>OY970330.1:4580000-8777251 GCA_963717295.1 Thermoanaerobaculaceae bacterium
GCTTTCTTTAAAGGATGGCTGCTTCTAAGCCAACCTCCTGGCTGTCTGGGCGTCTCCACATCCTTTTCCACTTAGCGGCCACTTGGGGACCTTAGCTGGCGGTCTGGGTTCTTTCCCTCTCGACCACGGAGCTTATCCCCCGTAGTCTGACTCCCGTGGTACACATGCACGGCATTCGGAGTTTGGTTGGATTCGGTAAGCTTGTAGGCCCCCTAGTCCATCCAGTGCTCTACCTCCGCGATGCAATCCACGAGGCTAGCCCTAAAGCTATTTCGAGGAGAACGAGCTATGACGAGATTTGATTAGCCTTTCACCCCTACCCACAGCTCATCCAAGCTGTTTTCAACCAACACTGGTTCGGGCCTCCACTGAGTGTTACCTCAGCTTCACCCTGGCCATGGGTAGATCATCTCGCTTCGCGTCTACTACCACTGACTCAAGTCGCCCTATTCAGACTCGCTTTCGCTACGGCTCGGCACGTCGCTTCGCCTTGCCAGTGACAGTAACTAGCCGGCTCATTATGCAAAAGGCACGCGGTCGCACGTGACCTTGCGGCCATAGTGCTTCCACTGCTTGTAGATACACGGTTTCAGGTACTATTTCACTCCCCTAACAGGGGTGCTTTTCACCTTTCCCTCACGGTACTGGTTCACTATCGGTCGCAGAGTAGTATTTAGCCTTGGGTCATGGTCGACCCAGATTCCCACGGGGTTCCACGTGCCCCGTGGTACTCGGGAACATCTCAAGGGAGTCATCAGCTTTTCGCCTACGGGGCTTTCACCCGCTATGGCGGCTCGTTCCAGAGACCTTCAGCTAAACTGATGATTTCTAACTCCCCGGGCTGACCGCAATCAACCCTAAAAACGTCCCGCAACCCCCATCAGGCAACGCTTGCGGGCTATCACGCCTGACAGGTTTGGGCTCTTCCGCGTTCGCTCGCCGCTACTGACGGAATCACTATTGTTTTCTCTTCCTGGGGGTACTGAGATGGTTCACTTCCCCCCGTTCGCTTCCACCGAGCTATGAATTCACTCGGCGATGACTGGGTATTGCCCAGCCGGGTTGCCCCATTCGGAAATCCCCGGATCAAAGCCAGTTTGCGGCTCCCCGAGGCTTATCGCAGCTTACCGCGTCCTTCGTCGCCTCTCTGCGCCAAGGCATCCACCGTGTACCCTTAGTAGCTTGACCAAACTTGAGCACTCTTTTCCCGGCGAATCCTATCGCTTCTTACCCGATTCAGTTGTCAATGAACTTTAAGAACCAGCACGCGAGCCGATTTACTGCCTAATAACGGCTCGCACGCCGATTCCCTGGAAACTAGATAGAGGAAAGAAGGAGGAGGTCAGCGGATCGACCTTGTCGCGGCCAGTTCCGTTCACCCGTAAGCACGCTTGGCAATGCCAGGCATGCTTTGAGCTTCAGGACGGCCAGCGCCTCAGAAAGGAGGTGATCCAGCCACAGGTTCTCCTACAGCTACCTTGTTACGACTTCACCCCAATCGCTGAACATACCATGGACGGCTGCCTCCCCGAGGGGTTAGCGCACCGGCTTCCGGTACAACCAACTTTCGTGATGTGACGGGCGGTGTGTACAAGGCCCGGGAACGTATTCACCCCAGCGTGCTGATCTGGGATTACTAGCGATTCCAGCTTCATGCAGTCGAGTTGCAGACTGCAATCCGTACTGAGGACGGTTTTTTGGGATTAGCTCCACTTCACAGTATCGCAACCCTTTGTGCCGCCCATTGTAGCACGTGTGTAGCCCTGGACATAAAGGCCATGAGGACTTGACGTCATCCCCACCTTCCTCCCCGATTTCCGGGGCAGTCTCCTTAGAGTTCCCGACTTGACTCGCTGGCAACTAAGGATAGGGGTTGCGCTCGTTGCGGGACTTAACCCAACATCTCACGACACGAGCTGACGACAGCCATGCAGCACCTCTATGGCGGCTCCCGAAGGAGAAGCACTCTTTCAAGCACCGTCCACCACAGTTCAAGCCCAGGTAAGGTTCTTCGCGTTGCATCGAATTAAACCACATGCTCCACCGCTTGTGCGGGCCCCCGTCAATTCCTTTGAGTTTCAGCCTTGCGACCGTACTCCCCAGGCGGGGTGCTTAACGCGTTAGCTAAGGCACCGCAGGGGTCGATACCCGCGACACCGAGCACCCATCGTTTACAGCGTGGACTACCAGGGTATCTAATCCTGTTTGCTACCCACGCTTTCGCGCCTCAGCGTCAGAACCGGTCCAGGTAGCCGCCTTCGCCACTGGTGTTCCTCCCAATATCTACGCATTTCACCGCTACACTGGGAATTCCACTACCCTCTCCCGGCCTCAAGCCCGACAGTTTCAAAGGCAGTTCCTCAGTTGAGCCGAGGGATTTCACCTTTGACTTACCGGGCCGCCTACGCGCCCTTTACGCCCAATAATTCCGAATAACGCTCGCCCCCTCCGTATTACCGCGGCTGCTGGCACGGAGTTAGCCGGGGCTTCCTCTGATGGTACCGTCAAACTCGGAAACTATTTGCCTCCAAGCCTTCGTCCCATCTGACAGGAGTTTACGATCCGAAGACCTTCATCCTCCACGCGGCGTTGCTGGATCAGGCTTGCGCCCATTGTCCAATATTCCCCACTGCTGCCTCCCGTAGGAGTCTGGGCCGTGTCTCAGTCCCAGTGTGGCCGATCACCCTCTCAGGCCGGCTACTGATCGAAGCCTTGGTGAGCCATTACCTCACCAACTAGCTAATCAGCCGCGGGCTCCTCTGGGAGCGCTAGCTTGTAAACAGAGGCCAGCTTTCTTGACAGAACCATAGTCCCATCAACGTACGCGGTATTAGCCCGAGTTTCCCCAGGTTATCCCACGCTCCCAGGCAGATTACCCACGTGTTACTCACCCGTTCGCCGCTCTCCGGAGACCGAAGCCTCCTTCGCGCACGACTTGCATGTGTTAAGCACGCCGCCAGCGTTCATTCTGAGCCAGGATCAAACTCTCCAGTTTAGACCCTTATGCCAACGGCACTGGCTAACAGCACCGTCAGCTTTTGTTCGGAATCAGCTCCTACCTCAAGCACACCCTAAGGCGCACCCAAAGCCAGAGCTGGGCCGCTGACTTCACTCTTCTTCCTCTATCTAGTTTTCAAAGAACCGGCTTCCGCTTTCGGCCGACCCTGCCGGGCCGGCTTCGTTGGCGTCCCCTTCGTTCCAGGGGAGGCGAAGAGTAGGGCAGGCAGGTTCGCTTGTCAACCCCTCGTTTCAACTTCGCCCCGCCCCCGTCGTTTCCGCCATTCAGCCGGCGAAAACGCAAAACGTCGAAACGTGCCGATGCCACCGTACATTCCCGGTGGGCCACAGCGCTCACTTCGCGTTGTCGTTCGGGGATTTTCAACCGGGTGACCCGGACCGACCCACAACGGGGGCGGCGGGGTCTCCCTCTAGTGCGTCGCCGACTATACATCCTCGGCGGCCCCCTGTCTATCCCCCAGGCGGTGGTTCGAAGAGAAGCCGCCGCCCCTCGACCCTCCAAGGCTCCGTCAGCAGCCTGCGCAGGGCCTCCGGATAGGCCTGATGCTCCTGCTCCAGGATGCGCGCCGCCAGCGTCCGCGGGCTGTCCCCGTCCAGCACGGGCACGGTCCGTTGGACGACGATGGGACCGCTGTCCAGACCCTCGTCCACCAGGTGGACGGTGCAGCCGGAGACCTTGACGCCGTGCGCCAGCGCCTGGCCTTGCGCGTCCAGTCCCGGGAACGCCGGCAGAAGGCTGGGATGGATGTTGACGATCCGTTGCGGGAAAGCACCCACGAGCTCCGGCGACAGGAGGCGCATGTAGCCGGCGAGGCAGATCCACTCCGCCCTCGCCTCCTGCAGAGCCGCCACGACCTGTTGCTCGTGCTCCCGGCGCGGAATCCCCTGGTGAGGAATGGCGACGGCCGTCAGACCCAGCTCCCGGGCCTTGTCGAGGCCGGGTGCCTCCTCGAGGTTGCTGATCACGAGGACGATCTCCGCCGGGACTTCGCCCCGCTGGATGGCGGCGTGGATCGCCAGGAAGTTGCTGCCCCGGCCGGAGAGGAGAACGGCAAGCCTGACGATTGGTTCCGGAGTCACGCCGGAAGCTCCGGAGTCATTCCGGAAGGTTCAGGAGCCACCCCGGAAGGTTTCAGAGTCACGCCGGAAGCTTCCAGAGCTACACCGGAAGGTTCCAGAGTCACACTGGAAGCTTCCGGAGTCCCGCTGGAAAGTTCCAGAGTCAGTCTGGAAGTCTCCGGAGTTCCGCTGGAAGGTTCCGGAGTCAGTCTGGAAGCTTCCGGAGTCACGTTGCAACGTTCCGGAGTCACGCCAGAACCTCCGGGGACACGCTGGAACGTTCCGGAATCACTACGGAGGGTTCCGACGTCACATTGGAAGGTTCCAGAGTCAGCCTGGAAGGTTCCAGAGTCAGTCCGGAAGCTTCCGGAGTCACGTTGGAACGTTCCAGGGTCACGCCAGAACCTCCGGGGACACACTGGAACGTTCCGGAATCACTCCGGATGGTTCCGGCGTCACATTGGAAGGTTCCAGAGTCACGTTGGAAGCTTCCGCTTAGTCGGAGGGAGGAGCCGCGGGGGACTCGGGGCCGAGATCGTAGACGACGCCGGTTCCGCCCTTCTGGAGGGTGCCGACGAGCCAGCTCTTCTGGCCCACGGAGCGTAGGAGGCCGAGGACCTCGCCGAGGCCGGCCGGGTCCACCGCCAGGATCATGCCAACCCCCAGGTTGAAAACGCGCAGCATCTCCTCCATCTCCACGCCCCCCTTCTCCTGGAGGAAGTGGTAGAGCTCAGGCACCGGCCAGCTCCCCATCCGGATGAGGGCGTGGGTGTCCGCGGGGAGGATGCGCGGCAGGTTGTCCGTAATGCCGCCGCCGGTGATGTGGGCCATGCCGTGGAGGGCAGGGTTTCCGAGAAGCGGCCGGATCGCCTTCAGATAGGAGAGATGGGACGCGAGGAGGGTCTGACCGACCGTCTTCTTCTTCTCCCACGGCGCGGGGTCGCCAATGCCGAGGCCGGCCTGCTCGAAGACGATCTTGCGGGCCAGGGAGTAACCGTTGGTGTGGAGCCCCGAGGAGGGAAGGCCGATGAGGACGTCGCCGGCCCGCACCTTGGAGCCGTCCAGCACTTTCGGGCGGTCGACCAGCCCGACGATGAAACCGACCAGCTCGTAGTCCCCCGGCTGGTAGAAGCCCGGCATCTCGGCCGTCTCGCCGCCCAGGAGGGCGCAGCCGTTCTCCCGGCAGCCGTCGGCCACGCCACTGACGAGCTCGACCATCTTCTCCGGCTCCAGGACTCCGGCTCCCAGGTAGTCCATGAAGAAGAGCGGCTCGGCCCCCTGCACCAGGATGTCGTTGACGCAGTGATTGACGAGGTCGCGGCCGACCGAGGAGTAGTCCCCCGCCATCTTCGCCACCACCAGCTTGGTGCCCACGCCGTCGGCCGAGGCCACGAGGACGGGCTCGGTCATGCCGGCCAGCTCCAGCCGGAACAGGCCGCCGAAGCTGCCGATCTCCGACAGGACGCCCGGCGTGAACGTGGACTTCGCCAGCTTCTTGACGCGGGCGAGCCCCTTCTCCTGGGCATCGATGTCGACGCCGGCGGCGGCATAGGCGGACTTGGGGCGGTTCTCGCTCACGACGGTGGACTATACCAGTCTGGAAAGTATGTCGAGCTCTGTCGGTGAATGTCGCCGACGTTGCCTTCGACATGCGCCGAGGCTCGCGAGCGAGACCGCGCACTGCGAGGGATCTCTTGGCAGACACCTTGCACAGAGAGTTTTCCGTCCCGAAATGATCAGTCACCCCTGGCACCCAGGCGGCTTGAAAGGAGACATTATGTTAGCTGAGGTCCTCCAGCAGTTCAGCTCTACATTTACGGATCTGGCCACCCAGGAATTAACATTGACCTACACCGCGGAAAATCCGCCGGGGTCCCAATTCACCTTCGACACTCCCAACGGAGAACCCTATCTCTTTATCGATGAGGAGACGACGATCGTCGTGACGCTGCGAGGCGCAACTTTCGTTGGCGCCAGTCCAATCAGCTGGCTCTCTCCTGCCTCCGGCTTCACGCACAAGCTTGGCGACGACCTCAAAAGTGTTTCTATTGACGTCACAGAAGCGCCAGCGCATTACTTCGCTCCCTGGCTCCTTTCTTTCAACGTCAACGTCGAAGGCGCCAACGGCATCACTTCTCCCGCGCTCAGCCTGGTCCTGAGCCCAGACCAGCCCGCGTCCGAAGATTCGCCAGCAGCGGCGAGCATCAACCTTCACTACGCGATCGATACCGGCATCTTCACGTTGGCCGCAGCGGCGGGCAGCTTGGCACACCTCTCCATTCTGACCAATAGCATCACGCCTTTCGATGCCACGTTCCATCTTGTCGCTGACCCAACCGTGACGTTCGATCCCAATACGCCCATCATTGGACCGAGGAGCTGGTTTACCGAGCCCACCAACTTTAACAGGAATCTGACGATTTCTATCCCGCGCCGCTCTGACAAATTCACCAGCTTCCGATTCGTTCTCGATGTAGGATCCGTAAAGGTCACCTCCCCCGACCCCATCATCGTCAACGCCACCATCGGCGACGGCTAGGCAGCCGGGCAGAACCATCGTAAAAGGCTTCGGATCTCCACCAACTGCAAATTTGAAAGGATATCTCATGTCAGACATCACGTTGACCTTCGGCTCGAATCCGGGTAATCCAACATCCCAACTCACCTTCGACTCGCCCTTCAAGTTCGTCGACGAAGATGCCACGACGGTCGTCGTGAACCTGAGTGGCGCAAAGTTCCCTGCGGAGAATTTTTCCACGCTGATCTTCCCCGCGTTCCTGAGCTCCTCGCAACCGGAGCTGTCCATATCCCGCGACGACGACCATCAGATCACCATCACTATAAACAAAAAGCCGAAGCACTACCTGAGCCCCTGGGCCCTCTCCTTCAACGTCAACATCAATCCTTCCGGCGAGCCCGTGGTCATGGCCTCGCCGAATCTGTTTCTGGTCAGAGGCGCCGCTGCGCAAAGCGAGCTGACCGTCCCTCTCAGCTATAACAACACCAATGGCAACTTCAATCTGGGCTCGGCGATCGACCTGAAGAACCTTCTCGTCATGATCAATCCCAGTCTGCCTTTCAACCTCAAATTCAGTCTCGATACCGCCTCAAAGGCGTTAACGTTCGGTAACCCCCCCATTATTTTCGATGGAGGTACTCCCCCGGACGGATTCGTCCCCGCTCTCATCTCAGATACGGTGGCACAGATTTCAATCGGTTCGGACACCAATACCCCCCCCGCCAAGCTCGGTGCCTTTCGATTCGTCATCAACGTCCCCACTTCGGGAGCTTCCATCACGCTGCCCTCTCCCGATCCCATCATCGTCAACGCCACCATCGGCGACGGCACCGGCACTTAGGAACCTGGACGCGACCGCAGCTCGGCGGCGAAGGCGGAATCCGAACGCAGGGGATCGAACCAGGGGAGGGCGAACAGCCTGGGTGCGATCCCCTGCCGGAGAGCACGGCGGGCGTTGTAGAGGGCCGCGTTGTGATCTCCCAGCAGGGAATAGATCAGGCTGGTGTCATAGGCGAGCTGTGCCCCCTCCGGACCGACGCGGAGCATCTTCTGAACCGACTCGACAGCTCCCGGGCCGTCTCTCAAATGCGCCTGCGCCTGGGCTCGCGCCGAGAGAACCTGCCAGTCGGTGGTTTCCAGCCGCGCCTGACCCACGACCTCGCGATAGATCGGCGCCGCCGCGTCCGGCCGTCCCGCGAGAGCCACCGCATCGGCCAGGTTGAGGCGGTTGAAGACGTCGCCGGCCTCCAGAGCCAGAGCCTTCCGGAAGGTCGTCTCCGCCTCGCGGTAGCTACCCAGGTACATCTGGGCCGTTCCCAGATTCGCCAGCTCCCCGGGGCGGGGGTAGCGCTCGACCAGGCGAGAGAAGAGGGCGACGGCCCGCCGCAGATCGCCATGCAGGAGCTCGATTTCCGCCAGCTTGGTCAGCCCGTCGTAGCTGTCAGGATAGTTGGCGAGGAGCTGCTCGGCATCGCGCCGGGCAAAGTCGAAGTGGCCGAGGGCTTGTTCCATTCCGGCGGCCCAGTACAGGTTCCGCCAGGACGGATATCGGCTCACCCCCTCGCGCATCAGCGCCAGAGCCTTCTCGCTCTCCCCCCGCTTTTCGAGCAGCCGGGCGCGACGGACCAGGATCCCCGGATCGCCGGGCTGGAGGCGTTCGAGCCCGGCGAGAGCCTCCTCGGCGCGATCCCATTGCCCCCGGAGTAGCGCGACGCCGAACTGGCCGGTCAGCGGGCGGGGGTCGGTGGGGGCGATCTGCTGAGCCTGCCCCAGGAGCTCGGCGGCACGGTCGAGGTCCGCTGGGTCCTGCCGGGTCTTGGAGCGCTGTTGGCGCACCTCGGCTTCGAAGACATAGGCATCGAGGAAGCGCGGCGAGCTCGCCCTCAGGGCCTCCAGTCGCGAGATCAGATCGTCCACCGACAGGGTCTCGCCCGCGCGCTTGGCGTCGAAGGTCCGCCGCAGGCGCAGGTACTGCGTGTAGTCGGCGGGGCGGACCTCCAGGGGCGCGGCACCGGGGCGGCGCGAAAACCCTGAGTAGGCGTCCGCGAGGTACCCCTGGACCGCCTCCTCCACCAGATACGGGTGGTCCGCGTCCACACTGAAGCTGCGGCTGCTCCAGAGAGTCTGGCCGTCGCTCCCCCGCACGCGCTGAAGGGAAATCTGGCAGCTCTCCCGAACGCAATCCATCCGCGAGGAGAGGACCTCCTGCACAGCGAGGGCGCGCGCGACCTGGGAAGGCGTGCCAGAAATGTCGCCGGCTTCCCCGGGCGAGATCCCCTTGAAGGCCAGAAGCGATCGCAGGACAGCAATCCGCAGGCTGGAGGCGAGAAGCTGGGAGGCCTCTCCAGCCCCGGCGCCGAGCTCCGGCCGCTGCACGACAACCCGAATCGGCGATTCCAGCTCCTTGACCGGATTCGACGGCGACCACCGGGTCCGCCAGAGAAGACCGGCCGCCAGGAGTACCAGCAGAGCGACCACGATCCCCCACCGCACAGCCCGCTTCCCGGCGGGGTACACCCGAGAGGTGCGCTCGCGGGAGGGTGAGGGCCCTGCCATCGAAGGCCGCGGCTCCACCCGCGGCGTGCCCCCTTCGACCCAGGTCGCGCCGAAGTCCACGGTCCCCGTCCCAAAGGTCTCCAGAGCCGTCGCCACCTCGCGCGCGCTCTGGGGCCGCCGCGCCGAGTCCTTCTCCAGAAGCTGATCCACCAGGGCGGAAAGCCCCTCCGGAACCCCCGCGCCGATCTCTCGCAACGGCGTCTGCCGGTGCGTACAGATCCGCGTCAGCGTGTCCAGCGTCGAGCTTCCCGCGAAAGGCGACTTGCCGCTCAGCATCTCGTACAGCAGGAGACCGAGGGAGAAAAGGTCGGACCGGGCGTCGAGGGGCAAGCATTGGGCCTGCTCGGGGGACATGGCGCGAAAGGTCCCGATCACCCGATGGTCCGCGGTCAGGGAGGCCTCCCCCTCCAGCCGCTTGGCGAGGCCGAAGTCGAGGATCTTGGCCCGCCCCTCCGAGGTGATCATCACGTTCTCCGGCTTCAGATCGCGATGGATCAATCCTTTTGCATGAGCGGTGGCGAGGCCCTCGGCAATCTCCCGCCCGATCCGCACCGCCTCGCCCACCGGCAGACGGCCCCGGGCGATTCTCTCGGACAGGGGCTCGCCCTCGACGAGCTCCATGACGATGGCGTCGCTCTCGCCGCTCTCGACGATGTCGTGGATCTGGACGATCGACGGGTGGGAGAGGCCCGCCGCGGCCCGCGCCTCCCGGCGGAAGCGCTCGCGCGCCGTCTCGCTCTCCGTCTGCTCGGGGCGGATGAGCTTGATCGCCACCCGGCGGTCCAGCCGGCTGTCGTAGGCTTGGTAGACCTCCCCCATGCCTCCGGCCCCGAGCCGCTTTTCGAGAGTGTAAGGACCGATCGTCTGGGAAAGCGCTGCCATGAAACCGTCCGGGTCAGCTCATTCCAAGTTGGGTCATGCGGCGTTGCAGTCCCCGCTTGGAGACTTCGAGAACCGCCACCATGGCGTCGAGGTCGCCGCCGCAACGTGCGGCACAAGCCTCAATCTCCTCGCGGGGTAAATCAGCGGCCTTGCGGATTCTCGCGCTTTTCTCGATCCGGTCGTAGAGCGAGCCGCGGGAGATGCCGAGCTCGGCCGCCGCTCGCTGGATGCGCCAGCCGTGGAGACGCAGGGCGTCGATCAACTCGTCGTCGGTGACGTCCTCAGCGGGCCGGTAGCGTTTGCGGGATTCCCCCGCCGCCGGGGGCGAAGGTTCGGTGGGGAGGGGCCGCGTCGACGCGTCATCCGACGCCGCCACGGCCCGGGCCCCCTCCTGAAACAGCCGCTCGGCCTGGAGCCACATGCCGGGCTCGCCGGCGTCGCGGCCGGCGATGACGAGCTGGCGCGCGGCGTTCCTGAGCTGGCGGACGTTGCCCGGCCAGTCGAACTCGGCCAGCCGGGCCACCAGGCCGGCGGGAATCCACGGCCGGCCTTCGGGAGGTGTAGCCAGCAGGGCGGCATCCCCCTGGCCGGCGAGCTCTTCCCGGACGAAGTGAAAGAAGAGACGGCCAAAGTCGTCCCGGCGGCGGCGCAGGGGAGGCACCTGGATCTCATAGCCGGCGAGGCGATGGACGAGAGGAGCGCGGAACCGCCCCGCCTGCACCTCCCGCTCGAGGTCGGCATCGGTGGCGGCGATCAGGCGCACGTCCACCTGGCGCAGCTCCTCGCTGCCCACCGGCTGGATCTCCTGCGTCTCCAAGGCGCGCAGGAGGAGAACCTGGACCTCCGGCGGCGTCTCTCCGACCTCATCCAGGAACAGCGTGCCGCCATCCGCCCGCTGGAAGTAACCCTCCCGCTTGCGCTCCGCTCCCGTATAGGCGCCGCGGGCGGCACCGAACAGCTCGGCCGCCGCCAGGGTAGCCGGCACCGCTCCCATGTTCGCCGCGAAGAAGGGCCGGAACCGCCGCGGGCTCGCCTGGTGCAACGCCTGGGCGACCAGTTCCTTGCCGGTGCCGGTTTCGCCGCGCAACAGCACCGCGACGTCGAGCGACGCGACGCGCTGAATCTCTCGCCGGAGCTGGAGCATCAAGGCGCTCTCGCCGACCAGGCCGAACTGGGGCAGGCCGGCCTGTCCCAGCGGGTCGAGCCGCGAGAGCAGCAGGACGATGCGGTGGGCCAGGAGGAGGACCACGCCCCGCTCGACCTCGGCGGCCGAAAAGACGCGCTCCCCTTCGACCGGAGCGCCGTCGGCCGCGACGGCCGTGCCGGCCTCGCGAGAATCGAGGACGATCGACCCCGGTTCGGGGCCCGGGTTCAGCCGCAGGGGGCGCCGGCTGAGGAACGGATCGGCCAGGGGGCGCAGGACGCCGCTCCCGGGTGCTGAGAACTGCGGCTCGCGGCGAGACAGAAGCTCCTCCCGCCCGGCTGGAAGGCTCGCGAGGAGCACTCGCTCCCCCACTCGCCCGATGTCGGGGTGAGCCAGGACCGTCAGACCCGGGACCAGCAGCGCGGCGATGGGGGCACCGCCTCCGCTGTCCGCGCGGGTCTCGGCCTGCAATAATCTCTGCAGAGCCTCGCTGTCGTTCGGCACGAAGCGAAGTGTAGCGCCAACGCGGCGTTTAAGGAACGTTGGGAGCTTTTCCGGCCGTCGCGACGACGCGGCTCACACCAGGCCGCGGGCGGACAGCTCGTCCTTCAGATAGGCATAGTAGATCGGCGCGGCGATCAATCCCGGAATCCCGAAAGCCGACTCCATGACGATCATCGCCAGAAGCAGCTCCCAGGCTCGCGCCTGAATCTCGTTGCCGACGATCCGCGCGTTGAGGAAGTACTCGAGCTTGTGGATCACAATCAGGAAGATCAACGAGCCCAGCGCGGCGCCCAGGGACACGGAGAGGCTGACGATGACGATGACCGTGTTCGAGATCAGGTTGCCGACCACCGGCAGCAGACCGGCGAGAAAGGTGAAGACGATCAAGGTCTTGGTGAGCGGCAGCCGGACGCCGAGCAGCGGCAGAACCACGCTCAGGTAGATGGCGGTGAGCGCCGTGTTGAGCGCCGAGATCCGGACCTGGGCGAAGATGATCCTGCGGAACGCCTCCGCGAGCCGCCGGGCTCGCTCGCGCAGGGCCCGGGCCAGCGGCGGCGCGGAGGTCCCCGGCGACCCCGTCTCCTGCAGCGAGATCAGGGCGCCGATGACCATGCCGATCAGCATGCGGACGAAGACCCGCCCGATCTCGGCGCCGAAAATCTGCAGCTGCCCCGCGTGCTTGCGCAGCCACGCCACCCCCTCGTTCTTCATCTGCTCGGCGTTGGTGGGGAGCTCGCTTGCCAGCCACGCGGGAAGGCGCTGCTTGGAGGCTTCGAGAATGTCCGCCATCTGGGCGAACAGGGCTGGAAAGCTCGCCGGATCGGCGCGGAAGAAGGCGATGAGGCCGATGATCGCGAGGGCCAGGGCGGCCACCACGAACACCGCGAGCAGGAAGACCGCCAGGCGCTTGCCGGCCGCGCGCCGGCCGCGGATGAACGGCAGCTTGCGGCTCAGGATGTGCACCAGTTCGTAGACGGCGAGGCCGCCCAGCAGCGCCGACAGAAGGCGCAGATGAAGGACCAGGAAGAGCCCTCCGGCCGCGAGGAGCCAGGAGGCGATCTCGGAAGCCGAGGGACGGCGGCGGATCTCGGGAACCGGATCGGCGATGGCGTGCTCAGGGGAATCCACCTGAGGATCTTCGCACACTCCCCGCGCGGACCGCGCTACCGGCCGATGAAGCGCCAGAGCAGCAATAATGCGATCGCGCCGACCAGTGACATGAAGAAGCCGGCGGGGTGGAACTTGGAGTCAGGAGCGGGCTTCGAGATGAGGCCACCCAGGAATCCGCCCAGCAGGGAGCCGAGGATTCCGATGACCACCGTCATCAGGAATCCCATCTTGTCGCTGCCGGGAAGCAGGGCGCGAGCGATGAGGCCGACGAAGAAACCGGTGATGACCGACCAGAGCAGGTGCAGGATCGACATGTTCTCCTCCTTACCCGATTGCCATCGTTGTTTTGTGCTGACCGGCGGGAGTGTACTATGAGCGGCACCCGAAAGGAGCGTCCCCATGCGAATCCTCTGCTGCGCTCTTCTCCTTCTGACGGCCGCTCCCGGGGTGGGGCAACCCGATGCGACCGCGGCCACAGACCGCGCCCCCCGGGGCGCCCAATCACTAGAGGGGTTGAGGGACCTTGCCGGCGGACCCCGGTGAGGGATTTTCTTGTATTCTTTCGTTTCTCTACGACAAGGACCGCTCGACAAACCTTTCCGATAGGAGATCCGAAATGCGCAAGCTCATCCTGCTGTCCGTGCTGACCCTGGCTGCCGCCGCGTCCGGCCTGTACTCTGCCAAGGCAGCCACGACGACCGACAACTGCGTTACCTACTGTGGCCCCATAAACTCCTGTGGCTATATCTGCTGCACCCAGACGTGCTGCGGCAACCGCTGCATCGACCTCGACTGCGCGCCGCCGCCGTCGTGCCCGGGCGACAACTGAGGCGGTGAGGCCAGGGAGCCGGTGGGCAGCCGGCTCAGGCGACGACCGCGAGCTCGTGCAGGAAATCCACGAACGAGCGGACCGCGCCGTCCCAGCCCATCACTTTCGGATTGCTCGACTCGATCACGAAGTACTCGTCCGGCGCGTGGGCGCCGCTGCCGTGGCCGAGCCCGAAGTGGCCGGCAGGGAGCTTGAGCGGCTCGGCGGTGAACACATATCCCGGATAGGAGCCCGCGTTGCGCGGCCAGAGAATCGGGTCGAGCTGCGCGCGGCGGTAGACCGACATCGCGGCGCGGATGACGGGCGCCTCCGCATCCGTGCTGGTCGGGTCGTAGCCGCCGCTCGGGTTGACCTCGACGTCGCCGAAACCCCGCTTCGCGAGATGGGCCTTCAAGGCGGCCACCGCGCCGTCGAAGGTCATGTCCGGCACCAGCCGGAGGTCGAGCTTGGCGACGGCCCGGTGCGGCAGCACCGTCTTGCCGCCCGGACCCGTGTACCCCGCGACCAGGCCCTCGATATTGACCGTGGGAGTGAACAGGAAGCGGTCGAGCGACGCGCGCCAGGGCAGATCGTGAGCCCAGCGATCGGTGGACAGGAGTCGCTTCGCGGTGTCCTCGCTGAGGCGCGCCGCGGCGGCGTCGAGCATCGCGCGCTGGGCGGCCGAGGCCGGAAGGACGGCGTCCGCGAAGCCGTCGATCGCCGGATCGCCGTCGGCATTCACCAGCGTGGCGAGCGCCTGCACGAGGTGGAACGCCGGGCTGTCCAGCCGGGCCCGGTTGCTCGAGTGGACGTCCTTCTTCGGGCCCCGCCCCCACTTCTCGCCGCTCGAAATCAGCTCCAGCTCGACGACGCCCTTGGCGCCGAGCGATACCGTCACCGTGCCGTCCGGGTCCTGCGACGCCGCGGGCATGAAGACGCCCGTGCAGCGCCGGAGGGCGGCGCTCACCTCGGGCCGGCGCACGACCTGCCGGAAGTGCGGCGAGCCGATCTCCTCCTCCCCCTCCGCCACGAGGACGAGATTGACGGGACACTTCCGCCCCGAGCCATGAATGGCATGGAGAGCGGCCAGGAACGCCGCCTCGGGCCCCTTCTGGTTGACGGCGCCGCGGCCCATGAGAACCTTGCCGAACCCCGGCTTGTCGACGAGAGCCGCCGCCCAGGGCGGCGACGACCACTCGGCTGGATCGACCTGCTTGACGTCATACATGAAGTAGAGGCCGACGGTCCGCGCCGCCCCGGCGTCCAGCGTGGCGAAGACGCCGGGCTGGCCATCGGTCGGGATGCGGGTGACCTGCTGAAACCCCGCCTCACGGGCGAAGCGCATCATCAGCTCGCACCCCTCCGACATCCCGCGGTTCTCGGCGGCGATCGAAGGCTGCCGCACCCATTCCTGAAGGCGAGCGACACCCTCGCCATGGCGCTTGACGATCTCGGCCTGAATGGCAGCAAGTGAGTCCGGACAGTCGGCGGACCGCAGGATCTGAGGGAAGGCCAGCGTAGCCGCGGATGCAGCCGTGGCACCGAGGAACTCACGACGGGATAGGGGGCTCATGAGGGGGGAGTTTAGCGCCGCCGCGGCCTCGTTCTCAAGGTTCGGGCCAAAGGTGCTGGGTCGCATCACAGGACCCACGGATTGCATCACAGGACCCACGGGTCGCATCACAGGGGCGACAGGACCCTCGGGTCGCGTCGCTTGACCCATGGGTCCAGTGATGCGCCGGCGCTCTGTTGTGTTGCACGGAGCGGGTCGCGCGGCCGGAGAATGGAATTGTGTTGCAGAAGCGAAGCTCCGTGTGTCCTCCCGGCTCGCTCGCGTGGTGCCCGGGATGCGTCCTTTATGAGAAGGTCGAGGGGATCTGGCCCCCAGGGGCTCCGGAATAATCCCCGTCCCCGCTCCCGAGCCTTTTCATCCACCTGAGGTGCGCCAGAAAGGCCCCCGTGAGGGTCCTGGCCTCCCGATAGCAAAGCCCGTGCTCCTCCGCCGTCGCTTTGACGATCCTTGTCAAGGCCGGGTAGTGGACGTGACAGATCCCGGGAAACATGTGGTGGATCACGTGCAGGTTGAGGCTCCCCAGAATCCAGGTCGCGAACGGGTTGCCCCGGGCATAATCCACGGTCGTGTCGAAAATGTGGCTGATGTAGTTGTTCGAGATGTGGCCTTCTTCATCGGCTTCGGGGAAGGCCGCTTCGTCGTTGAAATGGTTCGGCTGGAAGATGAGCGCGAGGGTAAAACCGAGAAAGAAATGCATCACGATGAAACCCAGGACGATCGAGTACCAGGGCACTCTGAGATAGCGCAAAGGAATGATGAGCATGTAGGTGTAGTAGAAGGCTTTGCCGGCGAACAGGAGAACGAGCTCGCCCAGGGGATGCCTTACGATCTTCCGGTTGCCGAATCTCTCCTGGGCGAGCCACCGGAAGTCCTTGGTCAGGACCCAGTCCAGCGTGGACAAGCAGTAGAGAAACGGCGCATAGAGATGCTGGTAGCGATGGAAAGGCCGCCTCGGCTCGTGCGGGGAGAATCGGAAGATGTTACCGGAGATCAGCGTCGTGTCGGCGCCCCGTATGTTGACGAAGGCATGATGGGAATCGTTGTGCATCAGGCGCCAGATGTAGGAGCTCCCGCCGACGAGGTCGAAGACGCAACCGAGGGCCCGGTTGACCCGCTTGCTCCTCGAATAGGCCCCATGGTTGGCGTCATGGGCTATGTTGAACGCCATATAGACCTGTGCGACCCCATGCGCCAGGTAGACGCCGATCACCTCCAGGGACGAGAACCGGCCGGTCATCAGCCAGTAATAGGTACCGATCCACAAGGCGAAGCCAAGGATGGTTTTGGAAACCATCTCCAGATTCGCATGCCTGGAGATCCCGCGGACCTGGAAGTAGTCATCGACCCGCTGCGACAACGCCTTGCTGAAGCCAGAAGAGGTGACCTTCTGCTTGAACTTGAATTGTCTGCTCTCAGCCATAGCGAGACTCCTTCTTCCGGAGCAACTTCCATAGGTTCAACAAGCCCATCTTAGCAGGCCACCTGACGGCAGCAGCCGGCATTCGCGGGACGGTGCTGCGCTATGGCTCCCTCTACGGACCCGGCACGTCGACGTCAGACCAGGGCGAGATCGTCACGCTGATCCGGCAGCGAAAGTTTCCCCTCGTCGGTAATGGTGCCGGCGTCTGGTCGTTTCTTCACGTGGCCGACGCGGCCCGCGCGACCCTGCTCGCCCTGGCGCACGACAAGCCGGGCCTCTACAACATCGTCGACGATGAGCCCGCGGAAGTTTCGGTGTGGCTCCCGTACCTTGCACAAGTCGTGGGCGCCAAGCCGCCGATCCGGCTGCCGGTCTGGATCGCGCGATTCGCGATCGGCGATGCCGGGGTCTGGATGATGACCCAGAGTCGCGGCTCTTCGAACGCGAAGGCGAAGCGCGAGCTCGGCTGGCAGCCACGCTATGCAAGCTGGCGTGACGGGTTTCGCCAAAACCTCTGAACGGCCGGCGCGTACTATCGAGGCACGGTCTCGCGGGCCGAGCCGGTGACCGCGAGACCCGACAGGGCCGCCTCCAGGCCCAGGAGCGATCCATGAGCTACCTCGGAGTCCTCGCGTTGCTGAGCCTGCTGATCCTCATTCACGAGCTCGGCCATCTGGTCGCCGCCAAGCGGGCCGGCATTCCGGTCGCCGGCTTCTCGATCGGCTTCGGTCCCAAGCTGTGGACCCGGCGCTGGGGGCAGGTCGACTACTCGTTGCGCGCCCTTCCTCTGGGTGGGTTCGTGATGCTCGCCGTCACGGACGAAGAGGAGCTGCGGGCGATCCCCCTCAGAAAACGGCTGGCCTTCTACCTGGGCGGCCCCCTGGCCAATCTTCTCGCGGCTCTCCCCGCCCTGTCCGTCCTCAACGGAACCGGGCACGACGCCTCGTTCTACCAGCTCGCGATCTTGCCATTCCGGCAGATGGCCGCCTCCTGCTGGCAGCTCCTGGGCGTTCTGGCAAACCTACCCTCTCATCCGAAGTCTCTCTCGGGAGTCGTCGGGATCGTCGTCGAGGGCGGGCGGCTCGCGCAGAGCGGGAAGGGACTCGAGATCGCCATCTCCCTGAGCATCTCTCTGGCCGTGTTCAACCTCCTTCCCATCCCCGTGCTGGATGGCGGCCAGATCACCATGGCCCTCCTCGAAGAAGCCTTCCCTCGTTTCGCCAAGCTCCGGATGCCCTTGACCGTGCTGGGACTGATCGTCCTGGCGACGGTCATGATCTACGCCAATGGACACGACCTGATCCACTATCTGAGGGCGTAGACCCGCAAGACCACTACCCACGGCCTGTCGGCACGGCCTGAAGCTCCGCCTGCAAGGTCTCCAGCGTGAGAGGCTTGGCCAGAAAGCCGTCCATGCCCGTTCATACCGATCACGCCGACCCGGATTCGATCATGTGCTACCAGATCCCGGGTGAGATCACTAAGGATGGCGAACCGATTTTTGGTCGAACCGACATCGATTCAATGGACTATGACTTCATCGGCTCGATCTATCCGAAGCCCCATACAGGCACCGACTCGATCTCCGTGCCGGAAGGTCAGTGGGCGAATCAACTCGGGCCTTTCGAGCTCTCTTTCGATGGGACCTTGAAAGTGGTTTGGAACGGCCGCGCCTGACGTCAGGGAAGGGCGAGCCGGGCGGTGAGAACGGCCGCGGCCTTGAGATCCGCCGTCTCCCATCCCTCTCCGAAGCGGCTCAGGACGCCGGCCACGAGCTCGGCGGCCTCCTCGTCGCGGCCTTCCTCGCACAGGAGACGGCCGAGATCGGTGGCCGCCCGCAGCTCCAGCCACAGGCTCTCCACCGCCCGCGCTTCGTCGATGGCGGTTCGCAGGCGCACCTCGGCCTGGCGCCGGACCTGGGCGGAAGGAGGCTCGCCGTCGCTGCCGGCCAGCAGCAGGGCGCCGTCGAGGCGGAACAGCTCGGCCTTGCCTAGGCGCTCGCCGGTCCGGCGGCCGATCTCGAAGCCTTCCTCCAGGAGCCAGCGGGCCTCGGAGGTCATGCCGCAGGCGACGCTGGCCTCCGCCAGCCAGCCGAGCAGTTCGGGGAGGTGGAGCTCCTGGCGATGGTCGCGGCGCAACGCGTCGAGCGCCTGAATGGCCTCGCCGATCAGGGCTACGGCATCCTCCGCCGGAACGAGCCGGGCACCCGCCAGGCTCGCCAGAAAGCGGCCGTGGATGGCGAAGAACACGAAGCCGTGTTGCTGGCAGAGGTCGCGCATCCGCTGGGCATGCTGGGACGCTTCCAGGTACTCCCGGCGGGCGAGGTGGACGAAGGTCAGGTACTGGAGGGCCATGGCCATGCCGTAGGAGCTCTCACGGCTCTCGGCCAGGTGAACGCCCTGGCGGCCGAAGGCGAGAGCCTGCTCCGGAAAGCCCGCGTCGCAGAGGGTGCGGGCCATCTCACAGACGAGATGGCCCTTCGCGTCCCAGCCAGGAAACAGGGCGACACCGGTCTCCAGGCTCGCGGGACAGAGGACGCGGGCTCGCCGCAGGGCGCGCAGGGCGCTTACCGGGCGTCCGAGGCGAGCCTGGAGCATTGCCAGCTCCATGAGGCCCAGGATCAATCCAGCGGCATCCTGCCGGGCCTTGGCGGCCTTGAGCAGCTGCGCGGCCAAGCTCCAGGCCTTGGCCAGATCGCCGCGGCAGGCATGGAAGCTCCACAGCAGCGACTGGAACTGAAGGGGTAGCTCGCCGAGCTGGCGGCCGAGGGCCAGGGCGCGTTCGAACAGGGCCTCCACCTCGGCGTCGGAATGGCCGCGGGTGACGATCACGGCGTGGGCGGAGCCGATCTGGAGCGACATCTCGGAACGGTCGCGCCTGGGGTCGGGAGGCAGGGACTCGATCAATCGCAAGCCGTTGCGGAAGTGCTCGCGGGCCTCCAGATTGGCGAATCGCTCCAGGGCCCGCTGGCCGGCCTGGAGCCAGCTCTCGATGGCCTTCTCCGGATTTCCCGCCGCGGTGTAGTGAAAGGCCACGACTTCGGGCTGGAGGTCCGCGATGGCGGGAAAGCGGTCCACCAGGATCTTGGCCACCCGGGCGTGAAGGCGCGCGAGGTCGCCGGGCAGAAGCAGCTCACAGGCCGCCTCCTGGAGCAGCGCATGCTTGAAGGAGTAAGTGGCGCCCTCGCCACCGCCCCGGCGGTGCAGGAGGTCGGCGCGCACCAGCACGTCGAGATCCTGGCGCAGGGCGGCCGGATCGAGCGGCGAAACCGCCGCCAGCAGCTCGAAGGAGAAGGTGCGCCCGATCACCGCCGCCAGTTGCGCCACCTCCCGGGCACTCCCGAGGCGGTCGAGCCGCGCCGTCAGCGAGTCCCGCAGGAGGCCCGGAAGGCTGCGGAGCTCGTCCTCCCCGGCTCCCTCCCCCATCTCGACACAGCTCTTGCTCAGCTCTTCCACGAAGAGCGGAACACCGTCGGCCTTCCTCACGATCTGCTGCTGGACGGTTTTCGGCAACCGCTCGGCGCCGGCGATCTGATCGATCAGCCGCATCGAGTCCGCGTCGCTCAGCCGGCTCAGGTGGAGTTGGAGCCAGCTCGCATGATGCCGCCAGGGCAGCTCGAAATCCAGCCGGAAGGTCAGGATGACCAGCAGGGAGGCGCCGCCGGCCCCCTCCAGCAGGGCGCCGATGAGCTCCAGGCTGGAGGGATCGAGCCAGTGCAGGTCCTCGACCACCAGGATCACGGGCAGCTCGGCCGTGGCCTCGAGGAGGAGGTTGAGGAGCACCTCCCGGGTCCGCCAGCGGGTCTCCGGGCTCCGTGGCGGCACGGTGCCCCCCGGCAGCGGCAGCGACAGCAACAGGGCGAGGATGGGCAGATCGTCCGCCACCGGCAGGCCATACTGGACCAGGAGGCGCTCCAGAATGAATAGCTCCTCGGCCTCCGTCCGGGCGGCTGCCAGCCAGTAGCGCCGCAGCATCTCGATGACGGCGAAGAACGGCGAGCTTCGCGCATGGGCCACGCCGTAGCACAGCAGCCAGCGGGGCGCGAGGCCGCCCAATGCCCTGCGTAGCGCGTGGACGAGGCTGGACTTGCCGATACCGCCCTCGCCGCTGATCAGGACCACCTGGCTCTCTCCCCCCTGCACCAGCCCCCAGCGCAGACGCAGCATGTCGAGCTCGCCCTCCCGCGCGATGAGCGGGACGGAGGTCCGGAACGCCTGCTCGGAGGCATTGAGCGGGGCGCGGATCCGGAAGACCGGAGTGCTGCCGCCGGTTGCCGGGAGCGGAACCGGGGGGAGCCCCTCGGTCTCGAAGCTCTTAGCGGTCAGGCGGCGGGTGGCCTCGCTCACCAGCACCTCGCCGGCGGACGCCGCGCCTTGGATGCTCGTCGCCACGTCGAGGGTGGGTCCCAGGGACAGAGGCTCCGGGTGCTCCCTGTTCTTCGAGACGATGGCAGGGCCGCTGTGCACCCCGGCGCGCAGCGCCAGCGGCATCCCTCCACGGCTCTGCCAGTCCGCCCGCCGGACGCGGTCGACCAACTCGTGCGCCGTCAGCACCGCCCGCTCGACGTCGTCGTCGCGAGCCCACGGATAGCCGAAATAGATCCGGAGCTGAGGCCCGAGCGCCGTGCCCGAGCTGCCTTGGAAGTACGTCACAACCTCGTAGAGGATCCGGCGTAGCGCCGGCATGATCTCGGAAAGGTCTTCCGCTTCGGGAATCCGCCACGCTCCAGGACCCGCGGCCTCCACCAGACCGCAGCAGACCACCGTCACCTGGCGGCGCTCGCCGGCCCCCAGAGAGGCATCCGCCGCTCGTGGCGCGAGACCGGGGGCCGCGTCGTACCGCCTCAAGGTGGGCAGCAGCGAGATCGTCCGGTCGTCAGGCTCGTCCGTCGTCCCCGGAACCGGCGCCCGAGGCTTGGAGGACCTCCGGTCCTCCCCGGGGGATGTCGGAGGTTGCCGGGCCAGGATCGCGTTGAGCACCGTGGCGACCTCCCGGGCATCCTGCGGCCGCATCCGCGCCTTCTTTTCCAGCAGCCAGTCGACCAGCTCCGAGAGCTCCGGCGGCACTTCGGGCATGAGCTGGCGCACCGGGGGCTGCCGCTGGCTGAACACCTTCTCCAGGATCGCCGCCTCGGTCTCCGCCAGGAACGGCGACACCCCGGTCAGCATCTCGTAGAGCAGCGAGCCGAAGGAGAAGAGATCCGACCGATGATCGAGAGGCGTGCCGCGGACCTGTTCCGGCGACATGGCGAACGGAGTGCCCAGGACGGTGCCGGGGCGGAGGAAACCGGCGCCCGGGGCCTCGCCGGCGGCTCCGGCGAGCTTCGCAATGCCGAAGTCGAGGATCTTGGCATGCCCGGAGGGCGTCACCATCACGTTCAACGCCTTGAGATCGCGGTGAACGATGCCCTGGGAGTGGGCCTTGGCGAGCCCCTTGGCGATCTCCCGCCCCAGACGGAGGGCCTGCGACAGGGGGAGAGGGCCCTCTCTCAGGATCTGCGCCAGGGTTTCCCCCTCGACGAGCTCCATGACGATCCAGTCGGCGCCGTCCTCTTCCAGGATATCGTAGACGTGAACGATGGCCGGATGGTTGAGCCGGGCGGCGGACGCCGCCTCGTGGCGCAGGAGCTCGCGCACGCCGGGCCGGTCGCGAAGCTCTGGCCGCACCTGCTTGACGGCCACCGGCCGCTGGAGCCGCTCGTCCCACGCCCGCCACACGGCTCCCATGCCACCCGAGCCGAGACAGCGCTCCAGTAGATAGGGCCCCACCTTCGCAGGCCGCGACTTCTCCTCCCTGTCGGGGATCACGACTAGGTAGTTTATCGCAAAAGCCCGAATTCTCGGAAGTGCTCGAACTGAGGGCTCAACAAAGCTCCTCCTCGACGTGTCTCTCGCAGGGAATGCGAGAGCTTCGCTGTAGTGCTCCGTCTTCGGCAAGGGGCCGGGGCCGGGCGCTCTGCTTGTGGCTTTCCGAAGGAGGGATCTGATGAAAAATCGTTGGATTGCAGCCCTGCTCACCGTCGCCGCTCTCGGTCTGGCTCTGCCTTCTCAAGCCGGGGTCAGAGACCTGCTCCACCCCAAAGAGCGGGCCAAGAAAAAGCAGGAAAACAAGGAGCTGATTCTTTCCTGCATCCACCAGAAGGCTTGGATGGCCTACTTCAAGGACCCCGACGAAGTCATCTCCCCGGTCCGCGACACGATGAACACGGAAAACGACGATGACTGGCTGGGCCTTCATTTCACCGACTACGACGGTCCGCGGATCCGTGTCGGTGTCCTGCAGGTGATCAACAAGTCGGCCGAGGCGGAGGAAGGTGGCTGGAACGGCAAGATCGAGGTTCCCGTGGCCGGGATTCGAGAGATGCTCACTGTATCTCTGTTCAACACCAGGCGTTTCGATGTCGTCGAGCAGAAGAGGTCCGCCGATATCGAGAGGGAGCAGACCCGCAAAGACGTCATGGAACCGAGCCCGTCCACCATCATGTCCGCGGGCAAGGTGCTGGGTGCGCAGTACCTCGTCTATGGCACGGTCAACGAGTGGAATCCGAAGCGGGGCAAGAAAAGCTTCCTGCCGGGCGGCGTCTTCGGCGGCTCCAAAGAAGAGGCCGAGGTGGCTATCACGTTCGTCCTCACCGACGTCGCGAACGGCCAGAACCTGTTCACCACGACCGAGAGAGCACGCATGGGAGAGTGGGGCTTCTCGGTTGGCGGCGGCCAGAGCGGAGGGACGGAGCAGAAGACGCCCGTCAGCTATGCCGTCCGCGCCTGCGCCAACAAGGCCGCACTCAAGATCGCGACCTTCCTTCGCGACCGCAAGTGGAAGGGCACCGTGGTGGAAGTCAAAGGACCCGATATCTACCTGAACGCGGGAAGCCAGCAGGGAATGTCGCCGGAGACATTGCTATCGGTTTTCACCGTCAAGGGGATCATCAAGGATGCCGAAGGGCGCATGACCCTTGGCGAAGATCTGCAGGGGATCGGCACGCTGAAAGTCGACTCCGTGCAGCCGGGCTTCTCCATCGCCCACATCGAGAATGGAAAGGGTATCAAGAAGGGCGACCGCGTCGAGCTCGCAACTCTCCCGGCGGTACCGCCCGTTCCCGCGGGTTGCACGGAAATGGACCGGACCCTGGCCCCCTGAAAGCTTCTCGTTTTAGTGGTTGACGTGAGGGCTCGTCCTGCGACGAGCCCTCACCTTTTATGGGAGACCCGCGACGTTGACGCGTTGCCCGTCCGCCGTCCGCAGCGCAAGCCGGAAGTTGCTGCTACCCAAAGCGGGCAATTGGAAATCGAAGGTATAACGGGCTGGAGCGTTGGGGGCCAGCTCGAGACGGCCCGACGATGGCAGATTGGAACCGAGGACCGAATAGGGGTGCTTATCGGCATTGAGGACCGAGCCGTACACGTCGAGGTCCACCGCAAGCTTCTGGCTGGCGGTATTCGTGAAGCTCACCGTTACATGGATAAATGCTTCCTGGCGTTCGATCGTAACCAGCCGCACCGATAGTTTCGAAATGTCGGCGGCTGCGACTGGGGCTTCCGAGACCTCGTGCTGGACCGGCGTGGGCGCCGGTGTTGGGGTCACCGCGAGAGGCTGTTGCGTGACGGTTTCCTTCTGTTGAGGATTCGAATTCCCAAGCTCCGGCCCTTTGGCCGTCTGATGATCTCTCTCCGTCTTGGGATTCGTGTTGGAATCTTTGCCTTTCTTGGGAGTAGGCTCCGGGGTGATCGATGGAGTCGCCGCTGGTGCTGGAGTCGTGATCACTCCCTTGCCATCCAGCGGAATCGTTCCTCCAGAAGGCCCCATCAATTTCACGGAGATGACAACGACCAGGACGGCGCCGGCCGCACCGGTGACAACCTTGATCATTAGTCCCCGTTTCGGAGAAACAGGGGCAACGTGCACAGGAAGAGGAGGAGGCGCTGGTACAGAGGCTTCCACCGCGGGCTTCACCACCGCCGTAGGCTCCGCCGCCCTCGCCACGAACACGTTACCCTCGGGCATGCGGAGGAACAGCACCGGCGTCGCCCATTCGAAGGATTCGGGCTTCGCCGAATGAATCGCCTGACGGCCCTCGGTGAGCGCCACGTCGATCGAATCGCCCCGTGCCAGGTGCCGGTAGAAAGCGGTGCTGAAACCGATGGCGGCACGGTCGGAGATCGGTCGCTGCATGGCGACCACGGCGGGAACGCCGCCCAGGACGAGCGCCGTGGCGACGCCGCGGAAAGGACTCGTGCCTCCCTGGTGCCCCGCCCGCGCCGTGTTGCAGGCGTTGAGCACCACGACGCCGAGGGAGCGCAGGTCCCTGAGCTTGGTGGCGAAAGCCTTGCCACTCACCAGATCCGCCGAGCCGTCCGATGCCTCGAAAGCCAGCATCCCTTCGCCGCTCGCGCGGTCGAAGGTGCCGTGCCCCATGAAATGAAGGACGTTGTAGGTGTCCTCGGACAGGGCTTCGCGCACCGTGCCGGCGGAGGCGTGAGGCAGGAAGCGCACCTCGACGCTGGGAGAGCTGCGATCCAGCTCTTCAAGACGCCGCGTCTCCTCGTCGAGATCGAGAGCCTGCATGCCGCGCGGGCTGGCCCCGACGGCGAGGATGCGCAGCGGCGGCGTGAAAGGGATGGGCTGCGACGAGCGCGGCACGTCGAGATAGCGCACCACCGAGGTCCGCCGGGACAGCGCGAGAAAGTCCTCCGTCTCGCCGTCGCAGAGCAGCTCCCAGGGGAGGTCCGCCAGCGCGCCCGTCTCTTCGTCGCTGGGATCGAGCTTGATCTTCAGCCGCAATCCGAGGTTCGGCGAAACCTCGAGCTGTCCCAGGCTCTTGTCGAGAAGCGTACGGACCTGGCCTTGAAAGATCGACCGGTAGAGCTCCATTCCGATCTCGAGAGGCGGATGCTCCGTGAGGACTGGAGCGCCTGGCGCTACGAGGTCGCGGGAGATCTCGCTGGAAACCCCGCGAGAGATCCCGGAGGGGTTGAGGGCGGCCCCGCCGACGACCGAAGGGAAGGAGAACCCGACGGCTCCCTCCCCGAAGGGAGATTTGAGCACCCGGGCGCGGAACCCGCCCCGGGAGCTGGTGTCGAACTGGAGAACGAAGTCTTCGAATCGCACTTGATTCTCAGACACCTGCCGGCTGGATTTGTTGAGTCGGCTTGCTCAGGGAGCCCGGCTGATGTCCAGGGCCACGCATTCCGGTATCGGCTTCGGGAAAGTCGGCCGGCTTGCCAGCTCGACGCGATCCCCCTTCTTGATCCTTTTGCACCCGGCCACCACATGCGCGATCGAAAACCCCGGCTGCACACTATCTACCTGAATCGTACCAATGCCGAGTAGATCTTCGCCGAGGACTGTCATGCCATCTTTGATGATACCTCTGATAGTGAACACCGAGAGCAAGGCTTGAGGCGCCATACCCTGCTGACGGCCAGCATTGACATAGACTTCGTTGCCTCTGATGTCGGCGACAGTTCCCTTCCACTTGCGGTCGCGAAAAAACGTCACGGCCTTGAAAGCAGCCTTGTTAAGGCAGGCTTGAACAGCATATCTGCCGGGCCTCTTATAGGTACCTCCACTTCTCCCGGAGGGAGCTTCGACGTCGAATCGCCGCTCGCCCAGACGGGCCCATTCCAGGGTGGTGAATACAATCCGTCCGTTTGAGGCATCTGCCAAAGTAACGGTAATAGCGACTTCCACCCTTTTTTCGGGGCTCGTATCGTCCGCGCTCCAATCGATGACCGCTGCTGAGACGAGATACTGCGCACCGAGTTCTTTATCGATATTAATGATTGAGGCCGAGCTCGGCTCCAAGAGCTCACCTGGTGTCCGTTGCTCTTCAATGTCCTTGCGGCCCTGCTGTTCGATGAAATCGAAGCGCTTGGTGTTATAAAGCGCCACCGTCAGCATTTCCCGAATTGCCGAGAGCGCAATCTCGTTCTCCCTGCCCACTTCTCCCATTTCAGGAGATTTGTCGGCTACGCTGGGAATGCCCAAGCGTATTCGCGGCCCGTCGTAGTCGGTGAACTGTAGCCCAATCCAGTCCTCATCACGCTCAGTGTTCAGGGTATTGCGAACCGGATAAAAATTTTCCCGATCATCTCTGAAATAGGCCAGCAAGGTGCGTTGCGTGACACAACGCCTGACCAGGTTGCGCTCGCTTGCGATGACGGCTCCCGCACCGTAGCTCTGACGCTTGAGGGATGATGGTATTGCCTTCGACAAAGAGCTCTTCGGCGCGGGAGATCCTTGCGTCTTGTGGCGCCCCCGAGCTTCAATGCGAGCTCCATCTCGCGATGTAGAATCCTCGGCCTTTTCGGGTTGCCTGGCGGCCGCGAGAGCAAACCCGGCGAGCCCCAGCATCAGTGCTACCAACGCAAGATTCAAGGGCCTCTCGATGAGAGCCTTGATTGCATCCTCTGGCGGCTGTCGTATGCGTGTGCAGATCAGGAAAAACGCTACCCCCAAAAAGCCGGCAACCATGAACGGAGTTAAAGCCTGAGGCGCAACCTCAAATAGCTGCGTCACGAAGTCTTCGAATCGCACTTGCTTCTCAGACACCTGCCGGCCAACTTTGTTGAGCCGGCGGCCGAGAACCGAGTGATCAGATGCCTATCAGGCGAATGGTTAGCCATCGGCTTCCTCCTCGAGCTCGGCCAGGTACTCCCGCAGGAGCCGCTCGGCTGGAGGAATATACCGTCAAGCTCATCCTCCAGCACCTGCTGTCATTCCCAGCAGCCCTCCCCACTCCCGTGCTAGCATTCCGGCGCTTGGACATCTCTCAGGGAGACGGAAAGGTCACATGTCGAACGAACTGCTCTTCGGGCTCTACATCTTCGTGCTGGCGGGGTTTCTCGGCCACTACGTCATCGAGAAGGTGCCGCCTCTGCTGCATACGCCGCTGATGGCGGGCACCAACGCCATCTCGGGCATCTCGCTTGTGGGCTCGCTGGTCTCGGCCGGCGGCGGCTACGGCAAGCTCAGCATGGTGCTCGGCTTCATCGCCGTCATCTGCGCCACGATCAACACGGTGGGCGGCTTCCTGATCACCGACCGCATGCTGCGGATGTTCAAGAAGAAGACCCCCGCCCGGAGCGCCAAGGCATGAGCGCCTCCTTCCCCTATCTCATCGCGTCGGTCTGCTTCATCCTGGCGCTCCAGGGCCTCTCCTCTCCCACCCACGCCCGGCGGGGCAACCTCGTCGGCGCCGCTGGCATGCTGATCGCCGTCGTGGGCACGCTGCTCTATGCCCACATCCTCACCTTCCTGTGGATCGGCATCGGCCTGATGATCGGCTCGGCTATCGGCGCCGCCATGTCGATCTGGATTCCGATGACCAAGATGCCGGAGCGGATCGCGCTCTCGCACTGCTTCGGCGGCCTGGCCGCGGCCCTGGTGGGCGTCTCGGAGTACCACCACCGGCTGGGAGAGGCCACACTGGACAAGTTCACCATGGGCGCCCTGGGGCTGGAGGTGTTCCTCGGCTTCCTCACCTTCACCGGCAGCCTCATGGCGTTCGGCAAGCTGCAGGGCATCATCTCCGGCGCGCCGCTGACCTACAAGGGGCAGAACGCGACGAACATCACGATGTTCTTCGCCGCCCTCGTGCTGCTGGTGCTGCTGGTGCTGGACCCCAGCCGCAGCCTTCTCTTCTACCTCATGGGCGCGCTGGGGCTGGCGGTGGGAGTCCTCGCGGTGCTGCCCATCGGCGGCGCCGACATGCCGGTGGTGATCTCGCTGCTCAACTCCTACGCCGGCATGGCGTCCGCCGCCACCGGCTTCGCCCTCGGCAACTACGTGCTGATCATCGCCGGCGCGCTCGACGGCACCTCAGGCTTCCTGCTCTCGATGAAGATGAGCAAGGCCATGAACCGGTCGTTCGCCAACGTCCTCTTCGGCGCCTTCGGCGCCCAGCCGGACACCGCCGCGGGCGGCGGGGGTCCGGCCGCCAACTACAACCTGGCGACCGTGGAGGACGCCGTCGGCGTGCTGACCGCGGCGCAGACGGTGATCGTCGTCCCGGGCTACGGCATGGCCGTGTCGCAGGCGCAGCACGCGGTGCGCGAGTTGGCGCAGAGCCTGGAAGCCAACGGCGCGACGGTGAAGTACGCCATCCACCCCGTCGCCGGCCGCATGCCCGGCCACATGAACGTGCTGCTGGCGGAGGCGAACGTCCCCTACGACCAGCTCTACGACCTCGACGACATCAACGACGAGTTCGCCCGCACCGACGTGGCCCTCGTGGTGGGCGCCAACGACGTCGTCAACCCGGCGGCGAAGACCAATCCCGGCAGCCCCATCTACGGCATGCCGGTGTTCAACGTCGACCAGTGCCACGCCGTCATCGTCCTTAAGCGTAGCGTCGCGACCGGCTTCGCGGGCATCGAGAACGACCTCTTCGTGCAGCCGAACACGATGATGGTGCTGGGCGACGCCAAGAAGACCCTGCGCGAGTTCATCGCCGGGGTGAAGGAAGAGGCGGCGGCGTAGCCGGCAGGTGAAACCCGGACTCCTCCCCCGGCATCAAAGTCGTGCATGGGAGTCTCTGGTATAGTCCCCGCCCTGTGGAAATCTCTCGCCCCGCCCCTCCAGGCCGCGAGGACGAAGCCCTTCTTGCCGACCTGCGGGCCGGCAAGGACGAGGCCTTCGCCCGCCTCCTCCGCGAGCACGGAGGCCGCTTGCTAGCCGTGTCACGCCGCCTTCTGCGCAATGAAGAGGATGCCCGCGACGCCGTGCAGGAGGCCCTGATCTCCGCCTTCCGTTCGATCGACCGCTTCGAGGGCGGCAGCCGCATCGGCACCTGGCTGCATCGCATCGCGGTGAACTGCTGCCTGATGAAGCTGCGCAGCCGCCAGCGCCGGCCGGAGGACTCGATCGAGGATCTGCTCCCCAGGTTCGTGGAGGACGGCCATCAGGTCGAGCCCTCGGTGGACTGGGCCGAGCCCGCCGACGCCCTGCTCCAGCGCCGCGAGATCTGCGCCCTGGTGCGCCAGTGCATCGACCGCCTGCCGGAGAGCTACCGCACGGTGCTGCTGCTGCGCGACATTGAGGAGCTGAGCACGGAGGAGGCCGCACGGCTGGTCGGCGTCACGGAAAATGCGCTGAAGATCCGACTCCACCGAGCCCGCCAGGCGCTGCGCACGCTGCTCGATCCGCAGCTGAGAGGAGCCGCCGCATGAGCGACGCACCCCTCAAGCCCGCCCCTTTCAAGCCCTACATCCCCTGCAGCGAGGTGATCGAGTTCCTATGGGCCTACGTGGCCTCGGAGCTGCCGGATGACAAGCTGACGGAGTTCGAGCGTCACCTCGCCGTCTGCCCCTCCTGCCGCGCCTACCTCAGCAGCTACCGGAAGACCCTGGAGCTGGAGCTCGGAGCCTTTCAGGAGGCCGGCGAGCCGGAGGCGGAGCTGCCGGAGGATCTGGTCAACGCGGTTATGGGGGCGTTGCGGAGGGGGTAGGATTCCTTCCCATGACCATCCGCCGCGCACACCCCGAAGACGCCGCCGTGATCGCCAACCTGGCGACGCAGCTCGGCTACCCCAACACTCCCGAAGAGACATTGACGCGCCTGCGGGACGTCCTCGTCCAACCGGCCTCCGAGGTGCTCGTGGCCCTGGACGAGGACGGCACCGTGATTGGCTTCGGCCACGTCTTCGGGGCTCACCGCGTGGACACCGATCCCTTTGCCGAGATCGGCGCGCTGGTGGTCGACGAGACGCGGCGCAGCCGGGGGACAGGCGCGGCTCTGGTGGCGGCCATGGAGGCCTGGGCGATCGAGCACGGCTACCGGGAGATGCGGGTGCGGAGCAATGTGATTCGCGAGCGCGCTCACGCGTTCTATGATCGGATGGGATTCGGGCGGGTGAAGCGGCAGCAGATCTTTGCGCGGGCGATTTCGGGGTGAAAGGCAGCCCTGAGAAGCAAGCCCAGACGCTCCGTCACCTCCGCCCGGGCATAAATGCCAGGGCTATGAGCTGCGCCCCCTAAAGGGGACTTAAAGCTGGATTCATCCAGCGCCATTAAAATAGCCCCGGCATTTATGCCCGGGCGGAGCCGCGAACGACGATCTGCTTGAATCTCGGGATAACCCTCGGAATAACCGGTGGACCCTCAAACCTCCAGCACCCTCCTCACCCGCCTCTTCGGCCCTGGCCCCATGGGCGACCGCGGCGCCCTCTGGCCCCGATGGATCTTCCTGCGCGCCCTGGGGCTGATCTTCTTCTCGGTTTTCTACTCTCTCGCCTTTCAAATCAAGGGCTTGATCGGGCTCAACGGCCTCCTGCCCGCCGGGGTGTGCCTGGAGCTGGTGCGGCATGCCATGCCCGGCCTCGCGCGGTTCTGGTACGCGCCGACCCTGCTCTGGCTGGGAACCGGCAACGGCTCGCTGATGGCGCTGGTATGGGGCGGGCTGATCGCTTCGGTGCTCCTGACGCTCAACGTCTGGCCGCGAGGGATGATCGGCGCCTGCCTCCTCCTCTTCCTGTCGTTCATCGGCGCGGCGCAGGACTTCTCTTCCTACCAGTCGGACGGCATGCTCCTGGAGGCTGCGTTCCTCTGTCTCTTCTTCGCGCCGCGAGGCTTCCGTCCGGGATTGGGCGCGGACCAGCCGCCGTCGCGCGTGAGCCTATTCCTCTTGCGCTGGGAATGGTTTCGGATCTATTTCGAATCCGGCGTCGTGAAGCTCGCCAGCGGCGATCCCCAGTGGCGGGATCTGACCGCTATGAATCACTACTATGAGAACGGACCGCTGCCCTCCTGGATCGGCTGGTACGTTCAGCAACGCCTTCCCCAAGGCTTTCACGCCGGTACGGCCCTGGCGACGCTGATCGTCGAGCTCTTCCTGGTGTGGCTCGCCTGGCTGCCGCGTCCGCTCCGCCTCGCCTGCTTCACGATCTGTACGCTGCTTCAGGTGGGAATCATCGCGACCGCGAACTATGCGTTTCTCAACTACCTGGTCTTCGCCCTCGGCTTCCTGCTTCTGGACGACAGGATCTTCGCCCGCTTCCGACTACAGACCTCCGAGCCTGGGGCCGTCCGGCCCGTGGCGGTCTGGCGGATGGTGGCCGCGGCGGTGGTGGCGGCCTGGATCTTCTACGCCACGCTCGTGCCCTGGATCGCGGGGCGCAACCCGGTCCTCGCGGCGCCGGCCCGGGTGCTGGAGCCATTCCGCATCGCCAATCAATACGGCCTCTTCGCCGTCATGACCCGCGAGCGCGACGAGATCGAGCTCCAGGGCAGCCGGGACGGCGTGACCTGGACTCCTTATCCCTTCCGCTACAAGCCTCAGGACCCACGGGAGGCGCCCGGTGTCTACGCTCCCTACCAGCCGCGATTCGAGTGGAACCTCTGGTTCGCCTCCCTCGGTCCGTTGAGCCAGAATTCCTGGGTCGAGACCACCGAGGTGCGACTCCTCGAAGGCAGCCCGGACGTGCTGGCCCTTTTCCGCCGCGATCCCTTCGCCGGCTCGCCGCCGCCCCTGGTGCGGGCCGTCCTCTGGCAGTACGGCTTCACCACCCCGGCCGAAAAGCGGCGCACCGGCGACTGGTGGTGGCGCAAGGATCTGGGCCTCTACGCCCCGGTGATGGAGCGCAAGGCGGACGGCTCGATCGCGATGCGGTGAGGGGCCTGTCGATAGGGCCTATAATCGCTGGCGATTTCTCTTCCCCCACGGAGGCATGTCATGACGACGACGGCGAAGTCCCTTTCTCGGCGCGGGTTCGTTCAGATCCTTGGAGCCGGCGCGGCGGCCGCGGCCCTGCGGGTTCCCGCCTCCCTTGCGGCAGCCACGGGGACCAGCGCGGCCCCGGTCAAGGCCAAGGCCGCGGCGAAGCACGCTGCCGGCGGCATCGTGCGGCTGAGCTCCAACGAGAATCCCTACGGGCCCTCCCCCGCCGCCTTCGACGCCATGCGCGACGCCTTCGGCCTGTCGTGGCGCTATCCCGACGAGCATGTGGACGCCTTGATCGCGGACCTCGCGAAGCTTCACGGGGTTGGCGAGGACCAGATTCTGCCCGGAGCCGGCTCCAGCGAAATCCTCAAGATCGCCGCCCTCGCCTTCAACGGACCGGGAAAGCCGGCGGTGACCGCCGATCCGACCTTCGAGGCGCTCGCCCGCTACGCCGGCAAGACGGGTGCTCCGGTGGTGAAAGTGCCCCTCGCCGCCGACCATCGCCACGACGTCCCCGCCATGCTCAAAGCGGCGGCCGGCGGCGGTCTCCTCTACGTCTGCAACCCGAACAACCCCACAGCCACCATCACGCCGAAGGGGCAGATCCGCGACCTCATCGCCCAGGCCCCGGCCAACGCCACGGTGCTGGTGGACGAGGCCTACCATCACTACGCCGACAGCGCCGACTACGAGACGGTGATCCCGCTCATCCACGACCACCCGAACCTGATCGTGGCCCGCACCTTCTCGAAGATCCACGGCATGGCCGGCCTGCGCCTGGGCTACGCCGTGGCCCAGCCCGACACGCTCGCGAAGCTGCGGGAGCAGCAGGCGTTCGACAGCCTCAACATCCTCGTGGTGGTCGCGGCCCAGGCAAGCCTCAAGGACACGGCGCACCTCGAGAGGAGCCGGCGGCTCAACCGCGAAACCCGCGACTGGCTGCGTACCTCCGCCGCCGGAATGGGCTACAAGGTTCTGCCCACCGAGACCAACTTCCTGATGATCGACCTGAAGAAGGACGTCACCCCGGTGATCGCTTCCCTGAAAGACCACGGCGTGGAAGTCGGCCGCCGTTTCGCGGCGATGCCCGAGTGCCTGCGGGTGACGGTCGGCACCCGGCCGCAGATGGAAGCCTTCCTCGCGGCCTTCCGGAAGGTGATGGCGTAGAGGCCCGCCTCCTGTTTCAGGTCAAACTGCGAGGCTTCACGCGGAATCAGGGCTTGGAAAGCCGCCAAACTCCACTCGCACCCGCCGGCAGCTTGAAACTCCAGCCGTCCGCTCCCTTCACCGCCGCGTCGTCCGAACCGAGAAGGCGCTCGGCGGATCCCGCCTTGAGATCGTAGGGGCCGGCCTGGACGTCCGTGGTGCCGACGTTGTGGAGGACCAGCACGCGTTCGCCGTCGGTCTCGCGGACGAAGGCGAGGACGCGCGTGCTGGATTTGGTCGGCGAGAGGACGGTCAGCGTCCCTTTCATCAGGGCCGGCGAGGCATGGCGGAGGCGGATCAGGCGGCGGTAGTGGGAGAGGTGGGAGGCTGGATCGCCGGTCTCCGCGGCGACGTTCGCCGTCTCCCGCCCGGGGGCGAAGTCGAACCAGGGTTTGGCGGCGGTGGTGAAGCCGGCGCCGGGTGTCGCGTCCCACGGCATGGGAGTGCGCTTCAATTGATCCGGCACGCCGGCTGCGGTCTGAAGACCCAGCTCTTCGCCATAGTAAAGGAAAGGCGCGCCGGGGAGAGTCAGGAGAATGGCGGCGGCAAGCCGCTGCTTCGCGGCATCATTGTGGAGTTGGGTGGCGAGGCGCGTCTGGTCGTGGTTGGTAAGGAAAGGGGTATCGATCACCCCGGGCGGATAGGTCTCGTTCACCTCCTCCAGCCGGGCGCCGATGCCGGCCGCCTCGCCTGCGTTGACGCCGTCCAAGATCTCCTGCTCCAAGGGAAAGTCGAAGTTCATGGGCAGCTCGTCGCCGCCCGCCACCTGGGCGGTGGAGCCGAAGTAGGGGGCGATCAGCTCCTCGGTGTCCACCCAGTTCTCCCCGACCATCACGGCCTGGGGCTTCGCCTTCCGCACCGCCGCCGCCAGCTCCTTGAGGTAGGCGTGGGTCTCGGGCTGGTTGTTCTGCTGCTCGCCCGGGCCGTTGGCGAAGAGGTGGCGGGTGGCGTCGAGGCGGAAGCCGTCCACGCCCTTGGCGAGCCAGTGGGTGGCGATGCGCTCCATTTCCTGCCTCACGGCGGGCTCGGAGTAGTTGAGGTCCGGCATGCCGGACCAGAAGATGCCGTAGAAAAACTGGCCGTCCTTGTCGTTGCGGTGCCAGGTGGGGCCGCTGTTCGCCCACGGCTGCTTCCAGCCGGGATCGTCGCCGCGCCAGACGTACCAGTTGCGATGGGGGGACCTGGGCGACGAGGCCGAGTCGATGAACCACGGGTGCTGGTTGCTGCTGTGATTGACGACGAGGTCGAGGATGACCTTTATCCCTCGGCTGTGCGCCGCGGCCAGGAAGCGGTCGAAGTCCTCGCCGGTGCCGTAGCCGGGCTCGATCTTCTCGTAGTCGATCGTGTCGTAGCCGTGATAGCTGGGGGAGGCGAAGATCGGCATCAGCCAGAGGGCGTCCACTCCGAGGTCCTTGAGGTAGTCCAGCTTGCCCGTCAGCCCCTTGAAATCGCCGACGCCGTCGCCGTCCGAGTCCGCGAAGCTGCGGACGAAGATCTCGTAGAAAACGGCTCCCCGCGCCCAGTCGTGATCCCACTGGGTGACCGCTGGAGCGGCCGGCGCGGAAAAGACGGCATGGGCTGAGACCAGGAGCAGGATGGCGAAGAGGAGGGGACGGGTGTGCGGGGTGCGGCCGTCTGTGAGGATCATAGGAGGTATTGTAGAGCGAGGAACCGGCACGGTTTCTGCCCATGAGCTTTACAAGGTGGGTCAGGACCAACCTGGCAGGCCCCTTGCTCTGCCTCCCAACCTCATGGAGCGAATAACGATACGGGACCGCTTGAGGCCCCTGTGGACAGACCTGAAGCGGCAGGGGCCGCGCCCTCTGGCGTTGTTCCTGGCGATGCTCTGGGCGGTCGTCCTCTTCTTCGGCTTCGCTTGGTCGCGGTGCTTCTTTTCCACCTGTCCGGATGTCGGGAAGCTCGCGGCGTTCCAGCCCGGCGGCGCGCCGTTGCTCCTCGACCGGAATGGGGAGGCGTTCGCGGATCTCGCTCCGGCGGAGCGCCTGACGGCCCCTCTTTCCTCCCTTCCCAGCCAGGTGGCCCAGGCCTTCCTCGCCGTCGAGGACAAGCGCTTCTACGAGCACCGGGGAGTCGACTGGACACGGATGGGCGGCGCCATCCTCGCGGACCTCCACTCCGGCGATTTCACGCAGGGCTTCAGCACCCTCACCATGCAGCTCGCCCGCAACGTCTTCCCCGAACGCATTCCAGGCGAGGAGCAGACCACCCGCCGCAAGCTGCTGGAGATTCGGGTGGCGCAGGAGATCGAAGGGCGGTACTCGAAGGAGGAGATCCTTGAGCTCTACCTCAACCACATCTACTTCGGCAACCGTGCCAGGGGCATCGCGGCGGCGGCGCGCCAGTATTTCGGCGTCCAGGCGAAAGATCTGACCCTGCCCCAGGCGGCACTGCTCGCGGCGCTGCCCAAGGCGCCCACGCACTATGATCCGCGCCGCCATCCCGAGAAGGCCCTGGAGCGCCGTAACCTCGTCCTCTCGCTGATGGAGGAGCAGGGACGCATCCCGCGGCGGATGGCCGAGCAGGCCAAGACGGCTCCGCTGGGCCTCGCCCCGCCGCCGCGCCAGGCGCAAGTGGAGTCCGGCCTCGCCCCCTGGTTCGTGGAGCAGGTGCGGCACGAGATGGAAGAGCGCTTCGGCGCCAACCTCTACACCCGGCCGCTGCGCATCGTCACCACTCTCGACTCCGCCTACCAGCGGGCCGCCGAGGAGGAGCTGCGCGGCCAGCTCAAACGGATCGAGAGCGGCGAGCTCGGCGCCTTCAGCGGGAAACGGTACTCCCCCGGAGCCGAGGCGGCGGAAGGGGGCACGAACTACCTCCAGGGAGCGGCCGTGATGCTCGACGCCCGCGACGGCGACGTGCTCGCCTGGGTCGGCGGCCGCGACTACGCGCAGTCGCAGTTCGACCGCGTCGTCCAGGCCCGGCGTCAGCCCGGGAGCGCCTTCAAGCCGTTCGTCTACGCGGCAGCCCTCACCCAAGGCTGGGTGCTCAGCCAGCCGCTCGTCGATCAGCCGCTGCGGGTAAGGATGTCCAACGACCAGGTCTGGCAGCCGCACAACTTCTCGGACCGCTACGAGGAGCAGATCTCGCTGCGCGATGCCCTCGTCCGCTCCAAGAACGTGGCAACCGTGCGCCTGGCGGACGCCGTGGGCCTGCGCGAGGTCGCCACCCTGGCCAAAAAGGCGGGGATCGACGAGCCGATCCCCGCCGTCCCTGCCATGGCCCTGGGAACCGTGGCGGTCTCGCCGCTGGAGCTGACCGCGGCCTACACGACTTTCGCCGGCCTCGGAGAGAGGGCCGAGCCACGATTGATCCTGCGGGTGGAGGACGACAACGGCAAGGTGCTCTGGAGATCGGAGCCGCGCCGGCATCCGGTGCTCGATCCCGCCGCGGCGTACCTCGTGACCAACGTGCTGGAAGACGCGCTGGTGCGCGGCACCGGCAACCTCGTTCAGCAGACTGGGCTCCACGCTCCGGCGGCCGGCAAGACGGGCACCACCAACGAGGGCGCGGACGCCTGGTTCGTGGGCTACACGCCGGAGATCGTGGCCGGCGTCTGGATGGGCTTCGATCAACCGCACCCGATTCTCGCGGACGCGACCGGCGGCCGGCTCGTGGCGCCGGCCTGGGGCCGGATGCTGGCGCGCGTCTACCAGAAGCGGTCCCAGCCCAAGCCCTGGAGCCTGCCCAAGGGAGTGGTGTCGCGACCGGTGGACCCGCCGACGGGGCTGATCGTCGCGGCAGACTGCAATTCGGTGAACGCTCCGGCGAGCGAGCTGTTCCTCGCCGGCAAGGAGCCCGCGGCCTTCTGCCCGGGCAGAGACGCGCCGCCCAGCTTCGGGTTCCCCTCCCAGAGGATGCTGGCCGAGCGCGAGAAGGGGCAGGAGGACGCCAGGAAGGCCGAGCGAATCGCCCGGGCCAACATTCAGCGGCAGCAGCGGGAACAGGAGCAGCAGAGGCTCCGCCGGCAGCAGGAGGCCGAGCGAATCGCCCAGAAGACGCAAGCGGAGAGGCAGGCAGCGCTCCAGACGCGCAAGGATCAGGTCGCCTGGCGGGAAGTGACGCGAACGGCTCAAATCCTGGAACCGGAGCGGCGTGCCCGCCCGGTTCCTCCCCAGATCCGGGATCAGGACGAGGAGGCCCCCGACGAGGTGGAGCCGCCACGCGCCAGCCGCCGCGGCCCCCCGGACGAGAGCGAGGAGAGGGACGTGGAGCCTCCCGAGGACGACCTGTCCGGCTGGTGGGAGCTGACCAACACCATCGAGTCCACCAACTACGAGCAGTACCGGGGCCTGCGCCTGGGCTACCGGCTCCAGCTCGAGCAGGACGGCGACCGGATCATCGGCCGCGGCCAGAAGTGGACCGAGGACGGACGGCCCGTCTCCCCCGGAGCGCGGAGCCCCATCGGCGTCACGGGACGGATCGAAGGGGGCCGGGTGGTCCTGCGGTTCACCGAGCGCGGAGCGCGGCGCTCGACCGGCGGCACCTTTTCCTGGCAGCTCTCGCCGAACCGAGCGGCCCTGCGCGGCATGTTCTCGAGCGATGCCGCCAACGCGAGCGGCAGCTCGGTGGCGCGGCGGATGGACTAGCCGGCTTCGGCCGGCACCACGATCTCCCGCGCAAGCTCCACCGCCGACAGCGGCGCGCTGCCCTCGGCGTTGTTGTTGATGGTGCAGAGGAAAGGGCGGCCGGCTGCGACGGAGGCGCGGGCGAGCTCCGCGACCGCCTGGCGGGAGGCGGGATCGGGGGCGGCGAGCCGGTTGAAGGGGGCGTAGCGCCGGCCCGCCTCCTCGTAGGTCAGGCCCGCTCCCAGCAGCCAGCGGATGATCGTCATCGGCCCGCGGTCCGCCCCCGACAGGCGGTTTTGCGCCCGGATGTCCGGCATGCGTGGGTGAACGTTGTGGCAGTGGCAGGCGCCGACGGCGGCGAGAGCATCGCCATACTCGGCCGTCACCATCTCGCGGTTGCGCAGCTCGACGGCGTAGACCGGTCCCCTCGGCAACGCCGCCAGAAAGGCGCCGAGCCGCTCGGCGAACTGTCCGGACGAGCCGAGGCTCTGGGGAGCGAACTGGAAAAGAAGGGCACCGCCGCCGGCGCCGATGCCCTCGACGAACGGCGCCACCACCTGATCGGCGGTGTAGGCCGGATCGAGGAACAGCGGGTTGGGCTGGCCGCGATGGACGCCGTAGCGGTCGTGGTCGGGCCAGCGGGCCACGGTGCAGGCCTCGTGAGCCTTCACGAGGAACAGGAAATCCGGCGGCACAGCCTCGCGATACACGGCCAGCTCCGCCGCCTCGACCGGCGCGTAGTGCGTGCGGTCCACGCCGACGCCCCGGAACAGCGGGTGCTTGGCATAGGCCGCCAGCCCCTCGCGGGCCAGCTTGGATTGGGAGTACGAGCGGTCCCACACCAGGCCCGCCCACCCCGGAAACGACCAAGTCGATCCGCCGAGATGGATGTCCGGCGGCAGCCTCCGCCCCAATTCCTCCACCTCCAGGGGCTGCGCCGCCGCCTCGACGCCCTGGCGTTTGGCCTCGGGTGGCGGCCCGAGATCGAAGAGAGCGAGCTGGTCCTCTGCCTTGCGCCGCGCCATGGCGCCAAGTTTATTGCGGAAAGCCGTATCCGCGCCAGAGTCAAGTTACGGGAAGCGAGCACCGCGACGGGCCGAAACCTGGGGAATCATTCCGATGATCCATCGTGAGGTATCGACAAGGGTCTGGTACTCATGGACGTTCCAAGGCGTCGAAGAGAGCCCGTCAGGGCGGCAGTCCTGTAGCCCCGGGTGGCAGCCGGCGGAGCCGGTGGGAACCCGGGGAACGAAGGGCGTGTGCCCGGGAGTCGTCGAAGGCCCCACCCGGAACAGGGTTCCAATGTATTCGGGATATCATCAGGTCGAGGGAGACGATCTTCGATGATCAGGCTTCAGGAAGCCGAGCGACTGCTCTCCGAGATGACCCAGGGGGAGAAATCCCAGGTCCTTCAGTGGGTTGTGCGTGATCTCGGAGACAGCTACCCGGGTATCGGGTCCAATCCAGAAGTCTGCGGCGGCGCTCCCTGCATCGTCAGGACCCGGATCCCGGTCTGGGTGCTGGTCCAGGCGAGGAGATTGGGGACGAACGAGGCCGAGATCCTGCGGTCGTATCCATCCCTTCGAGCCGAGGATCTGGCCAATGCTTGGTCCTTCTACCGTGGACATCGGGAGGAGATCGAGCAGCAGATTCAGGAGAATGAAGCAGCCTGAATCATGGCTCGGCTCTATACCAACGAAAATTTTCCCCTCCCCGTCGCCGAGGAGCTACGGCGGCAGCGACGACACCGTCCTCGCCGACTCAACGCCACAGGAGCAAAAGGCTAAGAGGATGGTGGGCTACTACAAAGCGCAAGCAGGGCCCGGCGGGGTACGAACGCGAGCCGAAGCACGTCACCGTCACCGAGTTCGACAAACCTCAACCGTCTCCAAGTGCTGGCCGACGCGCTGGGCCAGCGCGGCTATAAGGGCGCGGGCCATAGAGAAATCCTCGGTGGCAACATCGCCAGGGAATTCGCGGCGGTGTGCGAGTACGATGCCTATCGATCTTAGATTAGCGACAGCTTCGAACCAATACATCAGCGAGACAGCTTCCATGGGGCTCTATAAATCGAAATACGCATGGACAGCGCGGCCTGAAACTCAGGGCCGCTCCTCATTGATCTGTTTAATTTTAATGCACGCTAGCCCTGACTGCTAGGGCATAGCTTTAGCCCCTGTGCGCAAGCGAAGCATCGATATAATCGCTTCTTCGATATCCGAAAACATGGGATTGTCTTCACATCGCGGAAAGATGCGAAGAGTAGACGGGGCGATCCCTACCGGGAGCGTTGTAGCTTTGTCAACGACAGCATCCTGCAGTGCGCCCGCAGTAAGACCCCTTGCCCCAGAGAAGTCCGCCCCACAGAGAATAGACGCGCCAAAGCGCGTCTGCTTGAAGAGAACGTTCCTGAAACTGCTGCCACGGAGGTCGCTTCCGACAAAGTCGGTTGAGGCGACGTAAGCATGATCAAATGTTGCCTGTTTCAGGGAACTCTCCCAGAAGGTGACACGGTCGAGGTGGGCCCCCGAGAAAGTGGAAGTCCGGAGATCAACGGATGTAAACCTAAACTGTGATAGCTGGCTGTCCGCCAATCTGAGTCCGTACGCAAACCTGCCCATGGCCTCGGCATCCATCTTGCCGCCTTTTTGGATCACAGCACCGGTCAAGTCTAGGCTGTCCCAGAGCCGCTCGCCTTGCACGCCGAATCCAGGTGCGGGCTCCGCATCGGCCAGCGCCTGACAAACCGGGAGCGCCAACAGTCTACGAAGGACATTTCCCCGAGCGGCTCCGCTACTTCCCGACACTAGTGAAGAAAGAGTGATAATGTCGGCCGCTTCGAGGGGAAAGCAGGGAAGGCGTTTTTCGAACTTGTGGAAGCGGCTGCCTGTCCGGAATTGATCGTCGAGCCTGGCGAGGAACTGGTTCAAATCACTGTCTTGCAGTGGTGCTGATGGCTCTCGGATCGGAATACTCAAATAACTACCAATCGGCATATTGGGTCGGGGTATTGCTTGTGGTGAGGGCGCGGGTGTTGAAATTGAAACTGGTAGCGTCGTGTGCGATGCCGCTGGTGCCGGGGAGTTGGGCGGTACCTCAGGGGAGGATGTCGTGGAGTTCGGCAGTCTTTTGGTGGATGCAGCCGTGGGCAGTAGTTGACTCGGGTGTCGAAAATACGTCCACGCAGCAGCACCAAGCAGCACAACGAGACTCGCAACGATGCTAAGAGCAATTGCGATCAACCAGTTCCATCCGTGCTCAGCATGTGCCGGACAAAACGGCTTCCACCAGCGGCGGTGGTTCTTGCACCGCCTGTTGCCTCCTGTGAGGGCAAAGCAGCGTAGCATTGACTCCCTCCGAGTTTCCTGAGCGTGAATCCTCCTATATACCCATTGGGGGTGAGCTGTCAATCGGCAGCAAAGTCCGCCGACCCCGCCGTTCGTGGCTGGATAGCGATACCGTCGGCGCTCACGGGTCAGAGAGCTGCCCGGCTCTTCGCAGCCGTAGCCATTGGCCACTCGGACAAGGGGTGGAAGTCGGGCTAGGCTACCGCGCGGCCCAAGTTCCTCCTCAGGCTACATTTCGCGGAGGTACGCCCCCTGAGCCAATTGCTAACACCATACCGACCTCGGCTAACCTCGCAAAAGTTCCCTGACCAGAACGCGCGAAGTAATGAGGTACTCCGCTAGTTTGGGCAATGGGGAAACGCCTTGATGCAAGAGGTAGAAGCCAGGCGTCATCCCATGACGCAGGGCGCCGTAGCGCCTTCGGACAGCCTTGCGAAACTCCACTGCGGATGAAGCACTCTTGTGCGCTATATGGTTGCGCACCTGTCGAATCTCAGTAAAAAAATTGCTGTAACGCGAAACGCAGGCCAACAGAGCATCTCCCGATGCAAGAGTCTTGTTCATGTTCTTCCGTATGGTCTTCGATCTAGTCCACGACAACCGAGTCAAAGGCCTGCTTCGACCGAATTTCTTCATCAGGGAAAAGGCGACTGCGGCCGACCTAGCGGTTACCAGCACCTGCGGACTCGTTGAGTCGAGATACTGTGCCCCGCATAAAACCTTTGCGCACGCCGATTCGAGCGTGTTCTCCAGTAACAGGCAGAGCCTAATCAGCACAATTTCAGCCACGAGCTTCTGGTGCATAGCAGAAAGCTGCGGCAGAGAGGCCACAAGGTTCTGGAGGGCTTGGGTCTGAGCCGAAAACCCGTCAAGACTAGCTCGGAGTGAAACTGGAGGCATTGCCTGTTAACCGAAGTAGGCTCGGATCACTCTTTCCCGTCTTTGTCGGAAGCGAATGCGATGCATGTTGCCGCTGGTGAACGCTTCGTAAACATCTGTTGGAATTGCATCGGGAACTTCGCCTGATCGGACCGCGCCGACCTTCGCGTCGAGGTCAGTTATACATGCCTCGATCTTCGCTATTGGGATGGGCCAAAGAGAATCCATTACCAGCAATAAAGAAAAAAGAACCTGGGGTCTGCTGAAGACAGAACTTTTTAACAGATCGACCCGCAACTCAAGCACCAGCTCAAACAGACGTTCGAGTCTGCGCTTCATTTCGTCGTCAGCCGGGAACTCTTCGTCGTATTTCTTATAGATGCGATTCAATCGGGCAGCAGAAAAATCCTGCAACCCTTCAAGCAGGTTCATCGTGAGGTCAGAGATGAATTGGACCTCTGTCATGCGTGCTATATCGTTATCCGTGAACACACCGTAAGTGCGCCAAATCGGAAGCCTGTCTACTGCTTCATTTAAACAAAATTGCTTAAAGGCGCCACTGAATTGCGCATTCCTCTTCTCTTGCGGGTTAAGCGTCTTGGCAACGGAATTGATCCGAGCGAAGATCTCGATTACATCGCGATCCTCGGCCCCGACAAGATAGCCGACCGAGAGCGAAGTCAGCAAAAATTGCTTCTTCTGGGCAGCCTCTAACCCCGAGTAGCGAACAGGCCGTTTGTGTGCTGGATGCGAAGCGGCAAACTGGTCGTCCTTATACTCAATGAGGCAGCGGACTCGTTGCTGTCCATCTACCACTTCTTTGATGCTCTTTTCACTCTCAAGGTCAATTGTGTGCCTTATATATATACTGGGGACTGGCTTGCCCTCGTGGATAGTGTTAATGAGATAGGCTTTTTGGGTCGGCCTCCATACCGAACGCCGCTGATACCAAGGTGTGATGTTCAGCTCATCCCGAAGGTGGAAGTTCAGAAGATCCTGGATGATTACGGATTCGTAGTCTACGCGTTCCACGATTGTGCCTCCGATGTTAACGCTATACTCCGGGAAACTGGCGGGCCACTGTATCTTCCTCAGTCCGCTCGGCCCACACCTCAAGAGGCAGGTGAGCTGGACGCTCGAGAGGTTCCCCCTGCCAGCCCCCCCCTACCTCCTCGAAAAACCACTTGGGCCAGCCCTTGGCGATCTCCCGCTCCACGAGGCCGATCACGAAGCTGGTGACGCTGAGCCCGCTGTCCTCCGCTCGGCGCTTCACTTCTACGGCGACATCATCTGGTAATTCGATCTGCAGCCGGGTCATGCCCATATCCTCCTGACTTTTCCCTAGGGTGGACTCTACCACTACGATGCCGCCCCATCTGCCACGCCCGACGGACCTGGGAGAAAAGGCTGGGGAGTCGCCCCAATCTCAATTCGCCTTCAGATACGCCACCGTGGGCGGCAGCCCCTCGTCCAGCGTCCGGGGGTGCCAATCGAGCTCCGTCCGCGCCTGGGAGTCGTCGAAGGCCCAGTGGCGCTCCAGGCTGTTGAGCTGCTCGGCGGAGAATGGCGGACGAAAGCCACGCAGCCGGTACAAGGGACCGCTGAGGATGAGCCCGGCCCTCGCCAGCCCGACGGGCAGGTTCAGCCGCGGCGCTCTCACGCCTCCCAGAGCCGAGGCGCGGTCGGCGAGGCTGCGCAGGGTGGTGACGTCTCCGGCCATCAGGTAGCCCCGGCCCGGTGGTGCCTTGTCCATCACCTTCAGCATGCCATCCACCAGGTCGTCGAGAAAGATCCAGGAGGTCCTCTTGCCGGCTCCCACGAGGGCGGGGTAGCGTCCTTTCAGGAAACCGCGGAGGATGGCGTTCGCTCCCTCTTTCTTGCCGGGCGGGCCGTAGACGAGGCCGGGAAAGACGGTGTTGACGCGCAACCCTTTCTTTGCCCACTCCTGGACGGCCTGTTCGCCGGAGTGCTTGGTGGCGCTGTAGAGGGTGGGAAACGGGAGGAAGGGGGGCGTCGTCTCGTCCGCGGCGCGGCCGTCGGAAGGGCTGCCGCCCCACCAGGCCATGGAGGAGACGGAGAGGAAACGGCCTACGCCCAGCTTGGAGGCGAGGGAGGCGACGTTCTCGCTCCCCTGGACGTTGGCCGTCCGCATGCGCTCGGGCGGACCGGTCAGGTCGAGCTCGGCGGCGGCGTGGATCACCCAATCGGCGCCGGACATCCCCTCCCGCATCGTAATGCGGTCTCCGATGTCGCCGACGAACGTCGCGATGCCGAACTGCTTCAGCGGCTCGACGTTGCTGGTGGCCCGCACGAGGGCACGGACCTCGTGGCCCGCCCCGGCGAGACGACGAGCCAGTGCGCGGCCGATGTAGCCGGTGCCGCCAGTGAGGAAGATTCGCATGTGTGCGTCAATCCAAAAAAGTGGAGAAATGGGAATCCGCCATAACCCGGCACTGTTCTACCCAGTGAGACGGGGCGTCGGGAGTTGGCCCCGTCTTGGAGTCTCAACGCTCCGCAATTCTCTCAACTCTCTCTCCTCCCCCCGCACGGCTCCCTCCCCGTCGCGGGGCTTTTTATTTTGCAGCCAGAAGCTGCCGCAGCACATAGTGCAGAATGCCGCCGTGGCGGTAATACTGCACCTCCTGCGGGGTGTCGAGGCGTAACCGCGCCTTGAACTCGTGGACCGAGCCATCCTCCTTCTTGGCTCGCACGGTGACGTCCCGGCCTGAGGCGAAGCCGCTGTCGACGCAGGCGGCGATGCCTTCGATGTCGATCGTCTCGCGGCCGGTCAGGCCGTGGGTCTCGGCGGTCTCTCCGGTGAGAAACTCCAGGGGCGCGATACCCATCCCCACCAGGTTGCTGCGATGGATGCGCTCGAAGCTCTCGGCGATGACGGCGCGCACGCCCTGGAGCAGCGGGCCTTTGGCCGCCCAGTCGCGTGAGGAGCCGGTGCCGTACTCCTTGCCGGCCAGCACCACGGTGGGAATCCCTTCCTTCTGGTACTTCTCGGCCGCGTCGTAGATCGACAGCGGCTCGCCGTCCGGCAGATGGACGGTGAAGCCGCCCTCGATCTCGGGGACCATCTTGTTGCGGATGCGGATGTTGGCGAAAGTGCCCCGCACCATCACCTCGTGGTTACCGCGCCGGGCGCCGTAGGAGTTGAAGTCCTTGGGCTCCACGCCGTGATCGGTCAGGTAGCGGCCCGCCGGGCTCGATACCTTGATGGAACCGGCCGGCGAGATGTGGTCGGTGGTGATCGAGTCGCCGAAGATGCCCAGCACGCGGGCGCCGTGGATGTCCTGGACGGGCCGGGGCTCGGCGGGCATATCCAGGAAGTACGGCGGCTGGCGGACGTAGGTCGACTCCGGATCCCAGGCGTAGGTGTCTCCCTCGGGGACCGCGAGGCCCTGCCAGTGCTCGTCGCCGGTGAAGACGTCGGCGTACTCCTTGCGGAACATCTCGGAATGCAGGGAGCGCAGGATGGTGTCCTCCACCTCCTTGCGGGTCGGCCAGAGATCCTTGAGATACACCGGCTGGCCGTCGCTCCCGGTGCCCAGGGGCTCCGCGCGCAGGTCAATGTCGATGCGGCCTGCGAGGGCGTAGGCCACCACCAGCGGCGGCGAGGCGAGGTAGTTGGCCCGCACGTCGGAGTTGATGCGCCCCTCGAAGTTGCGGTTGCCGGAGAGGACGGAGACGGCCACGAGGTCCCGCTCCTCAATGGTCTTCGAGATGGCCGCGGGAAGCGGTCCGCTGTTGCCGATGCAGGTGGTGCAGCCGTAGCCCACGAGGTTGAAGCCGAGCTGGTCGAGATAGGGGGTGAGGCCCGCCTCGCGCAGGTACTCGGTGACCACCTTGGAGCCCGGGGCGAGGCTGGTCTTGACCCAGGGCTGCGTCTTGAGCCCCTTCTCCACCGCCTTCTTCGCCACCAGGCCCGCGGCCACCATCACCGACGGGTTGGAGGTGTTGGTGCAGCTCGTGATGGCGGCGATCACCACCGAGCCGTGGCGCAGGGCATCGGCAGCTCCGTCACCCGCCACCTCCGGCTCGGCGATGGCGAGGCCGGCAGCCGAGCCGCCCACGGCCTGGAGGCCGGGCGCCGCCGGAGCGCGGGTCTTGCCCGTCTTGCCGGCGGCAGTCATCACGGCCAGCTCCTTTTCGAACGAAGCCTTGACGTCCCACAGGCGCACCCGGTCCTGCGGCCGGCGGGGACCGGCGAGGCTCGGCTCGACCGCGCCGAGATCGAGCGACAGCGAATCCGAGTACTCGGGCTCCGGCGAGGCCGCGGTGTGGAAGAGGCCCTGCTCCTTCATGTAGGCCTCGACCAGCGCCACCTGCCCGGGGGACCGGCTGGAGAAGGTCAGGTAATCGAGAGCGACCTGGTCGACGGGGAAGATGCCGCAGGTCGCTCCATACTCCGGCGCCATGTTGCCGATCGTCGCCCGGTCCGCGAGCGGCAGGCTGGCGAGGCCGGGGCCGTAGAACTCCACGAACTTGCCCACCACGCCCTTCTTGCGCAGCATTTCGGTGACGGTGAGCACGAGGTCCGTGGCGGTGGTTCCCTCCGGCAGCTCGCCGGCAAGGCGGAAGCCCACCACCTGGGGGATGAGCATGGAGACCGGCTGGCCCAGCATGGCCGCCTCGGCCTCGATGCCGCCGACGCCCCAGCCGAGGACGCCGAGACCGTTGATCATCGTGGTGTGGGAGTCCGTTCCGACCAGAGTGTCCGGATAGGCGTAGAGCTCGCCGCCGACCTCGCCCTCCATCACCACCCGCGCCAGGTACTCGAGGTTGACCTGGTGGACGATGCCGGTGTCCGGCGGCACGACGCGGAAGTTGGCGAAAGCCTTCTGGCCCCAGCGCAGGAAGGCGTAGCGCTCGCGGTTCCTTTCGAGCTCCTTGCCGGCGTTGATGAGGAAGGCGGCGGCGGTGCCGTACTCGTCCACCTGCACGGAGTGGTCGATCACCAGCTCCACGGGCTGGAGGGGATTGATCCGCGTCGGATCGCCCCCCATCGCCACCATGGCGTCGCGCATGGCGGCCAAGTCAACCACCGCGGGCACGCCGGTAAAGTCCTGCAACAGGACTCGGGCGGGCATGAAGGCGATCTCGCGCGAGGGAGTCGCTTTCGGGTCCCAGGTCGCGAGGGCTTCGATCTCGCTCGCGGTGACGACCAGGCCGTCCTCGCGGCGGAGCAGATTTTCGAGCAGAATGCGCAGGGCATAGGGGAGGCGGGAAACATTGAAGCCCCGGGCATCAAGGGCGTCCAGGCGGGCGATGCGGACTTCACGGCCGGCCACCCGCAGCGTCGCGCGGCTTCCGAAACTATCGTTCATGGGGTCTTTCTCCTCGGAATCTTCAAGGCGAGTGTTGCGGGGAGCACCGCCGAAAGGGGGCGGGAACCCGCCAATATCTCGAAAGATACCAGCTTTCTCCCAGAGGCAGCGAGCCGGGGTAAGATGAACGCATGCCCGTGAGCGATTCCGACCTGATCACCCCGGTGCTCCTGATGGCCATGCCTCAGGTGCTCGACCCGTTTTTCCATCGTAGCGTGATCCTGTTGCTGCATCACGAGCCGGAAGGGAGCCTGGGATTCATCGTCAACCGGCCGACGGGGATCAAGGTGAGCGAGATCCTGCGGGGGATGGACGTACAGTGGGGCGGCCAGGAGGAGACGGTCGCCTACTTCGGCGGGCCCGTGCAGCCAAACCTGGGAACCGTCCTCTTCGCGCCGGTGCTGGCCTCTGGCGACGAGCAGGATACGGCCAAGCAGATCGTCCCCGGCCTGGCCCTCACGCAGCACATCGACGACCTCTCCCGCCTCGCGGAGGAGCCGACCGAGCGCTTCCGGCTCCTGCTCGGCTACGCCGGCTGGGGCGAGGGGCAGCTCATGGACGAGATCCTGCGCAACGACTGGCTGACGGCGCCGGTCGACCGCGACCTGATCTTCGCTTCCGATCCCGATCAGCTCTGGGCGGCGGCGCTGCGCTCGGTGGGGATCGATCCCGCCTCCTTGCCGTCCTGGGTACCGGGCGGCGCCTCCGAGGAGCCGGCCAACTGAACCCACCGCCCCGCTCTCCCCGCGGCTTCACCGGCCGGCCCGAACCGGATCGCATGAGGACCGAGCATCACCGCTCGGCGGGCGGCCTGGTGGTGGAGGCCGGCCGCATCCTGCTGATCTCGACCCAGTCCGGCCGCCGCTGGCAGCTCCCCAAGGGGCACATCGAGATGGGCGAGACGGCGGAGCAGGCGGCGCTGCGCGAGGTGCGGGAGGAGACCGGCGTCACCGGCCGGGTGGTGGCCCCGCTCTCGGAGGTGGAGTACTGGTTCGTGGAGAAGGGCGCCCGGCGGGTGCACAAGCGGGTCGACTACTTCCTGCTCGACTACGTCTGCGGCTCCGCGGCCGACTTCGACGCCGCGGAGGTTTCCGGAGCCGAGTGGTTCTCCTGGGACGAGGGGATCGCCAAGCTCAGCTTCGATAACGAGCGCCGGGTGGTCCTCCAGGCGAGGGAGATCCTCGAACCGGGCCTGCGGCGCCAGGGCGAGACGGGGTAAGATCCGCGGCCATGAAGGCCCCGCAAAAAGAGAAAAAGAGCGCCAAGGCGCCCAAAGCCCTCCCGGCAACGGGGCGGACAGGACCGCCGGGCATCACTCCCGGCCAGGCGCGACGCGAGTCCGGCCGGGCGCGCCGGGAGCGGGTGGCGGAGATCGGCGCGCGCCTGCATCGCGAGGATCCCAACCCGCGCATCGCCCTGGATTTCGAGACGCCCCTCCAGCTCCTCGTGGCCACCATCCTGGCCGCCCAGTCCACGGACGTGCAGATCAACAAGATCTCTCCGGCCCTCTTCCAGCGCTACCCCACGGCCCGCGACTTTGCCGGGGCGGATCTCGCAGAGCTCGAGGAGCTGGTGAAGACCACGGGCTTCTTCCACAACAAGGCGCGAGCCGTGAACAACCTGGGCAAGGCCCTGGTCACCGATCACGGCGCCGAGGTGCCGGCCAACATGGAGGACCTCGTGGCGCTGCCCGGCGTCGGCCGCAAGACGGCCAACGTCATCCTGGGCAACGCCTTCGGCCGGAACGAAGGGTTCATCGTCGACACCCACGTCACCCGCCTCTCCCGGCGCCTGGGGCTGACGGAGCAGGACGATCCGGTGAAGATCGAGCAGGACCTCGTGGCTGTCGTCCCCCAGGAGCAGTGGACGCTCTTCGCCCTCCTGCTCATCAACCACGGACGGCGGACCTGCAAGGCCAGGAAGCCCGAATGCGATCGCTGCCCTATCGCCGACCTCTGTCCGTCGGCCGAGGTCTGAAAAGCCATGCCCGAGGATTCCAGCAGGATCGCCGTCAGTACCGCCGTCAAGACGGCCGTCGTAACGGGCGCCAGCGCCGGCTTCGGCGCGGCCACGGCCCAGGCCCTGGCCGGCGCCGGGTTCCACGTCTTCCTGGGAGCCCGCCGGCTCGACCGGCTCCAGGAAGTGGCAGCCCCTTTGGGAGAGCGGGCGACCGTGGCGCCGCTCGACGTCACCGACCCCGCGAGCGTCGCCGCCTTCGCCGCCGGCCTGCCGGAGCGGGTCCACCTGCTGGTCAACAACGCCGGCGGCGCGCACGGCCTCGACCGCATCGAGAGCGTCAAGGAAGAGGACTGGCAGTGGATGTGGGAGACCAACGTCATGGGCACCCTGCGCCTGACCCGGGCGCTGCTGCCCGCCCTCCGGGCCTCGGGGGACGGCCACGTGATCAACATCGGCTCCATCGCGGGCTTCGAGACCTATGTTGGCGGCGCTGGATACACGGCGGCCAAGCACGCCGTGCGCGCCTTCACCCACACCCTGCGGCTGGAGCTGCTGGGCGAGCCCGTGCGGGTCACCGAGATCGCTCCCGGCCTCGCGGAGACCGAGTTCTCCCGGGTGCGCTTCGCGGGGGACGAGGAGAGGGCGAAGTCCGTCTACCGCGGCCTCGAGCCGCTGACCGCCGCCGACGTGGCGGACTGTGTCGTCTGGGCGGCCACCCGGCCGGCACACGTCAACATCGACGAGATCGTGGTGCGGCCGCGCGACCAGGCCACGGCCACCATGGTCCACCGGCGCCCCACCTGAAGCCTTGAAGCCCTACCCGATTGTCCTCTTCGTGGCGCTCGCCGCGCTCGTGGCGCCGATTATCGGCTGCGCCCGGAAGAATCTGACGACTCCCGAGCTCTATGACCGGCACTGTGCCCGCTGCCACGGCGACCAGGGGGAGGGAGTCCCCCGCGCGCTCACCCTCTACCCGCACGCCAATCTCCTCGCCTCGCCGATGGCGCGGCGCGGCGACCGCGTGGCGATCCGCGAGCGCATCGCCGAAGGCGATGGCCCGATGCCGGCCTTCAAGCGCCGGCTCAACGCTCAGGAGATCGAACGGCTGATCGGCTATACGATCCAGCTCAGCCATCCCGGCCAGACCCCCAAGGAGAGCCCGTGACATGGATCCGCAACGCCTGAAGGACGCCTACCAGAAGCTCCAGAGCCTGGACGAACGCATGACCCACAAGATTCGCCCGCGCTCCGGGGGAACGCTCGCGAGCCGGCCCGGCACCGAGCAGATCGAGCAGTCGCTCAAGGACCTCGCGAGCTACACGGTGGAGCTCAAGGAGGTGGTGCAGGAGCTGTTCCTCGCCATCGCCTCGAAGGCGGCCGCCGGTACTCCGTAAAGGATTGGCCGTAGAGGAATTGGATCGTGAGATCCCCGCAATATGACTTGACAGGTCATTTTCGTCTGTCTATGCTTCACCCATGCGATGCATGGGAATTGCCGAGCTGAAAGCGATGCTCTCCGAAACCCTCTCCCGGGTCAAAGCCGGGGAGGAAGTTCAGATCACCGAGCACGGGCGGCCGATCGCCCGGCTGATGCCGCTGTCCGGGGCGAGCCCAGCGGCGGCGACGCAGGAGCTGGTGCGGACGGGCCTCGTCAAGGCACCTGAGAAGGTGCTGGATGTCCAAGCCTTCTGGAAGCTGCCGCGCGCCGAATTCGTGCGGCCTCGCGACTCGCAGGACGAGGACGGCGGCGGCGGTCTCTGGGAGCTGCGGGAGGCGATCTGAGGTTCTGGGACAGCTCCGCTCTCCTCGCCCTGTCCATCCAGGACCCCATTGCCGAACGGATCTCGCCCCTGCTTGAGCGCGACCCGGAGGTGGCCCTCTGGTGGGGAGCCGTTCTCGACTGCATCGAGGCCCTCGCCGCGGCTCTACGGCGGGAGCACCTCACCAAGGCCGGCTTCGAGCGGGCGCGGGGGCTGATCGATCACCTGCGGGCGCGCGCCTTCGAGATCCAGCCCTCGGAAGAGGTTCGCGCCCGCGCCCTGCGCATCCTCACCGTTCACCCCTTACGGGCCGACCGCGCTCTCCAGCTCGCCGCAGCCCTCATCTGGTGCCGGGAGCGCACCCAGGGCGTGGGCTTCGTCTGCCTGGACGAGCCCCTGCGCCTCGCCGCCGCTCAAGAGGGCTTCCGCGTCCTCCCCTATGCCGGCGAGGTCCACGAGCCCGAGCCCTAAGCTGATACCTACTCGCCAGGGTGCAGGCCGGCGGCGCCATCCCCGGCGGCGGAGGAGATCATCACCTCGAACATCAGCCGCGTGAGCCGGGAGACCACCCGGCCAGCCTCGGCCGAGGCCTGGTCCACCTCCCGGCGCAGGTCCACCGGCCGGCCCGCTCCTTCCGGAGACGCCGCAGGCAGATCTCCGGCCTTCACCAGATTGACGAAGGCCCGCGTCTGATCCAGGGCCGCGAGCGGATAGCCCATTGCTCCCAGCAGACGTTGCAGGGCGTTGAGCCCCGGCACCATCTTTCCCCGCTCGTAGTCGGAGATGGTGCCGCTACGCAGACCCGAGGCCTGCGCAAGCTCCTCCTGGTTCCAGCCCCGGACGATCCGAAGTACGGCCAGAAAGGTTCCAAGCTCCGCACCTGACATGAGCGGGATATTACCGCTTTCCACGACATTTTTTCCGTCGGCATCACAGAAGCGTGATTCAATCCGATACTATGCGCTATACTCGGTGAGAAGGGAGCCGAATTTTCATGCACAGGACTCACCCCACTTTCCCGCTTGCGGCGTGCCGGGTTCTGGGCGCCCTCGCCGGCTTTGAGCCGGCTTGGAGCGTTTCCGGACGCGCCGCGCTGTGGTGGTGGCTCTCGCGCGTGCCGTGTCCCATCGGCCAGCTCGACTTCGTCTGGCATGGCCACGACCGCCTGAGCACGCTACACGGCCAGGTTGTCCGCACTCTGGCCGATGCGGAGCTGGATGTGGCCACTCTCCATGGCGATTCCCGGCGGCTTTGGCTCGGTGCCCGCGACGGGGAGTCCGCCTGCCTGGTCAGCCTGGTGGCCGAGCCTGGGCTTACCCTGGAACCGCCCCAGAGAGCAAGGCTGGCCGGAGTCGAGGTCGCCGTGGACGATCTGCGCGAGGTCATCGCGGCAATTCTCTGCTCGCTCCACGAGAAACCCGAGCTTCAGGATCTGGAGAACGTCGACTTGCTCCTGCGCAACGGAATCTCGCTGGACCAGGGTCTCGAAGATGCCCGCGAGCGGAAGCCGGATCTCGTGCCGCTGGACTTCGCTCTGCGGCTGGCGCGCTTCGACGTCGAAGACCCCGAGCTTTCGGGGATCGCCCTGGGGAAGCTGCGGCGCTACCAGGAGCGAGTAGTTTTCAACATTCTGGCCTCCAGCATCCCCGATTCCCGCGCCACCTTCTCCTCCTACACTTCCTGAGCACCGCTCAGGGCTACAATCCGGGTGCGGACCTCTCCCGCCGGTACCCTGCGAGCCCGCATTGAATCCATTCGCTTCCCTGCCCATCGACGAAGTCCTCCCGCCGCTGCTCGCCGCCCTGCGCGAGGGGCCGTCCGCCGTGCTCGTGGCCCCCACCGGCGCGGGCAAGACGACGCGGGTGCCTCTCGCATTGCTCGCTGCGGGAATCGGCGGCGGGCAGATCGTGATGCTGGAGCCGCGCCGGATCGCCGCCCGCGCCGCCGCCCGCCGCATGGCCGAGGAGACCGGCGCGGCGCTGGGCGAGGAGATCGGCTACCAGGTGCGCTTCGACCGCAAGTCCGGGCCGCGTACGAAGATCCTCGTCGTCACCGAGGGCATCCTCGTGCAGCGCCTCCAGGCCGATCCATTTCTCGAAGGCGTCGGAGCCGTGATCTTCGACGAGCTTCACGAGCGGAGCCTGGCGACCGACCTCTCGCTCGCCATGGCCCGGCGCGTCCAGCGGGAGGTGCGGCCGGACCTGAAGCTCGTCGCCATGTCGGCCACGCTCGATCCGGGACCGATCGCGGCCTTCCTGGGCAACGCCCCCACGATCGAGAGCCGGGGGCGCCTTTTCCCGGTGGACATTCTCTATAGCGAGCGGCCGGACGACCGCCCCCTGCCCGCGCGGATCGCCGCCGGGGTGGGGAGAGTACTGGGCGAAATGACCCAGGAAACAACGGGGGACGTGCTCGTCTTCCTTCCCGGCGTCGGGGAGATCCAGCGGTGCTCCGAGGCCCTTGCGGGATTGGCCGCCGAGCAGAAACTCGCCGTGCTTCCGCTCTACGGCGATCTTCCAGCCGAACGCCAGGACGAAGTCCTCCGGCCGCTCTCCAAGAGAAAGATCGTGCTCGCCACCAACGTCGCCGAGACCTCGCTCACCATCGACGGCGTCACGGCCGTCGTCGATTCAGGCCAGGTCCGCCGGCTGCGCTTCGATCCCACCACGGGTCTGGACCGGCTGGAGCTGGGGAGGATCAGCCGCGCCTCGGCGGACCAGCGGGCGGGGCGCGCCGGACGGCAGGCGCCGGGGATCTGCCTGCGGCTCTGGCCCGCCTACGAGAATGCCACCCTCGCCGAGCGGGAGACGCCGGAGATCGCCCGTGTCGATCTCGCCGGCCCCGCCCTCCAGCTCCTGGCCTGGGGGGAGACCGACCTCGCCGCCTTCGGCTGGTTTACGGCTCCGTCCCCGGAGTCCCTGGCCGCCGCCGTGCAGCTCCTGCGGCAGCTCGGCGCCTTCGACCAGGTCGTCACGTCGCTGGGGAGCACCATGGCCCGGCTGCCCGTCCATCCCCGGCTTGCCCGGCTGCTGATCGAGGGCCAGCGGGCAGGACGGGCGCGGGAGGCGGCCCTCCTCGCCGCCCTGCTCGCCGAGCGCGATCCGTTCCTCCGCTCCCCCCGGGGAGCCGGCCCACGGCGCAACTCCCGATCCGATCTCCTCGACCGCCTGGACGCCCTGGAGAGCTTCGAGCGCCGGGACAGCTTCGAGACGGAAACGCTGAGCGCCGGCGCCGCCCGCTTCGTGCTGCGGGCGCGGGATCAGCTCGCCGAAATGGCGCGGCGGGAGCTGACTGATGCCTCGGGTCCAAGAGGAGACGACGAAGCCCCTCTCCTGCGCGCCCTCCTCGCCGCCTACCCCGACCGGGTGGCCCGCCGTCGCGAGCCGCGCAGCCCGCGAGCCGTGATGGTAGGAGGCCGCGGCGTCCGTCTCGCCGAAGAGAGCGCCGTCCTGGACGCCGAGCTGTTCCTCTGCGTGGAGCTGGACGGTAGCCGCAGCGGAGAAGCCCTGGTGCGCAAGGCCTCCGCCGTGGAGCCTGCGTGGCTCGCCGCCGATCGCCTGCGCACCGCGATCGACCTGGAGTTCGACGAGTCCCGTGAGCGCGTGGCCGCCTGGAAGCGGACCCGCTACGACGACCTGGTGATCGCCGAGGCCGAGATGCCGGCGCCGAAGACCTCAGAGACCGAGGGTGCCCTCGTCCAGGCGGCCACGGATCGGCTCGACCGCGCCCTCGCGCTGGACGATCCGGAGGTCGTAGGCTTTTTGGCCCGGGTGCGCTCGCTCGCGGACTGGCGGCCCGAGCTTGAGCTTCCCCGCTTCACGGACGGCGAGATCCGCGATCTCCTCCCGGCCCTCGCCGCCGGCCGCAAGTCGTTCGCCGAGCTGAAGCGAGCGCCGCTGCTGGAAGCTCTCCAGGGGGCTCTCTCCTACGCACAGCTTACAGCGTTGCGCAACGAAGCCCCGGAGCGCCTGGAGGTCCCCAGCGGCAGCCAGGTCAAGCTTCTCTACGAGCCGGGAAAGCCGCCGGTGCTCGCCGCCCGCATCCAGGAGCTGTTCGGCCTGGAAGAGACTCCCCGCGTCGCCGCCGGCCGGGTCCCCGTGCTGCTCCACCTGCTCGCTCCCAATGGGCGTCCCCAGCAGGTGACCCACGACCTGCGGAGCTTCTGGACGAACACGTACCCCGAGGTGCGCAAAGAGCTTCAAGGGAGGTATCCGCGGCACTCCTGGCCCACGGACCCGTGGAACGCGCGGCCGGAAAGGCGGCCGGCTCGGAAATCAAAATAGGTCGCTCCAAACCTCCGCGATCCGCTTCTCGACCCCGATCGTCTCCCGTAGCGCCGCCGCGATCTTCCGGAATTCCTCGATCTCCTCGAACCGCAACGAGCGTTTCGCCCGCGCCGCGAGCCAGCGATCCAGAACCTGATAACCACCCACGCGATACTCCCAGACCTCGGGGTCGATCCCCTGGAAGGCCTCTCGTCCTCTTCCTTCCCCCACGCAGTGGACGGCCGGCTTCTCCAGACGTTTCGAGGTCAGCAGGTGGAGCTCGACCAGAATGGAACCCAGACCGCTCAGCTCCAGGAAAGCCCCGCGGTCCCGGGGCAAGGGGACGCGGGGGAAATCCGTGCGCAGCAGATCGGCATACCGAAGCCGGTAGGGAGGGCTGTAGAGGACGGCGTAGACGTACTCGAAGACCATCTTGGGAGGCGGCTCCTCTCCGATCCGGCCGGCAAAGAGCCGGAGGACATCCGGCGCCAGGTTGGCCTCGACCTCTTCGAATAGATCGCTCTTCGGATAGAGAAACAGGGGAAACAGGGAGTTGATGTCGTAGGCCGAGACGGACTTGTGAGCGACGATGAGATTCGTGGCCAAGGCCCCGAAGTGCTCCTTGCTCTGGCGGGCGACCACGAGCCCGAGATTCGTCTCCTCCAGCATCCGGCGCATCACCGCCCTGCGGGAACGCTCAATCACGTACTCGGCATAAAAGATCGTCCGCCGGTCGAAGGGTCTGTAAAGGATCGTCTGGTACCGGCTCTGCCAATCCTCATCCTTGCGGATCGCGGAGGATGCCCGCGCGGTGGCTCCTGGAACGAGCTCGGGCTCCTTCTCCCGCAGGGAGCGTATCCGCCGCTTCAGCGCCTCCGGCTCCGTATCGATGGCGAAGGCGTCGCAGCCGGTGACAATCCCCACCGAGCGCTCCGGAAAGAGGTCCGTGAGCGAGATCCCACGGCGGTACTCGTCCTCCAAGGCCGCATCGCGAGGCGCGAAGAGGAAGGCCGGTCCACGCGGCACGATTCCCTGCCATGGCGTCGTCTCGATGTCCCGTTCCACCAGCCAGCGGAGCTTGTCGCCCCGGCTCCCCCAAAGGTCGGCGCGCAGCACCCGCTTCTCCAGCCCGGGCTTCTTCACCAGGAACATGACCGCCACACCTTGCTGGATGTCCTCGAAGACATTGGCGTCGCCGGAACCGTCCGGCGACCGCTCCTGCTTCTTGCGGCTGCCGTGAAGATCCAGCAGATAGATCTCGTCGAAAGTCTCCAGGAGAGACCGGCGCAGCCCTCGAAAAGTGGGGTTGTCCAGATAGCTGTGGCTGGTGACGAAGGCGACGATCCCCTCCCCGGCCCGGTCGATCTTCCGTTGCGCGAAGCGGAGGAACTTCACGTAGTCATCCTGCAGCCATTTGGGATTGCGCTCCTTCAAGGGCTCTCCCTCGACCTCGTAGTAGCCGTCGATCCGCCGGCCGTCCGCCGCGGTGTAGACATCCCGCGGCAGGGCGTCGATCCGCTGACTCCGATTGGCCGAATGGCCGGACCAGGGAGGATTGCCGAGGACGACGGTGATCCCGACCTGCGACTTGACCCTGCCGGCCGCCCGCGCCTCCTGGGTGAGAGCCGCCACGAAGGGCAGACCCGACTGCCGCAGATCCTCCACGTCCTCCAAGGAGTTGGTGAGATAGAGAGGGAACCGCTCGTCAGGACGCAGGGGATGGCCCATCTCTTCGAGCACCAGGCTCATCTTCAAATGGCCGATGGCATACGGGGCCATCATCAGCTCGAAGGCGTAGAAGTCCCGCAGCACGTGATCGCGCAGCAGGGCCGGCACGCCGCCGTTTCCCATCTCGGCGCGCACGGCCTCGACCGCGCAGCGGGCCGCCTCGACCACAAAAGCCAGCGTGCCGGCCGCGGGATCGAGGAGCGTCACCCCCAGATCCCCAAGGCCATCGCGCCGGCCGAACCGGGTGACCAGCAGCCGGTGGACCGAGCGAACGACGAACGACACCAGCTCCTGCGGCGAGTAGTAGACGCCTCGCCGTTTGCGGAGCTCAGGATCATAGAAGTGGAGGAAGGTCTGGTAGAAGTCCAGAACAGGATCCCGGCCCCGCCGTTCGAGGACGCGCTCCAGCATGTGGCGTACCGGAGCGCCCGCGAGCACGGCCACGATCTCGTCGACGATCCAGGCGACTTCGGGAGCCGGATCGTCCAGCGAGATGTTGAGGAAAACCTCGCGCAGGATGCCGCTGGAGGCGGGGATACAGCTCGCCGCCGTTCGGCGGTCGAAAGCTCCCGGCGCTTGCCACCGGGCCGCCAGCAGGCCATAGGTGAGGGTCTGTGCATAGAGGTCCGCGAACTCCCGACGGTCCAGGCCCGCCAGCAGGAACTCCGTGAACGCCTGATGGAAGCTCGCGAAGTTCGAGCGCCCCTCGGTATCTCCCTCTGAAAGCGCCCTCTCCATCAGCTCCTGGATACGGGCCGCAAGGATGCGCGTCCGCTTGGCGAGCCGCTCCGCCAGTACGGCTGTCGAAGGGCTCGCCGGAGACTCGAAATCGGCGAACAGCTCCAGCAGCTCCAGAAACCGCTCCGCGCCATCCGCGAGAGCTCCAACCTGGGCCCGGAGAGCCGGCTTGCCATGCCGGTATAGACGAAACTCCCGGAAGTTCGTGAGGATGAGGTTGGGGAAGGTCTTCCTGTAGCGCTGAAGCTGCTCCGAGCCCTCGACCGGGTCCAGATTCTTGCCGGGCCGCTTGGCCTCGATGTACCCGGCGATCCGCTCTCCTCGCCAGACCTGAAAGTCGAGGAGGCAGTCCTCGGTCTTGCGAGGAATGAGGACCACCCGGAGATTCGCCAGCCCCCTCTCCTCCCCGAACCACTGGAGGAGATCCCATAGATCGGAATAGAAGCTCTCCTCCCGCGACTCCCCCCGCCGCTCCTTATCGTAGATGCGGTTCAGGTAGCCGAGCAGAGCTTCCCGGGGGGCGACCCGAAGATCGAACGGTTGCGGGAGACGGCGATCAGTTTCCGGATAGGGAGCCTTCACGGCTCATAGAATATCCTAACTCAGCTCCAAGACATCATCTTTGGAGCCTAAACAGGATACAAGTCACTCCCATGGGATCTCTTCGGGATTCTCCTCTACCGCGCCCTCGCCGCCTTCCTCTTCCAGGGGATCGAGGACATCCAGCCACTCCAGCAGCTCGCGCCCGCGGTCCGTCTCGCCCAGGCGATCGGCCAGGGCCGCGGACACGGCGATCAGGGCGAGGGCGGAGCCGTTGGGCTCGGCATCCTCCGGCAGCCGGACGATCTCGGGATGGGCCGCGAGGGCCTGCCGGAGGATTGTCAAGGCGCGGTCGAGGAGCGGCTTGAGGAGCGGGCGGTCGAGGAAGGGGTAGCGGTCCAGTCCCAATTCGGAGAAGGCGTGAGAGAGATCCTCCAGCACCTCCAGGCTGTCCAGGGCGGCGGGCTCGTCGGGGAGGAAGGCGAGCCAGCGCGCGGCGTCCTCCTCGCTCCAGGCATCGTGGTCGATGCCCTCTTCGTCCTCGTCGAGGCCGGCGTCGAGATCCGCGTCGAACGCCGGTTCCGGGCCGAAGAACGCTTCGTCCCAACCCTCCTCCGCCCGCCGCAGAGAATCCGGAGGCACCAGCCGGCCGGCTTCCGGATCACCCTCGCCCTCAATGGGCACGATGTCATAGACCGCGGAAGGCGGCCCCAGACGGGCCAGCAGCTTCTGCAAGCGCAGAATGCCGTCCTTCACCTCTTCGCCGAGAGAGAACTCGAGCTGTGTCCCCTCAGGATCGCCGGCGATCTTCTCGAGGAACATCTTCCCCGCCTCGGTGATCGCCTCCGGATCGCGCCGGGCTCGATCGAGAAAAAAGCCTGCCCGCTCGCCAGCCTCCGCCGTCCGCCCCTCGGTCATCAGCAGGCTCACCTCCAGAGGCCCGAGTGCCCCGCTCTCGGGATCGTCCTTCCGCGCCTTCTCCAGGGCCGCCCAGGCCTCCTCCAGGTCGCCCTCCATGGCGTGGTGGCGGACCTGGTCCTCCCAGAGCACGGCCCGGAGGACGGGCTTGAGGACCTTCGCCAGGCGCTCGACCGCCGCCGCTTTCTCGTCCAGCAGATCCAGATCGCCGAGAGATTCGAGGAACGCGCTGAGGGCCGCCGCGTCGCGCTCGTCGAGCCGCTCCAATTGACTGATCTTGTCCTGACGGTCGAACATCGGTTGAACGAGGGCGAGGGCCTTGTCGGGCTCGCCGTCGTCGAGGAACGAGGTCGCGAGATCGCCGACGAGATTCCGGGGGACCCGGCCGGACCGCCCCAGCTCCTCCACCTTCTCCAGGGGGAGAGCCACCACGACGAGGCGCCAGATGCCCTCCGGATCGAACGATGGCAGGTCCGCCGCCCACGGTGCGCAGCACTTCTTGTACTTGAGGCCCGAGCCGCACGGGCAGGGAGTGTTGCGCTCGGGCGCGGGGACGGGCCGGGGGCGGAAGCCGTTGCCCGGCAGAGGCGCCGAGTTCCACAGAGCGCGCCCGAACTCCGAAGCCGAGCTGCGCCGGGCCGCCTCGTCGGGGAGCCGGCCGAACAGGCTCGGCATGCGGACCGCGGCCTCCTCGCGCACCCACGCCAGGAAGGGCTCGCTCTCCTCCCGCTCCAGGATGCGCGTGATCGCCTCCCGGAAAAAGGCCTCCAGCTCGTTCAGGGTTTCGTCGTCGAAGGTCTCTTCCGTCATGAGAAATTCCTTTCGGGCAGGAGAACAGGGGAAAGGGCAGCCGCCTTCCCGATATTACCGCTTAGCCTTTGCGCCCCTGCTACCTTCGTCACGCTACTGAAGGCGGGGCCGGTTCCGTGCTATGGTCCCCTGTCGCTTTCGGAGGGAACACGATGAACCGGCAGACGCTGGCTCTCAGCATCGAGCAAGAGCTTTTGGAGGAGGCGCACGCGGTGGCGGTGCGGCGGCATACCTCCGTCAACGAGATGGTCCGCCAGTTCCTCAAGCAGATCGTGCGGCAGGAACGCAAGCGCCTCGAGGCGTGGCACGACGTCAAGAAGCTTCTGGAGAAGCCCCAGGTCCGCCTCGGGGCGGCTCTCCCCAGCCGGGAGCGGCTCCATGAAAGGTGAGCTCGCCGCCTTCATCGATACCAGCGTCCTCGTCTATGCCGTCTGCGCCGACCAGCCCCACAAGCAGAGGCTGGCCCGCAGCATCGTCGAGCGTGGCTTCGTCGAGGGGTGCTACGCGACCAGCACCCAGGTTCTCGTGGAGCTCTACGACCTCCTCACCCGCTGCGCCGAGGTGAAGCTCCCCGCCATGGCCGCCGCCGACTTCGTCCGCGCCCTCCGCGAGTGGCACCTCGTCGAGATGGATTCCGACCTCGTCTCCGCCGCCCTCAGCCTCGCCGAGCGCGAGGAGATGTCCCCCTGGGACGCCGCTATCCTCGAAGCCGCCCGCCGGGCGGACTGCACCCGCGTGCTCTCCGAGTCGCTCCCCACGGGGCGGACGTATGAGGGGGTGCGGGTGGAGAATCCGTTCGGGTAGGCCGGGCCGACTGCGTGCCGTTAGTTGACTGACATCACGAACTGCCGTAGTTCCTGGGAGAGTTTCAAGGCAGAAGACTCCGCCCCCGCACTTCCCTTAGGCTGGTTCCCGCCGAAGCTTAGCATCGTAAGAGACGGGGCATCTCTATTCGCTAGGCGCCTTTGTGTATATGATAGACGCATCAGTGACTTTTCCAGGAGCTGCTTTGGGTTCGTGCTCGCGACTTGGTACCGATGCTCTATGAAGCAATTCAGCCAATCTCTCCCGCCACCTTGGTCCTTTCTTCTCTTGGCAATTCTTGTCTTTTGTCTCTTTTGCTCTCGTGAGTCTACACCATCTAGAAGGCCAGAGCGGCCTTCCCTTTCGATTCCTGAGCCGCCGGGAGATTCTGCCCCTTCCTCGCCACCAATAGCCTCCGGCAGTCCGACAGGAAACACTTCTCCTACCCCTTCTGCTTTTCGGCCGCAATGTGGCTGTGAACAGCTTGGAAATGGACGCGGAATGGAAAAATGCACATTCACTCTCTCTGGTTTCAAATACAGAGGGCCGGAGTCCTACTCTCACAAAGAGTTGCCCGAATTCGCGCGGACGGTGGCTATCCAAATCTCTAGCCGGTTGGAGACAAGAGACGAATGGGCTGTATCCGTGGTAGGACAGGGCTTTGCTGACGGCATTCACAACAGTGGAACCCGCCGACGTGACGAGTTGAGCAAGGAATGTCAGGAACGCTTAAAGGGACGCCCCGGCGTGACTATGAATGACGCGGATCTTGCGACTACTCGAGAGTGCTATGTAAGCCAAGCTATTCGACACCAGTTGGGAGGCGCAGTCCATATTAGCTGGAAAACAGCCCTCCCCTATGATGAAAAAGATTATGGGCGGCAGGGGCCAGCGGAGAGAAAGGTAGATATTGTCGTCTACGCGGCCACTGAAGGAGGATGCTAATGACCGACATTGCTACGAAGCCAGTGACACCGCACCCCAAAGTATTGGATCTCCGGAACGCCCGGGGCAAACTCAAACGATTCCGGATCCTCACCGATCGCCAAACAGCTCTTCACCTTGAGCTAATCGAGGCGGCTCTTTGTCGTTGCGAAACGATCGCCAAGGACCTCGACATCTCGTCACGGTACGGTGGCATGAACGATTTCCTGTGGCGCGAGGAGGCATTAAGACCTTATCTTGAGCGCTTTCCCGATGAAGCTCACCTTGCGCTCGCTATGGCAAAAGGAGACGTCGCTCATTATCGATCCCTAAGAGCAGCAACGTGGAACGTACTATCCTTGCAACCCATCCTCAAATTGCTGGCCCTTCCGGCGCTCCTCATCCTACTGACGGCTCTTCTCGGTCAGTATATCGGCACGTCCCTGCAAGACAGAGCCTTTCAACGGCAGCGCGTATTCGAGCTGAAAAGGGATCGTCTAATTCAAGGGCAAGAGCGCGCCGTGGATTTGTATAATGACTTGGTGCGACTTCAGAGCAGCCTATCGGTTCGAGAAAAGGAGCAGACCATCAACACTTCCGACTTAGCTGACGTCAGAAATTTTTCAGGAAGAATTGAAAAACTTCGCGCGCTTGGCGAGGGACTAGTGGACAACAAAAGCTCTAACAAAGTTCTCGGCGATGCTGCACAAGAACTCTCAACTTATGCCGCCTGCCTCAAGAGAGGAAGGCCTGACCAAACCAAGCCCACATGCTCTCATGCTTTTGATCTGGGAAAATTTAATAGTGTTATTTATCAATTCTCCGACGCTTTGATCGAATTTACAAAAAATACACAGTGAACTCCCACCATGGAGTCGCCTCGGCCTGAGGTTAGAAGATTCCTGGATTTATAGCGCTTTGTCTGACATTTCCCCTGGGCACGACCTCAAGCCAACCCTTTCTTTCGAAGGATCCTGATGAGGGGTAGGGTGAATTCCTGTCAGCCTCCCTGGTCGGCTTGGAGGGCTGGGATCTCTACTCGCCTTGCACCTCTCTCCTGCGGTTCAACTCTTACTGCGGAAGTCGGGGTCGTATCTCTCACGTAATAGGGTGGCACGGCGGGTGGGGAGAAAGCGGGCGGTTAGCTTTTGCCACAAACTAGAGCCCGAGGTTGCCCGACTCAGATGCTGGTCTATCCAATCCCAGGCATCAACTATCCCGTAGCTGGGCAACTCGTAATTCACCGCAGGTACTTGTGTCCGATCATGACCGTAGAAGGCACTGGCAAAATCGAACCTATAATGTTCAAAACCATTGCGAATAGCCTGAAACAACTTAGGAGTGTGTCGAAGAGCGAATTGGAAAGGGTCCTGATCGTAACCTCCACCACTTGTCTTCAGATCCTTATCCAGAACATCGGCCTGAGAGAACAGTAGACATATCGGTTCTTGGCAGAGACCAACTCTTTGCTCGAGAGCACTAAGTATCTCTTCCCGAGAGATTCCCTGCAATAGGAATTCTCTGGGACTCTGAGTTTTTAATCGTTGCTTCGCTATCAGGATTATAGTAACGATCTCCGAGAATCTCTCAAAGAGCATTTTGTCCAAAGGATCTTGGTTCTGTCGCAACGAAGAGGGAGATAGATGAGGATCGTTCAACAGATCTTCAGTCCGGATCATTAGCACGTACGCACTGGCGAAGGCGATAGCACTGAGATAGGCACGGGCAGTTACGCCGCTGATCGCCCGGCCCATGAACTGGCTTTCAAGGCCGGCATGGAAGCTCTCACCAGCACACTCGACCAGCAAGCGGCTGCGCTCGGGACCAAGCTGGTCGAGTGCCCACGGGCTGCACATAGGTGAGCTCAAGGCCCTCTGGGGTAAACGGAATTAGCGGCGCAGGGGAAGGTAAAACCCGCCAGTGCCCCGAGTCCTCCAGTGTTTGGCGTAATCGGTTGACCAAGAATGATTTGCCGCTTCCCGCGAAGCCAAGGACGGCAACCATGGGAAGGCTTCTACCGTACTCGGTTGCTGTGTCGAGAACATTGGGGTCGAGGGGAAGCGCTTCACCCGAAAAAGTCGACATCGGGCCTTGATTCTTCTTTGTTTCCGCTGCAAATCCCGAGGCATTAAGTTCCCTAACTTCTCCGCGACTTAAGTAGCCTGAAAGATGCTCCGCAGCGTCGAGGATTGTATTCTTCTCGTTGGGCCTGTCTCTGAGGACGGCTAGCTCTTCTTCGAAAGAGTACCAGGGCACATAGGGAACTTCGACATCGCTCCAATAGGACTCTCTCTCCCGTAGATTCATAAGCTCGATATAGGCAGAGAACCTCTCCCGAGCGCGATCACGAGCCTTGTCTAGCCTTTCTTTCTCTGAGTTGTCTACTCGCATCAGAACTGGAAAAATCTCCTTACGGATCACCGAAATTTTCTCGCCGCGACTCTGCCACTGCTCACGGACGGAGGTGGCTACCGCCGAAGCCCCTTCGATGTTCTGGTCGTTTGGGGTAAAGCACAGAACCAAGTCATCGGGCATCTGCACCGTACAGATGCCCGACGTGTCGCTCACTCCGGTCCGACTGTCGATCAGGATATAGTCATACTCCTGCCGCATGCGTTCTTTGACCGCTTCGAGAAAGACCCCACCGCCGAGCCGGTCGTAGAATGTCTGCCAGTTAAAGGAGTTGACCCTCAGCCCATAGGCGGGGTCGTGCTTGCCTGCGGGCATGAAATGTAAGCAATCTGGTGGTTTGGGGTTTGAAGGCTCAACATCCTGAAGAGCAACAACGTAGCGTAAAATGTCTGCGTGCTCCTGATACCAAGCCGGAGACGTTTCCACGGCATCAACGCTCGGGACTGACGCCGCGGCGGCAAAGTCCCAGACCAGATCGACCACTCCCGGTGAAGCGGTCAACTCTGGATCGAGGAGGAATTTCTGGAAGTACTTATGGAGGCCAGGAGCCTCAAGGTCCCAGTCGACCGTCAGTACCCGCCACCCGTGGCTGGCCAGGATCCAGGCCACATTGGCAAGCATCATGGAGCGTCCTGTTCCGCCCTTGTAGGAGTAGAAAGTGATAATCCGACCCAGGGTGTGCGTGCTCATAGCGAATTAGTTCCCGAAGGGACCGGAAATCCTTGGCTTGGGAATTATCTGGTCCCCCTCAGCTCTTCTTACATTCTGGGCCACTTCGAGGATTCGGCTACTCGTCTTGACAATTACATCACGTAACTCAGATTCCAAACGTTCCAGGCTTTCAATGTCACCTCGGAACGTTTCGTCCTGGCGCCTAGATTTTGTCGGAAAGGCGAGAAAGACGGATTCCTGAAGATCCTCCCGTGAGCCCAGCGTTTCCTTGTCGTCCGGCCAAGGAATCAAGAGCGCGCGGTTGTAGCCGTCTGTGCGATCATAGATATCAGCCTTATCCTGGTATCGTCGGAGTTTGAGAGTCCACGGATCGATGAGAAATACCACGACGTTGTTCTGATCCCTGGCGCGGTCCAGCTTCTCTCGCAGATCCGGACTCCGATCGAGGTCCAGGAAACCTGAAGTAAAGTTCTGCCCTTGGGCGATGAGTTGGGTAATTACACCGATTTTTTTCCTGGCTGGCAAGGAGTATGGGCACCAATCGCCTGGCGTGTCCCCATAGGCGTCGGTTATGCTGCGTGCGGCTTCCATCTCTGCGCGATGGCCCGCGAGGATCGCAAACTGGACATGCCCTAAGCCAGGACGCTCCGCAGGCCTGCTGGCTGCTGACTCGTTCTTCACATGAAAGGCACTTGGGGTTTGCAGGAGGCTTTCCGCTGAGCCGGTTGTTGGCGTTGCGTGCTGCCTTAGCTGCAACAGTGTGTCGACTAGTTCGTCGAGCGCTTTCTTATACTGGGGTCTCCCGAGTCGCAGTAGTCTATAGAGTCCCTCAGGAGATGCAGAAGTCGTGAGCTTCGGGTGCCAATAGTGGATGTTGGTAACTGTTTGGGGCAATTGCTCGTAGCCCGGCGGGAGCGGTATCCAGTGGATCGGGATGATCAGATGAGGAACTGGTTCTCCGCAAAGTCGCGCATGCTCTTCGAGCCGGTTCCTGAAGAACTGCCATTCCTTTCCGCAGGTCTCGGATTGGTAGTATAGAGGAGAGTGTATGCTTAGGAATATTTTACAGGTGCAGAGTACGTCCCTTAGCCTATCTGGCCACGGTTGCCCAGGATCGATATGTTCTGTATCTCTAAAGACGATAGGTTCGCTAAAAGGTTGTCCCGTTCGTAGATGAAGCTCACGCTCAAGCTCGCCATAAAAGCGTTCGAAGTACCTATTGTTATGCGCATCTTCGCGCGCATAGCTAAGGAAGAAAGCACAGGAGGCGTCCGGCATGTAACCTCGCTTCCGCAGGTGTATGTCTATATCAGAGTATTAGCGCAGTCTAGGCAGCGCGATCCCGCGGATCCCCGCACTCAGGACATCCAACAGGTTGACGCTTTGCCACCTTCTCTATAGAGTAGCCTTCAGCCCTTGAACAGGCAAGTACCTCTCTTCTAAAGAGCCGCCATGTCGAACTCGCGTTCTGACCCAGAGATGGATGCACGCCGGAAGGTTGCCTTCCGGGAAGAGGCTCAGGCCTTGCGGGAGGATCTCGTTCGGTACGTCCAAGAGGGAGACGCGGGCCAAGCACTGCGGGCCACCCTGGATCGGCTGTTCCGGGAAGGCTTGGGAGAGGCGGTGCGGGAGGCACTCCACGAGCCAGAAGTGCAGAGGGCTCTCCACGTGGAGTTGACCAAGATAGTAACCGACGGGCTCAACGAACAATTGAGAAGCTTGCATATTCAGATTATTGAAGAGTCTAAAGACGTCATTGCCAGTACCCTCCGAAGCGAGGAACTGCGCGGGAGCCTTCGCCAGAATCTCCTTGAGGAAGTGGCCAAGGGTCTGCAAAATGATCTACGCGAAGGGAAAGCGTTTACGGACCTCGAAAAGGATCTCGCCCAGCAATGGCAGGCCACGATTGCCAACTCCATCCGTACTACTGTCCGGGAAGCTGTTCAAGACCCGAACCTACGGCTAGCCATCGGCCAAGAGGCTAGGCAAGCCGCACAGACGGCTATCTCAGATGCCCTGGCCCGGTTGCCCGAGTTTCCTTTCGAGCGGCCGGAGCCTCTAGCTTTAGCCGATAGGCAGAGCGTATTGGACTCCGTTATTCCTCCACCTCAGAAAGAAAATCCGCCGAACACGCCTAGGGGTTTACGCTTGCCTTGGCAATTGGCGAAGGAAAAGTTCTGGCGGGGTAAGAAGAACAGGCCTGCTGCAATTCCAGAGACAGCCGGAGGCCTTGGTGAACCCTCAAAGGGAGGCGAGGCAACCGGCAAGATATCCAAGTGGCGGTCGTGGGCACCTGCGGGGATAGGCATAGTACTCACCCTCGGTTTAACCTACTTTATTCTAGACTGTCGATTAGGGCTGAAGCAAGAACAGATGAATACCCGCACTACTGTAAGGCCTCCAGCAGGCACGGATGCCACTCCCGCAGCTGAAAATGAGGTTGACAACCTACGCAACAGTTGGCTCAATCTGATGAATTCCCGGTTCCCGAGAGATCCGGCCCTCATAAACCAACTGACCGGCCACCCGGTTGACAATCAGTTCTCTTGCTGGTTTCCTGCCGCAGACCGGAAGAATTTGGAGAAGCTCAAATCGGTGAGTAACCCTCAAACATTCCGGAAGCTGCTCACTAGGGCTTTTCACGATTGTGTTAAGAAGGACTATGCGATGACTGCCGGTGCTCCAAATTTGGTAGTTTATGGGACGCAAAATGCCGCGATTGAGCTGTTGGGGCGAACCTCTGGAGGTCAGTTGGTTTGGTGCAGTCAACGTTCCCCGAACCTCCCCGCTCTAACCTCGTTTCAAATCGACGGTCGTACTGGTCCCGATACCATAAGTTTTCTTAATGAAATTTTGAGATGCAACAGATTTGACGACAGGCTAGAAATCACGGACACTTCGGACGTAGAGAGTTATTTGTTTGTGCTTTATGTGGCCATTGAGGAATGGCGGAAGCTTCCATGATCGCAGAGCATTCCCTCAAGATCGACCAGGCCTTCTACGGTTCGCTTTCTGGTCAGCACGACTACCGGATACTGGCCATCTCAGACGGCTTCAGTCGGCAGGAGCAAGACTCGATCATCCACTATTCCAACCTTGGCGGTAGCGTCCAGACAGCCGAAAATCCAGGGCCAATTTACTGCTGCTACGAGTTGGATCGGCAGAGGCAACGACGGGCCTTTGTCAAGACCGTCTTTCTGGGGCACGGACCACGTGGAAACGATTACCTGGTCCACGTTTTGACCCTGGACTCGGAAACGCTGAGCGCCCTGCGTGGTGACCTCTTCCTCTTGGAAGACTGGGGGTTTTTCAGCGAGAGAAAGCCTCCGCAGGGATGGTCGCCGCCTCCGCTCCTACTGGAATGGGAGAAGGCCGACCAGGGCTCGACGCGGCCTTGCAGAGCGGCAGCGGACTCCCGATTTCCTCTGGAGAGATTGGCCGGTTTCCTTCGCGGGCTGGCCGAGGGTAGGCCGCTCGCATTGGCCTTGGAGAGCGATGCTGATGGTGTAGCCCTTTGCCGCTCTCTACTGGCGGCCCTCCCCCCCGATGACCGGCAGCAACTGTCGTTCTGCTCCCGCTTCGCGCAACAGCGCAGCATGAGCTTCCAATTAGCTTTCTACCTGTTCGAGGACCGGGCACTCGCCGAACGCTATCTGGGAGGCTTCGACCCGCAAGCCGCCCAACGCGGGAGGCGTCCCGGGAATAAGGATGCGTTTGATGGCTGGGTGGAGGCTCTCGGTCGAGGTCTCGAGCCGATCTCTGGACTTTCGCTCCTCAGGGATCCGACGGAAGCAATCGACGTAGCGAAAAGCCTAGAGCGCGGTGGAAAGTGGCTGAAAGAAGGAGCGGGGGGGGCATCTCTCATTGAAGAGGCCGAACGGTTTGGTTTGCCCGTTCTGAAAGTAGCCTGCCGTGGTCGCAACCGGCGCCTGCCAGTGGTGGGAGAGTTGTGGCTTGTCACGGCAAAAGAAAGCCTGCTAAGGGCTGCGAGCGAGGCGCTGATCCGGAACGGGTCGCTCGAACTGCTGCTGGAAGCTGCCCGGTCAGCCCGGAACGGGGGCGCCATAGAAAACCTTACGAAATTGCTGATACAAGGCAGCCTCAAAGAGCAAGATTGGCCTGTAGCGATCACTGGAGGGATCGCTATCCTGCTGCTCTCCGAAGACCCCAGCGCCCTCGATCGGATCTATTGCTCCGGGGGAGAGGAAGCTTTCCTGCGGGGCGGCGAGGGCGCCGCTCGGTGGCTTATAGTGCTCCACGAGACAAACCCACGGCTCTGTCTGCAGATCGTGACTCTCTGGTTTTATCGCTGGCGACAAGCCCTCGGAAGGGACTGCCTTGGGGAGATCTGCAAAATTCTCATCCATCTGAGTAGCTTGAATGCTCTGGATGAGGCTCGCTCGCTCCTCGCCGCCCTTGAGGCGGCCGCTCCCGAAGAGCAGAACACCACCGCCCGAAGAGACTGGTTTCTGGCGCTACTGCGTCGGATTCGCCCGATGATCGACGGGGAGAAGCTGTTCCCATTGCCTCGCGCGGCGCGCTTAGTCGGCGAAGAGTGGCTTCTACCTGAGCTAGAGGCTTACGAGCTTAAGGAATTGGTGCCGGAGCTGGTTTACACTTTCCCACAACTTCTAATCGAGCGTATGCAAGAGCTCAAGGAGATGGATAGAGTCCTGTGGGAATTACTTACCACTTGTGAGAAGGCGCTACAGAGCGAGTCCATGGGTGGGTGGAACTGGAACATGTGCGAGCCGCTGCGCTGGGAAGTGGCGATGTTTGTGGCCCTCCAGGCCGCGCGAGCTGCCACTTCAGCGGGGGATGCTGATGCCTTGGCCCAGGTCACTTGGCTTCTCTGGGCGGCTTCCCGGTTGGTATCACAGAAAAAGGGGCCCGTGGCGTCCCCGGCGGCTGACGCTCGAATGGCCCAAGCGCTCGATGTGCTGCTGGAGGCCTGTCCAGAAGGATTGTGGGACATTGCGCTGTGGACTGCCTCTCGGCTTTATCGTTTCGGGTTCAAGTACATGCCGACAAGTTCGGATCTGCGGCAGCGCCTGCGTCATGAAGCCTGGAGGGTCGCTCAAACGCAGAGTCTAGAGGAAACTCAGCTTTCGAGAAACTGTCAGATCTCTCACCTGGATGACGGCCCGTTTGCTCGCCGGGTTGCTTGAGGGAGAATCAAGGAGCATTACCATGAAATGCAGACATTGCGGCACTGAGAATCCAGATGATGCGGCTTTCTGCAGGAACAGTGAGTGCGGAAAGCCACTGGCCGGGGACTCAGTCCAATCTTTACTTCACCAAGGGATTGAGTCGAAAATTGAAATGACGGGATCTATGTCAGAGGAGTTACGACCCCCAAAAACGGGATCGCAGAGCAAGGCTTCTCGACCTATCGATGAAGATCCTAAGAAATCACTGGATGCGAATCTACTCGAAACGATTACAGAGTTTGGTCATAAGACACCGATAATTTCCGTCATCGGTTTTGCCAAGAGCGGCAAAACATTTTTCGTCAATCGCCTGCGTTACGAATTGCCTCGGATAGGAAAGTGGCAAAGCTACCCAGTGCGGAAAGCAAAGATCCCACTTAGTTCAGAAGGGATCGAGTTAACCTACTTGACGCCAGTCGGTTCAACTGCCGCGGCGGACCATCACGAGCGCTATCTAATTGCGGACTGTGCCGGAGAAAGCTTTCGGCCGGCATTCGAAGCTATGCAGACCGAGACGGAGCTCGAGGGTGTCAGGGTGCGATCGTATCTGACGGCGCTGGCGTTTGCCCGCGCTTTCATCTTAATCATTCCCGCAGAGTATCTCCTGGAAGGTAACGCGGAGATTGGAGAACTGTCCGACCGATTCTATGAGATCCTTACTGGTATTGCAGTTGCCAAACATCGACTGCAAAGTCAGAGCCCTCGGGAGTTTCTCTTCCAGGGAATCTCTCATAATGAGCTGAAGCATGGAATTCAGCTTCTTCAAGGAAAACGATGCCAAGAGCCGATCCATGTAATTTTTTCTCAGGCGGATTACCTTGAAAACAAGATCCCCGACCAGGCAAATTACGACGCAGAGCCCTTTAGATATGCTCTAGCGCGAGCTCCAGTCTTGTTTCAGGCGATACAGAATGTTTTTGAACATTTTAATTTCGATTTCGGCAGTGCTTTTCATGGCCATAATCGAGACAGTGCGAACAACCTGCAGGTGAATTACGAACTTCCCTGCTACGGCGTGGTGGAAGCCTTTGAATGGATTCATCGACGGCTGAACAATCCCACAGCCATTTCCACCGGACGGCTTGTCAAACTGAGGCAGCGATTCGACCCCAATTTTCGGTAAGGAGCATCTCCGCTGATGACCCATCCGTTGCGCTCAGTCCACGCCAAGGTACAGTGGCACCTCTACAGCCGCTGTGCTCTCCTGTCCCTCCTCTGTCTCGCCTTCCTCGGACTGGTGGTCTGGCATGTATACGGACGTGTACCGAGGCTGCGAGCAGAAACTCCCTTAGCTGAGGTCTTGCAGTGGCCGTGGCAAGGATTCCCGCCTGTAACCGAAGTAGAGCGGGACCTCGTCCGCAAAGAGTTCCGACTTGACGAGCCGCTGGTGGCCGGATCTCTCCTCCCCTGGGATCAAGTTCCTGCCGGAGGCTCTCTGAGCCCATCTAATCCCGAAGCCAGGAGCTTGATGCAGCAGGCTGCTGAAAGTCTGAGGACACTCAGCGAAGCTGAGATCGGCACATCTGACGGTTCTCTGGCTATCGCCTTGCGCGCTCTGAACCGGGCCAACCTCGCTCAGCCCAACCTCTGGTGGGTGCTCTACAACCGTGGCATCGTCTTCCACCGGCAGGGCAACGATCGCGCTGCTTCGCGGGAATTGACGGCGGCATTAAAGGTTCTCCAGCCACACCTGAACCTACCAACCGCTGGCTGCACCGAGTACGAAGCAGCCATCCATACGCACTATGCTTTGGGACATACCCTTGCGAGGAGCAGCCAGGAGGAGCCCGTAGATATTAGCATCCGGCGGCGTGGCGAGGCTGTCGGTCACCTCCGGGAAAGCGCTAAGGCCGTCAATTCACTATGGGAAAAGTGCCGCAATAGCTACCCAGATGCCACTACTCCCTTGGCCCTCTTCACCTTACGTCCGACCGGCTTGTCAACAGCTCACTTGTCCAACGACTTGGTTACCTCCTACCTGGCAGCCCCTCAGTACCACGATTGTCTAGAAAAGCCCCATCAGGAGCCCTCTTGCGTTAACCTGGACAAATTACTGGAAGGTAGTTGCGAATATCGTGACCGCGCCTTCTGCCGCAGCTTCAATCGGGCGGCAGCGCCATTTGGCACACCATTCAACGAGCTCTTCCATCGCTTCTACCACGGTGACCCAATTTCCTGGGGTGAGGAATATCGCCTTTGGGCCCTATCTAACGCGGTGGATCGAGTAGCGGATAATGTTGATATAGACGACGCCTACCTGCTTTATAATTTTGGCGCCCTGCTCCTGCAGGTAGGAGAATTTCAAGGAGCGGCCGATTACTTGCAAAGAGCATATGGAGCGGCTGCCAACTCCCTACCTGACGAGGGGCTAAAGCGGATTGCCCGACTCACTGCGGTGAGCAACGTTCTTGCGGGACGGAAGCCAGGAGTTGGAGGGGGTAAGGGTGAACCCAGTTCGATCCGAATTCTTTATAAGCGTCTTTATAAAGACGGCGACTCGCTTCCAGTCCAGGAGTTTCCACCAGTCGGAAGCACCTTCGAACCCAATGCCGAAGCCATGCTCGACAACTGGCTATTCCTTCAACTCTGGCGCAGATTACTCCAGGACGGCGACTTCGAGCGGTTCATCCAAGAGTACGAAAGGCTGAAAAGCGAAAACGGCGTCTTTGTGGACTTTTTTCAGCGTTGGCGCCAAGAGATCCTCACTCGGTTCGGAGAGCGCGCGCTGGAGCGCGCCATTCTTTGGGAAAAGAGTGGCCAATCAGACAAAGCTCAATTGATCCGCCTTTTCTTGAGCGACAGCGGTCAGTTCCCCTGGGCTATTGAAACGCAGGCCCGGCGCGACGCCGAAGGTTGGGCCGCTTGGGGTTGGCGCCAGGCATGGCCTTGGCTCGCCGGCCTGATACTGTTACTGGCCCCGACCATCTACTTCCTTCGCAGCCACCGACTGGTCCGGGCCTATCGGGACACGTTCTTCAGTGCCTACCGCCAAGGGCGCCTCAATGGATTCGACAACGCCTACCCAAGAAGGGCCGCCCCGTAGTAGAGGCGCAATCCATTGCTCACTGCGCTGATCCTGGCTGGAGCGGTAGCCTTCTTACTCATCACCTGGGTAGGTGCACTACAGGAGTATCGCAGAGGGAGAATAATTCCTCTCCGCTGGCTTTTGGGAGCAGCAGCCATACCCCCAGCCCTAGTGGCCGGGATCATGATTGCTAGCCTTCCGCGCTTCGGTGACTTGCGGGTCGCCCTCGAGGGCGTTCGATTTCGGCTCGACTCTAGCTCCTCTCAAGAGATCCGAGTGGGCGGCTCCCCGGAAGAGGATCACCTCGTCGTGCGCGACCTGCCACCGGGCTTTCTCACCTTCCATCTCGACGGGAATCATGTCGAGGCTGACCTTTCGCCGGACACCACCCAGCCTCTCGACCAGGAAGGGGAAGACGAGACGCACAAGCTGTTCGCCGTAGTGCGGGTCAACGGTGAGCGCCCGTTCCACAATGCCATTCTTCTCGATAAACCGGCAAGGGTCGTGGTGGACGGAACGGCCTTTGCTTTCGACCCGGAACGGCCGGCGTTTGGCCCAAAAGGCCGCTTCCCAAAGATTCCTCCCCGTACTACCAAGGTGCTCGACATTAAGATCCCCATCTTCCGGGAGTTGCAGGCTGAACAGGCAATCCATCCCCTGCGCTACTACGGCTCAACTAATCAGGATCAGGAGCTTCTGGGGCCAGAAGGACAGACTCTGGGTAGCTTCATAGTTCGTGACGGCCGGAAGACCAGCCTGAATCCCCTCTCCTGGAGTACGCAGGAGTTGCTCCGGCACCATCTCTACCTAGTCCTGACAGACGACTCGGTGCGGGTGGAGCGCCAGGGAAAGGAGCCCATCGAGTTTCAACGCAAGATCGCCGTGATCGAGAACGGCAAAGAGGCGACCTTCTCCCTTTTCCGGGTAGACTATGTTAAGCCCTGGAAGGACAAGGCGCCCCAGACATCTATCGGCAAGAAGGAGGAAGACGACGAGGAACCCTCTCCGAGCCGGGTGCAGGAACGCCGGAGCTTCACGGCTCGGCTTGACAAAGGAGTCCTCGACATCCTGTTCGACACCCCCTCCTACGTGCAACTCGCGGCCACCGAGCTTGAGAGCCTCCAGCGGCGAGCCAAGCGGGCCGAGGTCCCCGCGCTCCTTCGCATGGTTGGCCGCCGTTTCATCTTTACGGCGGGCGAGGGGCAGATGCTACTCGAGTATCCCGTCCTAGGCGATCCTCTGTCTACGGAGCTATTCAGCCGCATCGAGCTCCCGGAGGACGGGAGGATGAGGGTAACCACCCACACCGGTGCCCGCGCCTACCGGCTGGGAGATGCCTTCGAAATTGGCGACGCCACGGCGGCGATCGTACGGGTCACTCGACTGGGGCTGCCCTGGGGGACTCTGGTGCTGATCTGGGCCGTGTCTGCGGTGGCCACGATGACTGGTCGCGCCTGGCGGGAGCGGCTCATCCCGTTAGTGTTGCTCTCCGGGGTCGAGTTTCTGCTCGCGCTGCGGGTTCTCATTGCCTATGAAGGGGCCTATGTCGATCCGGCGGCGGCCGCGGCGACTTGGCAGTCCCTGGGGGCGTTCATCGCCGTGCCATTCATCCTCCAGGCGACTCTGGCCCTCTATGAGGGACGGAGAGTCTCCTGGGACACGGTGATTCACGCCGGCGTGGCGGTTGCATCTCTGGCCTCAGTCCTAATCCGTTCCCATGCCAGCACTGGGGGCTGGTTACTCGCTCTGGGAGCCACGACGGGAACTCCGGTGCTGCTCGGCTGGTTTTTCTTACCCTGGCTCGATTGGCTCCGGCTCGATGACCCGATGGGCCCAGTCCGGACTTTCCGCCCGGTTTGGATTGCAACTGCGATTCTCGTGGGAATCCGACTGATGACGCTGCTCGGACTGGGATGGAAGGAGCGTATCGATCTAGGCGCCATGCTGGCGGTGAGCATCTACTACACCCCTATGGCGCTGTGGATCTTCGCTCGTCTTTGGGCACGGCGGAGCCAGCGCTGGACCTTCCTGGTCCTATGGTGCCTCCTACTCGTCCTCTACCCACTGACCTCCTGGCTGGCGCGCGACCTGGGGGCTCTCCTCATCTTCCCAATACCGGTGATGATGCTATTCTTTCTGGCCTTCGTAGAACAACCCCGCTACAAGCTAGGTTTGGCGATCCCATTCCTGGCGCTGCTCTTCGTCTTCCTGGTCCTACCTTGGATCCCCGCTTTAGGGCTTTCGCCGCGGCTGACGGGCTGGAACGCAGAGGATGTGGAGAAGGCGAGGTCTGACAAATCGGTGGCGGAGGATCTCCTCTCCAGCCGTACCCGTACCGACCAGAACCAACTCCGGCTCTGGAATCTGACCGCTCCTACCGAGTTGCGCCAAGTGGGAACGCAGACAGCTGAGGGTCTAGTTATCGTAATGGCTAACCTCCGCGACTACGCCGGCCAAGGCACTTTCGGGGCGGGCTACCTTTCGATGCCTCTTTCGGAGGCATTGCGCGCCACGCACCTGGACGACAATCTTAGCGCTGTACACGTCCTGGCCGCTTTCGGCTGGCTTGGCGGACTCGCTCTCCTGACCCTTCTTAGCGCTTGGGCCCTGGTACCCGTATTCGCCCTCCAGGGCTTAAGCTCCGGGGAGATCACATCCTGGATTACCCCGCGTATCGCCTTCGGCCTGATGATCGTCTGGACGATTTCCGTGGCAGGCCTCTACATGTTTTCAGCCAATGTAGATCTGCTCTTGTTCACCGGCAAGAACGTCTACTTCCTAGCTGCAGCATCGCGTAGCGACTTGGTGGAAGGTACGCTCCTTGTGTTGCTGGCTATCTGGGCCCTGGCGCCCCCGCTCGGTAGGGGGGCCGGATCGTGAGGACTGTGGCGCGCTGGCTTCTCCTTGCCGTCTTCGTACCCTGGCTGGTCTTTTGGGCCTGGAGAGTGGCATTGGAGATCAACAACCCGCTGGCCCCCTCTCCGGACCCGATCCACTCTGCTCAAGGCTACTTGGCAACAGTCGACCTCTACCTTCAACACGACTGGCTAACGTTCGACCCCATAAAGCAGAAGATCGGCCCTCAATTCGAGAAGGGCTCGCCCATGGACCGGTTCTATCACTCCTCCTATTTGGAGCGCGACGTGGAGGCCTTCAACTCCGGTGACCGCTCGGTCTTTCGAGTTGACAACAACCAGATCCTGTCCATCGATCCGAATCGGCACAACATCGTGCTCCCGTTCTCCAAGGTCCGCTCCTGGCCAGGGCTCCTCACATATCGGCCGGAGTCGGGACGCGCTGGCGAATTTCGGGGAGATGGCATAGTGATCTCACTGTTTGGTCCTACGAAGGAGATCCGCGGCCAAGAGCAGTTGGACGAGATCGCCTTGCCAGCCCAAGGACTCAGAGGCCGGCAGAGAGCGGACGCCCCGGACAAACGCATCCGGGGGGAGGCGGTCCTCGTCCTGGATGGCAACGGGAACACTCTCGGCAAAACCCACTTGATCGGCGGATCCCTGCTTTTCAACAATCGCGGGTATGCCCAAGGCATGTCGATCTCAATCAGTGGCGAGATGGTGAAAGCAGGCAGCCGTTCGCGCGTCGACTCGGGCGACCTTCTCAAGCTGCGCTGGCGGAAGGGCTCCCAGGGTCCCAGCCGATACGCCCTTCTGTGGGGTTCTATCCTAGGCGAGGCGCCAGTGATCTCGGCCTACCGAGCCGTGAATGGCCGCTGGCAGCGGACCCCCAATCCGCCAGAGCCGCGACTTGCCGCTAACGTGGTTGAGTCCCTCAATGGCGCGTTCCGGCGCCGGACGAGAGGCGGCGAGAAGTACATCATTCCCGAGCATCAGCGAGCCGAAGAGTTCGACTTGGCCCTCACTCTGGATGCAGAACTCCAAGAGGACGTCCAACGCCACCTGCGGGACTACGCGAACGGGCTGCGACGCAGTGACGAGGCGCCGTTCCGGGCTGCTGTCACGGTGATGGACACCCGCACAGGAGAGCTCCTGGCCTTGGCGAGCTATCCCACTGCTGACGACCTTGGAGATAAGGAGGAGGGAACTGCAGCCCGGGAGCGCCTGCTGCGCAACCACAACTTCTCCCGGCTGCCCATTGGCTCCGTGGCCAAGGTGTTCCTGGCCTCGGCCATCCTTCAAGAGGCCCCCACCCTGGCCTCGCTACGCATCCGCGGTTACCCTGGAGGTGAAGTCGGCCAGATCCTTGGTATCGAACTCGATCCTGTCCTGAAGGACCACCCCATATCGGACGGCGGCGATGGCTGGCTCGACTTCGACGAGTTCATTGAGAAGTCGTCCAACAAATACGCTGCCACTCTTCTAACGCTCGCCACCGCCACCGACGGCGACCGGCTTCGCCCGCCTCTCAGCGACCCTGACGTGCCCGAGAATTTGCCGCCCCAGGAACAGTTTGAGTACCAGGGCTCTCTCTGGACCCGGCGCCCAAACCTGCGGCTGCCCATTGTCCGCAACAATCAGCGCCCGGACCCGAAAAAGGGACCCCGGCCGCCGGCCATTTGCAAGCGGATCTCGACGTTGGAGTTCGCCCCCTATGCCGAAAACCTCCGGAGCCTCTTCGGCCTGGAGATCTCACGCAAGACGATCCGCACGGCACCCGACCGCCAGCCGCGCCGGGCTCCGGGGGACGGGGATGATTTGGTCGACACCTCGCCTTGGCTCCCCGTGTTGGAGCACCTCTATGGCGACCGGAATTCGATTCCTCCGGACCACCCCTTTTTCAGCGCATCGCCGGAAAGGGAGAACCTCGCTTACAACCTAATGGATAGCTACCGCCAGCAGTACCTGAGCGCGGTTTTGGGCGGCGGCAGCTCTACTTGGACTATGCCCCGGGTCTGCGAGATCTTCTCCCGCCTGGTCACCGGCCGACAGGTGAAAGCGAATCTGATCCGCAGAATCCGGCTCTGGGATGGTGGAGTCATCGAGCCCGACTTGAACCGGCAACTCCCGCAACTCCCGATGAATTCGGCAGTCCGCCAGCGCCTCGCGAACGCGCTAACCTTGGTGGCAGGCCCCCAAGGTACCGCTAAAGAATTGCGCTCTACGATTGTAGGCCTTGACCGGAGCCTCCAGGCTAAGGGGAAGGCTCTCGGGTTCTTCTCCAAGACTGGGTCGCCGAACAACACCACGTTTGTGCCGTCCCGCACCGCCCGGGCGGTTGATGTCCTAATCGCCCGAGGCGCCTTGCACCTCGATACTTGGGGCCACATCGTCTACCGCGACTCCGGCCCGGTGTACGCCGATCGGACGGAAGATACCAACAACGTCGTGCCCTCTTTCGACGCCCTCCGGGCCAATGCGGAAGACATGGCTGTCCTGCGAAAGTACCGGGTCAGTCCACGTGATGTGATTCGGGTCTGCGATACCTGGAACGATAACAGGCCCGAGGACCGTACCCAGTTCGAAGTGAGGCAGGGTAAGCTAGTGCGGCTGATCAACACCAACGAGATCAAATCAATCGGCGGCGCCTATGCTTTCACTCTGGGTCTCTATGACGGCGCCGCAAGGGTCGGCTCGCCTGAAGGGTACCTGCCGCGCATCGATGTGCTCCATCACCAACCCGAGCGAGCCTTGACGGTTGCCATCGTCATCGAGACTCAGGGGAACGGTCCGAAGATCGCCGTGCCTTTCGCCAAGGTCCTCATAGGGGAGGTGCTGAAGAATGCTTTGGCGAACGGCTGGTAGAGGAGGACTGACAGTGATCACCCTCGTCGCATTGGGGATTGCCGCTGCACTGGGATACGAGTTCTATGCTCCCATCATTGGCCGGATCGCGGTGGGCAATGAGACAGCGGCGCGGCCGGCCATGCCGCGAGACCGCGCCGCCGTCACTGTCGAGGCCAACATGGCGAAGAATCCGGGGCAGGGGCTGCCGACACTTGTGGACGTGGTGCGTTTTTATGGCTTGGAGGAGGACACCATTGAATGCGCGGTCAAAGAGCACTACGGCGAGGCCGCGAGCCCGTCTGCTATCCTCGGCTTGGCGAGGCGTCCCTTGAAGATTGGGGAAGAAGTCACGCTTTGCCTGGACTGAGCGGTCTACAGGAATAGCAAAGCCCCCGGAAATACCTCCCCACCCTCCCCTTGTTCTCCTCGAACAGACGTTCAAAGGAGCTAAAATGCCGGGTCATCTATATGACGGGGCGCCATTTGACAGGGTTGACCGGGCACGGGTAGAGTGCTAAGGCTGTGGAGGATTACCCTATGAGAGACACCGGCAGGAGCTTTCCGTTGAACCTCGCAAGGGTCCCGGTCTTCGCGATCCTCGCGCTGGCCGGCCTTCTGGGCTCGGCAGGCGCCTCTCAGGCCCAGATCCGCGAGGTCGGCGTGGCCGGCCGGGTGGTCGGCGAGACGATGTCTCCCCTCTCGGCGGTTCAGATCTATGCCTATCAGCTCGCCGATCTCACCTTCCATCAGGTGTTGACGGACGCACAGGGCAACTTCCTCTTCAAGAATCTTCCGGCCGGCCTCTACAAGATCATCGCCCACAAGTCCGGGTTCATGCCCAAGGTGGCGGTGCTCTTCCGCACGACCGCGCAGGCCTCTCAGTCCCTCGAGCTCCAACTCGCTCAGCGCCGGGCCGGACAGCCGGCGTCGGAGGACGACTTCTGGTCCGTGCGCGCCCGGGTGCCCGCTGACGTCCTGCGCGACATAGAGGACTCGGAGAGCTCGCAGGCCGAGGAAATCCGGACCGCCTGGCTCACCGGTCCCGCCGGGGACATCGCCAGCAGCTTCAGCAGCGTCCGGGCCGAGATGCAGGCCCTCACCGGCGTCGATCAGATCGCCGGCGGTCAGCTCTCCGGCGGCGGCGTGGGGCTCAAGGGGCACGTCGGCGACACCCAGTGGGACCTCAAGGGCAAGTTCATGAGCTTGAGCCCGGACCCCTTCCAGGCCGCCGGCAGCAGCTTCGGCTCGGGCACGGGGCAGGCCAGCAGCCTCATTGTCGACCTCGACCGCGACCACGGCAACAGCCGGATCAACATCACCTCGCTCAACAATCGGATGACGATGCGTAGCGAGTCCGGCGGGCCCGCGGCGCCGGTCGACTACGAGCACTACGGGGTGAACTGGTCGCAGGCGGTAGGCGAGAACGGTCGCTCCGAGGTCTCTGCCCACTACACCGCCGAGAACAACTATCATCACCAAGCCACCATCGACCCGCTGGGCATCCCGGGTACGTCCCGGTCGTTGGGCATCGAAGGCGCCTACACGGAGGCCTTCAGCGACACCAACACCTTGCAGGGCGGCTTTCGCTATCGCGAGCGCCAGTTCGGGCTGGGCGACGATCCCAGCCGGCAGGGCAAGGCCGCCGAGCGGCAGGCCCTCTCCAGCGTCGACCTGTTCGGCCGCGGCGGCGTCCGCGTCCAGCCGGCGGTGCTCATGGAGTACGGCCTCTACAGCACGCTCTCCGACGGCACTCTGGCGCTCACCCCGCAGGGCGGCATGGTCCTCCAGCTCGGCTCCGCCTGGCAGCTCGAGACCACCGCCGCCCGCCGCGTCTACACCGCCGCCCAGTCCACCCCCGACTTCCTCCCCTCCCTCTTCGAGCAGCGCGACCTCTGCGAGCAGGGCAGCCAGGCCTGCTACCAGATGAACCTGTCGCGCAAGGACGGGGACGACAACACCTTCACCTTCGGCGCCGCCCATCGCACGGTCGGCGACACGCTGCGGGTCTACTTCAGCGACGACTTCTTCGATCGCCTGGAGAGCCTCTACCTCGTGCGCGGCGACAAGATCCCCGAGGTCCACGTCGGAATGCGTCACAAGATCTCGCCGAAGATTGTCACCAAGCTGGAGTCCAGCGTCGCCTCGGGCGGCGGCGGCACGTTCTTCGCCGCCGACGGCCGCCCCTACGAGAACCAGGTACGCTACATGGTGGCCTCGCTCGACACCCAGTTCCTGGGCACCTCGACCGGCGTCTTCATCGCCTTCCACCGCCTCCAGCAGCAGCTCGACCCCGCCTTCGGCACCGCCGGCGCCCCGACTCCCCAGATGGAGTACCAGCGCTTGCAGCTCATGGTGAGCCAGAACCTCAACGTTCTGATGAACCTCGCCTCCGACTGGGCCGTGCAGCTCAACATGGAGCTCAGCCGCGGCGCCACGCTGGCCGGCGGCGACCCCAACGGCGGCGACGCCATCCGCCGCCGCATCCTTGGCGGCATCGCCGTCAAGTTCTAGCTCCTTCAGACTTCTTCAGCCCGCGGGGTGATTTGGGTGGCGGGGGTGGTATGCCCGCCCAGCCCTCACTCCCCCAGCCCCTCTCTCCCGGCCTCCCCCCCACCTGACGGGAGAGAGGGGAGCGCCCAAAAGGCGGAGTTGCTTGGGGCCGTTGGGTCTTTGCTTTCCCCCTCTTCTCCCGGTCGGGGGGAGGGCGATGGGAGAAGAGGGCCGGGGTGATGAGGGGTTGTCGCGGATCACGTTCACCTTGTCACCTGAAGCTCCTCAAGCGCTTGAATCCAAAAAACCGGATCGGCTCCGTTTTTCTGGATGAACCGTCCGAAAAGTGTGAGAAAATCAGGGTTTAGGGCGGATTCAAAATGCCGTTGGCGTGGCATAGAAAGTGCTTTATCCGGTCGTGGATCAGAGCCTTTTTTTCATGACGCAGCCTCGCAATCTTCGACTGGCGCTCTCCCTTGCGCTCGCCTTGGTGGTGGTAGCCCTGGGCGGCTTGAGCGTGGCCCGGAAGATCCACAGCTTCCAGGCGCTCGGCTTCGAGGCCATTCCCGAGGCCGGCGGCGCCGCGGTCAGCTCGGTCGAGGACCCCGCCACGGGCCTGAAACCGCGCGACGAGATCCTCCAGGTCAACGGCGGCGACGCCAACACCTGGGACCAGCTGCGCGAGCGGCTGCGGGAGCGCCCCACGAGCAAGGTCACCGCCATGCGGGGCGATCAGCTCGTCCAGGTCTCCTACAAGCGGCCGCCGCTCCAGATCGACTTCCCCTACCTGATCTTCTGCCTGATGTCCGTCGTCTATCTGGCGCTAGGGCTCTATACGCTGCTGCGCCAGAAGGACGGCCAGGGCTTCCTGTTCTACCTCTGGTGTCTCACTTCGGCGGCTCTCTACCTTCTGAGCCCCTCGCCTCCGGCCGGCTTGGCACGCACCCTGATCTACCTCGGCGATGAGGCCGCACGGCTGCTGCTGCCGGCGCTGACGCTCCATCTGTTCCTCGTCTTCCCGACTCCGTTGTTCGAGACCGCGGCGGCGGCGGCTTCCGGCGCGGCAGAGGGTACGGCGCGCTGGATCCGCCGGTCGATTCCCTTCTTCTACCTGCCGGCGGCGGCGATGATGGGCTTGCAGCTCGACATGGTGCTCAACCACGGGCACATGATCTTCGGGAAGGTCAATTCCGCCCGGCTGGCGGCGCTCGATCGCATCGAGCTGCTATACTTCGCCGTGGTGCTGCTGGCGGCGATTGGCGTTCTCGCCTGGCGCCTGCGCCGCGGCGCGGCCTGGGAGCAGCACCGCCAGATGCAGTGGATGGCCTGGGGTGTGGCCTGCGGCTACATCCCGTTCCTGACCCTGTACTTCGCTCCCCTCGCCCTGCACCTGCGGCCGTCGCAGCTCCTGACCTCGGCCGCCGTGCTCCCCCTGGCCTTGGTGCCGCTGACCTTCGCCTATGCCGTCCTGCGCTACAAGCTGTGGGACATCGAGGTCATCGTCCGCGACACGATCTCGCTGACGCTGACCCTGCTGCTGGGGATCATCGGCTTCTCGCTGGTCGACCTCGCGATCAACCACGGCGTCTCGAAGGAGCTGTCGCTCGCCCGCAACCTGCTGTCGTTCCTCTCGGGCCTGGGAATCGCCGGCCTGCTGGTGCCCACCCGCGGCGCCATCTCCTCGGCCCTGGAGCGCATCCACTACCGCGATACGTTCGGCAAGCGCAAGGCGCTGACCGGGCTCGGCCGCGAGCTGCTCCAGGAGCGCGATCTCGGCAAGCTGTGCTCGGCCCTCCTCGACCGCATCCAGGAAGCGGTGGACGTGGAGACGACGAATCTCTACCTGCTCCAGGGCGAGGCGCTGGCGGTCATCCGCCCGGAGCCCGGGCTGCCCGGCCGCGTTCCCCTCGACGTCCTGGGGCTGGAGTTCTGGACGCGGGAGTTCGAGCGCCTCTCCGGTGTCGCCATGCCGGCCGAGTTCCCCATGCCGGGACGGCTGTTCGCGGCCGGCTATCGCTACGCCTTTCCGCTGACCGTGCGTGGACGCGGCATCGGCATCGCCATCGCCGGCTTCAAGCGCGACCACATGCCGCTCAACAGCGAGGACACGGACCTCATCCGCCACCTGCTCACCCAGGCGGCTCTCGCCATCGAGAACGCCCAGCTCGTGGGCCAGCTCCAGCTCCAGCTCGAAGAGGTCCGCCAGCTCCAAAGCTACACCGAGGGGATCTTCGAGTCCTCCCCGGCCGGCATCGCGGTGCTGGACGGCGAGCGCCGGTTGCAGTCGGCCAACAGCGCCTTCGCCGGCATCGTGGGCCGCGGCCGCGAGGAGATCGCGGGTCTCAGTCTCGAAGCCGTGCTGCCCGTGCAGCCTCTGCCGTCTCCCGGCGAGGGGGCGATCGAGGCGCGCTGGAGCGATGACCAGGGGCGCGAGCGCCATCTCCAGCTCTCGCTCGCCGCCTTCGAGCATGGCTGGCGCCAGGGTCTCTACGTGCTGGTGGTGCACGACGTCTCGGAGCGCGTGGCGATGGAGAACGCCCTGCACGAGAAGGACCGCATGGCGGCCCTCGGCATGCTGGCGGCCGGCGTCGCCCACGAGGTCAACACGCCGATCACCGGCATCTCCAGCTACGCCCAGATGCTGCTCCAGGACACGGCGCCGTCGGACCCGCACTACGACATCCTGAAGAAGGTGGAGCGGCAGACGTTCCGCGCCTCGCGCATCGTCAACAACCTCCTGGAGCATGCCCGCAACCGGCAGAAGGAGCAGACGCCGGTCGCCGTGGCGCCGCTCGTCTCCGAGTGCCTGGACCTGCTCGCCGAACGGCTGAGCCAGAGCCGCATCGCACTCCAGTGGACGCAGCCGCAAGCTGAGGACAGCCGCAGGATCCAGGTCCTGGGCTGCGACGGCGAGCTCCAGCAGGTGTTCACCAATCTGATCGTGAATGCCATAGACGCGATGCACGGCGCCGGTGGCCGGCTGACGGTCGAGCTGTCGGCGAGCGACACCCTGGTGACGCTGCGGGTGCGGGACACCGGCCCCGGCGTGCCGGCCGACAAGCTGGAGATGATCTTCCAGCCCTTCTACTCGACCAAGCTCAGCCGCGGCGGCACGGGCCTGGGCCTCTCGATCAGCACCGAGATCGTCCAGCGCCATGGCGGCACCCTGCGGGTGGTGAGCCCGGCCGGAGAGGGGGCCTGCTTCCTGGTGGAGCTGCCCCGGTACCAGCCTCCGGCTCAAGCGAACGCATGAACATCCTGATCCTTGACGACGAGGAGGTCCTGCAGGACATCCTGACGATTCTCATCCGCAAGGACGGGCATCAGCCCTTCTCCGCCATGACCGGCGAGGAGGGCCTGGCCCTGCTGGAGCGCGAGGAGATCGATCTCGTGCTGCTCGACCTCATGCTCCCCGGCATGCACGGCATGGAAGTGCTGCGGGAGATCCGCAAGCACCAGCCGGACGTCGTGGTGGTGGTGATCACCGCCTTCTCCTCGATCGAGAGCGCCATCGACGCCATGCGCGAGGGGGCGTTCCACTACATCCCCAAGCCGTTCAAGAACGAGGAAGTCCTCCTCACGGTGCGCAAGGGGCTGGAGCAGCGCCGGCTGACGAGCGAGAACCGCTCGCTCAAGGAGCAGCTGCGCCAGCGCTTCGCCTTCGACAACATCATCGGCAAGAGCAAGCCGATGCAGCAGGTCTACGACCTGATCCAGCTCGCCGCGCCCTCGAAAAGCAACATCATGGTGCTCGGCGAGAGCGGCACCGGCAAGGAGCTGGTGGCGAAGGCCATCCACCACCACTCGCGGCGGGCCGGCGGGCCGTTCGTCACCGTCAACTCCGGCTCGATGCCGGCCGACCTCCTGGAGAGCAACCTCTTCGGCCACGTGCGCGGCGCCTTCACCGGCGCGGTGGCGAGCAAGAAGGGACTGTTCGAGATGGCCGACGGCGGCTCGGTCTTCTTCGACGAGATCGGCAACATTCCGCTCGACACCCAGGCGAAGCTGCTGCGGGTGATCCAGGAGCGGGAGTTCATGCGTCTGGGAGGCCTGGAGACCATCCACGTCGACGTGCGGATCATCGCCGCCACCAACGCCGACCTCGAGGCCGCCGTGCAGCAGGGTCACTTCCGCGAGGACCTGTTCTACCGGCTGAACGTCATCTCGGTGAACCTGCCTCCCCTGCGCAAGCGGACGGAGGACATCCCGCTCCTCGCCCAGCACTTCCTCGGCCAGTACGCGCGGGAGAACGAGAAGGCCATCCGCGCCATCTCGCCTCCGGCCATGGAGCTGCTGCTGGATCATCACTGGCCGGGCAACGTGCGGGAGCTCGAAAACGCCATCGAGCGCGCGGTGGTTCTCTCGACCGGCGAGGAGCTCGTCGAGGAGCTGCTCCCCTCCTCCGTGCGCCAGCGCGAGTCGACCGGGCTGTTGCCGCCGACCCTGCCGCCGAACGGCATCTCCTTCAAGGACGTGGTCAGCGAGTACGAGCGGCAGATCATCATCCGCGCCCTGCAGTCCTGCGGCGGCGTGCAGAAGCGGGCCGCCGAGCTTCTGCAGGTCAAGCCCACCACGCTGCACGAGATGATGAAGCGGCTCAACATCTCATCCGAGAGCCTCGTCCCGTCGTAAAGCTTCTGGAAGAAGAAGAATTGGAGTCCCATGGTCCGTAAGACGTCGTTCCTGACGCTCGCTCTCGCCTTCACGGCGATGCTTGCCGTGACTCACGCCGAGACCGCTCGCGCCGAAGGGCCGGCCGGTCCCCCACATCCGGTATCTCAGGGGGTCGTGGCGCCCCTGTCGCACGGCGAGACGCTCGATCTGCCGGCGCTCGACGAGCGGGTCCCCAGGCCTGAGACCGTGCTGGGCTATCCGCTGGGCTCCCGGTTCACCTCCTGGGACCGCATCGTCGCCTATCTCGAAACCTTGGATGCGGCCTCGGCGAAGGTGAAGATGTGGGAGTACGGCCACACCTACGAGGGCCGGCCCCTGAAGCTGGTGGCGATCTCCAGCGCCGAGAACATCGAGCGGCTGGACGAAATCCGCGCCAACCTGCAGCGGCTGGCCGATCCCGGGAGCCTTTCGGGGAGCGAGCGCGAGCGCCTGCTGCGGCACACGCCGGCTGTCGCCTGGCTGGCCTACGGCGTTCACGGCAACGAGTCCTCGTCCGCCGAGGCGGCGATGGCCACGGCCTATGTGCTCGCCGCCGCGCAGGGCGAGACGGCGCAGATGCTGGAGAACCTGGTGGTGCTCGTCGATCCGCTGCAGAACCCCGACGGCCGGGAGCGCTACGTCAACGGCTTCCGGCAGCGCAAGGGCGACGACGCGAACCCGCGCCGCGCCTCCGCCGAGCACTTCGAGCCCTGGCCCGGCGGCCGGCAGAACCACTACGTGATCGACCTCAACCGCGATTGGGCCTGGGCGAGCCAGCAGGAGACCCGGCAGCGCATCGCCGCCTACCGCTCCTGGGAGCCGCAGGTCTACGTCGATTTCCACGAGATGGGCACTGAGTCCTCCTACTTCTTCCCGCCCGCGGCCGAGCCGATCAACCCGCTGATCGACCGCCGCATCCTGGGCTGGCTCGACAAGTTCGGCCGCGCCAACGCCAACGCCTTCGACCACCAGGGCTGGATCTACTTCAAAGAGGAGAACTACGACCTCTTCTATCCGGGCTACGGCGACTCCTACCCCAGCCTTCGCGGCGCGGTGGGCATGACCTACGAGATGGCCGGCGGCGGCCGGGCGGGCACCTCGATGGCCCTCCAGGACGGCACCGTGCTGACCCTGGCCGACCGCGTGGCGCGCCACCTCACCACCTCGCTCGCCACCGTGCGCACGGCGGCGAAGAATGGCCGCAAGCTGCTGGAGGATTTCACCGCCGGCCGGGCCAAGGCGGGCGGTGAGACTCCGCGCACGTTCCTCTGGCCGGCGGATCAGCAGGAGGCGCGCGCCCTCGCCGATCTCCTGACCTTGCACGGCGTGAAGGTGAGCCAGCTCAAACAGGCGGCGGAGGTCCCGGTGAAGGCCCTGAGCCGCGCCGCGGGCGAGGCCCAGCCGCGCAAGTTCGCGGCCGGCACCTACGCCGTCTCCACCGCGCAGCCGCTGGGCAACCTCGTCGCGGCGCTGATGGAGCTCGAGTCGCCGATGAACAAGGGCTTCCTCGAGCGCCAGCGCCAGCGTCTGGAGCAGAACCTCGACGCCGAGTTCTACGACATCACGGCTTGGTCGCTGCCTCTCGCCTACAACGTCCGCACCTGGATCGCGCAGGGAGATGTTCCTAGCGGTAATGGCGGCAAGACGGCTCTCGAACCCGCCGCCGGCGGCATTCGCGGCGAGGGCGATCTCGGCTGGCTGGTGCCGCCGCAGGGCATCGCCTCCTACCGTCTGGCGGCGGCCCTCCAGAAGCGGCAGGTGAAATACCGGGTGGCGCTGGCGGCCTTCACGGGCGACGGTCTCACCTATCCGGCCGGCACCCTCTTCATCCCCCGCCGGGCCAATCCGGACACTCTGAAGGAGACGCTTCACATCCTGCTTCAGGAGGACCGCCTGACGGCGCAGGCCGTGGCCTCGTCCTGGGATTTCAAGGGCTCGCTGGGCTCGCACGACATGGCGGCGGTGCGCCCGGCGCGGGTGGGATTGGTCAGCGGTGACGGCGTCGACTCCACCTCCTTCGGCTTCCTCTGGCACCTGCTGGACCGGCAGATCGGCGTCGACTACGACCGCATCGACCTCGGCCAGATCCGGCAGATTCCGCTCTCCGACTTCGACGTCCTCGTCTTCCCCAGCGGCGCCTACGACGACCGGATCGGCGACAAGGTCAAGGAGTCGCTCGACGCCTGGGTGAAGGCCGGCGGCGTGCTGGTAGCCATCGGCGACGCCGTGAGCTGGCTCCAGGACAAGGAGCTGACGACCATCAAGCGCTGGACGCCGCCGAAGAAGACGGACGCCGAGGACTCCAAGGACACCGAGGACCCCGAGATCGCCGAGACGCCGCTCGAAAAGCAGCTCGCCGCCAAGCCCATCTTCACGCCCGGAGCGGTGATCGCCACGCGCATGCAGGGGCAGCACGAGCTGACCCTGGGGCTGACCACGCCACCGAGCGTCCTCTATGAGGGCACGCTGGTGCTGAAGGCCACCAACGATCCGCGGCAGGACGTGCTGCTGGCCCTCGACGATCATCCCGTGATGGCGGGCTTCGCGTGGCCCGAGGCCGAGCGGCGTCTGGCGGGCTCGCTACTGGTGGGCACCGAAGCGCGCGGGCGCGGCAGCGTCGTGCTCTTCGCCGAGGACCCCGCCTACCGTCTCTTCTGGCGCGGCACGACACCCATCCTCCTCAACGCCCTGCTCTACGGTCCGAGCACGGGGCTGGGACGGAGGTTCTAGCTCTAGGTCCTCTTCCGTCCTTGACAGCATATGAATATCCCCTTTCGCGCTTGGCTTTTAGAACAAGGGATAGATACGCATTCCCAATCGCTTTTCAACGAAGCGTTCCTCTGTTATCAGGTAAGCGCATACCGTGCGGCGCTCGTCTTCTCCTATCTGGGACTCCTTCGGATACTTGTTCAACGCTTGATCCTCCTGGGTCCTTTCCCAAGGCGATGTGGGATACGCTTCAAAAGCGTATTCGAGATGACAATACCTGGGAGAGTGCGACTTTCGAAGCTGCTACTCGGAGCCAGCCAGACTCGATTTTCCTAGTCGATGACGACATCCGCCAACAACTGCAGTATTGGCGAGGCAGGCGCAACGATGCCGCCCATTCCAAGGGCAACGAGATTTCATATGCCCACGTGGAGTCGCTTTGGCTGTTCATCCGGTCCAATCTAGGTAAGTTCGTAGTGAATGGTGGCCGCGCCGGCCTACTTGAGCGCTTTCGGAGGCACTTCGACCCAACCTATACGCCCCCGGGCGCCGATTTTTTTGACTTGGTTCAGCAGATTCCAGATTGTGTGGCGCCTCCGGACCAAAGCGCATTTCTCAGCGAGGTGTTTGCCGTCTCAGGAATAATGGACGACCTAGACCGCTTCCCCGATTTGCCTGACGCTGGAATTTCCCTTATTGACTACATCGAAAAATTATCTAATCCCCAATTGACTGAAGGGCTCGCCGAATTCGCGAATGTCAATCGAACTCTGCTCTTGGCCATTTTGCTGGAGAAGCCCAACTTCATACTCAACTACTCTGGGGACCCGTCGCTCATCCACGATGTCTGGCATGACATCCTACCGGCAGAAGGAAGTGGTGGAGCTTATATACTGCACAATAGTATGCGAGTCATGGCCTGCATGTTTAGAAACGGGCTTATCCCTGAAGGCATTCAATCTACCGCTATGGATCATTTCGTTGCGAGAATCAGCGAAGGAATCTACCAAGATGATTATCCGTCCGCTCTCCTCGATGAACTCGAGCCCCTAGGCTTCTGGAACGCCGTTAGGCGGTACGCCTTCGAGAATACCGACAGTATTAGGTGGGCCACAAGAAACATTTCCTTGGTATACGCATATTTAAAGCGAAATCCGATTGGCTATGGCGCTGCCCATATGTTCTGCTCGTTTTTCACCAAACCGTTACCTGAGTCGTTGAATGAGCATTGGCGGGAAGCAACCAGGCTTGGCCCTGAAGATGTAGGTATAATGCAGTTTTACTTTAGAGACAATCCGGAAGTATTTAGAGAAATCGTCGAGGTTGCCAAGAAACACCTCCTTACCTATGAACACTTTGAAAACTGCATGAGCCCCGGAGAAGAGTAAAAGCTTTATGCCTTCTCAGCTAACTTTGACCTCTCAATTCCCAATCTGTGTTTGAATGAACGCAAAGCAGAGAGCCCGCCACGTCGAGCCCATCGTCGTCCGCTGGGGCGACATGGACACGATGGGCCACGTCAACAATGCCAAATACTTCACCTACTGCGAGTCGGCCCGCATGAGCTACTTCGCGGCGGTGCGCATGAAGGAGCACGCGGAGGCTCCGGACCACGGGCCGGCCCTGGCGGCGGCCCACCTCAACTTCCGCGCCCAGGTCCGCTATCCCGCCGAGCTCGAAGTCGCCACCCGCGTCACCGAGATCGGCCGCACCAGCTTCAAGATGGAGTACGAGCTCCTCTACAAGGACACGGACGACCGCGTCGCCGACGGCAGCGGAGTCATTGTCTGGGTGGATTATGGGACGGGCAAGCCGATCCCGCTGCCGGAGGCTCTCAAGGCGGAGATTCGGCGGTTCGAGGGGTTGGCGGCCTGAGGCGTCCGAAACCGGGAAATGATTCGGGGAGAGGGCCGATCCAACCATGCGGAGAGCCCGTCAGGGCGGCGTTCCTGTAGCCCCGGGTGCCGCCCGGGAACCGGGCAAACCCGGGGTGGATGGGTTGAACCCGGGGTTGAACGGGGTGGATGGGCGAGGGACATGAAACCCCAATCCCGCCCGAATCGTTGGGTGATCCGGCCACGCGTCTTCCCCACATCGGTGACCCGGCCACGTGCGCGTCCGTGACCCGGCCACGCCCCGTCGCATGCCGGTGCCCCGGCCACGCCCCGTCGCACGTCGGTCTCCCGGCCACGCCCCCCACCCTGGGTTCATACCGTCCGCCCCGCCCACCCCGGGTTTGCCCGGTTCCCGGCCTGCACCCGGGGCTACGGGAACGCCACCCTGACGGGTTTGCGGTATGGATTTGGGACGATCTCCCCCCGGCGCACGTACACGAGGTGTGAAGCCGTTCATCCGTAGCTCTATTCGTATCCTCGCCACCGTCCTTGTAACCCTGACCGTCCTCCTCGGTCTCGCTGCGGCTGCGATCACCCAGCCGACGTTCAGCGTCATTTCCCGGCCGGTGGGCCCTCGCGCCGATCCCGGGCGGTTGCGGCGGGATGTGGCGTTCCTCACCGGGGAGGTATCGCCTCGGGACAGCGATCATTCTGAGAATCTTGACCGGGCAGCGGCCTATCTACGCCAAGAGCTCGCGGCCGGCGGCGCGCGGGTGACGGCGCCGGAGTTCTCGGTTCGGGGACGGACTTACCGCAACGTCGTGGCGTCGTTCGGTCCGGAGAATGGACCTCTTCTTGTCGTGGGTGCTCACTACGACTCCTTCGGCGGCTTCGGGGCCAATCCCGGGGCGGACGACAATGCCAGCGGCACGTCGGGATTGCTGGAGATCGGTCGCCTTCTCGCCGGCCGGCATCTGGACCGGCGGGTGGATCTCGTGGCGTTCGCCAACGAGGAACCGCCGTTCTTCGGCTCGGCCCAGATGGGGAGCGCCATCCATGCCCGGTCCCTCGCGGGGCGGGACGTCCGGGGCATGATCTGCCTGGAGATGATCGGCTACTTCACTTCGCGCCAGCCAGCGCCGGGCTGGATCTTCCGCTTCCTCTATCCGGACCGAGGCAACTTCATCGCCGTCGCCGGCCGCTGGGCTGACCGCACGCTCACCCGGGAGGTCAAGCGGGCTTTTCGCGGCGGCAGCGATCTTCCCGTGGTCAGTTTCACCGCCCCCCGGTCCGCGGGCCTGGACGCCTCGGACCAGATCAACTACTGGGACCGCGGCATCCCCGCCGTGATGGTGACCGACACCGCGGACCTTCGGAACCCTCGCTACCACAGCCGTTTCGACACGGCGGGCTCGCTCGACTACGCCCGGATGGCGCGAGTGGTGGACGGCGTGACGAACGCGGTGCTCGAGCTCTCAGGAGGTCACGGCGCCGCCGGGGTCTCTCCCTGATTCATGAAGACCTCGGCGGTGTCGAAGGCCAGGGCCTCGGCGTTCGTGTCCGAGCTGTTGGAGAGGACCATCACCGAGAGGCTCTCCCTGGGGTAGTGAAGGTAGTAGGCGGTGTACCCCATCCAGAGCCCCGAGTGACCGTAATAGAGCTCGCCGGTGTCGGCTGCGGTGTCTACGACCCAGCCGAAGGCGTAGTTGGAGGTCTCGCTGGGCGTCACCATCTGCCTCAGGAGGTCGGGCCGCAGCAGCCCGCCGCCGAAGAGCGCGCGGTCGTAGCGGGCGAGGTCGGCGACCGTCGAGTAGACCTCACCCGAGCCGTAGAGGAAGTTGAGGGAGCTCGAGTCGTCGAGAACCCAGTCGCCGAACTGCGGCCGGTCGTATCCCAGGGCCCGCTTGGCCTGCCTCAACCGCGCGTCGTCGAAGATGAAGGTGCTCGTCATGCCCGCCGGCCCGAAGACCCGCTCCTGCATGAACTGGGGAAAGGGCTTCTTGGCGACCCTCTCCACGATCAAGCCGAGAAGATCGAAGCCCGAGTCGCTGTAGATGTACCGGGTGCCGGGAGGGAAGTCGAGGCGGTGCCAGCTCGCGAGAAGCTGGAGGGAGTCGCCGGCCGTGGGCCGCCCGGGCCCTTGCTCCAGGGCACTGTAGTCATCCGGTACTCCGCTCTCGTTCTGCAGCAGGTTGCGGATTTTGATCTTGCCTCCCCAGCCGCGCAGCTCCGGCAGGTAGCGCACGGCCCGGTCGTCGAGCCGGATCTTCCCGTCCTGAACGAGAAGGAGGATCGCCACCGCCGTCATCTCCTTGCCGCAGGAGGCGAGATGGAAGGCGGTGTCCGGGTCGACCGGCGTCTTCCTGCGCAGATCGGCGGAGCCGTATCCTCCTTGGAAGACGACCTGTCCCTTGTGGACCACGCCGACGGCCGCCCCGGGAGTATCCTGGTCGAATCCCGAGAACAGCTCGTCCACCCGCTGCCGCGCCGTCTGGCCGGGCCTCGGCCTGCGTCCCACCCGCGTGACGGACACCGCCTCCAGCGACAGACACGCGCAGACGGCGATCGCCAGCATCGAGGTGTAGATCAGGGGTTTCCAGGGCATCATCGCGTCCTCGCGCCGGGGAGGAATGCAAGAATCACGGCCAAGATAGCTCAGGCGTCGCGAAAAGGCTTGCCGGCCCGCCGGGCAAGATCTTCGGGCCACGGGAGAGGAGGGAACGTCATCTTCCCTGCTCTCCCGCGCTCTGGAGAGGAGGGAAGGTCGCGTTCCCCGCTCTCCCGCGCGCCGAAAGGGTTTTCCGGTCTCAAGAACTGGAGGGAACGCCGCCTTCCCTGCTCTCCCGCGCTCTGGAGAAGGGGGAACGTCGTCTTCCCTCCTCTTCCGGTTTCGCGAAAAACTTTCCAGCGCTCCGGAGAGCAGGGAACGTCGCGTTCCCTCCTCTCCCGGCGGCTGGAGACCAGGGAAGATCGCCTTCCCTACTCTCCCACGCGCTGAGAAGGTTATCCGGTCCCAAGAACTGCAGGGAAGGTCGCGTTCCCTGCTCTCCGGCGGCCTGGAGAGGAGGGAAGATGGCGTTCCCCGCTCTCCCGTGGAGCCAGAAGCTTCCCCGCCGGGCGGAGAAGCTTCGCCGTGGCCAGTCGAGCTTGGAGGATCGCCAGGAGAGTTTAACGCCAGCCCGGGAGGAATTGCAGGCGCCCTGAGAAGCTTCTCAGCCGCCCACGAAGCCTCAATCCTCAGAAAGTTGGCGCTTCGGCAGCTCGTCAAGAGTCTCCAGGCCGAAATGAAGATGCCCGTAGCTCCAAGAACATGCGTCGAATACGACGCTCTACTCCGCGAGGGCCGGCACGCACCACCGCAGCCGCTGGCTCGACTCCTTGCGCCAAGCCGCGGCGCTGCCGCGCCGAAGAGTCAGCACGGTCACTTCCGCGGGTGTGCCGAGGCGGAAGGGGATGCCCCAGTAGTTGGTCCCAGGGTTGATGTAGAGCTCGGAGCCGCCCTGCCTGTGACGCCCCATCGCATGCTCCACGAACGGCGAGGCCAGGCTCCAGCCCAGGCGCGGGATGGCCATCTGGCCGTAGTGCGTGTGCCCGCTGAGCGTCAGCTCGACCCCGCGGTCCGCCAGGGCCGGCCAGAGGGCGGGATTGTGCGCCAGCGCGAGCGTGAAGTCGCCCAAGGGCACGGCCGCGAGCGTCCGCTCGATGTCCGGAGCCACCGGAGTGCCGCGCCGGCCCGCGGGGTCGCCCGTGCCAGCCACCCAGAAACGGGCGCCGTTGCGCTCGACCGAGACTGCGCGATTGACCAGCACGGTGATTCCCATCGCTTCGAGGCCCCGGTGAACCGCCGGCCAGCCGGCATAGACATCGTGATTGCCGGGAATGGCGAAGACGCCGTAGGGAGCGGAGAGCTCGCCGAAGGCCGCGGAGAAGTGCTCGACGTCGCGCGCGTAGTCGTCCACCTGATCTCCGGTGATGGCGATCAGGTCGGGCCGGGCCTCGCGGATCGCCGCCGCCACGCGGGCCAGATGCCGGCGCGACGTGTGCGGTCCCACGTGGAGATCGGAGACCTGGACGATCCGCATCCCCTCCAGCCCGGCCGGGAGATCCTCGACGCCGATGTCCAGAGAGCGCAGGGCGAGCCGGCGCACGCCCACATAGCCCATGAGCCCGAGCACGCCGAGGATCGCCGCCGCCGCCGCGAGCGCCCACCGGCCCGCCGGACCGCTGGCGGCAAAGGGGAAGCCTCCCAGGACGCCGAGCAATCCGGCCACGGCGAGCAGAGGTAGGAAAAGCTGCGCATACCAGAACGGCCGGATCACCAGAAGCCGCGCCAACGCCGACGGATACGCCGAGCCGCCGGCCAGCTTCCGGACCATCCACAGGCCCGGGGCCACACAAAGGAAAGCGGCTGCGGCAACGGTGACCCAGCCGCCGGGAAGAACCGAATGGAGCAAGCCTCCGATCACCAGCCAGCAGGCGGCCGTCCAGAGGCAGAGAATGGTGAAGATACGCCAGTACGTTCTCACGGGGGATTCAACAACTGGAGGGGCGGCGGGTATTCTCGCGGTGGCGTGACGTGAGCGCGCCGTTGCTTGGCAGTTTGGTAGAGTGGTCCCGAGGCCCCATGATCCAGTTCCCCTATGGCATCGCCGACTTCCGCCGCATCCGCCGAGAGGGGATGGTCTATGTCGACCGGACCTCCTGCATTCCCGTCCTCGAGCGACTGGGGAGCACGCTCGTTTTCCTGCGCCCGCGCCGCTTCGGCAAATCGCTCTGGCTCCAGACCCTCGCGAGCTACTACGACCTGCGCTACGCCGAGGAGGCGGTCAGCCTCTTCGGGGATCTCGCCATCGGGGGCGAGCCCACCCCGCTCGCGAGCCGGTTCTTCGTCCTCCAATGGAATTTCTCCGTCATCGATCCCGGCGGCGGTGTCGAGCAGATCGCCGAGAGCCTCCGCGAGCACGTCAGCTCCCGCGCAAGAACCTTCGCCAAGAATTACAGGGACCAGCTTGCCTCGCCGGTCGAGCCGGAAGGCAGCCCGCAGGCGGTTCTCGAAAGCGTGCTGCGAGGGGTCGAAGGTACCTCCCATCCTCTCTACCTCCTGATTGACGAGTACGACAACTTCGTCAACGAGGTCATGGCACGGGATGTCGAAACCTATCGGGCCCTCGTCCGGACCGACGGCCCTTTCAAGCTCCTCTTCAAAGCGGTCAAGAACGCCACAGAGGGCCAGGGCCTGGAACGGATCTTCATCACCGGAGTTTCGCCGGTCGCCCTGAACGACCTGACGAGCGGCTTCAACATCGCCAAGAACGTCTCCCTGGAGCCGGAGCTCGCCAGCCTTTGCGGATTCCGGGAATCCGAGATCCGCGGCCTTCTGGAGCGGATCTCGCGCGAGCGGAGCCTCGCAGCCGAAGCCGTCGAAGAGGCCATCGAGACCATGCGTACCTGGTACAACGGCTACCGCTTCACCCTCGCGGCGGGCTCGGGGGACGATCTGGTCTACAACCCCACCAACGTCCTCTACTTCCTCGACCACCTCTACCGGCGGGGCGTTCCTCCGGAGCAGCTCCACGACGAGAACCTGCGAACTGACCGTGGCAAGCTCGCCTTCCTCGCCCGCACCGCCGCCGGTTCCGGTGTGATCGAGGAGATCACGGAAGGAAATGGGGAGATCGCGATTCCGCGATTGGAGACCAGCTTCTCCCTCGAAAGCCTGCTGACGCAAGTGCTATACGACCGCGGCTCGATCGCGTCGCTCCTCTACTTCATGGGCCTGCTCACCCTGACGGACGACCCAGGCAGGCTGCGGGTTCCGAACCTGGTGGTGAAGAAGCTCTTCCTCGACCGTCTCCTGGAGATCTACCTTCCCGCGCCGGGCGACAGCTACGCGGCCCGGGAGGTCGCTCTGCGCTTCTTTCAAAGCGGCGACCTCGCACCCCTGCTCGCCTTTTTCGAGGAGAAGCTCCTGCCGGTCCTCTCCAACCGGGACCGCGGGGCCTCGGCCGGCAAGGACGGAGGGGGCGGCTTCAACGAGATGGCCGTCAAGGCACTGTTCCTCTCGATTCTCTTCGACGACTCCCGGTACACCGTTTTCTCCGAGTTGGAGGTCGAGCGCTCCTACGCGGACCTCTGCCTGCTCGTTCGCCCCGAGATGCGCCGGCACGGTTATTTCGATTTTCTCTTCGAGCTCAAATGGGTGCGGCGGAAGGATCTGGGCAAGAGTGGGCAGGAGCTGCGCGAGATGGATCTCGAATCGTTGAAGCGCCTGCCGCCGGTCGTCCGGGCGTTCAGCGAGGCCCGAGAGCAGGCGCGGCGTTATGCCGCCGCGTTGAAGCGGCAGCGCGGCGAGGCTCTCGTCTTGCACAGCTACGCCGTCGTCGCAGTGGACCTCGAACGGATCCTCGGCGAGGAGATCTAGCCGCACTGAAGCGCCTCCCGCTTCAATCCTCAGGAAGCCGGCGTTTCGGCAGCTCGTCAGGAGTCTCAAGGCCGAGCCGAAGATGCCAGTAGCTCCACGAGCGCGCATCGAAGACGCCGGCGGGAGGATTCGCCAGGACATCCCGCAGGGCGCTCTCCGGAAAGTACCGCTCGACGACGATCAGATCCTCGACGGTGCCGTAGGTCATCACCTGGGCGAGGAAGCGGTTCGAGTCCGCGAGAGCTTCGGTGGGGTCCTTCCACCAGAAGAGGCGTTTGGCGACTTGTTCGAGGTCGGTCATGGGGAACCAGGCTCCATCTGCGACACTTTATCGTCTCAGGTGGGGACCAGTCCACCTCGCCGGTTATGACATGACGCACCAAAAGGGCTAGTCTACGGGAATGGCTGGCCGGACGACCGTGGACGTATTCCTCACCTCTGACCTGGAGCTGTTCGTCTCCGCGATGGTCGCCTCGGGCCGGTACCCCTCCCCCAGCGAGGTGATCTGCCAAGGGCTCCGGCTCCTTCAAGACCAGGAGACGACCCGACAGGCTCAACTCAAGCGGCTTCGGTCTCAGATCAACCTTGGGCTTGAGCAGGCGAAGCGAGGTGAGTTGCTGGACGGAGAGGATGTCTTCGAGCAATTGGAGAAGCGCTTCCCGCCTTCGTAGAGACGCTCCCAGCCCGTTTCACACCGAGGAGTGGGGCTGCCGACTCAGACAGGCGAATCTTCGGCAAAATGGCAAGGAGTTCGTTGTGCCGCTCTCGGCCCGCTTTCAATCGGCGCTGCCTGTGAAACGATTGTGCGGCGTGCTCGACTCAAACGAGCCAAACCAACCTGCTCAGGGAAGTCACTCTCGGCGCCGTTCTTGAGGGAACACGCCCCCGCTTAAGCCGATGGCCTTCTCCGGCAAATCGCCGGCGCCTATGTAGTAGCGCCTATATAGCTCGGGACTTAGAGCATGTACTCACTGCTTCACCTCGGCACACTGCTCGCACGTCCTCTGCCTCCGCTCTATTCCCTCGCCACCGGTACCCCGCGGAATTGAATTTTGAGGTAAGAGGATTGGCTTCCTTGATAACTGAAAAGTACTTCTAACAAAGTTAACTTACTCGCCTTCTCTTTCAGAGGGAAACTGAGGCTCAGGCTCATTGGAACCGATGCTACGAGATTTGCAGCATCGCGCTTACTGCCTCCTATCTTAATTTCGTCCGCCCTGAACTCAGTCCCTTCCTCGTCCATAACTCTTGTAAAGGTGCCCCAATATTCTGAATATATAGTGAAGCCGTGGAGATCCTCTTCGGTGCTCGTGACCGCCAGGGAACACACCACACTGCTTCCGGCCAATCGGCAACCCTTAAGATCGAACGCCACCTTTCCCACGACCTGGCGTTGGCGGGGGGATGTGGGCCCACCTGACAGTGGCAATACCTCTGGCTCCCGTTCCACGCCTCGCTCGATCACCGCCTGGATCGCTGGCGTCTTAGGAATGTTGATTTCCGTTGGCGCGGAGATCTTTGCCGTTTCGACGTCCAATACCTTGAGAGTGAGTCGCACGGTGTCTCTCAGAGGGATCACCGTACCGGTCAGCAGGCCCTGGACACCTGCGACCTTTAGCCTTTGGGTCGTCTGCGGATCGATCAAGCCCTTAGTCGACAGCCGGTGCTCGGCAAGCAGGTTTTCGAGATAGGTCCGATCGATCACGTCGAAGCCTTTCGCGGCGGCGGCGAGACTTACGGATAGCTCCTCGGCCAGAAACCTGCCCAGCTCGGTGACATTGCCTTGGAGATCAGTGAAGTCCACGACGGCGATCCGCTGCTTACCAGACTTCGCGATCTCCTCGGCGATCAAGGGCGCCTGGCTCCCGAACTCCCGATCGGCCAAGGCGCTGTGAGCAAGCGCCAGGATCCCAGCGACGACCCATGTGAAGACGACTCTGCGCTTCAGCGACTTCGAGGATCTCATTATCGTCCCTCCTCTTTTGGTGTTACATTGGACCTACCTCGGCTAAGACACCGCTGGCCGGATTTTGTTCAAGACAATGGACTACCAGGACTTCGAGATCGAGCTCACCGCCGAAGCGACCGGGCGCCACGCTTCGTAATCCCACGCTTGAAGCAGTTCGCCACCAGTTGCTCTCTGGAGACTTCCATGTTTTGCACTTCATGGGTCATGGGGGCTTCGATGCACAATCCGGCGAGGGGACGCTCCGCGTTTTCTGGCGAGAACGGCCAGAGGACTTGGGTGACGGGCTCCGCACTCGCGGATGAGTTGCGTGATCGATCTTCGCTCCGACTCGTCTTCCTGAATGCATGCCTGACCGCCCGCGCTGGTTCGGCGGGCCCCTATGCAGGGGTAGCGACCGCGCTCCTTCGTGCCGGAATCCCCGCTGTCGTGGCGATGCAGTTTCCCATCAGCGACGCAGCCGCAATCGCCTTCAGCCGGGCGTTCTATCGGCGTTTGGCCGCCTCCGATACCGTCGATGCTGCAGTCACCGAAGGTCGCTTGCAATCCATCGCCTCGCCAACAGCGAGTGGGCCACTCCGGTTCTCTTCGAACGGCTCACCAGCGGCAGGCTATTCCAAGCGCCCGTACCGCATCGGGAACTGCCTTGTGACGCAGCCGGCTCAGTCAAGCTTCGTTCCGCACTTGATGCAGAAGGCACCTGTCGCCGGAAGAATCTGGCCACAAACGCGACAATAACGTGGAGAGCCTGCCAATGCAGGCGCGACGCGCGGCACGCGCCGACCGCCGAGCTGACGTCCGCGGCGCCTCAGCCATAGCAGCAATGAAGCAGCCATCGTTGCCGCCGCGAGGAGAAGCGTGCTCTTGATCAACCACAGCCAGCCCCGCGAAAAGCGAGGTGCTCTCAAAAGAAAGCCGCTCCGCGCTCCACTCGTCAGAATCTCTTGTCGGCCGCTCTGTGCGTCGACCCGCACAACCTTCATCGTCTTAGCCGCCGAGCCATTGTCCGACCACACCGTACCCACCAGGCTGCGCCCATCGGGAGCCCATTCCGGCCGGAAAAGTCCATCTAGAAATGGTTTCTCCGTCAGCTTATGAAGTTCGCTGCCATCCCGGCGAACGGTCCACAAATCAATACCTTTTGGAGCAGCGAAGGTAGTGAAGGCGATCGTGCTGTCGGTCGGCGAGAGAACGACGAAGCCTGCCATCACGCCGGGAACGATCATCCGCGCCTGCCGGGTTGCGACATCTTCCTCGATGAGCCCGTTTTCCGAACCGTGCCAGGAAACGGCAAGCACGTGCCCAGAGTCAAGCGCCAATCGCGGAGCACGGAAACTTTCATCAGGCTTATACTTATCAAACGGCTCCGAGCGCCCGTCCGGGATGCTCACAAGATAGTCAACGTCGACGAGTCCGCCGCCGTCAGTCTGGAACTGCCGGGTCAAGATCAGGCTTTGTCCGTCAGCCGCCCAGCTTACCTCGTCCAGTCGCCACTTACGCAGGTTGTAGGGGGGCCCGGAATACGCGCGCCCGTCAGCTCCGCCGAGCTCGCGCTCGTGGCCCGTCGTAACGTCGTAGAGCCAGAGGCCCCTGCCGCCTTGCCCATTCATTGCGCTGCTGCCATTCCATACGAACTTCTGATATACGATGCTGCGGCCGTCTGGAGAGATTTTGGGAAAGATGCTCTGATTGTCGTCGGTCAGCTTTCTCGGCTTGCCCTCGGGACCGTCAAGCAGATAGACATTGAGATCCTGGGCCTCGGTGCCGGTGCCGGTGCCAGTGCCTCCTCCGGGGTTGAAGCGATCGTATGTGATGGCACCCGTGGCCGCAGTTGAGATGCTTCCTACTCCTGTCGGGCCGACAGGGCGCGCACCAGAGCCATCTTGAGCAGCAACCCAAAGCGCACGATCTTTGACGAACACCAAAGTCTCGTGACTGAGCGCGCGGTCAACGGCCGCCGACAAAGAGGCAAGTGAGCTGGAAAGCTCCGGAATGGCGAAACCCGAGGCGACGACATCCAATTGTCCCCCCTGGGAGCAAGGCCATTCGACAGTGCTGGAGGACACGTGACCGCTGCTGCTGCTATCGACTGACCCTGGCATGTTAACATGCAAAACCCGTTGGAAGCCTGAGGCAGCGACGTTCTGACGCAATATCGCCTCGAACCGGTAGCTCCTTCGGAACGAACTCGCGCGCGCTACAACCAGCGAGTAGGTGTCGTCTTTGTCTCCCAGGTCCGACACCTTGGAGAAATCCCGACCTACTACCACGAACTTCTCGTCCACTGTCTGGCCCTCCTCCAAGACGCGAAGGCCATGCTGGCCGGCCTCCTGCTTCACCTTGTCGAGGGCTTCTCCGAGATCCTTAGTCACTGACACCTTCGCGCGATATGTCCCTGAGCCGTCGGCACGTAGATCAATCGTTTCCTCGACCTTGCAGGCGCTCAGCAGCAGGAGGACTACGAGAGTGATGATCTGATAGCTGCGACTCAGCCTTGCCAACATGTGAATCCCTTCCCTTCTAAAGCACGGCAACCAAAATGATCTTCGAAAACCAAGCACTGGCGAGGAGAATGACTGGGACGGCTATTGTGGCTCTCGGCTCTGCAATGGACGAGATGTCGCGGCAGCCAGTATGAAGGATAAGAATGACATAGCACAGGGCAAAGACCGAAAGGATTGCGAGAACCTCTACATTGGCTAAGCCGAGAACACCTGTGATAAATAGAAGAAAGGCGATCGGTAGCAGAGCTGCTCCCGCAATGAATGCGTCGCCTTCCGGGTTACCCACCCCCCTGAAGACCTTTCGAGCAATCCAGCCTGCCCCGAAGAAACCGGCAAAGGGCACAAAGCCGCAGAGCAGAAGCTTGAGAGCTCCGACGGACATCTCCAAATTTCCGCCCGCCAGCGCGCCTAGAATCGTCTGTCCGCTACTCGCTGCGCGGCGGGTTCCGATCACGAGGCAGATGGCGAAGAAGAGCGCAAACACAATAGCCGCGCCGAGGGTGTTGCGGGGACCCAGACCATCTATCGCCGGGCGGAGGCCACCAACCGGATTAACCGCGAAGGTCTTGAAGGCGGCCAGCGCGCTCGTAGTAGCCTGTTTCGCATGACTAGCAACGAGTTGGCCAATGTCTGCCACCTGCGAAGTCTGAGAGGGAAAAGCCCGAGGTTTTCCGCAGGCTTCGCAAGTCAGGGCGTCGGCGATCATTGCCTGACCGCAGTGTGCACAAAACATGTTCGGTCTCCACTTGGAGGTTGCCACGGTAGTCATGGGCCTCTGGAGTAAGAGACACGAGGAAGGGAAGAGTGGTTAGGCTGCGATCACGTTAGGCAGCGGCCACAAGCTGAACCGAGTCGAAAGGTAGGTCCACTCGTCAGCTGTTGAGGACCACCAGACCAAGATCGCCGAGGCGCCGAACGGCGGCGGCAGTTTTGGCGATGAACGAAGAGCTGCCGTCGCCCTTTCAGGGCTTTGGGTTCTACGGGAGGGCCTGATCCTGGGGCTGGCAAAAAGCGCCAGCCCCAGGCTACACTCCACCGGCCTTTCGGGCCTAAAAACCGGGTTGATGATCCGATCACTCCGCCCGCCGCTCCCCCTCCCGCAACACCCGCAGGAAGTTCCCTCCCAGGATCAACCGCACCCCGCCCTTGTCCACACCGCGATCCAGCAGCGCCGCGGCGAGGTCGGGGAACTTCGAGGGGTCTTCGAAGCCTTCGACGACGTCGGGGATGCCGTCGAAGTCGGTGCCGATGCCGGTGTGCTCTTCTCCTCCGATTTCGACGAGGTGGACGATGTGGTCCACGTAGACGGAGAGGGGGACCTTGGGGAGCTGATGATCGGCGAAGAGGCGGGCCCTCTCTTTCCAGAGCTTGCCGGGGTTGCGGAGGTACTCCTCCTCGGTCTCCTGGAGGATGGGCTTCAGCTCCTTGCCTCGCTTGGCGTCCGCCCGGGAGGCTTCGGGGCTGATGAAGGCGGGGTAGGAGTTGGCCATTACCAGGCCGTCCTTCTGGGCGATCTCGCGGATCAGCTCGTCGGGGAGGTTTCGCGGATGGTCGCAGAGGGCGCGGGCGGAGCTGTGGCTCGCGACGATGGGGGCCGCGGAGACGTCCAGGGTGTGCAGGACGGCGGCGTCCGAGACGTGGGAGACGTCCGCCAGGATGCCCAGGCGGTTCATGCGGCGGACGATGTTCTCCCCCTCCGGCGCGAGTCCGTTGTGGAGGGGCTTGTCCGTCGAGGCGTCACACCACTCGTGGCTGGCCCAGTGGGTGAGGGTGACGTAGCGGACGCCGATCTTCGCGCAATCGTCGAGCGCTCCCGGCACGGTCAGCGGACGGCCGTTCTCCAGGCCGAAGAGGACGGCCACCTCCCCTCGGCGGACGGACTTCTCGAGATCGCCCGCCGTGGCCACTTGGACGAGTTGGCCCGGGATCAAGGCGCGCTCGGAGGCCTCGTAGAGCGCCTTGGCGTGCTCCCAGCCGCGCCGCGGGTCGAGCTCGGCGGGGATATAGAGGGCGAAGACGACGGCACCGACGCCGCCCTGGCGCAGGCGCGGGAGGTCGACGTGGCGGTCCGTCTGACCTTTGGAGAGATCCGCCGGGGTCTCCCACAACCTCGTGGGGACGTCGGTATGGGCATCAATGATGAGGGTGTCTTCTTGGAGGGCCATGGCGGTAGTGTATGGGGAATTCGCCTCTCCCCACCCCTGTTGCATGCCGTGTCAAGCCGGGAGCCTTGTCAGACACGCCGGGATCGGCTAGTCTTTCGGGTTCTTGGAACCATCTCAAAGAGAGAGAAGGGTCACGACCGTGAAGAAAGACATTCATCCTCAGCTCAACATGGTGACCGTCACCTGCGCGTGCGGCAACACCTTCGAGACGCATTCGACCAAGGACGAGGTTCGCCTGGAGATCTGCAGCGCCTGCCATCCGTTCTTCTCCGGCAAGCAGAAGCTGATCGACACGGCCGGACGCGTCGAGCGCTTCCAGCGCCGCTACAACCGTCCGGCGGTCGCGGCGAGCTAGCGCCACTCTGTCCGGCCGCTTCGGCCGGAGCGGGGTGGCTCGAGATCCCAGCATGCAATCGAGCGCCAGCCCAGAGAACGAGCTGCTGGTCGGCGGCCAGGCCCTGATCGAGGGAGTGATGATGCGCTCCCCCGGGGCCTACGGCGTTGCCGTGCGCCGGCCAGACGGCTCGCTCGCATTCCAGCGCGGCAAGGTGGCCAGCCTCGCCAAGCGCTACCCGTTCCTCAAGCTGCCGGTGCTGCGGGGTGTGGCCGTGCTGTTCCAATCCCTCGGCCTCGGTATCCGCTCGCTCAACTTCTCGGCCGAGCAGGCGGTCGCCGCGACGGAGACGGAGACGGAAAACGCCGAGACGGTTGCGGTGACCGAACCTCCCGAGCCGGCGAAGACGTCCAACTGGGCCATCGCCAGCTCCATGGCGTTCGGCCTGGGGCTGGGCATCGTGGTCTTCCTCCTGGCTCCGCTGTGGCTGACTCACCTGGGGGAGAAGTACCTCTTCGGCGGCCATCTCTCGAACCTGGGGTTCAACCTGCTGGACGGCGGATTGCGGGCGGTGTTCTTCCTGGCCTACATCTACGGCATCTCGCGGATGAAGGACATCCACCGGGTGTTCCAGTACCACGGCGCCGAGCACAAGGTGGTGTTCAACTACGAGAAGCGGCTGCCGCTGACGGTGGAAAACGCCCGCGCCCAGAGCCGGCTGCATCCGCGGTGCGGCACGAGCTTTCTGCTGTTCGTGCTGCTGATGTCCATCCTGGTCTTCGCTCTGATTCCGAAGACCGCGCCGTTCCTGGTGAAGTTCGGCGGCCGGCTGCTGCTGGTGCCGGCCATCGCGGGCCTCTCCTACGAGGTGCTGCGCTTCACGGCCAAGCACCGGGCGGCGCCGCTGTTCGCCGTGCTCGTGGCGCCGGGCCTCGCCCTGCAGCGCATCACCACCCAGGAGCCGACGGACGACATGCTGGAGGTCGCCATCGCCGCCCTCGAAGAGGCGCTGCGCGAGGACGGCCTGCTGCAACCCGCGGAGACGCCCATCTCGGTGCCCGCCGCCTGAAAGTAATGCCATGATCGAAAAACTCGCCCAGCTCGAAAAGACCCATCAGGAGCTGACCCAGCGGCTGATGGAGCCGGCCATCTTCTCGGACCCGAAGGTCTACCGGGAGGTCAACAAGACCCTCGCGGAGATCGATCCGGCGGTGAAGCTCTACCGGGAGTACGTCAAGGCCGACCAGCAGCGGCGGGAGAACGAGGAGATGCTCGCCGGGCTGCCCAAGGACGACGAGCTCTATGCCCTGGCTCAGGACGAGAAGGAGCAGCTCACCGCCCGCGTCGCCGAGCTCGAGGAGCAGCTGCGCCGCGAGCTGACGCCGAAGGACCCCAACGACGAGCGCAACGTGGTGCTGGAGATCCGCGCCGGCACGGGCGGCGACGAGGCGACCCTCTTCGCCGCCGAGCTGTTCCGCATGTACAGCCGCTACGCCGAGACGCAGCGCTGGCGGGTGGAGGTGATCGACCTCTCGGAGTCCGAGGCCGGAGGCATCAAGGAGGTCTCGGCCATCGTCGAGGGCCGGGGCGCCTACAGCCGCCTCAAGTACGAGGGCGGCGTCCATCGCGTGCAGCGGGTGCCCGCGACGGAGTCCGCCGGCCGCATCCACACCTCCGCGGTGACGGTGGCGGTGCTGCCCGAGGCCGACGACGTGGAGGTCGAGGTCGACGAGAAGGACATCCGCGTCGACCGCTTCTGCGCCTCCGGCCCCGGCGGCCAGGGCGTGAACACCACCTACTCAGCCGTGCGGCTGACGCACATCCCCTCGGGGATGGTGGTCTCCTGCCAGGACGAGCGCAGCCAGATCAAGAACAAGGCCAAGGCGCTGCGCGTCCTCAAGGCCCGCCTCTATGACCTGGAGCGCGAGAAGGCGGACGCCGCCGTGTCCGAAGAGCGCCGCCGAATGGTGGGCTCGGGCGACCGCTCGGAGAAGATCCGCACCTACAACTTCCCCCAGAGCCGGGTGACCGACCACCGCATCGGCCTCTCCATCCACCAGCTCCCGACGCTGCTGGAGGGGCATCTCGATCCCCTGATCGAGCCTCTGATCGCCCACTTCTCGGCGGAAAAGATGGAAGCGGCAGCCCGCACGGCGCACTGACGGGGTTCTCTCACCCGAACCCCGCGCCACCGTTTCTCCTCATTCGCGCGAAATCTTTCAGGTCGATCCGTCACTAGCTAGACGGATGGCCCAAGATTTCCGTATACAGCTTCAAAGAGGAGAAATCGTCCATGAGAAAGATCTTCATCGCCTCCGCTCTCGTCCTGATGATGGCCGCGCCGGCCGTGACCTGGTCCTCGCCGCAGTTTGGCGGTCCGGGCATGGGCACCGACGGCATGGGCCATATGCAAACGCCCGAGATGAAGGCCTCCGCGGCACTGGCCAAGGGCCTGAAGCTGAAGAAGCAGGCCGCGGAAGAGCCCGATAACGCGAAGCGGATCAAGATGTTCGAGAAGGCCAAGGAGGAGCTGTCGAAATCGCTGGGCTACTCGCAGAACTACGAGGTGCTCCTCGCCCTGGGCCAGGTCTATCTCGCGCTGGACAAGCCGGCCTCCGCCCTGGACGCCTGCACGCAGGCGCTCGTCCACAAGCCCGGCGACACCCCGGCGTCGGGCTGCGTCCAGGAAGCGCGGAAGAAGACCGACAAGCCGGAGACCGAGACGAAGGCCGGCGGCGGCCAGTAGCCCCTACCGCGTCTCCGCCTCCAGCTTCCACACCGCCGCCGCTGTCAGCTCGGCGATGCGGTGCAGCTCCTCGGGAGTGAGGTACTCGTCGACGCCATGGCCGCGGTACTTGGCCATGTCGTCGGCGGGGCCAAAGTCCACGCCGCCCTTGAACAGCCTCGCCTGGGTGCCGCCGCCGATGGCAATCGCTTTGCCCGGGGTGCCCGTGACCTCCTTCCAGGTGTCGAGCAAGCTGGAGACCAGCTCACCCTCGGCCGGCTCGATGTGCGGCTCGTTCGACATCTCCACCTCGGGGACGATCTGGGCGGCGGCGCGGCGGGAGAAGACGCTCGTGCGCTCCGTCACCTGCTTCTCGATCCGCGTCTTGTCGATCCCCCTCGGCACTCGGATGTTCACCTCGGCGAGGGGCGCGCCCTTTTCGTCGCGCAGGAAGGAAAGGTTGGAGGTCAGCTCGCCCATCACGGCGTCGCGGTGGTCGATGCCCAGCGAGTGGCCGTTCGTCTCGGTGCCCACGGCGATGCCCGTAAAGGCCGCAAGAGCTCCCCAGGGATCCATCTTGAGATCCAGCGTGGAGAGGAACGCGGCCAGATCCCCCAACGCGTTGTGGCCGGTCCCCGGCTCGGAGGAGTGGCCGGCGTGACCTTCCGCCACCACTTTGAGCATGCCGGCCTCGCGGCTCACGACCAGCCTGGCGGGTGGATGGGCCTTGGCCCAGCTCGCGGCGCTACGAGCCAGGTCCGCCGGGGCGCCGCTCTTCTCGCGGTCCGTCTTTTCGCGGTCCGTCTTTTCGCGGTCAGACCCGAGGCGTTCGAGAATCGCCTGGCCCTTCTCGGGGATGATGGACATGCCGCTGCCGCCGGCCATCGAGACCACCCGCCATTTCCCGGGCTTCGGAGCCGCCACCGGTTGAGCGCGGAAGCGCAGGATGCCATACCCCTTCTGGGCGTTGACCACGGGGTAGCCGGCGTCGAGGCCGATCGTGCGGTCCGGCATGGGGGCGCGCGCCAGGTAATAGGGGATCTCGTCCCAACTCGTCTCTTCGCCGTTGGCCACCAGGAGGTGGACGGTCGAGCGCAGGGGCCAGCCGCTGTCGCGGATCGCGGCCATGGCGTAGAGGGCGGCGATCAGAGGACCCTTGTCGTCCTCGGTGCCGCGGCCCACGATGCGGTCATTGCGGTCATCGCGACCATCGCGGCCGGTGACCCGCTTGCCCTCGAACGGCGGCGAGGTCCACGTCTGCTTCTCGACCCCCTGAACGTCGCCGTGGGTGAGCAGGGCGAGAACGGGCTTTGGGCCCTTCATGGTGATTTCCTCCACCCGCCCGTCGTAGCTCTTGAAGTCGAATCCCAGCGACCGGGCTCGCTGCTCCAGCCACTCCCGCTGGCGGACGAACTCGGGGAGGTTCCAGTTCTCCTTGCCTTCGACGGCAACGGTGCGGAAGCCCACGATCTCCTGGAGGTCTTTCACCATCGCCTCGCCATAGCGGGCGAGCAGGAAGCCGCGCAGCATGCAGGAGGCGAGCGCCTTGTCGGCGGCGGCCATGGGCACGCCATCGCGCAGGCCGGCGATCCGCGAGCCGAGCTCGGGATTCGCGCCGCCCACCGCGCTGGAGGAGACCTGACGGTAGAAGGCGAATGCCTGGGCGTCGTTAGCCCCCGGCCCGACCATGGCCGTGCCGGCGATCTTGAAATATGGCTCGGAGTCCTTGCAGGGAGAAACCTCGGCCGCGACGACGGGAGCGATCGCCGCGGCGGCCATCAGGATCAGCGAACCGAGGAGCAGCAGACCTCTTCTCATGAAAATCCTCCGGGGAAACGATCGACAGACCTTCTATCACAGGCATGAGCAGCTAGAATTTCAGCAAGGAGGTCCCACCTTGGCCATCTCAAGCCGCCGCCTTTCGATAGCTCTCGCGATCTCCGTCCTGCTTTCTGCTCCCCTGATTGCCGAGCCGATTCGTGTCAGCGGCCAGGTGGATCTGCCGGACGACAGCCACGGAGCCGCCGGTGTCCAGATCGAGTTGCTGCCGGCGTGGGAGAGTTTCCCCGAGGCCGTCCGCCGGCTGCGTGAGGGCACGGAGCCCCGCCCCCTGGCGACCGCCCATACCGACAAGGACGGGTTCTACGAGCTCTCGGCGCCCGAGGCCGGAGTCTACCGCCTGCGGCTGCAGGCCGCGGGCTACCTGACGGAGGAGATCCAGCTCTCTCCCCTGTTCGAGGATACGGACGTGGAGGGGGACCACCTGACTCCGGCCGAGCCGGTCGACGTCCGCGTGATCTCCGGCGACGGCAAGCCCCTGTCCGGTCTGGCCGCGGCCTTTCGGGCCGGGTCGTGGGACCGGACGGCGAGCCGGTCGGGGATGCGACGCTCAGCCGGGTCGAGGAGAGCCATTCGGGGGGCGGCATGATGATGGGCGAGACCGATCTGGGCACCACCGATGCGCGCGGGCTCTTCCAGGTCTCGGGGCTGGAACCGGGACCCAACGATCTGCGGGTCAAGGCCGAGGGCTATGCCACCAAGACGGTACGGGGACTCAAGATTCCCGCGGACCGCGACCTCGAGGGGCTCGAAGTCGTTCTCGGCCGCGGGGCCATTCTCCAGATACGGGTGCTCTCCGCGGAGGGCGGGCCGGTCGCTGGCGCCAGGGTCTTCGTGGAGCCCTTCCAACGCGCCTCCGCTCCCGATCGCATGGAGAGATTCCTGCGCATGCCCCGGAGACTACAGACCGACGACTCTGGCACCTGCAGGGCCGACCTTCCCGAGGCGGGTACGTACCGGATTTCCGCGTCGGTAGAGCAGCGGACGGCTTCGGCCCTGGTGAAGGCGGGCCCCGGAACGACGCCGGCCGAGATCCGGTTTCCTGCCGGGGTCCAGGCCTCCGGCCGGGTGACGGACGCCCAGGGTCAGCCTCTTTCCGGCGTGTACCTGAGCCTCGCGGGCAAGCCGGACCCAACCTTCCACCAAGGAGCCACGAGCGGCGAGGACGGCGTTTTCGTCTTCCGCCAGGTGCCGGACGGGGCCTATCAACTGCAAGCCCAGCGGCAGGGCTTCAAGCAGTCCGGCGGGCTCCGGGAGGTCGTGGTCGCAGGCAGCGACGCTCAGGATCTCGATCTCCAGTTGGAGCCGGTCACCGGGGCGACCCTCACCGGTCACCTCCTGGGGCTCGAGTCCAAGGAGCTGATAGGGGCGTCGGTGCGCGGATTCGGCGGCGACTCCGGATTCGCGAACGCCACCGTCGAGCCGGACGGCCACTATGAGATCAAGAACGTCGAACCAGGAGATTGGCGCTTCACCGCCGTCACCAGCAGCCATCGCACGAATCAGCAACAGATCAAGCTCCAGCCTGGAGAGACCGAAGCCGTCCTCGACTTCGAGTTCGGCAAGGGCGCAACGCTCTCCGGTACGGTCCTCGTGGACGGCATCCCGCTCTCCGGAGCGAACGTCGTGATCGCCAGCAAGGGCGCCGAGGGCGGCCGCTCCGCGGTCAGCCGCTACGACGGGCACTTCGAGGTCCACGATCTGGCGCCGGGCCCGTACATCCTGCGCGTCTCCGGCGCACTCGGAGCCATCCACCAGGAGCGCTCGATCGCGATCGACGGCGACCGAGAGATGACCATCGACATCGCGATGGGGACCCTCGCCGGCCAGGTGGTGTCGGCCGGCACGGGCGAGCCGGTCGCGGAGGCCACGGTAATGATTGACGGCCGGGAGAGCGGCTCCCCCCTCTTCTACTCCACCCCCACCCTGCGCAGCGGCGAAGAGGGCGCCTTCGAGAGCCGCCTCGCGCCCGGGAAATACAGGATCAAGGTCCAGAAGGAGGGCTACGCCCCCGCGGAGACGACGGCGGAGGTGCGGTCCGGCGGCGCCGGCTCGCCGGTCGAGATCCGGCTGAAGCCGGTGGGAGCGCCGTAATCCGCATCGGCGCTGTAGAGCCCTCACCTCTCCAGGCGCTCCACCTCCGCCCGGGCATAAATGCCGGGGCTAGTTAATGGCGCCCCCTGAAGGGGACTTTTAAAGCTGGATTCATCCAGCGCCGTTGAGTAGCCCCGGCATTTATGCCCGGGCGGGTTCGCCGTAGCGTCAAGAGCTGCCACCCCGGATACACTCCGCCGGTGTCCACCCTGCGCCAGCTCCTCGCCGAGGCCCGGCCGCTCCTGGCGGCGACTCCCTTCGGGGCTCCGCCCCGGGAGGCGATGCTGCTGATCGGCCACGTGCTGGGATGGTCGGAGGCGCAGGTGCTGGCGCGCGGGGAGATCGAGGTGCCGCCGGCGGCGGAGGCGCGGTTCCGCGACCTTCTGGCTCGCCGGCTGACGGGTGAGCCTACGGCGTACCTGCTCGGCGAGCGGGAGTTCTGGCGGCGATCCTTCCACGTCGACTCGCGCGTGCTCATCCCGCGGCCGGAGACGGAGCATCTGGTGGAGGAGGTGCTCGCCGAGACGCTGCCCGCCCAGCCATGGATTCTCGACGTCGGGGCCGGCTCCGGAATCCTCGCCGTCACCCTGGCGCTGGAGATCCCCGGCGCCCGGGTGGCCGCCACCGATCTCTCGCCGGGAGCCCTGGCGGTCGCCGCGGGGAACGCCCGGCGGCTCGGCGCGGCGGTGCGGCTGGTGCGGACGGACCTCACGGCGGGGCTCGACCTCGCCCGCTTCGACCTCGTGGTGAGCAATCCGCCCTACATCGACCCCTCCGAGGCGCCTTCGCTGTCGCCCGAGGTCCGCGATTTCGAGCCGGCGCTGGCCCTGTTCTCCCCCGGTTCCGGCGACTCCATTCTCGCCCGGCTCTTCGCCGAGTGCGCGGCGCTGCGTCCCGGGGTTAGACTGGCGGTCGAAATCGGCTTCGGGCAGCTCGGCGCGGCCCGCCGCCACGCCGAGTCGGCGGGTCTCGAGCTCCTCCGCGTACGGAACGATTACGCCGGCATCCCGCGGGTTCTTGTGCTGCAACGACGGTAAGAGGGAGAAGAATCAGGAAATGGACAAGTTCCACATCGTAGGGCCGACCCGCCTCGCCGGCCGGGTGATGGCCTCCGGCGCCAAGAACGCCGCGCTGCCGGCGCTCACCGCGAGCCTGCTGACGGATGCGGCGCTCACCTTGCGCAACGTGCCTCACGTGAAGGACATCCGTACGCTCCAGAAGCTGCTCGATCATCTCGGCGTCGTCACCGAGGAGCGGGGCGGCGCCCTGATCCTGCGCCGCGAGCGGCCCAACCCGGAGCACGACGCGCCCTATGACCTGGTGCGGACGATGCGGGCCAGCGTCCTCGTCCTCGGGCCGCTGCTCGCCAAGGAGGGGCACGCCCGGGTGTCGCTGCCCGGCGGCTGCGCCATCGGCGTACGGCCCATCGACCAGCATCTCAAGGCGCTCACCGCCATGGGCGCGGAGGTACAGCTCTCCCATGGCTACGTCGAGGTGAGAGGCAAGCTCACCGGCACCCGCTTCCGCTTCGACATGGCGACGGTGACCGGCACCGAGAACGTGATGATGGCCGCCACCCTCGCCCGCGGCACCACGGTGCTGGAGAACTGCGCCCGCGAGCCCGAGGTGGTGGACCTCGCCAACCTGCTCAACGCCATGGGCGCCAGGATCTCCGGCGCCGGCACGGAGACGATCGTCATCGACGGCGTCGAGAGCCTGGGCGCCGCCGACCACTCCATCATCCCGGACCGCATCGAGGGCGGCACCTACCTCATCGGCGCCGTCATGACCCGCGGCGACGTGCTTCTGGAAGGGGCCAATGCCGCCGATCTGGCGCCCCTGCTGGACAAACTGGCCGAGGTGGGCGCCGCCGTCGAAGTCACGGCGGAAGGGATTCGCGTCCACTGCGCGGGCGACATCCAGTCCCTCGATCTCGATACCGCTCCCCATCCCGGCTTCCCCACCGATCTCCAGGCCCAGTACATGGCTCTCATGACCCGGGCGGACGGAGTGTCGACAATCAGCGAAACCATCTTCGAGAACCGCTTCCAGCACGTGCCCGAGCTGGCGCGAATGGGCGCCGACATCCGCGTGGACGGCGGCCGCGCGAAGGTCTACGGTCCCAAGCCGCTGACCGGCGCCGGCGTCATGGCGACGGATCTGCGGGCTTCCGCCTCCCTTGTTCTGGCCGGTGTGGCGGCCGAGGGAGAGACGGTGGTGGACCGCATTTACCATCTCGACCGGGGCTACGAGGGAATGGAATTGAAATTGCAGAAGCTGGGCGCGCGCGTCGCACGCTGGTCGGTTCCCATGGGCTGATTCGCCCCTGGGTTGCACCGCCGGCGTCACGGCCTCCCCGGATGTTCGGCACCCTCACTCTCGCCCTTGCACTCACCGCCGCGGATCCGCGGCCGGAGCTGTTGGAGCTGCAGCTCGCCGGCAAGCCGCAGGAGGAGCTGGGGAGGGTGGAGCAGGAGCTGGTACAGAACCCCGACCTCGCCTATCGCCTGGGCCTCGATCATCTTCGCGGCGTTCTCCTCGACCGCGTGGGCCGCCCCCGCGAGGCCGGGGGTGCGTTCATGAAGAGCATCGAGCGCAATCCCGCCCTGGCCCCTTACAGCCGCTATCGCATGGCCATCGGCCAGGTCGGCGGCGGCCATCCCGAGGTGGCGGCCGGGATCATCTCCAACGTCGTCGTGGGAGATCCCGGCTCGCCCCTGCTCCCCGCCGCCGTCCATCTGTTCGCCCAGGGGCTCTCCGGAGGGGGGGACTGCCGGTTGCTGGGTGCGATGCGGGCGGACGCCCTCCCGAAACCACAGCGGCGGGAGATCGAGCTCGCCCGGGCCAACTGCGCCCTGCGCAAAGGCTACCGCGAGCTGGCCCGCAGCCTGATGACGAGCCTGCTGGAGGAGAGCCGGGATGACGAGCTGGCTCGCCTCGCCGCCGAAAGCCTGTCGCAGATGGTCGCCGGAGCCGAGCACGGGCGCCTGCCCATGCTCCTGGGACGGACCTTCCAGCAGCACAAGGAGTTCGACCTCGCCCTGCGCCACCTGCAGCAGGCCGGCGACCGCAAGTCGCTCTCGGCGCACGATGCCTACGAGACGCAGGCGCTCATCGGCACGGTCCTGCTCTCGCAGCAGCGCTACGCGGAAGCCTCGGCGGCCTTCGGCGAGTTGGTCAAGCAGGCGCGGGCCCCCGGCGAGAAGGCTCGCGCCCTCTTCCAGCAGGGACGGGCCGAAGAGCTGCGCAGCGCCTGGTCCGCCGCCATCGCCGGCTATCGCCAAGCCTGGCAGGCCGACTCCCCGGGAGGGGATTGGGCGGCCCCGGCGCTCCTCGGCGCCCTGCGGCTGGAGTGGCGAAGCGGCTCCGAGGCCTCCGCCCTGAAGTTGTTCGATCAGCTCCTCCGGCGGCCGGCGTGGCATGCCCAGGTGGCCCGCGCCGCCCTGTTCCTCGCCGCCTCCGACCTCGTCCGGGGGCGTCGCGACCGCGTCCGCCCCTGGCTCGACCGGGTCGACGGGCGGGACGACCATCTCGAGGTCGTCTACTGGCGAGGCCGGCTGGCGGAGCTCGAGCGCGATCCGCGCCAAGCCGTGAGCCGCTACCTGGAGGTGATCCGCGACCAACCGTTCCATCCGCTGGCCCGCGCCGCCATGGCCCGGCTCGCCGCCGCCCCCCTGAGCACCACGGCCGACGCCGAAGGCCGGCGCCTCGCCGCCTCGGGCCGGCTGGAGGACCTCCACGGCGCCTGGCTGCTTCTGGGTGCCGACGATTCCGCCGGCCGCACGGCACAGCTGAAGCTGGAGCAGAGGCTGCTGGCGGACCGCGGCACGGCCCCCTATCTCAAGCTCGCCGACGTGCCGGTGCGCCGCTGGCCGCTCTGGAACCACCGCCTCGCCCGGCCGGAGGAGATGCTCCTCGCCCTGGGCCTCTGGCACGAAGGGGCACCGGCCGTGCGCGACCACTTCCCCCTTTCCGATCCCAACCTGGCCTACACCGGCTGCCGGTTGCTGGTGGCTGGCAAAGACTACGCGCGTTCGATCGACCTCGCCGAAGCCCTTCGCCAGAGAGCGCCGCAACGGCTGCCTCTCGCCCTGATGCCGCGGGATTTCCGCCGGCTCCTGTATCCCTTCCCGGAGCAGGATGTCATCCTGGCCCAGGGGCACATCCGCGGCGTCGATCCCCACCTGCTCACCGCCCTGATCCGGGAAGAGAGCCGCTTCGACGCCTCGGCGCTTTCGCCGGCGGCACTGCGCGGCCTGAGCCAGCTCAGCCCGGCCACGGCCCGCCAGCTGAGCGCGCAGCTCAATCTGGCGCGGGTCAGTCCGGAGGCTCTCTACTCCCCGGGCGTCTCGATCGCGCTGGGAGCCGCCCAGATCAGCGCGCTGCTCAAGGTCTTCAGCAACTCCGGGAACACCATCCTGGCTGCCGTGGCCGCCCGCCAGGCCGGAGAGTCCCAGGCCCAGGCCTGGAAGAACTGGTGCTTCACCCAGGAGCCCGACGAGTACTTCACCAAGATAGCCGGCGCCGAAACCCGGGACTTCGTCGCCCGGGTGCTGATGTCGGAAGGGCAGTACGCGGCGCTGTATTAGAGCCCCGGCGGCTTGGCCGGCGCCTTCTTGGGCGGCGCCACGGTCTTCGCGTCGGGCTTCTTGGCCGGGGTGGCCAGCTTCTTCACCACCGGCGGCAGCGGACCGCCGGGCCCCTGCTCGGGGTAGACCACCACGTCGGCCTTGGCCCGTAGCTCGGCGGTCCAGGTCTGGAGCTCCTGGGTGAGCTTCTGCTGCTTCAGGACCTCGCGGATGTCCTCCCGCACGTCTTCGAGGGGCGGCGCGGGCTGCCCCTTCTTCTGCATCTCCGGTGTCAGCACGGTGCGGTAGTACTTGTTGATGTCGTCGAAGGTGACGAAGACGCGGGGTCCGAGGCGCTCATCCACGTAGGTGAGCACCAGGAGCTGGCGCGCCATGAGCTGGTGCAGCCCCTTCGGCGTCAGCCCCACCTCCTTGAGCGCCTTCTGGAAGGACGCCTCGTCCTTGAAGCCGGCGCGGACCTTGGCCACGGCCTTCTCGATTTCGTCCACAGGCACCTGCTCCAGGCCGTAGCGGTCGATCTCGTGAAAGCGCAGCCGCTCCTCGACGAGGGAGTTGAGCACGCGCTTGCGGTGCTGGTCGGCGGTCTCCCCGGGGTTCGGCGGCTGGAGCCCCAGCTTGACGACGCGGTCCACGTCCGACGCCAGGACGGGATCCTCATCCACCACCGCCAGCACCTTGTCCTTGGGAACGTTCTGGGCCTCGGGAACCGCGGTGGCGGGCGCGGGGGGGGCCGGAGCCGGCTTCTTCGGCGGGGCGGCCGAGAGGATCCCGGGCAGCAGGACGAGGAGGGCGGCGAGTTGGAAGCCCAGGGCGATCGGGCGCGGCGGAATCAGGTCATTCCTCATGGAACGTCATGCTAGCATCGCCTCGGATGACCCGGACCATGAGCGACACGCCTTCCACACTCCTCACGATCGGCCTGGCGCAGATCGACTGCCGCCTCGGCGACGTGGAGCACAACGCCGAGCGCCATCTCGAATGGATCGAGAAGGCGCACGCCGCGGGGGTGGACCTGCTGGTCTTCCCCGAGCTCTCGTTGACCGGCTATCGACTCCTTCACCTGACACCGCGCGTGGCCATGCCCGCGAATTCGCCCATCCTGCGTCGCCTGGCCGAGGCGGCGCGGCCGATGCGCGTGGTGCTCGGCTTCGTCGAGGAAGGGGAGCGCGGAGTGCTGCACAACAGCGTCGTCCTGCTCTCGGACGGTGCGCCGTCCTACGTCCACCGCAAGCTCTACCTCCCCACCTATGGCATCTTCCAGGAGGAGCGCTTCTTCGGCGCCGGCCGCCGGCTGGAGCTGGCGGACCTGCCATGGGGCAAGATGGGCGTGCTCATCTGCGAGGACCTCTGGCATCCGGAGCTGGCCCGCCGTCTGGCCGTGGCCGGCACCCGGCTGATCGTCGTCCCCTCGGCGAGCCCCGGCCGCATCGGCGCCGGCGTCCTTCCGGAGAGCCACGAGAGCTGGGAGACCCTCACCCGCTCCACCGCCCTCCTCGACACCTGCTGGGTGGCCTACTGCGGCCGGGTCGGCTGGGAGGAGGGCTCGTTCTACCCCGGCGGCAGCCACGTGATCCGCCCCGGCGGCGAGATGGTCGAACGGGCTCCCGTGCTGGAGGAGCACCTGCTGGTGACGGAGATCGACCTGCGCGACTCGGACCGCCTGCGCTGGCGCCTGCCGCTGCTCGACGACGAGCGCTTCGATATTCAAGGTCCCACGGAGGGACCGATACGATGATCCGGCGCGAGCAGGTCAGGGCGCGGCTCACCTTGAACGCGCCGCTCGCCGAGGCGGTGCTCACCAGCTTCATCCGCGACGCCGTGGACACCTCCGGACTGAAGGGTGTCGTGGTGGGGCTCTCCGGCGGCATCGACTCCTCCCTCGCCGCCGCCCTGGCCGCCCGGGCCCTGGGCCCCGAGCGCGTCCACGGCTTCCTGCTTCCTTACCGCACGTCGAGCGTCGAATCCGAGCGCGATGCCCGCGTCGTGGCCGAGCACCTGGGAATGCCGCACCGGAAGATCGACATCTCGCCGATGGTGGACGCCTACTTCGCCATGGAGCCCGACGCCGGTCCCGGCCGCCAGGGCAACAAGATGGCCCGCGAGAGGATGACCATCCTCTTCGACCAGGCCAAGAAGCTGAACACCCTGGTGCTCGGCACCTCCAACAAGACCGAGATCCTCCTCGGCTACTCGACCATCTTCGGCGACAACGCCAGCTCCCTGAATCCCCTGGGCGACCTCTACAAGGGGCAGATCTGGCAGCTCTCGCGCCACCTCGGCCTGCCGGCCCAGGTGATCGAAAAAGCTCCCTCCGCCGACCTCTGGCCCGGCCAGACGGACGAGAGCGAGCTGGGAGTCGACTATGAGACGGCGGACGAGGTCCTCTACCTCTTGTTCGACATGGGGCTGCGGACGGAGGAGGTCATCTCTCGCGGCTACGACGAGCGGATCGTGCAGCGCATCGTCACCCTCGAGCAGCAGTTCCGCTTCAAGCGCCGGCTGATGCTCATCGCCCGGCTCTCGGGCAGCGCGGTCAATCTGGATCAGGAGATCCCGCGCGACTGACCCTCGAAGATTTTCCTTACCGTCCTAATCGTATCCGCCTCGGCGGCCGTCTTGTCAGTCCGGTAGCGCTTGACGCGGGCGAAGCGGAGGGCCATGCCGGCAGGATACTGCGGGCTCTCCTGGACGTCGCTGAAGGCCACCTCCACCACCAGCTCGGGCCGCACGTGGACCGTCCAGCCGTCGGTACCGAGGGCGATCTCCTGAAGCTTCGCCGTCTGCCAGGCGAGCATCTCGTCGGTCATCCCCTTGAAGGTCTTGCCCAGCATCACGAAACCGCCGTTCTCGGCATCGCGGGCGCCGAGATGGAGGTTCGAGAGCCAGCCCTGGCGCCGGCCGTGCCCCCATTCGGCGGCGAGAACCATCAGATCCAAGGTATGGGCCGGCTTGATCTTGAGCCACGAGAAGCCACGGCGGCCGGCTTCGTAGGGCGCGTCGAGGGCCTTGGCCATCATTCCTTCATGGCCGCGCCGCAGCGCGTCCGCGAAGAAGGCGTCCGCCTCCTCGGCGTCAGCGGTGACGATGCGCGGCACCGTGAGACCGGGCACGGCCTGCCCCAGGGCCGCGAAGCGCTCGCCGGCCGGACGGTCGAGGAGATCGTCGCCATCCAGGTGAAGGACGTCGAAGAAGAAAGACGTCAGGGGCAGCTCCCCGCGCAGCCGGGCCACGTCGAGCTTGCGGCCGAAGCGGCGCATGGTGGCCTGGAACGGCAGGGGCGCGCCGTCGGGCCGCAGGGCGATGACCTCGCCGTCGAGGATCAGTTGGCGCGCGGGCAGGGCCTGGACGGTCTCGACCAGCTCGGGCACGGCCGGCGTGACGTCGTTGCCCCGGCGGGAGAAGACGCGAACCTCCTCCCCCGCTTTGTGGACCTGGACCCGCGCGCCGTCCAGCTTCAGCTCGAAAGCCGCCTCTCCCAATCGCTCCAGCGCCTCGGAAACGTCGCCGGCCGGCGAGGCGAGCATGGGCTGAAGCGGGCGCAGCAGCTCCAGGCGAAAGCGGTCGAGCCCGGCTTGCCCCTCGGTGAGCGCGGCCCGCGCCACGGCCGTCAGCTCGCCGGCGAGCATGAGAGCCCGGCGCACGTCCGCGGCGGGAAGATGCGCAGCCGCGGCCAGGGCATCGGCCATGAGCCCGGCCAGAGCGCCCTGCCTTAGCTCGCCATGGATCAGCCGGACGAGGAAATCCTGCTCCTCCCGCGTGGCCCGGGGGAGAAGCTCCCGCAGCATCCCCACCCGCGCCGCCGTCGAGCCCGCGCCGGTGGTCGCGGCGATGCGCTCGAAAGTCGCATCCACCTCGCCCAAAGTCAGCGACGGCTGGGAAGCCGCCGTCCCTGGCCGGGAATCCCGTACCGCCGCGCCGCCTAGGCCGATCCGCCCCTGCCGCAGGTTGCCCGAGAGCCAGGCCACGGCGACGTCGATCTCTTCAGGGGCCAAACGCCGCAGCAGATCCGCGAGCGCGCCCGTCTTCTCCGACCGCGAGCGGGTCTCGGCGACGCGAAGGGAGGTGGTGACGAGGTCGGAGAGGCGCATGGGAGTTATTCCGCCGATTCCGCCTCGGAGGGCGACGCCGACAAGCTCGCCCCAAAGATCGTAAGCTCAAGCTCTGCGTCGTCGATCAATCGATATTCAGGAGGCTTTCCCGCCAAAGCCTCGCTACGGTCCAGAATGATCGGAACGCCTTCACCACGTTTATCCATCAGCGTTCGACGGTCGGTGCTCAACCAGGCAACATCTGGCACCGGGCATCGCGCAAGCATGCTGGTGATCACCTCGTTTCGGGCTGATTGCCGGTACCGCATGCTCCCCACGTCCATCATGTTTGGCAGGCTGCCGGGTGAATAAAGAACCAAGCGGTCTTCAAACACACGCAAGCGAATCTTCGAGCCATAAATGGAGTAGTCGCGGTGGGCAACCGCGTTGACCACGGCCTCAAAAACACTGGTCATGTCGAATTGAGGGATGTCGATGCGGCCAACATCCTTGCGAGCGCCGATGCGTGTGTTACGGGCCACGAATCGGCAAGCCTCGATGATCTGTTCGTCGAGTGGCCCAGAGATGTCTTTCGCATCAAGCTGATAGGGAACGCTTGCGCTCTGGGGTACGACCGTCGAACCGGCGTACACCACTGCTTGAATGAAGGCATTGGGGAGGAAAATACGGGGATCTCTGGTTGCCATCAATATTCCGGCGACCGTAGGTTTCCAAGCGCCGTCCTCATCGCGCCGCGCCATCCCTTGTTTTGACAGGAACTCCTCGCGCTCTCCCTGTGTCCGCGCCGTGCGAAACCGTTCCCAAAGGACTGGATCCAAATCGTCGAGCGTAGAGCTGGCGACTACTTGCTCGTCGAAGCGGATGATTCGTGTCTGGCTCCGCTGTTGGATGAGCCGTGCGTGATACTCCGGGTTCATCAAGCGCTTTGAGCTGCCGACCCGATAGAAGTATCCACCTGGACTCTGATGAACAAACAAGCTCTTGAGAACATCTACCTTAATCACCGGTCGCTCAGTACCCTCGCCATCGGGCAACACCATCCGAATGATCGTCACGCGCAGGGGAGGCTTGATGGTGTCATTACACACCTCCCGGATCAGGCTTTCGACAATATCGAGTTTTTCAAGAGGAATTCCCTCAATCTGACGGCCCTTGTCGTCCACACCGAGCAGCAAGACTCCTTCTCGCGCATTCGCAAATGCCGCGAGCTCATCAGCAAGGTCGTCTCGCGCTGGGCCGCGAACTTTGTCACCCGCAAATCGTACGGCTTTGAGCTCGAAGAGCGAATCCTCGCCGAGTCGGATCTTTTCAAGTAACTCTTCTTTAGAATCAAACATATTTTCTCTCCAGAACACCGACGTCTGGCCCGTTGGGGCTTATGCCCGAAACCGGGTCATTCCCACCGCGCCCAAAGCAGAATATCCGATCCCAGCCAAAACGGCGCGCCCGGCGCATGGCCGGGAGTATCCAGCCGGGTCAGAGCCAGGTCAAGGGAGCCGCCGTGGACCCTGACGTCTTTCCTGCCGGCAGGGTATAGGGTAAGCTGGCCTCCGAACCGGAACCCCGAGCCCTTCAATGAAGTCATTCCGCATGCTGGCCGTCTTGACCGCTCTGGCCCTGGCGCCGCCCTTGGCGGCGGTGGATCTCAAGGAGCTCAACCACCGGGCTCGCGGCTCGGTCGTGCTGCTGAAGAACCTCGACTCCGCGGGCGACGAGGTGGCGGAGGGCACGGGCTTCGTCATCCAGGGCGGCTACATCATCACCAATCATCACGTGGTGGAGGGCGCCTCGCGGATGCAGGCGGTTCTGCCGGACAAGAGCGTGCTCGAGCTGCCGGGCATCCTCGCCCAGGACGCGGAGCACGATCTCGCCATCCTCAAGGTTCCGGCCCATCATCTCGCGCCGCTCCCCCTGGTTCCCCCGGGGCCGCCGGAGCCCGGAGAGCGCGTGGTGGTGCTCGGCAATCCCCTGGGCTTCGCCAGCACCCTGTCGGACGGCATCATCTCGGCCTACCGGGAGCATGGCATCGACGACGAGCCGGACTTCATCAAGGGGCCGCTGCTCCAGATCACCGCCCCCATTTCCCATGGCTCCAGCGGCTCGCCGGTAATGAATCTCAACGGCGAGGTGGTGGGCGTCGCCGTGGCCGTCTTCGACGGCGGCCAGAGCCTGAACTTCGCCGTGCCGGCCAGCAGTGTGCGCAGGCTGCTCGCGCGGGTGAATCCCAAGCGGCTGGAGCTGAAGTTCAGCACTCCTGGCGGCCTGCCGCTCAGTGGGGAGGCGCTTCGCAACCTGGGGATCTCGGCGGTGATCTTCGCCGCCATCTTTATCGCGTTCCGCCGAATGCGGAGCTGAATGAAACTCTATCCGGAGGCTTTTCCGATGCGAATGTCCAGTTTTCGTCGTTGTGCCCTCCTGGCTCTCGGACTGCTGGCCGCCGGCTGTGTCACGCCGGGCCCGGCGCCGCAGCCGGTTCCCGGCGACTGCTGCAAGGTATCGTGGGGATATGTTCCGCGCCCTTGCCCTCCTCACCAACCGTGCGACAACCCCGAGAATTGGGCCTCGCTCTCGCCCTGCTACGCCGAGTGCGCGACGGGCGGCGAGCAGTCCCCCATCGATATCGTCAATCCGCAGTCACAGCGCACCCTGCCCGAAGTCGATTTCTCCGGCTACGGCAAGATTTCGGGCCTGAAATCGGAGAACGACGGCCACAAGATCATCGTAAAAATTCCCGACACGGTACCGGAGAACCGGAGGTCGCTACGGCTCGGCGGCGTGACCTACGTGCTGCAACAGTTTCATTTCCACACTCCCAGCGAGCACAAGATCCGCGGCAACGAGCGGCCGATCGAGATCCACTTCGTCAACGCGACAAATCCCGGCGGCCGGGCGCTGGCGATCGGAGTCTTCGTCAATCGGGGGACGTCGAATACCGAGCTGGCGAAGATCTGGAAGAACCTGCCGGGCGACGTCGACGGAGAGCTCGATCTGGCCCGCCTGCTGCCACCGGGCCGCGCGTCGTTTCGATACGCCGGCTCGCTGACCAATCCTCCCTGCGGCCAGGGCTACCAGTGGATCGTCTACCACGACGCCATCCAACTGAGTCAGGACGACATCAAGAAGCTCGGAGACATGTTTTCCGGGACCTCCTTCCCCGATGGCAATCGCCGGCAGGTCAGGCCGCTCAACGGCCGGGTGGTGGTGACGGACGTGCCCGGGATGCGATGACTCCCTCATCACCCCCGGCCTACCGCCGCGGCGCGTAGCTGCCCGGCCCCACCTGCTCGGTCTCGATCAGGTTGGGGTCGTGCGGCTGGCCGAGATTGAGCGCGCGGGCGGCGAACCAGGCGATGGTCAGAGTCGGGATGGGGCCGGTGAAGGGGAGGATCGCCTCGAAGGTCGCCACTTTGCGCAACGACTCCAGGTTCAATCGCCGCAGCAGGAACCAGATGATGGGGCTCGAAAACGAATCGAGCGCCAGGTCCAGCAGGTCGAGCCCCACCATGAGGGACAGGGGGACGGCGCGGACGGTGGTGAAGAAATCGGGGTTCGGGGGCAGGCGCAGACGGCGCAGACGGCGGAACGCCACCGCCAGAGTCAGCCCGGAGAGGACGAGGGCGACCAGCGCGATGACGCCCAGCACCTCGAAAATCGTCTTCCAATCCATTGACCCGGCTCCTCCTTCCTCAAGGATCATAGCGGGCCGGCAACGATCCTGCAGGTTTTTCTCGCGGCGCGCACCTCCGCCCGGGCATAAATGCCGGGGCTATTGAGCTGCGCCCCCTGAAGGGGACTTCAAGCTGGATTCATCCAGCGCCATCAACTAGCCCCGGCATTTATGCCCGGGCGGAGCCGAGGATCTCGAATGTTCTACGCTCATCGACGTCTCTCGGTGCTGCTTGTCGTCGAAGCCTGTCTGCTCGTCTTGCCTGCGGCCTCCGCCGCTCCCGCCGTTCCCGCCGCTCCCGCTACCGCGCCTTGGAAGAAGCTCTCGGAGCGCGAGGCCCGGTACCTGGAGATGGAGCTGGCACAGATCCGCAAGCTTCAGAGCCATTTTGACTGGATCGGCAATCAGCCCCTGGCGGCCGGAGCCCTGGCCGCCGCCGCTCTCGCCGCCCAGGGACGGCCGGACTCGCCCCAGCTGCGCGAGGAGGCGGCGCGCTGGGTGACCGGCGTGCTCGACGGCTGCAAGCGCTGGAGCAACAACGAGTGCGGCCGCGGCCAGCTTCCCTTGGAACGGCTGGTGCTCGAATATTCGGACTCCCTGCCGCCGGCGCTGCTCGCCCGGCTGCGGCTGGCGGTGTCCAACGGCTCGCCACCGCCCGGGCCGGGGCAGATGCAAAACCCCTGGGCGTTCGGCGACACGGAGAACCAGCGGATGATCCTCATGGCCCGCAGCCTGGTGGGCCAGGTGGTGGCCGGCACGCCCGACTCGGAGACCGCGGTGGGCTGGGGGACCTTCGCCGAGGCCTTCCTGCGCGCTCACGACCGCGACGGCTGGTACGAGGCGGAGAGCCCCGGCTATCTCGCCATCTCGATCACCGCTCTGCTCCAGCTCGCCGACCACGCGCCCCAGGCCGTGGTGCGCGATCTCGCCAAGGGCCAGCTCGACATCCTCTTCGCCACCTGGGCGCAGAATCAGGCCGGCGGCTTTCCCGCCGGGGCGAAGAGCCGCACCAACGGCACCTGGGCGCTGACGCCCCGCAGCTCGCCGTGGGAGGCCTGGTTCTGGCTGGCCACCGGCATCGGCAAAACGGACGACATCAACTTCATGGATCGCCCGGAGCTGCCCGTCAGCCGCTATGCCATCCCCGAAAGCGCACTGCGCCTGCTGGCGGAGCGGCGCAGGAAGCCGTCCTACGAGATCCTGCAACGGCGGCGGATCACGCCGGCCAAACGCAAGGCCGTGGACACGGCCCTCTACTCGTGGGCCACGCCGGACTACATCCTGGGCGCCGCGCAGACGGTGGGCAACCTGGCGCTACGGGTTTCCGGCGGCCAGGAGATCGTGGCGACCCTCTATGCCGAGGGTACCGAGTTCGCGCCGCTCTACCTCTGGAGCCGCACCCGGGAGCTGGATGATGACGGGGAGGGGATCGACACGCACGATCAGGCGGTGGGGAGCCGCAATCTGGTGGTGGCCCGCCTCGATTCGCCGGCCCAGGGCCTGGGGCATGCCTATCTGGCACCCGCATGGTCGAAGCCGGAGGTGCTGGGAGGCGGCGATCTCGCCAATGTCGTGGTCTCGCGCTACGGCGATACCTATGTCGCCCTGGTGACCTCGGGCGGCTGGGAGGTCGCCGCGGCTCCCGTCCGTTTTCCGGACTACTACGGCCCGGCGGACAAGCCGCGCCGGGGCCTCGCGGGCTCCTGGGTGGCGGTGCCCAGAAAGCAGCCGGCGAGCGTCGGCCTGCAAGTGGGCCGGCGGACGGAGGACGGCGATTTCGCGGCGTGGAAGAAGAAGGTGGCGGCGGCGCGGCTGACGCTGGGGGGTGACGGGGAGATCCACTTCACCGCCGGTGGCGGCGGCAGCCTCGATTTCCTCCCCGGCCGCCGGGCCAAGGTCTTCGAATCGGGCAAGAGCAAGACGCTGGAGCCCGCGGCCTGGCCGCGCCTCTCGGCGCCGTTCCTCAGCCGGCCCTGAAACGAGACCTGAAGGAAAAGAAAAGGGGACGCCGGAGCGCCCCCCAAGAACGTACGAGCTTGGCGAGCGGCTTAGAACTTGAGCCGCAGACCGAGCTGCGCGAGACGCTGCTCACCCTGCAACGGGTCGCCGGAGAAGGCCGTCGGCGTGGCGCCGACCGGCAGACCGTTGGCGCCGAAGACGAGGCTGTAGGCGGCCGGGTTCTTCTCGTTGAACACGTTGAAGACCTCGCCGATCAGCTCGAGGCCGACCGGGCCGAAGGTGAAGTCCTTCGACAGCCGCAGGTCGAACTGCGAGAAGGAAGCGCCGCGCGCCGAGTTGACGTTCGAGACGCCCGGCGGCAGGTCGAGCCGGAAGCCGTCGCCGTTGAGGTCGGCCGAGGCATGGACGGTGTACGGCGTGCCGGAGTGATAGCGGAAGATGCCGGCGGTGTTGATTCCCCACGGCGCCTGGTAGACGGCGCTCAGGGTGAGGCGGTGCTTCGCATCGGTGTTCAGCGGGCCTTCACAGGCGCCGCAGAACGGGTTGAGCGGGTTGACCGAGACGTCGCGGGCGCTGCGCAGGTCGGGCTGGTGGCCGACGTCGGTGAGGCGGAACTCGTCGGCTCCGGCCAGCACGTTGCCGGTGGCCTTCGAGTAGGTGTAGAAGCCGAGGACCTCGAGCTTCTGGTTGGCGCGGGCGCGGAAGCTCAGGTTGACGCCCTTGTAGTCCGCGAAGCCGCCGCCGGTCCACAGCCGGAAGTTGCCGAAGTTCGGGAACCGGCGCACTCCGGTGGCCGGATCGATCGGGTTTGCCCGGAAGCGGAACGGGATGTCGCGATAGTTGATGCTGCTGCCTTCGATGTTGAGCCCCAGCCAGGGGGTCGCCTGCCAGGAGTACCCGAGGGACGCCTGCCGCGAGTACGGGGTGGCCATCGTCGGCGAGGCGACCTCGTTGGGCGGCGGGATCTGCGCGCCGGGCAGACCGTTGGGCGGCAGCGGCTGGCCGGGCCGGAAGAACGAGCCGTCGGGGTTGCGGATGCCGTTCGGGTTGGTGACCTCGTAGACCACGCCGTAGTTGGACTGCACGGCCGAGGCGGGGAAGAGGATGGTGGCGTTGGTATAGGGGAAGTCGTAATAGATGCCCCAGCCGCCGCGCACCAGGTGCTTGCCGTCGCCATTGGCGTCGAAGGTGAACCCGAGACGGGGCGACCAGTTGTTCTTGTCGTTCTTCAGGACGCCGCCGCGGCCGCCCTTGAAGACCTGGAGGTACGACTCGTTGTACCGGGTCTGGGTCGACAGCGTCTGCCAGATCGGGTTGGCGGTCTGGTTGAGGTCGTAGCCGGTCCAGTAGTCGTAACGCAGGCCGACGTTGAGCGTCAGCCGGTCGCTCGCCAGGATGTCGTCCTGGAAGTAGCCGCTGTACTGGTTGACCGGCGTCTGGTCGCCGGAGAAACCGCCGAAGAAGGTGATGTCGACGATCGGCGAGTTGACGTTGTCGGCCGCGAAGGAGAACTGGCCGCTGGTGCCGGTGGTGAAATCGCCGCCCAGGGTGGGCTCGTGGATGTAGTTCGCGCCGATCTTGAAGTTGTTGGTGCGCCCGAACAGGTTGTGGGTGAAGCTGAAGTCGTCCTTGTACTGGTACTTCGTCTGGTTCGTGCTCTGCGGCGTGTTGATGTTCTGGCCGCTATGGGCGCCCGACGGGAAGTAGAGGTAGGGCAGGGTGGAGTCCGCCGTGATCGTGTTGTTGAACTTCGTGTACTGGAAGACGAACTCGTTGAGGCTGTCGCTGCCGAGCTGGATGCTGTGGCCGGCCAGCAGCGAGCTGTACTTGTTGTTGACGGTGCCCAGGGAGTCCGGAGTCGACAGCGAGCTGGCGCCGTACTTGTCGGTGTTCTTCTGGTAGCCGTAGCGCACCTGGAGGAACTGCTTCGGCGACAGGTTGGCGGTCAGCTTGCCGGTGAACAGATCGTCCTTGAAGGGAATGGCGACCGACTTGCCGTCCTCGGCCGCGAACACGCCGGTGTTGACGGTGTACTCGGTCTTGCGGTCGGTCTTCTCGTAGGTGGCGAAGAAGTGGACGCGATCCTTGACGATCGGGCCGCCGAGGGTGGCGCCGTACTGCTCGCGCTTGTAGGGGGACTTGTCGTTGCCGGCCAGCTTCTCGGACTCCGTCTTGGAGTTGAGCTGCTTGTCGCGGAAGAAGCCCCAGCCGCTGCCCGAGAAGTTGTTGGTGCCGGACTTGGTGACGACGGTCAGCACGCCGCCGGTGGAGCGGCCGTACTCGGCCTTGTACTGCTGCGTCTGGATGTTGAACTCCTGGACGCTCTCCAGGTTGAAGTTCTGCAGCGCGCCGCCGATGGTGTCGTCCATGTTGTCGCCGCCGTCCACCAGGTAGTTGACGTTGCGGCCGATGCCGCCATTCAACGCCACGGTGAGCTGGCCGGGCTTGGTGGGGTCGGAGTTGTAGGAGAGCGAGGTACCGGGCGCCAGGACGGCCAGGTTGGCGAACTGGCGGCCGTTGAGCGGCAGGTTCTCGAGCTGCTTCTCGCTGACCACCGCGCCGATGGTCGGCGTGGTCTGGACGAGGGGTGCCTCGTCCACCACGGTGATCGACTCCTCCACCGTCGAGGCGCTCATGTCGACCGTCAGCTCGCGGTCCGACGAAACGTTGAGCCGCACTTCCTGGACGGTGACGGTGGCGAAGCCGTTGAGCTCCGCGACGACCGAGTACGTGCCGGCCGGCACCGACGGCAGCCGGAACTTGCCGTCGCTCTCGGTGACGGTGCTGCGGGTGAGGCCGGTGTCCTTCTGGGTGGCGGTGATGGTGACGCCGGGCAGCGGCTTGCCGCTCTTGTCCTGCACCTTGCCGACCAGGTTGGCGCCGCCCGTCTGGGCCTGCGCCACCGGCAAGCACAACAGTACGGCGACCAGCGCCAGTACGGTCGCCAGGGCGATTTTCGCCCCAAATCTCTCTCGCTTCATGACTCGTCTCCTTCTCGTGGAACGTATGCGATCAAAACCCATTCGCCTCTCGAACGGAACGGAACACGAAAGACTTCTGTGAAACTGCACGACTATGCGGCGCCCGGACGCCCGATCACCTCCTCCCGGCCGCCGCGCTCCCCGCCGCGCGGCTGGCTAGCCGGGCGAGGAGCTGCTGCGCGGCGCGACGTTGTTCCGCGAACCTCGGATCCCCATCCGTCGCGGAGAGGAAATCCCGGTAGGCGCTCATCCCCGCGGCGAGGTCGCCGGCCAGGTCGAGCGCGATGGCGCGGTTGAGCCGGACTTCATGGTACCCCGGAGAGAGCGCCAGAGCACTCTCGAAATAAGGGAGTGCCGCTCGCGGCCGATCGCGCTCCACCTCCAGGGTGCCGAGGCCGTTGAGCGGGTCGGCGTAGCGCGGCGCCAGGGCGGCCGCGCGCCGGTAGGCCTGCTCGGCGTCGCCCAGCTTGCCCATCGCCTTGAGCACGTTCCCTAAATTGTTGAGAGCACGGGCGTTGCGCGGATCGAGCTTGGCGGCCAGCTCGAACTCCTGGCGCGCCGGATCGAGCCGGCCCTCGCTCAACGCCACGATGCCCAGCGTGTTATGGGCCTCGGGCCGGCTGGCGTCGAGCTTCAGGCCGCGCTCGATGGCCTGGCGTGCCGCGGCGAGCTGCCCGGCCTCCTGAAGGGCGGAGGCCAGGTTGTACCAGGCGTCGGGGTCCTCCGGAGCCGCCTCGGCGGCCTGCCGGTAGAGCGGGATGGCCTTGGCGAAGTCACGGCGGTTGCGCCAGGCCTCCGCCAGCTTGCCGCGGAAAACGGGGTTGGCCGGATCGGCCGCCACCAGGGCCTCGAGCTCGCCCAGGGCGGCCGCGTCGCCGTCCTGAAGGCGGTCGTTCGCCCGCTCGAAGCGCTGGAAAAGGTCGACCATGGTCTTGGGATCAACTCCCGCGGCTCCCTTCCTGGCCGGCGCCGGCCTGGCGCCGCCGGTCGCGTAGCCGAGGCTCGCGAGGCGGGCGCGCGTTTCGGCGTCCGCCGCGAGGATTGGAGCCGCGACGGCACCGGTCTCGATCTCGGCCAGCCGTGCCGCGAAGCCCTTCGCGGGTCCAGCCTCCCGATCCAACAGATTGATCGTCTCCTTCGGGTCCTTCGCCAGGTCGTAGAGCTCCGGCTTGGGCGCCGAGATGTACTTGAGCTCGCGCCGGCGCAGGGCGGCGAGCGGGCTCCAGCCGAAGATGGCCGGGTACCGGCTCTCGGCGTAAACCTCTCCGGCCCCGGGCTCGCGGCCGGCGAGGAGATCGGCGGCGAGGTCGCGCCCGTCGCGAGGCTTCAGGCCCGGGCCCGAGAACGGATGCCCTAGCAAGCCGGCGAGGGTGGGGGCGAGGTCCACCAGGCTCACCGGCATCCGCACCACCCGCGGCGTGAGGCGGCCCGGCGCCCGCAGAATCAGCGGCACGTGGAGCGTCGGCTCGTAGAGCAGCAGGCCGTGCGTCAGCTCGCCGTGCTCGCCCAGCGACTCGCCGTGGTCGGCGGCCACCGCCACCACCGTGCGCCCGGCGATCCCGCGCTGATCGAGCGCCGCGAGCAGCCGGCCCACCTGCTCGTCGACCTCCGAGATCTCGCCGTCGTAGGGGCGGCCGGGGTGGCGGGCAGCCCAGGCGGAGGGAGGGTTGTAAGGCGCGTGGGCGTCGTAGAGGTGCACCCAAAGGAAGAAGGGGCGGCCGTCCTTCCGGCCCCCTGCTTTGAGCCAGGCCAGGGCGCGGTCCACCACCTCCCGGCCGGGCCGCTCCGCTTCCAGGGAAACGCCGGCCTTCGGGTCGCGGGGGATCTCGTCGTCGTAGACCTCGAAGCCGGGCTTGAGGCCGAACCGCCCGTCGAGGACGAAGGCGCCGACGAAGGCGCCGGTGCGGTAGTGATTCCCTGCCAGCAGTGTCGCGAGAGTCCCGGTATCGGCTGGCAGGGCGCCGACGCCGTTGTTGCGCAGGCCGTGGTGGAGCGGCAGCAGCCCCGAGAGCATGGTGGCGTGGGAGGGCAGGGTCAGTGGCACGGTGGACGAGACGGCGTCGAAGCGGACCCCCTCGCCCGCCAGGCGGTCCAGCGAGGGCGTCACCGCGGCGCCATAGCCATAGCTGCCCAGGTGGTCGGCGCGGACGGTGTCCACGGTCACCAGGAGAAGGTTGGGATTGCGCTCCGCCCCCCGCGAGCAGCTCCAGACGAGCGGCAGGGCGAGGAGGATGGCAGGCGCCAGGGCGCGCGCGCTCCGGGATGAGGATAGGCGTCTAAGCAATCAAAATACTGCCTTCAGGACGTAACTGGCCCCGAAGGATAGCGGAATCCAGGGAAGGCGGGAAGGGAGGGGGGCCTTGGCAGGGCCGAGAAGGCCGCCCCTTTCCGAATCATGATGTTCGCTCCCCTCCCGGCCTCCTCAACAGAGGCAAGTAAAAACGTTGGGGCAGGTCGAAATATCAGCTCGCGTGCAAAGTCTCGTGGCGCCACCAGCTACTTCCTGAAGCTGAGACGACTCGAGCCGGCGGAGTGACTCCCTGTTCAGCTCGAGCTTCTTGACTTTTTTCCTAGTCATACGCTCTCTCCTTCCAACGTTATGAGACTCCTGGGCCGGGACTCTACCTCAAGCTTGGACCACAAAACAAAGTCTGAGCTCCACGGGCCCGGCCAATCCGGGCATCCGGATCGCCGGGCCCTTGGAGGTCACACCGAGGACTTAGCAGCTCGGCGAGCAGCCGTGACGGCAAGGGGCCGTGTTGGGATTGTCCACGCAGGCCGAGCAGCAGATCAGCGCATGCGCCGGCTTGGCGTAGGAACCCAGAGAGCCCAGACATGCGGTCAACAGGGCCAGCAGGATGAACAGCTTCCGAAGGGGGTTCGTCATGACTTTCTCCTTTGAGATTGTTGTCTCTACGATGGCTTCGACACCCACAATAACGCGCGAGAACGCCAAAACTCCTCACCCGCCGAGCCGCTTACAAAGGTCGTCGAGAAAACCGGCCTGCCCCGCGAGAATCCGCCGCTTCGCCTCAGGAATCCCGAACCACTCCGCGCGGTCGACCTCGGAAAACTCCTTCCGGCGGCCGGACCCTTTGGGCCATTCCAGGGAAAACGTGTTACTCCGGATCTCCCCCGCATCCACATCGCCCTTGACCATCCAGGCCAGGACGATCTTGCCGCCCGGCTGCTTGCGAGGCGGCAGCGGCAGGAAGGTACCCGCGATCGTGAACCCGGTCTCCTCCTGAAACTCCCGAATCGCCGCCGCAAGAGGCTCCTCCGTCTCGGCGAGCTCCCCCTTGGGAATCGACCATGCCCCCAGATCCTTCTTCGCCCAGAAGGGTCCGCCGGGATGAACCAGGAACACCTCGAGCTGGCCGTCACGAAGGCGGTAGAGGAGAAGGCCGGCGCTGATCTTGGACATGGAGGGGCTCCTTGGGGATAGCGCGGCCGTCATACCTCGCCGCCAACTCTTGCCCTAGCCCCGACGGGGCGGCAGCATGTAGCCTGGCGGCGCAAGCCCCAGGATAACGCGACAACCCAGATGAAAGCCCTGAAAGGGCGACAGCGGCCCTTCGTGACCGGCCGGCTTCCCTACCAGATAAGCTAGAATGGCTCAGTACGCCGAGTCGGCCTATTAGGCCTGGTCGGCCTGGTCGGTTTAGTTGGATCGGAGTCCTCTACCATGGAAGTCACAATCAGCCTGCCCGAAGACATCTCCGAATCCCTTCAGGGTCGTTGGGGAAACGTGCCGCGTCACGCCTTGGAGGCGATTGCCATCGAAGGCTATAGGACCGGTGCCTTGACCGAGACGCAGGTCCGGCGTCTCCTCGGGCTGGAAACACGGTTCGAGGTCCATGGTCTATTGAAGGAGCACAGGGGTCCCCCTCCGCTATACGCAAGACGACCTGGAGGAAGACCTCGCTTCTCACCGGAGTCTCGGGATCCTCTCTGGCCGATGATCGTTGTCGCCGACAGCGGGCCACTTCATTACCTCATTCTCCTGGAGCTGACCGAGTTTCTCCCCCGCTTCTATGGCCAGGTCTTCGTCCCTGAAGCCGTTCTCCAGGAGTTGACAGCCAGTAAGCACCCCAACCGGTGAGGGAGTGGCTCTCCAACCCTCCTACCTGGTTGCGCTTTCAGTCCGTTGCTCCCGACCAGCTTGATCTCGTCACCGACGACCTCGATCTCGGCGAGCGGGAGGCGATTGCGCTGGCGCATCTTCTCGGAGCCGATCTGCTCCTGATCGACGAAACCTCGGGGCGCGCCGAGGCCCGCCGCCGGAATCTGCGGGTCACCGGTACGTTGGGTACTCTCCGCACGGCAGCCGAAAAAGGACTGATCGACGTCCCTGAAACTCTGGCGCGCTTGCGCGATACGAATTTCTATGTTGATGAGAACCTGATCAGTTCGATCTTCGGCGAATGGCTGAGATCCTCGTAGAGGCAGGGTTCGCAGGGCTTTTGCGTAGCCCACAGCCCATTCCACGATGACCTCCGCAGGCGATGAAGGTGGGACGTCTTGGGCGGACACAGCCCCTCGAATGACAATTACCCGTGACGGGGCGATGCCACCCCTCAACGCTCCGCGGTTCGCTCAACCTCAACATCAGGCCCCAAATCTCCCCGTCGAATGCCCCGAAGGGGCAAAGGCATGTAGCCTGGGGCTGGCGCTGTTTGCCAGCCCCAGGTCAACGGCAACCCCCAAAAACTCAAAAGCCCCGAAGGGGCGACGGCAAATCGGTGCTCGATATCACCTCAGCGCAGGCGTTGGTACTCGCCTTGTGAACACATCGTGATATAGCCTGTTACCTCGCGGCAACGCTGCCGTCGCCCCTTCGGGGTTTTTTAAATGTCGGGACATGGATTTCCTGGGGCTGGCAAAAAGCGCCAGCCCCAGGCTACACGCCTCAGCCCCTTCGGGGCAAAGCCAGTAGAGTGAAACTGATATGACTCTGGAATATCCATACACGCTGGAGCCGCAGAAGAGCGGCGGCTTCGTTGTTCCCGGTGAGGGAGTGGCTCTCCAAACCTCCCGTCCGGCCCAACGGGCCGGGAGAACGGAGCCCAGGGCTGAGGCCGAAGGCCGATGCCCTGGGTAGATAGATGACAGGGGCGGTGCGGCCTGAAAGGTCGCGAGATTGTTGGCCCGGAGTCCATCCATAGGTTCATAGCCGAGCTGATCTGCCAAGCCGGGTTCCCGCGGCCTTTCAGGCCGCAAAGATCGGGTGGCCTTTTACCCAGGGCATCGGCCTTCGGCCTCAGCCCTGGGCTGGGATCTCCCGGCCCGTTGGGCCGGCGGATAGACCTGACGACCTGATTGCAAAACTCGACCGATGAGAGAATTCAACACCTTTCGCCGTTCTCCGCCGGACGCACGCTGACCCCGTGCGACTTCGAACTTACTTTCCTCCGTTTCCCGCCGCCTGCCTGGATTCCTTCACGCCAGCCAAAACCTCCTGCCAGACATCGCGCTCGGCTTCGAACTCGGTCAATGCCTTGCCGGAGAGCTTCTTATTCATTTTTGTACCCATCGGAATCGCAATCCCGGATTGCTGCGAGCCCGCTTGAGATAGCCTGCCAGATCCTCGACGTTCTCGGCGGTCAGTCGCTCTTCACGCACCGCATCCTCGAAGAGGAGAAGCGCTGCCATGGCCTCGCGATGGACATCTCCGGCAGCGAAGATCCGGTGCATCTCGTCGGCAAGTTGCTTCAACTCCGGCGCTCTCTTCTGCTGCACGTAGATGAGCGCGAGATCAAGGGAGACCATGGCGGCGTCATAACCGATGTTTTGAAGAATGAAGCCATTGCGTACCTCGCCAAGCAACCGCTCGGCCTCAGCGAGATCTCCAAGCCCCCATGCGATCTTTCCTTTGAGCCACGACTGGCGGAGATTCGTCCAAAGATCCGGGAACCTGCGGTAAAGCCTTTTATCTTCGTGAAGAATTTCCTCCGCGGTGCCATAGTCCCCTGATTCTGCGAGGAATAGAGCCAGATTGTGGCGGGCGCAGAGATAGGAGCGGGGGGCCGCTTTCGGACTCATCATCTCGACGGCTACCTTCGTGACTTCGGTCGCCTGCCGGTAATCGCCGAGATCGTAATAGAGGAGGCCCAAGGTGATCAGAGGCTGCGCTGCCTCCTCCTTCGTGCCGGTCAGTCCATAGAGATTCACGGCCCGGACGAGGAGTTCCTCCGCTTCCTTGAACTGGCGCTGATCCTTGCGCAAGGCTCCTTCGATCCAATCCACCTCCGCGTAGACCTCCGGATCGGTCACTCCCTTATTGCGAATGAGTCCCCGCGCACTTCGCAGGGTGTCGCCGGCGGCGAGGAGATTGCCCTTGGCACGCTCCGCGTTCGCCCGGTACGCCACCGCTCGGGCGAAGAGATCGTAGAGCCCCGGGGTGTCCGGAGTGCGCAAGAGGACCGCCTCGGCCGTTTCGGCCAATTCGTAAACGACTCCCGGCTCGGCAGGCATGTGTCTCTTGGCCTCATCAAGGAGCATCCGCGCGAGAATCACGCCCCGAAACCGGGCGTTCGCTCGGTGGATGCAATGGAGGCGCTCACCGGGAGCAAGGCGAAGGAGAGTAAGAAAGTCCTTTCGCGCCGTTCCAGTCTTCTTCTCGAGATCCGCGGCGTGCTTCTCGAGCACCACTGGGAGGACTCGGAGCACGGCCTCGTAATTTCCAGGTGTAGCCCGCTCCTGCTGGAACGCGACCACCTCTTCGTTACAGGTGGGACAAAGCCTCATGAGGTGCCGCCAACCGATCTCGGTAAGAACCCGAGGCGGCAACTCTCCGCTGGCGACGGCACGCAGAAGCTCGCGGGTGACATGGATGTCGGACACTGTTCCTCCCCAGATTCGCAGAGCATATACCACATAGAAGGAACTGCGCGCCCGCTACGAATCCAAGTGAGGGCGCCTCCGGGCACTCTCACCGCACAAGGACCGGTCCACCAGAACTCAGCCCAAGGGATCCATCCCGGGTCCGAGATCAGTTCCGCTGCTCGATGGAGTGGACGGGGTTGTGCCTTGGTTTCCCAGGGGGTCCATACCCGGACCCAGCTTTTCGAGAGGCGGCAGGAGCATGATCACAGCATGCCAGACCGCCGCAAGGAGGCCCGGCTTCTGCCTCGCTCTTGCCGATGCAGAGCCAAGGGCTGCCGAGGCAGGTAGCGCGAAGAACGAGAGGACCAGAACGACGAGGAACACGCGAGGCCAGACGGTACGGATCATGACTGCCCCTTCCGGAAGCACCCGCGTCCATCCCTTCAATGGGAGGGCGAAGCTTCTCTGTTTCTACAGTGCAGCCGAACCAGTCGGACCAGGGCAGAAGTAGTGGAAGGAGGGAACCTTCTCTAGGTTGTTGCCGCCTCAGAGTACACGCCGGAGGTGTAGAATCGAATCCGTGCAGGTCGGGGAGCCCCGACCTCCGGGAGAAACCCATGCAGAAGACAGTGGCCGCCGCAGATCTAGGGAAGCGCTTCCGTGCCGTCTTCAACGAGGTGACCGAAGACCACGTCCCTTACGTCGTCACTCGCGATCAGCAGCCTGAGGCTGTCCTAGTAGTCCGTCAGACTAGAAGTGACTGGTTAAGATGCCCAGAGACCCTCCTGGAGGATACAATTTACTTCAGGAGGTCCCAAGAATGCAGAAGAGCTATGTGGTCACTCTGAGCCCAGATGAGCGAGCGAGCCTAGAAAAGCTGATTTCTACGGGACGTACAAGCGCCAAACGGCAGACGCATGGCCGTATTCTCTTGAAGGCTGATTCTGCTCTGGCAGGGCCGGGCTGGACCGATGAGCAGATCTGCACCGCCCTGGACGTGAGTCTCGCCACCGTGGCTCGGGTGAGGAAGCGCTTCGTAGAGGAAGGACTCGAGGCGGTGACCCATCATCGCAAAGCGCGGCGACCCGCTCGCTGTCGTCTCGACGGGGCGCAGGAGGCTCGTCTATTGGCGCTGGCCTGTAGCCCGGCTCCTGAAGGGCACGCTCGCTGGACTCTGCGCCTGCTGGCCGATCGGATGGTGGTTTTGGAGTATGTGGAGTCGATTTCTCATGAGACCGTCCGTAGCGTGCTAAAAAAAACGAGATTAAGCCCCACCTGAAGGAGTGCTGGTGCATCCCAGCCGAGCACAACGCCGAGTTTGTCTGCCGGATGGAAGATGTCTTGGAGGTCTATGGGCGCCCCTATGACCCTTCCCAGCCGGTGGTCTGCATGGATGAGAGCACAAAGCAACTGCACGAAGAGGTCCGACTGCCGATCGCCGGGGGACCCGGTGCGGTCGAGCGCTACGATTTTGAGTATCGCCGCAACGGCGTGGCGACTTTGTTTGCGGCCTTTGAGCCCCTGGCAGGCTGGCGTCACGTCGAGGTCACGCAGCAGCGAACCCGCCAGGATTTTGCACGGTTTATCAAAGACCTTCTCGACCAGCAGTACCCGGAGGCCAAGCGGGTGGTTCTGATCATGGATAACCTCAACACCCACTCCGGCGCCTCGCTGTACGAGACGTTTGCCCCTGCGGAGGCCCTGCGGCTGCTGAGCCGGTTAGAGATCCACTACACCCCCAAGCATGGCAGCTGGCTGAACATGGCCGAGGGCGAATTTAGCATCCTGCAGCGTCAGTGCCTGGATCGCCGGATTGCCACTGCCGAGCTTCTAGAGCAGGAGATCGCGGCCTGGGAAAGCCAACGCAACCAGGCCAAGATCGGTGCCAACTGGAAATTCACCACCGCCGATGCCCGGATCAAGCTGCGGAGGCTCTACCCATCATTCCTAGACTGACAGACTACTAGTGCCGTACGACGAGTTCCAGCGCCTCCTGAAAGATTCGGACAGTGAGGTGCTGCGTCGTTTCGACGAAGTCCGAGCTCGGATTCCGCCGCCTTCAGCGAGGAAGAGGTCGCCGCCGACGTGGCTGCGGCCCGCGCTGAGCAGCAGCAGGATCTGGTCGAGATCGTCCGTAGCCGGCAGAGAGATCGGCGACGCGAGGCCCTTGCAGCTAGCATCGACCAAGCCCGGCGAGAGACTCGCTCGGGGAGAGGTTCAACGAGGCACGGTCGATGACCTGATGGCAGAGCTCGCCGAATGAGATAGCCGTTGGCGCTCTGACCCCGGACTATATAGATGCCTGAGCCCCTTCAGGGCAAATCATCGTCGCAGGCTGGCCCTGGCTGCGGTTCTCCCATCTCCATCGTCCTTTTACGCTAGAATGAGGCCGATCGCGGAGTCTCATGCCATGGAAGTCACCATCAGCCTGCCCGAAGACATCTCCGAATCCCTTCAAGGCCGCTGGGGAAACGTGTCGCGCCACGCTCTGGAGGCCATTGCCGTGGAGGGCTATAGGACGGATGCCTTGACCGAGGCGCAGGTCCGGCGCCTCCTCGGGTTGGAGACACGATTCGCGGTCCACGGACTGTTGAAGGAGCACAAGGTGCCCCTTCACTACACGCAAGCCGATCTGGAAGAAGACCTCGCCTCCCACCGGAGTCTCGAAGTCCTCTCTGGCCGATGATCTTTGTTGCAGCTAGCGGGCCACTTCATTACCTCATTCTCCTGGAGCAGACGGAGCTTCTACCTCGCTTCTACGGTCAGGTCGAGAATTGACAGCCAGTAAGTGATCAGCTCGATCTTCGGTGAAGGGCAGACATCGAGGAAGTCGGTAACAACCACCTCGTCGAGCGGCTTCAGAATTGGCTGGCCATCAGGTGGTCGAGGGAGTCGGGGGGGCCGGAACCCTTCTCCGGCCGATCCGCGAGGCCGTCCTCGTCCTAACCGTGAGGCACGCCGATGACTTGCGAGTGCGCCAGTGTATACGTTTATATAACTTAATCTGTATTTTTATGTTGACATGCGAAACGGATGGGCATATTGTAGCTCTACTCCACAGGGAATCAAGTCCCTCCTGCCGACCCTTAATACTGCGAGGCGGAGCCGGCCACTGTCGTAGTTGAAGCCGGTTGCCGGCAGTGCAGCCGCTCGCAGCCGCGGACTCTAAGGAGAGGCAACATGAAAAGGGACTTAGCACCCTTAGGCGCTCTTCGAGGCGTGTCGGCCGCGATCACGCTGCTCGCGCTTGCGGTAGCGCCGGCCTACGGCCAAGCGCCGGTCTTCACCAAGACTCTGAAGAAGGTCAACGGCATAACCGTCACGAGCGCACCGGCGTCGCTCAACAACGGCGACATCCTCGACTGGGTGATCACCTATCAATTCGGCCCCAACCCGGCACAGCCTGCGCAAACCAACATCAAGGATCTTCTCCCGGCAACCCTGCAATATGTCGCTGGCTCGCTACAGGTCCCGCCGACCTGGACCAGCCAATGGTTCAACGGCTCGACCTGGGTCACGTCGGCACCTGCTTCCGCCAGTGGCGTTGGCGCCATGGTCAGCTTCCCTCAGGTAACCCCGCTTGGCACGGGCCAGACCGCTCTCATACCCGCACCGCCGATAGCATCGTTCAGTACTCAAGGCTCTGGCGGTGACGGCTACCGCGCCATTCCGTACAACAACAACATATACGTCGTCAACCACCATACGTCCGGCACCTATCTGGATTGCTTCGACGCTGCCACGGGCGCACGCTGCCTCGGATATGCAACGCAGACACCGCTCACTGCCGGCCTGCACGTACTGATCACTAGCGGCCTACCTTTCAACAATAACACCAGTGCCAATGACAACACCACGTCGGGCAAGCCGATCGAGTACCTGGATCGAGTCAATGGTAAGCTTTACTTTCCGGTCATGAGTCCACCCCATGACCTGGGAATCCTCTGTGCCAACCTGATTGCCGGGACCTCGTGTGGCTTCTACCCTCTTTGGATCACGTTGACAGATTACAAAGATATCTCTGGAATCGGTGCAATCGGCGGGAGGGTCTACGTACAACTCCGCGATGGCAAGATCGGCTGTTTGGATACCACTGCCTTAATCCCGATCGCCTGCGCGGGACAGCCGTATTCCGTTCTTGCCGCCTATAACGGCAATGTGTACTACAGCAGCAGCGAGATCATCGGGACGAAGATCTACAGCATCTGGCAAGCAGCCCCAAGCACACCGCCGCCCTTCATCTTTAGCTGCTTCGACACGCAGACGAACCTCCTATGCTCGGGTTGGGGGGGCAACCCTAAGAACCCAGATCTCGCGGGAGTCAATGGAATCCTCTACCCCCTGCTTAGCGCTACCGGGACAGTGATTGGCATCTGCGTGCACACGACGAACCCGGCCACCAGCACCGTTTTCATCTGCTACGACCCGTCCACGGGCGTAACGCTTCCCTATCCAACGAATTATCTAACCTGGGTGCAGAAATTCTCGGGCGGATTCTGGCAAGATATAAGCGCTGGCCAGTCCGGCTATTACAAGGCTCGGGTTTTCAACGATAGTTGCGGCTTGCCGCTCCTCCCTCACACTTGCAGCTCGAATACAATAGGCTGCTACGACTTCGCAGCTTCCGGTCCTTGCAGCGAGCCAAACTGGCCATTGACCGCAACGACCATCGTACCCCTTAGGCATTACACTACAATTGCTGACCCCGAACGCCCCGGCTGCATGTGGTCCTACGGCGACGATGGCCTGCTCGGTTCTTTCGAAGCCGCCGACGGCTCCCCGTGCGGCAGTAGGACGCTCGTCGACACGACCGTAACGCCGGCCAACTCCTACTGCGCCGGTGGTGACGTATCCGGTTGGGATAAGCTGTCGATGGCAGGCCTCACGCTCGGCGCTGGCGTAACCGCCACGTTGACGCTTTATGATGGGAGTAACACGACGAGCCTGGCCCTGAAATCGGATGGGACCCCTTATGCCCTGAATCTGCCGGTGACCAGCTTGCCGCTATCTCTGGGCGGACTTGGAATCGGCTACGGCACCGGGCCCGGGCAATACAAGAGCCTCAGGATCGTCCTCCAATTCAATGGCGTCACCAATCACACGCCGTGGTCAAACACGCCGCCTCCGAGCGTCGAGGTCACTTGGATCGGCGGCGGCCCGCCGCAGTTTTGCTTCCAGACCAAGGTAGCAACATGCGACGGTCCGGTCGTTACCAACCAGGCGACGGCCGTGACGACATCGGCCACCGGCCCACCTCTCAATAATGTTGCCCCGAATCCACCTTTCAGCGCGGCGCATGTGCTGGGTGCCGAGTGCCCGGCCAGCCTGATGGTCACCAAAACGGTTGCCGGCGCGCCCACCGGATTTAGCGGGACGTTCAAATTCAACGTGACGTGTTCGACTCCGAGTGGCCTGCTGCAGCAACAGCTCTCGCTCACCTGGCCGAGCACTACGGTCACGTTGGCAGGAATCCCGGTCGGCAGCATCTGCACGATTTCAGAAGATCCCGCACTGCCACCGCTACAGGCGGGCTACTCCTGGAGCGGCGTCCCGGTTTCCAACCCGGCCAACGGAGTCATTCATCTCACCAACGGCGGCAAGAACCAGATCTCCTTCGCCAACGTCATCCGCGCTTGTGACGACCGCGGCCACGTGAAGATCACCAAGAATGTTCTTGGAGTGCCGCCGGGCTTCACCGGCACATTTAACTTCAACGTCGCCTGCTGGTCAGGCACCATTCTGATCACGCAGCAGGCGCAGATCATGGTTCCCGGACCCGCAAGCGTAACGCTCAACGGCATTCCGATAGGCAGCTCTTGCATGGTGACTGAAGCAGGGCCGCTACCGGCCCTGCCATCCGGCTGGTTCTGGAAGTCACCGTCGTACGCACCCCCTTCTGGGCAGGTCGCTCTCATTGGGAACTGCTGTCCGGAGGTCGTGGTGCTCGATGAGGCGAAGTTCTGCTGTTCCGGATATGGCGGAGCGGCGCCGTTCAACCCGGACACTCATCCCTGAAGGTGCGGGAACTCGCTTGGCGCTCGCTCAAGGGCGTGACCTGGTGAGGCAGGAGACAAGACGCTGGATGGGGACGTAGTCCTCGCCGGCCAAGCAACCACTGTCGAAGGTGAGGTGCTGAGGGGAGTCTTCGCGGTAGGCATAGACCAAGACGTTGACGTCAATCAGGAGCATCCGGAAACTTCATCAGCTCCAGCAGACCTGCCGAATCGTTCAGATTGACTCCCGGCCGCAGACCTTGACCGCGAAACGTCGGCAACTCGACCCTTTTCCCATTTCGGGAATCTTGACGAGACTGGGGCAAACTGGCCGCCTCTCCTCGGATGCCTGCTTGAGCACACGCGACTCGTAAAGCCCTTTCGACAAAGGCGGAGAGGGTCTGCCCCTGCTCTGAGGCCGTCTGCTCGGCCGTAGTGAGAAGATCCCCATCGATCTCAAGAGTGGCTACCATGGACGGCATTATACCGGAGTCTGTCTGCTCCGTCTGACCGCCGCCTCCCCCTCAACACAAAAACATCGGCATCCCCATCACCCCCACGAAACTCGGCCGGTATCTCTCGCGGTCGTAGAACTTCTCCACGTCCACCACCTTCTTGCCTTCTCCCACGATCTCCAGGGGCTCGGTGGTGTAGCGGCCTCCCTGAATGCAGACGAGGCGGCCGGTTTTGCCGGCCAGGATCTGGTCGGCGGCGAGGGCGGCGAAGTTCTTGGCGACGAGACGATCGAGGGTGTCGGGAGGACCGGAGCGCATCAGGTAGCCGAGGCGCTGGTAGATGACGCGGTCCGGAGTGCTTTTCTGCAGGGCTCCTCGCAGGTAGCGACCCACTCCCCCCAGCTCGCGGTTGCCCACGGCGTCCGCTTCTCCCGTCTCGAAGGGCTTGCCTCCCTCCGGAAAGGAGCCTTCGGAGACGGCCACGACGGCGTAGTTGCTGGGGTTCGTCCTCTTGTCCTCGGCCAGCATCTCCACCACGGCCTGGGTGTCGAAGGGCACCTCGGCGATGAGCGCCCGGTCCGTCCCCGCGAGGTAGGAGGAGAGGAGGCAGGTCTCCCCGGAGTAGCGGCCGAAGAGCTCCACCACCAGGAAGCGCTCGTGCGAGCCCGCCACCGTTCGCAGCTCATTGATGGCGGTGACGGACCTCGTGATGGCGGTCGAGAAGCCGATGCAGTAGTCGGTGCCGAAGACGTCGTTGTCCATCGTCTTCGGCAGGCCGATCACCTTCACGCCTTCGAGGTGAAGGCGGCGGGCGAAGGAGAGGGTGCCGTCGCCGCCGATCGCCACCAGGGTGTCGAGGTTCAGGAAGCGGAGCACTTCGAGGGCCGCGTCGGTGAGGTCGAAGCGGCCGTCGGGGAGTTGCTTGTTGGTCCGGCCCCTAAGATGCTCGGGGATGATCTCCGCCTTGGTGAGCGCGGGGTTGATGCGGGAGGTGTGGAGGATCGTGCCGCCGCTCCTGTCGATGGTGCGGGTGCTGGCCCGGGTCAGGGGCACGAGCCAGTTGGAGTTGTCCTCCGCGTGATAGGGCTTGACGTGGAGGAGGGCCGCCCAGCCCCGGCGCAGCCCCACCACTTCGTACCCCTCTTCCTCCATGCGCCAGACGAACTGCTGGATGGCCGCGTTCAGGCCGGGGACATCGCCGCCGCCCGTCAGGATGCCGACTCGTTTCGCCATCTCGGTCTACAGCCCGCCCACCGCCGCCATGCGATCGATCAGATCGACCACGCGGTTGGAGTAGCCCCACTCGTTGTCGTACCAGGCGACGACCTTGACGTAGCCGTCGCCGTCCGCGTGGGTGGAGAGGGCGTCGAAAATCGAGGAGTGCGGGTTGCCGATGATGTCGGTCGACACGAGGGCGACCTCGCTGTACTCGACGATCTCCTTCAGGTTCTCGGTCGCCGCGGCTTCCCGGATAGCGGCATTGACGGCGGCCACGTCCGGCTTGGCTTTCACCCGCGCCACCAGATCGACGATCGAGCCGTCCGGCACCGGCACGCGCATGGCCATGCCATCCAGCTTGCCTTTGAGCTCGGGCATCACCTTGCCCACCGCACGGGCCGCGCCCGTGGTGGTGGGGATGATGTTCTGCGCCGCCGCACGGCTGCGGCGGAAATCCTTGTGGGGGACGTCCGCGAGACGCTGATCGTTGGTGTAGGCGTGGACGGTGGTGACGAAGCCCTCCTCGATGCCGAAGCGCTCGTCGAGGATCTTGGCGATGGGCGCCAGGCAGTTGGTGGTGCACGAGGCGTTCGACACCAGCTTGTGCTCGGGCTTGAGCGTGTCGTCGTTGACGCCGATGACGATCGTGGCATCGATCTCGTCGCTCGCCGGCACGGTGAGAATCACTTTCTTGGCGCCGCCCTGAAGGTGCTTCTGGAGCTGCTCTTTCTTGGTGAAGACGCCGGTGGATTCGACGACGATGTCGACCCCCAGCTTCCCCCACGGGATCTGCGCCGGATCGCGCTCGGCGGTCATCGCGATCTTCTGGCCGTCGACGTAGAGGAAATCCTCGTCGGCGGTGACCTCTTTGGGGAAGACGCGCATCACGGAGTCGTACTTGAGGAGGTAGACGAGCTGCTGGTTTTCGAACAGGTCGTTGATCGCCACGACCTGCACGTCGTCGCGGCCGGAGAGGATGCGAAAGACGCTGCGGCCGATGCGGCCGAAGCCGTTGATGCCGATTTTTGTAACGTTACTACCGGTGACGCTCATGCCGCCACCTCCTTTCGCGTCTCGGATCGGTCAATCTCCCGGAAGCGGCGGAGCAGGTCCACGACCCGATGGGCGTAGCCCCAGCCGTTGTCGAACCAGGTGAGGGTCTTGGACGCGTCGTTGCCGAGCACCATGGTGGCGAGGCTGTCGTAGGTGCCGGACGCCGCGGAGAGCAGGATATCGGAGGAGACGATGGGCTCCACCTCGTACTCCAGGATGCCCTTCCAGCGCGTGCTGGCGGCGGCGGTACGCACGACCTCGTTGACGGCCTCGACGGTCACCGGCCGGTCGTGCCAGCAGACGAGGTCGACGACGGAGCCGTTGGGCACCGGCACGTTCATGGCGAGGCCGGAAAGCTTGCCCGCAAGCTGGGGCAGCAGGCCGACGATCACCTCGGCGGCGTTGGTCTCCTGGGGGATGATGTTCTCGGCCGCCGCCCGGCCCCGGCGCGGGTCGGCGTCCGGCACGTCGGCCAGCCGCTGCTGGTTGGTGTAGGCGTGAACGGTGGTGAGGAAGGCCCGCTTGATGCCGAAGGCGTCCTCCAGGATCTCCAGCACCGGCGCCGCCGCGTGGGCGGTGCAGGAGGCGTTGGAGACGATGCGGTGCTCGGGACGGAGCTGATCGTCGTTGACGCCCATGACCACGGTGATGTCCGGCGGCTCGGCGGGCGGCGAGCAGAGGATCACCCGCTTGGCTCCCGCCTCCAGGTGGCGCTCGATCTCCCGGCGGGTGCGGTACTTCGAGGTGGCCTCGATGACGGTGTCCACACCCAGATCGCCCCAGGGCGGAATGGTGTCGCTCCCTTTCGCCTCGGTCAGCATGGTCACCTGGCGGCCGGCGACGTAGAGGTGGCCGTCGCGCACGCTCACCTCGTCGGGAAACCGTCCCAGGATGGTGTCGAAGCGGAGCAGGTAGGCCAGCGCGGCCTGATCGGCCACATCGCTGATCGCCTCGATCCGCAGGTCATCGCTCTTGTAGAGGATGCGGAAGATGTTCCGTCCGATCCTTCCCAGCCCCATCAGCCCTATACGCGTGGGCATCGTCGAACCTCCCTTCAGACCCGTGAGGGGTCCATGGCGAACCCTAACATGTTCGGATGGCGGGCTGTCGCGTGGTACATTCGCCTACGAGGTGGAATCATCGTGAACACCCTGAACATCCCCTATCCTCCCGAAGTGCTGTGGGCTCTTCAGCAGGAGCCGGCCGAATTCGAGGCGGAGGCTCGGCTTCTCCTGGCCTTGAAGCTCTACGAAACAGGCAAGCTCAGCTCCGGCCTCGCGGCCAGCTTGGCGGGAGTCCCACGCGTGACCTTCCTGTTCCTACTGGGCCAGCATGGCCTCTCCCCTTTTGGAGAGGAGCCCGAAGACATCGCGCGGGACCTGGAGAATGCCCGACAAGCCCGTAGTTCTCAATAACACTCCGCTCGTCGCCCTCTGGGCGCTGGGCCGCCTCGATCTGTTGCGCGACCTCTTTCAAGAGGTTCTGATCCCCACTGCTGTCGAAGCCGAGTTCCTTGCGACCCAAACCGTGTCGCGCCAAGCGGCTCTCGCAAGCGCTCCCTGGGTAAGAAGCGTTGCTCTGAAAAGCCCGAGACGAGCGCTGGCCTATGCAGGCTTGGATCAGGGTGAGGCTGAGGTTCTAGCGCTGGCAGAGGAGTTGGAAGCTCGGCTGACGATTATCGACGAGAGGAAGGCGCGCCGCTACGCCGAGCGGATGGGTCTGACGTTGACGGGCACCCTGGGAGTTCTCCTGCTCGCGAAGGAAGCAGGCCTGATCGACACCGTCGCCCCCTGGATGGCCAAGCTTCAGGAGGCGGGCCTCTTCCTCTCTCCTGGGCTGGTGCGCGAGGCTCTGAAGATTGCAGGCGAGGGAGGAACGTAAGCCGGCCCCCGCCCCGCCCCCGAAGTAACCGGTTTCATCCTATACAGATGTCCGCTTGACACGCTTGTCACGCGATCCCTAGAATCGGCCCACCTTTCAGAGGGTCCAGGCCGTCACTCCTGGGGAGGTTCCACTGCGATCTCTCTTGTTCGAGCCGGGTTCTACAGCCTGCCGTTTTCCATCGCTCCGCGTTCTGGGGCTGGCGTCAGCTCTGACTTTGGCGGGTTGCAGCAGCTCTCCCGCCACGCGCTCCGCACCCCGGGCGGCACCGCCGCACACCGCCGCCGAGATCGCTCCGGCCCCGGCGCCGCCGGCCCGCAAAACGGTGGTGCCGCAGGAGAGCTGGCGCGACGCGGTGCTCTACTTCGTCCTCGTCGACCGCTTCGCCGACGGCGACGGCAACAACAATCAGAACGTCGACCGCAACGCCAAGGGGACCTTCCACGGCGGCGACCTCGCGGGCCTGCGCCAGCAGCTCGACGAGATCGCCGACCTGGGGGCGACGGCGATCTGGATCACCCCCGTGGTCAAGCAGATCGACGGCTTCGTCACCGGCGCCGGCTTCCCGGACTGGGGCTATCACGGCTACTGGGCGGACGACTTCACCTGGCTCGACCCCCGCTTCGGCACGGAGGCGGAGCTCAAGGCGCTGGTGGACGACGCCCACTCTCGTGGCGTCAAGGTGCTGCTCGACGTGGTCTACAACCACGCGGGCTACGACTCGACAATGACCAAGGACCCCACGACCCGCGGCTGGTTCCGCACCGAGGCGCTGGGCACCTGCGGCCAGGACGACCTGACGCTCTGCGTCTCCGGCCTGCCCGATTTCAAGACCGAGCTGCCAGAGGTGGACGAGTACCTGATGAACGCGCACCTCGGCCTGGCCAAGCGGGTGGGAATCGACGGCTTCCGGCTGGACACGGTCAAGCACGTCGATCATCCGGTCTGGCAGGAGCACCGGCGGCGGACCCGCGAGCAGCTGGGGAAAGACTTCTTTTTGATCGGCGAGGTCTGGGGCGGCGATGCCCAGTCCCTCGATCCCTGGTTCTCCGGCGACGAGATGGACGCCGGGTTCGACTTCTCCTTCCAGGGTAACGTCCTCGGCTGGCTCCAGGGACGCGGGCGCACGGTCGCCTTCGACCGCTATCTGAAGTCGCGCGAGAAGGTGCGGGCCGGTCACTTCCTCTCCCCCTACCTCTCGTCCCATGACGTGCAGGGAGCCCTCTCGCTGCTGAGCGGCAACAAGAGCCTGTTCCGCCTCGCGGCCCTGCTCGAGCTGACCTCGGGCGGCATTCCGATGATCTATTACGGCGAGGAGGTGGGGCGCGCCGGGGGCGACTGGCCGGACAACCGCGGCGACATGCCCTGGGGGGATCGCAAGATCCTGCCCGGAGCGGGCAAGCCGCGCGACGAGGCGCTGCGGGCGGACTACAAGAAGATGATCGCCATCCGCCGCGCCCATCCGGCGTTCGCGCGGGGGACGCACACGAGCCTCGCGACGGATGGCGACCTGCTGGTGTTCCTGCAGAGCGAGGAGGGGAGCGATACCCACCGGGATGCCGTGGTGGTGGCGATCAACCGGGGCACGGCGCCGGCGACGGCGAGCTTCGACGCTCCCGCCGTCTGGAGCGACCGGCCGGTGCGCGACGCCTGGAGCGGCGAGGCCGTCTCACGGACGACGGGCGGCCGGATCGAGGCCGCCGTCGCCCCGCGCAGCGCCAGGATTTTCGCCGTCGAGCCGTTTCATTGAGAGGTTTACTACCCCACGGGACGGGGCCGGGGTGGCTCCGCTCTCGGTACAGTCCGCGTAGGAGACCGTTTTATGGCTGAGGTGACGCTCAAAGGGATCAAGAAGGCTTATGGACCGGTGACGGTCATCCCTCACTTCGATCTCGACATCAAGGACCATGAGTTCATGGTGCTGGTGGGCCCCTCGGGCTGCGGCAAGTCGACGGCGCTGCGCATGATCGCCGGCCTGGAGGAGATCACCGGCGGCACCATCGAGATCGGCGGCCGGGTGGTCAACGACGTGCCGCCCAAGGACCGCGACATCGCCATGGTGTTCCAGAGCTACGCCCTCTATCCGCACATGACGGTGCGGGAGAACATGGAGTTCGGCCTCAAGATCCGCAAGACCCCCCGCGAGGAGATGAACAGGCGGGTGAACGAGGCGGCGCAGATCCTTGGCATCATGGAGTACCTGGACCGCAAGCCGAAGCAGCTCTCCGGCGGCCAGCGCCAGCGCGTGGCCCTCGGCCGCGCCATCGTACGAAAGCCCGCCGTGTTCCTCTTCGACGAGCCGCTGTCGAACCTCGACGCCAAGCTGCGAGTCCAGACGCGGGCCGAGATCTCGAAGCTCCAGAAGACGCTCAAGACCACCACCGTCTACGTCACCCACGACCAGATCGAAGCCATGACGATGGGCGACCGCATCGCCGTCATGAAGCTCGGGGAGCTCCAGCAGGTGGGCTCGCCGCTGGAGGTCTACGACCGCCCCGCGAACCTGTTCGTGGCCAGCTTCATCGGCACGCCGCCGATGAACTTCGTGCCCGCGACGATCTCGGCCGACGGCACGAGCGTGGCGGCGGCCGGGTTCGCGATTCCGGTCCCCGAGGCCTTCCGCGAGGCCGCGGCTTCGCACAAGGGGCAGAAAGTGGTGCTCGGCCTGCGGCCGGAGAACATCCGCGAGGCGCCCCGCGATCCGGCGGACCGCGTGGTCGCGATCACCGTCAAGGTGGAGTTCGTCGAGCCTCTCGGACACGAGGTGATCGTGCACGGGCGGGTGGGCGACGACCTGCTGGTGGCCAAGGTGGAGCCGCACCGGGCGCCCGTGATGGACGACGAGGTGCGGCTGATCGTCGAGGTGGAGGCGTGCCACCTCTTCGACACCACGACCGAAAAGCGTCTTGGGATTTGAACTCTTCACCGAACTGGAGGCCCTTCATGAGACCGAGCTTCATTCGCCATACCGTCCGCGCGCTGGGCACGCTCGCGCTGGCCCTCGCCTTCCCCATCGTCTCCTTCGCCCAAGCCAAGGAGATCGTCATCTGGCACGGCTACCGCGGCGGCGAGAAGACGGCGTTCGAAAAGGTCATCGAGGACTTCAACAAGGCCAACACCGGCAAGATCCACGCCTCCTCGCTCGCCGTGCCGTACGACGCCTTCGCCGACAAGATCACGGCGGCGGTGCCGCGCGGCAAGGGGCCGGACGTCTTCATCTTCGCCCAGGACCGCCTGGGCGGCTGGATCGCCGCGGGCAACACCGTCGAGCCGCTCGACTTCTTCCTCGACGCGCCGATCAAGGGCCGCTACCTGAAGGCCACGCTGGATGCCATGACCTATCAGGGCACCATCTACGGCCTCCCCCTCGACTTCAAGGTCATCACCCTGATCTACAACAAGAAGCTGGTGCCGGCGCCGCCGAAGACGACGGCCGAGCTCGAGGCCACGGCCAAGAAGCTCACCAACGCGGCTTCCGGCAAGTTCGGCCTGGCTTATGCCTACTCCGATTTCTACTACCACGCGGCGCTGATGAACGGCTTCGGTGGCGGCGTCTTCGGCGCCAACCGCAAGCCGACGCTCAACGCCCCGCAGAACGTCGCCTCGCTCGACTACCTTTTGAAGTGGCAGGGGATGGGTTTCCTGCCCGCCGAGCCTTCTGTGGCCCTCATCACCTCGCTGTTCAACGACGGCAAGGCGGCCATGGTGTTCTCCGGTCCGTGGTTCCTGGGGGAAATCGCCAAGGGGGTGGACTACGGCCTGGCGCCGTTGCCCACGATCTCCGAGGCCGGCAACAAGCCGATCCGGCCGTGGATCACGGTCGAAGGGGTCTACGTCTCCGCGCCGTCGAAGAACAAGGACGCGGCCTTCGCCTTCCTCAAGTACGTGACCGACGTGCCGGCGGCCAAGGTGCTCGCCCTCCAGGGGCGGCAGACGCCGGCCAACAAGGCGGTCTACGCCGACGCGCAGGTGGCGGCCGATCCCATCCTCAAGGCCTTCCGCCAGCAGGTGGACGTGGCCGTGCCGATGCCCAACCTGCCCGAGATGTCGATGATGTGGTCGCCCGCGACCACGGCCATGAACGTCATCGTCAAGAAGACGGCGACGCCCAAGGCCGCCCTGGATCAGGCGCAAAAAGAGCTCATCGAACGCATCGCCACGCTGCTGAAGAAATAGCGCCATGGCCAGCGACTCGCCCCGCCCCGTCTCGCAACGCCGGCGTTTCGTCGCCGGTCTCGCCGTCGCCGCCCTGCTCGGCGTGGGGATCGGGGCCATGCTGCTCCAGGGAGCCCAGAAGGCCGAGAGCCGCTCGCGGGCCGAGCGGCAGGCCGTGATCACGCTCTCCGCTCTCGCCGACCTGGTGGACCGGGCCGGCGGCGGCGCGGCGGTGGCGGCTCCGGCGACTGAAACGGCTCCGCCGGCCGCCCCGGCCGAGGGCAACGGCATGGGGCTCGGCGCCGAGATCGCCGCCGCCGAGCAGGGGCAGGCGAAGCCCGCGGCCGATGCGGGGGAGGCCGTACGCCACGCCGTGGCCCGTTTCGCGGCCGGCCACCCGGAGGTCAAGGCCATTCGCGTCGTCGAGTTCGAGGGCATTCAGCTCACCGCCTCCACCTCCCCGGCGGACACCGGGGACAAGGCCGCTCCCCGCCACCTGGACCGGGAGGAGAAAGACCTCTACGACCTCGGCCAGAAGCTGCGGTCGGCGGTGCAGGGAAACCGCGAGGGCGCCGAAGGCGCGGCCCGCCAGAACGAGATCGCGATCACGCCGGAGAGCGGTGGCCTGTACTCCCTGGCGGCGCCCGTCGAGCGCGGCGGCGAGGTGGTGGGAACGGTGCAGATGGACGCCGTCGTTCAACCCCCGCCGGTGACGTTCGGCTGGCTTTCCTTCCTCGCGGCCTGGCTCGCGCCGGTGGCCGTCTTCTTCCTCCTGTCCCTGGCTCTCGGCCAGCGCCGCTGGCGGCTCGCGGCCGTGGCGTCTCTCGCCCTGGCCGCCGGCTTGTGGGCCTACGAGCGGCATACCGTCCAGGTTCTCGCCGGAGAGCGCCAGGCTTCGGCCAAGTCCGTGGCCGCGCACCTGGCGGAAGAGTCCGGCCGGGCCCGCGCTCTGCTCGCCGAGCTCGGCACTCCGGCCGGTACGCTCGACCCCTCCCGCTGGGACGCCGACGAGCTGCGGCAGCCCCTGGGATTGATGACGGCGGCGGGCACTCCCGACGAAGCGAAGGTCGCGGCGCTCCAGAAGACCGACGCCCGCCGCATCGCCGTCGCCCTGTTCGCCGTCGCCCTGCTGAGCCTCGCCCTGCTCGCCTTCGTGGGTCTCGGCTTCGCCTACCGCACCGGGCACGCCCTGGTGGAGTACCGGGTGGCCTACGCCTACACGCTGCCGGCGACGATCGGCATGCTGGTGCTGGTCTTCTTTCCCTTCTTTTACGCCATCCTCCTGTCGTTCACCAACTCGAACCTCTACAACACGGGCAAGTCGATCACCGACACCTGGGTGGGGCTCCAGAACTACACCGACATCCTGAGCGATTTCGGCGTCGCCAAGAAGACGGTGGAGGGACTGGTCTGGAACTACCAGAACTTCTATTACACGCTCTTCTTCACCGTCATCTGGACGGTGTCGAACGTTGCCATCGGCGTCAGTCTGGGGTTGACGCTGGCGTTGATCCTCAATTTGAAGGGTTTTGCCCTGCGGCCGCTCTACCGGGTGCTGCTGATCCTGCCGTGGGCGACGCCGAACTACATCACGGCGCTGATCTTCAAAGGCATGTTCCAGCAGCAGTTCGGCGTCGTCAATCAGGTCATCCAGCTCTTTGGCGGCCACGCCGTCGCATGGTTCGACAAGCCTTTCACCTCGTTCCTGGCGGTGTTGACCACGAACGGCTGGCTGTCGTTCCCGTTCATGATGGTCATCTCGCTCGGCGCCCTGCAATCGATCCCCGCCGATCTGTATGAGGCGGCGCGGGTGGACGGCGCCTCGCGCTGGCAGCAGTTCAAATCCATCACGCTGCCGTCGCTGCGGCCGGCGCTGGTGCCGGCGGTCATCCTCTCGGTCATCTGGACGTTCAATCAGTTCAACGTGATCTATCTCGTTTCGGCAGGCGAGCCCGCCCATTCCACCGAGATCCTCGTCACCCAGTCGTTCAAGCTGGCTTTCGAGCAGTACCGGTATGGTTACGCCGCCGCCTACTCGATGATCATCTTCATGATCCTGTTCGCTTACGGCACCTGGCAGAACCGCGTGTCCGGCGCCACGGAGGCCATTGGATGAGCTCCAAACGCAGTCGCAGCGGGGACGATCCGGCTCACTGGCCGCTCCACGTGTTCGTCGTCCTCATGGTGATCGTCACCGTTTATCCCATTCTCTGGGTAATGACCATCGCTTTTTCCGGCGGCCAGAGCCTGTCGATCGCCGACCTGCCGGCCAACCCGTCGGCGGTCGACCGCCTGCGGGCCATCATTCCGTGGCCCCGGCACATCTCGCTCGAGAATTTCCGCTCGCTGTTCGCCGATCAGCCTTTCGCGCGCTGGCTGGGCAACAGCGTCCTGGTGGCGGGGATGACCACGATCCTCGGGGTGTTCCTGGCCTGCACCGCGGCCTATGCCTTCTCCCGCTTCCGCTTCCCCGGCCGGCGGGCAGGGCTGATGGCCTTCCTGGTGTCGCAGATGTTTCCGGGCACGCTGATGCTCATCCCCCTGTACATCATCATCGTTCAGTTCCTGGGTCTGGGCTCGACGTTCACCGGTGTGGTGCTGCTCTACACGGTGACGGCCATTCCCTTCTGCGTCTGGATGATGAAAGGATATTTCGACACCATTCCCAAGGAGCTCGAAGAGTCGGCGCTGATCGACGGCGCGTCGCAAGCGACGATCTTCTTCCGCATCGTGCTGCCGCTCGCCAAACCCGCGGTGGCGGTGACGGCGCTCTTCTCCTTCATGACGGGATGGAACGAGTTCATTCAGGCGGCCACCTTCATCAACCGGCTGGACAAATACACCGCCCCGGTGGGACTACGGTTCTTCGTCGGCGGCTATCAGGCGAACCAGTGGGGATATTTCGCGGCGGGCTCCATCGTCGCGGCCATCCCCGTCATGGTACTTTTTCTGTTCCTGCAGAAGTATCTCGTTTCCGGTCTCACGGCCGGCGCAGTCAAGGGCTGAAGCCCAACCACAAGGAGGTTTGATCTCATGAGCAAGAAATTCTGGACAACGGGAGCGATCGTGGCCGCCGGCGTGCTGCTCGCGGGGGTGGCGTCCGCGCAGAGCGGCGCGTCGTTCAAGGATCCGGTCGGCGACGACAACGGGCCGGGCTCCTACACGTACCCGACCGACGGCGTCTACAAGCGCGGCTCCTTCGACATGACCGGCTTCGACGTCAAGGTCAGCGGCAAAAAAGTGGAATTCGCCGTCACGTTCAACGCCGCGCTGGAAGACCCGTGGCGCATGGGCGGCGGGTTCTCGGTGCAGATGGTGTTCATCGCCATCAACACCGGCAAGGGCGCCTTCAAGGACAGCCCGGCCGGCACCAACGTCACCTTCGCCGACGACAATGGCTGGGACCGGCTGATCATCCTCTCGCCCCAGTCCCCGGGCAAGGTGCGGTCCGAGATCGACGCGAAGGTTCCCGCGGCCGAGAAGCCGGCCTACCTCGTTCCGACCCGCGTCAAGGGCACCGGCCGCACGATCTCGGGCACCGTCGACCTCGAGGAGCTCGGCGGCGGCGATCCGTCGACCTGGGGCTACCAGGTCCTCATCCAGTCCAACGAGGGCTTCCCCGACAAGGCGGACCTGCTGACCCGCAAGGTCAACGAGTACGAGGGCCAGCACCGCTTCGGCGGCGGCACCGACTCCGACTGCGACCCGCACGTCATGGACATCCTGGCGGGCAATGGCATCGGCGCCGCGGACGAGGCCGATCTGCAGCACAAGATGCTGAAGTATGAGTGCAATCCGGATGGCACCCGCAAGTCGGGCGCGGTCCTGACGATGGTCCATCAGAAGAAGTAAGAGACCCGTCCTCCACGTCGAGGAGAGGAGATTTTCATGAGATTTTCAAGAGGGTTCGCAATAGGGCTTCTGGCCGCTGCGGCGGCGCTGGCCTCCGTGCCAGCGTTCGCCGTCGACGGCCAGACGATGATCATTACCGGTGAGGATTATACCAAGTGGCTGTGGGGCAATCAGCACACGGACGGCAGCGTCTACAACTTCACCACCGTTCCCGGTGAGGGCTACGGCGACAACGGACAGGGTACGGAGATCGATCTCTACCTGTTCTCCAAGCCCAACAAGTACGTCGAGGTTCAGGGGCGTCTGCAGTCGCGCTTCAACCAGAACCAGTGGACGAACTACGGCGGCTTCGGCGGCAACCCGGCGGGCCCCTGCGTCGGCGGCGACTGCGGCGAGTTCGATCCGCGGTCGAACGAGTACATCAAGATGCGCGGCCTGACGGCCCGCTTCACGCCGGGCTTCAAGTGGCTGGACAGTGCCACGATCGGCTCGACCGACCTCGGCATGTTCGATCCGTTCACGATCGGTAAAATTCGTTACATCGACCGCGACAACGCCAAGGCGATCCTCTTCCAGGGCTCGCTGTTCAACCGGCAGCTCGGCTACGATCTGATTCGCGTCTCGCTGCCGCGGCTCTTCGCGGGCCCCAACTTCACCACCGGCGACTACACCGCGCAGGACGGCGCCTACGGCTTGCAGCTCAAGCTCTCGCCGGCGCCGATCTTCGATGTCGTGGGCGTCATCGAGCGCGTCCGCGATCTCGAGATCGATCCCACGGATCACAACTTCGACAACGGCCGCAACACCGCCGACCGGTTCAAGAACGACGTCTACGGCGCCCGCTTCGGCATCCATCCGTCGAGCAAGGTCGACATCCGCGGCCTTTATTACTACTCGAAGGCCGAGTCCGACGCGCGCTTCGGCGTGCCCACCGGCTTCGGCACCTCCGGCTTCTCGCCCACGCCGGCCGGCAAGATCAAAGATCCGGCCTACAAGGGCGACGTCGATCTGAATGATCCGTTCGGCATCGGCCTGTCGTTCAACCTCGAGTATTTCAACATCGGCGCGCAGTATGAGTCGATCCTGTCGGCCCGCCGCGAGTCCGACGTGCTGCTGACCGAGGGCCACGACGGCGCCTGGGTCTTCCCCGGCCCGGACAACTCGGCGTTCGGCGTCTTCGCCGGCAACCCGACCCGCATCGGCTACGGCGGCTGGGAGGGCAACGCCCAGCAGGTCGCCACGATCAGCGTCGACAACGAGTTCACCGACTTCGACGAGCCGATGGCCGAGACGGTGATCGGCTGGAAGGGCATCACCGTCGTCCCCACCTGGACGATCGGCAAGTGGGACCTCGCCGGCGAGTACTCCCACATCGGCTACAACACCAACTGGCAGGCCTGGGGCGATCCCAGCAGAGCCATCGACAACTCGATCTATCCGAACTTCGAGTCCGACGCCGGCATCGGCTCCTACCGCAACGCCTATGCACCGTTCCAGGACAAGAAAACCGATCTGTACGTGCTGAAGGGCAAGACCGTCCTCGACATCGGCAAGGGCGTGGACCTCTTCGCCAAGGCCAAGTTCATCAAGGAGACGGACAAGCGGATGAACGACTCCCGCTTCCTGCCCTACAAGCCCGGCGACTGCCCGGGCGGCGGTACCGCCTGCCACAACAACGCCAACGGCTACAACGGCAACGGCAACTCGACGTCCGCGATCTACGGCAACCCGCCGGTCATCACCGTCAACGGCGTCACCGGCTACCAGTGGAAGCCGTTCGACAGTCTCTCCGACGACGACCGCGACATGGACTACAAGATGTATCAGCTCGGCGGCGGCTACCAGCTCACGGGCGACCTGTATGCCTCGTTGACCTACGAGTATTACGACGTCGACCTCAAGGACGGCAACACCGCCTTCCAGGCCTACCAGCTCCACAACATGTCCAGCGGCGTGAGCAAGAAGAACAAGCTCATGCTGGCCGCCAAGTACACCCTGGGCGGCGCCGAGTTCGGCTTGAACCTGGAGCACAACTTCGGCACCTTCGATCCCAACTTCGGCGGCGGTTTCGTGACCCAGTTCGCCGACGCCCAGACCGCTCAGGACTTCGGCGTCGCCGTCGGTTCGCGGGGATTCCGCGGCCGTTTCGGCGGCTGGAACAGCCTCGAGAAGCGAGATTTCACCCAGAACCGCCTGAAGGCCTTCATGAAGGTCCGGTTCTAATGATCCGGTTTTAAAACGAGCCCGGGCGGCAGGGAAAAATCCTTGCCGCCCCTGGTGTTTCGATTCCTGATTTTTTGGAGACGTTTTGGAGATGCAAATGAACCGCAGCCGTTGCCAGTCCTCTCTCCTTGCGGCCGCGCTCCTGCTGGGAGCAGCCCTTCTCGCGATGCCCGCCGCCGCGAAGAAGCCGATCTTCACGCTCACCGATCCCCGGGGCGACGACCACGGCGACGGCAACTACATCTATCCCGGCAACCGCCTCCTGGAAAAGGGGCACCTCGACATCCTGACCCTCGAAGCCTTCGACGAGGGCAACGGCACCCGTTTCGAGGTGACTTTCGCCAAGCCGGTGAAGAAGCCGGAGCGGCAGGCCATCGACGATCTCGGCACGCAGCTCACCGACGTGGCCCGTTATGGTTTCTACACGATGAACCTCGACATTTACATCGACACCGACCGCGTCGCGGGCTCGGGCGGCGTCACCATGCTGCCGGGCCGGCAGGCGGAGATCGACCCCGCCACCGCGTGGGAGAAGGCGATCATCCTCAACCCCCGGCCCAACGAGGCGAAGTCCGAGCTCCAGCGGATGCTCCTCAGAACGCTGAACGAGGACTCCAAGCGCAACAACGAGCTCAAGGACGACGAGGTCGAGGCGCTCAAGAAGCAGATTCCGCTGGACATCGATTCGCGGATCTTCTTTCCCACCCAGGTCCGTGTGCTCGGCCAGAAGATCAGCTTCTTCGTCCCGGCCCTCTTCCTGGGCGGCATCGCCAAGCCCACCTGGGCCTACGTCGTGGCCTCGTCCGGCTGCGATCTGCTCCAGCAGTACGATCCCAGCCGCGCGCTCCTGAGCCGCAAAGAGGAGCTGAAGTCGCTGATGATCATGCCCGTCTCGCCCGGCAACTGGCAGGACCGCTTCGGGGGAGGCCGCGAGAACGCCCCGAACCAGCCACCGCTCATGGACGTCATCGTGCCCAAGGGCAAGAGCCAGGAAAAGATCCTCTCCGACTTCAGCGGCCGGGAAAAGCGCCCGGTCGTGATTCCCGGCGTCGTGCCGGCTGAGCAGTAGCCCTCCGAAGATCACCGGCGGGCTGCTACAACCCGCACCTGCCGGTGACGATCCACCCAGTAGCCCCACACCACCAGCAGCCACAGCGCCTGCGCTCCCCAGGCGACAGTCGCGACGCTGGGCGGTGGCGGTCCGAACAGGTTGACGAAGTACACGGCGGTAAGAAATCCGACGAGCCCCCAGAAGCCGAAGTTTCCCCGCCGATCCCGCGCCTCGGTGAACCGAGCGTAGAGTCCCACGCCCACGGCGAACAGAAGCAGCTCGACCACCACGGTCGCCGGCAGCGAGTCCCACAGATCGAGCCCCAGCCGCGTGGGCCCGCCGACCGTCACCGGCATGTCCGGCCGGTGGGTGAGAACGTCCAGAAACCAGTGGCTGAGCACCAGGGCTCCGATCACCACTCCGGCCACGATGCGCGATTTCCGGATCAGAACGTAACCCGCGCCGAAGACGGCTCCCCCGATCAGCAGCGCCACCAAACTGTGAGAGTAGGGATAGCTGACGAACGTCAAGGGCGTGACGGCGGTGTCGCCGGGCTGAATCTTGACGACCTCGATCCCGAGGAGGAGGAGGGTTGGCCATAAGAGGTCCGCAAACTGGCAGGCCAGGAACAGCGTACCGAGAGAGACCTTTGGAGCCGCCCGCTTGGCGCCAAACCCCAGCGCGAAATGTCCGATGAACATGGAGCTTCCCCTCCTTGCCGTACAGATTGATTCAAGCCTACCAGTGAAACGGCAATGCGGCGGCGCAAAGCTCAGAACGCCCGCGCTTTGTGCCGCCGCCGGGGAGAGCGTCAGACCGCCCGGCTCAGGCGCAGCCCCAGGTGATCTGGGCCGACGGGCACCCAGCACCGGCGCAGGGACAGCTCTTGACCTTGATGGTTCCGTTGATGCAGCACATACCCAGACCAGGACTCGCGATGCAGCAGGGACCGAGGTTGGTGACGGTGCAATTGGTGCTCAGGGCACATAGGCCAAGCGGGCTGCGGCAGGCGACGCTGGTCGGGCAGGGCGGCGCCTGGGCCGGCGAGGGATCGGGAATTCCCACCATCGTGTTGCCGATCACGGCGAGGAACTCCTCTCGCGAGAGGTTCGCCACGTTCACGGCCGGTGCCGCGCCAGCCGACGGCGCGGTCGCCGGGAGGACGTCTGCCGCAGCGAGCGGCGCTATCAGGGCGAAGGCGAGGACGAGGACGAGAAGCAGCTTCTTCATCGGGACCTCCTTTCAGACCCAAAGGTCTGGACAAGGCACCTTTCCTCCTCCGACTGGCGAGACGAAGGTGCCGGAGCGGTCTTGGCGTTACCGAACCCGATGGAAGACTTACGATGCGAGCTGATGCATTCTAGCGATGCAACGATCCAGACGCAATAGCTGCAATCCTGAAGCGGGAATGCCTAGCCAAAGCGTCGAGCCCCGCTTCATGGCGCCACAAAGCGGGCGTCGCCGCCGCACCCCTCGGTACAGTTGAGATTGGTTTGCTCCGAAGGAGCTTAGGCATGTAGCCAGGGGCTGGCGCTTTTTGCCAGGCCCCCTGGTAGCCGATGAATTAAAACATCGAGCCCCGAAGGGGCGGCGGCGGCGCTCCGTCGTTCACCCGAGCTGCCGTCGCCCTTTCAGGGCTTTGGGTTTTATCGGGTCGACGGGTCCAGGGGCTGGCAAACAGCGCCAGCCCCTGGCTACATGCCATTACCCCTTCGGGGCATTTCTACACCTTCCAGATCTCCCCCAGCACCCACTGGGAGTTGCCGCCGAGGGTGAGCTCGATGCTGCGGTCGTTGTAGCCGTGGCGGATGAGCCCTTCGGTGAGATCGAAGACGCGGCGGGCAGGATCACTTGACCATCTTCACCGTAACCCGAACGTTGGTGGCATCGACATTGAACTCCGGCGGCGGGTTATGGTTCCTCTTCAGCTCACGCTCGGCCGTCGGGATGCCCGCGCCGTAGTGCTGAACGAAACCGAGTACGCGTAGCGCTTCCGCGAGATTCGGGTTGCGGTAATCGGTCAGGCCCGGCGCACCGAAGTTCTCCGCTGAAACCGCCCCGAAGGGTCCGCCAGGGCTCATGATCTCGATACGGTCGTCATACCAGTAGACCCGAACAGGCGCGTTGGTGGCCTCGTAGGTTCGGTGCAGCACGGCGTTGCGTATGAACTGTTGCAAGGCCGGCAGGGGATACGTCTGGGTGCGCTGCTCGATTGGGCCGCTCGTGAAATCGACGGCGGTCCTGTTGTGCGAGACTAATTTGTCGTCGATTCGGCGGAGGATATCTTGGAGCGGTCCATCGATCAAGAGCTCGTCGACGATAGGGTCGCCCAGCGCATTTCCCGCGACTCGAAGGAATTGAATGTAGGCGCCGGGGAAAAAGTCGCGCGGCCGATTGCCGAGAACCAAAATGCCCAGCACCGTGGGAGTGGGTGTATCGGCAGCAACGATCATCTTGGTGACAGCAAGTCGCTGCTCAAGGCTGCGTTCGTTCGCGTCAAGGACGTCACGCGCGAATGCCGCGGGAAGGTAGCTCTTCTCAAAAAACCGGAGGTCGAGGTCGTCGAGCGTCCCCGTGCGCACCGGCTGCACATCGAAGGGCCGGTCGCGATGCCTGCGCTTTTCATTCAGAATGCGTTCGTCCTGCGCCGAGGCAATGGCTCTCCGAGGGCCGACACGGATGTGGACCCGGCCCTTGTAACGTACAGGCGGCGAATCTGAGGGCCAGACGGTTACGACCGCCATTTCTTTGCCTCGCAGAACATGCTTCGTGACGGTTAGCGTGGGGGGTGGAACGATGTTGCCATCGGTCTTCATGTCCGAAAGCTGGAGAAGGAGGTCGTCGGTAACGTTGAGTCCCGACGGACTGCCGTCGTCTCGCGCACCGATGAAGACGACGCCTGGCTGGCCGCGGCCAGGCAGATCGTTGGCGAATGCGCAGACGGCCTCGCGTGCCTTGGTGGGCGCGTCACCCTTGAAGGACTCCTTGCGCTCCGCCAGATCGGACTCCACATCGAAGAGCATGTTCTCCAAGTCGTGGTCACTGTAGACGTTCATAGATCCTTCCATGAGGCCTCCTGGCGCCTGCGCCGCAAGATGGTCAACGCCTCGGAGTGCATTGACGACACCAGGGCACCGGGGAGGATACCTCGGAAGGAGGGACTGGAATGTCTTTGAACCTGCTCACGCCGGGCAAGACGGTCGCTAGCCTCTGGGCTGGACTCATTCCTACGCCCGCCAGATCTCCCCCAGCACCCGCTGGAAGTTGCCGCCCAGGATGAGCTCGATCGAGCGGTCGCTGTAGCCGCGGCGGATGAGCCCTTCGGCGAGGTCGAAGACGCGGCGGGCCGGCGCCAGGCCCTGCACGGCGTAGCGGGCCAGGGGGTGGCCGGTCGCGGGATCGGCGGCGTCCAAGTCGACGTCGCTGCCGATCCCCACGTGCTCGACGCCCACGGTGCGGGCGACGTGGTCGAAATGGTTCAGCAGGTCCTCGACCGTCGCGTGCCGGCGCGGGCTGACGAAGGCGGCCACGGCGGTGAGGCCCATCACTCCGCCCCGGGCGGCGAGAGCCCGCAGCACCGCGTCCGATTTGCAACGCGGGTGCGATACCAGGGCGCGGCAGTTGGAGTGGGTGACGAGCACCGGCCGGCTGGAGGCGGCGATCGCGTCCAGGCTGGTGCGCTCGGAGCAGTGGGAGACGTCCACCACCATGCCGGTGCGGTTCATCGCCGCGACCACCTGGGCACCGAAGTCCGTGAGCCCCGTGTCCCGCTCCTCGAAGCATCCGCAGCCCAGACGGTCGCGGCTGTTGTACGTCAGTTGGGAGACCCGCTGCCCCAGATCGTAAAAACACGCGACATCGTCCACCGTGCGGAAATGATCGGAGCTTTGGAAGCCCACCAGGATGCCCAGCTTGCCGCCGGTGCGGACCTGATCCAGATCGGCGGCGCGGTCGATCCTCACGAAAGAGTCGCCCCGCTTGGAGAGGAGGCGGTTCCAGCCCTCCATCCAGCCGAGGGCCGCCTGATAAGGATTGGGAGCCCCGGGGTCCACCGCGGGATGGAAGACCCGTACGCCGGAGTCGCGAAGCTTCTGGAGGTCGGGCCCGCCAAAGGCGGCCGGATCGCGCTGCCAGGCGTACAGCTTGGGCCAGTCGAGGGTCAGCAGGCCGAGCATGTCGATGACCATCGACCGCCCCACCAACTCGACGGCGCGAGCCGAGTGCTCGCTCCGCTCGCCGCGTTCCGCGGCGAAGAGATTGAAGCGTCCCCGGTTGATCATCGGACCGGCGAGGACTCCGGTCCCGGCGAGTAAACCCGCGCGTAAAAACTCCCTGCGATTCACTTCGTCCTGCCTTGAAAGTGGCAGGGATTCTACAACGGAAAAACGCGGAAGGCTAGAGGATTTTCAAACGGAGAAACGGAGAGAGATCGTCCCGCCCTGCTACCGGTCAAAGCGCAGGGCGGGATTGGCGCGGAGCTCCTGGAGGAACTTCGCGATTTCGCGGGCAAGCTTGGCGGTGACCCGCTCGCGCTCGGCCGCCTTCTGGAAGAAGAGCAGCGCGGCCAGAGCTTCCCGCGGCACGTCCTGAGAGCGGAAGATGTTCGCCATCTGCAACGACAGCTCCTTCACCTCGGCCATCCAGCCGTTCCGGGCGTAGAGCTCGGTGAGCTCGAGGGTGACCAGGGCCGCGTCGTAGGCCATGTCGCGGTCGATGAACTTCTGCCTCAGATCGCGCAGGATCTCCATCGCCTCTTCGGCACGTCCGAGGCCGGTGGCAATCTTGCCCTCCGCCCATCTCAGGCGCATCAGGTCGAGGGGATTGCCGAGCTCGCGGCAGAGGGCCACGACACCAGGAAGCCGCCTTGCGGCCTCTTCGTGACGCTCGACGGTCGTGAGGTCCCAGACGAGGTTGTGCCGCAGGCAGAGGACGAGGCGAGGATCACGCTCCATCTTCACCATTCCCTCGGCACGCTCGAGCAGCTCGATCGACGTCTCGGGCTCGTTCATCTCGGCCAGCGCCAGCGCCTTGACCACCAGCGCCCGGCCGGCGAGGTGTGCGTCCTTGTGCTCAGGACGGTCTCCCCGTTCATGGATGGCGTAGATGCGGTCGAGGAGAGCGAAGGCTTCGGGGAAGCGCCGTTGCGCTATACGCAGCGATGCCTTGAGGTCGAGCACCACCGGCTCATAGCCCATGCAGTCGCCGAGCGCGGCCTCGCCCGCTTCCCACCAGGCCTCGGCGATGGCGAAGGACTCGTCGGCGCTACGCAGGTCGCCGAGCACGCGGCGGGCATTGCCGTCGTGGGCCCAGGCGTAGCCGCGAAGCTGGTAGAGACGGCGGTCGGTAACCGGCTCGTCATCCTTGAGGAGATCCGAGACGAGGACGGCGATCTCCGCCCGTTCCACAGCCCGCGCGGCGTCCACCGAAGCCAGCCGCAGGCTGTCCTCGCACATCAGCTCGCAGAAGCCCCAGTCCAGGAACCGGTGATGGGTGCGGACCAGATAGTACTGATCTTCAAAACGAAGCGGCTCGAGGTCGGCCCAAAGCTCACAGGCTTCGGCCCTGGACCTTGCCAGCGTATTTAGAGAATCGACCATGACTATCCTCGTAGGGCTGAAGTAATTCTTGTATCTGTTGATCGTGCCCTGTTTATCCTCAACTAGCCGTTCGGATCCAAATGACCACCGTTATCGGGCGGCTCCGGGACGGTGGGCGTCGTCGTGGTCAGCGAGGCCCCGTTGGGATCCATGCGACCACCGTTATCCGTCGTGTCCTTGGCCACAAAGGCCGAGACGGCAAGGCCGGAGCCCGGTATTCGACCCGCGACCACATCGGCAAGCAAACTCCATACCATACTAAAGAAACCACCATCGCGTCCCATCTCAACGGTAAATGCTCTCGGAGATCCTTTGAAAGTGCGGGCCTGAGCGAGCCCGGGAGCCATGGACGCGACGAGGAGAGCGGCTATCACGGCGCGGCGGAAATTTGACTGCATGACTGGATCTCCTTTATTTTGAGAGGGCTGCGGAATTCGTCTTGTCGGATCTTTCGCGGCTGCCGCCCTCGTCGCAAAAGTCTAAAGCAAGAGGCGAGCCAACTCGACAGGGAACGTGGACGGCGGGACAAACGCTTGCTGCCGGCGATGACAATTTCCGGCATTGCGCCGTCACCATTCACTGTAAGATTTACCTCAGGCAACTTCGCAATGACCAATGGAATCCGGTCCGTCCTCCTGGATTGCCTGGGGCACCCGTCTTGCACGTCCAACGGGCCATGAAGTAGAGTCCGGGCTTGTGACGACTTTCACAAAGTCCCTTGAACCGCGGACCTCTGTCGGATATGTTCGCCGGCTGGGAGGCTAGGGAGGGCGGCTCATGCAGATCTTCCACCGCAGCACGAATACGATCGCCAAGGTCAGCATCTTTGGCTCGATCTTCTTTCTGGCGATCTTCGCCTACGTCTACACGGAGCTTCTGCGCTCGTCGTACGTGACGGGGCAGGGGGTGGTGAAGAAACAGCCGGTGCCCTTCAGCCACCAGCACCACGTGGCCGGCCTCGGCATCGACTGCCGCTACTGCCACACCTCCGTCGAGCGCTCGGCCTTCGCCGGCATCCCGCCGACCGAGACGTGCATGAACTGCCACCGGCAGATCTGGACCAACGCCGAGCTGCTGGAGCCCATCCGCGCCAGCTACCGCGACAACATCCCCGTACGGTGGACGCGCATCAACGACCTGCCGGACTACGTCTACTTCAATCACTCCGTGCACATCGCCAAGGGGATGGGATGCGTCACCTGCCACGGGCCGGTGAACCAGATGCAGCTCACCTTCCAGCACGCCTCGTTGCAGATGGAGTGGTGCGTCAGCTGCCACCGCGACCCGGCCCGCAATGTCCGGCCACGCGAAGAGGTGTTCAACATCGACTGGCAGCCGCCGGCGGACTCCGAAGAGGCGCATGCCCTCCAGGCCAAGCTGGTCAAGCAGTACAACGTCAGGTCTCTTACGAGCTGCTCCACCTGCCACCGCTAGATATCCGGATATCGAGAGCGAGCGAAACCCGATGGACAACGACAATCAGGGCAAGTGCGGCGCCGAGCCTTCCAGGGCTGGAGAACCGGCCCGGCTCGACCTCAACGACCTTGAGGCGGTGCGGGAGCGGTTGCGGACGAAGAAGGGGCCCGAGTTCTGGCGCAGCCTGGACGAGCTGGCGGCGGCTCCCGAGTTCTCGGAGATGCTGCACCGCGAGTTCCCGCGCCATGCCTCGGAATGGACGGACACCGCGGACGGCGTATCGCGGCGCAGCTTCCTGCAGCTCGCGGGCGCCTCGCTGGCCCTCGCGGGCCTGACCGCCTGCACCCGCCAGCCCACCGAGACGATCGTCCCCTACGTCAAGCAGCCGGAGCAGCTCGTGCCGGGCAAGCCGCTGTTCTTCGCCACCGCCCTCACCGTCGGCGGCTATGCGACGGGCGTGCTCGCCGAGAGCCACCAGGGGCGGCCGACGAAGATCGAGGGCAACCCCGATCATCCGGCAAGCCTGGGAGCGACGGACATCTTCGCCCAGGCGGCGGTGCTCTCCCTCTACGATCCCGAGCGCTCGCAGACCATCCTCCACTCCGGCCGTCCCGCCACCTGGGGCGGTTTCGTCAGCGAGGCGAACGCGTCCTTGCTGGCGCTCCAGGCGATCGGCGGCGACGGCCTGCGCATCCTCACCGGCACGGTGACCTCTCCCACGGTCGCGGCACAGATCCAGAGCCTCACGCAAAAGTACCCGAAGGCCCGCTGGCACCGCTGGGAGCCGGCGGCGCCCACCAACGCCTACACGGCGGCGGTGCGGGCCTTCGGCCGGCCGCTCCTGGCGCGCTACGACCTCACCCCGGCCAGGGTGGTGCTGTCGCTCGGCGCCGACCTGCTGGCCGAGGGGCCGGGCGCCGTGCGCTACGCCCGCCAGTTCGCGGACGGCCGGCGGGTGCGCAAGGCCAACCTGCAAGCGCCGATGAACCGTCTCTACGCGGTGGAGAGCTTCCCCACGTCCACCGGCACGATCGCCGATCACCGGCTCCAGCTCTCGCCGCCGCGGATGGAGGCCTTCGCCCTGGCGCTGGCGCAGGCCGTGGGCGCCGCGGCAGCCCCGGGGGGAGCAGCTCCGGCGCTCGCCGATCCCAAGGCCCAGAAGTGGTTGCAGGCGGCGGCCGCCGACCTCAAGGCGAACCCCGGCGCCAGCCTGGTGGTGGCCGACGAGTACGGCTCGCCCGCCCTTCAGGTTCTCGCCCACGCCATCAACCAAGCGCTCGGCAACGCCGGCAAGACCGTCGTCTACACCGAGCCCGTCGAGGTGGACCCGATCGACGCCGTGCAGTCCCTCGGCGAGCTGGTGGCGGACATGAACGCCGGCAAGGTGGACGTGCTGCTGATGCTGGACGGCGTCAACCCCGCGTACTCGGCGCCGGCCGATCTGCCGTTCGCCGAGGGCCTCAAGAAGGTGCGGGTGGCGATGCACCACGGCCTGCATGAGGACGAGACCTCCGGCTACTGCGCCTGGCACCTGAACGCCGCCCATGAGCTCGAAGCCTGGGGCGACGCCCGCGCCTTCGACGGCACGGCCTCCATCATGCAGCCGCTGATCGAGCCCCTCTATGGCGGCAAGACGGCCGCCGAGGTGCTCTCCGCCCTCGCCGGCAAGCCGGACTCGACGAGCTACGACCTCGTGCGCGAGACCTGGTCCACACGCCTGGCGGGTATCGGCCTGCCTCAGACGACAGATCCCGGCGGCGTCACCACGTCGCTCGGTTTCGGCACGCTGCCCGGCACGATGAAGCAGCCGGCGAGCACCGGCCCGGGCAATCCGGTCGCCGCCTTCGACGCGGGGTTCCGTCGGGTCCTCCTCGCCGGGCTCGTCGCCGGCACCGAGGCGCCTCCGGTCTCGACGGCCCTGCAGGGCGCCGCGGTGACGCAGGCGGTCAACGAGATCGCCGCCGGCACCGCGGCCTCGGCGCCGGGCCGGCTCACGCTGCTCCTGCGCCCCGATCCCACGATCCGCGACGGCAGCCTCGCCAGCAACGCCTGGCTCCAGGAGCTGCCCAAGCCGATCTCCAAACTGACCTGGGACAACGCCCTCATGCTCTCGCCGAGAACCGCCCAGCGGCTGAAGCTGGAGATGGAGGAGATGGCGGAAGTTACGGTGGCTGGCCGCAAGATCAAGGCGGCGGTCTGGATTCAGCCGGGCCTCGCGGACGACACCGTCCTGCTGCATCTCGGCTACGGCCGGGAGAACGCCGGCAAGGCGACCGGCGCCGGCTTCAACGCCTATCCGCTGCGTACCTCGCAGGCGCTGTGGTCCGTTTCCGGGGTCGAGCTCAAGGGCCTGGGCGAGCGCTACCCGCTGGCCAGCACCCAGAACCACCACCTGCTGGATCCGGGCTGGAGCGAGATGAAGCTGGCGAGCGAGGAGGCCGAGAAGCGCGAGTTGATCCGCCACGGCACCGTGGAGCAGTACCGCAAGAATCCGAGCTTCATCGCCGAGGCGCGCGAGAAGCCGGCGGCGGACGAGTCGATGTTCGCCAGCCATCCCTACCCGGGGCACGCCTGGGGGATGTCGATCGACTTGAGCGTCTGCACCGGTTGCAGCTCGTGCGTCGTCGCCTGCCAGTCGGAGAACAACATTCCGGTGGTAGGCAAGGAGCAGGTGCTGAAGCACCGCGCCATGCACTGGCTGCGCATCGACCGCTACTTCTCGGGCGACATCGACGAGCCGACGGTGCATCACCAGCCGGTGCCCTGCATGCAGTGCGAGAACGCCCCCTGCGAGGTGGTGTGCCCGGTGGCGGCGACGGTGCACAGCGACGAGGGGCTGAACGACATGGTGTACAACCGCTGCGTCGGCACCCGCTACTGCTCCAACAACTGCCCCTACAAGGTGCGGCGCTTCAACTTCCTGCGCTACAGCGACCGCACGACGCCGGTGCTGGCGCTGCTGGAGAACCCGGACGTGACGGTGCGCATGCGCGGCGTCATGGAGAAGTGCACCTACTGCGTGCAGCGCATCGAGGAGGCGAAGATCGAGTCCAAGGTCGAGGGGCGCCCAATCCCCACCAACTGGCTGAAGACGGCGTGCCAGCAGTCGTGCCCGACCCAGGCCATCGTCTTCGGCGACATCAACGACCCGGCGGCGGAGGTGACGAAGCTCAAGGCCGAGCCGCTCAACTACGGTTTGCTCGAGGAGCTGAACACGCGCCCGCGCACCACCTACCTCGCGAAGCTGAGCAACCCGAATCCCGCCCTCGAAGGAGTCGAAGGAGCCGAGCATGGCCACTCTTGAAGACGGCGAGCGGATCGTGCCGCAGGCCCTACCCTACAAGCCGCCGGTCGTGGCCCCGGGCCATACGACGGCGAGCGTCACCGACAAGATCAGCGAGGTGGTGCTGCAACGCACGCCCCGGTGGTGGTACATCGGCTTCGGCATCTCGTTCCTGATCATGATGATGTTCGTCACCGCGGTGACCTGGCTGTTCGCCAAGGGCGTCGGCGTCTGGGGCGTCAACGAGCCGGTGGGCTGGGGCTTCGCCATCGTCAACTTCGTCTGGTGGATCGGCATCGGCCACGCCGGCACGCTGATTTCCGCCATCCTCCTGCTGCTGCGCCAGGAGTGGCGCACCTCGATCAACCGCTTCGCCGAGGCGATGACGCTCTTCGCCGTGGCCTGCGCCGGCATGTTCCCCGTGCTCCACCTCGGCCGGCCATGGCTCGCCTACTGGCTGTTCCCCTACCCCAACACCATGGGCCTGTGGCCGCAGTTCAGGAGCCCGCTGATCTGGGACGTGTTCGCGGTGTCGACCTATGCCACGGTCTCCGCCTTGTTCTGGTACGTGGGCCTGATCCCCGACCTCGCGACCCTGCGCGACCGCTCGAAGAAGCGCATCGCCCAGATCATCTACGGCTTCGGCGCCATGGGCTGGCGCGGCTCGGCGGCGCATTGGCACAACTACGAGACGGCCTACCTGCTGCTGGCCGGCCTCGCGACACCGCTGGTGGTCTCGGTGCACACGGTGGTCTCCTTCGACTTCGCGATCGGCATCGTCCCCGGCTGGCACGCCACGATCTTCCCGCCGTACTTCGTGGCCGGCGCCATCTATGCCGGCTTCGCCATGGTGCTGACGCTGACCATTCCGCTGCGCGCCGTCTTCGGCATGCAGGACTTCATCACCATCCGCCACTTGCAGAACATGGGCAAGGTGATGCTGGCGACCGGCCTGATCGTGGTCTACGGCTACGCCATGGAGTTCTTCTTCGCCTGGTACTCCGGCCACCACGTCGAGCAGTTCACCTTCTGGAACCGCGTCACCGGGCCCTACAAGTACTACTGGTTCAGCCTGCTGCTGTGCAACCTCCTGGCGCCGCAGGCGCTGTGGCTGCGGCGGGTGCGCCAGTCGCCGCTGGGCCTCTTCATCGTCGCCCTGTTCGTCAACTGCGGCATGTGGATCGAGCGTTTCGTGATCGTCATCACCAGCCTGCACCGCGACTTCCTGCCGTCCTCCTGGGGCATGTACCGCGGCACGATGTGGGACTGGATGACCTTCCTTGGCACGGTGGGCCTGTTCCTCTCCCTGCTCTTCCTGTTCATCCGGTTCCTGCCGATGATCTCCATCTTCGAGATGCGGACCATCGTGCCCGGCAGCCGGGGGACCGTTGAGCCGGAGGTTCCGCGATGAGCACGCAGACGCATCCCCATCACCCACCGCTGATTCACGGCTTGATGGCCGAGTTCAACTCGGCCGACGACCTGATCGCCGCGGCGCACCAGGTCCACGACTCCGGCTACCACCACGTGGACGCCTATACGCCGTACCCGATCGAGGAGGTGTCCGAGGCGCTGGGCCATCACCGCTCCAAGCTGCCCATCATCGTCCTCATCGGCGGCATCCTCGGCGGCCTGGGCGGCTACAGCCTGCAATTCTGGGCGGCGACGATCGCCTACCCGATGAACATCGGCGGCCGGCCGTTCCATAGCTGGCCGGCGTTCATCGTGCCGACCTTCGAGTGCACCATCCTGGCGGCGGCGCTCTTCGCCGTGCTCGGCATGTTCGCCTTGAACGGCCTGCCGCATCCTTATCACCCCGTATTCAACGTGCCGCGCTTCGCCCTGGCCTCGCGCGACCGCTATTTCCTGGTCGTCGAGGCGCGGGACCCGAAGTTCGACCGCGCCGAAACCGAGCGCTTCCTGACCGGCCTCAAGGCGAGCGAGGTGTTCGAAGTTGAGCGCTGAGACACGGATGACCCGACGGGGATGGACCCTGGCCGCCGCCGCGCTGCTCCTCCCCGCGGTCCTTGCCGCGGGCTGCCGGCAGAACATGCACGACCAGCACAAGGTGAAGACGCTCGCGGCCAGCGACTTCTTTCCCGACGGCCAGGGCGCGCGGCCGATTCCGGCCCACACCGTGGCGCGCGGCGACCTGCGCGAGGGCTGGGCCTACACCGGCGTCGACGCCGCCAACAAGCCGGTGGCGGACCTGCCCTTCCCGCTCACCCGCGAGGTGCTGGCGAGGGGCGAGCAACGCTTCAACATCTATTGCTCGCCCTGCCACGACCGGCAGGGGACGGGCCGCGGGATGATCGTGCAGCGCGGCTACAAGCAGCCCACCTCGTACCACATCGAGCGGCTGCGCAACGCGCCCGTCGGCTACTTCTACAACGTCATCACCGAGGGCTTCGGCGTCATGCCGAGCTACGCGCCGCAGGTGCCGGTGGCGGACCGCTGGGCCATCGCCGCCTACATCCGCGTGCTTCAGTACCGGCAGACCGCGAAGCTGGCGGACCTGGAGAAGCTGGCGCCCGAGCGGCGCGCGGCGATCCAGGCCGATCTCGACAAGAACCCGCCGCAGCCCGCCGCGACCCCCGGCACGCCACCGGCCCCTACCCCGGTCTCGACCCCGGGAACAACCCCGAGCCAGATGCCATGAATCGAGAAACCGTAAGAGTGGACGCCGAAGGTTTCGCCGCGCCGGCTGACGTCGACGGGCTCCAGCGCCTGGCCCTCATCACCGGGGCCATGGGCCTCGTGGCGAGCCTGCTCGGCCTGTTCCTGGCACCGCAGTACTTCTACCGCGCCTGGCTGGTGGGCTGGGTCTTCTGGGTCGGCGTGTCCCTCGGCTGCCTGGCCATCTCCCTGCTCAACCACCTGACGCGCGGCGCCTGGGGACTGGTGATCCGCCGCGTGCTGGAGGCGGCGTCGCGCACCCTGCCGCTGCTGCTGCTGCTCTCCCTGCCGATCCTCCTGGGCATGAAAGATCTCTACGAGTGGGCGCGGCCGGAGGCGGTGCGGGCCGACGCCCTGTTGCAGGCGAAGGCGCCGTACCTCAACGCGCCCTTCTTCATCGTGCGGCTGGTGCTCTACTTCCTGATCTGGGGCGGCGTCGCCTTCCTCATGAGCCGCCTGTCGCGGCGGCAGGACCTCCAGCCGGACCCCGGCTCGACGCGGCGGATGCAGCTCATCGCGGGCCCCGCCCTCGCGGCCTACTGCCTGGCGGTGACCTTCGCGGCGGTGGACTGGCTGATGTCGCTCCAGCCGCGGTGGCTCTCCACCATCTACGGCGTCTACCTGATGGGCAGCCAGGGGCTCGCGGCGCTCGCCTTCCTCATCACCTTCGCCCTCTGGCTGTCGCGGCGCGAGCCGATGTCGCGAGTGCTCCAGCCGCGCCACTTCCACGACTGGGGCAAGCTGTTCTTCGCCTTCGTCATGCTGTGGGCCTACTTCTCGTTCTCGCAGTTCCTCATCATCTGGGCGGGGAACCTGCCGGAGGAGATCTCCTTCTACCTGCCACGCATGCGGGGCGGCTGGGGCGGCCTCTTCCTGGCGATCGCCCTGTTCCACTTCCTGCTGCCCTTCCTGCTGCTGCTGTCGCGGGATTTGAAGCGCAACGCCAGGCGCCTCGTCTTCGTCGCGATCCTCATGCTCGTCATGCGCTGGCTGGAGCTGGTGTGGCAGGTGGAGCCGGCTTTCCACGACCACAACGCCGGATATTACTGGCTCTACCTCACGGCGCCGCTCGCCATCGGCGGCTTCTGGTTCGCCTGGTTCCTGCGCGAGCTGAAGACCCGGCCGCTGCTGCCGATCAACGATCCTTACCTGCCGGAGGCGATAGAGCATCATGAGTGACGCTCCGAAAGGCCATGCTCCGGAGACGGAGCAATTCGACCGCGAGATCAACATCCGCGGCATCGTGATCAGCGCCGTCGCCCTCGTCGTCGTGTGCCTCGTCGCGGCCCTGCTGATGTGGTGGCTGCTCAAGGGCTTCGAGCACTATGACGAAAAGCGCGACGTGCGCCTCTCGCCGGTCGAGCGGGAGCATCCGCAGCAGCCACCGCCGGCGCCTCTGCTCCAGGGCAACCCGGTGGCGGACATGACGGAGATGCGGGAGCGCGAGGAGCGCGAGCTGACCCAGGCCGCCTGGATCGACCGCCAGCAGGGCACCGTGCGCCTGCCGGTGGCGGACGCCATCGACATCGTCGCCGCCCGCGGCGTGGCGCCCGAGGTGGTGGGCGGAAAAACCGGCGGCACGATCGCCGCGGCACCCGCGACGACTCCGGCGCCAGCACCGGCCGGACAAGGAAAGAAAATCCCTTGAACGGTTTGCGCACCCTCGCGGCTTCGACCGGGCTGGCCCTGATGCTGGCCGGCGCGGCCTCAGGCTCGCCCAATGGCTCGATCGTGCCGAGCTCCGAGATGCCGGGCGTGCTCAAGTCCGTGGGCTACGACCAGCGGATCGGCGAGAAGGTGCCGCTCGGCGTGCCCTGGCGGGACGAGCACGGGCGCGCCGTCACGCTGGGCGATTATTTGAAGGGACAGAAGCCGGCGGTGTTGGTGATGGCGTACTACCACTGCCCGATGCTCTGCGACCTCGTGTTGCAGGGGGTCGAGACCGGGCTCAAGCCGCTCTCCCTCGATCCGGGCCGCGAGTTCGACGTCATCGTGGCGGGCATCGATCCCAAGGAGACGCCCGCCCTGGCGGCGGCGAAGAAGAAAGAGATTCTCGCGCGCTACGCGCGGCCGGGCACCGAGAACGGCTGGCACTTCCTCACCGGCCCGCAGGACTCGATCTCCCGGCTCGCCCAGTCGGTGGGCTTCCGCTACGTCTACGATCCGCGGCGCAATCAGTACGCGCACGCCGCCGGCATGGTGATCCTCACCTCCGAGGGCCAGGTGTCGCGCTACCTGCTGGGGGTGGAGTTTCCGGCCCGCGACATCCGGCTCGGCCTGGTGGAGTCGGGCCATGGCAAGCTCGGCACGGTGGTCGACCAGGTCCTCCTCTACTGCTTCCACTACGATCCCCTGGTCGGCCGCTACAGCGCCGTCACCCTGAACATCATGCGCCTGTCGGCGGTGGTCACCGTCGTGGCCCTCGCGCTCTTTGTCGTTTTCCTGCGGCGGCGGGAGACCGCCGAGCCCGGTCCTTTGGGAGCCGCCTGACATGAATTCGTCGTTCCCCCTCTTCCCCGACTCGGCATCCACCCACTCCGGGAATGTCGACGCCCTGTTCATCATCTGGTCGCTGATCAGCATCTTCTTCACCGTGCTGATCGCCGGCCTGATCGTCTACTTCATGGCCCGCTACCGGCGCACCCATCCGGAGGAGGTCGGGGCGAACGAGGAGATGGCCATCTGGCTGGAGATCGCCTGGTCGGCCATCCCGCTGGCGATCGCCCTCGTCATGTTCGTCTGGGGGACCCGGGTGTTCTTCGACCTCTACCGGCCGCCGGCCAACGCCGTCGAGTACACGGCCATCGGCCGGCAGTGGATGTGGAAGATCCAGCATCCGGAAGGGCAGCGGGAGATCAACACCCTGCATGTGCCGGTGGGCCAGGCGGTGAAGATGAAGCTCGCGTCCGAGGACGTGATCCACAGCTTCTACATCCCGGCCTTCCGCGTCAAGCAGGACGCCATTCCCGGGCGCTACACCTCGATCTGGTTCCAGCCCACCCATCCGGGCGTCTACCATCTGTTCTGCGCCGAGTACTGCGGCGCCGAGCACTCGAAAATGATCGGCAGCATCATCGTCATGGAGCCCCGCGACTACGAGAATTGGCTGGCGGGCGGCGCGGCCGGCAAGTCGATGGTGGCCTCGGGCGCCGACCTCTTCCAGTCGCTGGCCTGCGTCACCTGCCACCGGGCGGGAGACACGGGGCGGCTCGCCCGCGGCCCGGCGCTCGAAGGCGTCTACGGCAGCCAGGTGAAGCTCGCCGACGGCCGCGTGGTGCTCGCCGACGACAACTACATCCGGGAGTCGATCCTCACTCCCACGGCGAAGGTTACGGCGGGCTGGGAGCCGGTGATGCCGACCTTCCAGGGCCAGGTGAGCGAGGAGCAGCTCAGCCAGCTCATCGCCTACGTGCGGTCGCTCGGGACTACGGCCGGGGCTCCGACCGCGCCGACGGCCCCGGCCGCCGCCGCCGGTCCCACCGGTGCAGCCCCCACTCCGCAGACCGCGCAACCGGGCACTCCCCGATGAGAAGGACGAGAGGAATGAGAAGCAAGCCATGAATACGACCGCAACCGTGCCCGTCACGACCACCGCGGAGACCGCCTTCAAGCGGCGGAACTATTTGAATGCCGCCTACGGCGTCCGCTCGTGGCTCCTCACCCGGGACCACAAGCGGATCGCCATCCTCTATCTCATCTCGGTGACGGCGTTCTTCGCTCTCGGCAGCCTCTTCGCCCTGCTCATCCGCCTCGAATTGCTGACGCCGGAAGGCGACCTCTTCCAGCCGGACACCTACAACCGGCTCTTCACCATGCACGGCGTGGTGATGGTGTTCTTCTTCCTGATCCCGGCGATCCCGGCGGTGCTCGGCAACTTCCTCGTGCCGCTGATGATCGGCGCCAAGGACCTGGCCCTGCCGAAGCTCAACCTGGCGAGCTGGTACGTCTACAACATCGGCGGCATCTTCACCCTGTGGGCCATCATCCATGGCGGCGTGGACACCGGCTGGACTTTCTACACGCCGTTCTCCACCCACTACTCGAACACCTACGTCATCTCGACGGCCCTGGGCATCTTCATCACCGGTTTCTCATCGATCTTCACCGGCCTGAACTTCATCGTCACCATCCACCGCATGCGGGCGCCGGGGCTGACGTGGTTCCGCCTGCCCTTGTTCATCTGGTCGACCTATGCGACGAGCCTGATCATCGTGCTGGGCACGCCGGTCATCGCCATCACCATCCTGCTGGTGGCGGCCGAAAAGGTGTTCCACCTCGGGATCTTCGACCCCACGGTGGGTGGCGATCCGGTGCTCTTCCAGCACCTGTTCTGGTTCTACTCCCACCCGGCGGTGTACATCATGATCCTGCCGGCCATGGGCGTCGAAAGCGAGCTCATCGCGGCCTTCGCGCGCAAGAAGGTGGTTGGCTACAAGGTGGTGGCCTTCGCGTCGATCGGCATCGCGGTGCTGGGCTTCCTGGTCTGGGGGCACCACATGTTCGTGGCCGGCGAATCGATCTACGCCGCGACCATCTTCTCGGTGCTCTCGATGCTGGTGGCGATTCCCTCGGCCGTGAAGGTGTTCAACTGGACGGCGACCCTCTACCGGGGCTCGATCTCTTACCAGACGCCGATGCTCTACGCCTTGGGCTTCATCGGCCTGTTCACCCTGGGCGGCCTGACGGGAGTGATGGTGGCGACGCTGGGCATCGACGTCCACGTCCACGACACCTACTTCATCGTCGCCCACTTCCACTACATCATGGTGGGCGGCACGATCATGGGCTACCTCGGCGGGCTGCATTACTGGTGGCCGAAGATCTCGGGCAAGCTCTACCCGGTCTTCCTGTCGAAGATCGCGGCGCTGCTGGTGTTCGTCGGCTTCAACCTCACGTTCTTCCCGCAGTTCATCCTTGGCTACCTCGGCATGCCGCGCCGCTACTGGAGCTACCCGCCGGAGTTCCAGGTGCTCAACGTGCTCTCCACCGCGGGCGCCTCGATTCTCGGCGTCGGCTACATCCTGCCGCTGTGCTACTTCATCTGGTCGATGCGGTACGGCAAGGACAGCGGCGACAACCCCTGGGGCGCCGTGGGCCTCGAGTGGGACACGACCTCGCCGCCGCCGACAGAGAACTTCTACACCATGCCCGTCGTGACGCACGGCCCCTACGAGTACAACCGCGAAGAAGTGCACAACCGCATGTCGCAGGAGGAGACCATTGGCTAGCGAACCCCTGGCTCCGCACAGCCACGCCGCGCATCACCCGGATCTGGCCCATCAGTTCGACTCGATGGACCAACAGAAGGAGTCCTCGACGCTGGGGATGTGGCTCTTCCTGGTCACCGAGATCATGTTCTTCGGCGTGCTCTTCCTGGCCTACACGCTCTACCGGACCCAGTATCCGGAGGCCTTCCTGCTGGCAAGCAACTCGCTCAACGTGCTGATGGGCGGCATCAACACCGCCGTCCTCATCGGCAGCAGCTTGACCATGGTGCTGGCCATCTGGGCGGCGCAGGTGAACTGGCGCAAGGGGATCGTGCTCTTCCTGCTGCTGACGATGGCGCTGGGCACGACCTTCCTGGTGATCAAGGGCTTCGAGTACCGCGACAAGTTCGTCGAGCACCACGTGCCGGGGCCTACCTTCGACTTCAAGGTCGAGCACCCGAGCCCGCACCTCCAGGCGATCGCCGCCCGCGATCCGGAGTTGCAGAAGCACGCCTCGATCTACTTCTCGCTCTACTTCATCATGACGGGCATCCACGCCCTGCACATGATCATCGGCATCGGCATCCTGGCGGTGCTGTGCGTACCGTCCTGGAAAGGCAAGTACAACTCGGAGTACCACAACCCGCTGGAGATGACGGGCCTCTACTGGCACTTCGTGGACATCGTCTGGATCTTCCTCTTCCCCCTGCTCTACCTGCTCGGGGCGCATGCCCGCTGAGGACCGCCATGGCTGAACACGTGACCTCGCGCAAAGTTTACTTCCTGGTCTTCGGAGCCCTGATGGTCCTCACCCTGGCCACCTGGCTGGTGGCCCAGGTCGATCTAGGCTGGGCGAACGATGTCGTCGCCTTGGGGATCGCCGTCACCAAGGCGACCCTCGTCCTGCTCTTCTTCATGCACGTGCGCCACAGCACCAGGATGACCGCCCTGATCGCCGTCGCCGGCTTCTTCTGGCTCGCCATCCTCTTCGGCCTGACGATCGCCGACTACGCCAGCCGGGGAAGTATTTTGCCGTTCGTGGCGGGGAAGTAGCTCACCAGTCCCCTTTCTCCCATCCTCGACACCGCCCCAGCCCAAAAATGTAGAGACGCCCGCAGGGTAGCGCAAGCTACCCCGTGGGGCGTCTCCCGGCGGAGGCTGGATCGCCTCAGCCGCATGGAAGGTCTGAACCTCTAAAACGCGCGCCTGCCCACGCGGCACTTGGAGACAGCATCTATGGATGCGACGTTGCAGCGCTCTGAAACAGGGTCCAGAAACGGCGAGGAGCCGGGGGAAGCGTGCTGAAAGGGGCCTTGCCTGCTTCGAGGTCGGCCTCAATTTGTACCTTGAGGACTCTCTCCAGCTTTTGGTGCAACTCCCGCGGGTTCTTCGAGGAGGCTGTCAGGTTGTGCTCCAGACACTGAGCCACCCACCATCCTCTGTCCTCGAACAAGACCGCGTGCAACACACGGTAAGGCATACGCATCCTCCTTTGCCATTCCACAGCATAATCCCTTCGCCCCGACCTCGACACCGCCGCTGGCCCAAAATGTAGAGACGCCCACAGGGTAGCGCGAGCTACCCCGTGGGGCGTCTCCCGGCGGAGACTGGATCGCCCCAGCCGCCTGGGAGGTCTGGACCGCGACGCGCGCGCCAGCTTGCAAGATAGGATCGGCAGCCAGCATGAGCACCGTCACCCTGTACCGCCCCGTGGGACCGAAAGAGCTGGCTCTGATCGAGGAGTCGGGCTGGCGTGAATTTCCCCCGAGGCTACCCGAGCAGCCGATCTTCTATCCTGTCCTCAACGAGGAGTACGCGACCCAGATCGCCCGGGACTGGAACGTCCCAGCCAGCGGCGCCGGCTTCGTGACCCGCTTCCACGTCGATGCCGGCTTTCTGAGCCGCTACCCGACACAGACCGTCGGCGGCGCAGTGCACAAGGAACTGTGGATTCCTGCCGAAGATCTCGCGGAGCTCAACCGGAACATCGTCGGGCTCATTGAGGTGATCGCGGAGTTTCATGGATGAAGCAGAGCACGGCGGGCACACACCTGGGTGTCACAGAATAACCGTTCCCGCTTGTAGCCTCAGCCCCGAAGGGGCGGCAGCATGTAGCCTGGCGGCGTAAGCCCCAGGAAAGGTTTCCAGTTTGTCCTTGAAAGCCCTGAAGGGGCGACAGCGGCCGTCCACGATCCCGTCTGCTTTCGCCCCTTCGGGGCTTTCAGGGTTGCTGGTGGAGATCCTTAACCTGGGGCTTACGCGCCCAGGCTTTATGCTGTCGGCCCTTCGGGGCTTAAGATCCGGGGATTCGAGATCAACCGCGGCCCTTGGTTCAGGCTATACGCCGCAGTTTCTGAAGCAGCTCATCGGCGGAGATGGTCTCTCCTCGATCCGCCTCAGCGATGGACTCGAGTAGCTCAGCCTCCAACTCGGGTGGTACTTCAAAAGTCTCAGCCTCGTCAGGTGCGCAGCTTGGCTCACGTGCGACCATCCTAGCGCTCCAATCTCCATCCATCATCATACTTTCTAAAAAATACAGTCACTCTTGGCGATGGTTCTGCGGAAAGCCCGTCGGTTGGCCCTAGAGAGAAATGTTGCATGACCCATTTATTTGCTCGCAGATCTTTACCCTGGTTCTTTAGGGCATCTAGGGCCGCTGTGATAGTTTTGAATATAGGAGTAGTTCCTTCTCCTAGCTGAACCTCGACCCGTGCAACATTGCCCTCTTCCGCGATTCCTGTAATTTCCTTGAAATAATATCGCGAAAATGATATCTGTTGATCAATCGTAACAAATACCGATTCCTCAATATCAGGATTCGGCCGGGAGTAATAAAAATAGCGCGTTCCATAGTACAAGCTCCTGGTTTGAGGCCGTCGCAAGACTCCTTGCTCCGAAAGCTTGTTAAGAAAGTCGAGTATTAAAAGTGTATTTAGCCTGTCTTCTCCTTCGGCGTCAGGCAAGGTGATATCCGTGTGCATGGTAAACGACCTGGCTCCGAGGAGGCCTTGGCCACTCCCTCTGAGAAGGGCCAGAGCGTTTTCCCGTGTCAGCTTCCCTCGGCCACAGCCATTGAGTAATACCAACAGGCAGACAAGAATCGTTTGTGCTAAACACGGCCGCTTCACAAGCACCTCCTGTTCTGTTCCGGCCGGTGAAGAACCACGGAAGACCAGCCGGCTAAGTCCCTTTTAGCTTCTGTACATCTGCACAGGCCGGCGAGATAAAGTCTCTAATATCAAAGAAAGCAGGTGGAACGTCCAGGCATCATTCTTTTCAAGAATTTCCAGACTCCTCGGAAACGGACTCCAGGAATCCCTCCCTTGCCATTCGCCCCACCCCTTGCCATAATAGCCTCGCGAGGAAGACCATGAAAGCAGAACAAAGCCGTGGAATGCTATTCCGTTTAGGCGATCCGCTTCGCTAATCTCCTCGCTTTCAATCTTCCAGTCAAAATCTCGAAACTCGAAGAGCTTTGGCGATTCCGGTGGAACATTCCACCGCGTATACCAGGAGTTGCCACATCGCCTAACTTTTTTGGCGAGAATCTCCTTGGCAGTCTGATTCGCCGCCGAAGCTCCACCACACCCGAGACTAGATACTCCTACGACTACCAAGAAAAACGCATAGACTTTTGGTCCTATCATTGCAGTCCTCACTCGACTTGATTCCTCTTCTTGGATTGCCAAGCGTTCCGGTGGACCGACCGGTGCATGATTCTGCCGCATGCCCAGGCGCCCTGCCCTAACCGCGACTTCGTGTCAATGAGTATACCGCAGTAGCTTGGCAAGAAACACCACTCTCGGGCCCGCGGCTGAGCAACTGACCGCAGTCCTCAGGCCGCATGAGGCTGATACCGGTTAGGCTCTGGAGTCGGGCCCGCCAATCGGGCTTCCGTCGGCTTCGGTCGCACTGGGAGGCCCGGGAATGCGTTAGCCTCTGATGCATGAGAACCACCCCCGACCTCGCAGACGATGCAATGCTAGCAGTTAAGAAAATAGCCACGACAGAGAAGCGCAGAACCTCCGAGCCCACCGAACCGGAGAGCTTCTATGGCTTCGAACCGCTGCCCGCTCGAGGCGCGGTGGTCTTCAACGAGCTGATCGACAAGCTTCGCGAAGAGGGCATCGAGTGAAACCCGCCACTGAGGCGGCGCGTCTTGACCTACACAGGCCGAGGCAGCCGGCCGGAGCGCTTCCGCCCCCTTGTCGGGGCATGCCGCTCGGGCCAAGACGCTAAAATGAGGTAGAATCCAGTCCATGCGTGTCACTACCGGAACAGTCGTGAACGGCAGGATCGAGGTTCCCGGAGAGGATTTCGCCGAGGGCGTGGTCGTGACGATCCTGGCGCCCGAGGATCGAGAGTCCTTTACGTTGGGCCCTGAGGCCGAGGCGGATCTCTTGGAGGCCATTGCTGAAGCGGACCGTGGGGAGCTTGTCTCCGAGAAGGAGTTGTGGCGGGAGTTGCGTAGAGGTTGAGCACGCGGCTTCCCCTACTCTTCACCCGCCGAGCTCTCCGGGAGATCCGGGAGGTCTCGGAATGGTGGGATCTGAATCGGCCTGCCGCCCCAGGGGCATTTCATGAAGCCCTCGAGAAGGCTTTCCAACTCATCTCCACTCAGCCGAGCATCGGAGCTGTCGCTGCCAACGCGAAAACCCCGGGCACACGTCGCATCCTTTTAAGCCGAGTTCGGTATTACCTCTACTATCGGGTCAGGAGCAAACCGAAGGCTGTCGAAGTGTTGGTGCTCTGGCATACGAGCAGGTATCCCGATCCGGGCATATAGTGCGCCCATGAGCAAGGATCGGGAGCGGATCTCGGGACGGCGCGGGCTTGCCCTCGTATCCTACTTATGGTAGGATTCCGCCATGGCCACCGAGAAAGTCTCCCTATCCCTTGATGAAGAGCTCGTCGCTGAGGCCCGCGAGATCGTCGGCGCTCGCGGGCTTTCGGGGTACGTCAATCTGGCGCTCAGCCATCAGTTGCAGCACGATCGCCTCTCCGGCCTGCTCGCAGAGTTCGTGCAAGAGCATGGGCCTATCGACTCGCAGATGATGGAAGAGGTTCGTCAAGAATGGCTAGAGCCCGAAAAGAAGACCACTCGGCGCATCGCCTGATTCTGGATTCTGGGGCGGTCATCGCTCTGGCTCGAGGAGACCGCAGAGCGTTCACTTTCCTGGCCCTGAGCTTGGAGTTTCGGGCTCCAGTCGAGATCCCGGTGGTCGTCTTGGCTGAGACAATCCGCGGCGGACCCCGAGACGCTCCTATTAATCGCCTGCTCAAAACGATCGGCTCGGTACCCGAGGCGCGCGAGATCCACGGACGCACGGCCGGGAGACTGTTGGCAGCAGCCCGCTCGGCGCATACTGTGGATGCCCTGGTCGTGGCCCACGCCGTGGAGGGGGGAGGAGCCCATATCCTCACCGGAGACCCCGACGATCTCGAGCGCCTCGCTGCGCAGCACCCTGAAGTGGTTATCCATTCCCTCTAGATTTATCGCTTTCACTCTGGCGCTCTGCCACCTGCACTTGGGGTAGTCCGGTCTTTTCCCGGGCTTGGCGCAGAACAGCATCGACTTTGAAATCTGTATAGCCCGACTCAAGATCGTCGGCGAATTCAGAGTCGCGCGCTGATCGTGCCTCTACATATTCGGTCAGCTCACTCATCCTCTTCTCTCCTGCTCAGATATTCCTTCCGGCGTTCTACGTAATCCCTTATCGGGTACCTTTGTCGATGTTCAGACCTTCCTGGTGGCTGTGAGCACCTCGCTCCGAGGAGACGCCCCACGGGGTTCCCCGGGGGCGTCTCTACATTGGCTGGAACCGGTGGCGTAATTCGGGAGAATCGCGCCGTAGCAGACGGATGCTTTGATCCAGGGCGCTGCCCCGACGCGGCGACGGTAGAAGCGCTTGCGAACCGCTGTGGTGCTTGACCAGGGCCAGGTCAGGACCTACACACAGATGTAATAAGGATCACAAACGCATCGACCAACCTGCCAGTAGCAGTTTCGGCAGCAGTCCGGATCTGAAACCTTGCAGTCTGGTTCGCAACTTAAAGCCGCACTGGCCTTTACCGGCGTCAAAGCCTCGAGAAGGGCTCCCGTCAGCAAGAGTGTCAGGATGAGCAACTTTCTGAACATAGCGGTCTCCTTTCATGGATCCAAGACGATACGATGGTTAATCTGTGAGCCCCACCAAGGAGCTCTCGTGCACGCCTCCGGAATTGAGTCGTCGCAAGTCTATATGGCCAACAAGTATTTCGCCAAGTCACCAATTCGCCCGAGGGTCTCAGGGCGTATCCGCTCAGCCTGCTTGATCCAGGACTCGGCGTCACGGCGGATATAGGCGCCCTGGATGGAACGCCGAGGCTCACCGATGCGGTTTGCCGTGTGTCCGTGCCAGACGGACCCGTTGTAGACGATCATGGAACCCGCCGGGCCACAGGCCAGAACCTGGCCTTCGTAGGCCTCCGATAAACCCTTTGGAAGGTCGGCCGGAACTGTGGGCCATTGGTGTGAGCCCGGGTGGCTCCGTTGTCCGCTCGAAACTCGTCGACCATCAGAATGAATCCCAACATCGGCCAGCCTTCCAAGGCGCGTTCGAAGTCCACATGAAGGCCTTGTGCCTGTGAGTAGGGCCGCACCGTTCTCGCCAGCATGCAGCTCTTGAACAGCGCCCTCAGACAGCTCGCGAAACGCGTCCATTACGGAGAACCAAGCGTCCATAGGTGTGGTTTCAATGCCCCTGCGCGGCAGGCGAAGCCTCCCGTACCACGCCAAGCACATTGGGAATAGGCCACTGATCCCGGTTCGAATCGTCGGGCCGAAAACCGGTCTCGTAGCTTCCGCTGAGATCCAGATTGACGCCGCCAGTGTGGATGGACAGGCTGGCCTCGGGGCCGCCTTCGACGTGCATGGCCTTAGTTACGTTCAGGGGGAGCTTCAGCAGCAGATCGTTGAAGTCCCGCATGGAGTAGGGGGCTCGCGAGAAGAGGAAGAGGACGCGCCCTTGTACATCCGTGGCCACGGCCGCTTCGCTCCAGCGCTTTCCGTTTTCCGACCAGACGTTCTTCCCCTTGCCCGCGATCAGCCTCAGGTTCTGGACGACGATCTCGTATCCTTTCAGATCCGCGGTCGCTTTCGCTTGATCGAGGTCTCGCCAGACCATGGCGGGGCGTGAGGCATCCTTCGGCCTGGCCGCAAGAACGGAGCGGTAGGCGTTCCATCGCCCATTGTTGAGGTGCTTGCCGTGACGGAGATAACCGACGTTGGAAGTCTGGTCGATTTGAAACATGCCGGCGTTGATGGCCACGGAGAGGCTCGCGCGCCGGCACCACTCCCCCGCCGTTCGTGGTCCCGCTCCGGTCTCTGACGCGAGAGCCACCTGCAAGCGAGCGCTTCGCGGATCGATGCGCACGACATAGAGAGAGCCGGACCCGGCGGCAGCCGCCAGCGGGAGGATCGCCAGCTCGACGCCGGTTTGAAGGGGCTGCCATTTCACGGCGGGCGCCGGCGGTGCGGAAGCGCCAGTCATCAATAAGAACAGCAACAAGGCGGCGAGTCTCACGAGGTTGGGCAGCACTGTCATGCACCTGTCTCCTCGACGTTCACCTTCCGGTTCCCACCAGTCGTCCAGGTGAAGCATATCGTCGCCCAGGTGGAAGGCCAGCAGCAACAGGCCGCCAGGCCGGAGGGTTCGCCGCAGTTCGCCGAGCGCCTGCGCCATGTCCTGGTCGTAGCTGAGCTGGCAGTCGTTGCGCTTAGTCGTGTCCGTTCGATCCTGCTCCGGTAACTTTGCCGGGCTTGCGGAGACTTCGACGGTCCAGCGTAAAGTTTGACGGTCCAGCGTAAAGTTTGACGGGCCAACGTAATGTTTGCTGGGCCAGCGTAAAGTTTGGCGGCGCGACGTAAAGTTTGGCGCGGCTCCGTAAAGTTCGGCAGACCGGCGTAAGGTTTGGCGGCACACTGTAGAGTTAGCTGGGACCGCGTAACGTTTGGCGGGACGGCGTAAAGTTTGGCGCGGCACCGTAAGGTTTGCTGGAATGCCGTAAAGTTTGCTGAGACGGCGTAACGTTTGGCGGGCGGCCGTAAAGTTCGGAGGGGCCCCGTAAAGTTTGACGCGCCAGCGTAAGGTTTGGCGGGACGACGTAAAGTTCGGCAGGACGCCGTAAAGTTTGGCGTGGTCCCGTAGAGTTCGGCGGACCGACGTAAAGTTTGGTGCCGCGCTGTAAGGCTAGATGAGCCGCCGTAAAGTTTGGCGGGGCGCCGTAAGGTTTGCTGGAACGCCGTAAAGTTTGCTGAGACGGCGTAACGTTTGGCGGACGGCCGTAAAGTTCGGAGGGGCTCCGCAAAGTTTGACGCGCCAGCGGGAGGCGGGAGTACCCTAACCCCTCGCTCAACCGGACGCCCAACAGCCGGCTTCGCCGCCTGTCGGTCGCCGGTTCGCTCGAACGTTAGACGTCGGTCCTCCTCGCGAGTAACCGAGCTTCATTGCCCTTCAGGCGGTTGCCAGAGCTCGACCTTGTTGCCCTCCGGATCCATGACCCATCCGAATTTCCCGTACTCCGAGTCGTCGGTCTTCTCGACCACGTCGCAACCTTCCTCGCGCAGGGCTTTGAGAAGTGCCGCCAGATCTTCGACGCGATAGTTGACCATGAAGGTCGACTTGCTCGGAGCGAAGTGCTTGCCGTCCGCTGGACCGATCGACCAGGCCGTAGTCCCTTTGGTCGGGTTGCCTTCGGAATCAGTCCAGTCGAAGGCTGCTCCACCCCAAGGCTGAACGTCGATCCCGAGGTGCTTCTTGTACCAATCGCATAACGCCTTGGGATCCTTGGCGCTCATGAAGATGCCGCCAATTCCAGTGACTCGTTTCATAGAACCTCCTAGGTCGGGTGGTGGTGAGGGAAAGTGTATTTTCTACGATCATTTCTGTTCAACTGCGGCCTTGATATCGTTCAGGTCTTGCAGGATGGCCTTTTTCGCCACGCCCTTGAACAGAAACACCATGGGGAGCGACATTAATTTTGCCACGATACTTTGAGGCTGGGAATCATGAGAGCTGGTCAACGTAATGGCACCGCTGTTTTCTGAAAGACTGGTGGTGGACAGGAATACGAATCCATCACTTTCTGCTCTGGTTTTGTAGAACTCGTTCTCAGCCGCATCAGTGATCCACTTTTCCGCGGTAGCCGGCTTGCCGAAGAGCATTCTGGTCTCTCGCCACCTCAGTCCTACGAGCCCGTCTGCCGGTTTTTCGAGAACCTCGATATTTTCGATTCCGCGGATGATTTCCGCGGCGTTCTCGATATCGGCGATCGCGGCCCAGACCGCCGCCTTGGATCCGTTGATGGTCACCTGTGCTTCAACGATCATGGTGCTTCCAGGCTCCTTTTTCTGTACCCGAACCACGACAGACGGACGGTCAGGTGCTCTTCATCGACTTCCAATGTCTGAGCCGCTCGGCGATGAGCTCGCCGCGTTTCTGATCATCCTGGCCGTCCAGGACGCTCATGTCCGTTGGCTCCGCGCGCACGTAGACGCCGGCAGTGCGCGCGTTTACTTTCTGAGTATCCGCACGTGTCGTGAAGTACCCCGTGGCACGATCGGCGGACTCCGTCCGGATCTCTCCCGTCCCCTCCAGCTGCGGCGCGTCCTGATTCAGGGGCCGTTCGCCCTTCCAATAGTAGAAGATGCCCGAAGCGTCCTCCCTCTCTTTCACCGCTTCGCTCCAGTACCTGGCCGACAGGGTGCCATCCTCCTGCCATGAACGGCCGGTCACCTCGAGCGCGCCGTTGCGATCTCGCGAAATCTTCAGAAGACTCACGGCCGAGGGTTCCTTCGCGGTGCGCTGCGTCAAGGAAAACTGCCACCATAGCCCTTCGATGCGGGTGACGCGGCCCTCGTTCTCGATCGCGTCGCGAAGCTTCTGGCATACGACTTTCATCACCGCTGAGCCGGTCGATCCGTCGTAGCGCACGCACGTGAGCCCCAGCAGATCGGTTGGAAGCTTCGCGCCGCTGGCGTGCAGAATGAAGGTTCGGCGCATTCCGAGGACTCCGCCGAAAAGACCCGCCTCGAAGACGACATTATCTCGCGGGGATGCCTCACCGGGCGTGGGCGCAGGCGCTTCGGTCGGGGCGTTCGTCGTCCAGTCGTCCTGAGCGAACACGAATGCCGCGAAATCGACTTCGCGCGTCAGATCGAGGAGGCGTTCCAGCGTGGTGGTCCCGGGATTGAAGGATGTCGTCCAGGGTTCGACGTGCGCGACGTCTTCAAGGCCGCGCGTCAGTGCCTGCAGCAGCTTCGCCTGCTTTCCTGACGATCCGAGGAAGATTCGAGGCTTTTCCATCAATTCCTCCCGATACCCCTTTCATCTAGGCGGCAGATGAAGGCGCCGCGTAGGGCGGCACGACCTCTTCAATCTGAGCATTGAGGAATTCCCTGACTTGAACAAGCACCTTATCTGGATTTGTCATCACAACCACATGCTCCGTGTTCGGGAAAACCGCCAGCTGTGATTTCGGAATCAGTTTGTGCATTTCAACGATATCCTCAAGACTGACATCATTGTGATCGCCCGCGCTGATAAAGACCTCCGCTTTGATGGCTTTCATTTGCTCCGGCGAGAAGCCTTTAAAGTTCCTCACCGATTGGAGTATCTTCGCTGCCAATCCTATCCAATTCGGAGCGGGCGACATTTTCTCGTATGGCTCTTTCAACTCTTTCGGCGCGAAAGCTTCCGGCGTGGCTTCTTTAAAGACTTTAAGAACATCGGGCGGAAACGATTCTTCAAACGATCTGTAAGCCGCGCCGAAAATCGCTAGCCGCCGCACGAGCTCGGGATGTCTGATTGCCAATGCAAGCCCGACCTTTCCGCCCAGGCTGTAGCCGAATACATCCGTCTGCTCAATCTCGAGTTGTTTCAAAAGAGCCGCCGTGTCATCCGCCATTTGATCGTAAGCAAGTGGGCGATCAATGTCGGCGGTGCGCCCGTGTCCCTGCAAGTCGACGGCAATCACTTGTCTGCCCTCGGCGAGTGCCGGATAGACGGTTGCCGACATGAAAGCACCGTGAAGCAAAACAAGAGGCCGCCCCGTGCCGTGAATCTCGTAATACATTTTGAGATCGCCCACCGAAGCATATTTGCCATCAACTGAAGTTTCTTGGGTGGCATTATCCTGATTGGCGGGCATCGCCGCGTTCGTTTCAGCGTTTGAATTCATCTGTGCCTCTTTTCCCTAAGGTTCCGATCCACACGATTTGTATCCTACGCCGGTTCCGTAGGATCGTCAATAAGAGGGTGATCCGTCCGATCCGAAGCCGTGCACCTGCCGCACCGTCCAGGGACGCTTCCTACTCCGGCCGGCCCCCGGCTCAACGATATCGTCCTCGGAATCCTCGGCAGAGCCCAGAGGCGCTACGAGACCACCATCTCGGCGGCAGGTTGCCGGCGGCGCGGCTCTCCAGCCTAAGCCCGCCTTGCCGCTCCACCTCACGCACACCTAAGCTGGCGAAGAGCGGCCAACCTTTATGGGGAGCCCCGCAGCTTTCATTTCTCAGGTTGTTCGTCAGATGTTACTGGAATCGCCCCGATCTCGAGAAACATTGGAAATAGCTCGGGTCGGTCCCCGAGATGCCCCTGAACCACTTCCAAGGCGGTAAATCCGTACCGCTTGTAGAAGGTAACCGCTTGAGGCTTGGCGTCCACGACAACGCCGATACACCCGAAGTCGCCGGCCATGGCCCGCGCCATGACGAAGACTGCCTTGAGGAGGGTGAGCCCGACCCCACGCCCTTGTGCCTTCTTGTCCACCGCCAGACGCGCGAGCCGAAGGACAGGGAGAGGGTAGCGAGGCAGGCGCCCGTGTTTCGCGGGTGGGATGTCCCGGATCTCGACCTGCGCAGCCGACACCGTGACGAATCCGACGAGGAGTCGCGCCTCTTCGGCGACGTAGGTGGTTCCGACGTAGTGCTTGAACTGGTTTTGTCCCGCGAATCGCTTGAAGAACCTGTCGAGATCCGGATCTCCACTGTCGAACGTACTCCGGTCATCGTCGGGACGAAGCTTTCGAACCGCGATGGCCATGCTACTTGCCGAAAAGCTCGCGCATCGCCTTGGTCGGGCGCCGCGGCTTGGCGACACGTTCGAGCATCGCCTCTCCGCTGTCACGCGATACGACCAACCGCACCGGGATGATCACGTCGAGAGGCAACTCGCGCAGTGCCTGGAGATGATGAAGGAGCGCCTCCTCGATGAGGAACGCCTTTTTCAAGCCGTGCGCCTCGGCGTACTGTTCGAGCGCGTCTTTGGTGCCGTCGGAGATGAAGGCCGAAATCTGGGTCTGTCCGCTCGCCATGTAGAAAAATGTAGATCATAGAGATGGAGCCTGTCAAGCAGGTTCTTGGGGCCGTGGCGCTCTCGACCTTGGCGTTAAGATGGCGGGGATGACGTCCATATCTGGAGACGACACCTCATATCCATAGATACTGCTCATATCTGTGGAAGATGGCCCGTATATCGGTATGACGAGTCATATCCACAGATACGGCTCATATATGGGGATGACAGCCCATATCTGGAGAGATGGCTCATATCCCGGGATCACGAGCCGTATATCCAGATACGGCTCATATCTGAAGATGATGCCCCATATCCCGGGATGATGGGCCATATCCACAGATACGGCTCATATTTGGGAATTACAGTCCATATCTGCGGATGATTGGCTCCTACGTGTTACGGACAGAGGGGAGTCGTTCATGCGTCGCGCGCTCTCCCCGGCGGCTCAGCGACCGGCCTGGTTGCGCCGGTCCCGCCAGTACTGCCGCTGCCAGACCTCGACGTTGTGGTTGTGCTCCGCCAAGGTCTCGGCGAAGACGTGGGTGCCGTCGTTTCGGCTGACGAAGTAGATGTAGGGGACGTGCGCAGTTCATGAAGAGCCTGGCACCCTCTGGCGGACCGTTGTGTTGCGTCGACTGTTGCGAGCATGACGCTGGGAGTCCCCGGCGTCTCACCGGAGGGGCGCGGCGTCCGGCCCAACGGGCCGGGAGAACGGAGCCCAGGGCACAGAGGCCGAAGGCCGGATGCCCTGGGTGGAAGGACTGACAACGCGTTGCGGCCTGAAGGGCCGCGGGAACCCGACTCGACAAGAAAGCTCCCGCTACTTGCCGAAGAGCTCGCGTATCGCCTTGGTCGGGCGCCGCGGCACGCACTCCGCCGACTCCACCCAAGTCAGTTCGGCGTTGATCACGGCGGTCACGGGTTGAAAATCTCATCGAGGAAAGGGGCTAGGCTTGCGCGGTCGACCTCGTTCGACGTCAAGGTTACCCATTGCGGGTTGATTAGGACGCTTCCCTGCCCGGCGCCTGCTGCGTCGACGACCTCGGCGAGGTGGTGATAGCGCAGAAGCTCATCAAGGGAGATGTCAGGCTCGCCACCATGGAGCGTCTTCTTCTCGGAAGCCGTCAATGGACGCGGGCTGGATTGCCTCATTCGGTTCCAGCAATCGATTTCATTGCGCCCGGTGAGCCGGCCGCGCAAGCGGCGCAGAAATTCCTTAGTACCGTATTCAGCGAGTGCTTTCTTGTCGTTGAACAGGAAACTCGTGTCGACACCATGCTCGCCCGTCACCGCACGGCCGTAATCCCTCCATGCATGCTCGGCGTTGCTGATGCCGCGATGGAAGGCCAGATCCTGAATTCCGTGCAAGGCGTACCCAGTCCAGTAGAGAGCTGAGCGAACCTCGTTGCTGGCGCAAAGATCGTCGATCTTCCGGAGAACATCCCGTTCCCACTGGATGTAATCGGCTTTCGCCTTGACCTGCGTGCCGCTCAGGAGTCCGTCGTTGCCGTTGGGGGACTGCGCGTGGGCCTGGGGATGCTTCCATTCGAAGAAGTCGGCATCCCGGGAGGCATCTTGCATCAGTTCGATCGCGGCATTGGAGAATGCATCGCTGTAGTCTGGTCCGTACGTCTGAGTCCCGGATCTGGTGATCTGGTAGTGGCCGACCTTCGACGAGGAGTGACGTGCAAACAGCGATAGGAAGTAATGGTCCGGGATGTTGGGAGCGCCCCCCGAACTGGCGGGCACCGATTGCGTGATGCGCGGATCCGCCGCGACCACCGAGCGAAGCCCTGGCGGCAACTCGGCGATGCGCACGAAGAACTCACATCCGGAGCCTCTCGTGCAAGGCGGAGGCTCATAGTGAACGTTGCGGTCAGCGGCGATCCTCGCAACGGTGGGCACGGGCGCGTAGCTATGATCAAGTAGGGTCGCGTCCAGCAATGCAACCAGTTTTGGACCGTCGGGGTCGCAAAAGGACATGAGCGCAAGGTCGGTGCCGTCCACGATAGGAAGGAGTTGGTTATCGTGGACAATCCGAGCCCGTGCAGCCACAGCATCGGAGCAGGGAGCCTGCGATCCTGCCGAACCGGCCTGGGGTAAGGGCGTCACCTCTCTCGGCGATAGTGGCCGCACCGGGCAATGATCGAGTTGTGGAGCCCTGATGTGGGATCCGACTCGCGCCGCGCATGCGGCCGCCGCGCGGATGGAAGATGATACAGAGGCACTTGCATTTGGATGGCGCCACATATCTTCGAGCTCCGACTCCGCCATCACCCACTTCTTTTCAATGCAGCGCAACTCGCTCCGCCGCCGCTTCTCCTCAGACACATCGGCCCGCACCAAGTGGGGGTCGGTTCCTAAGTCTCGCAGCAGTCTCTGCCATACGCGGGTGTGGCACTGCGCAATTACGGCGCCATAGGTGGTCGCGCGTGTCTCGCGATCCGACGCGAATGGAAGGGGTCCCGCAGAGTTATCGATCACATGGCCAAGCTCGTGCGTCGCCACGAGATAGAAACGACTTCCCAGGTTCAGACGGGCAATTTCGTTCAGGTAGAGCGCGTCCGCCTTGCAAATCGTCTTGTAGAGATGAATCACGGAGCTGCTGTTGGCGGCTCCTAGATCCGTGCAGGCATAGATCGTGTCGCCATCAGGAGTTTGTTCCGGCTCAAAGTACTCCCACCGCCAGCGGGTCCGCTCCAACAGGGAGAGCATGACGCGTTGCGTGAGCTCTCCGGCCGTTCCGCCCGGTGGCAGGCCTTTGCCGATGGCCTTCATCGCGGTGGAAAACGGTCGCTTGTTGAAGATGTCTCGGCACGCCGCATAGTCGTCACCTTTGAAGAGATCGTCGATCTCCGGCATCCCATTCACGTCCTTGGATACGTTTGGTGTCAGCGATACATTCCCGTTCTCATCCGGACAAACAGCGAAGTCATGGTCGACGTCGTCCGTGAATCCCGAGGCGTAGAGTCCGGCGCAGTCGTCCTGCGACTTGGTGAGTCCCGCCCCTTGCGCTGGCGTGAGGCCGATCAGCAGTACGCTGACCACGCCAACGATCGCGTGCATGATTTCGGTTGTAGCGCGCTTCACGACACGCACTACAGAAGGCTGGCACCGATGTGGCGGCCACGATGACCTCTGGCAAGGCTGAAGGCGTGGGCCAGCAGCCACGAGTCTCCCAGCTTGGAAGGACGGAAGAGAGGGGGCAGTGACTCGCTTCATTGAACCTCCGAGGTCTGGTGGTGGTTGAGGAGAGCGTGTTCTACGATCATTCCTGTTCGACCGCGGCCTTGATATCGTTCAGGTCTTGCAGGAGCGCCTTTTTCGCCACGCCCTTGAACAGAAACACCATCGGGAGCGACATTAGTTTTGCAACGATACTTTGCGGCTTGGAATCATGAGAGTTGGTCAACGTAAGGCCGCCGCTGTTCTCTGAGATACTCATGGTGGATAAGAATACGAATCCATCGCTTTCTGCTCTGGTTTTGTAGAACTCGTTCTCAGCAGCATCGGTGATCCATTTTTCCGCGGCAGCTGGCTTGCCGAATAGCATTCGGGTCTCTCGCCACTTCAGTCCTACGAGCCCGCTTGCCGGTTTTTCGATAATCTCAATATTTTCGATTCCGCTGATGGTTTTCGCGGCATTCTCGATATCGGCGATTGCGGCCCAGATCGCCGCCTTGGATCCCTTGATGGTTACCCGTGCTTCAACGAGCATGGTGTTCCTCACCTTTCCCGCTGCCTGAGGCTTGAGTCCAGGACGAACGGGGAGATACGAATGCCCTCGCCGTGGACCTTGCTGGTTTGAGGATCTCTTGCGACGCGGGTGATCCATTGGTAGCCAAAGTCCATGCCTCCCTTGTTGAACCAGTCTTGACCATAGAGCCGAACTGTTGACTCAATTGGGCAGGCAATCATGAGCGCGAGGTCGCCGTTTTCCCAAGACGGAGCCGCCTCCACAACAGAGGAATGGCAAAGAATGAGTAGTTCTGGAACGTGCCTGACCTCCGGAGGAAACGACACACCGCACAGTTCAAGTGCTTCGCTAGTGGGAATGCTGGCTACGCTCAGCGCCTCTCCTTCGATGAGCAGCGACTCTCGTTGCTCGTTCATTCGCTGGTAAGTCGATTCGAGCTCGCCAGAGAGTGGAGGCAGGGCGCTCGGACGGAGAACTGTCAGGAGAACTGGAGCCGTTTGCCCGGATTCGACATGTTTCTGATGCCAGACCAGAAGTGTCTGCTCGTCCAGCGGCATGATGTAGTTGTAGAAGCCGAGGATTGCCACCGGCCCGGACCGGCCCACAAGAAGGGTCTTGCCAGAGGAGGCAGCGCCATCCCCAGCAAGGCGCCAACGGAAGCCTGGCAACGCACCCTGTGGGTCTCGCCGGTACCACGGGCTGGGGCCTGGCGCGGCTTCGAGAGAGGTCTTGCGTGTGCGAAAGAGGCTCATAGTGCCCTAACGGATTGCCGTTCACTGGTCGCGGCCGCGCCTTGCTGAGAGGCTGGATCACCGGCCGACTGCATTCCGAATCCCCGGCGGCTCAGCGCCCGGCCTGCCCCTCCCGCCGCCGGTCCCGCCAGTACTGGCGCTGCCAGACTTCGACGTTGTGGTTGTGCTCCGCCAGGGTCTCGGCGAAGACGTGGGTGCCGTCATTGCGGCTGACGAAGTAGATGTAGGGAACGTGCGCCGGAGCGGCGGCGGCCTCCAGGCTGGCGAGCCCCGGTGAGCCGATGGGGCCGGGCGGGAAGCCGGACCAGCGGTAGGTGTTATAGGGCGAGTCCATCCGCAGGTCCTCGCGCGTCAGGTTGCCGTTCCAGCGGCCGAGCTTCTTGAGCGCGTAGATGACCGTGGGGTCCGCCGCCAGGCCGATCTTCTGGTCGAAGCGGTTCTGGTAGACGGCGGCGATGAGCGGCCGCTCTTTCTTGGCCTTGGCCTCCTTCTCGACGATGCTGGCGAGGATGACCACATGGCGCACGCCGCGGCCCGAGGACCCTTCGGCGAGCAGCGGCCGGACCGACTTCTCGAAACGGCGGCGGAAGGTCCGCACCAGCATGTCGACGATCTCCTTCTCGCTGGTGCGGGCGGCGAAGCCGTAGGTTTCCGGGAAGAGGTAGCCCTCGAGGTCGCGGGCCTCGGGGTCGAGGTCGGCGATGCGCCGCGGCGAACGCATCTCGGCGAGGAACACCTCCCGGCGGCCGAAGCCCTGGGTGGCGAGCTGCTCGGCCATCTCCTCCAGGGTCATCCCCTCGACCAGGGTGAAGCTGTGGGTGAGCGTCTTGCCCCGCACCAGCATGTGCAGGACCTGGGGGCTCGACAGCGGACCGTGGAAGAGGTACTCGCCGGCCTGGATCTTCGGGTCGCGCATCGAGTAGATGAGGTAGAAACGGGCCAGCCGGGCGTCGGCCAGAACCCCTTCCTTCTGCAGGTTGAGGAGGATCTGGGTGGCGCTCAGGCCGGGGGCGATCGTCACCTCCCGCTCGGGCTCCGGGTAGCCTTTGTAGGGGCGCTGCAGCTTCCACCACGACCAGCCCACGAAGCCGGCCGGGATCATGAGCAGCAGCAACAGGATCACCACCCCGAGGGCGATCCGCCGGCAGCCTCCGCTCTTCTTGCCCTTGGGCTGCTTGCTTTTCGCCACGGTGTCTCCTTTGATTTGTCCTCTAAAAAGCGGCTCTGCGATCCAGGGCATCCTGGAGCAGGATCTGGGCGGCCAGCGCATCCAGCCGCTCCGGCTGCCGGCGGGGATCGATCCCCGCCTCGCGCAGCCGCTCGGCCGCCACGACGGTGGTCAGCGCTTCGTCGATCAGGGTGAGCGGCAGCCCGGTCAGCCCGGCGAGCTTGCGGCCGAAGCGCTCCACCCGTTCGGCGGCCGGCCCGCGCCGGCCATCCAGGCCCACCGGCTCGCCCAGCACCAGCCGCTCGACCCCCTCGCTGCGCGCGATCTCCGCGATCTGCCGCACGGCGGAGCGGTCGTTGCGGCGCTCCAGGGTGGCGAGCGGCACGGCGACGCGGCCGGCCGGGTCGGAGATGGCCAGGCCGATTCGTTTCTCGCCGAAATCGATCCCCAGGGTTTTCAAGGCCGTCTCCATTGCGGGGCGCATTGTACCGTGTGCTAGCATCCTCCACGTCCCGCAGGGTCGCACGGGCGGCCGGCAACTCCCCCTCAAGGCCCGCATCACAGGAGAGGTCATGGACGACGTCGTCATCTTGAGCGCGGTGCGCACGCCGATTGGAGTTTTCCAGGGTGCGCTCTCGAGCCTTCCGGCGCACGCCCTCGGGGCGCGCGCCCTTGCCGCCGCCATCGAGCGCGCGGCCTTGTCTCCCGAGGACGTGCAGCAGGTCAACATGGGCTGCGTCCTCACCGCCGGCCAGGGCCAGGCCCCGGCCCGCCAGGCGGCCCTCGGCGCCGGCTGCCCGCCCGCGACGGGCGCCATCACCCTCAACAAGGTCTGCGGCTCCGGCATGCGGGCGGTGATGATCGCCGCCAACGACCTGCGCTGCGGCGACTTCAAGATCGTGGCGGCGGGCGGCATGGAGAGCATGAGCCAGACGCCCTATCTCGCCCCCGGCGTGCGCGACGGCCTGCGCCTGGGCCACGGCAAGTTCCTCGATTCGATGATCCTCGACGGCCTCTGGGACCCCTATGGCGACGTCCACATGGGCAACTGCGCCGAGCTCTGCGCCGCCGAGTACAAGCTCAGCCGCGAGGCGCAGGACGCCTACTCCGTCGAGAGCTACCGGCGCTCCCGCGAGGCCACCGAGAAGGGGCTGTTCGCCGAGGAGATCGTGCCCGTCTCGATCCCCCAGAAGAAGGGCGAGCCGGTGGTGGTGGACCGCGACGAGGAGCCGTTCAAGTCCGACCTCTCCCGCATCGGCACCCTGCGTCCGGCCTTCCAGCCGAAGGACGGCACCGTCACCGCCGGCAACGCCAGCAAGATCAACGACGGCGCCGCCGCCCTGGTGCTCACCACCGCCTCGGAGGCGGCGCGGCGGGGCCTGAAGCCGATCGCCCGCGTCCTCGCCCACGCCTCGCTGGCGCAGAAGCCCGAATGGTTCACCACGGCGCCCGGCGGTGCCGTGCGGGCGGTGCTGGAGCGGGCGGGCCTGAAAGCCGCGGACATCGATCTCTGGGAGATCAACGAGGCCTTCGCGGTGGTGGCGATGGCCTTCCTGCACGACCTCGAGCTGCCGGCGGACCGGGTCAACGTCCGCGGCGGCGCCGTCTCCCTCGGGCACCCCATCGGGGCTTCCGGCGCCCGCATCCTCGTCACTTTGCTGCATGCCCTGCGCGAGCGCGGCGGCCGTCTCGGCTGCGCCGCCATCTGCATCGGCGGCGGCGAGGCTACCGCCATGGTCGTCGAGCTTGTAGACTAGCCGGCGCTCTCATGCGCGGACTACGACACTCTCATCGCACGGCCCTCTTGCTGGCGCTCGGCCTGGCGCCTTTCCTCGGACGCCTGCCCGCTACGGCCCAGGCGTTACAGACCCCGCAGCCGGTCTCGCCGCCGCCCGCGGCCGCGACGCCTCCCGAGCTGGTGCCCCAGGGGCCGATCCAGCAGATCGCTCCGACGCCGGCGAGCCAGCCGACCGCCGGGGTGCCTCAGGCTTCGCCGGCCCCCATTTCGCCGGCGGCCCTCGCGGCGGCGGCCGGTCCGCCGGGCGCCGGCCCGGGGCGGCTCGACTTCAACCTCAAGTTCACCCCCGAGCCCGGCAGCAAAGGGGCCAAGGGGGGCGGCAGCGCCGCCGGCAGCGCCGGCAACCTCGAATACAAGCGGGAGGACTACGCCGTCCTCACCGGCGGTGTCCAGATCCGCTATCAGGACATCGACCTCAAGGCCGACGAGGCGGAGATCGACCTCAAGACCAAGGTGGTCGTCGCCAAGGGCAACGTGATCATCGACCAGGGTCCCCGCCGGCTGACGGGCGATACCACCGTCTTCAGCCTCGACTCGAAGACCGGCAAGCTGGAGAACGCCGCCGGCCAGGTGGCGCCCGACTACTACTTCAAGGGCCGCGAGGTGGAGAAGACCGGCGCCGACACCTACGTGGTGCGCGACGGCATCTTCACCTCCTGCACCCAGCCGGTGCCCGACTGGAGCTTCCGCCTCAAGGAGGCGCGCATCCAGGTGGAGGGCTACGCCCACATCAAGCACGCCACGATGCGGGCGAAATCGCTGCCGCTCTTCTACTCCCCCTATATCGTCTGGCCAGCGAAGAAGGAGCGCAGCTCGGGCTTGCTGATCCCCAACGTCGGCTACTCGGACCTGCGCGGCGCCTCCCTGGGGCTCGCCTACTTCCAGACCCTGGGGCGCAGCTACGACACGACGTTCCACGTCGACCTCTTCACCAGGAACTACCTGGGGCTGGGCGACGAGTTCCGCTACCGGCCGAGCGCCGGCACGCGGGGAGACCTGCTCACCTACTTCGTGCGCGACTCCACCGTCAACCAGTGGCGCTGGAAGGTCGACCTCAACCAGACCACCGACGACCTGCCCCAGGGCATGCGCGCCGTCGTCCACTACCAGAACTACTCGGACTTCAACTTCTTCCGCGACTTCGAGCGCAGCTTCGACCAGAACACCCTGCGCTTCATCGACAGCCGCGGCTTCGTCACCGGCAACTGGGGCGCCAACCTGGTCAACCTGCTGCTCAGCAGCCGCGAGACCTTCATCACCCTGAGCTCCACGGTCACCCAGCGCAAGCTGCCGGAGCTCCAGTACAAGCTGCGCTCGACGCGCATCCTCAACACCCCGTTCTATCTGCAGGTCGACAGCTCGCTCGACTATCTCGACCTCGACCGGCCCGGCAGCTACACGGGCAAGTACGGCCGCTTCGATCTCTTCCCGCAGGTCACTCTGCCGGTGCGCTCGGTTCCCTGGCTCAACCTCTCGGTGACGGGCGGCGAGCGAGGCACCTGGTACGGCGACACCCTGAACGCCGATCAGAACGGCTTCACCGGCGACACCCGCACGCGCACCTTTCCGGTGGCGAGCGCGGAGATCGTGGGCCCCTCGGTCTCGAAGATCTTCGACGGCACGCTGGGCGGCTACAAGATCAAGCACATCATCGAGCCGCGCTGGACCTACAACTATCAGGGGGAGGTCAAGGATCCGGAGAACATCCCGCTGTTCGACGAGGTCGATACCTCCAGCGCGACCAACTTCGGCCGTTTCGCCCTCGACAACCGCATCCTGGCCAAGCCCAACGTCGAGAATGGCAACGCCCGCGAGGTGCTCCTCTTCGAGGTCGCCCGCAACTACAGCTTCGACGCCGCGTCGCCGTTCCAGTCCTCGATCGACGGCACGAACACCACCGCCCTGGGTCCGCTGGAGACCTTGCTGCGCTACAACCCCACGGACAAGATCAGCCTCAAGATCCAGGTGAACTACAACACCCTGTTCAGCGGCATCTCCTCGACCTCGCTGACCGGCAACTATGGCTTCGGGCTCAACAACTACGTGGCCGCCACCTGGTTCACCAACTATCAGGTGGAGCTCAAAAACTCGCTGTCCAACCAGATCCGCCTCGGCGGCGGCTACAGCATCGCGCCCTGGGGCTTGCGCCTGGAGGCGCAGATCAACTACGACTTCGAGCAGCAGCTCCTGCAGAGCGAGACGCTGGTCGCCAACTACACCTCCCAGTGCTATGGCCTGCGCGTCGAGCTGCGGAAGTTCCAGAGCGCGACCGGCACCCTGGGCGTGCAGGACCGCGAGATCCGCTTCGCCCTGACGCTCAAGAACGTTGGCACGTTCCTCGATCTGACGAGCCGCAGCTCGACGAGCCAGCCGTAAGCACCGCATTCTTCGGAGATTCGATTTGAAGGGGCTGATTCTTTCGGGCGGCAAGGGGACGCGCCTGCGTCCTCTCACTCACACCTCGGCCAAGCAGCTCGTGCCGGTGGCCAACAAGCCGGTGCTCTTCTACGCCATCGAGTCGATCGTGGCGGCCGGCATCACGGAGATCGGCATCATCGTCGGCGACACCCGCCGGGAGATCGAGGCGGCGGTGGGCGACGGCTCCCGCTTCGGCGCGCGGGTGACCTACATCCCGCAGGAGGCTCCCCTGGGGCTGGCGCACGCCGTGCTGATCGCCGAGGAGTTCCTCGCCGGCTCGCCGTTCGTCATGTATCTGGGCGACAACCTCATCGCCGGCGGCATCGCGAGCCTGGTGGAGGAGTTCCAGGCCCTCGGCTGCAACTCGGAGATCCTGCTCGCCGAGGTGCCCAACCCCGAGCAGTTCGGGGTGGCGGAGCTCACCGGCGAGGGCAAGGTCCGCCGGCTGGTCGAAAAGCCGCCGGAGCCCAAGAGCAACCTGGCGCTGGTGGGCGTCTACATGTTCGACTCGTCGATCTTCGAGTCGGTCAAGCTTATCGCGCCCTCGCCCCGCGGCGAGCTCGAGATCACCGACGCCATCCAGAACCTGATCGACCGCGGCCTCGACGTCCACCCCCACATCGTCCGCGGCTGGTGGAAGGACACGGGCAAGCTGGAGGACATGCTGGAGGCCAACCGCATCGTCCTCGAAGGGCTGGAGATGCCCGACGGCGCGAACCGCCGCGAGATCGGCAAGGGCAGCCGCATCGAAGGGCGGGTGAAGCTCGGCGAGGGCGTCGTGCTCGTCGACTCGCTGGTGCGCGGCCCGGTGGTGATCGGCGACGGCGCCCGGCTGGAGAACGCCTTCGTCGGCCCCTACACCTCGATCGGCGACCGCTGCACGCTGGTCGCCTGCGAGATGGAGAACTCCATCGTCCTCGCCGACAGCGAGATCCGCGACATTCCCCTGCGCATCGACGGCTCGCTGATCGGCCGCAACGTGCGCATCGTCAAGACCGATCAGAAGCCCAAGGCCTACCGCTTCATGGTGGGGGACAACTCGGAGGTCGGAATCTCTTAAATGCGCTGCCTGGTCTTCGGCGGAACGGGCATGCTGGGCCAGGCGGTGGTCGCGGAGGCAAGGTCTCGCGGCTGGGCCGCGTTGGGGCTCTCCCATGCCCAGGCGAATGTCGCGGACGCTGCCGCGGATCTCGGCTGGGTGAGCTCGTTCGGTCCCGAGCTGGTGGTCAACTGCGCCGCCTTCACCAAGGTGGACCTCTGCGAGACGGACCAGGCTCAGGCTTTCGCCGTCAATGGCGCGGCGGTCGCCCGGGTCGCGGAGGTCGCGAAGCGCGCCGGAGCGCCGCTGATCCAGGTCTCGACGGATTACGTCTTCGACGGCACCGCGAGCACGCCCTACCGGGAGGACTCGCCCACCAATCCCCTCTCCGTCTACGGCCGCGGCAAGCTGGCCGGCGAGGCCCATGCGCTGGCCTACGAGCGCGGGCTGGTGGTGCGCACGAGCTGGCTTTTCGGCCCCGGCGGACCCAACTTCGTGGCCACCATGGTGGACCTGATCGCCGCCGGCAAGGTGCCCCTGAGGGTGGTGCGGGATCAGGAGGGCTGCCCCACCTACACGCCGTTTCTCGCCCGCGCCCTGCTCGACCTGGCGCGGCGCGAGGTCACCGGCATCGTTCACTATCGCAACCGGGAGCCCGTCTCCTGGTACGCTTTCGCCGCCGAGATCGCCCGCCTGTGGTGCGGTGGGGTGGAGGTGGTGTCCGTCACCACGGCCGAGTTTCCCCGCCCCGCCCCGCGCCCGGCGTACTCGGTGCTGGACGTAACACGCTTCGAAGAGTGCGTGGGCCGGCCGGTGGAGCCCTGGGAGTGGGGGCTGGTCGAAACCCTCCGGACATTGCGGGCATCGCGGGATCTGAGAGAAGGGAGAGCAAGAGGATGAGAGCACTGATTACGGGGATCACCGGCTTCGCCGGGTCCCATCTGGCGGAATACATACTGGCGGAGCAGCCGGGCGTGGAGGTCTTCGGTACCTTCCGCTGGCGCAGCCGCATGGACAACGTGGAGCACCTCGGAGACGGCCGCATCAATCTGGTCGAGGCCGATCTGCGCGATTACACCTCGGTGCACCGGGCGCTGGAGATCACGCGGCCGGACTACATCTTCCATCTCGCGGCCCAGAGCTTCGTGCCGGCGAGCTGGAACGCGCCGAGCGATACCATCATCACCAACGTCACCGGGCAGACCAACCTGTTCGAGGCCATCCGCTCCCTGAAGCTCGACCCGGTGGTGCAGATCGCCTGCTCCAGCGAGGAGTATGGGCTCGTCCACCCGGACGAGACGCCGATCAAGGAGACCAATCCGCTGCGGCCGCTGTCGCCCTACGCCGTCTCCAAGGTCAGCCAGGACTACCTTGGCTATCAATACTTCCAGAGCTACGGCCTGAAGGCGATCCGCACCCGGGGCTTCAACCACACCGGCCCGCGCCGCGGCCAGGTGTTCGTCACCTCGAACTTCTGCAGCCAGGTGGCGGCCATCGAGCTGGGGCTTCAGGAGCCGGTGATCCACGTGGGGAACATGGAAGCCATCCGCGACTTCACCGACGTGCGCGACATGGTGCGCGCCTACTGGCTCGCCGTCACCAAGGCCAAGCCGGGCGAGGTCTACAACATCGCCACCGGCCACGGCATCCACATCCGCGAGATGCTGGAGCTCGTGCTCTCGTTCTCCCGGGTCAAGGTGGAGACGCAGGTCGATCCGGCCCGCCTGCGCCCCTCGGACGTCGAGATCCTCATCGGCGACAGCTCGAAGTTCCGCGCCGACACCGGCTGGGAGCCGCGGATTCCCTTCGAGCAGACGGTGCGCGACCTGCTCGACTACTGGCGCAAGGTGCTGACCGAGCGCAAGGCGCGCATTCAGAGCTAGATTATCCCGCGGACCTCTCATGCGCGTCTTCATCACCGGCATCGGCGGCTTCGTGGGCTCGCGGCTCGCCCGCCACTTGCTCGAGCGGGGAGACCTCGTGAGCGGCACGTACATTGGCCCGCCGCCCAGCATGGCGGGCGTGGATCTCCACGAGGTGGACCTGCTGGACCGGGAGGCCTTGAGGCGGTCAATCGCGGCGGCCGATCCGGACGCGATCGTCAATCTCGCGGGCCTCTCTCATATCGGTGAGTCCTGGGAATGGTCGAAGATGTCCGACTACTTCTGGGTCAACGTGGTAGGGACTGAGAACGTGCTCACGGCGGCGGAGGGGCGGCCGGTGGTGATCGCGTCGAGCTCCGATGTCTACGGCTCCGTGCCTCGCGAAGAGCAGCCGATCCCCGAAGATCGCCGTATCGCGCCCCAAACCCCCTATGCCCTGACCAAGGCCGCGGCCGAACGGCTGGCGCTGGGCAGCGGCAACGCGGTCATCGTCCGCTCGTTCAATCTGATCGGTCCGGGCCAGTCGCCCAACTTTGCCCTTCCCCGCTGGGCCGCCAAGCTGGCTGAGATCCGCCGGGACAAGAAACCCGCGATTTTGGAGACCGGCGATCTTTCGACGTCGCGCGACATGGTCCATGTCGACGACGGGGCCGCCGCCTATCGCCTGCTGGCCGAGAAGGGAAGTCCAGGGACCGTCTACAATCTGTCCTCCGGCAAAGCTGTTCAGATGGGCCACGCTCTGGACCGGCTCCAGGCGATCTCGGGCGTGACGGTCGAAGTGAAGGAGGGCGTCTTCAAGCCCCGTCCGTTCGACATCCCCTATCTCTCAGGCGACGCGAGCCGCCTGCGAGCCCTGGGCTGGGAAACCCGGCGAACCCTGGACGACGCGCTCGCGGACCTGTGGAAGGAGGCCAACGTATGAAAGTTCTCATCACCGGCGGCACCGGCTTCCTCGGCCGGCACATCGTCTCCGAGCTGGCTCCCCGGCACTCGCTGCGGCTGCTGGTGCGGCGGGGCTCCTCCCGCGAGCGCTTCCCGGCGGGCGTCGAGTACGCCGAGGGCGACGTCACGGACCGCGAGAGCCTGAAGCGCGCCGTCGACGGCTGCGACGCCGTGATTCACGCGGCGGCCCTGGTGAAGATCCTCGCGCCCCGCGAGCAGTTCGACCGCATCAACATCGGCGGATTGGAGAACGTCCTGGCCGCGGCCGAGGCGGCGGGGACGGTGCGGCGCATCGTCTACGTCTCCAGCTTCATGGCGCTCGGCCCCACGGAGCGCGGCCCCGGCGGCATGCTCGACGAGAACGCTCCCTCCACTGACCGCATCTGGATCAACGACTACGAGCGCACCAAGGCCCTCTCCGACCGCCTCGCCCGGAAGGCCGTGGCCGATGGCGCCCCCCTCGACGTCGTCTACCCGGGCGTGATCTACGGCCCGGGCGAGCTGACCGAGGGCAACATCGTCGTGCGGCACATTCTGGACCTCGTGAAGGGGAAGCTTCCCGCCCTGATGGGGAAGCCGGAGCGGCGGTGGAACTACGTCTTCGTCGACGACGTGGCCCGCGGCGTCGCCCAGATCCTGGAGAGCCCGGGGCCGGCGGGGCGGCGGTTCGTGCTCGGCGGCGAGAACGTGACCCAGGGCGATTTCTACGCCACCGTCGGCCGCATCTTCGGCGCCAGGATTCCATCGCTGCGCATGCCCGATTTCCTCGCCAAGGCGGCCGGCGCCCTCCAGAAGAGCTGGGCGCAGCTGCGCGGCACGACGCCGCAGCTCACCCCCGATCTCGTCGACGTCTACCGCCACGACTGGGCCTACGATTCGAGCCGCGCGGAGAAGGAGCTGGGTTACCGGGCGCGTCCATTGGCCGAGGGCTTGAGCACCACCGCGGCGTGGCTGCGGGAGAGCGGGCAGATCCCGTGAACGCGATTACCCGCGGCGAGCTGGCGCGCAAGGTCACCCACATGGGCGTGGGGGTGATCGCCTTCTCCCTGCGCTTCCTGGGTCCCCTCTGGGCCGCAGTGCTCGCGGCCGGCGCCCTCGGCTTCAACCTCTTCCTTCTCCCCCGCATCGGCGGCCGGAAGCTGTGGCGGCCGGCGGAGCTGGAGGCCGGCGGCTCGCTCGGCATCATCCTCTATCCGCTCGCCGTGCTGCTGCTGATCCTCGTCTTCTGGCAGCGCCTGGAAGTGGCGGCGGGAGCCTGGGGGATTCTCGCCTTCGGCGATGGCATGGCCTCCATCGTGGGCATGACCCTCGGCCGCCGCAAGCTGCCCTGGAACCCGCGTAAGAGCTGGATGGGGAGCCTCGCCTATGTCGTCTTCGGCGCCGTGGCGGCAGGCGTCCTCCTGGTGTGGACGGCGCCGGTCCAGGGCAGGTCCTACGGCCTGGCATTCGCGCTCGCCGCGGGCTTTGCCACGGCACTGATCGCCGCCGCTCTGGAGTCCCTGCCCCAGGGGCTGGACGACAACCTCGGCGTGCCCCTCGTCTCCGGCCTCTTCCTACTGGGCCTGGTGTTGACGCAGGGTCACTGGGGCGCTTTCCTGGCCGATCCGGCCCTCCCCACGCGCCTGCTTTTCGCGGTTTTGGTGAACGCGGCGCTGGCCGGAGCGGCCTACGCGGCGCGCACGGTGGACGTGTCCGGCGTGGTGGCCGGCTTCCTCGTGGGTTTCCTCATCTACGCCTTCGTCGATTGGCGGGGTTACCTGCTGCTGCTGGCCTTCTTCGTCATCGGCAGCGCCTGCACGAAGCTCGGCTACCGCAAGAAAGCGGCGGCCAAGCTGGCCCAGGAGAAAGGCGGGCGCCGCGGCGCCCGGCACGCCCTGGCCAACGCCGGTGTGGCCACGGCCTGCGCGGTGTTCGCGGGCGTCACGGACTACCGTGTCCTCTTCGGCCTCGCCTTCGCCGGAGCCTTCGCCACCGCCGCCTCGGACACCTCGTCGAGCGAGATCGGCCAGCTCCTCGGCCGGCGCACCTTCCTCCTCACCACCTTCCGGCCGGTGCCGCGCGGCACCGAGGGGGCCGTCTCCCTGGAGGGGACGCTCGCGGGAGTGCTGGCCTCGGCTGTCGTCGCCGCTCTCGGCGCGGCCCTTGGGCTCTATCCCTGGCTGGGTGTGGTGGCGGTGGTGGTGGCGGCGTTCCTGGGCACGACGTTCGAAAGCATCGTGGGAGCGGCGCTCGAAAAGCGGCAGCTCCTCGACAACGAAGCCCTCAACTTCCTGAACACCCTGGTGGGAGCGCTGATCGCCGCGGCGTTCGCGCCCTGGACCGCATACTAGACATGGCCTCCAAGCTCTCTCTCTACAGCCAGCTCGCCCGTCCCTTCACGCTCCTGCCGCCGCTGCTGGGGATCGTCTCCGGCTCCGTCTGCGCCTTCGGCTCGGTGCACAATCCCGATCCGGCGCGGATGCTCTCGACGCCCGTCGTGCTCACGGTGATCCTGGGCTCGCTCTGCGCCAGCTTCATGAACGCGGCGTCCAATGCGATCAACCAGATCTACGACCTGGAGATCGACCGCCTCAACAAGCCGAACCGTCCCCTGGTCACCGGGGAGCTGTCGGTGCGCGAGGCGTGGATCTTCACCTGGATCTTCTACGCCCTGGCGTTGATCCCCACCTGGCTGGTCGTGCCCTTTCCCTACGACACGCTGCAGCAGAAGCTCACGGCGCCGCTCTCCGAGCACGTCACCTTCTTCATCTACCTGGCGGGGCTCGTCTTCACCTTCGTCTACTCGGCGCCGGAGCTGGGGCGCACGAAGATCCGGGGCATGCTGGCCAACCTCACGATCGCGATTCCCCGTGGGGTTTTGCTCAAGGTGGCCGGCTGGGCGATGGTGGCGCACGTGACCTACACGGAGCCCTGGTACATCGGCGGCGTCATCGGCTTCTTCCTGATCGGAGCCGCCTCCACCAAGGACTTCGCGGACATGGAAGGCGACCGCGCCGGCGGCTGCAAGACGCTGCCCATCCTCTACGGAGCGAAGAAGGCGGCCTGGATCATGGCCCCCTTCTTCGTCCTCCCCTGGCTCCTGCTGCCGTTGGGAGCCTACCTGCGGGATCCGCAGAATCCGCGGCACGCCATCCTCACCGGCAACCCGACCCTGCTGACGGCCATGGGCATCCTCTTCACCCTCTGGGGCGCCTATACCGTCTACCTCCTGGTGCGCGATCCAAAATCCCTCACCGAGACGGAGAATCACCCGTCCTGGAAGCACATGTATCTGATGATGATGGGGGCGCAGGTGGGGCTGGCGCTGGCTTATATGTTCTAGGAACCTGCGCGGCAGAATACGACCTTCAGCGAAGGATGTAGAGACGCTCCCAGCCCGTTTCACGATACCGACCGCAGGCCCTGGGCGTCGGGACGTCTCCGGGGCGGGAATCCCGGCCCGATCAGCCCCAACCCATGGCGGGGGAAGGATCTTGAGGAAACCGGAAGCCCGAGAGGCGTATCGCCCCGTCGTAGGTTCATCTTCTTTCGGGAGGTTATAGCCGCGTCGGAGACGTCCCGCCGTTATTGGCCTGCGGAGGGTGTCGTGGACGGGCTGGGAGCGTCTCTACGTCCTTCGGTGAAAGGTAATTCTGCCGCGCACTCCTAGCCGCCCGCCAGCCGCCGGGTCACGATCGCCATGTGATGGGCATTGTGGTAGAGCGTGAAGAACAGCATCTCGCGCACCGTCAGCTTGCCCAGGAGGGGATGAGGCAGGCGGATGCGGTCGAGCGCCCGTTCGGGCCATTGTTGCGAACCGGCGATCCAGTCGGTCACCGAGCGCTCGTAGATGGCGACGATCTCCTGGCGCCATGCCACGAGGTCGCTCGGCAGCTCTTTGTCGGACGGCGCGAACCGGCCGGCCTGCCCTCCGGCCGCGAGGCGGGCGCGATAGTCCTCCCGCAGCTTGTCGAAGCTGCGCGACGGCTGCGACGCCTTCCCGAAAAGCAGGCGTGGAACCATCTTCGGCAGGCGCAAGGCCCGTGCGAACGGAAAATTTGCCTTCGTGAGATGCCGCACGTGCCAAGCCGGTGACCAGGACTGGCCCTGAGGAGCGAAGAACGCCTCGGTCGGAATCGAGGCGAGGAACTGCACGATCTCCCTGCGGAGCGCCTGCGCGGCGGCACGGATCTCCCCGGCGGTACTCGGGTACCCTGTTTCGAAGGCTGGCACGCCCAGCCATTGTACCAGCGAGCTCTCATCCTGGCCCGCTTCTTGCTTTTTCGTGGTGCGAAGGAGTTGCCCTGCTCACGGCGCCGTCGGTTCGGCGCGGCGGTGGTAGCTCAAGACCAGCTACGGAGGATTCGCACCATGTCGATCAAATCACGCGTGGCGCTGGGTTTCACCGCTCTCGCCTTCTCGGCTCTCACCGCTTTGCCGGCCCGTGCGGCCGAGACGAAGTGCAACCTGAATTTCACCCTGTCGTCATGGGCGGTTGGAGTCAAGGTCGCTCACGGCTCGGGAACGGTGACTTGCGACAACGGCCAGACGGCCCATGTCAAGCTCGAAGGGAATGGCGTTGGACTGGCTGCCGGCAAGAACAAGGTTCGCGAAGGCCATGGAAAGTTCACGGGCGTCTCGGACATCAACGAGATCTTTGGAACGTATGCCGCCGCGAGCGCCTCAGTGGGCGTCGGCAAGTCGGCGGATGCCCAGGCTCTGACCAAGGGCCCGGTGTCGCTGGCCCTGGCCGCGAAGGGTACGGGCGTCGAGCTCGGAATCAGCGTCTCGGCCTTTACCATCACCAAGGAGTAACCCCGCCGTAATCGGCCCGGCCCCGTCGCTTCATCGGCGAGGGCCGGCCGCTAGTCCTTCCTTGCCCCCCGGCCATAGCAAAGCGAGGCATGCCACGAGGGGTCGATTTTTCGCCGTACTTACCTATAATACTTAGATGCGAGAGTCGCCGGTCTTGGGCAGCCACCCAGTCAGAAGAGCCGCCGTCTCACCTCAGACCAGGGGATTGGCTCGACGGCTCCTGATTCCAACTCCTCGACGCGGCGCCGAGTTTCAAGGTCCCAGGCCTCCTCGACATTGGGGTCGACCTCGCCATGAAGGCTCTCAATCAGGGCTCCGGCGGCCGAGGCTCGGTCCCTCTCGTCCAGAGTCAGCACCTGATTCAGTATTTCGCGGCGGCGGGGCTCATATGCGCAGTATACCGCCAAGCTTGGGCCCGCCGTCTCCCCGGCTCGCTTTCTCATCTTAGGCGCACCTAAGATTCATGGAGGGCAATAGTTTCCACCCGAAAGGAGAGGCATGGACCTGACATCCACCGCGGCACCCATTTCGCGAAGCCACGGCTCCCAGTCGTTCTCGGAGCGTCTCAACACCGTCTGGCATGAACGGGCTTTGCAGATCTTCACCCTTGTCGTTCTCGCCCACTGGGCGGAGCACTTGGCCCAGGCCTTTCAGATCTACGTCCTCAAATGGCCGGCGCCCCAGGCGCGCGGCGTGCTGGGCCTCTGGTATCCCTGGCTCATCAAGTCCGAGGTGCTGCACTACAGCTATGCCCTCGTCATGCTGGTCGGCATCTGGATGCTGCGCCCCGGGTTCACCGGCACCGCGCGCAAGTGGTGGACGGTGGCCCTCGTCATCCAGTTCTGGCATCACATCGAGCACGCGCTGCTCCAGGGGCAGGCCCTTCTGGGACAGAACCTGTTCAACCGGCCGGTGCCCACGAGCATCGCCCAGCTCTGGATTCCCCGAGTGGAGCTGCACCTGATCTACAACACGATCGTCTTCATCCCGATGGTGATCGCCATGTACTACCACATGTTCCCACCGGTGGGGGAAGCGGCCCACATGAGATGCACCTGTGCTTTCCAGCCGCGTCTTGCCGCGGCCTGATCCGGCTCTCCGTGGTTGGGTAGGGCGATTCCTGTACTGGCGCCATGCGCGCACGGCGATGCAGCTTCCGCTGTTCGCCGTCGCCATGGCCATGGTCGCTCACGGCCTCTTCGGCCCGCAGCTCGCGCCGCGCAATCTCGCCACCCTCCTCACCTGGGTTCATTACCGGGGCGCGCTCGTCCTCGTCCTGCTCGCGGCGGGCAACCTGTTCTGCATGGCGTGTCCCTTCATGCTGCCGCGCACGATCGCCCGGCGCTTCTTCAAACCCGTCCGGCGCTGGCCTCGGTGGCTGCGCTCCAAGTGGCTCTCCCTGGGGCTCTTCGTCCTCATTCTCTACGCCTACGAGCTGTTCGACCTGTGGAGCTCGCCCTGGTGGACGGCCTGGCTGATCGTCGCCTACTTCGCTGGCGCCCTGACGGTGGATTCCCTGTTCAAGGACGCCTCGTTCTGTAAATTCGTCTGCCCGATCGGCCAGTTCAACTTCGTCGCCTCCACCGTCTCCCCCCTGGAGGTGCGGGTCCGCGACACGGATGCCTGCGCCACCTGCGAGACGCACGACTGCATCAAGGGGACGCGCGATGCCGCCGATCCCTCGATCGTTCTCCAGCAGGGCTGCGAGCTGGGCCTCTTCCTGCCGAAGAAGACGGGCAACATGGATTGTACTTTCTGCCTCGACTGCGTCCACGCCTGCCCCCACGACAACGTCGTGATCGCGACGCGGGTGCCGGCGAGCGAGCTGTGGGTCGATCCGCGCCGGTCCGGCGTCGGCATGTTCTCGCGGCGGAAGGATCTGGCTGCGCTGGCGATCGTCTTCGCCTTCGGCGCGCTGGTGAACGCCTTCGGCATGGTGAGCCCGGTCTACGCCGTGGAGGAATGGCTGGCCCATCGCCTGGGGACGACCCACGAGGCGCCGGTGCTGGGCACCCTCTTCCTGCTCCTCCTGGTGGTCGAGCCCGTCGTGCTCCTCGCCCTGGCCGCCTGGCTGACGCGCCGAGGAGCCGGCACGCGCGAGCCGCTGGTGACGCTCACCAACCGTTTCGCCTACGCCTTCATCCCCCTGGGTTTCGGGATCTGGCTGGCCCACTACACCTTTCACTTCGTCACCAGTCTGTGGACCTTCGTGCCGGTGACCCAGGAGGCGCTGGCCGCCGTGGGTCTGCGGCTCGGGGAGCCGAGTTGGCGCCTCACCGGCCTGCCGCCGGGACTCGTCCATCCTCTGGAGCTGGGCTTTCTCAGCCTGGGATTGCTCGGCTCACTGCTGGTGGCCCACCGCATCGCGGAGCGGGAGTACCCGGTGCGGGCGGTGCGGGCCTTCGTGCCCTGGGCCGGGCTTTTTCTTCTTCTGACCGCCGCCGCTCTCTGGCTCCTCTACCAGCCGATGGAGATGCGCGGCGCCATGATCCTGGGAGGCTGACATGACGATTCGCCGCCTGCCGCTCTTCATTCTGGCCGTCTGCCTGCTGGTCTCGTCGCCGGCCGCGGCTCATCAGGGTCCGCCGTTTCCCATCCTCGTGGACCGGACGGCCGGCCCCTATGTCGTCTCCGTGTGGACGGACCCGGACATCGGCACCGGCACTTTTTATGTGATTCTCGACGTCCCGAAGGGAAAGGCTCTGGTCAATCCCTCCAGGGTGCGGATCGGAGTCCGTCCCGTCTCCGGCCGGCTGCCGGAGGTGCTCTATGACGCGGAGGCGCAGAAGGTCCGCCAGGGCGCCCGCTACTACACCACGGCCCAGTTCGACCGGGGCGAGATGTGGCACGTCCGCTGTGTTGTCGACGGCCCCCAGGGCGGCGGCGAGCTCAAGGCGGACGTCGAGGCTACACCGGACGGCACCCTCGGCCCGCTCGGCTCGCTCGTCTATCTCGTTCCCTTCCTCGGCGTCGGCGGCCTCTGGCTGAAGGCCGTGCTGTACCGGCGGAAGACGGGGACGGCGGCGGTATCGTGACAGGGAAGAAAGTCCCTCATCACCCCGGCCCTCTTAACTCCGCTGTTTTAGCCCAGCAGCGGGATCAAATCCGTCTCCGCGGCACCTCGGGAAGCTCCTCGTCGCCGTGCTCCGGCTGGAAGCGCTCGCCGCGGAAGCGGGCCTTGAGCCGCCGCCAGGCGTCATAGACGCCGCCCACGCCCGCCGTGCCGCCCAGCAGGACGTCGAAGCGCCCGGGCTCGCGGGCGAGCGCATCGGCGGCGAGGGCGTCCAGGGCTGTCTGCAGGCGGGTCTCCAGCACCGCCGTCCAGTCCGTGGCCTTGAGGCCGGCCTCGCCGGCAGGAATCTCCTCGCCGAAGCGGGCCAGGGCCTCGGGTGTCCGCTCCTCCCAGAAGGGATATTCCAGGGCCACGGGGAGAAGCACGGCCTGGCGCACGCGGACGGCGAGATGGCCGATCCCCGAGCGCAGCCGCACCGGGCGCGCCCGCGGATCCGTGAACTGCCCCTCGGCGGCGATCCACAACGCCGAGTCCGGCTGGGAAAGCACCTGCTGCGAGACGCTGAGGAAGCGGCGCGCCCCGCGGGCGCTGCCGAGCTCGACGCCGAAGAATCCCAGGCGCTCGAAGAAGGGGTACTTGGTCAGCGCCGAGGCCTCCATGGGCGCGTAGTTCCTGCGATCCGGGAAGAACTGCTCCGCGAGCCGCAGGCAGATCAGCGGGTCCCACCAGGAGGGGTGGTTGAAGTAGACAATGAGCGGCTTGCCCCGGATCGCCATCGGATCCGGGCGCTGGGCCTGGGAGAGGCGCAGGGCATGGAAGTGCCGGGCGAGGTAGCGCCCGGTGTACTTCTCGAACATCGAGAGCAGCAGAGGCGAGATCTCGGGCGCCTGCTTCGTCCGGTCCCGCGCGGGAGCCTTGCCAGGATCGTCAGGTTCCATGGGCGGCAGTCTATCTCCGGAGGGCGGGGAAGCCTATAGCTGATGGTGAATACGAGGGGACACTTGCGTGTCGCGACCCGCGTCTGAGCCTTGGAGATACTATGTGGCAGATTTTCTAAGAGGGTGTTTGGAAAGTTCGCAACCCGGTCGCGGCGCCCACCTCCGCCCGGGCATAAATGCCGGGGCTATGAAACAGCGCCCCCTGAAGGGGACTTTAAGCTGGATTCATCCAGCGTCGTGCCTAGCCCTGGCATTTATGCCCGGGCGGGGATGAGCGTCGGGGCCGAACTTAGCCCTGACACCAAGGAGAAGCGAGATGTCCATCCGTCGTGTCATACCCCTTTTGTCCTTTACGCTGGTGGCGTGCGGGTCGCTCGCCGCTGGGGCCCAGAAGCCGGCGTGCGATACCGGAACCATCCAAACGTCGAGCGGCCCGGTCTGCGGCCTGAAGTCGACCGCCACCATCAAGGGACCAGGAAGCATTACCGCTTCCGCCTATCTTGGCATCCCCTACGCCGTGCCGCCCGTCGGTGCCTTGCGCTGGCAATATTCGACGCCCTTCAAGGGCTCCGTCCCTCTGCAGGCGACCGCCTACGGCAACGAATGTCCCCAAACCGTCGTATCCACGGCCGCCACCGCCTCCATGGCATCCGGCAGCCAGTGCACGAACGGCAAGTCGCTGGGACCTGGGGAGAGCGAGGATTGTCTGTACCTCAACGTCTGGGTGCCGAGCGGCATGACGGCGGGCTCGCGGTTGCCCGTGATGCCCGTGATGGTGTTCATCCATGGCGGAGCCTTCTATCAGGGCTCGGGAGGAGCCCCCTCGTCGAGACCGGCAGGAGCCCCCGGCGGGAACCTGTATGACGGCACCTACCTCGCGGCCACGGGCCAGGTGATCGTGGTGACCTTCAACTACCGTCTGGGCGCTCTCGGCTTCCTCGCCCAGGGCGGCCACTACAACTTCGGTTTCGCCGATCAGATTCTGGCCCTCGACTGGGTGCGGACGAACATCGCCAGCTTCGGCGGCGATCCGCACAAGGTGACGCTGTTCGGCGAGAGCGCGGGCGCGAAGTCGGTCGGGCTCCATGTCCTCGCCAGCCCCAGGAGCGCGGGCTTCTTCCAGGCGGCCCTCATGGAGAGCAACGCGCTCGGCCTGCATTACAAGAGCACCGGGCAGTCCCAGAAGGTGAGTAGCGGCCTCTGTGCGAGCCGCGCGTCTCTCTGCACGACCGCGACGTCCGCCTGCGACCTTGTCGAAGCGCAGAAAGCCTTCATGGCGGCGCAGCCGCTGAGCTTCTCGAGCATCTCCAACGGCATGTGGGAACCGACCGTCGACCACGTCTACATCACCGGTCAGCCGATCGCCTCGGCCGCCAGGCTCAGCGTGCCGCTCCTCCTGGGAACCAATCACGACGAGGGGACCGCCTTCGTCTACCAGGCCGAGGACTCGGCCTCGATCGCCAACAATGACCTCAGCTCCGCGACGTACGCGTCTCTCCTCGATCAACAGTTTGGCGCGGCCAATTCAAAGAAGATCCGCTCGCGGGAGCGCTACCGCTGCGGCACCTCTACCAACTGCACCAACCCGCTCGTCAACGTGGTGACCGATTTCGCCTTCACCTGCGCGAATCGCCACCTGGCGATCCAGGCGACCCGGGAAGCCAAGCCTCATCCCCTCTACCTCTATCAATTCGATCAAGTCTCGGGCTTCAACCTATGGGAGACCGAGCAGCCCGCGGTGCCGCAATGCCAGGGGCTGGTCTGCCACGCCGACGAGCTCCCCTACGTCTTCAACACGGCCTGGCAGCTCAGCAACCTCATCTCCTTCACGCCGCCGGAGGAGTCGCTCGCCCAAACGGTCGGAGGCTACTGGACGAGCTTCGCCAACCGCCGGAATCCGGGGACCCTCTGGCCCCTCTTCAAGCCGAAGCGTACCTACCTCTTGCTGAGCGAGACCTCTTCGAAGGCGAACGATCCCCTGAACGAAGCCGCCAACTGCTCGTCCTTATGGGACGGGATCGGCTATGGGAAACCGGCGGGGAAGTAGCTGTCCGGAGCGGCAGGTTCCATCAATGCGGCGTAGAATACCTTGACCCCTATGGCAAATAAAAAAGAGCGAGGGCAACGGGCGAACGAAGAGCCGCGGCCGGCGCTGCCGCCGGGCGTGAAGCTGCTCCGCACGCTAGAAGGGCACCAGGACGCAGTCAGAAGTGTGGCGTTTGATCCGCAGGGCGAGACGCTAGCCAGCGGGAGCAAGGACAAGACGGTGAACCTCTGGGAGGTGCGAAGCGGTAAGCTTCTTCGCACGCTCGAAGGGCACCAGAACATTGTCTCGTGCGTGGCGTTTGATCCGCAGGGCGAGACGCTGGCTATCGGGAGCCGGGAAAAGGAAGAGCCGGTGAAACTCTGGGACGCGCGAAGCGGCAAGCTGCTCCGCGTACTCGAAGGTGACGGGACCGATTGCATAGCGTTTGATCCGCAGGGCGGGGTGCTGGCCAGCGGTCAAGAGAAAGCGATAGTGAAGCTCTGGGAAACGCGAAGCGGCAAGCTACTTCGAGCGCTCGATGGGCACCAGGGCTGGATCACGAGCGTCGCGTTTGATCCGCTGGGTAGGACGCTGGCCAGCGGGATCGGCAATACGGTGAAGCTCTGGAATGTGCGAAGCGGCAAGCTGCTCCGCTCTCTCGAAGAGCACCAGAACACGGTCTACAGCGTGGCGTTTGATCCGCAGGGCACGACGCTGGCCAGCGGGAGTTTCGACCAAACGGTGAAGCTCTGGGATGCGCGGAGCGGCAAGCTGCTCCGAACGCTCGAAGGGCATACGAGTGTTGTGGACATTGTCACCTTCTCCACGGATGGGCGGCTGTTGGCCTCGAAGAGCCACGACGGCACAATCCGCTTGTGGAGCTGTGAGACGTGGGAGACGATCGCGGTCATCTCGGAGCCAAGTCCAAGCTGGGGGCCGATTCCCGCGCTCGCCTTTCATCCCACGCTGCCGCTGCTGGCCACCGCCGGCTCGGAGCCAGGCACGCGGGAGGCCGAGCGATGCCGGCTGATTCACCTCTGGGAGCTGGACTTCGACATGCTGCTGGGCCAGCGCACCGGGGTCGCGGCGTCCACGCGCGCAGTCCATCACACGACGGGAAAGATCGTGCTGGTGGGCGATCACAGCGTGGGCAAGTCGGCGCTGGGCTATCGCCTGATCCACGGCCGCTTCGAGAAGCAGGAGTCCACCCACGGGCAGCAGTTCTGGGTGTTTCCCGACTTGGGCAAGCGCCGCGCGGACGGGACGGACTGCGAGGCGATCCTCTGGGACTTCGCGGGCCAGCCCGACTACCGGCTGGTCCACGCCCTTTTCGTGGATAACGCCGACCTGGCGCTGGTGTTGTTCGATGCCTCGGACCTCCGCGACCCGCTGCACGGCGTGGGCTTCTGGCTCAAGCAACTTCAGACGGGGCAAAGCCGTTGCCCCATCATCCTCGTGGCCGCCCAGACGGATCGCGGGAGTTGTTCACTGACGCCGGAGGAGTTGGCCGCGTTCTGCCAGAGGCACGGCATTGTGGGTCCGGTCGTGACGAGTGCCGCCACGGGCTTGGGGCTTGTGGAGTTGGTCGAACGCATGAAGTCCCTGATCCCCTGGGAGGACAAGGCCGCGATGGTCACCACCACGACCTTCAAGCGGATCAAGGACTACGTCCTCGGCCTCAAAGAAGCGGAACCGGACGCCCAGGCCATCGTCACACCCGAGGAGCTCCGCGAGCGTCTGGAGGCCACCGATGCCGGCTGGCATTTCACCGACGCCGAGATGCTGACCGCCGTGGGCCACCTGGAAAACTACGGCTACGTGAAACGCCTGCGGACGTCGAAGGGCGAACAGCGCGTCCTCCTCCAACCGGAGCGGCTCAACAACCTGGCGTCGTCCTTAGTGCTGGAGGCCCGGAGAAATCCGAAGGGCCTGGGTGCGTTGGAGGAGAAGCGGTTGCTGGCCGGCGGCTACAAGCTTCCAGAGCTGAAGGACCTGCACAGAGACGAGCGCGACGTGCTCTTGGACTCGGCGGCGCTGCTGTTTCTGGAGCACTACGTCTGTTTCCGCGAAACCGACCCGCTCCGCCTGGAGCCGTATCTGGTCTTCCCCGAGCTGATCAATTTGAGGAAGCCGCCGGAGGACGAGCAGGCGACCGAGGATGGCGTGGCCTATACGGTGAGCGGCCCGACGGAGAACGTGTTCGCCTCGCTGGTGGTGCTGCTGGGTTACACACACACTTTCACGCGTACGGCCCAGTGGCAGAACAACGCTCGCTATGAGGTGGGCAACGGGCTGGTCTGCGGATTCCGCCAGGAGGCCGAACGCGACGGCGAACTGGACTTCGTGCTCAGCTTCGGCCCGAAGGTCGGCCCGCCGGTGCGGGCACTCTTTCAGGGACTGTTCGAGAGCTTTCTCGCACGGCGAAACCTGACGGTGCTGCGCTATGAGCCGGTGCGCTGCTCTACATGCAGCCATTTACTGGACCGGTCCGTCGTGCGCCAAAGGTTGAAGGAGGGAAAGACCTTCGCTTTCTGCAACGATTGTGGTGAGAAGCTGACGTTGCCAAAAATGGCGGAGCCGATCCAGTTGACCCGGGGAGTGCAGGCCGAGGTGGAAACGCAACGCCGCGCCGCCGAGCAACGGACCCGCTTCGAGCAGGCCGTCTTCCGTTTGCGCGCCTACGTGTCCGAGCAGAAGATCACTCCGCCGGAGAGCTTCGTCAGCTATGCCTGGGGCGTGCCCGAGCATGAACGCTGGGTCGAAAAACGGCTTGCGGCGGACTTGCAGAAGGCAGGGATCGAGGTGGTGTTGGACCGGAAGGACAACCAACTTGGAGAAAGTCTTACGCGCTTCATCAGCCGGATACCCTACTGTGCCAGTGTTGTGGTGGTCGGCACTCCGCTATACTTCCAGAAATTTGAGAATCGGATCTCCAGCACTGGCAGTGTCGTTGCCGCAGAGGTGGACTTGATCAGCCAGAGACTCATCGGAACTCAGGAAGAAAAGCGCACCGTCAAGGCTCTGCTTCTGGCCGGGGAGAAGAAGACTTCACTACCTCCGCTGATGTGGGATGGAATCCATGCCGACTTCCGCGACGAGCGGGCATACTTTGCAGTCGCTCTCGATCTGATCCTGAGTCTTTATCAGCTCCCGCCGAATCACCCCGCTGTCGCAGACCTGAGCGCATCGATAGGGGAGTAAAGGATTTGGTCTCAGCAGATGTTTCGCAATTACGACTAAGGCGATACTGATATGAGTCATTCATCAAAGCCGAGAGCGAAAAAGCCATCACCCGTCACACGCTATTCTGTGGCCAAAGTTGTCCTCCTTGGCGAAGCACGCGTGGGAAAAACGGCATTGGGTTGGTGTCTGGCTGGCGGGGAGTTCCGCTCGCATCCAGTAAGTCATCCAATGCAGTTTTGGATCTTGGAAGATCTTGGGATATGCCAAGCAGATGGGACAAAATGTGAAGTGGTTATATGGGATATGGCGAGCCAGCCGGACTATCGACTCATCCATCCACTTTCAGCAGCGGATGCCGCCGTGGCCCTACTAGTGTTTGATCCAACTGACCGACCAGATCCGCTCCGCCAAGTAAACTTCTGGCTTTCGCAACTGGGGCAAGGCCAGGAACGCCGATGCAAGACGATTCTTGTTGCTACAAGATCCGAGGTTGGAGCTGCTGCATTGACAAAAAAAGAATTAGACGCGTTCTGTGAAAAGAGTGGGATTACTGGTCGCTTCATTGCGACCAGCGCGGCTAGTGGCGATGGGCTCGCCAAGCTTCGCGACAGAATACGCGCGCAAATAGATTGGGGTCAGTTGCAGAGAATCCCAATCTCCGCTGACTTTGAGGCTCTCAAAAATTACGTCCTGAAGCCTAAAAAGGATCAACCAAGACGCTCGCTCATTCCCTCGCTAGGGCGACTACGTCATCAACTTGAGGCCGCTCGCGTTGGTCGCTTCACGGATGGAGAGCTCCTAAACTCAGTGCACGTACTGGAGAGCTATGGGTACCTCCGTTTGCTAGATACTAGTCCTGCTGAAGCACGGGTACTTCTGGTCCCTGCATTGTTTGATGCCTTAGCGGCCTCGTTCGTTGCGCAGGCAAGCAAGCACGAAAGAGGATTTGGGGCCCTAGACGAAGATCGTGTCTTGTCGCACCAATATGATTTTGCGGAGCTGAGAGGGTTGACTAATGGCCAGAAAGACCTCCTGGTTCAATCGGTTCGGGTTGCCTTCCTAGAAGGCAGGTTGGCAGTTAGGTGTCAACGCGAACTCATTGGTACGACAAGGCTCTTGGTCTTCCCCGAGTTGGTGACTTTAAGGCGCCCCATGGAACCAGATACTCTGGATTTTCGAGATGATGTCGCCTACGGCGTGACGGGCGATGTTGAGAACCTGTTTGCTGTGCTGGTTGTCTCTATTGGTTATACAAACAACGCGCGAAAGTCTGAGCATTGGCACAATCAGGCTCGCTATGAATTCGGAGAAGGAGAAGTCTGTGGCTTTCGGCATGAGGAGGGAAATGATGGCGAGGCAAGCTTTGTCTTGTACCTGGGCAAGAACACCAAAGAGGCGGCGCGAACGTTGTTTCGAGGCTTGTTTGAAGGATTGCTGCAGCGACCCAGGCTGAGAGTAATCCGATATAAGTCGGCGGAGTGCAGAAAATGCGGCCATTTGCATGATTGGCGGATGGTCCGAGACCGGCGTCGTGATGGTAAGAACACCGTATTTTGCACCAACTGCGGCCGCAGAGTTGCGTTGCCAGAGGTGCAGGAACTCGTTCCGCTTGCAGAACGGGAAGAGCCGCAAGTCGAAGCTCAGGCACGTGTTGTTCGAGAGCGCACGCGCTTCGAAGCGGTCCTTGCACGCGTGGAAGCCCGCTTGAAGACCCCAAGGATGAAACGACCAAAATGCTTCATCAGTTACGCGTGGGGCGTGCCCGAGCATGAACACTGGGTCGAAAACCGGCTCGCGACGGACTTGCAGAAGGCGGGGATTGAGGTGGTGTTGGACAGGTGGAAAAACAGCCGGATCGGGTCCAGCATTGGGCGCTTCGTTGAGCGGATCGAGGACTGCGGGCATGTGATCGTGATTGGTACGCCCCTCTACAGGCAGAAAGCGGAGAACCTGGTCTCTGCCAAGGGCAGCGTAGTCGCAGCGGAATGGGACCTTGCCGGAGTCCGTCTGCTGGCGACCGAGGATCAGAAGCGTACGGTGATGCCTGTTCTGCTCGCTGGCGAGGAGTCCGAATCCTTTCCGGCCCTCCTGCGCGGCCGCGTGTACGGAGATTTCCGCAAAGAAGACACATACTTCGCAACGGCTTTCGACCTGATCCTCGATGTGTACGACATTTCACACCAGGACCCCGCCGTGGCCGACCTGCGCGAGTCGCTCCGCGGGCGGGAGATGAGGTGAGTTGCGGCACCTTTCAAGACGGCGGGCCTTTCGCGCCAAAGGTGCGAGATCCTTCAGCCCAGGCCAACGGCCTGGGACCCGAGGCCCCCAATCCTCCTACGCCCTGAAGGGGCGTGATAGCGGGCACCGATATCGCCCCGCCGGTTATCGCGGCCCTTCAGGCCGCACGAACTAAAACGGCTGGCAATCCCAGGGCGGTGCCCTGGGCTTAAGGATCTCGGCCCTTCAGGCCGGGGAGCCCGCGGTTTGGCCGCATACCCGGACTGGGGAGCCCTGCGCGCCAGAAAGGACATCAAGGACAACAAGGACATCAAGGACCTCAAAGACAGGACGAAGGTACCCTCCGGATTTTCTTGTCCCTGCTGTCCTTGCAGTCCTTGATGTCCTTTGTTCGGCTTTCTGCCGCGCAGGCCCGGCGGCCTGTCTTTGGACCAAGGAGCAAGCTTCACCTCATCAGGCCCTGCAGCCAGCCGCGCCAGCCCGTGAAGAGATTGGGCTTCTCCAGCCGGGTCAGCGTCCAGCATTCCTCGCCGGGCTCGGTGACGGGCTGGTGCTGGGTGCCGGGCGCGTAGGAGCCCCAGGCGCCCTGCTCGAAGTTGCCGGTGTGGTCCTCGTAGCCTCCGGCCAGGACGAGAATGTCCTCGGGACCGAGGTGGAGGTGCTCGGGCACGCCCCGGCGCGGCGGCATGTGGCCGATCAGCAGCGCGCTGCCCGAGGTCCGGTCGCGGAAGAGCACGGCGTAGCGGGCGGGATGCAGGGGAATCCGGTGCCAGTGCAGGGGGCTGATCTGGGGCATCTCCCGGCGCGCTCCTTCGGGCAGCGGGAAGCCGGCGAGGGCCGGATCGGCGGCGGGGCTGCCCTGCGGCGTTGTCTGAATGCGGGCTCGCAGCTGCTCCCACAGGGCGGCCGGCGGCGGCGCGACGGGGAGGCTCGCCAGCAGGGCGCCTCCCGGCTCGCTGAGCTCGGCGAGCGTGGCGCGGCAGGGGGCGCAGGAGTCAAGGTGCCCCTCCACCATCACCCGGTGGGGAAGATCGGCCTGGCCGGAGGCGATCGCGACGAGGATCTCTTCGGACGGATGCATGGCGGTCAGCCTCCCTCCAGCACGGTGCGGAGGGACTTGAGCCCGGAACGGATACGCGATTTGAGAGTGCCCACCGGCAGATCCAGGCGCTGGGCCGTCTCCTCGTAAGTGAAGCCGCCGAAATAGGCCATCTCGATCGCTCTCCTTTGCTCCGGGGCCACGCGGGCCAGGGCCTGGTGCATGGTCAGCCGCAGATCGCCCCGATCGCCGGCGGGCATCGCCGGCTCGCTCGCGGGCTGGGCGTCGTCCAGGGCCGTTGCAGTTTCCCCCTGCCGGCGCCACAGATCCACCAGCTTGTTGCGGGTGACGGTGTACAGCCAGCCCGCGGGATCGCCGCGGTCGGCGCGGAAGCTGGAGGCCCGCCGCCACACCGCCACGAAAACCTCCTGCACCACGTCCTCGGCGCCTTCGCGGTGCCGGCTGAGCTGGCGTACGTACGCCAGCACCCGGCCGGCGTAGCGGTCGTAGAAAATCTGGAAGGCTTCCAGGTCCCCCTCCGCGATACGGGCAAGCAGGAGGGAATCGCTGGCAGCCGGCGTGGCTCCTGATGGCAAGCGCGTGGTCTCCGGCACTGAATATATGCCAACCGGCGGCGATGGGAGCCGGGTTTGGAGAGGAGTCACGAGTTGCATGCCCTCTTCCTACGTGAGGCCATGGCTTTTTGGATGACGCCCCCCATCTTGGAGGCACGGCCGATCCGGTGGAGACGTCATCCCCAGCTTCCCGTTCAGGCGGTTTTCTTTCTCCGTGAGCATCCGAAGTACAAAGCAATGGGCCGGCTGCGGAAACAACTCGCCGGGCGAGATAACGATGTCCACTCTGTAAATTCCTGAAGAAAAAGGACTTAGGTTGATGTAGCGGGGCGGGTCCGGATAGATTTCCGAATGTGGAAACCTTCGGCCTCATCGGCGAGACCCTGCGGCGGCTGCGCCGGGAGCGAGATCTGACCCTCGAGCAGGTGGGCGAGCGCGCGGGGCTCGGCCGCGGCCAGCTGTCGCGGATCGAGAACAGCAAGCAGGAGGCGACGCTTTCGACTCTGGCCAAGATCCTCGCCTGCGAGGGGGTGAGCCGGCGCGAGTTCTTCCGCCGCTACGACCTGGTGGAGGCCGAGGCCCTGGCTGTCGAGCGCGAGGCGGGCGGCGAGCCGGCGGGGGCACCGCGGCCACCCCAGGACGTACGCAATCTCGCGAGCCGGCTGGAAAACTTCCTGCAATCCACTCTGGACCCGTCCGGTACGGTGGCCCAGGGGGCGATCGAGATCGGCGATCTCGTGGTGATGTTCCGGGTGGCACCGCGCTCCGCCGCCGCGTCCGAGATGCCCGCCTCGTCCGGCGGTCCGGAGAAGCCCGCCGGGACCGGCCGGTCCACCGGCCGCCGCCGCCGTAAGCTGCCATCTCCCAAGTAGCCGCTTTCAGACTTTTGTTGCGCCGCGATGAGACGCTCCGGATGCTTATCCGTTGGAAGATGGCTCATCGTCGCCGGATACGGCAACGGCATGTAGCAATAAGTTCCATGATTTCAGAGACTTGCGCTTGCTTTAGGTGGCGTTCAGCCGATACATTTCCTGCATGGGCATGTTCGCCAACTTAGGACGTACGCTGAGCCTTCTGCGGGAGCTGCGGGGCAAGAGCCAGGCCCGCGTGGCCCGGGAGGCGGGGATTGGCAAGAGCCAGCTTTCGAAGTACGAGAACGGCAAGGAGCTGCCCAAACTGGACTCCCTGGAGAAGGTTCTCAACGCTCTGAAGGTCGGGTACTTCGAGTTTTTCTACACCCTCTACCTGGTCGACCGCCGCGCCGCCGACCTGGAGCCCGTCGCGGACGGCGCTCCGGCGCGCGTTGCCGAGCAGCCCATGTACATGCCGCCGCTGATCAAGGGTGAGAGCCTGCTCGCCGAGTCGACCGATCAGGCGTTCCGCCAGGTGTTCACCGACCTGCTGCTGCTCTACCGGCGGGTGTTCGAGCAGGTGGTGCTGGCCGCCGTGCCGGAGGCGGAGGATCTCGAACCCGTACCCTGAGGCCAAGTCCTCGCACCCGTTCAGGCGGGGCAATTCGTGGTGCCCATAGTAAGATCTGGATCGATAAGATCCGCGCCGGGACTTCCTTCCCGTCCAGCCGAGGGGCCGCCATGAAAAAGATCAGCAGCGAGGACGCGCTCGCCTACCATTCGCGGGGGCGCAAGGGGAAGATCCAGGTCGTTCCCACCAAGCCCACCGCCACCCAGTGGGACCTTTCGCTCGCCTACAGCCCGGGAGTGGCGATTCCCTGCAAGGAGATCGAGCGCGATCCGCTCATGGCCTATGAGTACACCGCCAAGGGGAACCTGGTGGCGGTGATCAGCAACGGCACGGCGGTGCTCGGCCTGGGCAACATCGGGGCCCTCGCCGGCAAACCGGTGATGGAGGGTAAGGGCGTCCTCTTCAAGCGCTTCGCCGACATCGACGTCTTCGATCTCGAGCTCGCCACCACCGACCCGGAGGAGCTCATCCGCGCCGTCAAGCTCCTGGAGCCCACCTTCGGCGGCATCAACCTGGAGGACATCCGCGCTCCCGAGTGCTTCGAGATCGAGCGGCGCCTGAAGGCGGAGATGAACATCCCCGTCTTCCACGACGACCAGCACGGCACGGCGATCATCTCCGGCGCCGCCCTGCTCAACGCCCTGGTGGTGGTGAACAAGAAGATCGAGGACGTCCGCATCGTCTTCTCCGGCGCCGGCGCCGCCGCCCTCTCCTGCGCCCGGCTCTACATCAACCTGGGAGCACGGCGGGAGAACATCGTCGTCTCCGACCGTCATGGAGTGGTCTACCGGGGGCGGGCCGTGGACATGGAGCCCAACAAGGAGGAGCTCGCCTCCGACACTGCGGCGCGCACGCTGGCCGAGGCGATGGCCGGGGCCGACGTCTTCATCGGGCTCTCGGTGGGTGGCGTGGTGACCGCCGAGATGGTCCGCGCCATGGGCCGCGACCCCATCGTCTTCGCCATGGCCAACCCCGATCCGGAGATCGGCTACGACGAGATCCTGGCCGCCCGCCCGGACGCCATCGCGGCCACCGGGCGCAGCGACTACCCCAACCAGGTCAACAACGTCCTCGGCTTCCCCTTCCTCTTTCGCGGCGCGCTCGACGTGCGGGCGACCGACATCAACGAGCCGATGAAGCTGGCGGCGGTCGAGGCGCTGGCGGGGCTGGCGCGCGAGGACGTGCCGGACGCTGTGCTGCGCGCCTACGGCCTCGACTCCCTGCGCTTCGGCCGCGAGTACCTCATCCCCAAGCCGTTCGACTACCGGGTGCTGCTGCGCGTGCCGCCGGCCGTGGCCCGCGCCGCCATGGCGAGCGGCGTCGCGCGGGTGCCGATCGCCGACTTCGCGGCCTACCAGCGGCGGCTGGAGACGCTGATCTCCCGCCGGCTGGAGCTGATGCGCGACGTCATCGACCAGGCCAAGCGCTCGCCGCGGCGGGTGGTCTTCCCCGAGGGCGAGCACGAGCAGATCCTGCGCGCGGCGAAGATCCTGGTCGACGAGGGGATCGCCCACCCCATCCTGCTCGCCCGGCGGGAGATGATCGCCGACCGCCTCAAGGCCCTCGACCTGGCCGAGGACCGGGTGACCATCATCCACACCGAGAGCAGCGAGCTGTACGAGGCCTATGCCCGCCGCTTCCACGAGATGCGGAGGCGCGACGGCATCACCCTGGGCGACGCCCGCAAGCGCATGCGGCTGCGCAACTACTTCGGTACCATGATGGTGGAGATGGGGGACGCCGACGGCCTGATCTCCGGCCTCACCCAGTCCTACCCCGACACCATCCGCCCGGCGTTACAGATCGTCGGCACCCGGCCCGGAGTGCACCGGGTCTCCGGCGCCTACATCCTCATCCTCCAGGACCGCCTCTTCTTCCTCGCCGACACGACGGTCAACATCGATCCGACCCCCGAGGAGCTGGCGGAGATCGCCCTGCTCACCGTCGGCTTCGCCCGCCGCTTCGGCGTCGTGCCGCGGGTGGCCATGCTGTCTTTCTCGAACTTCGGCTCCAACACCCACCCCTCGGCGCGCAAGGTGCGCCGCGCCGTGGAGATCGTCACCGCGGCGGAGCCGGACCTGGAGATCGACGGTGAGATGCAGGCCGACACCGCCGTCTTCGAGCCCATTCTGCGGGAGAGCTACCCGTGGAGCCGCCTCAAGGCGCCGGCCAACGTCCTCATCTTCCCCGAGCTGCAATCGGCCAACACCGCCTACAAGCTGATCTGGCGACTGGCGGGAGCCGAGGCCATCGGCCCCATCCTCCTGGGCATGGCCAAGCCCATCCACGTGCTGCAAAGCGGGCTGGAGGTGAGCGATATCGTCAACATGGCGGCCCTCTGCGTGGTCGACGCCCAGGAGCAGGAGGCCTCGAAGGCACCGGCAGTGGGATAGCGGAGAGGCGTCTTCCGGAGTAAACTTGGGAAAAGATGTTTTTCCCAAGGAGGTCCATGGTCATGAAGCGCAATTCAATTCTGGCTCTCTGTGCTGTCGCCCTGCTGGCGGTGGTGCTCGTACCTGTCCTCTCCGCCGCCCCGAAGGGTGGCGGAGACAAGCCCCGCATCGCCGTCCTCGAGTTCAAGAACAAGGCCGATAACCAGTGGTGGTACCACGGCGGCGCCGCCGCGGCGCAGGACGTATTCGTCACCGAGCTGGTCAAGAGCGGCAAGTTCCGCGTCGTCGACCGCGAGCAGCTCGAAGCGATGATGCAGGAGAAGCACCTCACCCAGTCGGGCGACATCGACAAGGGCACGGCCATGAAGCTCGGCAAGATCCTGGGCCTGAACTACCTGCTCACCGGCGCGGTGACCGAGTACGGCAACACCGACGTGAGCGGCGGCGGCGGCGGCGTGTCCGCCGGCAAGCGCAAGTTTGTGGCGGCGCTCAACGCCCGCCTGATCAACGCCAGCACCGGCGAGGTCCTGTGGGCCGACGAGGCCAGCCAGGAAGAGACCAGCGTCCGCGTGTCGGTCTTCGGCATCGGCGGCGGCGTCGACGACAACCGCATGTTCGACAAAGTCATGAAGCCGTGCATTCAGAAGCTGGTCGCCAGCCTGAAGGCAGCCGACATCTAGGACCTCGTTTTTCCGCTCCTGAAAAAGAAAACGCCCGGCTGGCCAGCCGGGCGTTTCCGTTCTCCCTGAAATCCCTACCGTCCCTCAGGTCCCTTTTGCCCTGGCCTTTACCGCACCGGCGGCGTGAAGTTCACCTGCAGGGAGATCCACATCTTGACCTTCACCCCATCCTTGGTGGCGGCCTGGAAGTTGGCACGCTTGGCGGCATCGAGCGCCGCTTCGTCGAAGCCGAAGCCGGCCTTGGCGCCGAGCCCCTCGGCGTCCAGCACGCGGCCTCGCTCGTCGACCAGCACCTTGAGGTTCACCTGGGCGGCACGGTTCAGGTGCTGGGCCGCGGGCGGATAGCGCGGATCGAGCTTCGCCGCGAGCTTCGGCGCCTTCACGCCGGGGCCGGGCTGCACCAGGTCTCCCAGCTGGACCTGCGCCGGCCGGGGGGCCGGAGCCGGCGCGGGAGCGGCGGGCTTCTCCGGGACCGGCACGGGAACGGCGGGCTTCTCCTGAGCCGGCGCGGGCGAGGGCTGAGGAACGGCCACGGCGGGTTTTTCCGGCGCCGGTGCCGGCACCACCGGCGGCGGCTCGCTACGCGTCGCGGAGCGGGGCTCCGAGGAAACCGCCGGCAGGGACGCGGTCTGCCCGCCGGGCCCTCCCTTGCGGGTGTCCTCGAGCTGCTTCTGGATCAGCTTGATGCGATCGTCGTACTGGGCCTTGATCTTCGCTTCCATCTCCTTGCTGCGGGCGTCGAACATCTGCTGGAGCTGGGCCTGAAGCTGAGCTTCCGCGGCGGCCTTGGCGGCCGGGTCGTCCGCCGGGGCGGCGCCGGGCGTCACGGCGACAGGGACGGGGGTGGCGGCGGGAGGGGGCGTCTGCGTCCCACTGGAGCGCCCGAAGAGGAAGTAGCCGCCGCCAGCCAGGAGAAGGAGCAGGGCGGCGGCGATGCCGATCCACATCCCCGTCTTGGACGCCTCGGGGGCGGCCTGGGAACGGGTTCCCGAGAGGGTGCCGGAGAGGGTGCCCTCGCGTACGCCGGTGCTTCCGGCCGCCGCGGCCACGACGGGCACCAGGGGCAGGGTCGCCGCCGCCGGCTGCCGCTTCGGCAGCTCCAGCTTCTTCTCCGCCTGCATCTCCTGGCTTTCGCGCTCGATCTCGTCGCGGAAGAGGTTGTGCATGAAGAAGGCGAGGTTGAAGGTGGTGGGGCTGAAGTGGCCGTCGATCATCAGCTTCGACAGCGTCTTGTGCCAGGTCACCGCGTCGGCGACGCGCTGGTCGCGGGGCGCCAGGCTCTTCTTGAGCAGGGCCGCGACCGGCGCGGGCAGCGGCGTGCCCTCGTTGGGCAGCTCGGCGCCGTCGATCAGGGCGTCGAAGTTGCTTCCCGGAGTGGCCGCCGGCAGCCGTTCGCCGATCAGCATCTCGTAGAGAATGGACCCCAGGGAGTAGACGTCGTCGGCGCGCGAGGGCGAGGCCCCGGCGAGCACCTCGGGGGACAGGTAGGGGCGCAGGCTCTCCTCCTGCCAGCCACCGGCCGCCAGCTCACGCAGGCCCGGAGCGATCTCGAAGCCGAGGAGGCGGGTCTCCCCCTCGTTGGAGATCATCACCAGCTGCGGCACGACGAAGCCGTGGGTCACCCGTTCGTCCAGGAAGCGGCTCTCGTGCGCCGCGGCAAGGGCGAGGGAGATGCGCTCGGCGATCAGCAGCGCGTGGTCGGTGGGGATCGGGGAGTGCTGGCGGGCGGACTGCTGGAAGACGCTCGCCAGGTTCTTGCCCGAGATGTAGTCGTAGGCGGTGTAGGGAAAGCTGCGGACGCGGCCCAGATCGACGCCGTTGCCGATGTTGGGGCTCTTCAGGATGGACTGGAGACCGGCTCGCCCGGAGATCCGGGTCCAGAGCTTCTCGCCGTCGATACCCTTGCCGTTGAGCACCCGCAGCAGCACCACCTGCTCCATGCCCTCCGGGCCCGCCTTGCCGGCGCGAAAGGTCTCTCCGAGCGGATCCTCGACCAGCTTCTTGAGAAGCAGGTACTTCCCAAATTCCTCCGGGATGTTCATCAGACGCCTCCTGCTGGATGTCGACCGTGCTCCCCGCTTGATACACCAGCGGTCTGGAACTGTCAATCGCCTCCCCAGCCGCCTGGAAGGGTCTGGACCACGACGCGGTCATGCGTCCATCTCCGGTCTCCGGGCAAAGATATAGGCTCGCCGACTCGGATGCTCGACCTCGGGATAGGGTTCCCGCTCGACGATCTCCTCGATCTCGAAGCCTGCCGACGTCAAGTAGCCCTCCATCTCGGCGGAGCGGAAGAAGAAGAAGTCGACGTTCACCTTGTGGTCCCACCAGTCGTCCAGGTGGAGCGTGTCGTCGCCGAGATGGAAGGCCAGAAGCAACAGACCTCCTGGCCGGAGGGTTCGCCGCAGCTCGCCGAGCGCCTGCGCCATGTCGCTCCGGGGGATGTGGATGATGGAGTAGAAGGCCGCGATGCCGGCCCAGGTTTCGTCGGGTACGTCGAGCGCCAGCATGTCGCCCTGCCGGAACTCGACCCCAGGCGTCAGGCGCCGCGCCTGCTTCACCATCGCCGGCGACAGGTCGACGCCACAGACCCGGACGCCGCGCTCGTGCAGATACTGAGCGACCTGGCCAGGGCCGCAGCCCATGTCGCATGCCGGGGCATCGCCGACGCTGGCGGCAAAGCGATCGAGCAACTGCCGGTCGAAGGGCTTGTGCTGGAGCTCGTCGAAGACGCGCTGGACGTATTCGTCCGCCACCTGGTCGTAGCTGAGCTGGCAGTCGTTGCGCTTGGCCGTGTCCATTTAGCTGGCTCACCGCAGCCGGAACACGATCCCCACCTTGGTGCCATCCTCGGGCAAGACTCCCGGCTTCACCCGGAACTTGGTGCGGTCGTTCATGTAGTCCCGCACCGTGTAGCGGGCGTTGCCGACCTTGCTGCCCGGGCAGGAGTAGAGGCAGACGATACAGCCGGACTTCCACCTCGGGATGTTCGCCCGGTGGCCGCCGAAGCGCATGTCGAAACCTTTGCCGCCCGGATCCTGAAGGATCTGGTCGAGCGTCAGGAGCCCGGGCTTCCCCGGCACCCGAACCAGCACCTCGACGGGAGGACCCGCGATCACCTCATCCGGCGCCTTCGAATCCTTGTCCTTCCGCTTGTCCCAGACGTCCATTCCCAGCTTGTCGCCCGGCTTCGCGCCGAGGCCCTCCAGGGCGTCCAGCACCTGCGTGTCCGTCACCTCCGCCCGGAAGAGCGACGCCATCGCCGCCCCGCCGTCCTTGAAGACGATGAGGTGATAGCCGGGCATGCCCATGCCGAGCAGCTCGCGCTCGAACGCCGCCCGGCTGACCGTGGCCGGGAACTCGATCTCCCGGCCGGAGACCCGGATCGGACCGGCGGCGGCACCGGCTTCCAGGGCGAAGAGACCCGCGAGCAGCAGCAGGGCGATGCGAAGGGACGATTTCATCCACGGCTCCTTCGGGGCCTCGACGCGCCCCGGCGAATAGCGTAGCCTCCCCAGACCATGAAAGCGAACGCTTCTCTACTCGACGTCTTCCTTGAAATCCAGATGCTCGACCGCATTCCTCGCGCGGGCTTCGTACTGCGCGGTGTCGCCGAGCCGGAGAGCGTCGCGGAGCATACCCTGCACGTGCTGTTCCTCGTCTGGGCCCTCGGGCCGAAAATCGAGGGGATCGATGTGGCGCGGGCGGTGGAGATCGCCCTCATCCACGACTTGGCCGAGCTGCGGATCGGCGACCTGCCCCGCACGTCCGCCCACTATTTTCCCGATGGCGCGAAAAAGGCGGCGGAGACGTCGGCCATGGCCGACGTCCTCGCTCCTCTCGACGGGAGGGCGCAGAGCCTCTACGACGAGTACCTGCACGCGACGACCCCCGAGGCGCGGCTGGTGAAGGCCTGCGACAAGCTCCAGCTTATGCTGAAGGTCGCGGTCTACGAGCGCTGGGGCACGGGCGCGCTCGCCGAGTTCTGGGACAATCTGGAGAACTTCCCGGATGGCGGCTTTCCCGTGGTGCGGGAGGTCTTCGAGGAGCTGCGGGAGAGGCGGAACGCGGAGTCCCGGCAGCGCGGCTGCTGAATCAATCCTCGTCGATCCGCCGAATTGGCTCCTCGAGTCTTACCCCCCGGCGGGAGAGGAGCCGGCGCAGACGGTCATAGAGGTTCTGGCCGAGAAGCGACTGGGCCGTCTCGGTGATGTCGCGAAGGACGACGCGCAGATCTTCCTTCCCGCTCCAGTGCTTGCGGGCGTAAGGCTCCAGATCGCCCCCGAAAGCCTGCGCCAGCACGGCCGTGGCGAGCACCAGGTCGTCCAGATAGCCGACGGGGCCGAGGATGGCCTCCGGCAGCAGGTCGAAGGGCAGCACGAAGTAGGCGAGCGCGCCGCCGATGAGCGCCCGGGACAAGCCCGGCACGTCCTTGTCGAGGGCCAGGCGGACGAGCAGGATGAACACGTCCGGCACCAGCATCAGCGCGCGGACCGTGCCCTCGGAGAGCTTGCCGCCCCGCTTCTCCACTACCTTGAAGATCGCCTCCCGCAGGCGGTCATAGAAGCTCAGCAGGCCGGTGCTGGGGAGGTGAGTGCCTCGGTCCAGGGCCTCCTCGGACTCCTGTTCGGCGCGGGCAGCATCAAAATCCTCGAGATCTTCGTCGGTCAGCGGGTCGTGCGGCGTGTCGTCAGTCATGGCAATCTCCAGAGACAAGTCTATCCTCTTCTTCTGAAGAGGGTTCAATCCCCGTGCCAGAAGAGGGCCGGGATGATGAGGGTCTTCCGGCGCGGAGGACGTTATGAGTCTCGGTGCTGCTCTCAAAAACAAACTCTCCAGGCCGGCGGGGCGCCGGCGATCCCAGCCTCCCACCCTTACGGGCGGGAGGTTTTCGGGCATCTGCCTGTATATTCTCCGCCGTGAACGCGCCCCGGCTCCAGTTCGACCAGGTTCGCCGCCGCTTTGGGCGGCTGTCGGTGCTGCGGGGCGTCTCCGGCACGGTGGACCCGGGCGAGATGATGCTGGTGACGGGGCCGAACGGCTCGGGGAAGAGCACGCTGCTGCGCTGCCTCGCCGGTCTTCTGGCGGCGGACGGCGGCACGATTGAATATCAGGAGAATGGGACGCCTTTCGACGCCGCGGAACGGCGACGGCGGGTGGGGGTGATCGCTCCGGACCTCGCCTTCTACTCCGAGCTCACCGTCGAGGAGAACCTCGCCTTCTTCGCCAAGCTGCGGCGGGTGCCGGCGGCGCGGGGCCTCGGCGTTCTCGGCCGTCTGAATCTCCCTCTCGACCGGCTGGCCGGCAATCTCTCTTCCGGCATGCGGCAGCGGCTGCGCTGGGGCTTCGCCCTGCTCCACTCGCCCCGGCTCCTGCTGCTCGACGAGCCGTTCCAGAACTTCGACGCTCCCGGCGAGCGCATCGCCCGCGAGCTGCTCGACGAGCATCTGGCGGAGGGCGGCCTCGCCGTCGTCGCCAATCCCTCCTCCCTGGATTTTCACCATGTGGCCACTCATCTCGACCTGGGTCGCTGAAGCGGCGGCGGTGTTCGTGAAGGAGTGGCGGTGCGAGTTTCGCACCCGCTACGCCCTGAACACCCTCGCCCTCTTCGCCTTCACGACGCTGGTGGTGGTGAGCTTCAGCCTGGGGCCGCTGGGCGTGGACCGCTCGCACGGTACCGCCGTGCTGCCGGTGCTGCTGTGGATCATCCTGCTCTTCTCGGTGGCCGCGGGCCTGCCCCGCACCTTCGTGCAGGAGGAGGAGACCCAGACGGCGATGGCGCTGCGCCTCTCGGCGACGCCTTCCGCCCTCTTCTGCGGCAAGCTGCTCTACAACCTGACGCTGATGCTGGCCCTGGAGGTGCTGGTCACTCCGGCCTACATCATCATGACCAGCCTGGAGGTCGCCTCGCCCTGGCTGCTGGCCGCGGTGCTGGCGGCCGGAGGGTATGGGCTCGCCACCGGCAGCACCCTGGTGGCGGCCATCATCGCCCAGGCACGCAGCAAGGGGACGCTCTTCTCCGTCCTCTCGTTCCCCATTCTCCTCCCCCTGCTGGTGCTCGCCGTCGAGCTGACCCGGGGCGCGACGGCCGGGGACCCGGGCGGAGTGGCCGTGCCGGTGCTCCTCCTGTATGATGCCACGATCACTGTCGCCGGACTTATGCTCTTTCCAGTCGTGTGGAACCCATGAAAACTTTTCTAGCGTGGCTGCTGTGGTTGTGGATGTCGCTCGTCATCGTCGGGGCGTTCTTCTATGCCCCGGTGGCGGAGCACTTCCGGGTTCCGGGATCGAGCCGGATCGTCTTCTTCCACGTTCCCATGGCCTGGACGTCGTTCCTGGCCTTCATCGCCGCCGCGGTGTGGAGCGTGATGTACTTGGTGCGCCGCAATCCGCGCCACGACCGGTCGGCCGGGGTGGCCGTCGAGCTCGGGCTGCTGTTCGGCGTCCTCGCCACGATCACCGGCGCCGTGTGGGCGAAGATCGAGTGGGGAGCGTGGTGGAACTGGGACCCGCGCCAGACGTCCATCCTCGCCTCGCTCCTCTTCTACGCCGCCTACCTCGCCCTCCGGCAGGCCGTGGAGGAGCCCGAGAAGCGGGCGCGGCTCTCCGCGGCCTACGCGATCCTCGGTCTGGCCGTGACGCCGTTCCTCTTCTGGATCGTCCCCCGCATCACCTTCTCGCTTCACCCCGACCCCGTGGTCAACGCCTCGGGCAAGGTGGAGATGGACCCGCGCATTCAGCATGTGCTGTATGCCAGCGGCCTGGGCTTCGCCACCCTGTTTTTCTGGATGCACAATCTGCAACGCCGCTTGGAGTCTCTTACCGAGCGTCGAGAAGCACTAAAGGAGTAAGGGGCCATGGACTTGGGCGTCAACGGCTGGATCGTGGCCGTCAACCTGATCATCTGGACGGGATTGTTCCTCTACCTGCTGCGCCTCGGCAAGGGGCTGCGCCGGGCCGAGGGCGATTCGGAGAAAAACTCATGAAGAAGAACCGTTTGTACATGCTCGGCGGGCTGCTCCTGGTGGCCTTCGCCGCATTCTCGTTCACCACGTTCAAGAGCTCCATGACTCCGTACGTCTCCTACCAGCAGGCCCGCGAGGGCGACCGCATCGTGCAGGTGGCGGGAGCGCTGGAGAAGGGCAGCTCTTCCTATGCGGAGGCCAAGGAGTCGCTCTACTTCACCCTGAAGGAGCCTAAGACCAGCGAAAACCTGCGGGTCCGCTTCAAGGGGGTCAAGCCGGGGAACTTCGAGGATGCCATCAGCATCGTCGCCATCGGCCGCTACGACGAGAAGACCAAGGAGTTCGAGGCCCAGAAGCTCCTGGTGAAGTGCCCGAGCAAGTACCAGGGCGCCGAAGTGAAGAGCTACAGCTAGGCGGTCCGCAGGGCAGGCCCCGGTGGCCGCCCCGGATCGAAAGGCCCGGCGACTTTGGGCAGCCGATCGAAGGAGAACCGCGTGAACCATCTGAGCACTTATCTCGCCCATCTCTTCCTCCCCGGCGCCCTCGCCCTGTGGTGCGCGCTGATCTTCGCCCTCTGCACGATGTGGGGCTACGCCCAGGCGCTCGTCGCCGGCGAGGCCAACTCGGGCAACACGGCGGCTCGGACCTTCGCGCGGCGGTCTTACGGCTTCTTCGCCTTCTCCATCGTGCTGACCGCGGCGATGATGTCGCTGCTGCTGATGATGCGCGACTTCCGGGTCGAGTACGTCTACCAGTACTCGGGGATGGACCTGCCGACCTACTACCAGTTCGCGTCGTTCTGGGCGGGCCAGAAGGGGAGCTTCCTGATCTGGCTCTTCTGGGGCGCTCTGCTGGGGCTGCTGGTGCGCCGCACGGCCGGCCCCAACGAGCCGGCGATCATGGGGATCTATACCCTGACGCTGATGGGGCTGCTGCTCATCCTGGTGCGCGAGAACCCGTTCGTCATGCTGGGCAAGACGCCGACCGACGGCGTGGGCTTGAACCCGCTGCTGCAGGACAACTGGATGGTCATCCATCCGCCCATCATGTTCGTCGGCTACGCCGCGAGCGCGATACCCTTCGCCTTCGCCATGGCCTCGCTCTGGCGGCGCAAGTACGACGGCTGGGCGGAACGGGCGTTCCCCTGGGCCCTCGGCGGCTTCATCGTCCTCGGCACCGCCATCACGATGGGGGGCTACTGGGCCTACAAGACCCTGGGCTGGGGCGGCTACTGGGGCTGGGACCCGGTGGAGAACGCCTCGTTCATCCCCTTCCTGTTCGGCACCACGATGATCCACGGCCTGCACATGGAGCGGGCCAAGGGGCGCTACCGGCGGGCCAACTACGTCTTCGCCTTCCTGACCTACATCTCGGTGCTCTATGGCACCTTCCTCACCCGCTCGGGCGTGCTGGCCGACTTCTCGGTGCACAGCTTCGTGGACCTCGGCATCTCCGGCTGGCTCACCCTGCTGCTGGGCGGCTTCTTCCTCCTCGGGCTGTTCCTGCTGGTCACCCGCTGGAAGCAGATCCCCACCGAGCCCAACGAGGATCCGTTCCTCTCGCGCGGCACCTTCATGGTGCTGGCGACGATCACCATCCTCGTCGCCGCCGTGGTCATCACCGCCGGCACTTCGGCGCCGTTGCTGACCAAGGTGATGTCCAACCCGAGCCAGGTGGGCCCCAGCTTCTACAACCGGGTGAGCCTGCCGATCGCCATTCTGATCGGCCTGCTGCTCTCGCTCGTCCCCTATCTGACGTGGCGCGGCAACACGTTCTCCGAGATCGCGCGCAAGATGGTCGTCCCCGGCATCTTCGCCGTGGCGCTCACGATCGGCGCGGCGGTGTGGAAGATCCATGACCCGTTCCACCTCCTCTTCGTGCTGCTCGCCGCCCTGGCGCTCGCCACCAACCTCCAGAAGACGCTGGGCAAGTTCCAGGTGAGCGGCCTGCGCGGCGCCGGCGGCTATCTGGCCCACGTCGGCGTGGGGGTGATCCTGCTGGGCATCATCGCCTCCTCGGGCTACGACGAGAGCACCAAGGTCACCCTGACCCAGAACGTGCCGCGCCAGGTGGGCGACGTCAGCCTCACCTTCAAGCGCTTCATCCCCCGGCAGGGCTTCGAAAAGGAGAAGATGGAGGTCCAAGTCACCAGGGCCGGGAAGGCGCCGTTCATGGTCTACCCCAAGCTGTTCATGAACCTGCGCACCAAGCAGGTGATGGCGAACCCGGACGTGCGGACGACGCCCTTCCAGGATCTCTACGTCTCGCCCATCGACTTCGATCCCGGCCAGCCCCGGCTTCAGCTCGCCAAGGGAGCCACCGGCAAGATCGGCGACGTGGAGGTCACGTTCACGGGCTTCAACCTCCAGGCGCAGGGCAATGCCATGGCCGCCATGGCCGCCGGCAAGCCGGTGACGGTCGGCGCCCGGCTGGCGGTGACCCGGAGCGGTCAGACGACCGAGCTGGAGCCTCTCTACAGGCTCAACCCGGCGACCGGCCAGGTGGAGACGCCGGCCGTCCAGCTGCCCGGCGGCGGCTCCCTGGTCGTCTCGGGCATCAACGCCAGCAACGGCAACGTGCAGCTCGAGGCGGCCGGCGTCGCGAACGCGATGAAGCTGTCGCTGGACGTGACCCGCAAGCCGCTCATCCAGCTCGTCTGGTTCGGCCTCTACATCATCATCCTCGGCGGCGTCCTCTCGACGATGCAGAGGCTGCGGGAGATGCGCCTGCGGGAGCGTTTGGCGGAGGCGAAGGCGGCGGGGTAGGTTCGCTCATGAGACAGCCTGCCCGTCGCTTGGCCCTCGCTTTGACGCTCGCCGGGATCTCGATCTCGCGGGCGACCGCCGGCATCGCCGCCGAGCCGCCGGCTCCAGCCACGCAAGCCTTCGCGCGGGGCCAGGAACACCTGGCCCTCAGGACCGCCGCCGGCCTGCAAGCAGCCGTTCAGGACTTCGAGCGGGCAACCGCCGCCGATGCCACGTTCGCACCCGCTTTCGCGGGTCTGGCCGAAACGCGGGCCCTGCTCTATGACTATCCACGAGCCCGGGAGGCGGCGAACCGGGCACTCGCGCTCGACGATCGCCAGGCGACGGCGCACGCGGTGGTGGGCTTCGTCCGGATGCACGCCGACTGGGATTGGGCCGGCGCCGAAGGCGAGCTCCGGCGCGCCCTGGAGCTCGAGCCCGGGAAGCCCACCCCGCATCTCTGGTACGCGGTCCTCCTGGAGGCGACCGGCCGGTCCGACGAAGCGGTGAAAGAGGCGCGCCGGGCCGTCGAGCTGGCACCCGGCGACGCCCGCGTGCGCGCCGGGCTCGGGTACCGGCTTTACTGGGCGCGCCGCTACGACGACGCCGTGACGGAGCTGACGGCGTCCCTCGGGCTCGATCCGACTCTGGAAACCGCCCACTACTTCGTGGGTCGCTGCCGCGTGCAGCAGGGCCGCTTCGCCGAGGCGCGAGCCGCCTTCACCCAGGCGCGGAAGCTCTCGCCACGGGATGCCAACCTGCTCTCGGGGTCGGCCTATCTGGAGGCTCTGGCCGGCAAACGGAACGAAGCGGCAAGAATTCTCGCCGAGCTGGAGCGCCTCGCCAATCGCGGCCTTCCCTTCGCCTCGCAGGTCGCCGGCATCCACGCCGCTCTGGGGCACAAGGCCGTCGCGCTGGGATGGCTCGAAACCGCGCTCTCCGCCCGAGAGGGCGCCCTGGTCTGGCTGAAGATCGATCCCCGCTTCGAATCCCTGCGCGGCGAGCCTCGCTTCGCCGAGATCCTGACCCGGCTGAAGCTCGCCGGCTAAAGACCGTCCGAGTTGGGCGGGTTTGGAGTCAGCTCCACCGAGAGAGGAACCTTGTCGACGGCCAGAAACGCCTCGACGGCGACGGCGAGATCCTCGGCGCGGAGACAACGCACGCGCGTCGTGCCGATCTCGGTTTCCGGATAGTCCCGCTGGTTGACGATCAGGAGTTGCTCGGGCTGATACGCATCCAGGAAGCTCCGCGACGACCGGCTCACGATTCCCCGGCTGTCTCCCGCCTTGACCTCACAGGCCAGGAGCCGGCCCTGGTGCTCCACCACGAAATCCATCTCCGCTCCTGCCTTGCTCCGCCAGGTACCGAGCCGGTCGAGGAGCGGATGGACCGTCTTCGCGAGCTCGGTGAAGACGAGGTTCTCCAGCAGGGCTCCGCGGTCGGGGCGATCCGCCGCGGGCTGGAAACCCCCGAAGAGCTGATTGCGGATGCCGTTGTCGAGAAGAAAGACCTTGCGCGCGCTGGTGATCTCCGCGCGCTTGCCGCCGACGAAAGGCCGCACCAGACGAATGAGGTGCGTCTCTTCCAGCAGCCGGCAGTACTCGGCCACCGTGTCGTTGCTGACGTTGCTCAGGGCGGCCCATTCCGAAAGATTGACCAGATTGCCGGCCTGGCTTGCCGCCAGCTCCAGAATCTTTTGCAGGGCCGCGGTATAACGAACGCGGAAGCGGTCCGAGGCATCGCGGACCACGAACGCCTCGACCAGAGACGCCAGCTCCTGGCGCGGGTCGTCCGAAGTCAGGACGGTCGGATACCCGCCATTCACCATCATCTGCTCCACCAGCCTTGACAGTCCCTCCTCGCGGGCAAGCGCCTTCCCCGGCAGGACCGAGGCCGCCTCCGCCAGGGACAGCGGCAACAGCAGATGGCGCTGCGCCCGGCCAGCCAGCGATTCGCGGGTCGCCGCCTCCAGGTCGAACGAGGAGCTGCCGGTGGCGTAGATCCGCAGGCCCGAACGGCGATCCACCAGTCCCTTGAGAAAGAGGCCCGCCTCGGGCAGCCGCTGGACCTCCTCCAGGAAAAGCGCCCGCGCCTGGCCGGCATACTCCGCGACGTCCGCGAGAAACTCGGCCGGAGACGACAGCCACTCCCGCATTGAGGGTTCCTCGCAGTTGACGTACAGAACGGGCTCCGCGGCTTGCTCGAGGGTCTTCCAGATCAGCGTCGACTTGCCGACCTGCCGCGGCCCGACCACGAGGACGACGCGGTGGTCGGCCGTCAGCCGGAGCCGCCGGGGAATGTAGCTCTCCGGCAGGAAGCGCCGGATCCAGCCCAGGAGGTCCTCCCCCCGCAGCCAGGGATTTTCCGATAGCAGGACGCGGCGTAGTTGAGGATTCATCAGGCTCACCAGAAACGAGCAGGGTTCGTTGCTACCGTCACCAGAAACGAGTAGGGTTCGTTGCTGGTGTCACCAGAAACTAGCAGGGTTCGTTGCTGCCGGCAAGCCTGCCCCTACGCCCCGAAGGCCAGGCGGTCGGCCAGGGTATGGGGCAGGCCGGCTTTGCGTATGCGGCGCTGGGACTCCTGGATGGGATATTCGATGCGATACCAGCGGACCACACCCTTGACGCTGTCGTAGGTCATGTAGGAGGCGCGCGGGTCGCGGTCGCGGGGCTGGCCGATGGAGCCGGGATTGATGAGGTAGCGGCCCCCCGGATCGAGCTGAATGCGGCCGCTCGTGCCGCGTAGCGCCTTCACCCCGAGCAGCCGTCCTTCCAGCCAGAACAGAGAGGGGATGTGGGTGTGGCCGAAGAAGGTCACCGGCGCCTGGAAACGGGAGAAGATCTCCCAGGCGTCGACGTCCGAGAAGACGTAGGTGTCCTCGTCGAGCGGCGAGCCGTGGCAGATGGCGAGCCTCTCCTCCACCTGGAGCGGCCCCTGGGGCAGGTTGCGGACGTAGCGCAGGTTGGCCGGAGTCAGCCGGCCGGTGGTCCACTGGGCCGCCGCGAGGGCCGTCTGATTGAAGTTGCTGCCGGAGTCGATGCCGGTCACCACCTTGTCGTGGTTGCCGCGCACGGTGTGGAGGTTGGGGCCGAGGTCGCGGACGGCCTCCACCACCTGGTTGGGGGCGGCACCGTAGCCCACCAGATCGCCGAGCACCAGGACCGAGTCGAACCGCTTGCGGCGAGCCCGCCGCAGGACGGCTTCGAACGCCTCCCAGTTGGCGTGCATGTCGGAGAGAATCAGATAGCGCAATGTCGGTTCCAATCAGCGGTCAATCGGCGGTCCATGGGCAAATCGGGTTGGCTATTCTCAACGATCCTTGAGCAACAACGCAATCCGCGCCGCGATCTCCTCAGGCTCCTCATCCGGCGTCACGTCCACGGTCACGTCCGCCCGGCGGTAGGCCGGCAGCCGCTGCTGGTAGAGCGACAACGCCTGAACCTCGTCGCGGAACAGCGGCCGGTCGGACTTCCCGAGGGCGCCGATGCGCGTCACGATGGTCGCGAACGACGGATTGAGCCACACGGCGAGCCCGTTGGAGCCGATCCAGCGCGCGTTCACCTCCGACACCATCGTACCCCCTCCCGTCGAAACCACCACCTCCGGAAGGCCGAAAGTTTCGCGCAACAGCTCGGCCTCCAACTGGCGGAAGGCGGCCTCCCCCTGCTCGGCGAAGATCTCCCGCACGGATTTTCCCGCCCGGCGCTCGATCTCCTCGTCCAGATCCACGAACGGCATTCCCAGTCGCGAAGCCAGCAGCCGTCCCACGGTGGTCTTGCCGCAACCCATGAACCCCGTCAGGTAGACGCGCATGAGGCTCTAGACGCTTTACCAGGATCACCAGAGGCCGCCGCCAGCAGACGGCGGCAGTTGGCTGCGATGTCGCGGGCATCGCCACGGCAGATGGCCCCGATCACCGCCGCGGCGTCGGCGCCGGCCGCCAGCACCGAGGTCACGTTGTCCGCGTCGATGCCGCCGATGGCCACCAGCCGCTTGGCCGTGCGCGCCCGGGCCCAGCGGACGAAGTCGAGGCCCACCACCGGGTCCGGCCGCTCCTTGCCCGTCGTCGGGAAGACCGGCCCGACGGCGATCACGTCCACCTCGGGGTCCGCGTCCGCCGCGGCGAGCTGCGCCTCATCGTGGGTCGAGAGGCCGAGCTGAACGCCCGGTCCCACCACCCGCCGGGCGGCGGCCGGGGCGAGGTCCGCCTGCCCGAGGTGGAGGCCCCGCACCGGGAAGAGGGCCGCGACATCGGCCCGGTCGTCCACCCAGAGCTCCGTGCCGCTGCCTTCGAGCGCCCGGCAGCAGGCCGCCAGGGCTGAATACCACTCCCGCCCGGAGAGCCGCTTGCCTCGGATCTGAATCCACCGCACCCCCGCCGCCGCCATCTCCGCCACCGCCTCGGGCAGCGGCCGGGGACGTAGCGCCTCCGCGTCGGCGATGGCATAGATCGGGGCTGTCATTTGCCGCGATCGCCCGGCTTTCCTTCCCGCTGGAGGAAGCGTTCCATGAAGCGCGTCGACAGCCGGCCGGCGATGAAGTCCGGGTCGCGAAGGATCTTCCGGTGAAGGGGGATGGAGGTGTGGATGCCCTCGACGACGAAGAAGTCGAGCGCCCGGGCCATGCGGGCGATCGCGTACTCCCGCGTGCGGTCGTGGACGATCAGCTTGGCCACCAGCGAGTCGTAGTACGGCGGGATGACGTAGTCCTCGTAGCCGTGGGTGTCCACCCGGGTGCCGGGACCGCCCGGCAGATGAAAGGTCTTGAGCGGGCCGGGGCTGGGCGCGAAGGTCTCGGGGTTCTCGGCGTTGACCCGGCACTCGATGGCGTGCCCCCGCGGCTTGAGGCCGTTGGGGATCTCCAGGTGCCGGCCGGTCGCCACCTCGATCTGCAGCTTCACCAGGTCGATGCCGGTGACCATCTCGGTGACCGGATGCTCGACCTGGATGCGGGTGTTCATCTCCATGAAGTAGAAACGGCCGTCCGAGTCGAGGAGGAACTCGATGGTGCCGGCGTTCTCGTAGCCCACGGCCTCGCAGAGGCGCACGGCCGCCGCGCCCATCTCCTCGCGCAGCTCCTGGGTGAGGGCCGGCGAAGGCGACTCCTCGATGAGCTTCTGGTGGCGGCGCTGAATGGAGCACTCGCGCTCTCCCAGGTGCACCGCCCGGCCGTGATGGTCGCCGAAGACCTGGAACTCGATGTGCCGCGGCTCCATCAAGTACTTCTCGATGTAGACCGAGCCGTCGCCGAAGGCTTTCTCGGCCTCGCTCTGCGCGGCGGCGAGCTGGCCGGCCAGCTCGCCCTCGGCGTGGACGATGCGCATGCCGCGCCCGCCGCCGCCCGCCGAGGCCTTGAGGATGACCGGGTAGCCCACCTCCGCCGCCAGCTCCTGGGCCTGCTCGACGCTCGCCAGCGGCTCCTCGCTGCCGGGCAGCACGGGCACGCCCGCGGCCTTGGCCGTCTGCCGCGCCTTGGCCTTGTCGCCCATCAGGCGGATGACCTCCGGCCGGGGCCCGATCCAACCGATCTTGCACTCGTTGAGCACCTCGGCGAAATGGGCGTTCTCGGCCAGAAACCCGTAGCCGGGATGGACGGCGTCGGCGCCGGTGATCTCGGCCGCCGAGATGATGGAGGAAATATTGAGGTAGCTCTGCTTGGAGGGCGGCGGACCGATGCAGACGTCCTCGTCGGCGTAGGTGACGTGGAGGCTGTCGCGGTCGGCGGTCGAGTAGACGGCGACCGTCTTGATGCCCAGCTCTTTGCAGGCTTGAATGATGCGGAGCGCGATCTCGCCCCGGTTGGCGATCAGGATCTTCTTGAACATCGGCGGCCTCTGGGGACTCTAGGACGGCCGGATGGAGAAGAGCGGCTCGCCGAACTCCACGGCCTGGGCGTTCTGGGGAAAGATCTCGGCGATCACCCCGTCGGCGTCCGACTCGATCTCGTTCATCAGCTTCATCGCCTCGATGATGCAGAGCACCTGCCCCTGCTTCACCCGCGAGCCGACCTCGCAGAAGGGAGGAGTGTCGGGGGACGCGGCGCGGTAGAACGTGCCGACGATCGGGGAGTTGACGATATGCCCCGGGGGACCGGCGGGTGGCGCGGCGGGCGCTGCCGCGGCGGCCGGAGCCGGGGCCGCGTGAGGCGGCGGCGCGGAGGCCGCGGTCATCGCCGGAGCGGGAGCGGTGGCGTAGGCCGGCGGGGCGGCCATCATGGGCCCGGCGGGCGCGGCCGGAGCCGCCTGCTGGCCGTCGATCTTGAGTCGGAATCCCGAGCGTTCGAGCTCGAGGCCCTGGAGCCGGTTGAGAGACACCAGCTCGATCAGTTCCTTGATCTGTTCAAATGTCAGCACGTGAGATGCCCCTTTGCTTGGCTCCAGCGGCACGGCGGGTGCGCTCTGGAGCGGTACAGCCGGTGCGGCGCCGCCTTATCCTGCCTGGTGGCGCCTCCCGGGTCAGGAGAGCTCTGCCTCCAGGAGCAGACGCGCTCGCCGGAGCTCGAACCGGGCCCGCCCGTAGTTGCCGTCGGGTCCAAGCACGAGAAGCAGATAATAGTCCGCGGCGACGGAGCTTACCATCAGCGTCATGCGGTCCGTGGTGACCGAGAGGTGCTGCACATCGCCGGCCCCGAGCTCCCGATGGTTGTCGGTGATCGAGCGCACCTGGTTGATCAGCTCGGCGGCCAGGACCTCGAGGTCCAGGCTCGGGTCGGAGCTGACGGATTCCACCGGCATGCCGTCCTTGGCCACCAGCGACAGGGCCAGGGCGCCGTCGATGCGGTTGGTGATCTGGCTCAGTTGGTCAAGAAACATCGCGCCGGCCTCCCCGCCGGATGCGCTCCAGGTAACGGCTCAGGAGGAAGGCCTTGCGAGCCCGCCCCTCGGCCGGTGCGGACCGGCCGGCCGGCTGATATCCCGCGAGCAGATCGCCCGCGAGCACGTCGCGAGCCTCGACAGGCCGCGCCTCGGAGGATGCGCCGGCTTCGGAGGCCCCGGCGACTTCGGCGGCCTCAGGGACGGCGGGGGGCGAAAGCTTGGCGATCCCTTCCAGCGCCGCGGCACTCTCCGGCTCGCGGCGCAGGACCTCGCGGAAGATTCGCTCGGCCTCCGCGGGGTAGCCCTGCCGCAGGTAGAGGTCGCCGAGCGTCGCGGTGGCGATGGGTTCGGGAGCCGCCGCGGGTTCGGGCTCCGGCTCGGGCGCCGGGGCAGGCTCGGGCGTGGTGACCGGCGCGGGCTCGGCGACGGCCGGCGCCGCGAAGACCGGCTCGGCAAGCTCGGCAACCGCGGCCATCGCAGGCTCCCGCGGCTCCTCCACCGCCGGCACCGCAACGGGCTGGGGCTCCAGCGTCTCAGGGGTCGGATCGAGATGGAACAGGCCCTCGGAGGCGAGACCGGCAAGATACCGCCGGCGGCTGTCGCGGGAGGCCATGCCGGGAAACAGCACGTGCTCCGGCTCGGGCTCTTCGAGAGCGGCAGCGGCCACGGGCGCCGCGGCGATCCCAGGGGCTGGGAGTGGAAGCGGTTCCGGGATCTTCGGGATCTCTGGGGGCGTGGCTTTCACGGCCGGCGTCCACAGCTCCGCGAACGGCTCTTCCTCCCGAGCGGCGGTCACGACCGGACGGGGCGCCGGCGGACCGAGATCGAAGATGTCGTCGGAGAAGGGCGGGGGCGGCAGGGGGCGGCCCGGCACTTCCGGGGGACGCGGGTTCTCGGCCTGACTCGGTTGATCCATCGCGCGGAGCCTCCGGCGCAGCTCTTCGATTTCGGGATCGCTGTCGTTCAACAGCGTATAGAGGTCGAGGCGCTCACGGGCGCGCTCGGGATCGGAAGTCTCGATGTAGGCCCGCACCAGCAGCTTGTTGGCGACCATCTGGGTGGCGTCCTGCTTGACCACCCGTTCCAGCACCGTCCGCGCCCGGTCGGGCTCGCCCAGCTCCAGCAGGCAGCGCCCCTTGGCGACCAGCGCCGAGAGGTAGCCGGGGTGCTCCTTCAAGCCCCCTTCCAGCACTTCCAGCGCCTCCCGCACCCGGCCCTGATGGCGGTACTCCTCCGCGAGTTGGAGAAAGATGCGGGAGGAGGGGTCGGAGTCCCAGCGCGCGCGAAGCTGGGTGAGGCGGTCGGGAAACGCACCGTCACTCATCTCGAAGACACCTTGGGCGGAGGGTGGACGAGCCGGTACGAGGGGGAAGTCGTCAGGAGTGGCAGCAAAGTGGCCGCATTATAGCAGCACACGAAGCCCTCCCTCGCCTGTGGCGAGGGAGGGATGTGGGCGCGGGGCCTGCCCTCTTCACTGTACGGAAATTGTGGTCGTCGACATCAGTTGGGTTCCGGTGCCGTTCGGGGTCTGGGCGGTCACTATAAAGCTGGGCCTGCTGCCGAGTTGGGCCTGGGTCACCGTGAGTACGTTGGTGGCAACGCCGGTAGTGTCCGTGAAGACCACTCCAGTCGTTGCGAAGGTGCCGACCTCCGACTGGAAAGTTACGGAGGCTCCCTGCAGGGCTTGACCCTGAGAGTTGGTCACGAAGGCCGAGAAGGTGATCGTGCCGCCGGACGCCGGGATCGTCTGTGAGCTTGCTTGCAGGCTGATGTTCGCCGCTGAGTCGCGGATCGTCAGTGTCGTAGTCGCCACATCGCTTGAGCCTACAAGAGCGCTGATGGTGGCACTTCCCGGCTGTGTACCCGTCTGCAGGGTCGCGGTGGCGATGCCATTCGCGTTGGTGGTGGGAGTCTTGGGTGAAAGGGTCCCCAGCGTGGTGGTCAGAATCACGGAGGTACCCGCCGCGACCGGGCTGCCGTCGGCGTTTCGCGCGATCACCGTTACGGTCGCCGTGCCGTTCACGGGCGCGTTATTGGGCGACACACTGAGGATTACCGTCGGCTTGGAGCCCGAAGGAATTCCGACCTGGATGGTGACCGACGCCGACAGCGAGCCGGAGGTCGAGCCCGTGCCATCCGAGGTCGTGGTGCCGCCGCTGCCGCTGCCGCTCCCGGTCGCCGCCGTAATGGTCGCTGTACCCGGAATGCCATTGGACTTATAGGTCGCCGTGGCGGTGCCGCTGCGATCCATCAGCACGATCGCCGGAACCGAGCCGTTGGTGGCGGTCAGGCGGATCTCGGTGCCTGGATTCAACGGCTGGCCGTCCGGCTTGCGTCCGACCACGGTGATCGTCGAGCTCCCGTTCAAGGAGATCTGCGTGGGGTTGGCGGAGATGGCGAGGATGGAGCCTCCGGGGGCGACCGGCGTCCCCTTGCTACAGCCCACGACGGTGATGATGGTGACAACGCTGAAAACAGCCAGGATGGACAGCACGATCGGGGCGGCGCGGTGACTCATAGTAACCAGTATACGAACGGGGGCGGCCATCCGTCTAGACGGCCGCCCCCCGAAGTGAGGCCAGAGTGAAGACGAGAACTTAAGGCACAAGCACGATCTGTGCGTTCTCCGGGCTGGTCCCGGCCGCGTTTTTCACTGTCAGCCTGACGGTATAGCTGCCCGCCGCTGTGTAGGTATGCGTCGGGTTCGCCGCACTGGGGTCGTCAGTGATGAAAGTCCCGTCGCCGAAGTCCCACGAATACCTCAACGGCGGCGTGCCGGTGGAGCCGGAGCCGAAGAACTGCATGGTGTGCGCTGGGCTCGGGGGGCTCGGCTTCGACTGGAAGGTGAAAACCGCGGTCGGCGCCGTGGGCGGGGTGGTCACGCAGTTGTTGGTGGCGTCGGCGCCCGTCGGGACGAAGCTGAAGCCGCGGAACGTCGAGAGGCACGTCGTATCGAGGTTCTGCTCGGTGACGTTGATCGGCGTCGCCACGTTGATCGTGCCGGTGCTGCCGGGCGGGCAGGGGGTCGTATTGAAGGTGAAGCCGGCCGGCTTGGTCGGCACCGTGGCGGTGATCACCGTGTCGGAGACCACGTGGACGTTGAGCGCCGTGTTGCCGTTGGCCGCATCGCCGAAGATCACCTGGACGTTGTTCGGCAGGGTCGAGAACCCGCTGCCGGTGATGGTGATCGGGGTCCCCGTGCCGCCGCTCGGTGGATTGATGCCACTGATCTGCGGCAGCGGCACCTGGAAGTTGAAGCCGATGGGGGCGGTGTCGCCGTCGCCGTTGTCGATGTTGGTGACGCTGACGGCGGTGGAGGTGATCAGGCCGTTCTTCGGGCAGGTGCCCGAAAGCGGCGCCGGGCTGGTGAGAATCACGACCTGCGTGCCGGTGACCGACACCGCCTGCTGCGCGATGCCGATGCCGCCGAACGAGAACGAGACCGCCACCGGATCGTTGAAGCCGGAGCCCTGAATGGAGGTTCTCGTACCGCCCAGGTAGGAGCCGGTGCCCTGCGTCATGGCGGTGATCTGCACGGTGGAGCCGTACTTGAAGGCCTGGGTCGCGATCGTGCTGAAGCCGGAGTTGACGTTCTTGATCAGCAGGCTCACCACCTGGTTGGAAAGGTTCGAGCCAAAGCCGGTGGCGGCCGGGGTGATGGCGACGATCCTGTTGGTTGTCACCGACTGGACCGTGGCCTCCACGCCGTTGAAGCTGGAGGCGCTGCCGCCGATGCCGAAGAGCACCTGGACCGGGGCTACGAAGCCGTCGCCCACGATGGTGACGACCGTACCGCCGTCATTGGTCCCCAGGCTGGGGGTGACGGTGAAGACGGCCGGCTGCTGCGTGCCGCCGCCCAGGGCATAGGTGAAGCCCTGCGCGATGGAGTCCACCGCCTGGTTCGGCTTGTTGACGTTGATGGTGACGGCCACGGTGACCGGGGCCGTCTGGCCGACGCCGACGGTGACGCCCGCCGCCGCCGCCGACGGCGTGACGACCTGAATGGCGCTGCCGGTGCTCGACTTCACGGTCGCGGTCGCGCCGTTGAAGGTCACCCGCACCGGCGCTACGAAGCCACCGCCCAGAATCGTCACCGCCTCGCCGCCGCTCGGGTTGCCGACCCCCGGGCTGACCGACGAGACGAAGAAGGTGGCGGGCTGCCCGATGCGGACGTTGGCCGCTCCGCTGAAGCCGGAGAAGGTGGCGGTGATCGCCGCCGTGCCCGTCGTGTCCGTAAGGCCGAAGAGATTTGCCGCGGCGCGGCCGTTGACGAGCTGCAGATCGACCGCGGTGGTGCCGCCCGCGCTGCCGAAGGCGCCGAGCGTGGTGGTGACGTGGACCACCGAACCGTCCGCCGGCACCTGGCCGTCGGAGCGCACCACGTTCACCACGATGTTGCTCGACGCCCCGCTGCCCGCCGTGATCTCCGAGGGGTTGGCGGTGACGGTGACGGTATAGCTCACGCTGGGCGGCGGCGGCTTGGGCGTTTGCGGGGTGCCGCCGGTGCTCCCTTTGGGCTCGGTGGGCGAGGAGGTGCAGCCCAGGGCCACCAGAAAGGCCAGAGCGAAGAACAGTCGGGGGGCGTTCCTCAATGCGTCCATACTGAAACTCCTGCCGGGCTCATTGCCGGACTTCGATCGTAAAGGTGGCCGGCGCGGAGGCGATGTTATCGCCCGCGAGCGTACGGCCAAAGAAAGTCAATGAAACGTCCAGGACGATCACCGCGGTCCCGGTCTCGCGATCCACGCCGAAGTTGCCAAGGTCCAGGAGCGGCTGGCTCAGGAGCTGGTCGCTGAACAGGATCGGCAGATTGATGATGTCTTTCGTGCCATTGACCGTCACCTGGCCGAAGATCGCCTGGACGGCCGGCGGCGGTACCCGGGTGCCGGTATCGCGGCGCCGGTACGTGACCTGGTAGCTGCGCAGCTCGATGGTCTGCAGGTCGCCGGTCGTGCCGGTGGGATCCTTCGCGATGTTGCGCAGGGTCACGCGGTCGATCTGGAACGACGTGGCGGTCCGCAAGGAAACGCCGACGGGAAGGCCGCTGAAATCGGACACCGACAGGAGGACCGTGCCCTCGCTACGGTCGGTTCGAGACCGGCATCCGGCCAGGGCCAGAGGCACGGTCAGCGCGATCAGGGTCCAAAGGACGAGGCGATGGTTCTTCATGGGAAGGCTCAGCTCCCGGTAGTTTCTCAAATGAAACTCAAATCTTGATGATTCGCACTGTGACAAAAATCAGGAGCTCGTCGTTGATTTCGCTCCGCGTCTTGTTCTTGAACAGGTACCCGATGATGGGCAGGTTGGCCAGACCGGGTACCCGGCTTTCGCCGTTGTTGCTGGTGATCTTGTAGATACCACCGATGACCGCCGTGCCGCCATCGCGGACGAGCAGCCGGGTATGGGCGTCCTTGGTGGCGATCGGAGCGTTGGTGGCGCCGGGGATCAGGAAGGCCGTCTGGGGCTCGCGCTTCGAGATGTCGATCGACAGCAGCACCGTCCCCTCGGCGGTGACCTGGGGCAGGACGTCGAGACGCAGGGTGGCGTTGACGAACTGCACGGTCACCGTGTTGTTGAGCACCGTCTGTACCGGGATCTGCAGGCCGCTCTGGATCGAGGCCACCGTATTGTTGAGCGTCGCCACCTTCGGCGCCGAGAGAATGGTGATCAGCCCCTCGCTCTCCGCCGCCTGCAGGGCGACGTCGAGGTTGAAGGTGTTGAGGATGTTGCCCAGCTTGAGCTTTAGAACGCCGTTCTGGGCGTTGCCGCCGAGGTTGACGTTGCCGCTGGCGGAGCCGCTGCTGGGGAAGACCAGCCCGGAGGTGTTGCCGTGCGCGGCGTCGGCGATGGCCTGGAAACCCCAGTTGATGCCGAGGTCGCGGGTGAAGTTCTTCGTCGTCTCGACGATGCGGGCCTCGATCATCACCTGCGGCTCCGGCGCGTCGAGCAGGTCGATCACCGAGAGCACGGCGTCCATGTTCGACGGCAGCTCCTTGATGATCAGGGCGTTGGTGCGCGCGTCGACGACGACGCTGCCGCGCTGCGAGAGCAGGCCCGCCTGGCCCGCCTTGAGCAGCGACGCCACCTGGGCCGCCTCGGCGTAGCTCAGCCGCTGGTACACCGTGCGCAACGGAATCGCCAGGGCCTTGGCCGCCGCCAGCTGCTGCCGCTCGGTCGCCTCGTTCTTGAGCACGTTGGTGGGGGCGATGCGCATGACGTTGCCGTCGAGCTCGTAGTCCAGGTTGTTGATCTTGAGGATCTGTTCCAGCGCCTGGTCCCAAGGTACGTTCTCGAGCTCCGCCGTGACCGTGCCGGTGACGCCCGGCTGCACGATGACGTTCAGGCCGCTGATCTGGGCGAACGTCCGCAGGACGTCGGTGACGTCGGCATTGGTGACCTTGAGGTCGATCGGCTCGCCGACGTAGTTGCGCTCCTTGTCGGTCGACCCCTTGGGCTGGAGGCCCGACGAGGCCGGCGTCTGCTTGAGGCCGGCGACTTCGACCCGGCCGCTGCCGGCACGGGGCCCGGAGGGCAACGAGCCGGCGGAACCGGTCTTCGGCTGCAACACCACTTTGCCGGGCGTCGTGGAGGACTGGATGACCGCGGTCGAGGGCTTGGGCGGCGAATCCGAGCCCTTCTTGGAGCCGGGCTCCGCGGGCGATGGCTGGCGCTGGGCGAGGACCAGATCCGTGGCTTCGGGCGCTCCCGGGCTCGGAGCCGGCGCCGCGGCGGCCTTGACGTGGATCGCCGCCGGCGCGGGCGCCGGGGCGGCGGGGGGCGTGGCGACAGGAGATACCGCGGGGGAAGACTCCGGGTGGGCGGGTGCCTCCGCGGCGGGGCTCTCCGTGCCGGCGGTGCCCGCGGCGGGAGCCGGGAAGGAGACCACCAGGGCCCCCTGAGCCCGCTCGATCACCGGCACCGTGTCGCGGTGCAGGTCGAAAACGACGCGCGAGACGGGCTTGGGGGCCGGCTTGAACTGGGCCACCCGGACCCGCCCGACGACCTCGCTGTTGACCGCCAGGGTCGTATGCTGGGCCCGGTTGATCACCCCGTCGAGATCGATGACGAAACGCCGGGGCTCGGTGAGGGCGAAGGTCGAGTAGGGGAAGTCGCCGTCGCCGGCGATGCGGATCACCGCGCCGCCATCCGCGGCGAGGATCTCGATGACGTCGAGCCGCGTCGCCGCGACGCCCTGGGGAGCCGGAGCCACCGCCGGCTTGTCGGGGGTGCCGAGAGCCGCCGCCGCGGCCGGAGCGGGCGCCGCGGCCGGGCCGGCCGGCGGATTCGCCGGGGCGGCGCCATTCTTTCCGGAAGCCGCCGGAGCCGGATTGGCCGCGGCCTCCTCGCCCAGGGGCTCGAAAGCGAGCTTGGCCTTCGTCTGCTCCCCCACCGGCAGGAGCTGGATGCGCAGCCTGGTGCCGTCGGCGGTGACCGAGTGCTCCACCTCCTGACGGGTGGCGATCACCAGCCGGGTCATCGGCCGGCTCCCTTCGTCGCTCTTCTGGATGGCCAGCGACGAGACGAGCCCGTCCGCCGGCGAGAGGTCGGCGAGGCTGGCCCGCGGCACGGCGTTGGGCAGCTCCACGATCACCTTCCCCTCGGCATTGCGGAAGCTGGTCCACACCAGCGGAGAGCTGGCTTCGAGGTCGATGAAGACCTCGGGCGCTCCTTCCCGCAGGTCGAGAGATCGGATCTCGGCCGCCGAGGCTTGAGGGGCCGCCGCCTTGCTTTCGACTTGGGCGGGCTTCGGGCTTTGAGCCTGCTTCGGAGCCGTTCGCGCCTCGACCACCCGGGCGGGCCTGGACGCGGTGCAACCGGCTCCAACCGACACGGCCAGCACGAGGGCCGCGACGGTCCAACGCCGGAACCCGGCGTACTGTTTCGAAATCAAAACATCTCCCATGGCAACTCGCCTCCCTTACGGGCGGATCAGGCTCTTGACCACCTCGCGGAACGGTTTCAGGGCTGTTGGATCCTGCACGACCTGCTTGAACACCACCTCGTTGTGGTTGATGCTCACCACGTCGCCGTCGTAGAGCTGGTCTCCCTCTTTCAACAGGTAACTCTTCTTCTGATTCGCGGCCACAACCTGCGCCACATAGCCTTTGCTCGTACGAAAAACTCCCGTCAGATCGATCTCGTCGATCAGCAGCCCCGCGATGCCCTCCGGGCGCTGGCCGCGGAACTCCGGACGGTCAGGCCCGGCGAGCAGCGACTTGAAGGGGTCGCGCCGGTTGCCCGGATCGTAGGAGAAGCCGCTGCCCGACAGCACCTCCTCCTCGCCTTCCAGGATCTGATCGATGTTTCCGAGATCCGGGCCGGCGCTGGTGGCCGGAGCCGTCGTCTGGGCGTGGGCGGTACCGGCGGGTTTGTCGCCGGGCTTGGCCGCGGGCTGCGAGGATTGCGTCGTCCTGGTTTGCGTCGTCTTCGACGTCTGCGATGTCTGCGACGATGTCGTCCGGGTCTGCGCCGGCCCCTGGGCCAGAGCCGCCCAGGCGGCCGCCGCGGCCAGCAGGACGATCACGCTTGCGGAGCGAAGGAAACGGCTCATCAGTCGGGTCCTCCCGCCGAGACGCCGCCCGTGCGGGCGCGAGCCCCCGCCCCGCTGACGCCTTCCGGGCTGCCCGGTGGCGGCGTGGGACGGCCCGACGCCGGCTTGCCGGGAACCGCGGACCTGGTGGCCGGAGTCGCCTCGACCGTAGGCTCCTTGTAGACGAACGTCTTGGCCGAGAAGGTCGCGGAGATGGTATGGGTGCCCCCCGCCGGCTGCTTGGCGTTCGTCGCGGAGACCTCCAGGTTCTCGATGTTGATGACGCGCGAGAAGCGGCTGATGCGGTCGAAGAAGAGCGCCAGGTTGTGGTAGCTGGCCTCGACGTTCACGCTGATCGGCCACTCGCTGTAGAACTCCTTCTCCACGAGCGTCCCGGGATTGAAGCGCTTGAGGCTGAAGTCACCCTGCTCCGCCAGCGAGCGGATGCGCCGCATCAGGTCCGGCGTGTTGCGCCGGGCGGGCAGAATCCGCAGCAGCTTGTCGAGCTCCAGCTCGAGCTGACGGACCTCCTCTCGGAACTTCGGCAGCTCCTGGCGCGCCGCCCGTCCCTCCTGAATCTTGGTCTGCAACCCTTTCAACGCTCCCTCCTGACGCTCGATATCGTCGCGCAGCGGCTGCAACATGCGCCATGAGCCCGCCAGGAACAGCAGCACGCCGATCACCAGCCCGATGCCGAGCCCGACGAACCAGGGCTTGCCTTCCAGTCCCGTCTTCAACGCCACTTCAGCCAGCCCTCCCTATCCGGACGTCGCCGGGGGTGACGCCTTGGGCTTGGCGGGAGCGCCGGAGCCGGGCTTGCCGGCTCCCGCATCCTTGCCCTTGTCGTCCTTATCCTTGGCGTGGGTCGCGAACGAGTAGTGGAAATTGATCACGAACTTATAGACGCTCACCGTCTGGGCGTTGCCCGTCTGCTGCTCGGTGCTCTTCAGAATCGGCTCGTCGAACTCCGGTACCTTGTCGAGGTTCTCGATGAAGTTGGCGACCGCATTGGTGTTGAAGGCGCGGCCCTCGATCTCGATGGCATCGGGCGTCATCTTCAGGCGGTCCAGCCAGAGCAGCTCCGGCAGGGCACGGGAGATGTAGTCCATCACCCGCACGGGTCCCTGCTGGTTGGCCTTCAGATCGTTGATGACGCCGATCTTGCGCTCCAGCTCGGACTTCTTCGCCTTGTAGTCCTCGACTTCCTTGATGACGCCGGCCAGGGTCTCGACCTCGCGCTGGGCCGCGTTCACCTCCTCCGTCTTCTCCTCGAGCTCCCGGGTCAGGAGCCACCAGTCGAGCGCCAGCGCGCCGATGCCCAGCAACAGGCCGACGACGAGCAGCCACTGACCGATGTCCTTCCCCTCCAGCCCCTTGAGGGCCGTGGCCGCGGGCCTGGACTTGCGGACGGTCCGCTTGCCCTCGGAGAGCAGGTTGATCTTGATCATGCGCCCTAATCCCCCACCCTGCGGATGCTCAAACCCACGGCGACTGCCATCATGGGAGCGATCGACTGGAGCCACGCGCCATCGAAATCGCCTTCCTTGAACTGGATGCGGCGCAGCGGGTTCATCAGCTCCGTCGGCACCTGGAAGCGCTCCCGCAGCACCTGCTGGAGGTTCGGGGTCAGGGAGCAGCCGCCGGAGAGCATCAGCTCGTCGACGGGCCCTTCCGACGAGGTGGCCGAGAAGAAGTCGAAGGTCTTGCGGATCTCCGACGCCATCTCCGCCGACACGGCGTCGAGCACCGGGCGCGCGTCGCCCGGCGAGTAGCGGTCCACCGGCTCGCCCTGCTTGAGCCCCTCGGACTGGGCGAAGGAGAGATTGAACTCGCGTTGCAACGCTTCGGTGAACTGGTTGCCGCCGAAGGATATGTCGCGCCAGAACACCGTGGTGCCGCGGGCCAGGATGTTGATGTTGGTCACCCCGGCGCCCATGTTGATCAACGCCACGACCTTGCGCGGGTCGAGCTCGTAGTTCACCTCGTAGGCGTTCTGCACCGCGAAAGCGTCGATATCCACCAGGGTCGACTGCTTGCCCGTCTGGTTGATGACGGAGACGTAGTCGTTGATCTTGTCCTTCTTGACCGCGACGAGCAGGACCTCCATGTTGTCCCGCCCGGGCTCGCCCTCGGTGAGCACCATGTAGTCGAGCCGCACGTCGTTGATGTCGAAGGGTATGTACTGCTCCGCCTCCCACTGGATGGAGCTCGCGAGCTCATCCTCGGTCATCGCCGGGAGCTGAATCTTCTTGATGATGACGGAGTGGCCGGAGAGCGAGGTGGCGTAGTTGGTGCCCTTGACCTTGGTCTGGTCGTTCAGGCGGTGGATCGCGTCCACCACCAGCGAGGAGTCCATGATCGAGCCGTCTACGATCGCTTCGGGGGACAGCGGCTCGATGCCAAGCCGCTGCAGGTGGAACTCCCCCTTACGCTCTCGGAGCTCGACCAGCTTGATGGCCGAGCTCCCGATGTCGAGGCCGACCACACCCTTCTTGGCACGGGAGAAGAGCACGTTTTGAACTCCCCAAAGCCCAACGTTTAAGGCAACTTACCGAGTGTTACTTAAAGCTTCGCTGGAAGCTACCAGGAAAAAACACCCCTGTCAAGGTGCCCATGCATCTATGGCTATATTGACCAGTTCAGGAACTCTACACCAGGAAAAAGCTCTTCGCAAGCGGAAAACCGCTTTCATGGCCAGGGCTCCAGGGGCAGCGCCCACAGCTCGCGGCCGTGCTCGCCGTCGATCGCGGTGAAGAAGAGGTTGCCATCCGCGGCCACGAGGTCAGATCGGCCAGGCGCTCGATGCCCCCCGCCGTGCCGTCCGTGGCCCAGAGGCCGCACTGGACGTCGTTGGCGAGGTTGCTCAGGAAGACGACCCGGTCCCCCAGCCGCGTGAAGGCGTGGAAAAACGAAGAGTTGTCGGAGCTCCAGGGCACGGTGCCCGGGTTCAGGTCGGCCACGAGATGAGCGGGCCCGGCCTCGGCGGATACGGCCGGAACCGAGAGGCAAAGACCGAGAAGGGCCGCAAGAAAACAACAACGCATGGGTGAGACTCCTGACCGCTTGAAGCGATGACTGATTTCGCTCACGGCCAGGGCTCCAGCGGCAGCACCCACAGCTCGCGGCCGTGCTCGCCGTCGTTGGCGGTGAAGAAGAGATTGCCGTCCGCCGCCGCGAAATTCTGCGGCCAGGAGGAGCCCGGGCCGGGCAGGATGTCCTGCACCATCCTCGTCCCCGTGGCCGTGCCGTCGCTCGTCCATAGCTCCAGGCCGTGCTCGCCGTCGCCGGCCGCGAAGTAGAGCCGGCCTCCGGCCGCGGTGAGGGAATCGAGGCTGGAGTGCGCGAGAGCGACGTCGCTCACCGGCACCGTGCCGGTCGCCGTGCCATCCGTCTTCCACAGCCCCCAGCCGTGGACGCCGTCGTCGGCGACGAAGAAGAGCTGGTTCCCCAGGGGCACGGGCGGTCTGGAGAGACGAAGGGGATCGCCGTTCGCATTCAGGGGCAGCTCGAAGGGGCGGGTGCCGGCCGCCGTGCCATCCGAATGCCAGAGCATCTGATCGCTCCAATCGATGAAATAGAGGGCATCCCGGAAGACGACCGCATCCGACGGGCTGGAAGGGCGCGGGAAGGCCGTCTCCTGCCCCAGGAAGCCCGTGCCGCCGGCCGTGCCATCCGACCCCCAGAGATCGATGGAGCCCTGGCGGTTCCGGGCGAGGAAGAAGACCTTGCCGTGGAAGAACGGTCCGGGCCTGAAGGACGCAAACTCGAGCTCGTCCTGGATCGGCAGGGTGCCCGCCACCGTGCCGTCGGTGCGCCACAGACCACCGAAGAAGAAGAGCGTCTGGCTGCCGAGGGCCATGAAAACCTCCGGAAAGCCTCCGCTCGGCAGGGTGAGCAGCTTCCGCGTACCCTGGGCCGTGCCGTCGCTCGTCCAGAGCTCCGCGGGGCCGGTCCCCGGAGACGGCTCGGCGATGGCCAGGAGCCGGCGGTCGCCCAAAAAGCCCGTCGAGATCAGAACCTTTCCCGCGCCGAGGTCGAGGATCGGCTGGGTGCCCTCCGCCGTTCCGTCGGTCCGAAAGAGCCTGGCGCCCGATTGGAAGAAGAAGAGGGGCCCGCCCAACGGGATCCCACCCGAGCAACATGGAGCGTCCGCGGGAGGCAGGCGCACCGTGCCGGCCGCGGTGCCGTCGCTCGCCCAGAGGCTGGAGGCGGTACCGTCATCGATCCCGAAAACGATCCTGGCGCCCAAGGCTGTGGGAGCCCGGACGTCGGAGCCGGCGGCCAGGCTGAAGCCGGTCTGCGTCAACGGCGCCGTGCCTTCGGGAGTCAAGTCGCTCACCCAGACCTGGGCCCCGTGCCGGGGGTCGAAACCGTTGAAAACGATGCGTCCGTCGATCACGGCGGCATCGACCGGAAAGGGCAGGGACGGATTGACCACAGGCGGCTGCGACGCCAGGCGGATCGTCCCGGCCTCCGTACCGTCGGTGGCCCAGAGGTTCCGCTTGGCGTCGAGGAAGAGAAGCCGGTCCTCGAACACCTTGAAGCCCAGGGGAGTCCCGTCGCACGCGCCGGGGCAGAGATCCTTGAGCAGGCGGGTGCCCTGAGGAGTGCCGTCCGTGGACCATAGCTCGGTGCCGTGCCGCGAGTCCCGGCCGGCGAACAGGAGATGGCCCTTGAATGGCGCGAGCAGCGGGGCGCGATCGACGTAGTCCTGGAGCGGGTCGAGGGTGGGGCAACCGCCGGGGCAGCCTGCGAAGCGCTCGGGAGCCCTCATCTCCGGATCGAGGAACCAGAGCTCCAGGTCCGGAAAGAAGCCCTCCCGGTTGGTCGCCGAGAACACCACCCGGCTGCCGACGCCCGCGAGCTCGCCGAGGCCCCCGGTGAACCGCGGTCCCAGCCTGTGCGTGCCGGCCCCCGTCCCGTCGGTCGTCCAGAGGGCGAGCACCGGGACCTCCACGTCGAAGGGGATGAGCAGCAGGCGGCCGGCGGCCTCGGCGAAGGAGACGCCGGTGTACTTTGCAGACCCATGGTTCAAAAGCTTTCGCGTCTTCCGGTAGCGCTTGTCGAAGACCCAGACGCCGCTGTAGGTCTGGAAGAAGATCTCCGGTCCGTGCGGCTTAAGCCAGAGGACGTCTCCCTCGGCCGGGAACAGCTGGATCGTGCCCCTGGGGCTGCCGTCCGTGGCCCAGACGGCCCCGTGTATAGAGAACAGGACGCGGTGCCCGTCGAAGCTGAAATTCGAGGGGTTGGAGCCTTCCGGGCCTCGCCGCAGGTCGCCGAGCATCACCGTGCCCTCGGGGGTGCCATCGCTGCGCCACGGCTCGCAGCCGTGAGCCTCGGTGCAGCCTTCGAAGAAAAGCTCCCGGCCGCCGGGACCGAGCAGGGGACGGTCGACTCCAGCGAATCCATGCCCCACCGTGACCTCGCCGAGAGGGAAGGTCTTCTCGGCCGTGCCGTCCGTGCTCCACAGCCGGCCGGACGCGGGGGTGAAGAATGCCACCCGTTGGGGGCTTGAGCCCGTGGTGGCAATTACGCCTCCTCCGCCCTCGGTGCAGAGCGGGGCGAGCCGCGAGATTCCGGCCGCCGTGCCGTCCGTGCTCCAGAGGCTGCAGAAGGCCTGGTAGATCACCCGGCCGTTGACGGCGGTAAAGGATGCGTAGGCGGGGGTGCTCGCCGGCTCGGACGGCGCGAAGCCCGGCGTCAGGTCCGCCACCAGATGGGCCGGCCTGGGCTCTGGGGTGGTGGCCCAGACCGGCGCCGTGGTACAAAAGGCCACGAGGGCTGCCAAACACCAGGCGCGCATGATGAAGCTCCTACCGGCTTGAGATCGCTCGGGGTTTCTGGTATCTTCTCATGCCCTTCAAGGGCGAGCAAGGAGAGATCATGGCCAAGCAATGCGAAATCTGCGGCAAGGGCACGACGTTCGGCCGCAATGTCAGCCACGCGCACAACGTCACCTCCCGCACCTGGGAGCCCAACCTGCAACGGGTGCGGGCCAAGGTCGAGGGCGGCGTGCGTCACATCCGGGTTTGCACCCGCTGCCTGCGCAGCGGCAAGGTGGTCAAGGCGCCGGCCCGCAAGTGGACGCCGCCGGAGGCTGGGGCCGCGAAGTAGCGGGCCCTTTAAGGCCCCCCTCGCCGCACGGTCCGGCTCCCTTCCGAAGACCCCCTCATCACCCCGGCCCGATGCGCCGCAAGACTTTGATCCTCGCACTCGCCAGCTGCCTTGTTCTGGGCGGCGGGCGAAGCGCTTCCAGTCAGCCGGCGAAGAAGCCCGCTGCTACCGCTCGGCTCGCTACCGTGACCTTGGAGCGAGCCCCGGGCGAGCTTGGCAAAGTTGAGAGCAAGGGCTCTCTCTTCATTGTCACGGCCTCCAAGGGCAAAGAGGTGCTGCTCTTCGACAGCAGCTCTGGCGAGTTGAAGCCGTTCCTTGAAACCGGCGGCGCCTGGGCCAAACCGATCACCCTCCGAGGACCCGGCGGGATGAAGTTCTCTCCCGCCGCCTTCCGAATGGCGGTCAACGGCGGTCTGATTGCTTGCGCCGATCCTTCTGGAGTCAAACTCTTCAACCTGGAGACAGGGGAACTCGCGGCGGACGCTCCCTACCTCAATCACGCTGCCGCTGTCGCCGCCATGCCGGATGGTTCCTGGGCGGTCAGTCTCACACGCCTGCCTTTTCCCGAGATTGAGCACGCCGACGAGGAGAAGTTCGGCGGTCCTGCGCCGAGGTTTGTGGTCGTCAACGACAAACTCGACATCAGGAGACAGGGGCTTCCTGCTGAGAAGGGTCGAACGCCGAATCAGACCGCCGCCCGGGCTCTGAGGCTGGCCGCAAGCCCGGAACGTCTGTTCGCTGCTGAAATCGGCAACTATAAGCTGTATGAATTCAATCGGGGCCTGAAGTTAAGCGGCACTCTTGCCGACCCGCACCTGAAGCTCGAAGAGGGGCTAGGACTACCCGCTGATCATCAGGCGCAGGATAAATTCCTGGCCGAAGCCCGGCAAATCAGCATACGCAGAGGCACCGACGCGGCCAAGGGAGCGGCGCGCCCAAGCGAGCCGCCGAGAGGGCAAAGTTCCTTTTTCAGCTTTCAGACCGTCATCGGGGACATGGCGTGGGATTCCTATTCGCACCAAGTTATCCTGCTACTCGCGGATGGGATCGCGGCCGACCATGAAGCCCTCGACCTCCTGGACCCTTCCACGGGGAACGTGCGGCGCCTTCTTCTGCGGCTACCGGAAGGAACAGACCGGAAACAGTTGTCCCAAGTGGCGGTAGGGCATCGTTACTTGTGGTTCAGGAGTCACTCTGGCGTGGGGCCGACGTTCAGGCTCGACCGCTCCGCGTTGGAGCAGGCGCGCAGCGTCCCAGGAGTTCAGCGCTCCGCCATATCCGCCGAGTAGAACTATGGGGAGCCGGGGCACAGTCCGGCCCCTTTACGGTTCGAACCGCAGCTCGGCCATTGAAAGGCAGCAACTTGCTCTGATACAGTACTCAAGCTGGTTCACAGTCAAGCCTGGAGCGGAAAGGAGAAGTGAGATGAAGAAGGCACTTGATCAGGAGATCCCGCAGCCTCTTAAGGGTAGGGTCCTGGCCCGAGTCCACGCGGACGATCTGAAGCGGGTAGGTGGCGCCGACGCCAAACAAGTTGCCACTAACAATGGCAGGGATACCGAGATCACCAGCGATCCAACCTGGGCGCTTGCCGACCACGAAGTCTGAGTGGACGCCTGCGCAGTAGACAAGGATTGAGTCTGAGCACAATCTCCTTGGGTCGCCGGCGTGACGGATAAGCTCGCTATTCTGTGCACGCCCGGCGACCTCCATGCGCTCGCCGTCGTGGTCGCCTTGAAGCGGCGGGGAGTAGAACCCCTCCTTTGGTATCCAGGTGATTTTCCCACGCGGGCTCGGGAAACGTTCTCGTTTTCCGGCGGCGCTGCGGAGTTCAAGATTTCGAATCACGGACAGTCGCATTGCCAGGTAAATGCCGGCGCTGTCTGGTACCGGCGCACAGGTTCGAATCCCGACTTCATAGGCCTTCACCCTGCGGACCAGAAGTTCAGTTGGGCACAGCGGCAAGCCTTTCGGCAGGGCTCGCTGCAGGCGGCTTTTCCGAGTGCATTCTGGGTGAATCCGCCGGCAACGGCTCGCCTGGCCGACAATAAGCTCTACCAGCATTCTGTGGCTTCTGGCTTGGGCTTCACTTTACCGGATTCTCTATTCACGAACGACCCCCACGAAATCAGGTCGTTCCTGCGCACACACGGCGACAGAATGGTCTACAAGGCCTTTCCCGCTCCCCTCTGGGGTCAAGGGGCCGAGACCTTTGCGTGCTATACGGTTTGTATTGCAGAGAAAGACTTGGTGGCCGATGAGCTTCTCGAATCGACACCCGGAATTTTTCAGGAAGTAGTTCCTAAGGCGTTTGAGATCCGCTTGACCATGATGGGCAGTCAACCCTTTGCTGCGAAGATCCTATCGCAAGAGACCGGCGAAGGAAGGCTTGATTGGAGGCGCGCCTACGCCGAACTGAGGATGGAACCCCTCCAACTGCCCGCTGAATTGATCGCTGCGGTCAGACAGCTCATGGCCCGCTTGAACTTGGTCTTCGGTTGCCTTGATTTTATCGTCAGGCCTGATGGCGAGTACGTCTTCTTGGAGGTCAATCAGCAAGGCCAGTTCCTCTTTGTCGAGGAGTACGCGGACCTCCCTCTGCTCGATAGCTTCTGCGATTTCCTGCTTCATGGCGCGGACGACTTCGTAGCGAGGCCCAAGACAGAGCACCTACGCTATGAAGACGTAGCTGCCGAAGCGGCGGCCCTCGCAGAGGAATCGTCTCGTAACCACGTACCCCAGCCGACACCTGCCGTTTCTGAGTGAAGGAGAAACCTGCTTTGCCTAGAAGATTGCAAACCTGGATTCTCGTGTTCGCGCTTTGTTCCTTGCCCATCCCTCAGAGTTGCCTGGCGAGTGTGGTATTGCAGACTGGCTCCGGCAACCTGGTCTCCCGGCATCTCGCCGGTGAGTGGCGACTCGCCGATTCCCTCAGCAGACTCCTTACCGGAAGCGGAGGAGGCGCCCCCAGCCAGGTTTCTATCCAGGAAGATCCTTCGGTGCTCACCGCTCTCTCTCCGAAGATCGAGGAGGCTCTCGCTGGCAATCCCGTCTTTATCGCAGGGACGCTGCGGTTTGAAGCCAGTCGCTTCGGTTTCCTTCTTACAGAGAAGGCTGGGTCGCCGGTCCTGATCTGCTTTCGGCAAGGGCAACAGCGAGCGAATGCACGGCCGACCTTGGTACTTCTTGCCTTGGTACCGGCAAAGGACTCTGCAAACGACCTTCTCTTCCTCGGCGGCGAAACCGATGTGGAACCGTTCTTTGCCTATGAGCGCGCCGAGCGCCAAGCCAATTTGTCGCCTGAGACCGAGCGACTCTTGAACACTGCCTTGAGCAAGACCTACTCCAAAGAGCTCACCGAGGCACTGACCGAGTTGCCCAAGCGGTCCGACTGGCAAGGAGTTGTGGATACCCTGCTCGCGGCCGTACGGCGCAAACCGACTGCACTTCACAATAATTCCCTTATCGTTCTTCAGGAGATCGTGGGTGCCCATCTGCAAGAGGCCCGCGTAGATCTCGATCCACTGATCGCAACTCTGGGGAGCGAAGAGTGGACCAACCAACAGAAAGCAGCCCTCCTGCTCGCCAAAATGACCGAGCAAGTGTCTCTCTTCAAGGGTAAGGAACAGCCCGTCATCCGTGCCTTGATACCTTTGACGGCCAGCCAGCGGGGACCAGTCGTGGAGCCCGCTCTCCTTGCCCTTCACCGGTTGACAGACCAGTCCAACCTCCAACGGGATCCAGAAGCCTGGGCTCGTTGGTTCGAAGCCACTTATCACGAACCCGTGAAATTGGTAGGTGCTGTCTACGAGATGGTGAATGTCATCGGAATCGAAGGCAGAGAGGGCAACTCTCGGCGCTATCGACTCAGCGGCCACCTCTACAGGCTCGCAGAGCTTCGTGATCATCTACAGACTGCTGTCAATAAGGCCAGGCTAGCCGGTCTTCGACCGAGCTTTGTCCTCTTGGTTTCGGTGCCGACCACTACGGCCGAGACGCAGGCCGCAGGACTCGCTGAAGCAGAGCCGGTGCGAGCGATCTTGGATAGCCTGGGCTTCCAGGACTTGACGCTCGCACCAAAGGACACCCGATTCTATCGACCGTTCAGGCCCGGATATCCGATGCCGAAGTGAGAAGCCGTCGTGACCGACCAGCCTAGGAGGCTTCACGCGCTCCGGACTCGGGTGCGGCGACGTGGTTGTCGAAAGAATTGACCGAGCGCTCTCCTGCGGCTTCAAACACATCAGAAACTCTAAGCGTCGCGGTCTCCTGGCTCCAAGCAAAATCGGGGCGGCCTTGAAGAAGGAGCTCCGCGAACGCATCGAGCATTGGCATTCCGGTTTTCTGTTCCAGGAATAGGAATTCGCCCATTTCGTTGACCTCAAGGAAGATATGGTCTTCGCTCGGGGTCACGATCAAGTCAATGCAGCCGAAGACGAGACCGAGTCTCCTCATCAAGGCAAGGCATGCGGCTTGAACGGGTTCTGGCAGCGTGCAGCTCTCCACCTTCAAGGAGGCTCCCGCTTTGCGCCAGTCCATCCTCCCTGTCTCCGTCTCTTGGGAATAGACCTTGACCGGAAAGAGGTGGTCCCCCATGACCGTAATTCGAAGCTCGAAAGCCTTGGGGACAATCTCCTGATAAATTCCGGGCGTGGCTCGCAAAAGATCATCGGAGACCAGATCGACCTCAGCCAGAACTGCGGTATAGGTGAAGCTCGTGCTGCCACTTATGTGCCAAGCGTGGCTCTGCATCGGCTTATACGCCACTCTGCCGTGGCAGCGACCGATAAAAAGGCGTATTCGATGGGGATCGTTAGAGTAGAGAGTCAGCGGTGTCTTGAAACCGACTTCGACAGCCAATCTATGCTGCAGGATCTTTCGGCCTGCGTTGATGGCTGCGTCGTGTGGATTCACCCAAAAGGCGTTGGGCAGGATCGTCGAGAGAAACGATCTCCGAAAGATCGCACATTCAAGCTGGGCAAAGGCAACGTCTGAGGGGTGCAGCAGCTTCTCGTTGAGCGCATGTGATGGCCTCCGCCGCCAGACGCTTCTCACCTCAGCCGCTGAAAAATTGACTCCAAGATTTTCAACGCTGATGGCAAAGCCCGTTTCGTCGAAGAGGATGGACTCTCCAGACCGAGTGGGAAAATCCGCGGTGTACCAGAGAACTGGGTTTCCTCTTTTCAACTTCAGAGCTTCGGCGACGACATGGCCCTGGAAGTCCTCAGGGGTTAGCAGGATCAGAATTTTTCCAAGCATAAATTGGCCTCCGCCGCCATCGTTCTTTCTACGGCTCGAACCGCAACTCGGGGTCATGCTGGGCGCGGTGCAGGAACCTCACGACCCGCCGGGCCAGTTCCACCGTCGCCGTCTTCCGTCTGGCCGCTTCGCAGAAGAGCTGGAGCGCCGCGAGGGCCTCCCGCTCGACCTCCTGGCTTCGGAAGATCGGCAACATCTCCGCCGCGAGGGCGGTCACCTCGGCGGCCCGGCCCTCCTTCAAGAGGAGCAACGCCAGCTCCATGCTCGCCAACGCATAGTCGAAAGCCAGCCCCCGCTGCTCGAAAACCCGCCGCACCTGCTCGAAAGCGTCGCGAGCCTGCACCGGCCGGCCGAGCCCGGCGTGAACCTTCGCTTGCAGCCACAGAGCACGAGTCAGGTCAAGCTCCTGGCCCAGCGCTTCCGCCAGGGCCTGCACTTCGGGGAGTTTGGCCTCGGCCTCCTCAAACCGCTCCAAGGCACATAGGGCCACCACGAGGTTGAACCGCAGACCGAACGCGTTACGTGGCTCCCGGACGGAATCGATCAGAGGGGCTGCCTCATAAAGGGCTGAGAACGAAGCCTCCGGCTCGCCGAGGGTCTCGTGGAGCCTTGACTTGCTGAGGAGGATCTGGCCTCTCAGCTCGCCGCGATCCAGGGTCAAAGCTTCCTCGATCCGTCGCAACGCCACGGGGAATCGTCTCTGGGCGCGGCGGAGAGAAGATTCGATCCAAGGTCTCCATGCCTCACTCAATAGCCCGGGATCGCCAGGGGCGCCGGCCTCAAACAAGGTGCATGCTCGGATCATGGTTGCGTCGGCGCCTGGGAGGTTATTGCAGGCGCGGCGGGCGTTGGCTTCGAACAAAAGAGCATACCCCTGGATTCGCCAACGCCACAGCACCTCGCCGGGGATCTTCTCGGCAACGAGGTAGGCGAGCTCGGCCAACTCCAAGGCTTTACTAGTAGTCTGTCAGACTAGAAGTGACGTGTTAAGATGCCCAGAAACCCTTCTGGAGGATACAATTTCCTTCAGGAGGTCCCAAGAATGCAGAAGAGCTATGTGGTCACTCTGAGCCCAGATGAGCGAGCGAGCCTAGAAAAGCTGATTTCTACGGGACGTACAAGCGCCAAACGGCAGACGCATGGCCGTATTCTCTTGAAGGCTGATTCTGCTCTGGCAGGGCCGGGCTGGACCGATGAGCAGATCTGCACCGCCCTGGACGTGAGTCTCGCCACCGTGGCTCGGGTGAGGAAGCGCTTCGTAGAGGAAGGACTCGAGGCGGTGACCCATCATCGCAAAGCGCGGCGACCCGCTCGCTGTCGTCTCGACGGGGCGCAGGAGGCTCGTCTATTGGCGCTGGCCTGTAGCCCGGCTCCTGAAGGGCACGCTCGCTGGACTCTGCGCCTGCTGGCCGATCGGATGGTGGTTTTGGAGTATGTGGAGTCGATTTCTCATGAGACCGTCCGTAGCGTGCTAAAAAAAACGAGATTAAGCCCCACCTGAAGGAGTGCTGGTGCATCCCAGCCGAGCACAACGCCGAGTTTGTCTGCCGGATGGAAGATGTCTTGGAGGTCTATGGGCGCCCCTATGACCCTTCCCAGCCGGTGGTCTGCATGGATGAGAGCACAAAGCAACTGCACGAAGAGGTCCGACTGCCGATCGCCGGGGGACCCGGTGCGGTCGAGCGCTACGATTTTGAGTATCGCCGCAACGGCGTGGCGACTTTGTTTGCGGCCTTTGAGCCCCTGGCAGGCTGGCGTCACGTCGAGGTCACGCAGCAGCGAACCCGCCAGGATTTTGCACGGTTTATCAAAGACCTTCTCGACCAGCAGTACCCGGAGGCCAAGCGGGTGGTTCTGATCATGGATAACCTCAACACCCACTCCGGCGCCTCGCTGTACGAGACGTTTGCCCCTGCGGAGGCCCTGCGGCTGCTGAGCCGGTTAGAGATCCACTACACCCCCAAGCATGGCAGCTGGCTGAACATGGCCGAGGGCGAATTTAGCATCCTGCAGCGTCAGTGCCTGGATCGCCGGATTGCCACTGCCGAGCTTCTAGAGCAGGAGATCGCGGCCTGGGAAAGCCAACGCAACCAGGCCAAGATCGGTGCCAACTGGAAATTCACCACCGCCGATGCCCGGATCAAGCTGCGGAGGCTCTACCCATCATTCCTAGACTGACAGACTACTAGGGTGATTCGGCGCTTGGCCGAGACTCTTGGCCGCGATCCGCTCACTCAAAGCCCAACTCCAATACTCCTCCAGCTCTTCGACGAGCACCCGGCGTTCCGCCGCGCTTCGCCGTTCCAGGCGAGCCCATAGAGCCGCCGCCTCGGCGCGGTCTTCGACCACCGGGGCTCTCGCCTGCGAGCGCGCTGGAGTCAAAGGTCCGAGGATGACCTCGGTGGCCAGGCGGGCAAGGTCGATCACCTCGGCGGCGGTCCCCTCCGTAAAGATGCGATCCGCGCGGGGCCTTCCCCGGGCGGCGACGCGAAAGGAGCGGATGTCCCGGAGCATGCCGGCGATCAGGGAGACGGGAAGACCGGCTGCGCTGACAGCCTTCTCCTGAGCTTTTCGCGGCGCGGCCCGCACACCCTGCTCGTAATCCGAAAGCTGGCTCGGGTTGATGCCGGCGAAGAGGGCGAACTCTCCCTGGTCCATGTGGAGGGAGTGGCGACAAAGGAGGATGAGCAACTGCGCGTCGGGATCTTTGGTCCTGGAATCGTTCTCGTCGCCGGCCACTATGTACACCTCCCGAGCGATGGGGCAACGCTCTTCCCCGAGTTTGTACACTCGACTTCAGGCACCATAGTCCATAGAGAGGCATCGCCGCCCTGGCCATGGAGACCACGGGCGGGCCGCCTCACCGAAAGGAACCAGTCATGCGTAATCTTCGCAGAGCAGCCGCAGCCGCCGTCCTCGCGCTCGCCCTCGTCCCCTGGGCCTACGCACGGGAAGCCGCGCCGGAGAAGGCTTTCCAGTCGAGGAACGCCCAGCCAAGCATCAGCCTTCTGGGCAACCTCTGGAGCTTCCTGGGCCGGCTCTGGACGGCGCAACCTTCGCCGACAGCGTCTCGCGCCGTCTGCGTTGCTGGGGACGAGGGTTGCGGGATCGATCCCTGGGGCGGCACTCAGACTCAGACCGTGGACAAGGGTTGCGGCATCGACCCCTTGGGCCGTTGCTCGACCGGCCACTAGGCGTACCTCTTGAGGGGCCAAAGCCGTCATGAGGCTTTGGTCCCTGGGTCGTTCTCGAACCGAAGCTCGGGGTCATACTGGGCGCGGTAGAGGTATCTCACGACTCGCCGCACCAGCTCCACGGAGGCGGCCTCCTGCTTCGCGGCTTCGCAGAAGAATTGGAGGGCGGCCAGAGGCTCCCGTTCGACCTGCTGGGAGCGGAAGATCGTCAACATCTCCTCGGCCAGCGCTCGCACTGCGGCGGTATCACCCTCCTCCAGGAGGAGCAGCGCCAGGTCCAGACACACCAGCGCATAGTCGAAGGCCAGATCGCGCCCCCTGAAGACTCGGCGCACTTGCTCGAAGGCGGAGCGAGCCTCCCGCGACCGGCCGAGTCCGGCATCCACTTTGCCCTGAAGCCAAACCGACCTCGTGATGTCCAGCTCCCCGCCCAGCCGTTCCGCCAGGGCTCGCACCTCCGGCAGCCTTGCCTCGGCTTCCTCAAAGCGCCCCAGGGCGCATAAGGCCGCCGCGATATTGAACCGCAAGCCGAATGCATCCCGTGGTTCCCGGGTCGGGTTGATCAACGGGGCGGCTTCCGCGAGCGCTACCAACGAGGACTCCGGATCGCCGAGAGTCTCGTGGAGCCGCGACTTACTGAGAAGAATCTGCGACTTCAGCTCCCCTCGATCGAGAGCGAGGGCCTCGTCGATCCGCTTCAGAGCTTCTGGGAATTGCCGCTGGGCGCGGCGGAGTGACGATTCGATCCAAGGTAGCCACGTCCCATTTAGGAACCCCGGGTCCCCCGGGGCTCCGACCTCGAACAGCTTGCGCGCACGGGCGAGGGCTTGGTCCGCTCCGGGGAGATTGTTGCAGGCGCGGCGGGCATTCCCCAGGAACAGCCCGGCGTAGCCCGCGATTCGCTGGCGCCAGAGATCCTCTCCGGGCGTCAATTCGGCAACGAGCAGGGCCAGCTCGGCCAGCTCCTGGGCCTCCGTGGGATGGTTCGGCGCCTTGTTGACGCTCTCGGCGGCGATCCGCTCGCATAGTGCCCAGGTTCGATACTTCATCCCATCCTCAACGAGTTGCCGGCGCACGGCCGGCGGGAACCGCTTGAGCTGGTTCCAGAGCGTCTCTGCTTTCTGACGGGCCTTGAGCGCGTCGCCTTCGGTGGTCAACATAGAAAAGAGCGCGCGGGTAAAGTCGGCCGTCATTCTGGCGGCCTTCCCGGCGATGGCTTCCACTTGGGCGCTCGCCTTCTTCCGCGGGTCCGACAAGTCCGGCAGGTCGCTCACTGATGCACGATTGGATGCCATCAGGTCCAGTGTCGCGTCGATCCGCTCCGGAGGCAGCCCCATCCAGGCAATCAGGGTTTCCAGTCTCTCGCGAGAGAGCCTTCTCTGCCCTCGCTCATAGTCATTGAGCACCTGCCGCGAGATTCCCGCCGCGCTCGCGAGGGCGGCTTGTTTCCATCCCAGGTTTTCCCGCAGGAAGGTTAAGACAATGCTCAAGTCTGATAGCTCTGCTGCTGGCATGTCATCTCCTCGTCATCTCTCGCCAGTAAACCAGTTGCCGCAAGGCCCTCTTTTGTGACACGTGAGGACAAGTTCAGGGGTACATGAGCGGAGCGACAACGCGTAAGCCGTTTCATGTCCATCAATGGTTCTCTAAGTGCTCGCCGGTCCCTATCGTCTGCGCAGGTATGAAGGGCCTCCACAAGAGAGGTAGTGCGAGCCACCGCCTCAAAGGGGAAAGCTCGTGCGGATCTGACAGAGGAGGGATGTCGCCATGCTTCGCCGCGGCTATAAGTCGCTCAGTCTCAGCGATTTGGCCATTGTTGCCGGAGGGCCGCGAGAGCGGATCTCCGCCCCGCCGGATGGCTCCGAGAAACATCCTCAAGACGCTCTAAGTCACTTCTTGTCGGGCTCGGCCTCGAATCAGGAGATTCGTACTGTAGTCAGGCATCTTCTGGCTCGGTGCCCTACCTGTATCCGCTCGACACAGCCGCTGGTTCTTCTCCCAAAGTCGGGGAAACCGGAATGAAAAATCAGCTCCTAACGGCTCGGAGATATGGCTATTTCGCAATACGCGGCGTGATCTTCGCTCAGAGCCTCTCTGCAAGGGATGAGCTGGCCGTCGCGCTCATCCAGCTAAAGCGCGACTCGAGACGAGCGGCCCGCGCAGCCATGGACTACCTCGCAAGCGGTGGAAGCGCTGGGGAACGTCCGACTGTAGAGGAGCGCGAACGTCTTTTGGGATTGATCCGGGCTCATGTTGCGGGTGACATCAAGGGATTGAAGGAATGGCAAAAGGCGCGCAATGGCTTGGGCGTGATCAAAGGGGCGGCCGGACCCGCGTCCGGCCGCTCCTCTTTTTCCCGCTCGCCGCGAGCCTCGGAGCCTCCGCACCCCCGGGCCATTGATTCGAGCGCCTCGGCCCCTCGCCCGCCGGCACCTAAGCTTTCACACGGCGTACCCCGCCCTCGGTGGTTCGGGCTCTGCCCCCAAAGGCCTGACCCCTCGCTGCCGGTTCTGGGTAGCGATTTGGTCAGGCTCCGCCTGCTGGTTTCATGAGCACCTTGGGAGAGCGTCTCTTGTTCAAGAATTTAGGACGAGCTCTTTCATTGCTGCGGGAGTTGCGAGGCAAGAGCCAAGCGCAGACTGCGCGCACGGCAGGAATTGGGAAAAGCCAGCTCTCCAAGTACGAGACCGGAAAGGAGCTTCCGAAGCTCGAATCTCTAGAGAAGGTGCTCGGGGCTCTTACGGTCGGCTACTTCGAATTTTTCTACACGCTCCACCTGCTGGACCAGCGCGGCGCCTCCCTGGGCGTTCTCCCCAATGACTTTGACTCAGCGTCTCTCGGGGTCTGGGCAATCGGCGGCCTCTCGCACCTCTCGCCCGAAACCGAGCAGGCATTTGGAGATGTCTTCTCATTGCTTCTAAGACTCTACCGTCAGGTGTTCGAGTCGGCCTTGCGAGGTGGTACGGAAGGACATAGGGGAAAGCCTCTCCCCGAGGAGGAGGGATGACGGAAACCGAAGTGGCCGCGAGGCAGGCTCGGGTTGACGAGTTCGCCGCCGAGCTTGAGGCTTTCACGGCCAGGCTCCAGGACTTTCACGACGGCATCCCGGTCTCCCCCCAAGAGGCCCTCATGCATCTCGGCGAGGAAGAGATGGATTTTGCGACCTCGTTGCGCTCGACGATCGAGTGCCTCCTCGTTGACCGCCTGAATCCGGCCCTCTCAGAGCTGAGGAAAGAGGCGGCAGCCATGGCGCCGAGCAGGGCAGAGAGATGAGATACCTCGATCCCCTCCTCTACGATCAGGTGTGGGCGAACATCGCCGCCCGAGCGCCAGAGAGTGAGCGAGAGGCTCGACGACGCCGGCAGACCGCCGAGCGCCTCCGGGCCGAGCTACTCGACGGCCCGCCGGCAACCTGGCTCGACCGACTGGCCGACGAGCGTTTTTGCAATCGAGATCTCTTCGAGCATCTCCTGGAGATCTGCCATCAAGCCCTCCCTTTCGAGGCCAGTTTAGGTTTCGAGGTGTCCGTGGTGGCTCTGGAGTTGGGGCGGCTCCTGTCCGAACGAAGCTCCGATACCGCCACGATTGAGACTCTTTGCCGCGCCCTGTGTCTCGGAAGCCATGCACGGCGCCTGATCGGCAAGCCGGAGCTTGCCGAATTGCTCTTGATGCGCGCCGCGTATCTGGCCGAAGATCCCGCGAGCCTTGGATTCTTCTGCCGTTCGTACGCTCTTCTCCGCTGGGATCAGGGACGGATGGAGGAGGCCGCAGCCTTATTGGAGCAGGGCCGTCGGCGCTATCGGGAGCTGGGAGACACCCGGGAAGAGTCGGCTTGCGAGGCTTTATTGGGACTCCTCTATCACGAGACGGGCGAACTGGCGCGGGCTGAGAATGCCCTGCACAGGGCACGGTCGGGGCTCGATTCCCGCCGCAATCCCTGGCTCATGGCACAGGTCAATCTCGCCCTCGCCCGCTGCCTGGGCTTGACGAACCGGAAAGCCGAAGCGCGAGCACTGCGAGAGAGCGCCTGGAGCTTGTACCGGTGTACTCCCATGGAGGAAGCGACGTGCTCGCTGCTCTGGCTAGAGGCGCAGGTCGCCGAGGCCCTGGGGGATTTGGAAGACGCGGAGACCCTTTTCGAGACCGTTCGGCGGAAGTTCATCGCCCGGGGTTGCCTGCCGGAGGCCACATTAAGCACGGTTCAACTCGCCGTGATCCTCGCCAGCCAGGGCCGGGGAGAGGAGACACCCGCCCTGGCGGCAGAGCTGGCGGCGGTCTTCGGAGGCCGCAAGGGCTTCGACCTGACGCTGAACGCCATTCATCTGATGGCCGCGGAGACAGCGGGAGGGGGCCTTGATCCGGAGGTCTGGCACCTCATGACGCCGAGCTATCTCCTGTCCTTTCGGATCATGGGAGTCTCACCTCGGCCGGTACCGTTCGTCTGACGCCTTGCGGGAGACCGGGTGGTGCTTCAAGTTCTCTACCGGGGACCGTTCCCTGAGCTGTATCTCTACCCTGGAGATTTCGCGGAGCTGGGCCAGGAGTTGGCCATCGAAAGGGATACCTACCAACCAAGCTCCTGGGAGGGGCGATGACGAAAAATCCGAGACAAGAGAGCAGCGTAGCGGCCGATCCCAAACTTCTCGACATTGGCCAAGTGGCGACGGCGCTGGACGTCCCGCTCTACCTTGTCAAGCTGGCCGTGCAGAATCTGGGCGAGCGTATCACCTGCGAGATGGGCGGCAAGCGCTACAACAAAAGGCTCTATGGTCCTCAGGCCGTCGCAAAGATCCAGACGCATATCGACCGGCTGAAGGTTCGGCGGGAGCGCGCCACCAAGGAAGCGGAGTCGTACTGGCAAGGGCTCGCCGCCTTGCGGGTGAAGGCCGGGCAACTCGGCGTCTTGTCCGGGGAGCTGCATGCCCTGTTCCGCTCCCTGCGCCGAGTTCCCCCCTCGGTGACCGCCTATATCCACACCCTGCCGGATGAGCACCTATCGCTCGTGATGCCCCTGGGGGTCGTTCTGTCTCCCCTGTGGCGGACCCGCTGGCGCGCCAGCTTGGCAGAGGCCGGGCTTTCCGGAGTTGGGCGGGGGCAGGAGGAAGCGTTACTGGCTCTACGAGAGGAAATCGTCAGGGCCTATCGGGCTTGGCGCGAGGAACCGGCGGGCAACCCCCCGGCTTGGGCCGTACTTGAACAGCTCATCCGTCCCAAGAGGAGACGGAGAGATCACAGAGGCCATGTCTCAGACGAAGAGTGAGATGGGCACGATGGGCGTCCTGGGCCTGCTCGCCGTGAGCTACCTCCTGAAAGTGGAGAAGGAATGCCATCAAGCCCTGGCGGCGAGCGCGAAGTGCCTGTCCGGGAAGGGACTGTTCCGAAAGACCGAGATCAGACCGCTCACGAACCGCAAGCTCCAGGCAAAGCGATTGAAGACCATTTCTACAATCTTAAGGCTGCGGGTGCGCACCTCCGCCCGGGCATAAATGCCGGGGCTAGTTGAGGACGCCGGATGAATCCGGCTTCAAGTCCCCTTCAGGGGGCGCCATTCACTAGCCCAGGCATTTATGCCCGGGCGGGGCCGGCAGGCGATAACGGTGGCTCACGGAGGCGCACCCACACTGCGGCCTCTCTCCCCCCTCAATTCAGCGCTTCGAGCTGGTTGCCCGCCCCGCCGCTCATGCGGCGGTGCACGCGCAGCACGCCTGAAATGGAGCGCACTTCCTTGAGCAGCTTGTCGAGGTGCTTGCGGTCGCGCAGCTGGCAGACGACGCTGATCGAGGCCCGCCCGGTCTCGTGCGTATCCGCTTCCATCGAGTTGATGTTGCTGCCGGCGCGGGTGATGGCGTCGGTCAGCCGCGCCAGCATCCCCTGCTGGTCCTCGACCTCGATCATCAGCGAGACCTGATAGACGTCGTTCTTCGGCTGGTCCCACTTGACCTCGATCTCCCGCTCCGGGTTGTAGAACAGGTTCTGAACGTTGGGGCAGTCCACCCGATGCACCGAGACGCCCCGGCCGCGGGTGATGTAGCCCACGATGTCCTCGCCCGGCAGCGGCGTGCAGCACTTCGCGAGGTACGCCATCATGTCGCCGTGCCCCCGCACGGTGATCGGCCCCGTGGCCCCGCCGAAGGGGAGGATCTTGTTGACCGCCGTGTTGACCGCCTGGCGCAGGCGGCCGGGCTTCTCCGGCGTCTCGGCGAGCTTCTCCAGCCCCACCACCCGCTCCAGCACGGTGCGCGGCTCGGTCTTGCCGAAGCCGATGCGGCTGTAGAGGTCGTCAATCTTGGAGAGCCCCTCGCTCTGGAGGTAGGCGGTGAACTCGGAGGCCTCCGTCACCTTGCGTAGCGACAGGCTGTACTTGCGCAGCTCCTTGTCGAAGAAGCGCCGGCCGATCTCCATCGCCCGCTGCTTCTGCTGGGTGTTGAGCCACTGCCGGATCTTGCTCTTGGCGCGCGAGGTGGTGACGAGGTTCAGCCAGTCGCGGCTGGGCGTGCGCGTCGGGTTGGTGATGACCTCCACCATGTCGCCGTTCTGCAGCGGCGTGCGCAGCGGCACCAGCTTGCCGTTGACCCGCGCGCCGCCGCAGTGGTGGCCGAGGTCGGTGTGCACCCGGTAGGCGAAGTCGAGCGGGGTGGCGCCGCGCGGGAAGGAGAAGACCTCGCCCTTGGGGGTGAAGGCGTAGACCTCGTCCGGATAGAGGTCCACCTTGAGGGTGGTGAGGAACGTCCGCGGGTCCTGCACCTCCTTCTGCCACTCCAGGAGCTGCCGCAGCCAGACGATGTTGGGATCCGTCACCTGCGGCTCGGCCTTGCCTTCCTTATAGCGCCAGTGGGCCGCGATCCCCTCCTCCGCCACGAGGTCCATTTCGCGGGTGCGGATCTGCACCTCGAACGGCTGCCCCTGGTCGCCCACCGCCGTGGTGTGCAGCGACTGGTAGAGGTTCGGCTTCGGCATCGCGATGTAGTCCTTGAACCGGCCCGGGATGGGGCGCCAGTTCTGGTGCACGATGCCGAGCGCCGCGTAGGTGTCCTTGAGGCTGCCGGTGACGATGCGGAAGGCCAGGAAGTCGTAGAGCTGCGAGATGTCGATCCCCTGCCGGCGCAGCTTCTCGTAGATCGAGTAGAAGCGCTTGACGCGGAAGCTGATCTCGGCGTCGACGCCCGCCGCCTCCAGGCTCTTGGCCAGCCGCTCGCGGATGCGGTCGGTGCCCGCCTGCCCCACCTTCATCTTCTCCGCGATCTTCACGTAGAGCTCGGCGAACTGGTGCGGATAGAGGTGGAAGAACGCCAGATCCTCGAGGTCGCCCTTGACCCGCGCCATGCCCAGGCGATGGGCGATGGGCGCGTAGATCTCCAGCGTCTCGCGCGAGATGCGCCGCCGCGACTCCGCCGGCAGATGCTCCAGCGTTTCCATGTTGTGCAGCCGGTCGGCGAGCTTGACGACGATCACCCGGATGTCCTTGGCCGAGGCGAGGATCATCTTGCGGAAGGTCTCCGCCTGCGCTTCGTCGCGGCGCACGTACTCATGGCGGCCGATCTTGGTGACGCCGTCCACCAGCTCGGTGATCTCGGGGCCGAACTCCTTCTCCAGCACCTCGCGGGTGGTGAGGGTGTCCTCCAGCACGTCGTGCAGCAGGCCCACGGCGACGCACGTCTGGTCGAACTTGAGATCGGCCAGCAGCCAGGCGACGTTGAGCGGGTGGATCATGAACGGCTCGCCGGAGCGGCGCGTCTGATCCTTGTGCATCTCGGAGGAGAAGTCGTAGACGGCGCGCAGGAAAGCGGGATCGAGCGCCCGCCCATGCGCCGAGAAGCAGTCGAGCACCTGCTCGAAACGCACCACTCCCGGCGGGGCCACGGGCGGTTGCAGGCTTTTCGAGAGAGGCATGGCCGTCTCCCCGCGACAAGGGCGCCCGTCGAAGAGGTTTTCAGGGGGCCCCGCTTGCGGGGTCCCACATTATAAGGGCGGAAGGGGGGTTGCGGATTCCCTGGGGGAGCACGGAGGTCTCGATACCGCCGCCCCCCCAATGTAGAGACGCCCTGTTTCGGGGGGAACCCCCGATGAGGGCGTCTCCTCGAAGGCATATCCTTACGGGTCTCTGGACAGCTATGAACACCGATGAATGCGCGGTCCAGGTCTTCCCGGACACGGATAGGGCGTCGCTTCGAACCCTCATCACCCCGGCCCTCTTCTCCCAGCCTCCCCCCCGCCCGCCGGGAGAAGAGGGAGAACAGCGTGGCAGCTTTGAAACCGCGCCCCTGGGATAGGGCTCTACGCTCGGGCGCCGGGCCGGCCTCGGCCGTCCGCCTCAGTGTTAGAACGACTCGGAATTGCCCTGAGTAGTACGGTGGGATTGCGAATGGGACTGCCAGTGTAGTTGCAACAGACCGGAGGGCGGCAGACCCCTAGCCCAGGGCGCGAGCCCTGGGAATGCTTTTTCGGTCAAACCAAATCATTTCGCCCTGCCAAGGGCGCCGTGATCGCCCTTGGCAGGGCTGGAAATAAAGGATTCTGTGTGTATTTTACCCAGGGCTTGCGCCCTGGGCTAGGGGTCTGCCGCCCTCCGGGCTCGCCTCCTCAACCGCGGGCTGGCATTACGAAACCGTTCGGATCGCGCCCTCCCTCTTCTCCCGGCGGGCGGGGGGGAGGCTGGGAGAAGAGGGCCGGGGTGATGAGGGTTCGAAGCGTCGCCCTATCCGTGTCCGGGAAGACCTGGACCGCGCGTTCATCGGTGTTCATACCCTCCAGATATCCGTAAGGATATGCCTTCGAGGAGACGCCCTCATCGGGGGTTCCCCCCGAAACAGGGCGTCTCTACATGGGGGGCGGCGGTATTGACCGGGAGAAGAGGGAGAACAGCAAGGCAGCTTTGAAACCGCACCCCTGGGACGCCGGCGCTCCCAGGGGGACGAAGGGTAGAGGTCGACGCGCTACGCCCGGCGCCGGGCCGGACGCGGCCGGCGGTCCGGAGCGTCGCCGTCCTGCGCCGAGGTGCGGGGGCCGGCGGGGGCCGTGCGGTCGATACCGGCCGACATCGCTCCGGGCTTGCCCTTGCGCCACTTACCGTTGACGCCGAAAAGCGACTCCCACAGCAGGGCGAACGGGCTCGCGACGTAGATCGACGAGTAGGTGCCGACGATGATGCCCACCACCAGCACGAAGGCGAAGCCCTTCAGCACGTCGCCGCCGAGGAGGAACACGGCGAGCACGGTGAGGAAGGTCAGGCCGCCCGTCATGATGGTTCGCGACAGCGTCTCGTTGATGCTCTCGTTCATCACCTCGATCAGCGGCTTGCGGCGGCTCTTGCGCATGTTTTCGCGCACGCGGTCGAAGATGACGACCGTGTCGTTCGTCGAATAGCCGATGAGCGTGAGGAAGGCGGCGACGGTCGTCAGGTTGAACTCGTAGCCGAACAGCGTGAACAGGCCCAGGGTCACCATGACGTCGTGCACCGAGGCCATGATGGCGCCGATGCCGAAACGCAGCTCGAAGCGGAAGCCAATGTAGGCCAGCATCGCGACCAGCGATCCCAGCACCGCCCAGAAGCCCTGGCGGCGCAGCTCGCTGCCCACCTGCGGACCGACGTTCTCGGTGGCCAGGACGGCGAAGTTCCCCAGGTAGGTGTTCTGCTGAAGCGCGGCGGATACCGCCGGCGAGACGCCGGCCAGGTGAGAGACGCGGTCCAGGCTGGAGAAGGTGCCGTTGACCCGCCGCTCCTTGAGGATGGCGTCGGCGATCGGGCTGTAGTGGGCGGCGGCGGCCGGCGGCCCCTCCGCCGCCACGTGGTCCGGATCGATCTTGACGAGGAACGCGGTCAGCGACTCGCCCTGGATCTCGTTGAGGTCGACGCCCGTCTTGCCCTGGTTGAAGGCCTTGCTGAGGGCGGCGACGATGCGGTCGCGGCTCCCCTCCTCCGTGCCCCGGGCCGCGGCGGTCTTCACCAGCACCTGATTTTCCGACTCCTTGCCGACGCGGACGATCCCCTCCTGCTTCATCCCCGACTGATCCAGCACCTGACGGATGCGGTCCACGTCCGGCTTGTCGTGGAAGCCCAGGGTCATCTGGGTGCCACCGGCGAAGTCGATGCCGAGGTTGAGCTTGTGCGGCCCGAAGATGGAGTAGAACCCGACGAACACCAGGACGAAGGATACGATGATCCAGAACCGGCGGTACTTCATGAAGTCGATATGAGTATCGTGCAGGATTTGCATGGTTTCTCCTTACGGAAAGCGCGGACGGCGCCCTCAGATCGACAACTTCTGAACCTTGCGCCGCGAGAGCACGAGGTCGAAGAGCCAGCGGCTCACGAAAACCGCGGTGAACAGGGATGCGAGAAGACCGATGAACAGAGTGACCGCGAACCCCTTGATCGGGCCCGTTCCGAACTGGAACAGCAGCAGGGCCGAGACCATGGTGGTGACGTGGGTGTCGATGATCGAGGTGAAGGCGCGGTCGAAGCCCTGGTCGATGGACGAGCGCACCGTCCGGCCGGCGCGCATCTCTTCCCGGATGCGCTCGAACACCAGGACGTTGGCGTCCACCGCCATGCCGATGGTCAGAATGATGCCGAAGATTCCCGGCAACGTCAGCGTCGAGTGGAACATGCCCATGCCGCCGAAGAGGATGAGCACGTTGAGCACCAGCGCCAGCACCGCGTTGACGCCCGACAGCTTGTAGTAGACGAGCATCACGAGAATGACCAGCAGCGTGCCGATGATGCCGGCCCGCAGGCCGTCGCGGATGGCCTCGCGGCCGAGCGACGGGCCCACCGTGCGCTCCTCCAGGAAGGTGATGCTGGCGGGCAGCGCGCCCGACTTCAGCACCAACACCAGATCCTGCACCTCCTGCTGGGTGAAGTTGCCCTCGATCTGGCCGCGGTCGGCGATGCGCGACTTGATCACCGGCGCCGAGACCACCCGGCCGTCGAGCACGATGGCGAGGCCGTTGCCGACGTTCGCGCTGGTGAGGTTCGCGAAGGCCTGCGAGCCCGAAGGAGTGAGCGTGAACTCGACGTTCGGCTGGCCGAACTGGCCGCGGCCCGCCGTGGCGTTGGAGAGGTCGCGGCCGGTGACCGTGCGCCGCTTCTCCACCGCGTAGTACATCTTGCCCACCACGGCGTTGTTCTCCCGCCGGTCGCCCTCCATGATCTCGAGGTCGTCCGGGACCTGGCCGCCCATGCTGGCGAGCAGCTCCTCACGGCTGCCGACGCCGCCGCCGCCCTTGGGGAACTTGACCACCCGGAACTCCAGGAAGGCCGTGCTCTTGAGCAGCCGGCGCACGCGCTCGGGATCGTCGACGCCGGGGAGCTGCACGACGATGCGGTAGCCCGTCGAGGTGGCCTGGATGAGCGGCTCGGTGACGCCGAACTGGTTGATGCGGTTGTCGATGGTCGTCTTGGCCTGATTCACGGCGGCGTTGCGCACCGTGTTGACCTCGTTCGACTTCATGGTGAAGACCATGGTCTCGTCCTGGCGCGAGAGGGTCCAGCGCGGCAGGTAGCGCTGGGCGAGATCGCTCAGGGTGTCCCGCTGCTCGGGGGTCGCGCCACCGATGGTGAAGACCGAGTCGCCCGTGCGTTGCGCCTTGAGGCCGGCGACGCCCTTCTCCTTCGCCCGGTCCACCAGGCCCGCCATGTCGGAGTCGGTCTCCGCGCGCAGGGCGTCCTCGGTGTGAACCTGGAGAAGAAGGTGCATGCCGCCCCGCAGGTCGAGGCCGAGGTTGATTTTCTCTTTCGGCGGATAGGCCAGCGCCGCGGCGATGAGGGCGACCGCCAGGATCAACAGCCCGCGCCAGAGCAGAGGTCGTTTCATGAATTACTCCCCTTATCGCTTTTATCGCTGCTTTTGTCGACCTCGCCCTCGAGGCCGGTGATCGCCGACTTGGCGATGCGGACGCGGACGTTGTCGGCGATGCGCAGCAGCACTGTCGGTCCCTCGACCGCCGTCACCTCGCCGAAGAGGCCGCCGGAGGTGACCACCTTGTCGCCCTTCTTCAGATTCTCGATCATCGCCGCCAGCGCCTTGCGCTGCTTCTGCATGGGCAGCATCAGGACGACGTAGAAAATGACGAAGATGAGGATCATCGGGATGAACCCTCCAAGCATGCCGAAAGGGCCGCTGGAGGTTTGCAGGGCGAGGGTGCCCATTATGGGATCAGTCATGGGGCCAGTCATTCCATTCATGCGCACAAACCCTGGCAGGGTTTCCTGCCCTTAAGTACTCCGTTGCTCATGGGGATCGGAAGAGACCGGACGGGCCTCCAGATCAGGCCCTTCCGGCGAGCGGGCGAGGGCCGCCCCCCGGTCCTTCAATGCACCGAGTCCGATAGACTGCCGGAGGTCGGCCATAAAGTCAAGGTAATAGCGCACGTTGTGCAGGGTGGCGAGCACCGGGCCGGTCAGCTCGCCGCAGCGGAACAGGTGGTGCAGGAAGGCCCGCGAGGTGCGGGCGCACGCCGGGCAGCCGCACTCCTCGTCGAGCGGCCGCGGATCGTCCTTGAAGCGGGCGTTCTTGATCTTGAGCACCCCCTGGCGGGTGAAGAGCACCGCGTGGCGGGCGTTGCGCGCCGGCAGCACGCAGTCGAAGAGGTCCACCCCCTGGGCGACGGCATGGAGGATGTCCTGCGGATACCCCACCCCCATCAGATACCGGGGGCGGTCCGCGGGCAGCGCCGGCGCCGTCCACTCCACCACCGTCCGGCGCTCCGCCTCCGGCTCCCCCACCGCCACGCCGCCGATGGCATAGCCGTCGAAATCGAGCGCCGAGAGCTCGCTCGCCGCCCGCTCGCGCAGATCGCGGTAGACGCTCCCCTGGACGATCCCGAACAGACCGCCCCCGCCTCCCCGCCAGGCCGCCCGGGCGCGCCGCGCCCAATCCAGCGTTCGCTCCCACGAGGCCGTGGCGTCCTTCCGCTCCGCCGGCCAGGAGGTGCACTCGTCGAGCACCATGGCGACGTCGACCCCCATCCGCTCCTGGAAGCTCACCACGTTCTCCGGCGTGAAGCGCAGGGGCGAGCCGTCCAGATGGCTGCGGAAGGTCACCCCGCCCGCGTCCACCTTGCGCAGGCCGCCGAGGCTCCAGACCTGAAAGCCGCCGCTGTCGGTAAGGATGGGACGCCGCCAGCCGGTGAACGCATGAATCCCGCCCGACGCCTCGACCGTGTCGATCCCCGGCCGCAGGGCCAAGTGATAGAGGTTGGAGAGCATCACCGACGCCCCGGCCGCCTCCAGCTCCTGGGGAGTGACCCCCTTGACCGCCCCCAGCGTGCCCACCGGCATGAACGCCGGAGTCTCCACGACGCCATGGGGAGTCGTGAGGCGTCCCAGCCGGGCCGCCCCGTCCGTGGCGAGGATCTCGAAGATCAGGGGCACGCCGGCGCCGCCGTCGTCACGGCTTCGACTTCGTGCTGCCCTCGCGGGAGAGGTCGATCGTGCGCTTCTCGACCCCCGGGGGCAGCTTCACCACGAACCGGTCGTCGGGGATCGGTGTGTTGCGCTTGAAGTCGCTGAACTGATAGTCCACCGTGTCGCCGTCCGGCTCCTCGTACTTGAGGCGGGAGGGGAAGAAGGTCTCGCCGTCGATCCACAGGGTCATCGACTTGAGCCGCTTGGCGATACGCTGGTACTTGGGTACCAGCTCCATGCGATAGAGGTCGCCCTTCTTCTCGGGCAGCTTCAGCCGCACCGTGAAGTACTCCAGGAGCGTTTGCAGACTGCCGCTCGCCCCCAGGTACTTGAAGATCTGATTCGAGTAACGGCCCACCTTCAGAACCTCGGCGCGCTTGAGGTCCTTGTACCAGGTGGTCATCTCGTCGCCGCGGATCACCACCGTGATCGGGCTGGGGCTGGCGTACTCCCAGCGCACCTTGTCGGGCGCGGCGTAGGAGAAGAGCCCCTTGGACTGCTCGTGCGCGGTGAGCATCGAGCTCTGCTGCTCCTGCGTGAAGCGCGCCTCCATCGTCTTGAGGTTGCGCTGCTCCAGCTTGACCCGCTCGACGAGCGCGGAGAGCCGCTCCGGACCGGTCAAGCCGGGAGCCATCGGATCGGGCACCGCCTTCTCGCGGGCGGCAAACCCGGGAACGGCGGCGAGAAGGGCGAGTAGGGTCAAAACTGAAAATTTCATGGCTTTTCCCAGGTGAAACGGCAATCGGGCCGGACTGACGGAACAACGATTCTATCCCGCCGTTTCTTCCAGGCGCAAGGCGGGCCTCCCGCCTTGCGCCAGGTGCTGATTTAACGAGTCTGAGAGTTCCCCCCACCCGAAGACCCTCACCCCTGCCCCTCTCCCGACCACCCCATCCACCGCCCCGGGAGAGGGGTACTCGGTTGGGGCATTTTCCCTCGTCCTCAGGTCCTTGCAGGCTGGTCTCCCTCTTCTCCCGGGGAGGGGGATTGGGGCGGTCGGGAGAAGAGGGCCGGGGTGATGAGGGTCTTGGGCGGGGGAGCTCTCAGACTCGTTAAGTTAGCGCCTATGGGGTGGTCGGGAGAGGGGAAGGGGTGAGGGTCCCCCCGTGGGAGACGTTGACAGGCTCCTAAGCGGGTGCTACGTTCACCGCCCTCTGAAAACCGGCCTTCATAGAGGCGGGAGTGTGCCATGCCTGAGCTCAAGCTAGGAACCAAATTCGAGTGCTACAACTGTGGCACGAAGTTCTATGATCTCGGAAAATCCGAGTCCATCTGCCCGAAGTGCGGGGCCAACCAGAAAGACGCCGCGAGCCACGAGCCCGCGACCAGCTCCGCGTCCCGTCGCAAGCGGAAGGCGGAAGTCGCCAAGCCGATCGACATCGAGGACGAGGAGCCGATCGAGGACGTAGCCGAGGACAAGATGGTGGGACCCGAGCTCGCGGAAGACGATCTGGTCGTCGCCGGAGCCGACGACGAAGAGGAGGAAGACCTCGACGACGAGGAGTGATCGCGGGACCGTCCCCGTAGCCCTCGCGTTCGGCGGCAACCTGGGCTCGGTGGAGCAGACGCTCCTCCGGGCCCTCCGCGACCTCGAAGCCGCCCTCGGCCCGCTACGCATCGCCTCGCTCTACCGCGGCTCCCCTCTCTCGCCCGTCCCTCAGCCGGACTACCTGAATACCGCCGCCGTGGCCCAGACCACCTTGGAGCCGGAGGCGATCCTCGCCCTCGCCAAGGCCCTGGAGCTCGCCGCCGGCCGCCAGCACCCGGCGCGCACCGTCCGCTGGGGCCCCCGTCCCCTCGACATCGACATCCTCCTCTACGGCAACCGCACCTCGGCCGCCCCCGAGCTGACCCTCCCGCATCCCCGCCTGCGAGAGCGCCGCTTCATGCTGGAGCCCCTCGCGGAGATCGCCCCCGGCTGGCCCGTCCCCCCCGACGGCACCCCCGTCCAGGACCTCCTTGCCCGCCTCGGCACCGGCCAGGATCTGTTGCGAATCGGCTGGACCCACTCCCGCACCCCAAAATCCGCCGGCCTAAAACCGTAGAGACACCTCCCATCCGTTTCGCGCAGCGCTTCGACTTCGCGACTGAGGCGGAACGTCTCCGCAGGCCCGTACCGCTGCCATCTGAAGCTACGAACGTCACATTCTTGGGGCCTTCAACGTCATGCCTAAAGCCTAGGCCATACCTATAATCACCCTCGCCATACATTTTCGGTTCGACCCTATTGACAAGCCAACACGATCTCTCTATGATGCCGCAATCGTAGTCACTTGATTTTTTTCATCTGCCGAATGCGGTAAACCACCGAAGGCTTCCGGTGCCATACCGGCACCTGACCGATGAGCCCCGAAGGCTCAAGAAAGGAGTAGAACATGTCCACCACTACCGACCCAACTACCCCCACTCCCACCGTCCGTACCGTGTCCAACACCGACCGCACCGCGAACGACCTCAGGGAGTGGGAGGAGGCGACGACCGCCATCGCCGCCAACGCCGCGGACCTGCCGCAGGCGGAAGTCACCCGAGTGGCCCTGGAGAAGCTGACCGACGAGCTGCGCAAGCTCGGCATCGAGCAGAAGCTCCACCAGTCCACCAAGCAAATGATCACGAAGCGGATTGGCGTCATCCACCGCGAGGGGAGCAAACTGGCCACGATCCTCCGGTTCATGGTGAAGCAGCACTACGGCAGCCAGAACGACAAGCTGGTCGAGCTCGGCGTCAAGCCGCTCCGCGCCCGCGCCCGCAAAGTGGCCAAGCCGGAACCGCCTCCGGTGGCCGCGCCCACCCCGGCGGCTCATCCCGCGACTCCCACCGTACCCGACGCCGCCTAGTAGTCCTGGTTGCGAGCTTTCCCGGGGGGCGTGCCAAGTGCACGCCCCCTTTTTTTGTCTCCACATCCAGCGCAACGAGCTTTCCCGCCCGGCGGAGAAGTTTCACGAGCCGCTGAGAAGTTTTTCGGGCGACCCAAAAAGTTTCTCAGCCGGCTGAAGAACATTTCCGGTCACCCGCGAAGGTTTTCACGTCACCCAAAAAGTTTGGCGGGTCGCGCGCGAAACTCTTCAGCCGCCGGCGAAGTTTGGCGCGCCGCCCGCCAAACATTTCTGGCGACCCGCGAAGTTTCGCGAAGCGCTGAGAAACTCTCCCGGCGACCGGAAAAGTTTCGCGCGCGGCTGAGAAGTTTTCCCGCTGACTCGAAAAGTTTCGCCGCCGGCTGAGAAACATTTCAGGCGAGCCGCGAAACATTTCCAGTCAGCGGAAAAGGTTCGCGGGTGACCGGAGAAACTCCGCAGGCGAGCGCAGAAACTCTTCAGCCGGCTGAAGAGTTCGGCGCACGACCCGCCAAACATTTCCGGCGACCCGCGAAGTTTGGCGGATAGCTGAAAAAGTTTCTCACACTCCTGAAGAGTTCTACCGGTGACTTGAAAAGTTTCTCAGCCGGCTGCGAAACTTTTCGGACGACGGGTGAAACTCTTCAGCCAGCTGGAGAAGGCCTTCTCGGAAGAGGCTAACGACTCGCTTGGACTGCATGATGTCTCCTGTCGCCATCGGACGCGACCTATTTGCTGGAATAGGCTAGCACGATCTTGTAGAATCGCACGCCTTCCCAGGAGAGCACGCATGGCCATCCCGTTCCGCGGTCAGATCGACGTCAACATCCTGCGCCGGATGAACCGGACGGCTCTGACTCTGTCCCCGCGCACCCTGATCTTCGCCGGCATCGTCGCGCTCGTCGTGATCTGGGGGCAGGTCGTCTCCTGGCTCCAGGGTGGCGCCATTACCTGGGATGGCGTGGGGCCCGTCGTCGTCTTCGTTCTGTTCCTCGTGGGACTCTTCGGATACTCGCTCCATGTGGCGCCGCGGAAGCTGCTCCAAAGCAACGCTCTCCTGCAGTCCTCGATCATGGGGGAGGCGAAGGAGTCGGGGATTCGCATGGAGACGGACCACACCCGGTCAGAGTTGCCGTGGAGCGTCTTTTTCAAGCGGAAGATCGGCAAGGATATTGTGGTGCTCTACCAGTCGATCCAGGTCGTCAACATATTCCCACGGGAGTTCTTCGCGACGGAGACCGACTGGGAGGCCTTCGTCGACCTCGTCTACCAAAACGTTCCCGAAGCCGCTCCGCCGAGCCTCGGAGGCAGGCCCTCGTCGTTCAAAGTTTTCCTGATCTGGATCGCGATCTTTATCGTCTTCATTCTGGTGTGGAACTACTTCCACTGACTTGATCCCACCGCCTCAGGTCTTCCGCCGCGCCTCGGCTTCCGCCAGCCAGCCGCGGCGGAGCTTCTCCGCGGGAATGTTCGAGAGATAGGGTTTGAGGTCGAGCACCGGCGTGGCGTCCAGCATGTCGATGCCGCGAACGGAGAGGTTCCGTCCGTCGCGGCCGAGAAGCTCGACGACCGTGAGCGCCAGCGGATTCGGCCGGCGGGGCGAGCGGGTGGCGAAGACTCCATGCGGCCGGTCGTCCGCCGGCGGCGTGCCCACCCACGTCTCCGGCAGGGCACCGGCCCGATCGAAGACCCAGAACACATAGAGATGTGAGAACCCCTCGATGTCCAGGAGGCCGGCCTCGAACTCCGGGAAGATCTCGATCGTCCCCACCTCCCGGTGCTCCGCCCCCAATCCCTTGGGAATTTGGCGGGTCGCCGTGTAGGGAGAATGCACGATGCCGATCGGGCGAAAGATGAACGTGACGGTCTGCGATTCATTTTTCGACAAAACGGTAACTCCCATGGCTGTCGTAGTCGATGCCGTGCTTGGCTTTGAGCTCCTGAATGTAACGGAGCGTTCTCTGAGTATGCGGGCTGGCGACGCCGTCGCCCAACGGCTCGAACGTGTGCAGCAACGTCTCCTCAAGGCAACTGGTCAGGCTCATGTGTTTGTGCTCAGCCAGATCGTAGAGCAGGGCGGCGATACGCTTCTCCAGGCGAACCGGCACGTCGACGCGCTCAATCTCGATCGGCGGCCCAACGTTGAGCAGATGATGCCCGAAGGTCAGCACGTAGCCAGCCAGATCTCGGACCTTATAGTCGCGAAATCCCCACGGTCTGTCCGCGAGCGGATCCACGATTTCGACGCCGCCGGCGCAATGGAAGCCGTAGAGCTCGTCGGCGTCGCCGATGGCGAAATACACCGAGCATCCTTGGGGACAAGGTGTGCCCTGCTCCAGGAATATCTGAACGTGGTCCAGGTTCACGCCCGCGATCACGGGCGGATCGCCCCATGTGAAGCCCAAGCGGAAGCCGAGCTTGGTCGTATAGAAGTCGGCGGCGGCAAGGACGTCGGCGACGCACAAGCTTGCGTGGTGCTGCTCGCAGTCGACCTGCGGCGGGACAGGCATATCGTGGACCTCCTTATCGTTCTTGAATCCCTGAGCTTAGCCGATACTAGAGGCGCTGGCGCACTCCGGGCAGTACAAGCTGAGTTGTCCCCGCGCCCCTGGGCCGGTATTATCCCCCAGCCTCACAAAACCCGAGCCCGCCTCATGCCCGCAGAACACGATCCCTACGTCTCCTTGCGCAACCCGGGCTTCCTTTGGTACGTGGCCAGCATGGTCGCGTTGACGCTCGGGACGATGATCCAGGCGACGGTGGTGGCGTGGCAGGTCTATGCCCTCACCAAGGACCCGCTGTCGCTGGGGCTCGTCGGGCTGGCGGAGGCGCTGCCGTTCATCGGCGCGGCGCTCTATGCGGGCCACGTCGCGGACCGGTACGACCGCAAACGCCTTTCGTTGATCGCCATCGGCGTCCAGACGGCCGCCGCGGTCGTGCTTCTCGGTTATACGCTACGGCCGGAGGTGCTGGCGGGCGGACGCGTCTGGCCGATCTATGCCGTGGTGTTCGTCAGCGGTATCGCCCGCAGCTTCCTGCAGCCGGCCCGCACCGCGCTGGGCGCCGAGATCGTGCCCCGCGAGACGTATGCCAACGCCGTCGCCTGGCGCTCGTCGCTCTGGCAGGTCGCCGCCGTGGTGGGGCCGGCGCTGGGCGGCGTGCTCTACGGTTTCGCGGACGCCCGCGCGGCCTACGTCGTCGAGGCCATTCTCTGCTTCGTGGGCTGGCTTCTCTTCACGCGCATCGCCTACACGCCACGGCCCACCACACCCCGCGAGGGGACCATCGGCGAGAACCTCACGATCGGCATCCGTTTCCTGCTCACGCAGCCGGAGCTGCTGGGCGCGCAGTTGCTCGACCTCTTCTCGGTGCTCTTCGGCGGCGCCGTGGCGCTGCTCCCCATCTTCACCTCGGAGATCCTGCACGTGGGGCCCCAGGGGCTCGGCGTCCTGCGGGCGGCCCCGGCGGCCGGCGCGGTCGTGGTCTCCCTCATCCTCGCCCACCGCAAGCTGCGGCGCTCGGGGCCGGCGCTGTTCCTCTGCGTCGCCGGGTTCGGGCTGTGCTGGATCTTCTTCGCCTTGTCGCGATCCTTCTGGCTGTCGCTCGGACTGCTGGCCTTGAGCGGCATGCTCGATATGGTCAGCGTCGTGATCCGCTCCACGCTCCTCACCCTGCGCACGCCCCAGAATCTGCTCGGCCGCGTCTCGGCGGTGAATCAGATCTTCATCGGCTCCTCCAACGAGATCGGCTCGTTCGAGTCCGGCGTCGCCGCCCGGCTGCTGGGAACGGTGAACTCGGTGATTCTGGGCGGACTGGTGACGCTCGGCGTCGTGGGCGTCACGGCCTGGAAAATCCCGGCTTTACGATCGCTGGACGAGCTCGAGTAGGGCTCTTCAGGCCCTCGCGGCCAGCAATCCCTCGAGATCCAGCCGGCGGGTGAACATGGCGAGCTTGCCGTCCGGCGTGAAAGGCCACGCTTCGCGGGGTCGGTCCCAGTACAGCTCGACGCCGTTCTCGTCGGGATCGCGCAGATAGAGCGCCTCGCTCACGCCGTGATCGGCCGCGCCGTCGAGCTGAATGCCCGCCTCGATCAGCCGGTGCAGCGCATCTCCGAGGGCGGCGCGGGTCGGATACAGAATGGCGAGATGGTAGAGGCCCGTCGCGCCCGGCGGTGGCGGCGAGCCGCCCAGGCTCTCCCAGGTGTTCAGCCCGATGTGATGGTGATATCCGCCCGCCGAGATGAAGGCCGCGCTCTCGCCGAAACGCTGGGTCAGCTCGAAGCCGAGCACGCCGCAATAGAAAGCGAGCGCCCGCTCGATCTCCGCGACCTTGAGATGCACGTGACCGATACGGACTTGGGGATCGATGGCTTCACTCATGACCACGAAGCATATCGCACAAAAAAAGAGGGGGCGGGCCCAGAGGAGGCCGCCCCCTTTCATGGAGAATGAGGTGAGGCTTTTAGTTTGCCGGAACGACCGGGTAGTCGACTCCGGAGGTGGACACCAGCGTCACGCTGGTGGGAATCTGACGCACGACCAGTCTCGCCGTGGCGTCGGCATTGATGTCCGTCGTGAGCTGGTGGGCCGGGTCGTAGTACATCGCCTTGGTCATCACCCGCAGCTTGCCGTCCACGCTCAGCTGCGAGCCGACGGTGGTGTTCACGGTGAGGAGCTGCGAGTCGACCGCCGTGTCGCCATAGAGGTAGTTCGCGGTCCAGCGCGACGTCGTGGCGGCGGCGCCGATCTGCAGGGTCATTTCGATGTAGCCGTCATAGAGGCCCTTGTACGTCCAGGTGGCGCGGTCCACCAGGTTGCCGAAGACGATCGCCACGCGAGTCCCGTTGGCAAGCGTGCTCGACTTGACGGTCAGCCGGTCAGAGAAGTGCGCGTAGCCAAAGCCGTAGGGCGCCGCGCCGGGGAAGCTGTTGCCGGTGACGGAATTCGCGTGGCCGCTCGCCCAGGCGTGCAGCAGGGCCGGCTCGGCCGCGGACCCGGCGCCGACGTCGGCGAAAGCCGTGCCATACCCGGGAGCGGAGAGCGTGACGCCGGCCGGGTCGGAGACCGCGTCGGCGAACGTGCCGTTGGAGAGCCATCCCGAGTTGTCGGTGAAGGTGCCGGTATATCCAAGCGTCTGGGCGGTCGCCTCGACGCCGAAGTACTGCGCGTGGGCGGGGGCCGCCGCGACAAAGCCGATGCAGGAAACGGACAGGGCGGCGATCAGGGCGGCTTTACGGGTGAACATTGGGGCTCTCCTCGAAGTTGTTCATTCTGTTGCGGACAGAGCGCTCGATCCGTGAAGCGTCATCGCACGACAGACTTGGTTTTTTGGGTTCCGGCGTCTTCCGCCGGGCTGGGAGGAGAACGCTCGCGGATGGAAATTCCCCTCACTCAATTCAGATCCTCTTGACTCTCCCGGGACGGGGCTTTACTGTCGGGCCTCGAACCGAAACGAGGCCTTGATGAAAAGCAGTATTTTTCTAACCACCATCCTTCTCCTCCCCTTATCTGGAGCCCAGGCCGCACCGCGTACGGAGCCCGTCAAGCGCGCCGAGCTCGCCGAGAGCGTCCGCGCCGAGACGCTCTACGCGTGGAAGGCTTACGAGCAGTACGCCTGGGGGCACGACGAGCTGAAACCTCTCACCAAAACGCCTCGCGACTGGTATGGCGGCGAGTCCCTCCTGATGACGCCGGTGGACTCCCTGGACACCCTTCTTCTCCTGGGCCTCAAGGACGAAGCGGACAAAGCGAAGGCGCTGATCGTCGAAAAGCTTTCCTTTGACAAAGACATTTCGGTGAAGAACTTCGAGGTCACCATCCGCCTGCTGGGCGGGCTCCTGTCGAGCTACCAGATGACGGGCGACGAACGCCTGCTGCGGCTGGCCGAGGATCTGGGCAAGCGGCTGCTTCCGGTATTCAACTCTCCCACCGGCATGCCCTACATGTTCGTCAACTTGAAGACAGGCAAGACCTCCGGCGCGCACTCGAACCCGGCGGAGATCGGCACGCTCCTACTGGAATTCGGCACGCTCTCGAAGCTCACCCACAACCCGGTGTTCTACGACAAGGCGAAGAATGCCGTCGTCCAGCTCTACAATCGGCGGTCGAAAATCGGTCTCGTCGGCGAGGAGATCGACGTCGAGACCGGCCAGTGGCTCAGCCGCGCCAGCCACGCGGGCGGCGGCATCGACTCCTATTACGAATACCTGTTGAAATGCTCGATTCTCTTCGGCGACAAGGACTGCGCGAACATGTGGCGGGAGAGCGAGCGGGCTTTGAACAAGTACTTGGCGGACAAATCCCCCACGGGGCTCTGGTACGGACAGGTGGACATGGAGACGGGAAAGCGCACGGCGACCGAGTGGGGCTCCCTCCACGCCTTCCTGCCCGCCGTGCTGGCCCTGGGAGGCGACCTCGGCCGGGCGCGGCGCCTCCAGGCGTCGTCCTACAAGATGTGGAATCTGAAAGGGATCGAGCCCGAGGTCATCAATTACCGGACGATGAAGATCACGGAGCCCGGCTATCCCCTGCGGCCCGAGATCATGGAGTCAGCCTACTACCTCTACCATTACACCAAGGACCCGCAGTATCAGGAGATGGGGAGAAGGTTCTTCCTCGATCTCCTCACCCGATGCCGCACCGACGCCGGCTTCACGGTGCTGAAAGACGTCGTCAAGAACGAGAAAGGCGATCTCCAGCCGAGCTACTTCCTGGCCGAGTCGCTCAAGTATCTCTATCTTTTGTTCGCTCCGGAGAAAACTCTCGATCTCGACAAGGTCGTGTTCAACACGGAGGCGCACCCGCTACGGCGGACTTGGTAGGGCGGCGCTTTTTATCTCGCCCCTACAGGGCGAAGAACGATACGGCTCGCCAACCCAGGGCGTTGCCCTGGGCTTAAGAATCACGGACCTTCGGCCCGATGCAACCGAAACCTCGACGAGCCGCGTGGAAGGTTGTGTCAGGACGGCCCAACGGGCCGTGATCCTTAAGCCCAGGGCAACGCCCTGGGTTGGCTGACTATGATTTCATGCGGCCTGAAGGGCCGCGCTAAAGGGCTCAAACCTCGATGTCATCCAGAAACCGGTACATCACATACGCATCGACATACCCCAGATCCCGATGCCGGAACGCCTTGGGGAGCGTCCCGATGATGGCGAAGCCGATCTTCTTCCACAGGGCGACCGCGGCCTCGTTGGTGCTCACGACGATATTGAACTGCATCGCGAGGAAGCCGGCCTTGCGCGCCTCGCGGAGGCTGTGCGGCCCCATCGCCTTGCCGGCTCCACGGCCCGCATATCCCGGATCGACCATGTACGAGGCATTCGCCACGTGGGAGCCCAGGTCCCGCTGGTTGGCGAGGATCTTGTACATGCCGATGACACGCCCCTCGTCCTCCGCGACATAGGAGGAAATCCCGGGGCCGAACCAGTAGGCGAAGGCGTCCTCGCGGGAGGTGTCAGGAGCGAAGACGTACGTGCTCCCGGTCGCGATCACGGCGCGGAAAATAGGCCAGACGGCCTCGAAGTCGTCTTCGGTGGCTGGCCGAATCGTCATCGCGGCCGGATGATCTCACAATAGGCTCATACCTTCATCTCCACGGCCATCGCGAGCGCCCGGGTGAGGGTGCGCTTCGCGAGCTCGATCTTGAATCCATTGTTACGCTGCGGGCGGGAGTCCTTGAGCGCGGCCTCCGCCGCAGCCCGAAACGTCGCCTCCTCGGCTTTCGCGCCCGTGAGAATCTTCTCGGCCTCCTGCGACCGCCAAGGCTTGGTGGCGACGCCGCCGAGGGCGACGCGGGCGGCGCGGATGCGGTCTCCACGCTCGAGATCGAGCGCCACGGCCGCCGAGGCGAGAGCGAACTCGTAGCTCGCCCGGTCGCGCACCTTGAGGTAGGTGGAGCGCGCGAACCAGGGCACCGCCGGCAGCTCGACGCCGGTGATCAGCTCGCCGTGCTCCAGCACGCTCTCCCGCGCCGGATCGTCGCCATAGGAAACGTGGAAGTCCGCCAGCGGAATCGTCCGCTCGGTGCCGTTCGGCCGCCTGGTGTGGACCACCGCGTCGAGCGCCGCCATGGCCACCGGCATGTCGCCGGGAAACGTGGCAATGCACTTGTCGCTCGTGCCGAGCACGGCGTGGATGCGGTCGTAGCCGCCGAGCGCCGCGCAACCGGAGCCGGGCTGGCGCTTATTGCAGGGCGAAATGCCGTCGCGGAAGTAGTAACAGCGGGTGCGCTGCATGAGGTTGCCGCCGACGGTCGCCATGTTGCGAAGCTGCGGGCTGGCGCCGGAGAGCAGCGCCTCGGAAAGGACCGGATAATGCTTGCGAATGGTGGCATCGCCCGCGAGATCGCTGTTGCGCACCAGGGCGCCGATGCGCACGCCGCCGCCGGAAAGCGGCTCAATCCGGGCGAGCGGCAGCGCGTTGACGTCCACCAGGGCGTCGGGGGCCATGACGTCCAGCCGGAGGAGGTCGACGAGGGTCGTGCCTCCCGCGACGAAGACGGCGTGCGGGTTCTTCGCGACCGCGGCGACCGCGTCCTCCGGACCCTTGGCGTGCGAGTACGTGAAGGGATTCATGAGATTTTCCCTCCCCGCGCCTCTTGGACGGCGGCGACGATGTTGGGATAGGCGCCGCAACGGCAGAGATTCCCGCTCATGCATTCGCGGATGGAGGCGTCGTCGCCCGGGCAGCCCTCCTTGAGGAGGCCCACGGCGGACATGATCTGGCCCGGCGTGCAATATCCACACTGAAAAGCGTCGTGCTTGAGAAAAGCGGCCTGCACCGGGTGGAGATGGTCGCCCTGGGCGAGTCCCTCGACGGTCGTCACGCGATGGCCGGAGGCCATGGCGGCCAGCGTCAAGCAGGAGAGGACGCGGCGGTCGTCGATCAGCACGGTGCAGGCGCCGCACTGGCCGTGATCGCACCCCTTCTTGGTGCCGGGGAGGTCCAGGTTCTCGCGCAGGGCGTCGAGGAGGCTGGTGCGGGGATCGAGCCGGAGCTGCCGCTCCCGGCCGTTGACGTTGAGGGTGACCGGCATCTCGTCGTCTCTGAGGTCTTCACTGCTCACGTGGGTCCCCTTTTCTGCGTCGCGCGTAAAAGTACGCGACGCAGAAAGGGGATGCAAGAGATGCTCCGGAAACTTCAAGCTTCTTTTAACCGCTACGACTTGCCGGCCTCGCCGTTACCACCCTGCGGAAAGCCGGTCTCCATGCTCCGGTGCAGCTCGGCGCGCAGAGCGTCCGCTTTGGGGTTGGACACCAGCGCGGAGGGTACCCCCACCGTCTCGCCCAGCTTGCCGGAGAGCAGCAGGGCCAGCAGGTTTTCCACGATGTTGCCGCTGCCCTTGCCGTCCGAGGTGATCTGGATCTTCGGCACGACGTCGGCGCCGGCCTTCTCGATGGCCTCGGCGAAGCGGTTCATCACCTGTTGCACGAGCTGGAACTGCGGGCCACCGTAGGCTTGCACCTGCTCCTGGAGGGCCAGCGCCTGCGCGACACCGACGCGGGCTGTACGATCGGCTTCCGACTCGCCCACCAGGCGGATCTTCTTGGCCTCGCCCTCGGCCAGGATGCGGATCTTCCCCGCCTCGGCCTGTGCCAGGGTCTGGATCTGGTTCGCCTGCTGCTGGGCGCGGGCGTACTCGGCCTTGCCCTGGTTCTCCTGGACGGTGATGGCGATCTCCGACTCCGTGAGCGCCTGCTGCTGGCGCGCCCGGCTCTCGGCCTCGCGCAGCTCGCGCTCCTTGACGGCGGCGCGCTCCTGCCGGTTGTAGGTCTCCACCTGCTCCTCGGCGATCTGCCGCGAGCGCAGCTGGACGAGGATCTGCTCGATCTGACCGCCACCCTCTCCGGAGGTGGGCGTACCGATCAGCACCTCCTGGAGCTCCAGGTTGTAGATCTCGAACCGCTCCTTCATCTGCACGCCCGAGACGTCCTGAATCTCCGAGCGATCCTGGAGGAGCTGGATCAGCGTGCGGGTCTGGCCGACGTTCTTGAAGTAAGCGCTGACCATCGGATCGAGCGTCTGCTCGACCAGCTTCTTGATATCACCGAAGCGCTGGATGACGAGCGGCGCCTTGCGGTAGTCAATGTGCACGACGACCGACAGCGGCAGGCTCGGCTCGAAGGCGTCCTTGGTGATCAGGCTCACCTCGGCAAGGTTCTCGTCGAAGTGGTGCGAGCCCGTCTCGCGCCGATTCCACTTCAGGATGAAGTTGGTCGTCGGCACGATGATGACGTGACCGGCGTAGGTATTGAAGGCGTACTTGCCCGGCAGCAGCGGATCGCTCCAGACGCCTCGCGAGCCCACCGTCACCAGCTCGCCGTGCTTGTAGTCCTTGCCCGAGAGGTCGCGGCCGGCGTCGCCCGTGTAGGAGACGACCACGCCCACGGTGCCGACGTCGACGACCGTCTTGGGCACCAGCTCCTCGGTGGCGAACAGGCGATTGATGTAGTAGGTGCCCTCCACCAGCACCTGGAGCTGCCGGCCGCGCTGGCCGCCGGCCAGCAGGAACTTGTCGGCGTCCTGGAAGCTGTTGTGGTACGTGCCCGGAAACGCGGGATCGTTGCCGACCAGCGGCGCGATGATCTCGCCCGACGGCACGGCCGGACCGTCGTGCACGATGACGATGCCGATGCGGTCCTCGACGCCGCGGATGACCACCGGGTGATAGCCGTTGCGCTCGCCGATGAGGTCGCTCATCTTCTTGAACACCGCCTCCTCACTGCGGTCGAGAGGCAGGTAGCAGGGCCGGTCACGGGTCAGCACGACGAACAGCGCGAGGTTGATGGCGTAAGTGCCTTCACGCAGCACCATGCGCTGCGGCCCCTTCTGGCCGCCCGCGCGCAGGAACGCCGCGGCGTCCTGGAAGTTGCTGGCGCGCAGGTTCGACGCCAGCGACTGGGTGGGCGGCAGCGACTCGCCGTCGCGGGCGTAGATGTAGCCGATCTCGCCCTGGGGGATGGTGACCAGCGGCATGCGGTGCACGCGGTACTGGAACGGCTTCAGGAAGTGCCAGCCGCCGCGCAGGAGGTCCGGCTGGAAGCCGGCTTCGCCTTGGAGGGCGATGAGGCCGGATTTCACGGAGCCGCGTCCGCTGATCAGCTTCTCCATGATCCCCACCCGGTTGTTGGGGATGTAGACGAGCGACCGGCGCAGGATGACGAGGAAGAAAAAGCCCGCGACGAGCAGCGCGAGGTATACGAGGGTCATGAGGTCTCCAATGCGTTTGGATTCAATATGTTGAGTCTTTTTCGGGATCGGCGGTCTGAAAGTTCCCGGCCCCCCCATGGCGAGCGCCCCGCCGACAGCGGTTCGGGGGGCCATGATTGTGTTTGGGGGAACTCTACACTGGAGTGACCCGGAAGGGAAAAGCATTTCGGGAAGCAGGCGGGCGAATCAACCCTCATCCCGCAGCGGGAAAGTCGTTACGCAGGAACAGCCGTCCAGAGGGCTGGTGGCGAAGTAGGTGCTGGTGTTCGTAAACGTGGCCTTCCCTCTTCCGAACACCTTGCCCTGACGCTCGAACAGGTGAAGCTCGCAGGCGGTGTCCTTCCGCTGCAAGAAAAAGCCGTAGCGCATGTACTCCGGCGAGAAGGCATAAAACGGACGCGGGTCCGGGCTGCTCGAGAGAGCCGTCAGGGCGTCTTCGGACATGGCCGTCGCGTGGTCCGGCGTTTCCCCCTGCTTCTCGAGCATCGCAGCAACCTGTCCGGCCAGAGAGTCCCGGCAGCTCGCTTCGGAGAGGTTCGTAACGCGGGCAACCAACGGGACGTAGCCCCACTGTCCACCGTCGAGCGCCAGCCCGTTTCTCGTACAGGAAGACAGGAATACCAAGAGCAGAAATCCGAATAGAGTTGCAAACCACCGGTTTTCATCGATTCGCATCGGAGCTCGTCCTTTCTCAAAAGCCCTCTCGCTCGCCTCTAAGGGTGTGTCTCAAAGGAGCGGCAGCCACGCCTATGTCGCCAGGGATTGAAAATCGCCTGGCTACCGACGCTTGTCCCCTCCGGGACTGCAATTCGTTCCTCCCATGTCCCGTAGGGACTACAGAGGGTAGCCAGGTGATTTCAATCCCTGGCGACATAGGCGTCGTCGGCAACCCCTTTTGAAAGACCCTCTAAGGCAAAGGCGGTGCCACCCTCGGCAAGGAGGCGACGGAGGCTCCGCCGATCCCTGAACGTCTGGAGGACCAGACACACTCGTCTCTAGGATCGGACGGGTCGTGCGATACCATCGCCGGAATGACTGACCCAGCCAACCTTCTTGATCCGTTGTCGATCCGCGGCGTGACACTGCGCCACCGGATCGTCATGTCCCCCATGTGTCAGTACAGCGCCGAGGAAGGCTTGGCCAACGATTGGCATCTCGTCAACCTGGGCAGCCGGGCGGTCGGCGGAGTGGCCCTCGCGATGGTCGAGGCGACCGCCGTCACCCGCGACGGCCGCATCTCCCCCGCCGACCTGGGAATCTGGAGCGACGAGCACGTCGAGCCCCTGGCCCGCATCGCGCGGTTCGTGAGCTCTCAAGGAACGGTTCCCGGCATCCAGCTGGCGCACGCCGGCCGCAAGGCCAGCACCGTCCCACCCTGGCAAGGAGGCCATCCGCTCATGACGCCCGAGGAAGGAGGCTGGACCGTCGTGGGCGCCAGCCCGATTCCCTTCAAGGAAGGCGGCCCGGTGCCGGTGCCGCTGGACGAGGCCGGTATCGACGAGGTGGTGGCGGCCTTCGAGGCGGCGACGAGGCGCGCTCTCACGGCGGGCTTCCGGGTGATCGAGATCCACGCCGCCCACGGCTACCTGCTGCACGAGTTCCTCTCGCCCCTGAGCAACCACCGAACCGACGACTACGGAGGCAGCCTGGAGAACCGGATGCGCCTGACGCTCCGGGTGGCCGAACGAGTGCGGGCGGCGATGCCCGAGGACCTGGCGCTCTTCGTGAGGATCTCGGCGACCGACTGGGCGGAAGAAGGCGGCTGGGACGTCGAGCAGTCCATCGAGCTGGCGAAAAGGCTCAAGAAGACCGGCGTGGACCTGATCGACGTCTCCTCGGGAGGTACCCTGGCGAAGGCAAACATTCCCGCCACCCCGGGCTACCAGGTGCCCTTCGCCCGCCGCATCCGCCACGAAGCGGGGATCCTCACCGCGGCCGTCGGGCTGATCACGGAGGTGAAGCAAGCCGGCGAGATCGTCACAAACGGCGACGCCGACCTCGTCTTCCTCGCCCGCGAGCTGCTGCGCGAGCCCTACTGGGCCTTCAAGGCCCAGCGAGAGCTGGGCCTGCCCCCGGCGCTGCCGGTTCAGTATGGGCGGGCGCGGTGATGGTGTAATATAGGCGGAAGTTGGACGGTTCCGAATCAGCAGGTCAAATAGAGCAAGGGGCGACATCCTGACCAAGGCCAATTCGATGGGCGACCTTTACGCCCGTTTGAGCACCATCGGCTTCGACCGAGAGTTCGTCCGATCGGTAATCCTTCCCGAATGGTGGGAAGATTCTCTAGCTGATGTGCCTGCAAACCGGGCCCTCGCCGAGGACGTGATCGCTCGCCACCTGGGAATGTCACTGGCGGACCTCAGTCACCCGTCTGCCTCTCTGAGCTTACCTTCGTTCTCTCACGCCAAGTTCAAGCGCTACAAGAACAGGGTGGACGAGACGGTAGCACCAGCCCTCGTGGTGGCTCAGCGTGCTGCCAGGATCATCGTGGACGCGATTCCCTCGCTACCCGAGTTTGATCTCGGCCCATGGAGCCCAATCACCGTCCGGCAGGCGATTCTGCGCCGCTCGAGGTATGTCACCCTTGCGTCTTTGACGGAATTTTGCTGGGATCATGGGATCGTAGTGATTCATCTGGCCAAGGCCCCAAGAAAGAGTAGTCTTTTTGACGGCCTTGCCATGTTCTGTGGAGATCGCCCGGTCCTGGTCCTCGGCTCGCGGAGAGACAGTCCGGCATGGCTGGCCTTCCACCTCGCTCATGAGCTGGGCCATCTTCTCAAGCAGCATGTGACGCCTGGAAGTCCACCCCTCGCGGATTCCGATCTGACGTCAGCCTCGACAGACCATCAGGAAAAAGAGGCCGACCGCGCAGCCTGCGAAATCCTGACCGGCATGCCGGCTCCGCGAATGCCAGACCTCAAACTGACGGCACCGCGATTGGCTTTGACCGTGACGCAGGAAGCACCCGAGCGCGGTGTCGACTCGGGGATCCTGGCACTCATCTACGGCAGGTCCAATGACCGTTGGGGAGTCGCCCAAGGCGCCTTGAAATATCTTTCCTTGGACTCCGGCGGCCGTGACACGATAACGTCAGCTCTGACCAAGAGGCTCAATCCTGAAGACCTCTCCGAGTCTTCCGAACGATTCCTCACCGTCCTCGCGCCGAATTCCTGACGACAGCGTTTTGCTGATCGATTCTGACGCCTTCATCCTGCTAGGCGGATCAGGGCTGATCCAAGAAGCTGCCGGGGAAGTCTTCGGCCTGGAGCTATCCCGGCTACGCCGCCTCTTTCCGCTGCCCCTGATGCTGGAGAGAGGGAGGCTGGCCAAGAAGTACCCTCCCGCGATACGGGAAAAGGTGAAGTCGTGGTGTTCGGTCATCGAGCCTCTCAAAGAGGCGCCAAGCGTCGCGACCAGGCAACAGCTCCTGGGCATCCAAGGTATTGATGACGGAGAAGAGCTGCTCTTCGGCCTCGCTTTAGAGAAACCGAACTATATCCTTCTGACCAACGACAAGACCGCGTTGCGCGCCCTCTGCACCGAGTCCAGCGTGTCTGATTTCGCGCAGCAACTCCGCGGCCGAATCGTTTGTCTTGAGTCCGTATTGCGGGCGTTGCTCGAGAAGTTGGGAATCAGACTCCTCGCGGAAGCCGTCGCACCCATGAGGCCTCACAACGGCATGCTGAACGCCATCTTTTCCATGGGAACGGAAACCGATCGGCAGAGCTGCCTGGCTGGTCTGTCTTCCTACATCGCACAGCTTCAGTCCGAGCTCCTGCCGGGACTCTTGATGGATCTTTGAAGATCTACCGCGTCACCATCGCCCCCAGCCGCGGGCAACTGATCTGCCTTCCAGCCTCCGCCCAGCGCTTTCACGAGATTGACGCTCGCGATCAGTCGCCGGGCGGCGAGGTCGACGGCGGCTCTCTCGTTGGCGAGGGCGGCATTTTCGGCGGTGACGACTTCGAGGTAGCTGGTGATACCGCCGTTGTAGCGGTTCTGGGCCAGGGTCAGCGAACGCTCGGCCGCGGCGACGGCAGCGGCCTGCTGGGTGGCTTCCTCGCTCAGGATGCGCAGCGCCGCGAGGTTGTCCTCGACGTTCTGGAAGGCCGTCAGCACGCTCTCGCGGTAGGCGGCCACGTCGGCGTCGTAGGCGGCCTGCGCCTGGGCGGTGACCGCACGCCTGCGGCCGGCGTCGAAGACCGTCGCCAGCAGTTGCGTTCCGATCGACCAAAAACGGTTCGGTAGCGAGAACAGATTGGAGAGGGTCGAGCTTGCGAAACCGCCCGAGGCGCTGAGACTCAGGCTCGGGTAATAAGCCGCCGTGGCCACGCCGATCTGCGCATTGGAGGCGGCCACCCGGCGCTCGGCGGCGGCGATGTCCGGCCGGCGCTGCAACAGCTCGCCAGGAAGCTCCAGGGGAATCGCCGGCGGCGCGACGCCGAGCGGTGCCACCGCGATCGTCAGCTCGGCCGGCGGCTTGCCGGTCAGGATGGCGATGGCGTGCTCGAGCTGCGCCCGTGCCACCCCGAGGTCGATTGCCTGAGCCTTTGTGGTCTCAAGCTGTGTTTCCGCCTGCGCCACGTCGGCGCCCGAAGCGACGCCCTGGTTGTGCCGGTTGACATTGATCTGCAAGGTTTTCTGGTAACCGACGATGGCGGTGTCGAGGAGCTGCCGCTGCTGGTCGAGCCCGTGAAGCTGAAAGTAGTCGGCCGCCAGCTCGGCCTGCAAACTCAAGCGCACGGCCTCGACGTCGGCGGCGCTCGCCTGGGCGGTTGCCACGTTGGCCTCGATCTGACGGCGGACCCGTCCCCAGACGTCGGCCTCATAGGAAACGTCGATCGGCACCTGATAGACCGTCGTCGTACCGCCGCTTTTCGAGCCCGTCGAGCTCGCCGAGGCGCGCGAGTTGGTCACCGAAGCACCGGCGTTCACGGTGGGGAACAAGCCGGCCCGCGCCTCCCGCACCGCCGCTCGGGCGCCGCGGAACTGGGCCTCCGCCTGCGCCAGGGTCTGGTTCGAGACGGAGACCTGCTCTTCGAGCGCGTTGAGTTGCGGATCGCCGAAGATCTCCCACCACTTGCCGCGCTGCAAGGCGTCCTGTGGATTCGCCGGCTTCCACTCGCCGGCAGAGACACCCGCCGGAGCCTGCTCCTTGAAGGCGGCCGGCACGTCCGTGGTGGGCGTCTTGTAGTTCGGACCGACGGTGCAGGCGGTGGCCAGTATCGCGAGACAGGCCAGCGACAACCAGCGCGCGGCCTGGTTGATTTGAGAATTCATACGTTCTTCCTCCCCTACGCTTCGGAGCTCGCGGGAACCGTGGCTCCCCGGTGCCTCGGGTGGCGGCGGCGCGACCACCAAAGCTGGAACCGGTCGAGATAGAGATAGACCACCGGCGTCGTGTATAGCGTCAGCAGCTGGCTGAACAGCAGGCCGCCGACGATCGCGATGCCCAGCGGCCGGCGCAGCTCCGAGCCGGTGCCGAGGCCGAGGGCGAGCGGCAGGCCGCCCAGCATCGCCGCCATGGTCGTCATGGTGATCGGCCGGAAGCGCAGCAGGCAGGCTTCGTAGATGGCGTCCGCCGGGCTCTTCTCTTCCTTGCGCTCGGCCTCGATCGCGAAGTCGATCATCAGGATGGCGTTCTTCTTCACGATGCCGATGAGCAGGATGATGCCGATCAACGCGATCACCGACAGCTCGGTCTTGGCACAGGAGCAGCGCCAGCAGCGCGCCCACGCCGGCCGACGGCAGCGTCGAGAGAATCGTGATCGGATGGATGAAGCTCTCGTACAGCACGCCGAGCACGATGTAGACGGTCAACAGCGCCAGCGAGGATCAGGATCGGCTCGTTCTTGAGCGACGCCTGGAAGGCCTGGGCCGTTCCCTGGAAGCTGCCATGAATACTGCCGGGCAGGCCGAATGGCCGCCTCGGCGCGGTCGATGGCCGTGACCGCGTCACCCAGCGCCACGTCCGGCCGGCAGGTTGAACGACAGGGTCACCGACGGGAAACTGCCCCTGGTGATTGATGGTGAGCGGCGCGTTGGTCGTCTCGTAATGAGTGAAGGCGTCGAGCGGCACCAGGCTGCCGTTGGCGGCGCGCACGTAGATGTACTTCAGGCCGTCCGGGTTCTGCCAGAACTGCGGCTCGACCTCCATGACCACGTGATACTGGTTGAGCTGCTCGTACATCGTCGAGACCTGCCGCTGGCCGAAGGCGTCGTAGAGCGTCGTCGTCGATCATCTGTGGCGTGACGCCCAGCCGCGAGGCGGTGGCGCGATCGATCACCAGCGACGCCTGGAGCCCGTTGTTCTGCTGATCGCTGTTGACGTCGGCCAGCTGCGGCAGACCGCGCAGCGACCGCAGCAGGCGCGGAGCCCATTGCAGGAGCTCCTTGGTGTCGTCGCCCTGGAGCGTGTACTGGTATTGCGCGTTGCCGCTGGCGGCCGCCCACCCGCAGGTCCTGCACCGGTTGCAGGAAGAGGTTTGCGCCGGGCTCGTGGCCGAGCTTCGGGCGCAGCCGGGCGATGATCTGGTCGGCGCGTCAGCTTGCGGTCCTTGCGGCTTGAGCGAGACGAACATGCGCCCCGAGTTCGTTGCCGCCGGTGAAAGCGGTGACGTTCTCGACGGCCGGATCCTTCTGCACGATTGCCGCGAGCCGCTCCAGCTTCTGTTGCATGGCCTGGAAGGAGCTCGACCTGATCGGCCACGATGGAGCCGTTCAGGCGGCCGGTATCCTGCTGCGGGAAGAAGCCCTTGGGAACGATCACGTACAGATAGACGCTGGTCGCCATCGTCGCGAGCGTGACGAACAGCGTCAGCCCCTGATGCCGCAGCACCCAGGAGAGCGACTTCTCGTACCCGCTGAGGATCCAGTCGAAGCCCCGCTCGCTCGCCTGGTAGAGGCGGCCGTGCTTCTCGTGCTCGTGCGGCCGCAGGAGCAGTGCGCACATCATCGGCGTCGTGGTCAGCGAGACGACCAGCGAGACCGCGATGGCGACCGACAGGGTGACGGCGAACTCGCGGAACAGCCGGCCGACGATGCCGCCCATCAGCAGGATGGGAATGAACACCGCCACCAGCGACATGCTGATGGAGAGCACGGTGAAGCCGATCTCCTTGGCGCCGCGCAGCGCCGCCTCGCAGGGGCGGCATGCCCTGCTCCAGGTAGCGCGTGATGTTCTCGATCACGACGATGGCGTCGTCCACCACGAAGCCGGTGGCGATGGTCAGCGCCATCAGCGACAGGTTGTCGATGCTGTAGCCGAGCAGGTACATCACGCCGAAGGTGCCGAGCAGCGACACCGGCACCGCGACGCTGGGAATGAGGGTCGAGCGCACATCGCGCAGGAAGACGAAGACGACGAGGATGACCAGCCCGATCGAGATGATCAGCGTGATCTCGACGTCGCGCACCGAGGCGCGGATGGTGCGCGTCGAGTCGACCACCACCGCCAGGTGGATCGCCGGCGGGATCGAGGCCTGGAGCTGCGGCAGCACGGCGCGGATGCGGTCGACGGTGTCGATGATGTTGGCGCCCGGCTGGCGGAAGATGATCAGCAGAATCGCGGGCTTGCCGTTCGCGAGGCCGCCGTTGCGGCTCGTCTTCCACCGAGTCGGCGACGTCTGCCGAGATCGCGACAGCCGCACCGCGGCGCCGTTTTTATAGGCTGACGATCAGCGGCTGGTACTCCGCGGCCTTGAAGAGCTGATCGGTGGTGCTGAGCGACCACGTGCGATTGTCGTTGGCCAGCTCGCCCTTCGGGCGGTTGGCGTTGGCGCTCGCCGAGCGCCGTGCGGACGTCCTCCAGGCCGAGGCCGTAGTCGTTGAGCGCGGTCGGATTGAGCTCGACGCGCACCGCCGGCAGCGCGCCGCCGCCGACGGTGACCTGGCCGACGCCTTCGATCTGCGCGATCTTCTGCTGGAGGATCGACGAGGCGACGTCGTACATCCGCGGCTTCTCGACCAGCTCGGAGGTGAGCGCGAGGATCATGATCGGCGCGTCGGCCGGATTGACCTTGCGATAGGTCGGGTTGTTCGGCAGGTTCGCCGGCAGCTGGCCGCGCGCGGCGTTGATCGCCGCCTGCACGTCGCGCGCCGCGGCGTCGATGTTGCGGTTGAGGTCGAACTGCAGGGTGACGTTGGTCGAGCCGAGCGAGCTCGACGAGGTCATCTCGGTGACGCCCGGCGATGCGCCCGAACTGCCGCTCGAGCGGCGTGGCGACCGACGAGGCCATGGTCTCGGGGCTGGCGCCCGGCAGCCCGGCGCTGACCTGGATGGTGGGAAACTCCACCTGCGGCAGCGGCGAGACCGGCAGGAACTGATAGGCCAGCGCCGCCGGCCAGCGCGATCGCCACGGTCAGCAGCGTGGTGGCGATCGGCCGGTGGATGAACGGCGCGGAGATGCTCATGCCCGGCCCGCCTCCGGTAGATGGGACACCTCGGGCTTGGCCGGCTTGCGAGCCGACTTTCTGCGGGTCACGCGCTGCGCCAGGCGATCGAAGGAGAGATAGATCACCGGCGTGGTGTAGAGCGTCAGCACCTGGCTGAAGATCAGGCCGCCGACGATGGCGATGCCCAGCGGGCGCCGCAGCTCGGAGCCGATGCCGGTGCCGAGCGCCAGCGGCACGCCGCCCAGCAGCGCCGCCATGGTGGTCATCATGATCGGGCGGAAGCGCAGCAGGCGGCCTGATAGATCGCCTCTTCCGGCGCCTTGCTTCTCCTTGCGCTCGGCGTCGAGCGCGAAGTCGATCATCATGATGGCGTTCTTCTCCACGATGCCGATCAGCAGGATGATGCCGATCAGCGCGATCACGCTGAGAACTCGCTGCGGCAGATCAGCAGCGCCAGCAGCGCGCCGACGCCGGCCGAAGGCAGCGTCGAGAGAATCGTGATCGGATGGATGTAGCTCTCGTAGAGCACGCCGAGCACGATGTAGACGGTGACCAGCGCCGCGAGGATCAGGAGCGGCTCGTTGGCGAGCGAGGCCTGGAACGCCTGCGCCGTGCCCTGGAAGCTCGCCTGAATGCTGGCCGGCATACTGAGGTCCTGCTTGGCCTTCTCGACGACCTTCACGCGCCTCGCCCAGCGAGGCGCCGGGCGCGAGGTTGAAGGAGAGGGTGACCACCGGGAACTGCCCCTGGTGGTTGACGGCGAGCGGCGCGTTGACCTGCTCGACGCGGGTGAAGGCGCTGAGCGGCACCGACCCGCCCGTAGTCGGAACGCAGGAAGATATTCGACAGGTCGTCCGGATGCTGCTGGAATCCCGGCTTGACTTCGAGGACGACGTGGTACTGGTTGAGCTGCGTGAACATGGTCGAGACCTGGCGCTGGCCGAAGGCGTCGTAGAGCGCGTCGTCGAGCATCTGCGGCGTGATGCCGAGCCGCGATGCCGTGTCGCGATCGATGCACGAGCTGCGCCTGCAAGCCCCTCGTTCTGCTGATCGCTGGCCACGTCGCGCAGCTCGGGCAGCGCTTGCAGCTTGGTCGACGAAGCGCGGCACCCAGGTGGCCAGCTCCTGCGGGTCGGCGTCCTCCAGGCTGTACTGAAACTGCGTGCGGCTGACGCGGTCCTCCACCGTCAGGTCCTGCACCGGCTGCATGAAGAGCGTGATGCCGCTCGACCTTCGCGAGCTTCGGCTGCAGGCGGCGGATGAGATCGCTGGCGCTGATCTTGCGCTCTTCGAGCGGCTTGAGGTTGATCTGGATGCGGCCGCTGTTGAGCGTCGTGTTGGTGCCGTCGATGCCGATGAACGACGAGAGGCTTCTCGACCGCCGGATCCTGCAGGATCACGTGCGCCAGCGCCTGCTGCCGCTCGGCCATGGCCTGGAACGAGACGCTCTGCGGCGCTTCGGAAATGCCGAGGATCACGCCGGTGTCCTGGACCGGGAAGAAACCCTTCGGAATCGACGATGTAGAGCAGCACCGTGGCGACGAGCGTGCCGAGCGGCGACCAGCAGCGTCGCGCGCTGGTGCCGCAGCACCCAGGTGAGCGTGCGGCCGTAGAAGTCGATGATGCGCTCGAAGACGCGCTCCGACGCGCGGTAGAAGCGGCCCTGCTCCGACTCCGGCTTGTGGTGCAGCAGCCTGGCGCACATCATCGGCGTCAGCGTCAGCGAGACGACGGCGGAGACCAGGATCGTCACCGCTCAGCGTCACGGCGAACTCGCGGAACAGCCGGCCGACGATGTCGCCCATGAACAGCAGCGGGATCAGCACGGCGATCAGCGAGACCGTCAGCGACAGGATGGTGAAGCCGATCTGCTCCGAGCCCTTGAGCGCCGCGTCCAGCGGCTCCTCGCCTTCCTCGATGTAGCGCATGATGTTCTCGATCATCACGATGGCGTCGTCGACCACGAAGCCGGTCGAGATCGTCAGCGCCATCAGCGTCAGGTTGTTCAGGCTGTAGCCGAGCAGGTACATCACGCCGAAGGTGCCGACCAGCGACAGCGGCACGGCGACGCTGGGGATGATGGTCGCGGCGAGCGTGCGCAGGAAGAGGAAGATCACCATCACCACCAGCGCGATGGTGAGCATCAGCTCGAACTCCACGTCGTGCACCGAGGCGCGGATGGTGGTGGTGCGGTCGGTGAGGATCGGCAAGCTGCACCGACGGCGGCAGCGACGCCTGCAGCTGCGGCAGCAGCGCCTTGATGCGGTCGACGACGGCGATGATGTTGGCGCCCGGCTGGCGCTGGATGTTCAGGATGACGGCCGGCGTCTCGTTCATCCACGCCGCCTGCTTGACGTTCTCGGCGTCGTCGATGACGTCGGCCACGTCGGAGAGATGCACCGGCGCGCCGTTGCTGGTAGGCGACGACCAGCGGCCGGTACTGATCGCTCGACAGGAGCTGATCGTTGGCGCCGATGGTGTAGGACTGCCGGCTGCCGTCGAAGGTGCCCTTGGCCTGGTTGACGTTGGCGGTGGCCGACCGCGGTGCGCAGGTCCTCCAGGGTGAGGCCGTAGGACGAGAGCGCCGTCGGGTTCGCCTGGATGCGCACCGCCGGCTTCTGGCCGCCGCTGATGCTGACCAGGCCGACGCCGGGGAGCTGCGAGATCTTCTGCGCCAGCCGGGTGTCGGCGAGATCTTCGACCTTCGACAGCGGCAGCGTCTTCGAGGTCAGGCCAGCGTGAGAATCGGCGCGTCCGCCGGATTGGTCTTGCTGTAGATCGGCGGGTTCGGCAGGTCGCGCGGCAGGAACGTGCCGCGCGGCGTTGATGGCGGCCTGCACCTCCTGCTCGGCGACGTCGATGTCGAGATCGAGGGCGAACTGCAGGGTGATGACCGAGCTGCCGTCGGAGCTGGTCGAGGTCATCTGGTTCAGGCCCGGCACCTGGCCGAACTGGCGCTCGAGCGGCGCGGTGACGGCCGAGGCCATGACGTCCGGGCTGGCGCCGGGATAGAACGTGACGACCTGGATCGTCGGGTAGTCGACCTGCGGCAGCGCCGAGACCGGCAGCTGCTGATAGGCGACGACGCCCGCGAGCAGCAGCCCCACCATCAGCAGCGACGTCGCGACCGGCCGCAGGATGAACGGCCGCGAAGGGCTCATGATCCCGCTTTCTTGCCGCCGCCCGCCCGACCGCCGCCCTTCCGTGATCCGCCGCCATTTCCAGCACCATCTCCGGCGCCGTTGGGCCCGCTGATCACGTGGCCGTTCGCGTCCACCATCGAGACGTTCACCTTGGTGCCCGGGCGCAGCTTGTCGACGCCGTCGGTGACCACCACGTCGCCGGCCGCGAGGCCGCTCTGGATCGCCGACTCGTCGCCCTCGGTCATGCTTCACCACGACGTTGCGAGACTCGACCGTCTGGTCCGGCTTCACGACGTAGACGAACGTCGACTGCGGGCTGCGCTGGATGGCGGCGTTGGGCACGGTGACGACGCCGCGCAGCGTATCCACCAGCAGGCGGGCGTTGACGAACTGGTTGGGGAACAGCGCCTCGTCGCTGTTGTCGAAAATCGCCTTGAGCGTGACCGTGCCGGTGGTGGGGTCGATCTGGTTGTCGACCGCCAGCAGCTTGCCGGTGGCGAGCTTGTTCTTGAGATCGCGGTCGTAGGCGTCGACGGCGAGGGTCTGGCCGGCGTGCACCTGCGGCAGCACCTGGGGAAGGTGGTCCGCGGGAATGGTGAAGAGCACGTCGATCGGCTGGAGCTGGGTGATGGTCACGATGCCGTTGGCGTCGCCGGCGTGCACGATGTTGCCGACGTCCACCAGCCGCAGGCCGACCCGGCCCCTGATCGGCGCCGTGATGCGCGCGTAGGTAAGGTTCAGCCGGGCGCTCTCGATCTGCGCCTGATCGCTCTTCAGGGCGGCCTCGAACTGCTTGACGGTGGCGGCCTGAGTGTCGAGCTGCTGGCGGGGAATGGAGTCCTGCTGGATGAGGATCTCGTAGCGCTGGAGGTCGACCTTGGCGTTCTTGAGCGCCGCCTCGTCCTTGGCCCGCTGCCCCTCGGCCTGCATGAGCTGAACCTGGAATGGCCGCGGGTCGATCTCGGCCAGCAGCTCGCCGGCACGGACGATCTGACCCTCATGGAAGTTGATGCGCAGGATCTGGCCGTCGACCCGACTCTTGACGTTAACGGTGTTCAGAGCAGCCACGGTACCCAGGCCAGTCAAGTAGACGCCGACGTCCTTCGTCCGCGCGGCGGCGGCCAGTACCGGAACAGGGCGGTCCTGCCCGCCTTTGCCGCCCGCGGCACCCTTGCCACCGCTCTGGGCCTGCTCCCCCGGGTTTCCGCCCTTGTTCTGGCCCGGGCGATGAGCGAACAGGTAAATTGCCACGACGACCGCGCCGAGAATCAGCAGCCAGCGCAGCCAATGGCGCCGGGGTGGCGGCTCGTCCAGGGTATTCGTATCAGAAGGTGGCTCAGGAGAGGCGTGCCGCTTCTCCGTCTCCCGCGCTGCCGGCGGGACCACTCTCTCTTGCTTGAATTCTGCCTTGACAGGGGGTTCGGAGATCATCGCTCAGGCCTCTAGGTAGGGACGGCATGCATTCAACGTCCGGGCGGCACGAGCCGCCATCCGGCGATTCTGATGCAAGAACCGCGCAAAGAGGTTAAGAAGACGTAAAGAGTGGCTGGAGGAGTCAGGCGGTAATGGGATTCCGGCTCAGTCGCCTGATAGAACGCCGGGGACTATGGCACAGGCGCTGCCGTTTTGCCGCCCGCTTCGCGGTTCTGTCGCCTCGCGCCAGCAGGCCAAGACATTTCTCTCCCTCCAGGAAGGAGAAAAGCTCCCAATTCTCTCCTTCCTAGAAGGAGAATCGCCTCGCTGGGACACCCCGTCGCCTTGATGCTATCATCCTGGGATGCGAACCCTTCGTAGCGGGAAAAGAGCAAGCAAGGCCCCTCTTCGGGATCTTCCGGTGCTTTCGGGTCACCGCCAGCTCGGGGAGATTCCCTCGCGTGCCGATCTCTACGAAGAGATGTTAAATCCTCACTTCAGCGCCGCCAGCGCCCCCTCCAGGGCCTTGTAATCGAGCTTGCAAAGGATTTCAGCGATCTCCTCCTGCACTTGGCGCACGCGCTCGGCGCCGACGGCTTGACGCTCTCGGCCCAGGGGCGTCAGGGTGGCGCGCACCGAGCGGCGGTCGTGAGGGTCTTCCTCGCGCTGGACGAGGCCGTCCGCTTCCAGGCGGCCCATGAGCTGGGTGATGTTCGAGCGGACGCAGATCATCCGCGACGCTAGCTCGCTCAGGGCGAGCGGCTCTCCAGCCAGCGCCAGATGCTTGAGGGCGCTGTACTTGGCGAGCGACAGATCCACCATCTCCAGGCTCTCTTCGAGACGCTTTTCGAGGATCTCCCCAAGCCGGATGATGACGGACATCACCCGGCTGCTTTCGGACGGATAGAGAGTCGCATGGGTGGGGACCGACGGGGGCATTACTTCGTCTCCGGACCGGCTGCCGCCGGCCATTCCGCGTCGCCCAACTTCCAGCCGCCGCCCAACGCCCGGTAGAGCTGCACCAGGGTCGCGAGACGGTTGTAGCGAGCCTGCGCGAGGAGATTTTCCGCCGGATAGAGCTGCTGTTGCGCCTGGAGCACGTCGAGGTAGGCCGAGAGGCCGGCGGTATAGCGCTGGTTCGCGATCTGCGCCGCCTGACGGTCCGCGGCCACCGCCCGCGCCCGTTGCTTCTCCACTTCGGCAAGCTTCTGATAGGCCACGAGAGCCGTCGAAACCTCGTTGAACGCGTTCGTTACGCTCTGCTCGTACTCCACACGGGCCTGCTCCCAGCGAGCTTCGGCCGCGCGATACTGCTCGCGCAAACGCCGGCCCTGGAACAACGGGCTCAGCAAGCCGCCGCCGATCGTCCAGGTGCGGCCCGCCGGAAAGAGCTGGGAGATCTGAGGCGACACGGTGCCTAGCATGCCGGTGAGGCTGATGCGGGGAAAGAAATCGGCGTTGGCGACGCCGACGTTGGCATTGGCCGCGACGAGGTTCTGCTCGGACTGGCGCAGATCGGGCCGCCGCTGGAGCAGGTCCGAGGGCAGGCCGGGCGGCACGTCCGGCGGTAAAAACTGATCGTTCAGCACCGCGCCGCGAGCGATGGGGCCCGGGTTGCGGCCCAATAGGAAGGCCAGACGGTTTTCCTGCGCCACGATCTGCCGCTCGAGATCCGGAATGTTCGCCGCCGTCGAGGCCAGCGAAGCCTCGGCGCTCGCGGTTTCCAGGGCCGACGCGACGCCCCCCTGAAGGCGCCGGTCGAAGAGATCGAAAGTCTCCTGAAAATCCGTCGACGAGCGCTTCGCGATCTCCAGTTGCAGATCGAGCTCGCGCAGTTGGAAGTAGTTGGTGGCCACGTCGGAGACGAGCGAAAGAAACACACCGCGCCGCGCCTCCTCGGAGGCCAGATACTCGGCCAGCGCCGCCTCGTTCAGATGGCGGATGCGGCCGAACAGATCAAACTCCCAGGAGGCGTTGATGTTGGCCTGGACCAGGCCTCCCTGCGCGCCGGAGGACGACGAGAACTGCGACTGCCGGCCATAGCCCGCCTCGACCTGACCCTGAATCGCGGGAAATCGCTGTGAATTCGCGATTCCGGCGTTAGCGCGAGCCTCTTCCACCCGCCAGGCGGCGAGACGCACGTCGTAACCGTTCTTGAGCGCCTCGGCGATCAGACTCTTGAGAGCGTCGTCGTGGAAGATCTCCCACCATGGCTGGTCGGCGAGCGACGCGGCCTGCGCCGGGCTTACCTGGCCGCGATGCTGATCGGGAACGGTGAGGGCCGGCCGCTTGTACTGCGGACCGACGACGCAGCCGCTGAGAAAGACAAGGACAACAAAGACGGCAAGGACAGAAAGACGCGGCCTCATGAGTGGCTCTCCTCGGCAACCGGCAGGACGGGGGCGGCTCCTTCCGCGGCTCGCTTGCGTTCGGCGCCGCCGATCTTCTCGACCACCACGAAGAGCACGGGAATCAGGAAGATGGCGAGGCAGGTGGCGGCCAGCATGCCCGCCACCACCACGGTGCCAAGGATCTGGCGCGACGTGGCGCCCGCGCCCTGGGCGATCCACAAGGGCACACAGCCGAGAATGAACGCGAAGGAGGTCATGAGGATGGGCCGCAAACGCAGCCGCGCTCCTTCGAGCGCGGCGTCAGAAAGGCTTCGCCCTTTCTCGAACTCCGCCTTGGCGAACTCGACGATCAGAATGGCGTTCTTGGCCGCGAGACCGATCAGCACCACGAGACCAATCTGCCCGAAGACGTCGAAGTCGAACTTGCGCAGCAGGAGACCCGCGAACGCGCCGCAGACGGCGACCGGCACGGAGAGCAGCACGCTGAACGGCAGCGTCCAGCTTTCGTAGAGCGCCGCCAGAATAAGGAAGACGAAGACGATCGAGAGCATGAAGACCTTGCCCGCCGTGCCTTCAGCCTTCTTTTCCTGGTAGGAGAGGTCCGCCCAGTCGAAGCCCATTTCGCGCGGCAACGTTTGGGCCGCCACCTGCTCCAGAGCGGCCAGGGCCTGGCCTGAGCTGTAGCCGGGTGCTGCCGCCCCGGTCACCTGGGCGGCCCGGAACAGATTGAAGCGTTGCGTATACTCAGGGCCCGCCGTGTGCCGGATGGTGGTGATGGCCGAGAGCGGCACCATGTTGCCGTCGTTGTTGCGGACGTAGAACTGGCCGACATCGTCGGGAGTCGTGCGCTCCTCTCCCTCCCCCTGGAGATAGACCCGCCACTGGCGGCCGAAGCGGTTGAACTGGTTGACAAAGACGCCGCCGAGAAAGGCTTGAAGCGTTTGATAGATGTCGGCCACCGGCACCCCCTGCTTGAGCGCCTTGTCGCGGTCGACGTCAACCAGAACCTGCGGCACCGCGGCGCGGAAGGTGCTGTTGACGTTCTGAAGCTCGGGCCGCTTGCGCGCGGCTTCAAGAAATTTCTGGAGGTTCTGGTTCAGGAACTCAACCGATCCTCCGCTCTTGTCCTGCACCCAGAGCGAGAAACCGCCCGAAGTTCCCAGGCCCGGAATGGCGGGCGGCAGGAAGGCGAAGACGGTCGCCTCCGGGATCTGCGCCTTGAAGGCCGCGTTGAGATTCGCCGCCAGCTCCTTGGCCGAGCGGCCGTTGCCCTCCCGCTCGCTCCAGGGATCGAGCGAGACGAAGAAGAAGCCGTTGTAGGTGGCCGAAACGTAGGAGAGCAGGCTGAAGCCAGCCACCGTGTTGTAGTAGCGCACGCCCTTGGTCTGGGCCAGGATGGCCTCGACCTTGCGGCAGACGGCGTCCGTGCGCTGGAGCGATGAGGCGTCCGGAAGCTGCACGTTGAGATAGAAGGAGCCGTAGTCCTCGTCCGGCAGGAAGCTGGTCGGGACTTTCTTGCCGAGCCCTCCCGCGAGCAGTCCGAACCCCAGCAGGATCGCGAGCGCGATCACCACCTTGCGGATGAGGAAAGCGGAGGCTCCGATATAGGCATTCTTTCCCTTGTCGAAAGCCCGGTTGAAAAGACCGAAGCCGCGGGCCAGGAAGCCTCGCGACTCCTTCCGGGGGCGGAGCAGCAGCGCCGAGAGCGCCGGCGACAGGGACAGGGCGTTGAACGCCGAGATGAGAACCGAGATGGCGATGGTGATGGCGAACTGCTTGTTGAGCCGCCCCTGAATGCCGCCCAGAAAAGCGACCGGCAGGAACACCGAGGACAGGATGAGGGCGATGGCGACCACCGGCCCCGAAACCTCCTTCATCGCCTGCAGGGTCGCGGCGCGCGGCGTCATCCCTTCCTCGATATGGTGCTCCACGGCCTCGACCACGACGATCGCGTCGTCCACCACCAATCCGATGGCGAGCACCAGGCCGAAGAGCGACAGCGAGTTGATCGAAAAGCCCAGCAGCGGAAAAGCGGCGAAGGTACCGATCAAAGATACCGGCACGGCGATCAAGGGAATCAACGTCGCCCGCCAGTTCTGCAGGAAAAGGAAGACGACGAGGATCACCAGTACCATCGCCTCGACGAGCGTGGTCAAGATCTCCTTGATGCCTTCCGTCACCGGCCGCGTCGTATCCACGGAAACCGTATAGTCGAGGCCCTCGGGGAAGCTGGCCTTGAGCTGGGCCATCGTCTTTTTCACGCCGTCGGCCACCGCCAAAGCGTTCGAGCCCGGGGACTGGAAGATGGCGACGATGCTCGACGGCTTGCCGTTGAACCGGCCGATCTGCTTGTAGCTCAACGCCCCCAGCTCGATGCGCGCGACGTCCCGCAGGCGCACCGCCGAACCGTCGGGATTGAGCCGCACGACCACGTCGCCGAACTGATCCGCGGTGATGAGGCGGCCTTGAGCGCGCACCGTATAGGTGAACTCCTGGCCGGGCGGCGCGGGCTCGGCGCCGATCTGTCCCGAGGGATTCACCGTGTTCTGCTGCTGGAGAGCGCGCAGCAGGTCCGCGACCGTGAGAGACAGCTTCGCGAGCTGGTCCGGCTTGACCCACACCCGCATGGCATAGTCGGAGGCGCCGAAGTTCAGCACCTGGCCGACGCCGGGCACGCGGTAGAGCGCGTCGTTCACGTTGATCAGGGCATAGTTGCCGAGGAAAAGACCGGGATACGTACCCTTCGGCGAGAAAACGGAGATGAGCATCAACGGCGTGCCTTGGGTCTTGCGATAGGTAAGGCCGACCGTGTTGACGTCCGGCGGCAGGCTCGGCTGCGCCTGCGAGACCCGGTTCTGGGCGTTGACCTGATCGGCGTTGCGGTCGGTGCCGACGTCGAAGGTGACCTTCAGGGTGATCGACCCGTCGCTGGCGTTCACCGACTGCATGTAAAGCTCGTCCTCGACGCCGTTCATCTGCTGCTCGAGAGGCGTGGCCACGGACTGCTCGACGGTGACGGCGTCGGCGCCCGGAAAAGTGCTCTGAATTTGGATGGTGGGAGGAATGATATCCGGATATTGCGCGATCGGCAGCCCCACCAGGGCCACCAGGCCGAGCAGCAACGTAAGGACGGAGATGACGATCGCGACGATCGGCCGGTCGATGAAGAAGCGTGCCATGGATTATTTTCCTCCCGTCGCCGGACCCGTGCCGGGAGTCGTCGCGGGCGTGCCTTCCGCCACCTCCGGCGGCGCTTCCGTGGGCTTTACCTTGGCGCCGGTTTTGACGCGCGAAAAGCCTTCCACGACCACGCGGTCTCCGGGCTGTAGGCCGGAATCGATCAACCACAGCTTGCCGACGCGCTCGCCGGCTTGAACGGTGCGGATCTCCGCCGTGTCGTCGCTCCCCACCACCGCCACCTGGAAGCTGCCCTGCAATTCGTTGACGGCGCGCTGCGGCACCAGGATCGCGCCCTTCTTCACCTCCGTCACCGCCCGCACCTTGGCGAACTGGCCCGGGCGCAGCACGTTGCCAGGATTGGGAAAGAGGGCGACCATGGAGATCGTGCCTGTCTTCACGTCCACCTGCCGGCCCGCGAACAGCACGTGGCCCTTGTGAGGAAAGACGCCGCCGTCGACCAGCAACAGCTCGAGATTGTCCTCGCGCGCCGCCGCCGGGTTTTTCTGGAGCCTCTCCTGGAGGTGCAGATACTCCGTCTCGCTCAAGGGATATTGCACGCGAATCGGATCGACCTGGGAAACCGTCGTGAGCACCGTCGTGGGACTCACGAGGTTGCCCACCTGCTGCTGGGCGACGCCGGCAATGCCGGTGATCGGTGAGGTCACCCGCGCCCAATTGCTGGTGAGGCGCGCCTCGTGCACGGCCGCCTGCCGGGCGTCCATGGCCGCCTTCGCCGCGCGCTCCGCCGACAGCGCATTGTCGAGCTCCTGCTGGCTGATGGCCTTCTGGGCCACCAGGGGCTGGAAACGGACGACGTCCTGATGCGCCTTGGCGAGGTTGGCCCGGGCCTGCTCCAGATCGGCCTGGGTCTGCTGGAGCGCCGCCTGGGACTGGCGCGGATCGATCTCGAAGAGGAGCTGTCCCTGGCGGACGAGGCTTCCTTCCGGATAGTTCCGGCGCAGGAGATAGCCGTCCACCTTGGGCCGGATCTCCGCGTTGACGTTGCCGTCCGTGGTGCCGATCCACTCCTTGGAGACCGGCACATCGCGCTGCACGACCGGGGAGACAATCACCGAGGCAGGCGGCGGCGGAGCCGAAGCGTCCTTCTTATCCTTCTCGCCCTTCCCACCGCAGCCGGCCGACAGGACCAGAGCCAGGGCGATCAAAAAGCCGCCCGAGCCGATAACCAGTTGACGATTCATTCCTGAGTTCTCCTTACACACGGGAAGCGACTGAGAGAGGACGTGCCGAATTCCGTTCATATCTGTACCATCGGGACAAAAAAACCCGCCTCCCCAGAAGGGAGGCGGTCATTCATATATGCACGATATGCCTGAGTGGGGGCGGTGTCAAGTGGCGGCTGTCACGAGCCCCGCCCCCGTTAAGGGAGGCGGAGCTTCGAATCATACCGGGCTTACCGGAACCGGAAGGAGATTCCGGCGGTCGCGATGGTGGGGTTGACGTCGAGGCTGAAGTTGCTGGTGCCCGTAGCCTTGGCCTTGAGGAAGAGCTGGCGCAGGCCGGCGGTGAAGGCGTATTGGTGCTCGGCTCCGAAAGGCACGTCGACTCCGAAGTTGATTCCGTAGGTGAAATCGTCCTTGAAGTTTTCAGTGTAGGTAAGGCCGAGGGTGTGAAAGGTGGCGTCGCCCAGGAAGGCGTAGCCCACGGTCGGACCGACGAAGAAGTCCGCCCGCTTGCCGGGGGTAAAGTGATAGTTGAGGCTCAGCAGGATGGGCAGGATGCTGACCTTCTCCTCCGTCATGCCCCAGCCCCGGGGGTTGTCGATCATGATGTGGGAGTCGAGCTCCGAATCGATCACGTCGACCGCGACGCCCCAGCGCGACAGGTCGCAAACGTGGAGCGGACGGTACTCGAAGCCCGCCCCGAAGCCGCCATGGTGGCCGCCGAGATCGAAATGCCGCCGCTCTTCGACGGCCGTGCCGCCGTGCAGGGTCTCCTGGAACTTGTCGTCGGAAGCGCGCAGGTAGGCGCCGAAGAGACGGAAGCTCCACTTGGCGGTATCGCCGAAGGGTGCCACGGCCACCGAGGATGTCGCCGTGGCCGTCTCCGGGCAGATGGCGTCGTCCGCCACCAGCTCGATCGAGTACGGACCAGACCGCTTGACCTCGTAGGTGTAGATGGGACCGTTGCCGGTCAGCACCTCGGCGCCGCCCGGGCCGGTCACCGTCAGCTTCCGATGATCGGAGCTGCCGGTGGTGTCGATGGTCATCTGGCGCGTTTCGCAGTTGTAGGTCGCCGAGTCGATCTTCGCCACCGGCGGCACGCAGGCGAGCACGGGGGGCGCGTCGCACTTCGCGTGCATGCCGTTCTCGCCCTCGACGTCGGCCGTGAACGCCCAGTTGCCGGACTTCTTCACCTGATCGGCATAGGGCACATTGGTGGCGCCGGGCGCCGGGGCGGTCGTCGCGAGATGGCCGTTCTCCGGGCCGTCGCCCGCGATGGCGATGCTCTTCACCTTGACGCCGCTGCCCGTGGTGTCCACGATGAAGAACCGGCCCTTGTTGTCGGCCGACGCCGTCACCTTGCAGATCGGCGGCTGCTGCACGCCGGGCATGTCGTAGGAGCACTGCTGGCTGGGCGCGGAGCGGAAGCCGAGCGCGTCCTCAACCCAGAGGGTCCCCTTGGCGAAGGTGCAGATGGCGCCCGGCTCGCACTTCGCGCTGGAGATCTTGAACACGCCCTGCGTGTCCTGCGGGAGAGTGGGCGTGCTGCCATAGGTCACGATCGGCAGGCTGCCGGGCTTGCTGCCGGTCAGGTCGAGGATCGTCGTGTCGCCCTGCTTGTCGGTCTTGAGGATGCAGATGGGCGGCTCCATCTGGGAGATGTTGCCGCAGGGGACGGGCACGATGAAGTCGAGGTCCCCGGACGCTCCGGACGCGCCCGGCAGCGTAAACACCCAGGCCTGGAACGGTCCCTTGCCCGCCCAGCAGGCCTCGGACATGATCCGCGGCTTGCCGTGCTTGCGGTAGGCCATCCAATCGAATTTCGCCCCGACCGGCACGTCTTTCGGCTGCGCGTCGTCCGGCACGGCGGCCACGGCGGCGATCAGACCCTGGGCCGAGGAGCCGAGCCTGGCCTCGTCGAAGACGCGCTGGACGACTTTCTGGAACTTCTTGTCGGCAAAGGCCTTCTTGAGATGGTCCGCGGTCTTCAGCGGCGCGTCGGCGTACAGGCGGCTCGCCTTATGGACCCCAAGCTTGTGCAGCGGATTCCTGCACGGAGCCTTTGTCTTGTGCTTCGATCCAGCGGAGGTCTTGGCCTTGGGGTTGTACTCGCCCGCCGCATCGGCGGGCGAAATCGCCCCGAGGGCCACGCCAAGACACAGGCTCAACAGGGAAATTCCACAGAAACTCTTTAATTTTCTGAACATTGAATTTTACCTTTCGGGATTCGTCTCTCCCCTTGGAGTTGACGGACGGCGTGCGATTGCCGGCCCGGCGGCAGCTCCACCGGCCAGCGACTCCGCTTCCTCACAGACTTGTTACTGCGACGCCGAGCTTACCAGATTGCAAGGGGCAGAGCGCCCTGGGGGAGGACGTCTCGGGACTCCGGGATGGGAGCCCCGAGAGCACGGGATCAAGCTGGTTTTCGCGCTCGCACGAAAGCGCTCATCGCCTTGCCGTCCACCTGGCTGGCCAGCGAGGCGTCGAGGCCGGCGGTCTCCAGGAAGGGCAGCACGTCCTCGCCGACGAAGATGCGCGTGGGCTCGATCTCGATCCCCTCGAAGCCCGCGGCGGCCAGCAGCCGCTGATACTCGGTCTCCTGAAGCGCCCCGGCGACACAGCCGGACCAGGACTCGAAGCTCTTCTGGAGGGCTTCCGGCAGGACGCCGCGCAGCACGACGTCCGACACGGCGAAGCGGCCGCCCGGCCGCAGGACGCGGAAGGCCTCGTTCAGCACCTTCCCCTTGTCGGACGACAGGTTGATGACGCAGTTGGAGATGATGACGTCGACCGACGCGTCCGGCAGCGGCACGGCTTCTATTTCGCCTTGGAGGAACTCGACGTTCTCGACGCCGGCCTTGCGCTGGTTCTCGCGGGCCAGCGCCAGCATGTCGTCCGTCATGTCCAACCCGTAGGCCTTGCCTGTCGGCCCCACCCGGCGGGCGGAGAGGAGGACGTCGATGCCGCCGCCCGATCCCAGGTCCAATACCACCTCGCCCGGCGCCAGGGACGCCAGCGCCGTGGGATTGCCGCATCCCATGGAGGCGAAGACGGCCTCTGCCGGCAGTCCCGCCGTCTGGCTCTCGTCATAGAGATCGACGGTGATCGGATCGCGCTCGACGCCGCAGGCACAGCCGCAGCCGCGGTTGGCGTCCGATCCCTCGGTCACTTGGCGGGCGACCGCTCCATATCGCTCTTTCACGATCTCGCGGACGGTCTCGGGATCCAGCGTCGTACCCGGGCTGGACGTGGAAAGCTCGGTGTTCATAAGGCTCCTTCGTTGTCAGTTGCAACAATCAGGGTTTGAAAGGGCGCTCGAGGATCTCTGCGCCAGTTTGGGTTTCTTGGGTCAGGTGCAGCAGGTTCCGCCGGCGCCCAGCCGGACGGCGACAGCCCGGGCGAGGCGGGCGATGAGCTGCGGCATCGCCCGCCGGATTTCAGGATCGAAGCCGGCGAGGAGCGTCTGCTCGTCGGCCAGCAGTCCCCTCCGGATCGACTGGTACAGCTCGCGCCCCCGCTCCGTCGCCACCAGCAGGACGGCCCGGCCGTCGGTCGGATGCGGCGAGCGGTCCGCGTAGCCCTTGCGCTCCAGGGCATCCACCACGCGGCTGGCCGTGCTCTTGTCCAGATAGAGATGGGCGGCCAGCTCGCCCAGTGTCAGCCCGCCCTTGCGCGACAGCCCCTCCAGGGCATTGCACTGGGCGATGGAGATGTCGTGGCAGCAGATGCGGTCCCGGTCCAGCGACTGGTAGACCCGCACCAGCTCGGAGACCGAGTCGTACAGCGCCTCGGCGTCCCGTTCGAGATCGGGGTCCGCCGCCTCGGGGGGGGAGGTCTTCAGGATGGGCAAAAGGGTCGCCGGGCTGCTCATGGAGACAGCTTAGCCGACTTCGTTGTCAGTTGCAACCATCTCGCGCTCTCTTCGTCGTCTTCATGAGAAGATCTCCCCATGTTCGTAGCCGCCGTCATCCCCTACGACCCCGAAGAGCACGTCTTCACCCTGGAAGATCTGCTGGATCACCTCTCAGCGAACGTCTCCTTCCCGTGCTCGATGACGGAGTGGCGAGGCTTCTCGGACGCGATCCCGCAGCTGCGCGTGGAGACCGCCGTCCCCCTGACGATCCAGATCGAGGACGATCCCGACATCGTGCCGGACGAGATCCAGGATCTGGCCGACCGCGCCGGCAGCGCCCTCTCTCCAGACTGGGTGGAAGCCGTACGCCAATGCACGGCGAGGCTGGACGTGCAGGAAGCCGACACCGGCCCCACCCTGGACCCCAGCCACCCGGACGTCGAGTCCGTCGTCATCGAAATCGCCCGCTTCGTCGACAGCGTCGTCTACGACAACGTCAACGACGAGTGGCTGGTGCCGGAGGGGTGAGGTTTTTAGAGGATGTCTCAAAGGGTTGACGACGACGCCTACGTCCGACGTAGGCGTGACTGCCTCTCCTTTTGAGACACACTCTTAGTTTTTTAGGCCCCCAACACCCCCCGCGCCGCCACCACCCGCTCCAGCGCCTCCTCCGGAGTCCTCGCCAACGCGGTGAGGTGCCCCATCTTCCTTCCGGGTCTCGCGTCCGCCTTGCCGTAGAGGTGGAGCTTGACGTCGGGGTGGCGGCAGGCGGCGGCCCAGTCGGGCTCTCCGTTTTGCCAGAGATCCCCCAGGAGGTTGGCCATGGCGGCGGGGCGCAGGAGCTCGGTCGAGCCCAGGGCGAGCCCGGTGATGGCCCGGAGCTGCTGCTCGAACTGGCTGGTGACGCAGGCGTCGAAGGTCAGGTGGCCGGAGTTGTGGGGGCGCGGGGCGAGCTCGTTGACCAGGAGGCGGCCGTCCCGCGTCAGGAACATCTCGACGCAGAGCACTCCGACGACGGAGAGGCCTTCCAGGATGCCTCGGGCGATCTCCACCGCGTCCGACGCCATGCGCTGTGAGATGGCGGCCGGGGCGATCGAGACGTCCAGGATGTGGCGGCTGTGGCGGTTCTCGATCACCCCGAAGTGGGCGAAGGAGCCGTCGAGGCCACGGGCCGCCACCACGGAGACCTCGCGCTCGAAGTCCACGAAGGCCTCGAGGACGGACTCCTGCCCCCCTACCGCATCCCAGGCGGCGGGAGCGTCCTCTAAAGACGCGATTTTCACCTGGCCCTTGCCGTCGTACCCCCAGCCGGCCGTCTTGAGGACCGCCGGAGCGCCGAGAGTCGCGAGGGCGGCGTTCAGATCCTCCAGGGAGCGGACGCGCGAGAAGGGGGTGACGGGGAAGCCGGCGCCGGCGAGGAACGCCTTCTCCCGCAGACGGTTCTGGGTGGTGTGGAGGACGGAGCCGGCCGGACGCACGGGCGCGTGCTCGGCGGCGGCCTCGGTGGCGCCGGCGGCGACGTTCTCGAACTCGAAGGTGACGACGGCCACGCCGCGGGCGAACTCGCGGACGGCGTCCAGGTCGTCGTAGGCGGCCTGAATCTCGCGGTCGGCCACCTGGCCTGTCGGGGTGTCGTAGTCCGGAGAAAGGGTGTGGACCCGGTAGCCCATGCGCCGGGCGGCGATGGCGAACATGCGGCCGAGCTGACCGCTGCCCAAGACTCCGACCGCGGAGCCGGGCGCGATGACGCCGTTGTCAGACTTCAAGGCAGCGTCTCGGCCCGCACCCGGCGGGTCTGCTCGTCGACGTACTGCCGGAGCTTCTCCCGCAGGTCGGGACGGGTGTTCGCCAGGATGCGGACGGCCAGCAGGGCGGCATTCATGGCGCCCGCCTTGCCGATGGCCATCGTTCCCACCGGCACGCCGGAGGGCATCTGGACGATCGAGAGGAGGGAGTCGAGGCCGTTCAGCGCCGTGCTCTGGACGGGGACGCCCAGCACCGGCACCAGGGTGTGCCCGGCCACCATGCCCGGGAGGTGGGCGGCGCCGCCGGCCCCGGCGATGATCACCTCGATGCCGCGCCCCTCGGCGCCATGAGCGAACTCGGCCATCCAGTCCGGAGTGCGGTGGGCGGAAACGATGAGGCACTCGTGGGCGACGCCGAAGCGGGTGAGCATCTCGTCCGTGTGGCCGAGGGTCTCCCAGTCCGACTTGCTGCCCATGATGACGCTGACCAGGGGACGATCCTCTGAGCTCATGCTGAATCTCGCTGAAAAAAAGGGGTGTGCGGAAGGCCGGTCCGGGGTATAATCCGCCCGTCCATATTGACCGCAATCGCGGGCGAAGCTTAGCACAGCAGGTAGCTGACACCTGATCGCCGGGGACTCGTCACAGGAAGGTCGCGGCGGAGTTGCAGGAAGCCGGTCCTCTGCGCGTAGAATGCGCCCGAAAAAACTACCGTCTGCCATAGGAGGACTTCATTCATGATGCGCGTGCGCTCCATTCGCTCTCGGACGGGGGTTTGTACCCTGGCCGCCCTGTTGTTGGTCGCCCTGGCCGGCTCGGCCGTGGCCCAGACCGACGTCACCACGAGCCGGATCTCCGGCACCGTCGAAGGCACCGACAAGGCTCCCCTGCCCGGCGTCACCGTTGAGGCCACGAACAAGGACACCGGCCTCAAGCTCCTCAACGTGACCGACGCCGATGGCTCCTACCGGATCCTCAACCTGCCGACCGGCAACTACTCGGTCTCGGCGAGCCTCGACGGCTTCGCGACGGCCACCGCCCCCAACGTCCGCCTGCTGCTGGGCTCGACGCCGACGGTGAACTTCACCCTGCAGAGCTCGAAGATCTCCGAGACCATCACGGTGACCAGCGAGGCGCCCCTGGTGGAGGTGACGAACACCACCGTCGGCACCACCATCCAGCAGGAGCAGATCAAGAACATCCCCAGCGCCGGCAGAGACTTCCGGCAGTTCGTGCTGCTCACGCCGGAGAGCCGGCTGGAGTCGGAGCGCAACACCATCTCGCTCTCGGGCGAGCGCGGCATCAACACCAGCGTCAACGTCGACGGCGTGGACTACAACAACGCCTTCTTCGGCGGCACCGTGGGCGCCGCCGAGGGCCGCGCCCCGCTCTCCATCTCCCAGGAGTCGATCAAGGAGTTCTCGGTCGTCACCAACGGCGCCTCGGTGGAGTTCGGGCGCTCGGGCGGCGGCTTCGTCAACATCATCACCAAGAACGGCACCAACAACCTGCGCGGCTCCGCCTTCTACTTCGACCAGCCGAACAGCCTCATCGCCGACTTCCCGAAGGGCTCGCGGCCGGCCGGCGTAAGCCTGGCGCCGGCCGACCAGAAGAAGGATCAATATGGCGGCTCGCTCGGTGGCCCGATCGTCAAGGACAAGCTCTTCTACTTCGTCTCCTACGACAAGCAGAAGCAGGACATCACCATCCCCATCCTGGCCGCCAACCTCAACCCGGCTTTCTTCGCCAAGTACCCGGCGCTCGCCTCGCCGGCCGACTATGTCCAAACGGTGAACGGCTCCGTCGCCTTCGCGCGCCTCGACTATCAGGCCAACGAGCAGCATCGCTTCCTGGTGCGCGGCAACTTCACCAAGTACGATGGAGATAACGGCACGTCGAACTCGGCGTCCCGCACCGCCAGCTACAATGGCATTGAGGGCCTGGACGCCAAGACCTACGTCGGGAGCTGGACGGGCCAGTTCAGCGCCAATCTGCTGAACGACCTCAACCTCAACTACGTCAACGAGGAGACTCCGCGCGCCGACAAGGGGCTCAACCTGCCCGAGATCCAGGTGGGCGGCCTGCGCTTCGGCGAGGTGAGCTTCCTGCCGATCAACACCACCAACAAGCGCAAGGCGTTCTCCGATACGCTCACCTTCCTGCTCGACAAGCACGTCCTCAAGGGCGGCGTCGAGTACAACAAGACGAGCGTGGACCAGGTCTTCAAGGGCAACTGGCGAGGCGTGTTCATCTTCGCCAACGGCGACGACTTCCTGGCCGGCAAATGGCGCGAGTACCGCCAGTTCGGCGGCCTCAACGGGCTGACCTCGGATCAGGCGGGCAAGGCCTCGTTCGATCAGAAGGAGACCGCGGCCTTCCTGCAGGACCAGTGGTACCTGCGCCCCAACCTCACGGTCACGGCGGGCATTCGCTACGAGAAGCTGGACAACCCCAACAACCCGATCCTCAACCCCAACGATCCGGGCCCGAACGGCACGCTCAAGCTCACCGGCCACATTCCGGACACCAATAACCAGTTCTCGCCCCGCGTGGGCATCTCCTGGGCCCCTGACGAAAAGACGGCGGTGCGCTTCTCGGCCGGCCGCTTCTGGAGCCGCACTCCGGCCCTGCTGTGGGCGCAGCCCTTCACCGCGAACGGCCTGCAAGGCGCCCAGCTCTCCATCTTGGCCGCGCAGACGGGCGGGGTCGTCACCGGCCCGCCAACCGATCCCCTCGCTCCGGGCTGGGGCACCAGTTTCAATCCCACCGGCGTCGAGCGCGTCAACTTCAACACTCCAGGCATCCGTATTTCGACCCCGGGCGTCTTCACCGTCAACCCGAACTTCAAGAACCCCTACACCAACCGCGCGACGCTGGGCATCGAGCGCGAGATCCTGCCTAAAGTCTCCCTCGGCGTCGACCTTACCTACTCCGACGGTCACCAGCTCCAACGCCTGACCGACATCAACCGCGTGTACGACGGCACGATTTCCACGAACGGCCTGCCTCACTACAGCTCGGTTCGCCCGCTTTCCGCCTACGGCTCCGTCATCACCGACCTGTCCGATGCGTCCTCTCACTACAAGGCAGTGACCCTTACTCTCCAGCGGCGGTATGCCGACAGCTTCAGCCTCTACGGCGCGGTGACCTACTCGAAAGACCGGGACAACGATTCCAACGAGCGGAACTTCTCCGGCATCCAGGCGGAGGACTTCAACAACCTCGGCCTCAACTGGGCGCCCTCGGCACGTGACCAGCGGTGGAAGGGCGTCATCAACGGCGTGTGGAACACCCCGCTCTGGGGGATCGGCATCGCGGGCGCTTTCCGCTATTACACGGGCCAGCCGTTCACTCCGATCGCCAACACCGACATCAACGGCGACGGCGTCGCCGGCACAGACCGGCCCACCGTCAACGGCGTTCACTTCGGCCGCAACAGCCTGCGCCAGCCCAATTTCTACACGCTGGACCTGCGGCTCTCCAAGGGCTTCCACGTCGGCCCGGTCGACTTGTCGCTGTTCGCCGAGTGCTTCAACTGTTCCGACCACGCGAACCGGTTCATCAGCGCCAACAACCAGATCTGGGGCCCAGGACAGGTCCCGGTTGGGACAGGCACTCCGGCGGGATCGCCCTTCGACAAAGAGGACACCGTGAACTCGGCGTTCGTGCCGCGGACGATTCAGCTCGGCGCACGGATCGAGTTCTAGAACGTAAGTCCACCTGAGGCTAAAAAGGGGGGCGGAAACGCCCCCCTTTTTGTTGCCGCCGCAGTCCGCCTCAGACGCGCCCCTAGAAGGGGCAGCGCGGGGTGCCGCAGTTATCGCCCCACGCCCCATCGCAGTCGGGACACGGAACGAAGTCTTGCGAAGAGCTCAGGCCGCACCGCTTCGCCCGGCAGCAGTGAAACAGATCGGAGCTCTCGCCGTTGAACCAGGAGCACGTGTATGTGTATTTGCCTACCTTTTTGATGCAGGTGGCGCTCGTGCACGCGCTCTGATAGATATCCTTGTAGGATATCTTGATCTCTATACCGGCCGGCTTGTGTCCTTCGTCCACGGCGCACTTCGAGTTACCGACTACGGTCAATGTCCAACTGTTGTCCTGGGTATCGCAGACATCGCCGTGGCCGTCGTTGTCGCAATCCGCCTGGTTAGGGTTGTAATTATCCGGGCAGTTGTCGGCGAGATCGTTGATCCCGTCGCTATCCGTGTCGGCGTACTGGCAGGAGTCCAGGCACCACTCGTATTCCTCCGAGCAGTTGCAGAGGCTGCAACTTTGGAAACATTCGTTGTAGGAGTTTTGACAGGTGGTCGGACAGTCCGCAAAAGCGGTGGCAAACGGCAGAACTACCAAGGCTGTGAACCACGCGAGAACACGCATCCGAAGACTCCTTTCCGGCTAAAGCGAGCAGGAGCGCTCTGTGCGCATAGGCTACAATCTTTAAATTCACCTGTCAATAAAGTATTCCGCCAGCCGCTCGGCTCTTTCGAATCAGGCCTGGCGCCCGGCTACTTTTCGGCGACGGCCTTCAGGTTGGCGAGACCGGTTTCGAAGTCGTTGCCGCCCCAGGGGGGCCAGGAGATCCAGTTGTGGAAGTCCGCGATTAGCGGAAAGATCTTCTCCGACGGTGCCTTGATGCTCGTCTTGCGCTGAACGCGAAAATTGCTGGGCCGGCTCGCGGCGTATGCGAGCAGAGCGGCGATCAGAACGACGAGGACGATGAGAATGATCTTGAGCATGGCGTCCTCCGCGAAGCTACGCCGGGCCCATGGCGGGCTTGCCGCCGTTGATCATCCAGGGCGTTCCGAAGCGGTCGACCAGCATGCCGAAGGCCTCGACCCAGAAGGTCTTCTGCAGCGGCATGTTCACCTTCCCGCCTTCGCTCAGGGCGTCGAAGATCTTTTGTGCCTCATCGACCGTCGGGTAGACCAGGGAAAGGGAGAACCCCTTCATGCCGCCGTACGGCTGGCCGGGCATCCAATCGGACGCCATCAACGGGCGGCCATCGAGAACGAGACGGGCATGCATGACCCGGTCCTCGGCGCCGGGCGGAATCTGGTCTTTGTCAGGAGCGTCGGCGTGGGTCATGATCTGCAGCTCGCCGCCCAGCGTGCTCTGGTAGAAGCGCATCGCCTCGGCGCAGTTTCCGTCGAAGAACAGGTAGGCATTGACGTCGGACATGGCGGTACCCTCCTTGGTCGTTAGAGTTGCACCCTAACATCATATTGAAGGGTCAGGAAGCGACTCATGGCAGCAACCACAGGGCTGTCACCATGGCCACGCCGATGATGGCGTAGAGCGCGCGGTACCGCGCCTGCAGACGGCGGATGCTCGCGTAGGTGAGGCCCCCGGCCAGAGTCTCGAGCGACCAGCGCAGGTGCAGGGGGTAGAGGGCGGCGAAGGATGCCAGGGGAAGGGGAAGGATGCCCTGAAGGGCCAGGACGAGAAGGAGGGCGTAGGCCAGGGTGAAGAGGGTCAGGCTGGCGGCAAAGGTGTGGCGCGGGCCGAAGACCACCGCGTTGGTCCTGATGGCGTTGAGGGCGTCGCCCTGGTGGTCGCGGACCTCCTGGGTCAGGTGGCCGGCGGCGAAGGTCAGGGCGAAGAAGGCGGCAATGGCGAGGCCGCGAAGGTCGATGACGTTCCCCAGGGAGTAGCCGAGGAGGAAATGGAGGACGCCGCCGGCCAGGTGGACCGCTGAGCTCAGGAGCGGTCTACCCTTCCAATTGAAGAGGGGCAGGGAGTAGAGGGCGCTCAGGGCGGCGATGGCCAGCGACAGGCAGAGGGCGCTTGAGCCGAGGCGGCTGAAGAGGAGGAGGCTCAAGGCCAGAAGGCCGGCTGTCAGACCGCCGATCTCCTTGCGGCCCACATCTCTGGCCGTGAAGACGCCGGCGGTCTTGTTGGGGTCGATGAGGTCGGAGGTCAAGCCGGCCCAGTCGTTGAGCATGAAGATGTGCGCCATCAGGCAGATGTTGGCGACGATGAGTATCGCCAGCGGACCCACGTTCGCCGCCGCCGGGTGGCGAATCGCGAAGGCGGCGCCCAGCAGGGGCGAGCCCTGGAGAACGAGGATCTCTGGCAGGCGCAGGCAGGAGAGGTAGCGGCGAAGGCGCTCGCCAAAGCGGCCTCCGGCCGAGGCGGCGGCCGGAACCGGGGAGGCTTCAGCCGTTCGAAGGGGAGTGCCGGAGGTGTGCATATTCGTCAGCGAGCCTTAGCCAGAGCGCATAGCCGGCGTCCTCCGACCAGTAGTATCGGGGCACCGTCGCGGTGAGATCGTTGTGATAGAGCAACGGCGGAGTCTTTCGCAAGAGGGCAAAGTCGTCCTTGGCGAGCTGGCGCAGCACCGCCTGGATTTTAGCCGCGTCGGCCGCGCCAGCCGGTGGGCCTCCGGGAGCCGGCCCCAACAGCCGGACGAGGGACACCCAGATCTCCTGGCCCGGCACCGGCGTCCGCATTCTCGACTCGGGCAGCTTCAGCTCGCAGCCGGCGCGCTGGAGGTCGGTCAGGCGCAGGATCGGGACCAGCGGCGTCCTTTGATAGTAGACCCAGACCCGATCCTGGTCGACGACGGGGCGGAGAGCCTCGCAGAGCGCACGGCCGGCCGGCGGCTGCACCTTGGCCAGCAGCAGCAGAACGTGCATCTGGATGGCAATGTCGGCAGGGTCCGGATCTCTGCCCGGGTCGAGACACTGATAGGCCTCGCGCGGCGCGAGCCAGGTGCGGTAGAGGCCCTCGCGGGTGCGATACCGGTTGAGGACCGCCAGGGCGGCCGGCAGCCGGCGGCGGCCCCGGAGGTCCTCGTCGGGAGCGAGCCTCCACACGAGCGCCGTGTCGTCGGCGTCCGGTGTGATGGCACATCCCAGAGTGCCGATGCCGGGAGCATCCGGGAGGCCGTGGTAGCGCACCAGTCCGCCGGCCTCGATCTGATCGGTGAGGTGCCGGCGGGCGCGCCGCAGGCTGTCGCCGAGACCGCCGACCCCGCGGGTGCCCGCCAGCGGATCGAGCAGGTCGACCAGGAGAGAGGTGAGGAAGGTGTTCATCTCCTGGCGGGGCTCCTCGAAGCGCGCCGCGGTCGTGTAGGCGGTGAGCCAGTATCCAGGCCCCTGCTGGTGCGAGCGAAGCCGCGCCGCCGCCGTCCTGATGGCGTCGCCGAGATCCTCAGTGGCGGCACCCGGCGCCGGCGCCCTCAGGACGGTCAGCTTGCGCTCCGCCAGGTAGTAGACGTCCCCCCTCTCGGAGACCCAGGCGAGGGCGGACAGACGGTGCTCCCCGGGAGCGAGGCCCGCCGTGCCGAGCGGGATGCGCCAGCCGGCGGGACTGGCCTCGTGCAGCGTATCGCGGATGTCGGTCCGCTCGACGAAGGCGCGCGAGCCGACGGGCTGCCGGCCGTCGATGGCGACCGCCACCTGCCAGGGCGTGGCGTGGCCGGCCAGCGCCCAACCGGTGGCGACGACCTCCTGGCCGGCGGTGACGGAGGAGACCGCGCGGCCCTCGGCCTCGATGGCGTCCGTTTCGATGGCGTCAATACTGCCGCGCATCTCGATCGTCAGCTCCGGCGGCGCGAGGCCATGCTGCAAGGAGGTGACGAACGGTGCGTTGCGCCACTCCCACGCGGCCCGCATCTTCTGAGGACCGCTGGCCACGGCGAAAATCGCGCTGTCGGTCGCGCGGGTATACCCGAAGGCGCCGATGGCTTCGATGACGACCGCGGCGCCGACCGCGAGCAGGAAGCACACCCGGCCGAAGCCACGCAGCGAGGCGACCACCGGTACCAGCATCCATAAGAGCAGAGGCAGGAGGTCGGTCATATAGCGCGGCCCCCAGGCGAGGCCGGACCGCCAGTCGGTCTTGGCATAGAGCAAGATCTGGAGGACGACGCCGGCGCACATCGCCACGGTGAGGCCGCGCTCGGCGCGATCGCGCGGCCAATATCGCCAGGCCAGGGCGAGGAAGAGCAGGAAGGGTGAGAAGACGAGCAGTCCCCGCGTCGGGCTGAACAGCAATCCGCCGAGGCCGGAAATCAGATCGTGCTGGAAGAAGGTGGCTTTGCCCTTCAGCCCGTAACCGCCGGCAAAGTGGTGAGCCACTCCCAGGTTGTAGAGCAGTACCAGGCTCATCGGCAGAGCCGCCGCCGCCGCGAAAAGGGCCGCCCGGCTCCGGCCCGCCCAGAAAAGTCCGTACGCCCCGAGCGCCGCCGCAAGGATGACGTCCGGCGGGCGGTTGCCGGCGATGAGCCCGCACAGCACCCCCGCCGCCAGCGCCCGCGGCGCCGTGCACGGCCCGGTGAGGAGCAGCAGGAGGCCGATCACCAGGAGCTCAGCCATCCCGTGCTGCCACAGAGCCTGGCTGCCGATCACCCAGGTGGTGGTGCCGAAGGCATACGCCAAGGTGAGCAGCGTCGCGATCGGCGCCGCCGCCCGGCGCCGCAGCAGCAGGTAGAGGAGCGACGCGGAAAGCGCCGCCACGAGTGAGGCGGAGAGCTTCTCCATGATCCTCGCCATGTGGTCCAGCCGCCCATCCGTCCAACCCCGCACGTGCAGGTAACCGACCGCGGGGAGATAGAGCGGAGCGATGAGTACCGGCAGCACCACCGGGTACAGCGAGATGACGTGGCCGCCGGGCGCCTGCACCATCCAGAACGCCGTATCCCCTCGCCCCTGGGCGACGAGCGGTGCGATCGGATCGAGAACGACGCTGTGATGCCGCCAGATCGCGAACGGCAGGTAGCGCGCCGGATAGGTGTCGCCGGCGCTGATCCCCCGCCCGTTGGCGTTGTAGACCAGCAGGCAGCAGAGCCCGAGGAGCAGGCTCGCCCGCAACTCGCGCCGGCCGCCGAGTACGGGAATCATGGGTTGATGCTCACTTCCGGTGGCTTCCTACGGGGTCCTTCTCCACTACGAGGTTGGGGAGAGGCCGAAGGCTACCACAAGGCACCGCCGCCCGGATCGGCAGCGGCCGGTGCATCACGAGCACTCGCGAGCGAGCCGGGATGAGACACGAAGCTGCGCTCATGCGACACAAAATGCCGTTCGCCGGCCGCGCGACCCGCTCCGTGCGACACAACGGAGCCCCGGCGCATCACAGGACCCACGGGTCGAGCGATGCGACCCGTGGATTTTGTGATGCGACCCGAGGGTCCTGTGATGTAACTCGAGGGTCCTGTAGCGCGACCCGAGGGTCCTGTGATGCAATTCATGGGTCCTGTGATTCGACCCAGGGGTCGTGCGACGCAATCCAAGGGTCCTGTGATGCAATTCGAGGGTCGTGTGATGTAACCCTTGGGGCCTGTCGTGCGAGCGGGTCCTGTCACCCGCCCCCTGAGGCCTGTCATGCGACCCCTGAGGCCAGTCACGCGACCTGCGGGCCCGGTAGCGCGCTCCTCAGATCCCGTGAGGCGCCCCTTGAACCCCGCAGTGCGACCCAAGGGTCGGGCCTCCCACCTCATGGGTCGAACGCCGTGCCCCACGGGTCGCCAACGGCACGATGCGGAGCCGGTCCCGCGTAGACCTTGCCCGTCCTGTTCTTCTCGCACGGGACCCTGAAGAGAGCGTCCGGGACCTCAAGGGCGGTCCGGCTCCCTGTAATCGGCCACACTGTACGGTAGGGGTGGCTCCTCCCTCCCGCGACGGGAGAGGAGCGAGTGCCGCTTCACCGGAGGTGCTCCATGATCCGTACAGTCTGGCCTCGTATCTCTGCCGTCCTCATACTCGTCCTCTTCCTTACTCCGGCCGTCTTTGCAGTACCCCGGCACGAGAAGCAGGTACGCCCCGACCGGAGGGTCTTCGCGTGGTTCACCGAGACGCTCGGCAGGCTTCTCCCTGGCGTTTTGAAAAGCTCGGGCACCATGGACCCGGACGGAAAGCCGCAGCTTGCCACACCGCCCTCTTCTACGACGACCGATTCGAGCGGCACCATGGACCCCGACGGTCGGACGTAACGAGAGGCGATGTCGCCTTTCCGTGTCCCGCCGGCACTGCCTGGCGGTTTTTTTGTCTCCTGGCGAACTTTTCCGGGCAGGTTTTGGAGTACAATCGAGGCGCTCATTATCGAATCGTTGGAGGAAATCATGACCGAGGGACACATTCCGGAGGAACTTCTCGATCGATTCTTACGGACAGACATCTCCAAAGAGGACGCGAGAGAGGTGCTACGGCATCTCCTCTCCAGTTGTCCCGAATGTCTGGCGCTCTCTTCCCGGATGACTGCACAGTTGGGCCTCTGCTCCAAGGCGTCGACTTGGGAGGCAGCCTACGAGGAGATCTTCGCACGCACCCTTGCCTTTGCAACCGAGCAAGAGGAGCGTCTGGCGATCGAGAAGCTTCGCGGCTGGGGGCAATGGGCCGCCCTGGAGCCCGTGAATCCCCAGGAGCGCTTCGCCCTGGTCGGGGCGGATTCCCGCTACCACACCTACGGCTTCTACCAGCGCCTCCTTGAAGCGAGTCGCTGGTACATCCGCACCGATCCGGCCGAGGCCGTCGACGTCATTCGTCTCGCGATCATGGTTGCAGGGCACCTCGATCCGGCGCTCATCGGCGAGAAGCGGGTCGCCGACCTGCGTGCCGCCGCCTGGGCCTCCCTCGGCAACGCACGCCGGCTCGCCTCCGACTTCGAAGGGTCGCGCAGTGCCTTCAACGAGACGTGGCGCATTCTCGAAGAAGAAGGAACGAATGAGCCGGTAGACCGTGCCCAAGTGATCGGCTTGGAGAGCGGCTACATGCAGGACATGGGAGAATTCGAGACCGCCGAGGCCTCACTCGAGGAAGCTTTGGAGATCTACCGGCACCTGCACGACACGCACCTCGAGGGCCGTACTCTCCTCAAAATGGGCGACTGCATCGGCCAGATCTTCCCCGAGCGCGGCATCGCCCGCGTGCGGCAGGCCCTGCCTTTAATCAACGTGACCGAGGAGCCGCGGCTGGAACTGTGCGCTCAGCACGACCTTGCGTGGTTTTTGAACGACAGCGGCAAACCCGAGGAAGCTCTGGTCATCCTCGACAGGGCTCGCCCTGTCTACCAGCAGTTCCCCGACAAGTGGACGCAGCTTCGCCTCCACTGGCTTGAAGGACGGATCGCCGCCAATCTCGGGGATTTCGCCGAAGCTGAAAGTATTTTCAGCCATCTCTGGGACGAGTTCCGCGCCCGAAGCCTCAACCACGAGCTCGTCCTGGTCTCGATCGACCTTGCCGAGGCCCTGGTTTGCCGGGGAGAGACAGAGCGTGCCGTGAGGCTCATCAAGGACTCTTACCCGATCATGCAGGCTTGGCGGCTTCATCGTTACGCGCTGGCCGCCTGGATCGTTTTCGAGAAGGCCGTAGCACAAGGGGAGGTGCGCGAGATCTTCCGGCGCATCAAGGACTACTACCGCCGATACTGGGTTCGCTCTGTCGCGTTTGGGGAAGAGCCGAACCAAGGGCATGCCAGGTAATAGCTATATCAATTCCCCAAAGGCACGACGCGGAGCCGGCCCCGCGTTCCTCCTACCGGCCGCTGCGTCCCGCAGGTCCGCCCCCCCCACAATCGGCCACACACCGGCCCAACGGGCCGGGAGATCACAGCCCAGGGCCGAGGCCGAAGGCCGACGCCCTGGGAAAAAGGGTATCCCATCCTTGCGGCCTGAAGGGCCGCGAGACCTTGCACGCCTTGTTCTTCTCGCACGGACCGAGGTGCTGAGCAATGTCGTCGGCTACCTCAAGAGATCGCGCGACGGCTTCCCAGCCGCAACTCTTAAACGCCGGCCCCACGGTCTCGCGGCCCTTCAGGCCGCATCGCGTTGTCAATCTCCCCACCCAGGGCATCGGCCTCCGGCCTCGACCCTGGGCTCCGTTCTCCCGGCCCGTTGGGCCGGCCGAGCTGGCCCTCGAGCTCCTGCGGAAAAAGCCGGCGCTCAGAGAGTCGATCCTCGTCCAAGGTCCGGACCAGGTATTCACCGGTTTCCTTCTGCTCCTGAGGGTCACCCTCCACAATCCATGACAGGAGCAATGCGGCCAGACTTCCTTGAATGTCCTTGGAAGGAAGATGCTGGTCCAGCAGATTGAGTATCAGAGTATCCGCAGGCATCCCCTGCCGCTTGGCCTCCTGCTGAAGGCGATCCTTCAGATCCTGCGGTAGATTCAGAGTCAGCGGCATATTCTCAATCCTCGCAGTTCGGATTCTATCTCCAGATGATAGCTGGCGCCGGGGGCGACCTTGGGAGTGGTACACCATCTGCGATACAGAGGAGCTTGGGGATGGCGACCGTAGAGCCCGCCCAATAAATGTGGTAGTGGAGTTATACTATTGTAACTTTCGCCCGGCTTACCGGGGCAAAGGGCGGATACTCCGTAACCCCGGTAAGCCGTGACGTGCCTACCCCGCAGCAGCGAGCATTGGCCGAGGGATCTCCTTCTCTTCGCCGCTTGGCATCCGCACCACAATCTCTCCGCCCTCCTCGGCTAACGTGAGGAGGTACTCGTAGACGGCGAGCGAGTGGCGGATCACGGCTGCCTTGCTCCCCAAGTAGGTTCTCTCCGCGAGACTTTCAAGCCGTTTCGCGGACGCCGTGGATAGGTCAACCGTCATCCGCGTGGTCGGCCGGCTCCCCGGACTTGCGCTTTTTTCTTCTAGTGGCATGTCGCATCGCTCCTCGATGCACCAGCCGAGTCAGGAACACTGCGGCCATTGCCGCAAGCATGAGGAGGAGCTTCAGGTTGCCCGTGGCGATCCCGAAGATAGTGATAGCGCCTAAGACACCCGCCATCGTCTTCGTCGCGATACCCTGAAGGTCGCTCCGGCTGCTCTGTTTCTGCTCGATCGGCGATAGTTGTATGTCCTCTTCCTCAATGTCCCACGGGGACTGGTTCCGTTCCCATTCGTCGATGAACTCCTCTAGGTCATAACTCTTCTCCTCAAACGTAGATTCGTTACGATCTTCGGATCCGTTGAACATGACCACCATGGGCAGATCCTCCTTTGGGATGCCCTAGGCGGCGCCAGCCACCCCGAAAGCCCCTGGCCCCCCGCGTTTAGTGAAAGGGTGACCAGCCTTAGAGCCAAGAGCCTGATCTACTTCTTCTTCTCGGTTAGAACCTTGCCAAAGATCGTATGCCGGTCACGCCAGCCCATCTGTTGTGGATCGACGCAAGAGTCGGATAGGCGTCCACTTGGCTGAGGCAGATGCCGACCGGGATCGAGTCGTCGCACCCCGACTTCGGGGCGACGATCAGCGCGGCATACGCTGCAGTCTTCTTCGCAAGGGCGATCCAGCAGGTGCAGTCCCAGTCCACCACTCCAACCGCATTCGGAAGGCCGCCAGCCTCCCGAATGCGTGGCCGGCCTCCTCCGCTGGTGAAGCGGATGGTGACCTCTTGAGATTCAACGGTCATAACTAACCTCCTGGCGACTAACGTCGCCGGTTTGTGGCGCTAGAAGCGCCTGTTTGATTCATCTTTACATTTACGGATTCGTGTATCTTTACCTCCTTCCTAGTGGGCTGCCCCAAATTGGCGCAGTCTGTCAGAAGTCCAGGATACTGCATTTTCATGGGCATGTCAAACAGAGACAAACCAGTACCATGCTCAGAGCGTCGCGTAAGTTACGCGGTTCGCACGTCAGTCGGGGAGGCTGTCGGTTCTTGTACGCGAACCGACTGGCGTTCTCGAACTCCCTACCGCTGCCAGGATGCCTGAATCACCACCTCAGCCGCCCGCGGTTCCATGCGAAGCGGCGGCGGCCTGTGGAGCCAAATGGCCCGGCCGTCGGCGAGCTTGGCGTAGGCGTAACCTGTCGGAAGCTCGGCCTCGATCGGCTCTCAGCGTAACTCGTTTCTTTTCAGCGTCGTCCCGATGAACTTCTTCCGCACCACCGAGGAGTCCTTGGATGCTCAGAGCGAACGCCACAGGCGAGTTCAGGTTTCCGAAGAGTCCCGCCCGAGAGGCCGATGGGGAGTTGCGCCGGGAACTGGTTCGCGAGAATGAGAGAGAGGTCGTATTGCTCGAAGGTCCTCTCGTAGACCGCTCAGGTAGCGGCGGGCTTGGGCCTCGCCAAACCGCTCGGTAGTATCTGGCGAAGCTCTTCGAGGTCAGCGGCGGCTTCGAGGCTGAAGGCAGGACAGCACCTCAACCGTCCATGCCGTTTGGAGACAGGGCAAGGCTCCGAGGGTCGTGCAGGGACTTACGTTCGCCGGCCACCAGAGCCTTCCACTCCTGATCGGTGAGCTCGCGAAACTCGCCTCGGTCGAAGGGGCCAAAGACTTGGTCATAGGCCTCTTGCGAGAGGCGCGCCTCGCTATACTCCACGGTCTCGGCCAACCGGGCCTGAGGGTCTTTGAGCAAGTTGGTCGGCATCGGCTATTATCTCCGCTTACTTCTGGCCCAGGAGCTCTTCGATCGCCTGCCGCAGTTGAGGCAGATTGTGCTGGGTAACCTGCCATACAGCCTCCAAGTCCACTCCCATGTAGTTGTGGATGAGAACGTCTCGCAAACCGGCAATGCGACGCCAGGGAATGTCAGGCCGGCTCTCAGTAACTTCAGAAGAGAGGCGCTTCACCGCTTCGCCGATGATTTCAAACTGTCGAATCACAGCATCCTGCCAGTGGGACGTAACCATGAACTCGTCATGGCCCACTACGATATAGCGCTCGATTTTCTCGACGGCATCGAGCACGTGCTGCAAGTACAGCTCGTCTCGGTTTTGGCTCAAAGCGGGATGGCTTCGGAGAGGACTTGCTCACGCAGATAGGGTGACAGGGCCTTCTCGGTGACCACATCCACGGGACGGTGTAGAAGATCCTCAAGATCCTGCTTAAGCCCCACGAGATCCAGGAGCGAACGACCTTCTCCAAGCTTTACGAGCAGATCGAGGTCGCTGCCCTCGGAGCCTTCACCTCGGGCCAGGGAGCCGAAGACGCGCACATCCCTCGCACCGTGGCGCACGGCCACATCGAGAATCTCGGCGCGGTACTTCTGAAGGATGGAGCTACTCATCAGGCAGCCAGTTTAGCAGGGCGGGAATTGGCTGGGAGGCAGGGATTCGAACCCCGATTCTGCGGGTCAGAGCCGCATGTCCTACCGTTGAACGACCTCCCAGCAGGACAGGGCGGGAAGGTTAGCGGAAAGGCCTCCCCGAGGTCAACCCTGGGCTCCCTTCTTGAGGAAGGCCAGGAAGTGGTCCAGGTGCTTCAGGCTCGCTTCCCGTCCCATCGCCTCCACGAGGTCGAAGAGCGGCGGGCCTTGGGCGGCGGCGGAGAGGGCCATGCGGGTGGGGTGGATGAGGGCTCCCGCTTTCACCCCCCTCTCAGTCGCCAGGGCGCGCAGGGCGGCCTCCAGCGGCTCCTTGTCGAAGCCCGGCAGGGCCGCGAAGCGCTCCCTCAGGGTGTGGATGATCTCCGGCAAGTCTTTGTCCTGGAGGAACTTGGCGTTGGCCTCGGAGTCGTACGCCAGCTCGTCCTTGAAGTAGGGGACGATCAGCTCCGCCAGCTCCTTGAGGGTGTGGGAGCGGGAGCGGTGGAGGTTCACGGCGGCGGCGAGGCGCGCCGGGTCCGCGTCCTTCAGGCCCAGCGGCTCCAGGAAGGGCTCGAGATGCGGCTGCAGGGTCTCGAAGTCCAGCTTGGAGAGGTACTGGGCGTTCATCCACCAGAGCTTCTCTTTGTCGAAGACGGCCGCGGAGGTGTTCAGGCGGTTGACGTCGAAGAGCGCGATCATCTCGTCGCGCGTGAGAATCTCCCGGTCGTCGCCCGGGCTCCAGCCGAGTAGAGCCATGAAGTTGTAGAGGGCCTGGGGGAGGATGCCCTCGGTGCGGAACTCCTCGACCGAGGTGGCGCCGTAGCGCTTGGAGAGGCGCTTTTTGTCCGGCCCCAGGATCAGCGGCAGGTGGGCGAAGGTGGGCACCTCGCCGCCCAGGGCGCGGAAGAGGGGGATGTGCTTGGGCGTGTTCGAGAGGTGGTCCTCGCCGCGGATGACGTGGGTGATGCCCATGTCGATGTCGTCCACCACCACGGACATGTGGTAGGTGGGATTGCCGTCCGAGCGCAGGAGGATGAAGTCGTCCAGCGCGTCGGGCGGAAAGTCCATGTCGCCGCGGACGAGGTCGGTGAAGGTAATGTGATCGTCCGGCATCTTGAAGCGGACGGCGAAGGGTTTGCCGGCGGCGATCTGCTCCGCGACCTCCTCTTTCGTCAGGTTGAGGCAGGTGCGGGGGTAGCGGAAGGAGCCGCCCTTCTTCTCCGCCTCCTTGCGCTGAACGTCCAGCTCCTCGGGGGTACAGAAGCAGCGGTAGGCCTTGCCCGTGGCGAGCAGCACCTCGGCGCGCTCGTGATGGCGGCCGAGGCGCTCGCTCTGCAGGAACGGCCCCTCATCCCAGACGATGCCGATCCAGGCCAGCGCGGACTGGATCTGGCGGACCATCACTTCGTCGGACCGCTCTTTGTCGGTATCCTCGATGCGCAGGACGAAAGCGCCGCCGATGCTCTGCCGCAGCAGCTCGTTATAGATCGCCGTACGGGCACCGCCGACGTGAAGAAAACCGGTGGGCGACGGAGCGAAACGGACCCTGACGGGTCCCTGGACTTGAATGCTCATGATGACTGGAATCCTCTCGGAGCGGTCCTCTCCCCCAGGGGAGACGACGGATGCGTCACGGTATCACGGGGGTGAAAGGGGGCTCAATGGGCGGGGGGGTGGGTCTCAAAAGAAGCGACAGCCACTCCTATGTCGCCAGGGATTGAAATCGCCTGGCTACCAACTCTTGTCCCCTCCGGGACTGCAATTCGTTCTTCCCATGTCCCGTAGGGACTACAGAGGGTAGCCAGGTGATTTCAATCCCTGGCGACATAGGAGTCGTCGTCAACCACTTTGAGACACCCCTCGGTTTTTCTCGCCTTGAAACCTCGGGCTCACCATCGCGTAGCATCCTCCCATAGACTGTACGGAGACGACGCGATGAGCTCTACCACCTCCTCGACCTGGATGGACGACCTCGGGCGCGATGTGCGCTTCGGCCTGCGGTCCCTTCTCCGCTCGCCGGCTTTCACGGTGGTGGCCATCCTCTGCCTGGCTCTCGGCATCGGCGCCAACGCGGCGATCTTCAGCGTCCTCAACGCGGTTCTCCTGCGCCCGCTTCCCTACCCCGAGCCGGAACGCCTCGTCCGCCTCTGGGAGGCGATGGATAACTTCACGGGCACGGTCTCCCTTCCCAACTATCGCGACTGGGTTCAGCAGCAAACAGGCTTCGAGCAGCTCGCGGCGTGGCAGCGGGGGAGCGCCAATCTCCAGGGGACGGGCGAGCCCGAGCGCGTCCGCTCGGTCGTGGCCACGCCGAACCTGTTCTCGGTTCTCGGCCGCGGCCCGAGGCTGGGCCGCGTCTTCGATCCGGCGCGGGACGAGCCCGGCAAGGCGCAGGTCGCCGTGGTCTCCGAGGGGCTGTGGAAATCGCGCTTCGGCGCCGATCCCGGGCTCGTGGGCCGCACCCTCCGGCTCGACGGCAAGCAATACGAGGTGATCGGCATCATGCCGGCATCCTTCGACTTTCCTCCGGGGTGGTCCAAGACCGACGTCTGGCTGCTGTACGTGCCCAGCCCGGACGACATCAGGCAGCGGGGCAACCACTTCCTGAACATCGGCGGCCGCCTGAAACGGGGGGTGAGCCTCGGTCAGGCCACGGCCCAGCTCAAGACGGTGGCGGCGCGCCTCGCGAAGCAATATCCCACCGAGCAGGCGGGACGTAGCGTGAAGGCTCTGCCTTTCCAGGAAGCGATGGTGGGCAACGTGCGGCCGGCGCTGCTGATCCTCTTCGGCGCCGTCGGCCTGGTGCTGCTCATCGCCTGTGCCAACGTCGCCAATCTCCTCCTCGCCCGCGCCGCCGTGCGCCAGCGGGAGGTGGCGATCCGCCTGGCGCTGGGGGCCGGCCGTTCGCGACTGGTGCGGCAGTTCCTGGTGGAGAGCCTGGTGCTGGCCTTCGCCGGCTCCATCCTGGGACTCCTGCTGGCACGCTTGAGTCTCGCGGGCCTGGCGCCGCTCGCCGAGGGCGCGCTCCCCCTCGCCGGCGGCATCCCCCTGGACTTCCGGGTGTTCGCCTTCCTTCTCGGCGTGGCCCTGCTGAGCGGCCTCGCCTTCGGCATCGTGCCGGCCCTGCAGGCGGCGCGCGGCGATCTGCGCGACAGCCTGACCGAGGCCGGCAAGGCCACGTCGGGCAGCGGCCAGCAGCGCTTCCGCAGCGGCCTGGTGGTGATCGAGATCGCCGTCACCCTCGTCCTCCTGGTAGGCGCCGGCCTGCTGCTGCGCGGGTTCCGAACCTTGAGCGGCACGGAGCCGGGGCTCGTGGCACGAAACGTCCTCACCGCCCACATGGCGATTCCGGCGCCGCGGCTCGCCACCGCCACGGCGCGGACGTTCCGGCCCGTGCTCGAAGCCGTGCGCCGGCTCCCGGGGGTGCGCGCCGCGGCGGTGGTCTCCATCCTGCCCATTCAGAACGCCTGGACGAACGGCGGCTACCTCGTCGTGGGCCAGCCGGCACCGCCGCCGGGCAAGGAACCCATGGCCGAGATCCGGGTCGCCAGCCCGCGGTTCTTCCAGGCGCTCGGCATTCCCATTCAGCGGGGACGCGACTTCCTGGAAAGGGATGGCGAGAACGGTTCGCTGGTGGTGGTCGTCAATCACGCCTTCGTCCGCAAGACCTTCAAGGATACGGACGCCATCGGCCAACGGCTGAGCTTCGGCGGCAAGAAGGAGTACACGATCGTCGGCGTGGTGGGCGACGTGCGGCAGGCGGGGCTCGGGCAGCCGCCGCTGGCCGAGATCTACTTCCCCTACGGCGAGGCGGACCATGCGGACCTGCTCGCCGACGCCAGCCTGGCGGTGCGGACGGACGGTCCGCCGGGAAGCCTGGCCGGCCCCATCCGCGGGGCGGTGCGCGGCATCGATCCGGGATTGCCGCTCTACCAGGTGCTCACCATGGAGCAGGTGATCGACGAGTCGCTCGCCGGCAACCGGCTCAACCTCTGGCTGCTCGGCATCTTCGCGGGCATCGCCCTCGTGCTCTCGGCGGCAGGTCTTTACGGTGTGATCTCGTACCTGGTGGCGCAACGCACGCGGGAGATCGGAGTGCGCGTGGCCCTCGGCGCCCAGAAGTGGGACGTCATTGGGCTGGTGATGCGCCAGGGAGCCGTTTTGGCCGTCGCCGGCATCGTCCTCGGCCTGCTGGGCGCCCTGGGTCTCACCCGGGTGCTCGAGAGCCTCCTCTTCGGTGTGAGCGCCCGCGACCCTCTCACCTTCGCGGCCCTCGCCGCCCTCTTCGCCGGCGTGGCCCTGGTCGCCACCTGGCTGCCGGCCGAGCGGGCCTCGAAGGTGGACCCCATTCTGGCGATCCGGAACGAGTAGGCCCTCACCCCCTAGCCCCCTCTCCCGACCCGGGAGAGGGGGAATGCATGCGAGGCCATTTCGTGCCGCCCTCCCTCTTCTCCCGGTGTGGGGGTCTGGGAGGGGGCGGGAGAAGAGGGCCGGGGTGATGAGGGTTTTTGTCCTTGGCCTGTGGCACAATCCCTGGTTTCGGAACGGGGAGGGACTTCTTTGCGTCGAGTCGGAATCTTCGGTTGGGGCCTCGTCGCCCCCCGGTCGCCCAATATCGCGGCTTTCACGGACAACCTGTCGTCGTCGGAGAGCTGGCTGGAGCCCTTCAACGGCTACGGCCCGGACAACTTCCTCGTGGGCGTCCCGCAGTTCAACTTCGAGGACTACCGCGCCTGGATCGCGGAGCGCTTTCCGCCCTCCCGCTTCCACTCCCTGTCGGAGAAGATGGACCTGCCGGTGCGCTACGCCATCGGCGCCTTCATTCAGTCCCTTGGGCAGAACCCCGGCCTGGAGGCGGAGCTGCGGAGCCTGGGCACCGCCGCCCACGTCTACATGGGGACGGGCATTGGCTGCGTCGACACCGTCTCCCAGCAGACCCGCGCCCTCGACCGCGCCCAGCGCCGCTGGGACCGCTTCTGGGCGGAGCGCAACCCCGCCTTCCAGGAGCACCGGTCCAAGGGCGGCGAGGCCGCGGAGGGCGCGCCGCCCGACCCCGGGACGGTCGCCGATCCGGAGGACCGCTACGAGGCCGAGGCCGCCTGGTGGCACCACTGGGCCGCCGCCTCGCCCGGTCTGCGGGAGTATCTGAAGGAACTCGCCGCCGTCGAGTCGCTCAACGTCCAGGGCGAGATCGAGCGGGGAAAAGTCCGGGTGCTCAAGGAGAAGCAGCGCCAGCTCCGGCAGCTCCAGGAGAAGTGGAAGGCGCCGCCGCCGCCCTGGCAGTCCGTGTCGGCCAACCTGGTGTGGAACATCTGGAACACGCCGGCCTCGCAGATCTCGATGCTCGGCCATATCACCGGCCTGGCCTTCGCGCCGGTGGCCGCCTGCTCCACCTTTGGCGTCTGCCTCAAGCTGGGGATGGACGCCATCCGCCGTGGCGAGGCCAAGGCGGTGGTGGTCGGTGCCACGGACCCGCCGCCGCTCGCCCTCTCGGTGAGCGCCTTCTACTCGGCGCGGGTGATCTCGGCCGACGCCTCGGTCTCGAAGCCGCTGACGGGTCTGCGCGGCACCCATGTCGCCGGCGGCGCCGTGCTCTGGATCGTCGGCGATCATGAGTACATGACGGCGAAGGGCTTCAAGCCGCTGGGCATGGAGCCGGTCGCCGTGGGCGTCAGCTCGGACGCCGATCACATCATCACGCCCTCGATCGAGGGTCCCTCGACAGCGATCCGCAACGCCCTCGCCGAGGCGGCCCTGAGCCCGGAGGAGATGACGAGCTGGGACCTCCACGCCACGGCCACCCCCGGCGACTACCGGGAGGTCGAGACGCTGCGCGGCGTCGTACCCGACTCGGTGCTGGTGACGGCCCGCAAGGGCACCTTCGGCCACGGCATGTCGGCCGGCGGCGGCTGGGAACTGACGGCGCAGTACCTTGGCTACGAGCGCGGCCGCCTCTACCCGACTCCCCTGCACCGGGCGGAGCTCAACGAGGAGATCGAAAAGGTGCACAGCGCCTACGTCTTCGACGAGCCCTGCAATGCCACGAAGGGCGCCGCCGGCAAGCTCTCGATGGGCATCGGCGGCATCAACGCGTGCGTGATCTCACGGCCCTGGTAGGAATGCTTTTCCTGGGAGCGCTATCCCTTCTCCCTCTGCCCCGCTGGATGCTCGAGGACCTTGCCCGGGGCTCCCTGACCCTGATTCTTCGCCGCTCGAGCCGGTGAGGTCAGAGCCGCCCCGAGCTCCGCGTCCAGCTTCGCCGCGCTGGTGTAGTGAATCCGGTTGTCGTATTGGTACTTCTCCGCCCGGGCGATCAGCTTGTTGAGGGTCTGGGAGTGGCGGAAGTCGAAGAAGGTCTTCCGAATCTCCGGGTAGAGGAGCCCGGCGAGCGCCAGCAGGAAGGCGAAGGCGTCCTCGAAAACGGGAATCCACGGGATGGCGATGATCAGTCCGCCGAGGGCGAGGCCCAGGACGGCGAAGAGGGCGCGGGCGGCCGGGTCCCCGCCGCGCCAGAGATCGTAGTGGCTCGTCTCCAGCCGGCTCTGCTCGACGGCGGCGGGGATGTACTGGGTCATGGAGGTCTCCATCACCTCCCGCTCAAGATCGCTCCAGTAAGGCGGAGTGCCGCCGCACTCCTCGTAGCTCTCGCGCACCTCGGTGAGCTTGCGGCGGGCCGCCTCCCGCAACTGCTCGGGCGCCTCGGCGGCAGCGAGCCCCCGGCGCACGTGCTCGCACTCCTGGAGCACGGCGTAGAGGACGGGGCCAAAATCGAACTCGGGTCCAGCAACGTTGAGCATGGCGTGTCGAGCCCCCCGCTCAGGGCTTCTTCTCCTCCTCGTCGTCGTCGGCGGCTTTCTCTTTCCGGATCGCGTAGTTGATGACGCCGAGCTGCTGCAGCAGCTTGTTGCCGTCGATGATGATATTGCCGCCGGGCAGCTTGGGGATCTGCCGCAGCTCCTTCTTCTGCAACGCCTCGATGAGCTTGAGGTTGACGTAGGCGTCGCCCGCGCTGCTGTTGAGCGCCGCCCGCTCCTTGCGGGTTCCTTCCGCCTGGGCCGTCATCTCCGCCAGGGTCGCCTGGGCGTCCTGCTGGTGCTGGACGAGGTAGGCATCGGCGGCCCGCTTGGCCTGCTCGAGCTCGCCCTGGGTGCGGGTGAGCGACTCGGTGAGCTCGGCCACCTTGGATTGCAGGTTGGTCTTGTTCTTCTCTTGCGTGGCGAGGATCTCCGCCTCCAGCTTCTCGGCCGTCTTCTCCGCCTCCTTGCGGCCGTTGATCAGCTTCTGATACTCGGGCTTGAAGGCGAAATCGCCCAGCAACACCTGCTCCACCTTGATGCCGTAGGGGCTCAGGTGCGAGGCGAGCAGCCGGGTGGCATCGTTGGCCGCGGCGAAGCGCAGGCGCGGATTGTAGAAGTCCTCCGAGTTGAGGCGGTTGAGCACGTCGCGCACGTAGGTACGAGCGAGGGGCCGCACCAGCCGCTCCTGGACGGTGTTGCTGTCTGGCGCCACGTACTTCCAGACGTAGGAGACCTTGGTGGGATCGATCCGCCAGCGGACGGTGACGTCGGTCTCAATGTCGTTGCCGTCGCGGGTCTTGAACCGCAGGTCGTCCTTGCCCGTGCGGTCGCCCTGCTCCGATTTCGCGGTCATGATCAGGCTGCGCAGCGAGACGTCGAAGGTCTGCCAGTCGTTGACCAACGGCGCGAAGAAGTAGGTGGCGCCGGGATCGAGGCGCTCATAGCTCTTGGTGAGCTTGTTGAACTTCACACCCACCTCCGTAGCCTCGGTGGTGTGCGGCGTGCACCCGGCGAGGGAGAAGGCGGCGAGGGTCAAGGCGAGGCACGGGATGATGAGATTGCGCATACGGTCTTTCCGGTTCAAGGCGTTCATTTCGGGTTCCCCAGCTTGCCCAGGTCCGTCGGGTCTTCGGTGATGTAGATCGGGCCCTTGATGCCTTCGAGCAGGGCGATGCCGCGGCGCAGGCGCAGGAGCTTGGCCGAGCCGGCTCCCTCCAGCGCGCGGTTGATCTGCTCGGTGCCGTTGGCCTGTGCCGATTTGACCAGCAGATCCGCCTCGGCCGTCTTCTGCCGCTGATAGAGGTTCTTCTGGGCGTTGATCTCGGTGATCTGGGCGTTGAACTCCGCCGTGCTGACGTTGACCAGGTTCTGGCCCTCGGCGATGACCCGGTTGAGGCGCGTCTGCACCTCGGCCTGCTTGGCCAGGGCCTGGTTGGTGAGCACCGACTGGTCCTGGATCTTCTTCTGCTCGGTCAGCGCCTGGAAAGTGTCCGGGTAGTCATACTGGCGGATGAGCACGTCCGCGAGCTCGAGGCCGTTGTCCGTGAAACGCTGGGCGAGAGCCGCCTTGAGCGCATGGACCTGGCTGAGACGCTTCTCATGGTAGAACTCCTCGGCCAGCAGCTCGCCCAGGAACTGCTTCACCATTGGGTCCGTGAAGCGGACGACCACCGCATCCTCATAGGCCTTGCTCAGGCCGAACCTGGAGGCCAGCAGGTAAGGGTCCGTGACGCGATAGAGCACGGTGACGTCCAGGTCCACGGGATAGCCGTCCACCGTCGGAACCTTCACCGCCGGACGCTGTGTGTGCCCGGCCCCCGTCTCCGCGGCGTTGTTGGTGAACTCCACGGCCTGAACGTCGCGCGGGAAGGTGAAGATCCGCTCGTAGCTGCTGACCTCCCGCCGCCAACCCGGCGACACGGGTTCCTTCTGCAAGCCCTTGCCGAAGCCATAGGAGATCTGGCGCACACCGATCTTGTCCGGCGGCACGTAGGTGACGATGCACGCCCGCAGGAAGAACAGCGGCACGAGGACGAGGAGGAGCCGCAGGCCGATCTTGCCGAAACGGTGCCGCAGGTTTTGCAGGAACGGGCTCTGGACCCGAAACCGGGGAGATGTCTTCAAAGCTTCGAACATTATGTTTTTCCGTTCTATGATGAAGGGAGGGATCTTCTTCCACAGCATACGTATGGGGAACCACGGGGTTTTGCCCGATGGTAGCACCCCGTCTCTATTGGTAGAGTGTCCCTGGATGGGGAAACATGTCCGCGCCAGCCGGCACCGCCATCGTGGCACGGCCCTTGCGGACTGACTTGGGAGGAAGGATGTCCCCCGCGCAAGAGGACTCCGGATCTTCCTGACTCAAAGGAGCTGCCATGCAAATTCCCATGGAGATTTCTTCCCGCGACATCACGCTCTCCGCCGCCGTCGAAGCCGAGCTGCGCAAGCGTGCCGACAAGCTGGAGCGCCACTACAATCGCGTCACGAGCTGCCGCATCGCCCTCGAACGGCCGGCGGGCAACCATCACCACGACGGCGGCCCCTACCGCGTGCGGGTGGACGTGACCGTTCCCGGCTCCGAGCTGGTGGCGGACAAGCAGGCGGAAGAGCTTTTCATTGCCATCCGCGACTCCTTCGACGCCGCCGAACGCCAGTTGGAGGAGTTCGTGGACCGGCGGCGCGACTTCGCGAAGCCGCCGGCGGGAGCGGTGCCGGAAGGGCAGATCGTCCGCCTCTTCTCCCAGGAAGGCTTCGGCTTCATTACGGCTCCCGACGGCCGGGAGGTTTACTTCCACCGCAATGCCGTCGACGACCCCGGCTTCGACAAGCTGGCGGTCGGCTCCCGCGTCCGGTTCGCCGAGCATCAGGGCTTCGAAGGCCCCCAGGCCAGCACCGTGAGCCTGGTGGAGGCGGGGACCGGCGGGTAAGGATGGGGAGTACCGAGGACACCGCGCTCCAGGACGAAGCTCTGGGCGGCAGGACGGGAGAGGCCCTGGCCCGGCTGCGCGAGCAGACGGAAGTCGTGGAGACCATCAACCGCATCGGGCAGCTCCTGTCCGCCGAGCTGGACCTGGAAAAACTGGTGCAGGCCGTGACCGACGCGGCCACCGAGCTCACCGGCGCGCAGTTCGGCTCCTTTTTTTACAACGTCTACAACGCGGACGGCGCCGCCTACATGCTCTACACCCTCTCGGGAGTTTCCCGCGAGGCGTTCGCCAACTTCCCCATGCCGCGCGCCACGGCGCTGTTCGGGCCGACCTTCCTCGGCGAGGGCACGATCCGCCTGGACGACGTCAAGCAGGACCCGAGATATGGCCACAGCAAGCCCTACCACGGCATGCCCCCTGGCCACCTGCCGGTGACCAGCTATCTGGCGGTCCCGGTGGTCTCCCGTTCCGGAGAGGTCATCGGCGGGCTCTTCTTCGGTCACCCCGAAGCGGGCGTCTTCACCGTCCGTCACGAGCGGATCATCGAAGGCCTCGCCTCCCAGACCGCCATCGCCATGGACAACGCCAGGCTCTACCAGGGCACCCAGCAGACGCTCAAGGAGCACGAGGACCTCCTGGAACGCGAGCGCCAGGCGCGACAGGAGTCCGAGATCGCCAGCCGGGCCAAGGACGAGTTCCTCGGTCTGCTCTCGCACGAGCTGCGCACACCGTTGAACGCCATCCTCGGCTGGACGCGCATGCTGAGCACCGGCAGGCTGGACTCGGAGGCCGTCGCGCGCGGCATCGAGACCATCGACCGCAACGCCAGGCTGCAGGCCCGCCTCATCGAGGACATGCTCGACGTGTCGCGGATCATCTCGGGCAAGCTCCGGCTGGATGCGCAACCGGTCGACCTGACGACGGTCGTCAACGCGGCGGTGGACACCTTGCGCCCGGCGGCGGAGGCCAAGGACATCCTCATCCAGGTCGTCATGGATTTCGGCGCGGGTGTCGTCCTGGGCGATCCGGTCCGCTTGCAGCAGGTGGTCTGGAACCTGCTCGCCAACGCCATCAAGTTCACTCCCAAGCACGGCCGCGTGCAGGTCCAGCTCGAACGCGTCAACTCCCATCTCGAGGTGACCGTGAGCGACACCGGCCCCGGCATCGCCGAGGAGTTTCTGCCTTTCGTCTTCGACCGCTTCCGCCAGGCCGACAGCACCCTCAGCCGGCATCATGGCGGCCTGGGATTGGGTCTCGCCATCGTGCGGCACCTGGTGGAGCTGCACGGGGGCACGGTGAAGGCCGGCAACCGCGGCGAAGAGCCGGGAGCCGTCTTCTCCGTGATGTTGCCGGTGATGGTGGTGCGGAAGCCCATGGGCCCCCCGGCCGAGGAGAGGGCGCGAGTGCATCCCGGCATGAGTGGGCATGTGCCCTTCGACTGTCCGCCGACGCTCGAGGGTTTGCATGTGCTGGCGGTCGACGACGAGCCGGACGCCCGCGACCTCCTCACCATGGTGCTCCAGCAGTGTGGGGCGACCGTGACGACCTGCGCCTCGGCGGCCGAGGCGCTGGCGATGGTGGAACGCGATCCGCCCGACGTCCTCGTCTCCGACATCGGCATGCCGGGAGAGGACGGCTACTCCCTCATCCGCAAGGTGAGAGCCCTGGACGCCGAGCGCGGCGGCCGCATCCCCGCCGTGGCCCTGACGGCCTACGCCCGAGCCGAGGACCGCATGCAAGCCCTCACCGCGGGCTACAGCATGCACGTCCCGAAGCCGGTCGAGCCGGCGGAGCTGGCGGTGGTCATCGCCAGCCTGGCCCGCCGGGCCGCACCGGGGTGAGAGCTCCGGGAAGCGCTCAGCCGGGCCCGGGTATTCGGCGCCCCAGGAGATCATGATAGAGTTGGTCACAAATGAGGGGGAGCGGAACCCGCTCCTGAGCGCGAAAGGAGACGGAAGGTGAGCGAAATCGAAAACCGCGGTTACGTCAACCCCGATGTATTGGTCTCGACCGACTGGGTCGCCAGCCATCTGAACGACCCCAACATCCGCATCGTCGAGTCGAACGAGGATCCGCTGCTCTATCCTTCGGGGCATATCCCAGGTGCCGTCGAGGTGGATTGGACCCGCGATCTGAACGACCCGGTGCGGCGCGACTACCTGGGCCGCGAGGGATTCCAGTCGCTCCTGCGGCGCATCGGCGTCACCAAGGACACGACGGTGATCTTCTATGGCGACAAGAACAACTGGTGGGCCACCTACGCCTACTGGGTGTTCCACCTCTTCGGACACGAGAACGCCAAGATCGTCGACGGCGGCCGCATCAAGTGGCTCAACGAAGGCCGGCCGCTGACCAAGGACGTCCCGTCGTACCCGCCGAGCGACTACGTGGCCTCCGAGCGCGACGACAAGCGCTACCGCGCCTTCCGCGACCAGGTGCTGGAGCACACCAACGCCAAAAAGCCGATGATCGACGTGCGCAGCCCCGCCGAGTACACGGGCGAGCGGCTCCACATGCCGGACTACCCCAACGAGGGCGCCCTGCGCGGCGGCCACATCCCCGGCGCCAAGAGCGTGCCCTGGGCCAAGGCCGTCAATCCCGAGGATGGCACCTTCAAGACCGCCGAGGAGCTGCGCGGCCTCTATGAGAAGGAAGCCGGGCTCAAGCCGGAGGACGACGTCGTCGTCTATTGCCGCATCGGCGAGCGCAGCAGCCACACCTGGTTCGTGCTGCGCAATCTCCTGGGCTACAAGCAGGTCCGCAATTATGATGGGAGCTGGACGGAGTGGGGCAACCTCGTGGGCGTGCCCATCGAGCGCTGACCCCGCGAGTTTCTCGAACGTTTCTGGAAGGGACGAGCGTGCCATGGCCGTACCGGAGAAGCTGACGCGGACCCTGGACCTGCTGGGATCGATCGCCGACCGCAGCGAGCGCATCCAGCTCCTCATCGACCTCGCCGAACGCTTCGAGGAGGTGCCGCCGCGGCTCGCCCAGCGACCCTACCCGGAGACGGCCCAGGTGCCGGCCTGCGAATCCGAGGCCTACGTCTTCCCCGAGCCGCGGCCGGACGGCACGCTTGACTTCCACTTCGCCGTCGAGAATCCCCAGGGGATCTCGGCCAAGGCCATGGCCGTGATCCTCGATGACACCCTCTCCGGCGCTCCCCTCGAGCAGGTGGCCGAGGTGCCGTCCGACATCGTCTACAACGTCTTCGGCCGCGAGCTTTCCATGGGCAAGTCCATGGGACTCATGGGAATGGTCGGCATGGTGGCGAAGCTGGCGAAGAAGCGGGCGGAAGGAGCGGCGGCGTAGTGGCGAGTCTTTCACTTTATCCCACAAAGAACTTGACGCCCCCCGAGCCGTAGGCGTAAAGTCATGCCTGTGACCGATCCCCAGCCCTCACGTCCCCGCCTCGTTCCTCCCCCGCCGCTGCACGTTACGGCCATCGACAACTTGCGGTTCATCCGCGAGACCATGGAGGGCGCGGCCTTCTTCACGGCCGTGTCGGGTCTGGGCGAAATGGCGGTGGGAGCGACGGCGCTGGTGGCCGCCTACGTGGCGGCGCGCCAGCCGAGCTTCCTGGGCTGGCTCGTCACCTGGCTGGTGGAGGCGCTGCTGGCCATTCTCGTCAACACCGCGGCGGTCGTCTGGAAGGCCAAACGGGTGGAGATCAACCTTTTTTCCACACCGGGCCGGCGATTCGTCCTCGGCCTGCTGCCTCCCCTCTTCGCCGGCGCCATGCTGACGGCGGTGCTGCTGGTCACCGGCACGTCGGCCGTGCTGCCGGGAGTCTGGCTGCTGCTCTATGGCACCGCCGTGGTGACGGGCGGCGCCTTCTCGGTGCGCACGGTGCCGGTGATGGGCCTCGCCTTCATGGCCCTGGGCGCGGTGGCTCTGGTGTCGCCCCCCGGCTGGGGAGATGCCCTGCTGGCGGCCGGCTTCGGCGGCCTGCACCTCGCGTTCGGCGCGTTGATCGCCTGGAGGCACGGTGGCTAGGGCGCTCAAGCACGAGGACGGCGGCACCGCCGGTGCCGGAGAGGAGCCCGGGTTGACGGTCGCCGGTCCCGCTCCCCAAACCGCCCTGGATCTCGACCGCCTGATCCACGAGCGGATGCGCCTCGGCATCGTCAGCGCCCTGGCGGTGAACGATCACCTGAGCTTCAACGACCTCAAGAAGCTGCTCAAGACGACCGACGGCAACCTGAGCGTCCACGCCCGCAAGCTGGAAGAGGCCGGCTACATCGCCTGCGAAAAGTACTTCGAGGGCCGGATGCCGAAGACGGAGTACCGGCTCACCCACACCGGCCGCCGCGCCCTGGAGCGCTACCTCGAACGCATGGAAGCGATCATCCACGCGACCCGCGAAGGATGAGCGCCGGCTTTTTTTGTGCCCGCGTGCTTTGTTTTGCAAAGTGATTTACATGAGGAGAGACCGACGTGAAGATCATCCGGGTTGTGGCTTTCCTGGGCCTCGGGCTCGCCACGCTGGGAGCCCTTGGGTTCTGGCTTTTGACGGTCAGGCCGCGAGCCCGTCCGCGTACGCCCCTGGCGGTGGCGGCGGCCCAGGGCTCGCCGGAGAAGCTGCGGCGGGAGCTGGCGCTGCATCCGAATGTCCACGGAAGCGCGGGCCTGGACGCCCTCATCTGGGCCTCGCGCTCCGGACGGACCGGCTCGATCGCCGAGCTGGCACGCGCCGGCGTCGATCCCAATCAGCAGGACTCCGGTCCCAACGGCTGGCCGCCGCTGATGCATGCCGTCCATAAGAATCAGCTCGAGAGCGTGCGCGCCCTCCTTTCCGCCGGCGCCGAGCCGGACCTCGCGAACCCGGACGGCCTCACCCCCCTGATGCTGGCGGCGGCGCAGGGCGAGGGAGCGATCGTAGAGGAGCTCGTGGCCAGCGGGGCCGATCCGCGGCTGAAGCAGCCCGGCGGAGAGACGGCGCTCACCTACGCCGCCACGGCGGCGGACGCCCGATGCGTCAGAGCACTGCTGAACCGGGCGCCGGACCTCCGGCTCGGAAGCACCTGGAAGGATTGGCTGGCGCCCAGGATCGCCCGGCTGCGCGGGCGCCGGGAGGTGCTCGCCCTGCTCAAGAATCCCAGAAGCGCCAGAACCGCAGGAATCTCCGGGATCGCCGGAAAGGAACCGCGATGAGCACGACTCTCCGTCTCGCCCCGCCCGCCGCGCCTCTCGGCGAGGCCCCGAGGCCAAGCCTGCACGTGGCGATCATCATGGACGGCAATGGCCGCTGGGCCGTCTCCCGGGGCTGGCCCCGCTCGGCGGGGCACACGGCGGGTGTCGAGGCCGTTCGCCGCACGGTCGAGGCCGCGGGGGATCTCGGCATCGGCACGCTGACCCTCTTCGCCTTCTCCTCCGACAACTGGCGCCGGCCCGACGCCGAGGTGCGCGCTCTGATGCGCCTCTTCCGCAGCTACCTGATGGCGGAGGCGGCCAAGTGCGCGAAGAACGGCATCCGCATCGCCGTCATCGGCCGGCGGGACCGGCTCTCGCCCGGGCTGGTGCGGGTGGTGGAGAACGCCGAGGCGGTGACCGCGAACGCCGATCGCTTCCTGCTGCGCATCGCCGTCGACTACTCGGCGCGCGACGCCATTCTCCGTGCCGCCGGACGCTTCCAGGCCGCCGGTGAGGAGATCTCCCGCGAAGCCTTCTCGCGGCGGCTCGCCGATCCGCCGCATGACGATGGACAACCGGTGCCGGACGTCGATCTATTGATCCGCACCGGCGGCGAGAAGCGGCTGTCGGATTTCCTCCTCTGGGAGTGCGCCTACGCCGAGCTCGTCTTCACCGACCGCATGTGGCCTGACTTCGAGAAGGGCGACCTCGCCGAGGCCGTGCGCGAGCTCCACCGCCGGGAGCGCCGGTTCGGGGCGGTACCCGGACCGGTCGCCGTGGAGGCGGCGGGCGTGGGCTGACGCGGGTCCTACTCCTCCGGCTGCCGGATCGTCATCACCGGGCAGGGCGCGTACTCCACCACCCTCTCGGCGGTGCTGCCCAGAAAAAGGTGGCGCAGACCGGAGTGGCCGCGGGTGCCCATGGTGATGAGATCCGCGCCACGACTCTGCGCCTCCTCGGCGATGACGTGGGCGGGATCGCCCTGGCGGGCCACCGTCTCGACCGTCAATCCGTCGCGCTTTAGAGCTTCCGCCATGTCGAAGAGCCGCCGCTCGGCTTCGAGCCCGGCGTCCTCGAGATAGGTGATCGAGGTCGGAATCGGACCGTAGGCCGTGTACTCGATCGGCAGGTTGTAGGCGTGGAGGAGGATCAGCCGGGCGTCCTGCTCCAGGGAGGACAGCAGGTGATGGGCGGTCGTCACCGCCAGCTCGGCGTCCTGGGAGAAATCCGTGGGCACGAGAATGGTGCGGATCGGCCGGTGTCCGCCCGCGTCCGCGGGATGGACGGTCAGCACCGGGCAGCGGGCGCCGTGCACCACCCGCTGGGTCGTGCTGCCCAGCAGCAGATGGCGCAGGCCGGTGAGCCCGCGGGTGCCGATGACGACCGCCCGCGCATTCACCGACTCCGCCCGCTGAACGATGACCTGCGATGGCGTGCCGGTATCGAGGAAGATTGTCACTTGCACACCGTCTCCCGCCAGCGCCGCCACCGTCGTCCGCGCCTCGGCCAGCCGCCCCTCGGCCGCCTTGCGCAGCTCCTCCGAGAAATCCAGGTTCGACGGGGGTAGGTACCCCGGCATGGACGGCGGAATGGTGATGGCGTGGACCAGCTCCAGGCGAGCGCCCTGCTGGCGGGCGAGCTCGGCGGCCCAGCTCAGCGCCGAGCTCGCCGTCTCGGAAAAATCCGTCGCGGCGAGGATGACTGGCACTTCGGAAGAGGTCGGGGATGTCATGGCCGGATCTCCTTGTAAGGACATCCTATCCGCTCTTGGCCTCCGCCGGCCCCGTGTCCCGGGGTGGGAATCAGTGCAGGATCTCGATCCCCCCATTGGTGGTGCGGATCTTCAGTTGGCCGCCGCCGCCGTTGATGTCTCCCCTGAGGGAGCGCTTGCCGGCCTTGCCGCCCGGGACCTCGAAGTCGCTCTTGACGTGGCCGTTGACGGTCTCGGCGTCCACCGAGAGGCGCGCGTCGCGCGGCAGGCGGACGTGGATGCCACCGTTGGTGGACTCGAAATTGAGGTTGCTGCCGGCGGGGAAGGAGGTCAGCTCGACCTCGACGGCGCCGTTGGTGGTCTCCGCCTTCATCGCTCCGGCGACGCGGGTGGCGCTGATGCCGCCGTTGGTGGAGCCGGCGTTGACGTCGCCCGTCACGTCCTTGAGGTCGACCGCGCCGTTGGTCGTCTCCAGGCGCACCTTGCCGTGGGTACCGGCCAGCGAGACGCCACCGTTGACGCTCTCGGCGTCCACCGCCGCCTGGCGGGGCACGTGGAGCGTGTAATTGACGTGGTAGTTGATGCTGTTGCCGAACATCGCGTCCCAGACCCCGCCGGCTCCCCGCTTCGGAGCGCGGGTCTCGATGCGCAAGCCGCCGCTGCCCGGGGTGACGTCGATCTTCACCTGGTCCATGAACTTGCGGGCGGCCGAGTCGGTGCCGGCCTTCACCTCTTTGTCGGCCTCGATCCGCACCTCGTCGCGGTCCCAGGCCTCCAGCTTGACGAAGCCGTTGACGTTGCGCAGCGTGACCTGGGAGCCCGCCTTCAAGGGGACGGTCTTGTCGAAATGATCCTTGAGTGTCGCCGCCTGGAGGGTCGAGGCGAACAGGAGAAGACCGCAGAGGACCGGGAAGATCCTTCGGATGGAACGGTTGGACATGGGAAGCCTCCTTAAGAGATGGATGGGGGCGCCGGTGCGCGGGCCGCCGTCACTCTCCCTACGATTCAGCGGGAGAAACGTTTCATCCTCTCCGGAGAAAGGTGTAGCCTTACAGCGTGGCGGGACGACCCATCACCGACGACTTGGAGCTGCTGCTGGAAGTGATGCCGCCGCCGTTGCGGCAGGCGCTCGCCGGGCAGGCGCAGGAGAATCTGGTGGAGCTGGTGCTCGACCTCGGCCGGCTGCCGGAGGCGCGCTACCCGGACCGCGGCGAGATCCTCGCCCAGACCGCCGTCACCGCCGAGGACATCGCCTACGTCGTGGGCCGCATTGGCCGTTTCGGCAAGGACAACCGGGCGGGCATCGAGCGCACCCTCCACCGCATCTCGGCCATCCGCAACCGGGTGAGCGACATCGTCGGCCTCACCTGCCGGGTGGGGCGGGCGGTGTTCGGCACCGTCGACATCCTGCGCGACGTCATCGAAGAGGGGCAGTCCATCCTCCTGCTGGGCCGGCCCGGCGTGGGCAAGACGACGCTGCTGCGCGAGGCGGCCCGGGTGCTCGCCGACGAGCTCAACAAGCGGGTGATCGTCGTCGACACCTCCAACGAGATCGCCGGCGACGGCGACGTTCCCCATCCGGGTATCGGCCGCGCCCGGCGCATGCAGGTGCCCTCTCCCGACGAGCAGCACGCGGTGATGATCGAGGCGGTGGAGAACCACATGCCGCAGGTCATCGTCATCGACGAGATCGGCACCGCCGCCGAGGCCCTGGCGGCCCGCACCATCGCCGAGCGCGGCGTGCAGCTCATTGCCACGGCCCACGGCAACACGCTCGAGAACCTGCTCCAGAACCCCACCCTGTCCGACCTCGTGGGGGGCATCCACGCCGTCACCCTGTCGGACGAGGAGGCGCGGCGGCGAGGGACGCAGAAGACCGTGCTGGAGAGGAAGGCGCCGCCGACCTTCGACGTCCTGATCGAGATCCAGGACCAGGATCGCCTCGCCGTGCATCACGACGTCGCCGAAGTGGTGGACCGCTTCCTGCGCGACATCCCGGCGCGCCCCGAGCTGCGCACCCGTACCGAGGGGGGTGGCGTCGAGATTCAGAAGTCCGAGCGGACCGAGAAGAAAAAGACGGAGAAAGGCCCCGAACGGACCGAGGAGGACGAGGCGCCGGCCGCTCGTCCAAGGCAACTGTCCCGAGGCCGGACGGTGCGCATCTTCCCCTACGCCGTGAGCAAGGCGAGGCTGGAGAAGGCGCTGCGCAAATTCCGGGTGCCGGCCTACCTGGTGGACGACCTCGACGACGCCGACATGGTGGTGACCCTCAAGGCCCAGGAACGGCGCCAGCCCCGCCGGCTGCGCGACGCCCAGGCGAAGGGCATCCCTTTCTACGTCGTGCGCAGCAACACCATCGTCCAGATGGAAAATTTTCTCCGCGACGCCTTCGGAGTCGACGACCACCCGAACGTCGACGATGCCGTCGTGCGCGAGGTCGAGGAGGCGGTGGGCGAGGTGCTGGAGCTGGGCCGCCCCGTCGAGCTCTCCCCCCAGAACAACCACCTCCGCCGGCTCCAGCACGAGCTCGTCGAGCGCTCCGGCCTCGCCTCCCAGAGCCGAGGCCAGGAGCCCTACCGGCGCGTCGTGGTCTTCCTGGAGCCCCCCGAGCCGGACGTCACGCAGTAGGCCGCTTTCCCCGGCCCATGGCCCGCGAGTTGCAATATGGGGAAGCGCGGGCCGCCATCCTGGCTGGCCCCGGAAAGAGAGACCATGCTGCGATTCGTGCCCAAGCTTCTCGCCCTCTTGTTACTCACCGCTCTTCCTATGGGGATGGCGGCTGCTCAGAAGCCGGCTCCGGCTCCAGCTCCCGCCCGGCCGCCGCAGGCGCGACCCCAGACCGCGCCTCCGGCTCCGGCCCCGGCTCCAACTCCGGCGCCTGCGACTGTCCCGACCACGGCCCCGGCCCCCGTGCCTCCTCAGGCTCCGGCCCCGCCACCCCAGACGGCGCCGCCGGCAACGGCACCTCCCCAAACCCCTGCTCCCGCTCCGGCTCCGGCGGCACCGCCGGGACCGGCGCAGGGCATCCAGGGCGCTCCATCCCCCAGAGTTCCAGGCGACATTCAGGTTCTCCTCGACCGGGCGGGCTTCTCCCCGGGCGTGATGGACGGCCGCTGGGGATCGAACTCCACCAAGGCCCTGACCGCCTTCCAGTCCGCGCACGGCCTGCCGCCTACCGGCAAGGTGGACGCGGCGACGTGGCAAGCCCTCCAGGGCGCGGGCAACCAGGTGATCATCCTCTACACGATCACGCCGGATGATCTGAAGGGTCCATTCCTCCCCATTCCTGAGGACATGGACGAGAAGGCCAAGCTTCCGGCCCTCAACTACAGCACGCCGATCGAGATGCTGGCCGAGAGGTTCCACTCGACCGAGGACTTCCTGAAGAAGCTCAACCCCGGCGCCCGGTTCGACGCCGCCGGCCAGCAGCTTCGCGTGCCCAACGTCCGCGAGGTCGCGATGCCGCAGAAAGGCCAGAAGAGCCAGGCTCCCGACGGCACGCGGATCGTCGTCTCGAAGCGCACCCGCACCTTGGTCGTCCAGGGTCCGAACGGCGTCCTCTTCTTCGCACCCGTCACCGCCGGCAGCGAGCACGATCCGCTCCCCCTGGGCGACTGGAAGGTCAAGGGCGTGGCCTACAACCCGACCTTCAACTACAACCCGGCTCTGTTCTGGGACGCCGATGCCAAAGATGTCAAGGCTAAGGTGCCCGCCGGGCCCAACAATCCAGTGGGCGTGGTGTGGATCGACATCTCCAAGGAACACTACGGCATCCACGGCACACCGGTGCCCAACATGATCGGCAAGAGCTTCTCTCACGGCTGCGTCCGGCTCACCAACTGGGACGCCCTCACCGTGGCTGGGCTGGTGAAATCGGGGACGCCGATTCTCTTTCAAGAGTAGGATCTCACCCTTCTCCAGAAAGGGGCGGCGCATGGCCGGAGACAAGAAGCCTGGGAGCTGGAAGGTTCCACTGGCGGGATTCGGAGGCTTCATTCTCGGAGCCGCCACCGTCCTGCTGGTGGTGTATTTGTATGGCCAGCTCAGCGGCCATCAGCAACAGCCGCGCCTGGTCTCGCCGCCCCCGCCCATGGCCGCGCCTTCGCCGTCGCGTATCGCGCCGTCCCCGTCACCGATCCCGGTGGCGCCGCCGCTCCCGCTGGGGGCTACGCCGCTCCAGATCCCGGGGTCCTCGCCCTCCGCGCCGGTCACCGAGGCCACTCCGTCAGTCCCGCCGGCCCCGCTGCCCGCGGATCTGATGGCCCGGGATCTGCTGGTGCCCGTCCAGGGGGTGCCGAGAGCAGCGCTTCAGGACACCTTCAAGGATTCTCGCAGCCAGGGTCGCGTCCACGATGCCATCGACATCCTGGCACCCCGCAACACGCCGATCCTGGCGGTCGAAGCCGGTCGCATCGTCAAGCTCTTCGTCAGCGACAAGGGCGGATTGACGATCTATCAGTTCGACCCTACCGAAACTTATAGTTATTACTACGCCCACCTGGAGCACTACGCCCCCGGCCTCGTCGAAGGCAATCACGTGACCCGCGGTCAGGTCCTCGGCTACGTCGGCACCTCCGGAAACGCCCCGCCGGACACCCCCCACCTCCACTTCGCCATCACCCTCCTGCCCCCCCAGAAGAACTGGTGGCAGGGCCAGCCGATCAATCCGTATCCGATTCTGCGGCGGGGGCGGTAGGAGGGGCGGTGAGACTCGCCGATGGCGCCTTCATGTTAGGGTAGCTGATCCTGTAGTTTTCTTGAGGAGTTGTCCCAATGGACACACTGATTACCAACCCGATTGAATTGAGGAACCGCGGCTTCCAGGCGCTTACGGATGCTCTGGGATGGGTTAACGCGGTTCGATTCCTGCGTCAATATGATCCCGGCTCCGGTAACTACACCGAAGAACGGAGAACTCTTCTTCCCGACTGGGACGTAGCGACCTTGGTGCAGCAGGCCCGAAAGCTACAAGAGCTCGCGAACCGGGCACCTGACCCTCCATGCCGTGACGCACCTTACGGCAACACCTCATAGGAAATATCCATGATCATTGACCCCATCGTGGAACGCCTCCACAAGCAGCGCGAAGAGTACATGGAGCGTTTCCAGTACGACTTGGACGCGATCATTCGCGACATCAAATCCCACGAAGCAATCAACCCAAAACCCACGCTCAAGCCTCCGGCTTAGCCAAAGCCCTGTAGAGGCGACAGCAGACCGTCGAGCCGCAGCCCTGCTGTCGCCCTTTCAGGGCTGGAAAGGTTGGGGGTGCGACCGTTTCCTGGGGCTGACGCGCCCAGGCTACATGCTGCCGCCCCTTTGGGGCTATGCGATACTCTACCTCCCATGAAGAGCAGGACAGAGCTGGGCTTGGAACGTCTGATCTTCTTCAGCGATGCCGTCATTGCGATCGCGATCACCCTTCTGGTTCTGGATCTCCGGTTGCCCGAGGCGTCGAGCCAGAGTCTTGCGATCCAGCTTGGCGATCTCAGCTCGAGCTTCCTTAGTTTCTTCATGAGCTTCGCGGTGATCGGCCTGTTCTGGGAAGCCCACCACCGGTTGTTCGGCTTCATCGAGCGGTATGACCGCACTCTTCTGTGGCTCAACCTGGCTTTTCTGTTCTTGATCGCGTTCCTGCCGTTCCCCACTTCGGTGCTCGGCAAGCACTGGTCGACGACCGCCATCTTTCTCTATGCGGGAACCTTGGCGGCGACCGGCATCGCCCGCTCGGCGCTCTGGAGGTATGCGGTTTCTCGCCGTCTGATCGATCCAGGTCTCGATCCCGCCGTGGTGAAGGCCGAGCGGTGGCGCGCCGACGCGGTTCCCGTCATCTTCCTGCTGTCCATGGTTGTGGCAGCCATCAGGCCCGGACTCGCCCCCCTTTGCTGGGCGCTGCTGGCGCCTGTCTCGATTCTCGGCCGTCGAAGGCTTGGAAAGGCGTCCTGACCTTCGTGCCGATCCCAAGGCCTATCGTGTATCTGTGGGCTGGGCCAACAACCCTCCCAGGATTGATCGTCGCAGGCTTAACAGCACTGTCGAGAGGCCGTTGCGAGGTCCGAGAGGGCATTCTCGCGACCTGGGGCGGCTTCGCACGATGGCTTCTTTCCTCGCGCCTCTTTCGGGCCAAAGCCATGGCGCTGGGTCACGTCGTCATGGCCCGCAATCAGCGAGAGATCGACACCCATTGGGCCCACGAGTGCGGACATGTGCGACAGGCTGAGGTGTGGGGCATTGCCTTCATCCCAGCCTATCTCCTTGCAAGCGTCTGGGCCTTTCTCCGCGGGCGCCACTACTACAGGGACAATTGGTTCGAGAAGGACGCCGACCGGCGATCCGAGTCTGAGCATCCCAGGCCTTAAATCAATGTTTTACCGGCTGTTTCTCCCCGTCTTCCCCTGAAACAATGTTTCACCGCCTTTTTCAGGCTTTCTTCCCTTGAAACAATGATTCACGCCGTGAAACATTGTTTCACCGGCTTTTTCAATGTTTCAGGAGGAAAAAGTCTGTATCAGGCCGTGCCGGCCTGAAGCACGGGCTGAACAGGGCGTACCGACCTTGCAGTCTGAAGTCGCCTGAAGGTACGCCCGTGGTGCCTCTCAGTGGTGCCCGATGCAGCCTTGCCCATCGGTGACGGAGGTCAGGACTCCGTTCGCCGAGGCGATCGAGCGGCTGTAGCAAGGGCTGGCGGTGCTCTGCGAGAAGTAGGTCTGGGAGCTGGCGCGGTTCGCAAATCCCGTGAAGTTGCCGTTGGCGTCGAAGAGCAGCGTATCGTTCGTCTTGACCTCGTTGGTGGTGAGCCCCAGGAAGGGTGCACCGTGGCCGATCTGCGCCTGCTGGTCCACGAGCTTCTGGTCGGACGTCGTCGTCTGGGCCTGCGTTCCGTCCGGATTGACGACAAAGTTGATGTCGAGCTCGAGCGGGTACGATAGCGTCTTCTCGGCGATTGTGACCGAGCCCCGCTGCGCCGTCGTCGTCACCGCGACGAGATCAGTTTTCTGCGTGATGTTCTGCTGGAACTGGGTCGCCGAGTTGATGAACTGTTGATCGTTGGAGAATTTCACATGCTGGCCGATCGTGGTGTCGACCCGGCCGTGCGAGGTGTTGACGTAGCCGGAGATGGCGAAATCCCGTTGCGCTTTGGTGTTCACGCTACCGGTAATGGTGCCGTCCGGCGCGGTCGTCAGGTTCTCCGTCACCGCGGGGTTTGGACCGCTTCCCAACGTATTCGTCGTCACCGCGCCGGTCACGTGGCTGGAGCCCGAGTCCAGGTAGAGGAGGAGCGTGCCGGTCACCTGGAAATAATGGTTCGAGTTGAACACGCTCAGGGCCACCTGATGCGGCTGCCCATTGCTCAGCACGCCCGCGAAGGGCGTGAGATCCACGCGGTACGGCAGAAAATTCAGCGTCTGCACGCTGGGGATCGGCCGCCACAGCAGCGGATCGATGCCGCCGGTGAAGATCCACGGGTAGACCGGCGCGAGGCCGGCCGGCTGGCCATCAATCGAGATCTCCGCCTCGCGGAAGGAGGTGCCGCCGCAACTGAAGAGGTCGTTCGCCACGTCATCCGGCACGCACGTGAACCAGAACTCATCGCTCGACTGGCTCTGCGTGATGACATCCATAAAGGCGCCTTCGATGTTGGCCGGCAGGTTGAACGTGGGCGCGAGAGCGCTCGCCGTCGTGTCGAGCAGCACCGCGCCGCCGGGAGCGGTCGCCATGGGCAGAACCACGTCGGCGGCCCGCGGCGCGGGCTCCGAGTGGGACGCGGGATAGAACAGCAGCCGGGCGCTGCCGCTGAGAATGCCCGTGAAGGTCGGGTTGACGAGATTTCCCAGATTCACCTCGCCGGTCTGCGCCGTCCGGAACAGAGGGCTGTAGTCCGTGAGATCGCGCTCCACGTGCCACGACGGGCTGACCGTGGCGGAGGGCTCGGAGGTCGTGCCGAAGTAGACGTTCGTGTGACCGATGGCGATCATCGCCGTGCGGTCGAACTGCCGCCCCGCCGTGCACGCGAAGTCCGCCTCCAGCACCACCTTCGCCCAGGGGCCCGGGCAGGCCGCGGCCGGCGTGTAGGTGAAAGGCTTGGGCGAGAAGTCCGCGAACTGGAAGTTGGAGTAGAGCTGCACCGCGCAGGGCGTCGTGTGCGGCCGGGGCACCGCGGGGTCGGCCGTGGCCGTGTTGGACGAGCCAACCGTGGGGGGCGCGGCCAGGGCGGGCAAGGCGAGGACGAGGCTCGCGAGGACGGGCAGGAAAGCTTTCAGAGACACTTGGGGCATGAAGGGGCTCCTTTCGATGATGGGCTCAATCTCTCCGGTGCGTCTGGCCGCACATTTGGTGCCACCCAGGCTCTCGCACTACGATGCGCCCGATGAACGACCATGGACCGGACCCCGAACGCGCCGCCCTCCTCGACCGGATCGACCAGCTCGAACGGACCGCCCGCCCGCTGGATCCCGACGCCGCGGGCCGCGAGCAGCTGCGCGACGCGGTGGTGGCCTCCTCCGAGCGGTTCCTGCGTGGCGTCGAAACCCTCAAGGGCTACGTCGAGACCGAGGACAAGGCGATCGGCCTGCTCCAATTGCCGATCGCGGAGCACGGCGTTCCGGTCGAAGCCGCGATCGGTCTCCTGGAACAGGACGTCATCCGGCCCGGAGCCAACCCGGCCTCGGGTGGGCATCTGGCCTATATCCCGGGCGGCGGCATCTATCACTCGGCGCTGGCGGACTTCCTGGCCGCGGTCAGCAACAAATACTCGGGGATCTTCTTCACCGGCCCGGGTCCCGTCCGCATGGAGAACCTGCTGATCCGGTGGGTGGCCGATCTCGTGGGCTATCCCGCCGAAGCGGGCGGCAACATCGCATCCGGAGGCAGCATCGCCAGCCTGACGGCGATCACCACGGCCCGCGACGCCCACGGCCTGAAGGGGGCCGACTACGCCTCGGCGGTCGTCTACCTGACCAACCAGGCCCATCACTGTCTCGAAAAGGCGCTCCGCATCGCGGGCATGGCCGAGATCCAGGTTCGCACGATTCCGATCGACGATCGCTTCCGGATGCGGCCCGAGGCGCTGGAGCAGGCCATCGCCGCCGATTGCCGGCAGGGGCTCAAGCCGTGGCTGATCATCGCGGCGGCCGGCACGACGGACACCGGAGCGGTGGACCCTCTGGATGCCATTGCCATCATCGCCCAGCGCGAGGGCTGCTGGTTTCACGTCGACGCGGCGTATGGGGGCTTCTTCCTCCTGACCGAGCACGGCCGCAAGATGCTCAAGGGCATCGAGCGATCGGACTCGGTCGTCCTCGATCCGCACAAGAGCCTGTTCCTGCCCTGGGGAGCCGGAGTCGTGGTGGTCCGGGACGTCAAGCCGCTCGCGGCCGCTCACCAGGCCACCGGACATTACATGCAGGACGCCCTGCGGGAGCCGGGAGAAATCTCGCCTTCCGACGTATCGCCCGAGCTGACGAAACCTTTCCGGGCGCTGCGCATGTGGCTGCCGCTCATCCTGGTGGGGACGAAGCCCTTCCAGGCGGCGCTCGACGAAAAGCTGCTGCTGGCCCGCTACTTCTACCAGGAGATCCAGGCCCTCGGATTCGAGGCCGGCCCCTATCCCGACCTCTCCATCGTCACCTTTCGCTGGGCGCCGCCGGGCACCAGCCTGGAGCGAGCCAACGAGATCAACCAGCAGATCGTCGACGGAGCGCGGAAGGACGGCCGGATCTTCCTGTCGTCGACGCTGATCGACGGCCGGTTCATCCTCCGAATGGTGGCCCTTTCCTTCCGCACTCACCGGTCGACGATCGACCTGACCCTTCAGATCCTCCGCGAGCAGGCGGCGTTGGCTACAAGATAGCGGCTACCCAGGCAGCTTGGTCGCGAGAAGGTCGACCCTCTCGATGGCCGGCGGCTGCGAAAGAAGATCCGGCGCCTTCGCCATCAGCGCCGCGGCCACGCGTCCCGCAAGGTGGGCCTGGCGGCCGGCATCGTCGGGGAAGGCGTCGAAGATGCCGAAAGTCGAGGGACCCAGGCGCAGGGCGAACCAAGCGATCGTCGCGGGCTCTTCCTGCACGATGGCCAGCCCGCCGCGGAGAAAGTCCGCCACCTCGTCCTCTTTGCCGGGCTTCGCTTCCAAACGAACGAGCAACGCTACCTTGGTCATGTGCGGTCTCCTTGAGAGTTGTAGATCCATCCAAAGGATACGCCGCGCTCCCGGCGAATGGATGTCACCTCCCGAATCCGATGTAGGCTTCCGCCATGAAACTCGCGCTCTTCGTCGGTCTGGGTATCGTGTGCGTCCTGTATCTCGCGGCGCTGGGCGCCGCCGTGCGGCGGGCGCTGGCCGGCGGCGAGCCGCGGAAGGCCCTCACCCCAGGCTTCTTCGAGCTCGCGCTGGGGTTCGTGACCTGTTTCTTCGACACGCTGGGGATCGGCTCGTTCGCGCCGACGACCGCGGCCCTCAAGCTGCGCAACCGGGTTCCGGACCAGCAGATCCCCGGCACCCTCAACGTGGGGCACACGCTGCCGACCATCGCGCAGGCCTTCATCTTCATCGCCATCGTCGTGGTCGATCTGAAGACGCTGGTGCTGATGATCGGGGCCGCTGTTCTGGGCTCATGGTTCGGCGCCGGCTTCGTCTCCGAAGCGCCGCGACGCAAGATCCAGATCGCCATGGGTTTTGCCCTGCTGGCGGCGGCGGCGCTCTTCCTGATGACGATTTTCAACCTGGCGCCCGCGGGCGGTCAGGCGGAAAGCCTGACGGGCTGGAGGCTGTGGGCCGGCCTCGGCGGTAACTTCATCCTGGGCGCATTGATGGAGGTCGGCGTCGGCCTTTACGCTCCCTGCATGATTCTCGTCAGCCTGCTCGGCATGACTCCGCAGGCCGCGTTTCCCATCATGATGGGCTCCTGCGCCTTCCTCATGCCCGTGGGCAGCGTCCGTTTCATCCGCACCGGGTGCTACAGCCTGCGCACGACCCTGGGCCTCGGGCTGGCCGGCGTGCCCGCCGTGCTGATCGCCGCCTTCGTTGTTAAATCGATGGAGCTCAAGACTCTGCGCTGGCTGGTGGTGGGAGTCGTTCTCTACGCGGCGCTCTCCATGCTCCGCTCGGCTTTCGTCGAAGCGCGGATGAAGGCGGCGCCGGACAAGACGCCGCCCATCCCCTGATCAGGCTTTCTTGGCCCGGGTTTTCGCCGCCTTTTTAGCCGCGGTCGAGCGCCCTTCGGCGCCCTTGGTCTTCGCGGCCTTGCGAGCCGACGCCGAGCGGTCCGAAGCGGTGCGCTTCGAAGCCGCGGACTTCGCCTGCTTCGAAAGCGCCGCCGGCGAGGCCGCCGAATGACCTTCTTTCTTCAGCGCCGCGCTGGTCGCCTTCGAACGGGTGCGGGAGACGGACTTCTTGGCGCCGCTCTTGCCCGCGGCGGAGTCCTGCTCGGCTTTCTTACGCGTCGCCGCCGAGGCCTTCTTCGGAGCCCCGAGCTTGACGCCGGCGCGGCGCGCTTTGGAAAGACCGATCGCGATGGCCTGCTTGGTGGACTTGGCTCCGTGTTTTCCTTCACGAATGTGATCCATCTCTTCGTGCACGTACTCGCCGGCCTGGGTGGACGCGGACTTCCCTTCGCGCTTGTCCTTGGCTGCTCGCTCCGCCGTCTTTTTCTCGGGCATGGTTGGACCTCCTGAGCGGTAAAAGAAATGCAAGCGACATGCCGCGAGAGAACCGGCGGACACCCGCCTCAGCTTACTTTGTCTCGTTCTGGCGTTTAAAAGCACCCGCTAAGATTAGGGACACTCCTTGCTTGTGCGCGGCGGACGCCTCCGCCAATCTTTTCGTCGGCTCGATGAGGAGACACTTATGAGCTTGAGAAGCACCCGTTCAAAGCCGTGGTCCACGGCCGCCGCCTGGGTCCTCGCCGCTCTCTGCGGCTGGTATGCCGCGCTACCGGTTGCCGCTCAGACCGCGAGCTCCAGCCTGGCTGGCCGGGTTCAGGAGGAGAAGGGCAAGCCGCTGCCCGGCGTCAGCGTCAATGCCGTCAACGAGGAAACCGGGCTCGCGCGCACCGCCGTCACCGCCGGCGACGGCTCCTTCCGCCTCCCCTCTCTGCCCGTCGGCGTCTACAAGATCACCGCCGATCTCACCGGCTTCGCGACCGTCACCGTCGAGTCGGTCAAGCTCAGTGTCGCGACCGAGCGGCGGCTGGAGATCAGCCTGAGCAAGGCGAGCGTCGAGGAGTCCATCACCGTGGTCGACGAAGCGCCGCTCGTCCAGACCACGCCGTCGATCGGCACCGTGGTGTCCCAGAACGAGCTCGAGAACCTGCCGCTCAACGGCCGGCAGTTCGCCAACCTGGCCTCGCTCGCTCCGGGAACGACCCTGTCCGTCAACAGCGACCCCACCAAGCCCGGCCAGCAGACGATCGCCCTCAACGGCGGCATCGGCCGCAACGTCAACTACATCATCGACGGCGGCGATAATACCGACGACACGATCGGCGGGGCTCTCCAGAACTTCAATCTCGAAAGCGTGCAGGAGTTCAAGATCCAGACTCAGCAGTACAAGGCCGAGTACGGCCGCTCGACCGGCGGCGTCCTGTCGGTGGTCACCAAGACCGGCACCAACCAGCTCGCCGGCGGCGCCTACGGCTTCTTCCGCAACGAAAGCCTGAACTCCCAGACGGAAACAGAAAAGCTTTCAAACTCCGGCAAACAGCCTTACGAACGCAAGCAGTACGGTGCCTCGCTGGGCGGGCCCATCGTCAAGGACAAGGCGCACTTCTTCGCCACCTGGGAAAAGACGCAGCGCGATACCTCCTACACGATCGCCACCGGCGGCACCCTTCCCGGCCTCGACGGCCAGTCGATACCCATCCCCTTCACCGACGAGCTCGGCACGGCCAAGGTGAGCTACGACATCTCGGCCAAGCAATACCTCCAGGTGCGCTACGGCTATCAAAAGAACGCCGACAAGTACGGCGCCTCGCCGCTGACCGCTCCCTCGGCCCTGGGCACCATCACCAACGACTACTCCTCCGTGCTGGCGGGCCATACCGTCCAGCTCGGCGCCGATGCCCTGAACGAGGCTGTTTTCCAGTACACCAAGTTCAAGAACACGATCGGCGCCGACTCGAACGATCCCTCCATCCTCTTCCCCTCGGGAGCCCGAAGCGGACAGAACGGCAACACGCCTCAGTCCACGCAGCAGAGGAAGATCCAGCTCAAGGATGATTTCTCGTTCTCGCGGGAGATCGGCTCCCGGCGGCACGATTTCAAAATCGGCGTCAACTACATTGATGAGCCGACCCTGAGGGCCGAGTTCACCACCGGCACCAAGGGCATCTTCAGCCTGCTGCAGGACACACCCGGCTCGCCGGTGGTGGACATCACGTTCTTTGGCGGCTTCGCCGGCCTGAGCACTCCGGTCAAGCAATATAGCGCCTACCTTCAGGACGACTGGGCGGTGGGGGACCGGCTGAAAGTCAATCTGGGCATCCGCTACGACTATTGGGAAGGTTTCGATCTCGACCAGCGGGCCAACCCGATCTGGCAGGCCCTCTCCACCCAGACCGCCTTTCACGATTCCTACCTGGCCGATTTCCAGGGCGGCAAGGGGGGTCAGCTCAAGAACGACAAGAACAACTTCGGGCCTCGCCTCGGCTTCACCTACGACTTCAAGGGGGACGGCCGTCACCTCCTGCGCGGCGGCTGGGGAATCTATTACGACTTCCCCTACACCAACGCCACCATCCTCTTCCCGTCCTTCGCCGTGCAGTCGAACTACGGGGTCAGCTACAACGTCCACGATCCCGACGGCATCCGCAATCCGAACGGTACCTTCTTCCAGCCGGGCCAGCCGCTGCCGGCCAACCAGCTGCCCGGAGCCGCGATCTTCCCGCCCAACGACGTGGCCTCGCCGACGCTCTCGACGCCACAGTCGACCCAGACGTCGCTCGGCTACTCGTGGCAGGTGAACAACTGGCTGGGCCTGAACCTCGAAGCCGTCAGCATCAACTACACCCACCTGCCTTTCTCCTTGCCCGGAAACTCGACCCTGGATGCCAACGGCAAGCCCCTGCCCCCGACTCTGGATGCCGACGGCAACCCCCAGCCGACCTCCCGGTTCCCGGACTTCGGTCCTTTCCGCGTTTGGTATGGCCGCGGCAAGGCCTCGTACGACGGCGGCAACGTGGGTATCCACATCCACCTCGACAAGCTCGAGCTCCAGGGCTTCTACACCTACTCCAAGGCGACGGGCAACGTCCTCGCCGGCGCCGACGAGTTCCGCATCTACAACACCGGCCAGCAGCCGGATCTCGGCGGCGGCTCCCGCGGCAACGTACCGGCAAACCCACTGAACCCCCTGTGCAATGCCTGTATCGGTCCCCTCTCAACCGACGCCCGGCACCGCGTCACTCTCGCCGGCACCTACAGGGCGCCCTGGGGTCTCGATCTGTCGGGCGTCCTTCGGTACCATTCGGCGCTGCCATATACGGTGTTCTTCAACCGCGACCTGAACGGCGACGGCTTCCTCCTGGACCTCGGGCCCGGCACGGGCATTTCGCACGTCAACTCCGGCCGCACCCACTCCTTCTCGCAGGTCGACGTCCGGCTGGCCAAGGAGCTTCACTTCGGCGGCAAGTTTTCCGCCGAGCTGATCGGTGAGGTCTTCAACCTGTTCAACGAGAAGAATCCGGCCGGCTATATCAACACTTTCGACAGCCAGGGCAACCCGACCGGCAAGAAGGCGACGGTGTTCGCCGGCGATCCCCTCCAGGGAGAGCAGCGCCTGGCCCAGCTCGGCCTGCGGCTCCACTTCTAGACGAATGCCTGGTGTCACCGCGGGGGCGCGGCAGCCGCGCCCCCGCAAGCCCGCAGACATCTATTTCGCGTGCGCCTTGATGATGTCGGCGAGCCCGTCCGGACGGCCCTCGATCCGCTCGAGGTGCGGGAAGCGGGGGCCGCCGTGGTAGTCGAGCTTGTGAATGCGCAGCGCGTCGCCGTCCGCGACCACCACTTCGAGGGGCGTGCCGGCGCCCTTCGATTCGGCGAGCGCCGCCTCCACCGCCCGCGAGGTGTAGACGTGGCCGCCGATGCCGAGGAGCTTGACGCCGACGATCATCCCCGCCCGTCCCGCCGGCGAGTCGGGCAGCACTTCCGCCACCACGTCTTTCTTGTCCACCACGAAACCGAGCGAAAAACGCCAGTCGTGGCTCTCGCGCCGGGTCTCGTCGTCCGCCATCGAGGCGTTCGGCTTGTCGTTGTAGACGAGCTTCCAGCCGGCCCGCTCGAATCCCGCCATCGGCAGGCGGGGCGCCACGCGATCGACCCGCTCGGCGAACAGCCCCTGCCAGTCGAAGGGCACGAGATCGTTGAGCGTCTTGACGACATCCGCCCGGGTGTAGGGAACCAGCGCCGGCCCCGAATTGGCGCCGCCGTGGAAGCGGTGGCAGAAGTCGTCGAGGGTCACTTTCCCGTGCGATTTCTCGCGCAGCAGCGTGTCCACGTCGAGCCAGAGGAAGATCGATTCCTCGTAGAAATCGGTGCTCCGCCGCAGGGCGCGGCCGTCGCTCGGCGTGCCATAGAGGATCTGGGCCGCCACCGCCGTATCGCCAAGAGGACGCCAGTCGCGGCCCGTCCGGGCGTCGAGGCCGGCGGCGATGCCCGCGATCTGCTCGCGGTAGTAGTCCGGCGTCCACAGACCCGCGCGCGCCGGCAGCAGAAGCCCGAGATGCTCGGTCAACCCCTCGTAGACCCAGAGCAGCTCGCCGCGCATCGGCTGCTGGAAATCCGGCGACAGCAGGCCTTCGGGCCGCCGGTACTTGCCGTTCCACGAGTGCACGAACTCGTGGGCGAGGAGGCCCGGCAGCGTGCGCTTCGATTCCTCCTTCACCAGGGTCTCCTCGTTCACCCGGTCGTCGCTCCCCTCGTGGTGCTCGAGGCCGAAGTGCTCGATGTGATCGGAGAGCGAGAGCAGCCAGCGGTACGAGCCGTAGTGGTGGGCGCCGAAGAGCGCCAGGGTCTCGTCGACGAGGCGGCTCATCGGCGCCTTCAGGTCGTTCGCTCCCGCCAGATCGGCGGCCCGGTCGGCGGCGATCGCCAGATGATGCGAGGCGCCGTCGTGCACGCCGAGATCGAGGTCCACCAGGTGCTCGCCCGCCATCACCGGCGAATCGACCAGCGTCGTCAGCGACACGGGAGCGAAGCGGACGATACCCCCTTCGTCGTCCTGCTTCACCAGGGCCGTGGCATAGGACCAGCCCGCCGGCAGGCGCAGGGTGGGGGCGAAGCGCAGCACGTCCCCGCTCACACCTTTCGGATACAGGGCGACGGTGTTCCAGCTGAGCACCGCCAGGGCGTCCGTGGCGCCGGGGCCGGACGAGAAATTGCCGCCCTCGCCGGGAAAGAGGAAGTCCGCCTGGGTCTGGAGGATGGCCGTACCGGCCGGGATCACGACGTGCAGCGCGTACATCTCGACCGGATCCCGCTCCCAGGGGATCTCCTTGCCGTTGGCCGACAGGTGGAGATCGACGAGATTGACGACCGGACCCGTGGGCCCGTGCTCGCCCGGAATCCACTTCGGGTAGAGCAGCGTGAGCGGACCCGGCGTGACCGGAATCTCACTGCTGACGTGGAGCAGCCTGGCCGTGACCCGGCTGGCGTCCAGCGCGAGCGTGATGGGCGCCGTCTCGGCGCCCGCGGCGGCCACCGCCGAAGCTGCCAGAGCGAAAAGGACGGCGAGGAAGACGAGGACAGGACGCGGATGGACCTTGGGCTTCATCGTCGGAGGCCTCCTTGCGGGCTCGTTGAGTCCTGCATTGAAAAGCCCGAGCACTATAGCGCCGTCGTCACACCGTTGACACCCTGGGAGGGCTGGAGTACTGTACGGCTGAAATGTAAGCGGTTACATCGATGCCTCAAGCCCGAAAGCCCCGCCCTCCGCGGCGCGCAGCCGCCACGATTCACGATGTCGCCGCTCATGCGGGGGTATCGGTGGCCACCGTGTCGCGCGTGCTCAACGGCAAGGAAGTGGTTCGCGAGGAGACGCTGCGGCACGTCCAGGCCGCGGCCAAGGCCTTGAACTACGTGCCCAACGTCGCCGCCCGGTCGCTCTCCATCCAGCGCAGCCAGACGATCGGCATCGTGCTGCCGGACGTGCACGGCGAGTTCTTTTCCGAGGTGATCCGCGGCATCGACGTCGCGGCCCGGCGCGCGGGATACCACATCCTCGTCTCCGGGTCGCACAGCAACGCCGGCGAGATGCTCGAGGTCCTCGGGGCCATGCGGGGCAGAGTCGACGGCATCGTCGTCATGGCTCCCGACGTGGCGCACGCCTCCCTGCATCCCTCGCTGCCGTCCGACCTGCCGCTCGTGCTGCTCAACTCCACCGACGGCGACCGGGACGCGATCACCATCGACAACTACGGCGGCGCGCGCGCCATGATGAGCTATCTCGCCGAGCTCGGGCACGAGCACATCGCCTTCATCAAAGGCCCGGCCCAGAACGCCGACGCCCGCGAGCGGCTGCGCGGCTTCCGCCACGCCATGCGCGACCTCGGGGTGACGGCGACGCGCCGGCTGGAGTTTGCCGGCGCCTTCACCGAGGAATCGGGGCACGCCGCGGCGCGCAAGGTCCTCAAGGCCGACCCGCGGCCGACGGCGCTCTTCGCGGCCAACGACTCGATGGCCTTCGGCGCGCTCGCGGCGCTCGCCGAGGCCGGAGTCGCGGTGCCGGCCGAGATGTCGGTGGCGGGGTTCGACGACATTCCGGTGGCGCGCTACGTCTCGCCGCCGCTGACCACCATCCGCGTCGACATCGCCGATCTCGGCCGCCGCGCCTTCAGCCTCCTGCTCGACGCCATCGCGCAGCCCGCCGCAGCCGGCCGGCTGGACCGCGTCGCCACCACGCTCATTGCCCGCAAATCGTGTTGTAGCCCTGAATTCGGTATGACGGCCCGCACGCTTCCGGAGGGGAAGCCGCGCGGCCGAAAAAAAGGAGAGGAGTCATGAGACGAATGTTGAAGGCCTTTCTATTCACACTGCTCACCGGCGTTCTGACGGTGGCCGCGATCGCGCAGTCCTCGACGGCGACCATCCACGGCAAGGTGACGAACGAGAGCGGAGCCGCGCTCGCTAGTGCCAAGATCGAAGCCATCGGTACGGCCTCGGGATTCGTCACCACCACCACGGCGGGAGCCGACGGCTCCTTCAAGATGGGCGGGCTGACCCCGGGTGAGTACAAGATCACCGTGTCGTCGGCCGGGCTCGAACCGCGCACCGAGACGGTGACCGTCCGCGTCGGCCAGAACCTGGACATCACCTTCCTGTTGACGGCGACGTCGACCGTCAGCGAATCGATCACCGTCACCGGCGAGCAGCTCCTCGATACGAGAACGGCGGAGGCGGCGACCAACGTCACGCCGCAACAGATCGAGAACCTGCCGCAGGACGACCGCAACTTCCTCAACTTCGCGACTCTTGCCCCCGGCATCCGGCTGTCGACCGATCCCCAGCGCAAGACCATCGCCTCCGACGCGCAGCCCGCCGAGCAGACCAACGTCTTCATCGACGGCGTGAGCTTGAAAAACGACGTGCTGCAGGGCGGCCTGGTGGGCCAGGACTCGAGTCGCGGCAACCCGTTCCCGCAGAACGCCGTGCAGGAGTTCCGCGTCATCACGCAGAACTACAGCGCGCAGTACGAAAAGGCGTCGAGCGCCATCATCACCGCCGTCACCAAGTCGGGCGGCAACGCCTTCAAGGGCCAGATCTTCGAGTTCTACCAGCCGAAGAACTGGGTGGCGCCGCTGCCGAAGAACTTCCAGTTCTCGTCCCTCACCACCAACAAGGATTATCAGCGCAGCCAGCCCGGCATCTCCTTCGGCGGACCGATCATTCAGGACAAGCTCCACTTCTTCCTCTCCTACGAGGGCACCAACGAGCATGCCACGACGGCGGTCGCGGTCGGCAACGGGGCTTTCACCGGCACGTTCGGCCAGGCCAACGGCGTCTTCCCCAGCCCGTTCAAGTCGAACCTCGGATTTGGCAAGCTGAGCTGGCAGCCGGCGCAGAACCAGCTCGTGGACTTCAGCGGCACCTACCGCCGCGAGCATGAAACGCGCGACTTCGGCAGCCAGACTTCCTTCGAGTCGGCGACGGACCTCAGGAACTGGGTCTACGGCTCGACGCTGCGCCACAGCTGGAACACCGACCGCACGCTCAACCAGGCCTCGCTCAGCTGGTCGGACTACGCCTGGAACCCGACGCCGCTCCACCCCGATCAGGTGGGGCTCAACTACGAGGGCGTCATCCGCCTCGGCGGCAACAGCACGACGCAGAAGTTCGATCAGCGGCGCATCGAGCTGCGCGACGACTACAGCCTCGCCGTCACCGAATGGCACGGCGATCACAACTTCCAGGTGGGAGCTAACGTCGACGCTCTGCGCTACAACGTCGACAAGAGCCTCAACGGCAATCCGCAGTACAACTTCAGGAACGATCCCGCGAACGGTTTCACCTTCGCGCAGCCGTTCGAGGCGCAGTTCGGCTTCGGCAATCCCAACCTCACGGTCAACAATCATGAGTACGGCATCTACGCTCAGGACAACTGGACGACGAGCCGGCTGACCGTCAGCCTCGGCCTGCGCTGGGACTACGAGTCGGACCAGCTCGACAATGACTACGTCACTCCGGCCAACATCGTGGCGGGCCTGGCGGGCAAGGTGGATCCGAGCTACTTCTCCAACGGCCACAACCGTTCGCAGTACAAGAACGAGTTCCAGCCGCGCGTCGGCCTCTCCTACGATCTGCGCGGCGATGGCAAGACGATCCTCTTCGGCGGCGCCGGCCGGTACTATGACCGCAACTTCCTCAACGCCACGCTCGACGAGCGCTACCGGCTGCAATTTCCCGTCTACCGCATCGAGTTCTCGCCGGACGGCCGCCCGGGGACGATTCAGTTCCAACCCAGCTATCTGACGCGCGAGGGCCTGAGCACGCTCATCGCCTCGGGCATCACCAACCCCGAGATCTACCTGCTCAACAACAACACCAAGCCGCCCTACTCGAACCAGTTCAACCTCGGCCTGCGGCAGTCGCTCGGCGCCTGGAACGGCTCGCTGAGCTACAACAACGTCCGGGGCTACCGCGGCTTCACCTGGCTGTCGGCGACGGGCATCTGCTGCTCCGCCCTCGTGCCGGGCTTCGGCAACGTCATCATCTCCGACCCCAAGGGCAAGGACTACAAGTACTCCGGCGTCTTCCTCACCATCGATCATCCGTTCAACGGCCACTGGGGAGCCCACCTCGCCTGGACGCACTCCAAGGCCGAGCAGAACGGCAACGACCTCTTCAGCCTCGATTATCCGAGCGCCGCGGCGTACCCGACCCACGAGGTGCCGACCACCGAGCGCGATCGCATCGTGGCCAACGCCACCTTCGCCCTGCCCTGGGACCTGCGCTTCGCCACCAGCCTCTCCTTCGGCAGCGGTGGCGCCACCAACGTCCTCGACTTCTCGCAGGGCTTCGACCTCGCGGCGCGCGAGCGCACGCACCCCTTCGAGCGCTCGATCCGGCCGCCGACCACCTGGGGCTTCGCCGACCGCTCCGTCGATTTCCGGCTGGAGAAAGACGTCCGCTTCCACGACCGCTTCTCGGTCGGGCTCGTGGGCGAGGTCTTCAACGCCTTCAACTGGGCGACCTACGGCTGCCTGAACAACTTCATTCCGCCGGAGGGCAACCCCACCTTCGGCCAGCCGACCTGCGTCACCAACCTCGGACGCCGCGAGCAGGTCGGGCTCAAGATCAACTTCTGATCGCTTCGAATCGTCTCTGATGCAATGAGGGCGAGCCCGGGAGGGCTCGCCCTATTTTTTTGCTCCAGCCTACCGGGCCGCCTTGCGCGGCGCCTTTCCCTCCTCGACCTTCCCGAGATCCACCATCGCCTGATCGACCATCACCACGAACGGCCGCGGATCGACCGTCAGGCCGCCGTGGCCGTCATGCGTGATCACCTGCACGGTGCCCATGCCGTAACCCATCGGCCCACGGCTGTAATAGTGCACCTTGAGCTGGTAGGGGGCGGCGTCCCGGGTGGCCGGCCTCCCCACCGCGAAACATTCGGGGCCATAGCCGGTGGTCACGTCGGCGAACAGCTCGCCGCCGGATGGAAGGGTTTTCGCGTTGTAGAAGGCGTGGCCGCCGGCGTGATCCCAGACGTGGAGATCGACGTCGTTGGCGTCGGTTTCCCAAGTGAGGGCGAAGCGCAGGGACGGCTCGGTTTCAAGGTGTGCCTGATGCGTCTCGAGGCGGTCGGTCACCTCCTGGCGGCGGGCCGGCTCGGCGCGCAGCCAGGCCGCGGCGAGCAATCCCAGGTCCTCCTTCAGCACCCGGTCGACGCCCGCGAAACGGCCGCCCGGATAGTGCTGCTCGAGGCCCTGCTCGAGCGCCCCGAAGGCGTCCTCGTAGCGTCCGGCGCGCAGGAGCGCCCAGGCGAGGAGACGGTGGCCCGAAGGGTGGTCCGGCCGGTCGGCCACGGCCTTCCGGTAGGTGTCGATCGCCAACTCGCGCCCGGCATCTCCCAGCCGTTCGAGGCGCTCGCCGGCCAGCCGCCGAAAATCGGCGCGGCTGGGGAAGAGATCGATGAGCGATCCGTAGGCCCGGGCCGCCGCGGCGGACTCGCCCGCGGCCTCCCACGCCTCGCCCAGCGCCAGCAGGGCCAGCACGTCACCCGGTGCTTCGGTGTTCCAGGCTTCGGCGATTGACCGGGCCTGCGCGACGCGCCCGGCGGCCAGGTGCTCCTTCACCTCGGCGAAACGCCCGGAATAGGGCGCCGCCTCGCGCTTCTTGTCCTCGGCGGGCACCGGCCGGGGCGCGGGGGGAGGCGGCGGCGGGGCTGCCGTGCGACGGTGGGGCATGTCGGCCGGCACCTCGACGGGCTGCGCGACCTGCCTCTCCCCGCTCGGCACTCCGCCCGGAGTTCCGCCGGCGACCCCGCCGACGACCCCACCCGCCACACCGCCGGAGACTCCACCGGCGACGCCGCCTTCGACGCTTTCTGAACGAGTGTCCAGCAGCGGCGACTCGGCCAGCACGGTGATCTCGTCCGCCGCCGCCGGCGCAACCCCGTCGCTCGCCCCATTCGCTCCCCCGAGCGTTCCTAAGTTAACGGTGGATTGGAAGCGCTCGGAATCGGCCTCATCCGGCCTGGGGGCGCTCTTCGGAGCGCTTGGAACCTGCGCGGTCGCGGGCGGCCGGGAGCGGGCGAGCACGTCCAGCCCGCCCGGCCCGACCGTCAGGATGTCGGCGAGGCTGTGCTGATCGAGCCCGAAGCGCTGGTAGTCCCAGGTGCTTTCGAGCACCAGCATGGCGGTGAACGGGCTCAAGACCCGGTTGCGAACGCTCACCTCCACGATCTCCAGCCCAAGCGCCCGGCGCAGGTCGTCGTCGCCCGCCGAAGCGGTTTCGCGCAGGTGCAGGAGCCGCTCGATGCGGGCCTGGGCCCAGGCGCGTTCGAGCAATGGCCGCTCGGCGGACGCCACTTCGCCGACCGCCAGGGAACGGCCGCCGACGGTGAGCCGCAGCTCCTTCCTGGCCGGCAGATCGGCATAGACCAGCGTCTCGTCGCCCGGCTGAATACCGTCGAGAGTGTCCGGCCAGACCCAGGCCGCTCCCGCGATCGCCACCGGAATGCCGGAGCGGCAGGCGAGGGTCAGCCGGCGGGCGATCTCGGCGATCGGAGCGGCGCCGTCGATGCGCTGGCCGTCGTGCGCCAGGTTGCCGGTCGTCAGCTCCTTGAGCGTCGCCTCGTCGCGCAGGCCGCCCACCGCCAGCACGTCGAGCCGCTCGACGCCATGTCCACCCAGGGCTTTCACCGCCGCCTTGAGGGCCCGCCCCTCGATGTCGCCGGAGGTTGCGACACCGTCGGTGACGAGGAGAACCCGGGGATATTTATGGCCGGTGTGGCCGGCCTTGGCCAAGCGGTCGCCCAGCCAGCCGAGCGCCTTGCCGAGGTCGGAGGCACCCAGCGGCCGGCGGGAGCGCAGGCGCGCGATCTCGGCCTCGCCGAAGTCGCCCGCCCGGCCTTCGAAGACCGGCACCACCTCCTGATCGAAGGCGGCGATTCCCAGCGGCGTCGAGCCGCCGGCGCCGCCTCGCAAGCCGGCGACCAGATCCGCGACCCGGCGTACCTGCGTGGCATAGCCCAGGGCGCGGGACGCGCTCGAATCCACGAGCACGTAAAGACCGGCGATCTCCTGCGGCTGGGACTCGACCGGAGCGGAGACCCGCACCACGGCGAGATTGCCCTGCCGCAGCCCGGCGCGGTTCGCCACGCGGTCCTGGCCGATCTTCAGATCCTGGTCGGGAATCCAGTCGCGTTTGTGGAGCTCGACGACCCGGCGGTCGTGGACCTCGCCACCCAGATTGCTCGCGCCGCCCGCCTTCGTATCGCCGGCCGGATGATCGCCCAGCAGGACGCGGACGTCGAGCCGGCCGACGCTGGCAAGCCCCTGGAGAGGAAGGACGTAGGGCTCATCCGCCCGGGCCAGAGCATGGGAGTAGGAGACGACGATCTCCTTACGCTCGCGGGGCAGAATCGGGAAGACGCGCGCCGAGAACTCGTTGCCGGCCTCCTGTTCGAGCAGAGCCGGGTCCACCCGCCGGTGGAGAGCATCCTCATAGGCCACGCGGGCGCGCTGGCGCTCCACCACCTCGCCCTCCTGCCAGGCGCCGCCGATCTTCATGGCGAACCGGCTGAGCGCCGCGCCCGGCGGCAGAGCGATGCGGAACCGCCCTTCGATCCGCTGATCGCGGGGGTTCTCGAACGTCAGGTGCAACTCGGTGAAGGCGAGCGGCGGCTCAAGAACCCCGTTCGCCTCCAGCGCCACCAGGGAGAGGCCCGTCCCGTCGGACGCGGTGAGCTGGATGGGGGAAGCCGGCTCCGCCGCCGCACCCGAGCCAGGCGCCTGCGGGAACCGGAACGAGGACGAAACGAAAGCAGCGGCGGCGGGCCGAGTGTCGGGCCGGGCATCAGTCGGGGTATCTGTACGGGTATCAGGCCGGGTGTCGCTCTGCGCGGTATGCGTCGCGACACCGGCAAGACCCACCCCGGCAAGGGCGAGCAAGCCTAAAAGCATGGTCGTGCGGGACATGGAGAACCTCCTCCCAATCGACGAGGGAGGTCCCGTTCGTGGGACCCCCATATCGCCTTAGACACATGAGGAGGCGAAAACGTGCCCGAGGAAGTGAGGCCCGTCGTCGCCGAGCGTTGAGCCGACTTGACGCGCCTGGTTTTCTGGCTGTGCTACCGCCTTAAACACATCTCGCGGTCTGCCCCGAAGGGGCAATGGCATGTAGCCGGGGGCTGGCGCTTTTTGCCAGCCCCCGGTAGACGTGGTCAAAAACTCTGGAGCCCCGAAGGGGCGGCGGCAGTTTGCTTCCAACGATGAGTCGCCGCCGCCCCTTCGGGGCTCTAGAAAAGGTGGCGGCCTGGTTTCCGGGGGCTGGCAAAAAGCGCCAGCCCCCGGCTAACATGCCTGAGCCCCCTCGGGGCAAAAACTGGGCCTCGGCCTGAGTGATCTCGCCGCCCAGTTGCTCATAGCGATTATGGGGGACCGATCCAGAACCAGACCAAGCCCTCGGGGCGATCCTTCGCCCACGCACGAAAACGCAGGCCGACCCGAGCGGACCACAGCACCCCAACCTTCTTGAGAGTAGCGACGGATGATGCGGCTCCGCCTGAAGCATCTCGAAGCAGCGGTCAGCAGTTATCGCGGTCTTCTTGAATGATCTGTGTGCTGTCCGTGCCGCCCTGAAGCGCTCGGCGATTAGCGCGGCCCTTCAGGCCGCATTGATATGGCTAATCCCTCGTGACCCAGGGCGATGCCCTGGGCTAAAGAAGGGCGGCCCGTTGGGCCTCAAACCGCCGACCATGCATGGAGCTCAGCGGTAATCGCGGTCTTCTTGAATGATTTGCGTGCTGTCCGTGCCGCCCTGAAGCGCTCGGGCATCGAGAAGCTCCTGATAGGCCGGCAGAATGCGCCTGCGCTTGAAGGGCTCGTCCGTTGCCGGACGGCTGGCAGACTCGATGCGGGGAAACCGGACACCCTCGTTCGAGCTTCGCATGGGTCCCTCCTTTGTCCAGAAAGAGAATACCACTCGCGCCGGTGAGCCAAACTAGCCCCTTCCTACGTACAAGAAAGCGGGCATGCCGCCCTCAAACGCAGAAGGAGATCCTCGATGAAGAAGGCTCACCGCAAACTACAAATCCGCCGTGAAACCCTCCAGCCGCTCGGCGTCCACACGTTGGAGCAGATCTACGGAGGCTCCCTGACGGTACCGATCAAGGACACGATCGTCCGCCCGTCGGACGCCTGCGGCACCCCGACCACCACCCGCTGACTTGAGCTTCCAGGGGTGGCGGCCTACTTCCGCTGCCCGTACATGGCTTCGTGGACGGCGCCACCTTTTTTCACGAGGCGCAGGCGGCCTTGGCCAAGGAGACGACGCAGGCAGACCGAGAGGTCGCGGCCGGCGACCGGGTGACGCAGCTGGGCGGGGAAACGCTGGTTGAGCTCCCGGGCCACCGCCGTGGGCGTGAAGGTTTCGTCTTTGCCCTTGCTCGCGATCAGCCGGGCGGCCAGCTTCGACAAGGTGATCGGACGATCGGCGGGAAGAACCAGCTCGGCGGCCGGTGCCGCGGCCGCCGGCCTGAGCTCCACGACCTCGCCGGCGGCCGTCACCGCCGACCGGAACGCCTCGTAGCGCTCCCTCACCCTGGCGAGCGTCTCCGCATGGAGGGCCCGCTGGTCGCGATGGAAGGTCTCCTGCTGCGCGTGAAAGGCCTCCTGGCCTTCGTGATGGCCGATCTGCGTCTCCATCTCGGAGAGCACCTGCGCGATCGAAACGTTCGTATCCATCTTAAGGCTCCTCGCCGGGCGGAGAAGTCGCGGCACCGCCGGATGCGCTTGCGTCATTGCTTCCGTTGGCGAGACGATACCGCCATCCAATGCCGCAAGTCCAGCCGCGCGCCGACGTCCCATCCGGAATCTCGAGCTCCGCCCGGCGCAATGCCGCGACAGCGGGAATCAACGCGGCATCGGATAAAGACGACGCGGCGTCTCCGAATACAATGCCGCGTCGACTTTGGATAATGCCGCATTGTATTTTGCGACGCCGCGACAGATAAATTTGTCGCGGCTTATCCGGAGTCGATGCGGCATCCCAAAACGAGACGCCGCGTCATCTCCATCGGATGCGACATCCAAATCATCTAATGCCGCATCGTGAGAATAGATGCCGCAAGAGATCGAGGCGATGCCGCATCCGATGAAGCCGGCGTGACGTCGCCTCATTCGCTGCCGCATTGACTCCTTACGATGCGGCGCCGCCTTCTGCAATGCCGCGTTGTATTCGGCGATGCCGCGACGTTCCGATCCGTTGCGGCGTTGTATGGGTCCGGCCAGGCGGTGGCGGGGGAGTTGCCGGAACCGAAGGGAACTGAGAAGCGCCGGACGCGACCGGGGAGGATCCGGTCACGGAGATGCCGTGACTTCCGTGGAGGTTGCGGCATCTTCTCGGGAGGAAGTGCGACGCCCCCTTCCTCAGAGGTGTTTGGAAGTTCCGTTGGAGCTGGCGCCGAGACGGAATTAAGAATTATCCAAGGCGCGGCGGCTAGCGGCGGCCGGAGCCGGCGTGACATCTCGCCGGCTTCGGCCCTCGGGTTCAGATGGCGCAATAGCCCTGGCTGTCGCGATAAGCCCAGCAGACTTCGCATCCGATGTCGCAGCAGTCGGAGGTGCCATAGCACACACAGATGGAGCAGTCACACGCGCCAGACGCACAGATGCCGGCTGCGATCGAGCTGCCGCTGCCGAAGGACGAGGTGTGCGCGGCTCCCTTGACGTTGTGCGCGGCTCTTGACAGGCTCACAACCTTTCCACCCTTGGCGGCATTCACGGCCGGAGACATCGCCAGGGCCACCACCACGAGCATCAGGATCATCCGGACGAGCTTGCGGTTAACAGTCATCACAGTGACCTCCTCGGGAAATGGTGCGTTTGTGTTCAATCTCTATTATTGATGGTGCGCTGCGCGGTCTAAAGCGAGCCGCAAGCAAACAGGCCCAATCCATTAAGCCCATCGTGAAGCCGCATCGCCCCCCGAAGCGAAGCGGAACGGAGACGCGCCGGACGCAACGAACGCGCCCCCATCCCCCGGAGACGCCGCGACATCTCCGGGGGATGGGGCGTCGCTTCTTACGGCGTGACGTTGTCGAGAACTTCCGTCAGCTTCGAGGTGGTGCCGAGACGAGTGTCGTCGAGGTAGGAGGACTTGATGACGAACGGCACCTTGACGCCTCCCGGCTTGCCGCCGGTCGGACGATAGTCCTCCAGATCCGTCTGCTCGGGATCGTTGCCGAGCACCGTCGGATGGTAGGTGAGCCGGCGCCGCAGCAGCCCTGTCTGGACGTCGAAGTACAGGAGCTCACGGCCTCCCTCCGCCGTCGGAGCGCGGAGAATGTAAACCTCCCGTCCGTCGATCTTGTCCTTGCCGCCGACCCGAACCTTGTCGGCCCGGTCCTGCAAATCGAGATCCCGGCGCAGATCGCCCAGCGCCGTGAAGCGGGCGACCTCGCCCCCGGTCATGGGACGAGCTTGCTTGCTCGGCATTTCGACCGTCCCCGACGTGCCGTCGAGCCGCTCGGTGAGGCGCCAGTTGGAGGGACCGACGAGCGCCGTCACCTTTCCTGGCCACTGTACGGAGATCTCCAGCGGATCTTCCTGCCCCCGGTTGATGACCTTGGCGCCGCCCTCCTCGGCCTTCGCGTGCAGCAGAGTGCCGCGCGAGACCCGGCTCTTCACCGCCAGCAGCGCCGTCCGACCGCCGAGCGCCTCGATATAGCGGTCCAGGATCTGGGAGGCGCTCGGCAGCTTCTCCCGCGCCTCCGGCTCCGCCTTGGCCTTCTCGGCGACCTGACCCTGGGGGATCGGCGGCACCGCCACGGGGTGCTCCCTGCCGCCGTGGCAGGTGTTGCAGGTGACGACCGTATGGCCTTCGAAATTGGTCTTGTTGATGTCCATCACCATGCGGATCATCTCGCGGGCCGTTTCCTTCTCCTGCTTGGTGTCGAGCTCGAACTGGTTGTTCTCGGTGACGTGGCAGAAGTTGCAGGAGACGCCCAGGGAGGCCTCGAACAGGTGCATCACGGGAATCATCTGCGAGGCGGGCATGCTGCGCAGCACCTTGATGTTCTTGAACTGCTTCTCGGCGGTGGGCTCGCCGGCGTGGAGGGATGGGATGCCCGGCGCAGGCGCGGCGGCTTTCGCGGACGCCGCAGGCGCGGCCGGCTTCGGCGGCTCGGCGGCGGACGCACCCGCCGTCCCAGCGGTCAGCAGGGCGAGCAACACCACGGCCAGTCCGCGGGTGCGTGGAGACTGCGGGAAACTCGGGAAGGACATCGTCATTGGAAGCTCTCCTATGGGCCGGCGGAAAAACCGGAGGGGGATCGTATCAAGACTTCCCGCGGCGGGCTCGCTGAAAGCGCGGACGCGCACCGCTGCTTATAGGTCTTCTTCCGTGAGGATCAAAAGCAACAGTGGCCCTCGAGCGGCTCTCTACCCAGGAGGTCTTTCATGTCCAACGCCCAGCTTCGCTACTCTGTCGTCCTGCTCACCGCGCTCTTCCTCTGCGTCTCGAACCTCCACGCCGCCGGCTTCAACGATCTCTATCTCGGCACCGGCGCGGGCAACCCCGCGGTCTCGACCGGCAACCGCAACACGGCGCTGGGGGAGAGCGCCCTGGCCTCCAACACCTCCGGATCGGACAACACCGCCGTCGGCTCCGACGCCTGCTTCTCCACCACCAGCGGCGGCGCCAACACGGGAGTCGGCTCGTTCGCCCTGTTCTCGAACACCACGGGCATCGCCAACGCGGCTCTCGGCGGCAGCACCCTGAACGCCAATACGACCGGCAGCGCGAACTCCGGGTTCGGAGCCTCCGCCCTGAACAACAACACGACCGGCGGCTCCAACGTGGCGTTCGGCTTCGACGCCCTGTTCGGCAACACGACCGGAAGCAACAATACGGCGCTCGGCTCCAATGCCCTGGGCAACGCGTCCGGCTCCGGCAACATCGGCGTCGGCTTTCTAGCCGGGACCAACATCACCAGCGGCAGCAACAACATCGACATCGGCAACCGCGCGCCGGGCAACGAGTCGAACACCATCCGCATCGGCTCCACCACGCAGACCGCGGCCTTCCTGGCCGGCGTGAACGGCGTCACCGTGTCGAGCGGGACCCAGGTGTTCATCGACAGCAACGGCCAGCTCGGCACCGTGACCTCTTCGATCCGTTACAAGGAGGACATCGACGACATGGGCGATGCGAGCCAGAACCTGATGAAGCTCCGTCCCGTCACCTTCCACTACAAGGCCGGCGTCGACGACGGCTCCCACCTTCTTCAGTACGGCCTCGTCGCCGAAGAGGTCGCGAAGGTCTACCCGGCCCTCGTGCAATACGACGCCAAGGGCCAGCCCCAAACCGTGCGCTACCATTGGATCAACGCCATGCTCCTCAACGAGGTCCAGAAGCAGCACGCCAATGCCGAGGCGCAGCAGGCCCGGGTGGGCGAGCTGCTGAGCCAGGTCGAGCAGCAGAAAACCCAACTGGAGCAGCAGGAGGCCCGCATCCAGAAGCTGGAAGCCCTGCTGACCGGTCAGTCCGCGGCGCCCAAGGCGCCGTAAGCCCTCACCCCTAAACCCCTCTCCCGCCCGGGCCCTTACCCCCGGGCGGACCGCAACCTCGCGAGCAGCCCCGGCTCCACGCGCGCCTTGACGGTGCGGCGGTCGAGCCCGAGGCGGCGGGCGGATTCCTGATAGCTCCCCGTCTCGGCATAGATCAGCGTGCAGTAGCGCCCCAGCACCTCGTCCGCCGAGAGGCCGCCTTTCAGGATCTCGTCCGCCACGGCCCGGCGCGGGTCCGTGGCCGAGCCCCGCGAGGCAGGGAGGTATTCACTGCGAATCAGGATGTTGCTCACGCATTGCGCGAGCTCGCGGACGTTGCCGGGCCAGGGGTAGTCGCTCCCGAGACGGCCGTCGATCCAGGCCACGACCTCCGCCGCCAGCTCGGGCGCCAGCTCCTCCCCCACCTGCCGCTCGGCGAGAACGAACACGAGGTCCGCGATCTCCCGCGGCGAGTCGCGGACGCGCTCGGCGAGCGAGGGCGTCTCGATGCGGTCGGCGCAGAGCCGGTAATACAGATCCTCGCGAAAGCGGCCGGCGCTCATCTCCACGTCGAGATCGCGATTGGTCGCCGTCACCACCTTGCCCCGGAAGCGCCGCTCCTTGGTGTCGCCCAGCCGCTGGAACGTGCGGGTTTCGAGCACCCGCAGCAGCTTGACCTGAATGGCGGAATCGACCTCGCCGATCTCGTCGAGGAACACCGTGCCGAGCGGCGGGCAGACCTCGAACCAGCCGGTACGGTCGCCGACGGCGCCGGTGAACGCGCCGCGGCGGTGGCCGAAGAGCTCGGATTCGATCAGCGTCGGCGAGAGCGCGGAGAGATTCAGGGGAAAGAACGACTCCTCGGGACGCTCGCCGAAGCTGCGCGTTTCGGGATCGAAAGGCAGGTAACGCGACAAGGCGATGGCGCGCGCCACCAACTCCTTGCCCGTACCCGACGGGCCGGTGATGAGCGTCGTCACATCGCCCAGGCGTTCATAGAGAACCCGCTGATAGCGCCGCAGGTCGTGAGTGAAGATCGATTGCCACGCTTTGGCGCGCAGACGCGCCGCCGGCATCGAGCCGCCGACGATCGCGTGGAACGTATGGTGGAAGGCGCGGCGGATCTGAAAGAAACAGGCGAACAGATGGGCCGGATCAGGCCCCGTCCGCCGGCGCCCCGCGGCCGGGGCGAAGAACCGCTCACAATCGGCGGCGTGCTCCTCATAGAAACCGAAATCGGGCCGGCGGCCCGCCGCCACGAGGATCGCGTAGAAACGCGCCTCATGGCGATAGTAGAGCAGGTGCTGCACGAGGTCCTGATAGAGCTCGAGCTCCTCCGCCGTGGCGCGGACCCCCTTCGCCAACCGCTCTCGCAGCCTCTCGGCCAGCGCCGCCGCCCGCTCGGCGATCCGCGCCTCGTTGGGATTCTGCCCCGCGCGATCGCCCCCCGAATGCCAGACCTCGTCGACCGGTAGATGCTCCGCGCCGAGAGCCCGCCGCTCCCACTCGATCCGCTCGGCCAGGAAAGGATTGACGTAGTTGAGATGCGCCACCGCGGTGGCAAAGTCGCGCTCGGAGTCGCTCAGCAATCCCATGTGCAGGAAATGTACAGCGCCCGGCATCCGGGGTCAAAGCCTCGAAGGCCGGGCCTCCTCCTACTTGCTGGCGGTCGCCGTCGAGCCCGTCACTCGCCAGACGGTGTTGCCCACGTCGTCCGCCACCAGCAGGGCGCCATACTTGTCGATTGTAACGCCCACGGGCCGCCCCATCGCATCCCCCCGCTCGGTGACGAAGCCGGTCAGCACGTCGACCGGCTCGCCGGCCGGAGCGCCGGCGGCGAAGGGCACGAAGATCACCTTGTAACCGCTGCGCGGCTTGCGGTTCCAGGAGCCGTGCTGCCCCACGAACATCCCATGGCCGAACCGCGAAGGTAGGGACGTTCCCGCCGAGGAGGCCAGCCCCAGCGAAGCGGTGTGCGGCCCCAGGGCATAGTCGGGCACGAGGGCCTTGGCCACGAGATCGGGCCGCTGCGGCTTCACCCGCGAGTCGACGTGCTGACCAAAGTAGCTGTAGGGCCAGCCGTAGAAGCCGCCCTGGTGGACGGAGGTCATGTAATCGGGCACCAGATCGCTGCCGAGCTCATCGCGCTCGTTGACCGACGTCCACAAGGCCCCGCTCTCGGGCTCCCAGGCCATGCCCACCGGATTGCGCAGCCCGGAAGCGAAGACCCGGTGAGCGCCGGTCGCGACATCCACCTCCCAGATCGCCGCGCGCCCCTCCTCCGCCGTGATGCCGTTCTCCGCCGCGTTGCTGTTCGAGCCGACTCCCACGTAGAGCTTCGAGCCGTCGCGGGAAGCGATGAGGCTCTTGGTCCAGTGATGATTGATCGGGCCGGCGGGAAGGCCGGCGACCTTGACGCCGGGTACCGTGATCCGTGTCTCGCCGGGAGAGTAGGGGAACCGCAGAATGGCGTCGCTGTCCGCCACGTAGAGGTTGTTCCCCACGAGCGCCATTCCGAAAGGCGAGTAGAGCCCGGTGAGGAACACCGAGCGCGTCTCCGCGACGCCGTCCCCATCGGCATCCCGGAGCAGGGTGATGCGGTTGGGGCTGGGCACGGCGCCGCCCGCCTTCTTCTGGAAAAGGTTGAAGAAAAAACCCTTGATCCCCTTGTTGTCCTGGGGCCGTTTCGGGGCATTGGTCTCGGCCACGAGCACGTCGCCATTGGGCAGCACGTAGAGCCACCGAGGGTGATTCAAACCTGGAGCGAACGCGGCCACGGCCGTCCCGTCGGCGGCGACCGGCTTGCCCCCCTGGGCCCAGCCCTTGGCCGTGACGACGTTCACCAGGGGGATCAGCGCCTTGTTGGGCGGAGGAATTTCCGGCTGAGGCCCGGTGCCGGCGGTGACGGGGAGCCGCGCCGAGGAGGCGCATCCCAAAATCCCCATGGAAACGGCGACGAGAGCACAGCCCAGGACGGGCTTGAGCATGGATATTTTCAAGGCTTGAAGCATGATCGACCCCGAGGAAGTTGAGAGCCGGCGGCGTCCGTCGCCGTCGGTATCAGGACGCGATCCTGACGCCCTCCTTCTCAGCAAGAATCGGGCCGCCTGCTTGAAGTGGAGATAAACTGCATGCCGTGTCGCCGAATACCACAGTTCCCTGGCAACATCTCGAAGCCGTCTACGAAGCGGGAATTGGGGCTCGCTCGCAACGCCCGGCGTCGGCTCACGAAGAGCAGGACCTGAAGTTTACGGTGGGCCGGTTGGCCGAAGGCCGGGAGATCGGCGAGTTCCTCGCGGCCCGGTTCAGCGGCCCGCTACGCATCCTCGACCTGGGATCCGGCAGTGGCGGAGTGGCCTCCGGCGTCGCAAACTTCGCCGGGAGGACCGTGGTGGCCCTGGATCACCAACCTCACCCCATCCTTCAGCACCTTTGTTCCGAGACGGGCCTGCGCATTCTGCAGGTCATCGCCAGCGGCGAAGCTCTGCCTTTTCGGGACGATGCGTTTACTTCCGTCCTGTGCCTGGAAACGATCGAGCACGTTTCCCGTCCGGCGCTGCTGGGAGGTGAAATCATCCGTGTTCTTCGGGCCGGCGGGCTGTGCATGGTGACGACGCCCCCGCGGCTGAGATATCTGTTCCGGCGAGATCCGCACTTCGGAATCCCTGGGCTGCTGGCGCTCCCGGACCGCTTGCAGAAGCTCGTGGTCACCCGGCTCCTGCGCCGTACCAGCGGCCGGGAGTACGACGTCCGGCACATTTATAGCTACGCGGGCTCGATCGCCCGCTTCTTTCCAGGGCGAAAGATCTTCCAGGGCGTGGGGCAGCCGCCGCCGAGCAGAGCAGCGCGGCTGCTCTGGCAAATAAGGCAGAGATTCTCCTGGGAACGATTGCTCATCTGGAAGGCCGGCCCTCCGCCTGCGTCTCCCGCGCGATCGCCTCGCAACCCTGCTTCTTGAGATCGACGCGCCACAGGCCGTCGTAGCTCTCGGTCATCAGGCTCCCGGCCTGACCGGTGATTCCCAGGCGCTGGAAACACTCCGGTTTCGCCCCAAGCCTCACCAGCAGCTCGGGGACGGTGTTGGAATGCCCCACGATGAGCACCGCGCGGTCGCCAGAGTGTTTCTCGCGCAGAGCGGTGAGGAATCCATCCATCTCGGCCGGCTTGGTCGAAGCATCGTCGGCCATCAGGGGCTTGCCGACGGCCTTCGCCAAGGGCTCGCCCGTGGCCAGGGATCGCGTGGTACGGCTGGAGTAGATCGCGCCGACGCCCTCCCCCTTCAGGCGAACCGCAAGCGCCTCGGCCCGCGCCACTCCCGCCGGAGTCAGAGGACGGAACGCATCCAGATCGCGCGCCGCCGGCCAGTCGTCCACCTTCTCGGCATGGCGAACGAGGAAGATGACGTCCAGCGCCGAGGCGGGAGCGGCGGCGAGGCAGAGGACCAGAGCGAGAGAGACGAGGAGAGGGGAAGTGATGGCGAGGCGGGGAGTGCGGTTCATAGTCCCGCTATTCTGACCTCCGGCGCAGGTGTTGGGAAGCTCCAGGAGGAGCCGAGACGCCAGGAGGAACGCCGGGAGACAGGCGATCCTCCCGTCGGCGCCCTCGGTTTAGAGGCAGCCCGGCACCGTGGTCAGGATGTAGTACGCCGTCTTCTGCCTCGTGCAGAACCGCGGAGCGCAGAAGCAGTCCTGCTCGCAATGCCCGACGACCGTGGTATGGGAGGCGTCACTGAAATACGTCCAGAAGTCGGAGAAGTTCTGGCAGGCCTGAACCGGGGCAGGGCCCGGGAAGAGCGCCGTCATCACCAGCCCCAGAGCCAGAACCAGCATCGCCGCTTTCCAACTGCGGTTGGAAGTCTTCCGAGCCATCTCTCAGCTCCTTTCGAGAAGAAAGCTCCTGTCGCCGAATAGCGCAGGCCTTCTGATGAATAGGTGCTTGACCGCCGCCAGCAGTTCATTACCTGGGCGAACGCGACTGAGGCAAAAGGCCACGGAAGCACGTCCAGGACACCCACGGCGGCTACGCCAAGCACATTAAAAGGTGGCAGCTCTTTTGCTGCGCACGCATCCGGCTCCGTTCGCTACCCCGCCCGTCTCCAGCGCAGGGCCAGAGGGCCACTCGATCGTTTGCCCAGCGGAGAGCCGCCAGCCAGAACGAGAGCCAAGCGATCCATGTCGTCACGATTGATGCAGCGCGATGTCTCCATCGTCTCGGCCATCATCGCCTCGTCGTTTTTGCTGTGGCCCAGACCTACCCAGTGCCCCACTTCGTGCAGCATGACGTGAACGAGACTCACCTGCTTCGGTCCCCGACCGAGGACCACACCAGGATCGGTAACTGCTGGAAAAGAGTAATCGCGGCCATTGAGCTCCAACAACTCACTGTCCGCTTCGCACGCTACAATGTTGGCATCGCTCCCGCAGCTAGTATCTCGAGCTAACTGGAGCAAGACGGTCAGGTGAAGCTCATTCCCTCGATCCGGGGGCGGTGCTCCATGGCAACCGGCCACGCGGCTGATCCGCTGTAGCTCAGGTGGTAGGGAGGCATGTGGATAGCGACAGAACCTGTCGAGGTCCCCCGCTTTGACAGCAGTGAATGTAGGCCGACTATCCTGCAAGACCTGTGGCCGGCTGAACATCTTATGGGCGAACCAGAATGTTGGCACGGAATCCCGCGCAGATACCGGAACCGCCGGATCGCGGATGCCCCTCAAGTGCTCTAGCACGTCGGTACGCAGGAAAACGGCATTGTCGATCTTCGCCACAGAGAGAGCGTCGTAGTTGCAAGTCGGGCACTCCGCAGACCAAATTCCCAGAGCCTCCTGAAGAGCGTTGCCAAGAGCCACGGCCTGCGGCCGCGGTAGCCCATCACCGGCCCGCAGGGTAATCCCAGTCACACGGGCGAATTGGTTATCGCCGGGATCTGTGGAAGCCGCATGTGCACCAGCCCTGGAGTTTCTGTCCCGCGGCGGACGCCCCACGCAGACAAACTGGTTCTTCAGAAGCGGCCGGACGCTCTTCTCCAGATCCTCCGACCGCTCCGGATCCCAATCGCGAAGGAGGGAGAGGTCGGCGACTTCGATCCCGCCAGAAGGAGCTAGGCGACGTACCTCGACCCGCCAGACCGGCCGCATGACGCGGTCCCAGGCGGCCCGTCCCGTCACTGCCACCGCTCCTCCTCCAAGGGTCTTGATCGCGACCTCCCGTTTACAGACGGGAACGAAGGGGAGGGAACTCATCTCTTTGGCGAAGAAAAACACCTCGAAACGGGCCGGTCGCCGCACCGACACTTTGGCCGAGAGAAACCGGCCGGCGGGCACGACTGCCAGGAGCGGGACGTCGCCGACCTTCACTCCTTGGCGGTGCCACACGGTCTCCAGACGGCTCCCTGGCCGCCTGGGCTTCGCCTCCGTGGCAAGATCACACGCTACGAGCGTACCGCTGAGTTGCGGATCGAAGACATGGTTCAACGGTATGTTGCCGAGGAACTGGGCGTGAAATCCGTCGGCCGCGTCGACGGCGATCAAACCAATATCTAAGATGTAGGGGAACTCCCCGGTCGGCCCTCCCTCGATCTCGTCGAAGACGTCGACCCTCCAGACACCCCGTGCCACGGCTGCCGCGGGCACAGTCAACGTCTTGGGTGGGACGGCGGCCACCTCTATCCATCCAGTATCGCAGATTGTCTCGGCTGGCTGCGTCGAGGCGGCGGAACGCGAGAAGACGATGCGGGCACGCCCCCTGAGCTGTGAGACCCTCTGCAGGTGTATGAAGAGCGGCCCACCCGCTTCCAAAGTGATGGATTGTGGCGTCGCCCTACCCGCCATCCGAGCATAGAAATCGAGATGCTGCGCCTTCCCGGAAGCGATGCCGCTAGCGAGCGGGCAGGTGGGCGGAGTTCCCGCCTGCGCAGTTCCCGCGATGAAGCTCAGCACCAGTGTGAGCAGCCCGGCGGCTAGCGCACCTTTCATGATGGCTGCCCCGGCACACGCTTGAAGTATTCGTGGAGCATCGGTGCCCAGCCCTTTTTCATCTGGACGAACTCCACGGGATGGTCCGTGTTGTCGAGCTGATACCCGTGGTTGTCCGGTGAATCGTCGTCGAAGTCCTTTTTTGAGGCAGGAAAGTAGATCGCGATCCCGAACGAGCCATATTCCCCTTGGAGTCGCTGGGAGGCATAGTTGGCGACCACTGCTTGGGTGATAAGGGTGCGCACAGCTCGAGCCTTCTCGGCCAAGTCATTGTTCCCGCTCGCCTTAGCGTACCGGTCCAGGAAATAACTTAGGTCGACCGAGGTTTCCAACCCCGCCTCCTCACCATAATGCCGGCAGGCGAGCCGGGCCTCGCGGAAGACCGGGAGTTCGTGATCGATCTGCTGCCCCAAAAGGCTGGAGAAGTCGGTTAACCCTTCTGCGAGGGACGCCACCTTAGCTAGATCGATCGCGGAGAGGGTGGTCTTGTAGGTGTCACCATAGCGCTCACGGTAGGCCGAGACAAGCAGCGCCGAGAGTTCTCTGGACGTCATGGCGGGCTTGGCCAGAAGGCGCGGCAGCCATTGCCGATAGGGCCAGCCTGCTGCCGGCTCAAGTTCTTCGCTGGCGACCATGATACCGGCACCGCCTCTCTGCAGTAGAGAGGGCGATGCAGGCAGCAAGGGCCGCATGGCGTAGGCGGTTTCGAGCATCGACATAAGGCAGGCGTCGAAACCCAGGATGTCGACCGGCCGTGAGGCCGCGAGAATGTCCTGAATATCACGGTTGTAGAGGAAGGTTTTCCGGTCTTCATCGAACGACACCGAGCGCAGGACGGCGGGAGAGGGCGTAACGCCCCGAGGGCTGTGTGCCGGATTGCGTTCCACCGAGGTGCGAGCCCGTAGTGAGCGATCCCTGGAGAGCTGGAACCGCCACCCCTGGCCGTGGTTCCAGATGATTAGCATGGAGTGCCGGGCGGGGTAGTTCGTGCGGGACCAGTCGATGAACTCGGCCAAAGTCTGAGCGCTCCCCATATCCGTGCTGCGCCCCGCTCGTGCGAGGTCCATCTTGGCGTATTCGGGAGTCGGCTTGCTTTTCCGCTCGACGCGGAACCGCAGCACTCCAGACCAAGGGCCGTAGTCGGAAGTGTAGTGGTCCTGAGGGCGCCCCATTTCAACCAGCAGGTTGACCTCCTTGCTGCTACCTACGTCGGCAATCTGGAGAAAGTTCTCGATAGCATCGGTCTCTAAATTATTCTTGCCGTTCATATACACCATAATGGTCCACTGCGCTGGCTTGCTGACGACGGCCAACAAGGGAAAGCTGAACGAAAAAAAGATACCAACCATCACAGCCATGCGGCGAATTGGCATAAAGACTCCTTTTCTACAGAGATAGGCCACCTCTCTCCTTAACGACCTGTCCCTCCAATAGACGGACACGCGCGAAGATTTTTGTCTTGTCCTTCGGGTTTGCCTGCTCCTGCGGCCAGACAGGCGGGATCGGACCGCTCGCTCCACCGACTCGGGGCAGGTCCCGTCTGGCGCGCTGATTGCCCGCCGACGCACCAGGCAACCCTCCTGCGCGTTCTGCTGCGGGTAGGATAGTATTGGCGATGTTTTGCGCACCCTCTGCCATCGCTGCGGGATTTTCTCCCTTTCGTTCGGGGCTATTCTCTTGCTGCTTGCCTCGTGCCGGCCGTCAGCCAAGGAGAAGCTGGTTCGCGCAGTGGGGAGAGTGCGGCCGAGCGAGGGGAGACTTGTGGGGTTCGCCTACGCCCCCTACACACCCGTAAACCCTGGTGCTAGACGCGCGCCAATCTCCAGACGGGAGGTGCGGAGGGCGGTTCATGGTACCGAGGATATGGCAATGCCGACTTCGCCCGAATCGCTCGCTGAACAGGGAGAGCTCCAACTACTCACGGGCAACCCGGAAGCCGCCATTGACCGGCTCGACCGCGCTGTGGCCCTGGCCCCTCGCGAGGCGGGTTGGTGGAGTGATCTCGCAGCCGCGCATCTTGTTTTCCGCCAGGATCCCCAGCATGTCTTGGCCGCGCTGGCCGCCGCTGATCGTGCAATCGAGTTCGATCCGAGCCTGAAGGAAGCCCTTTTCAATCGTGCCGTTGCCCTGCAACGCCTCTGTCTGCTGTCCGAGGCGCGCACGGCCTGGGAACGGTACCTCGCGGCAGGCGACGGTCCCGAGTGGATTGCCGAGGCGAAGGCCCGCCAAGCAGAGTTCTACCATCCGCCTGAGGTGAAGCGGTGGAAGCCAATACCTGAGGTGCTACGACACGCCTCTCTCCAGAAGGATCGAAATAGCATTGAGCGAGTGGTTTCCCAGTTTCCTCAACGAGCGCGCCTTCATGCCGAAGAGGATCTCCTTGCCGAGTGGGCGCAGGCCCTCCACTCGGGGCAGGGCGAAGCGGCAAGGCGGGCTCTAGCGGAAGCCGGCGCCATCGGCGACGCTATCGCGCGCTTCAATGGCGACCGCCTGTTGCTGGAGAGCGTCGAGACCATTGAACGCAGCAGTGGCGCTGCCCTGGAGAATCTGGTGGCCGGGCATCTCGCCTACCGCGACGGGCTAAGCCGGATGCAAGTCTGGGACGCTGAGGGAGCGGGGCCTCCACTTGAAGCGGCACGTCAGGATCTGGAGGGGGCTGGGAGCCCGTTCTCCCTCTGGGCAAGGTTTCGCCTGGCCCATCGCAGCTATCTAATGCGCGACTACGACCGCGCCCTCACGCAGTTCACGCAGCTCCGCGATACTGGCGTCGAAAAGTCCTACAAGAGCCTTGGCGGCCGGGCCTCCTGGCTTATGGGAACGGTCCTGCTCCTTCAGGCTCGCCCCTCTGAATCCCTGGCCGCCCTGCGCTTCTCCCTAGAGCTGCTCATGCAGACTCGCGAAACCAACAACATCGCGGGTGTCCAAGGACTCCTCGCGCGCAACCTAGACATTTTGGGTGACTCCCATAGCGCTTGGACGCATCGCTACACAGCTCTCCAGCTCGCGGTCGAGGTCGGAGATGAGGACCGCATGCGGATGGTGTTCGCGGATACCGCATCGGACCTGCCGGAGCCGAAGACCGCCCTCTATTTCCAGGAGGAGGCGGTGCGGGCGGCCCGCGCGCTGAAAGAGGTAGGCGTCGTCTCGACCGCCCTGCGCCAGCGCGCGGCTATCCGCCACCGGCTGGGTAAGTACGCCGAGGCCATGAGTGACCTTCAGGAGGCCCAAGTCGCTGCGAGCCATCTCACCTCGGAGGCAGACCGGACCACTGTTTTTTACGAACTCCGGATCACCGAATCCCAAATCCGCAGGGAACAGGACCCGGCCGGCGCCTTAGCCGCCGCCGAGACCGCCCTGGTAATGGGCAAAGATCGCTACTTCATCCCCTCCCTTCTCGTCGAGCGGGCTCACGCACATCTGGCCCTCCGCGATCCGCAGGCGGCGGAGCAGGATCTGGATGGCGCGGTGGCGGAACTCGAGGCGCAGCGTAATCGCATCGACGGGGCTTTGCAGCGGGCCTCCTATCTCGACCAAGCGCGCGAGGCTTTCGAGCGGCTGGTGGATCTTCGCATTGCCAACGGCCGGGGGAGCGAGGCTGCTCTGGAAGCAGCGGAGAGGACACGTTCCAGGGTGCTTTTCGATTGGATCGCAAATCTTCCCCGGGAGGCTCCCGGCCGAGCCGAGGCGTTACGCTCTCCCGTCCGCCCGCGCTCGATCGCCGATCTCCGCAGGCAGCTACCCCCGCACACTACTGTGGTCGAGTATCTGGTACGGGAGGATCGAACCCTCGCTTGGGTCTTCGGCTCGGGCGGGGTGGAACTCGTGGTCCTGCCTGAGGGGGCGAAGGACATCGAGAAACGCTGGGAGGCTTGGCGCCAAGCCTTGGCGAGAGGGGAAGAAGGCGAAGAGAAGAAAGCTGCCACCGGCCTCCACCAGTTCCTGATCACGCCCCTCGCTCGCCATATACCCTTTAGAGACACGCTAGTGCTGATCCCCGACAAGATGTTATACGCCCTGCCCTTTGCCGCTCTGGTTGACCCCGTGACGGGCCGCCGGCTCATCCAGGACAGGACCCTCGTCGCGGTTCCCAGCGCCAGCATCCTCGCCGCCTGCCTTGAACGGGCTCGCGTCCTGCGCAATGTCTCCTCGCTGGGTACCCTGGTTATCGCCGATCCCGATTTCGATCGAGGCCTGCTCCAGGGGCTCTCTCATCTCCCAGCAGCGCACGGCGAGGCCGCAGCCGTCGCTTCTCTCCAAGCTCCGGCTCTCGTCCTCTCGGGGACTCAGGCCACTACCTCCCGCTTCATTATCGAGGCAGGCCGCTACGGGATCGTCCATTTCGTCGGTCACGCGCTACGCAATCGCGACAATCCCATGCTCTCCGCCCTAGTTTTTGCCCCTGGTCACTCGGCTTCCGACTCGGGCCTCCTCTACGCCTACCAGCTCCTGGGCAGAAGGTTCGAAAAGACGCGGCTTATCGTGCTCTCGGCCTGCAGCACAGGAGTAGGTGCGCTGTCCCAGACCGAGGGGGCGCTCAGCCTCGCTGCGCCTTTCCTCGCCGCGGGCGTACCCGCCGTTGTGGCAAGCCTCTGGGATGTGAACGACGACGCCAGCGCCCGGCTGATGGCGAGCTTCCACTTGCATCTCCACCAGGGCGAGAGCGTGGCCACAGCCTTACGCTCAGCCCAGATCGAGATGCTTGGAAACGGCGACCATACCCTCGCCTTGCCCCGGTCATGGGCTCCCTTCGAGCTAATCGGCGCTTGGTGAAAACTCCTCTCCCGTCCGTCCAACGTTTTTGAAGCCTTCATACTGTCGACACGGCAGCTTGAGGAACAGCTTTTTTACAATCCATAGGCCGCTCGCGACTTGCTCGCCAGCGAATAGCGGACTTGCCTCTCCGCAAGGGGGATCTAATGGTGACCGTGCGACTGATTCTCTATGGGCTCATCGCCTTCGTGCCCAACTCCAATGACTCGCCCACGACTTACACCGCACTGCTGGTGGATGCTCGAACACCCCAATACGCCTCCGACGGCTGCCGTATCCCGTCTCATGCCCCGGCACTCTATGCGATGGCAGGCCAGTGCAAAGCCAACGGCGCCGCTTGCACTATGTCTAGAAAAATCGAGCAGCCGACAGCCCCCGCGATCTCCGGCTCCTGGAGCCTAGATCACGAGAGCCTCAGCGTGGAGGTGGTGACACCCAGCGGAAAGCATGTGCGTAGGCTAATTACCGTCCAGGGGCAAAAAGCGGCAAGCACGCTACCCTCGACTCCGGAAGAGAGCAGTTCTCTGCACTGGATTCCAGAGATGCAGACCTTGCTGGCGACGCAGGGGAAAAGAGCGAGCGTAAACCCAGACTGCCTTGGATCAGCCGAGAACTGCCCTATCTCGGCGCGGCTGGCCATTAACGATGGCCGTGTTTCCTCTTGCCACCTCGCTCAGGAACCCGAACAGAAAAAGATCTATCCCTATGAGTTCAGGGCCCTGAACGCGAGCACCCGGTCGACTATCGTGCAAGCCGTGAGCGATGCCGTAATGGTAACGCTACAGATACCCTCTGGCTCCAAGATACAGATTGTCTCTCGTGATTTGGCTGCTATAAGCGCAGTAAAGCCTAAGAGAACGATCGTGCTGGGAGATGGAGGCAAAAAAACGATTGACGTTTGGCTCACCAACGTGCCGGAGCATGACCACCTAATGGCGGGAAATTCGTGCGATAAATCCAGCATGAGCATTGACCGGCATTTTGAGCTGTACTACAACCTCGTAGCCGAGCCAATTCCGTTCACTCAGCGGGTCGTACCATATCGCCACGTGACCCCAGAAATCGAGGCGGTTATCTCGCAGGTTCGACAGCCTCAGGGAGAGGATAGCTGCCCCTTGCTTAAATTCCCGCGCCCCTCACGATATCCAACGGACTTGAGATCTTGTGGCAATATCCAACTGACCGCGCCACCGCCCAGCTAGGGCATGTTGTCCGGTGCCGACTGACGAGAGACCAGCCAATGCAATAGCACACACGCGAGGCGTGGCACCCCTACCGACCCCGCCGCCCCGCCATATCCACCGCCACCGCGGCAACCAAAATCCCCCCTTTTAGGATCGGCTGCCAGAACGCCTCCGTATTGAGGAGGCTCATGCCGTTGTCCAGAGAGGCCATGACCAGGGCTCCGAGGAGGGCTCCCCAGACGGTTCCCTGACCCCCGAGGAGGGAGGTTCCTCCGATCACGGCGGCGGCGATGGCGTCGAGCTCCATGAGCTGGCCGGCGTTGGGGGTGGCGGCTCCCACTCTGGCGGTGAGGACCACTCCGGCGGCTCCGGCCAGCAGGCCCATCAGGGTGAAGACTCCGACGAGGTGGCCCTCAATGGCGATGCCGGAGTAGAAGGCGGCCTCGCGATTTCCCCCGATCGCATAGAGATGACGCCCGAAGGGGGTGTGATACGCGACGGTCGAAAGGACGGTCGCCAGGGCCAGGACGACCAGGACCGGCACCGGGACTCCCGCGTAGGCGTTCATCAGCGCGACGGCGCCGACCGCGAGGACGGCGAGGCCGAGGCGTCCCAATCTCTTGCGGCCTTGGACTCGCATGGCGGTGAACGCCAAGGCCACGACGACGGCTCCGGCCACGATCCAGCCCGCCAGCGGCGGCAGATAGGCCTGCCCCAGGAAGAGGAATGGACGCGGCGGCGAGGTCGAAACGCCTCCGGTGACGCCGAGGAGCGCTCCCTGGAAGACAAGCATGCCGCCCAGGGTGACGATGAAGGGAGGGATACCCAGCCAGGCGACGAGGCTCCCTTCCAGGGCTCCCAGCGTCGCTCCCACGACGAGCGCCAGCAGGATGGCGAGAGCGAGCGGCCATCCCAACCGGGCGTAGGCGAGGGCCGCGAGGGCGCCGGTCAGACCGGCCAGAGCGCCGACGGATAGATCGATCTGGCCGGCGACGATCACCAGCACCATGCCGACCGCCAGGATGGAGGTCACCGCCATCTGCCGGGCGAGAAGGGAAAGGTTACGCGGCAGCAGGAAGGTGCCATCGGTGGCGATCGAGAAGACGACCCAGATCGCGAGTAGCGCTCCCACCATGGTGAGCGCGCGCCAGTCGATCTTCAGATCCTTCAGACGCTTCAGCATGGTCAGACTCTGGCAGCGGCGCTCAGGACCCGCTCCGGCGTGGCCGCGTCGCCATCGAAGAAACCCCTCGGCCGCCCCTGGTTCAGCACCAGCACGCGGTGCGAGAGGCCGAGCAGCTCGGGAAGCTCGGAGGAGACGAGGACGACGCCAAGTCCCCCGGCCACGAGCCGGCCGATCAGGTCATAAATCTCGCTCTTGGCGCCGACGTCGATGCCGCGCGTCGGCTCGTCGAGCAGCAGGACGCGCGGCCGGCGCAGCAGCCAGCGGCCGAGGATCACCTTCTGCTGGTTGCCACCGGAGAGCTGCCCCACCGGGACGTCCAGCCCCGCCGCCTTCAGCCGCAGGACCGTCGCCTGGCCGGACGCCGCCGCCCGGCGCGCGCGATCATCCAAAAGACCTCGCCTTCGGAAGCTCCGGAGCGAGGCGAGCGTCATGTTGTCCAGCACCGAGCCGCGGGCGAAGAGGCCGTAACGTTTGCGGTCCTCGCCCACCAGGGCAAGGCCGGCCGCGATGGCCTCTCGCGGATTGCGGAACGGCCGGCGAGGCGCTCCGCCGGCCACTTGGATCGTCCCTTGGACGGGGCTGCGCGCGGCTCCGAACAGCGAGGCCAGAAGGGCGGTGCGGCCGGCGCCCATGAGCCCCGCGATCCCCAAGACTTCCCCGGCCCTCACCTCGAACGAGACGCCATCGACCACCCGGCGGCCTGGGTTCTGGGGGTCCCCAACGGACCAGTCCCGGAGGCTCAGGAGGATCTCTCCGGCCCGGCGCTCGGGGTGCGGAAAGGCCTGGCTGATCTCCCTTCCGACCATCAGGGAGATGACCCTCTCCGGCGTCGTCTCCTCCCGCCGCGCCGTGCCCACGGAGCGGCCGTCGCGCAGCACCGTGATCCGGTCGGCGAGGGCGAAGACCTCGTCCAGCCGGTGGCTGATGTAGATCATGGCGACGCCCCGCCGGCGCAGATCGCCGAGGAGGCCGAGGAGCCGCCGGGTGTCCGCTTCGGGCAGCGCCGCGGTCGGCTCGTCGAGCACCAGGATCGCGGCGTTCTTCATCAGGGCCTTGGCGATCTCCACCAGTTGCTGCTGGCCGATGCCCAGCTCGCGGACCGGCGTCTCCACGGGGATCGTCAACCCCACCCGTTCGAGCGCCCGCCGGGCTTCGTCCCGCACCGTGGCCCAGCGGATCAGCCCGAAACGGCGCGGCTCGCGGCCGAGAAGGAGGTTTTCGGCGACGGAAAGCCCGGGAACGAGGGCCAGCTCCTGCGCGATGAGCGAGATCCCCCGCGCCTCGCTGCCGGGGAGACCTCGGAAGTGAACTATCTCGCCGTGCAGCCGAACCTCGCCGTCATAGCTTCCCGCCGGGTGGACGCCGCAGAGGACTTTGATCAGCGTGCTCTTGCCCGCGCCGTTCTCGCCGCACAGGGCATGGATCTCGCCGGGCTCGAGATCGAACGAGACACCGTCCAGGGCGCGGACGCCCGGAAAATCCTTGGTGATCGCGCGCAGGTCGAGGAGCGGCATGGCGTCTGGCTATTCGATATAGCCTTGCACCTTCAGTCCTGCGTAAATCTGGTCCTGAGTGTGGAAGCCATCGGCGATCACGGTCGAATTCATGTTGTTGCGGTCCACGGCGATCGGCTCCAGCAGCAGGCTCGGCACGTCCTTGAAACCGTTGTTGAGCCGCCGCGACGGCTTTTCGAAGGGCTGCTTCCGGGCCATCGCGACGGCGATCTCCGCCGCCTTCGTGGCGAGGCCCTTGATCGGTTTGTAAACCGTCATGCTCTGGGAGCCGGAGACGATGCGCTGGCAGGCGGTCAGCTCCGCATCCTGACCGGTGACCACGGTCTTCCGCTGGAGCTTCTGCTCGGTCAGCGCCTGGATCGCGCCGCCCGCGAGACCGTCGTTCGCCGCCACCACCGCGTCGACGTGGTTGTCGTTGCGGGTCAGGGCGTTCTCCATGATCTTCAGCGCCTCGACCGGCTGCCAGTCGGCGGCGTACTGATCGGTGAGAATGTTGATCTCGTGCCGGTCGACGTAGGGCTGGAGAACTTTCATCTGGCCCTTGTGATAGAGGATGGCGTTGTTGTCGGCCGGAGAGCCGCCGATCACCACGTAGTTACCCTTCGGGGCCCGCTTCACGGCGTAGCCGGCTTGCAGCTCGCCCACCCGCTCGTTGTCGAAAGATAAATACAGATCGACGTCCGCGTCGTTGATCAACCGATCGTAGGCGATCACCGGCACGCCCGCCCGGTGCGCCGATTCGACGATCGTCGCCGCGGTCTTGCTGTTGTGCGGCGCGACGACCAACACGTCCACTCCCTGGGTGAGGAGGTTCTCGGCCTGGGAGTTCTGCACCGCCTCGTCGTTGTTGGCCGCCTGCACGAGGACGCGGGCGCCGAGCTCGCCGCAACGCTTGACGAACAGGTCGCGGTCGCGCTGCCAGCGCTCCTCGCGGAGGGTGTCGAGCGAGAGGCCGATGGTGAGCTGCCGGCCGACGCCTTTCGCGCCGCCGGGGCCGCCGCGGTGACAGCTGGCGGCTGCGAAGGCCGTGGCGAGCATCAGAATCAGAACCTTCCATCGCATGGTGCGGACCTCCGAAGTCGTTCCGGCCGGAGGCGAGAGCGTATGGCCCGGGGGGTGAAGCCGTCAACAGAAACGAGATGCTAGACTGGATTTCGTGATGGAGAATCAGCCCTTGCCTCCTTCGAGGGCCCGAACGTTCCTCGCGATCCTTATCCTCGGCCTTTGTGGGCTCGCTCCGGCCGAGGCCACCACGTACGTCATGATGCCGGACGAGGCGCTGGTGGACAGCTCGCCGTTGATCGTCGAGGCGCGGGTGATCTCCGTCTCGGGGGCGCCGGCCGCGACTCCCTCCACCGACTACCGCGTCGAGATCCTGCGCCTGCTCAAGGGAAATGACCTGGGAGATAATCCAGGAAATAAGCCGGGGGCCGAGATCGTGGTGCGGCGGCCCGGGGGCATCAACGCCGACGGGCGGGCGATGAAGATCTGGGGCCTCACGCGGCTCGGAATCGGCGATCGCGCCCTGCTGTTCCTGGTGCCGCGACAGGACGGAACGTATGGCGTCAATCAGCTCATCCTGGGCGCGTTCCGGGAGATCGAAGTCTCCGGAGAGCGCGTCGCGGTGCGCGACCTCGATACGGCCACAGAGCTCCGCGCGGACGCCTCGGGCAAGCTGGCGAACGCCCCTGGCAGGGACCGCCCCCGCGACGCCGAAGGTTTCGCCCGGTGGATCGTTCAACGGGTCGAGAAACGGTTTCGGCCGGCGGATTACTTCCGGGATGGGCTCCTGCTTCCCAAGTACAACCTCCTCGCCGACGACGACTCGTGCGGTGACGGGAGGCCGATTCGCTGGTTCACTTTCGATTCCGGCGGCAGCGTGAGCTTCACGGCGAGCTCTGCCGGCCAGCCCGGACTCGCGGATGGCGGATTCCCGGAAATCCAGACCGCTCTCGCCGCTTGGACGAACGACCCTGGCTCGCCCATCAACTATCTCTACGGCGGCACGACGGCGAGCACGGATCTCACCAACAACATCCTCTTCGAAGACCCCACGGGGCTGATCTCCGGCAGCTACAGTTGCGGCAGCGGCGGTATCGTGGCGGTGGGCGGTCCCAGCTATCCATGCGCGCTCCAAACGTTCAAGGGCGAGACCTTTCATCCGGCGAGCGGCGCTTCCGTGATAACCCAGGACGGCATCGGGTGCATCTTCGCAGGCGACAGCGGCGTCACGCTGGCTCAGGAGCTCTTCGCGCATGAGCTTGGGCACACGCTCGGTCTCGACCACTCGAATCTCCCCGGCGCGCTGATGAATCCTGTACTGCATGCCGCCCAGCCGCTTGGGGCCGCCCTGAGCCCGGACGAAATGACGGCGGTCGGCTTTCTGTATGGCAGCCTCCCGCGACCGCCCGCCGCGCCTGCCAATCTGCTGGCGGCGGCGGTGTCGAGCAGTCAGATCAATCTCGCCTGGACCGACAGCTCAACCAACGAGGACTCCTTTCGCATCGAAATGAATTCCGGCTTCGGCTTCAACGAGATCCTCTCGACCTTCCCCAACGTCACCCAGGCCACGGTCGGCGGTCTGGCGGCCTCCACCAGTTACGCCTTTCGGATCCGGGCCCGCAACACGGGCGGAGATTCCGCCTACCCGAACCCCGCAGCCGCGACCACGCTGGCGAACGCCCCAACCGTCCCGACCTGCTCCGATCCCAATGCGCTGTGCCTGGCGGCCAACCGCTTCTCCGTCACCGCGACGTTCGATACGACCGGGGGGCTACACGGCACGGGCCAGCCGGTCCGGCTCACCGCCGACACCGGCTACTTCTGGTTCTTCGCCGCCACCAATGTCGAGGTCGTGATCAAGGTGCTCGACGCCTGCGGCTTCACGGCACGGCCAGCCTTCTGGGTCTTCGCCGGCGGCCTGACCGACGTGCACATGGCGATCACCGTCACCGATCTCGTCAGCGGCCAGAGCCACGTGTACGTCAATCCGATCCGGACGCCTTTCCAGCCGATCCAGGATACGGAGACCTTCCAGACCTGCGGGGCGCACTGAAATCTTCCGATCTTGCCCGCGCGGCCCGATCTCCCGGATCCGGGCTGCGTGGCGCGGCCTCGGCCGGCCAACCTGGCTTCCGCGCCGGCCTGAAGGATGGGAACACCGTCCTCGGATGCCCGGGCGAACCGGCGGCTTCGATCCAGTGTCAATGCATTCCTGAATCCTGAGGTACGCGTCGGGTCGAGCTCGTCCCAGGCGCCGGGCGGTGCAAGCTCGGCGCCTCCGCCTCCTTCGCCTCCTTCGTCCTCACGATGGGAACGGCGTTCTTGCTCGGACCGATGTTCGTCCCGTAATGGCTCGCGTAGACCTGCGTGAATTCCGCGCCCAGGAAGAGGATCTGCGACGAGTAGTAGATCCAGAGCAGCACGATCACCAGCGATCCCGCCGCGCCGTAGGTGGAGGCGACGCTGCTCTTGGCCAGGTAGAGACCGATGAGGAATTTGCCGATGGTGAACAGCAACGCCGTGGCGGCGGCTCCGATCCAGACGTCGCGCCAGTCGATCCGCGCATCCGGCAGAACCTTGAAAATCATCGCGAACAGCAGGGTGACAAGGGCGAAGGAGACAAGGAAGGTCGCCCCATGGAGGAGCACTTTGGCGGCTGGCAACAGGCCCGTCGCCCAGGTCCCGGCCGCCGCCACCGCCGTCGTGACGACCAGCGAGATCAGCAGCAGGAAGCCGATCCCCAGCACCATGCCGAAGGAGAGAATCCGGTTCTTGATAAACCCCGCGATCCCGCCGCCCGGCTTGGGCTCGACGTTCCAGATGCGGTCGAGAGAGGTCTGGAGCTGCACGAATACGCCGGTGGCGCCGAACAGGATGGTCACCACGCCGACGATGGTGGCGAGCACGCCGGAGCCGTGCTTGCCGGCATTGGCGATCATCGTCTGGATCGCTTGCCCACCCTGCTCGCCCACGAGTCCCTGCAACTGGCTCACGAGCTGCCCCTGGACCGCCTCTCGTCCCCAGACCAGGCCGGCGACGCCGATGACGATCAGGAGAAGCGGGGCGAGCGAGAAGATCGCGTAGTAGGCGAGCGCCGCCCCGAGGTCGAGGGCGCCGTCCGCCTGCCATTCCTGAAAGCTTTCCTTGATCAGGCCGAACATTGACTTGGCGCTCAGCTTGGGGCGCTCCTGAGGGATCGGAGACGGGGTTCGTGGGTCTGGGATCGCCTCGTTCCCGGAGACACCTGGCTGAGGGGAGGGCGAGGACGGTGAGAGCGGCAAGGGCTTTTTCCTCCGGATCATCGCCCCGGCCAGCGCGAACGCGCCGAGCACCGTCAAGGCGATGTCGGCCGCTGCCGAGGTCTGCGAGGCGCTTGGGGTCTGAATGTCTCCGCGGGTCGTCGGCATGCCTCTGTTCCTCCGGGCGGGAGGACCATGCAGGATTGGCGCCCGCAAGTGGACCTGCATGACCGTGCTATGGTGGATCCTGGGTCGCCTTCGACGCCCACCGAGGCTGCCGCCATCGCTGGCGACTGATCTTGTCGGGCATAGCTCACGGGACCTTTTCGAGGCACATCCGTTGCGCTTCAAGGTCTCGCGGCTGCCCCAGCAGGGCCTCTTTCTTCAACCCGCCGCAGGTTTCTCCAAGATCGGGTAGGCCCGGCCGGTTGCCCGACCGGGCCCCCCACAGATCCGGACGTGCGGATTTCCCGCATCCGGCTCCTCGTGGCACGGCTTCGCTACGCGACTCAGATGGCATGGACGATCCGAGGGCGTGGCAGCGGGTAGGTGACGAGGAGGCGGTTGAACCGCTCCCAAGTCATCCTCGCCTTCTGCGACCTTCGATTCAGCCATTTGCGCCATTCCCGCGTGACCTGCCGATGGAAGTTGCTCAAGGACCGGTAGTTGCCTGTAATCCCGTAGTAGGCATAGTGCCCACGCAGGCTTAACGACAGCCGGCGTTGTTGCCACGGCACAGACTCATGTCGCCAGCGGCGACACCACTGCCGGACTTTGGACAACGACTGGGTCAATCGACTCGCGGCCGTTTTGCGCTTGACCACCCAGTTGCCTTTGCGGCTCCTGCCCCAGTAGTGCGTGAACCCAAGGAAAGTAAATGCCCCCGGCCCATCGAATCGAGCCGGCTTCTCCTTGTCTGGCGGTATTTGGAAGTGCACCAGCCGGGTCTTTTCGGGATGAAGTCGCAAACCGTAACGAGCAACTCGTTTCGGCAAGACTTCCTCCACACGACGGGCATCCTTTTCAGCAGCGAAGACGATCAACAGATCGTCCGCGTAGCGGATCAGGACCGCCCGTCCTCCAAGACGGGGCTTGACCTCTTCCTCAAACCACCGATCCACCACTTCATGCAGGTAAAGGTTGGCCAACAAAGGGGAGATGACACCGCCTTGCGGTGTCCCCGTGACTGGATGCATCAGACGCCCCTCTTCCAGCACACCCGCCTGCAGCCACTTGCCGATTGCCCGACGGATCACGCCGTCGCGTACCCTACGGTCCAGGAAGGATCTTAGATGGCCATGGTCCAACTCATCGAAGAAACTCCGGATGTCCACCTCTAGCACCCACCCACCACCCATCCCCATCAGTTCCTGCCAGAGATCACGTAGCGCCTCGTGAGCCGAGCGACCCGGTCGAAAACCGTACGAGCAGGCCAGAAAGTCCTCCTCGTAGATGGCCTCCAGCACCATCGCCACGGCACGCTGTAGCACCTTGTCCTCGAAGCTGGGAATCCCGATTGGGCGGGTCTGCGACCCGGTTCCTTTCGGAATGTGGACCCGTTTGACCGGCGGTGCTCGGTACTGGCCCGACTTGAAGCGGTCGAGGAGCGACCGGAGGTTGGCCCCCAGATGCTCCGCATACTGCTCGGCGGTCTGGCCATCTACACCCACCGCTCCATCCTTACGGGTCCGGGAATAGGCTTCCTGAAGCCAGTGCTCGTCGATGTAATGAGCCAGGCTCAAGAACGAACGCTCCGGATCTTCCCTCGCCAATCGTGCTATCCGACGGAGTCGCGTTGAGATGCTTCCGAGATTCGGTGATCCCGACATCTATCCCCCCATTCGGTTCCGTGCCCCGGAGCCTCCTTCCCTCCACCGGGTCCCTCGGGGCGGTTCCCCGGCTTCACAGGTACTATTCGGCTCTCTGACTTCCCACCATCCATCCGACCGGGCTCGGTTACCCTTGTCCCAGTCGTACCGCCTGTGCGTCCGCCTGGTTTCGCTCTTGCTGCCTGTGGACGTCCCCTAGCCGCAAGCCAGGATCTTTGGTCAGCCGGGACCCTCACCGGCGCTTTCTTCGGCGGAAATGGCGGGATCTCCCAGGTTCCTGGAGCAACCCCCATAGTCGTATGCCGTACTCTCTGACCCCGGTCGAGCTCCTCGTGTCAGGCCATTTCGACACAGGAGTGCTGCCGCCCTTTGAGCATACGTGGACGACCTCGACGACACGAGCCTTTCGGGGCTCCATCGCACGGCCTCCGACCTCGCTGTCTACGCTTCGCAGGCGCCCTTACGGGATAGGCCCACGCAAGACTCGCTTCCGGCTGGTGGCCAACCTTTGCCGGGCAGGATTCACACCTGCCGGGTTCCATCTGAAAGGTTTCCGCTTTGTCAGCTACTGCCTACATCGCTTCCCCCTTTCCCAGGCTTGGCCTGGCGCACATGCCCTGACACCTATTCCTGACACCTATTCCTGGCTCTGAGAGGATTAGGCCGGCGGAGACGGGATCATTTCGAGCCTTGAAGGACCCGCTCAAGGCCGTCCGTGACCATCTACCCCTGAGGGGAAGAGCTTAGGAGACAAGGGCTTACGAGGACCGGAACCCCCGCAATTCTAGTTGTCGTCGTCACCCGCAGTTCTAATTGTCGCCCAATAGGCGTCCTTCTCCAATCCGCTAAGGGTTTCTTCAAGATGCCCTGACGCCTTATTCTGGGTTCCGAGCCTCTTCGAGGGGCCTCCTCCCGGGTTCCTCGGCCGATCCGCCACGAGTTCTTCAAGATGCCCTGACACTATTCTGCGTCATACTCAATCCCTGTCTATTTTGTACTGGTATTGACTAACTTCACTAAGCGCCCTTAGCCTTTGGTGACTGGCATGAGCCACTTCGGACATACCGAAGTGCGAGGCAAGGAAGGAGGAGTCCTCGATATTTTATCAGGCGTGCCCTACCTAGACCTATGCATGCCCTCTCGTGAAGCCTGAAATCCCATAGCGGAAGATCCTCCGCTCCGGTTTCGCTTAGCTGCAAGAGGAAAAACGTTGTCAGTGCCTTGACTGAAGCACTGACAATCAGGCCGAAGGCTGCGGCAACAGCGCCACCATCGGGCTAAAGTTATCGCGCCTTCAACCCCGCTCTACTCATTGAGCAATTGGGCTGGCTGGCGCATTTAGACCGTTGGAGATTTGGTCGGGAGCCCCAACTGGATGAAGCTGTTAGTGATGTATACGAGTTTGTAAACTTTGCGCAAAAATAGCATCGCCCATTACTGTCAGCAAAGGTTTTACTGTCGGGCATAAAGGAGGTCGGAAGGCGATGGCAAGCCAAAGACGTCAGAACCTCTTCGGGATGCTTGGGTTGTCCAGACTTCCCTGGGCGAGCCGGGTATATCTTGTGTTGGTGTTCACCTTCGCAGGCCTTGTTTTCCTTTCATCGCTTTTTGGACTAGCCGGCCCGCTCGGACCTGTGGCAGTGGAATGCCTCAAAACAGCGCTGGCAGCGCTGTTGGGCGCCTTGACCCAGTCGGCTCGCCCAGGAGGTGCTTCGTGAACGCCCGGCGAGCAATACTAGGCTTCGGTTCTTATATGATAGGAAGGGAAGCGTAGCGTTAGAAGAGAAGTTGGGAACAACTTCACTAAATGCACCTATTTGTCTGGCGCCCTTCCAATAATACACTTAATCGGCCTTTGCAGGCTTTTCCCATCTAACGCAGACTTCAATGCCTAAATGTGGAGCTGGCCATTGAAGCCTATAGAACAGAAAATCAGTAGGTGGCTTTTTCAGGGCAGAAATAATGGCAGCCCTATTGGTGGAGCGTGTTACCAGATGCCCATCTCCGGCAGTGCCTTCAAGAATCGCAGCGACTCGCCCGCGAAGGGCCGCAACGTCTCTCAAGGCTTGGTCAGCTCCTTCGTCATCGATCGAGCGACCGAATTGATCGCTAAAGCCAATTTCCGGATACCATGCCGCAACATCCTTGCCTTCAAACCGAGCAGATTCTCTGTTCCTGAACTCTAAAGAAAGATTTGCGATTCCTTCGGTCTCTACCTTTAGCGAGGCAAAGAGCCGCTTGTCGACTACGACGCAGACTTGAAGATCTGTGGTTGGTATATCAATTGGTATGTCGATCCGATCGAAGTTTGGCGTATTAGATTCCTTCCATTGTACATAGTCTTGAAGTCCAACAACTATCTCTCGTGTCAGGAAACGCCCTGCCATTGCATGAACTTCGAGATCCGCGCTCTTATATGTAGTACCAATAGCATCTACTTCTGCCCCAAGCGGCAGCTCTCGAAAAGAGTTAAGGTCATTGGCATCCTTTCTTCCATTCCATGCCGCGAAATAATTTAAAAGCCACTGCCCCTGAAACCATTCGAATTCGCTAGGAATCTCACCTAGCTCCCCATCGTTTCTCTTACCTTCCTGCAACCGTCGTTGATACTTACGATGGTAGTAGTCGCGCTTCTCCAGCTTCATTTCGACTACGCAAGGAAGCCTCTCTCGTGCAGTATTTAGATGGAGCTTTTGAACCTGTCTTAAAAATAGATCGCCCTTTTCCGTTACTAAAATTGTATGATGAGCAGACCGACAAACATAAGGAGAGTGCATCCATTTTGCAACAGACGCAGCTATCATCTCCCGTATAAGGGTGGAGTGGTGGCCGCGAGCGTCACGGCGTCCCAACTCCTGAGCCATCTCGCCAAGACGGTTCCAGAGCGACGAAGGCATGCGGATCTGGCAATTCCGCTCGTTCTGACTAGGCACTCTCCATAACCCTCCAAAGTTTTGTACGGGTATTAGTCACTAACGAATCGCCATCATACCACAAGGTAGACCGTGATCGCGGCCAGACCCAGGGCCAAATGAGACCCTCCGGACGAGGATTGGGCGCGCAATGTCTCGCCAGGGCACGATCTTGGTCCCCTAGGCTCTTGGCTCCCTCGGTGCACCTGTTAGGAGCTCTTGGTTACGCCCCACAAGGCTTGGGGCACAGGGCAGATCGAGGGGTCTAGCCTAGAGGGCGAGGGCTTCGGCGGCCTTCTCGGCAGACTGGCCAAGAAGCGGAGGCTTTCAGACAAGCTAAGCTAACCATCTCAGACAAAACAAGGCTAAAAGGGTGAGGGCAGCGATTCCGCAATCCTAAGTAGAGGAGCTTTGGGAAGCTCGTAGCGGCGGGCGTTTGAGGCACAGTTCCTTCTGGCGGCGACTCAGGAGCAGATTCGTATTCGATAGAGGAGTGACCCAGGCATGGGATTCTGGTACATTTATTGTATGCCAGAGACGCCTCCCCGTGTCCCCCGCTCACGAATGAGCCCCGAGGAGCGGCACCTGCGCTCCCAACTCGTCCAGATCCTCAGCGGTGTCGGCTTGCTGCGGGCGACCCTCAATCCGCGACAGAAGGTCTGCGGTAAGTCCGGCTGCCGGTGTGCCCGTGGCGAGAAGCATTCGGCTCTGTACGACGTGCCCAGCGAAGACGGCAAACCTCACCAACTCTTCGTTCCTCAGTCCCTCGAGCCGCAGGCGCGTCAGTGGGTGGCCTCCTACCAGCGCATCCGAGACTTGCTCGAAGAGCTGTCCCGGCTGTACTGGGACAAGCTGTCTCGCCGGGAGCCCTAGCCATCCTAAAATGCCTGCTCACCTGGGCCGAAAAGGTCGTCGCGTTGGGCTCGCTGCTCGACGGCCTCACCGACGCGCGCCCCCAACCCCGCATTGCTACCTCGGTCATTGTCCGCAGCCTGTTGGTGATGATCGTCACCCGCTTGGGCAGTCTCAATGCCGTCGAGCAGACTCACTCCAGCTTGTTCTGGCGGCGTTTTCTGCACGATGCGCTACCCAGTGCCGACACGCTGGGTCGAGTCGCCGCCCAGATGGATCCCGACCCGCTACGCAAAGCCCTGCGGGACCTCTATACCGACCTGAAGCGCAATAAGGCCCTGCCTGCGCCGGGGTACGGGCTGATGCCTCTGGTGCTCGATGGCCATGAATCGCACTGCACGGAGCAACGACACTGCCCGGGTTGTCTGGAGCGCAAGATTTCCACCGCTCACGGCGAGCATGTCCAGTACTACCACCGCCATGTCACCGCCATGCTCCTGGGCGGGGACTTTCCGATCCTGCTCGATGCCGAGCCCCAAAAGCCGGGGGAAGATGAGATCGCTACGGCCCTGCGTCTTCTCGAACGGCTGCTTTCCCACTTCCCGCGAGCCTTCGACGTGGTCCTCGGCGATGCTTTGTACACCGACCCTCGCCTGTACAACTTCCTTCTCGACCACGGCAAAGATGTCCTCACCGTTCTGAAGAACGAAAACCGAGACCTGCTCGCGGATGCCCGCTGCCTGTTCGAGACCCAATCGCCCCAGCGTTCGACCGAGGGATCTACCACCCGCGAGATCTGGGACCTTCAGAGCTTCACCACCTGGCCCCAGGTACGCCAGCCGGTGCGCGTGGTGCGCAGCCGAGAAACCACCCCCTCCCGCCGCCAGCTCGACGGCCAGATCCACGACCAGGAGGCGGATTGGGTGTGGGTGACCACTCTGTCGGCCAACCGGGCCAGCACACCGGCGGTCGTCGCCCTCGGCCATGCCCGCTGGAGCATCGAGAATCAAGGCTTCAACGAGACGACCAACCGCTGGGCCGCCGACCACGTCTACAAACACCATCCCACCGCTATCCTGATCCTCTGCCTGATGACCATGCTGGCGTTCAACCTCTTCTACGCCTTCTTCTACCGCAACCTCCAGCCCGCCTATCGCAGGCGTCACGACGCTCAGCATGTCGCCCGCTGCCTGGCCTGCGAGCTCTACCAGAGCCTGTCGGAGAATCGCGCTCCGCCGTCCTGACTCTCCCATCCAGCCGCTTGACTCTCCCGGCCTGCCCGGCAGCCGGCTGGGACCTGACTCGCTCCTGACCACCCAGGTCCTGAAAATCCCCCCTGGCCTCAGCAACAACCCCTCGCGAACCCGGGGAGCGCTCCGGAGAAGGCCAAAATGGCCTATACGAAAGCGCTCTGCCTCCGGGACCGGGACCGAAATCAATAGCTCCGGGGCAAAGCACGCCCCGCGAAGCCACCACTGCGGAATCGCTGGGGTGAGGGTTGACGCAGGGAAATTTTCGGTATATGAGTATTCACTGGCGAAGTTTGCCGCGAGTATGTCGCGCATCGGCTTGTACAGACATTACGTACTTCATCGAACCCATGCTACCCTCGTGGCATACAGTCTTAGAACATATGCGGGAGCGTCGTTTCGCTAGGGCTTGGGGGAAACCTGAGTCTCTCAGGAAAAGTTTCGGGTTGTATCGGCGGAATCGAGGATAGGAGGTCGGCGCTTGGCACCCTCCCATCGTGCACCAGTGGCGGATGGGGGCGTTAAGTAGCAAAAGAGTCCAGAGATAATTTGTCCCGCAGGAATGGGCTTAGACACCCTTATCATTAGGGGCATAACTTTTACTGGGCCTAAGGGGGCTAAACATTCCGTTCCACCGCGGGGTCACCTATGCGGATTAGAAAAGGAGGGAACATGATTAAGAGAGTCGGACTAGGGTTGTGCCTGATAATTTTTGGGCTCTATGCAGATCCTCCGAACGCAGTATCTGCTTCAGCTAAAAAAAAGAGCCTATGTGGGCTTGCCACAGGTGCTGAACGCTGCCTGAGCGCTGCCGATGTCTCCGACTGTCCAGGGGGAAGAAGAAACTTCGCAACCAAGGACTGCATGTGCGCGCCAAGTGGCGTGTGTCCTGAATCTAACTAATCCTACGATCTGCAGCCTTAGGAGATAGCTCATGGCACAGCCCTATTTTCGCAGAATCACCAAACTTTGCTTCTACTTCCTATTTATGAGCGTGTTTTCAGCTTTTGCCCAGCCTTCAAGGAAGGTTCTCTCTGAATGTGCAGAAGTCTCTCTTTCTCAGCCACAACCACGCTGGATTAGCTCCGCGTCTTTTGTGAAGGCTCTAGAAAGCATTGCGATTATCGATCCTGTCCAAAACCAAATTTTTTTAACCACGGCTCGCGGCCGGTCCGGAGCCGCTAAACTGGGGATACAGGGAAAGCCAGCAACAATTAGCCGGACTTCCACTGGATTCGTACTCTCTACGGTCGACCAACGGCTTTATTTGTTGGACAAGCTACTCCGCCCCATCGGATCTAATGATTTAGTCAAGGCAAGCATTGGATCGCGCGGAACTCTCGTCTCGACTTACCAATCCGTAGTTTCTGGTAGCGAATTTTTCTCGTTCGGTGCGGTCAAAACTGCCGCCAATAAATTTCGGTTTGGTTTCTTCCGAGTGCCCGCCGAAACTCCGTCGAACTTCGAATTCCTTCTGGATTTCGACGATGTCGAATACTACCTATTGGGTCACCAATACCTCGCAAGCCTCAACGGGCATGAATACGCGGTCCTAATGTCAGGCAAGGCTTCAATAATCGAGTTCCTACCTGATGGCAGCCAGAGGAACTTGGAAGTGATTCCAGACTCTTATCGCCAAGTGAACAAACTAGAAACTGATACATCTAGACCTCATGCCGAAGAAGATCTTTTTAGAGAGATCGAGAAAATGAGTATTCCGGTTGGACTTTACGGTCAGGACGGATTCTTGTATCTCTTGACTCGCGAGCGTAATCCCAAGCCTAGGAGTGGAACTCTGTGGCAGCTTTTTCCGATCGACCCAGAGCACCTTGAAGTGTCTCGACCGCTCCAAATTCCGACAACGGCTAACCATTTGACTGTCGTTAATTCGGAAGATAATTGGTATTTTATAGAAAAAGGACCAGTCCAGGAAGATGGTAGCCAGGATATAGGTAAAATGTTAATTATACCTAATGCTTCCATCCGAACCCATGCCATTCCGGCAGCTTGCAAAAAGCTGAAGTCGAAGTAAGGTCTCTGCCAAAATGCCTCCTCGAAGAAGTAGCGAAGGCTTTCTCGCATGGCTCGATAAGAATTACAAAAAAATCGGAACCTTAATACTACTTTTGGGTGCTATTCTTAGCGTTAGTTGGAAGGCGCGTGACATATATCAGGAACTTGTCGAGAAGATAGCGGAGATGGGTAGGAAGCAGGCAGAGATAGAGAGGCAGCAGGCAGAAGCGAAACTAACGATTGCAGATCTCAATAAGAAGTATCAACAAATTAGGTCGTTTCTGCGCCTAAGACATGCGACCAGCCTTGAAGACTTTAACGTCATATGCGGAGCTGGGCAGGGCACCCAAGATCACAACTTTAAAGTGTGCCGTTTCGACGAATTGGAGCTATGGGAAGATTTCCATTCTAGCTCTGCCTTACCTCCGAAGAGTCCGGCTGAAAAGACCGACTAGCCCGGATTTTCACGGCAAGGATTTGCATAAACGCTGGCCGAGGTTCACATAGGCCGAGCACTGGTATATCTCAAGGCCAACGTATGTAGATCGCCAGACGCCGATCCGGAAACGCCGCCTTCTGATCTCGGCGATCCCTTGTCTTTTGGCCAGGGAAAAGCTCAGGGGAGTCCTGCAAACCGTCTGCGATCAAGCGCAGCGCATCCAGGAAATTGCTTTTCCCCGATCCGTTGCGACCCACCAGGATCGTGAATGTGCCCAGATGGATATCGGCCGTCGCGATGCTCTTGTAGTCGCGGATCTGGACCCTGGTCAGAGACGAGGTACGCCAATCGGAGCTCGGCAAGGTCTCAGTGGCATCCGGAAGGCTCATCGGGGGCAGTATACGCGGAGCCTCGCCCGACCTCCCCACCCAAACAGCTCGGCGGGAGTATGGCGGTACGACGCGAGGCTCCCGGATCAATCCATCTGCTTCCTCAACACCGTCGGAATGTCGTAGTCGTCCACGTTCGACCAGTTCGGGCCGAAGCCGTTCGGGTCATCTCCCCTGACGTTGGCGATCACCTTGCGGTAGAAGGGGACGTCGGCGGTGGGCTTCTCCTCTTCGCGGTCCCGCTCGGCGCGGTCCTGGCGCTCGCGGTCGTTGATGGGGAGGGAGGCCAGGCTGGGGGCCGGGGTGGGACGGTTGATGTTGATCTGCGGCATGGGCGGACGGGGACGGTCCTCGCCGGCGCGGTCGAAGCCGGTGGCGATCACGGTCACCTTCATCGCCTCGTCCAGCGTCGGGTCGATCACCATGCCGGAGATGATGTTGGCGTCCGGATCGACGGCGTCGGAGATGATGCGGGCGGCTTCCGCCACTTCGTGCAGGGTGAGGTCGTGCCCTCCCGAGATGTTGATCAGCACGCCGCGCGCGCCCTGGATGGAGGTCTCCTCCAGGAGCGGCGAGGAGATCGCCCTCTGCGCCGCTTCGAGCGCCCGGTGCTCGCCCTTGGCGATGCCGGTGCCCATCAAGGCCATGCCCATGCCGGTCATGATGGTGCGCACGTCCGCGAAGTCGACGTTCACCTCGCCGGGGATGGTGATGAGGTCGCTGATACCCTGCACGGCCTGGCGCAGCACGTCGTCGGCGATGCGGAAGGCCTCGAAGAGGGGCGTGCCGCGCTCGACGAAGCTCAGCAGCCGCTCGTTGGGGATGGTGATGAGGGTGTCCACGGAGTTGCGCAGCTCTTCGACGCCGCGCTCGGCGTACTGCATGCGCCGCCGGCCCTCGAAGCCGAAAGGCTTGGTGACCACCGCCACGGTCAGGGCGCCGATCTCCGCCGCCAGCGAGGCGATGATGGGCACCGCGCCCGTGCCCGTGCCGCCGCCGAGGCCGGCGGTCAAGAAGACCATGTCGGCCCCTTCGAGGCACTCGAGGATGTGGTCCGTATCCTCCAGGGCGGACTTGCGGCCCACCTCCGGATCGGCGCCGGCGCCGAGGCCCTTGGTGAGCATGCGGCCGAGCTGGATGCGGATGGGCGCGCGGCACTTGGCCAGCGCCTGAAGGTCCGTATTGGCGGCGATGAACTCGATGCCCCGGAGCTGGGCGTCGATCATGCGGTTCACCGCGTTGTTGCCGCCGCCCCCGACGCCGATCACCTTGATCTTCGCGGGAACCGCGTCCACTTCTTGTGCCCCGAGCCGCTTGTCCTTGAGGCCTTCGGAAGCGTCCTGGTCGTCGAAAAGAATCATTGATGCACCCCCTTTTTGGGTTCGTGTCGGTCTCATGATTAGAGCAGATCCGAGAACATTCCGCGCAGGCTTCCCACCATCCCGCGCACGCTGAATCCTGCCTTCTTCTTCTGTGCCTTGCTCTGGCTTTCCTCGGCGGAGCGGGCGTAGAGCAGCAGCCCGGATGCCGTCGCCCACGTCGGGCTGCTGATCACGTCGACGAGGCCGCCGAGGCCGCGCGGCAGGCCGTAGCGCACGCCGGCGTCGAAGATCTGCTCGGACATTTCGAGCAGGCCGTCGAGCTGGGCGCCGCCGCCGGTCAGCACGACGCCGCCCCGCAGGCCCTCGTCGGCCGCATGCTTGAGGAAGTCCTCGCGAATGAGTTGGAACAGCTCTTCGGCCCGCGGCTGAAGGATCTCACAGAGCTCGCGTTTCGGGACGATCCGCGAGGTGCCGCCGGCCACGGTGGGGACGGCGATCCCCTCCTCTTCGGTGACCATGCTGGGCAGGCAGCAGCCCTGCTTGACCTTGATGCGCTCGGCCTCGGCGAAGGGCGTGCGCAGCACCATCGCGAGGTCGTTGGTGAAGTGGCCGGCGCCGATGGGCGCCACGGCGCTGTACTGGATCTCGCCTTCGGCGAAGAGGGCATACTCGGTGGTGCCGGCGCCAATGTCGACGAGCAGCACGCCGAGCTCGCGCTCGTCCGGCGTGAGCACGGCCTCGGCGGTCGCCAGCGGCTCGAAGACCATCTCGACGACCTCGATGCCGGCGCGGTTGACGCTGGTGAGCAGGGTGCGCGAGCGGGTGATGTTGCCGGTCACCAGGTGGACCATGACCTCCAGGCGGGTGCCGAGCATGCCGAGCGGATCGTCGATGCCGCCCTGCTCGTCGACGATGAACTCCTGGGGGATGGCGTGGAGGATCTCGCGGTCGGAGGGCAGGGCCGCCGACTGCGCCGCTTCGAGCACGCGGGAGATGTCCTGGCGGGTGATCTCGCGGTCCTTGCGGGCCACGGTGACCATGCCGCGCGAGTTGACGCTGCGGATGTCGGCCCCGGCGACGCCGCAGTAGGCGCGGGAGATCTCGACGCCCGCCATGACCTCGGCCTCCTCGCTGGCGGCCTTGAGGGCCTCCACGGTGGCCTCGACGTTGACAATGTTGCCTTTGCGCGTGCCGCGGTTGGGAGCCAGGCCCTTGCCCACCACCTCGATGCCGCCCTTGTCATCGCGCTGGCCGATGAGCACCCCCACCTTGGAGGAGCCGATGTCGATGCCGACGAAGTAAGGTTCTGTTTTGGCCATAGCGGTCCCTCTTAGAAGGTTGACGTCGAATTCTTCAAGCTCCCAGCCCGCTCGCCGGCGGAGGCTGAAAGCACTGTTTGCGATGAAGGCTGCACCACGATCCGGCGCGAGAAGCGCAGGTCCACGGCTTCGATCCGCGTATACCGCTGGGTGAGCTCGGGGAGCAGCTCCACCAGCCGCTGAACTTTGGGTCCCACCTGGCCCGCGGTGACCAGGAGGGGGAACGGCAGGGCGTCGGTGTGCAGCCGGAAATCCTCCTCGCCCAATACTTCGATCTGCGCCAGCTTCGCCGCCCAGTCCGGTTGCACCCGTCCCAGCTCGGCGGCCACCTTGAGCGCCGCGGCCACTCCGATGCCCGTCGGATGGGGATCGCGGGCGAAGCTCACCACCAGCAATCCGCTCTTGCGCGCCTCTTCGAGCTCGCCCGGAGTTGCCACGGGTGCGATGGGCCGGCCGGCATCGTCGGCATACGCAAGATTCTGGCCGGAGAGGAGAAGAGCGACGGGCCGGCGCTCCGCGAGCTTCACGCGCAGGCCGGCCGGAAGCTCCTTCTCGATCTCCACTTTTTCGATCCAAGGATTGCTCTGCAGCCGCGCCGTGGCTTCGGCAAGCGAGAGGCGCACGAGGTTGCGTCCCTGAAGCGGCGCCAGCACCTGGCGCACCCAGGCGGAGGCCACCCGCCGCGACGGGCCGCCCACCTCCACGGTGCGCAGGCGGAAGAGGGGCGCGGTGAGCACCCAAAGCACGAGCCCCGAGGGGAGGGCCACGACGACGACGGCGACCGCCAGGGGACGCAGCAGCGACACCAGGATGCTCTTGCGGCGGCGGCGCGGCGGCGTGCCGCGGCGGCGGAGCTCTGGACGAAGATCGTGCCGGGCGTCATGGCGGAACTCCAGCACTCTCCCGGAAGGTCCCGGCAGCGGGGCGAGGACGCCGGTGTCGGTCGTCGTCATTTCGGCGCCCCCTCGGCGACCAAGCCGCGCCCCAGCCGGTTGACGTCGCCCGCCCCCAGGGTGATCACCACGTCTCCGGGGGCCACCTCGCCGCGCAGCAGATCCGCCGCGTCCTTCCAGGCCGGGCAGTAGCGCACGTTGCGATGGCCGCTCTTCATGGCGGCTTCCACCACCAGCTCGCCGGTGACGCCGGGGATGGGCTTCTCGCGCGACGGGTAGACGTCCGTCACGATCGCCATGTCCGCCCCCAGCAGGGCGCGGCCGAAGCCCTCCGCCTGGTCCTGGGTGCGCGAGAAGAGGTGCGGCTGGAAGACGGCGAACACCCGGCCGGACGGGAAGGTCTGGCGCGCCGCCTGGAGGGTGGCCTCGACCTCCGTGGGATGGTGGGCGTAGTCGTCCACCACGGCGGCGCCCTGCCAGGACCCGAGCTGCTCGAAGCGGCGGTGCACGCCCTCGAAGCCGGCAATCGCCGTGGAGATGGTGCCGAAGTCGATGCGCAGCGCCAAGCCCACGCCGATGGCGGCCAGGGCGTTGAGCACGTTGTGGCGGCCGGGGATGGGCAGCTCCACCCGGCCGAGGTCGATGCGCCCCAGCACGCGGTCGCTGCGCCAGCGGGCGCGGAAGCGGCTGCCGCCGGCGTGGGGCTCCAGGTCCACGGCCGAGAGGTCGGCCTGAGGCGAGAAGCCGTAGGTGATGATGCGGCGGTCCGCCACGCGGGGAAGGATCTTCTGGATGTTGGGATCGTCCAGGCAGACAAGCAGGCGGCCGAAGAAGGGGACGCGGTTGGCGAACTCGACGAAGGCCTCCTCGATCGCCTCCATCGAACCGTAGGTGTCCAGATGGTCGCGGTCGATGTTGGTGATCACCGCGATGACCGGGGTCAGGCGCAGGAAGCTGCGGTCGAACTCGTCGGCCTCGGCCACCAGGTAGTCGCTCTTGCCGAGGCGCGCGCCGGTGCCCAGCAGGCGGAGACGGCCGCCGACGATCACGGTAGGATCCAATCCCGCCTCGGTGAGGACGGTGCCCACGAGCGACGTGGTGGTGGTCTTGCCGTGCGTGCCGGCGACGCCGATGCCGTACTTGAGGCGCATCAGCTCGCCCAGCATCTCCGCCCGGCGGACGACGGTGATGCCGCGGCGCCGGGCCTCGCGCACTTCCGGGTTGTCCTCGGCCACGGCGGAGGAGATCACCACCAGCTCGACGCCCTCCAGGTGGTCCGGCGAATGGCCCTGGTCGATGCGGGCGCCCATCTGGGACAGCCGCTCGGTGGCCTCGCCGAGGGAGAGGTCGCAACCGCTCACCTCCAGGTCGAACTCCAGGAGGATCTCGGCGATGCCGCTCATGCCGGCGCCGCCGATGCCCACGAAGTGGATGCGCGAAAGGTCGGTGAAGCGGTTGAACATCAGCGCTTCCCCCCGATCTCCGCAAGATGATCGGCGATGTCCGCCGCGGCCTGGGGACGGGCGAGCGAGCGGGCGGCGCGGCCCATGGCTTCGAGAGCGGGGCCGCCGGCAAGCAATCCCGCGATCCGGTCGGCCAGTCGCTCCGGCGAGAACTGATCCGAGGGGACCACCACGGCGCCGCCGGCGTCGACGAGCAGGCGGGCGTTGTCCATCTGGTGCGCCTTGGCGATGGCCAGGGGTACGAGGACCGACGGCCGGCCCGCGGCGCAGATCTCCGCGATCGTGATCGCCCCGGCCCGGGAGACCAGGAGATGGCTCGCCGCCATGGCACCGGCCACGTCGTCCAGGAAGGGGACGATCTGGATGCGGGAGTCCAGACCTTCCTTTAGATACGCCACCCTCGCGTCCTCCAGGTTCTTGGCGCCGGCCTGGTGGACGATGGTGAGGCCGGGCAGACGCGCCAGCAGGAGCTTCGCCGCGGCGGGCATGGCCTCGTTGATCTGCCGCGCTCCCTGGCTGCCGCCCAGCACCAGCAGGCGCAACGGGCTCGCGGGCGCCGCCTCCGGAACGGTGAAGAACGCCGGGCGCACCGGCACGCCGGTGAGACGGGAGGGGCACTTGAGATCCGCCATCGTGTCCTTGTAGCCCACGTCCGCCGCCGTGGCACAGCGGGAGAGCCAGCGGTTGGCGACGCCGGCCTTGCCGTTGGGCTCCAGCAGCAGGACCGGCCGGCCGGCGAGGCGGGCGCCGATCACGGCGGGCGCCGAGACGTAGCCGCCGGTGCCGAGCACCACGTCCGCGCCGATCTCCCGGATCAGCCGCTTCGCCGCTCCGGCCGAACGCGCCAGGGTCGTCAGGGCGCCAAGCTTCGCACCAAGCCCGCGCCCCACGAGCGGCCGGGCCGGCAGCGGATGGAAGGGAATTCCCCGCTCGCCCGCCAGGCGCTCCTCGATCCCACCAGCCATTCCCGTGAAGCTCACGCGCCACCCCCGGGACCGCAGCTCGTCGCCCACGGCCAGGGCCGGGAAGACGTGGCCGCCCGTGCCGCCGCCGGCGAGGAGAACGTGGAGTCCAATGGGATTCGCCATTTCATCGGTCGCCATTCACGCGTGCTGCGAAAGATTCAGAAGGACGCCGCAGATGCACAGGGTGACCACCAGCGACGAGCCGCCGTAGGAGATAAAGGGAAGGGGGATGCCCTTCGTGGGCAGCAGCGCCACGGTGACACTGACGTTGAGCAGGGCCTGGATCACCAGCACGCCGGTGAGGCCCCAGGCGAGGTAGCGCCCGAAGGCGTCCGGAGCCTTGGCGCCGGCGGCGAGGCCGCGCCAGGCGATGATGGCGAAGGCGATGACGACGGCCAGGGCGCCGATCATCCCCAGCTCCTCGGCGACGATCGAAAAGATGAAGTCCGACTCCGGGTGCGGCAGGAAGAAGAGCTTCTGCATGCTCTTGCCCGGCCCGAGGCCGAAGACGCCGCCCGAGCCCACGGCGATGAGCGACTGCAGGGCCTGGAAGCCGCTGCCGAGCGGGTCCTTCTCCGGATCGAGGAAGGCGAAGAGCCGCTGCCGGCGGTAGGGCTCCATCATCACCAGCGCGCCCAGGAGCGGCGGCACCACGGCGAGCGCGGCCAGGATGTAGCGCCAGGAGAGGCCGGCGAGAAAGATCATCAGGAAGAACGTCGCGCAGAGGAGCACGGCGGTGCCCATGTCCGGCTCGAGCAGGATCAGCGCCGCCGTGACCGCGGTGAAGAACCCCGCCGGCACGAGGAAGGAGAGCTTGTTGACCTGCTCCTCTTTCTTCTCGATCTGGTAGGCGAGGAACGGGATGAGCGCGAGCTTCGCCAGCTCCGACGGCTGCACCGAGATGCCGGCCAGGAAGAACCACCGCCGGGTGGCGTTGAGCTGGGGGGAGAAGAGCACTCCCACCAGCAGCACCAGGCAGAGGCCCATCAGCGTATAGATGACGGCCGGCTCCCGCAGGCGGCGGTAGTCGAGGTGCATCAGGCAGCCCATGAGCAGCAGGCCCAGGCCCGCGGCGAGCGACTGCTTGACGAGGAAATGGCCGAGCCCCTGGTTGTGGGACAGGGCGGCGCTCGCCGAGTACACCATCACCAGGCCGAAGAACATCAGCAGGACGACGGTGGTGAAGAGCACCTTGTCAAAGGCGAGCTTCTTCGCCATGCGGCCCTCCCGCCTTCTCAGATATCACCGCGCGCGCCAGCTCCTGGAAGACGTCGCCGCGGTGGTTGAAGTTCCTGAACTGGTCGAAGCTGGCGCAGGCCGGCGAGAGGACGACCGCCTCCCCCCGCCGCGCCTGGCCGGCCGCCGAACGCACGGCGCGATCGAGCGTCTCCGACCTCTCGAAGGGGACGGCGCCTTCCAGGGCCGCCGCGAACTCTTCCGCCGCCTCGCCGATCAGGTAGGCGCGGCGAGCCTTGCGGGCGATCATCGGGGTGAGTGTCGTGACGTCGGCGTCCTTGTTGCGCCCGCCGAGGATCAGATGGACCGTGCCGTCGGCGAACCCCTCGATCGCCTTCATCGTGGCGCCGGGGTTCGTCCCCTTGGAGTCGTCGTAGAAGGTGACGCCGTCCCGCTCGCCTACTTTCTCCAGGCGATGCGGCAGACCGGTGAAGCCGCGAAGGGCCGAGACAATGGCGGCGGGCTCCACCCCAACGGCGCGGGCCAGCAGCGCCGCGGCCATGGCGTTCTCCAGGTTCTGGACACCGGAGAGCGGAACGTCGGAGGCTTGGAACAGCTCGATGTCCGGCGCGCCGGAGGAGACCTCGATCACCTGGCCGTCTTCCTTCGCGTAGCAGCCGTCCTCCACTTTAGCCAGGCGCGAGAAGAGGCGGCGGTGGGCACGCGTCGGAGTGCGCAGGGTCTCGGGATCGTCGCCGTTGAGCACGACAAGGCCGTCCTCGTCCATGTCCCGGAAGAGGCGCCGCTTGGCGTCGGCGTAGGCCGCCATGCTGCCGTAGCGGTCCAGGTGGTCCTCCGCGAGATTCAGCAACGCGGCGGCCTTGGGCTTCAGGGTGACGATCCCCTCGATCTGGAAGCTCGACAGCTCCACCACGAAAACGCGGCCGGCAGGTCCTTCGACCTTGTCGGCCAGCGGCTCGCCGATGTTGCCGCACATCTCGACGGGCAGACCGGCGGCGCGAACCATGGCGAAGGTCATGGCCGTCGTGGTGCTCTTGCCGTTGCTGCCGGTGATGGCGACCACGGGACCGTCGAGGAAGGGGAAGCTGAGCTCCACCTCGGCGATGACCGGCACGCCGCGGCGGCGGGCGTCTTCGAGGATGGGCTTGTCGAGCGGTACGCCCGGCGAGACGACGACGAGATCGATCCCGGCCGGCAGGGCAGAGACGACTTCGATCCTGCCCGCCAGATCTCCTGCATCCACGGCCTTGTCGTCCGTCACCAGCACCGTCGCGCCCTGCGCCAGAAGCAGGCGCGCGGCGGCTCGGCCGGAGAGCCCCAGCCCGTAGACCAGCACGCGCTCGAAGCGCCCGGGGGTAGTCCAGGGTCCGTTCATCGCAGCTTCAGGGTGGAAAGAGAGAGAAGCGCGAAGAGGATCGAGAGGATCCAGAAGCGCACGATGACCTTCGGCTCCGCCCAGCCGGAGAGCTCGAAGTGATGGTGGAGCGGCGACATGCGGAACACCCGCTTGCCGCGCAGCTTGAAGGAGGCCACCTGGATGATGACCGACATCGCCTCCATGACGAAAACGCCGCCCACGAGCACGAGCAGGATCTCCTGCTTGGCGAGCACTGCGACGCTGCCGATGGCCGCCCCCAGCGAGAGCGAGCCGACGTCGCCCATGAACACCTCGGCCGGGTGCGAGTTGAACCACAGGAAGCCGATCCCCGCTCCCACCATGGCGCCGCAGAAGACGGCCACCTCGCCGGCGCCGGGGACCCAGGCCACCTGGAGGTAGCGGGAGATGATGAAGTTGCCCGCTATATAGGTGAAGATGGCGTAGGTGGCGGCGGCGACCGAGGTCGCGCCGATGGCGAGGCCGTCCAGCCCGTCCGTCAGGTTCACGGCGTTCGAGGCGCCCGTCAGCACGAAGGCTACGAACGGGATGTAGAGCAACCCGAGGTGGAGCACCAGCTTCTTGATGAAGGGGAAGGTCAGAGTCGGATTGAACCCGCCTTCGGCGGGCAGCAGCAGCAGGGCCACGCCGAAGGCCATGCCGACGAGGACCTGGAGCAGGAACTTGGTGCGCGCCGTCAGGCCCAGGTTGCGGTGGTTGCGTACCTTGAGGTAGTCGTCCGCGAAGCCGATGCCGCCGAAGGCCGCGGTCACCAGCACCACCATCCAGACGTAGATGTTGCCGAGGTCCCCCCAAAGCAGCGTGGGGATCAGAGTGGCGAATAGGATGAGCAGGCCGCCCATGGTGGGCGTGCCCTTCTTGACCTGATGCGCCTGCGGCCCCACGTCGCGGATGTTCTGGCCCACCGAGAGGCGGCGCAGCTCGCGGATGAACCAGGGGCCCAGCATCCAGGAGAGGATCAGCGCCGTGACGATCGCCCCCGCCGCCCGGAAGGTGAGGTAGCGAAAGACGTTGAACGCCGGAACCCGGTCGTGCAGCCGATAGAGGAGCCAGTAGAGCATCTCTAATGAGCCCCCAGCCCATCGTTGTTGACTTCGCCCAGCAGCCGCCTCACCACCCGGTCCAGCCCTACGCCCCGCGAGGCCTTGACCAGCACGACGTCGCCTTGGCGCAGCTCGCCGGCCGCCCAGTCCGCCGCCGCCGCGGCGTCGGGCAGCCAGACGCTCTCGGCGCCGCCAGCCCGGGCGCCGGCCGCCAGCTCGCGGGACAGCTCGCCGACGGCCACGACCGGCGAGAAGCCGAGACGCGCGGCGTGCTCTCCCGCCTCGCGGTGGAAGCGGGGCGCCTCGGGTCCCAGCTCCCGCATGTCGCCCAGCATGGCAACCCGCCGCCGGCCGGCGAGGGTGCCGGCGCTCTCCAGGGCCTTCCCCACGGCGTCCGGATTGGAGTTGTAGGAGTCGTCGACCAGGGTGTAGCCGCCGGCGGCCTGATGCACGATGCCGCGCATGGAGGCCGGCTTCACCGTGACCACGGCCGCCGCGATCTCGCTGAGCGAGAGCCCCAGCGCCCAGGCGCAGGCCGCCGCCGCCACGCAGTTCTCCACGTTGTAGAGGCCGTGAAGCGGGAGCCGCACTTCCTGCGATTGGCCTCCCGCCTCCAGCGTAAAACGGCTGCCGATGGCACCGGCCTCCTGCTTGAGATCGCGGGCGCGGACGTCCGCCCGCTCCGAGTGAATCCCGTACCAGACGATCCGTGCGCCATGACGCTTGGCGATCCGCGTCACCTCGGGGTCGTCGGCGTTCGCCACCACGAAACCATGGGGAGAGAGGCCGGCGAGGAGCTCGGACTTGGCTTCGGAGATCGCCTGGACGGTGCCGAAAAACTCCAGGTGGACGGGGCGCACGACGGTGAAGACCGCCACGTCCGGCCGGCCGAGGAGCGAGAGCTGGCGCAGCTCGCCGGGAGTGGACATCCCCATCTCCGCCACCATCCACTCGGTACCGTCCGGCACGTTGAGGAGCGAGAGGGGAAAGCCATAGAGGTTGTTGAGGTTCCCCGGCGTCCAGGAGACCTTGAAGCGCGAGGCGAGGATCGCTCCCAGCAGCTCCTTGGTGGTCGTCTTCCCCGCCGAGCCTGTGATTCCCACCAGCTTCTCGGGTACTCGGGTCCGGACCCGGCGCGCGAGGTCGTGGAGGGCGCGGAAGGTGTCCTCGACGCGAATCAGGGCGCCGGAAGGCGCCGCCACGACATCTTCCTGGATGACGGCAGCAGCGGCACCTCGGGCCAGAGCGTCGGCCACGAAGCGGTGCCCGTCGACCACGGCGCCCGGGAAGGCGAAGAACACCTCGCCGCCGCGGAGGGCGCGCGAATCGATGGCGGCGCCGTCGATCATGGCTCCCGGATCGCCGGTCATCACTCGTCCACCCACGGCCTCGGCGGCCTCGGCCACGGTCAGCCGGGCCATTGCCGCTCCTCCAGCGCCTTGCCGATCTCCTCGAGATCGGAGAACGGCAGACGAGCGGTGCCCACGATCTGCTCCCGCTCGTGCCCCTTCCCCGCCACCAGGACCACCCAGCCGGGTCCTGCCGCCGCGAGGGCCTCGCGGATCGCCTCACGGCGGTCCGGCACCAGGCGATAGCCGGCATTGCCGCTCTGCCGCAGCCCCTCCTCGACGGCGGCGAGAATGGCCAGCGGGTCCTCGCTGCGCGGGTTGTCCGAGGTGGCGATCACGAGATCCGCCAGCTCTCCGGCCACCTTCCCCATGAGGGGACGCTTGCCCTGGTCGCGGTCGCCGCCGCAGCCGAAGACGACGGCCAACTTGCCGCCGGCCGCGATCTCCCGCGCCGAGCGCAGGGCCGCGTCGAGGGCCGCGTCGGTGTGGGCGTAGTCGACGAACACCGGGAACGGCTGGCCGCGAACGACCGGCTCCATCCGCCCCGGCACCGGCTGCTGACCGGCGAAGGCCGCCACCACCGCCTCCTGAGGAAGGCCGAGAGTCTCCGCTCCCGCCGCCGCGGCCAGCAGGTTCGAGAGGTTGTAGCGGCCGAGGAGCGGCGAGGCGAAGGGCACCTCGCCCCGCGGCGTGAGCAGGACCCCGCGGGTACCGGTGGCCGTCACCGCCACGTCGCGTGCCGAGATCTCACCACGCTCGCCGAAGGTGAGGGCATCCGGCATCTCCGCCGCCAGCTGCCTGCCATAGTGATCGTCGACGTTGACCGCCGGCCGCGCGCCCGGCTTCAGGAGATCGAACAGCTTCCGCTTGGCCGCGAAGTAGTCGTCGAAATCCTTGTGGTAGTCCAGATGGTCGCGGGTCAGGTTGGTGAAGACCGCCGTATCGAACTCGGCGCCTGCCACCCGTCCCATGGCCAGGGCGTGGGAGGAGACTTCCATGGCCACAGCCGCCGCGCCGTCGTCGCGCATCCGCCGCAGGATGCGGAAGAGATCCGAGGCCTCGGGGGTGGTGTGGCCGCCGGCGTACTCATGCTCATGAAAGCGGTATCCCAGGGTGCCGAGGAAACCCGCGGGATGACCCGCCGCGTCCAGGATCGCCGTCAGCAAGGTGGCGACCGTCGACTTGCCGTTGGTGCCGGTGACGCCGGCCAGGATCAGCTCGCGCTCGGGATGACCGTAGGCGCGGGCGGCCAGAGGGCCGAGGACGGCCCGGGGATCGGCCGTCGTCAGCCAGGGTACGGAGAGCCCCGGAACAGTCTCCCCAGACTCGGGACCGACCACGGCGACGGCGCCCTTCGCCACCGCCGCCTCGGCGAAGGCGCGGCCGTCGAAACGCTGGCCCGCGAAAGCCACGAAGAGATCACCCGGCGCTACCGTCCGCGAGTCGTGCGTCACGCCCGTTACCTCCGGGTCCGCACGCGGATCTCCAAAAATCGCCAGTCCGCGCACCAGCTCAGAAAGGCGCATGCTCGCGACCTCCACCGGGCGGCGGCAAGGGGATACTGACAGCCGGCACGGCGGGCGCCTGCCAGAGCAGGGGCTCGGGGCCCGCTTCGCCGACATGATCGTCGCCGTCCCCCAGCACCTCATCCATCGATATCGCGGGACCGGCGGCGGGAACCACCGCGGAGCCGGGGAGGCGCCCCACGAGGCTGGCGGTCATGGTCTGCCCGGGCCAGACGGCGAGCGGCTGGCGCTCCGGATGAACCCCCAGATAGAGCAGCACCTGACGGGTGATGGAGCCGAAGACGGGCGCCGCCACCTGGGCGCCGTAATACTCGCTCCCCTGCGGCTCGGCGATGGCGACCACGCCGACCACGGCGGCGCGGCCGGCCGGCGCGTAGCCCACGAAGCTCGGCAGGTAGCCGCCGCGAAGGTAGCCGCCCCGCACGGGAATCTGTGCCGTCCCCGTCTTGCCGGCCACCCGGTAGCCGAAAATGGCGGCGGATTTGCCCGTACCCGAGATCACCACACCTTCCAGCAGCCGCGAGACCTCCGCGGCGGCGGAAGCGGAGATGGGATGGCCAACGACCGGCGGCTCGGGGTAACGCGGCACCCTCAGCTCGCCACGGCTCACCGCGGCCACCACGTGGGGCTTCAGCAGCGTGCCGCCATTGGCCACGGCGGCGGTGGCGGCGGCAAGCTGAAGCGGCGTCACCGAGATCCCCTGCCCGAAGGAGATGTAGGCCTTGGCGAGAGGGCCCCAGTGCTCCACCGAGTGCAGGATGCCGCTGGCCTCGCCCGGCAGGTCGATGCCCAGCTGTTGCCCGAAGCCGAAGCCGCGGATGGTCTGGTAGAGCCGCTTGTCGCCCAGCCGCAGGGCCGCCTTGATGACGCCGACGTTGCTCGACTTGGCGATTACGTCCGCGAAGGTCAGCCGGCCGTAGGGCTTGTGATCGCGGATGTGGATACCGAACAGGGTGATGCCGCCCATCCCGCAGTCGAAGACGTCGTCCGCCTTGACCAGACCGGAGTCGAGGGCCGCCGCCGCGGTGACGATCTTGAAGGTCGAGCCGGGCTCGTAGCCGTCCATGATGGCCCGGTTGCGCCAATCGGCCTCGCGATAGTTGCGGAACTCGTTGGGATTGAACGTCGGGTAGCTCGCCATGGCCAGCACGCCGCCCGTCCTGGGGTCGAGGAATATGGCGCTTCCGCGCTTCGCCCCGCGCGCCTCGACGGCCCGTACCAACTCGCGCTCGACGATGTGCTGCACGGTGGCGTCGAGCGTCAGGTAGAGGTCGTGCCCGGGCTCGGGCTCGGCGAACGCGAGGTTGGGGGAGGCCAGCGTGCCGTGCTTGGCGTCGCGCAATACGGTGCGCACACCCTGCTTGCCGGCAACCTCGCGGTCGTAGACCAGCTCGAGACCGGCGAGGCCGTGGTTGTCCGTTCCCACATAGCCCAGCACCTGCGCCGCCAGCGACCCCATGGGGTAGTAGCGCTTGCTCTCCTGCAGAAAGTAGATGCCCGGCAGCTGCAGCTCCCGCACCCGTTTGGCCACGGGCGCGTCGAGCTTGCGGGCCACCCAGACGAACTCGCGGTCGCCGCCGAGCTGGCGCACGAGCTTCGCGGCGTCGAGCTCTTTGACGACACCGGCGAGCGCCTTGGCGGTCGCTTTGGGGTCGCGGATCTCGGATGGCACGGCGAAGGCCGAGTCCACCTCCACGGAGACGGCCAGCTCGCGGCCGTGGGCGTCGTAGATCGTGCCGCGCGGCGGATCGAGGGTCACCACCCGCTGCTGCTGGCGCTCCGCCTTGCCCTGGTAGTGGTCGTAGCGCATCACTTGCAGGTGATAGAGGCGGGCGGCGATGAGCAGCACCCACACGGCGCCGAGGCCGGCCACCACTCCAAGCCGGCGGATCACGGCAGCTCCTCCCAGAAGACGACCTGCTCCAGGGCCGGGGGCTGCATGTGCAGCTCGCTCACCGCTCGCGCCTCGATCCGCGACGGGCTCGCGAGATAGGTGGCCTCCAGCCGGAGCTCGCGCTCCTGGCGCGACTGCTCCGTCAGCTCCCGCTCCAGCTTGTCGATCCGGTAGCCGGTGCGCGTCGCCTCCAGGTGAATCCAGGTGTAGGACAACAGGCCGCCCCCCAGGCTGATGACCACCAGCAGGACGAGGGCCAGCTCACGCCAGCGGCGCCGGTCGCGCTCGCGAACCAGGTAGGTGTTGACCACCGGCCGCCGCGGGGCGTAAGCGTTGCGCAAGGCTTCACAACCTCCGGGCTGCCCGCAGACGGGCGGAGCGGGAGCGCGGGTTGAAAGTCACTTCTTCTTCGGAGGGACGCAGGGGCTTGCGGGTCAGCACTTCGATCATCTGAGTCTCCGCCAGCGGCCTGCCGGTGACCTGATCGACCTCACCCTGCGCCATGCCGCGCAGAGTGTTCTTGACGATCCGGTCCTCCAGGCTGTGGTAGGAGATGATCACCAGCCGGCCGTCGGTCTCCATCAGATCGACGGCTTGCTGAATGAAAGCCTCCAGCCCTTCCAGCTCCTGGTTGACCTCGATGCGCAGCGCCTGGAAAACGCGCGTCGCGGGGTCGATGCGCTCACCCCACGGCTTGCGTCCGCGATCCCCACCGTGGGAACGAGCGACTCGTCCCACCAGTTGCCGCAGCTCCCCCGTGGTCTCGATGGGACGCTCCAGCCGCGCCCGCCCGATGGCCCGCGCGATCCGCCGCGCCTGCCTCTCCTCGCCGTAGTCCCTGAAAATTTTTTCCAACTCTTCCTCCGAGGCCTGATTGACCACGTCCGCCGCGGTCAGCTCCGCCAACCCCATCCGCATGTCGAGCGGCCCGTCGAAGCGGAAGCTGAAACCACGCTCCGCCGTGTCGAGCTGCAAGGAAGAAACGCCCAGGTCGGCCAGGACACCCGAGATCGATCCGACGCCTCGGACGCCAAGGCCGGCCAACGCCTTGTCGAGCTGGTGGAAGTTCGCCTGCACCAGCCGCACCCGGGAGCCGAACGGCGCCAGGCGCCGGGCCGCCCGCTCGAGCGCCTGCGGGTCGCGGTCGATGCCCACCAGCTCGACTTCCGGCCACCCCGCCAGCAGCGCCTCGGCATGGCCGCCCAACCCCAGCGTCGCGTCCACGAACGTCCCTCCACGCTCGGGCGCGAGCCGCTCCAGGCTCTCCGCGAGCAGGACGGGGACATGCTGGACGTCCAACGCGGCGGCCGGCCTTCCTCAGATCCCCTGCGTGCTGAGGGCACGGAAGTCCTCATCCGTAAATGGCTGCTCCTGCAGCCGTGAAACGAACCGCTCGTGATTCCAGACCACCAGGTGATTGAGCTGCCCGCTCACCACCACGTCGCCGCTGACGCTGGCGCTCTCGCGCAGGATCTGGGGAATCAGGATCCTCCCCTGCACGTCCAGCCGCACCTGCTGTCCGTAGTAATTCACCCGCTCGAGGTACCGCAGCCGGATGGGATCGGTGGAAGGCAGGGAGCTCAACCGCTGCTCGATCTCCTCCCAAACCGGCAGGGGATAGAGCAATGCCGACTCGCCCTGTACCGACGTCACGAACAGGTCGGGGCCCCAACGCTCCTCCAGCAACCGGCGGAAGTCCGTCGGAATCTTCAGGCGACCCTTGTCGTCGATTTTGGTTGGAGCGCTTCCACGGAACATGACTCGCCCCCACAAGCTGGCTGTCTGAGGTGGAATCCTAGCAGGGTCACTCCACTTTTGTCCATTTTTTTCCACTGCGGGCCACTCATATGCCTAAGAGCCTCAAAACGTGAGCGAAAGGCAGGCGAAAGAGCGAAAGTGGAGATTGCTAACAAAACGCCCGCGGCGAAGCGCGGGCGTCGGGTCAGCGGCCGGAAGGTAAGTCTCAGGCGCCGGGCGGTGGAGGCGCGGAGGGATCCACCGGACTCGGAGTTGGCAAAGAGCCGGGTTGTGTCATGCCTGCGGGCGGATTGGTGGCGGGGCTCTGCGGTTTGCCCGATTTTTCCTTGGAAGTACCGTCCGTGGGATCGCCGGGGAGAGTTTTCGTGGTGGTGTCCGCGGTGCCGGGGTTCGCGGACGTGGCGGAGGGCGCGGCGGACGCCGCGGCCGAGGCGGCTCCGAGGTTGCTCGGGTCCGCGCCATCCGGCGACGAGGCGAGACGGCTGCGGAACCCGGCGGCCTCCTGGGGAGGATTGGCCACGATCAGCGAGTTCTTCTCCAGCTCCGCCATGTACTTCGCCACCTCTTCCCGAAAAGCCCGCTCCTGCTCGCGGCTCTGGATGACGGTGGAAACCTCGTTGAAGGGCGGAATGCGCGACTCGCGCCGGTCGATCACCTGCACGAGGTGGAGGCCGCCCCGCGCCTCGACCGGTTCGGAGAGCGAGCCCACCGGCAGCTTCCAGACGGCGCCCTCGAGATTCTTGTCGAGGTCGCCGGGGGAGACCCAGCCGAGCTCGATGACGTTGCTGGTGGTGTTCTTCTTCGCGAGATCGGCTATGGCGTCGGCCAGCGAGGAGCCGCCCTGCACCTTGCCGCGGATCTCCGTAGCGACCGCCTTGCGCTGGTCGGCGGCTCCGCCGCCCTCCTCCAGCACCACCACCTCGCGAAGCTGCACCTGCTCCGGCTGGCGGAACTGCTCGAGGTTCTTGCGGTAGTAGCGGCGCAGATCCTCCTCGTCCACCTTGACGCGGCTCTGCACCTCGCGCCCGCGCACCTCCTGCATCCGCAGGTTGTTCTTGATCTGGGAGCGCAGCTGCGGCTCGGTCAGGCCGGACTGCGCCAGCGCCGCGGCGAAGTCCTGATCGGTCTTGATGTTGAAGTTCTGCTTGAGCTGCGCGACCTGCTGATCGACCTGCGCGTCGGTGATCTCGATGGCGAGCTGGTCGGCCCGGGAATCCAGGAGGAGCTCACGGAAGAGGTCGGCGAAGACCACCTCGCCGGCCTGGCCGAGGAGCCGCTGGCGCTCGTCCTGGTCCTGCTCGCGGCGCACGATGTCGCGCACCAGCTCCGCCTTGCGCTGCTGGTAATCGTAGAAAGTGGCGATGCGGTCGTTGACCCGCAGCACGATGCGGTTGATCACATCGGGATGGATGCTTGGATTGAGCACCTGGGCCCGTGCCATACCCGGCGGCACAAGCAGGAGGACGGACGGGAGGAGCATTCTAGCGAGACGTTTTGGCATGGGAGTCACTGTAGTAGCCCTCATAGTCGAACGGTAGATTCCGTCCGTTCACCGCAACATTGTAACGGGCTCGCGCCTCCTGGACCAACGATTGGAGGAGGCGGTCGGCCCGTTCCTGGCGTAGCTTGGCGAGGATCTCGGGGCGGGCGGCATCCAGGGAGATCACCTGGGCGGGCTCGCGCTCGGTCACCTGGAAGATGTGGAAGCCATAGTCCGCCGGCACCAGCCGGCTGACCTCCCCGGGCTTGAGGCTGAAGATGACCTCGGCGAAGCTGGGGGGAAGATCCTCGCGTGTGAGCTCGCCCTGGTAGCCGCCCGCCGCCGCCGCGGGGTCGTGCGACAGCCGGCGGGAGACCTCCGCGAAGTCGGTGCCGCCGCCGATCTCCTTCAGCGCCCGCTCCGCCGTCGCCCGGTCCTGGGTGAGGATCTGGCGCAGCTTCACCCGCTCGGGACGGGCGAAGTCCTGTCGGTGCGCCGCGTAATAGTGGGAAACCTCCTCGCCGGTAGCGGCGCCGCCCGGCTGCCGGCTCGCCAGCAGCGCCTCGATCGCCGCCCGCTGCCCCGCCGTCCCCTGAGCCTCCCGCACCACCTTGCCGTCGACCGCCAGCCGGGCGAGCAGGCGCTCCTCCAGGAACTGATCGAAGAGCTGCGACAGGACGTCGCTGCCCAGCACGCCGTCCGTATCGTTGACGGCGCGCTTGAGGTAGGCCTCGAAATCGCCGTAGCGAATGTCCTCGCCGCCGATGCGCGCCGCGGCATCCGGGGCCGGCGGGGGCGGCGAGGGCCGACTGCGGCAGCCATGGCAGCCGGCGAGCGGCAACGCGGCGAGAGCAAGCCCGGCGATGAAGGCGGCTTTCATGTTCCCAGTGACTCCAGGGTCTGCCGCGCCACCGTCACGAGCTGCCTCCCGCCGCCGCCGGGCAGCGACAGCACGCCGGTGGGGCTGAAGCTGGCTCCGGGGATGTTGGAGACCATCTCGATGAGCCTCTCGACATCGATACGCGCGTCCCGCCGCAGGCGGATGACCAGCTCGCCGCCCTTGGCCGAGATGGACTGCACCCGCAGCGACTCGGCCAGCCGCTTGAGCGCGGCGACCTCCACCAGGGTCTGGACGGCGGCCGGCGGCGGCCCGAAGCGGTCGGCGAGCTCGGCCAGCATTTCCCGCTCGGGCTCCTCGGCGATCTTGCGGTAGAGCTCCATGCGCAGGTTGGCGTCGTCGACGTACTCGCTGGGGATCGACATCGGCACCGGCAGGTCGAGGGCCACCGACGGCGCCTCCTCGACGCTCTCGCCCCGCAGCTCACGCACGGTCTCTTCGAGCAATTTGAGATAGGTCTCGATGCCCACCGATCCGATGTGGCCGCTCTGCTCGCCGCCCAGAAGATTGCCGGCGCCGCGGATCTCCAGATCGCGGGCGGCGATGCGGAAGCCGGCGCCGAGATCGGAGAACTCGCGCAGCGCCGCCAGGCGCTTCCTCGCCTGCTCGGAGAGGATGCGGTCCTCGGGCACCAGGAAGTAGCAGTAGGCGAGCTGGTTGCTGCGCCCCACCCGGCCGCGGAGCTGGTAGAGCTGCGCCAGGCCGAAGCGGTCGGCGCGATGGACGATCATGGTGTTGACGTTGGGGATGTCGATGCCGTTCTCGATGATGGTGGTGGCGAGCAGCACGTCGAAGTCGCCGCGCGTGAAGGCGTGCATGCGGCGCGACAGCTCCTCCTCGTTGAGCTGGCCGTGGCCGACCGTCACCCGCACGCCGGGGACGATCTCGCGCAGCTTGGTCAGACGCTCCTCGATCGACTCCACCCGGTTGTAGACGTAGTAGACCTGGCCGCCGCGCTCGATCTCGAACTCGATGGCCTCTCGCACCACCTCGTTGTTGTAAGGAAGGATGGTCGTCTCCACCGCCATGCGGTCCTTGGGCGGCGTCTCGATGACCGACAGGTCCCTCACCCCGGCGAGCGAGAGCTGGAGCGTGCGCGGCACCGGCGTCGCCGACATGGCCAGCACGTGGACGTTCTTCTTGAGCTGCTTGAGCCGCTCCTTCTGCGCCACGCCGAAACGCTGCTCCTCGTCGACGATCATCAATCCCAGCCGCGGCAGCTGGATGTCCTTGGAAAGCAGGCGGTGGGTGCCGATGAGGATGTCCACCTTGCCGTCGCTCAGCCGCTTCTTGAGCTCCCGCACCTCCTGCGGCGAGCGGAAGCGGGAGACCATCTCGACGTTCACCGGAAAGCCGGCGAAGCGCTTGCGGAAAGTCTCCAGATGCTGGTCCGCCAGAATGGTGGTGGGCGCGAGGACGGCCACCTGAAAGCCGCCGTCGACCGCCTTGAAGGCGGCCCGCATGGCCACCTCGGTCTTGCCATAGCCCACGTCGCCGCACAGCAGCCGGTCCATGGGCCGCTCGCGCTGGAGATCCTCGCGGATGGTGGCGATGGCCTCGAGCTGGTCGGGGCTCTCCTCATAGATGAAGGCAGCCTCGAACTGGTGCAGCATGTCGGTGTCCGGCGGCATGGCCGGGGCGCGGGCGACCTGGCGCTCGGCGTAAAGCTTGAGCAGCTCGCCGGCCATGTCGCGCATGCCCTTCTTCACCCGTGCCTTGGTGCGGTTCCACGAGGTGCCGCCGAGCTGGTCGAGGCGGGGGGCCACGCCCTCGATGCCGCTGAACTTCTGCACCTGGTCGATGCGCGAGAGCGGCAGCAGCAGCCGCTTGCCACTGGCGTAGGCGATCTCCATCACCTCGGTCTCGGCGGCGGTGCTCGGGCTCCCGAGCTCGCGTAGCACCGGCGGCAGCCCGCCCGCGCCCAAGCCGTCACCGCCCACCGAGCGCAGGGCCACGAACTGGCCGATCCCATGGTCGGCGTGCACCACGTAGTCGCCCACCTTGAGGTCGCGCAGGCCGGAGAGGAACGGGCCGAAGCGGGTCTTGCCCCCCCGCCTCTGGAGCTTCGCCTGGGGCAGGAGCTGCTGCTCGCCATAGACCACGAGACCGGCCGAAGGCAGCCGGAAGCCGCGGCCCAGCTCGCCCGAGATCAGCTCGACGCCGCCTCGGCCGAGCGTGATCTCGCGCCCTTCCAGCAGCTCCTCGATCCGCCGCCGGTGGGCCGGCGAAACCACCACGATGCACCGCTCGCCCCGCGCCCGGGCCGTCGCCACCTCCTGGGGAAAGCGGGGAAGCTGGCCATGAAAGAGATCGGTCAGGGTGCCGTGGAAGTCCGCCCCGCCCGTCTGACCTTCCCGCCCGCCGCCCACCACAAGATCCCGCAGGCGGACGGCCGCCGTCTCCAGCGCCTCCCGCACCTGCTGCGCCGGCTGTTCCAGCGCCTCGGGCGGCACCGCCAGCCGGCCGTGCTCGATGCGCGAGGCGTAGTCCCCCTCCAGGCGCTCCGAGTGGTGCGCCACCTCCGCCTCCAGGGCCGGCGGGTCAATCGCCCAGGTCAGCGGGCTCGGCAGCGCCTCCATCAACGACACGGTGCGCGCGGCGAGGAGCGGGTGATAGTTCTCCCAGCCGGGGAACTCTCCCCGGTTGCGCAGCCCCTCGATCGCCTCGGCCTCCCGCGGCCCCATCTCGGTGCCCAGGTTCTCGGTCAGCATCTCGGCCAAAAGGGCCGCGTCCTCGGGCCCCCCGGGAAAGAGATACAAAGGAAGGATGCGGACCTCGTCCAGCGTGTCCTCCGAGCGCTGCGACTGCGGATCGAACCAGCGGATCGACTCCACCGTGTCGCCGAACAGGTCGAGGCGCACGGGCGCGTCCTCCCCCGGCGGGAAGACGTCGACGATGCCGCCGCGGACGGCGAAATCCCCCACCTCGTACACCAGGTCGGTGCGCTTGTAGCCGTAGCGCAGGAGATGCCGGGAGAGGGTCTCGATCGGATGGTCCTCGCCGGGGCGAACGGCAAGCACGGCGCGGCGGAAGGCCTCGGGAGCCGGCAGACGGCGGAACAGGGCGCGGGGAGTCGTAACCACGGTGACCGCCCGGCCGGAGGTGACGCAGTCGAGCGCCACGGACTCCTGGGCGCGGACCTGCAACGAGGTCTCGGTCTCCTGATATGGAGTCAACGACGGCGCCGGGAAGTAGACGGCGCTGTTCTCCGAGCTTCCCTCGCGGCTGAAGAGCCGGGCGGCCTCCATCCACATCAGGGCGTCAGCCTCCCGGGGCACCACCACCAGCAGCGGTCGCTTGAGGTCGCGAGCCATCAGCTCGCCCACCCACGCCGCCGCCGGCACGGGCAGGCGCACCACATCCCCCAACCCCTTTTGCAGGGTCTTGTAGGGCGCACTGCTGCGCAGCGTGCGGGAGAGCTCCTCCCACGCCGAGTCGGTCATGCCAGGGAGTCTAACGTTTCTTCCTTGTGGTACCTTCCCGATAGGAGATCTTTCATGAGGGCACAGCCACTGAAGGGCGAGGACGAGGAGGCGATGCTGGAGCGCTATCGTCGAATGTCGCCTTGGGAAAAGCTCCAAGAAGTCGGCGAGCTGAACAGACAGGTTGCAGAGGCAGAACTGACGCGAATCAAGGCCCAGTACGGAGAGGACCTCTCAGAAAGGGAGTTCCGCCTGCGCCTCGCCGCAGCCCTTTACCTGGATCGCGAGACCATGATCGAGGTCTACGGCTGGGACCCCGAAGTCGAAGGGTACTGATTGGCCGCTCAGACCTTTCAATCCTGGCTGTCTCTGACGTCTCGAAAGTCCATGGAAGCGTTCGACGCCGCTGCGTCAAAGCGACAGGAGCCGGACCGGTGGCCGCACCGTCGAGGCCCTCATCACCCCGGCCCTCTTCTCCCAGCCTCCCCCCCGCCGGCCGGGAGAAGAGGGAGAACAGCCAAGAACAATTCCGCCTTTGTAGGACTTCCGGCTCCCCTCTCTCCCGTCAGGCGGGGGGGAGGCTGGGAGAGAGGGGCTGGGGGAGTGAGGGCCTCGATGCGGCGGACAGAGCTCCGTCTGCCAGGTGGGTCGGCGTCACCCCACGCCGCCCATGCTAGGCTCCTTCCACTCTGTCGTGTCATCGTTGCAAAGGAGGGTAAGAAGAGAATGTCGAACCGTTATCCACTGGAGGCCGTGCTGCGCGACGGACGCCGCCTCCTGATCCGCCCGTTTACCGCCAATGACGTCGACGCCCTGTACGAGTTCTTCCATCACCTCCCGCAGGAGGTGCGCCGCTTCGCCTGGGACCGCATCGACAACCGCTCCCTGGTGGAGAGCTGGGGCCGCGAGTTGGAGTACTCCAAGGTCCTGCCGCTCCTCGCCTTCGACGGCACGAAGGTGGTCGCCGACGCCACGCTCCACCGCCGCCAGGGGAGCCCCCTGCGCCTGGTGGGCCGCATCAAGTGGCTCCTCGACCCGGCCTATCGCGGCGCCGGCCTGGGGACGATGCTCGTCAACCAGTTCATCGACACCGCCCGGGCCGACGGCCTGCGCCACCTCACCTGCATGCTGATCTCCGACTCCGAATCCGATGCCGTGCGCACCCTGGGCGATCTGGGCTTCCAGGGCTACACCATCCCCGGCTACGGAACGGACCCCGACGGCAACCAGCACGACATGATCAAGATGGTGCTGAAGCTCTGACGAGGGCGGCAGGAAGGCGGCTTGGTGCTCCTTTGTCAGATTGTTGGTCTATCCGGCAGCCGCAGCTCGGGCCGGTCGACTTCTTCGTTTAGGATATACGGATGGCAACTGAGCCCGACAAGCCCGCTGGATTCCTGCAACGCCCGAAACGCCGCGCCAGCGGCGGCACGTTTCAAGGCCGCTTGGCATTACATGAAGTTCAATGGACCGGCCAGGGCCGCGATCAACTCGCGACCTTCACCGTCACGGCGGAAGAACTGACCGCAGCGGCCGAGAACCGTCTCTTGTGGACAGACCAAGACGTGCAGCGAGGAATTCAGCCTCATGCTGTGCCTCGCCCCCCCCGTGAACTTGCGGTAGCCGATGGCTACCCAGATCCAAGTCTCTACATTTTCGACGCTACAAAGGCCGACGACATAGCCGAGAAGCTCCTTCGTGGCGAACGGCTTTTCCTCAATGCCTTGGTTTGGAATCTCCGACCTGGCACCTTCGAAGCTTACTGGGACGAGGGCAATCAGGCCATCTATCTGTATAACGCACGCATCTATTTGCCAGACTCACACCATCGACACCAAGCTATCGTCAAGGCCACTAAAGTTTGGCGAGAGGCACCGTCACCACAGTTGTCTTTCAACGGCGACCACCAGTTCAAGGTAGAGCTCTATTTCCTCTCAAAGGAAGATGAGGGCAACTACTTTTTCGACAAGAATCAGCGGCCGAAACCTACGGCACTATCGAAAGCCTACGACTTAACCACACTGGACGATTTGTCGACTCTCGCCAAGCGAATGGTCGAAAAGAGCTCATCCTTACGCGATAATGTTAACCGTGTCACCGACAGACTCAGTCCTCGCAATCCTCAGGTCGTTACTCTTTCTACTCTGCGTGAAATGATGCGCATGTTCGCCGGCAGCGATACCCTCGACGAAAACGAAATGGAGGGAATGGCGACTTTCGCCGCCAAATTCTACGACCTTCTAGCAGAAGTAAGGCCAGAGCTTGGCCACCTTCCACTTGCCGAGCGCCGCGCCACACGCGTAGCGCTAGTTAGCGGCGCTGCCGTAATGATGCACGGCTATGCCGCACTCATGCGCGACTTCCACGAGGACGTTCTTGAGAGAGGCATACGCAATGCCACCGTGGAATGGCAACGGGTGCTAAAGAGGTTCTCTGCCACTCAGCGCTATAGGCTTGGTAACTGGTCAGGCGATCTTTTTGAGAAAAGGAATCCTCTCTGGACTAGAGCCGGAGTCGAAAAGCCAAACAAGGATGGCAAGGGCCTTACCGTGCTAAATACAGGAGCCGCACGCGCCGAGTGCGGTCGACTTCTCCGACAACTGGCCTCTACGAGCAAACCTCAGAGTAACCTCAACTTCCTTCTCAAGAGGTGACGGTTTGCCAGCGAGCTATTCATTGCAAGGGGGGCGTAACCAGAGTCCTCTCTCGGCCGACGAGGTTCGCCGGGCTGTTTATACATTCACGAACCTAGATTCTACCGTTAACGTTCGTCACGAGGACGGCAAACGCACCGCCTTCCACGTGACTCGAGATGAAGATGGTAACGACTTTGGCGAGATTGTGTTCGGCCCTGACATCTATCCAGGCGGAAGCGTGGTCGATCCAAACTCCGGCCTCAGCCTGCTTGCTGCCGCGGCTCACGAGCTCACCCATTACTACCGCTGGCGCGACAAGACGCAACTGGACGACCCGGCGCAAGAGCACCTAGACGAAGCGTTGACTAGCCTTGAGGCAATCTCCAGATATGAACGCCATCTTAGTCCGATTGACGTACGCCTCCTGACCGCTGATGCGATTCTCCGTGTCCGTCTCTACGTTAATGGTCTCGGTAGGGCCACCCGAGGAGCAGGATTAGGCGCAGGGCATAAGTGACAACCATAGGTGTCCAATCCATAGGTGTCAGAGAAACTCTCAGTGACAGTGAGTGCGCCGGGAAACCGCACTGTTTGCGGTCTCCTTCCGCTCGACCGGCCGGGTTAGCCGCTTCTCGTCGAGCAGAAGACACTACACTCCGCCGAAGAGGATTAGCATCAATGCTGTTCACATAACGATGACCGCTCGAATCTGAGTCCGGCGTGGCCGGGTTCTTTTGGCGCGACTACGGGTGGGAAACTTGCTGACTTTTCGCTTGATGGCCCTGGGTTGTGGCGGCCTCGGCTGGAGCTGACTCGGACCTCCAGGATCTCGGCGAGAACGGCCTCGTGGATGCCGAGGCTGGTCTGAGGGGGGAATAGCGAGCAGGGTTGGAGCGGCTGCCGTCCTTAAGTCGGCAGTTGGGCCGCCTTTCACTTGCCGCGCCGCACTCGCTGTTCTGCTGCCGCTGGCGGGCGGCCTCTGCCGTGGCTCCCGGCGAGGCGGAGGCCTCTTTACCGCCTCCGCCGGGCGGGATTCGGAGAGGGCAGACCGGCCGCCGGCCGTATCAAGCGGCTGTGGTTGTGCCGCAGAAACAGGTGTTGTATTCGATGCAGGAGTTGTAGCAGGTAGGCAGGCGGGTTTGCGTGCAGATCGCGCTCCCAACGCCGCCCAGCGCGTGCGAGAGTCCTTGCGCTTCGAGGTACCGCAGCGTCTCGCGGTTGAGCTTCAGGGTGCGGAGCTGTCCTTGCTTTTTCATCGGCTCTCTCCTTCTGTTGCCTTGGGCGTGGGCTCGGTTTCCGGTTTGACCTGGATGCGAGGCTATCTCACTCCCCGGATATGGAGCAAGACTTACTCGGACGGCAGCGAAGCATCACTCGCCGGAAGCGACGATCTTCCGGCCGGAACCCGCGGACCTTCCGCCGGAGGCGGCAGTCCTCTCGCCAGCAGCGCTGGTCCTTCGGCCGCAAGAGCCGGACCTTTCGCCGGCTCCCGCTTGCGTGTCTTCGGCTCCCGTTTGCGTGTCACCGGCGCCGGTGAGACATTCGCCGGCAGCGGTGACACACCAACCCCCAGCGAAAACACACCAACCGGCGGCGGTGAGACACAAACCGGCAGCGGTGCGTCATTCGCCGCCAGCGGCGGGACGTCCGCCGACAGCGGCCAGGCGTCCGCCGGTGCCGGCGAGTCGTTCACCGGTAGCGGCGAGTCGTTCGCCACCGGCGGCGAGACCGCCGCCGGTAACGGCCAGGCGTTCGCCGCCAGCGGCGGGACGTTCCCCGGAGGCGGTGGCGTGTCTTGATCCTACGGTTTTCCGCCCCGGCTCACTCCTTCTTCAGAATCACCCGTCCGTTGGCGTTCTGGGGTGGCCGTGCGTTGCCCGCATGGTACTCCTTGAACTTGTCGATCTGCCCCTGCGAGACCGTGATCCAGCCATCCAGCAGATGCCAGCGGACACCCTCGGTGCACGGCGGCGTGGTCAGCGAGCCGGCGTACCCGTAATACGAGGTGGAGGGGAAGAGACCTCGGGGGTTCAAGTTGGTCGGGCGGCCCTGGGCGAGCGCTTCGAGGATCAACCCAATGGTCGTGTTGGGCTGGTCGGCGGGGTCCTTCCGCACCAGGACGCCGACTACCGCCAGCTCCCCTCCCTGGTCGACATGGATCTTCGGTCTCATCGGCCCCAACGGAGCGGGCAAGACCACAACGATGGAATGCGTCGAGGGGATCCGCAGGCCAAGCTCCGGCTCGATCACGGTTCTCGGCCTCGATCCCGTCCGCGATGTTTATGAGCTGCAGGAACGAATCGGCGTCCAGCTCCACCCCGACGGCAACCAGCACGACATGATCAAATGGTGCTGAAGCTCTGACGTGATTGCCTCCCTCCAAATCTCGTTCTTGCGCCGGCCAGTGCGGACAAAGGGGTCGCCAGCGGCGACCGTAGACTCTGCGGCGAATCTCGGCCATAATCTCCGCAGAAGGTGCGGAGAATGTATATCCACGAGCTTGCCGATTGGCCGCGGTTTTCCTGGAACCAAGGAGAGCTCGCGGCGCCTTTGGCATCCGTCCGCCACAGGCAAGGCCGGCTCATCGGGCACATGGAGGCGCTCGGATTCAACCTTCGACAGGAGGCCGTCCTTCACACACTGACCGACGACGTGCTCAAGAGCAGTGAGATCGAAGGGGAGAAGCTCGACACCGAGCAGGTCCGCTCGTCGATCGCCCGGCGCCTGGGCATGGACACCGGCGCCCTCAAACCGGCGGACCGCCACGTCGAAGGGGTCGTCGAGATGATGCTCGATGCCACCAGCCGGTTCGACCAACCACTGACCACCGATCGCCTGTTCGCCTGGCATTCCTCGCTGTTTCCCACCGGGCGCAGTGGCATGACCAGAATCCGGACCGGAGTCTGGCATGACGACAGCAAGGGCCCCATGCAGGTGGTCTCCGGTCCAGTCGGAAGGGAACACGTTCATTTCGAAGCGCCCAAGGCGGAGCGCCTCGACTCCGAAATGGGCGCTTTTCTGGACTGGTTCGAAACAGCCTCCGGCATCGACCCGGTCTTGAAGGCCGCCCAGGCCCACCTCTGGTTCGTGACCGTCCACCCATTCGAGGACGGCAATGGCCGCATCGCGCGCGCCATCGCCGACATGGCTCTTGCGCGCTCGGAAAACAGCCCGCAGCGCTTTTATAGCCTGTCGACGCAGATCCGGCAGGAAAGAAAGGCCTATTACGACACCCTGGAACAGACGCAGAAGGGAACGCTGGACATCACCCCGTGGATGAGCTGGTTCCTGGGATGTCTGGGGCGCGCGATCGACAGCGCCCAGAGCACGCTGGGCTTCGTCCTGGCCAAGGCGCGCTTCTGGGAGCGCACGCGGGATGTCGCCCTCAACGACCGCCAACGTCTCATCCTCAACCGTTTGCTCGATGGCTTCGAAGGCAAGCTCACGACGTCAAAGTATGCGAAGCTCGCCAAATGCTCTCAGGACAGCGCCCTCCGAGACATCCTGGCGCTGGTCGAGCTCGGAATCCTCGTGCGCAACCTTGAAGGCGGACGCAGTACCAGCTATTCCCTCGTGCAGGAATTGACCGGCGGCTGACCCAACGCGCAAGCGCGCTGACATCGTCCAGAACGCCGATCTCACGGTCTCAGCACCAGCCGCTCCGTCGCGGCTTCCTCGATCTTCTTCCGGCTATAGAGCAACGGGAAGTACCGACCCTCCGCCCAGAGGGGCAGCAGGTCGGCGTAGTGCGGGCTGCCGGGCTGGCCGGACTGGCCCGGCACGCTCGTGGCCACGGAGCGGTCCCAATTCCCCAGGTCGAGGATCTCGCGGAAGGACGCGCCGTGGGTCACGTTGAATCCAGGCCCTTCGCCCACGTTGAGAGTGTAGCCGTCGCCGCCGCGCTCGACCGGCGGGAGGTTGAAGAGGGCCTGGCGCTCCGGGCCGGTCCCCAGGACGTGGCGGAACGTGGCCGTGTGGAGCGTCCCCCAGCGCCATTTCGCCGGATCGGGGCCGAGCCTCTTCTTCGCCTCCGCGATCGCCTCCTCCAGGCTCTGGAGCAACAGGGCGTCCCGCCCGGCGCGCGGGTCCTGGCCGAACCATTCGGGTTTCGGATCACGGAGGAGCGCGATCACCTGCTCCAGTCGGCCGGCCACGATCGGCAGCCATTTCTCCGGCACCCGCGCCTTGAGGACCGCGGACCCGAGCTTCGCCGCCCAGATCTCATACAGGGCCGCCGCGGCGGAGCCCTTCGCCACGGTGCCGTCCCATGCCTCAAGCCGGTCGACCCAGGGGCGCAGCTCCGGGCTCGCGCCCCGGGCCTCGCCGAGGATCTTCACCAGGGCCCGCGCGACGGGCGAGACCTCCTCGTACTGAAGACGCTCGAAATTGGCGACGGTGAATTTTCCGCCCGCGCCGAGGACCTCCGCGATCCGCAGGGCGCGCGTGGGATCTCCCCAGTCGTAGCCCAGCTCGTGGGGGTAGCCCGGCGGCAGGATGTCGTTGTTGGCAGTGGCGAGGAAGTGCCGCGCCGGATTGAACGCGCTCGGGAGCTCGGCGGCCGGCAAGAAACCTTGCCACTCATACTCCCCCGCGCCCGGCACCGGCAGCAGCCCGGACCACCCCTTGCGCACCGGCGTGAGCCCCGCCACCTGCCAACCGATGTTGCCGTCCACGTCCGCGTAGACCAGGTTCTCCGACGGGACCTTCCAGCGCTCCAGGGCCTTCCGGAAGTCGGGCCAGCTCCGAGCCCGGTCGAGCGAGAGCGAGGCGAGATAGCCCGCCGTGCCCGGCTCGCTGCCCACCCAGCGCAGCACATAGGCGCGATGGCGCTCGCGGTCTTCGTGGATCACCGGGCCGTGGCGGGTGAATTTGAGCTCGGCCGCGACCGGCTCCCGGCCCCTCACCGCGATCGATTCGCGCACCACCCGCATCGGCTCCCACCGCCCTTGGAAGCGGACCTCGCCGGGATTGGCGGGATTCGTCTCCTCAACATAGAGATCCTGTTGATCGATCATCGCGATCGTGAAGCCGAAGGCGGCGCGGTCGTTGTGTCCCGCGGCCACGCCGGGCAGGGCCGGCTCGCCGGCGCCGATCACGTTCCAGCCGGGCGCCACCAGATGGACGAGGTAGCGCAGGCTGGGCAGGCTGAGCTCCCGATGGGGATCATTCGCCAGGAGCGGCCGGCCGGTGGCCGATAGGGTGCCGTCCACCACCCAGTTGTTGCTGCCGTTCGCGGCCGCCTGGAAGTGGAGCGGAACGTTCGTCGACCAGGGGAGGCTCAGGACCTTCTCGTCGACCCCTTCGAGGCCGGCGTGCGGCTGCGCTTCGAGAGAGCGCGGCGGCTCGGCGGGCATCAGCTCGGCGGCGAGCTTCCAGCCGAGCTCGGTTCCGAGCCTGGCCCGCAGCACCTCCTGGCTGGAATTGATGGTCATCCCGAACGCCGCCAGGCGGTTGAGGCAGACCTCGGGCGTCCAGGGCTCGGGCCGCACCCCCGCGAGCTGAAATTCGATCGGCAGCCGGTCGCGGCTCGCCGCGATCGCGGCGTTCACTCCGCGCACGAACGCCTCGAGAATCCGCTTCGCGTCCGGGGCATAGCTCTGCGTACTCGGCCGCGAGGTCCCCGCGGTAGCGCAGCAGCCGGGCGAAACGGTCGCGCTCGACCGCCTCGGGGCCGGCGATCTCGGCGAGCCTCCCCTCCCCCGTCCGGCGCCAGATCTCGAGCTGCCAGAGGCGATCCTGGGCGGCCACGAACCCTTGCGCCAGGAAGAGGTCGTCCTGCGTCTCGGCGAAAATGTGGGGCACGCCCCAGCGGTCGCGCAGCACCATGACCGGATGCCGCAGGCCTGGGATCCGGATTGTGCCCGAGGTCTTGGCAAGCACGGCCCGGGTGCGCGTGGCGAGGTCGGGCGCGGGAGCGGCGGAGATCAGGCCGGCGGCGAGCGCGATCAGCGGGAGGAGGCGTTTCATCGATTTAGGGCGAATCCCAGGATTAGGTGCCAGGGAGCTCTGAAAGGTCGGAGTCTACGCGATTGGCGGCTCCGGCGCCGCGGCCACGACCGGCGCCACCCTGGAGGGGTGACGGCGGTCGTGGCTGCCCGCACGCCCTAAGAGCTGACGAATTTGCTGATGCTGTAGTCCGTGAATCGATAGACCAGCTTGGTCGAATCCGACGCGTCCACGGACAGGTACAGGTCCGACCCGTCGATCGTCAAGCCCTCGAAGTCCGTCTGATTGCCCCAGTCGGCGAGGACAGGCAGGTAGCTCGCGCCGGCGTGGTCCAGGCCGGTGCCGTCGGAGCGGATCGAAAAGATGTGGATCTCGTCCTGTGTGCCGCCGCCGTCGAACAGGATGAACAGGTGGTTGTTGGCGAAGCACATGTCCGAGGCTTCCAACGTGATCATGTGGCCGCTCCCGTCCGTGATCTCGAACTTCTGGAGGTGGGAGCTCACGGTGTGCGTGTCGTTGTTGCCCTCGGGGAGGTCGTAGATGTACACGTAGCCGGTCTTGCTCTGGTAGGCCGCGAAGAAGTAGCCGCCGTAATACTGGTTTCCTCCGAAATACGCCGGGTTCGAATTGCCGTTGACCGTCTTGGGCGGGCAGGCGGAGCCGGGCACGAAGGTCATGGCCTCCATACCGCCGGCGGAACCCAGGGTCACGTCCGTGATGTCCCAGATGCTGCTCGTGGTGTCGTCGTTGGCCGTGTCGTACCGGAAGATGTGCGGGTCGTATTTGTTGCTCCCGCTGCCCGCCTTCCCCTCCACCCCGACCATCAGCTTGCCGGTGGCGGTGGTGATGCTCTCCAAATCGTAGCTGTTCGTATCACCCTTGTAGCCGGAGTCGTTCGTGAAGTTGTGGACCTCGGTCCACGCCTGGGTCAGCGAGGCTCCGGAGCTCACATCCATGCTGACCAGATAACCGTTGTCGCTGGCCATGTAGAGCGTGTCGTTCAGCACGACGAGACCGCTCGGCTCCAGGGTGATCGAGCCATTGGAGAGAGTGTAGCTGGAGCCAACGGCCTGACCGGCGGTGCAAGGAAAGGTGATCGGGGTGCTGGTGGACATGATATCTCCTTTGAAAGAGGACGCTCGCGCGCCCTGGGTTTAACCGCTAACCTGTTCATCCAGGTAGTGGGACCAGGTGGCGAGCTATCGCACCCTTCGCGACTCGACGCCGACGGCAGCTTTCTGCCACACTCGGTAACCTGATGGGAATGAACCACGTCGCTCGGCCTGTCATTCAGGTCTCAGGCATTCGTAAGACCTACGGCAAGACCGTGGCGGTGGATGGCGTGTCGTTCGAGGTGACGGACGGCGAGATCTTCGGTCTCATCGGCCCCAACGGAGCGGGCAAGACCACGACGATGGAATGCGTCGAGGGGATCCGCAGGCCTAGCTCCGGCTCGATCACGGTTCTCGGCCTCGATCCCGTCCGCGATGTTTATGAGCTGCAGGAACGAATCGGCGTCCAGCTCCAGCAGGCGCAGCTCCAGAAGCGGATCAAGGTGTGGGAGGCGATGCACCTGTGGGCATCGATCTACCGGAAGACGTCCTTCACGGCCGACCAACTGCTCGACCAGCTTGGGCTTGCCGACAAACGCAACGCCTGGTTCATGACGCTCTCCGGTGGCCAGAAGCAGCGCCTGTTCATCGCGCTTGCCCTGATCAATGATCCTGAGGTCGTTTTTCTCGACGAGCTGACCACCGGGCTCGATCCACAAGCGCGCCGGAAGATCTGGGAGCTCGTGCGCGACATTCGCGACCGCGGGAAGACGGTCTTCCTCACGACGCACCTGATGGAGGAGGCCGAACGGTTGTGCGATCGAGTGGCGATCATCGAATATGGCCGGATCATCGATATCGACACGCCGCAACGACTGGTTGACAAGTACTGTCCCGAGCGCAGCGTGACGCTCGCGACCGCCGACGCGAATGCCGCCGAGTGCCTCGAGCGAATTCCGGGAGTCGTGTCAGTGACGCGAGAGGAGTCACGCTATACGATCCGGGGCCTCGGCGACAGATTCGTCACGGACGCGATCCGATGCCTGTCGGAGAACCACATCACGGTCACCGATTTCCGGACAGACATGTCGAACCTCGAGGATGTTTTCCTCAAGCTCACCGGCCACTCCATCCGAGACTGAGGATGACGAACATTCTGCGAGGACTACGGCAGCTCACGTGGATCGAGATCAAGATCTTCCTGCGCGAGCCGCTCGGCGCAATCGGGACGATCGTCATACCCGTTCTCGCGTTCGTTCTGCTCGGCCGAGCGACGGCCGGCAGGCACGCACCGTCAAATCCTGCCTTGAGCGGTCTGCTCAGCGCAGGCGGAGTACCGGCTCTCGTGTCGATGCTCATCACCATCAGCGCGGTACTGTCACTGGCGGCGATCATCTCGATCTACCGCGAGGGCGGCATACTCAAGCGCCTGCGCGCGACACCGCTAAGGCCGTGGACAATTCTTACTTCGCACATTCTGGTGAAGCTCATGCTGACAGCGCTGACGATGACGCTGATGGTGCTCGCGGGACGGCGCTACTTCGCGATCGGTTCGCAGGTTCCGCTCGTGAGTTTCACGATCGCCCTGCTGATCAGCACACTCAGCATCCTGTCTATTGGGTTCATCATTGCGAGCGTCGTCCCCACGGCCCGGTTCGCGCAGCCGATCGGCACGGTCATTTTCTATCCGATGATCGGCCTCTCAGGGTTGTTCGTGCCGATCGATTCCCTTCCTCCGGCGTTGCGAACGGTCGCCCGTGTGTTGCCGCTCAGCCACTCGGCGTCGTTGCTCCAGGGGATCTGGACGGGCGACCCGTGGTCGGCGCATCTGGGAGATGTCGCCGCGCTGGCGGCGGTGTTCGTCGTCTGTATTGCTGTGTCGTCGCGCGTGTTTCGGTGGGAGTGACTTTCGCGATGGCCGCCAGGCCTATATCTGGGGATGACGGCTCATATCCACAGACATGGCCCATATCTGGAGACGACGCCTCGTATCCGCGGACGATGGCCCATATCCCGGGACGACGGGCCCTATCCACAGATACGGCTCATATCCGCGGAGGATGGCCCATATCCCGGGATGACGAGCCATATCTACAGATACGGCTCATATCTGGGGATGACAGCCCATATCTGCGGATGATGCGCCATACCCCGGGACGATGGGCCATATCTCCAGATATGCGCCATATCCCTGGATGACGGCTCAGCCCCCCGCCCGCTTGGCCTTGTAGCCGGCCTTCACCAACTCGGCCACCAGCCGGTCCGCATGGTCGCCCTGGACCTCCAGCTCGAAGGCGGGCGAGCCGTCCGCCGTCCTCGTCGCCTTGAGGGTTCCGCCGCTGCCGCACATCTTCTTCCAGGCGGCGAGGAGAGCTTCGGCCTCGGGGCGGGCGAGCACCAGGGGCGACACGGTCGTCACCGTCTTGCCGCCGCGCCCGCCGGTCTCCCGGCGCACCCGCGGCGACTGCTCCCAGGGGAGCTTGCTCGCCGCCGGCTCGCAGCGGCAGGGCGAGGCGCCACACTGCCGGCAGGCGTCCTTATGCCTTCCGGCGGAAGATTCCGTAGAATAGACGGTGCGGCCCGGCTTCGGCTTCAAGGCTCCCCCAGCCGTTGTAGGATCTCCCTCAGCACTTCGAGAGACGGGAAGGTATCTGCTTGGACGACATTCGTAACTTTTGCATCATCGCCCACATCGACCACGGGAAGTCTACCCTGGCCGACCGGCTGATTCAGCGCTGCGGCGGCGTCGAGGATCGCGACTTCCGCGATCAGATCCTCGACTCCATGGACATCGAGCGCGAGCGCGGCATCACCATCAAGAGCAACACCATCACCCTGCGCTACACCGCCAAAGACGGCAAGACCTATCGGCTGAACCTCATCGACACCCCCGGCCACGTGGACTTCTCCCACGAGGTGCGCCGCTCGCTGATGTCCTGCGAGGGGGCCCTCCTGCTGGTGGACGCCTCCCAGGGAGTCGAGGCGCAGACCGTCGCCAACCTCTACCTCGCCATGGAGCACGACCTGGAGATCGTGCCGGTCATCAACAAGATCGACCTCCCCTCGGCAGAGATCGACCGCATCCGCGAGGAGATCGACTCCGACCTTGGGCTCGACCCCTTCGAGGCCGTCCTCGTCTCGGCCAAGCAGGGCATCGGCATCGACGACGTCCTGGAGGCGATCGTCGCCAAGATACCAGCTCCCCAGGGCGATCCCGAGGCGCCCCTGCGCGCCCTGATCTTCGACGCCCAGTACGATCCCTACCGCGGCGTGGTGCTCATCTGCCGCATCAAGGAGGGCACCATCCGCCCCGGCCAGAAGATCCTCCTCATGCACACCGACAAGGAGTACAAGGTGGAGGAGGTGGGCCTGCTGCAGCTCAAGCGGGTGGAGGCGGACCTGCTCGAAGCGGGCTCCGTGGGCTACGTCATCGCCGGCGTCAAGGCGGTGTCGGAAATCAACGTCGGCGACACGGTCACCGACTTCGAACAACCCGCCGCCGAGCCGCTGCCGGGCTACAAAGAGGCGAAGCCGGTGGTCTTCTCCTCCATCTATCCGATCTCCAGCGACGACTATGAGGATCTTGCCAAGGCGCTCGACAAGCTGAAGCTCAACGACGCCTCGCTCACCTACCAGAAGGACGCCTCCCAGGCCCTCGGCTTCGGCTTCCGCTGCGGCTTCCTCGGCCTCCTCCATCTGGAGATCGTCCAGGAGCGGCTGGAGCGCGAGCACAACCTGTCGCTTCTGCTCTCCGCCCCCTCCGTGCAGTATGAGGTGCTGCTCAACAACGGCACCGAGCTGATCATCGACAACCCCTCGTTCTACCCGGACCCGGGGAGCATCAAGCTCACACGCGAGCCGTTCATCAAGGCGTCGGTCATGATCCCCGAGCGCTATCTGGGGGTGGTGATGGAGCTCTGCCGCGAGCGGCGGGGCTACAACACGACCTATGAGTTCCTCTCCGTGGGACGCGTGCAGGTGACCTCGGAATTGCCGCTGGCGGAGATCCTCTTCGACTTCTACGACCGGCTGAAGACCGTCACTCAAGGGTACGGCTCCTTCGACTACGACATCACCGACTACCGCGAGTCCGACCTGGTGAAGGTGGACATCCTGGTCAACGGCGACAAGGTGGACGCCCTCTCCCAGCTCGTCCACCGCGAGAAGGCCCGACAGCGTGCGCTCCACTACTGCGAGCGGCTGGCCGAGACCATCCACCGGCAGAACTTCAAGATCGCCATCCAGGGCGCCATCGGCGGCAACGTCATCGCCCGCTCGACGATCAACGCCTATCGCAAGGACGTCACCGCCAAGTGCTACGGCGGCGACATCAGCCGCAAGCGCAAGCTGCTGGAGAAACAGAAGGAAGGGAAGAAGCGTATGAAGATGGTAGGGTCCGTCGAGATCCCCCAGGAGGCCTTCCTGGCGGTGCTCAAGGCGGGGCCGGACTCTTAAGAGGAATGCCTGGAAGCTGCCACGGGTTATCAACACCACGAGATGTCAGAGCTGATTCTTCCGACCGTCCTGCCCATTTTCCCTCTCACCGGCTCGCTGCTCCTTCCGGGCAACCTGCTGCCGCTCAACGTGTTCGAGCCGCGCTACCGCAACCTGGTGGCCGACGCTCTGGAGGGCGAGCGGCTCGTGGGTATGATCCAGCCCCTCGTCCCCCGGCAGGACAACTGGGTGGAGGCTGCGCAAGCCTCCGATGACCCCGAGCTCTACTCCGTGGGCTGCGTCGGGCGCATCGACGAGTGCGAGCCCCAGCAGGACGGCCGCTACCTGGTCCTTCTGCGGGGAGTCTGCCGCTTCCGCGTCCAGCGTGAGCTGCCCATTCATCGTGAATACCGGCGGGTGCAGGCCGACTCCTCGGAATTCCAAAACGATCTCGGAGAGCTGCAGGTGGACATCAACCCCGCCCGCATCATGCGCGCCCTGCGCGCCTTCGGCGTCGCGAACGACCTGGAGTTCGACTTCGACCTCCTCAGCAGCGTTCCAGGAATCTCGCTGCTGAACGGCCTTTCCGTGGCCCTTCCCTTCCGCCCCGCCGAAAAGCAGGCGCTGCTCGAAGCCGCCGGCCCGGCCGAGCGCGAGGAGATGCTGCTGACCCTGATGGGGATGGGAATCGAGCCTCTCTCCACCGACGACTACTACGCTCCACCGATCCTCAACTGACCGCTTTTTTGACCGAGCCGAAGGAGATACCCATCCCCCAGATCGACGGCGACATCCGCGGTATCAAGGCGTCCGAGATCGGCGCCCTGGAGCGCACCTACCGCCGCCGGGTCGATCCCCGGCAGGTAGTCTCTCCCGAGCTTGCCCGCCACATGACCGAGATCTCCCGCCGGCTCAACCGCCAGGTCGGCGTGCTGCTGGGCCGCGATGGCCAGGTCCGCAACGTCATCGTGGGCGACGCCCACAGCCTGACGCTGCCCGACATCGGCCGCCTGCGAGGCGGCGTCGGCCGGTTTCGCGGCCTGCGCCTCGTCCACACCCACCTCAAGGGCGAGCCGCTCACCCGCGACGACCTCAACGACCTGGCGCTCCTCCGCCTCGACCTCGTCGCCATGATCGAGGTGCTGGACACCGGCCTCCCGGGCCGCCTGGAGCTGGCCCACCTCGCGCCTCTCTCGCCGGATCTGCCTTTCGAGCGCATCCAGGCGGCGGACGTCCATCAGCTCAGCTTCGACGTGGACGCTACGATGCGCGCCCTGGAAGCCGAATTTGCCCGCATTGCCAGCGACGCCGGCGAGACCCATAAGGAGCGCGCCCTCGTGGTCGGCATCGTCCCGGAGGACGAGCACTTCGAGGAGATGCTGGAGCTGGTCCGCTCGGCCGGCGTCGCCATCGCCGGCACCATCCGCCAGAAGCGCTCGCAGGTTCACCCCCATACCGTCGTGGGCAAGGGGAAGCTGCAGGAGATCGTGCTCGAAGCGATGCGCGGCCGGGCCACGGTCGCCATCTTCGACATCGACCTCAAGCCCGCCCAGGCGCGGGCCTTCGAGGACGCCACGGGCCTCAAGGCGATCGACCGCACGCAGCTCATTCTGGACGTCTTCGCCCAGCGTGCCCGAAGCCGCGACGGCAAGCTCCAGGTCGAGCTCGCGCAGCTCAAGTACTCGCTGCCCCGGCTGACGGACAAGGACGCCGGCCTCTCGCGCCTGACCGGCGGCATCGGCGGACGTGGACCCGGCGAGACCGTGGTCGAGATCGGCCGCCGGCGGATTCGCGACCGCATCCGGGGCCTGGAAAAGCAGGTGGAAGGTTTGTCACGCCAGCGCGATCTGCGGCGGCGCCGCCGCCGCGACGAAGGCGTGCCCGTCCTCTCGATCATCGGCTACACCAACGCCGGCAAGAGCACGCTCCTGAACGCCATGACCGGCAGCGACGTCGAGGCGGCGGACAAGCTCTTCATGACCCTCGACCCCACCAGCCGCCGCCTGCGCTTCCCCCGCGAGGGCGAGGTGGTCGTCACCGACACCGTGGGCTTCATCGCCGATCTGCCCCCGGACCTCGTCGCCGCCTTCCGTGCCACCCTGGAAGAGCTGGCGGACGCCGACCTCCTCCTCCACGTCGTGGACGCCGCCGATCCGCGCCTGGAGCAGAAGATGGAAGCCGTGCAGAGGATTCTCACCGAGCTCCACCTCGACGAAGCCCCGCGCCTCGTCGTCCTCAACAAGACCGATCTCCTTCCGCCCCACGAAGCCGAAGCCCTCGCCCGCCGCTTCGCCGGAGTTCCCGTCAGCGCCGCCAAGCGCCAAGGCCTCGCCGACCTGATTCACGCCGCCGAAGGGCGTCTGGGACGGGAGAAGCCGCTGATGAAGGTGTATGGGGAGGAAGGGAGAGGGACCGGAGCGGATCAGGCGGAGGTGATGTAGAATAGCGGCCTGAGGAGAAGCAATTTATGCCCTTCCAAGATGATCTCAAGCGCCAAGCCCTGAAGCTCCCTGGGAATCGAGAGCAATTCGTCGACTCCTCGCGCCGAGACAATGACGAGGAAACCGACGAATCGAAGATCGAAGCGGCAATCCTCGATGAAGTGATGCGGCGTTATCAGGAGGTTGTGGATGGCAAAATCGAGCTACTGTCGGGTGAAGAGGTGTTCGCAGAGCTTCGTGCGGAGCTCGATTGAACCGCTATATTCTGACTCCTCGTGCGAAATCCGATCTCCGTCAGTTAAAGCGCTACCATGAGGAACGAAGGCCGGGGAAAGGAAAGAAGCTCCTCGACGAGGCCTGGCAGCGAATCCAACGAATTCTACTTCACCCGTACGCGGCTCCGACCGCCAAAGGCAAGGTGCGTAGGGCTAAGGTCCCAGGATTCAAAGTCAACCTCTATTATTTCGTCCGGGACAACGAGATCGTGATCATCGCGGTAATGCACCAGCGACGGCACCCGGACGCATGGAAGAAACGAATCTGAAGATATCCGAGAGGCAGAACCCCGGCCTCTACCTCCATATCCCCTTCTGCTCCGCCATCTGCCCCTACTGTGATTTCGCGGTCCTGACCGGTGGACTGGAGAAACGGCGGCGGTTTGCCGATCATCTCGTCCGCGAGATCTCAATGTGGGAGCACGAACGCTCGACGTTCGAGTCCATCGATACAATCTATTTCGGCGGCGGCACGCCTTCTGCTCTTTCTCCGGAAGATCTCGGCCGCATTCTGGAGGCGGCGCGGGAAAATCTTTCCGTCCACGAGGACGCCGCGGTCTTCTTCGAAGCCAACCCGGAGGACGTCACTCCCGAGAGTGTCCAGGCCTGGCGGGATCTCGGCGTTCGTTTTCTCTCGCTTGGGATCCAATCCTTCGATGCGGACGCCTTGAAGTTCCTGGGCCGCCGGCACTCTCCCGAGCAGGCCCTGCGTAGCTTTGAGATCGCCCGTGCGGCTGGATTCGATACGATCTCGATCGATCTCATCTATGGCCTTCCGGATCAGCCCTCCGAGATCTGGAAGCGCACCCTGGAGCAGGCCGTCGCGCTTCAGCCAGATCACCTATCCTGCTATCAACTGACGATCCACGAGGGAACGCCGTTCGGCTTCCAGCTGGCGCGGGGAAAATTGGCCGAAGCCCCAGAGGAAACCCAAGGCGAGCTATTCCTGTTCACTCACTCCTTCCTGAAGGATGCGGGATATCCCGCCTACGAGGTCTCGAACTTCTGCCGCTCTGCAGAGCAGCGCTCTCGGCACAACCAGAAATACTGGCGTCACGTCCCCTATCTCGGCGTCGGCCCTTCGGCCCACTCCTTCGCGGGTACGCGCCGCTGGTGGAATGAACGGAAATTGAAACCTTATGAGGCGAGGATCGAGACTGGAGAAAAGCCCATCGCGGGCAGCGAAGAGCTGACGCCATCCAATCTCGCGCTCGAAGCGTTGATGCTGGGCCTGCGGACTGCCGACGGAATCGATCGGATTTTCTTCCGCGAGCGCTACGGCGTGGACCTCTTGAAAAGCAACGAGCCGCTCGTGGAGCGGCTCGTGAGAGACGGCCTGCTGATGCTCGAAGGGAATGTCCTGATTCCCACGCTCGCCGGCCTCGTCGTCACCGATTCGCTGGCGCGGGCTTTCGATCTCGGCGAGCGTTGAGCTTGACGCCTACTACTTCCGCTTCGCCGCGATCTCCATCATCTTCGCTTCCTTGCCGTCCGGGCCCGGCGCGTACATCTCGTTCTTGAAGTTATTGTCGTCCAGCCAGGTGATCACCGACCGGGTCGTGATTTTCTTGCTGCTCATCGGGTCCCACATCTCGGAGGAGTAGGTGCAGACCTTGACGCCTTCGTCGCAGGTGCCGGTCGCGTACACGATGCCCGTTCCCATGTTGTCCACCCAGGAGTTGACGTACTGCTTGCCGACGTTGTCATAAGCCTCGGTGCCGCGCCCCTCGAAGGGCATGCCCATCATGTCCCCCTTCCAGGTGTGCTCGACATACCGCCCCCCCATCAGGACCACGCCGTGCATCGTGCCGTTGGACTTCACCGGCGGCTGGCTCGGGTCCATCCACATCGTGTTGGTGAAGGTCCAGTCCCCGGCCAGACGGGCGAGCTTCTTCTGTGGCTCGCCAGGAGACGCGGCCTTCATCATGGCCTCCATCTCGGCGTTGCCCATGGCGGGAGCGGCGGCGGGCTTCGCCTTGTCCTGGGCGAAGGCGGAAACGACGGTGCTACAGAGGGGCAACAGGAACAGCACGGCGACGGTCGAGCGCATCTTCATAGGTCGGTCTCCTTTTGGGGGCTGCTTGTATTACGCCTCGTTTGTGCGTAGACTATCACTCGTCTGGAGTCGCGTCAAGACATAACTCCGGCTCGCTTCTCCGGTCTTGAACGGCCGGCTTCCCTTGGCGAAAATGCGCCTCCTGCGCCTCCTGTATGATGAGCCGCTCTTCGGACGGCCTAAACCAACTATGACCTACGACGCCTCTTCCATCGAAGTCCTCACTGGCCTGGAGCCGGTGCGCAAGCGCCCCGGCATGTACACGTTCACCGACCGGCCGGACCACCTCGCCCAGGAGGTGGTCGACAACTCGGTCGACGAGGCCGTCGCAGGCCACGCCAACGACATCGTGGTGACCCTCTATCCCGACAACTCCCTGTCGGTCGCCGACAACGGCCGCGGCATGCCGGTCGACATCCACAAGGAGGAGAAGGTGCCCGGAGTCGAGGTCATCCTCACCCGGCTCCACTCCGGCGCCAAGTTCTCCGACAAGAGCTACCGCTTCTCGGGCGGCCTTCACGGAGTCGGCGTCTCGGTGGTCAACGCCCTGTCCTCGAAGCTGGAGGTCTGGGTGCGGCGCGGCGGCCAGGTGCATCACATGGCCTTCGCCGACGGGGCGAAGACCTCCCGCCTCAAGGTGGTGGACACGGTGGGCCAGCGCAACACTGGGACCACCGTCCGCTTCTGGCCGGACCCCAAGTTCTTCGACTCGCCCAAGTTCAGCATCCCCAAGCTCAAGCACGTCCTGCGAGCCAAGGCGGTGCTCTGCCCCAAGCTGCACATCCGCTTCGTCCATGAGGAGCACACCGAGGACAACGAGGAGTGGTTCTACGAGGACGGCCTCAAGGACTACTTGATGAGCGAGCTCGACGGCGCCCAGATCGTGCCGGACAAGCCCTTCCTCGGCCACTTTCGCGGCAAGGAGGAGGAGGTCGACTGGGCCGTGGCCTGGCTCGGCGAAGAGGAGGAGTCCTCGGACATCCTCGCCGAGAGCTACGTCAACCTCATTCCGACCACCCAGGGCGGCACCCACGTCAACGGCTTCCGCGCCGGCCTCACGGACGCCATTCGCGAGTTCTGCGAGTTCCGCGACCTCCTGCCGCGCGGCGTCAAACTGGCGCCCGAGGACGTCTGGGCTCGCTGCTGCTACGTCCTTTCGGTACGGATGAAGGAGCCCCAGTTCACCGGCCAGACCAAGGAGCGCCTGTCCTCTCGCGAAGCCGCGGCCTTCGTCTCCGGCGTGGCCAAGGACGCCTTCGCCCTCTGGCTCAACCAGCACACCGGCGACGCCGAGCGCATCGCCCGGCTCGCCATCGACAGCGCCCAGGCCCGGCTGCGCTCCGGCAAGCAGATCAAGAGGAAGACGGTGACCGCCGGCCCGGCGCTCCCCGGCAAGCTCGCCGATTGCACCAGCCAGGACCTCGGCCTCACCGAGCTGTTCCTCGTCGAGGGCGACTCGGCCGGCGGCTCGGCCAAGCAGGCGCGGAGCAAGGAGTACCAGGCGATCCTTCCCCTGAGAGGCAAAATCCTCAACACCTGGGAGGTGGACCCCGCCGAGGTGCTGGGCTCGCAGGAGGTGCACGACATCGCCGTGGCCCTGGGCGTCGATCCCGGCTCGGAGAAGATCGACGGCCTGCGCTATGGCAAGATCTGCATTCTGGCCGACGCGGACTCGGACGGCGCCCACATCGCCACCCTCCTCTGCGCCCTCTTCCTGCGCCACTTCAAGCCGCTGGTGGCGGAAGGCCGCATCTACGCCGCCATGCCGCCGCTCTACCGCATCGACGTCGGCAAGGACGTTTACTACGCCCTCGACGAGCGGGAGAAGAAGGGTATCCTCGACCGCATCGAAGCCGAGGGCAAGAGGGGCAAGCCCAACGTCCAGCGCTTCAAGGGCCTGGGCGAGATGAACCCGCTCCAGCTCCGCGAAACCACCATGGCCCGCGAGACCCGCCGCCTCGTCCAGCTCACCCTCGAAGGCGAGAACGATCCCGCGAAGATCATCGACATGCTCCTCGCCAAGGCCCGCTCCGGCGACCGCCGCGAATGGCTGATGGACGTGGGAAACCGCGCCGAGGTCGAGGTTTAAGAAAGAAGTATGCCCAGAACCTCCCGTAGAAAACCCGACAACGGCGACGCGCCGCTGTTCCGTCCTGCTTTCGCCGACGTCGAGAAGCTGTCGCTCGCCGAGTTCACGGAGAAGGCGTACCTCGATTACTCGATGTACGTCATTCTCGACCGCGCCCTGCCCAGCGTCGCGGACGGCTTGAAGCCCGTGCAGCGGCGCATCGTGTACGCGATGTCTGAGCTCGGCCTCTCGGCCACGGCCAAGTTCAAGAAGTCCGCCCGCACCGTGGGCGACGTGCTCGGCAAATATCACCCTCACGGCGACTCGGCCTGCTATGAGGCCATGGTGCTGATGGCGCAGAAGTTCAGCCTGCGTTATCCACTGATCGATGGCCAGGGTAACTGGGGATCGCAGGATGATCCCAAGTCGTTCGCCGCCATGCGCTACACCGAGTCGCGGTTGACGCAGTTCTCTCAGATTCTCCTCTCCGAGCTGGAGCAGGGGACGGTCGAATGGGGCCCCAACTTCGACGGCACTCTCGAAGAGCCGAAGCTGATGCCGGCGCGGCTTCCGCACGTGCTGCTCAACGGCGCCTCCGGCATCGCCGTCGGCATGGCGACGGACATTCCGCCCCACAACGTGGCCGAAGTCGTCGCCGCCTGCGTCCGCCTGCTCGACGATCCGAAAATTTCGGACGATTCGCTCTACGAGGTCCTCCAGGGTCCGGACTTTCCCACCGACGCCGAAATCATCACCACCAAGCCGGAGATCCGGAAGATCTATGAGACCGGCTCGGGCTCTCTCCGCATGCGCGCCGCCTTCGAGATGGAGGATGGCGACGTCGTCATCACCGCGCTGCCCTATCAGGTTTCCGGCAACAAGATCCTGGCTCAGATCGCCGCCCAGATGCAGGCCAAGAAGCTGCCGATGGTGGAGGATCTGCGCGACGAGTCCGATCACGAAAACCCGACGCGCCTGGTGATCACTCCGCGTTCGAACCGGATCGACATCGAAGGGCTGATGGCTCACCTTTTCGCCACCACCGATCTCGAGCGCTCGTACCGGGTAAACCTGACGATGATCGGCCTCGATCACCGGCCGCGGCAGTTCAATTTGCGCGAGCTGCTCACCGAGTGGCTGAGCTTCCGCGTCGAGACCGTTCGCCGGCGGCTGCAGTTCCGCTACGACAAGGTGCTGACCCGTCTCCACCTGCTCGACGGCTACCTGATCGCCTATCTCAATATCGACGAAGTAATCCGCATCATTCGCACCGAGGATCATCCCAAGGCGAAGCTCATCGAGCGTTTCAAGCTGAGCGACGCCCAGGCCGAGGCCATCCTCGAGCTCAAGCTGCGCCACCTCGCCAAGCTCGAAGAGATGGAGATCCGCACCGAGCAGAACAATCTCCAGAAGGAGCGGGATGCGCTGGCGAAGATCCTCAGCTCCGAGGGCCGCCTGCGCCGCAAGGTGCGCGACGAGCTGATCGCCGACGCCGAGAAGTTCGGCGACGCCCGGCGCTCACCCATCGTCGAGCGCGGCGCCGCCAAGGCCATGGACGAATCGACCCTCATCCCCACCGAGCCGGTCACCATCGTGCTCTCGGAAAAGGGCTGGGTGCGGGCCGGCAAGGGGCATGAGCTGGACCCGCGCGAGCTTTCCTACAAGGCCGGCGACTCCTTCTTCATGGCCGTCCGCGGGCGCAGCAACCAGTCCGCCGTCTTCCTGGACTCGACGGGCCGCACCTACTCGCTCGCCGCCCACGGCCTCCCGTCGGCCCGGGGCCAGGGCGAGCCGATGTCGAGCCACGTCACCCTGCCGGCCGGCGCGAGCATCGTGGGCGTGATGCTCGGCGGCGACGACGATCTTTATCTGATGGCCACGAGCGCCGGCTACGGGTTCCTCGCCAAGCTCGGGGATCTTCAAACCCGACAGAAGGCGGGCAAGGCCGTGATCACCGTGCCCGAAGGCGCCAAGGTCCTGACGCCCCTGCGCGTCAACAACCCCAAGACCGAGTTGCTGGCCGCCGCCAGCGACGGCGGCCGCCTGCTGGTGTTCCTCGTCGACGAAATGCCTCAGCTCCCCCGCGGCAAGGGCGTGAAGATCCTCAACCTCTCCTCCAAGGGAGAGCCCGAGTCCCTCACCGCCCTGACCGTGATTACACCGGGGAACCATCTCCTCGTTCACTCCGGCAAGCGCTACCTCAACCTGAAACCCTCGGACTGGCGCGAGTTCCTGGGCAACCGCGCGCTGCGGGGCAACAAGCTGCCGCGCGGATATCAAAACGTTGCTTTGCTGGAAACGGCTGAGAAATAGGCGTGAAAAGACTCGACCGAAAGCGGCTGGAAGCCCTGCAAAAGGTGCTGGTCGTGTCTCAGGCCCTGGCTAAGGACATCGAGATCGCTTCCGAAATACGTCTTGAGACGATCAAGAGCGCCAAGCCGACCGAGAACGGCAAATTGGAGAGCGCCTATTCGGGGAAGACGGTGCTTCGCGCCCTTTTCAGCCACATGGACGGACTGGCCTACATCATGCGGTTTGTCGCCGACGAGTACGCCCCGGAGCTCGGAGTCCAGATTTCCAGCGAGGAGCGGGCTGCCCTCCTGGAGCTGCGGAGCACAAAGGATGGAAAGCCGCCCCAGCCTCGCCTGCATCCCCTGGAGCACCTCAAGTGGGCGCTTCAGATCTTTCCCTCCCTTTTTGGAATCGAGCACGAGCTTGATCTCTCTTCCGACTCCGCCAAGGCCTTCCGTTCTTTGATGGACATCCGAAACAGAATGGTGCATCCGACGATGCTGGAACACCTCTCCGGCGCGGATATTCATCCTTACTGGATTCCAGGATCTTCCTGGTATCTCAAGCAAGTCAACAACTTCCTCGCGCACTGCGCCAGGCAGATCCCGGACTCCGGGCTCACCTTCCCGGAACCCGCGCCACCCGGTGGTCAACCTGTGGAGAGTGGAGCCGTAGACTCAACCGGCGCCGCTGAGCCGGTCAAATCGTTGCGCACGCGCGAGCACACCGAGAAAGCGATCGAGCTCCTGGTCGGCGACACCTCGCGAGCGATGGGCGTTTCGACAAGAATGGCGGGCAAGGACGATCTCCAAGCCATGTACGGGCAGTTTGGGATGCGCAACCTCGTGCGGACCGTCTTCGCCGAGGCCGAGGTGACCGTCGCGCTTCTAACCTATGTCCTCTCCGAATCCGAGGAGTGGAGCGGCCTCGCCATGACGGACCAGGACCTCGAAGACCTTCGGGGCAGTTTCGACCTCGACCAGAAGCTGTTGGGAGCCATAAACCTCTGGTCGGCGGAGCGCGGCGAGCAAAAGGAAAGGGCGACCGGCGGCAAGAAGTGGGATTTCTTCCGGCAGGCCCTCAGGCTCCGGGATCGCCTCACCTATCCCAAGGCCCCGAAAGAGATGCGCGTCAACATGGACGACGCCTCCGTCATCCTCGGCGCCCAGGACTGGATCCGGGAGCTCTCGATCCTTCTCGTCATCGATCCGGCGAAGTGGCCGAAGGCGCCTCTGGAGCCCGCGCCCCTGCCCGAGGAGTAGGAGCGCCCTCTCTAAATCCCCACTCAAGACCTGGAGAGAAACCCATGAACAACGACCTACACGACTTCGAACAGTTCATGAAGCGGCGCGAGGAGGTGGCGCGCGCCTATGTTCGCGGCGACGCGGCGCCATTGGGCCAAATCGTCACCCACCTCTCCCCCGCCACCTTTTTTGGGCCTCAAGGCGGTTACCGCGAGGGCGCGGAGGAGGTGGCCTCCAGCTATGAGCATGATGCCGGGATCTTCGAAGCCGGTGGCGACAGCCACATTGAGATCCTCCAGATGGGGGCGAGCGACGGCGTCGCCTATTGGGTGGGATTTCAGCGGGCGACCGCCCGGATGCGCGGGAAGACGGAAGCCATTCCGTTCAATCTCCGCGTGACCGAAGTCTTCCGCCGCGAGGACGGAGAGTGGAAGATGGTCCATCGGCACGCCGACTCGTCGATGTCCAAACCGGAGGAAGGTAAGAAATAACTGGTTCTTCCTGGCAACGAACGCTCACGATACAGTCTGCTTTCACCCGTTCGGGGCTTCCGGATAAAACCCGCCCGAGCAAGGGCGTCAGCTCAGCCCTTGCGAAGGGTGAACCGCAAAGGCACGGGCTTCTTCTCTGGATTCTTCAGCTCGCCGTCGAGGTGAAGGGTCAGGGCCTCCGGGGTCTCTTCATAGATCCACGACAACCCCTTGATTCGGGACGGCCGCCGGCCGACCGCCGGCCTGGGCAGCCCGGCGGCGAGACGCTCGCGCTCGGCGAAGACCAGCACGGTCAGCTCCGCCTCCAGCTCCTTGTGCGCGCTTCTTGCCGGCCACGCCCAACAAGGAATCCGCCGCCGGCCTCTCGTGGGTGAATGGGCAAGAAGCATTGACGAGATCGTACCAGTTGCCCCACCATTCTCCCTGAGGGCATTCCGCGGGTGACCGGAAGGGGCGCCTCGCTCCCGGCCAGCTCGCCGACCTCGCCGTCCTCTCCCAGGATCTCTTCGCCGTGCCGTTCGGCCTGATCCCCGGAACCACCAGCGAGCTGACCATGGTCGACGGCCACATCGTGTGGGACTCCGGCAGGGTGCACGAGGTGCCTTGAGTCACGAGCCGGGGGCGACCTTGAAGGAGTAGGTGTAGTCCACCGCCATGGTCTGGCCGAAGCGGGGGTCGGAGACCTGGGAGGCCATGACTTTCAGCTTGCAGGCCGCTCCGGCGGGCAGGCTCTGGGCGGGACGGAGGAAGAATCCACTGTCGTCGGAGAGCGGCTCGGGCGAGGCGGTGACGGCGACGGGGGTGCCGGCGGGGCACTCCAGGTGGAAGGCCGAGGCGGTGACTTTCACGGATTCATTGAAGTGGACGGCGATGCCGCTGGCCTGCGGCACGCGGTCCTCCGGGGCGGCTGGGACGGCCGCGCTCACCGCCGGCACCTCGGATTGCCACTTCTGGGCGATGACTCGCTTCCAGCCCGAGCCGTCGTCGGCGAAGACCATGGTGAAGAGAGCACGGGCGGCCTCCGAGCCGCCTTTCTCGTCGACCGTCTTCACGCTCGCCCACCCGGTGAAGACGGCGGCCTTCTCGCCGATCGGGAACACCTCATAGCGATCCCACTTGAAGTCGAGGCTCTTGAGCGACGCGTAATAGGGACCGAGAGTCTCCGCGTACTGGCGTCCGGTCACCGGATGGCCGTTGCTCACGTAGGCCACACGATCGGTCTGAGGAATGAGCTTCGCGTTGCTCGTGACGTCCCGCCGCGAAGCCGCCGCCGCCATCTCCTGAGCCAGGCGAACCGCGACCTCGCCAGCCCCCGGCTCCGCGCTCTTCGAAACCCGGCCCACGATCAGCCCTGCCAGTCCCACAGCCACGATCACTACGAAGCGACGAAAGCGAGTACGCATCGGGTACCTCCTCCAAGGGGAGCGGTAATGGATAGTGCGAAATCTCGCAGAAAAGAGTAGCAGGGGCAGGGGAGCCATGGTACAACTTCGCTTCGAGGGTTGACTCGCCAGACCTCCTCCGGCCCAAAGGGAGATTGTCATGACCATCACGCTTGAAGTGCCGGATCAGTACCTGGTCGACCACGATCCTGTCGGACTGGCCAAGCACATCAAGCTCTATGCGGCGGTCCTGATGTTCCAATCCGAGGAGCTCTCCGCGGGAGCTGCGGCGAATTTCGCCGGGGTCGACCGCTTCACCTTCGCGGAGGAGTGCCAAAAGCATGGGATCCCGCTGGTGAACTATCCGGTCGATGACCTTCGCGCGGAGCTGGACGCCTTACGAGCCAGAGCCTGATGCTGATCGTCGCCGATACTTCGGCGCTCACTAGCGCTCGCAGCCTGCAATTCGCTTTCGCTTCTCGATCACTTTTTTCAGGAGGTTCGTGTCCCAGCGGCTGTTCTGCAAGAGTGTGTCGTGCCGGGAAAGCCGGCAACACGCTCGATCATCAGGACAGTTTACCTTGAAAATTGGGAGTGGCGCTCCCAATTTTCATGGTGTTGGCGCAGAGTCCTCTCGCTTGATCAGTCCTACCTGTAGGCACTAATCGGTTGACAAAATCAAAGATGACTGCCTAAACTGTAAACCGAGATGGACATCGGACCGCGAATCCAACAAGCGCGCAAGATGCGCGGGCTCAGCCTTCGGGACCTGGGAGAGCTGGCCGCGCTCAGCGCTCAGGCGATCTCCAAGTACGAGCGGGGGCTCGACGTTCCCGGGTCGGGCTCCCTACTGCGGCTCTCCCGGGCCTTAGAAGTCCCGGTGGAGTTTTTCGTACGGCCCCGGCGGGTGGTCGAGATTCGTCCCGAGTACCGCAAGCGCAGCTCCCTTCCCCAGAAGGATCAGGATTCCCTGAAAGCTGGAATCCTGGACTGGCTGGACCGTTATCTGGAGGCGGAGGAGATCCGTGGCCTCTCCGGAGCGGAATTCAAATTCCCGGCGGGCTTCCCTCGGGACGTCTCCTCCCTGCCGGAGATCGAACGGGCGGCTCTGGATCTTCGGGACGCCTGGAAGCTCGGCTGGGACCCTATCGAAAACCTGACGGAGCTGCTCGAAGATCGCGGCGTCCGGGTCGGAGTCTTTGAGGCCGAGCCGCGTTTCGACGCCTGTACGTTCGTGGCCGAAGTGGACGGCAAGACGCTTCCTGTAATCGCCAGCCGACAGGGCGTGTCCGGGGATCGCCAGCGGTTCAGCCTGGCGCACGAGCTCGGGCATCTGATGATCCGAGCCTCCGGGCAACTGGACATCGAAGCCACGATGAACCGCTTTGCCGGCGCCTTTCTCGTCCCCGAGCCTGCGGCTCGCTTCGAGCTAGGGGGAGTCCGCCGGAGCCTCGACATCCACGAGCTTCTTCTGTTGAAGCACAAATACGGCTTGAGCATGCAGGGCTGGATCTATCGCGCCAAGGACTTGGGCCTCCTACCCGAGGCCCGGGCCGCCAACCTGTTCCGGACCTTCCGGACCCAGGGCTGGCATCGCCAGGAGCCCGGCGACGCCCTTCCCACCGAGCGGCCCTCGCGTTTCGAGCGGCTGGTCCTGCAAGCCCTGGCCGAAGACCTTCTCTCCGAGACGCGTGCGGCGGAGCTTCTCGGCAAGCCTTTACGGCAGTTCCTTTCCGAGATCTCCGAGGAGCACGATGGCCTCTCGGTCACCTTGCATAACGGATACGAACGTCTGGATTGACCTCGACATCGCCGGCCTCGCAGACCTCATCTTCCGGCTACCCCTCAACCTTCAGGCTCCCGACGTAATCGTCGCAGAATTGGAGAGACCGGACGGGGAGACACTGGCCGAGCGCGGGCTCAAGGTCCGAGAGCTGACGGGGAGCCAGGTGTTGGAGGTGGCGCGGCTCGCCAGCCGGTACCTCAGGCCTTCGCGCAGCGATCTCTTCGCTCTCGTCCTCGCGAGATCACAAGGCGCCACGCTCCTCACCGGCGATCGCCATCTGCGGAGCGCTGCCGAATCCGAAGGCGTGAAAGTGCATGGGACCCTCTGGCTCATCGACGAGATGGTGCAAGCCGATCTTCTTGAACCACGAGAGGCAGCGGCAAGGCTACTGCGTATGGTACAAGCCGGTCGGCGCCTTCCCGCCGATGAGGTGGAGAGACGCATGGAAATCTGGACCCAATGAAAGGCGTCCACCTTGAAATCTGGGAGCGCCACTCCCAATTTTCAAGGCGGACGTGGCTCAAACCCGCGTTTTACCGTGAGGCGCAAGCCTCGGCTTCGATCAGCACCGGCTCCTCGATCTCCACCGGCTTCGGCTCGGTCCCGGTGAGATCCCGTCGTTCCTGCTCCCGGTCCGAGCTCGATCTCCTGGACTGCGCGAGGCTGATCAGGGCCACGCCGGTGAGGATGACGGCTGCCGCTCCCACGGTCTTCAGGGTCAGCGGCTCGCCGGCGAAGAACCAGCCGAGGAGGACGGCCACCACCGGGTTGACGTAGGCGTAGGTGGAGACCAATACCGGCGGCGCCACTCTCAGCAGCCAGACGTAGGCGGTGAAGGCCACGATGGCTCCGAAGACGATGAGATAGCCGAGCGCCAGGAGCGACTTCGCCGTGACGGCCGCGGGTGCGAAGCGGGAAAACTCTCCGGTCAAGGCGGAGGTGAGGAACAGCAGGGTGCCGCCGCTCAGCATCTGCATGCCGGTGGTGGCGAGCGGCGAGGAGGGCAGCGGCGCCCGCTGGCCATAGATCGAGCCCCAGGCCCAGCTCAGCGAGGCCAGCACCAACGCCGCCGCGCCGAGGGCGTTGACGCTCCCCGAGCCCGGCCGCACCAGCAGCATCAAGCCCACGAAGCCCAGCGCGAGGCCGGCGAGCACCCGCCAGTCCGGCCGCTTGCGGCCCGTGCGCATCCAGACGAGGATCACGATCCACAGCGGCTCGGTGGAGATCAGCAGCGCCGCGAGGCCGGAGTCGACGTGCTGCTCCGCCCACACCACGGCGCCATTGCCGACGAGCAGGAGGAAGGCGCCCAGGATCAGCGCCGAGCGCCACTGAATCAGCGTCGGCCGCGGCGCCCCGCGCAGGCGGGACCAGCCGTAGATCAGCGTGCCGGCCGTCAAATAGCGGGTGCCGGCCATCAGGAAGGGCGGAATCGTCTCGATGGCGAAGCGGATCGCCAGGTAGGTCGAGCCCCAGATGACGTAGACGGCGCCGAGGGCGATCGCGATATGGAGCATGGACGCTTGGCGCGTCCCGGTCGAAGACTCAGTCATGGAACACCTCCAGGGGTACGCCCTCAATCTCTGCAATGTCCGCAAGATTCGCGATGTCCGTAGCGTCCGCGATCTCCGCGGTGACTTCCGGCTTCGGCGCGCAGAGGGGAAACAGGCTGCTCTCGCGGACGGTCTCCAGCACGACGGTGGTGCGCGTCGAGCGCACGGTGGGGAGGGCGCCGATGCGCTGGCGCAGCAGCCGGCCCAGGCTCTTGGCGTCCGGCACCCGCACCTTGAGCACGAAACAGTCCTCGCCCGCGATGTGGTGCACCTCCTGAACCTCCGGGATGTTGGCGAGCTGCTCGGCCGTCTTCATCTCCTCGGACATGTCGCTCGAAGCCACGAAGATGAAGGCCACGAGGCCCAACCCCAAGGCCTCGGGGTTGATGCGGGTCTCATACCCTTGAATCACGCCCCGGGACTCCAGGCGGCGGATGCGCTCCAGGACGGCGGACGGCGCCATCTCCACCTGCCGGGCGATCTCGGCGTTGGAGGTGCGGGCGTTCTGCTGAAGGATCGTCAGAATTTTGAGGTCGGTCTCGTCGATCATTCGGTCATCTCCTCACTCCGGAGATGATACAGCGAAAGATGAACGCAAGCAAGTCAATCGTTCGGTGAAAGCGACTTGATTCCGAACGAACTGCGGTAAATCGGGTAAATTCCGTCAGATCGGGATGCGACTGGCCGCCTCAGCCGCGAAAAGATCGTCCTCGATGCCCCGGCGGTGACGCAGCAGGGCGGCGTGGGCGATCATAGCGGCGTTGTCCCCGGAGTAGACGAGGGGCACGAGGCGGAGATCGACGCCGTTGCGCTCCGCCCAGGAGGGCAGCTCGCGGCGCAGCAGGCGGTTGGCGGCGACGCCGCCGGAGACGGCGAGCAGGCCGATGGGCTGGCTCTGATGCAGGCGGTCGAGCCGCGCCAGCACCTGGCCGACGGCGGAGGCGCGGAAGCCGGCCAGCAGATCGAGGACCTCCTGGGGCGGCTCGCGATCGCCGTCTCCAAGATCGATCGGCCCGAGGGTGCGCTCCAGGCGCTCGATCTCCAGCAGGGCCTGACTTTTCAAGCCCGAGTAGGAGAAGTCGAGCCCCTCGAAGCGGGAGACGGGAAGCGGCCGGGCCCCGGGCGTGCCCCGCTCGGCGAGCTCGTCCACCCGCGGCCCCTGAGGATACGGAAGGCCCAGACGCTTGCCGACCTTGTCGAAGACCTCGCCCATGGCATCGTCCCGAGTCTCCCCCAGGGTGGTGACCACGCCGTCCTCGACCGCGAACAGCGAGGTGTGGCCGCCCGAGACGACCAGCCCCACGAAACGGCTCGGAGGCGGCGCGGGGATCGCCGGATCGCCCGGCGCGCGCAGGAAGGGCGAGAAGAGGTGCCCCTCCAGGTGATGGACGGCGTGGAAGGGACGCTTCCTGGCGAAGGCGATGGCCTTGCCGAGCGACAGGCCGACGAGGAGCGCTCCCACGAGGCCCGGCCCCCGCGTCGCCGCCACGACCTCCACATCCGCGAGCGACACTCCCGCCCGCTCCAGCGCCTCGCGGCTCACCGCCGGCCAATTGGTCAGGTGCTCGCGGGAGGCGATCTCGGGCACCACGCCGCCATAGGGACGGTGAGCGGCGAGCTGGCTGGAGACCACGGACGACAGCACGCGGCCGTCGCCGTCCACCACCGCGCAGGCGGTGTCGTCGCAGGAGGTCTCGATGCCGAGGACGAGGGGGGACGTCATGGGAAGAGTGTACCCAGAAAAGACGAAACCCTGCCCGGAGGCAGGGTCTCTTGGGGGCCGCGGAGGGCGCGAGGGCTCTAGGTGCCGGTCGCGACGGGCTCGGCGTGCTTGATTTCGATCGGCTCGTAGACCGGGATCTCGAAGGCCAGCGTCGAGTGGCAGAACTGCTTCCAGTCGTCGGTGACGTTGTCGAAAATGATGTTCTGGTCTTTGAAGATGCCATCGGTGACGATGTAGTTCTCCTGAAGATAGAGGATGGAGTCGTCGTTGAGCGTGCGCTCGACCTCGACCTCCTTGCCACCGACCTCTTTCTTCTCCTTCCGCACGTTGGCCGCGTTCTCGCTCCAGCCCGGATACTCACGGAACTGCTTGGCCAGGTATGCTTTGCAATACTTTCCCATTTCCGCCATGGAGTAGATCCTCCTTATTTCCTTATCGATTCAGTCTCTGGCGACGGCCCAAGGCTGTGAAACCCAAAGGGTATCACTGTAGAAGTGCAGCGGAATGACCAGACGGGACACCGGCTGATAAACTGCCGATCCCAGGCCCGGGTCCCGGGCCGCGCGAGAGAGACTGCTTCCATGCCCATCCGCTTTGCCATCAACGGCCTAGGCCGTGTCGGCCGCGCCCTGTTGCGCATCGCTCACGACCGGGACGGCCTCGAGCTCGCCGCCGTCAACGACGTCGTGCCCGCCGCCCTGCTGGCCCGGCGGATCGCCCGCGACACCGTCCACGGCCCGTTTGCCGTACCGGTTGAAGCGGTCGAGAGCGGAATTGCCATCCATGGGCGGACGATCCCCGTCTTCCAGGAGCCCGACCCGGCGGCGGTGGACTGGTCCCGCGAGGACGTCGAGGTGGTGGTGGACGCCACCGGCCGCTTCCTGCGGCGGACGGCCGCGGCGGGCCACCTGGGCGGAACGGTGCGCTGGGTCGTCCTCTCGGCCAACTCGGATCCGGCCGATCCGGCGGATGCGACGATCTGCCGGGGCGTGAATGATGGCGATCTCGATCCGGCCCGGCAGTCGGTAATCAGCAACTCGTCCTGCACCACCAACTGCCTCTCCCTGCTGGCGAAGGTGCTGCACGACCGCTTCGGCATCCGCCGGGCCCTGATGTCGACCGTCCACAGCTACACGGAGAGCCAGCGGCTGCTCGACCAGCCGCATCCCGATCCCCGGCGGGCGCGGGCGGCGGCGCTCAACATCATTCCGGCCGGGACCACCACTCCCCGGACGCTCGGCCTCGTGCTGCCGGAGCTCGCCGGGCGGATCGAGGGCTTCGCCGTGCGGGTCCCCACGCCGGCCGTGGCGATGATGGACCTGGTGGCGGACCTGGAGATCGCCGCGACGCCCGGCGAGATCCGCCAGGCGTTTCGCGACGCCGCGGCGGGGCCGATGGCGGGATGTCTGGGCGTTACGGACGAGGAGCTGGTCTCCTCCGACTTCATCGGCGATCCGCGATCGGCGGTGGCCGACCTGCCGCTCGTGCAGGTGGCCGGCGGCGGCCTCGCCCGGATCGTGGCCTGGTACGACAACGAGTGGGGATATGCTCACCGCCTTGCGGACCTCCTGGAACGGCTATCCATTCGATAGTGAGAGCGAGAGGGAACGATCATGGCGAAGCTTCTGACTCTGGACGATCTGGACCTCGCGAGCCTGAAGGGCAAGCGGGTGTTCGTGCGCGTCGACTTCAATGTGCCTCTGTCCGCGGACGGTGACTTGGGCGACACGACCCGGCTGGAGGAGGCGATCCCGACGATTCGCGAGCTGACGGGCGCCGGTGGCGTCGTCCTTCTCGCCTCCCACCTCGGGCGCCCCAAGGGCAAGCCGGACCCGCGCTACAGCCTGCGGCCGGTGGCCGCCAAGCTGGCCGAGTTGCTGGGCCAGCCCGTGCGCTTCGCCGAGGACTGCGTGGGCGGCGAGGTGGAGAAGGTCGTGCGGGAGATGAAGACCGGGGACGTCGTGCTGCTCGAGAACCTGCGCTTCCACGCCGCGGAGGAGAAGAACGAGCCGGGCTTCGCCGATCAGCTCGCCGCGCTCGCCGAGGTCTACGTGGACGACGCCTTCGGCGCCGCGCATCGCGCCCATGCCTCGGTGGTGGGCGTGCCCGAGCGGCTTCAGGCCAAGGCGGCCGGCCGGCTGCTGGAGCGGGAGGTGAAGGCTCTCGGCCGCCTGCTGGGCGAGCCGGAGCGGCCGTTCGTGGCGCTCCTGGGCGGGGCCAAGATCGAGGGGAAGATCGACACCCTGGAAAACCTCCTGCCGCGCCTCGACGTCCTGCTTCTCGGCGGCGGCATGGCCAACACCTTCCTGGCGGCCGAGGGGTGCGACATGGGCGCCTCGCTCTTCGAGCCGGACCGGGTGGAGCTCGCGAGGCAGATCCTGGAGCGGGCCAAGAGCCGGGGGATCGAGGTCATCCTGCCGAGCGATCTGGTGGTCACGGACGACCTCGGCAATCCCCAGCGGATCGAAACGGTCCCCGCCAACGCCATTCCGGCGGGGACCAAGGCGGTGGACGTCGGCCCCGAGACGCGCAAGGCCTTCGCGGCGGCCATCGGCCGCGCCCGCACCCTGTTCTGGAACGGCCCCTTGGGCGTCTTCGAGAAGGCCCCCTTCGACGCCGGCACCCGCGCCGTGGCCGAGGCGCTCGCGAGCTGCCCGGGGTTCTCGGTGATCGGAGGCGGCGAGACCGTGGCCGCCGTGCACCAGGCGGGCGTCGCCGGCCGCATCGGCCACGTCTCCACGGGGGGAGGCGCCTCCCTGGAGCTGCTGGCCGGCAAAAGTCTGCCCGGCGTCGCCGTGCTGGAGAGGCCATGAGCCGGCACCACCAACGCGCGATGATGGCGGCCAACTGGAAGATGAATCACCTGAAGGCGGAAGCGGTGGACTGCTGCCGCACCCTGAAGCACTCCCTCGCCGAGCATCCGACGGCGGCGCGGGTGGCGATCTTCCCCTCCTTCCCCCTGATCCCGGTGGTGGCCGCCGAGCTCGCGGGCACGCAGCTGGCGGTGGGCGGACAGGATCTTCATCCCGACGACAAGGGCGCCCATACGGGCGACGTCTCCGGGCCGCAGCTCGCCGACGCCGGTTGCACCTGGGTGCTCTGCGGCCACAGCGAGCGGCGGCAGGACCATGGCGAGAACGACGCCGTGGTGGCCCGCAAGGTGGCGGCGGCGGCGCGCAACGGCCTCGCTCCCCTGGTCTGTATCGGCGAGACCCGCGAGGAGCGGCAGGCGGGACGCACCTTCGGCGTGCTGGAGCGGCAGCTCCGAGCGGCGATCGCCCCTCTCGTCGAGGACTCCGTCGACGCCGGGAGGCTTGCCGTGGCCTACGAGCCGGTGTGGGCCATCGGCTCGGGGGAGACGGCGACGCCGGAGATGGCGCAGGAGGTTCACGCCTTCCTGCGCCTGCTGCTGGGCGAGCTGATCGGAGAGGCCGCGGCGGCGGGGCTGCCCATCCTTTACGGAGGGTCCGCCACACCCGACAATGCGGCCGGCCTTTTCGCCCAGCCGGACGTCGACGGCTTCCTTGTCGGCGGCGCAAGCCTTGACCCAGAGAAATTCCTTGCTATTATTCGGCATTCCGGCTGACTCCCTGGTGGGGTCCGGTGACAATCGTGCCCGTTGGGAGGCTTAGCCCGTGATTTACGTGTTGGAAGCGATTCACATCATCGTTTGCATCTTCCTGATCCTCGTCGTGCTGCTGCAACAGGGCAAGGGCGCGGATCTTTCGGTCTTCGGCGGCGGCAGCACGCAGACCGCCTTCGGCGCCCGCACCGCCACCACCATGCTGCACAAGCTCACCGTGGCCTCCTTCGTGATCTTCATCGTCACCACGGTGTCGATCGCGCTGGCCAAAGGCACGGTCAGCACGGTAATGTCAGGGGCGGCGGCGAAGAAGACCACGGCCACCAAGACCGTGCCGGCCACGACACCGGCCAAGATGGCCATACCGGTCGCACCGGCTCCGGCAGCCCCCGCGCCGGCTCCGGCCGGCACCCCGAAGCAGTAACCGGGGAAGAGGTACCCGCCCGGGAATAGCCATCCCGGGCGAGCCGTTGGTAGTGAAGTTCTTTGAGCCCAAGTGGCGGAATTGGTAGACGCGCACGTTTGAGGGGCGTGTGGGGCAACCCGTACCGGTTCGAGTCCGGTCTTGGGCACCATCTTATCCAGAAAAAATCCAGGCGGATTGCCGTGCTTGGCCGGACTGTTTCCCGCCTGAAGCGGGGTAATCCGGATAGACTAGGGGCATGACCGAACCCACCGAAGTCACTCAACCGGAGGCGCCGGCTCCCGCGCCGCCGCCCGAAAAGCCCGTAGCCGCCGCACCTGCAGCCCCAGCCAAGCCCGCTCCGCCGCCCGCCGCGCCGGCTCGTCCGCTACCCACGCCTGAGGAGATCGGCGAGTGGATTCATGGCGCCGACCTGCCCACCCTCGCCGCCCTGTTCGACGGGCTGCCGGTGGCCAAGTTCGACATCCTGGTGATGCAGGTGCGCAAGGAGGAGCTGGTGCCCCAGCACTGGCAGGCCATCTCCGACCATACGCCGCCGGACGACCTGACCTTCGATCGCCTGGCGGAGATTGGACGTCTGCGCGTGCGCTACAAGGATCAGGAGCTGTCGCGCCGCCGGGTGGAGCAGCTCCGCCTCGGCTGGCGGGAGCTCGGCGGTCTGCGGCCGGCGATGTGGACGGTGGCCGACCTGCTGGCCGCCATGCGCCGGCTCATCGACAAGAAGCGCCCCGTCGACTGGAACGATTTCCTCGCTGCCCAGCGGGACGTCTGGAGGGACCTCACCCTGCCCCACGGCAAGGAGCAGACCGAGGTCTTCTGGAACTGTCTCGTGCAGATGCGCAAGAGCACCAAGAAGTAGGGGAGCGGCCCCATGGGACCGCCCCCGGCAGGCCGGTTACTTCTTGGCGGCGTGGACGAGCGTCGCCTTCTTGATGACGACGGCCTCGACGGGAACGTTCTCGTTCGCCCCCTTGCGGGTGGTCGAGACCGCGGCGATGGCGTCCACGGTCTCCATTCCTTCCACCACCTTGCCGAACACGGTGTAGCCCCAGCCCGAGGGGGTCTTTCCCGTAAAGTTCAGGAAGCCGTTGTTCTTCAGGTTGACGAAGAACTGGGCCGTGGCGCTGTGCGGATCGCCGGTGCGCGCCATGGCGAGGGTGCCGCGCTCGTTGAGGAGGCGGTTGTCGGCCTCATTCATCACGGGGACTTTGGTGGGTTTCTGCGTCATGTCGGCGGTGAAGCCGCCGCCCTGGATCATGAAGTCCGGAATGACGCGATGAAAGATGGTGCCGTTGAAGAAGCCCGACTTGACGTACTGGAGGAAGTTCTCCACGGTCTTCGGGGCCTTGTCGGGGTAGAGCTCGATGGTGAAGTTGCCCTTGCTCGTCTCGAACAGGACATGGGGCGGTGCAGCCGGGGCCTTGACGGGCTCGGCGCCGGAGGCGGACCCCACGATGGCGAGCAGGCAGGCGAGGCAGGCGAGGCTAACGTTCATGAAGGGTTCTCCTTGGTAAATTCAGGCCGGAATCGTACCACGGAGCCACGGGGATGACCGGTTCCGCGCTCCAGCCGGCGGGCCTGGTGCTGGCGGGCGGCGAGTCGCGCCGGCTGGGGAGCGACAAGGCCCGGCTGGAGGGGGCGGCCCTGCCACTCGGGGCCGTGGAGCGGCTGGCGGCCGTCTGCGCCGAGGTCGCCGTGGCGGACCGCGGCCGCGATCTGGTGCCGGGCCGGCGGTCGCTCGCCGACGGCGAGGGACGCGGGCCGGCCGCCGGCATCCTGGGAGGGGCGGCGGCCTTCCCCGGCCGGCCGCTCCTGGTGCTGGCCTGTGATCTCCCCCGGGTGCCAGCCGGCCTGCTCGCGGAGCTTGCAAGGCCGGAGGCCGCCGATTGGGTGGTCCCCCGCTGGGAAGGTGGCCTCGAGCCGCTCTGCGCTTTCTACGGCCCGGCCGCCCTGGCGGCTCTCGCCGCGCGGGTGCGGGAAGGGAGGTTCGCCCTTCACGATCTGGCGAACGCGGGCCTGGCGGTTCGGTATCTGGAAGGGGAGGCGCTGCGCCGCTTCGGCATCCCAGAGGAAATGTTCTTCAACCTCAACACTCCCGGCGATCTGGAGAGATGGCGTGAGGTCGAAAGAACCTGAATCTCACCAGCCCCGAAGGGGCGACAGCATGTAGCCTGGGGCGTCAGCCCCAGGACTGGGATCGCCATAAACCCCAAAAGCCCTGAAAGGGCGAAAGCGGCCGTTCACGATGCGGACTGCTGTCGCCCCTTCGGGGCTTTCGAAATTATGGGACTCATTTCCTGGGGCTGACGCCCCAGGCTACATGCTTCCGCCCCTTCGGGGCTGTATCAGAGATCGGTGACGAGGCCTAACCGTCGAGCTCGCCTGAAACCTCCCCGTGAGCCCCGCAGGGGCAGATCTCACGCAAAAACTCATACCTGTAGATGCCGGTGCCGTGGCCGTCGGAGAAGCCGATGGAGATGGCGTAGTTGCCCACCGGCTTGATCGACTCGGCGGTCACCGGCCTGGCCGGCGGCAGGTAGCGGATCTTGAAGCCGGAGTGTCCCTGGCAGCCGGCGCACGGGCACCAGCCCCGCAGATAGTCATAGTCGTACTCGGCCACGTGGCCGTCGGTCCAGGTCAACCGCAGGCGCCGTTCCTCGGGCATCCGGCGGACTTCTGTGAGTGTCGGTGCCATGGGACGATGGTAGCACCCCTGGGAAGGCCCCTTCTGCGGTAACATCCCGGGCCGTCATGCCACGCCATCCCGGATTCTCCCCATCCGTCCACGACATCGCGGGCGCCGTCTACTCGTCGCTCGCGCACCGGCTCGCCACCTACCGCGGCGAGATCTATCCGCTCCACGTCGGCGACACGTGGATGGAGCCCGCCGAGGGCTGCCGCATGGAGGATCTGAAGGTCGCGGAGCATCCCGGCATGCATCGCTACGCGCCGCCGCAGGGGATTCCCGCCCTGCTGGACGCCATCGCCGAGAGGGTCCGGCAGCGCACGGGCGTTCCCACCGAGAGGGACAACGTCCTGGTGACCACCGGGGCGACCGGCGGCCTGGCGGCGGTGGCGGGGGCCATCGTGGCCCCCGGCGACGAGGTGCTTCTCCTCGCCCCGCACTGGCCGCTGATCACCGGCATCATCCAGTCCTTCCACGGCGTACCGGTCGACGTGCCCTTCTTCGGCGCCGCCGATTCGCCGGAGACCGCCGTCGAGGCCGTGAGCGCGCTGCGGACGGACCGCACGATCGCCCTCTATCTCAACACCCCGAGCAACCCCGCCGGGCGGATCATCCCGCGTTCCTGGATCGAGGCGCTCGTCGCGTGGGCTCAGCGGGAGGATCTGTGGATCCTCGCCGACGAGGTCTACGAGGACTACGTCTACGACGGGGAGCACTGTTACACCCGGCCGCTGGCGCCGGAGCGCACCTTCGCGTCGCACTCCTTCTCCAAGGCTTACGGGATGGCGGGCAACCGCTGCGGCTACGTCGTCGGGCCGGCGGCGGCGGTCGGCGAGCTGCGCAAGATCGGCATGCACAGCTTCTACAGCACGCCGACGGCGGCGCAGCTCGCCGCCTTGGTCGCCCTCGGCCCGGCGGGCGACGCGTGGGTGGCAAACGCGCGGGAGCTGTACCGGCAGGCGGGCGAAAAGACGGCGGCCCGCCTGGGTCTCGAAGCCCCGAAGGGCAGCGCCTTCCTCTTCTTCGACGTCGCCGAGCACCTGGACGAGCGGGGCCTCGCCGGATTCCTGGAGCGCTGCGTCGACCGCGGCCTCTTCCTCTCGCCCGGATCGAGCTTCGGCCCCTACCCCACCCACGTCCGGCTCTGCTTCACCGCCGCGCCGCCCGACGTCACCGAGCGCGGCGTCGAGGCGCTCGCGCCATTGCTTGGCCGATAGTGGGGAGATAGCTCCTACGCCTTCAGCAGCGGCAACCGCTTGCCCGTCCAGCCGGGGAAGAGCCTGGTGTCGTCCTTGATCGACAGGTGCTTGCCGGCCAGCTCGCAGAAGACGGAGCGGAAGTCGGTCGTCACCGGCAGGTCACGCCCCTCGTAGAGGGCGGCCGTCGAGAGGCCCGGGAAGTTGCCGTGGACCTTGCCGCCGTCGACGTTGTTGCCCAGCACGAAGAGGCAGGAGCCGTGGCCGTGGTCGGTGCCGCCGGAGCCGTTCTCGCGGACGGTGCGGCCGAACTCGGTCATGGTGGTCAGCAGCACCTGGTCCTGGAAAGACCCGAGATCCGTCCAGAAGGCGTTGATCGCCTGCGCCAGGTCGCGGGCCTGGCGGTTGAACTGACCCACCTGCTGGACGTGCGTGTCCCAGCCGCCGGACTCGGCGAACGCCACCTCCAGGCCGACGTCGGACTTGATGAGGATGGCGATCTGCCGCAGGGCGTTGCCGAGCGGCGACTGCGGGTAGTCCGCCCCGTTCGCCGGCTTGTACTTCTGGATGTCGGCGGCGGAGAGCCTGTGGACGGCGCGGAAGGTTTCGCTGCCGGTGTCGCGCAGGAGCCCCTCGGAGGTCTGCTGGTAGAGCGCCTCGAAGCCCTGGCCGGCGGCGGCGGCGGTGCGGTCGGCGCCCGGCAGATTCACCCGGAAGTCGGCGAGGTTGGTCACCGCCAGCGCCGGCTCGTTGCCGTAGAGGGAGCGGGGCAGCGAGGTGGTGAGGGCCACGGCGCGGAACGGCGAGTTGTCGTGGCCGAGCAGGCCCACGGCGCGGTTGAGCCAGCCGTCGGGCGTCCCCTTGCGGCCCGGAGTTCCCGTCTCCATGAAGTCCTGGGCGTCGAAGTGGGAGCGCGTCGGATCGGGCGAGCCCACGGCGTGGACGATGGCCAGGCGCTTGTCCTGAAACAGGGGGAACAGCGGAGCGAAGCCCGGGTGGAGGCCGAAGCCGGTCCGCAGATCGAGCAGCCCGGGGTCCGTGCTCCCTTGGGAGGCGCTCAACGCGAGACGCGGACGCAGCGACTTGAGGCTGTCGTCGATGGGCGGCACGGCGGCGAGGCCGTCCATGGCGCCGCGCTGGAAGATCGTCACCAGCACCTTGCGCTTGCGCGACGGGGTCGCGCCCGTGCCCGTCGCCGCCTCGGCGGTGCGGGTGAGGAAGCTCGGGTTGCCGGCCACGCCGAGGGCGAAGAAGGCGATGCCGCCGCCCTTGAGGAACAGTCTGCGAGTGAACATGGGGGGCTCCTATCTTCAAAATCCTGATTAGCGTCTCTGGAACTCCGGCGACCCGAGGATCACGCCGACGACCTGCTCGAGCGGCGTCGGGGGGCGCTTATCGACCGGCTCCCTGGGCTCGCCGCCCAGTTGGCCGCGGACCTTGACGGTCTTCACAGTCTTCGCGCTCATGCCCATCTCGGAGCCGCCGGCCAGCATCTCCTCGCCGGCGTCGCCCCCTGCGGCGGTGCTCTTCGCGGGCTCCTTGAGCGAGGCCTTGTCCACCTTCTTCGCCAGGTTGGGGTCGGTCACCATGGGGGTGAGGAGCTTGAGAGTCGCGGTCAGATCGCGGCCGGGAAGCAGCAGCGCCGAGTAGGTCTTGAGAGCCGCCTCGCGCGACTCGGGCTCATGGCCGCCGTCGAGGGCCGTCAGGTCGAGATCGACGCCCTTCACCCGGCCGGCGGCGAGCTGCAAGCCGAAGTTCATGCGGTTGAGCAGCGAGCCGGTGTTCACCCAGGCGTCGGCGCGGTCGGGGTAGCCGGTCGGCGCCTGGTAGGCGTAGAGCGGCTGGCCCATGCGGGCGATCCATCTCAGCGTCGCCGTCGGATCGTCGAGATGGGCGCCGGTGGCGCGCAGGGCCGAGGCGGCGAGCTCGAAGGGCGACTTGACCTTGGCGCCCACCGCCTCCTTGCTCCAGAACTCCGGCGACTCGGCGATGGCGACCAGCAGGCGGCGGGAGTCGCCGCCGGTCTTCAGATAGACATCCGTCAGCCGGTCCACCAGCGCCTGCGGCGGATGATCGGAGACGAAGCGCACGGCGAGCTGGCTGGCGATGTGCCTGGCCGTGGCCCGGTTGGCGGCCAGCAGGTCGAGCACGGCCTCGCCGTCCTCGATGCCCCGGCCGGCCGGCAGCCTGGTTCCCAGAAGGGTCTTCGCGCCGGCGTCGTGCTGGTCGGCGCGGAAGAGGAACTCGCCCTCGGAGTGGAAGCCGAGGCCGCCCACCTTCTCGACCCGGGCGAGGCGGTTCTCGGCCTGCTCCCGGTTCTTGCCGGGAGGCATCACCCCCCAGCCGGTGAAGGCGCGCGCCACCTCGACGACGTCCTGCTGCGAGTAGCCGCCGTCCACCCCCAGGGTGTGGAGCTCCATCAGCTCCCGGGCGTAGTTCTCGTTGAGGCCCTTCGGCCCCTTCTTCCCCGCCCCCTTCGCGGCGGCATCCCCATCCTTCGCGCCCATCTTGGCGAAGCGCCCGCCGCCTCCGCCTCCGAACTGGCCGCGCCCGCCGCCCGCCCGCATCGGCCGCTTCTGGAGCTCGTCCTGCATCGTGGTGGTCGCGCCTTCAGGGGCGGCCGACTGGGCGTTGTCGAGGTAGAGCAGCATGGCCGGGCTCTTCGCCGTGGCGTCCAGGAGGTCGCGGAAGCGGCCGAGGGCATGGGGGCGAATCGCATCCCGCTCATAGGGAAGGAGATAGGCGCGCGCCTTGCCGTTGGTCAGCGAGACGTTGAAGTGGTTGAACCAGAAGTCGGTCATCACGCCGCTAAGCTGGTTCTCGGAGTCGACCGCGCGGGTCAGCTTCTGAACCATGAGCTGCTCCGTCAGCTCCCGCTCGGGCTTGTAGCCCTGCTCGCGGCCCCAGGCGATGACCTTCTGCCGCAGCTCCTTCTTCTCGTCCCCCTGGAGATCCTTGGGCGCGACGTCCTTGGGCAGCACGCCGGCCTCGCGGGCCTGGCGCAGCACGAGGCCGGGAGGCGGATAGGTGCGGACGATCTCGGCGGTCGCCATGTGCAGGGCAGGCAGGGGCTGAAGCTCCTCCTCCACCTTGGCGTCCGGCAGGTCGCCGCCGAGCTGCCGCTCGAACCAGCGCTCGACGCCCATCTTGGCGACGGCATCCACCTCGCCCGGCCGGGGGCCGAAGGCGAAGCGGTTGAGCATGTGGGCCGCCGCCTGGCGCTCGGTCAAGCCCGCCGCCTTCCAGGGCATGTGGAGCGTCGAGGGCTTCTCGGCGGCGGCGATCAAGCCGGCCCCGGCCACACAGGCGGCGAGGGCGACGGCGGTCAAAGTCTTGAGGATGGGTTTCATGAGCTTGAGCTCCTTGGTCCGGCGCGGCGTGCGCCTTCATTCTGAACCTGAAACCCGGGGCCGGGGCGTTTCCTGCGGGCCAGGCGGTACAGCCCATCAGAGCGCGGAGCGATCTCGCCTTCTTTTCAGATCGTAGTTACCGTATGATTGGCGGACGAATCCACAAATTTATTCGATCCGCCCGATTTGTCCTCCCCCGACCGTCCTTCCGCCGCGAACTTGGAGGTCACCAGCGCGCGGATCCGCTGGCTCCTCGCGGGACTCCTGGTGTGGGCTTTCGGGCTGCGGCTCTGGTTCGCGAGCAAGGGGCTCGACGAGGGCAGATTTCCCGACGAGATCTTCATTCTCGACAATGTCGCCAGCTTCCTCACCCAGGGCTCTCTGCGCCCCGTTCACCTGCACTACCCCGCGCTCGGCAACCTTCTGCACTCGCTCCTCCTCGGTGCGGCCGACGCTCTCGCGCGTTGGTCCGGCCGGGGCAGCCAGACCATCGTGCGCGACTGGAGCTTCACACCGGCGGCCTACCTGCTGGCGCGCGGCCTTCAGGTTTGCGTCGGGGTTCTGACGATCTATTGGACCTATCGTCTGGGCCGGCGGCTGCTGTCGCCACGCGTGGGTCTGCTGGCGGCGCTCGCCCTGGCGGCCGTGCCGATGCATGTCAGGCTCTCCGCCGTCGTCAAGCCCGACATCCTGTTGCTGCTGGGCCTTTTGATCGCCGCCGAAGCGACCGCCGTGGCCTTGGCGAAGGGACGCCTGCGTTACTTCCTTGGCGCGGGTGCGGCCGTGGGACTGGCTACGGCGGCCAAGTACAACGGAGTGGCGGCCGCGCTTCCGATCGCCGCCCTGGCCTTGCCCGGCGTCAGGCGCGACCCCAAGGTCCTCGCCCGGTTGGCTGCGGCGGGCGCGGCCTCCCTGCTGGTGTTCGTGCTGATCGATCCGTTCTTCTTCCCCATGCTGGAAAAGTTCCAGCGCAACTTCGGGAGCACACTCAGGCATTACAAGACGATGGCCGCGGAGGACGGCGACGCCGAAACCTCCCACCTCGCAATCCTGGGGACCGCTCCCTCGGTTTTGACGAGCCGGGACTTCCACGGCATCGTTACCGGCGGGCTGGGCGCCGCGGGGCTCGCGCTGACTCTCGTCTGGGCGTGGCGCCGCCGCGAGCGGAGCCTGGTCCTGCTCACCGCTTTCCCTTTGGCCTACCTCGCTCTCTATGCGGCGATGACCACCTACCCCAAGAACAACAACTACTTGCCGGTCAGCCCGTTCCTCGCGCTGGGCGCGGCGGCCCTGGCCGTCGAGGCGGGGCGACGGGCACGCGGCAAAACCGCCGCGGCCGTGGCCGTCCTGACCTTCCTGTGGTGCGCCACGCTGGTCTGGCGGCCCATGGCCTACTCCTACGTCGAGATGGTTCCTTCCACGCTCATAAAGGCCGAGCAGGCTCTCCGCGAAAAGCTCACCCCCATGGCCAGCTTGCGGGTGCTCTACCAGCTCGGAGCGACGGACGATGAGCTTCGGCTCCGTGACGGGCGCGGTCGTCATGCGTTGGTGCGCCAGCTCGACCGTGGCGATCAGGCCGGCGGGGAGGCTCTGAGCCTCGCGGACGCCGAGGTCTTCACCTCCGTCGCCTTGACGGGCCCGGCGCCGGCCAGCCGGCCGGCCACCGCCGCGCAGATCCTGAAAATCGAGCCGAAACCGTTCCACGCGCGCGGCGATACCCTGATTCTGAGACTCCACCCCTGGGCGCTCGCCGGCGAGCCGGTCGAGCTCGAGGAGACGGCCGGCAAAGCGGATACATGGACGGTGCCTCCACTCTCAGGTTCGGCCAGCCCGCCGACCGTTTCCTTCGAGGTGATCGTCTCCGAGGAAGCCGCGGCCCCGGACGAGGTCCTCGTGGGAGGTCAAAAGCTGGGATTCTTCCCGGGAGGCAACCACGGTCAACGCTGGCTCACCGAGCGATTGCGTCTCCCAAACCTGCCCACGGAAATCACGCTCGTCGGACTGCCCGCGAATGCCAAACCGAAGCGCTTGCGGCTCTTCTTGTGGACCGCCCCGGCGGCAGGGCCCTGAGCGAGGGAGTACCAAAGGGTAGAATGCCCCGCATGGCCCGCTTCTTCAATACAGCCGGACCGTGCAACCCCGCGGACCACTACATGCTGCCGCCCGAGCGGCGGCTGCCGGGTATCCGGCCGCTGATCGATGAGAAGGCCTACTTCGTCGTCCATGCGCCACGGCAGAGCGGCAAGACCACATGCTTCCAGTTCCTGGCCGCCAGTCTCACCGCCGAAGGGCGCTACGCCGGCCTGCTGACGAGCTGTGAGACCGGACGCACCACCCGCGACGACGTCGAGCGGGGAGTCGACGCGGTGATCCTGGCCATCGATCAGGACGCTCGCCAGCAACTGCCGCCGGAGCTACGGCCGGCACCGCCAGACACTCTGGCCCCGGTGGCGGCCGAAGGGCGGCTCAAGGAGTACCTCACGGCCTGGGCGCAGCGCTGCCCCCTGCCCGTGCTCCTCTTCCTCGACGAGATCGACTCCCTCCAGGGCAGGACCCTCCTCTCCGTGCTCCACCAGCTCCGCTCCGGCTACCGCAGCCGTCCGGCTCACTTTCCTCAGTCCCTGGCTCTGATCGGCCTGCGCGACGTGCGGGACTACAAGATCCGCGACTCTCGGGAGATGGATGACCGGATGGACCGGGAGCTGAGCTCTGTCCTCGGCACTGCCTCGCCTTTCAACATCAAGGTCGAGTCCCTCTCCCTGCCCAACTTCACCGCCGGGGAAGTGGCCGAGCTCTACGCCCAACACACCGCCGAGACCGGTCAGGGATTCACCGAGGACGCCGTGGCGCTCGCCTTCGAGCTGACCCGGGGCCAGCCCTGGCTGGTCAACGCCTTGGCGCGGCAGGCGGTCGGGCAAGCGCCGGACCTTGCAACGACGATCACCGCCGCGTACATCGATGCCGCCAAGGAAGCTCTCATCCTGCGCCGGGACACTCACCTGGACTCTCTCGTCAATCGCCTACGGGAGCCGCGGGTGCGCAGAGTCCTGGAGCCCATCGTGGCCGCCGCGTTTCCCGAGGGGGAGATCCCCGAGGACGACATCGAGTTCGTCAAGGATCTGGGCCTGGTGGTCCGGGGACCGAGGGGACTGGAGATCGCCAATCCGATCTACCGCGAGGTCATCCCCCGAGCCCTGACTTCGGTGACCGAGGACTACCTGCCGGTGGATCGCAAGCGCTACGTCGGCGCGGACGGGCGCCTGCTCTTCGATCGCCTGCTCACGGACTTCGTAGCCTTCTGGCGCGAGCATGCCGAGTCCTTCCTGGCGCGCCAGCCCTACTCCGAGGCGGCGGCGCAGCTCATCTTCATGGCCTACCTGCAACGGGTGGTCAACGGCGGCGGCATCATCGATAGGGAGTACGCCGTAGGTTCAGGAAGAATTGACCTGGCCCTGCGCTGGCCTGTGCCAGGGGTGGGTGTCGAGCGCTTCGCCGTGGAGCTCAAGGTGTGGCGCGACGGTCAGCCCGACCCCCTCGCGAAAGGGCTCGAGCAACTCGGCGCCTACCTCGACCGCCTGAGCCTGGCCCAAGGCACCTTGGTTCTCTTCGACGGCCGCCGCGGCGCACCGGCGCCGGCCGAGCGTCCGGAAGCGCGGCAGGAGATTGAGCACAACGGGCGGCGGGTGACTGTGGTGCGGCTGTAAGAGGTCTTCAGGATTCCTCAGTACGTCGCCCTGCGGAGCATCTCAGGAAGGCGTAAAGAGATTGTCTGTGTCGACGGCTTAAGCCGGGAGAAGGTAATAGGTCTGGCACGGCTCCAATCCACGTGCTCGGTCAAGTCGTGGGTCGCCCAGAACTCCCACTCCTCGTCCTCCGACTCAAACTTCGGGATCGGCTTCAAAATCTTGCGCTCGGGCATGCTCATACTCCCTTCGCTCTGATTCCGGGCTCCACGCAACCTCGTCGTCGTCGCCCAGCACGTAGAGCTCGACGCCTTTCGGGCACTTGAAGCTTACAGATAACCCTATCTCGTCCGTCGCGGCAGTCTCATCCACAGCCGCCGTTGAGATGTCGTTGAGGCGGATGTCGAGGATTCGCCCCCAGCGCGCGCCGGCCGACTCGATCAAGGCGAAGATTGGTTGTCCTGCATAGAGGCGTCGCGTTGGCTTCTCAACGACGACGACGGTACCGTTCTTGTAGGGTCCCTCTCGGAGTTGAAGTCGCGCAGCTTCACCCGACAAAATATAACGAGCGCGAAGGTAACTGGCAGCGGTCAACGCAAAGATTGCGCTCGCCAGAGCCTCGATGAAATTCACGAGCTCGGTCATCGCATTCGCTCCAAGAAGCTCATCTGGGCTTCCCCCACGATGGGTAACTTGATTCCGTCTCTCGACGAGGTCGTCGAGACGTTGCTGCAAGACTTCACGGCGAACTCCAGCCTGTGGCGGTTGCGTGAGGCCGTTCGATGCGCAGTACCAGTCCAGTATGGCGTCTGCTTGTCGTGTGCGCTCACAAACGTTTTCGATCCCGACAGATGTAAATAACTTCCCGAGTTCGTCAAACCGGAGATTAACGTCGTGGGCCGTTACCGCGACATCGTTCAACGCGTATGGGCTCGCTCCGGAGAGACAGTCGAAAAGGTTCTTCACCAAGTCGATCTCGCTGACACCGAGGTACCGCCCTTCGCCAAGCCTACCGCGAGTGAGAATCTCCGCGGACCTCATCATGTGCTTTTTCGTGAGGCCGGTCGGGAGCGATGAGTACTGAGTTCGCAGCGTAGAGAGTCGCGCATAAGCGGCGACAAGGTTCTCGGCGAACTTCTCAAATGAAGCGTAGAGCGCGACGACGAATGCCGCGTAGTCGAATCGACGACGGATCGTGAGGAATTCGCGCACCAGAGAGTCGCGGTGCCCAGCCAGCGCCAAGTTCACGGGAGTGATCGAGGCCACGAGAGCCTTCAGTTCCGCAAGTTCTCTGGCGAGCTCATCAAGAGTCGATCGCACACCAAGCTCCCAAGTTTTCTTAGACCTGTGCCATGGCGGCCGAAAAGGCCGCTTTCACTTGAACATTTCTCGCTTGTGTGTCAATGTAATTGGTGCGACGTCCGGCGAACAATTCCTGCTGCTGCTGGTACATCGTTTCGAGTTCCTTGCGCAGCACGTCCTTGCCGGCAACCAGCTTCTCCCTTGTGCGTTTCACCTCGTCAGTATTGGCGACGTACATAATCGGGTCATAGACGATTTTCGTAGGACGTCGCGAGGACCCGATGACACAGTACGCTTCGGCACCAAGACAATCCCACAGAAAGGAGACGTTCGATTCGAACATCTCCCTATAAGTGGCGAGAACATCTGTAGGAAATCGGTTTCCACCGACCATGAAGCGATCTAGAAACTCGGAAATCTTGTTCAGGCCTGCCTTGAAGGAACTGATTTGCCGATAAGCAAAGAACCGAAGAACTAGCTCCACGTCCTCCATCTTCTCAAACATACGCTTTCCGGTATTCGACCACTCGTCAATTACGTCCGAATCGTCAGGCTCATCGTCCTCTTCTGCCGGCGGATCGAGCGGGATCCCCCACATGCGCCGAAAGGTTTTGTTCTCAGACAATGTGAGACAGAGCTGATTGAGAGGTCCGTTATACACAGCGTTTCGTGTCTCCTGGCTGCTCAACTCGACGCCGCCGGAATTCAGCCGCTCGAACACCAGCTTTTTGAGCATCGCAGCCTGCTCCTCCGTGGCCGCAGTTTCCTTGAGAAGGATGATGGATGAAATGTACCTTCGATCGATGCCGTCTCGAACTTTCGACGGAAGCTGGGAGTAGGTCCGCCCTTCCAGGTCTGACCAGTACTGCAATCCCTCAAGCGCAAACTTGTCCGAGTAGAACTCCCTGAGAGTTGTGAGGCGTTGACGGCCATCCATCACCTCGAAACGAGCCAGATCCCTTTCATAGAGAAACACGGGTGGAACCGGGACGTTCATAAGGAACGACTCTATTAGGCGTGATTTTCTCTGGACATTCCATCGGTGCCTCCGCTGATACTCTGGGTCGAGCTTGTAACGCGCCTCCTTCGCACCGCCCAGATCCCCTTCTGGCTCTACGGTCTCCTGGAGCATGGTGAGGATGCCCGCGAGCGAGTAGCGTGCCGACTCAGTGACGATACGTACGTCGCCCTTCGCATAGCGGCTGTTCAACTCCTCATCACTCGCCTTCGGCTTAGGAGCTTCGTCTCCGAAAGAGACCTTCTCATGCTCGAGGAGGTGGCCTTCGCTCGGCTTGCTCTCCTTACCGTGCGATGCTCCCGATCCCTTGTCATTGCTCTTGCTCACACGACCTCCTGGAGGGCTCCTGGGAGCGGACAGATGCTTTCATGTGCCATAACCCTCACTTCACGCACGGCGACAATAGACATCATGCTCGGTGATGCTTTTTTGGGGCGACACTTGAAACTGGCGCACCTGGCGTCGGCCTCTTTCGGCGTCTGGCACCGCTCGCGTTGTAGCGATGCGCCACCCTGAAGAGGAGAGGGACATGCGAAGAACATCCATGGGTTCTTCGACGCGGTCGTGGATTCCCCCGAAGCGGATCACAAGCCGGGTACGCTCTGTCGACTGCCGAGCGACGTTCTTCCAAACGCGCGCGAGCTGTCCAGCAAAATGCTCAGCCCCTGTGTGCTCCAACTGCATCACCGGCTGGCTGTACTCGACGTAGTCGGGACCTCCGAGAAACCAGCTTCGAAGCCATTGATCCGGAATGTATGTGCGCATTCCGTAGTACGGAGGCGAGGTGATGATCCACGTGGGAGCCGGCACTCCGTCGAATGTGGATTCGTCTCGGCTGTCTGCCACGACCGCGGAGCCGTCGACATCAGGGGGGCGCAATGCTAAGTACCGCTTCGCACGCTCGAAGATCACGTCGAGAACCCCGACCTTCTGAGGCCGCATGTCGCGAAGGCGCCAGAACTTTACAGCGTAGCGCGGCTTTGGAGCGAACGTTCGCGGTGCTTGATTCGAGAAGTAAGCCGCATGCCCCTTGGGCTGCGGACCATGGAGGGCCCCCAGGACAATGGCGCGCAAGAGCACTCGTACCGGCGACGAGCAGGAATCGAGCAACGCTTCGCGGAGACGGCAGACGTCGATGAGCGTATCTGGATGGTAGGCCCAATCCCAGAACTCGTCGGCAGGCACCACGGGCGCAGAGCCCTCACTAAGAATGGCGCGTGCGACCGACACCACGCTCTCCGGCGTCGCGTACGCCAACTTCGCTTGCGCGAGGGCGGCCGCGACGGGACTGCTGTCGACTCCAAACGAAGGCATCCTCAGCAAGCGAGCAGCGAAATTCGTAGTCCCGCGACCACAGAATGGATCTAGCACCCACTCGCCGGGCCGGCCATGGCGCTGGAGCACGCTCAACGGAAACTCAAGTGGGTACATCGTGTAGTAGGGGCAGACCGCGTTAAGGGCGCCAAGGGAACTCTGCAAAGAGGTCGTCCGATTGCGAGGCATCACGGCGCGCGGCATGTGCCCCATGCTAGCTGTTGCGGCGATAGAAGCAAAGTTTCTGGATCACGACCCGAGCTCGCGAGCCAGCTCGCCCTCGTCGAAGTCGAAGGGCGAGATCTGGTGCTTCCCCATCAGCAGGAGGAATTGAGCGACCGGAAGGCCCGCTTCCATCCCCAGACGGAGCGGTTCCCCGCGCCAAGGTGCCGCAGCTTATCCTTATATGCCGCATCCTAAGGATCGGTGACGCAGCATAAGGATAGGTTGCGGCATCGATGCCTACGTTGCATCATCGATGCTTAGGCCGCGGCATATACGGATAGGACGCGGCATCTATCCATCGGTGACGCGACTTATCCTTAGATGATGCAGCCTATCGCGATATGACGCGGCCTATCCTTAGACGCCGCGGCATAAGGATCGATGACGCAGCTTATCGGGCGATGCCGCAACCTAAGCATCGATGGGCCATCCGAAGGATGTTTTGTCCTCTCCGGCGGATTTTGCCGCAACCGATCCGCCGGCCAGCCATCCTCCAAGAGCCTGTCGTGTCCTTCCAAGAGAAGGGATGATCCGGCCCTCTTTCTCCGGCCCCACCGCAACAAATCCCACCCCCCACTCGTAAACTGTATGGCAGGCGTAGTACACTGCTCTACAGGAGATCCGCAAGGAGCTTCACCAGGACGCGGCGGCCCTCGGCCGTCTAAAGCGGGAGCTTTGTTCGATGATCGAGTTGGAGGGGATTGCCAAGACGTACGCGGACGGGTTCGAGGCCCTGAAGGGGGTCTCCATCCAGCTCGACCGCGGCATGTTCGGACTGCTGGGGCCCAACGGCGCCGGCAAGACGACGTTCCTCTCCATCCTCGTACTGGCCCTGGAACCCTCGGCGGGCCGGCGGATCTATGACGGGCTGGACGCGGCGTCGCGGCGGACACGGGCGGAGATCCGGCGGCGGATCGGCTTCCTGCCCCAGGACTATCACCCCATCGGCCATCTCACCGGCCGCGAGTATCTGAACCACTGCGCCCGGCTGCGCGAGGTGCCCCTCGGCCGCGCCGCCCTGCGCCGCCGGATCTCCGAGTTGCTGGAGGGCGTCGGGCTGGAGCGGGCGGCGGACCGCCGGTCCGGCGAGTACTCGGGGGGCATGCGGCGCCGGCTGGGGATCGCCCAGGCTCTCATCCATTCGCCGCGGCTGCTGGTGGTGGACGAGCCCACGGCCGGGCTCGATCCGGAGGAGCGCATCCGCTTCCGCATGCTGGTCACCGCCGCCGCGACGGACATGACCGTTCTCCTCTCCACCCACATCGTGGAGGACGTGGAGGCCACCTGCCCCCGCCTGGGAGTGATCGGACGCGGCAGGCTGCTCTTCGACGGCGCACCCACGGAGCTGCTGCGGCGGGCCAACGGGCGCCTGTGGCAGATGCCGGCGGACGCTCCGCTGCCCGAGGGCGCCATCGAGGTCACCCGCCGGGCGGATCGCGAGGGCGGCGTCGAGCGGATCATCCATAAGGATGGCGAGGTCCCCGGCGCGGTGCCCCGCCCCCCCACCCTGGAGGAGTCCTACGGCGCCTTTCTCGCCCTGCAGGGCATCGAGACGGCCCCCGAGGAGCTGGCGGAGGGCGGGGCATGAGCGTCACCGGAATCACCGCGGCGTTCATCACCCACGAGATCCGCACGCAGTTGCGGTCGTTGCGCTTCCGGGTGCTGGCCGCGGCCTACATTCTGGCCGGTGGATTTCCCGCGGCGTTGATCTACGCCCGGCACCACAGCGCCAGGCTCACGGTGGGCGGCGCCACCTACGCCGCCGAGGTGTTCTTCCTCCTGCCGGTGTTCACCGCCGTGGTCTCCCTGCTGATCTCGATCGACGCCATCACCCGCGAGCAGGACGAAGGCTCATGGTCTTCCGTATCGCTCGCGGGGATGTCGAGCGCCGGCTATTTGCTGCGCCGCTGGCTGGCTCTCCAGGCCGTGCTGCTGCCGCTGACGGCGGTGCCGGTCGCCGTCGCCGGCATTGCCGCGGCGGCGGCCCTCGGTCCCGGCGCCGTCACCTGGAGCCCGCTCGCCGGCCCCTGGCTGATGCACGTGGTCCCCATCGCCCTCGCTCACTCAGCCCTGGGTTTGGGACTGGGAACGATCGCCGGCGGCATGATCAACGCCCTTCTCCTGGGCGCGGTGGTGCTCGGGCTCGTTCCCGTGCTGCTCAACAGCGTGCTCGCCCACTTTGGGATCCATTTTTGGGGCGGCTGGCTGGAGACCCCCTGGTTCTCCATCGCGCTACGCCGCATTACGGCCTCTTTCAAGCCGGGGGAGCCGTGGTCGGTCTCCTTCCCTCTGGAGATGAGCGAATCCCCCTGGGACTGGCGGGTCGCCGCCGAGCAATATGGTGCCTTGGCGGGGCTGCCGATGGCACTGGCCGCCGCGACGCTGGGTTTTGCCGTGCGCCGTCTGCGCCGCACCCGGCCGGACGTCCGGCCCCTGCGCGTCCGGCCCGGCCATCCACTGCGCAACTTCCTGCTGATCGTGGCTCGGCTGCGGGAGCGCTACACCGCCGATCCGCGACCCTCGCGAGCGGATCTGCTGACCCTCGGCCTGGCCCTGCTGCTCGCGGTGGGAGCCCTGGCGGTGCTCGTGGACCGCGCGGAATACTACCAGCGCCTCGGCACGGCGCGCTTCAAGACAGAGGCCACCGGCAAACCCGATCCCACACCGAACGACGTCGTGCCTGGCCGCTGGCGCGTGGAGGGGATTCTGGGACCGGACCGGAGCATCGCCCTCACGGTGACGGCGGAGATGCTCAACCAGGGTACCGCGCCCCGGGGGCATCTGGCTTTCACGCTGAACGCGCACGTCCGGGTGGAGACGGCGGCGGCGAGCGAGGGAACGCTCAACCTGTCCCGTCATTGGGACCGCCTGTCGGTGGAGCTCTCCCCTCCGATTCCTCCGGGCGGCGCCCGCGAGGTGCGGTTCCGGCTGCGGGGTGAACCCACCGAGGAACGTCTGTTCAGCAGCTTCGCCTCCTACTGGGGTTTTCACAAAGCCTTCGGCGACCATCTCAACGCGAGGTTCGGGCGCGACCTCGTGGATCTCTCGAAGGGCTACCAGGTGCCAGCTCTTTCGCCGCGGCGCATCGAGCTCAACGCCACGGACCTGACGCCGGTGCCCCGCTATCAGACCTGGAAGATGTACGCGGACGAGGAAATGCCACACCTTCTCCGGATGCCCGAAGAGGTCTTCTTCCCCCTCGCCGACGTGTCGCTGGACCTCGCCGCGCCGCCGGGGTTCCTGGTGGCGGATCCCTGCGGAGGCCTGGTCTCCCCCGGACGTCCTGGGCGCCTGACGAGCCATTGCCGGCTGGCCGTGTCGGACCTGACGGTGGCCGGCGGCCACTACCTGGAGCTGCCCCGCCCGGGAGGAACCGGCGCGACGGTGGCGGTTCTCCCCTTCCACGCCGCGATGGGCGAGCTGCACCTCGGGTTCCTCGGCCACGGCACCAGCCGGCTGGACGAGGCCTGGCCCGGCCTGGGGGACCTCCGGCGGACGGTGGTGCTGGAATGGCCGAGCGGCAATGCGTTCGGTCTCGACGAGGGCATGGCCACCTACGCCAACCGCTGGTCGGACCCCGGCCGCGCGCACATCTGGGTGCAGGGCGAGCTGGTGCGGATGACCGAGCTGGACCTGATCCGCACCGACGTCGTCAAGCCGGACACCCTGGTGGCCGAGCTGGTGGCCGGACGCCTGGCCCGCCGCCGGCCCGCCGCGCCGGACGACGCCCAGCTGGTTCGCATGCTGCTGCGCAACCTCGTGCTCCAGCGGCTTGGGATGATACCGGAGGGTGGCGCCGCGGTGGTGGGCGTGCGCACCGGCACGGAGGCGATGCTCAGCATTCCGCCGCCCGAGGATACCTACTCGATGAGCTACTGGAACAACCGCTTCCCCGCCCTGGTGACGGCGCTGCGCTACCGCATGGGCGAGGAGGCGCTGCGCGGCGCCGTGGAGGATGTCCTCTCGCGCACCGACGCCAAGCCGCTCACCCGCCAGGAGCTCTACGCGGCGATCGAGAAGCGGAGCGAGGTGCCGATCCACCGCATGATCGAGGACTTCCTCGTCGAGGGCTACCTGCCGCAGCCGATCCTCGACGGCGTCGAGCTCCATCACACGGGAGACGGCTGGCGGGTGACCGGGCGGATGCGCAACCGCACCAAGGGCGAGGCGCTCTGCAAGATCGTCCTCTCAACCGACCTCGGACGGCTGCAGACGACCGTCCGCGCGGATGGCGATCAGCCGGGCGACTTCTCCTTCTCCACACCCCGCCGTCCGCAGGCCGTGATGCTCGATCCCGACCGCGAATGCCACCGCCTGATCCCCATGGCCGGCGCCCGCGACCGGGTCTTCTTCGACGGGAACGCCCCATGAGAGACCTCCTGCGCTCCCTTCATCTCTCTCTCGATCTGCTCCTGGGCCGGCGTCTGCTGCTGTTCGCCGTGCTCGACGGCGTGGTGATCCTGCTCACGGCGATGTCGATGTTCCTCGAATCCGAAGGCGCGGCGGGGGACGTCTTTCGCTATGTCTACCTCGCTCCCGCGGTGCTCCTGGGACTGCCGGCCCTCTCGGGGATGGTGGACCTGGAGCGCCGGGCCGGCTGTCTCGACCTCGCCCTCGCGGCCCCGTCGGCCGAGGCCTACTTCCTGCGCCGGGTGGCGGCCGTGTGCGCCGTAATCGCCCTTCAGGGAGAGCTGATCATGGGCATCGCCTGGCTCAATGCCGATCAGCCGTTCCCGCTCCTCGAGCCGGGGCTCCAGATTCTGGCGACGAGCGCCTTCCTGGGCGCCGTCTCGCTGTTCTGGGCGGTGCGCTTACGCACGGCGGGCGGCGTGTGGCTCGCCTCGGCCGTCACCCTGACGGTAATGGGCGAGTGGTTCCTTTTCGATCCCGTCCCCGACCGCCTGCACATCGCCGCCGGCAAGTTCCTGCCGGGCGCCGAGGCGGCGGTCCCCTGGCTGCGCAGCCTCGCCGTGCTGGCCACCGGCTCGCTCCTCTTCTTTCTCTACGCCCGCAGGCGCCTGCGCCGGCCGGAGCTGATGATTTCGTGAGGAATGCAAAATGAACCCAATGATGAAGACGGTCCTCCCAATACTCCTCCCAGTGCTCCTCGGCGCCTGCACCCAGACGGCCGAGATGCCGGAAGAGGCGGCCTCCCTGCCGGTGAAGATCGAACGGGTGGCGCGGGCCTCGTTCCAGCCCACCCTCACCCTGCTCGGCGTGGTGCGCCCGTCCGGCGAGGCGCAGGTGGTGATCCCCGTCGCCGGCCGCCTGCACTATCCGGAGCGGTTCCGCGGCGGCCTCTCCTCGGGCCTCCAGGTGCGCGCCGGCGAGGTGCTGGCGCGGGTCGACAATCAGGACGCCGAGCAGTCGCTCGCCGAGGCCCGTCTGCGGCAGGAAGCGTCGAGCAAGGAGCTGGCCCGCTACCAGAGGGCGTTCGACAGCGGCGTCGTCTCGGCGGCCATCCTCGCCCAGTACAAGGCCCAGGCCGATCTCGACGCGCAGAAGATGACCTCCGCCCGGGAGAAGCGGTCGAGCCTCGAGCTGCGCTCGCCCGTCGCCGGCTGGCTGCTGGTCGAGAAGCGCCTGCCCGCCGGGGGCGAGGTGCAGATCGGCACCGTCCTCGCCCGCATCGCCGCCGGAGGTCCGCCCAAGGTGGAGGCGCGGGCGGCGGCGGGAGACCGCGCGAGGCTGCGCGAGGGGCTCGCCGTGAGCTTCGCCCTGTCGGGCGTGCCAGGAGTGGCGGGCCGGGGCGTGGTGCGCGAGATCGCGCCGATGGTCGACGCCGGGGGCACGGTGGCGGTGGTGGCCGAGGTGACGGAGGGCACGGGCCTGCCGGCGCCCGGCGAGGGCGTCGAGGTGAGGGTGGAGCTCGACGCCCACGAGCAGAGCTTGACCGTGCCCGAGGAGGCTCTGGTGATGTCCGAGGCCGGTGCCGCCGTCTACGTGGACCAGGGCGGCGTCGCCCGCCGCAAGCCGGTGACGACGGGCGGCCGGGCCGCGGGCCGGGTGGAGGTGACGGGCGGCCTCGCGCCGGGCGACAAGGTGGTGGTGGACGGCGCCGCCCTGCTCTCGGAAGGCGCCAAGGTGACGCCGATCGAAGAAGCCGCCAAGCCCGGCGAAACACCTGCCACCACGCCCACGCCGGGGACAGGGAAGTGATCCGCCGCGCCATCGAACGGCCGGTCTCGACGCTGCTCGGCGCCCTGACGGTGGTGGTGCTGGGCGTCTTCTCGCTGCTGCGCCTGCCGGTCTCGCTGCTGCCGTCCCTGGAACGGCCGAGCCTGACGATCGTCGCCACGGCCCCCGGCAGCGCCCGCGAGCAGGTGCTGGAGACGGTGACCCGGCCGCTGGAGCAGCGCCTCGCCGCCCTTTCCGGCGTCACCTCGGTGCGCTCGACGACGGGCGACGGCATGGCCCGGGTGCGCATCGAGAGCGAGTGGCAGACGGACGCGGACCGCCTGCGGATCGAGGCCGAGCGGCGGCTCGCCGGGCTGGAGGCGCCGGGCGCCACGCTCGCCGTGGAGCTGGCGGCGGGCGATCCGGAGCCGATCGTGGAAGTGGCCGTTTTCGGCGGCTCGGGCACCAGCCGCGCCGCCTTCACCCGCGAGGTCCTGGCGCCGGAGCTGGCCCGCCTGGAAGGGGCGGGGAAGATCGAGACCCTGGGCCTCTCGCCGCTCCACCCGGTCGTGCGCCCGCACGCCGCCGCCCTCGCCGCCCGGGGATTGAGCGCCGCCGATCTCGTGGCCCGCCTGCGCTCGGTGGGCACCGCCGTCACCGCCGGCCGGGCGCGCGCCGGAGCCGTCATCCGCCCGCTGCTGGTGCGGGAGGACGCCGCCTCGCTCGACGCCCTGCGCGCCCTGCGCATCGCGGGGCCAAGAGGTGAGAGCGTGCTCGGCGACGTGGCGGATGTGGGGCTGGAAGAGGTGCGGGACGACTCCTTCTTCCGCCTCGACGGCAAGGAGGGAACGCTGGTGCGTGTGTTCCGCGCTCCGGAGGCGAACGCCGTGGCCCTCGCCGCCCATGTGCGCGAAAGGGTGGCGACGCTCTCCCGCCGCGCCGGCCTGGGGCTGAAGATCGAGATGGCCGCGGACCGCAGCGCCGAGGTGGTGGCCGCCCTGAAAGAGCTGGGGATCGCGGCCCTCCTCGGCCTGGCCCTGGGCGTCGCCGTGCTGCGCTTCCTGCTCGGCCGCTGGCGCCCCACCGTGGCCCTGTCGGTGGCCGTGCCCGCCTCGCTGCTCGCCGCCTTCTCGGGCTTCTACCTCGCGGGATTGTCGCTCGACGTCGTCTCGCTCGCCGGGCTCGCTCTCGCGGCCGGCATGCTGGTGGACAGCTCGATCGTGGTGCTGGAGGCCATCGAGACGGCCCGCGCGCGCGGCGAGGAGAACCCGGAAGTGGCGGGCGCCCGGCAGATCGCGATGCCGGTGATCGCGGGCTTTCTCGCCACGGCGGTGGTCTTCCTTCCCCTTATCTATCTGAAGGGTCTGGCGCGAGCCTTCTTCGGCGCCCAGGCCTTCGCCATCGTCGCCTCGCTGGCGGCCTCGCTGCTCTTTTCGCTCACCGTCACGCCCGTTCTCGCCCGGAGCCGACGCGGAACGACAACTAACGTGGGGAGGAGTCCCGGGAGAGAGACGTACCTGCGGCTGTTGGACCGCGTCCTCTCCGGACGGGGCGCGGCGGGGAGCGCCGTGCTGGCGGGCGTCGCCGTGGCGAGCCTGACGCTCCTCGCGCTGGGTCTGCTTCCCCGCGAGTTGGTGCCGCAGGCCGTGACCCGCGACGTCGTGGTGCGCTACCGGCTGGACCGGGATCTCACTCCCGAGGCCTCGCGCCGGCAGGGCCAGGCGGTCGAAGCCCGGACGGCGGCCAGTCTCGCCGGTCTGCCCGCCTCCCGTCTCGCCGTGCAGCTCCCGGGAGCCACCGACGCGGCCATGGGCAGCGACGCCGACCGCGAGGAGACGGGCCGGATCGAGCTGCGCTTCGCGACTCCCCAGGTCGCCACTCAGGCCCGGCGGCGGCTCCAGATCGCCCTCGCCCGCCTGCCCGGCGTCGAGGTGTGGGTGGAGCCGCGGGCCAGCGCCTTCGTGGAGGCGATCGAACGGACGGGCCGGCGCCTGGAAGTGGTGGCTTCCGCCGCCACGCCGGAGCGCGCGGCGGCCCTCGCCTCTCGAACGTCCGAGCGCCTGCTCCGGGCCGGGCTGCGCGAGTCCGGCAGCCGCCGGGACGGCCCGACTCCGGCCGTGCTCCTCGCCTGGGACCTTCCCCGCCTCGCGGCTCTGACGGTGAACAGCTCCGGCCGCGACGCCTTGGAGGAACAGGTGCGCCAGGGGCTGGGCGACCAGACCGCAGGCCGGGTGAAGATGGAAGGCGTCGAGCCCGAGGTGCTGGTGCACCCGACCGAGCCGCAGGATCCCGCGCTGATCCCGGTGACGATTCCGGGGATCTCCGGCAGCGGAGGCGTCGTCCCCCTCGGCTCCGTGGCCCGGCTCGCCGCCGGCTCCCGCCCGCCCGCTTTGGAGAGAGAGGGAGGCATCCCCGCCGTGCGCCGCTCCTACGAGGGGCTCGGCCGCAGGGACCCGGACGCGCTGCTGGCCGGCCTCGCCAAGGCGGCGGACGAGGAGGTCGAGCCGGCCGGCCAGGCCCTGGAGCTGCGCCGCGCCTTCGGCCAGCTCCGCCTGGCGCTGGCGCTCTCCCTTCTTCTCGTCTTCCTCACCGTGGCGGCGCTCTACGAGTCGCTCGTCACGCCGCTGGTGGTGATGAGCACCGTGCCCGTGGCCCTCGGCGGCGCCCTCGGCCTGCTGGCGCTGGCCGGGCAGTCGCTCAACATCCTCTCCTTCCTGGGGCTCATCCTCCTGGCGGGGATCGTGGTCAACAACGCCATCGTCCTCGTCCACCGCGTCGAGGACCACCGCCGGGCCGGCCGCGAGATGGACGCGGCCATCCGCCTCGCCGGGGCCGAGCGCTACCGGCCCATCCTGATGACGACGCTCGCCACCATCGCCGGCATGCTCCCCCTGGCTCTCCTCGGCGGCGAGGGCGTCGAGCTGCGCCGCGCCCTGGCCTTGGCGGTCATCGGCGGCATGGCGACGGCGGTGTTCGCGTCGCTGCTGCTGGTGCCGGTGCTCTACAGGATGGCTCATCTTCGGCGGCGGCGATGAAATCCAGAACCGACCGTCCGATGGGGCGGCTGATCGTGACTTCGGCTCTGCTGGTGCTGGGGGCCGTGGCGCTTTCGCGCCTGCCTCTGGATTACCTGCCGCAGCAGAGCTTCCCGGAACTGACCGTGGGCTTCCGCCTGGGCGAGGAGCGGGACCCGGGCGAGGTGGCCCGCGACTGGGTCGAGCCCATCGAGAGCGCCGTGCGCTCCCTGGGCGAGGTGCGGGGCCTTGCCGGCGAGGTGCGCACGGACGGCGCCGATCTGACCGTGCGCTTCGCCCCCGGGACGGACCCCGAGCGCAAGGCGGCGCGGCTGGACTCGGAGCTGGTAAGGCTGCGGAGTCAGTTGGCCGCGGCGTCCGAGGGCTCGTCGCTGTGGGTGGATCCGGCGGCGGAGCAGAACGGCGACTTCCTGGCCCTCGTCTGGCTGGCCGGCGCCCGGGAGGACGCGGACGCCCGCGCCGCGGCCGAGGTGCTGCGCGCCGTGCCGGGCGTGCGGACCGTGGAGCTCATCGGCGTGCGCGACGAAGAGGTGCGCATCGAGCTGGCCGGCGGCGCCCGCGATCCCTGGGGACTCGCCGGCACCGTGCTGGACGAGGCCCGGCGCTGGCTGCGGGTGCCCTCCCTGGGCTGGAGCCGCTCCGGAGATTCTCAGGGCCACCAGGATCGCCGCCGTCCCGTTCTGGCCGTGGCCCATCACGAGCTGGCGGCTCTGCCGGTGCCGATGGAGAGCGCCGCCGTCCCCCTCGGCGCCGCCGCCACCATCCACGACGGCCGCAAGCCGTCTCGCAACGAGGTGCGCCTGCGGGGAAAGCCGGCCCGGGCCCTCTACGTCTACCGGACGCACGACGCGGGTCCGCTGACCGTGGATCGCGCCCTGCGCCGGCGGCTGAGCTCTCTGCCCGGCGGCGTGCGAGGCGAGATCGGCTGGAGCGATGCCGATCCGCTGCGCGACCTGATCCTCCGCCTGGCATTGGCGGGTCTGCTGGCCGTGATCCTCGCCGCCGCCGTGGGAGCCTGGAGATCGGGCATCTGGGGAGCGCTCGCCCTCGGGCTCGCCGTTCCGGCCGTGGTTGCCGCGTCAGCCAACGCCTTCCTGCTGGCGGGAGTGCCGCTCGACGTCACCACCCTCGCCGCCCTGGCCCTTGCCGCCGCCAGCCTTCTCCCCCTCGCCGCCCTGCGCCTGACGAGGCAGGACGGTTTCTGGGCCTGGGCCGTCACAGCCCTCGCCGCCGCCGCCGCGGTGCCGGTCGCCGTCGCCCTCGCGAGCGCCGAGCTGGGGCCGCTGCTGGCGGAGCCGGCGAAAGCGCTGCTGCTGGCGGTGGCGGCGGGGTTGGTGGCGCTGGCGCTGCTGCCACGCCCTCCCCAACGTAGAGACGCCCCGTGGGGAACCCCGCGGGGCGTCTCCGATGCGGGGACGACGGCCCACGCCACGATCACATCCCCCCGGGGCGACGTCCTCGATCCTGGGGCTTCATCGCCGCCGCGGAGACGCCCCGCGGGGTTCCCCACGGGGCGTCTCTACAATGGGATCGGCCCGGGCAGTTGGGGTCGCGCATCCAAAACCGTCCGCGCCGCCCTGCGCGATCCGGGCACCGTCCTGCTCGCCGCGGCCACCGCGTCCCTCCTCTCCTTCACCCTGTTCGGCGGCGCGCTGGCGCCGCGGCCGGGGAGCCTGCGGCCGGACCAGGCGAACCTCTCGCTCACCCTGCGCCTGCCGCCGGGCACCACGCTGGACGCGACGATCCACCGTATGGAAAAAGCCGAGGCCCTCCTCGCCACGGCGCCCGAGGTGGAGCGCTACTGGAGCTACTCGATACCGGGCACGGCACGGGTCGTGGCCGAGCTCAAGTCCAGCGCCCGCGATCCCGATCACCGGGCGACGCTGGCCACCCGCCTGCGCTACGAGATGGGCGGCGGGGGAGCCCTGGAAATCACTCAGGGCGCCCGCTCGGCATCCGCCTCCACGGGCGGGGCCGGCTTCCTGGCCGGCCTCGAAGAGAAGGCGGAGACCGACGAGCATGCCACGACCTACCGCGTCGTGCTGCGCGGCGCCGATCTCGCCGCCGTGCGGGCCGGCTATGACCGCCTGCTGGAACGCCTGGAGAGCCTGAAGGTAAGACGATTCTGGATCACGGGCTGGGGCGAGCCGGCGGTCCAGCTCGTCCTGCGCCCTCGCGCCGGCACCACCTCGGCGGAGTCCGCCGCCCTCGCCGGCCGGCTGCGGCGGCAGAGCGCACCGCCGCCCGCCGTCAATCTGCCGCCGGCCCTTCCCGGCGGACCGGAGCGCTCCCTCACCGTCGTCCCCGCCGGCGCGCCCGTGGACGCCGACCGCGCCGTGCCGCAGCTCGCGGCCCTTCTCAACACGCCCATGCCGCTGGACGGCAGGGTGGTGGTGCCCACCGCCCTGCTCGCCCCCTCCGACGAGCTTCTCTACCCGCGGGTGAAACGGCAGTCCGGCCGCTTCGTGGTGCCCGTGGACATCCAGATCCTTCTCTCCAGCGAGGATGTGCGCAAGACCAGGCGGCAGGACGTCGACCGCAGCCTGGGCCAGCTTCCCCTCCCGCCCGGCTGCGACCTCGAGCGTCCGGACCTCGGCGCCGACCTCTGGCGTCCGGACCGCCTGCGGATGATCGCCCTCGCCTTTTCCGTGCCCCTCCTCCTCTTCGCCGTGGCCGCCTGCCGGCTGGGCTCGCTGCTGCGGGGGCTCACGGCTCTGGTTCCCCTGGGGCTGGGGCTCGTCGCCGCGCTGCCCTTGGTCGCTACCGGCATCGCCCGGCTGGACGAGCTGACCGTCTTCACCCTCGCCGCGGGTCTATCCCTGGCCCTCCCCGGCGTCGCCGAGGTGGCCGCCTCCGCGTCGGATCGCGGCGGCCGGCTGTATCGCGACCTGCGCCGGCAGGTTCCCTGGCTCGCCGTGGGAGCGCCGATCGTGGCCGTGATCCTGGCGGCGGCCACCCTCGGAGCGGAGCCCGCCTCCCATCCCTGGTCCGTGCCCCTGCGCGCGGCGGCGGTGGCGGCGGGCACCGCGCTCGCCAGCTCGGCGCTCCTGGTGCCGGCCCTCCTCCTCGCCGGCACCCGCTGGCGCCAGCGCGATCCGGAGGAGGAGAAGCGGAAGCGCAATCCCCCCGTCTGGAGCGAGCCGGGAGATCCCGTGCTGGAGGTGCGGAGCCTGACCAAGATCTATGGCGGGAAATTCCGGGCTTTGTCGGCCGTGGACTTCACCCTGACGCCGGGCATCGTCGGCCTGCTGGGGCCGAACGGCGCGGGCAAGACGACGCTGCTGCGCATCCTCACCGGCCTGCTGGAGCCCACCCGCGGCTCCGTGAGCTACCGCGGCGTCCCGATTTCTGCCGTGAACCTCGCAGCCTACCGGCGCGGGATCGGCTTCCTCCCCCAGGAGTTCAACGCCTACCCGGGCTTCACCGCCGAGCAGTTCCTCGACCACTGGGCCATCGAGCACGGGATGAACGACCCGAAAGCGCGCCGCGCCGAGATCGATCATCTCCTCGCCGCCGTGGGCCTCGCCGAGCACGCCCGGCGCAAGGTGCGGGACTTCTCCGGAGGCATGCGCCAGAGGGTAGGCATTGCCCGCGCCCTCCTGGGGGCGCCCCCGATCCTCGTCGTGGACAAGCCCACGACGGGCCTCGACGTCGAATCGCGCAGCCGCTTCCGCCAGATCCTCCTGGAGCAGGCCGGCGAGCGCATCGTCGTCTTCTCCACCCACATCGCGAGCGACATCGAAGCCGCCGCCCGCCGCATCCTCCTCCTGCACCGAGGCCGCCTCCGCTTCGACGGCACCCCCGAGGACCTGGTGGCGAGAGCCCACGGCCGCGTCTTCCGAGCCCTCGTCGCCGACGCCGATCTCCTCACCTTCAGCCAGCGCTACCGTACGACCTCCAGAGTGCGAATCCTTGAAGGAATCCAGGTCCGAGCCATCGCCAAACCGGGAGAAGAGCCGGCTGGGGAGATCGTGGAGCCCAACCTGGAGGAGGCGTATCTGGCGGAGGTGGACCGGGCGGATGCGGGAACAGTAACGTCATCTTCTCAGCGAAGGGCGTAGAGACGTTCCCAGCCCGTCCACGACGCCCTCCGCAGACCCATAACGACGGGACGTCTCCGCGTCGGCCACAAACATCCGAAAGACGGTGAACCTCCGACGGGACGATGGATCAAGGACGCGCGACACCATGCGCCGGTCACGGTGTCGCGCCCAAAAGGATCGGGCCTCTACGGGCTACGCCGACTTCACCTGGTGGACGGCGAACCGGCCGCCCTGGGCGTCCAGGAACATGGCGATCATGTCGCCGCCGGGGACCTCCATGGGGCCGTTCAGCAGTTGTCCGCCCTTCTCCTTCGCGGCTTCGATGGCGGCGTTGACGTCGGCTACCCGGCCGTAGTGAAGCCAGGCCGGCGGCCCCGGATCGTGGGACATCTTCTTGTAGATGCCGCCGAGCGTCTGACCGTGGCGCCCGTACATCTGGTAGAGACCGGCCTCGCCCATATCCATGGCCGACGTCTTCTCCCAGCCGAAAAGCTCGTGGTAGAAGTCGAAGGCGGCCTCGGGATCCGTGGTGGCGAGCTCGTGCCAGGAGAACTCCCCCACGGGCGGCATGCCTTCGGGCTCCGGTCCCTCTTTCTCCGGCGTGTAAGGAGCGATCAGGGCGCCCTGCGGATCGGCGATGACGGCGAAGCGGCCGACGGTGGGGATGTTGGTGGGCGGCACCATGACCTTGGCTCCCAGCTCCTGGGCGCGGGCCACGGTCTTGTCGGCGTCGGGCGTCGTGACGTAGGCCAGCCAGTGGGGCTTCGCGCCGCCGGCGACGGCCTCGGGAGGCATGTTCATGATGCCGCCGATGCTGCGCTCCTGCGTCTTCCACATCGTGTACTGCATTCCCGGGTTCTCCCAGACCTCGGTTCCCCAACCCATGACGGCGGTATAGAAGGGCTTGGCGCCTTCCCCATCGGGAGTCATGAGGTCGTACCAGATGAAACGGCCGCGAGTGTTGTTTTCAGGCATTAGTTCCTCCTTTCGGGCGACGGAATGTTACCATGCCCCGCCATTCTATACGAAACCAAGGCGTAAGTCACCCCAGAGCTTGTGCCAGTCGAGTGACGGTACAATAGGGAGGGTTCAAGAACCTCTCTTCAGGAACGGAGACCCTCGGCCATGATCGCTCCGCGACGCTCTTCTCGTTCTTTCAAGCGGCTTCTCGTTCTCCTCCTCCTCCTTCTTCTCCTTCTTCTGGGCGCTGCCGCCGGAATGGCGCAGGTGGCGCAGGAGGTGAAGGACAGCCTGGCCAAAGTCCATTTTGAGATTCGTCAAAAGAATTGGGAGAACGCCTCCCGGGTGCTGGCCAACCTGGAGAAGACGGGTGGCTGCAAGCCGGCGGTCTGCCTCGTCGTGCATGCCCTGATTTCGGATGGAACCGGGGCCGGCCCGCAGGCCGTAGAGTTCGCTCGCCAAGCCCTTGCGGCCGGGCAGGACTCCGGTTTGGATGCAGCGTACCTCAACGATCTAGGGGTCCTCTTCTGCCGGCGAGCTGAAGGCAAACGGGAGCTATTGCTACTCGCCGAGACGACACTCCGCCATGCGGATTCGAAATACACCGGCGGCGCCTCGAACATCCGCTACAACCTGGCCAAGGTGCTGCAGAAGCTCGGCCAGACGGGTAAGGCCAAAGAGATCATGAAGAAGCTCGAGGCCGAAGGGCTGTTGATCAATCCCGGGATGGCCATTCTCGGCGATTTCAAGGGAGTCGGAGCCCCGATCCAGCGGGTGCTCCCTCAGTAAGGGGCACCGTGACGCCGGTCCGGGAGCGCACCGAGGATTTCGAGGCATGACTGGATTATGATCGAGCCCCTCGGTAACTTCCCCCAGCCCGTTGCGTACAAGGAGGGAGCGCGCCCCGGTGACCGCCGCGGTGGGGGCGTGTCTGTTCGGCGCGGCTCTTCGGGAGGCGATGTTCGTGAAACGCAAGGTTCTATGGATTCTCATCGCCGTCGTGCTGCTCGCGGCGCTCGGCGGCTTCGCATACTCCAAACGGGGTCCGCAGCCGACCGAGGTGCAGATAGCCAAGGTGGGACGCGAGGACCTGCAGGCCAAGGTCAGCGCCAACGGCAAGATCCAGGCGCAGAAGAAGGTCGACATCTCGGCGACCATCCCCGGCCAGATCACCCACCTCGCCGTCGACGAGGGAGACGAGGTGAAGAAGGGGCAGTTCCTGCTCCAGATCGACCAGGTCAACACCCGTGCCATGGCGCGCAGCAACGAGTTCTCGATGCAGGCCTTGCGGCAGGAGCTCGAATCCGCCCGTAGCGCTCTGGAGCAGGCCCGCGCCGACTACCGGCGCGCGGACGGGAACTTCAAGGCCGGGATCATTCCCGCCGCCGACATGGAGCGCACGCGCACCGCCGTGCGCACCGCCGAGGCCGCCGTCCAGGCGAGCCAGCAGCGGGTGCAGCAGGCGGGCGCCACGCTCGAAGGGTCGCGCGACACCCTGGCCAAGACGACGATCCGCTCGCCCATGGACGGCGTCGTCACCGCCCGCCGCGTGGAGGAGGGCGAGGTGGCGGTGATCGGCATTCAGAACAGCCCAGGCACGGTGCTGCTGACGATCTCCGACATGTCGGTGGTGGAAGCCGAGCTGGAGGTCGACGAGACGTCGATCCCCAACGTCAAGCTCAACCAGGAGGCGCTGGTGCGGCTCGACGCCTACCCCAATCAGACCTTCCGCGGCACGGTGACGGAGGTCGGCAGCAGCCCCCTGGTGTCCGCCGCGAACCAGGCGATCAAGTTCAAGGTCAAGGTGCGGGTGAACAACCCGCCCGCCGACATCAAGCCCGGCCTGTCGGCCCGCGCCGACATTCTGACCGGCTTCCGCGCCCACGCGCTGGTGGTGCCGCTCCAGGCTCTCGTGGTGCGCGATATCGAGCGCAAGGAGCGCAAGACCGGCGAGCCCGCGCCCGCGGCGGACGCGCCCCGCGAGCAGGAGGGCGTGTATCTGATGGAAGGGGAGAAGGCCCGCTTTCAGCCGCTGAAGACCGGCCTCACCGGCGACCTGTCCATTGAGGTGGTCGACGGCCTGCACGGCGGCGAGACGGTGATCAACGGTCCTTTCAAGGCTCTGCGGGCGATCAATCCCGGCGATCCGGTGAAGATCGAGGAGCCGAAGAAGGGAGAGGGGCGCGGCCCCGCGCACTGATGGATTTCGCGGAGCTGTTCAGCGAGGCGATCCGGGCCATCCGCACGCACGCCCTGCGGAGCTTTCTCACGCTGCTCGGCATCGTCATCGGTGTCGCGACGCTGGTGGGCGTGATCTCGGTGATCTCGGGGCTCAACCTCTTCGTGCGCGACAAGCTCTTCGGGCTCGCTCCCGACGTTTTGATCGTCACCAAGTTCGGCCTCATCCGCTCTCACGAAGAGTTCCTGAAAGCGGTGAAGCGGCCGGACGTCACCTGGGAGGATTACCAGCGGCTTCGCGCCGAGCTGCGCAAGGCCGAGCAGGTGGCCGCGCGCGTCGAGGGCAGTGTGCCCGTCACCTACCGCGACCACCGGCTCGAAGGCGTCCGGCTCAACGGCACGACGGCGAACTTCGCCTCCATCATGAACCTGGACCTCGCGGCCGGGAGGTTTTTCCTGGAGAGCGAGGCGCGCACCTCGCAGGCCGTGGCGGTGATCGGCTGGGACGTCAAGGACGAGCTCTACCCGCATCTCGACCCGATCGGCCGCGACATCCTCCTCGACGGCGTGCCCTTCCGGGTGATCGGCCTGCTCAACCAGCAGGGGAAGACCCTGGGGCAGAGCCGCGACAACGTGGTGATGATCCCCATCGACACCAACCGGAAATCGTTCAGCGGACGCACGACCCTGGACATCATGATCCAGGCCCGGGGCGGCGTCGAAGGGGTCGACGACACCGCCGACGAGGCGCGGGGGCTGATGCGGGCGCTGCGCCACACGGACTTCCGCTCTCCCGATCCGTTCGGCATCATCACCGCCGAGAGCCTGCAGGAGATCTGGCGCCAGATCTCGACCGCGGCCTTCCTCCTCACCCTGCTCATCGCCTCGGTGTCGCTGGGCGTGGGCGGCATCGTGATCATGAACATCATGCTGGTCGCCGTCGCCGAGCGTACCCAGGAGATCGGCCTGCGCCGGGCGCTGGGAGCCCGCCAGCGGGACGTGCGCCGCCAGTTCCTCCTGGAGGCCTCGCTGCTGTCGCTGGTGGGAGGAGTCGCCGGAGTGCTCGCCGGCATCCTCGTAGCGCTCGGGGTCGACCGTATCGCCCACTTCCCCGCCAACGTCACGCCGGCCATCGCGGCTCTGGGGCTCGGCCTGTCGATCGCCGTCGGCCTCGCGGCCGGCTATTGGCCGGCGGTCACCGCGTCCAAGCTGCTGCCGGTCGATGCCCTGAGGGCTGAGTGATGGCGCAGCGGCCCGGCTCCCGCCTTCGCCTCTCCTGGACGGAGAACGTCCGCTTCGCGCTGGTGGCGATGCGCGCGCAGAAGCTGCGCAGCTTCCTCACCCTGCTCGGCGTCGTGGCGGGAGTGGCGACGGTGATCATGATGGTCTCCTTCGTCGCCGGCTTCGACCGCTCGGTGACCAAGGCCTTCTCCTCCTTCGGCACTCACCTTGTGCAGTTCCAGAAGTACGAGCCGCGTTTCAACGGCGGCGGCGGCGAGCGGCCGGACGCGGAGAAAAACCGCCCCGACCTGACACTCGCGGACGCGGAGGCCCTCAAGCGGCTGGGGACCTACGCGGCGGCGGTGTCGCCGGAGCGCTATATCTTCGGAACGCCCGAGGTGCGGGCCGGCCGCGAGGTGGCCAACGGCCCGACGCCGGTGGGGGCGACGCCGGAGTACGCGCTGGCCAATCACGCCTCCGTCCAGGACGGCCGCTTCCTGATCGACGCCGACGTGCGTCACTCCGCCCGCGTCGTGGTGCTCGGTACCGACGTCGCCGAGACCCTCTTCCCGCACCGCGATCCGATCGGCCGCCGCATCCAGGTCGACGGCATCGACTACAACGTCGTCGGCGTACTCGATAAAAAGGGCTCGTTCCTGGGCGGCAGCAACGACAACCTTTTCGTCATCCCCATCACCGCCTTCGATCAGCAGTTCCCGCAGATCCGCGACGGCGGCAAGGACACCCTGCACATCGCGACCGTCCCCAAGACCTCCGAGGACGTGGACAGGATGATCGAGCAGGAGACGGCCATCCTGCGCACGCGCCGCCATCTGCGTCCCAATCAGGAGAACGACTTCGCGACGTTCACCAGCATGGAGATGCTGAAGAATTTCCGCCAGATCACCGGCGGCATCGCGGCGGTGATGATCCTGATCGCGGCGATCTCGCTGGTCGTCGGCGGCGTGGGCGTGATGAACATCATGCTGGTCAACGTCACCCAGCGCACGCGCGAGATCGGCCTGCGCAAGGCGCTGGGCGCCACCAAGCGGGACATTGCCATCCAGTTTCTCGCCGAGGCGGTGACGCTGACCGGCGTCGGCGGCGGCCTCGGCATCGCCATCGGCCTGGGTGCCGCCCTCCTCGCCCGCATCGCGTTCGACTTCCAGGCCGCGGCCCCCCTGTGGTCCGTCCTCCTGGGCTTCGGAGTCTCCACCACCGTCGGCCTCACCGCCGGCCTCTGGCCCGCCATGAAGGCCGCGCGTCAGGACCCGATCGAGGCACTGAGGTACGAGTAGCATATGCACGACAAACTGCTCACCTTGGGATCTCTGGCGATCATCCTGGCTCTCGCGGCCACTCTGCTGGCGAGCACCCCCGCCGCGCCGCCCCTGCCGCAACCCGTGGACTTCCAGGCGCGGATCCGCCCCATCCTGGAGAAGCGCTGCCAGCCCTGCCACTTCACCGGCGGCAAGATGTACGCGAAGATGCCTTTCGACCGTCCCCAGACGATCCACACCCTCGGCGAGAAGATGTTCACCCGCATCAAGGACCCGAAGGAGCAGGCGCTGCTGCGGGCGTTCCTGGCGCAGGCTCAGTGACCCGTTACTCCTCGCGGCTCTCCGCCAGCCTGGGTAGAGGCATCGGGGTCACCCCCATCTCCTGCAGGGCCTTCGCGCCCTCGTGCTCGTCGCGGATGGTCTTCGACAGGGTGAAGCTGGAGCTCATGGCGAAGAAGATCGCGACCCCGAAGTAGCCCTGGATCCACCGGCTCACCCCTCCGGGCAGCCAGAGGACGCCCGCGAAGGTGATGCCGGTGGAGAGGAGGAAGGCCGCCCAGCTCTGGAAGACCCAGGCCTGGGTATCGATCCGCTCCTTCCGGTTGTCTCGAATGGTCTTGGCCAAGGTCAGGGTGGAGCCGATGGTGAAGAACATCCCCATGAAGAAGAAAGCCCGGATCCAGGGGTCCATGGGAGCGTAGTAGATTCCCACCGCCAGCGCGAAGACGGAGAGCAGAAACGCGGTCCAGACCTGGAAGATCCAGGCCGGAGTGTTCGGGGGCAGCAGCCGGTCCATGTCAGCAGTCGACAGACTTTGCATCGAGCGCTCCTCTCTGGTGCCCGGCGAGGCATCGGGCGACGTGATTTTGGTTTGTTCTCAACAATGCTACACGAAAAACGGACCCGTGGCCCGATAGGGGCTGGGGCACCAGGGGTATCATGGAGCCGCATGACGATTCCTAGCGTCCGCGGATTCGTGGGTCTGGCTGTGGCGACCGTCCTTCTCGCCTCGATCCTCGGTGGCTGCGCCGTGATCGACCGGATGAGCGGTGTCGCGGAGACGAAACGGATTCAGGAGTCCGGGGTGACGGCGCGGGCTCGAATCGTGGAGATCTGGGACACGGGGATCACCCTGAACGATGACCCGGTGATCGGAATCCGGGCCGAGGTCACCCGCGCGGACGGCACGACCTACACGGCCACGATCCCCAAGAGCCTGATCTCCCGGCTGGACATTCCTCGCTTCCAGCCAGGCGCCATGGTCGACGTCCGGATCGATCCCCAGGACCCATCCAAGGTGGCGCTGGACGTTTATAACTATCGCTAGAAAGTCAGCTCCAGGCAGCCAAGTTGGTTCAAGAATTGCTTTCCCGCTTCTCCTGATTCCGCCGCCAGAGGCGGGATACGCTCAAACAGGAGAACCCATGCAAAGCTTGAAGAAACTCGCCCTGACGATGGGGCTCTTGGCGCTCTGCGCCTGCGCCTCCCAAACCATGAATGAGAAGAAGGTGGACTGCTCGACCGTCCGCTGCGCCGCCTGTCCCGAAGGCCAGCACCCGGCTTTGACGCCGCCGAACTGTTGCCGCTGCGTACCCAACTGAGGAGTCGGCCGATACCTGCGATTCAGCCGCCAGGGTGGTACCATCATTGGGCACCCTGGTAATCCTCCCGAGAACCGGGGCAGCTGCAGGCGAAGGCAGGAGGCTGATATGGCGCTGTTAGACATTCAGTACATTTCGGACGAAGAGGGGACTCCTACAGGGGTCATCGTGCCCATCGACCTCTGGCGGGAAATCGCATCAGAGCGGGAGACGGCCTACCTGCTGCGTAGCGAGACCATGAAACAGCGGCTCCTCGAAGCCCGGGCGCGGCGGGAGGGAATCCCTTTCGATGAAGTCCGCCAGAAGCTTGGAATTTGATTCCGCCGCATTCGCAGATCTCGCATGGTGGATCGAGCAGGATCGCAAAAAAGCCCTAAAAATCGTCAAGTTGATCGAGGCAATCCAGCGGGACCCGTTTCAAGGCGCCGGAGAACCTGAGCCGCTGAGGCACGACTTGGCCGGCTGCTGGTCTCGCCGTATCGATCGTGAGCATCGGTTGGTCTACGAGGTCTCGGAGACAAGGATCAAGATCCTTGCCTGCCGGTATCACTACTGAGCCCGATCAGCGACGTTTCCCCAGAAAAATCGTGTCCCGCCGCTTGCCGCCCCGGCGCGTCGGGACACTCTCCGCCTTCGCCTCGAACCCCGCCTTCTTCAGCCGCCGCAGGAACTCCGGAGACGGTGACGACGACCAGACGGCGAGCACTCCGCCCGCCGTCAGGCTCCGCGACAGGCGTTCGAGCCCCTCGGCGGTGTAGAGGTTGTCGTTCGAGCGCAGGGTGAAGGCCTGGGGGCCGTTGTCGACGTCGAGCAGAATGGCGTCGAAGCGCTCGCGATCCTCGCGGCGATCGAGGAGGGTCCGCACGTCCGCCCGGACGGCGGTGACACGCCGGTCTTCGAGCGGCCGGCCGGCGAGATCCGCGAGCAGGCCCCGGTTCCAGCCCAGCAGCGACGCGAAGACCTCGCAGACCGTCACGGCGGCGCCACGCGGCAGTTGATCGAGGGCCGCCCTCAAGGTGTAGCCGAAGCCGAGCCCGCCGATCAGAACCCGCGGCGTCTTCTTCTCGGCGATCGCCGCACAGGCCAAGCGGGCCAGGGCCTCCTCGGAGCCGTGGACGCGGCTCGTCATCAGCTCCTCGCCGGCGATGCTCAGCGAGTAGGCGCCGTCCCGCCGGGAGAGGACGAGCTCGTCGCTCTCCGGCGTCCTCTCCCGGGCCAGAATCTCGGTCGGCTTCACGACCCAAGCCTACCGCGGACCGGGCCTATACTGTCCTTCTGTGCAAATCTCCCCGGAGGTTCTTTAAGTCATGGCAGAATTATGGATTCCAACCATCCATTGGTGGGAGCTGATCCTTCGCTCGGTCCTCGTCTATCTCTTCCTGGTTATCGTGCTCCGAATTTCCGGCAAGCGCCAGGTCGGCCAGCTCGCGCCGTTCGACCTCGTCCTGCTCCTCGTCCTCTCGAACGCGGTCCAGAACTCGATGAACGGCGGCGACAACTCGCTCACCGGCGGCCTCATCTCGGCGGCGACTCTCATCGCTCTGAACTACACGGTGGGAATCGCCACCTTCCGCAGCAAGAAGATGGAAGCCCTCATCGAGGGCCGGCCGCAGGTGCTGGTGCACAACGGCAAGCTGTTCGAGGACGTCCTCGCGAGCGCCCAGCTCACCCGGCACGAGCTCAACTCAGCCCTGCGGCAGGCGGGATGCACCTGCATCGAGGAGGTGCACACCGCGATCCTCGAGAACAACGGCTCGATCTCCGTCTCCGTCAGAAAGGAGAGAAGCTAGGCCCTATGCCCGCTCCGCCCTCCGACGTCCAGCACCAGCGCTTCGCGGCGTCCCAGCACGCGGCGCAGTTGCAGAAGCGGCCCGGTCATGAAGGTCGTGATCAGCGCCATGAGGACGAGCATGGTGAAGATCCGCGGCGACAGGATGCCGAGGTCGTAGCCCAGATTCAGCACGATCAGCTCGACCAGGCCGCGGGTGTTCATCAGAACGCCGAGAGAGAAGGAGTCGCCCCAGCTCATCCCCGTCCAGCGCGCCGCTCCCATGCTTCCCAGCAGCTTGCCGGCGATCGCCACCAGCACGATGGCGCCGCAGATCAGCCAGCTCTGCCAGTCGGCGAGCAGGCCCAACTGCGTGCGCAGGCCGGTGAAGGCGAAGAACAGAGGCAGCAGCAGCACGGAGCTGAAGGTCTCCAGACGCTCGCGGAGAAAATGGCGCAAGCCGGAGTCCGGCGGCATGCAGACTCCGGCCAGGAAGGCGCCGAACAGGGCGTGGATGCCGATCAGCTCCGTGAACAGCGCCGAGATGAAGACGAACGAGAAGAGCGCGGCGAGCAGGCCCACGCTCGCGGCCTGCCCCTCGGGACGCACGCTGGCGATCCGGCTCGCCAGTGGCTTGATCCCGAAGAGCATCACGGCGATGAACAGCAGGGTGAGGCCGATGGTGAGCAGCGAGCCGCCCAGGCCGTTGGCCTTCACGATGGCGACGACGACGGCCAGCATGCACCAGGCGGTGACGTCGTCCACGGCGGCGCAGGCGATGGCGGTACTGCCGAGGCGGGAGCGCGTCATCCGCCGGTCTTCGAGGATGCGCGCCAGCACCGGGAAGGCCGTGATGCTCATGGCGACTCCGATGAACAGAGCGAAGGCGCTGAACGGGACGCCCGCCGGAGCCAGCGAGCGGTAGAGCAGCAACGCCGAGCCACACCCCAGGAAGAAGGGCACGACGATGCTCGCATGGCTGACCATCACGGCCGCGTGCGCGCTCTGTCGCAGGTGCTGGATGTCCAGCTCGATGCCCACGACGAACATGAAGAGGATGACTCCGATCTGGCTGAGCATCCGAAGGCCGCCCAACGATGCCACCGGGAACAGGAACGTCTGCACCCCCGGGGCCAGCAACCCGAGCAGGGACGGCCCCAGCAGGATTCCCGCGACCATCTCGCCGATGACGGGAGGCTGCCCGATCTTCTGGAACAGCGCGCCGAGGAGCCGTGCCGCGGCGACGATGACGATGACCTGGAGCAACAGGATGCTCAATGGGCTCTGAATGTTCTCGACCAGGGTCTGGGCGACCCCGCCGCTGGACGGCTTTTTGATCTCCGGCCCGACGCCCGGATGAGCCGGACCGGCGGAGGCCGCCGCCGCAACCGTGGCATCCGGCTGCAAGTGCGCGCCGGACCTCAGAATGAACCAGATACCCGAACCAAAGACGAGAAGGACGGCGACGTAGAAGAAGAGATTTTTCGGCATGGCAACCCCCCTAGTAAGACAAGCTCCAGTACGACAATCCAACAATAGACGACCAAGGAATGAGTGCCGGAGCCGGCCTTAAAGGGGACAGAGCGGGTCAACCGCTCCGTCCATCCAAGCTTGCTTCAAGCATAGCGGATCAATGGTGCTCCTTCTCGTCCAGGCTGAGCGCGGGCTTGACGTGGCCGCGGTGGCAGGTGGTGCAGTTCACCATCGGCTTGTCGCTCATCAGGCCGGGCATTCCCTTGAGCTTCTCGTTGATCTCTCCCACCAGCTTCATCATGCCGCGGGCGGCCTGCTTCTCATCCTTGGCGTCGCTATTCCAGTGCTCGGGGTCGTGACAGTGCGCGCAGGAGACTCCCAGGGCGGGGCTGAAGCCCTTTTCCATGGCCCCCAGCAGCCGGCCCGCGGGGACGCCAGTGAAGTTCTTGATGTTCTTGAAGACCTTCTCGGAGGGCTCGTTCTCCCGGCCCTCGATGGACTTGTGAAGCGCCGCCACCGCACGCTGCATCTCGGCATCGCCGGCGGCGTGAGCCTCGGCGGGCGCGGCGGCGGCCGGCGGCGCAGCCGGCTTCTCGGGCTTGGCCTGCGGGACGGAGAACGCGGGGACGGCGGCCAGCCCGGCGAGAAGCAACCCGCCGGCGACCAGATCACGAATGGCAATACGCATCGTCTCCTCCTTCCAAAAGGGCGACCAGTCTACCGCAGGCAGGATGGAAGCTGGCGGTGCAGGCGAGCGGGTTCGGAGATGATGCCGCCTGTCACGACTCTTGCAGTACCCATGGGCCCGGAGGAATTCGGCGCCAACGCGGATTCTCGCCGGCATCAGGGAGAATCAACATGGACGGCAAGAGCTCCGCTGCAGCCTCGTTCCTCCTCTTTCTCATCGCTTGCCCGGCAATGGCCCAGGACCGGCCCCGGCTGGTGAAGGACATCAATCAGCAGCCCTGGGATCTGGCGGACCCCTCGCCCGTGGCGGCCGGCTCCTTCGTACCCGCGGGGGGCCGGCTCGCCTTCTCGATTTCGGACTTCGCGGACGACGGCAGCCTGTGGACCACGGACGGCACGCCGCAGGGCACGGCACCGCTGGCGGTCTCCATTTGCCCATCGCCCTGCCAGTCCATCACGCCCTTGGCCGCGGCGCACGGCATTGCCCTGCTACGGGTTGAGTCGGGGAGCGCGCTCGTGGACAAGACGGTCCGCCTTTGGCGCACGGACGGCACGGCGGCCGGGACGGCGCCGCTCACGGCACCTCTCGCGGACATCAAGGCCGCTCAGGCGGAAGCCTCTCTCCCGGGCGCCGCGGTGCTCTACTTCGTGGGTTGCCGGGCTGAGGAGGGGTGCGAGCTGTGGAGCAGCGACGGCACCGGCGAAGGGACGAGGATCGTCGCGGACCTCAAACCCGGGCCCGGCGGCAGCAATCCCCACTCCCTCACGGCCTGGCGCGGCGCCCTCTACTTCCTCGCCGACGACGGCCGCGGAACAGGGCTCTGGTCGACCGACGGCACCGCCGGCAATACCGTTCTCGTGACTCCCGTGCGGGAAGCTGAACAGGAAGAGCTCCTCGCCGCCACTCCTTCGCGCCTCTTCTTCACCGTGGGCGCCAACCGGGAGGAGCTCTGGGCCACCGGCGGCACCGCGGCGAGCACCCGGCGGGCCCGGGCGTTCGACCGGGTGCGCCGCTGCCCGAACGAGTCCGGCTGTCCGTCCATCCAATCCCTCGACGTCTTCGGCGGGAACCTCTTCTTCATGACCACGGACCCCGCGAAGAGGGAAAATCAGTACTGGAGCAGCGACGGCACGGCGGCCGGCACCCGACGCTGGCTCGGGTTTCCGAGCCTGTCCGATTCCGGCGAGACCCGGCGATTGACCGCCACTCTGCGACGAGTCGGCCCGCGATGGGTGGTGATGGCCCCGGCGGGCAGAAGAGCTCAGGGGCTCTGGGCCAGCGAAGCCAGCCTCGCCAACGCCAGCGCCCTGACCGGTTGCGACGGCGGTTGCCCGGGGGTGATCTCTTTCGTGGGGATGGAAGCGCACAGCGGCGGCCTGCTGTTCATCGGCGCGGACCCGGCGTACGGTCAGGAGCTCTGGATTACCGACGGCACCGGAGCGGGCACGCGCCGGCTGACGGACGCCTGCCCCGGGCCCTGCTCGGGGTTCGCGGACGCCGGAGAGATCTCGCCGGGCGCGTTTGCCCGGGGCACATTCGTCGTGGCCACGCCGGACCCCGACAATCAGCGAGAGCTCTGGGCCACGGACGGCACCCCGGAGGGAACACAACGGATCGCCAGCCTCGCGGCCGGCGTTGGAACCTGGGGCGGCCTCACCTTCTTCGGCACCCTCACCGGATCGCCGCTCCGGGGCGAGGTCTGGGCGACCGACGGAACGGCGGCCGGTACCCGGCAGGTGGCGGTCCTGGAGCATACGGCTCCCGGCTCCGATCCCCTCCTCGCGGCCGTTCGCGGCGGTACGGTCCTGCTGGCCCGGGAAGGGAGGAGCCAGTATGTATGGGGCAGCGACGGCAACTCCGCGGGCACGCGCCGACTCTCCGGCGTCGATCTCGGCAGCGATCTGAACGCCTTCGTAGCCGGCTTCTTCACCGCCGGCGCGCTGCAGTTCTACGAGGTCGGAAAAATTCTTCCCGGCGGCTGGGGAGAGGAGCTGTGGCGCACGGACGGCACGCCGGAAGGCACGCGGGTCGCGACGCAGTTCATGCCTTTTCAGACTCTGGGGCACGCCGCGGACTGGAACGGCCAGCTTCTTTTCCAGATGGAGGGGCCGGCCGCTGACCAGTGCGGCTGGTGGACCAGCGACGGCACGGCCGCGGGGACCCGGGAGATCCTACCCTTCCCTCAGGACGTTCGCTGCGCGACGGGAGTGCTGCCTTTCGGCTCGAAGTTCCTGTTCGTGGCGCGGACCGGCAAGGCCGGCAACTTCATCCCCCAGCTCTTCGTGTCGGACGGCACGGCGGCCGGCACCCGGCAGATCTCTCGCTTCCGGGGCTCCCGCGACGAGCTCGACCCTGGCTTCGTCCGCGTCGGCGGCACGGCCTTCTTCCTGATGGTCAGCCGGACGGGGCTCGACACCGAGCTCTGGCGCACCGACGGCACGCCGCAAGGGACCCGGCAGGCGGCCAGGCTGCCGCAGCCGAGCCGGCTCTTCGGTTTCGGAGGCTCGCTCTACCTCACCGCCGGGATACCCGGGAATGCCAACAGCCAGCTCGCCCTCTGGCGCGTATCCCTCGACGGCAGGCCTCCCGTGCTGCTGCACACCCTGCGATACGGCCCCAATCCCTCCTACACCCCGCTGGGCGACCGGCTTCTCTTCGTCGCCGACGCCGACGAGCACGGCGTCGAGCTATGGGGGACGGACGGTACCCCGGAGGGCACGGCGCTGGTGAGCGACATCCTGCCCGGAGAGGACTCCTCCATGCCCGCGGGTCTCACCGTCGCGGGAGGCAAGGTCTTCTTCGCCGCTCACGACGGCGAGCACGGCTGGGAGCCCTGGGAGAGCGACGGCACGGCGGCGGGAACCCGGATGGTGCGGGACATCAACCCCGGACCGTTCTCCTCGGCCCCCTCCGGCTTCGCCCTCTCCGGCTCCAACCTCTTCTTCGCGGCCGACGACGGGGCCGCCGGCGTGGAGCCCTGGGTGCTACCGCTGGGGCCGTCGGCACCATAGGCCGGTATCATGTCTCCGCAATGCCCTTCACCATCGACCAGATCCGTACCGCCCTCTCCGGTCACAGCCCCCAGCTTCTGGAGCGCGAGCCGTCGCACTCCGAGGCGGCCGTGGCCTTGGTGCTGGCGGGCCGGGGCGACGATCTTTCGCTCTGCGCCATCCGCCGGGCCGAGCACCCGCTGGACCCGTGGTCGGGCCACATGGCCCTGCCGGGCGGGCGCTCGTCGCCCGAAGATCCCAGCCGGCGGGCGGTGGCCGAGCGGGAGACCTTCGAGGAGGTGGGGCTCGTGCTGGACGATGCGCACTGGATCGGCCCGCTCTCCGAAGTCCTCATTCGCCTGGGCGAGGGCGGCCGGGAGATGATCCTCTCTCCCTTTGTCTACTACCTGGGAGAGGAGCTGGCGCCGTTCGCCGCCAGCGACGAGGTGGCAGAGGCCTACTGGATTCCCCTCTCCCATCTCTGGGACTCGCGCCATGCCGGTCACATGGAGTGGGAGAGAAACGGCACGCGCCTGGTCTACCCCGCCATCCGCTTCCGCGGCCATTCCATCTGGGGCCTCACCTTCCGCGTCCTCACCCTGTTCTCGGACGTCCTCGACGCCCCTCTTCCCCATCTCGAAGAGACGCCGGGCCTGGTGTAGGATTGGGCGCTACCTGAATCTCTGGAATCTCCTCCCGGCCATGATGGACGCGGAGGCCCTCCCCGGAGGAGGATCTGATGAAGCGGATCTCCATTCTGTCCCTGTTGCTCCTCACCGCCGCCCTGCCCCTGGGCGCCGCCGGCAAGACGACGAAGTGCGAAATGACATACACCCTCAAGGGTTGGTCGGCGTTCTACAAGGTCGCGAACGGCAGCGGCACGATCACCTGCGACAACGGTCAGAAGGAGAAGGTGACCCTCTCGGCCAAGGGCGGCGGGTTGACGGCGGGCAAGTACAAGATCGATGACGGCCTCGGCAAGTTCTCGGAGGTGGCGGACATCTCGGAGCTGCTCGGCACCTACGCGGCGTCGGCCGCCGAGGCGGGAGCCGTCAAGTCCACCTCCGCGGGAGCCATGACCAAGGGAGAGGTCTCGCTCGCCCTGGCCGGCAAGGGCACCGGCTTCAACCTGGGAGTCAGCTTCGGCAAGTTCACCATCTCGAAGAAGTAGCAGGGACCCGCGGAGCGAAGCACGATTCTCGATCCCGCCATCTTCTTCCTTGGTGCCCTGCTGCTGGTCACGGGGGTACGCTGGTGGAGGCCGCAGGTCTCGTAGCTCGCCGTGCTGATCGGCGCGGCGGCCTGGCGCCGCTGGTCCTCCCCGTGGCCCGCCGCGGCTTCGCCTGTTTAGTCTAATCAGCCAGGCAATCAAATGCTCCTCATCGACACCGACAACGCAGCCGGCGCCCTCTCCGGCGACGTGGACGACGCCTTCGCCATCGCCGCCCTGCTCCGCAGCGGTCCGCCCGTCGCCGCCATCTCCTCAGTAGCCGGCAATACTAGCGAGGCCTGGGCGGACCGCAACAATCGTATCCTCGGCGAGCTTTGCGGGTTCGGCGGGCGGTATCTGCGGGGTGTCCAGTCGGGCGATGTCCCCGACCGGATCGACCGTGTGGGCGATCTCTGGCGGAGCGCCCCGGTCCGCTTCCTGGCGCTGGGGCCGCTGACGAACCTCGCCGCCCTGCTGCCGGCCAGGCCGGCGATCTCGGAGGTCGTTCTCGTGGGGGGCAATCGGACCTCCCGGGCACGCTTCCCTCCCTGGTGGCCTCATGAGTTCAATCTGACGAAGGACCCGGCGGCCACCCGCGCCGTGTTTGCCTCAGATCTCCCCCTGACCGTCGTGCCCTTGGATGTCGCCCGCCGGTTGCGGCTTGGTCCCGCCGAGCTCAAGGGGCTGCCGGGCGCGCTCGGCGAGTTTCTGCGCCGCCATGCCGCCCGGTGGGCACGCCGGTCTCTGCTGATCCGCGGCTCGCGCCGGTTCCCGGTGTTCGACCTGGCGGCGGCGGCCTACGCGATCGATCCCGCCCTGGCGTCCGTCGAGGAGACTCAAGGCCGGCTGCACCGCAATCTTTGGATCGAATTCGGCCGGGGGAACCGACGGCTTCGGGTGGTTCGGGATCTCGACCTGGACGGGATCTGGCGGCTCTTCGGCCGCCTCGTCAGTGAACGACCGGCAGGGGACGCCGCCCCGGCTCCGGCGCCAGCCCCATCTCGCCGGCCGTGATACCGGCGTAGAAGCTTTCGCGGACGCCGTCGGCGTTCATCTGGCACATGGGGACCATCTCGCCCTTATAGGGAAGACGGAAGACGCAGGCGGCGAGACGGGCCTGGCCGACCTCGGTCTTCAGCTCGGCGGGGTTCATGAAGTGGTGGCTCGTGAGGGTGAAGCCGCCCAGGCGGACCTTCCCGCGCAGGGAGTCGACGAGCATCCGGCCGAGCGACATCCCCGCCTCGGTGCGGAACCGGCCGGCCGCCCAGCGACGGACCCGGCCGAGCAGCCAGCGGGGATCGGTGCGGGCGAAGCCCAGGGCGCGGCCCACCATCTCCAGCGGACGGTCGTCGCGGAAGGCCATGCCGCCCAGGCCCCGGGAGAAGAACTCAGCCATGATGGCCACGTCGTCGGGCTCGTCGCGGATGAACTGGTAGGCCCGCAGATCGCCGCCGGGGCGCTCCAGGGTGAGCAGGGGCACGAACCGGGTGCAGTCCGTGTGGCCGAAGTGCATCGGGCCGGCGCCCTGGAGGTTCAGTCCGAAGTCCGCCGTCGCCTTGCCGATCTCCGTCCACAGCTCGTCCGCCGTCACCCCGTGCTGGCTCTTGCGCGTCCTGCCGACCTGGGCAAGGGGCTGGAAGCTCACGAGGCTGAAGGCGTCGCGGTTGTGGATGAGCCAGCGCACGACGTCGGGAACCTGCGGCAGGTTCTCCTGGGTCACCGTCAGGGTCATGGCGGCCCGCAGGGTGCGGCCGGTGCGCCGCCGCGCCTCGCGAACCATATCGGCGAACTCCTCGCGCAGGCCCATCAGCTCCAACTCGGACTTCGGGGCCTTGTGGCCGTCGCGGCCCCGCTGGGTGATGTCGACGTGGATGGAGACCTCGGTGAGCCCCCCCTCCACCATCAATCGCTCCAGCAGGCCCGGCTGGCGGCGGAAGTTGTCGCCGTGGGTCATCACCATGGGGATGACGCCGATTGACCGCGCGTACGAAAGGATCTCGACCAGTTCCTCGACGGGGCGCAGCGTCACCTCGCCGTCGGTGATCTGGACGTTGCTCTTGGGGCCGAGCCACTGCCGCATCTCGTCGAGCTGCCGCAGGATCGCCGCCGTGGAGAGAGCGGGGATATGGTTGGCCTCGTGGCCCAGATAGCAGCCGGTGCAGGCGAAGTCGCAGCGGGGCTGGATGCCGATGGTCGCCCCACACCCGGTGGCCTTCTGGCCCAGGCCCTGCCCGGGAAGGCGAAGGGCAGGGTCGAGCCCTGCCCAGCGGTCCGCGAGGATGCGGCGTTTCTCGGCCGTGGCCGGATCCCGAAGCAAGGCCAGGGAGCTCCCGAGAGATCCGGTTTTGCCTTTCATTCGCCTCTCCTGTTGGGCCGCATTACTTGCCGGAAGCGTCGTTCAGCTTCCAGTCGTAGTCGTCGAACTTGAGATCGATCTGGTTGCCGGCCGCGTCCAACTGGTTGCGCTTGGGCCCGGAGACGAAGCGCTTGAGGAAGGGGATCTGCCCGCCGCCCCATTTCTGAAAGTCGGCGCTGAACCAATCCATGATCTTGGTGACGTGGACGATCGCCTGACCGCCGCTCTTCTCGATGCGGGCGCCGTGGGGGCCGTCGAGGAACTTCCGCACCTGGTCGTCGAGTTGCTCGTTGACCTTGGCGCCCTCGTAGGGCTCGGTGCGGATCGGCGGGCAGCTCCTGGCGGCGCAGTTGATGGCGAAGTGGATGCGGGGATCCTTGTAGCCCTCGCGGATCTTGTCATTCTCGACGTCGTTCAGGGAGATGGCGCCCTTCTTAGTCTGCACGACGTCCTTCTTGAAGACGTTGAGCTTGATGAACGGGTCGGTCGAGAGGTCCTTGATGGAGGCGATGGGGTAGTGGTCCGTCACGAGCCCTACGACGTTGATGTTGTAGAGGTTGATCCAGTAGGCGAACTGGTCGTTGCGCGACAGCGCCTGGACGTCCACGGTGGCCATCTGGTGACGCAGGTCGTCGATGGTCTTCTTGTCGTGGTCCTTCAGGCCCTTGTAGTTCATTCCCTTGGCGGGGTCGTAGTACTTGGAGAGGAGCTCTCCCCAGACCTTGTAGTCGGGCGGCGCGGCCGCCGCGACCGGGGCTACGAGAACGGCCATGAGGGCGAGGCAGATCAGCAGAACGTCGGTCGTCGTTTTCATGTCCTTACCTACGTGGCCGCGGGGCCGGATGGATGAGCGCGACACCTGGATCGGCGCCGGCTGATGCGAGGCTCTCGCCCGAGGGAGGGAGCACCCGTAAATTCCGCAAGTACGCACCATAGGTCCAAAGGGGGACGATACGCAAGCAGGCGAGGAGCTCGCGGGTCATGGCGAGGTGAGCGGGCAGGCCCCGCCGCCAGCCCACCTTCTCCAGCTTGCTGCGGTGCCGCAGGCCGGAGAGCACGCGGATGGAGCTCGGCAGGCCGCGCCGGGCGATCACCTCGTTGATCATGATTTCGATCTGGAAGCCGTTGCGCCTCTCCTCCGGCACGCCGGCGAAGACCTCCCGCCGCAGCGCCCGCAGGCCGGTGATCGGCGGCAGCCGCAGGAAGAGCGGATCGCGCAGACGGCCATAGGGGACGATGCCGCAGGAGAGCCAAGCCTCGCCGGAGAGCACCGGCGCGACGAGAGCCGTGAAGTGCGACGGCGTGACCTTCAGAATGTCGGAGTCGAAGAAGACCAGGACGTCCGCGGGAGTGGCGGCGGTAGCCTCGAACCCCCGGGAGAGGGCGCGGGCCTTGCTGCCGCCCGCCGAACCGGTGGAGACCACGATCGCCCCGGCGGCAGCGGCGGCAGCGGCCGTCCCATCGCTCGAACCGTCGTCCACGACGACGACCTGGCCCACGCCCGGTGTGGCGCGGGCGGCCTGGACGACCTCAGCGACGGTCGTCACCTCGTTACGGGCGGGGATGACGACGTCGAAGGTGGGCACCCAGGATTGCCTTCAGGTGTTAGACCAGCGCTTCGACCTCTTCCATGTCCTCGACGTGGGCGCAGCCCTCGGTGTTGCAGACGAGCTGGGCGCCGTTCTTCTTGGTGACCTTCTCCAGGAGGAAGGCGGCGCCGCAATCCGGGCACTCCTTGAGCACGGGCTTCTTCCACAGGGAGAACTTGCAGTCCGGGTAGCGGTTGCAGGACCAGAAGACCTTGCCGCGGTGCGAGCGCTTCTCGACGATCTCGCCCTTGCCGCACTCCGGGCAGGGGACGCCCGTGGGCTTGGGCGGCACGGGCTTGGGCCCCGTCTTGCGGATGCCCTTGCACTCCGGATAGCCGGTGCAGCCATAGAAGGTGCCGAAGCGGCTGCGCTTCAGGGCCATGGGCTTGCCGCAGAGCTCGCAGGGCGCGATCTCCTCCTCGGCGGCGGCGGCGGACGGGTCCTGCGCCGCGGCCTCCTCGAGGTTGCGGGTGTACTTGCACTCCGGATAGTTGCTGCAGGCGACGAACGGGCCGAAGCGGCCGAAGCGCATCAGCAGGCCCGAGCCGCAATCGGGGCATTTCTCGTCGAGCGGAATGCCCTCGCGCTTGACGTTGGGCATCTGCTCGCCGGCCGTCTCCAGGTCCTTGGTGAACTTCACGTCGAAGTCGGCGATGGCCTGCTTCCATTCGAGCTTGCCGTCCTCGATGCGGTCGAGCTGCTCCTCCAGAGCCGCCGTGTAGCCCTCGTTGAGGATGTCGTGGAAGCCCTTCTGGAGCATGCCGTTGACCAGCCGGCCGAGCTGGGTCGGGCGGAACCGGCCCTCGAGGCGCTCGACGTAGTCGCGGTCGGTCAGCACGGAGAGGATGGTGGCGTAGGTCGAGGGACGGCCGATGCCGTTCTCCTCCAGCGCCTTGACCAGCGTCGCCTCGCTGAACTGCGCGGGCGGTTGGGTGAACTTCTGCTCGGAGAGGATTTTGATCAGCGCCAGCTTCTCACCCTCGGTGACGGCGGGCAACAGGCCTTCCGCGTCCTCGGCATTGGGAGCGGCGTCCTCGTCCGGCGTCTCGCGGTAGACGGCGAGGAAGCCGGGGCGCCGCAGGACCTTGCCGGAGGCCCGCAGCACGTAGGGGCCATTCTCGATGTCCACCTGGGTGACGTCGAAGACGGCCGGCTGCATCTGGGAGGCGATGAAGCGGTCCCAGATCAGCTTGTAGAGCTTCCAGTCGTCGTCCTTCAGATACTCCCGCACCGCGTCCGGGGGCAGGTCGAAGCTGGTGGGACGGATGGCCTCGTGGGCGTCCTGCGCTCCGGCCTTCGACGGGTAGACGTTGGGCTTCTCGGGCAGGGAGTCGGAGCCGTAGGTGGCGGCGATCAGCTCCCGCCCGGCGGCGAGCGCCTCGTCGGCGACGCGGGTCGAATCGGTACGCATGTACGTGATGAGACCCACGGAGCCTCGGTCGCCCACTTCCTTGCCTTCATAGAGCCCCTGGGCGATGCCCATGGTGCGCTTGACGGAGAAGCCGAACCGCCGCGCCGCCTCCTGCTGCAGGCGGCTGGTGATGAACGGCGGCGCCGGCTTCTGCCGCGACTCCTTGCGCTCCACCTTGGAGACGACGAACGCGCCCTTCTCCAAGCCGCTGACGATCTTCGCCGCCTCTTCGCCGTTGTGTACCTCGGCCTTCTTGCCCTGGATGCGGCTGAGGCGGGCGGAGATCGGCGGCGGCAGGCTGGCCTTGAGGTCCGCGCCGAGGTTCCAGTACTCCTCGGGAACGAAGGCGTCGATCTCGTCCTGACGGGCGCAGACCATCTTCAGGGCGACGGACTGGACGCGGCCGGCGGAGAGCCCCTGCTTTACTTTCTCCCAGAGGAGAGGCGAGAGGCGGAAGCCCATCATGCGGTCGAGGACGCGCCGGGCCTGCTGGGCGTCCACCTTCTGAAGGTCGATGATTCCCGGATTCTCCAGGGCCTTGAGGACGGCGCCCTTGGTGATCTCGTTGAAGGTCACCCGGTGCACGTCCTTCGGATCCTTGGCCAGCACCTCGGCGATGTGCCAGGCGATGGCCTCCCCCTCGCGGTCGGGGTCGGGAGCGAGATAGACCGTCTCCGCCTCCTTGGCCGCCTGCCGCAGTCTCTTGACGACATCCTTCTTGGCCGCGAGGACCTCGTAACGGGGCTCGTAGTCGGGACCGAGGCCCATGTCCTTCTTGATGAGGTCGCGGATGTGTCCGACCGAGGCCTCGACGGCGTAGTTGCGGCCGAGGAACTTTTTCAAGGTCTTGGTCTTGGCGGGGCTTTCGACGATCAGCAGATTCTTTGCCATAGCGGGACTCTCAAACGCCGGGAGATGCCGACATATTTCTGGACAGGACTGAAAGCGCGGCCCGGAGCAGGGCGGCGACAGTACCATCGGAGGCGGTCCGCCGCAAGGCTGGGGGAGGGGAGAGAAGAGGGTAGGCCGCCTGGACCGCAGGCGGAGCATCACATACGTAAGTGACTGTGAAAAATGGCTTAGGCTGTTTTTGACAGCTTTGGAGGCCGCCGCCATCACATGACCGTCACATAAGCCCGTTGCGGGGGTTCGGCGATGCCGCGCGCGGGCGTCTTGGGGGAATGACAACGACGCTATCCGAGCCTCATCTCCTTGAGCGAGCGGGCGGTCAGCACTTTTTCCGCCAGGCGAGTCAGCCGATCCTCGGAGCGGATCTTCTCGACTCTCTGTCGGATTTCATCCGGAATTGGACCGAATCGGCGCTCGAGCTGGTGCAGCAGGAGCCTGCGGAATCCCTTCTTCTCGCCTTCGATCTCTACTCGATCCGTCCAGGTGAACAAAGAGGTTGACACGATCTGAGTCCTCCCATCCTTGAGACTGCCGAAAGAGGCAAACTCCTCGGCCTCCTCAGGCGATAATTGTACGTAACTTTCGATGCAGTTGGCTAGCTCCCTGCACCCCTCGTTGTCGAGAGACGCTCCACTGACCCTGAGCAGGCAGTCAAACTTCAGCCGGGCTCGACTGTGGGGAGCAGGATTCATGAGAGCCGCCAGCGCCCAGGCGAGAGGCTCAGGCCTGGAGAGATAGTCGGCCGCGAGACATCTTTCCAGGCCGAAGGACAGATAGCGGAAACCCGGCAGGCCTGGTCCTGCCAGTTCCTCCCTCGCGATCTCCTCCCGCACTCCGCCCCGTCCTCCCCGTAGGTAGATCACGATCGACAGGATCTGCCCGGAATGGCGGCTCTGGATCCAGCGGTGGTACTCCCGCAGACGCTCTCCCATCCCCCGGCGGGCGCGGGCCTCGATCTCGACGTGCACCAGAAGGGTCCTTTCTTTGTCCGCCAGCAAGGGGATGCGCACCAGAAGATCTACGACACGGCTTCCTGGGTCCCCGGGAAGTAGAAGCTCTTTGTCGAGGAACACGGGTGCGGAGAGGTCGAGCCGTGCGGCCACGTCCGGTGCGACGAGCCGCAGGAAATCGACGAAAAATCGCTGGAGCAGTCTCTTGAACAACGGGTCGTGAGGCGCCATTCCGTTTCCTCTCACCGCCCGAACAACGACCCCGGCAGCCGCTTGACCCGGCCCATCAGCTCCAGCTCCAGCAGGGCGGCGAGGACGCGGTCGATGGAGACGTCGAGGCGGACGGCGATCTCTTCCGCGCCTCGGGTGGTGTCCCGGGGGATCTCGGTCAGCACCTGGCCGGGGAAACCCGGGGGCGCTTCCTGCTCGGGCTCTGCCACTTCGAGCATCGCGGGCAACCCGAGTTGCGCCTTGATCCGGGAATGGCGGGGCAAGCTTGGCAGGAGCACCTCCAGCAGGTCGGCGGGATGCTGGGCCAGGCTCGCGCCGTCGCGGATGAGGGCGTTGGCGCCCAGCGAGCTCTCGTCGAAGATCCGGCCGGGTACGGCCCAGACGTCTCGTCCCAGGTCCAGGGCATGGCGGGCGGTGATCAGCGAGCCCGACCGGTGGGTGGCCTGGACCACCAGGGTACCGGCGGCGAGGGCCGCGATCGACCGGTTGCGTAGAGGGAAGTGCCAGGCGCGGGGGATGAGGTTGCAGGGGAACTCGGAGACGACGGCCCCGCGTTCGGCGATCTCGGCGGCCAGACGGGCATGTCCGTGGGGATAGTCCACCGCCAGGCCGCAGCCGAGGACGGCGACCGTGCGGCCCGCCGGGGCCGCCATGGCGCCGCGGTGCGCCGCCGCATCGATGCCGCGGGCGAAGCCGGAGACGACGACGATGCCGGCTGCGGCCAGGGAGCGGGCGAAGAGCTCGGCGGCCTCGCGGCCGTAGGCGTCCGCCTTGCGGGAGCCGACGATGGCCACGGCGGGGCCTTCGGGCAGCGTTCCCCGCACGGTGATCACCGGCGGCGGGGGCGAGAGCTGGAGGAGGCCGGGAGGATAGCCGGGGTCCTCCAGGGTCAGGATGCGGCCGTTCAGCGTCTCGACTTCCGCGGTCTCGCGGGCGGCGAGGGCGGCGGCCCGCTCGCGCAGAGCCAGAGCCTTGGCGATCTGGGCCCTGGGCACGCCAAGCTCGCGGGCCAGCCGCTCGAGGTTACCTCCGGGGTCTCCGGCATCGCCGGGATCGGCTTTGAACCAGCGGTCCAGTTCCTGGGACAAACGGTACACGGCGGGGCGAGAGATCTCGGTTGAGGCATTGAGGGCGATCAGCAGCTCACGTCGGGATGGGGTGGTCATGGGTCGGGCAATCCTCCTTTTCGTCTTCACCCCTATAAAGAACGGAAAAAACGTCTCTCATCGCTCATCCCCTCGGAGAAATCGGCTTGGAGGGCCTCCAAGCCGGCGCGGAATTGCCACGGGAAGAGAGCGCCGAGCCGGCGGAAAGAGGGCGGGAAGGGGTGGAAAACTTGAAGCGGCAGGCCCTGAGACGCCGGGCATGCCTTGTGTATACTAGCCACCTCGGACACTACGGGCGATGACGACGTTCTCCCCACTCACCCACCCGGGCCGCAAGGCGCCGGAGCCTATGCTGAGGTCTCTCTCCATGCGTTTGCGCTCCGCCAAGATCTGCCTCGTCTGCCTCTCCGCCGCGCTCCTGTTCCTGGCTCCCGGCATCAGCCACGCCAAGGACCAGGCCTCTTCCCAACTCGCCTTCGGCGTCGACATGGCCAGGCGCGGGCTGTGGAAGGAGGCTCTCTTCCGCTTTCAGCAGGCCGAGAAGCTCGAGCCGGAGAACCCCCGCATCCAGAGCAACCTGGGTGTCGCGGCCGAAGCCGCCGGCCAGTTCGACAAGGCCCTGGAGTACTACCAGAAGGCCCTGCGCCTGGCGCCTAACGACAAGGGGATCCGCACCAACTACACGCGCTTCGTCGAGTTCTACCAGGGCTTCAAGGGTAAGAAGGACGCCAAGAAGGGGAGCCTGACGATGCCGGCGCCGAGCGCGCCGGCCCCAAACGCTCCGCCCGCCGCCAAGCCTCCCGGAGCTCCCGAGCCTGTCATGCCGGGCCTGAAGCCGTCCGCCCCGGAGGACACACCGCCCCCAGCCGCGGACGTCCGGCCTCCCGGCTAGGTTTTCTTGGAATCCGGCACGCGGGGATAAGCTCTCACCAGCTCAAGGAGGAATGGAAGACATGAATCATCGCTCGCTCGTGCTCGCGGCCCTCCTCGCGCTCGCCGCCCTGCCGGCCGTGGCCGGCTCGGTCGACGTCAAGCTGAAGCTGCCCCAGCGCGCGCGGCTCGACCTCCAGGGGCGCAAGTCCCTCGCCGTGACGCCCTTCGTGGTGGTCAAGCAGGAGGGCGCCCAGAAGATCAAGGGGCGGGACATCGACGTGCAGAAGGAGTTCGACCGCTACCTGATCAAGGTACTGCGCCGGGAGACGCAGCTCAAGATCGTCGAGCCCGGGCCGGTGGACTTCCCGACCTACGACCTGGCGCAGCTCGCCAAGCAGACCGACTTCTGGCGCGCCCTGGGCGAGCGGGCGCAGGTCGACCTCATCCTCGCCGGCGCCCTCGACTTCGACATTCAGGACCGCACCGGCTACCGCACCGAGGAGTACGTCTCCCCCTTCAACGGCCGGACCTATCTGCGGCAGGTTCTGGTCGAGCAGACAGGTTTCCAGTACGACATTCTGATGCAGGTCTACGACGGCAAGACCGGCGCCCTGCTCTACACGGACAACTTCAAGGACTTCCAGAGCTTCGAGGGCGAGAACACGGATCCGCTGGCCGGCATGTTCGAGAACCTGCGGTCACTGGAGGATCGCATCGTCAACGTGTTCACCCAAAAAGAGGTCGAAGCCAGCCGTATCCTGTTCACCCAATAGGGGAGCAAAGGAGATCTCGTTGACGCGCTCTACGCATCGTCTGTTCATCTCGGGGCTGGTTGCCGCCGGTCTGCTGCTCGCCATCGCGCCCCTCTACTCCCAGGATTATGGGGGCGGCGCCCTGATCGCGGGCTCGGGGTTCAGCAAGAACAAGATTCAGTACCGCGACTTCAAGTGGGAGATCTACCACTCGCCGCACTTCAACCTCTACTACTACCAGGAGGAGAAGCCGCAGCTCCAGAAGGTGGTCTCGTTCGCCGAGAGCGCCTACGACAAGCTGTCGCGGGAGTTCAACTTCCAGATCAAGGACCCGGTGCCGCTGATCTACTTCGCCACCCACTCGGCGTTCGAGCAGAACAACGTCCTCCTCAACTTCATCCCCGAGGGCGTGGGCGCCTTCGCCAGCCCGGCCCGGTTCCGGATGGTGCTACCCATCGACCTGCCGGACCCGGAGCTGTTCCAGCTCATCAGCCACGAGCTGACCCACATCTTCCAGTACCACATGCTCTTCCAGGGCAGCCTCGCGAAGGCCGTCGCCTCCGGGCCTCCCACCTGGTTCATGGAGGGCATGGCGAGCTACATGGCCAAGGACGAGTCGCAGCGCGACCGTATGTACCTGCGCGACGCGGTGGTCAACGACCGCATCCCGTCGGTCGCCCGCGGCGAGGTGGAGGGCTTCTTCGCCTACCGCTTCGGCCATGCCGTCTTCGACTTCATCGAGGAGCGCTGGGGCCGCGAGGGCTTCCTCGACTTCATCTACGAGACCCGCAACACCATCGGCTCCCGGGTCGACCGGGCCATCAAGCGGACCTTCAAGATCGAGCCCGAGGATTTCGACATCGAGTTCCGCCGCTGGCTGCGCAAAAAGTACCTGCCGCAGCTGGTGCAGACCGGCGAGCCCTCCGACTTCGGCCACATCTTCCGCGTCGACCAGGACCGCACTGGCGGCACGGAGACGATCTCGCCCGTGGCCTCGCCGTCCGGTGACCTGGTGGCCGCCCTCACGGGCTACAAGGGCAAGGTGGACATCGTTCTGTTCGACACCAAGAACCGGCGGCTGATCCGCAACCTGACGCGCGGCTTCGCCAGCCAGTACCAGTACCTGATCTGCCAGGAGCTGACGACGGGCCGGCGTCTCGGCCGCGACCTCGCCTTCTCGCCGGACGGCAACACCCTCGCCGCCTTCGCCAAGCGGGAGCGTGGCCGCAGCCTGCTGCTCATCGACGTCCTGTCGGGACATCTGAACACCGTCATCGACATGTTCGACGTCGAGCAGCAGGGCGCGCCGGTGTTCTCGCCGGACGGCCGGTCCGTCGCCTTCTACGGCTGGCAGGGCGGTCAGTTCGACATCTTCGCGCTGGACCTGGAGACGCGCAAGATCAGCCACATCACCGACGACGACATCTTCGACGGCGCTCCCACCTTCTCGCCGGACGGCAAGTCCGTGTTCTTCGTCTCGACGGTGAGCACCGGCAACAAGATCTTCCGCGTCGACCTCGCGAATCCCGGGACGCGCTACCAGATCACCGCCGGCCAGTCCAACGAGAACGATCCCACCTTCTCGCCCGACGGCAAGCGGCTCTACTTCACCTCCGACCGCAGCGGTCCGGAGAACATCTTCAGCCTCGACCTCGCCACCGGCACCCTGCGCCAGCACACCGACGTCGTCACCGGCGCCTTCATGCCCACCGTGCTGCGGGAGACCGACGGCCCGGAGCGGATGGTCTACGGCGGCTATTGGCGGCAGAGCTTCGACCTCTACGTCGCCAACACCGACGAGCCGGTCAAGGAGGCCCAGAAGCTGGAGATTCCAACCGCTCCCGCCGTCACCAAGGACCTGCCGCGCTTCGAGCCCGACATCCAGGTCACCCTCGACGAAGCCAACAAGGAGAAGTACCGCGGGAAGAAGTTCTTCCTCGAGGATGCCGAGACCTCGATCGGCGTCAACAGCGATCAGAGCTACCAGGGGCGGATTCTGCTCTCCTTCTCGGACTACCTGGGCGACCACCGGATCTTCGCCAACCTGAGCTCGATCGACAGCTTCTCGAACTTCGACGTCACCTACGCCGACCTCTCCCACCGCTGGCAGTGGCAGGTCCAGGCCTTCGACTACCGGACGTTCTTCCGCACCGGCGATGCGCTGCTGAACCCCACTCAGGGCCGCACCGACTACGCCGTATCCGGCGCCATCACGTCCCTCGTCTACCCCTTCTCCTTCTATCAGCGGGCGGAGCTCGGAGTCGGCTATCTCTGGCGCAAGCAGTCCATCCCGTTCTTCAATCAGGACGGCACCGTCGGCTTCTCTCCCACTTTCCGCGACAACTTCCCGGTGGTCCAGGGAGCCTGGGTCGGCGACTCCGCCGTCTTTGACAACTACGGCGCCATCTCCGGGAGCCGCTGGCGGCTGAACCTCTCCTATGCGCTGGATACTCAAGCGAGCGGCACGAAGTACACCTCCACCGACCTCGAAGTCCGCAAGTACATCCACCTCACCCAGCGCAGCAACCTCGCCGTGCGCCTCTTCGCCGGCCAGTCGAACGGCAATCAGCCGACGCCGTACTACTTCGGCGGCCTCGACACGGTGCGCGGCGTCAACTTCCGCTCGCTGGTGGGCGACCGGGCGTTCTTCGCCAACTTCGAGCTGCGCTTCCCGCTGGTCGACGTTCTGGCGACTCCGGTGATCGCCTTCCAGGGCATCCGCGGCGTCGTCTTCGTGGACGTTGGCGGCGCCTACTACCACAACTTCGAGAAGTTCCGGTTCTACAACTCCGACACCGGGACGCTGCAGAACGCCGTGGCCTCGTACGGCTGGGGCCTCACCGCCCGCATCCTCGGCCTGGACTTCAACTGGGACTTCGCCCGGCCCTACGACCTCAAGAACTCGGGGAGCTTCCAGACGGAATTCTGGATCGGCTACCGGTTCTAGCCCCCTTCCTGGGAGCGTCGGCAAAGCCGGCGCTCCCGCTGTCTCCCGCCTGCCAACGCCGGCCGCGACTTGACTTGCGGCCGTTTCTGAGCGAAAGTTGCAGGGCATGCGCCCCTCGTGGTTTGGGGGGCGCTTTCCATCCGGAAAAGAAAAGAGGTGAGATCGGATGCCCGTTGTTCACGTGCGCGAGGAAGAGAGCTTCGAGAACGCGTTGCGCCGCTTCAAGCGCAAGGTCGAGAAGTCAGGGATTCTGACCGAGCTGCGCAAGCGTCAGCACTTCGAGAAGCCCTCGGTGAAGCGCAAGCGCAAGGCCATTCAGGCCCGCAAGAAGATCATGCGGAAGCTGCTGGAGGAGCGCCGCCAAGGTCTGGCCTGAAGCAAACCGGCTTAAGCGCGGATTCAAAACGGGAGGAGCCCCGAGGGGCTTCCTCCCGTTTTGTTTTTTGAGACGGCTTCAGTCGCCTTCCACCACGCTGAGGGGAAGGCGGGAGAACGGCAGGAAGACGGGCAACGACGCCGTCCGTTTCCCCTCCTCCTTCTCCCACTCCTCCTTGCTCTTCGACTTCAACGGCTCGAGCTTGCGTTTCCCGAGCTCCCGGTTCATGGCGGCCACCTCGCCGGTCTGGAGGGCCTCCAGGCGTGCGCCGGCCTCGTCGAGCTGGGTGGAGAGGACTTTGGCATGATCGAGCTGCGACTTCGTCGGACGGCCTTCGAAACCGTTGATGGAGCCGTAGACCTTGGCCAGCTTCTCGCGCAGCTGCTCCTCACCGGAGAGCCAGCCGCCTTCGCTGGTGGCGACCAGAGTGGCGCGGAAGCTCTCCAGCGACCCGCCCAGCGCGTCCAGCCGCTGGCGCAGCTTGTCGCCCTTGGGCAGCTTCCCGGCCCGCTGCCCGGCCGAATCCTCCAGCGATTTCACCGTGTCGGCGACGTAGGTGAGGCGCCCGAGCATGCCGTAGAGGCTCAGCGCCGCCTCGTGTTGCAGGGCGCGGTCGGCGTCCGAGTGCGTGGTGCGCGGGTCCGTCACCAGCTCCAGCGAGCCGGTGTAGGACTTGTCGCCATCCACCAGCTTGACCGTGTAGGTGCCGGGCGTCACGCGCGGGCCCAGCATGGCGAACGAGGAGCCGAGCACCAGCGAGTTGGCCGGCGGCAGCTTGGGCGGCGCCAGCCGCATGGGCCAGCTCACCCGGTTGATGCCGCGCCGCTTGCCGGCCGGCAGGGTCGAGACGAGCTTGCCCTGGGGATCGTAGACCTCGACCTTGAGGTCGCCGAAGATGTGCCGCTTCTTCAGGTAGTAGGTGATGGTGGCGGACTCCTCCGGGTTGGAGCCGTAGAACTCGTCGCCGCCCGGGAACTCCTGGAAGTCGGAGGGAATGGTCATGGCGGTGGCGCGCGACGGCAGCATGGCCACCTCCGCGTCGAGCGCCTCACCGTTGAGCTTGCGTAGCGGCGTGATGTCGTCGACGATGTAGACGCCCCGCCCATGGGTGGCGAGGATGAGGTCCGCGTCGCGGGGGTGGATGGCGATATCGCGCACCGCCACCTTGGGGAGCTTGCCGGTGAAGCGGGCCCAGCGGGCGCCGCCGTCCACGGAGATGAACAACCCCTGCTCGGTGCCCAGGAAGAGGAGGTCCGGGCTGACCGGATCCTGCCGGATCACGTGGGCATAGCCGGCCAGGGCGTCGGTCGCGAGCGGCTTCCAGGTGACGCCGAAGTCGGCGGTCTTGTAGACGTAGGTCTTCATGTCGCCGGCTTGGTGGTGGTCGAAGGTGGCGAAGGCGGTCCCCTCGTCGAACCGGCCGGCCTCGACGCCCGACACCCAGGTGCCCGTGGGCCGGCCCGGCACGTTCGCGGCCACGTTGGTCCAGTGGGCGCCGCCGTCACGGGTGACCTGCAGATTGCCGTCGTCGGTCCCCACCCAGATCACCTTGCCGTTCTTCGGCGACTCGGAGATGGTGAAGATCGTGGTGTAGTTCTCGGCCGTCGAGTTGTCGACCGTCAGGCCGCCCGACTTCCCCTGCTGCTGTTTGCTCGGGTCGTTGGTGGTGAGATCGGGCGAGATGCGCTCCCAGGAGTCCCCCTTGTCGCGCGAGCGGAAGAGGAACTGGGCGCCGATGTAGATCGTCCCCGGCTCGCTGGAGCTCGCGTGCATGGGCGTGTTCCAGTTGAACCGGTAGGGGGGATCGCCGGCGCCCGGCAGAGGCTTGATCGTCTTCGCCTCGCCCGTCGAGAGGCGCCGGCGCGAGACCTCGCCGCCCTGGAACTCGGAGTAGACGAGGTCGGCATCGGTGGGATCGGGGAAGGCGTGGAAACCGTCGCCGCCGCCGACGTTGACCCAGTCGCGGTTGGCGATGCCGCCGCCGGAACCGGCCGAGGGCGCGCACCACGAGCCGTTGTCCTGCAAGCCGCCGCAGATCCGGTAGGGCCGGCGCAGGTCGAAGCCCACGTGGTAGAGCTGCGACACCGGCAGCGCCTTGAGGATGCGCCACTGGATCCCCTTGTTGTGCGACATGTAGACGCCGCCGTCGGTGCCGAGCAGCACCTCGTTGGGGTTCAGCGGGTTGACCCACACGGCGTGGTGATCGCTATGCGGGCCGCCCAGCTGCCCCAGGGCGGAGGTGAACGACTTGCCGCCGTCGCTGCTCACGGTCAGCGTCAGGCCCGGCTTGTAGACGGTGTTGAAGTCGCCGGGGTCGACGGCGAGGCGGGCGAAGTAGAACGGCCGCGCCTGGATGTTGAACGAGGAGTTGACCTCCCGCCAGCTCTCGCCCGTGTCGTCGGAACGGAAGAGGGCCGTCTTCTCCGACTCCACCAGGGCGTAGACCACGCTCGGCCGCGACGGCGCCACGACGACGGCGATGCGCCCTTTTTCCTCCGCCGGCAGGCCGGTCTTCAACGGCCGCCAGGTCTCGCCGCCGTCCGTCGACTTGTAGAGGCCGCTGCCCTTGCCGCCGGAGCGGAAGGACCACGGCGTGCGGCGGAACTGCCACATACCCGCGTAGAGGATCGACGGGTCCTGGGGATCGACCGCGAGGTCGGAGCAGCCGGTGTCGGCGTCGACGAAGAGGACCTTCTTCCAGGTCTTGCCGCCGTCGGCCGTCTTGTAGACCCCGCGGTCGGGGTGGCTGTCCCAGAGGTGGCCGGTGGCGCAGGCCCACACCGTGTTGCCGTCCGCCGGGCTCACCTGGACGCGGGCGATGCGCTCGGAATTCTCGAGGCCCACCCGCTGCCAGGAGTCGCCGCCGTCGGCCGACTTGTAGAGGCCGTCGCCCATCGAGGTGCTGTTGCGGGTCCACGACTCGCCCGTGCCCACCCAGACGGTCTTCGGATTCTTCGGATCGATGGCGATGGCGCCGATCGACTGCACGTAGTCGTCGAACACCGGCTTCCAGGTCACGCCGCCGTCGGTCGACCGCCAGACGCCGCCGCCGGCCGCTCCGACGTAGATGGTGAGCGGGTACTGGGCCACGGCGTCGATCGCCGTGATGCGGCCGCCCATGACGGCCGGTCCGATCGACCGCGCCTCCAGGCCGCCGAAGGTGTTTGAATCGACCACGGTTTCGGCGGCACCGAGCGCGCCGGCGAGCGCCAGGCCGGCGACCACCAGGCAGAGGAGCGTCTTGGCTTTCGGCTGCATGGGCGTCAAGTCTCCTACTTCTGCCGCGCCGGCGGCTTCGGGGGCGCCGGGTTGTCGGGCTTCTTCTCGGCGGCGGGGGCCGCCGGCTTCTTCTCGGCCGCCGGTGGCATCGTGAAGCGGGAGCCGGCGACGTCCGGGTTGAGCTCGATCTTCGAGATCGTCATCGTCATGCCGCCGCGGCCGCCCGGCATCTTCTGCTCGATGGAGTGCGGGAAGACCAGGCCGTCGACGGTCTTGAAGTCGCCGAACACCGTCTCGCTCTCGATCTCCTGGCCGCGGATCTTGGTCTTGCCGCTCTGCTTGAGCAGCATGTACTGGTCGGCGTCGATGTAGAGGTAGACGATGTCGCCGCTCTTCTGGGTCACCTTGAGCTTGTAGACCGGGGTGCCCTCGAGGTCCTCCTTGCCCATCAGCTCGACGGTGCGCCCGAAGTCCTTGTAGTCCATCAGCAGGCCGTCCATGTTCGCCTGCTCCTGCATCTTCTTCGCTTCCTCCTCGGGCGCGGCCTCAGGGTCGGTCTTGCCCATGAAGGGCATCACCGACCAGCCGGTCGCGCCGTCGAAGGCCTGGACGCCGGTCATACCCTGGAAGGTGAACTCCATGCGCATCTTGTTCGGCCGCGCCATCTCCATCGTGAACGGCGCCTCCATGCCCTGGCCCATCACCATCTTGCCGGTGACGCGCTCGGTCTTCACGGCCTTGATCTTGTCCTTGCCGCCCATCGCCTTCTCGTGCTTGGCGATGATCTCGTCAGTCGTCTGGGCCCAGGCGGTGGCGCTGATCAGGCCGGCCGCGAGCAGCCACGCAAAGGTCTTGCGGGTCATTTGGGATCTCCTCAGGTTTGAGTTTTCGTTACCACGGAAGCGGACTTCGAGCCCTCGTCTGATACGCGGGCGCGTGGGGGAAGTTTACCCGGGTTCCCCTAGAAGGGAATGGGTATCACCAGCGAGGCCGCGACCGCGGCCACGGTGGCGGCGATGCAGACGACGGCTCCCACGAGGTGGTTGCCCGTCTCCTGCCGGCGCGGGTCCAGCAGGTAGCCGGCGAGGAAACCGGCCGCGAAGCCGCCGACGTGAGCCGCGTTGTCCACGCCCCGCATGAGAAAGCCGAAGACGATCATGTAGATCGCGTAGCTCCACGCCGTGCGCCCCACGACGCCGCTGCCGGTGCGCCGGCTGTAGGCCACCATGGCGCCGAGCAGGCCGAGGATCGGCGCCGAGGCCCCCACGGTCAAGATCCCTCCCAGCCCCACGATTGCCATCAGGCTGCTCGCCGCGAAGCCGCCGATCGAGGCGGCCGTGTAGAGCATCACCATGCGGCCGGGGCCGTAGAGCTCCGCCGTCTCCGGCGCCAGGATGCGGATCCAGTAGAGGTTGAACCCGATGTGGAGGAGCCCCGCGTGCAGCCAGCCCGCGGAGAGCAACGTCCACCAGCGGTGAAGCCTGAACACCGGCAGCGCGCCGCTGGCGCCGAAGCGCAGCAGGCTGTCATTGCTGGGACCGCCAAAGGAAAAGTTCAAACCCATCTGGATGTGCTGCGGGTCCACCGCCAGCATGGCGAGATAGAGGAAGACGTTGCCGGCGATCACCAGTTGCACGAAGCCGGCGTCCCGGCCGAGGCCGCGCAGGACCGAGGTCAGCCCCCACATCCCCGGCCGCCGGCGGCCGCAATTCAGGCAGACGTCGTCGTTGACCCCCACCAGCTTGCCGCAGGAGGGGCAGAGCGTGGAGCCGGAGCGCTGGCGGGAGAACATGGGCGATACAATATCCCAGCACCGCCCAGCCGGCCCCCTTCTTGCAGCGTGGAGCCCGCCATGAATCCACCCGACTCGTCTCAATGGATCCCTCAAATCGTCTGGCTGCTCGTGCTGGCCGTGCCCATCGCCTGCGCGGCGTGGACGGTGACGCACGAGGAGATCTTCAAGGAGCCGCGTGAGTATTGTGCCCATCGGTCCCAGACCGCCCGCAGCCTGGCCGCGCGCAAGTTCTTCTATCTGTTTACCTGTGAGTACTGCTTCAGCCACTACGTGACGATCTTCTTCCTGATCCTCACCCGCTACCGGCTGCTGCTCGACGACTGGCGCGGGTACCTCATCGCCTTCTTCACCCTGGTGGCGATCGCCAACGTCTACATGAGCGCCTTCGGCCGGCTGCGCCAGGAGGTGAAATCGCAGAAGTTGGAAGCCTCTATCAAGGAAGAGACGCTGAAGGACGCCCAGTCCACGTAACCGGTCCTACATCTCCTCTTCCTCGTCGTCCTCGTCGTCCTCGAAGTCCGCCGGGTCCCTGAGATCCTCTCCGCCTCCGACCGCGTCCAGCACGGCCTGTGCCCGCTCGGCGTCCTCCGGGTGGACCTCGACGCGGTTCAGCGCCAGCGGTGTGTTGTTGAGCAGGCTGACCGGCGGCAGGCGCTCTTCCAGGACACAGGCGTCGATCCCCTCGGATTCGAGCAGGGTACGGACGAGGTGGGCCTCCCAGGGAGTGGGATAGCGGCCCACCGTGACCAGGCTCTCCGGCTCCTCGGGCTCCGGCGCGGTCCCGGGGCGCGCATCCTCCTCGGTGACGAGGTAGATCTCGGGGATGGGCTGGCGGGTGCGCAGCAGCTCGGCCGCCCGCTGCGCCTCCTCGGGCCGGACCTGGAGCTTGACGCCGCCCATGGTACCGGAGAGGGCGCCGTAGAGGCGGTAGAAATGCTCGTCGGCGACGATGGCGTGGATCCCCTCGGACTCCAGGCAGGCGCGGGCGAGCTGCGCCTGCCAGGGAGAGGAGAAGGTCTCGACGGTGACCAGCCGTTCCAGATCGAGCTCGGTTTCGGAATCGGACATCGCGGCAATTCTACGTCAGGGAACCAGGCCGCCAGTTTTCAGGAGGACCAGCACCACCACCAGCAGGAGGACGAAGAACCCAGCCGTCCCCACGGCGCCGAGGATCGCCGCCCGGCGTCCGCGCGTGGCCTTTAGGGCGAGATACGCTCCCGCGGCGCTGAGCAGGCCGAAGAGGGCGAACAGGGCGAGGGGCAACGAGAGCTCGGGCGGAAGGGTGGCCATGGCGGTTTGCTGAAGGCAGGAAGCCGCTGAATCTTAGCACTCCGGCCGCGGGCGCCCCGGGGAACCGTATCGCGCGGTGTCCCACATTGGCGTCACGGAGCACTTAAGATACGCGGACGGCTCGCGGACCCCCGGGGTTCAAGTCCAGGCCCCCCACTCAAGGAGACTTGCCCTTTGACGACCCGTAGCACTCCCCAGGGGATGACGGCCTTCCTCATTCTCTGGGCCGGCCAGTTCATCTCCTCCCTCGGCAGCTCCGTGGGCGGCTTCGCCCTCGGCGTCTGGGTTTACGAGAGAACTCATTCCGCCACCAGCTTCGCCCTCGTGGCCTTCGTGGGCACCATCACCATGTTGCTGCTTTCACCGGTGGCCGGCGCCCTGGCCGATCATTGGGACCGCCGCAAGCTGATCCTGCTCGCCGACCTGGGCTCCGCCGTCACCACCTCGACCCTGGCGGTACTTTTTTTCACCGGCAGCATGAAGCCGTGGATGGTCTATCCCCTCGCGGTGCTGATGGTGACGTTCCTCGCCTTCCAGGGACCCGCCATGGCTTCGGCCGTTCCCCTGCTCGTGGGCCGCAAGCAGCTGCCGCGGGCGAGCGGTATCGCTCAGACCGGGCGGGCGGTCTCCCAGATCCTGGGTCCGTTGACCGCCGGTGTCCTCATCGGGTGGATCGGCTATCAGGGCGTCGCTCTGGTCGACGCGTGCACCTACCTCGTCGCCGTCACCGCCGCCCTCTTCATCCGGGTGCCGCCCCCGCCGCCGGTCGAAGGGGCCGCCGTCCAGCGCTCGGTGCTCGCGAACCTGGCCTTCGGCTGGCACTACCTGCAGGAGCGCAAGGGCCTGGTCGCCCTGCTCGTCGTCTTCGGCGTGACCAACTTCTGCATGGGCATGGTGCAGGTGCTGCTGACCCCTCTCATCCTCAGCTTCGCGACGCCGGTCGAGCTGGGTACGGTCAGCTCGACCGCCGCCGTCGGCATCCTGGTGGGCGGTCTGACGGTGGCCATCTGGGGTATTCCCAAGCACCGGGTGCTGACCGTTCTCGGCGTCATCGCCCTGCAATCGCTGATTCTGTTCCTGGGCGGAGTCCAGCCCAGCATCCCGCTCATCGCCCTGGCGGCGTTCCTCTTCATGCTCGCCATTCCCTTCGCCATGGCCAGCACGCACACCATCCTGCAGAGCAAGGTCGCCTCAGCCGTGCAGGGCCGGGTCTTCGCCGTTTCCGGCATGATCGCTGCCGGCTCGCTGCCGCTCGCGGCGCTGCTGGCGGGTCCCCTGGCGGACAAGGTCTTCGGCCCCCTGCTGCTACCGGGCGGCAAGCTGGCCGACACCCCCGTCGGCCAGCTCCTGGGCGTCGCTCCCGGCCGCGGCGTGGGATTGATGTTCATCTGTCTCGGCGTCCTCTGCCTGCTCACCGTGGGCATCGCCCTTCTCAACCCGCGCCTGCGCAATCTCGAGACCGAGATTCCCGACGCCTTCCTCCCCGAGCCGGCCGCCCCCGCGCCGGTGGCGACGAGCGAGCCAGGCCTGGAGAGCGTTTAAGGGGGGACTATCCCTTCTTCTTGCGGCGCGGCTGGGGATCTTTCTCGGCGATCGTCAGCTCGACGTAGTCCGGGGTGACGGTGCACCGCTTCTCGAAGGCCCTCCACTCCTCGGGGCTGAGCCGCGGGGACTGCGGGGGGGCTCCCGAGTCCGCCCGCAGCACCCGCCCCTTCGCTTTCTCCAGGAGGCTCTGAAGGAGGGGCGCGAACGGCATGTCCCAGCCGCCGGGGTTGCCGCCCTTGGGCTGGTGGGCCATGGCCTCATCCACCGGGATCATGGCCACCAGCTCGGGATCGGTCATCAGCTCCAGGCCTCCGGCCTCCAGGGTGGCGTTGTGGCTCGCGTGGTGCCCCACCTTGTAGAGGACGGTGCGATGCAGGAGCTCCGCGGCGGTGACCGGGGTGGACGGAAAGTCCGGATCTCCGGCCTCACCTTCCTCCGTGCCTTCACGCGTCCATCGGAGCTTGTGCCAGGAGAGCCAGCTGCTCTCCTGCGCATCGGCGGCGAACAGCAGCACCTTGCCGCTCGGCACCAGCTCGATCGCCAGGGCCAGGCTGGTGTTGTTGGTGCTGCTGTCGAGCCGCAGCGAAAGGTGGCTCGCCGAGCTCAGCCATTCGGTCTCGATCCGCCGCCAGGCCAGCTCCTTCTCGCTGGGCTGGCCGGCGACGCCGAAGTAGCTGGCTTGGAAGAACGGGTCCTCGCGGGCTGCCTCCAGGGGGACGCGGAAGTCCTGATCGAAGGGGAAGCTCAGGGCCTTGAGCTCCTCTTCTTCCTTTTCCAGGGAGGAACCGGCGGCGAGCGCGGCGACGCCGAAGGAGGTCTCCGAATCGAGGCAGCCCTCGCCGGGCGCCATCGGATCGCCCGGCCACGACGTGCCCTGCTCGTGGGGCGGCCCGAGAACGTAGACGCGGACGCCCTCCACTGCGGGCAGCTCCGGCCGGTCGCCGGGATGCCAGTAGCGAGGCGGGTTGCCCCTGCCGAGGATATAGGCCATCGCCTGCTGAATGGCGAACGGGCGGCCGTCCGCGCCCAGCTCGCCGAGGAACTGGAGAACCGATTCGAGAGCGCCGGCGCTGGTCTCGTCGCCACCCCGCCGCAGTCCCTGGGCGGCCGCGTGCAGCACTCGCACCGAGGTCTCCCGGCGCACGCGCAGGCGCTGGGCCGCGGCATCGTTCGGGTCCTCCGTCCAGGCAGCCCAAACCTGGCCGATCTCGATCTGGTCGAAGATCTCCTTCGCCTGCTGGAAGCCCGAGACGTGGTCCCAGTGCTGGAGGGTCGCCACCAGGACGTCGATCCTGCCACCGGTCGCCTCGCGCAGGCTCGCCGCCACCTTCTTCATCCTCTCCGCCGCGTCCTCGGTACCGAGCAGCACCCCGCAGTCGATGAGCATGTAGCAGGGCCGCCCGCCGCCACGGGGAAAAGCCAGCAGGAAGCAGTCGCCCAGCCCCTGGCGGTACATGCGTACGGTGACGCCCGAGGCCGGCGCGGTCATCCGTGCCGGCCCGCTCAAGACTTTTCCTCGGCCGAGCGGTGGAGCATGGCGAACGGCTCCGCCGGAGTCTGCCGGCGCGGGTCGCCGAAGTAGGTGGCGCGCAGCGAGCCGTCCGAGGGCTCCAGGAGGAACTCGCGTTGGACCTTCAGCCGGTCCGCGCTCTCGATGTCCTTGACGATGAGGTAGCGCACTTCCCGGTGCTCCAGGTCCACCAGCAGCGTGCAGCCGCCGCGGAACCAGAAGTCCTCCTTGGGCGGCGGGTCCATCGCCACCTTGTCGGCCTTCTCCTGCTCGGCGGGTTCGAGATAGCCGCGGCGCCTCTGGGTCACCTCGATGACCAGGTCGGTCATCGTCTGGCCGTCCGGTCCCTGCCGCCGGGTGGGCCGCACCGAGTGGACCTCGATCTTGGGCACGCCGTTCTTCCTCTCGATGGAGAGAGGGGCCGTGGCCCCGAGCGACAGCCCCATCAGGCGGGCCACGGCACGGCTCCCCTCCGCCAGCAGCCAATGGTGGATGGCCCGGGCGCGATCCTCCATGTCCTCCCGGATCTTCTGCCGGTCGCCCGAGAGCGACCAGCCGTGATGGGTGGGGCCGCGCATGCCGTCGATGACATGCAGCAACTCCTGGAGCGCCTGCGCGGTGCCAGCTGGCGGCCCCGACCAGTAAAGGTTCTCCGCCGACAGGCTGCGCACCCCCTGAGGATAGATGCCGCGGCGGCGGAACGCCTCGACGACGGCGATGCGATAGCCTTTGTCGTCATCCGGCACCAGATCACGGTCGGCGGTGATCAGCGCCCGCAGGTAGTCGCCGAAGGTGACGTCCACCGGCGGGCAGTAGTCGAGCGCGCGGATGCACATGCTGAGGAGATGCTTGGCAGCCGACGCCGCTTCCTGCGTTAGCCGGTTCACCAGATCCGGGTGAATCTCCCCCGGGGGGAGCACGCCGGTGCCGGCGGTGGCGATGCGCAGCAGGTCGGCGATGCGCGACTTGTAGATGGAGAGGAAGGCGTCGAACACCGCCGCCACCAGAATGGAGCCGCGGGCATGGGGCTCGCGAAGGCTGGCGAGGTCCGCCGGGTTCGGCTCTTTCGGCCGCCACTTCTTCGTCACCGGATCGATCTCGCCCAGGGCGTCGCGGAGTGCCCCATAGTGGCCGACGGCCTGGCCGAACTGCTGGGCGAGCTGGCCGAGCAGGCTCTGGTTCGCCAGGTCGCCGTGCGTCTTGCGGATCTGATCGCGCAGGGCCGCCGGAAACGAGAAGTGCTGGAACAGCGCGACGATGTCCGCGAAGGCCTCGTGGAAGGCCATGCTGTCGGCGTGGGTCGGCTCCATGAACCGCCGGTGGAGGCCGTCGAGAAGGGCATGGGTGGTCTCGTGAGCGATCACGTCGTGCGACAGGCAGGTGAACACCAGGCTACCGGGCAGATTCTGCCCTCCGGCCTCGGCTGGAAAGTAGCCGAAGAGGAGAGCCTTCCGGTTCGGATCGTAATAGGCATTGGACTCGCGCATGGCGTGGGGATAGATGCGCAGCCGCCGCACGAACTGGTAGCCCTGATCCTCGCCCGCCTGCGACCAGAGGGCCCGCCGCCCGAGAGCCCGCTCGAAGTTGCGGATGGTGGCCATCGCGACGGCGTAGACCATCTGCTGATGGAACTGCGGATCGCCTTCGGAGGGATCGAGCCCGCTCTGCGCGAGCACGAAGCGGTCGTCGAGATCCACCGGCGCGTAGCAGCAGCCGCTCGCCGGATCGACGTCCACCACCTCCAGATACTCGCCCGTCGGCCCCGCCGACACGTCCTCCCAGGGCACACGAAGGACCATCAGATTGATGACCGCCGTGTCGATCTGCCAGTTCAGGCTGGGGTCGAACGCGTAGACCCTGAGGTTTCGGTACGGCGGACGCCGTCTGGGCGGAGGCTGAATCCTGGAAGGACTGGCATCGGGCATCGCGGGTCTCCGGGTTCCCACTAAGTTGCCACAAGAGGGGACGGAAAGACAGCCCCGCATGGCTAGAAGCCTATGAAGAATCTCCTTCCGAGGGTCCAGGGGCCACCTTTGGACCGGATTCGACAGACGGTCACTTGTTTGTTGGCTAATTTTTAGCTATCGTCTATAGAGAGGAAGGAGAAACCGTGAGCGACAAGAAGACCATGACCCTGAATCTAACTGAGACCGAAATGGGGGTACTTGAGGAGCTGTCGGCGAAAAAGGATCTCAGCAAGACGGCCGTCTTGCGACAAGCACTTCGTCTTTACCAACTTGTCGACATGCGCCTATCTCAAGGTGCCAGGCTGTTTCTTGAGAGCGCAGACAAAGGGGACGAGAAGGCCGAGCTCATGGTCCTATGAGCGACCGGGTCTCACAAGTTCCTCTTTTGGATCGGCACACAGGGGAGATTGTAGAAGCGAGCCTGCTCGACGGCATTTCTGAGAGGGAGCTGCAAGACGTCGAAACGAACTGGATGCCAACTCTTCTGGAGGGACTTCAACGCTTGGTCGCATCTGGGAAAACGCGCAGGGAATGGCCACAGACCAGCCATTGGAGCTGGCGCGATAAAGTCGAACACGTGCGCGGCCTTCTCGCGTATCGATGCTTTGCAATCGCCTGCGAGGACCAAACGCAAGGGTTGATGTTGGTAAGAATGGCAGACGTCTGCAGGTTACCGGATCAAAGAGGAAAGCCAATGATCTATATCGACTACCTTGAGACCGCGCCCTGGAATCAAGGAGGCTTAGTGGGCCGCCCAAGATATGGAGGCATCGGCACCGTAATGCTGGCAGCCGCTATTCGCTTGAGCTTGAATGAAGGATTCTTTGGCAGGATCGGATTGCATTCGTTGCCCCAATCAGAAGAATTCTATAAAGCAAGTGGATTGGATCTGATTCCTTAAAACAGGGGCTGTGCTACTTCGAGATGACGCCCGCTCAGGCCCACGCTTTTCTGTCCAAGTGAGGACCCCATGAAGCTGACACTGACTAGAGATTGGTTCGTCCGCCGAGTCGCCCTTGAGGGCAACTTCGATGTCGCCGCTGGTTTGCCTGCGCGCCACCCTTCTCTCGATCAGTCGGGTTCAGTTGCGCCAGGGCCCGAACAGGCACAGCTCTCCTCGACACAGAAATCGCCTGAGCTTGGAGAAGCTCGACGGAGGCGCGCAGGTTGATGCGGGAGCCACTCGACGTGTAGTACCAAAGGGTTTACGGCGGACGACGGAGCGCGCCGCCACCTTTACAGGTTTCAGGTTACTCTATTCCTCCCGGAACCGGACGGCGGCGGCAGGGAGACCTACTTCGCCCGCATCCGATTGTTCTTCGGATTGTGCTCCAGCTCGCAAAGGCCCAGCGCCTCCATGAGCGGGGGAACATAGACGCCAAAGCGTCCGCGAAGGCCCTTCTTGAGACCGTACCAGCCGCCGATGGGGTTGCTCGGAGATCGGCCCCAGGCTTCGACCGTTCCCTCCTTGGCGGGCTTCTGCTCGTCCGCCCCACCGAGCTCGACCCAATCTCCGGCCGCCTTGAGCATGGCGTGCAGGTCGTCGATGCATCGCGCGTCATAGAGCAGGATCGTCTTTCCCACCGTACAGACGAGAACCTGCTTGCCGTCCTTCTCGTCGGCGTGCATGGTGTACTCCGCCGTTCCGGGCGGCGTCTTGAGCACCCAGGGATTGGCTTTGGTGCGGTCGAGCGTGGTGTTTGCCATGGGGTAAATCCTCCTGTCAATTTCCTCGCTTACCTCAGAGGTCTCCTTCCTCCCAACATCACCCGCCCTACCAATCCCACGGCCAGCAATACGGCCGCCTTCAGAGCGCTCGGCGTGTCGTTCACGAGCACGCCGGCGAGAAATACGATCGCTCCCACGACGACGATACCGGCGGACCAGGGATAGCCCCAGGCCCGGACCGGCCGGTCCGCGTCGGGCTCCCGCCGTCGCAAGACGACCAGCGCGAGACAGCAGACGGCGTAGTTCACGGCCAGGAAGACCGACGCCAGGGCGATGAGAGTCTGGAAGGTGCCGGAGGCGATGAGGAGGACCGCCACGCCGGTCGTGACGACGGTCGCGATATCTGGCGTGCCGCCCGCGTTGACCGACGCCGTGCGCCGCGAGACGAGCCCATCGCGCCCCATGGCGAACAGCACCCGCGTGCCGATCATCAGGATCGCGTTGAGCAGCGGCAAGAGCGAGACGACCGAGAGCACGGTAAGGATCTGCTTCCCCCGATCTCCGGCGAGGATCGCCGCCGCGTCCGCTCCCGGCAACGTGGACTTCGCGAGAACTGAAAGGGGCAGCACGGCCAAAAGCGCGAGATTCACGAGCAGATACACGACGATGACCGAAAGGACGCCGCCGATCATCGCGCGCGGCAGGTTGCGCGAGGGATCACGATCCTCCTCGGTGAAGTAGAGCGCGCTCTGCCAGCCGCCATAGGCGATCACGACAGCTTGCAGTGCGAGGATGAGCCCTGAGAACTTGAGGCCGTGCGTATCGCCGGGAGTTGGAAGACTCGCAGCTGCCTGGGGGCTCATCGTGAACGCGGCGACGATGAGCGCGAGAAACGCGAGGAACTTCACCGCGGTCGTCCATTCCTGAAACCATGCGCTGACCTTCAGGCCCGCCCCCTGCAGCGCCACCATCGCGAGCAGCGTGACGATCGCGACCGGTCGCACCCAGCCGGCGAGCGCCGGCAGGAGCACGCCGCTGAACTCGGCGAGGCCGATTGAGACGTAGGCCAGCACCGTGCAGTAGGTGAGCCAGTCCGTCCAGCCGACGCCGAAGCCGACCCAATTGCCGAAGCCGCGCCGGGCATACACGTAATACCCGCCGGCCTGCGGCATCATCGTGCCGAGCTCGGCCAGGCACGCCGCTCCGAGCAGGGTATAGAGGCCGCCCACCGTCCAGACGATCAGAATGGCATTCGAGCTGTGCAGGTGGTCCGCGACGATCCCGGGCGTGCGCAGGATGCCCACGCCGATCGTGCTGCCGACAATGACCGCGAGCCCGAAGGCGAGCCCGAGCAGGCGGCGGAGGTGCCCGATCGATGAGCGGGCACCGACTCTTACGCCGGGTGTGACGCCACGCCCTGAGTCTTGCATTGCTGCGCATGCTAGCCCGCCGGGTGCGCCGGAGGCAAACGCCTCCATCCTTCAGTCGAGCACCACCAGCTCGAGCTGCCGCAGGCGCTCGGGATCGGCGACGATGTCGATCTCGGCGATCTTGTCGCCCGTGATCGTGAAGCGCAGCACCATGATGAGCTTGCCGCGCGGAGCCACGACCAACCCCACGGCTCCGTTGACGAGCGCCGGTCGCGCAGCCCGGGCGCCTCCCTTGCCAGCCCTTTTCGACACGGCTTCCGCACCGCGGACCTCCGCCGGTGCGCCCGCGGGCAGGATCGTGCGGTCGGCTCGCAGGACAATGTCCGGATCGAGCACCGCGAGGAGCGCCTCGAAGTCTCCGGAGCGCGAGGCGGCCAGAAAGGCGTCGACGACTCTTCGCTGGCGGGCGATATCCGCGTCGATAGCGCTGTCCGATCCCTGCACCCGGCGCCGCGCGCGGCTCGCGAGCTGCCTCGCCGCGGCCGGGGTACGGCCCACGATGGGAGCGATCTCATCGAAGGAGACGGCGAACATGTCGTGCAGCACGAAGGCGAGCCGCTCCGCGGGAGCCAGCGTTTCGAGCACCACGAGCAGCGCGAGGCCGACCGAGTCGGCCAGAACGGCTTCGTGCTCGGGGTCGGCTCCGGCCTCCCGGCCCACGGCCGGCTCGGGCACGTGCTCGCCCCAGGGTTCCTCACGTTGCGACTTGCGCGAGCGCAGCATGTCGAGACACACCCGCGCGACGATCGTCGTTAGCCAACCGCCCAGGTTCTCGACGCCGCTCGTATCGGAGCGGTTGAGCCGGAGCCAGGCCTCCTGAACGGCGTCTTCGGCCTCGCTCAGCGAGCCCAGCATGCGGTAGGCCACGGCCCTCAGGTGGTTCCGGTTCTCCTCGAATCTCTCGGTCAGTCCAACGTGTTCGCCCATCGGTCACATTCTCCTTTCCCGCTCCGTCATAGGGGTGACGAACGAATCCCGTCCGATGTGACAAGGGGGCGGAGGTTCGGCACCTCAAGACCCCTGAATACTGGAAGGAGAGCCACCATGCAAGCCCGTATGACCAACATAGCCTCGCTCGTTCCCGCCGCCATGAAGGCCTTGTACGCCCTGTCGATGTCCGGAGAGAAGGGGGGTGTCCCGAAGCGGACGATCGAGCTCATCCAGCTCCGCGCGAGCCAGATCAACGGCTGCGGCGTCTGCGTCGACATGCACTCCCGCGACCTCAAGAAGGCTGGCGAGACGGACGAGCGCCTCTTCGCGGTGGTGGCTTGGCGGGAGTCCCCCTACTTCACCAATGCCGAACGCGCCGCGCTGGCGCTCGCCGAGGCCTCCAGCCGCCTCAGCGACCGGCCCGACGCGGTGCCGGACGACGTCTGGAACGAGGCCGCCCGGCACTATGACGAGCAGGGTCTCGCCTCCCTGCTCATCGCGCTGGCCACGATCCACGCCTGGAACCTTTTCAACGCCTCTACCCGGCAGGTGGCCGGCCAGTGGGTTCCGTGATGGGCCGGCGGATCGCCTATTGGGTGACGACGGCCCTCACCGCCTTCATCTTCCTCTCGGGAGGTGTCGCCGACCTCGTGCGTCCGGCGCCCGTTCAGCAAGGAATGACTCACCTCGGTATCCCATCTACTTCATGCTGATCCTGGGGGTGTGGAAGGTACTCGGGGGAGTCGCCGTCCTGATTCCCCGCTTCCCGAAGCTGAAGGAGTGGGCCTACGCCGGCATGCTCTTCGACCTCACCGGCGCCGCCGCCTCGCACGCCGCGGTCGGCGACCCCCTCGCCAAGGTCGTGACGCCGCTCCTCCTCCTGGGAATCGTCATGGCCTCGTGGGCTCTGCGGCCGGAGGGGCGACGGCTTCAGTGATTTTCGCTCTCAGACTCCGGGATTGCAGCGGATCGCGCCCGGGGCCGGGAGACCGTCGCGCCGCAGAAGCGCTGGAGCGCTCCATCTCCGCTCAGGTCACCATCTCGTTTCTCCCGTATACGGAGTCCAGTAATAACCTGGCCGGAACGGCTTGTACTGGTCCGGACGTTGAGCCATCTCCCACATCTCCTCGTTGAGCACCAATCCATTCCACTCTTCCGCAAGGATGGACGGATCGCGCGGATCGCGCATCGCCTCGTAATAGATGTTGTGATCACCATCATAGCCGGGGTCGATCACCTCTTCTCCATACCGAGCGAAGCGAAAGGCGGGCGCGCTCTGCAAGCGCTGATACAAGAGATGGCCAATCTTGGATCGTTGAGCCCGAGAGGTCAGGTTCGGCTCGGGCTTGTGGTCTCTTCCATGCCCATTGATGCTTGCCCCTCTGGGGAAGACCAGACTCCACCATATGGCAGCAGTAGTGTCTTCGAGCGATTTCGCCCAACACGAGGTTGTCAACCCATCCGTCAGGCTCACCGGCAAGCCCTCGAAACAGTCGAACATCGCCGTCGCCGCCGCCTGGTCTGCACAGGCTACCGCAAGGTAATAGTGGACAGCCATAACCTACCTCCATTTTGCCCGCGGGGGGCGTCTCCTCTGCGATTCTTCCTTCCGCTCCTCGGGCATCATCTTCGTCGCTCCCGCCCTCCAGAGAAGAGCTTGGCTCTTTGCTTTGGCGTCCGGGGCTACCTTACGCGGGCGCATCCCTTCTATGCCATTTACGCCGCAATGTCATGGCCATCTCTCGGAACATCTCAATTTTGATACTGCGAGACTTCACGCCCTCCCTAATGATCGTCCAGGACCGCAGGATGTCTCCGTGAAGATTCCAAGCCTCCAATACAGGATAGAGCCGTCCAAGGATCGATACGGCGTCATCGACTTGGCCAATCCGCACGAGGACTTCCGAGAGATCCAGGGACGCCAAGGCGAGATCGAATTCGAAATTATTCTTTGAATATAAGTCTACCAGCTCACGAAGAAGGAACTCCGCATTCCGAAAATTTCCTTCCTGTCGCGCAATGTTGGCTCGTAGATGCATAAGCCTGCCGACCCAGAAAGCATCCTTGAAACTGTCAAACATATACCTTGCTGACTCGAACAATGCCGATGCTAAGCGGGGGTCTCCCAACTCATTTGTCCAGTACGCAGTCAGATATTTACCCGCTGATTCAAGAAACAGACTCTCTCCAGCGTCTATGAGCGACGCTCCCCTTCCAGCCAGCTCGAAACCTACCAGGGGATCGACAAAGCCAATGTATGAGGACTGCTGAAACGTTAGCTTCGCGATCAGGTGTCTATCCTTGACCCATCGGGCATGCCGCAATGCCTGATTCAATGTCTCGGTGGCATCTTCTAGGTAGCCTAGATCCGCTCTAAGCGAACAGTAGATCGAGATCAGGTTAGCTTTTTCGTAGGGATCTCCAGTTCCATTCCTCAACAACTCGCTAGCATTCCTTAACGCCACTTCTGCGCCCTGGAAGTCGCCAAGAATTCGCTTGGTGTTTCCTAGCGCAGTAAACGCCCCCGCTCGGAAGTCCGCGACTAACGGCTCGCCATAGCGTCTCTCATCTAGAGCCTCTGAAATAATGACAGCGAGATCCGCCAGATCGAGAGCCCCTAGCGGATCATTGGAGATTCTAACTTTCATGTCTTCCAGGGCTGCCATGAGAACTCCCCAGGTCTGGCACTCGGGATTATTCTTCACGATAAACAGCCGTCGCTCTTGGGGGAGCTCGCGTATCCTGGGCCACACGTTTTCAGCATGTCCTTTTTCGGTGTCTATCTCGCCCCTCGCAACTATGGCCGAGAGATCCAGCCTGCGGATAAGATCCGTGTAGTCAAGCTCGTCATCATTAGGCGCAAATACGGCTTTCGCTCGCTCAGTGCAGATGCCACACCCGCCAATGAGATGACGCATCACTCTGCGTCGTTCTTCATCCAGAAGATCGCCTGATAGAAGCTTGGCCATATTTTCACGGGTGACGTGCTCCATAGTCGTAGTCTCCTCGGTTCAGTGCTTGAGGCACCTAAGCTTACACGATGAAGAGAAAAGCCGGGGAGATTTCCCCGGCTCACAAGAAGACCTTCAAGGGCCTGCCTCCCTAACGCCTAGCCGTTCGGGTCCAACGCTCCCCGTCCGTCGGTGGTGGCGGGTGGTGGCGTAACTCCCGCAGTGTCGGAACCCGTCTTTCCTTCGAGGAGTTGCACCCAGGGGGTGGAGATTCGCTCCCAAAGCCATGAAATTGAATCGACAATAAAATGTCGTTCGTAATTCCTTTCTTGGCTTGACTGTGCATTAGAAGGGATAGGAAGGGCCGAAAAAAGCACCAACACGAGTAGGATTCTGGCGACGCTTCTGGACATATGACATTCCTCCCAGGGCGAGCCGGTGGGCGCAATTGCCCCTCCGGATGTACAGCCCTAGCTAGAGAAGTGAACACCAAATGCAACTAGTTGACGAACGGCACTACTTTTAGGGCTGGATTTGGCCAAGGCGAAGGAGGGATGCTAGCGTCCTCCCCGATGCTTCCGCGCCTCTACAGGAACCTACCCCGCGCTCTCGCTCTCATTCGTGAGTTGAGAGGGCATAGCCAAAGCGAAATCGCTCGCCGAGCCGGGATAGGCAAGAGCCGGATATCCAAGTACGAAGGGGGCAAGGATCTTCCTCGGCTCGATACCTTGGCCAATCTGCTGAGTGCCCTGGACGTTGGCATCTTTGAGTTCTGGTACACCGTGTACCTCATCGACTTGGGGGAAGAGCAACTCGACTTCAAGGAGGAAGCCGGGACGCTCACCCAGCGCTTGCCCCCGCTCCCCATTAGCGGTCCTGGTCTCTTGTCCAATGAAGCCGACACCGCCTTCAAGCGGTTGATGGAAGAGGTGATGAAGGTCTACCATCAAATGAACGCCGAGAAGCTGAGGGACCTTCAGCGGAGGAATTAGGAACTGAGGAATTCTACCGTGCCTGACGAGAACAGCTTGTGGAGGGTAGTAATAAACCTGGAGGAGCAGTACTCAATCCTCGCTGAGGACGAAGGAAATCCCTCCGGATGGTCGGACGTCGGAATAGAAGGATCTAAGGCGGAGTGCCTCGCCTACATCCTCGATGTATGGACAGACATGCGCCCTTTATCCATGCGGAAAAAGATGGACGAAATGTTCTCAAGGAGCAAAGCAAATTGACAGATCTACCAGGAAAGAGACCCCTCGGTCCGCTTGGGCAATCGCCTCAAGGAGCAGCGACTTTTCGGCCGGAGAAAGCTCGAAGGCTTCTTCGTCTTCTGGAAACAGGAGGGTGATGGTCACGCCTTCCTGAAGGCTCCCCGTGACGCCGCTCCTCCTCCTGGGAATCGTCATGGCCTCGTGGGCCCTGCGGCCTGAGGGGAGCCGGCTTCAGTGATTTTCGTTTTTCGGGCGGATGATCCTGGGATAGACGCGCCGCGACGCATTGAGGAGGGTCGTCCGCCCGAGACTGTTGGAGCGGTTGACAACTCTGCCTTGTGTTGGTACCGTCTCCAACGTGAAAGCCATTTCGCTGGTTCGCACGCGTATAGCTTTCACTGAAACGGCCTTCGCCGAGATTGTTCTGTGGCGAGTTCCCGAGCCTGTAGTTGGCTCGGGCCATGAATTCAAATATCGGCTGGCGTACGTGGTGGCCGGAGTTTGCGTTCTTCGATACGACAACGAGGCCGGTAAGGGCGATCATCGGCACTTCGGCGGCGGCGAGAGTGCCTATCGATTTACAACGCCAGAGCAATTGATCACAGACTTCCAGGGCGACATCGCGAGGTGGGACGATGAAAACCGTGATTCTTGATGTCCGTACACCCTCCGAATCGATGGGTGACTTTCTTGAGGCTTGGCAAACGGGCAAGCCGCAGGAATCGGCCCGCATCAGCTTCGCTACCCCGGAGTTGCTATGGCAAGTGCTGACAGCTAAGCGATGGCAGTTGCTCAAGGCCTTATGCGGAGCAGGCCCCGTGTCGATCCGCGAAGCTGCTCGGCGTGTCCATCGCGACGTCAAGGCCGTGCATGGCGATGTAACCGCGCTGCTCAACGCCGGCATTCTCGATCGCGCCGAAGGCGGCGGAGTCGTCTTTCCGTTCGATGCGGTGAAGGTTGAGTTTCTTTTGAAGGCGGCTTAGTGTCCGGTGAGAGCCTCACGCCCCCCCTGCGCTGCAGGAGAGCAGCTCCCCTCGGATCGGAGACCTTGGGGAGAGCAACCTTGCCGGCGGTGAGAATCTCGGCGGTTCGCTCGTAGTCGGGCCCGGACCACGTGCGGGTCGTCGCCGGAATTCCGGCTTCCAGGAACGGATTGGTCTCGGCCACCGCGGTAGCGGCGAGCTGCGAGGCAAACAGGAGGACGATCATGAGGACGGAACGGTGCATGGCACAATCCTATCCTTTTCCGAGGCCGGGGCGATGCCGCCTTTCGGCGCTCCTGGTACGAACTCTTCAAGATCATCCGGCTGTTCGGCCGGGCTATCGAGGTGATCTTCGAGCTGGCCGGCGACTATAGATCCCGACCGCCGCTGCCGTCATTACGAGTCCCACGATCGCCAGCATCGCGGCGTATTCCCCTCCCGTCGGAGTGTGTGGGAAGGCTGAGACGAGTGGCGTTGCCCGGGGATCCAGAGGGCTCAGGAGCAAGTGCTGAGCGATGTTCCATCCTGAATGGAGCGCGATGGGAGCGGCAAGCCCGCGGGTGCGCGTGAAGGTGACGCCGTACAGGAAGGAGCCCGTGACGTTGCCAATCAGGGCGGGGAGGAAAGTGTACCCGCCCAGCGTGAGATGCGACACCACGAAGAGAGCCGCGACAATGGCTTGTGCCGGCCAAAATCCGAGGAGTCTCTTGAGCCGCCACAAAGCATAGCCACGGAAAGCGATCTCCTCGGCGGCTGCCGTCCACACGATCGCCCAGAGCATCAATACGACGCTCGCGCCGCTCCACTGACGGTTGGGAGCCCAGAGGAGACCTAACGCGAGAACAAAGACGAGACCGACGACGCAGGCGAGAAGGCCTCCCAGAAGGAACCAGGGAAAACTCCTTCGGCCGGCCGGCCACGGGCTGAAAAAATTCGCTTGATCGATCGCGCGCGCATCCTGGCGAAGCATTCTGACGGTGAGAGCTACCGCCAGTGGTACGAAAATCATTGGGTGTGCGGAGCGGCGAATGCCGTCTGGCCAGCTCAACGGGAAAAAGGCTGCGCCGACGACCGCCAGGAGAAAGATCGCGGCTCCGAACGCGAGGAACAGTCCAAGGCGTCGCCATTCCGTGCCTCTGGAGCCGGGCGCGGGTGCGCCAAATCGCGTTGGCAGCTCTTGGTTGGGAACCACTATTTCACCGGCTTGACCTGGACGTCGATCTTCATGAGCACTGGGCCGAGCTGGCCGGCCGGGACGCGTGCGCAGGCTCCGGAGTCGACCTCTACGGGTGCGACTTCGTAGCTCAGCCCCTTCGCCGTGGCCTTGGCCTCTTTCCCCGCGCGGATGGCCGATGAGATGGGCGCCAGGACGCTGCCCGCAAGGCGTTCGAGCTGCTTCGCGAGGGCTTCGGACGTCGCGGTGCGATCCGCGGCGCACCAGATGTCAGCCGAGAGGATGACGCTGGAGTCGTGACCGTCGTTGGTCAGCAGCGCCTGAAGGTCTGGCGCATGGCCGGAGCCCGCCGGCGCCAGCACGCGCGTGACCATGCATAAATAGATGCCGCCGGGCAGGCTCGTCTCGGCCTTCCCCGGCTTGTTTGTCAGCAGGTCGACCGGTGCCGTCCACCCTTCGCTCTGGAGCTGGGCGCAGGTTTTCTGGAGAGGCTTGCCGAACGTCTGGGCCGAGGCCGAGAGGGGCAGACTGAGGGCAAGCGAGACGAACAGAATTCTTCTCAAGGCGCAACCTCCGCTTCCGATGCGTTGACTCTGGTCAGTATATCTCTCTCGGAGCGGACCGGTGGGTGCGGACCTCTTCGGGCAGTACCTACAGGTTTTCGAGGACGATCCGTCGTTCTTTCAGAGAAGACACCCGTGCGAGGTGCGTGAAATCTCGATCCCGGTGCAGCACAATCACTCCGTGCCGGATCGCGCAGGCGGCGATCAGGCAGTCGACGCTTGACCGGACCGTGACCCCAGATCTCCGGGCTGTTCGATAAAGTTGCGTAGCTTCCTCAAAGATTTCTCGGGTCAAAGGAGCTTCGAGGATGGGGAGGGCGAACATGGCCTCCCGGGCGATGCGAAAGGCGTGTTCTTCCGAAAATCCCTGGAGAACCTCCTGGATGATCGGCAGGCATGTGGCCACCTCGTCCAAGTCGGCCACGGATCCGAGCTCAAAACGGCTCGGTCTCCTGAAGACTTCGATCCATACGGAGGTATCCACCAGGAACATGGAGATCTACCGGCGCGACGGGGCAGGCTCTGCGTCGTCGCCTCTCATTTCGGAGAGGCTCCCTTCCCAGAGACCGGAGCCTGCAAGCTCCAGAATCCGTCCAGCCCGGTGGCGCCGCAGGTAGTCCTCCATGGCTTTCGTGACCGCCCGCGAGTACGTGCGCTCCCCGCTGACACGGGTCAGCTCTGTGAGGAGCTGTTCGTCCAACACAAGATTCGTGCGTTTCATGCGCACAGTGTACTACCTCTTATGGAACCCCTCCCCCTTGCGAGCCATCTCCCGCAGCAGATTCGCGGGACGCAGGCGCTCGCCGTGTTGGTCGGCGTAACCTTCGAGCTTGTCGACCACCCAGCGCAGGCCCTGACGGTCCGCCTCGCGCAGCAGGCCGCCGCGGAAGGGGGGAAAGCCGAAGCCGAAGATGACTCCGATGTCGACGTCCGCCGGATTGGTGATGATGCCTTCCTCCATGCAGCGGGCGGTCTCGTTCAACATCTGGAGCCAGCAGCGCTCGACGATCTCCTCGTCCGTGATCGGGGTCTCGTGCCAGCCGAGGAGGGGGTAGACGGCCGGGTCCACCTTCTTGCTGCTCTTTCCCTTGCCCTTGGCATCCTTCTCTTCATAGAGGTAGAAGCCGCGCTTGCCCTTGCGGCCCAGGCGGCGGTCGTCGAGCATCCGCTGGAAGACGGGCGGCGGCGTCACCCGGTCGCCGAGGGCCTCGCGCATCACCTCGCCGACGTGGGCGCCGACGTCGAGGCCCACCTCGTCCATCAAGGCGAAGGGACCCACCGGCCAGCCCCAGCGCGTCATGGCGTTGTCCACCTTGTCGATGGCCGCTCCCTCCGCCAGCATCCAGGCCGCCTCGTTGAGCATGGTGCCGAGCACGCGGCTGGTGAAGAAGCCGGGGCCATCGCCCACCACGATCACGGTCTTGCCCATGGTGCGGCCCAGCTCCACGGTGGTGGCCAGGGTCTCCTCGGAAGTGCCGGGGTGGCGGATGACCTCCAGAAGCGGCATCTTCGCCACGGGGCTGAAGAAATGCATGCCCACGACGTTCTCCGGCTTGCGGCTCGCCTCGGCCAGCTTGCCGATGGGGATCGAGGAGGTGTTGGAGGCGAAGATGAGCCCCGGCGGGGCCACGGCCTCGGCCTCGCGGATCACCGCCCGCTTGACCTCCAGGTCCTCGAACACGGCCTCGACGACGAGATCGACCCGCCGTAGCGCTTCGTAGTCGGCGGTGGGGAGGATGCGCCCCATGGCCGCCTTGAGCTCGGGCTCGGTCGAGCGGCGGCGCTTCACCCGCTCGCGGAACTGCTGCTGACAGAAGGCGTATCCCCTTCCCACCGACTCCAGGTCGCGGTCCTTGAGAATGATGGCCGTACCCTTCTGGGCCAGCACCTGGGCGATGCCCGCCCCCATGAAGCCGGCGCCGAGGACGCCGACGGTGGCGCCTGGCAGGGTCGGCCGCGCCTTGCGGCCGAGCTTCGCGGCCCGGGCCTCGACGTCGTTCTTGGTGAAGAAGATGGAGATGAGGTTCTTCGCCGTCTCGGAGACGACGAGCTCGGAGAAGGCCCCGGCTTCGAGGTCCAGGGCACGGCGAAGCGGGAGCTTCAGTCCCTCGCGGACGACGTCGATGGCGACCAGCGGCGCCGGATAGTGGCCGCCTGTCTTCGCCATCACCCCGGCGCGCGCTTTGTCCCAGACGAGCTTGCCGCCCAGCGGCGTGTGCGCCAGGAAGTCGCCGGCCCGCGAGGCGAAGGGCCGCTTCTTCGCCTTGGGCGCGCTATCCCCGGTGCGGCGGACGAGACTCTCGGCCGCGGTGCGGAGGTCCGCCGGATGGCAGGTGTCGTCGACCAGCCCGAGGCGCCAGGCCTTGCGGGCGTCGAGCTGCTTGCCGGTGAGGATGAGATCGAGCGAGTCGGGCACGCCGATGAGACGGGGGAGCCGCTGGGTGCCGCCGAGGCCGGGGATGAGGCCGAGCTGCACCTCGGGAAATCCCAGCCTGGTCTTGGGATGATCGGTCGCCACTCGGCGCCGGCAGGCGAGCGCCAGCTCCAGGCCGCCGCCGAGGCAGGCGCCATGGATGGCCGCGACGGTGGGAAACGGCAAACCGGCCAGGCGCTCCATCAGCTCGTGGCCCCGCTCCAGCATCTCGATCACCGACTCGGAGTCCTGGAGGGTCAGCAGCTCCTCGAGGTCGGCGCCGGCCACGAAGGTCTCGGGCTTGCCGGAGTAGATCACCAGCCCGCGGGGGCGCTCGCCGTACAAGTTGTCGAGCTGCTCCTCGAACCAGGTCATCAGCCGGGTGGAGAGAGTGTTGACGCGCTTGCCGGGATCGTCGAGGCGCAGCCAGGCGATTCCGTCTTCGATCGCCAGCGCGCCGGAGGGGGGGCCGGCCTGAGTGATGGGTGGGGGCGTGCGGGCGTCGGCTTCCAGGATGCTCATAGGCGCATCGTAGGGAGTTATGCCGCAGTGTGTCAAGGATCGACGGGGTGCGGCGCGAGGGGCATAGGAGTTAACTTATCTCCGAGGTCCCGCTGCCCCAGCGCCAGCAAGCGTTCGGTGCGGCGGGATTTCAGCGTGGTGTGGCAGATTCTCTCGCGAACTTGTCGTTTGCCCTCTTAACTCTTCTGGCTGGCCGCAGTGATTCGGGGACAGGCGTTGACCTTGTAGGCGATTGCAAATAACATGTCATTTGCAATATTCAAGATCTTGGCAGCAATATGGACGCCGCCGAAGGAGAGTCGATGAAGATGAGATGGCCTCGTCGAGCCCTGGTTTTAGCCCTCCTGATCACCCCCTGGTGTTGTACGCCGTTGCGCGCCCAGGGGTCGTGCAACAAGACGCCCACCCTGAGCGGGCCGAGCTCGGTGACCCGCTTCAGCGATGCGATCTTCACCGTCGGCAACCTCTGCAAGACCTCCACGGTGCGCGACTGGATCTTCATGGACGGCAGCACCCCGTGGCCCCGCGGGAGCTCCGGCGCGACCTCGTGGCAGGGCAAGATGGTGCAGAGCGGCACGGTGCAGGTGACCGTGGTGCAGGGCGGGATCACCTACCCGCTTTCGAAGTCGGTCACCGTCAATCCCAGGACCACCGGCTTCGCGTTCACAGCCAAGCCGGCGACCAAGTATGCGAACGGCACCTTCAACTGTAACGGAACGACGCTGATGGTGCCGGACCCTCCGACCCAGCAGGGACAGGAGCTCGGCCTGATGCTGACCTGTCTGCGCTATTCGTTCAACTTCACCCAGGTCAGCGATACGGGGCCGAACAAGGGGTACTGGTACGTGACTTCGGCAAACGACAGCGCCTCGGGAGCCGTGCCGCCGGCCACGACCTTCGGCTGGACGATCACGCCGCAGCTGGACGATCCCAGCAGCGAGTTCTACCGGGCGCAGTGCGGGAGCGGCGGGTTCATCAGCGGTGCCCAACTGCAGGCGAATACGATCGCCCACGAATCCGGCAGCATCAATAGTCACTACAGCCGCTACGTGGCGGCGCAGAACAACCCGGCGAACAACGTGGGGACGGGGCTGGAGGCGGTCGTCGGCCCACCGTCGGACGGCGTCTCCGGCTTCCAGTCTCGGGCGGGGTCGGTAGGGAACGCCCGCCAGAGCCAGATCATCGCCCTCGCGCAGCAGGAGCCCTGCGGCGCCTCCGACGTCACCAAGGACGAGAACTGCGTGTCGTACGGAAGCGTCAACTACCCGCCATACCAGTCCTGCGGAACCTGTCAGTCCGACCTCGATTGCTCAAGTCAACCCGCGCCCTACAACCAGTGCGTAAGCGGTCGCTGTGGCAACGCCTCTTGCCCTGCTGCGCCTCCGGCTTCCTCGGTGTGCATCCCTTCGGGGAGCGTCGACGACATCCTGTCCAACACGAACTGTTGCAGCGGAACCTCGGTTTCGGGAAGCGGCTGTTGCATTTATCAAGCTGACTGGGGCGGGTCGTGGGCTTCGTGCTCCCAGATCTGCGGTTAGCGCAACACAGCCACTTCGAAGCAACCGCTCGCAACCCGGTCGTTCAACTGACTGTTCTCCCGAGAGAGGCGCCGGAAGCCCGGCGCCTGGACTCGGAAAATCGGGGGCTGAGAGAGACTTGGTCTTGGGAGGAGGGCGCTCCCCGACCACGTTAAGGTAGCGCCGGTAGCCCCGCCCTACTTCACCTTCTCCAGCGCCTTCTTCGCGTCCTCCAGCTTGGGATCGAGCCGTATGGCCTCCTGGTACTCCGCGCGCGCCTTCGCCTTGTCGCCTTTCTTCTCGTAGACCATCCCCAATCGGAAGTGGATGTTGGCCAGTGGCGCCTCGTGGGGTCCCGGGGGCTGGCCGAGGTAGCGCTTCAGACACTCCTCGGCGCGGTCCAGGCGCTGGCCGGAAACGGCGCCCGTCCGGCCCACCATGTAAAGGGCGTTCCGGTTGCCGGGATCGATCTTGAGAAGGGCTTCGAAGGCCTCGAAAGCGTCGGGCCAACGCTCGACACTGGAATAGAGCTGCCCCAGCGCCAGGCGCGCCTTGGGATTTCTATGCTACAGTAGCATTCCTCACTTCAGCCGGAGGGCAAGCTCATGCTCCGACGCGGTCTGCGCAGGTCCTTCAGAGGGTCCCCATCGTCGTCCTGGTGGGCCGCTGACGATGACCAACACCGAGACCGGGCAGAAGAGGATGTACCACAACCCCCGCGGCACCCTCGCCAGCGCCGCGGATACCGAGGCGTTCTGAAATCGATTCAAGTCCTTGAGAGGGAGCCACCTGATGCGCACACAACTCGCCGCCGTCCTGATCCTCGCCGGAATTCTCCTTCCGGCGTCCGCCGTTCACAGCCAGGGCCCGCTTCCGGAGGTGAGCCCCGAGGCGGTCGTCAATACGGTCACGGTGGGCAATCAGACCGCCCCGGCGGTCGCCACCGGCGCCTTCGGCGCGGTCTGGATCGCCTGGGTCGACAACGGATCGCAGACTCCCGCGATCAAGGCCCGCCGGTATAGCCCCTCCGGCGCCCCCTTGAGCCCGGAGATCGCGGTTCAGCCCAGCCTCGGTTTTTTCAACATCGCCGCCGGTCCGCGCATCGCCGCCACTCCTGACGGCGGCTGCGTGGTCGCCTGGTCGGAGTCCCCGAGCGTCTGGTTCCGCCGCTTCGATCACAACGGCGCTCCCTTGGGAGGCCAGCAGCAGATCGCTCCGACGGGGAGCTTTGAAAACATCTTCTTCCCCGAGGTCGCGGCGGCGTCCGACGGCTCGTTCCTCGTGGCTTGGCTACAGTCGGACCTGATCAACGACGCCGTCCGGTTTCAGCGCTTCAACCCGCAGGGGCAAAGCCAGGGAACCCCTCTGACGATCGACTCCCAAGCGCGGGGCACGTTGTGGAGCTTGCGGGTGGCCGGCGCCGCGGACGGCGGCTTCCTGGCCGTGTGGCAGGACAGCATCCAGGGCGCGATCCTCGCCCGCCGCTATGAGGGCGCGGCCGGCACGGGATCTCCCGTCCGGCAGGTCAACGTGCCGGGTTCGGGCTATGCCCGACAACCGGCCGCCGCGCTGGCGAGCGACGGCAGCGCCAGGGTGGTCTGGCTCTTCAGCGACAAGATCTGGGCCCGGCGCCTCAACGCCGCGGGAGAGCCGGAGGGGCCGGCGGTCAAGGTGGCGGAAGGCTCCGCCGGCTTCATGACGCCGGCCGTCGCCGTCGACCGGGACGGCAATGCCTTCGTGGTGGGGAGCGATTCCAACACCACCCTCCAGGCGAGGCTCCTGAAGGGCGACCTCACGCCTCTCACCGCCGAGTTTCCCGTCTCCTCCCCGGCCTTCCTGGCGACCGATCCGGCTCTGGCGACGACCGCCACCGGAGACGTGGTGCTGGCGTGGAGCAGCGGCTACGCCTACAACACCCCCTTCCTGAACCCGCCGCCGATCCCGGGACGGGACGGCAACGGCCAGGGCATCGCCGCCCGGATTCTGGCACCCATCCGTTGCGCCGCCGGCTCCGACGTCCTGTGCCTCGGGTCGGGCGGCCGCTTCGAGGCCCGCGTGAGCTGGAAGAACCCGGCCACGGGCGAGACGGGGAGCGGCCACTCTGTACCCCTGACCGGCGACACCGGCTCGTTCTGGTTCTTCGGCGACCAGAACCTGGAGCTGATGATCAAGGTGCTCGACGGCACCTCGGTCAACGGGCATTTCTGGGTTTATGGCGGAGCGCTCTCGAACGTCGAGTACACGCTGACGATGACCGATACCCTGATCGGCACCGTACGGACCTACCACAACCCGGCGGGCCGGCTCGCCAGCCTGGCGGACGTCGAGGCCTTCTTCACGCCGATCCTCGATCCGCCGCCCCCCCCGGCAAGCCCACTGACCGTGACGGCCCCAACTCCTATCGTCGGCTGCCTGCCGGTGGCGGCGGACCCCACGAGCCTCTGTCTCGCCTCCGGGCACTTCACGGTCAGCGTGCGGTTCACCGACCCGCGCACCGGCCTCGCCGGAGCGGCCAAGGCCGTACCCCTGACTTCGGACACCGGCGCCTTCTGGTTCTTCGACGACGCCAACCTGGAGCTGATGATCAAGGTGCTGGACGGCCGCACCGTCAACGGCAAATTCTGGGTCTTCTACGGCGCCCTCTCGGACGTCGACTACACGATCACCGTCACGCGTCCGGAGACGGGCGAGGTGAAGACCTACCACAACCCCCGGGGAACCCTCGCCAGCCGGGCGGACACGCAGGCGTTCTGAGGAGAGATGATGAACCGGTCACACGTTGCCATGCTGTTCGCCGCCGCCCTCTGCGCGGTTCCCGCGGGGGGGCAGATCGTTCCCACGCTGGGACCCCTTGCCGTGATCAATGAAACGACGCCCGGCGCACAGTTCTCTCCGGGGGTGGCCTTCGGCCCGGCCGGCAGCCCTCTGGCCGTCTGGGCCGGTCCGGACGCCAATCAGCACACCCAGGTTTTCGGCCGGTTGCTCGACGCCATGGGCGCGCCCTCGGGCCATGAGTTTCAGATCAACCCGGCCGGTTCCACCCCGGCGTCGCCGCGGGTGGCCGGCAACGCAGCGGGCTTCGCGGTGGCATGGATCGACCCGGGGGGTGTCTTCCTCCGCCGCTACGACTCCCACGGCACGCCGCTGGGCGCCGCCGTCCGCGTCGATACTTCCGCTTCGGCTTATAGCTGCGATGTCGCCCTCAATGCGGCCGGCGACGCGCTGGTGGTATGGACGGTCATCAGCAACCCCCAGATCGGCCAGAGCTATGTCTACGCCCGGCGCGTGAGGCCCGATGGCACCTTGGGCGATCGCAAGGGCCTGACCCCGGAGAGCCTCTCGGCCACGCCTCCCGTGAGGGTGGCCGCCGCTCCGGATGGCGGGTTCCTGGCCGAGTGGATTCACTTCCTCGCCGGCAACGCCGCTCCGGTTCGCGTGCAACGGCTGGGACCCTCCGGAGACTGGGCTCCGCCGATCCAGGTGAACGAGGCCGAGGGCTTTCCCAACCGGATCGGGCCGCGCCCACTGTTTCGGCCGGACGGCGGTTTCAGCGTTCTCTGGCTCTACACTCCGCTCTTGGCGCCTTTCCTGGCGGTGAAGGAACGGAGCTTCGACGCCGCCGGCAACCCCCTCACGGGTGAGGTCGGGCTTGCCCTTTCCGGGGGAATATCGTTCGACGCGGTCTCGGACCCTGGCGGCAACACGCTGGTCCTCGGCACCGGTGGCCAGGGCCATCTGTTCGACCGCTCGTGGCATGAGCTGACGCCGGTAACGTTCCTTCCCTGGGTTTCGGAGCCGGCCCTGGCCGCGGATTCGGCGGGCAACTTCCTCGCTCTCTGGACGCTCGGACCTGAAGCCCTTCCCACCTATGGGGACGGCAGCGCCTCCACCATCCTCGGCCAGCGTCTGGACGCGGTTCCCTGTATCCCGGGATCCTCCGTCCTCTGCCTCGGCCCCAGCGGACGATTCCACGCCCGCGTCGCCTGGACGAACCCGAACAACGGCGATACCGGAGCCGGGCACGCCCTGCCGCTGACCGGCGACACCGGCGCCTTCTGGTTCTTCGGCGACCAGAACCTGGAGCTGATGATCAAGGTGCTCGACGGCACCTCGGTCAACCTGCGCTACTGGCTTTACAGCGGATCGCTCTCGAACGTCGAGTACACGCTGACGGTGACCGATACGCTGACCGGCGTCGAGCGCGCCTACCACAACCCGGCGGGCCAGTTCGCCAGCTTCGCGGACGTGATGGCCTTTCCCTTCGGGGTCTCCGGCGGGGCGCGAACGGCGAGCTTGCCGGCCGCCGTCCCGTCACAGGCTTCGCCCGCCGGCTGCCCGCCCGTCGTCGGACCGCGGTCCTTTCTCTGCCTCGCCTCCGGATTCACCGTTGAGGTCCAGTTCACGGACCCTCGCACCGGCACCCCCGGAACCCCCCGCGCGGCCACGGCCGTGCCCCTGACGAGTGACACCGGTGCCTTCTGGTTCTTCGACGACGCCAATCTGGAGCTGACGGTCAAGGTGCTGGACGGCCGCGCCGTCAACGGCAAGTACTGGGTCTTCTTCGGCGCCCTCTCGGACGTCGACTACACGATCACCGTCACGCGTCCGGAGACGGGCGAGGTGAAGACCTACCACAACCCCCGGGGAACCCTCGCCAGCCGGGCGGACATCGAGGCGTTTTGAGGACTTCCGAGGTCCCCCTCTACGCCGCGGGCTTCAGCTCCGAGGTGCAGTGGGGGCAGCGGGTCGCCTTGAGGGGGATGGCCGAGAGACAGTAGGGGCACTCCCGCGTGGTCGGAGCGGCGGCCGGGGCCGGTTCCTGCCGCCGCATGCGGTTGAACTGCTTGACGATGAGGAAGACCACGAAGGCGACGATCAGGAAGCTGATGACGTTATTGAGGAAGAGCCCGTAGTTGATCGTCGGCACACCCGCCGCCTTGGCCGCGGCGACGGTGGCGACCGGCTTGTCTCCCAGATTCCAGAACAGGTTGGCGAAGTCGACCTTCCCCAGCGCCATGCCGATGGGCGGCATGATGACGTCGTCCACCAGCGAGGAGACGATCTTGCCGAACGCGGCGCCGATGATGACGCCGACCGCCAGATCGAGGACGTTCCCCTTCACCGCGAACTCCTTGAACTCTTTGATCATTCCCATGGCAGGATCTCCCTTTCCAACAGCTCGTCGGAGCTTCCGATGGACCGTTGGAACGATCCAACAGCGCATTGGATTCATCCAACAGAGTATCGGAGATTCCAACGGAGCGTTAGAGCTTCCGATGGAGCGTCGGACTTTCCGACGCAGCGTTGGGACTATCCAACGGAGCGTCGGAACTTCCGACGAAGCATCGGATTCTTCCAACGGCGCGTCGGACTATCCGATGGACCGTTGGATTCTTCCAACGGAGCGTTGGAACTATCCAATGGAGCATCGTACTTTCCGACGAAGCATTGGAACTTCCGACGGAACGTTGGAACTATCCAATGGAGCATCGTACTTTCCGACGAAGCGTTGGAACTATCCGACGGACCGTTGGATTCTTCCAATGGAGCGTTGGAAGGCGCTCTACTTCAACTGCTCCCGCAGGAAGGCGACCGTCCGCGGCCAAGCCTGTTGCGTGGCTTTGAGGTTGGCGCCGTTGCGGTCGTCCTGCGCCCGCAGGAAGCCGTGGCCGGCACCCTCGAAGACGTGGGGCTCGTAGGTCTTGCCGAGCTTCTTCATCCCGGCCTCGGCGGTCGTGACGGTGGCGGTGACGCGGGCGTCGTCGCCGCCGTAGAAGCCGAGGACGGGAGCCTTGATGCGCTCCATGTCACCGGGCGCGGGCGGAACGCCGTAGTACACGACCGCCCCGGCGAGGGTGGGCTGGCTCGCCGCGTAGGCGAAGCTCTGGCCGCCCCCCCAGCAGAAGCCGATCGTGGCCGCCTTGCCGTTGGCCGATGGCAGATGGATCGCGTAGTCGCGGACGGCGTTCAGCCGCGCGGTCGCCTCGGCGGGGGTGAGGGCGCGCACGAGAGCGACGACGTCGTCGCGGCTCGCCGCCCCATCCGATCCCTTGCCGTTGGGACCCATGCCGGAGACCAGGTCGGGGACGACGGCGATGAAGCCCTCCTTCGCGAGCTGGTCGGCGACGGCGCGGGCCCAGTCGCTCAAACCGAAGATCTCGTGGATGACGAGGACGACGCCGGCCTTGTCCTTGCGCTCGGGATACATGACCCAGGTGCGGATCGCCGGGCCGCCCGCGGGGTTCTTGACGTCCACGTACTCGCCGTGGCGGGGGCTCTTGTCCAGCGCCGCCTTGGCCTGCGACTCGGAGGCGGGGAGTTTCTCGTCGCGCGGCCCCGGCGCGGAAGCGGCCGGGGCCGGTTTTGGAGCCGCCGGCGCCGGCGTCGAGGCCGGAGCCTGGGGCGAGGCGATCAGGAAAGCGGTTACGAGCAGCGGGAGCATCATCTTGAGCCTCCTTCCAGTCGTTCAGATCAGGCCCGTAAGGTATCAGAGTGTCCCGAAAGGTGGGGGGACCGCGACGCCTATGCTGCCAGGGATTGAAATCCCTGGCTACCGACGCTTGTCCCCTCCGGGACTGCTATTTCGTTCTTCCCATGTCCCGTAGGGACTACAGAGGGTAGCCAGGTGATTTCAATCCCTGGCGGCATAGGCGTCGTCGTCAACTTTCTTTCGAGACGCCTTCTAGACTAGGGCACGCAGTTCTGGGGAGGCGATGGGCAGGTTTCTAAACATTGGAGTCTCCTTGAGGAAGAGTTCAGTTGAGTCTCCTCCTGGTAGTGGGACCTCGGCTCGATCTACCGCACCGCACCGCACCGGGCGCGGTAATTGCTGAGTCTTCCGGGAATGCCTCGCAACTACACCATGGGCGGTCGTGGAGACCCCTTGCCCCGGGGGCCGGGCGGCACGCCACTCCCGTCACCGCGAACTCTGCGCGAGCGCTTCGGCGCGCTACGCAACCTGCCGCCCTTTCTGAAGCTGGTCTGGCAGACGAGCCCCAGCCTCACCGCGGGCGACCTGATCCTGCGCCTGCTGCGCGCGCTGCTGCCGGTCGTCACCCTCTACGTCGGCAAGCTGATCATCGACGAGGTGATCCGGCTGGCGCGGACGCCGGGCGCACCCGCGAGTCTCAACGATTGGCTGGCCAGCGGGCTGCTCACCCATCTCGGCTGGCTGCTGGCGAGCGAGTTCGCCCTGGCGGTGCTGGCGGACGTGGTGGGCCGCGTCGTCTCGCTGCTCGACGCCCTCCTCTCGGAGCAGTTCACCAACATCACCAGCGTGCGCCTGATGGAGCACGCGGCGACGCTGGACCTGGAGGACTTCGAGGACAGCGAGCTTCAGGACCGTCTCGACCGCGCCCGCCGGCAGACCACGGGCCGGACCTCTCTGATGACCCAGCTCTTCGGCCAGGCCCAGGACCTGGTGACCATCGTCAGCTTCGCCGCCGGGCTGGTCGTCTATGCGCCGTGGCTGATCGCGCTCCTGCTCCTGGCGCTGGTGCCGGCTTTCCTCGGCGAGGCGCACTTCAACGCGCAGAGCTACTCCCTCAACTACGCGCGGACCCCGGAGCGCCGGGAGCTCGACTACGTGCGCCTGACCGGCGCCAGCGTCGAGACCGCCAAAGAAGTGAAGATCTTCGGCCTCACCTCCTTCCTCATCGAGCGCTATCGCCGGCTGTCCGGACAGATCTACGAGGACAACCGCAAGCTCGCGACCCACCGCGCCCTGTGGGGCGGCGCGCTAACCGCCATCGGCACGGTGGGGTATTACGTGGCCTATGCCTTCATCGCCTGGCGCACCCTGCGAGGCGACTTCAGCATCGGCGACCTCACCTTTCTCGCCGGCTCCTTCCGCCGTCTGCGCAACCTGCTCGAGGATCTGCTGATCGGCTTCTCCCAGGTGGCCGGGCAGGCGCTCTATCTCGACGACCTGTTCTCGTTCTTCGAGATCGAGGCGGAGATCGTCTCGCCGCTGGAACCGCGGCCCTTCCCGATGCCGATCCGCCAGGGCTTCACCTTCGAGGACGTCGGCTTCCGCTATCCCGGCGCCGAGCGCTGGGCGGTGCGCCACCTGAGCTTCACCCTCCGGGCCGGCGAGGTGCTGGCCCTGGTCGGCGAGAACGGCGCCGGCAAGACGACCCTGGTCAAGCTGCTGGCGCGGCTCTACGACTCGGACGAGGGACGCATTCTCCTCGACGGGTACGACCTGCGCGAGTACGACCTGGACGAGCTGCGGGCCAACATCGGCGTCATCTTCCAGGACTTCATGCGTTACAACTTCACCGCCGCCGAGAACATCGCCGTCGGCCGTATCGCGGCGAGGGGCGACCGCGCGCGCATCGTCACCGCCGCCGAGCGCAGCCTGGCCGACGAAGTGATCGAGAAGCTGCCCCGAGGCTACGATCAGCTCATCGGCAAGCGCTTCCGTGGCGGCGTGGATCTCTCGGGGGGAGAATGGCAGAAGGTGGCGATCGCCCGCGCCTACATGCGCGACGCCCAGGTGCTGATCCTCGACGAGCCGACGGCGGCGCTCGACGCGCGAGCCGAGTTCGAGATCTTCCAGCGCTTCAAGGAGCTGAGCGAGGGCAAGACCGCCGTGCTGATCTCCCACCGCTTCTCCAGCGTGCGCATGGCGGACCGCATCCTGGTGCTGGCCGAGGGGCAGATCGAAGCGGAAGGAACCCACGAGGAGCTGCTGGCCCAGGGCGGCCGCTACGCCGAGCTGTTCGAGCTGCAGGCGGCGGGATATCGGTGAGGGGAGTCCTGCCTCCATCCATCTGGGATTACTTCACTGAAGCCACCTGCTCGCCCCAGAGCTCCCTCGCGACGCCGACCTCCGCCCGGGCATAAATGCCGGGGCTATTGAATGGCGCCCCCTGAAGGGGACTTGAAGCCGGATTCATCCGGCGTCCTGCCTAGCCCTGGCATTTATGCCCGGGCGGCGATGGGCGTCGCGGCCGAGCCTTCTGAACACCCTCGCCCAGGTTCTCTCGACCGACCCAACCTCGACCCGCCTTTGACGACCCTTGATAGCCCCGCCCTCCGAATTCCGAATGACGTAGTGAAGCGGCAATCCCGCCGCAAGGAGGAGTCCCCATGAAGAAGAGAAGCGTCATCGGCCTTTCCCTGTTTGTCGGACTGTCACTGGGGTTCGTGTCAATCCCAGCCGCGGCTCAAGCCAATCTCGTCCAGAACGGAAGCTTCGAGACTGGGTACGAAAACACGACCCAGATTAACAGCGGCTGGCCGGGCAACCACGGCTTGTGGGCGCCGATCGGGTACAACGGGGCGACGGACACGATTCCCAATTGGACGGTCAGCGGCGGCGGTGTGGACTGGTCCGATTCGAACTCGAGCGTCCCCAACTCGATGATCGCCGCGGACGGCGCTCGTTTTGTCGACCTGAACAGCTGCTGCAGCAATCCACCGGGCTTGATCTCGCAGACGATTTCGACGTTGCCCGGGGTTTCGTACACCCTGAGTTTCTTCTACTCCGGTCACTCCTACTCGGGATGCTACTTCGGGCCGAAGCCCATGCGGGCGAGCGCCGGGAGCGCCTCCACCGTGGTCTCGGCGGATCCGCTCGCCGAGGGATATCTGGGCGGTACCAACATCTGGCATGCCGCTTCGGTCAGCTTTACGGCCACGAGCTCGTCGACGGTGATCTCGTTCCAGAGCCTCGAAAACGACGGCACCTGCGCCGGGCCGCTCGTCGACAACGTGCGGGTGACGGCCAACAATCTCGTCCAGAACGGAAGCTTCGAGACGGGGTTTGAAGCCACGACCCAGGTGAACGGCGGCTGGCCGAGCAACCACGGCTTTTGGGCGCCGATCGGGTACAACGGGGCGACTGACACGATTCCCAATTGGACGGTCAGCGGCGGCGGTGTGGACTGGCATGATTCGAACTCGAGCGTCCCCAACTCGATCATCGCTGCGGACGGCTATCGTCTGGTCGACCTGAACAGCTTTAATGGCAGCACACCGGGCGTGATCTCGCAGACGATCGCGACGATACCCGGGGTTCCGTACACCCTGAGCTTCTCCTACTCCGGTCACCCCTACCCGGGATGCTACTTTGGGCCGAAGCCCATGCGGGCGAGCGCCGGGAGTGCCTCCATCATGGTCTCAGCGGACCCGCTCGCCGAGGGATATCTGGGCGGTACCAACATCTGGCATGCCGCTTCGGTCAACTTTACGGCCTCGAGCTCGTCGACGGTGATCTCGTTTGCGAGCCTCGAAAACGACGGTACCTGCGCCGGGCCGCTCGTCGACAACGTGCGGGTGTCGTCGGCGCAGCCCCTGCTCGACCAGTCGCAGACGGTGGGGGGCTGGGGAGCCGGGGGCCTCGATCAGTGGCAGTCGTTTACCGCCGGCAAGACAGGGCTCCTCACCCAGCTCGACCTGAGTGTCGCCTCGGGGCTCACCAACCAGTCTCAGGCCGGCGTCCTGCGGATCTACGCGGGGGAGGGGACCGGCGGGCCGCTCCTGGCGACCCAGGACGTGACCTTCCAGTACAAGCTCAACGAGTTTCAGACCTTCCAATTCTTGACGCCGGCCCTCGTCCAGGCCGGGAGCCTGTACACCTACCGCTTCTCGATCCCCGCGATCAACGTCGGCTGGGTCAACCTCAACATCAACAACCCCTATCCGAACGGCCGGGCCAGCCACGCCCCGGGAGCCGACTATCTCTTCCGGACCTACGTCACTCCGCTCCCATGATGGAAGCCCGGCGGAAGCTTGGGATCTGAGGACATCTTGGCGGAGGGGGTGGGATTCGAACCCACGGGCCGCGTGAACGACCGGCGGTTTTCAAGACCGGTTGCTTCCCATGCCTTCCGCCGTGGATCTTCTTGGTTCTTCATGGCTTAGGGACTTGACTCGGAAAGACACCATGCTCTTGTGTCACTCCCGTGTCACTGCCCGCCTACAGCCTCCGGAAGGGGCCCCCCGGTCCTGCCTCCATCCATCTGGGATGCTTCACAGAAACGGGTTTACGATCTCCAGCCCGTTGATCTTGCGCCCGGCCTGAAGATCCTCCGAGAAGAGAATGGAGCATCCAGACCGCAGAGCTGCCCGGATCACCAAGGCATCCCACAAGGAGAACTGGTGGACCCGGTGCAGGTCGACCGCGGCAAGAATGTCATCGAGCCCGATCCGAAACAGGCTAAAGCGACCGAAGAGCTCAGCCTTCCGCTTCGCGTCTTCCGACGGTACGCGGAGCTTTTTCGTCGCCGTGACGAAGTATTCCTGAAGGACCTGAGTAGAGACTACGCCCGTTCTCTCACGCCGGCATCGCTCGACGATCTCGAGAGCTTTCGACTGCTTCTCCGGAGCGTCCGCGTCGTCCGTGTAGGCCAGGATGTTGGTATCGAGAAAGCTACGAGCGCTCATAGATCTCGTCGCGATTGAACTTCCACCCCTTGGAGTGGCCGCGACCGGAGAGGCGGCGGATCTCTGCGATGTCCTCCTCCGCAGAGGATTTGGTGGTGAGATCCTCCAGGTAGTGCCGAATGAGCTGGTTCAGGCTCATCCCGAGGCCTTCCGCCATCTCCTGAGCACGGTTGGCAAGCTGGTCGTCCAGATCTACGATGACGGTCATAGCAACCCCCTTACCCTTGAGGTTACTACATATGTAGTAGCTTGGCGCCGAGCCACTTTCGAGGATTGGTCCCCAGAATTTCTCCTCCCAACGCGCCAAGTCGCCCCCCAGCCGGCTCTACACCGCCCTGGAACTCGGGCATTTCGGCGTCAAACTCCACCGCTCGGACGACGGCGGCGAGACGTGGGCGGAGCTTTCGGCTCCCACCTATCCGCCCAAGCCCGAGGGGCTCGAGGACGTCGACGCCAACGGCAAGACCGTGAGCTGGCGAGTGGGCAAGATCTGGGCTCTTGCAGGAGGAGGCGCCGGACAGACGTCGACGCTCTGGTGCAGCACCCTTCCTAGCGGCCGCTTCCGCTCGGACGACGGCGGCCGGTCCTGGGAGCTCAACCGCCCGCTCTGGGACCTGCCGGAGCGCAAGAAGTGGTTCGGGGGCGGCTACGCGTGCCCGGCATCCACTCCATCTGCATCGATCCCCGCGACTCCCAGAGGGTGCTGGTGGGCGTTCCTGCGGCGCTTCCGCATTCACCACACACTGCGGCCACCTTCGGGCGAGCACAGCGCGGCTTGACGGCAGTCGGCTAGAACGGTATCTCGTCGTCTAGCGCGTCGAATCCATTTGATGGAGGCAACGCACCTTTTGGCAGCGGCAGGTTCGCCACGATGAACAGGTTGAGAATGTCGTTTCTATCCATGAACATGATCTGTGAGCGCTTGGGCGCGTCCAGTTTGTTGCCAAGCCAGTTTCTTGCCTGCTTCGTGATCTCGCCACCTGCAACGATGAAAGCATGGTCAACCAGTACACGCCGGTTTAGCTCTGGGTCGAATATCTCGTGCCCGAGCATCATGCTCACCTGATTATGTATTTCGGCGATATTACTGGAGCCGTCCTTGCCAATGCCTGCCGAGTCTACCTTGCCCTTCTTGGCCTGTATGCCAAAGTAGAGAACATGGAGAGTTGGCAAGGTATACTTCATCCACACGTCCTTGCCATATTCCAGAGCCTTGTCCTTGTGGCCCGCTGCCGTGATGCGGTGGAATCCTAGCTGGCGAAACAGCGGCAGCAGTACCTCCTCAATCAGCTCATCCTCGGAGCATTTGTCGAGATAGGCAGTGAGTTGGTCTCTGCGCTCTAATTCCGATGGCGTCATTGGACGGTGCGGGTTTGCCATCTGTGCGACGGTATTCGTAGCAATGTGGCGAAGCTGTCCGCTGCCGTGCTCGTCGTAGAACGCTTCCCAGCCCTCGCGCGTCAGAACAACGTTCAGTGCGGCAAGCGCCTTTTTCCTATCTGGGTCGCCCTCCTGCGCCTCGCCCTTGTCGAGCACAGCGCGAATGATTCGGATGAATGCATTGGGCGGAATGATAGGGCTGGGATGCGGTTGCGCGAGTACTTCCGTCAACCGATCTGCAACCCACGCCGAACGGGTCGAACCATCGTGAGTGTAGCCAAGGTCACAGTCCTCGAAAAACTCGGTGATATATCTGCTCGAACGATATCGGAAATGATCGACGTTGCCGCAAATAATTTCAGCAAGCTCGCGAAGGTTTCTACTCTTCCATTTCATGGATAAAAGCCTGGCTGACACGAAGAAGCACGAGCCTGAAACGGCGGTTACACTACTTCTAGATGCCACAAAGAACTATGAATGGCGGAGGGGGTGGGATTCGAACCCACGGGCCGCGTGAACGACCGGCGGTTTTCAAGACCGCTGCTTTAGACCGCTCAGCCACCCCTCCGGGGGATGTGTGCAAACAAGCTTACTTCCTGGCGGTGATCCGCTCCAACCCCCCGGTGTAGGGGCGCAGGGCTTCAGGAATTACTACCGAGCCGTCCGCCTGCTGATAGTTCTCCAGAATGGCGATCAGCGTGCGGCCCACCGCCAGGCCGGAGCCGTTCAGGGTGTGGAGGAGGCGCGTCTTGCCGCCTCCCGCGGGACGGTAACGAAGGTTCGCCCGCCGGGCCTGGAAGTCCTCGCAGTTGCTGCAGGAGGAGATCTCCCGGTAGGCCTGCTGGCCCGGCAGCCAGACCTCGAGGTCGTAGGTCTTCGCCGCCCCAAAGCCCATGTCTCCCGTCGACAGCGTCATCACCCGGTAGGGGAGCTCCAGCCGCTGCAGGATCACCTCGGCGTGGCCGGTCAGCTCCTCCAGGGCGTCGTAGCTCGTCTCCGGCGTCGTTAGCTGCACCAGTTCCACCTTGTTGAACTGGTGCTGGCGGATGAGGCCGCGGACGTCCTTGCCGTACGAGCCCGCCTCGCTGCGGAAGCAGGGGGTGTAGGCCGTGTAGCGCACGGGCAGGACGGCTTCTTCCAGCGTCTCGTCGCGGTGAATGTTGGTGACCGGCACCTCGGCGGTGGGGATCAGGTAGTACGGATACCCTTCCAGGTGGAAGAGGTCCTGCTCGAACTTGGGGAGCTGCCCGGTGCCGACGAGGCTGTCGCGGTTGACGATGAATGGCGGCAGCACCTCGGTGTAGCCGTGATTGCGGGTGTGGAGATCGAGCATGAAGCCGATGAGCGCCCGCTCGAGCAGGGCGCCGGCACCGAAGGAGACGGTGAAGCGGGCGCCGGTGAGCTTGGCGCCGCGCTCGAAGTCGAGGATGCCCAGCTCGGGCCCCAGGTCCCAGTGGGCCTTGGGGGTGAAGTCGAATTCCCTGGGCGTGCCCACGGTCCGCTCGCAGCGGTTGGCGTCCTCGCCGCCGACCGGAACGGAGGCGTGCGGCAGGTTGGGCAAGCTCTGCTCGACGGCCAGCAGCTCCGGATCGAGGGCGGCGAGGCGCACCTCCAGCTCCTCGATGCGGGCCTTGAGATGGCCGACGGCGGCGATCGGCTCGGAGGCGTCGCCGCCCTTCTTCTTGATCTCGCCGATGGCGCGGCTGGCCTCGTTGCGCTGGCGCTTGAGATCCTCCGACTCCACCAGGGCGGTCCGTCGCTCGGCGTCGAGCCGCACCCAGGAGTCCAGGGGCCCCAGGTCCGCCTTCCGGTTCCCCAGGCCGTGGCGCACCTTCTCGGGATCGTCGCGCAATAGGTCTCGGGAAAGCATGGCGGGGAAGTGTACCGCAGGAGCTAAGATGGTGCCCAATGCTCGAACGCATCTTCCACGTCCGCGCCGCCGGCTCGACTCCCGGCCGGGAGGCCCTCGGCGGGCTCACGACGTTCCTCACCCTGGCCTACATCCTGGCCGTGAACCCGATGTTCCTCACGGCGGCGGGAATGCCGTTGCAGGGAGCGATCGTGGCCACGGCGTTGAGCGCCGCCTTTGCCACGCTGCTGATGGCGTTCCTGGCCAACTACCCCATCGCTCTGGCGCCGGGAATGGGGATGAACGCGTTCTTCGCCTACGGCATCTGCGCCGCTTCCGGGGTGCGCTGGCAGACGGCGCTGGGGATGGTGTTCTGGGCCGGGGTGATCTTCGTGCTGCTGACGGTGACCGGCGCGCGGCGGGTGCTGGTGCGGGCGGTGCCGGAGGTCATCAAGCTGGCGGGCGCGGTGGGCATCGGCCTCTTCATCGCCTTCATCGGCCTTCAGCACGGGGGGATCGTTCGCGCCGACAAGGACACCATGGTCGCGCTGGGGCACTCGTCGCCCGCCGCCCTGCTGACGCTGTTCGGCCTCGCCGTGTCCCTGGTGCTGATGGCCGCGGGGGTGAGGACGGCCATCTTCTGGGGGCTCGCGGCCACGGTCGTGGCCGGGCTGATCACGGGCGAGGTGACGCTGCCGGCGTCGCTGGTGTCGGCGCCGAGCCTCGCGCTGCCGGGGTTGCAGATCGATTTCCTGGGTGCGTTGCGGCTTCAGTACGCGCCGTTGATCCTGGTGCTCCTCTTCTTCGCCCTCTTCGACACCCTGGGGACGTTGATGGGCCTCGCCCACCACGCGGGTCTGCTCAAGGACGGTGAGCTGCCGCGCATCGAGCGGGCGCTGACGGCCGACGCGATGGGAATGGTGGGCGGCGCGCTCTTCGGCACCTCGCCGGTGACCGCCTACATCGAGAGCGGGTCGGGGGTGGCGGTCGGAGCGCGGACGGGACTCGCCAGCGTGGTCACCGGCGGGCTGCTGCTGCTCTCCCTCTTCTTCACGCCGCTGGTAGGGGCGATCAGCCGGCCGGACGCGGGCGGCTTCACGCCGCTGACGGCCCCGGCGCTGATCCTGGTGGGCACCCTGATGGTGCGCGCCGTGCGCGAGATCGACTGGACGGACATCACCGAGGCGGCCCCCGCCTTCTTCACCGCGCTGCTGATGCCGCTGACCTTCAACATCACCCACGGCCTGGCGGCGGGAATCCTGGTCTACGTGCTGGTGAAGGTGGCCGCCCGCCGCTGGCGGGAGGTCCACTGGCTGATGTATGTGCTGGCGGTGCTGTTCGTGCTCCGCTATGCCCTGCTGCCGGTGTAGAGGGCCTATCGCAATACTGCCCGCAGTTGCGCCGGATCGACGGGCTTGGTGAGGTGGAGGTCGAAGCCGGCTTCCTTGGAGCGCCGGCGGTCCTCGGCGCCGCCGTAGCCGGTGACGGCGATCAGCTTGGCGGAGCTGGTGGTGGGGTCGCTACGTAGCGCCGCGGCCACCTCGAAGCCGTCCATTCCCGGCAGGCCGATGTCGCACAGCACGATCTCCGGATGGAAGTCCCGGGCGGCCTGAACGCCGTCGGCTCCGGAGGCCGCGAGGTGGACCTCGTGGCCGGAAAGCTCCAGGAAGTCGCGCATGGTGACGGCGGCGTCGGCGTTGTCCTCGACGACGAGGATGCGGCGGGCGCTGCAGGGAGCGGGCATTTTCTCCAGCTCCACGCCGGCGGGCTCACCGATCGCCACGGGCAAACGAATGGCGATCTCGGCCCCCAGGCCGAGCCCTTCGCTGTGCGCCTCGACCTCGCCGCCGTGCATCTCCACCAAGCCCTTGACGACGGCGAGGCCGACGCCCAGGCCGCCCCGGGAGCGGTCGAGGCTCTGGTGATCGGCTTGGCTGAAGACCTCGAAGAGGTAAGGCAGCTCCTCCCGCGAGATGCCGGCGCCGTTGTCGCGGACGGAGAGCTCGACGCGGCGGTTTCCCGGCAGCAGGCCCGCCCGCACGGCGATGCGGCCGCCCCGCGGGGTGAACTGCAAGGCGTTTTGCATCAGGTTCGAAAGCACCTGGGAAAGGCGCAGGCGGTCGCCGCGCATCCACAGCGTCTCCGCCGGCAGGTCGAGCTCCAGGGTGAGGCCGGCGGTCTTCAGGGTCTGCCGGAAGCTTTCGACGGTTTCTCTCACCAGCTCGACGAGGTTCAGGTCGCCGCACTCCAGCTCGATCTCGCGGCGGGTGACCCGAGAAGCCTCCAGCAGGTCGTCGATCAACAACGCCTGATGGTGGACCTGGCGCTCGGCGGCGTCGATGGCCCGCCTCCAGGTCTCGTCGCCTTCGCCCTTCAGACGCAACACCTCGAGCGCGTTGCTGATCGTTCCCAGGGGGTTGCGCAGCTCGTGGGCGAGCATGGAGAGCATCTCCTCCTTGGCGCGGTCGGCGCGCGCCAGAGCGGCTCTCTTCTGGGCCAGCCGCAGGGTCATGTCCTCCAGCTTCTGCTCGCCCAGGCGCGACTGCTGGAGCTGGGCCACCATCCAGTCGATCCGCTCTCCGGCCGAGTGGCCGCCGAGCACCATGTCTGGCGGCTCATAGTAGGCGTTGTGGCAGATCTGGTGCCCCAGCACGACCAGGGGATGGGTGTGCAGGGCATCCTGAATGCAGTCGGCGGAAACGCTCTCGCGCCCATAGCGGCAGAGGGCGCAGGTACGGCTGCCGGGGAGAAAACGGCCCAGGTGGGCCTCGTACTCCAGCAGCCGGTCGGCGCCTGGAGTGCCTTCGAGCACCCAGCTCATGTTCCAGCTCGCGCGCAGGCTCGAGTAGCCGTCGTCGAGGGCCTGCTGCTCCGCCTGCCGCAGGACGTCCATCATGGCGCCGGGATCGAAACGGCCGGCGGGCAGCCAGTCCTCCCGGCGGGTGAGGAGCACGAGAGAGCCGCGCTCGCGCTCGGAGCCGACGGCGACGCCGGCGCTTTCGAGGGCGCGCTCCAAGCGGCGGGCGCTGGTGGCGTGGCCGACGAACAAGCACCTTTCGCCGGCGTTGAGGCCTGCCCTGTAAAAAGACACCAGCGCGGCCGTCTGCTCGGCGGCGCTACGATAGATCAGACAAAGATGATCGCCAGACTGAAGCCGGGCAACACGCCATTCGAGATCGACATCCACGGGACCGCCCTTCGCGGACGATCAAGTCCGCATCCATGTGCCACAGGGAGCTTCCCGCGGCCCATCAAGAGGTTGCAAGAACCGTGCGCGAATGCGGGGGGAAAAGTGCGGACAGCGAACCGGCAAGGAGGGGGGCCGGCTCGAAAAGAGAAAGCAGGAGCTTCAGGGAGCGAGGAAAAACGGCGCGGCGGCCCGCAAGAGCCGCCGGGTCTTCAGCTCGGCTCTTCGTCCGGCTTGCCAGGCGGAGCCGGCGGCTGGGCGATCGCGTTGTGGAGGTAGCGAACCAGCTTGTGGAAGCCCTCCAACATCTCGCTCAGCGCTTGCTCTTCCTGTGCCGGGATCTGACGGCTGAGGCCCAGGACGCGGTAGACGTTGAGACCGCTCGCGTCCGTGGAATCCTGCCCGCCACCCAGGGTCTGCCAGTTGTCCCGGCCAGAGCCGGGACGCCGGATGGCCTCCGGCCGCTCGTTGACGATCTGCAACGAGTTGTGCAGATCGTTGAGGTCACACTCCAGAGCGGCGAGGATTTTCTCCAGCGTGTCGAGGGACGGCTTCTGCTTCCCGGTCTCATAGGCCGAGAGCATCGCCTTGGTGATTCCCGCCGTATCGGCGACCTGGTACTGCCGCTTGCCCTGCCGGTCACGGAGCCAGCGTAATGCTCTTCCCAATCCGTTGAAGATCGACATGCCCCGGAATGTATCCTCATCCGTGGCTGCCTGGCAAGCGCAAACTTATGTGGTTCAACAACTTAGACGTAGAAAAAGGTTCTGCAATGGCATACCCTTGTTCTCGCCGCACGGATGATTTGGCGCCGCGAGATGCCCCAAATACAGAATATCTGTCCTATACTCATCCCGCCCGTCCCCATTGAAAGTTCTCGCTTCCAGCGTTGTGACTTGAGTCGGGACGCGATTCAGCGGGACTCCGCGAGGCTCGGAGTCCCCGGGAGGAGCTTCAAGCGACATGTCCGGACAACATCCCGATCCGCGGATCCTTGAGCGCTTCATGCGCAACGAGGCCGGCGCGCAGGAGCGGCGCGCGGTCATTCTCCATCTTCTCTCCGGCTGCGCGCGGTGCGTCACGTTGACCCGCCGCCTGTGGAATCTCGGCGAGGCTCCCCCCGAGGCCCGCGAGAGCGGCACGCGGCGGCAACGGCGGGCGCTCGGCCGCGCGGAGCGGCTGGAGCTCCAGGCCCGGTTGATGGCCGAGCAGGAGCGGCTCGACGAGGCGGAGGGCCTGCTCGGCCGGGTCCTCGTTCTCTACCGCGCCCTGGGAGAGCGGCATCTCGAAGGCAGGGTGCTGATCCTGGCCGCGGCGGTGCGCGACCGGCGTGGGGGAGACGGGGCGGCGGAGGAAGCCACCGGACGGCTGCGGGAAGGGCTGTCCCGGCTCGACGAGGACCGCGAGCCCGCCCTGGCGGCGTCGGCCTTTCACCGCCTGGCCCGGCGGCTCGCCGAGGCCGGCCAGGGCGAGGAGGCCTGGGCGGCGCTCGGCCGGGCGCGCTCCCTGTACGAGCGGCTGGAGGACACCGCCAACCTCGTCCGGTTGCGCCTTTTGGAGGGCACCCTGGCGGCGGCTCTGGACTCGACCGAAGCGACGGCGGAGACGGTCTTCCGGGAGGCCATGCGGGAGTCGCTGCGGGGGGGCCATGCCCGGGAGGCGGCTCGCGCGCTGCTCGAGCTCGCGCGGCTGTATGAACGGCAGGACCGCCCCGAGGACCTCCTGCGGCTGGCCGAGGAGTTGCGCCCCATCTGTCTGGTGCCCGGCGTGGGCATGAGCGTCACCATGGCGCTACTCTTCTTCCGGCGTCTGGTCGAGACCGGCTACGCCACGCAGGACGTGCTTTTCGAGGTCGCCCGCTTCCTGGGGGATTCGCCGAAGGCGCAGCGGGCGGGCTGGGTGTAGGCCAGCCGGTTTTTATGTTTGCAGCACCCCGGTTTTGAACTCCTCGATCCGCGGATTCATCGCCGTGCAGGCGAGCGACCGGGCGAGGATCTGGCGGGTCTCGGCGGGATCGACGAGCGCGTCCACCCAGAGGCGGGCGGCGGCGTAGCGGGGCTCGGAGGCGGCGGTGTAGCGGGCCTTGATCTCGTCGAGAAGCTGCTTCTTCTCTTCCTCCGTCACGTCCGCGCCGCGGTTCTTGAGCTGGATCGAGGCGAGGGTCTTGCTCGCCTGATCGCCGCCCATGACGGAGATCGAAGCCGAGGGCCAGGCGTAGAGGAAGCGCGCGCCATAGGCCTTGCCGCACATGGCGTAGTTGCCGGCGCCGAAGGAATTGCCGGTGAAGAGGGTGATCTTGGGCACCGTCGAGTTGGCGACGGCGTTCACCATCTTGGCGCCGTCCTTGATGATGCCTCCCCGCTCGGCGCGGCTGCCCACCATGAAGCCGGTCACGTCCTGGATGAACAGCAGCGGGATCTTCTTCTGGTTGCACAGCTCGACGAAGCGCGCTCCCTTGGCCGCCGAGTCGGAGTAGATGACGCCGCCGATCTGCAGCTCGCGGTCCGACGCGCCGGTGCCCGTGCGCCGCGCCACGACCGAGCGCTGGTTGGCCACGATGCCCACCGCCCAGCCGCCGATCCAGCCGGTGCCGCAGACCAGGGTCTGGCCGTGGGTGGCCTTGTACTCGTCGAGCTCGCTGCCGTCGAGCAACCGGGCCAGGATCTCGTGCGTGTCATAGGGCCGCGAGCGGTCGATGGGCATGATGCCGTAGAGGTCTTCGACCGGGTAGAGCGGTGGAGCGGACGCCCGGCGGGCGAAGGGCGCCTGGGGGCCCGGCGCGAGCTGGGCGAACTGGCTGCGGATCTTCTCCAGGCAGGCGGCGTCGTTGGGATGGCGGTGGTCCACGACGCCCGAGATGTCGCACTGCACGAGGGCGCCCCCCAGTTCCTCGTTGTCGATCTTCTCGCCGATGGCCGCCTGCACGAGGTGGGAACCGGCGAGGAAGATGGAGCCCGTGCCCTCCACGATGTGCGACTCGTCGCTCATGATCGGCAGGTAGGCGCCGCCGGCCACGCACGAGCCCATGATGGCCGCCATCTGGAAGATCCCCTCGGCCGAGAGGCGGGCGTTGTTGTAGAAGGCGCGGCCGAAGTGGTCGCGATCGGGGAAGATCTCGTCCTGGAGAGGGAGGAAGACCCCCGCCGAGTCCACCAGGTAGACGATGGACAGCCGGTTCTCCAGCGCGATCTCCTGGGCTCGCAGCACCTTCTTGCAGGTCAGCGGAAACCAGGCGCCGGCTTTCACCGTGGCGTCGTTGGCCACCACCACCACGTCCTGGCCGTGAATGGCGCCGATGCCGATCACCACGCCGGCCGCCGGAGCGCCGCCGTACTCGCGGTAGAAGCCGTCGGCCACCCAGAGCCCGAGCTCGAGGAACGGCGTGCCGGGATCGCACAGCGCCTCGACCCGCTCGCGGGCCGTCATCTTCCCTTGCGCCCGCTGCTTGTCCTGCGCCTTCAGGCCGCCGCCCAGGCGGATGTGGTCCTCCTGCTCGCGCAGCCTCTCCACCTCCCGCCGCCAATGATCGGCCTGGCGTTCGAACGCCTCATTCCGCTTGAGCTTGCTTTCCAGGATCGCCACGAGTCCTCCGCCTCTCTTCAAAGGGGGGCCATTATATGGGGGATATCTACGGGGAAGCCGCGGCCCTCTCGTTGTACGATCCTCCCGATGAAGATCCACCTGCTCGCCTTCGCCAGTGCCGGCGACGCCCTCGGCGCCTCGGAGATGGAGATCGAGATGCCCGAGGGCAGCCTTGTCGCCGACCTCCGCGCCCGTCTCGACCAGGAGCACCCGGGGATCGTCCCCCTCTGGCCGCGCCTGGCGGTGGCCGTCGACGGCCGCGTGGTGTCTCCCGAAGAACCCCTGAAAGACGGCGTCGAGGTGGCCCTGCTACCCCCGGTTTCCGGCGGCAGCGGCGCGCCGGCCCCCGCCGGCAGCGCGGATCTCGTGGACGGTCCCATCGAAACCGCCCACGTCGTCGCCGCCGTATCGGGTCCGGACCGGGGAGCCGTGGTGGTCTTCCTGGGCACCGTGCGGAACCACCATGCCGGCCGGCCGGTCGAGAAGCTCATCTACTCCGCCTACCGCCCCATGGCTCTGGAAGGGCTGCGCCGCATCGTGACGGACCTGGAGGCGACTCCCGGGCTGAGAGCGGCGATCGTCCACCGTCTGGGCGAGGTGCCGGTGGGCGAGGCGAGCGTCGTCATCGCCGTCAGCTCCCCACACCGCGCCGCCGCCTACGAGGCGAGCCGCACGGCCCTGGAACGCCTCAAGGCCGAGATCCCCATCTGGAAGCGGGAGCACTACGCGGACGGCGAGGCGGCTTGGCGGGAGGAGGAGCCTCTGGTGGGAGCGAACCGTTAAGGGCTCGGCCTACTCGAAGATTTCAGCCAACGCGATTTCGAGGCCAGGCAGGAGGGGAGTCGTCAGAATGTCCTCCTGCTCGGTGGACACGTCGGCCTCGCGGCGAAAGATGCCTCCAGTGAGCCGGTAGATCTCGACCGCCTCGAGCTCCGGGTCCACGATCCAATACTCCAGCACGCCGTACTTCTCATAGAGATGGCGTTTGGTGATGGCGTCCGTCCGCCGGGTCTTCGGCGAGAGGATCTCCACCACGAGGTCCGGAGCCCCCTGAATTTCCGCGCCTCCCGCGGCGATGTGCAGACGGTCCTTGGAGACGAACAGAACGTCCGGCTGCACCACGTCGAACTCGGAGAGCACCACATCGGTCGGAGCTGGCCAGATGCGACCCAGGCCGCGGGGGCGGACGAAATTGCGCAGGTCGCTGGAGAGGTTCAAGGCAGCCGTCTGATGCTTCAGATTCGGCGCCGCCGTCACGTAGTGCTCTCCGTCGATGAGCTCATGCCGCCTCCCGTCCTCGGGAAAATAGAGGTAGTCCTCGTAGGTGAGCTTCAGGGTACGGACACTGGCTTCCATGACGGTGTCATCCTAACAGGATCTTTCAGCTCCCGCCCATCGCCGAGGCCATGAAGGCGGCGACATCCTTCTTGAGCTGCTCGCGGTCGGCGCGGCGGATGTACATCATGTGCCCCGCCTGGTAGTAGTGAAGGCTCACCCGCTGCCGGTAGCCGGGCTCGAAGCCGAGATGATCGAAGGTGTACTCGGTGGCGAAGAACGGCGTCGCCAGATCGTAATAGCCGTTGCCCACGAAGACCTTGAGGGCCGGGTTCTGGGCCATCGCCTTGCGCAGGTCCTCCGCCACGTTGAGATAGGAGTTCGAGAACTCGTTGTAGCTCCACGGCCGGACGCGGTCGGTGAGGATCTCGTACGGGAGGTCGCTCTTGAAGCCCAGCGTCTGGCCCGCGTAGTCGTTGAAGGTCGCCGTGTAGGTGCCCTGGATGGCGGCGTAGCTGGGGTCCGATTCGGCCGTGGCGCCGGTGACGTCGCGGTCCGTCCCCTTGAAACGGCCGTCGAGGCGCCCCACCGTCAGTCGCTGATCGCGCAGCAGCTCCTTGACGAAGTGCTGGATCTCCACCCGCAGGTTGGCCCGCTCCACGTAGTCCGCCGAGAGGCCGGTGTAGCGCGCGACCTTGGCCGCCATGGCCTTCGTCTCGTCCGCGCTCAAGCCGTTGCCCTTCGCCAGCGCCAGCGTGTACTCGCCGAGGGCGAACTGCCTCGCCTCCGCCGTCGCCTTCTCGACGCCGGCCGCCTCGAGGTCCGCGGGCAGACGCTTGTGATACCAGGCGATCGCCGTGTAGGTGGGCAGGAACAGCGGGTACGGCAGATCGTTGCCGGCGTCGAAACGGGCGGTCTGGAAGTTGAGGATCGACGAGAGCAGCACGATGCCGTTCAGGTACATGCCGTGACGGCTCTGCAGGACGTTCGACAGGCGGGCGGAGCGGGTGGTGCCGTAGCTCTCGCCGGCCAGGAACTTGGGGCTCGACCAGCGGCCGAAGCGGCCCGTCCAGAGACGGATGAAGTCCGCCATCGCGTCGGCGTCCTCCTTCACGCCGTAGAACTTCTTGGCGTCCGTGCCCGGAATGGCCCGGCTGTACCCGGTGGTCACCGGATCGATGAACACCAGGTCCGTGATGTCGAGGAGGGACTCGCCATTGTCGCCGAGCTCGTAGGGGGGCGGCAGGGCCATCCCCTCGTCGTCCGTCCTCACCCGCTTGGGCCCGAAGGCGCCCAGGTGCAGCCAGACGGAGGACGATCCCGGGCCGCCGTTGTAGGTGTAGGTGATCGGCCGCTTCGCCTTGTCGGCGACGCCGTCCCGCGCGTAGTAGGTGAAGTAGATGGAGGCCCGGGGCTTGCCGTCCTCGTCACGCAGGATCAGCGTGCCGGCGGTGGCCGAGTAGCGGATCTCCTTGCCGCCGATCACCGCCTTGTGCTGCGTGGTGACCAGCTTGTCTTCGACTTTTGGAGCAGGAGCGGACGCTTCATGCTTGGCGCCCGTCTTCGGAGCGTCGCCGGCTTCGTCGGATTCCTGGGCGGCGAGCGGAGCGAGGGCGAACGCGAGGGCAAGGACGAGGGATATCCAGAGGGCTTGCTGGCGCATGCCGGGGATTATCCCCGAAAGTCTCGGAAGTCGCCCCCTCTCTACGGCGTTGGAGCCGGCTGAGGATGCGGCGGCGTGGGCGCGGCCTCCGGCTTGATGGCGTCGAAGTCGAAGAGGTAGACGGTGTACCGCCCTTCGTTCCTGGCGAACCAGACGGCGGCTGCCGCGCCGCTCGCGTCCTTGGGGTAGAACCAGCCGGCGACGCCGCGGTCCGGGTACTCCCGCACGCTGTGGGGGTTCGGTGCTCCCAGCAGGCCGCGCACCTCGTCCTGGCTCATCCCCTTCGCCAGGGAGGAGAAAGTCTCCCGGGTCATGTAGCGGCGGCCCTGGGCCTTCGCCAGCTCCTCCGCCAACCGCGGATTGCCGGGATCGACCGCAAGATCCTCCTTGTAGATGGCGATGGCGCGCTGGTAGTCGCCTCCTTCGTCGATAAGCTGACGGGCGAGAACGATGTCCTCCTCGCCCTTCATGCGCAGGGCCGCCGTCTGGCGCTCGGTCATCGGCTGGCCCTGCACCGGCGGATCGGCGTTGATGAGCGCGACGAGGCGGCGGTCGAGCTCGCCGGCCAGGGCGAGCGTCTGCTTGCGCAGGGCTTCGCGGGCGGCGAGGGACGCGGGAGCCGGGTTGGGATCGGCGATGGCCAGCCGGGCGCGCTGCTCCTCCAGGGTCGCCCGGGTCTTTTCGAGCCACGCCCACTCGGCGTCGGCGGACGGGCCGCGCCGGTCCCCGGCTTCTTGTTTCGCGGCGCCACAGCCGCCGGCGAGCAGGGCGGGGATCAGGAGGGCGAGCAGGGCGAGGACCAGGGCCGGGCCAGGATGTGGGGTGAGGGGCCTTCCGCGGCCGGGGCTTCCGTGCATCGACTTAGTCTCTCCTACCTCGTCATCCGACCGTACCATAGGCCCCGAAAACCCGGCAAGACAGCCGCGGACGGGGGCCGGAGCCCTGGCTAAGCCCTTGCCTGAGAGGCATTTTCGGCCGGCCTTGGCTTGACACCGTCCGTCCCGCTACAGAATAATCGAGGTCCTTTAGTTAGATGTAACCCCACGAGGACGGCCGCGGAGAGCAACGGATGTCCCTTTCGGAAAGAATTCAAGAGTTGAATCAGGCGATCGGCTCGTCGGTCGAGCGATCGTTCGCCGAGCTGCGCGAGGAGATCTCTCAACGGCTGCGCTCGGGCAGCGAGGAGATCCAGCGGCGGATCGGGGAGATCGAGGAGATCATCCCCCGGCTGCCCGCCTCCTTCCTCTCTCACGACGACTTCGCCCCTCACGAGCAGGCGGTGGGCTCGACGGCCCGCCAGACCGCCTTCTCCGATCTGCGCGACGGCATCGCCGCCGTCGACCGCGCCCGCACCCAGGCGGACATCCTCACGGCACTGTTGCGCGAATCTTCGCGCCATGCCTCCCGGGCGACCCTGCTGCTGGTGCGCGGCGGCGAGCTGCGGGGCTGGGGGAGCGAGGGGTTCGGCGACGCCGCCTCGGCGGTGCGCGAGCTGGCGCTCACTCCTCAGGAAGGCGCCTGGAGTCAACTTGGCCAAAGCGAGAGCGCCCTGCGCCTCTCGGCCGCCGAATGCGCCGAGCTTTGCAACCGCCTCGGGGCTCCGCTGCCGGAAGGGGGCGTGCTCATTCCCCTGGTGCTGCGTGACCGCGTCGCCGCCGGCCTTTACGCCGACCGGCTGGGAGATGCCGGGCTTGATGTCGAGGCCTTGCAGATCCTGGCCCATACGGCGGCCCTGGGGATTGAGACCCTCCCCTTCCGCGAGCGCGCCCAGACGCCGACTCTGAGCCTGGACGGCGGCGGAGCCGCCACCGCGGCCCCGCCCAGTCCGGTGGAACCGGAACCGGCGCCGCCTGCTCCCGAAGCCCATCAAGAGCCGGTGCCAGAGCCCGCCCCGGAGCCCGAAGTCGAGGTTGAGCCGGAGGTTGAGCCGGAGCCGGCCCAGGAAGCCGAGACGGTCGCCGGCGCCCCCTGGACCGTCGAGGACGAGCAGTCGGCCGTCTCGCTCGTCACCCCCGATGTCGCCGATATCGCCGATATCCCCGATGTCGCCGAGGACACGGCGCCCGCCGTGCCCGGGGTCGCGGCCTGGCATTCTCCCGAGCCCGAGCCCGCCCCAGCTTCCCACTACACCGAGGAGCTGTCGCTGGATTCGATTTCGGCGGCCAGTTCGGCGGCCTCCGCCGCCGAGCCAACGAGCCCGCTCGCCACACAGCGCGCCGCCGCCGACTCGATGACGGAGGAGGTTCCCCGCTATCCCCGCTCCGTGGAGCCCGAGGCCCCGGCGCCGCAACCCAAGGACGCGAGCCCCGAGGCCACCGTGCTGTTGCAGCGCTCCGCGCTGCCGCTCACCGAGACGGCGCCGACCGCCGTGCCCCCGCCCCCTCCGGTGCCTTTGCGGCCGGTGCCGGCTCCGGAGCCGGCGCCCTTCGAGCGGCCCGCCGCCGCGGCAGGCACTCCCGAGGTGCGGCCGCCCAGCGGCGTGGACGGTCCGGGCTGGGCTTTCGCCACCACCCGCGTGCCGGTCTCGCCCAACGAGGAGGCCCTGCACGAGGAGGCTCGCCGGCTCGCCCGGCTGCTGGTCAGCGAGATCAAGCTGTACAACGAGGATCAGGTCGAGGAAGGCCGGCGCAACCGGGACATTTATGAGCGCCTCAAGGAGGACATCGACCGCTCGCGCCAGATGTACGACGAGCGGGTCGATCCCAAGATCCTGCGCTCGACCGACTATTTCTATCAGGAGCTGGTGCGCATCCTGGCCTCGGGCGATTCGCGAGCCTTGGGAATCTGAGTCGCACGGGCCGCGTTGGGAGCTTCAGAGTGTTTCGAAGCCGCTGAGTCGTAAGAGGTACCGAAGTTGAGAAGTAGAAAACCGTTCCGTGCCGCGCCTCTCGTTCTGGTCCCTCTTCTCCTGGGCGCCGCCTCGGCGCCCCCTCCGCGCTCGGCCGTTCCACTGCCCGGGCACTCGGACCAGGCCGCGCTCGTCTACGCGGATGCCGCCGCGGCGGTGCGCAGGAAAGATTGCCCGGCGGCCTATAAGGCCCTCCAGCCCCTCATGGCCGGCAAGGGCCAGGAGGCCCGGTTCGCCCACCTCCTTCTTGGCTTCTATGCTCACTCGTGCGAGCAGGTGTCCTACGCCGAGGACCGCCTCTTCGCCGCGGCCAACCCCGACGGCCCACTGGAAGACTGGCGGCTCTACATCCTGAGCGACGCCGCCGCGGCCCGCGGCCACATCCTCCTCGCCCAGACCTCCCTCGCCCGCCTGCTGGGCGACTATCCCAACTCGGTGCTGCGGCCCCGCGCCCTGGTCAAGGCGGCCAGCCTCGCCTGGCAGCGCGGCGACGCCTCCCGCGCTCTGGACCTGGTGCGGGCGGCACGTAGCGAGGAGCTGACCGGCGACGAAGCGGCGCAGCTCGAGGCGCTCGCCTGGGAGATCGGCGGCAAGACGGGGGACTCCAGGGTTCAGGCCGAGGCGGCCCGGCGGCTCCTGGTGCGCTTTCCGGTCAAGGCCGCCGAGCTCAAGGTGGCGGAGATGTTCCGCGAGCCCGGCGGCACGCTGGACCTCTCGCGGGCCCTCGACGCCGATCAGCTCAAAAGACGGGCCCAGACCCTGCTCGACCTGAAGCTGGAACCGAACGCCCTCGCCACCCTGGACGCCGTGCCGGCGGCCCGGCGTGATCTCGACTGGGTGCTGCTCCAGGCTCAGGCTCTCACCCGCTCCCACCGCGGCGGCGAGGCCCTCAAGCTCCTCTCCGGCCGCGACTCCGGCGATGCCCGCAAGCAGAGCGCCATCGCCTGGGCCCTGCGCCCAGGCCGCCGAGGAGGCCGCCACCGCGCAGCGCGGACGCGCCAACCTGGCCGCCGCCGACCGCCAGCAACTGCGCCTCTACTCGCGGAAATGCCTCGAGCGGGTGGCCCAGGCCGGCGCCGATCCCGCGCTCGCGGCTCCGGCCCTCAAGCTGCTCTACGCCGACTACCAGGACGAAGGCCTGTTCGACCGCGCCATCGACGTGCTGCGCCGGCTGCGGCGCATCGATCCGCGGGACACGACGGGCGCCAACAACCTCTGGCAGCTCGGCTGGCGGGAGTACGGCAAGAGGAACTACACCGGCGGCATCGGCTACTGGACCGAGCTGTTCTCCCTCTACCCCGAGGACGCGAGCGCCCGCCGGGGCCGCTACTGGACGGGGCGGGCCTTCGACGCCCTGGGCGAAACGGAGCGGTCGCAGCAGATCTACACCGAGATCGCCCAGGCCGACACCAACGACTTCTATCGCCGCAACGCCCTCTCCCGCGTGCGCGGCAGCTCCGCGTCCGCGGCGGCTCTCGCCGCCGCCGCCCAGATGCGTAAAGAGCCCTGGCCTGTCGAGCCCGGCCTCGACCGGGCGCGGCTGCTCTCCGACCTCGGTCTGGATGACCTCGCCCTCTCCGAGAGCGAGCTGGTGCGGGAGAAGGTGACGCCCCGCTCGCTGCGCGCCCTGGAGGCGGTAATCCTTTCCCGCCACGGCGACCGCCGCAAGAGCGTACAGGTGATCCGCGATGCCTTCCCCTCCCTGGGCGGCGCCTTCCAGGCCAACGTCCCCGACGAGGCCCGGCGGCTCTACTACCCGATCGACTTCCAGGAGGCCATCCGCACCTGGTCGGCGCTCAACCATCTGCCCACGTACCTGGTGTGCGGCATGATCCGCCAGGAGAGCGCCTTCGACAACACCGCCCAGAGCTGGGCCGGAGCCCGCGGTCTCATGCAGCTCATGCCCTCGACCGCCAAGGAGCTGGCGCTGCGCAACGGCCTCACCTACTCCCACGAACCTGCTGAACGATCCATCGTTCAACGTGCGGCTGGGCACCACCTACTTCCGGCAGGTGTACACCATGTTCGGCGAGAACCTGGAGCTGTCGCTCGCCGGCTACAACGGCGGTCCGTACCGCATCAAGCGGCTATGGAACGAGGCCGGCAACGGCGACATCGACCGCTTCCTCGAAGACCTCGGAGTCGAGGAGTCGAAGATCTACGTCAAGCGGATCCTCGTGCTCTCGGACAGCTACCGCCAGCTCTATCCTCAGGTCGGGTGAGGCCAGGCTCTCTGCGCCCCTCGTTTCCGGCTCTCCTCCTCGGCGGGCTCCTCCTCGCCTCGTGCCGGGGCGCCAAGCCGGCCGAGCCCGGGGGAGGGCCGCCCATCGTGCTCATCACCTTCGATTCGCTACGGGCCGACGTGGTGGGGGGCCTCGGCGGCGAGCCGGGGTTGACGCCGAACCTCGACGCGCTGCTGCGCGGCGCGGACTGGGGCGGCCGGGCGATCGCGCCGTCGAGCCTCGGCGCCTCCTCCATGGCCTCGCTGTTCACCGGGCTGCGCCCCTGGCAGCACCAGGTGCTCCACGACCGGCAGGCCCATCTCGCCAAGGCGCTGCTCACCCTGCCCGAGGCGCTGAAGGCGGCGGGCTACGCGACCGCGGGCTTCTCGGGCGAGGCCTCCTACTCCAGGGACTTTGGCTACGACCAGGGGTTCGACCAGCTCGAGACGCTGGAGAAGGGCACCGGCGCCCTCGCGCGGCTGAAGGCTCTGCGGGGCCGGCAGTTCGTGTGGATCCACATCCCGGAGCCGGCGGCGCCCTACTTGCGGCGGCCGAACTTCGAGGACCGGATCGACCTCAAGGGGCTCGACCTCCCTGCCCGGGTACAACCCAACGAGCTGGCGCCGTACTTCGATCCCGCCATGCCCCTGCCGCCCGCGCGGCGGCGGCTTTTCTGGGCGATGTACCGGCTCAACGCCGCCTTCGCCGACGACCGCCTGGGTCACTTCCTCCAGGCCCTGCGGGAGAGCGGCCAGTGGGACAGGACGCTGCTGTTGGTCACCTCGACCCATGGCGAGGAGCTCGGCGAGAAGCACCAGATCCTCAACGGCGGCAACCTCGGCCGGCAGCTCCTGGAGGTTCCCCTGGCCGTGAAGCTCCCGGCCGGCGCGAGACTGAGGATCGCGACGCCCAAGAACCGAGCGGCCGGCCGCGGCGCGGATCTGGGCCACCCTGGTGGAAGCGGCGGGCGGCGAGGCGCCGCCCGCGGCGGCGCCGAGCCTTTTCCATACCCTTCGCGGAGGCCCGGCCGCCGTGCTCTCGGAGCTCTACTTCACCGACGGCACGAACCAGTTCTCCCTGCTGGACGGCGACGATCAGCTCCTGCGGGAGTCGCGCTTCGCGTCACCGCAGCCCGAGTACTACCGCGCCCGCCTGGCGGAGATGGGGCGAGGCAACGCCGAGGTCGCCCGCGCGCTCCTCTCCGAGCCGCCGGAGGCGATCTTCGGCCGTCTCCTCGCCGCCTTCCGTTCCACGCCGCCGTTCACCGGCCGGGGCCAGCCGAAGCTCACCCTGGAGCGGTGGGGACCGGGTTCGCGGAGCACGCCGGTCTCGGACCCGCGCAGGACGGCCGAGCTGGCCCGGTTGTTGTTTCAGAGGTGGAACGAATTCCTTCCAGGCGAGACGACGCCGGAAGCCGAGGCCCGTGAATGGTATACTGCCGAATTGCACTGAAGTGCCGGGCTCCCCGGGTCCATAGCTCAGCGGTTAGAGCATCCGGCTCATAACCGGACGGTCCCTGGTTCGAACCCAGGTGGACCCACTTTTTGGCACGCCCCAAGCCATGGATGAGATGGGAAATCCCGGCCCCTCAAGGCCTGACGACGATTGAGTGAGGTGGTTTTTTTTGGAGAGGAGCGAACACTCTAGATGAGTCAAAACCTCCAGACAACCCTGGAGCTCCAGCAGGCGCTCAGCCAGCTCCGGGACGCCGACAAACGGCTCCACGGAATCCCCGACTGGATGCGCGAGCTGCACGAAGAGCACGAAACCAGAAAAGCAGAGATCGATGCCATCGAGGCCGCCGCGGCGGAGGCGGCCCGAGAGCGCAGGACAGCCGAAGCCGCCGTTCAGGATTCCCAGGAAAAGCTCAAGAAATACCAGCAACAGATCAACAAGGTGAGCACGCAGCGCGAGTATGGCGCGCTGCTCCAGGAGATCGACACCGTCAAGGGGCAGATCTCGACCGGCGAGGAGCAGGCGCTCTCCTCGCTGGAGATCTCCGAGAAGGCTCAGAAGGACCTCGAAACGTTGCGCGAAGGTTTCCAGGATCTCAAGGACCGCTACGCGGCCGAGCAGACGCGCTGGGAGGCCGAGAAGCCCGGGATCGCCAAGCAGGTGGAGGCGCTCCAGGCCCAGGTCGCCACCCTGCGCCAGCAGCTCCCGCGTGGCGTCGTGGCGAACTTCGAGCGCATCCTCGAGCGGTATCCCGGCGGCGCCGTGGCGCCGGTGCGCATCATCGTACGGCCGGGACAGAAGCAGCGCGAGTGGCACTGCACCGCCTGCAACTACCGGGTCCGCCCCCAGGTGGTGGTGGAGATCCGCAACGAAGGCAGCCTGATCCAGTGCGAGTCTTGCAAGCGCATCCTCTACCTGGAGCCGGCCGAGGCCGATTGAGAAGGCTCAAGGCATGAACGACGACGCGCCGGTGACGGAGCGCCTCGCCTGGATCCGGCACCGCATCGAGGAGGCCTGCCGGCGCGGTGGGCGGCCGGCTGGCGGCGTCATCCTGGTGGGTGCCAGCAAGACCCAGGCCCCGGCGCGTCTCGCCGAGGCCTGGGAAGCCGGCCTGCGCGTCTTCGGCGAGAACCGGGTGCAGGAGGCGCTCGGCAAGAGCGCCGAGCTGTCCCGGCCCGGGTATCGAATGGCACCTGATCGGCCCGCTGCAGAGCAACAAGGTCCGGCCGGCCGTCGAGCTCTTCCGGGCCGTTCACTCCATCGACCGGCCGAGCATCGCCGAGGCCCTCGACCGCGAGGCGGCCGCGCGCGGCAAAACGCTCGACGGTTTCCTGGAGATCAACCTCGGCGGCGAAGCGAGCAAGCACGGCTTCGTTCCCGAGGGGCTGGCGGACGCCGTCCGCCCGCTGGCCGGCCTCACCCACCTGCGCCTCGCCGGCCTGATGGCCATCCCGCCTCCGGGGGAGACTCCCGAGGATTCCCGCCCGTGGTTCCGCAAGCTCCGCGAGCTGCGCGACGACCTCGCCGGCCGCCCCGAGTGGCGGGCTTTCCCGGCTGGCTCTCCATGGGCATGAGCGACGACTTCGAGGTCGCCGTCGAGGAGGGAGCCACCCACGTGCGGGTGGGAACCGCCTTGTTTGGGCCGCGCCGGGTCCCCTGATGCGTAAGCGCATGCTAGGATAGCTATCCTTTTCCAGAAGAGCGTTTTTCGGCACGTTTCATGGCGGTACCGAAGGAGATCCAACCATGGCCATCACTCCCCTCGAAATCCAGAAGATGCGCTTCTCTCAGAAGATGCGGGGCTACGACGCCACCGAGGTGGAGGGCTTCCTCTCCCTGGTGGCCGAGGATCTCGCCGGCCGTCTCATGCAGATCGAGAAGCTCGAACGGGAAAACCACTATTCCAGCAGCGCCTGGAGGAGACCGAGCACCGCGAGCACCAGCTCCAGCAGACCTTGCTGCGGGCTCAGAAGGTCTCCGAGGACATCACCGCCAACGCCCGCCGCGAGGCCGAGCTGACGGTCAAGGAGGCCGAGATGATGGCCGACAAGATCGTACAGCAGGCGGTCGATCAGTCCACCCGCTACGAGAGCAAGATCATGGAGCTGCGCATCGCCCGCCGCGAGCTGCAGCTCAAGTTCAAGAACACTCTCGACCTCTTTCAGCGCATTCTGGAAGCCGAGATGGACGACGAGCGGAGCCCGGCCACGGTCCACGCCCTGAGCGCCCAGCGCAAGCGGCGAGAGGCCGGAGCTTGAAGATGCCAGAGGGAGCCCGGCGCCTCTTTCCTCACTATGAGGACGAGGCGCTGGACCTCCGGCACAGCCGTTCGCTGATCCTCAGCCGCCTGCTGGAGGACGGCGACGGTGCCGACCTCGCCTGGCTCACGGCGAACGTTCCCGAAGGTGAGATCGCCGAATGGTTCGGCCGCCACGGCGGCCGCCAGCTCTCCTCCCGCAGCCGCGAGCTCTGGCGCGTCGTGCTCGGGCCGAGAGCCCGGCCCCGTTCACCCGGAGGCCCGCTCGCTGTGGCCCTGACACTAAAGCACCTGGAATCGCTGGCCCCCCGCTCCCAGGAGCTGCTGGCGCGCCTCGCGCCGCTGCCTTGGGCGGAAGACTTCTATCTCGCCGGCTCGGCCGCTCTCGCCCTCTACGCCGGCCACCGGCCGGTGACGGACCTGGACCTCATGTCCAACGCCAACCGGCTCACCAGCCCGGACCGGCGCGACCTGCTCGCCGCGCTGCTGGCCGCCGCTCCAGACGGCGGAGGTCGAGACCGCCCGCGACGGCTACCTCTTCATCCACGTAGGAGGTGTCGGGAGTCCGCTTCTTCTACTACCCCTACCCGCTCGTCCAGCCGTTCGCGGATCTTGGCGGTCTCGCCGTGATCTCCGCCGCCGATCTCGGCCTGATGAAGCTCGGCGCCATCATCAGCCGCGCCAGCCGCCGCGACTTCGTGGACCTCTATCTCCTCTGCCGCGACCTGCCTCTCGCGAGCCTTCTGGAGCTCGCCGAGGACAAGTTCGGCCACGTCCGCGACTTCCCCCTCCAGGCCCTCAAGGGGCTCGCCGACCTCTCCGAGATCGAGGGCGATCCCATGCCCCGCCTCGCCGTACCCCTGGAGTGGGCCGAGGTGGAGAGCTGGCTGAGGGCTCAGGTGCGCGAGCTGGGCCGCGCCCACGTGGGGCTCAGCTAGAATCCCCTCGCCATGACCGATCTCCTGATTCACAATCTCGGCGAGGTCGCCACGCCGACGGGTACGTCCCCCCGGCGGGGAGCCGATCAGCGGCGGGTGAGCCGCCTGAAGGGCGCCGAGGTGCTGTGCCGCGACGGCCGCATCGCCTTTGTCGGCGAGCCTGAGGAGCGGCATCGTCTCTTCGGCGAGCTGCCGGCGGCCGAGAGGCTCGACGGCCAGAACGGCACCCTGATCCCCGGCTTCGTCGATCCCCACACCCACCTGCCCTGGGCGGGCACCCGCGAGGAGGAGTTCGTGGCCCGCCTGGCCGGTACCTCCTACCAGGAGATCGCGGCGGCCGGCGGCGGCATCCTCTCGACCGTCGCGGCCACCCGCCGGGCGAGCGAGGAGGAGTTGGTGGCCAACGTCCGCCGGCGGATGGACCAGATGCTCGCCTGGGGCACCACCACCGCCGAGGCGAAGAGCGGCTACGGCCTCACCGAGCAGGACGAGCTGAAGCAGCTCCGCGCCATCCGCCGGGCCACGGCCGGGCATCCGGTGGACTTGGTGCCGACCCTGCTCGCCGCCCACGAGGTGCCGCCCGAGCTGCGGCAGGACCGCGGGCGCTACCTCAACCAGATCTGCGACGAGATCGTGCCGGCCACCGCCGAGGCGGGCCTCGCCCGGTTCTGCGACGTCTTCTGCGAGACGGGGGTGTTCTCGGCCGCCGAGTCGCGCCGGGTGCTGGAAGCGGGCGTCCGCCACGGGCTCGCTCCCCGCCTCCACGCCGACGAGTTCGCCGACTCCGGGGGCGCCGAGCTGGCCGCGGAGCTGGGCGCGCTCTCCGCCGACCATCTCATGGCCGTCTCGCCCGCCGGCATCGAGGCCCTGGCCGGCTCCGGCGTCACCGCCGTGCTCCTGCCCGGCACCAGCTTCTTCCTCATGAAGCACCGCTACGCCCCGGCCCGCGCGTTGATCGAGGCCGGAGTGCCCGTGGCCCTCGCCACGGACTGCAATCCCGGCTCGTCCCACACCGAGTCCATGCCCATGGTGGTGGTGCTGGCGGTGCTGGAGCTGGGCCTCACCATCGAGGAGGCCTTCACCGCCGCCACGCTCAACTCGGCCTGCTCCCTGGGACTGGGAGCCGAGATCGGCACCATTGAGGCCGGCAAGCGGGCCGACCTCGTTCTGCTGGCGGCGCCCAACCTTCTTCACCTCGTATACCACTATGGGATCAACCCCGTCGCCGCCGTGGTGAAGGGGGGGAGCATCGTCCGGCGGGCCGCTTGACGTAGAATCGGCCCGCAACTCAACCTTGGAGCCAACGGACGCCGTATCGATCGAGGAGGACCGTCCATGCCATTCCGGACCCTTCCACGCGCTCTCGCCGCCGGCCTGCTGGCCGCGGCGGGTCCGTTTCTCCTCTCCGCCCTCGCTCAACCGAACCCCACTCCCCCCCCCCAGGACCACCTGGAGATCCGCGAGATCGTCACCCCCTCCGGCCTCAAGTACACCGACCTCAGGCTCGGCCAGGGCGACGCCGCCGAGACCGGCAAGGTTCTGGAGGTCCACTACTCCGGCTGGCTGGCGGCGAACCGCGTCAAGTTCGACTCCAGCATCGACGACCGTCCCTTCACCTTCCGCCTGGGCACCGGCGACGCCATCAAGGGCTGGGACGAAGGGCTGATGGGAATGAAGGTCGGCGGCAAGCGGCGGCTCGTCATTCCTCCCGAGCTCGGCTTCGGCAAGCAGGGCGTGGGCAGCGTCGTGCCGCCCAACGCGGTGCTCATCTACGAGTTCGAGCTGCTGGCCGTGCGATAAGCTTGCCCCCTGAAAGGGGGGCAACCCGTTATGGCAGACGCAGCAGGAGAGATCACCACCCCGTCCGGCCTCAAGTACACCGACCAGGAAGTCGGCCAGGGAGCCGAGGCCAAGGCCGGCCAGACCGTCAACGTCCACTACACCGGCTGGCTGGAGAACGGCACCAAGTTCGACTCCAGCCTCGACCGCAAGAGCCCGTTCAGCTTCCACCTCGGCGGCGGCCAGGTGATTCGCGGTTGGGACGAGGGCGTCGCGGGCATGAAGGTGGGCGGCAAGCGCCGCCTCACCATCCCCGCCAACCTCGGTTATGGCGCGCGCGGGGCGGGCGGGGCCATCCCGCCCAACGCGACGCTGATCTTCGAGGTCGAGCTGCTGGGGGTGAAGTAGGAGACTCCTACTTCACCGGCGCGTACTGCGGCCGGATGTCCACCGGCACGGCGGACAACCGGCCGATGGCGTCCCGCAACGCCTGTGAGGGCTTGCCGTAGGAGTCGAGGAACTTCTTGGTGCCCTCGTAGTCGCCGCGGGCCTGGAGCTCCAGCATGTCGTGCAGCAGGTCGCGGATGCCGCCGGGGAACTTTTCGGACACGGCGTGCACCCGGCCCTTGGCGTCGAACTGGAGCGCGCCCTTGGCCATCAGGTAGTTGAACTGGGACACGACGCCCTGGCCGTGGGCTTCGTCCACCCCGAAGCGGGCGGCGCGGAACAGGCCGGCGACGTAGGTGGGCTCCAGCGACTTACGCAGCGTCGCCGGCATGTCGCCCCGCTCGATGAGGGCGAGGATGTTGTAGACGCCCATCACGTCCGCCTTCGCCTCCTCCAGAGTGGAGAACAGCTCCTTGAGCTCCAGCCGTACCTCGGTCTTGCGGCCGGCGACCGTGATGGTGCCCGGCCCCAGGCCGTGGGACAGCTCGTGATGGAGCGTCTCGTTCAGGTAGGCGTCGAAGGAGACGTCCTTCACCTGGGCGGGATCGAGCACCAGGCCGGCGATGGGGATCAGGATCTTGTCGTACTTCGCCTTCATCGTATTGCGCAGCAGGACCTTCTTGGAGCCCTTGGCCTCCCGCACCCGCTCGTCGTTGGGCAGGTTGAAGGCCGCCGTCTGCACGCCGGCCTGGGCCTCGCCGCCGCCGTAGACCAGGTCGACCACCCGGATGGGGCTCTCGGTGCCGCGGTTCAGATTCTTGTCAGCGTCCGGAATGGGCAGGTTGCGCTCCAGCCACGGCAGGCGCTCCTTGTAGAGGGCGAGCGCGGCGCTCTCCTTGGGCAGGTTGACGGTGACGTAGGCCTCGAAGGCGGCCTTGTAGCCGAAGAGGTCGTCCTCATAGGTCTCGTAGGGGCCGATCGTGACCTCCACCGGCGCGTCGAGATCCATCCAGGCGACGTCCGAGGCATAGTAGTCGTCGCTCTCGAAGGCGGCGGCCCGCAGCTCCAGGAACTTCTTGAGCGAGGCGTTGCCGGTGATCGCCGCCGCCTCCCGCAGCAGCTTCGCCGCGGGCTTCAGCCACTCGGCGTACTCCTGGGCGTAGGGCACGGTTATGAGGCCGCCATCCTTGCCGCGACGGATCACGGTAAAGGTGGAGGTGAGCTTCTCCTTGTCGCCCGGGTGCTTGGCGATCCAGGCCTCGAAGTCCTGCTTGGAGAGGTCCTCCGGGTAGTAGCCCGCTCCCGCCGGACGGATCTTGCTGCCGAGGAAGGGCTGGCGCTCCGCCAGACGGTCCCAGGGGCCGTAGTTGATGTCGAAGTACTCGCGGGCCGCCGCGGCATGGGGCTCCTTGAGAGCCTTCAGCTCCGCGCGCATCGCGGGGTTGCCCGTCCAGGCCTGCCGCAGGAAGATTTCGTTCATCAGCTTGCCGGCTTCGACCAGCTTGCCGAGCACCTTGCGGTCCTCCGCCGTCAATGCCGAGAGGTCCGCGGAAAACGGGGTCGGAACGAACTGGTCGATCCGCCTCTGAATGTCAGGCACGATTCTCAGCTCCTCCCGAGGCTTCGCGGGGGTCTTGGGCTCCGCGGCATAGGCCGGCACGGCCAGCGTGAGCCCCGCCAGACAGGCCACGCTCGCAAACGCTGAACGCATGGTTTCTCCTTTGGATAGGGATCCGGATGGTGTTCATCGCGGCAAGGATGGCACACCCCTCACGCATCGGCCAAGCGTAAAATCCGCCTGGCTTAGAAGGGCGGCGCGTCCCCCTTCACGGCGTCCAGCAGCTTGATCCGCTCCGCCCGCCCGTCCACTTCGACCTCCAGCCGGTCGTACTTCCACTCTCCCGCCGACTTGTGGGCCACGGCGTAGATCGTGCCGTCCTTCTTGGAGCCTTTCAGGGGGATCGCGATGGCCGCGTTGCCGGTGGGGCCCGAGGTTCTCACGTGGCCGTTGACCCACCAGCCCTCCTTGATGGGCTCGCCGAGCTCGGCGCGGACCTGGGGATTCGTGGTGGCCTTGTCGAGAGCATCCTTGAAGACGTCCAAGCGGCGCATGACCGCGAAGAAGGCGAGCGAAAACACGAACGCGGCGACCAGGATCGAGCCGCAGCAGGAGGTCACGAACCACTTCCAGTTCCGTTGCCACCAGTTGGGCCGCGGCGTCATCCCTCTACTCGCGAACGGCCGCGTGCACGGCCATGTCCAGGTACTTTTCGCCGTCGAGCAGGTTCGTATGGCGGGACTCGACCGCGAAGACGAGGACGATCTCCGGCCGCGGGTCGTCCGCCTGGATGCGCTCGGCGAGGGCGGGCGGCAGCTCGGCGACCGGGTAGATCCAGGATTCGAGGACGATGTCGTGGGTGCGGACGTTGGAGGGCGATCCGGGATGGCCCGGCTCCCAGGCCGGCACCTTTTTCTGGCCGTAGCGCTGCACGGGAGGGGGCCCAAGAAGGATCAGGGTACGTCCGCGGTCGGTCAGGCTCCCCCGGACGCCGTCCTCGGAGTAGAGGCGGTCCGCCGCGTCCACCCGCTCGTAGAAGGTCTTGGCGAACTCGCTGCCGTGCGTCGTGGGATCGGGATCGCGCCGGCGCCAGAAGGCTTCGTTGAAGTCCACCGTCTCCCGCGTGGAGTGGAGTCGACGATACTGATGGACCTCCTCGGGCAGCATGAGCCAGCGGGTGGGGCCCTCATCCAGACCGCCGGCGGGGCGGCGGGCCTGGGAGGACTGGCAACCCGGGAACAGCAGGAACAGCAGGGGCAGGACGGCGACGGGCCGTCTCAGCGCTCGATTGCCTCCAGCCATTTCGACTCGGCGGCCTCCCTCTTCCAGGTTCGGCGCCTGATTTTAATGAATACTGCCGCCTTCCGGCTCCGGAGCCTCCTGGATCGGTCCGAAGGACGTCTCGTAGCGCTCCAGATTACTGCTCAGTGCGCCGATGATCCGCTTCAGGTGCCCCGGGCTGGTGACGATCCGAGCCGACACGATCCCCTGTGGGGGCACCAGGTTGATGAAGTCGAGGATGAACTCCTCGCGAGTATGCGTGATGCGGAGCAGGTTCGAGTACCGGCCCTTCAGCTCGTCGTCAGTGATCTTTACGTTGAAGCCTGCTTCGGGCTCGTCCATCGAAATCTCCTTGTGTGGCTGTACCAGGCATGCTACCCCATCCAGAGGTGAGTTGCCTTAGGAGGGTGTCTCAAAAGTGGTCGGCGCCGACCACTTTTGAGACACCTCCTAGGCGGACCCGTCGCCGCCCTTCCGCCCCGCCCACTTCAGTCCGCCCGTGAACTCCCAGTCGTGCTCAGGCAGGTACGTCCCGATCCCGCCCGCTCGCGCCGTTACGGTGAATGCCAAGGCCCGCTTCTGATAATCATACGGCGCGCCTTCCTTGGAGTGGACGGCCACGTCCACCACATAGTCGCCCGGGCCGAGCCGCAGGGCCGGGCAGGCGAGGCGCACCGTGGCCTCGCCGTCGAAGGTGCCGGCGACGTAGCCTTCGAGATCGGTGTTCGTCCCCCAGACCTCGGTGCCGCGGGGCGTCGCGACGGCGACGCCGAAGACAAAGTCGTCCAGCGCTTGGACGGCGCGGGCATGGATCTCGAAGACCACCGGCTCGCCGCTCTCCACGTGGTAGCGCTCCTCGCCGCCAACGAGTAACCGGATCGAGGTGATCTCCGCCTCCCGCGATCCCCAGCGCAGCTCCGGATCCTCGCTCGCCGGGTCGTCCTGGCGCTGCTGGAGGGCCGCCTTGTGCTCCTCGCCTTCCTTCTCGGCCACTTCCTGCCGGTAGGCGTCGATCACCCGGCGGGGCTCTCCCACCAGACGCTGATGGCCGTTCTCCAGCCACATCACGCGGTCGCACACCCCCTCCACCAGGTCGAGGCTGTGGCTGACCAGCAGCAGCGTCCGCCCCGAGGCCAGGAACTCCTCGATGCGCCGCAGGCAGCGATGGGCGAACGCCTCGTCGCCCACGGCCAGCACCTCGTCGACCAGCAACACGTCCGGGTCGGTGTGGACGGCGACGGCGAAGCCCAGGCGCACATACATGCCGGAGGAGTAGTTCTTCACCGGCTCCTCCATGAAGTCCCCCAGGCCGGAGAACTCCACGATGTCGGCGTAGCGGCTCTCGATCTCCTTGCGGGTGAGCCCCAGCACGGCGCCGTTGATGAAGACGTTCTCGCGGCCCGAGATCTCGGGGTGGAACCCGGCGCCGAGCTCGATGAGCGCCGCCACCCGGCCGGCGACGACGATGCGCCCCGTGGTCGGCTTGAGCATGCCGGCCACGAGCTTGAGCATCGTCGACTTGCCCGAGCCGTTGCCGCCGATGAGGCCGAACGCCTCGCCGCGGCCGACGGTGAAGTCGACGCCTTCCAGGGCGGCGATGGCCTCGTCCGGCCGCAGCCCGTTGGTGAGGTTGCGGCCCACCAGCGCGCTCTTGAGGGTGCGCAGCCGGTCGCCCGGCATCGTCCGGCGGTAGAGCTTGGTGACGCCCTCGACGGAGATGACGGGGACGGCTGGAGTCTCGTCGCTCACGAAGCCTCCACCAGCGTCTCCCGCAGACGCTCGAAGAGCCCGGCCCCCAGCGACCACGCCACGAGGCTCACCGTGGCCATCTGCAACCACAGAGAAGGCTCCGGGAACCGCCCCCAAAACAGCGCCTCCTGATAGGAGAGGATGTAGGGCGTGAACGGGTTGAGCCGCACCGCCCACCAGACGTACCGAAGGTGGCGGATGCTGTCCAGAGGAAAGAGGATGGGCGTCAGGAAGAACATCAGGGTCAGCAGGTTGCCCAGCAGATCCCGCACGTCCTTGAAGTGGACGGTGAGGGCGGAGAACCCCAGCGCCAGTCCCGCCACCAGGGGGAGATGAATGAGGACGATGGCCGGCAGGGCGACGGCCGAGACGCCGCCCACGTTGTAGCCCAGAATCCGACCCGCCACCAGCGCCGTGAACACGATGGGCAGGGCAAAGAGGAAGTGCACGAGGTTGGAGAAGACCGACACCATGGGGATCAGCTCGGCCGGAAACACCGCCTTGCGGATGAGCCCGGAGCTCGCCACGAGGGACATCGCCCCCTCGAGCGTCGAAGCCGAGGTCCAGATCCAGGGGAACAGTCCGCTGACCAGGAACAGGGCATAGGGATCGGCCCCCTGGGACCGGGCCTTGAACACGACGCTGAAGACGAACGTGTAGACCGCCAGCAGCAGCAGAGGATTGGCGAGCGACCAGAGGAACCCCAGCACCGACCCTCGGTAGCGAGCCTTGAGCTCCCGGGAGGTCAGGGTCGCGAGGAGCCCACGGTAACGGAAGAGCTGTGCGGCGACCCGGAACATAGAGGGGAGGAATCTATCACCTCGGGATAGGAGGCATTTTGGAAATGCACAGTCCCAGGCACCGGCACCTCCGCCCGGGCATAAATGCCGGGGCTAGTTGAGGACGCCGGATGAATCCGGCTTCAAGTCCCCTTCAGGGGGCGTCATTAACTAGCCCCGGCATTTATGCCCGGGCGGAGGCGAGGTTCACGACCAAACTTCCGAATACACCTGAGCTCCCCCCGGCCTTGCTAGACTGCCTCCCCGTGACCGACTGGACTCCGGTGGACCTGCTGCCCGGCCTTTGGCTCGGGCTCCTCGGGATGCTTCTCGCCGCGGCGCTCCGGCGCTGGTACGAGCCCGTGCCTGGGAAGGTGCTGGCGGTCTTCGCGGTCGTCCTCCTGGTGCTTTTCGGCCCTGTCCTCCTCGGCGGCCGGGTCCTCCTGCCGCTCGATGGCCTCCGGGAGCACGTCCCCTTTCAGGAGCTGGCAACCCCCCGGGCTCACAGCCACCCGCTCCAGAGAGATCTGCTTCGTACCGTCGTGCCGGCCCACGCGGCGGCGCGGACCGCCTTGGAGACCGGCCGCTGGCCGCTCTGGAACCGCCTGGCGGGCGCGGGCATGCCGCTTCTGGCCGATCCTGAAGGCCAGGCTCTCCAGCCGCTGACCCTCCTCGGCCTTCCTCTTCCTCTCGTGAGAGCCGCCGGTTTCGTGGCGGCGCTGCGCGTGCTCGTCGCCCTGATCTTCTCCTTCCTCTGGCTCCGCGGGCTGGGCTTCCAGGGCGGACGGGCTGTCGCCGGCTCCCTCGTCCACGGGCTCGGATTCCTGCTGTTCTGGGTGGGCTGGCCCGTCGCCAACGTGGCCGCGTTCCTTCCCATGGCCCTCTACGCCCTGCTCCGCTGCGAGGACGAGACGGACACGAAAGCCGGCGCTTTTCTGCTGACCGTGGCGCTGGCGGGTCTTCTCCTGGGCGGAGATCTCGAGGCGACCGTCTGCGCGGGGGCGTTGCTCCTGGTGTTTCTCCTCAGCCGCCGGAGCCGGCGGGCGCTGCTGGCCCGAGCGGGGACGGCGCTGCCGATCGCGGTGGCGGTCTCGGCGCCGCTGATCCTCCCCACGCTCCTCTACATGCCCAAAGCCGTGGCGCCTTGGAGCCTCGCCCGGTGGCAGCTCCTGGTTCCCTTCAGCCTCTTGCTGGCCCTCCTCGCCGCCTGGACCCTGGAACGTATTCGGCGACGTCACCGCTGGGCCGCGGCGACGGTGGCGACCCTCCTCGGAGTGTCGCTCGTCGGCGCGGATCTCGCGGCCCCCGCCAATCCGCCCATGCCGCGGCGCCTGGCCTTTCCCATCACGGAGACCCTCAGCGGCGTCCACTACGGCATCGCGATCCGTGCCGCAAGGGGTTACCGCATGGCGGCCCTGGGTGATGTTCTGCCTCCCAACCTCGCCGGGATGTACAATCTCGCCGACGCCCGGATCGCCAGCCCGATGGCTCCGAAGGCGTACAGGGATTTCCTCAGGCCCCTCGCCACCGGCGAGCGGGGAGAGCTGGGAGCGCCTGACGATCCGCTCTATGACCGCCTCGCCGTGCGCTTCCTCGTCACGCGCCTCGACGTGAAGCTCAACGAGCCCTGGGGACGGATTCTCGCGGACCGGACGGCCGCGCTCTGGGAGAAGGTCGAGACGCTACCTCTCTTCTTCATCGCCGCCCCCCACCCGGCCGGAGGCGTGCTCACCGAGACGGTCGAGGACACCTGGATCTCCGGCGCTTCCCAGCTGCGCCGCCGCCAGTGGCTGGGCACCAGCGTCTACCAGGACGGCGGCTGGCTCCTGCTGGTCAACCGGGAGCCGCACCGCACCGAACTCGACTCGGAGACGTTCGTCACCGCCCGGCTGCCGGCGGGAGCGAACCGGCTGGATCTGCTCTACCGTCCAACCGGCTTCGTGTGGGGCTGCCTGATCGCGGCGCTGGGGATGGTGGCGGGCGTGATGGTTTTCGCTCCGCGGCCTGCCCGACTTACAGCCCGAGCGGCTCCGCCGCTTCCTGCAGCGCCTGAATGACGTTCTGGATGTGCTCGTCGAGCGGCAGGCCGATCTCCTCGGCGCCCGCGTAGACGTCCTCGCGGTGGACGCCGCGGGCGAAAGCCTTCTCCTTGAGGCGCTTCTTGATCGAGGAGAGGTCCACGTCCGCCACCTTCTTGCTGGGCTTGATCAACGTCACGGCCACCACGAAGCCCGCCAGCTCGTCGCAGGCGAAGAGGGCCTTGGCCATGCGGGTCTCGCGCGGCACCCCCGTGTAGGGGGCATGGCCCATGACCGCCGTGCGCAACGCCTCGGGATAGCCCTGGGCGGCGAGGATCTCGTTGCCGCGGTAGGGATGGTTCTCCGCGTCGGGCCAGCGCTCGTAGTCGAAGTCGTGGATCAGGCCGGTGAGGCCCCAGAGCTCCTCGTCCTCGCCCCACTTCCGGGCGTAGTACCGCATCGCGGCCTCCACGGACAAGGCGTGCTTGCGCAGACCCTCCTTCTCCGTGTACTGGCAGAGCAGGTCCCAGGCCTGGTCGCGGGAGGGGAGCCGTTCGGGTTCGGTCATTTCAGGCATGGTCCGTAATTTATCACGCTACAATGGGCCGCATGGCCGACGACAACCGCAGGCTCACAGTCCGCTGCCCCGAGTGCGAATCCGAGCTGGTGGTCGACGTCGCCACCGGCGAGGTGATCAGCCACCGCAAGCCCAAGCAGCCCCTTGCCGGCGGCAAGGACTTCGACTCCCTCCTGAAGGGGCTCGACGACGAGAAGGCTCACGCCGAGGACGTCTTCCAGCGCGAGGTCGCCGCCCTGAAGGACCGTGACCGCATCCTGGAAGAGAAGTTCCGCGAGGCCTTGAAGCGGGCCGAGGAAGATCCGGACAAGGGGCGCCCAGCCCGGCCGTTCGACCTCGACTGATTCAAAATTTTGTATCCCGTAGTATCTATGGTAGGATCTATTCCCGGCCTTCGGTCCTCCCCCCGCCGTCCGTGTGGCCCGAGCTTCAACCCCCGGTCTGTTGCCGCTCGCTTGCAAGCGAAACGCTTGCCCCAGTTTGAGCTGACCCCATGACCGACATCGCAGACGAGCTCCAGGGAGGGGCTCGCGCAAAAGGAGCAAACTTTGAGTCCATGGTGGATGCGCCCTACGGCTGAGGGCCAGGAAGAACAGAACCGAGACAAGCCGAAACCCGAGAGCCGGCACGAACCCCGGGAGGCCGAAAAGCCTGCCGAACCCGCCGCCGCGGCTCCGGCCCCCGTTCCCGAGCCGCCCTCCGAGCGGTACGCCGAGACCCCCGAGCCCATCTGGCAGCCGGAGCCCATAGCGCCCGCGCCGAGGTTCGTCGAGGCCGCCGAGTCGTCAACCCTGCCCGCCGCCCCCTTCGCCCAGCAGCCTGCCGAAGAGCCCAATTTCGACGCGCCCCGTTTCGACGAGCCCTCTGAGACCCCCCGTTTCGACGAGCCGCTTTTCGACGAACCTCGTTTCGACGAGGACGACGAAGACGACGAGGAGGATGACGACGAGGATCCGGAAGGCCACGGCAGCACCGAGGAGCTCGGCGCCGCCGGCTCTGGGGCCCAGGGAGACGAGAGCGAAGAGAAGGAGGGCGAAAGCGCCTCCGCCGAAAGCCGCCGCCGCCGTTCCCGGGGGCGCCGCGGGGGCCGCCGCCGCAACGGCCGCGAGGCCGCCGCTCCGGGCAGCCCGGAAGCCGCCGCCGAGGACGAAGAGGACGAGAAGCCGCAACCGGTCGTCGAAGAGCCCGCGCCCGTGGCCGCCCCGCCGGGCCGCCGCCGTGGCGCCCAGGTCCACTCGCCGTCCCACGGCCCGGCGCCCGCGCCCGCTCCCACGGCGGGCTACAAGATGCGCGGCAACGACAGCTACGTCATCAACCCGAGCGAGCTCGAGCCGATGACGCGCGAGATCATCATCTCCATCCCCGACCGTCAGCGGTCGGCGACCGACGAGCGCAAGATCGCCCTGTTCTGCGACTTCGAGAACATCGCCCTCGGCGTGCGCGACTCCGAGATCGGCAAGTTCGAGATCACCCTGATCCTCGAGCGCCTGCTGGAGAAGGGTAAGATCATCGTCAAGAAGGCCTACGCCGACTGGGAGCGCTACTCCGACTACAAGCGCCCCTTCCACGAGGCCGCCATCGAGCTGATCGACATCCCGCAGAAGTTCTACTCCGGCAAGAACAGCGCCGACATCAGGATGGTCGTCGACGCCATGGACCTCTCCTACTCGAAGGAGCACCTCGACACCTTCGTCATCGTCTCGGGCGACAGCGACTTCTCGCCGCTGGTCTCGAAGCTCAAGGAGAACAACAAGTACGTCATCGGCATCGGCGTGAAGAACTCGTCCTCCAACCTGCTGGTGGACAACTGCGACGAGTTCATCTACTACGAGGACGTCTGGCGCGACTCCCAGAAAGGCCCGAAGCTCGACGGCCTGAACAAGAAGACGGCCGAGGCCTTCAGCCTGATGATCGAGTCGATCCAGGCCCTGGTGCGCGAGAACAAGGACGTCCTCTGGGGCTCGATGATCAAGCAGACCATGCAGCGCAAGAAGCCCTCCTTCAACGAGGGCTACTACGGCTACAGCACCTTCTCCGAGCTGCTGGAGGACGCCGAGCGCAAGCAGATCATCAAGCTCAAGAAGGACCAGCGCTCCGGAACCTACATCGTCACCGGCTTCGCCAAGACCGGCGAGACGATGGCACCCACCAGCCGGCGGTAGTGGCGCGCGGGAAGATTCACCCCCGGCGGCTCCCGCCGCCGGGGGTTGCCCCTTTGTCGCAATTCCTTGCAGTTCCAGCACAGGGGGGTGAGACGCTGAAAGTGCAGGGATAAGGCGGTAGATAGACAGAAAAAGGTGCGGCCGAAGCCGTCGTAAGATGCCTGAGCCGAAGGATAGTCGACACGGTGCCGAGCCTCTCTTGGTGAGAGCTTCTGCGCCGCCTTTCCCGAATGAAAAGATGCCCCGAAGGGGCAAAGGCATGTAGCCTGGGGCTGGCGCTGTTTGCCAGCCCCAGGTCAACGGCGTCTCAGAAAACCCAAAAGCCCCGAAGGGGCGACGGCAACTCGGTGCCACGTCAACAGTTCGGTTTGGCAAGGCCCCGCTTTTAGGATGGGAATTCTGCATTGCGCTTTTTTGAAACAGGCGTCCCGAGGGTCTCGCAAATAGCGCCCGGGGCGAAGACATCTGAGATCGCCGTCACTTCATCGCAAAAGCCGCCGTCGCCCCTTCGGGGCTAGGATTTTTGGATTGTTACTAGCCCGGGGCTGGCAAAAAGCGCCAGCCCCGGGCTACATGCCTGAGCCCCTTCGGGGCAAAAGGGCCGAGACCCCAAACCTCAGCGCAACGCCCTGATATCCAATCGGCCACGACCTCGTGGGGTCAGTACTCCAGCCGGTTTGCAGCGATCAGTAGATCGTTGAGGCACCGCCCAAACAGGTCGCCACTTGCCAGGGCCCTTCAAATAACGAGTAGGAAATCGAATCGTCGCCTTGGCGTACGGTCCTCGGGGGGCCTTGCGGCCCCCCGAGGTGCTTCAGGGTGAGGTACTGCGGTTCGCCACTACTGGGGGGCGGTGTGGGTGGTGGGCGGCGAAGCCGGGGGCGGCTCCGTCTTCTTGCGGCGGGTCACCCGGGGGCGGGGGTTGATGCCGAACTGGATGAGCTGCTCGCTGGTGAAGCCGAACGTCCCACGCAGGTGAGCGGCGATACGGCGCCGCAGGGCATCTCCCCTCTTCTCGATGTCCTGGCGCTGACGGGTGAGGTCCCGCGCCAATCCACGCGCCGCCTCTTGGCGGCTGTCCACGTCGCGAGCTTCGACGACCAGCCCCGCCATCTCGATCTGCAGGGGCTGGACTTGGGGCATGTCCGCCAAGTGAGGCTTGAGGTTGGTGCTGGTCAGGTCCCAGTTCGTGATCTTCTCGCCGAATACGTTTGCGCTTCTCATTGTCTTCTCCTCATCGTTGCCCTTCGTTTACACCTCGGGTTGATCTCCCAGGGAACGCCCCCAGAATCTCCTGAGATTTTCTGCACCTTCTGTACGTCGCCGGCTGACAGGAAGGACTCTAGATTAGGCGAAAGACGTTGTCAAGGGGCAGAATCGGTATGGAGAAAAAATAAGTCGGCGGGAGAGGCTGAATAGCATCGGGATCATTTTCTTATTGTACTAACGGCTTTAAACATTGGAAAAATCTCCCGACCCAATGTTCTGGCGATTTTCCCAATGGGGTTGCTGGATTTTTCCTATGGGTTGGGAGTTTTTTCTTATAGGTTGAGGAATTTTTCCATTGGGTCTTAGGAAAAAGACATTGAAAAATTGGCCCCAGCTGTGAAAAAAACGGCCCCGGCAATGGAAAAACGGCTCCGAGCCCGGAAAAGGCGTCCTGAGGACCGAAAAGCTGCTCCCGCCGCCCTCCGCCGCTGTCTCAATCCAGCGAAGGAGGAGAGAGCCATGAGAAAGCTAGAGACCCTGTTCGCGTTGTGCACCCTGACCCTGATGGCAGCTCCGGCCTTGGCCAAGGGCTCGGGTGTGATCAAGTTTGACGAGGCGACGTTCGAGGTCGCGGAGAGCGCCGGCCGGGCCACCATCACCGTCGAGCGCTCGGGTGGGGAGGACGGCGCAGTGACCGTCCGCTACGCCACCAGCGACGGCACGGCCACGGCCAGGACTACACCGCCGCCAGCGGCACCCTCTCCTGGGCGTCGGGCGACGAGTCCCGCAAGACCTTCACCGTCCCGATCGCCGACGACACGACGGCCGAGCCGGTCGAGACGATCCACCTGACGCTCTCCAGCCCGACCGGCGGCGCCACGCTCGATGCCGCGCGCGGCACGTCGGACCTGCTCATTCTCGCCAGTGATGGAGGTAGCGGCGGCTCCGCGGCAGCGATGACGGGGGTGACGATGGCGAGCACAACGGCGGCACCGGCACGATCAAGTTCGACCAGAGCGACTTCCAGGTGCTGGAGAACGGCGGCCAGGCCGTCATCACCGTCGAGCGTTCGCATGGCGAGCACGGCGCCGTGACCGTCCACTACTCCACCAGCGACGGCACGGCCACCGCCCGCAAGGATTACACCGCCACCTCCGGTACCCTCTCCTGGGCGGACGGCGACGGCGGCAACAAGGTCATCCATCCCCGTTCTCGACGACACTGCGACCGAGGGGACGGAGACCGTCCACCTCACCCTCTCCGCGCCCACCGGCGGCGCCTCCCTCGACGGCGAGCGCTCCACGGCGCTGCTCTCCATCCTCGAAGGCGGCCCGCTTCAAGGTGCAGATCACCTGGCGCACCAGCACGGGCCTGATCGGCGCCGGCCACGGCCTGCCGCTCTCGGCGAGCTCGGGCACCTTCTGGTTCTTCGACGCCGCGAACTCCGAGATGCCGATCAAGGTTCTCGACGCCTGCCAAGGCTTCAACGCCTTCTGGGTCTACTTCGCCGCCACCACCGACGCCAACTTCACCGCCACGGTGACCGACACCCGAACAGGCATCGTCAAGCAGTACGCCAATCCCGCCGGACGGGCCGCCGTGCCGGTTCAAGATACGTTCACCTTCGCGACCTGCGGACGGTAAGAACGCTCCCTCCGCGTCCCTCCCTGCGTGGCCCCGGCGGCGACTGCCTCCGGGGCCTTCATCCTGATGCCTCTTCGAGCTCTGCAGCAACTGCCAAATTTATCTTTGGGTGATATGCTTGAGACTTACGGCCGGCCCACTCCGATATACTCTTGACTGGCGCTAATGGAGAAGGCCGCCAGTTATTTTCGTCGATGAATACAGGAATATTGAATTGAAGATTTTTATTAGCTGGTCTGGTGAGCCTAGTCGCGCTGTCGCTTCATTTCTCCGCGGCTGGTTGCCGTACCTTATTCAAGCCGTTGAACCATGGATGTCGGATTCTGATTTAGAGGCAGGCACCCGGTGGAGTGAGAAGATTCAGAAGGAGCTCAGCGAGACGAAATTTGGAATCGTCTGCGTGACTCCGGGAAATATGGATGCTCCGTGGCTGCTTTTTGAATCCGGCGCCCTTGCCAAGACCCTTAACGATTCCCATGTGTGCCCATATCTTGTGGGGCTGGATTCCGCCCAATTGAAAGGCCCTCTCGCCCAGTTCCATGCCAAAACTGCTCAACGAGAGGGCACCTTGGCATTGGTTAGGACAATAAACCGAGCGCTTGAAGCTAAGGCTTTGCCTCCAGAGTTTATCGATACAGTATTTGATCGATTTTGGCCTGATTTAGAGGCAAAGCTAAACTCCCTTCCTGGGCCTAAAGAAGAATTCATTCGGCGGACTGCAGAAGATATTCTTGAGGAAGTTTTGCTTCTTGTCAGGAGTATTGACAAAAGAACGCACTCACGGCTGAGTTCGCAAACCGATATCGATTCTGATACAGCCTGGCTCCTCAGCGACAGCTCCAATTTGTATAGATACTTTGAATCACTGGCCGATAGGGAGCAAATCGTTTCTTTCTACAAGCACCTCCGCAACAGACTCGCTGCAATGCCGCGCGAGAATTCAGCCACCGAAACAAAAGAGGACCCTGACAAATGATCTAATCAAATAACTATTCCAGCGCGCTGTTGGTACGAGATCCTCTGCCGAAGCATTTACTTCGAGTAGCCGGATTGTCGGGCCAATTGGTCTATGTTATTAATATGTGCAGGAATTTCCTGATCACCGAAATGAATCCGGGCTTGGGCGTAGATTTTATACGCGCGATCCAAATTTCTCCAAACTTGTTGCCGCAAATAATCCAGTTCGCTCTCCAGCGAGAAATTTTCGCGGCTTTGCCAGAGACGTTCCGCGTCTAAATAGAAGCTGTATGCCAATGTGTCCACGAAACGATAATTCCAGACCGCCCCATTCGCTACTAAACTGCCAAGCTGTGCAAGACAGTATGCCGTCTTGATTGGCTCAATGTTGGCGACGGATCCAACGTAGGCACAATGGTTAATAGCGAAAGCCCAGGCCAGGCTCCCTCTCTGGAGCCCCCTATAGGCCTCCTCGCCAACCTCGAAACTTTCCTCAATCCAGCCACGCAAGAGTTCCCTACCTCCATCCGTGCCGCCATGCTCTTGCCTGACTTGCTTCTCATTCTCAGAACGCCAAGTATGAAAAAGGACGTAGCCGATGCCAATTAAATACTGCGATCGCTGGGAATCTGGGAGTGCGCGAATCTTGTCTCTGAGAACTTCTACCATCTCGAGCTTTTTCTCACAATTCAAGCCAGGCCCCCAAAGGCGTGCAGCCGCTCGCAAAATATACGCCCATATTGGCAGTGGCTTTTTCGAGTTGATTTCGAACTGATTCAGTACCTGCTCGATGCTGGAAAATTCGTTTAGCCACCACAAAATCGCGCAGATCGTCGCGCATTCGGCTTGGTCGGTGCCAAGGTCGCGTATGGCACTTGTGAGGTCGGCGCAACCCGTCCACCACTCGCTTTGATCCTTCGCGATCAGCGGAGCTGCAAGTCCCCGAAACCGAATCGCTGCCTGATCTGATAGCTCCATTCCCCACCGCACAAGCCCCAAATCTCGCATGGGATTCGGCGGAATCCAATAGTCATTGTGGCCTGTGAGGATGTTGCGCGAGCTATTCTGGATGACGGAGAAGAGTGAGAACCAACTTCGCAAATCTTCTACATGGGCATGAAGCTTCTTCTGCACTTGGCCCAACTCGTCGGAAACTCGCCGACGAACATTCTCGGCGCTTGCCCCCTCCTGCGCAAAAGCCCACACCTCGTCGAAGCCCTGTATATAACGCGTAAGCATGACCGGAGGCCTATAGCGAGACCAAATTGAGCGGATGAAGGAAAGGGAACCGAATAGCTTCAGGTGATCCCCGAGTGATTGTCCGTTGAGCTTCTGTGGCCTAGAGAGCAGTTCGCGAACCTTCTCCGACTCGACAGGTAACTCCGCTAGCTCTTCGTCGACCTCTTCCAAGGCCGAAAGCATGACTATTGGGCGTTCCAACGCCTTAACGCTCGGAAATCTCAGCTCCTCGAATAGAGCTCTGATCACGAAGTAATCAGGTGTGCGACCTACGAAATCTGGGGAACTTTCCCAACTCTCAAGGGTGCCAGTAGTCTTATATGATAGCATTCCTCGGATGGCTTCGCTATTTCTCCATGCTCTATGCAGGACGTCGGTCTCGGTGTAGAAGCGGACATAGGGCGACATCGGATCTTGCTCGCGCCGGCGGATAAGGCGGTAAAGGGCAGTCAGGGACATCGCGTCGCGAAAGTTACTTAGGGAGAGTTGCTTGTGGTGGTTACCTCTCTCTCGTGAACGCTCCTGGGTGATAAGAACGCTTAGCTGTTCAAGCGCTGGATCTCTGAGTATCTGTGTCACGCTGTCGCCTAGTTCGTCGAAATGCAGAAGACCGTCCCTGCTGAAACGTATTAGACGCTGCTGCCAGCTACCACTGGCGAGTTCAATCGGGATGAACGCCTCCGGACCGATCTCCTGAAGCTCCTGCAGAAAGCGATTGACCCTTTTGGGTTCCGAAATGTCGGATATCACTCGATGTAATCGATTAAAATGATCACTGACGCCCCAATCTGCGAGAAACTCCTTGAGCTCCGCGCTAAAATCATCGCGCAGTTGATTACTACGAAACGCCGGTTTGCGTCCGAGGACATCATCAAGCTCAAGAGCGTGGGAACGAAGAATGCTAAGGGGGCCCATATAACCGACAGATAACAAAGAGCGCACGAACAGGAGTCGCCCACTTCGCTGCTGATCTGGTGCCTTGGTGGCATACTTGAATTGTTGAAAGCCGAGGATCATTGACGTGACGACATCAGCGTCATAGTAGTAGACGACCTCAGCCTGATTCTCTAGTTTCTTGTCGTATATCGCCAAATGTAAGGCGTTGGCGAACCTTCTCACCAAGTCTAACTCGTCCATGGAACCGAAAAGCCGATCACTGAGTGACATAGCCATGAAGAACTCTCGCTTGGAGACGCTTAGTTAGTCTCTGATAGTATCATATTGCCGTCTCGACCGAGGCGCCCTCCTACCCTCCCCGGCGCCTCTTGGCCTCCGGGGCCTCACCTCTTCAATCCGACAAAAAGCGGAGTAGTTGTCGGTGGGAACGCCAGCGCTCCCCAGGGGGCGCCCGGAGTGACTTGCCTTTCTCCTTCTTCTCCGGCCGGGGGAGGACGACGGGAGAAGAGGGCCCGGGTGATGAGGGTCTTTTTTCCTGTTCCCGCCGCTCCCCACCGTTGTCTCATCCCTGTGATGACCTCCGCCGCCGCCCTCCCGTTCTTCTTTTCTGGCCCAATGGATGCAGGCTCGGGTATCCTTCGCTGGAAGGCTTCCCCTTCCACGACGCGTAACTCCCGAGTTTTCATGGATCTGGACCGGCTGAGCGACGAAGAGCTGATCGAGCGGGCGCGCGCCAATACCGCGGACTTCGCGGCGGCCGATGCCTGTCTTGCCGCCCTCTACCGGCGGTATTACCCGAAGGTGGCGGGCTGGTGCCTGCGCATCTCCGGCGACCGGCAGGCGGCGGCGGACCTCGCCCAGGAGGTCTTCCTGCGCGTCCACGACCGGCTGGACGGCTTCCGCGGCGCCAGCCGTTTCTCCACCTGGCTCTACACCGTGACCCGCAGTGTCGCCATCAACCGCGGCGTGGCCGCCCGGCGCCGCGAGACGGACGCCCTCGACGAGGAGGGGATGCCGGAGCCGGTCGAGCCCTCGCCGGGCGCCGACGAGATGGCGGAGAAGGGGCAGATCCTCGCCGCCTTCCGCGAGGCCATGGAGCGCGACCTGGAGCCTCTGGAGGCCAAGGTCCTCTACCTTCACTATGTCGACGGTGTGCCCCTCGCCGAGGTCACCGAGATGCTGAACCTGCAGAATAAATCGGGCGCCAAGGCCTTCATCGTCAGCGGCGGACGGAAGCTCAAGCGCCGCTTCGGGCGCTGGCTGGCACGCCAGTCCGCCGGAGGAACCCTGTCATGACTCACCCCGCTTCGCGGCTGCCCCTGGACGAGTGGCTGCGTGCCGCGTATGCCGATCCGGCCGTCGGCTGCCCACCGCCTGAGGCCTGGCTGGAGGAGGAGCTCGCAGCCCGCACGCCCGAGGAGCGCCGCCGCCTCGAAGCCCACGCCGCGCACTGCCCGGCCTGCGCCGCCGAGCGGGACCTCGCCCAAGGCTTCGACGCCGGCCCGGAAGCGGCGGGCGTCCATCTGGAGGATGTGGCCTTCGTCGTCTCCCGGCTGGAAAGGGCCGCGCCCGTCGGCAACGTGCGGGATATCTCCAGATTCCGCGACACCCGCGGGGAGCCGGCGAAGGCCGCGCCCGTCAAGCCCGCCGTCCCCACGCGCCGCCGGATGGAGTCGAGCCCCGTCTGGCGGCTGGCCGCGGCGGCAGTGCTGGTGATCGCCGCGGGGCTGATGTTCCAGCTCTCCCGCCCCGGCGCGCCCCCCCTTCCCGCTCCGCAGGCCGGCGGCGTCGTGCGCGGCGGCGAGGTGGAGGCGCTCTCCCCCCTGGGCGAGGTCGCCGCGATGCCGGCCGAGCTGCGGTGGACGCCTCGTTCGGGAGCACACTCGTATCGCTTGCGGCTCTCGACGGTGGACGACACGATCCTGTGGGAGGCCACGGTACCAGCGTCTCCAGCCCGCCTGCCGGCCGAGGTGATCCAGAAGCTCCACCGCGCCGTGGCCTACAGTTGGACGGTCGAGGCGCTCGGCCCCGCCGGCGAGCGGCTGGGAGCCTCCGAGCCGGCTCGCTTCCGTGCCCGCCCCGCGCCCGAGGGCAAGGAGCTGTAACCTTCCAGTAAGGTGGAGTGGGTTAAATTTCATCCTGAGGTGCTTTCATGACCCGCAAACTCTTTCTTCTCGTCCTCCTCGTTCTTCTCACCGGGCCCCCCCAGTGCTTCGCCCGTAGCGGCGGTAGCGACGACGGCGGCGGCAACGGCGGGAATGGCGGTAACGGCGGCGGCGACAAGTCGCTGACTCTGCGCGTGAATCCCGCCATCGGCGCGCCGGGCGGCGTGGTGGCGGTGGTGCTGCGCACCTACGCGCCGCGGCCCATCCGGCAGGGGCACGTCACCATCCGCACCGTCCGCCGGCCGCCGTCCAAGGCGCTCGGCCTCACGCTGGAGGCGCTCACCAGCCCTGTGCGCCCGTTCCTGAGCCTGCTGAGCGCCGTGGTCTACAGCGTCCAGGGCGACTCGGTGACCCAGGCCCTGCTCAGCGGCCTCGCTGACAGCCAGACGACGCAGGTGAATTTCCAGTCGCCATCCGGCTCGGTCAACGCGGCGGATGGCCCGCTCGCCGTCTTCTTCTTCCGCCTCGACCCGTCGGTGCGGCCGGGCGACACCTTCGACCTCACGATCGATCCGATCCCCACCTCCCTCACCGATCCGGCCGGCCAACCCATCACAATCGCGCCGCGCGCCGGCGTGCTCACCGTCCGCGCCGCCTCGGCCGCCTTCAAGGTCGAGGCGGACGGCGACAAGGTCCAGCCGGGAGAGGTGGCCGAGCTGGGGGTGAACACCTTCGAGCCGTTCGGAGTGGCCGGCGGGCGCGTCACCGTGACCTGGGACCCGCGGATCGCCGGCGGTCCTCCCGCCGTGCGCCTCGATCCCCGCTACGGCCGGGTGACCTACACGGCCGACACCTCGCGGCCCGGGCGGCTGGTGGTGGACTTCAAGTCCCCGGACGCCTCGTTCAACTCCGTGCCCGGAACGATCGTCGGCATCTCCCTGCCCATTTCCGCCAGCGCCTCGATCGGCGCCAGCTCGCCGTTCAGGCTCGATCCGGCCGGCACGTGGTTTCTCAACCGCAAGGGCCGAAAGATCAAGGTGGCGTTGCAGAACGGGGCGATCGCGGTGCAGTGAGGGAAGGGTGCCGCTCGCGCGGGCGGCACCCTCAGCACGGCCGGTCGGATTTACTCGCAGATGGCGTAGATCTTGAGGTTCCCGGTGACGCTCTGGAAGTTGCAGACCCAGCCGTCGTTCCCCCAGGGATAGGTGCTCTCCAGCAGCGTGCTTCCCAGGACGTCCTGGCAGCCGCCGCCCAGGACCCGTTTGCCGGCCGGGCACTTGATGGAGGCCACGTTGCTCGCGGTCTGGGTCAGAGAGACGGTCTGGATCGTAGTGCCGGATGGGGGGGTGGCACACTGGGCATAGGCCGCCAGGCTACCCGGATTGGTCACGAACTGGCAGCTCCAGCCGTTACCCGACGGCATGCTGGTGCGCAGGTTGGTGCTGGTGAAGTCGTCGCTGCAACCGCCGCCGATGACCTGGCTCGAAGCGGGGCAGGCCACGCTCACGGTGGTGCCGGTCGAGATCGTATTGCGGACGCTCGTGACGCCGCGGCACGCCGTGTTCGCCGCGCTCTCGCAGAGGGCCCAGGAGGTCAGGCTGCCGGGCTGGGTCTTGAAAATGCAGGCCCAGCCGTCGTCGCCCCAAGGCAGAGTACTCATGAGCGAGGTGCTGGTGAAGTCGTCGCTGCAACTGCCGCTCAGGACCTTCTGGCCCGCCGGGCACTTCAGGGACGAGACGTTGCTCACGCCCGTCTGCGCGAAGGAGACGATCGTGGGGACGAAGGGCGCGCAGACGCGGAAGAAGAAGGGGTCGATCGAGACCGCGACCGGGGTGACGTTGTCGGTATTGAGCAGGGTCTGAGTGGTGAAGTTGGCGTTGCGCTGGTAGGCGACCCCCTGGGGGAAGTTCGCCAGGTTGGGAGTGTTGTTGGCCGAGAAGATGCCGTAGAAGACCCTGCCCAACGCCATCAGGTGGACGTAGTCGCCGATGTAGGGGATGAAGGTGGAGGCTGGCGCGTTGGCGGGAGGCTGCGCGAGCAGGAGGTCGCTCCAGCTCACCCCCAGGTCGTTCGACCGGCGCAGGTGGGTCTCCCACCGCTGGGGAGCGGCGCCGGTGACCTGCTGGTAGAGGAAGCCGACCTGGCCGTCGACGTTGACCGCGAGCGCCGGGTTGGTGGCGCTCGCGATGGTGATCAGGTCCGCCGCCGACCAAGTCGCGCCGCGGTCCTCGGAGCGGCGCACGTGCAGGGTGTAGGGCGGATTGCCGCCGGGATAGTCGGCCCAGGCGACATAGACCCGTGAGCTGGTGCGCGGGTCCACGGCGATCGAGATGTTCGATCCGACGAAGCGCTCCTGGCCGAAGCCCGGCTGGCTGGAGTTGTTCCACGGCACCTGGAGATTCGTCATCACACGGCGGCCGGCGAGGAAGTCGCCGGGGTCGGTCAGGGCCGCGAACTGGGTGACGCCCGCGGCCCAGTTGTCGTCGCGCACCACCACGAGGTCGGTGGTGGCCATCGTGCCGTTGAAGGCGCGCCAGCCGTAGAAGACGGCGTAGATCGTGCCGTCGGAGTGAAAGGCCGGACGGATCGGCGGACCGTCCTGCCCGGAGGTGGCCCGCGTCTCGATCCGGCGGGCGACGAAGTTGGCGGGCGGCGGCGGAGCCGCCAGCAGGCCGTCCAGGGAGACGTCGACGGTCGCCGTCCTGCCGCCGGCGGCGTTGAAGTCGTTGTTGCCGACGTAGACCCGGTCGGGGCCGCCCCCCGGCACGGTGGTGGCCTGGACGTAGGGTTGGTCGACGCCTGACCCGCTACGATCGACGAGGACCGTCATCAGTCCGGGGCCGGCGAAGTTCGCCGTGCGCAGGATGTTGAGGCGCAGCCCCGCGCCCCCTCGCAGGTCCCCGGCATAAAGGTTGTTGCTGGTGCCGCCGAAGCGGAGGGTGAGGTCGCCGGTGCCGGAAAAGGTGCTGTTGCCCGGCAGGATCGAGTTGAGAACCCAGATGTCGCCGCCGTTGACCGAGACGTAGATCGGCGCGTTGGGGCCGCCCAAGGGGTCAGGGGTGAAGGCGGAGCCCGCGATCTGCTGCGGGTTGGCGGGATTGACCGCCACGTTCGGCTCGCTGTCCTGCTGGGTTTCGCCGCTGCGCGAGTTGGGGATCATGTTGATGATCTTCACCTGCGCCTGGGCGGCCACGGTGAATAGGGACAGGGTGAGGACGACGAGGAGCTTCGCGATACGCTGATGAATTCGGCTCATACGATACTCCCATGGGCATGGCCCGAGACTCGAGGTTTGAGGAGAGGATCCGCTCGTCCCTTCACTGTCCGAGCAGTCTCCGGACTCTGTCCACCTGGCCGCGCGGCAGCAGGTTCCAGGGCTTCAGGGCGGTGGGGCCGGGAAGGCCAAGCTCCGGCAACTGGTCGCGGTAGAGCAGCCAGATCCCGTCCGAGCCCACAGCCGGCTTGGGAGCCTCGAACCAGACGACGTCCTGGCTCGTGGGGTAGAAAAAGGTGACGCGCTGCCCCGCGGGTTTCCCCCTGAAGACGGTATCCACCTGGACCACCGCCTCCCACCACTGCGGGTCGTGCTCCGAGCCCTCTCCCACCTCCACCACCACCGCGGAGGGATGGGTTTCGACGACCCGGCCGGCGACGATCAGCGAGGCCCCGGCGAGCCGGCCCTGGAGCTCCTCGTCGGCGGCCTTGCCCACCGTCGCGGCGACCTGGCCGCGGAGAAGGGCGGCATCGCCGTGCAGCCGCCCGACTTCGACCACCGCCAGGGTCGTCCCGTAGAGCCAACCCTTGGTGAAGAACACCGCCTGCTCGCCAAGCGTCGCGTCGCCGGGTTGCGCCAACTTGACGGTGATCTCGCGTCCGGTGAAGTCGCCGAGGCCCGGCGCCGCCTTGAGCACCTCGTCCACCCGGACGACCGCCGTGCCGGAATCGGCCGGGACGGCATCCAGGTTCGAAGCCTCGGCCTTCTGGATGGTGCCGCGGAAGACGAACTGCGAGGCGCGGGTCAGTCCCTCCGGGCCGCTCGCAGCCTGGGCGGCGGCGGCGCAAAGGCAGAGACCAAGGATGACGTGAAGAGGAACTAGCTTCGGAACGGTCCTGCTCATAGCGTCTCCTTTCAAGCGTTGGTTTACCTCTATTATAAAAAGTGCGGATAGATGCATTTAACGAGCCGCGGAGGCTCAACCTCGGCCGGCAGGGAGGGTCTCCCCGCCCATTTCGGCGGGAGCCTCGATCGGCGGGGACAATCGCGATTCAGTGAGGGGAGGGGTGTGGGAGCCGGATCAAAGCCCCGTCAAGGCTTCGGTAAGCACAGCCGCCGAGAGGCCCTGACGCTCCGTCCAGCCCGCCAGATCGGCCTTCGCCCGTTCGACGAAGGCCGCCCGGCGGTCGCCCTTGCGCAGCCGGGTCTCGAGCTCGGTGAACAGGCCATAGTTGATGTTCGCCGGCTGGAAGTGCTTCGGGTCCGACTCCGTGAGGTGGCGGGCCAGGGCGCCGAGCGCCGTGGTCGCCGGGAAGGGCTCGGGCGTTTGCCCCTGCCTCTCCAGCGACATATAGAGCCCGATCGCGAGCCCCGTGGCCGCCGATTCGAGGTAGCCTTCGACGCCCGTGATCTGCCCCGCGAGGCGCACCCGGGGCGACGTCTTCACCCGGTAAAACGGGTCGAGATGGATGGGCGCGTTGATGAAGGTGTTGCGGTGGATCTGCCCGTAGCGGACGAAGCGGGCGTTTTCGAGGCCCGGGATCATGCGCAGCACGCGGTCCTGCTCGCCCCATTTCATCCGCGACTGGAAGCCCACGAGGTTGAAGTGACTCTTGGCCAGGTTCTCCTGACGGAGCTGGACCACGGCCCAGGGGCGCCGCCCGTCCGGAGTGCGCAGGCCGACCGGCTTCATGGGGCCATAGCGCAGAGTGTCCAGCCCGCGCCGCGCCAGCTCCTCGATGGGCAGGCAGCCCTCGAAGAACACGGCCTTCTCGAACTCATGGGGGGCCACGACCTCGGCCTCCGTCACGGCCTGATGGAAGGCCAGATATTGATCGCCGTCCATGGGGGCGTTCAGATAATCGTCGCCCTCGCCCTTGCCGTAGCGCGACTGCCAGAAGAGCTTAGCGTGATCGAGGCTCTCCGCCTCCACGATGGGCGCGATGGCGTCGTAGAAATAGAGGTACTCGCTCCCCAGCAGCTCCTGGAGCCGGGCGGACATGGCCTCGGAGGTGAGGGGGCCGGTGGCGAGGACCACTTCTGTATCTTCACCGGAAGGAATCTCCGTCACCTCCCCGCGTCGCAGCTCGATGCGAGGGTGCGCGGCGATGGCCGCCGTCACCAGGGCCGCGAAGCGGTCGCGGTCGAGGGCGAGGGCCGAGCCCGCCGGCACGCACGCCTGCCGGGCCTTGCCGATGATCAGCGAGTTGAAGCTCTCCATCTCCCGCTTGAGCAGCCCGGCGGCATGGAAAGGGTCGTCGCTGCGCAGCGAGTTGCTGCACACCAGCTCGGCGAGGTCCCCCGTCTTGTGGGCCGGAGTGCCGCGAACGGGCCGCATCTCGTGGAGGACGACGTTGACGCCGCGCTCGGCAAGCTGCCACGCGCACTCCGACCCCGCGAGGCCGCCTCCGACAATGTGGACGGGTGTGGACATGGAGGGAGTATACGGCGCGGGGCCAATTGAAGGGATCTGAAGGCCGGGCCGGAGGGGTGCAAAGGATCTCTCGCGTGCTACATTGAGTATGGGAGACGACTCATGAGCGTGACGATCCCAGACGATATCCTCCAGTCAGCCCGCATGTCCGATGCCGAGTTGCGCCAGGAGCTGGCCATCCTCTTGTTTCAACAAGAACGGCTCACTCTGGCGCAAGCCAGCCGTTTGGCTGGCATGGATCTACTGCGGTTTCAGCACCTCCTCGCCAGTCGAGGGACCTCGGTGCATTACGATCTCGAGGACTTCGAACAGGACCTCTCCACCCTACGAGCTCTCGGCCGCTCTTGATCGTAGTCAGCGACGCCTCGCCCCTCATCAGCCTCGGCGCAGTCGGCCGTATCGAGTTGCTCCGTCAACTGTTCGGCGAAATTTTGATTCCTCCGGCCGTTCTACAGGAAGTCACAGAAGCGGGAGCGGGGCGCCCCGGTGCGGTCGAAGTTCAGACGGCCGGCTGGATCGTCTCGCGAGCTGTGGAAAGTGAATTCTTGCCGCGCGCACTTGAGGGCGAGCTCGATCGCGGAGAAGCGGAAGCGATTGCGTTGGCCGTTCAGCTTCGAGCGCATCTGCTGGTGGTGGATGAGCGGCGCGGTCGTAGGGTTGCTTCCAGATTCGGCCTGAAGGTTGTCGGTGTCCTGGGAATCCTGGTGGAGGCCAAGCGCCAAGGATTTCTCCTGAAGATCGAGCCAGTGCTCGGGGATCTGCGAGAAAGAGCAGGCTTTCGAGTCAGCCCAGCTCTTTATCAGCGAGCCTTGGAGGAGGTGGGAGAAGTCTGAGATCCGCGACGGCGCCGGTCGGAAACGGGGCGGGCCGAGAACGAGAGGCGGCATGGCCCCGTCGGGGGTTCATCGTGTTTCGGGTGGTTATGGCCGCCGCGGAGGCGTCCCGCCGTTATTGGACTGCGGAAGGCGTCGTGGACGGGCTGGGAGCGTCTCTACGTCCTTCGCTGAGAAGATGGCGTTTCTGAACCCTTCAACCCCTCCCGAGCGCCCCCTCTAACCACCGCTGCCCGTGGCTGGGCGCGATGTCAGCTCAGAAGCCCAACGCAATGCCTGCAATCAGCAGGAGAATGGGAAGCCCGCAGGTACAAAGCAGAAGGATGGGCCATAAGGTTGCCCGGCGATGCTTGTCCTTCAGCTCGACGATCAACAGAGCCACTCCGACGACGGGGTCGATGAGTAGCAGCACAGAGCCTGCTGTGCCTCCGGCGGCCCAAACGACGTAAGACGTGTCCGAGGCCAAAAGACTGGCGCCGAAGCAGAGCACTGTCGCCGCGATGAACCCGATGCAGACCCAGCTTCTTGGTGTGATCCAAGGCTGAGGCGGTGAATCCGCCTCAGTCTTATCGATCTTGAAGGGGCTTTGAGGGTCGGTCATTCCCGCAAACCGATTGTTGCACGCCGAGTGCTGCCCGCTTGGCGCCTACCCTGCCAAAGCCTTCAGATCCCGCTCCATCTTCTTCATCGACTCCTCGTCGAACGCCTCGTAGTAGCCGCGAACCCTCCCCTGGCCGTCCACCAGCGCGAAGCGCGTGCTGTGGAGGATGGGCTCGGCCGTGGGCACCGGGGCCGCGGTCGCTCCTGGGGGCGGCGCGTTGTCGATCGCCAGCTTGAAACCTTCCTTGGAGAGGCGGTAGATCTGCTCGCCGTCGCCGGTCAGGAAGAGCCAGTGGTCGGGGGCCTTGAAGGATTTCGCGTAGGCTTCGAGCACGGCGGGGGTGTCGTTCTTCGGGTCGACGGAGAAGGAGACGAGGCGCACCCTGAGGTCGCGGGGGAGATCGCGATGGAAGCGGGCCAGGCGCGCCGTCATCATCGGGCAGGAGGCGGGGCAGCGGGTGAAGATGAAGTCGGCGATCCAGGGCTCGCCCGCGAGATCCTTGAGGGTCACCGTGCGGCCGTCGCGGTTGGTGAGCTTGAAATCCGGGGCATTCCACATCACCGGCGGCGGCTCCGGCCGGCGGAGGCGCTCGACGGCGGTGGCGGCGACCACGATCGCCAGGACGACCACCAGCAGGCCCCAGAGCAGGCCGCGGCGCACCGGTAGCGGCATCTAGTCCACCCTCCCGCCACGGGTGGCGGCGAGGCACGCCGCCACGCAGACGAGACCGAGAATGACGGTGATCACCATCGACATCCCAATCCCGGGCAGGCTGCTTCCCGCCGTGCCGGCCGGGCCGTAGAGCACCTCGCGCAGGACGGACACCCCATAGGTCAGCGGGTTGGCCCGCATCAGCAGCGAGAGCCAGAGCGGCGCTCCGTTCAGGGGGAAGAAGGCGCCCGAAAGGAGCCACATGGGCAGGAGCACCACGTTCATGATGGCGTGGAAGCCCTGCACCGAGTCGAGCTTCCAGGCGAAGAAGAAGCCCAGGGCGGTGAGGGTGACCGCGAGGAGCGCCAGCACTCCCGCCGCCTCCAGCGCCGACGCCACGGTGAGATGAATCCCCGAGACGGGCGCCAGGACGAGGAACACGACTCCCTGCAGCCACGCGAGGGTGGCCCCGCCGAGCACCTTGCCCATCACCAGCGAGGTGCGCGAGACGGGCGCCACCAGCACGCCCTGGAGGAAGCCCTCATGGCGGTCCTCGATCACCGAGATGTTGGAGAAGATGGCGGCGAAGAGCAGCACCAGCACGATGGTGCCCGGAAAGAAGAAGCCGAAGTAGTTGAGGCCCGCCTGCCCGCCGGGGAGCCGGAAGGAGCCGGAAAGGCCGCTGCCCATCAGCAGCCAGAAGAGCAGCGGCGTGGCCACGGCGCCCGCGATGCGGCTGGGCTGGCGGAAGAACCGCGTCAGCTCCCGGCGCCAGAGGGTGTAGACGGGGAGGATCATCCGGCCTCCTCCTCGTCTTGAGTCTCGAAGGTGTGGCCCGTGCGATGAAGAAAGACGTCCTCCAGGGTCGGCCGGGCCACGGTGACGGAGTCGATCCGTCCCGGGAAGGCCTCGGCGAGACGGGCCACCAGCTCGTGCGCCCGCTCCCGTTCGATCCGCACCGCTCCTTCCCGCACCTCGGGCGCGGGGCCGGGGAAGCGCGCGGCAAGGTCTCGGGCGAGGCCTTCGGGGTCCGGCCCAGTGAGGGTCACTACATCGCCGCCGATCTCTTCCTTGAGATCGCCCGGCGCGCCTTCGGCCACGATGGTCCCGCGGTCGAGAAGGACGAGGCGGTCGCAGCGGTCCCCCTCTTCCATGAAGTGGGTGGTGAGGAGCACGGTCACGCCCGCGGCGCGCAGCGATTCGAGGGTCGCCCGCAGGTCGCGCCGGGCGCCGGGATCGAGCCCTGTGCTGGGCTCGTCGAGCAGCAGGAGGCGGGGCTCGTGGAGGAGAGCCTTGGCGATCTCCACCCGCCGGCGCAGGCCGCCGGAGAGCTCCTTCGTCTTCTGATCCCGCCGCTCGGCGAGACCGAAGCGCTCGAGGCCGGCGGCGATGCGGCCGTCCAGCTCGCGGCCGGAGAGGTTGTAGAGATGGCCCTGGTGGACGAGGTTTTCGCGCACCGTGAGCTGGACATCCAGGCTCGGGCTCTGGAAGACGACGCCGAGCCGCCGGCGCGCTTCCCGCGCCTGGGTGGCGAGGTCGGCGCCAAACATCCGCACCGTGCCGGACTCCGGCCGGGCCAGGGTGGCGAGGATGCGGAACAGGGTCGTCTTGCCACCCCCGTTGGGACCCAGGAAGCCGAAGATGCTCCCCGCCGGCACGTCGAAGTCCACGCCGGCGAGAGCCGGCCGGGCGGGGCCTGCCTTACGATCCCTGCGATGTACCGGATAGGAGTACCGCAGGCCCCTGGCCTCGACGGCAACGGTTTCGGCCGGCATGAAGCTCAGGAGACGACCCGATCCAGCAGCATGATCAGCAGCAGGGCCGGGAAGTACAGGAGGGAGGCGAGCATCAGCCGTCGCGCCACGGGATTCGTGCGGGCCTGGGCAAAGGCGAAGGCGAAGCCGAGGTAGGCCAGGCCGAAGGCGAACGCGCCCAGGAAGTAGACGGTGCCCATCAATCCCAGCAGCGAGGGCAGCAGGGAGACGGGGACCAGGGCCGCGCCATAGAGAACGGCCTGGCGGCCCGCCTTGACGCCCTCGGGATCGGTCACCGTCAGCATCGGGAAGCCGCCGCGCGCGTAGTCCTCGCGGCACAGCCAGGCGATGGCCAGGAAGTGCGGAAGCTGCCAGAAGAAGAGGATGCCGAAGAGCACCCAGGCGGCGGGATCGAGCTCGTTGCGCACGGCGCACCACCCCATCATGGGGGGAATGGCCCCGGGCACGGCGCCGATCACCGTGGCAAGCGAGCTGACGCGCTTGAGCGGTGTATAGACGAAGACGTAGCCGGCGAGGGCCACGGCTCCCAGCAGCGCGGTGAGCAGATTGACGGCCATCGCGAGGTCGGCGAGGCCGATGACGGCCAGCACGACGCCGAAGAACAGCGCGGAGTCGGGGTCCATCCGTCCCGCCGGCAGTGGCCGGCCGGCGGTGCGCGTCATGAGGGCATCCGTCTCGCGCTCAAGGACCTGGTTGAGCACCGAGGCGCCGGCCGAGATGAGCCAGGTGCCCAGCAGCGTGTGGACGAGGAGCACGAAGGCGAACGACTTCCCCTCGGCCAGCAGGAAACCGAGGCCGGCCGTGAGTACCACCATGACGGTGATGCCCGGCTTGGTCATCTCCCAGAAGTCCGCCAGGCGGGCGGAAATGGGCAGAGACGGCTCTTCGACCTTGTTTGTGTTTGAGATTGCGTCCATGAATGCTCGCGGCGAGCCCGCCGCGGAGGGGAGTGCGCCGCCGGGGAGTTTAGCGCGAACGGGCGGGGGATTGCACCTCCACCACCCCGAGCCCGCCATCCAGCCTCAGCCGGTCTCCCTGCGCGATCGCCTTGTAGATGCCGGCGCAGTTGACGATGGTGGGGCGGCCGGCTTCGCGGAGGAGGATCGAGGCGTGGCTCAGCTCGCCGCCGATCTCGGCGACGACTCCGGCCACGCGGGGGAAAACGACGGCCCAGGAGGGCTCCAGGGCGGGGACGACGAGGATGGCGTCCGGTCCGAGGTCGCCGGGACGGCCCAGGAGGGAGACGAGGTCGTCCGCCTTCACGGCCCGGCCTTCCACGACGGCGGGGCCGAGGGAGATTCCCGGGAAGATTCGCCGGCCCTCCGCCTGGGCCTGGGATCGCTCGACTTGGAGGAGGGTCGCCTGGATCGTGTCTCGCGAGGCCGTGAGGGGTAGATCGAGCGCCGAAGCGCGGGCGACCCGCTCCCGGTTCGCAGCGGCGGCCTCCCTCAGGGAGGAGCCGAGATCGGCTCGGCGGAGATAGAAGACGTCCTCTGGGAGGTCCAACTCCCCAGCCTCAGTCAGCCGCCGGCCCTCCTCCAGGATCGCCGCCCGGAGCCGCTGCCAGCGCCGCATCAGCTCGTCGCGTAAGCGCTCCCGGATCTCGTCGAGGAGGAACCAGGGCCTAGCGAGGAGTCCTGGACGAGGATGGTTGCGGATGAAGATCGGAGGCGCACCGGCGGCGGCGGTCGCGGCGAGATCGCTCCGCAAGACCTCCCGGATCTCCGCGAAGCGTGGACGGACGGGATCACTCTCCAGCGGTCCCCGGTGACCGTAGCGGGTGAGCCAGACGTCCAGCGCCGACTCGCGCTCCGCCGGTTCGGAGAGGGCGGCGAGGCGGCTGTACTCCTCCATCATCTCCTGCGTGATTACCCGGGCCGCGCCGCGAATTCCGAGAAAGCGGCGTACCCGGGTCACCCCGGAAAGGGCGCCGTTGATGGCGAAGTTGGTGCGGAGGGCCAGCCCCAGTCCCTCGGCACAGACCTGATGGAGATCCGCCAGACCCGAGGCGGCGGCGATGCGTGCGTCCAGCCGGGCGAATTCGCGGCGAATTCCCGCGATGACGGCAAGGTTCCGGATCTGGAGGAGGATGAGGCGGGGGGATTTGCGGACGAAGCGCCCGAAGAGGAGCCTCCGATCCGCGGGTCCGCCCCCTTCGCCGCCCACGCCTTCGGTGATGAAGGACCGCGGCAGGCCCCAGTGGTCCATCAGCCGGAAGAAGAACGAGAAGTTCATCCAGGCCCGCTCCGCCAACTCGACGGCATAGGCCTCGTCCCAATGGCCCACCTCGGGGTCTACCGCCGCGAAGAAGGAGAGGACCTCCCGTCCCGCGTCAGCGAGGACGGAGACAATCCACGGGCTCGGGGGATCTCCCAGGATTTCCTTGTGGTTTGCCAGGGAGAGCGTCTCGTTGCGGACGACCGGGAAGAGCGCCGGCCGCGCCTGAAGGAGAATCCAGCCGCTGGCGTCTCGGGCGAATTCAATGTCGATCCGTGGCGCCTCTTTCCGGAAGGGACGGTGCACTGCGGTCAGCCATTGCGACCATGGATCGTCGCGCGCCAGATGACCTCGGACCACCTCGCCGCGATCCAATCCCGAGGTCAAGCCCTCGTTGCCGCCGGGCGCCGTCGTCCTCTCCCAATAGAAGCCGTCGAAGAAGGCTACGCCAGCCTCCTCCGCCATGACCAAGGGCTGGACGAAGACGGCCCCGAGCGGCGCGTCCAGGTCATCCCGAGGCAGCATGGCGACCACGCGAGCCAGGGATTCCGCGAACTCACAAGGCTCGCGGACCGCGAGCGAGAGGAGCTGACCGGCGTTCGAGGTCGCCTGCGTGTCCTCCGTGGGGGAGCCAGAGCGGACGATCACCGGCCGGTCGGCGAGAGACGGCGGAGGCGCCGTAACGTCCTTGGTCTCGAAGGCAGGAAGCCACCACGTCTCGGGGACTCGCAATCCGGCCGCCGCGGCCCGGCGGAGGTTGTCGAGCTTGGGGACCGATGGGTCTCTAAACCGCGCCAGGGGCCGCCACGCCACGAGCCAGCTCCTTCACCCAGCCTTCGGGGTCGTCGATCATCGGGTAGTGGCCCCAACTCGGAAACACCCTCTCGGGCCAGCGCTCCCCCAGGGCCAGAGCCTCGCGGGTCCAGGCCATCTCCTGAAGAGTCACCACCCGGTCGCGTCCTCCCCACCAGACCTCGACGCCGTCCAGCGCCTCCGGCCGCGCCGCGAGATCCCGCTCCAGCGAGCGCAGCAGGGCGGGAGAGAGCCAGGCGAAGAGATCCGGTGCCGCGGCACACCGGGCATAGCCGTCGAAGAAGGCTCGCACCGTATCCGGAGCCGGGGGATGGGTGAAGTACTTGGAAACGAAATGCCTCTGAAAGGGCGCCGAGGCGAAGAGCCGCGCCAGGGCGAAGCGGGCCAGCCCGAGCCGCATCACCTTCGGCATGAGGCGCCGTTCCAGTCCCCAGAGGATGGGCGCCTGAAACAGCAGGGGGATTTCCAGGAGGTCGCCCCGAGCCCGGAGACAGAGCGCCAGAAGGCCGCCGATGCCCATGGCGTAGATGCGATACGGAGCCGCCCCCCGAAGATGGGCGCCCACCGCGCTCAGGAATTCTTCGAGATCCTTCGCCCGGGGCCGCCCCTCGAAACCGGGGTACGGCGTGTCGAGCAGGTCGATCCCCGCCGGCCCCGCCGGCAGGAATCTTCGGGCGGGAGCCAGGCGGGCGGCACAGTGGCCGTTGCCGCCGAGGAAGGCGATGCGGCAGGAGATCATGTCCAGCAGCATAATAGTCCGCGATCATGCCCTCCGCCCGATCCCAGGGAGCCCTCCTCACCCTCGCTTGGGCCAACGTCGCCCTCCACGCAGTGGGTCTCACGCTGGCCTGGTACGGCATGCGGCCCGGCAGCCTCGCCACTCCGCTGACCGAGCGCATGGCCTACCTCGCGGCCCGGCCCGCCGGCTGGATCGGCGGCTGGGGAGTCTGGATGATCTGCGCGATTCTCCTCGTCTCCTTCATGGCGGTTCTGCGCAGCCATCTTCCGGCGCCGAGCCCTGTGGCGGATCTCGCCCTGGCCTTCTCCGCGGCCGGAATGGCCGTCGACCTCCTCTGCGACGTGATCCAGATGCAGGCGCTCCCCATGGCGGCCGCTGGGCCGGGTCCCTCGTTCCTGCTCCTCGAGCGCATCACCTTCACCGGCGGTGCCACCGTGGCCAACGGTCTCTACACGGCCGGGGTGGTACTGATGACTCTCTGTCTGCGGAAAGCCACGGTTGAGACGCGTCTCGCCGGATGGGCGACGGGCACCTCAGGATCGGTCATGGTCCTCTCCGGTCTCGTTCTTTCGCCGGCGCTGCTGGTGGCCTCGACCGGCCCGACGATCGGCTTCTACAGCTTGTGGACGATCCTGGTGGCCCGGGATCTCCGGCGGAACCGGCCGTGATCGCCGTCTTCGGCGGCTACGGCACCTTCGGCGCCCATGCGTCGCGGGCCCTGGCTGCCGCGGGCGTCCCTCTGCGCATCGCAGGGCGCGACGGCGAGCGGGCACGGACCTTCGCCGCCGGGCTCGGCGATCGCCATGAGGGAGTCACCGCTGACGCCCGCGATCCCTCCTCCTGCGCCCGCGCCTTGGCCGGTGTCCGCGTGGCCGTAAGCTGCGCCGGTCCCTTCTCGGCTCTGGGCACCGCCCTGCCGGAGAGCTGCCTGGCGGCTGGCGTGCACTACGTGGACATCGCGGACGACCGGGCCTGGCATGTCCGCCTGCGATCCTGGGACGGCCGTTTCCGCGATCGTGGCCTGACGGCGGCCGTGGGCTGCTCCTCCCTGCCGGGCATCTCCGGCGCCTTGGCCGTCCTCACCGCGAAACGCCTGGCACCCGTGGAGAAGGCCCGGGTCACCCTGTTCATCGGCAACCGCAACCCTAAGGGCGAGGCGGCCATCCGCTCCGCGGCGGCCCAGCTCGGAAGGATCTTCCCAGCACCTCAGGGCCTTCTGCGCGGGCTGGCCGGACGCGAGGTCGTCGATCTTCCGCCGCCCTTCGGTGCCCGCGCCGTCCACGACTGGGAGAGCCCGGAGCTCGATCTCTTTCCCGTCCTGCTCGGAGCGAGAGAGGTCCGCGTGAAGGTCGGCTTCGAATCCGGTCTCGCCAATACCTCCGCCGGGGCTCTGGCTCGCCTCGGCCCGCGCCTTGGCGGCAGGCTCCTCAGCGCCTTCACTCCAATCGCGAGAGTCCTCTCCCGCTTCGGGCACTCCGGAGGATTCGTGAAGGTGGAGCTCTGGGACGCCGGCGGCAGGACCGCCTCAGCCGCTCTCGGAGGAGCCAGCGACGGCCAGCGCATGGCGGCTCTTCCCGCGGCCTTCGTGGCCCAGGGACTCTACGAGGGAAACGTCGCGCGGGGTGTCGTCACCGCCTGGGAAGCGCTGGGAGCGGAGACGTTGATTGGCCGGTTGGTCGAGGCAGGATACGGGCTCGTCGAGTCCGACTAATCTAATCCCCACCCGTATACCGGAACCTCACATCGGACTCCGCCACCGTCTTGCCCCCCTGGAGCTTGGTCAGGTGGCCCTTGAGGATCACCTCGTCCTCCGGCCGCTCCTCCGGGAAGTTGCCCAGCTTCACGAAGCTTCCGGCGAAGCGATAGCTAATCCCGCCGACCTCCTGGGTGGTAAAGCTGAAGGCCTTGCCCTTCAGAGCCGGAGCGATCAGCTCGAAGTCCACGGCCGGTTCCGGACCCTTCGCCTTCAGCCGGATTGCGCCGTGGAGCGGAACGTCCACCATCTCGTCCCCCTTCATGTCGAAGGTGGAGAGGTTCAGATGGTCGATGTCCTGGAAACCCTTTGGCGCTTCCTGCTCGTGGAAGTAGTAGTAGCCGAAGACGTCCACCTTGGGCGCGGGCTTCGGCGCTGCCGGCCCCACGCCGGCAAAGACGGCCGGAATCGCCAGTAGAGCGACGAAAGGCAGCAAACTCACCACCCCATCTTTTCGATCGAGTACGGCAGCATCTTCCGCCACCAGGGCCAATCGTGGGAGACGTCGTGCCCCCAGAGATCCAGAAGGTACGGGATTTCCTTGCGGTCGAGGATCTCGGCGAGCTGGCGGGACGCGTGCGGCGCCTCGTAGGCCCCCTGGCCGGAGAGGATGTGGATCTGCGCGGACGTCTGCAGCAGGTGGAGAGGCTGTCCTTCGAGATTCGGCAGATACCAGGCCGGATTGTTGAAAAAGGCGTTGTCGTCGCTGTAACCGCGAAGATAATCCGGCCCCAGATCGTAGAAACCACTCATGGCAATGACGCCGTCGAAAAGATCCGGCCGCCGGAACAACGTGTTGGCGGCGTGGAAGGCGCCGAAGCTGGCCCCCGCCGTGGCGACGCGGAGGTCCGGCGACTGGCAGGTGTGGCGGATGAAGGGGACGACCTCCTCCTCCAGATAGCGCGAGTAGAGCCCCTGCCTCCGGGCCTGCTCCTGCACCGGCAGCTTGCTGTCCATCCAGGCCTGATTGTTGATGCTGTCGATCGAGAAGACGCGCACCCGGCCGGCGTCCAGCGCCTCGGCGACCGAACCGATCAGTCCGAAGCGCTCGTTCTCCAGGAAGTCCGCCGCGGCCGTGGGGAAGAGCAGCAGCGGGTGACCCCAGTGCCCATAGGAGACGATGGGCATCTCCTGACCGAGAATCGGGCTGTTCCATTTCGTAATCTCTCGTTGACCCATCGATCCCTCACCTCCGGGGCGCGCCCCTTCCAAGTTGTCGTGATCCGCCGGGGAGGATATCCCATCCCGCGGGGGAACCGGCACGTCTCTTGCGCCAAGTCGATGGCTGATGTCAAAGTCCCCCCGCCAACAGGGGAGGCCATGGAAAGGATTCCCGTCCACGACGGCGGCCGCGAGGTCTCGCACCTGGCCGTCCGCTTCGATCCGCCGCCGGGCGCTTGCGCTCCCGGGAGCCCCGCCATCCTCTATCTCCACGGCTTTGGCTCCGAGCAGTCGGGAGAGAAGGCGGAGTTCTTCCGCCGCCAGGCTCTCGACGCCGGGCTCGCCTTCTGCTCGTTCGATTTCCAGGGGCATGGGCAGTCCGGCGGCGATCTCACCCACCTGACCCTGACGCGCAACCTGGAGGACGTCGCCCGTGTCCACGCCCTCCTGCGCTCGCGGGGCCACGAACGGCTGATCCTCGTGGGCTCCTCCATGGGCGGCGGCACCGCGCTGTGGTACTCGGCGCTCCACCCGGAGGAAATCGCGGCCGGCCTCTACATCGCGCCGGCCCTGGAGATGGACCAGGGGCTGCTCGCCTGGGCCGGAGAGGAGAAGGCGCGCCGCTGGCAGGAGACCGGCACCGTCCACTTCGAGAACGACCTCGTCTCCTGCGAGCTGGGATGGGGATTGATCGAGGATCTCCGCGCCCATCCGATGGACCGGCTGCTCGCCGAGTACCGAACCCCGTGCCTGCTCCTCCAGGGCCGGCGTGACCCCACGGTCGGCTGGCGCAGCGTCGCCGACTTCGCAACCCGCTGCTCTTTCCCCGGCATCGAGCTCCACCTCTTCGCCGACGGCGATCACCGGCTGACCGACCGGAAAGAGAGGTTGTGGGCGCTCATGGCGGAGTTTTTGCGTGGGAGAGGGGTGACGGGAACGCTGCCAAGTATTGACAAAGACGACGCTTAGGACGAACCTTTGCCAGGTAAAGACATTCTGAAGGCCCTCGGTCCGCTAATGGTGGCTGCCCTGAAATGGGGCGTTCACGGAATGGATAAGCTCGGGCACCCCTCCGCGGCCATGGTGGCCGCATCCGCGGGATGCTCATGGGAGAGGAAGATGACTGCTCAGACGCCCCGCCTTATTGCTATTGGATTGCTCGTCATCACAATCGCGACTGGCGCAGCTCAGGCGGCGCCCAGCCAGGTCCGGCCACCGTCCCACGCCGAGACGACGACTCTCGTCTCTCGGCTTCGGCATTGGGTCGCGGTTCTCCTTATTGAGCGCCGCCTGCCCCGGACCTCGAGCTCAACCCCGATCCAGCCGAAAGAAGCAGGCGTCCTAGATCCCAACGGAAACCATTGACGTCGAACCAGCAGGGCGCCGATTTTTCCTCTGTCGGCGCTCTCTTTGTCCCGTTTTGCCTGCCTGAAGCAACCACTACTTGTAGGAGCGGCAGTTTTCTGATTGCCCGGCCGGCCTCGGAGAGCCGCGCGGGTTGAGGGAGGAGAGAGCCCATGAAGTCCCACCCGCATGATCTCCTGCTCGAGGAGTTCGCGGCGACGTTCTCCAGCGAGCCCGCCGAGATGCTGGACCATCTGATCGCCTGCGAGAAGTGCCAGCAGCGACTCACGTCGCTTCTCCGGCCACAGCCGCCCAGTCTCATCGCCGGCAGAATGGGTTCCGGGGAAAACGAGGGGAACCACCAGCACGAGGAAACCTACGAGTACGATCCGATCCTGGACAGGGTCGCGTGGTCCCTCCAGGGCCTTCAGAGCTCCTACGAGGCCGAACGAGATCAGGCTCTCGCGCTCCTGCCTGAGCTCATGTCTCAGCCCTTTGACCGGCGGGTCCTCCTCCTTCGCAACAGCCCGCGTTTCCAGACCTGGAGCCTGACCCAGCTCTTGCTCCGCCGCAGCCGGGAGCAGAACTTTCAGGATGCCTCCTCGGGAGAGAGCCTGGCGCTGCTTGCGCTCGAGGCGCTCGAGCATCTCGACGTCTCCTCCTATGGGTTGGAGCCCATTGAGGATTTGCGCGCGCGAGCCTGGGCTTACGTCGCCAACTCGCGGCGAATCAAGGCCGATCTGCGGGGGGCCGAGCAGGCCTTCGCCCTCGCCTTCGCAGCCTTGGCTCATGGCACCCGGCAGCCTATGGAACGGGCCGTTCTCCTGGATCTCCGGGCTTCGTTACTCAGGGTTCAACGCCGCTTCGACGAAGCGCTCAGGCTTTTGCGCAGAGCGATCGTCATCTTCCGCCAATTGGGAGAGCAGCATCGCGCCGGGCGTTCTCTCCTGAGCATGGCCGCGGTCCACCAGGTGGCAGGAGAGCCGGAGAAGGCCATTCCTTTCCTGTACCAAGCTCTGGAGCTCATCGACGCGGGTCGTGAGCCGCGCCTCCTATTGGTTGCCTTGCACAACCTGATTCACGGCCTTGCCGATACCGACCGATACATGGAAGCTCAGAAACTATTGGTCCGGGTTCGGCCGCTCTACCAGCAGTTCCCCCAACCATGGTCGCAAAATCCCAGGTTCTGGGTGGAGGCGCGGATCGCTCGCGGCCTCGGCCAGGAGCAAGAGGCGGAGGCTCTCTTCCTTCGGGCCCGGGACGGCTTCCTGGCGGAGGATGCCGCCTACGACACGGCCCTCGTCTCTCTCGATCTGGCGGCGCTGTTCGCCAAGCAGGGGCGGGTCCAGGAGGTCAAGCGGACGGCCGGGGAGATGATGCCCATCTTCTCTTCCCGGCAGATTCACCGCGAGGCGCTGGCGGCTCTCATGTTCTGGAAGCAGGCGGTGGACGCCGAGCGGGCGGGGACGGAGCTGGTGAGCGGCGTGGCGGCGTTTCTGAAGCGCGCCCGGCACGATCCGGATCTTCGTTTCGAAGAGCCCCGCTCCTAAAACAGAAAGTCCTCCTCTCCCAGGGGAGAGGAGGACTCGAACAACCCCGCTAAACCTGGCTCACTTACCCTTGAAATCGAAGTTCGCGGTGACCGTCTGGCCCGGCGCGACCGTGATCTCCTGGTCCTGCGTTCCCAGCTTCTCGTGCCACGCCTCGAGGGTGTACTTGCCCGGGGGCAGGTTCTTGATCGAGAAGGAGCCGTCGTCGCCGCTGGTGGCGAAGAAGGGGTGCGGCAGCACGCCGACATAGGCCGTCATCCAGGGATGAACGTCGCACTTCACGTGGACCATGACTTCCTGCTTGTCGAAGGTCTTGTCGAACGGCGGCAGGCCCTGGGGCTGGGCCTGGTTGAACTCGGCGTTCGTGGTCGCCAGGGCGTGGACGTTGTGCAGCGTCGCGTCCGTGTTCTTGATGGTAACCGCTTGGCCCGTCTGAACGCCCTGAACGCGCGGGGTGTAGAGGCAGCCCTGCTGGTCGAGCTCCTTCTTCTCCGCGGGAGCCGGGAAGGTCTTGCCCTCGAGGCCGGTCTTGACGTAGACGAAGACGTTGCCGAGCTTGCCATCCTTGGCCGCGATCTCGTTGGTGTCGGCCGGCGTCTTGTGGAGACCGGCGCAGATCGGATCGGCGCTGAAGGCGATGGGGGTGTCGGTGTCCGTCCCGGCGAAGGTGACGGAGCCGGTGACGCCGCCGGCATCGGCGGCCGGAGCCGACGCCGGAGCCGGCGCGGCCGGCTCTTCCTTGGTGCCGCCGCCGCAGCCGACGAGAGCCAGAACGGCGCAGAGCGCCACGAGCAACATTAGTTTCCTACTCATACGAGAGCCTCCTTGTTGGATGTCTTGGAACCGAATGACAGATCGCAAGTGATTGGGGGCCGGCGAGCCGCCGCGGAATACCGCGGCGGCAACGCCGGAGAGGGAGATCATACCTGAGGTTGCTTCAACGGCCTCCAGCCGACCCGGAAGTCACCGCCGCGGGCGCTCCGCTGCCCGTCCCGGCGGTGGTTGTGGCCGGACGGCGGCCGCCTCCCGAGATCGCCCAGATGTGGTCGCGCAGGGCCGTCGTCACGTTCTTGACGTCCGCGAGCCAGGCGTTCATCTCCGCCTCGGACGAGAAGTAGTGGAGGATCTGCTGCTTCTGCGCGGCGAACGCCGGGTTCCCCAGCATCGCCGGCACCGGCGACATGAACTCGCCGGGCTTGGTCTCGGGGAAGAAGTTGGGCATCCGCGTGCCCGGAATCCAGTGACCCGGGTTCTCGATCCACGACGGCACCCAGTCGTAGCGCAGGCGGTCGTGCGCCATCAGCAGGGACGGCGCGAGATCGCCCTTGGAGCCGCCGACCGCCGACGCGGCCTCCGCTCCCGCCGGATGGCAACGAGCGCACTGCAGCATGGAGAACACCGCACCGCCCACGGCCAGGCTCTTGGCGTCCGACGGCTCCGGCTCGGAGAGGAACGGGCGCTGCTCCTCGCGGGCCGCGAAGTAGGAGACCAGGGCATTGGTCCGGTCGTCGGTGAAGCCGAACGTCGGCATGCGCACCGTCAGCCAGGGGCGGGTCCTCACCCGGCTGGGATCGTGAAGAAAACTGAACAGCCAGGCGCTCTGCACCCGGGCCCCCTCGGCCGCCAGGTTCGGCGGCAGCAGGCCCGAGACGTCGGGGTTGGCCGTGCCCTGCTCCTTGAGCACCTGCTGGAAGAGGGTCTTGATGGCGTGGCCCTCGCCCTCGATCAGATGGCAGCCCTGGCAGTTGAAGCGGGTGATGAGCTTGCGCCCTTCAGCGAGCGCGGCCGAACGCGGATCGGTGCCCGCCTTGCGGGTGGCGATGGCCGACTCCTTGGTGAAGCCCATGACGTTGGACAGCACGGACTGCGCCTCGCGCTGCGACATGCCGAAGTTCGGCATCTTCAGCAGCTCGTTGTAATCCTTCACCGCCTCCTTGCCCTCGTCCCACATGCGCGGCCGCAGCAGCTTGTTGTAGACCCAGTCCTGGCGGGTGTGCGGCACCTCGTGCACGTGGCCGAAGTCGAGCTGGTGGAGCGGCTTCGAGCCTTCCGCCGTCAGCTCGGTGCCGATCGGCTTCAGGTTCTCGAAGCCCTTGATGTCATGGCAGCCGTAGCACCCGTACTTGCCGACCGTCTGCTCGCCGAGGTAGACGTTGCGATCCTGCTCGGACATCGCCGCCAGCTTCGCCTTGCTGCGGTCCTGGGTGTAGAGGTTGGTGAGATAGGACATCGCGAGCTCGTCGCGCAGCTTGGAGTCGATGGCCGGCAGAGCCTGGTTTTCATACCGCGGATTGTGGTTCGGCGTGTCGAGCAGGTACGCCGTGACGTCCGCCGCCTCGGCGTCGGTGAGGCGGAGGTTCGGCATGTTGGTGTCGGGGTAATACTGCTTCGGGTTCTTGACCCAGGCGTAGACCCAGGCGCGGGAGACCTTGCTGCCGGTGTTCACCAGATTGGGGCCATGCAAGCGGTTGATCACCGGGTAGTAGTCGTCGCGCTTGGCCTTGCCGTCCAGCAGATGGCAGCCGCCGCAGCCGACCGTCTCGAAGACCAGCTTGCCGCGCGCCGGATCGCCCGCCGGCACGCCGGTGTCGGCGTACACCGGCTTCTCCGACTTGGCCCACAGGTAGGAGACGAGGCTGACGATCTCCACTTCCTGGCGTTTCTTGTTGACCTCGCTGGTGGTGTTCTCCTGATTGAAGAAGTGGGGCATCCAGGTCGTCGGATGGAACTCGCGCGGCGCCTTGATCCACTTGTAGGCCCAGCCGGGATTCGTCTTGCCGGCAATGCGCAGCAGCGACGGGCCGGCCTTGCGCAACCCCGTGAAGCCCGGCAGGTTGATCGTGTGGCAGCCGTAGCAGCCCATGTGGGAGATGAGCTCGCGGCCCACTTCCTGCGTGTCCGACTTGGCGGTCCAGACGCCGCCGGCATGGCAGGCCACACAGCCCGACTCGGCGACCTTGCCAGGGAGGATGGGGTAGTCCAGGAACTGCTGCTGCTTCCAGTCCCACTTCTTCTCCCAATCCTTCTTGGTCTCCTCCCACTTCTTCTTCGACTCGGGATCGTTCGAGGCCAGCAACGGCAGGCTGTGGCCGGCGCGCGCGAAGTCGGTGGCGCGGTCGAGGCCGCCGTGGCAGATGGTGCAGCCGAAGCGGGTGTAGGGGTGGGGCGAGGAGTCGCCCACGAACAGGTCGAGCCGCGGATGGGAGCGGAAAGGCTCCTTCCATTCCGTGGTGTCGAAGCCCGGGCGGTTGGACGCCACGTGGCAGGTCAGGCAGCGGTCGACGCGGTCGATGTTGGTGAAGTTGATGTTCTGATAGAGCCCCGGCAGGATCACCTGCTCCACCTTCAGGCTCGGCTTGATGAAGTCCATCAGCGGCGCGTTGAGCACGAAGTAATCGACGCCCTTGTTCAGGTTGGCGACCCGCGTCTCGATGCCGTCGACGCCGCTCTGCAGCGCCTTGAGCTTCTTGTCCGCCTCGCTCAGCGCCGCCTGCTTGGCGGCCAGCCGGCCCAAAGCCTCGTCGCGGCCGACCTCGGCGAGCTCGCGCTGGTGCAGGGCCTCCAGCAGGGCCTGGCGCGTCTGCTCGCGGGTGGCGGCGCGCTCCTTGATGGCGCCCGCGTCTCCCGACTGCACCGCGTTGTCGTACTGGAACTTGGCGGCGTCCGCCGTCGCCTTCTTGCCCTTCCAGGTCGAATCGGCGGAATAGACCTTCGCCTTCCAGTCCGAGACCTCGGACTCCAGCTTGGCAACGTCCTTGTGGTGCTGGTCGAGGTCCTTCTGCGCCTGAGCGACGTCCTGCTTGAGCCGCACGAGGTCGGTCTGGCTGAGCTTCTGCTTCTCCGCATCCGCCTCGCGGACCAGCTTCTGCCGCTCCAGGCTACGGAACTCGGACTGGATCCGCTTCCACGGCTGGGCATAGTCCGCGAAAGCCATCCAGAGCGTCACCGCCAGGAGCCCCAGGGAGCTCAAGGCGAACACCATGTTCATGCGACCGAAGTTGTAGTGACGGTCAGGACGCTTTTCGGGCGGCGTCATCGGTGGAGTCAACTTGGAGCTCCTCTCCCTCGCGCGAGGGATGCGAACGACATCGAGTCTAGATGTTGAAGAAGTACTCCTGAACGTGGACGAAGTATTTCAGGTTGAACAGCCACCGGCAGTACATCTTGATCGGCAGCAGCATCATGAAGAGGAACAGGGTGACGCCGACGTAGTAGCGGGCCGGTCCCATCTTCTCGTAGTACTTCTTGAACCACCTCGTTTTGCTCAGCAGCACCGGCACCGCGAAGAAATAGGCGGCGATGATCAGGATTCCGGGCAGCTCGCGCAGGAACCAGTTGCCCGGCAGGCCGATGTGCAGCAGCTTGATCCAGAAGTACTCGGACAGGTCGACGTTGACCAGCGCCTCGACCTTGTTCTGATCCCAGAACTCGAAGGGACCGAAGAAGTTCCAGTTCGGGCCGCGCAGGAAGGTGCCAATGACGATCATCTGGCTCCACAGCACCAGCCAGCCGAAGAGGAAGAGGGCGATCTCCACCTTCCGCTCGCGGAACGTGAAGTAGCCGTTCCCCTTGGGGTTGGTGTCGATGTAGGGGATGGCCATCAGCCCGACGATGATGAGGCCGGGCAGCAGCACGCCGGCGAGCCAGGGATCGAAGTAGACCAGCATCTCCTGGAGGCCGAGGAAGTACCACGGCGCCTTCGACGGGTTCGGTGCCAGGGCCGGGTTGGCCGGCTCCTCCAGGGGGGCTTTCAGGGCGATGGACCACACCACCATCACCACCGTCAGCACCACCATGCAGATGAATTCGGAGAAGACGAGGTCGGGCCAGGTGAAGATGCGGTCCTCCACCTCGGTCTTTTCGAACAGCGGCTCACCGTTGGCCACCCGGACGTCGTTCGCCGTCGCCTTGTACATGGCGAACCAGACGAAGAAGCCGACGAGGAAGACCATCATCACGATGGGCACGTTGTCCGGCTTGGCGACGATCAGCCAGAAGTTCGGGTCGAGCAGCGCCAGCACGAACAGCAGGGTGCCGGCGACGAGCATGATGAGCCCGCCCTTCTTCGACCACAGCCCCTTGGACCGCAGCATGTAGATGAACGCCGCGACCACCAGCGTGAACGACCACTGGGGATAGGACAGGAAGTTGACGATCCGCTTGATCAGTTCCATCGTGCCCCTCGCCTAACTCGGTCCGGAGATGCCGCCGTCCTTGCGGACGCGCCAAAAGTGAACCGCGATGAGGAAGGCCGCGACCAGCGGAATGCCCACGCAGTGAAGGACGTAGAAACGGATCAGGGTCGCGCCACCGATCGTCCGGCCGCCGATCAGGGCGAAGCGGGCATCGCTGCCCGCGTGAATTAATCGTTGGCCTCCTAACTTGAGGAAGGCCGCGCCGGGTCCCTCGTTACCTAACAGGGGTGTGGCCCGGGCCATGTTCGAGCCGACCGTGATCGCCCAGATGGCGAGCTGGTCCCACGGCAGCAGGTAGCCGGTGAAGGAGAGCAGCAGCGTCAGCACGAGCAGGATGACGCCGACGTTCCAGTTGAACTCGCGGGGCGGCTTGTACGAGCCGGTCATGAAGACGCGGAACATGTGCAGCCACACGGCGATCACCATGGCGTGGGCGCCCCACCGGTGGAGCTCGCGCATGATGCCGAAGGCCGCGGCCTCGCGCAGGTCGACGATGTCGACGAAGGCGTACTCGACGGTCGGCCGGTAGTAGAACATCAGCAGCAGGCCGGTGATCGTCTCCAGAAGGAAGAGGAAGAAGGCCGTGCCTCCCATGCACCAGGTGTAGCTCATCCGGATACCGGACTTCTTCACCTTGATCGGGTGCAAGTGGAGCACCACGTTGCCCAGCATGGCCAGGGCGCGCTTGCGGTTGTCCGTCGGTATGCCCACCCGGAAGATGGACTTCCAGACCTGGGTCTTGGTGATGCTCTTCTGCAGGTCGATCATCGAGTCCTCTTAGGCGTCAGGCGGCTGAGATGAAGGCGTTGGGGTCTTCCCACTGGCCCAGCTCGTACTGGAACTTCTGGGACTTGTCGACGACGATCTGGCCGTCGTCGGGGCTGATGAAGATGTGGGCGCGCTCCAGCGGCCGGGGCGTCGGGCCCTCGAAGTTGATGCCGCTCTTGTAGTAGCCGCTGCCGTGGCAGGGGCACTTGAACTTGTTCTGCGTGTCCAGCCAGGCGGGCGGGCAGCCGAGGTGGGTGCAGATGGCGATCAGGGAGTAGATCCGGCCGCCGTCGTGGATGATCCAGACGCCGTACTTGTCGACGAAGCGGGTGTCCACCACGCCGGACTGGAAGTCCTCGGGCTTGCCGACCTTGAAGCTGGTGGGCGGCTCGAACAGCACGTTGGGGAACATGAACCGCCCCATCGCCGTCACGCAGCCGCCGATCGCTACCGTGAAACCCACCCAGGCCACGGCGGCCCAGGAGAAGAAGCCGCGGCGGGTCACGCCGTCCGCAGGAGCGGCGGCAGCGGCAGGTTTTGGAGCGGGAGCGGGAACGGGCTTGGCGGCCGCCGGAGCCGGCGCGGGAGCGGCGGGCTTGGCGGCAACCGGTGCGGGAGCAGCAGCAGGGGCCGCGGCCTTGGGAGCCGCCGTTTCAGCAGGGGAATTGGCAGGGGAATCCGCCGGACCTTTAGGTCCGGGCGAGCCGTCGCCCTGGGGTTCGTCAGACATGGTGTCCCTTTCTCTAAACGGCTTGACTTACATCTGAGTACGGCCCTGCGGTCCGCTTTTTCTAAGCGAAACCCCGCGGAGTGTCAAGCCCGGGTGCGTCAATGCTTCTCCAGATCCTTCTTCGCCTCGATCGCCGCCTGGCGGACCTTCAGGCTCGGGTCCGCCGCGGCCAGACGGTCGAAAGTCGGCCGGTACTTCGCTCCGCCCACGGCGGCCAGGGCCTGAATGCCGCTGATCATGGCATCCTCCTGCTGCTCGCGGGTGATGTCCGGTACCTGGGCGAGGAGCCGGCGGTCCACCATCGTCTCCAGCACCGGCAGGCCGGCGTCGCTCCTCATGCGGGCGAGGGCAAGGGCGGCGTTCCACCGCACGTCGGCGACGCCGTCCTCGAGGGAGGCGGTGAGCCGTGGCACGGCGGCGCGGTCGCCGAGCTCGCCCAGAGCGAAGGCGGCGGTCTTGCGCTGCCCCGGGTCGGTGTCGCCGAGCGCGTTCTGCAGGGCGGTCTCCGCGCCGGGGTCGCCCAGGGTGCCCAGGGCCATGAGGATGTAGATGCGCGTCTTGTCGTCCGGATCCTTGAGCCCCTCGACGAGGAGAGGCACGGCCTCGCGGTCGTGCGTCCGGCCGAGGACGAGGGCCAGGTACTGGCGCATCTCCGGTTCCTTGGCCTCCAGGAACAGCCGGCGCACCTCCTTGCGGGCGCCCGGCTCCTCGTCCAGAGCCTTGGGATCGGCGATGAGGATCTTCGACAGCTCGTAAGCGGCCTGCACACGCCGCGGCTTCCACCACGACTGGAGGTCGTTCAGATAATCCGTGGTCGACTGCTTGTCGTAGGCGATCCACCCGAACCCGATGAAGACGGCGACACAGAGGATGACCACCATGAGGGGGACCACGAACAGCCCCAGAAAGGACCGGAGAGCAGAGCTCCCCGCCTCCTCGGGCTCGGTGGCCTCATCCTCGCGAGGAGGTAGTACTTCGGGATCAGACATGGGGCGCACAGCATAGCCGAAGCGATGGACGGGGGGAAGGGTAGGGGCGGAGGAGGGCCGCCGATTCGCAGGCCCCCTCATCACCCCGGCCTCTTCTCCCATCGCCCTCCCCCCGACCGGGAGAAGAGGGAGAAGGCAACACCGGCACACCGCCAGCCCTTCGGGCTGGCCCTAGGGATGGACGTCTTCCGGCACTCCAGATAAAGTATCGTCCACCCACGACGGGTGCCGAGAGGGAAGAATGTACTTCGAGATCGTCGGAGAGATTACAGATGTCGAGGTCATTGCCTCCGGTCAGTCCATCCACCTTCTCCCGGTCCTCCACGAGAGATACGGAGAAGGCAGATGGCGGAAGCTGAAAGGCCGGGCTTGGGTCCGCCTCGAAGATGGTAGACTTTACAGTGCCGAGGTCCACTGGTACGAGGCCCACGGCATCGGCCGTAGAGGAATGAAAATCAAGCGACTTTTCGACTGAGCTTCTCGATGAACCACGACGCCACCACGCCTCACTTCGGGGTCTGCATCAGGAATCAGGGCTGTGAGGATCTTCAGCTCCTGAAGCTCTATCCCCTTCTCCCTGACGCGACAGCGGCGGGAGCCGGCCTCATCCGGGTCGTCGACGATTCCGGCGAGGATTACCTCTACCCCACTGAGAACTTCATTCCGGTGCCCCTGCCGGCCGCGATCGAACAGATCCTATCGGCAATTCCCGTCAGCGTGGGCTCCAGGTAGCCGATCTCTCGACCCCGATGACGATCAAGAGGTACTCGATCGAGGAAGCCAGGGCCAATCTCGACGGCGTCGTTCAAGAAGCCGAAGAAGGAATTCAGGTCGAGCTGACTCGGGAAGGAGAACCGGTCGCCGTCCTGGTCGGCATGGAGGATTTTGAACGCCTGTCAAAAAAGAAGCCTGGATTCTGGGAGGCTTACCAGGAATTCCGGCGCACAACCGATCTCTCGGAGATTGATCCCGACGAGATCTTCCGCGATGTTCGGGATCCGTCCCCAGGCCGGGACGTCGACTTATAAGTCTGCGTTTCCTGTTTTTAGATCTCAGATCAAACCCAATATGAAAAATCCATCTTCCATACGACTCCTCGCCACAGGGAACAACGAGCGCGGAGACCTCTTGACGCGATTGACTAAGGACCTCTTCTTCGCTCTCGGGTTTGACGACCTGCGTCTCAACGTTCACAAGTCGGGCCGGGAAGTTGATCTCCAAGGACTTCATCGCCTCGAGCCTCGTCGCGTTATCGCTGAGTGCAAAGCCCATGCAGCCAAAATGGGCGGCGCTGACTTGAACAAGTTCTTCGGTGTTCTGGGCCGTGAACGGAAGAAGTACGCTCCCATTCCAGTAGTCGGCTACTTTGTCTCACTCGGTGGGTTCACCGAGACGGCAATCGACCAGGAAACAGAGACAGGTGATGATCGCGTGATTCTCGTCACCGCCGAGAGGGTAGTTGCCGAATTGGAGAGTTGTCGCGTCGTTGTTGGGCGCACCGATGCGGTTGAGCGATCAGGGCACTGTGCGCAGCATGCGAAACTCCAAGATACTGCATGGGATGGAACTGAGCTCTTGGGTCACGAACGAGGATACTTGTGGGCGGTCTTCTATGCGCGCGGAAAGGAACGGACACATTTCGCTCTCATTCACGCTGACGGCACACCACTCGCTGAGACCGTCGCGCTGGAAGTAATCGAGGCCGATCGCCGATGCGGCGGATCCCTTCATTCTCTACAGTACCTTGCTCCTCCAGGGCCCGCACCCGACCGCATGGCGCTGGCGGCCAAAGTTGCCTCAAGCTACCGCCAATGGCTCGGAGAAGAATGCGGCTATATCCAGCTCGATGGACTGCCAGCAGACACTGTCCTGAGCGCTACTCGCCTGAAACTTGAGCGATTGTTCGTGCCTCTTAGAGTCAACTTCTTGCCGGAACCCAATGATCATTCGGATCTACAACAAACACTTCGCAATATGATTCTCCCGGTTGGCGTAGTGCTGGACACAAAGCCGCACCTCGCGTTACTTGCCATGCCCGGAGGTGGAAAAAGCACACTCCTGAAACGCCTTGCCACGGCCTACGCCTTTCCGGAGAGACGCGGCGAAGTTTCGGATGACCTGCCTCAACGTGACTGGCTACCCCTTATCTTACGCTGCCGCGAGCTAAGAGACCGTGCTCACCGGCCCATTATTGAGCTACTTGACGACATTCCGCTCCATGCCGGAATGGACCTTGACGAATGCTCCTCTTTCCGCGAATCCACCCATGCTGCCTTACGTAACGGGCAGGCACTTCTGCTGATAGATGGTCTCGACGAGATTTCTGACGAGGGAGCTCGGCAAACCTTCGCAAATCACCTGCGCACGTTCATCGCGATGTTCCCGCAGGCCTCCCTCGTCGTTACCTCGCGTGAGGCCGGATTTCGGCTAGTGGCAGGCGTAGTGGCGAGCGCCTGCCATCAAGTTAAATTGGCGCCGTTCGACGAGGCTGATGTCCTGAGCCTCTGCGAGCGCTGGCACGTAGAGGTTCTGGGCGACAGTGAGAAGGTGCGGGCCGAAGCGAAGGAGTTGGGACGAACAATCTGGGACAATCAACGAATTCGCATGCTATCGGAGAACCCGCTCCTGCTCACGACACTCCTAGTCGTGAAGCGTAACGTCGGAGAACTGCCACGCAGTCGCACTGCTCTCTATCGAGAGGCTATTCGCGTGCTCGTGCGCACTTGGAATGTCGAAGGTTACGCACCCCTGGACAAGGACGAGACACTGGCTCAGTTATCGTATGTGGCGTGCGCAATGATGGAAGAGGGCAAACAGCAGATTGGTCACAAGGACTTGCTAAAGCTTCTCCAAAGTTCCCGTCAAGAGTTGGAAGCGGAGCTCCAATTTGCTCGGATCTCGCCGCAGGAGTTTATCGAGCGTATCGAATATCGCAGCAGCCTAGTTATGCAAACGGGTCATGAGCGCATCGACGGCTTGCTACAACCTGTTTATGAGTTTCGACACCTTACTTTTCAAGAATATCTAGCGGCTCGTGGGTTTGTAGAGGAGCAGTATCCCCGTCGCGAACTAGGGCACAGCCTAGCTGATGTACTTGAGCGCTATTTCGACGACGAGAGTTGGCGAGAAGTCATTCCGCTTGCTGCAGTGCTCGCCGGCCGCAAGGCGGAGGAACTGATTAGACGGCTGACTTCGTTCTGTCAGCGATATCCTGACAAAGGCCTCGAAGACTATGGGGCGCAGCGATCATTATTTTTTGGCTATGAGGAGGACTACCTCGGTGGTCTACTTAGTCAATGTATCCGAGATGAGGTTCAGGTTACCGCCCCCACTCTACGCAGCGCTCTCCGCGAACTGGCGAGCAACCACAGAAAAGGCAGAATAGATCGTAACTCAGAGTGGATTGCGGCAATTCTTCGAGGGAAGTTTGGAGCAATTTTCCAAGAAGAAGTCGAACATACTTATCTTGATGGCGGCGCAGGAATCGAAGAGTATATTCCTACTTTGGCAACTGTCTCCATGTGTTTGCGCTTTGGAGACCAAGAGCCAGCGATGTCCGATGGCGTAGCGACCTCTTTGCTGAAGGATTTAGAAACATCCAACCGCCTTGAGATCATTCGCGCAGCGCTCGTATCCATGAAGTTTATCGAAAGCTACGCCGATGATGTCGCCAATGCTACTCTTCGCCGGACGTTCTTCGAGCCTTTTGTAAATGCCCTTATAAGGATGCTGACTTCTGGCGATTTGCCTAGCTCCTTGGCGGCGTGTTGGGCGTCAGCTTTGTTCGCTGATAACAGAACGTTAGCTGGCCCACCTCAACCGGAGATGCTTTTAGCTCTTTTTCGGCTTTGGAGCCAACTTGAATCAGAAGTTCAGGCACATTTTCCCGCCTGGGCCTTCGCTGCCCAGCAAGTTTTGCCTCGCGATACTTTTGAAAATCATGTCTGGGGTGATTGCGATTTGTTTCTCCACCGGGAAATTGTTAAGGCTGATCCTTATAGGAGAAAAAGTGCTCTAATAGTGGGCTGGTACCGGCGATCCCCTTGGAGCGATGCCGAACTGATAGGACATGTTACAGCAAATAGTAGTTCCTTTCCGGATGGACCCAGGTTAAGCGACTTGCTCAGAAACCTCGGCCCCATAGGTCAAAGCGCACTTGTGAAATTGAAGAACGACCGAAGGCAGCGAGGCTCACGAAGCGGAGGAAGGTGGCGGGGGAATTCTAGTCATAACCCTGCCATGTAGTGAGTCGCAGCACGCAGGCGAGATGCCCGAAGACACAAAAATCAGTCTAGAATGTCCCTTGGTTAGGCTCGGCGGAGAATGAAAGACAGATTTCAGATCCTCGATGTGGTAGCCCTGACCAGCGATCTCCCCGAGGTCAACCTCCGGCGTGGCCAAGTAGGCACTGTCGTAGAAGTCCTCAACGGTGGCGGTGCTTTTGAAGTGGAGTTCTGTGATCGGGCAGGGCGCACCTATGCCTCCCTCGGGCTTCGGCCTGATCAGGTCATGCTCCTGCGCTATTCACCCGAGGCGGTGAACTGAGGGACGAGGAGTAACGACGAGACCGTGCCTGCCGACTCTTACTCTTAGGGCTTTTCACAGAATAACTGTGGCAGTTTTCCGAATTTCAGCCCCGACGGGGCGGCAGCATAAAGCCTAGTGGCGTAAGCCCCAGGAAGGGATCCACCACAAGCCCGAAGGCCCCAAAGGGGGGCGAAGCAGACCGGGTCGCGGAGGGCTGCTGTCGCCCCTTCGGGGCTTTCAAACAGGTTAACCTGGGGCTCACGCCGCCAGGCTTTATGCTGCCGCCCCGTCGGGGCTGGGACAAGACCTGCCACAGTTATTCTCTGTCAGCCTCGCGAGGAACCGGCCGCGGATCTCCTCCCAGGGAGTCGTTTCCACGTCTCCGGCCTCCAGGGCGGCAATCCGAGCAGCAACCTCCCGTCTCCAGGCCGCCTCGATATCGACTTCCGGCTCGGGCTCCAGGCTATGCCGAATGTCCTCTGCTGGTGGTCTCATAACGGGCAGGCTATCACCGCCCCGCCGAAGGCGGCGTCCCGAACGCTTCCTTCCACACCCTCCGCAACTGCCTGGCACTTTCGAAGCCGCAGCGGGTGGCTATCGCTTCCAGGGTGAGGCCGGGATCGTGGAGGAGGTCGCGGGCCAGCTCCAGGCGGAGGCGGGTGCGGTAGTCCTGGATGGAGATCCCTGTCGCCTCCCGGAAGGTGCGGGTGAGGTGGCGCGGGGAGAGGGCGGCGAGGTCGCCGAGATCCTCCAGGGTCGCCCGTTCGGCGGGGTTGGCGATCAGCCAGTCCTGCACGCGGTGGACGCCGGGGTGGAGGTGCGTCCGGTAGTCCAGGTAGACGCTGTGCTGCTGGTGGGCGCCGTCACGGCGAAGGTAGACGACCAGCTCGCGGGCCGTCGCCGCCGTCACCCGCGGGCCGTAATGGCGCTCGATCAGCGAGAGGGCCATGTCGATTCCAGAGGCGATGCCGGCGCTGGTGGTGACCGGACCGTCGTCCACGAAGAGGCGGTTGGTGAGCACCTTGGCGCGGGGGAAGCGGCGCTGCAGATCGTCCACCCGCGACCAGTGGGTGGTGCACTGGCGGCTGTCGAGAAGGCCGGCGGCGCCGAGGGGAAAGGCGCCGGTGCAGACCGAGGCGAGGTGGGCGCCGCTCTCATGCGCCTGTTGCAGCCACTTCCGGAGAGAAGCCTCGGCCGCCGCCACCGCGGTCATTCGGTACCCGGGGATCACCACCAGATCCTCCGCCGTCGTCTCGGGCAGAGGCTCGAGGTCGGAGAGCCAGATTCCCTGATCGGTGCGCAGCCGGGACGTCAGGGCGCAGACGTGAATCTGGTACTCACCGCCGCAGTGATTGGCCTCGCCGAAGGCCTGGACCGGGCCGGCCAGGTCCAGGACCTCCACGTCCGCCGCCAGGGCGAAGATCACACGGCGCACGGTACGGCGACGCTCGCCAGCTCCTCGACCAGGGTGTCCACCTTGGCGATACGGGCGAAGCGCCCACGCAGGACGAACTCCGTGCGGCGGAGGATCTCGTCCGTCGACAGCTCCTCGCCCGTGGCCGGATCGACGATCGGGAAGGTCAGCGTGGCCTCGGTGACGAAGTCCACGTCGTAGCCGAGGTCCGCGGCGAGGCGGGTGGTCGTCTCGCAGCACTGCTCGGTCTGAATGCCGGTGATCACCAGCCGTTCAACGCGCTTCTCCCACAGCAAATCCTGAAGGTTGGTGCTGGTGAAGGCGTTGCGGGTGTTTTTGATCAGTAGCGGCTCCTCCTCCTGGCGGACGAGAAAATCCATCAGCTTGAAGTAGGGGCTGTCGGTGGCGAAGGCGTCGTCTCGATCGGTGTGAAGGACGAAGATCACGGGCAGGCCGGCGGTGCGGTAGGCCTGGACGAGCCAATCGATATTCTCTTCGAACTTCGGGCTGCTGCGCCGTGCCCAGCGGGGGCCGGCCTTGAAAGAGTCCTGGACGTCGATGACGAGCAACGCGGAGCGCTCGATGGAGATCGGAGTCTGAGACATGGCGTTTTCGCCTCCTGGATGCAAGCTCGGGGAGGAGTGTCTCCCCTTGCAGCTCCAATCGTAGCGGGGCCTCGCGGCGGTGCACAGGCCTGTTTCGGGACGGCGAGCGGTCGGATCGGGCCATGACAAGGCTTGGACGCCGCGTTTCAACTTCGGGACGCCTGGCGTCAAGCTTGCCACGCTACCACAATGCTTGCGGTGCCATCCGCCAAGCTCGGGATGGGTCGCCGCGAGCTTGAGGCGGACGGGAACGGCCTTGAGACAGCTCGGCTCAAACCTTCGCCGGTCCGGCGCAAGCTCGGCGCGAGGCGCCTCAAGACCGGGCATCTTGCCGCAAGCTTGTGACGGGGGCTCACATGCTTGCCGAGTCTCCCCTCAAGCTCGGCCGGCGCGCCGCAAGGCTTGGACGTCTCGAAGCAAGGTTGGCAAGAGCCGGCGTCAAGCTTGGACGACAAGCAGCAAGCCTGGCACGAGCCGACGGAAGCTTGTCGCCACTCGCATCTCGCTACGCCGCTCCGCCGCAAGCTTGGGAGGAGGCGGCACGACATCAACCCTGAATCTCGCACTGCCAAGGGCATGGGTCTCACCCCGGTCAACGATTGTCAATTATTTGGCGGAATGCCGCCAGATTTTGACAGCCCAGGCTGGGATTCGCTTTTAAACCCTTTGTTTTCAAGGGAGCCGGCCCGGGTACGAGGATTGCTAGACCCTAAGACATTGCGTTTGCGCAAATCTCTCTGGATGGGTTTATTTTCGGGCCGTCGGGTGACGTTGGCACCCCTCGGCCGTTCTTTGTCCTGCCGCTCGTAATCCGCTCCGCAGACAGACCCTAAGAGGAAGCGCCGGGTGTCCTGGACAAGGACGACGGCGGCTTTTTTGTTTCGAGCCCAGATGTGTTAGACCTGCCCGGCGGCGAGAGCCGCTTCTCAGGGAGGACCTGGATGCCGTCGAGCCGTTGGAAGCTCCGCCTGCTGAATCTCTATCCGCCCTATCTGGGCGCCGGGGTGCGGGTGCGGCCTTCGGCGGACCTGCGCACGTTCGAGGTGCGGATGAAGATCCGGTTCTGGAACCGCAACTACGTGGGCACCGCCTTCGGCGGCTCGCTCTACGCGATGTGCGACCCCTTCTTCATGCTCGTCCTCATCGAGGCCCTGGGACGCGACTACGTGGTGTGGGACAAGGCGGCGACCATCCGCTTCCGCCGCCCCGGGCGCGGCACGATGAAGGCCACGTTCCACATCTCCCAGGAGCGGATCGACGAGATCCGCGCCGCCGCGGACGCCGGCGGCAAGGTCGAGCCCGTCTTCAACGTGGAGGTCTTCGACGAGCAGGGCGAGCTGGTGGCGGACGTCGAGAAGCTCCTCTATGTCCGCCGGAAGGACGCAACGGCGAGGAGCGGCGGCTGAGCTACAATTCGCCGAGCCGATTGGGCGACCGATGGACCGCCGACAAGAGAAATCCGAGGAACGCCGTATGCCGAGACGTGCCGCCATCCCCCTGCTCCTCCTCCTGCTCGCGGCTCCGGCCGTGGCGGATACCCTGCTGACCGTGCGCAGCAGCGTCGAGGGCCTGAAGATGGATCAGCCGACGACGGGGCAGATCCACCTCTGGGTGGCCGCCGACAGGCTGCGGCGCGACGAGGGGGAGACCTCCACCATCGTGCGGCTCGACCGCGGCAAGGTCTACCTGCTCAATCACACGGACAAGACGTACGCCGAGGTCGCGGCGCCCGACATCCCGAAGCTCGCCGCCTCCGAGGGTGGGGCGATCAAGGTGGTGGTCTCGCCCACCAGCGAGACGAAGAAGGTCGGCGACTGGAACGCCCGCAAGTTCAAAGTCGACATCTCCAGCCCGGACGGCCTGCACCTGGACACCACCATCTGGGCCAGCAAGGACGTCGCCGCCCACCAGGCCTACGGCAAGCTCGCCGCCATCCTCGCCGCCCTGCAGCCCGGCTCGGCGGAGTGGGCCCGCCAGATGCAGCAGATCGAGGGCTTCCCCGTCCTCCAGGAATCCGACGTCACCATGGGAGGCAGCCACTTCAAGACCCGCGAGGAGCTCGCCACCGTGGAGACCAAGGACGCCCCGGCCGGAACGTATGAGCCGCCGGCGGGGTACAAGGCGCTGCCGGCGCGGTAGGGGGCACGGTCGCCAGCGCCTCCCACCGCACCCCTCATCACCCCGGCCCTCTTCTCCCATCGCCCTCCCCCCAACCGGGAGAAGAGGGAGAACAGTGGCGTGTGCCCCCGTGAGCCATCGTTATCGCCTGCCGGCCCCGCCCGGGCATAAATGCCGGGGCTAGTGAATGGCGCCCCCTGAAGGGGACTTGAAGCCGGATTCATCCGGCGTCCTCAACTAGCCCCGGCATTTATGCCCGGGCGGAGGTGCGCACCGCAATTCCCTTCCTTCATGCGCCGCCGGTGCGGACCACACAACAAAACCGTAGCGCAACAAAATTGTTGTGAGCGGCCGTCTTCAAGCTCCCCTCTCTCCCGGTCGGGGGGAGGGCGATGGGAGAGAGGGGCTGGGGGAGTGAGGGGGTTCCTGGGAGGACGCCTGGATCCGGGCGTCTTTGCTTTCTACTTGCCCTGCGAGATCTGCCGCCGGAGCAGCTCGTTCTCGAAGGCCATGCCGACCTGGGCGGTGGCGAGCTCCAGGATGTCGATGTCCTCGATGGGCTTCTCGTTGTCGCCGTTGTCGGTGTAGATCACCGAGATGACGCGCTGGGCGCCGAGCACGGGGAAGATCACCACCTGGTTGTTCTTCGGCGGCCCCACCATGGAGCGGAAGGGCTCGGGCAGCTCGGCCTCCTCGAAGGTGAGGCCCTGCACCTCGCTGGTGTGGAGGCTGCGGGAGAGGGCGCTGTCGGTCTCCAGGTCCAGCTTGAGCGCCCTCGTCACCTCGGCCAGCGGCCGGCCCTTGGAATCGCTGCCGAAGGCGCCCAGAGCCACCAGGTGGTCGCGCTTGACGAGGAAGAGGACAGCCCTTTCCACCGACTCCGAGATGATGTGCATGAGGTTCAGGGCCACCGTCGCCGAGATCAGCCCCGAGCGCAGGTCGCCGAACACCCGGCGCAGGCGGGCCACCCCGGAGCGCGACTCCGGCCGCGGCGCGCCGCGCACCAGGTCGCGACGGCTCTCGATGACGTTCTCGACGCAGGCCGACACCGCCTCGATCTCGGCCGGCAGGGCGGCCAGCATTCCCGTCTCGTAGACCCGGGTGAAAGAGCTGCCGGGCTCGACCAGGGCGATGAACGACGCCCGCGGCCGGGCGCGCCGCAGCGCCGCAGCCTCTTCGAGGGTGACGGTGCCGTGCCGAAGGTCGACGAGCACGATGGGCTGCGGCTCGCCGCGCGCCACGACGCCCGCCTGGCCGAGAGTCACCATCTCCACCGCGGCCACCTCGTTCACCAGCGCGTCGGCCAGCCCCTCGCCAAAGTCCGTGTCGGTCGAGACGACGTGCAGGCGCAGCAGCTCGGCGGCGTGTTTCGGCTCGCCGAGATCGTCGAAGTCGTCGCCCGGCTCGGCCACCGCCAAGGCCTCGGACGCCGCGGGCGGCTCGATCAGGGCGGGATGGGTCGAGTCCCCCGCCGCGTAGCTGTCCGTCACGGCGGTCGCGGCGTGGCGGGCGTCGGCCTCGGACCGGCTGTCGTCGCGGTTGCGCTCGTCGAAGATGCGCGCCGCTTCGAGCAGTACCATCTGGGTGTTGATGTCGGCGTCCGGCAGGACGTCGCTCGGATAGAGGGCGATGTCGTCGATGGGCCGCAGGTCGTCGATGGCGAACTCGAACGTCCCGGTCTCCCAGACCATGACCTCGGAGACCGCCTGCTCGATCTGGGTCGCGATCACCTGGCGCAGCCCCTCGGCGTCGATGGAGCCGGAGGACATGAGGATCTGGCCCAGCGACCGGTGCTCCAGCGCCTCGCTCTGGGCGCGGATGGCGGCGTCCAGGATGCCCCGGTCGATCATTCCCGACGAGACCAGCAGGTCGCCCAGCTTGGGGGTGCGCGGCGCCTGCGCCGACACCAGCCGGCCGCCATGGAAGCCGATCATCGACCGCTCGCTGGCCCGCGAGAGCAGCAGCGTGCCGGTGCGCCGCCCGAGGTGAATGAACTGCATCACATCGGCGACGGAGACGTCTTTGAGGCTGCCGGAGATACCCATGGGTTGCGGTTGTACAGTGTGGGTGCGGGAAACTACTCCCCGCGCGCCAGCTTGACCAGGCTCTCCAGCGTGCGCAGCTTACGGTCCTTGGTGGCGAACAGCCGGGCGGCGAACAGCGCCGAGGCGGCATGGGCGGACAGCAGGTCGAGCAGGTCGCGGTCCTCGGCCCGCAGAATCGGCTTGTGATCCAACAGCTTGAGCAGCACGAGGGCGCCGACGATCTCATTCTGCACCCGTAGCGGCACCGCCGCCAGCGCCTGCGACTCGGCCGTGGGCCCCAGGCGCAGCACGCCGTCCTTCAGCGTCGCGTCGACCATCGGGTCTCCCCCGGTGTAGTCGTGGCCGTCGTAGAACGACTTGACGCCCTCGGACTGCCCCTCGATCAGCGCGATCTCGCAGCCGTCTCCCTCGTCGCGGCGCAGCAGCAGCACGAACTGCTCGGCGCCCAGCAGGTTGATGGCGATCTCGGCGATGGTGGCCTGCACCTCCGCCGGGTCGAGGGTGCAGTGGAGCTGGTAGGTGGCGACGTACAGGTTCATCAGCCGGCCGCCCTGGTGCTCGGAGTCCACGAGGCGGGAGGCGAGCTCCTTGACGTCCGACTCCGCGGTGGCGAGGCGGCGCTCCAGCTCGCCCACGCGCTCGGTCTTCAGGACGTGCTCGACGCCCTCGGCGGCGCCCTCGAAGTTCGATTCGACGACGCGGATCAGCTCGCCCGCCCGCTCCAGGGTCGAGCGCAGCTCGGCGACGAGATCCATCCCCGCCGCCGACGACTCCTGTCGCGACTTGTTCGCCACGGGCGATCCGGTGGTGCCGCGCTCGCTCAAGCGGCGGAACCCTTCGTCTCCAGCCGTGCGATCACGTCGAGGATCTCCTCGCTGTGAAACGGCTTCTTGATGTAGGCCGTAGCCCCGGCTTCCAGGCCTCGCGCCGTATCCTCTTCCCGTCCCTCGGTGCTGATGATGATGACGGGCAGCATGGACCGCGTGACGTCCGCGCGGAGCTGGGCCAGGAACTCCAGGCCGTTCATGTTAGGCATGTTGACGTCGAGCAGCACGAGATCGATGTCCTCGTGGTCTCGCAGGCGCTCCAGCGCCTGGCGTCCATCGGACGCGTAGACGAGAGCGTACTGGCGCAGCATCACCTCGTACATCTTGTGCATCAACTTCGAGTCATCGACGACGAGCACTTTCCTTGGCTGCACGGCTTCTCCCGATCCTCACGCATTGGAACCCTGAATTCTAGCTCAACTGGCTCTCGATCCCCGGGGAGTGTAGCCAATGCGGAGCAAAGGTTTCAAGGAACAGGCCTCCGAGGTACTCTTGGCGGCCATGCCGACGACGCCTCCAACCGCCAGATCCCGCCTCGAAGGGGGCCTTTTGACCGCCGCCGGGCTGACGCTCCTCCTCTATGCCCTGTGGCCTTGGCTCCCCCTGCCGGGGAGGGCCGCCCGCCCCCGCACGGTGGTGTTCTACGGCTTCAGTATCCTCGGCGAGGCCCTCAACGAGGACGTGCTGCCCGCTTTCGCCCAGCATTGGCGGCGGGCGACCGGCGAGCGGGTGGAGTTCATCACCGCTTTCGCCGGCTCGGGCACGGTGACCAACCAGATCACCCTCGGCGTGCCGGCGCAGGTCGCGCTCCTCTCCCTGGAGCTCGACGCCGAGCGGCTCGCCGCCGCCGGGCGGGTGAAACCCGGCTCCTGGCGCCGCCTCCCTCACGCCGGCGTGGTCAACCGCACCCCCTTCGTGCTCGTGGTGCGCCGGGGGAACCCCAAGCACATCGAGGACTTCGCCGACCTGGCACGGCCGGGAGTGCGGGTCGTCCATCCCGATCCCATGACCTCGGGCGGCGCCAACTGGGCCCTGCTCGCCGAGTATGGCTCCGCCGCGCGCCGACACCCCGGGCGGGAGAAGGAAGCCGGCTTCGAGGCCCTGCGCGGCGTCTGGCACCACGTCGTCGCCCAGGCCGCCTCGGCCCGCGCCGCCCGCACCCAGTTCGAGAACGGCTTCGGCGACGTCCTCGTCACCTACGAGCAGGACGTCCTCGGCGACGCCGTCAAGGGCAAGCTTCCGGGCGAGATCGTCTATCCTCCCAGCACGGTGCTGTCGGAGCACACGCTGGTGGTCGTCGATGAGAACGTCGCCGCCGCCGACCGGCCGGTGATCGACGCCCTCGTCCAGTTCCTGTGGAGCGAGCCGGCGCAGCGGCTCTTCGTGCGCCGCGGCTTCCGTAGCGTCGACGAGGGGCTGAACGCGGCCAACCCCGCTTTCGGTAAGATTCAGGACCCCTTCCGGGTGGCCGACTTCGGCGGCTGGGACCGGGTGAAGAAGGAGATCGTGGACGGCATCTGGAAGGACCGGGTCATGAAGGAGGTCGGCAAGTGATCGGCGCCCGCCGCGGCGCGGGGTGGCCCGTGAGCATGCTCGTCCTGGTGCTGCTGCCGCTGATCCTCATGCCGATCGCGGCGGTGTTCGTCTTCGCCTTCGGCGGCGGCGCGGGGGAGTTCCTCAAGGCGCTGCGCAACGAGGACGCCCAGTTCGCCCTGCGCTTCAGCATCCTCATCGCCTTCCTGACGGCGGCGATCAACGCCGTGCTGGGCACCTGGGCGGCCTACGTGCTCGCCAAGCACCGCTTCCGCGGCGAGCGGCCGCTCACCATCGCCATCAACCTGCCCGTGGCAATCCCCACGGTGGTGGTGGGCACCTCGCTCCTGCTGCTCTGGGGGCCCATCGGCCTCTTCGGCAAGCTGCTGGGGCCGCTCGGCCTGCAGCCCATGTTCACCCCCGTGGGCGTGCTGCTCGCCCACCTCTTCGTCACCTTCCCCTACATGCTGGGATCGGTGAAGCCGCTGCTCGACGAGCTCGAGGTGACCTACGAGGAGGCGTCCTACACCCTGGGGGCGGGCCGCTGGCAGACCTTCCGCTACGTCATCCTGCCGGCTCTCAAGGGCGGCCTGTTCAGCGGCACGCTGCTGACCTTCGCGCACTCGCTGGGGGAGTTCGGGGCGACGGTGATGGTGTCGGGCAACCTGCGGCTGCGCACCCAGACGGCGCCTCTCTACATCTTCGCCCAGTTCGAGGCCGGCAAGGTTGCACAGGCCAACGCCGTGGCGGCGGTGCTGGCGGCCCTCTCCTTCGTCATCTTCTTCTTCCTGCTGCGCTACTCGGCGAAGGCGAGGACCTGAATGTCGATCCGCCTCGATCAGCTCAGCAAGAGCTTCGGCGGCCTGCGGGTGGTGAAATCCACGTCGCTCGAAGTGGAGGACTCCGAGCTCTTCGTCCTCCTGGGGGCGAGCGGCAGCGGCAAGAGCACCATCCTGCGCCTCATCGCCGGCCTCTCGACGCCAGACTCGGGGAGCATCTGGCTCCACGGCAAAGACGTCACGAACCTCCCGCCGCAGGAGCGGGGGATCGGCTTCGTCTTCCAGAACTACTCGATCTTCCGCCACATGAGCGTCGCCGAGAACATCGAGTTCCCGCTGAAGATCCGCAAGGTCGCGAAAGCCGAGCGGGAGAGGAGGCGCGAGCAGCTCCTCGACCTCGTGGGCCTGGGGGGCCTGGGCAACCGCCACTCCCACCAGCTCTCGGGCGGCCAGCTCCAGCGCGTCGCCCTCGCCCGGGCGCTGGTGCACGAGCCCTCGGTGCTCCTGCTCGACGAGCCGTTCGGCGCCCTCGACGTGAAGATCCGCGGCCAGCTCCGGCGCAACCTCAAGGAGATCCAGCGGCAGCTCCGGGTCACCGCCATTCTCGTCACCCACGACCAGGAGGAGGCCTTCGAGCTGGCGGACCGCGTCGGGCTCATGGAGCGGGGCGAGCTGCTGGAGGTGGGACAGCCCGAGGAGCTCTACGCCCGGCCGCACTCCTTCTTCGGAGCCACCTTCCTGGGCGCGGGTACCGTGCTGGTGGGCCGCGCCCGCGACGGCGCCGCCCGGATCGGAGCGCTCTCCCTACCCATTCCCCCCGAGGTGGAGCACGAGGACGACACCCGGGTGCGGGTGCTGATCCGGCCCGAGCAGGTGTCGCTGTCTCCCGTTGTCCCCGACGGAGCAGGGGCCGAGCCGCCGGAGGGAAACGTCCTGGGGAAGGGATCGATCGTGGAGCAGAGCTTCCTGGGAGCGCTGCGTCGGGTGCGCGTGCGTCTGCCGGCCATCCCCGGCACCCGCCAGGCGGCACCCACCGTCTTCGGCGAGGAAAGCCTGCTGGTGGACGCCGTCCTTCCGGCCGCGGAGGATGTGGGCGGTACCGAGGTGTGGGTGAGCCTCAAGGGCTGGCACATCCTCTCCCCGCCCCGGCCGCGGCTTCTGGCCTGCGACTTTCCGGAGGCGGGCAGCCCGGCCCCGTTCGGCCTGCTGCTCGGTCTGGAGACAGCGCTCAACGCCCGCATCTCCCTGCTGAGCGTCACGAACGATGTGGACAAGGTCGAGGCCCTGCGCGCCTCGCAGACCGAGCGCGTGGCCACGCACAACCTGCCGGACGCCGAGCCTCTGGTCAAGAAAGGCGGCGCGGTGGAGGAGATCGCCGCCGAGCAGGTGCAGAGCCTCTACGACTTCGTGGTGCTGAGCGTGCCGGAGAAGGGCACGAGCGAGATCGTCGGCGGAGCGCTGGCTGGGCTGTCGACCCCGCTCCTCGCCGTGCAGGGGGAGCCCGAGACCTTCCGCCGCATCCTCATCTGCACGGCCGTGGGCGAGCCCGGCAAGGCGGACGTGCGCATCGGCGGCTGGCTCGCCCGGCGGCTCGGTGCCGAGGTGACGCTGCTCCACGTGCTGACCGACGGCGGGGGCGGGGGTCCCGCGCCCTGGGTGAAGGCCCATCTGGATGCCGGCCTAGCCACCCTGCGCGCCCTGGAAGTGACGGCCCACACCGTCCTGCGTCCGGCGCGCGCCGCGGTGCCGGGCATCCTCGACGAAGCGAAAGAGGGGGGCTACGACCTCATCGTGCTCGGCCGGCACGCGGCCTCAAGGGTCGGCGCCAGAGCTCGGCGCCACGACTTCACCTTCGACATCCTCACCGGCTCGGGAAAGTCGGTGTTGATCGTGCCGCCGGAAGAGTAGCGAGGAATGAAGGGGGAGATGGTGGAGCCGATCGGGATCGAACCGACGACCTCTTGAATGCCATTCAAGCGCTCTCCCAACTGAGCTACGGCCCCACAGGGAGGCGGATTGTACAAACTCGGGCCTGGGGTGTCAAACGACGACTATGGTCCGTCAGTCGCCGGCCCAGTCCCGCGGCACGAGGAACCGCTCGTAGAGGCGCGCCTCAGGAGTCCCCGGCTCCGGCTGCCAGTCGTAGCGCCAGCGCACCAGCGGCGGCAGCGACATCAGGATCGACTCCGTGCGCCCGCCGGACTGGAGGCCGAAGAGCGTGCCCCGGTCCCACACCAGATTGAACTCCACGTAGCGCCCCCGCCGGTAGAGCTGGAAGTCGCGCTCCCGCTCGCCGTAGGAGGTGTCCCTGCGCCGCTGGACGATGGGGAGGTAGGCGGCGAGGAAGTGGTCGCCGACGCTCCGCAGGAATTCGAAGCAGCGCTCGAACCCCCACTCGTTGAGATCGTCGAAGAAGATGCCGCCGATCCCCCGGGGCTCCTTGCGGTGGCGGAGGTAGAAATACTCGTCGCACCACTTCTTGTAACGCGGGTAGATATCCGTGCCGAACGGCGCGCATGCCTCGCGGGCGACGCTGTGCCAATGAACGGCGTCCTCCTCGAAGCCGTAGTAGGGAGTGAGGTCAAAGCCGCCACCGAACCACCAAACGGGCGCCTCGCCCTCCTTCTCGGCGATGAAGAAGCGGATGTTCATGTGCGTCGTGGGCACGTAGGGGTTGAGCGGATGGAAGACGAGGGAGACGCCGAGAGCCTCGAAGCCGCGCCCCGCGAGCTCCGGCCGGTGAACGGTGGCCGACGGCGGAAGCCCTGGACCGGAGACATGGGAGAAACCGATCCCCGCCTGCTCGAAGACCGCGCCGCCGGTAAGGACCCGAGACCGGCCGCCGCCACCCTCCGGCCGCTCCCAGGAGTCCTCGCGAAAACGCGCCGCGCCGTCCTCGGCCTCAATGGCTGAGGAGATGCGGTCCTGGAGGGTCAGGAGGTAGGAGCGGACGGCGGCGGTGGGGGCCCGGTCTTCCATGGCCGGGGAGTGTAACGGAGGTGGGGGGAGTTCTAGCTAGTCCTGGGCGCCGAGGTTCATCCTGCCGTAAGGAATGCGGAAACCGAACTTCCGGAGATAGGCGACGCCTATGTCGCCAGGGATTGAAATCACCTGGCTACCCTCTGTAGTCCCTACGGGACATGGGAAGAACGAATTGCAGTCCCGGAGGGGACAAGCGTCGGTAGCCAGGCGATTCAATCCCTGGCGATGTAGGCGTGGCTGCTTAGATGTGATGGATGAGCGGCCGGCGCTCGAAGTGAAGCAGCTTGATCTGAGCAAGCAGATCCTTGAGCGAATCGGAGGAAGCGACAAGGTTTTCACCTACCAGCGCTACCCATTGCCCCGAGAACCTTGAGCTGTTCTCATGGAGCCAACGGAACTCCGGGCTTCGATCGACATCCCTCCGGTCGCTCTTCTTGATGACGGGCGGGGCAAAGACTTTCCGGATCGTGGAATCCGCTGGAACGAGATCTCCTGCTTCTTTCAGGAGACGGGTTGCTTCCAAGATACGCCCTTCCGCGACGAGAGAGCGAATCTGGTCCTCGATTTCTGAGCTCTTGGTGGACATTGTCGCGAGTATACGATACTCGCAGGCAAACCAAGCCTACTCCCCTCCGCCCGGATGGAAAACAGCTCGGCCTGCCGGCTCTGGCCGGGATTGACCGGGCACCCGGTAGTCGCCGGTCCAGCAGGCGGTGCAGTAGCTGTCGCGGGGACCGATGACGGTGCTGAGCATGTCGTCGGGGAGAAATAGGCGAGGCTGTCGGTCGCAATGAATTGGCGGATCTCCTCGATCGACTTCTGGGCCGCGATGAGCTCATCGCCTAGAGTGCCAAGGGGAACCGACGGAGAGGCTAGGTACCAGGCAACTCGTGAATGATGACCTCCCCGCCTTCCACGACCTGCATGGCAAGCTCGCTGCCATGAAGCAGACTCATTCCAAGCAGGGGAGTGTTTTCCAGCACCGTGATCGTCGCGACAAGAGGCTGACCATGCCAGAGCACGATCCCTCTGTAGACCGGGAAGGAGCCCTCGGTGCCATCAGCCAGAATACCGAGCACCTCCCCTCGTGGCACGAGCCCAAGACCAGCGATCTCACCGTGAGGTAGAGACAGAAAACCCGAAAACCCCGTATCGACAACCGCTTCAAGCTCCAAGACCCGATCTTCCGAACCTCTCACGAGAAGCCGGACGACAGCTTCGAGCCGGGAGTTGACCTTGCCGTTCAGCACCAATGGCTATGCCGCCGTGCTGCAGTGATGGCCAAATCGATAGAAGTGGCGGGAACCGACTTTACGAAACCAGAAAGAGGCCTGGGGATGTCGTGCCCGTAATCGATCATCCGCGGCGATCTCATCTCTCGCGATCTCGTAGTCTCCCGTCTCGACTTCGATCGCAACGACTTTTCCGTGATCCTCGGGACCGAGCCGAGGACGGATTTCCCGGTCGTAGATATCCTCTCCCTGGCGGGCGAGGCTGCTCACTTTGGATGTCCTTGGCCCACTCATTGTCGCGAGTATACGACTCTGGCGCGGTGCAAGAAAGCCCCCTACTCCCCCTCCGCCCGGATTGGGAACAGCTCGGCCTGCCGGCCCTGGCCGGGGGTAACGGCGACGCGGTAGTCGCCGGTCCAGCAGGCGGTGCAGTAGCTGTCGCGGGGACCGGTGACGGAGCCGAGCATGCCGTCGAGGGAGAGGTAGGCGAGGCTGTCGGCCTGGATGAACTCGCGGATCTCCTCGATCGACTTCTGGGCCGCGATGAGCTCGTCGCGGCAGGGGGTGTCGATGCCGTAGTGGCAGGGCCACTCGGTGGGCGGCGCCGAGATGCGGACGTGGACCTCGGCCGCGCCGCCGTCGCGCACCATGCTCACGATCTTGCGTGAGGTGGTGCCGCGGACGATCGAGTCGTCCACCAGCACCACCTTTTTGCCGGCCAGCAGCTCGCGCACCGGGTTGAGCTTGATCTTCACCCCGAAGTTCCGGATCGACTGCTTGGGCTCGATGAAGGTGCGGCCCACGTAGTGGTTGCGGGTGAGGCCGAACTCCATGGGCAGCCCGCTCTCGCGGCTGTAGCCGATGGCGGCGTAGAGGCCGCTGTCGGGCACCGGCACGACGATGTCCGCCGGCGCCGGAGCCTCGCGGGCCAGCCGCGCACCCATCCGCAGCCGCACCTGGGCCACGGAGTCGCCGAAGTGGTGGCTATCCGGCCGGGCGAAGTAGACGTGCTCGAAGATGCAACGCGTGGGCTCGACCGGCTGCGCCAGGTGGTAGCTCTCGACGTGTCCCTCGCGCGACACCACCACCTCGCCGGGCTCCAGCTCGCGCACCAGCTTTGCGCCCAGGAGGTCGAAGGCGCAGCTCTCCGAGGCGAAGCAGGGGCTGCCGTCGAGATCGCCCAGCAGCAGCGGCCGGAAGCCGTTCGGATCGCGCGCCGCGATCAGGCAGTGGTCGGTGATCAGCAGCAGCGAGTAGGCGCCCCGCACCTCGCCGAGCGCCAGCATGAACGACTCGACGAGATCCTGACGCGGGTTGCGGGCCATCAGGTGGAGGATGACCTCGGTGTCGCTCGTGGTCTGGAAGATCGAGCCTTCCTGCTCCAGGCGCTCGCGGATCTCCGTGGGATTGACCAGGTTGCCGTTGTGGACGATGCCCACCGGCCCCATGGAGGTCTTGACGACGATCGGCTGCGCATTGGCGACGACGCTCGAGCCGGCCGTCGAGTAGCGGGTGTGGCCCAGGGCCCGGCGGCCGGGCAGCCGGGCGATGACCTTCTCCTTGAAGATGTCCGAGACGTGGCCCATCCCGCGCTCCAGATGGAGCTGGATGCCATCCCACGAGACGATACCAGCGCTCTCCTGCCCCCGGTGCTGGAGGGCGTAGAGGCCCAGGTACGTCAGATTGGACGCGTCGTCACAGCGGTCGATGCCGAAGATTCCGCACATGGCTTTTCAAGTAACGAAAGTTAACGCTCCGAAATTCTTCTACAGCCCCAGCGCCTTGGGCAGCGCCGTGGACCAGACTTCGTGCAGCCGGGCGACCGGGGTGCTCAGCACCTCGCCGCCGCTCTTCAGGACCAGATCGGGCCCGCCCGTCTCGCCGATCTCCCGCGCCGGAACTCCCATCGTCCGGGCTGCTTCGAGAACCTCTTCGAGCACCGCCGGGGAGACGGCCACGAGGGCCCTTCCTTGGGTCTCCGAGAAGAGGTCCGCCCCAGCCATGGAGACGTCCACCCGGGCGCCCATCGGCCGGCGGCCGAAGCAGGCCTCGGCGAGGGCGATCAGGAAGCCGCCCTCGGAGAGGTCGTGCGCCGTGCGGAGATGCCCCTGAGCGACGAGGCTCCGCAGCAGGCGGCCGAGGCGCAGCTCGGCGTCGAGGTCCACCAGCGGCGGCCGGCCCTGCTCCAGGTCGTAGAGCAGCCGCAGGTAGGCCGCGCCGCCGAACTCGGAGCGGTCCTCGCCCAGCAGGACGATGCGGTCCCCCTCGGACCGAAACCAGGGATCGGGCAGGCTCGCGAGGCTCGGAATCACTCCCACCATGGCGATGGCCGGCGTGGGATAGACCGAGGCGCCCTCGGTCTCGTTGTAGAAGGAGACGTTGCCCGAGATGACCGGCACGGAGAGCGCGAGGCAGGCCTCGGAGATGCCGCGGACGGCCTCGCGGAACTGCCAGGAGATCTCGGGCCGCTCGGGGTTGCCGAAGTTGAGGCAGTCGGTGAGGCCCACCGGCTCGGCGCCCACGCAGGCGAGGTTGCGCACCGCCTCGGCCACCGCCTGGGCACCGCCCCGCCGCGGATCGAAGTAGCAGTAGACGGGGTTGACGTCGCAGGTCATCGCGAGCCCGGAGGGCGTGCCCTTGAGCAGCACCACCGCGGCGTCGCCGCCGGGACCCTGCACGGTATTGGTGCGCACCGTGTGGTCGTACTGCCGCCAGATCCACCGCTTGCTGGCGAATTCAGGGGTCGCCAGGAGCTGCTCCAGTGATTGGCGCGGATCGGACGGCTGCGGCACCTCGGGGGCGCGCCAGCGGGCGGCGAGATCCGCCGGCTGGGCCACCGGCCGGTTGTAGACGGGCGCCTCTTCGGTCAGCGGCTGAATGGGGATGTCCGCCGCCGTTTCGCCGTGCCAGGTGAGCAGGGCGCGGCCGGTGTCGGTGATCTCGCCGATGTCCACCACCTCCAGGCCCCAGCGGCGGAAGACCTTCTCGACCTCCTCTTCCCGCCCCTTCTTCGCCACCAGCACCATGCGCTCCTGCGACTCGGAGAGCATCATCTCGTAGGGCGTCAGGCCCGGCTGGCGTAGCGGCACGCGGTCGAGATCGAGGCGCAGGCCGGTGCCGCCGCGGCCGGCCATCTCGAAGGTCGAGCTGGTGAGGCCGGCGGCGCCCATATCCTGAATGGCGACGATGGCGCCGGTGCGCATCGCCTCCAGGCAGGCTTCGAGCAGGATCTTCTCGGTGAACGGATCGCCCACCTGCACCGTCGGGCGCTTCTGCTCGCTCTCCTTGTCGAACGACTCGGAGGCCATGGTGGCGCCGTGGATGCCGTCGCGGCCCGTGCGGCTCCCCACGTAGAGCACGGGGTTGCCGGCGCCGCTCGCCCGGGCGTGGAAGATGCGGTCGCGCCGGGCGACACCCAGCGCGAAGGCGTTGACCAGGATGTTGCCGTTGTAGCAGCGGTGAAACCCCGTCTCGCCGCCCACGGTGGGAATGCCCATGCAGTTGCCATAGCCGCCGATCCCGCGCACCACGCCGTCGATGAGGAAGCGCATGCGGGGCGCGTCGATCTCGCCGAAGCGCAGGGCGTCCATGCAGGCGATGGGGCGGGCGCCCATGGTGAAGATGTCGCGCAGGATGCCGCCGACGCCGGTCATCGATCCCTGATAGGGCTCGATGAAGCTCGGGTGGTTGTGCGACTCCATCTTGAACACCGCCACGAAGCCGTGGCCGATGTCCACCACGCCGGCGTTCTCCCCCGGCCCCTGGAGGACGTGCGGCCCCTCGGTGGGAAACTCCCGCAGGTAGATCTTCGACGACTTGTAGGAGCAGTGCTCGCTCCACAGGGCGGAGGTGATGCCGAGCTCGGTCCAGCTCGGCTCGCGGCCCAGGATCTTCTTCAGGCGCTCAAACTCTTCTCCGGTCAGGCCGATCGAGCGCGCGGTTTCGGGCGTGACCGCCGGCTCGGAGGCGACCGCCGTCATCGCCCGGCCCCCACGCCGGCCTCGACGAGGCTCTCGAAGAGCGCCAGGCCGTCCGTGTTGCCCAGCACCGCCTCGGAGGCACGCTCCGGATGAGGCATCAGCCCCAGCACGTTGCCGGCCTGGTTGGCGATGCCCGCGATGTTGCGCGCGGCACCATTGGGGTTGCTCTCAGGAGTCACCCGGCCGTCCGGCTCGCAGTAGCGGAAGACCACCTGGCCGCCCGCCTCCAGCGCATCCAGCCGCTCCGGCGAATCCTCGTAGTTCCCCTCGGCGTGGGCGATGGGCAGGCGCAGCACCCGCCCCGGCGCCAGCGTGCCGGTGAACGGCAGGTCCGTGCGCTCCGTCTTCAGATGGACGTCGAGGCACTGGAAGCGCAGGTTCTCGTTGCGCCGCATGGCGCCCGGCAGCAGGCCGGCCTCCAGCAGCACCTGGAAGCCGTTGCAGATGCCCAGCACCAGGCCGCCGGCCTCGGCGTGGCGCTTGACGGCGCCCATCACCGGCGACAGGGCGGCGAGGGCTCCGGCGCGCAGGTAGTCGCCGTAAGCGAAGCCGCCCGGCAGCACGATCAGCTCGCAGCCCTGAAGCGAGTCGTCCTGGTGCCACAGGAACGTGGCCTCCTGGTGCAGCACGTGCTTCCAGACGTGGTAGACGTCGTGGTCGCAGTTGCTGCCAGGGAAGACGACGACGCCGCATTTCATGGCTTCACTCCCGCCTCGCCGAGGAGCTCCACCGAGTAGTCCTCGACCACGGTGTTGGCCAGCAGCTTCTCGCACATCTCGCGCAGCTGCCCTTCGGCGGCCTGGGCGTCGCCGGTGCCCAGCGAGATCTCGAAGCTCTTGCCGGCGCGGACGTCGTCGACGCCCGGGAAGCCGACGCGGGTGAGCGCGTCGCGGATCGCTTTGCCCTGGGGATCGAGGATCTCGCGGCGGGGATAGACCGTCACTCTTGCCTTCACGGTTCTTTAGACCTCCTGGACGTTACCTAGACTTCGAGCCACGGCGTCGGGTGAAACTGCTCGGTCACCGCCAGCCGCGCGGAGCAGCCCTCCCGGTCCAGCGCCTCGCCGATCGCGGCGGCGGCCAGGGCGGGCAGGTTGTTGGTGCGGGAGAGGTGATAGAGGGCCACCCAGCTCAGCCGGCTCCCCATCAGCTCGGGGAGGCCTTCCGCGGCCTCCCGGTTCGACAGATGGCCATGGCGGCCGGCCACCCGCTGCTTCAGGCTCCAAGGATAGGGGCCGTTGCGCAGCATGTCGAGATCGTGGTTGGTCTCCAGCAGCAGGACGTCCAGGTCGCGCAGCCTTCCCCAGGCGAGGCTGGTGCGGCAGCCGATGTCGGCCACCAGGCCCAGGCGCCGGCCCGACGGGGTCTCCACCACGAAGCCCACGGGCTCGGCGGCGTCGTGCGGAATGAGGAACGGCTCGATGACGAACCCCGCCACCTCCCGCGGCTCCCCCGAGCGGATCACGATCGTGGACCGGAACCGGTCCTCCTTCAGGCCAGCGCCCTCGCGGGTGCCGGCGGTCGCCAGCACGGGGACCTTGAACCGCTTGGCGAAGGCGTCCACTCCCCGGCAGTGATCCTGGTGCTCGTGGGTGAGGACCACGGCGGAGATGGTCTTGGGATCGATGTCGAGCAGGGCCATCCGCCGCACGATCTCCTTGCAGGAGAAGCCGGCGTCGATGAGGATGCGCCGGCCGCCGGACTCGACGACCACCGCGTTGCCGCCGCTGCCGGAGCCGAGGATGCCGACGCGCAGAGGCGATCCCCCTGGATCCGGCGCGGGCTTGGGGACGTACGGAGGTGGAGCGGATTCCGGCGGCGGGGGCGCGTGGGGCTCGGGCGGAGCGGCCTGGAGCTCATCCGAGGGATTGGGCGCGAAGAAGCTCTGCTGCCCTGCCGCCTCCAACTGCCGCCGGCGGCGGATGATCCTTTCCAGAGGGGACCCCACCCCCGAGAAAATACCACATTTTGTGGCCGGCCCTGAGCCCTAAGCTAGAACTTGTACTCGCGACCCTGCTCGAGAAAGGAGATGTCGGGGTTGCGCAGCAGCCCGATCTCCTCCTTGATCTTCTCGACGCAGGGGGGCTTCAGATGGTGGATGAGGATGGGGACCCGCTTCTGCAGCTTCCTCAGCTCGATCTCCAGGGTGCGGGGGGTCAGGTGCAGGGAGACGTCCGCCACCTGCTGCAGGGAGTTGTCGAAGCTGGTGTCGATGCAGAGGGCCTTCAGGTTCGGGGTGCGGTTGGCGATCTCCCAGAAGCGCTGCGTGGGCCCGGTATCGCTCGACCACAGCACCGCGGCGCCGTTCTGCTCGATGAGAAAGCCATGGGTGGGCACCAGGTGGTCCACCGGGATGGGGGTGAACTTGACGCCGTCGATCACCACCGGCACCTCGCTCTCGAGCTCCAGGAAGCGCACCGCCGGCAGCAGGTGGTTGGGCAGGCGGGTGAAGTCCGGCCAGGTGGCGTTGTTGAACAGGTACTTGCGCAGAGCGTAGACCGTGGGGGACGAAGCGTAGATGTCGATCGCCCCAACGCTCCGGCCGAAGACGTTCTCGATGAAGAACGGCAACGAGTTGGTGTGGTCCATGTGCGAGTGGCTGAGAAGGATGGAATGCACCCCCACCTGCCGCTCGATGGAGAGGGACTGGGAGAGCGATCCGGCGTCCAGTGCGATCGTGCCGTTGATCAGCAGGCAGGTCATCCTGCACTCCAGGCTCTCGCCGCCGTAGCCCCCTAGCACCTGGATCAGCATATATAGAAACAGGATTGTATCTCTCGCCTGCCCGAGGAAACAAGCGCGGCGGCGGGAGACGGCGGGAGACGCCCCCTCTCTTTTGCGAGAGAGGGGACGAATTCTTGCGAGCGGCTTACGGGCAGGAGAACGCCGAGGTGTCCTGCACCGGCGTGTAGGCCTGACCCTTCGGGTTGAAGTAGGTACGCGTTTCGCCGGTCTGGGTGTCGGTCACCCGGAGCACGACCTCGACGTCGGTGAGGCCGCTGGCGAACACCCAGAAGTGATTGTTGACGGCGCAGCCATTCAGCACCTTCACCGACAGCTCGATGTTGTCGGGGCTGAAGAACCAGAACTGGCCGAAGTTGTTCGTCTCCGGCAGGGCGTGGCCGGGAGCCGAGCCGCTCTCGATTCCGATGAACGTACGCCAGACGGACTGCACCTTGAACCGGCTGTTGTCGAGGCACAACGCGGACGGGGTCTGGACGCAGGCGCCGGGGGCCGTGACCGGCGTCAGGTTGTTGTAGAAGATCTGCTCGCCCAGGGAACGGCCGGTGGCCTGACCCGCCGAGTTGTCGAACTGCCAGTGGATGCCGCCGAAAATCCGGCTCTGCCCCGCCTCCAGGGCTGCCTGCGTGAAGCTGGTGTAGGAACGCTGGACGCCCGGCAGCCCGTCCGAGGTGCTGGTGAAGTTGAACAGGTCGTTGCCGAAGAACAGGCCCAGAACACGCGCCGCCGCCGCGCTGAAAACGCTATGCCCCGAGAAGTAGGAGGGGTGGTTGGGCGTCGAGAGCAGCGGCGTCCAGGTGGTGTCGGGAGCGGTGTTGGGGTTGCCGTCCAAGTCCGCCTCGCGGATGCCGGTGATGGGCCGCCAGAAGTTGTAATAGTACTTGGCCTGCCAGGCGGCGGTGGCGGCGTCGGCCTCCGCGATTCCCAGCAAGGCGAAGAGGCGGGCGTTCTGGATCAGGCTCAGATTCTGGGAGAGCGCGACGCCGCGGGCAATGAGGAACCAGTGTCCGGGCGGGGTGGCGGTGCCGCCGCCGTCGGCCCAGAAGAGAGCGGTCTGCGTCTGGTCCGCCGTGCGGGCGGCGCTATCCGACTTACCCACCAACTTCACCTCGTTGAAGGCGGCCTCGTAGGCCGCCGAGGCCGGCGGCGGGGGCGGCGCGGGCCGAAAGCGCGTGAGGTCGTCGACGCCCCAGGCCGTGACCGCCGGCCAGCCGGGAAGCAGCGGCTCGGCAAACCCCGGAGGCGTCTTCACCCACCACAGCGCCCCGGTCGGGAAATTGCCCGTGGCCACGTCGCCCGAGTGGTCGTTGGCGCGCAGGGCCAGAATCTGGGCGGCCACCGTTTCGCCCCAGGTGACGCCCAGGGTCTTGGCCGCGCCGGGAGGAATGGAGCTCAGCGAGGTCGTGTACTCGCCGTCGAGAAACGTCTGTTGAGCCGGGAAAAGGGTCACCAGGACTTTGTGGGCGGCGGCGGCGGCGGCGGCCTCCGGCGAAGCGCCGGACGGCGCCGTAGCCGTAACGAAGTAGGGGGTGTATCCGCCGACGATGCCGTTGACGGCGTCGAAGACCGCGACGTGGACGAGAGCCAGGGTCCGGCCTGCCTTGGGCGGCGCCGTCCTGTCCGTCCGGATGCTTCCTGCCGTGAGGTTGACCCAGTCGGTGATGACGTCAGCGCGGACGGGCCCGGCGACGCCGAGCAGGGCCGCGGCACAGAGCCCCGAAATGATGATTTTACGTAGCATTTGATCCCTCTCTTCTAAGACTATGGGAACGAATTCCCCCTCCGAGATGCGGGGAAGGGCTAACTACTGTTGAAACGCTTCACAAGAATACAAGATGAAGCCCTGTCACACCAGAGGAGAGAGCCGGAAAGCCCGGTGGAGCGGGCTTCAGCCGTGAACCGTGGGGGAGACGCCCAAGCCCCGCGCGAGCTTGGCCTCGAGCTCGCGCCAGCCGAGGAAGCGCGCGGCGAGCGCCTCGGCCTCGACCTCGCGGCCGGCGAGCTTGTAGAAGAGCTCCCAGTGGCGGCGTTCCGCGGGGCCGAGATCGGCGAGGAGGCTCGCGACCTCCGGATCCTCGACGACCTCCAGGAGCCGGGTGAACCGCTCGCAGCTCCGCGCCTCGACGAGAGCGCCGAAAAGCAGGCGGTCGACCTTCGTCCAGGCATCCCGCCCGACAATCCGGTCTCTCAGGCTCTGGACCCAGGGATTCTTCCGCCGTCCCCCGAGCGGCCACCCCCGCTGCTTCAGGATCGCCACCACCCGCCGGAAGTGCTGCACCTCCTCGGCCGCCAGAGCCGCCACCCGTTCGACAAGCTCGAAATCCTGGGGGTAGTAGCTGGCGAGCGACAGGGCATAGATCGCCACTTGCTGCTCGCACACCGCGTGATCGGCAAGGAACTCCGGAAGGTTCGCCGCCGCCAGCTCCGCCCACGAGCGAGGCGTCGGATGAAGGAGGGGAAGAGCGGCGTAGACCTCTTCATAGCCGGTTGGCTCGGGAAAGTTCATAGATCGACCGCCGCCCCCTACCGCAACCAATCCTCCAACTGCACCCGCACGTCCGTCGAAGCGTCGCGATACTTGACGATCACCGGGGTGTAGAGGGAGAGCCCCCAGTCCTTCCCCGCTCCCTTGGTCACCGCCCGGGAGCCGGGCACCACGACCGCCTCCTCGGGAATCACCAGCGGCTGATCGTCCGTGGCCCTGTGGATGGTCTCGCGGACGAGATCGTAGACGGGGGTCGAGCGGGTGAGGATGGTGCCGGCTCCCAGGACGGCTCGGCGCTTCACGACCGTCCCTTCGTAAACGCCGCAGTTGCCGCCGATCAGAACGTCGTCCTCGACGATCACCGGCGAGGCGCCCACCGGCTCCAGCACTCCGCCGAGCTGCGCGGCGGCGGAAAGGTGGACGCGCTGGCCGACCTGGGCGCAGCTCCCCACCAGGGCGTGCGAGTCGACCAGCGTGCCGTCGCCCACCCAGGCGCCGGCGTTGATGTACATGGGCGGCATGCAGATCACTCCGCGGCCCAGATAGCACCCGTCACGGATCGACGAGCCGCCTGGCACCACCCGCACGCCATCGCCCACCACCAGCGGCCGGGGAGGATAGGTCGCCTTGTCGAGGAATGGCAGGCGCACACCCGTCTCGCTGCTCCAACGGACATGTCCACGATCTCGCCCATGCGGAAACCGATGAGGATCCCCTGCTTCACCCACGGGTTCACCCGCCAGCCCGTGGGAGAGCCCGCATCCGGCTCGGCGGCGCGGATCTCGCCGCGGTTGAGCGCCTGCTTGAAGTGCTCGAAGAGAGTGCGCTCCTCCAGGCCGTAGGCGGCCGGCGGCTCGGCGTAGAGGCGCTCAATGTCCGCCTGCAGATCAGACGGCAAGCCGGGCCTCCGCCTCCAGCGACTCGGACTCAGGGCTCTCGGGGATCAATCCCAGATTCAGGAGGATCTTCTCGATCTTCGCCACACTCTCCGCCTTGGGGAAGACCGCCGGCAGCCGGAGGACCGGCTCGATCAGCCCCATGAGCCCGAGAGCCGCCTTCACCGGACCGGGATTGGACTCTACGAAGTTGATCTCCATCAGCGGGATGAAGCCGGCGCTGCATCTCGCGCGCGGCCGGGAAATCCCCTTCCAGGCAGAGCGAGGTCAGCCGCGCCATGGCGTAAGGGCACCTCGTTGGAGACCACCGAGATGATGCCGACGCCCCCCAGGGCGATCAACGGCAGCGTGATGGCGTCGTCGCCGGAAAGCACCGCGAAGCTCTCGGGCACCGCCTGGAAGATGGCCGCGATCTGGGAGATGTTCCCCGACGCCTCCTTCACGCCGACCACCGTCTCGATCTCGGCCAGCCGCTCCAGCGTCGCCGGATCGACGTTCATGCCGGTGCGGCCGGGCACGTTGTAGACGATGATCGGCAGCCGCGTGGCCTTGGCCACCTCGCGGTAGTGCTGATAGAGCCCCTCGGGCGTGGGCTTGTTGTAGTACGGAGTGACGACCAGCAGGCCGTCCGCCCCCAGCCCTTCGAGGTCGCGGGCGAGCTCGACCACCTCGCGGGTGTTGTTGCCGCCGCAGCCGGCGAGCACGGGAGTCTTGCCCTTGCGCCTCTTCCAGGGTGATCTCGACCACCCGCAGATGCTCCTCGCGGGTGAGAGTGGGGTTCTCGCCCGTGGTGCCGCAGGGGACGAGGAAGTGGATGCCGGCCTCGATCTGGCGGCGCACCAGACGGCGCAGGGCCTCTTCGTCGAGCGAGAGGTCGGACCGGAACGGAGTGACCAGCGCGGTGCCGCATCCTTGAAACATGGTTGTCTCCATGACGCGCCCGGTGGAAGGAGAGTGCGGCGCGCGTCCGAATCATTCTAAGCCGGTTCGCCGGACGATCTGTTCCCAAACCTCGCTGAACTCGTAGAAACCCTCGCGTCCGATCATCCAGCGGGCGGCGCGCAGGGCGCCGTGGGCGAAGCCGGCCCGGCTGCGGGCGCGGTGCTCCAGGGTGATCGTGTCCGCCTCGGAGTCGAAGCCGATCTGGTGCGTGCCCGGGATCGATCCCGCCCGGTTGCTGGCGACGTCGATGGGCCGCGACTACCCCGCCTCCTCCATCACCCTCTTGATCTCCAGCAGCGTGCCCGAAGGGGCGTCCTTCTTCTTGCTGTGATGGATCTCGTAGGCCCAGGCGTCGTAGGCCGTCTCCTGGGCCAGCAGGCGCGCCGCGGCCGCGGCGAGGCGGTAGAAGACCATGCACGCCGACCGAGAAGTTGGCGCCATGGAGCAGGCGCGCCGTCGCAACGTTCGACCGCCTCCCGCACCGCGGCCAGCTGTCCTGCCAGCCGGTCGTGCCCACCACCAGGGGTACGCCCGAGCGCGGCGAGCCGCTCGGCGTTGGCCGGCAACGGCGCCGGCGACCGAGAAGTCGATCGCGACATCGACCCCCTCGAAGCGCTCCGCCGTGATGCCCGCTCCCCCGGCGTTGTCCGCCCCCGCGAGCCGCACCACCACCTTGAAACCGTGCGCCGGAGCGAGCTGCTCGACGAAGCTTTCCCATCTGGCCGTAGCCGATCAGAGCGAGACGTCGCTTCATTCCACCACCTCATCAATGTCCACCACGGAAGAAGCTCCTCGTGGAGGGCCGCGACCAACTCGGGGAGATCCTCCTCGTCGGCCAGCAGGCGGACGGTCGGAGCGGCGACACCTTGCAACACCAGCCGCGGCTCGAAACCGGCGCCCGCGGCGAGAGCCCGCTCCACCAGCTCCGGCGACGTCGCGAAATCCTCCGAGACCAGCGACACGACGCACCGGCCGCGATGGTCATCCAGACCTCGGCGGAGCTGCCCACGGCCGCCAGCAGCGCCGCGTGGACGTCGGAGAGCCGGTCCTCCGATCGAGAGCGAGCTCGCCCTTCGGCGTCGAGCGTCAGGAGTGCCGGCCGGAAACGCTCGCAGACCTCCTCGAGGCTCGGCGAACAGCCCTTCCCCATCCTTGGAATCCGTGGCGAGCGCGGAGATCGAGATGCGCGTTGGACCGGCAGGCGATCGACTTGACGACCGGCGGCGCCTCCGGATCGCGGCGGCCGATGATCGTGCCCTCCGCCTCCGGATGCCGGGAGTCCAGAATGCGGATCGGGACGTTCGCCCGGCTGGCCGGCCCCAGCGTGCCGTAGTGCGGCTTCTTGGACCCCGAGCAGGAGAGCTCCAGCGCCTCGGCGAACGAGAGCGTGCGCACCCGCCGGGCTCCCGGGTAGAGCCGGCGGATCGGCGGTGCGCATGCCGTCCACGTCGGTCCAGATCTGCACCTCCTCCGCGCCCAGGGCGGCGCCGACGATGGCGGCGGAGAAGTCCGAACCCTCCTTGCCGAGCGTCGTGGTCACCCCCTGGAGATTGGCGCCGACATAGCCGCCCACCACCGGCACCGTACCCTGCGCGCAGCAGCGGCAGCAGGGCCGAGCGCATGCGGGCGTTCGTCGGGCCGTAGATCGGCCGGGCGCGGGTGAAATCGTCGTCCGTCACCATCACCCGCCGGCAGTCCACCCAGGAGGAGTCGATGCCGGCGTGAGAGAGAGCGAACGAGAGAATGGCGCTCGCCAGCAGCTCGCCGTAGCCCGCGATCGTATCGGCCGCCTTGGGCGAGAGCGAACGGGCCGCCATGATCTCGTCGAGCCGCGTCCGCAGCTCGTTGAACCACGGATCGAGCATCGCATCCAGAGCCGGCCGGCCCCCGGGAGGCACCACGGCATAGGCCTCGCGCCGGTGATACAGCTCGATCTGATCGAAGGCGGAATGGACCCTCTCCGCATCCCCCGCGGCCGCCGCGGCGGCGCCCGCCAGGAGATTGCGCGTCGTCAGCGCCATCGCCGACACCACCACCACTGGCTGGCGCTCCTGCCGGCCGCGGATGATCCCGCGCACCCGGCCGATCGCCTCGGCATCGTTGACCGAGCTGCCGCCGAACTTCATGACGATCATGGGAGGGTCATCCGATCAACCCCTCACTCTTCATCATCTCCGCGTTCAGCACCGCCGCCCCGGCCGCGCCGCGCAACACGTTGTGCGAGAGCGCCGCGAACTTCCAGTCGAGGACGTTGCACTCCCGGAAGCGGCCGACGGCCGTGGCCATCCCCTGCTCGATGCCGGCGTCCTTGCGCACCTGCGGGCGGTCCGGCGCGTCCATGAGGTGGATGGGCCGCTTCGGCGCCGAGGGGAGATTCCGCTCCTGGGGGAGGCCCGAGAAGGCGGCGAGGGCGGCCAGCAGCTCCTCGCGGCTCGCCTTCCGCTCCAGCTCGACGCTCGCCGTCACCAAGTGGCCGTCGATCGTGGGCACCCGGTTGCAGTTGGCGCTGACGAGGAAGGGGAGGGGCTGGATGCGGTCCCCGTCGAGATCGCCCAGGATCTTCTGCGTCTCGCTCTCGAGCTTCTTCTCCTCGTCGCCCCCGATATAGGGAATGACGTTGCCCAGGATGTCGAGCGACGGCACGCCGGGGTAGCCGGCGCCGGAGACGGCCTGGAACGTGGTGACCAGGACCTTCTTGATGCCGAACGGCTTCAAGGCGGCGAGCGGCATCACCAGCACCACGGCGGCACAGTTGGGATTGGTGACGAGGCTGCCCGTCCATCCCCGCTCGCGGCGTTGCGTGGCGAGAAGCCCGAGATGGCCGGGATTGATCTCCGGCACCAGCAGCGGCACGTCCGCGGCCATGCGGTAGTGGCTGGAGTTCGAGACCACGATATGGCCGGCGGCGGCAAAATCGCGCTCGATCTCCCCCGCCAGACTGCCGGACATGGACGAGAACACCAGCCGCGGCCCCTTCCCCGGAAGGCACTCCTCGACCGTCCGCCCCGCCGCCTCCGCGGGAGGAGGCCCCTCGAGCTGCCATGACGTCGCCTCCCGGTACACCTTCCCCGCGCTACGGTCGCTCGCCGCCAGCCACGTCGCCTTGAACCAAGGATGGTTCTCCAAGAGCTGAATGAAACGCTGCCCCACCGTCCCGGTGGCGCCCAGAATGCCGACCTCGATCTTGTCCATGCCCTCTCCACTCCGCAGCGACGTGGGCGCGGAGGCCCGCCACGGAGTGGGACAGTTTACCGGGTGTGGGGGCGGGAGGCCATGGCCGGGAGCTGCCGGAGTGGTGAGGGTCCCCGGCAACCCGAGAGAGCCCGGATTTTGACCCGTCGGCTGCCCATCGTAGAGACGCCCACGGGGTACCCCGTGGGGCGTCTCAATCGGAGCGTCGCGCTTCCCGTTGTCCGGGTCATCCTGGGGCGCGTCCTCCTCGGTGTTCATGCCGTTCAGGTGGCGGTGAAGATCTCGCCTCTTTAGAGTCCATCCCAGCCATGATTCAGGCTGCTTCATTCTCCTGGATCTGCTGCTCGGTCTCCTCCCGATGGCCGCGGTAGAAGGACCAGGCATTGGCCAGATCCTCGGCCCGAAGAGATGGGTACGACCGCAGGAGCTCGGCCTCACTCGTCCCCTACCTCCTCGCCTGGACCAGCAACCACACTGGGATCCGGGTCCTGACGATGCAAGGGTCGCCTCCACAGACCTCTGGATTGGACTGGATACCCGGGTAACTGTCTCCGAGGTCGCGCAGAAGCTTGGTCATCCAAGATCGTCCTCAGCCGGATGATATCTCTCTGGGAGCCCCGGCGGAATCGCACTCGGTCTCCCCTGCCGGGCCATCGCGTCGAGCACGGGCCTGCTTGAACCTTCCAGTTTTGGGAACTACCATTCCCAATATGAGAATTGAGCTGGCCCCGAGGGATCGACGGGCTGGTTCGCTCCGCACGGAGCCGGCTCAGGGACGCTGACGGTCGGATCTTGCCAAGGAGAGCCGTTTCGACCTCGCCGGGGACCTTCGAGCTGCCAGCCATGGCCTTCGTCCGCCTAAACTCCTCGCCTGCCAGCCGCAGACACTACAAAACGGGGATTGAGGTATAGAATTCAGAGGCAGGGGCCCAGGTCAAGGCGCTAGAGCGTCGAAGCCGGCTGGCAAGAAAGTAGAGGACCAGATGACTCAGTTACTCGAACAGGCATTCACCAAAGCATCGCAGCTTTCTTCCGAAGAGCAGGACACCCTTGCCTCGCTCATCCTAAAAGAGATCGAAGCCGATCAGCGTTGGGACGACGCCTTCGCAAAGAGCCAGAATTCTCTTTCCCGGTTCGCCGATGAGGCGCTGGCCGAGCATCGGGCGGGCAGGACCAAGCGGCTCAATGTGGACAATTTGTGATTTCCTACACAACGGACGGATTCTGGAAATCTTACAGAAGGCTAACTGAAGCGGTCCGGAAGCAGGCGCGAGAGCGCTTATCGGCAGTTCGAGAAGAATCCTCATCATCCGAGCCTGCACTTCAAGCGGGTCCACTCAAGCAGACCAATATACTCGGTTCGAGTGAATCTGGATTATCGAGCAGTGGGCATAAGAGATGGCGAAGAGATCGTCTGGCACTGGATAGGTCCCCACGACGAATATGAGAAGTTGATCGGACGGATGTAGACGTTGGCGGTTTGCATTGAAGGAGCTCCATACCTTGTCCGGGTCGGAATTGCCAGGATGATACTTGGATGCCTCAGAGAGGGCTTTGCAAGGCCGGCTCGGGGCACACCTCCCCCAAGCGAGCACCAGGCTCGGCATGGCCCTCCGGCGGGCGATGAGGCTGTCAAAGAACCTAGCCGCTCCTCTATCCAGCCACGAACGGTAAAGCCGGCGGGAAGCATCCGGCAGGAAACGGCGCGCGCCGATCTCCTCGCCTCAACCGCTCGGACGCCTCCCGAAAGGCGCCGACGAAGGCGGCATAGATCTCGTAGAGAATAGGAGCCAGAGTCTTTCGGCCTGCCGATGACCTCACGCGTGCTGGAATTCGTGCCCAACGAGCGCATTGCCTGGGATGCCAGGGGCCCCGGCGTTCTCGCCTATCATGCCTGGCTGATCACGCCGACCCCGACCGGCTGTCACGTGCTCACCGAGGAGCGCCAGCACGGTCGCATCGCCTGGCTCCAAAGCGTCGTACTACCCAACCGGATGCACTACAAACACCAGATCTGGCTCGAAGGGCTGAAGGACAGTTAGGCCGCGGCCTCCCCTTGCCTCGCCCGACGAAAGGTGCGGCTAAAGGAGAGGCGATCCTTCGGTACCTCGGCCGCGCAGGCGAGCGCCTGCTGGCTCTGGGGATGCTTCCGACACGCGACGGGCGAGAGCCGCCCGTCGCGCCTCGTCCGATTAGGGGTTGTAGACCCCGCAGACGACCGAGCCGTCGGGGTTGGAAAAAGAGCCAAGCTCTTCTTGGGAGACGATCCAGTCTCTGTCCTGGCATCCGGCACTATACGGCCGACTCTTTAATAAGTAGCGCATCGCCCCCAACGGTCCGCCATTGAGTCTTGATGAATTGACGAGCGGCGGTTATAACTGAGACTGTGATGGCCTTCCGCTGAAGCTTAGCTGCGATACTTGACCACAACTTCCGCATTTGACCGTCTGAGGTTTCATCCAGGCCCATTATTGAAAGCGCATCAATCGCCTGCTTACAAATATCGACGGCAGCGCTTACGTCGCCTCGTCTCGTGAATGAGCCGACCATATAGATTTGGTCGAGAAAGTAACTCTTATTCGATCGTTGCTCAAGATCAGCGGCAATCACTTCGGCAAAGAGCGCGTCCGCTTCCTGAAATCGGCCTAATGCTTCCAATAAGCGTGCTGCTGTAAATCTCCGCCGAAGCTGCACAAACGGATCGCCGAACTGATCGTATAATCCGGTGAGCGCCTCGAATCTTAACATCGCCTCTCTCTTCAAGCCACGCGTGATTAGCGCATCAATTCTTATGCTCTCCGCAAACATCAGAAGTCTTTTGTCTGACTCCGGAATCATCTTGTCCGCCTCCGCAAGTATTTCGATTGTGCGATCAGGAGCTACGTCGAGTAAAACATAAGCCACCTGTATCCTAGCTCTCGCGGCGTACCCGTGCGCACCGACTGCAATGAACTGTCTTGTGGCTTGGCTTAGAAGTTCCTCGGCTCTTTCGAGTCCACCGCAGTCACCTTCCACGAGTCCTTCAATTGCCATTAACAGCCCCCGGACGAAGCCGTTGCCTGATCCCCGGCGGGCGTTCTCGTTTCCTTGCTTAAGAGCCTCGCGAGCAGCAATCCACCTCGCCGAACGACGACGAGCACTAGCTAGCTCGGCGAAGCATTCCGCAAGCAAATCCGATCTGTGGTCCTCCCTGATAGTGCCGGGTGGGATCTGTTGGCACGCAACCAATGCGAGCCCTACCCATTCTTCCCCCTCGGTCGGAGAGGAGGTAGAGCGAGCCTCTGAGAGCAGGCCCTTAACAAAGCCAGCATGATGCTTGCCCCTGTCTTTCACAATGGCTTCTCGCCTTGTTCTTCGCTGGGCGCGGCGGACATCGGCGACGGCAGCGGCAGAGGCTAGAGTCGTCTCCCGATCGGCCTGCTCCAACCGGAACCGCTCCAAAAGGCACCACAATGCTGAGTCCCGTGCCCAGGTCGCAATCTTTGAAGACTTAGTTTTGCCGGGACACTTGCCAGCCAAGCGGTCCTCCAGGCCCGACAAAAAATCCTGTGACGCTCTCCAGCAGGCGGCACATGTCATTAGGTGGAGCACGAGCTTGGTCTTACCCTCGCTCGGCCCTTCCGACTCCAGGACTTCTAGGTCCATCACCGTTGGATGCCACTCGCTCATTTTAGCGTCCACTTCCTGCCGAGGCTGAGGTCTGCGTAAGTAAGTCTAGCGTGAAATCTACTCCCCATACTATATGAAAAAGCTAGAGCCGCTGGGTCAATTCCGGCGGCTCTAGTCAGAGGCTCAACCCCAGGGGTCCCAACCACTCCCTTGGTCCGAAGTCGGAGCAGGCGGCGCAGGGGGAGCGTTGAGCCCCAAGGGGTCAAGCCCGCTCCCATGCTTACTGACAACACCGGAGGATAAAGCGTAGGCGAGAAAGACAATAAAGAGAACCGCGAAGCGAACAGACATAGCTTCTCCCTTTTTCGGGGCGCCAGATCAGAGACTCCATTGTCTCGGCAGACACCTCCTACGGAGGAAGTGTGTGCTTCTGAGGGGTAAAAGGACAAGTCAACTCATGGCACCAGACTCTTCTACTTTCATCGCGCGCGAACGTTACTCGCCCTCCTGGCCGGCCCAGCCCGCATCTGGGTCGGCCACCATTTTTCCTCTTCCGTGCGTCCGGCTCCCAGAGCCATAAGGACTACCCATGGAGCATGTCTCTCCTGAAGCCGTCGAAGACTTCCTTGCCTGCCGGCTTTCCCGGGAGGAATCCCGCGCCTTCGTGAGGCACCTACTTCGGTGCCCGGCCTGCCCTGCTCTTACCTCAGCAAAGACCGCTGCTGCATCCACTTGCCCAGGGAGGGAGTCTCTTCGGCGGCCGGCCTCTGGGCCGGCCGCCTATTCTTCTGCGTTCCGGCGCGCAATGGAGAGAGTCGCAGAGGTTCTGAGTCTCGATCCCCAGGGAAATGACATCAGGCCCCGGACCCTCTTGGAATGAGCGCGTCTTCCGAGCATTGCGGGCGAGCAGGGAGGAACTCAAGATCCTGCTCACGGAAGGAGGCATTCCTCCCGGTTCCGCCTACGACTTCCTTGCAGAGGCAATCGAGTCAGTCTCAAACGACAAATGGTTAATCTGCTCCGATCCGGCTGCGCTCTTGATAGCGACGGTGAAGGCGAGACTTCAGGCTGGGGAGTCGTCGAATACCCGGACGTCCCAGCCTGGGAAGCGAACGACGCCAGGAAGAAGGAGCAACAACAAGAGGAAGCACGGCGCCAAAGGCTGGCCCGGAAGGTAGCACGGCTGGCGCTTGCCGTCTTGGGCGAGGGGGAGCGAGAGAGTATTGAGCGGGAGACTGGTCTAGCTTCAGAGGGCGACCTCAGACGCTGGCTGCGGCGCGCTGCTTACTCTTCATCGTGGCGCGAGTTGATGGGCTCCGTACCGCTTGAAGGACTCCGCTTCGTTTCCTATGAGTCGCTTATCCGTCACGCAATAGACAAGCCCGTCCGCTGTTGGTGCGTCGTACTCGACTTCGTGCCGAGTAAGGACGAAGAATACGACTACAACCGAGTTTTGTCTGGCGCTCCGTGGATCGGGGAAGCCGGAAGCGCCCTGATCGGCGTAATAGATGAACTCCGTAGGCACCGTCGGGCTCTGGTGACATGTCCGTCTGAAAGGGTAGCAAGAGGGTTGGCATCCACCATCAATCACAAGAAGCGACTCGGAGCCCTGGTCTATGGACCAAGGACGCGGGTCACCGAAGGGGAGAACGGATGAGCCATCAAAGGCTGGCTCCTGAAAAAAAGACGTTTGAGGACAGTTGCTACGATCCTATCGTGCTTACCTGTCTTCGATCACCTCGGAAGCGAGGAAATGATTGGAATGCTGACGTTGCTCGCCACCTTGGCTCCGGACGGATCGACGAATGAGCTTCACAAAATCGTGGAGCCTATTGTTATAGCTGCTGCCAAGAGGCCCGACTCGTGGGCACTGCTAGAGAGGGTCTGGCCCGAACTGTGCCGCCTGATTGAGGAAGACGATGCCCTCACCAAGGAAGGTAAATCATGGTGAAAGTGGGAAGCTGCATCGCAGTGCTTCGGATCGTGCGGGGGGGAGCCAGCTCGAATTGGCCCGCAAAGCGGGGATTGCCTCTGGAACCGTCTCGGACTACGAACGGGGCAAGATCTCCCCTGGGGTCGCGGCGCCGGTGTCGAAAGGAACCAGGCGATTCTTCTGGGGGACGCTGCTCCCAGGAGCCAGCGCGGGACCAGCGCCGCGCCGGTCTTGAAGGATGTCTTCGGCCCCGATCTTTCATCGGCTGGAGCTCCGTTCTCTCCTGATCGTCTCACCCGCGATGCGATGTTGATCGCTCTATTCCCTCTCCCGCGCGCAGTCGCCAGAAACCCCTGCGACGGACATCTCCGAGCTCATGATCTCTCTCCTCCCAGAGCCGTAACGCCCTCGCGACGCGGGATTCGGTCTTCCGTTTACCGCGAAAAGTGAATCCTTTGCGGCGATTGACGCACGGTTTGCGGTGATTGACGCTCCCAATGCGAGGGTAACACGACCCATTCTGTTCCGGAGCGGACACATTGCGGCATTGCGTCCGCCCAATGCCGCGTCGAGAGTGTGCATTGGGCGGATAGACATGCTCGGCGTGACGTTGGACGCTCTTATGCGGCGATTGACAGGAGCTCTCATCACCGCGAAGTGCGCGTTCAATATCTTGATGTGACCCTTCTCACCAGCCAGAAAAGGAGCCAAGCTCTTCTTGCTCGGAAATAACGCTGGCACCTTTTGCTGGAGCCGGTGTGAACCCGGGGGTTGGGAGAGGCATCCGCACCTCCCCAACCCTGCCAAGGGTGACTCCCTTGGAGGAGAGATAGAATTGGCCCACCATGAAAACGGTGGGGCAGGATCTCCGCTTCGGTCTGCGCACTCTCAGCAAGAGCCCGGGCTTCGCCGCCGCCGCGGTCGTCATCCTGGCCTTGGGAATCGGGACGAACACCGCCATCTTCAGCCTCGTCGACGCCGTGCTGCTGCGGCCGTTGCCTTTCCCTGAGCCCGAACGGCTGATGCGGCTCCAGGTGGAGTCGCTCGCGCCCGGGAGGAAAGCACTGGGGGTGTCGCCCGCCCGCTACCTCGACTGGCGGGCCGGGAGCCACGCCTTCGCGGCGATGACGGCCTACCACGGCACCTCCCTGACCCTGACCGGCAGGCAGGAGCCCGAGGCGCTCACGGCCGCCACCGTCTCGGGCGACCTCTTCTCCGTCCTCGGGGTCCGGCCGCTCCTCGGCCGGGCCTTCGCGGCCGGGGAAGCGGAGCTGGGCCATGACGACGTCGTGATCCTCTCCCAGTCCCTCTGGCAGAGCCGCTTCGGGGCCGACCCCAGGGTCCTGGGCCGGGAGCTCGTGCTCGACGGCCGGCGCCACACGGTGGTGGGCGTCCTACCCACCCTCCGGGTGGCATCCTGGTATCCGGCGATGGTCCAGGTCTGGAAGCCGCTCGCCTGGACCGCCCAGGAGCGCGCGGTGCGCAACGACCCCAACCTGACCGTCGTCGCCCGCCTGAAGCCCGGCGTGGACCGCCGGCAGGCGCAGGCCGAGATGGAGGCCCTGGCGGCCCGCCTGGCCCGGGAGTATCCCGAGACCGACAAGGGCTGGGGCGTCCTCGTCCGGCCAATCCAGGACTACCTGGTGGAGAGGGTGCGCCCGACGCTCCTCCTTCTCCTAGGCGCGGTCGTTTTCGTCCTCCTCATCGCCTGCGCCAACGTGTCCAACCTGGTCCTCGTGCGGACCCTGGGCCGGAGCAAGGAGATGGCCATCCGCGGCACGCTGGGGGCGAGCCGCGGGCGGCTGGTGCGGCAGCTCGTGGCGGAGGCGCTGCTCCTCGCCCTGGCCGGCGCCGCCCTGGGCCTCTACCTGGCGCACTTCTTCGTGGCGCTCCTGCGCGGCTTCCTGGGCGATGGGCTCCCCCAAGGGCTGGACGTCCATCTCGATCTCCGGATTCTCGCTTTCACGCTGGGGATCTCGCTCTTCACCGGGCTCGCGGCCGGCCTGGTGCCGGCCTGGTCCTCCCTGGGCGGCGATCCCCAACGGGCGCTCCAGCGCGGCCTCTCGCGGACCGACGCTTCCGCCACCGGCCGCCGCACCCGCGGCGCGCTGGTGGTCGCCGAGGTCGCGCTGTCGCTCGTCCTCCTCCTGGGCGCGGCGCTGATGATCGAGAGCCTCGGGGCCTTGCGGCACGCCGATCCGGGCTGCGATCCCCATGGCGTGCTGACCCTGGTCCTCGGCCTCCCCCAGCAGAAGTACCCGGAGCCCCGCCAGCAGAGCGCCTTCTTCGATCGGGTGCGCACGCGCCTCCAGGCCCTGCCGGGGGTCGAGGCCGCCTCTACGGTCGACTGTCTGCCCCTGACCGAGCCCGGGTTGACCGAACCGGTCGCCATCGCCGGCCGGTCGGCGGGAACCATGGCGGAGCAGCCCGAGGTGGCGGTGCGTCTGATCTCTCCCGGCTACCTGCGCACCCTGCGCATCGCGCTCCGGCGCGGGCGCGACTTCACCGCCGCGGATGCCCTGGATCGGCCGGCGGTCGTCCTGATCAGCGAATCCATGGCCCGGCGTTTCTGGCCCGGCCAGGATCCTCTGGGACAGCGGCTGATCCTCGGGCTCGCCCCGAAGGTCCCGCAGGAGGTCGTGGGCGTGGTCGCCGACGTCAAGGTGGACGGTCTGCGGGTCGCCGAGCCGGTCGCGACCGTCTATCAGCCGTTGGCCCAGAGGCCATGGCCCGCGACGACGATCGTAGTGCGCGCCAGGACGCGTCCCGAGAGCCTGGTTCCGGCGGTCAGCCGCGCCATCCATGAGGAAGACCGGGACCTGCCGTTGCTGGAGGTCGCGACGCTGGATTCCGTCGTCGCCGGGTATCTCTCGCGGGAACGCTTCAACATGCTGCTCCTCTCCGTCTTCGCCGCCCTCGCGCTGCTCCTGGCGGCGGTGGGGATTTACAGCGTGCTCTCCTATACGGTCGGCCGGCGGGTGCAGGAGATCGGCGTCCGCATGGCGCTCGGGGCGCAGGTCAAAGATGTGCTCCGCCTGGTGGTGGTCGAGGGGATGCGGCCGACTCTCCTGGGCATCCTCGTCGGCTCCGCCGCCGCCCTGGCCCTCGGCCGCGCGCTCGCCAGCCTCTTCTACGGAGTGAGCGCGACGGACCCGCTTCTCTGCGGGGCGGTGGCGCTGCTCCTGGCCGGCGTGGCCCTTCTGGCGATCGCCGGCCCGGCCTGGCGGGCGGCGCGGGTGCCGCCCAGCGAGGCACTCCGGGAGTAGGAGTGGGGGTGGGGGTGGGAGTGGGGGTGGCGATCCTTGAAAATCCTCAAGTCAACGGTCGCGACCCTGGACGGTGGCCGGCACGATCACATCGAGGCCCGGCGGCCGCGAAGAGGCGGCGTTTGGCCCGAGAGGGATTACTGGAAGTAGCCGGTGACGTCGAGGAGCAACTGGAGAGGGCGGGAGCTTGTGGTGTTCTTCACCGCGAGGGTGCCGGTGCCGGAGGAGGCGAGCATGAGGACGGCGTTATTGGCGCGGGTCTGGCCGGTGGCGAAGCTCAGAGTCGAGGTGTTGGGAACCAGGGCGTTGCCAGGGAAAAAGACGACGGCGCCGGTCTGCGGTGCCCCGACCACGGTGACGTTGACCGCCACCGCCTTGGCGGTGGCCGGGATGCCGCAACGCCCGGTCACCGTGATCACCCGCTGGCTGCCCGGCGGCAGGGGCGGGCCGCCATAGGGACCGCTCGCGTTGCGGGTGTCCAGGATCCGGCAGGGGGTCACGGTATAGAGCTTGCCCGGCCCGGCCGAGGTGGCGACCGCCGGCTGCCAGCCGAGCTGGACCACCTCGAAGTCGCTCGCTTTGAGGCTGCCGAAGGCCGGATTCAGGACGCCGTTGTCCCAGCGCGGGTCGTAGACCCCCTGAATGTACATGTCACTGCCGTTGTCGGCGACGATCAGGCCATAGGTCTTCATCGCCTGGAAAATCTTCTGCACGTAGGCGGGGAAGCCCGAGATGTCCTTGCCGGCCTTGAGGCGCAGGCGGGTCCCCATGGGCAGCGCCCCGACGGTCGAGCCGGCATCGTGCGAGGCGGGGTAGACGTAGTGGTAGGTCGAGCGCACCGTGAAGCGGAAGGCGTGGCGGATGGGATTGGGGCCGAAAGCCTCGTCGTAGCGGATGAGGCCGGGGAGGATGGCCAGCCCCGCGGCGTCGGCGCTGGTCCAGGTGTCGGGCCGCCGGGCGTTGCCGTCCAAGGAGAAGATGGCCCCCGACCCCGCCTCCCAGTGATCGACGTTCCAGTGGGTATGATAAAGCTCGTAGAGAATACGGTTGTCGCGGTCGACGATCAGCATGTGGTGATCGCCGGAGGACCCGCCGCCCGGGTCGCCGCTCTCGATCCACTTGCCCTGCGTCCGCGCCGCGACCGGGATGGGGTAGCCCCCCGGCCGCCCAGGGGCGCCGTGGTCGCTCTGGTCGTCGAACTCGACGAAGGTCACCGTCTCGAGCGCCTGGGTGCCAGGCACGGAGGAGTAGGGGAAGCCGTAGATGTCGGTCGAGTTGGGGTCCCCTGGACTGACGTCACCCCCGAAGTCGGGATGGAGCCCCCGGGTCGAGCCGATGAAGCTGATGAAGCTGGCGCTGCTCGGGTCGAGCGGAGCGCCGCTTACGTCGACGTTCCACCAGTTGTCCGGCGGAAAGAGGGGAGAAAGGGCCGAAAGATCCGGTTGCTGCAGGATCTGAGCCGAGGCGGAGGCCGCGAGCAGCACGAAGACAAAGATGAAGCGGATGCTTCGGATGGCGACGCTCGACCGCAAGCTCGCGGACATGGAAACCCTCCCCAGGACATTCTCCTATTGAAGACAGCGTATGTTAGCACGGGCGTGGGGGTCTTGCGCGTCTCTCGGACCCTAGGTGACCCCAGGCGCGGGCTTTCCCTGGGCGCCATTCTCATTCCTTGCGCCGATAAACCCAGGCCTTCAGCGCCTCCAGATTCAGGGGCTCGGGAGCGTCGAGGCGTATGGGCCTTACGCAGATGTCATGATCCGGAAAGCTCGCCGCGACCTCGCCCTCGATGTCCATGGATGTTTCAAATTCATCATCTCCGATTTCGCCGTCAAAAAAGAGATTGGCCCAGATGCTTCTATCCTCCCAGCCCACGGTTACGCCCCGAAGATGGCTGGTGACCATCCCAAGCAGTGAAACCTGAAACGCGAGGAGCACTCCTTGCCGAAAATCTACGTCCTCATCCGTCATTCGATGACCTCCAGGTCCCAGGGCCGCGCCCGGTTTCCAAAATGCCACTCTGCATCCGGAAACTGATCGAGTGCGTCATTGAGAATGCTCTCGACTATGGCTCATGGGCGCGACCTCAAGCCCGTCAACAGCTCGTACACAGAGCTCCACTCCCCTTACCTTAGCGCGGCAAGGCCCAACTGAATCGCGTTTTCGACGGTTTCATACTCCTCTTCGGCATCGAACTCCGGGTGTCCGCCACCCTGCCGCCCTCCACGGAAACGATGACGTAGTGTAGGACAATCCCGGCCACGCGTGCTCGCGGTCGACGGAATCGAGCTGATGGATCCGGGCAAGCGCCGCGACCGGTTGACCGTCTGGCTGGCAGGTGAGCTTCCGGCACGGTTCGCCGGGCGCATTCTCGACGTCGACTCTCGCATTGCCGACGCCTGGGGAGTCGTCATGGCTCGTGGACAAAAAGCTGGACTGAATCTGAGATCCATGGACGCCTTCTTCGCAGCCACCGCGGAGGTCCACCGGTTGACACTGGTTACCCGCAATGTCGAGCACTTCAAAGAGTTGGGCACTCCTCTCGTGAATCCGTGGCAAGGAAGCTCATAACAGGGACATGAGGCTGGCCCAAAAAATTCAGTCGTTCGCCGACCGGAGCGATGCCTTGTTGGACGAGCTGGAGGCGATGGAGCCCGGCAAGCTCCACGCCAGGCCTCTGCCGGGAAAGTGGACCATCCTGGAGATCGTCGAGCACATCGTCCTGGCGGAACGGGTGGTCCTCCAAGGGCTCCCCGAGCCCTCCCAGCTTCAGGCCGTCAAGCCCGGCCTGAAGGACCGCGTCCGCTATCTGCTCGTCCTGTTCGTCTTGAGGGCCAACATCCCTGTGGGAGTCGGCTCCCCGGCAGGCAACCGGGACCTGGCCGAGCTTCGCGGCCTCTGGAACGAAGACAAGGCCTGGGTGTTGGCCTACGTCACCCGCTTCGGATCCCGGGGTCTCAAAAGAGCCATCCTGCACCACCCCGTGACCGGCCCGATCAACGTCAAGCAAGCCATCACTCTGAGCCGAGCCCACCTCGACCGGCACATCCGTCAAATCCGAAGGCTTCAGCGGCTTACCACACCAGTCTTCTAATAAGACTCTGGCTCCCTACGCTAAGCTGCCCCTCAGATATCTGGGGATGACGGCTCGTATCCATAGATACGGTCCATATCTGGGAACGATGGCTCATATCCACAGATACGGCCCATATCCCCGGATGACAGTCCATCATCTCCAGACACGCGGCATATCTGGGGATGACAGCTCGTATCCACAGATACAATCCACATCTCGGGGCGATGGCTCATATCCCCAGATACGGCCCATATCCGCGGATGACAGGCCATCATCTCCAGATACGCGGCATATCTGGGGATGATGGCGTATATCCCCAGACAATGGCCAAATCGCACGCCGCTACCAAAGCCGCGCGCAGAGCGTTCTACGAAATCTACGCCGCCTTCGTCGGCGCCTTCCGGGAGGCGTCCGAGCGGTTGAGGCGAGGAGAGCGGGGCGCGCCGTTTCCTGCCGGATGCTTCCCGCCGGCTTTACCGTTTGTGGCTGGCTAGAGGGAGCGGGACAAGGTTCTTTGACAGTCGCATTGCCCGCTGGAGGGGCCATGTCGCTGAGCTCGGTTGCTCGCTTAGGGAAAAGTGTGCCCTTTTCACCCATGAAGAATCGTTCTCAGAGGCTTTGGCCGCCAGTTTGTTTGCCCGACGGCCTCCAAGAAAACGCGGCCTACCACGCCTACAGCGGCCTACCACGCCAGTCTTCTAATAAGACTCTGGCTCCTATTTCGGCGCAACCGACAACTTGGAGTTTGCCGCCCGCCTTCGCGGTAAAGATGTCGGACCGATTCGCTATGCCACGGTCGAGACGGTAACTTTTTCTCCCATACCTTGCTGGGCCCATCTGTCGCCTGAAGTCTATCGGGCCCGGAACGTGGAGATGGTCGAATCCATCGAGGCCGAAGCTGCGCGGGAAAGAGAACGCACCGGCGCCTGCGTGCTCGGAGCCAAAGCCATTCTTGCCAGCGATCCGCTCCATCGCCCATCCTCCTTGGCCCGATCGCCAGCACCTTGCGTCCACGCCGCCACAAAGGCTGCAAGGAGAGCGTTCTACGAAATCTACGCCGCTTTCGTCGGGGCCTTTCGGGAGGCGTCAGAGCGTCTGAGGCGCGGCGACCGCAACGCACCCTTCCCCGCCGGCAGCTTCCCGCCAGCCCTACCTTTCGTCGCTGGATAGAGGCATCGCCGATGCTCTTTGACAGTTTCACCGCCCACCGGAGGGCCAGATTCCGAGGCGAAGGCCCGCGAAAGGGGGAACGTGTATCCGGTCAGGCTCTCTTGAGAGGTTTCCAGAGCACCAAACTGCCCCCGGCCAAGTTTCGAACCAGCCCAATGGGGCTGGCCTTCAGGAAGTCACTGGCACTTGTTTGGCCGGGCCTGCAGCGGACGGCTAACGCCTCACGCTGAGGCGCTCAAACATAGAGCTATCAACCCAAAGTTGAAGCGGCAGCCCAAAGAATAGGCCCTCGCATGATCGCTATCAAGCCTCAATGTGGCGCCTTTGAGGGCAGTACAGTCGTCGCTTTGCTTGTATTCTGGCGTACCACTCTGAATGTAATAGAATCCAGAGACACCCAGCTTGGGTTGCCTTGCTCAAGGATGACCTCGCCACTACTCAAGATGTCGACACGACCGTACGCATTCGGATAAGTCGAAACTACAAACAATTGACGGAAATTCGGTCGATAATCGATTGGCAACGTAAAAATCGCACCACCCCTCCCTTCCACAAGACCTCGTAGATGAACCAGCCCGAATGAGTCTTTGAAAAAACTAGGAGGGTTATAGGGGGTCTCGCTATTTTTTTCATAAGGCTTCCACCCTTGGGCAAGTTGAGGAGCGATCCAATCATCGTCAAGCTTGAGATCTTTAAGCCTCTTAGCCGCTTGGTCTCTATAAGTGCTCACGGCGTCGGAGTCCTCCTTCACACGAGTCAAGGCGCGATTGGCTTCCTCGACATATCCCTGGCCAATTGAGGATCTGACAGCCTCGGCTGCAGCCGTTTTGGCTTGACTCTTTATCATCTGGGAAATACCAAGCGCGCCAGCCAGGGAAAGAACCAACGCCACAAACGCAAGGACCCCAATGGACTGATTACGCGCTTTCTCGGCCTCGCTCCTAGCTTCATCCTTCGCCTTCGTGACCTCACGTTCAATCGCTAGCTGGATTTCTGGCAATATGTCCATTCATCCTCCAGTATTTTCTGCGGCCAACGCTGTGGCGGCTCAGCGCGCGGCGCCAGCTGTCCGCTGGAGCCGCTTGGTTGGCCGAATCAAGGTCGCCTGCTCGCACATATGGCTATGGCTCCACTGCGCTGCCTTTCTCCCACTCTATAAGGGGCCCACCGGCTAGCCCACAGAGCCGAGCCTTCGCATCCACCCTTCAAGTAAGGCATCGTACGTCATGATTGTGATTCCATTGAGGCTGTTATTCATCTCGTCGAGCCGGATTCGATCACCAAGTGAAAGGTCCGCTCGTCTGCCGGCTATTATTCTGAAAGAGCAAGACAACCGCTCATGCATTACGCTGCTCAACATCTCGGAATATAAGCCAGAGAGGCTTCTCGTTGATCTTATTTTTCTCGACGCTGCTAGATCTTCCGTCATGAAGGACTCCACCGTGTGCCTGAAGTACTCGCCATTGCGCGAATGCCATGCCTTCCAGTCTTGAACCTGTCGGAGAGCATGCGTTAAAACCGCCGCAGGATCGCCTGCTTTCGTAAAGAGCTTACGCGACGGTTTCTCCAGCTCTATCAAGGTCGCGTGGATTCCCACGTCGTTTGTCCAAGTGCGATAGCCAAGCACCACAAAGTCCGTGACGAAGCTGTTTCCTAAGGGACACTTACTGAGAGCATATCCTCCTTCGTAGAATAGATCTAGAAGAAATGCGTTTGACCATAGAAATCTGTGAACTTCTTCTTCTGAGCCTTGCAAGCAACGATCAAGCTCCATGAGTACGGACCTGATGCGACGAGCGCTGGCCGTCTCCTCGTCCTCCATCTCGTCGAGGTAGGTGACCATATCGCCCGCAGCTTTAGATGTGATGTGTTGCATGTACCGACGCTTACGCGGCCGATTATCGAGCACATCGTCGGACCAAACGGCGATTTTTACATCCTCCCTCGAACCGCCACTCGGTAAATAAGAATCAAGCAGACGCCCCCTCGATACTAGGCAATATGAATCGATCACTCTGACGTCGTAGGCGCGACACAACAGCGGGCTGTCCTCGATGTAAGCGATGAAGAACGACCATCTTATGCGCATCAACTCGGCTAAGCGGCGGTTCGTTGACTCGTGGAGGGAAGATGTACGTCGCTCGGTGAAGAAGATAAGCGCCGTCTCCACATCTTCCAGTTGGGTTTCAAAGGTCGCGTCGTTCAGCACTTTGAATTCGGTTAGAGTCACGGTTACGCCTATCCTATCCTAGTGTATGTTCGGCAACGTCACCAGCAGTGATCATAGCCTGACGATCGAGCGGGCCCGGACACTGGCGGCTTTGCCTTCACCAAGCTCGACTTTTCTTCGTCGGCCAACGCTCGAAGCTAACCGGCGGGATCGTGCGATAGCACGGTATCCGTCCGTTTGAGCGCAGGGGTTGAACGACGCTCTTACGGAGCAAGCTTTAGGAAAAAGTCATTCATCTGAGTCTCCAAAATTTCTGCAGGTTCCTCCCCTCTGGCCTTCATTCGGATCATCTCCTTAAGATCTCCGTCTGAAAGAAACAGAATCATGGTTTCGGATATCATCCATGCCCGTCGACGAGCTCTCACCGCAGACGTAGAGGGAGCGTGTCGGCTACAAAGAAACCCGAAGGCGCGCCGAGCCTTAGGGTAAAGATATTGCTGAAGTGACTCGACTTCTGTTTGACTAATCGGATCAGTGTAGTTTTTAAACTCAGCCACGAGCAACCGAGAAGAGTGCTGATACTTAATGCTATCCCAGAAGAGGCTGCCAGGCCCGATAGGAAATATGGCATCTCGTCGGTCAAGGCCGTCCTCCGACCAGTTCTGAATCTTTGGTGGGCGCAGGTGGGGAGAGAAGGTGAAAGATAGGATATCTATGCAGACACGCTCATACTCCGTGGCCCCACCTCTTCCTGGGCTGATAGCCTCAAGCCGCTGGATCAAACTCTCCCCCTCACCAACTTCCGACCGACGACTCGAAGCATCCTCAGCGACCTCCTCCAATAGCTTCTGCGCTTGAAAAATCTTATGGAGGTTCTGTCGAACTGATTCGTGTTTTGCGATCAGGCTCTCTAACTTAGGAGCATCCCATACCTCTAGACCAGAGGGTAGGCGTGCTTCCTCTTGCACACGAAGCTCAAGAGGCACCGAGAGCATCAAGAGAGCCCGATCGGCACCTTGAAGTGCCATGCCCCGGAGAAGCTCATCAACAATGCTCTGGAGCATGGCGGGAGAGGATAGTCTGCGCTTGAGTAACTTGACTTGGACGACCCAATGTTGACCTTCGGGAGCGTCAAACTTCCAGTCCACTCCCCGGTCAGCTCCTCCAGGATTACCAAGCTGCCTGATATTCAGAAATCCCTCAGCCGCAAGTACGCTGCCGCAGAGTATCTCAAACTGCCGCCAATCGAGTTTCTGGAAGTCGTAGTTCATGGTGTGTGCTAGCGACGTTCAACCTTTAGCTGATCTTATGCGCACCACTCAAGAATGCTTATCGGCGGCCTATCAGGCCGCCTGAATCTCAAATATGTAGACTCTAAACTGTTCAATCCATTCGGCTTAGATTTTACGCCGATTTCTTAGGCTCGTCAATGCGGCGGCGATCCGTCGTGTGGGCATCCGGGGCAGCCTTTACGTAGTACTCCATCAAGGATCGTCCTAACTCGTTGAAAGGATGAGACTCAGGCTGGCTTTAGTCGGATAGGCCGACCCGCAAAAGGCGCTTAGGCGACGGCGCTATACATTCCAGGGCGAGGCGGGAGCGAAGACGGAAGCCATTTATTTCTAGCAGCTTGGAGCGAAGGATGGCGAATAGGTCGAGGGTGTCGTATAGGTCCGAAGCGGTCGGCTAAGCAGGGCGCTCAAGGAACGCTAAGTACTCCCCACCGTAAGTCACCTGACATATCCTGCCGGAGGAGTCGGCCGGTGACCCAGCCTATCAGCGAGCATCCTCGACTTCCTTCTCTCTTCGATACCCACGTCCCGGGGACAGACTGACCGTCACGCCGGGCCAAAGGTCCGTGATCCCTCAGCCCAGGCCAACGGCCTGGGTACGCAGACCCCTTGTCGCATAGGGGCGCCCCAACGGGGCGCGATACTTGGCCCCGCACCACGGACCCTTGCCGGCAGCCGAATCGATGTCGATGAGGTATCGCGACCCTTCAGGCCGCCTCTGCGGATCGTCTCCCGAACCCAGGCCGTTGGCCTGGGCTCAGGAATCACGGCCCCTTGGGCCGGCGTGGCACCAGCGCCGACGCGAGTCATCAACCTTTGCGACGATGGAGGCGAGACCCAGGAGGGGCCGGCTGGGGCGGTCTTGCGGGTCTCCCCTCTTCTCCCGGGGGTGGGAAGCCGGGAGAAGAGGGGTAGGAGTGATGAGGCTTACGCCCCCCGAACCATCAAATCAGCCACCGCCTTGTTGAAGCGCACGGGGTCGGGCAGCTCGCCGCCCTCGGCGATGAGGCCGTAGCCGAAGAGGAGCTGGGCGTAGTCTTCGAGCACCGGATCGTCGGCGTTCTTCTCGAAGTGCTCGCTCATCTTGGCCAGGATGTCGTGCTTCGGGTTGAGCTCCAGGATGCGGCGCTGCTTCGGGCCGCCTCCCTTGCCCTTCTGGAGGAGCTTTTCGAGCTGCGGGCTGTAGTCGTGCTCGGCGCCCACCAGGCAGACCGGCGAGCTCGTGAGACGGCTGGTGAGGCGCACCTGCTTGACCCAGGTGTCGAGCTTCTTCTGCAAGGCCTCGAGCAGCGGCTTCAACTCCTCCTCCTTGGCCTTCAGCTCCTCCTCGGTCTGCTTCTTCTCCTCCTCGTTGCCGAGCGAGACCGTGCCCTTGCCCGCCGACTTCAGCTTCTTGCCGCCGTACTCGTTGAGCGACTGGGTGAGCAGCTCGTCCACCGTGTCCACCAGGTAGAGCACCTCGTAGCCCTTTTCCTTGAAGGCTTCGAGGTTGGGCGAATTCTCCACCTGCGAGCGCGTCTCGCCCGTCAGGTAATAGATCTCGTTCTGCCCTTCCTTCATCCGCTCGACGTACTCCTTGAGCGAGGTGAGCTTCTCGGGATCGTTCGACGACTCGAAGACCAGCAGCTCCAGCAGCTTCTCCTTGTTCTCGTAGTCCGCGCTGGTGCCCTCCTTGATGGCGCGGCCGAACTCGCCCCAGAACTTGAGGTAGGTCTCCGGCTCCTTCTCCTTCATATCGGTGAGGACGTCGAGGATCTTCTTGGTCAACCCCTTGCGGATGAGGGTGATGAAGCGGTCCTGCTGCAACATCTCGCGGGAGACGTTGAGCGCCAGGTCGGGGGAGTCGACGACGCCGCGCACGAAGCGCAGATACTGCGGGAGCAGGTCCTCGCACTTCTCCAGGATCTGGATGCGCTTGACGTAGAGCTGAAGGCCGGGCTTCGAGGCCACGTAATAGAGGTCGTACGGCGCCTGCGCCGGGATGAACAGCAGGGCCTGATACTCGATGCGTCCCTCGGCCTTGTAGGAGATGACCTTGAGCGGCTCCGTCCAGTCGTGGGCGATGTGCTTGTAGAACTCGTTGTAGTCCTCGGGCTTCACCTCGGACTGCGGCCGGGTCCAGATCGGCTTCATCGTGTTGAGAGTCTTCTCTTCCAGCGGCATGACGGGTTTCTCGCCCGTCTCCTTCTCCTTGGCGAGATCCTCCATCTCCGGGTCCTTCTCGGCCTTGAGGATGATCGGGTAGCTGACGAAGTCCGAGTAGCGGCGGACGATGCGGCTGATCACCCAGCGGTCGGAGAAGTCGTCGAGGCCGTTCTCCTTGTCCTCGGCCTTGAGGTAGAGGGTGACGGAGGTGCCGCGGGCGGCTTTCTCGGTCTCCTCCACGGTATAGGTGCCGTCGCCGGTGGACTCCCAGCGGGTGGCGGCGGTCTCGCCCGCGCGGCGGGTCACCAGCACGACGCGCTCGGCGGCCATGAAGGAGGAGTAGAAGCCGACGCCGAACTGGCCGATCAGCTCCGCGATCGACTGCTGCGACTCGCCCTTCTTCATGCGGTCCACCAGCTCGCGGGTGCCGGACTTCGCGATGGTGCCGATGTTGGCGATGACCTCGTCGCGGCTCATGCCGATGCCGTTGTCGTTAATGGTGAGGGTGCGCAGGTTGCGGTCCGCCTCAATGCGGATCTGAAGCTCATCTCCGCCTTCGAGCAGCTCGGGATGAGTCAGCGCCTCGAACCGCAGCCGGTCGATCGCGTCGGACGCGTTCGAGATCAGCTCGCGCAGGAAGATTTCCTTGTTCGAGTACAACGAATGGATCATCAGGTCGAGGAGCTGCCGGGTTTCGGCCTGGAACTGCAGGGTCTCGACGGTAGCGGTAGCCATGAATGTCCTCCTGGGTCTTCAAGATCTCGGGCCCAATTGCACAGAAGACGCAGGGCCACGGTTTGACCCTTCGAACGCTACGCACTGGGCTGGGAATTCCCCCTGGCCGGCCTCCGATGCGGAAGTCTGACGGCAGGGGCATCAAGCAAATATTAGTCAACGACGCGCAGGATTGCAAGCTGCGTAAGCCTGTAAGATCCTGAGAGAGGGAGGACGCGATGGCCTGGGGACGAAAACGAGAAGGTGGCGGAGGATGCGTGGGCCTGCTGGCCCTGCTGCTGGCGGTCGTGGCTTTGGTGGTGGCCTGGGCGGCGTACAAGCGCACGGGCGGCGAGCTGGGGACAGTGTTGAAGGACGCGGGAGTCGAGAGCCGCGGCGCGGCCGGAGCCGACTCGGATCTCGCGGAATGGCGGGAGGATCTGGCCCAGGCCCGCGACCGGCTCCTGGGCCGCCGGGCCGAGGTGGCGGGGGACCGCAACCTGGATCAGGTACGCCGCGACGTGGAGCAGGTGCGGACCAGCCTGGAGCAGGCGTATCGCAAGGCCGGCGACAAGGCCGGTGCCGCGAAGGAGGAGTGGAAGGATCTCGACGCCGATCTTCAGCGACTGGAGGGGCAACTCAAGGACGGCGGCTCCAAGGCCCTGGCCTCCCTCGACAAGGCGATCTCGAAGCTCCGCGACGCCACGAGCCCCAAGAAGGACGAGGAAGATCGCCGCCGCTGACCTCCCTCAGTACATCGGTACCGAGGGATCCACCTGGAGGCTCCAGGCGTGGATTCCGCCGGCGAGGTTGATGGCGCGGGAGTAGCCCATCTGGCGCAGGAAGTTGACCGCCCGGGCCGACCGCATACCCGAGTGGCAGAGGGTCACGATGGTGGACGCCGGATCGAGCTCGCCCAGCCGGTCCTGAAGCTCGGGCAGGGGGATCAGCGTCGAGCCTTCGACGCGGCAGATCTCCCACTCCGGGGGATTGCGCACGTCGAGGACGGTCAACGGCCGCCCCTCGTCCATCCAGGCCTTGAGCTGGGGAGCCGAGATCTCGAAGGCCGCCTCCACTTCCTCGGCGTGCGGCTCGACGCCGCAGAACTGGTCGTAGTCGATCAGCCCGGTCTGTGTCGGGTGCTCGGAGCAGATGGGGCAGTTCGGGTCCTTGCGCAGCTTGAGCTCGCGGAACTTCATCTTCAGGGCGTCGAACAGCAGCAGGCGGCCGATCATTGGGTCGCCGGCGCCGACGATCAGCTTGATCACCTCGTTGGCCTGAAGCGAGCCGATGATCCCCGGCAGCACCCCGAGCACGCCGCCTTCGGCGCAGGAGGGGACGAGCCCCGGCGGCGGCGGCTCCGGGAAGAGGCAGCGGTAGCAGGGGCCGCGCGCCCCCCAGAAGATCGAGACCTGCCCCTCGAAGCGGAAGATGGAGCCATAGACGTTCGGCTTGCCCAGCAGCACGCAGGCGTCGTTGACCAGGTAGCGGGTCTGGAAGTTGTCCGTGCCGTCGACGACGATGTCGTAGTCCCGGAACAGCTCCAGGGCGTTCGAGGAGTCGAGGCGCAGCTCGTGGGGGACGATCTTGATGTGGGGGTTGAGGTCGCGCAGCCGGTCCGTCGCGGCCTGGATCTTCGGCCGGCCCACGGACGAGCGGCCGAAGAGCACCTGGCGGTGGAGATTGCTCTCGTCGACGACGTCGAAGTCCACCATGCCGAGCGTGCCCACGCCCGCCGCGGCCAGGTAGAGGCCGAGCGGCGAGCCGAGGCCGCCGGCGCCGACCGTCAGCACCTTCGCCGCCTTGAGCTTGCGCTGCCCGGCGGTGCCCACCTCGGGCATGATGAGGTGCCGGCTGTAGTGGCGGATCTCGGCCGGCGAAAGCTCGGGCAACTCGGCACCTCCGGCGCCCCCCGCGATCGACGGGATGATCGACAGCGTGTCGCCCGCGGCGATCGGCGTCGCCTCCTTCTGGAGGTGGCGCACGTCCTCGTCGTTGAGGAAGAGGTTGACGAAGCTGCGTAGCGCGCCTTCGTCGGTGTACAGGTGGCGCTGGAGCGCCGGATGCCGCCGGGTGAGGTCCTGCATCGCCTCGCCGACCGTGGCGCCCTCGACGACGACGTCGCTCTGCTCGCCGCTGAACCGGCGCAGGGGGGTGGGAATCTGAATCGTGACGCTCAACGTGCCGCCTCCTTCTGGAAACCGGCAAGAGCGCCGGAAACGATCTCCTCTTCCTCGAACCGCTCGCGGTCGTCGGAGAGGCGCCAGCTCCGGGTGTCCGCCACCCTGCCGCCCTCCACGGAAACGATGACGTAGGACAACCCGGGCCAGGCGTGCTCGCGGTCGAACTCGCTCGGCCGCGCCGGATGGTCCGGATGGGAATGGTAGTAGCCCACGATATCCAGGCCTTGGGCGCGCGCCTCCTTGCTGGCGGCGAGCACGGTCTCGGGGCTGATCAGGTACCGGTTGTGCCGGCTCTCCTGCCGCTCGTTGCTCACCGGCAGGCTGCGCTCGACGGCGGTCACCCCTGTCGCGGCAACGAAACGGCCGATCAGGAAGCCGCAGCACTCTTCGGGGTAGCTGGCGGCCGCATGCTCCGTGGCCGCCTGCAAGTGGCTGGGCGTGATCTCCAGGCGAAACATGGTCTAGCTCTCCTCCCAGAACCGGTCGGACAGGTACTTGTCCGCTCCGTCGCACAGGACGGTAACCAGCGTGCCCTGCTGCAAATTCGTGGCGACCTCCAGGGCCGCCGCGACGTTGGCGCCCGACGAGATGCCCACCAGCAGGCCCGTCTCCCGCGCCAGGCGCTTCACCATGGCGTAGGCCCTCTCCGTCGGCATCTCGAGAGTCTGGTCCGCCAGCGCCGGATCGTAGATCGGCGGCACGATGGCTGTCGCCATGTGCTTCATCCCTTCGAGGCCGTGGAAGGGCGAGTCGGGCTCCATGGAGATCAGGCGCACCGCCGGGTTCTGCTCCTTCAAGAAGCGGCCCACACCCATGAAGGTGCCGCTGGTGCCCAGGCCGGTGACGAAGTGGGTGATCTGCCCTGCCGTCTGCTCCCAGATCTCCGGGCCGGTGGTGCGGTAGTGGGCGCGCCAGTTCTCCGGGTTCGAATACTGGTCGAGGTAGGCCCAGCGCTCGGGCTCCTCGGCCACCAGCCGGCGGGCTTCGAGGATCGCGCCGTCGCTGCCGGAAAGCGGATCGGTGATCCGCAGCTCGGCGCCGTAGGCCTTGAGGATGCGCTTGCGCTCGGGGCTCGCGCTCTCCGGCAGCGCCAGGGTCACCGGAATGCCCAGCGCCGCGCCGATCATGGCGTAGGCGATCCCCGTGTTGCCCGAGGTCGCGTCGAGTAGCCGCCGGCCGTTCGTGAACAGCCCGCGGCGCAACGCGTCCATGACCATCGAGAGCGCCGGCCGGTCCTTCACCGACCCTCCGGGGTTGGCCCACTCCGCCTTGGCGTAGAGCCGCACGCCCGTCCTGCCCGTGAGCTCCGAGAGGTCGATGAGCGGCGTGTTGCCAATCAGCTCGAGGAGAGGAACGGGCCGCCGCCGGTCCTGGACAGGAGCCAGATGTTCGAGGGAGAGGGCGACCGTCCGCATGGCCGAATGAACGTAGCAGACGGGGGACGAGGTGTAAAGGATAGTAAGTCAGTCACGAATCCTTGCCGGACCCTGTCCGGGATATCCTTGCAGGAAGGGGGAAGATCCATGAACGACACTCCGCACACCGGCGACGACCGGGTTCCGCCGGGCCAGTACGTCACCGACAAGTGGCCGGTCCTCACCTATGGCCGCACACCTCAGGTGGAACGGGAGAAATGGACCTTCCGCGTCTTCGGCCTGGTGGACGCGGAGACGACCCTCTCCTGGAAGGATCTCCAGGCCCTGCCGCGCGCCCGCGTCACGGCCGACTTTCACTGCGTGACCCGCTTCTCGACGCTGGACAACGGCTGGGAAGGCTTCTCCACCCGCGATCTCCTGAGCCGCGTCCGGGTCCACCCCGAGGCCTCGCACGTGATGGTTCACTGCTACGGCGGCTACACCACCAACCTTCCCCTGGAGGATTTCCTCTCCGAGCACGCGCTCTTCGCCGACACCCACAACGGCAAGCCGCTCCTTCTGGACCACGGCGGACCCCTGCGGCTGGTAGTGCCTCACCTCTACGCCTGGAAGAGCGCCAAGTGGGCGAACGGCGTCGAGCTTCTGTCGGAGGACCAGCGGGGCTTCTGGGAGGAGAACGGCTACCACACCTACGGCGATCCCTGGCTGGAAGAGCGCTTCAGCTCCCAGGAGACCACCCAGGCCTACCAGGTGCGCCGGCGGGCGAAGGAGCTGGGGATCGTGCCGGAGGAGTAGGCCTGCGACTCAGGAGTCGAGGTCGATCGCCGCCCTGATCCCATCTTCGACGGCCAGCAAGTCCGGCTCGGGTAGCGCCCCAATCGCCTCAATGACTTCGATTCCTGCTTCCTCTAGATCTCGGTCCAAGTCGAATTCCGTCCCCGCATACTCCTGGGCAAAGGCTGCGATCTCGGCGTGACGCTTGTAGGCCTTCGAGTCCATGGCTCTGGCCCTCCCGCCAAACTGTATGTCATTCCGGAGTTGCGGCTAAGAGGGTTCTCAAAAGTGGTTGACGACGACGCCTATGGCGCCAGGGATTGAAATCACTTGGCTACTCTCTGTAGTCCCTACGGGACATGGGAAGGAATTGCAGTCCCGGAGGGGACTTGGAGTCGGTAGCCAGGCGATTTCAATCCCTGGCGACGTAGGCGTGGCTGCCGCTCCTTTTGAGACACCCTCTAAAGACTCTCCCCCGCCCCTGCGGGCAGTTCAGACCCATCTCTCTTCTGCTATGATTCACCTGCTGTAACCGGTTTCATCCTGGAAGCCATGGCTCTTTTCGACGCCGCAATTCCACCGGTCCTCCCCGGGCCGGACTCAGGAGGTCCCCCGATGCCAATGCTCGGAGTCTCATCGCGCGCGGGCTCGCTTCGTTCTTGGGCGAGACTGCTGCCTGTCCTTCTCCTTTCCGCCTTGATCGCCGCGCCGGCCTTCGCCAATACGCCGGCGCCGCAGAGCGTCACCCTCGCGGGCGACTTGCAGTCGGAGCTCGGCTGCCCGAACGACTGGATGCCGGATTGCGCGGCGACGCACCTCACCTATGACGCCGTGGATGACGTCTGGCAGGGGACGTTCAACGTGCCCGCCGGCAACTGGCAGTACAAGGCGGCGCTCAACGACTCGTGGACGGAGAACTACGGCGCCAACGCGCAGAACAACGGCGGCAACCTCTCGCTGAATCTCGCCTCCGCCGCGAGCGTCAAGTTCTACTACTCGCACGGCACCCACTGGATCACCAGCAGCAAGAACGCCGTCATCGCGGTCGCTCCCGGCAGCTATCAGCACTTCCTGGGCTGCCCGGGAGACTGGCAGCCGGATTGCCTGCGCTCCTGGCTGCAGGACCCGGCCGGCACCGGCGACTACACCTTCTCCACCTCGTCCATCCCGGCTGGCAGCTACGAGGTGAAGGTCGCCATCAACGAGAGCTGGGACGAGAACTACGGTGCCGGCGGCGCCTCGAACGGCGCCAACATCCCGTTCACCGTGGCCTCGGATTGCGCCCTGACGGTCTTCACCTACAACCCCACCACCCATGTGCTCACCGTCACCGCGGGATCGGGAGACGGCGTGGCGCAGCCGGCTCATGTCACCATCCCGGGCAGCTTCCAGTCCGAGCTGGGATGCCCGGACGACTGGCAGGCGGACTGTGCCAACACGCATCTCGCCGTCGAGGACGGCATCTGGCAGGGGACGTTCAACATCCCCGCCGGCTCCTGGGAGTACAAGGCGGCCATCAACGACGCGTGGGACGAGAACTATGGCGCCAACGCCACGCCGAACGGCGGCAACATCGGCCTCAACCTGGCCTCGCCCACGGCGGTCAAGTTCTATTACGATCACGCGACGCACTGGGCGACCAGCAACAGGAACGCGGTCATCGCCACCGTCCCCGGCAGCTTCCAGCACTTCCTGGGCTGCTCCGGCGACTGGCAGCCGGACTGCCTGCGCTCCTGGCTGGAGGACCCCGACGGCGATGGCATCTATACCTTCTCCACGCATGCCATTCCCGCCGGCAACTACGAGGCCAAGGTCGCGATCAATGAGAGCTGGGACGAAAACTATGGCGCCGGCGGCGCGCCCAACGGCGCGAACATCTCCTTCTCGGTGCCGCAGGCCTGCGTCGAAATATTCTTCTCCTACAACTCTTCCACCCACGTCCTCACCGTGAGCGCCAACGGAGCCCCCAAGGGCAACATCAGCCGCGCGCAGGCCCTCTGGGTCACGGGCGACACCATCGCCTGGAACCCGGGCGCCGTGTCGCCGGGCTGGAACGTCTCCCTCCACTACGATGCCAGCGGCGGCATGACCCTCGATCAGGGGGGCGTCACCGGCGGCACGACGATCCCGCTGACCTGGGATCCGGCGGGCCTCTCGGCCGCCGTGCAGACGAAGTTCCCCCAGATCGCGGGCTTCAAGGCCTTCCACGTGCCGGCCAACCGCCTCGCCGAGGTGCCCGCCGCCCTGAAGGGCCAGATCGCGGTGGACGCCAAGGACGCCGGCAACACCCTGCAGGACGCCACCGGCCTCCAGATCCAGGGCGTGCTCGACGATCTCTACACCTACAACGGCTCCCTGGGTGCCACCTTCGGCGCCGGCAACGCGCCGACGCTGCGCGTCTGGGCACCCACGGCGCGGTCGGTCAACCTCCGGTTGTTCGCCGACTCCAACCCCGCCACGACATCCACGGTGCAACCCATGACCCTGAACCCGGCGACGGGAGTTTGGAGCGTCACCGGCCCGTCGAGCTGGTACGGCAAGTACTACGTCTACGAGGTCAACGTCTTCGTCCGCTCGACGGGCCACGTGGAGACGAACCTGGTCACCGATCCCTACTCGGTGAGCCTGTCGATGAACAGCCAGCGCAGCCAGATCATCAGCCTCGCCGACCCGGCCTACAAGCCGGCCGGCTGGGACGGCCTCTCCAAGCCGCGGCTCGACGCCCCCGAGGACATCGTCCTCTATGAGCTGCACGTCCGCGACTTCAGCGCCAACGACGCCAGCGTGCCCGCCAACCTCCGGGGCACCTTCAAGGCGTTCACCGCGAGCTCCAACGGCATGTTCCACCTGCGCTCGCTGGCCCTGGCCGGCCTGACGCACGTCCACATCCTGCCCTCGTTCGACATCTCCTCCGTCAACGAGGACAAGTCGACGTGGCAGAGCCCCGCCGGCAACCTCTCCTCCTTCCCGCCGGACTCCACGGAGCAGCAGTCGCGGGTGCAGGTCGTGGCGAACGCCGACGGCTTCAACTGGGGCTACGACCCGTGGCACTACACGGTGCCCGAGGGGAGCTACTCGACCAACCCCGACGGCCCGGCCCGCGTCCTCGAGTTCCGGCAGATGGTGCAGTCGCTCAACCAGAGCGGCCTGCGGCTGGTGATGGACGTGGTCTACAACCACACCACCGCCGCCGGGCAGAGCGACCACTCGGTGCTCGACCGCATCGTGCCCGGCTACTTCTACCGGCTGAACGTCGACGGCAACATCACCACCAGCTCCTGCTGCCAGGACACCGCCTCCGAGTTCAACATGATGGAGAAGCTCCTCATCGACTCGGTGGTGACCTGGACGAAGAGCTACAAGGTCGACGGCTTCCGCTTCGACCTCATGAGCTTCCACATGAAGCGCAACATGACGAAGTTGCGCGCGACCCTCGATGCTCTGACTCCGGCGACGGACGGCGTGGACGGCAAGAAGGTCTATCTCTACGGCGAGGGCTGGAACTTCGGCGAGCCGGGCAACAACGGCCGCGGCGTCAACGCCATGCAGTCCAACATGGCCGGCACGGGTATCGGCACCTTCAGTGACCGCCTGCGCGACGGCGTGCGCGGCGGCGGCCCCTTCAGCGGCCTCCAGGAGCAGGGTTTCCTGACCGGCCTCTTCTACGATCCGAACGCCACCAACCAGGGCACCTCCACGGATCAGCTCAACAAGCTGCTGCTGGAGAGCGACTGGGTGAAGACCGGCATGGCCGGCGCCATCGCCGGCTTCCAGCTCGTGGACCGCAACGGCAACCTGGTCAACGCCAGCCAGATCGACTATAACGGCCAGCCCTCCGGCTACACCGCCGATCCGCAGGAGGTCATCAGCTACATCGAGGCCCACGACAACGAGACGCTGTTCGACACCATCCAGGAGAAGGCCGCCCTCGGCGACACCATGGCGGACCGGGTGCGGATGCAGAACCTGGGGGTGAGCATCCTCGGCTTCGGGCAGGGCATTCCGTTCTACCACGCGGGTGTCGAGCTGCTGCGCTCCAAGTCCATGGACCGCAACAGCTACAACTCCGGCGACTGGTTCAACAAGCTCGATTTCACCTACAACGCCAACAACTGGGGCGTCGGCCTGCCGCCGGCCGGGGACAACCAGTCCAACTGGCCGATCATGCAGCCGCTGCTGGCCAACCCGGCCCTGAAGCCGGGGCGCACCGACATCCTCACCGCCTACACCCACTTCCTCGAGACCCTGGCCATCCGCCGCAGCACGCCGCTCTTCCGGCTACGCACGGGCGACGACGTGAAGAACCGGGTGCGCTTCTACAACAACGGCCCGGGTCAAGTCCCCGGCCTCATCGTGATGAGCGTCGCGGACGCGGACGGCGGCGTCGACCGCGCCCACAACCAGATGGTGGTGGTCGTCAACGCCAACAAGAACGCCGCCACCTACGCCGACGCCGCCTTCACGGGCAAGGCGCTCAAGCTCCACCCCTTCCAGCAGATCTCGCTCGACGCGGCGGAGCGTTCGGCCACCTTCACCAGCGGCACCGGCTCGTTCTCCGTGCCCGGCCGCACGGCGTCGGTCTTCTGGGCGAACCGTCCGGCGGCGGACCAGATCGCGTTGCTCATCCAGGACATCGCCAACCTGGTGGCCGCGGGCAAGATCAGTAACGGTCATGGCACCGCCCTGACGGCGAAGCTCCAGGCCGCCCAGCAGCAGGCGCAAGCCGGCCACGCCACCCCGGCCTCCGGCCAGCTCCTGGCCTTCCTCAACCAGGTGCAGGTCTTCGCCGGCCAGGGCTCGCTGCCCCAGGACGACGCGGACGCGCTGACCACCAACGCCTACGTGGCGATTGCCGGGTTGTTCCTGTAGGCGCCTCATAAAAAGAACCGCCGCTCCCTCGCTGGGGGCGGCGGTCCCTCACCCCCGGCCCTCTATTTCACCCACACCGTCTTGATGTTCACGAACTCCCGAATCCCCACCTCGGAAAGCTCCCGCCCGTAGCCGGACCGCTTGATGCCCCCGAACGGGAGGCGCGGATCGGACTTCACCATGCCGTTGACGAAGACGCTGCCGGACTGGATCTCGGCCGCGAGCGCCTCGCCGCGCGCGGAGTCGCTCGTCCAGATGCTGGCGCCGAGGCCCAGAGTGGAGAGATTGGCGAGCTCGACGGCGTGGTTGGCGTCGCGGGCGCGGGTGACCGCCGCCACCGGGCCGAAGGTCTCCTCGTCGAAGGCCGCCATCCCCGGCTCGACGCCGGTGAGGACCGTCGGCGCGTAATAAAAGCCCTTGCCGTCCAGGCGGTACCCGCCGGTGCGGAGCGTGGCGCCGGCCGCCACGGTCCGTTGCACTTGGTCATCCAGAGACTCGAGCAGATCCTCCCGGGCCATGGGACCGAGATCGTTGCCGCGATTCATGGGGTCTCCCACCTTCAGCGCCGCCATGGCCTGGGCGAGCTCCTCTTCGAAACGATCGGCGATCGTCTCCTCAACCAGGAAGCGCTTGGCGGCGATGCAGCTCTGGCCGGAGTTGATCGTCCGCGCCTTGGCCGCCTGCCTGGCCGCCTCCACCGGATCGACGTCACCCAGCACGATGAAGGGATCGGAGCCGCCCAGCTCCAGCACGGTCTTCTTGAGATTCTTCCCCGCCTCGGTCGCCACCTCGATTCCCGCCTTCTCGCTGCCCGTGAGGGTCACGGCGCGGATTTGCCGGTGGGAGATGACGCGCTTGACCTTCTCCGAGGAGATGAGGAGGGTGGTCATCGCGCCGTCCGGGAACCCGGCGTCGCGGAAGACCTCCTCGATGGCGAGGGCGCAGCCGGGAACGTTCGAGGCGTGCTTCAGCAGGCCGACGTTACCCGCCATCAGGGCGGGAGCGGCGAAGCGGAAGAGCTGCCAGAAGGGAAAGTTCCACGGCATGATGGCGAGCACCGGCCCCAGAGGCTCGTAACGGATGAAGCTGCGGGTGGCGTCCGTGACGACGGCCTCTTGAGCGAGGAACCGTTCCGCGTGCTCGGCGTAGAAATCGCAGACCCAGGCGCACTTGTCGACCTCGGCCTCGGAGGCGGCAATCGTCTTGCCCATCTCCTCCGTCATCGTCCGGCCATAGTCGCCGGCCCGGTCGCGCAGCAGGTCCGCCACGCGGGTCATGAGACGCGAGCGCTCGGCGAAGGGAACCCTTCGCCAGGGGGCGAAGGCGGAATCGGCACGCGCCAGGATCTCGTCGACCTGGGCGTCGTCGTGATCGGGGTAGTCGCGGATCAGCTCGCCGGTGGCGGGATTGACGGCTTTCATGCTTTTGAGGCCTCGCTGCGGGGCGAGGCGAAATGGCGGAGAGGGAGGGATTCGAACCCTCGGTCCGGGTTTACCCCGGACAACTGCTTAGCAGGCAGCCCTGTTCGGCCACTCCAGCACCTCTCCGTGCGGTCCGGCAGGGAGAGCACATTGTAGGGAAGGAGAGGCCGGGAGTCAAAAATCCCGCGATAGACTGTCCTCGCCCCCAGGGGCTCTTACCGTGGAGACCGTGCAAATGGCCGAACCGAACGTGGACCAGCTCGCCATCAACACCATCCGATTCCTCGCCGTGGACATGGTCGAAGCGGCCCAGTCCGGACATCCCGGCGCTCCTCTGGGGCAGGCGCCGATGGCCTATCTCCTGTGGACGCGCTTCCTGCGCCACAACCCCGACAATCCCGACTGGCCGAACCGCGACCGCTTCGTCCTTTCCTGCGGCCACGCCTCGGCGCTGATCTATGCCCTCCTCCACCTCGCCGGCTACGGCCTGCCCATGGAGGAGCTGAAGCGCTTCCGCCAGTTTGGTTCCAAGACTCCGGGTCACCCCGAGCACGAGCTGACCCGCGGCGTCGAGACCACCACCGGCCCCCTCGGCCAGGGGCTCGCCAACTCGGTCGGCATGGCGATCGCCGAGTGCCTGAGCCGCAACCGCTTCAACCGCGAGGGATACCCGCTCTTCGACTACCGCACCTGGGTGTTCGCGAGCGACGGCGACATGGAGGAGGGCGTCACCTCCGAGGCCTGCTCGCTGGCCGGCCACCTGAAGCTCGGCCAGCTCAAGGTCCTCTACGACGACAACCACGTTTCGATCGACGGCCCCACCTCCCTCTCCTTCTCCGAGGACGTGGGCAAGCGGTTCGAGGCCTACGGCTGGTTCGTGCAGCACGTGGCGGACGTCAACGATCTCCAGGAGGTCGAGAAGGCGATGAAGGCGGCCGAGGCGGAGACGCAGCGCCCGTCGCTGATCGTCGTCCGCACCGTCATCGGCTTCGGCAGCCCCAACCGGGCGGGCACCTCCAAGGCGCATGGCGAGGCCCTGGGACCGGAGGAGACGGCGGCCACCAAGACGGCCCTCGGCTGGCCGCTGGAGCCCACCTTCCTCGTGCCGGAAGGCGCCATGAAGCCGTTCGACGAGGCCCGCGAGCGCGGCCACAGGCTGGAGAAGGAGTGGAACGATCTCTATGCCCGCTACAAGGCCGCGCACCCCGAGGAGGCCGCCGACCTCGACGGCCGGCTCGCCGGCAAGCTGCCGGACGGCTGGCAGGACGCCATCCCCACCTTCAAGCCCGGCGACAAGCCGGTGGCAACCCGCGCGGCTTCGGGCCAGGTGCTCAACGGCATCGCCGGCAAGCTCCCCATGCTGGCGGGCGGCTCGGCGGACCTGACGCCCTCCAACAACACCGCCATCAAGGGCCGCGCCGACTTCGAGGCCGGCACCGAGGGCCTCTACTTCCGCTTCGGCATCCGCGAGCACGCCATGGGCTCGATCATGAACGGCATCGCCCTCTCGCGGCTGTGGATTCCCTACGGCGGCACCTTCCTCATCTTCTACGACTACATGCGCCCGCCCGTGCGCCTGGCGGCGCTGATGAAGATCCAGACGATCTACGTCTACACCCACGACTCGGTCTTCCTGGGCGAGGACGGTCCCACCCACCAGCCCATCGAGCAGCTCGCCGGCCTGCGCTCCGTCCCCGGCCTGACGATGATCCGCCCGGCGGACGCCATCGAGACGGCGGAAGCCTGGAGAGTCGCCGTCGAGCACCGTCACGGCCCGGTGGCCCTGGCCCTGACGCGGCAGAACCTGCCCATCCTCGAAGAGACGGCCAAGGGAGCCCGCGAAGGATTGCCCAAGGGCGCCTACGTCCTCTCCGACTCAGGCGAGGGAGACCCGGAGATCATCCTCCTGGCCACGGGCTCGGAAGTCTGGCTGGCCGTGGATGCCGCCAAGCAACTCACGGAGAAGGGCCGGCGCGTCCGCGTCGTGAGCATGCCCTCCTGGGCCCTCTTCGACGCCCAATCGCAGGAGTACCGCGACTCCGTGCTACCCCCCAAGATCCGCAAGCGCCTCGCCATCGAGGCTGCATCCCCTCTCGGCTGGCATAAGTACGTCGGCCTGGACGGCGAAGTCCATGGCATCGAGCGCTTCGGCGCGTCAGGTCCGTACAAGGACCTGCAGAAGGCGTTCGGGTTCCTGCCGGAGGATGTGGTGAAGGTGGCGGAGGAGCTGTTGGGGCGGTAGGGGGCGCCTGAGACCGGCCCTACTGCCGCCCCTCGATCCAGCATCCCCCGAGCACGCGGGTACCCCGGTAGAAGACGGCGGCCTGGCCGGGGGTGACTCCCCGCTGGGGATGGGCGAAGTCGATCTCGACCCGCCCGTCCCCCCGCGGCCGGATTCGCGCCTCGACTCCGGGGTGGCGGGAGCGGATCTTCACCGTCGCCTCGATGTTCCCATCCGGCGCCGGGCCGATCCAGTGCAGGCGCTCGCCGCGGAGGCCGGGGGCCATCAGGTCGTGCTCCCCTCCCACCACCACCCGATTCTGCCCGGGCTCGATTTGAAGGACGAAGAGGGGGCTCGGCGCGGCGAGGCCCAGGCCCCGGCGCTGGCCCACGGTATAGCGGTAGTAGGGCTGGCCCTCGCCGAGCGTCTCGCCGGCGGTGTCCACCAGCACGGCCGGCTCGGCGAGGGCTGGCTCGCCATAACGGCCCGGGTCCATCGCCACTTGCCCCTCCACGAACTCGCGGATGCCGCCGGAGACGAAGCAGACCTCCATGCTCTCCCCCTTCTCCGCCACCACGAGGCCGGCCTCGCGGGCGAGATGCCGCACCTCGGGCTTGGTCATTTCGCCGAGGGGGAAGAGGGAGGTGGCGAGCTGCTCGGCCGTCAGCTCGAAGAGGTAGTAGCTCTGGTCCTTGTCGGCGTCGAGCGCGGTATGGAGCTCGGGCCCATCCGGTCCGTCGAGAATGCGGGCATAGTGGCCGGTCGCCACACGGTTCGCCCCGAGCTGGCGCGCCCGGTCGAGCAGGAGATCGAACTTGATCCAGGTGTTGCACCGCACGCAGGGGCTCGGAGTGCGCCCGGCGAGGTAGTCGTTGACGAACGGGTCCACCACCTTCTCCCGGAACTCCTCGTCCATGCGCAGGGTGTAGTGGGGGATGCCCGCCTGCTGGGCGACGCGCTTGGCATCCCCGAGGTCGAGCGCGCCGCAGCAGCGGCCATTCGCCTCCACGCCGGAATGATCCCAGAGCAGCATGGAAAGGCCCACCACCGGCCGGCCCTCGCGGGCCAGCAGCCAGGCGGTCACCGACGAGTCGAGGCCGCCGCTCATGGCGACGGCGACGAGGGTGTTGGGCGGGCTGGGCGGGTTGAGCGTTTCCATGGCAGGGCAAAGCGTACCACTAGCAAAAAGGACGAACACGGACAGCAGGGACAAACAAGGACGAACAGAGTCCCGAAGGTCAGTGTTGTCCGTGCTCGTCCCTTACGTCCGTGTCGCCAGTGAGCCCCCGCCCATCCCCAGCACGGCCACCGCCAGCTTCGCCGGATCGTGGCGGATCAGGTCGCCGTCGGCGGCCAGGAGATCAGCTTCCACGATCTCGGCTCCCAGCTCTTCCAGGGCGGCGCGGTCGACCGCCACGGGCTCGGAGCCGGTCTCGGCGTAATGGTGGATCAGCGGCTCGGGAATCGGCGTCGAGTTGATCAGCACGGCATCAATGAGCCCGGCTCCCGCGTGCCGCACCAGGGCGCGCAGGTGATCGGCGGCCATCATGCCGTCGGTCTCGCCGGGCTGGGTCATGAGGTTGACCAGCAGGACGACCGGCGCCTTCGCCTTCGCCACCGCCTGGCGGATGCCGGGGATCAACAGGTTGGGAAGGATCGAGGTGTAGAGCGAGCCCGGCCCCAGGAGGATGAGGTCCGCCCGCTCCAACGCCGCCACCGCCTGAGGAAAAGCCGGCGGCGCCGGCGGATCGATCTCCACCGCCGCCAGCTCCTCGGCCGACAGCCCGACCGCCGATTCCCCTTCGTAGGTTCGGCCCGAGACGCCCCGCGCCCGCAGCCGCACGTCGGTCAGCGTGGCGGGGAAGATCCTGCCACGCACCGAGAGGATCGACTCGGCGGTGAGAATGGCCTGATGGAAGTCGCCCGTGATGCCGGTCAGCGCCGTCAGGAAGAGGTTGCCGAAAGAGTGGCCGACCAGACCGCCACCATTGGGGAAGCGATACTGGAAGAGGCGGGTCAGCAGATCCTCGTCGTCGGCGAGGGCGGCGATGCAGTTGCGGATGTCCCCGGGCGGCAGGACGCCGAACTCCTTGCGCAACCGGCCCGAGGAGCCACCGTCGTCGGTGACGGTGACGACGCCCGCGAGCTGGCACAGACGATCGGTGCCTACGTGGTGCTTGAGCCCGCGCAGCAACGCCGACAGGCCGGTGCCGCCGCCGATCGCGACGAGGGCCTTACCCGAGGTCCCGCCCGGCGACATCGGCGAAGGCTCAGGTGAGGCCGAAGAGGTGGCGCTGATCGCGGTTCTTGCGGAGCTCGGCGAAATCGGTGTCGTGGAAGGCATGGATGCGATTCTTGGGGTTCAGCTCGACCGCCTTGGCCAGGGCCAGGGCCGCGTCCTCCAGCCGGTTCTCGACCGCGTGGATGCTGGCCGCCAGATAGGCGAAACGCTCGTCGTGCTGGTCGCGGCCACCCTTCTGCGCGATGTCGAGCGCCGCCTGGAAGTCGCCGCGGTTCCGCTCGTAAACAGCCTGGAGGTAGGGATCGGGCTCCGCGCCCTTGGCCGCCTTCCCTTGCGCCGGCCCACCCTTCTGACGAGCAACGTTCAGGAATTGCTGCGCCCGGTCGCGAAGGTCGAGCCGGTCGGTGGTCTCGACGGCCTGCTCCAGATGGCTGACGGCCTTCTTCCAGTCCTTCGCCTGCAAGGCCGAAAGGCCGTCGGAGAAGTGGTCGAGGGCGGGATCCGCCACGGCCGGCGGGGCCGCAATCTTCTTCTTCGGGGCGGGAGGGGGCGGTGTCGGGGTCTTGGACTTGGCCTTCGCCATGGAAATCTTCGGTCTCCGGAATTAGCTGGGTCAGCGCTTCTTCAGCTCGATCAGGATCTGCTTGGCCACGGACTTCAGGGTGTCGAACACGCCTACTCCGGTCGTCGCCACGGCTTCGAACGTCGGCTCGCGCTTGTAGTTCAGGGTGCGATACATCTCCTCGACGGGGATGACGTTGCGTATGTCCCGCTTGTTGAACTGCAGGGCGTACGGGATCGTCGCCAGATCGAACCCATGCTCCTTCAAGTTCTGTTCCAGGTTCCGGATGGACTCGATGTTCGCCTCCATCCGCTCCTGTTGGCTGTCCGCCACGAAGATCACGCCGTCCACCCCCTTGAGGATCAGCTTGCGGCTGGCGTCGTAGAACACCTGGCCGGGCACCGTGTAGAGGTGGAACCGGGTGGTGAAGCCGCGGATGCTCCCGAGGTCCAGGGGCAGGAAGTCGAAGAACAGCGTGCGGTCGGCCTCGGTCGCCAGGGAGATCATCTTCCCCTTCGACTCGGGAGCCGTCTTGTTGTAGATGTACTGCAAATTCGTCGTCTTCCCACACAATCCGGGACCATAATAGACGATTTTGCAGTTGATTTCCTTGCTGGCGTAATTGATGAAAGTCATGTCGCCTGCCTCGTTCCAACTCGAACCGCTCGCCTGGGCAGAATCGCTCCCGGGGTCCCTGACGCCCTTGCGTGGGCTCGACGCCTTCGGTTACTCACCGAACAGCGCATCGATGTCGTCGTCGGTGATCTCGGAAAAGGGACTCGGATGAGTCGCTCCCTGGGAACCCTTCTCGCCTTTCTGCAACATCACCTCGAAGATCTTCTCCAAATCGACGTTGGCCCGCTTCACCCGCAGGCGGACGAGACCGAGAGACGACCGGTCGTCGAAGATGACCACCAGGATGGCGCGCTTGGCGACGATGGAGATGTGGATGTGATCCTGCTGCCCCTCATGGAACAGCACGGAAAACTCCCGCTCGCCGATCAGCTTGGCCAGCCCGTCCGTCGCGGCCACGTTGCCGGCGGTCAGCGAAGCGAGCGAGGTGGTATCGAACTGCTCGACCTCACCGGCCGAGGCGATCTGCTGCCCGTTCTTGTCGATCAGGAAGACGGCCTTGGCATTCGCCTCCTGGCGCAGGCGGCGCAGAGCTTCCTCTAGATGCTTAAACTCTTCTTCGTAGAGCACGAAGTCTGCGCACATGGCTACCCTTTCCGGACCGCGCGACGATACAACATCGCGGGCGGGGCCGTCAAAGCTCTGATTTCACGTCGGTTGTTTCTGCTGGTCCTTGCCGGAAGCCCACTCAATGGAACAACCGCCAGCCCGAGATCACGTCATTCTGCGCCAGCAGCAACTCGCTTCCCTGCACTTGATGCCGCAGGGGAACGGGTGTGCAGCCCTCGCCGCCGGAGGCGATCTCCGAGATGCGGAAGGCCTTGTCGCATTTGTTACAAACCACCCACTCCCCTTCGTGCCGGAAGCCCCGCTTGTACTTCATGCAGGTCTCGTCGGCGTCGAAGGCGACCTGGACGGTGCCCTTGCCGTCCTTCGCAACGAAGAAGCGAACCTCCTGGTTGCTGGAGTTGAGGAACTGGTAGAAGCGGACGTCGTTGGGCTTCAGGCCCGCCAGGTCCACCCGCACCTGCCCCTCCCGATCCGGTGACACCTTCTGGAAGCCCGAAGGGTTGAGACGGCCCTCCAGGACGGTCTCCGCCGCCCACACCGCCCCGAGGAAAAGGACGACGATCAGAATTCCGTGAATCGGCTTGAAGCGGCGCATGGTGGGGCTATTCTGGCCCAACCCCCTCGGAACGGCAAGGCCCCCCGTCAACCTCGCCTTGTTTGCGCTGCTAGAACAGCGTGTAGATGAACGGCGCGACGCCCTGGCTGGTGACGACCAGCAGGATCACGAGCCCCAGAATGAGCACGAGAGGAACGATCCAGTACACCTTGTTCTGCCTGGCGAACTGGACGATCTCCCCGAGGATGGAGCCGAAGTAGCGGAGTCTGCGCATGGTTGCTTCCCTTCCGGGCGGCATTCTACCTGATCCGGCGCGCCCGGCCCTTGATTCGCTCGACGAGCGTCGCGACCGCGGCGCCGGTGGCGGCCAGGAGGAGGATGGCGCCGCCGTGGGCGAGGAGGACGTGGGCGGGGGAGGAGACCCAGCAGAAGAGGCGCACGCCGGCGTCGGCGATGATCCCCGCTCCCAGGCCGTAGATGGCGCCGGCCAGGGCCGGGCGGGTGGGCAGCGCGCGGCCGGCCAGCCACACCGCCGCGGCCAGCATCGGCACGCTGGAGGCCGCGGCCATCCAGAAGCACTCCCAGGCGTAGCGCCCGAAGACCCCGGGCGGCGCGGCGGCCGGCACCAGGCTCTCGGTGAGGAAGGTCATGCCGGCGAAGAGCGCCAGCGCGGCGCCCACCGTCCAGACAATGGCCCGGGCCGAAAGCTCCCGCCCGGGGACCGCCTCGCGGAGGGCGGCGCCGACGATCAGCAGGCCCGCCAGCGCCTGCAATCCCGAAAGGCCCCACGCCACCATAGGCCCCAGCTCCGAGGCGTTGCGGCGCAACCCCCAGAACGCCGGAATGGCGACGAGCAGCGCCAGGCCCAGCGGCAGCAGGGCCAGCACCCGCCGGGCCGGCGAGGCGATGGGCCGCACCGGCGCGAGGCCCCGCTCGACGGCGGCGAGAAGCTCGGGCGGCACCCGGGTGTCCATCCTCGCGTCAGCCATCCGGTGTTCCTCCCCTCTCCGCCTCGACACCCAGGGCCGCGCGAAGCGCCCGCATTGCCCGGCTCGACCGCAGCTTCGCCGCTCCCACACCGATGCGGAAGCGCGCGGCGATCTGCTGAAAGCTGAGGCCATGGACATGATGGAGCACCCAGGCCTCGCGGCGGCTGGCGGGGAGACTCGCCAGGGCCGCCGCCAGATCCCGCGGCTCGAGGGCGAGCGCCGTCGCGGGTGCCGCCACCTCGGCGACCGGCCGGGCGTCGCGGTCCTCGGTGCGCGAGCGCCGCCAGGCCTCCCGACGGTGGCGCCCGAGGACGTTGCGGGCGATGCCGAACGCCCAGGGCCGCACCGGCAGAGGGGGTTGATAGGTGCGGCGCGAGCGGTGGATGGCCAGGAAGGTCTCCTGCACGAGGTCCTGCGCCGCCATGTCCACCCCCGGCGCCCCCGCCGCCTGGAAGTAGCGGCACAGCTCCGCCGCGAGCCGTCCGTAGAGGCCCTCGAAGGCCGCGAGCTCGCCCGCCTGGTAGGCCACCATCAGCCGGACCAGCTCGTCGTCACCTTGGGGATCGGCCTCTCTCATGCCCGTTCCAGTCGAAATCGATGGTAGCAGACACCTTTCCGGCCGCAGCCGACAACTCTCTTCCAGCCAGGAGGAGACGACGCGATGCGGATTGTCCGGTTGCTTGCAGGTCTGTGGCTCTGTGCCTTCACCGCCTGGGCGCAGACGCCCCCATGCCCCACGGAGGGGTGCGATCCGGCGCTCCTCGCCCGGCGGAGCCTCAACGCCGCGCGGATCTCCGGCGCGCCGCCCGTCATCGACGGCCGGCTGGACGAGCCGGCCTGGAGGGAGGCGCCGGTCGCGACCGGCTTCACCCAGAACCGCCCGCGTCCGGGAGCGCCCTCGGTGCTGCGCTCGGAGGCCCGCGTCCTGGTCGACGGCGAGGCGATCTACGTCGGGCTGACCTACTTCGATCCGGAGCCGGCCAGGATCCAGGCGCCCCTCGCGCGCCGCGACGATGAGACGATCTCCGACTGGTCGTTCGTGGAGATCGACAGCCGCCACGACCGGCGGTCGGGTTTCTCCTTCGGGGTCAACCCCAGGGGCGTCCAGGTCGACGGGCTGTGGGCCGACGACATCGTGTACGACCCGTCGTGGAACGCCGTCTGGGAAGGGGCGGCCCAGGTGAACGCGGACGGCTGGACGGTGGAGGTCCGCATCCCCTTCTCCCAGCTCGCCTTCAGCCTGCCCCCAGGAGACAGTGCCGAGATGATCTGGGGCATCAACTTCTACCGCAACAGCCCCTCGCGCGGCGAATCGTCGAACTGGTCGCCCCGCTACCCGGGGCTGGGTGGCGTCGTCTCGCACTTCAACGAACTGCGCCTGCCGGCGCCGTCCCGCGTTCACCGCTTCGAGGCGACCCCCTACGTGGCACCGCGAGCCGGCAATGACGGACCCTCAGGAGACCGCAAGTCCTCGCTGCGCGCCGGCGCCGACCTCAAGGTGGGATTGGGCTCCAGCTTCAGCCTCACCGCCACGCTGCTGCCCGACTTCGGCCAGGTCGAGGCCGACCCGTCGCAGGTGAACCTCACGGCCTTCGAGCTCTTCCAGGCCGAGCAGCGCCCCTTCTTCCTCGAAGGGATCGACGTCTTCCGCATGAGCACCAGCCTTGCCTTCTCGACCCGCGACACCTCCTTCGCCGACGAATCCCCCTTCTACTCGCGGCGCGTCGGGCGGGCGCCCCGGGGCGATCTGCCCCCGGACGCCACCGCCGTCTCGTTCCCTACCGCCACCACTCTCCTGGGCGCCGTGAAGCTCTCCGGCCAGACCCCCTCGGGCTGGACGCTCGGCGTCTTCACCGCCGAGAGCGACCATGAGCACGCGCTCCTCGATCGGCCGGAGGGCGGGAGCCGAGAGTGGCCCGTCGAGGCGCGGACCACATCCACGGTGGCGCGGGCGATCCGCAGCTTCGATCACGGCGAGTCGTCCTTCGGGCTGTTCGCCGCCGACCTCCACCGCTCCGCCCTGGGGCCGGTGCTCACCGCCCAGGAGGTGAGCGACGCCGCGGCCCTGGGGTTGGAGCTCCAGCACCGCTTCGGGGAGGGAGGCTACGAGCTGCGGAGCTGGGCGCTGGGGAGCCGCCTCACGGGCGACGCCGAGGCGATCACCCGCGTCGCCGAGGCGCCGAACCACTACTTCCAGCGGCCGGATGCTCGGGATCTGCCGGCGGCGCCCTATGGCACGAGCCTCGCCGGGCTCGCCGTGGAGACCCGCGTGTCGCGCCTCGCCGGCAATCTCCTCTGGGACGTGACGGCGAGGGCGGTGTCTCCCGGCTTCGACGTCGACGAGCTCGGCTTCCAGCGCAACTCGGACTGGCTCCTGCTGGCCGGCGACTGGAAGTACCAACGCTTCACCCCGGGCCACTGGCTGCGCGACTGGACCGTGGGCTCGGGCAACCTCGGCCTGGGCTGGACCTGGGCCGGCGAACGCCGGACCCGAGTCGCCGACCTCTACCTCGCCGCCGATACCCGCGACTACTGGACGGCGAAGCTCGCCGCCACGCGCGAGGCCTCATCGCTCTCGACCGGCTGGCTGCGGGGAGGGCCGGCGCTGCTCCTGCCGCCGCGCACCACCGTCTCCCTATCGATTGCCACGGATCAGCGCAAGGCGTCCTACGTCACTCTCGACGCGAGCGCCGCCGAGGAGGGGGCGAACGGCTCGCGATCGCTGCGCGTCACGCCGCTCGTGAACCTTCGCGTCTCGGACCGGCTCCAGATGTCGGCCGGCGCCACCTATGAGACGGACACCGTCGGCTGGCAGCCCGTGGGAGCCGTGGACGGAGCGCCCGCGACCGAGATCCTCGTCGCCCGCCTGCGCCAGGAGACCCTCTCACTGACCCTTCGCTCGGACCTCACCTTCACGCCCCACCTGGCGCTCCAGGCCTACCTGCAGCCCTTCAGCACCGCCGGCCGCTTCGATCGCTACCAGCGCCTGATCGCGCCGCGCGACCCCAGGCCGGAGCGCCGGTTCGCTCTCCTGGAGGAAGGGAGCACCCCGCCGGCGAGCCCCAATGCCGCGCGCCGCACCTTGAACGGCGACCTCGTGCTGCGCTGGGAGTACCGGCCGGGCTCGTTCCTCACCGCCGTCTGGAACCACCAGCGCGACCGGCTCGTGCGGGACGCGCGCTCCTCGGCGGAGGACGGGCTGACGAGACTGTTCGGCGATCCGCCGACGAACGTGGTGCTGCTCAAGCTGAGCTGGCGATTCGGAGCGTGAGGACCCTCACCCCCGCCACGGGTTGACAACACTACGGGGAACCCGTAGTTTGACCGAGGATGGATTACGAGTGGGATGCCGCGAAGGCTGCCGAGAATCTCCGCAAGCACGGCATCGACTTCACCGATTCCATCGCGGCGCTTGAAGATCCGAACCGGCTGGAGGAGATCGACAGTCGATTCGAGTATGGGGAAGAACGAAGACGGGTCCTCGGGATGACCATCCGCAATGTCCTCTTCGTTGTCGTGACTTTGCGCGATGAGGAGACTTGCCGGATCATCTCTGCCCGGAGGGCGACGCGATATGAGCAAGACCGGTACTACGCGGGTGACCGTGAAACCTGGTGAGGAGCTACCTCGCGGTGAGACCGATTGGACGCGGGTGAGCGCGATGACGGATGAAGAGGTGCTGGCTGCGGCACTCTCGGATCCCGATGCCCAGCCGCTCGACGGGGAGTCCTTGGCGAAGATGCGCCGGGTCTCTCCTGTGAAGGCCTTGCGGCAGCGGCTCGGCATGACCCAGGTCGAGTTTGCGGAAGCCTTCGGGCTGCCCGTCAGCACTCTGCGGGATTGGGAGCAGCACCGCAGCACTCCAGACGCACCAGCCCGCGCGTTGCTGCGAGCGATCGGCCGCGAGCCCGAGACGATGCGGCGTTTGCTGTCTCGGGCGGCTTGAAGGCTCGAGTGGAAAGGCCCGAAGGGCCGACAGCATGTAGCCTGGGGCTAGCGCTTTTTGCCAGCCCCAGGTAGACGGCCCCAAAAACATCCGAAGCCCCGAAGGGGTGGCGGCAGTTTGCTTCAAACGATGGGCTGCCGTCGCCCCTATCGGGGCTATGGGAAATGTGGGGGGCGTGGGTTCCTGGGGCTGGCAAAAAAGCGCCAGCCCCAGGCTACATGCCGCTGCCCCTTCGGGGCAAACCTGGGCTCACATGTCATCCAGTTCTGAGTCTGCGAAATGTGCATAAGAGGTTGGGCTCTCCCGGGGACGAGAGAGGGCCGGGTGATGAGGGGCGTGTTCAGTCCAACTGGAACTCCTGCCGCCAGTCCCCCTTCTCCTCCAGCGCCGGCTGCTGCTTCTTCTCCAGGAGGAATGTGCCCACCACGAGGTAGTCCATCTCGGTGCGCATGAAGCAGCGGTAGGCGTCCTCCGGGGTGCAGACGATGGGCTCGCCGCGGACGTTGAAGCTGGTGTTGACGATCACCCCGTAGCCGGTGAGCTTCTCGAACTCGGTGAGGATGGCGTGGTAGCGCGGGCTCTCCTCGCCCACCGTCTGGATGCGCGCCGAGTAGTCGACGTGGGTGATGGCGGGCACGTCCGAGCGCGGGCGGTTGACCCACTCCAGGAGCGGCAGGTCGTTCTCGTCCCCCCGTTTCGGGACGCGCCGGCTGGCCACCACGTCCGCCACCAGCAGCATGTAGGGCGAGGGACGATCGAGCTCGAAGTAGTCGGACACCCGCTCCTCCAGCACCGAAGGGGCGAACGGCCGGAAGCTCTCCCGGTACTTGATCTTCAGGTTCATCACCGACTGCATCCTGGGCGACCGGGCGTCGCCGATGATCGATCGGCCCCCCAGAGCCCGCGGCCCGAACTCCATCCGCCCCTGGCACAGGCCGATGACGTTCTCGCCCGCGATCAGCTCGGCGATGCGCCGCGCCCAGTCCGCCTCCGGTAGCTCCTCATAGGGAAGCTTGTGGAAGTCGAGGTAGTCCTTGATCTGCTCGCGGTGAAAGTCCGGCCCGAGGAGCGAGCCGCGCATGGCGTCCCGCGGCCGGCCGTTCGAGACGGTCACCGTCCGCGGCTTGTCCATGGCGTTGTGCCACACCGCGAGCGGCGCACCCAGGGCGCCGCCGGCATCGCCCGCCGCGGGCTGGATCCAGATGTCGTCGAAGATCCCCTCCCGCAGCAGCACGCCGTTGGCGACGCAGTTGAGCGCCACGCCGCCGGCCATGCAGAGGTTGCGCTTGCCGGTGAGCTGGCGGGCGTGGCGGGCGAGCTTCAGGACGACCTCCTCGGTGACCTCCTGGATCGACCGCGCGAGGTCCATCTCCCGCTTCGAAATGGGCGACTCGGGCTTCCGCGCCGGCCCGCCGAAGAGCTGGGCGAACTTCGCGTTCGTCATCTCCAGGCCGTCCAGATAGCCGAAGTAGTCCATGTTCATGCGGAACGAGCCGTCGTCGCGCACGTCGATCAGCTCGCGCTTGATGACGTCGTTGTACTTCCCCTCGCCATAGGGGGCGAGGCCCATCAGCTTGTACTCGCCCGAGTTCACCCGGAAGCCGGTGAAGTAGGTGAAGGCCGAGTAGAGCAGGCCCAGCGAGTGGGGGAAGGGGATCTCCTGGATCAGCCGCAGCCGGTTCCCCTCGCCGACGCCGATGGTGGTGGTGGCCCACTCGCCCACGCCGTCGAGGGTCAGCACCGCCGCCTCGTCGAAGGGAGACGGGTAGAAGGCGGACGCCGCGTGCGACTCGTGGTGGCGGGTGAAGAAGATGTCCTTCGGCTCGCCGACGCCGCAGCGGTCGAGCGCGTCCATGATGTGGGGCGGAATCCACAGCTTCTCGCGCAGCCAGAGGGGGAGGGCCATGACGGCCGACCGCAACCCCTTGGGTGCCACCGCGAGGTAGGTCTCCAGAATGCGGTGGAACTTGAGCAGCGGCTTGTCGTAGAAGACGACGCCATCCAGCTCGCCCTTGCCGACGCCGCCCTCCGCCAGGCAGTAGCGCACGGCGTTGAAGGGGAAGCCCTCGTCGTGCTTCTTGCGGGTGAACCGCTCTTCCTGGGCGGCGGCCACGATGCGGCCCGCGTCCACCAGGCAGGCGGCCGAGTCGTGGTAGTAGCAGGAGATGCCGAGGAGCTTCATCGTCTGGAGCTCTTTAGAACTGCCGCTTGTACGACTCGAGAGGGTTCTCCCGGTCGCCGGTCGAGATCCAGTAGGACGGCAGCGACCGTTCGGGACCCCGGGTGATCCCCAGCTTGTGGCCTGCCCGCAGCACGAGGCCGGCGGGCCAGAAGACGACATAGTAGAGGAAGGTCATCAGCACCCAGGAGACGCCGGTCGCCACACCCCGGGCGAAAATCTCCAGCACGTGGTTGATCTTCTTGAATACCGTGAGGGGAGCCGCCAGGGCGATCAGCGCCAGGAGGACCGCGATCCCCGCAACCACTTCGGCCGACCGTACCTTGTGGCCGACGAAGTAGAGGAGCGCCGCGAAAGCGAGGCCCACCAGCAGGCCCACGACGCCGCGGATGCGCAGCGACCGCGCCTCGGCCGCCAGCGAGTGCGTGACCAAGCCGGCGCGGTCCCGCCAGCTCCAGGCGATGGCGGAGGCTTCCGGGCGGCTCCCTTGGGTCGAGTCGATCATGGGATCATGCATATACGTGGGCGCGCCGAGGCGGGGGTCCTCGAAGCGGGTCAGGATAGTCGGGAATGGGGGTGGAGGGCAAGGGCGGGGGCTAGAGAGTGTCTCAAAAGGAGCGACAGCCACGCCTATGTCGCCAGGGATTGAAATCGCCTGGCTACCGACTCTTGTCCCCTCCGGGACTGCTATTCGTTCTTCCAGTGTCCCGTAGGGACTACAGAGGGTAGCCAGGTGATTTCAATCCCTGGCGACATAGGCGTGGTCCGTCAACCATTTTTGAGACACCTCTCAGACAGCCACTCCCTCTTCTCCCGGCGGGCGGGGGGGAGGCTGGGAGAAGAGGGCCGGGGTGATGAGGGCCAGCGCTGCGGGAACCATACCGCCCCACCGGCTCGCTTGCTCGCCTCCTCTGCACTGTTTTGAATGGAGCCCGGCAGTCCGGCTGCCCCTCCATCTCGCGAAAGGAGACCCCATGAAGACCCTGCTCCGCACTTCCGGCCTCGTGGCCGCCCTCACCCTGGCATCCTTCGCCGCGGCCCGCGGCGCGTTTCCCCAGAACGGCACCTGCCGCACGACCTGCGTCACCCGCACGCCCCCCTCGATCACTACGGTGAGCTGGCAGACCACCGAATCGGTGTGCTGCAGCGGCACGGTCAACCCGTGCCCCGCGGGAACCACTCCGACCTCCTCCTCCTTCCTTCCCAACGGCGGCTTCGCGAGGTTCTGCGGTCCCAGCCAAGGCGGCGACTAGCCCGTCTCGGTCCAGAAGCAACGCTACACAACCCCAAGGGAGACGCTATGAAAAAGAAGCTCGAGAAGAAGCTGACGGTGAACCGGGAGACCCTCAAGAACCTCGGAGAGAGCTTGGCCCTGGTTGTGGGAGGAAGTCCCAGCGTCAACGAAAATACCTGCTGCACGTGTCCCCTGACGTAAGGACGGCGTAGATCGTCGCTCGGGATGCCGGCATGACAGGCGTCCGGCATCTCGGGTGATCCACGCCTGAGCTTCGAGCGTGGAGGCTGCGGGCTCTATACAATTCCCGCCGCCATGACTCCCCCGCCCCCCGTCCCCTCGCCCTCGCGCATCCTCGACCTCCCCGGTTTCAAGATCGGCCACGGCTCGGACCGCGAGGCGCTGACCGGCACCACGGTCATCCTCTGCCCTGAGGGGATGTCGGCCACCGCCGAGGTGCGCGGCTCGGCGACCGGCACCCGCCAGTTCGACTCGCTGGTCTCGATCCAGCACCTGGGGAGCAGAGCCCACGCGGTGGTCCTCTCGGGCGGCAGCGGCTTCGGGCTCTCGGCGGCCGACCCGATCGTCGACTGGCTGGCGCGCCAGGGCTTCGGATTCCAGACCGGCGTCGCCCCCGTGCCCCTGGTCCCCACCGCCATCCTCTTCGACCTTTACCGTAGCGATCCGTTGACCCGCCCCACCCGTGCCCTCTCCGAGGCGGCCTTGGCGAACGCCGCCGCGGGGGAGATCGCCGTGGGGAGCGTCGGCGCGGGAGTGGGAGCGACGGTGGGCAAGGCGATGGGACCGACGTGCGGGATGAAAGGGGGATTCGGCTTCGCCAGCCTCACGGTTCCAGGTGGCCCCACGGTCGCCGCCGCCGTGGCCGTCAATGCCTTTGGCGACGTCCGCCGTCTGGACGGCACCGTCCTCGCCGGCTGCCGCACCACCCCGGACTCGCTGGAGCTGGCGGACGCCGAGCGGGTGATCGCCAACCTGCCGCCCGACTCGTCCAGCCCCTGGGAAGGGAACACCACCCTGGCCGTCGTGATGACCGACGCCATCCTCTCCAAGCCGATGAGCCTCAAGGTCTGCGCCATGGCCTTCGGCGGCTTCTACCGCACCCTCTCCCCCGCCCTTTCGCTCTTCGACGGCGACCTCATCGTCGTCCTCTCCTCCAACCAACGCCGCGCCCACGTCAACCAGATCGGCGTCCTCGCCGAGCGGGCCGTGGCCGAGGCGATCCTCACCGGCGTCGCCGAGGCGGATGGGTTCGGGATCCTGCCGGCGGCGCGAGACCTCGCGGCCTGGGGCTCGCTTCCTTCAGCAGCCGGCACACTTCAAAGATAGAGGATCTCTGAAAGGAGAGTGCGAGATGCGAAAGAAGCTGATCTTCCTGGCCTTCATCACTGTGAGTGCCGCGGCTCAGCTCGGCTTGTTCTCGGCCCGTCCGGCTCATGCCGATGAGTGCTGGTGGGTCTGTTGCCCCGGTTTTGACTTTGATCCCGCCTATTGCACCGTTTGCTGCGTGGACAGGTTTTGCTGGCAACCGACCTGCCCGACCTGAGCTGCGCCCGGTTAGGAGCCGTGCCTCCCGGGGGGTAAGATGCCCCTGGGAGGACTTGAGACCTTGGTGACCCGCAATCCCTATCCCCGTCGAATCGACTTCGGCCTCTCGGGGCCGGTGCCGCGGGACCTGATCGCCATCCTGGTGGTCCTGTTCGTCACGTTCTCGATGTCGTTCTTCCGGTCGACCGAGGCGGTGCCGCTGGCGCTGATCCTGACTCCGGAGGTCTGGCGTAACGCCCAGGTGTGGCGGCTCGCCACCTACCCCTTCGTGGGCGCCGGAGCCCCGGGGATCTGGATCCTTCTCCAGCTCCTCATCCTCTACATGTTCGGCAAGGACGTGTACTTCGGCCTCTACCGCCGGCACTTCTGGCGGCTGATCGCGTTCGCCGCCCTGGGCGCCGGACTGGTCGCCGTGGGAGCTCACGCGCTGGTTACGACGACCGGCCTCCTGGAGGTGCCGGCGCCGTTCGTGCTCATCCGCGGGCAGCTCCTCCTGACGACGATCTTCATCGCCGCCTTCGCCACCGCCCACGCCGACGCCACCATCCTCCTCTTCTTCATCCTGCCACTGCGCGCCGGGTGGTTCCTGTGGCTGGAGATCCTCTTCGGCTTCCTCGGCTTCCTGAGCACCAAGGATCTCCCGGGCTTCCTGGGGATCTGCGCCGCCGTGGCCATCTCCAACCTCTACGTGAAGTCCAGCGGCTCGATGGCCAAGGGCGGCCGGCGGACGCTCCGCGAGATGCGGCTCCGCCTGGAGCGCTGGTGGATTCAGAAGAAGCTGGAGCGCAACCGGCGCAAGCGGGGCTTCCGGGTCATCGACGGCGAGCGCGACCGCAACGTGCGCAAGGGGCCCTGGGTGAACTGAAGGCGTCGCCGGAGCTTCCGCCGGCGTCTTTTGTCCTCCCGCCGGCAGCGGCGAGCCTCTCGCCGGTAGCGGCGGACCTCTCGCCGCCAGCGGCGAAGCTCCCGCCGGTAGCGGCGAACCATCCGCCGGCAGCGGCGAGACTCCGCGAGGTCGGCTGGATCCTCCATGAGCAAGCCGACGGCCTCCGTGAGGCAGGAGCGGACCTTCGCGAGCTGGCGGGGGACCTCCGAGAGGTCGCTGCGAGCCTTCCGCCGGTCGCCGCGGGCCGATTTTAGGAAGCGGCGGGCCGATTACCGGGGACTTGAGGACTACGGACTCTGGGTGCGGTCCTTCGGCAGCAACACCCACATCTTCCCCCGGTTCTTCATTCGCCCCGCGATGGCCTCCGCGTCCGGGCCGAAGCCCCAGAAGACGTCCCCGCGGATCGGGCCGCGGATGGCGCCGCCGGTATCCTGGGCCACGAGGAGCCGGCGGAGCTTGCGGTCGGGCTCGCCGGGCTTCGGGGAGGGCGAACTGGTGGCCAGCCAGACGGGGGTGCCCAGGGCGTGGTAGGTGAGGTCCACCGCCAGCGAGCGGCCCGGGGTGAGAGGGATGCCCTGGGCGCCGAGGGGGGCCTCGCCATGGGTCGTCTCGAAGAAGACGTAGGAGGCGTTGCGCTCCATCACCTCCCGCGCCTGGTCCGGATGCGCCTCCAGCCAGGCGCGGATCGTCTGCAGGGAGACCTCCTTGGCAGGCAGAGCGTGGCGGGCGATCAGCTCGCGGCCGATGGCCGTGTAGGGCTGGCCGTTCTGGGCGGCGTAGCCGACGCGCAGCTCGCGGCCGTCATCCATGCGGATGCGGCCCGAGCCCTGGACCTCCAGGAAGAAGGCACCCACCGGATCGTTCACCCAGGCGATCTCCAGCTTGCGGCCGGCGAGCGCCCCGGCGTCGATCGCCTTGCGGTCCGGAAAAGGGAGAAGCTGGCCCTTCACGTTCAGGCCGGCGATGCGCTGCCCCTTGAGCGCGTCGCGGAAGCGGCCGAGGTCGACCATCACCAGCTCCGGCGGCCGGGCGTAGAGCGGCACGGTGTATTGGCCGTGCCGCGTGCGGCTCCCCTGGAGGAGCGCCTCGTAATACCCGGTGAAGAGCCCCACCGGAATCCGTGGATTGAGCGTGGACCAGGGCCGGAAGTTGTCCTCGAAGAACCGCCGGGCCGCCGCGCGGTCGCCCGCCGGCACCTTGGCCGCCGCGGCGCAGGCCGGCTGCCAATCGCCCGGGCTGGCGGTGAGGACCCGGCAGGATCGCAGGAAAACCGGCACCGCCTCTTCGAGCGCGTCCGCCTCCCAACCCGGCAGATCCGTGAACGTCGCCGGATTGAGGACCAGCCGCTCCCCCGGCGGATATGCCGTGAACCATCCCGAGAACACCTCTCCAGCCCCCCGCCACCGGGCCAGCCAAAACCGCAACCCGAGGGCTGCCAGGACCAATGCGATGAGGACGACGAGGACGATGGCGGAACGGCGCGGCATGAGGAGAGCTTATCGTTGATGGCTGATTTGCCCCAGGCGAAGTCTCGTTACCACCGCTGTCACCCGCCCGGCAAGGACAGGCACTCTCTAAGAGGGCGGACATTCCCGCGAGCCCATCTTGCCAGCAGGAGACGACCATGAAGAAGGAGCTCATGAAGCAGCGCGCGGCCCAGAAAAGGCTCACCCTCAGCAAGGAGACCCTGCGCCGGCTCGAAGAGACCGAGCTGCGGGACGTCGCGGGCCAGGACAAGCCGGCGACCAACGGCGGGACCTGCTCGACGGGCCACCTGCTCTGCACCTGCTGACGAGCGGCTAGACCCCGGTCCGCGCCCCCGCCACCGCCTCTATTTGTCGGGCGATCTCGTCCCAGTCATACCCCGGCGGTGCGGGCGAGGGCGTTGGCGCGGAGGCCGGGGGCCTGATTCGTTGGGAGCTTAAGCGGGATTGTCATCTTCCAATCCATCCGAAAGTCGGATAGTATGCAACATTGAGATGGATTGAAAGGATACTATCCCGCATGCCCTTGTTCGAAACACCCGTCCCTGACGATCGGGAAACCGCTGTCCTGCTCGAGATTGAGTCCCTGAAGGCGAGCCTGAAGTACGCCACCGCCCAGCCTCGGCGCTGGACAGGTCTGCTTCGGCGGAATGCCTTCGCTCGGGCGGTTCGGGGCTCGAACAGCATTGAGGGCTACAACGTCACCATGGAGGACGCCATCGCCGCCGTGGAAGGGGACGAACCCACCGCCCCCAGGGATGAAGCCTGGCTCGCCGTCGCCGGATACCGGATGGCCCTGACCTTCGTGCTGCAAAAGGCCGAAGATCCCCACTTCAAGTACTCCGACGAGGGGATCAAGGCCTTGCACTACATGATGGTCGGATGGGATCTGAGCAAACACCCGGGGCGATGGAGGCCCGGGCCGATTTTTGTCAGGAACGAGTCGACCGGAGACCAGGTCTACGAAGGCCCGCCGGCAGAAGCGGTGCAGCCGTTGATCATCGAGTTGGTGGACCGAATGAATTCCTCGGATCCGGATAACGCGATCATTCTGGGTGCGATGGCGCATCTGAACCTCGTGATGATCCACCCCTTTTCGGACGGCAATGGAAGGATGGCTCGCGGCCTGCAGACTCTTGTTCTCGCGAGGAGCGGAACGCTCTCTCCGCACTTTTGCAGTATCGAGGAGTATCTCGGCAGAAATACGCAGAGTTACTACGACGTGCTGGCCGAAGTCGGCGGCGGCTCCTGGAGCCCAGGCAGAGACGCAAGGCCATGGATCCGGTTCTGCCTTCGCGCGCACTATCATCAGGCCCAGACCCTGCTGCGGCGCTCACGAGAGATTCAACTGCTTTGGGACGAGCTCGAGACTCTGATCGAGAAAAGATCCTTACCCGAGCGATCCGTCGTGGCGCTGGCGGATGCGGCGCTGGGCTTAAAAGTCCGCAACACCTCGTACCGGGCAGCGGCGCAGGTCAATGAGCTCGCGGCGAGTCGGGACCTCAAGAGCCTCGTCGACGCAGGGCTGTTGGTCAAACAGGGAGAAAATCGGGGCCGGTTTTACACCGCGTCTAACGAGATTCTATCGATTCGCCGTAGAACGACCGAGCCCCGCTCGCCGCGGTCTGACCCCTTCGCAGAGGCCGGTTAAGACCCGCGGAAAAGGACCAGCTGACCCCCCGCCGGATAGGCCTCGAACCATCCCTGGAACGCCTTCCCTGCCCCGCGCCACCGGGAAAGCCAGACCCGCAGTCCCAGGGCTGCCACGATACGCGATTCTGGGAGCGCTGAGAGACCTGCTGACCGGCAACAGTGCTATTCTTGATGAAGCAATGCAGCCGTGTCTGAAGTGGCTGAGGAGGCCAACATGCGCGCTCTATATCTCTCTTTGGTTGCGCTGTCTGCTATTTATGCGACGCCTACACTGCGGGCAAATTGTCTACCCCAGAAGCCAGAAAGCGGCATACGCATGGTCCCGAAGGCGGAAAGTGATGCCCTGGCCCGTTCAACTTTCTTCAAAGCGAAGAGTCGCTTCCTGGCAGGCTTCCCGAAGGGCTATAAGCTCTTTGTAGCAGGCTCTGATGACTTCCTGTTCCACGTCGACACGATTGAGAATGGCACGGTTTGGGGGCACTGGCCACAAGATGTGGATCCCCCTACCTATGAAATTACCCAGAAACGCTTTTCTACCACTGAAGAAGAGATTACCGACTGGAAAATCGTCAGACCGAATGGAGCATCAGAGGGTAATTTTCAACCCAGTTCGGGGCCTTGGTTTTTTACCTCCCAGCGCTCTGCCACAGGTGCGACTTGCGAAAAAGCCCAACTCGCACTTGATTCTGTCACTGAGAGCGACGCGATTAATATCTGCGCTGCCCGCGACTCCTCTCGGCCGTGTGGACGATGCCAAGGGGTATGGAATACGTATGTTGGACCGGAGGTTCGCGGTGATCGAAATGGTGATGATGACCTTCTGCGAACGGATGCGCTTGACCTAAGGAGAGAACCGGCCTGCAGGTGGAACGCAAAATCCCAATTATTTGAAACAGAAGGCTTTAGAGTTTTCGCGTGCTGCCTTTAGAGGGCGGACATCCCGCGAGCCCATCTTGCGAAGCAGGCGGCGACCATGAAGAAGGAACTTACGAAGCACCGCGCGGCCCGGGCCAGGGTGAGGGTCTTGGGCGGGGGGGACCTCTGAGGGACTTTAAGTTAGCGCCTATGCCCTCTCAGAGCCCCTGCCACCGCCTCGATCTGCCGGGCGATCTCGTCCCAGTCGTACCCGGCGGCGCGAGCGAGGGCGTTGTTCCTCAGACGATTCCATTCAGCTTCGTCCATCAGCAGGCGCTCCAGGACGCCCGCGAGGGCGGCGGGCTCGGGCGGTGTGCAGATCCCCTCGACGCCGTCGCGGACCAGCTCGGGAACGGCGCTCTCCGGGGACTCGCAGTAGACGACCGGCAGGCCGGCGGCCATGGCTTCCAGGGGGAAGAGGCCGAAGCCCTCGCGCTCCGAGGGCTGGACGGCCACCCGGGCGCGGCCTAGGTTCGACCACACCTCGTCGTAGGTCTCCACGTGGCCCCGGAAGTCCACCCGGTCCGTGATCCCCAGCTCGGCGGCGAGGCGGACCAGCGTCTCCCGGAAGGGGCCGTCGCCGAAAACGGTGAGCAGCACCCCGGGATGCCGGTCCTTGAGGAGCGCCACGGCCCGGAGCAGGAGATCGACCCGCTTCTCCCGCAGCAGGCGGCCGGCGTAGACCAGCGGCGGCCCCTCGCCGTGACGGGGCGCGCCGATTCCGGCCGCCGTTTGCACCTGGTCGACGTGGATGCCGCAGGCCACCAGCTCGACGCGGCTGCCGGCTCGCCGCTTCTCCAGACGCTCCTGGGTGAGCCGGCTGGTGGCCGTGACCACCGTGCCGAGCTGCCCGGTGAGCCACTCGATCATCTTGTAGACGGGGGCCTTGAGGCGGCCGACATAGCCCTCCCAGTAGCTCCCCCAGTACTCGTACCAGGTCACCATCAACGGCTTGCCCGCCAGGGCGCATTTCAGCGCCAGGGGGAAGATGTGGATGTACGGCATGTTCGCCGTCTCGACCACGTCGTAGCCGGAGATGTCGAGGCTGGGGATCTTCAAGGCGAAGCGGATGGCCTGCCGGGTGCTGCGCTGGCCGGCGGCATTGGTGAGGACGTCGAGCTCGCCGAGCGACAGGACGCGGACGCCCGGCGGGTCCGGCATCCGCCTCGCCTTGCGGAAGCCGGCCATCGTCACCTCGTGGCCGCGGCGGGCGAGGGCGACGGCCAGCTCGTGGTTGCGGCTTTCGACCCCGCCGAGGAAGTCGGGATAGACGGTCTCGTAGAGAATCAGGATCTTCAATCGGCGGTCGCTTCTAGGGGATCAATCACTTCCAGGGGATGAGCGAGGCGATCTCGGCCGAGCGGCGGTTGATCGTGGAGAGGATCACGCCGCAGGTGAGGCTCAGGGCCGCCAGGATGAACAGCGCCGCGGAGAGGACGGCGAGCGGCAGACGGGGCACCAGGCCCGTCTTCACGAACTCGGTGATCACCACGCCGCCGCCGGCCAGCGACAGCACCAGGAAGAAGGTCGCCAGCAGGCCGAAGAAGGTCAGCGGCTTGTAGTCGCGGAAGAAGGTGAGGATGGCCATCAGGATGCGGTAGCCGTCGCGGTAGGTGTGGAGCTTGCTCGGGTTCTCCGCCGGCCGGGCGCGGTAGCGCACCTGCACCTCGGCGACGGGAAACTGCTGCACCGTGGCCTGGAGCGACAGCTCGGCCTCCACCTCGAACCCCTGGGCGATGAGCGGCGTCGATTCGAGGAAGCGGCGGGTGATCACCCGGTAGCCGGAGAAGAGGTCCTGGGTGCGCACGCCGAAGAGCACCCGCACGAGGAAGATGAAGAGCCAGTTGCCGAAGGAGTGGCCGGCGCGGAAGGCCCCGGCCTCGAACTCCTGGAGGCGGGTGCCGATCACCATCTCGGCCCCGGCCTCGGCGGCGGCGAGGAGCTTCGGCGCGTCGTCGGCCGGGTAGGTGTCGTCGCCGTCCACCATGATCAGGTACTCGGCGCCGCCCGCGTGGGCCTCGCGGAAACCGGTCAGCAGGGCGAACCCCTTGCCCGGGCGCCGCTCGCTGATCACGTCGGCGCCGGCCGCGCGGGCGATCTCGGCGGTGCGGTCGCGCGAGCGATTGTCCACCACCAGAACGCGGGCCTCGGGCAGGGCGGCGCGGAAGTCCGCCACCACCTTGCCGACGGTCAGCTCCTCGTTGTGGCAGGGAATGACGACTGCTACGGCCGCCCCGGCAGCCGGTGTCGCCGCGGTCACTTAATCCCTCGGAACATCGGCGTCCAGCTCATCGAAAATCTCGCTCCATAGACGATCAGCACCACGGCGATGCCCCACAGCACCATGTTGATGAGGAAGGGCGGGTCCCGCAGGATCGCTTCGGTGGGGTTGCTCTCGCCCGCCCGCTGGTACATTAGATAGAGATAGCGGAAAATGCCGTAGAGCACCAGCGGGATGGTGAAGACCAGGTTCTGCGTGTGGTACTTCGCCACCGTCTCCGGAGCCACCGCGTAGAGCGCGTAGGAGACCACGGAGGAGGCGGTGACCACGTTGATCATCTGATCCAGGAAGGCCGGGCTGTAGTGATCGAGCACCGGCCGCTGGCTGGAAGCCTCACCGGCCAGCAGGGTGATCTCGTGCCGGCGCTTGGAGAAGGCCAGGAAGAGGGCGAGGAAGGTGGTGCAGAGGAAGAGCCAGCGCGACACCTCGACGCCCATCGCCTGGCCGCCGGCCTCGACCCGCAGCACGAAGCCGAGGCTGATGGACATCACGTCCAGGATCACCATGTGCTTGAACCACAGGGTGTAGAGCAGGTTGAGCAGCAGGTAGGCGACGAGGATGGCGGTGAAGGCGATCCCGATCCAGAGGCCGATGCCGAGCGCCGCGGCCACCAGGACGACGAGGGCCGCGATCGCCGCCGCGACGCTGAGGGTGCCCGCCGCCAGGGGGCGAAATCGCTTCAGGGGATGGCGGCGGTCCTCCTCGCGGTCGCGCAGGTCGTTGATCAGATAGACCGCGCTCGAGGCGCAGCAGAAGGCGGCCAGGGCCAGGGCCGCGCGGACCTCGGCGGCGGCCGACAGCAGCAACCCCCCGAAGACCAGGGGAGCGAGCACGAAGAGGTTCTTGGCCCACTGCGCGGGCCGCATGGAACGGAGGAGAGGTCGCATGGCGGGGGGTATTGTATGAGAGAGCCGATGACGGAAGGGGCCGCGACGCCGGAGGAGTCCCCTCGCCCGGGGTTCCTCCGGGGCCTCGCCCTCGTGGCCGTGGCGGCGCTCGGCCTCTGGTTGTGGGTCACGGTGCCGCTCGCCTTGGGCACGAGGACGCTCTACTTCCGCGACGTCTTCACCACCCACGTACCGTGGAAGGCGTTCGGGGCCGCGGAGCTGCGGCAGGGGCGCATTCCGGCCTTCAACCCCACCTGGGCCCTCGGCCAGCCGTTCCGCGGCGATCCCAACGCCCTGCCGTTCTATCCCGGCAACGTCCTCTACCTTCTCCTGCCGTTCTGGAGCGCCTTCAATCTCCACTACGCCCTGCACTGGCTGCTGGCCGCCGTGGCCATGGCCGCCCTCGCCCGCGGGCTCGGCCAGGAGCGGCCGGCGGCCCTGGTGGCGGGGCTCACCTACGCGGGATCGGGATGGATTCTGACGGCGCTCTCCTTCTACAACATCCTCGCCGTGGCCGCGTGGTGGCCGCTGGTTCTGCTGGGAGCCGCGCGCGGCGGCCGGAAGGGTATCGCCCTCGGAGGACTGGCCTGCGGCCTCGCCCTGCTGGCCGGCGAGCCGGTGACCGCCAGCCTCGGACTGCTGCCTCTGCTGCTCGTCGCCATCCAGCGGCATGGGGTGAAGCGCGGCTTCTTCACCTCCGTGGGCATCGGCGCCGTGGGGCTCCTCCTCGCCTTGCCGCAGGTCGTGGCCACGGCCCGCATCCTCGGCTTCACCGCCCGCCAGGCCGGCGGGATGGGCGCCGGACGGTTCCACCTCGGCGTGGCGCGGCTGCTGGAGCTGGCCGTGCCCTTTCCCTTCGGCCGCCCCTGGGAGCTGGGTCGCACGGGCTACTGGCCGTGGGACGACCAGCCGGGCCTGCCCTATGTGATCACGCTGTACTTCGGGATCGTGGCCCTCTGGCTGGCGTTTCTAGGAGCTCGGCGGGCGCGGACCTGGGCCGTACTGGCGGTCGCCGGGATCATCCTCGCCTGGGCCGGCGCCTTCGGGGGCGATGCTCTGGCCGCCGTCTCCCGGGGGTTGGCGCGGTATCCGGAAAAGCTCCTCTTCTGGTTCGCCCTGGCGGCGCCGCTGCTCGCCGGCTGGGGGCTGGAGCGGGCGCTGGCTTCGCCCCGGGCGTGGAAGGGGGCCGCCGCCGCCGCCGGCCTCGCTCTGGCGGGCGCGGTGGGAGTGTTCGCCGCCGGCCCGCGCCTCGCCGCCTGGCTGGCCGCCGGACGGGTGGCCCCGGACCAGATCGCCGAGGCTCCCCGCGCCCGCCTCGGGATGTGGGTCGTCTCCCTCGTGCTGGCGGGCGCGTTCCTGGCCCTGGCCGCCGTGGCCGCCCGCCGGGGGAGCGCAGCCGGCCTCGCCGCCGCCGTGCTTCTGTCGCTCCTCCCCCTCGCCGGGCTGGTGATGACGGCGCCCGTCACGGACTTCGTACCGTCCGCCTGGAGCGGACTGGTGGGACCGGGCTCCGAGGTAGTGAATTCCAACCTCACGGCGCCGCTCGGCGAGTCGTCCGGCAATCCCCTCTCCGATCCGTCCTACCTCACGCTGGTCCGCCTCGCGGCCTTCGACGCCGGCCCGGCTCCCGGGGTCCTCCACGGCGTGAGCTATCCCCTGGCCCCGAACCTGGACGGCCTCTACTCGCCGCTCTCCACCCTGATCCTGATCCACCTGCCGGCCCTCGACTGGAACGGCCGGGCCAACTGGTTCCGCGTCCTCGGCGTGGAGGCCGCCGTGCTGGAGGAGACCCCGGCGACGCCGAAGCTCCAGCCGCGGCTCACCCAGGAGCGCTTCGGCGCCCCGAGCCATCTCTTCAGCGTCGTGGGTCCCGCGCCGGTGGCCTCCTGGCCGCGCTCGGTGAGGGCGGCGGCCCATCCGGCGGACGCTTTCCGCGCCGTCAGCCAGGCGCCGGACCCGGTGGCGGACGCCGTGACCGACCGGCCCGTGCCGCACGTCCCCGGCGCCAGGGTGCGCGTGGTCTCCGACGCGCCGGACCGCTGCGAGGTCGAGGTCTCCGGCGGCGGCGGGCTGCTCGTCCTGCGCCGCGCCTATCAGCCTCTCTATCGGGCCACGGCGGGGGGAAGCGGCTGCCGACCCTGGCCGTGGACCTCGCCCTGCTGGGCGTCCAGGTGCCGCCGGGAAAGCACCTGGTGGAGATCGCGGCCTCGGCGGGACCGGAAAAAGCGGCCGGGCTCGTGGCGCTGGCGGCCCTCCTCGGGACGATCGGGCTGGCCTGGGAAAGACGCTGGACGCTGATAGTCTCTCGGCTTCTTTCACGAAAACGAACGACGAATGACTGAAGAGCCCGTCCAATCTCCACCGAGCCCGTCTCCGCCTGCCGCGCCGCCTCCAGAGGCCTCGCCGTGGCTTTACGCGGGGCCGCTGCTGCTCCTGCTGGTACTGGTCTTCCTGCCGATCATCCGGGGCACCGAGACGTTCGTGCTGCGCGACGTGCTCAACGCCCACCTGCCCATGAAGTGGTCACAGGCCGAGGCGATGCGCCACGGCATCCTCTTTCCCATCCTCGATCCCTACCGGGCCGGCGGGCAGCCGCTGGCGGGGAACCTCAACGCGGCGCCCTTCTATCCGGACAACCTTCTCTACCTGCTGGGCTCCACCTTCTGGGCCTTCAACCTCCACTTCTGGCTCCATCTGATGCTGGCGCCGTTCGCCTTCTACTGGCTGGCGCGAAGCTGGGGGCTGGGGCGCGAGCCCGCCTGGGCGGCGGCGGCCTGCTACACGGTGTCGGGCTTCTTCCTCTCGCACCTGAGCTTCTACAACCTCATCGCGGGAGCGGCCGTCGCGCCGGCTCTGGCCGCCGCCTGCATGGACTTCGTGCGCTTCCCCCGGCGGCGCGGCCTGCTGGCTCCGGCCGTGGCCGTCCTGTGGACGCTGCTGGTGCTGGGGGGTGATCCCCTGATGGGCATTCTGGCCTTCCTGCTCGCCGTCACCGGAATGACGCTCGTCTGGCGGCGGAACCTCCAGGGTTCGCCCAGGACGGTCGTCGCGCTCCTCGCGGCGGCCTTCGCCGCCGGCACGCTCGTCGCGCTGCCGCAGATCGTGGAGTTCCTGCGCATTCTCCCCTTCTCCTACCGGGGCTACCAGGGCTACAGCGAGAAGGTCGCCACGATCTCCAGCCTCGACCCGAGGCAGATCGCGGAGTGGTTCATCCCCTTCCTCTTCGGCCGGCCGGACTTCATCGACCGCGGCGCTTTCTGGGGATTGCAGTTCTACACCGGCTTTCCGCCCTTCTACTTTTCTCTCTATCCAGGGCTCCTGACCTTCGCGCTGATCGCCGCCGCGGGCCGGCCGCGCGAGCGGAATCTCAACCGGGCCTGGTCCTGGTCCTGGGGCTGGATCGCCTTCGGAGTCTTCTTCTCGCTGGGGCGCTTCAACCCCGTCGCCGCGTGGCTCCTGAGCTGGCAGAAGACCCTGCGCTACCCGATCAAGTTCTGGCTCCCGGCGGCGGTGGGGGTGTCGCTGCTCTGCGGCGTGGGCTTCGCCCGCCTGCGGGACGCCGACCCGCAAGTCGCCGCGGCGGCCCGGCGGCGGCTGGGCCTGACGCTGCTGTTCTTCGGCGTCGCCTTCGCGACCTTCTGGATCTTCCTGAGGGCGTCGCCACGGCGGGCCATGGACTGGATGAACCTGTTCATCCCCAAGACGATGGACTTCATCGCCGCTGAGCGGGTACGTTGGGCCATTCTGGTGTTCCTGACTCTCTGGTTGCTCCTGGCATTCGCCGTCGCCCTGCGGATCTCACGCCGATGGTGGCGGATCGGCGGGCCGCTCCTTCTTCTCCTTCACGTCGGCTCACAGCTCTGGCTGCTCCGGCCGCTCTATCCGATGGACCCGGTGATTCCCTACCTGAACCCGCCGCCGGCTCTCCAATGGGTGCCGCCGGGCTCCCTCGTGGTGAACCCGGACTTCAACTATCTCTTCGGGCCCTCCAAGCTGCGCCAGGGGAACTTCCCCGCGCCTACCTTGCAGTGGGTGGAGCGCCGCTCTTTCTACGAGCTCTACCCGTTCACTGGACCGATCTGGAAGCTGCGCTACGAGCTGAACACCGCGCCCGAGGGGTTGGACGCCTTCCTTTCCCGGGCGGCCCAGTTTGCCGTCAAGGGCGCGAAGACGAACGAGGAGCGCTTCCGCCTGCTGGCGGCCTGGGGGATCAGCCGCGTGCTCGTCGACCACCCGTTGCAGCCGCCCTCGGCGCGGAGCCGGCTGCTGGCGACCCTTCCGAGCTTCGGCGGCGAGCTCTACGTCTACGAGGTGCTGGACCGCGCCGACGAGGTTTTCCTCGCCCGCCGCGTCTTCCACGAGCGCGACGTCCCAGCCGCCTTCGCTCGCCTCGCCTCGGCGCAGCTCGATCCACGCGGCGACGCCGTCCTCATCGAGCCCAAGGGCGCGCCCGCCCGTCCCCCGGAAGAGACCGGCGGCGGTACCGCGCGCTTCCTTCGCCAGGCGCCGGAGGAGATCGAAGTGGAAGCGGACGCCGGATCGGGAGGCGCCCTCCTCGTCCTCCAGCGCGCAAACCTCCTCTTCCTCGCCGACCTCGACGGCCGGCCGGCGCCCGTCCTCACCGCCAACGCCCACCACATCGGCGTCCGCATCCCCGCGGGGCGCCACAAAGTCCGCTTCTGGATCGACCGCCGGCCCCTCCACCGCGCACTCTGGGGAGCCCTGGCGGGGCTGATCGGGATCGTGGGATTGGGTCTCTGGACAGGACGGCAGGGACTTCAAGGACACGGACAACAATGCCATCCGGCCTCAGAGGTCCCCCACCCGGCCACGTTAAGTTAGCGCCTAGGAGGGAACTGGGTGGGGGAATTTGCAGCTTGGGTTAGACTTGCCGGGAATGGCGCACGCGGACTATGAAGCGGTCATCGGGCTGGAGGTCCACGTCCAGCTTCTGACCGAGACGAAGATGTTCTGCCGCTGCCCGAACCACTTCGGGGCGGCGCCCAATACGCTCTGCTGCCCGGTGTGCCTGGGCTACCCGGGCACGCTGCCGGTGCCCAACCGCCACGCGGTGGACCTGGCTGCCAAGCTCTCCCTGGCCCTGGGGTGCGAGCTTCGTCCGGCGTCGGTCTTTGCGCGCAAGAACTACTTCTATCCGGACCTGCCCAAGGGCTATCAGATCAGCCAGTTCGACAAGCCGCTCGCCGAGGGCGGCCGGCTCCCCCTGGCGCAGCACGACAAGGTCGTGAACCTCGAGCGCCTTCATCTGGAAGAGGACGCCGGCAAGCTGCTGCATGAGGCGCCGGGCGGCGGCGCCCTTCCGGGCCAGAGCCTGGTGGACTTCAACCGCTGCGGCGTGCCGCTGGTGGAGATCGTCTCGAAGCCGGACCTCGCGAGCGCCGCCGAAGCGCAGGATTACCTCCTCACCCTGCACCAGCTCCTGCTCTACACGGGCACCAGCGACGGCAACATGGAGGAGGGGAGCCTGCGCTGCGACGCCAACGTCTCCGTGCGCCGTAAGGGCGAGGCGAAGCTGGGGACCAAGGCCGAGGTCAAGAACCTCAACTCCTTCCGCAATGTCGCCCGCGCCGTGGAGCACGAGATCGAGCGCCAGATCGCCGTGCTCGAAGCGGGCGGCCGGGTGGTGCAGGAGACCCGCGGCTTCGATGCCGAGAAGGGCGTCACCCGGCTGCTGCGCAGCAAGGAGGAGGCGCACGACTACCGCTACTTCCCGGAGCCGGATCTGCCGCCGCTGATCCTCGCCCCGGAACGCATCGCCGCGCTCCAGGCCGGGCTGCCCGAGCTGCCCTGGCAGCGGCGGGCGCGCTTCGTCTCCCAATATGGCCTGCCCGCCGGTGACGCCCAGGTGCTCACCGCCGCCCGCGAGCTCGCGGACTATTACGAGGCCGCGGTCGCCGCGATGCCCGCGATGGCCGCCAATCCCAAGGGGATCGCCAACTGGGTGCAGGGCGAGGTGCTGCGCGACGTCAAGGAGCGCAAGTTGGAGCTCGAGGGGACGATCCCCCCGCGGCGGCTGGCCGCCCTCGTGGCCTTGGTGGACGCCGGGAAGATCTCGAACAGCGCCGCCAAGGAGGTGTTCGCGGCGATCGCCCCCGCGGGGCCGTCGGGAGAAGATCCCGAGGCGGTGATCGCGCGGCTGGGGCTCGCCCAGGTTTCGGACACTTCGCGGATCGAGGGTTGGATCGACGAGATCCTGGCGCGGAACGCCGGCCCCGTGGAGCAATACCGCGCCGGCAAGACGCAGACGATCGGTTTCCTCGTGGGGCTGGTGATGAAGCGTTCCGGCGGGCGGGCGGAGCCGAAGACCGTGCAGAGGCTCATGCGGCAAGCCTTGGAGACGGAGCCGAAGACCGTCGCGGCAGACCCCTCGCCTTGATCCAGTTCTTCCACGTCAGCAAGCGGTACCCGAGCGGCCAGTCCGCCCTGGAGGACGTCACGTTCGACATCCCGCGGGGGCAGTTCGTCTTCCTCACCGGCGCGAGCGGCGCCGGCAAGACGACGCTGCTGCGGCTGATCTTCCGCGAGGAAGTCCCGTCTTCCGGTCAGATCCTCGTCAATGGCCGCAACGTCTCGTCGATCCCGCAGAGCAAGATCCCCTATCTGCGGCGCACCATCGGCGTCGTCTTCCAGGACTTCCGGCTGATTCCCCGCAAGACGGTGTTCGAGAACGTCACCCATCTGCCGCGCCTGCTGGGAGTCGATCTCCAAGGGCAGAAGAGATTGGCCTACCACGCCCTGCGCCGGGTGGGCCTGGCCCACCGGTTGAACGCCTTCCCGCCCGAGCTCTCCGGCGGCGAGCAGCAGCGGGTGGCCATCGCCCGGGCGCTGATCAACGAGCCCGAGATCCTGATCGCCGACGAGCCTACCGGCAATCTCGACCCGGACCTCTCGCGCGAGATCCTGCGCCTCTTCCTGGAGGTCAACCTGCGGGGCACGACGGTGATCCTCGCCACCCACGACCGCGACACCATCCAGCGCATCGGCCGCCGGGTGATCACCCTCGACCGCGGTACCGTGGCCCTGGATCAGGAGCTGGTGGGCACCGATCCCCCGTCGCTCGATCCGTCTTTCGACCGGACACCCGGCGCGGAGGCCGGAGTCGAGACGGAGAGCCCGGCGGCTTCCGAAGCCGTCTCCGAGACACAGGCCGAGGACGACGAGGGGGAGAACGTTTGAAGCTTTTCCAAGCCCTGCGCTATTTCTTTCACGAGGCGGCGGTGAACCTGCTGCGGAGCTGGAAGGTGAGCCTGCTGGCGGTGCTCACCATCGCCGTCAGCCTGTTCATCGGCGGCGCGTTCCTGCTCGTCTCGGGCAACCTTTCCGCGTCGCTGGAGCGCTGGCGCGGCCAGATGCGGGCGGTGATCTACCTCAAGCCGGAGACGCCCGAGGCCGATCTGCGCCGCCTCGCGGCCGAGGCCGTCCACCAGCCGGGCGTCAAATCCGTCCAGCCCGTTACCGCGGCGGGGGCGAGGAAGCGGTTCCAGGAGATCTTCCCGGGTCTCGCCGACCTGGTCACCGGCTGGCAGGACGAACCGCTGCCGGCCTCGCTGGAAGTGGGGTTCGATCCCGCGGCGGCTCCGAAGGCACGCGCCGCCTGGCTGGACGGCTGGCGCCGCCGGCCCGAGGTCACCCTGGTGGACGACGACCGTGAGTGGCTGGGGCAGCTCGAAACGGTGGTGGCGGTGGTGCGGGCGGTGGGGCTGGCCCTCGTGGCCGGGCTCCTGGGCGCGGCAATCTTTACCATCGCCAGCGTCATCCGGCTGACCGCATATCTTCATCACGAGGAGATTTCGATCCTGCGGCTGGTGGGCTCCACGGAGTTCTTCATCCGCGGCCCCTTCTATGTCGAGGGGCTCCTCCAGGGGTTGCTCGGCGGGCTGGTGGCGAGCGGCGCCCTCTGGGGCGTCTACCAGTTTTTGCACGCCCGGGGCCGGGGCTCGCTCGTCTCGGCGGTCCTGGCCCTCGACTTCCTCAAGCTCCAGGACGTCGCCTTCCTCGTCCTCCTCGGCGGCGCCGCCGGCCTCTTCGGCGCCATCGCGTCGCTGCGGCGCGAGGCGTTGTAGACAACAAAAAGGCCCCGCCGAAGCGGGGCCTTTCCAACCAGCGTCTTGAAGTCGCCGGCTACGAAGAGGGAATGATGAGGGTGACGACGGCCGATCTGCGGTCGCCGACCTGACCCTGGGTCGTGATGCGGCCCGCGCCGATGCCGTGACGCGTGACCAGGTAGTTCTTCACGGCCTGGGCACGCTGGTCGGCGAGACGCTGAGCGGCGTCGTAGCCGACGACCTGGGCGTTCGAGTCGGGCTTGTCCTTCATCCGCAGGCCGACCTCGTCGAGCTTGGCCTTGCAGCGGTTGTCCAACCGGGCGCTGCCAGGCGTGAAGTCGCAGGTGACTTCCATCCGCTCAGGCGGAGCCGGAGCCGGAGGCGGCGGTGGTGGTGGCGGCGGCGGAGGCGGAGGCGGAGGCTCCGGAGCGGGCGGCGGAGGCGGCGGAGGCGGCTCCGGAGCGGGCGGAGGCGGAGGCGGTGGCGGCTCGTGCCTGATCAGCCTCGGGAAGTAGGTGAAGCCCAGGAGGCCGCCGAGAGGGCAGTGATCGGAGATCGAGCTCAGCTGGGCGAGATCGGTGCGCAGTGCGAAGTTGAAGGCCCAGTCCCCGCCACCCAGCCAGACGCGGCCGCCGGTGGTGAGGTCGTAACGATCCTTGTAGTCGCGGAATCTGCCACCGGTGACAATGGTACCGGTGGAGTCGAAGGTGGCGACGTTCTTGCCGTCGGTGTAGAAGTGCCCGACCGCCTCGGTGATCCAGTCGAAGTTGTCGCTGACCCGCCCGACGTAGCCGATGCCGGCGTGGGCGTCCTTGGCGAAGTCGCCACCGGGATCGAAGTAGCCAAGGTCGATCACCCACTTGTTCAGGCGCCAGCCGAGGCCACCGCCGAAACCCGTATCCTTCGAGGCGACCTTGTCGTCACCCGACGCCGGCTCGACGAACAGGTTCAGCGCCAGGGTCGAGGCGTCGCCCTGCGCGCCGAAGATGCGGAACTTGGTGCCGATGTGCGCGTTGCCGAGACCGTCGACGTTGATGTCCCTGCCGCCGACTCCCAACTGGCTCCGGGAGTAGACGTACTTCTCATAGGGAACGGCGACGCTGATCTCCCACCGGTCGGTGATGCCATAGCCGATGCTGGCATCCAGCCGGTGATAGTCGACGCTCATCTCGTCCTTGCGGCGGCCCGGGAACTCCCGAATGTCAACCTGGGGGTCCCAGTTGTTGTAATAAAGACCAAATGACCACCCACCCTGAGGCAAAGTGTCGCCCGTCAACAGGGTAAACAGCCCGGTCTCGCCCGTGGCCGTCGGCGCGTTGGCCTGCTCCGCAGCCGAGGCCCAGGTAGGCGCGAGGCCTACCAGCAGACCCATTCCCAACCATTTCAGTTTCATTCGTTCTCCTCCGGCTGTAAGCCAATCCTGCGAAGGTTTCGAAGCGAACCTCGCCTCTTTTGTTCACCGCAGCGAAGCCTCTTCACGAGGGCGAAACCGATCGGGCCATTCGTCGAGCGCCGGACTCAGCGATACGACTTGATCGAAATACGCGCCTCCACGCCTCCATTCCCTTTCAAAGCTTGTGCCACGATGGCCGAGAGGAAGAATCTGTACTTGCGCAGCCGCACGGAGGACTCGAAACCGACCCCGGCGTCCGGGATATAGCCGCTGAGCTCGGTATAGACCTTCTTGTCGAAGCCGAGAGTGCCGTAGCCTCCATAGAGAACCCAGTACCAGTTGTCCCAGTCGAGCCAAAGGAAGTGGTGGGGCTTCTCGATGAACCAGGGCATGAAGTACTCCCAGGTGGTCAGCAGCACCTCGGTGCCGTGACGCCGGTCTTTGTAACCCAGGAGACCGTCGCGGCCGGTCAATTGGAAGAAATTATCACTGGGCAGGCGCAGGCGGTCGATCTGGGGCTCGGACGAAGGCGGCGCCGTGGGGTCCGGAGTGACCGAGCCGATGTGAGGGTAGGAGCCGCCGGCCAGGCGGGCGATGAGGAACGACCGCCGGGTGACGTCGAACCGCTTCAGCGCCTCGAGCTCGAGCTTGACGTAGTCGTAGTCCCCCCCATAGGGGAAGCCATAGGTCACGGCGCCGGTGAAACCGACGCCGCCCGGGCCGATCTCGCGGAAGGCGGAGAAGAGGCGCTCGGTCTGCGACCGCGGCTCGCCGACGATGGCGTTCGAGCGGCCGTCCTCGGGTGTGCCGAACTGGTAGGCGTAGCGGATGAAGGTGTTGGTGGCGCCCAGCCGCAGCAGGCGGTCCACCTCCGTCGGCTTGTTGGTGCTGATGCGGTCGAACTCGGCCAGGAACGAGGTGCGGTAGTTGTAGCTGTGCGGCCACTGGAGCAGCACCAGCGTGCCCCGCACCCGGTCGAAGTCGTTGGTGACGTTCTGGTCGATGCGGTCGAAGCTGATGGAATCGAAGACCGTGATCTGGGTCGTCCGCCGCAGGCTGTAGTACTTGTAGCGGAGGAAGGCGGTGATGTCGCCATTGATGAAGTTGTACTTCACCTGGCCTTCGAAAAAGACCTCGTTGATGAGGCGGCTGATCCGCAGGTCGAGGTCGCCCTCGGGAAAGAAGACGTCCAGCCGGGGGAGGATGCGGTCCTCCGGAGGCTTCAGTCCCGCCCCTTCGCCCGCATCGCCGGCGGCCGCGTCCGGCGGCAGGGGCAGGGCGGGCGCCGGAAGCGGGACGGGCGGCACCTGGGGAGCCGGCACGGCCTCTGGCGCCGGACTCGGCGTGTCCTCGGGCGGCTGTGCGTATGCCGGCAGGGAACAGAAGCCGGCGAGGAGGGTCGCGGTGGCGAGGCGGCGGAGGCTTGCCATGGGAGTTGATCCTAGTCGCGCAACCGGACGCGCCATGAAGGAAATTCAGCGATGCAGAATCTGGTCGACTCGGGAAAGGAAGGCCTTGCTCTGGTTGGGCCCGAGGGCGGCGGAGACCACCTTCTCCTCGGCCCGCACGAGGTCGAGGATGGCCTCGACGCCGCGGCCGGAGTCCATCTCCGCCTTGCTCATGCGATACGGGATGTCGAGCTCGCTCTGGCGGCCGTGGCCGGAGAGCAGCTCCCGGGCCTGACCATGGATGCGCTCGGCGACGGCCGCCAACTCTTCGAGCGACTGGCCGTGGAGGCGCTCGGTATGCAGGCGGCCGAGATCCTCGTTCAGGCTCACCAGCCCGGAGGTGATGAGCCCATACAGCAGCTTGCAGACCTCGAAGGGGCTGACGCCCAGGCCGAGGGCGACCTCCTCGATCGTCCGCCGCTCGTCGATCTTGCAGATCAGCGCCCACTCCTGGGGCGTCAGCGAGACCGAGGTGGTGGCGGCCTGCTGGGTGAAGACGGGCACCAGGCGGGTCGAGGGAATGCGCTTGGAGAGGATCTGCCACTCGTCGATCCGCCGCGCCGCCTCCATCAGGAGGTTGGTGTTGGACTTCTGGATCGTGGTGACCTCGGTCTCCTGGCCGGGGGTGAAGACGAAATCCCCTTCCGGCCAGATCGCGAGCTCGTACATCGCCTCCTCGCCCTGGAGGTCGCCCGACTGCGCGTGCACGATCTGGCCGCCGCGCAGGTAGATCTCACCCGTGGCGTCGTTGTTACGCCGCAGCGAGAAGAGACCCGTCTTGCCCGAAACGGAGACGAGTTGAATGATGTCGGGGAGCGGAAGCTCTTTGAGCGAGCCCTGGAAGGCCATAAGTGATTGACTGGGGCGTCAGCAGTTCACGATCGTTAACACTACAGCAAACTCATGAAAAACATCCGTGACTGGACGCCGATGGTAGCACAGGCAAAAAACCAAGAGCAAGGAACGAGGGGGTCTGGCAAGCTCTTGAAATTCGACTACTTAGAGTCAGCTCAGCAGCCCGGTTCACCGCCTGGATTTGGGGTCGGCGAGGCGATCGAGACGCAGGCGCTGGGCGCAGCAGATGGCCACCGCCAGGGCGTCCGTGGCGTCGCTCGCCCAGTCCTCGCCGCGCGCGGCGAGGACCAGGCGGACCATGCGGGCGACCTGGCTCTTGTCGGCGCGGCCATTGCCGGTGACGGCGGACTTGACCTCGGCGGGGCTGTACTCGCGGATCTCGATGCCGCGGCCGGCGAGAACGGCGAGCAGAGCGCCGCGGGCCTGGGCGAGGACGATCAGCGAGTGGACGTTCATGCCGTGGAACGGCGTCTCCAGCACGGCGAGGTCCGGGGGACGGCGGGTGAGCAGATCCTGCAGGCGGCCGGCGAGGTGGCCCAGCCGCTCGGGCAGGGCGAGGTCGCGAGGGCAGGAGAAACGGCCGGCCTCGATGGGAAGCAGCGACGAGCCCTGGCGCTCGATCAGCCCGTACCCGGTGTGCAGGCTGCCCGGATCGATTCCCAGGATGAGCACGGCGGCGATCCCCGGGAGGAGCGGCCGCCTACCGCGACTGCTCTTCCAGGATCTTTTCGACGTCCTGGTCGATGTGGAGGTTGCCCCAGACCTTCTGGGCGTCGTCGTGATCCTCGAGGGCCTCCATCAGGCGGAGAATCTGCTTGACCTTGTCGCCGGGGACGTCCATCCAGGTCGTGGGGACCATGGCGAGCTCCTTGGCGGCGACGGGGATCTCCCGGCGCTCGAGCTCCTCCTGGACGGTGATGAAGTCCTCCATCGGGGTGTAGATCTCGTAGGCTTCGTCCTCGACGGCGACGTCGTCGGCGCCCAGCTCGAGGGCCAGCTCCATGAACTTCTCCTCGTCCATCGCCGCGCGCTCGATGGCGAAATAGCCGCGGCGATTGAACATCCAGGAGACGCAGCCTGAGTCCCCGAGGTTGCCGCCGTTGCGCGCGAAGATGTGCCGGATCTCGCCCGCCGTGCGGTTGCGGTTGTCCGTCATGCCCTCGACGAGGATGGCGATGCCGCCCGGGCCATAGCCCTCGTAGATGACCTCTTCATAGACCTCGGCCGCCAGCTCGCCGGTGCCCTTCTTGATGGCGCGGTCGATGTTGTCGCCCGGGACGCTGTTGGACCGCGCCTCGAGCAGCGCCGAGCGCAGCCGGGCATTGCCTTTCACGTCGGCGCCTCCCAGGCGGGCGGCGACGGTGATCTCCTTGAGGATCTTGCTGAACATCTTGCCGCGGCGAGCGTCGGTCGCCGCCTTCTTGTGCTTGATGGTGCTCCACTTGCTATGGCCTGACATGGGATCGCTCCTGGCGAACAGTGCTGAGGAGCGCTGATTCTACGGCCTTAAATGGCTCAAAATCAAGACTTTTGGCCCTCCTGGCGATTGACTGGAACGGCAAGGGAGTGTTAGAAAAGCGTGCTGGAGTCAACACTGGAGATGGCCATGCCCTCGATCCTCGTCGTCGAGCAAGAAGACCGCTACGTGGAGCGCATCCGCGCGGCCCTTACCGTCGAGGGGTGGAAGGTGAGGGTGGTGCCGGGCGCCGACCAGGCCATTCAGGCGGCGGCCTCGGAGGCTCCCGACCTGGTGCTGGTCAGCGCGGAGGTGCCCGCCGCCGCGACGCTCGCGGGGGCCTTCTCGCGCAACGGCGGCGGCCGGGGAGTGGTGGGCCTGCTCCCCGAGGGCGCCGCCTTCCCGGCTCCCGGTTTCGCCCCCGACGATCTGCTGGCCAAGCCCTTCACCGACGAGGCCCTGCGCGCCGCCGTCCGCAAGGGATTGGAGGCGCACTGGCCGGCCACGGCGCCGGAGGCCTCTCCGACCTCCAGCCGTAGCGACCAGAAGCTCACCTCGCACGACATCTTCGGCGACGTCCTGGACGAGGTGGAGGGCCCCCAGATCCCGGCGCCCCCGGCGGCACCGGCACCGGCCGGCCCGCCACCCCTGCCCACGGCCGCGGCCATCGCCGCGGCGAGGCCGGCTCCGCCCCCCGCCGTTCCCTCCGCAGATAACGAGATGCAGCGCCGGCTGGAGCAGACCCTGTCCGGCATGCTGCCCGGATTGACTCCCGACAAGCCGCGTTCCCCGGCGCCGGCGGCGGCTCCTCCCCAGGTGGCAGCCCCTCCCGCGGCGGCGGCTCCACCCCCCCGGCGCGGCGACACGCAGGCCGACAACATCGAAGCCCTGCTCAGCAAGACGCTCTCCAACCTGGAGCTGGGGAAGACGAAATCGGGAGTACGCCCGCCGCCCCAGCCCTCGGCTTCGCCGGCGGTACCGGTGGCGCCGGCTCCGCCTCGCCCGGCCGCTTCCACCGCTCCGGTTCCTCCCCCGCCGGGAGCCGAGGGCACGGCGGTGCGCAAGCCCCGGGCATTGGGCGATTTCGACTTCTCGGAGCTGGAGGAGCTGGCCCGCTCCAGCCGCGCGACCCCGGCGCCACCGCCCCGGCAATCGCCGCCGATGCCGGCCCCGATGTCGCCACTGCCCGTCTCACCGCCGGTCTCGCCCCCGATGCCGGCCGCCGCGCCGCCTCCTCCGGCCCTGCCGCGGGTCTCGCCGCCGGCCGCCGCCGAGCCCGCGCTGCCGCCCCGGCCGCCGGAGCCCGCCATCTCCCTAGCCTCGGACAGCGCGGCCACGCAGCGCATCCCCGTCTTCAGCGAGGAGCCGGTCGCGGGCGAGCGTTTCGGCCAGTACACGCTGCTCGAGCGCATCGCCACGGGCGGCATGGCGGAGGTCTGGAAGGCGCGCATGCGCGGCGTCGAGGGCTTCCAGAAGACGGTCGCCATCAAGCGCATCCTGCCGCACATGACGGACAACGCCGACTTCGTGGGCATGTTCATCGACGAGGCGAAGCTCGCGGCGCAGCTCAGCCACCCCAACATCGTCCACATCTACGACCTGGGAAAGATCGGCCGCGACTACTACATCGCCATGGAGTACGTCGAGGGCAAGGACCTGCGCTCGCTGCTCAACGCCGGCCGGCAGAAGAGCCTCTATCTGCCTTTGAGCCTGTGCCTGCTGATTGCCTCCCGAGTGGCCAACGCCCTCGATTACGCCCACCGCAAGCGGGACTTCGAGGACCGCGAGCTCGGCCTCGTCCACCGCGACGTCTCGCCGCAGAACGTCCTGCTCACCTACGACGGCGACGTCAAGCTCTGCGACTTCGGCATCGCCAAGGCCGTCTCCTCGGTCAGCCAGACCTTGATCGGCGCGCTCAAGGGGAAGCTCCAGTACATGAGTCCCGAGCAGGCCTGGGGACGGCCGGTGGACGCCCGCTCCGACCTCTTTTCCCTGGGGTCCGTGCTCTTCGAGATGCTCACCGGCGAGCGCCTTTTCGCGGGCGACAGCGAGATTTCGGTGCTGGAGTCGGTGCGCCAGGGCAAGGTGCGGTCGCCGCGCCAGGTGAATCCCGCGGTGCCGAAGGATGTGGACGACATCGTCGTCCGCGCCCTGGCGGCGGCCCCCCAGGCCCGCTTCCAGAGCGCCGGCGAGATGAAGCACAAGCTGGAAGCGGCCCTCGCCTCCCTGGGGTCCTCGGCCGGCTCCGCCGAGCTCGCGGACTACATCCACCGCGTTCTGGACCCCGCGGTGCCGGCCGGCAGGCCCCGGGAGGCGGCCTCGCCGTCCCAGGCCGTCCCGCCCCCGCCGCCCGTCTCCTGGACGCCCGAGCCCGCGTTCGTGGCTCCCGCCGCCGCGATCATCCCGGACGCGGCCCTGCCGGCCGCGGCCGGGCCGCCGCCGGTGCCGCCATCGCCGGTGCCGGAGGCCGAGGCGGAGGCGCCCCTCGAGCCGGTGGCCGCCGTGGGCCAGGTGGCGGTGGGCGAGGAGGGAGGCCGCAAGAGCCGCACCTTCCTGTATGTGGCCATCGCCGCTCTCGTGGTGGTGGCGATCGTCACCTTCTGGTTGCTGAACCGGCGCCGCGGCGAGGTGCCGCCCGGTTCCCCGGCCGCCACGCCGGTCGCGGCCGTCACACCGATTCCCGGAACGGCGCCGAGCCCGACGGCCACGCCCGCGCCGGCCGGCTCGCCGGCGACGGCGTCCACGCCGCCGGGCGACGTCAAGGCCATGATGGAAAAGCAGCTGGCGCAGAAGGAAGAGGACCTGCGCAAGAAGCTCGATAAGGAGCTGGAGGCCAAGATCGCGGCGGCCAAGGCGGCGGGCAAGCCGCTGCCCGCCACGCCGGCCCCGGCCCCGGCGGCGGTGCCGTCGCCCGCGGCTCGCCCATCCGTCCCGGAGCCCGCGCCGGCACCCGCGCCCGAGCCGAAACGTGAACCGGAGCCCGCCAGGATCCAGGAGAAAGCTCCGGAGAAGCCCCCGGCGCCCGCCCCCGAGCCGGCGAGGCCCCGCGTCCCCGAGCCCGCCGCCGCGCCCCGCGTCAAGCCGGGCGACCTCGTCGAGCCCGGTCCGGGTGTCTCTCCGCCTCAGCTTGTCAACTTTTCCAAACCGGCGTATCCTCCCCTCGCCCGGAGCATGCGGGTTGAAGGAGATGTGGTCGTCGCGGTGCTGGTCGACGAAAATGGCCAGGTCCGGGACGCGAAGGTGACGGAGCCGATCGTTCAGAAGGTCGGCATCAACGAGGCCGCCCTCTCGGCAGCCCGCTCCGCCCACTACAAGCCCGCGACGAAGGAGGGGGTCCGGGTCAGAATGTGGACTCGCCTGAGGATACCTTTCAAACTGTGACTCCGCTCTGTCAGCGGTCCATTGTTGCCGTCGCCGGCCTGTTGAAACCGCCGGCCGGCGGCACGATTCGGAGGAAGACGAGACGATGAGCCTTACCGATCAACAAAGGAAATTCTACGAGAACACTCTCGCCGTGACCCGGCAGGAGATGGACGAGCTGGACCGGGCGATCGAGGAGGAGCTCGCGAAGGTCAAGGACCGGCTCGCCGAGCTTCAGAACGGCAAGAAGGCCTCCCGCCAGATGTACGACGCGGCCTGCATGCGACTCGGAATCGCCAACGATCTCGAGGCCGAAGAGGGTCATTCAGGCGAAGCCTGACGCTCCTTCATGGCCTGGTTCAGAAAGACGAAGCAGCCCAAGCCGGTCCGCATGGATCGGCCCCGCAGCACCGTACCCGAAGGATTGTGGGTCAAGTGCGAGGGGTGTAAGGAGATCGTCTACTCGCGGGATCTCGACCGCAACCTGCGCGTCTGTCCCAAGTGTGGCTATCACTTCCGCATCGACGCCCGCACCCGCATCTCCCTGCTGCTCGACGACGCCCAGCCGAAGGAATTGTTCGCGGCGGTTGCCCCCGTCGATCCCCTGGGGTTCCGCGACAGCAAGCGCTACCGCGACCGCCTCAAGTCGTATCAGCAGGCGATCGGGGAGCGCGACGCCGTGGTCGTGGTGCAGGGCTCGCTGGAAGAGATTCCGGTGATCGTCGCCAGCATGGAGTACCGTTTCATCGGCGGCTCCATGGGCTCGGTGGTGGGCGAGAAGATCACCCGGGCCGCCGAGCGCGCCCTGGAGCGCAAGTGGCCGCTGATCGTCGTCTCCGCCTCCGGCGGCGCCCGCATGCAGGAAGGCGTGCTGTCGCTGATGCAGATGGCGAAGATCTCCTCCGCCCTCGCCCGGTTGCGCACCGCGCGGCTGCCCTACCTCTCGGTGCTCACCGACCCCACGACCGGCGGCGTCACCGCCTCCTTCGCCATGCTGGGCGACCTCAACATCGCCGAGCCCGGAGCCCTGATCGGCTTCGCCGGCCCCCGTGTCATCGAGCAGACCATCCGCCAGAGCCTGCCCGAGGGGTTCCAGCGTAGCGAGTTCCTGCTCGACCACGGCTTCCTCGATCTCATCGTCGAGCGCTCGGAGATGAAGGAGACGCTGGCAAGGTGCCTGCGGCACCTGCTGTAGACCCCAACGCGGTCCTCTCCCGCCTCGAAGGGCTGGGCATCAAGCTCGGCCTGGAGCGGGCGCGCGATCTCCTGGCGCGGATGGGCGAGCCGCAGCGCCGGTTCCCCTCCGTCCTCGTGGCAGGCACCAACGGCAAGGGCTCCACCTCGTCCTTTCTCGCCGCCATGGCCGGGGCGGCCGGCTATCGCACCGGCCTCTACACCTCTCCCCACCTCGAAAGCGTCGAAGAGCGGCTGCGGATCGACGGCCGCGCCATCGGCGCCGGCCGCCTGGGCGCCATCCTGGAGGATCTCGTGGGGCTCGCCGAGCGGGAGACGGGCTCGCCGCCAACCTACTTCGAGGCCGTCACCCTGGCCGCCTTCCGCTGGTTCGCCGAAGAGCAGGTGGACCTCGCCGTGCTGGAGGTGGGGCTCGGCGGCCGGCTGGACGCCACCAACCTCGCCGATCCCATTCTCTCGCTCATCACCCCCATCGGCTTCGACCATCAAGAGTTCCTGGGCGACACCCTCGCCGCCATCGCCCGGGAGAAGGCGGGGATCCTCCGCTCCGGCCGTCCCGCCCTGGCCTGGATCGAGGACGCCGAGCCGGCGGAGTCGGCGCAGACGGTCGCGGACGAGGTGCGGGCGGATCTCCGCTTCGCCTCCCGAGATACTCGGATCGAGAGCGTGGAGCCGCACGGCTGGGAGGGGCAGCGGATTCGGTTGGCGACTCCCACTCAAGGCTACGAGCTGGAGATCGCCCTGCTGGGAGATCACCAGGCGAAGAACCTGGCACTCGCCGTGCGGGCCGCCGAGTCGCTGGCAAGCCAGGGCTTCGACCGTCTCGGCCCTGAAGCCATCGCCGCCGGAGCCGCCGCCTGCCGCTGGCCCGGACGCTTGGAGCCGATCCTGCTGCCCGGCGGCCGCCGCGTCCTTCTGGACGCCGCCCACAACCCCGACGGCGCGGAGGTGCTGGCCCGCTTCCTGGCGCGTCAGGAAGTCCCCATCGATCTCCTTTTCGGCGTCCTGGCGGACAAGGACTACGGCGAGATGCTCCCCCGGCTGGCCGCCCAGGCCCGCCGCGTCGTCCTCACCCGGCCGGCGAGCCCGCGGGCGAAAGATCCCGCCGAGCTCGTCTCTCTGCTGGAAGGCCGCGAGGGAGTCCTCGTGGAGGATGATCCGGACCGCGCCCTGGACCTCGCCCTCGGCCTGGGAGGCGAGGTACTGGTCGCCTGCGGCTCGATCTTTCTGGTGGGAGAGGTGCGGAAGGGGCTGCGGGAGCGCTTCGGGGTCCCGGAAAGCATCGTCTGAAGCCGGCCTCAGGCCGGGCCGGAGTAGCGGTCGGCCAGCCACGCCTGGGCGGCAGCCTCGTCGCGCGGGGAGAGGAGGAAGCGCTCCCAGGCCTTCTGCTCGTGCCAGACGGGAACCAGCTCCCAGACGCAGAACGTGGGCTTGTGGGCGCCGTCCCGCGGGAAGAGCTCGAAGTCCGCCATCCGGTCGCCATCCTTATAGAAGACGGTCTGCCAGAGCTCGTTCGAATTGCGCCAGGTGCAGACGATATGGAAGTAGAAGTCCGTGCCGCAGCGATGAAGCACGACGAAGCCCAACCCGCCGCCCTCCGGCAGAGACGCCGTGAGCCGGGCGCGCGCCAGCCGCGTCACCTCTTCGGGAATGGGCCGGTCTTCCGCATGCAGCCCGTACCACTTGAGCAGGGCGCCGGGAGCTTCGAGCGGCTCGCCCGGCGTCGCGCGCTTGGGGTAATGCCGGTACCCCGCGTCGATGGCGCCGCTCGCTTCGAGAATTGTCGTGAGGTGCGTCTTTTGGGAGGTCATGGTTGTACTTATAGCGGGAGAGACCGCGCCGTCACAAGGACCACATCCGATGAAGACTCCATAGCCACTTGCATCACCCTGCCCTCTCGCGAAGATAGGCGGCGATCTCCTCGCGCTGGAGATGGACTGCCCAATCCAGCGGTGTCCCGTCGTAGATGCGATCCCTGAGGCTGAGATCCGCCCCGGCTTTCACCAGCACCTTGACGGCGTCGAGCGCGCTTGAGTCCACGGCGTGGTGAAGCGCGGTACCGTGAGGATGGAACCCCGGCGGGCAGTAGGCGCTCACCTCGACGCCGAGATCGATCAACAGGGCGAGGGTATCCGCCTGACCGTAGAGAGCGGCGGCGGCCAGCGCGGTCTGCCGGTCGCCGGCGGCCGGCCCGAGCCGCGGGATGTCCGCCGTCCGGCCCGTGCAGACCGCCGCCGTCAAGGTCAACTCGGCGCCACGCTCCAGGAGCCGCTCGGCTGCGGCGACCTCGCGGTGCGCCAGGGCCGGCAGCATGGCGCCGTCCGGAGCGGCGCCCGCATCCATCAGGATGTCGATGAGCTCGCGCTGAACCCCGCACTCCCGCGCGACGCGGCCCGAGCACACCAGGCCGAGCGCGTAGTCGAGCTGCTCGCGAAGGCTTTCTACGCCCTGCCGTTGCGCCGCCTCCACGATCGCGCGGGTCACCTGCGCGATGTTCTGAGGGAGCCTGCCATGCCGAATCGGATTCTCCGCCACGAACCAGAGCAGGTACGGCTGCCGGAAGTACCCCTCGCCATAGTCGAGCCGATCGCGGACCAGCTCGGGATGCGCCGCCAGCAGACGCTCCAGCGTGCTGACGTCGCCGGAGTCGATGGCGGCCACCGCTTCTCGGAACGCCGGGTCGGGGATTTCGGGAAGGTCCATGGCATCTCCTATTCGGATTCGAGCTTCCAGAGATTGAGGGCGAGCCAGAAAACGAAGACTCTCACTACTAGCGGTAGCTCGTCGGGAAGGTCAATCTTCGTCCCACGCCCGGAGTCGCTGTAGAGCGCACCGATTTTTTCTCCGAGGCCGTTCAACAGCGTACATCCCTTCCCTTTGGTTCGGAGCGAGTACTGCATTCCGGCGTGCTCGATCGCGAAGGCATTGCCGAACAGTCTTGTCTTAAGAGCGGCGCGCGCCACGACGGCTTCCTCGGTTTCGAGGAGGAACGGGCCGAAAATCATCCCTTCCCGATATACTTTAAAGGGAGCGCCCTGAACCGTCAGAACCCCTCGCTCGGTCCACCAGGATCTCTCTAGGTCTGCTACGGTTTGCGCCCCATCCACGACAGTGAAGCCACGGGAGAACAAAGCTTTTGGAATTGCCTGAAGCATGGTTTTGCTCCTCCTACCAAGCTCTACGGAGCGAACCCTTCCGGGTTGAGCGCCATGCCGATCTGTGACACGACTGTCATCCCAGTACCCATTCCAGCCCTGGAGAGACCATGACTCGCATCGGAAACACGCCGCTCTTTCGCCTCGAGCACCTGCCGGAGCCGGGGAGCGCCGAGGTCTACGTCAAATGGGAGGGGGCGAACCCCACCGGCAGCCTGAAGGACCGCATGGCCCTCTCCATGATCGAGGGGGCGGAGGCGCGAGGAACGTTGCGGCCGGGAGGCCGGGTGGTGGACTACACCGGCGGCAGCACCGGCAGCTCGCTCGCCATGGTCTGTGCCACCCGGGGCTACCGGGCGCACTTCGTCTCCTCGGACGCCTTCTCCGAGGAGAAGCTCCAGACCATGCGGGCCTTCGGGGCCACCGTCGAGATCATCCCGAGCGTCGATCGCAAGATCACGCCCGAGCTGATCCAGGCAGCCCTGGCGCGGGTGAAGGAGCTCGCGGCCGAGCCGGACACCTTCTGGACCGACCAGTTCAACAACCCCGACAACCGGGCGGGCTACGCGCCGATGGCGCGCGAGATCCTGGCGGCGCTCGATGGCCGCTTCGACGAGTTCGTGACCGGCGTGGGCACCGGCGGCAGCTTCTCGGGCAACGCCGAGGTGTTCAAAGCCACCCTGCCAGGAGTGCGCTGCCTGGCCATCGAGCCCGCAAACTCCCGCCCCATCGCCGGTCATCCCCCCTACGGCGGACACCGTCTGGAGGGGATGGGAGCCGGCTTCGTGCCCTCGATCCTGCGGCGCGACCTCATCGACGAGCTCATCCCGGTGACCGACGAGAACGCCTTCCGGACGACCCGCCGGCTGGCCGCCGAAGAAGGGCTCTTTGCGGGGATCAGCTCGGGCTCGAACGTCTGGGCGGCTTTGGAAGGGCCAAGGTCCTCGGACCGGGCCACCGGGTGGTCACGATCCTCTGCGACTCGGGGCTCAAGTATCTGCAGGGAGATCTGTTCCGCTAGGCCAAGAGTGGCAGTGGCGGCCTCAAAAGCGCAATTGCCTCTTGCTGCTCTAATGCGAGGGTCTGCCCTTTCGAATCGCTCGGTGTCACTCCTCCAAATATATGTCTAATTCCATGCTCATCCCACTTATAAGCAGAGCGTTCAAATTGATCCGCTTGCTGGAAGAATTCATCGCGAGCTCTTACGAGGGCCTCCCAAGAGGACTTGATTTCACTCCGAGTGACTTCTGAGTCTCTAAGATTTTTCACCACGTGAAAGGCAAGAAACATCCGAGCCACAGCAGACCGCACTGCTAAAAAGACCGGGCGCAACTCTGTCGGGAGATCCGGCGTGTTGGGTGCCGGCCGAGTAAAAAGACCTGCCGAATTTTGAAGCACAACGGCAGAGTGCTCTACCATCTCCTGGTCGTCCCATGCGTGAGAGCTAAAAGCAAGCATCCTCAGGTCATCGCAGGTTCGAGACAAATGGCCACGAATAGCCTGAACGCGGTTTATAATCTGGGGAACTGCTTTTCGCCATAGATCGAGCTCTGCTTTGAATTGTTCTAATTTCTCATTCAACTCATGCTGGCGATGCTGTTCGCGTTCTGCTTGCGCACCTTCAATAATCGCGAGGTCGTGATTCATTTTGCTCTCGAAGTCTTGGTGAATATTTTGCTGCTTCTCCTCAAAAGTTTGTTGAGCCGCATTCTGCGTTGCTTCAAATTTGTTCCGCGCCTCAGCAATAGAATTTTGCAGCTCTTCTTGAAAGTTATGATCACGGGTCTGTAAATCACGGACGCGCATGAAGACGAAAAGCTGCACAAGCAACGAGGCTGCCGCGGCAATGATCGCTGCGATTAGAGTGCCGTCACTTCCAAATCCCGACGACACAGATTGAAGCAAAAGACACGAAAAAATGGGAGGCATCATTTTTCTCTCCTTTGTGGCCCTTTAACCTCGATTCAACTCTATCCGACCGGCGCCTGCGCAGCCTCGGCAATAGTGAAGTCTTCCGATCAGACTCTGTCTCATCTCACTCTCTACTACTTTCAGCCGAAATGCATGCCCCCCCAAAGAACGAGCGACTCCCGTCCTTTAGACGGACAACCAAATCAAATTCCTGCCGACGCCTTCCGGCTCGCCATGAAGGGCTCTTCGCCGGGATCAACTCCGGTTCGAACGTCTGCAGCCCTTGAAAGAGCACGCGCCCTCGGGCGGGGTCGCCGGGTGGGCACGGTCTCAAGTATCGGCAGGAGAGACTTGTTCCGCTCGCTCAGCTAGTAGGCTAGGGGCATTGCCAACAAGTACAGCCGGACCATTGACAGCGTCCAACTGGTCATCTAAAGTGGTCACATGCGTTCGATCGGAGCTTCCGAGTTCAAAGCCAAGTGCCTGGCCATCCTGGATGAGGTCGAGCAAACGGGTGAGTCGGTCACCATTTTGAAGCGGGGTCGGGCAGTGGCTAGGCTGGTGCCGCCAGCTCTCGGCAAGAGCGAGTACCCGCAACGGGGTCTCTTCGGGACGGTCGAGATCCTGGGAGATGTGGTCAAGCCCGTACTCCCGGCCGCGGCGTGGGACGCCGAGAGCGATCCTGACCTTTGAAAGCTCTTCTCGATACTCACATTCTGCTCTGGTGGCTGGGGGAGGATCCGCGGCTCTCCCAGGAGCAACGGCACGTCCTCGATCAAGCGGATGCTACGAATCCCTTGTGGGTTGCCGACATCACCTTGTGGGAGATCGCGACTCTCTTCAGCTTAGGCCGAATCAAGCTGCACCTGCCTCTCCGCGAGTGGCTCGAACAGGCAACGGCCCCACCTCTGGTGCAGCGGGTGCCGATTACGCCAGCCGTGGCCGCGGAGGTCGCCGCTCTACCCGACTCCTTCCACCGCGATCCTGCCGACCGCATCATCGTTGCGACAGCCCGGATCCTCGGCGCCACCCTGGTCACCCGGGACCGGCGAATCGTGGAGGCCGGCCTGGTACCGACTCTCTAGCATGCCAGGACGGGCGAGCGACGACATGGTAACGTCGCAGAGCTTGAAGCGCTCAGGACTTGCTTCCCGCTCTCAGCCATTCCGGTTTCAGCGGCGGGTGGCATCCAGAAGGAGATTTGCTCATGGGTAACTCGTCCCGTCGCTCCCTTGTCCTCGCCAGTTTTTCCCTGCTCGCCCTCGCCTCCACGGCCTGGGCCCAAGGGCCGACCGACCTCTTCCTTGGCACCAACGCCGGAAATCCGGGAGTTTCGACCGGCGCCCGGGATACCGCGGTCGGGGTCAACAGCATGGCGGCCCTGACCTCGGGCAACAGCAACACCGGCCTTGGCTACAACAGCCTGCTCGTCTGCACCAGCGGCGGCTCCAACACCGCGCTTGGCACGTTCTCCCAGAACGCTACGTCAACGGGCTCCGTCAACACGTCGGTAGGTTCGGGCTCGCTCTCCGCCAACACCACCGGCAGCGGCAACGTCGCCGTCGGCAACAGCGCCATGAGCCGCAACACGACCTCGGGAGACAACGTGGCGGTGGGCTTGAACGCCCTGTTCTTCACCACCGGCGGCAGTAACACCGGGGTGGGCTCGAACGCCCTGGCGACGAACTCCACCGGGACGGGAAACATCGGCCTCGGCTTTTTCGCCGGCTCGAACATCTCTTCGGGCAGCAACAACATCGACATCGGCAACTCGGCGCCCGGCAACGAGTCGAACACCATCCGGATCGGCAACACCCAGACCGCGGCCTACCTCGCCGGGGTGAGCGGGGTCACGGTGGCGAGCGGCGTCCAGGTCTACATCGATTCGAACGGGCAGCTCGGGACCCTGACTTCCTCGGCGCGCTACAAGGAGGACGTCGCGGACATGGCCGGCGCCAGCAGCCTGCTGATGCAACTGCGCCCCGTCACCTTCCGCTACAAGGCCCCCTACGACGACGGCTCGCACCGCCTGCAGTATGGCCTGATCGCCGAGGAGGTCGCCAAGATCGATCCGGAGCTCGTCCAGTTCGACGGCAAGGGCCAGGCCCAGACCGTGCGCTACCATGTCGTCAACCTGATGCTCTTGAACGAGGTGCAGCGGCAGGAGGGCAAGCTCACGAACCAGACCGCCGAGATCGGGACCCTCCGCGATCTGGCGGACCGGCAGCGCGCCGAGCTTGACCAGCAGAAGCAGCTCCTCGCCGAGCAGGGCGCGCGCCTGCGGAAGCTCGAAGTGCTCCTCGCGCACCAGGCCGAGGCGCCCAAGGCGCCCTGACCGACCCGCCTCCGGCCACTTCCCCCGCCGGGAAACCGGCCCGGCGGGGCCCATCGAAACGTCAAAACAGACAAATACAGCTATGGCAGACGCCCGTGCAGGATCCACCCTCGGCACCCTTGGCGAGGCAGGAGCTCTGACACTGAGCGGCGCTGCAGGTGGGATTGATGGGGCAGGCCGCGGCGGGCCTGCTGAGGAGAGCGCCCGAGGTGAGCAGGACGGCCACGGCACAGAGAGCGAGTCGCTTCATGAATATCTCCTTCCAATCGACAGCGTTAGCGAGGGCAAAACCGGGTTACGGGATGCAAGGGTAGCAGGTCCCAAGAGACTCAGAGGACCTCCGCTCCCTGTTCGATGAGGAGTCTCTTCAAGAGGGAACGATGGCAATGGGTCTCGTCCTCGCAGTAGCAGCCCACTGAGAAATTCGTCTGAGCAGAGAGCGCCGCCAGCAGGGCGACGAGCCGCTGGGTCGCCGGCTCGCGCATCTCTTGCCGGTATCGCCGCTCGAAAGTGGTCCAGCGCTTTGGCGTCCAAGGCTCCGCGAACGCCCAGGACACGAGCTCTTGGCTCGGAGCCAGCTCCGGCAGCCAGGCGTCGTAATAATTACGAGCGGCATAGTCCTCCTTGCGCACACCGCGCGGCGGCCGGCGGACGGTGCCGATGCGCAAGCCTTCCTCAGGATCACGGGGTGTCCCCAGTCGAACGATGCGAACCGCCATGGTTTCAGATCCTCCCGGGAGGCTCAACGCCCCCGCGTATACATCGCCGGCTTAGTGGCGCCGGGCCACGGAGCGTCCCTCGGTGAAGTCGACGATCAGGCCCTCGGTCCAGTAATCGTCGTGCTGGCGCGCTTCCTCAAAGAGCTGCTTGAAAGCTGACGCGGTTTCTATGGCTGGCACCATAAGACGCAACGCGCACTATGTCCAGAGGAAACTTCCCCGCGGGCCATTCGGGAATGGCACGTCCGGCCTCCCCGTTGTTCCGGGGGATGAGCTTTTCACGCGAGCAGGAGACAGCCATGACCCTCAGATCCTTATCCCCCCGCCATACCCCGTTCCGTTGGGTCTTGCCGCTGATTCTCCTGATGCTGGCTTGTGGTGCTCCGGTGCCTTCGAACGGGCAGGCGCCTGCTCCCGCGGCGACAGCTCCAGCGGCTCCTGTGACGGCGACAGCTCCGGTCGCTTCCCAGGAAGCGCCGAAGCGCGAGCCGGCGAACGTGATGAGCTGGGAGCACGCGGACTGGCTCGAGCGGGAGGGGCGGGCCGAGATGGAGAAGCCGGAGATGGTGATCGAGGCCATGGGCGTCCGGCCCGGGATGACCGTGGTGGAGATCGGTGCCGGCACCGGCTTCTTCAGCCGCCGGCTGGCCAAGGCGGTCGGGCCGTCCGGCAAGGTCTACGCCGAGGACATCCAGCCGCAGATGATCGACCTCCTGAAGAAGGACATCGCCAAGGAGAACCTCGCCAACGTCATCCCCATCCTTGGCACCGAGACCGACCCGAAGCTGCCGGCCGGGAGTATCGACCGCATCCTCCTGGTGGACGTCTACCACGAGTTCCAGAAGCCGGAGCCCATGCTCGCCGCCATGCGCGCCAGCCTCGCCCCCGGCGGCACGGTGACGCTGGTCGAGTACCGCCTGGAGGGCGAGACGGCCGCCCACATCAACATCAAGCACCGCATGTCCACGGAGCAGGTGCTCGCCGAGTGGACCCGCGGCGGCTTCCTGCTCCTGAACCAGATCGAGACGCTACCCACCCAGCACGTGTTCATCTTCTCCGGCAAGCGCGGGGCCCGGCCCCGCTGAAGAGAGCCTTTCCCAAAGTCATCCTCAGGCTCGGTTCCACTCCCTGAGGGAGCTCCCAGGGGCCTTGAGGGATTTCCCTCATTCCCCTCGCTCCACCGGGCATGGAGAATGCACTCTCCGGCGATGCCGGACGGCTTCCGGCCGGATCTGTCCATCCCATGTCAAGGAGGGTTTCATGAACGCGTTCCGCCCCCTCGGCCAAGTCGTAAGAACGGTCGCCCTCGCCTCGGTTCTCGCCATCCCCGCCTTCGCTTCCGGCCCCCCTACCTATGCGAATTACCCCGCCCCCGACCCTCTGGGCACCAGCGCCGGAGAGCCCTCGATCGGCGTCAACTGGAAGACCGGCAAGGTGATGTACCTTGCCGGTCTCCAGACCCTGCGGGTCGGCTTCGACGACTCGCGCACGCCGGCCACCGCCTTCTGGGAGGACGTGAGCTACACCCTGACCAGCCTCACCACCCTGGACCCGATCCTCTCGACCGACTCCAAGATCGGGCGTACCTTCGTGGCGCAGCTCGCCGGCAACACCAGCCTCATGGCCTTCACCGACAACGACGGCGCGAGCTGGCTGCCGGCGCTGATGACCGGGCTCACCTCCGGGGTCGACCACCAGACGGTAGGCGCCGGCTCCTTCGCCTCCGGCCTTCCGGCGCTCCTCGCGCAGCACATCGTCTATTACTGCTCGCAGAACATCGCTTACGCGGCCTGTGCGGCGAGCCTGAACGGCGGTCTGACCTTCAATCCGGCGGTCCCGATCTACACCGTGCTGCAGTGTGGTGGGCTGCACGGCCACGTCAAGGTGGCGCCGGACGGCACGGCGTACGTCCCCAACAAGAGCTGCAACAGTGGGCAGGGGGTGGCGGTGTCGGCCAACAACGGCCTGACCTGGACGGTGCGGACGATTCCCGGCAGCAGCGCTGGGACCGGCAGCGACCCTTCGGTGGGGATCGGCGCCAACGGCACGGTCTACTTCGGCTATGCCGATGGCGACGGCCATGCCCGGATCGCGGCCTCCCACAACCGCGGCGTCACCTGGTCGGCTCCCGCCGACGCGGGCGCCGCCTTCGGCATCCAGAACACCGCCTTCCCGGCGGTGGTGGCGGGCGATGGCAATCGCGCCGCCTACGCCTTCCTGGGCACTCCGGCTCCGGGAGCCGACGGAATCGGCGACGTCCCCACCTTCCCCGGCGTCTGGCACCTCTATGTCGCGACCACCACCGACGGCGGCGCCACCTGGACGACGGCCGACGCCACTCCCGGCGATCCGGTGCAGCGCGGCTCCATCTGCTTGGGCGGCACCACCTGCGGTGTGACCCGGAACCTCCTCGACTTCATCGACGTCACGGTCGACGCCCAGGGGCGGGTCCTGGTCGGCTACGCCGACGGCTGTACGGGGAGCTGCGTCACCGGCGGTCCCAACAGCGGCGCGGCGCTCGCCACCATCGCCCGCCAGACCGGCGGCCCCAGGCTGTTCGCGACGTTCGATACGCCGTAGTCCCGAATCCTTCGGCCCGGATGCCGTGTCATTCGGGCCGAGGTTGCGCCCCGTCGTTCCGCCTTCTCGAAACGTCCGGCGTTTGCTATCCTCGCCAAGAGGACAAAAGCTCTTGGGACAACACGACTCCAGCTATCATCTGTTCTTTTCCAATGCGCGGATGATCCGCGATCTCCTTTGCGAGATTCTCGGCGAGGCCTGGGCCGCCGCTGGCGTTGCTCGAAGCGAGCGAGAGCCCGGTGGCCGACTTGTTCCGGATGGAGAGGAGCAGGGCCTGGGACGAAATGCTTGGAGGCATCGGCCGGCTGCGGCAGCATGTGGGGAACGATGAGTCTTTGCGCCGCGCCTTCGAAGCCTGGATGGAGAACGTGATCTTCCCCCGTCTGGGGCTGTCGTCCGATGAGATCCCTGGGCGGTTGAGTCTGGAAGGAGCTGAAACATGTTGGCGGAACGCATTGACGAATGGAACCGGAAGCTCGCTGAGGAGAGCCTTCAGAAGGGGCGCCATGAAGGACGCAAGGAAGGAGAGGCCCATGCTTTGCTCCGGCTGCTGGAGAAGAAATTCGGCGCTCTCCCCAAGGGCGCCCAGAGGCGAATCGCGGGTGCCGAGCTCGAGCGGCTCTTGGAATGGTTCGACCGAGCCGTGACCGCGCAGAGGCTTGAGGACGTCTTCGCCGGCTAGCGGAAGAATCTGGGACGGGAAAGGTCCGTCCATTCTCATGGTCTCGCCAAGCCCCGCCAAGGAGGGTCGGGTGGGGGTCGGGCCACACCCCGGACACCCCCCGGAAATCGTGTTAGAGTTTCCGCCCCCGGATGGCTCCCATCCGGCGTTTCCCGAAATTGGTCTTGGAACGTCAGAGCTTTTTCCCGTTTCAGGGATCATGAGAGGAGTCGTCGCACCGAGATGGCCGCCACCGCACCCTTGAACCGCCGCTGGACGCCGGCCGACTCCCTCGACCTCTACAACATCCGGGGTTGGGGCAACAACTACTTCTCGGTGGATGCACACGGCCACATGGTCGTGCATCCCGGCGGCCACGGCTCGCCGGCCATCGACCTCAAGGAGCTGGTGGACGAGGTGCGGGAGCGCGGCATCGGGCTGCCGCTTCTGATCCGCTTCTCCGAGATCATCAAGGCCCGCGTCGTCGAGCTGAACGAGGCCTTCGGCCGCGCCATCTCCGAGTACGGCTACAAGGGCTCCTACCGCGGGGTCTATCCCATCAAGGTCAACCAGGACCGCTATCTCGTCGAGCGGCTGGTCGGCTATGGCCGCCCCTATCACTACGGCCTCGAGGCAGGCTCCAAGCCCGAGCTGCTGGCCGTCATGGCAATGCTCGAGGACGAGGACGCGCTCATCATCTGCAACGGCTACAAGGACGAGGAGTACATCGAGACGGCGCTGCTCGCCTCGAAGCTCGGCCGCCACGTCATCCTGGTGGTGGAGAAGCCCTCGGAGCTGCCGCTCATCCGGCAGATGGCCGTGAAGATGGGGGTGCGTCCTCGCATCGGCGTGCGCTCGCGCCTCTCCGCCAAGGGCTCCGGCCACTGGGAGGCCTCCGGCGGCGACCGCTCCAAGTTCGGCCTCACCGGCCGCGACCTGCTCGACGCCGTGCAGTACATGAAGGACAACGACCTGCTCGACACCTTCGAGCTGCTTCACTTTCATCTCGGCAGCCAGATCTCTTCCATCCGTGCCGTCAAGGACGGGCTGCGCGAGGCCTCGCAGGTCTACGTCAACCTGGTGAAGATGGGGGCCCCGCTCGGCTATCTCGACGTCGGCGGCGGCCTGGGCGTCGACTATGACGGCTCGCAGACCAACTTCACGTCGTCGCTCAACTACACGCTTCAGGAGTACGCCAACGACGTGGTGTTCGGCGTCATGGAGGTGTGCGACTCCCGCGGCGTGCCGCATCCGACGATCGTCTCCGAGTCCGGCCGCGCCACGGTGGCCCATCACGCCGTGCTCGTCATCGACGTGCTGGGGGTCGCCGAGTTCGCGGTGGGTAAGCTGCCCCGCAAGCCGCCGGAGGGCACTGAGCTGTCGCTGCGCAACATGTTCGAGACCTACCGCGAGGTGTCGCGCAAGAACCTGCTGGAGTCGTACCACGACGCCATCTCCTACCGCGACGAGTGCCTGAGCCTGTTCAACCTCGGCCACCTCTCGCTGGAGGACCGCGGCCTCGCCGAGGACCTGTTCTGGGCCACCTGCCAGAAGATCCTGCGCATCACCCGCACGCTTCCCCAGGTGCCGGAGGACCTGGAGGGGCTGGAGCGGACGCTCGCGGACACCTACTTCTGCAACTTCTCGGTCTTCCAGTCGCTCCCGGACTCGTGGGCGATCGACCAGCTCTTCCCCATCGTGCCCATCCACCGGCTGGACGAGGAGCCGTCGAACCGCGCCGTGCTGGCGGACATCACCTGCGACTCGGACGGCAAGATCGACCACTTCATCGACCGCCGCGACGTCAAGGACGTGCTGGAGCTTCATCCCTTCAACGGCGAGCCCTACTACCTGGGCGCCTTCCTGGTGGGGGCCTACCAGGAGATCCTGGGCGACCTGCACAACCTCTTCGGCGACACCAACACCGTCCACGTCTCCCTCGACGAGGAGGACGACTACCGAATCGAAGGGGTGATCAACGGCGACACGGTGACCGACGTGCTGCGCTACGTGCGTTACAACCGGGACGAGCTGGTCGCGAAGGTGCGGCAGGCCACCGAGGCCGCGCTGAAGGCCAAGCGCATGACCTTCGAGGAGTCGAAGACCCTGTTGCGGCGCTATGAGGAAGGGCTGGCGGGGTACACTTACCTGGAGCAGGACTGACCGTTCCGGAATTCCTCGAAGGAGATGTCATGAAGACCGAATCGACCGTCGTGGACCCTTTGATCGACCGGCTGTGCGCGGCGGTCCGCCTCGGCGAGGTCCATGCCATCACGGAGCGGATCAAGGACGATCTGGAGTCCTTCATCCCCGCCGAGGGATTGACTCTCCCCGAGCATTTCCGGCAGCCCATGCCGGACCGCTATGCCCGCCGCCTCCTCTACCGCGACGACGAGCTGGGCTTCACCGCCGTGGTGATGACCTGGGGGCCGGGCCAGCGCACCGCCCTGCACGACCACGCCGGCATCTGGTGCGTGGAAGGCGTGATCGAGGGGGAGATGGCCGTGACGCGCTACGAGTTGCTGGCCGAGGAGGCGGACGGCCTCTATCGCTTCGCCGAGCGGGATTCCGCCCACGCCTGTGCCGGCTCGGCGGGTGCTCTCATCCCGCCCTTCGAGCATCATGTGCTGGCCAACGCCCGCCCCGGCCTCACCTCTCTCACCCTCCACATCTACGGCGGCGAGATGGATCACTGCGACATCTTCCAGCCCGAGGGCGGCGATCTCTACCGGCGATGCTCCAAGCCCCTTTCGTATGACGCTTGAAAGATTCCAAGCGAACGCGTCCTTCCAGGAGCTCCATGACTCTTTTTGACAAGCACCCGGACTTCATCGTCCGGCAGCAGGATCCCTTCAACGGCGGTCCTCCTCCCGAGCAGCTCGCGGCTGGTTTCGTCACCACCAACGCCCTGTTCTTCGTCCGCAATCACGGTGGCGTGCCCACGGTGGACCGCGCGGCGTACCGCCTCACCGTGGACGGCCTGATGGAGCAGCCCCTCACGCTGTCGATCGCCGATCTGCGGCGTTTTCCACGGGCCACGGTCGGGGCCACGCTTCAATGCGCCGGCAACCGCCGCGTGGAGATGATGGCCTACAAGCCCATCCCCGACGAGCTGCCCTGGGGAACGGAGGCGGTGAGCCACGGCGAATGGTCCGGCGTGCGTCTGAGCGACCTGCTGGCGGCGGCCGACATCGAGGCGGAACCGGGCCGTCACGTGGCCTTCACCGGGCTCGACGACACCGAGCGCCACGGCCACCGCTTCCACTTCGGCGGCTCGATCCCCCTGGAGAAGGCCCTCTCCGGCGAGGTGCTGCTGGCCGACACGATGAACGGCAAGCCGTTGCCGGCGGCCCACGGCGCGCCTCTGCGGGTGATCGTGCCGGGCTACATCGGCGCGCGCAGCGTCAAGTGGCTCTCCCGCATCACCTTGCAGGACAAGCCGTCGGACAACTACTTCCAGGCCAAGGCCTACCGCCTGTTCCCGGCCAGCTTCAACAAAGACAACGTGGATTGGGACAAGGGATTGATGCTGGGCGAAGCGCCCGTGACCTCCGTCATCCTCTCGCCCGAGGACAAGGCGGCCGTCACCGCCGGCAAGGTCACTGTCCGCGGCTGGTCGCTGGCGGGCGGCAACCGGAGTGTGGCGCGGGTGGACGTCTCGGCCGACGGCGGCGAAACCTGGACCGTCGCCGACTTCGTGCAGGGCGAGGGCGCCTTCGTCTGGCGTCTCTGGGAGGCTCAGCTCGACCTCAAGCCGGGGCCCCAGGAAATCGTCTGCCGCGCTTTTGATACCGCCGCCCAGACTCAGCCATCCGCCGCCGCCCAGGTATGGAACTTCAAGGGCTACGCCAACAACTCGTGGCACCGGATTCACGTCACGGCGCGGTAACTCGCCGTATTCAGAACCCCAGCAGCTCTCGCAGAGGCGCCGCCAGCTCCCGGTTCGCGGAGAGCGTCGCCTCGCGGAAATTCGACACCAGCGGAGCGTCGTGGCGGGTGAGGAAGACGCCTCCCGCCTCCTCGACGATGGGCTTGAGGGCCGCCACGTCGTGGAGGAGGACCTCGCCTTCCACCATCGCGTCGCAGCGTCCCTCGGCGACGAGAATGTGGCCCCACCAGTCGCCGAAGCCGCGGGTGCGGGCGGTGCGGGCGACGAGATCGGAGAGCGCCGGCCAGAGGCCCCGGCGCTGGAAGATCCTGAGGCCGCCATGGCCCACGAACGCCTTCTCCACCTCGGAGACGTGGCTCACCCGCAGCCGGCGCCGGCGGGTGGTGGCGAGCGTGGTTCCCGTCCCGCCCCAGGCCCCTTGTCCCCGCGCCGCCCACCAGGTCTCTCCCAGCGCGGCGGGGTCCCCGCCCTCCTGAGCTGCGAAGAGCCCTGAGCCGGGCCCGAGGGCCGGCGCGTGGACGACGCCCAGCACGATCTCGCCGCCCCGCTCGAGGCCGATCAGGGTGGCGAAGAAAGGGAGGCCCGCCACGAAGTTCTTGGTGGCGTCGATGGGATCGACGATCCAGCGGTCGGTCTCGCTCCCCTCCTGGCCAAACTCCTCGCCGAGCAGGCCGAGCTCCGGCGTCGCCCGGTGAAGAACCTCGCGGATCGCCTCCTCGGACGCCCGGTCCGCCACGGTGACGGGCGAGGCGTCCGGCTTGATCTCGACCTGGAGGTGGGCCGACCGGAAGTGCGAGCGGTGGATCTCGCCCGCCCTGCGACAAGCGTCGAGGGCGGCGGCGAGATAGCGTTCGCTGTCGGAGGGAGGGAGGGGTTCGTTCATGGCTCCGGGAGTTTACAGCTCAAAGGCTCTGTCCGCTTCGTGGGACTGGAGGGCAGGTGGTACGATCAATCGCAGGCTCGGCGAGAAGCCGGCTTCCGGCCCCCGCGGAGAACAGGAGAGCATTCATGGCGAAACACCAGATTCGTGTGTTGATTCCGGAAGACCATCGGCTCTACGTCGAGGTGCCGGAAACAGTTCGATCCGGGCCGGCGACCCTGATTCTTCTGACTCCCCCTGAAGCCGAAGCCGAGACGGTCAGCCTGCCGGAGAGCGTCAACGATGAAGCCCGGGCACGATGGCAGGCCATGAGGGCCGAGCTCACTCGAGACCGGCGCCCTTTCCGGCAACTCTCGCCCGAAGAGCGGGGCGAGCGGCTGCGCCGGTTGCATGGAATCGGCCGCGGACTTCTTTCCTCAAGCGAAGAGATTGCACGTCGCAAGGTCGAAGAGACTGAGATCGAGGAGACCAAGTTTGCCGGCTGAATTGGTCTACGTCTTTGATGCTTGTGCCGTCGTCGCCCTCTTACAAGCCGAGCCGGGAGCTGCAGTCGTTGAGGAGCTTTTGCGAGACGGGAACCATCGTTGCGTCGTGCATGCAATCAACGTTTGCGAGGTGTACTACGACTTATATCGCCGTGACGGTGAAGAGATCGCTGACGGCGTCGAAGAGATTCTCGAAGGTTACGGCTTCGAGCTCGACGACGAAATGCCGTCCTCTCTTTGGCGAGCCGCCGGCAAACTGAAAGGAAAGTGGGCGCGGGTCTCGCTTGCCGATTGCTTCGCCTTGGCCCGAGCGATGCGCGATGCAGCGACCTTGGTTTCGAGCGATCATCACGAGCTCGACCCTATTGCCAAGGCACAGGTCTGCCCGATCCGCTTCATCCGGTAGCAAGAGAAATGGGCCAGAAGGCGAGGTCTCCTGGCCCGGCAGCATAGAGTTCACTCTGGAGCGGAAGTCCCGAACCGCCGGCTGTACTCCCTCGCCTCGTTGAGCACGTCCTCCGGCGGCTCGGCGCAGCCTTTATTGTGGAGCAGCAGGGCGACGAAGCCCCGCAGGAGACCGTTCGCGTCGGCATTGACCAGGGCCAGCTCCTGGGACGACGCGGCGCTAAGCGCGCGCTTCAGCGTGAGGCCCTTCCAGCCGTTTCGCCGCACCTCCTCGCAAAGTGTCTTCGCTTCCGTTTCCAGCAGGGTGGACCGCAGCTCTTCGAAGCCATCGAAGTCGTAGTAGCTGGGCGAGGGACCAAGGGGCTGTGCCTGCTGACCACTCTCGTCGCTTCCAACGTTGATGCCAGCCGGCAACACGCCCGGGACGGCCTGCAGCACCTCCCACGGATCGCGGGCGGTGGGGATTTTCTCCAGATCCGCCGCGGAGACGTTGGCACCGGTGCTGATCCGCCGCTCGTCCAGCAGGGGCGACTCGGCCGTGACCGTGATCACGTCCTCGACCGCATCGGGCTGAGCGACGTCCTCCCGCGGCGGATTGACCGGCATCACCTTGCGGATCGGCTGGAGGCCCGAGGGCGCCGTGGCCTGATCGTCGACCGCCACGAGGCTGGTGTACTCCGTCACCAGATGGTGGCGCAGGCCGAGCTCGGCGATACTCCGCCCCACCTCGGCCGGGCTGGCTCCGTCCTGGAGGCTGGCGGTCAGCGCCTCGATCTTCTTCCGCGCCCAGAGCTTGTCGATCCCCGCGCCCTTGACCTCGGCGGCGGCGGGGAAGGAATCCTGCCAGTCCGTCTTGCCGGGATCGCCGTGATGGCCCGAGACGCTCACCGGTCCGGCGTCCGCCGCCGACTTCGCCGTCACCACCAGCGGATCGCCAAGATACAGGTCGGGCACGCGCGCCGGCCACGCCTCCGCCGCCGAATCGCTCCACTGCACGTCGATCCCCTGGAGCATGGGCGACGCGAGCTGGGAGAACAGGGCGCCCATGGTGGCGGCGACACTGGCGACGCTATTGATGGCTGTAAAGGAACCCCGGCCGAGAGCCGCGAGCCTGCCCAACAACGCGGTTCTTGGGAGCCGAGCCGATACCGATCGGAAACAGCCGTCGACGGCCGAGATTCGCGTTGAGGAAACCGACGACCTGCGCCTCATCCTGGAGATCTCCATCCGTGGCGAAGATGACCTGAGGCACGAGGCCGGCCGGCGCGGGTTTGCGAAAAGCGATTTGAAGCGCCGGCAGCAGGGAGGTGCCGCCGTCGGCTTTTAGAGCGGTGACGAAGCGGCGAGCCTGGTCGATCGCCGCGGGGCTCGCCGGAACGCTTTCAGGAAACACCGAAGTCGCGTCGGAGCTGAAGCGGATGACGTTGAACCAATCCCCAGGCTGGAGCCTGGAGAGCCCAAAGAGCAGGGCCTGGCGGGCCTGCTCGATCGAGGTGCCTTCCATCGACCCCGAGGTGTCGATGATGAAGATCGTCTCTCTCGGCAGGCGCGACGCCGCGATCCCGGGTGCGTCGGGCGGCATCACCATGAGCAGCGAGTAGCGCTCGCCATTGACCTCTTCGGAGTAGTACACGGCCCGCGGCTCGCTGCCCACGGCCGGAGCCCACTCCAGGACGAGGTCGGAGTCGGCGGGCGCGATGCCCTGGGCCAGGTCCACGGCGTAACGGAGTTCTTTTCCTTTCGCTACGGTGATCGCGTGGCTGGGGCTTTCGATCTTCGCCAGTGGAAAACCGGGGTTGAGATCGGCGTGAAAAGCGAAGGGGTTGATAGGTGCCGAGCCCCGGCGCAGTATGGGCGGCAGCCAGAGGCGCCGGCGGCCGGAGCCCGCGGCCTCCTTCGGATGCGGCGCCACCACCATCGGGAACCGGAAATTGAACCGGCCGCCCTCCCAGCGCACGACCTGTTGAAGCTCGATGGCGACCTCCACCGTTTCTCCCGGGCCGATGTGGGCGACGGCGGTGGTGAACACGTCCGGCCGCTGCTGCTCGACGAGGCTCGCCTTCACCCCCTGCTGCTTCGCCGCCGCGTAGGTCTGCCGCGCTTCCTCCTTGGTCTGGATGGCGCCAAGGATTGTGCGGTTTCCCACCTTCAGGCGCAAGGTGTCGACCGCCGCGTCCGCGGGCAGTGGAAAGATGTAGATCCCCTCCACCCAATCGCTCGAAATGTTTTTGAAGATCTGCGTGACCTTCGTGCGGGCGATGATGCCCGTCACCTTCACCTCGACGGTGGCGCCGAGCACCGGCGCGGGGACCGCCGGAGACGAATCGCTTTCGCCGTTGACGAAGAGTCCCTGCCGGTTGTCCGTGGCACTTCCCGCCGCGGCGAGGCCCAGCATCAGGAAGAAACAGAGCGCCGCCGTTCTCAGAGCGATGAATCGCATTTCTAAATCTCCTTATCGGAAGGTCAAGCGGGCGCCGAGACGGAAGATCCGTGGGCTCAAGGTTTCGAGCACGGAGCCGGAGCTGCCGAGAGGGCCACCGTTCATGGCGAGGACGCCTTGCCGTTGCAGGACAGAGGACGCGTTGAGGGCGTTGAAGACGTCAACCCCGAGAGTCAGGCCGAAATCGCTGAAGGAAAATTCCTTTTCCAACCGCAGATCGACGACGTGGACGTCGGGGTAGCGAAAGGCATCCGGATCCGACTGGATGGGCACGTCGAGCCCCGAGCCCCCGTTGTCGGAGATCGTCGCGCGGTTGATGCGGCCGGCGTAACGGAGCGGATATCCCTGGCGGCCGTTCAGGTTGGCGGCGACGTTGAAACCCCAGGAGCGGTCGGGGTAGATCTGGTACATGCCGTTGAGGCTGTAGGACCACCGCGCGTTGAGGAAGACGTTGCCCTTGGGGCCGGACGCGGTGCCGGAGCCCTGAAGGACCTCGGTGCCGTTCACGACGCCGCCGGCGATCGTGTCGGTGGGATCTTCGTTGGCGCTGCTCGGAATCCGCCACTTCCAATCCTGACAGGAGACGTTGCCGCGCGCCATCCAGCGGTTGCCCAGCCGCTTGTAAAACGTCAGCGAGGCCCCCTTGAACTCCTGCTGGCGCTCGCCATTGCCCAGATAGAAACCATTTCGCGTGGAAACGCCCGGCCGCAGCTCCCAGTAACGCACGGTATAGACCCGGCCGTCTGGCGCCGCGACCTGCTGTGACCGCTCGACATAGTCGCTACGGCGGTGGACTCGGCCGGTGCTGTCGAGCAAGCCGGCGGCATAAGGATCGGCGGTGTCGAAGACGAGCCGTTCCGCTTCGAGCAGGTTGTGGAGCTTGCGATAGGTGAGATTGAAACTCACCACGAACTCGGGCAGCAGGGCGTGCTCGAGGCTGAGCAGTGCCTCGTCGGTGAGCGGAGCGCTGAGGCGTGCGTCGACCGCGTTCGATTGCAGGAAACCGAAAGTCACGGGGTTGACGTTGCCGCTGGGAGGCGCGATCTCTTGCGCGCCGAGGAAGTAGCGATATCCAAGGCCACCGAGGGGATTGAGCCAGCCTGCCTGGGCGGTGCCGAGCTGATCGGCGAATCGCGAGTAGCTGGCCCGCAGCAGCGTCTTGCGTTCGACGCCCAGGGCCCAGGTCAACCCAAGGCGGGGCGTCACGTCGCTCCAGGTGAAGCCGGTGTCCTGACCCGCGTAGCGGACGGTGGGCAGGAGGGCGGGATACTCCGGGTTGGCGGCGGCGACGGAGGCCTGGTTGCGGCCGCCCTGGCGGTCCCAGCGCGCGCCGGCGTTCAACGTGAACGAACCCCAGGTGAGCGTGTCCTGAAGGTAGAGGCTCTTGTAGTCGGTTTTGATCTTCGGCGCGGCGTCGCGGGAGAGGACCAGGAGCTGGGAGCCGCCGAGGTCCAGCTCGAAGCCGCCGCCCGGCCAGGCGGTCAGGGTGGACGACTCCGCCGTGCGGTAGCCGGCTCCGTACTTGAGCTCGTGGGAGGTATTGCCAGTGTTGAAGAACGTCGAGCTGTCGAGCTTGGCCTGTTTCTGGGGACGCTCGATCTGTTGGCGGAGGAAGCTATTGTGCCAGACGAGGTCCGCATCCCGGGAAGGCCTGCGATCACCCCCCTCGGGCAGGAGCTGGAAGCCCCCCTGAACCTGCGAGATCATGCCGGTCAGATACCAGGCGCTGTTGAAGATCTCCGTGTCCTCCGCCTTCCAGGTGGTCGGGCTGGGGCCGGTTCTGGACTGGTCCCAGGTCGTCTCCTGCGGCCGCAACGGGCCGGCGTTGCGTCCCTGCTTGACCTTGTCGCTCTGCCAGGCGAAAACGGTTGCCGAGTTGCTGCTGGACACCTGAGCGTTGAGCTTGACGTTCCAATCATCGAGCGTCGTATCGTCGCGGAAGTTGTCGATCGTGAGCAGATCGATTCGCGAACGGGAGTAGGAACCCCAGGCCCAGAGCCGGTCCTTGATGAACGGTCCGCCGATCTCGGCGCCCTCTTCGGCGGTCTTGTCGATGCGGTTGCCCGAGGTGGCGGCTTGCAGGCTGCTGCTGGACGCCAGGTAGCGGCCGGAGCCGCGCCATTCGTTGGTGCCGCGCTTGGTGACCAGATTGACCACGACGCCGCCGGTGGCGAGGGCGGCGTCGCTGCCGCCGGTCGTCACGTTCATCTCCTCGAAAGCGTCGAAGTCGTAGTAGCCAGGAGAGGAGCCGAGGGCCGTCATGTCGGTCATGACGACGCCGTCCACGGACCACACCGCCTGATCGCCGCCAGAGCCGGGTCCCACGTAGCGCGACTGCTGGCCGCTCTCGTTGCCGCCGACGTTGATGCGATCGGTCAGCACTCCGGGAGTGGACTGCAGCACCGCCCACGGGTCGCGGGAGGAAGGGATCCTTTCGAGCTCGGTCTGGCTGACGAGTGCGCCCGTGCTGATGCGGCGCTCGTCGAGCAGCGGCGACTCACCCATGACCGTGATGCAGTCCTCGACCATTCCGCCGTACGAATGCCCAACGTAGTTTTGCAGCCGCGGCGGATTCACCGGCAGCACCTTGCTCACCAGCTCGATACCCACGGGCGCCGTGGGCTTTTCGTCCACCGCCACGAGGCTGGTGTAGTCCGTCACCAGGTGGTGGCGCAGGCCGAGCTCGGCGACAGCCCGCCGCACCTCGGCCTTATCGGCACCCTCCAGCAGGCTGTCGGTCAGCGCCGCGATCTTCTTGCGCGCCCACAGCTTGTCGATGCCGGCGCCCTTGACGTCGGCGGCGGCGGGGAAGGAGTCCGTCCAGGCGCTGTCGCCGCGCTGGCCGGAGACGGTCACCGGCCCGGCGTTCGTGGTGCTCCGGGCGGTGACGATCAGGGGCTCGCCCAGGTAGAGATCGGGAAAGCGCGCCGGCCAGGCTTCGGCCGCCGGATCGCTCCACTGCACGTCGATCCCCTGGAGCATGGGCGATTCGAGCTTGGCGAACAGGGCGTCCATCGCCGTGGTGACCTTGCCGATGTCGCTGATGGCGGTGAACGTTCCGCGGCCCATCGTCGCGAGCTGGCCCAGAAGATGAGCGTTGGGATCGGTGCCGATGGCGATCGGGAACAACCGCCGTTGGCCGAGGTTTGCGCCGATGAGCTTGACGACCTCGGCCTCGTCGCTAAGCTGGCCGTCGGTGGCGAAGATGACCTGCGGCACGAGGCCGGCAGGGGGCGGATTCCGGAAGGCGATCTCCATGGCGGGCAGCATGTTCGTGCCGCCCTCGACCTTGAGATCCGCGACCCAGCGGCGGGCTTGTTCCACGGCACTGGAGCTTGCCTGGACGCTACGCGGGAAGACGGAGTCGGCGGTGGAGCTGAAACGGATTACGTTGAACCAGTCCATGGGCTGGAGCCTGGAGAGGCCGAGGAGTAGCGCCCGGCGAGCCTGCTCCAGCTTGGCGCCTTCCATGGAGCCGGAGTTGTCGATGATGAAGAGAGTCTCCCGCGGCAGGCGAGACGCCACGGCGTCGCTGGAGTCCGGCGGCATCACCATGAGCAGCGAGTAACGCTCGCCGCCCACCTCCTCGGAATAGTAGACGGCGCGCGGCTCCCGGCCCACGGCCGGCGTCCACTCCAGAACGAGATCCGAGTCCGCCGGCTCGACGCCCTTGGCGAGGTCCACGGCGTACTGGAAGCCTTTCCCCTGCGCTACGGTAATCCCGTGGCTGGGGCTTTCGAGCTTCGCCAGCGGCAGCCCGGGATAGAGATCGGCATGGAAAGCGAAGGGATTGATGGGTGGCGCGCCGGGCGCCAGTTGCCGCGGCAGCACGAGCGGGCCCGATTCCTGCGTAGCGTTGGGATGCCGCGCCACCAGCATGGGGAAACGCAGGCTGAAGTGTCCCTGCTCCCACTTCACCACCTGTTGCAGCTCGATCGTTACCTCGACCGTCTCTCCCGGACCGACGTTGGCCACGGCGGTTGAGAACACGTCGGGCAACTGCTGCTCGACGAGGCTCGCTTTCACTCCATTTTGCTTCGCGGCTTCGTAAGTCTGCCGTGCTTCCTCTTTCTCCTGCACCACGCCGAGAATCGTGCGGTTTCCCACCTTCATGCGTAGGCTGTCGACGGCCGCGTCGCCGGGCAATGGAAAGATATAGATTCCTTCCACCCATTCGTCCGAGACGTTCTTGAAGATCTGGGTGACTTTCGCGCGGGCGATGATGCCTGTGATCTTGAGCTCGACGGTGGCGCCGAGGACAGGCGCGGGAATCGAGCTGTTCTTGCCGCGGAAGGACAACCCTCGCGGCCGCTCCGCACCGGACGCCGCCCGGGCCATGCTGGCGATTGTGATGGAGAACAAGCAGAGCGCTGCCATTCGAACGAAAATTGATCGCATTTGCCGACCTCCCAAAAATTAGGGCCGTCCTCAAGCGGCGACGGACCCGCGAAACCTTGGCTTCCTAAAGCGCAAGGCCGATGCCAGGTCCACAGGATTTTGACAAATCGTTTACAGAAGGCGGTTTGGAAAGGGGGTTGGAGCGTTCGCCGCCGCGGTCGATTCAAGGAGGTGAATCGGTGCCGTTCAATTTTATGGTCGCCGGAACCGGGCGGTCCGGAAAAGGGTACTTTAGCGTCCAGGAGAGAGGACGCAGGTTTATTTACGCGCTTCCCGGATCATCGCCTCCAGGTTGTCCAGCCCCCGCCGGACCTCTTCCAGGTCGGGCCCGAAGGACAGGCGGACGTGCTGGTGGAAACGGGACAGGCGCTGGGCGCGGCGGCGGCCGGGGTTGACGTCGAAGAAGAGGCCGGGAACGCAGATGACCTTGTGATCCAGGGCGGCGCGGAAGAAGGCCATGCCGTCAGAGAGCGGCTCGGGCAGGTCGCGCACCGAGACGAAGGCGTAGAAGGTGCCGGCGGGCTCGGGGTAGATCCGCATCCCCATCTCGTGCACGCGGCGCAGCATCAGCTCCCGCTTGGGGAGGAACGTCTCGCGGATCGCCCGTGCCTCGGCCAGCACCATCTCCGGCTCCATCAGGTCGACTGCCGCCCGCTGCTGGGGCCGCGAGCCGCCGCCGTCGAGAAACGAGCCGGCGCTCTCGATCGTTTCGATGACCGAGCGCGGCCCCAGGGTCCAGGTGACCCGCCAGCCGGGGTAGCGCCAGTTCTTGGTGAGGCCGTCCACGATCACCACAGGATCCTTGTCCACATCTTCGACGTAGCGCGCCGCGCTCACCATGGGGCCGGGCTCGCCCTCGCCGAAGCTCCATACGTAGTGGGAGTAGAACTCGTCGATCAGCAGCGTGCAGTCGAGGTCCCTCCCCACCGCCACCCAGTCCGCCAGCTCGCCGCCCGAGATGACCTTGCCCATCGGGTTGCAGGGGTTCGAGAACAGGATCACCGCGAGGCCGCGGCCCAGCACCTCGCGGCGCAGGTCTTCGACGCCGAAGCTGTAGCCCTGCTCGCGGCGCAGCAGGATGGGGGTGGGCGAGACGAGCCGGAAGATGTCCAGCAGCTCCTCGTAGGCGGTGTAGTCCGGCAGGAAGTGGCCGAGGTTCACCTGGTCGAGCGAGGCCACGACGCGGGTGAGGGCCGCCCGGCCGCCACCCGAGATCGCCACGTTCTCCGCCGTGTACTGGGATGGCATGCCCTTGCGGTAGAGCCGGTTGTAGAGCGACGCCACGGCCTCGCGCAGCTCCCAGACGCCGGCCACGGGAGCGTAGTAGTGGTCCGCGGGGTCGATGTCGATGCCCGTCACCCGCGGCGGCGCTCCCGGCAGCGGCCCCGTCTCCGGCTGCCCCTGCCCGAGGTTCGACCAATCGGGGTTCCCCGTTTTGTAGCCGTGGGCCGTGGCCTCCTGGGTGACGTAGACGACGCCGGTACGCGGAACAGACCGGAAGGCTTGAAAGGGCGAAGGGGCGAGGGCTGGGCTGGGCGTGCTCATGGGGGCGAAAGGGTAGCATGGAGGACCGCCGCAGGCAGACTCCTCCTAGGTTCTCTATAATAGAGGCCATGGAAGCAAGGCCGGTTGACCGCTACATTCGCACACTACGGAAGCTCCTTCCAGAGCTGGCGAAGAGTTATCACGTCGGCACCCTGGAGGTCTTCGGGTCCTACGTGCGGGACGAGCAGAGCCCGAAGAGCGACCTTGACGTGTTGGTGACGTTCTCGAAAACGCCTGGCCTACTGGTATTCATCGGCCTGGAGAATTACCTCAGCGATCTGCTGGGCGTCAAAGTGGACTTGGTGATGAAGGCAGCGCTGAAGCCTCATATCGGCCGGCGAATCCTGGGCGAGGCGGTTCTTGTGTGAAAGTAGTTGACGACGACGCCTATGGCGCCAGGGATTGAAATCACCTGGCTACCCTCTATAGTCCCTACGGGACACAGGAAGAACGAAATAGCAGTCCCGGAGTGGACAAGCGTCGGTAGCCAGGGATTTCAATCCCTGGCGCCAGCGATGTCGCAGTCTCCCTTTTGAAACACCCTTTTAGTTTAGGGGTAGAAGGCCATCCCCATCGCCGCGAGCGGCCCCGCCAGGTCCTCCGGCACCGGCGCCACGATCTCCAGCCGCTCTCCCGTCCCGGGATGATCGAAGCTCAGGGATAGGGCGTGCAGGGCCAGCCGGTGAAGCCCGAAGCGTTCCCGGAAGAGGCGGTTGTGCTCCCCCTTGCCGTAGCGGACGTCGCCGATCAGCGGATGGCTGATGTGCTTGAAGTGGCGGCGGATCTGGTGCAGGCGTCCGGTCAGCGGCCGCGCCTCCACCAGGGCGTAGCGCTCGAAGATGGCCAGCCGCCGGTACTCAGTGACCGCCGGCACCCGCGGCCCGCCGGGCGCGCGGGGGACGGGCGAGTCGATAACCCCCGTCTCCGGCGGAATGCCCCGCACCAGCGCCAGGTAGCGCTTCTCCACCGTGCCCGCCTCCCACTGCTCCTGAAGGCGCCGCGCCGTCGCGGGATCGAACGCCAGCAGCAGGGCGCCGCTCGTCGCACGGTCCAGCCGGTGGACGGGGTAGACGTGCCGGCCCAGGAGGTTGCGCAGGAGCTGGAGGGCGACGGTCTTCTCGCGCGACATCCCGCGGTGCACGGCGAGGCCCGAAGGCTTGGCGGCCACCACCAGGAGGCCGTCGCGGTAGAGCAGGGGGATCTCCGGCGGGCTCACAGCCGGAAGTGCAACCGCCGGCGCTCCGTCGAGACGGTCTCTTCGATGGTGCGCCTCCCCTGGCCCGGCCACTCGCAGGCGAACTGGTGTTTTCCGGGATCGAGGCCTTGAGTCAACGGCGTGAAGCCGGCGTGGTGGCCGTCAATGGTGACGTGGCACCTGCCCGGCTCGCTGGTGATCTCCACCTGGATCGGCCCCGGGCTCGCCGCTGGCGGCTCCGCAATCGCCGGTGTGGGCGCCGCAGGGGAAGGCGCCGGGCTTCCGGGAGCGGGGGAGGACCGTGGAGGTGAGGGCCTTGCCGGGGATCTCTCATCCAGGGACGACATCATGGCAAAGAACCCGACCGCCACCAGCACCCCGAGGACCGCGAGACAGCCGAGCGCCCGGGGCAGGACGCTGCGGGCCGGTCGGGGAGCGCTCTCGAAGGGTGCCGTGACCGTGCCGGTGATCATCGTCGGTGCGAGAGTTGCCAGTGCCGTCGCCAAATCCTGCGCGAGCTCACCGCACGTTGCGTACCGCCCCGAGGGTTCCTTGGCCAGCGCCTTCGCCAGCACCGTGTCAACCGACGGCGGGAGCGCGGCGTTGAGCGTTCCCGGCCGTTCGGGCTCGTCGTGCAGGATCTTGTAGAGCACGGCGTGGGCGTTGGCGCCCGCGAAAGGAAGCCGGCCGGTGAGCATCTGGTAGAGCAGGACGCCGAGGGAGAACTGGTCCGAGCGGCCGTCGAGCGTCTGGCTCCGGATCTGCTCGGGCGACATGTAAGAGGGCGTGCCGAGGGCGACGCCCGTCTGCGTCACGTCGAGCGAGGCGAGCTTCGCGATGCCGAAGTCGGTGATCTTCACCTCGCCATCTTCGGAAAGGAGGATGTTGCCCGGCTTGATGTCGCGGTGCACGATGCCCCGCCGGTGGGCATAGTCGAGCCCCGCGGCGATCTGCCCGCTTAAGCCCGCGGCCTCTGGCGCGGTGAGCGGCGGCCTGGCCTTCAGCCGCTCGTCGAGGCTGATGCCGGGCACGTACTCCAGGGCGATGCAGTAGGAGTCCTCGGTTTCGAAAGCGTCGTAGACGGCGGCGATGTTGGGATGGGAGAGCCGGCCGGTGGCCCGCAGCTCGACGTCGAAGCGCGCCCGCGATTCCGCCAGCGCCGCCTCCCCGACTCCCCGCTCGATGCGGATCCGCTTGATCGCGACCGGCCGGCCGATCTTCCGGTCCTCGGCCAGATAGACCTCGCCCATGCCGCCGCGGCCCAGCAGGCGGACGATCTCGAAGCGGCCGAGGCGCCGCGGAGCGCCGGCTGCGGATCGGTCGACGCGGGTATCTTCGGACTCGGGGCTCATGGCTGCGAAGCAGTCTAGCGCAGGGCCGCCAGGCGTTCCGGTGAGATTCAGCAGTTCCGGTTACAATCTCCAACAAATGGCAGAACCACGCACCGAAGCCTCGACCGCCGGGCTCTCGGGGACGTTCGACTCGCGAGGCTGGCAGGGGGAGGGGAGGTCTCCGGCGACCGTTCCCGCGCTGACGGTCCTCTTTCATCCCGACGTCCGCCGGGTCGGCGAGTGGACCGCCCTGAGCGAGCTGCTCCTGGGACGGGAAGCCCAGATCTCGCGCAACTATCCCGACTTCATCTCCCCCGACCGGCTGCCCGGGGGACCGCTCGCCGACCGCTACATCAGCCGCCGGCCGGTCCTTCTCCAGCCGGCGCCGGGCAAGGGCATCATTCTTTCCCTGGGCGAAAGTCGGACGCGCGTCGACGCCGACGGCGTGCCCGTCCTGAAATCCCGCGAGCTCTCGCCGGCCGAGTTGGAGCGCGGCGTGGTCGTCGAGCTGGCCGGCCGCGTCGTCCTGCTCCTCCATTGGCTCTCCCAGAGCCCGCTCACCGACGAGGCCGGCCGCCTGGGGCTGGTGGGGGAGAGCGAGCGGGTGGCCCGCGTGCGGGCGGACGCGCGCCGCGTCGCCGACCTCGACGTGCCGGTGATGCTGCGCGGCGAAACGGGGACGGGCAAGGAGCTCGTGGCCCGGGCCATCCACGACTCGGGCCCCCGCCATTCCGGCCCCTTCGTCGCCATCAACCTGGGAGCGATCCAGACCTCCCTGGTGGCCTCGGAGCTGTTCGGCGCCGTCAAGGGCGCCTTCACCGGCTCCGTCCAGAGCCAGGAAGGTTACTTCCGCCGCGCCCACGGCGGCACCCTGCTGCTCGACGAGGTGGGCGAGGCGCCGCCCGAGGTTCAGGTGATGCTGCTGCGCGCCCTGGAGACCAAGGAGATCAGCCCCGTCGGCAGCCAGACGGCTCAGCGGGTCGACGTGCGCGTCCTCGCGGCCACCGACTCCGACCTCGAGGCGCGCGTCCAGACGGGCGAGTTCCGGGGGCCTCTGCTCCACCGACTCTCTGGTTACGAAATCTGGCTGCCCCCCCTGCGCGAGCGCCGCGAGGATCTCGGCCGTCTCCTCGTTCACTTCCTGCGCCAGGAGCTGGCGGCGACCGGCGAAGGTCAGACGCTCGCCGCCGAGACGTGGCTGCCGGCCCATCTCGTGGCCCGGCTCGCCCGCTTCACCTGGCCGGGCAACGTGCGCCAGCTCCGCAACCTGGTTCGGCAGATCGTCATCGGCAGCCGCGGCCTCCAGCGTCTGGAGGCCGGACCGGCCGTCGAGCGCCTGCTCCAAACGCCCCAGATGCCGGAGGGCCCGGGAGACTCGGGCTTCCAGCCCCTGCGGACGCCGACTCCCACGCCGGCCGAGCCTCTCCAGGTGGACCGGCGCAAGCCGTCCGACATTTCCGGCGGTGAGCTGCTCGCCGCCTTGAGGGCTCACCGCTGGGACCTCCAGGCCACCGCCGCCGTCCTTCACATCTCCCGGCCGTCGCTCTATGCTCTGATCGAAAGCTCCCCTGGGCTGCGGAAGGCGGGAGACTTGAGCACCGAGGAGATCAGCCGCTGCTGGGAGGAGTGCGGCGGCGACCTGGACGCCATGGTCGACCGCCTGGAGGTCTCGCGCAAGGCCCTGGCGCGCCGGCTCCGGGAGATGAAGCTCGCCTGAGCTCGGAGGATTCGTGACCGGCTTCCCCGCGATGATCGGTCCCTATCAGGTTCTGAAGCCGCTGGGAGCCGGCGGCATGGGCGAGGTCCTGCTCGCCTATGACGAACGGCTGGACCGCAGGGTCGCCATCAAGCGCATCCGCTCCGATGCGAACGCGACTCCCGAGCGCCGCGAGCGGTTTCGCCGCGAGGCCCGGTTGGCGGCGAAGCTCAATCATCCGGCCATCGTCCAGATCTACGACGTCCTCACCGAAGGCGAGGCGAGCTACATCGTCATGGAGCACGTGGAGGGGACGAACCTCCGGCGGCTCCTCGACGACGGCCCCCTGCCTCCCGGCGAGGTCGTCACCCTCGGCCGCGACGTCGCCCAGGGGCTCGCCGAGGCGCACCGGCAGGGAATCGTCCACCGCGACCTCAAGAGCGAGAACGTCCTCGTCACTCCGGAAGGGCGGGCCAAGATCGCCGACTTCGGCATCGCCAAGCGAGCTTTGGCCGAACCGGACGAAGGCTCGCTCACCGGCGACGGCCGGGTGCTCGGCACCTACCGCACCATGTCTCCCGAGCAGGCGCGCGGCGAGCCGGTGGATTTCCGCTCGGATCTCTTCTCCCTGGGGGTGCTGCTCTACGAGGCACTGACCGGCCAGTCCCCTTTCGAGGCGGACAACGAGCTGGCGATGCTCACCCGGATCGTGCGCGACCGGCAGATCCCGGTGCGGGAGGTGAGACCTGAGGTCCCCGCGGAGCTTTCCTTCCTGGTGGATCACCTCCTGGAGAAGGACCCGCTGGCCCGGCCGCGCAGCGCGCGCGAGGTGGCCGACTCCCTCACCGGGACCGTCTCCATGAGCCGCCATGACGAATCCCCTACCGTGGCTGAGCCTCTGCCTCCTCTCCGCGGCGTGACGGCCGAGCTGCCGGAGGCCCGGCCGGTGAATTCGGATTCCGCTCTCGCCGAGGCCGGAGCCAGGAAGCGTCTCACCGCCGCACTGCTCGTCGTGCTTCTGCTTTCGATCCTGGGAGCCGTCGCCTATCTGTCGCTGCGCACGCCCGCGTCTCCCCTCTACGTTGCGGTGCTGGTGCCCGAGGTCGTCAAGGGCGGCGAGGCGAACGATACGGGCCTGCTGGTTTCCGGCATTCGCTCCGCCCTGGTGCGGGCCCTCGTTTCCCTGGAGGAGGTTTCCCCCAAGGCGACCGAAGAGGTCGCCGGAACCTCCGGTTCGCCCGTTCAGGTGGCGCGCTCGGTGGCCGTGGACGAAGTCGTCGCCTCGCGGCTCGACTGCCGGCCGGAAGCCTGCCGGATCACGCTCGACCGCATCCGCGGCCGCGACGGCGTTCTACTGTGGTCCGAGAGCTTCGAGGTTCCCGCGGACGACCCGTACCTGGCGGCACGGGCAGCCTCCACTCGCCTGCGCCGGGCGTATCCCGACCACCCGGCGCGCGCGGGTGTGCCGGAGGTCGAGGTCCGCGGCCAGGATTTCGCCGAGCTCCTGCGGCTGCGCCAGCGGTTCGACTCGCGCCGGGAAGCCTCGCTGGACCCCATTCTGGATGAGCTTGCGAAAATCCGTGGGCGATCGCCGCGCTTCCTCGAGGCCTACCTGTTTGAAGCGGACGTCGCGCGCTACAAATTCATCGCCTCGCGCCATCCGGAGGACCTTCAGCGGGCCTTCGATCTCGTGAGCCGGGCACGGGAGCTGGCTCCGGGAGATCCCCTGCCGTTGTTCGGCCTGTTCGGCGCCGCGTTGCAGAGCGGCAAGCTCGACTCCGCCGAGGAAGCGCTGAATCAGCTCGAGCGTCTGACCCCTGGCGACGTCGAGGTCCAGGATCGCCGCGCCCAGCTCCTCAATGCCCGCGGCCGTAGCCGCGAGGCGCTCCTCGCGATGCAGGCCGCGGCGCGCCAGCGTCCCTCCTGGAAGCGGCTCCTCAAGCTGGCGAAAGTGCAGTTTCAGCAGGGACAGACCGCCGCGGCGCGGATCACTCTGAAGCAGTTGCTCGACCGGTCACCCGGCAACTCCGACGGCCTCTCGGTGCTGGCCCAGATCGAGCTGACGAGCGGCGATGCCCGGCGAGCCGCGGAGCTCTATGGCCAGATCGTGCGCCGCAGCCCCGGGTTGACCGAGCTCAGCAATCTCGGCCTATCCTATTTCGTCCTCGGCCGGTATGCCGATGCGGCCGGCGTCTTCCGCCGCGCCGCCGAGCAGGCGCCCAACAACGCGCTCGTCGCCCTGAACCTCGCCGACAGCTATTGGCTCATGGGCCGCAAGGAGGAGGCGCGGGCCCTCTACCAGCACGTCCTCGGTCTGGTCGCGGCAGACCCCTCGGCGGCGACCGATCCCCAGTTCCTCACCGTCAAAGGCCAGGCCCTGGCCCACCTTGGGCAGGGCCCGGCCGCGGTGGCCGCCGTCCAGGAGGCACTGCGCGTCGCATCGAACAGCGCCGGCGTCGCCTTCGAGGCCTCGCTGATCTATGCCGTCCTCGGGGAGGACGACTCGGCCCTGGTCAACGCCGAGCGAGCGGTCAGGCTGGGCTACGCGCCGGTGTGGTTCTCCCTGCCCTGGTTCACCCCTCTGCGGTCCCACCGCGAGTTTCAAGCCCTGCTGGGGCACCCCGTCAACCCCGGGGCGCAGCCTTAGGCCACCTGTAGCAGGGCCGCCGTCCTTTTCCGCTCCATCGCCATTGGGTTGGGAGGATCGGGAACGTTCAGGATCGTCGGATCGATCGGCGGCAGGAGCACGCCGTTCGTGGTGGCGTCGCCGGCAGGATTGATCGTGAAAGAGACCGCCTGGTCGGCCTTGACGTAATTAATATTTGTCATCGCGAATTCTGTTCTATCTTTTGACGCCCACGTGAGGTTTCTGTTGCCGCCTGGCTGCGCCCAGGCCACCGCGTTCACCGCAAACTCGAAATTGACCGCAATGAAAGTGAAAGCATAGATTCCTGGGTCGGCCGTCAGCATGAAGCCCTTGTCTTCCGGTTCGAAGACCACGGAGCCTTCGGTCGTGTTTCCGGTCTCCTTGTAATCGTAACCGCCAGCCTGCGCGGTGATCTCGATCCAGACCTCTCCGTTTGCCATGACCTGTTTTCCTTTCCGCCTTGGGCGTTCGGCAGCTTGCCAGTGCAAAGCGCAAGCCATCCAAAAACCCCTTTGGAGAGAGAAAAGCACACGGTTCTCCCGCTCTGACATGTCATTGACATGTCAGGCGGGAGAACCGACGTGACGAAAGGGTTTTACCGGCGGAACCGGTTGAAGCGGCTGGGCGAGAAAGCGGAAAGGATCTGCCCGACCCGCTCCTCCGGCGGCTTGGAGGTGGGATCGACCGGCGCCTGCCGCGCCTCGACCGGACGGTGGAGCGGCTCGGAGCGCCGTCCCCCCTGACCCTTCTTCTGCTGGTGCCGCGGCTGGTGCGACGGCGCCTCGCCGGGCCGGTGGCCACGCGGCTGCTGCCGCGGTCCGCCGTCGCCCTGGCGGTGCTGCCGGGGCGGACCCGAGGGGCCGGCCGCGCGGGGTGCCTGCGGCTGGCGGTCTCCCCGCGGTGGCTGCGATGACTGCGATGGCTGAGAGCCGCCGCGGCCACCACCTCTCTCCTCGGCCTCGCGCTTTTTCTCGGCCTTGGCCTTGGCCCGTGCCCGCTCCTCGGCCTTGCGGGCCCGGATGGCGGCGATGCGCTCGGCGATGGGGATCTCGAAGCGCTCGGCGGGCTTCGACTGATAGTCGAACCCGGCCAGGGTCAGCCGGTTGAGCCGCTGCCCGACGGCCCGCTCGATGGCGTGCAGCTCGCCGATCTCCTGCTCGGAGACGAAGGTGAAGGCGTCGCCCACCATCTCGGCCCGGGCGGTGCGGCCGACGCGGTGGATGTAATCCTCCGGCACGTTGGGCACGTCGAAGTTGATGACGTGCGACAGCGCCTCGACGTCGATGCCTCGCGCCGCGATGTCCGTCGCCACCAGCACCTGCAGCGTGCCGTTCTTGAAGCGGGAGAGCGCGTCCGTGCGCTGGGCCTGGCTGCGGTTGCCGTGAATGCGGTCGCAGGCCACGCCGTGACGCTCCAGGAACTCCGCCAGCCGGTTGGCCCGGTGCTTGGTGCGGGTGAAGACGAGAACGTTCTTGATCTCGCCCCGCTTCAGCAGCTCGACGAGCAGGAACGGCTTCAGCTCCTCGCGCACCGGGTAGACGGCCTGGGTGACGCCCTTGGCCGGCTCCGACTTGCGCTCCACGTTGAGGCTCGCGGGGGTGCGCAGCATCTCCCTGGAAAGGGTGACGATCGGCTGCGGCAGCGTCGCCGAGAAGAAGAACGTCTGCTCCGCCTTCGGCAGATGCTTCAGCACCCGGCGGATGTCGGGCAGGAAGCCCATATCGAGCATGCGGTCCGCCTCGTCGAGGACGAGGACCTCGAGGCCCGCGAGCTTGGCGTAGTCGTACTGGAAATGATCGAGCAGGCGGCCCGGGGTGGCGACGAGCACGTCGACGCCTTGGCGGAAGGCCCTCTCCTGCGGCCCGATGGCGACGCCGCCGAAGACGGCCGCGCCTTTCAGGTTGGTGAACTTGGCCAGCCCTTCCATGTGCTCCAGGATCTGCGCCGCGAGCTCGCGGGTGGGAGCCAGGATGAGGGCGCGGGTGGTGCCGCGGGGCTTGTCCATCAGGCGATGGAGAATGGGCAGCAGGAAGGCAGCCGTCTTGCCGCTCCCGGTCATGGCGCAGGCGAGCACGTCGCGGCCGGCCATGGCGGGGGGAATGGCGTCCTGCTGGATCGGCGTCGCCTGGGAGAAGCCCAGGGTCTCGACGCCACGGAGAAGATCGGGGTGGAGTCCGAATTCAGAGAAGTCGCTCAAGCGTTTTGCAGTCCTTCCGAGGGCGCGCGGACCTCCAGCCCTTGGGGCCAGGCGCACGCGCCAACTCGATCTTTCCGGCAAGATAAAGAGAAAAGAGAACGGGAGCTTTTGCCGGCGAGGCCCGTTCGGGGGCTCAGGAGTTGAGCCACTGCTTTCAAACTGTGCTTCTTGTGCTCGCCAGGGGCGAACAACCCAAGAGTGTCACATCTTGCCGCGTTTGCCAAGCCGGCCGGCGCGCTCCCCGAGGTCACTGGGGAGAACGCCCGGCCGGGGGAGGTTATTCCACGCCCCCTCCTCCTCAGCTCCGCTTCCGCGACCGCGCCTTCCAGAATTCCCAGACCGCCGGCAGCAGGGAGAGCCCGATGATGAGCAGCTCGACGATGAAGAAGTGGTCCTGCACGAACTGGTTGCGGTAGAGCCCGTAGCCGGCCAGGGTGCAGATCAGCACCCAGGCCGCGCCGCCCACGGCGTTGTAGCTCATGAAGCGCCCGTAGCTCATCTCGCCCAGGCCGGCCACGAAGGGCGCCACGGTGCGGACGATGGGCACGAAGCGGGCGAGGATGATCGTCTTGCCGCCGTACTTCTCGAAGAACTCGTGGGTGTAGGCCAGGTGCTCAGGCTTGATGATCCGCCGCTTGGAGGCGAGAATGCGGTGACCCAGGAAGTGCCCCACCCAGTAGTTCACCGTATCCCCCAGGATCGCGGCGGCGATCAGCGACACCAGGAGCACGCCGAGCGATAGCGAGCCGCGGCCGGCGAAGACGCCCGCCAGGAACAGCAGCGAGTCGCCCGGCAGGAACGGCGTCACCACCAGCCCCGTCTCACAGAAGATGACGGCGAAGAGAATGAGGTACGTCCCCACCCCGTACTGCTGGATGATGGGACCGAGGTGCTTGTCGAGGTGAAGGACGAAGTCGATCAGATGCTTGACGGTTTCCATGCTCTCCCTTGCGCTCCCCTAGGCTTCACCCGGAAATCCCACGCGCCGCTCCCCCTTCTCCGCCGTCCCTTCGAGCTCCCGGATCTTGCCGAGGAGATCGCCCTGGGCCTCGACCACGTCGAGGGTCTCGCCGGAGAGGAGGAGAACCTTGGTGCCGCTGCCGTGACGCTCGGCCGGCGCCAGGCCGATGATCGACTCGGTGCGTAGCCAGATGTCCCGAATCGTGCTCTGGGTGACCTGAATCCACGGCATGCCGGTCTCTCCTTCCAAGCCAAATCAAGACGAAACCGTTGAGCCGGTTACAGGATGAACGGTATCACTCGCCGGGTCCGCCGGGCGTAGTCCGCGTACTCGGGGTAGCGCTCGACGACCAGCGACTCCTCCAGGAGCATGCGCAGAACGGTCATGGCCGAGGCGACCAGGCCCAGGGCGCCGGCCTGGAGGCTCCAGTTGGCGGCGACTCCCGTCCAGACGAAGAGGAGGATCGCGGCATAGATGGGATGGCGGATGAAACGGTAGGGACCCGTCGTCACCAGTCCGCCCCCGGTCGGGTTCGCCGCGTAGTGAAAGCTGCGCAGGCCGAAAGTCACCCGCGCCCAGACCATCAGCAGGATGGCGGCGGCTTGCAAACCGAGGGTCAGCGGGCCATGGCCCAGGAGGCTGTGGGAAAACCCCAGGGCGACGATGGCGAGGAGAAGGATGAGAAAGACGGGCGTCGAGAGCACGGCGGCATACTTCTTGACGAACGGGGCGGCCATCAGATCTTCACTCCCGGATCCGCGTCCGAGGCGAAGCCCAGGCGGTGCATCTCCTCGAGCACCTCGGCGAAGAGGTCGAAGAGCTTCTTCAGCCGCTCCACGTCGCGGATCACCCCCGTCACCTGGAAGTAGAGCTCGTCGACGCCCTCCGGAAACCGGTGGCAATAGAAGCCCTCGTCGTCCTTGAGCTCCAGGCGGATCTGCGGCTGCTCCTGGATCAGGCGCCGGATCTCCGCGTTGGCGAACAGGGCCTTGATCTTGGTCTCGTCGCTGCCCTGGACGATGAAGTCGTCGTCGAACTGGCTGGAGTAGCCCACCTCGATGTCCTGCATCCCCAGCATCTTCCCCAGCCCGCTGAAGAAGCTCTTGCGGTAGATGCGGAAGCGCAATTTGTCCTGACTGACGAAGGGCGCCCGCATGCGGGTGAAGGTGACGTGGTTATGGCCGCTCGAAACGCTGTAGACGTCTAGGGTGACCGTCCAGCCCTTGACGTGGGCGACGACCTTGTCTCCCCTCCAGAAACCGCCGTCGACGAAGTCGGCGCCGATCTCGCCGCAGAGCTGTTTCCAGACCTCTTCGCGTCCCGGGCCGAACATGCCTGCCAGAAAACTCATCTCTTTGCTCCTCGTTCCAGGGTTTGTGCCGGCTTCCATTAAACCACGAGTGACAAATCTTCGCAGGTACCCCTGAGAATTTTTGTGAGTAGGTAAGAAACCCTGGGATTGCCCATTTCCAGGGCAGTTCGGAGGGTTGGACTGCGCACCGTCTGCGCTCTGTCAATGACAGACCCTGACATTCCCTGACACACCGGACAGATCCTGGCTGGCACCCGGTTTTCAGTGGACATCAAGACATACTTACATTTCTATCGGAAAAGAAGAGAGGAGAACTTACAAATCCTCAGCTCGCCTCCTCGCCCAGCAGGAAGGTCTCGCCGGGACGAGCCCAGCGGACGGGGATACCGCCGGCGGCGGAGCGCGCCTCCGAGAGAGTGATCTCGGGGTCGAAGGTAGGCCAGATGTGGGTGATCGCGAGCTCGCGCACGCCGGCTCGCCGGGCGGTTTCGCCGGCTTGGCGGGCGGTGAGGTGCACCGGGGCGCCGACCTTTCCCTCCTGGTACGTGGCCTCGCAAATAAGCAGATCGCAGCCTTGGGCGAAGCCCGCGAGATCGGCATTCGGGCCGGTATCCGCCGAGAAAGTGAAGGCTCCGGCACCGGTCTCGACGCGGATGGCGAGGGTGTGGCCGGGGTGGTCGGTGCGCAGAAATTGGAGGCGGCAGCCGGCCACCTCGACGGTATCGCCGGCGTCCACGGCGCGGAAGGGAAACGTGTCTCCGAGGCCCGCCGGGCCGTCTTTTCCCAGCAGACCGCCGAGCGCTTCGAGGGTTCCCGGAGGACCATAGAGAGGAACGCTTAAGGCGCCCTCCACCCGATAGCGCAACGCCACCTGGAGCGGGTAGAGATCGGCGCAGTGATCGGGGTGAAGGTGGCTGATGACGACCGCGTCGAGACGCGTGAAATCGGTCAGCCGCTGGAGGGCCGCGAAGGTGCCGGTGCCGGCGTCGATCCACAGCCGGGAACCGCCGTGCTCGAGGAGGAAGCCGGTGTTGGGATTGTCGGCGGCCGGATAGCCGCCGGAGCTGCCGAGAACGTGAAGTCGCATGAGCCAGTTACCTCCCACCCAAGGATATCGCGAGAGCCCCCGAGGTGTCCTCCGGCGCGGACGTAAAGTCCTGTCAGATAGCACTCTTTACAATCGAACTCCCCTGAAGAGGGCAACTCACCCCTCTGGCATTGCGTATGCACTCTTGGAGTACCAACACCGTGCAGCTTGCGGAGCCCTTAAAGGGGGACACGATCATGCAAGACCGTAGCTGGAGGCAGCAACGGCAAGAAAGCTCACCCGACGGCCGTCATGCCGTGGTGGTGGGCGGCAGCATCGGTGGCATGCTGGCAGCTCGCGTGCTCGCCGATCACTTCGACCGCGTCACCGTCGTCGAACGAGACCAGTTGCCCGAGGGTAGTGAGAACCGGCCCGGAGTTCCCCAGGCCCGGCATCTCCACTTCCTCCTCAAACGTGGCCTGATGGTCGCCGAGGAGATCTTCCCGGGAATCACCGCCGATCTCCAGGCCCAGGGAAGCCATCTTCTCGACCAGGGCAGCGAGTTCCGAATTCTCTATCGCTCGGGCTGGTCGCCGCGCAAGGCGCTGGGCCTCGAGTTTTGTACCTTTACCAGACCTCTCTTCGAGGCCACCGTACGGCGTCATCTAATGGAGCATCCCAAAGTCTCCTTCCGCCAGGGCGTCGAAGTGGCCGGCCTGGAGCTGGACGAGAGCAAGAGCCGGATCGCCGGAGTGCGGCTGCGGCCGCGCCATCGCGACCCCGGGGTGGCGATCGAGGAAGAGTTGATGGAAGCCGAGGTGGTGGTGGATGCCAGCGGCCGTGGCTCGCGGGCCCCGGAATGGCTGGAGGGCGCGGGGTATGAGAAGCCCGCGGAGACCGTCGTCGATGCGTTCTGGGGCTATGCCACCCGCATCTACGAGCCCGTCGAGGAGTATCAGAAGGAGTGGAAGGTGCTGTTCCTCATGAACCGGCCGCCGTATCAGCCGCGGGCTGGAATCATTCAGCCCATCGAGGGGAACCGCTGGATCGTGACGCTCGCGGGAGTGATGCACGACTATCCGCCGACGGACGAGGACGCCTTCCTGCAGTTCGCCCGCAGCCTGTCGTCGCCGGAGCTTTACCGGGCTATCCAGAAGGCCAGGCCGCTGTCGAAGATCTGGGGCTACCGCCGGACGGAGAACCGTCTGCGCAGCTTCGAGAAGGCACGGATTCCCCAGGGCTTCGCGGCCCTCGGCGACTCGGTGTGCGCCTTCAACCCGGTCTATGGCGTGGGGATGACGCTCACCGGTCTCGAAGCGCTGGAGCTGGGAAAGTGCCTGAAGAAGGGGCACGGCAAGCTGGACACTCACCGCTTCCAGAAGCAGGTGTCGAAGCTGGTGGCGGGACCGTGGGCGTTGACCACGGGCGAGGATCTACGCTGGCCGACGACCCAGGGCGGCGAGGTGACGGCCAAGGTAAAATTCATGCATTGGTACCTTGAGCAGGTCATCCGGCTGATCCCCCAAAGTGAAGTTGTTTTCCGTCGTTTCCAGGAAGTGAACCACATGTTGAAGTCGCCGGCGGCCCTGTTTCATCCGTCCGTGCTGGGACCGGTGATGCGGCTGGCCTTCGGTCCGCGCCGAGTGGTCGCAAGACCCAAGGAGGCTCCGGCGCGGGTGCCCGCGGCGACCGCCACGTCGACGGTGGCGATCCGCCGCTGACGTCTTCAAAAAGAGGGAGCGGACCGATCCACCGCTCCCCCTTCGGGCGCCGGCCGGGCAGCAGCCCCGGCCGGCGCCCTGTTTGTTTCTGGGGGCGGCGACGCAAAATCCGGGGGGTGGCGCGGGATGGCACCTTACTTCTTCACTTCTTCCTTCTTCATCTTCGTGATGAACCCCGGCTCGCTGGTCGGTGGAACGATGTTTTTCAGCCGCATGTAGGTGACGAGGTTGCCGTAGTGCTCCACGGTGTGGAGGCTGTTGACCGTCAGCACGCCGAGCTTCGGCGAGTCGCCTCCCATGAACTTCACCTTTTCAATGGCGGACGCGTCGGTCATGCCGTCGTAAGCCTTGTCACAGTAGACGAAGGCGGCCTTGAGCGCGGCGATGAGATCGGCTTTCGAGGTTTTCGTCTCCTCGATCTTCAGATCGGGATTCTTTTCGCCGAGCACGACGGAACAGAAGGTGTACTGCGCGTCGGCGACGTGCCCAAGGATCTGGCCCAGGCTGCGGACCGCCTCGGTGGGCTTAAAGCTGTAGTTCTCTTCGGGCACTTTCTCGGCGGTGCGGAGCAGTACCCCCTTCACTCCTCCGTAGACCTTTTTGCCGTGTGCGATGAGCGGACTCTCCTGGGCCAAGGCGACGGCGGCCGGCGCAAGCAGGGCGATCAGGAGTATCCCCAGAAGTGTTCTGACGGTGGCGGTGGCAGTGGTTTGCATTTTCTTCTCCTTTGTTTAAGGTTGCTGAGCAGCTGCGCTGGCCTGGTCGTTCCAGCGTTGAACGTTCACACCCATCGCGAGGAGCCACAGGGTCAGCGATCCTTCCCCGAGGATTCCAGGGACCAGAACGTAGGTCGACAGAGACTTTGCGAGCGGCGGCGACAGAAAGGTCAGCCATCCCAATCCGGCGAGCACCATCAGCACGCCCAGAACACGAGGCAGGAAGGTCGACCTTAGAATGAGGCAGCCAATCAGGAGGCAATAGAAGCCAAAAAATACCAGGCCGAGGTTGTAGGCCTGAGAATGCAGCTTGAGAAACAGGAGCGCCAGGGCCTGTAACTGCTCCACTTTGAATGCGTTCAGGTAGGGCGCGCCTCCCAGGACGGCCAGGGGGGCGAGATTCAGGAAGGCGGCCGAAGCCTGAATGGCGCATCCCACGAGACTGAACAAGGCCGCGACTCGAGAGAGGCTCCGGCTCACGGGCTTGAACAAGTCATAGAAGAGAGCCGTCACCGCGATATAGCACGCGATCACGAGAAGGTCGGCCGCGAAGCTCAACCGAAAGGAAGACTCGAGTGCCAGGATGTTGGCCGCCGTCGCCGCGGCGTCTTCAGGCACGATAAGGCCGCGGCCCGCGAAGAGGGCGATTCCTCCCGTCAAAAAAGTGAGCAGATACAAGAGACCGGCAATCCTGGCTTTGAGACGAGGCGATGCCCCTGCCACCCGTCCCGTCGTGACGGCTACGCTCATACTTCGTCCTCCTTCTGGACCAGCTTTACGTCAACTGTGCATCTGAATCAGATCGGCTCCCGGTAACGGCGCAGCCGCACTGCCGCGGCGAGGAAGATCGCGGCGGCTCCCAGCCCGAGCCACAAGCCCGGACTGCTCAGGAATCTCAACGGAGTGAGATGCGTCAGCGGATCGATCCGAGCCGTTACCCTCGATTTGAAATCGAAGCCTTGCGTGAACCAGCCAATCAGGCAGTATCTCAGCAGAGAGCCGACATACGAGGTGCGGAACGCAATCCACTCGAAGGCGGCGACGGCGAGCGGCGGCAACACGGCCCAGAGAAACGTCGCACGCCGCGCCCAGCCGGAGACCAGCAGAAACCAGCCATACAGAGGCGCATGCCAGAGCGCGATCGCGGTAAGGGAGTAGAGCAATCCCAGGGTCATCCTGAACAACGGCAACCGTGTCCACAACATCGCCACGCTGGGACCGTTCCCCACCAGCAGCACCGCCGTGCTCAGCATCAGCATGATCATCTGGGTGACGACGATCATCACGAGGATGAGCAGCGGCAGGATCACCAGAGGAATCATCGCCTTCGAAAGCACGGTCGTGCGATCCGAAACCGGCAGCGACTTCCAGAACAGGATGCTGCGGTCGCGGCGTTCACCATGCAGCGCGTCGAGACAGTAGAACACCCCGACGAGGAAGGCCGTCGCGATGAGCAAGGCCGCGACGAAGCTGTAAGGCCTGGCGATCGCCTCGGCCTGCTTCGCCGGGTCGAGCGCCAGGAGGGCCCGCATGCGGTGCGGCAGAGCGAACGCGCTGATCAGGGAGCCGAACAGCGCCACGGCGGCCGCGATCAGCGGCGCGAGGTAAATCGAACGGTTCTCCCAGAGCTCGCGCCGCACCGACCAGTACATCGGCCGGGTGGCCTGCGCGTCGACAGGAAGCTCGGGCTGGGCGTTCGCAAGAGTATTCATCGAGCCGCTCCTTGGGCCTGGCCGGTCTGATGGCCCATCACGGCGACGAACAGGTCCGCGATGCTGGGCGTACGCACGTCGCCGAGTGCGGCGAGCTGCTGGCGATCGGCATGATCGAACAGCAGGATGCCGCGGCCGAACACCTGGCGCTCGTGAATGGGATTGAGCGCCCGGGCTGCCGCGACGTTCTCAGGGTTCACCATCACCTGCACGTAGCGAGACTCGAATTCTTCCATGCTGCAATCGAGCACGATGCGGCCGCGGTTGATGAACATGAGATCGGTGAGGACGTCCTGGATCTCTTCCACCTGATGCGTCGTCACCACGATGGTGCGGCTGCGATCGAAGTAATCGTTCAGCAGGGAGTCGTAGAACTGCTTGCGATACAGGATGTCCAGCCCCAGCGTCGGCTCGTCCAGCACCAGCAATCTCGCGTCGATGGCCATGACCAGAGCGAGATGCAGTTGGGCCACCATGCCCTTCGACAGCTCCCGAACCCTGCTGGCGCGCCGGATGTCGGTCCTGGCGAGAAAACCTTCCGCCTTCGCGCGATCGAACCGGGGATGCACGCCGGCGACGTAGTCGAGAGCCTGAGAGACCCGCATCCAGCGCGGCAGTACGGCGACGTCGGCGATGAACGAAACGTCGCGCATCAATTGATCGCGCGCCGTCCAAGGGTCGCGTCCGAGCACCTTCAGCTCTCCCTGATAGGGGGTGAGACCGAGAATCGCGTTGAGCGCGGTGGTCTTGCCCGCGCCGTTGGGGCCGATGAGCCCGAGGATGCGGCCCTCTTCGACCCGCAGATCGAGGCCGTCCAGCGCGATTTTGCTACCGAAGGCCTTGCGCAGGCCGCGCGCTTCGATGACGGCCATCTAGCCCTCCTCCCCGGCTGCATTCTGGGCCGGCCGGTGGGCGGCAGCGCCCTCCAGCAGCTCTTCCAGCGTCAGCCCGAGCCGCTGAATGGTCGCCACGACACGGGGCCATTGCTCCGCAAGGAACTTCTGGCGTTCGCCCTGCAACAAGAGATCACGCGCGCCGGGTTGAATGAACATGCCAAGACCTCGCCTCTTCTCGACAAGCTGCTCGTCGACCAGTTGTTGGTAGCCCTTGAGGACCGTGATCGGATTGACCCGGTACTCGGCGGCCACGTTGCGCACCGACGGCAGCGGATCGCCCTCCTTGAGCACGCCGTCGAGGATCGAGGCGACGACGCGGTCCCGAAGCTGGCGGTAAATCGGCTGATTGTCGTTCCACTCGCTGTCCATCCTGGGTTACCAGTTCGCCCTTTCCGTTCTCGCTGGAGCGGCGATGCCTCCTCCGCTCTGGTGTTATAGTCAACCACAACACCTAAGCGGCGTCAAGGGGTCTCCTCAAAGAAGCGTGGGGCACGTCTCGGACGGGCGAGCCGGCACAGGGTAGACTGGAAGCCGATGCGATGACTCGGGACCCTTATCGCCCCCGTTGGGGGCGAGATCATTGCCGGCTGACGGTACATCGGTCACGACTAACGACTCATCGGTCACGACCGACGTCTCACCGGTCATGACCGACGGCTCATCGGTCGCGTCCAACGTCTCATCGGTCATGACCGACGTCTCATCAGTCATGACCAACGGCGCATCGGTCGCGTCCGACGTCTCACCGGTCACGACCGACGGCGCATCGGTCATGACCAACGTCTCATCGGTCGCGTCCGACGGTTCATCAGTCATGACCGACGTCTCATCAGTCATGACCGACGACTCATCGGTCATGTCCGACGGCTCGTCGGTCACGTCTACGGTGCATCGGTCATGTCCGATATCCCATCGGTCACGTCCGACGACTCGTCGGTCATGTCCAATCCGGTCACGTCCTACGGCGCATCGGTCCTGACCGATTTCGGATCGGCCACGTCCGGTGGCGTATGAAGTGGATCCTGCGAGCCAGCAGCCCTCGCGCACGCCGAGCATTCCGTCCCCGAGATCTTCGATGTCCTGCCTTCTGGGCGACACAGTAGAATCAACCCGGCCCATAAGACAGGAGACCTCCTATGTGCTTAGCCGTCTACATCGCCACCGGCTGCGAACTGGCCGACATTCCGTGGAACCGGGAGTCGCCGGCGTTTCACCTGTCCCAGGTCTCCGCCGAGGACGTCCTTCGCAAGCAGTTCTCGCTGTCGAATGTCTACTACGCGGGCTCCAATGAAGGGTGTGGCTGCGGGTTCAGCAAGGGCGTCGACGAAGAGTATCGGCTGGTTCAACAAGCCAACTATGACGCCTTGGCCCGGGTGCTGCGGACGGCCCTGGCGAAGGGCGGCCATGCTGAGCTCTTCACGTGCTGGGAGGACGATCAAGGCGAGAAGCCCGAGATCAGAGGAGCGGTGACGCCCAGCGAGCTCGAAGACCCGGCCTGTCAATTGGAAGAACTGCAATTGCTGCGGGTTGAAGCCGGGTAAGCCGTGAGTGGATCGCCCCGCAAGGAGATCCCGCCCCCCAAGGGGGACGACGACTTCGAGGATCTCGTCCTGGCCCTCTTCCGCGCCTGGAAAGACCCCAACGCCAAGCTTCATGGTCGCCCTGGCCAGGGGCAGCATGGGGTCGACGTCTACGGCGAGGATCGCTCCGGTCTCATCGGCGTCCAGTGCAAGCAGCACGGCTCGGCCACTCCCGTCACCGACAAGGCTCTCCTGGCGGAGCTTCGGGCCGAGGTGGAGAAGGCCAAGGGCTTCCGGCCTTCCCTTCGACGTTTCCTCTTCGCCACCACGGCCCGGCGCAGCGAAAAGCTCCAGCAAGAAGCGAGGGATCTGACGGAGCTGCACAAGAAGGATGGGCTGTTCGCCGTCGATGTCCTGGGATGGGAGGATATCGAGGACCTTCTCCGGCGTCATTCCGACGTGCTGGACTGGTACCTCGACGCAAGGGCCAAGAGCCATGGCCCCATCCTCGACCTCGGTCGCCTGCCCATCCCCGGCCCACACTTCCTCGGACGCGACGCTGAGCTCGCCCGTCTCGACGCCGCCTGGGAGGACCCTTCCATCCACGTCCTCACCCTGGTGGCCTTCGGAGGTGTCGGCAAGTCGGCGCTGGTGGCTCGCTGGATGGACCGCATGGCGGCCGACGGCTGGCGCGGGGCTTCGCGGGTACTCGACTGGTCGTTCTACAGCCAGGGAAGTAAAGACCAGAACACCTCCGCCGAGCCGTTCATCGACTACGCCCTCCGCTTCTTCGGCGACCCCGACCCTACGGCCGGCTCCCTGCACGACCGCGGCGCCCGCCTGGCCCATCTAATAAGGAAGGAGCGCTCGCTGCTCGTCCTCGACGGTGTCGAGCCCCTGCAATACCCGCCGGTTCGGCCGGAGATCGAGGGCCGCCTCAAGGACCCCGGTCTCACCGCCCTCCTCAAAGGACTGGCCGCAGGCAATCCGGGCCTCTGCGTGGTCACCACCCGGGAACAGATCGCCGACCTCGCCGGCTCCCCGAGTACGGCGCCGCAGATCGTCCTGGAGGTGTTGGAGACCAATGCAGCGGTGGCTCTGCTTCGCCAACTCGGAGTGGACGGCCGGGAGAGCGAGTTGCGCGGCGCGGTCGAGGAGTTCCGGCGGCACGCCCTCACCCTGACCCTCCTCGGCAACTTCCTGCGCCGCGCCCACGGCGGCGACGTTCGCAAGCGGAGGGAGATCGACCTCACCCACGCCGACGAGAAACAGGGCGGCCACGCCTTCCGCGTGATCGGCGCCTACGCCCGCTGGCTGGGAGAGGGTCCGGAGCTGGCGATCCTCCGCCTCCTAGGCCTCTTCGACCGTCCCGCGGAGGCTGGCGCCCTGAAGGCCCTGCGCGCCGCGCCGCCGATTTCGGGGCTCACGGAGCCCCTCTTCAGAAAGAAGGACTGGTGGAGGAAGGAGGATCTCTCTCAGGAGGACTGGCAAAACGCGGTCACAATCCTGCGGGACCACGGTCTGCTGGCGGCGGCCGATTCGCGGGAGCCGGAAACGCTCGACGCCCATCCCCTGGTGCGCGCCTGGGCCGCAGACGAGCTCGAGAGCCATCGACCGGACGCCTGGGAAGAAGGCAACCGCCGCCTCTACGAGTACCTGCGCCAGTCCGCGCCGGACCTCCCCAACACCCTGGAAGCGATGCAACCTCTCTACGCCGCCGTAGTCCATGGCTGCCGGGCGGCGCGGCATCACGAGGTGATGGATAAGGTCTATTGGCGGCGGATTCTCAGGGGAACTGAATTCTACAGCACGAAAGGACTTGGGGCCTTCGGCTTGGGGCTGACGGCGCTGGCGGGCTTCTTCGATCGGGCCTGGTCCCAGCCCTCCGTCCGCCTCTCCACGACAGTTCAGGCGTTCATCCTGAACTCAGCCGGCTACCACCTGCGCGCCCTCGGACGCCTGTCGGAGGCGATCGAACCGATGCAGGCGAGCATGGAGATGGACATCGACCGTAAAGAATGGAAGGGCGCCGCCCATTCGGCCAGTAACCTCAGCGAGCTGACCCTGACTCTGGGGCAGGTGCCGCGCGCCGTGGCCTTCGCCGAGCGAAGCGTCGAGTTGGCCGACCGCAGCGGCGACGCCTTCATAAAGATGCTTAGCCGAACGACCTGGGCCGACGCCCTCCATCAGGCGGGCCGGTGGGAGGTGAGCGCGAAGGCCTTCATTGAAGCCGAGGCGATGCAGGCGGAGTGGCGGTCAGTGCACCCCCGGCTCTACTCGCTCCGTGGTTTTCAGTACTGCGATCTGCTGCTGGGCAGGGCGGAGACCGGAGCCGGGCTGGAGGGGCTCGCCGGGCCGGGCTCCCGCCCGGAGGAGGCGGAGCGGTTCCGGCAGGCCTGCGGGGAGGTGCTTGAGCGGGGGCGGGAGGCACTGAAGATCGCAGAGGAGTTTTTCGGGCGCGGGCTCGGTCTCATCGACATCGCCCTCGGTCACCTCCTCCTGGGCCGCGCCCATCTCGGCTTGGCCCTGACGGAGGACCGCACAATCGGACTCGGCCAGGCCGCGGAACAACTGGACCAGGCAGTTGACGGCCTGCGAAAGGCGGGAACCGAGGATTTCCTACCACTCGGTCTCCTGCCCCACGCCGCCCTTCGGCGCTTTCGTTCCGACTTCGCTGGCGCTGCCGCGGACCTCGCCGAGGCCCTGGAGATTGCCGAGCGCGGGCCGATGCGCCTTCACGAGTGCAACGCGCACCTCGAATGGGTGCGCCTGTGCCGGGACCAAGGGGATCTTGACGCGGCGCGGCGGCATGTGGCGCGAGCGCGGGTGCTGGTGAACGAGACCGGGTATGGACGCCGGGAGCGGGAGGTGCGGTGGTTGGAGGGGATGCTCGGGAGGGGTTGAGAGAGCCCCCTGGGGTGTCTGGGTGCTCCGTAAATCCGTCGCGATGCCTGCCTCCGCCCGGGCATAAATGCCGGGGCTAGTTCATGGCGCCCCCTGAAGGGGACTTTCCCCGGTCCAAAGGCAGAGATCGCACCGTATCGGGGTATGCGGCCTGAAAGCGTCGAGACCAGCCCGGAGGGCGGCAGACCCGTAGCCCAGGGCGCGAGCCCTGGGACCGGCAACCACATCCCCTCCCCATCGCGCCCTGCCAAGGGCGCTTTCTTCCAGGAAGGCGCCCTTGGCAGGGCGAATCAATTAGGTGGTTGGCTCTAACCCAGGGCTCGCGCCCACCCTCTTATACACATCTCGCGGACTCAGGGCTGAATGAGGTGTCAGGCCAGGTTTTTGCCCCGAAGGGGCAGCGGCGTGTAGCCTGGGGCTGGCGCTTTTTGCCAGCCCCAGGAACCAACGCCCCCATTTCCCAGAGCCCCGAGGGGGCGGCGGCAGTTCAACGTTTGGAGCCAACTGCCTCCGCCCCTTCGGGGCTTGGGATGTTTTGTGGGTCCCATCTACCCGGGGCTGGCAAAAAGCGCCAGCCCCGGGCTACATGCCGTTGCCCCTTCGGGGCAGCATGGTGAGATGTGTGTAAGAGGGTGGGCTCGCGCCCTGGGCTAGGGGTCTGCCGCCCTCCCGGGCTCGCGGTGCGGACCTGCGGAAGGTAACGCCCGAAGGAGCGACATGGGGTGCGGGCGCTGGTGAACGAGATCCGGTGCGCCTCCTCAGGGGGAGTGAGGGGTTTTTGGGCTACACAGTAGAATCAACCCGATGCGCCGACTCATCCATCAATATCTAGAGCACCTCCACGGCGAGAGGCAGGTTTCCCCGGAGACCCTGCGCGCCTACGAGCACGACCTCGCGTCGTTCCTGGAGTTCCTGGCCCGCGACTTCCTCGGCAAGGACGCAGGCGAGATCCGGCCCGCCGAGGTGGATCCCCTCGCCGTGCGCTCCTTCCTGGCGTCGATGACCCGCAAGGGGCTGGCGAAGACCAGCCAGGGGCGGACGCTCTCCGCCGTGCGCAGCCTCTTCCGCTTCGCCTGCCGCGAGGGGGTGCTGACGGCCAATCCCGCCCAGGGGGTGCGCACGCCCAAGGTGCCCAAGACCCTCCCCCGTCATCTGCGGCCGGGCGAGATCGAGAACCTCATCGAGGCTCCGGACGGCGACGAGCCGCTGGTGCGGCGCGACCGGGCCATTCTGGAGATGCTCTACGCCGCCGGTTTGCGGGTCTCCGAGCTGGTGGGGCTCGACTGGCGCGACGTCGATTTGCCGGCTCGCGTGGTGCGGGTGATGGGCAAGGGGAGCAAGGAGCGCATGGTCCCCTTCGGGCGGCCGGCGGCGGAGGCGATGCGGCGCTGGCTGGACGTCTGGGAAGGCGTGCGCGCGGCCCGCAAGACGGTGGACGACGAAGATCCCGTCTTCCTCAACACCTTCGGCACCCGCCTCACCGATCGCTCGGTGCGGCGGGTGATCGACCGCTGGGTGGACGCCGCCGCCGTGGCGCGGGGCGTCCATCCCCATACCCTGCGGCACACCTTCGCCACCCACCTGCTGGAGAACGGGGCCGACCTGCGGGCCATTCAGGAGCTGCTGGGGCACAGTTCGCTCTCGACGACGCAGAAGTACACGCATCTGGAGGTCGACCGGCTGCTCTCGGTGTACCGCGACGCTCATCCGCGGGCACGGCGGGAGCAGAGCGAATGACGCTCGGGGCGGTGACGGCGACGCGGCGGTTCCCCTGCACGCCGGGCGGCGCCATCCTGCGCGGCCGGCGGCGGTTGCGGCTGCTGCTCGTGGGGCTGACGGTGCTGATGCTGGCCGTGGCCCTCGCCGCCGGGATCGTGGGGCGGATCGGCCCGGCCCTCCTGGCGCTCGGCGTGGCCCTCATCCCGTGGACGGCGTGGCGGATGAGCGGCGATCTCGATCCGTTCTGGCTGGAGACGGGGGGCGGCTGGCTGGGCGTTCAGATGCGCCGCCGCCGCGAGCGGTTCGCGGCGGCCGGTGCCGAGGGCCGGCGGTTGACGGCGGAGGAGATCGCCCATCTCGAAACCCTGGCCACCAGCGGCGGCGTGGCCGCGGGCACGGGCGGCTTCGAGTCGCACCGTCTGGGAGAGATCGACCTCTATGCCAGCGACCTTTCCCACGCGGTGCTGATCGACCTTGGCGAGCGGCGGCTGATCGTCACGCCGGACGATCCCGAGGGGTTCCTCGAAGCCCTCTCCTCCCCCTGATATACAATCGGTCCCCCATGGATACTTTTGACTCGACAACCGTACTGCTCGTACGCCGCGACGGCCAGGTCTGCATGGCCAGCGACGGGCAGGTCACGATGAACAACTCAACGATCGTCAAGAGCAGCGCCAAGAAGGTGCGCCGCGCCGGCAAGGGCAAGGTGCTGGTCGGCTTCGCCGGCGGCGGCGCGGATGCCCTGGCGCTCTACGCGCGCCTCGAAGCGAAGCTCGAAGAGTTCAACGGCAATCTGGAGCGGGCCGTGATCGAGCTGGCGAAGGATTGGCGCACCGACCGCGCCCTGCGCCAGCTTCAGGCGGTGATCGTCGTCTCCGACAAAGAGAAGAGCTTCTTCGTCTCCGGCGCGGGCGAGCTGTTGCAGCCCGACGACGAGGACGGCGTATTCGCCATCGGCTCGGGCGCCAACTACGCTCTTTCGGCGGCGCGGGCGCTGATGCGTCATACTTCCCTCTCTGCTACGGAGATCGTGCGCGAAGCTATGAAGATCGCGGCCGAGATCTGCATCTTCACCAACGACCGCCTGACGCTAGAGGAGCTCTGAGGAGCATGTCCACTCCCGCCATCACCGCCGAGGCCCAGGCCGGCCTCGCCATTGAAAATATGACGCCGCGGCAGATCGTCTCCGAGCTCGACAAGTACGTCGTCGGGCAGCGGCAGGCGAAGCGCGCCGTGGCCATCGCCCTGCGCAACCGCTGGCGCCGCCAGCAGCTCCCGCCGGAGCTGGGCGACGAGATCGCGCCGAAGAACATCCTCATGATCGGCCCCACCGGCGTCGGCAAGACGGAGATCGCCCGCCGTCTGGCCCGCCTCGCCAAGGCGCCGTTCCTCAAGGTCGAGGCCAGCAAGTTCACCGAGGTGGGCTACGTCGGCCGCGACGTCGAGTCGATGGTGCGCGACCTGGTGGAGATCGCCGTCACCATGGTGAAGGAGGAGAAGCGGGAGGCGGTGCGCGAGGCCGCCGCCGTGCGCGCCGAGGACCGGCTGCTCCAGCTCCTGGTGCCGCCGCGCCCGGTGAGCAGCTATCTTCGCCACGAGGAGGAGAACGAGGACGAGCTCACCGCGACGCGGGAGAAGTTCCGCGAGAAGCTGCGCTCCGGCGCCCTCGATCACCGCAAGGTGGACGTCGAGGTGGACGAGTCACCCCCCAGCCTGGAGATGTTCACCCCGCAGGGCGTCGAAGAGGTGGGGATGAACATCAAGGAGATGCTCCCCGGGCTCTTCGGCCGCAAGAAGAAGCAGCAGGTCACGGTGGCCGAGGCGCGGGAGATCCTCATGCAGCAGGAGGCGGAGAAGCTCATCGACCGCACCCAGGTCTCCCGCGAGGCCCGCGGCCGGGTCGAGCAGGGCGGCCTCATTTTCCTCGACGAGATCGACAAGATCGCCGGCCGCGAGGGCAGCCGCGGCCCCGACATCTCGCGCGAGGGTGTGCAGCGCGACCTGCTGCCCATCGTCGAGGGGACGAACGTCTCCACCAAGTACGGCATGGTGAAGACGGACCACATCCTCTTCATCGCCGCCGGCGCCTTCCACGTCAGCAAGCCCTCGGACCTGATCCCGGAGCTTCAGGGGCGCTTCCCCATCCGGGTCGAGCTGGACGCGCTCACCGAGCAGGATTTCGTGCGCATCCTCACCGAGCCCGAAACCGCCCTGACCAAGCAGTACTCGGCCCTGCTTTCCACCGAGGGCGTGACGCTCGAGTTCTCCACCGATTCGGTCGCCGAGATCGCCCGCCTCGCCGTCGAGGTCAACTCCTCGACCGAGAACATCGGCGCCCGGCGGCTCTCGACACTCATGGAGCGGCTGCTCGACGAGGTCTCCTTCGAGGCTCCCGATATGGCGGGCCAGGACGTGAAGGTCGACGGCGAGTACGTGCGCCGGGTGCTCTCGGGCATCGTTCAGGATCAGGATCTTTCCCGCTATGTTCTCTAAGCTCTCCAGACTCGGTGTTCTCGGGGTCGCCCTCGGTACGGCCCTCCTCGCCGGATGCGGCAAGCAGGGGCCGCCCCTGCCGCCCCTCAAGGCAATTCCGGCGACCACCAAGGATCTCGCGGCCACCCAGCAGGGGAGCCAGATCGTGCTGTCGTTCTCCTATCCCAAAACGACCGCCGCGGGTCTCGCGCTGCCGGGGATCTCGGCCGTCGAGGTGCTGGAGGCGACCCGCACGGCGGGCTCGGACGGCAAGGCCACCGCCCTGGACCCGAAGCAGTTCGGGGCCACCGGCAAGACGCAGATCAAGGTGACGGGCGCGGACCTGACGACCGCCACCTCGGGCGACCGGATCGTCATCTCCCTGCCTCTGCCCCCGATGCCGGTCCTGCCGGCGGCGACTCCCGCGCCGGGGACCACTCCGGCACCGGCGACTACCACCCCGCCGCTCGTGGCCCACTACTACGCCGTGCGCACCTTCGGCGAGGACGGCGACCGCTCCGAGATCTCGAACGTCTCCGCGGTGGTGCCCAAGGCGCCGCCCCCGGCGCCCGAGCGCCTCACCGTCACCGCCCGCGCCGACGGCGTGATGGTCGAGTGGGCCGGAGTGACGGGCGCGGCGGGCGGCTACAATATCTACCGGCGCGACGCCCAGGAGCGCTTCCACGGTCAGCCGGTGCATTCGGCCGGCGCCGAGGAGCGCAGCTGGCTCGACACCACCGCCCGCTTCGGCCAGAACTACATCTACACCGTCACCGCCCTCGCCCAGCGCGAGCCGGTGGTGGAGAGCGCCGTCGGCAGCGAGCACGAGGTGCGCTATCAGGACCGCTTCGCGCCGGCCGTGCCGGCCGAGCTGGTGGCCCTGGCCGAGCCGGGCCGCATCCGCCTCGTCTGGCGGCCGGTGGACGCCGACGATCTCGCCGGCTACATCCTCTACCGGCGCATCGGCAACGGTTCCTTCGAGCGCCTCACGGCCCAGCCGCTGACGACGCCGGAGTACAACGACACCGTGCTGACCGCGGGCCAGACCTACGGCTACCGCGTGACGGCGATCGACAAGGCGGGCAACGAGAGCGACCCCGGAGCCGAGGTGCGGGCCGAAGCGCCCTGACGCGGATGACGCGCTTCTACAAGCTCTCGGGCAGCGGCAACGACTTCCTGGCGTTGGCGGAACCCTGGGAGACCCCGCCGGCCGAGCGCATCCGCGCCTGGTGCCGGCGTGGCATCTCGATCGGGGCGGACGGTCTCTTCGTCCTGCGGCGGGCCGGCGGCGAAGGCGCCGCCGGGGCCACCATGGACTACTTCAACGCCGACGGCCTGGCCGCCGATCTCTGCCTGAACGGCACCCGCTGCGCCGCCCAGCTCGCCTTCCATCTCGGCTGGGCGGAAAACAGGCTCCGATTGCGTACCGGGGCCGGCGACGTCGAGGCCCGCAGGATCGACGACAGCCGCACCGCCGTCGGATTCCCGGCCCCTCCCGAGCCGCCGCGGGCATTGACGGTGGACATCGACGGCACGGCCTGGGAAGGCTGGCGCATCGTCGTCGGCGTGCCGCATTTTGTCCTGTTGTGGCCGGAGGGACTGGAGACCGCGCCGGTCCGTGAGCTGGGGCGCCTGATCCGGCGGCATCCGGCGTTCGGCGATCCCGGGACCAACGTCAACTTCGTCCGCTTCCCCGCCGTGGACCGCATGGAGATCCGCACCTTCGAGCGCGGCGTCGAGGACGAGACGCTGTCGTGCGGCACCGGCTGCCTGTCGGGCGCCGCCGTCGGCCTCCATCAGGGTGTTGCCCGGCTGCCCCTGACGGTCGAGACCCAAGGGGGCTTCGAGCTCGCCGTATCAGGCGACCCGGAGGCGGGGAGCTGGTTCCTCTCCGGCGATGCCCGCGTCGTGGCCGAGGGCGAGATCCTGCCGGGGGCCGCCGCGCAGCCGTCTCCGCCGTCCTGGTGCCGGGAACCCCAGGAACCGCCTCCCCTCGTCCAATCGTGAGAGATTCGATATCCTTCGGGTGATGAGTGAACGCTCTCAAGCTGGTCATCGTGTGGCCGCCATCGTGCCGGCCTACAACGAGGAAGCCACCCTGCTCCAGGTCCTGTCCGTCCTCAAGGCGACCCCGGCCATCGACGAGATCCTCGTCGTCTCCGATGGCTCGACGGACGGCACGGTGGCGATCGCCCGCGCCGAGGGCTTAAGGACGATCCACCTGCGTGAGAACCAGGGGAAGGGCCGGGCGATGGCCATCGGCGTCGCCCACACCGACGCGCCGATCCTCGTCTTCGTCGACGGCGACATCATGAACCTCACCGTGGACCTGCTCGACAAGCTCGTCGCGCCGGTGCTCTCCGGCCGCTCGGAGATGAACGTCGGCTTCCGCCACCGCGGCCGGCTGCTGGACGCCATCCATCCGCGCACCGGGCCCCTGCTTTCGGGCATCCGCTGCCTGCGGCGCGAGGTCTTCGAAGCGGTACCCGAGAGTCACCTGGAGGGGTTCGCCATCGAGACCGGGCTCAACTGGGCCTGCCGTCAGCTCGGCGGCCGCACCACCACCTTCGTCATGTACAACCTCAAGCACCTGGTCAAGGAAAAGAAGCGAGGCCTGATCCAGGGCTCGCTCGCCCGTTTCGAGATGTTCGCCGCCGTCTTCCGCGCCTGGTTCATCCTCAGCACCCGGCCGCCGGCCCTGCGCCGTGGCATCGTGGCGGGACCGGCGCTCAACCCCGAGCTCGAGTACATCAATTTCTGATGACCGCCCAAGAGTTTCCTCCCGTCGAAGAGCAGCTGGCGCTGCTGCGGCGCGGCTCCGTCGACCTGGTCGACGAGGCGCAGCTGCGCTCCAAGCTGGAGCGCTCGCGCCGCACCGGCCAGCCGCTGACGGTGAAGACCGGTTTCGATCCCTCCTCGCCCGATCTCCATCTCGGCCACACGGTGCTGATCCGCAAGATGCGTCACTTCCAGCAGCTCGGCCACAAGGTGGTGTTCCTGCTCGGCGGCTTCACCGCCCGCATCGGCGACCCGACGGGCAAGAAGGCCACGCGCCCGCAATTGACCCAGGAAGAGGTGGAGGCCAACGCCCGCACCTACAAGCGTCAGGTCTTCCACATCCTCGACGAGGCCGAGACCGTCGTCGACGACAACGACCGCTGGCTCGGCGCCCTCGGCTCGCACGGGCTCATCCGCCTCGCCGGCCGCTACACCCTGGCGCGGATGATGGAGCGAGAGGACTTCAAGACCCGCTTCCAGGAGAACCGCCCGATCCATCTCCACGAGCTGCTCTACCCGCTGGCCCAGGGGTACGACTCCGTCTTCCTCAAGGCCGACGTCGAGCTCGGGGGGCACGACCAGATCTTCAACCTCCTGGTGGGGCGCGACCTCATGAAGGAGGAGGGGCTGGAGCCCCAGGTGGTGCTCACCGTGCCCCTGCTCGTGGGGCTGGACGGCCACGAGAAGATGTCCAAGAGCCTGGGCAATGCCATTGCCGTCGAGGATCCGCCGCGCGAGGTCTACGGGCGGACGATGTCGATTCCCGACTCGCTGCTGTGGGACTGGTACCTGCTGCTGACGGAGCTGCCGCAGGCTGAGATCGAGTCGCGCAAGCGGCAACTGGAGGCCGGGGAGCTTCACCCCAAGCGCGTCAAGCAGGAGCTGGCCCGCCGGCTGGTGGCGCAGTTCCACGGCGAGGAGGCGGCCCTCCAGGCGGAGGCCGAGTTCGAGGCCGTGTTCTCCGGCGGCGGCGTGCCGGACGACGTGCCGGAGAAGGAGCTTGCGGGGGCCTGGAACCTCGCCAAGCTGCTCACCGCGGCCGAGCTGGCGCCGAGCAACGGCGAGGCGCGGCGGCTCATCCAGCAGGGCGCCGTCGCCGTCGACGGCGAGCGCGTGAGCGATCCGGCGCTGGAGCTCGCGCCCCGGCCCGAGCCGTACCTCTTCAAGGTGGGCAAGCGCCGCTTCGCCCGCGTCCGCCTGAGCTGAAGCTCCATGCTCCCCTGTTTTCTCGTTCTCCTCCTGGCGGCTCCTCTGCCCGCACCGGTCCGCCAGACGGACAAGGCCTTCGGCAGACCGGTCGAGATCGAGGTCCGGGACCTGCCTCGCGACGCCGCCCAGGCGGCGATCGAGAAGGCCTTCGCGGAGGTCGCCGAGATCGAGCGGCTGAGCGATGGGGCGGGCCCCGGCGGCGGCCTGGCGGCGCTGAATGCGGCGGCGGGCAAGGGACCCCAGAAACCGGACCCTCGCCTGCTCGCGATGCTCGGCCACACCCTCGCCTTCTGCTACTGGTCGGAGGGGGCCAGCGGCCCTCTGGGGCGGGACCTCAACGCTCTCTGGGGGCTGCGCTCAGCGCCGGCCGCGCCCCCGAACGCCGACCAGGCGGAGAAGGCGGCCGCTCTCACGGCGTGTACCCGCCTCACCGTGGACCCGGAAAAAGGTACGGTCGAGCTCGAAGCCGGCAGCGGGCTGGACCTCTGGGGGTTCGCCGAGGGGCTCGCCGTGGACCGGGCGGTCGAGGTCCTGAAGCAGAACGGCGCCGTCAACGGCTTCGTCCGCATCGGCTCCGTGCAGCGCGGGTTCGGCCGAGGGCCGGCGGGCAAGGGGTGGCCGGTGGAGCTCCCCCAGCCGCCGGGTCTCGAGGAGCCGGTGGGGCGCCTGGTCCTGCGCGACCACGCCGTGGCTGTCGCCGCGCCGGCCGATCATCCCCTGGGAGGAGCGGCGCCCTACCTCAGCCAGCGGACCGGACGGCCCCCCGAGGGAATCGTGTCCACCGTGGTGGTGACCGAGCTGGCATCGGAGGCTCAAGGGCTCGCGACCTCGGTCTTCGTTCTGGGGCCCCGCGAGGGGCAGACCCGCCTGGGCTCGCTGCGCCCACGCCCCTCCGTGCTCTGGTTCATGGGCACCGGCGCCGGCACGCCGCTCCAGGTCGGCTACCGCTGGTCCGACGTCAACCGGCGGTAGGGGCGCCGCGTCAGGGTGGACACATGGTGCGCCAGGTAGCCGAGCAGCCACAGCCCCGAGACCGCGAGGTGAACGATCACCCAGATCCGCCGCCAGTCGCCGTCGACCGTGGTCTGGATCAGGTAGCCCGAAACGACCATGGGCACCAGGGTGAAGAGCAGCGTGGCGCCGCTACGGCGATGGCGCTCGACGCCCCGCCGCCAGTAGGACCAGGCGTGCTGGTGCCACATGATGCCGGCCGCGAAGACCAGCGCGGGAGCCACCAGGATATGGAGGTGTTGCACGAACGGCTGGAGCGGATGGTTGACGACCGCAAAAGGATCGGAGGGGTGCATCAGGTAGCGCATCCAGGCATACACCAGGCCGGTGCCGCCGACCAGGATCGTCGCGGTGTGGGTCGCCCAGGCCTCGAAGCGGCTCACGGCTTCCCTGTCTGGGGGCTGTGGAGCGCCTGGTGGACCGCGAGCACCCGCCGCACGGCCTCGGTGGTGGCGCGCGCCGTCAGCGAAGCGCCGGTGACGCCGCGGATACGATGCCCCAGCGCCAGCTCGTCGCTCAAGCCGTTGCCCAGGAACTGGCCATACCAGCGGCCCGGCGGCAGGTAGTCCTCGGGCTCGGCGAAGGACAGCACCTCGACGCGTGACACCTTGCCTTCCGGGTCGACGACCACCATCAGCGTCTCGGGCAGCGTCCGCACGATGTGGGCGTCGAAGTAGGCCGTGCCGGCGTCCTTGCCGGCGCAGCTCGCGTGATACGGATTGACGAGCGCGCTCTTGACCTCACCCCCCGCCAGCTTCCGCGCCCCCGCGAGCTGCTCGGGTGTCAGGAAGACCGTCCGGCGCTCGACCTTGCAGCCCTGGAAAGCGAGATGGAGTGCCTCGCCGGCGGAGAGGAAGGTTTTCGCCACGACGGGCCCGGCCGCGAGAGCGGCCAGGCCCAGGAGAAGAGCAGAGCGAGAGATTCGGCGGTGCATGGTTCCCTAGAAGACGTAGCCCAGCCCGAGTTGAAACTCATTCTGGCCCGTCCGGGCGGCGTTGCGGGCGCGCAGGAAGTTGGCCTTCAGCACCACCTGGTCGATGGGGTAGTAGTTGAGCCCCAGGGTGAGGAGCCGCGAATCGTTGGCCGGGTTGCGCTCGAAGCCGGCCGGCACCTCGCTCTGGGTGTCGAACGACTCGACGCGGAGGAAGGGGATCAACCGCTGCCGGCTGCTGGGACGCAGGCTCAGGAGGTCGAACCCCACCTCCGCGTAGGCGCCCCGCTGAGCTTTTCCGATCCCCTCCTCGCCTTCGAGGCCCAGCGCCCGGTTGATCGCCGCCGCATCGCCGACCCGGCTCCTCACCCCCAGGGCGCGGAACTGCAGCCCCCGCCAGCGCCAGTCGACGTGGGCCTCGAAGAGGCTCACCCGTCCGCCGATCCGCCGGCCGGCCTCGTCGCGCAGACCCTGGCCGGAGTCGCCGGTGAAACCTGAGCCGCCCACCAGGAGACCCGGCACGCCGGTGAAATCGAGCCGGCCCACCCAGGCGAGGTCCTCGGCCCGGGCATGCGATCCCTCGCTGCTGCCTTCGCCGATGCCGTCCGCGGCGAAGCGCGAGGCGTCGAGGCCGTTGGTGACGTAGGTGCGATAACGCCAGGGCCCGGCCTCGCCGTAGAGGCCGAAGCCGATCTCGCGCCAGGTGGTGGGGATGATCGCCGACTCGACGCCGTTGCGGCCCACGCCGAGGAACACAGTGGGCTCGTGATACTCGTTGAGCAGGCCCACCGGCATCAACACGAGGCCGCCGCGCAGGTTGGCCTGCGGCTTCCAGAGGTAATCGACATAGGCGAGCTCCACCTCGGTTTCGCCATCCTTGTCCGCCGCCGTGACGGCGTGCTCGTACTCGACCTCGGAGTTGAAGAGGAAACGGTCGTTGAACTTGTAGCCGAAGTAGAGGACCGCCCGCTGGAGGTCGGCCTCGTCGGTGGCCGCGGAGCGGCTGCCATCCTGCAGCCGGCCGGAGAAGTTGTGGTACACCGCCTCGCCGTAACCGCCGATGGCGAGACCGTTGCCGCTGCGGTAGACCTTGGAGGCCGCCGGCCCCATGCCGTGGGTGGACCGGTCGGCGGTGGCGGCAGACTCACCGAGCTTCATCGTTTCGATCTCCTGGGCCAGCACCTGGAGCTGGCGCTCGACCTCGTTCAGCCGCTGGGCGTCGGGACCGCTCTGCGCGCGTAGCGCCTGGACCTCGGCCCGCAGAGCCGCGATCTCCTGTTCGAGCTGAGACAGGGAGGGCGGGGACGGCGGCTCGGCAGCCCATACTCCAGGAATCGCCATCTTGGCCAGCAGTCCGAAAATCAGGGTGCAGCGAATGAATCGCAGCATCTATACTCCTTCATAGCAGCGCCCGTCCTCACGGCCGGGCGTTCGTGAGGGGGCGGCGGGCTTTTCCGTGCAAAGGGGGTCCGCCGCTCCCGGTCTGCGACGCCGGCACACCCGGCGCGCGCGATTCGATTTCCACTTCAAGCTCCGGAACGAGCGCCTTCAGCCGTCCCCGCCAGCCGGCGGTGGCGCGGGCGCGCAGGCCGCTCGCGAGCGGCTCGAGGATCATGATCTCCACCTCCCTGTGAGCGCGCGCCCAGGCGAGCGCCGCGTCGGGACCAAGAACATAGAGCTTCGAGAGGCAGTCGGCGGCGAGCGCCCCGGGCGCCCAGACGGTGAGGCTGCCGAAGTCGCGGGCCGGCTCGCCGGTGGCCGGATCGAGGAGATGGCCATAGCGCACGCCACCCTGCTCGAAGCCGTGCTCGCTGTTGCCGGAGGTGGCGACCGAGCCCGAGGTCACCGTGAGCGCCACGACCGCGCGCCGCCGGTCGCGCGGGTCGGCGACCGGAATCGTCCAGGCCGCTCCACGACCATAAACGGCGACCTGGCCTCCCAGGTTCAGCACCGCGGACCTCGCGTGACCCTCGGTGCGCAACGCCGCGAGCGCGGCGTCGAGCCCGGCGCCCTTGCCCCAGCCTCCCTCCTCGATGCGAAGCCCCGGCTGCCGGCGCAACGCCCGGCCATCCCCGGCAACCTCCAGCCCGGCGAGCCCGCCCGCGGCGCGCGCCTGCTCCAGCTCGCCGGGCGTGGGAACCCGTCCCCCCGAGCGCAGCCCCCAGGCCGCGACCAGCCGGCCGATCCCCGGATCGAAGGCGCCGCCGGTCTCCCGCCACCAATGCTGCACGCCGCGCAGCTCCGCGGCCAGGGCGGGAGAGAGAGGGACCGGCGTATCGACTGGCGCGCGGTTGAGGCGCGCCAGCTCGCTGTTCTCGCGCCAGGTCGAGAGGCGGGCCTCCGCCGCCTCCACGGCGCGGACCGCCGCCTCGCTCGCATCGAGCGCCGCGGCCCGGCTCGCGGCCTCCACCTTCACGTCGAGCTCGGTTCCCATGAGGCCCAGCCGGCGCTCGACGGTGTCCGCGCAGAGGCCGCCTGTAGCTAGCCACAGGAGCGCGGCGATCGCCAGATTCTTCATACGTCCGCCGCCTCCGCGGGCTGATCGGGCTGGCCCGGCGCGATGGGCCGGCCATGGGGACAGACGGCGGGGTGATCGAGAAAGGCGGAGACCTGGTCCTCGAAGCCGGCGGCCACCGGGGTCTCCAGGCCGCACTCCTCGGCGGGGCCGTGGTCCAGGGTGCGGGCCAGCAGCACCTCCGCGAGGCGGATGCGCCGCACCACCGCCGATGCCTGGGCGCGCCCCCGCTCGGTGAAGGCGATGTGGCCGTCCGCGAAGGTGAGAACACCGTCGGCCAGCAGCTCGGCCACACCGCGCCGCGCCACCGAGACGCCCCCGCCGTCCTCCTCCAGGCGCTGCCAGAGGTCCGCCAGCACCCCCTGCAGCTCGCGGTCCCCAGGAGTCTCCACCGCCGCCAGCCGGCCATGCTCCAGGCGGATCTCGCGGGCGGCGCGGGCGGCGATCGACGAATCGTGGGTGACGAGGATGAGGGTGTGGCCGCGCTGATGCAGGTCGGCGAGGAGGGACATGACGACCGCCTCGTTGACCGCGTCCAGGTTCCCCGTGGGCTCGTCCGCCAGGATGAGGGGCGGCTGGTTGATCAGCGCGCGGGCGATGCACACCCGCTGCTGCTCGCCGCCCGAGAGCTGGCTGGGCAGGTGACCGAGACGCTCGCCCAGGCCCACCCGGCGCAGCGCCTCCTCGGCCTCGCCCCGGTCGGTCATGCTATGGACGTACTGGGCCAGCATGACGTTTTCCAGCGCCGTGAGGTAGGGGATGAGATGGAACTGCTGGAAGACCAGCCCCACCGTCCGCTGGCGGTAGCCGGCCAGCTCCCGGGCGGTGAGGTCCGCCAGGTCCACGCCTCCCACCCGTACCGTGCCGGAGGTGGGGCGGTCGAGGCCGGAAAGGATGTTGAGCAGGGTGGTCTTGCCCGAGCCGGAAGGACCCGTCACCGCCACCCAGTCGCCCTGCTCGATCGCGAGCGTCAGCTCGTCGAGGGCACGGAGCGAGCCGAAACGGCGGCTCAGGGCCTGGGCTTCGACGAAGGCCATCCAACCGTCCTCATTCGCCCCGCAGGACCCGCGCCGGATCCAGCCGTTCCACCCGCCGTAGCGCCACGAGCATCGACGAGCCCACCACCAGCACCGCCACCAGGGCCGAGGCCGCGAAGCCGCCCCAGGTCAATGAGAGGCTCCCGGAGCCGCCAAGCATCCGCCGCGCGAGCCCTCCGGCCGCGATCTCGCCCACGATCTCGCCCACGGCTCCCGCCAGCAGGGCCGCCACCAGCAGCTCGGCGGAGAGGAACGTTCCCACCCTCCGGCCGGTGAAGCCGAGGGCCAGGAGGAGACCGATCTCCACCCGCCGCTCCCCTACCAAGGCGGTGGTCGCCGCGCCGACGGAGAAGAGCGCCAGGAGGAAGGAGAGGGCGCTCACCGCGGCGAGCAGCAACATCAGCCGGCGGGTCACCCGGGAGTCCGAGTCGCTGACACGGAGGAGGGGGCGGGCCTCGACGCCCTCGACCCGGGCCTCGATCTCCCGGGCGACGCCGTCCAGGCTGCCGGGATCGGCGCGGACGTCCAGACGCCCCACGCTCGGGGCGACGGAGCGAACTCCCTGCACCTTCCGCACCCGCTCCGCCACGCCGGGAGGCATGCTTCCGGCGCCGCCTACTTGCGGCCGTACCGTGAGGTTGGGCCCGAAGGCGGCGAGGCTTTCGCCCAGCCGGCTCTGCGCCCGGCTGGAGAAGCCGGCCAGGGTGGCCACGGTGGCAGCCGCGACGGCCACCGCCGCGACGATCAGCGCGAGCTGCCGGAAGCGGCGGCGCAGGCTCATGAGGACGAGGCGGGCGATCATCAGGCCGTCGCCCGCTTGAGGATGTCGGCGGGGTAGCGCTCGAGGGCGCGCACCACGGGAGCGAGGCTCGCCAGCACGGCCAGGAGCAGGCCCAGCAGCGCCGCGAAGGGAATGAGCACGGGCATCCACGGCACGGCGACGCCGAGGATGCCGGCGCCCAGCAGCCGGCCGGCCGCGAGGCCCATGGCGCCGCCGGCCACGCCGCCAAGCACTCCCAGGAGCGCCGCCTCGCTGAGGAAGAAGAACACCACCCGCGAGCGCGGCGCGCCGATCGCCACCATCAGGCCGGCCTCCAGCCGGCGCTCGAGCACCGTCGCCGTCATCGCCGCGGTGACGCCCACGGCGGCTCCCAGGAGAGCCACGACCGCCAGCGCGCCCAATACTCCCCGCAGCCGGCCGAGGACGTCCGCCGTCGCCCCGGTGACGCCGGAGACGACGCTCGTCCGCGCCTGAGGGAGGGCCGTGTTGAGTTGAAAGGCGATCGACGAGGGGAAGGCGGTGCAGTACCAGGCCTCATACTCCTCGGCGCTCATGCGGCCGGGATCGGGCCGCGTGTTGCGCTTCTCGGGCGTGGTCAGGGCGAAGACCTCGGCGCGGGTGAAGCGGTCCGGCGCGCCGCCGAGCTGTTGCATGGCGGCGAGCGGCGCGAAGGCCTGATCGTCCTCATCGCCACCGCTGGTCATCACCCCCACGACGTGCAGTGCCTCGCTGCGCTCTCCCAGCCCGGCCCATACTTCATCGCCCGACCGGCGGCCCAGGCGCTCGGCCAGCCGCCGGCCCAGCACGACCTCGATGGATCCATTCGCGGCCTCCTCGCGAGGCCACCGTCCATCCACCTTGAGGGTCGGCCGGGTGCGCGGCAGGCCCGTCTTCCAATCCGGCTCCAGGGCGTGGTCGAACCAGGTGCCCACGAGCGGTGCCACGGTCTCCCGAGGCTCCCCCGGCGCCCAGCGCACCCGCAGACCGTGGAACGGTGCGATCGCCACGATGTTGTTGCGCCAGAAGATCTTCCGCACCGCCGCGAGGTCCGCGACCGGCAGCGTCTCGCCGTCGCGCGCCGGCACCACCTCCAGGTTGGCGCCGTAGGAGCCCATCTCCGCCGCCAGGCGATCCCCCGAGGCCAACATCACCTCGGCGAGAGCGGTGGCGCCCAGGGTGCCGAGAGCCACGGCGGAGACCGCCAACAGCTTGCGGCGGGTACCGCGGCGCAGCGACTCCAGGAGCAGGCGGCCGTACATCTCAGTGACCTGTATGAGCGGCCGGTACGAAAAGGTGAGCGCCGGCCGAGAGATCCACCGCCGTCAGCACGAGGTTGCCGCCCTCCACCCGCGACGCCAGCGGCACGGGGTTACAGCCGCCCGGCTGGCCGATGCTCGGCGGGTAGACCGCGGAGCCGCAGTGCAGACAGGTGATGTTCGGACCCTCCTGGTAGTAGCCCCGCGGACCGCAGATGACACAGGCGTCGAAGGCCGTGGCGATGCGCCCGCCCTTCTCGACGGGCTCGACGGGCAGGGCGATGAAGCGCACCGGACGGCCGTCCACCGTGGCCTGGAAGCGGTGCAGCTTCGTCCCCTGGAAGGTCGAGAGCGGAATGCGCACGGCGCCGTCTCCTCCCACCTCGACCGCCGTGGCCGCCGACAGCACGGCCGGCGGCTGGGTGTAGACGAACCCCAGGCCGAGGGCCGCCACGATGATCAGGCCGAGGGTGGCGCCCAGCACGCGAGCTCGCCCCTGCCGGCGGCTCCCCGCCTTCTCCAGCCGCGCCGCGGCGCCCGTGGCCGCGGCCTCCTGCCGCCGCTTGCCTGGAATCAGCAGCATCAGCAGCGGCAGCGCCAGCACCGCCGCCACGAAGAAGAACTCGTTCTTCACCAGCGGCCCCACGGTCGACATGGACTTTTCATTGGCCGGCAGCCAGCCGGCCTCCGACAATTCGTGGTATCCGTTGATCAGGAGCTGGAGGACGAAGATGAAGAGGGCGATACCCGTGATCTTGAAGAAGCGGCCGAGGTCGATGCGCACGCTGCCGCGCACGAACAGCACGCCAAACAGCACCGCCAGGGCGAGGCCCGCCAGCACTCCCAGGATGGCCATCAGGCCACCGGTCGAAAGCGACAGGGCGGAGAGGAAGAGCACCGTCTCGATCCCCTCGCGGAAGACCATCAGAAAGGTGAAGGCGAAGAGCCCCGCGGCCACTGCGCCTTGGCGCTCCCGGCTCACGATGCGGGAGAGCGACCCCTTCATCTCCCCCGAGAGCTCGTGGGAGTGGCGCCACATCCACACCATCATGGAGCCGACGATGACCGCCGATCCCAGGTACAGGAGGCCCTCGAAGACCTCCTCGTTCACCGCCCAGCGATAGAGGACGAGGGCGCCCAGCAGGCTCGCCGCCGTGGCCGCGCCGATGCCGGCCCATACCGCTCCCAGGTGCCGCTCGTACCCCTCGCGGCGCAGGAAGGCGACGATGATCCCCACCACCAGCGCCGCCTCGACGCCCTCCCGCAAGGTGACGATGAAGGCTTCAAACATGGGCCGGCACCTCGCGGCGTGCCGCCGGCTGGGCGGATGGCGCGGAGGCTTCCGCGCAGACGTTGCACAGGCCGGAGATCTGGAGCGTGTGGCGGGTCGGCACGAAGCCGTGGGCGCGGCAGATCTCCCCCTGGAGCGCCGCGATCCCCGGGCTGACGAACTCCACCACCCGGCCGCAGCCGGTGCATACCAGGTGATCGTGCTGCTGCCCGAAGTGCATGTGCTCGTAGAGGAAGCCACGGCTGCCCAGCCGCTGCTTGCGGGCGAGGCCGCTCTCCACCAGCAGGTCGAGATTGCGGTAGACGGTGGCGCGTGAAATCTTGAGGCCCCGAGCCTTCATCGCCGCCAGCAGCTCCTCGGCGTCGATGTGCCCATGCTGGGAGAAGATCTCGTCGAAGAGAGCCAGCCGCTCGCCGGTGACCCGCTGGCCCCGGCCGCGCAGGTACTGGAGGAGCTGCTCTTTCTCGCGAGCGTTGGCCATGGTTTCAGATCCCTTCGCCTTTATTGAGATGATGTCTCAAGAGACGAAAGTTATTCTGGACCGTTCCAGTCCTGTTTGTCAACAGATCCCCAGTAAAGCAAAGAGGCCGGCGTCACCGCCGGCCTCTTCCTTCCTGGCTTCGCCTAAGCCCCCTACCGCTGATCGATCGGCGCGAACGGCCGCTGGGTGGGACCGGTGTAGATCTGGCGCGGCCGGTTGATGCGGTTCTTCGGGTCGTGCAGCATCTCCCGCCAGTGGGCGATCCAGCCGGGCATGCGGCCGAGGGCGAAGAGCACCGTGAACATGTTGGTGGGAATGCCCATGGCGCGGTAGATGATGCCGCTGTAGAAGTCCACGTTCGGGTAGAGCTTGCGGGAGATGAAGAAGTCGTCGTGCAGGGCGACCTCCTCCAGGGCCTTGGCGATCTCCAGCAGCGGATCGGAAACGCCGAGCTCGGCCAGCACCTCGTCCACCGTCGCCTTGAGGATCTTCGCCCGCGGATCGAAGTTCTTGTAGACGCGGTGGCCGAAGCCCATGAGCTTGAAGCCCGAGGTCTTGTCCTTCGCCAGGTCGACGTACTTCTTGTAGTCGCCGTGGTCGTCGCGGATGCGGCCCAGCATCTCGATGACCGCCTGGTTGGCGCCACCGTGGAGGGGACCCCAGAGGGCGGAGATGCCCGCCGAGATGGAGGCGAAGAGGTTCGCCTGGCTGCTGCCGACCATGCGCACCGTCGAGGTGCTGCAGTTCTGCTCGTGGTCGGCGTGGAGAATGAGCAGCATGTTCAGAGCGCGGTCGAGCACCGGGCTGACCTCGTAGCGTTCCGCCGGCACCGAGAACATCATGTTCAGGAAGCTCGAGCAGTAAGAGAGGTCGTTGCGCGGATAGACGGCCGGCTGGCCGACGTTCTTCTTGTAGGACGCGGCGGCGATGGTCGGTCCCTTGGCCAGCAGCCGGATGATGTTCAGATCGAGATCGTCGTGGCCGTCGTTCGGGTAGTAGGTGGAGAGGGAGACCACCATCGACGACAGCATGGCCATGGGATGGGCGCTCGACGGGAAGCCCTCGAAGAACTTCTTCATGTCCTCGTGGATCATGCTGTGCCGGGTCAGCCGGTCCTCGAAGGCCTTCAGCTCCTCGCGCGTTGGCAGGTGGCCGTAGATCAGGAGGTAGCAGATCTCGGTGAACTCCGCGCGGCCGGCGATCTCCTCGATGGGGTAGCCGCGGTAGCGCAGGATGCCCGCTTCGCCGTCGATGAAGGTGACGGCGCTCTCGCAGGCGCCGGTGTTGCCGTAGCCGGGATCGAAGGTGATGGCCCCGGACTTGGCCCGGAGCTGGGAGATATCGAGACCCACCTCTCCCTCGCTGCCGACGGTGACCGGCAGCTCGTACTCCTTGCCGTCCAGAGTCAGGCGGCCGGGAGCAGGAGCGGGAGAGACGGCGGGGGATTCTTCGACGACAGGGTTGGTCTGCTGGGACATCCTCAAGGCTCCTCGCGCGCACGGCTCCCCGAAACGGAGAGCTCCGTCTGGGATTCTATCGCCTGCCTTCGCGGACGTGCAAGGAAAATGCTCCCCGGCTTCAAGCCCCTCGCGAGGGCGGAGGTCCCGGTGGACCGCCGCCCGTGTCGAGATCAATTCAGTGGCCTGGGGTGCCGGAGGCACAGGTGACACAGACCCAGATGCAATGCAGGTGGTCGCACCCGGAGCTGGACTGATTGGGATCCGTGCTGTTCGGGTCGCAGTGGCAGGATTGATGGGGGCACTGCCCCGCCGGGCAACTGGGCGTCGGCGCGGGCATCGGCGAGGTGGACGCGGCCAAGGCAGGTCGCGCGGGTTCCCCCTTGAGCACGGCCGGGGAGACGCCCGCCAGGAAGTTCGAGGAGGCTGGCAGCAGGGTCTCCGGCCGGCCGTCGCCGTCGGTGTCGATCTTGACACCGGCCGGATACTGCGGCGCCTTGACGTACGCCCAGACCGAGCGGCTGCCCGGGCCGAGCTCGATGCGGCGGGTCACCTCGCGCCGGCCGCTTCTGTCGCCGTTGACGGGAGTGAACACGGCTTTGACGTTGAGCGCCAGCGGCGCCGAGTAGGTCCCGCCGAGCGCCTCGGTCCGGAAGATGCGCATCGTCGTGACCGGCTGCTCGCCGGCCAGGCTGACGGCGATATCATACTGGCCGCAGCTCGTCGCGATCGGCTTGACGCTCACCAGCGACAGGGCCAGCAACTGGATGCGGGTCGTAGCCTCCCCCTGGGCGTTGAAGGGCGCGTTGTCGAGCCGGCGCACGGCGGTGTCGATGCTGCCGAGGCTGCCGGTGGGCGATGCAGCGAGCGGCGCGCCCTGGAACACGATCTTGCCGGTGAAGGGCTGCGAGCCGGCGCAGAAGAAGTCCGCCGGAATCGGCTCTTTGGTGAAGCTCGTCTGCGCGAACCCTGCGACGGTCATCCACAGGTCGACTCCCGAGTGGATGGAGTCTCCCGCTCCCGCGAAGGCGAGCGAGCCGCCGATCAGGGCAAGAAGCAAGGCTCCCGGGATGGCTGAACGAATCCAAGGCTTCTCGATTCTCATTCTCCGCTCCTTTCCGGTAAGTGTGGATCGCTGCGGGCTCCGGCCTGGGAGGCCTGCGAGCTCCATCTATAAGAAGTGCGCCGGAGCGGCCCTACTGAGCCCCGCACGGCCCTGAAACTCGGCCCAAGCTGCTGAAACAATGTTCTACCGGGTTTTTCAAGCTCTTTTGCCCTGAAACAATGTTTCACCGCGTTTTTCACGCCAATTTGGCGCCGGAGCTTGAAAAAGCCCGTATAACATCAGGATCTGCCGTGAAACAATGTTTCACGGGCTGATTCATTGTTTCAGGAGAGGAAGTCCTGTTTCAGGCTGGCCCACCAAGCGGGTTCCAGGCGATGGATACACCCTGTGCTCGGAGGGCGGCAGTCCTGTATCGCTTAGTCCCTGAAAACATCCTGGAGACTTTGGGCCGTCAAAACTCGCCCGCCCCACTCCAGCAGGCGGTCCACATCAGCGGATCGCACCCGATCCTCGGTCTCGGGCTCCAGAGGACCGAATTTCAATCGGAGGAGCTGAAGCACCACCCGGGCCTCCCCTTCCTGCCGGCCTTCCTGGCGACCTTCTTGGCGGCCTTTTTCGAGGATCTCACGATTCCAACGGTCGATGCTTTCAGCCAACATGGCTTCCACCTCCTCCAGAGTCAGTGTGGCGGCTTCCTCCCGAGACAGCCCGAAGCGCGGCAGGATGACCTTCTGCATCCAGGTCGCGAAGGCCCGCCGCAAGGAGCCCTCATCCGGCGGAATCGTCTGCCGCAGCCGATGAACGCTCGCACGGACCTCTCGCCAGTCGCGGCTCGTCTCGATGAGGAACAGGGCAGCCACCGGACTGTCCAGCGCTGCCAGATCCTCCCGCGGGTAAGCCGACTCGTCCACCAGCCGGTATCGTAACTGCGGCCGGTAGGTCTCCGCCGAGGGGGCCAGTTCCCCGATCAAGGAACCGAGGTCCGTCGCCACGCGCCACGGCTCCCATCCATTGTAGACCAGGACGGCGATGACCGGTGGCAGCTTCTTCCAGGCGGCCATGGGCTTGTCGGCCATGAGCTTCTGGTAGAAGAGGCTCTCGTAGCCCATGAAGCGGACCGGCATGGAGGGATCGGGCCGCGACTGGAACTCCAGCAGGACGTAGACCGGCTCTTCTCCGCCCCGCCGCCGAAACCTCCAGACGAGGTCGCTCTCGCGGTTCTCGTGCTTGTCGGAGACGAAGGAGGGATCGGCCAACTCGCCGGAGTCGAGGTCGAGCCGCTCCACCCACCGCTCGGCCACGATCCCTTGCAGGAGATCCTGGATCATGCGCCGGTGGGAGAAGAAGAGACGGTAACTGAGGTCGTGTTGGCCCATAATTTTTCCCGTCCGGACTCTACAGCGAAGACCGGTCGGTCTGCCAGAGACGCTCGGGGGTTGGCCAACGGTCGCCGGTCCCCACCCTCTGGGACCGCTTGCGTCTCACTTCGCGTTGCGATCTGCAACACGATAACGCAACACGAGCTCGAACGCAGGCGCGAGGAGCAGGTCCCTTGAGTGCCAGCCGTTTCGTCACCCGCCAGGCTCAGCGTCGCGAATCGGCAGGCACCTGTTTGGTGGGCGGAGGTCCCGGTGGACCGCCGCCCGTGTCGAGATGATGCTTCCTGCGTGCAATGAAAGAATGACCGCGGTCGGATAGTGGAGTATCGGAAGCGAGCGCGGCGGACCGGCCTACGGGGGTATCCGGCTTTCGGCTCATAACTTCCTAGCCGCGCTTGAGGAGGTTCTACGCTACGGGGAGGGCGGAAGGGCGTAGAATGTGGCATGGCTACGAACCCAACTCAGAAGCTGGTGATCTTGACGGTCGATCCGCAAAAGACGAGCGACCTTACGCCCGTACTCGAACGTATGGACTGGTGGGGCGACGGCTGGACAATCCAGCAGGTTTCTCTTTCACCATACGGCGAGAACACCCACGCCCTCGCCGCAGTGGTGCTTGTCAAAAATGAAGAGTCTCCGTCATCAGGCATCCGTTAGCTCTCGCGGGCTCCCTGCGGGGAGGTCCAGGGAGGAGTAGAATAGGGCGCCATGGTGAAGTACCCTCCCGAGCTTACATGGAGAACCGAGGGGCGCACGAGCGTCCTCGTCTATGAAGGAACCGATGTCGGCCGAGCTTGGGTACCCATGCAACTCGATCGACGACGCAAGCCACGCGGCGCCTGGAGCGCCGGGAACGACAAGCTGGGGATTCCTGATTCAGGCGTGAACGAAGCCGATAATCTCGAAGAGGCCAAGGGCGCCTGTCAGTTCTGGGTGATTCTGAAGGGCAGGCTACCATCTGGCCCCGGCCCGGCAGCTCCTCCCCCTCTCACGCCTCTGTAGCGGACGGGTAAACAGTAGACTTTCTACCCAACTCTCGACTAGGGTCGTTTGGGAGAGAAGAGTCTTTCGAGAAGGGAGCTAAGAATGTTGACTTGGTACGGTTTTTTTAACACGACTGAGGCCGTTCACGCGCTAACCATTGAAGGCGCCATAAGGGTCTTGCGTCATGAAGTAGAGACCGGGGCGTCCTATTTCTGGATGCTGCGCTAGATTACCGCACTACACAGTGCAGCTTGCGGCCCCAGGCGTCGAGGTTATGGCGTCGCGTATTTTAGAGGGAGCATGATGCTCCCTGCGAGCAACGAAAAAATGACCGCGGTCGACGTGACGTTGACCGCGTCTCAAAAAAGATTGACCCGGGTCGACGTGACATAGACCGCAGTCTACAGAAGATAGACTCGGGTCGATGAGACGTAGACCGCGGTCAACGTGACATTGACCGCAGTCGACGTGACGTAGACCGCGTCCCAAAAAAGATTGACCCGGGGCTGCGTGACGTTGACCGCGCACAAACTCACATCGACCGCGTACAACGTGACATCGACCGCGTCCAAAGAAACGACAGCGGCACCTCAAGTCTTCCACCGCGGTGAGGGAGCGTCTCTCCTCGGCTCTTGCGTGGCTTGGCCGCCCCTACAACTCGCGCAGCGCCGTCGCCACCGGCATGCGGGCGGCGCGGATGGCGGGGAAGAGCCCGCCGATGAGCCCCATGAGCAGCGAGTACACGAGCCCCTGGACGAGCAGCCGCGGAGTCACGGCGAAGGAGAACGCCACCTGGCTGAAGCTCGACCAGTTCATGGTCGCGGTCTGATAGCCGTTGAAGCCGAAGTAGCTGATGGCGGCGCCAAGGAGGCCCCCGGCGAGGGCGAGCAGCAGCGACTCCGCCAGCACCGAGACCACCACCGGGCCGCCGCGGAACCCCAGGGCGCGCAGGGTCGCGATCTCCCGGGTGCGCGTGGCAACGGCCGAGTACATGGTGTTGATGGCGCCGAAGACGGCTCCCACCGCCATCAGCGCGGCGATGAGGTAACCCAGGCCGGTGATGATGCCGTTGATGGTGCGCGTCTGCCCGGCGTAGTAGTCCGCCTCGCGGATCACCTTGACGTCGAGGCGCGGATCGCGGGTGAGGTTGTCCTTGAAGTCGTCGAAGGCCTGCGGCGACTGGAGCTTGGCGTAGACCGCCTGGAAGCTGCTGCCGCGCTTGTAGGCCGGTTGCAGCACCCCGACGTCGCACCAGATCTCGGATTCGGCGACGGAGCCGCCGGCGGTGAAGATCCCCACCACGGTCCACTCGGACTCGCCGAAGTGAAGCTTGGAGCCGAGGTCGAGCCCGGCGAACTCCTGCGACGCCGCCTTGCCCACGATCACCTCGGCGCGCCCGGGCTCGAAGCGGCGCCCCTGGACGATCTTCAGCTCCTTGCGCACCTCGAAGGCGGCCGGCTGCACGCCCCGCAGGGGGACGTTGGCGTCGGTGCCGGTGGACTTCTTCGGGATGTCGGCCACCACGTAGAGCTCCGCCGAGGCCACGGGACCCTGGGCGTTGCGGGCGACGCCGGGCTTCTCGGCGATGATGTTCGTCGCCTCCCGCTGGAGGCCGCTCATCATCTCGGAGTCGCTGCCGCTGCGCAGCACGATCGCGGTGTCCGGCGAGGCGCTCGAAACCAGCGTGCGGCGGAACCCCTCGGCGATGGACAGGGTGGTGACGAAGACCGCCACCACTCCGGCGACGCCGACGGCCGCGGCGAGGGAGGCGCCGAGGCGCTGACCGATCGTCCGCAGGTTGAGCCCGGTCAACACCAAAACTTGCGAAAGCCAGTTGAACATGGTCACACCCTCCGCAGCGCGTCGACGATACGCAGCCGCATGGCCTGCATGGCGGGCAGCAGGCCGGTCACCAGCCCGAGCAGCAGCGTCAGCGCCACCCCCAGGGCGATATCCGGCGGCGGGAAGTAGAAGACCGGAAGATTGCCGTGCGTCGGATCTCCTCCCAGAGTGATCAGCGTCCAGCCGATGGCGAGGCCCAGCGCTCCGCCGAGCATGGCGATAAGGCAGGACTCAGCCAGCACCAGGGCGAGCACCTGGCCGTTGCCGAAGCCCAGGGTCTTCAGCACCGCGAGCTCGCTCGTGCGCTCGCGCACCGACTGCGCCATGGTGTTGCCCGCCACCAGCAGGATGGTGAAGAAGACGGCGGCCAGGACGATGCGCATGATCTTGCCGATGTCGCCCACTTGCGAGGCGAACGACTGGGCCAGCGCCTTCTCGCTCTGCGTCTTGGTCTCGTAGGGCGAGTTGGCGAACATCACGTCGGTGTGCTTGGCCACGTCGGGCGAGTGCGCCGGGTCGTCGATGCGGATGATGTACCAGCCCACGAGCCCCCGGTCGCCGCCCACGGCCGCCTCCTTGAGATAGTCGTAGTGGAAGAAGAAGCCGGACGTGTCGGTCGACTTCTCCTTGGCGTCGAAGATGCCGTCGAGGTTGAACTCCCAGGTGCTGGTGCCGTTCGGATGGCGGTAGATGGTGCCCTGGATCGGGATCTTGTCGCCCACCTTCCATTTGAAACGGTCCGCCGTCGTGCGCCCCACGATGGCGCCCTGCCGGTCGGCCAGCCAGGCCTTCCTCTGCTCGGCCGGCAGCAGCATCTCGGGGTAGAGGTCCATGTAGGTCTGGGGGTCCACCGCCATCTGGGGGAAGAAGTTCTTCGGGTCCTGGTAGATGCCGCCGAACCAGTTGGCGTGCGTCACTTCCTTGACCCCCGGCACCGCCGCGATGCGATCGCGGTAGGCGATGGGCAGCGGCTGGATGATCGACACCTTGTGGGTGACCATCAGCCGGTCGGCGCCGCTCATCTCGATGCCGGCGGTGAACGCCATGCGGATGGCCGAGAGGTAGCCGAAGAGGATGAAGGCGACGAGGATCGACAGCAGGGTGAACGCCGTCCGCACCTTCTTGCGCTTGAGGTTGCTCCAGACGAGCGGAAAGAACTTCATGGCGCCGGCTCCGCGACGAGGTTCCCCTTGTCGAGGTGCAGCGTGCGCCGAGCGCGGGCGGCGGCGTGCGGGTCGTGGGTCACCATGACGATGGTCTTGCCGTGCTCGCGGTTGAGCGCCTGGAGCAGGTCGAGGATCTCGTCGCCCGACTTGCGGTCGAGGTCGCCCGTGGGCTCGTCGCAGAGCAGCAGCGTCGGGTCGGTGACGATGGCGCGGGCGATGCCCACCCGCTGCTCCTGGCCGCCGGAGAGCTGCCGCGGGTAGTGCCGGGCGCGGTCCGCCAGGCCCACCACCGCCAGCGCCGTGGCGACGTGCCGCTTGCGCTCCGCCGCCGACAGCTTGGTGAGCAGCAGCGGCAGCTCGACGTTGCGCTCGGCGGTCAGCACCGGCAAGAGGTTGTAGAACTGGAAGACGAAGCCCACGTGGCGCGCCCGCCAGGAGGCGAGCTGGCCGCCGGAGAGCCGGTCGATGGGCTCGCCGGCCACCTCCACGGAGCCCGAGGAGGGGGTATCCAGCCCGCCCATGAGGTTGAGCAGCGTCGTCTTGCCTGAGCCCGAGGGGCCCATCAGGGCCAGGAAGTCGCCCTCGGGAATGTCGAGATCGATCCCCTGAAGGACGTCGATCCGCTCCTCGCCGCGGCGATAGATCTTGCGGACATCCTTGATATGAACCAGCGTGCCGTTCTGCGACATCGTGATCTCCCTTAGTCCTTGACGGCGACCTTGTCGCCGTCCTTCAGATCCGCCGGCCCCTCGATCACCACCCGCTCGCCGGCCGCGAGCCCGGAAAGCACCATCGCCTCGTCGCCCGTCGCGGCCGACAAGCCGATCGCCCGCCGTTCGACGACGCCCTCTTTCACCACGAACACTACGTCCTTGTCCCCAACCCGGCGCACGGCGGCCCGGGGCACCGTCACCACGGCCCGGCTGGCGGTGGGCTGGTGCTCCGTCTGGGCGCCCAGGAAGGCGACTTTGACGCCCATGTCCGGGAGGATGCGCGGGTCGAGCTGCTCGAAGCCCAGCCGCACCTTCACCGTCGCCTTCTGCCGGTCCGCCGTGGGCACGGGCATGATGACATGGCAGGGGATCTGCCACTCGGGGTAGGCGTTCAGCGTCGCCATCGCCCGCTGCCCGGGAGTCACCCGGTTGATGTTGCTCTCGTTGACGTCGACGTCGATCTCCAGCGACTTCATGTCCACCAGCGTGCAGATGCCGGTGCGGGTGAAGCCGCCGCCCGCCGAGATGGGCGAGATCATCTCACCCGGCTGCGCGTCCTTGGTGACGGCGACGCCGGAGAAGGGGGCGCGGATCACCGTGTCGTCGACGTCCTGGCGGCGCAGCACGACCTGCCGCCCGGCGACCTCCACGTCCTGCCGCCCCACCTCCAGCCGTGCCGCGAAAGAGGCGGCGTCGGCGTCGGCCGTGTCGAGGTCGGCCTGGGTGGAGATGCCCTGCGCCTTCAGGCGACGCATCCGCTCCTGGTTGAGCTTCGCCTGCCGCAGGCGCACCTCGTTCTCCGTCAGGTTGCGCCGCGCCGAGAGGAGCTGCGACTCGGCGAGCGACAGCGCCTTGCGCGGTGTCGAGTCGTCGAGATGGGCGAGCACCTGCCCCTCCCGGATCACCATTCCCTCCTCGACCAGCACGTCCACCACCTTGCCGGTGATCTTGGAGGACACCGTGGCCGCCCGCCGGGCGGTGACGTAGCCCGAGGCGTCGAGCACCGTGCCGGCCGTCGCCGCGGCGCTCCCTGAGCGCGCAGTCGCGGCGGCGGTACGCACCGGTACCGGCCGGGGCCGCAGCAGCCACCAGGCCACCCCCGCGCCCACCAGCGCCAAAGCCAGCACGACGATCCACCAGCGGCCGCCGCCGCTCGTCCTCTTCTCCTCAGCGCGGTCGATCCGCAGGCCTTCCAGCGAAGGCTTGTCCGAAGCCATGGATTCTCCTCTTGGTTTCCGGTGGAGTCCGACGGCTCTCATACGGCTCGTCGCCGGGGAAGTTGCTCCAGGATGCCGGAGCTCCGATTCTACCCGAAGGCGCAAGGAAAGCGGAAGGGGGTCTCCGATCCAAGACGGCTCCAAGGCATCCAAAGTTTCGAATTCCGCCCCTCGACGGGACGAATCGCGGCAGCTCAGGGACGAACCGCGCGGATTCGTGACGAGCCGCAAGGCCGCGGACGGCCGGTGAGCTACGGAGCCGAAAATTAGATCCAATCTAATGAATGATCCCGCGCCGGAAGACATGGAAAGTTTTTCCAGATGGTGCTTCAAATCCAAGAAGAATAAGGTTTTCAGTGCAACGCCCGCGCTCCTTCCCGACACGGCACAGCCCTTGCTCTAGGCGGATGGCAGGTTGTGAAAGGAGGTGAACGATCTCGGTATTTCACCGAACGTATTGATCGATTCGTCTTCCTGGACTTCACCGCTTTATCGACAAGGAGATCGTGCTTATGAAGCCTGCTTTGTATTCCACGCGCGCGCTGTCAGCGCTCACCATCGGCGCTCTGCTGCTGCTCCTCGCCTTGCCGGCGCTGGCACAGCTCGAGAGCGGCAATCTCTCTGGCACCGTCAAGGGCCCGGCCGGCGAGACCCTGCCGGGAGCCACCGTCACCCTCTCAGGAAATGGCGCCCCCCTGAATCAGGTCGCCGATGCCCACGGGCACTTCCGCTTCCCTGGCCTGGCGCCGGGCAGCGACTACGCCCTGAAGGCAGAGCTCCAGGGGTACTCCCCGCTCGAGTCCGACGACATCGTCATCAACGTGGGCCGAAACACCGAAATCGAGGTGACGCTGTCGCCTGCGGTGACCTCCTTGATCGAAGTCGTCGCCGAGAAAGTCGAGCAGCCGCTGCTCGACCCCCGGCGCTTCACCACCGGTAACACGGTGACCAATACCGACCTCGAGCGCATCCCCTCGGCCCGCGACCCCTGGGCCGTGCTGCAATCCACCCCCGGAGTGCTGACCGACCGCATGAACATCGGCGGCAGCGAGAGCGGCCAGCAGTCGCAGTACGTGGGGCCGGGCTCCTGCGGCGACCAGGCGGTGTGGGCGATGGACGGCGTGGTCATCACCGACATGGCGGCCCTCGGCTCCTCGCCCGGCTACTACGACTTCGACGCCTTCGAGGAGATGAACGTGACGACGGGCGGCAGCGATGCCTCCCTCGCCACCGGCGGCGTGGTGCTCAACATGGTCACCAAGCGCGGCACCAACGAGTGGCGCGGCTCGGGCCGCTACCTGCAATCCTCCAGCGGTACGCAGGCCGATCTCTCGCTCCGGAAGGGCGACCTCGGCCAGGCCGGAGCCTGGAACGGCAATCACGCCCAAACCGCCTTCAAGCAGGGCAACCGCATCGACAAGATCGAGGATTATGGCGCCGAGGTCGGCGGTCCGATCGTTCGCGACCGGCTGTGGGTCTGGGGTTCCTACGCCAAACAGAAAATCGATCTGTTCACCATCAACGACTTCAGCGACCAGGCCACCCTCAAGGACTGGAACACCAAGCTGAACGCCCAGGTCACCTCAACCAACTCGGCCACCGGTTTCGTGTGGCAGAGCGAGAAGGTCAAGCTCGGCCGCAACGCCGGTCCGACCCGCCCGCAGGAGACCACCTGGGACCAGGGCAACTTCGGCCCCAGGCCGACGACCTGGAAGGTGGAGGACACGCAGATCTTCACTCCCAGCTTCTTCGCCACCGGCATGTACTCCCGGGTCAACGGCGGCTTCGAGCTCATTCCCGAGGGCGGCGACCGGACTCCCTTCCGGGACGCCACCCTGACCTGGCACAACAGCTTCCTCACCCAGCAGATCGAGCGGCCGCAGGAGCAGGCCAAGCTCGACGGCTCGAGCTTCTTCAACACCGGCACCGTCTCGAATGAGCTGAAGTTCGGCGCCGGCTACCGCACCGCCGAATCGTCCTCGCACGTCAGCTGGCCGGGAGGCGGCCTCCAGCTCACGCTCGGCGGCGGCTTCCCACTGCTCGCCCTGTCCCGCGACGCGACACCCAAGGTGAAGATCGACTACACCAACACCTATGCCCAGGACACCATCGCCCTCGGCAACCTGACGGCCAACATCGGCCTGCGCTGGGACCGCCAGGGCGGCAAGAACGAAGCCTCCTCGGCCGCCGCCAACACGGTGGCTCCGGAGCTTCTCCCCGCCGTCCACTACGCGGGGCAGGACTCCGGCTTCACCTGGAGCAACTTCACGCCCCGTCTTGGGGCTACCTACGCCCTGGGCGAGCAGCGCAAGACCCTGCTGCGCTTCAGCTACTCCCGCTTCGCCGACCAGCTCGGCGCCGCCACGGCCGGCGCGCTCAATCCCATGGGCGGCCTCGGCTACCGCTACTTCTTCACCACCAACAACGGCTCGCCGGTCCTCACGCGGGGCGCCATCGGCCCGGAGGTGGCGGCGCCCAGCGGCAACGTCAACCCCCTCGACTTCGGCATCCTGCAGTCGAACGCGGTGAACCCCAACCTCGGCGCGCCGGTCACCGACGAGGTGCTGCTCGGCGTCGAGCACGCGTTGCTGCCGGAGTTCGTCGTAGGGCTCAACCTCAGCTACCGCAAGTACCACAACAATCTGGAGTTCCAGCGGCTCGTCTTCGACGCGGCCGATCCGTTCGCCCCCGAGCTGCTTGGCAGCGTCGGGCGCGTCGGGCAGCGTAGCGACTACGTCCAGCATTCGCAGCAGGTGACGGCTCCCGACGGCCACACCTACACGGTGAATTACTACGAGCTGCGGCCGGGTGTCACCACCCGCAACGGCTTCCTGCTCACCAACGGCCAGCGCGAGCAGGAGTTCAAGGGCTCGTCCCTGACCTTCAACAAGCGCCTGGCCAACCGCTGGATGCTGCGCGGCAACGTTTCCTACCAGGATTGGAAGTGGCGGATTCCCGATAGCGCCAACCTGGACCCCACGGACACCGTGGCCGGCGGCGTCGTCGACGGCACCGATTTCCTCCAGGGCTCCGGCAACGTCTCCGGTCCCAAGGGCAGCGTCTTCATCAACAGCAAGTGGTCCTACAGCCTCAACGGCATGTATCAGGTCGCGCCCGACCGCCCCTGGGGCTTCAACTTCGCCGCGAACGTGACCGGCCGCCAGGGCTATCCGGAGCGCTATGTCGACCGCATCAACCGGGAGACGATCGCCGACAACGGCGGCTCGGGCATCGACGTGCCGGTCAACTCCGACACGAGCGCCTTCCGCTATCCAAACCTCAACGTCGTCGACCTGCGGATCGAGAAGGAGTTCACCTTCAGCCAGTTCGGCCTCACCCTCGGCGTCGACATGTTCAACGCCCTCAACGAGTCCTACGTCCTCCAGCGCCAGACGGTGATCGCCAACAACGGAGTACCGGTGAACAACGGCGACTTCGTCACCGAGATCCTCAGCCCGCGCATCTTCCGTCTCGGCGCGCGGTTGAGCTTCCGCTAACGGCTTCTTTCTTGCACACCTGGGTCCGCCAGGAGAACTTGGCGGACCTTTTTTGAGTCTTGGCTTTTGCTTCTGATCAGGGAATCGACGAGGGCGCGAGAGGTCATCTCATGAGCTTGATTTTCAGGAACGCGAACATCGACGACGAGATCCGGCAGCGGCGCCTCGGGGATCTGCTCTCCCAGGCCGCCACCCTGCAGCGCCAACTCGCCGCCTTGCTGGGGCCGCCGCCGCCCGAGGAGTCGCCGGTGCGCCGGCTGGCCGTGCGCAACAACGGGCATGTGATGTTCCTCGCTCCGCGGGACGTCGAGTGGATCGAGGCGGCCGGCAACTACGTCCGACTGAACGCCGGCGGCCAGTCTCACTTGCTGCGCGAAACGATGTCCGGGGTCGAGGGGAAGCTGCCGCGCGACGGCTTCCTGCGCATCCACCGCTCGGCGATCGTCAATCTCGAGGCCGTTCGCGAGCTGCAGCCCGGAGTCCACGGCGACTTCGTGGTCGTGCTCCAGAGCGGCAAGCGGCTTCCCCTCTCCCGCGGCTGCCGCGAGCGGCTGGAAGAGGCCCTGGGAACCACGTAATTGGGCTTGGAGCCCTCTACACCCTCTCTCTCCCGCCTCCTGCCCCTCCTCACGGGAGAGAGAGGGTCTTTTTTAAGCGCGACCTCCCTACTGCACCTTCTCCACCCGCACCTCGGGATCGCCGTAGTGATCCCGCTTCACCGTGACCTGCCAGGGATTGCAGCACACCTCGCAGTCCTGGACCATGCTGCCCCAGACGTCCGGCTCCAGGGTCAGCTCTACCCGCTCGCCGCAGTAGGGGCACTGCACCTCGATCGTGTCATTCCAGTAGCCATCGCGCTCCATTTCTTCAGTCCTTCCGCCGTCCGAGTTTGAGGACGATCTCGTGCTCCTTCTTGGTCACCGGCTGCACGGAGAGGCGCGAGCCTTTCTGCGTCACCACCATCTTCTCGAGGCCCTTCGCCGCCTTCAGCTCGGCGAGCGGAACGATCTTCGGAAACTTCTCCACGAAGCGGATGTCGACCATGTGCCAGGTGGGGTTGTCCGGATCGCTCTTGGGATCGAAATATTTGTGCCCCTTCTGGAAGGCGTAAGGATCTGGATAGCCCTCGCGAGAGACCTCCGCGAGCCCCGTCACCCCGGAAGGCTCGGCGTTCGAGGCGTAGAAGAGCACGCCGTCGCCCACCTTCATGTCGTCCCGCATCGTGTTACGCGCCTGGAAGTTGCGCACACCCTCCCACGTCACCTCGCCGTCCCGTTCGAGGTCGTCGATGTTGTACGCCTCGGGCTCGCACTTCAACAACCAATATCTCTTCGCTCGTGCCATGGGCTCTCCTGGCCTCACTACTTATCGGCTCAATCCAGATGCATTAACAAGCTGCCTATCTGCTCTCCTCCGGCTTATGAAACTTGAGGGTTCCGCTTCCACGCAGAGGCGGAACTATCTCCTTTGGATCCTCGATCTTCAAATAGATCTTGATCTGACTCAAAACATTAGGTATAACATCGGCGAGTACGCTCAGGTCCGAGCGGTCCATATCGGTTGGGAACTCTAGCCAAGCCGATTTTCCTCTCAGCAAGATTTCAAATTTCTTGAGTGCGGCCAAGCTGCTACCAGGAGCTGTCGGCGGCAGTGCCTCTCTTCCATCTGCAACAGATTCCAGAAAATTTCCGTCATAGTCCAAGACTCTTGCGAACCTAGCCGACTCAACGAAGACCTCAACCGCTTCCTCCCGGGCCTGCTCAGTAATGCCAAGTTCCTCTGTGAGCACCCGCCGCAGTTCTTGGCGCGGAATATGACCTCCAGAGCGGAAACGGGTAAGAATACCAAAAAACAAAACCGGTTTCTTGAGAGCTAATCGAGCCGCATCGAGAAATTCCTGAGAATCCTCTCCAACTCTTTGAATCCTTTTACCCTCATCGCTCAGGCGATAGCCGCGTTCCAATCTTTCCAGGAAGCCGAAGTGCACTAGAGCCGCAATCTTTCGGGCTGCGATACCTCCTTCTCCTGTCTGATAGCCCAAGAGAACCGCAAGGGCCGTGCGTTCCATCCAGCCTGAACCCATTGTCTGCAACTTTTCGCGGAGAAGGCCGCAGACAACTCCCAGAGGCACACCCGGGTATGCCCGACTCCTCTGCTTACTCATTCGCTGAATCCTTCACCGACCCTCCCTAACAAACGTGCGTACTCTGCGGACATGTCCGCCCATAAGACCGGACTTAGTATACAAGGAGTCAAGAGACAGTACAAGGGGCAAAATTTCCGCTTGACCAACAGCCCCTTGTGGTATAAGGTGGCGCCTTGTAGTATAATCGTCTAGGAGAGAAGCCACAAGGATAGGCCATGTGCAGTCTACTCTCAACACGAATTCGGAAACGTAGCAGGCCCCCGTGTGGTCTTTCGGGAACATTGGACCGCCTTGAGAACACTTGGCGGAGAGAAGCCCGATACCGGCTGCTCCTTCTGAGCATTATCCTGGCCCTGTGTCTTCTCTCTGGGAACTGGTTCAGCTTCAGCCATCTTTACCCACTAGGATTCAAGCCTGACAATCCTCAGAATCAGTCCACGGGAGTCGCTGGACTTACCTGCCTTCTGCTCGCAGTCCTACGGATCTGGCCTGAGGTGCGCCGGTGCCGGCCACGAATCGCCGAATTGCAAAATGCTGCCAACCAAATTCAATGCTTCGCTGATCGGCTGGCTTTGGGTCTCGAAGTTCCAACGCAGGAGTGGCAAAAGGTATTTGAGGCGTCCAACAAGCTCCTCGGTGCCTCGGGTCGCATGCAGGACGATGAAAGTATCCATCCAATTCTTGAGCTAGTCTCCAGGTTCTTTCACCTGGGGGTCGGGAAGAATGAAGCCAAGGCGACAGCGCCTTCACCCACCTTCATTGGCTTTAGCGCCGTGAACTCGCAACCAGAGTCGGAGAACGCTGACGCTCCTCCACCCCTCCGCAGGCCTGCCTGATCCACTCCATTAGTTATAGTTAGAGCCCGCAAAGCTTTACCCAAACTGGGTCTCACGGAATCGTCTTAATCACAGCCAAGAATGGCTCTGGGGCGTTTAGACTTCCGACATATTGAGTGTGGGCATGGCGGTTTCCTTCGAATGAGCCCGTGTGTCAAAGTAGACGGACGCTGCAAACTGGGAGAGAGGGGGATGTCATGCCGAGAACAAGAGGGGTCGTGGCCGGTTGTCTGGTAACCGCCATGGCGCTGGCCGCCACCAGCGCCCGCGGGGCGGCGCAGACCCAGACGGACAAAGAGCTGGCGAGCTCCGTATTCTACGACTGCGGGGCCAAGTGGTGGTCCGAGAGCCTCTTCTCGACCCTCAAGGGGGTGGCTCCGGTCGCCACGAATCGCTGGCCGCTGGAGGGGACCATCGACCTTTACGCCACCCAGTTCCGCCCGGAGACCCGCAATGAGGAGATGCTCCGCGACTTCGAGGAGCACCCCGACCGGGGACGGTTCCTGCTGCTCCAAGCCTGGTGCGCCGCCGAGCCGTCCAGGACGGTCGTTGGAAAGTGGATTCCGGCTCTGGCCTCGTTGAAGTATGGGGAGGACGTCCCCTCGCCCACGGACCCTCTCTGGCCGATCGCCCGCCGGGTGTCTCACGCCCTGCACGCACCCGAGCGAGCCGAAGGCATCGTCGCGGTCTGGACGGAGGCGTTCGCCGGCGGCCTGAAAGAGGGTCTAGGGCAGACTGGCGGACGGGCCGAGGGGCAGAAGATACTCGCGGAGGTGAGCCAGCACTCAGCCGATGATAAAAGGGCAGCGCCCGGGCTCGACGACACCGAGACCGCGGTCTACCTGCAGTATCTGAAGGACGTGCCGGAGAAGGATCTCAAGATCTTCGCGGCCTTCTGGGAGAGCGAGCTTGGCCAGTGGTACGTCGCGTATCACTGGGAGGCCGGTCAACGCGTCATCACTCGCGCGGCCAGGGCCGCGGGGCTGTCTCTGGGCGGCGTCGCGGCACGGGAGATCCTCGGCCGGCCGCTCTCCGCCGAGGAGCTCGCCGTGACGACGGAGAAAAGCTTCGGCCCTTCGGCCGTCGCCAAGGACGACGAGGACGCCGTGGCCATCGCCTATTCCTGGTGCGGTCCTCGGACCACGATCGAAAGCTTCGCGTCCGAAGTGGCGCCGCCGGTCTCCACGCGCTCGGGGCCGTTCAGGGACCTTGGAAGTCTTTTTTATTCGAACCTCGCGTCGACGGTCAACCACGAGGCGCTCTGGCCCTGGTTCCGTGAGCATGCGGACCCCCAGCGGATGCGGGCCTTCCAGAAATGGTGTGCCAGCGACGCCGCCTGGCGGGTGCTCCGCCACTGGCCAAAGTTGCCGACGCGGAACAGGCTCGCCGACTTCGTGAATGTCCGCCTGGAGGCGGCCTCGGAGCGCCGCGGAAAAGCCGTGGAGCGGGTGATCGCGGCGCAGAGAGCCGCGGACTATCCCCGCCAAGTCTCCCAGGCCGTGGCACTCCCTTTTTTCGCGGAGCTGCGCAAGAGACTGATCGCGGCCGGCATCGACGCAAAGCAGGTTTCCGAGCTTGCGAAGCCTGACGAGAACGAGATCAGGCTCCAGGTCACCAAGTACTATCTCATCCAGATGGAAGAAAGCTCCACCGAAGATCTCGAAGCCTTCGCGACTTTCTGGGAGAGCGACCTCGGCCGCTATTTCACAGCGTTCCAGTGGGAGGGAATGAAGCTTCTCCTCGAAGCCGGAAGCCGCAAGGCCTGTATCGCGATGTTCCCTGCCGCGCGATGGAAGGAAGAAAGGACGGGCCGGGAGGTCAAGTAGATCACTCCCCAGCCGCCCGCCCGGGCTCGCGCAGCATCTCCAGCAGCTCCTCGCGGGTGAACATCTTCGCGAGCTCGGCGGAGTCTTCCTGAACGACGCTCGCCATCACTTCCCGTTTTCTTTCGATCAGGGCGGCGATCTTTTCTTCGAGCGTGCCTTCGGTCACCAGCTTGAAGACCTGCACGGCCCGCTTCTGGCCCAGGCGGTAGACGCGGTCCGTGGCCTGGTCCTCCCTGGCCGCGTTCCACCAGCGGTCGTAATGGATCACGACCGAGCCGCCCACGAGGTCGATTCCCGCGCCTCCGGCTTTCAGGCTGCCGAGGAAGACCCGGCAGTCCGGATCCTCGTTGAAACGATCGACGATCTCGCCGCGGCGGACGCTCGCTCCCGTGAGACGGACGTGGCCCACGCCCAACCCCTCCAGATGCCGCCCCATCAGCTCGATCATCCCCAGATACTGGCTGAAGACCACCACCTTCTGGCCGCTCGCGAGCGCCTCTTCGAGAATCTCCTGGTAGAGATCCCACTTGCCCGAGGCCAGCTCGCCGGCTTTGCCGAGGTCGCCCAACGCCAGGGCCGGGTGATCGCAGATCTTTTTGAGCAGCGTGAGCACGGCAAAAACGTGGAGATAGGGGAGCCGCCCATCCGCCGCCGCCTCGATCTGCCGCGCCAGCTCCGCCCCACGCCCGGCCACGGTGTCGCGGTAGAGCTTCACCTGATCGTCCGAGAGCGCGCAGGTGCGGACGTCCTCGATCTTCTCCGGCAGCTCGCTCAGCACCGACGACTTGAGGCGCCGCAACACGAAGGGGGAGATCACCCGCCGCAGCTCGGCCAGGCGGTCCGCGGGACGGGGCGCGTCCCGCTCCACGGGCAGCCGTTCGTAGCGCGCCACGAAACCGGCGTCGGTTCCCAGGTAACCAGGAAGGACGAGATCGAAGAGGGCCTTGAGCTCACCCAGCGAGTTCTCGACCGGGGTGCCGGTGACGCCCAGCTTGACGTCCGCCACAAGGTGATCCGCCGCCTGCCAGCTCTGCGTCCCCCGGTTCTTGAGATGCTGGGCCTCGTCGAAGACGGCCAGTGAGAAGGGCATCGCCGAGAGCGTCTCGGCGTCCCGCCGCAAGACGCCGTAGGAGGTGATCAGCACGTCTCCTGGCCCCAGCTTGCCCGCCAGCCGCCGCTGGGCGCCGTGGAAGACCACCGGCCGCAGCCCCGGAGCGTGGCGCTGGATCTGGTTGCGCCAATGGGTCAGCACGCTCGTGGGGCAGATGACGAGAAACGGCTCCGTCGCCTCGCCGCGCTCCACGAGCGTCACCATCAGCGCCAGCACCTGGAGCGTCTTGCCCAATCCCATATCGTCGCAGAGCAGGCCGGCCAGCTGGTTCTGACAGAGGAAGAGCAGCCAGTCGACACCCAACCGCTGATAGGGCCGTAGCGGGGTCGCGATTCCCTTCGACCCGGTGAAGGGCACCGCCGGGCGCAGCTCCAGCAGCCGGCCGAGCCGCTCCGCCCCTTCGCCCTCTCCCCGCACCTCCACCGGCCCGCCCGCTCCGGCCTGAAGGCGCAGCAGCTCGCTCGCCTGAATCCGGAAGCGGCCGCCCTTCGACGTATCCGCCAGACGGTCCAGCTCGCGAAACACCGGCGCGTTGAGATCGATCCAGCCCGCCGCGGTCTCCAGATAGGGCAGCCCCTCCCGCTTCGCCTTCAGGATCTCGGCGAGCGACACCGAGTCGTTGCCGAAGCCATACTCCACCGCCAGCCAGAACCAGCTCCGCTCCAGGGCATCCTCCAGATCGAGGACGGAGAGCTCGATGCGGTCGAGGTGGGTGAAGATCCGGCGGTCGCGCAAGGGCTCGTCGAGCACCAGCAGCCCCTCGCCCAAGGCCTCGGCGTGCTCGGCCAGAAAGCCCGGCACCTGGCTGCGCTGGAGCCGCATGTGGATGGGCGCCTTGAACTTCCTTTCCTTGCCCTCCCGCTCCAGCTCCGCGAGCACGCCCAGCTCCTGAATCCAGACCAGGTTGCCGTAGCGGAACTTGGCGAAGTCCCGGTGCTCGAAGAAGCGCTCCTCGCCGTTCGCCTGGAGGGCCCGGATGACCGGCCGCACCTCCAGGTCCAGCTCCGTCTCTTGGGTGACGCGGAAGATGGAGGTCAGAGGGATGGGCTTGATCGCCAGATCCTCCTGCTCCGGATACTCGCCGGCCAGGAGCTGGAGCGCCGCCCGCACACGGTCCCGGGGGACGGCGAAACGGACCACGGGCTCGCCGTCCGCCCGGCGGTAGGTGAGGGTGAAGCGGCCGGTGCCCTGGTCGATCGCGGGATGAAAGGTGCCTCTGCCTTCGCTCGCCGTTTCCAGCTCGCGCACGCAGTGGTAGGCGAGCCGGTGCCAGAAGCTCTCCTCCCAGGTCTGCCGCTGCGTCTTCATGCCGGCCTTGTGGAACATCCTCTCCTGCTCGGTGGCCTGGAAGAGGGCCAGGCGCTCCAGCAGGCCGGCGCGGTCGAAGATCCTCTCGCCGTCGGGCGCGGCCTTGCCCGTGCGCTCCAGAAACCGCAGGCGGGCCGGCGAGGCGTCGAGGTACTCGGCCAGCTCGTCCCCGGCCGGCGAGGTGATACGGATGACCGGTACCGGCTCGCGGGGCACGCGCAGCACCCGGACCTTGGCCGAGCTCTGCGGATTGCCCTCGAAGAGGAGCCGCGCCAGCCGGTACCAGACGGACATCTCGAAACCCGCCTCCCAACTCTTCGCCTCGAAGGCCCTCTCCACCTCCGCCAGCGCCTTGGAGAGATCCAGGAGATGGTCGCAGGTCTTCTTCTTGCTCGTCGCGCAGGTACACGACCGCAGGGTACCGCTACCGGGAACCGTGGCTACGTAGATCGCCGTATGCGTCTCGCCGGGCCGCTCGGGCACGAGGCCGATGCCCGTCCGATGGAACTCGAGGTGGGTGAAGGCTGGCATGGTTTGTTCGGACGGGTAGTCGGAAGACGATACAAGTTCCTGGAGATTGAATCCGCGAGCGGGGGATTGTAGCGGGAGACCGGGGCCATGGGAAGAGCGGATGAACCTCTCCGGCGACTCCCACAGCTTGGCGCTATCGGGGCGTAAAAACCCTTGACGTATATACGCACTGGAGATACGCTGACGAAGCAGGCGTGCGCGGGAGTCACCTCTGGTCGCTTCAAAGAGCGGCAGCCTCCCTTCGGGAGGTGGGATTCTGAGGCCCGGAGACTGCGTTTTCTTTTGCTCTGGATACGCCTCACGCACCCAAGACTACGAAAGTGCAAGGGAGTTCCTATCGGCCGGCCAAGGTCAGCGTTGACTTTGTCGACAAGCTTTACGACCTCGACATCATTGCTCTTCCTGGTGACCACGGCGGAAAGAGTGAACCACGAAGAGCCGCCCCGAGCCCATGAAAAACCGTCATCACCAGACTCGTCGATGTAGACCTTGAAGCTGGCACCCATTCCCGCTCCCTCTTCCTAGCAGCCTGCGCGCCAGAAAACGCTGCAAGGAGAGGGTAGAGACGTTCCCAGCCCGTTTCAGGATACCGGCCGCAGGCCCTGGAGGTCGGGACGTCTCCGAGGCGGGAACCCGGACCGATCAACCCCAACCGATGGCGGGGGGAGGGAACGAGGAAACCGGGAATCCGAGAGGCGGTATCGCCCCGTCGTAGGTTCATCGTCTTTCGGATGTTTGTGGCCGCCGCGGAGACGTCCCGCCGCTATTGGCCTGCGGAGGGCGTCGTGGACGGGCTGGGAACGTCTCTACGTCCTTCGCTGAGAAGATGACGTTTCTGCCGCGCACTCTCCCTTGGCCCAACATTCGAGCTTGGCGCCCAAGCTGCCATAATCCGGCTCCACAATTTACCACTATTGAGGACGACACAACCGCAGGGTGCCACTACCGAGACGGGAGCGAGGAGAAAGCGACGGGGGCGGGGACTCCAAGGCATCCAGAGACCGGCGCCGCGCGAAAGCGCGGAGCCGGGGTCTCCGGATCACGGCATTAACAGGTCAGCCTGACGCTCCGGGAAATGTTTCCCGAATTGGGGACCGTGTTGCAACAAGCGGAACAGAACTGGCTGTCGTCCAGACTCACCCCCCAGTAGCTACCATCGAGGTCGGTGGGTTCAGCTCCGTAGCAGATCTTGGCTCCGCGCTTGACGGAAAGTCTAAAAACCGTGGAGCGGCCTGAGTTGATGACATAGACCTGCGAGGTGTTCGGGAAAACGATGCCATTCGTCTCGTCGAAGAACCGGGTGTAGACTCCCAATCCGTCGGGGCAGCCATCGATGATCGTATACGTGAAGGTCGCGTTTCCCGAAGGCGGGCAGGTGGCTTTGGGCGGCGCGAAGAGCTCCGCGGGATCGAAGCCCACGTCTTCCTGGCGGGTGCTCTGGACCGTGCCCGCGGCTGAATCTTCGGCCATGAGACCCTTCATCGGAATGTTGGCAAGCTCAAGGCTCTGCCGGGCGGGCCCGGGCTTGGCAGGGCCTTCCGCCGCCAGCACAGGCTGCACCGCGACCGCGGTCAACAGAACAAAAACACAAGTGCCCTTACGAAGATTCATTTTCAATCCTCCTGGATTCGATGAGACGGCCCTAATTCGGACCGACTCTTGCTGACTTGGTGAGGATTCATTTTAGCTTTGGCCGTTCGCTAGTGTCAATCCAGAGCTTTGTGCTTGCGCATTAGCTGTGTCTTGCGGGGCCGTACCAAGCTGCTATGATCCCCGCTCCAGAATTTCTCCGCGCCTCGAAGAGGAGCACTCCCCCAATGGCCATCGACAACATCTCCGACACCGCGCGCTGGGTGGCGGTCTACCGGGCGATGGAGACTGCCCGGCCGGACGCGATTTTCCGGGACCCTTTCGCCGAGCGGCTGGCGGGGGAACGCGGGCATAAGATCCTGGATGAGATGCCTTCCGGGCGCGCGCTCGCCTGGCCCATGATCGTGCGCACCGCCGTGTTTGACGAGATCATTCTCGACGCGGTCCTGAAGAGGCATGCGGACCTCGTGGTGAATCTCGCCGCGGGGCTCGATGCGCGGCCTTGGCGGCTGCCGCTGCCGCCGTCGCTGCGCTGGGTGGACGTCGATCTTCCCGAGATCCTCAATTTCAAGACGGATATGCTGCGCAGCGAGAAGCCCGTCTGCCGCTACGAGGCCGTGACAGCCGATCTGCGGGACGTGGAGCAACGGCGAGCGCTTTTCGCGCAGTGGACCGCCGGCTCGGCGCGCGCCATCGTCGTCACCGAGGGGCTGCTGGTCTACCTCCTGCCGGAGCAGGTCGCGACGCTCGCCACCGATCTCCACACGCAACCGGCCTTCAAGGAATGGCTGATCGATCTGGCGAGCCCGCAACTGATCCAGCGGATGACCAAGACGTGGGGCAAGAGCCTGAACGAGGCCGGAGCCCCCTTTCAATTCGGTCCCGCGGAAGGAGTGGAGTTCTTCCGCCCCTACGGCTGGCGCGAGGTCGAGTTCCGCTCGACCTGGGACGAGGCCGCCCGGCTGAAGCGGACCATGAAGGGCGCCTGGTTCTGGAGTTTGCTCGGACGACTGTTTTCGAAGAAGAGGCGCGAGGGAATCCGCCGATTCTCGGGCAACGTCCTGCTTGAAAGGATCTAGGCGAGCTCCAACGCGTCAGTCCTCCGGCTCGAGGATGGCGTCGGCTTCCTCTTCGGGTTCGACTCCGATGGCTCCGAGGAGGGCATCCGCGGCCGCGCGATCGAGCGGGGGAGGTTTTTTTTCGGCGGTAAAGACCGGCAGCTCTCCGGTCCCCACCGGCGGCAGGAAGCTTCCATCCTCCAGGCAGGGCACGATCGCGCCGGGTTTCCAGTCTTCGATCTTGTAACTGATCCTCTCCAGGTCGCCGGGTGTGATCGTGTCGAGGAAAACGCGCAGAGCACTCTTGTAAGCGGTGCTGCGGGCCCTGATCTTCTCCTCGGATTCCGGAGCGAACGCCGTGACGGGGTTGAATCCGTCCGCGGTTTCGTACCCCAGAATGGCGTGATGGATCACTTCCCGGCCGAGAAAATCTTTCCGCGTCCGCAGCTTCATGTCGCGGTCCAGAGCCTGGATCTCGGCCCGTGACACGGGGTTGGTCTTGAGCAGCCGGGGGTAGGCGCGGTCCCACAGCACCTTGACCGCCCGCATTTTCGACAGGCCCGCTACAGATTCCCCGGCGGCGAACAGGCTGGCGCAGAAAAACTGGAAGACCTCCTCCCGCAGATGGTCTGGAAACGAGTACCGGAACAGATAGTCGAAGGCGAGCTGACGAATGATCGGATCGCGGAAATGATCGCGGGCGGCGACCCGGCCCACGCAGAGATCGAAAAGATCGAGCGCCTCCGGGCTGACCATCTGCCGCAGGTCGTCGACGCGATCCGTCAGCGCCTCCGTCTGGAGCTCGCTGGCGTCGCGGAACTTGGGCTCGACGAGCTTGATGACCAGGGTCATCGCCGTCAGGTACTCGCCACTCTTGACCGCGTCGGGGGGCAGAAGGATGGGCTCGAACCGCGGCGGATCGACGCCGAGCACCGCGAGCAGGCCCAGGGGGGAGAGCTCGAGAGGGGGGAACGAGCCGTCTCCGGCGGCGAAGCCCTGGTCCGCGAGAGAGGCGCGAAATTTGGCGAGGACCGGCTCCTTCCCGCGAGCACAGAGCTGGCGGAAGACGCGGCTGTCGAGCAGAAAGTGGTTCTTGATCCGCCGCCGCCGCCGCGCCTTCGGGTACAGCCAGTAAGGCGGGCTCTTCGCGTCGTGTGCTCTCAGCTCAGACACCATTTTCCCCCTGCACTCGGCCCCCTGCACCCGAGCCTCGAAACGAAACAACGAGGGCGCAGCACGGCTGCGCCCTCTCGAGCTCACGACCGCCGGACGGGCGGCCGCCCCTTTTCAGGGATCAATTACTTCACCGCGATCGGCTCCTGCGGCGCCAGCAGATCGATCTTGGCGTCGGCCACCTTCTGGCGGAAGGCGGGGACGTCCTGGGCGAAGACCTTGTTGAGATCGGCCAGCACGGCCTGCGTTCGCGTCTCCGCCTGGCTGAGGTAGGCCTCGGCCGTGGGGCTCGGACGGTCCCAGGTCGAGTCGATGGCGCGGTTGGCCTTGTCGACTTTGGAGATTACCGTCTCGTCGAGGACGAGCCCCTTGGTGTCGGGCGTCACCCAGAGTCTCTTTTCGACTTCCGTGAGCTTCTTCTGGAGGTCGCGGGCGGCCTTGTTCAGGGCCTTGTCCGGATCGTCCGCCGGTTTGTCGCCGCCTCCGCCCGTGACCTCCGCGACGCGCTCCCGCTCCTTGCGGCGGGCGTCGAGCTTGGCGAGAACCACCTTGACGTCGTCCTTGGCCGCGCCAATGCGGGTGATGGCGTCCGTCACGGCGTTCTGGAGGCCGCCCGCCCGGGTGATCGCCGTCTCGCGGGCCTGCCAGTCGGCCTCGGTGTTGGCGAGCGCCGGGTCCTGCACGACCTTGATCGTTCCCCGGGCCTCCTTGCCCTTGAACTTCACCGTCACGTTGTAGGTGCCCGGCCCCACCACGGGACCGCTGTCGCGTCCGCGAAATCCCCGGTTCTCCCGCGGCGGCTGGCGGAACGAATCGCGCCCGAAGTCCCAGGCGGTGCGGTTGATGCCGAGCTTCGCCGGGCCGTCCAGCTTGCGGATGAGCTTGCCGGACCCGTCGGTGATGCGGATCTCCGCCTTGGGCTCCTTCGAGTCGCGATCCCCGCGATCCCCGCGGTCGCCTCCCCGGCCCGTTTCGGCCGGAGGCTCATCCTCCTTCGTGGCGGCAGCCGTCTTTTCGACCGTCGCCTGAGTCGCCTTGGCCCGGGTGGCGGCCCGCTCGGCTTCCTTGCGCGCCCGTTCCTTGTCGTCGTCCTGCACGGGCAGGCCGGAGCCAGACAGCGAGTAGGTGATGAAGGCGCCGTAGGGCCGGTTCTCGCCCTGGTAGTCGCCGGCGCCGCCGCCGCGGATGCCGCCGCCCCCCGGCCGGTTGCGGTGCAGCAGCGCCGGCGCGCTCGGGAAGAGGTGGACGGGCTGGGCGAGGGCTTCCGGAGTGACCTCGCGCAGCGGCGTGATGTCGTCGAGCACGTACATCGCCCGGCCGTGGGTGGCGATGACGAGGTCCAGGTCCCGCGGGTGGATCACGAGGTCCATCACCGAGGCCGTGGGCACGCCGTGCTTCCAGGGCTGCCAGCTCCTGCCGGCATCGAACGACACGTAGAGCCCGAACTCGGTGCCCAGGAAGAGGAGATCCTTGTCCGCCGGATCCTGCTCGATGGACAGCGCGTAGCCGCGGAGGTCCCTGGTGGCCAGGCTCTTCCAGGTCTTTCCCCAGTCGTCCGTACGGTAGACATAGGGGGTGAAGTCCTGCCGGCGGTGGTTGTCGAAGATCACGAAGGCCGAGGCGGCGTCGAACTTCGAGGCGCGGATGTGGGGAATCCAGGTGTTCGCCGGCACGCCCGGGACGTTCTTCTCCAGGCTCGTCCAGGTCTTGCCGCCGTCGCGGGTGAGATGCAGACGGCCGTCGTCGCTGCCGGTCCAGAGGACGCCCTTCTCCTTGGGGCTCGGCACGATCTGGAGGAGGGTGGTGAAGTTCTCGGCCGCGCTGGCGTCGATCGTCAGGCCGCCGCTCTTCGCCGCCTGCTGCCACTCCGGATTGTCGGTGGTGAGGTCGGGGCTGATCACCGTCCACGAGGCGCCGTGGTCGGTGGATTTGTGGACGTACTGGCTGCCGATGTACACCGTGCCGGGATCGAAGGGGTCGACGGCGAGGGCGGCGTTCCAGTTGAAGCGGAGCTTCTTGAGGCCGCTGCCGGGAGCCGGGTCCGCCGGCTTGACGTCCCGGAACTCGCGGGTACGCAGGTTCCAGCGGTTGAGCTCGCCGCCCTGCGACTCGGAGTAGCCGGCCATCGAGTCCGCGGGATCGGGGAGGGTCTCGAAGCCGTCGCCGCCGCCCACCGGTTCCCAGTGATAGCTGCGGATGCCGCCGAGCTCCCACACCGAGCTGGGTCCCCGCCACGAGCCGTTGTCCTGCAGGCCGCCGTAGACGTTGTAGGGCGTGTCCATGTCCACGGCCACGTGGTAGAACTGGCCCACCGGCAGGGTGCTGACGAACTGCCAGGTCTCGCCGCGGTCGCGGCTGACGCCCATGCCGCCGTCCTCCCCCATGACGATGTGCTCAGGGTCGCGCGGATCGATCCAGATGGCGTGATAGTCGCCGTGGATCTCCCGCGACCGGCCCAGCACCCGGAAGCTCTTGCCGCTGTCGTCCGAGACCATGAGCCGCGCCGTGAGGTTGTAGAGCCGGTTCGGCCAGGCGGGGTCGACCTTGATGTCCGAGTAGTAGAACGGCCGCTCGGCCGTGCGGTGATCCTCGTTGGCCTTCTCCCAGGTCTTGCCGCCGTCGGTGGAGCGCAGAAGAGCGCTCTTCTCCGCCTCGACCAGGGCGTAGACGATATTGGGATTGGAACGCGAGATCGACAGACCGATGCGCCCCAGGGCCCCCTTGGGCAGGCCGTCGTCCTCCGTGAACCGCTTCCAGCTCTCGCCGCCGTCATAGGAAACGTAGAGCCCCGACCCCGGGCCGCCGGAGCGGAAGCTCCAGGGCCAGCGCCGGTAGTCCCACATCGCCGCGAACAGCTTCTGGGGATTGGTGGGGTCGATCACCAGGTCGGCGGCGCCGGTGCGCTCGTCGACGTAGAGCACCTTGCGCCAGGTCTTGCCGCCGTCCAGCGTCTTGAAGACGCCGCGGTCGGGGTTCTCCCCCCACGCCTGCCCGAGGGCCGCCACCCAGGCGACGTTCGGGTTGCCGGGATGGAGGACGATGCGGGGAATCCGCTCCGTCTTCTCGAGGCCGAGATGCGCCCACGTCTTGCCACCGTCCAGCGTGCGGTAGACGCCGTTGCCGATCGAGACGCTGTTGCGGACGTTGCCCTCGCCAGAACCCACCCACACGATGTCGGGTTGGGCCTGGTTGATGGTCACCGCGCCGATCGAGTGCACCGGCTGGTCGTCGAAGACCGGGGTCATCGTCAGACCGCCGTTGGTGGACTTCCAGACGCCGCCGGTGGCGGCGCCGGCATAGAGGATGTCGGGATTGGACTCCACGGCGTCGACGGCGGCGATGCGGCCGCTCATCGTCGCCGGACCGATGGAGCGCGGCGCGAGGCCGGCCAGCAGGTCCGGATCCACCGTGGCGGCTGGAGCGGCGGTGGTGGCCGGGGCGGTCTTGGCGGCCTTGGCGGCGCCGCGGGCCGGCTGCGGGGCCAGCGCCAGGGCGGCGAGCGCGGTGATACCGAAACAGCGACCTAGAAATCGTCCCCAAGTCTTAAGCATGCGGGTTCTCCCAGGCAGGACGTTTGACAGGCAGGGAAGGATGGGCGACTCTCCCTGCGCTTCATAGCGCAGGGAGAGGGTGCCGTCAACCGGGAGACCGTAAATTTCAGGAGGAGAAGACGCCGCCCTTGCGCACCACGATCCGCTCGCCGTCGAAACCACGGAAGGTGTAGAAGGGGTTGGCCTCATTGTGGATCAGCGTCTGCTCCTGAAGGATGCTGATCGCTACCGCCTGGCCGACGCGCAGGGAGGCGTGGCTGTCGCTGCGCCAGTGGACGCCGGCGATGTTGCGGCCGGAGGCGATGTTGGAGGCCAGCTTGTTGAGCTCGCCCTCGATGGTGAGCGCCGGGCCGGTGAATGGCACAAGGGCCGTGCCGTCGCCCGTGGGCACAACCGGGTGCGGAATGGGCCGGTTCTCGGTGTCGAAGATCGCCTTGAGGATCGTGACGCAGGCCCCCGCCACCGTGGCGTGGCCGGCGGTGTAGGAGGGATGCGTCGGCGAACCCTCGGGGAAGGCCATCGGCAGCAGGGCGGTGCCGTGGTTGTACGTGGCGATCTTGTCGAGCACCGTGGCGCTGAAGAGGCTCGAATGCAGGGCGCCGTTGTAGCGGCCCGGCGACTGGTTGAGGTGCACCTCGACGAGACCGGCCATGGCCTCGGGGCGCAGCCGGCGATGGATCTGCCACTTCTTGTGCCAGGTCGCCTTGAGGCAGCGGGACGCCACCTCGCACATCAGCGCCTTGGCAGCCGGCGGACCGAAGGTGCAGAAGCCGTCCTGCGTCGTATTGCCACGGTACGGGTTGCCGGGATTGAAGGGGCAGCCGATGCCGCCGCCCACGTCCGAGTCATCCGGCGGGGTGATGAGGATCAGGCAGGCGTTGAAGTAGGCCTGGAAGAGGACATCGATGTGGACCCAGGCGGAAATGTCCCGGCCATTGATGACGTAGCGCCGGGCGCCGAGGAACTGCTGCGTGCCGGACACCTGCCCGTTCTGCACCGCCAGCCACTCGTCGTAGGACTGCATGTGGTCCGAACCCGCCTTGAGCGTCCACATCTTGCGCTCGACGAACTCGACGCCGAACGGCGTATTGAGCCACATGAACTGCGAGGTCAGGGGTCCGTCCGAGATGCCGGGGCCGTTGTCGCGGAACAGGGTCCGCGGGGTCACCTTGCCGCTCGCGTCCCGAGGCCCCTTGAAGTCGGCGCCGAAAGAGCTCAGATCGGCCGCGGCCGCCGCGGCCAGCGGCGACGAGTCGTAGTCGAGGTAGTTGACGTCGCGCAGCAGCGCCATCCAGTAGTTCTCGGCCAGCTCGCCGGCCTGCTCCTTGCTGGCCAGGGCCGGCGGCGGCGGCACCGCCACGCCATGGCTGTCCACGCCCTCCATGTCGAAGGCCAGGCCGCACTGCGGGCTGGTCTGCTTGCGGGCGCCGGGCCCGAGGATCATGGCGTCGTAGTCCGTCGACTTGCCGGTCTTGATGGCCTTGAGCAGACTGTTGTAGGCGGCCGGATCGACCTCGCCGAAGGTGTTGTGAGGCATGCTCTTCGAGTAATTGGCAATCAGGTTCGGATAGCGCGTCTCGTCGCCGTTGGTGGGATGGGTGACGTTGCCGCCCTTCCACCAGAAATCGGCCTGGTCCTTGCGGTGCGCCCAGCAGGCATTGCGCCGCGCCCGTGTGGCGGCCGTCCCGGAAGCCTCGGTGGCGAGGTCGAGATCCGGGCCGGCGGCAGCGTTCGCGGCACTCGGGCTGGCGAGAGCCTCCAGCCCCACGACGCCCGAAGCCACCGCGGCCGCGGCGGCACCGCCAAGCCCCCCGAGGAACCGGCGCCGGCTGAGCGCCGGGGAATCCGTTTGACCTTTGCCATCCGCATCAAGAGGGCGCAGCTTGTTCTGCTGGTGATTGGACACTTTGATCCTCCCCTCACTCCCGGCTCATGCCCGAGCCTTGGAGACAGGCATTCCCTTGCTGCCTGGCCATGGTTACTCCGATTCCTCCAAAGTTTTTGGAAGCGCTAAACTTTTACTATTTTACCAGTTTGCGAGCGTCGGGCAAGATGCTGAAGGCGTGGCGCCGGCAGACGCGAGTATAGTGGTGGTTCCGTCCGCGATCTTGCGCCTTATCGGCGCTCCGGAGTCCGCATGCCAGTGTTCGAGCGCGCACCGCTGATTGCACCGCCGGCCCTGGAGCCGATTCGATGACCCAGTTGGTGCGGCTGCTGGTCACCCTGCTCCAGACGCTGCTCTACGGCTGGATCCTGGCGCTGATCGAACTGGTCAAGGACCTGGTGGCGCTGTGGCGCCGCTGGCGCGCCGACGAAGGCTTGCCCCGTTCTCTGCGCAAAGGCGCGCGCACCGATTGCGTCAAAGTCAGCGATCCGGCGTTCAAGCGGCCGGACCCGCTGATCTACGCGCAGTACTATCTGATGTCGCAGGGCTTCGCCGTAACCTGGGACAACCCCGACATCCAGCTGTTCGAGGGTGGCGTCGCGGTGCCGTCGCACGGTCTCAAGCCGAACACCGACTACGACATCGTCGTACGCTGCTGGAACGCCTCGACCGAGGCGCCGTGCTACCAGATGCCGGTGCTCGTCGGCTATCTGAGCTTCGGAATCGGCACCGTGCCGCACTTCATCGGCGTGGACGTGGTCGATCTCGGCGTCAAGGGCGGACCGCAGAATCCGGCCTTCGCCCGGGTCAAGTGGCGCACGCCGCCGGCCGGCCACTACTGCGTGCAGGCGCTGCTCGTCTGGAAGGACGACCTGAACCCGTTCAACAACTTCGGCCAGGAGAACGTCGATGTCGGCGTGCTCGCGTCGCCGGCCGACGTCTCGTTCCAGTTGCGCAACGACACCCAGCTGCCGCAGCAGTATCGCTTCGAGGTCGACAGCTACGTGGTGCCAGGCCGATCCCCGTGCGGACCGCGCCAGCATCCCGATCACGACCCGGCGCGGCCGCCGCGGGGCCGCCGCCTTCCCGGCACCGTGGACGCCGTGCCGGTGCCGCACCAGCGCGCCAATCATCCGGTGCCGGAAGGGTGGACCGTGAGTCTGGCGCCGTCGGCCGTGATGCTGGTGCCGGGTCAGGAGATCACCGTGAAGGCGACGGTGACGGCGCCGGCGGCGTTCAAGGGCGTGCAGCCGATCAACGTGCACGCCTTCCACGACAAGCTGGCCGGCGGCGTCACCCTCTACGTGGCGGGGAAGTAGCGATGGCTTACCGTCAATACACGCAGTGCGTCGATCTCGACAAGTGGCTGGGCAAGCAGTACGCCCAGGTGATCATTGCCGCTGCCGTCGTCGCCTTCGCCGCGGCCTGGGCCGGCGCCGCTTTCGTGCCGGGCGTGCTGATCACGGTGCTGACCGCGATCATCGCCTACTGCCGGTGGTGGCTCTACGATCGCCTCATCTGTCTCGGACGCGACGTGTGCTGCGTCGGCTGGGTGCTGAAGGTCGAGCCGCCGAGCGAGAAGACCGGCCTCGACAAGCTGGACACCGATTACAGCATCAACTTGGTACTGCCGCCGCACACGGTCGGCACCGGCCTCGACGACCTGAAGCGCGGCGCGCCGCTCGACGATCTGATTCTCGAGACCGATGCGCTCGCCGCCTACACCGACTTGTTCGGCGCGCACCTGGACTTCAACGGCAATCCGGTGCAGCAGTGGGGCAACAACCCGCCGACGGTGTGCATGCACGCGGAGTTCGAGGGGGGCGGGGTCTGGGATCTGCTGCAGGCGTCGAAGATCGCGCTGGCCCTGGCGGTCATCGCCGCGGCGGTCTGCGCGGTGCCGGTCTTCGGCTGGATTGCCTGCGTGATCCTAAGTATCGCGGCGGCGCTGGTCACGCTGACCGGTCTCTTCACGGCCCTCAGCGACTCCGGCAATCCCGACGACGTCGAGACGAACCTGGGCGAGATCCATCAGCGCGACCCGGCCGGGAACGGCGCCGACGTGCTCGTGGTGCAGGGGACGTGGGTCTACGACTCAGCGCACGAAGGGTGGAACGAGATCCACCCGATCAAGCACTGCCAGCGCACCAACCTGACGTGGAACGGCTACTGGGACGTGGACGGAGAGGCTTATACCAAGGGCTGGTGCGAGATGATCGCCCGTGCCAAGGACCCGCTGACCGTGTCGAGTCAGCAGAACCCGGGCAACCAGTGGGTGGTGCATCCGGTCGTCGACGGATGCGATCAGACCGACGTGCCGCCGGCGACGCCATCCGTCCTCCATTGACAGGAGTCGGCGGCCGCCGTTGCCTCAGGGCATGAACGCCGGGCATGCCTTCCGGCGCGTTGTCGTGTCCACCTGATTTCGTGACCGCGATCCAAAACCTCGCCTCCGCGCCGAAGCGGGGCGGCATTCCTACGACGACTTTTCTCTCTCTATCGGCGATTTGCCTGATTTTTTCATCGAACTGGCGAATTTCGGTGCTCTATTTGTTGGATTGTGGTCCGGTTGGGCTGAACCGTAAGATTTTCCCGTGATCGGAGACGAACGAATGGGCTGGGTCCTCGCTCAACTGAGAGACCAGAAAAAGATGACTCAGGCGGCCCTGGCAAAGCGGGTCGGCATTCACATCAGCACCCTGAGCAAGTATGAAAACCAGGGCCGCATCCCGGAAGACGTCTTCCTGCGGATCTGCGCGGAGCTGGAACATCCCGCCGACCTCGTGATCGAGGCCACGCTCAAGCTCATCCGCCGGGACCTGCGCAAGGCCGCCAAGGTCGAGGAGCCCGCGGCGTCCGAGCCGGGAGAGGCGAAGCCCTCGCTGGCGCGCATCGTCGAGCTCTACGATGCTCATGCCGTCGAGCAAAAGAGGCTGTTCTTCGCCACTCTTCAGTACCTGGGCGGCGATTCGGAGCTTGCCGGAGAAGGATTGGAGGACATCCTTCCTCCCGAAGCCCGGCGCAAGAGGTTGAGCGCCAAGCCCAGGAAGGGCGAGCCGTAGCGGACCGGAGGGCCGCGCCTTCCTCTACAATCGCCGGATGCGCAAGGCCCTCCTCCCAATTCTGCTGCTCGCCCTCCTGGCTGCCTGCCATCACGAGCCTCCCAACCTGCACTCGCCGGGCAGCACCATCGTAGTCCTGGGCGATTCGATCTCGGCGGGAGTTGGCGTGGCGCCCGGCGAGGCCTACCCGGAGATCCTCGCGGCGCGCCTGAAGACTGAGATCCTCAACGACGGCGTCTCCGGGGACACGACGGCGGACGCCCTCGCCCGGCTCGACCAGGTGCTGGAGCAGAACCCCTGGCTCGTCGTCGTCGAGCTGGGAGGCAACGACATTCTGCGCCAGGTGCCACCCGAACAGGCGGAGAAGAACCTGCGGACGATCCTCGACCGCATCCTCGCCGCCCACGTGCTGCCCGTCCTCATCGAGGTGGACGCCCCCTTCGCCGGCCGCTATAACGCTATGTACGACCGTCTGGCCGACAGCTACCACATCCCCATCGTGGACGACGTCCTGGGGGAGATCCTCCGCTCGCCGTCCCTGAAGAGCGACCAGATCCATCCCAACGCCCAGGGTCAGCGCGAGCTGGCCGACGCCGTCGCCAAGGAGATCGAGCCGCTGATCAAGGCCCGGGGCAAGGGGAGATGACTCCGGAGGGTTTCTCCGGTCCCTTCCTTGAGGGCGGTGTCTGGCTCTGGAAGGCCCGGCAGGGGGACGTCGAAGTGCGCTTCACCGGGCGCGGACCCTCGAACGACCGGGAAGAGATCCTTCACGCGATTCAACCCGACGCCCCGCCGGTCGCCTGGGCCAAGCAGATCCACTCGGCCGTGGCGCTCCCCGCGCAGGCGGGAGCCTGCGGCGAAGGGGACGCCCTCTACACGACCGAAACCGGCCTCGCCCTCTGCGTGGTGACGGCCGACTGCATCCCGGTGCTGATCGCGGGACCGGAAGGGCTCGCCGCCGTCCACGCGGGCTGGCGCGGGATCGTGGGCGGAGTCATCCCGGCCGCGCTGGACCGGATGACGGGAGATCCCGCCGGTCGCACCGCCTGGATCGGCCCTGCCATCGGCCCCTGCTGCTACGAGGTGGGAGACGACGTGGCGGATCAGATCGTAGCCGCGAGCGCCCCTGAGGTCTCCCTCCCCGGCCCCAACGGCAAACCCCACCTGGACCTCCAAGCCGCCGCCCGCCATCAGCTCGAAGCGGCGGGAGTCCGCCGGGTGTTCATCCTCCCTGTGTGCACCCGCTGCGAGGACGAAAAGCTCTGGAGCTACCGCCGGGAGGGCAAGGCGGCGGGGCGGAATATGGGGTTCATCTTCGCGGCCGGCTGAAAAGTTTTTCGGGTCACCGGAGAAACTTTTCCGGTCGCCCGCCAAACTCTTCGAGTCACCCGAAGAACTTCGCAGCCGCCTGAAAAACATTTCCGGTCACCCGCCAAACTTTTCAAGTCACCGGAGAAACATTTCAGGTCACTCGCCAAACTCTTCGCGTCACCGGCGAAACTTCGCAGCCGCCTGAAGAACATTTCCGATGACCGGGAAAACTTCGCAGCCGGCGGAGAAACATTTCCGGTCGCTCGCCAAACTCTTCGCGTCACCGGCGAAACTTCTCAGCCGCCTGAAGAACATTTCCGATGACCGGGAAAACTTCGCAGCCGGCGGAGAAACATTTCCGGTCACCCGCCAAACTCTTCGGGTCACCGGCGAAACTTCGCAGCCGCCTGAAAAACTTTTCCGGTGACCGGGAAAGGAGGGAACGCGGCGTTCCCTCCTCTCCCGCCAGCCGCGAAAGCGGGGATGCCCTAGATCAGAAGGCCCAGCTCAGCCCGGTCTCCACGAGGGTCCGCCGGTAGTCCAGCGCCGGCAGGCCGCCGTCGAAGGTCACGTTCGAGTCCCGGTTCTGGTAGCTCCCTCGGAGAAGAAGGCGCAGGCGGTCGTTGATCTCGAAGGCCAGTGCCGCGGAGCTCCCCCAGGTCGTGTCCCGCCGGGCGGGGCTCGCGGGGTCCGAGCTGAAGAGGTTCGAGGCGGGATCGTCGAACTTCTCCCGATTCACCCATCCCGTCAGGCGGACCGTCCATCGCCGCCCGACGGGGAGAACCGCCTCGACGTCCCCGCCCAGGAGAGTGCGGGCGAAGGCGCTGCCCGCATGCCGGTTCGACGCCACGAATCCCAAGGTCAGGAGGCGGTCTTTGCCCAGACGAGAGATCTGGTGGACGCCGGCACTGACCTCCTGGCCGTTGCGGCGGAAGTCTGCGAGCGGATGGCGGTAGTAGCTGCGGTCCAGAAGATGAACGTCGAACCGGGTGGCGTTTTCCGGCGAGGGGGCGAAGGTGACCGCTCCCGCGAGCGAGGAGAGCCGGAGGTAGGAGGCGTTGTCGAGCCGCAGCTCGTCGAGCCCGCCCTGGAACAGCACCGAGACCTTGCGGCTGCCGGCGGGCGCCCGGACCCAACCCAGCGGCCCTTCGAGCGCCCCGCCGGGATCGGTGCCGTGAGCGAGGTGGACGACCGCGCCCGTCCGCATGACATTTAGATATGTGAGGTCGCGGTGGAACGATCCCTCCTCGCGGAAGTCGGCCGCCAGGCTCCACCCGGCGAAGAGCGGAATCGGGCGGTGGCTGACCCGCAGGTCCGCACTGGCGACCGAATCGGAGCTGCGGCCGCTGACGAGCTTCGGGTTCTGGCTTGAGGACGGTATCGGGAGGAGAAGGTCCTCGGACAACAGGTTGGGATTCGAGTCGTGGCCCACCAGGGCCCCGACACTCCCCGTCCACCGCGGCTCCTTGGCCGCGGCCGACTGGGCCGCGACCGCCGGAAACGTGACCGGCAGATCGTCCGGATCGAGCTTGGAATCGAGGAGCCGCGCCTTGGCGAGCGCCGCCTCCGCCGCCTCCTGCCGGCCGGCCAGTCCGAGGGCCTTGGCATAGTAGTGGAAGGCGACGGCGTCGGTCGGCCGCTCCGGAAGCGCCTTCTCGAGCGAAGCGATGGACGCCTGGACATCGCTGGCGGCGAGTTGGGCTGCGCCCAGGTCGACCCACACCCGGCTGCGGTCGACAGGCGGCGGCTCCTTGGCGGCCAGGCTGGCCGCGATCTCCTGGACCGCCTCCCGCGCCATCCCCAGCCGGAGATGGCTGAGCCCCAGCAGGTACAGGGAGAAGCCGTAGTCGGGCCGTAAGCGTGCGGCCTCCTGGAAGTACTCGACGGCTTTGACCTGGTCATGCTGGCTGAAGGCCCAGATGCCATCAGAGAAAATCTGTTCGAAGGTCTTGGAATCGCCCGCGGCGGCGGAACCCATGGCTGAGACGGCCGCCAGACAGCAGAAGAAGAGTCCTCGAATCAACGGTGGCCTCATTACTGGGTCGCCCTATTTCAATCAGTGTGCGAAAAGTATATACTAGAATTCTCACGATAAGGAGTCTGGTGCAATGGGGCGTCGCCAAGTGGCTCAACCTTTCGCAGGGGATCTGCCGAGGGGGCTCGAACCGGCAACGACAACATCCATGGAGCCGCCGGCTCAGCAGCCCAATCCGCCGGCTGCGCCAGCCACTGCTGAAGCATCGGAAGCGAAAGTCGTCGAACCCAAGCTACTCCCTCCCGTGGACTGGATTCGGGTGGCATTGAATGGCGGCCTTCTCTTGATTCTCGTCCTCGAACTTTTTGCGGTAGGCACGGTAGACCTGTCAGTGTTCAGGAAAATTCCCGGATGGCTCGCGGGTGCGATACCGATATTATGGATGGTGATCGATATGGCGATGAGCCTCTTTCGGGGCGAGCGCGACGCGTTCATTCGTCGCTTGTCTCAGAGTCGCGGCTTCACGCGAGCTCTGGGAATCTCCGCCGCCGTCATTTTTCTTCCCGCCGCATTCGCCTTCCCGGAGCTTACCTCGCCGAGGCCCGTGCTACTCATCGTACCCGCCAAGGGACTCTTGAGCCGCGTCACCCAGGCGGACAAGAAAAATGGTATGGGCTACCTGCTCTCAGTGCGTGAAGCCGACGGCACATTGCTGCCTGAATCTGACATGACGGGTCGCGGTAGCATCCTTCTTGCCAAGAATCCGGTGGTCTGGCTTGAAGGAGAGCAGGATCTTCTCAAGAGAGTCAAGGGTGAGGAGTTGGCAGCCTACCTGCGCTTGGAGAAAGACGGCAAGTCTCCCATCACCGACAAGTGGACGGAAGCCCCATATCCAGTGAGCGCCAACCTGCCGAGGAAAGGTAAGCTAAAATTCGAGCTTTTCGCGGTGTTGGATGGAAGAAAAATAACTTCGGTAGCAGTCAGACATGAGACCCTCTGCCAAAGTGGAACGAAACTCCAAGTGATCTTCCTCGAACAGCCTGGTGTTGATCCCCATGAACCGATTTGCATTCGCTAAACTCGCTCTCTGGATCTTCTCGAGCCTGACGTTCTTGGGGACTCCAGAGCTTTGTTCTGCCGAGAAGCCGCTCATTGCCGTCCAGTTCAAGATCGAAGCGCCGGAATTTCGCGACAATCTGGTAAAGGTTCTGGCAAATGTCGAGAGAGAGCTGACTTCAGACCTGGTTAAACACTTTAACAGAAGGTTCGGTTTCTATGAGTGGACTTCCAGGCTGGATCCAAAAGACTCTTCAAGACTCGCCGCCCTGCTAACCGTTTCCCTGGCGCACGGGGACCAGGGAGCCCTTGACTGGAACATCGTCTTAGTATTAGCAGCCGACATACGAAAAAGGGGCGCTGTATTCGACTGCGCCACGAGAGACCTCAAGCCGCCCAATCCCGGTCCCTCGCTAACGCTCGACCTTTACTCTGGCTCGACCCCGTATCCCGCAGGGAAGCCCGATCTTCTCATTAGAGATATCAAATCACGGATTATGAATCCAGTTGGGGACCAAACATTGGAGAGCTCTCTTGCTGGTTCATTCTTCGGCCATATTCCCTTCTATAGGGAGGCTACGCCGTTGGTGCGCTTAATTGCAATTCCATTGAGCAAGGCCGAGCTGCCGGCGGACGAGGGTTCAAAGTTGAATCTAACTCTCTGCGCAAAGCCGCCAGGAGAACTTCTAGGCAAGGTAACAATCGGCCTGACGCTAACAGACGATTCCGTCGGGGAAGGCCCCTTCGCAAACAAGCTTCAAGCTAAATACGATCCGCCGCAAGCCCTTAACATGAGCAAGGATTATGAAATTCGCGCGCTATTCGAAAACGCTCTAAAGCCTTCACTGGGACTTTTCATGGTCAGATTCAACAACAGTCAAGCCAATACTTCCGCGTCGCATGCGACGAAGAGCATTCAGTGAACTCATGAACTCAGTGGAAAGATTGTGCTTGAGGCGCTGGATCGTAGCCGTCGGACTTCTGTTCCTCGCGACCGGACCCAGGGTGATCGCCCAGGAATCGTGTTCCGGAGGAGGCGAGTCAGAGCTGGCATGCTGGTTTGATCGCGGTCTAGAAAAGCAGGACCAAGCCGATTCCAGCAAGGAACCGGAGCTGAAGACTTCGCTCCTCGCGAGCGCGGCCTCTTTCTACGAACGGGCTCTGAGGCTCGATCCCAGGAGGGGCAACGTGCTCAACAATCTGGCCCAGGTGTATGCGGACCTGGGGCACGATCCTGACGCCGAGCGTACTTTCCAGCAAGCTACAGCTCTGGAGGTGCCTCTGCGGCCGTTTTTTCTGCGGAATTACGCGATTTTTCTGGAGAGCCGGGGAAACTGGGAGAGCGCAGCCAAGGAGTATCGTAAAGCCCTTGAGCTCAGGCCGCAGGACTATCCGGCCCATGATCGCCTCGTCGCGATTCTTGCTCAACATCGTCCCCAGGCGCTCGCCGAGTATCTCTGGTTCCTGGTCGGCCAGGGTCAAACGATTTGGGCCGAGGACATCGTCCTCAAGACCTGGAGTGAGAAGCGCGTTCCACGAGACCAGAAAGAAGAGTACCTCGCCCTCCTCGTCGCATGTATGGCGGCGCAGCCGTATCTGCCCGAGAACTTCCCATCGAACCGAGCCGCAGTGCTGGATTCGCTGGCCGAGGATCCTGACATCGGCGAAGGCGCCCGAGAGGTCCAGGCGGTGCTCGAGGGCACCGACTTCGCTCCTGGGAAGTACTCCTGGTGGGCGGAACGCGGCCGGCCGGCCGGTGTCACAAGCCACGAGCCGAGCCCGCGCGAAGCTTTCCGCCGTCTTCTCCGGTCGCTCGGCGACGCCCTTCACATAAACGGACATCTTGCCGCGGCGACGAGCTATTTTCGGCTGGCGATTCTCCTGACCCAGGACGAGCCCGACCTTCTCGCTTTCCGCAAACTCGTCAACCTACCCTCCTCTCAGGAGGATGTGGCCGCGATTGATCGCCTCGCGGACGGGAGCGAGAAGGTGATTCGGCAGGCTCCCCCAAGGCAAGCTGACCTCTATCTCTACCGGCACGATCTCGGGCTCTTCTACGGCTTTCGCAAGCATTGGAAGGGAGAAGGGGCGGCGTCCGGCATCTATCAGCTCTCTCAAGCCACTCGCATGGGCGGGGTCGGACCTCCGGATGGCCCGCCAGACACTCCAACTTTCGACGCCCGCATTTATACCCACTTGGCGGCAGGGTATACCGTTACGGGGAAGCCGGATCGTGCGAGACGAACTCTGTTCGATCTTGCGGATGCCTACCGCTCGCACGGGATGGGCGCCGAGGCCGACGCCATGCTCGCGATGCTCCATGCCGGCCGGAGCTGGCACCGGCCGGTGGACCGGCGCCGGGAACCCTTCGACGACCCGCCTCTATTGCTACGCGACTTCACGACGCAACCACCGGGGCCTCCCTGATGAAGAATTTCGCTGGAGTCGCGGTTCTGGTCGGGCTCGCCACGGTCGCGGGGCTCGGAGCGCCGCCCCGAGCCTCCGCGTCCGAGACGATCACATGCGATGATGCGCCACCGCTCATTGCAAAGAATCCCACCCTGAACGCCCAACTAGGTTGGTCGCTCAGCGCCGGGGCAAACTGGCTCGCGGCGGGCGCTCTCCAGGACAACGCAAAAGCGGGGTCCGTCGCCCTTTATAAGAATCCAGGAACGCCAGGATCGACTACGAATCCGCATCCACGTCCCGATCAGGAGATCACCGCCGGCGATTCCCATCCCGGCGACCAGTTTGGCGCCTCGGTTTCAATCAGCGGTACCTGGTTGGCGGTCGGTGCTCCGGCAGGCGACGGCCGGGTCCAGAATTCCGGGGTGGTGTATCTCTTCCAGCGCGATGGAGACGTATGGACCCAACAAGTCAAGCTGGAGGCAGGGGACGCCGCAAGAGGCGCCCAGTTCGGGTTTTCCGTCTCGCTCGTCGATTCCAGGCTGGTCGTCGGCGCTCCCGGGGACTCGGACCGCGGCAGCCTGGCGGGCTCGGCATACGTCTTCGAAATGCAAGTTAATTCGTGGAATCTGACCAAGGAGCTCCATGCCGCCGATGGCCGGCCCTTCGATGAATTCGGTTTTGCCGTGGCCACGGTGGGAAATCAGATCGTCGTCGGTGCTCCCTTCGCCGACGATCTGACCCTCTTCAGGAATTTCGGTGCGGCCTACGTCTTCGGCGATCCCGGCGTCACGTCCAACGGATGGAATTTAAAAATCAAATTGACCGCCGATGGGGGCTTTCGCGGCGACAACATCCAGTTCGGCGCGTCCGTCGCGATGCGAATGAATCAGATCGTCGTCGGTGTCCCGGGCGACGACCTGCACAACCGCACAGACTCTGGATCCGCGTACGTCTTCGAGGGTTTCGGGTCCAACTGGGACCCGCATCTGTTGGCTCCTGAAGATCCTGGCGCGGGCGAGCAGTTCGGCAATGCCGTGCTGATCGATACCGATGGCCTCGTCCTGATCGGCTCGCGTTTCGACGGCCAGGACGGCCTGAAGGCAGGCGCCGCCTATCTGTTTCAGAAAAATCCGAGCTGGCCGCAGATCAAAAAATATATCCGCTCCGCGCCGGGCTCCGCGTTCGGTCAGTCAGTCGCGAGACTCAACGGTCAGGTTTTCATGGGCGGCTACTTGGACGACGTGGGTCTTGTCGTGGATGCCGGAGCGGTTGCGGTGTGTCCGCTGTCGCCATGCCCCACCTCAATCAGCATGAGTCGCCATAGCACCGTCCGGCCAGGCCAAACATTGACTTATGAAATCATTGTCAAGGCCGCCGGTCCCGGCGCGATGGTGAGCAATAAATTTACACCCGCGCTGGAAGCCTTGTCTTGGTGCCGTGGCGCCGGCTGTACAGACTTCGTTGAGCGGCCGTTCATGGATATCCTGCCCAGTGGGGGCGATGCCACATACCGCTTACGAGGCCGGTTGGGCGCTACGGCAACAGGGCAGCTCACCAGCATGGCATTTGTAGAGGGTGGCGGCTGCCCAGCCTCCACGAACAATTCAGAACCGATCTCGACGATTCCGAAGCCTATGCCAGACCTTTCTTGCGTGAAGACCGGTCCCGAGACGGCGAAGCCGGGTGACACCGTCACCTACGATATTACGGTCAGCAATTTCGGGAACGCGGCAGCCAAGAACGTGACGCTCTCCGATCCGACCCCGGCGAGTCTCATCTATATGAGCGGGGCCTGCGTTCAGTCCCCTTGCGATTTGGGGACGATTGGCCCCAACGCGTCTCAAACAGTTACGATGAGCTTTCAAGTACCGACCATTCCAGTGTCCCTCACGTGCTCGGCTCCGTTCTCCGTCACCAATCTCGCCAAAGTGGTAGGGAGCAACGCGCCGGAGAAATCTTGCTCGATTACCACTGTAATTCCCATAGCCGACCTCGGAGTCAATGTCACTGCTCCCACAGACGTGCCTGGAGGCAATAGCTTCCCGGTTACGGTCGTGGTGACTAATAGCGGACCGCAGCCGGCGCAGGGCGCGACAGTGGATGTCGTGATCACCGGTGCCAGCATGATCGGGAGCTTCCCAACTGAGTGCACACGGATTGGCAGTCAGCCCGACCGCTTCACCTGTCTCCTCGGCGATATGAATTGTGGCGCCTCCAAGTCGCTCATTTTCTCGGTCCTCACTCCGTCGTGCGTAAATTGTACCGCTGGGACACCGATCGGGGTGACTGCCGAGGCACAATCCCAGACCCCCGATCCCACTCTCCCGAACCGCGCCACGGCTGCGATCGCGGTCACTTGTGCCCCTATGGCCGATCTGGCCATAACCAAGGAAGACTCACCCGATCCCGTCGCTGCGGGGAACGAGCTGCAGTACAAGATCACTGTCAAGAACGTGGGCTGCCTCGATGTCCTGGGGGCAACTGTCACGGATGTCTTTCCCGCGCGTTTGACGAATGTTCGCTGGTGCCGAGAGATGGGCGGTCCCTGCAACCCCAGTCAACAGGGAGACCTCAACGACACGTTGCCCCTGGCTGTCGGAGATTCGGCGGTTTACCTGGTAAAGGGGACCGTGGTCCCGATTTGTGGTGGCACCTTGGTCAACATGGCCACCGTCTCTCCGCCACCCGGCGTCGTTGATATCGACCCTTCGAACAACACTGCGAGAGCGACGACGGAGATCTCGTCTCCACCCGGTGTCTCCATCCAATGCTCTGGCGTCAGTGGGGCCTTCGAGGGTGATTTCGTGACGTTCACCTACGTGCTGAGCAACGGCGGGGCGAACGCGCAGGGGGACAATCCGGGGGCTGAGTTCACGGACACGCTACCGGCCGGGTTGTCCCTGATCACGGCCACGGCGAGCAGCGGCACGGTGACGACCGGGGTCAACACGGTTTCCTGGAACGGCTCGATTCCGGTCTGCGGAACGGTGACCATCTCCGTCCAGGCCAAGGTCGACCCGGCCACCTCCGGGATGACCCTCTGCAATCAAGGGACCGTCGTCTTCGATGCCAACGGGGATGGCGTCAACGAGTCCAACGCCAGCGCTGTGTGCTGCCTGAAAGTCATTCCGGACTGTACAACTACATTTTGTATCCCAACCTTGGAGCCGGTGGGCCTTGCGGCGCTCGTGATTCTGCTCGCCTGCGTCGGCCTGCTGCGGCTCAGGCGCCGGTCTCCTTGAACACCACCCGCACCCCGTCGGGGTCGTGGGTCTCGAAGATGAGGGCGCCGTCGCCGTCCTTGCGCAGGCCGCCGGGGATGTTCCGCTCGCGGAACTGGATCTCCTCGAAGGCCTTCTGGGCGGAGGGGACCTCGAAGACGAGGCTCGTCTTGTTCTGCGGGCCGTGGGTCTCGAAGCGCTCGTCGTGGGCGCGGCGCGGGTCCTCGCTGGCCGGCGGGCCGATGATCTCCAGGATGGCCGAGCCGGCCTGGAAGACGGCGCCGCGGGCGTCCTCCCGCTCCCAGCCGCTGAGCCGCGGCAGCGCCAGGGACTCGCCGTAGAACTTCAGCGCACGATCAAAGTACATCGCGCGGACCACCACGCGGAATTGCCGGATCTCCATGGGCTCCCCTCCTTGCCTCTCGATTGGATGCCGGGCCGCCCTCCGACACCAGGACGGATTGGGGGGGACCGGAGACACCAGCATTTACCACACTCCGCGCGGGAGGTCCAAAGGCGCGCTCCGGCCGGGTTGCCGGTGGTATCCTCTCCGGCTGTGAAAGACCGCCGTATCTGGGCCCTTCCCCCTCTCCTCTATTTCCTTCTGCCGATGCTCGTCGCGGCTCAGGGTGGACAGCCGGCCCCGGCCCGGCCCACCGTGGTGCTGGAGGGGCGCGAGATCGCCGTTCCCGTCGCCCTTGCCGGCAATGGGCCGACGTTCGGCCTCACGCCGCTCGCCGAGGCTCTCGGCGGCACGCTGTCGACCGATGCCTCGGGCGAGAGCGTGTCGCTGAAGATCGCCGACAAGGAGGTGGTGATCGGGCAGGGCAACGCCATCATCACCGTGGGCGACGCCATCGTCTCCCTCTCGCAGCCGCCGGTGCAGGGAGAGGGCGGCCTCCAGGTGCCGCTCGACTTCCTGCGCAAGACCTTCGGCGACCTGCTCGGCTACAACTTCGACTGGCGCCCGGAGACGCAGCGGCTGACCATCGCCCGCCGCGGCTCCCGCGACCTGCCGGTCGCGCTCGACGTCGTCCATCTCCAGGGCATGACCACGATCGTCCTCTCGTTCCCGGAGGAGCCCCGCTACAAGCTCAACCGCCAGGGCAACCTCATCCAGGTGCAGATGCTGGCGGACCGCCTCACTCCCCCGGCGCCGAAGGAGATCCAGGACCCGCTGGTGCAGGGCGTCACCGTCGAACCCGGCCAGATCCGCCTGCAGCTCGCCGAGGGCGCGCAGGCCGAGAGCTACGTGCTGGAGAAGCCGTTCCGGCTGGTGTTCGACGTCCACCGCACCTCCGCGGTCGACGTTCCGACGTCGCCCAACGCGGCTCCCGAGCGGCTGGCGGGCATCCATACGATCGTCATTGACCCGGGCCACGGCGGTGTCGAGGTGGGGGCGATCGGCCCCAGCGGCATCCAGGAGAAGGAGCTCACGCTCCAGCTCGCCCGCGAGCTGGAGGCCAAGCTCTCGCAGCGCCTGGGGGTGAGGGTGGTGCTCACCCGCACCGAGGACGCCCTGGTGCCGCTCGACATGCGCCCGGCCATCGCCAACCAGAACAAGGCGGATCTCTTCATCTCGATCCACCTGAACTCCTCGCTGGGCTCCGGGGCCTACGGCACGGAGACCTATTTCCTGAGCCCGCAGGCGACGGACACCCGGGCGTCGACCTCGGCCGCGGCGGAGAACCGCGAGGCCGCCGCCACCTCGGATGCCGGGAATCCCGGCAATCCGGCGAACCCGGCAAACCCCGCGGACGACACGCAGGATCTTCAGCTCATCCTCTGGGACCTGGCGCAGACCCACCACATGAGCGAGAGCCAGCGCTTCGCCAACATGATCCAGGGCGAGCTGAACGAGATGCTGAAGCTCAAGGACCGCGGCGTGAAGCAGGCGCCCTTTCGCGTCCTGATGGGCGCCACCATGCCGGCCGTGCTGGTGGAGCTGGGCTTCATCAGCAACCCGGACGAGGAGAAGAAGCTCAAGGACGCGGCCTACCGCGAGCAGCTCGTGGACGCCCTCTCGCGGGCCGTCGCCCACTACAAGGCCCTGGTGGAGAACCGGCCGGAGACGGCGCCGGCCGCTCCTGGCGCTCCGCCGGCGACACCTGCTCCCGCGCCTGTGGGCACGCCGGTCCCCGCCGCGAAGCCGCCCGCGAAGGGCCGCCCCGCATGAGCCGCCGGGCGGCGAGCTTCATCCTCGGCTTCGCCCTGGCGCTGCTGTTGGGGGGCGGCCTGTGGTGGTGGTTCACCGGCCGGCCGGGGGCCGGCCGGGGACACGGCGCGACGGGTACCGTGGCCAAGCCCGGCAAGCCGGTGAGCTTTCAGCTCTATTTCCCGGCCGACGGCGGCACGCTCAAGGCCGAGCCGCGGGACCTCCAGGTCTCCGACTCGCCGAAGGACCGCATTCACAAGATTCTCGACGCCCTGCTCGTCGGCCCCCGGGCGGCCGGGCTGGTCGGCCCGTTCCCGGCCGGCGTCGTGGTGGGCGGCGTCCTGCTGGGCCCGAACGGCACGGCCTATGTCGACCTGCGCTGGCCGAGCCATGAGGAGCCTCCGCCCGGCGGCTCGACGGAGGAGATTCAGCGCGTCTACAGCGTGGTGGACTCGGTGACTCTCAACGTTCCCCAGGCCCAGCGGGTGGTTCTGCTGTGGAACGGCGTCCAGCGGGAGACCTTCTCGGGCCACCTCGATCTTTCCCGTCCGCTGGTTCCGGACCGGAATCGATGATCGACGCCATCGGAGTCTTCGACTCGGGCGTGGGAGGCCTGACCGTGGTCTCGGCTCTGCGCCGGCGCTTGCCGGGGGAATCCATCCTCTACCTGGGCGACACGGCGCGGCTGCCCTATGGCAGCAAGTCGCCCGACACGGTGACGCGCTACACGCGGCGCAACATCGAGTTCCTGACCGGGCGCGGCGTCAAGGCCGTGGTCGTCGCCTGCAACACCGCCTCCGCCCTGGCCCTGCCCAACCTGGACATGCACGAGGTTCCCACCTGGGGCGTGATCGAGCCGGGAGCGGTCAAGGCGGCGCGGATGAGCCGGGGCCGGGTGGGAGTCATCGCCACCGAGGCCACCGTGCGCTCCGACGCCTATCCGCGCGCCCTGCGCGCCGTGCGGCCCGATCTGGAGATCGTGAGCCAGGCCTGCCCGCTCTTCGTCCCGCTGGTGGAGGAGGGCTGGCACGACGATCCCATCACCGAGGAGGTGGCGAGGCGCTACCTGAAGCCGCTGCTGGAGGCCGGGATCGACACCCTGGTGCTCGGCTGCACTCACTATCCCCTGCTCGTCCCCGTGCTCCAGCGGGTGGCGGGCCCGGACGTCACCCTCGTCGACTCCGCCGAAGCCGTGGCCGAGATGGTCGCCGCCGGCCTCGCCGACCGCCACCTCGAAGCGACCCAGGCGGCGGCCCACCACTTCTGCGTCACCGACTCCGGGGAGACCTTCCAGCGCATCGCGCGGCGAATCCTGCGGGACCCGGGGGTGGGGCTGGAGTGGGTGGAAGTGGTGTAGGGAGCCCCTGAGGGGGCGATCCGTGTTCCTGTTGCCTCACACGTTGAACCGGAAGTGAATGACGTCGCCGTCCTTCACCACGTACTCCTTGCCTTCCAGGCGGAACAGCCCGGCTTCGCGGACGGCGGCCATGGTCTTCAGCCGGATCAGGTCGTCATAGCCGACGACCTCGGCGCGGATGAAGCCGCGCTCGATGTCGGAGTGAATACTGCCCGCCGCCTCGCGGGCCTTGGTGCCGCGGCGGATGGTCCAGGCCCGCACCTCGTCCTCGCCCACCGTGAAAAAGGAGATCACCCCCAGCAGGTCGTAGCTCGCGCGGGTGACGCGGTCGAGGCTGGGAGCGTCGAGCCCGAGGTCGGAGAGAAAGTCCTTCTGTTCCTCGGGCGGCAGGGCGCTGATCTCCTGCTCGATGGGGGCGCTCACCGTCACCGCCCGCACCGCCGGCCGCACCTTGATGCCCAAGGCCTCCGGCGTCCGCGCGGCCCGTGCCTCGTCGACGTTGATCACCTGCAGCAGGGGCATGGCCGAGAGGAGCTGGAAGCCGCGCAACCGCTTCTCGTCGTCGGGATCGAGCTCGACCTCCCGCAGCGGCTTCTCGGACTCCAGGGCCGGCATCACGATGTCGGCCAGGATCTGGCGCTCGCGCAGCTCCTCGGGGGTCAGGCCGCGCTTGACGGCCTTCTCCAGCCGCTCCAGCCGCTTCTCGACGATCGTGTGGTCGGCGAGGATCAGCTCGAGATCCAGGGTGTCCACGTCGCGGGCCGGATCGACGCTCCCTTCCGGGTGCAGGATCTCCGGGTCCTCGAAGGCCCGCACCACATGGACGAGGGCGTCGACCGTCTTGAGCTTGGCGAGGTCCAGGCTCTCGGCGCTCTCGCCGCGCTTCATGCCGGGGATGTCCACGTACTGCACGGTGGCGGGCACGTAGCGCTTCGGGTTGAAGAGATCGCGCAGCGTCTCCAGCCGTATGTCGCGCACCGTCGCGACCCCCATGTTCGTCTGCGACGAGCTGGAGTACTTGTCCGTCGACTGATGCGAGGCGGTCAGGGTATTGAAGAGCGTCGTCTTGCCCGACTTGGGTAAACCGAGGATGCCGAGTTGCAAGGGGAGTACCTCCAGAAAGGGGCCTCTTGGGCCGGGGCGAGGTTACCCGTCCCGGCGCGGGAGGTCAAATCGGCCGCCTATCAATCCACCAGCGCCCGGCCCTTGGTCTCGATCGCCCAGGGCAGCAGGCCGAGGCCGGCGAGGGGCACGAAGCCGACGTAGAAGAGGGCCGTCAGCGCGCTGGTGAGCGAGTTCGCCCCCTGTGCCGCGATGCTCCCCACCAGAATGGGGCCGATGGCCGCGACCAGGCGCCCGGAGTTGTAGCAGAATCCCGCGCCCGTGCCCCGCAACCGGGTGGGGAAGAGCTCGGGCAGGTAGTAGGTGAAGCTGCCGAAGACCCCGAACACGGTGAGCCCGATGAGGAAGTACATGACGAGCCGCGTCTCCGGCGCCAGGTCGAGGCCGAAGGTGGCGAGGATCGCCGCGCCCGAGCCCGCGAAGTAGAGGCCGTACATCGTCTTGCGGCCCAGGTACTTGGCGGCGGGCACGGTGAGCAGGGTGCCAATGAGGCCCCCGAGGTTGAAGTAGTTGGTGGCGATTCTCTTCCAGCCCTCCACCAGGGCGAGAGTGGCGGAGCGGTCCAGTCCCCGCAGCTTGGCTTCCGCCTGGGCAAGGCCGGTCGCGACCACGGGGATGAAGGCGTTGCAGCTCCACCACATGATGAGGGCGACCATCGCCATGAAGAATCCCGCGATGGTGATCGCCCGGTACTTGGGCGTGAACAGCTCGGATAGGCGCGGATGGGCGGCGGACGCAGCGGCGGACTTCCAGCGCTCGGGCTCTTTCACGAAGATGCGGACGAGGAAGGCCAAGGCCGCGGGGATCAGGCCGGAGAGGAAGACGTAGCGCCAGGAGACCTCGGGCGAGTTGCGCCAGTAGACGCCGGCGATCTGGAAGTTGACGTAGGTGGCGAGGAACAGCCCCATCGGCGCCGAGGTGTAGAGCAGGGCCCCGGCCTCGACCCGCCGCGACTCCGGCATGACCTCCGCCACCATCGCCGCCCCGGCGGCCCACTCGCCGCCGATCCCCAGGCTGGAGATGATGCGGAAAAGCATCAAGACCCAGATGTTGGGGGCGAAGGCGCAGGCCGCGGTGCCGAAGGCGTAGAGCAGCATGGTCAGCATCAGGGTACGGGTGCGGCCGATGCGATCCGCGACCTGGCCGAAGACGATACCGCCGACCGCCCAGCCCACCAGCAGAACCGAGGTGAGGATGCCCGTCCACTGGAGCGTCGCCGCCTTGGCCGCCGCCGAGCCGATGGTCAAGCCCAGCAGCGTCGGCACGCAGTTGGGAGCCACGAAGTTGAACAGCTGGCCGTCGAAGACGTCGAAGCCCCATCCCAGCCAGGCGGCGAACAGCACCGTCCACTGGTAACCGTTCATGTCCAGGAAGCGGCGGCCCGGTCCGGCCGGCAAGGATTGGGATGCTGTGGTCATCGGGTCCCCCCGTGAGAAGTGCGGGGGGATGATAGCAGCCGCGCGACTGCGATGGGGATCTCGTCCTGAAGAGCCGGCGAGACCCCGCCTGCCGGATATGATGTCCCCATGGACCTCTACGCTCTCGCCCGCGCCCTGATCGACATCGACTCGACGACCGGCCACGAGGCCGGCATCGGCGAGTTCCTCTTCCAGTACCTGAAGCAGGGGATCGACCGCTCCGGCGCGGGCGCCGTCGAGCGCATGCCCGTCGAGGGCGACCGCTTCAACGTCTTCGCCGCCTGGGGCGAGCCGGTGGTCGTCCTCTCGACGCACATGGATACGGTGCCGCCCTTCATCCCCTCGTCCGAGGATGACGACCATCTCTACGGCCGGGGAGCGTGTGACACCAAGGGGGGAATCGCCGCCATGCTCCGCGCCGTCGAGGAGCTGCTGGCCGAAGGCCGGCGCAACTTCGGCCTGCTGCTGCTGGTCGGCGAGGAGACGGACAGCCTCGGCGCCCAACGGGCCAACCACTACCCGCGGGGGTCTCGCTACCTCGTCGACGGCGAGCCGACGGAGAACCGGCTGGCGCTCGGCTGCAAGGGCTACCTCTACCTGGCCCTGGAAGCGGAGGGCCGGGCCGCCCACTCCGCCTACCCTGAGCTCGGCGACAATGCCATCGACAGGATGCTGGACGTCCTCGTCCGACTGCGGAGCCTGCCGCTCTCCACGGATCCGGTCCTGGGGGAGACGACGCTCAACATCGGCACCCTGAACGGTGGACGGGCCTCCAACATGGTGGCGGATCACGCGCGGGCCGAGGTCACGCTGCGCACCGTAGGCGAGACGGCGGACCTGCGGCGGCGGATCGCGGCGGCCGTCCACGCCGTCTCCGGCGTGCGTATCGCCGAGATCCGCGAGACGCCGGCCATCCACCTCGGCACCCTTCCCGGTTTCGAGACCACGATCGTCAAGTACACGACCGACATTCCCCGCCTCGGCGCCTGGGGCGAGCCCTTCCTCCTGGGTCCGGGAAGCATCCACGTCGCCCACACTCCCCAGGAGCGCGTGGCCAAGCGGGAGATTCAGGACGCCGTGCGCCTCTACAAAGAGATCGTCCGCCAGTTGCAGGAGCGCGGGCAGTAGAGCTACATCACCGGGCCGTCCCGCCTCGACTCAGCCTGCGGCAGCAGGCGGTCCCGGTCGTAGGGCGGCTTTTCCGGATCGGGCAGGACGTCGTCCGGCCAGTCCTTCAGCCAGCGCCGTCGGGTCTTCTCGTCGGCGTAATACTTCATGTACAGATTGTTGTGCTCCTCGCTGCCGCTGCCGATCATGTCGATGTGGCAGGCGAAGGCCGCGTTGTCGGGCATCAGGACCATGGGCTCGCGCAGGATCTCGGTCACCAGCTCGGTATAGAGCTCCCGGTCGCTCAAATGATCCGTGCTGTGGAGGAAGGTTCCCAGCAGCGCGAGCATGTTGATCACCTCCCAAAGCTTGACGCTGAGCTCGGAATCGCTCAGCTCGTCCGGCGGCGGCAGGGCGACGCCGGCCTCGGGCAGGAGGACCGACAGATCTTTGGGGACCTCGCTCTCGAAAACAGCGACGTAGTCCAGGAAATCTTTTTCCAAGTCGTCCGCATCCTCCGGATCGAAAGGGTTCTTCGGGTCGTTCGACATTCACCGCCCCCTATTCGCTGAGCACTCGGTGCACGAAGGATACCGCGATCGAGCCCTCGCCGACCGCCGAGGCCACCCGCTTGACGTTGCCGGCCCGCACATCGCCCACGGCGAACACGCCGGGCAGGCTCGTTTCGAGGAGGTAGGGCGCGCGGGCGAGCGGCCAGCCCGCCGCGGCCAGATCGTTGGGCGAGAGGTCCGTCCCGGTCTTGATGAAGCCGCCGCCGTCGAGCGCCACGCAGCCGGCCAGCCAGTCCGTGCTGGGGTCCGCGCCGGTCATCACGAAAACGTGACCGATCTCGTGCGTCTCGGCAACTCCCGTCTTTTCGTTGTGCCACCGCACGCGTTCGAGCCGGTCGCTGCCTTCGAGATCGGTGATCGTCGTGTGCGTCAACAGGTCGATGGCGGGACTCTCCTCGATTCTACGGATCAGATAGCGCGACATGCTCTCCGCCAGCCCGTCCGACCGCACGAGCACGTGTACGCGGCGGGCTGTCTGGGCCAGGAAGACCGCGGCCTGGCCGGCGGAGTTTCCGCCTCCCACGACGATCACCTCGTCGCCGCCGCAAAGCTGCGCCTCGATGTGGGTCGCGCCGTAGTAGATCCCGGTGCCTTCGAAACGCTGCAAACCCGCGACCGGCAGTTTGCGGTACCGGGCTCCCGTCGCGATGATGACGGTGCGCGCCGGAATGCGTTGCTCGCCGTCGAGCTCGAGGGTGTAGGGCCGGCGTTCGCAGGTGAGCCGCTGGGCGCCTTTGGCGACCATGAGCTGGGCGCCGAACTTCTGCGCCTGGGTATAGGCGCGCGCCGCGAGCTCCTGGCCCGAGATGCCCATGGGAAAGCCGAGGTAGTTCTCGATCCGGGAGCTCGATCCCGCCTGCCCGCCGGGCGAGTCCGCCTCCAGTACCAGGACGTCGAGCCCCTCCGAGGCTCCGTAGACGGCCGCCGCCAACCCTGAGGGGCCGGCGCCGACGATGACCAGATCGCGGGCGTGCTCCTGATCGATCGCATCGTTGAAGCCCAGGCAGTCAGCGATCTGCTCGTTGGCCGGATTCCGCAGCACCGCCTCGCCGCGGCAGATCAGAACCGGCAGATCCTCGACGGCGACGTGGAAGCGATCCAGCAGCTCCTGAACGCTGTCGTCATGGTCGAGGTCGATATAGGTGTAGGGATGGCCGTTGCGGGTCAGGAACTCCTTGATGCGCAGCGTGCCGAGCGAGTGGCTCGATCCGACGAGCACGACGTCCCCAAACCCGTGCGCGATGAGCTCCACCCGCCGCAGGATGAAGGCCCGCATGAAGATCTCGCCGAGCTCGGCGTCGGTCTGCACGAGCGCCAGGATGTGATCGTGATCCAGCTCGATCGCCTCGCCCGGCTGGGTCACGCGTGCCCGGACGAGGGAGCGGCGGCCGGAGAGCATGTTGACCTCGCCGCTGAACTGGCCGGCTCCGAGAGTGGCGACGAGCGTTTCGGCGGCGCCGGTGGGCCGGACGATCACGGCCTGCCCGCTCTTGATCACGAAGAAGGGAACGACCTGCTCTCCCGCTTCGTAGAGGATCTCTCCCTCGCGGATGGGGCGTAGCGACCCGTACGCCGCGATCCGCGCGACCTCCGCCGGGGTCAGCGTCGGAAACATCGAGTCGGCCGGCGGGGCCGAGGTCAAGGAATCCAGCGGAATCGGTTCGGTCATCGCGAGGTTTCCTCGCCGTCGAAGAATTCGACGACTCCGGTTTCCACCGAGTACTCGGCGCCGACCACGAGGAGCCCGTCGTCCCGGATCAGTTGCTCCAGGATCTCCGAGCCGTGCCGCAGATGATTGACCGAGGCGCTGATGTTGGCCCTTACAGCCTGTCGCATCAGCTCCTCCCGGTCGTGCCTCAGCTCGGTTCTCAGCAACACTTCGGCCGAAGGCCGGATGCGGTCGACGATCGAGCGCAGGTTGCGGGATTGGTTTTCCAGCGGCCGCTGCAACTCTTCAAGAGTCGCCTGAACGGCGCCGCACTGCGAATGCCCCAGCACGACGACCAGGCGGGTGCCGAAGCGGGACGCGGCGAACTCGACGCTGCCGACTCCGGAGGGAGCCACGATGTTGCCGGCGATGCGGATGACGAACAGATCGCCCAGCCCCTGATCGAAGACGATCTCGGCGGGCACCCGCGAGTCCGAGCAACCGAGGACGATCGCGAAGGGCTTCTGCTCCAGTGTGGGCTCGAACCGCCGCGTGCCGCTCGCGTCGCTGGCGGTACCGGCGACGAAGCGGCGGTTGCCGTCGCGCAGGCGTTGGATGGCTTCAGGGGCAAGGGTCGGGTGGGTGGAGTCCTGGGATGGCATCAAGGCGGGAGGTTACACCGCCAGGCCCGCCTCTCGCCACCCCGCACGGGACTGGGAGGAGGCGCAACCCAGGTTGCGCCTCCTTTCTACTTTTTAATGGCGGCGGGCGGCAGCCTTGGCTGGCTGTGCGGAGCCCGGTGTCACGCTCGAGCTCACGCTCTGGACCGTGAGAACCGTTGTTTTGGTGGGGTCACCCTGGCGATAGAAAGGCACCGCCGGGCTGACGGACCTGTAGGTCGCGTTGGGCGGGCAAGCCGAGATCGTGGCGGTGAGGGTGATCGGAGTGTCGGCTACCAGCGTCCCCAGGTTCTGACTCCGGATCTGAAGGAAGAAGTTCTGCGTGTGGGTGGTCGGGAAAGTGGTCGAGCTGAGAGTGCCGGCGGAGGACTGGCTGGGGTCCAGGATCGCCGTGGTCGCGCCCAGGGGGCCGGGGTTGACGGCCGTCAGCGACTTGTTGATGAAGAGCACGTTCTGGCCGCTCGCCAGGTTCGACGCCGAGCCGTTGAACTGAACGGTGGTGGTCGAGCCGCCGACGGTAGCCGTCACGACGCTCGAGACGTTGACCGTCTGCGTGGTAGCGGGCTTGACGTCCGAGCTGACGCCCGACACGGTGAACACCGGCGTCTTGCTGGTGTCGCCTTCCTTGTAGAACACGACGTTGCCGGAGGTCGACTTGTACGTCGCCGTGGGAGGCGACTGGTTGATCGTCGCCCTGAGGGTAATGGGAAGGTCAGAGACCAGCGTGCCGACGGTGGAGCTCTTGATCCGCAGGAAGAAATTCTGCGTGTGCACCGCCGGGAACGTCGTCGACGAGAGCGTTCCGTTGGAGGTGTGGCTGGTGTTCAGGGAGATGGTGACAGGGCCCAACGGGCTGGTCGCCGCCGAGAGCTGCTTGACGTTGAAGATCACGATCGTGCCCGACAGGGTGTGGGAGCCCAAGCCGGCGACCGTGAAACTTACCGTTCCCCCGCCGGCGACCGTGCCGCTGACCAGACTGTTAATCTGGACTCCCTGCTGGGTCTGCGAGCTTCCCATGGACGCCGTGAAAGCGGACAAGGCAAGCGCCAGGCCCAGCGTCAGCAGAAACATCGGTTTTGTTCGTTTCATGTCTGTCTCCTTTGGAGGCTGAAATCCGCGCCGTCACCCGCGCAAGGCGCTGCCTTGACTGCCCCGGAGGGGCGGCACGGGGGAAGGGCGAAACCTCTCCTATAGCTACGGTGCTCGAACCGCCTCAAGGCGAGCCGCCGCTCAAGCCGGCACGCTGACTTTCCTGCTCTCATTCACTCCGGCTCGTGTCGAGGCGGGTTTGGCCGGAGCCGGGACTAGGACTTCTTTAGATCTTTCGGCTGGAGGATTAACTGGGTGCCCTCAGGCCCCCAGCGGCCGTGGTGAAGACGCGGAACGGCAACCTCTCGGCCCGGGCGAGCGCCGAGAGGCGCCTCGCATCCCTTCTCGCGTGCCGCGGTGATCGGTTCGTCCCGTTTCTCATAAGAGGAGCACTTATTTTTGTAGAGCCGGAAGACCGTAACGTCCCGCTCTCTCGATGGAGGAGGTCTATGCGATCCTTGAAAGCCTTCGTTCTGTCCATCACGCTCCTTGCCATTCCCCTGTTGCTGCCGCGAATCGTGGAAAGCCAATCCACGGCCACCGAAGCTCCTGCCGGCTTCGACAACCTTACCAACGGCTGCGTGGATCAAGCCACGCACGACCAGGACCGGATGACTTTCGAGCAAGTCGAGGCCCTGGCGGACGGGCTCGGCCCCACTTTCAACGGCAACGCCTGCGCCCAGTGCCATTCCACGCCCGTCAGCGGCGGAGTCAGCCAGGTCACCGAGCTGCGCGCCGGCCATCTCGACGCCAACGGCAACTTCGTCCCGGCCACCGCATTCGTCAACTTCGGTCAGGAGCCCATCCCGTTGCGCTCACTGATCAATCAGAATGCGATCTGCTCCGCGGCCCAGGAAACCCTTACGAACCAAGATAATATCCGGGCCTTGCGGTTGAGCCTCAACGTGCTGGGCGATGGCTTCGTCGAAGCGATCAGCGATTTCACGCTCAAGCAGATCAGCCTGAGCCAGCCCGCCGGCATGCAGGGCCAGTTTTTCACCGTGCCGGCGCTGGAAGGCGGATCGGGGATCGGACGGTTCGGATGGAAGAACCAGCACGTCAGCCTGCTCTCCTTCTCCTCGGACGCGTACCTCAACGAAATGGGCATCTCGAACCGGCTGGCGCCCAATCGGGATGACTTTACGCACCAGTGCGACACCGTTGCCGATCCGGAGGACGTCAACAACGACATCGACGCCTTCGCGCGCTTCATGCGGGCCACCAAGGCGCCTCCCCGCGACGCGCAACTGGCGGCGACCGCGGACGCCCAGGCCGGCTCCAAGCTCTTCGATCAGATCGGCTGCGGCACCTGCCACGTCCGCACCATCGTCACCGCGCCTCCGGGCGCGACGGTGGCCAGCGGAGCCGTCCCCGCGTGCCTGGGCAGCAAGACCATTCATCCGTTCGGCGACTTCCTGCTCCACGACATCGGGACGGGCGACGGCATCGTTCAGAACGGGCCTCAAACCACGCGGCTGAAAGTTCGCACGGCACCGTTATGGGGCGTGCGCACCCATCCCACGCTGATGCACGACGGCGGCTCGAATACGTTCCGGGGAGCCATTCTTCGCCACAAGGCGGAAGCGCAGACCGTCACCAATAGCTTCAACAGCCTGAACAGCACGCAGCAGCAACAGGTGCTCACTTTCCTCTCGTCGCTCTGAGCGATCACCTCCAGGAGGAGGCACGGCCAGCTCGCGCCTCCTCCTCCCTGCGAGCGCACCGCGATCCGAGATCAGACGAGGGTCCGGTGGCTCACCTTCCCGAGCTCCACGGCGGGTCCCTCGATCCCTACTCGAGCTCGAAGAGCGGGGTGCCGTTGTCGACGGCCTGGCCGGGCTGGACGTGGATCTTGGTGACCGTTCCGCCATGCTCGGCGCGGATCTCGTTCTCCATCTTCATGGCTTCGAGGACGAGCACGCCCTGGCCGGCGGCGACCTCCTCGCCCTCGGCGGCCAGCAGGGTGACGACGCGGCCGGGCATGTACGCCTTGACGGTCTGGCGGCGACGGCCCCCTTTGGCGTCCCGGCTCTGCGTGGCGAGCGCGGTGAGGGGATCGACGACCTCGACGGCGCCGGCGCCCTGGCCGGTGCTCACCCAGTAGCTCCCCTCGCCCCGGTACTGAACGGCCACCTCGTGCTGGGCACCGTTGATCAGAAGGCTTCGCAGGCTGCCCGCGCTCGGGCCTCCCGCCCGGGCCGTGGCGGCTTGCACGCGATAGGTGCGGTCGCCGATGGTGACGTCGTAGAAGTCGTCGTCCCGGCGGACCTTGACCTTCTCCTCCCGCGACCCCGGGCCGACAGTGCGGACGATCAGGTCCACGTGGCGTTCCTCCGCGATTCGTAGCGCGCGGTGCCGGCCCAGCGCGAGCGCCGGGCGGGGGTGCCGTCCAAGGGTCCGGCGGCGGTCAGGTTGGCGCGTTCGCTGTGGGCGAGAGCTGCGGCGATGAGCGGCAGGTCGGCGATCGCGATGTCCGCGGCGGCGTCCGGCGGGTGCAGCTCGCCCGCCGCGAGCTTGCGGTCGAGCATGCCGATGTCGAGGTTGCCGGAGCGGAAGTCGGGATCGGCGAGCAGAGCCCGAAACAGGGGCGCCGTGGTGCGGATGCCCTCCACCCGCAGCTCGGCGAGGGCGCGCTCCAGCCGGTTCAGCGCCTGCTCCCGGTCGGCCGCCCAGACGATGAGCTTGGCCACCATCGGATCGTAGTGGATGGAGATCTCGGAGCCTTCGTAGACGCCGCTGTCCACCCGCACGCCGGGGCCGTCGGGCCAGCGGAGAATCTGGATCTTCCCCGGCGACGGCGCGAAGCGCTGGAAAGGGTCCTCGGCGTAGAGGCGGACCTCGATGGCGTGGCCCCGGGGCTGGACGTCGTCGAACTCCAGTCCCAGGGGCTCGCCCTCGGCCACGCGGATCTGCGTGTGCACCAGGTCGATGCCGGTGACCAGCTCGGTGACGGGGTGCTCCACCTGAAGGCGGGTGTTCATCTCGAGGAAGAAAAAGTTGCCGTCGCGATCGTAGAGGAACTCGCAGGTGCCGGCGTTGCTGTAGCCCACGGCCGAGGCGGCCTTGACGGCGGCCTCACCCATCCGGCGGCGGATCTCGGGAGTGATGACGGCCGACGGCGCCTCCTCGACGACCTTCTGGTGTCGGCGCTGGAGGGAGCACTCGCGCTCGCCGAGGGAGACCACTCGGCCGTGGAGATCGCCCATCACCTGGATCTCGATGTGGCGCGGATCGACGATGAGCTTCTCCAGGTAGACCGAATCGTCGCCGAAGCTCGCGGCGGCCTCGGAGCGGGCGGCGCGATAGGAGTTGGCCAGCTCGGCGGCCGAGGGGATCATGCGCATCCCCTTGCCGCCGCCGCCCGCCGCGGCCTTGAGCATCACCGGGTAGCCGATGGTCTCGGCGGCGGCCGCCGCCGCTTCGAGGTCGGGCAGAGGGTCCTTGCCGCCCGGCACCACCGGCACGCCCGCGGCCATCATCAACCGCCGGCACTCCACCTTGGAGCCCATGGCGTCGATGGCCTCGGGCGAGGGGCCGATGAAAATGATGCCGGCGTCGCGGCATTGCCGGGCGAAGCTCGCCCGCTCGGAAAGGAAGCCGTAGCCGGGATGAATGGCGTCGGCCCCGATCTCCTTCGCGAGCTGAACGATGGCCTCGCCGCGCAGGTAGCTCTCCCGCGAGGCCGCCGGGCCGATTGGATAGGCTTCGTCGGCCAGCAGCACGGGCAGCCCCAGGCGGTCGGGCTCGGAGTAGATGACCGCGGAGCGGATTCCCATCTCGCGCAAGCCCCGGAGGATTCGCACCGCGATCTCCCCGCGGTTGGCGATCAGCACCTTGCGGATCTGGCGTCTCGGAACGGTGTCAGTCATGGCAGGCTGGGGATCTTATCAGGGGTCTGACGCGGGGAACGGCCCAAACGCTTCGGGAGACTCGGAGGGAGGTGAGCGAGGCCGGCATAGACCGGAGACATGGGTAACAGATCCCCAACTCTGTCAAGGGTGGCCGGCGGCGGGCCACGCGTCCATATGCGTGATCAGATCCTTGAAGATGCGTGATCAGATCCTTGAAGCCCGCGTCCATCTCAGCCTCGGCGAGAACGTGGGCCATCCGGGTACGTGCTGGCCCATCGAGACCGAGGATTACCACGAGGAGGTCTTCGAGGTCGAGCCGCACGTTGGGGATGGCGAGCTCCGAAGAGGGATGGGCTACGTCACGGTCATTCATAGGCGACGCCAGGACATCCTCGTCGATGTTGAGTGTCGTTCGCATAGGCAAAAAGTATACCTCATCCCAGATAAGCAGCCGTTGCTGGTGCACGAGCAGTCAGTGCTCGTGCACCAGCAGTCGTTGCTCGTGCGGGAGCAGTCGTTGCTCTAGCACCAGCAGTCAGCGCTCGTGCACCAGCAGTCGTTGCTCGTGCAGGAGCAGTCGTTGCTCTAGCACCAGCAGTCAGTGCTCTGGCACGAGCAACCGTTGCTCTAGCACGAGCAGTCAGTGCTCGTGCACAAGCAGCCATTGCTCTGGCACGAGCAGTCAGTGCTGGAGGACGAGCAGCCGCCGCTTACACTTCGGCCGGCTCCGCCGCTCGGGCCAGCACCGCGACTCCCAGGATCTCGCCGGTGCTCTCCTGGGTCGTTCCTCCGGCGAGCCCGAGGACGTTCGCCAGGTCGGGCGCGGAGCGCACCAGCCTCGCCAGGACGTTCGCCGCCAAGAGCAGATCGGGCAGGAAGGTGCGGGTGGCGCCCGCGGGCTCCCCCTCGCGCTCGATGCGGTGATCGGCCGGCACCGAGGCCGCCTCGCGCCCCCTGAAGAGCGGCGGCCACGCCAACATGCGGAGCGCCGTGAGGAAAAGAAGGGCGTCCTCCCGGGTCGCGAACGACCCGAACGGCCGGTGCCCCGTTTCGAAGGTTTCCCACTCGCGGAAGAGGTGGTAGCGCTGGTCGTGCTCGCGCACGGTCCAGGGGCCCGCGAGCTCCGCCTCCAACGCGCAGCCGGACGTTTCGTCCCCCTCGCGGAGCGCCGAGAGGTACTCCGGGGAGAAGGCGTTGATGCAGGCCTGCGAGGGATGGCTCATGACAGATCTCCTTTCCGGGAACGGGGCTGCCCGCCAGTCGCGGACATGCCGGCTGAAGTGCCGGCTTCCCGGAATAGCCCGGAATCGGACCTGTTTCTACATTGGCCGGGGGGAAATTGTCAATACTAGATTCTTTTTGCCCCCTTCCCACGGATAGATTTACTGGTGTACACTTCCCCCCATGTCTGACAACCCTGAACAAGAAGAAGTCGACCGCCTACTCCTCGTCCTCAGGACGGCCATCCGCATCCTAGGACTCACCAATCGCGAGATCGAGCGCCGATTGGGACTCACCCCCAGCTATCTGGGACGGCTTTTTGGTGGAACCATCGAGCTCAAAGTGGAGCACGTCCTCTCCATCTCGCGAGCTCTGGGCCTGGCGCCCTCGGAGTTCTTCGAGCTGGCCTACCCGCGACGGCCTGATCCGCCTTCCGAGGCCTCGAAGGCGATCCGCAAGCTCCTGCGGGACATGCAGCCGATGGAAGTGGAGAGCCGGCCCGCGACCGCGATCACGGAAGAAGAGCTCCAGCGGAGGATCCAGGACTCCGTACGGCAGGCGCTACGGGATCTGGCCGGAGGCCGGTGAAGCTGGTGCGCCGCGGCACCGAATGGTTGGGGGCTGATTTTTTATGCCCTCTTCCAACGGAAGCTATGGTTGGTATACGCTTCCTACCATGCGAGAGAACCCTGAAGGCGAAGAAGCTGCCCGTTTGTTGCGACTCCTTGAGATGGTCATCCGCGTCCTTGGACTCCCCATTCGGGAGATTGACCGTCGATTGGGCATGACTCCGGGCTACATGAACCGGATTTTCCACGGGGTCTCAGAGCCCAAGGTGGAGCACGTGCTCGCCATCTCCCGAGCCTTGGGTCTGGCGCCGGCTGAGTTCTTTGAGCTGGCGTACCCGCGGCGACCGGATCCGCCCTCGGAGTCCTCGAAGGCCATCCACAAGCTGCTGCGGGACATGCAGCCGATCGAGGTGGAGAGCCGGTCCTGCCCGGGGATCGCCGAGGAGGATCTGCCGCGGAAGATCCAGGAGATCGCTCGGCAGGCGCTGCGGGAGCTGGTTGGGGTTTTTAGGCCAGGAGCCGCGCGCCAGAACGCTATACGGAGGGGGTAGAGACGTTCCCAGCCCGCCCACGACACCCACGGCAGGCCCTGGAAGGCGGGACGTCTCCGAGGCGGGAAGTTCGACCCGATCCGCCTCAACCCATGGCGGCGGTAGAACCTTGTATCGAGGTAACCGGGCGAGCCAAGAGACGGTATCGCCCCGTCGTAGGTTCATCCTCAGCGGGTGGTTGTTTCCGCGGCGGAGACGTCCCGCCGTTATTGGCCTGCGGAGGGCGTCGTGGACGGGCTGGGAACGTCTCTACGGCCTGCGTTTCTGCCTCGCACTTCCCAGGGTCTACTACTCGAAACGAGGGGTGAAGCAGGCGTCAGGGTCGATCTGCGTCTGCCGGAGGAATTCGACGACGCTTTCGAGGAGGGCGACCGTCGCCTTCCGCTTTTTGAGAGCATCCTTGAGAATCATCACAGAGCCGAGCGCTTCCCGTTGAATGCCGAGCGCGAGAAATACGTCAGCAGCCTCCTTACCCAATTCCTCTGCATCACGCCATCTCTCCCGCCGCATCCAGAGCAGCGACAGATCCAGAGCCGCAAGCGCCGCATGGAAATTCATGCCGGCGGCCTCAAACCCATCTCTCGCCTCAAGGAAAGCCACTTCCGCGCTTTCCCATTCATCGAGTCCGGCGCTGACCTGTGCTTGAAGCCATCTCAGCTTGACGCGATTCACCCTTCCTACCACATTTTGGAAATCAGCCCGATGTAGAAAGAGGGCCTTCTTGGCTTCCCGGAATCGGCCGCACGCCACCAGAAACGAGATCTTATTGTGGGCAGCAAAGAAGAGTAGAGCCGGCTCTCTTTGCTCTTCTAGAAGAGGAACTCCTTCTTCAGTGAGGCGAAGCGCCTCCTCGGGCTGGCCACTATAAAGAGAGTAGATAGCCTTGATGATCAACGCACGACCCGCGAGATGTCTCTCTCCTAGATCGAGGTACAGGGTCACGACGACATCGAGAGCCGAGAAAGCAAGTCCGAATCGGCGCCGGGTACCCAGAAAAGAGGCGTGCAGATCATACAGTCGGACTTTCAGGTATGGATCGTCTGTGCCCTGCTGGAGAAGCTCGAACGCCGTACCAAACGCCCTCTCCGACTCGTCCAGATCGTCCGCCACTCGCAAGGCGTTGGCAAGCTCGCCCCAGGCTCGGGTCAGCAAGTCACCTATCGGCCGAGCGCCATAGAGCTCAGGGTTGAGCTTGCCGGCGACCTCGACCGCCGCTCGCGCGAGAGCCACCATTTCCCGTGGATTCTCATGACGCACGGCCCAACTCGCTTGGAGCAAGGCAAGATACATCGCAAACCCCGAGAGGGGCAGGTCCGCAGCCTGCACGACCGCCATCAGCCCAGCATGGATGAGCATCGGTGAGATCTCGCTTGCTCGAGCCGCCTCTCTGCCAAGGTGGCGAGCCATCCACTGGGCGCCCTCCAAAACCTCTGAATACGCGGCGTCATCCTTCGCGGAGAGCTCCGGCGTGCGCCAGAACTCTCCGCGATCATGATTTTTCTTCAGCTCGGTGGTACAGGTAGAGCAACCACGAACCAAGTGGCGGGCCAAACCTCGAGTCTTCTCTCCGGATAGACGCCCGCTCAGGAACGCCTCCAGATCGGATGCAGTTGGGTGTCCGCGCAAACGAACCTCCTCGGGCCATCGGTTACGAGACTGCTGCTGACTCCGCGAAGCGGCGTCACCTTAGCACGAAGGACGAGCCGCACGAGCCCCCTCGTTTTGTCGAGGACATCCGGAACTTCAGCCATTGGGATCTATACAAACGCCCCCTTCGGACCCGGCGCGACACGCTGGACCTGCAGCCGGAGCCATGGAGTGGGGAGTGCAGCTGCCATTTGGATCAATGCACACTCCCCCCTTCTCCTGGAGGCCATTGCCCTGCCCCGCCCCTGCCCGTCCCCAGAGCACCGGGACCGTCTCCTCCCAGGCCCGGATCAGCCACTTCCACACCGCTTGAGGCCCCGCGACCGGAGCGGCGTGGACCTGGATCGGTCCGATGAGAGCCAGCCCGCCTGCCAGGAGAGACACGGAAAGAAGACGCTTCAACGAATGCTGGTGCATCTGGCGATCCTCCCAATCCGCGGAGCAGTCCAAAGAGCCCTTATGGCCCTGAAGCCCGCGGGCACGACGACAAAGTGATGTCGGTCACTGAGTCTGCCAGCAACGGCAGAACCGTGCTGCGACCCCCAATCAAATGATGGCCTTCCGCATCCACTCGGGAGGCGCGATGCCCTTGATACGGAAAGAAGATGGCGGAACTCATACCATGGCAGTTACAGGTGATGCAATTCCGATATTTCCGTCGCCAGAGTCCAAAGGGTTCCAGCGACACCATTCCAAGCGCGTTCCTTTTGCCGTGAGGCACATTTGCAGTTGAGGGCTTGACAACAAGGATTGGCATCGGAGATTATCCGCACGTCGCGGAAACATCTCGTACGAAGCGGAAAGATTAGGGGAAACTGGAATCCGTCTTCCGGCGTCATGAAGGCGCCGGAGTTTTGAACCAGGAGGTTCACCATGCAGCAGATTGCGAACAAAGCAGGAGCCCGCGCCGTCAGCTTCGCCACCATGAAGAAGCTTGCGAACCGAGATCTGGAGGAGCTCAAGCCCGAGCGGGTGCAGGAAGCGCTCCAGGCGATGCCGGGCTGGAAGCTCGACATGAGCCGCAAGGCCCTGGACCGGGTCCACGAGTTCACGGACTCGAAGGTGGCGCTGGCCTTTGCCGCCTATGTGACGGAGCTGGCGGGCTCGGCACGGCAGCCGATCTCGGTCTTCGTGGCGGGTGGACGAATGGGGCTGACGCTCCACGGTCAGCCGCGGAGAGGGAAGAAGGGCGGCCTCACACTGGCCGTGATCGAGTTGGCGAAGCAGCTTGGCTGATTGGCAGCCGGGCGAAACAAACGAACCACACTTTCAAGTCAAAGAAAAGGAGACGAACATGTCAGCAGCACAGGCTTTTGCACTGGAGATGGACGATTGGGAGGCGTTGCGCCTGGCGGTTCACGACAACGCCTCGAATCTGCCGGACGTACAGCGCGCCCAGGTCGCTTTCGAGGACATCATGGTCAAGGTCCAGGAGATGAGGGCTCGGCAGAATTCCTTGACGGCGGCCCGGCAGGAAACGACGCAGTTGTTGAAGAAGCTGTTGGTGGATGGCCGGGAGCTCGCCAGCCGCCTGCGACTGGTGGTGAAGTCCAACCTGGGTCCCAAGAGCGAGCGGCTGGTGCAGTTCCGCATCGCGCCGCTCCGCAAGCGCCCCCGCAAGGCCAAGGATGGGGTGCCGGCAACCACTCCGCCCCCGGTGGCGCCGGCGGAGTAGGTTGAGGTAGGAAGTACGTCGAGGTTGTAAATCCCGGGGCGTGCCGGTGGGTACGCCCCGGGAGTGTTCAGACCCTGCCAAGAGCCCCCCTCATCGGTGAAGCTACAAAACGGAGTTAGTTTGGCCGGCGGGACGCCGGCGCTCCCAGGGGGTCTGGCGGGGTGCCCTTGCTGTCCTCCCTCTTCTCCCGGTCGGGGGAGGGCGATGGGGAGAAGAGGGCCGGGGTGATGAGGGGGCTTTGCGTCGCCCCAAGCCCCGCCCCCGCGCGACCTTCCATCCCACTCCAAAAGGGGATGCGATCCTGACTCCTTGCCGGTATAGAATTTCCGCCGCCCGCGGAGTTGCCGTTCCCGACCTTTCCGGAGGAGCGAAGCCATGATCCCCGTCAAGCCCCAGATCGCCGAGCGCGCCCACATCAAGAGCCTCGCGGAGTACAAGGAGATGTACCGCCGGTCCGTCGAGCAGCCGGATGAGTTCTGGCGTGAGATGTCCGGCATCCTCGACTGGTATTACCCGCCGCGCAACATCGTGGACGTGGACTTCGAGGAGGTGGACTTCGCCTGGTTCTCCGGCGGGCGCCTGAACGCCTGCTACAACTGCGTGGACCGCCACCTGGGCACCCGTGGCGAGCAGACGGCCATCATCTGGGCCGGCGACGAGCCCGGCGACTACCGCTACATCACCTACCGCGAGGTGAAGCACAACGTCGCCCGCATCGCCAACGTGCTTCTCGCCCACGGCGTGCGCAAGGGCGACCGGGTGTGCATCTACCTTCCCATGGTCCCCGAGCTCGCCTACAGCATGCTCGCCTGCGCCCGCATCGGCGCCGTCCACTCGGTGGTCTTCGCCGGCTTCTCGGCCGAGTCCCTGCGCGACCGCATTCTGGACGCCGGCTGCAAGGTGGTGTTCACCGCCAACGAGGGGCTGCGGGGCGGCCGGAAGATCCCCTTGAAGCAGACCGTCGATAATGCCGTCGAGGGCCTGTCGATGGTCGAGAAGGTCTTCGTGGTCCACCGCACGGACAAGGAGGTCCCCATGCGGCAGGGCCGGGACTTCTGGCTGGAGGACGAGTGCGGCAAGCAGCGCTCCACCTGCCCGGTGGAGTGGATGGCCTCGGAGGACCCGCTGTTCATCCTCTACACCTCGGGCTCGACGGGCAAGCCCAAGGGCGTGCTCCACACCACCGGCGGCTACATGGTCTACGCCGCACTCACTCACAAGCTGGTCTTCGACTACCACCCGGGCGACATCTACTGCTGCGCCGCGGACATCGGCTGGGTGACGGGCCACAGCTACATCCTCTATGGCCCCCTCGCCAACGGCGCCACGACGGTGATGTTCGAGTCCATCCCCACCTATCCGGACGCGGGGCGGTACTGGCGGATGGTGGACGACCTGAAGATCAACATCTTCTACACCGCGCCCACGGCCATCCGCGCCATCGCGCGCTCCGGCGACGAGTGGGTGAAGAAGTACAAGCGGGACTCCCTGCGCGTCCTGGGATCGGTCGGCGAGCCCATCAACCCCGAGGTGTGGACCTGGTATCACGACGTGGTGGGCGGGGGCCGGTGCGCGGTGGTGGACACCTGGTGGCAGACGGAGACGGGCGGCATCCTCATCACGCCGCTGCCGGGAGCGACGCCGGTGAAGCCGGGATCGGCCACCCTCCCCTTCTTCGGCATTCAACCCGTGCTGGTGGACGAGAACGGCCAGGAGCTGCAGGGCAACGGCGTTTCCGGCAACCTGTGCCTGCGCGGCACCTGGCCGGGGCAGGCGCGGACGCTCTACGGCGATCACCGGCGCTTCCGCCAGACCTACTTCACCCAGTATCCCGGCCTCTACTTCACGGGCGACGGCTGCCGGCGCGATGAGGACGGCTACTACTGGATCACCGGCCGCGTCGACGACGTGCTGAACGTCTCCGGCCATCGGCTCGGCACGGCGGAGGTCGAGAGCGCCCTGGTGGCCCACGATGCCGTGGGCGAGGCGGCGGTGGTGGGCTTCCCGCATGACATCAAGGGGACGGGGATCTATGCCTACGTCCACCCGACGCCGGAGTACGAGCATACCGATCCGGAGGAGCTCGTCGGCATGCTCAAGGAGCAGGTGCGGCACGCCATCGGCGCCATCGCGACGCCGGACCGCATCCAGATCGTCACCGGCCTGCCGAAGACGCGGTCGGGCAAGATCATGCGCCGCATCCTGCGCAAGATCGCCGCCGGCGAGTACGAGGAGCTGGGAGACATCACCACCCTGGCGGACCCCTCGGTGGTGGAGAAGCTGGTGGAGGACCACAAGCAATCATCCGCGTAGGAAGTGTTTGGAGCTTGCATCCCTCTGGCGCTCCGTTTACCCTCGCCCGGGCATAAATGCCGGGGCTAGTTAATGACGCCCCCTGAAGGGGACTTAAAGCCGGATTCATCCGGCGCCTCCAAGTAGCCCCGGCATTTATGCCCGGGCGGGGCCGGCGTCACGACGATTCTTCAACAAGTCCGTGTAGAGCTCCGCCTCGGAATAAGAGGGGGCTTTTCCCCGTTCCCGGGCCGTGTTAGACTGGTATCCAGCTTTTCGTTGGAGGCCCCATCTCTCCGGTCCGGCAAGTCCCCGGGCAGGGGATCTCTGCCGCTGCTCGGGGCGCGCGGCCCGCGTCTTCCCCTCGATTCCTGATCCCGGTCTGATCCCGATATAGAGTCCCCCTCATGGGTTGCACGGAGCTCGCGGTTCTGGCGCTCCTCGTCGCCATTCTCTTTCCGGGCCTGGTCTATCGCCTCGTGTTGCGAGCCCGCCGCCGGAAAGAGAGGATGTCGAGGCGCCCGGCAGCGATTCTGCTGGGTCTGTTCTCCGCGGGCATCGCGGGCATGGTGGGTACCGCCCACGCCGTGGAGGGCTATCACTACACCCGTGAGGTGACGGTGACGGAGGCCGGCTGGGTGCGGGTACCCCTCGATCTCGCGGCCATTCAGCACCTGGCGCCTGGCGGGGCGGACCTGCACGTCCTCTCGCCATCCGGCGGCGAGGCTCCGGTGCGCATCGAAACGGCGGCGGCCCGCACCGAGCGCCGGCCGGTGAAGTCGTTCAAGCCGGAACGAGGCGAACCCGGCACGGGAAGCTCGCTGCTGCTCGACCTGGGAGCCGGCGCGATTCCCCACGAGCGGCTGAGCCTGCGGACCGCCCGCCCCAGCCTGGTCCGTCCGGACCAGATCGAGAGCAGCCCGGACGGGACCACCTGGAAGCCCCTGACGACGGGAGAGTCCTTCCGGGCGGAGGCGGGCGAGAGCTGGATCTCGATCGCCTATCCGGTGACGGGAGACCGCTGGCTGCGCCTCCACTGGCCGCGCGAGGCGGGGGTGCAGCAGATCGAGGCGGCCGAGGTCGAATCGGTGACCGGCCCTACTCTCGCCCTCGCCACCCGCAACCCCGACTGCGACCCTGGCCCTCCCGGCGCCATCTTCTGCAATCTCCCCCTGCCCGCCGCCGGCCAGGTCGTGCGGCGGCTGACGGTGGAGGTGCAGGAGAAGGGAATCGTGGGCTACCGGCTGGACGCCCCCCGCGAAGGGCGCTGGCAGAGCGTCGCGGAGGGGGTGTGGCAGCCCTCGCCTCCGGCCGGCGGCCGGGCGCGCCACGTGCTGACCGCCGGCAGCGGGCCTCTCGCCGGCTCTCAGCTCCGGCTGGAGCTCTACGGCGCTCCCGGCAACGCGCCGCGGCTGATGAGCTACGGCATCGAGCTGACGGTGCAGACCGTCCTCTTCGACGCCGGGGAGGCTGGGCAGTACACGCTGGCCTACGGGGGGCCTCCCCGCCGCGAGGGTATCGCCCCGGCGCCGGCGGTGCCGGCGGGAGCCGGCGAGGAAGCGACTTGGCTGGAGGCCGGCGCCGAAGCCGAGCATCCGCTGCCGCCGCTGCCGGCCACGGCCGCGGCACCGAGCGTGCGGCTGGGAAGCGGACGGCTCAAGGCGTCCTGGCGGGTGGTGGCACCCGCGGCGCGGCCGGGCTCGCTGGTCCGCCTGGAGCTGCCGGAGTCCATCTACGCCGCCGCCCGGGCCGACCTGGGGAATCTGCGGCTGGTGACCGGCGAGCGCCAGATCCCCTTCTACCGCTGGTCCCCCGCCGCGCCGGCCCTCGCCCTCTGGCAGGGGAGCGTGCGTCCCACGGGAGACGCGCGCGCCCGGGAGAGCACGCTGGAGGTCCGCCTCACGCGGGCCGGCCTGCCACTGACCGAGATCGACGTGATGGCCGGCGCCCAGCCCCTCCAGCGCAGCCTGATGCTGCGCTACCTGGAGCCCATCGCCCATCTCGCGCGCCGCGCCGGCGACGAGCCGAAGCCCGCGCCCCCTCCCACTCTGCGCGCCACCTGGGAGTGCATACCCCAGTCCCCCCTTCCCTGCCGCCTGCGCCTGCCGCTGCCCGGCCGCGCCCCGTCCGTCCTCTCCCTGAAGTTCCACGACGGCGACAATCCGCCCCTGCCCGACCTCGATACGGCGGTGTGGCGCCGCCGCGACGTCCTCCTGTTCGTCTGGCCGGCGGCGCCCAAGGGAGCCCCCCAGGCCGGAGCGGTTCGGCTGCTGGCCGGCGCCGACTCGCTGACAGCTCCCTCCTACGACCTCCAGGCCCTGGGCGACGCGCTGACCAGCCGCCCCTGGCAGCCCGCCGAGATCAGCGCCGGGGATGCGCCGTCCGGCGGGCAGCCCTGGTGGAGCCGCTGGCTGCGCCCCCTCATGCTGGGCCTGGCCACCCTCTGGCTGCTCCTGCTGCTGCGACGGATCCTGATGGAATCCTGATTGGTGGCCGGCCGCGAACCCACTCGGCTGCTCCTGGTGGGGGCCGGCCATGCCCACCTGGAGATCCTGCGCCGGCAGATCCTCCAGCCGCTGCCGGACGTGGCGCTCACGGTGGTGTCCGTGGGCAACCTCCATCACTACTCAGGCATGGTGCCGGGCTTCCTCCAGGGGACCTATCGGGAGGACGAGATCGCCGTCCGCATTCCGGACCTCGTGGCGAAGGCGGGAGGGCGGTTCCTCGCCGGCCGGGCCGTGGCCCTGAAGCCGGAGAGCCGGGTGGTGCACGTCCGGACCGGCCCCGAGGAGACGGTGGAGGTGCCCTGGGACCTGGTCTCCTTCGCCGTCGGCTCCAACACCGCCGGGGTGGACGCTCCCGAGATCGCGGGCGAGGCGCAACGGATCAAGCCGCTGGAACGGGTCACCGCCCTTCAGGCGAGGCTGCGCGAGCTGGCCGCCGGGAAGGAAGAACCCGGCGGCAGGGTCCCCGTCGTCGTCGTGGGCGGCGGAGCGGCGGGCGTCGAGGTCGCCCTCGCCATCGCCAGGGCCCTGGAGGCACAAGGGGCGGCGCACCGCATCACGATCGTCGAAAGGGGAGAGAGGATCCTCGCCGGCTACCGCAGCCGCTTCCGCAAGCGCGCCCGCACCCTTCTCCACCAGCGGGGGATCGTGGCTCTGACCGGCACGCGGATCACCGCCGTCGAACCCGAGTGGGCCATGGCCGAGGACGGCACCCGGATTCCTTCCCGGCTCACCGTATGGCTCACCGGGGCCGTCTCCTGGCCGCTCTTCCGTGACTCCGGGCTCCCCTTGGACGACCGGGGGTTCCTGCTGACCGGGGATGCCCTGGCCTCGGTGGACGACCCCAGGATCTTCGCGGCCGGCGACTGCGGCACGCTGGCGAGCCATCCGGACACACCCAAGGCCGGGGTCTACGCCGTGCGCGAGGGACCGGTGCTCTGGCAGAGCCTGAAGGCCGCAATGACCGGGGGCGGGGGAGGTGAGCCGCCGCGCTACACGCCGCAGACGGGGTTCCTCTCCATTCTGAACACCGCCGACGGCAAGGCGCTGCTGGATTACAAAGGGATTGTCTCCCACAGCCGCTGGGCCTGGCGGCTGAAGGACCGGGTGGACCGCCGCTTCATGCGGAGATACCAGGAGCTGGTGGTTTGAAGCAGAGCTGCTTGTTTGAAGAAGATTGGCTCCTCGGGAGGGACTCGAACCCCCAACATTTCGGTTAACAGCCGAACGCTCTACCATTGAGCTACCGAGGAATGGGAAAGAAGCTGCCGGTTCAAGCCGGGAGCGGAATTTTAGGTGGATCGCCCGCCGGTGTCAAACCCGGCGGGCGATTTCCCGGTTTACATGGTGTTGTCGAGGAACGGCTTCAGCTTCGTCGCCCGGCTGGGGTGACGCAGCTTGCGCAGCGCCTTGGACTCGATCTGGCGGATGCGCTCGCGGGTGACGTTGAACGACCGGCCCACCTCTTCGAGGGTGTGCTCGGAGCCGTCGCCGACGCCGAAGCGCATCTTGAGCACCAGCTCCTCGCGCGGCGTCAGGGTCTTGAGCACCTTGCGGGTCTGGTCCTTGAGGTTGGCGAAGATCACCGAGTCGATGGGCGAGACGGCGTTCTTGTCCTCGATGAAATCGCCGAGATGCGAATCCTCCTCCTCGCCGATGGGCGTTTCGAGGGAGATGGGCTCCTGGGCGATCTTCATGATCTTGCGCACCTTGGAGGCCGGCAGGTCCATGCGCTCGCCGATCTCCTCGGCCGTGGGCTCACGCCCCAGCTCCTGCACCAGCGAGCGGCTGGTGCGGGTGAGCTTGTTGATGGTCTCGATCATGTGCACCGGGATGCGGATCGTCCGCGCCTGGTCGGCGATGGCGCGGGTGATCGCCTGCCGGATCCACCACGTGGCATAGGTCGAGAACTTGTAGCCGCGGCGGTACTCGAACTTCTCCACCGCCTTCATCAGGCCGATGTTCCCCTCCTGGATGAGGTCGAGGAACTGCAGCCCGCGGTTGGTGTACTTCTTGGCGATCGAGACCACCAGCCGGAGGTTGGCCACTATCAGCTCTTCCTTGGCCCGCTCGCACACCGCCTCGCCCTGCCGGATCTTGTTGATCGTGGCGGCGATCTCGGCGTGGGTGGTGCCGTAGCGCTCCTCGAGCTCGCGCAGGTGGCCCCGGTACTTCTCGATGCGGCGGCGGTGCAGGGCCTTCAGCTCCTCGTTGGTCTCGCGCTTCAGGGCCGTCTGCGCCCGCTTGATGTCCTGCTCGAAGCGGGTGAACTGCTTGTCGATGTCCTTCAGGAAGTCCACCAGCCGGTTGCGGGTCTGGACGCTGAAGTCGACGGTGCGGATGTCCTTGGCGATCTTGGCCACGAGACGGTCGATCTCGCGCTCGATCTCCATGTACTTGTCGCCGTCCGGCTTGCAGCGCTTCTGGCGCTTGCGCAGCTCGCCGATCTCGTGGTCGTTGGCGGCGATCTGCTCGAAGATCTTGAGGTTGCCCTTGATGCGGTCGGCGGCCTTGGGATCGAGCGGCTCGTCGGGATCGGCGGCCACCAGCTCGCGCAGGATGCGCTTGTCCTTGGCCGCCATCTCGTTGAGGCGCAGCAGCTCCCTGAGCACCACCGGGTTCTCGCACAGGGCCTCGTAGATCAGCCACTCGCCCTGCTCGATGCGCTGGGCGATCTCCACCTCGCCCTCGCGGTCGAGGAGGGGAACGGTGCCCATCTCGCGCAGGTACATGCGGACGGGGTCGTTGGTCTTCTCGTGAGTGGCGAGACCGAACTCAGTGGTCTCGTCCTCCTTCTTGTCGAACTCGTTGGAGCTGGACTCGAAATCATCCCGGTTCTGATAGCGCTCGGGCCGGTCGATGACGTCGACTCCGAGGTCGGCGAACCGGAGATAGATCTCGTCGAGCTCGTCGGGGAGGCTCACCACCTCCTCCGGCAACATCTCATAGATCTCGTCGTAAAGAAGGTAGCCCTTCTCCTTGCCAAGCTCGATGAGCTGCTTGACGGAGCTGTACTTCTCTTCGACGGGCGTGAGGCTGGTAATCGTCAATGGGCTCTCCTCTCAGCTCCGAATCGGGACTTGAAAACGTGCAAACGAAACTCAACCGAGCCCAGGGTTGACTCCTGGCCGGGATCCCCGATGCAAGCTGCGGTTCAAACGGTCTCTCTCTTCCAAGAGACGACTCAGGAGCGCTTCGTCACCCCGGCGCTGCGCGTCACCGATCTCTCTTTGTACTTCCTGGCGCCGCTGGCGGAACCAGCGGCCGGTCAATGTGTCGAGGGATTCTTGAAGCCCGTTTCGTCCGGACGCAAAACTCCCTTCTACCATAATCCTCGCGAACCGGACAACTATTCCCTCGGCTTCTCCCAGCCGCGAGCGCACCCGATGGGCATTGGGAGGGGATCCGGCTTCCGTATAGAGAGCGCAGAAGGCCTCGTAAATATTCCTGCATTCGGTGTCGAAGAAGACCTCCGCGGGAGGCAATTGATCGCGAGGCGGAATCGCGGCGGCATCCTCGGTCTGCAGGAGCACCGCGATCACCTGCTCCTCCAGGCTGCGCACCGTCCGGGGGCCGCCGTCGTCGCCCCCGGCGAACCCGGCCGGAGACGACGCCGGAGACGACGGCCCCGCCCCCTCCGGGCGCGTGCCGCCGCCGATGCGCCGGGCGAGCATCTCGACGGGAATCCCCAGCCGGTCCGCGGCGATGCGGGCATAGCTGAAGCGCAGGATGGCGTCCGGAATGGGCCGCAGCAGCTCGGTGACGGCGGTCGCCGCCTTGGCCTGGAGCTGCGGCTCCTTGGTCGTTCCCGCCGGAATGGCGCGGTCGAGCTCGGCGACCACGGCGTCCTCGGCCGCGCCGATCGCCGCGCGCACCGCCTCCTCCCCCTGCTCCAGGCGCAGCGAGTCGGGATCGTGGGTGCCCGGGAAGCGCGCCCGCCGCACGGCCAGGCTGTCCGAGAGCAGCAGCGGCAAGGCCCGGCGGAAGGCGTTCTCCCCCGCGTTGTCGCCGTCATAGGCCACCACCACCTCCTCGGCGTAGCGCGACAGCAGCTTCGCCTGCTCGGGGGTGAGGGCGGTGCCCATGCCGGCCACGGCGCCTTCGAGGCCGCTGGCCACGGTGCCGATGACGTCGAAGTACCCCTCCACGAGCACCGCCCGGTTCGTCTCGCGGATCTCCCGCTTGGCGAGGTGAAGGCCGTAGAGGAGGGTCCCCTTGTGGAAGCGGTCGGTCTCGTTGGTGTTGATGTACTTGGCCTTGTCGTCCCCCAGGGTGCGGCCGCCGAAGCCCACCAGCCGGCCGGACGAGTTGTGGATGGGGAACATCAGCCGATGCCGGAAGCGGTCGTAGTGATCGCCGCTGCGCTCGGACTTCGCGATCAGCCCCGCCGCTTCGAGGTCCGCCTTGGAGATGCGTGGATGGAGGGCGCGGACGAGGTTCTGGAAGCCCTCCGGGGCGTAGCCCAGGCCGAACCGGTCGATCAGCTCGGAAGGGATGCGCCGCTTCTCCAGATATTGCAGGGCGAAGGGCGACTGCCGGAGCTGCTCGGCGAAGAAGCCGGCCGCCGCCTGGAGGGCGCCTTCCAGGTCCTGCTCCGGCTTGCCGCCCGCGAAGCGCGCCTCCGTGCGGCTCGGCAGGGGAATGCCATAGCGCATCGCCAGCGCCTCGATCGCCGCCGGGAAGTCGTCGCCGGTGGTGAGCATGTGGAGCTTGATGGCGTCGCCCCCGGCGCCGCAGCCGAAGCAGTAGAAGAGCCCCTGCACGGGATCGACGCTGAACGACGGGCTCTTCTCCTTGTGGATGGGGCAGAGGCCCGAGTAGCGCCGCCCGGCCTTGACCAGCCGCGTGTGCTCGGAGGCGATGGAGACGATGTCCACCGCGTCGCGCACCGCCTGCACGAGCTGGGGGGTGAGATTGACGTTGCCTAAAGGCATGGTTTTTCTATCCCAACTCCGCCGCGCTGAGCTTTCCACCCTCTATAAGACACCTCACACCCCGCGAAAGGTGACCACCGTCGCGCCGTCCCCGCCCTCGTTGGGGGCGCCGGAGCGGATCTCAGCGACTCCCCGGTGGGCGCGCAGATACTGGCGCACCCCCTGGCGCAGGCGCCCCGAGCCGTGGCCGTGGACCACCCGCACCTCTTTTCGCGAGGCGAGGAGCGCGCGGTCGATATAGGACTCGAGCTCCTCCAGGGCCGGCTCCACCCGCAGGCCGATCAGGTTGATCTCCGGCGGCACCGCCGTCGTCTCGTCGATATCGCCGAAATTGCCGAGGGTGCCGCGGGCGGCGCCGGCCACCGACCGGAACTCCCGCGTCGCCGGCGTCGCCTCGCGCTCTTTGCGCTCGGCGGCGGTCGGCGCTCCCGCGGGCGCCAGCTCCTCGGGGCGGCAGCGCACCCGCTTGCCGCGCACCAGCACCTCGGCCTTGCCGGGCTCCAGCTTCTCCAGCACGCCCACCCAGCCGAGGCCCACGTGGCGGACGGTCTGGCCCACCGCCAGGGGGCCGCTCGCCTCCGGCTCGTCCTTGCCGAAAGCCGGAGCCTCCGCGAAGAGCGCCTGCACCGCCTCGCCGGCCAGGCCGCGCCGCCGGCCCTCGTCGAAACGCTCGCGCAGCCGTTCTTCTTCCTTGCGCAGCCGCTCGGAGGTCTGGCGGCGGAAGTCGTCCAGCTCGGTGCGCATCTTCTTGCCCGTGGTCCGCCGCTCCTCCTCCAGGGCGGCCCGCTCCTCGGCCAGCCGGCGGCGCAGCTTCACGGCGTCCTCGTGCTCGGTCTCCAGCCGCTCGCGGGTCTCGGTCAGCTCCTGGCGCACCCGCTCGACCTCGCCGATGAGCCGGCGCAGGTCGCGGTGCTCGGAGCCCAGGCGCTCCTCGGCGCGGTCCAGCCACTCGGCCGGCAGCCCCAGCCGGCGGGCCAGGGCCAGCGCCTCGCTGGCGCCCGGCGGGCCCGGGACCAGCCGGAAGGTGGGCCGCCCCGTCTTCGGATCGAACTCCATGGCCGCGCAGGAGGCCCCGTCGTACTCCAGGGCGGCGGCGGCGAGCTGGGCGAGGTGGGTGGTGATGATCCCCAGGCTCCCCTTCTCCAGCAGCCCTTCCAGCAGAGCGGAGGAGAGGGCCGCCCCCTCTTCCGGATCGGTGCCGGAGCCCAGCTCGTCGAGCAGCACGAGGCTGTCCGGCCCCGCCGCCTCCCAGGCCTCCTTGAGGCGCAGCAGCCGGCCGCTGAAGGTGGAGCGGTCGGCCAGCAGGTCCTGCTCGTCGCCGACGGTCGCCACCAGGCGGGAGAGAAAGGGCACCCGGCTGCCGGGGGCGGCGGGGATGGGCAGCCCGCACATGGCCATCAGGGCGAGGACGCCGGTGGTCTTGAGCGACACCGTCTTGCCGCCGGCGTTCGGGCCGGTGACCACCAGGATCCGCCGCGCGGCGCTGAGCTCGATGGCGAGAGGGACGATGTCCTCCTCGTGGCCCAGGTGGCCCAGGGCCTCCTCGCGCGCCGAGGCCAGGCTGGGGTCGAGCAGCGGATGGCGCGCCGCGGTGAGGTGCAGCTCGTGGCGGGCGCCGATCTCGGGCAGCACGGCGTTGCAGCGATTGGCGAAGCGCACCGAGGCCTGGAGGAGGTCGAGATCGGAGAGGAACTCGGCGTGCTGGCGCAGGGCGGGAATGGCGGCCCGCGCCGCGTCGATCAGCTCGCCGAGGATGCGCCGGCGCTCCCCTTCCTCGTCCTCCACCGACTGCTGCAGGGAGTTGTTCGAGTCCACCACTTCGAGCGGCTCGAAGTAGTAGCTGCGGCCGGTGGCCGAGCGGCCGTGGATGAGGCCGCCGGTGCGCCCCTTGGCCCCGGATTGCAGGACGACGACCAGCCGGCCGCCGCGCATGGGAATGGTGTCCTCCGACAGCTCGTCCTTGTGGCTGCCCACGAAGTCGCCCAGCTCGCGGTAGATCTGGTCGCGGACGGTGCGGATCTGCTTGCGCAGGGCGGCGAGGCGGGGGCTGGCGTCCTCCCGCACCTCTCCCCGGCGGTCGAGCATGCGGTCGATCTTCCGCACCAGCGGCTCGACGTCCGCGAGGCCGCCGGCGAGCTCGCCCAGGGCGGGACAGGGAGGAACGGCCTCGCGGATGCGCGTCACCGCCGACCGCGTCGCCTTGCCGAGGTCGGCCAGCCGCACCATGTCGAGCCCCTCGACCGGCGGCCGGCCGGTGATCAGCCTCGCCAGCAGCTCGCCCAGGGGAACGTCGAAGTCCGGCACCAGGGCCCGCTCGGCGACGAGGCGCGAAGCCTCCTCGAACCGCGTGCGGTGCGCCCGCAGCGCCGCCAGCTCCTCGAAGGGGCGCAGATCGAGCACGCGCTCGCGGCCGAGGTCGCTCGCCGCGAACATCGAGACGACGGCGAGCAGGCTGGGAAACTCCAGCGCCTGCGCCGTCGCCTGGGAAAGGATGGAAGAGGGTGGAAAAGGGGCTTCGCTCACCGGAGTGAGTGTACCAGCCAGGATGAGGCTAGCTAGCTGACGTCCTCGTCCTCATCCGCCGGCACGGCCAGCTTGGTGAAGCCGCGGGTGACCATCTGGTAGGTGAGGGCGGCCATGCACCGGCGGGCGACCTTGCGGACGCTGGAGGGGTGGTAGCCCATGCGCTCGGCGACCTCGCTGGAGTCGTAGCCAAGGCCGTAGCGCAGGCGCAGCAGCTTGCGGCAGCGCGGCGGCAGCTCTTCGAGGAGGTTGTTGAGGTCCCACAGCAGCTCCGCCCGCTCCTGCGGCGCCGCCACCGGCTCGGAGAGCAGCTCCAGAATGGCCGTATCGACGGAGTTGTAGAGGTTGTTGCGCCGCTTGCGCCAGTAGACGACGCAGCGGTTGCGCAGGGTGACGAGCAGCCAGGCCTCGGGGTCCTGGATGACCTCCCACTTCTGGATGGTGGAGATGAGGGCTTCCTGGACGAGGTCTTCCGCGTCGTGCGCGGGAATACGATAGCGCCCGAGGACCTGCTTGAGCCTCGGGCGAAGGCGTCGCAGGAGCTGGTCCAGCGACTCTCTTTCTATCGGTTGATCCGACACTGCCATTTGCCGTTCGTTTCCACCATGCCACGAAGCTTAGCCGCTTCTATCACGTTCGGCCATGATAACCCGGAAGGGCCGTCTTGCCCACCGGCTGAGAATCTTGGCTCATCTTGAGGCTACATTCCTAGTGCATCCAGACGGCCAGAGCGGGGCTACCGGTGGAATGATAGACTCCGAGACCACATGGCAACCATCGTCCAGAACCGTTCCCGCGTCGCCCTGACCCTGCGTCACTCGCCCATCATCGGCGTGGTGCGCACCAACTCCCGCGAGGAGGCGGTGGCCCAGGCCCGGATGCTGGCCGCCGCCGGCGTCGAGCTGGTGGAGATCACTTTCACCGTCCCCGGAGCTTCCGGCCTGCTGCGCGAGCTGCTCGCCGGCCGCCCCTCCGACGGGCCGCCCTTCTACGGCATGGGCACGGCGACCACCGCCGCCCGCGCCCGGGAGGCCGCCGAAGCGGGGTCCGAGTTCCTGGTCACCCCCAACGTCAATGCCGAGGTGGCGAAAGAGGCGCGGCAGGCTGGGATGTTCCTGGTCATGGGCGCCCTGACGCCCACCGAGATCGTCGCCGCGCACGAGCTGGGCGCCGATCTGGTCAAAGTCTACCCCTTGCCGCCGGTCGGCGGGCCGGCCTACCTCCAGGTGATCCGCGGCCCCCTGGGGGACATTCCCATGCTGGCCGCCGGCGGTTTCGGCGTCGAGGAGATCCCGGCCTACGCCCGGGCCGGCGCCTCCGCCTTCGGCCTCGCCGCGGGCCTGCTGGGCGTTGGCCCCGATGCGGAAGAGGCCCGCCGGCGCGTCGCCCGGGCCCTCGCGCTGGCCCGCGGTCAGGACCCTGCGCACCCCCAGGAGACCCACGAGGAGAAACGATGAGCGCGACCCCCACGCCCCCACGCCAGATCATCTTCGACCCCACCCCCGAGATCTATGCCACGGACAGCGCGGGCTCATTCACCTTCCCGCTGCTGGTGGCCGGCAAGTCGTTCCTGGGAACCAGCGCCTACGACGAGGTGCGCTTCGTCTTCTCCATCTGGCACCCGTCGGGTCAGCGCACCATCGACCTCGACCGCGCCTACGTGGAGCTGCGCTCCGCCTTCGATCCCGACGAAGACCACTGGACGAAGATCGCCGAGATCGAGCCGGTCGTGCCACCGTACGCCGGGGGCGAGAGCTTCGACGGCTGGATCGTACTGCCCATCCTCAGCACCTCGAGCGCCTTCGCCGTCGTCGGCAGCGGCTTCGAGCCCCGCGCCCGCCTGCAGGTCCGTGCCAGCGCCTACTTCGTTGCCTGAAGCTTGTCGCCTGAAGACCTTCAACCGTCCAAGAAAGAGGATAGAGAGATGAGCCCGAAGCGGTCGATGCGTGCCTATTTGATCTTCACCGGCAGCGGCCCCATTCTCATCCTCGCGACCTACCCCAAGCTGACCGACGGGCGCCTGGTGGAGAAGCTGCGCTACAAGGGGATCGACAGGTTCTTCGCCTACGAGGTCGACCTCGACGCCGTCCGGGCGCCCTACGAGCACTCCTTCGACACCGTCGCCAAGGATCTCGAAGGCGTCGAGGACTTCCGCGTCCTCGACTTCAATGGCCACCAGATCATGGCCAACTTCTCGCTCGACAGCCTCGGCGACCCGATCAAGTTCGGGTAGGTCAGGGGTTGAGCGCCAGCCGGTGCACCGTCCGCCCCGGCAGGAAGGGCGTCGGCCGCCCTTCTTCCCACGCCGCGTTCCCCTTCTGGTAGTAGGGCGAGAGCGGATGCCCGCTTTGGCCCACCGGCATGTGGAAGATCCCCGTCTCCTCGTGGCCGGGTGAAACCACCAGCCGCTCCGAGGCACCATGGGCGCGGCCCTGGACGCGGGGCATGTCCTCGTCTCCAGGGAGCGGGTGGGCCGGCACGTCGAGCCAGCGGCCCAGGAAGGGGACGAGCAGGCTCAACGGATGCTGGATATGGGTGGTGTTGCGCTCCCCCCAGGTGCGGGCGGCCAGCTTCGGGCCGTCGGTTTCCATCTGGGCGATCGTGTCGTCCACCGCGGCCAGCAGCTCGGCGTCCCAACTCGGAAACCGTGGGTCCAGCAGGTGGACCGGCCGTTCCGTGACGAGGCGCCACAGGCTGCCCTCGATCTGCGGGCTCGGCCGCACGCGCAGGGCTTCCGGCGTCCCCTCCTGATGGGTCAGAAGGTTGAACACGCGGTCCCGCACCTGGCCGCGGAAGGCTCGCGCCGCCCGGTAGGCCACCGAGTCGATCGAGGCCCTCCCCGTCCAGGTCGTCATCACCAGTTGTCGCAGCTCCGCCCGCTGGGGGTGTCCCTTCACGGCCTCCGACGTCAGCTCCCGCAGCAGAAGGTCGCGCCAGCGGGCCAGGAACAGGGCGCGGTCGTCGAGCTGGATGGCAAGCAGATCCCTGGGCGTCGCCTTCTCCAGGGTCAGCAGGCGATCGCGGATCTGCTGCGCCCGGGCGCCCAGCATGTAGTTGCCGTCGCCGATCCTGGCCAGCAGGTCGCCGTCCACCACCCGGGCGTTGGCCGTCCAGATGCGGCCGGAGGGCGGATCGACGATGCGCGGGTGCTCCTCGGGCGTGAGCCAGCCGTCCCAGCGGCGCGAGCCGTCGGCCCAGGAGGTGGGGAGCCGGCCGTCGAAGCCCACCCGGCGGGGAATCTGGCCGATGATCGTCCAGCCGACGCGGCCCGTCTCGTCGGCGACGGTGAAGTTCTGGGGCGGGATGCCGCCGCGGTTGGCCACCGCCATGGCCTCCTCGATCGTGCGCGCCGTCTCCAGGCCGCCCATCTCCAGGTTCACGGCCTCGGGATGATGGGCCGTCCAGGCCAGAACCTGGGGCCGGTTCCGGCGGTCGTGACCGATCACCGGCCCCCAGATCGTCTCCTCGACCGTCATGGAATCGTCCGGGAAGCTCTTGATCGCAAGCTCCTCCTTCACCGTCTCGATCTTCTTCAGTCCCTGGGGAGTGCGGTAGAGCCGGGGATTGCCGGGGTCCAGCTCCAGCTGCACGACGTCCGTCCAGTCGCCGTAGCTGTTGGTGAAGCCCCAGGCCACGTGGCCGTTGCTGCCGGCCGAGACGATCGGCGTGCCGGGTAGGGTGACGCCGGTCAGCCGCAGGGTGCCGCCCCGCTCGTCCGGACGGACGATGGAGACCCGGTACCAGGTGTTCGGCACGCGGATGCCCAGGTGCATGTCGTTGGCGAGCAGGGCGTGGCCGTCCGCCGTGTGGGCGCCGGCCACGGCGAAGTTGTTGCTGCCGGTAGCGGAGACTTCCTCATCCGGAGGCCTCGGCAAGACTCCCCGCGCCGGCTCCTCCGCCGGCTTGCGCAGGTCCATCACCTCCGGCCCGGGAATGGGCGGCGGGGTGATCGCGGAGCCCACGAGCGGCGCGTCCCACTCGGTGCCGCGCGGCGCCAGAAAGTCGAACATGGCGGGCGGCACCATCCTTTGCAGCTCCCCCAGCTCGGACTCACGGCTGCCCATGCCGTCGTTGAGCTCGAGGAACATGGCATGCACGGCGAGGATGGAATCCTCGGGTTTCCAGGGCTCGGGATCGGCGAACAGGGCCACGTACTCGAACGGTTTATCTCCCAACGCGGCGAGGCCGGCGTTCACCCCGGCGGCATAGGCGTCGAGCAGGGCGCGGTCCTCCGGCTTCGCCCGCGCCACGACCTGCCGGGCCACGGCGCGGAAGCGGTGGACGCGGTGCCCCTGGTCCAGCCGCAGGGCGCCGTAGCCCACGAGGTCCGCCAGCTCGCCGGCCGCCTGCCGGCGCAGCAGGTCCATCTGGAAGAAGCGGTCCTGGGCGTGGAGGAACCCCAGCGCGCGGACGGCGTCCAGCCGGCTGCCGGCGTGGATCGTCGGCACGCCGAGGTCGTCCCGCTCGATCGTCACCGGCCCCGCAAGGCCGGCCAGCCGCTGCCGGCCGTCGAGCCGCGGCAGGCTCGCCACCAGCCGGTGACGGAACCAGACCTTCCCGATCAGGAGGGCCAGGACGAGGAAGCCAAGGATGAAAGCGAGCACCCGAAGGGCTCGGCGGAGGCGGGAGCGGCGGGGGGTGAGTGCCATGGTGGGTAGTGTCGCTCAAAAGGGCTGGACCTCGGAAACGGATGCATGATGCGGTATGCTTCGCCTATGCGAACGACGCTGAACATTGACGAGGATGTCCTCTTGGCCGCTAGAGAGATGGCGGCCGTACGGGGAACCTCGACCGGGAGAGCCCTCTCGGAGCTCGCACGCCAAGCTCTTTCTCCTTCGGACCGTGAGCCCACCGTCCGCGTCCGCAACGGAGTCCCTCTGCTCCCGAAGCGTCCGGGCGAGCGCCCCGTGAGCATGGAGTTGGTCAATCGGCTGCTGGATCAAGAGTAGGGCTCGTGGCCACGCTCTTGGACATGAACGTCCTCGTCGCGCTTTTCGATCCCGCCCACGTACATCACGAAGTCGCCCATAAACTGGTTCGACCTGAACCGTAAATCGGGGTGGGCGACCTGTCCCCTGACCGAGAATGGCTTGGTGAGGGTCATCTCCAATACTTCCTATCCCGGACGGCGAACGACGATCAGGGATGCGGTTCAGCGACTCACTAGATTTCGAGGAAGCGGAGGCCATACATTCTGGCCCGACTCCGCAAGCCTCTGCGACGCTCTTCTGATCCGCCCTGATCATCTGGTAGGCCATAGACAGTTGACGGACATTTACCTGCTTGCGCTGGCGGTGAGTTATGGCGGTCAACTCGCCACTTTCGACCGGGGGCATTCCTCTTGTGGCAGTGGGTGGTGCGCTGCCCAGCCATTTGGTGTTTGTCGGAAAGTAGCATCCAGCCGAAGGCGAGGCGGCGAAAACCGCTAAGAAGGCGAGGGCCTGCCCCGTGATGAAGGTCCTGGGTGGGGGGCGCTCCCGCCGAAGTGGCCTTACAATGCCCCCGCTGCTCGACCACCCCTGACAGGCACGCCGGGCTCCCCCGGCCGTGCCGGAGGAGAAACCACCCCATGCTCGGACGCCGTCAGCTTCTGATCTCCGCTTTCGCTCTCGCTTTGCCTTTCACCGCCGCCGCCGAGGCGCCGGCTCCGTCCGGGGAGCCCATCCTCGGTTTCAGCACCGAGGGCGCGGCCGCCCAGCGAGCCCTCGAAACCCGTTTCGACGCCCTGCTCAATGCCGCCAACCTGCGCGCTTCGATGCAGCGCATCACCGCGCATCCCCACCACGTCGGCTCGCCGTGGGACAAGTCGAACGCCGAGTACATGGCGGAGCTCTTCCGCACGTGGGGATACCAGACCCAGATCGAGCAGTTCAAGGTGCTCTTCCCCACGCCCAAGGAGCGGCTGCTGGAGATGGTGGCCCCCACCCGCTTCAAGGCGAGCCTCGCCGAGCCGCCCGTCGCGGGAGACTCCACCTCAGGCCAGACCGCCGAGCAGCTCCCGCTCTACAACGCCTACTCGATCGACGGCGACGTCACCGGCGAGCTCGTCTACGTCAACTTCGGCGTGCCCAAGGACTACGAGGAGCTGCAGCGCCGGGGCATCGACGTCAAGGGGAAGATCGTCATCGCGCGCTACGCCGGCTCGTGGCGCGGCATCAAGCCCAAGGTGGCCGCCGAGCACGGCGCCATCGGCTGCATCATCTACTCCGATCCGCGCGAGGACGGCTACTTCCGCGGCGACGTCTATCCCAAGGGCGGCTACCGCAACGAACAGAGCGGCCAGCGCGGCTCCGTGGCGGACATGCCCCTCTACTCGGGCGATCCGCTGACCCCCGGCATCGGCGCCACCGAGGACGCCAAGCGCCTCGCCGTCAAGGACGCGCCGACGATCACCAAGATCCCCGTGCTCCCCATCTCCTACGGCGACGCCCTGCCGCTGCTCAAAGCCCTGGGTGGCCCCATGGCACCGGACGACTGGAAAGGCGCCCTGCCCATTCCCTACCACCTCGGCGCCGGCCCCGCCCGCGTCCACCTCAAGCTGGCGTTCAACTGGGGCCTGAAGCCGATCTACGACGTCATCGCCCGGCTCCCCGGCGCCGAGCGGCCGGACGAGTGGGTGATCCGCGGCAACCACCACGACGGCTGGGTCAACGGCGCCTCGGACCCGGTGAGCGGCCTCGTGGCCGAGCTGGAGGAAGCCCGCGCCGTGGGCGAGCTCGCGAAGAGCGGCTGGAAGCCGAAGCGCACCCTCATCTACGCCGCCTGGGACGGCGAGGAGCCGGGCCTGCTCGGCTCCACCGAGTGGGCCGAGACCCACGCCGCCGAGCTGCGCGACCACGCCGTCGTCTACATCAACTCCGACGGCAACTCCCGCGGCTTCTTCAACGCCGGCGGCTCCCACACCCTGGAGACCTTCGTCAACCAGGCCGTGCGCGACGTCACCGATCCCGAGAAGGGAATCAGCGTACTCGACCGCTCCGTCGCCCGCACCCAGTTGAACGGCGCCGCCGACCGGCAGGCGGACGCCAAGGCCAAGCGCATCCGTCTCGAACCCCTGGGCTCCGGCTCGGACTACACGCCCTTCCTTCAGCATCTGGGGATCTCGGCGCTCAACATCGGCTACGGCGGCGAGGGGGAGTACGGGCAGTACCACTCCGCCTACGACTCCTTCGACCACTTCATCCGCTTCGCCGATCCCAAGTTCGAGTACGGCGTCACCCTGGCGAAGACCGCCGGCCGGCTCGACCTGCGCCTCGTCGACGCCGACGTGCTGCCGATGACCTTCGATCCCTTCAACGTCGCCGTGGGCAAGTACGTGGACGAGGTGGTGAAGCTCACCGACACCCTGCGGCAGGAGGCGGAGGACCGCAACCAGCGGCTGGACGACAAGGTCTTCCAGGCGGTGGACGACCCTACCCAGACCTGGGTGGCGCCGCCGCGCCTCGAATCGGCCCCCTACCTCAACTTCGCGCCGCTCCAGAACGCCGTCGCCGTCCTCAAGAAGAGCACCGCCGCCTACACCAAGGCATATACGGCGGCCACGGCCGGAGGCAAGACGCTGCCGGCGGAGAAGGCCAACCGCCTGAACGCCATCCTCATGAAGTCCGAGCAGTCGCTGATCCGGCCGGAGGGCCTGCCCCGCCGCTCCTGGTACGCGCACCAGATCTACGCTCCCGGCTTCTACACCGGCTACGGCGTGAAGACCCTGCCCGCCGTGCGCGAGGCCCTGGAGCAGCGCGATTGGAAAGAGGCGACCGCCGAGATCCCCCTCGTCGCCGCCACCATCGAAGCCTTCGCCGGGGAGATCGACAAGGCGGCGGCGGTGCTGGGAGGGAAGTAGGGGGCGTCTACAGCTCGACATCCTCCAGCGATACGAGCCCCTGCTTCAGGGCGTAGACCACCGCCTGGGTGCGGTGGTTGAGCTGGAGCTTGGCGAGAATGTTGCCGACATGGGTCTTCACCGTCTCGTCGGCGACATGGAGGGCCTCGGCGATCTCGTGGTTGGTGCGGCCGTGGGCGAGTTGGGCAAGCACCTCTCTCTCCCGCTCCGAGAGCGCCTCGGCGAGCGGGCCGCCGCGCACCAGGTCCTGGAGCACCGAGCCGGCCACGGCGGGATCGAGCACCGACTGCCCCCGGGCGGCGCCGCGCACGGCGGCGATCAGAACCTCGGGTTCCGAGTCCTTGCGGACGTAGCCGATGGCCCCCGCCCGCAGCGCCGCCACCACCCGTGCTTCGTCCGTGTGCGCCGTCAGCACCACCACCTGCGTGTGGGGTGAGAGGGCACGCACCTTGCGGGTGGCCTCAATGCCGTCCATGCCACCCGGCATGCGCAGATCCATCACCACTACATCGGGGAGCCACTCTTCGAGCTTCGCGAGCGCCTCCTCGCCGCTCGACGCGGCGCCGATTACCTCGATGTCCTCGAAGGACGTGAGATAGGAGCGCAGGCCGGTCTGGACGACGCGGTGATCGTCGACGAGGACGACACGGATCGGGCTCATCGGGCGGCTCCTTTTGTACGGCGCTGGCGCGAAACTACATAAGGGAAGACTACGCCCATGGCCAGCAGGAAAAAGGCTGCCGAGGCAGTCATGGCGAGAGGCTGGGGCTTAGAGAGGGCCTTGCCCAGAGCCAACAGGATCCCCGCTTCCATGGGCAGGACAAGCCAGAGCCATATCCGGGCTCCTTGCCGCCAGATGCGGCGCACTTCGCTGACCCGTTGGACCCAGTTCAAGGCAAAGGCGGCATACAGGAGCGCCGCGAACGGTATGATCCAAAATTCCGGTCGCGGGAGGGCCTCCCGTCTCATGACGAATCCAACCCACCACCAGCCTATGAACAGACAAGTAAGGATCTCGACTTTTCGGTTCAAGAAACTCTTTGTGTCACGCGGGCAGGAGCGCCCCACGAACCACCCGACCGTACCGAGCAGAAGGAGAACGAGTCCGGTCCAGAACCACCATGTGGTCATACTGTAATCAACGAACCCTAGCGGCGAGACGCAAAGCCCCGCCTGAACGGTCATGTAGAGAAACTCCGAGATGAACATCCGTCTCCCATCCACCGGCGCCGGAAGAGTCGGGGAGACCAGCGGGATGCGGACGGTCAACTCCGCTCCCGATCCCGGCGCGCTGGCGACCTCCAGCTTTCCTCGGAGCGAGGCCGCGCGCTCCTTCAGATTTCGCAGTCCCATGCCGGAAGCCTCCACAGCCGGATCGAACCCCTGGCCGTCGTCCAGCACTCGGAGCATCACATCCTCCTCCTGCCGGCCCAGCCAGAGGCAGACCTTGCGCGCCCGGGCGTGCCGGGCCACATTGGCCAGCATCTCCTGACCCATCCGGAAGAGGGCCTCCGGCGCGCCGGGGGGCATGAGGTCGTCCGGCACCGGCTCGCCCAACTCAACGCTGACCTCCGCACCGGTGCGGTATCCAAGCGCCTCGCACTGCTCCCGCAACGCCTCGATCAGCCCCGCCGTGCTGAGGGCCTCCGGCCGGAGTTGGTGGAGCATCGCCTGCATCTCCACCATGGCCTCGCGGGCGGACCGGCGCACGTCCGCGAGCGCCTTCCGAGCCCCCTCCGGGTCTCGCTCCCAGCGCTCCTGCGCCGCGGCCGTCCCCACGTTGATGCTGAAGAGCTGCTGCTTGATCGAGTCGTGGAGGTCGCGCGCCAGCCGGTTCCGCTCTTCTTGCGCGGCGGCCTCGCCGATCCGCCGCAACAGGCCCTGCCGGATCTCGTTCGGAATCTTGAGCGCCTCGATCTCAGCAGCGATCTCCTCGGGCCTCAGCGGCCGGTGCGCCATCCAGGCGAGGGCCGCGGCGACGGCGAGAGGAGCGAGGATCAGAATCCACCCCGCCGGGCTGCCTCCGAACGCGAACTGCTCCAGGAGGGCCATCAGGGAGATCAGGCCATTGGCGAGGCTCAACCCGAAAGCGAGCTTGCGGAGCTCGCCGGTCATGGCGTGCCGGCTCTGCATCAGGAGCGCGATGGCCGTGCCCGCCAGGCCCATGGCCAGAAGGTTCATCAGGACGATCGACTGATAAGACTCTCCGGCCTCGTACTTCACGGGCAGGGACATGGGAGATCTGATGACGATCCTGAGACCGACAGCGGCCAGGACCACCGTATTGGCTTCGATAACGCGGCGAAGGGATTTCATGGCGCCAGTGTAAGAGCGGCCATGCGCCCCGGTCATCGCCCGAAAGACGGATTTTCACTCCCCCGAACGGGGGAGGCCGGCAGCTTGCTTGACAGTCACTTCGTCACCGTCAACCTCGCGAGCTCGCTGCCCCACGCCGTGTTGTTGGCCTGGTAGGCGTCCTTGGGGTCGCGGAGAACGAAGGCGAAGTAATAGGTGCCGGGGGCGGTCTTGCGAGGCAGGGTGATCGTTCCCAGGTTCAGGTCCTGGGCCGCTCCCTGCGCGAGCTTCAGCTTGAAGGTGGCGCGCTTCAAGAGGATCGCGCCCGCGAGGCTGAAGCGCTGTGGCACGAGGTAGACCTCCACCGCCGGATTCACCAGGGTCACGGTCCCCGGGTTCTCGATCTTCACCGAGCTCAGCAGGAAGTGACCGCCGGTCCGTGCTGTCGCGGCCGACGGACGGGCCTCGATGTAGAACGGAGTCAGGAGGCTCGGAATCACGACGTAGCTGCTGATCAGACCGTCGCGCAATGCGGTGCCGGGATAGGTGGAGCGGACGGCTTCAGCGTCCTCGGCGAAGAGGACCGCCTGCTGGAAAGCCTGGCTCCGGAGGTTTTGCACCGAATCCCGGGAGACTACGGGGAAGTCGGGAAAGCCGAGAGGATCGAAGGGACCCTGATCGCCCCAGGCGTTGGCCAGCTCGTGGAGCAGAGAGTCCCGGAACGGAAGGGGACCGCCCTGCCGAGAGGTTTCCACATCGTCCAGGCTCCAGGACTGCGCCGGATTGAAGGCGATGTCGGCCTCTACGATGTGGTCGTCCTGAACGCGCCAGGCGACGAGCGAGAGGGCGCCTGCGCTCCAGCCGCGGCCGAGGCCTCGCTGGAGCTCCGCGGTGTCCGGAAAGCCGGCGATGTCAAAGACGCCGTTGCCGAAGGACCAGCTCGCCGCCGGCGCGGGCGGAACTTGGAAGAGGTCCGCCGCATAGCGGTTCCAGTTCTCCATCTCCTGCTGGTCGACCCCTTCGAAGGAGGTACCGGGCAGCAGCGTATTGAACGCGATGGGAGGGGTCGCAGCGTTGGCCACAAAGGCCTTGGCACCGGGCTCCCGACGGGAAATCCTGGTGATCTCGGCATGCGCCTGTGCGCCTCCGACGAGCTCGCGGACCGAACGGATGAAGCCGGCGAGCTCCACCGGTTCGCCGGTGCCGGGGGAAACTACGACCTCCCCGCTCCGGCCGCGGCCCACCCACCGCTTACCCTCCGCGCCGGCGATTTCCCGGAAGACCCCCTGCCAGCCTCCCGTGACCGGCGACACACCGGACCCTTCGGGCCGGTCGAGGAAGAGGAGATAGCGGGCGCCCTCGGTGAGCGGAGTCGAGATGCAGGTGCCGTGAGTCTCGCCACCCACCGTGCCGCCCGGGATGGTGAGGGTGAGCCGCTCGGGCGCACCACCCTTGAGCCGATCCTCGATGCGGAGAGCGTAGTCGGTGACGATGAGAGTGCCGCTGGCGTTCCACCGGCTGCGGGAGCTCTCGACGACCGCGACGACGACATCCGTTGAAACGGCCGCCAACTGGCGGTCGGTCAGCGGCCTCATATGGGCGGATGCCGAGCGGGCCGGGACGAAGGCCGTCAGGACCACGAAGGCCAGCGCCACCGAAGCGAAGGCACGCAGGCAAGGCTTTCGGACGAGCATAAGTTACCTCCTCGCTCAAGACTCAGCCAACGTCAGGATCAAGCTGAGTATCGCATCGAATACCTCCGGCACACAAACGCAACCAGGGGGTTGCATTCCATCTCGGCTTGTGTGTAAGATGCAACCAGGAGGTTGCAAATGACTACGACCGAGACCAACACAGACCGTATCGAAAAGTCCGTCCTGCTCCATGCACCCAAGGCGCGCGTCTGGCGCGCGCTCACCGACGCCAACGAGTTCGGCTCCTGGTTCGGCGTCAAGCTGGAATCCGGCTTCGCCGTCGGCCAGTCCGCGGCGGGACATATCACGAACCCTGGTTACGAGCACTTGAAGATGGAAGTCGAAGTCGAACGGATGGAGGCCGAGAAGCTCTTCTCGTTCCGCTGGCATCCCAACGCGACCGATCCGAAAAAGGATTACTCGGCCGAGCCCACGACGCTCGTCGAGTTCCGACTCGAAGAGGTGGCGGACGGCACGCTGCTCACCGTCGTCGAGTCCGGCTTCGATCAGCTTCCGCCCGAACGCCGCGCCGACGCGTTCCGCGGCAACAGCGCAGGGTGGGCCCAGCAGATGGAGCGCATCAAGCGCCATGTCGGCGGCTAGCACGATCGGCGCCGCGCAGGTGGCTGACGCGGCGCCTCTGTTCGCGGCACTCGGAGACGAGACGCGGCTTCGCCTGCTCCTTCGGCTCGCGACGAGCGGACCCGAATCGATCACGCATCTGAGCGCGGAGTCGGCGGTCTCCCGCCAGGCGATCACGAAGCACCTGGACGTGCTCTCCAAGGCGGGCCTGATCCGCGGCGACCGCCGCGGACGCGAGCACATCTGGGAGCTCGAGCCGAAGCGGTTCGCCGAAGCGAGCGAGTACCTCGAACGCATCTCGCGGCAATGGGACGACGCCCTGGGCCGCCTGAAGCGCTTCGTCGAGGAGTAGACCGGGATACGACGGCTGCTTGGGCGGCCACGGTCTCCCTGATCGCGGTGGAGGCCGCCTCCCAGGAAGAGTGGCACAGCCGGGGAGCAGCCGGTGCTCCAGCTCAAGCAGCCGGTGCTTCAGCTGCGCCCTGGAGTCATGTAAATCGGAGTGCGTTCAGCAGGCCGTCCTGCCGGCAAGGATCTCCAGGATCTTCTGCCGCGATCAGGGCGTCATGTTCGGCGACGGCGAGATCTGGATCGCCGGCTCTCCTCCGCCCAACGGGCGAAGCCATGAGTTTCGCGCCGAGGCTGTCCTGTCGCGCGATCCACGCTTGGTCGGCCGAGATCAGGTGTTGTAGAACTTCTGGAAGGCGCGCAGGGCGGCGACGAATGTCGCGGACAGTTCGGTCTTCACGTTAGCCTTCTCGTTGCTGACGCTGGAGTGGCCACCCGGAGGAGTCGGGTCGTAGTCGAAGCTCCAGTACACCGTGCCATACCCGAACCCGTGGTCTTTGGCATAGGCGACCGTCTCGAATTTGTAAGTGCCGGGCACCGCTCCGCCTCCCGGATCATCGGTCATGATCGCCGGCCGAACATCGCCCTGGTGGTTGTAACCATACTGTGGCGTGAAGATCCCTCCGCCGCTCGTGACCAGTCCACCGGGTTGAGAGACCGGCTTGGACTGCTGCATCGTCTTCTTGAGATGAGGGTAGTCCGGCGAGACGGCGGGATCACTTGGTAACTGCCGTGGCCGCTTGCCAACCGGGTCGATGTCCACGTGGTAGTCGCCTTCGACTCCCGTCCCCGGATTCCGCCTTGGTCGTATACCGCTCGAGATCCGCCTGGTCCGGGTGCATCGCTGTCCACAACCTAGGCGATAACGTCGGCTTGGCGATCTGGATGAACTGGATCTCGTCGGTAGGGGGTCCCTTCGAGTTGGGAGTGAAGGTGATCTCCACGTGGGTGTGGCCCAACCCTCCGGAGGAATTGTCCATCTCGATCTGGTACGACCCCCAATTGACGTTATCAAGTTTCGACATCTTGCGCTGCACGAGGGGGGCCGGGACCGGCGAGGCAAGATCTGGACGTGACGCCGTGCGGTCCGCTTCCCGCTCGGACGGCGCGTCTGGCGGTGCCACGGGCACGGTGCCGGTGAGCGGGCGGCTTCCCCCCGCCTTCCACTGCGCAACATGCGTCAGTTCGTGACGGAGCAGATCGAGCCCCGCCCTGGAGCCAGGCTGGTACTCGCCTTCGTTGAAAACCAGGCGATCGGCGACGGCGTAGGCGCGGGCGCTGAGCAGCCGCGCCGACGCCGCGGCTGCTGGTTCTGTATGCACGCGCACGCGGCTGAAGTCGTGCCCGAAGCGCTCCTGGGCTGCCAAGCGAACCGCGCTGGGCAGCGGCTGCCCTCCTGAGCGGAGGAACGAGGTCCCCACGGCAACTTTCGCCCGATCGGTGGCTTCGGGACTTCGAGCGAAAGGCTGCTTCGCTGCAAAACTCCTCATCTGCACTTCCTCCGTCCCTCATTGTGGACGTGGTGTCCCGGAGTCCAGCGGATGCGTCAAAGAGCACCCAAGTGTACAACCAGAAGCTCCAACACGGTCGGCGCCACGTCAACGCTTCTGCCCGGGAGTCATGAAATCCAGATAAAGACGACGCTCTGGACCTTCCACTCAGAGCCCGCCTTCCGGAGCACATACATATACCCGACGCCATTCTGGGGCCCGAATCTGACTCCAACGGACACCGTCGCGCGCTTCCCATCCGGACTCGTGTGGACGCGGAAGGAGAGAGAAGGAACCTCTCCGTGACCCTCGCCCTCCCGCACCCGCCAGGTGGTCCCGTCGCGAGTCCAGTACAGATGGCGGTCGGGATCGAAGAACCTACCGGCCCTCTCGGTGCCTGGCACGCCGTTTCGAAGAACGGCGGCGATCGGCGGTTCGATCTTCGCGAGGGATGAGGCCTCGAGCGTCCAGTAGCCCTGAGCGATCCAGCGGAGAGCTTCCTCCGCGGCGCCGGAAGCAATGGACCCGGGCCCTTCTTTCGCATTCTTCTCCAGCGCCTCCCGACTGTCGGAAGCGCGTAGCACGCCCAGCGAGAAGGCCGCGGACACGGCCGGCATCCACTCGGTGCCAAAGTGCTCGCCCTGCAGACAGTCTTCAAGGAAGGCTCTCCGCTTGGTGGTCAGCCGGGCTGACGACATCGCGATGGCGAGGAGGGTCTTGTTGCCGGGGTCCTTCGTAGCCCTGTAGCGCTGCCAGAGGAGATCGACAGCCGGCTCGCCGCCGATGAACGCCAAGGCGACCGCCGCGATGTCGCCCTGTTCCTTCTGGCCCCAGGAAAGGACTCCGCGAAGCATGGGTATCGCCTCGGGACCCGCGTCCACCGCGGCCTGGGGCACTTCGTCGAAGACATTCGACAGGCCGGCTCCCTTGTCGATCAGGCTCTTGAGCTTTTGAATCGCAGGAGAAGAGCTCGGCGCCAGGGCCGGGCAGGCCAGCACCCAGACCGCGAGGACCGCGATGGCCTGAAGGCGCCAGGAGCGATGAGCCATGGGTGTTGAACCTAGCACACGTTTTCGCCGGTTCCCGGCTGACGGAGTTAGCAGACCGGCGGGACGCCGTCACTCCCAGGGGGCGTGCCGGGAGCGTTCTCGCTATTGGGTAGATCTAACTCTTGCCCCCAGCCTTCCCCACCTCCGCATCAAACACCCCCGTCCGCACCTGGCCGCCGCTCTTCACCTGCACCCAGAGCCGGTACCGGCCGGGCCGCGGGAACTCGTAGGGGAAGGATAGGACGCTCGGATCGTGGTTCATCCCCGGCATGGAGGTGTGATCCATCGCCGGCATCCCTGGCATCCCGGCCTTCTTTTCGAGGCTCTCCTGGGCTGCCATGTTGATGGTGCCCATGGGGTGGAGGTGGATGAAGACTTTGCCGTCGTCGCGAGTGATGACGGCGTGGCTCAGCATCCCCATGTAGGGCTCCAGGGGGAGCGGATGGCCCTCAATGTCGCGCACCTCGAAGCGCAGGGTCGTCTCGCGGTTGGCGACCAGCGGCTCCTGATTCCAGAGCATGGTGACGCCGCCTTCGAGCTTGGCGATCTCCGGACCGGGGGAGGTCCGCACGAGGGGCTCGGCGGTTTGCCAGGAGTCGTCCGGGTCCGGTGTCAGAGCAGCCTCGGCCGGCGATTTGGCTCCGCCTTCTGGAATCGTCACCGTGTCCACCAGGGTCTGCGGAAATCCGCTCTCGTGAACCACGTCGGCATAGACGCGATAGCGGCCCGCCGGCAGGGGCGGGAGGGCGACCTTGAAATCGTCCCTGGCCTGCCGCACGGGATGGAGATGGGCGAAGGCGTCGAGGTCCGGCTCGCGGATCAGGAAGAGGTGCATCAGCTTGCCGTGATCCGGCATCAGGGGCGACCACTCCGCGGTGCGCTCATCGACGATGGCGAGGTCCAGGACGGGCTTGCTCCCCGCGAGCGATACCGCCGTGCGGGTTTTGAACGGCTTATAGATGTCTCCCAGAGCCTTGGCGTCGACGTTGTTCCACCAGACCCCGCCCTGCCAGATGGCGAGGGCGAAGAGCGCCGTGGCCACGACCCCCGCGATCCGCGAGCGGCGGCGGCGGCGCTCGTCCGGCACTTCGCCGGGCGGCAGCGAGCTCTCACGCACGCTGGAAACCACCAGGGTGACCGCTCCCGCGAACAGGAACAACCCCAGGGCCGCCAGCATCGCCCCCATCCCCTTCTTCATTCCCAGCACCTGGGCCGGCACGGCGGTAACGGGCACCAGAACCTCCCCGGAGCCAGCCGGTCCCTGAACGTGCACCAGCACGCCGTAGGAGGAGCCCACCATCAGCCAGAGCTGGGTGCTCCACACACCGGAGGCTCCGGGAACCGGTGTCGCGAGCTCCGGCGGCGGCGCGCCTTTGGGTCCCGCCTTCCACTGGATGGGCTGAACGGTCACCCCGCTCGCCTTCGCCTCTCCGAGCTTGACGGTGATCTCCGCCAGCCCCGGGATCACCAGCGGCGGCCGGACGATGACGCGCACGGGATAGGAGCCGGCAACGCCGTCATAGAACACGTTGGGGCTGCCCACGTGCGCCCCGGCGGGCGCCGCCGCCAGCAGCAGCGCCAGCACGGTGAGCGACCTGGAAAGCCAATCTTTCAACGCTGCACCTTGGAGAGGCCGGCACCCCGCAAGAGGCCGAGACCGGAAGAGACCGCAGCCAGCACCAAGGCGATTCCCAGCGCGCGGAGCGTCATCGGGTCCGTGTCGAGCCGCCGGAACGTCTGTTGCCAGGGACCCGGCGTGGTGGGGTAGTCCCAATGCCGGTCGCTGGCAAAGAACCAGTTGTTCGCGGCCGGCGAGATCAGGAGCTCCGAGAAGAGCCACTGCGCGGTCACGAACAGGATGACGAACGCGACGGCGATCAGGAGGGCGTCGCGCCAGCCGGCGCGCTTCCCCTCCCGGCGCTGAACGAAGAAGTCGACGGCGAGCGCCGGAATGATGAGCAACATCGGGAACAGCGGCGCCACCATGTGATCCACCGGCGTGTTGATGGGCCCGAGCTTCGGGTGCGCCGGGAACAGGGGCAGAATCCACACCATCGAGCAGGCGAGGAGCATGTAGAAGGCGCAAGCAAGGGTGGCCGCCCAGCGCCGCCGCGAGGAGCGGGCGATGGAGACCAGCGTGAACGGGAACACGCCGCAGACGATCTTGTAGAACAGCCCGCCGTGCTGATGGTTGGGGTAGCTGTACTCGGTGATCAATGTCGCCGCCATCAGCAGCACGATGCCGGAGGCGTAGAGGTGAGCCAGACCGAGCGCTCGCCCCTCTCCGGCCGGCGCCCGGTTTTGCAGGGCGAGCGCCATGAGCATGGTGCCGATCTGGATGGTGATCATGCCGGCGCCCAGCAGGCTGTGGGGGGGCGAGAGGATCTTCACGTCCAGCCCGTAGGCGTTGTGCCACCAGTCGTCGAACGGCGCCGAGGTGAGCATGGCGAAGGTGCCCCAGATGGCCACCCAGGCTCCCAGCGGCGCGCGGAATCCCCAGAACCCGACCGCCGCCGACTTCTCCGCTGGAGTGCCGGCGAAGGTGGTCTTGAGGGCGAGCGCGCCGCACGACAGGCCGGCGATGACGCCACCGAGGTAGATTGCCATGTGGGCCGGAGTCCAGAAGGTGTCGCGGCCGATCGTCATGTGCCAGGAGATGTCCCACAGGAGGCCGACGACGATGCTGGTCGAGCCCGCGAGCATGGCGGTGAGATACCAGGGCAGAGTGGCCGTCGCCTCGACTCTGGGGCGCGCGATGACGGCAGGGGCGACGGATTCCATGAGCGTGACTCCTCCAGGGGAGAGGTTTCCTCAACAGGATAGTACGTCCGAGGTACCCTAACGTTTCGTTGCCGCGCCATGCATCTGTTACGATTCTCGACCATGCTTATGAGACGGACCCTCTGGGTCCTCGCTCTGCTGGTCGTTCTGCTGGGTGCTCTCGATTTTCACCCGGCGGTAGAGTCGCACGACGATCCGGGCGACTCCACGGACGAGGAAACTTTCGCGCAGCCCGCGAAGCCCCCGAACGCCTCGGCGCACTTCGAGCAATTCAAGGCCGGCAAACGGCCGGTCTGCCCCATCCGCCTGCGCAAGTTGCGGAAGGACGGCGCCCATCTGCCCGTGGCGGCGCGCCTCCATACGCTGTCCGTGACCGGGTTCGGCGGGCTGATCTCCACTCCTCTCCCGCATGAGTGTTGCGCCGCCCTCCGCGACGCCCGCGGTCCGCCGGCCGCCTGACCCCCGGTTCCATTCGCGGCACCCATGTGATCCCGCCGAGGACTTCGGCCGGTCACGTTCGTTACCTCTTCCGAGGTCTCCGAAAAGACCGTCCGAACCGCGGCAGTGAGGCCGTTCCTTCTCGCTGGCAGACTCGCTCCTTTGCCTGGCGGGTTCGCCTCCTCCTCGAGAGGTGCGGCCTCACTTCCACGGTCCGGATAGGGTCAGTCTACAATCGCCGGCCATGATCGAGCCGCGTCCCTTCCGCGTCCCCACCCGCGTCGTCATGGCCCCCGGCTGCCTCGCCCGGCTTCCCGAGATCGTCGCCGGCTATCACCCGGACCGCATCCTGATGGTCACCGACTCCGGAATCGAGGAGACCGGCTGGCCGGAGCGGATCTGGAAAGCCCTGGCCGAGCGGGAGATCGAGGCCATCACCTTCGACGGCGTCGAGCCCAACCCGCGCACCACGACGGTGGACAAGCTGGCCGGCTGGGGACGGGAGGAGGGGGTCTCGCTGGTCCTCGGCATCGGCGGCGGCAGCGTGCTCGACGCCGCCAAGGCCGCGGCGATGATGATTCCCAACGGCGGCCCCAAGGATTTGAAGGTCCTGGAGGAGCAGTGGGCGACACCTCCAGATACGGAGGACGTCTCCGTGGCCCGGTTCGAGGGGCGGAACCGCTATGAGAAGGAGCCGCTGCCCTTCATCGCCGTCCCCACCACCTGCGGCACGGGCTCGGAGGTGACATGGGTCTCCGTGCTCACGGACGAGACGAGGCAGGCCAAGATCAGCGTCAAGGGCGAGACGATGTACCCCTCCTGGGCGCTGGTCGACTGCGAGCTGCTGCGCACCCTGCCCGGCCACCTCGTGGCCTGGACGGGCGCCGACGCCCTCACCCACGCCGTCGAGGCCTTCACCTGCCGGCTGGCCAACCCGATCTCGGACGCTCTGGCATCCACCGCCATCTCGCTCCTCCTGCGCTACCTGCGCCGCGCCGCCGCGGACATCGCGGGCGACGCCGAGGCGCGGGAAGCCGTGATGCGCGCCTCCACCCTAGCCGGCCTCGCCTTCGGCAACGCCGACGTAGCCGCCGTCCACTGTCTCTCGGAGACGCTGGGTGGCCGGTGGGACGTGCCCCACGGCCTCGCCAACGCCGTGCTCCTCGCCCCCGTCACCCGCTTCAACCTCCCCGCCAGCGCCCGCAAGCTCGCCCACCTCGAGTCCGCCCTGCCGCCCGGAAGCACCTCCGGAGCCGAAGGCGTCCTCCAGGCGATCGACGACCTGGTGCGGGATCTGGCGATTCCGCCGTTTCGAGATCTGGGGATCGCTCCTGAGGACTACCCCTGGATCGCCGAGCGGGCGGTGGGGAACGGCTCGAACGAGTCGAACGCGCGGGAGATGGGGGTGGCGGAGTATCTGGCGGTGCTGGAGGGGCTGTAGGGAGAGCGAGGGAAGATCGTGAAGGATTTTGATGTCTTTTGAGGAACCTTGAGCCATCCCGTGAGGACTCTTGAGAAGCCTTCCCCCTACACTCCCGTCATCGCAGCACTCGAAGGAACGAGGGTGGGGCGGGAGTGGTGACCATCGCTCCAAAATTTTGAAGTCTTCTTTTGAAGGTCTGTTGTACGGGGGGAGAAGGGGGTGGAGGGGTGGGGCAGCCGGATTTGAAGTTTTGTTCTGGAGTTCTGAAGGTTTTGCTGTGTGGGGGGTGGCGGGCATCGAGAGAAAAGCCGTAAATGGTGAGACCCGGCGGAGGAATCCGACCGGGTCTTTTCCTTTTTGTCTATCCCCGCCGGTTCTTCAGAATCTTCACGAACGACCGTCCTCGCAGCTCCTCCAGCGTCAATCCCGACCTTTCCAGGGCCTCCGCTTCCGTGATCGCGCCGCAGTTGGCGGCGCGCAGGAAGTAGTTGAGGAGGCCCTGGCCGGTGGCGGCGTCGTCGAAGACCTCTCCGACGAGGGTGGCCTGGGCGGCTTTCTGAACGAAGTTGCGGAGGCGGTCCGAGGCGGCTTCGAGGCCTTCGAGGAAAAAGGAGTAGAGGGTGGCGTAACGCGTGACGAGCTGCGCCGGGTGGAGGTCCCAGCCTTGATAAAAGCCTCCCACGAGGGAGTGCCGGACGTGCCCGGCGTGGAGGCGCCAAGCGCGATGGACGACGGCGCGATTCTCTTCGCGCTGGCCTGCGGTGAGAGGCGGGCCGTCTTTCGGGGCCCGGTGCGGCGGCACGGGGAGGACGTTCGTGGCGCCGTCGGAGAGCCAGAGGCCCGTTCCGGCGTAGGCGACCTGCATCATGTGCTTGGCGAAGTCGCAGACCGGGTGGGTCATCGACTGGTTCTCCGCCGTGATGTTGCAGGCCGCCGTGTAGTCGTAGGTGCCGAAGTGGGCGGCCACGCAGCGGCCTCGCGCCGCGACGGCCATCAGCGGCAGGTTCGACCGGCCCCGCTCGTTGAGGATCGACTGCGGCGTCTCGATCATGATCTCCATTCGGAGGGAGCCGATCTCCAGCCCCAACGCCGGTTCCAGACGGTCGAAGAGATCGGCCAGCGCCGCCACCTGCTCCGGAATCGTCACCTTGGGGAAGGTGACGACGAAATTCTCCGGCAGCCGTCCCCCGGTCTCCTGGATCAGCGACGAGAGGAAAAGGTCCAGCGTGCGCAGCGACCGGTCCCGCAATTCCTCCGTGAACGGCTTGATGCGGATTCCCACGAAGGCCGGAAGGGTGCCGGCGGCGAGACCGGCGGCCATCTCGCGGGCGGCGGAGGCGGCATGGCCGTCCTCCTCCGCGTCCGGCCGGTTTCCGTAGCCATCCTCGAAGTCGGTCCGGAAGTCCTCGACGGGCTCGCGCTGGAGCTTCTCGGCGACGCGGGCGTGGATCAGCGGTGCGAGATCCTCCCGTAGCCCAATCGCCGCCGCGAGGTCGCCGGGCGTCGGGGCGTACTCCTCCAGAGCCCGGCGGGCCAGCGCTCCCAGCCGGGAGGCGATATCCGCCTTGAAGAGATGCGCGCCGCCGTAGACCGTGTGGACCGGCTGGCGCCGCTCGGACTCTCCCGGTTGGCGCCGCATGAAGGCAAGGTTGGCGGCGCGCAGGCGCTCTAAAACTTCGCGAGTCGCTTCAGCGGGTAGAGAAGTCATCGGGATATCTCCAGCACCAGCCGCCGCACCACCCGCTCCAGGGCGAAGCGGCGGTAGTCCGCGGTCGAGCGGACATCGTCGATCGGCGTCACCTCGCCCGCCGCCGCGCGGCCCGCAATGTCAGCGGTATGGGCGATCTCGGGTCCCAGCGGCAGACCGCGGACGGCCTCCTCGGCGGCGTGGAGGCGGACCGGCGTCGCCGCGACGCTGCCGGCGGCGAGGCGCAGCTCGGCGATCCGGCCCTCGGCGACGCGGCCGGCGAGGGCCACGACCACCTTGCTGATGGATTGCGCCTCGCGGGTCCCCACCTTGCGGAAGGCCTGGACGGAGCCGTCAGGGAGAAAGGGGAGGCGAATGCGGGCGACGATCTCTCCTGGTTGAAGGGCGGTCTTGCGATAGCCGGTGTGGAAGGCCGCGTAGGGAATCTCGCGGACGCCGTGGGCTCCGGCGGCCACGACCACGGCGTCGAGGGCGAGGAGCACGGGGAGGGAGTCGCCGGCGGGGCTGGCGTTCGCGATGTTGCCTCCCAGGGTCGCCCGGTTCTGGATCTGCCAACCGCCCACGAGCGAGGCCGCCGTGGCGAGGGCGGGGAAGGCGGCGCGCACGGCGGCGGAGCGGCGGATCTCGGTGAAGGAGGTGGTGGCGCCGATTTCCAGCCCTCCGTCCACCTCCCGAATGCCCCGCAGCTCGGCGAGGCTCAGGAGATCGATCACCCGGTCCATCCGGTGGAGGGCCTCGGGGCCGCGCACCATGAGGTCGGTGCAGCCGGCGGTGGGGACGAGCGACGGGTCCTCTCCCAGATGGCGGAGGGCCTCGTCCAGCGAGCTGGGGCGGAGGGCGATCATTCCTTCTCCTTGCAGATCGCCCGCAGGATTCCCTCGTACCCCGTGCAGCGGCAGAGGTTGCCGGCCAGCGCCTCCTGCGCCTCCTCGCGAGTAGGGTCAGGGTTGCCTTCGAGCAATGCCCAGCCGGTGACGACGATGCCCGGCGTGCAGGCGCCGCACTGGACGCCGCCGGTCGCCACGAATCGGTTCAGGAACTCGCGGGCCGGGCCTTCAGCCAAGCCTTCGACGGTCTCGATCCGCCGCTCCTCGCACTGGAGGAGCGGCACGAGACAGGAGAGAACGGGCTCGCCGTCCATCCTCACCGTGCAGGCGCCGCACTCGCCCTCGCCGCAGCCCTCCTTGGTGCCGGTGAGGCCGAGATGCTCGCGCAGCACGTCGAGCAGGCGCTCCATGGGATGGCCTTCGGCCTCGGCAGGGCGGCCGTTGACGGAGAAGGAGACTTTCATCGTTGAATGTCCTCGGCTCGCATCAGCCGTTCCGGCGTGGCTGGGATCTCGTTCACCGCCAATCCCGTGGCGTTCTCGATCGCCTGGGCGGCGGCCGGCGCGCCGCCGTCCATGGGCAGCTCGCCGACGCCCTTGGCGCCGAAGGGGCCGCCCTCCCAGGCCTGCTCCAGCAGGTGGACGTCGATGCGCGGGCTGTCCTTGATGGTGGGGATGATGTAGGTGGCGAGGCGGTCGTTCAGGTATCGGCCGTCCTGGAGCTTGACCTCTTCCAGCAGCGCCCAGCCGAGGGCCTGGAGCGTGCCGCCCTCGATCTGCCCGGCGCAGAGAGTCGGATGGATCGCCCGGCCCACCTCGCAGACGGCCGTCACCTGGAGGGGCTTCACGGCCAGGGTGTCCGGATCGACCTCCACCTCGACGACGTCCGCGCCCCAGGCATAGGTGGGATAGGCCGCGCCGCGGTAGGTCGACTCGTCGAAGGACTGATCCTCCGGGGGCTCATGATGGAAGGTGACCTCCACCGGGCCGGCCTCCCGACGGTACCGCCGCGCCGCGTCGCGGAAGCTCTCGCCGGGCTTTGCCTGGGCCAGTACCCGGTCGCGCAGCTCGGAGACGGTGCGGGCGATGAGGCTGCCTACGATCATCGTGGTACGGGAGGCGACGGTGGGGCCGGAGTCGGGGACCTCGCCGGTGTCCGGCTCCGCGAAGACGAGATCCTCGGGGCCGATTCCGGCCGCCGCCGCCGCGATCTGGGGGAACACCGCGACGCAACCCTGGCCCATGTCCGTCATGGCGGTGAGCACCTCGATGCGGCCATCCTCCAGAAGCCGGGCGGTGACAGGCGACTTCATCTTGCGCTCGCCGTTGCCCGTGAACCCCGCGCCATGGAAGAAGAGGGCGAGGCCGATGCCGCGCCGGGGCTCGCCGTCGACGGTGTCCTGCTTGCGCGCCTCTTCCTGGGCCTTCCACTTGGCGCGGAAACCGGTGAGGCGCTCGGCCTCCTCCAGGCAGAGGCGGGCGGATGTCGTCTTGTCCAGCACCTGGCCGGTGGGCAGCCTGTCACCCGGCTCGACGACGTTGCGGGCGCGGATCTCGTAGGGATCAACTCCCAGGGAGCGGGCGATGAGGTCCATCTGGCGCTCGATGGCGAACTCGACCTGCGGCGCGCCGAAGCCGCGGAAGGCGCTGTTCGGCGGGGTGTGGGTACGCAACACCTTCCCACGCAGGCGCACGCTCGGCCAGCGGTAGGGGCCAAAGGCGTGGAGCAGGGCGCGGGAGAGCACCACGGACGACAGGGTCCGGTAGGCGCCGCCGTCGAGGAGGATCTCGCCGTCCAGGGCCAGCAGCCGGCCGTCGCGATCGACCGCCGTGCGGTGGCGGATCAACGCCGGGTGGCGCTTGCTGGTGGCCACGATGTCCTCGTGGCGGTCGTAGACCATCTTCACCGGCCGGCCGCAGGCGCGGGCGAGCAGGGCGGCGTGGAGGGCGAGAGCGCTGGGGAAGTCCTCCTTGCCGCCGAAGCCGCCGCCCACCACGGAGGCGCGCACGCGCACCTTGTCCTCCGGAATCCCCAGACCGTAGGCGAGCGCCCGGTGGACGTAGTAGGGGCACTGCATGGAGCCCGTGACCCGGATGCCGTCGCCGTCGATCTCGGCGATCATCCCCTGGCACTCGATGTAGATGTGCTCCTGGTGGCCGGTGCGGTGCTCGCCCTCGATCACGCGGTCCGCCCCGGCGAAAGCCGCGTCCACGTCTCCGCTCTCCAGGCCCAGCTCGTAGAGAGGCGGCAGAGACCCCTCCCCCTCCAGGGTGAAGACGGGCGTGAGCGGCTCGTACTCGGCCGTCACGGCGGCCAGAGCCTGCCGGGCCGCCAGCCGCGTGGGCGCCGCGACCAGGGCCACGGGTTCACCCACGTGCAGCACGACGCCGTCGGCGAGAATGGGCCAGCCGTCGTCCAGGAGCTGGACGCCGTTGGGGCCGGGGAGATCCGCGGCGGTGACGCAGACCGTCCCAGCCGGGGCTGCAGCCGGATCGAAGCGAATGGAACGCAGCCGGGCGTGCGGGTGCGGGCTGCGCAGGGTAGCGCCATGCCACATCCCGGGCAGAACGAGGTCGTCCACATATCGGGCCGCGCCCGAGACCTTGGCGAAGCCGTCGGGGCGCGGCGGGCTCTCTCCGATACCATTCATTGGTCCGGGAGTCTGGAACAAGGGCGAGCCGGGCGCAATAGCTTCCAAGGAGATAGAATCCGCCGGTTCGCTCGATTCGCAGCCCTACCCGAGGGAGACGCACGCATGAAGCCCGCCCCGTTCGAATACCAGGCGCCTTCTTCTTTGGATGCCGCGCTGGACCTTCTGTCGCACCGCGGTGGCGACGCCAAGGTTCTGGCCGGAGGGCAGAGCCTGATCCCGGTGATGAACTTCCGGCTGGCCGAGCCGGCCCTGCTCGTCGACATCAACAAGCTGGCGGAGCTCGATTTCATTCGCCGCGGCGACGACGGGGGACTGAGAATCGGCGCCCTGACCCGCCAGCGCCGGGTGGAGCGGGACGCGCTCGTCGCCGAGGCCGCGCCGCTGCTCCACGAGACGATTCCGTTCATCGCCCACCCCCAGATCCGCAACCGGGGGACGTTCGGCGGCAGCCTGGCGCACGCCGACCCCGCCGCCGAGCTGCCGGCCGTCGCCGTGGCCCTGCGCGCCCGCTTCCGGCTGCGCAAGGCAGGAGGCGACCGCTGGGTGAACGCCTCCGACTTCTTCGGCGGCCTGTTCACCACCTCGCTGGAGCCGGACGAGATCCTCGTCGAGGTGGCGATTCCGCCCATGCCTGAGCGCACCGGCTGGTCGTTCCTGGAGATCGCCCGGCGCCACGGCGACTACGCCCAGATCGGAATCGCCGCCCTGGTGACGCTCGACGACGCCGGCCGCTGCCGCGAGGCGCGGCTGGTCTTCCTCAGCGCCGGCGACGTGCCTATCGAGGCGCGGCAGGCGGCGGGGCTCCTCGCCGGCCAGGAGATTTCGGCGGCGGCCATCTCGGCGGCGGCCGATCAGGCCGCGCGGGAGATCCGTCCTTTCAGCGACCTGCACGCGACAGCCGACTTCAAGCGCCATCTGGCACGGGTGATTACGGGGCGCGCCCTGCGCAAGGCCGTCGATCGGGCCGGGCGGGCCAACGGGAGGACAACAGGATGAGCGATCTCTACAAGGTTTCCCTCACCGTCAACGGCCAGGCGTACGAGCGCGAGGTCGAGCCACGCCTGCTGCTCTCGGACTTCCTGCGCCACGACCTCGGGCTCACCGGCACCCACGTCGGCTGCGAGCACGGCGTCTGCGGGGCGTGCACGGTGCTCTTCGACGGCGAGCCGGTACGCTCCTGCATCCTCTTCGCCGTGCAGGCGGACGGCCACGCCGTCACCACCGTCGAGGCGCTGGCGCCCGGTCCCGAGAAGCTCCATCCGCTCCAGCAGGCCTTCTGGGAATGCCACGGCCTCCAGTGCGGCTTCTGCACGCCGGGCTTCCTGATGACCCTGGTTCCCTTCCTGGAGGAGAACTCCGATCCCAGCGAGGACGAGATCCGCCACGCCATCTCCGGCAATCTCTGCCGTTGCACGGGGTACCAGCACATCGTGGACGCGGTGAAGCTCGCCGCCGAGCGGCGCCGAGGGTTGGAAGGTTGAGAGAGCTGGACGCTCTGGCCTCGATCTTCGCCGGGCGCGAGCCCGACGTGCTGGCCTTCGTCCCCGAGGACGGACGCTTCGAGCGGCTGCGCCGGGACTGGGAAGCGCTGGAGCGCCGCTGGCCCGATCCGGCGCGCCGGCCGCCCCTCTTCGGCGTCCCGGTGGGAGTCAAAGACATCTTCCACGTCGACGGCTTTGAAACCCGCGCGGGCAGCCAGTTGCCGCCAGAGGAGCTGAAGGGATCCGAGGCCGCCAGCGTGACGGCCCTGAAGGAGGCCGGCGCCCTGATCCTGGGCAAGACGGTCTCCACCGAGTTCGCCTTCTTCGCGCCCGGCACGACCCGCAACCCGTGGAACCCGGAGCACACCCCCGGGGGATCGAGCAGCGGCTCGGCCGCCGCGGTCGGCGCCGGCATCTGCCCGCTGGCGCTCGGCACGCAGACGATCGGCTCGATCATGCGCCCTGCAGCTTTCTGCGGCACCGTCGGCTTCAAGCCCAGCTACGAGCGGATCTCTCGCGAGGGTGTGATCCCCCTCGCCCCCTCGCTCGATCACATCGGTTTTTTCACTCCCGACGCGGCGGGCGCCACACGGGCCGCCGCCGTGCTCTGCCGCGACTGGCACGCCGTGAAGCCTGGACGGAGACCCCGGCTGGGCATACCGGAAGGCCCCTTCCTGGAGCGGGCCTCGGGCGAGGGGTTGGTCCACTTCCGCCAGGTCTGCCACCGGCTGGCCGATGAGGGATTCGAGATCCTGCACGTTCCGGCGCTGCCGGACTTCGGGGAGATCGTCGAACGCCACTTCCGCATCACCGCCGCCGAGATGGCACGGGTGCACCGCGACTGGTTCGCCCGCTTCGGCGATCTCTATGCCGAGAAGACGGCCGATCTCATCCGCCGCGGCCAGTCCGTGACGGACGACGAGCTCGAGCGGGACCTCGACGGCCGCGAGGAGCTGCGCGACGTGCTGACGGCGCATATGGACGAGCATAAGATCGACCTCTGGATCTCGCCGCCCGCCCTGGGCGCCGCGCCACGCGGGCTCGACAGTACGGGCGATCCGGTGATGAACGTCCCCTGGAGCCAGGCCGGGATGCCGGCCATCTGCCTGCCCGCCGGGCGCAACGTCAACGGTCTGCCTCTGGGGCTTCAGGTCTCCGCCCGCTGGTGGTGCGACGAGTCGCTGCTGAGCTGGGCGGCCGATCTGGAGAACGCCCTGCGGTCATGACCGGTGATCTCAGGGGGCCAATCGTCCGCTGCGCCGTCCGTCCCGGCGCCTACTACGACTCGGTCGTCCTCATGCAGCTCCAGCGGGCGCTGACGAGCCTGCCCGGAGTGCTGGACGCGGGGGTTGTGATGGCGACGCCCGCCAACCACGAGATCCTCGCGGCGAGCGGGCTGATCTCGGGGGAGGATATCGAAGCCGGCCCTCACGATCTGCTGATCGCCGTGAAGGCCGAGAGCGATGAGGCGGGGGCGGAGGCCCTGGCGCGGGTGGACTCCCTCCTCCAGGTACGGCGCGGTGGCGGCGAGCAGGAGTTTCGGCCGCGTAGCCTCGCCTCCGCCCTGAAGCTCCTCCCCGAGGCGGGCTGGGTGCTGATCTCCGTGCCCGGCCGCTACGCCGCCGGAGTTTCGGACGAGGCCCTCGATCACGGCCGCAACGTCTTCCTCTACAGTGACAACGTGCCTGTAGACCAGGAGGTCGCCCTCAAGCGTAAAGCGCTCGCGAAGGGCCTGCTGGTGATGGGACCGGACTGCGGCACGGCGATCGTCGGCGGCACCGGGCTCGGCTTCGCCAACCGCGTACGAAGAGGCGGAGTCGGCCTGATCGGTGCCTCGGGCACCGGGCTCCAGGCCGTCACCAGCCACCTCCACCACCTGGGAGCCGGCGTCTCGCAGGCGATCGGCACCGGCGGCCGGGATCTCTCGGCGGAGGTCGGCGGCATCACCGCCCGCCAAGCCCTCGATCTCCTCGGCCGCGATCCGGAGACGCGGGTCATCGTCCTCATCTCCAAGCCCCCCGCACCCGAGGTCGCCGCCCGCCTGCTCGCGGCGGCCCAGGCGACGGGCAAGCCGGTGGTGGTGGACTTCCTCGGCCTCGTTCCGCCGCTGCGCCGGCTGGGTGCCATCCACTTCGCCGTCAGTCTCACGGAGACGGCCGAGCTGGCGACGAAGCTGCTGGAAGAGGAGAGGAAAGAAGATGGGCCGATTCCGGAAAAGCGCGGCTTCCTCCGCGGCCTCTTCGCCGGGGGCACCCTGGCCTACGAGGCGCGGCTGGCCCTGCGGACCTTCCTTCCGGAGGAAGGGAACACGATCCTCGATCTTGGGGACGACGAATTCACGGTCGGCCGCCTGCACCCGATGATCGACCAAGATCTGCGCCTACGCCGGCTGCGCCAGGAGGCGGCCGATCCGGAGGTGGGGATCATCCTCTTGGATGTGGTGCTGGGCGACGGCGCTCATGCCGATCCTGCCGGAGAGCTGGCCCCGGTCATCGAGCGGGTCCTAGACGACCGTGCCGGGAGCCTGGATATCCTCGTCATCATCATAGGAACCGATGAGGGCCCTCAGAACCTCGCCGAGCAGATCGCCACCCTCCGCCGCGCCGGAGCTCACGTCTACCGCACCGTCTCCGAAGCCGTCGAGGCCGTCTGGCAGCGGCAGGCGAGAGGGGAGACATCGGAAACTCCGGTTCCCCTGGAATCCATCCGTCCTCCCCTCGCCGCCGTCAACGCCGGCCTGGAGTCGTTCTACGATAGCCTCCGAGCCCAGGGAGCCAGCGCCGTGCAGGTAGAGTGGAAGCCTCCGGCCGGAGGCAACGAGAAGCTCGCGGCGATCCTCGCTCGCATGAAAGCCCACTGAATGGACATCGATCAGGCCAACCGCACCGCCGTAAAGCGCATGACCTCCGCGCGGCCGATGCTCACCGGCATCGCCCGGGCGGGGGACGTCATCCCCGGCCTGCACGCCGATCTCCTCCTCCACGCCGGACCGCCCATCGCCTGGGAGCGCGCCTCGGGGCCGCTGCGCGGCGCGGTGACCGGCGCCCTGCTGTTCGAGGGCCGCGCCCGCAATGAAGCCGAGGCGATCGCCCTCGTCGAGCGGGACGAGATCCGCCTGGAGCCCTGCCATCATCACGCCTCCGTCGGCCCGATGGCGGGGGTCATCTCCCCCTCCATGCGCGTCTACGTCGTCGAGGACGCCGTCCATGGCCACCGCACCTTCTCGAACCTCAACGAGGGCTATGGCAAGGTGCTTCGCTACGGCGCCTTCAGCGACGAGGTCCTCACCAAGCTGCGCTGGATGAACGACGTCCTCGCCTCCGTGCTCGCGGAGGCCCTGAATCGATCCGGCGGCATCGACCTGCGTGCCCTCGTCGCCGAGGCGCTGCACATGGGCGATGAGGGGCACAACCGTAACAAGGCGGGCTCGCTCCTCTTTCTCAAGCTCCTGGCGCCGCACATCGCGCAGTCCAAAGCCGCCCCGAGCGATCAGTCCGAGGTCCTGAAGTTCCTGGGCGACAACCCGCTCTCCGTCCTCAACCCGGTGATGGCCGCCTGCAAGGCCATGGCCGACGCCGCCCACGGCGTCGAGGGGAGCACGATCGTCTCCACCATGGCGCGCAACGGCACGGACTTCGGCATCCGCGTCAGCGGCCTGGGCGACCGCTGGTTCACCGCCCCCGCCCAGGTGCCGGACGGCCTCTACTTCCCCGGCTTCACCCCCGCGGACGCCAACCCGGACATCGGCGACAGCACCATCACCGAGACCGCCGGCATCGGCGCCTTCGCCATGGCGGCGGCGCCGGCCATCGTCACCTTCATCGGCGGCAAGCCTCAGGACGCTCTCAACGCCACCCTGGAGATGTACGAGATCACCGTCGCCGAGCATGGCCAGTTCACCATCCCCGCCCTCGGTTTTCGCGGCAGCCCGGTGGGGATCGATCTGCGCAAGGTCGTGGAGCTCGGCATCACACCGCGGGTCAACACCGGCATCGCCCACCGCCTGGCCGGCGTCGGCCAGGTAGGCGCCGGGCTGGTGAGGCCGCCCATGGAGATCTTTGAAGAGGCTCTGGTAGCTTTCGCGGAGCACTATTCCATTTAGCTAAAGGAGGAGACCGTGTACGTCCCCTATGACATGAGCAAGGTGAAGATCCTCGACCTGTCGCAGAACTTCAGCGCCGACTCCCCCTCGTTCGCCTTCTACGAGGGTCCGACCGTCAAGTGGGTCAAGAGGCTCGCCTTCGAGGGGGTCAACGCGCAGTTCCTCTCGACCACCAACCACATCGCGACCCATCTCGACTCGCCCATCCACTTCTACGATCCGGGGCCGGACATCTCCGGCATCCCGCTCGACAAACTGGTGGGTCCGGCCTGCATCGTCGACCTCTCGCAGTTCGGCATCGGCGACTACCAGATCTACGGCCCCGAGCACTTCGAGCAGTGGGAGGCGAAGACGGGAATCAAGATCGAGCGCGGCGACATCCTGGTCATCCACACCGGCTATCACCACTTCTACAATGAGGACTGGTACAAGGTCCGCCAGCAGGAGAAGGCCGACCTGCCCCGCTGCTTCCTCAAGCACCCCGGCCCGCAGAGCCGCTTCGTCGACTGGGTGCTCGACCGCGGCATCCGCTGGCTGGCCGTCGACTGCATCGCCGCCGACCATCCCTGGAACACCAACGTGCGCAAGGCGCGGCCGGACCTGATCCCCGAGGTCGAGGCGGTGATCGGCATGCCGCTCGAAGAGGCCTTCCCCTGGCCGAAGGACTACCAGTGCATGCACGTCAAGCTCTTCCCCCACGGCGTCTTCCACGCCGAGAACGTGGGAGGCATGATCGACGAGGTGCTCGATCAGCGAGTCTGGCTCGGCTGCTTCCCCTTCCGCTTCCGCGGCGGCGAGGCCGCGTTCGCGCGCATCGTGGCGTTCGTCGAGGAGAAGTAAAGGAAGCCGGCTCGGGGGCGCACCCGCGATCCGCGGGCGCGCCTCGAGGCTCTACCGGGAGTCGTTCCGCCCGTCGCTTAGAACATGCAGGGCGCGGTGGTGCACCGGAACTGGTTGCAGCAGGTTGAACCGTTGCAACAGGTACGCTCCTGATAGAGGTGGCTGCCGCAGCACCCGAAATATTGCCAGGAGCCGCAACCGATCGACGCGCAGGTGGCGGCGTTCACCGCCACCGGCTGGATGGCCAGCGTCATCAGGATCATGGCCAGACCGAGCAATGCCAACCGTACGAGAGTGGACCTTCTTGCCTTGTTCATCCTATCCTCCTTAGTAAAATGAGGGTCTCTAACACGTCTGCGTTGCAGACCCCTCTAGTCAGCAGGGTGCGGCAGGACCTCTCCGGCGAGCCGCCCGCTCGGCGGTAGACTTTTCTTCAGGACCCGGAGACGACGACATGACGACAGCCTCCCCCATCGGCACCCGCACCAAGCGCAACGAGGACCCCCGCCTGCTCACCGGGCGGGCGCTGTTCGTGGACGACGTCGAGCTGCCAGGGATGGTGCACGTCGCCTTCCTGCGCAGCCCGTACGCCCATGCCCGCATCCGCGGCATCGACGTGTCGCGCGCGCGGCGGCGCGAGGGGGTGTTCGCGGTCTACACGGCGGAGGATCTCGGCGCGTACTGGCAGCCGGGTCCGCTGCTGGTGCCGCCGCCGCCCGATCGAGGGGATGACCTTCCACCAGCGCACCCAGGTGCCGCTCGCCAAGGGCAAGGTGCGCCACGTCGGCGAGCCCGTCGTCGTGGTCGTCGCCGTTACCCGCTACGTCGCCGAGGACGCGCTCGCAGGACATCGCGGTCGACTACGAGCCGCTGCCGGCCGTGGTCGATCTCGAAAAGGCGCTCGATCCCGGCGCCGCCCTGGTCCACGAGGACGTGGGCTCGAACGTCGCCGCCTATGTGCCGCAGAAGAAGGGCGATTACGAGGCGGCCAAGGCGCAAGCGGACGTGATCATCCGCCGCCGCTTCTCCTACGACCGCGGCGCCGCGGCGGCCGATCGAGAACCGCGGCGTCGTCGCCCAGTGGGACGCGCGGGCCCAGCAGCTCACCATCTGGGACACCACCCAGGCGCCGATCCCCGTGCGCAACGGCCTCGCCGCCATGCTGGACCTCTCCGAGCACCAGGTGCGGGTGGTCGCGCCGTTCATCGGCGGCGGCTTCGGCCCCAAGATCATGATGTTCTACCCGGAAGAGGTACTGATCCCCTGGCTCGCCCTGCAGCTCGACCGCCCGATCAAGTGGATCGAGGACCGCTCCGAGAACTTCGTCGCCACCACCCAGGAGCGCGGGCAGATCCACGACGCCGAGATCGCGCTCACCCGCGACGGCCGCATCCTCGGCGTCAAGGACTCGTTCCTGCACGACACCGGCGCCTACGACCCGTACGGCCTCACCGTGCCGATCAACAGCCAGTGCACGCTGCTCGGTCCCTACCGGGTGCCGGCCTACGAGAGCGAGTTCCGGGCGATCTTCACCAACAAGACCGATCGTCACCCCCTACCGCGGCGCCGGCCGCCAGCATGGCGTGTTCGTCATCGAGCGGCTGATGGACCTCGCCGCCCGCGAGCTGGGAATCGACGGCATCGAGATCCGCCGGCGCAACTTCCTGCGCCCCGACGAGTTCCCGCACGACCACGAGATCATCTATCAGGACTTCGCGCCGCTCTACTACGACAGCGGCAACTACGAGCCGGTGCTCGACAAGACGCTCGCCATGATCGGCTGGGACGCCTTCGTCCGCGACGAGCAGCCGCGCCTGCGCGCCGAGGGCAAGGCGGTCGGCATCGGCGTCGTCTGCCTACGTCGAGGGCACCGGGCATCGGGCCGTTCGAGGGCGCGCGGGTGCAGGTGCAGGCGAGCGGCAAGGTCACCGTGGTCACCGGCATCGGCACCCAGGGGCAGGGACACTTCACCGTCTTCGCCCAGGTCGCCGCCGAGCAGCTCGGCGTCGACGGTGCGCTGACGTCGACGTGGTCACCGGCGACAGCGACCAGTTCCACTGGGGCACCGGCACCTTCGCCAGCCGCGGCGCCGTGGTGGCCGGCAACGCCATCCACGAGGCCGCGAAGAGCGTGCGCGAGAAAGCCATCAAGCTGGCGGCCGAGCATCTCGGAGCCGCCGAGGACCAGATCGAGCTCGCGGATGGCCGGGCTCAGGTCGTCAGGCGGAACCGGAGCGCTCGATCTCCCTCGGCGAGCTCGCCGTGCGGGCCAACCCGATGCGCGGCGCCGTCAAGCCGGGCACCGAGCCGGGGCTGGAGGCCACCCGCTACTTCGGCCCCCACCGCGGCGCCACCGCCAGCGGCGTGCCACGCCATGCATCCTGGAGGTGGACCCCGAGACGATGCAGGTGAAGATCCTGAAGTACGTCGTGGTCCACGACTGCGGCGTGGTGATCAACCCGCTGATCGTCGACGGACAGGTACACGGCGGCGTCGCCCAGGGGATCGGCAACGCCTTCTACGAGCAGCTCGTCTTCGACGACAACGGCCAGCTCCTCAACGCCTCGCTTCATGGACTTCCTCCTCCCCACCGCGCTCGACGTGCCGCGGATCGAGGTCGGCCACGAGGAGACGGCCTCGCCGCTCAACGCCGCTCGGCACCAAGGGCGCGGGCGAAGCCGGAGCCATCCCCGTCGGCGCCCTCTTCGCCCAGGCGGTCGAGAACGCCCTCGCCATCCCCGGCCTGGAGATCCTGGAGATCCCCCTGAAGCCGAGCCGGCTGTGGGAGATCGCCGAGGCGGCACGGCTCAAGCCAATGTAGCGCACGGCCGTTGAAACGTTTCCTGAATATAGACACCTTTGTATAGGCTCTCTCGTCGCTGTCGACGGAGAACTTTGCAAAGGGAGTTACAAGGATGTCCAGAAGCTCAAAGGTAGTGGTCTTGTTCCTCCTCCTCTTCACTCTCAGTCTGGCCTGCCTCGCCCAGACCACCGGCTTCATCACCACGCGGCCGACCTGCGTGCCCCCGAACGGCGCCCAGGACTTGCTCAATTACATCCAGGGTCCCGATCCGATCCTCTTGGGCAACGGCGACATCGCGATTATGGTGGACGCCGGTCACATCACCAGCGGTCACAGTCACTGGGAGGGGATTTTCTCGCTCATCTACCCAGCAGCCGGGCACAGCGCGACGCCGCGATTCAGCGGGATATGGGCGACGAACAACTTCGACACCGAGCCTTCACGTGGGGAAGCCGAGGCCCCCTTCCCTTCCGCTATCTTCTACAATGGCAAGTGGCGAGTCGCCTATACCTCAACCTTCCTGCCATTTTCGATGACCGACCGTGATCGAGTCGCCCGGTTGGATCTCAACAACTTGACCTATCGAGCGACAGATGCCCAGGTCACCAACCAGTGGGTGAAGCCGATCACCTCCAGCTGCCGGACGCTGGGCAGTTGCTCCGGAAAAGGCTCGGGAGTGTTGGGCACGTTCGTGCTGCATCCCAACGGCGATCTCTACGTCTACCATCCGGATGGCAATTTTCCCTCCTGTGTCTCGGGTTGGGTACGGCACAAGATCAATGCCAGTATGGCAGTCGTGAACCCCGCGGGGGACGGGTGCATCTCGCTGACCGGGCTGACGGCCGCTCCTGTCTGGCTCTCCGACATCGCGCGGGGCGCCGACGGCAACCTCTACATGCTGACCGCCGACCCGTCGGCCAGCCTCACGAACATCGACGAATGGGTGTCGACGGGGAGTGCCACGACGATCGGCCTCACCTGGAACCGGACGGGGCGGGTCTGGGTCGCGCCGACCCATCCAAGTCCTCCCAAGATCTACTCCGTCTGGGACGCGGGCTATCTCAAGGATGCGAACCGCCAGCTCGTCGAGCCCAAAGTCGTCGTGGCACAGATCTCGGAAGGTTCCTCATTCACAGAGATCACGGACGCGACGCTGGGCAAGTGGTATCTCTACTACTGGGCCGACGCCGGAGCGAATCTGCCACCCGGTTTCGGAGGGACTGCCAGCTCCTGCGGCTTTGCCGGCAATCATGATTCCGCCAGTTGCCAGTCGATGAATGGCTGGGCGTGGGATCCCACCTTCCCCAACACGTCGATCAGCGTCGACATCTTCGACGGAGGGACGCTGATCGCCACGATTCCTGCCGCCGACTTCCGCCAGGATCTCCTCAACGCCGGCAAGGGCAACGGAGTCCACGGCTTCGTCTGGCCAGTGCCGCAGAGCCTCAAGAACGGTGTGGCCCACTCGATCACCATCAAGTACAGCGGCACGGAGACCAAGCTGTCGAACAGCCCGAGATCGATCACCTGCCCCTAGGCTCGGGCAGACTCAGGATCAGGATGTCCTGACCTTGCGGCACCGGTGCGGTCCCCGGCCAGAAGCCCGGGACCATCTCCCGCAAGGTCAGGCCGGCCTCCGCGATCATCCCCTCGAAGAATCCGCGATCGAAGGCCACGGCGGCCCGCGGCCGTAGCGGCCGCAGCCAGCGCACGGACGAGTCACCATGCGGAAAGGAGAAGGCGGGCGGCCTCACCGCGGCTGGTCCCGAGCCGTCGAAGAGAAAGACCGTGATCAGCGCCAGCCGGCCTGGCCGCAGCGTCCGGCGGATCTCCCCCAGGTAGTGGCGGACCTCTTCCTCCATGAGATGCGTGAAGACAGACTTGGCCAGGATGAAATCCGCGGCGGCAGCATCCAGGGGGAAGCGATAGGCCTGAGCAGGCTGGCAATGGGAAGGATCGCCGTACGGCGAGGCGATCTCGGCCAGCTGGAATCGGAGCCTCGGATCGGCGGCGAAGTGCCGGCGGCACCAGCGGACCGACGGAGCGTGGACATCGAATCCCGCGTACCGGCCCTCGGGGCCGAGCATGCGGACGAATGCCGGGACCATCGCCCCGCAGCCGCAACCGATTTCGAGGATCTGATCCGTCCTCCGCACGAGCTGGAGCTGCCGGAGGATCGCCTCCATGTCTCGGGCTGCACTCTCGAAGCCGCTGACCGGGCCGGCATGCCGGCGCAACCAGAGTGGAGGCAGGTCGCCACGGCCGCTCAGCCGCCGGATCAGCAGGTCAGCCGGCCCCAGCAACCAGAGCGCCGCCGTCCGCAGGTCGCGGACGATGTCGAAGACGCGCCCGGCCATGACACTGGGCTTTCCATCGCTCTGCTCCACCGGTGAAGACATCCGGCGATCTTATCGATTCTGAGGATCAGCCGTCAGATCCGGCACTCCACTCAAATCCACCACCGGCGTGCCCCGCATCAACGCCCAATACAGCAAGAACGCCACGCCGAAGCCCACGAACCAGGCGTAGTCGTAGAGGATGCGCAGCGCCGGCACGACCAGACCGATGAGGGCGACGACCACCCCCGCCACCAGCGAGACCAGCGCCTTCCAGTTCCAGCGCCCGTAGATGCCATCCGAGTCGTAGAGGTCCGCCAGCGAGAGGCGGCCCTTGCGGATGATCCAGTAGTCCGCGATGAAGATCCCCGCGATCGGTCCCAGGAACCCTGAGTAGCCCACAAGCCAGCCGAAGATGTAGGTGCCGTAGTCGGCCAGCAGCCGCCACGGCATGATGGCGATCCCCAGGATGCCGGTGAGCACGCCGCCGGTGGCGAAGGAGATGCGCGACGGCCAGAGGTTCGCGAAGTCGTTGGCCGGCCCCACCACGTTGGCGGCCACGTTGGTGGTGATCGTCGCCACCAGCAGGGCGAAGAGCGAGACGAGGATGACGAGCGGGTTCCCCAGCCGCGAGAGCAGCACCACCGGATCCCAGATCGCCTGCCCGAAGATGATCACCGAGGCGGACGTCACGGCCACGCCGATGAACGAGAAGAGCGTCATCGTCGTGGGCAGCCCATACATCTGTCCGCGGATCTGCGACCTCTGATCCCGGGCGAAGCGCGACAGGTCGGGGATGTTGAGCGCCAGCGTCGCCCAGAAGCCCACCATGGCGGTGAGCGACGGCACGAAGAAGACGAGGAGCTCCCCCGTCGTCTTGAACTTGCTCGGCTGCGCCAGGATGGGCCCCAGCCCATGGGCGCGCACCGCGGCCCAGGCCAGGAGGGCGAGGCCGGCGACGATCAGAAAGGGCGCCGCCCAGGCCTCCAGCCATTTGATGGCGTTGCTGCCCCGCATCACGATGTACATGTTCATCAGCCAGAAGGCGAAGAACGCGATCCAGACGCCGCCCGGCACCCGCTCCCAGGCCGGAAAGGCCGTCTTCAGCATGGTGTGGATCGCCTGGCCGCCGATCCAGGTCTGGATGCCGAACCAGCCGCAGGCCACCAGGCCCCGCAGGATCGCCGGCACGTTGGCGCCCCGGGTGCCGAAGGAAGCCCGGGCGAGGACCGGAAACGGAATCCCGAAGCGGGTTCCCGGATGCGCGATCAGCACCATGGGCACCAGCACGATGAGGTTGCCCAGCAGGATGGTGAACAGGGCCTGCCCCCAGCTCATGCCGCCCTCCACCAATCCGGCCGCCATCATGTAGGTGGGAATGCAGACCGACAAACCCACCCACAACGACGCCATGTTGTAGGTGGTCCAGGTGCGCTGCTCGACCCGGGTGGGCGCCAGATCCTTGTTCCACAGGCGCGGATCGGTGGACGGCTCGCGGAGCTCGTAGAGATCGTCGCGGAAGCGGCGCATGGCCTCGACGCGCGCCGGACCCTTCGGTGTCTGGGGCATGGCTGGGAATCCTACACGGTGTTCTCCGGCAGCTCAACGCGAGGCAACCCGGCGGCTCCAGCGTGTCAGTTTTAAGAAACGCTGAGTTGCGTGTATCCAGCTTTGATAACAAGTCTAATCAAAAATGCCCGGATTTACCCTTGTGGTATGGTTTCTTCGCTGGAACGCGCCACCCTCCCAGATCACTCCTTCCGTTGCCGAAGCTGGCAAGCGACTTGACCTTGCTGGATCGCGCGGCCTGTAACACCCAGGCCCTCCGCCACGACTAACTCCCATGGGGGAGGAAGGCAATTGTGATGGAGAAATCGCCGGTACCGAGTCGTCCCGGACCCAGGCTGGAACGGTTTGCAATGGCCTATTTCCTGGCGTTGTCCCCGCGGCTCGCCAAAGTGCCCCAGCCGGAGCCTCCGGAGAGGCTGGCGCCGTTCGAGCACCTCGAGGTCCCGCGGTGTCATGGGCCCGGTACGCTCGCGGCGACCTGGTACCCTGCCGAAGGCCGCGCCCGCGGCGTCGTACTTCTTCTTCATCCGTGGCTGATCTGGGGCCGGGCCTACTTCAATCTGCGGGGCCGCATTCTGGCCCTGCGCGCCGCCGGCTACCACGCTCTCACCTTCGATTTCGGCGGCTTCGGCGCCAGCGGTCCACCGCGGGTCTTCTTCGACCGCGACGTCGAGGCGGCGCTCGCTTTCCTGCACCCGCGCGCCGCCGGCCTTCCCCTCCACATCTGGGGTGTCAGCTCCGGGGGCTACTGGGCCCATCCCGTCCTCAGCCGCACCCGAAAGGTAGCCGGCGCCTTCTTCGAGGACGTCTCTCCTCACCTCTTCGAGTGGTCGTGGCGCATGGCACCGCTGGGCCGGCCCGGCTACCTCTTCTATCGCGCCATCCTGCCGTTCGCCCATCGCTTCCTGGACATCCGCCTCCATGCCGGCTCGATGTCCCTGGCAGCCGTCACCTATGTCAGCGGCGAGCGCGACAAGGGCGTGCGCCCCCAGGACACCCGCTCGCTCGCCGAGCTGACCGGCGGACGCAGCCACATCGTGGCCGGCGCCGAGCACCTGGGCGCCATCAAGCTCGCCGGCGACGAGGTGATCGGCCTCGCCCTCGACACCTTCCAGCGCGCCGAGGCCCTCGCCCCTATGGGGAGTATCAGGCCCGAGCCTCAATGGCCTGAAGAATCGGCCGAGCCAGATAGATGCGTCCCCAGCTCCGCCCGGTCATTTCGCCGAGCACTCCTTCCTCTTGAAGGAGAGCGATCGCGTGCCGGGCGGTGGGGCCGGAGACTCCAAGCACCCGGACGGCACGAGCGGCCGTGATGTAGGGATTCACGAACAGCTCGTCGAGAAGCTTCAGCGCGTTCGGCTTGCGGCCCAGCCGCTGGCGGTACGTCTCCCGCAGATCCATGAGCCCGCCCGCCTGACGGACGGCCGCCCGCGCCGTCTCCTCCACCCCGGCAAGGAAGAAGTGGAGCCAGCCGGACCAGTCCCCCTCCGTCCTCACCCGCTGCAGGGAGTCGTAATACTGCTGCCGGTGGGACTCGATGTAGTCCGAGAGGTAGAGCAGCGGCTGGGTCAGCCGGCCGCGCTCCACCAGGAACAGAGTGATGAGCAGCCGCCCCACCCGGCCGTTGCCGTCCAGAAAGGGGTGGATCGCCTCGAACTGCTCGTGCATCAGGGCGCACTGGACGAGGTCCGGGAACCTCTCCCGTTGATGCAGAAAATTTTCCCAGTTGGCGAGCGCTTCCATCATCTCGGGTGGCGGGGGCGGCACATAGGGAGCCGTGGCCGGCGTGCTTCCCGCCGGGCCGATCCAGTTCTGCGACGTGCGGAACTCCCCCGGCGTCGCCTGGTCGCCCCGCACTCCTCGCATCAGCCGCTCGTGCATCTCCCGCACGAGGCGCAGGGAAAGGGGAAGCTCCCGCAGGCGCTCCAACCCATACTCCATGGCGGAGACGTAGTTCCTCACCTCCTGAGTGTCGGCGTCCTGGGTCCGCTCCACCTCCACCTCGTCCCGCAGCAGGTCCGAAAGGCTGGTCCGCGTGCCCTCGATCCGCGAGGAGAGCACGGCCTCCCGCCTCATGTAGGGTGCGATCAGCAGGTGGGGATTGGGGAGCTGCCGGCCGAGGCCGGAGAGCTCGCTCAAGGCGGCGTCGGCCCGCGACAGCGCGAGGACCAGCGTCCCCTCGTAGGCCAGCTCGGGAGGAAGCGGCGCGGGAACGAAAGCCGCAAACCCGCCCGGGGCCTGGACCACTCGTCCGGCGCTGGGAGCATGGAAGTCGGCGGGATTCACGGGGGCGGCTCCTCCAGAGCTTGGAAAGAAAACGCCCTGATTCTTTCAAAGCTCGGCCAACTTGGAAAGAGGGCTTTCAAAGCTCGCGCCGCTTGGAAAGAAAACGCCTCATTTCTTTCAAAGCTCGGCCCACTTGGAAAGGAGTCTTTCAAAGCTCCGAGGGCTTGGAAAGAAAACGGCCAGTTTCTTTCAAAGCTCGGCGCGCTTCGAAAGGAGTCTTTAAAACCCTGCCGCCACTCCCTTCTCCTTGCACAGCCTCGCCAGCTCCTCGCCGCGGTAGCCCATCCGGACGAGCTGGTCGACCCCCGGGCGCGCCTCGCCCGCCCGGTCGAGGCTGAGGAGGGCTTCCGTCCAGGGGGCCAGCACCTTCCAGTGCGTGAACGGGCGGGCGCAAGGAGCCAGAATGGCCAGCGCACTCTCCCAGGCCGCCCGCGCCTCGGCCCGGTCACCGAGCGCGGCCGCGATTCTCCCGCGGGTCACCTCCGCCGCCGCCAGAACCCCCCGGGTGGGCTCATCCGGCTTGCCCTGGAGGAGCGGCGACAGGATCTCCCGGGCGGCGAGCGCCTCCACCCGCGCCCGCCGGAGGTCCAGCCGTTCGAGCGCCTCCGCCGTGCGGGTGCGGCTCACGCCGAGCTGCAGCCGCCAATCGGAGTTCGTGGGGTCCTTCGCCACCAGCGCCTCGGCGATCCGCCGTGCCTTGCCCAGCGGCTCGAAGGCCGACGACGGATTGCCATCCGCCACCGCCAGCGCTCCGAGCACCGAGTGGAAGGCCGCCAGCCAGCGTTGCCACAGGGTGTTCTCCGGGTCCTGCGAGGCCAGGGCCTCCAGGGTGCCGAGCCCCGTTCCATAGAGCGTCCGCGCGTCGTCCTCCTTCCCCAGCGTCACCAGGAGATTGGCGAGGAAGCCATGCGCCACCGCCGCGTCGAACCGCCGGTCCGGATTTCCCGGCTCCCGGGCGGCGAGCCTCTCCTGAATGTCATGGTAGTTCCGCCGCTCGGCCAGAGCGCCCGCGAGATCCCCCTGGCGCTCCAGACAGTTGCTGACGAACGCGAGGGTCCCCGCGATTTCCGCCTGGATGTCGAGGTTCCTGGGATCGGCCGCGGCCAGCTTTCTCTCCAGGGCCAGGCTGTCGCGATAAGCCCGCAGGGCCCCGTCGAGATCGCCGAGAGTCTCCAGGACGGTGCCGACGTCGTGGTCGTCCACGGCGAGCTTGCGCTGCCAATCCGTGCTTTCGGGATGTCTCCGGGCCTGCTCCGCCATCAGCCTCCGGCTCTCCCTCCAAATCGGCAGCGCCTCGTCCGGCTTGCCCTGGTCGATGAGGATCTGGCCGACCCAGGAGTTGGCTTCCAGATACTCCCTCTGCCACTTCGAGTTGGCCGGATTGCGCGCCACCAGGCCGTGCCCCAGCGCATGGGCGCGCCGGAACGCCGCCATCGCCGCCGGCAGGCGCCCCTGGTTGTGGCGCACCTCGCCGATCTGGATGATGGCGTTGACGCGGTAGGCGAGCTCGTCGTCCGTGAGCTGGCTCTCCGGCAGTGCGTCGAAGTAGGCGAGGGCGCGGTCGGCCGCCGCGTCCAGCGTGTCCAGCCGGTTGACCGCCTGCAACCTCTGGTGCAGGTCGCCCAGCATGAAACCGATCAGCGACTCCGCCTGTTTGCGCCGCTGGTCCGCCTCCCGCCGCGCCCTCTCGGCCCGCACCGCCAGCCAGGAGACCACCGCCAGCACCACCAGAAGAAAGGCGAAAGCCCCCGTCACCGCGGCCACCCGCAGGCGCCGCCGGCGCGTCCTCTGGGGCTTGTCGAGAATCCAGCGCAGCCTCTCCGCCGTCTCCGCCGCCGTGGGCCGGCGCCGCGGATCGAGACTTTCGAGATCCCGAATCAGCCGCGTGAGGTCCGGATCGAGCCCCTCGAACGGCCGCGTCTGCGCCCGCATCACCAGCCGCAGCAGCTCGCCCTCGTCCGCCGACTCATACGCGGGCTGGCCCGTGAACAGCTCCTGGAGAAGGATGCCCAGCGAGTAGAGATCGCTGGCCTCCGTGACCTCCCCCTGCGTCGCCTGCTCCGGGCTCATCGCCTGAATCGTCCCCACCACGGTCCCCAGGCGGGTCAGCCGCGTCGCGTCCTCCACCTCCGGCTCGCCTGGCTCGTCCCACACCCCCGAAGGCCCGAGCTCATGGGTGTCATTGTCCTCGTCCAGCTCCGAGAAGTCCGGCAGCGGCGGCGGGGGCTCCAGGCGCAGGAGGGGATCGGAGACCGAGCGCGCGATCCCGAAGTCCAGCACCTTCACCCCATCCTCCGGGGTGATCATGATGTTGTCGGCCTTGAGGTCGCGGTGGACGATCTTCTCGCGGTGGGCGACGGCGAGCGCCTCCGCGATCTTCTCGCTCAGCCGCAGCCGGCGCTCGAGCGACAGCTCCTCCCGCTCGGCGAGCCGCCGCAGCGTCGTCCCCTGAACGTACTCGAGAATGAGGAAGTCCGCCGCCGGCGTCTCCACCAGATCGTAGACCTGGCAGATCGACGGATGCCCGAGCTTCGAGAGCAGCCGGGCCTCGCGCAGGAACCGCGCCTTCAGCCGCGGGCTCAGCCGCTTCTCGGGGCGGATCGTCTTGACCGCCACCCGGCGCTCCAGCCGCGAGTCGTAGCCGAGATAGACCTCGCCCATCCCGCCCTGCCCGAGCCGGGACTCGATACGGATGTTCCCAATGCTGGAGCCGACGTAACTCACGGAGTCCAATTCTCAGCGGTGGCTGACCGGTCCCGAGCGTATCACCGCCCGCCGAGCAGTCGTTGCTCCAACACCAGCAGTCAGTGCTCTAGCACGAGCAGCCGTTGCTCGTGCACGAGCAGTCAGTGCTGGAGCACGAGCAGTCGTTGCTCGTGCATGAGCAGCCGTTGCTGGTGCACCGGCAGTCGTTGCTCGTGGTCCAGCACTCATTGCTCGTCCATGAGCACTCGTTGCTCGTGCACCAGCAGCCAGTGCTCGTGCACCAGCAGTCGTTGCTCGTCCATGAGCAGTCAGTGCTGGAGCACGAGCAATCGTTGCTCGTGCACGAGCAGTCGTTGCTCTAGCACGAGCAGTCGCTGCTGTCGCCTCCGGGGTGCCGCCTGGGGAAGAGCCCTGGGATACACTTTCCCCCTTATGACCCTCGAATCCTTCATCGCCCGCTGGACCGCGAGCGGCGACGCGGAGCGCGCGAACAAGGACTCGTTCCTCAACGAGCTCTGCGACGTGCTGGAGGTCGAGCGGCCTCATCCGAAGACCGGCGCCCCGGCGTGGGACCTCTACGTCTTCGAGAAAGACGTGCTGCGCACCCGGGACGCCGGTCCCTCGTTCGGCTGGGTCGACCTCTATAAGCATGGCAGCTTCCTGCTCGAAGCCAAGCAAGGCGCCGCCTCCGGCCCCAAGCGTCGCGACACTCCGGCCTGGAACCAGATGATGAGCGCGGCGCAGGGCCAGGCCCTCGGGTACGCCGCCCACATGGACGAGCCGCCGCCCTTCCTGCTCGTCTGCGATATCGGCTACTGCTTCGACGTCTACGCCTCCTTCGACGGCACCGGCGTCTATCGCGCCTTCCCCGATGGTCACCGGAAGCGCTTCTTCCTCCGGGACCTCGCCAAGCACGTCGATCTGCTCCGCGCCATCTGGACCGATCCCCTCTCGCTGGACCCGTCGACGCGGCTGGCGGCCGTCACGCGGGATATCGCGGTCCAGATCGCGGCTCTGGCTCGCGCCCTCGAAGCCGCGGGGCAAGATCCCGAGCGCGTGGCGACCTTTCTCATGCGCTGCCTGTTCACCATGTTCGCGGAGGACGTCGGGCTCCTGCCGGACAAACTGTTCACGCACGCCCTCGAGAACTACTGGCTGCCAAACCCTCGATCCTTCCCTGGCGGCGTCGGCTCCCTCTGGCGAGCCATGAATCTGGGATCGGACTATGTGACGGGCAAGCTCCTGCACTTCAACGGCGGCTTGTTCTCGACGCATGACGCTCCGGTCCTCACCAAGGAACAGCTCATCCTGCTGCTGATGGCGGCGAAGAGCGACTGGTCCCAGGTGGACCCGTCGATCTTCGGCACGCTGCTCGAACGCGCCTTGAACGCCAAGGAGCGCCACCGCCTGGGCGCGCACTACACGCCGCGCTCCTACGTCGAGCGCCTGGTCAAGCCGACCATCGAGGAGCCGTTGAGGAACGACTGGGATCTGGTGCGCGCCGAAGTCCAGCAGCTCGTCGAGGACGGCAAGATCCAGGACGCTCAGAAACGCGTCCTGGAGTTCCATCACATCCTCTGTCGTACTCGGGTGCTCGATCCAGCCTGCGGCACTGGCAATTTCCTCTACGTGACGCTCGACCTCTTCAAGCGTCTCGAGACCGAAGTGCTGGCGCTCCTCTCCGAGCTCGGATACAAGCAGATCGGTCTCGAAATGAGGGACTACCGCGTGACCCCAGAGCAATTCCTCGGCATCGAGGTCAAGCGCTGGGCCAAGGAGATCGCGGAGTTGGTCCTCTGGATTGGCTATCTCCAATGGCAGGTCCGCCAGCCTGGGGGTGCCCTGACCGTTCCGCAGCCTGTGCTCAGCGACTACGGGAACATCGAATGGCGAGATGCGATCCTGGCCTATGACAGCAGGGAGTTGCTCCTAGACGAAAATGGCAAACCGGTAACGCGCTGGGATGGCGAGACAATGAGAGTCTCTTCAGTGACCGGCGAGAAGATTCCCGAGGAGAAAGCCCGCGTGCCAGTGTACCGCTACGTGAATCCTCACGAAGCGAAATGGCCTAAAGCCGATTTCATCATCGGAAATCCGCCATATATCGGCAATCGCCTCATGCGGTCCATACTTGGTGATGGCTACGCCGAGGCTGTCCGAGATACCTATTCCTCGATTCCCGAGACCAGCGATTATGTCTTGTACTGGTGGCACAAGGCAGCCATAGTGACGGCGAACCGAAAGACTCGTCGTTTTGGCCTCATCACTACTAACAGCATCTCACAAGTTTTCGGGAGGCGCGTCGTCGACGCTCACCTTCGTGGCAAGAAACCTTTATCACTGGTCTTCGCGATTCCGGACCACCCCTGGGTCGACTCGGCTGACGGCGCCGCCGTACGAGTAGCGATGACCTGCGGTGAGGCTGGTAATTCAACAGGTATATTGCGAACCGTTGCCCAAGAAATTCCAGGCGAGGACGAAGCCGAGGTCACCCTGTCGGACGTCCGTGGAATCATCCATAGTGATTTAAGCGTTGGTGTTGAGGTTGGATTGGCGGAGCGACTGATCGCCAACGCCCATTTAGCTTACCAAGGCGTGAAGCTTCACGGTGAAGGCTTTGTCCTCGATGCGCGCCAAGCGGCGGCCATCGAGAAGGAGCAAGGTTCGTCAAAGTTTCTGCGCCCATACATGAATGGCAGAGACCTTGCATCCATCCCTCGCGATGTTTGCGTAATAGATTTATTCGGACTTGAGGACGCTGTCACGGTAAGAAAGAAAGCTCCCGTGCTTTATCAGTGGCTATTACAACGAGTGAAACCAAAGCGCGACCAAAACCAGAGGCAAGTTTACCGAGAGCGTTGGTGGCTATTTGCAGAAGCCCGACCTGGAATGCGCCGAGCCCTCGCAGGGCTGAAACGCTACATCGCAACAGTCGAGACCGCCAAGCATCGATTCTTCGTTTTCCTGGATGCAGATCTTCTACCTGACCAGAAACTACGCGTAGTCGCCGATGATGATGCATGGACACTTGGAGTATTGTCTAGTAGACCTCACGCCAGTTGGGCCAGAGCTACAGCTAGCTGGATGGGTGTCGGCAATGATCCTGTGTACAATAACAATTCGACCTTTCTTCCCTTCCCCTTCCCGGCCTGTTCTGCCATGCAGAAGGTAAGAATCCGAGCGCTCGGCGAGGGCCTTGATACACACCGCAAGCGCCAGCAGGCTCAGCACCAGAAGCTCACAATCACTGGGATGTACAACGTTCTCGAGAAACTTAGGAGTGGCGAGGTTCTCACAGACAAGGAGCGCGTAATCCACGAGCAGGGCCTCGTCTCGATTCTGAAACAAATTCACGATGACCTAGACGCCGCCGTCTTCGATGCCTATGGCTGGCCGGCGACTCTCACGGATCAAGAGATCCTTGAGCGCCTCGTCGCCCTCAATCACGAGCGCGCAGAGGAAGAGAAGCAGGGTCTCATCCGCTGGCTACGCCCGGAGTTTCAGAACCCGCAGGGCGCGAAGGCCGCGACGCAGGTCTCTCTTGTGGAGGCGGGACTCGCTACCGGAAAACCGGTGAAGGACACCAAGGGCAAGAAGGCTGCGAAGCGCGTTTGGCCCAAGGGCTTGCCCGCCCGTGTGGCCGCGGTGCGCGACCTTCTGGCGGAGCTTGGGGAAGCGACCGCGGCCGACTTCCCGCAACGCTTCAAGGAAGTCAAAGCGGCGCAAGCGGAAAAGCTCCTCGAAAGCCTGGCCGCGGTCGGCGTGGCGGTGGAGACGACGCCTGGGCCGAAGGCGGCGAGGAGTTGGCGATTGCTACGATAGCGGACGGAGGTCTCAATGGTGAAGATCCAGCGCGCTGTCTGCACACCAGCCTGCTCGCGAAACTGGAGATCATCTGATCGCCTGAGAAATCACCCTTGGCAGGGTTCCAGGAGAGATGGTTCCTCTCCAACCCCGGGTTCCCACCGGCTCCGCCGGCTCCCACCCGGGGCTAAGAATCTGCCGCCCTCCGGGCTGGTGAATCGTCCACGGCAAGGTTTGGCGTTGTGCGGGCGGGACGTCTTGGGACCGAAGGGCCCGAGGGGCCCAAGAATCACGATGGCATGATTCGGGTTGGAGGCTAACCCAACGACGCGGCGAGCCCGTAGGGCGGGTTCTTTGACAATCGAGCGATGAAAGGCAGGAGCTTGGCCAACTCCCCTGCCTCCCTTCCCTTCTACGCGGCCGGCCGGCCATACTCCCTCCCACCTGATAGTCTTGGACTCATCTGTCTTCACAGAGCCGACCACAAAGAGAGACCGAGATGAGCCCGTACCTGAACGACGACGAGGTCCTGATCTTCGGCAAGAAGTCCGAGCCACCAACTTGGGCGGACGCCCTCTTCGAAGAGCATTTCGAAGCTTTCCGCTGGAGCAGTCCGGTGCTGGGACCGATTCTGCGTGAGACGGAGGACGCCCACCGGCGTGCCTTCGAGCTATTGACCATGCAGGTCCCTCAGCGGCTCAAGGCGGTGCGAACCCTTCCGTATCGAGATCTACAAGTAGCGCAATTCCTGATCGAGGAGGGCGCGAAGGTTCTGTCGAAATTCCCAGAGGTCGCCGAAGAGCGAGCGGCGCTTGCGGAGGTCATCGCCGCTCAGTCATGGCCGGAGGCAAGATCGAAGGCGCTCGAGGCCATACGCCGCTGGTTGCTCCAAAGAAAGGACTTGGCCGATGTCTGCTTTTGCTCGATCGATTTGGCCTTCGCTTACGCCAAGCAGGGAAAAGGACAGCAACGCCTGCCCGAGTTGCTAACAGACATCGCAAAGCTTCCCGGTGCCCCGGAACAGCCCTGGGCACTTGGGTCGTTGTGGACGTTTCGGGAGGTATTGCAGCAGCGCGGAGACCCGGCCACCGCCGCCCACGAGGGGGCCGAGATCGTTCACCGACGCACATGGTCCCTCAGGATGCGCCAAGCGTCTTCGATCGACGCAGTCCAGACATAGGTGTCAGGCGCGACAGATCCACCTCGGCCACGGCCCAGATCCAGCCCCTGAACTGTGGGTTTTTCCGGTGCGTCTCGAAGGGCTTGGCGGCCGGCGCAACCTCGCCGCGCTCCACCACCTCCTCCAGCCACAGCGCGATGGCCTCTGGCGCGTTTGCAATCGCCTCATCCAGCGTATCGCCCGCCGAAAAGCAGCCGGGCAGGTCCGGCACCACCACGCCGTAAGCGTGCTTCGCGTCGCCGGGTTCAATCGCAATGGGGTAGCGCATAGTCATCTCCTACAGTCCAGCTTTTCACCCGGGGCTACGAGAACGCCGCCCTGACGGACTCTCTTCGACGCCTTGGGACGTCAATGGGTACGTTGCCGGTCGCGGTGCTGGCCGGGCGGACGGTGGCGATGCGGCTCTTCCGCGTCCTGGCGGCCTCTACCCGTAGCGCTCCTTGTCCTCTTCCTCATGAAGCCTTGCCATTGACGCCTGGAGATCGGCGTAGGGTTCAGGGGGAGCCATCATCTTGGGAACCTCTCGGTTCCGGCGCTTGATGTAGAAGAGTACGAAGAGCGCGGCGATGACTTCAAAAATGACTCCGAGCACCTTCATGCGGGTTTCAGTGCTCGTGAACAGGAGGAGGAGCCCGCCACCTCCGAAGTAGATCGCACCGCGATACCGATACAGCCACCAGAAGGGATCGTCCAAAGAGTTCGCAAACCCCGGATCGTCTTTCGCCGGTTGCGCGGGAGGAGCAGTGCGTGTATCTGGCATGGTCGTAAACCCTTCCTTCAGGCCGAATCGCTACATCCATCATGACAGATCCGGCTTCCGAACCAGCAGGAACGTCGTCGACGCCAGATAGTGGGACGAGGGCCGGCGGTTGGCGACCTTGTCGATCCAGAGCAGCGGCAGCGTCGCCAGCGCGGCGAGACGGCTCAGGAGTCTCCCCGCTCGGCCCCCTGGGAGCACGGCGGCCAGATAGTTGATAGTGAGGTCACGGAGCATGTAGGTGGGGCCGACGCAGGTGCCGGCGGAGACGACCGTGAAGCCGGCCCGCTCGAACAGGCGACGGTGGCCGATCAACGTGAAGTTCTGGAAGTGGCTGGGGTAGCCGTGAAAGACCTGGAGGAACGGCGTGGCGATGAAGGCCAGGCGCCCCGGCTTCAGCGCCCTGAACATCTCGGCGACGGCGGCTTCCGGAAACTCCAGGTGCTCCAGCACCGCCTCGCAATGAAAGGCATCGACCGAGCCGCCGGCATAGGGAAGCGAGTAGGCGTCCGCCACGACGTCGACATTGGGAAACGCGCCGATGTTGAGGTTGACGAGGGCCGGATGCACACGCACCGGCCCACCTCCCACCGAGACGCACAGACACTCCTCCGAAAGCCCCGCGAGGCTGGCGCGGAAGGCCTCCGCGGACTCTGCGGTCCGCAGGTCCCCAACGGCCTGGGTCATTCTTTGGAAAGCGGTCCGCAGGAGACTTGGGCGGCGCTCATACTCCTCGACCATGCCGCCCGAGCCTTCCGCCAGATACCCGGCGACCCGCTCCGGATCCGGCAGCAGGATGGGGACTCCGTTCACCAGAGGATAGGAACAGCCGCCATCCCCGGTCGTCAGGCGGTCGCCCGCGAGGACCAGCGGCCGATGAGTTTTCGGGCAGACGAGACGACCCGAGAGAATCTGATCGCGAAGGCTCAGCACGATTCATCCTGGCGCATCGGGACATGGTAAAGACATCGCGTCCTGGCTTCAATCCGGGACATCAGCCTCACCTGATATCCTCTCCCCATGGCCGCCCCATCCACCCCGCCCCGCACGCCCCTCCAGTTCGCAATCGGCGCCATCACGGTGGCCCTGGCCCTCTATTCGAAGCTCGACGTCATCGTCCCGTATCTCCTGACCTGGGCGATCTGGGGGCTGATGCAGCGGTCGAAGCGAGCGGACCGGCGGTGGATCTCCATGGCGTTCGCGATTCCGGCGGCGCTGCTGCTCTGGAAAATCATCGGAGTCTTCTGGAAGCTTCAATCCCTGGGCCTTTGGGAGATCGCGCTCCTGGGCGGCCCCCTCCTGTGGCTCTTCTTGCGGCCGGGGAAGGTGCCGCTCTGGGTCCAGATCGCGCTTCACACCTTTTTTGTCTGCCTGTTCGTGGCCTTTCTCCTCAAGCTTTCCAACTGGAAGCACGAGGGCCTCCCCATCAGGGTCGCGGACTGCTACTTCTTCGTGGGCACGATCGGAGCCTCGATTCTGGCGCTACGAAGGGGGCCGGAGGTCGCGGCGGCCCCGCGGACTTAGATGAAGTCCGTCTTCCGGGCCTGGGAAAAGAACGTGAGGCCCAGCATGAGAAGGATCAGGGCGATCTCCACGGCCAGAATGGTGACCGCGGTGGGGCTCCAGATGGCGGTGTGGACTTTCGCCGTATAGTCGAGGCCGATGCTCCGAACCTGGGAGACCCCGTACAGGAAAGCCTGAAGAAAAAGGTTGCCGAACACCATCGCGCCGATGGACCAGCTCTGGGATTCGCTGACCAGGGACACGGCCAGGAGCAGGATGTACGAGGCGAAAATCTCGGTCATCAGGAGCACGGTGAACGGGATGATGCCGCCCACGTTGCCAATCGCGAACAGCGACACGGCCGTGATCAGGATGGCGGCCCAGGGGATCAGGAACATCAGCAGGTTCGCGAGGATCTTGGCGGTCGTAAACTCCATGTAGGAGATCGGCAGGCTCATGATGAACGGCAACGTCTGTTCTTTGCGCTCGTTGATGACCGTGGCAAAGGCAAGGTGGATGCCCATCGAGATCAGGACGGTGATGAGCAGGACGCTTCCCGCGAAGAACGCCCCTCGGCCGCCGTTCATGATCAGAATCAGCGCCACCGCGCCCAGCGCGAGATAGCTGATGATCGGCACGCGCAAGAAGTGCCAGTCCTTGAGAATGAGACGCTTGATCAGAAGGTTGTTCACGCGACGCTCCTTTCCCGCCGGTTCTGCACGTTGGCGACGAAGATCTCTTCGAGGGTCATGCTGTCCACGGCCTGCACGGTGACGCCGGCCTCGTGGTACGCCGCGGCCATCGCCGGTTCATAGCCGTTCATGGTCACGACGGCAAGCCGGCCGCTGCTGGTGGTCCCGACGATTCCCGGCAGAGCGGGCAGGGCGGCCGATGGAGGAACGTCGAGCCGCAGGCGCCGCCAGCGTTCGAGAAAAGTTTCCTTGTCGGCCGTGTCGATGATCCGGCCGCGATCGATGAACGTGATCTGATCCGAGATCTGCTCCACGTCCAGCGTGTTCTGCGATGAAAAGAGAATCGTGCGGCGCTCGTCGGCGAGAGCCTCCATCAGCGCATGCAGCACCTCGTGGCGCGCGACGGGATCGAGCCCGGTCGTCGGCTCGTCGAGCACCAGCAGGCGAGGCCGCCGGGCCAGCACGAGAAGCAGCGCCGCCTTCACGCGCTGGCCGTGGGAGATCCCCTTGATCTTCTGGCCCGCTTTCAGATCGAAACGCTTCAGCAGGTTCTCGGCATAGGTCTGATCCCAACTCGGAAAGATCGAGCGGATGAACTCCATGTGCCAGGCGAGCGTCGCGGCGCCATAGAGACGCATGTCCTCGGAGACGAAGCCCACCTCGCGCTTCGCCTCCGCCTGCCGCGCCGGCATGTCGCAGTCGAGGACGCGCACGGACCCGCGATCCTGATGCACCAAGCCCATCAGGATGCGCAGCGTCGTGGACTTGCCGGCGCCGTTGGCGCCGATGAAGCCCATGATGCTGCCCGTAGGGAGCTCAAGGTTGACGTTATCGAGCGTGAAGTGAGGATATTCCTTCCCTACGCCCTCGAATTGAACGGCCAAGGCACTCATGATTCCTCCTCTTCCGTTGTGATTGATTGGTTCCAGCGGCCGGCGGCCCTGCGCAGCCGGCTTTCGAGACTGTCGGTGGACAGGCCCAGCAGTCCACCCAGACGCACCGCCTGGTCGAGATGCTGATCGAGCTCCTGGTCATACAGCCGGGGCTCCAGCAAGGGATCGGTCGCCACCGTCGATCCCTTGCCGTGCTGCGTGACGATCACGCCCTCCCGCTCCAGCTCCAGATAAGCCCGCTTGACCGTGATCACGCTGACATTGAGCGCCACGGCAAGCTGGCGGATCGACGGAATTTCCTCCCCGCGAGGCCAGTCGCCCACGGCCACCCGTTGCTTGATCTGCTCCATGATCTGGAGATACATGGGCCGGCCATCGGACTTGGAGAGGACGAGATCACTGTGCATACCCATATACTGAGTATACACAGTCCGTGGGGGGCGTCAAGTGCCCTGATGAGGGAGCTTCACGTTGCGCCCTCCCTCCCAACCGCGTACCATCCCCCCTTAAGACCGGTCTTCTCCGCCATTCCATGAAGCGCTCCCGCTCGCTCCGCGACCTCTGGGCCTCGTTGCTGCCCATCCTGGGCGGAGCTTTGGCGCTCATCGTGGCGTTCGAGATCCGCGCGTTCGTGGCGGGGCCACCCAGTCCGGCGTGGCTGCTGGTGACTCTGCTGCTGGCCGGCGCGGCCCTGGCGTGCCACCGGCCGGCGGCCGGAGCCACGACCCTGGGGCTGGGCGTGATGATCCTGCCCATCGCCTTCCGGCTGGGCGGCGTGGCCCGGGGCGCGGCCCTCGCGGCCTCGGCGCTGATCGTCAGCGACCTTTGCCTGCGGTTGATCCGCGGCCTCGCGTCCCTTCAGCCGCCGGAGCGCCGGGCGCTCGTGCCCCGGGTCCTCGAGGACGCCGGCCGCATCGCCTTCGCGGCGCTCGCCTCGGGCGCCGTCTGGGTGTGGCTCATCGGCCGGTGGCCGGTCGCGGCCGTGCTGGCGGTGGTGGCGGCGGTCTGGCTTCTGGTGGAGATGGGGCTGGACGTGGCCGACCGCAAGATCCGCCGGCCCACGGCGCCGTTGCGCTGGTCGCAGATCCTCACCCCTCTCTCCCTCGACCTCGGCGGCTGGACCGCCGGCGCCGGCCTGCTGCTGGTGAGCGACGCCGCGGGCTGGCCGCTCGCCGCCTTCCTCACCGCCTGCTTCGTGGCCCTGGGAGTCGAGACCACCCGCCATGGGCTGCTGCGGGAGAAGGCGCAATTCCGCGCCCGCGACCTCGAGCGCCTGCGCCGCGCCGCCCAACGCATGAGCACCCCGGCCGGGGAGATGGCGGCCATCGCCGAGCGCATCCGCGCCGAGTGCGAGAAAGTAGTCAAGTTCGTCTGGTTCCAGTTCGAGGCTCTGGCCCCAGGGAGCGAGCTGCGGAGCTGGTGGTGGGGACCCGAGTCCGAGATCCTGGAGGACGGCGTCCCCGAGCCGGACCTGTATCCGCCCGTGCTGCCCGGCTTCCACAAACGCACCGCCTGGCAGCTCCTGGAGCGAACGTTGCGCTCCCGGCCGGACGACACCGTGCTCGCCCGCATCCGCCTCTGGTGCGATCCAAGGCTCATCGAGCAGCGGCACGTGGAGCTGCTCGACGGCCTGCTGCTGCAGATGAGCCTCTCGGTGCAGCGCTGCCTCCTGGACCGTGAGGCGAGCGAGGACCCGCTGACCGGCGTGGCCATGCGCCGGGTGCTGGAGAGACGGCTGAACGACGTCCACAAGCGGGCCTGCGAGACGGGCGAGTCCATGGCCGTAATCCTCTGCGACCTCGACCACTTCAAGAGGATCAACGACACCTACGGCCACCCGGCCGGGGACGCCGCCCTGGTGGCCGTAGCGGGGGTGCTGAAGCAGCTCCGTCGCGCCGACGATCTTTGCTGCCGCTATGGCGGCGAGGAGTTCGTGCTCCTGATGGAAGGCACCCACGGCGAGAACGCCCTGGCGGTCGCCGAGCGCCTGCGCTATTCGATCGAGGCCCTGGACTTCAAAGCGGAAGGGCAGAGAGTGCCGCTCACCCTGAGCGCCGGAGTCGCCTCCTTCCCCGACCTCTACATCAAGACCGCCGCCGAGCTCATCCTCTTCGCCGACGAAGCCCTCTACGAAGCCAAGCGCCGAGGCCGCAATCGCTGCCTGCTGGACCTGGGCCAGGGCCGCTACATGGATGTGGAAGGGGAGGTGGTCAGCACCGAGGAGGCGCACCCGGTGGCGGAGCCGCCGCGGATTTTCGCGTAGGGGCGATAGGGCTTGGGTGGCCCGGCCGCATCAGCCGCTCCAGCGCGCAGGCGAATACACACGTCAGCGGCACCAAGCCCTGCAAGAGCAACCGGTCCCAGGTCTCGCCGATGAGGTCAGGAAGGCGCGGGCTCACCGCGTAGGCGGCCCAGGCGATGGCGGCGGGCGTCAGGCCGGCGAGCAGCAGGCGACGGACGCGGGGGCGGCGCAGAGCGTAGATGCCGGCGAGCCCTACGGCGAGGAAGAGCCACCAGAAACCCATCCAGTCCGAGCCGCGAAAAGTCCAGCGCAGGACTTCCGGGACGATCACCGGCAGACGCGTGAAGGCCCCCTTCACCAGGTCCGGCAACCGCAGACCGGTGAAGTAGTCCGGGTCGTCGCGGTTTGGGATGGCGGCGCGCCAGGAAGCGAGCAGCGCGACGACTGCCAGCACCGGCGCCGCCGCGGCGCCGAACCAGGCCAGGGCCCGCGGGCCGGCGGTTGGATCGCGCCGGCGATACCACAACCGCTCGGCAGCCAGCAGCAGGGCGGCCATGGCCAGCAGGGACCCTTCGTTCTTCGCCAGCACCCCTCCCGCGAGCAGGCAGCCCGCGGCGAAGCCCGAGGCCAGCCTCGGCCGCTCGAACAGAAGCAGCACCAGCGCCGCGCCGTAGAAGCCCGCGAGCGCCAGGTCGCTATTGCAAGAGGTGGCACCGCCCCCACCATAGCTCAGGAGGGGTGGCAGGGAGGCGCAGAGAGTGGCCACGGCCGCCGCCCGGGAACCGGCTCCCCGCCGGGCGGCATCGTGGACGACGAGCACCAGAGCCACCCAGAAGCCGACGTAGACAGCCCTGTAATCCTGCTCGTCTTCGGCCGCCCCGAGCGCCTCCTGCACCGCGACTTGCACCAACGGCAGCAGGGGTGGGTAACGCGGAGTCATGACATACCAGTGGGCGTCCCGCAGCACCGAGGCGTCAACCGTCCCCTCATGGCGCATATAGACGGCGAGGGTGCTCCAGGTCATCCTCCCGTCCCAGTCCGCGAGGGGCGCCGTCAACGCGGACGTCAACGGCCCGAGGAGGACGGCACCGATCGCGAGCCCCGCCAGGAGCTGCCACCGGCTCACGGGAAGCGCCGGCTTCGCGGCCCAGCTCCCGCGGCGGCGCCAGATCCACGCGATCGATCCCAGCACCGTGGGCACGAGAACCACGAGGCCGATGGCCGGCCGGCGTAGCGGTACCCCGAAAAGATGGGAAGCGGCGAAGAGGACGCCGCCGATGGTCAGAACTCCCAGCAGATAGGCGTAGCCAAGCCGGCGGGAGAAGGAGAGGCGGCGCAAGGGCGCGAGCAGCTCGGCGAAGCCCAGCCCGGGGAGAGCGACGAGCGCCACTCCGCCGAGGTTCGCGGCCACCGAGGCCGCGGTCACCGCTCCTGCCCTCTCCAGGGTGCCGGCGGGCAGCCCGGCGGCACCGCGACGAGACGCTCCCGGAACAGCGGAGGCCGGCCGCTACCGACCGCCACCACCTCCCAGCGCACCTGGTCTCGCCAGCAGTCGAAGCCTGGCGATCCTCCAGGCCGCAGGAGGATGGCGCGGCGCGGCAGGAGATCGAAACGCACCCACAGCAAGGCGCCCATCTCGTCGAGCTCGCTCAGCAGGTAGGGGTCGTTCTCGGGGATGGCGCGCCGGATTTCGTCTATCTTTGCCAGGTAACGCCGGCCGAAGGCGTGAGCCCGCACCTCGGCGAGCGGCGCACCCGCCGTCTTCACCGCCAGGCGCAGGCGCAGAAAAGTGTTACGCAGCCCCACCGGGATGGCGATCAGCAGGTAGACGATCACCAGGACGAAGACAACCCGCGCCAGCCAGCGTGTTTTCATGACGGCTTACGAGTATAGCCGCTCCAAAAGATTGGAAGGAATGCCGAGCCGGCGCTCAGCGTTCGGGCAGGAAGGCTTCTCTCCCAGCTATAATGTCAAGTCCGTGCCGCCGCGGCGCGGCATTCCATCGATCGATTCCGGAGCTTTTTTATATGGCCAAAGCGCGCGTCGCCGTCCTCAAGACCCAGCCTGAATCCGTCCTCACGGACGTCGGGCGCACCATGGAGCTGGCGGAGGTCAAGCGCCATCTCGCGCCGGGCGCCACCACGATCCTCAAGGACAACATCTCCTGGCACTTCCCGTTCCCAGGCGCCAACACCACCCCCTGGCAGCTCGAGGGGACCATCCAGAAGCTGCGGGCGGACGGCTATACCGATCAGGTGTGCGTGCAGAACAATACCGTCGTCACCGATCCCAAGAAGGGCGAGCGGCTGAACCGCTATCTGCCGGTGCTCGACAAGTACGACGTGCCGGTGCGGTACAACTGCTTCGCGGACGACCTCAAGTGGGTCACCTACAAGCCCAAGGGCAAGATGCTGGTGCTGCCGAAGATCTACCCGGAAGGCATCACCATCCCCGAGTTCTTCATCGGCAAGAACATCGTCCACCTGCCGACGGTGAAGTGCCACATCTACACCACTACCACGGGGGCGATGAAGAACGCCTTCGGCGGCCTGCTCAACACCCGCCGGCACTACACGCACTCCTACATCCACGAGACGCTGGTGGACCTGCTGACGATCCAGAAGGAGATCCACTCGGGGATCTTCGCGGTGAAGGACGGCACGACCTGCGGCAACGGCCCGGGACCCCGGACGATGATCCCCGTGGAGAAGGACTTCATGATGGCCTCCGGCGACCAGGTGGCCATCGACGCCGTGGCGGCCAAGATGATGGGCTTCGACCCGATGAAAATCCCCTACATCCGCATGGCCCACGACGCCGGGCTCGGAGTGGGTGATCCGCGGGACATCGAGGTGGTGGGCGAGGACGTGTCGAAGTGGAACTTCCACTTCTCGGTGGGGGACAACGCGGTTTCCCGCTTCGGCGACCTGGTGTGGTTCGGGCCGCTCAAGGGACTCCAGAAGCTCTTCTTCCGGACGCCGCTGGTCTACTTCTTCGTCTTCGGCTCGTACTTCTACCACGACTTCGCGTGGTACCCCACGGTCGGCAAGCGCCGCATCGACCAGTACAAGCAGACCAGCAAGTGGATGCGCCTCTTCGAGCAGTATCCCGAGGTAGCGCGGGAAGAAGAGAAAGCGGCCTGAGCGCCGCTGATTCCGAATCGAGCGGCACGGGCCTGGAGAAGCTCGGCCGCCGGTTGCTGGTGCCTCTGGGTCTGGGGGTGCTGGTCGTCGTGGGCCTGGCGCTCTCGGCGAACCCGGCCGCGCTCGCCCGCAGCCTGCGCGGGTTCGACGTCCGGCTGCTGATCCCCGTCCTCTCCCTGTCGCTCCTCAACTATGCCCTGCGCTTCGTGCGCTGGGAGGTGTACCTGCGCCGGCTGGAGATCAAGCTGTCGCGGGGCCGGAGCCTTGGCGTCTTCCTGGTGGGATTCCTCCTTTCAGTGACGCCGGGAAAGGCGGGGGAGCTGGGCAAGGCCTGGCTGGTGCGGGAGCTCGGGGGAGGGCCGGCGCTCCAGGTGGTGCCGGCGGTGCTGGCCGAACGGGTCACGGATCTACTGGGGGTCTTGCTGCTGATCGCCCTCGGCTCTCTCCCCTTCCCGGGAGGGACCTGGATCGCGGCGGCTGGGCTCGCCGCGGTCGCCGCGGCGGTCATGGTGCTCACCTGGCGGACGGTGGCGGCGCTGCTCTTCCGCATCCTGGCGAGGCTGCCGGTGGTGGGGCCCCGGGTGCCGCATCTGGAGGAGGTCTACGGCCGGCTGCGGTCGCTCCTCTCGCCGGGATTGCTGCTCTTCGCGCTGGTGCTGTCGGTGGCGGCGTGGGGAGCGGAGGGCGTCGGATTTTTCCTGGTGGTGCGGCAGTACGCGCCGAAGGCAGGACTGCTCCTCTCCATCTTCAACTACACCGGCTCGACCTTCCTGGGAGCCCTCTCCATGCTCCCCGGAGGCCTGGGCGCCGCCGAGGGAGCCCTGGCCGCGCTCCTCCACGGGCAGGGACTGGACACGGCGGACGCCAGCTCGGTGACCCTGGTCACCCGCGGCGCGACGCTGTGGTTCGCGGTGGGGCTGGGGCTGGTGGCGGTACCGTTTCTGGCGCGGTGGCTGGGGCGGCGGGGAACGGCGTAGTTTACGCCACCTTCTGCCCGCACTCGGGGCAGAACCGGGGACTGCCCTCGAACTGGGCGCCGCAGCCGCCGCAGCTCTTCTTGGTCACGGTCGAGGTGCCGCATTCGGGGCAGAACTTGGCCCCTCCGGCGAGCTTGGCGCCGCAGGACTTGCAGGCGGGGCCGGTGACCTGGCCGAGGTCGCGGCCCTTCATCCAATCCACCTCCTGCGCCTTGGTGTAGGCCTGCTGCTTGGCGGCCTCGGCCTGGGCGGAGGCGATCTCCTCGTCCATGTCGGGCGCGCAGTACTCGCAGAGGCCAGCCCTCTCGTTGAAGCACACCGGCCCGCAGACCCAGCGCCCGCAGCGCGTGCACTGCTTGAACTGAGGACGGATCTCGTTCACCGCGTCCTTCAGGGCGGCGTCGTGGGCGGGGCCGCCGACGGCGCGCTGAATCTCGTAGGCGGTCTCGGAGACACGGCCGAAGATCCCTCCGAAGAGGTTGCCGGCCACCTGGGCGGCCGAGGCCGCCATGCCCATCTTCGAGCTCTGGAAGGACGACATGTACCCGTTGCCGCACTTCTCGCAGTAGAACTTGAACTGGTAGCCACGATCCGTCGAGAGATCGTCATAGTTGCCGGTAAATTCGATGGTCGCCATGATGGAATGGAATGGTAGCATGGCCCGTCTGTGCCAAAGTAGCACGTCCATGGAAGCCCAGTGGTCCTCTCGACGGCACGTCTCCGCGCTCGGCGCCATCCTGACGCTGGCTCTCGCGCTGCGGCTTGCCCACTGGTGGGCGGTGCGGCATCAGCCGTTCGTCGCCTGGCTCGCCATGGACAGCCAGGAGTATGACCGCTGGGCACGGGAGATCGCGGCCGGAGACTGGCTGGGCTCCCAGGTCTTCTTTCAAGCGCCCCTCTATCCGTATCTCCTGGCTGTCCTCTACACCTTGTTCGGCCGCAGCCTCGACGCGGTCTATCTGGTCCAGATCGTTCTGGCGGTGGCGGGCTGCTATGCCCTCTACCGGGCCGGGCGCGAAATGGCAGACGAGGACGTGGGGATCGGGGCAGCGCTGCTGGCGGCCATCTACGGGTCCTTTCTCTTCTACGACGCCCAGCTCCTCAAGGAGTCGCTCGCGGTGACCGCCACCTCGTTCCTCCTCTGGGCACTGGCCGCGGCGCGAGCGCGCCCAGAAATGAGGCGCTGGCTGGGTGCCGGGGCACTGCTGGGGATCCTGGCCCTGCTGCGGGAGAACGCGCTGCTGCTCGTTCCCTTCCTACTTCCCCTGGCCTGGATGCGCGAGGCGACTCACGACAGAAACGCACCGGCCTTTCTCAGGCGGAGCGGAGCCTTCGTGGCGGGGCTCGTCCTCGTCCTATCCCCCGTCGCATTGCGCAATGGGTTCGTGGGAGGGAGCTTCTTCCCCACCACGTCCAATGCCGGAGTGAGCTTCTACATCGGCAATAACCCACAGGCGGACGGCACCTATCAGCCCATCGTTCCCGGCAAACAGATACCGGCCCTGGAGCGGCGGGAGCCGTCGCGCGTCGCCGAGCAGGCGATGGGCCGGCGGCTCACGGCTGCCGAGGTCGCCCGCTACTGGCTGGGACAGTCGCTCGACTGGGTACGGCGGGAGCCCGGGGCATTCGCCCGCCTTCAGGTGCGCAAGTTCGGCATGTTCTGGAGCTGGTACGAGTGGCCGGACGCGGTGGACTACTATTACGTGAGGACGCTCTCGCCCATTCTCCGGCTGCCGCTGCTGGAGTTTGGCGGCGCCGTCCTCCTGGCCTTGACGGGGCTCGTGCTGGCCCGCCGGCGGCTAGGGGCCTTCGCCCCCGTCCTGCTGTTCACCCTCGGGTGGACGCTCTCGACGGTCATCTTCTTCCTCTTCTCTCGCTACCGGCTGCCGGTCGTGCCGGCCCTGCTGGTGCTCGGAGGCGTGACGATCGCCGGCGCGGTCGAGGCTTGGCGGGCGGGGAGCCGCAGGCGGATCCTCGGGATCACGGCGATCACGGTGACCGCGCTGATCCTTCCCCGAGCCTTCGGCTACGAGCCCCGAATGGACCTGGTGGAGTACAACCTCGGCCGGCTCTACGACGAGCAGGGGCGAGCCGAGGAGGCACGGGACCACTACAAGGCGGCCTTCGTGCTGAATCCCAAGGACTTCCTGGCCTGCCTCAATCTCGGCAATCTCGCCGCCCGGGCGGGAGACTGGGCCACGGCGCTGCGCTTCTACCAGCGCGCCGCGGCCCTGGAGCCGCGGTCCGACGATGCCGAGAGCAACCAGGGAGGCGTCTACCTCGCGATGGGCGACCTCGCGCAGGCCGAGGCCCACCTCGGCCGCGCGCTGACCCTGAATCCCCAGAATCTGCCGGCCCTTCAGAATGAAACGCTGCTGCGGGCACGCCGGGGAGATCTCGCGGGGGCTCGGGAGCTCAACCGGCGCCTGCTGGAGCTGGACCCCGCCAACCCGGCGGCTTTGAGGCTACGGGGACGGCTGGGAGAGTAGGCCGGCCTCGTCGGGCAAGAGCTCGTAGATCAGGTTCAGGTCGTCCCGGTAGCGCAGCACGAAGTGGCGAGGGTCCACCTCGATCCACTGCCGCTCGAGAGGAAAGTCGAAGCCCGGGAAGTTGGAGAGGTGAACCCACCGGATGCGTTGCGCCGTCAGATTGGCCATCCAGGCCTGGAGCGACGGATCGACCCGCGGCTGGCATGCCGGATACTGGACGGCGAGGCGGTGGTTGGCGGCGTTGATGTTGACGTAGCGCACGTCCCGCTCCAGGTGGGTTCCCATGGCCGGGTACAGGAAGTAGCTGTTCGGCTCGCCGGCGACGGCGACGTTGCCGTCCCCGCCATGCGCTTCGAGCCAGCCCCACGCGGCGCCGGAGAAACGCGCCAGGGTCTGGTGAGCGGTGAACTCCTGGCCCAGAGCCCGCCCACGGTCCGCCACCCGGAAGCGGGCGAGGAAGGGCGCCCCGAAGATCGCCAGGGCCAGTGCGGCCAAGGCCAGCTCGCGGCGCCGCCGGACGGCGAAGGCGCGCAGGCCGGGCGAGAGGGCGAGGGCCACCGCGATCACGTCCGCCACCGCCAGGGCCAGCCGCACGCCGCGCGGCATCTCGGCGTGAAGCTGGAGGAGGCCCTGGACGACGAAGATCGTCGCGATCCCCTCCATCCAGCGGTCACGCACGCCTTTCTTCTCTCCCCACGCGATACCGGCGGCGAAGGCCAGCCCGAACGCCGGAATGAGATAGCGGATGTTGGCGAAGACGTGATGGCTCTTGGCGAAGGGGACCATCAGCCAGAAGGCCCACTGCGCCCAGACCTGCCCGGCGATCAGCAGGGTCTCGCGCCATCGCTCCCGGCCCAGGCCGAGAAGGAATCCGAAGGGGAGAGCGAGCGCGATCAGCAGCAGCACGAACACCTGCGGCCCCACGCCCAGCTCCTGCGATTGGGGCCTGGAGATGCCCAGAAAAGAGTCCAGGAGCTGCCCGTCCCGGATCATGGGCTGCCAGAGATCGACCACCGAGTTCTTGCGGGGGATCGTGGGCTTGTTGGCGTTCTCCGGCCCGCTCGACGTCTCCTCGCAGGCGATGGCCAGAGGATCCGCGCCCAGAGACACATTGCGCAGATAGAAGAAGCTGCCGAGGAGAGCCGCCATCAGCAGGGCGGCGACGATCTGGCCGGCGCGCCGGCCCCAGGCGCCGCGCGCCAGCGGCACCGCGAGCCCGGCGAGGGCGAGGGCGCAGGGGATACCCAGCACCTTGGCGCCGGCGGCCAGGCCGAGGCCCATGCCGATGAAGCCCGCGAAGCTCCAGCGCGGTTCGCGCAGCCAGCGCAGGGCGAAGTAGGCCGCCGCCACGAAAACGGCGCCGAGGAAGATGTCCACGTACTCGGTGGCCACGAAACGGATGACGGTCGGCGTCAGCAGCACCAGGAACGACGCGAGCGGCCAGTGCCGCCGCGCTCCCAGGTGGCGGGCGATGGCTCCCGTGGCACATCCCAGCAGCAGCCAGTGGGGCAGAGCCGCGAGGTTGACGTAGAGCTCGCTGTGCGACGGCGCCATCCACCACCAGAACCAGATCGAGCCGTTGGCGGGGACGTAGCCGTAGTAGTTGACGGGGATGCTGCCGAAGACCGGGAAGAGATCGCGGTCGCGCAGCCAGGTGGCGGCGAGCAGCAGGTGGTACATCAGGCTGTCCCACGAGAGGGGCGGACGGATGAGCCCCCGCAGCGCCTCGATCGCCACCGCGTGCAGGGATAGGATCGACAGCGCCGGGTGCTCGCGCAGGATCTCCCAGGAGCGCCGGGCGATGGCCCGCGCCGGAGCATCCACACCGCCCTCCGGCGGCGCCTTGCGGAGCCCCAGCAGCAGGACGAGCGAAAGGCCGGCCTGGAGCGCCAGGGCGAAGTCGAACCGCAGGATTCCGAGGCCGCCCAGCAGGAGGCCGATCCCCACCGCCTCGGCGGTCGAGAGGAGCAGCGTGGCGATGGCGAGGGCCAACGGATCGCGGCCGGCTTCCGTCCCCAGCAGACGCAGCGCGGCGAGGTAGCCGCCGAGGAACAGAAAACCCAGCGTGACGAGCGTCGCCACGGCTCCCACCAGATCGAGCCAGAATGTCTGCGGCATGCGCGGGATTGTTAGCACAGGCGCGCGGGCTGGTGCTAGCATCCCGCCCGTGAACGACGCAGGCGCCGAAGCCGCGGCAGGCTACTTCGATCGCGAGTACTTCCAGCTCCACCCCGGCAAGGTCAAGTACCTGGACTATCTGGTGGGCCTCCTGGGCCGCCATGGCATTCCCGGGGGAAAAGTGCTCGACGTGGGCGCCGGGTACGGCTTCTTTCTGGCGGCTGCTGAAAAGGCCGGTTACGAGGCGCACGGCATCGAGCTCTCGCACCACGCGGCGGAACAGGCGCGCCAGCGGACAAGGGGACAGGTGATCGAGCAGGGAGCCGAGGCGCCCTTCCCCTTCCCCGACGGCCATTTCGACGCCGTCACCCTGCTCGACGTCATCGAGCATCTGAAGGACTATGGCGCGACCCTGGCGAGTTGCCGCCGGGTGCTCAAACCCGGCGGCAAGCTCTTCGTCATCACCCTCAACGCCCACAGCCTCGCCCGCCCCCTGTTGGGCAAGCGCTGGGCCTGGTACCAGGATGCGACCCACATCCACATGTTCACCCCGCGCATGCTGCGCGAGGGGCTCGAAGGCGCCGGCCTCGAAGTCGAGACCCTGATCACCGAGTCCAACTTCTGCTCCGTGGGCGAGGGGACGAAATTCCTGAAACCGCTGCGGGTGATCGGCCGGGTCGTGCACACCCCGGCGTTCGGGGACTCGCTGCTGGCGGTGGCGCGGCGGCCGCGGTAGGCTGGGTGAACGGTTTTCGCCGCCTCGGAGACGCCCCACGGGGTAGCTGGCGCTACCCTGCGGGCGTCTCTACAGTGGGGGGCGAACCGGCGACGTGATCCGGATCGACGGCGCCCGTAGGTGGCGATCAGGGGATCAACCTTCCGGAAAGGCCTCAGCGTTCCAATTTCCACACCGGTGCGACCCCAATGTAGAGACGCCCGCAGGGTAGCGCCAGCTACCCCGTGGGGCGTCTCAGGATCGGCAAGGACCGGCCAACCTGAAACCAAGCCAACCGCGGCAGATCGAAGGTCCGAAATACCCTAGGCAGGGCCGGGGTGATGACGGCCCTTCTTCGGCAACCCACCCGCGATCAGCTTCAGCGTCGTCTCCACCACCGCCCCGAGCGGACCGGCGTCGGCGAGGTTCTTGCCCGCGAGGCCGAAGGCGGTGCCGTGATCGACGGAGGTACGCAGGAAGGGGAGGCCCACGGTCCAGTTGGTGGCGAGGCCGAAGGAGGAGGTCTTGACGGCGATCAGCCCCTGGTCGTGGTAGAGGGCGAGCACCCAGTCGAATTCGCCGCGGCGGGCGCGGGCGAAGAGGGAGTCGGCGCTCTCGGGGCCATGGACATCAATTCCCCGAGCGCGAGCCGCCGCCACCGCGGGCACGAGCACCGCGTCGTCCTCGGTGCCCAACAATCCACCCTCCCCGGCGTGGGGGTTGAGGGCGGCGAGGGCGATCTTGCCGCCGGCGTGGCGGTCGAGGCAGGCGAGGGCCTCGCCCACCGCCTCGCCGGTGATGCCGTCCAGCGCCTCGCGCAGCGGGAGATGGACGTTGAGCAGCGCCACCTGGAGGTCCGGGGCCAGGAAGGCCATCAGGTAGTCGCGCCCGTAGCGCTCCAAGCCGCAGAACTCGGCCAGGTAGTCCGTATGGCCCTTGAAGCCGGGAAGATGATGCTGGGCGATGGAGCCCTTGGCGACCGGCGCGGTGACCAGGGCGTCGGCGACGCCGGACTTCACCAGCTCGATGCCCGCGTCGAGGGCGGCCATGGCCCCGGCGGCATCCGACGGCCCCGAGTGGCCGAGGGTGAGCACGCGGTTTGTTCCCACCGGGTCCAGTACCGGAATGCCCTCCGTCGGAAGATCCGAGCGGGTGGCGGGAACGCCTGACAGGTAGACCAGCCGCTCCCAGGGGACGCCGGAGAGCGACGGGCACAGAGCTTCCAGGGCCGCCCGCTCGGCCACCAGGAGCGGCTGCCAGGGGAGCGCGGCGGCGGGCTCCAGGAAGAGCTTGAGCAGGATCTCCGGACCGATGCCCGCCGGGTCTCCCTGCGTCAGGACTAGAACGGGACGCTTCGCAGGCGCGGAGGCGGTCACCGCTCTTCTTCGCCGCCGTTGACCCGCTTGACCCGCCGCTTCAGCTCCTCTTCCTTGAACATGTAGCGGATGAAGTGCTTCTGGATCAGGAGGTTGGGTCCCTGGTGCCGGTTGAGCTTGAGCGAGCCCTTGTCGTACCACTCGATCCAGCCCCGCAGCTCCTCGCCGTCGGTGAGGATGACCACCATGGGCGTCTTCGCCGCCATCTGCTTGAGGTAGTAGAACTCCTCGGCGTTGGTCTGCTCGGGCGGCGACTGCTTGCGGCGCACACTGCGTCCAGGGAGATCCTTCTTGAGCTCGTTCATGTCCGGGCGTATCAGTTTGCGAGTGGCCATTTGGGTTCCGTTGAGCTTGGTTTCCATGGGCGGGTTGGAGCTACGCGGTGGGTTGGGCCGCCGAGGGCCGGTCGTCCGGCGTCCGGTTCTTGTACTGATCGTCCTCGTAGGCGAGGCAGCAGAGGAGCCGCCCGCACTGACCGGAGATCTTCGACGGGTTCAAGCTGAGGTTCTGCCGCTTCGCCATCTGGATGGAGATCGGCCGGAAGTCCTTGAGCCAGGTCGAGCAGCAGAGGGTGCGGCCGCAGATGCCGATGCCGCCGACCAGGCCCGCCTCGTCCCGCGCTCCGACCTGCACCATCTTCACCCGTACGGAAAAACGGCTCGACAGATCGCGGACGAGCTGCCGGAAATCCACTCTTCCCTCGGATGTAAAGTAGAAAGTCGCCTTCTTGCCGCTGAGAGAAAAATCGACCATGGAGATCTTCATCTCCAGGTTGAGGGCGCGGGAGCGCTCCTGGGCGTAGAGCTTGCCGCTGACCTCGCTCTGGCACTGGCGGTCGTAAGCGGCCACGTCGTTATCGTCGACCGGGCGCAATATGGGCCGGGCGCTCGACTTCTGGCACGGTTTGAAAACCGGCATGGGCGACTGCTCGACATGCCCGAAAGACGGTCCCGACTCCAGCTCCACCACCACTTTCTCCCCCCTGGCGTAGGTGCGCCCGCCCGTCGAGCAGAGCGTCAGATTGGTCTCTTCGCGAAACCGCACGCCGACGAACGTGTCTTCGACCGCCGTCGACATTCCTTTGAAAGCACAACCGCTACATCCCATTGGCTACTTTCCCATTCATGAGCGACAGCAACCTGGCTCATCCTTTATGCAGGAAGAATACCAGGCAGCTCGCTGGTCGGTCGGATTGTTGGGCTCTTAACCTCGTGCTTATTGTTGCAGCGGCGGCTACTCGCCGTCAATCGCGCCGTCAATCGCCGGCCTCGAGCGGGGTCCGGTCGAGCAACTGGCGGCCGATGTCGTGGCGGAAGACCTTGCCCGGCCAGTCGATCTCGCCGACGGCGGCATAGGCTTTCCGGAGGGCCTCCGCAAGGCTGGGATCGACGGCGCAGACGGAGAGCACCCGGCCCCCGGCGCTCACCAGCTCGCCTTCGCCACCCTGTCCATCCACGGCGTTGGCGGTCCCGGCGTGGAAGATCTCGACGCCCGGCAGGGCCGCGGCGCGGTCGAGGCCGCGGATGGACTCTCCCTGGATTGGCCTGCCAGGATAGCCGGGGCTGGCCAGAACGACACACGCCGCCACCTCGCGCCGGAACGAGAGGCGCCGCGCCTCGAACCGGCCCGCGGCGCCCGCGGCGAGGAGGGGGAGGAGGTCATCCTCCAGGCGCAGGAGGATCACCTGCGCCTCCGGATCGCCGAAGCGGGCGTTGAACTCCAGCACCTTGGGGCCCTCCGGAGTCAACATCAGGCCGGCGTAGAGCACGCCCACGAACGGCCGCCCCTCGGCCGCGAGCCCGGCGACGGTGGAATGCAGGATGGTCTCCACGACCGACGCCCCAACCTCCTTGGACAACCCGCCGGAAGGGCTGTGGGCTCCCATGCCCCCCGTGTTGGGGCCGGTGTCGTCGTCGCCGATTCGCTTGTAGTCGCGGGCCGTCGCGAGCGGCAGCACGCGCTCGCCGTCGCAGAGGGCCATGAACGACACCTCCTCACCGGCCAGGAAGGCCTCGACCAGCACGCGGTCGGCACTGGCGCCGAACTGGCGCTCCTCGAACAGGGCGTGGAGGGCCGCCTCGAGCTCAGCGGCGTCCTGGACGATGAACACCCCCTTGCCGGCGGCGAGCCCGTCGGCCTTGAGCACCAGGGGGAAGCCGAACCGCCCGGCGGCGGCGCGCACCGACTCGGCGTCGCCGGCGATCTCCGAGGGCGCCGTGGGAATGCCGTGCCGCTCCATGAACTGCTTGGCGAAAATCTTGCTCCCCTCGATCTCGGCCGCCCGCTGGGTGGGGCCGAAGACGGCCAGGCCACGGTTGGCGAGCTCGTCCGCGAGCCCCAGGGTGAGGGGCAGCTCCGGCCCCACCACCGTGAGGTCGATCTTCATCTCCTCGGCGAAGTCGGCCAGCCGCTGGACCTCCTCGGCCGCCAGCGGCACCCGGTCGGCCAGGGCGGCGATGCCGGGGTTGCCCGGCGCGCAGTAGAGCTCGGTCAGCAGCGGGCTCTGCCGCAGCTTCCAGCACAGGGCGTGCTCGCGCGCGCCGCCTCCCACCACCAGCACCTTCATGTCGGCCTCCCCTCGGCAGTTACCGCGGTTACCGCGGTCACCGCGATAACGTCGACGATATCCTCCGCCGAGCATCCCCGCGACAGATCGTTGACCGGCCGGGCGAGCCCCTGGAGCAGCGGTCCCACCGCCCGCGCTCCCGCCAGCCGTTCCGTCAGCTTGTAGGCGATGTTGCCGGCGTCCAGGTCGGGAAAGATGAGGACGTTGGCGTGGCCTGCCACGGCGCTGCCCGGCGCCTTGCTCGCCGCCACGTGGGGCACCAGGGCGGCGTCGGCCTGAAGCTCGCCGTCGAAGGCGAAATCCACTCCCCGCCCGCGCAGCACCTCGACGGCGGCGCGCACCTTGTCCACGCGGGGGTGGCGGGCGCTGCCATGAGTCGAGAAGGAGAGGAGGGCGACGCGGGGCTCTTCCTCCAGCAGCAGCCGGCAGCTCGCCGCCGCCGCTTCCGCGATGTCCGCCAGCTCCTCGGGATCGGGGTCCGGCACCACGCCACAGTCGCTGTAGATCAGATTGCGGCCATCCGGCAGCGCCATCAGGAAGCAGGAGGAGACCACCTTGAGGCCGGGCCGAGGCCCAAGACCCCGTAGCGCCGCCCGCAGCGTGTCGGCGGTGGTGGCGAGAGCTCCCATCACCGCGCCGTCCGCCCGGCCGGTGGCGACCTGAAGCACGGCGTAGTAGAGCGGATCGCGGGCGAGGGCCGCGGCCTGCTCCGGGTCGAGAGCCGTGACCCGGGCGGCGAGGAAGGCGGCCAGCTTGGGGAGATCCGGATCGGCGGCAGGATCGAGCACCGGCACGGTGAGGAGAACCCCGGCGGCTTCGGCGGCGGCAGCCACGGCCTCCCGCGTTCCCACCAGCTTAGGCCGGCAGAGCCCGAGCTCGGCGGCCCGCTCGGCGGCCGTCACCACGCGGGGATCCGTGCCCTCGGCGAGCACGACGACTGCCGGGCTCGGCCGTGCGGCGGCGCGGGCTCTCAGACGTGCGAGGGGGCTGGAAAGTGGGGGCGTCTCGGACACGCGTCGGAACTGTAGCAGATGGCGTCCTCCCGGCCGCCAAGCCGCTATCCGCGCACACCGGTAGGGGATTGACACCAACTTTTCGGCGTGCTATTAAAATGCGTGGTTAACAGCACGCTTCAAGAGGAGGCGGACCATGATGTACGAGGAGTCCCCCCACATCGAGCTGTTCATGTACTCCCTCAACCAGGAGTTCCCGGCGGACAAGGGGCACACCACCTTTCTCAAGCGGCGCTCGGAGGTGCATGTCGACGTGCGGAACAGCAGGATCTGCGCCCTACGGGAGGTGGAGTCGCAGGTGTTCTCGCGGAACCGAATCGCCGACGCGGACCTCCCCCCGGAGGGGGTGACGAAGCAACCGCGCCTCACCGGGGGCGAGTCTCCGACGGAGGACGTCCTGGCGTCCCTGGGGAGCGAGCGACTCGCCGCGAAGAAGGTTGCTGTGTCCGAGTTCGATCCTGACATGGGGGCCGACGTAGCCTCAGCCATCTCATGGACGGCGCAGTGGGCTTCGAACAGTTGGGTGGCCCAGTGGGCCCATAACGCCGGCACCTGAGGGCCTATCCTCACGGCCAGTTTGGCCGATCCGTTCGAAAACATAAAAATCAGAGAAGAGGACTTCGGGGGCATCCTGTACAACGTCCAGTCGGACACGGTGTATCGGGTGAACCACTCCGGTTTCCGGCTGTTCAACGACTTGCGGGCTGAGTACCGCAAGGGCAAGCAGGATCTTCGCACCTTCGAGTCGCACGACTTCCGTCTGGAGGACGTCAAAAGGTTCGTGGACTACCTGCACGAGCAGGCGATCTGGGAACCTCGGGAGATCGCACGATGAACGCGCAGGAGACCCGCTCTCCCCTCCGCGCACCGTTCACGGTGTGCATGTGGATCACTGACTACTGCAACCTGGCCTGCAAGTACTGCTACGCCATGCCGTTCACGGGGCGTCGAATCGACACCGGTCGCGCCCTGGAGCTGATCGACGAGATGGCGGACCTCGGGGTGTTCAACATCACCCTGGCCGGCGGCGAGCCGTTCCTCCATCCCGACATCCTGGAGCTCATCCTCCACGGAACCCGGCGAGGCCTCCGGGTCGGCGTCCTGTCGAACGGCGTGGCCATCGACCCGGAGATGATCCGCATCCTGGAAGAAAACACCCATCCGAAGAACTTCATGTTCCAGATTTCGCTCGATTCGCAGGACCCCGCGATCAACGACGGGGTGAGGGGCCAGACGGACCGGGTTCTGGCGACGATCGACCGCATTGCCGCCTCGAGTATCGATCTGCAACTGGCCTGCGTGGTTCACAAGTTGAACGTTGGGCAGGCCCATCGGTTGATCGACACATACTACCCTCGGGTGAAGCGGTACCACTTCCTGAACGTGCAGCGGACCGAGCAGGCGTTGCGCCACCCCGAGCTCCTCCTCGACGAGAAGGACGCCGACCTGTTCTGGTCCCACCTGGGAGAGTACGTGCAGCGGTTCCCTCCGGACCTCTTCCTGCCCTCACTGCGCGTCCAACTGAGATCGCGGGGGCAGGCCGTCGGTCGGGCGGAGTTCTCGATGACCGAGACGGCGACCTTCGACTGCGCCTCTTGCTCGGCGGGGCTCTCGCACCTGCAGATCGATTCGAAGCTCAACGTCCTGGGATGTGACATCGCCAAGGACTACACAGTGATGGGCAACGTCGCCGAGAAGACCTTTTCGGAGGTGTACCACTCCTTGCAGGCTCACCAAGTGCGGTCCTCGCCGTTCCCGCCCTGCTATCGGATCACCGACGAGGACGGGCGGTCGCTGGCCGACGACCTCCTGCCCATCGTCTAGGCCGCCCGTCCGCCAGTGGCCGCGCCGCCGGAAAGCCCACAAGCTCCTAGCGCTGACCGTCGATCACGGAGTGACGAAGCGCCTCAGCCCTTGAGGACCATGGCGCCCGTCGGTTGCGCTACGCCGCCCGCCGGCTCGATGGTCACCGCCCAGGCCTGGATGCTTGCCACATCGGGCACGCCCTTCACCTGGAGGCTGCCGCTCCCTCGCGGGTCCACCGAGAAGGTCCCGGCCGCGACCGGCTTGCCGCCGGCGATGTACCAGAGCTCGTAGGTCTTGCCGGACGGCAGGGCGGGAAGATCGTGAGCGTAGAAAAGGGCGTCGCGGCTTTGCGGGCTGACGTAGGTATGGCCGGCGGCCCGCGGCGCCGCCTCCAGGCCTGCCAGAGTTACCGTCCGTACCTCCCGGTCGGCGACCACCTGCAGCGCCTGGCTCGTCCTCCGCGCCTCCTCGCGAGCCTGGGCGATGTCGCGATTCAGGCCCTCCACCTGGCTCGCCAGCCGGTCGCGTTCCGCCGTCAGCCGCTCGAGGACGCCTTGCAGCCGGAGCTGGCCGGCGACTCCCCACACCGCCACCGCCAGCAGGGCGGCCGCCGCGGCCAGCAGAATCCATCCGGGCAGACGGCGCGGGACCGCCGGCGTGGCGCTGCCGGCGAGACGCAGAATCCGGGCGCGGGTCGTCTCCGAAGGCGTGACCGGCTCCACCGCCGCCGCCAGGCTCTCCAGGTCCAGGTTCCAGAGCTGGAGCTGGCCGTCGCACTCTTCGCAGCCGGCCAGATGCTCCTCCATCTCACGCAGCTCCGCCGCGTCCAGCGCGCCCAGGGCGTACGCCGGCAGGAGCTCCTCGAAACGGCTGGAGTGCGGAGATTCGCTCATCGTAGCTGGGTGCTCAAGGTCTGCCGGAGCTTGTTCATGCCCAGCAGGATCCGGGATTTGACGGTGCCGAGAGGCGCCTCCAGGCGCTCGGCGATCTGCGTGTGCGTCAGCCCCTCGAAGAACGCCAGCTCGATGCAGCGGCGCTGATCGGGGGAAAGATCCTTGAGGGCGCTGACGACCTGGTGCTGCCGTTCGGCGCTCTCGATTCGCTCGGTACCCACCGGCGGCACGGCGTCGGGTTGCTCTCCGCCCACCACCTCTTCCCGCCGGCGGGAAGCATCCCGGCGGCGGAGACGGTCGAGGGCGCGGGAACGGGCGAGCATGAGGATCCAGCCTCGCGGCGTCGAGCGCGAGGCGTCATAGCGGTCGGCCTGCGTCCAGATTTGCAGGAACACCTCCTGCAGAACCTCCTCCGCTTCCATCCGCCGGGCCAGGATACGGCTCAAGAGGCCGAGGGTGATCGGCGCATGGAGCTCGAACAGGCGCGTGAATGCCACGCCATCGCGGGCCGCCACCCGGCTCATGAGCTGCTGATCCTCCTCGTCCCTCACGTCCATGGAACCTTGAATGGCCCTCCTCTATCGCCCCGGAACCTCGAATGTCAGCGAGGCCCAGAAGCTCTCCCAGTCGGCGCCCGACTCCCGAGCCGCGGGAATCATGTGCACGGCCTTGACCAGCCACGTGCCAGGCCGGTCGATTTTCAGTGCCACCCGTCCCTTGGAGTCCGAGCGTACCGAAAACTTAGCCTCCGGTCGCTCCTTGGTGAAAGCTGTCACCAAGGCCCCCTGGAGAGGCTTGCCATTGTAAAGCAAGCGTACGGGCAGGGCTTGACTGCCCATGAGCATGTACGGATTAGCTCCAAGAAGCAACTCCAGCCGCATTCCCAGCTCCCGGTTCCAGCCGTTCGCGCCGGTGGTGGCTTCGCCGCCCCCTCCGGCCAGGATCAGCGCCTTGGCACAGCGGGAGAAGATCTCGCGGTCCGGCGCGTCGCTCTGGCCGCGTTGGGCGCGCAGCTCGCGGATCGACTCCAGCCCCTCTTGAGTCAGGTAGTCGTTGAACTTCTTCGCGTCGAGCTGGACCGGCTCCGGATTGCTGGTATAGGCGACCGTGTAGAGGCCCGGCGCCGGGATGGAGAGGAAGCCCGCCGGCTCGGTTGAGGGCACGCCCGGCACCGCCGTTTCGCCGCCGGGCCCGACGAGCACGAACCGCTTCAGCAGACCGGGGTCCCGGGGCACGGGATCGCCCTTGAAGTCCTGCCCCACCCGCAGCCGCACGGCAACGCGCTGGGCGATGGCCGGCCGGAACGCCGACGGCTCGATCCAGAAGTCATGGGCCTGAAGTGCCGGGCCGGCGAGCAGTGCGAGCGAGGCCGCGAGCCCGAGTCTGCGCCAAAGAATCATTGGTTTCTCCGTATTCAAGACAAACGCCGGCGAGCGGATCGATCCCGCTCGCCGGCTCGTATCCAAGGGTGCTTCAGGGAGCCGGAATCACCGCGCCGGTGATGCCGTTGGGGCCGTTGGGCGAGCCCGGCAGCGGCGTCCGCAGGTAAGGGAAGGCGGTGTCGAACTGGCTGACGTCCTGGAGCGTCCCGTCCGTGAAAGGCAGATTGCCCGAGGGGGCGTCGGCGGGCGAGCAGAACACTCCGGGGAAGGCATGGCAGAGCACGCCCATGGCCACCCGCAGCTCGATGTCGACGACGTCGTCGCCCGGACGGCGGCCGTTCGGGAAGCCGGCGGCGTCGCCGCCCAGCAGGCCGAGGTTCTTCTGGGAGGCAGCGGACGTCGGCACGGTCGAGGTGTTGAGGCGCAGCATCTCGTGCGGTCTGCCGTCCGAGAGGAAGTTCACGCCCTGGACGCCGGTGGCGAAGGCGGCCACCAGGTCGGTACGGGGGAAGTTGGTGGGAGCCTTGACGCCGGCGGCGCCGAAGAGGATCTCGAGGATCGCGGGCAGCGTCGGGTTGGTGACGTAGGTGGCGAGGGCGGCGTCACCCTCGGGAGTGGCGGCGTTGAACAGGTTCTTGTCCTTGAGGCCGATGACGATCTCGTTGACCAGGGGCATGCCGAGGCGCGAGACCTGCACGAAGTCGCCATGCTGCGAGGCGGGGCTCGCGAAGGTCGGGTTGTCGCGCAGTATCCGCTGGCGCGGCAGGAGGGCGGTCGTCCAGCCGCCGACGACCGGGCCCTTGCCGCCGGTCAGGCAGGCGGCCGGGACTTCCAGGGCGAAGGTGGTGACGTTCTTGTCCGCCAGGGCGTCCGGCTCGGCGTCGCGGGGACCCAGGGGGTTCGCGATGTTCACCAGGTCGAAGATCTCACCCAGGTTGACGGAGAAGCCGTCCTTGCGCTGACCGATGAAAAGACGGCCGCTGCCGGCACAGCCCGGAATGTCGATGTCGTAGATGAACTGGCGCGCGTAGGAGGCATAGTTGGGAATCGACTTCTCGCCGATGTTGTCCACCGGCTTGTCGAAGGTCTTGGCATGGCTGCCCGACTCGGTCACGGCCTGGAACTTGGCCCGGGCGTTGAGGCGGCCCCGGGCGACTCCCAGCGTGCAGCTCTCCCGCCGGTTCAGGGTGGCGTCCGGTTCTCCCGGCCCGCCGGAGATCGGTCCGACGTTGATCAGCGGCACCGAGACCTGCTTGCCGCCCACCGGCAGCTTGATGTCCGCCAGCGCCTGGCCGCAATGGAACTGGAAGCTGACGTCCTCGACACCGTCGCCCGTGTTGTCGATGAGGATGCGGTATTGGGCGTCCGGATCGAGGGCGAAGTAGTTGGGGCCGCCGTAGGCGTCCTCCAGGGGGATGTAGTTGGCCAGCAGGGTGACGTAACCGCTACGTCCGGACTCATAGCTGTTGAACATGTAGAAGTCGGTTGCGTCCACGGCGGGCGTCCGGCTGATCGCCGGCGCCTCGCGGTGGCTGGAAGCGTTGGCGGGAACCAGTCCCAGCCCGGCGGACAAAAGAATCAATAGGGCAAATATCACACGGGTCTTCACGTTTCGTCTCCTCCTTTTCCTCGGTAGAAAGATCTTGAAGCGGCTGCGGACCGGGGGGCTGCGGCGTCATCACCGGAGAGACCTTCTCGCGTCCTCCCAGCCTCTCTGGAAAGATCTACGCAACGCCAGGGCGCAACGGATGAGCACCGCCTGAAAGTCTTTGTGGCAAGACGGTTACAATGCCGGCCATGAACGCGAGCGATCCCCACATCCGTCCTGGAGGCCGGGCCGTCGATGCCCTGCGTCCCATCCGCATCGAGACCGGCGTCCTCAAGTTCGCCGAAGGCTCCGCCCTGATCGAGGTCGGCGATACCCGCGTGCTGGTCGCGGCGAGCGTCGAGAACCGTGTGCCGGCTTTCAAGAAAGACTCGGGAGAGGGCTGGCTGACGGCCGAGTACTCCATGCTGCCTCGCGCCACCCACACCCGCTCCGGCCGCGAGGTCAACCAGGGCAAGCCGTCGGGCCGCACGGCCGAGATCCAGCGCCTGATCGGCCGCAGCCTGCGCGCCGTGGTCGATCTCTCGGCCATGCCCGAGCGCACGCTCACCCTGGACTGCGACGTGCTGCAAGCCGACGGCGGCACCCGCACCGCCGCCATCACCGGCGCCTACGTCGCCGCGGTGCTCGCGCTGGCCCGGTTGCTGATGACCCGCGACATTCCGGCCTGGCCGCTACGCGACCAGCTCGCCGCCGTCTCGGTGGGGTTGGTGGGCGGAGTGCCCCTGCTCGACCTCGAATACGTCGAGGATCAGGTGGCGGAGGTGGACATGAACGTCGTGGCCACCGCCGCCGGCTCGCTGGTGGAGGTTCAGGGCACGGGGGAGAAGCGCAGCTTCCGGCGGGACGAGATGGACGCCCTGCTCGATCTCGCCTTCAAGGGAATCGGGGAGCTGGCCGCCGCCCAGAACGCGGCCCTCGCCCCGACCCTGGCGGACCTTTCCGGAATCCTCAACAAAGACCGTCGCCGGCCTGCTCCCGCCAAGTCTGAAAAGGAGATGTGGGGCCGGCCGTGACTCAAGGAATTCCACGATCAATCTATCCACCCCCGCCGCAGGCGGTCACCCCCTGGGTGACCACGAAGCGCACCCGGTCCTCGGATCGGGGCACGGCGACGGCGTGAAGGGGGCGTTGCGCGACGAGGCAACGGCAGTTGGGGGCCGGGGGCTCTTCGAGGAGGTCGACCACCAGGACTCCGGGCGGATGGCTGACGCCGCGGATGGTCACCTTGGAGAGGCAGCCCTGGGTGGGCATGGCGGCGACGATCACCATGCTCTTCTCGAAATCGACCGCCGGCTCCTGGGGCGCCAGGACTCCGCTGCCCCTCTCGCGAAGGCTGAACCAGAAGTTCTTCCAGGCGGCGGAGTCGCGGATCGCCTGCCGGAGCTGCTCTCCCTGCTGGCCGGGGATGGCCCGCTGGACGAGGGTCTCGAAGGCGACCAGGCTCTCCGGCTTGGGGCTGGCGCCCGGCTTCGGACGGCGGGGCCCGCCCGAAGCCGGGGAGGTGCCGAGGCAGGCCAGGGTCAGCAGGCCTGCCGCGGCGAGGGTGATGACGCTGCGGACACCGCGGAGGCCGAGCCTCACGACGCTCATGCCACTCCGGCGAGCAACGCTTCGTCCACCCGCTCGTGACTCTCGATGAGGATGCGGTTCCTGGCGTCCACGAAGACGAGCGAGGGCTTGTGCTCGCGGCACTCGGCGTCCTCGTAGTCGGCGTAGGTGGCGAGGATGACGACGTCCCCCGTGCCCGCCTTGTGGGCGGCGGCGCCGTTGATCACGATCTCGCCCTTCCCCGGGGTGCCGGGAATGACGTAGGTCGCGAAGCGCTCGCCGTTGGTGCAGTTGTAGATCTCCACCCTTTCGTGGTGCACGAAGTCAGCCGCCTCCATGAGCACGGGATCGATGGTGACCGAGCCCTGATACTCGAGGTTGGCGTCCGTCACGGTGGCGCGGTGGATTTTCGACTTCAAAAGTGTCCGTTTCATATCCGTATCACCCTCCGGGGGCCGTGGTCTCGACCGCCAGTCGAATGTTGTCGATCAGTCTCGTCCCCCCGATCCGCACGGCCAGGGGGAGCACCAGGTTGCCCTGCAAGTTTGTGACCGGAGCGAAGGTCTCCGCATTCACCACCTCGGCGTACTCGACCTTGGCGGCGGGCTCGGACTCCAGAATCTCCCGCAGGCGCCGCCGTACCGCGTCGCCCCGGCGCTCGCCCGAGGCGATGAGCTCCGCCGCCGCCGAGAGCGACCGGTAGAGCACCGTCGCCGCCTGACGCTCGGGCGGCGAGAGGTAGGCGTTGCGGGAGGACATGGCGAGGCCGTCCGCCTCCCGAATGGTGGGGGCCGGAACGATCTCGACCGGCAGATGGAAGTCCCGCGCCATCTGCCGGATCATCGCGAGCTGCTGCGCGTCCTTCTCGCCGAACACCGCGAGGTCGGCCTGCACGAGGTTGAGCAGCGAGAGGACGACGGTGGCCACGCCGCGGAAGTGGCCGGGCCGGCAGGTCCCTTCGAGACCGAGCGCGGCTCCGGCGGGCTCCACGAACGTGGCACTGCCCGGCGGGTAGATGGTCTCCACGCCGGGGAGGAAGAGGAGGTCGCAGCCGGCGCCCTCCAGCATCGCCCCGTCCTTCTCCGGCTGCCGGGGGTAGCGGTTGAAGTCCTCGGTGGGGCCGAACTGGGTCGGGTTCACGAACACCGAGGCCACCACCCGCGTCCCCCGCTCGCGGGCGATCCTCACCAGGGAGAGGTGCCCTTCGTGCAGCGCGCCCATGGTGGGCACGAAGCCGATTCGGGCTCCTTCCCGCCGCCAGGCTTCCACCCGCAGGCGCAGCTCGTCCTTCGTCCGTGCGACGCGCATCAGCCGTAGAGCTTCGCGGGTTCAGGCTCCGCCGCCGGACGCGGTCCTCCGCCGTAGCTCTCCTCCGGTGCGGGGAAGCGCCCGGCACGAACGTCGGCGGCGAACTCGGCGATGCCCTCCCGGGAGAGCCTGCCGAGCTCGGCGTAGCGCCGCACGAAGCGGGGCGCGATCCGCTCCTCCAATCCCAGGAGGTCGTGATAGACCAGCACCTGTCCCGCGCACCCCGCTCCGGCGCCGATGCCGATGGTGGGGATGGAGAGGCGCCGGGTGACCTCGGCCGCGAGGTCGGTGGGCACGCATTCGAGCACGAGGGAGAAGGCGCCCGCCGCCTCCACCTGCTCGGCGGCGTCGAGGATGAAGCGGCGCGCCGCGTCGTCCCGCCCCTGCACCTTGAAGCCGCCGAAGCGGTGGACCGACTGCGGGGTCAGGCCCAGGTGGGCCATCACCGGCACCTCGGCCGCGGTCATGGCGGCGACGATCTCGGGCCGGGCGCCCTCGATCTTCACCGCCTGCGCCCCTGCCTCCTTGACGAAGCGGATGGCGTTGCCGACCGCCTGCTCCGCGCCGAGGTGGAAGGAGCCATAGGGCATGTCCGCCACCAGCAGGGCGCGCTTGACGCCCCGGCGGACGGCCCGGGTGTGGTGGATCATTTCGTCCATGGTGACCGACAGGGTGTCCGGGTGGCCCAGCACCACCATGGCGAGCGAGTCGCCCACCAGGATGATGTCCACTCCGGCCGTGTCGGCGGTGCGTCCCTGCGGATGATCGTAGGCGGTGACCATGACGAGGTGGTCGCCGCGCTCGGGTGCCCCTGCCACCCAGGGAACCGTGACGGTCTTCGGTTCTCCAGCCATTTTGCCAACGCTCCTTTCTGAGCCAGAAAAGATAAAACCCCTCCGCGCGCTTCTAGACGGAAGGGCCGTTGGCAGGCCCGCGGGTTCGCGGCTTGTCGTGCGCTGATGCGAGGTGGCTGTCCCCGCTGGGGGATCAGGCCCTCGCGCGCCGGGCCGCGCCGCAGGGGGCGCTGAGCAATCCGTCCCGGTCCCGCCTTAGCGGGATCCAAGCGGTTGGAAGTACTCGGTCCCCTTGATGGGCTTCGACAGGCGGTGCATCAGCTCGTCGAAGTCCTCGGGCCGCTGGGGGAAGTTGAGATACCTCGTGTCCACCACCAGCAGCGGAGACCGGCTGTAGTAATGATAGTAGTGATTGTACGCGTCAATCAACTCCCCCAGGTATTGAGGGGAGATCGCCTTCTCCACCGGCCGCGCGCGCTTGCGTATGCGCTCCATGCAGGTGTCCACGTCGGCCACCAGGTGGATGACGAGGTCGGGCACCGGCACCTGGGGCTCCAGCAGGGCGTAGAGCTTGTCGAACAGCATCAGCTCGTCGTCCGAGAGGTTCAGGTAGGCGAAGATGCGGTTCTTCCAGAAGGTGTAGTCCGCCACCAGGACGCGGTCGAAGAGGCCGCGCTGGCCGATGTCCTGCTGCTGCTTGTAGCGCGAGAGCAGGAAGTAGAGCTCGGTCTGGAAGGCGGCGCCCGGCCGGTCCTTGTAGAAGTCCCCGAGGAACGGGTTGTCCACGTCCTCGAGGATCTTCACGCCCTCGAACCGGCGGGTGAGCAGCTCCACCAGCGTCGTCTTGCCGACGCCGATGGGGCCGTCGACCGCCAGATAGTGGAAACCGAGCGCCTCGGGCTTCAAGAGGCGAGGGCCACGCCCGGGACCGGCCCGAGGGGGTTGTACAGCGTGTCGCGCTCGACCGGCACGAAGCCCGCCTCGCGCACGATCCGCTCCAGCTCGGGGCGGGAGAGCTGCTGCGAGGTGCCGGCCCCGGCCATGTGGTAGATCTTCTCCTCCACGATGGTGCCGTCCATGTCGTCGGCGCCGAAGCGCAGGGCGATCTGGGCGAGCTTCGGGGTGACCATCACCCAGTAGGCCTTGATGTGGGGGATGTTGTCGAGCACCAGCCGCGAGGTGGCGATGTGCTGCAGGTCGCTGTCGCCCGTGGTGTGGTACTTGAGCCCCATGTAGTTGTTCTCGGGGTGGTAGGCAAGCGGGATGAAGGCGTTGAAGCCGCCCGTCTCGTCCTGCAGCTCGCGCAGGCGCAGCAGGTGGTCCACCTTGTGCTCCGGCTGCTCGACGTGGCCATAGAGCATGGTGCAGTTGCTCTTGATCCCCATCTTGTGGGCCGTGCGGTGGACCTCGATCCACTCCTCGGCGTCGAGTTTGCCGTCGCAGATGATCTCCCGCACGTCCGGATGGAAGATCTCGGCGCCGCCGCCGGGGAGCGATCCCAGGCCCGCGTCGCGCAGCCGGCGCAGCACCTCCTCGATCGACAGCTTCTCGCGCTTGGCGAACCAGCCGATCTCGATGGCGGTGAAGGCCTTGAGGTGGGCGTCGGGGAACCGTTCCTTCAGGCCGCGCAGCATCTCCTCGTACCAGGACATGGGCAGATCCGGATGGAGGCCGCCGACGATGTGGAACTCGGTGACGGCGTTGCCCCCCTGGTCCGCGGCATGGGCGTACACCTGGTCGTGGGTCATCTCCCAGGCGTGGGACTCGCCGGGCAGGGCCGCGAAGCTGCAGAACTTGCAGTTGTAGGTGTAGACGCAGACGTTGGTGGGGTTGATGTGCCGGTTGACGTTGAAGTATGTGACGTTGCCGTTGATCCTCCGGCGGACGGTGTCCGCCAGCTTGCCCAGGTGGAGGAGGTGGGGCGTGGTCAGGCACGTCAGGGCGTCGGCGGCGTCCAGGCGGACGCCGTCGCGCACCTTGACGGCGATCTCGCGCAACTGCGCGGGGAAGATCTCGGGCCGGATGATGGAAGTCTCGGTGCTCACGAGAGGAGTATATCAAGCGCCGTCGCGGCGAAGAGCCAGACGGACAGCGCGCCGTTGGCGTTGAAGAAGGCGGCGTTCAGCCGCGACAGGTCGCCCGGCCGCACGATCCAGTGCTGGTAGATGAGGAGCAGAAGGCAGCCGATCCACCCCGCCCAGTACCAGGCGCCCAATCCCGGCGGGTAGATCCGGGGGAGGAGGGACAGCAGGAGGAGGGTGCAGGCGTGGAGGGTGGCGGAGATCTGGAGGGCGCCCACGACGCCGAAGCGGGCGGGGATGGAGTAGAGGCCCGTGCCGCGGTCGAAGTCGACGTCCTGAAGGGCGTACATGACGTCGAACCCGGCCACCCAGGTGAGCACCACGCTAGCGAGGATCAGCGGCGTCGCGGTCACGTCTCCCCGCACGGCGATCCACGCCCCCAGGGGCGCTCCGGCGAGCGAGAGGCCGAGCACCAGGTGCGAGGCCCAGGTGAACCGCTTGGTGTAGGAGTAGAGGAAGAGGATGAAGAGGGCCACGGGCGAGAGGGCCAGGGCCAGGGGGTTGAGCTGCCAGGCGGCGAGGACGAGAAGGGCGGCGCTGGCGGCGATGAAGACCGTCACGGCCGCGGGAGTGACGAGGCCGGCCGGCAAGGCGCGCATCGCCGTGCGCGGGTTGGCGGCGTCAATCTTCCGGTCCACCAAGCGGTTGAAGCCCATCGCGGCGCTGCGCGCTCCCACCATGGCCACGGCGATCCAGAGCACCGTCCGCCAGCTGGGCCACCCCTCGGCGGCGAGGAGCATGCCCAGGAAGGCGAACGGCAGGGCGAAGAGGGTGTGCTCGAACTTGATCATTTCGAGCACGGTCCTGATCTGGTGTACGAAGGTCTTCGCTGTCATACGATAAGCTCTTGCAAAGGCACCCCATGACTGACGCTGATTCTGATCTCGGGCCGGCCCATGCCTTTAAGCGTACCGCGTTCCGGCTCACGTTGCGCCAGTGCAAAGCGTGGACAGGACCCTGACGGAGGGCTTCATGGAAAGAAACACCCCGATTCTCTTGGTAACCCTCTTGCTGTTGGCTGGCCTCGGCTCGCCCAATGCCTCCGGCGACCCGCTGGAGGATGCCTTCACGAAGGAACTGAAAGCAATGGCCGGCACGTGGAGGCCCATTTCCGCCGAGAACAACGGATACAAGGCATCCGCAGAAGACCTGAAGGGAGACCTTTGGATTCGGGACGCAGACGGCAGGTGGACCGCGTGGCGGGGTGGCAAACCCGTTGTCGAATGGGCCGTCAAAAAGATCGACGCGACGAAGAACCCCAAAACGATTGACATTGAGATAATGGCCGGCGCGTACAAGGGGGTGGTTTACCTGGGCATCTATGGGCTCGATGGCGACACGCTGCGGATCTGCTTCGCCCTGCCAGACAGGAACGTGCGCCCCACGGAATTCTCAGCGAGCAAAGGGACTGTCCGCGCGCTCTCCGAGTTCAAGAGGGAGAAAGACTGATCACCGCTGCAACCAATCTGCTGGAGGTCCTATGATCTCGGTACCGCGCTTCACCATCGTCAAGGATCGCTTGCTCCAATCCCGCGGAGACCTACGACTCTTCGCCTTGGTGCTTCGTGAGGGCTCGCCCAACCTCTGGGACGTCGTCGTCTCAGCACCCTGGGCGGACAAGAACCTCGATGAGGCTCTCCGATACGTCTCCTCGGTCATTGTGAGTACCCTCGACCCGAACGAGCTCTTGCTGGTCTCGCGAGTCATTATCCTTGAAGACGGGAATCCTGTCCTGACCGCCCTCCTGGACGCAGCAGCTCCTTCCTCCTCCGGGGAGTTGAGAGATCGCGACCTTGGCGGGATCGAGGCTCGTCAGGCCTTCATCCTCCACAGTCCACTCCTGCACGCAGCCTGAGGAGCGTCGAGAACGCGGATTTTGACCCGTCGTCTGCCGCTCCCTTCTCCTGGTATCAGGGGAGCTTCCGGGGGCTCGGTGTCTCACCGCTGGCGGCGAATGTCTCACCGGCGCCGGTGAGACACAGGCAGGCTCCGGCGAACGCCCCTCGGCTGCCGGCCGAAGGCCCGCGGCTTGCGGCCGGAGTTTCTTCGCTGGCGGCGAGAGGTCCTCCGCTTCCGGCCGGAAGATCGTCGCTTCCGGCGAGTGGTGCTTCGCTACCGGCCGATGTGCCAGTTTGATCGAGTCAACTTCAGTCCGGCCCAACGGGCCGGGAGAACGGAGCCCAGGGCTTCTGAGGCCGAAGGCCGATGCCCTGGGATGATAAGGTGCCCCTATTGTTGCGGCCTGAAGGGTCGCGAGAACCCGACTCGGCAAGAAGGCTCCCGCGGCCCTTCAGGCCGCACCGAATTGTCCTCCCTCCCACCCAGGGCATCGGCCTTCGGCCTCAGATGCCCTGGGCTCCGTTCTCCCGGCCCGTTGGGCCGGACGGGCCCAGACGTCCCCAGGGCTGCTGCGCTCCGGGGAACTGGTGCAGTTATTCTGTGACGAGCCCTAAACCGACAGGCTCCTAGCTAGACCCGGCCTCACCGGGAGGAATGGACATCGAGCAGCTTGAACGCTTGGCCGCCGAAGCTCTCGATGTCGACGGTGCCTACCTCCGAAGCCCAGCCTCGGCCGTGGCCGTCAGCAGGAAGAGTCGGCTGGGCTGAAGCGGAAAGACTCGAAAGCCAAACGCTCGATAGAAATCAACCGCGCGGTCGTCCTTGGCATCGACCACGATCGCGAACACGGCCACGGAGCGTCCGGCTCCCAGGATCCGCTGAATCGCATCGGCCAGCAGAAGCTCACCGACGCCCCTTCCACGGACCCGCTCGTCGCGCGCAAGCCGGCCAATCAACGCAGCCGGAATGGCGTCGTAGCGCGGAAGCTTTTGGGCCACCTCCTCAGGAAGAGTCCCCAGCGAGAGGGATAGAGAGCTGAGGCTGTAGAAGCCGATCACCCCTAGATCCTGTGTGACGGCCACGAAGACCCGCGCTACGTTTCGCCTCTCATCCTGGCCCGCGCGCTGGCGGAACCAATCGTCGAGGGGCGGTTGGCCGCAATGAAACGTCGTTCGATCGTGATGCTTGGCGAGCGGTTCAATCGAGATCTCCAGCCGGCTCACCTCGTCATCTCTCGACGACGCTTCAGTGCCGCCACCAACTTCTCGGTCGGCTCGGGCGGCTCCATCACGGCGGCCAGGAACGCGTCCCTATCCGCCCCTACGAGCAGCATCCGTTCGTGCTCCTCGAGGACCCTGCGCGCCCCCTCGTAGGCAAGGTCGCCAGCCGTGAGTCCGGAGACCACCATGGCGCGCTGGATGAGCAGCTTGGCCGAAGGGGCAACACGCAGCTCGATACGCTCCTTCTTGAGCTCTCGATCGATCGATGACGGGTGGTGCATCGGCATCATTGAGCCTCCTTGGTTTCTCAGTGTACGGTGTTTTGCCGTGCACATCAAGATCTTGCGGAGCTCAGGTGGGGGCCCACAGAGAGGTTTTGCAAATTTTTGGACCGAGGGAAGGGACCCCGAAGGCGAGGCTCCGGGGTCCTGAAGAAGATCTAGTGCTGCGGCGGACGGTAGCCGTTGCCGCGGTTGTCGCGATCGTGGTCGTGGTGATCGCCGTTGTCATAGCGGTCCCCACGGTCGTGCCCGTAGTGGCCCCAGCGGCTGTAGCCGCGGCCGCCGTAGTAGCGGGAGAGCTCGGTCATCACGTTGTAGATCCGCTGCATACCACGGTCGATGTACGGCCGCGGGCGGACGGACTGCATGGTGACCCCCAACTGGTTGAAGGACTGCTCCAGCCGGGCGAAGTCGTTCGCCGTGTGGCGGGGATTACGCCGGTTGGTCTCCACCTCGTCGTGGAAGTGGGCGGCCAGCCCATAGAGCTGGTTGAGGTCGTTCAGCATCTGGGCCTCGTATTGATCAGGCCGGCGGTTGTTCCGCGCCGCCTGGCGGTAAATGCCGCGGGCGGTGTCGTCGAGCTGGTGGGCCAGGTAGGCCACGCGGTCCATGCGGCGGAACTCGGGGAAGTTGTCACCGGGGCCGCGGTGGTCGTCGTGACGGTCTACGTCGTGACGGTCCGGCGAGTCGTAACGGGGATCTTGCGCCTGCGCCGAAGGGGCCAGCAGGAGCGAGAAAAGAGCGGCGGTCATAAGACTGGTTGATTTCACTGTGGGTCTCCTCTTGTTGTTGTCGCCAGATACCAAAGCAAGAGTAGTGCCAGGCTAGAAAAAAACTGAAAACAAAGGAGTTACGGCGTCACTACCGTAGAAGGCGCGATCCTCGACTCCGTCCCCTCAGGAGGACGCTTTAGATCCGGGGACATCGCTGAGCTTGCTCGCAACCCGGGCCAGGAGCTGAGCATTGATCGCCACGACCACGGTCGAGAGCGACATCAAGACGGCGCCGAGGGCCGGCGAGAGGAGGATTCCCGCCTTGTACAGCACGCCGGCGGCCAGCGGGATGGCGATCACGTTGTACCCTGCCGCCCACCAGAGGTTCTGGACCAGTTTCTTGTAGGTGGCCCTGGCGAGGACGACCACGGCCCAGACATCCCGGGGATCCGAGCGGACCAGGACGATGTCGGCCGACTCTACGGCAACGTCCGTGCCGGCCCCGATGGCGATGCCGATATCGGCCTCGACCAGGGCGGGAGCGTCGTTGACGCCGTCGCCGACCATCGCCACGGTGAGCCCGCGGCCCTTGACCTCCTGGATCTTCTCGGACTTCTGATGGGGCAGAACCTCGGCGAAGACGTCGTCCAGGCCGAGCTCCCGAGCCACCCATTGGGCGACGGCCCGGGCGTCGCCGGTCAGCATCATCGTCTGAATCCCCAGGGTCTTGAGCCGCCTCAGCGCCTCGCGCGACTCGGGGCGAATGACGTCCGCGAGCGCCAGGGCCCCTTCGACCCGCCCTTCGACCATCACGTAGACGACCGTCTTGCCCTGAGCGGCGATCTCGCTCACCCGCGGCGAGCTCGCGGCGAGGGAGCTTTCCTGAAGATACCCGGGGCTGACGACCTTCACGTCGCGCCCGTCCACCCGCGCCTCGGCGCCCCGGCCCGGGATCGTTTTGAACCCCTCGGGCGCCGGGCCGGCGAGGCCGCGTTCGGCCGCCGCGCGGACCACGCCCTGGGCGATGGGATGCTCGGACCGGCTCTCGAGGCTCGCGGCCAGGCGGAGCAGATCGGCCTCGGAGAGGTTGCCCAGAGGTACGATATCGGTCACTCCGAACCTCCCCTCCGTCAGGGTGCCGGTCTTGTCGAAAATCACGGCTTGCAGCTCACGCGCCCTCTCGAAGGCCGAGCGGTCGCGGATCAGCAGCCCATGCTTGGCTGCAAGCGCCGTCGAGACCGCCACGACGAGAGGCACCGCGAGACCCAGGGCATGTGGGCAGGCGATGACCATCACGGTCACCATGCGTTCCAGGGCGAAGGCGAAGGGATGGCCTGCCAGCAGCCAGACCCCCAGGGTGAGAGCGCCGGTGCCGAGCGCGACCCAGGTGAGCCACTGGGCGGCGCGGTTGGCGAGATCCTGCGAGCGGGAGCGGGATTCCTGGGCCTTGCGGACGAGATCGATCACCTGCGCCAGGTAGGTCTCGGCCCCGGTCTTCCTGACCTCGAAGGTGAAGGCGGCTTCGCCGTTGACCGCGCCGCCGATGACGGGGCTGCCCTCCCCTTTCTCGACCGGCTTGCTCTCGCCCGTCAACATGGACTCGTTGACGGTCGTCCGGCCCTCGACGATCGCGCCGTCGGTGGGGACTCTCTCCCCCGGCTTGACCAGGACCCGGTCGCCCGGGTGCAGATCGTGGACCGGCACTTCCTCGACGCTCCCGTCGGGCCGCAGCCGGTGAGCCTCGGCGGGCATCAGCCGCACCAGCTCCTCCAGCGCCCGGGACGCGCCCATCACCGAGCGCATCTCGATCCAGTGGCCGAGTAGCATGATGTCCACCAGCGTCGCCAGCTCCCAGAAGAAGTCCTGCCCGGGCAGGCCGAAGAGCACGGCGGAGCTGTAGACGTAGGCGACGCTGATGGCGAGCGAGATCAGGGTCATCATTCCCGGCCGGCGCGCCTTGAGCTCGTCCGCCAGACCCTTGAGGAAGGGCCAGCCGCCATAGAAGAAGACGGCGCTGGCGAGGGCGAACTGCAGGTAGGACGAGCCGGGGAAGCCCAGGCGAAGCCCCAGCATCCGCGAGGTCATCGGGGCCAGCGCCAGGACGGGAAGGGTCAGGGCGATGGAGATCCAGAAGCGCCGGCGGAAGTCCGCCACGGAGTGGGCGTGGTGCTCGCCTCCGCCGCCGTGCTCCGCGGGGTGAGGGCTGTGTTCGTGAGTGTGGTCCATGGCAATCTCCTCAGGCGCCTCGCCCGGCTCAGGCAGGAACGAAAGACCTCGACTCGACGTCTCCGCCCGCGTTTAGCTGGAAGCCCAAGTGGCAGGACCTGGATTTCCCCCACAGGGGGGTCGGTGTCGCGGAGACTCAGTGCTCCCTCTACGAATTGCGTGATATCCCGAACCATCAGCCGCTCAACGGCCTTGGAGAGGTCTCGATGCGTTCTTTCCTGAGGCCCTCGATTCTCACCCGGAACTGGCAGCTCCCTTCAACCCAGAGGGTGTACACCATCCCGATCCAAAACCAGCTCTCCTGGCCGGCACCGTGCTGCTTCAAGGGCTTCTCCGACGAGGAGATCCCGCCGAGCTCCACGGCGCCGACATGATCGGAGACTGGACGCAGGGCGTCCTTCAACGACCGCCGGTTGATCGGATAGACGAAGCCGGCGGGTAGCTTCCTGGCTTTCACGGTCATATCCTGCTCCCGGCTCCGGCCCTCATCCGGTATTCAATCCACCAGCCAGCGGATGTTGAAAGTTAGCGATTTCTTGGCTTGCCGTATTTCGGCACCCTCGCGAATCGCTTGGGCGTCCATTTCCGAAGACGCGCTTAGTTCGCTAAGTAACCGCTGGAAGCTTTCCGGTAAATCCGGCTCTTGCTGGGAGGCAAGAGCTAAGCACCAAGCACGAATCAGCGGTTCCTCGAAGCCTTGCAGCAGTTGTCTCAAATCGTCATCTGAAAGCGGCGGCTTTGACCGGTTACTGTCCAAATGACACCAAAGCCACGCCGCGCGAACAATCTCGGGCTCGTCGAAAGGAGAGTCGGCTAGCTTGTATCCCAACTCATGTGCGCGCTTCTTCCCAGCAAAGACCGCAGAAGTGATCGCCGCCCTAGCAGCACTTCCGCCGAGACGCTCGCATCGGGCTAAGACATCCTTCTCCCAAGGGGCGATCTCTTCTCTAATCTCCTCCTCAAGTAAATCGAGCATGATTTCCGCCGTGAATCCCGGAGTTGCTCCTTCGAGAAGTGCCTCGGCAAACCGGTGATGGACCTCATCTCCCATGCCCCACCGGAAAGTTTCCAGACGCACTTCTGGATCCGAGTCGTGGCTCGCTTCTAATGCATACCGCTCAAGATCGGAGTGCCGTTCCGCACGGAAGAGGGCCTGGGAGCCGACGAGAGCGCGGACGGATGTATCCGGACTCCGCGCAAAGAAATCGAACAGCTCACGGAACGGCTGAGGAGCCCTATTCCAGTATTCCGCAGTAGTCCGAACAAGCCGATCTCGAACCTGATGGTGTTCACGGCATGCGGGGTTAAATAGGCAACTGCGCCAGAGATCCGGCAGCCGCTCCCACGCTTGGAGTAAACCTTCGTCCATCGCGTAGACGAAGAAGGCGGGATCCTCCCTGACCCACTGATCCAATCTCTCCGAGATTCTCTGCGGGATCTCGTCAAGATGAAGGAACAGGTATGCCCATGGAGACTGTTGATACATTGTCTTGTCGCATCCGCGCTGAGGATCCTCCAAAAGAAGCTCCACAACTCTCCAAGCATTGTTTGGCTCAATCTTAATATGAGGCAGTAAAGCTGCGGCCTCTCGTAAGCCGAACACATCTTCCTTCGGCGACCGCTGGAGGCCGTTGAAAATCCGACTGCGAAACTGTTCTGGCAAGAAATGCCAGAATGCCATTACTCTTCGGTAGCTCGACTCTTTGGTACAAAACTGGTCAAAGATCAGCTTTTCAAGAGATCGGCTCTCTTCGGCTCCTTCGAGAGCGATTCCAAGGGAAAGAAGGTATAACGCAATAAGAAAGTGATCAGCCCACGGATCAATCAGGTCGGAAAGGCTAAAGCCGCCTTCGGGACGTCTTGGCCTCCTAGCCTTAGGAGGAATATCCGTGAGAGCACGAGCGATCTGACAGAGTAGCGGGCGCCGTTCCGTGGCGGCAAGTTGTTTATGGATTGCCTCCCGTACTGTGGAATGGCTGGGTGCAAACAGCAGAGAATCTGCGGCACCCTTACTCTTCGGGGCAAGGAGCGGACTCAGCCGTCCCAGAATGGCATCGAAAACGGCTCGTGGCTCTCCTTCAAAGCGCAATCCCAAGTGTAGTTTCGAATACATTTCAACGGGGTATACCAGGCTCTCATATTGAAAATCAGAGGCGGCAATCAACAGAAGAAGAAGCGCATCACAATCGTCTCTAGGCGTAATGCGACCCTCTAGCTTGGTATGGAGCTCGCCCTCCCAGCCCACGACGACGTCCTCCGCTTCGGCGGCCTCCGCGCCAAGGGGAAGGTCTCGGATCAGCGCATCGAGCTCGAAAGGGACCTCGACGTGACCCACCAACACATCCGCAACCACCTCGGGTTGGGGAAAGCCTCTTGCTTTACCCAACAGGACAGCATAGTCAAAAAGAGAACGTGGATAGTAAGAATCGTGCGATAACCGAATCACAGAGCACGATGGCGCCTCCCGACCTTCTATTCTACGATCGCTGAGCCAATGCCGAAAGAGCGCTTCCCTGCTAGTAATGAGCATCCGGCAGCCTGCTCGGGCCGAGCTCTTTTCCAGCACCGCGACGAATCGCTGAAGATCGAAGAAGCTGTAGCTCGCCAGACTCAGGCCGTATTCTTCCTCACTTTTGCCGAAGGGATCTTCGATGTAGACCAGCGCGTTGGGAACGAGAACGCGGCTTACCATATCGAGATCGTCAACAGGAGAGCCGAGTGTTCTCAGCAATCCGTCCACTCGACGCTTCAGCTCTGTCTTTTCAATCAGACCGAACTCCCCCTCAGCTCTCGGAATGGGGCCTTCGGTAGGCTCAACGTCGGTAGCCGTTATCCAGTGGATGGGGCGACCCTCCTGAAAAGCTTCCCAGAGAAGATTTAGCGAGACAAAGGTCTTTCCCGCAGCAGGGGAGCCCACGAGCAAGGTAAGGCGGTTTTCTTGCAGAGACTGGCGAATGGCGCCATAGTTTTCTGGAGGAAGGAAGCGCTGGTCGGGTGGGAGATCAGGCCAAATATCGAGGTAACGGGATGACAGCCGGGACTGCCCAGTAGCCCGAAAGAAGTCTGCCCATGTCCGCCCTGATAAGCCAATCGGCCCGATGGGAAGGTCGAAGATCTCGTACAGGCCGGCGGTCTTATCCGGCGGCAGACAGAGGATCTCCGGGCGATCTATGTAATGGTTCTGCCAGTACTTGACCTTGCTAATATTTTTCTTCGACGGCGAGCAGGCGAAGACCACGACAAACAAGTCGACCTTTACACCTTGGGCGTCCAGAATCTGGGCCTTAAGGTCACGTGTGAAGCTGTCCGAAGCGAGGTCGTTATCGCTCTTGACCTGGAAACCTATGCGGGCTCCGGAGCGTGCGCCGGTAACAAGAATATCGACGCCAGGATCATGAAGGCTGTCCAAGTCCTCGACGGCGATGAGTTCTGGAAAGGCAGATTTGTTCCCATCAAGCCAGAGTTTCAACTGAGGTACAAAGCCATCGCGCCCAGAACGACCCCGGAAGAGCTCCCTCGCCCTCTCCAAAGGCGAGCTCTTCACCCTCAGTAGCACAGCCTTCATTGAATCGAGAAGAGCTTGGGGGGCCATGAGGGAAGTCTATCTTGCATCCAGACAAGCGGCTCTAGCACGTCCTCAAGCCGCCTCTCCAAGCTTCGAGGCGGGTACGGCCGCCGCTCCCCGCATCTCGGTGCGCCGTTTCCAGATCTTGTAGATCGCGGGGTAGACCAGCAGCTCCAGCAGAAACGAGGTGACGAGGCCGCCGATCATGGGCGCCGCGATGCGTTTCATCACGTCCGCCCCCGCCGAGGTGGACCACAGGATGGGGAGCAGGCCCATGAAGGCGGCGCAGACGGTCATCATCTTGGGCCGCGCTCGCTTGACGGCGCCGTGGATAATCGCCTCGTCGGCGTCGCTCTCGGTCCGCAGCCGCCCCTCCCGCTTCGCCTCGTCCCAGGAGAGGTCGAGGAAGAGGAGCATGAAGACGCCGGTCTCGGCGTCGAGGCCGAGCAGGGCGATCATCCCCACCCAGGCGGCGATCGAGACGTTGTAGTGCAGGAGGTGGAACAGCCACACGGCGCCCACGGCCGAGAACGGCACCGCCAGCATCACCACCATCGCCTTGAAGGCTGAGCGGGTGTTGGCGTAGAGCAGGACGAAGATCAGCGCCAGGGTGATGGGCACCACGATCTTCAGGCGCTGGCGCACCCGCACCATGTTCTCGTACTGGCCGCTCCATTGGAGGGAGTAGCCGGCCGGCAGGGGGAGGCCACGGAGCACGATCTGCTTCGCCTCCTCCACGTAGCCGCCGATGTCGCGGCCGGCGACGTCCACGTAGACATAGCCGGCGAGGAAGCCGTTCTCGTCGCGCAGCATGGCCGGGCCGCGCACCACCTGGACATCGGCGATCATGGCCAGGGGCACCGGGGCGCCGGAGGGGGTGGGCACCAGGACGCGGGCGAGGCGGCCTGGCTCGTCGCGCAGCTCCCTCGGGTAGCGCACGTTGACCGGGTAGCGCTCGCGCCCCTCGACGGTGGTGGTGACGTTCTCGCCGCCCACGGCGGTGGCGATCACCATCTGCACCTGCTGGATGGTCAGGCCGTAGCGGGCGAGCTGATCGCGGCGCGGCACGATGTCGAGGAAGTAGCCCTCGGCCACCCGCTCGGCGTAGATGCTGCGGGTGCCGGGGACCTTGCGCAGCAGGTTCTCCATCTCCTCCCCCAGGCGTTCGATCTCCTGGAGGTCGCTGCCGAAGATCTTGATGCCCACCGGCGTGCGCACACCGGTCGAGAGCATGTCGAGGCGGTTTTTGATCGGCATCGTCCAGGCGTTGGTGACGCCGGGGATGGCGAGCGCCCCATTCATCTCGCCGGTCAGCTCCTCCATGGAGATGCGGTCGGGCCAGAACGGCCGGAAGGCCGGTTTCATCCACTCGGGGGACCAGGAGGAGTACCAGCGGGATCTCGGGCGCCAAGCGCTCTCGGGCTTCAGGATCACCGTCGTCTCCGCCATGGAGAACGGGGCCGGATCGGTGGAGGTGTCGGCGCGGCCGGCCTTGCCGAAGACCCTTTCGACCTCGGGGAAGCTCTTGAGCCGGCGGTCCTGGGCCTGGAGCAGCTCGGCGGCCTGGGCCACCGAGACGCCGGGCAGGGTGGTGGGCATGTAGAGCAGGGCGCCCTCGTTGAGGGGCGGCATGAACTCCGAGCCCAGGCGGAAGTACAGGGGCAGGCTCACCGCTACCAGCGCCAGGGCGGCGAGGATCACCGTCCAGGGGCGGCGCAGCACGAAGCGGCAGACCGGCTCGTAGACGCGGAAGATCGTGCGGCTGATGGGGTGCCGCTCCTCCGCGTGATACGTGCCCACGGCCAGCCGCGTCGCCAGCCGGGCCAGCCAGCGGGGGCGGAAGGTGAAAGGGTCCATGCGGGTGAAGAGCATGCGCAGGGCCGGGTCGAGGGTGATGGCGAGCAGCGCCGCGATCGCCATCGCCAGGTTCTTCGAGGTGGCGAGGGGCCGGAACAATCGCCCCTCCTGATCGACCAGGGCGAAGATCGGCAGGAAGGCGACGGCGATCACCAACAGCGAGAAGAAGACCGAGGGTCCCACCTCCTGGAGCGCCTCCAGCCGCACCTTGTGGAAGTCCCCCTTCCCGCCTTCCGCCTGCCAGCGCTGGAGCTTGTTGTAGGCGTTCTCCACCTCGACGATGGCGCCGTCCACCAGCACGCCGATCGAGATGGCGATGCCGGCGAGCGACATGATGTTCACCGTCACGCCGAAGAAGTACAGGGGGATGAAGGCCAGGAAGACGGAAACGGGGATGGTGATGATCGGCACGATGGCCGACGGCGCGTGCCACAGGAAGAGAAGGATGATGAAGGAGACGATGATCATCTCGATCAGCAGCTCGTGCCGGAGGGTCTCCAGGGCGCGGGTGATGAGGTCCGAGCGATCGTAGGTGGGGACTACCTCCAGGCCCGCGGGCATGCCGGGCTTCATCTCGCCGAGCTTCGCCTCCACCCGCCGGATGACGTTGAGGGCGTTCTCGCCGTGACGCATGACGACGATGCCGCCCACGGTGTCGCCCAGGCCGTCCAAGTCCGAGACGCCGCGGCGGATCTCCGGGCCCAGCTCCACCCGGCCGACGTCGCGCAGCAGCACGGGGACGCCGCCCGGCCCCACCTTGAGCACGATCTGCTCGAAGTCCGCCGGACTCTTCGCGTAGCCCCGGCCGCGCACCATGTACTCGGCGCCGCTCGCTTCGAGCAGCCGTCCGCCGACCTCGTTGTTGGAGCGGCGCACGGCCTCCACCACCTCGTCCAGCGGCAGCCCGTAGGAGGCGAGGCGGTTGGGATCGACGGTGATCTGGTACTGCTTGACGAAGCCGCCGATGGCCGCCACCTCGGCGACGCCGGGCACGGACTGCAGGGCGTAGCGCAGCGTCCAGTCCTGGTAGGAGCGGATCTGATCGAGGGAGAGCTTCCCCGAGCGGTCCACCAGGGCGTACTGGTAGACCCAGCCGACGCCGGTGGCGTCCGGCCCGAGCTCGGTCTGCACCCCCTCCGGAAGGCGCGACTGGATCTTGGAGAGGTACTCCAGCACCCGTGAGCGGGCCCAGTAGAGGTCCGTGCCGTCCTGGAAGATGACGTAGACGTAGGAGAATCCGAAGTCCGAGTAGCCGCGTACCGCCTTGACCCCAGGGGCGCCGAGGAGGGCGGTGATGATGGGATAGGTGACCTGGTCCTCGACGATGTCGGGCGAGCGGTCCCACTTGGAGTAGATGATGACCTGCGAGTCCGAGAGATCGGGCAGGGCGTCGAGGCGGATCTCCTGGAGGACGTAGCCCGCCAGCACCATCAGCGCCGCGACACCGAGCAGCACCATCGCGCGGTTGTGGGCCGAGAAGGCGATGATCCGGCGGATCACCTGGCACCCCCCTGGAGGGCCGCTCGCAGACGGGACTCGGAGTCGAGGAGGAAGTTGGCGCGCACTGCCACCCGCTCCCCGGCCGCGACGCCGGAGAGGATGACGGCCTTACCATCGCCGCGGCTCCCCACCCGCACGTCCCGCGGCTCGAAGCCGCCGCCCTTCTCCACGAACACCACCTGGCGCACGCCGGTGTCGATCACCGCCGAATCGGGGACGACGATGCCCTCGGCCGACTCCTGGTCCGGCGCCACGTCGACGTACATCCCCGGCTTGAGAGCGAGGCCGGGGTTGGGCAGCTCGATGCGCACCTTGAGCGTGCGGCTCTGCGGATCGAGCGTCGGGTAGACGTAGGCGATCCTCCCCGTCAGCTCGGCGCCGGTGCCGTAGGGGAGCTTCACCACGGCCTTCCGGCCCAGCCGCACGGTGCTGGCCTCGAAGGGGTAGACGTCGGCCTCGACCCACACCCGCGACAGGTCCGCGAGCGTGAAAAGGTCCATGCCGGGCTGCACCTGCTGGCCCTCGAAGACCGACTTGGCGGTGACGTAGCCTCCAGCCGGAGCGGTGAGGGTGATGGCGCGCTGGACGGTGCCCGTGCGCTCCAGCCGGGCGATGACGGCGGCGGGCACGTCGAGCAGCTCCAGGCGGCGGCGGGCCGCGGTCACCAGGTCCTCGCCGCCGCGGCGCACCTCCGGCAGGGTCGAGCCGGCGAAGCGCGCCGCGGCCTCTCGCGCCCGCAGGAACTCCTCCTGGGTGGCGAGCAGCTCGGGCGAGTAAAGGCTGAGCAGCGGCTGGCCGGCCCGCACGAGCTGGCCCGTGGCATTGACGTAGAGCTTCTCGACCCAGCCGGTCATGCGGGTCTGCACGTGGCGGACGCGGGTCTCGTCCGGCACCACCAGGCCGGCGGCGCGGGTGGCGCGGTGGAGCGTCCGGCGCTCGGCCACGGCGGTCTGCACGCCCGCCAGCCGCAGGGCCTCCGGCCCCGCCTGCACCGTGGCGAGGCCGGCAGCCGTGGGGGCGGAAGGTTGTGCCTCCTCCGCGTAAACCGGGATGTAGTCCATCCCCATGCCGTCCTTGGTGGGCACCGGCGAAGTGACGGACGGGTCCATGGGGTTGCGGTAGAAGAGCACCTTGCGGACGGACGGCGCGGCCGTCTTGGTGGAGCTCGGGGAGACGGCCCCCGGGGATTTCTTGCAACCAGTGGCGGCAAGGAGGAGGGCGAGGGAGAGAATCAGGATGAACGGCTTGGCTCTCACTCGGCACCTCCGGTCAGCGCCTCAAGCCCGGCCCAGGAGGAGTAGCGGTCCGCCTCGCGGCGGGCGAGCTGCACCCGGGCTTCCAGCCAGAGGTTGAAATCTTCGACGAGGTTGGAAAAGTCGCCCCGGCCGGTGAGGTAGGCGGAGCGGGCGGCGGCGAAGGTGGCGCTGCTCTGCGGCACGATCCCCTCCCGGTAGCGTTCGATCTGGCGATCGGCGCGGCTCCACTCCGAGGCGAGGCGCGCGGCCTCGGCCCGGGTCTCGGCCTCGGCGGCGCGCAGCTCCTGACGGGCCGCCTCCAGCCCGGCCTCGGCGGCGCGGATCAACGGCTCCTGTTTCTCCCGCCTCCAGAACGGCAGCTCGACGCCCACGCTGAGCATCAGCACCGGGCCACGCGGCCCGCGGGTGGCGAACGTTCCAGCGGGAGTGAAGTCCGGCTTGAGGTCCAGCCGCGCCGTGGCGACCCGCCGCTCGGCCGTGGCGATCGCCGCGCGTGCCATCCGTACCCGGCTGGAGCCGGCCACGGCCCGCTCCTCCCAGGAGGGGATGGACGGCGCGGTGACCGCCGGCAGCTCGGCGACGACGCCGATCGGCGAGCCCCCCGGCCGATCGAGCCGGCGGTTCAGCTCGGCGACCACGGCGAGCCGCTCGGCGTGGTGGTCCTCCATGCGCTCCTCCAGCCGGCTCACCTGGAGCTGGGCCTTGAGGAGGCTTTCCTGCCCGGCGCCGCCGGACGCGTAGCGCGCCCGGGCTGTGGCGGAGAGCAGGTCGGCAAGCTCGCGGCCGGCGTCCAGGGCCTTCTGCTCCTGGTCGATGGCATAGAGGCGGGCGTAGAGAGAGCGCACCGCGGCGGCGATCCGGCGCTCGAGGTCGGCGGTTTCGCCCTCGCGTTGCGCCGTTTCGGCACGGGCAACCTCGGCGCGGGCCCGGCGCTTGCCGGGGTAGGGCAGCGGTTGGCTGAGCTGGACCCCGGCCATCGACATGTCCTCGGTGCCGATCGTGTAGTGGGGAAAGTCGGCGATCTGCAACATCGGTCCCACCGCCGGATCGGCGAGAGCGGCGGCCGGGCGCTCCATCTCCCGGGCCGCGCTCTGGCGCGCGCGGGCGGCGGCGAGGTCGGGGGACTTCGCCAGCGCCTCGGCGACCAGCGCGTCGACCGGGACGGACGCGGCGAGGTCGTTGGCCATCATCAGGGCGGCCGGCAGGAAAATCCAAAAGTATCGGGCCATCGCGTTTCTCCAGAAAACAGGTTTGCCACCGGGCCCTTGAGGGCCACGGCAGGACACACTGATCCCTGGGGAGCGCTAAATCAGGAACGTCGCGTTGAGGGTGTAGAGGCCGATCCCCTCATGGAGAGGGGGAGGAGCCGGGAGCAGCTCGGCCACGGGCGGCGCGAGATTCGGCAGCGCGGGGAGGTGATCCGCCGGAGCTGGCAGAACCGCCGGAGCGGCGGGCGGTATCGAACCCTGGGACGGAGGGGAAACCGGCGCGGAGGCCTGGGGCCGGCAGCAGGACACGGCGTGCAGGGCCGGCGCACTGCCAGACGCGCAGCAGGGCATGACCACTTGGGCCGGCGACAGGCAGGTGGCGCACCCGGCGATCCCCGACATTCCGGCGAACACGGCCAGAATGAGGAGGACGGAGATCGAAAGGCGGCCCCCTGACTTCATAAGGACACTTTACGCGCCTTCTCGGTGGATGCAAACCCTCTGGCGGGATTGGAGGCTCCCCATCTCGCGGGGTGGACCCCGTCAGGCCCCCCAGCGCAGCCCGGGATCTCCGGCCTCGGGAATCCCGAAGCGGTCCAGGAGTCGCAGGGTGTAGTGATCGAGGAAGCGCCCGAGATCCTCGCCACCGATGTAGAAAGCGGGGACGGGCGGCAGGATCACCGCCCCGGAGAGGACCAGCCGGCGCATGTTCTCGATGTGGACGAGGCTGTAGGGAGTCTCGCGGAACCCGAGCACCAGCGGCCAGCGCTCCTTGAGGGCCACGGCGCCGGCGCGGTGGACGAGAGTGCGGGCCGAGCCGGTGGCGAGCGCCCCGAGCGTGCCGGAGCTGCAAGGCAGCACGGCGGTGCCGGTGAGCCGGTACGACCCCGACGCGATGGGTGCGTCGAGCTCGCCGTCCCTGTGGATCACGACCTTGCTCCGCGCCGCCGGGTCCAGGTTCGCCGCCGCCAGCAGGTCCGCCGCCCCCGTCTTCTCCTCCCCCAGCTCATGCCGAAGCACCTGGCTCGCCCCCGCGGAGACCACCAGATGGATCCGCTCGATCTCCGGATGAGCGGCCAGCCGGCCGAGGACATGTCTGGGAAGCAGCATGCCGGAGGCGCCGGTGACGAGGAGGGCTAGGCGGTGGGGCATGGTGGCTACAACGGAAAATCCAGGTTATAAACCCACCGTCCCCGCTGTACCGACAGCGGCAGGCTGCCGCGGTCGAGGCCTCGCAGGACCTCGCGGCCCAGGGCTTCGGTGGAGGGAGTCTGCTGGCCGTTGGCGCCGACGATGACGTCGCCGGGGCGCAGGCCGCGCTCGGCGGCCACGGAGCCCGTCGCCACCTGGCGGATGGCGAGGCCTCCGCCCTGGGCCGCCTCGACCTTGATTCCCACCGAGCGCTCCAGCACCTGGAGCCCCAGGCCCTGGGGCGGATGCACCGGCTTGAGCGCCAGCTTCATCGTCTTCTCGCCCCGCTGCACGCTCAGCTCCACCGCGGCGCCGGCCGGCGCGGTGTAGAGGGCCGTCCCCACGTCCTCGCGGCTCACCACCGGGTGACCGCCGGCAGAGAGGATGACGTCCTTCTCCTGCAGCCCGGCGGCTGTGGCCGGCGAGTCCGGATAGATCTTGAACACCAGGGCGCCCCGCTTCGCGGCGATGCCGGAGCGTCGCGCCAGCTCCGGATCGAGGGTCAGCAGGCGGGCTCCCGACCACAGCGGCTGCAGCTCGCCGAAGCGCAGCAGGTCGTCCACCACCCGGCGGGCGCGGTCGGCGGGAATGGCGAAGCCGATGCCTGTCGCCCCCGAAATGATCGCTGAGTTGATGCCGATGACGTCGCCTCCCACGTTGACCAGCGGGCCGCCCGAGTTGCCGGGGTTGATCGAGGCGTCGGTTTGCAGGAAGTCGGTGAACAGCCGCTCGCCCCGCTCGGAGGGGACGGTCCGCCCCACCGCCGAGAGCACGCCGGTGGTCACCGTGTTGGAGAGGCCGAACGGGTTGCCGATGGCGATCACCGTCTCGCCGATCATCAGGTCCGAGCTTCTACCTAAAGGAAGGGCCGGTAGGTTGGTCGCCTTCACCTTGAGCACGGCGATGTCGGCATCGCGGTCCGATCCCAGCAGGTCCGCCTCCAGCTCGCGGCCGTCGAGGAGGGTGACGGTGACGCGCGAGGCTCCCTCGACGACGTGGGCGTTGGTGACCACGATACCGTTGCGGTCGACGATGAAGCCGGAGCCCAGGGATTGCGCCTGGCGCTCGGCGCCGAGGCCGAAGAGGCCGAAGAAGGGGTCCGCCTCGCGGACGGTCGACTGTGCCGAGATATTGACCACCGCCGGAGAGATCTTCTCCACCACCGACACCAGCGGCGTGCGGCGGGCCGACTGCGGCGTCTGGGCCGCGGCCAGGTTCGAGAGGAAAGCGCTGAGAAACAAGCAGGAAATCGTCGTAAGTCGTCTCATGGCACCCTTAGGGTAGACTGGGAATCCCCGTCAGGGGAATCACGTTGGCTCTTCTTGGGTCCCGCCGATCCGCCGCGGGCCCTCTCCGCAAGAAACGCCCTGGAAGTCGCAGGGTTCCGAACCGAAAGGAGGTTTTCCATCGTGTCTGTCCGAAACACTCTGTTGCTGGGCGGCCTGCTGATGATCGCCGGACTGGCCACCGCGGCCCCCGGCCTGGCGGCGTCCGGTGACATCTTTCCTTACCAGGTCTCCCAGACCACTCTCGCCAACGGTTTGAAAGTGGTCGCCATTCCCTACGACAGCCCGGGCACCGTCGCCTACTACCTGGTGGTGCGCACCGGCTCCCGCGACGAGGTCGAGGCGGGCCACAGCGGCTTCGCCCACTTCTTCGAGCACATGATGTTCCGCGGTACCGACAAGTACCCCTCGGAAAAGTACAACGACCTGCTCAAGAAGATGGGCGCCGACTCCAACGCCTCCACCTCCGACGACGCGACGATCTACCATATCGTCGGGCCGTCCAGCGAGCTGACCACCCTGATGGACATGGAGTCCGACCGCTTCAAGGGCCTCAAGTACGGTGAGGACGCCTTCCGCACCGAGTCGCTCGCCGTGCTCGGCGAGTACAACAAGGGCGTTTCGAATCCGGTGCAGCCGATGTTCGAGAAGCTGCGCGACCTGGCTTTCGAGAAGCACACCTACAAGCACACCACGATCGGCTTCGTGGCCGACATCAAGGCGATGCCGGGCTACTACGAGTACAGCAAGAACTTCTTCAAGCGCTTCTACCGGCCTGAGAACGTCGTCCTCCTGGTGGTCGGCGACGTCAAGGCACAGCGGGTGTTCGACCTCGCCAAGCAGTATTACGGCGACTGGACGCCGGGCTACCAGACTCCGGCCATCGTGCCCGAGCCGCCGCAGAAGGAGAAGAAGAAAGGGCATCTCGACTGGCCCAACCCCACCCATCCCTATCTGCTCGTCGGGTATCACACGCCCGCCGTCTCGACCCAGACCGTGGACTCCGCGGCGCTCGACATGATCGGCGACCTGCTGTTCAGCGAGTCGGCGCCGCTCTACCAGGAGCTGGTGGTCAACAAGCAGTGGGTCGACTTCGTCCAGGGAGGCTCGGGCGACAACCGCGATCCCAACCTCTTCATCGTGCTGGCGCGGGTGAAGTCCGATGATCTGATGCCCAAGGTCAAGGAGACCATCGACCGCTACATGACGGAGCTGGGCACGAAGCCGGTGGACCCCCAGCGGCTGGCGCGCACCCAGTCGCACGAGCGCTACTCCTTCGCCCTCGGGCTCGATACTCCCGGCAAGGTCGCCGCCCAGGTGGCGGAGATCATCAGCGAGACCGGCGACGTGCAGGACATCAACCGCCGCTTCGTGCAGTTCGGCAAGGTGACGCCCGCGGACGTGCAGCGGCTCGCCCGCGCCACGTTCCGGCCCGAGAACGAGACCGAAGTGACCCTCTCCCACCCGGCCGACGCGCCGGAGAAGCCCGCCCAGGGAGGAGCCAGCCATGAGTGATCTCAGACGTCTCGCCGGCGGCCTGCTGCTATCGGCAATATCCGCCGGGTTCACCGGCTCCGGCATCGCGATGGCGCAGGCCCCGGCCAGCTCGGGAACGGGCATCGAGGTGGTCGAGCTGCCCAGCGCCAGCTCGCCGCTGGTCGCCATCCGCCTGCAGTTCCACGTCGGCTCGATGCACGATCCGGCCGGCAAGGAGGGGCTCGCCTCGCTCACCGCCGCGATGATCGGCGACGCCGGCACCCAGAAGCGCTCCTACAACGACCTCGTCGAGGCCCTCTACCCGATGGCCGCCGGGATCAACGGCAACACGGACCGCGAGGTGACGCTGATCGCCGGCACCGTCCACCGCGACAAGCTCGCCGAGTACACCACGCTGCTGGAGGAGGCCGTCCTGACGCCCGGCTTCTCCCAGGCGGACTTCGACCGCAACCGGGAGCAGCTCGTGTCGGGCCTCACCAACGGCCTGCGCAGCAACGACGAGGCGCTGGGCCTCGAGCTGATCCAGGATGAGATCTACCAGGGACATCCCTACGGTCACTCGCCGGTCGGCACGGTGGATGGCCTGAAGAACATCACCCTCGACGACGTCAAGAGCTTCTACCAGCAAAACTACACGCAGAGCCGCCTGATGCTGGGCGTCGCCGGTGGCTACCCGAGCGACTACGTGGCGAAGCTCAAGCAGGCCTTCGGAAAGTTGCCCCAGGGCGCGAAGGACTCCACCGCCCTGCCGCCGGCTCCGGCGGTCACCGGCCGCAACTTCACCCTGGTCGAGAAGCAGACGGGCTCGGTGGGCATCCACTTCGGCTTTCCGCTGCCCATCAACCGCGCCGACGCGGACTATTACCCGCTGATGGTGGCCGGCAGCTTCCTCGGCGAGCACCGCACGATGAACGGCCGCCTGATGCAGCAGCTCCGCGAGAAGCGGGGCCTCAACTACGGCGACTACGCCTACATCGAGTACTGGGCCAACCCGCCGTTCACCAACAACCCGACCCCCAACGTGCCGCGGCGCCAGCAGTACTTCTCGGTCTGGATCCGTCCGGTGGTGCCGGTCGACGCCCAGTTCGCCCTGCGCGACGCCCTCTACGAGGTGCAGAGGCTACGGGACCAGGGGATGACGAAGGAGGAGTTCGAGCTCAGCCGTGCCTTCGTCATCAACTACTCGAAGCTCTGGGCGCAGAGCCTGTCGCGGCGCCTCGGCTTCATGATGGACAGCCGCTTCTACGGCATGCCCTACTACATCGACGAGATCGACAAGCGGCTGAAGACGATGACCGTCGAGCAGGTCAACGCGGCGATCAGGAAGTACTTCCAGACGGACAACTACCAGGCCGTCTTCGTCACCGCGAACGCCCAGAAGCTCAAGGAGACGCTGGAGAAGGACGATCCCAGCCCGAAGACCTACAACGCCACGCCGAGCGCCGACGTGATCGAAGCCGACAAGACCATCCAGGCGCTGAAGGTGAAGCCCGGGTCGATCCGGATTCTGCCGGTCGCCGAGGTGTTTCAGAAGTAGGCGCCGGGGCCTAAGTGCCGGTTTTGACCAGTCGGCTGCCATGGTAGAGACGCCCTACGGGGAACCCCGTGGGGCGTCTCCTTCGAAGGATCGCACTATCCGTTCAGGTGACATTCTGGGGCGCTTTGCCGGTGTTCAGGTCTTTCGCAGGGCTGTGAGAGCCTCGCTCCGATGAGACGCCCCGCGGGGTTCCCCACGGGGCGTCTCTACATTGGCTGGCATAGGTAACGAGACCGCCACCAACTCGGCAGACCGGTCCTCTTGCCCCTGCGAAGTCAGCCCGGACGATCCAGCCTGGCATCCGGGATAATCCAGCCTGCCAGCTACCAATCGTCCAAGTTGTTGGAATCAAAGGCGGAAGTACCGCGGCGATGGACCCAGCTCCACCTCGGATCCCGTCGTGGACAGCTCTTCGCCATCCCGGCCGGTCACTCCAGCCGCCGGACGCGGCAGCACGGCCCTCACCGTTCCCCCGGTGCTCCACCCCACCACGATCTCCTCATCACCCCGACGGAACTGGTAGAGGCGAGCCGGCGGCGGCGCAGGGAGCACGCCCTCCAGTCGGGCGCCGTCGAGCTGGCGGATCAGGGTCTTCAAGGCCAGGAAGGACGGCCGGCGGCGGGGGTTCTCCGGATCGCTGGGATCAACCAGTCCATACCCCCGGGCCACCACCTGCCACCAGAAGACTCGCTCGACGAGACCGGTGCCCAGAGTCAGCAGGTAGTAGCGGACTAGATGATCCGCCTGGGTCTCCTCGTCCACCGAGACGTCCCGGCCGGCGGGCGAGTGCGGCCCTTCCCGCAGCGGCCAGTTCACTTCGGTGATCCAGGTGCGGCCGGTGGAGTTGCGGGCGGTTTCGGCGATGGCCTTTAGGAGCACCACTTTGTCCACCGTGTCCAGCCCCGCCTGCCGGTTCTCCGGCGCGCCCCGGCGGTCGACGTAGAGCAGGGCCGAGACGGCGTCGAGGTGGAAGCCGGCCCGCCTCTGGTTCAGCACCCCGGCCGTGACGTGATACTCGAAGTCGATCACCGAGGGACCGAGCAGCTCGACGCCCGGCTCGCGGCGCAGGATCTCCTCGGCCGCCCGCACCAGCGAGACATACTCCCCGACGTTCCACACCCCCCACTTGCTGCGGTTGATGGCCTGGCCGATCTGGAAGCGGGCGCCGTACGGAGCGAATCGGGGGCCGATCGCCTCCAGAGCGCGGCACCAGCGGGCGGGATCGCGCACCAGCTCGCGGTTCTGGGGGAGGGCGAACGTCAGCTCGCAGCCCCGGGCGTGAAGGGCGTGCGCGAGCTCTTCCTCCGCATCATGATCCTCCTCCCAGGGATGGAGCCGCAGCAGCACGTGGCGCACGCCGAGCTCCTCGATCAGACCGAGAAGGGCCTCCGGCGCCTCCGGCCACGGGCGGACGCAGACGCCGATCCCCCCGAAATCCACCGGCGTCTTATACAAGTTGTCCTTGAGCTGCCGGTACCGCCGCCAGATCCGTGGCAGGGCGGCGGCCACGATCGCGGCCTGCTCGCCGTGGCCCCTGATGTCCGCCAGCCTTACCTTGAGCTTGTCCAGCCGGCCGGCATGCTGGTGGGGCTGATCCGAGAGGCGGTCCCACACCACCTTGTCGCGCGAGCCGGCGCCCACGGGCGCGTCGGGGATGTGGGTATGGGGCCTGCGCGGCAGAAGCAGATGCTTCACCCGGTCGCGCCAGCCGCGCACCCGCTTCTTCGACTCGTTCTTGAGCACGAACGCCCGCTGGTATCCCAGATAAAGGCGGCGTCCCTGGATACCATCCTTCCCCCAGTAGCCGGCCAGCAGCAGCTCCTGATGCTCGGGCCGGAACAGGGCCAGACGGGAGAGATCGCGCAGCCGCTCGGAGACGCTCGGGGCCTTACCCCACCGGGTGCGGTTGAGGTCCACTAGATAGAGGTCGGTGGGATGGCCGTCCGCCCCGAAGCGCAGCAGGATGTTGCCGCCCGAAAGATCGCGATGCCAGAACCCGGCGTCGTGGAAGCGGCGGGCCATTCGGCCCAGAGCCGTGACGAAAGCCGCGAAATCGACCTCCGGGAACCGCTCCGTCTCCTCCCGTGCTGCGGCGGCGCGGAAGAGGTAGCGCGCCTCCGTGACCTCGGGCAGATGGCGGCAGACGTAGAAGGCCGGCCCGCTCTCCTCCACCGATTCGAGGAGCATCACGGGCTCCGGCGTCCGCAGCCCGGCGGCCAGGAGGGCGTTCGCCACCCACCAGCTCTTCGCCGCCTTGCTCCCGGCCCACCGCCGCCGCAGCCGGTCCCGCGCCTCGCCGTGGCGAAACTGCTTGACCACCACCTCCAGCGGCCCGGCGGCCGTCTCCAGCCGCGACACATACAGATAGTTGCGCCCCCAGTGCAGCGTCTTGACCGCCGCGCCGGGATCGATCAGCCGCTCGACGGCGCCGGTCAGGTCCGTGGGGCGAAATTCCGCAGCCAGCTCGCCGCTCCAGCCGGGGAGGGAGAAGGGCTCGGAGGGGATCTCAAACCTCCACGACGTCGAAACGCTCGTGGTGCAGCTCGGGATCGCTCTGGATGAGGATGTGGACGCCGAGCGTGCGCTCCAGCTCGTCGAGAATGGCCCGCTCTTCCTGTTGCAGGGCGCGGGAGATCTCCGGGTGGACGCGCAGCAGCAGCTCCGAGTTGCCCGCCCGTCCCCGCAGATGGAGCAGCTCCTTGCGCAGGTTGAGGCAGATGGTGGCCACCGACTTGATCCGCCCCCGCCCCTGGCAGTAGGGGCAGGGCTGGGTGAGCAGGCGCTCCAGGTTCGAGCGGCTGCGCTTGCGGGTGATCTCCACCAGGCCGAACTCGGAGATGTTGAGCAGCTTCGTCTTCGCCCGGTCCTTCTTGATCTCGCTCTCCAGGCTGGCGAAGACCTCCTCGCGGTGCACCGCCTCGACCATGTCGATGAGGTCGATGACGATGATCCCCCCGAGGTCGCGCAGGCGGATCTGGCGCACGATCTCGGAGACCGCCTCCAGATTCGTCTGCAACACCGTATCCTCCAGATTGCTCTGGCCCACGAAACGGCCGGTGTTGACGTCGATGGCGACCAGGGCTTCGGTGGGATTGATGACGATGTAACCGCCGGACTTGAGCCACACCTTGGTCTTCAGGGCGGCCTCGATCTGCTCCTCGATGCCGAACTGTTCGAACAGGCTCGCCCGCTGGCGGAACAGCTTCACCTTGGAGACCAGACCCGGATGCACCTGATCGAGGAACTCGACGATCCGCTCGTAGGTCTCCTCGCCGTCCACCCAGAGGACGGCGAAATCGCTGCGCAGCAGATCGCGCACCACCCGCAGGGCGAGGTCGAGGTCCTGATGCAGGAGCGTGGGCGCCGAGACGCGGCCGGCCCGCTGGCGGATCTTCTCCCACAGCCGCGCCAGGTAGATGAGGTCGCTGTCGAACTCCTCCGGCCCCTTGCCCTCGCCCACCGTACGCACGATCAACCCGCCCGCCGTCACGGGCAACTGGTGGAGGATGGCGACCAGCCGCTCCCGCTCCGCCTCGTCCTCGATGCGGCGGGAGACGCCGAAGTGCCGGACGGTGGGAAGCAGCACGAGGTAGCGCCCGGGCAGGGTGACGTGGGTGCTGATCCGCGCCCCCTTGCTGGGCAGCGGGTCCTTGACGACCTGGACGATGATCTCCTGGCCAGGCTTCAGCAGGTCGTCGATGTTCGGCGTGCCCGCCTGGTGCTGCCCCGGGATCTCGTCGTGGTTGCGGGCGTCGTCGATCTCCAGGTCTTCCATGGCCTCGACGTCGGCCGCCACGTCGCTGACATAGAGGAAGGCGTCGCGCTCCAGGCCCACGTCGACGAAGGCGGCCTGCATGCCGGGCAGCACGCGGGTCACCCGTCCCTTGTAGACGTTGCCCACGAGCCCCCGATGGCGGTGCCGCTCGACGAAGATCTCCGTCAGGCGGTCGTCCTCCAGGACGGCGATCCGGGTCTGGTGCGGATCGCTCTCGATGAGCATCTTGAGACTCATGGCGGGGAGATTGTACCCGACTGGGCGCTCTCCCGCCCGCAGGTCAAAGTATCGATACCGGGTCTCGCGGTAAGGATCGGCAGGCCAAAGTATGGATACCGGGTCTGCCGGTAAGGATACCGGGCCTCGCGGATCGATACCGGCTCCCTCGGTAAGCATCGACGGGCCAGAGTATCGATACCGGGTCTTGCGGTAAGGATACCGAGCCTCGCGGTATGGGTACCGGCTCTCGCGGTGAGCATCGGCGGCCAAAGTATCGATACCGGGTCTCGCGGTAAGGATACCGAGCCTCGCAGATCGATACCGGCTCTCCCGGTAATCATCGGCAGGCCAAAGTATCGATACCGGGTCACGCGGTAAGGATACCGAGCCTCGCGGATCGATACCGGGTCTCCCGGTAAGCATCGGCAGGCCAAAGTATGGATACCGGACCTCGCGGTATCGATACCGGCTCACCCGGTAAGCATCGCGGGCCAAAGTATGGATACCGGGTCTCTCGGTAAGGATACCGAGCCTCGCGGTATCGATACCGCGTCTTCCGGTAAGCCTCGGCAAGACGCGGTATGGATACTTTGGCTCGCGGTAAGGATCGGCGGGCCATGGGATCGATTGGCGGCGGTGTAAGGAGGCGCGGAGAGACAAAAAAGGGGGCGTGCCGAAGCACGCCCCCGAAGTCCAATCAAACCGTGCAGCAACTAGCCGGTGGGGGGGTGGGGCGCCGGAGTGGGCGTCCCCGGGGTCGGAGTGGGCGGCTTGACTGTGCGGACCCGGCCGCGGAACGGCTGCAGTCCGAACTCGGCGAGCTTCTCAGACCGGATGCCATAGTGCTCCTTGACCACGGCCCGTATGGCGTTGGCCAGTCGCTGGCCCTCGGTGAGCAGCGTCTTCTGCTCCTTCGAGGCCTCCTGCTTGCTGGCCGTCAAGGCAGCCTGCTGCTTGTTGAGGTCCATCAGCCGGGCCATCACCGTCCCGAGCTTGGTCACGGAGATCTCCACCTGGGGGAGCTCCGCCTTGTTCGCCTCCAGCTTGCCGAGGAACTGCTGAAGGTTGCCCACCACTGCTTCGTTCGAAATTGGCATTGTCCTTCTCCTTTCTCGAGCCTTGTTCGAGGCTCCTTGGTCAGGCGCCGTTATTGGCGCCGGAATCCCGTATTCGCTGCCACCGCCTCTCGCTCCGCCTCGCCGTTCATCCCTCGTTGGTGTGCATAGAGTCTACGACTCGCATCCGTCTGTCAAGCCCCCAGCTAGATACTTCTCTCCGGATGCGGCGAGTTATCGCACCGCGAGGAGGAAGCAAGGACTTAAAGGGCATCGAGGACAAGAAGATCTACGGCCCAGACAAGGCTGGCCCGAAGGCCGGGCCGCGGTGGTGACGGGGGAACGACTTGACCGTGCGGCCGGGCCAAAGGTCCGAGATTCTTCAGCCCAGCCCATCGGGCTGGGTGCAACCCGATCGCCCCCTACGGGCGCCGCCGATCCGAATCACGTCGCCTTGGGTATTTCGGGCCTTCGATCTGCCGCGGTTGAATTGGTTCAGGTTGGGCCGGTCATTGCCGATCCTGAGACGCCCCACGGGGTAGCTGGCGCTATCCTGCGGGCGTCTCTACATGGGGGTCGCACCGGTGTGGAAATTGGAACGACGAGGCCCTTCCGGAAGGTTGATCCCCTGATCGCCTCCTACGGGCGCCGTCGATCCGGATCACGTCGCCGGTTCGTCCCCACTGTAGAGACGCCCAGAGGGTAGCGCCAGCTACCCCGTGGGGCGTCTCCGAGGCGGCGAAAACCGCTCCGAAGGCGAGGGCATTTCCCCGGGAGCAAAGTTAGTGCCTGTGGCAGGCACCGGTGCCTGCGTCATTTCCGTGTCGCGAATCTGCCCTGATCGGCATCCTTGGCACCTTCTCTTCAGGACTAAACACTTTTCCTCATTCCGCCTCCTAATCCAATGGATAGCAATTCGGCCTCTACTCGGCGCGACGACCCTCGCTGCCACGCTTCTACGTGCATAGAGACGTTGGCGGCTCTCAAATCATCAGTGAGGTACCAGCAACCATGAAAGACCGGGAACACCACATTCCCTATCTCATCTTCATGCTGATCCTCAGCATCTATGCCGTCGTTGCTCTGGCAGTATCGACATTTGTCCGGGGAAAGGTGCCAGCGTCATTTAGGGCTGGGCAGGCGCGAGGCCGCGGCTTGGCGGGCGCGAACCGCCGGGCACACCAGGGCGTCCTGGAGCCTTTCCGCCCAGCACGCTTTCCTCTCTGCCAGACGAGCCAGGAGACCCTGTAGCATCTACAAGTTGACTTTCCACCTTTAGTGCGATACTGATTGTGGAAGACAACCTTGGCGATTTTGCCAATAATTTCAGAGAGGAGACACTTCTCATGAACAAGGGGAAGCATGTCAAGAAACTGCGCCTCAACAAGGAAACTGTGCGCCGACTTGAGCCCGAAGAGCTCCGGAAGGCGGCGGGAGCCGTGACCGTGACCTCCTTTAACTCGAGGTGCATTCCTACATGCGGCCCCGAGTCGTGTCTCGGTATCTGCTCCGGGAATTGTAGTTTCCTGTTATGCGTATGAGGGCCGCGATAGGCGCGGCCGGTCGGGACACATCTATTTCCTACGAGCTGAAAAGCTCAAGACGATAGCCTCTGGCGGGCGGTGCGGCTGGCAAAGAGCAAAGCCGAGGAGCCATACCCCGCAGCAAAAGGTGAGCAAAAGGTGCCAGCGTCATTTCGGGAGAACCGACAGATTCTGAAAAGGTGCAGTAAAAGATGCCAGCGTCATTTTGAGAACCGACAGGGTCAACAGGTCGGCCAGCCGCTCGAGACAGCCTTTTGGTCACCGGGAGCCTCCGAAGCCTCGTTTCAGAGGCTCCCCCCGGCCAGTCCGGACACACCTGTCCCCTTGCGAGCTGAAAGCTCAAGACAATCGCCCTCTTGTAGGCGTGCGGCTGTCAAAGAGCGCGAGCGACAAAAGGTGCCAGCGTCATTTCGGGAGAACCGACAGGTTCAACAGACCGGTCGGCCGACTGAGTCGTTTTCAATCGCTTGATGGGTCCGCAGCAAAAGGTGCCAGCGTCATTTCGAGAACCGGCAGGTTTCAACCGCTTGAGCCCGTCCTTTTGAGCCCCCTTGAGCCCCCGAGCTACCTGCCGGCCGTTTTGAGGCGACTCCCCCGGCCAGTCCGGATACACATATCCCCTTGCGAGCTGAAAGCTCAAGACAATGGCCCTCTGGCGGGCGGTGCGGCTGTCAAAGAGCGCGGCCGACGACTCTATCCCGCCAGGAACGGCAGGGCCGGCGGGAAGCTGCCCCCGGGGAACGGGGCTTCGCGATCTCCCCGGCGCAGTCTCTCCGCGGCTTCCGAAAGGCGGCTACGAACCAGGCGTAGGCGTCATAGAAAGCCTTGCGGACCGCCTTGGTCGCCGCGTGGACGAGGGGCGCTGGTGAACGGGCGAGCCAACGGGCAAAGGTGCCAGCGTCATTTCGAGAACCGGCAGGTTTTCAACCGCTTGAGCCCGTCCTCTTGAGCCCCCGAGCGACCTGCCGGCCGTTTTGAGGCGACTCCCCCGGCCAGTCCGGATACACATATCCCCTTGCGAGCTGAAAGCTCAAGACAATGGCCCTCCGCGGGCGGTGTGGCTGTCAAAGAACAGAGACGAGGGCCGGCCTATCCTGCCACGAACGGCAGGGCCGGCGGGAAGCTGCCGCCGGGGAACGGGGCTTCGCGGTCTCCCCGGCGCAGTCTCTCCGCGGCTTCCCGAAAGGCGGCTACAAACCAGGCGTAGGTGTCGTAGAACGCCTTGCGGACGGCCTTGGTCGCCGCGTGGACGAGAGGTGCTGGTGAACGGGCGATCGAAGCCGGGCGATGGAGCGGGTCCTTCGCCAGAATCGCCTCCACGCCCAGCACGGATAAGCCGTTGAGACTTCTCACGAGAGCCGCCTCGGTCTCGACGGTCTCCACCAGGACGGCAATACGCTCCCGGTAGACCTCGGGAGGCAGGTGCGCCCAGCAGGGAATCGGTGAGAGAACGACGAGCTCTTCTGTGGCAAATTGCAGCGGCGTTATTTCCTGCCGCTGATTGCGAGCGGCGAACTCCCGGGTACGGTCGAGCCAATGACCCTCGAGGGGCGTGCCGTCGATCAACGCCGCCGCGGAATGCACGCCGGGCCACTGGCGGACCCGCTCGACAAGATCCTCTTTGACGGATTGTGCGAGGACGTATCGCAGCCGCTCGATCTGGGCGCGGTCCTCCTCGGTGACGACCGTCATCTCATAGCGGCGCTCGAAGACGGGGCCGCTCCAGCCGGTCAGGCGATTAGTCTCCCGCGCCAACTTCGACTTGACGTCGCGCATGAAGGCCGCGAGCTGGCTCGCGCTCTCAGGGACCGCCAGGACGTGAAAATGGTTGGAGAGCACCGAGACGGCGTTGAGGATCAGCTTGTGCCGCCCCTGGGCGCGGCCGAGGATGCCGAGGAATCGGTCGTTGAACGCGGGGCCGGGCCTGAACAGGAAGCGTCCCTGGACGGTCCGGCAGGTGATGGAGACGAGGGTGGGAGGGTCGGGTATGTACCGAAGTTTTCTGGCCATACCGTATAAAGAACGGAAAAAACCGGTCTCATCTTACAACTATCGTGTAAGTCGCTCTTTTGCCGATAGTTAGGGTGCTATCCAAATGGCGTGTGGGGCGATGCCGTGCGCGGACAGCATCACCCTTGGCAGGGTTGAGAGAGGTAGGGGTGCCTCCCAACCCCGGTTTCCCACCGGCTCCGCCGGTTCCCACCCGGGGCTACGGGAATGCCGCCCTACGGGCTGCTGTCGACGCCTTCTGGGCGTCGGCGCGCGCCGGGGGCCGCATGGAACGTCTCCCTGGGGCTGGCCGCAGGCGCAGAGGCGGCCAACGATCTTGAGGCGCCAAATTGGTACCTCGTGGCAAAGTGACCGTGCAGATTGGGAACCTCGAGCTCGCCCCCCACGTGGATGTGATGCGCCCTGCGGGTCGCCGGCACCCGACGACGCGATCCGCGCACGCGCTTGCATCAGCGCGAAGCCCAACAGGTTCAGGCCGCGCCAGCGCATCGGGTCATACGCTCGGGGATCTTTCTCGCCGAGACCAATGCCCAGATCGTGTCCTTCGGGCTCGCCTCGACCAGCACTCGCGAGCGAGCCGCCGCACCCTCTGATCTGCTCCGCGACGTCAGTGTCGCCAAAGAGGGCCGCCTTCCGGGCCATCACCCAACTCGCCGCCTCGGCGCCAGCAACCTTCCAGCAACTCCTCCGTATCACGAACTTATGCGCCCTATCGAAAAAGCTTCTTTGCAGCAGACTCCGAAAACGCCCCTCCCCTCGCAGTTCATCTCGATGGTCCTCCTGCTGTTGGCGTGCCTGGCTGGAGCCGTCTCCGCCCAGGCGCACCCCCTGCTTCCCTCAATCGATCAGCACGCGGTTCGCGACTACGTCGTCCTCTCCCCCGCCGAGGCGCGGGACCGGGCGGCCGCGGTGCGGGTTCTGGCCGCGCCGTCCGCCACCAGTGAGCAGGTGTCCTACCGGGCGTTCAACGGCAGGACCTATACGCTCAACCGATACCACGGCCATTTCGTCGACGCCCTGCTCCCCGATTCCTGGGTGGAGGCTCTCTCGGCGCAGCAGATCCGCACCTTCATCGACCGTACGGACTTGATCTACCAGCACCTGTTCGAGCTGGTGGGCGCGGAACCGGCCGGAGAGGGGCCGCTGCCCATCGCGGTCCTCCCGGACGACGTCTGCGGGGGCGCTCTCGGTTGCGGTTCCGTGGGACACAAAGGAGTGGAGATGTTGGGGGACGACTTCGCCAACTCCTTCTCCTGGCGGGAGATCGCGGAGGATCTGCCGTCCGGCATCCTGTCGCACGAGCTGACGCACAACTTCGACCTCTTCTCGGGTTGGATCGCCTACACGCCGGACACAGCCCATGCCTGGACGGATTTCCTATCCATCTATTACTACGGCTACACCCGGGATGGAGTGCTCGACGAGCGGCCCGAGGAGGTGGTGGGCAATATGGTCCGTCTCGGCGCGCCGTTTTTCCGGGACCCGGAGGCGGATTGGAAGACTTGTGTGGTGGAAGGACACTGCGGGGACCGCGGCATCTTCCCCGAGCCGGCGTGGGGCGGCGTCGCCCTCCGGCTGGCGATGCTGGACGGGGCCCAGGCCGTCCGTGGTTTCACCGCGTTCCTGCGCGAGTATCAGGAGACGCACCAGCCTCCCACCAAGCCCGAGGAGAAGAACGACCTCTATTTCGAGGCTCTGGCGGCCGGAACCCACCACAATCTGTCCTGCATCGCCGACGCTTGGCACTGGCCCATCTCGGCGGCCCTGCGCGACAAGATGGGCCAGCTCTATGGCACCGTCAACCCTGACTGCGACGACCGCGACCACGACGGGTTCACCCCTCTCTCAGGCGACTGCGACGACCATCGCGCCGCCATCCATCCCGGAGCGGCGGAGCGGTTGCCGCACGTGGACGACGATTGCGATGGCCGCGTCGACGAGCGCGTCTGGCGTGAGCCGGAGGGCGGAAACTTCGCGGCGCCGGTGCCGATCGGCCTGCCCGCGGAGATCGCCGGCACGGGGAACGACACCGAGCTGGACGCGTTCATTTTCCGCCTGAGGTCGCCGCAACGCGTGTTCATCGTGGGCTGCTCGGAGAGCATCGGCGCTGTCCGTCTCTTCAACCAGGCCGGGACGAGGTCAGAATTCCTGAATATGAACGGCGGCGGCTGCTACCAGGGGGGCTACAACCTGGAGACGGGGCTGTGGGGCTTCGAGCTCGGCCTCGCGCAAGGGGGAGCCGCCTACACGCTGGAGATTCAGGGGACCGAGCCCTGGCCGGCGCCGCCCTGGGCGCGAACCGCGACGCCGCGCCCGAAGGCGGGAGGCTGGCTTCTCACGGCGGCGACGGCCCTGCCTCGCCTGCCGGCCCCTCCAACCGAGGTGCGCTTCTGGGTGAGCGGCTACGGGGTCGTCGGGACCGTCCGCTATACCCGCGCCGCGTCCTTCACCTGGGAGCCGCCGCCCGGCGTCGATCCCCTCGCGGAGGGCCTCACCTATCGGGTGGAGCCCCTCGCCCACGGCGTGCCCGCCTATGGGATCACGGGCCCGCGGCCGTTCGCGAACCCGTAAGGAAGCGGAGCCTCTCATCCCCGGTTGGCCAACCGGGGATGAGAGGGGCTCCTACCGGTTCACATACCGCCGGATATCCACCCCCAGAATCAGTCCGGTCGAGATGAAGTTGACCATGGTGAAGGAGCCGCCATAGGAGAGGAAGGGGAGAGGGATGCCGGTGATGGGGGCGAAGCCCACCACCATGGCGCTGTTGTAGAGGATGTGGAAGCAGAGGAAAGACAATAATCCCACGACCAGCAGAATCCCGGCTCGGTCCCTGGCGCGCACGGCGATGCGCGAGGCGCTGGTGATGAAGAGGACGTAGAGCCCCATCACCGTCAGCACGCCCAGGAATCCCCACTCCTCCGCCAGCACGGCGAGGATGAAGTCGGTATGGCGGGCGGGCAGGAAGCGCAGCTGGCTCTGGGTGCCCTGCATGTACCCCTTGCCCGTCAGCTCGCCCGAGCCGACGGCGATCTTGCTCTGGCGCACCTGGTAGCCAGCGCCCAGGGGATCGGTCTGCGGTGCGAGGAAGGTCATCACCCGCTGCCGCTGGTAGCCCTTCATCCCAAACAGCCAGACGCCCGAGACCAGCACAAGACCGGTGACCACGGCGATGACCAGCAGGCGGATGCGCACGCCCGCCACCAGCAGGGTGCCGATGAGCAGCGGCGCGAACATGGCGGCGCCGCCCATGTCGGGCTCGACGGCCACCAGCAGCATGGGCGTCGCCACGATGACCACGGCCGTCAGGATCTGGCGCAGGCTGAGGATGCGGGCGTTGAGGCTCGCCAGGTAGCGGGCCAGGAACAGGCACGTCGCCAGCTTGGCGAACTCCGAGGGCTGGAACTGCCAGGGGCCGATCTGCAGCCAGTTGGCGGCGCCGCCGCGCACGACGCCGAAGACGAGCACGCCCACCAGGGCGGCGATGCCCAGCCCGTAGAGCACCACCGAGAGGTCGAGCAGCACGTGGTAGTCGATCGACATCGCCAGCACCAGCAGCACGAGGCCGATCGCCACCCAGCCGGCCTGGCGGGGGAAGTAGTCCACCGCCATCACGGCGCTGGCGCTGTGCACGGTGACCAGGCCGATGGCGGCGAGCAGCAGCACGGCGAGCATCAGCCCGCCGTCGATCGACGACAGCAGCCGCAACCGCGGCCGGTCGTCAGGGAGGGGATGATTTCCCGTTATCGATCCCGAAATACTTTGCATAGATGGCCTGGGCGATCGGCGCCGCCACCTTGGATCCACCGCCGCCGTGCTCGGCGAAGACCGACACCACCAGCTCGGGGTGCTCGGCCGGGGCGAAGGAGGTGAACCAGGCGTGGTCGCGGTACTTGAAAGGCATGTTCTCAGGGTGGAGACGCTGCGCGTAGGCGATGACCTGGACGGTGCCGCTCTTGCCGGCGATCGCCACTCCCGGCAGGCGCGCCGAGCCGTAGGCCGTACCCCCGGGCTCGTTGACCACTTCCCACATGCCGCGGCGCACCGTTTCGAGCGCTTCGGGATTGATCGGCACCTTCTCGGGCGGCGGCAGGTCGGCATCCTTGATCAGGTGCGGCGTGACATGGTAGCCGCCATTGGCCACCAGCGCCGTCATCTCGGCCATCTGGAGCGGCGTCACCTGCACCGGCCCCTGACCGATGGAGACCGAGATCGTCTCGCCCGGGTACCAGGGCTGCTTGCGGACCTTCTGGCTCCACTCGGAATCGGGAACCAGCCCCTTCTTCTCGCCCTGGATGTCGATGCCGGTCGTCGAGCCGAGCCCGAACAGGCGCGCGTAACGGGCGATCTTCTCGATGCCCAGCTTCTGGCCGAGCGTATAGAAGTAGATGTCGCAGGAGAGCTTGAGCGCCAGGTGGGCATTGACCGAGCCGTGCCCCTCCTTGCGCCAGCAGCGGAACGGGCGGCCGTAGAAGGACTTGGAGCCGGAGCACTGCACCGTGGTATTGGTGTCGAAGGCGCCCTCGGTGAGGCCGGCGGTGGCCATGACGATCTTGAAGGTCGAGCCGGGAGAGTAGGTGTTCTGAATCGCCCGGTTCTGGAGCGGATGGTTGGGGTCCTCGATGAGGGCGTTCCAGTCGTTCTGCTGCAGCCGCCGGGCGAAGAGGTTGGGGTTGAAGGAGGGGGAGGAGACGAGGGCGAGGATCTCGCCGTTGCGCGGGTCCATGGCCACCACCGCCCCGACCTTCTCGGGGCCGTCGAGCCAGCGCGCCGCCTCCTGCTGCAGGTCGAGGTCGATGGAGAGGTTCAGGTTGTGGCCGGGGTCGGCGTCCTTCTGGCCATACTGCTCCAGCAGCTGGCCGCGGCTGTCCACCACCACCACCCGCTCGCCGTCCCGGCCCCGCAGGTCGGCGTCGTAGGTCTGCTCGATCCCCTTCTTGCCCACCATGTCGCCCACCCCGAGGGTGCCCTTCGAGCGCTGGATGTCCTCCAGCGACGCCTCGGCGAGGTAGCCAAGAATGTGGGCCGTCTGCTCGCGGTGGCGGTAGAGGCGCTGGTGCAGCACCTCGACTTCGAACTCCGGATACTCGTAGCCCTCGACGCCGAGGCGCGCCACCTGCGACAGGCTGAGGTTCTCCGCCACCAGCACCGGCTTGAAGACCGGGACGCCGCGGTAGTTGTCCACCAGAGTCCGGAGCTCCTCGACCGGCCGATCGAGGACGCTCGCCAGGAACTCCAGGCTGCGATGAACGTCCTTGGTCTGGCTGCGGTCGATCATCAGGTTGTAGGAGGGGACGTTCTCCACCATCAACCGGCCCTTGCGGTCGAAGATCAGGCCGCGGGGCGCTTTGATGGGCAGCTTGCGCAGGCGGTTGTTCTCGGCGAGCTCGCGGTAGTAGTCGCCCTGCACGAGCTGGGCGAACCAGAACCCGGTGGCGATCATCACCAGCAGGGTCGTGACCAGGATGGTCAGCACGCGGACGCGGCCGACCAGATCGTCTCGATGCTCACGGACCACCTGCATGACGACGTACCTCTCCTCAACCCATTCGAAGCCGGTTCATACGCCCGCGGCGCCGGGCCTCGGACGAGCGGCGCCAGTTGCCCATCGCGACGTAGACGGCGAGCCCCAGCACTCCGGTGGCTCCGGCCCGCACCGCAACCCACAGGGGGCTCGGCAGCTCCGGGCTGGGAAGGAGCACGAGGGTCAACACCACCACGACGGCCTGCTGCAAAGCGGAGGCGAAGCCGACGACCGCCAGCACGCCCGTCGGCCGCTGAATGACCAGACGCTGCGCCAGGCGCGCCGTGACATAGCCCACGATGGTATCAGCGAATCCGAACAGGCCGAAGGGAGCGCTGGTCAGCGTGTCCTGAAGCAGGCCGGCGATGAGCCCCACGAGTAGCGCCGAAAAGGAGCTTCCTCCCAGGCCGTTGAGCACCACGACCACCAGGAAGACGTCCACCGTGCGGCCGAAGCCCGGCCACAGGCTCATGCCCACGAAGTGGACCAGCGCCGCCAGGGCGATGGCCGCGAGCAGCTTAAGAGTGTCCACGGGGACCGTTCTCCTTCAGGGCGGGCGAGAGGGCGTCGTAATCCAGCAGGTAGACCTGGTCGAGGGCGCCGAAATCGACGGCCGGGGCGAGCTGGATCTTGTGGAAGAGCTGGCCGCCGCCCTCGACCTTGACCACGGTACCCACCGGAATGCCCCGCGGGTAGACGCCGTCGATGCCGGCGGTGAGCACCTGGTCGCCCGTCCGCACGTCCGCCTGCAAGGGGACGTAGTCGAGCTCCAGGGCGCCGCTGCCCCGGCCGCCGCCGCGCACCACGCCCTGCCGGCGGTTGCGCAGGATCATGCCGCCGACGCCCGCGGCGCGGTCGGTGATGAGCTGCACCTTGGCGTAGGGGCCGGAGAAGGTCACCACCCTCCCCACCAGCCCGTCGGCCGAGAGCACCGGCTGGTTCTTGCGGGCGGGGAGGTTGCCGGTGTAGACGACCAGGGTGCGCAGCCAGGAGGCATAGTCCACGTAGACCACGTCGACCGCCCGGATGCGTCCGGCCGGCGGCGTGCCGTAGCGCACCGCTTCGCCCAGCCGGAGCATCTCGCCCTGCACGTCGCTCAGGCGCAGCAGGTCCAGGCGCAGGCGCTCCACCTCGTGCTTCAGTCGCTGGTTCTCGTCCATCAGGCTGGCGCGCAGCTTCATGTCCTGGCGGGCGTCGGAGACGCTGTGGGGAATGGCGGCGACGGTCCGGGCCAGGGGCCCGAGCACGCGCAGCCCGGCCTTCTCGGCCCGCGTCTCGCCCGCTCGCCCGCCTTGAATCGCCAGGAACACGAGCTGTCCGACCAGTACGACGATCAACACCCAGCCGGTGCGGCGCTCGTCCACGCGCTTGTGACCTTAAGGCCCCGGGGCTACCGGATGGAGACCTTGCGCAGCAGATCCATGTCGGAAAGCAACTTGCCGGTGCCCAGCACCACGGAGGCGAGAGGGTCTTCGGCCAGCACCACCGGCAGGCCGGTTTCGTCGCGCAGGCGCTGGTCGAGGTTGCGCAGCAGCGCGCCGCCACCCGACAGCACGATGCCCTTGTCCATGATGTCGGCGGACAGCTCCGGCGGCGTGCGTTCGAGAGCCATGCGCACGGCTTCGACGATAGTGGCCACGGGCTCGGCCAGCGCCTCGCGGATCTCCTCGTCGGAGATGGAGAGCGTCTTGGGCACGCCCTCGACCAGGTCGCGGCCCTTGATGTCGATCCGCAGCTCCTCTTTCAGGGGATAGGCGGAGCCCAGCTCGATCTTGATCATCTCGGCGGTGCGCTCGCCGATGAGCAGATTGTACTTGCGCTTCAGGTACTGGATGATGCCGACGTCCATCTCGTTGCCGGCGATCCGTACCGAGCGGCTGTAGACCGTGCCGGCCAGGGAGATCACCGCCACGTCCGTGGTGCCGCCGCCGATGTCGACGATCATGTTGCCCGACGGCTCGGTGATCGGCAGCCCGGCGCCGATCGCCGCCATCATCGCCTGCTCGACGAGGAAGACCTCCGAGGCGCCGGCGCGCATCGCCGAGTCGCGCACGGCCCGCTTCTCCACCTGGGTGATCTCGGAGGGAACGCCGATGACGATCCGCGGGTGCACGTACATCTTGCGCCCGTGGGCCTTCTTGATGAAGTACTCGAGCATGCGCTCGGTAACCTCGAAATCGGCGATGACGCCGTCCTTCATGGGCCGGATCGACTCGATATTGCCCGGCGTGCGGCCGAGCATCTCCTTGGCCTCGCTGCCCACGGCCTCGATCCGGTTGGTGAGCTTGTTGATGACGACGACGGAGGGCTCGCGTACGACGATCCCCTGGCCACTGGCGAAAACCAGGGTGTTCGCGGTGCCGAGATCGATGGCAAGGTCTTTGGAAAAGTAGCGCAGCAATGAGGCGAACGGCATCAGCCTTCCAGATCCTTCTCTTGAAAACCCGCCGCGGAATGCGGCGGCGGCGGCGGCGTGAGTTTACGGCTTTTTGGAGACGAAATTCATCCGGGCGGCATTATTTGCCAATCACGGATTTTCGACGAAGACACGATTCCGGCGGACCGTCTCGTTACCCCAGGCATCCCGAGCGCGGATCTCGATGATGTTCCAGCCTTCCTTGGCCAACTGTACCGCCTTGTTGAACGAGCCGTCGACGCCGGTTTTCACCTGCTCGCCGTTGACCTCGACGCGCGCCCCGGGGTCACTGCGTCCCGCGACGAAGAAGATACTACCGTAGGGCTTGACATCGTCCAGGTCAAGGGTTGGCGGGGTGGAACCCTTTTTTTCGCCTCCCGTGGAGTGCGACGAGGCGACCCGGAACTTGCGCGCGCCGCTCCACGGGCCCAGAGCGTTGTCGGCGCCGTAGGCGGCCACCCGCCACAGGAAGGTCCCCTCGCCGCGCAGCTCGAGGGTGGCCCGGGTGCGCGCGCGGTTCTCGGAGTCGATGATGTTGTCGACGAACAGGATGTTGCGTGAAACCTGGAGCGCGTACTTCGCCGAGCCGGGCACCGGCGCCCAGGCCAGCACCAGCCGCTTGGTCTGGTCGAGGTCGAAGGCCAGGTTGTCGTCCGGCTCGGACTGGGCCGGCGGCGCCGGCAACGGCTTGGGCTCGGAGAGCAGGTCGCCCGTCTGCACCACCTGCTGGAGGCCCTTGATCTCGCGCGTCAGGCCGCTCTTCGAGGAGAGCTCCATGGTGCCGCGGGTGGCGCCGAAGCGCCCCTGGTTGGACCCCTTGTCGACGCTGACGAAGGCGTCCGAGTCCTCCTTGACCCGCGCCATGGCTCCAGGTGTCTTGACGTTGCTGCCCGACTTCTCCGAGGTGCTGAGGTTCACCCAGCCATACTCCATCTCGATCGCCTGCTCGGGCGCGCCGCCGCCCGCGGTGCTGGGGGTGACGATGAACTGGGTGTTGGGCCGCACGGTGTAGAGGGTGCCGTCGCCGAACATGATCTGCGCCGAGCCGTTGTCGGCGGTGCGCACGTAGTCGCCCGGATGGAGGCTGGAGCGCAGGCGCGCCTCCTGCCACTCACCGCCGTCGCCGCGCCGGAACTCGACTTCGCCCTCCACCTCGTTGAACTGGGCCGTCCCCGTCCCCCGCAGCGCCAGGGCGTCGACGACGAACATCAGGAGCTTGTGGCTGTTCTGGGCGGCATCGAGGGAGCCGGGGAAATCCCTGGCCTTGAGCTTCGCCTGGGCCTCCTCGTAGCTGAGGCGGCCGGTGGCGTACTCGCCGAAGCTCGCCGCCCGCTTTTCGCCCGCGAGCTGCTGGACGAGCTTGCCGCAATCGGCGATCATCGCCGCCGCCTTCTGCTCGATCGACCGGCGGTCCGCCGACTGCCAGAAGTAGAGACCCCCGGCCACGAGGACGAGGAGCAGCACCAGGAATCCCCAGCTGCGCAGGGTATCCACGGAGATGCTGTACCAGTCCTTGCCAGCTTGCGAGGCCTTCCGGGCGGCCACCTTCAGGGTCCTTTCATGGTGACGGTTCAATATAGCATGAGGCTGCAACTCCAGAGACGCGGGTCTGCCCTCGGGAGCCCGCCAGTTGCCCGCCGGGCGTGTCGCTGCTAAAGTGACCGGCTCCTAAGGAGTCTTTCCCATGCTCAAGATGTTTCGTGACAATCTGAAGAGTCTCGCCTGGATCCTCTGGGTGATCATCGCCGTGTTCGTCCTGGGGCTGGCCGTGCAGTTCGGCGGCAACCTCCACGAGGCGAACCAGAACGTCGCCGCCACGGTGGGCAGCGAGCAGGTGTCGACGCTGGAGTTCCAGCGCGCCTACAAGAACCTCGACACCCGCCTGCGCCAGGTCTACGGGGATCAGCTCACGCCCGAGATGGCGAAGCAGATGAAGCTCCCCCTGCGGGCCCTCGACCAGGTGATCAGCCAGAAGATCCTTCTCGGCGAGGCCCGGCGGCTGGGCCTCACGGTCACCGATTCCGAGGTGCGCGAGCAGATCCTGGGCATCCCCGGCCTCAAGGACGAGCAGGGCAACTTCATCGGCCATGACGAGTACGTGCGGCGGCTGCAGGCGGCGCAGATCTCCCCCACGGAGTTCGAGCGCGAGCTGCACGACGAGCTGTTGATGGACAAGCTCAACACCGCCCTCGCGGCCAACCTCTACGTCAGCGAGGACGAGATCCAGAAGGCCTACCGCGACCAGGTGGAGAAGGCCAAGATCCGCTACGTTCAGGTGCCGCGCGCCCGCTTCGCGGCGGAGGTTCACGCCACGCCGGCCGAGGAGGCCGCCTACTTCCAGGCCCACAAGGCCGAGCTGAAGCTGCCCGAGCAGCGCGACGTGGCCTACCTGCTGGTCGGCGGCGCCAATGCCACCGACCAGGTCAAGCTGACCGATCAGGACCTCCAAAGCAACTACGACGCCAACAAGGCCCAGTACACGCACGAGGAGCAGGTCCACGCCCGCCATGTCCTGGTGATGGTCAACGACAAGCGCACCGACGCCGAGGCTCAGGCCCGCATCCAGGAGGCCAGGAAGAAGATCGAGGGCGGCGCCGACTTCGCCAAGGTGGCCACCGAGTACTCCGACGACACGGCCTCCAAGTCGGCCGGCGGCGATCTCGGCTTCTTCGGCCGCAACAAGATGGTCAAGGAGTTCGAGGACGCGGCGTTCGCCGCTCAGCCCCACAAGCTCGTGGGGCCGGTCAAGTCCAGCTTCGGCTACCACCTGATCGAGGTCCTCGACAAGCAGCCGGGCGGCACGCAGCCGTTCGAGCAGGTCAAGGAGATGATCCGCGCCCGCCTCACCGCCGAGCGCGCCCGCGACCTCGCCGCGGCCAAGGCCAAGGACCTGGCCGGCCGGCTGGCCAAGAACAAGCCTCGCAACGCCGACGAGTTGAAGACGCTTGCCGCACAGAACCCCGGCGTCACCTTCGCCGAGACCGGCAAGTTCGGCTCCCAGGACTCCATCCCCGGCATCGGCCGCAACCCCGGCTTCAGCACGGCGGCCTTCGCCCTCAAGCAGGGAGACGTTTCCGAGGCCGTGCAGCTGCCGCAGGGCTGGGCCATCCTCTACCTCAAGGAGATCCAGGCGCCCCGCGTGCCCGAGCTGAAGGACGTCGAGGCGCGGGTCAAGGGAGCGGTCGAGAGCGACAAGCTGCAGCAGATCGCCATGCAGAAGCTGACGGCGGCCCGCGGCGAGATCGCCGCCGGCAAGACCCTCGACCAGGTGGCCGCCGAGCTGGGAGCGCAGGCCCGGGAGACCGCCGAGTTCGGCGGCGACGGCACGATCCCGGGGATCGGCTACAACCCCGAGCTCGCCAAGGCCGTCATGGCCCTGCCCACCGGCCAGATCGGCGGACCCGTGACCGATGCTCAAGGGGCCCTGCTCTTCCAGGTGACCGACCGCAAGGCCTGGGATCCGAAGCTCTTCGCCACCAACCGCGATCAGACCCGCTCCACTCTGCTGCGCGACAAGCTCAACCGGCTCCAGGGCGCCCTCGTCGACCAGCGCCGCCGCGAGCTCGGCGTCGAGTACGACAAGCAGCTCCTGCAGACCCTCGACATGCAGGCCCCGCCGCAGGGGTAGGGCAGGAACACGGACTGACACGGACCCAACACGGACTCACACGGACCGACACGGACTTTCACGGACGACTCGTCTCTGATCGTCCGTGTGGGTCCCTGCAAGTCCGTGTCAGTCCTTGCTAGACTCCCCCGCAAATGATCGGCTATCTCCACGGCCAACTGCTGAAGGCCAGCCCTGAGCGCCTGCTGCTCGACGTGCAGGGCGTCGGCTATGAGGTCCACATCCCCCTCTCGACCTGGTACGAGATCGAGAAGCGGCGCGACGAGCCGGTACGCCTGTTCATCCACACCCACATGCGGGAGGACGGCATCGCCCTCTTCGGCTTCTGGACGGAGCGGGAGAAGCTGCTCTTCGAACGGCTGATCGCGGTCTCCGGCATCGGTCCCCGGCTGGCGCGGGTCGCCCTCTCCGGCATGGCGCCGGACGACCTGCTGGGCGCCATCGCCTCCGGCGACGTGGGCCGGCTCGCCACCATCCCCGGCGTGGGAAAGAAGACGGCCGAGCGCATGGTCCTCGAGCTCAAGGACAAGATGCGCGAGCTCGCCGCCGAGCTGCCCGACACGGTTGTCACCGCATCCGGCGCGGCGGACCAGGACGTCGTCTCCGCCCTGGTCAACCTTGGCTACAAATCGAGCCTCGCCGAGCGCGCCGTGGGCGACGTGCGCCGCGAGCGCCCCGACGCGGCCTTCAACGAGCTGCTGCGCGCCAGCTTGAACCGCCTGTCGCGGGCCTAAAAAGCCCCGGTCAAACCCGTTCCAGGATCGTGGCGATCCCCTGGCCGCCGCCGATGCACAGGGTCACCAGGGCCGTGCTCAGGTCACGCCGCTCCAGCTCGTCGAGCGCGGTGCCGAGGAGCATGGCGCCGGTGGCTCCCAGCGGATGGCCCAGGGCGATGGCGCCGCCGTTGACGTTCACCCGCCCGGGATCGATGCCGAGGTCGCGGATCGTCTTCAGCGGCACGACGGCGAAGGCCTCGTTGATCTCCCAGAGATCGATGTCGCCCGCCTCCATGCCGGCCGCCTTCAGGGCCTTGCGCGACGCCGGGGTGGGAGCGGTGAGCATGATGACCGGCTCGGCGCCGGCGGTCGCCACCGCGCGAATGCGGGCTCTGGGCTTGAGACCGTGGGCCCGGACGTAGTCCGCCGAAGCCAGCAGCACCGCCGCCGCGCCGTCCACGATGCCGCTGGAGTTGCCGGCGGTGTGGACATGGTGGATCGCCTGGACTTCAGGGTAGGGGCGGCGGGCGATCTCGTCGACCGTTTCGCCGTCCGGCCCGAGGGGGGAGGCGCCGAAGGCGGCGAAGGCCGGCGCCAGGGCGGCGAGCCCCTCGGCGGTCGTCTCCGGCCGCGGGTACTCGTCTTTCTCCAGGAGCACGGCGCCGGTCTCGGGATTCAGCACTGGGAACAGGCCACGGCTGAACCGGCAGGCGCCGCGGGCCTCGCCGGCCTTGCGCTGCGACTCCAGGGCGAAGGCGTCCACCTCCTCGCGGGAGATCCCCTCCAGGGTGGCGATGAGGTCGGCGCTGATACCCTGCGGCACCTGGAAGTGCCTGGCGCGCAGGCGCAGATTGCCGCCGTCCTGGCCGGCGCCGTCGGCGCCCAGCGAGAGGCGCGACATGCTCTCCACACCGCCCGCGACCACGAGCTGCTGAGCGCCGGACGCGACGCCCATGGCGGCGAAATTCACCGCCTGGAGGCCGGAGCCGCAGAAACGGTTCAGCGAGACGCCCGAGACCTCGACCGGCCAGCCGGCGGCGAGCACGGCGTTGCGGGCGACGTTCGCCCCCTGCTCACCGACCTGGGAGACGCACCCGACCACCACATCGTCGACCTCGCCGCGGTCGATGCCTGTGCGCCCGGCGAGCGCTTCGAGGGTCTGGGCCAAAAGCTCCTGGGGATGAACGCCGGAAAGGGCACCCTTGCCGGCCTTGCCCTTGCCGCGGGGAGTGCGGACTGCATCGAGAACGTAGGCTTCCATGGAAGGTCTCCTGTAGGGACGAATCTCACGAGGCCAGAATACGACCGATCGTGCTATTTGACAAGAGGCGTCACTTCCCCGCCATGAATCCGCTGATCTCGGCGAAGGGCACCGCGTCGTCGCCGAAGCCGAAGGTCCCAGTCGCCTGGATCTCCCGCGCCGCTTGCAGGAAGGCGCCGTAGGCGGCGCGGTTCAGGGCCGAGCCGACGCTGATCCGCCGGACGCCGGCGGCGGCCAGGTTCTCCACGGTGAGGCCGTCGCCCTTCCGGGCGGCCAGGGCGTTTACCGGATGGGGCGCCACGGCGGCGCAGAGGGTCCGGATCTCGACGAGGCTGGGAAGACAGGGGGCGTAGAGCACGTCGGCGCCGGCCTCGGCGAAGGCTTGCAGGCGGCGCAGGGTGTCGTCGAAATCGTCGCGGCCGTGGAGGAAGTTCTCGGCGCGCGCCACCAGGGTGAAGGGGAACGGCAGCGACCGCGCCGCTTCGACCGCCGCCGCCACCCGCTCGACGGCGTGCCCGAAGTCGTAGATCGGGCAGCTCGGGTCGCCGGTCGCGTCCTCCACCGAGCCGCCCACGAGGCCTACCGCGGCGGCCCTGCGAATCGTCTCTGCGACCGTCTCGGGATCGTCGCCGAAGCAGTTCTCCAGATCCGCCGACACCGGCAGATCGGTCGCCTCGACGATCGTCCGGCAGTGGGCGAGCATCTCGTCGCGGCTCACCAGGCCCGCGCCGTCGCGGCGGCCGAGGGTGAAGGCGAAGCCGGCGCTCGTCGTCGCCAGCGCCTTGAAACCGAGCGCCGCGAGGATGCGGGCCGAGCCGGCGTCCCAGGGATTGGGAATGACGAAGGTATCGGGCCCCTCGTGCAGGGCCTGGAACTGAGTTGCCTTTTCGCTTTGGCTCAGGCTCATGAGTATCCCTCCTCCGGCCGGGCAGCATAGCAGGGGGAGGGATCAGGAAGAGGGCCGGGCGAATCTCTCTTCAGCGGTTACATATTGGGGTCCGAGGAGCCGGCCGGCGGCCTTTTCAGCCAGAGGGTGATGTCGTAGGAGAAGCTCGGCACCGAAACCGTGCAGGGATTGATCGCGGCCCCGCCGTTGAGCGAGCAGCTCTGGTTGGCGTTGAAGGTGAGGGTGACGCCACTGATCGCGCTCGCCCGGTCCGGCTTGATCCAGGAGAGGTTGTAGAACCCGGGGATCAGGTTCTTGAGAGTGAGGGGCGATTGTGAGCTCGAGGAGGGATGATAGCCCCGGAAGGCAGTGATCGCGTGGGTTTCACAGTTGGAGCCCGCCGCCAGGCAACTCCTCTGATCGCGGTGGAGGTAGAGCACGTATTGGGGTGAGGCCATGGTCTGCGACGTCGGCGCGGAGGCGGCCCAATAGGTGTAGGTCGTCCCTGCCGCCAGGGACTCGGGCGGGGCTGGATAGACCGGGACGTTGACCCAGTTCGGAGGCGTGCCGACCGGGATGCCCGAGGAGATCGTGGAGAGTTGCGGTGACAATTGGGCCAGCGGCAGCTGGCTCACGAAGCTCTTCAGATAACACATCTCCCGGCGAACCTCCTGGCCATTCGCCGACCCATAGTAGTAGCCCCAGTGGTCGTAGACCGCGCCGAGGGACACGAGAAACTCCCAGCCCTCCGACCGTGCCGAGGCCGCTCCCCCCAAGGGGTCGGTGCCGCCCTTCACGGTGATATTGGCAGTGGCGGGGATGCCGCTGATCTTGGTTTCGTTGAAGCCGAGCGGCTTGGTCCGGCTGAAGTCGCGGCCCAGCTTGATGGCTCCCACATTGAGGGTGGGGCCGGTGGCTTTGACGGTCGTATAGTGGCCATTGATCAGACCGACGTTCGACAGCTCCTGGGCTCCGGCCGGCGGCGAGCCCGAGACGTAGTTGACGCCGTCCGTGGTGAACGGTTGAACGGAGATGAGGTGATTGGACTGAAGGAACCCGCTGGGAGTCACGCGAGGCGTTTCGGCGGCGAGGAGAGTCTTGATCATTTCCGCTTCCCAGATCGCGACCTGAAGCGGCGTGACGCTGGCGACTTTGCTCGCTTCCGGCTCGTTGGCGATCTCGAAGTACACGTTGTCGAAGCACCAGAGCCTCTCCACCGTCCAGCGGATGACATTGCGCTGTGCCTCGCGCGCGCGCTTGATCTGGGTGTCGAGGCCCGTGGCGCCACGCCCCTCGGACATCACTGTAAAGTCCTGAGCAGTGGTGGTGTCGAATCCCGCGGTCACGAGGTTGGTGTTGGTGCAGGTAAAATCCCCCGGGGAATGAGGCGTCGAGTCGAGACACCACTTTCCCTTGCTGCCGGCGAAGGGTCCGGTCTGCCCGTTGCTCCAATCCCCCTCCCATGGCGCGAAGAAGGTGACCTCGACGAAGATGCCCCTGGCCTTGGCGCGGCTGATCACGTCGACCAGACGGTCGAAGTACGCGGTGTTCTTCTGATCGAGACGCCAGTGCCCCCCCGCCGTGTTGTACAGAAACGGAAAGCTCGTCGTCGGGTCGCTGCCTGGCTCAGGGTTACCGTTGAGCGAGACCCAAAGGCGCATCTTATTGAGCTTGTAGCAGGCCATGTTGTCGATGACCTGCTTCCAGTTCGTCTGGTTGCACAGGTCGCGAACGTGGTCCGAGGAGGTGTAGAACAGGTGACAGGAGGCGTCGTCAGAAACGCCCACCAGGGGAATCGGCGTCGAGGTCCCGCCCGCGCACAGGAACTTCGAGGTCGAGCTGCAGCGTTTCAGCGGACTGACAGCTTGGCTGTATCCTGAACACTCGAATCGTGGAACGTTCGCCTGCGTGATTCCAGGCTGGCAGGCCGGACACGGATCGACGGCGGTGCCTGTCGAATCGAGCGCATCGCCCCAAACGGGCAGTGTCGGATCGATGGTCAGCTCGTCGATGACCGGGGGAGCCTCCAGGGTTAGATCGACGGCCGGTAGGAGCGAAGGGTCCGGCTCCTCTGGAACCGGATCTTCATATCCGGGATCCGGAGAGGTCTGACCAAGCAGCGCCTTGGACCCCACTCCTCCTCCGGCGAGCAAGAGGATGAAAACGAAAAACACGAACCGGGTGCGTAGCGATACTGCGGACATGATCGTTCTCCTTGCCATTCGCAGCGATGGTTGCTGCCTGGAGTTGTGATTTTTCCTCCAGCGATGGACTGCGGGTACGATCCTGATCCGGGAAAGTTCTCGAACGGCATCAACGCCATTAAAGATAGCAAGATTTGATAAGTGTATCGGGGTTCTGCCGCTCAGATCTCTCGTTAGAAAAAAGCGGGCGTATTGACCAACTCAGCCGAGAGGCCCGCGGGGCACGACGTAGTACTGGAGCAGAGCCCTTAAGGCATCCGCCCATCCAGAATCGCGCACAGCTTGGCGGCGTCGAGGTTGCCGCCGGAGATGACGCAGACGACCTTGCGAGCTTCCGGCACGCCCGCGAGGGCGGCGGCGACGGAGGTGGCTCCGGCTCCTTCGGCGATGACGCGGTGGCGCTCGGCGAGGAGGCGGATGGCGGCGGCCACGGCTTCGAGGGCGACGACGCGGGCGCCGGCGAGCAGCGTGCTCGCGAGCGGCCACATCTCCGGGAGGAGGCTTTTGCCGCCGATGCCGTCGACGAAGCTGGGCTTGTAGTCCACGGTCTGGGGGGAGCCGGCGGCGAGGGATGCGGTGAGCGGCGCCGCCGTCTCCACCTCGCAGCCGAAGACCCGGGCCTCCGGACGCAGGGCGGCGAGCGTCGCCGCGATGCCGCAGGAGAGACCGCCGCCCCCGAAGGGGACGAGGACGGTGTCCACGTCCGGGAGGTCTTCGAGGATCTCGAGGGCGACGGTGCCGTTGCCCGCCATCACCGCGCGGTCGGCCACCGGATGGATGAAGAGGCCGTCGAGGTCCGGGTAGCTGTGATCCACGATGACCTGCCACCAGCGGTCGAAGGGCACCTTCACGACTTTGCCGCCCAGGCGCTCGATGGCCGCCAGCTTGGTGGCGGGCGCGTGGTCGGGGACGACGACCACGGCGGGAATGCCGAGCTCGCGGGCGCTCCACGCCACGCCCTGCGCCATGTTGCCGGCACTCGCCGTGTAGACGCCGTCGCGCAGACCCTCGGGACCCGCCAGACGCATGGCGTTGGCGGCGCCCCGCAGCTTGAAGGAGCCGATGGGCTGCAGGTTCTCCATCTTGAGCCAGATCTCGGCCGGCGCGTCTTCCGAGTTGAGGCGCACGAGCGGCGTGCGTAGCGTGACGCCGGCCAGACGTTCGCGGGCGGCGCGGACCTCGTCGATCGTGGGAGCGGATAGGGATCGCATTCGGGGAGGTTATCGCAAGGCAGTGCTGGCGCGAAGGCGTAAACTCTTTGCCGGATGAGATCAAGAAGCTTCAGCCTCCTCTGGATCCTTGCCGTTCTTGCCATACCTCCGGCGACAGCCCAGGAAGCTGAGCTCGCCGGCGGCGACGATCCCGGGGCGGCTCAAGAGTGGTTCCTCGCCAAGCGCCTTCCCTCCGAGAAGTCAGCGGCTCCTCTCGCCGGCCGGTATCTGGCGGCGCGGGAGCAGGCTCGCCGCATGGCGCGGGTCAATCTGGCCTGGAAGTCCCTAGGGCCGGGCAACCTCGGGGGGCGGACGCGGGCGCTCGTCTTCGATCCGGTCGATCCGCGGACGCTCTATGCCGCGGGGGTCGACGGCGGGGTGTGGAAGACGGTGAACGGCGGCGCGAAGTGGACCCCGCTGGACGACCTGATGCCGAGCCTGGCGGTGACGGCGCTCGCCATCGATTCCGCCAGCCGGAAGACGCTCTATGCCGGCACGGGCGAGGGGTTCTTCAACGCCGACGCCGTGCGCGGTGCCGGGATCTTCAAGACGGTCGACGGCGGCCGCCACTGGCAGCAACTCGGCGCCACCGCGACGCCGAGCTTCTATGCCGTCAACCGTCTCCTGGTCAGCGCCCGCAGCCACGCGGTGTACGCCGCGACCGGTACGGGCGTCTGGCGCTCGCTGGATGCGGGACGATCCTGGCGCCAGGTGCTCGCCTCGCAGGCGCAGGGCGGCTGCCTGGATCTGGCGCTGAAGAGTGACCGGCGTGACGATACCGTCTTCGCCTCCTGCGGCACGATGCAGCAGGCGACGGTGTTCCGCTGCCTGCAAGCCCAGAAGGCGGGGCTCTGGGTTCCCGTTCTCCAGGAGCCGGGAATGGGCCGCACCTCGCTCGCCATCGCGCCCTCCGATCCGAACGTGATCTATGCCCTGGCGGCCAGCAACCTGGCCGGCCCCGGGGGCCACTACAGCCAGGGGCTCCTCGCCGTCTTCCGCTCCTCGACCGGCGGCGCGGCCGGCAGTTGGACGGCCACGGTGCGCAACACCGACCCGGTGGCGCTCAACACGGCGCTCCTCTCCAGCACCCACTTCGCGTTTCAGCAGGAGTGCGGTGGATCCTTCGGCGATTCGTGGAGCGGCCGGGGCTGGTACGACAACGTCATCGCCGTGGACCCCAGGGACCCCGAGCGGGTGTGGGCGGGCGGCGTGGACCTCTTCCGCTCGGACGACGGCGGACGCACCTGGGGGCTCGCCAACTATTGGTGGGAAGGAAGCGGCTTCGCCCACGCGGACCAGCACGCGCTCGTCTTCCATCCCCAATATGACGGCACCCGCAACCAGATCCTCCTGGTGGCCGGGGACGGCGGCGTCTACCGCGCGGACAACGCCCGGGCCGTGGTCGCCCGGGGAGACTCGGCGCCCTGCGATTCCTCGGGCTCCGCCGTGCGCTGGACGAACCTCAACCATGGATACGGCGTCACTCAGTTCTACGACGGCGCCGTCTTCCCGGGAGGCCTCTCCTATCTCGGAGGCGCGCAGGATCTCGGCACGATCGTGGGTGGGGATGCCACGGGGCCGGAGGGCTGGCGACAGGTGCTGGGGCGCGACGGCGGCTTCGTGGCGATCGACCCCGTCCATCCGCGGACGGTGTACGCGGAGTCCGATCACCTGTCGTTCGTCAAGTCGACCGACGGCGGCAACACCTTCGCCTCCGCCGCGGACGGCATCGGCGGCGGCTCCTTCCCCTACATCGCCCCCTTCGCCCTCGATCCCCTGGATGGGCAGCGTCTCTGGCTGGGCGGCGACTCGCTGTGGGCCACGGACGACGGCGCCGCGCACTGGCACCGCGCCAGCTCGGCCCTCGGCGCCAACGCCCTCGATCTCCTGAGCGCCGTCGCCGTTTCGCCGCACGACGATCGGCACGTCCTCGCCGGCACCAGCCAGGGGCAAATCGTGCGTAATGACGCCGCCTTGAGCGCGGTTCCCAGCACTCCGTGGCCGGCGGTTCACCCGCGTGACGGCTTCGTCTCTTCGCTCGTTTTCGATCCGCGGGACCCTACGGTCGTCTACGCCACCTACTCCACCTTCGGCGGCGCCCACGTGTGGAAGAGTCTGGACGGCGGCACCACCTGGCAGGGGCTCGACGGCGCCGGCGCTTCCAGGCTGCCGGATCTTCCCGCCCATTCCCTCGTCATCGATCCACGCCATCCGCAACATCTATATCTCGGGACCGATCTTGGAGTCTTCGCCTCCCTCGACGGCGGGGCCACCTGGGTCGCGGCGAATACGGGCTTCGCCAATGTCGTCACCGAGTCGCTCGTGCTCAGCCCGCCCTTCCTCTTCGCCTTCACCCACGGCCGGGGCGCCTGGCGGACGACGCTGCCGGAGTGATAAGGACGTCCGAGTCCGCAAGATCCTTTGTAGATGACGGATTCTTCGAACCTTCCGCGCATATCCGGATAGGGCCAGGAGAAACCCTCTCGGGTGCCGTTGTCTTCCAGGTCTCAGAGTGAGACCCCACCTGACTGGTTCAACTGGTCTTCTTCTGGATTGCTGTAAGAAAGGAAGTAGCATGAAAAAGTTGTTGTCGTTCACCGTGCTCACTCTCGCCCTTGCCCTCGCCTCGACCGCCGCTTATGGAGGAGGCAATCCTCATCGCCAGCAACAGGAGCGGAATGGCCGTCTCGACCGGCTGAGTCTGTCCTCGTTCACCCTGGTCATCGATCCGGACGGCGCCTCGAACGCTCCTTCCAGCGAGGCCTTGCACTACTTGCTGGACCGGGCCTCGATCAAGAATCACGTGATCTACGGTTTCACCTCCTTGGAGGGGCGAGAGCAGTTCGCGGCGAAAAGCGAGCACCGTACCGGGACTAGCGGTATCAGGGAGAAGACGTGCACGGATGCCCGGTTCAACAAGGTGGCCTACGGCACCGGGATCGACTGGCTGGTGTATTACTGCGGCGGCCAGAAGAACGGCCGTCTTCCCGATTCCTGGAATGACGTGATCTCGTACGTCGAGGCGGCCGGGTCCTGGACGATCCTCTACAAGTGCTACGACTTCGTTACGTCGGGCAGTTGCAGCACCCTCGCGATCGCGGGGGGCAATACGATCAACGACCTGAACACCTACAGCTTCAACAACTACACCTCAGGCATCAAGGTCTGCCCCGAAGGAATCACCTTCACGGAGTGCCAGAACTTCTGATGGATGTTCGGGCCGGGCGCATCGCGCCCGGCCCACTTCGGCTCTGGAAATTGAAGTAATCTTCCAGGAATGGCCCGCTACGACTTCCTCGTCGAGACCTATGACACGGAGCGTCTGAAGACCCTCTCCGTCTGGTCCCAGTTCCTGGACGAGGACCTGCGCTTCCGCCCGGAGCCCCGGGCGCGGACGCCGCACGAGCACATGGTTCATCAGTGCGTCAGCGAGGATCTCTGGATGAAGACCATGCTGGGTATCGATCTCGGCGTGGGACCGCTGCCCGCCGAGGAGACCCGCCTCGCCTTCCTCCACAAGTACGCCGACGCCTCCGGCCAGCGCCTCGAACGGCTGCGCGGCATGCCGGAGGAGTGGTTCGAGGGGAGCACCCGGTTTTTCGACGTCGAGCGCGGCCGGGCCTGGGTGATGACGCGGCGCATTGCCCATTCGGCTCATCACCGCGGCCAGCTCACCGCCTATCTGCGCCTGCTGGGCCGCGATCTCTACTCGACCTACGGCCCCACGGCCGACACCGGCGGCCTGTTCCTCAACGGCGCTCCGACCCTCTACCGCTATCCAGGCCTCGCGGAGCTGCTGGAGGCGGAGGACCGTGGCGGCGAGTCGCCGCCGCTTCCCGGGCCGGGCGCCAAGAGCCCCACCGAGAGACGGGACTGAAGGAACCTCGCATGACGGCAGCGGCGCGGCGCCCCCCGGATGTGCGCGGCAAGTGGCGAAACGTCTCGCTGCTGGCGCTCGCCTCGCTGCTCGGCATGTCGGTCTGGTTCTCGGCGTCGGCGGTGGTGCCGCAGCTCACGGCGGAGTGGAAGCTCTCGGGCGCCCTGCAATCCTGGCTGACGACCTCCGTGCAGCTCGGCTTCGTGGCCGGAGCGCTGCTGAGCTCCATCCTCACCCTTTCGGACCGCCTGCCGGCGCAGCGCCTGATGGCCGTGAGCGCTCTCGCCGCCGCGGCGTTCAACGCCGCCATCCCGCTGCTGGGCCTGACCCCGGGGCCGGCGCTCGTCTGCCGCTTCCTCACCGGCTTCGCCCTCGCGGGCGTCTATCCGCCCGGGATGAAGCTCGTGGCCTCCTGGTGCCGGGAGGACCGCGGCCTCGGCATCGGGCTGTTGGTGGGGGCCATCACCCTGGGCACGGCCGTGCCGCACTTCCTCAACGCCTCGCCCAGCGGCATGCCGCCGTGGCGCGGCGTGCTGCTGCTGACCTCCGGGCAGGCGGTCGTGGCGGCGCTGATCGGCGGCTTTCTCGTGCGGCCGGGCCCGTATCTCGGCAAGTCGCCGCCGTTCGACTGGCGCGCGTGCGTGCGGGTGCTGGCGGACAAGCCGGCGCGCCTCGCCAACTTCGGTTATCTCGGTCACATGTGGGAGCTCTACGCCATGTGGGCCTGGGTGCCGCTGTGCCTCCTCGCCAGCTACCAGGAGGCGGGCTGGAGCGCTCGCGCCGCACGCCTGGCGGGCGCCGCCGCCATCGCCGCCGGCAGCCTCGGGAGCCTGCTGGCCGGCAAGCTGGCGGACCGGCTGGGTCGCACGCGGATCACCGTCGTCAGCCTGGCCGCCTCCGGCACCTGCGCCCTCGCCGCCGGCTTCGTCTTCCACCGCCCGGCGCTGCTGACCGTCCTCTGCGTCGTCTGGGGGTTCGCCGTGGTGGCGGACAGCGCGCAGTTCAGCGCCGCCGTCTCCGAGCTGGCCGATCCGAGCTATGTCGGCACCGCCCTGACGGTGCAGACCAGCCTCGGCTTCCTGCTCACCACGGTGACCCTGCGCATCATCCCGCCGCTGCGGGACCTCCTCGGCTGGGAGCGGGCCTTCGCTCTCCTGGCTCTCGGCCCGGTGTTCGGCATCTGGAGCATGTTACGGCTGCGCCGCCTGCCGGAGGCGGCGCGGATGGCGGGGGGCCGGCGGTAGCCCCCCTTTTCCTCTCTACCCGAAGCACTCCCAGATTCTCTCGACGCGATCGCAGTTGCACGCCCCGACGCCTCCGCCCGACTGCTGGCTCCAGACGCATGTAAGAGTCCTGCCGGGCACGGAGCAGCCATGGCCGTCGAGACCGTCGCAGAGGGGCAGGGCATAGGCGGCTTTCGGGGTTGAGGACCAGGTGGCGAGGAACGTGAGGGCCAGCAGCAGCGCGAGACGGACGACTTTTTTCATGTGGATCTCCTTTCCCCGATAGACGGTCGCCGCGCCGGCTGGTATTAGAGGTAGAACCGAAAGATCAGGCCAGGGGACATACAGGACATGCATGATCTCCTTAGTCCTGCTCCACGTTCCACAAAGCTTTCACATCGCTCCTTGCCCCTGGACCCGAAACCGGTCCTTCCTCCCGTCGAAACCCCGGAGGGATCGCCGGAGCTCGGCTTCCTGATCGCCTTCGAGGAGCCCGGGGCGCCGGACGGCTGGGCCGCGGGGATCGTCAAGGCGGTCGAGGATGGCTGGGATGGGCGGCACTTCACGATCGACACCGCGGCCGGGGAGCAGGAAGTGTCCCGCGACATGGTGTTCTACTGGTGGCCCCTGGACTGAGGCGACGCCTCCCTCTCCAGCGTCGCCAGGAGCTCCCCGAGAGCCGCGGGCTCGATCGGCTTCACCAGATGGCGATCGAAACCGGCCTCCTTCGAGCGGCGTTTGTCCTCGGCCTGTCCCCATCCCGTCAAGGCAACGATTATGACCTCCCGCCCCCAGGGCTGCTCACGGATGCGGCGGCAGGCATCGTAGCCGTTCATTCGCGGCATGCCGATGTCCAGCACGATCACGGACGGCCGAAACTCCTCCGCCGTCTCCACCGCCTCGACGCCGTCGTGAGTGGTGCGCACCTCGTTGCCCATGAGCTCGAGCATCATCGCCAGGCTCTCCGCGGAATCCACGTTGTCGTCCGCGACCAGCACCCGGCGCCGCGCCGCGGGCTCGGTTGAATCGCCCCCGTCGCTCGCGCCAAGCGTGGGGCGCGGCTCGGCGGCGGGCGAGGCGAGGGCCGGCAGGCGGACGATGAGCTCGCTGCCCTTGCCGTGGCCCGCGCTGCGCGCCTCCACCGTGCCGCCGTGCATCTCCACCAGACGCTTGACGATGCTCAGGCCGATGCCGAGACCGCCCTGCGCCTTTTCAAGCGAGCGGTCCACCTGGGTGAACATCTCGAAGATGGCGGGCAGCATCGAAGCCGGGATACCGATGCCGTCATCCTGGATACTCACCTGAACCTGGCCGTTGCCCGCTTCGGCGGCGAGCCGGATGTGGCCGCCCCTCTCGGTGTACTTGGCGGCATTGTTGAGCAGGTTGGAGAACACCTGGGCCAGGCGGGTCGTGTCGGCATTCAGGAAGACCGGCTCGGCCGGCAGACGGACGAGGAGCTCGTGACCGGCCTCCTCGATCAGCGGCCGGCTGGTTTCCACGGCGCTCGTCACCACCGACGCCAGCGTGACCCGCTCCCGGCGAAGCTCGACCTTGCCGCGGCTGATGCGGCTCAGGTCGAGGAGCTCGTCGATCAGCCGCACCATCTGCTGCACCTGCCGCTCCATCATGCCGCGGGCTTTTTCCACGGCCTCGCGGTCGCCGCCCGCCAGGCGCATGACCGTCAGGCCGTTGCGAATGGGGGCGAGAGGATTGCGCAGCTCGTGGGCCAGCGTCGCCAGGAACTCGTCCTTGCGCCGGTCGGCCTCGGCGCGCACGCGGGCCAGCTCCAGCGTTCCCGCCACGCGGGCCAGCAGCTCGCGGGCGCTGAACGGCTTGGTGAGGTAGTCGTCCGCGCCGGCCTGGAGACCTTCGACCCGGGCCTCCTCGCCGGCCCGGGCGGACAGCAGGATCACCGGGACGGCGGCCGTGGCGGCGTCCGACCGCAGGGCCTTCAGCAGGCCGAAACCGTCGAGCCTCGGCATCATGATATCGGTGACGACCAGATCCGGCCGTTGCTCGCGCGTGGCGAGCAGCGCCGCCTCGCCGTCGGCGACGGCGACGACCTGATACTCGGCGGAGAGCAGCCGGCGCAGGTAATCCCGCATGTCGGCGTTGTCGTCCGCCAGCAGCACCGTGGCCCGCGGCGGCCTGCCGGACGCCGCCGGAGGCTCCTGTTGGAGGAGAAGCCCTTCGCGGGGCCGGGAGCCGGAGTCGTCCGGCAGCCAGCGTAGCGCCTCCTGGACGAACGGGTCGGCGCCGAAAGCCGTCGAGGCCAGAGTCCGCGTGCCGCCCAGGCGGTCCGCCGGCAGGTGTCCACTGCCCAGGGGCACCATGACGGTGAAGGTGCTCCCCTCGCCGTAGACGCTCTCGACGCCGACGGTGCCGCCGTGGAGCTTGACGAGCTCCAGCACCAGCGCCAGCCCGATCCCCGTGCCTTCATGCGTGCGGCCCCGTGTCTCCTCGACGCGATGGAAACGGTTGAAGAGGTTGGGCAGCTCCTTGGGGGGAATGCCGGTGCCGGTGTCCTCGACGGCGAGCACGGCCGAGCCCTTTTCGGCGCGGAGAGAGACGCGGATCTCCCCCTTCAGGGTGAACTTGAAGGCGTTGGAAATAAGATTGAGGACGATCTTCTCCCACAGGTCGCGGTCCACGTAGACCGGCTCGGCGAGGGGCGGACAGTCGAGGACGAGCCGCAGGCCGGCCTTGTCCACCGCCGCCCGGAAGACGCTCGCGAGCTCCGTGGTGTGGGCCGCGAGGTCCACCGGCTCGTACACGGCCTGGACGCGGCCCGCCTCGATCCGCGCGAAGTCGAGCAGGGTGTTGACCAGCTTCAGGAGGCGCTGGCCGTTGCGGTGAACGATCGTCAGCAGCTCGCGGTCCGCCGGCGGCACCTCGTCCTCGGGCTTGCCGAGGAGGTCCTCGAGTGGTCCGAGCATCAGGGTGAGGGGCGTCCGCAGCTCGTGGCTGACGTTCGAGAAGAAGGTGGTCTTCGCCCGGTCCAGCTCCATCAGGGCCTCGGCCCGCCGGCGCTCCTCCTCGTAGGCCTGAGCGTTGGCGAGGCTCGCCGCGAGCTGCGCCGCGACCAGCTCGAAGAAACCGCGATAGCTGTCGTCGAAGAGCCGGTAGGGATTGAGGCCGGCGATCAGCACGCCGGCCCGGCCCGTCTGGCCTGAGGGGGCGATGGGCACGGCCACGGCCTGCTGCGGCGGCAGCGGCCAGGCGCCCCTGGGCAGCGCGCCGAAGGTGGCGCCGAGGACGGGGACGCGGCAGAGCTTGTGGGTGCGGATCACCTCCGCGAAGGGCCACGCCGACTCCTCGTCGAGGCTCGCCGTCTCGGGGGCCGCCGGATGGCCGCGCTCGATGCCGCAGGTGCCGGCGAGGAAGACTCGCCGCTTGTCGGTATCGACCAGGTAGATGAGGGCGAAGGGGAGATCCCAGGGGTTGGTCGCGAGGCACTGGGCGCTCAGGCTGCACGCTTGATCGAAGGTCCGCGCATCCACGGTGCGCGCGGCCAGCTCCCGCAGTAACGCCAGCTGGCGCTCGCCGACGATGCGCTGCGTGCCGTCCGTATTGGCGCAGAGGATGCCGCCCGTGCCCCCCTCGTCGCCGGGCACCGGGCTGTAGGAAAAGGTGTAGTACGTCTCCTCCGGGTAGCCGTTGCGCTCCATGATGAGCAGCAGCGACTCGTCATAGGTGCCCTCGTTTTCGCGGATGGCCGATTCCGCCCGCGGCCCGACCTGATCCCAGATCTCCCGCCATACCTGGGAGGCGGGCTGCCCCAGCGCTTCCGGATGCTTGCCGCCGACGATGGTCCTGTAGGCGTCGTTGTAGAGATTGATCAGCTCGGCGCCCCACCAGACGAACATCGCCTGGCGGGAGGTCAGCATGATGCGGACCGCCGTCTTCAGGCTCTGCGGCCAGTGCTCCGCCGGGCCCAGGGGCGTCCGCGACCAGTCGAGCGCCCGCATCCGGGCGCCCATCTCGCCGCCGCCGAAAAGAAATGAGGCGCCACCGAGACTCAAGGGGTCTATCGATTCCATGGTGTGTCTTCCCGTCCCTCGCTCCGCGAAAAAGCCGCGTGCTATTCTTCTTTCACCAAGGAGAAAAATATGCGAAAGCTGGTTGCGCTGCTGCTGCCTCCGGTGATCCTTGCTCAAGCCTGTGCAAGCGGTGTGCCGCGAACGCCGTTGACCTCCCTGGACGCGGTGGGCCTCGCCACGGTCAACCGGGCGATCGAGGGCCAGCCGGTCGCCTTGCGGCTCGCGAGCGGCGAGGTCGTCAAGGAGGCGGAAGACGTGACGCTGACCGCGGAGACCACCTCCTGGCGCGGCGACCACGACCGCCAGCGGATCGTGCCCACGAAAGAGGTCTGCAAGGTGATCCTCCAGGTCCGGTTCCGGGCCGGGAAAGGATACGCGTGGGGGCTCCTGGCCTGCGCTCCGCTCGCCATCGCGGCCGCCAGGGCGGACAACAACGAGGATCCGCTCAGGGGCCTGGGAACCTTGCTGGTCACCGAAATCTTCTGCCCTTTCCTCGGGATGGGCATTGCCGCCGGCTTCAAACAGCCCCCCGACCGCGTCGTATATTCCGCGCCGGGAAGCTGCGGCGCCGCCAATTGACTCCCCGTCCGGCTCCGAAAGCGTTGCGCGGGAACCGAGGATGCTAAGATGGAGAACCCAATGGGGGCGTCGCGTCCGAACGGGACCGGCGACGGACAAGCAAGGAGTCTGGCAATGGGTAGAAAGTTGTACGTCGGCAACCTGGCCTACGGCGTCAAGGACAGCGACCTCCAAGACCTGTTCTCGGCTCACGGCACCGTAGACACCGCGCAGGTGATCATGGACCGCGACACGGGACGCTCCAAGGGCTTCGGCTTCGTGGAGATGAGCAGTGACCAGGAGGCGCGGGCGGCAATTTCCGCGCTCAATGGTAAGGAAGTGGACGGCCGCAACCTGACCGTCAACGAGGCCCGGCCCAAGGAAGAGGGCGGCGGTGGCCGTGGTGGCGGCGGCGGTGGCCGTGGCGGCGGTGGCTACGGTGGCGGCGGTGGCCGTGGGGGTGGCGGGGGAGACCGCGGCGGCTACGGCGGCGGCCGGTACTAAGGCGCTATTCCAGGCCAGTACTCGATAGATAGGCCCGGTGTAACCCTGCGGGACCGGTCCAACCGGCTCCCGCGGGGCCTCGCCACCCAAGAAGCACTCCGCCACGCTCTCGCGAGCTGGCGGTGTTGTCTATGATCCCCATTCGCATGCGCTAGTCGTCGTCAGGGTCCAGCTGCGGCCGCTTGTCCGTCAGGAAAAAGGCGGCGTTTCTCGGGGCGGCGAGTGTCTGGAACGGTCGCGGCGGCGCGGTGAGATCGAAAAACCCGGTGAGATCCGTCCGGGACCGTGCATCCGCGAAGCTCAGCGCCCCCTCGTGAATCCCGAAGTTCTGCTCGATGAACCTCAGGATGCTGCCGAAGTCGTGGCGCAGGTTGTTGATGGCCGGCGGCGTATAGGCCGACACCACGAGCAGCGGCACCCGGAAGCCGAATTGATAGTTGCCCTGCGGTGGCGCCGGGAACGCCGGCGGTTCATGGTCGTACCAGCCTCCCCAATCGTCCCAGGTGATGAAGATGGCGGTGTTGCGCCAGTAGCCCGCGCCTTCGCACGGGCTGTTGCCGATGGCGTTCACGATCGCCGACACCCAGGAGGGGCCGCCGCCGTCGTTGCACCGCGCGTGGTCCGAGTTCTGGCAGGTGGGATTGACCCAGCTGACGGAGCGCAGGTTGCAGTCGCCGATGTCCTTCAGGATGTCCGAGGAGATCAGGTCGACGTTGTCCGTCCAGGCCTTCCCGGTGCACTGCCCGCCGGGTCCGGTGGACTGGCAGATGTGCTGGATCGCGTTGGGCGCCGTCCAGATGGTGCCGGCCCCGGGCGCGTAATACCGCCAGGTGACGCTGCCATGGAGCAGGTCCGCCACGGTCTGGTGCTCGAAGCAGGGGTAGCGGGTCTGGCTCTCGGTGCCGTCGGGAGCGATGAGCCTGACGGTCGTCGCCGGCGTCGCCGTGCATCCCGCGATCTTGTTCAATCCCCCCACGCCTCCCGTTCCCTGCAGGTTCTCGGCCGCGAAAATGCCCGCCGCGTCGTCCTCGGCGGTGGGCGCCGAAGTGCCCCCGAAAAGGAACTGGTGGGCGGGGAAGCTGGGGCCCTGGTTGGTCTGGAACATGTAGTTGGCCCAGCCGTACCGGGTGGCCAGCGTCAGGTAGGGGTTCAGGATGCCCTTCGAGTTGTCGACGAACTTGAACTGAGGTTTCCTGACACAGGTGCCGACGCAATGGATGCCGCTGGCGCCGTCCATCTTGCAGGCGCCCGCGGACGGATCGCACATGGCGAGGAAGGCGCCATGGGAGTGATCCAGGTCGTACGGGTTGTCCAGCGCCACGCCGCCCGGCTGCGTCTTGCCGCTGGGAGAGGTCTTGTCCAGCCAGTTGCGGGTCTGAATGTTGAACTGCTTGGAGGACGGGTGCGTGCTGCAACGGCTCGCCGAGCCGAAGGGAGGTTTGCACAATCCCTGGAAGAGGTTGTCGGGCGTGCGGTTCTCCTGGATGACGACGATGATGTGGTCGAACTTCTGGATCTGCGCGTGAGCCAGACCGGCTCCCAGCCAGAGCAGCGGCAAAATTCCGGCGATTCGCTTCATGGTGACCTCGGCTTTCGCGAGCCTCGTGGCGTGTCCAGGGGATTCTATGCTTACCGCGCTAGACTGCCGCCCGCCATGGACCTCTCCGCCGTCCTCCGCCGTCTCTATCAGGGTCCCAGGGGATCCGCGCCGGGGGTGGTGAACCCCTACCGGGAGTCGTTTCCGGATCTCGACGGACCGGCGGCGGCGCGGCGGCGGCGGGCGAACCTGGAGGCGTATCTGGAGCGGGTGGGTATTCCCAGGCTGGTGCTGGTGGGGGAAGCCCTGGGTTTCCGCGGCGGCCGCTTCTCGGGGATCGCCTTCACCAGCGAGCGGCAGCTCGCGGGTCCGGCCGGCCGCCGGCTGCCGTGGGCCGGCTGCCCGCCCTTCCAGGCCACCAGCCGCAACCCGGACCAATGGCTGGAGCCCTCCGGCAGCGTCGTCTGGGGCGCTCTCGGCGGCGATGCCCGCGGGGTCTTGCTGTGGAACACCTTCCCCTGGCACCCGCACACCGCCAAGGGGCCGCTCACCAACCGCACGCCGGAGCGCGGGCTGGTGGCGGCGAACCTGGACGTCCTCGCGGCCCTTCTCGCCGAGGTCGGGGAGGCCCGGGTCCTGGCGGTCGGCCGCACGGCCCAGGCGGCGCTGGCGAGCCTGGGGGTGGCGGCGCCGGCCCTGCGTCACCCGGCCTACGGCGGCGCCGGGCTCTTCCGCCAGCAATTTCTTCTGGAACAGGGGTGAGAAGCGTCGCGATCTGGACTTTTCGGTGCTAAGCTTGTAGATAGCTTTCAATGCGGCTGCGAGCCGCCGGAGGTTGCTCTCATGCTCCGATCGTTCCGATCGACGTCCCTTGTCTGGCTGCTGGTGGCGGCGGTCGCGCTGTTCGCCATGCCGGCGACGGCCGAAGTCTTCCATGTGACCCTCACCAACGGCACCACGGTCGACTCCGCGGTCCAGCCGCAGCAGGCGAGCTGGGATTCCAACATGGTGATGCTGATGACGGAGGTCGGCAACTGGGTCGGGTTCCAGAAGAACGAGATCGCCGACATCAAGGCCGTGGACCCCACCGCCGGCTTCGGCGTGCGCATCAGCAGCACGGCCATCGCCCTGGGGCGGTTCTCCAACGATCTTCCCGAGTCGGCCAAGGGCACCGGGCAGGAGAACAAGTATCTCGATCTGGCCTCGAGGGCGCTGGAAATGGCGGAGCGCCAGCAGCACTACTCGGTTCAGCAGTTCGTGGAGCCGGGCCAGACCCAGGGCATCCCGGCGGCCTTCGCGGGCTATGGCGGCAACATTGGCGGCAACACCGGCAGCAATCTCACGGGTTATCCGGGGCCCGGGGCCTCGCAACCCGCGTCGCCGGCGCCGCCACCGAACGAAAAGTAGAGGAGGAGGCGCCTTCCTCACCCTCACGGCGCTGCTGGGGAGGCCGTTCTTTCTCTGGCTGCTGGTCATGAAACATCGACTCGGGCTGGCCCTGATACTTTTGTGGACGATCACCGGCCCGGCCGTGCTCGCCGAGCCGAAGACGGGGCTGGAGCTGACGATCAAGGCCCTGGGGTGGGGAAAAGATGGCGGCAATCACTTCCCCTCCGGCCGGCCGATTCCCATTCAGCTCACCGTCACCAACCATGGGCCGGCGTCCGCCGAGGTGCGCCTCAAGGATCACGCCAAGGAAGGTGCGCAGGAGCCGCTCTGGGGCGTCGCCGCCAAGGTTGCCGATAAGACGGGACGGCTCCTGACGCGCGACGAGCACGACCCCCACGGCGACGACTGGTGGAGCCCCGCCGCCACGGATTCCTGCATGGGGAAGGACTGCGAGATGCCGGGAGACCGGGTGAGCATTCCTCCCGGTCAGACGGTGCGAAGAATGACCGAGCTCGGCGCGCTCCTCGCCAACTGCCCCGGCCTCACCCGCGGGCTCGATCACATCCAGCTCCCCGCCGGAACCTACACCGTGCAGATCTCCCTGAACGGCCTGGCCTCGGCGCCGATTCAGATCGTCGTGGACTGATTGATTGCCGCTACAATCCCCACCCATGCTCCTCTACCGCATCGCTCCCGAAGACTCCTGGGCCGTGGCCGAGTCGCCGCTGCCCTCACGGTTGCGCCTCCTCAAGTCTGATCCGTTCGAGACGGCTCCCGGCGACTGGGAGTACGGGGCAGACGTCACCCGCGAGAGCGACTCGCTGCTCGCGCCGGTTCGGCCCACGAAGATCGTCTGCGTGGGGCGCAACTACATGGCGCACGCCAAGGAGCTGGGAAACGCCGTGCCCGAGGAGCCGCTGCTGTTCCTCAAGGCGCCGTCGTCGCTCATCGGACCGGGGGAGACGATCGTCCTGCCGCCGGAGAGCCAGCGGGTGGAGCACGAAGGGGAGATCGCCGTGGTGATGCGCCGCCGCCTGAGCCGCGGGGCCACCCCGGCGGAGGCGCGCGCCGCCGTGTTGGGCGTCGTCTGCGCCAACGACGTCACCGCCCGCGATCTCCAGAAGAAGGACGCCGTGTTCGCCCGCTCGAAGTCCTTCGATACCTTCTGCGCGGTCGGCCCGGCCGTCTGGGTGGGGGCCGATCTGGAGGATCTCGCCGTGGTGACCCGGGTCAACGGCGCCGAGCGCCAGCGCGGCCACGTGCGGGAGATGGCCTTCCCGCTCCTCGATCTGCTGCTCTACAGCTCGCGGATGATGACCCTGGAGCCGGGCGACCTTCTCCTTACCGGCACGCCGTCCGGCGTCGGTCCCCTCCTGGAGGGCGACCGCGTGGAGGTGGAGATCCCAGGCCTCGGCGTGCTCGCCAACCCGGTTGCCGCCTGGCGCGGCTGACCCCGGTCTTTATTCAGTGCCGGCGGCACGCCACGGGAAAAGGACCAGGGCCGCCCCCAGAAGAAGGTGAACCGCGCCGCCGAAGGCCAGCCCCGAGAAGAGGAGAGCGAGCCATGCAGAGATCAGAATCAGGGCGAAAACTGCGCGGATTGCCGGAAAACGCATTTTAGCCAAGCTATCACAGCCTCCAGTCGGTTATCCTGCTCTCATGGTCCAGGCCGTGACGTTCGACGTCACCCACACGCTGATTCACTCGCCGCGCCTTGGAGAGATCTACTCCGAGGTGCTGGGGAAGTACCGCGTCGACGTCGAGCCGCCGGAGGCTCTGCGCCTGGTCCGCGAGGTCTGGCAGGAGCTGGCGTGCAGCGCCAATCCGGGCCAGGATCGCTTCGCCGCTCATCCCGACGGGGAGCGCGGGTGGTGGCGGCGGTTCCTGGAGCGGATGTGCGAGCATCTGGACGCTCCCGTCCCCTCGCGGTTCGCGGCGGCGGAGCTCTTCCACCGCTTCGGCACGGCGGATGCCTGGGAGGTCTATCCGGAGGTGCCGGAGGTGCTCGCGAACCTCGCCGGGAAGGGGGTGCGGCTGGGGGTGATCAGCAACTGGGACCACCGGCTGCCGGCGCTGCTCGAAGAGCTGGATCTCGCCCGCTTCTTCAGCACCGTCACCTACTCCCAGAAGGCGGGAATGGAGAAGCCGGACCTGCGGATCTTCCTCCAGGCGCTGGGCGAGCTGGGGGTGGAGCCCGCCGCGGCTCTGCACGTCGGGAACGGCCGGCTGGAGGACATCGAAGGGGCCGTGGCCACGGGCATGAGCGCCCTGTGGCTCGCCCGGCACGTGGCCGCCACCCACCCGGGCCGCCCGGAGCCCGCGTGCGACCTGCGCGATCTCTCCAGCCTGCCCGAACGGATCGCGTCGCGCCGTGCCGGATGGACGGGACGGCGGCCTCCCGACCCTGTGCTAGACTTCTGAGCGACCGGAAACGACATGAAGATCTCCACCAAGGGCGAGTACGGCATCCGCGCGATGCTCTACATCGCGATGCACGCCGACCAGGGCCCGGTGACGAGCCATGAGATCGCCACGCACCAGGGCATTCCCGAGCCGTACCTGCGCCAGATCCTCGCCCTGCTCTCCAAAGATCGCCTGATTCTCTCCAACCGTGGGCCCCAGGGCGGCCATGTCCTCAGCCGCGAGGCGTCCAAGATCAGCCTGCGCCACATCCTCCTGACCCTCGAGGGGCAGACGACGCCCATCGACCAGATCCTGGCGCTCCCCTGTACGATCGACGTCGGTACCGAGCACTGCGCCATCCGCGAGGTCTTCCTGGAAGTGAAGCAGGCCGTCGAGCGCATCCTCTCCGCCACCACCCTGGAAGAGATGGTCAACCGCCAGCGCGAGATCCTCACGCAGCGGATCTCGATCCCCCTCGACCTCCCCTCGGCGATGTCCTCAACGCGGGCGACGCTGCTGCCGGTGATCACCGATTGACCCCTCCCGTCTACTCCCCACAAACCTTCTCGCCGGGAGCTTGTGAAAGGTCGCACAAGCTGGTATGCTCCGCCCGCGTCTGGCTTTGCGATGGCTGAGGAACCGGAATCGGGAGGTCGCTGGCAGGGCTTGGCCGGCATCGGTTTCGAGCTGGTCGGAGCGGTGGTGGGCTTGACGTTGATCGGGTACTGGTGGGACCGGCACTTCGGCAGCAGCCCCTGGGGTTTGCTGACCGGCGCCATCCTGGGCTTGATCGGCGGAATGTATAACCTGATCCGCCAGTCGTTGTCCGCCTTCAAGAAGGAAGGGGACGGCGGCGAGAAGTCAGACGGCGATCCGAAACGATGAGCGTCGCCCGGCCTGCGGTCGCGGAGTACCTGCGGTTCCTGGGTTGGGTGGCCGGGGTCGGAGTGGCGCTGGCCCTCCTGGGGTATGCGCCGACCCGGCGACTGGGAGGCGAAGGCGCGCTCCCGGCCATGGTTGCGGGATGTGTCATCGGAGCCGTCGCCTCGGCGGTCGGTGCCCTGGCGGTTCTGATGGGCCGGCGATCGGGTTCCGCGGGGCCGCCGCTGCAAGGCATGCTGACTTCGATGGCGTTGCGTCTCGGGACGGTTGTGGTTCTGGGGCTGTCGCTCGGGCTCTCCGGTTGGTTCGAGACCCGGCCCCTGTTGATCTGGATCGCCCTCGGGTACGTGGCGCAACTGGTGCTCGACACCCGGTACGCGACCCGCGGCCTGTGAGCTGGAGAATGGGAGAGGACGGATGCTTGCTTTCCTGATTGAGAACCCGCTCGAGCACATCGTGCGGCATCCGATGATCCGGCGCAATGGAATCACGCTGCTGGACAGCCACATCGTGATGATGATGCTGGCGGCGTTCCTGCTGATCCTGCTGCTGCCCATCTGGGTGCGCCGCCGCCGGGGAACCGACGAGGTGGGCGCCCTGGTGCCGGCGGGAGCGGGCAACGCCATCGAGGCGATCTGCGAGTACCTGCGCGACGAGGTCGCGCGGCCCAACCTCCACCAGTACACGGATCGCTTCATCAAGTTCATCTGGACCGTGTTCTTCTTCGTCTTCGCGGTCAACCTGCTGGGGTTGCTGCCGCTCAGCGGCATCAAGCTGTTCGGCGCGCACATCGGCGGGGCGGCCACGGCCAATCCCTGGATCACGGGCGCCCTGGTCCTCATCACCCTTGGAATGGTGGTGGTGAATGGCTTCCGGCTGGGCGGCAAGGAGTTCGTGGCTCACTTCAGTCCCGGACCCATCTGGCTGTCGTGGTTGCTGATCCCCATCGAGATCATCGGCTTCTTCTCGCGCTTTTTCGCCCTGCTCATCCGCCTCTGCGCCAACATGATCGCCGGGCACGTGCTGCTGGCGGTGCTTGTGAGCTTCATCTTCCAGGCGGCGGTGAAGGGGATCGCGACGGCGCTGGGTGTCGCCGTGCCGGTGGTCCTGGGCAGTGTCGCGATCACCCTGCTGGAGCTTTTCGTCGCTCTTCTCCATGCCTTCATCTTCACCTTCCTCACCACCCTGTTCATCGGCCAGGCCGTGGTGTTCCACCACGGCGGCCATCACGGGGAAGCAGAGGCCCACTGATTGAACCGGCCTCACAAAGGCCTTTTAAAACCCTAGGAAAGGATTCTTTTCGATGAGCAAGAGAACTGCCAGACTCGCGCTGACGATGATCGCCCTCGGCTTCGTGCTGATGTTCGCCTCGGTACCGGCCGTGCACGCGCAGCCGGCGGCCGGAACCGTAGCCCCGGTCGAGCACTCGTACTTCCTCACCACCGACGGCGCCCGCAAGATCGGTGGCGCGATCGGCGCCGGGCTCGCCGTCATCGGCGCCGGCGCCGGCATCGGCCGCATCGGCGGCAGCGCGGTCGAATCGATGGCGCGCCAGCCCGAGGCCGCCGGCCAGATCAGCACCGCCATGATCATCACCGCGGCGATGATCGAAGGTGCCGCCCTGTTCGGCGTCGTCGTGGGCCTGCTGGCCTCGTTCTGAGGCCCGTATGAAGAGGGTACTGAAGAGCGCACTGTGTGCACTGCCCCTGCTGGCGCTGGCGATTCCAGCGCTGGCCGCCGCGGCGGAGGAGAGCGCGGAGTCGCCGAGCCTGTTCGCGGGCGACCTCGGCAACTCCGTCTGGACGCTGGTGATCTTCGGGATCGTGCTATTCGTCCTCGGCAAGTTCGCCTGGGGGCCGATCCTCAACAGCCTCCAGAACCGCGAAAGCTTCATCCGCGAGGCGCTGGAGTCGGCGAAGCGCGACCGTGAGGCGGCCGAGGCCCGGCTCAAGGAGTACGAGCAGAAGCTCGCGGCCTCCCGGGCCGAGGCCACGGCCATCGTCGAGGAAGGGCGCCGCGACGCCGAGGTGGTGAAGCGGCGGATCGAGGCGGCGGCCAAGGAGGAGGCGGACAAGATGATCGAGCGCGCCAAGCGCGAGATCCACATCGCCACCGACACGGCCACCAAGGAGCTCTACACGCTGTCGGCGAAGCTCGCCACCCAGCTGGCGGCGCAGGTCATCGGCCGCGAGCTGTCACCTCAGGACCATCAACGCCTGATCTCGCAGGCCATCGACGGCATTAACGGCGCCAGTGGCGCCGGCCGGAACTAGAGCCATGCCCGACACTGCGCAGCCGAAGGTGGACGATCGAGATCTGGCCGTGGGCCGGCTCTATGCCGAGGCGATGCTCAAGCTCGCCGAGGAGCGGGGTCAGAGCGAGGCGCTGCTCGACGAGCTCCGGGAGCTGGTGGAGTTCCTCGACCGGAACCCGAAGGTCGAGCACTTCCTGTCGAGCCTGATGGTGGACGAGGAAGGCCGGGCCCGGGTGCTGAACGACGTGTTCAAGGGCCAGGCGAGCGAGCTGCTGCTCGACTCGCTCCAGGTGATCAACCGCAAGGGGCGGCTCGGCCAGCTCCGCGCCATCGTCGAGTCGTACCGCGGCGCTCTGCGCGACCTGCGGGGCTGGGTGGACGTTCACGTCCGCTCCGCCGTACCCCTGGACGACGCGCAGCGCGGCCGGTTGCAGGAGGCGCTCGCCGCCTCCACGGGCCGGAAGCCGGCGCTCATCGAGCGGGTCGATCCGTCGCTGATCGGCGGCCTGGTGGTCGAGGTCGAGGGAAAGAAGTTCGACGCCAGCGTGGCGTCCCGGCTGCAGGATTTGAGCGAGGCGCTGCTGGCTCGGGCTTCGCGTGAGATTCATAGCGGCACCGCCTACGTTGCCGAGTCCTGATTGAGGCAAAGAAGCCGAGGCAAGGAGCCTTCATGAGATTCAAAGCCGACGAGATCGCTTCGGTCATCGAAGAGGAAATCCGCAAATATCGCACCGAGGTCGACCTCAGCGAGGTCGGCAAGGTGCTGGAAGTCGGCGACGGCATCGCCCGGGTCTACGGCCTGCCGGGCGTCATGGCCGGCGAGATGGTCGAGTTCGCCAACGGCGCCCAGGGCCAGGCGTTCAACCTGGAAGAGAGCTCGGTCGGCGTCATCATCCTCGGCGACTACCTGGGAATCAAGGAGGGCGACGAGGTGCGCCGCTCCCGGCGAGCTGCTCTCCGTGCCCGTCGGCGAGGCGCTGATCGGCCGCGTCGTCGACCCGCTGGGCAAGCCGCTCGACGGCAAGGGCCCGATCGAGACGCCGCACCGCCGGCCGCTCGAATCGAACGCCCCCGGCATCGCCGAGCGCCAGCCGGTCGACGAGCCGCTGCAGACCGGCATCAAGGCCATCGACGCCATGATCCCCGATCGGCCGCGGCCAGCGCGAGCTGATCATCGGCGACCGCAAGACCGGCAAGACCGCCATCGCCATCGACACGATCATCAACCAGAAGGGCGGCGACGTGATCTGCGTCTACGTCGCCATCGGCCAGAAGGAGTCGACCGTCGCCGGCCTGGTCGACAAGCTGCGCGAAGACGGCGCGATGGACTACACGATCGTCGTCGTCGGCCGGCGCGTCCGATCCGGCGCCGCTGCAGTACATCGCCCCCTACGCCGGCGCCGCGATGGCCGAGTACTTCATGTACGAGGAGGGCAAGGCCACCCTCTGCGTCTACGACGACTTGTCGAAGCAGGCGCAGTCCTACCGCCAGCTCTCGCTGCTGCTGCGCCGCCCGCCGGGCCGCGAGGCGTACCCCGGCGACGTGTTCTACGTCCACTCGCGCCTGCTGGAGCGCAGCGCCAAGCTGCGCGAGGAATTCGCCGTGGTGCCCAAGGACACGCCGGCCGACACCGCGACCGGAAGGTCAGTCTCAACATCCGCAGGGGCTCCAGGCGCCGGTTGACCACCGGCCCGACGATACCGATGGCGCCTATCACCGTCCCCATGGCCGTCACAAGGCCGAGGCGTGGCTCGCCACCCTCCGGACGCCGACAAGTACAAGTGCACCGCTTCCCCGACACCGGCGGCTCGCTGACGGCGCTGCCGATCATCGAGACGCTCGAAGGCGAGGTCTCGGCCTACATCCCGACCAACGTGATCTCGATCACCGACGGCCAGATCTACCTCCAGCCCGACCTGTTCTTCGCCGGCGTGCGGCCCGCCATCAACGTCGGCATCAGCGTCTCGCGCGTCGGCGGCAACGCCCAGAGCAAGGCGATGAAGAAGGTCGCCGGCGGGCTGCGGCTCGACCTCGCGGCCTTCCGCGAGCTCGAAGCGTTCGCCCAGCTCGGCACCGAGCTCGACAAGGCCACGCAGCGCCAGCTCGACCGCGGCTACCGCATGGTCGAGCTGCTGAAGCAGGCGCAGTACAAGCCGTTCAACGTCATCGACCAGGTGCTGTCGATCTTCGCCGGCACCCGCGGTTTCCTCGACGACGTGCCGGTCAAGGACGTGCCGAAGTTCGAGGCGGCGCTGATCAAGCACTTCGCGCGACGAGCACCCGGAGATCGTCGAGACGCTGGACCGCACGCGCGACCTGCCGAACGACCTCGCCGACAAGATCGGCCAGGTCATCCGCGACTTCAAGACGCAGGTGCCGAAGGCCTAGGAGCCGCGAGCGATGGCCAATCGAACGAGTCCTCGTCAAGCGGCGCAAGGCGGTGCGCAACATCCGCAAGATCACGCGGACGATGGAGCTGATCGCCACCGCCCGCTTCCAGAAGGCGCTCGACCGGGCCGTGGCGCGCGCGCCCTACACCGAGAAGCTCGCCGAGCTGGTGGCCGACCTGTCGCGGGCGGCCGGCGACGTCGATCACCCGCTGCTCGAAGACCCATGACGAGGTGAAGCGCTCGGCTGCTCGTCGTCCTCACCGCCAACCGCGGCCTCGCCGGCGGCTACAACGGCAACGTGCTGCGCACCGCCGTCACCCACCTCGACCAGCAGGCCGCGCAGGGAATGGCGAATGACGTCCACATGGTGGGCAAGAAGGGGATCTCCAACTTCCGCTACCTGAGGCGCGAGGTCTCCGAGCAGACGACGCGGATCGACGACAAGCCGCGCTTCGACGAGGTCGAGCCGATCGCCAACGAGCTGATCGACCGCTTCGTGCGCGGCGAGATCGCCTCGGTCTACGTCGTCTACACGAAGTTCGTCTCCGCCGGCCAGCAGCGGCCGGTGGCGGTGCAGCTCCTGCCGCTCAAGCCGGAGGCGGTCGCTGGGGAAACGCCGGCGGCCAAGAAGTCGGTCGAGTACGAGTTCTCGCCCGATCCCCGGCAGCATCCTCGAAGAGCTGCTGCCGGCGACGGTTCAAGGTGCGGCTCTTCAAGTGCTTCCTCGACGCGGCGGTCAGCGAGCAGATCGCCCGCATGGTCGCCATGAAGGCGGCGACCGAGAACGCCGGCGACATGATCAAGGCGCTGACGCGCGAGTACAACCGCGCCCGGCAGACGCAGATCACCAGCGAGCTCCTGGAAATCATCGGCGGCGCCAACGCTCTATCTTGAACCCCATTGATCCCAAAGACTCCTGAGCCCTTCAAGAGATTGGAAATAGCCATGGAAAACGGCACTATCAGCACTAACGGCAACATCGGCAAAGTGACCCAGGTCATCGGCTCGACGTTCGACGCCGAGTTCTCCGAGGACCAGCTCCCCGGCATCTACAACGCCCTGCAGCGTCGAAGTGCCGCGCACGGTGCTCGGCGAGACCAGCGCCGACCGCTCTGGGCGAGGTGCAGCAGCACCTCGGCGGCGGCCGCGTCCGCTGCGTCGCCCTGGGCTCGACCGACGGCCTGGTCCGCGGCATCGACAGTCGTCGACACCGGCGCGCCGGTGACCGTGCCGGTCGGCAAGGAGACGCTCGGCCGCGTCTTCAACCTGCTCGGCGAGCCGATCGACGGCCGCGGCCCGGTCGACCGCCAACGAGCGCTGGCCGATCCACCGCGAGCCGCCCGAGTTCGACGACCTCTCGCCCAAGACCGAGGTGTTCGAGACCGGCATCAAGGTCATCGACCTGCTCACGCCGTTCGTCCGCGGCGGCAAGGCCGGCCTGTTCGGCGGTGCCGGCCTCGGCAAGACGGTCATCATCACACGAGCTGATCGCCCGCATCGCCCAGCTGCCACGGCGGCTACTCCGTGCTTCGCCGGCGTCGGCGAGCGGACCCGCGAAGGCAACGACCTCTGGCTGGAAATGCAGGAAGCCAAGATCGGCGACACCGGCAAGCAGCGTCATCGACCAGACCGTGCATGGTCTTCGGCCAGATGAACGAGCCGCCGGGAGCCCGCCTCCGCGTCGCCCTCTCGGCCCTGACGATGGCCGAGTACTTCCGCGACGAGACCGGCGCCGACACGCTGCTGTTCATCGACAACATCTTCCGCTTCTCGCAGGCCGGCTCCGAAGTGTCGGCGCTGCTCGGCCGCATGCCGTCGCGCCGTGGGTTACCAGCCGACGCTGGCCACCGAGATGGGCGCGCTGCAGGAGCGCATCACCTCGACCAGCCACGGCGCCATCACCTCGGTGCAGGCCGTGTACGTGCCGGCCGACGACCCGACCGACCCGGCCCCGGCCACCGCGTTCGGCCACCTCGACGCGTTCATGTACCTGGAGCGCAGCGATCTCCGAGAAGGGCATCTACCCCGCGGTCGATCCGCTCGCCTCGCAGCAGCCGCATCCTCGACCCGCAGTACGTCGGCGAGCGACCATTACCGGCGTCGCCCGCCGGGTGCAGACGATCCTGCAGCGCTACCGCGAACTGCAGGACATCATCGCGATCCTCGGCGTCGACGAACTGAGCGAAGAGGACAAGGTGATCGTCCACCGGGCCCGCCGGATCGAGCGGTTCCTGTCGCAGCCGTTCTTCGTGGCCGAGCAGTTCACCGGCAAGCCGGGCAGTCTACGCCGCTGGCCGACACGATCCGCAGCTTCGAGGAGATCTGCGACGGCAAGTGGGACCACCTGCCCGAACAGGCCTTCATGTACGTCGGCGCCATCGAAGAAGCGGCGGAGCAGGCGGAGAAGATGGCGAAGGGATAAGAGGTTATGGCGAAAGACACCTTCCACTGTAGCGTCATCACCCCCGAGCGGGCGGTCCTGGAGACCGAAGCGACGTTCGTGGCCTTTCCGGCCTGGGACGGCGAGGTCGGCATCCTCCACGACCGCGCGCCCCTCCTCTTCAAGATGGGCACCGGCGAGCTGCGCGTGGAATCGCCCGAGGGGAACCAGACGCTGTTCGTCGACGGCGGCTTCGCGCAGATGGTCGACAACAAGCTGACGCTCCTCACCGAGCAGGCGAAGAAGATCGGAGAGATCGACGCCGCGGCGGCCGAGAAGGCCCTGGCCGCGGCGCGCACCCTGCCGATGGTGACCGATGCCGCCTTCAACGCCCGCCAGCACGCGGTGCAGAGCGCCCAGGTCCAACTGCACCTCGTCGCCAAGCACGGCGGCGCGAGACACTGAGCTGACCGAGTACGATCCACTCTTCGATCCCCAGCGGGCCGGCGTCGACGACCTCGAGCCGGTCCGCGAGCACTTCCGGGCCGCCAGCCGGCCCTTCCTCAGCTCTCCCTGGTCCTGGTTCGGATGGGCCGTCCTCCTCCCGGCGGCGGCCCTGGCGACGCCCTTCGCCCTGGCCCACTTCGGCTTTTCGGGAGTCCTCTTCACCTGGTCGGGAGTGATCCTCCTCGGAGGAGCGGTCGAGATCCTGAACATCCGTCGCGGGCAGCAAACAGGAAGAAGCACCCTGGCCTCCTGGGTGCTCCGCCTCCAGGGCAATCTCTCCTTCGTCGCCCTCCTGCTCTCCGCGGTGCTCATCTGGCAGGATCTCGCCTGGGTCCTCCCCGGCCTCTGGCTCCTCCTCCTGGGCCACTCCTTCTACATGCTGGGAGGCTTCGCCTTCGAGCCCTTCCGTATCGCCGGTCTGGTCTATCAGCTCGGCGGGCTGCTGGCGCTGTGGCCCACGCTGCTGGGGAGCAACTCGCCGTTGGTGGTCTTCGCGGGCGCGACCTTCCTTGGGAACCTGTGGATCGGGGTTGGGGTGTGGCGGCAGAGCCGGCCTACGTAGCCGGAGCCAGGCATCATTGCGGAACACGCAAATCAAGGCCAGTGGCAATCCGTGGGTGTCGCTCTGCGATATCATCTTTAGACAACTGCACGCGCGACTGCTTCCAACTGCTTTGCGTCCCGAAGCAACTTGGGACCGGAATTATCTGGGGTGCCACTTGGGTGCGCGCAGAGAGACCATCCTGGATCACAAGCATCTCGCGCAACCAATGGCTGCCCCTTTATCATTCAGAAGATAACAACCGGCTTCTTGCAGCCATCAACGACGGGATGGATGACCCAGTTGTTGCCGGGATCGTTGGTGCTGCCTCCTTTTACTGCGCCGTCGACGCTGCGCATCGCGCAACACCAGTGTGCACGCGCCGCGGTTACTTGATCAGGAGTAGCGAGTCCGTAGCCACCAACGATGTCAGAGGGCCAGGACCAAGTCTCCGTTCCGTCAGAATTCGTAATTGCGATTTGGGTGATCTTCTGGCAGTTGTGAACGGCGTGAATTTCGTTCCATCCGGTGTGTCCGCCGTCATAGATCCAGTCGCCGGACACCATCACAATGTCTCCGGCTTGTAAGTTGCCCAGACCTTGATTTATATCCGTAGGATCGCCTGGGTCGCTGGGCGTCACAACGGTATTAACTAGGGTCATTAGCCCCAACAGGCTAGCGAAGATGATTAGAATCGCGATCAAACCTGTCAACTCAGGGGCCAACGCCAATACCGCCAGCAGCGCCACTAGAAATACCAAAATCGTGATTAAGAATGCCAGAAGGTCAGCGATCCCACTTCCTTCAAACTCGCAATGCAGGTATTTAAGCTCATCACCTTGTGAGTAACCAAGGCCGACGCTCAGAACGTCGTTATTTTCTGCCACCAAGTATCCTTGTACCTGGTTCCAATAGTCATGTTTGTCGGCATCGTAGTTGAGCGGACCAGGAGCCAGCAGAATGTCCATCGTCGAGTCATCATCGCCAGCCTTGCTAAGGTTAAGTCCGCTGATTCTTGGCCGGAACAGGCCCGGATGTCCAGGAGCGCCAATCACACCAATCGCGCATTCCTGGTTGTCGGGCAGGGATGCAGGATTGCCATCTTGGTCGGTGCAGCTGAAACGGGTACCCAGGCAGATCAAGCGACCATTAAGGTACCAATTGCACGCTGCAATAAGCGCGATATCCAGACCGATTAAGATTGGCAGATACCCGGGAACTGCCAGCAGTTCCATAGAACTAACAATCGCCGCGATCAGGATGAGCCAAGTAGCCGCCACAGCAGCACTGCTCAAGGGGGGAGGTGTGAAATCCGCCGCCTTGACGCATGTCGTGTACTTTCGGTAAGGGTTGATATCTGGCATCTTCCACTCCTCATGCTTTGGTCACGTAAAGGGTGACGCCTCCCGCGTACTTGTTTCCATAGAAGGTATTCACGTTAAAGGGCGTAGTACCGGTAAAGCCCGGTGGAGGCGTAATGTTTACGGCAATGTCGATCTCCTGGCCGGGCATGAGCGCGGGCTCGGACGGAAGCACTTCCACCGACCACCCAGGCGGAATCGGGAAGTTGGCACGATTGTGGACAGCCCGAATTCGCTTGAGGCGTTCGGCAAAGGTTCCCCGAATGGTAGGGGGACAATCAGGCTGAGCAGGGATTGCATAAGTATCAATCTGGAAACTGTACCGATTGCTTTTGTCGGTGTGGTTCCTCAGCCGAAAGACGAAGTTTGCTGGAGAGTGAGCAGCCACGACGTCGACATTATTCTGTCCCAGGTTGTTGTTGGGATTGGCATCGTCGATCCACGCGAAGTTGACCTGAATGCAGTAATGGCCGGGAGTCGGCGGCGTTTTCCATAGCATGATGACCAGCGCCGGGCAGTTCGGTCCGCCTTTTACGCCCAGATCCACGTAAGTGGAGCCGATGGGATTTACGGTGGTGGCTGTGCCGAAGCTGAGATAGGCGAAGTTGACTTGCATCCCGACAACCGGCGCATAGTAGGAGTTATTCCATATAGTGGCGTGGATTTCATACTCAGTGTCGGGGAGAAGAGTGTACTCCGGCACCTGCACCCCGCCGAGCCAAATGGTAATGTCGGGATTGTCCCAGGTTACGGCAAGGCCCAGACCCATCAAGTAGTACTGGTCGTAGATGCAGGGATCAGGACGGTGGTAAGCAGGAGCAGTGAATTTCCCGCACGGGTTCGAGACTTCCAGCTGTTGAGCGTGCGACAGTTTCCTGAAAGCACAGAAAGCTTTGATGGCATTCGATAATGCCTTAACAAGCCGAATGATGTAGACGAGCCACCCGTAGGCGAACCCCTTCCCTATCTCTGCGAGGGTTTTGAGGACGAACTTGAGCGTCTTCATGTGCTCCACCTATCTTTCCGCGCGTGCGGTCAGAGAAGGGACACCAACAGCGATTTTCTGCGATTTACTGCTTGTAACCGGAGCCGTCTTTCTGCTGACGCGAGTCCATGCGATGATCGCTCCTCCATCCGATGGCCAGGAGAGAAACGAAGAGCGTGAGAAGAACAAGTTCGAGCAACCCGCCTCCTCCATCGGGCGCAAAGCCGAAGAACTGCTCGATGAAATGCATCGGGACCTCCTCGGAGAAAGTGACGTGCCATCCACTCCGTTCGAAAATTTGCGAAGTTTAACCGATTAGGCCAGGCCAGTCAAGCCAATACAGGGATCCTGTCAGGGCTCCGTCGTAGTCCCTCGTAAGTCGCGCTTCTTGAGCAGGATCACCGGGGCACTGGCTTTTCTCTAAGGAATCTGGTATTCCTTTGGCGTGCCATTGGCTCCAGATCAAGAAACTTTCGCTCGGACCAGCAGCCTTCGCACGGTCCAGGTGCGGTTGCTCCGCGGTGGGGAGAAGCCGATCTGGAACCGGCTCATGCGCGAGCATCACTACCTCGGCTTCCAGGGGTGGGTTGGCGAATCCTTGCGCTACGTGGCCGAGTGGGAAGGCAGGTGGGTGGCCTTGGTGGGTTGGTGCGCGGCAGCCTTAAAGTGTGCCGCCCGAGACCGTTGGATCGGTTGGCCGGAAGTGTTGCAGCGCCAACGCTTAGCGTTGATTGCCAACAACGCGCGCTTCTTGATCCTCCCCGGTCCGAGAGTGGCCAACCTGGCCTCGCGGGTGCTCGGGCTGACCCTCAAGCGACTGTCTGGCGATTGGCAGCAGGTGCATGGTCATCCGTTGTTTTTAGCCGAGAGTTTCATCGATCCTCAACGCTTTTCTGGGACCTGCTATCGGGCGGCCGGCTGGATTCAGGTCGGCCAAACACGGGGCTATGGCCGCCGGGCCGCCGGCTATCGGGCTCATGGCGAGCCGAAGACGGTCTGGGTGCGTGCGCTGGTGCCTGATGCCGCCGAGCGTCTGTGCAGCCCGGTACTGGAACCTCTTCTGCCAGGAGGAAAACCGGTGGATATCAAGCTTTCCAAGAGGAAGGTGGGGGAGTTGATCCAGGTCTTGATGAGCTTGCCGGAGAGCCGCAAACGGCGGGGGATTCGTCACGACCAGACCGCGATCTTGGCGGTGGCGATCTGCGCGGTGCTCGGTGGGGCAAGAAGCTATGTGGCGATCGCCGAGTGGGCCAAACGCTGTGCGCAGAATCAGTTGCGCCGGCTGGGCTTGCGTCGCAATGCTCGTACCGGGCTCTACCAGCCACCGAGCGAGCCGACGATCCGGCGGGTCTTGCAGAGCATTGATGCCGAACAAGTCGATCGTGCGCTGAGCGGCTGGATCAGAAGCCTGAGTCCGTCGCAACCCGATCCTGCCATCGCTCTGGATGGCAAGACACTCCGGGGGGCGCTCGGGCCGCAAGGCCAACCGGTCCATCTGCTCGGCGCGGTGCTGCATGGAGAGGGAATCGTCGTCGCCCAGCGGGAGGTCGGCAGTAAGACCAACGAGATCCCCGAGGCCCCGGCTCTGTTGGAGCCTCTGGATTTGACGGGCACCGTGGTGACGGCCGATGCTCTGCACACTCAGAAAAAGCTGGCCCGCTTTTTGGTCGAGAAGAAGGCGGACTATGTCCTGACCGTCAAAGACAACCAACCCACGCTGAGGCAGGATATCGCCGAGCTGTTTGAGTCGGGGTCTTTTCCCCCCGGAGCATGAAACCACGGAAAAGCGGCACGGTCGCCTGGAGATCCGCAGGATCTCCACCAGCACACAACTGAACGGCTACGTCGACTTCCCCCACTGTGGCCAGGTCGCCCGCATCGAGCGCATCACCGAGCTGAACAAATCCGGCAAGGTCCGCCAAGAAGTGGTCTACGTGATCACCAGCTTGTCGCCTGAGAAGGCGAGTCCGCAACGCCTGCTGTCGCTCAACCGGGGCCACTGGGAGATCGAAAACCGCCTGCACTGGGTGCGCGACGTCGCCTTCGCCGAGGATCTGAGCCAGATCCGTACCGGCGCCGGTCCCCGGGTGATGGCAACGCTGCGCAACCTGGCAATCAGCCTGATCCGGCTTCACGACAAAGCCCAGGGGATCACGCAAGCGCTACGCGACATGGCGGCCCGACCCCATCTGACCCTGGCGATGGTGGGCTTGTAAGGGCAGCCGTCGCCCGGGGAGCCGTTGGACCGGCACGATGCCGGAGGGGGTTCTTTGTCTGCAAGCCGTGGCGCTCTGCTTATCGCCTGCTTCGAGACTCGCGCAAGGGGGCCAGAGGCCCGTTGGGGGCTTCGTGGACACCTCGGCCGGGAGAGTTTCTCCGAGCCAGCACTGCCTTCCGACCCCGGCCGAACTCTCGCCAAGGGGAGGGGCACCGGTCGCCTCGCGACTTTGACGGGGACCTGGGGATCCTGTCGCCGCAAGATGAGAAGTTCCTCTTGGTGCAAAGTAGCGCTGCTCGGCCGCATGCCGTCGGCCGTGGGTTACCAGCCGACCTTGGGCACCGAGATGGGCGCCCTCCAGGAGCGCATCACCTCGACCAGCCGCGGCGCCGTCACCTCGATTCAGGCCATCTACGTGCCGGCCGACGACTACACCGACCCCGCGCCGGCCACCGCCTTCACCCACCTCGACAGCACGGTGAACCTGGAGCGCAGCATCTCCGAGAAGGGCATCTACCCGGCCGTCGACCCGCTCGCCTCCAGCAGCCGCATCATCGCGCCCGAGTACATCGGCGAGGACCATTACCGGGTGGCGCGCCGGGTCCAGGTGATCCTGCAGCGCTACAAGGACCTCCAGGACATCATCGCCATCCTCGGCGTCGACGAGCTGTCGGAAGAGGACAAGGTCACCGTCCGCCGGGCGCGCAAGATCGAGCGCTTCCTCTCGCAGCCCTTCTACGTCGCCGAGCAGTTCACCGGCTTCCCGGGCGTCTACTGCTCCCGGGCGGACACCATCCGCTCCTTTGACGAGCTCTGCGACGGCAAGTGGGACCACCTCCCCGACCAAGCCTTCATGTACGTCGGCACCATCGAAGAGGCGGCCGCGCAGGCGGAGAAGCTGGCGAAGGGCTAGCCCCAAGGGGACAACCGGTCATGGCGAAAGACACCTTCCACTGTAGCGTCATCACCCCCGAGCGGGCGGTCCTGGAGACCGAAGCCACCTTCGTCGCCTTTCCGGCGTGGGACGGCGAGGTCGGTATCCTCCACAACCGCGCGCCCCTGCTCTTCAAGATGGGCACCGGCGAGCTGCGGGTGGAATCGCCCGAGGGAAACCAGACGCTGTTCGTCGACGGCGGTTTCGCCCAGATGGTCGACAACAAGCTGACGCTCCTCACCGAGCAGGCGAAGAAGATCGGGGAGATCGACGCCGCGGCCGCCGAGAAGGCCCTGGCCGCGGCGCGCGCGATGCCCATGGTGACCGATGCCGCCTTCAACGCCCGTCAGCATGCGGTGCAGAGCGCCGAGGTCCAGCTGCACCTCGTCGCCAAGCACGGCGGCGCGAGACACTGAGCTGACCGAGTACGATCCACTGTTCGATCCCCAGCGGGCCGGCGTCGACGACCTCGAGCCGGTCCGCGAACACTTCCGGGCCGCCAGCCGGCCGTTTCTCAGCTCTCCCTGGTCGTGGTTCGGATGGGCCGTCCTCCTCCCGGCGGCGGCTATGGCGACACCCTTCGCCCTGGCCCGCTTCGGCTTTTCGGGAGTCCTCTTCACCTGGTCGGGAGTGATCCTCCTCGGAGGAGCGGTCGAGATCCTGAACATCCGTCGCGGGCAGCAAACAGGAAGAAGCACCCTGGCCTCCTGGGTGCTCCGCCTCCAGGGCAATCTCTCCTTCGTCGCCCTCCTCCTTTCCGCGGTGCTGATCTGGCAGGATCTCGCCTGGGTCCTCCCGGGCCTCTGGCTCCTCCTGCTCGGCCATTCCTTCTACATGCTGGGAGGCTTCGCCTTCGAGCCCTTCCGCATCGCCGGCCTCGTCTACCAACTCGGTGGACTGCTGGCGCTCTGGCCCACGCTGCTGGGGAGCAACTCGCCGCTGGTGGTCTTCGCGGCGGCGACCTTCGTGGGGAACCTGTGGATTGGGATCGGGGTGTGGCGGCAGACCCGGCCCAGGTAGCCAGATACGCGTCAGGGTCCCAGGATTGGAACGATGGCGGGCTTGTGAGGTACTGTAGAAGTCGGAGGAGCCGCGATGTCAGTCAAGTCACTTGTGGCCTCAAGCGTTATCGGCCAGGTCGCTCTAAAGCTGGCGAAGCTGCCAGAAGGGGATCTGCAACTCGTCTTGGAGCTTGTCGATTACCTGGAAGAGCAACACCCCTCTGAACCGGCGAAGCCGGAGTCTCCTGCCGCGCTCCGAGCGAAAGCACGGCGCCGAGCCGCATTGCTGAAGGGCGTTCCACGGGAACAACTGGTGGCGCGCTTCCTGACGCTGGGCGATGAGATCCGACGGGAGGCCGTCCGCAAAGGCACCGCGGTCGACGGGGACTGGGCGGGTGACTGACCGCTTGAGAGCGGTCTTCGATACCAACGTCTTCGTTTCCGCATTCCTCAGCCGCAGCCCTTCCAGTCCGACCAAAGAGCTCCTCGATCGGTGGCAGGCCGATGAGTTTACCCTCCTGATCTCGGATGACCTACTCGACGAAATCGCCGAGAAGCTTCTGGAAAGAGGGATTGAGGGTGAGGTGGTTTCGGAGTTTCTGACCCTGCTGGTCGAATTGGCGGAATCGATCGAAGTAACCCCGGAGTCGGTCCTTCCTGTCGTGCTCGATGATCCTGACGACGACCCTATCGTGGCATGCGCGGTTGAGGGAAAAGCAGACTATCTTGTCACCTACGATGTTCATTTCGAGCCTCTGAACGGCGAGCACTCGGGGATCAAGATTGTAAAAGCCTTGCCCTTTCTTTGGGCCCTGCGAGGCGATCGACCGGCGGAGCCTTGAATCCCAGCCAAAAGTGACTTGAGCGAGAGCTCACGCTGGGCTCAGACTGGTCTCCCGGGTTCTTCGAGCAGTTGAGCGCGATTGACTCCGAAACTGGATCGAGATCGGCAGACTGGCGGCAGACCCGATCGGTATAACGGTCGCGCCAGGATCGCCGATCCCGTAGAGACGTCCCAGCCCGTTCACGATATCCACCGCAGGCGTCGACGGCGGGACGTCTCCGAGGCGGCGAAGAGGGTCCCGTACGCGGAAAGGCTCCCGTCGTCTCCAGGCAGCGTCTCATATACCCAGACAGCGTTCCGTCGTAAGCGGCCAAGGGTCCTTCGTCTCGGGCCAACGGTTCGTCGTCCGCGAACGCTGGAGCGTGGTACGCGGCGCATTTTCATCGTCTTGAGACAGCGGTCCATCGTCTCGAGCCGACGAACCGTCGTCCACGGGCAATGGACCGTCGAGCGTGTCCCATTTCCGCCGTCTCGAGCCGACGTTTCTTCGTCCGCATGCAACAGTTCGTCGAGCGCAGACGACGAACCGCTGTCCGCAGATGACGGACCGTCGACCGCGTCCCGTTTTCATCGTTTCGGGACGACGAACCGTCTTCCGCACTCTACGGTTCATCGTGAGGAGCCGACGAACCGTTGTCCACACCTGACAGACCATCGTGCGCGTCCCACTTTCATCGTCTCGAGACGGCGAACCGTCATCCACGGACAATGAACCGTGGTGCGCGTCCCATTTCCGTGGTCTCGAGACGACGTTCCGTCGTCCGCAGTCTACGGTTCATCGAGTGCAGCCGACGAACCGTTGTCCGCGGACGAAAAACCGTGGAGCGCGTCCCATTCTCATCGTCTCGAGACGGAGAACCGTCGAGCGTGGACGATGGACCATCGTGCGCGGACAAAGTTCCGTGGAGCGCGTCCCAATTCCGTGGTCTCGAGTCGAAGTTCCGTCGTCCGCACCCTACGGTTCATCGAGCGCGGCCGACGAACCATTGTCCACGGACGAAAAACCGTAGAGCGTGTCCCATTTTCATCGTCTCGAGACGGAGAACCGCCGTCCGCGGACGACGGACCGTCATCCGCAGACGAAAACCGTTATGCGCAGACAATGGACCGTCGCCCGCGGTCAACAGAACTGCGCCGCGAACGACGCGTCGTTGGCCCCGGGCGACGGACTTATCGTCTCCACAGACGATGCTTTGGCCCTGTAAGCCGGACTCTCTTCCGCTTCCTGGTAACCTCTCCGCCCGGCCAGAGGCAGCGAAAGGTAGAGGTCGTCGCTCGAGCGGTTGACTCCATAGGCGGCCAGGGCGGCCGCTCCGATCGGGGCGTGGCAGATTCCGCCGCCGTGAGAGTCGAACTGATCTCTTCAAGCAGGGCTCATCCGATTAGCTCGGACTTGCGCTTCGAGGGCGTGCGTCCGGCTTGGCGCTGACGTTGGAGCTCTCGGGTCGCGGTCTCCCGGTCGAGGCCGTTCGCTAGGCGAGACATCTCCAGTCCGCGCCCCCCGAGGCGCGAGACCAGTGCGTTGCGTTCCTCGAACCGGAAGGCGGAGCACCTCGCCCTGAAGCTCAGTCCGCAGGTCGTCAGCCAAGGGATCGCGTGGCCCGAGTACAAGCGGACAGGTCACCAGCTCTCGACTCAGTCCAATTCGCGACAGCACCGCCGATCTCAATCCGGTCCACGGTCATTTCGGAGCAGAACAGAAGGGCCTGGCTCTTCCTCAGCCGGCCATCCGGCAGCAGGGCAACTGAAGAGAAGCCCAGGACGCTCGGCATATCCGCAGATATGTGCCGTTTGGCCCATCACTCCGCTGTGGACATCAATTACCGACCGCAGGCACGAGCCGTTGTCTAGATTGCGGCATCCCCGCCCAAACAAAGGGTATTGACGAGTTTAGGAATCAAGGTTATGGTGCAAGTAGATCTGGTCTAAGAGGAGTTGGCGAATCCCTTGGCCTGTCACCGGCGCAGGCGGCGTGGAGAAGGCTCAGGTTCAGGCTGAAGGGGAGGAGCAGGATCTGGTGAGGTCCTGAATCTAGGGCATTGAGTAATCGCCAATGATGAGACAAACAAAAGGCAAAGATAAAGAATCCCTGATTCGAGCCTTGCACGAAGCCGTGAGGTTAGGAGAGGTAGAAAAAGTCAAGAGATTGGCTGACGCCGCCGATGAAGCCGGTATTGATCCTATTGCTATTCTGACGAGTATTGTCCTAACTACCCAACCCGATTCCCACCTGAGGTCGGTCGCAGTTTGCGCTTTGGAGACCCTCGACTCGGCTGCGCTAAAGAAGATTGAGGTCCCCCCTACCACAGCCGCTACTCTCCAAGAGTCCGAAGAACTTGGCATGGATGCTCCAGTGGAGCCTTCGGAGGAACCAGCGAGACCTGAAGAGGTATTCCATTTCTTGATCAAGGATAAGGAACGCCCAGTTACTGCTGAGGAGATAGAGTCTTTGCTTATCGACCAATCAATAACAGCAGATTCCTTGACTTGCTGTTCAGATTCAGTATGGCGCCCTATTCGAGACTTTCCCCAACTTGGGATGTCCATCAGGAACGCGTTTAATGCACTATACGGTCCACAAAAAGCGACAAAGCGTGTAGAGCACAGGAGTCTAACCGATATTATAAATTGTCATAGGGGCCGACATCAATTTAAGGAATGGCGATATGTCGGCGATTCTTCTTGCGAGGCACGCTGGTTCTGTGAGCATTGTAACAAGACAAAGCCATGTGAAGTACAGCACCATGTCTATGGAGCCATCGGGTACCTGCAAGGCGGGGAGTGCGCGATTGGAAGACCGTGCCTTCGGTGCTCCCATGGTGTGATTCAAGATATCAGGCATGAATGGGGAGAATGGTCGTTCCCGAATCCAGGTAGTTGTAATACTGTCCGTATATGTTCTAGATGTGGAGTAGTAGAGAAGGGTGAGGTTAGGCACGACGAATGGGAAGAAAGTTCTCCGAGTCGCGACAACTGTAGCACTACACTGACATGTGCCAGATGCGGAATAGTAAAGCCAGGAGACGTTAAGCACGACTTCGAAACATGGAGAAAGCATGATGAATGCACCAACCTGAGGAACTGTAGGCGGTGCAATAAATATGACTTTTCAAGTCATCACTCATGGGGCGCTTGGTCTGAAGAATCTCCTTCTTCTTGTCAGCAAGTGCGAGTCTGCAAGCATTGTGGTGATAAGGATCAGGCTAAGGGCTCTATTGAGCATCGGTGGGGTATTTGGACTTATGAATCTCCGGTCTCTTGTCTTCAAGTGCGTTTCTGCAGGCGCTGTCATGAGAGGAGTGAAGGCTCTACCGAGCATAAATGGCTGTGGATAGGGACTAGAGGTGTGTGCTCGCATTGTGGAGAGACTATTTAGGAGCGGTCTGTGACCTGAGCGGTTCGATGAAGCCAGGCAACTCCTCGAACGTGCGTCACTCCTCGCGGTTCCTGGTTATGGTGAGCAATGCCAATGTCTTGGAAGAGATGTTGGACATGTGGAACGCGAAGAAGCAGTCTCAATCCAAGATCTTTGTCACTTTTTAAGGACTGCCCTGTCGGGGCTTGAAAACCCGGAGTCTTGCCCATTCCGGGGGCGCCGCTTCGCTCTGCCCCCGGCTACACGCCTGAGCCCCTTCAGGGCATATGACAAGCCTCTGCAGGAGGCAGCCAGGCGGACCGGTCGCATGGACCTCGCCGAGGCTGGTATGATCGGCACGTGCCTGATGCGCCTTCGCGTTGCGGCGCAAGGAGGAAAATTTCGTGGCCCCGACATCCCCGCGGTACAGCAAAGAGGAGTTCGCCCGGCGCGGCGACGAGATCTATGAGCGCGAGGTGCTGCCACGCCTCACCTCTGAAGACGAGGGAAAGTACGCCCTCATCGACATCGAAACAGGAGACTACGAGGTCGACCGAGACGAGTTGGCGGCCTCGGATCGGCTCTTCGCCCGGAGACCGGACGCGCAGATTTGGTTTCGGCAGGTCGGCTCCCGCTACGCTCGCCGGTTCGGACCGCGCTTCAAGCTCATCGAGGACGGTGATGTCATCATCCAAGCCTTGCCTGTATCCTGACCGCCGGGCCGGCCGTTACACATCGGAGGATCTGCATAGGGCGTTGTTTCCGAACCCTCCTAAACCTCTGTCCCTGGCGGAGATAAAGGAAGGGATAGAGAAGTACGTCAAGAGCCGCTTTGTGGGGCCGAGTATAAAATAAGCTCTAGACTAGCCTATGAAGGTACTCCTTGTTGAGTTAGACGACGAGTTGGCGGTCCGCTTGGAGCGGGTTGCTTCCGCCGGTTCTCGCCGTAGGTCGGAGTTCGTTCGAGCGGCGATTTTGAAAGCGCTCTGGGAGGCCGAGGAGAAGGCCACGGCCGAGGCGTACGCGCGCCAGCCTGACAGTCCCGATGCAGCCTTCGATCCGACCGTCTGGGAGGGCCGCGTTGCCTTGGGCGAGAGCTGCTTTGCACGTCGTTGACAGCAACGTTCTAATCAGACGGACGACCGAGCCGGCGAGGGAACTGCCGCCGCCCCTGTCGGGGCTTGAAAACCGGGGTCTTGCCCCATTCCGGGGACGCCGCTTCGCTCTGCCCCCGGCTACACGCCTGAGCCCCTTCGGGGCAGATGACCAGACTCAACTCAGCGGAGCCCGTTCAAGCCCGCTCGGCTTCCTCTTGACGTAGTTACGCCGCGTAGTTACACTTGTCATGTGCGGGTGACGTGGGATGAGGCCAAACGGACGGAGAATCTCCGGAAGCACGGCCTTGATTTCCTGGGCGCCGAGGGGCTCTTCGACGGGCATACCGTCACCCTGGAAGATGATCGGTTTGCCTACGGTGAGCAGCGCTTCATCACGTTTGGCGTCTTGGAAGGCCGCGTCGTTGCAGCGGTCCACACCGAACAGGATGATGACATCCGGATGATCTCGATGAGAAAGGCGACACGCCGTGAAGAACAGAGCTACTTCTCCACAATCCCAGAGTGATTGGGATCGGGTCGACCGGATGAAGGACGAGGAAATCGATCTCTCCGACCTTCCCGAGATCCCTCCGGAGGCCTTCGCTCGCGCCATTGTCCGCAAGGGGCTACAGCCTGTCGAGCGTAAAGCTCAGATCACCCTACGCGTCGACTCCGACGTCCTGGAGTGGTTCCGGGAGAAAGGGGCGGGGTATCAGAGCCGAATGAATGCGGTATTGCGAGCCTACAAGCAGGCCCACACAAGATAACCGGATTCGGCAAGAGCCTTACGGATCTTCTGGCTTGGCCGCTTTGCCATGGGCTTGGTAGAAACTCCGGACGCGAACCCAACTCGCCCGTGCCAGTTCGTTGTTGCGACGGCGAGCTTCGTTTTCGGCGGGAGGCCAGCCGTGCATTTCGCCGAAGAGGTCCATCAACTCCCAGGCTCCCTGGACGGCCGCGGCGGAATCAGGCCCTGCCGCACGGCGTTCTTCGCGCTCTCGCCGCTCAACAGCCTGCCACCCCCCACCATGCGGCGCACTTCTTCCGGATTCATAGGGACAGGATATACCTGGTAGGCTTCGGAAGGTAGAGGCGGCTGACCGGTTCGGAGTCCGGAGAACCAAGAACCCCAAGGAGGTCCCCATGCGACGGATTCGCTACGCGGTCGCGATGAGCCTGGACGGTTACATCGCGGGGCCGAACGACGAGGCGGACTGGATTCCCATGAATCCGGAGATCGACTTTGCCGCCCTCTTTGCGCAGTTCGACACGTTTCTCCTGGGGCGCCGGACGTTCGAGGTCATTACTCGAATGAACCCCAGGATCTCCGTGCCGAGGCCGTACGTCTTTTCCCGGACGTTGCGGCAGAGCGATTATCCGGACGTGACCGTTGTGTCCGACAAGGCGGAGGAGACGGTGGCAGCCCTGCGGGCGGAGGAGTCGAACAAGGACATCTGGATCTTCGGCGGCGGCGCTCTCTTTCGCGACCTTCTCGTCGCGGGTCTCGTGGATACGGTTGAGGTCGGCGTCATTCCGGTGCTCCTCGGCGGAGGGATTCCGCTGCTTCCGCCACCGGCGAAGCAGACGAAGCTGAAGCTCACCGGCCACAAGGTCTATAAGACGGGGACCGTGTCGTTGGAGTATGCGGTCGAAAATGAATCCTGAAAATCGTTATGCACTATGAGATCACATCGGACGGCATGGCCAAGGCGCAAGCCAATATCGCCGCACACCGAGCTCGCCTTGGCGAATTTCGCCCTCACCACGGCGGCAGGGAAGGGGTGGATGGCGTAGGGGATCTGGCGAAGAGAGATCGGGTGCGATAGTTCCCGATCTCATCCCACTCCATAAGGGAAGACAGGGCAATGACGCCCCCAACCTCCGAAGGAGTGAAACCACCATGGCCACGATCACCCTGAAGTCGCTCAAGTGCATCAAGCAGACCGACGACGGCGCCGGCAACCAAGACGAGATCTATCTCAAGCTGAGGACCGACGGCCTCGAGGGGAAGCTGCCCAGCGACAAGAAGTACTGGGAGATGAGCAGCGGCGATACTCAGGCCATCGACCGCACTTACGACTTCCGGAACGAGTTCACGGTCACGGAGATGGAGAGCGACACGACCTCGGACGACGTGGTCGGTGCGTACACCTTCGTGGTCCAGATCCAGCCGGCAGGTTCGCCGCTGGTGTTCTCCGGGCACAAGAGCCAGTACGAGCTGTTCTTCGACTACACGGCATAGGTCGACCGGAGCGGCGGTGCGCCAGCCCCGGCGCACCGCCGCCGCCGGATACTTGCCCCATTCCGGGGGTGCCGCTTCGCTTTTCCCCCGGCTACACGCCGCGTCTACTTCCTTGCGAAGCGGTACTCCCCGGAGGGATTACGCTGGATCATCGCAGTCACCTTGCCGTCCTTGACCTCGAACTCGACGACGACGTCGGAGAACTCCTTGATCCGGAACTGGCGCGGCTTCCAGGCCTGAAGAGCCAGAATCAGGTGCCAGCCAATTCACGGCAGCCAGCCGCGACAACGGGGATTCGACAGAGAGACAGAGGCTATTTCGAAGCGGGGAAGGCGCTGCTTGCGAGGATGTGGGATCTGTGTTTGGGGCTGGCGCGGTGATTTCTCGGGCTTTGGGGACACTTCGGGCCAAGAACTCCCGGCGAGGGCCGATAAGGGGTCCGGTGACAAGACGCTTCGTGCTGTGCCTACACCGCGACGAAGGGCAGGGCAGGCGGAAAGCTGCCCGCCGGGAAGCTGGCTGTCCGGTCGCCCGCTCGGAGTGTGTCGGCGGCAGTGCGATAGGCCGCGACAAACCAGCGATAGGCTTCGTAGAGCTCACGACGAATTTCGTGGCTCGCTGCATGAACGAATGGGGCTGGAGATTTCTTCGATCGCTGGGGACGGTCATGCGGGTGCTGGCCGAGAACGGCTGAAACGCCGAGAGGCTGATTTCCGGTTCTTGCGCATTGCGCTGCGAACTCGGCTTCGATTTCGGCCACAATGGCGGCGGCACAATGGCGCCAAGCGGCTTCGGAGAGGCCTTTCCAGCAGGGAAGAGGAGAGAGGATCAGCGTCTCACGAGTGGCGAAGTGCAGTCTGTCGAAGGTCACTCGCCTCCGGCGGGCCGCGTACTCTTGGGTGCGATCGAACCAATACCCTTGGACCGGCCGGCCCTCGGCGAGGTCTTTGGCGACGTGGAGGCCAGGCCATTCTCCGGGTCGCTCGACGAGTCCTTCTTTCGGGCCGTGACTGAGCACGTACTTCAATCTCTCCGTCTGTGCGCTTTCCTCCGCACTCACCAAGATCGCCTGATAGCGCCGGGACCAGAACTTGTCGCGCCAGTCCGCGAGCCGGCCGAGCTCTCTCGCCAGGTTGGAGTTGACGTAGCCCATGAACTTAGCGAGTTGCTGCGCCGAGTCCACGTCGAGCAAAAGGTGATAGTGGTTGCCAAGGAAGCAGTGGACTCGGAAGGTACTTTGGGCGCGAGCGAGGATGCCGACGACGATCTCATCGAGCTGCTGGCTGGGGAGCATCAGCAGTCTTCCGTGGATCGTCCGGCAGGTGACCTCGACCAGCGCGCCGCCCTCGGGGACGAAGCGTAGTTTTCGGCTCATGCCCTCTATAAAACGGAAAAACTGCCTCTCATCTTACAAGGATCTGTAAGTCACTCCTTTGCAAGTAGTTAGGAAGCCTCCAAACTGGACTGCGACGCGACAGCGTGCGCGGGCAGCGAAACGGCTGGCACCTCGCACCTGCACCTCGCACCTCGCACCTCGGGGACGAAGCGTGCTCGGGCTGGCACCTCGCCCGTCCGGGCCTTGGCCGGTTCTTCCGTATGCGGTAGGTAGCTGAATGTAGATGTCTGCCGGTAGGGGGGTTGACAGGACGGCAGGGAATCGCGCACTCTATGCGCACCATACGGAGTCATAACGGCACCGGATGTTTGAGCCCGGAGGGCTCAGAAAGGAGAAGCAGTCATGGAAAGAGAGACGAGAAACGCAGGGATCATGGGCGCTTTGCAGCGCCTGTCGGTGACGATGGAGGCCAACAAGGAGGAGCTTCCGAACCTGGAACCCTTCCGGCTCAAGCTCACGGGAATCGTCATCCAGATCTTCGACATCGCCAAGCAGCAGGCCGCGCACAAGGCCGGCAAGCAGGAGAGCGCGAAGTTACTCCGGAAGCTCCTCACCGAGGGGAATCGGGTGGCCGACCTGGTGCGCACCGGGGTGCGGGACCACTACGGCCCCGATGCCGAGAAGGTCGCCGAGTTCGGGGTGCAGCCGTTCCGCGGCCTGAAGGCGAAGGCGGCAGCGGAGAAGCCGGCACCGACTCCGGCCCCCGTTCCCATCACCCCGCCGGCGCACGCCGGGCCCGCGGTTGCCGTCAAGTCGGATTCGTAGTTTGTCCTGCCGGGGGGAGCGCTCATCGCGCTCCCCCCTTTTTGTGCCGCCATTCTTTGGCCAAGGCCGGAATGGCAGCGCACAGGTCCTTTCCTTCCGCTCACGGCTTCCGCAGCTTCGCCCTCTCTTCGAGCCCGCGCTTCGCCGCGGCCGCCATGGGCTCCTTGGGATCAGCAGCCATCCGTTGCAGCTCGGCCAGGGTCTTGTCGTCGCCGACCAGGCCCATTCCCATCAGTGCGCGCTCGCGCCAGCCCAGGGCGACGTTCGCGAGCTGGCGGTCGGCGTAGGCGGCAGGGGTCATGGCGAGGAGGGTACGGGCCTCTTCGCCCAACATCCTTTCGCCGTTTTCACGCAGCCAGGCCTGCCGCTGCTCGAAAGCGGTTTTCGCCGCGGCGCGTGCCCGCTCGATTCGCTCAGGGGGCGGGCCCAGGCGGTAGGCCTCACGGAACGCCGGCTCCAGGCGGACGCCCAGCGTGGCGAGGTCGTCGATCAAGCGCCGCTTTTCCGACGCTTCACAATCCTTTGCAAGCCAGTTGACGACGAGGTCACGGGCTTTGACGTCGAGCTTCGCGAGCTCGGTCCAGCGGTTCTCGCCGGCCGGCTGCGCTTCGGCGCCGCGGCCGGCGAGCAGGGCCGCGAGGAGCCCGACGCCGGCGGCGGCCAGGAGGGAGAGGACGATCTTGCGTTGATATCTCATGGTCTTCCTCGATTCTAGTTCGCCGGGAAGGTGCCGTCCGCCCAGAGCCGGCGCTGGATCGCGGGGCACTGGGGAGTGGCGGTGGTGCTGAAGGGGCAGGCGCGGGTCATCTCGCCCGGGCGCGCGGCGTAGATCGCGTTGATGATCGAGCTCGGGTTCAGATGGGCGCGGAACAGTTGCCCCTCGGTCAGGAACTGGCGCTGAATGCTGCCGCTCCACATCACGTTGGTATCGTCGAAGCCGGCAGTGCCGTCGGTGTGGGTCAAGCTGAGCGCGTGGCCGATCTCGTGCGAGAGCAGCTCGTCGAAAGTGTTGGCTCCCATCGCGATCTGAGCGCCGAAGTTCGACCAGCCGCTGGTGTCCGCGCCGTTGACCGTCTCCACCCAGTAGATGTTGAGCCGCCCGGCGGTGAAGCCGATGTCGTCGCGCAGCGGCTTCCAGACCGAGTCTCCCACGTCGCCGTTGGGAAAGGCGAAGTGGGCGGCGGCCTGTGGATCGGCGGTGGCGTCGATGACCTGGAACGTGCTGAAATCGACGCCGACCCGCTCGGCGGCCCAGATCGCCGAGGTCCGGATGCAGGCTTCGATCGCGTGCTGGCGCTGAGCCGCGAACGGCCCTTTGACAATCCAGACCGTTACCGGCACCTGGATACGGGGCTTGAAGTCGAGCGCGAAGACCTCGCTGCCGGCGTTGGTCCACGGCGTCGCGACGTAGCGCGGCGGCCGTTGCGAGGTGAAGCCGATGACCTCGTTCGACACGCCTGCCGACAGGTTGCTCACTTCAAGTGTCGCGGCGCTGGTCAGGAAGCCGCGGTCGTTGACCTCGCCGCCGCCGTCATGGCCGTCGACCAGGACGCCGACCTCCGCGCCCGCGGTGTTCGAGATGTTGAGCCGGTCGGCACAGCCCACTGCCGGGACCACCGCCGCAGAAAGCGCTATCAGGTAAACAAGCCGGAGAGCCGCAGGGGCTCGTTCAAGCCTTGGCATGACTCATCCTCCTTCTCGCTCGAATCCATCGAGCGTTATGCTTGATTGGGCGACCGCCGAGAGCAAGAAGTTACAGAAAGATTGTGGAGGCCGCCGCAAGTGCAACCAATCCGCTCGAAGGTGCAATGGGCGTATTCACCACCCGCGAAGCGGCGGAGGAGTTCATTCAAGGCGACCCATTTGTCATCAACGGCGTGGTCGCCAAATGGACCCTCCGTGAATGGAATGAAGTGCTCGCGTAGAGTTGCGGGCCGCTCACGCCGCCCCTACTTCCTCGCCAAGCGGAACTCCCCGGAGGGATTACGCTGGATCAGCGCGGTCACCTTGCCGTCCTTGACCTCGAACTCGAAGACGACGTCGGAGAACTCCTTGATCCGGAACTGGCGCGGCTTCCAGGCCTGAAGAGCCTGGAAGAGGCCCCCCGGGGGCTGCAGTCCGAAGCTTCCGTCCTCCTTCAGGACGACCTGGATCTCGGTTCCGGTCGGGGTGAGGTACGCCCCGGTGTAGGCGGCGAGGGTCGCCGGGCTCGACAAGCCGGCCGCGACGCGGCGGGTGAAGGTGACCTCGGCCTCGTCGAGAGACATCAGGGCCTTGTCGATATCGCCCTGCGGATTGGTCTGGAAATTCACCGTCCACTTGCCGTTCTCCTCGTCGTCGGGGGTTTCGAAGCGGTCGTAGTGAAAGTGGCTGAGCGGGAGGCGGATCTTGTGGAAATCGAAGAGCAGGGCCTTGTCTTTCTCGGAGATGGTCAACACTCCGTACGCCGGATGCTCGTACTCGCCGGTGAAGTCCGCCAGGGGATGCGACGGCTTGGTGCCGGGCACCCGGTCCGTCCCCGCTTTCGCCCGTGCCGCCTTGCCGGCCTCCTTGGCCTTGAGGCGGATGTCCAGCATGCGCTCGCTCCACGGCGTGCGGCTCAGCCCGAGCAGCCGCTCGTAGACCCCGTAAGACACCACGTTGTAAAGCGGCGCGGCGTGATCGCTGATCACCAGGACGATGACGCCGTAGCCGTCCTGCGGCATGATCGAAACCTGGGAGTGAAATCCGTTGATGTCGCCGCCGTGATAGGCGATCAGATGGCCGCGGTAGGAGCCCGTTGAACGGCCGGTGCCGTAGGCGGAGTTGAGCAGCTCGCCCCAGCCGCGCGCTTCGAGCGCCGAATTCGGCAGCGCCATGGCCGGCGCCAGGGTCTCTTTGATCACGTTCGCCGGCAGCACCTGCCGGCCGTCGACGACGCCATTGTTGAGCTGCGCGATGAGCCAGCGCGAGAGGTCCTCCAGGTTGGAATTGATCGCCCCCGCCGGACCCACCGCCACCGACTCGCGGTAGAAAGGGATCGGATGCAGCTCGAAGGAGTCGCGGTGCTCGCTGTAGGGGACGCCATGGTCGGGCAGCTTCTCGAGGTCGTCGATCGAGAACACCGTGTTCTTCATCCCGAGCGGCACCAGGATGCGGTCGTGCACGAACTCTTCCCAGGTTTTCCCGGACAGGAGCTCCACGATATAGCCGGCGCCGGTGTACATCATGTTGTTGTAGAGGAAGGTGGTGCGCAGCGGCTTGGTGGGCTCCAGATACTTGAGCCGCTCGAACAGCTCGCGGCGGCTGAAATCCGACTTGTACCAGATGGTGTCGTGCCGGGTGATGCCGGTGCGATGGGAGAGCATGTCGCGGATGGAGACCTCGCGGTTGAGGTCGTCGTTGTAGAACTGGATGCCCGGCACGAACTTGCGGACCGGCTCGTCCCAGGCGAGCTTGCCCTCCTCGACCAGGAGGCCGCAGGCCGTCGCGGTGAACAGCTTGGTGTTCGAAGCGATGGGCACCGTGGTCTGGGACGTGAACGGGAGCTTCTTCCCGTAGTCGCGGTAGCCATATCCCTTGGCGAAGACGAGCTTGTCCTTGACCACGATGCCGACGCCGATCCCCGGGACGTTCCAGTCCTTGAGGATCTTGGCCATCTCCTCGTCGAAGCCCGCCAGCCTGGCGTCGACGGAGGGCTCCTGGGCGCGCAGCGGCCAGGCGGAAGTCGAGAGCACCAAGGCAGCGAGGGCGAGGAGGAAGGGACGCAGGCGGTACAGCCGATGGCGGGACCTCATGGCCGGGAGCTCCTTTCTGAATGTGTCTTCGGGGGCAATCGTAAACCAATCTCTCATGGAACAGGCGAAGAGCGCCAGCCGTGAGGCGTCGTCGGCTCGCTTTCCCGGGAGCTGGACACCTTTCCAATAGAGAGGCTCCAAAGCTCCAGACCACGATTTCGCGTCACCTCTCCCGGTCATCCGTCTCTCGGTCGTCCGCTTGCCGGCAACTTCGCCGCGAGTTTTCCATTACCGGAAGGTGTTTCGATGAAATCGATCCTCTCGCCGTCTGGCCATTCCCGCACGCCGGGGCTCCCCCACCGCGCGTTGGCTCTCGCCCTGGGCTTCCTGCTCGCCGTGTCGGCGGTCGCCGGGGCCCAAACCTGGACCCGCCTCACCCACCTGCCCACGATCAACGCCAGCACCGCGCTGCTGCTCACGGACGGCACGGTGATGGTGCAGGGCGAAAGCACCGTCAACTGGTGGAAGCTCACGCCGGACAACACCGGCAGCTACGTCAACGGCACCTGGACGCAACTGGCCAACCTGCCGACGGGCTATTCCCCCCTCTACTACGCGTCGGCGGTGCTCGCCGACGGCCGCGTCATCGTGGAAGGCGGGGAGTACATCAACAACGTCTCCACCTTCTCCTCCCAGGGCGCCATCTACAATCCCGTCACCAACACCTGGACCGCGGTCGCGCCTCCCACGGGGTGGACCGGCGGCATCGGCGACGCCCAGGGCGTGGTTCTCGCCAACGGCACCTTCATGCTGGCGAGCCCCCTGAACACCCAGGCAGCCTTCCTGAACGCCTCGACCCTGACCTGGACGGCGGCGAACACGACCGGCAAGACCGGGCGCAACGATGAGGAAGGGTGGAACCTGCTGCCCAACGGCAACGTCCTGACGGTCGACTGCAACAACACCTCCAACCTCACCAACTCGGAGATCTTCAACGCGGTCTCCGGCGGCTGGACCAGCGCCGGCAGCACCATCGTGCAGTTGCCCGACCTCACCTCCAGCGGCAGCGGCTCGCACGAGGTCGGACCCGCCGTGCTGCGCCCCGACGGCACCGTCTTCGCGACCGGAGCGCTCCCCCACACCGCGATCTACAACACCGCCACCGGCACCTGGTCGGCCGGCCCGGATTTCCCCAGCACGCTCGACATCGCCGACGGCCCCGCGGCCATCCTGCCCAACGGCAACGTGCTGGTGGACGCCAGCCCCGGAGTCTTCAAGAACGGCTCCAAGTTCTTCGAGTTCAACGGCACCAGCCTGGTCTCGGTCCCGGCCGTTCCCAACGCCAAGAGAGTCCCCTCCTACGAAGGCCGGATGCTGGTGCTCCCCACCGGCCAGGTGCTGTTCACCGACGGCGTCACGGACGTGGAGGTCTACACCGCGGCCGGCACCTTCCAGAACGCCTGGCGGCCGACCCTCTCCTCCTTTCCCTCCCAAGTGTCCTCGGGGAGCTTGAACAACTCCATCTCCGGCACGCAGTTCAACGGCCTGTCGCAGGGCGCCGCCTACGGCGATGACGCCCAGGCCGCCACCAACTATCCCCTGGTGCGCATCACGAACAACACCACCCATCACGTCTTCTACTGCCGCACGCACAACCACAGCACGATGGGCGTCGCCACCGGCAGCGCGACCGTCTCGACGCAGTTCGACGTGCCGGCCACCATCGAGAGCGGCCTGAGCACGCTCGAGGTGGTCGCCAACGGCATCCCCTCGACGGCGGTCGCCGTCACAGTCGTCACGCCGTAATCGCTCTCCCAGCCGCGGCCCCTTCTTCCGGACGGGAGAGGGGGCTGTGAGGGGAATCCCGACCTCCCGTCGTTGAGAGTCTCGGACGATTCGTTGCTCCTTGGCTCTACCAGCGAGAGACTCCCTTTCCCCTGAGGGTCCAGGATGCAGCGGATGCAACGCCTCTCAGGAGGTTCTATGGCTCTGCCGTATCTCAAACGCCGGACGGTTCCGGCTCTGATTGCCTCGTTATCCATCCTCGCAGGCCTAATCGCGGCGCTGTCCGCTGGGGCTGATGCCCGCCTGGCCGACTTCAAAGCCCGGCCGGGGCGCTTCACGGTCTTCGAGAGCGGCCAGGTTCGCCCCCTGGCCCTGTCGCCGAGCGGGAAGCTCCTCTTCGCGGCCAACACACCGGATGACCGTCTCGAAGTCTTTCGCGTCAAGAACAACGGCCTGGAGCTTCTCGTCTCCATTCCCGTCGGCCTCGAGCCGGTGGCCGTCGCGGCGCGCAACGACAACGAGATCTGGGTCGTCAACCATCTTTCCGACAGCGTCAGCGTGGTCGAGCTGACTCAAGGCGGGCACAGCGGACGCGTGGTGCGCACTCTGCTCGTGGGCGATGAGCCGCGCGACATCGTCTTCGGCGGCGCGCGGCGGGATCGCGCCTTCATCACCACCGCCCACCGCGGCCAGAACGTTCCTTACGATCCCCAGCTCACCACTCCCGGCGTGGGCCGGGCGGACGTCTGGGTTTTCGATGCGGATCATCTCGGCGTCACGCTTGCGGGCACGCCGATCAACATCGTTACGCTGTTCACCGACACGCCGCGCGCCCTGGCGGTGAGCCCGGACGGCAGCAAGGTTTACGCGGCGGGTTTCCACTCCGGAAATCGCACCACGACGATCCACGAGGTCCTGGTTCCGAACGGCGGCGAAGCCGCGGGCGGCGTGCCCGGACCCAACACCAATGTCGAGGGCGTTCCGCACCCGGAGGTGGGGATCATCGTCAAGTTCAACGGCACCCACTGGGTGGACGAGCTCAACCGGGTCTGGGATGACAAAGTGCGGTTCTCCCTGCCCGACAAGGACGTCTTCGTCATCAACGCGAACGCCAATCCGCCGGCACAGCTCAGCGGTAATGCCGGGTTCTATCGGGGCGTCGGCACCATCCTAAACAACATGGTGGTGAACCCGGCGAATGGCAAGGTCTACGTCTCGAACACCGAGGCGGGCAACGACAAGCGTTTCGAGGGCCCAGGCACCTTCGCCGGCCACAGCCTGCGCGGCCACCTCCACGAAAGCCGCATCACCGTCCTCGGCCCGGGGGGCAGTGTCGCCTCGCGACATCTCAACAAACACATCAATTACGCGGCCTGCTGCGACGCGATTCCGAACGCCGAGAATGAGAAGAGCCTCGCCCTGCCGCAGGAGATGGCGGTTACGAGTGACGGCAGAACCCTTTATGTCGCGACCCTCGGCACGTCCAAGATCGGCGTCTTCGATACCGGCGCCCTGGAGACCGATACGTTCACGCCGAGCACCGCCCATCAGATCAAGGTCTCCGGCGGCGGCCTCACCGGCTTGGTGCTCCAGGAGGACAAGCATCGCCTTTACACGCTGAGCCGCTTCGACAACTCGATCGCGATCGTCGACACGGGCTCGGGCGCGGAGGTCGGGCACGTCGCCATGCACAACCCCGAGCCGCCGAGCGTGGTCGCCGGGCGTCCGTTTCTCTACGACACGTCGTTCTCTTCGAGCCATGGCGACTCGTCGTGCGCGAGCTGCCACGTCAACGGCGACTTCGACAGCCTGGCCTGGGATCTCGGCAATCCGGACGGAGCGGTGCAGGCCATTCCGGGGCCGTTCGAGATTCCGCCCTCGGCTCTCGGGCTGTTGGACACCCATCACCCAATGAAGGGACCCATGACCACGCAGAGCCTGCGCGGCATGGCGAACCATGGGCCGATGCACTGGCGTGGCGACCGCACCGGCGGCAACGACGCTCCAAGCGCCCAGCCGGACAGCGGCACGTTCGACGAGGTCGCGGGCTTCAAGAAGTTCCTGGGAGCCTTCCCCAACCTTCTGGGGCGCAGCGGACCGATCGACGACGCTTCGATGGCGAAGTTCACCAACTTCATCCTTCAGGTCACGTATCCCCCGAACCCGGTCCGGATGCTCTCCAACCGGCTCACTCCGAGCCAGGAGGCCGGGCGCCACTTCTTCGAAACCAACGTCTCCGACCTGGCCAGCAAGAGCGCCTGCGCGGCCTGCCATGTGACCGACCGCCACGCGAACGAGGCGCTGGGTGTGGCGGCGCCGGGCTTCTTCGGCACCGACGGCCGCTATACCTTCGACGGCGGAACGGAAGGGTTCAAGACGCCCCACCTGCGCAACCAGTACCAGAAGGTCGGCATGTTCGGCATGCCGGACAACCCGGTCAATCCCGGCAGCGACGCCTTCCTGGGCGATCAGGTCCGCGGCTTCGGCTTCAATCACGACGGGGCGATCCCGACGATCTTCCGTTTCAACAGCTTCACCTCGCCCAACGCGGGCTTCAACCAGTCTCCGGCCACTCCCGGCGGGTTCCTGCCCGGACCGGCCGGCGATCTACAGAAGCACCAGGTCGAGGACTACCTGCTCGCCTTCGACAGCAACCTGGCCCCCATCGTCGGGCAGCAGACGACGCTCACCAAGGACAACGCCGGAGCAGTCGGCGAGCGGATCGACCTCCTGATTGACCGCGCCAGGGCCGGGGAGTGCGATCTGGTGGCCAAGGGTGAGGGCGATCATGGCGAAAGGGGTTATCTCTATGACGTCGCTTCGGACCGTTTCCTCGGCAACCGGAGACGAGACGCGCCGCTCTCCGATGCCAACCTGCGGTACCGCGCCTATCAGGACGGCGGTGAGCTGACCTACACCTGCACCCCGCCGGGCTCGGGAGCACGCATCGGCATCGATCGCGACGAGGACGGTGTCCTCGACGGCGACGAAGAGGACGCCGGGGGGGGTTGAGCTCTCTCGAGCTCCGCCGAGCGGGAGCTCCCCCGCGATCGAATCGCGGGGGAGTTTTTCGTTTGAGCTACTCGCCGCCGGGGTAGGTCGCCGAGCCGCTCAGCAGGTCGCTCAGGGAGCGGCGGCTGGAGACGAGGGCGGCCAGCCCCAAGGTGGCGGCGGTGAGCAGGCCTCCCAGCCAGCGGCGGGCGGTCTGATCGAAGGTGAGGGGCTCGCCGTCGCGATTGCGGGAGGTGATGCCGCTCCACGCCATGCCCAGGCTCTGGCCCCAGAAGGCCAGGGGCAGGACCGTGTAGAGGAACGAGAACGACAGCAGGAAGATGGAGAGCGGCGGCCAGTCGCGAGCGAGATCCAGCTTCACACCCATCCAACGGGTACCGACGAGGGCCGCCACCAGGATCGCCGCGTGCAACATCGCGTCCGCGAGCCCCGCCGCCAATCGCTTGGCGCGGCCGGCGAATTCGCCCGGAGGAGAGGCGACAAGGTCGTCCTCTTCCGGCTCGGGATCGGGCACCGGCATGGGGCGGGCCGGCCGTTCGGCTTTCCGGCGGGGAAGCGGTGCCCGCTCCGGCTCATCCGCATCGCCCAGGGGCAGATCGAAGAGGAGCGGCTCCTCGGGCGGTTTCGGTTTGTCGGGGCGTCGCATCAGCGCTTCACCGGTAGGGCAGGTACTTGACGTAGATCCGGTAGAGCAGATCCTTGTTCCGGTCCTGGTAGGTCTGCGCGAACTGCAGATGCCGGCGCACTTGCTGGTCGTCCTGGAACTCCAGCACCTGCTTGAGCTTCTCCACGGCCTTGGGCGCGTCGTTGCGCTGCAGGTCGCGCACGGCCATGTCGTAGTAGGAGTCGGCCAGGAGTTGGGTGACGTCGCGGTTGGCGGGCTCCGCCTCGTGCTTCGTCCACATCTCCCGGGCCACGAGCTCCCACTCGTGCTGGTGGAAGAGGTCGATGACCCTCTCCAGGTTCACCAGCTTTTGCTTGGTGTCGGCGAGGAGCCTGGCGTCGTCGCCGTCGAGCTTGGCGATGCCGGCGGCGGCGTCCAGCTTGTTGAGGGTCTTGAGGTAAGCCCGCTCGGCGAAGGCCTGGCGAGCCTCGGCCAGCAGCTCGTTGCGCTTGTCCTGGCTCTCCTGGGCAATGCCCGAACCCGGAGCTCCCGCTACCCCGGGGGTCCCGGCCACGCCTTCGGCGGGGGTGACGCCGGGTTCCGGCGTGCCGGCGGCCCCTCCGGCCGCGCCACCCCATTGGGCGATCAGCTTCTGGGCCTCGGCGTAATGCGGATCGTTCGCGGGCAGATGGCGGAGCTGGTTGAGGGCGATGGCGGTCTTGCCCGCCTTGTTCAACCGCTGGGCGCGGGCGATGGGGTCGCCGGAGGCGGCGGCCGGAGAGGTCGTCACCTCCGGCTTGGAGTTGGGGAAGTACTGGTCCCTGTTCTGGAAAACGAACCAGGCGGCGGCCGCGGCGATGAGCAGCACGATACCGCCCACCAGCAGGAAGAGGCGGCGCGCCCGTTTCGGATCGCGGCGGGCGGCCGGCGCCTTGTGGGTCACCCGCCGCTCGGGCTTCGCCTCGCCCGGCGGCTCCGGGGGCACCAGGATCTCTTCCTTGAGGTCGCGGCCGGCGGCGGGCAGTGTCGTGGCGACGGGAGGCGGCGCGGGCTCGGCGTACGAGTCCCGGGTGGTCTCCCGCGTAGTATCCCTGGTACCGGCGGGCCGGGGGCGCGGCACGTTGCCCGCGTCGAGCTGCTGCAAGTATTCGCGCGCCGCGAAGTATCCGGGCTGAATGGCCAGCACCTGCTCGAACGCCTGGCGCGCCTCGGCCAGATCGCCGGCCTCCAGATGGCCGAGGCCATCGTGGAAGATCTCCTCCACCTGCCGCTCGGCCTCCGCCTTCATTTTCCGCGCCGCCTCGATACGGCGGGAGGCCTCCTGATGGTCGATGTCGATCAGGAAGATGCGGGACCAGGCGTCGATGGCGCCCTGCGGGTCGCCGGCGTCGAGAGCGACCTGGCCTTCGTCGAGGAGCTCGCGGATGCGCCGGTCGCTCTCGGAGTCGCCGCCGCCAAAGGCGAGGCTGGTGGGCATCGCCGAGGTCTGGAGGGGTGGCGGGATCACCCGTTCCGGGGCGACTTCCGGCGATACGACGGGCGGTAGCGGCGGCGGGGATATCGGGCCGGACGCCGTCCAGTTGGCCACGGGGCTGGCGCCGCGGGCGTGCTCGACCTCGGAGATGCCGGGATGGGAAGGATCGAGGGAGCGCGCCTTGTCGAGCAGGCGGCCGACCTCGTCGGTCTGGCCGGCTTGCAGGGCCTGGCGGGCCGAGTCCAGGAACTTCAGGACGTAGGGCTCTGCCTCCATCCGTTCCTGGGCTACGCCGAGGATGCGCTGGAGCTCGGAATCGCCGGCGATGGCGGCCGAGGACTGCTGTGCCCGGATCATCAGATCCTGGAACCGGCGCTGGTCGACCAGCGTCTGAAACTCGCCGCGCAGGGCACCACCGCCCCCCGGAGGGCCGGGCAGCCCTGGCAGTCCGGGCAGGCTGGCGGGGAGCAGATCGGGGAGGTCGAGGCTGAGGCCGTCGAGGTCGGCGAACGGATCGGCGATCGCGGCGGACCCCGTCTGGAGGAGGTCCTGTACCGCCACCGGGCCGGTGCTCGTCCGCAGCCGCTCCTGGAGCACGCGCGCCGGCTCGAACCGCGGATCCATGCGCAGTACGAAGTCGCAGCCCAGCAGCGCTTCCTGGCGGTTGCCGTCCCGGGCCAGCTCGAGGGTCTGCTCGAACGTGCTGAGGATGCGCTGCTTGACGTCGGACGAAAGGGAAGAGTTCCCAGAGTAATTCATCAGCGGGCTGGCTTCTAGCTTACCTTTGAAAGCGGGCGTATCGTAGCAGAGGAATTCGTCGCCGTCCAACGGTTGCGATACTTTACCCGGCGTGCCGTTGCTCGAGTGCGTTCCCAACGTCAGCGAAGGCCGCCGTCCGGAGGTCGTGGCGCGGCTGGCCGCCGCCGCCTCGTCGCCCCCTGGCGTGCGGCTGCTCGACGTGTCGTCCGACCCCGATCACAACCGCTCGGTGCTGACTCTCGCCGGCGAGGCGGAGGGGCTCGTCCAGGGACTTCTTGCTCTCTATGAGACGGCGATCGACGAGATCGACTTGCGGCGTCACGAAGGGGTTCACCCCCGGGTCGGAGCGGTGGACGTCGTGCCCTTCGTCCCGCTGGGGGATACGCCCATGGCGGAGGCGATCGCGGCGGCCGAGCGGCTCGCTCCGGAGGTCGCGCGGCGATTCGGCCTGCCGGTCTATCTCTACGAGCGCGCGGCGCGGGTGCCGGAGCGCGCGGCCCTGGCCACCATCCGGCGGGGGCAGTTCGAGGGTTTCGCGGCCAGGATCGGGGAGCCGCTGTGGGCGCCGGACTTCGGGCGGCCCCAAGTCCATCCCACGGCCGGCGTCACCGTCATCGGCGCCCGGTTCCTCCTCATCGCCTTCAACGCCGTGCTGGACACGGCGGACGTGGAGATCGCCCGCGCCATCGCGCGCCGGGTGCGGGAGTCGGGGGGAGGGCTGCCGGCCGTGCGGGCGATGGGCGTCTATCTGGCGAGCCGAAACCGCGCCCAGGTGAGCATGAATCTGGTGGACTTCCGCCGCACCCCGGTCCTCGTGGCCCTGGAGCGGGTGCGGGCCGAGGCCGCGACCTTCGGGGCCTCGGTGGTGGAGGGCGAGCTGATCGGCCTGATGCCGGAGGAGGCGGCCCGCGGCGTGGTGCGCCAGGCTCTTCGTCTCCCGGAGGTGCTGGAGGCCCCTGCCCTCATCGAGGACCGGCTGCGGTCTCTTCCTTTACCTTGAGCGCGGCCAACAACCGCTGCGGCATCCCCAGGAACGAGCCGGAGGACATGGTGGCCAGCACGCTGCCGTCCCGCGCCTCCTCCATCCCGAGGCGCAGCAGATCGGCGTCGTCGGCGCCGACCGTGGCCGGCACGCCCGCCGCGGTCAGCGCCGCGGCCAGGGCGGCGAGATCCAGCCGTTCCTCGGGGGCCAGGCGATCACTGTGGAAGAGGGGGGCGAAGAGCACGCGGTCGGCGCCGGCGAAGGCCTGGCGGTAGGCGTCGAAGAAGAAACGGCGGCCGGCGGTGAGGCTGCGGGGCTCGAAGAGCGTCACCAGCCTGCGCCCCGGGTAGCGCTGGCGCAGGGCCTCCAGAGTCTTCTCCACCGCCGTCGGGTGGTGGGCGAAGTCGTCGACGACGGTGATGCCGCGCGCCGTGCCCAGCTCTTCGAGGCGCCGCTTGACGCCATGGAAGCGCGCCAAAGCGGCGGCCACGTCCGCGGCCGGCAGCCCGTCGCGGCGAGCCGCCGCCCACACCGCCAGGCAGTTGGCGATGTTGTGCTCGCCGGCCAGCGGCAGGGAGATCTCGGCCTCCTCGCCCGATTCCACGTCGCGGACCCGGAACCGGCTCCCCTCCGGCAGGGCCTCGATCTTCCCCAGGGGAGCGAGGTCGTTCGAGGGATCGAGGCCGTAGAAAACGGTACGGCAGCGGGCGCCCGCCGCCAGCTCCCGTACCTTCGCGCTGTCGCCGCAGGCCACCAGCAGGCCGTCCGCGGGCAGCAGGGCGACGAGGCGGGCATAGGCGTCCCAGAGCGCCTCGGGGTTCGGGTAGAGATCGGCGTGGTCGTATTCGGCGCTGGTCAACAGCAGGGTCTCGGGCTGGTAGTGGAGGAACTTGGCGCCGCGATCGAAGTAGGCGGCGTTGTACTCGTCGCCCTCGACGATGAAGCGGTCGCCCGCGCCGTCGTGAAAGCTGGCGGCGAGGTCGCGCGGGGCGCCGCCGATCAGGTAGCCGGGATCCTTGCCGCGGTCAGCCCAGACCCAGGCGGCCATCGCCGTGGTCGTCGTCTTGCCGTGCGTCCCGCTGACCACCAGCGAGCGGTGGCGCGCGAGGAAGAAGCGCGCCAGGGCCTGGGGCATGGAGAGGATGGGCAGCCCCAGCCGCTCCGCCTCCCGCGCTTCCGGGTTGTCCCGGTGGATGGCGTTACCGATGATGACCAGGTCGGGCCGCGGCGAGAGGTGGGTTGGGTCGTACCCTTCCTGAGGCTGGATGCCGGCGCGTTCCAGCAGCGTGCTCATGGGGGGGTACAGGTGGACGTCCGTGCCGCGGACGCGGTGGCCTTGCTCTTGCAGAAGGCAAGCGAGTGGTGCCATCCCAGTCCCCCCGATCGCGAGGCAGTAGATATCGAGTTGGGCTGGGGTCACGGGCAAAGTTTCTCGTTTTCGGGCCGGCAGTGTAGCATTTCTGAAGCTTTCATCCACCCTCGAAGAAGGAGCAGGTCGTATGCAACGACAGATGAAGACCGTCATTCTGGCACTTTGCGCCGCCTTTTTGGTCACGGGCGTCCTCTTTGCGGATGGCAAGCCCAAGGCGACGGCCGTCGAGCCGACCCTGGACGTGGGGACCGTGCCGAAAGGCGAGAAGGCGATCGCCGACTTCCTGATCAAGAACGACGGCGACGCCGTGCTCGAGATCACCAACGTCCTGCCGGCCTGCGGCTGCACGGTCGCCGACTACGACAAGACCGTCGCTCCTGGCAAGACCGGCAAGGTGCATGCGGTGGTGGACACCTCCACCTTCAGCGGTCCGATCGCCAAGGGCGTCACCGTCTTCACCAACGATCCGGCCATGCCGCAGATCGAGCTGACCCTGAAGGTCAAGGTGGAGCCCTACATCACCGTCAAGCCGGGTTACGCCCGCTACATCACGGTCCAGGGCGAGCCCCTGGAGGGCAACATCGTCCAGACGCTGTGGGCTCCCGACGGCACGCCGATAGACATCGTCAAGGCGGACTCCCCCTGGCCCTACATGACCGTGACCTATCACGAGGCTACCGCCGCCGAGCGCCTGCCCGACGTCAAGGGCAAGCAGTGGAAGGTGGAGATGAAGCTCTCGAACGACGCCAAGGTGGGAGCCCTGGCGGACTACGTGACCATCCACACCACCCACCCGAAGCAGAAGATCGTGCAGATTCCGATCTCGGGCTTCGTGCGGCCGATCCTGGCGGTCACCCCGCCCGTCGGCGACTACGGCGAGATCGAGCTCAAGGAGCCCCTCAGGAAGTCGGTCGTCGTCAAGAACTACGCCACCGAGCCGATCAGGCTCACCAGCGTCGACACCACCATGAAGGGCGTCCAGGCCAAGATCGAGCAACTGACGGAAGGTCGTGAGTACACCATCCGGGTGACCCTCGATCCCTCCATGGGCAAGGGACCCTTCCAGGGCAAGCTGACCCTCCACACCGACAGCGCCAAGGTGCCGCAGGTCGACGTCGAGCTCAAGGGCACGATTCTGTAAGAGGGTGTCTCAAAAGTAGTTGACGATGACGCCCTATACCGCCAGGGATTTCAATCCCTGGCGGCAGCGACATCGCGATCTCCCCCCTTTCGAGACACCCTCTAAGAGCCGGCGGGGGCTGGGTCCGCATCGCTTCGAGGCCCTCACCCCCGGCCCGGGTTAGGGGGGTGAGGGTTCTTCGCCCGGAATAAGCCGAGGAGGCTTGGGATTGTCCGGAAAGGAGGCCGTCAAGGCACCCTACAAGCGGAGGATCGTTCGATGACCAGAATCCCGTCCCTTCTCGTTCTCCTCGTCAGCGTGGCTCTCGGCATCGTGGGTCCGCGCGGGCTCGCGGCCCAGTTGGCGCCGCTCAGTCCCCAGGCGCAACTGCCCGCCGGCGACACGCCCGAGCGGCCCATGCTGGCCATCCAGCCCGGCAGCGGCTACACCGTCGCCTGGGACGATCTGGCGGGCAAGGTCTTCTCACACTTCGTCGCCGCCGGCGACGAGGCCCCGGGCGAGGGGACCAAGCTCGTCGGCGCCGGCTTGGCGCTTACGGACTCGGTCACGGCGACGCCGAAGGGCTTCGAAGTGCTGTGGCACGCGGTGAACGACGGCGGCGAGCCGGTGGCCTTCTACCGGCGCCATCTGGACTCGCAAGGCGTGCCCGCTCCGGGCAAGCCGGCCCTCCTCGCCCGGAACGGCGTCGACTGGGTCTGGGATCTCGGCGGCACCAAGTACCTGTCCGGTTGGTTCATGGACCCCAGACAGGCGATCGGCGCCCGGTTTCTCTCGCCCTCCGGCCAGCCGGCGGGGCCGGTGTTTCGCCTGAGCAGCCGGGCCGTGGACGACCCGATCGTGAAAGTCGTGCCCCTCGCGGACGGCGGTTTCGCCGCCGTCTGGTTCGGCAAACGGCTCACGAAGAGCACGGAGATCGACGGACAAAAGGAGGATGAGAGTGGGACCTCCGTGCTGAGGGCGCGCCGGTTCAAGGCCTCGGGCCAGCCCCTGGGGCCGGACTTCGACGTCAACACGACCCCTCCGGGACCCGGGGAGACGACTCCCTTCCTGAACCCCGAATTCCAGGTGGCCGCGGCTCCCGGCGGCGGCTTCGCCGTCTCCTGGGCTCTCGGCCAGACGATCTATCTGCGCTACTTCGACGCCGCCGGCCGGGCGGAGGCTCCCGAGATTCCGGCCATCTCGGACCTGAGCCTTTTCGCTCCGATGTCGATGGCGTTCGACGACCAGGGCAACCTCCTGCTGCTCTGGCTCCAGTTCCAGGACGATCCCGACCTCCAGATCCAGCGTTTCGATCCGCGCGGCGCGCCGCTGGGACCCGCGCAAATGCTGCAGAGCGCGGCCAGCAATGAGCTCCAACAGCCTCTGGAGGGGAGTGTCGCCTGGGCGGGAGACTCCTGGCTCGTCACCTGGGTGGCCGGCGCTACGGACGGGAGCTCCCGGGGCGTCTTCGTGCGGCGGTTTGCGCGGGAATAGAGAGGGGTCGGGGGAGTGAGGGGGCTTTCAGGAGGGACCCGAAGAAGCCCCTGCGCTACAATCCCCGCGGAGGCACCCCTATGACCGCAACCCTTTCCGACACCCACACCGCGGCCGAAGTCGAGCCGCTGACCATCGCGGACCGCACGTTCCGCTCGCGTCTTTTCCTGGGCACGGGGAAGTACCCCGACTTCCCGACCATGGCCGCCGCCCTGGAGGCCTCGGGCACCGAGGTGGTGACCGTGGCCCTGCGCCGCGTGAACCTCGACGAGCGGGGGGCGGGATCGCTGCTGGACTTCGTCGATCCGGACAAATACCTCCTGCTGCCCAACACCGCCGGCTGCTACACGGCCGACGAGGCGATCCGCACCGCCCGCCTGGCGCGCGAGCTGGGGGGCTGGAACTGGGTGAAGCTCGAAGTGATCGGCGACAAGAAGACCCTCTTCCCCGACAACGTCGAGCTGCTCAAGGCCACCGAGCGCCTGGTGGCCGAGGGCTTCATCGTGCTGCCCTACACCAGCGACGACCCGGTGACCTGCCGCAAGCTGGAGGAGTTGGGAGCGGCGGCCGTGATGCCCCTGGGCGCCCCCATCGGCTCCGGCATGGGCATCCGCAACCCGTCCAACCTGCGCATCATCCTGGAGCAGGCAAGGGTGCCGGTGATCGTGGACGCGGGAGTCGGCACCGCGAGCGACGCCGCCCTCGCCATGGAGCTGGGCGCCCACGGCGTGCTGCTGAACACCGCCGTGGCCGAGGCGAAAGACCCCATCCGCATGGCCCGCGCCATGAAGCTGGCCGTCGAAGCCGGCTGGCTCGCCGCCAACGCCGGCCGCATCCCGAAGAAGCTCTACGCCTCCGCCTCCTCGCCGACGACGGGGCTGCTGGAATAGGGAGATCGCCGGGAGGGGTTGCACACGGGGACGGGCTGCTCTACAATCCGTCCTCCGCACGTCGGACACGTGCAGCCATAGCTCAACTGGATAGAGCGACAGACTACGGATCTGTAGGTTGGGGGTTCGACTCCTCCTGGCTGCACCATTTAACCCCTCTTCCTCGTTACCTTCCAAGGTCCACTGGCGCACGAGCTTCACCGTGGCTCGGGGATCTGATACGCCGGCAAATCTGAGACGCCGACAGCCGCCCCGAAAACGTCCTGCAACAGCTTGAACTTCGACGCCGTCTCGTAGCGCGCGGAGCCTTGTCCCGGTTTTGGGGACTATGTCTCATCTTGCCGCGCGAGGAATTCCCGTATGCCGGCGTCGGCTTCCATTCAAGGGTAGCTATCAAACTGGGGGCAGCCTCAAGGACCCCAAGTCAATGGCTGAAGTTGAACCCAACTCAGCCGACTCACGCAGGCCGAGGAAAAGGGCGTAGAGCGACCAGTCCCACTTCTCGATGCTGAGCGCCTTGCGAGCTTCGACGATCGAACCCTCTACCGATAGGCCGCTAAGGAAGCACCGATAGAACTCGCGAGTGAAGAGGAGCGCTGCGTCATCCATGACCTTCCGGGTTGTACCAAGAACGGCAGGCACTCCGGCTTGGATCAGGGCACCGGCGATCCCAGTAATGGCATCGCCCGTCGGAGCGGTTCCGGTATCACAAGCATTGAGCACCGCTAAATCGACTTGCGAGTCCCGTAGCAAGGTCGCCAAATCGGCGGCTTCGAGCCGGCGACTATTACCATCCGAGTCTTCAAGCATCAGGGCAGATACATTTCCCTTAACGGTTCCATGGCCAACAAAGTGGAAAAGGTGGGGGCGGAAGGTTTCAATCTTTTCTCTAAGTCTCTCCCAAGTGGCAGTCCCCGGTCCCAGGACATCGAGCAGGACTTGGCCTCGTCCCTCGCCGACAGCACGGCGCAGAATCTTTTCCTCCCCTTCGCTGTTAAGCGGTGGCAAGTCGCGCGGAGTTGGGAAGACGGCGAGAAGGCGGAGGGGCGGAGCGAAGGTGCGATTGAAGCGGGGAGGTGCAGACGGCAAGAAGCGCACCAGGGAGTACCGCTGGGTCAACGCGAGAAAAGCCCGCACAGGAGCTGGGGCGTAAATGCATTCCCAGGGCAGAGCCACAAGCTGTTGCGCCTCTTTGAAGTCCCAGAGGATTCGCCAACAAGTCGGTTCTGCTAAGAGAGCTGAGATCAATCGCTGGGAGTCGCTTTGGAAGACCATGTGAAAAAGCAGTTCCCCCAACTCGCGCAATCGGGTGGCGAAATCTATTTGCTGTGAGCTGCCCAGATCCCGAGTTACAGAGTCTATGGTCCCGGAGCGATCGGAGCCAGCCAGGAAGGAAACTGCCCGCTCAAGATCTGGCCATGGTATCTCGATCACCTCGTGCGCTTCACCGAGAGGGCTGGTAATATCGATCCTATATGTTGCCCGTCTGGAATCCTTGTCTTCCCGAATGCTGATTCGCACGTCTTCATAGGCTGGCTGTCGGTCTTCTGCCAAGGGGTGGCTTTCCACCGCGCTCAGGGCCGCCTGCGCGGTCGGTGCATGGGCCTCCGTTGCCTGAGCAAAGAGAAGGAACCGATTGCTCTCCTCGCGCGGGATGTCGCGGAAGAGTGGCCGCAGCTTGAGGAAAGCTAGGAGTCGGTCATCTCGCCGGTATTGCTCCCAGAAACGCTCGAGGCCTGGTGGCAGGGCCTGCTGTGGCTGAAGCGCTTGGCTCTCGAGGGCGACGAGCGCCGAGAAATCGGTGCGGAGGTTATTGGCGAGTTCGGGCCAACAGTGGGTCAGAGCGTCGAGCTTGGCAAAAGTACGCAGTCGCAGTAGGTGCTGGGCCGCCCGAATACGGGTCTTCAACCAAGACGCGATTTCTTTTCTCCTGGGATCGTCGCGTAATTTTTCTTCCAAAGCCCAACGAGCTAGGCTCCTCTCCTGATCTTTGAGATTGGTTGCGGAGTTGCCTTTGAAGAGATTCGCAGGGTCTGGCAGATCCTTCCGGATGCCCCAGAAGAGCATGAACTCCTCGCATAGCAGCGCCGAGAGGGCTGGGGGGCCCAGCAGGAGCCGGCGCAGTTCATCCGCCATAACAGTGGATTGTAGGCGAACCTCGGCGAGGATTGCAGCCGCCTCTGGCGCAAGCGCCGAGACGGCCTCAGGGGCTTCGCTCTTGAGTGCTTCTTCTAGATCGAGCAGCCGCTTCGTCCAGCCTTCTCCTCTCGCGATCTCATGGAGCCAGTTCAAGATTTTCGGAGACTTCTGGGCGATGACGATCAGCCGCGTGAAATCCTCAAATAAGAGCCGATCCTCGGAGAGGAGCCCTTGCCGAGCCGCAATCTCCATAATGCGCATGAAGCAGGCATCACCAGACCTAAGCATTGTCTCTGAGTCCGGGGTGAGCTCGGCCAGCTCGACCAAGACCGCGACGTGGGGCGGGTACGCCGACGATAGCAATGGCGAGGCTTCGAAAACGTCGCGTATTGTCGTTGAGAAGACCGCGAGATCGTACATCTCACTCGCAAGGTCAATTTCGAGCCCACTTTCCGCCAAGGCGTGATCTTGGCCCGAGGCGGCAAGGCGAGCTTCGACGTGGGCGAGCGTCGACGCAAAGGTCAACGGCGCGGCCGCTGCGCGGCGCAGACACTCGAGCAGTTTCGCATCCGGGTCGGAGCTCCAAGCGTGCAAAGCGACGATTTTTTCAAGCAATGCATCAATTTCGTCGGTACGTTCGGCTTTTGCGGTTTGCTCGCCCACGGCCCGCTGCTTGTACTGTAGCCAGTTGCAGTATTGCTTTAGCCGCCGAGGGTTGTCGCCGATTGCCGTCTGGATAATGTCAGTGGCGGGCAGCCATTGAGGGAACTGAGCGGAGAGGAAGCGATGCGTCTGCTGAGCCGTCCTTTGCGGCACTCGAATCCCCAGTTGGATGCACTTCTCGAAGTATTCCCGGCCCTTCTGGTCGAAGAATTCCTGAATCTTTGTGCTATCTCCCTGATGGAGTAGATCATGGTAGCGCAGCCGGAGGCCCTGGCCGATCAAGTGTTCATCAGCGGCCACGATGAAGACCGATGATACATCTCCGAAAAAGATCTTGACGGCCTCGAGAAGGTCAAGGGCGAGGTCCGGCATCGTGCGATCTAAGTCATCAATGAAAACACAGACTCGCTCCTTGGATGCCTTGGTCTCGAACAGATGATAGAAGATCTTTTGGAACTGAACGACGGATTCAATGCGCTCGCGAGCTGTCTGATTGGCATCGCGGTGGAACAGCCCGGCGAGATCGATCTTCTCCTCCAAACCGAATAGTCCCCGGATTCCGGCAATCAGAGGTGATAGTGTACCGAGAGCTGAGGCTGCGGCCTTAACTAGTGCGATCAACTTCTCATCACCGTTCGCATGCACCTGATCCGCTCCCCTGGCAATAGTCGTTTGGCTCCGATCGAGCCTCGCCACCAGGTCGTTGTATGCGGCAAGCGGATCTGATGGCTCCGAAGGGGCGCGGAGAACCAAAGCGTCGCTACTCAAGAAACGAGATAGGCTTGTGAAAAGATCCCGCGGCTCTGGGCCAGGAGCTGTGCCGAGGGCTTCTACCTCTGGATCCGGGACTTCGTAGAGCCTACGAGCAACCAGGAGGACCAACGCGCGCCAGATTTCATCCGATGTCCGATAGGGCCAGGCACTGAAGCGGATGAAGCGTACCGGCTGCGCGCCAGGCATTTGGGAATTCTCTAGGAAATGCTCCAGCAGGCGCACGAAACTGGTCTTACCAGAACCCCATTCACCGTAGATGCCTATAGTGAAAGGAGGCTTGGTCGTGAAGATGAAATCTGCCAGTGGGCGAGCATAGACCGACATCTCGAGGAGATCCTCGTCCGGTTTCTCAATAGGAGTATCGAAGACGCCACTGGCCTTCAAGGTGTCCCTCCGGTCGCATTTGAATTGGTAAGAAAGATATGCAGCAAAAGCCAGAGACCTACGAGCAACAGAGCGCTCGCAACAGCGAGTGAGAGCCCGTGGCTGAACTGGTAACCATAGAGAATCGACAGGAGTGCGGCAGCGCTTCCGACAACCAGCCGACGCTTTATCCCCAGCCGACGGACGGTTGAGCCGGAGAGGGTGAGGAAGGTGAGGAGGAGTACCGAGCAGGAGCCGACTGCGGCCCACAGGAGCGTCCACCCTTGTCGTATTCTCTCCCCACGCGTCTTGGCATCTCGCCAGTCTCGAGCAGCGGAACGCCGGGCGAGGCGCATAGCAGTTGCACTCTGGTCCAGCCGGTTTCCTACCTCTCGGAGGCTAGCCTCCAAACGCTCCGCCAAAACGGTCGCTGTCCTTAGTTGCCGCTGAGCCTCTCGATACTCTTTAACCGCCTCAGCCGGCACCTCATTGGTCGGGGGCGTCGCCAGTATGCCGCGCAACCCGGGGTAGGAGCGCTCTAAGGCCAACAGTTTCGCCCCTTGCCGCAAGGTATCCACATGCTGTTCAACAAGTAGAGCGATGTCGGCTTTCCACTCGGCCTCGGCCAAGCTTAACCGTCGCTGTACTCCAGGAACGCCATGCTTCTCGGCGAATTCCTCGACTTGGGGTTCAGAGCCTGCCAGCCACGTCCGGACTCGCGGTTCCGCGATTACCCAGAAACTCATACCGATGATAGTGAGGAGAATCACTAGGACAAGCTCGATCCAGCTCACGGCGATTTTGTAGCCAGTAGTCATAAGTGCTCGAGGACTTGAAGGATTGTACCACTGACGGTCGGTCCTGGGCTCGTTCCTCCGCTACGTGCCGAACTGGCCTGGTGTGGCAATTAACGCCAGGGAGAAAAGGGCGAAGCCGGGCGTCAACTCCTACCAGAGCAACGGCTGCTCTGCTGCTGGCTAGCTCATACCGGCTCGCAGTCCGATTCGATGACATTTCCTACTGCGGAGAGCAGACTCGTCCACCCTACCTACAGATCCGTAGTCTGTGGGCGCACCGCCGGCTCAGCCGGACTTCCATGGTCCAAAGACAGGGACCGCACCAGCCCGGGCACGCGGCCCAAAGGCGTCGAGGCCAGCCCGGAGGGCGGCAGACTCGTAGCCCAGGGCGAGAGCGGAGCGGAAGCCCTGGGACCGGCAGCTCCCACCTTCCCATCAGCCCTGCCAAGGGCGCTGTTTCTCGCCCTTGGCAGGGCGCCCGTCGATTTTGGGGTTGGCTCGATCCCAGGGCTCGCGCCCTGGGCTAAGAGTCTGCCGTCCTCCGGGCTCGCGGTGTGGGCCTGCGGACGGTTCACCCAAGGCCGGACCAGCCGCCAGAGCCGACGTTGGCTACAATAGCGCGCGTGATCTGCTCGTTTGGCGACCCGACGGGAGCGCAGAGGCTATGAAGAAGGCGAATACCAAGGACGCCGACGAACTGCGGCCCGAGTACAAGCGGTCCGACTTCGGCCCCGTGGTCCGCGGCAAGTGTGCCGCCCTTCCCCATCAGCGCCCAGCCCGCCCGGAGGTCAGTGGCCCCGAGGAACCTCCTGCTTAGCGAGATCAAGGAGGAGGCGGAGAGCCCGATTGACCGACTCCGAATCCTTGAACGCTTGGGCTACGTCGGCATCCAGTAGGACCACGTTCGTACCCTGCTGGTAGCGCTGGTAGTACTTGCCGCGCACTGCCCCGGAGAAGTCGTACTCCGGTTCGAGGTCGTCGTCTTCAGGTCCCTGACTCATAGCGCCTTCTTTCCTGTGTCGTTGCCGCCCTCGCGCTGATGATCCGTACGCTCTCCTCTATATCGGTATGGGAGACGACCAGCAGTTGGTTCCGCGAGGACATGCCCAACGTGATAAAGCGGACCTCAAGCTCGGAATGTCTGGAATCGGAGATCGTCGCCGCCAGAGCATCGCCGAATACTGAGCTCGCCTCCTCGAACGAGACTCCGTGCTTCCGAAGGTTCCGGACCTCCTTGTCAGGGTCCCATTCGAATCTCACTCCTCGAAGTATACCGGTCCTGCGAGCAGCCGGCGCGGAGAATCCTCTGCGGCGGGCGAATAGCTCTCACCAGGAAGCGCTCCGGCAGACTCGTAGCCCAGGGCGAGAGCGGAGCGGGAGCCCTGGGACCGGCAGCTCCCTCCCTTCCCATCAGCCCTGCCAAGGGCGCTATTTCTCGCCCTTGGCAGGGCGCCAAGCGATTCGGGGGTTTGGCTCAATCCCAGGGCTTCTCGCCTTGGGCTAGTTGATGCCGCCTTCTGGGGGGCAGTAGTTGTTGGTGCAGCCGCAGTTGGGCCATGTGCCCCAGCAACTGACGCAGCACTGTGAGCCGTCCGAGTAATAGGTACATTGGGGTTTGCAGACGCCGCCGACCGCCAACGAGGGCGGAGTCGTGAGAGCGCCGATCAGGGCCGCTACGGCGATTGACAGAAGCAACATCTTTTTACGCATTCTGGTCTCCTTTCAGACAGAGGTAAAGCCAGCCATCTCCCCATTTCTCAGGTGTGTGCTGGCGGGCGCAGCGAGCCAGAGCGTTCGCCAGAGAGACGGGGCTCGATCCGCGTCCATGCCTCGGTCCGGCCGCTCGGCCAGTGGACCACCACCACCTTCTCGACCTTCGGCCCAGCCCGGAGGGCGGCAGACTCGTAGCCCAGGGCAAGAGTGAAGCGGGAGCCTGGGACTGGCCCCCTTCCCATCAGCCCTGAAGTAGGTGCATCACAAGCCCTTTTTGGCTGAGCCGGGCTCAAAAGTATCGATACCGGCTCTCCCGGTAAGCATGCCCAGACACGCGGTAAGGATACCGGGACTCCCGGTAAGCATCGGAGGGACAAGGTATCGATACCGGCTCTCCCGGTAAGCGTACCGAGACACGCGGTAAGGATACCGGCGCTCCCGGTAAGCATCGGAGGGACAAGTATCGATACCGGCTCTCCCGGTAAGCATACCGGGACACGCGGTAAGGATGCCGGGGCTCCCGGTAAGCATCGGAGAGACAAGGTATCGATACCGGCTCTCCCGATAAGCATACCGAGACACGCGGTAAGGATACCGGGACTCCCGGTAGGCATCGGAGCGACAAGTATCGATACCGGCTCTCCCGGTAAGCATACCGAGACACGCGGTAAGGATACCGGGGCTCCCGGTAAGCATCGGAGAGACAAGGTATCGATACCGGCTCTCCCGGTAAGGATACCGAGACACGCGGTAAGCATCGGAGCGACGCGGTATGGATACTTTGGCTCCCGGTAGGGGCCGGGGCGAGCGAGAAGAGCGGCCCATACTCCAGGGGCTAGAACCAGGGGTCCAGCCAATGACCGCGCTCTCCCCAGTAGAGGCACCAGCGGGCGGCGGCGAAGACGATGTGCGCTTGGTCCGCGGGGCTGGCGTCGTCGTCGGGAGGTGTCACCTGATCGCGCACCCCTTCGCAGTCGTGGGCGGCGGCCCAGGCATCCGCCCGCTCCATCAAGGTGCGGCCGTAGGCGACCAGATCTTCGGGAAGCTTCCGGTCCCAGGCACTTTCGAGGAGCTCCTTGCCGAGGAGCTCCTCGCAGTCGTTCAGGAAGGCGCCGCGAAACGAGGTCAGGTCCAACTGGTTGCTCATTCCCGCATTCGAGTACATCGGCAGACCGTCGCAGGGCGGCGCCAATTCGAGGACGTGATAGCCGCGCGTCTGCTCGATCGCCGCAAGCTCCTCGGGCGTCGGGCCGGCGGAGCCCTTCTTCTTGAACAGGCCCCGCAGCAGGCCGGGCTTCGGCGGCTTCTCGCGAAGACGCGCCAGGAACCACGCGGTTGCCGGCTCGTCGATTCCGACCTGGGGCGCACCGAGGGTCGTGAAGGCCGGCACACCGATTTCCAGGAACTCCGCGGTTTCGGCCTCGTTCAGCTCTGTCTTGCCGGCGACGATGATCTCCAGCAGCTCGCGAAAACGAGCCTCGTGCCCCGGCTTTGCCTTGTTCCCCGCCAACCAATCAAGCCCCATTCGTTCTCTCCTTGCAGACCTCGTCAAGGTGACGGCCATGAGACATGATTTCACGATCGCGGACGCCGTGCGCCTTCGTCCAAAGGCACCACGAGGGGAAGCACGGGCTGAGAGGATGGAGCGCGGCAACTCCCGGGCCGGGACAACCAGCCTGCCGCGCGGAATCCGGCTCTCAAATCATCAAGACTTGGTGAGATTCTCCGTCAGGGCTTTTGACGTCCCTACGGCGACCGCTTCAAAACGCTGCAAGAAGAGGTCGATGAAGCTGTCATAACTATAGCCGACAAAAAAGGCGGCCTTCCAGTCGATCCCATCCTTGAAAAGGAAGGCCATCGCTGCTGATCCGAGCCAAAGCGAAATGGACGATATAATGAAAGAGTTCTCCTTCACGTGAACGCGCAACACCCAGCCAGAGAGGGTCTGAGACGAACCACTGGCTCCCCGATCCTGCTTGAGAAGAGTAACGGCTACATGAGCCAGCGATCCAATCAGCAGGAATGCATAGCCGATCTCGTGTTCCTGAAGGCGAGCCATGGTGAACGGCCAATCATGAAGAGAGACAAAGCCTCCAAGGTGACAAGCGAGAGAGATCCACCCGAATCCGGCCAAGGCCAGAGCGGCCGTTATGACAAGCGTAAAGCAGCGCCGCCAGCCAGATGGGGCGGCACGGAAAATCTTCTCGTTCTCCACATCAATCAAGCCGTCCACGAATCCAGGATAGAAATTCAGGTAGGTCAGAAACTTCTGCCTTTCCTTCTTGGAAGACAACTCATCGGCGTAAGCTTCGCCGAAGCTCAGCGCGCCTCCGATGGGTAAGAACGTCAAATGCTCCTTGATTCGTTCGGGGATGGTAATCACGCAGCATTTGTAGATGATAGTGTCCAGAGCCGTGACCACCAACGAAAGTTGGTGCGAACAGTCCTGGGCATTACACGCCATTATCTTGAGCCAGTCCATTTCCGCCTGACTCCAGGCTGTTAGAATCTCTCCGAGGGTGTCTCCCCAGCGCGAATACAGGTCGTCATTCTCGTAAAGCAGAGTCCGAATCTCGGCTGCCAGCAGTTCTACGTGCTTGCAGTTAATTGACAAGACGTGGAAATTTTCATCCAGCACTGCCCGTGTCTCGTGGTCGCGCACCTCAGGATCAGCCAAGGCCACCGCCTGCTGTTGCAGCATTACGGCAAGGTCCCGCATGCTCTGCGCGCGGGCGCGAATTTCGCGGAGCCTACCGAAAAGAGCTTGTTCCTTGGTTTTGCGAGACCCAGCTTTCTTAGCCATGTTTCTCCGTATGCAAGGTCGAGTTTAAGCCGCGGATCCCTATTTTAGCATGCATGCCGCCGTCCCCAAGCCGGGCTCCGTGGCGGACTGGTCGGCGGCCGTATCCCAAACGGCGCCGGCCGCGTATAAGGTAGCTATGAATCTGGAGACCCGACCCGACATGCAGCCCCCCGGCCCCTTCGAGGCCCGCTACGTGGCGTTCCTCGCGACGATCGCCAACCTTCGCCCGAGCTTGCACCGCTACTGCTCGCGGATGACCGGCTCGGTGCTGGACGGCGAGGACGTCGTGCAGGAAGCGCTGTTTCAGGCCTACCGGATGCTCGACGGCTTCGACGACAGCCGCCCCCTGGCGCCGTGGCTGTTCCGCATCGCGCACAACCGGTGCATCGACTTCCTGCGCCGCCGCGAGGTCCGCAAGGGCGCGGAGACCGCCGTCACCGAGCCCGACCGGGTGATGCCGGTCGATCCTCCGGGGCCGGCTCTCGGACGCGCGGTCGAGCACCTCGTGCACAGCCTGCCTCCCATGGAGCGCGCCTGCGTGCTCTTGAAGGACGTTTTCGACTACTCGCTGGAGGAGATCGCGGAGCTCGTCGGCTCCACGGTAGGCGGCGTCAAGGCGGCGCTCCATCGCGGCCGCTCGAAGCTGCCGGCCTCGCCCGAGCCGCGCGCGCCACGACCCGCCAAGGACCCGGAGGAGGCGAGGCTCCTTCATCTCTATGTCGAACGCTTCAATCGCCGCGATTGGGACGGCCTGCGCGAGCTCATCGCGGACGACGCCCGCCTGCGCGTGGCGGACCGCTTCACCGGCCCCTTCGGCGAAGCTCCCTACTTCTTCAATTACGGCCGCTGGCCGGAGCCCTGGCGTCTGGCGGTGGGCGAGGTGGACGGTGAAGCCGTGATCGTCACTCATCTGCAACGGGACGGCGAATGGAAGCCCGAGGCGGCCATCCGCCTCGAATTCGCCGATCACCGCGTGACGAACATCACGGACTATCTGCACTGCCCGTGGCTCCTGACGCCGACGACCTCGCTCGCCGCCGGCCAGCCCTTTCCGCACTGACTCCGCCGGATGTCGCGTATCCCAATTCAACCGGGGGCCGTATTCAAAGACAGAACGTCAGATCCACGGGAAAGGACCGAGCATGAATACTCAGACTGAAACGAACGTCGTCGCCGCCGGAACCGAACATCCGATCGTCTCGCCGGCCGAGTGGCTCCAGGCACGCAAGAGCCTGCTCGCGAAGGAGAAGGAATTCACCCGCCTGCGCGACGAGCTGAGCCGGCGGCGCCGCGAGCTGCCCTGGGAGAAAGTCGAGAAGAACTATGTCTTCGAAGGGCCGAAGGGCAAGGAGTCGCTGGCGGATCTTTTCGCGGGGCGCAGCCAGTTGATCGTCTACCACTTCATGTTCGGTCCGGACTGGCCGGAGGGCTGCCCGAGCTGCTCGATGGTGGCCGATCATTTCGACGGCAGCCTCATTCATCTCGCGCAGCGGGATGTGACCCTGATCGCCGCCTCCCGGGCGAGGCGGGAGCAGATCGACGCGTTCCAGAAGCGCATGGGCTGGCACTTCAAATGGGTGTCGTCCAACGAGACGGACTTCAACCGCGACTATCGCGTCTCCTTCACGAAGGAGGAGATCGCGCCGGGCGGAAAACCCTACAACTATGGCACCAGCGGCTTTCCGACCGACGAGGCTCCCGGCGTCAGCGTCTTCACCAAGGACGCCGAAGGCGACATCTTTCACACCTACTCCACCTACGCCCGCGGCGTCGAGGAGCTGCTCGGGGTCTACAGTTTTCTCGATTTCTCGCCCAAGGGCCGCGATGAGGACAATCTGCCGTATCCTATGGCATGGGTTCGCCATCACGACCGCTACGAAGGCTCGGCCTGCGCGCACTGCTCGGGGGAGGAGCACCCTTGAAATCGCCGGGTTGCTGCGCAGCCAGGCCGTCCCGCACGCGGCGTAGCCTCGACGTCGCGGGCTACGTGGTGCCGAGCGCGATCATGGTTCTGCTGCCGAAGTGCCCGGCCTGTATCGTGGCCTATCTCGCGATGGGAGCGGGAATCGGCGTGACGATGACCACGGCGGCGACTCTGCGGGTGATCCTCCTGAGTCTCTGCGTCGCCTGTCTGGCCGTTGTCACGGCGAGGCTCGTCCGGCGCAGAGCTGGCTGAGCGCGAAAACCCCTCACCGCCCATCCCCTCCTCTCCCACCGCATTTCCGCCCAATCGGGAGAGGAGGGGGCCGCCGCGAGGAAACTTTCCGGCCATTCCGCGTATAAGCACAATGCATCTCTCAACTCGGACCTTGTGTGGCTCCATTGGATTCGCTTTTGCTCTTGCTTCGACAGCGCCGCTGAAGGCGGCTCCGGCGCCCGCCGCCGGCCCGCCGCTGGCGGTGACGCGGCTGACCGGCAAGATCGTCGTCGACGGCCGGCTCGACGAGGCGGCCTGGCAGCAGGCGGCCGTCCTCGACACCTTCCATGAGACCTATCCGGCGGACAACGCCGAGCCGAAGGTGAAGACGGTCGTCTATTTGACCTACGACTCTCACGACTTCTACGTCGGCATCCATGCCTTCGATCCCGAGCCCGGGAAGATTCGCGCGCCGTTCGTCGAGCGCGACAAGATCGTCGGCACCGACGACAACGTCGCCGTGTTCCTCGACACGCGCAACGACCGGCGCTCGGCGGTCGAGCTGCGCGTCAACCCCCGCGGCAATCAGGCCGACGCGGTCTACAACGACAATAGCGGCAACGAGGACTTCTCGCCCGACTTTTTCTACGACACCGCGTCGCAGATCACCGCCGACGGCTGGACGGCCGAGATGCGGATCCCCCTGTCCTCCCTCCGCTATCCCAAGAAGGACGAGAACCGCTGGGGCATCCTGGTGTGGCGCAACTATCCGCGCGATCAGCGCTACGCCTTCCACAGCAGCCCCATCGACCGCGGCAGCAACTGCTGGATCTGCCATTCGCGCGAGCTCACCGGCCTGACGGGCCTGCCCGGCGGCGGCCACTTCGTGGGCGCGCCCTATGCCACAGGCCAGCGCCTCGGCGAGCCCAGGAACGGCATCGGCTCGCCGCTCGAGGATCGGAGCGCCAAGGCCGACGGCGGCATCGACATCAAGTGGACGCCGAGCGGCAGCAACGCCCTCGACCTCACCATCAATCCCGACTTCTCGCAGGTGGAGTCCGACGTCGGCCAGATCGCGGTCAACAATCAGTTCGCCGTCTTCTTCCCCGAGAAACGCCCCTTCTTCCTCGAAGGGCTGGACCTCTTCGACACGCCCATCCCGGCGGTCTACACGCGCACCATCACCGACCCCAAATGGGGCCTGCGGGACACCGGCAAGCTGGGCAACACCACCTATACCGTTCTGGTCACCCAGGACCAGGGGGGCGGCAGCGTCACCATTCCGGGTCCCACCGGCAACGATTTCGCGCCGCAGGATTTCTCCTCCAAGGTGCTGGCCGGCAGCCTGCGCCGGGATTTCGGGGCCTCCTACGCGGGCCTGCTCGTCACCGACCGCGAAAACGACGGCGGCGGCCACAACCGCGTGGTCGGCCCCGACTTCCTATGGCGCCAGAGCCAGACCGACCAGGTGACGGGGCAGTTGCTGGTGAGCGACACGGAGACGCCCGACCGCCCTGACCTCTACCCCACCTGGGACGGCCGCCAGCTCACCTCCCACGCCGGCCACCTGGAGTGGCTCCACACCGGCCGCGACTGGACCTGGCGGGCCACCGTGCGGGACGTCGGTGACGATTTCCGCGCCGACGAGGGGTTCGTGCCGCAGGTGGGCTACCGCCTGGGCCGCTACGCGCTGTTCCGGAACTACTATCCGCAGAGCGGCCTGTTCCGGCGCGTCCAGCCGTACGCGATCATGCGTTACGTCGAGAGCCCCGACGGCGGCCTGATCCAGCGCCAGGCGGTCCTGGGCGTCCAGACCCAGGGGCAGCGCAACATGGCGGCCGGTTTCGAGGTCGTGCCGCGCGAGCATTTGCGGGTGGGCAGCCAGGTCCTCGAGCGCAGCTTCGTGGATGGCTACTTCCAGATCGATCCGGGCCGCCGCTTCTCCCGCATCGGCGGCAACTTCGTCCTGGGGGATTCGATCGACTTCGCCAACGGCCGCGTCGGCCAAGGAGGGGACCTCGGCCTCTTCGCCACCGTCAAGCCCACCGATCACTTGTCGCTCGACTTCAACGCCGACCGCCAGTGGCTCGACGTGCGGTCAGCGAATGCCGGCGGGGGCTTGAGAGGGCGCCTCTTCACCGCCCAGATCGAGCGCCTGAAGGCCACCTACAACTTCACGGCCCGCGCCTTCCTGCGAGTGATCGGCGAGTATCTCGACGTCAATCGCGATCCGCGGCTCTACACCTTCCCCGTGAACGCCAACAGCGGCTCCTTCGCCGGCTCGGCCCTCTTCGCCTACCAGATCAACTGGCAGACCGTGCTCTTCGTGGGCTACGCCGACGACCGCCTCCAGAATCCCGACGGCAATCTCCGGCGAGCGGACCGCCTGGTCTTCGTGAAGATTTCCTATGCGTTCCAGCGGTGAGGACCTGCAGGGTCTAGCCCAGCGACGGCACCAGCGCGGCGTTCTGCGATTGCCAGCGGGCGGCGCTCTCGCGAAGCTCCGCCATCTCTTTCCAGTAACCCGAGAGCGTCCGCCGGCCGGTATCGCTCAGACGCACGAGAGTCTGGGTCTTCTTCTCCACGAAGCGTTTTTCGATCACCACCAGCTCCGCCTCTTCGAGCTTCGAGAGATGGGAGGAGAGATTCCCCTTGGTGAGGCCGGTGATCCGCAGCAGGAACAGGAAGTCAGCCCGCTCGCAAGCCGAGAGCGCCGTCAGGATGGCCAGCCGGGCGGGATCGTGGACCTTCCGGTCGAGGTTCGCGAGCTGCTCGAAAGGAGTCGCGCTCACGAGGCTTTCTCCGTGGAGGGGCCCAGCAGCCAGAGGAGCTGCCGGTGATCGAGCAGGCCGGCCACGATCATCGCGCCGCCGCAAATCAGCACGGGAATCCACAGATGCGTCACGGCCGGAAGGAGGAATTCTCCAATCCGAGCCATTTCTCCCTCGCTCGGTACAAAGTACCCGATCGAGGCGCCGAGAACCGAGAGCGCGAGCAGCGCAAGGCTGAACAACAGGTAGTAGCTCTGGGAAAAGCGGCCTCCCCTTCCCAGCCAGATCCCCAGGAAGCAGGCGCCCAGGAGGGCATACATCCACTGACCGCCCGCGACTTTGAAAGTGGAATTCGGTGGCCACCGAGGCGATCTGACGCCCTCTTCCGCGAAGGAAATGACGGACAGCGTGGTCCAGGGCGCCTGAATCAGTGATTCGTCCTCGGCGATGGTCACGGCGGGAGAGGCAGACTGCAGGAACGCGAAGAGAATCACCGTCAGCCCCAGGGGGATCAACACGGACTCCGTCATCGGCGACAGCCGTTGAAACCCGCCGATGCGGGGCGTCGGGCCGGCCGGGCTGTAGATGGAAAGGGTTTCGAGCTGCCGGGCGGGACGAACATACTGTGGCTCCACCTCGCCAAACTTGTCTCGGTAGTATCGCCGAGCCCGAGCCGCCACGACGACGGCTCCCAGGAACAGGGCACCGCGGAGGGCCAGGAACCCCGGGTTGTCGAAATAGACCGTCCCCCTCCCAGGCTCAGGGTAATCAGCCCCAGGGGCACCCAGTAGCGGAGCCCCTGAAGATCGTTGAAGTGCCACGTGACGAAACGGATGCGATCCAGCTTGCGGGTCATCTCGGGGGCCTCCTTGCGGACAAGTTTGTTCCGCAAACCGAATTATGCCCCGAGACCAGGCCGCTGTCAACTGGTTTTCTCCGCAAACCTCGGAAGTCCCTCTACTCGCTCCCGCGGGTGTTCCGCTCCTCATTACCGTCGGCATAGCTGGCGATCAGGCGCTGGACGGTGCCGCCGTCGCGCTCGAAGCGGATCCGGAAGTCGTTGAGGTCGCCTACCAGGAAGCGGTCCTGGCCCAAGGGCTGGAGGCGCCACTTGCGGTTTCTTCCCCGCTGGTACCAGAGAGCGCCGTCTTCCAGGGTGATCGTGCGCGGCCCGAAGGTTCCGGCGAAGGCCTGCAGCTCGGCGGCGGAGAGGGTGGCGGGTTTGCGGCGGTCTTCCAGCACGTTGCGGACGAATTCGACGGCGGCCTTCTGCTCGGGGTCCGTGGCCTTCTCGGCCAAGGCGGCGAGGGCGCGCGAGTGGGCCACGTCGAGCGCTTCCGCGGCCCGCACTTTGACGTCCGGCTCGACTCCCGTGCCTTCCCAGTTGGTGCCGGTGATCGGATTGACCGCGCGGCCGAACGGGAGCCTCACGGACACGGGGTACTTCTTCACCCGGTAGAGATCGACCTGATGGGCGCCGCCGCCGGTGGTCTCGCCGACGAGAGTCGCGCGCTTCAGGTTCTTGAGGTTGTAGGTGAACTCCTCGGCGGCCGAGAAGGTCCGGCCGCTGGTGAGGACGAAGACCGGCACGTCGGTCAGGCGCGTGCCGGGCACCCACGCCTGCGTCCAGAACTGCTCGGTTTTATCGCCCTTGCGAATGTAGAAGTTGTTGAGATGGGTCGGCTCGCCGCTCATCAGATAGCTGGTGAGGAGCTGGATCATGCTGGGGCTGCCGCCGCCGTTTTCGCGCAGGTCGAAGATCAGCGCGTCGCTGCCGGCCAGGAATCCCATCGCCGCCACCGCGGCACCGCCGCCGAATTCAGCCGGCGCGAAGCAGTCGAGCTTGAGGTAGCCGACGTTGCCGGCCAGGTGCTCGACCTTGTGGAAGCAGTAGTTGTCGCGGCGCTGCTCCGCCGCGAAGCGCGCCTGCTGATCCGCGGAGGGAGGCCCATCCGGCCGGTCGGGGCGCGGCTCGGGGTCCCAGATCACTCCCAGGTGCAGGTCGTGGCTGACCGACCGCAGGTCCGCGGTCAGCTTCTCCGCGAAGACGTCCATGGTCCCCAGGCGGTCGTAGGCGCCGCTTTTGAGCTGACTCTTCATGCGCTCTTCCATCTTCTTGGCGGTCTCGGGGAAGACGTAGGTCTCGTTCAGGGCGGCCGAGATGTCGTCGATGATCGCAGCGCGGTCCTGCGCATTGACGGCGGGCGGCGCCGGCGGCGGAGCGGCCAGGGCCGGAATGGCCAAGACGGCAGCCAGAATGAGGACAAAGAGCGGGTGGCGGAGCGGCTTTCTCATCGGTCAGGTCTCCTGCGAGATCAAATTCGGGAATTCAACGGCATGCAAGAGCCAAACGCCCGAGCTCACCCTTAAGTTCCGTCGAGAGGTGTACGGAGGGAGGAGAACCAGGTTTCAGATCGGCAGCCCGGGACCGCGTCGCCTCCGGAGCTTCCAGGACGCGGCAAGACAGAGAAGGACGGTCAGCGCTCCGAGGCCCAGCGGAGAGACCGCGGGAACGGCCGCCACGGCGGCGCAGGAGGCCAGAAAGACCTCGTCGTTCCCATCGCTGTTGCTGCCCAGGAGGTTGGCCGAGGACCCGAAGGCCACCCGGGTGCCGGCGGCGTCGATTGAGGCGGAGAAACTGCTCGCGTTGCTGTTGGTGATCTGAGTAAGGCCGCTGGAGGCATCCCAAAGAAAAACCTCAATTCCACTGCTGCCGTTGCCGAGGAGGTCGGCACCGGTCTCGAAGGCGATTCGGTCGCCAATGGCATTGATTGAAGGCAAGAAGAAACTGAACACGCTCGTGGTGTTGGTGATCTGGGTAAAGCCGGTCGCGGAATCCCAGAGAAAAAGCTCGTTATTCCCGTCGCCGTTGCCGCCCGTGAGGTTGGCGCTGGACGCGAAGGCAATCCGGTTGCCGGCCGCGTTGATCGCGGCGGCGGAGTTGATCTCCGTGAAGGCGGTGTTGGTGATCTGAGAGAGCCCGGTGGAGGCGTCCCAGAGAAAGATCTCGAAATCCTCATCGCCGTTGGTGCCCAGGAGGTCGGCCTCGGACTGGAAGGCAATCCGGGTGCCGTTGGCATTGATCGAGGCAGAGAGACTGTTTCTTCCATCGGTGGCATTGGTGATTTGAGTGAAGCCGGCCGAGGAATCCCAAAGAAAGATCTGGCCATTCCCGGTGCCGTTGGTGCCCACGAGGTCGGCATTCGATTCGAAGGCGATCCGGGTTCCCGCCGCGTCGATCGAGGCGTGAAAGCTGTTCCCGCCGATGGTCTTGGTGATCTGACTCAGGCCGGTGGAGGAATCCCAGAGAAAGATCTCATAATTCCCGTCGGCGTTGGTGCCCAGGGGGTTGGCATTCGATTCGAAGGCGATCCGGGTTCCCGCCGCATTGATCGCAGGATTCAAGTTCGTCACGCTGTTGATGTTGGTGATCTGACTCAAGCCGGTGGAGGAATCCCAGAGAAAGACTTCGAAGCCGCCATCGCCGTTGGTGCCTGCGAGGTCGGCATTCGAGACGAAGGCGATGCGGTCGCCGGCGGCATCGATCGCGGGGAGGAAGCTTATGTCGCCCGCACCGGAGGCGTTGCTGATCTGGGTCAAGCTGCACGTTCCCTGAGCCCTGACGGGCACGACGGAGCCGAGAAACAGAAAACCTGCCGTGAGCAGCTTGCCGAGTCTTCCCATGATAGAGGCCCTCCCGGTGGATGGATATCAGATCCCCGATTGTATTCCAGGGAATGCGTCTCCCACACTCGCCTCTGGATTCTTCGTCCCCAGGGAACTACTATCCCGGTCAGACTTCGCGCAAGGCGTACCGACACCACGACATAGGAGGACGAGACATGAAGGCAAACCGGATCGGCTGGATCGTGATCTGCGCACTGCTGGCGCTCGGAGGACAGGCAACGGCTCAGGGGCTGGGCGACGGCCGCGGCATCGATCACGTCGGCATGCTCGTGCGGCTCGAGAACTTCGACGCCATGACGAACATCTTCAGTCAACAGCTCGGCTTCTCGGTGACGCCCGCCCTCCTCTCCCCGGCGGGAGCCACGAACCACCTGATCTGGTTCGGTGACCGTTCCTATCTGGAGATCGACGCGTTCACGGAGCTGAACCCCGGCACCGCGCCCTTCCTGGACTTTCTGGAGCACCACGAGGGCGCCAAGTTCTATGGCACCGACGTCCACGACGCCGCCGCGACGTCCGCGTTCCTGACCGGCGCCGGCTACCCGAACGTCGGGCCGATCCCCGCCGGGCCCCTCACCATTCCATCGACCGGCCAGACGGTCGGGCTCACTCCGCTGTGGAACCTGGTCATCCTCACCGCGCGGGTGGCGCCGGACAACTCGAACTTCTTCCTGGCCTATGACGACGCCCAGGTGAGCCAGATGTTCGTCGACTTTCCGGTCCTCGCGCCGCGGCCGCATCCCAACACGGCGCGGAAGATCGACACCCTCTGGCTGGTGGTCTCGGATCTGGACGCCGCCATCGATTTCTACGAGGGCCTCGGCCTCGACGTGCGCTTCAAGCACAAGAAGATCGACTACCTGGGCGGCCGGGGCGCGGAGGTGCGGTACCACAACAGCACCCTGGCCCTCCTGGAGCCGGACGGCCCCGGCCTGGTCGCGGACTTCGCGGCGGACCGTGGGGAAGGGATCCTGGGCTTCAGCCTCAAGGTCGGCGATCTCCAGACCGCCCTCAACCTCGTCAACCAAAACACCGGCCTGAATCTCCACACCTTCAAGGACAAGGGCCGCAGCCGATTCCTGATCCCCGCCTCCGCGACCCATGGTGTGCTGATCGAGATGGCCGAGTAGGGCGGCGCGTTCATGTCCCTGACCTTCGACGACGTCCGCCAGATCGCCCTCGCCCTGCCCGGAGTAGAGGAGGGAACCTCCTACGGCACGCCGGCGTTCAAGGTGAAGGGTAAGTTCCTCTCTCGACTGAAAGAGGATGGCGAGACGCTCGTCGTCCGGATCGACATGGACGAGCGGGAGGTGTTGATGGCCGCCAATCCGGAGGCCTTCTACATCACAGACCACTATCGCGGGTACCCGGCGATGCTGGTGCGGATGGCGGCCGTGGATGCCGAGGAGCTCCGCGAGCTTCTGGAAGGGGCATGGCGGCTGGTTGCGCCCAAGCGGCTGGTGGCGGCGCGGGGGGCATAGACGCCGGCCGAGAGGTTCTCCCGCCCAAGACCCTCATCACCCGGCCTTCTTCTCCCGACCACCCCATCCCCTCCCCGGGAGAAGAGGGAGACCTGCGGTCACTTCTTGTCAGCTCGGAAGGCGGCTTTTTGTTCCGCCCGCCCTGGCGGCGCGACCCGGCACGAGCTAAGAGAGTCCGGCCCAGGCTGGCGGACTCATTGCACTGCTCTTTCCGCGATCGAGCGATTGCGGACGGAGGTGGAGCATGGTGAAGCGCACAGTGCTGGTCAGCATGCTTGGGCTCGCTCTGACCCTGGCTCAACCGGCGCTCGGTCAATCCGCGAGCTATCCATCCAACCTCTGTAGCGGTCTGCGAGCGACAAGAGTCTTCAGCCTCGATGATCTCGGTGCCGGGTCTACCAGGGAGGCCTTCCGCAAGAAATTGTGGCTCCCGGGCAGCCAACCGTGGCCGTTGCTAGCTCCCCGGAGGGCCATCTTCCTGGCCTACCGGGAGCTGCTCCGATCCGGCATTCTCAAAACTCGCACCGTGTACATCGAGTCGCTGAACCTCCCTTCAACCGGCTATTCCGACAGCCGGTTCTACCTTGTCTCCTTCCGTTTCGATTGTGGCGATCGGACGTTTGATAAGCATGCTCGGGTGCTGGTCCTCATGGATGGCACGGTGATCCTGCCGGGCAACGTCGAACCGAGCCCACCGGGTGGGGCCCCGCTGCGAAGCTTCACGGATTCGTGGACCACGTTCATGGACCTCTACGTGGGCGTCAAGGGCGTCTGGGAACGCGCGGCGCGCCTGGTCCGAGACGTCCACTGCTCGCTCAGCAACTGCCCGGAGCTGCAGAGCTCTGTTTATTACACCGCCTGCAGGGAGATGCACGAGGTGCAGATCGACCCCACGACGGTGTCGGCCGGGCAGCTCTGGTGGTGGGCCGAGGAGGATTGGCCGCGCCTCTCGCCCGGCGAGGCGATGCGTCTTGCCTCGGCCAAGCTGAAATCGACCGTCATCGATCTGAGGAAGGATGACGTCCAGATCGATGTGACTTGGAGACAGGCGAAGCCCGGCGGCTGGTACTACCTCATCGAGTTCAACACGATGTCCCAGAGAAAGACCTGCCCGATCCCGGCGAATCCCGCCAGCGCCTTCCTCACGCAGGCGTATCTGGCGGTGCTGATGGATGGGAGCGTGCTGGTCCCATGGCCGGAAGCGAAACCGAATCCGCACCTGCGCCCGGCGGGACGGTGACTTTCATCACCTCTCAGGAAGGGGAGAAACGCGGCGGGAACGGCTAGAATGGCGCCATGACCGCTGAGGACAGCATTCTTTCGGGCGTCCCCGAGCCCGACGAGCTGGGGGTGGAGCAGTCGCTCCGGCCGCAGAAGCTCGACGAGTACATCGGCCAGACGAAGGTGCTCGAAAACCTGCGGGTGTTCATCCGGGCCGCCCGGGAGCGGCGGGAGTCGCTCGATCACGTCCTCCTCTTCGGTCCTCCGGGCCTCGGCAAGACGACGCTCGCCCACATCGTGGCGATCGAGATGGGGGCGCCGCTGCGCATCACGTCCGGCCCGGTGCTGGAGAAGGCGGGCGACCTCGCGGCCATCCTCACCAATCTGGATCCCGGGGAGGTGCTGTTCATCGACGAGATCCACCGCCTGGGACCAACGGTGGAGGAGATCCTCTACTCGGCGCTGGAGGACTTCCGGCTCGACCTGGTGATCGGCCAGGGGCCGGCGGCGCGGACGATGAAGATCGAGCTTCCTCGCTTCACCCTGGTGGGCGCCACCACCCGCGCCGGCCTCATCAGCCCGCCGCTACGAGCCCGCTTCGGCATCGTCCACCGCCTCGACTTCTACCGGCCGGAGGAGCTGACGAAGATCGTGCAGCGCTCGGCCCGGCTGCTGGGCATCCCCATCGACCAGGACGGCGCCGAGGAGATCGCCCGCCGCAGCCGGGGGACTCCCCGCGTCGCCAACCGCCTGCTGCGGCGGGTACGCGACTTCGCCCAGGTGGCCCGGGCCAAGAAAATCGACCTCGACGCCGCCAAGAAGGCCCTGGCGCTTCTGGAGGTCGACGAGTTCGGCTTCGACGACCTGGACCGCAAGATCCTCTCCACCCTCATCGAGCACTATGACGGCGGCCCGGCCGGCATCAAGGCGCTGGCGGTGGCCGTGGGCGAGGACCGGGGGACGCTCGAGGATCTCTACGAGCCCTACCTCATTCAGGAGGGCTTCCTCCAGCGGACCCCCCGCGGCCGGGTCGCCACCCGCCGCGCCTACCAGCATCTTGGCTACGCGCCCCCACCCGGCACGACAGGGACGCTCTTCTGATCCGCCATTTCTCCTGACCTCCTCATGCGCCGCGCCATCCTGATCTACAACCCGCGGTCGGGCCGCCAGCGGCACGCCCAGGCGCTGGACGGGATCCTGGCGGCGCTGCGCGCCGGGGGCTTCGAGATCGAGCCGACGCCCACGGCGCATCCGGGGCATGCCACGGAGCTGGCGCGGGAGAAAGGGCGGGAGGTGGAGGTGGTTTTCGCGTTCGGCGGCGACGGCACGATGCGGGAGACGGCGGCCGGATTGATGGGCTGCCCGGCGGCCCTCGGGTTGATCCCGGGGGGAACGGCCAACGTGCTGGGGCTCGCCCTGGGCCTGCCGCGCGAGCCGGTGGCCGCGGCGGCCTTCCTGACCGGACTTCGTCCGCGGCCTTTCGATGTCGGCCTCGCGGGCGGGAGCCCTTTCCTGATGATGGTCTCGGCCGGGATCGACGCGGCGGTGCTGGGCTCGCTGGACACCCGCTTCAAGTGGCGGTTCGGCAAGGCGGCCTTCGCGATGCAAGGGATGCGGGAATGGGTGCGCTACGCCTTCCCCGCCTTCGAGCTGATCGCCGACGGCGAGCGGCTGGAGGCCACCTTCGCGGCCGTCGCGAACATCCCCCTCTATGGCGGTGGCTTCCGCCTGGCGCCGGAAGCCCGGTCCGACGACGGGTGGCTCGATCTGGTGCTTTTTCGCGGCACGGGGCGCGCCGCCGCGCTATCTTTCGCCTGGGATCTGTTCCGCGCATCGCACGTCCGGCGCCGCGACGTCACCGTGAAGCGCGTCCGCGAGGTGCTGTTCGTGGGACCGGCGGGGTCGCCGGCCCAGGTGGACGGCGACTTGTGCCAGGAGCGGCTGCCCCTCTCCGTCCGGCTGTCGCCGGAACGGCTTTTCGTGCTGGCACCGGGGGACCCTTGATCGATCCGACCCCGCCGCGCTCGCCGCGGCCACTCGATTCCATCTTCTCGCCCCACGCCGTCGCCGTGGTTGGCGCCTCGCGCCGCCGCGAGTCGCTGAGCTTCCGGCTGATCCACAACCTGGTGGTCAACGAGTTTGCCGGCGTCATTTTCCCCGTCAATCCCCAGGCCTCGGCGGTTCACTCCCTCAAGTGCTACCCGACCGTGGCCGCGATTCCGGACCCGGTGGACCTCGCCGTCATCATGGTTCCCCGCGACAAGGTGCAGGGCCTGGTCGAGGAGTGCGTCGCCAAGGGAGTGAAGGGATTGATCGTCATCACCGCCGGCTTCTCGGAGACCGGCAAGGAGGGCGCGGCCCTGGAGCGGCGGCTGCGGGAGACGGTGCGCGCCGCCGGAGTGCGGATGATCGGCCCCAACTGCATGGGGGTGATCAACACCGACGCCGAGGTGACGCTCGACGCCACCTTCTCCCCCACGGCGGCGCGGCGAGGCGCCATCGGCTTCGTCAGCCAGTCGGGAGCCCTGGGAGTCGCCATCCTCAACGTCGCGCAGGACATCGGCGTGGGGCTCACGCAGTTCGTCTCGATGGGCAACAAGGCCGACGTCTCGGGCAATGACATGATCGAGCACTGGGAGGACGACCCGGAGACGCGCGTCATCGCCATGTACCTGGAGTCGTTCGGCAACCCTCGGCGCTTCACCGAGATCGCCAAGCGGGTGACGCGCAAGAAGCCCATCCTGGTCGTCAAGTCGGGGCGCACGGTCGAGGGAGCGCGGGCGGCCTCCAGTCACACCGGGGCCATCGCCGGCACCGACGTCACCGTCTCCGCCTTCCTGGAGCAGTGCGGCGTGCTGCGGGCCAACACCATCGAGGAGATGTTCGACGTCGCCCGGGCCCTCGCCCGCGTGCCGCTGCCGAGCGGCTTCCGGGTGGGGATCGTCACCAACGCCGGGGGCCCCGCCATCATGGCGACGGACGCCTGCGTCAACCTTGGATTGCGGATCGCCGAGCTGTCGGACGCCACCCGGGCGACCCTGCTCTCCTTCCTGCCGCCGGAGGCCAGCGTCCACAATCCCGTGGACATGATCGCCTCGGCGACGCCCGAGAACTACGCGAAGTCCGTCGCCGCCGTGCTCGACGATCCGTCGGTGGACATGGTGATGGTGATCAACGTCACGCCCGTCCTGGCCAGCCCGATCGACGTGCTGCAATCGATCGCCGCCGTCACCCGCGACCGGCCGAAGCCGGTGCTGGCGGTGATCATGGCGACCGAGGAGTTCTACGACCAGGTGAAGATGCAGAGGGACCTGCCGCCCGTCTACCACTTCCCCGAGCCGGCGGCGCGCGTGATGTACCTCCTCGCCCGCTACGCCGCCTGGCGCCGGCGGCCGGCCGACCGGGCCGCCCCCGACTTCGCGACCGACGACGCGCGGGTGGCCGAAATCCTGGGAGAGGTGAAGGACGGCTACCTCGATCAGGCCGCCGCCTTCCGGGTCCTGGAGCTCTATGGAGTGCCGGTGGCGAAGTGGCGGCGGGTCTCGGGGCGCGACGAGGTTCTGAAGGCGGCCGGCGAGATCGGCTACCCCGTGGTGCTCAAGGCGGTGGCCTCCGATCTCGTGCACAAGAGCGAGGCGGGCGCCGTGCGGGTGGATCTGCGGGACGAGGAGGAGCTTGGAGCCGCGGTGGCGGAGATGGAGAGGTCGGTCGCCGCAGCCGGTCATGCCGTCGAGGGCTTCCTCGTCCAGGAGATGGCGCGCGGCGGTCACGAGGTGATCTTCGGCATCACCACCGATCCGCGCTTCGGTCCGCTGCTGATGTTCGGCCTCGGCGGCAAGTACGTCGAGGTCTTCCAGGACGTCCGCTTCGCCGTCACTCCGCTGGACGCCGAGGAGGCGCGGGACGTGGTGCGCGGCATCCGAGGCTTCAAGCTGCTGGAAGGGGTGCGAGGAGAGCCCGGGGCGGACCTGGACCTGCTGGTGGAGATCCTGCTGCGCCTGGCCCAACTCTCACAACGCCACCCGCGCATCCGCGACCTGGACGTGAATCCGTTCCTCGCCGGGCCGGACCGCGCGAGCGCCCGAGCCCTTGACGCCCGCATCCGCGTGGGCGAGCCGTCTGTCTGATTCCCGATCTCTGGAAGGAGAAGCCCGATGCTGAGAAAGCTGATGCAGACGGACGAAAACGCCGGGATGCTCATCGTGCGCCTCGTCCTGGGGGTCGTGATGTTCCCCCACGGCGCCCAGAAGCTGCTGGGCTGGTTCGGAGGCGCGGGCTTTTCGGCGACGCTGAAGGGTATGACCGGCATGGGGCTGCCGGCGGCGCTGGTGATCCTGATCATCGCCGTCGAGTTCCTCGGCTCGCTCTCCCTCATCTTCGGCTTTCTCGGTCGCCTGAGCGCTCTCGGCTACATCGGCCTCATGCTGGGAGCCATCTTCATGGTGCACCTGCCCAACGGTTTCTTCATGAACTGGATGGGGAGCCAGAAGGGAGAGGGCATCGAGTATCACATCCTCGTCATCGGCATCGCCCTGGCGATCCTGGTCAAGGGAAGCGGGAGTTTGTCGGTCGACCGCTCGATGTCGGACAGGTCGGGGTACTACCTGCGGTAGAAAACCCATCTCGCGGAGGTTCGCCGGTACCGGCGGGGCGTTCGCCGGCAGCGGCGAGTCGTTTACCGGAAGCGGCGGGGCTCTCGCCGGCAGCGGCCGGCCTTCCGCCGGTAACGGCGAGCCTCCCGCCGGTAGCGGTGAGACGTCCACCGATAGCGGCGAACCTCCGCGAGACAGGGGCGGGACTCCCGCCGAGAGGGACGGGACTCCGTGAGATGGGCGCGGATCTTCGCGAGGGAGGTGGGGGACTCCGTGAGGTCGGCACGAGCCTCCCTCCGACAGTGCCGCACCTCCGCGAGGAGGCTGCGGCTCTCCTCCAGATGGCGCCGAGGCTCCCGCAGATCGGTACGCGCCTCCGGCAGGAAGCACCGCCGCTTGCCCGACTGCGGCCTGACCTCCCTACGAAGCCTGGGGATCTCTTCGCGCCGCCATCAGAGAAACCGGAGACAACTCGGCCGCGACGCCCATCCCCGCCCGGGCATAAATGCCGGGGCTAGGAACGGCGCCCCCTGAAGGGGACTTCAGGCGGATCATGCGAGGATGCCCCGAAGGGGCAAAGGCATGTAGCCTGGGTGCTGGCGCTGTTTGCCAGCCCCAGGTCCGGCGTGAACCCAAAAGTCCCAAAAGCCCCGAAGGGGCGGCGGCAGTTCGGAAAGCTCGGCCGCGACGCTCATCCCCGCCCGGGCATAAATGCCGGGGCTAGGAACAGCGCCCCCTGAAGGGGACTTCAGGCCGGTCCGCCGGCCCAAACGGGCCGGGAGATCCCAGCCCAGGGCATCTGAGGCCGAAGGCCGATGCCCTGGGAAAAAGGCACCCCCATCCCTGCGGCCTGAAGGGCCTTTGGGCGGCGGGCTAATTCCTCCGCTCAGCATCTTGGGCGAGATCCAATACGTGCCCTGCGCCTGCTTGGCCGCGAACTGGCGGAGTGCCGCCTCACCAATATACGCGCGGGCTGCGTTGGTGAGGGGATCGCTGCCAAGGAGGATATAGACTCCGGCCTTTTCGAGCTCCTCGCGAGCTAGAAGCTCCTCTAGCTCGGTGCGAGGCGCGGCGACGGCTTTGCCGGTCCAATTGGATATCTCCGCAGTGCGCAGGCTCTTCGCGTCTCCGAGCGGGAGGAAGAGCTTGATCGTGGCCGATGGCATAGGCCTACATTATCGTCTCGGGCCGCCAGAGACCAGCCGCCGGTGCTTTTTTATGCCTGCCGCATGAAGTGCCACCGCAGATCGCCTTCCAGCCGCTGATAGACCTCGGGATGGATCTTGGGGGCGAAGCGATGGAGGAGGGAGCTGATCGATTCTCCCCGGGCGGCGGCTTCGATGGCGTCGGCGGCGTCGCTTCCGGCTTTGCTGATGTAGGTCTGCCAGATGGCTTGGCGGACGGAGATGGAGCCCAGGGAGATGTTGGGCATGTGGGCGACGCCCTTCTTGAGGACGGCGATCTTTTCCTTCAGGCTCCGCTCGTGGTCCATCGGCTCGCGCTGCCAGGGCGTGTAGGGCTTCGGCACCAGCACGTTGGTGCCGAGGTGGATGTTGCCGATCATCCCCTTCTTCGGCAGCTCTTCGAGCATGACGGCGCGGGCGCGGGCGGCGAGGTCCAGGATGCCCTGGATGTCCTCCATGGTCTCGCCCGGCAGGCCGATCAGGAAGTAGAGCTTGAGCTGGGTGAAGCCGTGGCGGAAGATGAGGCGGATCTTCTCCAGCAGGAACTCGTTCTTGATCGGCTTGCCCATCTTCACCCGCAGCTCGTCCGTGCCCGTCTCGGGAGCGAGGGTGATCGAGCGGTCGCCCGAGGCGTGGAGGGCTTCGAGCACGCCCTCGGTGACCGCCGGGATGCGGATCGACGAAACCGAGGTGCGGAAGGCGAGCTTGTTGGCCTCGCGGAGGATCAGCTCGATGTCCGGATGGTCGCCGACGGCCGTGGCCACGAAGCCGAGCTGGTTGGTGACGGGCTTGGCCCGCTCCAGGGCGGCGAGGATCTCGTCCGTGGGGTGCCAGCGGAAGCGCCCCATGCCGAAGGTCGCCCAGCAGTAGCGGCACTTCTCGGGACAGCCACGGGACATCTCGATGAGGAACTTCTCCGAGAACTCGGTGCGCGGGGTGACGATGCTGGTGGTCGGCAGGTTTCCTGGCTGCTTCATCTGCTCTTCGGTGAGCTCCAGCTTGTTGAGCTTGGGCAGATCGTCCCCATCTTCCTCCGGATGATGGAAGGCGGGAACATAGAAGCCGTCCAGAGCGGACAGGCGCTCGATCACCGCCTCCCGCCCTTCTTCACCTTCCAGGGCGTCGAGAAGAGGAGGGAGAACGTTCTCGGCGGCGCCAAGGACGAAGACGTCGACGAACTCCGACATCGGCAGCGGGTTGATCGTGGCGCAGGAGCCGCCGAGGACGATGACCGGGTCCCACGGGCCGCGGTCGCGCCGGCGCAGGGGGATGCGGGCGCGGTCCAGCATCCGGAGGAGGTTGACGTAGTCCTCTTCGAAGGAGACGGAGAAGGCGATGCAGCCGAAGTCGTTCATCGACCGGCGGGTCTCGATCGAGACCGGCATACCGATGCCGTCCATGAAGAGACGCTCGCACGACCAGTCCGGCCGGCGGTGGATCAGCTCGTAGACGCGATGGATCGCCAAGCTCGACATGCCGACGTGGTAGCTGTTGGCATAAGCCAGCGCCATCCGGTACCGCCCATGGGGCGAGAACCGCTCCACCGGACGTTCGTCGGCAAGAAAAGGGGACCAATCGTGGTTGGGCTTCTTCATAATGACTGAGTACTCTACGCCAGATTTCCGGGTTCTTGGTTTTACAGCAGGCACTGCGAAAACAGATTGCGGGGGGAAATGATTCCCTCGGAGGGGTGGCGCCCGGGCGGAGGTGGAGAGATTGGAGGGGATGTCGCCGCCCTCGGGAAACCGGTCCAACCCAGAATGCATCTTCCCGGCAGATCCTCCCCGAGCAACTCGTTCACTCTGCAACCAGTCTCCAGGCCAGGCGGAGGGCACCATCGAACCCGAAATCGCGGGGCGGAAGAGTGCGGGCGTGGATGCCCAGGAGGCGGGCGAAGAGCGCGGGCTCGGCGGCGAGGGCACGCAGGGCCCGGCGACGCAAGCGAGGGCGCCGCTCCAGGCCGAGCACCATGGACGTCATGAAGTTGGGCAGGCGGTTGATGCGCCGGTGGGCGGCGGCGTAGCGGGAGAGATCGCCCGCCACGAGGGCCTCGACCAGGGCCGCCGACTCGTGGAGGGTGACGGCCAAGCCCTCGCCGGTGATGGCGTCGAGGTAGCCGCCGGCGTCGCCCACCAGGGCCACGCATCCTTTAGATACAGCGCGCACCCGTTGCTTCAGCGGACCGGTGCCGCGATCGCGGGAGACGATGGGCGCGTTGCCGATCTTCTCCTTCAGGGCCGGGAAGCTTTCCAGGAGGCTGTCGAAGCCAGCCTTGCGCCCGCTCCAGAGGACGGCGACCCCCACTTCGTCGTTCCTCACCGGGGTTACGTAGGCCTCGCACTCCGGCCCCCAGTACACTTCGACGCAGTCGCTCCAGGGCGTCACGGCGAAGTGCCGGCGGACGCCGAAGCGGTGCATTGGGCTCGGGTCTCCTTCGAGCCCGGCCCAGCGCCGCACCTGGGATCGCAGGCCGTCCGCCCCCACGATCCAGCGGGCGGCGAAGGCGCCCTGGTCCGTCCGGACGCCATTCGCCGGAGCCATGTCGAGACCCTCGGCCTTCACGCCCCAGCGCAGATCGACGCCGGCCGACCGGGCCCGCCGGACGAGGGCGGCGTGCAGCTCGGTGCGGCGCACGCCGAGGCCGCCGGAGCCGGGGAAGTGCCCCTCGGCCACCAGATCGCCGTCGAGATAGCGGATGCCGCGAAAGGGGAAGCCCCGCGGATCGACCCCGATCTCTCGCAGGCGCATCACGGCGTCGGGCATCAGCCCCTCGCCGCAGGCTTTATCGATAGGGGGCCGGGCGCGGTCGATCACCGTGGTGCTGAGCCCGGCGAGGCATGCCCGGATGGCCGTCGCCAATCCAGCGGGGCCACCTCCGACGATCAGAAGATCGCTCACGCCAGAGCTCCCGTCAGCAGGGAGGCCGCGGGCTCCAGGAGGGCGAGCTCGCCGGCGAGGTACAGGCGCAGGGTCTCTCCCCGGCGCAGCTTGCCCGACGAGGTCCGCGGCAGGGCTCCGGGCGACAGCGCTTCGAGGCGGTCCACGGCGAGGCCGGTGGCACCGAGGACGGCTTCGCGGCAGGCTTCGGGCAGGGCCGCGAGCTCCTCCGGGGTGGCCTCGCGGGTGGCTTCGACGAAAAGGGCCAGCACCTCGCCGGGAGCGTCCTCCGGCAGCCAGCTCACGGCGACGGCGCTCCCGGGACGCAGGCCGGGCACCTCGTCCACCGCCCGCTCGATCTCCTCGGGGGCATGGTTGCGGCCGCGCAGGATGACGGCGTCCTTGGCGCGGCCGGCGAGATAAAGCTCGCCTCCGTGGAGGAAGCCGAGGTCGCCCGTATCCAGCCAGCCGTCCCGCAGGGCGCGGGCGGTGGCTTCCGGATCGCCGAGATAGCCGTCCATTAGAGAGGGTCCCTGAATCCAGACCTGGCCGACGGTGCCGGCCGGTAGGTCCCGTCCTCCAGAGCCCACGATCCGTAGCCGGAACCCGGGGACCGGCCGGCCCACGGAGACGATCTCCCGCCCTTCCGCCGCAACCCGGGCCCGGCCCTCGCGGGCCAGCTCCTCGCGGTCGAAGCGGGTGACGTGAAAGGGCCGGCCGAGATCCGAGAAGGTGACCGCGAGAGCCGCTTCCGACAATCCGTAGACGGGCGTCATGGCCTCGGGCCGGAAGCCCCAGGGGGCGAAGCGCTCGCAGAAGGCCCGCAGGACCGCGGGCGAGATCGACTCGGCGCCGTTGAGGGCCGTCCGCCAGTTGGAGAGATCCACGCCCTCCAGGTCGGTGTCCGAGATCCGGGAGAGGCAGAGGCCGTAGGCGAAGTTCGGGGCCGGCGAGATGGTGGCGCGATAGCGCGAGATCGTCCTCAGCCAGAGGGCGGGGCGGGCGACGAACAGCTCCGGAGCGAAGAGAGTCAGCGAGGCGTCGCGCGCCAGGGCGGGAAAGACGCAACCGATCAAGCCCATGTCATGGTAGAGCGGCAGCCAGGAGACGCAGCTCTGGCGCAGCTCCGGCGTGTCGGGCCAGAAGCCGGCGAGGATCTCCGCCTGGGCGGCGACGGCGCGATGGCTGAGCGCCACGGGCTTGGGATCGACCGTCGTGCCGGAGGAAAACTGGATCAGGGCGAGGTCCGCCGGAGAGGCCTGGACCGGAAGCGCCGTTCCCGGGGGGAGATCCGCCAGCGCCCGGCAGCCCAGGGCGGGCTCAACGGCTCCGCCGAGCATCCGGCAGAGGCGGGGCTCGGCGAGGACGAGCCGGGCGCCGGAGCGCTCCAGCATCCGCGACGTACGGCGCAGGTACTCCTCGGTGCGGCCCAGGCGGGCCGGCGGATAGAGGGGGACCGGCACGGCTCCGGCCAGTTGGGCGCCGAAGAAGGCGGTAAAGAAGTCGATGCCGGTCGGGAAGACGAGGGCCACGTGGTCGCCGCGCTCGACTCCGAGCGTCCGCAGGCCGCCGCAGACGGCGAGAGCGCGCTCGCGGACGTCGGTCCAGCCGAACCAGGTGGCCCGCTCGGCGCGGTCGACGAAGCGCAGCCCGCCTTCCGGCCGGCGGCCGGCCCGCTCCAGCCAATCGAGAATGCCGGGAGAGGTCTCAGGCATGGAGCTTCCCCTTCACGACGGCGACGAGGTCGCCCACGGTCTCGATCCCCGCCTCGTCCCCCTCGTCGAGGAGGACGCGGAAGCGGTTTTCCACCTCGGCCGCCAGGGTGAGAAGGCGGATGGAGTCGAGCCTCAGATCCTCGATCAGGCGCAGCTCCGGCGTGACGCTTCCCTCCCAGCCGAGATGGGTTCGCGCCACCTCGCCGATCCCGGCGAGGATCGCCTCGTCGCTCACCTCGCCGATCATCCTCCTCCCCCCGGGATCCATCGCGACCGGCCGGCGAAGGCGGCCTCGTAGCCGGAGGCCCGAGAGAGCCCCGCCTCCTCGGCGCGAATCCGCACCCGGAGAAGCAAGGCGTTGGCCAGGCTGAAGACGATCGCCGTGAGCCAGGCGGTGTGCACCAGCGGCAGCGAGACGATCTCCAGGATGACGGCGAGGTAGTTGGGATGGCGCAGGAATCGGTAGGGGCCGCCGGTGACCGGCGGCACGCCGGCCAAGACGACGATGCGGGTCGTCCAGCGGCCGTCGAGGGTCGAGATCACCCACCAGCGCAACGCCGCGGCGGCGACCAGAAAGAAGAGCATCGCGCCGGCGAGGACGGGCAGGAACGGCCGGCGGAGAAGCCAGACCTCCAGCGGGCACGAGACGAGGAACGCCGTGTGAAGAGCCACCATCCAGGGGTAGTGCCCGGGCGCGATCTCGACGCCGCCCCGCGCCAGGAGGCGTTGGCGGTTGCGGGAGGCGACCCGCAGCTCGAAGAGGCGGCCCAGGGCGACCAGCGCCACCAGCAGGGTGTAGAGGACGCGGGTGTCGCCTACCACTGGAGCAGCACCAGCTCCGAGCAGAAGCCCGGCCCCATGGCGAGCAGGACGCCGTAGCTGCCCGGCGGCGGACGGTGGTTCTCCAGGGTCTCGGCCAGCACCATCAGCACCGAGGTCGAGGAGAGGTTTCCCACCTCCTGGAGGCTGCGCCAGGTCACATCCAGAGCTCCCGGCGGGAGATCCAGCGCCTCCTGCATGGCCTCCAGCACCTTGGGGCCGCCGGGGTGGCAGACCCAGGACTCGATGTCCGAGACCTTGAGGCCATGCTCGGCGAGGAAGGCGTCGACGTCCGGACGCAGCCGGTCCCGCGCCACCAGGGGGACGTCCGCCGAGAGGACGATCTTGAACCCGGTCTCGGAGATGTCCCAGCCCATCACCCGCTCGGTGTCGGGATAGAAGACCGAGCGGCTGTCCACGATCCGCGGTCCGTTCAAGGGTCCGGCGGGACGGTCATCGCCGGTGACGATGGCCGCCGCCGCGCCGTCGCCGAAGAGGCCCGAGGCGATGAGGTTGGGGATGGAGAGATCCTCAGGTTGCAAGGTGAGCGAGCAGAGCTCGACCGAGAGGAGCACGGCGACCTGATCCGGAAAGGCGCGGACGTAGTCGGCGGCCCGGGAGATGCCGGCGGCACCGGCCACGCAGCCGAGGCCGAAGATGGGCATCCGCTTCACCCGCGACTTCAAGCCCAGGATGTTCATCAGGCGGGCGTCGATCGAGGGGGTGGCGACGCCGGTGACGGTGACGAAGATCAGGGCGTCGACGTCGCCAGGGGTGAGCCCGGCCTTGGCCAGGCCGTCCTGCACGGCGCGGGCTCCCACCTCCTGGGCGACGCGAATCCAGGCGTCGTTCGCCTTGCCCCAGGTGGTGAGCGTGCCGTACTCGTCGATCGGCAGGGCCAGATGGCGGCCGCCTACGAGAACGTTTCTGTGCAGGCGCTCCAGCCGGTCGGGATTGAAGTAGCGATCCGACCAGCGCTGACGCAGAGCCGCGAGAAGCGTCTCCTGGTCGTAGTAGTTGGGTGGGAGCGCCCTCCCGACGGCGGCTATTCTCAAGTTCAAAAAGACTCTAAGTTCAATCCGGGGAAGAATCTAGCACAATGCTTGCCAGCTCATCCCTGGCCGGGAGGTGAGTCCCCGGGCCCGCGAGGAGGGTTCAGGGCTGGAGGCCGGAAGCCGCCGCCGCGCCACCGAGGATGAGGCCGCAAAAGGTATAGAGCACGAGCCAGGAGAAGGCCATGGCCCACCAGGGTCCGTGAGGCAGGCCGGCCATTCCCACCACCGTCACCACCATCAGGGGGCCACGGAACACCCAGGCGATCCAGCCGGTGAGCAGGCCGTTGAGCCAGCGCTTCCCGCCCCGGCTATGAACGAGCAGGTAGAGGGCCGAGAGGGCGATGGCCTCCAGCACCCAGGTGGCGAGCAGGACCCAGCCCGGCAGCAGCCGCGTCACGCCGGAGGGCGCGAGGGCGGACGGGTCGGGAGCGCGGCCCACGGCTTCGAGGACGAACCGGTCGAGGGCCATGGCGAGCAGGAGAAGCGGCACGGAGAAGGCGAGAAAGCGTTTCAAGGTTCGCAGATCATACCGATAATAAAGCGCCCTGGTAATCCGAAGATCGGGGAAGAACCGTATATCCTCTTGAAAGCATGCTGAAGACTCCGACCCTCCTCGTCTTTACTCTCGGCGCCGCTCGCGACGCCGAGCGGCGGCGTCTGCTGCCCGCAAGCCTGCGGGAGTTGGAGGTGGGAGTCCACGAGGCGTGCCTCGAAGCGGCCCTCGACGCTGGCCGCGCCTGCGGCTGCCGGCTGGAGGTCTGCTCTCCGGCGCACCTCGACCTGCCGGAGGACGTTCGCTACACCGGCCAGGAGGGCTGCGGCTTAGGGCCTCGCCTGGAGCGCGCCCTGGGCGACGCCTTCGGGCGTAGCGAGGGACCCGTCCTCGTCGTGGGAACGGACGTCCCCGGGCTCGGCGCCCGGCATCTGGCTCGCGCGCTCGAGAGCTTGGCGGCCGATCCCGACCGTGTCGTGCTCGGCCCGAGCCCGGACGGTGGCTTCTATCTGCTGGCGGCGAGCCGCCCGATAGCTTTCTTGGGCACCGACGGCCTGGGTACCGCCGTCCACTGGTGCCGTCCCGACACGCTGCGGTCGCTCGTGCGCGCCCTGCGGGCCGCGGGCCGCCCCGTGACCCTGCTCGATCCCCTGGAAGACCTCGATCGGCCCGCCGATCTCGACCGCTGGCTCGCCGCCCGCGGCGCCCAGGCCTCCCGGGAAATCCGCTGGCGAGCCCTGATCAGCCTCCTGCGGCACGCCCTCGCCGCCGCCCGGCGGCCTCTTCCCCTCGCGGCCTCAAGGGTCCGCCCCGCCTTTGCCGCCGCCACCGCCGGCCGCTCCCCGCCCGCGGCGCTCCCGCGCTGACCCCACCGACTTCGCGAAACCCGAAGCCGAGTCCGGCGCCGGTCCGCCGCCCGGACTCAAGTCTTCCTTCAGACCTCGTATTCCTGGGAGGAGAAGCCTCGATGGCTGTAATGACAGTGGAGACCGCCGTGAAAGACCGGTATGGACGCGGAGCGCGGGAGCGCGTCGCCGATCTGTGCTGCCCCGTGGACTATGACCCGCGCTACCTCGCGGCGATCCCCGGCGAGGTGCTGGAACGGGACTATGGCTGCGGCGACCCGAGCCGCCATCTGCGCCCGGGCGAGACCGTGCTCGACCTTGGCAGCGGCACCGGCAAGATCTGCTTCATCGCGGCCCAGGTGGTGGGTCCCACGGGCCGGGTGATCGGGGTGGACATGACGGACGAGATGCTCCAGGTGGCCCGCCGCAACGCGCCGGTCGTCGCCGAGCGGCTGGGCTTCGCCAACGTCGAGTTCCGCCGTGGCCGCATCCAGGACCTGGCGCTCGACTTCGACCTCCTGGACGAGGCCCTGGAGCGGCAGCCGGTGACCAGCGCCGAGGCGCTGCTGAAGGCGTCGTCCCTGGCCGACGAGCTGCGCCAGACCCGGCCGCTGGTGGCCGCCGGCGCGGTGGACGTGGTGGTTTCGAACTGCGTCCTCAATCTGGTGGACGGAACGGAGAAGCCACGCCTGTTCCGTGAGATCCACCGGGTGCTGCGCAACGGCGGACGGGCGGTGATCTCGGACATCGTCTGCGACGAGCCGGTGCCCGTCGAGCTCCAGCAGGACCCCGAGCTGTGGAGCGGCTGTATCTCGGGGGCGATGACCGAGAGCGGGTTCCTGCAGGCGTTCGAGGACGCCGGCTTCCACGGCATCCGCATCCTGGAACGGCAGGCGGAGCCCTGGCGGGTGGTGGAGGGGATCGAGTTTCGCTCGCTCACGGTCGAGGCCTTCAAGGGGAAGGCGGGCGCCTGCCTGGAGCGCAAGCAGGCGGTCGTCTACAAGGGGCCGTTCCGCGAGGTGCTGGACGACGACAACCATCGCATGCGCCGCGGCGAGCGCTACGCGGTCTGCGACAAGACGTTCCGGCTCTATCAGGCCGAGCCGTACCGCTCGAGCTTCGAATTCATCGCGCCGCTCGAAGAGGTGCCGCTCGCGGAGGCCGAGCCTTTCGACTGCACCCGCACCGCCTTGCGCCATCCGCGCGAGACCAAGGGACTGGACTACCAGGTCACCACGGAGGCCACGCCATGCTGCGCACCGGGCAACGACTGCTGCTAACCGCCGGGGTGATCCTCACCGCCGCCACCGCGTTGACCGCGGCGGGGACGCCGCTACGGGTCAACGGCTCGACCACCATCAATCCGGTGGTCGCCGAGGCGTCGGACCTGCTGCGCGCCGAGCGCGGGCTGGCCATCCAGGTCGACACCCAGGGCGGCAGCTCCGGGGGCATGGCCGCTCTCGGGGAAGGGCGGGCCGAGGTCGCGATGGTCTCGCGCCCGCTCAACCCCGAGGACCAGGCCCACTACCCCAAGGCGCATTTCATCGGCACGCGCATCGGCCTGGACGGCGTCGCGCTCGTCGTCTCCGCGGACGTCTGGAAGGGCGGCCTGCGCTCGCTGACCAAGGCCCAGGTGCGCGGGCTCTACGAGGGGAAGGTGAAGAACTGGAAGGAGGTCGGCGGGCCGGACCGGCGCGTCGTCTTCTTCAACAAGGAGGCCGGGCGCGGCACCTGGGAGGTCTTCGCCCACTGGGTGTACGGCGATCCGAAGGCGGCTCCCCTCGTCACCCTGCCCGAAGTGGGCTCCAATGAAGAAGGACGGAGCAAGGTCTCCGCGACGCCGGGCTCGATCTCCCAGCTCTCCGCCGCCTGGGCGGACGGCAAGCGGATCTTCGCCGTGGGCATCCGGCAGGACGACGGCCGCGTTCTGCTTCCCACGCCGGCCGCTATCCTCGACGGCACCTATCCGCTCTCCCGCCCGCTTCTGATGGTCACCAACGGTCCGCCCCAGGGGGCGTCGAAAATCCTCATCGACCTGCTGATGAGTCCCCGAGGCCAGGCGCTGGTGAAGAAGAACGGCTACGAGCCGGCCGGTACCGGCGGCGGAGAGCACGCCAAGTGAGGAACACCGGCCGCCGCCGGCTGGAGCTGACCCGGGTGGCAAGCCTGGGGTTCACGGCGCTGGCGGCGACTGTCTTCCTCGGCATGCTGGTGCTGTTCGCGGTGGAGAGCCTGCCGGTCTGGCGCCACCTGGGGCTCGGCTACGTCACCGGCACCCGCTGGTTCTTCCGGGTCCACGAGTTCGGCATCCTGCCGATGGTGTACGGCACCCTCGCCGTCTCGGCCGTGGCCCTGGTCGTCGCGGTTCCTTTGGGGATCGGCACCGCCTTCTTCACCGCGGAGGTACTCCCCCGCCGGGCGCGCCGCTGGGTCAAGGCGGCGGTCGAGCTGCTGGCGGGCGTCCCCTCGGTCATCTACGGCCTGCTTGGCGTCCTTCTGCTGCGGGACTTCGTCGTCAAGCTGCTCGCTCACTGGGACCCTTTGAGCGGCGACACCCTGCTGACCGGCGGCCTGCTGTTGGCGGTGATGATCGTGCCGACGGTGATGACGCTCGCCGACGACGCCCTCTCCGGGGTGCCCGCCGCCCATCGCATGGCGGCCCGGGCGCTCGGATTGACGCGCGCCGAGACGGCTCTTCAGGTGGCGGCGCGGCAGGCATTCCCCGGGCTCGTTTCGGCGGCGCTCCTCGGGCTCGGGAGGGCGCTCGGCGAGACGATCGCCGTGTTCCTGGTGATCGGCCGCCAGGACAACCAGTGGCCGGAGCGGCTGCTCTCCTTCCAGCCGCTCGCGACCGCCGGGCAGACGCTGACCACCAAGCTGGGAGGGTCCGAGACGTTCATCGCCTACGGCGATCCGCTGCACTGGGGGGCGATCATGGGGCTGGGGCTCGTCCTCTTCGTCGTGGTCACGGCGGTGAGCCTCGCGGGTGCGAGCCTCGTCACCTGGGGTATTGACGGGGATATTGACCGTGCGTAGGGTCCTCGACCGCGCCTTCACCCTCTGCGCCGCGGCCTGCGCCGCCGTCGTGTGCGCCCTGGTGATGGGGATCGCGGGCGCCATCGTCTGGCGCGGCATGGCGGTGCTCGACTGGCGCTTCGTGAGCCGGCTCGCCTCGGGGGGCGGCGGCGCGGGCGGGGTGCTCTACGAGATCCTCGGCACCGTCATCCTGATCGTCACGTCGCTCGCGGTCTGCGCGCCGCTCGCGGTAGGCGTCGCCCTAGCCGAGGCCGTTTACCTGGAGGGCAAGCGCGGCCGCCGCTGGCTCTTCGCCGGCCTCTACGCGGCCAACTCCATCCCCTCGGTGCTCCTCGGCATCGCCGGGCTGATCGTGTTCAGCCGCTGGCTGGGCTGGGGCAAGTCGTGGCTCGCGGGGGGAATCCTCCTCGGCCTGATGATCCTGCCGACGGTGAGCGTCGCGCTCATCGAGCGCCTGCGCGGCCTGCCGGGGAAGTACGTGGAGGCCGCGACCGGCCTGGGCCTCTCGCGCTCGCAGGTGATCTGGTCCGTGCTCCTCCCCCAGAGCCTGGGCGGCCTCGTCTCCGGCCTGCTGCTGGGGCTTGCCCGGGCCGCCGGAGAGACGGCTCCCATCCTCTTCGCCGCCGCGGTGTTCTCGGGGGCCGGCCTGCCGGCGGGGATCCGCGACAGCCCGGTGGTCGCCCTGCCGTACCACATCTTCGTCCTCGCGCAGGACTCGCTCGATCCCGCCGTTCAGGATCATCTGTGGGGTGCGGCGGCGGTGCTTCTGGCGATCGTCCTGGCCTTGAGCCTGCTGGCGCTGCCGGTGCGGCTGCGCATCCACGAGGAGGCGAAGAGTGCTTGACGTGATCGGGCAGGACGAGGCGCTGGGCTGTGAGCTTGTGGAGCCGGTGCTCGCGGCGGAGAAGCTCTCGGTGTCGATCCGCGGCCGGCTCCTTCTGCGCTCCGTCGATCTCAGGATCGAGCCCCGGCGCGTTCTCGGCATCTTGGGCCCCTCCGGCGCCGGGAAGACGACCCTGCTGCGCTGCCTCAACCGGCTGAGCGACCTGGTGCCCGAGCTCACCGTCTCCGGGGACGTGCGGCTCCACGGCGAGTCCATCCATGGGAGAGCGGTCGACGTCGACGCCCTGCGCACGCGGATCGGCATGATCTTCCAGCAGCCGGTGGTCTTTCCCGGCAGCATCGCGGCCAACGTCCTGTTCGGCGTCCGCCGCACCCGGCGCCTGCCGCGCCGCGCCTGGGCGGAGCGGGTGGAGAGCGCGCTGCGCGAGGCGGCACTGTGGAACGAGGTCAAGGACCGGCTGCGGGAGCCGGCCGGGCGCCTTTCGGTCGGCCAGCAGCAGCGCCTCTGCCTCGCCCGCGTTCTTGCCTGCGAGCCCGAGATCCTCCTCCTCGACGAGCCCACGAGCGCCCTCGACGAGCGCTCGACCCGGGAGATCGAGGAGCTGATCCTGCGGCTGCGCGAGCGCCACGCCATCGTGCTCGTCACCCACAACCTCCAGCAGGCTCGGCGCGTGGCATTCTCCGTGGCCTGCCTCGGAGTCCGCGACCATGCGGGAGAGCTCATCGAGAGCGGCCGCTGCTGCGACGTCTTCGACCAGCCCCGCACGCCCGAGCTCGTCCACTTTCTTTCGAGGGAGCCGCGATGAATGCCCCTGAAGTCGCCCTGAAGTCGCTCGACACCCTGTGGTTCCAGGTGGGCGGCACGGTCTGCAACCTCGCCTGTACCCACTGCTTCGTCTCGTGCTCGCCCACCAATCACACGCATGAGTTTCTGAGTCTGGCCGAGGTGCAGCGATATCTGGAAGAAGCGGCTCGGCTCGGCGTGCGGGAGTACTACTTCACCGGCGGCGAGCCGTTCCTCAACCCCGAGATGGAGGCCATCCTGGAGGCGACGCTGGCGGTGGGTCCCGCCAGTGTGCTGACCAACGGCCTGCTGCTCGACCCGGCCCGCTGCGCCCGCCTCAAGGCGCTCGCCGGCGCCTCCGAGTACTCGCTCGACCTCCGCGTCTCCATGGATGGCTACGACGCCGAGAGCAACGATCCCATCCGTGGCGCCGGCACCTTCGCGCGGATCCTGGCCGGGGTGAAGAATCTTCACGAAGCCGGCCTGAACCCGGTGATCACGGTGACGGAGGTCTGCCGCGAGGCCACCACCGACTCCGGCAAGGAGAGGTTCTTCGCGCTGCTGCGTTCCATGGGGATCGAGCGGCCGCGGCTCAAGGTGTTGCCCGTCTTCCAGATCGGCGCCGAGGCCGAGCGCGGCGGCGCCTACGAGAGCTGGCAGCAACTGAAGGAAGGGGACGTCCCGGAAGAAGGTTGGGACCATCTCCAGTGCAGCGCCTGCCGCATGGTCACCGACCAGGGCGTCTGGGTCTGCCCCATCCTGGTCAACGAACCCACGGCGAAGATGGGCGAGACCCTCACCGATACACTGGGCGCCTTTCCGCTGGAGCACCCGGCCTGCTGGACCTGCCACGTCTACGGCGTGAGCTGCCGGACCTAGAGATCAGGAGGACGAAGAGTGTCGCACCGCCCGCCCAAGGACTTCGACGAGCAGGAGCGCCAGGCCCGGGAGAAGCTGACCGCCCACCGCGGCATGGCCACCTGGGGCGAGAAGCTCGTGCCGCTCGGCGACTTCCGCCGGGCCGCCGCGGAGACCGGCGTGAAGCTCTCCCCGGAGGAGAGGGAGACGGCGCTGGAGTCCTACCGGGCGCCGGCCGGCGATCCCACGCCCGTCGAGGGACCCTGGTCCCGCATCGCCGTCTTCGGCGGCGTGTACAGCAACCACTACGCCCTGGCCGAGGTGCTGGAGGAGGCGGCGAGGCGAGGCGCCGAGGCGGTCTACTGCCTGGGCGACCTGGGGGCCTTCGGCCCGAACCCTGAGAAGGTGCGCCCGCTGCTGGCTCAAGGGCGAGTGCTCGCCATTCAGGGCAACTACGAGGAGTCTCTGGCCTCGGGCCGCGAGGACTGCAACTGCGGCTACACCGATCCGCGGGACAACCACTTCGCCGGGATCTCCTACGGCTACACCGAGCGAAACTGCTCGCCGGAGTTCAAGGCCTGGATGGGCACGCTCCCCCGACGGCGCCGGGTGCGGGTGGGGAACCGGGAGCTGCTGCTGGTCCACGGCTCGCCGCGGCGGGTCAACGAGTTCCTCTTCCAGAGCACCTCGCCGGCGCCGTTCCTGGAGGTGCTCCTGGACCAGAACCGCTGCGACGGCATCCTCTGCACCCACACCGGGCTGCAGTGGCATCGCCGCCTCGCCTCCGGCCGTGACGTGATCAACGCCGGCGTCATCGGCCGGCCGGCCAACGACGGCACCACGAACGTGTGGTTCGCGATGCTGGAGGCCCGGGAGGCCCCGAAAAATCATCTGGGCGTCGAGCTGCTGCCGCTACGCTACGACCACGAGGGGCTGGCCGCCGAGATGCGCCGCGAGAAGCTGCCCGAGGAGTTCGTCGAGACAATCCTCACCGGCTGGTGGACCACCTGCCTGGAGATCCTGCCCGCCCGCGAGCGCGCGGCTTCCCGCTTTTAGGAAAGAAATCAGGAGAGATGACATGACCGACCCCAAGCCTCGCCTCGCCATCCTGGGAGCCGGTCCCACCGGCCTCGAAGCCGCTCTCGCCGCCGCCGAGGAGGGATTCCCGTTCACCGTCTACGAGGCGGCGCCCGGGGTCGCCGGCAACGTCCGCGCCTGGGGGCACGTCCGCCTGTTCACCCCCTGGGAGATGAACGTCTCTCCCCGCATGCGCCGGCACCTGGCAGCGGCGGGCATCGAACCGCCGGAAGGCGCCGAGTGCCCCACCGGAGGCGAGCTGGCCGAGCGGCTGTTCGAGCCCCTCGCCGGCCTGCCGGAGATCGCTCCGCACCTGCGGTTCGGCACCCGGGTGCTCGGGATCGGCCGCGAGGGGCTGCTCAAGCACGAGGAAATCGCGACGGCCGCGCGCGGGCGGCGCCCCTTCCGCCTGCTCCTGACGGACGAGACCGGCCGCGAGTGGACGGAGGCGGCAGACCTGGTGATCGACGCGACCGGCTCCTGGGGACACCCCAATACCCTGGGCGACGGCGGCATCCCCGCCCCCGGCGAGCGCAGCTTCGGCGGCGAGATCCGGAGCGACATCCCCGACTTCGCGCGGGAAGCGGCGGATTGGTCCGGCAAGACCGTTCTCCTCGCCGGGGCCGGCCACTCGGCGCAGACCGCCGCCCGCGAGCTCGCCCGGCTGGCCGGGGAGGCGCCGGGCACCGAGGTGATCTGGCTGCTGCGCAATCCCGAGCCGAGCTGGGGCACCCATCCGGGCGATCCGCTGCCGGAGCGGGCGGGCCTCGCCGCCGCGGCCGCGGCGCTCGCGTCAGGAGCCACGCCGGCCGTCAAGGTCAAGCGCGGCGCCGTAGTCGAGGCGATCTCGAAGCCGAACGGCCGGCTCCACGTCGCGCTGAGGAACGGGGAAGGGCCGGAGACGGTCGAGGTGGACCGCATCCTCTCCCTTACCGGCTCCGTGGGCGATCGCGAGATCTACCGCCAGCTCCAGGTCCACGAGTGCTATGCCACCTGCGGCCCCATCAAGCTGGCCGGCGCCCTCCTGGGAGCCGGCAGCTCCGACTGCCTGACCCAGACCTCGCACGGCGCCGACACCCTCACCAACCCCGAGCCCGGCTTCTTCATCCTGGGCAGCAAGTCCTACGGCCGGAACAACACCTTCCTGATGCGGATCGGCTGGGAGCAGGTGGGGGAGGTGTTCGGATTGCTGGAGAACCCGGCCTGACCCCTTCCTGTGCCACAATGGGCGGACCGGTGCATACCCGGTCCGCCATGGGCGATTCGACCTTCCTGACGCGAGTTCTGCTGGAGAACTATAAGAGCATCGCTCGCTGCGATGTCTCTCTGGGTCCTTTGACCTTCCTGGTTGGCCCGAACGGCTCGGGGAAGAGCAACTTCCTCGACGCCCTGCGGCTCGTGACGGAGTCGCTCCGCACGTCCCTCGACCATGCGCTCCGCGACCGGGGGGGGATCAAGGAAGTACGGCTCCGCTCCGGCGGGCACCCGACCCATTTCGGCCTGCGGATCGAGTTCCGGCTGCGGACCGGTGGGCAAGGTTCTTATGCTTTCCGGATTGGAGCTCTCAAACAGGGAGGATACAAAGTTCAGCGCGAGGCCTGCAGGGTTTTGGGGACGGGATCCTCAATCGTTCACTACTTGGTTCGCGATGGCAAGGTTGTCTCGACAAGTGCCCAGGTCGCTCCGGCGGCGACTGGAGATCGACTCTATCTCGTCAATGCGTCAGGGTTGCCTGAATTTAGGCCTGTCTACGAAGCATTGTCACGCATGGGCTTCTACAGCCTCAACCCTGACAGGATCCGCGATCTCCAGGCGCCGGATGCAGGCGAGCTGTTGAATCGGGATGGAGGCAACCTTGCGAGCGTCCTCGCTCAACTGAGCGCCCATTCACCAGCCACCAAGAGGCGGATCGAAGAATATCTCTCACGCGTTGTCTCCGGCGTGAGCGGCGTCGAGACCAGGTCGATCGGCCCCAAAGAAACCCTGGAGTTCCGACAGCGAAGCGCTGAGTCGAAGTCCTCCTGGAAGTTCCTCGCCTCCAGCATGTCAGACGGAACTCTTCGCGCTCTGGGGATACTGGTCGCTCTTTTTCAGTCCACCAACGGTCACATGGGGCAGGTTCCGCTCGTGGGAATCGAAGAGCCTGAGCTCGCTCTTCACCCCGAAGCAGCCGGAGTCCTTCTGGATGCTCTGCGGGAAGGCAGCGGGAGCACTCAAGTGCTCGTGACGAGCCACAGCCCGGAGCTTCTGGACGATTCTAAGATTCCGGGCGGGTCCATCCTGGCGGTCGTCGCTGACCAGGGCCTCACCAGGATCGGTGCTCTAGATGATGTCGGGGCATCAGCTCTCCGTGACCGCTTATACACCCCAGGAGAGTTACTGCGGCTTAACCAACTCACCCCCGAGCCAGCCGCGAGCAAGCTCGTTTTACAACCAGTAGACCTTTTCAAGGTATCTAAGAATGAATGGATAGACGATTTTATTCTTCGGGAGGATTCCGAATGACCTTCGACCTCGCGTGCATCGTCGAGGGGCATGGGGAGGTCGAGGCCGTTCCCGTCACCGTCCGGCGGATCGTCAGCCTCGGCTCTCCGGAGCTGGTCTTGAGGATTCAACCCTTCCGGGTGCCTCGAAATAGGCTGGTCAAGCCCGACGAACTCGAGCGGTCGGTCGAGCTGGCGGCACGGAGGGCTGGCAGAAACGGGGCTATCCTGATCGTGCTGGATGGAGACGACGAATGTCCGGCAACCCTTGGACCGGAGCTGCTGGCTCGGGCGCAAAAGGCCCGATCAGACATACCTATCCGAGTCGTGCTCGCCAAGCGGGAGTTCGAGGCTTGGTTCCTAGCCTCCGCGGAATCCCTCCGGGGCAGACGCGGGCTGGATTCGGATCTCGAAGCACCTTCCGATCCCGAGGCTATCCGGGGTGCCAAGGAATGGCTGACCGCCCGGATGGGAACGGGTCAACGATACGTCGAGACGCTCGACCAATCCGCCCTGGCGGCAGTGTTCGACTTGGAGCGCGCCCGGCAAGGAGCCCCTTCGTTCGACAAACTCTTCCGCGATGTCCTTCAGCTGGTGGAGACGGGGGCTTCTACCTCTGTGAGTTAGACTCCCCCGCCATGAAGTACTTCGGTCAACCCGACTTCCAGCACGGGGAGGTGCCGGCGGTCGGCGTCCTCCTGGCCAACCTGGGGACGCCCGACGCGCCGGATTCGCCGGCGCTGCGGCGCTATCTGCGCGAGTTCCTCCTCGATCCGCGGGTCATCGAGATGAACCGGCTTCTCTGGTGGCTGATCCTCCACCTGTTCATCCTCCCCTTTCGGCCGGCCAAGTCCGCAGCGCTCTACAAGAAGGTGTGGACGGCGGAGGGCTCGCCCCTCCTCGCCATCACCAACCGCCAGGCGGCGGCCCTTCAGGAGGTGCTGCGGCGGGAGATCGGCACGCCCGTCCATGTGGCGGTCGGCATGCGCTATGGCAACCCTTCGGTGCGATCGGCGTTGCGCGAGCTGGCGGGCAAGGGCTGCCGCCGTCTCCTGGTGCTGCCGCTCTACCCCCAGTACGCGGCGGTGACGACCGGCTCGACGATCGACGCCGTGGCCGCCGAGCTGACGACCTGGCGCTGGGTCCCGGAGATCCGCACCATCCATCATTACCACGACGATCCCGCCTACATCCGGGCTTTGGCGGCGAGCATCCGCGAGCTGTGGGACCGCGAGGGGCTGCCGGAGAAGCTCCTCTTCTCCTTCCACGGTATCCCCAAGCGCTACTTCCTGGCGGGCGATCCCTACTTCTGCGAGTGCCACAAGCTCGCCCGCCTCGCCGCCGAGGAGCTCCGGCTTTCCCCCGAGCAGTGGACGGTCTCCTTCCAGTCGCTCTTCGGCAAAGAGGAGTGGCTGAGACCCTATACCAACGAGACGCTCACGACTCTGGCGAAATCCGGAACCCGGAAGCTCGACATCATCTGCCCCGGCTTCTCGGCCGACTGTCTGGAGACCATCGATGAGATCGACCGGGAGAACCGGGAGGTCTTCGTCCACGCCGGCGGCGAGCGCTACCGCTACATCTCCGCCCTGAACGACCGGTCGGACCACATCCGCTTCATCGCCGACCTGGTCCATCGCAACCTGCAGGGCTGGGTGCAGTCGCCCGCGGAGTGGCACGAGGAGGCGGTGAGGCGGGAAGCCGCGGAGTCCCGGCGGCGGGCGGAGGCGATGAAGGCGGAGCCCGTGCTCTCGAACGAACCAGCCTGACCGTCTTGCCCTCCTGAAGGTGGCCCTCTCAGAGGTCAATTCGTCACCTTGCCTCGGCCACGGCGATCTCTTGCTGGACCCGCAGAGTCAGTCGTAGCGCTTCGGCGATCTGGCGTAGCTCCCGGTTCTGGTGGTGGCTGAGGACCCGGCCGGCACGGGCTTGCAGCCAGTTGGAGAGCACCTGGTAGCCGCCGACTCGGAAGGCCCAGACCTCGGGCTCGATGCCCTCGAAGCACAGACCGTGCTCGTTGACATAGAGGCGGCCCTCGGATTCCCGGTAGTCACAGACCGATTTGCTGGCGGTTCCCAGAGGCCGGCCTCCATCGCCAGAAAACTTTACTGGAGCGGCTCGCAACCTCTCGTCCTCCAGGAGATGCAGAGCGATCAGCTCGCCCCCCAGCTCCGCAAGCCGGCGGAAGTGCCGCGATTCCGGCGGAAACTGGATCCGGGGAAAGCCTCTCCTGAGAAGGATTCCATAGCGCCTGCGGTACACAGGGCTGTAGAGCACGGCATAGACGTACGCGAGAATTTCGGGGGGCTCGGGACTCCTGCCATATCGCTCCGCCAGCCGCCGCCACAGCTCCGGAGCGACGTTGGCGGCGCCGTCGTTTTCCGGGTGGAGATACAAGGGAAAGACGGAATTGACATCGTAGGCGCTCACCGCCTTATGGCCCGCGATCCAGCGGGTCACCATCGCTCCCGGCTCTTCCTTGCACTGCCGCGCCACGATCAGCCCAAGGTTCCCGCCACACCCCATATGGGCCATGAGGGCGCGGCGCGGGCGGGCGAGCAGCTCCGGCGCGTACATCAGGTGGCGAACGTCGAAGGGCCGCGCCAGATAAACGGTCAGCTTGCGGCGCCAATCCTCGCCGGCTTGCAGCTCGACGCGGCCTTCAAAGGTCCGCCAATCGAGGCTGGTCAGCAGGGCGTCCCGACCGGTGATCACTCCCGCCGAATGAACCGGGAAGATCTCAGGCAACGCCAGACCTCGCTGATATTCCTCCTCGATGCGGCCGGCGCCGGCCAGGAACAGATAGGCCGGAGAGCGCGGCTGCACCTCGCGCCATGGCAGGGTCTCGACGTTTCCCCGGCCCAGCGCGCGAAGCTTGGACTGGCGGGTGCCGAAGAGGTCGGCCCGCAATACTCTCCGCGGCAGATCCGGCCGCTTCACCAACAAAAGGACCGCCGCTCCCTGGGCCACGCCTGAAAAAACGTTTTCGTCCGGTCCGCCTTCCGGCGCTCTTTCTCTCTTCCTCTGATTGCCGTGCAGGTCGAGGGCATGGATCTCCTCGAAGGTGCCCATTAGCGAGCGGCGAAGGCCGCGGAAGGTCAAGGCATCGAGCCCGTTGTGATTGACCACGAAGGCGGCGCGGCGTAGCGAAGAGTTCCTCGACGCCGAGGGCGAGGTAATCCAGCGGCCCTGGTTCGCGGAATGCCCGCGCCAGGGCGGGTTGCCCAACAACACCGGCACCGTCCCCGCTTCAGGCCGCTCGAAGCTCGTCGCCTCGGGGCCGGCCAACGCGTCGGCCAGCCGAAAAGCGAACCGTTCGCGCCGCTCTGCAATCGGGTAGGCCCGGCCGGTTGCCCGACCGGGCCCCCCACAGATCCGGACGTGCGGATTTCCCGCATCCGGCTCCTCGTGGCACGGCTTCGCTACGCGACTCAGATGGCATGGACGATCCGAGGGCGTGGCAGCGGGTAGGTGACGAGGAGGCGGTTGAACCGCTCCCAAGTCATCCTCGCCTTCTGCGACCTTCGATTCAGCCATTTGCGCCATTCCCGCGTGACCTGCCGATGGAAGTTGCTCAAGGACCGGTAGTTGCCTGTAATCCCGTAGTAGGCATAGTGCCCACGCAGGCTTAACGACAGCCGGCGTTGTTGCCACGGCACAGACTCATGTCGCCAGCGGCGACACCACTGCCGGACTTTGGACAACGACTGGGTCAATCGACTCGCGGCCGTTTTGCGCTTGACCACCCAGTTGCCTTTGCGGCTCCTGCCCCAGTAGTGCGTGAACCCAAGGAAAGTAAATGCCCCCGGCCCATCGAATCGAGCCGGCTTCTCCTTGTCTGGCGGTATTTGGAAGTGCACCAGCCGGGTCTTTTCGGGATGAAGTCGCAAACCGTAACGAGCAACTCGTTTCGGCAAGACTTCCTCCACACGACGGGCATCCTTTTCAGCAGCGAAGACGATCAACAGATCGTCCGCGTAGCGGATCAGGACCGCCCGTCCTCCAAGACGGGGCTTGACCTCTTCCTCAAACCACCGATCCACCACTTCATGCAGGTAAAGGTTGGCCAACAAAGGGGAGATGACACCGCCTTGCGGTGTCCCCGTGACTGGATGCATCAGACGCCCCTCTTCCAGCACACCCGCCTGCAGCCACTTGCCGATTGCCCGACGGATCACGCCGTCGCGTACCCTACGGTCCAGGAAGGATCTTAGATGGCCATGGTCCAACTCATCGAAGAAACTCCGGATGTCCACCTCTAGCACCCACCCACCACCCATCCCCATCAGTTCCTGCCAGAGATCACGTAGCGCCTCGTGAGCCGAGCGACCCGGTCGAAAACCGTACGAGCAGGCCAGAAAGTCCTCCTCGTAGATGGCCTCCAGCACCATCGCCACGGCACGCTGTAGCACCTTGTCCTCGAAGCTGGGAATCCCGATTGGGCGGGTCTGCGACCCGGTTCCTTTCGGAATGTGGACCCGTTTGACCGGCGGTGCTCGGTACTGGCCCGACTTGAAGCGGTCGAGGAGCGACCGGAGGTTGGCCCCCAGATGCTCCGCATACTGCTCGGCGGTCTGGCCATCTACACCCACCGCTCCATCCTTACGGGTCCGGGAATAGGCTTCCTGAAGCCAGTGCTCGTCGATGTAATGAGCCAGGCTCAAGAACGAACGCTCCGGATCTTCCCTCGCCAATCGTGCTATCCGACGGAGTCGCGTTGAGATGCTTCCGAGATTCGGTGATCCCGACATCTATCCCCCCATTCGGTTCCGTGCCCCGGAGCCTCCTTCCCTCCACCGGGTCCCTCGGGGCGGTTCCCCGGCTTCACAGGTACTATTCGGCTCTCTGACTTCCCACCATCCATCCGACCGGGCTCGGTTACCCTTGTCCCAGTCGTACCGCCTGTGCGTCCGCCTGGTTTCGCTCTTGCTGCCTGTGGACGTCCCCTAGCCGCAAGCCAGGATCTTTGGTCAGCCGGGACCCTCACCGGCGCTTTCTTCGGCGGAAATGGCGGGATCTCCCAGGTTCCTGGAGCAACCCCCATAGTCGTATGCCGTACTCTCTGACCCCGGTCGAGCTCCTCGTGTCAGGCCATTTCGACACAGGAGTGCTGCCGCCCTTTGAGCATACGTGGACGACCTCGACGACACGAGCCTTTCGGGGCTCCATCGCACGGCCTCCGACCTCGCTGTCTACGCTTCGCAGGCGCCCTTACGGGATAGGCCCACGCAAGACTCGCTTCCGGCTGGTGGCCAACCTTTGCCGGGCAGGATTCACACCTGCCGGGTTCCATCTGAAAGGTTTCCGCTTTGTCAGCTACTGCCTACATCGCTTCCCCCTTTCCCAGGCTTGGCCTGGCGCACAAGCCCTGGCTCTCCAGAAACCGGCGCAGCTCCACGAGACCGCGGGCATGCTCCGAGGCCAGCAGCTCGACGCCGTGGAAGTGGGGCAGCAGGTGACGGCTCAGAAGGGCCTGAACGTTGCCTCCTCTTTCCCGGTGCGCGGCGACGGCCTGCCGGCACGCCGCGAGCACGAAGTTCAGCGGCCCCGCCGTCGCTTTTGCGCGGCTATCCGCTGCCGGACGGACGGGAGGAGGAGGGTTATTACCGGGTGGACGGACAGGCCCCGGGGAGAGCGCAATCCGAAGTGGCTTTCGGACGATTACGTCAAATTCCTCGCTCCACATGCAGAAAGAAGAGATCGCCGGGCACCACGCGCAGTCCGCGGGTGACCTCGGCCGGCAGGGTCAGGAACCCGGCCGCTTCCACCGTCAGCTCGAAGTGACCATTCAAGGCGCGTGTCCTCAAACTTCGCGATAGTTCCGTGCGGCTGAAGTTCTCCACCACCACCAGGTCATGGAGTGCCTGCCGCGTTTCTTCACTGAAGACGCTGAGGTCGAGGTGCGCGATGGACGGCGAGCCGCCTTCGGTGTCGACGGCCGCCTCCCCCCTCTTCGGCTGATAGTTGGCGGCATTGAGCCAGTCATCGATCAGCGGGTTCAGGCCGTCTTGAATGCCGCAGGCGATGACGTTGCGTATCTCCGTCTCCACGTCCATTTCGCCCGCGAGGTCGCCCCTCGAAGTCTCTTGCGGAGACGGCGTAATACTCGCGTGCACACCCAACATCCGGTAGCGGATCGACTTCAGATCTCTTGCGGCAGCCCGCAATTCCTCCCTCGCGCCTTCGATCACTCATAACCTCCATTCGTCCCTCCGCGAGCCCCCACAACGGCTGCGTCACCGCCACGCACCGCGGGCAGCCGGCGAGCAGGTGCCGTACGACGGCGCTCTTCTCGGCGCCGGCTGCCTCGCCTCTCAGGAAGCGCAGGAGGGCTTCTGGCTGGGGGTGCTCGCGGTGATTCATTGCGGAGCCAGGATAGGGGTGCTTCCGTGACGCCGGACCAGAGAACTTGAATTTGCTCTAATCTAGAAGGTACGCAGGGAATTCTCGCTACCGGTAATCTGGCGGCAGCTCCGTGTCACGAAAACGCGCCGGCGGGCACCCTGGTAGTGAACCCGTTCTCAAGGAGTTTCGGCATGGCGAAAGAGAAACGACGCTCCGCGGAGGCGCTGACGCTGATCTATCTGCGTCATGAAGCCGGCTGGTCGCAAAAGCAGCTCGCCGTCGCCCTCGGCCTGACGGACGAGAAGCAGATCTCCCGCTACGAGAACGACGGCCGGCAGTGGAGCCGCGAGCTTCTGGACTTCCTCGTGGCCCCCTTCGGGCGCCCGCCGGAAGCCGTGGACGCCCTGCTCTTCGTGCATCGCCTCGTCGCCCCGCCGCCTGTGGAAGAGGCCGCTTCGCTCGTGACCCTCACGGCGGCGGAGCGCGGCAGGATCGTCCGCGCCACCCTGGCGGCGGGAACGGCCGTGACCGCGTCCCTCCACGACGAGCTGGTCCGCCGGAAGAAACGGCAGAAGGCGGAGGCGGCGCTCCGGGAAGCCGTGGAGGTGCTGGACATCCTCAAGGCTGCCGGCAGCAAGGAGCGGCGGGACCTGATCACGGTCTTCCCTCCATTCCGCACCTGGGCCGTGGCGGTGAAGCTGTCCGAGGCGAGTGTGCGGGCGGCGGCCCACAAGGTGGAGGACGCGGTGGAGCTGGCCGACCTCGCCCTCTTCACGGCCGAGAAAGTGCAGGGGGATGAGATCTGCCGCTGCCGCCTCCAGGGTTGGTGCTGGGCTCACGTCGGGAATTCCCGCCGGGCCGCCACGGACTTCGATGCTGCCGATGAAGCCTTCGCGCGGGCCTTGAGCCTTTGGGAGAAGGGAACGGCCTGCCATTCCGAGCTGCTGCCGGAGTGGCGGATGCTCGACCTCGAAGCCTCTCTTCGGCGAGCGCAACACCGGTTCCCGGAAGCGCTGAAGCTTCTCGGCCGAGCCCTGGCAGGATGCAGGGGAAACGAGTTGACGAGCGGGCGGATCCTCCTAAGCAAGAGCAACGTCTTCGAGCAGTCGGGAGATTTGGAGGGCGCGCTGGCGGCATTGCAGGAGGCCACGGCGTTCGTGGAGGCCTGCGGCGACCCGGAGCAGATTTTCGCCCTCCGCTTCAATACCGCGGACGTTCTCAGCTTGCTGGATCGCCATGACGAAGCTGCTCGACTGCTGCCCGAGGTACGCGAGCTGGCGCTCGAGCAAGGCCACGAAATGAACCTCCGGCGGCTGGTCTGGTTGGAATCGAGAGTGGCCGCGGGGTTGGGCCGCGCCCCGGAGGCCATGATGGGCTTAGAGCAGGTGCGCCTGGCTTTCACCGACCTCGGGCTGCCCTATGAGGCGGCTCTTTCTTCTCTTGAGTTGGCCGTGCTGTGGCTGGAGGCCGGACGCCCGGCGGAGGTTCGAAAGCTGGCGGCGACCATGGCGTGGATCTTCAAGGCCAAGGGGATTCAGGAAGAAGCTCTCGCCGCGCTCAAGCTCTTCCGCGACGCCGCCGAGCAGGAGGCGGTGACAGTCGAGCTGACCCGCCACGTCCTGGCCGAGGTCCGAAAATCGGAGCGCTCGGCCCCGTCCCTCCAGAAGGAAGTGAGGGACCGAGATTGAGGCTAGGGCCGGCAGAGGCCGTTAGGGTCGATGCGGCAGCCCGTGTTCAGGGCCGGCTTCGGCGCGCAACGGCCATCCGGGTCGATGCGGCAGCCCGTGTCGGTGTCAGGCGTCGAAAGAGAGTGGCAGGTGCCGTTCGGATCGATGTGGCAACCCGTTCGAGGCACGGGACGAGGCTGAGCCGATTGCGGCAAGCAACGTCCATTGGGATCGATGCGGCAGCCCTCCTTGCTCCAGAGGTGGGTAAGAAAGCGCCAGCTTGTGCTGAAGAGATCGAGCGACGCAGGCGCGGAGGTCGCCGCTGGCCCGGATTGGGCGGCAGCCGACGCCCAAGGTGCGGCGAGGACGGCGACGAGCAGGAGGAGGACGGTCTTGTGGCGGAATGAGGCGCTGGCCATTGCGACTCCCTGGAGGGCGCTCCGCCGTGACCGCCATGACCAAGGGGGCGGCCCTCCGGAAAAAGTGGACCAAAGCACCTTAACCTAGTTCAAAGAGAAGGAGCGGCGGCATGGCGATGGAGGGGGATACGAGCGTCTCGCGGCTGGTGGTGGGCTTCCTGCGCCTCCTCACCGGGGAGAGTCAGACGGTGTTCGGCAAGGCGGCCCGGGTGGCGCAGACGGAGATCTCGCGGTTCGAGCTCGGGAAGGAGATGCCGCCGGAGGACAAGCTGCGGCGCATGGCGAAGCAGGCCGGCGTTCCCTGGCCCGTAGAGCCGTACCTCCGCCGCTTCTTCGCCGCCGTCCTCGCGATCGTCGAGGAACAGAGCAGGTCGTTCATGAAGCCGCTGGATTGGCGAGGCCTGGAGCACGCCCTGCTGGCGGTGAGCCCCTACCTCGTGGAAGGTCTCGTACCTGAGCCAAAGACGCTGGAGGACGAGCGGCGCGAAGCCGAAGCGATCTGGGCCGCGCTACAGCCGTTTCCCATGGAGTACCGCCGCCGGTTGCTCGAGCTTTTTCCGCGAGCCTCCCGGAGCTGGGTGCTGGCGATCACACTCTGCGAGGCGAGCGTGCGTGCGGCGAGCTGTGACGTGCAGGAGACGGTGGGGTTGACCGACCTCGCCCTGTGGATTGCAGGTCAGGTTCCCGGCGAGGCCAGACGTTGCCGCGTGCAGGGTTTCTGTTGGGCCTACGCCGGAAACTCCCGCCGGGTCGCCACCGACTTCGACGGCGCCGACGAGGCCTTCACCTGCGCCTGGACTCTCTGGCGGGCTGGCGCGGCCTTCGACTCGGGGTTGCTTCCGGAATGGCGGCTCCTTTCCCTCGAAGCCTCCCTCCGCCGCGCACAGCTACGTTTCTCGGACGCCCTGGATTTGCTAGGCCGGGCCAGGGGCGCCAGCCGCGGCAACACGGCAGGCACCGCGAGAATCCTCTTGAACGAAAGCAACGTCTTCGAGCACATGGGGGACTCGGAGAGTGCACTCGCGGTGCTCCTGGAGGCCGCGCCTTTCGTGGAGGCCGCGGCAGACCCGAATCTGCTCCTCGCCCTCCGCTTCAACACGGCGGACAACCTGGGGCACCTGGAAAAGTGGGAGGCTGCGGCGGCACTGCTGCCAAAGGTTCGGGAGCTGGTCGTAGAGCAAGGCGGCGAAATGAACCGGCTTCGCCTGGCCTGGCTGGAGTCGAGGATTGCCGCGGGACTGGGGCGACCCGAGGAAGCCAAAGCGGGACTGGAACCCGTGCGCCTGCGCTTCAAGGACTTGGAGCTTCCCTACGAGGCGGCGCTCGTTTCGCTCGAGCTGGCGGTCCTCTGGCTCCAGGACGGGCGAAACGCGGAAGTGGCGCTGATCGCGGTGGAGATGAAGTGGATCTTCGACGCCAAAAAGATTCAGAGAGAATCCCTGGCGGCCTTGAAGCTCTTCTGCGACGCGGCCGAGCAGGAGGCGGCGACCGTGGAGCTGGCGCGGCAGGTAATCGCGGACGTGGAGAGGGCGGAGCGCTCGGGGCCGCCAGCGAGAGGCTAGGAACGGAGGAGTGGCTGAGACCCTACACCAACGAGACGCTCACGGCCCTGGCGAAGGCCGGCACCCGGAAGCTCGACATCATCTGCCCCGGCTTCTCGGCCGACTGCCTGGAGACCATCGATGAGATCGACCGGGAGAACCGGGAGGTCTTCGTCCATGCCGGCGGCGAGCACTACCGCTACATACCGGCCCTGAACGACCGGCCGGACCACATTCGCGCCATCGCCGACCTGGTCCACCGCAACCTCCAGGGCAGGGTGCAGTCGCCCGCCGAATGGAACGAGGAGGCGAGGCGCCGGGAGGGCGCGGAGTCCCGGCGGCGGGCGGAGGCGATGAAAAACGAGCCGGTACTTTCGGAAGAACCGGCCTGACCGGCTCACCTACGACGTATTTACTCATTGCGGTTCGCAAGAACCGATAGTGGCCTTCGAGGGAGGAGCTGCAATCGCAGGAGGGGGCGAAGGCCCGAAGGAGAAGCGGAGCTCGGGAGCGTCAGTTCGGTTCGTCGATGATCGCGTTGACCGAAGCGGCCACGGCGGCCTTCTCCAGCCAGCGCTCCAGCCGCTCTGGATCTCTCTGAGCCAGGATGCGTTCGCGGATGGAATCCGGCACCACAATGCCGCGCACGCGAAGCACGGTCAGCAGGTTGCGCGCCGCCTCCTCGGTGCGGCCCCTGGTGAGCCCCTCGGTAAGCCCCTTGGTGAGCCCCTCGGTGAGCCCCTCGGTGAGTCCCTCGGTGCGGCCCTGCGCGACGTACTTCTTCGCGAAGTCGCTCTGGTACTCGTAGCCTTTCATCATTGCCTCCAAGCCGCGGCGAGCCGCCTCATTCAAGGAATTGTACACGAGGTCGTAGTACAGCCTGGCTCTGTCGTCGTCGAGCCCTTGGATCGCGGGCAGCACTGCGGCGGCGATCGTCGCACCCTGTTCGGTTTCGCCGTGTGCCATCGCGGACAGTACCCCGAGCTCGGGACGGCGGACCGCTTCCCCAGGGTCCGCCACCACCGGAATCGCGGCGCGGTCCAGCACCGGCGGGTGCTGGACGAAGCCGACGCCGATCTCGATCGGTTCCGCACACCATCGGGCCACGGACGGGTCAGGCGCGATGACGAGCAGATCCGCCGGACAGCCGTGGAGGGCACGCGCACCGACCACATAGGCCGGCCAACTGAATCGCTTGCGGGAATCGGTCGCAAGTTGGACCTCGACGACGATCACCCGGACGGTGGTGTCGCCATCAAGAAGAAGGACGACGAGGTCGGCGCGGTATTCGGCAGGCTGGATCTCGGTCAAGTCGGTGGATGCGAGGCGTGATTCGGTGTAGACCGGCAACGACACACCCAGCACCTCGGCCAGGATCTCGGGGGCAAGCGCAGGGCGATTCTTGAAGAGATCCAAAAGGATCTCATGAACCATCGAAGGCATGGCGGGCAATGTTCTCCGGAGTCTTGAATCCGCGACAAGATAGCACTTCTCTGGCTCAGCACCTCAGCGGGGAGCATCTCGCAGCCGGCTGATCGCGGTGGGGCCGCCTCTGGAAAGAGTGGCGCGGATCTCGGCCTGAAACGGCCCGGAGATCGGTCCGATGCCCCTTTGGACGTGACCGACGCCACGTCGGTCATGACCGATGGAACGTCGGACGTGACCGATGCTGCCTCGGACGCGATCGATGCCACGTAAGACGCGACCGATGCGATGTCGGTCATGACCGATGAGTCGAAGGAAGTGACCGACGCGTCATAGGTCGTGACCGACGAGCCGTAGGACGCGGCCGACGTGACGTCGGTCATGACCGACGTGCCTGGAACGTGACCGACGTGTCATCGGTCGTGACCGACGAGCCGCGGGGCGCGACCGTTGCGCTGTCAGTCATGACCGATGAGTGGTAGGACGCGACCGACGTGGCATCGGACGCGACCAACGAGCTGTCGGTCATGACCGACTCGGCGTCGGTCGTGACCGATGGACCGTAGGACGTGACCGACGAGCCGGATTGGCCACCCTTTTACAGGTCGGTTACCCCCCGCGAGGGCTCCCTCTGGTAGATTCTGGCCGAGAACACGTCTCTTGAAACCTCAAAAAGGAGAAAGCCGTGATGAGAACATTCGGATTCCGCGTCCTGGCCGGCCTCGCCGGCGCCGTGGCGCTCCACCTCGCGGCAGGCGCCGCCTTCGCGCAGCAGCAGCTCGACCTGCCCCGCCCCAGCCCCAACGCCTGGGTCTCCCAGATGGTCGGGGTGACCAAGATCTCCATCACCTACAGCCGCCCCGGGGTGAAGGGACGGAAAATCTGGGGTGAGCTCGTGCCTTATGGCGAGGTCTGGCGCTCGGGTGCCAACGAGAACACCACGATCACTTTCAGCACGCCGGTGAAGGTCGAGGGGCACGAGCTGGCCGCCGGCACCTACGGCCTCCAGACCATTCCCACCGCGGGCGACTGGACCATCATTTTCAGCAAGGACGCCAAGGAGTGGGGCGCCTTCACCTACAAGCAGGAGGACGACGCGCTGCGCGTCCAGGCCAAGCCCCAGCCGGCCGAGATGCGCGAGCGCATGGCCTTCGAGTTCGACGACGTGACGGACACCTCCGCCAAGGTCGTCATCCACTGGGAGAAGCTCAAGGTTCCCTTCACCGTCGAGGTGGACACGAAGACGCAGCTGGTGAGCAAGGCGGCGAACGCGGATGCCGGTGCGCAACTCCAGGCGGCCAACTGGTGCGTCCAGAACAACACCTGCCTGGACGAGGCCTCGCGCTGGATCGACGCCTCGATCGCCAAGCAGGAGAGCTACTCCAACCTGCGGGCCAAGGCGTTCCTCCTCGCCAGGAAGAACGACCTCAAGGGCGCCGCTTCCTATGGCGACAAGGCGCTGGCCGCCGCGAAAGCGGCGAAGCAGCCGCCGCCCCCGCAGCAGCTCAAGGATCTCGAAGGGAAGGTCGCGGACTGGAAGAAGGGTAAGTAAGGCAGAGCACGGCCGGCGTGGGGCGTCTGGACGATCTCAGGGCGACCTACGCCGGCACCGCGATGCCCCGCTCCGCCAGCCAGGGCACCAGGTCCACCACCTGGTCGAGGCAGGCGATGGGCTCGAAGCGCAGCAGCTCCTCCCGCTCGTGCCCGCCGGAGCAGACTCCCACCGCGTGCGTCCTGGCGCTGCGGGCCATCTCCAGGTCATAGGTGGTGTCGCCGATCATCACCGCATCGGCGGGCTTCACACCCAGCTCGTCCAGGATCTCCAGGAGCATCTGCGGGTGGGGCTTCGAGAAGGCCTCGTCGGCCGTGCGCGTCACCTGGAAGAGGTCGCGCAACCCTGTCTGCTCCAGGGCGTAGTCAAGCCCGCGCCGGCTCTTGCCGGTGGCCACCGCCAGAAGGTAACCGGAATCCGCCAGGCCGCGCAGCATCTCCGGCACTCCGTCAAAGAGAAAAGGCGCGTCGCGGTAGGTGGAGATCCAATGCTTCCGGTAGCACTCCAGGATGCGGCCGAAAAGCTCCTCGCCGCAGCCGGGGCTGAGGATCTCGATCGTCTCCCGCAGACCCAGGCCGATGGTGTTGCGGATCGTCTCCTCGGGCAGCTCTCCCAGCTCCAGCTCGCGGATGGCGCTCTGGGTGCAGGCGACGATGGTGCCGATGGAATCCATCAGCGTCCCGTCCCAATCGAAGACGAGGAGTCGGAACTGTGTGAGGTCGGCAGGCATGGTGGAGAAGGGGACAGGAGGCGGAATCGTCCCGGCGGCGATGATGACAGACTTGGGGCCGCTCGTTCAACCCTTTGCGTCCGAGGCGTCTGAGGCGCCACGGCCAAACGTCGTGTAGACCGCGCCGCCCACCATCGAGTCGTCGAGCCCGGGGACTTGTCCCGCCTGCTGGGGCATGATGATCCGCCGCTCGACCCAGGTGCCGGGCGGCACCGAGGCGCCGAAGCCGAGGATGGACTCGCGCACGACGCACCCCTTGCCGATCCTCGCGCCCGGCATCAGGATCGACCGCTCGACCCGCGCTCCGTCGCCGACCCGCGCGCCGGCCTCGACGGAGGCGCTCCTCAACCGCGCGCTCGGCGCCACGCTCGCCTCGGGCGAGATCCACGACCGGCGCCAGAGACGCTCCGGCCCCGTGGCCCGCGCCCAGTCGAGCGTGGCGTCCAGGAACCGCTGCGGAGTCCCCAGGTCGTGCCAGCGGCCGGCGGACACCACCGCGGCGATCCGCTCTCCGGCTTTCAGCATCGGGCCGTAGAGGCCGCTCACGATGTCCGCCTTTCCGGCTTCCACTCGGGCCAGCAGCTCCGGCGAGATTGCGTGGGCACCGGCGAAGACGTAGCGGCGCACCACCTCTCCCCGCTCAGGGTCTCCGGGCCGGAACGATTGGATGCTCCCCGCCCGGTCCAACCCCACGCCGCCGCCAAACTCGGCGGGGTCCGGCCGCGAGGCGAGGAGGAGCGTCGCCCTCACTCCCGCCGCCAGATGCCGGCGGACGAGCTTGCGCAGCGGCCACCGGCAGAGGCTGTCGCCGTTGATCAGCAGCACGAGGTCCGCCGGCGCGAAGAACTCCTTCAGGGGTTGGAGGGCGCCGAGCGTGCCGAGGATCTCCGGCTCCTCGGACCAGGTGAGGGGCATGCCGGCATGGGAATCGCCGAAGCGCTCGCGGATCGGCTCGCCGAGGTAGTGCAGGTTGACCGCCGCCGCCTCGCATCCGAAGGCGGCGAGCTGCGTCAGGGTGTGGCCCAGGATGGGGACGCCGCGCACCGGCAGCAACGGCTTGGGAAGCTGCTCGGTCAGCGGGCGCAGGCGCGTCCCCAGACCCGCCGCCAGAACCAGCGCGCGGATACGTCGAACCTGCATGGCGATTTGTGAGGGCGGCGGGCGGCGGGACCGCGCCCTACCGGAACACCATCTCCGGCGGCGCGTCCGGATTGAGCTTCAGGTAATCCTCATAGAGGCGCAGGTACGAGCGGCGCTCGCCCTTGTCGGGATCGAAGCCGCAGCGCTTCGCCACGGTCTCCGCGCCGTCGCCCTCGAACTCGGCGAAGTCGCCGATCGGCGTATGGTCGAGGGCGATCGTCACGCCGCCCAGCTGCCACTCCTCCCGCATCTTCTGGTAGCGGCGCACCAGGGTGAAACCCAGATTCTCGAACAGAACCCGGGCGTCCTCCGCGCTCCCCACCTCGATCTCCCGCTCCTCGCGCACCTTCACGTTGCCCTCGATGTGCATGGGACCCTTGAAGGTCAGGCGCGCCTTGCCTCCGTCGGTGCGCAGACGCAGGATACGGTCGGTGGAGAGCAGCTCCCCGTCGCGGTCGAGGATCCAGTTGTCCTCGAACGCCGAGGGGCCGGAGCGCTCCGCCTCGAGCTCGATCAGGCGGTCCCGCAGCTTGTCCAGCTCGACGTGAGGGAACTTGATCTCGCGCTCGTAGTTGTCCTTGCTCCTCATAGGTCGCCCAGGCGATCCAGCAGCCGCACCACGGACCGGATGCCATTATAGAAGTGGCTGATGTTGAACTTTTCGTTGGGCGAGTGCAGCCCGTCGTCGTTGAGACCGAACCCGAGCAGCAGGACCGGGCTCTTGAGGACGGACGAGAAGGTCGAGACGATGGGGATCGAGCCGCCCTCGCGGATGCGCACCGGCCGCGCTCCCCAGACATCCTGCATGGCGTCGAGAGCCGCGTCGACGATCGGCCCCTCGACCTCGACCACCACCGCCGGCCCGCTGTGCAGGCTCTGCACCTCGACGGTCACCCCCTTGGGGGCGATGGCCTGGACGTGCTGGGCGAACTGCTTGGCGATCTTCTGCGGGTCCTGGTCGGGCACCAGGCGCATCGAGACCTTGGCGCCGCCCCAGGAGGGGAGCACCGTCTTCGCGCCCTTGCCCATGTAGCCGCCGAAAAGGCCGTGGACGTCGCAGGTCGGGCGTCCCCAGGTCCGCTCGCGGGTGGTGTAACCCTCCTCGCCGAACAGCTCGGGCACTCCCAGATCGACGCGGTAGGCCTCCTCGTCGGTCGGCAGCTTGGCCCACTCCGCGCGCTCCCACTCTGCCAGGGGCCGGACGTCGTCGTAGAAGCCGGGGATCAGGATCTTTCCCGTCTTCGCGTCGCGCAGACCGGCGATGATGTGGCAGAGGGCGTTGAGCGGATTCCATATCGCGCCGCCGTAGGTGCCGGAGTGCAGATCCCGGTTGGGGCCGGTGACCTTGATCTCCGTGTAGCAAAGGCCCTTGAGACCGTAGATCAGCGACGGCTGGCCCGGCGCGAAGAGCGAGGAGTCGGAGATGACCACGGCGTCGGCCTTGAGCCGCTTGCCGCCGTCCTGCTTGACGTACTCGTCGATCGCCTGGCCTCCGGCCTCTTCCTCGCCCTCGACCAGGAACTTGACGTTGACCGGCAGCTTGCCGCGCTCGGCGAGCATGGCCGCGACCGCCTTGACGTGGGCGAACGACTGCCCCTTATCGTCGGTGGCGCCACGCGCCACCAGATTGTCGCCTTCCACCGTGGGCTCGAACGGCGGGTTGCGCCACAGCTCGATGGGGTCCACCGGCTGCACGTCATAGTGCCCGTAGAACAGGACCGTCGGTTTGCCCGGCGCTCCCAACCACTCGGCGTAGACCAGCGGATGGCCGGCCGAGTCGATTCTCTCCGCCTTTAGGCCTGCCTCGCGCAGCTTGCCCACCAAAAATTCGCCCGCCCGCAGAACATCGGCCTTGAAGTCCGGATCCGTGGAGATGGAGGGAATACGGATGTAGTCCTTCAGCTCCTCCAGATACCGCTCCTTCTCGGAGTCGATGCGCGCCAGCACGTCCCGTGAATCGCTAGCCATCCGTTTCAGATCTCCTTGTCGACCTCAGTCTCATCCGGGGCCAGTTTAGCAGAGTCCCTGGCGCGGCCCGCGAGACGCCGCAGGTTGACGGCGTTGACCAGAAAGTGGCCAGCGAATGGCGCCAGCAGGTTTCCCCGCCAGACCATCAGGAGCCCGAGCACGCCTCCCGCCAGCAGGGCGAAGAGCGTCCACAGCCGCAGCTCCTTGCCCGGCCCGCTGTGCAGGAGGCCGAAGAGGATGGTCGCTCCCACCACACCCAGAGTCCCCTGCACGGCGCCGCGGAAGAAGAGCTCCTCCGCGAAACCGGAGAGCAGCGCCAGGGCGAAGGCCTCGGAACCGGAGAGGGGACCCAGCGCCTGAGCGAGCTTCGCCTCCAGATCGCGGGCCAGGGGAAAGATCCGCTCGGCCGCCGCCCAGAGGCCCAGGAGCAGCAGGCCCGCTCCCAGCCCCAGTCCGAGGTCGAGCCACCAGCGGCGCGTATCCAAGAACAAGGAGAGGGGGATGACTCCCCTTTGGAAGCCGATCCAGATCGCCCCGGCCAGGGCCAGGAAGAGGTAGAGCCCCCACGCGAAACGATAGAGCCGGCCTGACTCCACCCCTTAGGACTCGTCGAAGCTCTTGCCCGTCTGCTTCCAGTCGGCAAGGAAGCGGTCGAGCCCCACGTCGGTCAGCGGGTGCTTGTAGAGCTGCTCCAGCACCTTGAACGGAATCGTGGCCACGTCCGCCCCCAGCATCGCCGCCTGGATGACGTGGATGGGGCTGCGGACCGAGGCGACGAGCACTTTCGTGTCGTAGCCGTAGTTCTGGTAGATGGTGACCACCTGCTCGATCAGCTCCATCCCCTCCTCGCCGACGTCGTCGAGCCGGCCGATGAAGGGCGAGATGTAGGCCGCGCCGACCTTGGCCGCCAGCAGCGCCTGGGCGGCCGAGAAGCAGAGGGTCACGTTGTTGCGGATGCCTTCCTTCTTGAAGGTGGCCACGGCCCGCAGGCCGGCCGGCGTCAGCGGCACCTTCACCACGACGTTCTCCGCCAAACCCGCCAGGCGGCGGCCCTGGCTGAGGATCTCTTCATATTCAGTCGCCAGAACCTCGCCGGAGACCGGCCCCGGCACCAGCTTGGCGATGGCCTGCACGGTCGGCAGATACGGCCGGCCGGACTTTGCGATCAGCGACGGGTTGGTGGTGACGCCGTCGACCATGCCCCATTCGAGGCCGGTCTCGATCTCTTTGATTTCCGCGGTGTCGAGAAAGAACTCCATGGGTTTCCCCTCCTCGTGTGCGTCGTTGAGGCCCCCCACCTCAAGTGGAGGGCCTCCCTAGGTTAGCACCCCGGAGTCTCAGTGCACGGTCTCGTCGGGTCCGCCTTCGCCGCCATCCGGATCCTCGTCGTCGTCCTCGAAGACCGGAGTGTCGAGCATCGTCAGATCGTCGTCGGCATCCAGCTCCTCGGCCTCGGACGCTTCGAGATCCAGCTCCGGGCCGCTCTCGCTCTTGGCGAGCTCGATCTCGGTCTCCTCGTCCTTTTCGGCGAGCTTGGCGACGGCCACGATGCAGTCGTCCTCGTCCAGGTTCATCAGCTTCACCCCCTGGGCCGAACGGCCGACCTCGCGGACGTTGGAGACGTTGAGCCGGATGATCATCCCCTCCTGGGTGATGAGCATCAGCCCCTCGTCGGGCGTCACATAGCGGACGCCGACGACCTCGCCCGTCTTCGCCGAGACCTTGAGATTGATGATGCCGAGCCCGCCTCGGCCCTGGAGCCGGTAGTCCGAGACGGGCGTCCGCTTGCCGTAGCCGCGCTCGGTCACCGTCAGCACTTGGCCGTGGGGATCGAGCTCCTCCATCGTCACCACCCGGTCGCCCTGTCGCAGCACGAGCCCCTTGACGCCGTAGGTGGCCCTGCCCATCGACCGCACGTCGCTTTCGGGGAAGCGCACCGAGAAGCCCTTGGCGGTGGCGAAGAGGATGTCCTTCTTGCCGTCCGTCTCGCGCACGGCGAGCAGCTTGTCGCCGTCGTCGATGTTGATGCCGATGATGCCGCCGACGCGCGGGTTGGCGTAGGCCGCCAGCTCGGTCTTCTTCACCGTGCCGTTGGCGGTGGCGAAGACGAGGTAGCGATCCTCCCGGAACTCCCGCACCGCCACCGTCGTCGCCAGCCGCTCGCTCGGCTCCAGGTTGAGCAGGTTGACGATCGCCTTGCCTTTGGCCGCCGGACCCGTCTCCGGAATCGCGTGGACCTTCAGCCAGTAGACCCGGCCGCTCTCGGTGAAGACCAGGATGTAGCTGTGGGCCGTGGCGACATAGAGGTGCTCGACGAAGTCGTTGTCCTTGGTGACCATCCCGGTGCGGCCCTTGCCACCGCGGGCCTGCGCCCGGTAGAGCGTCAGCGGCGAGCGCTTGATGTAGCCGGACTGGGTGACCGTGATCACCATCGGCTCGTCGGCGATCATGTCCTCGATCGAAATGTCATTCGTCTCGGGAATGATCTCGGTGCGCCGCTTGTCGGAGTAGGTTTCGCGCAGCTCGCCCAGCTCGCGCTTGATCTCCTCGAGCACCAACTGGTCCGAGCCGAGGATGGACCGCAGCCGCTCGATCAGCACCATCAGGTCCTTATATTCCTCGACCACCTTGTCGCGCTCGAGGCCGGTCAGGCGCTGCAGGCGCATGTCGAGAATGGCCTGCGCCTGAACCTCGGTGAACTCAAAGCGGGCGATCAGGTTGGCGCGCGCGTCGGACGGCGTCTGGCTGGCGCGGATGGTCGAGATCACCTCGTCGAGATGATCGAGAGCCTTGAGAATGCCTTCCAGGATGTGAGCCCGCTCCTCCGCTTTTCGCAGATCGTAGCGGGTGCGCCGGATGATGACCGTCTTGCGATGGTTGAGAAAGTGGTAGAGCAGCTCCTTGAGCGTCATCACCTTCGGCTGGTTGTCCACGATGGCCAGCAGGATGATGCCGAAGGTGGTCTGCATGGGAGTCATCTTGTACAGCGAGTTCAGGATGATCTCCGGGATGGCGTCCTTCTTCACGTCGACGACGATGCGGATGCCGTCGCGGTCGGACTCGTCGCGCAGGTCGGAAACCCCTTCGATCCTCTTCTCCCGCACCAGGGCGGCGATGTGCTCGACGAGCTTCTTCTTGTTGACCTGATACGGGATCTCCGTGACGATGATCGATTGCCGCTCGCTCTTGGCGTGGACCTCGATCTCCGAGCGCGCGCGGAGCTGAATGATGCCGCGGCCCGTGGTGTAGGCGGAACGAATTCCATCCAATCCATGAATGAAGCCCGCGGTCGGAAAGTCCGGGCCGGGCAGCTTGGTCATCAGCTCGGCGATGCTCACGTCCGGGTTGTCGATCATCACCAGCAGGGCGTCGATCACCTCGCCGATGTTGTGAGGCGGAATATTGGTCGCCATGCCGACCGCGATGCCCGAGCTGCCGTTGACCAGGAGATTGGGAACGCGGGCCGGCAGCACCAGAGGCTCGGTTTCGGAACCGTCATAGTTCGGACCCCAGTCCACGGTCTCCTTGTCGATGTCCTCGCGGATCATCTCCTCGGCGAGCTTGGTGAGGCGGACCTCGGTGTACCGCATGGCCGCGGGGTTGTCGCCGTCGAGCGAGCCGAAGTTGCCCTGGCCGTCCACCAGCGGATAGCGCATGGCGAAGTCCTGGGCCATGCGCACCACGGTGTCGTAGATCGCGGAGTCGCCGTGGGGGTGATATTTACCCATGACGTCGCCGACGATGCGGGCCGACTTCTTGTACGGCCGGTCCGAGCGGTTGCCGCTCTCCCACATGCCATACAGGGCCCGGCGGTGCACGGGTTTCAAGCCGTCGCGCACGTCCGGCAAGGCGCGGCCGATGATCACGCTCATCGCGTAATCGAGATAGCTGCGCTTCATTTCATCTTCGATGCCGACCGGAATCGGCTGCTCGAAGGGAAGGATCTCGTCGTTGTTATCGCTCATATCTCTCCGGGATCTTTACTATTTCGCTCTACACGTCCAGATTGCGGACATCCAGCGCGTTCTCCTGAATGAACGCGCGCCTGGGCTCGACCTCGTCGCCCATGAGGATGGTGAAAATGGCGTCGGCGTCGACGTCGTCCTCGACCTGCACGCGCAGGAGGCGTCGCTTGGTGGGATCCATGGTGGTCTCCCAGAGCTGCGTCGGGTTCATCTCGCCGAGGCCCTTGTAGCGCTGGATCGAAACACCTTTCTTGGCGCCGTCGTAGAGGGTGCCCAGCGCCTCTTCGAGCACGGTGTGAACGGTCAGATTTTCGCCCTTGACCAGGGTGAAGCTGGGAGCGGCGATCGCTTCGAGGCCGAGCTGGTTGTTCGCCAGCGCCCGGTACTCGGCGCTGGTGACCAGGTTCCAGTCGATCCTCACCTCGCGGTCGACACCATCCCGCTTCGAGAAGAAACGGACGTAAGAGAGAGCCTCGTGCTCCCCGTCCTCGCCCACGGTGACGTTGTGATAGCCGGAAGCCTCGATGACTTGAGCGATCTGCGCGACCTTGGCTTGATCCATCAGCGAGGTCTTGTCCTTGACGCCGTTGATCAGGACGGTCTTCAGGGCTGCCGCCGGATAGCCGCGCGAGACGAGTTTGTCCAGGTTCTGCCGGAAGTGATCCATCTTCTCCAGGAAGTGGACCAGCCGCGGCCCGGCGAGACGGTTGCCGGCGCCGTTCGTGCCGTTTCCCTCGCCATCGCGGTGACCGATCTCCAGCTCCCAGGAGTCCTTGATGCGGTCCACGAGGAAGGCCTGATACTCGCGGTCGTCCTTGAGATACGCCTCGCTCTTGCCGTGGCTGACCTTGTAAAGCGGCGGCTGCGCGATGTAGAGAAAGCCGCGGTTGATGATCTCCGGCATCTGGCGATAGAAGAAGGTCAGGATCAACGTCCGGATGTGGCTGCCGTCGACGTCGGCGTCGCACATGATGATCAGCTTGTGATAGCGCAGCTTCGCGATGTCGAAGTCGTCCTTGCCGATCGAGGTTCCGAGGGCGATGATCATCGTCTTGATTTCGTCCGAGGACAGCATCTTGTCGAAGCGCGCCTTTTCGACGTTCAGGATCTTGCCCTTGAGCGGCAGGATGGCCTGAAACTTCCGGTCGCGGCCCTGCTTGGCCGAGCCGCCGGCGGAATCGCCCTCGACCAGGAAGAGCTCGGCGAACTCAGGGTTGCGCTCGGAGCAGTCGGCGAGCTTGCCGGGAAGGTTCGAGGCGTCGAGCGCGCCCTTGCGACGGGTGAGGTCGCGGGCCTTGCGCGCCGCCTCGCGGGCGTGGGCCGCCTCGACGCACTTCTCGACGATTCCCCGGGCTTCGCGCGGGTTCTCGCCCAGGTACTCGGAAAGCTTTTCGAAGACGACCTGCTCGACCCAGCCCTTGATGTCGGAGGAGACCAGCTTGTCCTTGGTCTGCGAAGAGAACTTGGGGTCCTTGATCTTGACCGAGATGACGGCGGTAAGGCCCTCGCGCACGTCCTCGCCGGTGAGGTTCTCCTTGAGGTTCTTCGACAGGCCCGACTGTGTGGCGTAGGCGTTGACGGCCCGCGTCAGCGCCGACTTGAAACCCGCGAGATGGGTGCCGCCGTCGCGGTTGTTGATCGTGTTGGTGAAGGCGTAGATCAGCTCCTGGTAGCCGTCGTTCCACTGCAGGGCGACCTCGATGACTTCCGGGCCGGTGCCGTCGTCGCGCAGGTCGGTGAGGAAGACCGGTTGCGGGTGGATCGGCGTCTTGTTGCGGTTCAGGTGCTCCACGAAGGAGGCGATGCCGCCCGCGTAGGCGAAGTCGGCTTCCTTGTCGGTCCGCTCGTCCCTGATGTGAATGTGGATGCCGCGGTTGAGGAACGACTGCTCGCGCAGGCGCGTGGCCAGCGTCTCGTAATTCATTTCGAGGATGGCGAAGATCTCGCCGTCCGGCCAGAAGCGGATCTTGGTGCCCGTCAGCTCGCTCTTGGCCGTAGGCTGGATGGGCGCGTCCGGGAAGCCGCGGTGATAGGTCTGATTCCAGACTTGCCCGTCGCGCTTGATCTCGAGCTCCATCTTTTCCGAAAGAGCGTTGACCACCGAGACGCCGACGCCGTGGAGGCCTCCCGAAACTTTGTAGGAGTTCTTGTCGAACTTGCCACCGGAGTGGAGCTCGGTCATGATCACCTCGGCCGCCGAGCGCCCTTCCTCGCTGTGGAGGTCCACCGGGATGCCGCGTCCGTTGTCCTCCACGCTCACCGAGTTGTCGGTGTGGATGGTGACGTCGATCTTCGAGCAGTAGCCGGCCTGCGCCTCGTCGACCGAGTTGTCCACCACCTCGAAGACCATGTGATGGAGGCCGGACGCGTCATCGGTATCCCCGATGTACATGCCCGGGCGCTTGCGCACCGCCTCCAGACCCTTCAGTACCTGGATATTTTCAGCCGTATAGGTCGACTCTGGATTCGCCAAAACCGGATCTCCGTTCTGTCCCTTGGAGCTTGACTTCAGGCCCCGCGGGAGGAAGGGGGCCAGGATGTGCAAATTATACCACGAACGAGGGGTATTTTGCGAGCGCTCTAGCGCTGAAATATCAATGGCTTAGCCTTGATTTTCCAGCCGCCTGGGATGGCTTCAGGAAATGAGCTGCAAAACCCCTTTTTCCATCTCCCAGATCCGCCCCACATCCAGGGTCAGCCAGACCTGTGGACGGTTCGACGTGGCAATGAGCTGGCCGGCCTCGCGAAACACGCTCCAGACGGCGGCCACGGTCGAAGGCGCCAGCTCGGCGTCGGTGTCGTCCAGAAGGTAGACCGGGGTCCTCCCCGCCTCTTCCATGACCCGGCCGTGGGCGGCCAACAGCATGAGCGACAGGCTCTTGCGTTCGCCGGCCGAGGCGACCCGCCGGATCTCGTGGCCGTCCCAGAGGATCTCGAGCTCGTCGCGGTGAGGCCCCAGAAGGGGCTGTTGGCGCCTGCGCTCGCGGTCGGCTATCCGGTCGAGAGCATCGGCGATGGCCTCCGGGCCTTCGAGGCCGTTGGCGGGGGAGGGGCGGTAGTGAAGCTCGATGGACGGGAACGCCAGGCCCGAAGCCGCGAGCACAGCGGCGAGCTGCACCTTGAGAAGCTCGACGTAGCGCTGCCGCTGGACGATGACGTCCGCCGCGGTGGCGCCGAGGAGCTCGTTCCAGATCTCCAGGCCGGCCGTACCCGCGTCATCCCCAAGCAGGAGCCCGCGCTTCTGGCGCAGGGCTTCACGATAGCGCCCCAGCAGCTCCAGGGCCGCGGGATGGATACCCACCAATCCGCGGTCCAGGAAGCGCCGGCGAGCCTTCGGGGTCCCCACCAGCACCTCGGCTTCGGCTGCGGCCGTCCAGGCCACAACCGGCAGGGCGGCGAGGTGCTCGGAGAGGGGTGTGGCCTTGCCGTTGAGCAGCCGCAGGCGCTGGCCGTCCATCCAGCCGACTTGGAGGGTCGCGCGGTGGTCGGTCTCGACGTCCGCCTGCACGTGGAAGGAGCCGGCGCCATGGTGCACGCAGTCAGCGATCTGGGCGGCACGGAAGCTGCGGGTGGTGGCCGCGACGTAGATGGCTTCGAGGAGGCTCGTCTTGCCCGCGCCGTTGCCCCCCAGGAGGAGGTGGGAGCCGGCACCGGGCTCCCAGGTGAGGGGCTCCAGGTTCCGGAAGTCGCGGGCTTCGAGCCGGGTGAGCAGCGGGTGAGATCCGGTCAGATCAGATTCGCATGGGCATGATCACGCAGAGGTACCGGGTGTCCGGTCCCTCATGCGGATAGCCCACGCACTGGGTGTTCTCGTCTTTGAGCTCCAGACGGACCTTCTCGGTCTCCACTTCCCGCAGGAACTGGGTGAGGTAGTCCGGGTTGATCCCCACCCGGAACTCCGGCCCGTCGTAATCGCAGGGCACCTCTTCCATGGCCTCGCCAAGATCGGAGTTGACGGCCGAGATCACCATCTGCTCCGGAGAGAACTGGAGGCGTACGGCTCGGGCGCGGTCTCCCGTCATGAGAGCGGCGCGACCGACGGCGTCCACCAGGTTCTTGCGGTCGAAGAGAATCTTCTTGTCGTTGTCCTTGGCTATCACCCTCTCGTAGTCCGGGAAGGTCCCTTCGAGGATGCGGCAGATTAGCTCGCGCCGGCCGAGGCCGAAGGAGAGGTGGTGCTCGCCGCGGCCATAAAGGAGGTTGCCCTCTCCCTCCAGGCGCTGGAGCTCCTGCAAGGCCTTGCGGGGCACCAGAACCGAGTCCTCGCTGCCGTTACTCCCTCCCAGGCCGCCCTCCACCAAGGCGAGGCGGTGTCCGTCGGTCGCCACCATCTCCAGGGAGCCGTCCTTGAGCTTGAGCAGGGCGCCGTTCAACTGGAAGCGCGACTCCTCCGCCGAGACCGCGAAGAGGATCTTGGTGACCATGCGGCGGAAGTCGGAGAAGGGGATCTCGACCTTGCGGCCGTCATCGACCGAGGGGAGAGTGGGAAAGTCGTCGGGCGACAGGCCGTGGATCTTGAAGCGCGACTTGCCGGCGCGGATGGTGAGGACGCGGGGGTCTTCCTGAACGATGAGGACCTCTTCCCCGGTGAGCGAGCGGATGATCTCCATCAGCTTCTTGGCCTGAACGGCGATGCCGCCCTCGCGCTTGACGTCGGCGTCGCACCAGGAGGTGAGGGAGACGTCAAGGTCGGTCGCCGCCAGATGGAGCTTGTCCTCGCGGGCGGTCAGCAGCAGGTGGGAAAGCACCGGGATGGTCGTCTTACGCTCGACGATACCCTGCATGGGGGCCAGCTCGGCCAGGAACTCACTACGGGTGACGCGGATTTCCATTCACTCTTCTCCGTCTTCTCCGTCTACCAGAGGACACCTGAATATAGCATAGACGTAGTAGTACATAGGGGCTGTGGAAACGAGGAAAAGGGGTCTAAGTACCAGACGGGAGGAACTTTAGGTTCCCTACCCCGAGCTGCGGAGAACCTGTGGACGTCTTGAGGAGGCGGAGGAAAACACCGAGACCCGAAAAAAATTCCGCAGATCCTCCACAGGTGCTCCGAAGCCCCTCCACAGGCTTTCCCCGCGGCCACTCTCAAGCGAAGTGAGCCTCGAGGCTCTTCAAGGTGCGGTCGAAGTCGGGGTCGGCCTCGCGCTTCTTTTCGACGGTCTCGACGGAATACATGACCGTCGAGTGGTGCTTGTCGTTGAAGAGCTTGCCGATCTCCGGGTAGGAGAGGTCCGTCAGGCGCTTGCAGAGGAACATCGCCACCTGCCGGGGGATGACGATCTGCCGCGAGTTGCTCTTGCTTTTTATCTCCGACACCTTGAGGTCGTAGTGGCGGGCGACGAACTTGATGATCTCGGCCGCGGCGGGCTTCTTGCCCTCCTCGGGAAGGATGTCCTTCAGGGTCTCCTGTGCCAGGGCGAGGTTCAGGGGCTTGCCGGTCAGCGAGGCGAAGGCGAGCACCCGGTTGAGGTGCCCTTCGAGCTCGCGGACGTTGGACTTCACCTGCCGGGCGATGAACGCCGCGACCTCGTCGGGGAGCCGCGAGCCTTCGAGCGCGGCCTTGCCTTGCAGGATGGCCATCTTGGTCTCGAGGTCCGGCGGCTGGATGTCGGCGATCAGCCCCCACTCGAAGCGGCTCCTCAGCCGCTCCTCCAGCGTCGGAATGTTCCGCGGCGGCGCGTCCGACGAGATGATGATCTGCTTCTGGCTCGTGTAGAGCGTATTGAAGGTGTGGAAGAACTCCTCCTGCGTCCGCTCCTTGCTGGCCAGGAACTGCACGTCGTCGATCATGAGGACGTCGATCGTGCGGTAGCGCTCACGGAAGGCCGGCATGCGGTCGAAGCGGATGGAGTTGATGAGCTCGTTGGTGAACTGCTCGGCGGACAGGTAGAGAACCCGCAACTGCGGCCGGCTGCGCTGGATCTCATGGCCGATGGCGTGCAGCAGATGGGTCTTTCCCAGGCCGACTCCGCCATAGATGAACAGCGGGTTGTAGGAGAGGGAGGGATTCTCGGCCACCCGCCGCGCGGCCGCTTCGGCGAGCTCGTTCGACTTTCCCTTGACGAAGTTGGCGAACAGGTACCTCGGGTTGAAGCGCGAGGGGGTGATCGGCGGCTCGTCGTCGGCCGCCAACTCATCTTCGAGGGAGAAGAGAACCTCGAAGCTGGGGCCGGCAAGACCGGCGACCGCCCGGTTCACGGCCGGCCGGTAGCTCTCCTCCAGGGTATGGAGGAATCGTGAGTTCGGCGCCAGGAGCACGAGCCTGTCGCCGTCCTCGTCCCCCACCTTCAGGGGACGAAACCAAGTGGCGAACTCCTCGGGATCGAGTTGTTCCTGCAACTGCCTTTGAAGAAGAGACCAGAAGGAAGACATGGACAACCTATGGGACCTCAGGTGGAACGGGCGCTATTTTTCCACAGAAATTCCACAGCTTGTGGAAATCCTCGAGCCGAGGAGCACTGCTGAGGCGGTTTGGATGACTGACTACGACGGGAGCCATCATAGCAACACCCGAAACGTCCCGCAAGCCCCCCGAGGCCGGCCGGCGGAAGCCTGCAATCAAAGGTAAGAACCGCTTTATCCTCAAATGTTTAGCCTTTGGCTCCCGGGTCGGTGTCTCTGGTCAGAAGGGCCGGCTCAGCCGGGCGAGGTCGGGAGGGAGCTCGAGGAGGCGGGGAGACGCCATTTCAAGTCGCTTGACGATCTCCACCAGGGTCCCGGGGAGGCGGGGCTCGCGTTTCGCCAGGAAGATGTCGAGCCAGGTCGGAGGCGTGGGATAGAAGTCGACGGCCACCGTTTCGCCCGGGCCGATCCCGGCTGCCGTCCGGGCGAGCTCCAGGGCGCGGTCGAGCCCGCCGAGCTCGTCGACCAGGCCGCGCTTCTTGGCGTCGGCGCCCGTCCAGACCCGGCCGCTCGCGACCTCTTCGACGGCTTCGCGCTTCATCTTGCGGCCGGCCGCGACGTGACCGACGAAGTCGTCGTAGGTCCGGTTGAGGAGTTGCTGCACGAGAGCCTCCTGCTGGGGCGTGTAGGGCTGCAGCTCGGAGTAGATGTCGGCGTTGGCTCCCCGCTTCTGGGAATCGTGGCCGATGCCCAGGATCTCCTCCTCCAGGCGGCGGGTGACGAACTTGCCGCCGAAGACGCCGATCGAGCCGGTGAGCGTCGCGGGCTCGGCGACGATGCGGGTCGCCTTGGCGGCGATGTAATAGCCGCCGGAGGCCGCCGTGTCGGACATCGAGACGACGACGGGCTTCTTCTGCTTGAGCTTCTCCACCTGGCGCAGGATGAGGTCCGAGGCCAGCGCCGAGCCACCGGGGCTGTCGATTCGCAGCACGACGGCGGCCACGGAGTCGTCCTCGCGCAGGTCGTGGAGCACCTCGGCCATCTTGTCCGAGCCGAGGTAGCTCTCCTCGGTCCAGGGCGCGGTGCCGCCGCCCCCCCGCACGATGGTGCCCAGAGCGAAGACGATGGCGACCTGTTTGGCGGCGAAGGCGGGCTCGGGCCGGTACTCCTCGATCGGCAGCAGCGTGGGCTTGCGGCCCAGGCGCTTCCTCAGGAGGTCGAGGAACTGGTCCGGATAGAGGAGATCGTCGACCAAGCCGCTCTCGAGGGCTGTCTTCGCATCGTAGGGGGCGGCGTCGATCAGCGTATGGACCTGGGCCTCGCTCTTTTTGCGCGCTTCGGCCACCGCCGAGACGATCTGGGAGAAGTAGCCGTCGAGCAGTGCCGCCACGGCCTCCTGGGCTTCGGGGCTGAGCCGGGTCTGGGTGTAGGTTTCGACGGCGCTCTTGTAGCGGCCCACCCGGTTGAACTGAGGGTCGATCTTCAGCTTGTCGAGCGCGCCGCGCAATAGCCGGGTCTCCCAGGAGAGCCCCAGCAGGTTGAGGTCGCCAGCCGGTGAGAGGTGGATGTGCTCGCAGGCGGTGGCCAGGTAGTAGGCCAGGGTGCCGTTCGAGCCCTCGCCGGCGGTCTCCAGGTAACACTCGACGAACTTGCCGGCGCGGCGCAAGGCCATCATCTGCCGCCGCAGCTCCTGCGCCTTGGCGAGGCCGAGCTCGGCGCTCTGGATGTAGACCGCGAGCCCCTTGATGCCGGAATCCAGGCGGGCGGCCCGGAAGGCCGGATAGAGCTGGGCGATGCTGTCCGGCTCGGCGGCATTGGAGAAGGGCAGGCGCGGCACCTCCTGCTCCAGCACCGGGCCGTCCAGCTTCCACACCAGGACCGTGGCGCCGTCGCCGGCGGCTTGGCCTCGGCGGCTGGCGAGGATGCCGGCGACGGTGGCGAGGACGGCACCCCCCAGCAGTATGACGAAGATCAGCAGCAGCTTTTTCATCGCATCCTTCCGCCGGCTCCGCGCCGGCTTTAGCCGCCCCCCCGGGTCGTGGGATGACCGCGGGACGCGTGGGCCAGGACGAAGTCGATCATGAGTCCCGCCACGTCGACGCCGGTGGCCTTCTCGATTCCCTCCAGGCCCGGGGAGCTGTTGACCTCCAGGACCATCGGCCCGTCCTTCGACGGGATCAAATCCACTCCGGCGATGTTCAGCCCCAGCACCTCGGCGGCGTGCAGGGCCGTTGAGACATAGTCGTCGGGAAGCTCGACGCCCTGCGCCGAGCCGCCGCGGTGGAGATTACTGCGGAACTCCCCCTCGCCGGCCCGGCGCGACATGGCCGCCACCACCCGGCCGCCGACGACAATGGCGCGGTAGTCCGTCCCTTGGGCCTCCTCGACGAAGGCCTGGATGAGGATGTTCTGGCGCAGGGAGCTCATGGCGTCGAGCACCGACTCCGCCGATTTGACCGACTCGGCCAGAATGACACCCTTTCCTTGCGTCCCTTCGAGCAGCTTGAGGATGACCGGAGCGCCGCCCACCCGCCGGATGGCCGAGCGGACGTCCTCGCGCCGCCAGGCGAAGGCCGTGGGCGGAATGCCGATGTCGTGGCGCGACAGGAGCTGAAGGCTGCGCAGCTTGTCGCGGCTGCGGGAGATGGCCTGGCTCTCGTTGGCCGGGAAGACCCCCATCATCTCGAACTGGCGCAGCACGGCGAGGCCGTAGAAGGTTACCGAGGCGCCGATCCGCGGCACCACGCCGTCGAGGCCGGTCACCCGCTCGTTGTCGTGGAACACCTCGGGCCGCTTCTTCGACAGCTTGACCACGCATTGCAGCGGGTCGAGCACCTGAACCTCCGTGGCCCGCTGCTGGCAGGCCTCGACGAGGCGCCGGGTCGAGTACAGGGTCGCCTTGCGCGACAGAATGGCGATCTTCATCCGCGCCGCTCCAAGGACGCCCGCCGGTGCCAGCGGCGCAAACGATACTTGCTCGCGACGTCCACGTGGAAATCCCCCTCCAGGGCTTTCCGCCCCAGGATCATGCGAAAGAGCATGTCCGAGCGGTCGGTCAGAGTGAGGAGGATACGCTTGCGCACCGGCCCCAGCACCATCTCGGTCTCGACGACGGGCCTCATCTCCCGATGACCGCCGGAATCGGTGACGCGGATTCGCCGCAGCACTTTAACCCGCGCCGTCACCACGTGCCCGGGGCGGCGGCGGTCGGGACGCAGCGAGATTTCCACCCACTCCGAGCCGTCCGGAAAAACAGTCAGCACCTCCAGGCGGTCGACATGCAGAGTCGAGGTGCGGGCGCCCGTGTCCACCTTGGCCTTGAGCCGGAAGATCCCCAGATCGGGGAGATCCAGGTACTCCTTCCAGCCCACCAGCCGGTTCTCGCGAAAATCCGACACGCCTCAGCACCCTCCGTGGCACAGCGCACTCTGTAGAAATGCCAAATGCGGACGAGCGCATTTGTACGAATGAAAAGACCGCGTCTCCGTGGGAGCCGGCCCGGAACCGCCCCGGACAGCCGAAAAACCATATTTCAACGGGGTTCTAAGACCATGAGCCATCTGGGCACGGCGTTTGCAGTGATGAAGAGCACTCAATAGCGACGTAACGAGGGGGAGTTTCCATCCAGCCAACTGTTTCATCCCATCCTACAACCGAGATCCTAAGCGATCTCGCCTTTGAAAGCCCTTCCTCATCCCCTGGACAGGGGTAGATCCAACCAAGATTCCCATCCAGATTCGAGGAACCTCCCCCCTGAGCCCCCTTCCCGGGGGCTTCGTTTTTTTCTGGCGGTCTTTCTCGGTGAAGACCGGTGGAATCCAAAAGTGGGCACGGCTGTTGCAACAGGTAGATGGCAGGACACAACGAGGGGGAGTCCCCACACCAACCAACTTTGTCCTACCTGATAACGAGATCGTGAGATCTCACCCTCTTTGAACCCTACCTGATTCCCCTAAGCACAGGGGTACAGCCACAAAGCCTACCGGAGAGATGGGGCCTCCCCCCCTGAATATCGGCTCCCGACGAAAGTCGGGAGCTGTTTTCATTTGGGGCCTCTGCCAATTTGACCGGCATGCCAGGGCGGCGCGGTTAGAATGACGCGATGCGGCGCTCCGAGGATCTTCTCACCTGGTTCGACCTTCACCGCCGGGACCTCCCCTGGCGCCGGACCCACGACCCCTACGCCATCTGGCTCTCCGAGGTGATGCTCCAGCAGACCCGGGTCGAGACCGTTCTTCCTTTCTACAATCGCTTCCTGGAAAGATTTCCAACTGTCGAGGATCTCGCGCGGGCCGGCATCGAGGAGGTCCTGACCCTGTGGTCGGGCCTCGGCTACTACCGGCGGGCGCGGCAGCTTCACGCCGCGGCCCGGAAGATCGCGGAGCTGGGCGCCTTCCCCTCCACCCTCGAAGGTCTCCTGGCTCTGCCGGGGATCGGCGCCTACACGGCGGCGGCGGTGGCGAGCATCGCTTTCGGCGTCGTGACCCCCGTGATGGACGGCAACGTCGAGCGGGTGCTCTCCCGCTGCCTGGCCCTGGAGGCGGACCCCAAGTCCAGCGGCGTCCGCCAGCGGCTCCTGGCCGCGGCGGCCGAGCTGTTGGACCTGAGCCGGCCGGGCGATAGCAACCAGGCACTCATGGAGCTGGGCGCGACCCTCTGCTCGCCGCGCCGCCCCAAATGCCTCCTTTGCCCTCTTCGGCCCGGCTGCCGCGCGGCGCGCGAGGGCGATCCCGAGCGGTATCCGGTGGGCCGGGTGAAGAGGGAAGCGGAGCGTCACCGGCTCGCGGTGGCGGTGGTCGAGAGGGACGGCGGCGTGCTCCTCTTCCGCCGCCCGGAGGACAGTGCCCTTTTGGCCGGCACGTGGGAGCTGCCGTGGGTGACCTTGGAGGTGAACGGCGTGCGGGAGGAGGAGGCACCGGAATCCGCCCTCGCCGAACGTTATGGCGGCCGCTGGACTCTGGGGCCCCGGGCCGCCGGAGTCCGCCACGGCATCACCTACCGCGACCTGGAGGTGGATGTCCATCCGGCGTCGCTCTCCTGGGGCGGGGAGGTGCGGGAAGGGTGGGCCGCCGGCTGGTTCGACGCCGCCGGCCGCGCGGCGCTGCCGCTGTCGTCGCTGGTGGGAAAGGTGCTGGCGGCGCTCTGACGAGCCGCGCGGTGCTTTAGCCTGGGGGCACGGGCCAGGAGATCCCCGAGCCGCCGGCGATGACGAACCAGCCGATGATCTTTTCGTCCAGCTCCCGCAGCCGGCTCGCCACCAGGTTGCAGAGGATGGTCAGCAGGCGGATCGACGACACCTTGTGGATGTCCAGGATCCCTTCCAGCACCTCCCCGGGAATGACCAGCACCACGGCGCCGGTATCGTGCGCCTTGGCGTCGGCCGAGCGGGTCTCCTTGTCGATCAGGGCCATCTCGCCGAAGTAACCGCCGCGATCGAGGAAGGCGAGCGCCTCCTCGCCGGCGCCGGGGATGTACTTGCTGATCATCACCCGGCCTTCGAGCACCACGTACATCTCGCCTCCCAGCTCTCCCTCGCGGAAAATCACCTGGTTGGGGCCGTACTTCCTCTCCTTGGAGAGCGAGGTGAGGAAGTTGATCTCCAGGTTCGAGAGCTTCTGCTCCTGGAAGAGCTTGCGCTTCGAGGCGAGGTCGACGTGGAACTCCCCCGCCGCCTCCAGCGGCGTGGCCGCCGCGACGCTGGGCGGCTTGCCGGTTTCCGAGAAGAACTGGGTAAGGTTCTCGTTGGTCTGCCGCAGCTTGGAGGAGAGGCTTTTCCAGAAGGCCCAGTAGAGGGCGAGCTTGAAGCGCGGGTCCTGTTCCATCAGGGCGGCGAGCGCCTCGGGGTTCAGCGAGATGAGCTCGGTGTCGCCCGAGCTGACGGCGCTTCCCGAGCGGGGGATGCGGTCCACGAAGGAGGTCTCCCCGAACAGGGTGCCGGGCATGAGGGCCGCCAGGCTGAAGGGGCCATAGGGCGTCTTGCGCTTGATGCGCACGCTGCCGCTCTCGATGAGGTAGGCCTCCTGGCTCGGCTCGCCTTCCTGGACGATCAGGGCGCCGTCCGGGTAATAGACGAACGTGGCGCAAGCGGCGAGCTGCGCGAGCTGCTCGTCCGTGAAGTGGGCAAAGATCTCCCACCGCCGAAGGGTGTCTTCCATGGTCAAGGCGGGCTTATTGTAGCGGAGGTTGGGTCTCCGCGCCCGTATTTTCCTCTTGGGTCAAACGGCTTTCGGGAGCCGAGGCCCGTCCCTCGCGCCGCGCCCAGGCCGCCCGCTCCTCGTCGCCGGCGTCCGCCCACAGGTCGGCCGCCTGCAGGAACCACTCGGCGAACAGCGGCTCGCCGCTCCCCAGGTCGGAGCGGAGCTTGTTCTCGAGCGGCGCCTCGACCTCGCTGAACAGGCGGCGAGCATCCTGGCGGTCGCCGCGCCGCAGGGCCAGCCAGGCGCGGTGGAGGGTGAGCGACTCCAGGAGATCCGAGCGCAGGGCGCCCGCCTTTTGGAACGCCTGCTCGGCACCGTCGAAGTCGCCGGCCCAGGCCGCCGTCAGCCCGCGCTCCAGCCAGGCCTCGCCGTCCGTGGGATCATGATCGAGGATGCGGTCGAGAAGCAGCCGGGCGCGGTCCAGCTCCAACAGGTGGCGGGCCGCCACGGCGGCGGTGTAGAGCTGGTCGCGGCTCGCTCGCGCGTCGGTGCGGGAGGCGGCCAGGGCATCCGCGAACCGGCCTTCGCCGAGAGCCCGCTGCGCCGCGCCGCCCGCGGCGGGCTGACGCAGAGTGGCCCACGCGGCATAGGCTCCGGCGGCAAGCAGGACGAGAAGGCCGGCGAGGAGCAGTCCTTCGAAGGAGGGCATCGTGGTTGCCTCGTCGTCCTATCTATAAGGACGGAAGATTGAGCTGCGCCGGGCGCAGACGCTCCCAGACGGTCCGCTCCACCGCGTCCAGCCAGTCCGGCCGCGCCGCGGGATCGAGATGGAGGGCGTCGAGGCCGCGCTCGACCAGCTCGCGGCAGAGCTTCTCCTCCACGGCCCGTTGGAACCCGGGGTCGGCCGAGCGCACGCCGTCCGGGCTGAGCTGCTCGACGATGGGAACGTGGACCAGCAGATCGTAACCGCGGAGCCAGTACTCGACCAGCCCCTCGGGCCCCTCCTGCCGTCCGGCGGCAAGAAGGAGGTAGACATAGTTGTCGAGCACGCTGCGGTCGCAGACCACCACCGGATAGCGGGCTTGGGCCACCAGCTCCTCGGCGATCTGCGAGTGGAGGATCCAGGATTGGGCGGCGACCGACGTCTCCTGGTTGATCGGCAGCGGGCACCGCCGCGCCACCTCATGCACCACCTCGACCCCCACGTCCCGCCGCTTGAGCCGCGCCGCGAGGCCGTAGCACAGCGTCGTCTTGCCCACCCCGTGGGAGCCGATGAAGGCGATCTTGAGGCGGGCGGCGGGCTGCATGGAGGGGATTGTAGGGCAGCTACTCCCTCAGAGAAGGCAGGCGCTATAGAAAAGCCGCACAGCAGGGACTTCAAGGACTGCAAGGACGGCAGGGACAGGAAAATACCGGACTGGAGATCTTCTGTCTGTTTTTGCGGTCCTTGAAGTCCTTGTTTGTCCTTGTTGTCCCTTCCGGTGTTCGCAACCCCACCGCGGCGTCGACCTCCGCCCGGGCATAAATGCCGGGGCTATGAAACAGCGCCCCCTGAAGGGGACTTGAAGCCGGATTCATCCGGCGCCGAGCCTAGCCCTGGCATTTATGCCCGGGCGGAATAGGTGTCGCGACCGAATTTTTCAAAGCCCCTCCATCGCCTCCTCCAGAATCCCCACCGCCGCCTCCAACTGCTCCTCCTGGATCGTCAACGGCGGCACGAGCTGCGCCACCCGGCCCTCCGGGCCGCCTGCCAAAAGCAGGGCGCCCCGCGACCAGGCGGCGAGCATCCAGGTCTTCGCGGCTTTGGCGTCGCGGAACTGGATTCCCCAGAGGAGTCCCCGGCCTCGGATTTCCTCAACGACTGGGAATCTCTCAGGCCAGCCGGCGAGGCGGCGTCCCAGGTCTTCCCCCAGGCGGGCGGCACGGGCCGAGACGTCGCTCTCCTGGATCACGGCTAGGGCGGCGAGGGCGGCGGCGCAGGCGAGCGGGTTGGCGATGAAGGTCGCCGTGTGCCGCGCTTCTCCGGAGGTCTCCCAGCAGCGGAAGAGGTCCCGCCTCGCGAGCACGGCGGCGATGGGCAGCCCTCCTCCCATCGCCTTGCCGCAGCAGAGGATGTCCGGCCTCACCTCCTCGTGGTCGACGGCGAAGAGGCGGCCCGCGCGGCCGAAGCCGGTGAAGATCTCGTCCGCGATAAGGAGCGCGCCCCGGCGGCGGCAGAGCTCCGCCAATCCGGAAAGCCAGCCGGCCGGCGGGATCAGCACTCCCTCGCGGCCGACGATGGGCTCCACGATCACCGCGCCGACTTCGCCTCCGGCGAGCCTCTCATCCACCGCGTCGAGGCCGGCGCCGAAGGGGAGGCGGCGGACGTTCTCGTGGAGGTGGGCGGCGAAGGGGTCGCGGAACTCGGGGCGGGAGGTCACCGCCAGCGCGCCGAGCGTCATGCCATGGTACGAGGGATCGAAGGCGAGGATGCCCGGCCGGCTCGTGGCGCCGAGCGCCGTCTTGAGCGCGATCTCCACCGCTTCGGACCCGGAGATCGCGAAGAACACCTGCGCGTCGTCCACCGGCGCGAGGGCCACCAGCAGCCGCGCCAGCTCCACCCGCCGGGGATGGGCGTGCACATCCCCCAGGGCGTGGAGGAGCTCTCCCGCCTGGTGCCGCACCGCCTCGACCACTTTGGGGTGGCGATGCCCGATGGCCGCGACGCCGAACCCCGCGGTGAGATCTATATAGATGTTGCCGTCGACGTCTCGAACGTTCGCCCCCCGGGCCTCTTCCCACAGGATGGAGGAGGGCAGCGGGGCACCTTCAGGGAGAGTTGGGAGGGTGTTGACCCCCGGCGCCTCCAGCTGGCGCAGATCCGCCGAGAGCGCCCGGGACCGCGGCCCCGGCGGCGGCACGACGATGTGTGGCAGCTGGTCGCCGAAGCTCACATCTCACGCCGGCCGGCGAGCGACCGGCCTAGCGTCACCTCGTCGGTGTACTCGATGTCGCCGCCCACCGGCATGCCGAAGGCGAGGCGGGTGATCTTGATGCCTCGGGACTTCAGCAGGCGGGCGAGATAGAGCGCGGTCGCCTCGCCCTCGACGTTGGGATTGGTGGCGAGGACGATCTCCTCGATCCCCTCCAGGCGTTCCAGAAGGCCGGGGATGGCCAGGCGGTCCGGTCCGATACCGCGATGCGGCGAAAGGGCGCCCATGAGGACGTGATACAGCCCGTGGTACTCGCCCGTTCGCTCGATGGGCTCGAGGTTGAAGGGCTCCTCGAGAACGCAGATGCGGGTGCGGTCCCGCTGCGGATCGGAGCAGTAGCGGCAGGGATCGACGGCGGTGATGGAGTTGCAGGACGAGCAGTGGAAGAGCTTCGCCTTGACTTCCAGGATGGCCGCGGACAGGGCCTCGGCCTCCGCCGCCGGTACCTTGAGCAGGTAGTGGGCGAGGCGAGCCGCGGTCTTGGGGCCGATGCCCGGCAGCCGGGCGAGCTCACCGATCAGCCGGGCGAGGGGTTCGGACATCGGCTCCCAGGGCTCCTAGAACAGCCCCGGCATGCTGGACATCATGGCGCCGGCCTTTCCCTGCATCGTCTCCTCGAGCTTGCGCCCGGCCTCGTTGACGGCGGCGACGATCAGGTCCTCGAGCATCGAGGGATCCTTGGGGTCCATGGCCTCGGGATCGATCTTCACCGAGACGAGCTGCTTGTGGCCGCTCAACCGCACGGTGACCATGCCGCCGCCGACACTGGCTTCGACGATGGTCTCGGCGAGCTCGCGCTGGAGACGCTCCTGCATCTCCTGGGCCTGTTTCATCAATTTCTGCATGCTGCTCATATCGCTCACTCCTCCGTGTAATTTCCGTGCTCTTCGACGGCCTCGACCCGGCTGCCCTGGAAGATCTCCAGGACGGCCTGGACGGCCGGCTCCATTTCCGGGGCCCGCACCAGCTTCACCGGGTTGGCGGCAGCCGGCGGCGCCCCCTGGCTTTCCCGGATCTCCAGGCGGGTTCCCTGCCCCCAAATCACCCTTGCCGCTTCCTCCAGAATAGACCGATTGGCATCCAGGCGCGAGCGAAGATAGGTGTCTCCGCCCGGCACCAGGAGAGTGACCTTACCGTCCTCGAAGAGGATCTTGTCCAAGGCATCCAGGAATCCTGCCAGATTTGGCTTGCGCTTGGCGATCTCTTCCTTGAAGGCGGTGACCGGATCGCTCGACCGGCCCGCTGACGCCATAGGCGCCGATACCGGTGCTGGGACCGGAGCTGCCGAGGAGGAGGGCTCGGGCCTCGGTGCCGGACGTGCTGAGGGAGCTTCGGGAGCCGGTGGCGCGCTCGCCCGGGGTGCCGTCTCGGGTGGCGGCGCGCTCCGGGCTGGGGCTGCGGGCGGTGCTGGAGCCGGCGCAGGCCGTGGGGCGGCTGCGGGCCTCGCCGCAGCCGGAGCGGCTCCCGGCTGGTAGGTGCCGGCGAGGATCTCCTCGACGCGGATCAGCTTCGGCAGCTCGGCCGCCCGCAGCCAGGCGATCTCCACCGCCAAGGCGCCAGTGTCGCTGCGCCGCACGTTGGGCTCGCTGGCGAGGAGCTGGGTCAGCAGCCGCAGCAGGTTCTCGTAACCGCTCGCCTTGGCCGTGGCCGCGAGGGCCCGGGCCTCTTCTCCGGGCAGGTCGATCTGCTCGGGCGCGCCGCCCATCGCGAGGTGCAGGGCGTCGCGGCTGAACGCCAGGAACTGCCCGTAGACGTGGCGCGGGTCCCACCCTTCCTCTTCGATGCGGCGCACGGCGGCGGCGACGGCCTGGGAGTCGCCCGCCAGAATGCCCGCGAGGAGCGTCTGGAAGAGCGCCGTGTCCAGCCCGCCCAGCAGGCGCACCGTGTCCTCGTCCGCGATGCTGCCGGAGCCGAAGGTGGCGAGCTGGTCGAGCAGGGCGACGGAGTCGCGCACGCTGCCCTCGCCGGCGCGGGCGATGAGCCGCAGCGCCGTGTCACTCGCCGTGATGGTCTCGGCGTCGGTGATCGTCCGCAGGTAGGCGGCGAGATCGAGCGAAGGCACCCGCCGGAAGTGGAACTCCTGGCAACGGGAGAGGATGGTGGCGGGAACCGCGTCGATCTCGGTGGTGGCGAAGATGAAGACCAGGTGCCGCGGCGGCTCCTCGACGATCTTCAGCAGGGCGTCGAAGGCCTGGCGCGAGAGGCGGTGGATCTCGTCCAGCACCACCACCTTGTAGCGGTCGCGCGCCGGCCCGTAGCGCAGGCTCTCGGTGAGCTCGCGTACCTGCTCCACCTTGGAGTAGGTGGCGGCGTCGACCTCGATGACGTCGATGTCCGAGCCGCGGGTGATCTCGATGCAGGGCGAGCACTCGTTGCAGGGATCGGCCGCGGGGCCACGCTCGCAGTTGAGCGCCTTGGCGAGGACGCGGGCGGCGGTCGTCTTGCCGACGCCGCGGATGCCCGAGAAGAGGTAGGCCTGGGCGATCCGGCCCTCCCGCAGCGCGTTGCGCAGGGCGGTGACGATCGGCTCCTGGCCGACGAGGCTGGAGAAGTTCTGTGGGCGCCACTTGCGCGCCAGGACTTGATACGCCATGGGTGTTTTGCCGGCAGTGGTCAACGAAGGGTTCCGGTGAATCTGCGGCACTCGTCCGGGTACCTTATCGCTGCTCCCTTCCGGGCCTGACGAGGTTCGGTATCGGTCGATGCACAGGACCCGAACCCTTCGTGGGCCACTGTCCTAAGGCTGCACATGCTACGTCGTGGGATCAGGGAAGTAAAGAACGTCGTCCCGAGTCACTTCGAGTCCGGACTTGGAACAACAGGCGGAGGCCGGCCGGCATTCCTGGCTCATGCGGCACCGTGGCCCCGGCGAAGGGTTGCGGCGATCTGCCGCACCAGCTCGACGGTTGCCCTCTCCTCGGCGCAGGCCCGCTGAAAGAGGAGCAGGGCGGCCAGCGCCTCTTGGGGGACTTCGCGTGACTCGAAGACCGGCAGGATCTCGGCAGCGAGACTCCTCAGCTCCTCCGTCCGGCCCTGCTCGGCGAGAAGGGTGGCCAGATCGAGCGAGACCAGGGCCACGTCGTAATTTTTCCCCAGCTCCAGGAACTTCCCTTGCACCTCTCGATAGGCGGCCTCAGCTTCGACGGTCCGTCCCAGCCCTTGGGAGATGCTGGCCTCGGTCCACCGCAGACGGAGCCAGTCGAGGGGCTCGGCCGTCTCCCGGAAGATCTCGCGGACCGAAGGTAAGAGATCCATTGCCTCCTCGTTCCTGCCGGCAAGCGTCAACGAGGCCAGGAGGCTCTGGAGAGCATAGGCATGAAGGCGTGGCTGTTTGGCGGCTGCGATTTCGCCAAGCACGCCTCGAAGGAGCTCGATCGAGGCGTCGATCTCGCCCTGGGTCTTGACGAGCTTGACCTTTTTGAGGAGAACCGTAGCGATTCCCTTCAAATCCTGGGCCTGCCGGTAGAGGGTCAAAGCACGGTCCAGGTAGGTATGGGCTTGGCCGAACAGACGCTGGTCGAGCTTCAGCGAGGCCTTCAAACGGAGCACCTCAGCCGCGATCTGCGTGTTCCCAATTCCGCTCTTCTCAAGGTTCTCCTCCGCCCGGAGAAAGGCGAAGTCCGCGGCCTTCAACTCGCCCGTCGCACGCAGAGCATTGCCGAGATATGCGAGAGCTCGCGCCTGCAGGTCGAGGACCCAGCCAGGGTGGTAGCCCTCGCCGAGGTGTCCGGAGAGGCGGATCGCGACGAGAGCGAGCTCCACCGCCTCGGTCGGGTTCTCGAAGACGGTTTCCCGGGTCTTCTTGAGGAGATACTGGCAAAGGCCCCAGGTGTGCAAGTCCTCATTCTCATCCGCGAGCCACATCTGCTCGTCGTGAGGCCGGCCTTCGAGGAGTCGCGCCAAGTCCGGGGCCTCGCGGGTCTCGAAGACCGCGACCGTCTCGCTCCAGTGACCGGATTCGTGCTGCAAACGCCGGATCTCCTCCTCGTTGCGCCGGCAGACAGTACAGTTCCCGGTCAGGTGAGGAACCACCTCCCGTAAGACGTCTTCGTGCTCCAGCTCCCCGGCCAGCCAGCGCGCCAGTGTGTCCAACGAAGGGTGCCTCTCTCCCACGAGATCTCCTTTTTGCTTGAAGAGAACTTGATCCTGTAAAACGGTACTTATCGTACTACAGCCCCGGAGAAAGCAATAGCGGATACGTCAGAAGGAAAAAACGAGGGCCTGTGGGTGTCACCAGCCCTCGAAGGATTCACCAGTCAGCTTCTGGGATCGGGCATGGGCCCGTTGGGCATTTGTGGTTCAGAAGGGACTGCGGCGGTGGGCTTGCCATCGGGATCGATCGTCATCCCATTTTTCGCCCAAGTCGCCTGGAAGAGATGGGTCAGCCAGACCCAAATGGCGGAGCCCATGGAGGATTGGTGGGTTGGCGAGGTAGGGAGAGGAACGGCAGAGGCCTGGGTGAGGGGGAGAATGAGTCCGGCGAGGAGGAAGAGGACGGGAAGGCTGCGGCGAAGCCTGTTGCTGAGCATGGTGCGGCTCCTTAGGGGCGGGTCTCGGCCAGCGGAAACGCCGGCGGAGCCCGCCGCCTCTCTATAGTGAGAGCAGTCGTTGCTCAAGCGGGAGCAGCCAGTGCTCCAGCACGAGCAGCCGTTGCTCTAGCTCAAGCAGCCATTGCTCTAGCACGAGCAGTCAGTGCTCTGGCACGAGCAGCCGTTGCTCTGGCACGAGCAGTCGCTGCTCTAGCACGAGCAGTCAGTGCTCAAGCGGGAGCAGACGGTGCTCCAGCGGGAGCAATCACCGCCGTCGCGAAAGCAGCAGGCGCTGATGGCAGTCGTCGTCGCGAGAGGGTCAGTTGGGCCGCCCAAGAGCCTGAATTCTGTCTTGAGGCGCGTAGCGAGCTTTGCGCGTACGTGCCGCTGTGTTACGCTAAGTTTACGCCGAGGGGCGGCAAAGGAGCAGGGATGGCCACGGCAAGGGAAAAGTTCAAAGAGCTAATCCTCTATATCGCTCAGGAGTCCGAGGGAGACTCGTCCTTAGGAGCAACCAAGCTGAACAAGGTTCTCTTCTTCTGCGATTTCTTGTCCTACCGTGCCTATGGCGAGCCAATCACCGGACAGCGCTACTTCAAGCTGCCCTTCGGCCCCGCCGTCCGCGCGCTGGTTCCAGTTGTGAACGAACTGGTCGAGGAAGGGGCGTGCATCAAAGTCCGGCGCTCGCGCTTCGGTCTTCCTCAGGAAACCATCTTTGCGAAGCGTGAAGCAGACCTCGCGGTCTTCAGGCCCAGAGACATTGCCCTCGCTGGTTACGTCCTTCGACAACTACGAGACAACGACGCGCAGGAGGTGAGCGACCTCTCGCATGAGTTCATCGGTTGGCAGTTGGCCGGAGATCGCGAAGACATACCCTACGAAACGATCTTCCTGGGCGACCCTCGTAGGCTGACGCTTACGGAGGAAGAGACCGGCTATGGGCAACAGCTCTCTGGAGGTGGTTGAGAGGGTGTTTGGAAAGTTCGCAACCCCGCGGCCAAACTTCCAAACACCCTCTACCACTCCATCTCGGACACGGCGATAACTTTGGAGTCCATCCTCAAGAGAGAAACGCCCATCGCGCCCGGTCCTCTCGGACTGGAGTCCTGAGCTTTCCGGGCCTCCCGCTTTGCACAAGGACCCTTCTCGGGTAACATACGCGTTCCGCTCGGGCGGAGGCTTGCCTTGGAGAGACCAGAAGACGCTCTCTGGATGTTGGAAGCCCTCGCCGAGGCACGACGCGCCGGCGAGCTGGGAGAAGTCCCGATCGGCGCGGTGGTGGTCCGGGAGGGGGAGGTGCTGGGGAGGGGCCACAACCGCCGGAAGCTCGACGGCGATCCGCTGGCGCATGCCGAGGTCCTGGCCATCCGGGAGGCGGCGCGGCGGATGGGCGGATGGCGGCTGACGGGTTGCACGATGTACGCAACCCTGGAGCCGTGCCCGATGTGCGCCGGAGCCCTGGTGAACAGCCGCATCGAGCGGCTGGTCTACGCGGCGCCGGATCCGAAGGCCGGCTACTGCGGCACCCTGGGCAACCTGGTCCAGGACCCGCGGCTGAACCACCGGCTGGAGGTGACGGCCGGCGTGCTCGAAAGTGAGAGCGCCGCACTGTTGCGCGATTTCTTTGCAACGTTGCGGATGTCGCGGCGAAAGCCCTGACGCCCCATGTTCTTTGCAGGATCGGGAGAGATGTCCGAGTGGCTTAAGGAGCACGCTTGGAAAGCGTGTGTAGGGGAAACTCTACCGTGGGTTCGAATCCCACTCTCTCCGCCACGATCTCGACAGACAAATTTCCGGAGAGGTGCCAGAGCGGTCGAATGGGACGGTCTCGAAAACCGTTGACCGGGCAACCGGTCCGTGGGTTCGAATCCCACCCTCTCCGCCATTCGTTTTCGACTCGGAAACGGGCGGTTCTTGACGCCCGGGCTCCAGGTGATCTACTTTACTGGTTTCGTTCGACGCGGCGGGCGGTCCCCGGAGGACCGGCGGTCCCGCGAATCATGACCACGACTTGGAAGAAGGCGGTCTCAAGTGAAACGGACTTTTCAGCCCAACAACCGTCGCCGCAAACGGACGCACGGATTCCTGGTGCGGATGCGCACCCGCCACGGCCAGGCAGTGATCGCCCGGCGGCGCCGGAAGGGACGCAAGCGCCTGAGCGTCTGATGCCGGACGAGGAGCGCCAACCGCGCTCTCCCGCCGGCACGGAACGGCTGTCAGCCGACGAGCGGCTGCGGCAGCGTAAGGACTACCTCAGGTGTTACCGGACGGGACGCCGGCGGCATGGCTCGCTGGCGATCCTTTATTTCGTACCGAACCAGCTCGAGGGACCGCGCCTCGGAATCACCGCCAGCCGCAAGGTGGGTAAGGCCGTCGTCCGCCAGCGTCTCAAGCGCAGGATCAAAGAGATCTACCGGCGATGGCCGCACCGCAGCCAGCTTCCTGCGCTCGACTTGGTGATCCACCTCAAGCCCGAGGCTCGGGGGAGCGACTTCCCCGCCCTGCGGACGGAGCTCCTGCGCCTGTTCTCGGCCTTAAGGGAACGGCGAGGGCCGGCGGCTTGACCCGTCTCCTGGTGTACCTGCTCGGCGCCTACAAGCGCCGCCTCTCTCCCCTGCTCCCTCGCGCCTGCCGGTTCACTCCGACCTGTTCGGAGTATGCCCGTCTGGCGCTTCTCAAATACGGCTTCTGGCGCGGGGGGCTGCGGGCCAGCGCCCGGCTCCTGCGCTGCCAGCCGTTCCATCCGGGCGGGATCGATCTCCCCTAGGCCCTGGCGGGCCTCATCCCAACCCGATCCGATCGACCCAAAGGACATAATTTCCCGTGGATAATCGCCGGCTGCTTCTCGCCTTTCTCCTCTCGATGATCGTCATCGGCGCCTGGTTCTGGCTGTTCCCGCCACCCAAGCCCCTGCCGCCAAGCCCAAAGCCGCCGCTGGCTTCGCAATCGCCCCAGACCTCTCAGGCCTCCCAGACCCCTGCCGCGGGCGCCGCGGGCCAAACCCCGGCTCCCGGCTCCCCGGCTGCCGGCGGCTCGGGCACGAGCAACCCCGCCGCTTCCGCCGCGCCGGCTGAGGCCATCCAGGCCGCGGCCGAGGAGCGCGTCACGCTGTCGGACGGGCATACCCAGGCCGTGTTCACCAACCGCGGCGCCCAGCTCGTCTCCATGGTCGTGCCGGAGAAGGCGAGCCGCAACAGCGGCAGCCTGGAGCTGGTGCGCAAGCGGGCGGGCGGCACCTATCCCTACTCCCTGGTCACCAAGGCGGGGCTCAAGCCCCACCCTCTCGACGACGCGCTGTTCCGCGCCGAGAAGAGCACGGATGGCCGCTCCGTCCTCTTCCGCTACAGCGGCCCCCTGGGCACGGCGGAGAAGCGTTTCGACTTCGACGCCCGCGGGCTGCTGGAGGCCGACGTCAAGGTGCCCGGCCGTTCCGACTGGGGCGTCGTCCTGGGTCCGGGCCTCCGCAACCTGACGCCGGAGGAGATGAAGAGCCGGTTCGAGCATCGCCGCGCGGTCTACAAGCAGGGCGATGCCGTCAAGGTGCTTGACGCCGCGGGCGCTTTCGATCCCGTGGAGGTGGCGGGTCAGGGGCTCGGCTGGATCGGTCTCGCCGACACCTACTTCCTCTCCGCCCAGGTGCCCCAGGCCGGTCTCGACAAGGCCGTTCTCCAGCCGGTGATGGCGCAGGAGACGAAGGGCGAAGGCGCGACGTTCGCGCCGGTGCCGCCCAAGGATCTGATCACCAAGGAGCAGAAGGATCTGCCGCGCGAGTTCTCGCTGGTGATGGAGCCCGCGGGCGATCACCTGGCTCTGGTCTCCTACTGGGGCTCCAAGGAGTACGAGCGGCTGAAGGCCCTGCCCTTCGGTCTCGAAGGGACGGTGGAGATGGGGAAGTTCAGCTTCCTCGCCCGCCCGCTGCTCGCCGGCCTGCACTGGATCTACGACCACGTGGTGCAGAACTACGGCTGGGCCATCATCCTGATGACGGTGCTGATCAAGCTGGTGCTGCTGCCCATCACCCACAAGAGCACCATGTCGATGCGCAGGATGCAGGAGCTCAACCCCAAGGTCCAGGGCATTCGCGACAAGTACCGCACGAAGCTCAAGGACAAGCAGGGGCGCCCGAACCTCGAGATGCAGAAGAAGATGAACGACGAGGTGATGGCGATCTACAAGGAGGCGGGGGTGAACCCGGCGGGCGGCTGCTTCCCGCTACTGCTGCAGATGCCCATCCTGTTCGCTTTCTACGGCCTGCTGGGCTCGGCCGTCGAGCTGCGCAAGGCGCCCTGGATGCTGTGGATCCACGATCTTTCGGTGCACGACCCCTATTACGTGCTGCCGATCATCATGGGCGTCACCCAGTTCCTTCAGGTGCGCATGGGGCCGCAGGCCGGCGATCCCATGCAGCGCAAGATGTTTCAGCTCATGCCCATCGTCATGACCTTCCTGTTCCTTGGATTTCCCAGCGGTCTGGTCCTGTACTGGCTGACCAACAACATTCTGACCATCATCCAGCTCCAGGTTTACAACCGTCAGCAGAAGGCGGCACAATGACGGGGCCTGGAGCGGAGGACCCAGAGACGATTCCTATGAACGACGCGACACGACGGTTTTTTTCGGGCGACAGCCTGCAGCAGGCGATCATTCAGGCCGCCAACTACTTCAACCTCGATCCGGACTGGGTGGCTTACAAGAGCCTCGAGAAGCGTCACGGCTTCCTGAAGACCCGGCGCAAGGTGGTCATCGAGGTCGACCCTGACAATCCGAAGCGGCAGTCGCCGGTCTCCACTCCGGCGACCGTCCGGGCGACACCCCCCGCTCCCCCGTCCGGTTATTCGTTGCGAGAGCACGCGGCGCCCCAGGCTCCCGTGGATCGCCCCGCACCCGTAGCCCGGCCGGAGGGAGACCAGCCGCCGCGGGCTCCACTGGCACGCCCTGAAGGGCGCACCGGTGATCGCGGGGATCGCGGCTCCCGTGGCGGCCCGGATCGCGGGCCTCGCGGCGGCGGTGGCCGTGGCGGCGATCGCGGCGACCGGCAGGACCGGCCCCGGCGCCGGGACGACGATCGCCGTCCGCCCCGGACGGGAGACCGCCCGTCCTCCGGCATCGAGTCCTTCCAGCTGCCGAGCGCGCCCGGCGACGAGCTGGTGACCCTGCCGGAAAAGCCGCGGGGAATCTCCGACCGGTACCCGGTGGCCTCCGGCCCGGCGGCCGACGCCGCGGCGAAGTCCGTCGAGCTTCTCCTGCGCATCGCGGGCCTGGATCTGAAGGCCCAGGTCTTCCAGGGCGAGGAGCGGCTGGAGGTCGATCTCTCCGGCGAGGACGCGGATTGGTGCTTCGCGGATGACGGCGAGCTGATTCAGGCCGTCGAGCATCTACTGCCGCGGATGATCCGCAGCCTCTCCGGCGAGCCCATGCCGGTGCGGGTGGATTGCGACAATTTTCACGAGATCCGCGAGGAGCGGTTGCGCAGCCTGGCCCAGAAAGTCGCGGAAGAGGTTCGCCGGCAGGGCAAGCCCCGCATTCTGGAGCCCATGAACCCGGGCGACCGGCGGATCATTCACGTCACTCTCGCGGATGACCCCGGCGTTGCCACCGAGAGCGAGGGCGACGGCTACTTTAAACGGGTCATGGTTCGGCCGGCGTAACTTCTCAGTCTTTAGTTCACCTTGACCCCGCCCGCCCGGGCGGGGTAACTCTCTATCTTGTCAGCTGTGTTTCACGGGAAACCTGACAGTGAAACAACGCCCGGAGGGCCGCCGGGGAGTTTCTGTATCTCGGTAGAGGTTTCACGTGATACATGACGGTGAAACAACAGGAGGTGCGGGTGACAGACTTCGATTTGGGGCTTTTCGTGGGAATTCTCATTGGCGAAGGACATTTCGGCGGCGATGGCCGCCAAGCGCAGATCACACTTCGCATGCATACGGATCATGAGGCGCTCTTTCGATGGATCGAGGCCACTCTTCCTTCTGGTGGCCGCCTCTATGGTCCATATGAACATGGGGGGCGCCGTTACTATCAATGGATGGCTCGGGGGCCCTATCTGCGCGAGGTGATCGTCCCCCTTTTGGATCGCTGCCTCTCTCCAGCGCTCGATACCAAGAGCTGGGGTCGGTATCAGGCTATGAAGGAGAGATACCGGCTTGCCGCCGCGAGCCCGGAACCGCAGTCCAGAGTTGAGGGCCCGTGAGTCATGCCCTTTCCCCTCCCCCGCCTCTCCCGTTCTGAATTCTCCTCCGAGCTGGCCCCCCTTTCGCCCGAGCCTCTGAGCTCCGGGTCGATGGATTCCCTGTATGCCTACTACCAGGAGCTGGGGCGCTGGAACGAAAAGCTCAACCTGATCGGGCCGGGAACCGCCGGGGAGATCCTGGCTCGCCACTTCGGCGAATCGCTCGCGGCGCTCCCCTTTCTGCCGGTTGGAGCGAAGTCGGGGCTGGATCTGGGGTCGGGGGCTGGGTTTCCCGGGCTGGTGCTGGCTGCCTCGCGTCCGGGGCTGGAAATGACCCTGGTGGAAGCCCGGGAACGGAAGTGGGCGTTTCTTCTCTCGGCCGCGCGCCGGGCCTCGTTGTCCTCCCGATGCCTCAATGTTAGAGTGCGTCTTCCGTTGCCGCCCGGCCTGCCCGAGAGCCTCGACGTGATCACCTCGCGAGCCCTGCGTCTCGATCCTGATGTCTGGGGAGCGCTCTCGCGGCGCCTCGGGACCGAAGGACGGGTCCTTCTCTGGGTGGGCGAAAGCGATCCTGAGCTGCCGCCGAATCTCGTGACCTGCGGCGACGTCCGACTGGCGGGGAGCGACCGGCGTCGAATTCTGGTCTTGCGTTCCGTTTGAGAGCCGTGAAAGCCGAAAGATAATGATCCTCGCCATTGCGAATCAGAAGGGTGGAGTCGGCAAGACCACCACCGCCATCAACCTCGGGGCCGGCCTCGGCGCCCTGGAGCGCCGCGTCCTGCTGGTGGACTGCGACCCCCAAGGCAATGCCACGCGCGGGCTGGGCGGCAAGGCCTCCCCACCCTATCTCTACAACGCCCTCACCGGCGAGGTGCCGCTGGCGGAGGCGATCCGCCCGTCCGGCTTTCCCAACCTGGATCTCGTCCCCTCGCAGCGCGACCTGGTGGGCATCGAGGTGGAGTTCGTGGGCGAGTCCGGCTGGGAGGGGCGCCTGAAGGGAATCCTGGCGACGGTGGCGGACCGCTACGACACCATTCTGATCGACTGCCCTCCCTCGCTCGGGCATCTGACGGTGAGCGCGCTGACGGCGGCGGACGGCGTCCTCGTCCCCTTGCAGTGCGAGTACTTCGCCCTCGAAGGGATCAGCGAGCTGATGTCGACGGTCCGCCGGGTGCAAGGTGGCCTGAACACGAAGCTCGTCATCGCCGGCATCCTGCTGACCATGTACGACGACCGCACCAACCTCTCGAAGGACGTGGCCGAGGACATTCGTTCCCACTTCGCCGGCAAGGTGTTCGAGACGGTGGTGCCGCGTAACATTCGCCTGGCCGAAGCGCCGAGCCACGGGTTGCCGATTTTTCAGTACGACATCAAGTCGCGGGGCGCCGAGGCCTACTTGGCCGTGGCCCGCGAGCTTCTGCGGAGGGCGGCTTGAATCCCAATACGACTTCCCCTTCCCCAAAGAAACGGGGCCTGGGCCGCGGCCTCGACTCCCTGCTCGAAACCGTTCCCGAAAAGCCGCCGGAGGGGATTCGCACCCTGCCCATCGACAGCCTGAGGCCGAACCGCTTCCAGCCGCGCACCCACTTCAACGATGCGGCGATCGAGGAGCTGGCGGACTCCATCCGGGCGCAGGGGATCGTGCAACCCCTCGTCGTCACGCCCGAGGGAGAGGGCTGGGCCATCATCGCCGGCGAGCGCCGCTGGCGGGCGGCCCGCAAGGCCGGGCTGGAGCATGTGCCGGTGGTGGTGCGCGAGGTGGCGGACGACCGCGAGCTGCTGGAGCTGGCGCTGGTCGAGAATCTCCAGCGTAGCGACCTGAACCCGATTGAAGAGTCCGAGGCTTACGCCGCTCTTCAGGAGAAGTTCGGCCTCTCGCAGGAAGCCGTAGCCACCCGGGTGGGCAAGGCCCGCACCACGGTCACCAACGCGTTGCGCCTCCTGCGCCTGCCGGAGGAGGTGCGGGAGCTGCTGCGTGAGGGGCAGCTCACGGCCGGGCAGGCGCGCCCGCTGCTGGGAATGGAGAATGGCGACGAGCAGATCCTCCTCGCCGAACGCGCGGTGCGGGAGGGGCTCTCCGCCCGCGATCTCGAGCGGCTGACCGCCGCCGCCAAAGAGCCGCCGAAAGCGAAGAAAGCGGACCGTCCGGTCGAGGTCCATACCGTTGCCGCGGAGGAGAAGCTCACCCGCCGCCTCCAGACCCGGGTGGAGATCAAGCGCCAGGGCAAGGGAGGGTTCGTGCGGATCCACTTCCATTCGGAAGACGAGCTGATGCGGCTTTACGACGTCCTGACCGAGCGCGGAGACAATCGATGATCTTCAAGACCGAAGGCAAGCACGCCGATCTCAACGGTTTTCTCGACAAGGGCAGCCATCTCCACGGCGAGCTCCGTTTCGACGCTTCCTTCCGCGTCGACGGCAAGCTCACGGGGACGGTGGAGTCCGATGGCGACCTGATCATAGGCGAGACCGGCGAGGTCGACGGCGAGCTCAAGGTGGGGCAGATCTTCGTCTCCGGTACCGTCCGCGGCTCCGTCCGGGCCAGCCGCAAGGTCCAGATCGCTCCTCAGGGAAAGCTCTTCGCCGAGGTCGACACTCCCGCCCTGGTGATCGAGGACGGCGCCATCTTCGAAGGCACCTGCTCGATGAACCGCGACGGCGGCAAGGCGTCGCCCGGGCCGAAGCTGGTCGCTCAGAAAGCATAGAAAACAAAAGACTTACGCGGACGACCACGGACTTTCACGGACGAGCACAAACACGGGCGAGCTCCTGTTCGTCCGTGTAAGCCCTTCTAGGGCTTCGCCCGCGCCAGCCCCTCGTACGACGCCAAGAACGTCAGCGGGTGCCTCGCCAGGAACTGCTTTTCGAAGGCCGAGGTGAGCACCTGGCCGTCGAAGTCGCGGGCCACGGGGAATCCCAGGCCGTAGAGCAAGGTGGGCGCGAGGTCTTCGAGCTGCGCGCCGGTCAGCAGCGCCGCCGGCCTCACTCCCTCGCCGTAGAGCAACAGGACGCCGTCAGGCGCGTCCGCGAAGCTTCCTCCCAGCGCCGCTTCGGGTGCGACTCCCCGCCAAAGCCGGGGCCAGCCTCCCCGTGGGCTCGCGCCGTAGGCCGAAACCACGGCGAGGAGGCGCGGTCTCCCCTCCCCTCGGGTCCAGATCTCGCTCAGGAAGGAGTCGAGCTGAGCGTAGTACGCGGAAAGCCGGTCCGTCGCGGCCTTGGCGGCGCTCCCCTTGGAGCCGTCGAGAATCACCCGGCTGAAGCCGCCGAAGTTTTCGAGCGAGGCCTCGCGCAGGCCGGGGAGAACGAGGAAGACGGCGTCCACCTGCGGCGATTGACCGGCGAGGGAGAGGGCCAGGGTCTTGCGCCAGGTGTCCCCGGCGAGCGCTTCGCGCAGGCTGCGGGGCGGCCGCGGGCCGAAGCGGCTGAGCAGGGCCGCGTCGAGGTCCCGCGCATTGGGGCGGAACAAGGTTCCGCGGTCGGCGAGATCGGCTGGCCAGGCGCTTCCAGCCTCGGGGGTGGGCTGGAAGAAGCGGTCCGCGAAAGCGAAGGCGGCCTCGCCGCCGGCGGGCTCGGCCGCCGGCCAGCCCACGACTCCCGCCGGCACGCCGAGGCGCGGCAGGATCTCCCAGAGCGCCAGGGTCTGGCGAGGATGGGCCGGCGCCGGCAGCGATGCCTGTCCCAGGGTTCCCCAGCGGCGGAACGACAGGCCCGTGGGCAGCAGCCGCAGCATGCCTCCGGAGACGAGGAACCCGGCCGAGTAGGGGCGCTGGCCGGTGACGCCGTGCTTGAACGGGTACTTGCCGGTGGCGAGCGTCGTCCACAGGGCGTCGCGGCGAGTCGGGGAGAGTGATTCGAGGCGTCCATAGGCGCCGTTCTGCACCACCGAGGCGAGGAACGGCAGCCGTCCCTGGTCGGCCAGCGGCAGGATGGCGTCGAGCGTCGCGGAATCGACGCCGACCACCCACAGCTGCGGCCTCTGGCCGGTCTCCACCGCCGCCGGGCGCGGCGCCGGCGCCGGCCTGGGATGGAAGGCTTCCCGCCGCTCCACCATGGCGTAGACGGAGAGCAGCGCCACGATCGTCAGGCCCCAGCGGCTGCGCCGGCCGTAGCGCCGCCGGTGAAGCGAGTGCAGCAGCGCGGTGTAGAAGGCGATCAGAGCCCCCAGCGACAGCCAGAGCGCGGCCTTGATCAGCCGGTCGTTGATGCCCGGCGGCAGGTAGTAGGCATAGTAGGAGGCATGCGTCCAGTCGAGGAGCGCCGCGGCTCCCAGAGCGGCGGAGAGGCCCCAGGGGAGTGCCCGCAGGGCACGGCGCGGGTGGTGGCGGGTGAAGGGGAAGTGCAGCGCCAGGCTCAACCCACCCAGAAGTGAGCCGTAGATCGCCGCACCGCGCAGCACCGGGCCCACCGCGAAAGGGAGCCCGGGGTTGAGGAAGAAGATGAGGCCGGCGAGGTGGATGCCCGCCAGCGCCCCGGGAGCGAAGCCGCTCCCGAGGATCGCGAGCCACCGCCGCGTCAGACGATAAAGATCGGTCGGTCCAGCTTCTGATGGAAGTGCCAACGGTAAACCATCCCGAGGATGTCGAGCGGGACCGTGTAGTCGACCTCCATGTAGATGTGGTCGTTGTTGCGCTCCACCTTGATGTCGCCCTTCTCCATCGGAATCCCGAGGCCATGGGCCTTGTCCATGATCATCTTCGACAGATCCTCGGTCGGCGTGCGGGCCGAGTTGAACTTCGCCAGCTCGTCCATGTAGTCGTACAGCTCGCTGCTCTGGATCTTGACCGGTATGGCTCTCCAGGCGATCAGGGACACCAGGCCGAGTGCAACCAGCCAGAGGATGCAACCCAGGTTTCCCTCGCCCCGTTCGGACCTCCGTCGCGGCATGACTCCCCTCCTTCTAGGACTGTTGCGGGTAGTTTAACGCACGACGTGGAAGGTTCTGTCCCACCGGGTGAAAGAGAAGAAGTGAAGGGCCAGGCGGCCCAGCTGCCGAAGCTGCACCCCGGAGCTCGCCGACTCCCCCAGATCCGAATCGCTCTCGACCGACCAGTAGATCATGAAGGCCCGTCCCTTGAGATAGCTCTCGGGCACCGTTCCCCAATAGCGCGAGTCGTTCGAGTTGTCGCGGTTGTCGCCCATGCAGAAGTAGTTGGCCGGCGGCACGGTCTTGGGGCCGAAGTTGTCGCGCGTCCGCTTGGGATGGAAGTAGAGCTCGCGGGGATAGGACTGGGAGTCGGCGTACCAGGTGTACTTCGAGTCGTCGATGTGGCGGCCGTTGATGAACAGGTCCTTGTCGATCATCTTCATGGTGTCGCCCGGCAACCCCATGCAGCGCTTGATGAAGTCGCGGGTTGGATCGTCGGGGAACTTGAACACGACGACGTCGCCACGGCGCACCTTGCGTACCGGCAGGAGCTTCTCCTCCAGGGAGGAGATCGTGGGCCCGTAGATGAACTTGTTGACCAGGATGTGGTCGCCGATCAGGAGGTTCTTCTCCATCGAACCCGAGGGGATCTTGAACGCCTGCACCACCCAGGTGCGGGCGAAGGTCGCGAAGATGACCGCGATCAGCAGGGCCTCCAGGTATTCCCGGAGCAGCGATTTCTCGTGCATGAGTACGGCGGGTCAGCCGGCGGCTACCGGATCAGACGGAACGTCCTTCCCCAACGCGTCTTGGAGAAGAAGCCCAGAGCCGTTTCCGCCAGGTCCGCGGCCTTCTCCCGCGGGCTCTGGGGGCCGGCCGCCGTCTTGCCGCCATAGGACCAATAGATGAAGAGGGCACGCCCCTTGAGCAGGTGGCCGGGCAATGGGCCCCAGAACCGAGAGTCGTAGGAGTTGTCGCGATTGTCGCCCATGCAGAAGTAGTGGCCGGCCGGCACGATGTAGGGGCCGAAATTGTCGCGCTGCGTGATGAAGCTGCCCGGGGGCGCGGGGGTGCCCTTGTGCAGGGCATAGCTCGCGTCGTCGACCGCCTTGTCGTTGATGTAAAGCTTCTGGTCGATCACCTGAATCTTGTCGCCGCCGATCCCCACGGCGCGCTTCACGAGATCGAGCTGCGGGTTCTCCGGTGACCGGAAGACGACGATGTCGCCGCGGTGCGCGGTGCGCAGGGGGAGCATCTTCTTGCCCAGGCCGAAGGCCGCGGGACCGTAGATGAAGCGGTTGACGAAGAGGTGGTCGCCAATGAGGAGCGTGTCCTCCATCGAGCCGCTCGGGATGTAGAAGGTCTGGACGACGAAGGTGTTGGTGAACAGCAGGAAGACGGCGGCGATGATCAGCGCCTCCGCGTACTCCCGCCAGATCGATCGTTCTTCCGCTCTTGCTTGCGCCATGGCGCGGTTACTGTACCCGAAAGCGCCCCGCCCCGCAAAAGATCCCGCGCCCCGCTGAATCCTCTGACAGCCTCGCCGCTTCCCCTCTGAACGCCCGTCGCGCGGGCCTTTGCCGGTTCCCGCCCCCGAATCGCACCGCCGTGAGCGCGGGGTCCCCTGCCCGCGAGGCTCGACGCTCGCTCGGCAAGTCGTTTATTTTCAATTACTTATGTGGAGGCTCAGGCTGGCAGGCCGCGTGAACTCTCCCTCTGGCGTAACCACGGAGAGGAGGTGGCGACGAGAAAAGACGGCAGAGCCAAAACGGCAAGGGGAAACGCAGGACCAAGTCGAAGTTTTTCAAACCAACGCTGGAATCACCGAAAGGAAACAAACCATGAAGCATGTCTTCCGCACCGTCGCCGGACTCGTCATCGCCCTGCTCTGCGTTCCTGCTCCCGGCAAGGCCCAGGCCAGGCCCGAGGCTCCGAAAGAGGCTCCGAAGGAGGCGAGCAAGAGGGTGAACATCAACAGCGCCGACTCCTCGCAGCTGTCCATGCTGCCGCGGGTGGGGCCCAGCGTCGCCGACCGCATCGTCGACTTCCGCAAGGACAACGGCCCCTTCAAGAAGCCTGAGGATCTGATGCTCGTGCAGGGGATCGGCGAGAAGACCTTTCAGCTCATCAAGCCCTACGTGGCCACGTCGGGGGACACGACGCTCAAGGAGAAGGTGAGCAGCAGCAGCCGCTCCGGCAAGGGCAAGGGGAAGGGAGGCAAAGCCGGTAAGGCCAAGAAGGATAAGGGCGCCGACGCATCCAGCGCCGGGGACAGCCGGTAGCACAGAGGGGCGCGGGGGGGCGGGGAGCCAAGGATCTTCAGGCTTCCCGCCTCCCGCCTTCCCGTCTCCGGAGACCCGCCATGAGGATTTCCTCGCCGAAGGGCTTCACGCTGATCGAGCTGCTCGTCGTGCTGGCCTTGATGAGCACGCTGCTGACCCTGGGAGTGCCGCCGCTCCTGCGGACCTCGGACGACCTGCGCTTGCGCATGGCGGCCGGCGAGATCGTCGGCGTGCTGCGCAGCTCACGCAGCTTCGCCCAGCGCTACGACGCCAACGTGGCGGTGAAGTTCGACACCGGGAAGAACGGCGTCGTCACCTTCGCCCTTTACCGGGACGGCAACGGCAACGGCGTTCTGAACAAGGACATCGCGAGCGGCAAGGACCGGCTGGTGATGCCGCCCCAGAGCCTCAAGTTCGTGGGCCGCGACGTGGTCTTCGGCTTTCCGCCGGGGCCGCCGCCGCGGGACCCCGGCACCGGCAAGAAGATGGACCGCCTGGACGATCCGATCCGCTTCAACGATTCCGACCTGGCCTCCTTCAGCCCGCTCGGCACCACGACGCCGGGCTCGGTCTACCTGCGCAACGGCAGCGGCCACCTGGTGGCCGTGCGCCTCTCCGACCGCACTGGCAAGGTGAGTGTGCTCGTGTACGACGCCAAAACGCAGAAGTGGCACGATTGACTCACTCCAAACGAGTGCAGTAACGTCGGCGTCATGCAGGCGATCGTCGTCGTCACCACCGTCGGAACCGAAGAGCAGGCTTACTTGATCGCGCGTGAGATCGTGGCCCGGCGGCAGGCCGCCTGCGTCAACATCCTTCCCGGGATGCGTTCGATCTACCGCTGGAAGGGGAAGATCTGCAAGGACGGCGAGCTGCTCCTGCTGGTCAAGACCTTGGAGGGGGAGTTCGAGGCGGTCGCGGCCACCATCCGCGAGCTGCACAACTACGAGCTTCCCGAGATCCTCTCCTTCGGTGTCTCTCGCGGCGAGCAGGGCTTCCTCGACTGGCTCGCCGGCAGCGTCGACAAGAACGCCGACTTCGCCGACGAGGACGACGAGGAAGACATCGCCTACGAGGACTGAGGGCCTCCTACCTCAGTGCCTGCTCCAGATCCGCCAGCAGATCCTCCGCGTCCTCGATTCCCACGGAAATCCGCACCATCCCATCGGTCAGGCCGAGCTCGGCGCGACGCTCGGGCGGGATGGAGGCGTGGGTCATGCTCGCGGGGTGTGAGATGAGGCTCTCGACGCCGCCGAGGCTCTCGGCGAAGCTCATCACCCGCATGCGTTCGAGCATTGTCTTGGCGGCCTCGAAACTCCCCATCTCGATGGTGATCATGGAGCCGAAGCCGTGGGCCTGGCGCTTCTGGATCTCGTGGCCGGGGTGGTCCGGCAGGCCGACGTAGAGCACCCGCCGTACCTTGGGGTGCTTCACCAGAAAAGCGACGATGCGGCGGGCGTTCTCCTCGTGGCGCGCCATCCGCACGGCGAGCGTCTTGATGCCCCGCATGGTCAGAAAGCAGTCGAAGGGCGAGAGGATGGCGCCGATCGACTTCTGCACGAAGGCGAACCACTCCGCGTCCTCCGCCGTCGAGGAGATGAGGACGCCGCCGATCGAGTCGCTGTGGCCGCCCAGGAACTTGGTCGTCGAGTGGACGACGAAGTCCGCGCCCAGCTCCAGGGGACGCTGCAGGCAGGGGGAGAGGAAGGTGTTGTCCACCGCCACCCGGGCGCCACGGCCGTGGGCGATCGCCGCGATCGCGGCGATGTCGCAGACCTCCATCAGGGGATTGGTGGGCGTCTCCAGAAAGACCATCTTCGTCTCAGGGAGCATCGCCGCTTCGACGGCCGCGAGGTCCGTCGTGTCCACCCAGGAGAAGGTCAGCCCGAGGCGTTCCAGCAGGCGGGTGAAGTAGCGGTAGGTGCCGCCGTAGACGTTGCGCGAGACCACCGTGTGGTCGCCGGCCTTGAGCACCGTCATCAGCGCCTGAATGGCCGACATGCCGGAGGCGAAGGCATGGCCGGCGTGCCCCATTTCCAGCAGGGCTACCTGCTTTTCCAGCGCGCTACGGGTGGGGTTCTGAACGCGGGCGTACTCGAACTCCGCCGTCTCGCCCAGGTGCTGTTGGACGTAGGTGGAGGTCTGATAGATGGGGACGGACACCGCGCCGGTCCGGGGATCCGGATCCTGACCGCCATGGACGGCGCGGGTGGAGAAACCAAGATTTTTCGGATCGCCTTTCACAGGGGCTCCCTCGCTAGGCCTGCATGGGTAGACCGTCATTGTATCGGGGATAAGATGCTCCTCGCCATGACCGATCTCCAGACCGCCCCTGCTGCCGTCCATGAACCCGAGGCCTTCTCTCCCATGCGCTGGGAGGGCCCCGGCCTGCGCCTCCTCGACCAGACGCGCCTCCCCGTGGAGGAGGTCTGGATGGACTGCGAGACCCCCGAGCACGTGGCGGACGCCATCCGCCGGCTGGCGGTGCGGGGCGCTCCGGCCATCGGAGTGGCTGCGGCCTATGGGCTGGTGCTGGGGATTCGCACCGTTCAGGATCGGGGGCAACTCGCCGGCCGCTTCGAGGAGGTCTCGGAGCTGCTGGGGAGCACCCGGCCCACGGCGGTGAACCTGCGCTGGGCTCTGGAGCGGGGGCGGAAGGTCTTTACGGAAAACGCACCGGGAGGCCCGGAAGCCGCGACGAAGGCGCTCCTCGCCTGGGCCCGCGAGCTGCACGCCGAGGACGTGCGGATCAACCGCCGCATCGGCGCCCACGGCGCGCCGCTCTTCGCTGAAGGCTCGCGGGTGCTCACCCACTGCAACACGGGGTCGCTGGCGACGGCGGGCTACGGCACGGCGCTGGGGGTGATCCAGTCCGCCTGGGGGCAGGGACGGGTGGAAAAGGTCTGGGTGGACGAGACGCGCCCCCTGCTTCAAGGCGCGCGCCTCACGACGTGGGAGCTCAAGATGCTTGGCATTCCGTTCCGGCTGGTGACGGACAGCAGTGCCGGCGCGCTCATGTCCCAGGGCCTGGTGGACGGCATCGTGGTGGGAGCGGACCGCATCGCGGCCAACGGCGACACCGCCAACAAGATCGGCACCTACACCGTGGCCGTCCTGGCCCACCGTCACAAGGTGCCCTTCTACGTCGCGGCGCCGCTCTCGACGATCGACCGCGCGACGCCCAACGGCGCGGCGATTCCCATTGAGGAGCGCAAGCCGCTCGAGGTCACCGAGGTCTTCGGCACCCGCGTCGCCCCCGAGGAGACGCAGGCCGTCAACTTCGCCTTCGACGTAACTCCCGCCGAGCTGATCACGGCGATCATCACCGAGGTGGGTGTGCTGCGGCCGCCGTACGAGCAGAGCATCGCCGCAGCGTTCGAACGCTGAAGAGCTGTAGATTGTTGGAGTTGAAAGAGGAGATGGTGGAGGTGGTGGGAGTCGAACCCACGTCCGAAAAACGCAACCCAGAAGCTTCTACGTGCGTATCCTTCTATCCTGGTCTCGCCGCCGCGCGCTGGAAGAAGGCCAACCTGGCGCGGAAGCCAGCCTCTAAATATCCGGATGCGACTCGAGGCCGCCGCACCCATTGATCCGCTTTAGCGTCATCCCACCGGGCGCCGCGAATCAAGGCTCCCGATGGCATGTCACGACCCTTTTTTAGGCCGCGAGGGCGAAGTTATCGTTCGCAGTTATAATTTCCGGTGTTACGAGTGGAAGCTCGACACGCTACCGCTGGACCGCTCTGTTTCCCGTCGAAACCGGTACACCCCCAAGTTTGCAAAGAACCGACGGGCAGTATAACCCACATCGGCTCAGGATGATTCCCGAGGCTCGGCAGGGGCCGTCGCGGCCGGCGGTGACGCGGCGACCGCCGTCAGGAACTCGTCCGGCCCCGAGGTGCGCAGGCGCGAGACGACCAGGAACCAGCCGCCGAGGGCCAGGAGGGCGCCGAACGGGGCTACCGGCATCAACCGCGGGTAGAAGGGCCAGAGCACGGTGAGGACCGCGCCCACCACGGAGAGGAGGAGGATCATCACGGAGGGGGTCTGGACGTAGTAGACCGACTGCTCCGGCCGGAAGATCAGCCGCGAACCACCCTCGGCCGGCTGCACCTCCACGGGACCGGAGACGAGTCCACGACGTATACCCGCCACGACCGGCAGGTGAAGCCGGCTGCCCGTCATCTCCACGGAGCCGTCTTCCTCCCCGGGCTGAATCTGGGCGCCCCAGTCCTCCGCCGTCTGCTTGAGGGCCGCCAACGCCTGCTCCGTCGGCATGTCGAGGTCGATCACATGCTCTGCCATTGGACGGAAGCATAGCCGAAGACTCGGGGCACGTCCTTGCTCGGGCCAAGCTGAGTCAGTACTATAGGTAAGTGAACCAGTATCGCCAGTGAGGATCTTTAGATGCCACACGTAGCGCTCGCCGATGCAGCTTGGGACCTCGATCCGAGGGAGGTCCCTGTTTACTCGGTCGGAGAGGCTGCACGCTATTTGAACCTTCCGGCGTCCACCCTTTCCAGTTGGGTGAAGGGTCGCGACTACATCGCGGGCGGCAGGAAGAAGCGGTGGGAGCCCCTGATTCAGGTTGCCGGCACGCAAGGGTTGCTCCTATCCTTCAACAACCTCGTCGAGGCTCACGTACTCAAAGCGATCCGGACGCGTCACGGTGTCCCCATGCGTGGTGTTCTGGTCGCCCTGAACCAGGCTCGCGAGGTCCATGGAATCGAGCGTCTTTTCCTGAGCGACGAGCTACGCACCGTAGAACACCGGCCCGAAGATGCCAGCGGCAAATCTGCGGGCGCCCTGTTTCTGGAGAAACTGGGCGAAGTCGAGCAAATCAGCGAGGGTGGGCAGCTCGTGATTCGCAATGCCCTGACGAGGCACCTTGAGCGCATCGAGCGGGACAAGAGTGGCATGCCGATCCGGCTGTTCCCCTTCGTGTCGCACTCCTCGGAGAGAGACATTCTGATCGATCCCCGCGTTGCCTACGGACGTCCTGTCCTGGTAAAACGAGGAATCCGCGTTTCCACCCTGGCCGACCGCATCGAGGCCGGCGAGAGCATTGAGCACGTGGCAGACAATTATGGTCTTGATCCCGCCGATATCGAACGTGCTCTCGATTTCTTCGAACAGGCTGCGTGATTACACGTTCTTCACCGACCGGGACTCCGATGGCGACCTGCACGGCGCCTTGGTCGCCGCGAACCTCTCTGTCGAACGTCACGATGATCACTTCGACCGCTACAAGATCGTAGAAGACCACGAGTGGATTGCCTTGTGCGCGAGCAAGGGGTGGATTGGCGTTACGAGCGACCGTCGAATCCGGGGCAACGCTTTGTCTCAGCGAGCCATTATCAGCGGACAAGGGAGAGTGCTCATCAATATCGGAAAGGCAAAGCATTCGGAAAAGGGCGCGAACTTCGTCGCCTCTCTTGATTTAATTTTTGCCTTCCTGGACGATACTCCTGGACCCTGGCTCGCCAAGGTCTACCTCCGGCGCGACGGGGTAAGGCTTTGGTTTCCACCGCGAGAAAAGGAGAACAGCGATGAGTAAGCTAGCCGTCTTCAACTCGGTCACCCTGGATGGTTACTTCGCCGGCGAGAACGGCGACTTCAGTTGGGCTCACCGGCCTGAGAGGGACGAGGAGTTCGACGCCTTAGTAAAAGACAACGCGTCCGGCGGAGGCATACTGGTGTTCGGCCGCATCACCTATGAGCTCATGGCATCCTACTGGCCGACACCCCAGGCGAGCCAGAACGATCCGGCCGTGGCCGCAGGGATGAACGCAAACCAGAAGATCGTGTTTTCGAGGACCCTGGACAAGGCGACGTGGAGCAACACCACGCTGCTGAAAGGCAACCTGGCGGCGGAGATCCGAAAGCTGAAGGAAGAGTCCGCAAAAGACATGACGATCCTGGGCAGCGGCAGCCTCGTCTCGCAACTGGCGCAAGAGGGCTTGATCGACGAGTATCAGATCGTCCTGGTCCCCGTCGTCCTCGGCAAGGGGAAGACGATGTTCGAGGGTGTCCAGGAGAGGCTACGGCTGAAGCTGACGAAAGCGCGAGCATTTCCCAAGGGAAATGTTCTGCTGCGCTACGAGCCGGCCGGTCCAGCATAGAGCCCCGCGGTATCGATACCGGGTCTTCCGGTAAGCATCTGCGGGCCAAGATAAGGATGCCGGCTCTCGCGGTAAGGATACCGGGTCCGAGATATCGTTGCCGGGTCTCCCGGTAAGCATCGGCAGGGGCAAAATAAGGATACCGGCTCCTCGGGTAAGGCTACCGAGGCCCGGGTATCGATACCGGGTCTTCTGGTAAGCATCTGCGGGCCAAGATAAGGATGCCGGCTCTCGCGGTAAGGATACCGGGTCCGAGATATCGATACCGGGTCTCTCGGTAAGCATAGGCAGGCCAAAATAAGGATACCGGCTCCTCGGGTAAGGCTACCGAGGCCCGGGTATCGATACCGGGTCTTCCGGTAAGCATCTGCGGGCCAAGATAAGGATACCGGCCCTCCGGGTAAGGATACCGGGCCCGAGATATCGATACCGGCTCTCTCGGTAAGGATATCTAGCCGGCGATATCGATACCGAGTCTCCCGGTAAGCATCTGCGGGGCAAAATAAGGATACCGGCTCTGCGGGTAAGGATACCGAGCTCCGCGGTATCGATACCGGGTCTCCCGGTAAGCATCGGCGGGCAAGGTATGGATACCAGGCCTCTCGGTAAGGGTAGCCAAGCCCGCGGCGGATCCGAAGCATAGCCGAACCGGGTTCGCGATCTTCAGGCGGGAGCAACCTGCTAATCTACCGTACGGAAGCAGGAGGAGCCATGGACACCGCCAAGCTGACCGTACGATTGCCCAAGAGTACGATCCACCCGGAGGTCGAGAAGATCTCAGGTTTGATTCCAGAGGACGTGGATGCCAGGGCCGAGTACCGGGCGCACATCTTGGAGAAGTACCGTTGCGCTGCTCTCCGGTCCACCATCACCACAGAAGAGTTCCTACTTGCGGCCTCTCAGGGCTGATCGCAAACGGTCAGGCGGTCACCGCGTCCCGGTTTGCCCCGAAGGGGCTGAGGCATGTAGCCCGGGCGCTGGCGCTGTTTGCCAGCCCCGGGTCAACTGTTGACTCCAACCTCCAAAGCCCCGAAGGGGCGACGGCAGCTTTTGGCCGGCATGACAGGCGAAGAAACGCTCCGGTGCGAACAGGACGAGCATGACCATCTGTACTGAGATGCAATCGAGCTACCAATTTGCCGTCACCCCTTCGGGGCTTTTGGGTTTGTGGGTTATCGTTAACCCGGGGCTGGCAAACAGCGCCAGCCCCGGGCTACATGCCATAGCCCCTTCGGGGCACTCCGCTCTGCGGAGTTCTGTTAGAACCTCCAGCGGCGAGAGGCGAAACCTATGCCGCTTTTCCGCTCATCCGCACCAAGTAAAGGTGAAGCCCATGAGTAAATTAGCCGTCTTCAACTCGGTCACCCTGGATGGTTACTTTGCCGGTGAGAACGGCGGCTTCAGTTGAGCTCACCGTCCAGAGTCAAGAGCTGGTCGGTCGAGGGATCTGAGCTCGGCGTCTCACGCTTCACGCAGCATGTCGCCCAAGCACGTCCACGGGCACTAAGGCGGCGCGCTTGCCGTGTTGCCGTGGGTACTGAAGCGGTGTAGACTCCGCCCAAGTAAAATACCTAGAGAAGATTGGGAGCATACTGACCGATATTCAGAGATGACCAAGCGAGGCGCCGGTCGCGATGGCGGTCGTTTTGTGGAGGGGGGTTGTCGGTCAAACTACATTTGCGGCTGACCAGCGATACCTTGAGGAGTTACGAACGATGACCGAAGGTGACCATCTCGCGGTTGTTCAAACTCTTCTCGCAGATGACATTGCCGAGAGAAACAGGATTTTCGCGGGTGAAATCAGGCAGCTAAAGCTGCGCCTCGTTGAAGGGAACATGTGGTCTTCGACTGTTGCGGTTACTCATATGCAGGACTTGGCTATCGCCGAGTTGAAGGCTCGCCAAAGCCTCATACTGCAAACGTGGAAGCGCGTAATTTCCACGCTCGACTCTGCGAGCCGTAAATTACTTCTCCCGCAAGCTGTCCAAAATGCTGCTGAGGCGTTCGTTGCTGAGAGAGACAATCTTGAGAAGGTCGTTACTTCACAAGCTGTCGGTGGCTTACCCAACCCTGCCGGGTTCTTAGACGAGATTTGCGGAATCGCAACTAGGCGGCTTCAAGCAGAGCTGGGCCTTCCAGACACTGAGGCCGAGCGGGCTGAGAGCATAGAGCCCTCCAAAAAGGTAGTTGCTGAAGGATACTCCCATTACACTTCCCAAACCGGGGCAGAAGAGAGCGACTATAAACCCATGAAAATCCAGGAACTTAAATTTCACGCACTCCGTCGGCTCTACGAGTTGGCAGAGGCCAAGGGCTACGACAATTTCTTCTCGCTTGATGAGATCACTGCCGAGGCAGGGTTCGACGACCCAATTAAGGTTCTAAGGCTTGGGGAAGCTCTTGAGGCAGACGGCTTAGTAACTTTAACTGCTACACATAGCGGTACCGAAGCTTCTATCAATATAAGCGGAATACAAGCTGTTGAGGAGGGGCTTGGCTCTAAATCGAAAGGGCTTCTGATAAAATCGGCGGAAGCACATATTTCCGATGATCCGAGTGATGGCATGCAGGTCTTCATCAGTCATAGCAGTAAGGACGAGTCTATTGCGAAGCGACTGGCCGACCTCCTTAGGGCAGCCCTAAACCTACGCCCCTCTGAAATTCGCTGCACGAGCGTCGACGGTCACCGCCTTGAGGTAGGAGCCGACACGGGCTCTCGGCTTCGGCACGAGCTCATCGAAGCGAGATTATTCATTGGCATTATTTCGGCCTCCTCGATGAGTTCTGCTTGGGTCCTATTTGAGCTCGGCGCTCGTTGGGGGGCAGGAAAGGTTCTTGCACCTGTACTCGCGCCCGGTGCTACAACTGATCTTCTTAAGGGTCCACTTGCGACTTTGAATGCGCTCAGCTGTAGCAGTTCGGCCCAACTCCATCAGCTTATCCAAAACATTGGCCGCCACCTTAGGGTAACTCCGAATTCACCGGATTCGTACCAAGGTCAGATAGATGCGCTCGCTAGTACAGGGGTACAGCCCCAAGGTAACTCGTCGGAGGGCGCAGAAGGGCAGAGCTCTTCTCTTTCCGGGTCCGACTTTCTGCTCCTTTTTAGGCGAAGGCTTCTGACACGCCTACGAGAGGACGGGGATCTGACGGTAGACCTTAGGCGAGAACTTGAGGGTTCAACGCCAACGATGTCAACCTTAACCTTGAAAGAAGAGATCCGTAAGCTTGCCAGTGAGTCACGGATAGAAATTGTAGAGGAGGGGTCTGATTTGGTGGTTCTGCGTGAGCCGCCTCTTCGGTTGGAACCTCATCTTCTGGATTGATGGGCTTTGTTGCGGGAGGCCCGCAGAACCCATGCCTGTCCACCGGACGGCAAGCTTCGACGCGGTTGTCTCCTGAGTGCTCCTGAACGTTGTCCGGCCCAGTGCCTCGGCTCGCGGGAGAAGAGCCAAGGCGTGCAAGCTCTCGCGGCCCTTCAGGCCGCACGGATTGGGCTGAACTTTCCCCAGGGCGTCGGCCTCCGGCCTCGGCCCTGGGCTGGGATCTCCCGACCCGTTGGGCCGGCGGGGAGGTTTCCGTCAGCTTCTGGTCGAGGTGAGGAAGCGGCCTCTCCCCAGTTGTCCACCCAAGGCTACGGAAACGTCCCCGGGTTGGCGACAAGGCTCGCCGAACCCCGGGCGTTTTCCGAGGGCAGGGAATGCTCGAGCCCGACAGCAGGCATGGCACATTAGTTGTATGTTGACTGGCGGGACCAGACGACGTTTGCTGTCAGGAGGACCGAATGCGATTCTCGAAAGGCATCCAGGTAGGGATTCTTCTCGCGATCTGCTCGGGTTTGCCGGCACGCGGCGCCAGCGGTTGTAGCGAAATGGCGCAGAATAGGTGGCTGACCTCTTGCGGCTGGGCTCTCTTTGAAGTCCGACGCGCGGAGACGCCACCGCATCCGAAGGATCCTCAGAACTTCAGCGCAGCTGTCCTCTTCCCGGCTCAGGAAGATCTATCCGACAAGTTCGTAGATGCTTGCTACGAACTTCTCGCCGAGCCTGATCGCATCCCCGCCAAGGCAGTGCGATCACTACAGGCTATGGGCTGGCCCCCGCTGGCCGACCCCTGCACGCGCGATGAACATCTCCAATGGCTACGGTCCTGCGAGAACGATGCGCTCGCCCTGCCGGGGCTCACCCGTACCGATCTCCTCGCAACCTTTCACGAGGAAGGCGGCCTTTCTGCCTACAGCGAGAGAGCCTACGTCCATAGCCGCTGTTTCAATCTCAAGGTCGACGTGCACTTCTCGTTGACGGTCGAAGGGGCCGAGTCTCCAGGCGACGTCATCGAGACGGTTTCGCCGGCTTACATTGACTGCGCGAACTACGGCTGATCCGGGCCTACGCCGCCTCTTCGACCGAAGAGCGCTAATCGTAATCGATCGCTGCGTAGGGGATCGAACGGATTCCTATGACCGTAACCGTTTCGGTACGGTTATCCGTGACATAGATTCCGAGGTAGGCGTTGCGAGCCGTATGGAACGGCCGGCTCTTTGGGATTGGATCGTGCCGGAAGCAAGTGTAGCCCTCTTCAGGACTACGCTGCAGGAAGCGCATGAATCCGTCGACCGCCTCCCCTCCCCGATCCTCGTCGCTGATCTCCTCCAGCCGGTGCCTGAGGCTGCCGGGAGAGAACTCAACCAGCCAGAGCTTGCCGCTCACGATATTCCTTGACGACGGACAGCGCCCACGCTTCCTCCTCCGCGCTGAGAGGACGTGCATCGTCTACGAACACCATGTTGTAAGGGATCTCCTCGTCCATACCCGCGGCTTGATAGCCGGCAAAAAGATGGGTTTTGGTGGTCAGGTCTTGCGCATCGTAGTGGAAGAATTCCCCCAAGGTTTCGTGGATGAGATCGACCTCTTCCGGCCTGAAGGCGCTGATGTCAGGCTCCCTTCGGGCAACGAGCTTTTTCATGGGCCGGCCATGGTAGGTGCGTTCAACCCATACGCAAGCCTCTTTCTCCTCGAGGGCTCGAACGACCGGCATGAACGAGCCCGCAGTCGGGCCGTAATCCCTCTTCTGATACCGCTGGCCCGAGACCGACGCCCCGAAGCGCTCGTAAGCGCGGAAGTCCACATAGAAGAGCAATTTGTTGAGCTTCGTCCGGCCGCACTTCGGGTCGGCTTCCGAAAGCTTCGCGAGGTAGAGGATCAACTCTCCAAACTTCCGATCTTCGATCGTCATGGCTATTCACCTCCGCCTGCACGAGGCGTAAGCGTAAACACGGCGTAGTGTAACACACCTACGGGAAGGCTGCTGTGCTACAAGCCGGCGGCTGATCCCGACTTATGCCGCCTCTTCGACCAGCAACCCGCCCAGGAACTCCTCGACCGTCGCCATGAAGGTCGGAACGTCGGGGAGCTGGTTGATCGCCTGCCGGAGCTTGCGGCCGTTGGGGAGGCCGTGGGTGTACCAGCCGGTGAACTTCCGCAGCTTGTGAAGGGCGAACAGGGAATTCTCCCGGTCGGCGACCAAGCGAAAGTGGTCGAGGATCAGGTCCCGGCGGTCGGCGAGGGTGGGCTCGGTGACCTGGCTGCCGGACATGCGGGCGGCGGTCTGGCGGAAGATCCAGGGGTTCTTGGTGGCGCCGCGGCCCACCATGACGCCGTCGCAGCCGGTCTCGGCCAGCATGCGCAGGGCATCCTCGGGCTCGCGGACGTCGCCGTTGCCGATCACCGGGATCGACAGCGCCTCCTTGAGGCGGGCGAGATGGCTCCAGTCCGCCTCGCCGGTGAACATCTGCCGCGCCGTGCGGGCGTGGAGCGCCACCGCGGCGACGCCGTTGGCCTCGCAGAGCCGCCCCAGATCCAGGTAGTTGCGGCGGCAGTCGTCCAGCCCCAGGCGGAACTTGACGGTCAACGGGATGGAGATGGCGTCGCGCACCGCGCGGACGATGCTCTCGGCGAGCTTGAGGTCGCCCATCAGGGCGGCGCCGGCGCAGCCCTTGAGCACCTTGTTGGCCGGGCAGCCCATGTTGATGTCGCAGATGTCCGCCCCCAGCTCCTCGACGACCAGGGCCGCCTCGCGCATCGTCGCCACGTCCGAGCCGTAGATCTGGATGGCGAGGGGGCGCTCCTCGGGGCTGAAGTGCATCATCGCCCGGGTGGCTTTGTTGCCCTGCACGATGGCCCGCGAGGAGATGAACTCCATGGAGACGACGCCCACGCCGCCGATGCGCCGCACGATGAGGCGGAAATCGCGGTCCGTCACGCCGGCCATGGGGGCCAGCCAGAGCGGAGGATCGATCGAGAGGGGGCCGACGCGCACCATAAGGTGGCTATTGTACCGGAGGCGTCAAGGCCCCGCCTCGCCGTCCCCCCGTACCGTCCGCCCCAGGAACAGGCTGAGCAGCGCGGCGATGGCCGCCCACTGGAGGCCGCCGGCGAGGAGGCTCCAGACGAGGAGCGGCTTGCCGTCCAGGTGGAGGAAGGCCAGGGAAACGGGAAAGTCCATCCATGCGAGGACGTTGCCCCGGCCGAAGCTGCCCCACGTCTTCCAGGCGGTGAGGGCCGCGACGGCGTGGAGCAGGAAGCCGAGGATCGCGGCGACGCGAGCGGCACGGCCCGAGGGGCGCAGCATCAGGATCTCCTTCCGCCGGGGTGAAACTTGGGAATCGCGAGGATCGTACCAGTCCACGCCTTCCTCTAGCATAGCCCCGGACGTGGACCGGTGCGCCGCGCGGGGATAGGATCATGGGTGCACCGGCACCTCCGGCAAACCCCGGCACCCCGGCAACTCGCCCCCGGCGATATTTTCCAGGAGACCCCTACGAGCGTGACTGACATCCCTTCCGTTTCCTCTGCTCCTGCTCGCCCTGAGCCCCGGGTCGACCTCGCCGCCGCCCGGCTGCTGGCGCCGCTCCCTTCGGCTTGGCTGGCCGGCCTCGACCTCGATCTGTTGTCCCCGTTGCACTTCCTCGCTCCGGGCAGTCTGCCGGCTTTCTCGCCGCCGGCCGTGGATCGAAGCGAGCTGGCCGAGGCGCTCGCCGTGAGTAACCGCGCCTACGGTAATCAGAATGCCGACCGCCTGGCGAAGCTGCTGGCCGATCCGGCCGTGCGCGTCGTGGTGGCCGGCCAGCAGCCCGGGCTCCTCGGCGGTCCGCTCTACTGCCTCGCCAAGGCGCTGGCCGCCGCGCGCTGGGCTGCGGCCCTCGAAGCCGCCGGGCAGCCGGCGGTGGCCGTCTTCTGGGTGGCGACCGAGGATCACGACTGGGCGGAGGTCGAGCAGGGGGTCGTGCTCGCCCCGGACGGCGCGCGCGCCTTCAACCTCGGTCCCGATCCCGAGCCGCTGACGCCGGTGGGGATGCGCACGCTCGGCCCCGGCATCGAGGAGGTGCTGCGCGGCATCGCCGAGGCCGTGCCGGGCGAGCGCTACGCCGAGTGGATGCGCACCGTGGCGCAGTGGTACCGGCCGGACGCCCGCTTCGGCGAGGCCTTCTGCCGGCTCATGGCGAACGTCATGGGCGCTCGATGTCCCCTGTTGCTCGACTCCATGCTGCCGGAGCTCAAGGCGGCGCAACGGCCCTCGCTGCGCCGGCTGGTGGAGCGGCGCCGGGAGCTGGAAGAGGCCCTCGTCGCGCGCGATGGTCAGGTCAAGGAGCGCGGTTACTCCCTGCAAGTGAGCCCACAGCGCGGCGCGAGCCCGCTCTTCCTCCTGCGCCACGGCGAGCGGCGGCGGATCGAGTGGCGCGACGGCGGCTTTGCCCTGCGCGGCCGCGACGAGGCCCCCGGGACGATCGAGGAGCTGCTGGGGATCATCGACGAGAACCCGGCCGTGGTCTCCCCCGGCGTCCTCGCCCGCCCCGCCGTGCAGGACGCCGTGCTCGGCACCACCCTCCAGGTGTTGGGTCCCGGCGAGCTCTCCTACATGGCCCAGGCCGCCGCCACCCACGCCGTGCTGGAGGTGGCGCCGCCCTGGGTGGCGCTACGCCCGCAGACTTTGATCCTGGAAGCCAAGCAGGTCGAGCGGCTGGCGGAGGTGGGAATCCCCCTCGCCACGTTGCTGGGCGAGCACGCCGGGGTGGACCGCTGGCTGGCGTTGCGCGACGGCGGCGACCTGGTGGGGCCGGTGCGGCGCTGTCTGGAAGACACGCTCGGCGAGCTGCGCGGCGCGATTCTGGCCGCCGATCCCAATCTGGAGCGGCCGTTCGAGAAGACGCGGGAGCAGATCTTCCACGCTCTCGACGTCTTCGGCGAGAAGGCGACGGCCGCCGCGGCGCGCAAGAACGAGGTGGTCGACCGCCGCACCCACCAGCTCCGCGAGGCCTGCCTGCCGCTGGGCAAGCCGCAGGAGCGGATCGTCTCGACCGCTCATTTTCCGGGGAAGTATGGCCCGGAGTTCGCCGAGAGCCTGTGGGCGCAGATGGAGCTGGACTCCGCTCACCTGCAGGTGATCGTGCCATGACGTTCTCGACGTTCTTACCAGGGAGGACACGATGAAGCTCGACGTGCTGGCGATCGGCGCCCATCCGGACGACGTGGAGCTGGGCTGCGGCGGGACCCTGGCGCGCCTCGCGAGCGAGGGGCGGTCGGTGGGCATCCTCCACCTCACCCGCGGCGAGCGCGGCACCCGCGGCACGCCCGAGGGGCGGCAGGCGGAAGCCGAAGCGGCGGCGGCGGCCCTGGGCGCCAAGGCCATGGACTTCCTCGACTGCGGCGACGGCGGCCTGCGCACCGGGCCGGTGGAGGAGGACTCGCTGATCGTCAAGCTGCGCCTGTGGCGGCCCGACTTGGTGCTGGCGCCCTCGCCCCACGACCGCCACCCTGATCACACCCGCGCCCACCAGCTCGTGGAAGCCGCCTGTTTCTACGCCGGCCTGCGCAACCGGGGCGAGGGCGAGCCTTTTCGGCCGGCTGCGATGTTCGCGTACATGCAGCACGATCTCTTTGAGCCGAGCTTCATCGTCGACGTGACGGCGAGCTGGGAGACTAAATTGGCTTCGCTGAGGGCTTACCGCAGCCAGCTTCATCAGCCGGAGGAAAAGGACAAGGAGAAGGATGGGGCTCCGATGACCAAGGTCGCGTCGCCGGAGTTCCGGCTGGCGGTCGAGGGGCGGGCCCGCCATTTCGGGCTGCTGATCGGCGCCGCCTTCGGCGAGCCCTTCTGGAGCCGCGGGCCGCTGGCGGCCGGCGATCTCCTCTCCCTGCTGCCGGGGGGTGTGCGGTGAGGATCGGCATCAGTTGCTATCCCACCTACGGCGGCTCGGGAATCGTGGCGACCGAGCTCGCCATGGCGCTCGCCGAGCGGGGCGACGAGGTGCACGTCATCTCCTATGCTCTCCCCTCGCGGCTGACGTTCCTCAACTCGCGGATCTTCTTTCACGAGGTGGTGACCCCCACCTACCCGCTGTTCGAGAACTTCCCTCCCTACTCGCTCGCCCTCACCACCAAGATGGTGGAGGTGGCCCGCCACGCGCCGCTCGACGTGCTGCACGTCCACTACGCGATTCCCAACGCCGTCTCGGCCGTGCTCGCCCGGGAGATCATGGCGCCCACGCCGCTGCCGGTGGTGACGACGCTACACGGCACGGACGTCACCCTGGTGGGCAATGACCCGAACTACCTGGAGACCACCCGCTGGGGTGTCAACCAGAGCGACACCGTCACCGCCGTCTCCGAGTCGCTGCGACGCATCACCGTCGAGCAGCTCGGCACGCCCAACGAGATCCACGTCATCCCCAACTTCATCGATCCGGCGCGCTTCGAGGCCGCGCGCAAGCTCCCCGGGGCGTGCCGCTGGTCCCGGCCCGGAGAGCGGCTGCTGGTCCACATCTCCAACTTCCGCCCGGTCAAGCGCGTGCTGGACGTGATCGCCATCTTCGAGAAAGTGCAGAAGGAGGTCCCCGCGCGGCTGCTGATGGTCGGCGACGGGCCGGACCGCGGCAAGGTCGAGCAGTATTGCCGCGAGCATCACATCTGCGGCTCCATCACCTTTATCGGCAGCCTGCCGCTCGTGGAGGATGTGCTGGTGGGGGCCGACCTCTTCCTTCTCCCCTCCGAGTCCGAGTCGTTCGGCCTCTCGGCCCTGGAGGCGATGTCGTGTCAGGTGCCGGTCATCGCCTCCACCGCCGGCGGCCTGCCCGAGGTGGTGGAGGACGGCGTGACCGGCTTCCTGCGGCCGGTGGGGGACGTGGCGGGGATGGCCGCGGCCGCTCTGCGGCTGCTGGGCGACGAGGATCTGCGGCGGCGCTTCGGCGAGGAGGCACGGCGTCAGGCCGTGACCCGCTTCAGCCAGGACACGATCGTGGGGCGCTACCGGTCCCTCTACGAGAAGGTCACCGGCCTGCCCTGAGGACTGGACGTGGGCTCGTACAAGGCCCCAGCCGGGGAATCCAGGGCCGAGATCCGGGAGAAGGGCTCGCGCTTTCTGGCGGTCGTCGGTCCCGCGGCGGACGAAGCGGCGGCCAAGGCGGTCCTCGAAGCGCTGGCGCGGCAGTACTCCGACGCCACCCATCACTGCTGGGCTTGGCGGGTCGGCGAGCCGCCCCGGGAGAGGAGCGCCGACGCCGGCGAGCCGGCCGGCACCGCCGGGGTGCCCATGCTCCAGGTGCTGCGCGGCTCCGGCCTGTCGGACGTGATGGCCGTCGTCATCCGCTGGTTCGGCGGCACCAAGCTGGGCAAGGGGGGCCTGGCGCGGGCCTACGCCGGAGCGGTGCGGGAGGCGGTCGCGGGATTGCCGGTGGTGTCGCGGGTGCCGGCCGTCCGCGTCCGCGTCGAGGTGCCCTACGAGCGGGTGGGGGCGGTGAAGCGCCTGATCCGGCCGCCCGAGGTCGAGCTGGAACGCGAGGAGTACGGCGCGGCGGCGCGGCTCGGGCTGGTGGTCCACGAGGAGCGATTGGAGGCCCTGCGGGAGTCGCTCGCCGAGCTCGGGGCCAGGATGACCCTGGAAGCCGGAAAAGAAAGCAATCTCTAAGAATTTGACGGCTAGCGGCCCGGCTTTTTTCCCGGGGACGCGGGCCTGTATACTCTGTGGCCAGAGTCCGGCCCGTCAATTCGTCCGAAAGGAGAGCCTGCGCGATGAGTGATCCCAACGTTCCACCGCCTCCGTCCTATACCCCGCCTCCGCCACCCCCTGGGGCGACGCCGCCGGGTGGCGTCAGCCCGAACCGCGGGATCATGCTCGTCCTCGCCTACCTCGGGCTGCTTGCGATCATTCCCCTCGTGGTCGAGAAAAATGACCCGGAAGTTCAGTGGCACGCGAAGCACGGCCTGGTGCTCACCGTGCTCGATTTCATCGTCTGCGTAGTAGTGTCCATCGTCCTGGTCATCGTCGGCCATATTCCCGTTCTGGGGTGCTTTACCTGGCTTCTGTGGCCCCTCCTGCTGCTCGCGATCCTCGTGCTCCACGTTATCTGTATCGTAAAAGCCACCAAGGGCGAGCGGTTCCTCATCCCCGGCGTCAGCGAGTACGCCAACCGCTTCTGATCTCACCTCTGGGAACAGCGGGGGAAAGAGAGCCGCACGGCCCTCTTTCCCCGCCGGTTCCGTCGGCCTGAAAGGCAGGGCAGCTCAATGAGCATAGCGTCTCCGCCCCCACCGCCCCCGTCCTACGACTATCGGCCGCCATCGCCGGCCTCCAGCACTCAGGCGATCGTCTCGCTGGTCCTCGGGATTCTCGGGGTGGTCTGCTGCGCCTTGATGGCGCCCTTCGCCTGGTACCTCGGCAACCAGGAGGTCAAAGCGATCCAGGCAGGAAGCTCGCCCGCGGCCGGCGACGGCATCGCCAAGGCCGGGATGATCCTTGGCATCGTCGGAGTCGTTCTCCTCGGCCTGCAGTTGATCTGGGTCTTCTTCATGGGCGGCCTGGTCATTCTGTCCGCATTCTTCGATCAGCTTGGCCATTGATTCTGAGCGCCGGACCCGCACCTGGATGGCGGCCGGCCTTGTCGGCATCGCCGGGCTCGCCGTCCTCCATGTCTGGACTCCTTCGGGAGATCCGGCCCACGCCATCTGCCTGCTGCGCCGCGTCTTCCATCTTCCCTGCCCGGGCTGCGGCATGACCCGCGCCTTCGCCGCTCTCGCCAAGGGCGACGGGTCCGCGGCGGTCGCTCTCCATCCCCTGGCTCCCGTCCTTGCCTTCGAGCTGATCGCCGGCTGGGCGGCCTGGGGGCTGATGCTCGTCTCCCGCCGGACGTGGCGCCTGACGGCTCGCCTCGACAGCCTGCTCCTGGCCAATCTCGCGGCGCTCATCGCCCTCTGGCTAGGCCGGGTGGCGACGGGGACGCTGCCCTGGTGACCCTCGCTCCCTGGTCCAGGTCTCGTGAGCTGAAAGCGGGTATCATCCTCCCGGCGGACTCGAGACTTCCAGGGTCCGACTTGGTTAACATGGAGGAAAGCCGATGAAAAGGAAACTCACGATGTTCCTCGGTGTCGTCGCCCTTGCGGTCGTCGGCAGCCTGAGCACTCCCACGGTGAGCCAGGGCTACATTTGCCATCCGGCCGGAACCCCCCTCTGCCAGAAGGCGTCGCAGTGCGTCACCTTCTGCGGCGGCACGCAGTTCGCCGCCTGCTACCAAGGCTGCTGCCTCTGCACAGGCTAGGCGAATCCACGCCGCGCCGGGGCGTCCTCGGATCGCCCCGGCGTCAGGCTTCGCCCTTTCTCTGGATCTCCACCCGAACGCACCCTTCCCCCTCATCGACGACCCCGATCCGCACATCCAGAAACTCCGGAATCAGCTCCGTCTGCGTCCGGGCATGCCGGCTCAAGGGGAGCGTCCGGTACGATCCCGATCCCGCGAGCGCCAAGGGGAGCAGGAGCTGGTCGGCCAGATGTTCTCCTACCGGCACGTCAGTCTTGCGGTAGCTCCGCATCTCGCGGACGGCTTTGTCGACCACGGCCTCGGCGGAAACGCCGACTTCTCCGAAGGCGGTGAAGACTTCGGTGACGTTTTCGCTTTCGAGCTCCAGCAGCACGGCGTTACCCGGGCCGGCGGAGTCGACGTGCCGGACCTCGAAGCTGGTGGCGTCCCAGCCCGTCAGCTCGCCGAGCTTCCGCAGCTCGCGGTCGGCGATGTGGGCTGGGAGGTTCGCCAGGAGCACGATGCCTCGCCGGTTGCGGAGCTCGCCGCGTTCCAGGAGGTCGAAGCCCTGAAGAGGACCGGCCGGCTTCACGGTCACCGACAGGCGACCGCCTCCGGCCGGGTAGAAGCCGGCGCGCTCCAGGGTCACGTCGACGGCCGGCCCCATCCTCCGCAGGAGGGGCAGGAAGGCCCGGTCGAGGAACTCGAAGGGGGGCGCCATGGGGTTATGGGTCCCTCCTTCGAGGATCAGATGGGACGGTCCGGAGGCCAGGATCAGGGCCGGCAGAACGGTCTGCAGGATCAGCGTCGTGCTGCCGGCCGTGCCGATGGAAAAGCGGTGATCCCCGGGCGTCACGGTGGAGGGGGTGAAGACGATTTCCTTGGAGCCGACCGCGGCTCCTTCCACACGGGCCTTGCTGACGCCGGCTGCCGCCAGGACGGCGGTCAGATGCTGGCGCATCAGGCCCGGCTTGGCGCGCCGGGCGCGGATGTTCGTGATCCGAACCGGCGTGCCGGTGATCATCGAAAGGGCGAGGGAGGCGCGGAGGACCTGCCCTCCGCCCTCCCCACGGGCGCCGTCAATCGTATGCATGCGCTTTTCCTTGGGCTCAGTCGTCCGCCGCCGAGGCGTCCTTGATTACGAAACGCGCCGCGAGCCGGGCGACCTCGGAGGCGAGGCCGGCCTGCTTCACCGAGTCGAGCACGGCGTCGAAGTTCTTGTAGGCCGCCGGGGCCTCGTCCCGCGGATAGGCCCGGCAGTTGGTCAGGATGTCCATCTCCGCGAAGGAACGGTCGACCGCTTCCTGATCGAGCGCGCGCATCGCGGCCTTGCGCCCCAGGGCCCGGCCGGCGCCGTGGTTGACGCTGTAGCACGTCTTCTCGGCGCCCGGATCGGCGACCATCACCACCGAGCCCGCCTGCGGGTTGCCCGGCAGGAGGATCGGGTGGCCGGTCGCGGCGAACGGCGTTCCCTTCAAGGCGTGATGGCCGGCCGGGAAGGCCCGGGTCGCGCCCTTGCGGTGTACCCACATCGGCTGGTTGTTCACGATCTCCGGCCGGGCGATATTGTGGCTGATGAAGTACACCAGCCAACCCGAGACGCCGGGAATCACCTCCTGGAACGCCTCCAGCACGAGGGCGTTGATCAGCAGGTGGTTGAGCGTGGCGAAGTTCGCTCCCAGCGCCATGTCGTCCAGGTAGGCATCGGCCTCCGGCGTGCCCAGCGGCGCGTAGACGAGCTGCGGATCGTTCCCCGGCATGGGGATGTCCCAGGTTTCGAACTTGCTCCGCAGGGTCCGGAACTGCCCCGACGCGAGGTCGTGGCCGAAGCCGCGCGAGCCGCAATGGGAGAGGAAGGCCACCCGGCCGTCCAGCATCCCGAACGTCTCGGCGGCCTGCCGCGCGCGCTCGTCGCCGGCGACGTGCACGACCTCGCACTCGCCGAAATGGTTGCCGCCGCCGTACGAGCCGAGCTGGCGCACCTTGTCGGCGAGCTTGGCGAGCCGGCCCGCGGCTCCCAACCGGTCGAGCCGGCCGGCGAGCGCGTCCGCCGTCCCGTCGTGCCCGGTATGATGCGAGTCCTCGCAACGCGCGGCCCACTCCGGCGGAATCCCCAGCTCGGCGCAGACCGCCGCCGAGGCGCCTTCGATCACGGCGCGCCGGCCGAGATCCGGCCCCACCTTGCGCGACTTGCGGACGCTCTGCTGCCCTTTGCCGGCGCCGGTCGGGATGCGCTCGGTGATCGCGTCGATGAGCGCCCGCCGCGTCGCCCGCTCGTCGATCTGGTCCGACGGCAGGTCGAGCTGCAGGAGGCTCATCGAGCACTTGATGTCGACGCCCACCGGTCCCGGGTAGATGTGGCTGGGCGAGGCCAGCACGCAGCCGACCGGGGCGCCGTAGCCGCAGTGGGCATCCGGGTTGAGTATCAGCTCGGCCACGCCGGGCGCGGTGCGGGAGTTGATCGCCTGCTGCAGGCAGAGCTGATCGAACGTGGCCCGAATGGCTTCCGTGCCGATGACCGTGATCGGCTTGAAGCGCCCCTCAGCCACGGGAAGGATCGCGGTCGCCTCGCCGGTAGGGATGATGCTGGCCTGCAGGTCGGTGGTGGTCATGCCCGGCTCCTGATCTTTAAAAAAATCGTGACGACAAGTTTTGGTGAAACGTCGCGCTCTATCCGTTGAGCTACGGCCCCTCAGTTGTGGAGCCGACGGGATTCGAACCCGCAACCTCGTGGTTAATAGCCATGTAGTTCCACCGGCATTCGTCACGAACTCGAAATCTGTCTTTTGCTCTCCGTCTCGTCGGCTTGAAAATCGTGACGACAAGAGTTGAGTGAAACGTCCGGACCGGAGCCCGTGCGGGAGTCGAACCCGCGACACCATGTAGTTCCACCCGCATTCGTCACGAACTTGAAACCTGTCTGGTCGTTCTCTGTCTCCGTTGCTTTGAAAAATCGTGACGACAAGAGTCGGTGAAACGGTTCTTTTGCTCTACCGTTTGAGCTACGGCCCCGGTACGGCTGGGACCGGCGGGACTCGAACCCGCAACATCAAGTAGTTCCACCTGCATTCGTCACGAACCGAAACTTTTACAGCTTACAGCTCGATGCTCTCGATCTCCTTCACCCAGCAGCCCGCGGTCGTGCGTCCGGCCGCCACGTCGGCGATCACCTGGAAGACCTGATCGGAGAAGCCGCCGACGTTGATGATGTCATCTCGCTCCTTCGCCTGCACGGTGGCGTACGGCTGGATGTCGATCGCCAGCATCTTCGCTGCCGGGTTCCGCTGCTTGAACGCCTCCCACTGCCGCATGGTCTCCGTCGCGCTGCCGCCGAAGCGGCCGTATCCCGGAGAGTCGACCCACGACTCGTTGTCCGAGACGTAGACAATCAGATCCCCTTTCGCCCGCCGCTCGTTCAGATGCCGCAGCGGCGCCGAGCAGTTGGTGCCGCCCGCCGGCAGGCTGGCGAGCTTCTGCGCGTTGGTCATCACCGAGTCGCGCGGGTTCAAGGCCACCTTCACCACGTTCGACTCGAACGGCACGACCTCCGCCTCCGGGTTCTTCCGCAAGATGGCCGCCGCCACCAGCGACGCCACGTCGATGCAGCGCACCGCCGAGGTCGCCCCCTTGCGGACGCCGGTCACCGCCGAGTGCATGGAGCCCGAGACGTCCGGGAACACCCACACCTTGCCCGCGACCCGCGGCACGTTGCGGATCGCGACTTCCATGGCGTCCTGGAGCGCTTCGCGGACCGCCGCCGGCAGGCCGGCCGACGCCGACGTGAAGGCCACCAGGAGCTGGTACGGCAGCACGCGCGCCTTCGCGATCAGCTCCGGGTTGCGCAGCCGCTCGGCGACGATCTCGGTGATGCCCGGGACCTCGAACACGCCGTGACGCTGGAACGTGTTGAGGTTCATCCGCGTCATCTGCCACGGCGCCCGGCGGGCGATCTCCGCCCACGCGTCGCGGCCGAGAGGCAGCGCCGTCAACATCTGGAATGGTACGTCCGGCACCTCGACGCCCCGCGGATCGGCCTTGTACCGCTCGAAAGCGGCGACGGCCGGCGGCAGGTCGTCCATCGAGACCTCCTTGCCCAGCAGCCAGCGATAGAGCGCCTCGCGGGACTTCCCGGCCGGCTTCGGATGGACCATCTTCACGACGTCGGCGAGAGACGGGGCATTGCCCACCGAGCCGTTGAAGAGCTGGTCGTCCGACCGCTCCGCGAGCCACCCCAGGACCAGCCGCTTCGGCACCGTGCCCAGCGACTTCCGGCCGACGGCGCCGGAGCGGACGATCTGCACGAAGTTGCGCAGCATCTTCGGGCTGTCGATCACCCGCGGGAACACCTGCCGCAGGAGATCGGCGCTGCGCACCGAGAGCGCCGCCGCGAGGAGAGCCGGCAGATCCTTCATCACCGCCCGCTCGCGGGCATAGACGGCGGTCTTCGCCAGCCACTCCGGCTCGACCTTCGCGCACAGGCCGAGCACCGTATCGAGCTGCGTCTCGGCCGAGGCATAGAAGGTGGCGGACAGGCATCCCGTCGCGGCGTAGCAGGCGAGCGCCTGCCGGGGCTCCAGCGCGTAGGCCACACCGCCCGCCTCGTTCACCGCCTCCGTCCGCGGAGCCAGCTTGCCAGGGATCGTCTGGAACAACGTCTTGCTTGCCATCGTCTCACCTCCTGGGTCAACCTTCGCAGGGGAGATATTCCACAGAGCGTGCCACGTCGCGAAGCGGTGCGGCCGGCAGGGCGCAAGTGATTGATCCAGTGTCGGTTAGGGAAAATTTACGGGAAGCCGGCCGAGAGCGCGGCCTGCTGAATATCTAGCGGAGCGGATAGCGATGTAGAATCCTGGATATGACCTCACCCGGCAAAGTCGTGCTCGGGCTCCTCGGCGTGAACCTGGACAGCGGCAAGGGTCCTCTGCGCTGGGAGGCGTGGCGGCCGAGCGTGGCCGTCTGCCAGCACGACGACCTGCTGATCCACCGCTTCGAGCTCCTCCACCAGCGCGGCCAGACCGCCCTGGCGGAGATCGTCCGCGAGGACCTGATCGCGATGTCGCCCGAGACCGAGGTCCGGCTGCGCGAGATCGAGCTGAAGGACCCCTGGGACTTCGAGGAGGTCTACGGCGTCCTCCAGGACTTCGCCCGCGGCTATCCGTTCGATCCCGAGCGCGAGGAGTACCTGCTCCACATCACCACCGGCACGCACGTCTGCCAGATCTGCATGTTCCTTCTCGCCGAGGCGCGGTACTTCCCCGCCCGCCTGCTGCAGACGGCGCCGCCGAACCGGAGGCGCCTGGCGGATCCGGGCTCCTACCGGATCATCGACCTCGACCTCTCGCGCTACGACGCCATCGCCCGGCGCTTCGCCCGCGAGCACGACGAGGGGCTCTCCTTTCTCAAGGCGGGCATCGAAACGCGCAACGCCGCGTTCAACCGCCTCATCGAGCGGATCGAGCGCGTGGCGATTGCCTCCAAGGCGCCGATCCTCCTCACCGGCCCGACCGGCGCCGGCAAGTCGCGGCTGGCGCGGCGGATCTACGAGCTCAAGAAGCAGCGCCGGCAGGTCACCGGCCCCTTCGTCGAGGTCAACTGCGCCACCATTCGCGGCGACGGCGCCATGTCCACCCTCTTCGGCCACAAACGAGGGTCGTTCACCGGCGCCCTCCAGGACCGCCTGGGCCTGCTGCGCACCGCCGACGCCGGCATCCTCTTCCTCGACGAGATCGGCGAGCTGGGCCTCGACGAGCAGGCCATGCTCCTGCGCGCCGTCGAGGAGAAGAGGTTCCTGCCCGTGGGCTCCGACACCGAGCTGGAGAGCGATTTCCAGCTCATCGCGGGGACCAATCGCTCTCTCTCCGAAGAGGTGCGGAACCTGCGATTCCGGGCCGACCTGCTGGCGCGGATCGACCTCTGGACGTTCCGCCTGCCCGGCCTCGCCGAGCGGCGCGAAGACGTCGAGCCCAATCTCGTCTACGAGCTCGAGCAGGCCGCCGCCCACTCCGGCGTGAACATCACCTTCAACAAGGAGGCGAGGCAGCGCTTCCTCGCCTTCGCGGTCTCCCCCGAGGCCGCCTGGACCGCGAACTTTCGCGACCTGAACGCCGCGATGACCCGCATGGCGACCCTCGCGCCGGGCGGCCGGATCACCGTCGAGGTGGTCGAAGAAGAGATCGCCCGCCTCCGCGGCGCCTGGCAGGAGCCCGCGAGCGGCGGCGACGAGGAGCTGCTGTCGGCCATCCTAGCCCCCGAGGCGCTCGCCGAGCTCGATCTCTTCGACCGCGTCCAGCTCGCCCAGGCGCTCCGCGTCTGCCGCTCCTCCCGCTCCCTGGCCGAAGCCGGCCGCAAGCTCTTCGCGGTCTCGCGGCAAAGGAAGAAGGTGGCGAACGACGCGGACCGCATCCGCAAGTACCTGGCAAGCCATGGGTTGGAGTGGAGGCAGGTGCGGGGGGAGTAAGGCGGAGACTTGAGCTAAGCTGGAGGGCATGGACCCGGTACGCCGCCGCCGGCTGAGGATGTGGCTGATCATCGGGGCCGCCTGCCTCCTGCTGGCCCTCGACTTCGCCCGGCCGCCCCGCGAGCAGCTCTCCGCCCGCGCTCTGCTAGGCGCCATTCATCTCTATCAGGCGACGCTCTCGCCGCACATGGGCGAGCTCGGCGTCCGCTGCCGGTTCACGCCCACCTGCAGCCATTACGGCGAGGGGGCGATCCGCAAGTACGGCGCCTGGAAGGGGAGCTGGCTGGCGGCCTGGCGGGTTCTGCGGTGCGGCCCCTGGACACCGGCCGGCACCTACGATCCGCCTTGAGGCGATTGACTTTCCTCCGGCCGCGGCCCATGCTGCCGCGCGAACGGAAGAACGGAGATCTCTAAGAACCATGGACCCCGACAAGATCGACTATCCGGCCATCGTTCAGGAAGCCCTGAGGGACGTCGTGCGGCGTGTCCTGGAGCAGGTGGCCGAGCATGGGCTGCCGGGCGAGCACCATTTCTACGTCGGGTTCCGCACGCGGTACCCAGGCGTCGAGGCGCCGCGGTTCCTGCGCGATCAGTATCCCGAGGAGATCACGATCGTCCTTGAGAACCAGTTCTGGGGCCTGGAGGTCAGCCCCGAGGCCTTCTCCGTGCTGCTGAGCTTCGGCGGCTCGCGCCAGCGGGTCTATGTTCCATTCGACGCCCTCGCGAGCTTCACCGACCCGTCCGCCGGATTCGTCCTGCGCTTCCAGGAGCCCGGCGCGCCGCCCGAGCCGAATACCGCGGCGCCGTCGGAAGCCGCGACGAGCCGGCCCGGGCCCGTCGCGGTGCCGGCGCCGCCGGCCCGCGAGGGCGACGTCATCCGCTTCGATCCCTCCCGCCGCCGCTGAAGGCCGAAATTTCCTCGCGGCCCGCCGCCGTTGTAGGGCGAAGGGGGAAATCCGACCATGCGAGCATTGAAGACACGGATCGTTCTGCCCGGCCTCCTCTGCGCCGCCGCCCTCTTCAGCTTTGCCTGCGGTCACGGCCAGGAGCAAGCCGGCAAGGAGGTCCAGACCTCCCAGGCGCCCGCGGTGTCCTCGCCAGGGGCGACTCCGCAGCCTCAGGCCCCCCAGGTCAACGAGCTGCGGCCCGTGCCGCGGTCGGTGCGGATCCCTGAGCCGCCGCCACCACCGGCCGCGGAAAAAACCGCTCAGCCGACGCAGCCTGATTCCCGGGAGAAGGCCCTGGCCAAGCGGGAGGCGAAGATCGCCGCCCGGGAGCACCGGCTGAAAGAGCGCGAGCAGCAGGCCCGCGCCGCCGAGAGCCGCCCGGCCCCCGAGGCCTCGCAGCCGGCGCCCGAAGAGCCCGTGGCCCAGGAGCCGGCGGAGGCGGAGCCCGCTCCCGAGCCGGCCCCGATGCCGGCTGAACCTGTCGTGGAGGAACCGAGCACCGTCGAGGTCAGCGTGCCGGCGGGCAAGATGGTGGAGGTCGAGCTCAAGCAGCGGCTGGCGAGCAATACCAGCAAGGTGGGAGACCTCTTCCGCGTCCGGGTCGCCCACGACGTGCGCGTGGACGGCGTCGTGGCCATCCCCCGGGGCTCGGAGATCGTGGGGGTGGTCACCGAGGCCGCGCCTCTTCCCCGCATCGGAGGTCAGGCCCGGCTTACCCTGAAGCTCACCGACCTGGTGCTTCCCTCCGGCTCCACGGTGCCGATCCACGCCTCCCTGGTTCAGGAGACAGCCAGCAAGACCGGCCGGGACGCCGCGGTCGTGGGCGGCGGTGCGGCGGGCGGCGCCATTCTGGGGAACATCCTGGGCAAGGGCGGCGGCAAGGCCTCGATCGTGGGCGCCATCGTGGGAGCCGTGGCCGGCGCCGCGGTCGCCTCACGGACGGGCCGGGAGGAGGTCGTCATGGCCGAGGGCTCGATGCTGGGCGTGCGGCTGAACGATGCCCTCGAAGTCCAGGCCCGCGCCCGGCCCTGAAACCGCCCTGAACGCCTCGCGGAAAGGGGGCGGGAATCCCTCCCGCCCTCTCGCCGTTCTCATCGTTCATGACTGAAACTTCCGTGGTGGTTCCCCGCCGCCCCGCTCGTCAGGGGCTCTTCGGCGGGCAGGTGTCGTCCCGGCAGCGCCGGTTGGAAGAGCCGGAGGAGAAGCCCAAGACACCGCTCAAGCCTCGCACCATCCTCAACGACGCCATCGATCTGGTGAAGGCGCGCAAGGGGCGGCTGGCCCTGGGGCTGCTGCTGATGGCCTTCAACCGCGCCGCGGGGCTGGTGCTGCCCGGGACCACCAAGTTCCTGCTCGACGACGTGATCGGCAAGGGGAACCGCGGGCTGCTCCCTCTCCTGGTGATGGCCGCCGGTGCCGCGACCCTCCTCCAGGCGGTGACCTCCTTCGCCCTGGCGCAGATCGTCGGCAAGGCCGCGCAGCGGTCGATCACCGAGATGCGCCGCGAGGTGCAGCAGCACGTCGGCCGGCTTGGCGTCGGCTACTTCGAGAAGACCAAGGCGGGGGCCCTGCTGTCGCGGGTGATGAACGACGCCGAGGGCATTCGCAACCTGGTGGGCACGGGCCTGATCGAGGTGGTGGGCGGCGTCGTGCAGGCGGTGCTGGTGCTGGGCCTTCTGCTCTATATCAACGTCAAGCTGACGGTGATCGCCCTGGTCGTGATCTGCCTCTTCGCGGGCGTCATGAAGTACGCCTTCTCGACCCTGCGCCCGCTGTTCAAGGAGCGCTCGGTGATCAACTCCGAGCTTTCCGGCCGCCTCACCGAGTCGTTCTCCGGCGTGCGGGTGGTGAAGGCCTACCGGGCGGAGCGGCGCGAGGCCCTCGTCTTCACCAAGGGCGCCCACCGGTTGTTCCGCAACGTCGCCCAGACCATGACCGGCCTCTCCGCCATCACCGGCGCCTCGACGCTGCTGCTGGGCGGCATCGGCGTCACCATCATGGGCATCGGCGCGAGCGACGTCCTCGCCGGCCGCATGACGGTGGGCGGCTTCTTCTCGTTCACCATGTACCTCGGCATGCTGATCGGGCCGGTGGTGCAGATCGCCAACATCGGCAGCCAGATCACCGAGGCCTTCGCCGGGCTGGAGCGCATCCGCGAGATCCGCAACGAGGTGCCGGAGGACGAGGGCGAGGTCTCCCGCCAGCCGCTGCCCGGAGTCGAGGGGACGATCGAGTTCCGCGACGTCCACTTCGAGTATCAGGCCGGGACTCCCGTGCTCAAGGGGATCTCGTTCGTGGCCAGGCCGGGTACCTCGACGGCCCTGGTCGGCCCCTCGGGCTCGGGCAAGAGCACCCTGATCGGCCTGGTGGCCGCCTTCCACCGCCCGACCTCCGGCGAGATCCTGGTGGACGGCAAGAACCTCGACGGGCTGCGCCTCGGCGACTACCGCTCCCACCTGGGCGTGGTGTTCCAGGACAACTTCCTGTTCGACGGCACGGTGCTGGAGAACATCGCCTACGCCGCGCCTCACGCCTCCGAGGAGGACGTCCTGCGGGCCGCCAGGATCGCCCACTGCGACGACTTCGTCCAGCGGCTCCACTCGGGGTACGACACGATCGTCGGCGAGCGCGGGGTCAAGCTCTCGGGCGGCGAGCGCCAGCGGGTGGCGATCGCGCGGGCCATCCTGGCGGACCCGCGCATCCTGATTCTGGACGAGGCCACCTCGTCGCTCGACAGCGAGAGCGAGGCGCTCATCCAGGAGGGATTGACACAGCTGATGAAGGGCAGGACGACCTTCGTCATCGCCCACCGGCTCTCCACCATCAGGCGGGCCGACACGATCCTGGTGCTGGAAGGCGGGCAGATCATCGAGCGCGGCCGGCACCAGGAGCTCCTCGCCCTCGGCGGCCGCTACCACGCGCTCTACACCCGGCAATATGACCTCGAATCCAACCTCTTCCGCAACCCGGGAGAGGCGGAGGAGGAGAAGGCCGAGGCGCAGGCGATGGCGAAGGCCGACGCCGGCGCCACCCGGCTGCCGCTGATCCCCGTCTAGCTCAGAACTTGAAGCCCTGCCGCCGCTTGATCTGGAGCGGCTTGTCGGGGCCGCCGAGGTAGGACGTGTGGCCGGAGCTGTCGGTGGCGACGACGTAGAATTCCACGGTCTCGTTCTGGTGGAAGGCGGGAGGAATCTCGACGGTGTAATAGCCGGTGCGGGTTTTCTGGAGGGGGAGCTCGCGCATCTTCCCCCCTTGGGGCCGCGCCATGAGCTTGACGCTCTTCACCTCGTAGTCGTCGGTGGCGCGGAAGCTCAGCTCGATCACGGTGCCGCGCGAGTAGTCGAGGAGGAAGCCGTCGCGCAGCACGAGCTGCGGCGGGTCCTTGTCGAGCTCGTTGAGCTGGTCCTCGAACCGCTTGCGGGCCTCGGCGAACCGGGCCGCGAGATGTGGCGTGGGCTCGACGCTGCTCAGGGACTCCAGGGCCTCCGCGGGTTTCCGGCGGCGCTCGACGTTGGGCAGGGCGGCGAGCAGAGCCTCCTGGCGGCTCTCGTTCTGCTGGTCCGCCCGAATCTTCGCCACCCGGTCCTTGAGGCCCGGCCGGTCGGGCCAGGTGCGCTGGACGGGCTCGAGGCGGGCGACGGCGTCGTCGTACTTCGCCTCCTTGACGAGCCCCTCGGCCTCGGCTTCCAGGGCGGCGGCGGCCTTGCCCCGCAGATCCTCGGGATCGCTCATCTTCGGCAGCCGGGAGTGCAGGTCCGCGAACCGCTCCAGCGCCAGGACCCGGTTCCCCTGCGCCGAGGCGGCGAGGGCCTGGGCATAGAGATCGACGATCTCCTTGGCGCGGCCGAAGCTGGCCTGGATCTCGGGAGCCACGCCCGCCGTCTGCCCGCCGCCCGCCTCCACCGCGGTGCGCAGCACCTCCAGGTCGCCGGCCTTGAGCCCGCTTTCGAGGTCGGCCGGCAGCCGTTCCAAGGCGATCCGCGCCAGCGTCTCTTCGACGGCGTCGAGCTGGCGGCAGCCGGCTGGCGGCAGCAGCCCTTTCTCGCCGAAGGGGAGGGCGCGCAGGATGCGCCGGGCCTTGAGGTCGTCTCCCTGCGCCAGGTACATCGCCGCCTCCGTGACCTGCGCCACCGGGGCTTGCGTGAAAACCTTGGCGTGGAACGTAGAGACCGGTGGCGGCGGCGCCTCGTCCGCCTTGGGGTGCCGCACGTACCAGACCGCCCCGGCGATGGCGGCGATCAGGGCCAGCACGGCCACTCCCGCGACGGCTCCCAGAACGGCGGGCTGGCGGTACCAGGAAGCCGGCTTGGCCGGCGCCGGTTGACCCGGGGCAGCCGCGGCGCCCGATGCGGAAGCGCCGGGGGCCGGCTTCCTCTTCAGGAAGGGGACGACGTTGGCGCCCGGTCCTGCCGCTCCCGGCTTGGGCGCCCGCGGCGGCGGCGAGGGGACGGAGAGCAGGGCGTTCAGAACCTCGTCGTCCACGGACCCGAGAACGTCCCCTTCCGGAGAGGGAGCGCTGTCGAGCGGTGTCATGTCGATGGGCGGCAGCGCTCCCGGCGGCAGCACGGTTCCCGGCAGATCCGGCAGGTCCGCCATCTCCAGCGCCGGCAGGGAGGAGGACGGCGTCGGGGACAGAAGCGGCGGAGGGGCCGGGGGGGCCGCGGCGGTGACGGCGGGAAACGGCAGAGCGGGCACCACTGGCGGCATGGGAGGGGGCGTCTGAAACGAGGTGACGACCGGGGGCGCGGGAGCCACCGGAAGAGGAGCCGGCGGCGACACGGCGGGGGCCGTGAGCCCCGCCGGGCCTCCCAGCGCCTGCAACAGGGCCTCCCGGAACTCCCGGGGCGTGGCCCTCTCCGCCGGCTGCTGGCGCAGGCAGCGCTCCAGCACCTGACGCAACGCCTCGTCGCTCTCCAGCTCGAAGCTCACGGAGAGCGGCATTTGCACCAGGGGCGAGTTGCCGAGCCCCACCGTGGCGCCGAGCGCCGAGCAGGCGGTGAGGGCCAGCGAGTAGAGGTCGGCCCGCCAGTCCGCCAGCCCGCCCATCACTCCGGCGGCTCCGGCGGTCATCTCGGGCGCCAGGAAGCGGGCGTTCTCGGCGGCGATGCCGCTCACCGCGGCGGCTCCCCGCGGCCGGAAGATCGCGGTGCCGAGCCCCAGCAGCTTCACCTGCTCGCCGGCGGGAGTGGTGGCGACGAACAGGTTGTCCGGCGAAAGGTTGAGGTGGGCGCTGCTCTTGGCCGCCAGCATCTCCACGCCGCTCAAGGCCTGCCCGATGATCCTCAGGACCCGGGCCGGCGGCAAGCCGGAGAGCAGATCGAGGGTCTTGCCTTCCAGCAGCTCGAGCACGAAGAAGGCGCTGCCGTCCGGCGTGAAGCCGGAGTCCAGCACCGCGGGGAGGTTCGGATGCCGCAGGCCGGCGAGCAGGGCCGCCAGCTTCTCGAAGTCCGGCGCTCCGGCGGCGAGGCCGGGCGTCGGCCCCACGGTGATCATCTTGGCCGCGACCGTCCGGCCCGATTGGAGATCGGTCCCCCGCAGGACGGTCCCGAAACGGGTCGACCTGAGGATCTTCTGGAGCTGATAGCGGTCGGTGAGCTCGCGAAACTGCATCGCCCTCCCCTGTGCCTTCCTGGTACCTTCTTTGAGACAGCGTTACTATAGAGGAAACTCTATCGGCTTTCTCTCACGAAGTGGAGTACCGCATGAAGCACCGTTGGCCCATCCTGGTTTCCGCCCTCCTCCTGGCCCTGGCCGCCGCGAGCACCAGCTCTCCCGCCGCATGGGCCGCCGCGAGCTCTCCCTACGGCATCAACATCCACGCGCCCCAGGGGCCTGAGCTCGCTACGCAGCTCGACCGGGTGAGGGCGTCGGGGATCGGCTGGGTGCGGATCGACTTCATCTGGGCCGCGGTCCAGCCCAAGGCGGGCACCTGGGACTGGCGCCTCTACGATGCCATCGCCAAGGCCGCCAACGCGCGAGGAATCAAGGTCTACGCCACCCTCGCTTACACGCCCGCCTGGGCGACCGACGGCCCGGAGCTGACCGGCGTGCCCCGCGATCCGCAGAACTGGTCGACCTTCTGCTACCAGGCGGCCAGGCGCTACCGCAAGACCATCACCTACTGGGGGATGTGGAACGAGCCCAACCTGCCCCGCTTCTGGTCGGGCAGCCGCGCGGACTACGTGGACTTCATTCTCCGGCCGGGCGCCGCCGCCATCCACGCCGGCAACCCGGCGGCCAAGGTCGGCGGGCCCGACCTCGCCCACGTCACCACCGGCAGCGCGGACTGGTACAACTGGCTGCGGCTGACCCTCCTGGAGGCGGGCGGCGACCTCGACGTCATCACCCACCACGTCTACGACTCGGACGGCAGCCGGGGCGTGACCTCGAAGCTGGACGCGAGCACCCCCTTCGCCAACCGCCCGTCGCTGTGGGACGTCGTGCCGCCGTCCGTGCGCGAGGTCCTGAAGACCACCGGCTGGTACCGCGTGAAGCCCTTCTGGCTGACGGAGACCGGCTGGGAGTCGGACCGCGTCTCCGAGGACCGGCAATCGGCCTACCTCGGCGGCCTGCTCGGCGACTGGTTCGGCGTCAACCGCGACTGGGTGGACAAGGTCTTCTTCTACGAGCTCAAGGACGCGCCCGAGGGCTCCACCTTCGGCGTCCTGCGCTCCGACGGTAACCCGAAACCTGCGTACGACGCCCTGCGCGCCTTCGCCAGGGCGCACCCGGCCGGGAGCTGAGCTTAAGGGCGCCCCTCTCTCGGATTGCGCCCAGTTGTGATAGCTTCCCGCGGATCTGCTCGCCGGAGCCGTGGAAGTACCCAGGTTCGCAGGGCTTGCCCTGCGGGGTTCCGGCGACTGAGTCGATCTTGGATCTACCCTGTCAGCGTGTAGCGGCTCCGACCCGGGCATGCCGGGTGCTGGATGCCTCAGGCTTACCCGCTGGCTGAAAGTCGATGAAAGCCCGTATCGAATCCCATGGGATCTGGAGGAAACATGTCCAAACACAACGTCCTTGACCGGACCGCGCCGAGCCGTAAAGGGCGCCTGATGCTCGGCCTGATGGCCCTGCTCGCCCTGCTCGGCGTGGCTCCCGCCTCGGCGAGCGAAGCCGATCTGTTGCTGCCCGATCTCGCGAGCCGGTCGTTCTTCGGCCTCGACGGCCACTCCCTGCTGCTGGGCGGCCTCGTCGTCTGCGTGCTCGGCATGCTCTTCGGGCTGATGATGTACGTCCAGCTCAAGAACATGCCCGTCCACCGCTCGATGCGCGAGATCTCCGAGCTGATCTTCGAGACCTGCAAGACCTACCTGGTCACCCAGGGCAAGTTCATCCTGCTGCTCGAAGCCTTCATCGGCGTCGTGATCTTCGTCTACTTCTACACCCTGCGCGGCTACGACCTGGCCAAGGTGATCACCATCCTGCTCTTCAGTCTCATCGGCATCGCCGGCAGCTACGGCGTCGCCTGGTTCGGCATCCGGGTCAACACCTTCGCCAACTCGCGCTCGGCCTTCGCCAGCCTCCGCGGCAAGCCGTTCCCGACCTATGCCATTCCGCTGAAGTCCGGCATCTCGATCGGCATGCTGCTGATCAGCGTCGAGCTGATCCTCATGCTCGGCATCCTGCTGTTCGTGCCGAAGGACTACGCCGGCCCCTGCTTCATCGGCTTCGCCATCGGCGAGTCGCTGGGCGCGGCGGCCCTGCGCATCGCGGGCGGCATCTTCACCAAGATCGCCGACATCGGCTCCGACCTGATGAAGATCGTCTTCAACATCAAGGAAGACGACGTCCGCAACCCCGGCGTCATCGCCGACTGCATGGGCGACAACGCCGGCGACTCGGTCGGCCCCACGGCCGACGGCTTCGAGACCTACGGCGTCACCGGCGTCGCGCTCATCACCTTCATCCTGCTCGCCGTCAGCAGCCAGTCGGTGCAGGTCGACCTCCTGGTGTGGATCTTCGTCATGCGCATCATGATGATCGTCACCAGCGGCGTCTCCTACTTGATCAACGAGACGATCGCCAAGGGCCGCTATGGCAACTCCGACACCATGAACTTCGAGGCGCCGCTGACCTCCCTGGTCTGGCTGACCTCGATCCTCTCCGTCGTCGTCACCTACGTCATCTCCTACCTGCTGATCCCCAACCTCAACGGCGACCCCACCCTGTGGTGGAAGCTGTCGACGATCATCTCCTGCGGCACCCTCGCCGGCGCGCTGATCCCCGAGCTCGTGAAGGTCTTCACCTCGACCGAGTCGGCGCACGTCAAGGAAGTGGTGACCGCCTCCCGCGAGGGCGGCGCCTCGCTCAACATCCTCGCCGGCCTGATCGCCGGCAACTTCAGCGCCTACTGGATGGGCCTGACCATCGTGGCCCTGATGGGCGCGGGCTACGGCGTCAGCACGACGCTGGGCACCGGCCTGATGATCGCGCCCGCCGTCTTCGCCTTCGGCCTCGTGGCCTTCGGCTTCCTGGGCATGGGGCCGGTGACCATCGCCGTCGACTCCTACGGCCCGGTGACCGACAACGCCCAGTCCGTCTTCGAGCTCTCGACCATCGAGTCGCTGCCGGGCATCAAGCAGGAGATCCAGAAGGACTTCGGCTTCACGCCGGACTTCGACCGCGCCAAGCACCACCTGGAAGCCAACGACGGCGCGGGCAACACCTTCAAGGCCACGGCCAAGCCGGTGCTCATCGGCACCGCCGTCGTCGGCGCGACGACGCTGATCTTCTCGATCATCGTGGTGCTCACCAACAAGCTGACCCAGAACGTCGACAAGCTCTCGCTGCTCCACCCGCCGTTCCTGCTCGGTCTGATGACCGGCGGCGCGGTCATCTACTGGTTCAGCGGCGCCTCCTGCCAGGCAGTGTCGACCGGCGCCTACCGGGCCGTCGAGTTCATCAAGAAGAACATCAAGCTCGACGCGGGAGCCCAGAAGGCCTCGATCGAGGACAGCAAAAAGGTGGTGGCGATCTGCACCACCTACGCCCAGAAGGGCATGTTCAACATCTTCCTGACGGTGTTCTTCAGCACCCTGGCCTTCGCCTGCCTCGAGCCGTACTTCTTCATCGGCTACCTGATCTCGATCGCCATCTTCGGCCTCTACCAGGCCATCTTCATGGCCAACGCCGGCGGCGCCTGGGACAACGCCAAGAAGATCGTCGAGGTCGAGCTGCAGGAGAAGGGCACGCCGCTGCACGCCGCCACGGTCGTCGGCGACACGGTGGGCGATCCGTTCAAGGACACCTCCTCGGTCGCCATGAACCCGATCATCAAGTTCACCACCCTCTTCGGCCTGCTGGCCGTCGAGCTGGCCGAGGGCCTGCACACCGAGATGCGGGTGAGCCTCGCGGCTGTCTTCTTCGTGGTCTCGACCGTCTTCGTCTGGCGTTCCTTCTACGGCATGCGGATCCCGGTCGAGACGACCGCGCCGCGCGCCAAGCACTGACGCCGGATTCGGATCGGCAAGCCCGGAAGCATTGCGGGGCGCTACTTCACGGTGGCGCCCCGTTTTGTTTTCTTCGACTCCGAGACAATTGAATTTCAGACCGCGTTTCTCCACACTGAAGGAGGAGACGCCATGCCTACTCTCATCATTGAGAATTTTCCAGCCCCTCTCTACCAGAAGCTTCAGGAGCGAGCGGAGCGAGGGCGACGTTCGGTGGAGGAGGAGGTCATCCACATCCTCGACCAAGCACTGGGCCAAGGGCAGACGCTGTCCATCATGGGCCTGGAGGGCTTGGGGAAGGAGATCTGGGAAGGTATCGACGCGGCGGAGTACATTCGAGAGGAGCGGGATTCTTGGGATTCATGATGGAGAGGCTTGAGCCCACTCTTCTCATGGAGCGCTGCTCAGCAGGGTCGCGCCCAGCCAATGCTGAGTACGCAGCGATCTGCGCCTCTGAAAGCCGCTTTATCCTCGCCGAGTTTGCGTGCGCCCGTGACAAAGAGCCAGAGCCGTGAGGGGCGCGACGAATGCGCGGGAGCCACATAGAGCTTTGTGGGTTATAGTTGAGATGGTGCTCGTGAGAAAAAACGCCGATCGTACTCTTCGTCCAATATATGCTCGTAAGTAGGGTTCGGACACGTCTCCAATGTCCGTGACCCCGACATGGTTGCAATTGGCTATGACTCTTTTGTCCGGCAGCTTTTCCTCCTTCGGAGCCTTTTCTCCTCTGCGAGTTGTGAAAACCGACGCGGAGAGTTGCGCAACTCACAGAGGTTCTTTAATCTGGAGCATCCGGTTTTGCTCTGGGTCGCAACCAACGATGCCGGAGATCTTCGGAATAACCTAATCCCATAGATGGAGCATAGAGCATGGCCCCTCTCTCATTGCTGGAAGACGTCGAATCTGTGGTCCGAGCGGCTACGGTAAAATCCCCTTCGGACTTTATGCTCTTTCTTGGAGCTGGCGCCAGTGTCGCATCAGGTGTGCCCTCAGCCTGGCAGTGCACTTGGCAGTTCAAACAACGATTGTTCCTTACCGCGCATCCTGCACTCGACCGCCAGCTGGTCTCTGATGTGACCGACCCACAAGTGCAAGCACGTATTCAGAAGTGGATTGACGCGAGGCCTGGAATGCCTTCTTTAGGGAGCCGCGAGGAATATGGCTACTTCGTTGAGCAGTGCTATCCACGCGCGGAGGACCGCAGGAAATTTTTCGAGGGTTTGTGCCAAGTGGACCGGCCGAGTTTGGGCTACCGTGCGTTAGGCCGAATGCTGGAGCACGAACATTTCCGGTGGATATGGACGACGAACTTCGATGGCCTCGTGCAGCGTGGTCTCCCTGAGGGAGCGAAGCGCCCATTGCGCGTGTTGGGCCTTGATTCCACTGCCCGTTTGCGGCACCTTACCGAGCGCGACCATTATGCCAACCTTGTGCATCTCCATGGAGACTATAGATACGACGCTCTTCGAAATACCCCTGGGGAGGTTCAAGCGCTAGATACTGAGTTCGTTGCCGCCATCAGAGAACTTGCGAAGGATCTTCCAATGGTTGTCGTGGGATATGGTGGCGGCGATGAGTCCATCATGACCGCTCTCCGTAGTGCCTATGGGTGTTCGGGGAGCGGCGCTATATATTGGATAACTCTCCGTGGGAAAGATCCTGCTTCTGAGGTCATATCTCTCATTGAGTTGGCGGCTACAAGAGGTCATCACGCTCGCTTGGTGGAGTCCGATGGGTTTGACGATCTAATGCTGCGCCTCGCGCAGTTCCTTCTTCCCTCAAAGGAACATTCACGCTTTGTGAAGGAGGCTCACGGCAAAGCCTTTCGACCAGCATCCGTTTTCGAGCTCAGCGGGTATCCGGGGCTGGCAGGGGTCGCTAAGTCCAATCTATGGGAGATTACTCTTCCTGAAACGTACTGGAAATGTGAGTGCCCGGAGACGATCAACTCCTGGGGACAACTCCGAGAGGCGATGGCAGAAGTTCCTGTTGCCGCGGGCCTACATCGAGGCCATGTGCTTGCTCTCGGCTCACCATCCGACTTAGCTCTGGCACTTGACATGAAACTTGAGGCGATCAAGCCTAACAAATTTGACCCAACAGATCTTGTAGAGGGAACTGTCGTTCAAGGAATTATCGCCGAGTACCTTGCCCGCGCACTCGCTGGCACGGAGTTCGCCGCTAGTCGCTCGCATGGAAGTTGGTCTATCTATGAGCCTCATTCGGCCAGAGCTCTGGTAGGCAGCGGAGGATTCAAGGTGGCGGACTCGGCTCAAATTACACTCCACTTCAGGAACCAAATTCCTATTATGGCGCTCGTTCCTGATCGGCACATCCTTTCTCCGGTGCCGGATCAGGAGATCCCGGACTCTGTCCGTAGTCGAGTAACTCGAGAGCTTTCTCAACAATGGAACAAATTCTTTAACGCGGAGCTGGCTCGTTGGCGGAAAGACTTCGACCTTGTGGGTACGGATCGCCTCGTATCTACCGGAGGCCATTCCGACTCCTCGCAGCTAATTATTCGTCGCGGACCACAGTTCGCGGAACTGCTATCTCCAGATTCCCGTGTACGGATTGAGTCGTCGGTTCCGAGTGAGTACCGAACCTTGCAAGCAATCCAGCTTCCCGAGCCAAGGCTCCGCTTCGGACGAGGTATTGATGCGCACCCACTACGCGGCATGACTGATTATGGTCCAGTCGAGAGTCGCCTACCCCGAATTGACGGCGGCTCTCTCAGGCTTGGAATCTGCTGTCCGGTGTCCGCAGAACGTATGCTGGCGGGCTTTCTTGCCGAGCTCTCGGACGGCCACCAAACGATTGAAAGCCGCGACGACTACCTACTTCCCTATCCCGGGTTCCAGAAGACCTTCGGTCTTGATCTTCGTATTGGAACCGTGGCTGGCGGAGGCTGTGTACTATTTGATAACGGACTCCCTGAGGGGACCGGTGAAGACAGACAGGCTGCCGCACTAGCGAAGGTCTGCGAAGCGATCCTGACGGCTTCTAAGGCTAGTGCATCTGTTGTTATCATAGTTGTTCCAATTGAATGGAGCAGCGTTGAAAAGGTTGAGGTTAACGGCGTCCGTCGAGACTTCCATGATCATGTAAAGGCATTCGCAGCTCCTCTTGGCATACGCACGCAGCTCATTCGGCAGACGACGTTTGAGAAATCGCAGAGATTAGAGGTGCTATGGTGGCTTGCTCTTGCTCTATACGCTAAGTCGAATCGAACTCCGTGGATGCTTGACACTCAAGACAATGGAACAGTGCACATAGGAATTGGCTACGGCCTCGATCATACCGACGAGCGCCACCGAGTGGTGATGTGTTGCAGTCACATCTACCAGGCTGCAGGGTTGGGCTTACGGTTCCAGCTAAGTGAGATAGGGTCCCCTGCATTCATTCGTCGGAAAAACCCGTTCTTGAAGCGAGAAGATGCTTTCCGGGTCGGTGAGCGCGCTCTGCAAGTCGTATTCGAGGCTAGGCAGGCGCTGCCTCAGCGCGTATGCGTTGCCAAAAGGACTCAGTTCACGCAAGCAGAGCAGGAGGGGTTTTGTAGTGCCCTCGAAGGGGTGTCTGAAGTTGAGTTGCTCACCGTCGAGATGGAATCCGGAGCACGGCTCGTTCGCGCAGACAAAGAGGGAACGCACCCCGATGCATTTCCGGTCCGGCGGGGAACCGTAGTGCCATATGGAGAAAGAGAAGCCTTGATCTGGGTACACGGTGATACAACAGGTATTTCCTCGAAATATGGTGGCGCACACTACTTTCAAGGAAAGTCTCGGATTCCGGCGCCCCTTCGCCTGACTCGTTACTGTGGCTCGGCACCATTAGAAGAATTGGCCGCAGATATGCTCTCTCTTTCGAAGATGGACTGGAATTCCTTCGATCTCTATGGCAAAATGCCGGTCCATCTTTCTTCTCCAGGTCGAATCGCGCGAGTCGCTCGTTTATTGGGTAGTGTTCGTCTCGAAGATCGTGACTATCGGCTTTTCATGTGAAGTGCCGCACGATAAGTCGGAAAACGAGAGGCCTCTGATTCGCTGAGTATGCGGTTCTTAGACAGAGTTACCTCTGTAGCTCCATCGAAGCTTCTGCTGGACTCATCATTTCTTCGCCGTCTCCGCCGGCGCCTTCTTCGCTCCCTTCTTCACCTTCGCCTCCGCGTGGCGAACCGCCGACTCGCGGGATTTCCCGGCCCATTCCTGAAAGGCGTCCTGATCTTCAAAGACGTCGTCGGGCACAGGGTAGTAGGGCATAACTCCCATGGGGCCGTTCTTGCCCATGGGCTGGAAGGGCTGGATCCCGCGCGCTTCATAGTCCGGCCGGTTGCCGTCGTCCGCTCTTAACCACAGGGCGTCGTCGCTCACGATGCCCATGATCAGGCCGTCGAGGTAGATGCCGTAGCCGCCGAACATAAATTTGTAGGAGGGCGCGCCGAGCGGTGCCAAGCGGTCCATCAGGTAGTCGCAGAACTCATTGGATTTCGCCATCTAGATCTCCTCCGCCCCCAGGGTGGCGCCCCGTTTTGTCTTCCCCTTCAAGGTCGGACAATGATCGGCTTGAAACGGCCTGGAGCCCGATAGGGGATTTCGAACCCCGTTCCCCGTTCTACGAGGCGTGCTTGTTCGAGGATGTTCGGCCACCAGCGCACCAGCAAAACGGCCTGAGACCAGTACTGGAGATTCATCCATCCGTGTCCGAGAAAAAAGGCCGTCAGCCGCGAGTGAGCCCACTCTCTTTTGAGCTCCGGGTGCTTCAAGATCCGCGTGTCGCCGGAGACTATCGTCCAGTCGCCCTCTTCACTGAGGCCGCGAATCCAAGTCTTGTCCGGCGAGTTCCGGGGAAACTTGTCCTCCAGATGAACAACCGCATGACCATCTCTCTCTGAGAGCGCGAGGAGAGCCCGCGCGTAGCGTGGGGATAAGCAATTGTCCAGGAAGAATCTCACGCCGCTTTAGCGCGTTGACCTTCGAACTCCAGGGCGTCTTCCACGGACTTGGAATCGACCATGTACCAGCAGGCCACCGCCTGAACCGAACCTTCGGCCCGGAAGGCCCGGGCCAATACGCTGGTCGGCACGGACTCCGGATCGACGATGGGCTGGCCGAAGGCTCGCTCCGGGTCGACGACGACTCGGCGGTCCCTCCCTAGAGGCCACCAGCGGACAGGCTCGATTCCAAGGGCCGAAAATTCAAGCCCCTCGAAAAGGAACGGCTCGACGATGCTCTTGAATTCGTATTGGCTCTTGACGAGATCCAGGAGCGACTCGTCTCCAGTTTCCTGAAGGATCTCCGCAAAGATGCTGCGTCCATCGGTCTTGAACCGGCGGGTCGAGAAGGGGTAGGAGTCGTGGACGATCTCAGAGGCGCACTCCGCCGCCACGCGAATCGATTTCCAGCTCACGCCGTGCCGGCGGAAGGCGTCGATGAACCGCACCTCCAGCAGGTCCCGGAAGCTGAGGATCAGGGAGTCCTCGTAGGCGAGTTGCCGCTGCCAGAGGGGAGCTGAAGTCTTGGCGGAGCCACCGGAGGAGAAACTGTAGCCCCGGAGCCAGCGACGGATGCGGCTGGAAGATACGCCTGTAAGCCGTGCGGCCTCGGAAACGGAATAGACGCCCATGCCCAGAAGGCTGCCTTCTTCACGGCTCCTGCCCTGGGATAAATGGGGCGAAAGATTCATCGTCTCGTCATTCTACACCCTCTAGATCTCCTCCGCCCCCAGGCCCACTAGCTCCATCAGCTTGAGCGCGTTGACGGTCGTGGCCACTCCCGGGTGCATCACGTAGTCGAAGGTCATGGGCGGATCTTCTCCCGGGTGGAGGGTCTCCCGAAAGTGGACGGGCACGAAGGTGGCCGCGATCTCCGGCACCTCCGCGAGCTGGAGGTCGTGGGTGGAGACGGCGCCCAGCGCTCCCTGCTTCAGCAGGTGGAGCACCACCCGCCGCACCGCCACCTGCCGCTCGTAGCTGTTGGTCCCTCGTAGCACCTCGTCCAGCAGGTAGAGGAGGATGCCGCCCGCCGCCCGGGCGCGGGCGGCATCCTGGACGATGTCGCGGATGCGCTGCAGCTCCGCCATGAAGAAGGAGACCCCTTCGGCCAGCGAGTCCTCCACCAGGATGCTGGTACCGAGGGTCACCGGCGGCATCCGCAGCGACCGGGCACAGACCGGACCGCCCGCCTGCGCGAGCACGGCGTTGATGCCGATCGACCGCAGCAGCGTGCTCTTGCCGGACATGTTGGAGCCCGTCACCAGGAGGAAGCTGCCGGCCGGGCCCAGGGTGACGTCGTTGGATACCCGCTGGCCGGCGCGGATCAGCGGATGGCCGAGCCCCTCGGCCACGTAGCTCGGCTCTCCTTCGGCGACGACGGGGAAGGTCCAGCCAGGGTTTTCGAAGGAGAGGCTGGCGAGCGCCGAGAGGGCCTCGAAGCGGCCCCAGGCCTCGAGCCAGGCCCGGACGCGCGGTCCGGCCTCCCGCTGCCAGCGCTCCAGCAGCACCAGCACGTTGAGATCCCAGCAGAGGAGCGACTGGAGAATGAGGTACAGGTATGACGAGTGCCGCACGTGCGAGAGCTCCACTCTGCGGTGGAGCAGGAGCATCCAGCGGTGGGCGGCCTGCCCGCCGGCCGTGAGGTCGCCGGCGATCCGCTGCAGCTCATCCGTCGCGTAGGAGCGGCCGGCGATCCGCTCGAAGGCTTCACCGTAGAGCTGGAAGTCGCTCTCGGGAGCCTCGACGTGGCCGAAGCTGCCGTGAGTCCGTTCGCGAAAGCGGTAACCCAGGGAAATATTGACCACCGCCAGGGTGAGGAAGACCTTGATCGGGAGGAGCGCTCCCATCCACAGCAAGAGGGCCGCCGGGGTCGCCACGGCCAGGAGCCGGGCCAGCCAGATCAGCCACGGCCGGTCCAGCAACCACGGCTTGTCCTCGGCCCACTGGAGGAACGGCTCGAGGTTCGGGGGCGACTTCTCCATCGGCCGCACACCGACCTCGATCTGCTGGCGCAGGTCGATCTCCGGCGCCAGCTCCGCGACGGCCGCCTGACGGCTGGCGATCTCCGAGGGAGGGGCAGGCTTCAGCAGCCAGCTTGCCAGATCCGTCTTGCCCGGAGGAGTGTGGGCCGTTCCCAGGAGCTGAGCGAGGGAGGCCCGCCCGAGGAGGTTTAAATCCCGTGCGACCGCGCGATCCCTCTCCCCGGGCTCAGGAAGCGAGGGGAGGGGCAGGCCGTCCCACTTTCGCTCCAGACGCAACAGCCCTTCTTCGTTGATCCGCCGCAGCTCTCGTTGGCGCTTCTGTCGCTGGACGATCCGCTCATGGGGAGGCAACACGGCCAGGAACGCCACCAGCCAGAACCCCGCCCCGGCCCACCACTCCCATCCCGGCCGGCCTCCACGCAGGAGGATCAGAAGCAGGCAGGCAACGAAGATGAGAAAGAGGCCGCCGCGGAGAATGGAGAAGCGGAAGGAGATCCCCGCCAGTCGCTTCTCCTCGGCGGCGAAGGCTTGGCGGCGTTCCTGGTAGATCGAGTGGGGTGCGAGCTCTGCCATGGCGTCGGAGTATAGAAGGAACCCGCCGAGTCCCCGGGGGGATTGCCTCATATCTGGCGGCGATGGCGTATATCTCCGGACGATGGGCCATCATCCGCGGATATGGCGCTTATCTCCGGATGACGGCTCATATCCCGGGACCATGGCTCATATCTACAGATACGGCTCATATCCCCAGACGATGGCGCAGATCTGTGGATATGGCGCATATCCCCAGACAATGCCTCATATTCGCGGACGACGGCGTATATCTCCAGACCATGGGGCATATCCGCGGACGACGGCTCATATCCGCAGATACGGCTCGTATCTGCGGACGATGGGCCATTCTCTATAATCCGTCCCAGGAGGAACGATCATGCGAAGCCGTTCAGCTCTGCCGGTCCTGCTGCTCTGCCTGTCTCTGCCCCTCGCCGCCCAATCGCCGGCCCCAATCGATCCCAAAATCACCCACGGCGTTCTCGACAATCTTCATCCCACGGTCGGGCTGTTCAACAACGACGGCGAATGCTCGGCGACGCTGATCGGCTGCAGCACCGTGCTGACGGCGGCCCACTGCATCTGCGAGACCTTCAGCGGCCACGACTTCGACGGCGTGCCCTGCCAGGCGCGGCAGGATCTCGTGGGCCCCGCCGGCAAGCTCGTCTTTTTCCAGCACGCCGGGCTCTTCACTTTGTCGAGCATCGCCGTGAGCCCCGCCTACAAGGCGCGTTCAGGAGCTTCGGATCTCGCGATCCTTCACCTCTCGACGCCGGTGACGAACATTGCCCCGAGCCCGATCAATCGGGTGTCCTCGCCGCCCTTGGGACTCCGCGGGGAGATCGTGGGGTTCGGCAGCACCCGCACCAACTCCACGGACGACGGCCTCAAGCGCCACGGCCTCGTGACCACCGCGGCCTGCGATCCACCGGCCCCCGGGTTCGTGTGCTGGAACTTCAGGAAGCCCGTGGGTGCTCCGGGCTCCAACTCGGACACCTGCTTCGGCGACTCGGGCGGCCCGCTCTTCCTCTCGCTCGGCGGGCAGACGGTGCTGGCCGGCGTGACCTCCAGCGGCACCAATGACGAATGCGCGCCAGTCGACAACTCCTTCGACGCCGACGTCTTCGCCAACCTGGCCTGGATTCAAGCCGAGGGCGGCGCCGACATCAACGCCACCTCCTGCGGTACCGGGCCGCAGATCGGCGGCCCGGATACCACGATCCTCGGCAGCGTCGCCTCGCTCCGCAGGGGCCCCAGCCGGGCGGCGAGCACGGTCGTGGTTCCGCCGGGGACGGCCGAGCTCCGGGTCGCGCTGACCTCGACCGACTGGTTCTTCAACAGCAACGCCCTCTACATCCGGCACGGGGGGCCGGCCTCGCCCACGGCGTTCGACTGCAAGAGCGACGAGCCGAGCGGCCAGCAGTTCTGCAGCGTCCGGAATCCGGCGCCCGGCACCTGGAGCCTCCTGGCGCGGCATCTTGTGGGACCCGGAAGCACGGTCCTGGTGACCACGACGCTGATAGGGCCTGCGTTTTAGAGGCAAGTCCGCATTTATGCCCGGGCGAAGGTGACGGCGCGACGCATTGTGCTTCCAGACACCCTGAGAAATTCCAGGACGATCGAGAGGGTTCAGGGCTGAAGGAGGATGTTCATGCGTAGCCGTTCAGCCCTGCCCATCCTGTTGCTCAGCCTCTCCCTCCCCGTCTCGCTCCCCCTCCACGGTCAGTCTCCGCAGCCCATCGACCCCAAGATTGTCAACGGCCTCACGGATAACCTTCATCCCTCGGTAGGGCTCTTCAAAACCAACGGCGGCGCCTGCACGGCGACGCTGATCGGCTGCCAGACGGTGCTCACGGCCGCCCATTGCGTCTGCACTCTGCCCAACGACACGACCCTGGATGGCCCCACCTGCGCGGCGCGGGCCGACCTCGTGACGCCCACCGGCAAGAGCGTCTTCTTCCAGCATGCCGGGACCTTCGCCGTGTCGCGGATCGCGGTGGACCCTGCCTACAATCCGGACGGCCATTCGGACTTGGCGATCGTCCACCTGGCGACGCCGGTGACGAACATCGCGCCGAGCCCAATCAACCGGGTCTCCAGTCCGTCCTTGGGGATGACTGGCGAGATCGTGGGCTTCGGCGTCACGCTGGGTAGTGCCTTCGACGACGGCATCAAGCGCAAGGGCAATGTGACGATCGCCGCTTGCCAGCCGCCGTCCAACCGGTTCGTCTGCTGGAACTTCGACAATCCGCTGGGCTCGCCGGGCACCAACTCGGATACCTGCTTCGGCGACTCGGGAGGCCCGCTCTTTGTCTCGCTCGGCGGGCGGACCGTGCTGGCCGGCGTCACCTCCGGCGGCACCAGCGCCGACTGCCAGCCACTGGACAACTCCAACGACGATGACGTCTTCACCGACCTCGCCTGGATCCAGGCCGAAGGCGGCACCGATCTGAGCGCGGCCTCCTGCGGCTCCGGCCCCCAGATCGGCAGCCTGGGCACCTCCGTCCAGGGTAGCACCGTCACCCTGACCAACAGCTCAAACCAAGTGGCGACCACCGTCGAGGTGCCGGTGGGCACGACGGACCTGCGCGTCTCCCTGAACTCGGCGGACTGGTTCGAGAACAGCAACGCCCTCTACATCCGGCATGGGGCGCCGGCCTCCACCACGGCCTTCGACTGCAAGAGCGCGGCTCTCAGTGGCCAGCAGTTCTGCGACGTGCCGAACCCCGCGTCCGGCACCTGGAGCATCCTATCGCGGCACACCTCCGGTCCCGGTGGCACCGTCCAGGTGACCGCCTCGCTGATCGGGCAGGCGACCGTCGCTCCGACTCCCTGCGTTCCCGGCCCTACCACGCTCTGCCTCAACGGCGGCCGGTTTAAAGTCGAGGGCACGTTCAACACCGGCACCCAGCAGGGCCAGGCCCAGGTCGTGAAGCTGACGGACGAGACGGGGTATTTCTGGTTCTTCTCGAGCACCAACGTGGAAGCGGTGATCAAGGTGCTGAACGCCTGCACCCTGAATCAGAGGTTCTGGGTCTTCGCCGGCGGCCTGACCAACGTGCAGACCACGATCACCGTGACGGACTCGAACACCGGAGTCGTCAAGACCTACACGAATCCGCAGGGAGCGGCCTTCCAGCCGGTTCAGGACACCTCGGCGTTCGCGACGTGTCCGTAGGCAGGGTAGGCAGGGGGATAGTGTTTGACGTCTTGACGGAGCTTCGGTAGTATGATCACGAAAAGGTTCCCGCTTGCCGAAAGAGCCCAGGGGGCTCTTCCTCTTCGGAGGATAGGTGGGCGGGTCGTTTTTTTAGTAGTACTCTTCTGTTTCCTCTCCGTAGAGGTCGAACTCGGTCAGTACCGCGGGCTGGATTCGCGAGTAGTGCCGGACCTCTCCGTCCTTCCATTTTCGGTTGATGGCCCAGCAGCAGTAGTCTGCCACTTGAAGCATTGGGTGGGAGGCGGAGCTGTGGATGAAAATATCGTACGGAAGATCAGCGATCAGCTCATTTCCCAGGTATGACTTGATCGCCCTCTCGAACGAGGCGCGCTTCTTCTTGGTGCCGATCCTCGCCGCCCATACATTGACCCGGTCGATTTGGCGGTCCATGCGCTGCTGGAAAATCCGGCTCAACAAGATCTTGAGAAGCTCCGGGTAGAAGACAATCTCCTCCCGCATCGCCGGATTGACCCTGTTCTTCTGAGCAATGACGGCGTCCACGCTGAAGCAACCGTGGGCAACGTGCTCCTCGAGAAGATCGAACACCTGGTTCCGTATGGCCTGTCGATCCTCCGTCGCGTGGAGCTCTTCCAAGTCGAGCCCGGTGGCCGCTATCCGGTGCCGAAGTTGGAAGTATCCCGAGAGCAGCTCAGGGCAGTCCATCGTGGAGACGGCAGTGAGCAGGAAATGCCGGGTTCCGTTCGGCGAGAAATCGAAGTTCCCGGATTCGTCGATGAAGATATTGAGAGGCGGCACGGGCGCCGGATTATAGGTGCCTGCCGCTGTGCCTTCAACCGCCCCCGTCCTTGACCTTCCCCGTCAGCCTCTCCAGCTTCCTCTTCAGCCAGTCGGAGAAGCGCAGGCCGAACTGCTTCTGCTTTTCTTCGAAGCGGGCCTCGTGCTTCCAGTTGCAGACCTGGGTGGGCTTTTCGCCGGTCAGGAAGACGTCGGCGAGCTGGTTGGGGCAGATGGGGCGGGCGAGCATGCCGCTGTCGCGGCAGACGGTCGCCTTCTCGAGCCCCGCGGGCTCCGGGAACTCGGAGGCCTTGACTCCCTGGAAGGAGGCCTTCATGTACTGGCCCCAGATGGGCAGGGCGGCCCGCGAGCCGGAGAGCGAAGTGGCGCGCGGGTTGTCCAGCCCCACCCAGACGACGGTGACGCGGTCCGGCCGGTAGCCCGCGAACCAGGAGTCGCGGGCCTCGTTGGTGGTCCCCGTCTTGCCGGCCAGCGGGCCGGGCACGCCGTAGCGCAAGACTCCACGCGCCGTGCCCCGTTCCACCACTCCCTCCAGCACCGAGGTGGTGATGAAGGCCACCTGCGGTGAGATGACCTGCTCGGGCTTCTTGGGCTGCAGGTCGCGCACCGGTTTGCCGTCTGGCCCGAGGGCGGTGGCGAGCCCGTGGAGGACGGGGCGAAGGCCACCGTTGGCCAGCGTCGAGTAGACGGTCGCCATCTCGCGCGGCGTCACGTCCGCGGCGCCCAGAGCCAGGGCCGGGAACTCCACCAGGTTGGAGTCGACGCCCATGCGGTGGGCGGTGGCCGCCACCTTGGGAATCCCCACATCCATGGCGAGGCGGATGAGTGGCACGTTGCGGCTCTGCTCGACCGCCTTGCGCACGGTGATCGGACCGAGGAACTGGCCGTCGGCGTTCTTGGGGGCCCACGGTCCCGCTCCCGTCTTGAGGGTCAGCGGCTCGTCCTTCACCAGGCTGGACTGGGAGAGCCGGCCGGTTTCGAGGGCGGCCACCAGGACGATCGGCTTGAAGGAGCTGCCCGCCTGGCGGTGGGCCTGGGCGACGCGGTCGAACTCGCTATGCGCGAAGTCGCGCCCGCCGACGTAGGCGAGGATCGCCCCGGTGTGGGGATCGACGGAGATCAGGGCGGCTTCCAGCGGATCGGCTCCCTTGCGGCGCCCGCCGTCGAGCTCCTGGAGAACTTCGCCGGCCGCCTTCTGGGCCAGGGCCTGCTCGCGGATCGAGAGGGTGGCGAAGAGGTGGTAGCCACGGTTGCCCAGCCGGGTGAGGCCGAAGCGTTCGCGGGCCTCGCCCGCCATCGCGTCCGCGAAGTGCGGGGCCGTCCGGGCGCCGAGGCGCTGCGGCGAGGTCACCATGGGAGTCGCCAGGGCGCGCTCCAGGGCGCCGGCGTCGATCCACTTCAGATCGGCCATGCGGTGGAGGACCTCGTCGCGCCGCCTGCGGGAACGCTCGGGGCTCGCGACCGGCGAGTAGACGGCCGGCGACTTGATCATCCCGGCGATCGTCGCCGCCTCCGGCAGCGTCAGCTCGGTGGCGTCCTTGCCGAAGTAGGCCCGGGCCGCGGCGCCGAGGCCGTGATAGTTGACGCCGCTCGCGCCCCCCAGGTAGATGGTGTTCAGGTAGCCCTGGAGAATGCTCCGCTTGGAGTGCTGAACCTCGACGGCGACGGCGATGACGGCTTCGCGGATCTTGCGGGTGATCCGCCGGTCCTGGGTGAGGAAGGCGTTTTTGACGAGCTGCTGGGTGAGCGTGCTGCCGCCCTGGGCGGCCCGCCCCTTGCGCAGGTCGACCACCAGGGCGCGGGCGATGCCGGTCGGGGAGACGCCGGGATGCCGGTAGAACGAGTCGTCCTCGGCGGCGAGCACCGCCTGCACCACGTGCTCGGGAAGATCCTTTACCGTCACGGGCCACTTCTCGCGCACCTCGTCGTCGTAGTAGGTGGCGAGCACGAGAGGGTCGAGCGACGCCGATTCCACCCCTTGGCCGTCGACGTTGAGGGCCGCGATGCGGTGGGCGGCGAAACGAACCAGCACGAGCTGGCCCGGCACGGAGCCCTTGGGGGTCTCGTGGCGGCGAAGTCTCACCACCAGAATGTCGTCGCCGAAGTGGTAGCGGCCGGCGGGCAGGACGTCCTCATCCCACGCGCGGTAGCCCTGCGCCTCGAGCTCCCGAGCCAGCCCCTCGGGCGACATCTCCTCCCCGATCCGGATCTCCTCGGGCAGGGCGTAGAGGCGTGACGGGGAGCTCTCGGGCCCGTCACCGATGTCGCCAAACGCCTTGAGATAGGGGAAAAGCAGCCAGACGGTGAGGATCAGGAAGACGGCGATGGCGGCGGCGATGGCGTAGAGCGTCCGCCGCAGCCGGGGATGCGTGCGCACCAGTCGGCGCCAGGCCATCAGCTTGCGGCGGAATCGGCCCGGAGGCGGGGGAGGCGTCGAAGGCTCGCTCATGGGTGAGCCGATGATGCCACAGTCGGGGTCTTCAGCCTCTCCGGCTCTTCCGGCGGTCTACGGCAACGGCAGCAGGGGCGCCCAGCCCCACTCGGGCCGCTCACCGTCGCCACCGGTCGGCCCCATCTCCTGCTTCTCCGTCATCAGGTCCAGAGGCTCGGCGGCCTTGCGCAGGCTGTCGTACTCCAGGCGGTTGCCGCGGACGGCATCCGCGATCCATTCGGGTTTGCGCTCGGCGGCGAGATCCTCGGCGGTGTCGAGAGGGAGAAAGAAGGCGTCGGTGGGATCGGCGATATGCCCGCGCTCGGCGGCGGCGTGGGCCAGCGCGCGGTAGATCGGGGCGAGTTGGGAGAGACCGGCCCGCCAGGATTCACGGAAGCGGCCCCGGTAGCGGTCGTGTCCCGGCAGCGAATGGGGCTCCAGCGCATGGCGGGCGGCGCTGGCGAGATCCGGCTCCTCCGCCCAGGAAGGAGTAAGGAGATCGGGTACGCCGAAGCGCTGGAGATCGCCCCGGCCGCGGGTGCGCAGAGTCCAGGCTCCCTGGCTGAGGGCGGGAGGCACTTCCTCTCCCCGCGCCCGCAGAGCCCGCCGGTCGAGCGCCGAGGCGAGATCCGAGAGCAGGGCGTCGTTGGTTCGCACGAGCACCCGGGAGACCCGCTCGCGAAAGAGGCTCCAAAGCGCCTGGGGAGACTCGCCGCCCCGGAGCGCCGGGCCTTTCGCCGGTACGCGGAAAGGGAGCAGGCGGACGCGGTGGAACGACAGGGCGGCGGCCAGGGCGCGGGACTCCGCGGGGCGGTCGCCAATGTCGCCGGGCTCCAGCAGGGCGCCCACCGCGTCGGCGCCACCCGTCGCGGGCAGCAACAAAGAGCGCAGCGCGCGGGCGTCCAGGTAAGGCCGCAGGCGGATGATCTTCACCGGCGGTGTCTCGGGCAAGGGAAGTCCCAGGTGGTAGAGCGCATAGCGCAGGCCGGTGCCTACGGCGTAGCGCAGCAGAGTGATGCCGAAGTGGGAGAGGGGGGGCAGCGGACCGGGCAGCAGCAGGGAGCGGCTATAGGCAGGCCGCTGCTCGGGTGCGGCGTCCAGCCAGTCCGGCTGGTGAGCGCCGTTCCCGGACCGATGATCGCTGTGCAGTGCCATGATGCGCCCCGGGTACCCTACCATTCTCGGATTCAGGCCGCGATAGCGCCACGATCGGCTTTTCCCTTCCGGACGGAAGCGGTGTTAAGCTCTCCCCAAAATTAGCTGTCGTACCAGCTCATCAGCGGCTGTGGCGCCGAATCGGTGATGGAGAAGGGGCTCGGGCGTTCGCCGCACAGACTTGCGGAGGTCGTCATGAAAGGCAAGTGGATGTGTCTCCTCCTGGCCCTGGCCCTCATCTCGTTCGGCGCCCAGGCGGCGCGGGCGCAGGGGACCGGCAAGATCGCAGGGAAGGTCACGCGGCTCGACGGCGGCGCGGGCCTGGCGGGCGTCACGGTTCGCCTTCAGTCCATCGACCGTTCGACGCAGACCGATGCGACGGGATCTTACGTCCTGGAGGGCGTGCCGCCCGGCACCTATGAGGTCACCTTCAGTCTGAGCGATCACTCCAAGACCGAGGCGGCGGTCGCCGTGGCCGCCGGGTCGGAGCGCACGCTGAACCAGAAGGTCGACTGGGACCTCAGCTTCGCCGAGTCCATCACCGTCTACTCGGTGTCGCGCAAGGCGGAGCGCATCACCGAGGCGCCGGCCGCTGTGACGGTGGTGCCGGAGGAGGAGATCTCCCTCCAGGCCCCGACCGGCCAGATCCCCAAGCTGCTCGAGTTCACGCCCGGCGTCGACTTTACCCAGAGCGGCCTCTACGACTTCAATTTCAACGTGCGTGGGTTCAACAGCTCCCTCAACCGCCGCATCCTGACGCTGATCGACGGCCGCGACCCCTCCGTGCCGTTCCTCGGTGCTCAGGAATGGGCGGCCGTTTCCTTCCCCATGGACGAGCTCGCCACGGTGGAGCTCGTGCGCGGCCCCGGCTCGGCGCTCTATGGCGCCAACGCCTTCAGCGGCGTCCTCAACATGACGACGCGGTCGCCGCGGGGCAACACCGGGGGCAAAGTGCGGCTGACCGGCGGCGAGCTGGGCACCGGCCGCGGCGATGCCCGCTACTCCGCCGAGCTGGGGAGCGACTGGTACGGCCGGGTGGTCGGCGGCTATCAGAAGAGCGACGACTTCACCCAGGCGCGGAATCAGAAGGTGGAGTACTCCTCGTTCTGCGCCACCCCCGGGCAGACCAACTGCCTGCGGCGGGAAGCTCAGGGGCTGGCGGTCGACGGGGTGAAGATCGGCTACGGCGGCCTGCGCCTCGACCACTACTTCAACGACGCCCAGGTACTGACGATCGAAGGCGGAACCGCCAACCTCAAAGGCCCCACCTTCCTCACCGGCATCGGCCGCGTCCAGGTGACGGATGCCAATCGGCCCTGGGGCCGGCTCAACTTCAACTCCCTGCACTGGAACCTCCTGGGCTACTACGACACGCGCAAGGCCGAGAAGCAGGTGGCCCTCTCCTCCGGCGCCCGGCTCTTCGAGGACTCCTCGAACCTGCACGGCGAGCTCCAGGGCAACACCGGCTTCGCGGGCGACAAAGGCTTCCTGGTGGGTGGCATCGCCTACCGCAAGCAGAAGGTGGACACCGCCGACAACACCGGCTTCCAGACGCTGATGGACTCCGCCAAGAGCGAGCACTCCGAGGCCATCTTCGGCCAGGTCGAGTACAGCTTCACCTCGGCCCTCAAGGCCGTGGTGGCCGCCCGGGTGGACGACAGCACCCTGCACGACCGCCAGTTCTCGCCCAAGGGCTCCCTGGTCTGGGCCGTCGCCCCCAGCCAGACGTTGCGCCTCACCTACAACAAGGCCTTCCAGGTGCCCAACTACTCGGAGTTCTTCCTGCGCGCCCCGGCGGGAGCGCCGATCACCGCCTTCGCACCTCTGGAAGCCGCGCTGGCGCCGTTCCTCGGCGGGCAAACCCTCGGTCTGAAGAGCATTCCCATCCTGGCCCGCGGCAACAACGACCTGGGCGTCGAGAAGATCCGCAGCTACGAGGCTGGCTACAGCGGCATCTTCGGCGGCAAGCTTTACCTCACGGTCGACTATTACCAGAGCCGGCTGGAGAACTTCGTCACCGACCTGCTGCCCGGAGTCAACTCCGCCTTCACGCCGTATGCGCCGCCGTCGTTCCTGCCGGCGTCCGTGGCCCAGACGGTGCTCGCCACCCTGCGCGGCGGCCTGGGGCCGAACTTCGCCGGCCTGACCACCGTCAACGGTCTGCCCGCCCTGGTGGTCTCCTACGCCAACGCCGGCGTCGTGGACACCCAGGGGATCGACGTGGCGTTGAACTACTACGTCAACGAGCGGGTGCTGGCGGATCTCAACTACTCCTGGTTCGACTTCAAGGTGAAGTCGAAGAACGCGAGCGACCAGCTCCTGCCCAACGGGCCGGGCAACAAGATCTCGGGCGGCTTCTCCTACCGCGGCGACAAGTGGAACGGCTCCGTGAAGGTCCGCTGGGTGGAGGACTTCCCCTGGGCGGCGGGCGTGTTCGTGGGAGACGTGCCGTCGTACACCCTGGTGGATCTGGGAGTCACCTACAAGGTGTCCAACAACTGGCAGATCGGCCTCGACGTGAACAACCTGCTGGACAAAGAGCACTTCGAGTCCTTCGGAGGCGACCTGCTGCGGCGCCGGGCGCTGGCGCACGTGTCCTACTCCTGGTAGGACTGTGCCAGGCGGGGGGATTTGACTCATCCCCCCGTCTGCCCTATATTGTCCAGCCTGCGCGTTTCCGTCGGGGCGTAGCGCAGCCTGGTAGCGCACCTGCCTTGGGCGCAGGGGGTCCCCAGTTCAAATCTGGGCGCCCCGATACCGACGGCGCACACGGCTGCCTGTAGCTCAGTTGGATAGAGCGGCGGCCTTCTAAGCCGCGGGTCGGGGGTTCGAATCCCTCCAGGCAGACCACCCGTCTTGCAGTCGCGAACGTCGGGCGATCCTCACGCCCCGCAACGAACGCGCCCTTAGCTCAGCTGGATAGAGCGGCAGCCTCCGAAGCTGTAGGTCAGAGGTTCGAATCCTCTAGGGCGCACCATTTAAGTCCTCTAAAATCAAGACGTTACGGGCGAGCCGCTGAAGTGGCTCCGGAGTCCTTTTTCCGTGTGGACCACTGGTGGACCACTGGTGCGCTCGCTTGGCGCAAGGTCCTTACCGGCCGGCCCGTCTGCGCTCTCTCGAATCCTTCCCCCAAAAAGACAACCGGAGCCATCGCGGCTCCGGGTTCAACCTCCGTATCCCATGAGGGAGCGGACCAACAAGCGGCCCGGCAGGGTGGTGACACACGTCTGCCGGACCTGACCCGAGCACAGGGAGAACCTATGCACGAGCTAGCACGGAAGTCTATCCCGCCCACCCCGCCCCCGTCGTCGCCGCCGGACCGCGCCGTCTCCCCTCCCGTCATCGATCCGGAGCAATTCGAGGACTTCATGGTGTTCCGCGAGACCTTCATGGTCTTCTTTCCGGACCGCAGGGCCAACGGCGAAATGCGAGGATTCGCCCGCCTGCTTTTCGAGATGGTCATCGAAACGTGGGGCGGGTGGCCGGACCATCCGGAGGGGATCTTCCCGGCGGAGCTGAGAGCGGCGGTCGCGGACATGCGGCATCTCCAGGGCGCCATGGCCAATTGGTGCGGGCCGGCCTTCACGGCGTCCGGGGAGTACGAAACCCGCCTTGCAGAGGTCGGCAAGGCCGTAGCTCTGGCAGTGGGCGAGCTGGCGGGCCGCCTGGAAGTCGAGCTGGATTCATGGCTCGGGAAGCCGTCGTGAGCTGGCCCGGCCCCCCGAGCAAGCCCGAGACCAGGTCATACACCGTCACGGCCTTGCGGGAGCAAGCGGAGTGCTGGCAAGCGGCGGCCGGGGCGGCGTCGTTGTCGGTCGCTTCTTGGCTCGCCGAGACGGCGGATGCTCACGTGCGGGAGCTGGTGAGGGTGGGCCGCGCCGCCCCCCTGACGTGGTTCCGGGATCGGTTCCCGGTGCGCATTACGGATACGATGGTCCGGCCCGAAGTCACCCGGGAGGTTGAAGTAGACGGGAAGGTGTCCGGCCCGTTCGGGATCTTCCGCGGCAACGGCCGGGGAGTGGGAGAGCCCGGCTGTTCCTGCTTCTCCCTGGTCCACCTTCCAACACGGCGAGTCATCGCCACGCTCCCCTATCGGCAGTCCTGCATGGCGCTCGCGGCGGAGCTGGCGGGCCTGCAAATCGACTGGCAGGAGGTTGACCCCGAGAAGGTGCTCGGCGCGGCTCCTGACCGGGTGAAGGCGCAGGAGGTCATCCGGCTGTTTAAGCAGCTCACCTGAAAAGGCGCGGGCCGGTTCCGAGAGGGGCCGGCCCTTTTCTTTATCAAAACGCAATAGGTGGTGGCTCTTCTGCTATACTCCACGATTGCTGGTGTTTTGAGCCCAAACGGCGGAGCGCCCGCTGGCAGGCGGTATAGCTCCCACAAAAAATGGCTGTAATGCAGGCCCCTTGGGCAAAAGGGGTGGGTGATCTTGGCGATTTCCATCCTCCCACAATGGGTGCACCGAGTCAAGGGCCTAGCTGTTGCTCTCGAAAGGAGCTACCTATGGACGTCCAGGTGCCTACGATGGGAATTAAGGTTGACGGCGCCGGGGTGGCGTACTTGACCTACGACTGCCCGGAATGCGGCCATGAAAACGTAGAGCCCGTGAAGGGACTGGGGGCGGGGTCAAGCGTCACGTGCCTATGTGGAGAAACTACGATCGATCTAACCGGGGACAGTCTCGCCGCTCTTCAGAACATGTTAGATAGAGGCGAGTCCGGGAAAATCAGCATCACGGTCAAGCCTCACGAATAATTCCGGATTATTGGCTAGACCGGTTACGAGGAGGCCGGTCCCTTTTTTCACTTCAGTCAGTGGCGTAGCATTTCCCGATAATGAGGAGAGGAATCATGCATAAAGTCAATCTCGTGGTAGGGATAGTTGATGAGAGCGGAGAGATAGTCGGTGGGTACGTTCGCCAAATTACATTGCCGTTCGTTCCGCAGCAAGGGATGAAGTTTGAGAAGCGAGGCAGTTGCAATCTTTGGGAAACCAAGGATGACGAAGAGCTAAGCCCAGAGGTTGAACTCGTAATTTACGATCTCGACGAAGAAGAAATTGTCTGCCTCTTTACAGTGGGATCTAAGCTCGCGTCCAGTTTTTGGACGGAACTCAAGTTCGCTGAACTTGGCATGAGATGTTCCGAGATTCAGTATTTTCGGCATCTACGGGCTCGGAAGTGAGAACGTTCCCCTGTACCGGACGGCCCCGGGACGGCGGGAGAGACTTCCCGGGCAAGCGGGCCGCTTCACGCTGTCACAATTCGTCCCATTCATCCCCCGCTTTCTCCTCCTCGCGTTCGCCTTTCGGCAGTCGAGCGTCCCCGCCCGGCGTCAGTCCCAGGGCCGCGCCCAGCTTGAGGACGTCAAGCCGCAAGCGCCGCGCGAGCGCCACCTCTTGCCTGACCTGCATGTAGCCGTTCGCCCCTACGGGCGCCATGATCTCGCCGTCTACGGTCGCCGCCTCTACCTTGCGCAGGTCCGCGAGCGCTCCGCAGTACGCGAGTATCAGCCCCTCGCCGCCGGGGACGATTCGGCCTTCCGCCTCAAGCTTCGGCACGACTCGCCGCCACTCCTGCGCGACGGCCGCCGAGACTCCCGCGGGGCAGGGTGGGGCCGGTACCGTCGCCTTCCGGGGCTTGCGCTTCGCCGCCTTCCGCCGCTCCTCCCCCGGGCGGTCCGTACCGCGCAGGATGCGAAGCTTCCGGTTTCCTACGGGTCCCCGTTCGCCCATTTTAGTCAGCCCTCCTTACAGGCTTGCGCCTGCCGTCGCTTGCCTGCCGCCCGGATCGCCGCCAGCTTGCGCCGGCCCGCTTCGATGGCGCCGCCGGGGGGTCCCATCGCCTCAAGCTGGCGCATCGCCAGCTCGTCTCCCCTTCGCGCGCGCCGTTCGAGCTTCTCCCGCCGTAGACGTGCGGTGACGTCCTCCGGCTTATCCTCCGGCCGCTTCGGCAGTCGCACGTCCCCGGCCGGGTTCAATCCAAGGGCGGTCCCGAGCTTCAGCACCTCAGCCGCCGCCTTTTGGGCGATCGACACTTCCGGCCGCTGCTGGCGGTAGCCGTTCGGTCCCACGGGCGCCACGAGCCCGCTGCCGTCCGCGAGCGCCCGCTCGGCGATCTCCAGGCGCCCCGCCGCTCCGCAGTAGGCCGCGAGGGTGGGACCGATGCCGGGGACCAGGCGCCCGTCCGCCTCCATGAGGGGGACCACGCGCGCCCACTCCTCCCGAGCTTCCGGCCCGAGCCACGACGGCATAGGCGGCACCTCTACCGCGCCGTCTCGAAGCTTCGGCGCCCCGGGGTCCCCCTTGCGGTTGGTCCCCTTTACGATCCTGATTTCTGGCTTTGCCAGAGGTCCGCGCCTTCCCATCCTTCCCTCCCTTGCCGGGGGTCGCCGGCCGTTCGACTCCCCCCCTGTTGTTTTTCAACGCTGGACACGTGCTTACCCGGCCAGCGGTATGCGCCGGGGTGCCGCCCTGAAGAAGAGCAGCCCCCCTGGGGGGTGGGTGTCCTGGTCCCCGGAGGGCCTTCAAGTCACCCGCCGGCAGTCCGGGGTCAGGCACCGCGGCGGGGCCTCCCCCCGCGCCTTCCGGAGCGCCCGCCTAAGCCCCGATCTCCGGAGCCCGCCCCGGTACTACTCGCCCCCGGCCCTTTGGTGCCACCACCGCGGCGCCTTCCGTCCCCGCGCTGCTATTGCGTCCCATCTCTCCGGCCCCGCACCGTGGGCACCGCGGGAGCGGATCGCCCGCCCGCACCATGGCAACCCCGTAGCAGGTGGGCGCCGCGCACACTCTGACCGCCAGCGCTCCGCCGCCGGGGGTGGGCAAGCGCTTCGCAGTCATCGCGCGGTCCGTCTCGGGCCTCTCATGCCGCCCTCCCTTCGCGTTCCTTCGGCATCGCCGCCGGCCGCCGGCCCGGAGCCGTTGCCGTCCAGGGCGGGAACGCCGTCCGCTGGTCCCGTGGCGCCCACGCTCGACACTTCGCCGCCCCCGATGAACCGCCACGCCTTTGCATGCCGGCGGCCCCGGTCTTTGGGGCTGTATTCGCCAACGGGCGCAAGGAATTCCAATTTCTCCGCTCGTCTGAGGAGCTGACTTGCGGTTGTAGCACTCACCCCGAGCACGTCCCCCGCATCGCGGCACGAAAGGAAGAACTCACCATTTTTTGCGGGTTGCCCAAGCCAATAGCAGACAGACAAAAGACGTTCTAAGGTCGCATCCGCGGCTCTGAATCGTCCATTGAAATCGAGGGGTTTCTCGCCTGCAAGCTTCGCCGCTTCATGAACGCGAGAGCCAGGCTTGAAAGGCGTTGAGATCTCATCCCATACCGTTATGAAGTCGGTTCTGGGATCACACTGTTCCTCTCGCGAATCAAAGTCAGGGAGCCCAAGCGCAACCCAAGGGGCCGGGAGATCGGGGAACATAGAGTCCAGTTCTTCATCGATCAAAGCGGTTGCCGACTCAGAGTCGAGACCGGAAAACTCGGGGCGACCTTTCAGGCACCGCGCAAATAGCAGGGCAGGGCTGCGGAAGTCCCTGGGATCGGGGGAGCCTCTATGTTGGATGACCTCATCCGCACTCCGTTCGGCCGCCCTCTTGAAGAATCGTCGGAGGTCACTCACCGCGGTGCCCTCGGTTTACACAAGAGACACAAGAACCCGCGTCCATCTCTCTGTAGAGCCCGGTCCTCACTCGCTTGCAGTAGCTCCTCTGGGGCTCCTGCTTATCCTGTGCCTCCTGTGGCTCCTGAGTCTCTTGCGCCTCCTGTGTACGCTCTTCGAGAGCCGCGGTGTACCTATCGCGCGGGCCGCTGAGAAAAGCGGCTCGGGGAAGCCGTCTCACCGCCACCCCTTCAACCCTTCGCGTTGGTAGCGCCGCCCCGTGGCGCCGCTGCGATGAAGGCCGCGAGATCCTCCTCCCGCCAGCCGCTTGTACCAGGGCCAAGGATTACGCGGGGTGCCAGCCGGCCGGCGGCCTCCCAGCGGTAGAGCGTTGCTCGTGAAATTCCGAGCAGTCGAGCGGCCTTAGCTGGCCGGATGATCGGGGAAACGGAACCGGACATTCTGGCGCCTCCTGCGCCGTGAAAGGACAAGGCGCGCCATAGTGTCGCGCGGTGATTAGGACCACCTCAAGGACCGCTAAAGAAGAGAATTGGCGCACCTATCCCAGATCGTCCTATTTGTGATTCCTGTGCCAAATACGAGGATTTGCCAGCGCAGTTTTTGCGAGCAAGGTTCCGCCCCCCGTGCGGGACGCGGGGACCAGGGCGGTCCTTCCCAGGTCGTTTTTTTCAGGCTCGGCGCGGCGGTGCAGGGGGTTGCCGCGGCTTATATTTGGGCAAGCGGGCTATTTCGTCTGGTAAGTCCCTCAGCACTATCGGCTCGTATTGCTTCCAGGCGCTCCGGATCTTCGCCTCTGACACCTGCGGCCGATCGTGGGCCTCATCCCATCCCATCTCTTTGCATACCTTCCGGACCGCTGCCGCCAGTGTGCATCCCAACCCGAGATGCACGAAAACACTCGCTCCAAGAAGCATAACTTCTCTGGTCTGGTAGTCGAGTTTCTGGCCCCGCCCCCTGCGCCCGTTTAGCAAGAGCGCCCGGTTTGCATCGCCGGTCTTGGCCGCCCGTCGCGCAACCCGCTGCACGTCCGCGAAGCTCCCAATGAAATCAGTACGTACCGCCGGACCAGGATAGGCGATCTGGCGAAATGCTTCTATAAGGTAGGGCTTGAACGGCTGAGGGATCGGGTAGTCATTTTCCAGACAGTTCGCCACTTGCAGAAGAATGCTCCGCGCCAAAGACGGATCGCCCGCCCGAGCTGCCGCGAGCCATTCCTCGAACATCTCAAGTTGCTGCGCCGTCCACTCACTCACGAGGCAACTCCTGCGGCCTTGAAAGGCCGCACATTCGACCGCTCCTCTCCTGCAAGAGCACCTTCCACGAGATCGCCGAGCAGAATCACGGCCTGACGCTTCTCCGCGTCATACCCCGCGCGGTTGTAGGTTCTGGAGATTCGGCCCGTGGCATGGTTTAGGAGCTGGTCAATCGTATCGGGCCGGACACCGGAGCGGCCTAGCCAGGTGGCCGCGGTCCGGCGGAGATCGTGCGGGGTGAAGTGTTCCAGGGCGGACCACTCCCGCAGACGGGCCGCGCTGTGGGACAGCCACGTCAGCCGCTTGCCATCGGCGCGGGAGGCGAGCACCCACCCTGTGGGCTCGGTGAGGGGGCGGAGCGCTTCGATGATCGCGAGGGCTTGCGCCGACAACGGCACCCGGTGCGCGCGGTTGGTCTTTGTCAGCTCGGCCGGAAGATTCCACCACCACCCGCGGGAGTCGCGTTCAAGGTCGCACCAGCGCATGGAGAGCACCTCTCCGGGCCTCTGAGCCGTCAAGAGGATCAGGCGCCACGCCGCGGCGACTGCGGGCTGTAGACGGTCGCACAGGGGCCAGAGAGCAAGGATCTCATCCTCTGAGAGCACCCGCTCGCGGGACTTCTCAGCATAGAGCCGCTTGAAGCCGTGAACGGGATTCGACTCGACGCGCTCTTTCTCCATTCCGAAGCTGAAAACCCGGGATATCAGGGTCCGGGTGCGGTTGGCGCAAACGCCTCCCCGTTCCGTCAAGATCCTTTCGAGCAGCGCGCGGACATCGGTCCGGCGGATCTCTGCGGCCGGCCGGGAACCCCACACGGGCAGCACTTCAACCCGCAATTTCCGCTCGTCTTCCTTCCAGGGGCGGAGCCGCTTGTTTCGCTTCGCGTGCTCTTCCAGGTAGAAGGCGGCGAGGGCTTCAAACGTCTCGCCTTTGGCCTTCTTGCGGGCGGCGCGTTCGGCCTTCCGCTCGGCCATCGGGTCGCGGTCGTGGACCTTGACGCTCCCAAGGAGCTCCCGTGCCTTGTCCCGTGCCTTTTTCAGACTGAGGGCCGGGTACTCGCCGAACGTGATTCGACGCCGGCCACCCCTTGGGCCGTAGCGCAGAAACCAGAATTTGTGACCGCTCGGAAGGACGCGGAGCCCGAGCCCGGGGACCTCCCCGTCCGGAAGCTCGAAGCGGGTCCCTTTGCTCTCGGTGCGGATCTGAAGATCGGAGAGGGGAGCAGTTGCACGCCTCATGGTCGGGTGCCTCCGGTTTGACAGGTGGACCTCAAGGCCCGCACGGAATAGGTGTGGACCACTGGTGGACCACTGGTGAACGCGCTTGCATGGGTTGGCATGATGCCGTATGATACAGCCCATGGCGCTAAATGTCCATAGTATCAGTGACTTAGGGGGACGTGGTGAGACACCATGGAACCCCCATGGCGCAGACTCCGAAGCTGTAGGTCAGAGGTTCGAATCCTCTAGGGCGCACCATTTAAGTCCTCTAAAATCAGGTGGTTACGGTCAGGGCTCGAAGACGGGTCTGGGGGCGTTCGGCGCGTGGGGACCACTGGTGCACGGGCTTCCTCTGCGCCATCACTTTGCCGTGCTGACCCGGAAGTCAGAACCGCCTCCGCTGTTCCTCTGTCCTTCCCGGAGGCAGGCACAAGCTCGGCGTAAAGCGCCTTGACGTCTTGGCCACTTTGGGGGAAACTGTCGACTCTGGTGTATCCGTCTCGGACGCCTACTAAACTTATGGCCATAGAATTTCAATTCGACCTGGAAAAGGCGAGAGAGGCAATTGCCTATCTCGCCTCGGAGTCGGCCGACGGGCTGGACCTCTACAAAGCCTGCAAGCTCCTCTTTTTAGCGGACAAATACCACCTTGTCCGATATGGGCGCACTATTACCGGTGACTGGTACTTTGCGTTGCCCCACGGCCCTGCTCCGAGTCGGGCATTGCGTCTCCTTCAAATGTTCCTTGATGATCCCGACAGCGTGCCAGCTCTCTCGTCTGCATTGAAGATAGATCGCTCATTTCAATACCCTAGATTCTCCGCCCAGCGGCCAGAGCTTGACAATTTGTCGCAATCGGACGTAGAGGCGCTTTCTGAGACCTTGAAGCGGTTCGGTTCGAAGTCCTTCTCCGAGTTGAGGGCATTGACGCACGAGATGAAAGCTTATCAGAACGCATGGGAAAATCGAGGACTAACGAGCTCTGCTCGAATGGCATTCGAGGATTTTTTCGAAGAAGATTTCGATGCGATAGCCGGTGTACTGGAAGAAGCTATTGAAGATTCCCACCTCCGGAAGCTCTCCCAAAGCTGATTCTCGGTTCGACCCCGCTGATCTTGCGCCGTATTCAGTTTTTCGGTGCAATTATAGGTTTGACGGTGATCCTGAGATCCTTCCAGCCCGTCGCTTTGTATGTCTTGCTCATGCGAAACATGAACGGAGTGACGTTGTCATTACGCTCAAGGCGACATCGAAGCTTGAAGCCTACAGAAATAACCCAGCAAGACTGGCGGGTGTCGTGGTTTATCCAGCCGGGGCGATTCCGTTTTTTGAGAAAGATACTCTGATCCAACCGGATAACCCGATCGTACATCATCATGCGAATCTCGCAAAACAGTATGCAGCTGGAGATCTAGCCATTTTGGGTACGATGCCCGATGGATTTGTCGAAGAGCTCGCAAGGGCGATTAAGGACTCGATAACGATGTCGGCAGTCAGAAAACGGAACCTCCTCGCAATGCTGGGGCACCTTTGAATGGGACGACGGCGATGCTCTCCGAGTAGACCTTGAGCAATACCACTGAGGAGCCGCCGATGCCTGAATACTCTGCCAAGCAACCAGCCAGGATGGAGCCCGCGCACCCCGATGCGATCTTGCGCGAGGACTTTCTCCCGGCGCTCGGGCTGACCGTCACCCAGACGACGCACCAGCTATGAGTTTCCCGCTAGATGCTGCTTTCGATCCTCACCGGGGCTCCGCCGTCTCACTCGGAGGTGGCGCCCCTATATGCCACTAGATCGCGGCCTGTCGCAGATGCAACAATTTTGACTCTATCGCTACAACACCGCGCCAGTGGGAGGGAATCGTGTCTGCCAGGGAGCTGCCATTAGAGCTGTTCTTTTCGTATTCACATCAAGATGAAGCGCTGCGCGACGAGCTCGAGACTCATCTCAGCCTTCTCGAGAATGAAGGGCTCATCCGTACCTGGCACGACCGCAGCATCGAGGCGGGACAGGAATGGGAGCGAGAGATCGACCAACACCTCCGTAGCGCTGACATCATTCTGCTCCTGGTGAGCCCACCGTTCATGGCCTCCCGCTATTGCCGGAGTGTCGAGATGAAGGAGGCTCTGGAGCGCCACCGCCGCGGCGAGGTACGCGTCATCCCGATCATCCTGAGGCCCGTGGACTGGAAGTCGTCGCCCATCGGCGGCTTGCAGGCCCTCCCCAGGGATGCCAAGCCGGTCGTCGAGTGGCCGCTACGTGACCGCGCCTTCTTTGAAATCGCGATAGAGCTACGGCGAACCATCGCGCAAGTGACAGCCGCCCGCCCGCCAGACTCTGGCCGTGACGAGAGGGCTACCGGCGCTAAGAACAGCCGCCGCTTTGTCGCCAGCGATGCGAGCGACCGTTGCATCCAGGAATTAAAAATATTGCGACCTGGAAACCCCGTAGCAATGGTCTGGTCACCGGATGGGCAGAAGATTGCATTGGGAACAGACCAGGAGACCGCGGTATTGGATTTGAGAGATGATGGTCGCTGCATCTGGCAATCCGCGCGCGACACACTTCAGCTTCGCTGGTCTCCTGACGGCGCCCTTCTGGCAGTCGCCGATAGCGAAACCTGCGCTGTCCTGGAAGGGAAGAACGGAAAGACACGGTGGTCCACACCCAACTTAAACGGCCAAAGTCTCTCACTAAGCTGGTCACCGGACGGTCGGTGCCTGGCATGCGGCGACTATGGGAAGGTTAACGTCCGTGATTCTTCGACGGGACGGGAGCTCTGCCAGCTAGAAGCCTACGCGCGAGGAGTCATTTGGTCTCCACACGGTACGTGTTTGGCAATCGGCGGAATGGATCAACTCCAAATCTGGTGTGTGACCGGACTCGAAGCTCCCTCCTTACGCGACCTCTCAATCCAGGGCGCTCAAGCCTTGGCCTGGTCACCCGATAGCTCTAGACTCGCAGTAATGTGCGAAAGCGAGGTGGTCCAAGTCTGGAACGTTCACAACGACGATCCGGACTTGACGCTGGCGCTCAATTCTGTGATGTCGCCCTATTCCCCTAATGCGGTTGTGTGGTCGCCAAGGGGAACTTGGATCGCAGTGGCGACATTGCCTGCGGTCCAGATCTTTAACTCAGCCGATGGGCGCGAAGTTCTGAACCTTCCCGTGAACCTAAGCGTTATGGCCATCGATGTCTCCCCGGACGGCCTTCGTCTCGCTTCGGTCACGCCTACCATCGCGACGATTCCCTCGAGGCTTCAAATCTGGGATTTGTCGGACCTTCCTTAGCTCTAGCTGAGGTCTTCGGTGGTGATCTTTCGCTCATGAAGCCGAACAGATGGTCCCGCAGCGCGGTTGGCAACCGGCCCATTGAATTTTCGGCATCAATCACCGAAAGTCATGCAAGCGAGCTCCTTCTTGAGCTGGCTTTGCTCCTCAAGATCGGGCGTACTCGCCAAGCGGTCGGCCAGTTCGAGGAAGTGCTTCCTCTCCTGTTCCCGTGCTTCGATGGCCGACTCAGGTAGCATGGCCCAAGGGTACACCAACGCGCACCGGGGTGCCCTCACAAGGAGGATGAGGACAGAAACTCGCTATCGTGCTATCATTCCCCTATGGCTCAACTGCTGGTTCGACACCTCGACGACGACGTGAAGCTCAAGATTCAGCGGCGCGCACGCCGGCATGGCCACAGCACGGAAGAAGAAGTCCGCGAGATTCTCCGCAATGCAGTCAAGGAGGAGGGGGGCGCCCAGGCAGGGCTCGGTTCCCGACTCGCTGCCCGTTTCGCCGGCTTGGGTCTCACGGAAGACATTCCCGAGCTGCGCGGCGAAGAAGCCCGTCCGGCTGACCTCGAATCGTGATTGTGCTGGACACCAACGTGGTCTCGGCCCTGATGCAGGGTGAGCCCGATCCGCTCGTCGTGAGGTGGCTCGATGGCCTGCCGCCAGAATCCATATGGACAACTTCGGTGACGGTCTTCGAGATTCGTTTGGGGCTGGAAATCCTCGCAGAGGGCCGGCGTCGGCGACAACTGGAGGAAGCCTTCGCGAAGTCGCTCGAAGAGGATTTTGAAGGCCGAGCCCTGCCTTTCGATCTGGCTGCGGCACAGGCCGCGGGCCGTATCGCCGCGGAAAGACGCCGTGCCGGCCGCACTGGTGAGATTCGCGATATCCAGATCGCAGGCATCGTCAATATTCGGAAGGCCACGCTCGCGACCCGCAATACCCGCCACTTCGAGGGCTGCGGCTTGGTGCTCGTCGACCCCTGGTCGGCCTGAGTCGGCTTCCGCACGGGCGGCTCGCCTTCCAGCGCTCGCCTCACCTCTAAGGGTAGGGGCGAGCATTCCGCCCGCCTCTACTAACGCCGTTCGTCGCTTGGCGCAACCAACGGAGGAATTCACCATGAGAAACGCGCGCCCCTCTCTCAGCCCATCCCGCAGAACGACCGGTCGCTTCGCCACCCGCCGGGCTTTCGCCACCATTTTCGGTCTGATCTCTCTCGGACTCGCCCTCAGCCTGACGGCTGCCGGTGCGGTCTGCATCCCGTCGGGCACCGAGGCCGGCATCAACGCGGCGCTGGCCGGCAGCGGTGCCGTTGCCGAGTTGTGTCCTGGAGCGGTGTTTACGCTCAGCAATCCTGTTCAGTTCACGGCTCCCAACCAGCAGCTCTATACGCAGGGACTGCCCACGGATGGAACTCGGGCTCTCCTGCGCGTCGCCGGCGCCAGCCTTACGATGGCGATCCATGGGAACAACCAATCCGGCGTTGTCGTGAAGAACATCCAGGTTGACGGGAACCGTTCCAATCTCGGCAAGCTCGCCGGCGGCGGTGCGCTGCTCGAGATGGGGGGCGCCGGCTTGAACCAGACGGTCCAGAACATCGTGGCCTATGAACCCCGGGACTGGTCGGTCCTCCACTTTTTCGAGGGCGCGGTCACCAGCAACGTTCCGCAGTGTCAGGGGGCGGTCATCAGCAACAACACGATCGGTCCCGCGGGCACTCCGGATGGCAATTGGGCGGATGGCATTTCCCTGGCCTGCGGCAACAGCCTCGTGCAGAACAACACCATCCAGGACGCGACGGATGGCGCCATCGTCGTGTTCGGTGCGCCCGGCTCGACCATCCAAAACAATACGATCATCGCGGCGACCCGGCAGCTCTTGGGCGGCATCAACATGGTCGACTACGGTCCCGTCAATGGCAACTACACGGGAACGAGCGTGACCGGCAACGTCATCAACGGGCAGGGTGCCTTTATCAAGGTCGGAATCGCCATGGGCCCCCAGATCTGGGGCTGCGGCGCCGGCACCAACTACGGTGGCTCGGTGACCAACAACACCTTGCAGGGAGAGAATATCGGCTACGGATATGCCGTCAACGGCGTCACGAGCTGGACGGTCACCGGCAACGTCGATTCGGCGCGGCATGTCGGTGCCGTGGCCGCGGGTTGCGGCGGCACTCCTTCACAGCCGGCGGGGTTTCAGTATCAGGTCGCGACTTCGAGCGCTCTCCAGTCCGAGTTTCGGAGTGCAACGCTACGGTATGTTCTGGGAGTCTCGGAGCCGGTGATCCTGTCGGTGGCTCAGACCCCCACGGGCTGCACGACCATGGCTGGAGGCCAGGGGCTCTATCCCGGGCAGTCGCTCTTCTCCTGCGATGGACGTTTCCACCTGAGCCTGCAGAGTGACGGCAACCTGGTTCTGTACCAGGGGAGCACGGCCCTGTGGGGCTCGTCGACGGCCGGCCGCTCCAGCGCGGTCGCGATCATGCAAGCGGACGGGAACTTCGTGATCTACGATGCGACGGGCGCCGCCATCTGGTCCAGCGGCACACCGAGCCACTCAGGCGCCTACCTGGCCGTCCAGAACGATGGCAACGTGGTTCTCTACAGCTCCGTTGGCGTCCCCTTGTGGGCGACGAACACCTGCTGCCACTGAGTGGCTCCGCGATCGTCGGCCTGAGTCGGCTTCCGCCTGGGCGGCTCGCCCGTCAGCGTTCGCCTCACCTCTAAGGATAGCGGCGGGCATCTCGCCCGCCCCTTTCCAAGGAGGTCGCCATCATGCCTCAGCGCGTCACTCTTCTGGCCGCCGCCCTCTTCGCCCTTTCCGCCCTGGCTGGGGCCGCCACCGCGCCGAGCCCCGCCTGGCTGCTGCCGGCGCCCAACAGCTCCGTCGAGAAGCCGGACGTGAACGCGAAGCTCGGGAAGGCTCCGCTCGGCGCCATCTTCCAGAGCGCCTGCTCCCAGGGGTGCCTGCAGGACGAGACCGCCTGCTTCAACGGCTGCGGCGGTGATCACTCCTGCAACGTGAACTGCAGCAACGATTACTACTGCTGTCTCGACACCTGCGATCCCAGCGGACCGCAGTGTCCCTAGACACTCCGGCGGCAAGGAACGCTCTCTGCGCTCTCTGCCGCCGGCCTTCGTCGGGACTACCGCGCCTTGCTCAGGAAGACGGACCAGGTATTGGTCGCGGTCTCGCGCAACTCGAACACGTCCAGATCGCCGTCGGTGTCGATGTCGAGCAACTGGTACTGGTTGCCATAGCTCAGTGGAGGGGGCCAGCCGATGCCGAAGGCGCCGCCGACTCCCGTCCAGGTCGTGAACACGCCGCCCGCGCCCGGCTCGAAGTGGCTGCGGAAACCGCTGCCACCGGCGTTGCACCAGATCGTCAGGCGCCAAGTCGGCGGCGTGCCTCCAAAGAAGGGAAATACCAGGAAGCGGGCGTTGTCGTAGCCGGTGGACCCGGCCCCGCAGGCCAGGGTGGCAATGTTGACCGGCGCATCGTACTGCGTCGCGCGGCTGGGCGCGGCGTTCAAGCCAAGGGCGAGCATCAATACGACGATTCCGACGTGAAGCCTGGTCATTCTCATGAGTCATTCTCCTTGAAGAGATGAAGCCTGCCGCTCGGTCCGGCGAGGGACCTTGCGACGCTTCGATTCCAGGCGGAGAGACGCTACGCGGTTGTGCCCCCACGGCAGCCGGTCCGCGGCGTCCCCATTCGCCGCCGGCATTATAATAGAAATTTCGACAATGCAGGCGCGCGCAAGGCTCCCGGCTTCAGCTTGGTCGACTCGCCTTCCAGGGCTCGCCTCCTGCCGGGAGAGAGGAGGGGCCGGCCGCGGTTCCAGCGGGGATTCCCTCCCGCCCCCTTACGAGTGCCAGGCCCAGCGCCAGATCTCCTGAATCGTCGGTTTCTTGCCGTACATGAGGATGCCGACGCGGTAGATGCGGGAGCAGAACCAGATCATGCCGATCACGAAGCTGAGAGTCAGGACGTAGGCCAGGGCGAGCTGCCAGGCCGGCGGCATCTCGATGGCGATGCGCAGCGGCATGATCAGCGGCGTGAAGAGGGGGAAGAGCGACATCGCCACCGCCATCGTCGAGCTCGGGTCGTTGATGATCTGATTGATGACCATCACCGGCGCCACGATGAAAACCACGGCGATGGACGACACCTGCTGCGCTTCCTGGAGGTTGTTGAACGAGGCGCCGATGGCGGCGTAGAACGTGGCGTAGGCGAAGAAGCCCAGGATGAAGAGGAACGCCAGGTTGAGCGTCATGCCGATGGTCAAGGTGGGTATCGTCGCTCCCGCCGGCAGGAAGGCCAGGGTCGCCGCGATGCCCGGCGCCGTCAGCACCAGCACGGTGCCGAGCCAGATGGCGAGCTGGGTCATGCCCACGAAGCAGATGCCCAGGAGCTTGCCCATCATCAGCTCGAAGGGCGTGATGGCCGAGATCAGCACCTCGATCACCCGCGTTCCCTTCTCTTCGAGCACCCCGTTCATCACCTGCTGGCCCCACATCAGGATGCTCATGTAGAGGAGGAAGAAGAGGACCACCGCGAAGATCAGGCCGGCGATACCACCGCCGCTCGACCCGGTCCCCGGCACCTGCTGAGCTTCGAGCTCCACCCTCCGGGTGAGCTCCTCCATGCGGGACGGATCGACGCCCGCCTCCCGCAGCCGGATGCGCCGCACCACCTCCGAGAGGTCGCCGCGCAGGGTATCCTGGGTGAGGAAGTTCGTCGTGTTGCGGGCGTGGTACTCCGCCGGATCTTCTTTCAGCACGCCGGGACCGAGCCACATCCAGGCGTCGAGATTGCCCTTCCGCACCCGGGCGTCCAGCTCGCGCCGCTGTTTTTGCGGATCCGCCGCCGGCGTCTGCGGGTCGATGGTGAAGTCCGCCAGGCGCGATTCCCCTTTGCCGGGCCGGTTCGACGGCGCGGCGGCCTTCTCCTTCTCTTTCGGTTTGGGCTTCGCCATCTGTGCCTTCAGGGCTTCGCCGGTTCCCTTCCCCGTCGCGTCCACCACCACGATCGTCTGGGTGGTGTGGCTCTTGGAGATCAGCAGGGTCGGCAGGATCGTCACCGCCGAGGCGAACAACGGCACCGCCAGGGTCGCAATCCAGAACCCTTTGTTCTTGACCCGCGACAGATACTCCCGCTTGAGGACCACGAAGATGTTGTCAAGCCGCATCGCGCACCGCCTTCATGAAGATCTGCTCGAGCTCCGGCTCCTCGGAGCGGAACTCGCGGACTTTCAGGAATCCGATCATCTGCCGCAGCGTCTCGGCGCCGTCGGCGTCCGGCCGGAGCATCAGTTTGATTTCGTCGTTCAGAATCGTCGCCTGCTCCACCTCGGGCATCGCCCGCAGGCGGTCGAGATCGCCCTCCGCGATCACCCGGAAGGAGTTGCCTCCCAGCCGGCGCTTGATCTCCTTGAGGTTGCCGTCCAGCACGGCCCGGCCGTGGGAGATGAGGCAGATGTGATCGCACATGCGCTCCGCCAGCTCCATGCCGTGGGTCGAGAGCACCACGCTCTTGCCCTGGGAGCGGTAGTCCTGGAGAAGCTCGCGAAACAGCTCCTGGTTGATGGGGTCGAGCCCGGAGAACGGCTCGTCGAGAATCAGCAGGTCGGGCTTGTGGAGCACGGTGCCGATGAGCTGCACCTTCTGCTGCATGCCCTTCGACAGCTCCTCGATCTTCGACCCCGACCACTTGCTCAGCTCCACCCGCTCGAGCCAGCGGTCGATCTCGGGCACCAGCGCGGCCCGTTTCAGGCCACGGATCTCGCCCAGGAAGAGGAGCTGGTCCATCACCGTCATCTTGCGGTAGAGGCCCCGCTCCTCGGGCAGGTAGCCGATGCGGCGCAGGTCGGCTGGCGTGCGCGGCCGGCCGAAGACGAGGATCTCGCCCGTGTCCGGCGCCGTAATGTTCATGATCATGCGGATCGTGGAGGTCTTGCCCGCGCCGTTCGGCCCCAGGAGGCCGAAGATGCTGCCGGGCGGAACGGACATCGAGACGCCGCCCACCGCCACGAAATCGCCGTAGCTTTTCCGAACGTCCCGGACTTCGAGAATAGGGTTCATGGTTTTTCCTCTAGGGTCGGTCCACTTCTTGATACGCAGGGAGCTGTGGGAGGTTTTCTCGCGGCGGCCAGGGCCGGCCCGGGATCTGCAAGGAAACATCCTCGCCGTAATGTTCGTAGAAATGTTCAGGGAGTAGCTTGATGACCAAGTGGGCTCAAAGTTTTCGGATTGTCGAAGATATAAACGCTGATGCCCCGCCGTCAATTGTCTCCAAGCGGACGAAGATGTCGTAGAATCGACGATCGAATCATGGCCGCGTCGTGAGCGCGGAAAGGAGGCTGCGGTGGAGTCACATCCGACACCCCAAGAGCTGCGGGAGTTCGCCGAGGGCGGGTTACCCAAGGATCAGACGCGCAACGTCGTAGCCCATTTCCTCCAGGGCTGCGGAGCCTGCCGCACCGAGGCCGCGGCACTGCTGAACCTGATCCGCATCCGGCGCGGCCCGCGAGTCGAGAGCCAGGAGCGGCTGGAGATGTACGATCAGGCCTTCGACCGGGCCTTCGAGATCCTGCAAGCCGCCCACCCTCCCGTATCTTCCGAGACCACCGAGGCTGCCGCTCCGGCATGGCTGAATGCCCTCGCCGGAGTGTCCTCTGCTTTGGACGGTCCCGACCTCGTGGAGGCACTCCTGGCACGGGCCTGGACGCTGCGTCACGAGAAGCCCGCCAAGATGCTCCAGCTTTCCCGCCTCGCCGTGCTCACGGCTGGGAGCATGAGCGCCGAGGCCTGGGGCGACGCGCGGGTGGCCGATCTGCGGTGCGCGGCCTGGGCCTGCCTCGGCAACGCGTCCCGAATCATGGGCGACGTCGCCCAGGCTCAGGAGGCTCTCGACCACGCCGCCACACTTTTCGAAGCCGGTACCGGCGATTCGCTGCTGAAGGCGCGCCTCTACGACTTTCAGGCCTCGCTCGAGTCCGTCCGCGGGCGTCATGACCGCGCGCTCGTCGCCCTCGACGTGGTGGTGGACATCCAGCGCGACCGCGGCGACCAGCATCTGGAAGGCCGGGCGCTCATCTCCAAGGGGCTTCAGGCGGGCTATGCCGGCCGGCCGCGGCAGGCTCTGCGCCTCACTCGCGAAGGTCTGGATCTGCTCGACAAGAATCGCGATCCCGATCTCGTCGTGAACGCCTTCCACAACCTGCTCTGGTTCCAGGTGGAGAGCGGGCGTCCGCGCGAGGCCCAGCGCTTCCTGGAAGCGAACCGGGACCGCCTCCTCGCGGCGGGCGAGACGCAGCGTCTCGACCTCATCTGGCTGGAGGGCCGCATCGCCGCCGCCCTCAGCCGGCCGGTCTCTGCCCAGAGCCTCCTCGAAACCGCTTATCAGGCCTTTGAGGCCACGGGTCTGGCGCACAAGGCCGCCAACGTGACGATCGACCTTGCCGCCCTGGCACTGCGCCAGGGAGAACTGCTGAAGGCCCGCGCCTTCATCCGCTCCGCCGAGGACGCTTTCCGCGATCTCGACGCTCCCAAGAGTACCCTCGTCGCTCTGAGCTTCCTCCACCGCCGCCTTTCGGAGAAGCAGGTCCCCGTGCATCTCGTCCTCCGGCTGGCGGAGCTGGTGAGAAGGACGCAGGCGCAGGGGGCGGAGCTGGTCGGGAGCTAGGGCGGCCCGAACCGCGCCACCACCGGCGCGTGATCGCTGGTGCCGATCTCCGGGAAGACCTTGCAGGAGGTCGCGGTGGCGGCCAGAGCGTCGCTCGCCAGGATGTAGTCGATGCGCCAGCCGATGTTGCGCTGGCGCATGTTGCGCCACGGGGCCCACCAGGTGAAGAGGTTGTCGTTGTCGGGATCCTGGGCGCGGCCGACGTCCACCAGGCCATGGGCGAGGATGGCCTCGAAGGCCTCCCGCTCCTCGGGGCGCTGGCCGATGACGAAGGGCTTGAGCTCCTTGGGGTGGACGTCGCGGTCGGTGCGGGTGACGTTCATGTCTCCTGCCAGGACGACGCGGCGGTCGGATTCGCGCAGCTCGCCGGCCCAGCGCGCCAGGCCGCGCAGGAAGTCCATCTTGGCCGGGAAGTCCTTACCGCCGTTGGGAACATAGATGGAGGCCACCACGAGGTCGCCCACCTCGGCGGCGACGACGCGCGTCTCGAGGTCGAAGGAGGGGTGGCTGAACTTCGGCTCTTCCGGGAACGTCTCGCGCCGGAGCTGCAGGCTCACTCCCGAGTAGCCGCCCGCGCCGTGCCAGTAGCACCAGTAGCCGTCGAGGTTGCAGACGCCCTCCGGAAGCTGCTCCGGTTTGGCCTTGATTTCCTGCAGGCAGACCACGTCGGGCCGGTCGCGGCCCACCCACTCGAGGAACTGCTCCTGCCGGGCGCGGATGCCGTTGACGTTCCAGGTTGCGATTGAGAGAGCCATGGCGGCGGAATGATACCAAACGATCTCAAGGAATGGAGTTTGTTGCGGAGATAAACAAAAAGCCCGGCGATCACCGGGCTTGGATCTTCTCGTCAGTTTGGTAGCGCATACGGGATTCGAACCCGTGTTACCGGCGTGAGAGGCCGGCGTCCTGGACCCCTAGACGAATGCGCCACATTCCGATGAACCTGCCATCGGAGGGCGAAGGGTAGCACAGACTCTCCGGCGGGTTCAAGCGCGGCGCGCGCGAACCCGCGGCGAGCACAGTGTTTGTTAGTACGGTAACCTCTGAACCTCCGGGGTCGCCTATCGGTGAGAGGTTTCGCTTGGCTCTGAAGATCGTCGCCATCGCCGGCAGCCCCGCCGTTCTCCTGACGGCGGCGCGTCCCTACGCCGTGGGCCGAGCCGTGGCCTGCGACCTCCCCATTCAGGACCCGACGGTCTCGCGCCAGCATGCCGAGCTCCAGCTCACCGGGCCTGGGGTGCGCATCCGCGATCTGGGCTCCACCAATGGCACCTTCCTCAACGGCGAGCGGGTGAGCGACGCGGTGGCAATGCCCGGCGCCCGGGTCACCTTCGGCAAGGTCGACTTCGAGATCCGTGTGGAGAGCGCGCCCACCGCGACGCCGGGGGAGGGATCGCTCGACGCCACGATCCTGCGCCAGGTCCGCCTGCGCGGGCCGGCCGACATCGCCGCCCAGCTCTCGGACGCGCCCCAGGGGGCTTCGCTGTTGCGCATCGGCGGCGCCTCCGCCGAGGACCGCCAGGCGCGCAAGCTCTCCCTGCTGCTCGACATCACCAAGGAGCTGTCGCAGCAGACCGACGTCGACCTCCTGCTCGACCGGGTGGTGGGCCTGACCTTCCAGGTGATGAGCGTCGACCGAGTGGCCATCCTGATGACCGGCCCGGGCGACGAGCTGACGCCGCGGGTCTGGCGCAGCCGGGTGGAGGCGCCGGCCACGAGCTGGAAGGTGCCGCGCTCGATCGCCCGCCGGGCGGTGGAGGAGCGGGTGGCGGTGCTGATCGAGAATGCCGCCGCCGACCAGCGCTTCGAAGGCGCCTCGGCGCTGCAGCGGGTGAAGAGTGCCCTGTGCGCGCCGCTGATGGGCAAGCAGGGCGTGGTGCTCGGCCTTATCTACCTCGACAACCTGGGAGCCACTCACTCCTTCAGCGAGGAGGATCTGGAGTTCCTGACCGCCTTCTCGGGAATGGCGGCGGTGGCCATCGAGAACAGCCAGCTCATCGAGCGGGTGCGCCGCGAGGCGGTGGTGCTGTCGAACTTCCAGCGTTACTTCGCCCCCGACCTCGCGAGCCAGATCGCCGGCGAGCAGGGCGCCGTCCAGCTGGGCGGAGCGAAGCGGCGGGTGGTCGTCCTCTTCTCCGACATCCGGGATTTCACCCTGCTCTCTGAAAAGATGAGCCCGGACGAGATCGCGAGCCTCCTCACCGAGTACTTCACCGAGATGGTGGACGTCATCTTCGAGCACGGCGGCACGCTCGACAAGTTCATGGGCGACGCCATCATGGCCCTGTGGGGGGCGCCGCTCACCCGCGAGGACGACGCCGAGCGGGCCACCCGGGCGGCGATCGTCATGCAGCAGCGGCTCGCGCGCCTCAACGAAGAGTGGCAGCGCCAGGGGCGGCCGAGGCTGACGGTGGGTATCGGCCTCAACGTCGGCGACGTCTTCGCCGGCAACATCGGCAGCGACCGCCGGCTGGAATACACGGTGATCGGCGATGCCGTCAACGTCGCCTCCCGCCTGTGCTCCGAAGCGGGGCCTGAGGAGATCCTCATCGCCGAGCCGCTGCACGCCGCCCTCGCCACGCCGCCGCCGGTGACCTCGCTGGAGCCGCTGGCGCTCAGGGGCCGGGCCCTGGCCGTGCCCGTCTACCGGGTCGAGTGGCGGCAGGCGCCGGAGGACGAGGGAACCGGCAACCGGGATGGCTAATATTACCTAATATTAGTCGGGTCGATTTGGGGCTGCTGGACGGTTTGGCTAATATCAACTAATATTAGCCCTGTGACCGGAGAGGACATCATGCTGGCCCGGCGGCGGCGAGGCTGGACTCAAAAAGAGCTCGCCAGGCGGGTCGACCGCTCGCAGGCGATGATCTCCCAGATTGAAGCGGGTCGGATGAAGCCGGCGCCATCCGTTCTGCACCAGATCGAGGCGGTGCTGGCTGAAGGTCAGGACCGGATGGTGCGGGAAGCGGAGAGAACCATCTCTCCGGTGTTTTCCCTGCCGGACCTGCCGACGGTTCCCGAGGGAGTATCGCTCCCGGTCCGAGCGGATTCCTGGCAGCGGCCGGAGCAGTCGGGCGACTTCATGCTGTGCCTTCCCCTGCCCCGGGAGACGATGCTCATCGCGGCGGTCGACGTGGCAGGCCATGGCACCGCCGTCCTGCCGTCGGCTCTCTATCTTCAAGGCTGGCTCCGGGGATGGACCGGGGGTCTGACCACCCCTCCTCGCCTCCAAAGCCTGGTGGAGGAATTCTCCCGGGAGCTGTCGCGGGTCAAGATCGACGCCGGCGGCTACTTTGCCCTGATCTCTCGCTCTCGCGGCGCTGCCCATGCCGTCTCCTATGAAGCGGTATCCTATGGCTTCCGTCCTCCTCTCCTGATCCTGGGTCCTCCGTTCCAGACACCCAGGAGCGCCGACCTGGGGCCGCCCTTGCCGGCGACCGGCGACGACCTCTCGATTTCGCCCGTCCGGCTGGATCGCCTGCCGCCCTGGTGCCTGGTGTTGGCTTCCGATGGCCTGCTGAACCGGCTTGGAGAGGGGCAGGAAGAACGCGGGTTGCGATTCCTCCTGCAATGGCAAACTGGGCCGGCCAGAGAAGAGCCTCCGGAACGATACCTAGCGACCGGAGTGCCGCTCACCGACGACGAGTCCTTCCTTCTCCTCCAGTGGGCCGGCTGGGACCTGGACCAGGCCTTCGCCACCGCCGACGACGCAGAGAGGCACCGGCTGCTTCGAACCCTGGGCCAGAAAGTGGAAGCTGCCCTGGGCTCGCGGCGCACCGAGGCTTTCCTGCAGGCGGTCGTGGAGGCGCTGAGCAACGCGCGGAGGCATGGCGGCGAAGGAATCGTCACCGTCCGCTTCCGGGAGGAGCCGGAATGCTGGCGCCTGGAAGTGGAAGACGAGGGTCCGGACAACGTCGGCGAAAGGCAGATCGGGCGCTCGGAGAGCGGTTTCGCCCTCATGCGCCGCGGAGCCCAGGCCGTCGACGTGCGCAAGGGAAGGGAAAGAGGTACGGTCGTCAGCCTGATCCTGGAGAAGCCGCTTCCGGAGGCTGAATCCCGCGCCTGAAGCTTTCTGGAGGAGACCGAGTGGAATTCAAAGAGAACGAGCCCTATCTCGTGACGCACCCGGCGGCAGGACGCGCCGTGGTCCACTTCGCCCCGATCTGCGACCACGCTCGGACCCGGCAGCACGAGACCGAGCTCGCAGGCCTCGTCGAAACCAGCCAGGCCGTGGCGTGCGACCTCTCCCAGACCACCCAGATCGCGTCGGACTGGCTGCGCTGGCTGGCGAGGCTCCAGGCGAAGGCGAGGGACGCGGGAAAGATCTTCGGTCTGGCGGGTATGAAGGAAAACGTCTTGGCCACCGCGGACGTCCTGGGGCTTGGCGAAAAGCTCAACAAGGTGGCCACCGTCGCGGACGTGTGGAAGCTATGAAGATCGCGGTCTGGGGAGCCGGAGAGATCGGCAGGGGCGTGGCCTACCGGCTCGTCACCACCGTGTTCACTTCGGAGCTTCACTGGATCAACCGGACCTACCCAAAGATCGAGCACCGGGTCGTCGACCTCGAGCATGGGCTCGACTTCGCCCCCAGTTGCCGGAGCGTGACCGCCCATTCCGAGGAGAAGGCGGCCCGCGTACTTGAAGGTGCGGGAATTCTCGTGCTGACACTCGGCGCCGCCGTAAAAGAGGGGCAGAGTCGGGCCGACCTCTACCCGGAAAACCGGAAGCTCTTCGACGAATCGGTGATCCCTGTCCTTGCGGGATTCGCGGGCGTCGTTCTCGTGGTGACCAATCCGGTGGATCTGATGGCGCGGTGGGTGCAGAGGAAGAGCGGCCTACCGTCCGAGCGGGTGCTCGGTCTCGGCACGGTCGTCGAGACGGCTCGGCTGCGAGCGAGTCTCGGGTCGTATCTCTCGCCGCTCCGTCCAGCGCGCGAGGTGTGGGCCTACGCCGTCGGCACTCATGACGAGAGATTCGTTCCCGTTGCCATGCCCGGTCTGGGTTTCGGAGCCGGCTCGATGCCTGAAGGTGAGATGGACGAAATCCTCGACAATGCCCGCCGGGAAGTCATCAGCGGCGCCCGGAGAGTGAAGTCCGATCAGCGGTCAACTCTGCATCCGATCGTAGAGGCGGTGGTCAAAGTAGCCGAATCCATCGCCTTGGACCGGCAGGCCACGCTGACGGTCTCGGTGCTCGATCCAGACTCCCCCGAGGGCCTCTACTACTCCGTGCCCTGTACGGTGGGGAGGGATGGAGTCGTCCACCGCCACGTGGGTGTGCTTTCGCAGCCCAAGGTGAAGAACCAGATGGAAGCTTGCTGCGGTGGCCTTCGCGACTGCCTTCGGAGCGCCGGAGAGGCTTGACGCCGCTTGGCGCCCGCGGGCGGAACCTGCGAGAAAGCTCTCTGACGAACTGGGCAATGCACCTTTAGACTGGAAGAATCATGAGCGTCAAAGAGATCGAAGAGGCCATTGCGCAACTCTCCGCAAGGGACGTGGCCGAGCTGATGGCATGGCTTGAAGAGCATCATGCCCAGGTCTGGGACAGGCAGATCGAAGACGACCTGGAAACGGGTCGTCTTGATCCGCTACTTGCCGAGGTGGACGACGAGTATGAAGCAGGGTTGGCCCAACCCCTGTCGTAAACCGGATTCCTTGGCGAGTGCTTCGCCCCGCCCCCCGGCTTAGGGCGAACGCGGCTGCGGCGGAGGACTGTCCTGACTCCTGGCTTCGTGTCCGCGTCTTGGCTACTTCCACTCGACGCAGGGCAAATTGACTACGCGCTGAAATTCTCGGAAATTGGCGGTCACGAGGGTTGCCCCGAGCCGGAGAGCATGGGCCGCGATGAGCATGTCGAGCGGGCCAATGACGAGTCCTCGTTTTTCGAGATCGACGCGCAAATCGCCGTAGTAGCCCGTCGTCTGCAGGTCCCAGGGCAGTACTTCGAAGATTCCCGCGAACGCTTCGACAGCCTTGCGCTGCGCCGCCGGACGAACGGACCGGCGAACGCCGACCTCAAGCTCTGCAACGGTAATGACGGAGAGCACACACTCGGAGGCTTCGGGCAGGCGCGCCTCGGCCGTCCGCCCCCGGATCAGCGCCACGCAGACGGAAGTCTCCAACATGTACTTCAAAGGCTGTCCTAATCGAGCTTGAGGTCTCGAATCTGGGGACTCAGTGGCTGCTCGCGGTCCGGAAAGTCTCGTGCTTCCGGGAAATTCTCGTGCATGAAGCGCGCGACATCGGCAAGGGTCTGGAGTTGGGGCTTCGGTCGAGGTCTCAACACCACCTCCTCGCCGCGCTTTTCAATCTCCACTTCCGACCCCTCGAAGCGAAAGTCCTTGGGCAACCGGACTGCCTGGCTGCCACCATGCTGGAAGAGCTTTGCGGTTGCCATAGATATAGGGTGTAGATACTTCCAGGGTTTGTCAAGAGTCCCGTCGAGAGCGTCCCATTTCCGTCGTCTCGAGCCGGAGTTCCGTCGTCCGTGGACGATGAACCGTGGAGCGCGTCCCAATTTCATTGTCTCGGGACGGCGAACCGTCGAGCGTGGACAATGGACCGTCGTCTGCGGACGGAGCTTCGTCGAGCGCGTCCCATTTCCGTCGTCTCGAGCTGACGTTCCGTTGACTGCGGCCGATGAACCGTGGAGCGCGTCCCAATTTCATCGTCTCGGGCCGACGAACCGTCGAGCGTGGACAATGGACCGTCGTACGCGGACGAAGTTTCGCCGAGCGCGTCCCATTTCCGTCGTCTCGAGCTGACGTTCCGTTGACTGCGGCCGATGAACCGTGGAGCGCGTCCCAATTTCATCGTCTCGGGCCGACGAACCGTCGAGCGTGGACAATGGACCGTCGTACGCGGACGAAGTTTCGCCGAGCGCGTCCCATTTCCGTCGTCTCGAGCTGACGTTCCGCCGTCCGCGGACGATGAACCGTGGGGCGCGCCCCAATTTCATCGTCTCGAGCCGACGAACCGTCGAGCGCGGACAATGGGTCGTCGTCCGCGTACGAAGTTTCGTCGAGCACGTCCCATTTTCGTCGTCTCGAGCTGACGTTCCGTCGTCCGCGGACGATGAACCGTGGAGTGCGTCCCAATTTCATCGTCTCGAGCCGACGAACCGTCGAGCGTGGACAATGGACCGTCGAGCGTGGACGAAGCTTCATCAAGCGCGTCCCATTTCCGTCGTCTCGAGCCGGCGTTCTGTCGTCCACGGACGATGAACCGTGGAGCGCGTCCCAATTTCATCGTCTCGGGACGACGAACCGTCGAGCGTGGACAACGGGCCGTCGTCTGCGGACAAAGTTTCGTGGAGCGCGTCCCATTTCCGTCGACTCGAGCCGGCGTTCCGTCGTCCGCGGCCGATGAACCGTGGAGCGCGTCCCAATTTCATCAGCTCGGGACGACGAACCGTCGAGCGTGGACGAAGCGGCCTCGCCTTCTTGTCACCCTGGGCAGGACGCGCCGTGCGCGAAAGAGGTCATGCGCCGGCTTGCCCTACAGGAGGGAACCGAATGGCACATGCGTTGCTCAAGGAACAGCAGAGGTACGACAAAAGGGAGGGTTCCGAGATGAGCTGGACACAGCCAGGCAACGTGTACCGTCCGGAAGGTTCCATCGGCGTATGGCTCGGGAAAGCCGTCGCAGGACTGCTGATTCTGGCGCTGAGCGCCGTCGCCGCGCACGCCGCTCCGAAGCCGCCGAAGCCCCCGAAGGACAATGCCAAGCAGAAGGAGTATGACGAGCTGATCGCCCGGGTCAAGAAGGACGACACCTCGGTCGACTTCAGCCATCTCCGCTTTCTCTACACGGAGCTCGATGCCTATGGTCCGGACTCACCGGATACCAAGGAGATGTTTGCCGCGCTTCGGGCAGGCGACTACAAGAAGGCGCTCAAGCAGGTTGACGCGGTGCTCGCGGAATACTACCTGGACGCCCACGCTCACTTCGTCGGGATGATCGCGGCGGACAAGCTGGGCGACGCTTCGCGGTCGGCCCATCACCGGTATGTGGAGAAAGGGATTCTCGACTCGATCCTGCGCTCCGGCGACGGCAAGACGACGGAGACCGCGTACAAGGTGATCTTCGTCAGCGAGGAATACGCCCTGCTGCGCTCCCTCGGGCTCGAGACGCAGCAACAGGATCTCATCAATCGTGACGACGGCCACAGCTTCGACCTCCTCACGGTGAGCAACCCCAAATCGAAGGCGGTGTTCAAGGTCTGGTTCGGTATCGATCCGATTACGGCGGCTGAAATGCGCCACTTTCAGTGACGGAGAGTCTCCAGGCTACCCCTTACCCCGGAACCCCCGCGCCTCCCGCCCGAAGGCGCGGAGCTGGCCGCAGGCGGCGGCGACGTCGTCTCCGCGGCGGCGGCGGATGGTGGCGATCCAGCCGCGATGGCGCAGGCGCTCCTTGAAGGCCTCGATACGGGCGTCGTCCGGCGGCACCATGCGGGCGCCCAGGACGGGATCGGGATTCACCGGGATGAGGTTGATCTTGGCCTTCAAGCCTGTGAGGAGCCGCGAGAGGTCGTCGGCATCCCGCGGGGAGTCGTTGAAGTCCCGGATGAGGATGTACTCGAAGGTGAGCTTGCGCCCCTTCTCCAACGGGTAGTGGCGCAGGGCCCTCAGCAGGTCGGCCAGGGGGTAGGTGCGGTTGACGGGCATCACGGCCGAGCGGCGCTCCTCGTCCGGCGCGTGGAGGGAGATCGCCAGGTTGGGCCGGCGCTCCCAGCGGGCCATCTCCTCGATGCCGGGGAGGATGCCGACGGTGGAGACGGTGATGCGGTGCGGGGAGATGTGCTCGGTGAGGATCTCGATCGCCCCCCGCACGCTCTCGACGTTGAGCAGCGGCTCGCCCATGCCCATGAAGACGACGTTCAGCCCCTCGGCCGGCAGGCCGCGGTCGGCGCGGATGGCCAGCACCTGGGCCACGATCTCGCCGGCCGTAAGGTTTCGCCCCGCGCCCCAATAGCCCGTGACGCAGAAGGTGCAGGCGAGGGCGCAGCCGGCCTGGCTGGAGATGCAGAAGGTGTGGCGCCCCTCGTCGGGAATGTCCACCGCTTCGACGGTGGCGCCGTCGTGCAGCCGGAAGAGGTACTTGCAGGTGCCGTCCGATGACTCATGGCGCGAGGTCATGGCCGGCAGGCCGATGCGGAAACGCTCGGCGAGACGGCTGCGCAGGTCTTTCGAGAGGTCGGTGAGGTCGGAGAAGTCGCGGGCTCCCCGCTCGTAAAGGGCCTGGTAGATCTGCTTGACGCGGAACGGCTTGTCCACCACCGGGGCCAGAACCTCGGCCAGACGCTCGCGCGACAGACCGAGAAGATCCACGAGGCCGGGTGTGGCGGGGGGTTCACTCAGAGGAGTTGAGCTCATGAACGTCAGGACCAGGAGACCCGGAAAGGCCGGGGCGGTGAGCGCTCCCGGAGGGGAGTCAGTCGGCGACGACGCGGCGGCGGCGCAGGCGGCGGGTCGGGTCGATGCCGATGGAGCGCAGGAACGAGAGGTCGCGGCCGTCGATCTGGAAGGCGGGCTCTCCGGAGGCGCGACGCGGCGCGGTGGTGGTGGCGGCGAAGGTCAGGGGCTCGATGTCGCCCGGCTCCCGTTTGCAATCCACCAGCAAGTAGAGGGCGTAGCCCTCCTCGCGAATTCTCCGCAGCGTGCGATTTACGTCCGAGCTCTCCGAGATCGCTTCGGAGAGGGCGCGCCTCAGCTCGCGCAGCATCTGATGGAGCTTGTCGTCCAGCTTAAAATCCTCCGGGCTCTTTAGAGAAGCCACCGCCGGATTATCCCTTGCACCCCCCGAGGAGTCAAACAGGCCAGGCGGGTTCCAAAAACCAGTCCGCCGCTTGCAACACCCTGACTCCAGTCCCCATTCCCCCGGCGTTTCCAGAAAGTCTAGCATGGTAGGCTCAAGCCCATCGTGACGGGGTTTTCAGCAGCTTTTCCGATGACTTTCAACAGATGAGGCACGCTCTGACATGACCGAGCCGGTCCAGGCCGCGTTCAGCCCTTCGGAGGGTCTGGCCGCGGCAGGCTTCCCGTCCCTCGAGATCCATCCCCTGACGGGCGACGTCTCGCCGCGCCGCTACTCCCGCGTCACCCTCGAGGACGGCGGCAGCGCCATTCTCGCCACCTATCCGCCGGAGATCCACGCCACCTGCTCGCGGTTCCTGCGCACCACGGAAATCTGCGCCTCAGCGGGCGTGCGGGTGCCGCGCGTCCTGTCGAGCGACTGTGGGGCCGGCTGGATGCTGCTGGAAGATCTCGGACCCCAGACGCTGGGCGAGTGGGGCCAGGGCCGGCCGTGGAGCGAGATCGCCCCCTGGTTCGACACGGCTCTGGAGATCGGTGGGCGGATCGCGCGTCTGCCTGTGTCCTTGGATCTCCTGGATCTCAACCCCCGGCTTGGCAACGAGATGCTGCGCCGGGAGCTGGCGCAGACCTGGGACCTCTTCCTGGAACCCCGGGGCCTGCTGGCGGACGCGGAGCTGGCGGCCGGGCTCCGCGCGGCACTGGATCTCCTCTGCGACACTCTCGGCGGCGAGCCGCCCGTGGTGTGCCACCGCGACTTCATGGTGCGCAATCTGATGCCGCTCGACGGCGGCGATCTTGCGGTGCTGGACCATCAGGACCTGCGCCTCGGGCCGCCGTTCTACGACGCGGCCTCGTTGCTCAACGACACGCTCTTCCCGCCGGCCGGCGCCGAGGAGGCCCTGGTCGCCGCCCTGATCACCGCTGCCGGCGAGCGCGTCCAATATCACCGGGCCGCGGCCCAGCGCACGCTCAAGGCCGTGGGCACCTATGCCTCGTTCGCCAGCCGGGGAGCCACCCGGCACCTGCCTCTGATCCCTCCGACGCTTCAGCGGTTCGTGAGGAGCTTCTCCCGCCTGCCGGAGGGCGAAGCTCTGGCCGGCCGGCTCGCCGCGGCCTGGAGCCCCGTCTGGAACCACCGGAGCGGCGAGCCGGAGCCCGCCGCGGGCTGATCTGCTAGACTCAAGGCGCCCTTGACGGGGCCAAGAGGGGCGAAATCCGTCCCGGGAGATCTTCCGTTATGCCTTCCCTCGGTGTTCCAGAGCTCATGATCATCTTCCTCATCATCATCGTCCTGTTCGGTGCCAGCCGGCTGCCGCAGATCGGCAAGGGCATCGGTGAGGGCATCCGCAACTTCAAGAAGGGGATCAAAGAGGGCGAGGAGCCCGATCAGATTCCCGAGAAGACCGGATCACGCAACAGCTGATCGGCGGACGCCGCCGCAGCTCCTCCGCCGCGCCCAGGAGGTCGACGAGCACCCCCGAGGCCGTGATCTCCGGCCCCGCCCCCGGACCCGAGACGGTCAAGGGCAGCCTGGAGTAACGGTCCGTCCGGATCACGACGACATTCTCGCCGGCACCCGCCCGGGCCACGGGGTGATCCTCCGCCAGGGAGGCGACGCCGACCCGGGGCCCCGATCCCTTCCGGCTGTCGAACCGGGCGACGTGAAAGAGGCGCTCGCCCCGGGCACGGGCCTCGGCGGCGCGGCCGGCCCAGGCCGCGTCGAAGCGGACCAGACCCGCCAGGAACCGCTCAGGATCCTCCTCGTCCTCACTTGAGATCATGGGCTCGACGATCACTTCCTCCCGCTCCACGGCGAAGCCCGACTCGCGCAGGAGAATGAGGAGCTTGCGCGCCACGTCCTGGCCCGAGAGGTCCTCCCTGGGATGAGGCTCGGTGAAACCCAGGCGGTGTGCTTCGGCCACCGCCGCCGAGAACGGCATGCCTTCGTTGACCTGGTGGAGCACGAAGGAGAGCGAGCCTGAGAGGATGGCGGTGAGCGAGGCCAGCCGCCCGCCCGCCCGGCGCAGGTCCGCGAGCGGCCCGAGGACGGGGAGGGCGGCGCCCACGGTCGTCTCGTAACGCCAGGGAGCGCTCCGGGTGAGGCTCAGCTCGCGCAGCAGCCGCCAGCGCTCGAAGTTCCCGGAGCCCGCCAGCTTGTTGGGCGTGACCACGCCGATTCCGGCGGCCAGAAGGAATGGGTAGCGCTCCGCGACCTCGGGGCTCGCCGTGCAGTCGACGAAGACCAGGGGCTCTCCCAGGGCTCCCAGGAGCACGTCGAGGCTCTCCCAATCGTTGGAGCCGCCGGTTTCGAGCGCCGCCGGCACGTTCAGCGGATCGAGGCCTGCCTCGTTCCAAGCCAGGCGGTGGCGATTGAGCGCCCCGACGAGGCGCAGGCGCGAACACTCCAGCCGGCCGAGCTGTTCGCAAAGCCGGCTCCCCACCCGGCCTGTGGCACCGGCCACGATCACCCGCACCGTCCTCCTTTCCTCCGCCGGCTGAGCCGGAAGGAAGATGGGACCGGTGAGCCGAGGCCTGTCGAGCCCGTCCCGAAAATCCACCAGCAGCCGGTTGAGCGCCTCGGTCTCGATGAGAAACGCGTCGTGGCCGTGAGGCGAATAAAGCCATGCGAGCCGGGCGTTCCCCAGGCCGGCGGCCAGCTCCCGCTGCTCCTCCGGCGGATAGAGGACGTCCGAGTCGATGCCCACCACCAGGGCCGGCTGGCGTACGGAGCGCAGCGCGTCTTCATACGCCCCTCGACCGCGTCCCACGTCGTGCGAATCCATGGCCCGGGTGAGGGTGACATAGGAGCTGGCGTCGAAGCGACCGGCGAGCTTCGCTCCCTGGTGGCGCAGGTAGCGCTCGACGTGAAACTGCCCCGGCGATTCGAGCCGGCGGCCGAAGCGCTCCTCGAAGGAGCCTCGGCTGCGGTAGGTGCACATCGCGACCGCCCGCGCCGCCGCCAGGCCCGCGGCCGGCGGTGCCTCCGGCGCGTAGCGCCCGCCCTGCCAGAGAGGATCGGCGTAGAGGGCCTGCCGCTGCGCCTCCGAGAGGCCGATGCACCAGGCCGAGTGGCGGCCGGAAACGGCGATGGGCGCGATCGCCTCCACCATTTCGGGATACAGCAGCGCCCACTCCAGCACCTGCATGCCGCCCAGCGAGCCGCCGACGACGAGCTTCAGCCGGCGCACTCCCAGGCCCCGCACCAGGGCGTGCTGCACGTGGACGATGTCGCGAATGGTGACGGCCGGGAAGTCCGCTCCCCGGCTTGAAGCTGGACCCGTGGTGCCGTAGCAGCTCCCCAGGACGTTGCTGCAGACGATGAAGTCGCGTCCCGGGTCGAGCGCCCGGCCGGGTCCGAAGAGCCCGCCCCACCAGGAGAACGCGTCCGCCGAACCCGTGAGGGCATGGCAGACGAGCACGGCGTCCTCGGAGGGGGTCCCCCAAGTGCGATAGGCCACGCGAACCCTGGGAAGCCGCGCCCCCGACTCCAGCCCCAAAGGCTCCGCCAGCTCAAAGATGTTCTGCTCTCCAGAGGTCACGAGGTCCCCAACCTCGCCCTCCAGCACTTCCGTAGGACTGCCTGTGTCGCTCATGTGCATCCTCCTTCTTCGGGTTGAGCGACGGCGTGCCGAAAAAGGAAAAGACCCGCTCCGGCAGCGCCGTCGCGGGTCTTGAGATCCTCGAATCCTAGGTTCTGCTGGTCTAGGCCGGGCGTGCTCTCTCCCCGCGGCATGTCGTACTGCACATGCACATCGAGGGGGCGGGAGTCGCGAAGCGTTCAGCCATGACCGGCAGAGTCTGGGCTCGGAATGGACCTGTTGTCAAGGGCAGACGATCAAGGGCAGGTGGCGAAGGCATTGGTGTCCGTCACCGTGCTGAAGGTGTGGTTCAGGGGGTTGGTGTAGATCTTCACCGAGCCGGTCTGCGTGTCGGTCACCGTGAGGGTCACCATCACGTCGGTCGCGCCGCTCAGGAAGACCCAGTACCGGTTGTTGAGGCTGCAGGCGTTGAGCACCTTGAGGGTCAGCTCCACGTTCGTGCGGTCGAAGAACCAGAAGTAGCCGCTGTCCGGGGTGAGCTGCACCGCCTGCGCCGAGCCGGTCGCCCCGGCGGGCGTCTTCCAAGTAGCCACGACCTGGAAGCGGTTGGCGGAGAGGCAGAGGAAGGGACCGCCGGCCACGCAGGCGGTGGTCTTCTCGAACGCGCCGAGATCGCAGCGCCCGGCGCCCAGGGTGGCCGGCCGCGCGGTGCCGCGCTGGTCGGCCGTCTCACAGGCGCGCGGCGATCCGGCCGCGGCCGGGTTGCCGGCGTCGAGGGCGGGGCTGCCGGGCTTCAGCGGCTGCGTCGGAGTGGGCCCGCCGGCACCTTGGAGAACGTCGAGCTTGGGATCGAGGGGGACCGCGGCCGTGCCCACCAGGTCGTTGCGCGCGACGGAAGGGCCGTTGCAACCGCTGTCGACGACGCCGACCAGGTTGTAGCGGGAGTCGACGGGACCCCAGCAGTCGGGAAACGAGATGGTGGCCGTGTTGCCGGCGAGGATGGAGTTGGAGATCACCGGCGGAGTGCCGATGAAGGCGTTGTTCTCGACCAGCAGGCCGCCGCCCTGGCGGGCGCTGTTGCCCGTGACCGTGATGTTGTTGGCCGTGGTATGGGCGGTGCTGTAGAGGTAGAGGCCGCCGCCGAAGTTGGAGTCGGCATGGTTGGCCGAGATCGTGACGTTTTCGAGCGTGAGGTTGCCGGCCGCGGCCAGGCCGCCGCCGCCGCTCTGCGCGCTGTTGCCGGCGATCGTGCTGTCGATCACCGTCAGCGTGGAGGCGGCGCCGCTCGCGTAGAGGGCGCCGCCGAAGCCGGAGCCGGCCGTGCCGGCGATGCTGGAGTTGCCGCTGAGCACGGAGCGCGTGATCGTCAGGTTGCCGGCGCTCAGAATGGCGCCGCCGAGGCCCGGGGCCTTGCCGTTGCGCAGGGTGACATCGCGGATCTCGGCGGTGATGCCAGCCGGCACCTGGAAGATGCGGTCAAGGGCGCCGCCGTCGACGATCGTGGTGGCGGCGCCGTCGCCCAGCAGCACGAGGTTGTCCTGGATGTCGAGGTCGCCCGTGGCGCCGAGGTCCTCGGTGTTGCCGGCGAGGGTCAGCGTGTAGGTGCCGGCGTGGAGCAGGATGACGTCCTCGCCGGGGTTCTGATTGGCGGCGAGGATCGCCTCGCGCAGGGAGCAGCTCCGCGGCGTGCAGGTGCCGGCGGAGTCGGTGGTCTTGGTGGGAATGTAGACCGCCGCGTAGGCGGCCGAGGTCGAGGCGGCCACGACCAGCGAGACGGCCGAGGCGGTGAGGATGCTGAGGACGTTGAGGATATTGCGCATGATCGTTTCTCTCCTGCGAGATCGCTCTCGCTGCTGAATGAATCGGAGGACCGATGCGCGGTACCCGGGATTCCGCGTAAAGTCGCTGCCGACGCCGAGCCTTCAAACTGCTTCGTTCTCGTGCGTTTCTATCTAGGTTTACGGGTTGCGGCGAGAAAGCGTTTAGGAGCCGGGTGCTAGACTCCCGCCGACACCTGGAATCTCCGCGGAGCCCTGAAAACATGACGCGACGAATCGCGAAGCCCCTTTCCGCCCTCTTCCTTCTCTCGATCCTCTCGCTGCCGTCCGCTTGGGCGCAGCTCGCTCCGCCTCCCCTGGAACCGGCATCGACCGGCGGCCTGGCGGAGGTCGACCGCGCCCTGGCCCGGCTGTCTGCCAACAAGCGGCTGCTGGTGATCGGCGCCCATCCGGACGACGAGGACACGTCGCTCATCGCCCTCGTCTCGCGCGGCATCGGCGGCGACGCGGCCTACCTCTCGCTCAGCCGCGGCGAGGGCGGGCAGAACGTCATCGGCCCGGAGCTGGGCGTGGGCCTCGGCCTGCTGCGCAGCCGCGAGCTGCTCGCCGCCCGCGCCGTGGACGGCGGCCGGCAATTCTTCACCCGTGCCTTCGACTTCGGCTACACCCGCTCGATCGACGAAACGCTACGCCTGTGGCCCAAGGACGTGCTGGTGGAGGACGCGGTGCGGGTCATCCGCCGCTTCAAGCCGCAGGTCGTGGTCTCCGTCTTCCCCGGCGTTCCCCATCCCAACCACGGCCAGCATCAGGCCGCCGGGGTCACCGCCTACGCCGCCTTTCCCCTGGCCGGCGACGCCACGGCCCTGCCGCAGCTCGCGGCCGAGGGGCTTACCCCGTGGACGCCCCAGGTGCTCTACCGCTCCACCTACTTCGATCCCAACTCCAGCACCATGACCCTGCCGACCGGCGGCATCGACCCGCTGGCGGGCAAGTCGATGTATCAGCTCGCCATGGCCAGCCGCAGCATGCATCGCTCGCAGGACATGGGGCAGATCCAGCGCCTCGGCCCCCAGCAGACCCGCGTCGCCTGGGTACAGGGCGGGCAGGGCAAGGAGGCCAAGGATCTCTTCGAGGGCATCGACACGCGCCTCTCCTCGCTCGCCGCGACCGTCGCCGACGCCGGCCGCCGCAAGACCGCCGGGGAGAGGCTGGATGTGGCGCAGGCTTCAGCGGAGAAGGCGCGGGCCGCGCTCAACCCCGCGCACCTCGACGCCGCGGTGCCGGCGTTCGTCGAGATCCTCAAGGATCTCCAGGCGGCGCAAGCGACCCTCGCGGAGGACGACCGCCCGGCGCGCGAGCTGATCGGCGAGAAGATCGCCGTCGCCGAGGCCGGCCTCGCCGCCGCCGCGAGCCTGGCGGTGGACGCTACCAGCGACCAGGAGGAGCTGACGGCGGGAGGAGTCTTCCCCGTCCAGGTCTCGCTGTGGAATGGCGGCACTCACGCTCTGGCAGGCGTCGCGGTCTCGCTGGTGCCGGCTCCGGACTGGGGGGAGAGCCTTTTTCAGGAGATTCCAAGGATCTGGCGGCGGGCGCCCTCGGAACCTGGGACCTCAAGCCCGCCGTGCCGGCCTCGGCGCCGGCCACGGTCCCCTACTTCCTGCGCAAGGCGATGATCGGCAGCCTCTACGACTGGTCGGCGGCGGCACCCGCCGAGCGCGGCCTCCCCTTCGGCCCGCCACCGCTCACGGCCCGGCTCCGCTTCACCGTGGACGGCGTGCCCGTCACCCTGGAGCGCGAGGTGGTGCACCTGCACCGCAACCAGGCCGTCGGCGAGATCCGCCGGCCGCTGCGGGTGGTGCCGGAAGTGGAGGTGGCCACGGCGGAGAGCGTTCTCGTCTGGCCCGTTCAGAGCCACGAGGCGCGGCGGCTCAAGGTGTTGCTCACCTCGCACGCCAAGTCCGCCCTCCATGGCCACTTGGAAACCAGCACCGCCGAGGGGATCTCCGCCGCGCCGGTGCCCTTCACCCTGGCGGCGGCCAACGAGCCGCTGGAGCTGGAGCTCGTCCTCCATCCTCCCAAGGAGCTGAAAGCCGGCCGCGCCGCCCTCAAGCTCGCCGCCGTGCTGGACGACGGCCGCCGCTTCGACCTCGCCGTGCCGGTCGTCGACTATCCCCACATCCGCGCCACGCCTCGGCCGGTGCCGGCCGAGGTGACGGTGCAGACCGCCGACCTGCGCCTGCCTCCCCTGAAGCGGGTGGGCTACCTGCGCGGCGCTTCGGACCGCGTGCCCGAGTACCTGCGCCAGGTGGGCGTACCGCTCGAGCTGGTGACCGGCGATCAGCTCCAGTCCGGCGACCTCAGCCGCTTCGACGTCATCGTCCTCGGCAGCCGCGCCTACGAGACCGATCCCGCCCTGCCGCGCGCCAGCCGCCGGCTGCTCGACTACGCCCGGGCCGGCGGCGTCGTGATCGTCCAGTACCAGCAGACCGGCTACTTCGAGGGCAAGTTCGCCCCCTTCTCCCTGGAGATCGCCCGGCCTCTCGACCGGGTGACCGACGAGACGGCGGCCATGCAGATCCTCGATCCGGCGAGCCCGGTCTTCAACGTACCCAACAAGATCGGCCCCGCCGACTGGGACGGCTGGGTGCAGGAGCGCGGGCTCAACTTCGCCCACACCTGGGACCCTGCCTACACGCCGCTGCTGTCGAGCAAGGACCCGGACACCCCGGACCTCAAGGGTGGCCTCCTCGTGGCCAAGGTCGACAAGGGGCTCTACGTCTACACCGGCCTCGCCCTCTTCCGCCAGCTCCCGGCCGGCGTGCCCGGCGCCTACCGGCTGTTCGCCAACCTGCTGGGGATCGGCAAAGCCGCGGCTCCGGCGGCCAAGCCAGGCAAGGCGGCACCGAAAAACGGATAGACTCGTTCACCCATGAACCGACTTCGCCTTCCGCTCCTTCTCGCCTTCGCCGTCGCCCTGCTTGCTACGAGCTGTGGCGACGGCCGCCAGCCGTTGACGGTCTACTCTCCCCACGGCAGCGATCTGCTGTCCCTGGTGGAGAAGGCCTATGAGGCCAAGCATCCGGAGATCGACGTCCGCTGGCTCGACATGGGCTCGCAGGAGGTCTACGACCGCATCCGCTCCGAGGCCGCCAATCCGCAGGCCGACGTCTGGTACGGCGGCCCGCAGACGATTTTCATCCGTGGCGCGGAGGAAGGCCTGCTGATGCCCTACCGGCCGGCCTGGGCGGACGCCATTCCGGCGGTCAGCCGCGACCCGCGGAACCTCTTCTTCGGCGCCTACCGCACGGCGCCGGTGCTCGTCTTCAACACTCAGGCGGTGAAGCCGGAAGAGGCCCCGAAGGATTGGGACGACCTGCTCGACCCACGCTGGAAGGGCAAGATCCTGCTCCGCGATCCGCTGGCGAGCGGCACCATGCGCACCCTTTTCGGCACGATCCTCTCCCGCTCGATGAAGGAGACGGGGAGCCTCGACCGCGGCTGGGACTGGCTGCGCCGCTTCGACGGCCAGACCAAGGAGTACGTGCAGAACCCGGCCCTGCTGCTGGAGAAGCTCAACCGCCGGGAGGGGATGATCACCGTCTGGGAGCTGACGGACATGCTCTGGCAGGCGAAGCGCGGCGCGCCTCTGGGCTACCGCTTCGCGAAGAGCGGCACGCCGGTGATCGACGACTCGATCGGCATGGTGAAGAACGCGCCGCACCAGGCTCAGGCGCGGGCCTTCATCGACTTCGTCGGCAGCGTCGAGGGCCAGGAGCTGGCGGCCCGCGAGGCCTTCCGTCTGCCGGCCCGCACCGATCTGCCCCCCGAGCGCCTGCCGCAATGGGCCCAGGAAGTCCTGAAGGAGATGGTGCCGGCCGACGTGGACTGGCCCCTGATCGCCAAGAACGGCCAGGCCTGGATGGCCACCTGGGACCGCACCGTGCGTGGCCACGGCGCCGCGAAGCCCAAGCCTTGAAGCCATGCCGCGTTTCATCGAGGGTCTTATTTGGCTGCCCCGATCCCATTCGGGTTCTCGCCGTCCTCCGTGTTTCGTCGACGGCCCTGTTCGCCTGCCCCGATCCTGTTCGGGTCCGCGCCTTCCTCCGCGTTTCGTCGACGGTCCTAACGTAGAGACGCCCCGTGGGGAACCCCGCGGGGCGTCTCAGGGGCGGCGAAAGGCTTTCAGGTCCGGAAATCGTTCCGCGGTCACGTCGTGGCAGACCGGACCGTCCTCTCCGATTCGGAGACGCCCCGCGGGGTTCCCCACGGGGCGTCTCTACATTGGCTGGGAGCGTTGTGGCGGGGGAGCGGCGTCATGAGCGTCTTCCTCTCCCTCGACCAGCTCGACAAGAGCTTCGGCGCGCAGACCGTCCTGCGCGGATTGTCTCTGGAGGTGGCGAAGGGCGAGATCGTCGCCCTGCTGGGCCCTTCGGGCAGCGGCAAGACCACGGCCCTGCGCCTGATCGCCGGCTTCGAGATGCCGGACCGCGGCCAGATCCGCGTCGAGGGCTTGGACGTCACGGGCCTGCCGCCCGAGCGCCGGCACTTCGGCATGGTCTTTCAGCACTACGCCCTGTTCCCCCACCTCACCATCGGCGAGAACGTCGCCTTCGGCCTGGCGGGACGGAGCGGCCGTGAGGACACGGCCCGCCGCGTCGCCGAGGCCCTGAACCTGGTGGAGCTGCCCGGCTACGAGGCGCGCAAGGTAGGCGAGATCTCGGGCGGCCAGCAGCAGCGGGTCGCGCTCGCCCGAGCCTTGGCGCCCGAGCCCCGCGTGCTGCTGCTCGACGAGCCGCTCTCCAATCTCGATCCCACCCTGCGCGAGCGCACCCGCCGCGAGCTCAAGCGCTCCATCCAGCGGGTGGGCATCACCACCGTGCTCGTCACCCACGAGCAGGAGGAGGCCTTCCATCTCGGCGACCGGGTGGCGGTGCTGCACGGCGGCGTCCTCCATCAGGTGGGCACGCCCGAAGACCTCTACCAGCAGCCGGCCACCCGCTTCGTCGCCACCTTCGTGGGCCGGGCGAGCGTGCTGCCCAGCGTGCTGGAGGGGGACGGCGCCGTCTGGGTGCCCGTTCCCGCGCCCGAGGGCATGGCGCCCGTGCGCTGGACGGCGACGCGGTCCCCGGAGCTGGAAGGCGCGCCACCGGGCGAGGAGGTGGACGTCGTCGTGCGGCCCGAGTCGCTGACCTTCGCCGCGCCGAACGATCCCAAGGCGCTGGCCGGCAAGGTGATCGAGCGGCGCTACGCCGGTCCGGTGACCTACTATCAGGTAGCCCTCGCGGCCGGCGGCGAGCTCGAAGTGCTCGCTCCCTCCGGCGCCGCCGCCACGGGCGACACCGTGCGGGTGGCACCCAGCCGAGAAGGCCCCGCACCCCGGCTGTTTCGCCGGGTGAGAGGTTTTACAGAACCTTGACGTTCCCCCAGGCGTAGACGAAGTACAAGGGAACGGCCGTGAAACGATCAACCACCATCATCCCAGCCCTCTGCATCGTGGCCCTGCTCGCCTGGCTGGTGGGCTATCCGCTGCTGATGACGCTGCTCGAAGCGCTGGGCGGCCCCGGGCACTGGACCGGGCGCTGGTTCGGCGAGTTCTTCCAGCGGCCGGACGAGTGGGTGGCCCTGTGGCGAAGCCTGTGGATCTCCGCCGCGTCCGTGGTGCTGGCCGCTCTGGTGGGTATCCCTCTCGCCTTTCTCTTCGAGCGCACGGAGTTCCCCGGCCGGCGGATTCTCGGCGCCATCGTGGCCCTGCCCGTGGCCCTGCCGCCGCTGGTGGGCGTCATCGCCTTCCTTTTCCTCTACGGCGAGAGCGGCTTCGCCTCGCGGGCGGTGCAGGCGGCGTTGAAGCTCTCCGAGCCGCCCTGGCGGCTGGCGGGGCCGGGCGCCATCCTGCTGGTGCATGCCTACTCGATGTACGTCTACTTCTACCTCTTCACCCGCGCCGGCCTGGCGCGGCTGGACGCGGCTCTTCTGGAGGCGGCGGCCTCGTTGGGCGCCAACCGCTGGCGCACCCTGTACCGCATCACCCTGCCGCTGCTGCGGCCGGCGCTGGCGGGCGCCGGGCTCCTCACCTTCATGACGGCCCTCGCCTCCTTCTCGGCGCCCTACCTCTTCGGCGGCGGCTTCCGGGTGATGACGACGCAGATCGTCGCCTCCAAGCTCAACGGCGAGCTCGGCCTCGCGCAGGTCGAGACGGTGATGCTGGCCCTCCTCGCCCTCCTGGGCCTGCGGGCGATGCGGAAGGCGGACCGTGTGACGTCCGTGGGCACCGGCGTGAGGGGCATCGCGCCGGCCCGCAAGCAGCTGCGCTCTCCCCTGGCGCGAGGACTCGCGGGATTCTTCGGCTGGCTGCTGGCGAGCTTCCTCCTGCTCCCCCACGCCGTGCTCGCCCTCGTCTCCCTGGTGCCGCCCTTCACCTGGACGGCGGAGTTCATGCCGCCGGTCCTCAACTTCGGCAACTGGGTCTCCCTTTTCTCCCAATCCGAGCACCTGCGGCCGATGGTCAACTCGCTGTGGATGGCGGTGGTCGCCACCGTGGCGGCACTGGCCCTGGGCTTCGCCGCGGCGCGGTTCGCCGCCGCCCGCAAGGGCGACCGCGTGGGGGGCCTGCTCGAAGGGATGATCGCCATTCCGTGGGCGGTCCCCGGCACCGTGTTCGCGGTGGCTCTGGCGACGACGTTCAGCGCCAACCAGCCGTGGCTCGGCCGCTTCGTGCTCATCGGCACGCCGTGGATCCTGCCGCTGGCCTACCTGGTGCGCAACCTGCCGCTCACCGGGCGGGCGGCCCTCGCCGGCCTGCGCCAGCTCGATCCTTCGTTGGAAGAGGCCGCCGCTTCCCTGGGCGCCAACCGCTGGCGCCGGTTGTTCCGCGTCACCCTCCCCCTGCTGCGCCCGGCGCTCGCCGCCGGCGCCGGCCTCGCTTTCATCACCGCCCTGGGGGACTTCGTGGTCTCCATCGTCCTGTATACCTTCGACACCCGCCCCATCTCCATCGAGATCCTCTCCAGCCTGCGCCTGCAGAACCTGGGGATGGCGGCGGCTTACGGCGTCCTCCTCATGACCGCGAGCGCCGCGGCCTTCCTGCTCTGGGGGCAGGGAGAGGGGTCCTGAAAGAGAGTCATGGAGTCCAGCTCGCTCAAGCAGCTTTCCGTCCTCATGGCCACGGTCTTCGTGGACATGATCGGCTTCCTCATGGTGCTGCCGACCGTTCCCTACTACGCGAAGGATCTGGGCGCCCGGCCGGTGGTGATCACGATGATCATCTCGTCGTTCTTCCTCGCCCAGCTCCTCACGGCGCCGCTCTGGGGCCGCTTCTCGGACCGCTACGGCCGGCGGCCGGCGTTGCTCGTCGGCCTCTCCTCCTCGGCGATCGCCTTCGCGCTGTTCGGCCTCGCCAACACCATCTGGCTGCTCTTCCTGTTCCGTCTGGTGCAGGGAGCGGGAGGTGGCACGACCGGGGTGGTGCAGGCCTACGTCAGCGATGCCGTGCCGCCGGAGGAGCGGGCCAAGGCGTTGGGATGGATCAGTGCCGCCACCAATGCCGGCGTCATGATCGGCGGCGGAATCGGCTCGCTCGCCGCCCATCTCGGCCATTGGGGTCCGGGCTTCGTGGCTGCCGGCCTCTGCACGCTCAACGTCATCTCCGCCTGGATCTGGCTGCCCGAGTCGACCCGGCGGGAGCATGCCGGCGAGAACGTCGAGAACGCGCCCAAGCCGGAACGCCGGCCCCTGGTGCAGTCGATCCTCGCCGTGCTGCGGCATCCGTGGGCTCCGGCGAGCTCGCTGATCTGGATCTACACCATCGGCATGATGGCCTTCATGGCGATGAACGGCGTCCTCTCGCTCTTCCTCAGGGCTGAGTACGGTGTCACGGTGACGACGATCGGCTACTTCTTCATGTACATCGGCGCGATCGGCTTCGTGATGCGCGCGCTGCTGCTGGGTCCGCTGGTGCGGCGCTTCGGCGAGGTCGGAGTGACACGGCTGGGCGCCCTGTTCCTGGTGCTGGGGCTCGCGGGGATGCCGCTGCCGGCGATGCTCGGGCTTACCCATGGCCTGCGGATCGCCCTGTTCGCCGTCGTGGTTCTGCTGGTGCCGGTGGGCACGGCCCTCCTCTTCCCGGCCACCACGGCCCTCCTCTCGCGCAACACCTCGCGGGCCGAAATGGGGCAGATGATGGGCGTCCAGCAGTCCTTCGGCTCCGTGGCCCGTCTGATCGGCCCCGTCTGCGCCGGCGCGATCTACGAGATCAACCCGCGCTACCCCTTCTGGGCCGCGGCCGCTCTGATGCTGGGCACGAGCTTTCTGACCACGCGGCAGAAGGCGCCGTTGAGGGAGAAGAAGGCGGTCGACGTGCCGGCGGCGTAGGGGGAGCCCTAACGCCGCTTCCAGCGGGCGGGGTCCCGGGCTTGGTGAAGCACCGCGTAGACCGAAACCATGTCGGCCTCGATCCTGTAGAGCACCATGTAGGGAAACGGCTTGGGGAAAAGCGCGACGCATCTCGCCAGCCACGGCAGGGTAGAGATTCGGATTGCTCTCAATGCTCCTGAGAGTGGAAGAAAACGCCGCAAAAAAGCAGGAGGCCAAGTCTGGATTCTGCTCGGCGTACCATCGAATCGCCTCAGTGGCGTCCGCCTCGGCAATCGAGCGGAGGCGGAGCTTCATCAGCCGTGAAGCTGCCGTTCCAGCCGCTGCCTCGCTTCATCCCAAGAGACCCAGTTCTCAGGATGCGCCTCGGCGTCTTGTAAGCGCTGGTCCAAGAGCGCCTTCTGCCACTCGAGAAGCCCGGGGCGCTCGTTCTCCGTCTCGTTCCAGAGCTCCTCGAGAAGCTCGACCCTTTCGGCGAAGGGCAGCCTGCGGATCTCGAGCATCAGGTCGGCTTTGCTCACGACGCCAATCCTACACCTTCGCCCGGATTGGCAGCACCACCATCGGCACGCCCACCCATTGCAGGCGGCGCTGGATGATCTTCGAGGTCTCGTTGTGGAGGATGCCGTAGAAGAAACGCTCGCGGCGGAAGACCAGCTTGCCGGTGAAGATCGTCGCCTTGGGGTAGAGCTTCGCGACCTGCTCGCAGAGGTCCGAGGCCTGAGCGACGACTTCGATGCCGACGCTGTAGACGCTGTCCGCCGCGAAGCCCATGCGGCGGGCGAGGTCCACGTATTTGGCCAGCGCCTCTTCGGTGTGAGTCTTCAGCGCGTCGATCTCCTCCGCGCCCTTGAAGGAGCCCGAGTCCACCACGGCCACCGAGACGAAGATGAACTGCTTGTAGAGGCCGGGGAAGTACCGCAGGATCGACAGCACCGTGTGGACGCCGAAACCGGAGAAGCCCGAGACCAGCAGCACCGCCGTCGGCAGCTTGGGGTCCAGGCTCTTGGGCTTCGCCTCGCCGGTCGCCGGCAATGTGCTGAGAATGTCGTCGAGCTGGCGCAGCCCCTCCGCGGAGCTCTTGTAGTGCGTGTGGATGCCGAAGCAGATCAGCACGAAGACGGAGGTGATGAGGATGGTCACCCAGCCGCCGTGGAGGAAGCGCTCGAACACGGTCACCGCCAGGATGCCCACGCAGAGCAGCAGCGCCACGATGTGGATGGCGAGATGCCGCTTGCGGGTCCGGATCTTCGGGCGGTCTTTCCAGAACCGGGTCATGCCGAGCTGGGAGAGCGAGAAGGTCAGGAACACGTTGATCGAGTACATGTAGATCAGCGTCTGGATGTTGCCGTGGGTGTAGAACAGCATGCCGAGGGCGGCGATGCCCATCAGCAGGACGCCGTTCTGCATCGAGAGCTGCTCGGAGAGGGCGGCGAAGCGGTGCGGCAGGTAGGAGTCCACGGCCATGTTGGCCATCACCCGGGGCCCGTCGATGAAGCCCGCCTGCGCCGCCACGAACAGCAGCAACCCTTCCGAGATCAGCGTCACCAGCACCAGCCAGTAGCCGACCGGCATGGCGCCGAGGTGCCAGGCGCCGAAAGCCCGCTCGGCGAGCACGGCGTTCATCGTCTTGCCGGGGAAGTGCTGGACGTTGAGGAGCAGGTAGCCGATGAGGATGCCGCCGGCCGTGAGCGCCAGGGAGAGCGCCATGTAGACCATGGTCTTCTTGCCCGTCGCCACCCGCGGCTCGCGCATGATCTGGAGGCCGTTCGAGACCGCCTCGATGCCGGTGTACGTACCCCCGCCCAGGGCGTAGGCCCGCAGCAGCAGCATGATCATGCCCAGCCCGCCCAGCGTCTGAAGGCCCGAGTGGTAGCCCTCCGAGAGGTGGCGGGAGACCTGGGGGATGTCGTCCAGGTGGGTGAAGATCGACCAGCCGATGAGCAGGGCATGGGTGGCGAGGAAGACCAGGAACACCGGGAGCAACGCCTTCACCGACTCCTTGACGCCCCGCAGGTTGAGGCCGATGAGCAGGATGATCGCCGCGTACTCGGCGGGCAGCTTCCACACTTCCAGGTGCTGAGGCAGGAAGCTGAAGACGGCATTGCCGCCCGAGGCGATCGAGACGGTGATGGTGAGCACGTAGTCGACCACCAGCGCACAGCCGGAGACGACGCCGACCCTGGGTCCCAGCAGGTGGGAGGCCACGACGTAGCCGCCTCCGCCGGTGGGGAACTGCTCGATGATGCCGCTGTAGGAGGCGGAGATGATGAGCACGGTCAACGCCGTCGCGATGGCGAGGCCGACCGCCAGATAGGTGTGCTGGCCCAGGGCGCGGAACGCTTCCTCCGGGCCGTAGGCCGAGGACGACAGACCGTCCGCCCCCAGCCCGACCCAGGCCAGGAAGGCGATCAGCGTCATGTTGTGCAGTTGAGTTGTATCGGCGACGTTGCGAGGAGCGCCGAGAAGCGCTCTGCGGACCCGCTCGGAGAGACGCTCTTCCTGCTGGACTTCCGGTTCCGTCTCAATCATTGCTCTTGTCGGCGGTGTCGCCCGACCCTCTCCCCGGGACCCCCGCCGGTCATTCGGAATGGAATGAGCAGCAAGGAAAAAAGGTAGGGTCGCTTGCCAGCGAGCCCTACCTTTGAAACGCCTCTACGGCGGATGTATCGATGGTTGCGGGGACAGGATTTGAACCTGCGACCTTTGGGTTATGAGCCCAACGAGCTACCAGACTGCTCCACCCCGCGTCAGTTCCTTCGGTCCGCCTCCTCGTGGAGGCGGGAGGAGATAATCGCACAAGGCGGCGGCTGTGTCAAACCGGCCCTTACGCAGCCCTTACACGTAGGGCTCGTGCAGCTTCACCGGCTGCCGCTTCTTGTGCATCCGCAGGTTCAGGAACTCCACGAACACCGAGAAGGCCATGGCGAAGTAGATGTAGCCCTTGGGGATATGCTGTCCCAGGCCCTCGGCGAGCAGCGACATGCCGATGAGGATGAGGAAGGCCAGGGCCAACATCTTGACCGTGGGGTGCCGGGCCACGAACTCGCCGATGGGGCCGGCGGCGAACATCATCACCCCGACGGCGATGACCACGGCGGCGATCATGATCGACAGGTGGTTGGCCATGCCGACGGCCGTGATCACAGAGTCGAGGGAGAAGACGATGTCGAGCAGCAGGATCTGGACGATGACGGCGGCGAACCGGGCGGCCACCCTGGCGCTGGCCTCTCCCTCCTCGCCTTCGAGCTTCTCGTGGATCTCGCGGGTCGCCTTGGTCAGCAGGAAGAGGCCGCCCGCGAGCAGGATCAGGTCGCGGCCCGATATACCCTTGCCGAGGACAGAGAAGAGTGGCGAGGTCAGCCGGGCCATCCAGGCGATCGAGGCCAGCAGGCCGATGCGCAGGATCATGGCGAGGGCGAGTCCCAGCCGCCGCGCCTTGGGCTGCTCCGCCTTCGCCAGCTTGCCGACCAGGATGGAGATGAAGATGATGTTGTCGATGCCCAGAACGATCTCGAGCACGGTCAGAGTCAACAGCGCGATCCAGCTTTCGGGGCTGGTCATCCAGTCCATTCCCGCTCCTCTCTCACCCATGTCTTCCCGGACGGTAAGTCCGGGCGAGCGAATTGTAACCCGATGACAGGGAACCTTCCCGTGACATACTTTGGAGTCTTATGAGCGATACGACGACCCGGGGAATCCGGGTCCAGGTTGAGACCTTCTACGACGAGGAGCGCAGCTCCCCCCAGGAGAGCTACTACTTCTTCTCGTACCACGTGCGGATCTCGAACGTCGGCACCGAGACCGCCCAGCTCGTCAGCCGCGAGTGGTTCATCACCGACGGCAACGGCGACACCCAGCGCGTGCAGGGACCGGGAGTGGTGGGCGAGAAGCCGGTGCTCGCCCCGGGCGAGGAGTTCGAGTACTCGAGCTTCTGCCCCCTCACCACGCCGGTGGGCGCCATGCAGGGCACCTACCGCATGGTGCTCCAGAACGGCGACAGTTTCGAGGCGGAGATCGCGCCCTTCTCGCTGGCGGTTCCCCACGCCGTGAATTGAAGGTCCGAGCGGCTGGCGGCGTCCCTTCCCGGGGACGATTGACAGTGGCGGCGGCCGGATCCTCCAGGAGGCCCCCTGGGGTGAGCCTTGTGGTCCCCTTTTTGCTTGGGAGAGTGTGAAGACTCCGTGGTGCCGCCGCAGAAACCGGCAATATGGTAGGGTACGGAGCCGAAAAACCGCGTTCTCAGCGCAAGGAAAGGGGCCAGATGGCGATCCACGAAATCCCCCCGCAAGAGTATCCCGACATCGTCGCGCCGGTGCCTGTCGAGACGCCCGCCGCCGCCTTCCGGCCGTTCATCCCGGCCGAGGTGGTGTTGCCGGAGCTCACCGTGCTGCCGCTCATCGTCGGCACTCTCCTCGGCATCGTCTTCGGCGCCTCGTCGCTCTACCTGGTCCTCAAGGTCGGCCTGACGGTGAGCGCCTCGATCCCGGTGGCCGTCATCTCGCATCACCATCTTCCGGCTGCTGCACGAAGTTCGGCGTCCGGGGCGCGACCATCCTCGAGAACAACATCGTGCAGACGGCCGGGTCGGCCGGCGAATCGATCGCCTTCGGCGTCGGCGTCACGATGCCGGCGATCATGATCCTGGGCTTCGACCTGGAGATCACGCGGGTGATGCTGGTCGCCGTGCTCGGCGGCCTGCTCGGCATCCTGATGATGATCCCGCTGCGCCGGGCGCTCATCGTCCAGCAGCACGGCCTGCTCAAGTACCCCGAAGGGACGGCCTGCGCCGAGGTGCTCAAGGCCGGCGCCTCGGAGGAGGAGCGGCAGATCGCCGCCCGCGCGGCCGCGGGCACGGGCGAGACCGCCGTAGCCCTGGCCCCGTCGGGCGCCAAGGCCATCTTCACCGGCTTCGGCATCGGCTTCGTCTACAACACGGCGATGAAGGTCTTCAACCTGTGGAAGGAGACTCCCGAGAAGGTCTTCGGCAAGCCCTTCGAGGCGGGCTCGGTGGCCGCCGAGATCAACCCCACGCTGCTCGGCGTCGGCTACATCATCGGCCCGCGCATCGCCTCGATCATGTGCGCCGGCGGCGTGCTCGCCTACCTGGTGCTGATCCCCGCCATCAAGTTCTTCGGCGGCGCCTCGACGGGCATCATCCCGCCCGGCACGATCCCGATCGCGCAGATGAGCCCCAACGCCATCCGCGGCGCCTACGTGCTCTACATCGGCGCCGGCGCCGTGGCCGCTGGCGGCATCATCAGCCTGTTCCGCTCGCTGCCCACCATCTGGCACGGCCTCAAAGGGGGGCTCGCCGACTTCCGCAGCCGCGGGGCGAACGGCGGGGCCGCCACGGCCACCCTGCGCACCGACCAGGACCTGTCGCTGAAGGTGGTGGTCGGCGGCATCATCGCGCTGATCGCCGTCATCATGCTGGTGCCGCAGCTCCACCTGCAGTGGAACCTGCTGGGCGCCCTGCTCATCATCGTCTTCGGCTTCCTGTTCGTCACCGTCTCCTCGCGCCTGACCGGTGAGATCGGCTCGTCGTCGAACCCGATCTCGGGGATGACGGTGGCCACCCTGCTGCTGACCTGCCTCATCTTCCTGGTGCTCGGCTGGACGGGACCGAGCTACTACGTGACGGCGCTGTCGATCGGCGCCATCGTCTGCATCGCCGCCTCCAACGGCGGCACCACCTCGCAGGATCTGAAGACCGGCTTCCTGGTGGGCGCCACGCCGCGCCACCAGCAGGTCGCGATCCTCTTCGGCGCTCTGGCCTCGGCCCTGGTGCTCGGGCCCATCCTGCTGGCGCTCAACAACTCCGCCACCGTCTACGTGCCGATCAGCGATAAAGCCAGCGGCCAGATCGTCGCCCAGGGCTACGCGCCGGATCTGCGCGCTCCCGCCGCCGTGTTGTCGGAGAACCGCACCGAGAAGCTCCAGGGCTCGCAGGCGTCGTCCGACGCTGAGGTCTACCGCGTGTGGCAGAAGGCGGACGCAGTGGGCGGCCCGGCCGGCCGGTACCTGGTCGACGCCGCCGGCACGCCCGTCTACCTGGTCGACCCGGGCATCAACGGTACCCACCCGGACCGGCCGGACGGCAAGCACGTCAGCAAGTTCGACGCGCCCAAGGCGACGCTGATGTCCTACATCATCAAGGGCATCCTCAACCGCCAGCTCCCGTGGGGCCTGGTGCTCCTGGGCGTGATGATCGCGATCGTGCTGGAGATGTCGGGCATTCCGTCGCTCGCCTTCGCGGTGGGCGTATACCTGCCGCTCTCCTCGTCGAGCCCGATCTTCGTCGGCGGCATGGTGCGCTGGCTGGTGGACCGCTGGCTGAAGAGGAAGAAGTTCGCGGGTCGCAACCTCACCGAGGACGAGCTGACGGCCGAGGGCGACAAGAGCCCCGGCGTGCTGATGGCCTCGGGCTACATCGCCGGAGGCGCCATCGCCGGCATCCTGATCGCCATCTCCCAGGGCTGGTTCGAGGACTTCGACAAGTCGATGACCAAGATGATGGAGGCCGCGAACCCCTTCTTCGACGGCCCCTGGGCGGATCGTCTGGCGCTGATCCCCTTCGTGATCCTCTGCGTGCTGCTCTACATGGCGGGGCGGGAGATGATCTTGGCGCCGAAGGAGAAGAGGTAGGATCTCCTCCGAAAAGGAGGAGCACGATGAAAGTCGGAGTTCTCGGTTCAGGCGACGTCGGCAAGACGCTCGGGGCTGGTTTCGCCAGCCTCGGGCATGAGGTGAAGATCGGCTCCCGGGATCCTGGGAAGCTGAAGGACTGGGTCGAGAAGACCGGCCCCAAGGCATCGGCCGGGACCTTCGCGGAGACCGCGGCCTTCGGAGAGGTCCTCGTGCTGGCGACCCTATGGGAAGGCACGGAGCACGCGATCCAGATGGCGGAGGCCAAAAACTTTGACGGCAAGGCGGTAATCGACGCCACCAACCCGCTCGCCTTCGACGGCGGCCCTCATCTGGTCCTCGGCCATACCGACTCGGGAGGCGAGCAGGTGCAGCGCTGGCTCCCATCGGCGCGAGTGGTCAAGGCCTTCAACTCCGTGGGCCACGCCCACATGGTGCATCCCGACTTCCCCGGCGGTCCGCCGGACATGTTCATCTGCGGCAACGACGACGAGGCGAAGAAGACCGTCACCAGCATCCTCAAAGACTTCGGCTGGCCCACGATCGACGTCGGCGGCATCGAAGGCGCCCGACTCCTGGAGCCGCTGTGCATCCTCTGGGTGGGCTATGGGATTCGGACGGGAACCTGGAACCACGCGTTCAAGCTGCTGCGGAAGTAGGGCAACAGTCCTGCTCAGAAACGGTCGGGCCACAGGCGGGCCGCGTGGAGGACGGTAATCACCTCGATATCGTCCCGACGGATACGGTAAGGGATGATGAAGGGACTATCGCTGACGACCAACTCTCGGGTCCCAGGAACGCGGCCTGGCCTCCCTATTTCGGGAAATCGGCTGAGGTGGACTACGGAGTCGTAGATTCGCTCCACCATCCGCGCGGCGGCCATGGGCCGGTCTCGCGCGATGTGCTCAGCGATGGAATCGAGAGAGCGGAGCGCTCTGCGCGTCCACCTAACGCGCATTCTTCCATTTAGCGAAGACCGCAGCCACCTCGTCGTCGTTGGCGAAATCTCCGGCGTCGGCTTCGCGAACACCAGCCTCGATCTGCTTGATCTGCCACTCCTGAAGCTCGACGTAGGAGGAGATGGCGTCCACTGCCAAGCTCGCCTCTGCACGGTCTGTCGATCGAGCCAATCCTTCCAGGCGCTTCTTGATTCCTTGTGGCAGTTCGATGGTCATACGGGTCAGCGAGGCGCTCATGAATTCATCCTCCGAGAGATCTGAGGATAGGGCGATCCCTACCGAAAGTCCAACAGCTCCCACCCCAGCTCGCGGAAGAGCCGGCGGGTGAGGGGGAGGGGGAGTCCCACGACGTTGGTGTAGTTGCCGCGGACCTCCTCGACGAGGAGGGCGCCGATCCCTTGGATGGCGTAGGAGCCGGCTTTGTCGAGGGGCTCTCCGGTGCCGACGTACCACTCGATCTCCGCCGGGGTCATGCTGGTCATCCGCACCTGGGACCTCTCCAGGGCGGAGACGCGCAGGCCGCGGCCAGGCTCTTCGAGGGCCACTCCGGTTAGGACGGTGTGCTCGCGGCCGGCGATGCGGGCCAGCATGCGGCAGGCGTCCTCCGGGTCGCGGGGCTTACCCAGCAGGTCGCCGTCGATCACCACCACCGTGTCCGCCGCCAGCACCAGCTCTCCCGGCGCGGCATGGGCCGCCGCCTTCTCGCGGGCGAGGCGGACGACGGTCTCCTCCGGCGGCTCGCCGGCTCCGGGCGTCTCGTCCAGGTCCACGGCACGGACGGTGAAGCGCAGGCCGAGGCCGGCCAGAAGCTCGCGGCGGCGCGGCGAGCCGGAGGCGAGGATGAGGGAGGGCTGGTTCAGGGGTAATAGCCTCTCAGCGTCTTGGCCTCGAGGCCCGGGCGGGTGACCTTGACCTCCACGGTGCGGAACTTCTCCGCGTCGCCCGGCGCCTTCTCCTTGCTGGACTGGTAGGCAAGGAGGTACTGCGACCGCAGCTCGCTCTGGATGACGTCGTAGACCCGCTCGAGCTCGCTGGCCTTCTCGATCATGAAAACGCGGCCGCCGGTCTCATCCGACAGGCGGGAGAGCTTCAGCCGGACGTCCGCGTCCTGCCTGGAGAGGTTGATCCCCACCGTGTAGATCGCGACGCCGCTGCGGCGGGCGTACTCCAGGGCGTCGGCATAGGAGTAGTGGCTCCCCTCGTCCTTGCCGTCGGAGAGGAGGATGATCGCCCGCTTTCCCTTGATGCCGCCGAAGTAGTAGAGGGAGTAGATGATGCTGTCGTAGAGGGCGGTGTTGCCGTCGGCCTTGAGGCCGGCGAGGCCGCCGGCCAGCACCGTCTCGTCGTTGGTGAAGCGGACGGCGAGCGTCGGCTGACTGTTGAAGGTGATGACCGAGGCGCGGTCCTTGGGGGTGATCACCTTCTGGAAGAAGCGCAGCGACCCCTTCACCGCCTCTTCGAGCTTCGAGGCCTCGCTCATGGAGGCCGAGGTGTCGAGCAGGATGCCGGCGTAGATGGGCACGTCCTTCACCAGCTCGAAGCGCCGCACGAGCTGCGGCGCGCCGTCCTCCTCGACTTTGAAGTCCTCCTTCTTCAGCCCCTCGACGGGCCGGCCCTTGCCGTCCACCACCGAGGTGTAGAGCTCCACGAACTGGACGTCCAGATGGCCGGTGAGCTCCGGCGCGTTGACCAGCACCGTGCTCTCCGTCGAGTTGCCGTCGGCGAGGTAGGCGACGGCGCGCACCCAGGTGACGTCCTTGCGCTGCGGCAGGAGGATCGGCTGGGTGAAGGGCGGCTGGTAGAGGGTGGCCACGCGGTTGTCGTTGAGGAAGATCTCGACCCGGTCGAGCTTGTCCCCCTCTGGCACGTCCACCTGGGCCTGGGCGCGCAGGCTCGCCTTGTAGGTCTTGCCGGGTTGCGGCTCGACGAGGCGCACGGCGAAGCGGTGCGGGCCGGCGTTGAGCTCGATCTGATCCTCGGCCACCTTGGCGCCGCCGGCGTCCAGGGCCAGGGCCTTGAGCGTATGAATGCGAGGCTGGGCGCCGAGGTTCAGCTCGACGCTGAAGGGCGGCTTGCTCTTGGTGAGGATGGGCTTGCCGTCCAGCTCGAAGGTCACCTTGGCGATGCCGGTGCCGGCCGCGATGGCCTCCATCCGTGCCTTGCCGGTGATCAGCCCCGGAGGTGGGGGCAGCAGGCGGAGCATCTGCTCGTCGGAGCCCGGGCTCGCCGCGGTGCCGCCGGAGGGCACCGCCGTGGCCAGGGTGGAGTTGGCCTCGGCCAGGGCCGCCGCCGGAGCACTGGCCGCTGGAGCTGCCGCCGGGGCCGCTTCGGGAGCCGCCCCCGTCACCGTCGTCACGATCGGCACCTCCAGCTCCCTTTGCTCGCGGAAGTAGCTCTTGCCCGCCGTGTCCTCGATCTTCAGCACCAGGGAGTAGCTGCCCGGCCGCAGGAAGCGCTGAAAGACGAGGGGGATCTTTCCCCCTGGCATGGCCGTCACCTCGGCTTCCGGCAGGGCGAAGCGATAGCGGAAGTGCTCGAACAGATCGTCCTTGCTGAGCACCTCGCCGTCGACGGTAAAGACGTAGCTATTCACCGGGCTGCCCTCGATCCGCTCCGGCTTGACGGCCTCCCGCGGCACGCTCACCAGCGCCTGCACCACCGTGCGGCTGCCGAAGCGCCCGGGGAAGGAGAGGTCCACCTGGGCGGGGAAGGTCGCGGCGCCCTCCGGCAGCTCCGTGCCGTAGGAGGAGAAAGTGGAAAGCCACTCCTCGCCCGGCTTCGGGATGAGCTTCTGGGAGGTCTCGACCTGCCGCCAGTCGAGCGCCTCGGCGAGCCGGGAGGAGATGTCATCCCCCCGCGAGCACAGCTCGCCGATCTGCTGAAAGCCGCGGGCCGTGTTGTCCGTCGACACCCGCAGCTCGCCGGAAAGCAGGGGCGAAAGGCCGTCGTTCGGAGCCCAGAGCTTGTAGCTCGTGCGCCCGCGGGCGACGAACACCAGGGAGAAATGGCTGCGGATGCGGTCCGTGCCCGGGTAGCTCCAGATCTCCAGCGGCAGCAGCTCCGCGCAGTGGACGGGGTAGATCTCGGCCGGCTCGCCGTTGAACAGCAGCATGCGGGCCCGGTCGTCCGTGATACCGCCGAAGCGCTCGCGGGCGATCGCGATCCGCTGCTCCCAGCGATCCTTGAGCTCGTTCTGGGGCGTCTGCGGAAACGGGTCGCGCACTTCCCAGAACCGGCGCATGAAGGTGTCGCGCTGGTAGTCCTTCTTCAGGGCCAGAAAGACCGCCTTCTCCTTGGGACTGATGAGCAGCGCCACGTCCTCCAGCCAGGTCCGGTAGCGCGGGGCAAGCTCCGCCGCATCGGGTGACTGGCCGGAAACGGGCAGGCTGAAAAGCAGGGAAAGGGCGAGGAGGAGGTGCGGCCGGAGCGATCGGCGGAATGGCATCGGTGGCGATCCTACCTTATCTGTCGGGGCGTGCCTTCACGGGTAGCTTTCACGGGTAATACCCGCGGATCGTCTTGGCCTCCAGGCCCGGCTTGACCACCTTCAGGTCCACCGTACGGAAGCCGGGATCCTTGCGGAGGGTGGCGGACTGATAGGCGATCAGGTACTGGGAGCGCAGCTCCTCCTCGATCGCCGAGTAGATCGCCGGCAGCTCGGCCGCATTCCTGGGGAAGAAGGCCCGGCCGCCGGTCTCCTCGGAGAGGCGCTTGAGCTTTCCCTTCTCCACGTCCTCGCCCAGGCCGATGGTATAGACGGTGACTCCCGCCCGGCGGGCGAACTCCAGGGTCTCGTCCCAGGTGAAGCGGCTCCCCTCGTCCCGTCCGTCCGAGAGCAGCAGCAGCGCCCGCCGGCCCTTCAAGCCGTTGAAGGTGTAGAAGGAGTAGACGAGGCTGTCGTAGAGGGCCGTGCCGCGCTCGGCCTTGAGCCCGGCGAGCCCGCCCGCGAGATCCTTGAGGTCGCGGGTGAATTTCACCACCAGGTTCGGATGGTCGTTGAAGGTGATGACGGCCGCCCGGTCCCGTGGCTTCACCGTTCCTTCGAGGAACCGCAGGGCCGCTTCCTGCGCCTTGGGCAGGCTCTTTTCCATGGAGGCCGAGATGTCGATCGCCACCGCGGCATGGATCGGCATGTCGGTGACGCGGTCGCAGCGCACGATCTGCTGGCGGGTGCCGTCCTCGGTGACGCCGAAGTCCTTCGCCGCCAAGCCTCCCGTCACGGGGTGGCCGTCGCGGTCGAGCACCGTGGTGTAGAGCTCCACCAGATCGACGTTCATCTCCTCCAGGTTCTCGGGCGCGTTGACGAAGACGACGCTTTCCGTCGAGTGGCCGTCGGTGAGATAAGCCACGGCGCGCACATAGGCGACGGTCTCGCCGCGGGGGAGCACCACGGGGTGGACGTAGGGGGGCTGGTAGAGAGTCGCGATCTTCGTTTCGTTGAGGAACAGCTCGATCCGCTCGATCCCCTCGCCCTCCGGCGCCTCGGCCTCGACCCGCGCCAGGAGGCTCGACTCGTAGCGCTTCCCCCTCTGCGGCTCCGCGAGGCGGACGCGGAAGCGGTTGCCGGCGGCGTTGATCTGCAGCTCGTCCGAGGCCAGCACCTCGCCGGCCGCGTCGAAGGCCGTGACGCCCAGCAGCCGGGTGCGGGGCACCTTGCCGAGATCCAGCTCGACGCTGTAGGGCGGCGCCTTCTTGGTCAGCACCGCCTTGCCGTCGAGGAGGAAGGTGACGCGGGCGATGTTCTTTCCCGTGCTCAGGGTGTCGAAGCGCTGCATGCCGGTCTGGAGCTGGCCCGGCGGAGGCATGAGCTTGATCGTCGTCTCGCCGCTCTTCAGGGCCGCGTTGGCCTCGGCCAGGATGCGGTTCACCTCCACGGCCTCGGGCGTCGCGGCGGCGACGACCGAAGGCGCCGGATTCTCCATCTCCGGAACGCTGAGGGCGTGCTCGTCGCGGAAGAGCTTGCCGGAGTTGACGTCCTCCACCTTGACCACCAGGGTGTAGTCGCCGGGCCGCAGGGGGCGCTCGAAGGAGAGCGGCAGGGGCTCGGGGGCCGGGGGGGCACCCGCCGGCAGGTCGAACTTGTAGCGGAAGCTGTCGAACAGGGTGCCGTCGTGCAGCACCTCGCCGGTCAAAAGGAGATTGTAGGAGCGGGCCTCGCCGAGAGCGGCCTGACCGGCGGCGCCCGGGGGCACGGTGACCAGGCCCTGCATCATGGTGCGTCCCTGCCAGCGGCCGGGGAAGCTCACCTCGAGCTTGGCGGGCAGAAGAGTCGCTCCGGCGGGCACGTCCGTCGAGTAGGAGTTGAAGGTCGAGACCCACTCCTTGCCGGGCCCCGGCTGGCGGCCCGCCAGCCGCGCCTCCATCATGTCCCAGTGGATGCCCTGCGACATGACCCAGGAGACGCCGGCGAGGATCTTGCGGGAGTGGTCGTAGTCGCCGCACCCGCCGCTGAAGCTCGCGATCTCTCCCAGGTTGTGCCGGTTGCTGCCGGCGCGGGCGGCATCGAGAGGCTCGGGCGCGTTCTCCAGAACGCTGAAAGCAAACAGGACGTCGCTGCCTTCGTTGCCGGGGTTCCACACCCGGAACGGGCCGGTGCCCCATCGGCGGTAGAGGACGATCGAGAACGGCTCCGAGACCTTGTCGCCGGGCGGGTAGAACCAGACCTCCAGGGGCCAGAGGATGAGCGAGCAGTTGGACTCGATCCGCTCGTCGGGGGGGCCGTTCAGCAGCAGCACGCGGGAGCGGCCGTCGGTGATGTCACCGAACATGGAGCGGGCCATCTGGACGTTGGCCGTCCAGCGGTCCTTGAAGCCGTTGACGGACGTGCGGCGGACGGGATCGCGCACCTGCCAGAACTTCTCGATGAAGGAGTCGCGCTGATAGTCCTTCTCCAGGGCGAGGAAGGTCTTGCGCTCCTCGTCGGAGAGCAGGACGTCCACCTCTTCCCACCACGTGCGGTACTTCTCGGCGAGCTTCGCGACCGCCTCGCGCTCCCGCGGGGAGACGGCGCGGTCGTACGGGTGGTAGGCCGCGGCCGGCAGGGGAAGGAGAAGGAGGGCGAACAGGACCGCCCTCCTCACCCCGGCCCTCACGGGTAATACCCCCGGATCGTCTTGGCCTCCAGGCCGGGTTTGCCAACCTTCAGCTCGACGCTCCGGAAGTTGCTTCCGCTGCTGGTGTTCGTCGATTGATAGGCGACCAGGTACTGCGAGCGCAGCTCAGCCTCGACGCTGGAGTAAATGCCCGCCAGCTCGTCCACGTTCTTGAGGAAGAAGGAGCGTCCGCCCGTCTCCTCGGAGAGCTTGGAGAGCTTGCGCTTGTCAACGTCGTCCCCCAGGCCAATCGTGTAGATGGTGACGCCGGCCCGGCGGGCGTAGTCGAGGGCGTCCTCCCAGGTGAAGCGGCTGCCTTCGTCCTTGCCGTCGGAGATCAGCACCAGCGCCCGCTGTCCCTTGACGCCGGTGAAGTAATAGAGGGTGAAGATGACGCTGTCGTAGAGCGCCGTGCCGCGCTCGGCCTTGAGGCCGGCGAGGCCGCCGGCCAGCGCCGGGACGTCGTTGGTGAACTTCACCGTCAGGTTGGGGTGGTCGTTGAAGGTGATCACCGAGGCGCGGTCCTTCGGCCGGATGGTGCGCTGGAAGAACTCGAGGGCCGCCTGCTTGGCCTTGTCCAGGCTCTTCTCCATCGACGCCGAGATGTCGAGGGCCACGACGGCGTGAATGGAGAGGTTGGTCACCTTCTCGAAGCGGGAGATCTCCTGCTTCGTGCCGTCCTCCATCACCGTGAAGTCCTTCTGCTCCAGCCCCTCCACCGGCCGCTTCTGCTTGTCGAGCACCGAGGTGTAGAGCTCGACGAAGTTGATGTTCACCTCCGCCATGTCCTCGGGCGCGTTGACGAAGACGAGGTTCTCCGTCGAGCTGCCGTCCGGCAGGTAGGCGACGGCGCGCACGTAGCCGAGGGCCTCGGCCTTGGGCAGCACGATGGGCTGCTCCCAGGGCGGCTGGTAGAGGGTGGCGACCTTGGTCTCGTTGAGGAAGAACTCCACGCGCTCCACGACGCCGGCGTCCGGCGCCTGGGGCTCGGCCTTGGCCAGCAGGCTGCTGCTGTAGCGCTTCCCCCGCTTGGGCTCGATGAGGCGCACCTGGAAGCGGTTGGGCGCCGAGTTGACGACCATCTCGTCCGAGGCCACCTCGGTGCCGGTGGCGTTGTAGGCCTTGGCGGTGAGAGTGCGGGGGCGGGGCAGGTTGCCGAGGTCCAGCTCGACGCTGAAGGGGGGCTTCTTCTTGGTGAGCAGCGCCCGGCCGTCGAGCGCGAAGGTCACCCGTTCGATGTCCTTGCCGGTGGTCAGGGTGTCGAAGCGCTGCATGCCGGCCTGGAGCTCGCCGAAGGGGCGGATCAGCTTTAGGGTCGTGTCGCCGTTGGCGATGGCGGCGTTGGCCTCGGCCAGCATTTTCGCGCTGGCCTCGTCGGGGTCGTCCGAGGGCGGGGCGGGCGCCGCCTTGTCCGACGCCGGCACGGAGATCGTGCGCTCCTCGCGGAAGACCTTGTTCGAGTTGAGGTCCACCAGCTTCACCACGAGCTGGTAGTCGCCCGGGCGCAGATAGCGCTGGAAGATGACCGGCAGCGAGTCGGTGGCCGTGGGAGTGGCCGCGGCCGGGAAGTCGAACTTGTAGCGGAAGTTCTCGAACATCCGGCCGCCCTGCAGGATCTCGCCGTTGAGGATCATGTCGTAGGTGTGCGTGCCGCCCAGGTTGGACTGCCCGGCGCCGGAGACCGGCACGGTGATGATCCCCTCGACCGCCGTGCGCCCCTGCCAGCGGCCGGGGTAGTCCAGCGTCAGCTTCGCCGGCAGCAGCTTGGCTCCGGGATCGATATCGGTGGAGTAGGAGCTGAAGGAACTGACCCACTCCCCCTTCTGATCCTCGGGCTTGGACGAGACCCGCGCCTGGAGGATGTCGTAGCCCATGCCCTGGCGCAGCACGTAGCCAATGCCGCCGGCGAGCTGATCGCCGCCCTGGCAGCTGTTGGCGATCACGGACAGGCTTTGCTCACCCGTGGAGCCCGCGCCGTTGGAGAAGAGGACGCCGATGCCTTCGTTCGGGCTCCAGACGCGGTACGGCCCGACGCCCCAGTGGCGATAGAACACCACGACGAACTCGGAGCCGATGCGCTCGGCGTGGGCGTAGAACCAGACCTCGATCGGCCAGATGATGCTGGAGCAGTGGGACTCGATGCGGCCGTTGGGCACGCCGTTGAGCAGCAGGATGCGGGTGCGCTCGTCGTCCAGGTTGCCGAACAGCTCCAGGGACTGCTCCACCCGGGCCTCCCACTGCTCCTGGAACGAGTTGCGGCCGCCGCCCTTGTAGGGGTTGCGGGCGTCCCAGAACTGGCGGATGAAGGCGTCGCGCTGATAGTCCTTCTCGAGCTCCAGGAAGGTCTTCAGCTCCTGCTGGCTGATCAGCAGGTCCACCACCTTGAGCCACTGCTTGTACTTGTCGGGCAGCTTCTGGCGGGCCTCCTCCATGGCCTTGCGCTCCGCCCGAGTTATTTTCTCGGCCGCCTGGGCTGTGGTGGGCAGCAGGGTGCAGAGCGAGAGGAGAAGGAGGGGCAAGACGATCAGCGGACGCAATCGGCGCATTCATTCACCTTCCATTGGACCTTCCAAGAGCCGGAGAGAGGAGCCCCTGGGCGAGCCCGAGGGATTCAACAACTGTGCCGGACCCCTCGACGCCCGTGAGTCCCTCTCTCCGGGCGTCACGTTCAGCTAAGGGTACAATGCCTGCCTGGAAACGTCTTCCGAGGAACCCGGCATGATCCCCGTCTACTTCGACAACAACGCCACCACGCCCCTCCATTCAAGAGTACGCGAGGTCATGCTGCCCTGGATCGGGGAATTGCATGGCAATCCCTCGTCGCTCCACCGATTCGGCCAGGCGGCGCGCAACGCCGTCGAGGAGGCGCGGGAGAAGGTGGCCGCCCTGATCGGCGTGCGGCCCCCGGAGTTGGTGTTCACCGCCTCGGGCACGGAGGCCAACAACACCGTCATCGTCCATAGCTCGCGCCGGACAGGCATCGACGGCCCCGGGCATTTCGTGATCTCCGCCATCGAGCATCCATCGATCCGAGAAGGAGTGGCGCGGCTGGCGGCCGAAGGGTTCGAGGTGACGCGGGTGTCCCCTGCCGGGGACGGCGTGGTGCCCGCGGCGGAGGTCGTCCGCGCCCTCCGGCCGGACACGCTCCTCGTCGCCCTCATGCTTGCCAACAACGAGCTTGGCACGCTCCAGCCCGTGGCCGAGGTCGCCGCCGCCTGCCGGGAGCGGGGTATCCCCGTGCTCTGCGACGCCGTGCAGGCGGTGGGCAAGATCCCCGTCGACGCGCCCGCCCTGGGAGTCGACTACCTGGTGCTCGGGGCGCACAAGTTCCACGGCCCCCTGGGCGCCGCCGCGCTCTGGGTGCGCAAGGGCGTCGAGCTGACGGGCTATCTGGTGGGCGGCAGCCAGGAGCGCCGGCGCCGGGCGAGCACGGAGAACGTGCCGGCGATCGTGGGCCTGGGCGAGGCCGCCGCCGCGGCGCGGGAGGAGATGGACGCGCGCGGCGCGCACCTCGCCGCCCTGCGCGACCGCTTCGAGGCCGGGCTCTCCGGCCGCATGCCGGAGGCGCTCTTCCACTGCCAGGCCTCGCCGCGGCTGCCCAACACCTCGCACGTGGCCTTCCCCGGGGTCGAAGGGGAGTCGCTGCTCATCCGCCTCGACCTCGCCGGCTTCGCCGTATCGACCGGCTCGGCCTGCTCCTCCGGCGCCGTCGAGCCCAGCAAGACTCTCCTCGCCATGGGTCTCTCCCCCGCCGAGGCGCTCTCGTCGCTGCGCATCAGCTTCGGCATCGGCAACACCGCGGAGGAGGTCGACGCCTTTCTGGACGCCCTCGACCGCGAGGTGGCCGCGCTACGCCGCGTCTCACCGCTGGCCCGGACGGCCGCGTCTTGAGCGGTCCCCGCATCGCCGTGATCCTCGCGGCCGGCAAGGGGACGCGCATGAAGTCGTCGCTGCCGAAAGTCCTGCACGAGGCCGCGGGCCGGCCGCTGCTCGCCTGGGTGATCGACGCCGCCCGGGCCGCCGGCTGCCAGCGCATCCTCGTCGTGGTGGGCCATGGCGCGGAAAGAGTGCGGGAGAGGATCGAAGGCAACGATCTCGGCTGGGTGCTCCAGGCCGAGCAGCGGGGAACGGGCCACGCCCTGGCCCAGGCCGAGGCGGAGATTCCAGGCGAAGCGACCGTCCTCGTCCTCTCCGGCGACGTGCCGCTGATGAACCCGGCGACGCTGGACCGGCTGGCCCGGGACGCCGAGGAAGGCTGGGGCGCCATGGCGGTGGCCGAGATGGACGAGCCCGGCTCTCTGGGGCGGGTACTGGTCGACGACACCGGAGCTTTTCAAGCCATCGTCGAAGCGCGGGACGCCACGCCGGACCAGCTCGCCGTGCGCCGCATCAACGCCGGCCTCTATGCCCTCCCCGCGCCGGACGTCTTCCACTACCTCCGCAACCTGAAGACGGAGAACGCCCAGGGCGAGCTGTACCTGACGGACGCGGTGACGAACGCCGCCAGGGACGGCCATCCCGTGCGCCTGATCGATCTGACCGATCCGGACGAGGCCCTGGGCGTCAACGACCGGGTGGAGCTGGCGAAAGTCCACCGCCTCCTTCTGGACCGTCACCTCCAGGCGCTGATGAAGGCCGGAGTGACCATCCTGGAGCCGGCGCGGACGGTGATCGAGCCCGGCGTGAGGGTCGGAGAGGACACCATCATCCACCCTGGCGTCTCCCTGCTCGGCCGCACCGTGGTCGGCCGCGAGTGCGTTCTCCACCAGGGAGCCTGGCTGCGCGACACGTCGGTCGCGGACGGAACAATCGTCGAGCCCTACAGCGTTCTGGATCGTGCCGAGGTGGGGGAGGGTTGCCGCGTGGGTCCCTTCGCCCGGTTGCGTCCGGCAGCCCGATTGCAGAGTGGCGCCCGGGTGGGCAACTTCGTCGAGGTGAAGAACTCGGAGATCGGCGCCGGCGCCAAGGTCAACCATCTCGCCTACGTGGGGGATGCGACGGTGGGAGCCGGGGCGAATCTTGGCGCGGGAGTCGTGACCTGCAACTACGACGGCGTGCGCAAGCATCCCACCGAGATCGGCGCCGGGGCCTTCATCGGCAGCGATACGATGCTGGTGGCGCCGGTGAAGGTGGGAGCGGGCGCCTCGACCGCCGCCGGCTCGGTCGTCACCCGCAACGTTCCGGACGGAGCGCTGGCGGTGACCCGGGTGCGGCAGAAGAACCTGGAGGGCTGGGCCGGCGGTTTGCGCCGCCGGCGGCCTGATCCGAAGACCGAAGATCCTTCGAAAAAGGAAGGTTGAGATATGTGCGGAATCGTCGGGTACGTGGGGCAGCGCGAGGTGGTACCCCTCCTGATGGACGGCCTGCGCCGCCTGGAGTACCGGGGGTATGACTCGGCCGGCGTGGTGACGGTGGAGGACGGCGAGTTCCAGACCGCCAAGGCCGAGGGCAAGCTCGACCGGCTCAAGGAGAAGCTGGAGAAGCAGCCGCTCTCGGGGCATTACGGCCTGGGCCACACCCGCTGGGCCACCCACGGCGCGCCCAGCGAGCGCAACGCCCACCCGGTGGTGGACTCGCGCCAGCGGCTGGCGCTCATCCACAACGGCATCATCGAGAACTTCCTGCCGCTCAAGAAACGGCTGATGGCCGACGGCTGGACCTTCACCTCGGACACCGACACGGAGGTGGTGGCGAACCTCATCTCCTCCTACCTCGACGGCACGGCCGACCTGCGGGCCGCGGTGGCCAAGGCCATCTCCGAGCTCGAGGGGATGTACGCCTTCGCCGTGGTGAGCACCCAGACGGACGGCCAGGAGATCGTCGCCGCCCGCCAGGGTCCTCCGCTCGTCATCGGCCTCGCCCAGGACGAGCAGTTCCTCGCCTCGGACCCGGCGGCCCTCCTCGCCTACACCAAGGACGTCATCTTCCTGGAGAACGGCGACCTGGCGCGGCTGACGCCCGCGGGCGTCGAGATCGTGGACCGCAAGGGAAACTGCGTCGAGCGGAAGGTGCAGCGCCTCAACTGGGACCCCGTGCAGGCCGAGAAGGGGGGCTACAAGCACTTCATGCTCAAGGAGATCCACGAACAGCCGCAGGCGGTGCAAGACACCTTCGCCGGGCGCGTGGACTTCGAGCGGGCGGAGATCCTCTTCGACACCGTGAAGATCACCGAGGCCGAGCTGGCGAAAATCGAGCGCCTCCACCTGCTGGCCTGCGGCACCTCGTGGCACTCGGCGCTGGTGGGCAAGTTCCTTATCGAGGACATCGCCCGTCTGCCCGTCGAGGTCGACTACGGCTCCGAGTACCGCTACCGCGACCCGATCGTCTCCGACCGCGTGCTGGCCGTGGGCATCTCGCAGTCCGGCGAAACGGCGGACACCCTCTCGGCCATGGAGGCGGCCAAGGATCGCGGGGCGCGCCTCTTCTCCATCTGCAACGTGATGGGGAGCCAGGCCACCCGCATCAGCGAGGGCGTGATCTACACCAACGCCGGCCCTGAGATCGGCGTCGCCTCCACCAAGGCGTTCACCACGCAGCTGGTGGCGCTCTACCTGCTGGCCCTCTACCTGCGGCAGGTCCGCTTCGGCCATTTGGAGCGCGAGTATCTGGACGCGCTGTCGCGCCTTCCCCAGGCGATGGACGAGGTCATCCGCCGGCAGGAGGCGAACATGGACAAGCTCGCCCGCCGCTATCACCAGTCGCGGAACTTTCTCTACCTGGGGCGCGGCATCAACTATCCCATCGCCCTGGAAGGAGCGCTCAAGCTCAAGGAGATCTCCTACATCCACGCCGAGGGCTACCCGGCGGGAGAGATGAAGCACGGCCCCATCGCTCTGATCGATGAGAACCTGCCGGTGGTGGCGATCGCCACGGGCGACCACGTGGCGGAGAAGGTGAAGGGCAACATGCAGGAGGTGAAAGCGAGGGACGGCGTCGTCATCGCCCTCACCGATCACGATCCGGAGGAGCTCGGAGGAGTCGCCGACGAGGTGATCGAAGTCCCCTCCATCTCGCCGCACCTCCAGCCCATCGTCAACGTCGTCCCCCTCCAGCTCCTCGCCTACTTCATCGGAGTGCGACGCGGAGCGGACGTGGACCAGCCGCGGAATTTGGCGAAGAGTGTGACGGTGGAGTAGTCCGCCACAGAAACGCCTTCGCCCGGCGAAGGACAGCCTGGCACGCCTCGTAGAAGGCGTACTCAGGATGTTTCAAGCTTGGATCGCTCCGGACCAAGGCTGTGCGATCTCGCCTCAAGCTCATCTCGTGATGTCTCAGAATTGAAATCCGCCGTCGGGTGGACGACGTGATGAAAGAAGAGGGCAACGCCTTCGGTTACAGCACGAGCTCGAAGTAGATCAGCGGTGTTCCCCGGTATGTCACTCGCCCGGTCTCCCGATAGCCGCAGCTCGCATAGAAACCGCCGGCGCCAGCCGGGCTGTCAAATGCGTCGAGACGGATGGCATCGCCGGGCCAGGAGCGGGCGACGCCAGTCGCATACTCGAGGAGGCGCCGCCCGATCCCCTGCCCCTGGCGATCCGGCGTCACGGCCATATCGGTGAGGTGGAGGGGACGGCGGACGGCCGTGAAGTAGGACGGATCGATGGCCCAGGGCTTCTTGGTGGCAAGGCGCAGAGATCCGAGAATGACCTCGCCGCTCCTTGCGATGAGCACGCGGGAGTGGGCATGAAGGCCCAGCAGCACACCTCGTTCGGTCACGGCGGACGACCAGGGCCCGCGCCCATGCTTCGCCGTCAGGCGCTCCCCGACCGCCGTGCGCATCTTGGCGATCGCCGAGGCATCCTCAGCCGTGGCGTCTGCGAAGGAGAGGTCCATGACGAGGCATGATAAGGCAAGCTGGCGCCTGTCCAAGAGCCATTCCGTTCGCTGGCAGGTCCATTCCCACTCTGGTACCCTTGGTACCCTTTGAGGGTGTCAATGGCCAGCTCAGGTGTCGGTTATCTCTGGATATGATGGTGAGGCAGAACTTCGAGCGCAGGTTGGACTTGCGCTTAGGCCAATGATAGAGCATCATCGCGATGAGTAAGAGAGCTCCACGCGCCAAGCCCTCGGCCGCTGTCGAGGCTCGCCTGCTCATCGAGTCGCGGCGCCGCTGTTGCCTCTGCATCTTCCTCGCTAAGGATTGGAGCGAGAAGCAGGTTCAATTTGCTCACATCTCACGCGACCGATCAGATAGCTCATACAAGAATCTAGTCGTCTTGTGCCTTAACCGCCACGATCAGTATGATTCTCGCCCAAGCCAGTCTAAGGGGTACAAACCCGCGGAAATCAGAATTTACAAGGAAAAGCTGACACAGTTAATGCAGAATTTGGAGGGGTTCCCAAGTCAGTTTTTCCCAGTGGCCGTCGCTTCTGTGATTGGAGAAAAGCTGGGATCATCGCGTTTTCCAACAGAATCACTGCACCTCCGAGGAGTCTCGGAGGCCGGCGAAGAAACGATCACGAGAATCTTGACCAAGTATGGGCAACTTGGCACCTCTAACACTTCGGGAGACGAGTGGGAGTTGAGAACGGAACGACTCGGGGGTCGTTCTCTACGTGTTGGGCTTTACTCTCAGAACCGAGAGGATTGGCTAGCCTGGGTCGCGTATGCTGAAGGAGTCTCGCTGAATCTGGAAATTACGCTCGACATCCTAGGCCAGTTCAATAGTCGCCCAAGCGTGGACATCATCCCTCACCGAGACTCTTACAGCCTCTTGATTCGTCGCCTTACCTTTCGAGGTACAGGCGCGGGGCGCCACTCAGAAATCTGGTATGTCAAGCGTGGCAGAGAGTTAGTTCCGGTTCTTGAATACCCCACGTATGCCTATGTTTCGGGCTGGTGCTCTTTCGACAGGGACGTTCGGGCCCATCTCAATACGGAGTCCGAAGGCTCTTGTTCATGGAACTCCTCTTGAGATTCTTTTCCACGCCGATTACTCTAAAGGTGGACTCGGGCACGAGGCTCAGCACCTCTTTAGTGAGGAACGTCTTTTTGATGCTGTTTGGGACGACGATGCTGAACTATTTATTCCAACCTCTTCCTCTCACTTGAGCGCGGCAGACGTAGATGCGCTATTCTCCGATGGAGACAAGGAGTTCTTCTATCGCCATAGAACGACTATTGAAGGGCTGCTTGACTCGGAAGTTAAAGAGCGTCGCTTTTGGGCGGAAGACATTTATAGTCGCTTTGCCAACAGCTCGCGAGATTTCGATAATCGGTGAAGAGGTGTTCCGAAACTAGTTCCAAGCTTTCCGCGAGTAAGATTTGAAACGGTTAAGCCTTCGTAGAATCGGAGTATCCATGAAGAAAGAACTCTTTGATGAGCTTCTGGAGAGTGTCCGAGAAGGAGGAGCGATCCTTCGAGGCGAGCAGGAGCCATCCCGACGGGTCACTTTTGAGGAGCCCGATGTGAACGATCTTCGAAAGAAATGCGGATCGAGTCAACCCAAGTTTGCGGCCAGCCCGTCCGGCCCAACGGGCCGGGAGAACGGAGCCCAGGGCTGAGGCCGCAGGCCGATGCCCTGGGTGGAGAGATTGCCAATGCATTGCGGCCCGAAAGGCCGCGGGACTGTTGTTCCGGCGTTTGAGGGCCGCGGTTGCAAAGCCGGTCGTTTGAGCTCTTCTTGAGGTCACCCAACAGTTCTCGCGGCCTTCCAGGCCGCAAGGACAGGGTGCCCTTTTTCCCAGGGCATCGGCCTTCGGCCTCAGCCCTGGGCTGGGATCTCCCGGCCCGTTGGGCCGGTGGGGAGGTTTTCCGTCAAGCTCCTAGGTTATTTCGTGCCGGGTAAGACCGCAGAGCGGCGCTACGTGCTAAGATAGGTGTCGCAGAACGCGGCGCTCGAGACGGCTCCGCAAGCCCTTTGATGAATCGGAGGTTCGTGGTAGGTCGGCAGAGCTATTATGGACTTTGAGATCCTCGGAGAGATCAGGGATGTTGAACCTATTGCCATCGGACGTTCAATCCGTGATTTAGAGCGACTGAACAAGATCTACGGAATAGGACGCTGGAGAAAGGCTAAAGGAGTAGCGGTAGTGCGACTTCTGGATGGCACTACCCATACGGCAGAAATACACTGGTATGAAGCCCATGGCCTTGGAAGAAAAGAAATCAAGCTGAAACTACCCCTATTGGATTAGCCATGAAAAGTTCAACGGGACCAGAAACACAGTTTGCTGTCTGCATCAACAACGAAGGGTACAAAGCCTCCCTTGAAGTGGGTAAATTGTATCGGATCGTAATCGATGAGAAGGCCGCTGCGCACGGATACATCCGTGTCATTGATGAAAGCGGTGAGGATTACGGATACGAGGCAACGCGGTTTTTCCGACTCGAAGTGCCACAGGAGCTGGCGAACGCCTTACGAGAGGCGGCGTAGGGAATCGCCGGCCAAGCAGGTCAGCCATCAGTCGCCTCCTCGCGGAGAGGGTACCAAAGTCGAGCGCTCCTCCAGCGCAGGGCTCAAGAAGCCTGCTCGAGGAATGCCCAGGCCGCGGGCGGCTGGCCCCACCACACCCAGGCGATGTAGTCGGTGAGCGGCGGATCGACTCCGGCTTCGCGCAGGCGAGCGTTTACCTGGCCGCGATGATAGGTACTGTGCATGACAACCTGGAGGGCGGTCTGCCGGAGGGTGGGACTCTTCAGTTGCCGGTTCTGGGCCTGCTCCATCTCCGCCAGCCATGGCAGCCGAAGCTCACGGGCGAGTGTTTCAGGGCCGGCACTCGCAAGAAAGGTTTGCAACTGTTGATGCGCCGCTCGAGACCGAAGCGCGAGCGACGCCAGGTCGGGAAACTCGGAGAGGTCCGGGACCTGTAGAGGTTCACCGCGCCAGGTTTGAGGAAAGGCAAGTTGCACCAGGAGGATGTGATGCAGGCACGTCCGAACCCTTTCATTACTCCGTCCGGCCTCGGAGCGAAACACGGTCTCCCAGACGACGGCGTCCGCCCATTCCATGTGGTTCGCCAGCTCCATCAGCTCGGTCGATGTCTCCACGATTTTCTCCCACGGCGATCGGTGTCACTCTCTCACCGAGTCCTCGGTTGGAACAACCTCGGAGGCCTGGCCCTCCAGGGTGGCCTGCTCCGCAAGCCTCTTCTTCTTCTTCGACTGGGAGCCTGGCGCGAGGAAGTGGCGAGAATAATCCTCTTCGAGTCTGGGGATGCCTGACTTGGAGAAGCGGAGAGGTATCCGTCGGCCCTTGCCCCATTTCACGTAGACCGTGATGGACGGGATTATGTTCAAGTCGTGGACATGCATGCGGAGAATCCGCAGGATTCTTTCGGCCTTTTCCAGATTGCAGTGTATGACCTTCTCAAGGTAGGGAATCCGTCCGAATCGCCACGATTCCACATCCTCTTGGCGGAGCAGGTCCATGCGCACGAAGACGTCGATCGGCGTCACGACGCCGCCCTTGGCGAGGATCGACTGGACGGCGCGAACCACTCGCGGGTAGTACTTGTCTTTCTGGTAGTTCTCTACGTTTACTTTCTTCATGTTACCTGGCGGGGATCAGCGATCCAGTTCGGACTATCCGCTCACCTCGACCCACACCACAAAGGATGAGTCGGCGATCGCCACTCATGCCGCCAGCGTCGGATGATTGAGTCGTCGGGCCGCATAGTTCAGGCAAGCGGCGATGTCGTCCGCTTCCAAGTAGGGAAAAGCCTCGAGGATCTCGTTCGGGCTCTGCCCTCCCGCAAGGAAGTCCAGAACGTCGGTCACCCTGATCCGCATCCCGCGAATACAGGGGCGGCCACCGCATTGGTTCGGGTTTATCGTGATCCGGTCAAGCAGGTCAGCCATCAGTCGTCTCCTTGCGGAGAGGGTACCAAAGGATCGGGCGCTTCTACAACGCAGGACTCAAGAGGATGTCAGCACCCTCAGAAACACAGCCTTCCCATCCCCCGGAGCATAGAAGTCCGGGAGCTCGGCCGCGACGTGATAGCCGCAGGCGAGGTAGAAGGCGCGGGTGGGGTTGTATTGCGGACGAGTGGAGGTCTCGACGTAGACGCGGGGACGGCCGGCGGCGGACATCCAGTCTTCGGCGGCTCCTAGGAGAGCGGCTCCCACTCCACGGCCTTGGAAGGTCGGATGGACGACGATCCAGTAGAGATCCGCGGACTCCTGGCTTCCGGGGATGGGTCCCCAACAGGCATAGCCTCCCACTTTTCCGTCCACTTCTCCCACGAGGAATCTGTAGTGGCTGGCTTCGCCCTGGGTCAGGCGATCGTCCACCAACTCCAGCGCCACTTCGATTTCCTCGGCATTGAAGAAGCCGGTGGCCCGGATCAGCTCCTCGACGGGCTCACGGTCTGTGGTCTCCAGGCCCCGACGGACGGTGACGCCAGGGCGATCTCCAGTCTTCTTTTTCCGAGACGGTGACGCTGCTATGGAAGCTGCGGGCATCACGGAGTCCCTCAGGATGCGCTCCACGACTTCCTTGGCGGAGAGGCCGGCCCTTTCGGCGGTGGCCATGAAGCCGGCGTCGGCGGCGAGGCAGGGGTTGGCGTTGACCTCCAGGATGCAGGGGGCTCCCGAGGCGTCCAGCCGCAGGTCGACGCGGGCGTAGCCCTTGAGGCCGAAGATCCTCCACGCGGCTTGCGAAATTTCGCCGGCTCGCGCTAGTAGCCCCTCGTCCGCGGGATCGTCCGGAAAATGGCGGACGGTGTGGATGCAGGCGAAGGAGCCTTCGTCCCACTTGGCCTCGTAGCCAAGGACGCGGCTCATCCCCTCGGGAAAATCCTTGTAGAGGATCTCCGCGATGGGCAGCACCTGGACGCCGTTGTCAGCGGCGAGGAGCGAGACGTTCAGCTCGCGGCCGGGGAGGAAGGTCTCGGCTACCACGGCTTGGCCAGGGAAGCGCGATGTCAGGTCCCTGGCCCGGGCCAATGCCGCTTCGGGTGTCGAGCAGACGGGGTCGCCTTCCAGTCCCAGGGAGGCGTCCTCGCAGGCGGGCTTCAGAATCCAGGGTCCCGGGACTCGGCTGAGAAGGCTGGGGCAGTCCGGGTCCAGCCGGCCTCCTGGAGCCACGGACAGACCCTCGGATTGGAGCACCGCCCGGGTCGCCAACTTGTCGGTCGTCACCCAGAGGACTCCGGACGCGCTGCCGGTGAAGGGCAGCCCCATCAGCTCCAAAGCCGCCGCGGCTCCCAGGAGAGCCTCGGGCCGGCCGGGCGGCGCTTCCATGAGGTTGAAGACGACCGTGCCCGCGACGGCATGGTCCGCCAAAGCGCGCCAGGGGCGCCAATCTGGCACGGCGATCGTCTGGTGGGGAATGTCGAGGGCGTCGAGCCCCGCGACCACCAGCGCGACCTGCGCCAGCACGTCGGAGGTCGAAGGGTCCGCTTCCGCGCCCACCGGGTTGTGGGCGATGACGACCCGGTCGACTTGCGTCAGGTCCAGTTTCAGGTCCGGCCTCAGCTCCATAGTCCGCACCGTAGCGCGGCGGCCTCGACGATCTGGCCGAGAAGCTCGGTGTAGGAGGTGCCGGCCCGGCCGGCCAGGATGGGCAGGTCCGAGTACGTCGGGTGCAGGCCGGGGAGCGGATTCACCTCCAGAAACTGCAGCTCGCCGGCATCGTCGCACCGCAGGTCGACGCGCGCCAGATCCTTGCAGCCCAGGGCCCTGTAGGCGGCGAGAGCCAGGACGCGCGCCCTTTGAGCGAGCGGCTCGCCGTCCAGGAGGAAATATTCCACGTGGGTCTTGTAATCCTTCTTGTTCTCCGCCGTGTAGGCGGCGTCGGTGTGGGCGCGGAAGGTGACTTCCATGACGCCGATCACCCGCGCGTCCTGTCCATTGCCGACGATGCCCACCGTCATCTCCCGGCCCGGCAGGAAGCTCTCGACGAGCACCGGCTGGTTGAAGGCGTCGATCAGCTCGGCGCAGGCGCCCGCGAGATCGTCATGATGCTCGACGCGGGAGCGCCGCGTGACGCCTTTGCTACTCCCCTCGGCCACGGGTTTCACGAAAAGGGGCACTTGGAGATTCACTCCCGCCGCGTCCTCCGGTCTTTCCACGAGGGCGAAGGGCGCCGTGGGCAGGCCGTGGTCGCGCATCAGCCGCTTGGCGAGCGCTTTGTCGAGCGTGAGGGCGCAGGTCAGCGGGTCCGAGAAGGTGTAGGGCTGGTCGTACATCTCGCAGATGGCCGGCACCTGCGCCTCGCGCGAACGGCCGCGCACCCCCTCGGCGAAGTTGAACACCAGGTCCCAGCGCTCGCCGGCCGCCAGCCGCCGGGCCAGCTCCAGGCCTCGGCCCACCCGCTCCGGCTGATGGCCGAGACCGGCGAGACTGGAGGCGAGGGCCGCGATGGTCTCCTCTTCGTCGAACTCCATGACCGCTTCGGGGGAGAATCCCGCGGCGAGATAATCCCCCTTGAGGTCGTAGCAAAGGCCGATGCGCAGGGATCGCGAGCCCGTCGATTCCGAGGGCATCGTCAGGGCCTGACGTCTTCGTAGGTGTAGGTCCGGCCCTGCCAGTTGCGCAGGCTCCAGACGCCATTCGCGTGGCCGGTCACCGTGTCCTGCTGGATCGGCACCTTGCCGCCGCCACCCGGTGCGTCGATGACGTAGGTCGGCACGGCGTAGCCCGTGGTGTGGCCGCGGAGCTCAGCCATGAGCTCGATCCCCTTCTCCACCGTCGTCCGCAGATGGCCGGTGCCCAGCACGGGGTCGCATTGATAGAGGTAGTAGGGACGGACTCTTATCTTGAGGAGCCCATGGAAGAGGTCGCGCAGGGTATCCGCCGAGTCGTTCACTCCCTTGAGGAGCACGGTCTGGCAGCCGAGCGGAATGCCGCCGTCCGCCAGGCGGTCGCAGGCCTCATTCACTTCCGGCGTCAGCTCCTTGGGGTGGCAGAAGTGGAGTGAGAGCCAGACGCGATGCTTGCGCAGCACCTTCACCAGCTCCGGCGTGATGCGCTGGGGCAGGAAGGCGGGGATGCGGGTACCGATGCGCAGGAACTCGATGTGGGGAATGGCCCGCAGCCGGCCGAGGAGCTGATCCAGCGCGTGATCGGACATGAGCAGCGGATCGCCGCCCGAGAGCAGCACGTCACGCACCTCGGTGTGCTGCTTGAGGTAACCGAGAGCGGCTTCGAGGCGCCGGCCCAGCGGGTCGAGCTCGCCCTGGCTCACCAGCCGGCTGCGGGTGCAGTAGCGGCAGTAGGCGGCGCAGGTGTCGAGCACGAGCAGGAGGACGCGGTCCGGATAGCGATGGACGAGGCCCTCGACGACGGACGAGTGGTCCTCGCCGCAGGGATCCGTCATGTCGCCCGGGCTGACCAGCAGCTCGCTTTCCTGAGGTATGACCTGGAGGCGGATGGGACAGGCCGGATCTTCGGGATCGATCAACGTCGCCCACTCGGGAGTGACCGCGACGGAAAACTTTTCGCTTGCCAGCAGCAGACCGCGCCGCTCCGATTCCGTGAGGTTCAGCAGCTTGTCGAACTGGTCGAGGCGGGTGAGACGGTGGCGCATCTGCCAGTGCCAGTCGTTCCAATGATCGGGATCGTAGGGCAGACCGAGGGCGTCGCAGACGTCCTCACGCCGGGTGGTCTCGACCGAATACGAGGCGAAAGCCTCCTGCTTCATTTCCAGGCTCCTCTTTGGAAATAAGGTGAGTACAGCGGCGGCGAGCCGCCGCCTATGAAGACAGCCCTGCCGGATCGGTCATCCGGTGGGAAAGCCCCAGGGGGCTCCTTGCGCATGATTTAGTACGTCAACCCGGTGGGGATGACACCGCAACCGGCATGGTTACGGGAAGCTGCGCTGGCGGGGGAAACGGGGAAGGGGTGAAAGCTTCGCGAGAAGAGAGACCGGTGACAGACAGCCCGAGCCGAAGGATTTCCGGGGCCGGACTGTCCCGCGTACTGGGAGGTTGGTCGGGAGGAACGTTAACGTCCACGGCGTTAACGATACCGGACTTCTCCCTGGTGTCAAGAGGAACAGTCACTTCTTTTTGCGATTCGTACACCGCGATGGCGTCCAGCCGGCCGGCGAGGCGATAGGCACGCCGCCACCCGGCGCCCATGCCGCCGCGATGAAGGTTGAAACTCGGGCCCCGGAGGGCGGAAACGGCTCCTCGCACGCCGCGATGTAATGCAAGTCTGCTACCAACTTTTCGGCCTCATCCCCCCTCTCCCGGTCAGTCAGGACGATAGCCGCCGAAAATCGCGTGGCCGGCCTTCATCCAGTGAACCTCGACGCCGATGAGCCCGGCCTCGGCGAGCCACTGGAGCTGATTGATCAAGGGCGACGGTTGATCGATGGGATCCGGGTCCGGATCGGAGTAGAAATTCCAGCGCTCCTCCTGGAAGATCTTATAAGGGGCGAGGTCGCCCGCGATCTCCAGTGCTCTGCGGCGCACAGCCTCGTCCCAGGCCTTCGCGGCGACGGCCTGCCCGGTGGGACTCGCCGGCCGCACCAGGTCCGCGATCACCACCGCGCCGCCGGGCGCCAATGCCGCGGCCAAGTCGCAGAAGAGTCCGCGCTTGCCCTCGCCGTCGAGATGGTGAATGGCGAGGGAGCTGACGAAGGCGTGGACAGGCTCCGGAAAGCTCCGCCAGGTCTTGTCCGCGAGATCGAACTGCCGGGTCTGGAGACGGTCGCCCACGCCAGGGACATCGCCGAGGGTCGACCGGACGTGCTCCAGCATCGTGGGCGAGAGGTCCATCGCCAGGACCCGGGCGCGAGGGAACCGCTCGAGCAGCGCCGCCGTCAAGGGTCCGGCACCGCAGCAGAGGTCGACGAGGAGTCCCTCCCCGGGGTCGGGGATGAGATCGAGAACGGTGGCGATCTGCTCTTCGCGGTCGGGCACGAAGAGGTGCCCGGAATCGATGAACTCGCGGCTATCGGTTTCGTCCCAGCCGGGGGTGCGTTCGGTGATGGACATGGAGGGAAGGCTAGCACCACAATAGGCGCCATGAGCGACCATCAGCCCACGATCTTCGACAAGATCCTCTCGGGGGACATCCCCTCCTGGAAGGTGTACGAGGACGAGCACGTCTTCGCGTTCCTGGACATCGGCCCGCTGTCGGATGGCCATACGCTGGTCATCCCCAAGGAGCGCAAGGCGATGCTCCACCAGCTTTCGGACGACTCGGCGGCGGCGATCGGCCGGGTGCTGCCGCGGCTCTGCCGCGCGGTGCTGCGGGCCACCGGCGCCACCGCCTACAACGTGCTCCAGAACAACGGCACGGAGGCGCACCAAGCGGTGCATCACGTGCACTTCCACATCATTCCGAAGTTCGGCGGCGAGGGCTTAGGGATCGGCTGGCCCACGAAAAAGCTTGGGGAAGCCACGGCCCGGGAGCTTCAGGAAAAGATCCGGAAAGCGTTGGAGGGCTGAGGCCATGCGCGCGGTGGAGATTCGCGGCGGCTTCGGGCTGGATCATCTGGAGATCGTCGAGCGGCCGGACCCGGTACCCGGCCCGGGCCAGGCCCTGGTGCGGCTGCGCGCGGCCTCCCTCAACTATCGCGACCTGCTCACCGTCGAGGGCAAGTACAACCCGAAGCTGAAACTGCCGCTCATCCCCTGCTCGGACGGCGCCGGCGAGGTCGTGGAGGTCGGCGACGGCGTGACCCGCGTCCGCCCCGGCGACCGGGTGAGCGGCATCTTCGCGCAAGCATGGATCGCGGGCGAGCCGACGCGCGAGCGGATGCGCTCGACGCTCGGAGGCCCCCTGGACGGCACGCTCGCCGAGCTGGCCGTCTACGGTCAGGAAGGCCTGGTGAAGATCCCGGAACACCTGACGGACGAGGAGGCCGCGGCCCTCCCCTGTGCCGGCGTCACGGCCTGGACCTGCCTGCAAGGAATTACGGCGGGCGATACGGTGCTCCTCCAGGGAACCGGCGGCGTCTCGATCTTCGCCTTGCAGCTCGCGCGGCTGCGGGGTGCCCGGGTAATCCTCACGTCGTCGAGCGACGAGAAGCTCGCCCGCGCCAAGGAGGTGGGCGGCGCCGGCCCGGAGATCCTCACGATCAATTATCGGGAGACGCCGGACTGGGGAGCGAAGGCCAAGGAGCTGACGGGCGGCACCGGGGTGGACCTCGTCGTGGAGGTCGGAGGCGCCGGCACGCTCAAGCAGTCGCTCCACGCGGTGCGCATGGGCGGCACGATCTCGCTGATCGGAAACCTCGCCGGCAACACGGCCGAGATCTCGCTGCCGCTGATCTTCATGCAGAACGTCCGCGTCCAGGGCATCCTCGTCGGCCCCCGTGACAGCTTCGAAGCCCTGAACCGCGCCATCGCGCTCCACGCCTTGAGGCCGGTGGTCGACCGCGTCTTTCCCCTCGCCGACGTCCGTGCCGCCTTCGAGCACATGGCGGCGGGGGGACACTTTGGGAAGATCGCGGTGCGGATCGCGGCCTGATACGCCCGGCTTACGCTATGATCGGCGGCATGGAGAGCCCGAGGGAGAACGATCTACAGACGTTCGAAGTCGATCTGGGTGAGGCTCTTTTCTCCAGGCTTCAAAGCGAAGGCTCGCGCCTCGGCCTTCGGCTGCGGACACTTCAGCTCAAAAAGCTGAGCTGCAGGCTCCTGGCATCTCACGGGCTGGAAGATCGTCTCTCGGGAGAGGCTGGAGATCTCTGGAAGCCTGAGGCGGTGTTCGAACCCCATGACTATCTCCATCTCGTTCCCCAGGAGATCCGCCGCCGCCTTGGCCAGTACATGACGCCGTCGCCCATCGCGCGCTACATCCTGCGGGCCTCGGGATACCGGGCCGAGGAAGGAATCCTCGCCAAGAGGCTCTGCGATCCTGCCTGCGGTTCGGGAGTGTTCCTGGTCGAAGCCGTCCGTATATACCTGCAGGTGCTGAACGAGGCCGGCGTCCCGGTCGAGCAGTGGTATCCGAAGGTCTCGGAGTCGGTCCTGGGGATCGATGTCGATCCGATCGCCTGCCTGTACGCCCGATTCAATCTGAGCGCCGTGCTGGCACCCGCCGTGCTGCGCTGGATGGCGGCCAATCCGCGCCGGTCCCCTGCACCCCTGCCCATCTTTGAAAAAGATACGTTGTCCAGCCTCTCTGCCGAGATGGAAGAGCCGGGGATCGTGGAGAGACCCGCTCCCGAGCCGCGTCTGGCGGGAGAGTTCGATCTCGTGGTGGGCAATCCGCCCTATTGCAAGCTGGGGCAGCTGTCGCCGGAGCTTCGCCGCGCCTTCGCGGACTCCATTTACGGGCACCCCAACGCTTACGGAATGTTCCTCCATGCCGGGATCGAGATGCTGCGGCCCGGCGGCCGCCTCGGCTTCATCGTTCCCCGCTCCATGCTCTCGGGTCTTTATTTCCAGAACCTTCGCCGCATGATCGAGGAGAGCACATGGATCGAGGAGGTCTCGGTCTTCGCGGACCGCAAGCGCGTCTTCTCTCGCGTCCTGCAGGGCACGATGATCCTGGTGTTCCAGAAGAAGAGGCCTGCCGAGCCGGCGATGAAAGAGCAGCGAAAGGTGCGCACGGCTGTCGTCCGGTCAATCCCGGAGTTGGACTGTCCGGCGCACTTCCTGGCCGCTCCATCGCAAGTCGCCCGGCGGCTCAACGGCACGACGGTCTGGTTTGTCTCGGACCGTGAGCGGACCTACTCGCTGCTCGACAAGATCGTGGGCCGGCATCCCTTGCTGGGCAGCTCGGCGATCGCCTGCCCTGCCAGGACGGGGCCGATCGTCTGGAATCGAGTGAAACCCTTTCTTCGCCAGGGCGGTGGCGCCGGCACCTTGCCGCTCGTCTGGGCGACGGATGTGGGGCGGTTCCAGTTCAGCTTCGGGTCGGCCGGCGAAAGCCGGCCGGCCTTTCTCGCGGACAACCGGGAGACGCAGCGCCTGGCCACGCTGGGGCCGAGCCTGCTGGTGCAGCGAGTGACGGCGGACGAGCAGGCCCGGCGAATCGTCGCGAGCCTGGCACACCTTCCAGGATCTCAAAGATATTTCGTCGAGAACCATCTCAACCTCCTGCAGCCCACTCCCGGGACCCCGGTGGCGCTGGAGTTTCTGTTGGGCGTCCTCTCTTCCGACGTGGTGGAGTTCATGTTCCGCTCCATGAACGGCAACACCCAGGTGTCGGCCACGGAGCTCAATCTACTGCCGATCCCACGGGGAAAAGCGGAATCCGAGATCGCGGACCTCGCGTCGCGCCTGGAAGAGGCCAAGCCCAAGCAGCGGCAGGAGCTGGAACAAGAGCTCAATGAACGGGTGGCGAGAGCCTATGGCTTGACCGGCGGCGACCTGAGCTTCCTTCAGACCGCTCTGCGAGACAATTCCGTCGCCGGAGCGTCGCGGGCGTGACGCTTGAAGAGGTCAAGAGCCTTCTCCGGGATCTCGGCCTTCCTCAGGGCGTGATCTCCGACCAAACGGCGCTCACCCTGTTGGCGCTCGCGGACCGCAAGCCCAGGGCCGGCCTGCTGGCGGGTCACGCATGCCTCGCGGACGGTGCCCGCATCCACGACATCCTCAACTTCGTCCGGGACGATTTTGGCCGGAAGGTGGCCGAGAACACCCGGGAGTCGTATCGGAAGACCTCCCTGCGGCCGTTGATCGATGCGAGATGGGTCGTCAGGCATCAGCTCACGACGAACGATCCGAACACCTACTATCGGCTGAGCGGCGAGCTCGCCCGCCTTCTTGCGGAGGAGATTGGACCGGCGCGGGATCAGATGATCCAGAAGCTCCGCCTTGGCAAGACGGGTAAAAAGGCCAGGGATCACCCGAAGGACGGCGTACCGGTGCGCCTGTCCGAGGATCGATCCTTCCTCCTGGGGCCCGGCTTGCACAACGAGCTCGAGAGAGAGGTCGTCGAGGTTCTCGCGCCTGCGCTCCTCAGGCAGCCCCTGGTTCTTTACCTTGGAGACACGGCCCCGAGGGCCGGCTATCAGGATCGCGCTCTGATGCGGCGGTTGAACCTGCCCATCGACCTGCAGGAGTCTTTGCCCGACGTGGTCCTCTACGATGCCGAAGACCAATGGCTCGTCGAGACGGTGACCTCTGTGGGGCCGATCGATTCGAGGCGGCTCGAGCAGCTACGCGAGTTTGCCCAAGGGCCTGCGAGACTCGGAGTCCGCATTGAATATCTGACGGCGTTTCCTACCCGGCGAGCCCTGAGGACCGTCGTCGGTCGAATCGCCTGGGGAACGACCGTCTGGATTGCCGAAGAGCCCTCGAACTTGATCCACTTTGCCGCCATCGAGAGCCTCGGCAAACGTTGATCCAACCTGCGAGGCGGCCCCCGCCCCCTACTCGTCGCCGAGCCAGGCGCGGAGGGGGCTGACTCCCCGGCGGCGCAGGACGCGCATCTGCATGCCGCGCTGGCGGGTCCAGCGCATGAGATTGGCCCCCCACTGCTGCTCCATCATGAATCCCGAGACCGCACCCAGCATCAACACGCCAATGAATGTGACCATCGCGTTCAACTCCGTGTAGAAAAAATTCCTGCGACTCCTACTCCCACGCTGGGAGACTTCCCCAGGGGAGCAGTGCAAGTCCTACCGATTCCCCTTCGCCGTTTTGTAGAACCAGTGTAACCAGGGAACGGCGCAGCGTCAATGCTTTTGGCGCATGAAACCGAGAAAGCCCGGCTTTCGATCGACCGGTTGAGGTGGACCGGGGCGGGATACGCCTCCAAAGGCCGCGGCAGACACCCGGCACGGCACTTGCTCTCAGTCGCTCAGGTTTTTCCCAGGAAGGGGCTCGCATGGCAGCAGAAACCGTTCAATTCTCGACTCTCCGGCGCACTCTGCGCCGTACTTTTGGATTCAAGGCCCTCCGCGAAGGGCAGGAAGAGGTCATCCGCTCGATCCTGGCGGGCAAGGACACCTTGGCCATCATGCCCACCGGGGCCGGCAAGTCGCTCTGCTATCAGCTCCCCGGCTCGGAGCTCCAGGGCACCACGGTCATCGTCTCGCCTCTCATCTCCCTGATGAAGGACCAGGTGGACAAGCTTCACGAGGTGGGGCTCGACGCCGTGCAGGTCAACAGCACGCTGACCGCGGGCGAGGAGACCGAGGTGCTGGAGGGTATCCACAAAGAGCAGAGGGACTTCGTCTTCGTCACCCCGGAGCGCCTGGCGCAGCCGGAGTTCCTGGAGACGCTGCGCAGCAACAGGATCGCCCTCTTCGTGATCGACGAAGCGCACTGCATCTCCCAGTGGGGGCACGACTTCCGGCCTTCCTACCTGATGCTGCGGGCGGCGTTGGATGCCTTGGGCGATCCGCCGGTTCTCGCTTTAACCGCCACCGCGACGCCCGAGGTGATCGAGGATATCCGCCGCCAGCTCGGCCGGGAGGAGATGGAAGTGATCGACATCGGCGTCTACCGGGAGAACCTTCGCCTGGAGGTGATCTCGACACCGCGGGAAGAATCGAAGCGGGAGAACCTGAGCCGCCTCCTCGCCGAGATGGAGGGGACGGGCATCGTCTACGTCTCCACCATCAAGGACTGCGAGGCGGTCACCGAGTATCTCGGCAGCCTGGGGTTCGAGGTGGCGCGCTACCACGGCCGGCTGGGTTCGCGGGAGCGCACGCGCACCCAGGAGAGCTTCATGGCCGGCAAGGTCCGGGTGATCGTCGCCACCAACGCCTTCGGCATGGGGATCGACAAGCCGGACCTCCGCTTCGTGATCCACTACAACCTGCCTGGGACGCTGGACGCCTACTACCAGGAGGCCGGGCGCGCCGGCCGCGACGGCGAGCCGGCCCGCTGCATCCTGTTCTACCAGCAGGAGGACCGCAACACGCAAGTTTTCTTCCTCAACGGGCGCTACCCGAAGCGGGAGCACTTCGCCGCGGTCTACAAGGCTTTGGAGCGCGTGGGCGCCGAGCGCCGGGAGGTCACTTCCAGCGAGGTGCAGGAGCGGGCTACCGGCGTGGTGCTGGGCAAGGTGCGGGTGGTGCTCGCCACCATGAAGGATCTGGAGATCGTCGCCGAGCCCGAGCCGGGGCTCTATCGCCTCACCCGCGCCGGCCTCACGCCGGAGGATCTCGAGGAGATGGCGGGCCGCTACGAGCTGCGGGCCGATGCCGACCGCGACAAGCTGCGGCGCATGGTTCTCTACGCTCAGACGGCTCTCTGCCGCTGGAAGGCCGTGCTCGACTACTTCGGCGAGGAGCACGAATGGACGCGCTGCGCCCACTGCGACAACTGCTCCAAGCCGATCCGCGAGCTGGCGGCGCCGCCGCCCGCCGAGCTGCCCGTCCGTCCCCAGACGGCGACCGAGGTGCTGCCGATGCCCCCGCTGGTCGGCGACCGCCGGCCGGAGGCCCTGGTGGTGGGGGACGCCGTGACCCTCTCCATCTTCGGCGCCGGGCGCGTGCGGTCCGTGGAGAGCCACAGCCTGGTGATCACCTTCGGCGACGGGGAGACGCGGGAGTTCCGGCTCCAGGCTTGAGGCTCGTCAATCGGTCCGCAACGCGGGCGCGAGCAGGGAGAGGTCGGCTTTCCGCTCGCGTTCGGCCAGCTCCATCAATCCCCGGAGGCCGCCTCTGAGCTGGTAGGCCTCGAAGCCGGCCTCCTGCATCTTCTCGGCGAGGTGGGCGCTCTTGAGGCCCACCTCGCACACCATCACGTACGGCCGGTCGCGAGCGAAGGACCGGTAGGCCGCCAGGGCTTGCTGGAGGCTCAGGTGGAGGGCTCCCGGATAGTGCCAGCTCTGGTAAGCCGGCTTCTGGCGCAGGTCGAGGAGGGTGGCGCCGGCCGGCAGGCGGTCCACCTCGGGCACCGGCGCCGCCACCGCCTCGGGATCGACGCGGAGGAGATCGAAGACCTGCCGCTCGTCCACCAGCTTGCCGAGCCGGTCCGGGTCGAGGCCCTCCTCGTCCCGCAGCACGTCCCTGAGGGCGGCCCGGGTGGTGGGCTTGGGCGGATTCAGGTCACAGTACTCGGCCACCACGGCGGCGAGATCGTAGACGCCGATGCGCCGGGAGATCTCCATGATCTCCTCCTTGTTGAAACCCAGAAGAGGCCGCAGCACGGGGATGGCGGGAGAGGCCTGGGAGATCACCGACAGGTTCTGCAACGTCTGCGAGGAGACCTGGCCGATGGCGTCGCCGGTGATCAGCGCCAGGCGGCCGCCACGGTGGGCCACCGACGCGCCGGCCCGGAGGATGAGCCGCTTGAGGACGATCTGCCAATGGTGGGGCTGCACCTTGACCCGCAGCTCGGCGACCAGGGGCGCCAGGTCCACCTCGTGCAGGCGCGGTGAGTAGCCGTAGCTCCAGGTCTCGGCGATGTGCTTCATCACCTTGAGCACGCCCAGGCGGTGGGCGGTGCCGCCGAGGTTGCAGAACACATAGTCGAGGTGCACGCCCCGCTTGAGCATCAGCCAGCTCGCCACGGCGGAGTCGAAACCGCCGGAGACGAGGGCGATGGCGCGGCCCTCGACGCTGATCGGCAGGCCGCCGTGGCCGCGCACCTTGTCGAAGAAGAAGTGGACGGTGCCCGGCTCGAGCTCGACGTGGGCCGTCACCTCCGGATTGGAGAGATCGACTTTTCTGGCTCCGGCGTCCAGCAGGGCGCGGCCGAGGTCGATCTCGATCCGCGTCGAGTCGAAGCCGATGCGGTCGCGCTCGCCGCGGCGGGTGGCCCGCACCGCGAAGCTCTTCCCCCGCACGGCCTCGGCGAAGGTCTCGACGCCGAGCGCCACGAGATCCTCCAGCCCCTCCCAGCTCCGGCGCCGGACCTCGGAGACGGACTGCACGCCGAAGACGCGGGCCGCGATCTCCGCCGCGCCCGCCTCGGGGGTCTCCAGATACATGCGGCTCCAGGTCTTCTGCAGCCGGTAGGGCACGCCGTGCTGGACGAGCGCGGCCTCCAGGTTCACCACCAGCCGGCGGAAGAATCGCATGCGGGTCTTCCGCGCCTTCGTATAAAAGTCGCCGGAGAGCCGGATGATGTAGAGATGGTCGGACATCGGGTTGAGGCTGCCGCGGGCAGGTGAGAGGATTCTACCAGCCCGGCCCCGTTTTGACCTTTAACGCGCTTTGGACTACTTTCAGGACGGTGATGGGAAAGCCGCCATTCTGGACGGTCCGTCTCGCCCTGGGCCGCCCGGTGGCGATGCTCGTCATCTGGGGTCTGGCGCTCGCCGTCGCCCTGCCGGGGCTCGCTCGCCTGGAGCTCCGTACCGACGGCCGCTCCCTGGTACCGCCCAAGGCGCCTGCCGTTCTCATCGACCGGCAGGTGCGCCAGACCTTCGGCCTGCGCGACCCGCTCCTCGTGCTCGTCGAGCCGGCCGATCCACGCGGCGTCTACAACCCGGCGACGCTCCACCTGCTGGCCGACCTGACCGCCGCCCTGCGGGCGCTCCCGCAAGTGGGGCCGGGCCACGTGCGTAGCCTCGCCACCGAAACCGGCAGCCGCTTTGACCGCATCTCTCGGGACTTCCTGCCCCTCTTCGCGCCCTTCCCGGAGACCCCGGAGCGCCTGGCCCAGTTGCGCAAGGAGGTCTTTGGGCTCGACCTGCCCGTGGGCCTCCTGGTCTCCGCCGACGGCTCCGCCGCCACCATCCTCGTGGATGTCCCGCCGGCCGAATCCCTGAAGAGCGACGAGCGCTTCGAGCTCTGGCGACAGGTGGACGCCACCGCCCGCCGTTTCGCCGCCCGCCCTTTCGCCGGGGTCGGCCACCGGATCGCCGTCGTCGGCGCACCGGCGGCGGAAACCCTCCTCGGCCGCTACATCCTGGACGACCTGCGCCTGCTGGTCCCCGCCGCCATGGCGCTCGTCGCCATCCTTCTCTATGTCGCCCTGCGCTCGTGGGCGGCGGCGGCGCTCGGCCTCGCCAAGGTGGGTGTCTGCCTGTGCCTCCTCTTCGGCGGCATGGGCTGGGTGGGAGAACCGATCTTCCTCTCGACCGCGATCCTGCCCGTCATCCTGGTCGCCGTCGGGCTCGCCGACGAGATCCATCTCCTCGCCCGCTATCGCGAGATCCTGGCGGAGGGCGTCCCGGCGAGCCACGCCCGCGAGCTGACCTTCGCCGAGTTGGGCTTCGCCGTCATCCTCGCTCTCCTTACCACCATGACCGGCTTCGCCTCGTTCGTCCTGGCGCCCATCCCGGCCCTTTCGCACTTCGGAGTCGTCGCGGCGGTGGGGGTGGCCCTCTGCCTGGTGTTCTCGCTCACCGCGACGCCGGCGGCCCTGGCCCTCATCCCGGCCGCCCGGTTCCGCTCGCGGAAGCCCACCACCCTGGCGCTCGGACGGGGTGGGATCGCATGGCTCGCCGGCCTCGTCGCGGCGCGGCCCCGCGCGGTCCTCATCGTCCTCGGCCTCGTCACCGCCGCCCTTGGTGCCGGCATCTTCCGCCTCGAGGTGCAGGACAGCTGGCTCGAAGGCTTCTCGCCCACGAGCGAGCTACGGCGGGCGACAGCGCGGCTCGACGAGCGCTTCCTGGGCTCCCACCGGCTGCTCGTCGCGGTCCGCTTCGCCGGGCCGGCGGCGCCCCCCAGGCCTCTCCTCGACCCCAAAGTGCTCGCCCGGATGGGCGAGCTGGAGGCCACGCTCCGCGCCGCGCCGAGCGTGGGCGGTGTCCTCGGGCCCTATCGGCTGGTGACGACGGTCGCCGGTATCGCGGGCGGCGGCGCGCGCTTCCGGGAGATCCGCGAACGCCCGGAATGGAACGCCGTCCTCTACGCCCAGGCCGACCGCTTCCTGGGCGTCGTGTCGCGCCGCGAGATCGCCGCCGACGGCTTCACCCAGGGGATCGTCCAGGTCTATCTGCGCAATGCCAACTACCGGGACACCGCGGCGCTCCTCGTGCGCGTGCGGCGATTCGAGCGTACCCGCCTGGCCCCCCTGGGCGGCTCGCTCGCCTTCGCCGGCGACATCGCGGTGAGCCAGGCGATGATCCCCGCCATCGTCGACGGCCAGTTCAGCTCGTTCGCCGGCGCTCTCCTCGGCTCGGCGCTCACCGTGGCCTTCGGCCTGCGCCGGCCGAGCGCCGGCCTGGCCTCGATCCTCCCCGCCCTGGGAGCCATCCTCTGGACGTTCGGCCTCATGGGGTGGCTGGGCATCCCCCTGGGAGTCGCCACCTCGATGTTCTGCGCCATCACGCTGGGCATCGGCGACGACTACGCCATTCACTTCCTCGACCGGCGCGTGCGCGCCTTGGCCGAGGGGGAGGCCCAGCCGACCCGGGTCGCTCTCCTGGAATCCGGTCCCGCCATCCTGTGGGACGCCCTGGTGATCGCCCTGGGCTTCGGCCTCCTCGCCGCCTCCCAGGTGCCGGTCAACCGCCGGCTCGGCATCCTCCTCGGGCTCGCCCTGCTGGCCGCGGCGACCGTCACCCTGAGCGGCTTGAGCGCGGTTTTCATTCTGCGAGAGAAGGCCTCTCCTCGCCGGTAAACCGGGATTTGTCTCACCTTGGGCATCAGTACGCACTCTTAGATAGCAGAGGGTAGAACGGTAACGCCCTGTGGCGTTTTGTGTTCGAAAGGAGATTAGAGAAATATGAAAATCAGGATCTCTGTCTTATGCATCGTTGCCGCGGTATGTGCACTGCCGCTCGTGGCTCAGAACATTCCCGCCGGGGACGACCTCTGGTCGACCGTGGGCGGTGGATCGTCCTACGTCACCTTGACCGACGCCGATTGGGCCGCCATTTGCGGTGTGCACCCCGGTAACGTGACGGTCAACGTGAAGAGCCAGGGGCTCTCCGGCATGGGCAATGGCGACACGATCGTGACGCGGCTCGATGCGGCCAGCCTGCCCAGCGTCGGCTCGTCCGCGACGGTGCGCATTCAGCTCAAGTCGCTCTCGATGGTCAACGACGGCAGCCACCCGTGCAGCCCCTACACTCTCACCGTCGTCCCCTCCGGGACCCAGGGCATCGACAACATGACCATCACCCGTTCCAGCTCGGGCGGTGGAACTTTCGTCGCCGTGGTGCCCGTCAAGGTGGCGATCACCGCGTACAACGGCGGCACGGTCGTCGGCTCGACGGTGGTCAGCGGCTCCCTGGGAGACACCACGACCACGACGCCGTGGAGCTACTCGCCGCCGGCCGGTGGCGCCATCCAGACGAGCCCGTGGTATCCCGCCGTCGATCCGGGCACCGGGCAGGCGGTGACCGGCTGCCGCTTCGGCAATGAGTCCGCGCCGTCGGAGCACTGCTATAAGCAGGCCTCCTGCCCGAAGGGAGCGTTCGCCAAGAGCGCGATCCAAGGTAAGGCCATCGCCATCGCCAAGAACCTCTGCGCGGCGGTGGCGCAGCCGACGACGCCGGTGACTGACCAGTAGCAAGGGTTTCGCAATCGTTGGGCTCGATGGCCTCGGCGGTCGCTCCGGCGACCTCCGGGGCCGCACTTGGGTCCCGGCCACCATCGCTTCGCCACGAGCCCTGGTGATAATCTCCTCCTCAATGGACTTCGAGACCCGAAAGAAGTACTACAACCGCTGCGACCCCTTCGAAGCGCTCGATCCGGAGGACTCTCGGAACGTCGACCTGGACGATCTGGGTCCCGCTCCGGTCCGAGGAGCCAATTGGGTGCAGAGGCTGGCCAGCGGCATCGAGCTCTCCGACAAGCCCGCCTTCGAGCTGTTCACCGGCCTTCCCGGCTCGGGTAAATCGACGGAATTGAAGCGCCTGGCGGCCCGGCTTTCGGACCCCCGTCGAGCCCATCTCCTTCCGGTCCTCGTAGATGCCGAGCGGGTGATCGACCTGGCGACTCCGGTCGACATTCCGGAGATCATCGCCAGCATCCTCGAATGCAGCGAGGCGGTCGTCTTGAAGGCGGAGGGAAAAAATCCCGACCACGCGATGGCGGAGGGCTACCTGACCCGCCTTTGGAACTGGTTGACGAAGACGGACGTGGAGCTGAACAAGGCTGAGTTCGCCATTCCCTCGGGTCCGAAGCTCGTTGCCGAGATGAAGACCCGCCCCTCGTTGCGCCGGCGGGTGCGGGAGACCATCGCCGCCCATCTGACGACCTTCCTTCGGGAGGCGAAGGACGAGATGACCCTGCTGCAGGGCCGGGCGACCGCTCAAGGCTTCAGCGGCCTCGTCGTGATCTTCGATTCTCTGGAGAAGCTGCGGGGAATCAGCACGAACTGGGGTCAGGTGCTCGAAAGCGCCGAACGGATCTTCGCGGCCGGAGCTCCTTATCTACGCCTTCCGGTGCACGTCCTCTATACGATTCCCCCGGCCCTGGTGACGCGCCGGCTCGAGCAGGTGCAGTTCATCCCGATGATCAAGTTGCGGAATCGGGAAGGCTTGGAATTCGAGCCCGGTCTCCAAGCAGCTCGGGAGCTCATTCGCAAACGAGTGCCGGACGACGTGCTGGCTGAGCTCCTGGGTCCAGGGGTGGAGACTCGGGTCAAAGAGCTGATCCGCTGGTCCGGCGGCTATCCCCGGGAGATCGTGCGGCTCCTGAGGTCCGCTTTTGCCCTGCCCAACGCGCCGATCTCGGAGGACGATCTCCAGAGAATCATCAACGAAATCCGCGACGCCTATCGCAAGATCGTCCCGGCTGAGGCGTTCGACTGGTTGGCGCATGTAGAGCGCGATCACTACTTGACGATCCAGAACGACGGGCACCGGCAGGCAGCGGACCTGATGATCCAGAACAATGCGGTGCTGCGCTATCTCAACGGCGGCGACTGGTTCGACCTGCACCCGGCGGTGCGGCAGATTCCCGGAGTGCAGGAAGCGACGCGAGCTCTCGAAACACAGGCCTCTGCTGGAGCCAATCCCGGTGCCCCCGGCCAGTGAGCCCGGTCCCGATTCGCTGGTCTCCATCCTTCGCTCCGACTGGGGGCTGAACCACCTTCTCCAGGCTCTCGCCTTGGGAGAGGGATTCCAGTTCCAAATCCTGGTCTGCGACACACCCCGCTTGGCTCAGGCGGCCTATCAGATCATCCAGGAGAGTGCGGGGGAGCGCCTCCTGATCCTTCAGCCGGAACGCAGCCGGCGGAGCTCCTCCGAGCCGCTCCGGTTCGACGAGCTCCTTCCGATCTTGGACCGGCTCGCGGAGCTCCTCCGGAAACTCACGAACGTCTCCCATGTCCTCGTGATCGATGCCTCCGCTGCGACTTCAAAGGATGAGCCTGCCTGGCGGGAGCTCTTCCGGAGGCTGAACGAGCGGCGCAATAGCCTGGCCCGGGAATGGGCTGGAACTCTCGTTCTGTGTGCGCCGCCCCACTTGGAGATTGCATTCGCCCACGAAGCCCCTGATTTCTGGTCGATCCGCAGTGCTTCAGTCACTCTCATGCCAAAGGCAACGATGGTCGAGAGATCCACCGAGGAGCGTTTCTCTTCTGCGCCAGATGTGCGAGAGCTTTGGGTTGAGGAGGAGGCGCAACGTCTTCACACGGCGGTCGAAGTAGCCCGAAGGCGAGTGGAGGAAGCTCCCGACGACGAGTCTGCTTTGGCATCCTTGGCGATCCACTTGGCACGCCTGGGACTCTATGAGAGGGAGCGAGGAACCCTGGAGAAAGCGGGTGCAGCCGATGAAGAAGTGCTCGGAATCTGGCGCCGGCTCGTCGCCGGAAACCCTAAAAGAGAGGATTGGGCGGAATCCTTGGCTTGGGGCCTGAGGGAACTTGGTGACGTGCGGAGCGCGCGAGGAGATGTTGAGGGTGCGCGGTCATCGTACGAGGAGTCGCTTGGCTTGATGCGTCGGCTTCTGGAGGGGAGCCCGGAGCGTTCTGAGTGGCTGAGTGGCCTGTCGGCGAGCCTGAACAAAGTAGGTGATGCCAAGAGCGCGCGTGGGGATCTTGAGGGAGCGCAGTCGTCGTACCAGGAATCATTGGACTTGAGGCGTCGTCTTCTGGATCAAGACTCTGGGCGCTCCGAGTCGCTTTGGAACCTCTCGGTGAGCCTGGAGCGAATCGGCGACATGCAGAATATGCGGGGGGACCTTGAGAGCACACGGTCCACGTTTGAGGAGTCGTTGGGCGTGAGGCGTCGTCTTCTGGATCAAGACCCTGGGCGCTCCGAGTGGCTGCGGGGCCTCTCGGTGAGTCTGAACAAATTGGGCGATGTGCAAAGAGCGCGCGGGAATTTTGAGGAAGCGCAGTTGTCGTACGAGGAGTCTCTTGGCGTCATGCGTCGTCTTCTGGATCGGGACCCTATGCGTCTCGAGTGGCTGCGGGATCTCTCGGCGAGCCTGACTCGAATCGGCGACGCGCAAACAGCACGCGGGGATCTTGAGGGAGCGCAGTCGTCGTACGAGGAGTCGCTGAAAGTAACGCGTAGTCTCCTGGAAAAGGATCCTGGACGGCCGGAGTGGCTGCGGGACCTAGCCTGGGGCTTAGCGAAGCTAGGGGACAACGAGAAAGACCGCGGGGAATTGGTGAGGGGATTGGACGCCTATTGTGAAGCTCGAGAGGTCGTTCGAACCCTGCAAGCTCAGTTTCCTGAGCAGCCTGCTTGGTTCCGACAGTTTCCCACTCACTTGGAGGCTCGGATTAACGAGAACGAGAAAGAGCTGAAGGGATAGAGCCGGCTACGGCCGTATCACCGTAATCACCCACCACCGCGTGTCGTTCTTCAGTCTCCCCGCCGGATCGTCCAGAATCCGCGCCACGCCGACCTCCAGATCCAGCGCGGGCAGCCGGCCGATGGGCATGGGGCCGAGGGTGAAGCGGTAGCGGAGGCCGGCGAGGCTCAGCCAGTCGCCCTTGGTCTCGTCCCGGTTCCAGAGGCGGTGGCGCTCGTAGAAGAGGGGCGCGGGCAGAAAGCTCAAGGCGAGCTCGGCCCTTTGCGCTTCGTGCTCCTCGCCGAGGAGGGTGCCCACCGGCAGGGCGGGGACGGCGAGGCGGTTGGACAGCGCGGAGTCGGGGAGGAGGGAGACCTCGGAGCCGCCCAGTTGATAGAGGTCGAAGCGGCGGGTGACGTCTCGCGAGCCGTCGCGACGCCAGGAGAGGTCCAGACGGTCGCTCTGGTGAGAGATGCCCAATCGGGCTGTGCCGCCGTAGCGGGACCAGCCGCCGGCTCCCGCCGTGTTGCCCGCCTCATAGTGGACGGAGAGGCCCGGCTGGAAACGCCACAGGGGGCCGAAGCGGCGGAAGCCGGCCCAGACGCCGGTCAGCGAGGCGATCTCCTGGTCGCGGGATCTGTCACCCACGGGGTCGACGCGGTTCCAGAGCGCCCGGCCGGCGAGGCTGAACCGGCCGCCGCCCTCCAGCCAGTCCCGGCCGGCGGAGAGCTCGATCCCCTGGCGGTCGAGATCGAGGCCCATTTTGGCGAGCGTCGGGCGAGCGCCCTTCTCGTCGCCCGGCCTCTCGCGCGACTGGAAGAGATGCGCGCCGACCCTCACGGGCCAGCCCCGCCACGTCGCGGCGAGGGCTCCGCCCCGCGGCCAGCCATCGGAGGCGAGCGCGCCCAGCAGCAGCCAGTCCAGGCGGCCCACGACGTCGCCTCCCCGCACGCCGATCTCGGCCACGCCGCCGGAGGAGGTGGCGCTGCCGGAGAGGAGTGGGAACAGCTCCTGATGCCCAACGCCGTAGGGCCGGCCCGGAGACACGTTGGCCAGGGCGAGAGGCGCCGGAGGCGGCGGAGTGGGAGGCCGGATGATGGGGGCCAGCTCGCGGGGAAGGTCCGCCGGAGGGAGCGACGCGGCGGCCAAAGCTCCTTTCGCGAGCGGGAGGCGGCGCAGGTCGAAGCCTTCCGGTTGGAGAGAGAGGAAGAAGATCCCGGAGCCGTCGGGAGCCGGGGCGGGAGCGAGAGCCGCCCCCTGGACGCGGGTGAGCGGGATGGGCGGATTGCCCGGGTCGAGCGGGAAGGCCCACAGGTCGATGAAGCCGCGCAGGCCCACGGCGGCGTAGACGGTGCGGCCGTCGGCGCTCCAGGCGGGCGAGGAGACGGTGCCTTCCGGCGGCGGCGCCAGCTCCTGGGTCCGTCCGCCCGTGCCTCCCTCGACATCCTGAAGCACCAGGCGCCAGACGCCCTCGCGGTGCAGGGCGTAGGCGATGCGGGAGCCGTCGGGAGAGACCCGCGGCCGGTCGTAAACGGCCTCCACGGTGGGTTCGGTGAGGGCACGGATCTCTCCCGAGGCGAGGTCCACCCGCACGATCTGGGAGAGGCCGTCGCGATTGCGCACCGCCACGGCCCAGCGGCCGTCCGGCGCGGGATCGGGATCGCGCAGGCCGGCCGCGCGAGTGATCCGCCGCACCTCGCCGCTCTCCGGAGCCCAGGTATGGAGATCGGGATGGAGGAAACCCTCAGAGTCCGGCATGAAGCGGACGAAGAGGATCGATTTGCCGTCCGGCATCCAGCGGGGCGTCGTGGGCTCGGGGCCGTCCGGGCTCTGCCAGGTGTGGAGGATCTTCCGGGGCAGAGGGCGCGAGCGCACGGCCGGCACGTCCTCCGGGTCCTCCTCCTGGACTCTCTGGACCTGCTGCCTCAACCTTTTTTCGGACTCCTCGTCCGGCGCCGTGGACCAGACGACGAGCCGGGCGGGGCGGCCTCGGGCGGTCAGCACGGCGGCGAGGCGGGCGCCGTCGGCCGAGAGGGCGGGAGCCCCGGTCGTCCAGGTGAGGTCCTGCCACGGCTCCCCCTCCACCGAAGGCCCTCCGCGGCGCTCGGCCTCGATCGCCCGCCAGGTCAGCTCGGCGCGGAAGCGGTCATAGAGGTCGGCGGGGGAGCCGCCGAAGACGCCGCGAAACGCGTCGTCGAAGCCGCGAGGGACGCGGGCGGTCATCCGCGCCCAGAGCGCCCTCAGGCTGCCCGGACCGGTCCTCTCCTCCAGCCACTCCAGGTAGGCGGAGCCCACGAGATAGGCCATGGACATTCCCCGCCAGCTCTCGGAGTCCGAGGCGAGGCGGGAGTAGAGTGGCAGCTTCCCCCCTTGCGCCCAGCGCCGCAGGATGGAGGCCCGGAGGTCGCCGTGGGGGCGGCCCGAGCCGGTGAGCCGCCCTTCCACCACCGTGGCATAGCCCTCCATCACCCAGCGCGGCGAGTTTTCGGTGATGGGGCCGAGGGGAATCAGCGCTTCCAGCAACCGCCGGGCCGGGTTGCGGGAGGGCCGCAGCAGATGGACGAGGTGAGTCTCCTCGTGGACGGCGACCAGCTCGGTCCAGTCCGTGTAGTGGCCGATCTCGGACTCGGGGCCCGGCGGGCTCGTCCACAGGATCATGCGGGGCCAGCCCAGGAAGGGAAGGGCCTGGCCGTTGGGTGTCGCGACCGGATCGGAGACGAGCACGTCCACCCTTTCGAGCGGCGCGTAGCCCACCTCGGTAATCACCTGCTCGCGGATCGAGTCCAGCCGCGCCGCCGCCCGCCGGGCCCAGGCCTCGGAGGAGGCCGGATAGTGGACCCGGAAGTGGGACGTGCTCAGAACTCGCCAGTCGGCGGCCGGCCCCTGGGCATAGACGGGAGCGAGGAGGAGGGCGGCCAGGAGAGCGAAAAGAATCGTGGGCTTCATGGTGAGTCGTCCCGCCTGCGCTCCTCCGGATCTCGCGTTACACCTTCTTCGGCGGCAGGTCCCGGGCTTCGGGCTCGTCCTGGAAGCCGTGGTGGTTGTGACTGCCATCGCAGAACGGCTTGTTGGCCGAGGCGCCGCAGCGGCAGAGCGAGACGACGTTGCGCCCGCCCAGGCCGAAGGCCTTGCCGGTGGGGTCCAGGATCCGCAGGGCTTCCGCGCCCTCCAGGCGGAAGGGGCCATTTTTCATCACGGTGATCTTGACGTCGGACATGGGGAGTGCCTCTCTCTCGAAGATGGGGTCCGGACCACAGCGCCCGAGCCCCCGCGCCGCCAAGCGTTCCTGATCCTGGGGCCGCCGTCAATCCCCGGCTCCCCCGGCGTGCTGGTATCCTTGGCCGCTTTCGTACCGGCGAGCCCGCGGATCCCCAGAGAATGAATCCCCCCGCGCCCGATCCACAGTCCCGCCTTCGTGTCTGGGGATTCCGCTCCTTCCAGGCGGCGGTGATCCTCCTCGCCGGGTATTTTACCTACCGCTTCCTCACCCACTCCGACCTTTCCTGGTCCAAGCTCGCCGAGCGGGTGGCGGCGGCTCAAGGCTGGTACGTAGCTCTCGGGGTCGGGCTGTTGCTGGCGCGGTACTGGCTGTGGGACTGGCGCTTCCGGCTGGCGACCCGCCGCACCCTGGGCTACGCCTCGGGTCCGTTCCTGGGTTTCTTCGTCCTCATGGCCTCGGCCGCGCTCAACCTCATCACTCCCACGGCGCGGGTGATCGGCGGCCTGATGCGGGCGCGGTACTTCTCCCGCGGCTACCGGCGCCCCTTCGGCCTGCTCTACGGGGTCGTCCTCTGGGATCAGGTGGCTCACCACACGGTGATGAGCCTTTGCACCTGGGTCGTCTTCAGCGCCACGGCGTTCTACCTGGGGCGCATCTGGCTCGGCTGGGCCTCGGTCGCGGCGCTGATCGCGTCGGCGGCCGCCCTCTGGATCTGGGGCCGTCGCCGCGGTCCGTTCGGGGAGAACCCGATCGTCCGCTTCCTGGCCCGGCGAGCGGAGCGGGACGAGGGCAAGCTGGGCCGCTTCTTCGCCCATGGGCACGAGGCGGTGGGAGTCTTCGTGCGCCTGCTCTCCTCGGGAACCTTGCAGGCTCAGGCCACGGTCCTCGGGATCGCTTACTTCCTGGTGAACATCGCCGCCCAGTGGGCCATGTTCCGCGCCCTCGGCGCCCCGGTCAGCCCGTTCGTGGTGATCGCCGTGGTAGCTCTCGGCACGGCGGTCGGTACCCTCACCGGCACCCCCGGCGGGATGGGGACGACGGAGGTGGCGATGATGGCCTCCTTCAAGCTGATGGGGGTCGACGCGGTGGCGGCGGCGGCGGGTATCCTCCTCTACCGGGGGCTGCACTACGCGTCGGTTCTCGTCGTAGGCCTGCCGGCGCTGACCATCCTGGAGCTGAAACCGAAACGCGGGGAGCTCGACGCGGACGCGGACGTCGACGTCGAATCGGAGACCTGATGATGAACGACCCATTGCGTGTCCTCCGCGAGGCGGAGTTTCCCGTCATTCACGAGTGCGCCTACCTGAACCACGCGGGCATGGCGCCCCTGCCGCGCCGCTCCGCCCAGCGCATGGCGGCTTTGGCGGAGCTCGTCTCGCGCACGGGTGATCGCCGCTGGCTCGACCGCCAGGCCGAGGTGGACCGCGTGCGCGGCACGGCCGCCCGCCTGCTGGGAGCCCGGCAGCCGCACGAGGTGGCCTTCGTCGAGAACACCTCGACCGCCCTGTCGATGATCGCCGGCGGCCTCGACTGGCGCCCGGGCGACAACGTCGTGGGAGCGGCCCTGGAGTTCCCCTCCAACGTCTACCCCTGGATGCAGCTCGCCGACTTCGGCGTCGAGTACCACCAGGTGCCGGAGCGCGAGGGACGGATCGATCCGCAGGAGCTGATCGCCCTGCTGGACGGCCGCACCCGCATGCTGGCCCTCTCCTGGGTGCAGTACGCGAGCGGCTTCCGCTCCGACCTCGCCCGGCTGGGAGCGGCCTGCCGGGAGCGGGGCGTCCTCTTCGTGGTGGACGTCATCCAGGGCCTGGGCGCCCTGGAGCTCGACGTCGAGCGCGAGCTGGTGGACGTGGCGGCGGCCTCGGGCCACAAATGGCTGCTGGGACCGGAAGGCGCCGGCCTCCTCTACGTCTCCGACCGGGTGGTGGACCGCCTGCGCCCGGCGCGCTCGGGCTGGCGCTCGACGCGCGACATGTTTCAATGGGCGGACTATGACCTCACCTGGGCGGAGGGGGCCAAACGCTTCGAGAGCGGCACCCTGAACGTCTACGGCATCGTGGCCCTGGGCGGCTCGCTGGACATTCTTGAGGAGGCGGGAGGCGCGGCGGTCGAGCAGCGGGTGCTCGCCCTCACCGGCCGAGCCGCCCGTGGCTTGGCGGATCTAGGCTTCTCGGTGGTCAGCTCCCGCGTCCCGGATGAGACCTCCGGCATCGTCACCGCCACGCATCCACGCCTCGATCCCAAGGCGCTGGTGAAGCGCCTCGGCGAACGGGACGTCGTCGTGGCGGCCCGCGCCGGGCGCTTCCGGATCTCTCCCCACTTCTACAACACGGAGGAGGAGATCGATCGCTGCCTGGAGGAGCTTGCCGTCAGCTCTTAGGGGGAATCGGCCACAGCCGCCAGCGGCCGTAGGCGACGAACGTCGACAGCAGCAAGGCCACGAACGCAGGCACCGCGGCCTTGGCTCCGCCGATCTGCACCGAAATCACGGTCGCGCCAATCATGATGATCATGAGCCCGGCCGCGGCCAGAGGCGTCAGGCTTGGCTTGATTCGCAGAAGACTGGGAAGGACGAGACCGAGCCCACCGAGAATCTCGGCCACGCCGATGAAATAGAGGAACCCGGCCGGCATCGGCATCTGCTTCGTCATCTGATCCATCGGCATGGTGAACTTGCTGACACCTGCGAACAGAAAGAGGGCCGCGAGCAGCACCTGAACGGTCCACAGGGCGTAGTTCAGGGCCGGACTGCGGGGATTGTTGCCTGCTGCCATGGTCTGGTCTCCTCGTGTCAGGTGCTGATCAGGTGGTGGATGTTGCCGTCCGGGTCCTTGAACCAGGCGAGCTTGAGGCCCATGACGTGATGGACGTCGCCCTCGCGGGTGACCCGCGGCAGGCCATCATAGTGCTCGAAGGTCACTCCCTTCGACCGGAGGGCTCTCAGGATCTCGTCGAAATCGCTGCCGACGCTCCAGGTGGCGGTGGTGGCCTTGTTGGTCCCCGCGAACTGCGACTCATAGACCAGGAGCGCCGAGCCGCCGGTCTTGTAGAGAATCGTGCCATGGTCTTCAGGCCGCACCGGCTCCAGGCCGAGCTTGCCTTCATAGAACTGCTTTGCCGCCTTGATGTCCTTCACCGCGGCGGTCGCGGTCGCCTCTTTGGTTGCCAGCATTGGAGCCTCCTTTGTCGTCGGAGGGCATGACGCCATGCCCTCCATCGGAGAAAGGACTTTCAAGAATGACGCCAATCCGGCCGGCCGGCCCTATCGTGCCCCGGAGGAGCCGAAGCCGCCCGTTCCCCGTTCGCTTTCCCTCAGCGACTCGGCCTCCTCCCACTCGATGCGGGCGACGGGCGCGATCACGAGCTGGGCTATGCGGTCGCCGCGCTGGACAGGAAAGGCAGCGGTACCGAGGTTGATGAGGATCACGGCCACCTCGCCCCGGTAGTCGCTGTCGATCGTCCCCGGCGCATTGACGACGCCGATGCCATGGCGCAGGGCGAGGCCGCTACGGGGGCGGACCTGGCCCTCCCAGCCCTGCGGAATCTCCAGAATGAGGCCGGTCGGCACGAGGAGGCGCTCTCCGGGGCCGAGCACCGCCGCCTCCGGCAGGGCGGCGCGGAGATCGAAGCCGGAGCTCCCCGGCGAGGCGGGAGAGGGGAGAGGAAGGTCGCGAGCGGCGGCAAGCCGCTGGATTCCGCACCTTCATGGCCTGTGGGAAGGCTTGGGGGCGGGCGGCGGAGTGAAGCCGGTGGACGGCGGCAGTCCGCCGCCGTTCTGGATGGGGGGCAGGGTTGTGCCGCCCTGGTTGCCGAGGCGCCACGGGCGGCCGAGCCAGCGGGTGGAGAGCTGGAACTGGCCCCCTCCCACGGCAGCGCCGCCGCTGCGGATCATGCCGGAGAGCAAATCGACCGTGAACCGCCACTCGTCATAGTGGTCGTGGCCGTTGAAGATCAGGATCGATTTCTGGTGGCTCTTGCTGTAGACGCCGATGATGGGCCCGATCGCCACCACGTCGCCCGGCTTGGGGACATCGGGGCCTTCGGGGCTGTTGGGGTCCGAGGTCTGCGAATCGTCGGTGCCCGGCTTAGGGGTCTGTCCCGGCTTTGGCGTCTGTCCCGGCTTCGGGGTCTGCCCTGGCCTCTGCCCTGGCGGGACCGGTTGGCCATTCGGCTGCGGGTTCAAGGGCTGAAGGTCGTTGTTCTGGTAGACGATCCCCCACTTGCCGTTGTCGGTCATGGGGTCCTTCCAGAGCTGGCGGATGGAGCGCGGCTTGACCTCGACGAGCTCGCTCAGCTTGTTGGGGAGGCGCTGATAGCGGATCTGGAAGACCCGGATGGCCTCCACGTACTGGAGGCCACGGAAGACCAGCTCCTCCTCCTTGTCGCGGCGGATCTCCTGGCTGATCATCGGCAGCATGGCCGCCAGCAGGGCGGTCATCACGGTGATGGCGATGAGGAGGACGACGAGATTGTAGCCCGCCTCGCGAGGAGAGTGTCGGACGGTCATCACCACTCCTTGTAGGGGGTGCCGTCGAGGGACAGGCCCGGCGCTCCGGAGTGCACGTCGATGATCCCGGGCTTGCCTTCGACGGTGTCGGTCTCGGCCGGCGGATGATCCTGATCGATCTCCTCGTAGTCCGGCACCCAGGTGTCCGACCGCTTGGTGATGGGATCGATGGGCATCTTGCGCAGATAGCCCTCCTCCACCAGCGCCTGCAGGCTGGTGGGATACTTCCCCTTGTCGCCGTAATGCTGGTCGATGACGTCGCGCAGCGTCCGCAGGTTGGTCTTGAGGACCGCCTCGTGGGCGCGGATCGGAACGTTGTGCAGCGCCGGCATGGCGATGGTGGCCAGGATACCGATGATCGCGATGACGACGATCAGCTCCAGGAGGGTGAATCCCCGTTCGCGGGCGCGCTGTTTCAGCAACATGATCCGGCTCCTTCTCATCACCACTTGCGGTAGGCAACGCCATTGAGGCCCACCCCGACGGACTGGGAGTAGACGTCGTAGACGTCCTCTCCGCCCCAGGAGGTGGCCGCGGGCTCATCCTGATAGCTGCGCAGCCCCCATTCGTCCTTGCCCGTCATGGGATCGACGGGGATGCGGCGCAGGAACTTGATCTTCTTGTCCACCTGACCCACCAGTTGTATGCCCTTGACCAGGACCTCCAGGTTCTTCGGGTAGCCCTGGGTGCCGAGGTCGATGGGGATCATGCCGGCGTCGCTGTACCGTTTGTACTCGTCGATGGCCGAGCGCATCTCGCGCAGGGAGAGGCGCAGGTCCGCCTCTTTCGAGCGCTTGGCGGTGAACTTCGCCACCGGCAGCGTCACCGCCGAGAGCGCCACCAGCACGGCGGCCACCATGACGAGCTCCGCCAGGGTGAAGCCCGCCTCCCGGCGGCGGCGATCCTGGCGATGAAGATTCAGCGAGAGCATCCTGCAAGCCTCCAACGTTTCTAACGGCCCCCGACCGGCGAAGCTTCCCGCTGGGGGACCGGGCGGGATTGCGGATCGGCGGCCTCGCCGTTCACCTGGATGATGGCGGCCCGGGAGCGCAGGGGCACCGGGTGAAGCCCGGCGTCCAGGGCCTTGGCCTCGAAGCTGAGATTGGCCTTGCCGGCCGCCAGGGCGCGGAAGGTGATGCGGGCCACGATCCCGGCGCCCTTGACACCCGGGCGCTGGCCCAGCCGGCTGGCGCCGATGACCAGGGCGCCCGGGCGGGCGGTGTCCGACAGCACCTGAGACTCACTGGCCGCGCCCAGGAAGTCCCCGGGGTCCACCGACTCCACGCGCAAGACCGTGGGATCGAAGGACATCGACAGGGGCAGATGGGAGACGGCTAGGCCGGCATCCGCCTGCACCCGCACCTCGAAGGTGTCGCCGGGGGAGACCGTCAGCTTTCCCGGAGTGAGCCAGAGGCGCACGAGCGGCGTATTGGCCGCCGGCATGGCCATGGACGCAGCGGTGGCCTGTGAAAGCGCCGGTACCGCCGTGGACGTCAGCTTGGCCGTGCCCGAGGCTGAGCGCTGGGAAACCAGCCCTCCCCCCGGCGGCTGCTCGTCCTCCTGGGGCGGCGGCACCTGGTTGGGCTGGACCTGGCCCGGCGGCGGCGACGGCCGGAAGATGTCCTGGGGCGGCGCCGCGGGAACCAGGTTCACCCCGCCGGGCGGCTGCTGCTGCACGGGCTGAGTACCGGGCGGCACCGGTTGGCCGGGTACGCCGGGCTGGACGGGCTGGCCCGGCTGCTCGCCGGGGCGCAGGCCCCGTGGCAGGCGCTCGAGGCGGCGGCGGATGGCGTCCTGAATCTCTTCGGGCGTGCCTTCGGTGCTGTCGAAGGGACCCTCGACGTCGGACTCCACCCGCGGGCTGCCGCCGCGGAAGCTGATGTTGGCCTCGGTTCCCACCCAGATCGGCTGCAGATCCTCCTCGGTGATCTCGGCGTTGCGGATGATATGCGGCGTCAGCGTCAGGATGACGTCGGTGCGCTGGTTCTCGGTGTGCTTGTTGGAGAACAGGCGGCCGATGATCGGGATGTCCGAAAGGCCGGGGATCCCCTGATCGGAGTCGGTCAGGTCGCTGCGGATCAGGCCGGCCAGGAAGTTGGTCTCGCCGTCCTGAAGGCGGATCGTCGAGTCGATGGTGCGGGTGCCGATGATGGGCTGGCTCTGGCCGCCCGAGCCCGCGACGTTGCCGTTGAGGTTCGACACCTCCACCTTGATCTTCAGCGTCACTTCCTGGTTGTGGTGGACCCGCGGCTCCATGTCGATGCGGATGCCCACGTCCTGATACTGGAAGGAGGTGATGGGCACGATGCCGCCGGTGGAGCCCGCGTTCTGGGTGTTGAAGGTGGTCAGCGGAATGGGGATGCGGTCGCCGATGACCAGGCTCGCCTTCTCGCCCTCGGAGATGCGGAGCTGGGGCTTGGCCAGGAGCTGGGCATCGGTGTTGGTTTTGATGAAGTTGTAGACGAAGCTCGGGATGGTCAGCAGCCAGTTGCTTTGGTTGATGAACTGGAGGTCCGAGAGGCGCACTCCCGCCGGAGTCGAGCCGGTGCCGCCGGTGCCGGTGGTGCCGCTGTTGCCGAAGTTCAGGCTCTGGCTCACGGAGTAGGAGGAGAGGGCCGTTCCCAGCTCCCGCAGCCGGCCGCTGTTGATCTGCAGCAGCTCGACGTCGATCACCACCTCGGCCTTGGCCTTGTCGTTGGACTCGATGATGCGCTCGGCCACCTTCACCTTGTCCACCGTGTCGCGCAGGATGATGGCGTTCAGCTGGTCGTTGACGGCGATCTTGCGCGCGTCGATCAGGCTGCGCAGGATGGTCAGCGTCTCCTTCACGTCGGCGTTCGACAGGAAGAAGGTCTGGATGACGAGGTCCTCGTAGGTGCGCCGGTTCTGCGGATTGTCCTGCGCGATGATGATGGAGTGCTCGTCCATGACCTTGTAGAAGTGGCCGGCGGTGCGCATCAGCGTCTCAAGGGCGGCCTGGGAGGTGACGTCCTTCAGGTCGACGGCGATCTCCTGGTCGCGCAGGTTGGGGTCGAACAGGATGTTGATCCCGAACGCCTGGCCCAGGGCGCGGTAGATGGAGAACAGCGACACCGGCTGCGGAAACTCGAGGGAGATCGGCCGGTCCGAGCGCGGATTGAGCACCGGCGGCTGGGGCCGGGCGCCGCGGTTCTTCTGCTTCATCTGCTCGATCGTCTCATAGCCGCCCTTGTTGGCCCGCTGGGCGAGGTAGAGCTTGTGGACGTGCTCGAGCTGCGCCTTGGCATACTGGTTGGAGGCGTCGAGCTGCACGGCCTGCTGGTACTCCACCAGGGCGCGCTCGGTGACGCCGGCCTTCTCGAACTCCTGCCCCTTCTGGAAGTGGAACTGCGAGGCCTTGATCTTGGCGCGAATGAGCGCGGCCTTATAGGAGAGGTTGGAAGGGTCCTCGGTGGCCGCCTTCATGTAATGCAGCACGGCATCGTCATAGTTGCCGAGCTGGCTCGCCACTTCTCCCTGCCGGTAGGCCTGGTGGGTGGTGCAGCCGGCCAGGAACCCGAGCAGGAGCAGGGAGAGGGACGTCCGGACGATCAATCTGGGCATTGTGGAATAGTCCTCCGAGCTAATGCCGGCGAAGGCCGATACGCTTCGGTTGCACTTCGGGAAACTTGACGTATTTGATGTCCACGGATTCGAAACCGATCCGGGCGACGATGAACTCTTTCTGGATCACCTGGCCTTCCAGGGCGTTGAAGGTCTGCTTGCCGTTGCCAAAGACGGCGATCTTCTTGTCCGGCGGCCCGAAGTTGCCCAGGTACTCCAGGGTGAACTCCGGCGGCTTGGGAATGGCCGCGATCCTTGCCGCCTCCGCGGCGGCGGCGGCGGCCGCCGCCATCGCGCGCTGCCTCGCGAGCTCCTGCTCGCGCAGCTCGGCGGGCGATGGGGCGCGGGGCGGGGGGGGCGGCGGAGGAGGCGGCGGATCGACGAAGCGCCAGGGATCGCGTCCCGCCTTCGGATCGGTCGCCACGTGGTCGAGGCTCGCCATCTTGAGCACCGCCACAGAGTCCCCGGGGCGGGCGGTGTGGCTCTCGCGGCCGGCGGGCCGTGGCCGGGCCGGGCCGCCCTCGTCGCCCGGCTCCGCTCCGGGAGCGTGAGCCGCGGCGGGCGCCTCGTCCTGGACGCCGAAGCCCAGGAGGGGGCGCAGATAGTGCCAGCCGGCGAACGCCGCCAGGCAGGCGAGGACGATCAGCAACGTCTTCTGCCGCGAGCTGCCGTTCATGGAGCGCCTCCTGGCGCGGAGGGCCGCGGGGTGCCCGGCCGCGTCGCCGGAGTCCCCGGAGCTCCCGAAGGTTCCGGCGATCCGGGGACCGCGGCCGCGCCGTCCTCGGCGTTCATGGCGAACAGCGTCGAAAGCTTCAGATCGATTTTCAGCTCGGGTCCCTCGCTGTTGCTGCCGACGTTGAGGTCGTCGATGACGATGTAGGAGCGGGAGGTCTCCAGCAGGCTGACGAGCTTGCGCAACGCCGAGTAGGGACCCTGCACCGAAAAGACGAAGGAGCGCTTGATGAGGCCGTAATCCTTGATCTCTGTCTCCGGGTAGCTGAGGGCGCGGGGAGAGAGGCCCGCCTGCCGCGCCAGATCCTTGACCTCCTGGTTGACGGTGGTCAGCCGCCGGCTGCGGGTGGAGAAGCGGTCGGCATAGAGCTGCTGCACCTGCTCCTGGTTGGTGCGCACGCGGGCGATCATGGTCTGGAGCTGCTGGTACTGGCCGTTCAGCTCCTGACGTTTCTGCTCCTGGGCGTGGATGTCGACGTCGAGCTGCTCCACCTGCCCGGCGTAGCCGAGCTTGTAGACGGAGAAAGCCGCGGCGTTGGCCAGGAAGAAGAGGAGCGCCGGCACCCAGATCCATGGGCGCTTGCGCCAGATCTCGCCGCGCGGCCTCATGGCCGGCCTCCCGGAACGCGCCCGGCGGTGGACGTCGACGTCGTGGTCTTCTTCCTATCGGTCGTCACCGTCGTGGTGGTCTTCTTGCGCGCCGCGCTCCCCGCCGCGCCGGGCGTAACGGACGGCGCCTCCTCCAAGGTCACGTTTCGGGGCGGTCCGCCGGGCAGATACGTCACGGTGGCGTCGAACCTCACCAGCGGCCCTCCCGTGTCGACCTGGGCTTCCTGAATCAGATTCGGGTTCCTGAAGGCGGGATGGGCGAACAGATTCTTGATGAACTGGTTCAGCGCTTCGTCGCGCCTCGTCACGCCGCTGATGGTGAGCTCCACCGCTCCCTCCGGCAGCCTGCCCCGCGGACCCCGCTCGCGCGCCTCCCGCTTGTTCTTGTCGGTTCCGGGCGTCAGATGGTTGATGCGCACGTCGTTGGGCAGCGTGTCCGCCAGGCGGTCGATCAACAGGCTCCAGGAGAAGGTCCGCGCGTCGATCTGGGTGTTCAGGAAATCGATCTGGTCGTTGAGCCGCACCAGGTCGTAACCGCCGAGGCGGTTCTGGAGCTCCTGGACGTTCTTCTGCTGGCGCAGGAGCTCCTCCTCGCCATGGGCGATCTGGGCCCGCTTGTCGGCCGAGGCCGAGAGGTAGCTCCGGAACACGATGACGTTGCTCAACAGCAGCCCCAGGCCCAGCAGCCAGAGAAGGATCGAGACGCGTACCACCGGCCGGCTGTTGCCGAACGGCCGGCTGGCGAGGTTGAGCGAATCGGCCCGCGGATTGCCGCGCGCGCCGCCCGGAGCCGGCCCTCGCGTGGCGGCCGGGATTCGCGGCGGCGGTGCCTGCCCCGGAGAAGAGACCGGAGCGGGGGCCTCGGCGAAGGAGGGATCGTGGTCCGGGGCGATGCTCATGCCACCTCCCGCCGGGCCGCCCCGAGCATCGGGGCGAGGTCGCGCCAGGGTGGGACGCCCGAGTCCTCGGCGCGCAGGGGGGGCAGGTGCCGCCCGTCGAGCGGCGCCGCGGGAGCCCCCAACCCCTCTTCCAGGCGGTCGATCCAGGTCGGCTCGACCTCGGGCGGCGCCATCAGCAGCACGGACCCCAGGGGCGCGCCCGGAAAGTGCTCGTCGAGAAAGTTGCGGGTGAGCCTCAGGTCGCGGCCCACGAAGTTGCCCCGCGAGGCCTCGGGCAGGGCGCCGGCGAATCCCTTGTAGCGATGGAGCACCGGCTCGCCGCCGCGGGAGAAGACGAGGGTGTAGCCCTCGTCCTCCACCACCATCAGGGCCGCGAAGCCGCCTCCCGGCGGCGGTTCGGTGGCGGCGAGCAGCGACAGGCTGACGTTGGAGATCTGGCCGAGGCGCACGCCGGCGGCGCTGAAGGCGTCCTCCACCTGGGCCAGGAGCTGCTCGACGCCGAAGCCCAGCAGCAGCCGGCGAGGCTCCTCCTGGCCGGGCAGCGGCGCCACCTCGGCGGCGCTGACCCGCAGCTCGTCCACCCGGAAGGGGACGAGCCGCTTCAGCTTCCAGCGCAGCACCTCGTCGAGGGCATCGCCGGCCGGCGGCAGGTCGCCGCTCTCGCTGAAGGTGACCCGCAGCCAGGTGTCGGGGAGCACCAGGGAGGCTTCCTTGACGCCGCCGGGCACCCCCTTCACCAGCCCCGCCACCAGCTCGCGGAAGGCTGCCTGATCGCGTGGCGGCCCGCCCAGCAGCCCGTGCTGGAACGGATCGCGCGGCAGCGTCACCTGGCGGAAGTTGCGCAGGCGGAAGCCGTGGCGGTCGTGCGGGAGCTGGCCGTAGCGCAGCCGTTCGCCGTCGAGGGCGAAGACGTGCGGCGGCACGGGGATGGGGTCAAAGCCCAGCATCCGGCTCCACCACGCACCCCGGGCGCTCCTGCCGCCGCGCGGATTAATCGACGAAGGTGACTTTGTTGATCTCACGCAGAGTCGTCACTCCCCGGAAAACCATTTCGAGCGCCGACTCGCGCAGAAAGGTCATCCCTTCTTCTTTCGCCGCGCGCTTGATCTCGGAAGCCGGCCGGCGGTCCAGGATCAGCTCGCGGATGTGGTCTGAAAGATCCAGCAGCTCGGAGACGGCCACGCGGCCGTGGAATCCGGTGCCGTTGCACTCGATGCAGCCCCGGCCTTCGTGGAAGGTGAAGCTGGAGTATATCGCCGGATCGAGCCCGCTCTCCTCCAGCACCTGTTGGGAGACCTGCACCGGCTGCTTGCAGTGCTGGCAGATCTTGCGCACCAGGCGCTGCGCCAGGACGCAGTTGAGCGCCGAGACGAAGTTGTACAGGTCGACGTTCATGTTGAGGAACCGGCCCAGCACGTCGACGACGTTGTTGGCGTGCACGGTGGTGAACACGAGATGGCCGGTGAGCGCCGACTGGATGGCGATCTGCGCCGTCTCCGGGTCGCGGATCTCGCCCACCATCACCTTGTCCGGGTCGTGGCGCAGGATGGAGCGCAGGCCGCGGGCGAAGGTCAGCCCCTTCTTCTCGTTGACCGGAATCTGGGTGATCCCCCGCAGCTGGTACTCGACCGGGTCCTCGATGGTGATGATCTTGTCCTCGGAGCTCTGGATCTCCGACAGGCAGGCGTAGAGCGTCGTCGTCTTGCCGGAGCCGGTGGGGCCGGTGACCAGCACCATGCCGTAGGGCTCGCGGATGAACTTGCGCAGCTTGCGCATCATCTCCTCGTCGAAGCCGAGGATGTCGAGGCGCAGGTTCTTGAAATCCTTGTTCATCGACTCCTTGTCGAGGATTCGGATGACGCAGTCCTCGCCGTGGACCGAGGGCATGATGGAGACGCGGAAGTCGATCGTCCGCCCCTTGAGGCGCAGCTTGAAGCGGCCGTCCTGGGGGATGCGCTTCTCGGCGATGTCGAGCTCCGACATCACCTTGATGCGGCTGATGATCGTCTGGTGGTGGCGCTTGTCGATCGGCTCCATGGCCTGGTAGAGCACGCCGTCGATGCGGTACTTGATCAGCACCTCGGTCTCCCGCGTCTCGATGTGGATGTCGGAGGCGCGGCGCTGGATGGCGTTGAACATGGTGGAGTCGACCAGCTTGATGATCGGGCTGGTGTCCGCCGTGATGCGGTCGATCGACAGGACTTCCTCGCCCTCCTCGTCCTCCTGCACGAGCTGGATGCGGAAGTCCTCGCTGGCCTCGTCGAGCACCCGCTGGGCGCTCTCCGACTTCTGCAGGATCTCGTCGATCGAAGAGCGCACCCCGACCTTGACCTCGACGGGCTGACCCAGCAGCAGCTCCATCTCGTCGATCTTCACCACGTCCGACGGATCGGCCATCACCACCGTCATGCGGCCTTCGAGCTGCTCCTCGGGGATGAAGCCGTAGCGCAGCATGAGGTCGAACGGCACGCGGCGGAAGAGGTCGTTGTCGATGCGGAAGTGCGTCATGTCCACGAACTCGAGGCCGTAGCGGGCGGCGAAGGCCTCGGCGTCCCGCCGCTCCTGGGCGACGCGGGCCCGCGCCTGCTCGACGGTCTCCGCCTCGAGCTCTTTGTCCTGCACCCCCGTCCGGGCGTTGATCACGGCTGCCATAAGAGACTCCTAAAATACCGATCGCGACGTACCGCTGAGGAGAATCCCCTTCAGCATGGTGCTAGAACTTCGACGAACCGAGCATCGAGAACATGGGCAGATAGATCGAGATCAACAGGATCGCGATGATGGCGCCCATGAAGACCAGCATCATCGGCTCGACCAGCGACAACAGGCGCTGCATCCGGGTCTCCACCTGCTCGTCCAGGAAGTCCGAGACGCTGCCCAGCATGTCGTCGAGCGAGCCGGTCGCCTCTCCCACCTTGACCATGTCGATCGCCATGTCGGTGAAGATCTCGCTCTCCTCCAGCGCGGAAAAGAAGGGCTTGCCCTCCCGCACCAGCTGCACGGTCGGCTCCACCTTGCTGCGCACGAACGCGTTGCCCACCGACTGGGTGGCGATCTCGAAGGCGGGCACCAGCGGAATGCCACCCGCAAGCAACGTCCCCAGGGAACGGCAGAATTCCGACATCGCGAACCGGTGGAGCACCGGCCCCAGGAAGGGCATGCGCAGCTTCAGCCGGTCCAGGGTCAGCCGGCCCGTCTCCGTGTTGCCCCACGAGCGCAGCGCGAGACCGCCCACCACCAGCCCGAGGAGGATGATCGGCCAGTTCTGGGAGGCGAAGGTGGAGATCGACAGCACGATCTGGGTGAGGACCGGCAGGTCGGTGCCCAGCTCGGTGAAGAAGCTCATGAACTTGGGCACCACGTAGATCGCCATGATGGCGATCATGGCGACCGACAGGCAGACCAGCACCGCCGGATAGACCAGGGCCGAGACCACCCGCCGCCGGGCGTCGAGCACCAGCTTCATATAGCGGATGAAGCGGCGGATCACCTGCTCGAGCTCGCCGCTCCTCTCGCCGGCCTTGAGCGACGAGGGGTAGAGGCGGGGGAACAGGTCGCCGTGGGCGGCGAAGGCCTCCGAGAGATCCTCGCCGCTCTTGACCCGGTCGCGCACGTCGGTGAGCACCGCCTTGAAGACGGGGTTGTGCATCCGCTCCAGCATCAGGTCCAGGGTCTGGAGCAGGGGCAGGCCCGCTTTCAGCAGGGCCGCCAGCTCCTGATTGAAGATCACGAAGTCCTGCACCGGGATGCGCCGCCGCCCGCTGCGCCCGAGGCCGGGCATGGCGAGCTTGGGGGCGCCACGCCGCCGCACCTCGAAGAGGTGGTAGCCGAGCTTGGCCAGATCGCTGCGCAGAGCGGTCTCGTCGCCGGCGGTGAAGACCTCCTCGAGCACTCGGCCGTCCTGGGTTCCTACGCGACAGATGAACTGCATTGGTCTCTCTTTGAGATCTCCATGAAGTCAGTCAGGGTGGCGGCGCGGCGCGTCGCCCTCCCGCAGTGTCAGCACCACCATCAGCGCCTCGCGGCTCGCCTCACTCTTGGCGAGGCCGAGGCTGATGGTCTGATCGCACCAGAGGGTGAGATTGGTCTGCAGCAGGTTCGTCTCCGGCCGTCCCTCGGCCCGCCGCGAGATCCGGAAGCTCGTCAGCTTCACCCGCTGGTCGTCCATCAGGGTCCCGAAGTGGAAGCTCACCTTGTAGTCCTGCCCCAGATCGTAGATCACCGGTTGCCCCTCCACCCCGCCGAGCTGAGCCTGGGCCTGCATCTCGAAGCTGTCGTACGCCAGCAGATCGCGCAGGCGCTTGGTGAGCTGCTCCGGCAGGTCCGAGTGCCGCACCTGCGGCGACACGGCATTGCGGCTGGCCCGCACGATCAGCACCTCCAGCCGCATCGGCCGCGGCGCGTGGTCGAAGCCGCGCAGCACCGGCACGATGCGGTTGAGGGCCGCCTGCACGTCGCGGATCACCAGCGTGTTGCCTCCCGGTTGCAGCTCGACCGTTCCCTTGCGCGACAGCAGAGGGTATACCAGAGCCACGGCGTCGCTGGCCCGCTGATGGCGAAGGGTGTAGGCCTGCAACACCACCACCTCCGCGGCGGCGGCCCCCGCCTTGCCCGCGGCCGCCTGCGCGGTCAGCGCCGACGACAGGATGAGCACTCCGAGGAGGCCCGCCAGGAAACGGGACGACGGCGACAGCGACAGCGACGACGACACCGAGCGGCTCAGGATCTTACCGCGAGCCGCGCCGCGGGCCTGAGCGCGGGGGACCGGGCCGCCGCGGAGGCCGGCGTTGAGAAGAGGGCGAATCATCGGGGCACCGGTCAGACATCCAGACTCTCGTCGACGATCATGACCACCGAGAGCCCCTCGCCGTCCACGTGGTACACGCGGGCTCCGGGCAGGTTCAGCCCTTCGATCGCCGCCGGCTCCGCCGCCGAGGCGGCAGGCGTCGCCACGCGCCGCGCGGCGGGCGGCGGCACGGCGGCGGCCTTGATTCCAGGGTGCGGCGCCCGGTCGCGGCTCACCGCCAGGGAGGCCAGGGCGAGCACGGCGGCGGCGGCCCAGCGGCGCCAGCCGGCGAAATGGTGGCGCGATTCCAGGCGGCCGGCATTGCGCATCGCCGCGACGGCGAGGCGCATCGACTCCACCTCGGACCGCTCCTCGGCCGGCGCGAGGTCCGTCACCGGCAGGCGGCGGAAGGCCAGCAGGGGATCGGCCTTCAGGGCCTCGGGCCGGCAGCTCGGGCAGGCGTCGAGGTGCTCCAGCGCCGCGGTCCAGCCGGCCGGCTCATCGTCTCTCAGTACCGCGAGGCGGCTCCATTCGGGGCAGCTCACTTCAGTCGTCCCCCCGCTTCGTGGGCAGCGCGAAGCCGCCCGCGTATTCCGGGAACCGCCGCACCAGCTCCTCGCGGAGGATGCGGCGGGCGTTGAACAGGTGATTGCGGACGGTCGACTCGCGCGAATCGATGATCTTCGCCACCTCGGGCGACGACAATCCCTCGATCTCGTGCAGCACGAAGACCAGCTTCTGCTTCTCCGAGAGAGCGGTCGACAGCTCCTTGAAGAGGGTGCCGAGCTCGGTCTGCTGCATCCGCGACAGGTCGCGCTGCGCCCGTCCGTCGGCGATATGGAGGAGGTGCTGGCGCACCGGCTCCTGGCTGCGCTCGCGGGTCTTGCGCGACCGCAGGTGGTCGATGGCGAGGTTGCTGGCGATGCGGTACATCCAGGTGTTGGGAGCCCACTTGGGGTCGTACTTGCACCGGTTCTCCCAGATCTTGAAGAAGGTCACCTGCACGATGTCCCGCGCCTCTTCGAGGTCGCCGCCGAGGATTCGCTGGCAGAGATGGAGGAGCGGCTTGGTCTTGCGGTTGATGACCTCGTTGAGCGCCGGCTCGTCCCCCTCGCGCATCGCCAGCAGGAGATCGCGGTCGGTGGCATCGGCCCAGGGCGCCCGCTGGGGAGCGCTGGACGGCTGGCGGTTGGAGTAGACGAGCTCGAGCATATTCATCTGGTATACGGGGCAGCCGGAAAAAACGTCTAGCCTGCCGGAACCGTCCCCCGCCTCTAAGTCCTCAGGTCCCCTTCCGGGGTCCGGCGAGCCAGCCATTATACTGCGCTCGCGATGCGAACCGTCCTTTGGGGCCTCTACCAGCTGGCGATGGGCATGGCCCTGATCCTGGCGGGCCCCTTCCTGCTCGCCCGCCGGGGAAGGCATTACCTCCCCACCCTGGCGGGCCGGCTGGGGAGGGACGCGGGGTTGCCGGGCTCCCCCGGCGCGCTCTGGCTCCACGCCGTCTCGGTGGGCGAGGTGGGCGTCGCCGCCACCCTGGCCCACGCCCTCCCCCCGGACCTGCCGCTGCTGGTGACGACCGTCACCCCGACCGGCCAGGAGCGGGCCCGGGCCGTTTTCTTGGGACCGGCCTCCGGACGGGACGGCCGCGCCGGCGTGGCCTATCTTCCCTTCGACCTCGGCTTCGCCGTGCAGCGGTTCTTCCATCGCCACCAGCCTGGTGCGCTGATCCTGGTGGAAGGGGACTACTGGCCCCTGCTGCTGCGCGAGGCCCGCCGCCGTGGCCTGCCCGTGGCGGTGGTCAACGGCCGGGTGGGCGACCGTAGCAACCGCCGCATGCTGCGGCTGCGGGCCGTCCTCGGCCCCTTGTTCGCCGCCGTGGACCGCTTCGGAGTCCAGACGGCCGGCGACCGTGACCGGCTCATCCGGCTGGGCATCGACCCGGGGCGCGTCACCGTCACCGGCAACCTCAAGTACGAGTCGCCCGAGCCGCCCCGCAAGCCGGAGCTGGAGGCGGGGCTGAAGGAGATCGCCGCCGGCCGGCCCATCTTCCTCGCCGGCTCGACGATGGCGGGAGAAGAGACGGCGGTGCTGGACGCCTTCGAGGCGGCCGGCGGAGGGGAGAAAGCCCTCCTCGTCATTGCTCCCCGGCACCCGGAGCGCTGGAACGAGGTGGACGCCCTGCTCCAGGCCCGCAACGCCGGGCACGTCCGCCGCAGCGCCCTGGGCGGAGGGTCAGCCCGCCAGTCCGCGCCGGCGGTCGTCCTGTTGGACAGCCTGGGCGAGCTCGCGGGCCTCTATCGCCTGGCCACGGCGGCGTTCATCGGCGGCACCCTGGCCCCCACCGGCGGCCACAACCCCCTGGAGGCGGCCCGCTTCGGGGTGCCCATCGCCGTCGGCCCGGCGATGCACAACTTCCGCGAGATGGCGGAAGCCTTCGACAACACCGAAGCCTGGCGCCGGGTGAAGGATGCGGAAGAGCTGGCCGCCGCCTGGCGCGAGTGGATGGCCGATCCCGCCGCGGCCCGGGAGACCGGCGGCCGGGGCCTGCGCCTCGTCGAGGAGAACCGGGGAGCGCTGGCGCGGACGCTGGAGATGCTGGCGCCTCTCCTGCCCTCACCCCCAAGGGAGGCGAAGCGAGCTAGAATCACGTGATGAGGTTCCGGGTGATAAAGTTCCGTCCACGAACGACTTCGACGGAAGCCGACGGGAGATTGTCATGAGCCATCCAGCGTTAGCTCCTGTTCCCTTCGAGCTCGTCTACGACGACGGGGAGCCCATGGAGAATTTCAATCACGTCCTGCAGATGACCCTGCTGTTCGACGTCATCCGCCAGGCCATGGAGGAACGCGGGCGTAGCGACTTCTTCGTCGGCGGCAATACGTTCGTCTACTACTCGGTCGAGCAGGCCCGCGCGGTCGCCGAGGACGTGAAGGCAGGACTCCCTTCCAGTCATCCCAAGGCCACGTTTCGCGGGCCGGACGTGTTCTTCGTCGATCACGTCTCCGGCGCCCGGCGCGAGGCTTGGGTGGCGTGGGAGGAAGGCGGCAGGCTCCCGGACCTGATCGTGGAGCTGCTGTCGCCGTCCACCGAGAGGATCGACCGCAAGACCAAGATGTCCCTCTACGCGCAGGTGTTCCGAACGCGGGACTACTTCTTGTTCGATTGGGACAAGGAGACGCTCGAAGGCTACAGGCTGGCGGGCAACGCCTATGAGCCGATCGCGCCGGACCGGCAGGGCCGGCTGCGTAGCGAGGTCCTCGGCTTGGACCTGGGCCTCTGGGAGGGCGGGGTGCACGCGCTCGAGAGCGGCGAGGCCGAGGCGGGCACCTGGGTGCGGCTGTTCGATCCGGCTGGCCGGCTGGTGCCGACACTCGGCGAAGCGGAACGCGCGCTAGCCGATGCGGAACGCGCCCGAGCCAATACGGAACGCTCGCGAGCCGAAGCGGAACGAGCCCGAGCCGATGCCGCGGAAGCGGAGCTGAAGCGTCTGCGGTCTCTTCTTGGTGGGCTCGACGGGTAGGTCGCACGGGAAAGCTGGCACCTCGAATTGGCCAAACAGGCGGAGAGGGGAACAGGAATGAGAGCTCCCTCCCCACCCACCTCCCCCTGGCAGCAGTTCTACGGCGCCGTCCACGGGCTCCGGCGGCGCTGGTACCGGAAGCACGCCCACCATCTGCCGCGACCCGTGATCAGCGTCGGCAATCTTCATTGGGGCGGCTCCGGGAAGACTCCCCTGGTGGCGGCGATCGCCGCCCACCTCCGCGATCGGGGCCTCGCCGTCTGCATCCTCTCAAGAGGTTACGGCAGCCAGGGCCGGGGCGTGCGCGTGGTGAGCGCCGGTTGGGGGCCGATCCTCGACGCCCGGACGGCGGGCGACGAGCCGGCGTTGCTGGCGAGCGAGCTTCCAGGCGTGGCGGTGGTGGTGGGGCCGGACCGCTACCAGGACGGTCTCGAAGCGCTCAAGCGGCTCGATCCGGCCCCCGACCTCTTCCTTCTCGACGACGGCTTCTCCCATCTCGCCCTCGCCCGCGACCTGGATCTCGTCGCCTTTCCGGCTTCCGATCCCTTCGGCGGCGGCCGGCTCTTCCCCTCGGGAAGGCTGCGCGAGCCTCTCGCCGCGATCCGCAGAGCGCAGGCGGTCATCCTCACCGGAGCGCCCGATTGGGACGGCCGGGGCGACGCCCTCGCCTCGGCGCTGCGGTCCCGCGACTTCACCGGCCCCGGCTTCGCCAGCGTCACCCGCCCGGGCACGCCGCGCTTCGCAGGCGGCGACCCGCTGCCGGCCGGCGCCCGCGTGCTGCTGGTGACCGCCATCGCCCGCCCCACCGCCTTCACCGCCCTGGCCCGGGACCTTGGCCTCGACATCGCGGGCGAGCTGAGCTTCCGAGACCATCATCTATATACCGGCGCGAGCTTCGCCCGGATCGCGGCCGCTTTCCGGGCGAGCGGCGCCACCGCCGTCCTCGTCACCGGCAAGGACCGGGTGAAGCTCCTCGGCCGTCCGGACGTTCCGGACCTTCCCCTGGCCGAGCTGCCCATCCGCGCCGATCCCGAGCCGGCGTTCTGGGAGTGGCTGGATCGGGAATGGGACCGCCTGCGGTAGAGTCCCCCTCCACGTGAAGAACCGCCCCATCCGTCACCGTGTCGAGTATGGCCTCTACCGGACCCTGAAGGGATTCCTGCGGGCCTTGCCGCACACGGCCACGCGCTCCGTGGGCCGCGCGGTGGGGAGCCTCGCTCATTCCCTCGACCGCCGGCATCGCGAGGTGGCCCTGCGCAACATGGCGCTCGCTCTGCCCGAGATACCGGAGGCCGAGCGGCGGCGGCTGGTGCGGGAGTGCTTCCGCCACTTCGGCGCCGCCCTCTGCGACGCCGTCTCCTCCACGCGCTTCGAGGCGCGGGAGATGTGCCGGCGGTTCACGCTCGAAGGCTGGGAGCACGTGGAGGAGGCCGAGAGCCTCGGCCGCGGGGTCTTCATGCTCACCGCCCACCTGGGACTGTGGGAGCTGGTCCCCCCGATCGTGGGCCTCTACCGCGGTCCCATCGACATTGTCGTCCGCCCGGCGGACAACCCCTGGCTCGACCGCGAGCTCCGCGACCTGCGCGAGCGCTTCGGCAACGGCGTCGTCCCCAAGCGGGGGGCCGCCCGCCGCATGCTGGAGACCATCCGCGCCGGTGGCCGGGTGGGTCTGCTCATCGACCAGCGGGTGCAGGAGAGGGAGGGGATCACCGTCCCCTTCTTCGGCCGCCCGGCGCTGACCAGCTCGATTCTCGCCCGCGTCTCCCTGCGCACCGGCGCCCCCGTCATCCCGATGACGGCCTACCCGGAACCGAAGGGGCGATACAGGGTCGTCGTCCGCCCGGCGATTCTTCCGCCAGAAGCCAAGGACGACGATACCGCCGTAGCTACCCTCACCCGCCGCTATCTGGAGGTCGCGGAAGAGGACATCCGCGCCCACCCCGAGATGTGGCTGTGGATGCACCGGCGGTGGGATGCGCGGAAGAAGGCGGCAATGGTTGACGACGACGCCCATGGCGCCAGGGATTGAAATCGCCTGGCTACGCAGGCGTGGCTGTCGCTCCTTTCGGGACACACTCTGACGTCCCGCTGTCCTTGTTGCCTACTTCCCGCAGAGCTGGAAGTGCCCCAAAAACTCCTGCATCGCGGCCGGATCTGCGGTGGTGCCGGCGTAATCGGTCTCGGCGACGGGCTTTTCGGGGGCCGGATCGGGACCGAACCAGAGAGCGAAGCGGAGGCGGGTCTCGTGGGGACACTGGGGCATCATCATGGTGACGATCCCGTGTTTGTCCTCCCCGTGGCGGCGCTCGATCTCGCCCCGGCTGGCGGAGTAGAGGATCTCGGTGCCGTTGACGTTGATGGTTCCCCTGCGGATGACCTCTTTGGGATTGAACTTGATGTTGGACTGGTACCAGTCCGAGTCGTCCGGACGCGGCGCCTCGCCGCGCAGGAAGCGCTCCATCTTCGCCTTGTTGTCCTTCATCTCCCGCATGTTCATGTACATGAAGCCGCGCTCCGCGAAGCCCTGGTCCGGGCCGCTCTTGCCCGTGCCGGGATCGCGGTCCGTCAGCATGGCCATCTCCATGACCATGGGCATCGACATGGCGAACGCCGGGTAGTAGCCGGGGGGCAGCTGCTGGTAGGGGAGCACCGCCTTCACCCTCGCCTCGCGCTTCACCGGGTCCTTCATGCCCTCGGTGAGCTCCTTGCCTGCTCTGTACCCCCAGAAGCTCAGCCCGCCGAGGACCGCCAGGCCGAGCACCACGATCGCGGCGCAGCCGCAGCCCACGTACACCCAGGGAGAGGTCGGTTTCTTTTGCGGACGGCCGTCGGCTTCCATGGTCACATTTTCTCCGGGATCGGAATGCCCAGGAGCTCTCCCAGGGTCTCCAGCCCGCGCCGGAAGACCACCACCATGGCGAGCCGCACGGCCCGCACCTGGTGGTCCTTCTCCTGGAGGATGGGGTGGCGGTGATACACGGTGTTGAAATGCTGCGCGACGTCCAGCGCGTGGCGGGCGATCAGCGACAGCTCCAGCGTCTCGGTGGCCTTCTCGACCGTCTCGCCGATCTGCGCCACCTGGAGGATCAGGTCCCACAGATCCTCGCTCCACAGCTCATGGGGGAGCGCCGCGATCTCGTCGGGGAAGACGTCCGCGGGCAGCCCCTCCTGCGCCAGCCGGCGGCGGATGTTGTTGGCCCGCACCATCGAGTACTGGAGGTAGGGGCCGGTCTCGCCCTCGAAGCTCACGGCCTCGTCGAAGTCGAAGGCGATCACCCGGTTGTTGGTGGCCTTGGCCATGAAAAAGCGCAGGGCGGCGACGGCGATCTGGCGCGAGAGCACGTCGAGCTCGCCCTCGCCGAGGTCGCGGTTGCGCTTCGTCACCTCGTCGCGCGCCCGCACGATGAGCTGGTCCATGAGGTCGTCGGCCTTGACGCCGATCCCCTTGCGGCCTGACATCTCCAGCACCTTGTCGTCGCCGCCGTCCTCGTCGATGTAGCCGAGCAGCTTGGCGGTGGCGGTGGAGAGCGCGACCATCTCATAGGCGAAATGGACGGATTTCTCGGCCTCGGCCTCATGGCCCAGGGACTGAAGGCCGGCGCGGACGATCTTCTGGAGGTAGCTCTGGCGGGTGTCGATGACGTTGAACACCCGCCAGGCGTGGCCGAAGACCGGGTGCCCCTCGACGCCGCCGTGGGTGGTCTCCCACACCCCTTCCTCCTGCCAGAAGCGGTAGCCGAAGTCGCGGCCCAGAAGGCCGAACTTCCAGAGCTGGTAGGCGATGTCCTTGCCGACGTAGGTCACCGTGCCATCCGAGCGGACGATCACCTTGTCCGGATCCTCCAGGCCGGCGAACTCCTCCGCCTGCGAGAGGGGCATCACCCAGCAGCCGGAGTTCTTCCCGTCCTTCTCCAGATGGACGGCGCCGCTCTCCTTGAGCAGCCCGAAGGCCTGCTCGAAGAAGTCGTGCCCCAGGATGTCGCTCTCGTGGGTCAGCAGGTCGTAGGAGACGTCGATGCGCCCCATGGTGGCGAGATGGCGGGCGACCACACGCCGCGCCACCAGCACGCTCATCTCCGCCCGCGGCCCGCGGGCCGTCTCCATCTCGTGCAGGGTCTCCCGCCGCAGCTTCTGGCGCTCCGGGTTCTCCTCGAACCAGCGGCCGGTCTCGCTGTAGAGGTCCCAGCAGTAAAAGTCGAAGGGCTCCGGCAGGGCCGCCACCTGGGCGAGGGTCAGCCCGCGCAGGTCGAGGAAGCCCACCACCACGTCGGCGAGCTGCACGCCGGTGTCGTCGATGTAGTTCTGAATTTCGACGGGGTAGCCCAGGCTCTTGAGCGAGCGCCCCAGGATGTCGCCCAGCACGGCGTTGCGCAGGTGGCCGATGTGGGCCGCCTTGTTGGGATTGATGTTGGTGTGCTCGATCACCACCTTGCCCTTGCGGACGCCGCCGTCGAGCAGGGGAGCGTCCAGCAGGGCGGCGGTGAAGGCCCGGCGGTCGAGGTAGAAGTTGAGGAAGCCGGCTCCCTGGACCTGGACGTCGCGCACGGCGTCCGGCCGCCGCAGGGCGGCGGCCAGCTCTTCCGCGATGGCCCGCGGGTTGCGTTTCAGCACCCGCGCGAGCTGCAAGCCCGCCGGCGAGGAGAGGTCCCCCAGGTCGCGCCGCGGCGGCACCTCCAGCACCGGCTGGTGCTCGACGCCGAAGCGCTCCTGGATCGTCGCGGCCAGGGCGGCCGACAGTTGGTTCTTCAGCTCGGTCCACATGTGGGGAGAAGTCTACACTATGAGATTCAGGGGCCGCCTGCCGGCACCCATGCCCGGCCAGCCTTGCTATGATTGGGGGGAGGGGTGAAGGCATAAGATGATGGAAAAGCAGGCCGAGAAGCGCGTCACCGTGACGATGGACCACACCCAGCTCGAGCTGGTGGAAGGCGACATTACCGATCTCGAGGTGGACTCGATCGTCAACGCCGCCAACGAGCAGCTCCAACTCGGCTCCGGCGTGGCCGGGGCCATCCGCCGCAAGGGGGGTCCCTCCATCCAGGAGGAGTGCAACCGCATCGGCGGCACTCCCGTGGGCACCGCCGTGATGACCGGCGCTGGCCACCTCAAGGCGCAACGGGTCATCCACGCCGTGGGGCCGCGGATGGGCGAAGGGGATGAGGACAAGCGGCTCGCCGCCGCCGTGCGCGCCTCCCTCGCCCTGGCGGACCGGCGGGGCATGAAGTCCATCGCCCTGCCCGCCCTGTCGACGGGCAACTTCGGCTTCCCCATCGACCGGGCCGCGCGCATCATGCTGACCGAGATCCACCGCTTCCTGCAGGGCGGCACCAAGCTCGAACGAGTGGTCGTCTGCCTGCTGGGCGACGAGTCCTTCGACATCTTCAAGCGCGAGCTGCGCCGCGGTTTCCGCTAGTGGCGGAGAGCCTGGGCGGGGCCGAGCCTCCGGCGGTCGTCCTCGTCCGGCCGCGAGTGGAGGGCAACGTTGGGTCCACGGCCCGGGCGATGGCCAACATGGGGCTCTCCCGCCTCTTCCTGGTGGAGCCGGCGGCGGAGCTCGGCGACACGGCCCGGGCCTTCGCCGTGGGCGCCCGGGAAGTTCTCAACGGGATCGTCCGCGTCCCCAGTCTCGCCGAGGCGCTCGCCTCCTTCCGCCGGGTGGTGGGCACCACCTCCACGCGCGACCGCCGCCTGGGCATCCCCTTCCTGACTCCCCGCGAGCTGCCGGACTGGCTGGCGCAAAACTCGCCGGACACCGCCACCGCCCTCGTCTTCGGCCCCGAGGTGGGAGGGCTCACCAACGAGGAGCTGGCCCTGGCGGGCGCCGTCGTCACCATCCCTTGCTCCCCAGTCCAGCCGACGCTCAACCTCGCCCAGGCGGTGCTCATCGTCTCGTACGAGCTGTTCATGGCCCGGGGGGACACGCCGGCCGGCGACGCCTGGGAGGAGCCCCCCGCCGCCGCCGAGGAGATCGACGGCCTGCTCGGCCACGCCGCCGACGTCCTCACGGAGGTCGGCTTCGCCCGCGACGACAGCTTCCCGGGAGTCCTCCGCGACCTGCGCCGCCTCGCCGCCCGCGCCGCCCCCGCCAGCCGCGACGTGCGCATCCTGCGGGGCATCTGCCGGCGGATTCAGGGAGCCCTGGGCAAGGCCAAGTAGCGCCGGTCATCCTCCGCATGCGCGAAGCCGATTGCCCGGCGCGCACCATTCCGTCCTTCTTCCTTGTTGTCCTTGGTGTCTTAGCTACTCGCTTCGGCTTGTCCGATTTCTATGCAGTAGTTCTATACATCCGTAGATCGGGACTCAAATAGAGCGCTTGACAACGATCCGGTAATCGTAGACTCTATGCACACCGACAAGGAATGATCGACACGACGAAACGAGGGCGGCGACAACGAACACGGGATTCCGGTGCCAATGACGGCGCCTGACCAATGAGCCTCGAAAGGGCTCAAGAAAGGAGAAGCACAATGTCGAGCACAGATAGGACCGCGACGGACCTCAGAGAGTGGGAGGAGACGGCGGCCTCGTTCACCGCCAATGCCCCGGACCTGCCGCATGCGGAGATCCCGCGAGCGGCCCTGGAGAAGCTGACCGACGAGCTGCGCAAGCTCGGCCTCGAGCAGAAGCTCCGCCAGAGCCAAAAGCAGGAGGCCTCGCGGCGGATGGCCGAGATCCACGCCGAGGGCGGCAAGCTGGCCACGGTGCTGCGAGTCATGGCCAGGCAGCACTACGGCAACCGCAGCGAGAAGCTGGTCGAGCTCGGAATCCAGCCGCTCCGCCGCCGCGCCCGCAATGCGGCACCCCAGACGGAGCCGCCTCCGACCCCCGCGCCCACGCCGGCGGTCCCCACGACTTCCACCTCTCCCGCCGCCAAGTAGTCCTGATTGCAACACTTTCTCGGGGGCGTGCCAAGCGCACGCCCCCTTTTTTTGTCTCGACTCCAGCCTGAGAGATGTTTCCCGCGTGGCCCAAGAGCTTCCCGTTCCACCGAGAAGGTTTTTGCGGACCTGAGAAGGTTCTCAGGCGGCCGGAAGACTTTTCCCGTCGGCGGGAGCGTTTCCACGCAGCCAGAAAAGTTTTCCAGCCGGCTGAGAAGTTTGCCGCGCCGCTGAGGAAGGTTTCCGCTGACCGGAGAAGCTTGCCGCGAGGCCCAGAAAGTTTCACGGCGGCTGGAGAAGTTTCTACGCCGGCTGGAAAACCCTTCAGCCGGCCGGGAAGGTTTCCAGTCCGCTGGAAAGGTTCTCGCGCGACCGAGAAAGTTCTCCAGCCGCCTGAGAAGTTTGCCAAGTCGCCGAGAAGGTTCTCGGCGGCCCGAGAAGTTTCTCGCGGGACCGGGAAAGTTTCCCAACGGTCAGAGAAGTTTCTCAGCCGGCCGCGAATCTTTTCAGCCGGTCGGGAAGGTCTTCCAGTCCGCCGGAAAGGTTCCCGCGCGACCGGGGAAGTTCTCCAGCCGGCTGAGAGGTCTCGCGAGTGGCCGGCCCGTTGGGCCGGACGGACCGGGGACTCGCGTCATCTAGCCGGTGGCAGAGTGCCGGCGAAAGGGCAGATCGCCTACGCGATGAACGGCGAGCTGAACGGGACGCGGGAACGCGGTTTTGGCTGGCAGTAACAAATCGTCGGGTAAGGAGGAGCCCGAGCAACCCTTTGTTCTTGGGAAAGCGCGAGAACCACTCCAGGAGGTGCCAGGGTGACCTTCACCGCCTTGGTGCCGTACGTTGTTGCCCGCGGCAGCTTCCTGTAGTACAATTGTACAACTATGGCGCCCACAGTTGTCATCGATACCTCCGCCGTGATCGCCGTTGTCACCAACGAAGTCCACAAGCCCGCCTTGATCAGGCTCACGGAGGGTGTCGAGCTCCTCTCTCCTGTTTCTCTGCCTGTCGAAGTGGGAAACGCCTTCTCCGCTATGTTCAAACGCCGTCAGATTTCCCTCTTGGAGGCAAAGGCGGCCGTTGATGCTTACAAGCGCATCGCGATTCGCCTGACCATCATCGATTTAGGGCAGGCGCTCGATCTTAGCCATCAACTGGGTATTTACGCTTACGACGCTTACCTTATTGCTTGCAGCTTACAGTACCGCTCTCCTCTGCTCACGATCGACGGAGGTCTGCGAACCGCTGCTCGCCAGGTTGGCGTTGAAGTCTTGGAGGTGAAATCATGAATGTCTACACCTTTTCGGAGGCCCGGCAGAAGTTGGCAACGGTTTTGGAAGAGGCGCAAACCAAGGGAGCCGTCCGCATCAAGCGGCGAGACGGGAGCGAATTCGAGATCGCACCCGTTCGTTCCAAAGCCTCTCCCTTGGACGTTGAGGGCGTTGACTTGGGGCTGTCTGCTGAGGAGATCGTCTCCGTCATAAGGGAGATGCATGCGCGAGAGGGTAGCTGACCCTGATTTCCAAGCCCGCCGGCTCGGAGAGCCTCCAGGCGGCGGGCGTGTACCAGCTCATCTAGAGGTCAATTCGCCGGCTCCGATCGACACTGACTCAATCCCCGCTAAAATCCGAGGTCGTGAAAGTCGTAACCTTCGAAGGATTTGTGGGAAACGGCCAGATCCGGCTACCCGTGAGTATCCATTTGCCTGAGAAGGCCAAGGTGTACGTCGTTGTTCCAGACCTGGAAGTTCCCTCGGTCCCCTACATCGGAAGCCCTCGGCTGGTTCACCCAGAGCAAGCGGCTGACTTCGTGAAAAAAATCGTCTAGGACGGACTGAATGCCCGGTTATGACGCCACACTTTTCAGGCCGCCTGCACCGGCCCAACGGGTCGGGAGATCCCAGCCCAGGGCTGAGGCCGAAGGCCGATGCCCTGGGCAGAGAGATGCCAACGCAGTGCGGCCTGAAAGGTCGCGAGAACCCGGCTTGACAGATCGGCAGACCAGTGCTTGAGTCACCGGCATGCCTCAATCCCTCTCCAAACTCTACGTTCATCTCATCTTCTCGACGAAGGACCGCGGTCGAACCCTGCCTGACGAGGTTCGCCCCGACCTCCATGCCTATATGGGCGGCACGCTCAAAGGCCTCGGCTGTTCGCCGATCGAAATCAACACCGAGCCCGACCACTTGCACGCCTTGTTTCTTCTCGCGCGGACCGAGGCGCTGAGCACCGTGGGCTTCGACGTTTACGAGTGCCATGACTTTGTGCCTCTTGGAAGAGGCCACCAAGCCGGAGGGCGCAACCGATCCCGGCCTCCCAATGGTAACCCATCCACAACCAGGCAGCCGGGGCCGAAGATGTGAGCCCGAATCTCCTCGCCATAGGCTGGGGTTGATCGGGCCGGGCTTTCGCCCCGGCGTAGACGTCCCGCCGTCCCTGGCCTGCGGGCGGTCGCGTGAACGGGCTGGGAGCGTCTCTACGTCCTCCGCCTGGCACTAATCGAGTGCGCAGGCTTCCAGCACTGGAATCAATCCGGGGTTGTGGCGGATGGGCGCACCTCGGGGAGCCAATCTGCCGCTGGAACACCCAAGGTTCGGTCGCCAGGGACGCGAAGGGAGATCGTGTCGTCCCGGTACAGGATGCGGACAAGCCTGTAGCCTCTTTCGACGACGTTCGGATCCTCGTAGACCTCGATGCGGCTTTCGACGAGGTTGATGATGATGAACTGCGCGATACCGGCGGCGGCGTAGACGCTCTGTTTGATCGTCCGGTCGGTCTTCAAGGAGCTGTCGGAGACCTCAATCACGCACAGGACGTCGTCGGGGCCGGGATGGCGCTCGAGGTAGTCCTCGGGGCGACCCTGGACCACGGCCCCGTCAGGCTCGGGTTCATGGCTCGGCGGCAGGGTGATCGGAGCCTCCAGGCGCAGGTGGCACCCTCGCTCCTCGAGAGCCGGTGCCAGTCTCGCCATGCGATGGGTGACGAAAGTGTGGAGCGGGCTTACCGGCAAGGCTCCTCCCCGGTCTTTGTACACGAGCAGGCCGTCGATCAGCTCGACAGGCGCATCCTCAGCCAGGATTCCGGTTTCCCGCATGCTGTGGTACTGCTCGACGTTCAACGGTACAACAGCCAGCGGTCGAGGCGTCTCAGCGAGAAAGACGGGCACCATGATCAATCCTCCGACTTGAGGTTAGCACAGGGCCATAGGTGCGCCGGTTTCCCTCATGGGACGGCCCTTACGCCTATCGCACCCGGAAGCCCCGGCCTGCCTCCCCTGCAACCCCACCCCTTCCCATCCGTACTCCCCGAAGGTCGTTGTCCTCAACGCTCAAGGGGGAGTCTCATGCATCGTCTCGTTCGATTCGTTTTCTGCGCCGCGGCGGCGGCCGGTCTCGCCTCCGGCGCGGCTTCCGGCCAGACCAAGCTGCTGCGGTTTCCTGATATCCACAAGGACAAGGTCGTCTTCACCTATGCCGGCGACCTGTGGACCGCGTCCACGGCCGGCGGGACTGCGAGCCGGCTGACCGCCCATCCAGGGCTCGAGCTGTTCGCCAAGTTCTCGCCGGACGGCAAGTGGATCGCCTTCACCGGTCAGTACGACGGCGACGAGCAGGTCTACGTCATCCCCGCGACCGGGGGCGTGCCCAAGCAGCTCACGTTCTACCCCGCCCGCGGCCCCTTCCCGCCGCGCTGGGGGTACGACAACCAGGTCTTTGGCTGGACGCCGGACGGCAAGTCCGTCTTCTTCCGCTCGCTGCGCGACGGCTGGAGTCACGGCCAGAGCCGCATCTACAGCGTGCCGGTGGCAGGCGGGCTCGGCGAGCCCCTTCCCATGCCCTGGAGCGGCGGGGCCGATCTCTCGCCGGACGGCATGAAGGTCGCCTACACCCCCTTCGCCCGCGACTTCCGCACCTGGAAGCGCTACCAGGGAGGATGGGCCCAGGATCTCTGGATCTTCGATCTCGCCACCCAGGCGGCTAAGAAGATCACCGACACCCCGCGCACCGAGCGCGATCCGATGTGGATCGGCAACAAGATCTACTTCGCCTCGGACCGCACCGGCACGCTCAACCTCTACTCCTACGACCTCGCGGGCGGCGCCACGACCCAGCTCACCCAGAGCACGCAGTGGGACGTCCGCTGGCCCAGCGCGGACGCCGAGGGGCAGATCGCCTATGAGATGAACGGCGAGCTGAACGTCTTCGATACCCGTACCGGGCAGTCGCGGCACCTCGCCATCGACGTTCCCGGCGACGGCCTCGACACCCGGCCGTCCCAACTCGCGGCCGACGACCAGATCGAGGACGCCGCCCTCTCCCCCAGGGGGGAGCGCGCGCTCCTCACGGCCCGCGGCGACCTCTTCAACACGCCGATCGAGAAGGGGGTCACCCGCAACCTCACCCGTACTTCCGGAGCTCACGACAAGGGAGGCCGCTGGTCGCCGGACGGCCGGAAGATCGCCTACATCTCGGACGGCACCGGCGAGGAGGAGATTTACGTCGTCGATGCCCTGGGAGTGGGCAAGCCCGAGCAGCTCACCACCGGCGGCAAGGCCCAGCGCTTTCCCCCCGAGTGGTCGGCGGACGGCAAGCGGCTCGCCTTTTCCGACAAGGACGGCCGCCTCTGGGTGGTCACTCTGGCCGGCAAGAAGCTCGTCGAGGTGGCCCACGACGTCCGCAACCAGATCCGCGACTACGCCTGGTCTCCCTGCGGCGGCCATCTCGCCTTCAGCATGACCAACGCCAACACCTTCCGCTCGGTCTGGATCTGGAGCGTGGAGGACGGCAAGCTCCGCCAGATCACCGACGAGCAGTTCTTCGCCGCCAGCCCCGCCTGGGATCCCAAGGGCGAGTTCCTCTACTATCTCTCCGCCCGCTCCTATCTGCCGCAGTTCGATACCTTCGACCTCAACTTCGCCGAGGATCGTAACTTCGGCATCTTCGCCCTCGCCCTGCGCAAGGACGTCGCCAACCCCCTCTCCCCCGAGGAGGACACGGTGACGCTCGCCGAGGAGAAGAAGGCGGGCGAGGAGGCGAAGGGCGATAAGGACAAGGATAAGGATAAGAAGGACAAGAAGGAGAAGGCGAAGGAGCCCGCCTTCACCCGCATCGACTTCGACGGCCTCGCCTCCCGGGTGGCCCGGGTGCCCGTCCCCTTCGACGACTACGGCTCCCTGAGCGCCGCCGAGGGCCGTCTGATTTTCGTCAAGCAGCCGCCGAACACCTTCGGCGCGCCGCCGTTCAAGCCGTCGCTCCAGATCTTTACCTTCAAGGACCGCAAGGCCGTCACCCTCGCCGAGAGCCTTGACGGCTACACGCTGTCGCAGGACGGCAACAAGCTGCTGGCCGTTCAGGACGGGAAGTTCAACGTCTACGACGCCACGGCCGCGGGGAAGGATTCGAAGAAGACGATCGACACCGGCGGCATGACGGTCGACCGCGTGCCCGCCGAGGAGTGGGCGGAGATTTTCCGCGAGGCGTGGCGGCGCTACCGCGACTACTTCTATGTGTCGAACATGAACGGCTATGACTGGGAGGCCCTGCGGCGGCAGTACGAGCCGCTGCTCGCCTACGCCGGCCACCGGTCGGACGTGAACTACATCATCGGCGAGATGATCGCCGAGCTCAACAACTCCCACGCCTACGTGGCCGGCGGCGACTACAAGACGCCGCCCCGCCCCAAGGTGGCCCTTCCCGGCGCGCGCTTCGAGCTCGACTCCAAGGCCGGGCGCTACCGCATCGCCAGGATCTTCGGCGGCCAGAACGAGGAGGACCTCTACCGCTCGCCGCTGACCGAGATCGGGGTGAACGCCCACCAAGGCGACTACGTGCTGGCGATCGACGGCGAGGATCTCGCCGCCAACGACAATCCCGACCGCCTGCTGCGCCACAAGGCGGACCGGCCCGTCCGCATGACGATCAATTCCAAGCCGTCGCTGGACGGCGCCCGCGAGGTCACCTTCCGGCCGATCGCCACCGAGGAGCACCTGATCTATCTCGCCTGGGTGAACGGCAACCGCGAGAAGGTGGCGAAGATGAGCGGCGGCCGGATCGGCTATATCCACATCCCCGACATGGGCGAGGACGGGATGCGGGAGTTCGTCAAGTGGTACTTCGGCCAGATCCGCAAGGAGGGGCTGATCGTCGACGTCCGTGACAACGGCGGCGGATTCATCTCGCCGACGCTGCTCGAGCGCCTGGCGCGCCATCCGCTGGGAGTGGACTACGGGCGCAACAACGCCGATCCGCAGCCCTACCCGCAGGTGGTTTTCTACGGTCACATGGCCTGCCTGCTCAACGAAGGGTCCGGCTCGGACGGCGACATCTTCCCCTACATGTTCCGCCAGCTCGGCCTCGGCCCCCTGATCGGCACCCGCACCTGGGGAGGTGTCGTGGGCATCAACAACCACGGTCCAATGATCGACGGCGGCCAGATCTTCGTGCCCGAGGCCGGCGCCGTCTCCCTGGAAGGAAAATGGATCATCGAAGGGTATGGGGTCGATCCCGACATCGTGGTCGAGAACGACCTCAAATCCGTCCTCGGCGGCAACGATCCCCAGCTCGAGCGCGGGGTGGCCGAGGTGATGAAGAAGATCCAATCCGCCCCGAAGGCCTTCCCGAAGCGTCCGGAGCCGCCGGTGCGGACGCAGGGGAGGTAAGGCGCGCTACTTCGGCGGCTTCGCCGGCCTCATCTCCACCAGGCTGGGAAGTGCATGGGCGGGATAGGTGAGGAGGTGGAGGATCATGGAGGCGATGTCCGCCGGTTGCAGCATCCAGCTCCGGTCCTGCCGGTCGCGGCGATGGGAGAATCCCGTGTCGACGCTGCCCGGCAGGATGGCGGCCACCCGCACGCCGTGGGGCCGCAGGTCGAGCATCGCCGCCTCGGAGAGGCCGATCATGCCGAACTTGCTGGCATTGTAGGCGGCGCCTCCCGCGAAGGGGTTCTTGCCGGCCAGGGAGGCGATGTTGAAGATCCAGCCCGAGCCCTGGCGTTTCATCGCCGGGGCCACGGCATGGAGAAAGTAGAAGGCGCCGGAGAGATTCGTGTCGATCACCTCCCGCCACTGCTCGCCCGTCAGCTCGTCGACGGCGCCGAAGGTCCCCAGTCCGGCGTTGTTCACCAGGACGTCGATCCGCCCCTCCCCGTCCAGCACCTCCTTGACGAAGGCGTCCACCTCGTCCTGGCGCCGGACGTCCACGGCTTTCCCGTCCACGGCGTCGCCATGGATCCTGGCCAGCTCCGAGCGGCCATCCTGGACGGACTGCGGGGACCTGCCGCAGAAGTGCACCTTCCACCCTTCGCCGAGCAGGGCCTCGACCACGCCGCGGCCGATGCCGCGGCTGCCTCCGGTGACGATCGCGATATTCTTGGGTGCCGGCATTGACGTCCTCCTTGTCTGGCGGGAAGAAATACGACGTAATCAGGGCCTGTTATACGCTGTCGAAAGGGCAAAAGACCATGTTCATGCATATGGATCCAACGTACTTCCTCTTCATCCTCCCCGCCCTGGCCCTGTCGCTGTGGGCGAGCTGGCGGACGAAGTCGGCGTTCAAGAAATACTCCACGGTGCGCACCTTCCGGGGGCTGACGGGCGCCCAGGCCGCGCAGGAGATGCTGCGCGCCTCCGGCATCACCGACGTGCAGGTGGTGCCGACGAACGGCTTCCTGTCGGACCACTACAACCCGGCCAACAAGACGCTGGCGTTGTCCGAGGCCACCTACTCGTCGAACTCGGTCGCCGCCGTGGGCGTCGCCTGCCACGAGGCGGGGCACGCCCTCCAGCACGCCCAGGGCTACAAGCCGCTCGGGCTGCGGTCGGCCCTGGTGCCGACGGCGAACCTCGGCTCCACGGCGGGCTACTTCGTGATGTTCGGGGGCGCCATGTTCCACTCGCCGAACATGATCTACCTCGGCGCGATGCTCTTCTCGGCCGTGCTGCTCTTCCAGATCGTGACGCTGCCCGTGGAGTTCGATGCCACCGCCCGCGCCAAACGGGTGGCTGTCGAGACCGGCATCATCCTGCCCCAGGAGCGCGAGGGCATGGACCGGGTCCTCAACGCCGCGGCCATGACCTACGTGGCGGCCGTCGTCTCGACCCTGATGACGCTGCTCTATTACCTGCTCCGCGCCTCGCGGCGCTGAAGCGGGCAAGTCCCCGCAAGTCGTTTTGACCCGTTGGCTGCCATTGTAGAGACGCCCGGCGGGTAGCGCGAGCTACCCCGTGGGGCGTCTCCGCCGAAGAGTCGTCCTCTCCGTTACGGGAACTTTTTTGGGGCGCCCCTTACGAGGTTCAGACCTTCCAGGCGTCTGGGCGATCCAACCTCCGCCGGAGACGCCCCGCGGGGTTCCCCACGGGGCGTCTCTACATTGGGCTGGCGGCGGTAACGAGGTCTCGGAGCTCGTCGAACGGCCCCTCTTCTCCCGGCGGCGACGGTTCCGCTCCGGTACAATACGCAGTCTTTGCCGCTCCCCGTCCGGGGGCCGCGGCGCGCGAGGGTCTTCCAGCTATGAGCGACAAGCGATTTCCCGACGTTCCGGGCGGCTATCCCTTCCCGGCGCTGGAGCAGCAGGTGCTCCAGGAGTGGAAGGACCAGGACGTCTTCGAGGCGACACTGAAGCGGCCCTCCCCCGCGGGGGAGTTCGTCTTCTATGACGGGCCGCCCACCGCCAACAACGTCCCCCACGTCGGCCACGTGGTGACGCGCGTGGTAAAGGACGCCTTTCCCCGCTATCGCACCATGCGCGGCTATCACGTGGCGCGCAAGGCGGGGTGGGACACCCACGGCCTCCCTGTCGAGATCGAGGTCGAGAAGCGCCTCGGCTTCTCCGGCAAGCAGCAGATCGAAGCCTACGGCATCGCCGAGTTCAACAAAGCGTGCCTGGAGAGCGTCCACACCTACGAAAAGCAGTGGCGCGCCATGACCGAGCGCATCGGCTACTGGGTGGACCTCGACCATCCGTACTGGACCTACTCCAATGAATATATCGAGTCCGTCTGGTGGTCCCTCTCGGAGCTGGCGGCCCGCGGCCTGCTCAACGAGGGCTACAAGATCCAGCCCTACTGCGGCCGCTGCGGCACCACCCTCTCCAGCCACGAGGTGGCCCAGAACTACAAGGACGCGGACGATCCGTCCATCTGGACGCTGTTCCACGCCCGCCCCGGCCAGACCGCGAAGACTGTGGATGGCCAGGACTGGAAGGTGGAGGACAACCTCTATTTCGTGGCCTGGACCACCACGCCCTGGACGACGATCGCCAACGTCGGCCTCGCCGTCCACCCCGACCTTACCTATAAGGTCGTGGAGAACCCGGCGAAGCCGGGCCAGCTCATCCTGCTCGGCGAAGATCTCGGTACCGCCGTTCCCTTGCAGGCCGAGGAGAACGGCAAGCGCCACCAGATCGATCTGCGGGAGGCGCCGGCGATCGCCCGCTTCCGTGGGCGCGATCTGAAGGGGCTGCTCTACGACCGGCTGTTCACCTTTTTCGAGCCGGACGTTCCCGGCAAGGTCGTCCTCGGCGACTACGTGACCTCGACGGACGGCACGGGGCTCGTCCACACGGCCCCCCCCTTCGGCGAGGACGACTACCAGACGGGCCGGCGCTACGAGCTGCCGATGATCCTCTCCGTCGACGGCGAAGGGAAGATCGTTCCCGGCGCCGGCGCCTTCGCCGGGATGTGGTTCAAGGACGCGGACCCCAAGATCATCCAGGATCTCAAGAGCCGCGGCCTGATGCTCCACTCGGACCGCTACCGCCATAGCTATCCGTTCTGCTGGCGGTGCGACCGGCCGCTCCTCTACTACGCCACCACGAGCTGGTTCGTGCGTACCACGGAGGAAAAGGCCGGGCTGGTGGCGAAAAACAAGAAGATCGACTGGCATCCCGGGCACATCGGCGAGGGAAGGTTCGGCAACTGGCTGGAGAACCTGGTGGACTGGGCCCTCTCCCGCCGCCGCTACTGGGGAACGCCGCTGCCCATCTGGCGCTGCCCGGAGTGCAATCACCAGCAGGTGATCGGCTCCTACGAGCAGCTCTTCGCCGCCTCCGGACGGCCGAAGCCGGCGAACCTCTACGATCCCGAGCAGTTCAATCCGCACCGGCCGTTCATCGACGAGGTCACCTGGCCTTGCGCGGAGTGCGCCGGCGCCGGCACGATGAAGCGGGTGGAGGAGGTCATCGACGCCTGGTACGACTCAGGCTCCATGCCCTTCGCCCAGCATCACTACCCGTTCGAGAACAAGGAGCTGATCGACCGGCGGATTCAATTCCCGGCGGACATGATCTCCGAAGCGGTGGACCAGACGCGCGGATGGTTCTACACCCTCCACGCCCTCGGTGTGCTGCTCTTCGACTCGGTGGCCTTCAAGACCTGCATCGTCCTGGGTCACGTCACCGACGAGACGGGGCGGAAGATGTCGAAGCGGCTGGGCAACGTCGTCGAGCCCATGGGGGTCATGCAGGAGACCGGCGCGGATGCCCTGCGCTGGTACTTCTGCATCAACAACCCGGAGGTGAACTCGCGCTTCTCGGCCCGGCTGGTGCGCGAGGCGGCGCAGGGGTTCCTGCTGCCGCTGTGGAACGCCCTCTCGTTCTTCACCATCTACGCCAACCTCGACGGCTGGCACCCCGGCGGAGAGGAGAGGGCCCAGCCGTTCGACGAGCGGCCGGCCCTCGACCGCTGGATTCTCCTGCGCCTGGGCCGCCTGACGGCGGACACCACGGCACGGCTGGACGCCTACGATCTGACCGCCGCCGCGCGGGGGATCGAGGAGCTGCTGGGCGACTTGACGAACTGGTACATCCGGCGCAGCCGCGACCGCTTCTGGGCTCCCAACGGCGACGAAGCGGGCATGGCCGCAAATACCGCCAAGGCGAGCGCCTACGAGGCCCTCTACGAGGTGCTCACGACGCTCACCCGGCTCATCGCGCCGTTCACGCCGTTCGTGGCCGAGGTGCTGCACAAGCATCTCGTGCGCAGCCAGCTTGAAGGGGCACCGAAGAGCGTCCACCTGGAGGACTGGCCGGTGCCCGCGCCGGGCCGGTCCGACGAGGCTCTGGAGCGCGGCATGGCCGCCGTCCAGCGCATCGTCACCCTCGGTCACGCGGCCCGCAATCTCCACGGGCTCAAGACCCGGCAGCCGCTGGCCGCGGTGACCCTGGTGACGGCGGACGAGTCGCTGCGGGGTTTCGTGGAGCCCCACGCGGAGCTGCTGGAGGACGAGCTGAACGTCAAGGAGATCCGCTGGGCCGCGGACCGCAACGTCTACGTCCATCACGAGGTCAAGCCGATCTTCCCCAAGACCGGGCCGCGCTTCGGCAAGAAGATGCCGGAGGTGAAGAAGGCCCTGGATGCGGCGGACGGCGATGCCCTGGCCGCCGAGCTGGAGCGCGCGGGGAAGATCACCATCCAGCTTTCCGACGGTCCGGCCGAGCTGTCCGCCGAGGAGGTCGAGGTCCGGCTCGTCGAGAAGGAGGGCACCGCCACGCAGGGGGACCGCGAGCTTCTCGTGGCGCTCTCGACCGAGCTGACGCCGGAGCTGGAAGCCGAGGGCCTGGCCCGCGAGTTCGTCCACTGGGTGCAGCAGGCGCGAAAGAAGGAAGATCTCGACTACGCGGACCGCATCCGGGTCGCCTACGAAGCCGGAGCGGAGATGAAGGCCGCCGTGGACGCCCATCTCGGCTGGATTCAGGGAGAGACGCTGGCCGTCGAGATCGTGGGGATTATTGCGGGGGCCGACGCGGCGGGCGAACCGTCCATCCGGATCGAAAAGGTCTAAGTCTCAAGAAAGAGCGAGGGAGAGAGAATGTCCGGAATCTTCAAGGCCTACGACGTCCGGGGGATCGTTCCCACGGAGCTCAACGAGGAGATCGCGCGCCGGATCGGCACCGCCTTTCAGTTCGTTCTCGATGCCGAGGACCGGGCGAACGGCAACGCCGTGGTGGTGAGCCGCGACATGCGCTCGCACAGCCCGGGAATCGAAAAGGCGCTGATCGAGGGGATCACCGCGGGCGGGCTCGACGTCATCGAGATCGGTCTGGCCACGACGCCGATGAACTACTTCGCCATCGCCCACCTGAAGACGGCGGGCGGCGTGCAGGTCACCGCCAGCCACAACCCGGCGGAGTACAACGGCCTCAAGTTCAGCCGCCACGGCGCCCGGCCGGTCTCGGGCGACCATGGCATCGCGCTGATGGAGGCGAAGGTCAAGGCGGGCGACCTGCCGAAGGCCGACCGGCCGGGAACGGTCTCTCAAGCCAACGTCACCGAGGCCTACGACCGGCATGTTCTCTCCTTCCAGGGCGACACCGGCCGCCGCCTCAAGGTGGTGGTGGACGCGGCCAACGGCATGGGCACGATCGACAAGCCCCTGCTGGAAGCCATGAACCTCGAGCTCATCCCTCTCTACTTCGAGCTGGACGGCAGCTTCCCCAACCACGAGGCGAACCCGCTCAAGGAGGAGAACCTCCGCGATCTGCAGCGGGGCGTGCGGGAGCACAAGGCGGACCTCGGCGTGACCTTCGACGGCGACGCCGATCGGGCCGCCTTCGTCGACGAGACGGGCGAGGCCATCGGCAGCGATCTGATGACGGGGCTGATCGCGGGCGAGCTGCTGAAGCGCGAGCCGGGCAAGGTCGTGGTCTATGATCTGCGCTCCTCGCGGGCCGTGGCGGAGTACATCGAGGAGAACGGCGGCATTCCGGTGCGCGAGCGGGTGGGCCACTCCTTCATCAAGGCCACGATGCGCCAGCAGGGCGCCATCTTCGGCGGCGAGCTGGCCGGCCACTACTACTTCCGCGACCACTCCTACGCCGACTGCCCGATGCTCTCCGTGGTGGAGGTGCTGAACCTGGTGCGGTCGAGCGGCAAGCCCCTCTCCGCCCTGGTGGCGCCGCTACGCCGCTACGCCAAGAGCCCCGAGATCAACTTCGTGGTCGAGGACAAGTTGGGGAAGATGGAGGAGCTCGCCCGCCGCTTCGCGGACGCCCGGATCGACTACCTCGACGGCATCACCTTCAGCTACCCCGGCTGGTGGGCCAACGTCCGCCCCTCGAACACCGAGCCTTACCTGAGGCTGGTGCTGGAGGCCGGGACGCCCGAGGAGCTGAAACGGCACGAAGAGGAGCTGATCGGAATCCTGGGCGAGCCGGCGGAGTAGGCGCCCTACTCCCCCGCCTCATCCAGAAACCGCTCCAGCGCCCGGCAGAACAGGGCCGAGGCCTCGGCGTGGGGGAGGGCTCCGGCGCCTTCGAAGACGTCGAGGCTCGCCCCAGGCAGATGCTGGAGCCAGAGGTCCGCGGTCACGACGGGCGGGGTCCTGGAGTGCCGGCCCCATGCCAGCCAGACGGGAACGTCGAGGACGCCGATATGGGACAGCTCCTCGGAGATATCCAGCCAGAGGTCGCCCCGCAGGTAGGCGGCGAGGGCGGAGCGGGCGCCGCGCGTATGGCTGGCGCGGTAATGATGCTCAAGGAGGGCCGCGTCCACCCGCTCGGGAGCGGCGTAGACCTCTTTGCGCAGGTGATGCTCGACGGCGGCCCGGCCAGTGAGCGCGTCCAGCACCGAGGCGGATAGCAGAGGCACTCTCAGAAGCTTTCCCACGAAGGATTGGGCCACGGACCGGGCAGGATCGTCGTCGCCCAGGCCGAGGGGAGAAACGAGACCGAGGGCGCGCACCCGGCCCGGGTACTCCACCGCGAGCTGGACGGCATAGGCCGCCGCCAGCCCGGCACCCACCACCACGGCCTTCTCCCTCACCACCCCGGAGAGAAAGTCCGCGAGCAGATCCAGGTACAGGTCGGGCTGGTGGACGCGGGCTCCCCCGGCGCGGGTACGCCCCCAGCCTGGAAGGTCGGGAACGTAGACGCGGTGCCGCGCGGCGAGGATCTCCGCCACGGCCCGCCATTGATTGGCGTCGTAGCCCGGGCCGAAGGAATGGAGGAGAAGGACCGGCGGACCACTGCCGAGCTCCTGGAAGATCACCTCGGGGCCGGAGCGGCCTGAAAAGCGATGAGCGCGGCCCCATCTCGGAGCCGAAGGCGGCTCGGCCCGGCGGCGCAGCAGGGCGCCGGCCGCGACGGGCACCCCCACCGCCACTCCGGCCAGGACCAGGCGTTTGACCCAGCGCCGTCTACGATCGCTTTGGAGAGACCGTCCCGTTCCTCGTACCATGCTTTGGAGAATACCATTTGCCGGCGGTTCCGGCCTCCGGGCTATAATGCCCAGGTGCCCTTACGAACCATCGTCCGCCTCGGCCACCCCGCCCTCCGCACCCCGGCCCTCCCGATTCCACCCGGCCGGATCGGTGAGCCGGAGATCCAGGCACTCATCGACGACATGGTTGAGACCATGTACGAGTCCCACGGCGTGGGGCTTGCGGCGCCGCAGGTGGGCGAGGAGGTTCAGCTCTTCGTATACCAGGCCGGCGGCCCGCCCGAAATCCCGCTGCACGTGGTGATCAATCCCATGATCACCCCGCAGGCCCGGGAGCTCGCCTACGATTGGGAAGGGTGCCTCTCCATTCCCGACCTCCGCGGGCTGGTGCCGCGGCACCCCAAGGTACGGGTGCAGGGGCTCGACCGCGAGGGCAAGGCCCTCGACTACGTCGTCACCGGCTTCGAGGCCCGCATCGTCCAGCATGAGTTCGACCACCTCAACGGCATCGTCTTCCTCGACCGCATGCGCGACCTCCGCTCCCTGGCCTTCTTCGCCGAGTGGGAGGCCTACCTGGTCGGCGGCTCGCAGGCGGACCTCGACGATACCGCGGTCGGCTGACGGTGGGGCGCGAGCTCGCCGTCCTCTGGGCAGGTCGGCATCAGCGCTCCCACTGGGAAGAGATCTGCGACTCCTACCGACAGCGCATCGCCCGCCTTGCCCGCGCGACGCCGGTGAGGGACGTGCCCATCCGCGCCCGGGCGGCGGCCGACGATCCCCAGCGGCTGCGGGCCGAGGGGCAGGCCCTGCTCGCCGCCGTGCCACCGTCCGCCTGGACCTTCGCTCTCGACAGCCGGGGTGAGAGCCTCTCCTCGGAGGCGCTCGCCGAGCGCCTCTCCCGCCTGCGCCAGGAGTGGCCCCACCCGATCGTCTTCCTTATCGGCTCAGATCTCGGGCTCGACCGCGCGGTGATCGACGGCGCCCGCGCGGTGCTCTCCCTGGGCCCCATGACGCTCTCCCACGAACTGGCACGGGTCGTGCTCTATGAGCAGCTCTACCGTGCGCTCTCGATTGAGGCGGGAATGAGCTATCATCGCGAGCCCTTATAGCAGGGAGTATCATAGGGAGCTTTTTTGAGCGCCCCAGTCGAAAGGAGAAGCAGCGTGGCCAGAACCGAGAAGGCCAAGGCGACCGAGGAGGTGCCGCGGGACCAGTACCAGGCCCTGCGCGAGCGGTTGCAGAAGCAGAGAGACGAGATCCTCGACATGTACAAGCAGGACCTCAAGGCGGGCCAGGAGTCCGCGGACGACGGCACGGAAGACATCGTGGACCGCGCCAACAACGCCTACAACCGGGAGCTCATGTTCTCCTTGTCCGACGCCGAACGCACGACTCTCCTCCAGATCGAGAACGCGCTCGTCCGGATGGGCGAGGGTGCCTACGGGCGCTGTGCCAACTGTGGTCAGACCATCAACGTCCTGCGCCTCGAGGCGGTGCCCTGGGCGCGTTTCTGCATCGACTGCCAGGAGCTGGCGGAAAAGGGGCTCCTGGAGGTCGAGGCGTCATAGCCCGAAGCTCGAGACTCCAAGGCGAGGAGGGCTTCCGTAGCCTCCTCGCCTTTGTGTTTTCCAGATGGCGGATCTCCTCGAGACCTTCCTCTCCCGGCTGAGCCGGGGCTCGCCGCTCCAGGTCTGTCTGGTGCAGGGCGACGCCGTGCTGGCCGAGCCCGCCGCGAAACGCATCGCCCAGACCCTGGCCCAGGCGGTCGGCCTGCCGCCCGAGGCGGTGGAGGTGCACCGCCACCCCGCCTCTCTCGCCGGTCTCCTCCAGGATCTCCGCACCTTCTCCCTGTTCTCGCCCGGCAAGGTGTCCGTGGCCGTCGACACCGCCGTGTTCGCGGACCGCAACGCCGCCGGCGACCTGATCGACGACGCGGCCGAGGTGGTGCCTCTGGCGGATAGCCCTGGAGGGATTGGAAAGCGGCCTCTCTCCGGACGGGAGCGCCAGGCCGCGTCGCGCCTGCTCCAGGCCCTCCACCTCTTCGACGTCGACGCCTATGCCGGCGCGCCCGAAAAGGCCCTGGGAGAGCTGCCGGTGTGGGTGCTCGAAGGCGGCAAGGCGCGCGGCGGACGGGCGCGGGGGAAGAAGCAGGTGGAGGAGCTGCGCGGCGCTCTCGCCGGGCTGCTCGAAGCGGCCCGCCGCGAGGGCCTCCAGGGCATGGGAGAGGGCGACCTCTCGGAGTTGGCCGAGGCCGTGCGCGGCGGGCTTCCCCCGGGGCACGCGATGGTGCTGGCCGAGAGCGCCGTCGCCGCGGACCACCCGCTAGTCCAGTTGCTCAAGGAGAAGGGCGCCCTCCTCAGCCTGGGGCGCGTCGAGTCCGAGCGCGGGAGCTGGCAGGGGTTGGAGCCTCTGGCCGCCGAGCTCGAGCGCCAGACCGGCGTGGGAATCACTCCGGACGCCCTGGCGGAGCTCGCCAAGCGCACCCTGCGTCAGGAGAACGACGCCCGCGGCCGGTCCACCGGCGGCGTGGAGTCCGACTCCACCGGCCGGCTCGCCGGGGAGTACCGCAAGCTCGCGAACCTGGTCGAGGCGGAGGGAGGGCGGATCGACCGCAAGCTCGTGGAACAGACGGTGGAGGACCGGGGCGAGGAGGACGTCTGGCAGCTTCTGGACGCCATCGCCGCCGGCCGCGGCGGCGAGGCGCTGGACCGGCTCCGCCGCCTCCTCGGCTCCGCCGAGGACCCGCTGGCCGCCCGGCTGACCTTCTTCTCTCTGCTCTCCTCGTTCTGCCGCCAGCTCGTGGCCATCCGCGGCATGATGCGCGTCGCCCGCGTGCCCGCCGCCGAGGCCAACTACGCCCGCTTCAAGAGCCAGCACGCCCCGGCCCTCCAGGGCGAGATTCCCATCGGCGGCAAGAACCCGCTGGCCGGTCTCCACCCCTACCGCCTTCACCGGGCCTACCTCGCCGCGAGCCGCATGCCCGAGCCCTTCCTGGCGAAGCTCCCCTCGGACCTTCTGGAGACGGAGATGCAGATCAAAGGCGAGAGCGGCGAGGCCGACGTAGCCCTCGCCCGCCTGGTGGGACGCCTGAGCAGCCAGGGCGGCCGGCGCTAATACTACGGAAGTACGGAAGGGAAAAAAGAGCCCCTCTCGCCCGGCCAGAAGGGGGAGGCTGGGGGAGAGGGGGTTGGGAGAGAGTGAGGGTGCAGCCCCCCTCTGACTACGAAAAGGGCGTTCACCCTCGGCCAGGGATGTTGCGCGGGAAGCCGTGCTCCAGCCGCAGGCTCCAGAAAGCCGTCCGCAGCCGCTTGCGCTCCCCCACGGGCTCACGTTCGAGGTCCATTTCCACGTCGAAGATGCCGTCCTCCCGCGCTTCCGCGAGGAGCGTGCGGACGTCCGCGGCTCGCGCTCCGGGAGCCGGCGCGAGCACCAGCCGGGTGGTGATGCCCTCGGCGGCGAGCCGGCGGGCCGCCTCCAGCCGGGCGGCGACGTCCGGGGTCCGCGACACCGGGATGACGATCCGCACGTCCACCGAGTGCCGGCGGTCCAGCCTCACCAGGAGATCCAGCTCGCGCAGGATGCGGGGCGACGCCGTGGTGATGCTGATCTCCAGCCCCTCGGTGGCCAGCAGGAGGCGTAAAGGCGACTCCGAGCTCCCCGTCTCATACGGGTCCGCAAGGCTGCCGGCGACGACCGGCTCGCGGCGAAGCATCGACTTGCGGAGCCGCCGCTCCAGCGCTGCCGAGGGATCGGCCTGGAAAGCCGGCGAGAGGGCGAGGAGGAGTGGGAAGGTCGCTTGGTAGCTCATGTTGCGTCTGTTTTACGCCAACTTACGCCTCATTGTCAATAGTCTTCCGCCTGCCAATCCAAATTAGAATCCTCCGATGCCCGAGCTACCCGAGGTCGAAGTCCTGCGCCGGAGCCTGGAGCCGCACCTGGTGGGCGACCGCATCGTGCGTGTCGAAGTGCGCAACCCGGCCCTGCGCGAGCCGGTGGAGACGGCCCGGCTGAGGCGGTACACCACCGGCCGCGACGTGCTGGCCCTGCGGCGGCGGTCGAAGTACCTGCTGATCGATCTCTCCGGCGGCCGAACGGTGGTCGTGCACCTGGGGATGACCGGCCGCCTGACGCTCGCCGGCCCCGAGGAGCCGCTCGAGCCCCACGAGCACCTGGCCTTCTTCCTGCAATCCGGCCGGCGGCTGCGGTTTCGCGATCCCCGCCGCTTCGGCCTCGTGCTGGCCCTGAAGACGGCGGAGATCGAGGCTGACCCACACTTCGCCCACCTGGGCGTCGAGCCGCTGGAGGGCGGGTTCTCGGGCGAGACGCTGGCGCGGGCGGCGGCCGGGAAACGGGGACCCGTAAAGGCCTTCCTCATGGACGCCCGGGTGGTGGTGGGCGTGGGGAACATCTATGCCTCCGAGACGCTGTACCGGGCCGGCGTCCACCCGACGCGGTCGGTGGCGCGGATCTCGGCGGCGCGCTGGGACCGCATCGCCGCCTCGACGGTCGCGGTGCTGAGCCAGGCCATCCTCCAGGGAGGAACCACCCTCAACGACTTCGCCGACGGCGAGGGGCGTAGCGGCTACTTCCAGGTGTCGCTGGCGGCCTATGACCGGGAGGGGGAGCCCTGCCCCGCCTGCGGCACGCCGGTGCGCCGCATCGTCCAGGCCGGCCGCGGCACCTACTACTGCCCGCGCTGCCAGCGCTGATCCCGAGGAATCGCCGGAAACGGGCTACAATCCCCCGCCATGGTCGACACGGAACCCCTGCTCCAGCCCCTGCTGACGGACTCCCGGATCCGGCCCTGCGTCCTCGGCGTGGCCGGCGGCACCGGCTCGGGCAAGACGACGGTGGCGCGGGCCATCGTCGAAGCCGTGGGCGCCGGCCGCATCACCCTCATCGAGCAGGACAGCTACTACTCCGACGTCGACTGGCGCAGCGAGACCGAGCTGCTGCACCACAACTTCGACCATCCGTCGGCCATCGACAACGAGCTGCTGGTGGCCCACCTCGCGGCGCTCAAGGCGGGGCATCCGGTGGAGGTGCCGATCTACGATTTCGTCCGCCACCGGCGCACGGCCCGCACCAAGCGGGTGATGCCGCAGCCGGTGATCGTCCTGGAGGGGATCCTGATCTTCGTGGAGCCCAACCTGCGCGAGCTCCTGGATTTCAAGATCTACGTCGACACGGACGCCGATCTGCGGCTGATCCGCCGCCTGGGGCGCGACATGACGGAGCGCGGCAGATCCGTGCAGGATGTCCTGCGCCAGTATCTGGAGACCGTGCGCCCCATGCATCTGGAGTTCGTCGAGCCCTCGAAGCGCTGGGCCGACATCATCATTCCCGAGGGCGGGGAGAACAAGGTCGCCCTGGAGATGGTGGTCGCCCACGTGCAGCAGCTCCTGGACGGCAAATAGCCGGGGAATGGCGCCGGTGCCCTCCTATCTCCTGCGGGTGACCGTCCGCTTCGAGGCGGCCCACCACCTGACCTCTTACAAGGGCTCTCCCGAGACCGTCCACGGCCACTCCTGGCGGGTCGAGGCGGCCCTGGGCACCGCCGAGCTCGACGCCGAGGGGATGGCCTGGGACTTCGTCGAGGTGCAGTCGGCGTTGCGCGAGCTGGCGGCCCGGGTCGACCACCGGGACCTCAACACCGTGCCCCCCTTCGACCGGGTCAGCCCCACCACCGAGCGGATCGCCGCCTGGTTCTTCACCTCGCTCGCCGAGCGCCTGCCGGGCGCGCCGCTGACCGAGGTCACCGTCTGGGAAGGGCCGGACTGCTCGGCCACCTACCGGCCCTGAGCGGCCTCCGCTTGACAGCGGCACCCGTTGCTAGCTAGCGTCCCGTCACTCATGAACATTCAAAAAATCCTTTTTCCCAGCTCTTCGGTCGCTCCGTGGGTCGCGTCCTTGATCGTGGTCTCGCTGGCGGCCGGCTGCGGCGGCGGCAAGCAGACCCCCGTGGCGCGGGTCGGGGTCGAGCCGAACCTCGTGAACCTGCCGTTCGGCCAGGCCCAGACCGTGCGTCTGACCTGGACTCCCTCCGCGCCGCTCGAAGGCGAGACGCCCACGGTCTTCGTCCACCTCCTGGACAGCCAGCTGAAGGTGGCCCGTACTTTCGACCATCCGTTCCCGCAGCGCTGGCGGGAGGGCGGACCGGTGACCGACGATTTCAAGGTCTACCAGTCGGCCCTGGCGCCGCCGCTGCCGGCCGGCAAGTACCAGGTGGTGATCGGCCTCTACGGCAAGGATGGCAAACGCTGGGCCCTCGACGGCCTCGGTGAGCCCGTGGGAAAAAACGAGTACAAGGGCTTCCAGATCGAGGTGCCGGCGCAGGAGTCGGGCCCCAAGCTCACCTTCTCGCCCACCTGGCTGCCGGTCGACGCCGGGGGCGACAAGCAGGTGGTGGCGCGGCGCTGGATGGCCGACCGCGGAGACATCCGCGTCACGGATCAGACGGGACCGGGCGTCGTCTGGCTGGTCGTCCAGATCCCGCCGATGGGCCAGGCGGACTACTCCCTGGCGCTCGATCCCGGCGCCAGCAATCCCGCCGTGATGGTGCAGGGCAACTGCGGCGGCGGCGAGACGAACTTCTCCGGCCCCGGTATCCATGAGGTGGAGGTGGCGCTGGACTCGCCGCCGCCGGACGCTCCGTGCCGCGTCCAGCTGTCGGCCAACTTCTCCATTCAGTCCCGTACCACCGTGGGGCGTAAGCGCTCGGTCTCGCTCGAAAACATCGCCTGGGTTCCGGGCGGATCGCGCAAGCCACCGGCGCCATGAAAACGCCATGAAGCACGGCAAGGGCGCCATCCTCCACGCCGAGCAGGAGCGCTACATCGAGCGCCTCCTGCCGCCGCGCGATGCCGTTCTGCGGGAGATCGAGGAGTACGCCGCGCGGGAGGACGTGCCCATCTCCGACCCCGAGGTGGGCCGTTTCCTGAGCATCATGGCGCGGGCGACCGGAGCGCGGCTGATCCTGGAGATCGGCGCCGCCATCGGCTACGGCGCCATCTGCCTCGCCCGCGGCGGCCCCGACTCCCGCGTCATCTCCGTCGACGTGGACGCCGGCCGCCTCGCCATGGCGCGCCACTATGTGGAGAAGGCGGAGCTGGCGAACCGGGTGGACCTGATCGAGGGCGACGTCTTCGACGTTCTGCACAATCTGCCGGGCACCTTCGACCTCGTCTACATCGACGCCGACAAGGCGCAGTACCGGCGCTACCTCGACCAGGTCCTGCCGCGGTTGCGGGTGGGCGGCACGATCCTCGTCGACAACCTGCTGTGGAGCGGCCACGTGGCGGTACCGCCTGAGGAGGAGGACAAGCCGGCGGATGCCCTGCGGGCCTTCAACGGCTACCTCATGATGCACCCTCAGCTCCAGGCCGTCGTCATTCCCCTGGGCGACGGCATGGGTGTCGCCACCAAGCTCAAGCCCACGATCATGGAGATGGGCGGCCCCTACTAACCTGTCAGGCTCTCCCTCACGACCTCCAGCCGCCGATTCAGATCCCGGGCCGTGGCCGGCCGGCGGGAGGGCGTGCGGTGCAGGGCGTCGCGAAAGAAATCCGCGAGGGCCGGAGAGCGGTTCGGGCACACCTGGGCGAAGTCCGGCACCAGCCCGGAGCGGATGCGCTCGAAGACCTGGGCGTTGGTGCCGCTGAACACCTTGCGCCCCAGCAGGCATTCGTAGAGAACCACGCACAGGCTCCAGAGGTCGAACGTGGCGTCCGCCGGAGCGCCGCGCACGGCTTCCGGGGAGAGGTAGGAAAGGGTGCCCACGAAACGGAGGGCGGGGTCGAACCCCAGCTCGCCGCCGTCCTGCCAGACCACCGCGGCTCCGGGATCGTCCTCGTCCACCTCCTCCTGCTCCTCCTCGTCGCGCAGCTCGAAGATCGCCCGGGCGATGCCGAAGTCCATCAGCTTTGGCACGCCGTCCCGGGTGTAGCCGATGTTGCTCGGCTTGATGTCGCGGTGGAGGATATCGGCCGCGTGGAGCTGCCCCAGGGCGCCGGCCATGGCGATCCCCAGCTCCACCGTCTCTCTTTCGGACATCCCCTCGCGGAAGACGCGCTGGGGAAGCGTGCCGCCCTCCAGCAGCTCCATCACCAGCATCGGCGTCCCTTGCCAGGTCTCCATGCCGAAGACCGGTGCCAGGTGGGTGTGGGAGACCGCCGCCGCCGTGCGGGCCTCGCGGCGCAGCCGCATGGCATCCTCCGGCGAGACCCGGCGCAGGGTCTTGATGGCCACGGGACGGCCCAGCGCCAGGTCGGACCCCTGGTAGACGACGCCCATTCCGCCCTCCCCGATGCGGTGCTCGAAGCGGAACTTGCCCGGCAGGATATAGGGCACTCGCGAAGGCTCCAGGCGGCGGCTGCACGAGCCGCAGAAGACGGTGTACGACGGATGCAGCGCGCCGCAGTTGGGACATTCCCGGGCCAGCTCGGTGGCGGCGGGAGGCGGCTCGGGGGCAGGTCCCTCGGGAACCTGCCAGAAAGGCTGTATCTGCTGCTCGTGCTCCAGCTCCAGCACCCAGGCGGCGCTGCTGGCGATGGCGTGGAAGAGCTCCCGGTCCTCGCGCAGAAAGGGCAGGCCGCTTTTCTTCTCCCCCAGCCCCATGAGTCCGAGGAGAGTACCGTCCCGCGCCAGGATGGGCACGAGGAGCCGGAAACCGCTGTCCACCAGCCAGTGGCGATCTTTCTCCGGCAGCTTGTGGAGGGTGGACTGGGGATTGTCGAGGTCGACTTCCAGGGGATCGCTGGCGTTGGAGGCTGCCCGCGCGAGCTGGCTGGAGGCATCCAGCTTGCGCGCCCGGTTGCGCGGATCGGCGAGCATGCCGGAGCGAGGATCGAGCACGAGAAGAGCGATTCCCTCCAGGTGGAGCGCGAGGTCGATCTCCCGCGAGATGAGGTTGGCGAGGCTGGCGGAGTCCTTGATCGAGCGGATGCGGTCCACCAACAGGGTGAGGATCTGCCGGGCGTCATACTGCTCGCGGAAGTAGCGCCGGTCGAGGGCGTCGAGCAGCCGGTTGCGGTAGCGCAACCCGGCAGCACCTACGACGACCACCGAGACGAGGAGCGGCACCCTTGAGCCGGAGACCAGCTCGTTCAAGGGTTGTTCGCGCCCGCTGACGAAGAAGACTAGGAGCGCAAGGGCCGGGATGGCGATCACCGTGATCACCGTGTAGCGGGCGAGAAGGTACTGGAGCGCCCGCCGGGCGATGAGCCGGACGTCCAGCACGTGGTGAACGAAGACGGCGTAACACGTCGTGACCGGCAGTGTCAGCACCGGCAGCAGGGAGGTGAGGACGATGACCAGGTGCCGTCGCCGGTCAGCGGTGAGGTACGAATGGTACCCAGGAGCAAACAGCTCCAGAAGCACCTCAATGGCGGCAGGGCCGAGGGTGAGAGCGATGAGCTGCAGGAAGATCCGGGCGCGTCGCCGTTCGGGGCCGAGGCTGGTGCGGGCCCGCCAGAGCAGCAGAGCGAAGGCCAATCCGGCAAGACCCAGTACGACGGAGTAGTAGACCCCTTTGCCCCGTTGGGGTGTGAACCAGGCCAGCCATTGCCAAGCACCACCGAGGTCCAGGGCCAGATAAGGGGCCGCGGAGTGCATCAGGTTGAGGACGAAGAGTAAGCCGCCAACCACGGAGCTCAGGCGCACCGCGGTCTGAATCCGGCGGCGTTCGGGCAGCGACACCGCCGGTTGGGGGAAGTCGCGGACGAAGCGCCAGAGGAACCAGGCCATGAAGGCGGAGGGCTGGAGAGCGCCAGCCAGCGAGACGAGATAGGAGTCCGGGTGCACCTTCGAGAAAATCGCGAGCGGGTGCCCGGACCACGTGGTGGCGGTGGCCAGGAAGAAGCTTCCCAAGGCCTGGGCGCGCCGGTCCTGCCGCCCTCCCAGGAAGAGCAGGGCGCCGGTCGACCCGAGAGCGAGCGCAAAAAGGCCGTAAAGGACGTAGGGAAAGACAGGATCTTGCCCGGCCTCGTCCCCATAGGTGGCGAAGAACGCGGCCAGCCCCAGCGCCAGCTTGAAGGCAGCCAGCGAAGTGACGAGCCGCGACAGGATTGATCGTTTCAGCAAGCCTCCGTCATGCCCGGGATCACAAAGGTGGCGGCGGAGGCGGGCATAGCTCCGTCATCGAGACGATCTGCACCGTCTCGGCCGAGTCGTAGACGTCCTGCGGACCGATCGTCGTATTCCCGGTGCCCGTCGCCTTCAACGCCGCCAGGCTGCCGATGGCACGGGCGCGTTCCAACAACTGCCCCGCCTCGGTTTCCCATTGCGTGTTGATGATGGTCGGCGTGATCGCGTCGAAATACCAGCGGCGCAACTCCAGCGCCGCCTCCTGCGATACCCGGATGGTGCCCGTGCCCTGGCCGAACGCAACCAGGATCTGGGCCATGATGCCCTCTTGTGTATAAGCCATGTTCTCTCTCCTTGGGCGAATTCACCGCCCTGATGGTTGGGACCGCCGTCACCAACGGAGCGCCGGACAATCGCAACGGATTCCAGCAAACGGCAATGTTACAGAGGTAGAGACGATCATAATGCTCAATTTCTCGCCTCGTCAAGCTTCATCACCATAGAAACGAAAACTTGCGGTTCTGTTTAGCCGGGCCGATGCACATTGATCATGAGGGATTAGAAATATTTTCAGCCGGCGATGTGCAAGCGCAATGAGGCCAGGCGCTCCTTGAGCTCGCGGGCGCTCGCCGGGCGGCGGCCGATCGTGCGATGAAGCGCGGAGCGGAAGAAATCGCCCAGCAGCGCTTCGTACTCCGGCAGCACCTGGGCGAACTCGGGGACCCGGCTGTGGCGGATGCGGTTCATGAGCTGGTGGAGGTCGCCGCCGCTGAAAATCTTTCGTCCCAGCAGGCACTCGTACAGGACGATGGCGAGGCTCCAGAGATCGAAGGAGGTGTCCGCCGGCTGGCCGTTGAGCGCCTCGGGCGAGAGGTAGGAAAGAGTGCCCACGAGCTGCTTGGACATCGAGGCCGAGGTGGGCGTGTGGTGCCAGAGCGAGGTCGGTGGCAGGGCGGAGTCGCCCTCCGGATCGTCGGGCGAGGGGATCTCGGTGTCGCGGCGCAGGTCGAACATCACCCGGGCGATACCGAAGTCCATGAGCTTGGGAACGCCGTCCCGCGTGTAGCCGATGTTGCTCGGCTTGATGTCGCGGTGCAGGATGTCCGAGGCGTGGAGGTGCTCCAGAGCCTCGGCCATGGCGAGCCCCAACTCGACGGTCTCGCGGGCTTCGAGCCGCTTCGTTTCGATGCGCTGGGTGAGCGTGCCCCCCTCCAGCAGCTCCATGACCAGGATGGGAGTGCCCTGCCAGGTCTCCATGCCGTAGACGGGGGCGAGGTGGGGATGGGACACGGCCGCCGCCGTGCGCGCCTCCCGCCGCAGCCGCATGGCGTCCTCGGGCGAGACGCGGCGCAGGGTCTTCGCCGCCACCGGCCGGCCCAGGGACAGGTCGGTGCCGCGGTAGACGACGCCCATGCCGCCGACGCCGATGCGCTTCTCGAAGCGGAACTTTCCGGGCAGCACGTAGGGCACGTGGGAGGGCTCCAGGCGCCGGCTGCAATGGCTGCAGAAAACCGTGAAGGCCGCGTACAGCCGGCCGCAGTTGGGGCACTCCTTGGCAAGGTCGGCGGCGACGGCCACCGGCTCCGGAAAGGGGGGGCCGGGCTCGCCGTCCACCGGGTCCTGCGAGCTCCTGGAGCCCAGCGAGCGGCTTTGCTCCAGCTCCAGCACCCAGGCGGCGTTGCTGCCGATCGCGCGCAGAAGCTGGCGGTCCTCCTTGAAGAAGGGCAGGCCGCTCTTCTTCTCCCCCAGGCCGATGAGGCCCAGCAGCGAGCCGTCCCGGGCGAGGATGGGCGCCACCAGGCGGAAGCCGCTGTCCACCAGCCAGTGACGGTCCTTCTCCGGCAGCTTGGCGAGCGGCGACCGGGAGTCCTCGAGGTCCACCGTCAGCGGCTCGCTGGCGCTGGCGACGAGCGAGGCGATCGGCGCGGAGGCGTCCAGCCGCCGGCCCCGCACCTTGGGGTCGGTCAGCAGGCCCGAGCGGGGCTCGAAGGCCATGAGGGAGACGCTCTCGGGGTGGAGGGCGAGGTCGACCTCCCGGCACAGCAGGTTGGCGAGGTCGAGCACGCCATGGGTGGCGCGGATGCGCTCCACCAGCAGGGTCAGGGTCTGGCGGGCGTCATATTGCTCGCGGAAGAAGTGCCGGTCGATGGAGTCGAGAAGCGTCTTGCGGTAACGCAGCGCCGCGATGCCCACCACGGCGGCGCCGGCGAGCAGCGGCAGGTTGGGTCCCGAGAAGATCTGATTGATCTGCATCGTCCGGTGAAGGAAGAGGTAGATCCCGAGCGCCACCAGCGGCACCACGGCAAGCCCGATGGCGGAGTAGCGGGCGAGGGCGTACTGGAGGGCCTTCCGGGCGATGAGGCGGACGTCGAGCACGTGGTAGACGACCACAGCCGAACCCGTCGTGAAAGGGACGGAGCAGAAGAGTACGAACAGCATCAGGTAGGACCATTCGGGGATCTCAACGGATCGCGCTATCAAGCGGGCGCCCGCGTCGATCAGGATGTAGAGAAGAAGCGGCGCCATACCCGACAGGGCGAGGATGAACACCCGCGCCCGGCGAGACTCGGCCTCACCCGCCTCGCGCATCCGCCACAGCAGGAATCCCAGGGCGAGGACGGAGAGACCCAGCACGACGCTGTAATAGGCATCGCTGGGCTTCACGGGGGCGAAGCTGCTCAAGGGGATTCCTGGCTTTCCCCATTCCCGGACGACGTTGACCACGAACCGGCCCCATTCCAGCGCGAACAGTGCGCCGCCCACCAGGAGGGAAGCCCGGGTGCCGGCCGTCAGGATGCGGCGCGTCCTGAAATCGACGGGCGGCGAAGGGAACTCCCCGACGAAACGCCAGAAAAAGTAAGGCAGGAAGGCGTCAACGTGGATGCTGCTCAGCACCAGGGCGGGCAGGCCGAGGCCCAGGGAGCCGGCGGCGACGAGCCGCAGGAGGAAGCGGTTCGAGAACGGCGTCGCCAGAAGGAGGAAAAACAGCCCGAGATGGGCAGCCCGATGGTCGCGTCTGCCACCCGCGCGCAGAAGCGTCCCGCCGAGCGCGTAGCAGCACAAAGGGAGAAGCAGAACGGGGTGGGGAAGAATGGTGTCGCCCGCTGCGTCCTCGGGAGAGAAGATTCCCCAGGCGAGGCCGCAGAGGGCGAGCAGGAGCTTCGCGCCGACCAGGACGAGCAGGAGGTTTTCCCAATGCTTGCTCTTCAACAGCCGCTTACCTCCCGCGGTATGGCGGAGCCTCTAGCCGGTCGGATCAGGGCAATGCGGGCACTCGGACAGCCTCTCCACCGTCGCGCAGGCTGCCGCCATGCTATGCGTCTTGTGGTGCGCCATCTCGCGGCCGATCTTCTCGAACTGCTTTTTCAGCCGGTCACCGTCCGCCGTTCCCCAGATGTCCTGCGGAGAGGTGGTGGCCCCCTTCTTCTTGTTCGCGATCCAATCGTAATACCTCTTGTGCAAGCCGGACTGCTCCTCGGCGGTGAGATCCACTCCGGCGCCTGTGCTGACCGCCTTGTAGATCTCCTGGATGATCTCATCTTGAGTCGGCATCGGTCCCTCCCAAATTGAAAGTCGCAGGTTGATGTGCCCGGTTGCTAGGCGACGGCTGAGGGAGAGACGCTGGGTTGCGGAGCTCCACGATCAGGACGAGGCTCGGCGAACCGGACACCGGAAAAGATTATCGGTTGCCTACGAATTTTAGTTCAGGAGAGCGGAACGGTCAACTTGAGAAGCTCGCGAGGCGGGAAAAGCGGCGGACACCGCGAAGGGCGTCCGCCGCGAGAGGGTGCCGTCCCTAGTACTTGACGCTGCAGCCGTAGGGGTGGGTCGAGGCGGGATCGGGGCTCTTGCCCGCCTTCTCGGCGTCGAGTCCGTGGCCCACGTAGCCAACCCGCTGGGCCTTGGCCTTGCGGCCCGGAGGATCGTCGTCGATGGCGCCGTTGTAGGCGATCTTGCCGTCCTTGTCGATGATGAACATGTGGGGCGTCGTCTTGGCGCCGTAGGCGTGGCCGGTGGCTCCCGTCGGGTCGGCCAACACGGCGTAGTTGATGCCGTTCTTCTGGTTCCACGCCAGCTCCTCGGCCGGCTTCATGTAGTCGCCGCTGTTCGGATTGGTGCTGTTGACCCCCAGCCACACCACCTCGCCGTACTGCTTGGAGAGGTCGATCATCGTCTTCTCCCGCGTGTGGCGGCCCGAGACCGGGCAGTTCGGGTTCGCCCACTCGAGCACCACCGTCTTGCCCTTGAGATCGGCGAGCGAGTAGGTCTTGCCGTCCATCGCCTTCAGCGTGAAACCGGGGGCGACGTCGCCGACCGCGTTGCCGGCGAAGACGGGAGCGGCGGCGAGGCTCAGGATGGCCAGGCTCAGAAGTGTTCTACGCATCGTTCTTTCCTCCTGGGGTTGAGAGATTGGGTCCTGTCGTTTGGGTCGTGGGAAGAGTGGCTGCCGACCGTGCCCTCGGGACCAGACGGTTGTGATCGGCGAGCCAGAGCGCCCCCGCGGCGCAGGCCAGCAGGCCCACGGCGAGGACGGCGCGAAACGTACGGCCACTGCCTTCGCGGTGCCGCAGCCAGGCGAGCAGCGACAGGGCGAGCAGGGCCAGCTCGATGAAGGCGATACCCTCCGCGCTCACCTGATGGGAGAGGGCGTAGAGCACCCAGAAAGCTCCCGCGCCGGCAAGGAAGCCGAGCCCCTCCCGCACGCGGGGCAGCCAGGATCCCAGCGATGCCGGCAGGGGAAGAGATCGCAGCAGTGCCGGCACGACGGCGAGGAGCAGATAGGGAAGAGCGAGGCCGAAGCCGATGACGGCGAAAACGGCGGTCACCGTCGCCGGTCCGCGGCCCAGGGCGTAGCTCACGGGCTCCCGAAGCTGGGGCACCGGCCAGGCGAGGGCCAGCGGCATCGCCACCAGGCCGGCGAGCAGATGGCGGCCCGTGCCGGAGGTCCCCGCCGAGCCCGGCGAAGCGAGCGGCATCTCCACCACGCCCCAGAGGTTCAGGGCCACCACGGCCGAGAGCACGGCGAGGAAGGCGACCAGCACCGGCTCCTGGAGCAATGCTCCCCAGCCGGCCGGCAGCCCGGCGCGATGGGCGGCGACCGCCATCAGCGCCACGAGCCAGGCTGCACCCACGATGCCGGTGGCCGCCGCCGCCGCTCCCTCCCGCACCTTGCCGCGCTCGCCGGCCCGCAGGACGAAAAGCTCGGCCAGAAGCAGGGCGAGCACCGGCGGCATCAGGTTGAGCAGGGCGCCTCCCAGGAAGGCCGAGAGCAGGAGACGGGCGAGCCGCTCCCGGCTGGCCGGCGGCTGCGGGGCGCCTCCAGCGGGCGGACCGCCCACGCCGGCTGACATCTCGACGTCGCGCCGGGCTTCGAGGCTGAAGGGCTGCCCTTTCGCCTCCAGGTGTGTCACCGTCCAGGCGATCGGAGTGTGGGCGGGCAGCGGCTTGTTCGCCTCCTTCGGCTTCAGGGTGACGTGGAAGACCACGCCATCGGGAACGAGCTTCGTGCGCGGCCGGCCGGCCTCGAAGGTCTCGTTCGTCTCCAGGAAGAGATCAGTCCCGGCGTTGCCCCGGGCGCCACGAACGCGGATTTCGAGATCCGGGCTGGCCGGGAGGCTGGCATCCAGCGCCACCTCGGTGATCACCCCGGCCATGCCGCCCACCGGCTTCGGCAACCGTTCCTGAGCGGATCGAAGGAGAGGCGCGGTCTCAGGGTCCGGCAGGTCCGGAATGCCCAACGGCTGGTCCAGGGTCAGGGTGTAGCGGAAGGGGATGCAGTCGGCCTGACAGACGAGGTAGTCGAGATCGGCGGTGATCTTCAGAGTGTTGGGCAGCGTTCCTGGAGAGTCGAGAGCCGGCGTGGGAGAGGGACTGGGGGCCGGAGTCGGAGCGGCGCCGGCTTGAATCTGTGCCCGGATCGGGTAGACCACCTCTTTCTCGTAGCCGAAGGCCACCAGGCCGCCGGGAAGATCGAAGCGCTGGGGCGCCGGCCATTGGATCTCGGGCTTGCCCAGGATGTCCGCCGGCTGGAAGGTGACGGCGGGCGGATAGCCCGCGTCGCCGCTGTTCTTCCAGTAGACGTGCCAGCCGGGCTTGAGGCGGAACTGCAGGCCCATCCACAGCTCGCCGGTGGTGGGCGCCACCTTCGCGGCGGTGATCAGCCGCACCTGCGACGGATCGTTGACCGACCACGCGCTCGCGGCCCCCTGAGAGGCTCGCGGAGCCGCCAGCAGGACCAGCGAAGCAGCGGCGGCGATCAGGGGGATCTTGGGCGAGGTCATGGCTTTTCAACCAAACTCCGGCCTTGGCGGCTAGAATTCCGCTCCGGGCCTTCTTTTACAGGAGGTTTACGGACTACTCCCATGCGCGTCCACTTTACCAACCTCGGCTGCAAGCTCAACCAGGCGGAGATCGAGCGCCTGGCGCGCGAGTTCGCCGCCGCCGGCTACGAGGTGGTGGGCTCCCTGGCCGAGGCGGACCTCCACGTCGTGAACTCCTGCACGGTGACGGGGACCGCCGCCCGTGGTTCCCGCAAGGCGGCGGGCCGCGGTCGGGGACGCCTGCGCACCGTCCTCACCGGCTGCTGGGCCACGGAGAGCCCGGAGGAGGCCGCACGGCTGGCGGGAGTGGACCTGGTGGTGCCGAACGCCGAGAAGGAGCATCTCCTCGACCGTGTCCGCGCCGCCTTCCCGGCCCTTGAGCCTGCCGTCCCCTGCTCGCCGTCCCTGGAGACCCACACGCGAGCCTTGGTGAAGATCGAGGACGGCTGCAACATGCGCTGCGCCTTTTGCATCATCCCGTTCACCCGGGGTCCCCAGGCCAGCCGGCCGCTCGGCGAAGTGGTGGCGGAGGTGGAAGCCCGGGTCCGCGAGGGCTACCGGGAGGTGGTGGTCACGGGAGTCCAGATCTCCGCCTGGCGCTGGCAGGAGCACCGCCTGGCGGATCTGGTCGAAGCGATTCTGGCCCGCACCGGCATCCCGCGCCTGCGGCTGACCTCGATCGCCCCCTGGGATCTGGACGAGCGCCTTCTCGATCTCTGGACGGACCGCCGGCTCTGCCGCCACCTCCACCTCTCCCTCCAGAGCGGCTCGACGGCAACCCTGCGCCGCATGCGCCGTCCCTACTCGGCCGCCCACTATCTCGATCTGCTGGCCCGGGTGAGAGCTGCCGTGCCGGGAGTCGCCGTCACCACCGACGTCATCGTGGGTTTTCCCGGCGAGACCGAGGAGGAGTTCGCCGAGAGCCTCGCCACCGTGGAAGCCGCCGGCTTCGCAAAGGCCCACGTCTTCCCCTTCTCCACCCGTCAAGGCACCGAAGCCGAGGCGATGCCCGGTCAGGTCGCTCCGGCAACGAAGAAGGAGAGGATGGACCGCATGCTCGCCGCCGCGGCGCGCACTGAGCAGGATTTTCACCGCGCCCACCTGGGAACGAGAGCGACCGTCCTCTGGGAAAGGCCGCGCGACGGCATGGGCCACGGCCTGACGGACAACTACCTGCGCGTCCTGAGCGCCGAGGGAGCCGGACTATGGAACCGCTTCAGCGAGGTTGAGCTGGTGGGATTGGCGGCGGATGGGGTGCGCGGGGAGATCGTGGCGTGAGGCGAGACTCCGTCCTTGCGTCCGTGCTCGTCCTCTGTCTCGTCCTGCCGGCTTCGGCCGCCGCCCAGCCCAAAGACGTCGCGCAAGCAGTCGACGAGTACCTTACCGCCCGCACGGACCTGGGCCGCTTCAGCGGTGCCGTGCTCGTCGCGCGGGACGGCAAGGTCCTGTTGCGGAAGGGCTACGGCTTTGCCGACGTGGAGAAGAAGCTCCCCTATACGCCAGAAACTCAGCAGGACGTCGCCTCGATCTCCAAGATGTTCACCGCCATGGCGGCGCTCAAGCTGCGGGACCAGGGGAAGCTCCGGCTCGACGATCCCCTCTGCAAGTACGTCGACGACTGCCCGGAAGCGTGGAAGCCAATCACTCTCCAACAGCTCATGCGCCACACCTCGGGCATTCCCGACTACGAAGAGGCCCTGGAGATCGGCTCCGAGAAGTACATGGCGTTCATGACCCAGCCGGGAGCCTCCGCGAGGATCGTCGAGAACGCGAGGAAGCTGCCGCTGGACTTCAAGCCCGGAGAGAAGTTTCACTACAGCAATACCGGCTACATCCTCCTCAGCTACGCGGCCCAGAAGGCGGCCGGCGAGCCGTTCGGAGACTTCGTCACCCGGACGCTGCTTGCGCCCGCGGGCATGACGCATTCGGGAGTCTTCGGCGTCGGCGACGGGCCGCGGAACCTGGCGACGGGCTACACGCACGGTGATCTGGGCTGGGAGAAGATGCTGGCCGGTGTGCCGCTCACCGCCGGGCATCTCAAGAAGATCCCGCAGCTCCCCCTTACGCCGCCGGAAGGGGACGCGGGGATCTTCAGCACGGTGGACGACCTGTACCGCTGGAGCCAGGTCATGGACGGCAGCCCTCTCGTCCCGGCCGAAGAAGCGGCCGAGGTGTTCACTCCCGGCCTGGAGAACTACGGCTACGGCTGGTTCATCGACAACGGCTTCGACCGCAAGCGTCTGCGTCACACCGGCCTCCTGCCGGGCTACGTCTCGGACTTCATCAAGTTCCCCGGCGACAAGGTCACGATCGTCCTGGTCACAAACCTCGACCGCACCCGGCTGGACCGCGTCGCCCGGGACGTCACCGCCATCGTGCTCGGCAAAGGGTATGACCCGCCGGTGCACGGCAAGGTCGTCCAGCTCACCGCCGGGCAGTTCGCGAGGCTCGAAGGCGACTACAAGATGGCCGACGGCAAACTGCTGACGGTCCGCAAAGAGCCGGACCTCTTGACGGCTGAGCTCAAGGGCCGCTACACCGCGGGACTGATTCCGCTCTCCCCCACCGAGCTCTACTTTCCCCTCGGGGACGGCAAAGCCCTCTTCACTCTGGACGAGACCGGCAAGGCCGTGAAGGTCAACATGCGCTACGGCGGCGAGGACCACGTGGGCGAGCGGGTGGCTCCGCAGCCTTGAGGGCGTGGCCGACGGCAGTGCTATCCTTACGACAGGAGACCGAAATGGCAGATCAACAGGAAGAGCTCGAAGTCGCGGTCCTACAGCTCCCGGAGACGGGAAGGGCTCGTTTGGCGAGAATCCTTCTTCTGAGCCTGGACGAGTCTGTCGAGGACGAGACGGAGCGAGTCTGGGCCGAGGAGGCGGATCGGAGATACCAGGAGATCCAGCGCGGCGAGGTGGCCGTTCAGGACTCGGACGCCGTCTTCAAAGAAGCCCGGGCCAGGTTCCGTTGATCCGGGCCGCGTGGCATCCTCTGGCAAAGCGGGAGCTCTTCAAGGCTCAAGATTTCTACCAGAAGCGGGCGGATGGTTTGGATGATGCCTTCCTCGACATCATTGAGGCTGCGGTCAGCCGTATCCGTCGTCATCCACTAGCCGGGGTTTCCGTTTTCCCGAACATCCGGCGAGTCAGCGTTTCTATTTTTCCTTACAGCGTTGTCTATCGGGTTGAAGAGGAACGCCTCTTCATCCTGGCGATCGCGCACGAGAAAAGACGTCCCCTCTATTGGGCGAGAAGAGCTGGCTATTGAAGAACCATGCCCGTCGACAACCAACTCTACGACACGATGGCAGACTCCTGGTGGGATGAGGAGGGCTGCCTCCACATCCTGCGGGGGCTGAACCCGGCCCGCTTCGGCTACATGCGGCGGGTACTGGTGGACGAGCTTGGGATCGGTCCGCGCGGAAAGAAGACTCTGGATGTGGGCTGCGGCGGCGGCCTCTTGGCCGAGGAGTTCGCCCGGCTGGGGTGCGACGTCACGGGAATCGACCCCTCGGAGAAGTCGATCGAGGCCGCCCGGGCCCATGCGCGGCAGGAGGGTCTCGCGATCGACTACCGCACGGGTACGGGCGAATCTCTCCCCTTCCCCGATGCCGTCTTCGACCTGGTGTACTGCTGTGACGTCCTGGAGCACGTGGACGACGTGGGCCGCGTCGTCGCCGAGATCTCCCGCGTTCTGCAGCCCGGCGGCATCTTCTTTTTCGACACCATCAACCGGACCTTCCGCAGCAAGCTGGTGATCATCAAGCTCTTCCAGGAGTGGAGCTGGACGAGCTTCATGCCTCCGAACCTTCACGACTGGAGCCGGTTCATCAAGCCGGAGGAGCTGAAGGTCATCCTGGAGCGCAACGGCCTGCGGAGCCAGGGCCTCACCGGCCTCAAGCCCGCGACGAATCCTCTCCAGACGTTCCGTCTCCTCCGGGCGCGCAAGCGCGGGAAGATCACCTACCTGGAAGCCGCCCGGCGGCTCGGTCTCCGAGAGACGTCAGACAAGAGCATTGTCTTCATGGGCTGGACGCGGAAGCCCGGATGAGCTGGCGATGGATAGGATGGCGGAATCTATCCTTATTTTGGGCTATCGATGGATAGATGGCGTAGCGATCCTTATTTCAGGCCGTCGATGGATAGGATGGCGCGTCGATGCTTATTTCGCGCCGCCGATCGATAGACGCGCCGTCGATGCTTATTTTGCGCCGGCTATCCTTATTTTGCGCTGTCTATCGATCGATGAGCCGTCGATGCTTATTTCGCGCTGGCGATGCTTATTCTGGACTGTCGATCCTTATTTTGGGCCGTCGATCGATATTTTGGCCTGTCGATCCTTATTCTGGGCGGTCATACCTTCCCCGTCACCCGCTCCAGGATCTGGTACAGCCCGAACTTCGGCATCCGCACGAAGCCGGTCCAGGCGGCTCCGGCGAGGGTGCCGTCGTTGAGCAGCTCGCGCAGCCAGTAGGAGGCGTGGGCGGGATCGCGCTGCTTCAGGCCCGGGCCATTCTCGATCGCCCAGCGCCGGTTGTAGCGCTCGTGGACGCCCACCGGATACGAGAAGATGAGGGGTAGCCCCAGGGCCGAGAAGAAGGTCATCTCGCTGGGCTTCGTCCACAGGATGTCCGTCTCCGCCAGCAAGGCGTTGAAGCGCGGGAAGTACTCGTCCAGGCTCGGCGCCAGGAAGACCTCGATGCCGTGGCCCAGGCGGTCGTGCAGGCCGGCCTCGCGCACCCACTCGTGGAACTTCGCGGCGATCTCGCCCCGCACGCCGGCCGCGAGGCAGAGACGGATGCGATCCTCCTCGATCAGCTCCCTCAACCCCCGCAGCAGCGGCCGGGCGAGGTCCGCCTGGGCGCCGGCTCCCCCCACGGTGTAGGTGAGGAGCGGCGGCCTTCCCTCCTGATCCTCCGGCAGGCTGCCCAGAAAGTGGTGGATCTCGCCGCGCGTCTGGTCGCGAAAGACCCGCTTGCGATCCAGGCGCACCAGCCGGCCCGCGAGGTTGCGGCGCAGCACGGGGAGATCCGGCCCTCCCAGCAGCTCGGGCGGCAGCGGGAAACCGGTGTACTCGATCCGTTCGCGGGCCACGCCATACGCCTGGAGACGGTGCACCGCGCGGTAGCTCGGCGTCAGGTAGACGATGCGCGACCGTGCCGGCGCGATCGGCACCCAGGCGCGGTTGATGTCGACGTCGGTGACAACGCAGAAAATCTGGTCGCAACGGTGAAAGTCCGCGCTCAGGGCGGGGACGAAGAAGGTGGCGACGAGCGGCGCGCCGGTCGACCGCAGGTGATCCGCGAGGCCTCGCCCCAATCCTCTCTCGAACAATCTGTGGAGCGAGCGCACCTGGAGGTTGGGGGACGAGAGGTCCCGCTGTGGATGGAGATGGGGGATGTCCGTCATCGACTCCAGCAGCGAGCGCAGAGGGGCGCCGACGTAGGGGATCTGCGAGGCCCGTGAGGTGATCTCGTAGAACCGCCGGGAGGCCCGCCACAGCCGTTGCTCCTCGGGTGCCACGAGGGGCGGCCGGTCGACGTGCAGCACCGTCGTTCCGAGCTCCGTCGCCAGGGCCTGAGCGGCCCGCAGGTGGCCGTAGCCCATCTCGACCGCGGCGAGTACGGGAAGTGAAGAATGCATCTGGAAGAAGTTATGAGATCGCGGCCAGCGCGGCGTAGCCCATGAGCCTGAAGAGAGGATATTGACTCACCAGAATGCGTGCCGCCGTGCCCGCGAAAGTCCCCAGAAGGACGCCCGCGGCCACGTCGAGCGGATAGTGGGCGCCGAGGTAGATTCGGGAGACGGCGATGCCGATGGCCAGGACGAGGGCGAGCGTCCCCAGGCCGCCGGTCTGGCCGGCGAAGGCGGCGGCCACGGCGAACGCGACGGCGGAGTGGCCCGAGGGAAACGAGAAGGCGTCCGGGTTCTCCGTCAGCGCCGCGAAGCCGCCGGGGCCGCGGTCCGGCCGCTGCCGGCGGCACACCCGCTTGAGCGGATGAGAGAGGGCGAGAGCCAGGCCCGCGGCGCTGCCCAACAGGGCACAATGGCGCGGCCCCTCGCCGCCGCTTAAGCCGAACACCAACCCCACCAGCAGCCAGCTCGGCGTGTCGCCCAGATGGGTGAAGCCGCGCATCAGGCGGGTCATCGTCCTGGACTCCAGCCGCCGGACGGTCACCAGCAGCCAACGGTCCAGAGAGGCGGTCGCGGCGAGAGCGGCGCGGATCATGCCACCTCCTGGAGCACCCCGGCCGGAGCGGGCTCTGGTTCGATCGCGACGACCGGCGACAGCACGCTGCCGGGGCCGATCCTCAGCCGGTGGCCGCGCCAGCAGATCGTCGACTTGAAGACGGCGATGCACCAGATGCCCAGGATCATCACGTCCTTGAGCGGCGTGCCGAGGGCCAGCAGGGTCAGGGACGGCATCTCCCCCCGCAGCCGCCGGGAAAGCAGGGCGTCCGCCGTCAGCTTGGAGAGGACTCCGGCCAGGGCCGCACCCGTCATTCGCCAATCCGCTCCGAAGACCGCCAGGAAGAGAAGGAACGGCACGGGGTTGAGCAGCGGCTCGGCGAAGAAGGCGGGGGAGATGCGGCGGCGCATCTGCGACCAGCGCAGATGGCGCTCGGCGAACTGGGCGACCGTCCGCCTTTGGTGCAGGGCGGGCAGCGGATGCGGCGAGAGGGCCACCCGGAAGCCGGCGCGGGCGTACGTCTGGCCGAGCACGTAGTCCTCGGCGAGCACGTCCTTGACCACCGCCCAGCCGCCGAGGGCATCGAGCTCGCTTCGGCGCAGGAGCATCGATTTGCCCACCACGCAGGGATGACCAACGAGCTGCGCCGCGCAGACGGAGGCGGCCACGAAGGAGTTGAAGTGCAGGTTGTCCAGCAGGGCGCCGACCGTCGCCTCGCCGGTCCCGGCGAGAGCGCTTGCCACCAGTCCGACGCCGGGAACGGACATCTCGGCGGCCATGGCCTGGAGGTAGCCGGGCCTTGCACGGACGTTCGAGTCGGAGACCAGCAGCAGCTCGTGGCGGGCGAACCGGGCGAGCGAGGCGAGGTTCCGAACCTTGGGGTTGTAGCCCAGGGCCGGAGCGCCGCGGACGATGGTGATCGAGAGGCGCGGAAAATCCCGCCGGAGGCGCTCGGCCGCGGCGAGCGCCGGATCGGCTGGATCCTCGGCGCCGAGGATGATCTCGAAATCCGGATACTCCTGCCGGGCGAGCGAGGCCAGATTCTCGTAGAGGCCGTCGTCCAGCCCGCACAGCGGCTTGAGGACGGAGATGGGAGGCAGGGGCTGCTGGCCAGAGATGCGGCGGGGCCGGGCGAGGAACCGCAGCGCGAGGCCCGCGGCCAGCAACGTGGTGGCGAGCGAAATCGCAGCCATTGCGACGAAAGTGGCTTGCAGGGCGATCATCGTGGTCGGCGTCTGCATGGGGTCCTTTCCTCCCAATGGCAGAATCGCAGCTCCGCATGACGGCGGCGTCACGGCCGGGTCAGGAATGTGCTACAAGACGACGCATGTTTTTAGCCGCCGCCGTTCAGCTCACCTCCACGTCCGACGAGGATGCCAACTGGGAGAGCGCCTGGTCGCTCATCGAGCGCGCGGCCGGCCACGGCGCCGCCTTCGTGGCCACTCCCGAGAACACGAACTACCTCGGGCCGCACTCCGAGAAGGTGCGGCGCGCCGAGCCTCTGGACGGCAAGACGGGCACCCGTTTCGCCGGGCTGGCCCGGCGGCTCGGCATCCACCTGCTGCTGGGCTCCTTCAATGAGAGAAGCGACGAGGCCGAGCGCTGCTACAACACCAGCGTCTTCTACGGGCCGGACGGCTCGGTGCTCGCCACCTACCGCAAGATCCACCTATTCGACGTCGACGTGCCCAACGGTCCGAGCTTCCTGGAGTCCACGACCTGCAAGCCGGGCGAGGCCACGGCGGTGGTCGCGACGCCGCTCGCCCGTTTCGGCCTGTCGATCTGCTACGACCTGCGCTTCGCCGAGCTGTACCGCAAGCTGGCGGATGGCGGCGCGGAAGTACTGATGATCCCCTCGGCCTTCACGCTCGCGACCGGCAAGGATCATTGGGAGCCGCTGATCCGCGCCCGTGCCATCGAGAACCAGTGCTGGGTGATCGCGCCCGCTCAGCACGGCAAGCACGACGACGGCGGCCTCGCCCACACCTGGGGCCACGCCATGATCGTGGACCCCTGGGGCCTCCCCGTCGCGACCGCCTCCGACGGCCCCGGCCTCGCCCTGGCCGAGATCGACCTCGACCGCGTGGCGAGAATCCGCGAAGCCATCCCGGTGGCCCGGCACCGCCGGCTGTAGGGCTGGATCTTTCATTTAGAGGGGTTCGGCCCGCTTCTCCGCTGCCTTCACCAGGATCTCTCCCGCCTTCCGCAACGTGGCTTCTCCGGCCGCCAGGAGAAGGGCGGCGAGGGCGGCGGGCGAGCGGGCGCAGAAGTCCGCCATGTGGGCGAGATCCACGGCGCGGACCTGGAAATGGGAGATCCAGCCTTCCTGTCGTCCCTGGGCGGAGGTCACCTGGAAGCGCCCCGCCGGATCAGGCTCCGGGTCCTGCGAAAACAGCGGCTCCCGGCTTGCCGCGGAAAGAGCTGCGGAGAACTTCAGCGCCGTCGCCTTGTCCGTGAACACGGCGATGGGAGCGTCCTCCACGTCCTGCCACTGCTCGTAGAGGCCGAAGCCCTCCTCGGTCGCCAGCATCTTCCACGGGCCGGCGAGCTCGGCTTCCAGGGCCGACCCGATCTCGTCGAGCGCGTCCAGCCGGGTGAGGAACTCCTCCGAAAAAGCGTTCTTGGATCGCCGCATGAACCTTCCCTTCAGCGTGAGGTTGGTGGTTGGAGCCCGCGAAGACCGGCCACGAAGGCTCGCAGAAGCCGCAGCACGCAGACCTGGTCGTCTTCGGTGAGAGCCCTTTCCAGCTCGCGCAGCAGGTGGGACCATTCTCCCTTCAACGCCTGCGGCGGGCCGAACACCAGCTCGTCGATTCCCGTCTCGAGCGCCATGCCGAGGCGTACCAGCTCCGCCAGCGTCACCCGGGCCTGCCCGCGCTCGATCCGCGACAGCCGTGGCGGATCGAAACGGGCCCGGCGGGAAAGCTCCCTCTGCCGCCAGCCTCGTGTCTCCCGCAGTTTCGTCAATCGCGAACCAATCTCGCGGTAGTAGCTGGCGGGGAGATCTCCGCTGGCAAGCAGGCGTGGAGCAAATTCATCCATGCGCAGCATGATGAGCGGCGCTTAACGCCAGAGTCAACCCCTTTTCCGCCGAATTGTCGCAGAAACATCGGAATGTTTGAGGAGTGCAACGCCAGGGGCTCGCCGGGACCACGAGCGGAGAGGCCCAGACAAAGATTTGCAAATCATCGAAACCGAGCCCTAGATTCTTGACAGAGAGAACAGGCACGGAGGTGTCTGAGTCACTTTGTTGAGTCTGCCGCTTGTCGGGTGTACAACAAAAGGCACCAATGGAGACAACTCGGGGGAAACTAGGTGTGCCTGAGGGGCGATCCCGCGGACGATCGGCGTCATATCGTCGCCTCTCGATCCCGGGAAGGAGAAATGATATGTTTCGTATGGACACGAATCGTAGGGTAGGGATGTTGGCGGTCGTCGTGGTTCTCTCCCTGGGGAGTCCGCATGCCGCCGCAGGTTGGGAGATGTCGGCGAGGTGGTCGAGCTCAGGGGAGTTCCTAAGAGACTTCACGCGCGTGCTTCATTGGCTCGGCTTCACATCGGCACAGACGAGTACGCCGACGTGCGTTGAGGGAGGAATGGGCATCGATCCGAACGGCTGCCCGAAGTCTGGAGGAAGCATTGACCCCAATAGCGCGCATAGAGCGTCCGCTGATGGGGGTATGAGTATCGATCCCAACGGGCACCATTGAGGCAGAAAATCGAGGAGGCGGGAGCGGTCTTGGTACCGCTCCCAGGTTTCCTCCAGACAGGTCAGTATGCGACAATTGAAGGCCTTGGCTTGTCTGTTTCTTCGGGAGGTATTGAGATGACGCATTTGGGGAAGGGAGAAATCGAGGCGTTCCTTGCTGGCAGATCGTCGCCAGAAGACCGCGACCGTCTCTTGAAGCATCTCCTGACCCGATGCGAGTGGTGTTTGCGGCTTTTCAAGAACATGGCAGTGCCGCTGCTGGAAGAGGAGCCCTGGGCTCGCGCAGAGGAGGTACCTGAGGACGCCTATGACGCGCCTCTCGCTCGGGCCGCCGCCAGGGCACACAGGTTCGCTACGCGATGGCGAAAGGAGTCCGAGCGACTGGCGCGAGCTCGAAGTCTCGTCGATCAGGCCGGAGGACTCGGTGAGGGGTTTCCACTCCGTGAGGCGCGAACGCTCCATGGCTGGCCGCTATGTGAGGCTCTGCTCAGTAAGAGTTTCGAGGAACGCTATCGCGATCCGAAAAAGATGCTGCGGCTCGCCTATGACGCCGCAAGAGTCGCTGAGCACACCCCGGCCGAGAAGTACGAGCCCTCTCCAGGATTCGTCATGGACCTCCGGGCTCGTGCCTTCGCCGAGTTAGGGAACGCCCGCCGAATCAACGAGCAATTCTCGGAAGCAGAACGAGACTTTTCGCGAGCCCGCGCGTTTTTGGCAGAAGGGACCGGCGACTTCCTGCTGGAGGCTCGGGTGCTGGATCTCGAAGCATCCCTCCTCAGTGACCAGGCGCGCTTCGAGGACGCCATTTCCCTTTTGGGCAAGGTCCACGATCTTTACCAGGAGGCTGGTGACCTCCACTTAGCAGGTCGGGCACTGATCAGCGAGGGCTTCAACATCCGTCGCGCAGGGCGGCCGCGCCAAGCGATTGCGATCCTGGAACAAGGCCTTCGGCTCGTCGAAGCAACTCGCGATCCGGAGCTTCCCGTCATCGGTCAGAAGGACCTTCTGGATGCTTTGGTGGATGCTGGGGAGTATGGGCGCGCCAACCGGATACTCCTGGCCAGCGGCCTGCGGGAGGCCTTTGCTGGGGAGCCGCTCAACCTCCTGAAACTTCGGTGGGTGGAAGGGAAGGTTCACGCCGGCCTGGGTCGCTTCAAACGAGCGGAAAGTATCTATTGCTCGGTGCGAGAGGATCTCCTTCACCTTGGACGTCACTACGACGCTGCCATGCTGGGCCTGGATCTAGCAGCTCTCTGGCTACGGCAAAGTCGCGCCTCAGAAGTGCGGATTTTGGCCGAAGAGATGTATGAGACCTTCGAGCTGTTGGAAGTCCGCCAAGCGGCTCAGCACGCACTCTATTTCGTACGCGAGGCGTGCCGGCAGCAGCGATTGACGGTGCCGATGATCCAGCGGGTCCGCTCGTTCATGGAGCAGGTCAGCTGGAACCCCGAACTGCGTTTCGAGCCCGCGGAGTACGTGGGGTAGAGCTTTTTTTCGCCGGCAGCTCGCTTCAGCTTAGCGAGCGTCGTCCTGCAGTGTGTCCTGCGGCTTTCCAACATGAAGCTTGGGAGCCTCATCCTTCATTCGATGCAGTGCGTCAGCTTCTACATCGCGGAAGCGGACACTTGACAACGACTCCATCCGTTTGAAATCCACCCTTCCTTGGAGGAGGAACTCACAAAATAAGTCTAGCAACCTGAATTTCGGGTCTTGCTCTTCAAGCCAAAGAAACGAACCGGCTTCGTTGACCTCGAGAAAGATCGTATCACCCGTGGGTGTGACAATAAGGTCGAAGCACCCGAAGACGATACCTAGATTGGCCATGATCGCACGACAGGCTTTGACAAGAGAGTCGGGAATCTCGGTTGGCGACAGCGGAATAGTCTCCTTAGCAGCTCTCCAGTCGAGTATCGCACTAGGTATCACCTGAGAATCTAGCTTTGCAGCAACAAGGACATCGCCTATGGCGGTAATGCGTAATTCGTAGGCTTTGGGTACGAGTACCTGATAGATGCCGGGGACGGCCTGCAAAAGCAGCTCATCGGGAAGATCTTCCTCGGTAACGAGTGAACTGAAAAGCGTTGCCACTCCCTCTGTTGTCTCCCAGGAGACCGGAAAGAATGCTTTGTAAATTATCGGAGCACGACTGCCGCGGATAAAACTCAGGATGCGGACCGGATCATTGCTGCAGAGGGTCTCTGGAATTCGAAGGCCCGCCTTGACAGCAGCCTTAAGCTGCTCAGTCTTTAGCTCGGCTCGGCTCGCACCTAAAAGGGGATTAACCCAGAATGCTTCGGAGCCGACGCCTTGAAATATACAGTTTAAAAACTTCCTGCACTCGCGAAGCGCGAAAGGCTGATCAGCGGTAGATACATGGGAGGGAAGAACCGGAGGGGACGGTCGCCTCACCCAAACACTCTTTGGCCGAATCCCCTCCATTACCAGGTCCGGGCCAGAAAGGCCCCAACTGACGCCTTCCTCGGTCACCAACGTCGACGCTCTCTGTTGGCTCGGGAAATCGCTGGTGTACCATTCCCAGACGCGGTCTCCCTTTCTACGTAGCGCCTCACCTACGACGAACGAGTGAAAGTCGCCGGGATTCGTTAAAATTAGTGTCCCCAAGCCTGAGGAGCAAGTCGCGGTCATTGTGCCAGCCTAACTGGGAGCGGGGCGAGAGCCCCACTCCTGAAATCAGTTGCACTTGAAGGTGTCAGCCCCTTCAACGCAGTCGTTGCCCTCGACATCCTTGCCGCGGCCTTGCGCGTCACATCCACCGGTCCCGACGTAGCTTGTGCCTCTGCCACAAACGAGCCGCAACTCTTCCGCACTCAACTCCGTGGCAAGCAACCGCGCGAGAACTCTGCCCTGCGAACCTTTTTCTTCCTTCACGGCACATCTCCTTTCTGTTGACACAGTTGGCTGAATGGAGCATAGTGATCCACAGAGTTCCCGTCAAGTCCCGAACTCTAAGAAAAGCTGGGAAGTGTAAACGAATGGCGAAAGGCGAAGGGCCCGGCAGAATCTTTGTGGCTGGCATACAAATCTGCCTGACCTGGCTTCTCAAGGTCGCTCTGCTGAGCACGATCATTTTTTCCCCGGCATGCTTTCTCGCGCGGGTTCCTGCAGTTGCGTCCGCGAGCAAGGGGGCTACCTTTCAAGCAGAACAGCCGGAGGGTTTTTGGCAGGATTCGGATAAGGCCGATTATAAGATCGCTCTTGAGGGGCAGTCCCTGACAATCTCTTATGGCGGCAGGGTAAGAGAGGTCGGCGCTGTCCTCGAGGCGACTCCAGAGAGCGCGAATGTTTGCCGGTTCGGCCGAGAGAACATTTTCCGCTGGCAGTTTGCCGGAGATTCGCTGATTTTTCAGGATGTAGACCGGCAAGAAACTCACCGAATGATTCGGCTGCCCCGAAAGCCCGCTGACTTGGGGATCTCAAGCTTCCATCTGGCCCAGCCCATGACATTGAGTGAGGCCAGGATTTCTCAAATCCAACGCGAGCTTTACCAACGCCAGCAGAGAGATCAGGAAAGCCTGCGCGCTTCAGCACCAAGCCGACCCTCCGTCATGGACGACCTCCCTTGGCTCAGGGCCCGCTCAAGTCAAAGCTCAGGCCCGCTGTCAGCTCGTACTGACCTTCGGTTCGCCGAAACGGTGTCGGAAAATACTGACTACATTAGGAGACTTCTTGCCGAAGTTGGGTGGATCGATGTCGAGAGGCTCGGCTACGCTACTTCTAAGTCGGCGTTTCTACTCGTTCAGCATAGTTGGGAACCGCCTCTGATTCTCGCCGTGCTTCCCGAGCTCAAGCGCGACGTCGACGCTGGCCGCATGGATGCCGACGCTTATGTGCTCTTGTTCGACCGGCTCCAGTTGGCGCTCGGCCGCCGGCAGCGCTTTGGGTCGCAGGTTGCCACCGATGAGACGGGCGCGCTCGTAGTCCTGCCGGTGGAAGACCCTTCGAAGGTTGACGCCTTGCGCCGTGACCGAGGCTTGATCCCCCTCAAGGAGTACGTGCATGTGCTCGGGGCTTCTGAGGTCAGGTTTAGCCAGGCCTGTAAGGATGTCTCGCTCGCAGGAGACCAAATCCAGCCCTGAGTCTGCGAAGGTCTGCTAAAGGCTGTCGCCCTCGGGCGGCTGCCGAGGCACGATGCCGTAGCGGCGGAGCACGGCGAGGACTTTCTCTTCCAATTCGTCCGCCGGCTTCTGGGCTTTGACTTCCGATACGCCGGGGTAGGCGAGGCTGAACAAGGCGGGCCAGTCGAGATCCAGGGAGTCCGCGAGCGCCAGAAGGTGCTCCAGCGTCATCTTGATGCGGCCGGTGAGGACCTTCTGGAAGATGGAGTTGCCGACCCCCATCTTCTGCTCCAGGGAACGGATGGAGACTCCCCGCCGCCGGATCTCCTCCCGCAGGAGGGCGGCCAGCCGGGTCGTTTCCTGTTGGTAGCGAGACCGGTCCCTCATGGCGACCAAGTATACAGCACGGCGAGCTGCACGGTGCCGCTTCCCAGGCAGCAGCCAGCCGCGAAGGTGCCCCGGTCTCCAGCCCTGCGATACGCTGTCTCCCGGCTATGAAATCCTGGTACCAAACCTTCAAGCTCTGGTGTCTCGACATCCTGCCGCTGACGAAGGACGCCATCCACGTCTACATCGGCTTGCTCTGCCTGCTGGGCGCGCTGGTCGTTCTCCGCCGGCGCCTGAGCTCCTATCAGGCGCTCATTCCCGGCCTGGTGCTGTCGGTCACGATGGAGATCCTGGATCTGCGGGACGGCTATCCGTGGTCCGCCAGCGTCCACGACTTGGTCAACACTAACTTGATGCCGTTCGTGCTCGTCACCCTGACCCGCCTGCGGACGTACAAAGTCTGATCCCGGAGAACAGGATTCTTCAGGCCACGGACGCCTCGCCCGCGCGGGACTCGCGGGGGCTCATCTCGGCGAGGAGCTGCGACAGGATCGCCGGGTCCACCGGCTTGACCAGGTAGCGGTCAAAGCCCGCCTGGAGGGCGCGGCGGCGGTCCTCGGGCTGGCCGTAGCCCGTCATGGCGATCAGCGAGATCTCGTCGCTGCCCAGGGCCAAGCGGATGCGGCGGGCGACCTCGTTGCCGTCGAGCCCGGGCAGACCGATGTCGACCAGGGCGACATCGGGGTGGATGGAGAGAGCCTTGTCCACACCCTCGGGACCGTCCTCGGCCAGGGTGACCTCGTGACCCCAGATCTCCAGCAGGTCGCGCAGCGATTCACGGCCGTCGTGGTTGTCCTCCACCACCAGGACGTGCAGCAGGTGCGGGCCGTCCAGCGGCTCCTGGGGAGCGCGGAGGGCCGTGGCGTTCTTGGGCGCGGTGGTACGGGGTTTCTCGTCCACCCGCATCAGGGGAAAGCGGACGATGAACTCGCTGCCCTGATGCGGACCGTCGCTGAGCGCTTCCACCCGGCCGCCGTGCAGGGCCACGAGGCTGCGCACCAGGGGCAGGCCGAGCCCGAGGCCGCCCTCCGAATTCTGGCGTGAGCTCTCCACCTGGGCGAAGGGCTCGAAAATGGTCTGCAGCATCTCGGCGGACAGGCCGATCCCCGTGTCCTTCACCCGCACCACGCCCTCGGCGTTCTCGGTCCCCACGGTGAGCGAAAGGTGCCCGCCATGGGCCGTGTACTTGATGGCATTCTGCAGCAGGTTGCAAAGCACCTGCTCGAGGCGTACGGGGTCGCCGAGCACGGTGACGGACTGGGTGTGGACGGTGAGGGTGAGCCCCTTGCCGGCGGCGAGGGCCGCCATTCCGAGGTCGGCAAGGCAGCGGTCGACCACTTCGCGCAGATCGACGGCGTGGCGCTTGAGGATGATCTTGCCCAGGGTGACGCGCGAGACGTCCAGCAGGTCGTCCACCATGCGCACCAGGTGATGGGTCTGGCGCTGGATGGTCTCCCGCTGGCGCACGGCCCGCGGCTCCTTCGAGCCCACCTGGTCCAGCACCCAGAGGGCGTTGCGGATGGCGGCCATGGGGTTGCGCAGCTCGTGGCCGAGCATGGCCAGGAACTCGTCCTTGCGTCGGTCGGCCTCGGCCTGGCGCTCCAGCAGGTCGCGCACCTCGTATTGCCGGCGGCGGGCACGCAAAGCGGCCTTGACGGCGCTCGACAGGGTGGAGAAGCGCACCGGCCGCTCGAGCAGGGTGGCATTGCCCAGGGGAGCCAGGAACTCAAGGATGTGCTCGCTGGTCTCGCCGCGGGTGAAGACGAGCAGCGGCAGGTCCGACCAGGGGGGCTGGGCGGCCAGGCGCTCCAGCAGGCCCGCGGTGGCGTGAGGCTGGAGCGCCTCGTCGGCGATGATGACGGCGCCCGCGCCGGCCATGATCTCGCGGAAGAGATCGTCGGGATGGACGCAGGCCTGGCTCAGCACGCCCATCGTGCTCAGAAGTTGGCAGGCGAGGACGGCGTCGCGGCCGGTGGGCGCCAGCACCAGCACGCGCTGCTCCCGTTGTGAGCGCTCAGGCACGGCCTCCTCCCCCGGCCTTTCCTCCCACCGGTTCGAGAAAGTCTTGCGAGAGCTTCTCGCCGTTGCCGTGCATCAGCGGCTCGCCGTCGCCCATGTACTCCAGGCGTCCCGTGAGGACGCCCTGGAACTCCCGCAGCTCGCGGCCGACGAGCAGCCGGTCGTTGACGAGGCGAAGCTCCCGTACGTTGCGCTCGTGGCTGCCGGTGCGCCGTTTGACCACCGACAGGGCCTTGCGCACTTCGCCGAAGGCCTCGAAGTAGCGCAGCAGAAGCACCGTATCGGCGAGGTAGGAGAGGTCCACCGGCGATTGGATCGTCTCCCCCAGGATGCCCGCCTGGGCCATCACCAGGATCGTCAGGACTCCCTGCTGGCTGAGATAGGAGAGCAGCTCATGGAGATGGAGCACCAGGAAGCGCTCGTCCGACATGGCGTGCTGGTAGCCGTTCAGGCTGTCGATGACCACCAGACGGGTGCCGCCCTCCACGGCCCGGCGCACCTGCTCGGCGAACTCGCCGGGGAGAGCTCGGCCGGGTCCACCTGGCGGATGGCAATCCGCTCGTCCGCCAGCGGTTTTCGCAGGGCGAGGCCCAGCCGCTCGGCGCGCCGGATCCAGGTGTCCGGGCTCTCGTCGAAGGTGTAGACGGCGGCCCGGTCGCCGCGGCTCGTGGCCGCCGAAACATATTGAGCGGCGAGCGTCGACTTGCCCACCCCGGAGGGGCCGAGCAGCATGACGCTGGTGCCATGGTCGAGGCCGCCCCCCACGATGGTGTCGAGCTGGGGCAGGCCGCTCTCCAGCGGTTGGGCCGGACGCTCATGGGAATGATCCGCCGCCACCAGCCGTGGGAAGACCTGGAGGCCGCCGGTGCGGATGGCGTAGTCGTGATACCCGTCGCGAAAGGAGATGCCGCGGATCTTCTTCACCCTCAGGCGCCGCCGCTGGCTGCCATAGCCGGGCGCGAGCTGCTCCAGCGACACCACGCCGTGGGTGAGGCTCTGGAGCTGGAAGTCGCCGGTGGTGGCGTCGGTGTAGTCGAGCAGCAATACCGTGCAGCTCTGGCCCCGGAAGTAATGCTTGAGGGCCAGGATCTGCCGGCGGTAGCGCAGCGAGTCGCGGGCCAGCAGGCGCATCTCGGAGAGCGAGTCGAAGACGATCCGCATCGGCCGCACCCGCTCTACCGTCTCCAGCACCGCGCGGGTGGTCTCCGACAGCTCGACTTCCGAGGGATGGAACAGAGTGTACTGAGAGTCGGCCTTGAGGCTCTCCTCGGCCGTCTGCAGCTCGCAGATCGTGACTCCGTCCAGCGACCAGCCGTGGGAGGCGGCGACGTCCCGCAGCTCCTCTTCGGTTTCCGAGAGTGTGGCATAGACGCCCGGCTCGCCCAGGGCAACGCCGGTGAGTAGAAATTGCAAGGCCAGCGTGGTCTTTCCCGCTCCCGGGTCCCCTTCCACCAGGTACATCCGATTGATGGGAAAGCCGCCGCCCAGAATATTGTCGAGCCCTTCGACGCCGGTGGCGGCGCGCGGGAACTCCTTGAAACCGTTCGTGCTCATCGTCGCTCGGCTCCTTTGAGCCAGGCGGAGGTCTGTACGACCCGGAGCCGGCTCATCGACCGCGACGCCTCTGCAAATTGAATACCCGCGCACGCCCACGGCGGGCGCCCCCGAGCTGTCCCCGAGGGCGCCCGCGGTGCCGGTCAATGCTCGGCGGGTTCTGAATTCGGCATGGAGGCACCGGCCAGGGGGCCGTAGCCGCTGCGTCCCGGATGGTCCGGGATGGTGACCGGAACCTCGCCGATGTTGTTGGTGTAGTCGGACTCCGCGAAGTTGTGGCACAGGCCGGTGAGGGGATCGAGCGCCCGGCAGGGATTGTTGTGGTCGCCCTTGAACGGCGGATTGGCGGTGATGCGGATGATGTAATCGCCCGGTGGCACCACCGGCTGGCCGTCGCCGCCGTCGAGCACGAAATACTGGCCGCCGAGGTAGAACTTGTAGGTGTCCGACCAGCCGTGGCTGATCCCCTGGTTGCCGGGGGCGGTCAGGGTGCCGCACGACTTGTACTGCGCGGAGCGCGGGGGAGTGCCGTCGACCGAGGCCGGGACGGGGTCCGTGTCGAGCATGCAGAAGCCGCGCTTGGCCGCCTTCCAGACGTGCCCCGTCCGCGGATCGATCAGCTCGTACTTGGCGTAGTTGCGGAAATGATAGTGCTGATGGCAGGTGGCGAACTCGAACAGGCCGTCGTTGGCCGCGACGTGGTCGGCGGGATTGCCGACGTAGACGTCCGCGGCGCCGACGTTGGGCGTGGTCACCGTGAAGCGGATGAGGCGGTGGGTGCCGGCGGTGACCCCTCCTTCGATGACGCTGCAGGCATCGGCGGCCAGCTTCTCGTCGCGTACGAGCCAGTTGTGCTGCAGCGTGATGGTGTCGACGACCAGGTCCGGCAAGCCCTGGGCCCGGGCCGGCGCGCCGCTGCCCAGGGCGGCGAAGGCACCGAGTGTGAGACAACTTAGGGCTATCGATTTCTTTAGATCCATCGTCGTTCCTCCGGGAGAGACTCTCCGCGCCCGTCCTGGGCGGGAGAGGGAATGCCGTTTGCGGGGAAAGTCCACCTACTAAAGTGCGTCCCGGGAGGCGATGCGAGACGACTGCCGCGATCTCGTCACGATTCCGTCGTCCATTGGGCCTCAGTCCGGGTTAAACTAACCCGTCTGCCAAAGAGCCGTACTCTGGCGCGCCCCTGCGCGAACCGGCCGAAGTCTCGTTTTACCCAAAGAGGGCCTACGTCTATGCGCCTTGCTCCCCGTTTTCTGTTCATCGTCCTGGCTGCGCTCCTGCTTGGTCTGCCGGCCGCGCGCCCCGCCGCCGCTCAATGCGTCAGCCTGACGACCCTCGGTTCTGCCTACACGCAGAACTTCGACACGCTCTCCAACACGGCCGGGAGCACCACGAACAGCCTGACGATCCCCGGCTGGTTCCTGACCGAGTCGGGAGGCGGCGCCAGGGACAACGAGCAGTATGCGGTGGACACCGGGGCCAGCACGACGGGAGACATGTACAGTTACGGCGCGGCGGCCAGCACGGAACGCGCGCTGGGTCAGTTGCGCAGCGGCACCCTCATTCCGGTCTTCGGCGCCTGCTTTACCAACAACACCGGCTCGACGATCACCAGCCTGGCCGTGGCCTACAACGGTGAGGAGTGGCGCCTGGGGACGGCGGGGCGGACCGACCAGATGAACTTCGAGTACAGCACCAACGCGACGGACCTGTTGACGGGCACCTACAACCCCGTCGTCGCCCTCAACTTCGTCACTCCGGACACTGCCACGACCGGAGCCAAGAACGGCAACGCGGCGGCCGACCGCACGGCGTTGTCCTCGACCATCTCCTCGCTGAGCATTCCCAACGGCGCGACGTTCTGGATCCATTGGCTTGATGCCGATGCCACCGGGGCCGACGACGGCTTGGCGATCGACGACTTCTCCCTCACGCCGAACGCCGTCCCGCCGATCAACCTGACCGTCAACGACGTCTCCCTGAACGAGGGGAACGCCGGCACGACCAGCTTCACCTTCACGGTCAGTCTCTCGGCCCCGGCCGGCCCCGGCGGGGTGACGTTCGACATCGCCACCGCCGACGGCACGGCGACTCAGCCCAGCGACTATACGCAGAAGACGCTGACCGCCCAGACGATTCCCGCGGGCAGCTCGACCTACAGCTTCACCGTCCTGGTCAACGGCGACACGACGCCGGAGACCAACGAGACGTTCTTCGTCAACGTCACCAACGTCACCGGTGCCACGGTCACCGACGGCCAGGGGCTGGGGACGATCGTCAACGACGACGCGGCGCCCAACCTGACGATCAACGACGTCTCGCTCAACGAGGGCAACGCCGGCACCACAACCTTCACCTTCACGGTGAGCCTCTCGGCGCCGGCGCCGGCGGGCGGCGTGACCTTCGACATCGCCACCGCGAACGGCACGGCGACGCAGCCCAGCGACTACACGCAGAAGACGCTGACCTCGCAGACCATCCCGGCGGGCAGCTCGACCTACACCTTCGACGTGCTGGTCAACGGCGACGTCACTCCGGAGACGGACGAGACCTTCTTCGTCAACGTCACCAACGTCAGCAACGCCATCGGCGTGGACACGCAGGGCCTGGGCACGATCGTCAACGACGACATCACGTTCATCCATGACGTGCAGGGCAACGGCGCGGCGACTCCGATCCCGGGCTCCACGGTCACGGTCGAGGGCATCGTCACCGCCGACTTCCAGGGCACCAACATCCAGGGCTTCTTCCTCCAGGAAGAGGACACCGACGCCGACGCCGATCCGAACACTTCGGAAGGCATCTTCATCTTCTGCGGCGGCTGCCCCACGCCGGTCGCCGAGGGGCAGCGCGTCAAAGCCACCGGCACGGTCTCGGAGTTCAACCTCCTGACCGAGATCACGGCCTCCACGGCGCCCTCGGTCGTGGTCACCAATGCCGGCAACAACCTCGCCCTGGTGACCCCGTCGCCGATCTCCCTACCCATCGCCGGCGAGCGTCGACGCCTACTATGAGGCGCGCGAGGGGATGAAGGTGACCTTCGTCGACACGCTCACGGTGTCGGAGTACTTCGAGCTCGGCCGCTACGGGCAGATCATCCTCTACCAGGGAGGCCGGCCGCAGCAGTTCACGGAGGCGAACCCGCCCAGCGTCGCGGGGAACACCGCCTGGGCCGACAGCCTCTCGCGCCGCAAGGTCATCCTCGACGATGACAACAACGCGCAGGAGGCGTACCTCACGACGTCCAGCCCGCCCGGACCGGCGGACGGCCTGCAGTCCGTCTTCTATCCGCGCGCCAATGGCGGCTTCTCGGTCGGCACCCAGGGGACCGACTTCTTCCGCGGCGGCGATCTGGTCAACGGGCTGACCGGGGTCCTGCACTGGTCGTTCGCGGGCCAGGCCGGCACCGACGCCTGGCGCATCCGGCCCACCGCCGCCAATCCGGCGATCTTCACCGTCGCCAACCCGCGCCCGGCGACGCCGCCGGCGGTGGGCGGCGCCATCCACGCCGTGGGGATGAACCTCCTCAACTACTTCACGACGATCGACACCACCGCGAGCAACTCGTCGGGGCCGTGCGGTCCGGCCTTCGATCAGGACTGCCGCGGCGCCGACAGCGTCGCCGAGCTCACTCGCCAGCGCGCGCGGGCGGCGCTCGTCATTTGCACGCTGAACGCCGACGTCTACGGCTTCGCGGAGCTCGAGAACACCACGCCGAGCGCCTCGATCACCGACCTGCTGGGGGCCGTCAACGGCTCTTGCGGCGGGGCGCATCCGTACGCCTTCGTGAATACCGGCGGCACGCTGGGCACCGACGCCATCCGGGTGCAGCAGATCTACCGCACCGGCATCCTGTCGCCGGTCGGCTCGCCGCTCTCCGACCTCGATCCCATCCACAACCGGCCGCCCACCGCCCAGACCTATGACGTCGTCGACGCGGCCAACCCGGCCTTCGGGAAGCGCTTCACGGTCGTCATCAACCACTTCAAATCCAAGGGTTCGAGCGCCGGCCTGCCCGGCGACACCGACATCGGTGACGGCGCCGGGGCCTCCAATGCCACGCGGACCGCGCAGGCCAACCGCCTCCTCACCTGGATCAACGGCACCGTTCTCCCCGCCGCGGGCGACCCGGACTTCCTGCTCCTCGGCGACTTCAACTCCTACGCCAAGGAGGACCCGATCAACATCCTGATCGCCGGCGGCTACACGGATCTCGAGACGTTCTTCCACGGGGCGAACGCCTACTCCTATCTCTTCGATGGCCAGCTCGGCCACCTCGACTACGGCTTCGCCGGCGCCTCCCTGCTGCCGCAGGTCACCGGCGCCGACGCCTGGCACATCAACGCCGACGAGGTCGACCTCTTCGACTACAACGACGAGGTGAAGGACACCGGCGAGGCCACCTTCGAGGAGAAGCCGGACGGCAGCGCGCTGGTGCCGCCGCGGGTCGTCTTCGCGCCCGGCACGCCGTATCGCGCCTCGGACCACGATCCCGTGCTCGTCGGCCTCTTCCAGGTCGCCGACCTCGCGATCACCAAGACCGACGGCGTGGTCACGGCGGTGCCGGGCGGCTCGGTGACCTATACGATCACGGCGTCCAACGCGGGTCCCGACCCGGCGACCGGCGCCACGGTGGCGGACACCTTCCCGGCGTCCCTGACCTGCACCTGGACGTGCGTGGGGGCCGGCGGCGGCACCTGCACGGCGTCAGGCTCGGGCAACGTCAACGACACCGTCAACCTGCCGGCTGGCGGTAGCGTCACCTACACGGCGAGCTGCGCCATCTCGGCCTCGGCCAGCGGAACGCTGAGCAATACGGCGACCGTCTCGGGCGGCGGCGCCAGCGATTCCAACCCGGCCAACAACAGCGCCACTGACACCGACACGCTGACGCCGCAGGCGGATCTGGCCGTCACCAAGACGGACGGGGTGACGACGGCGACGCCGGGCGGCTCCGTGACCTACACGATCACCGCCTCCAACGCCGGCCCCAGCAATGCCACCGGAGCCACCGTGGCGGACACCTTCCCGGCATCTCTGACCTGCAACTGGACGTGCGTGGGAGCCGGCGGCGGCACCTGTGCCGCTTCGGGCTCGGGCAACATCAACGGCAGCGTCAACCTGCCTTCGGGCGGCAGCGTCACCTACACGGCGAGCTGCACGATCTCGGCTTCGGCGACCGGCACACTCTCCAATACGGCCACGGTGACGGCCCCGGCCGGCACCACCGATCCGACGCCCGGTAACAACAGCGCGACGGACAGCGACACGCTGGCCGGCTCGGCGGACTTGAGCGTCACCAAGACGGACGGGGTGACGACGGCGACTCCGGGCGGCTCGGTGACCTACACGATCACGGCCTCCAACGCCGGCCCGAGCAATACCACCGGAGCGACGGTGGCCGACACCTTCCCGGCCTCGCTGACCTGCACCTGGACCTGCGTGGGTGCCGGCGGCGGCACCTGCACGGCCTCCGGCTCGGGCAACATCAACGGCAGCGTCAACCTGCCTTCGGGCGGCAGCGTCACCTACACGGCGAGCTGCACGATCTCGGCTTCGGCGACCGGCACGCTCTCCAACACGGCGACGGTGACGGCCCCGGCCGGCACCACCGATCCGACACCCGGTAACAACAGCGCGACGGACAGCGACACGCTCGGCGCGTCGGCGGACCTTTCGATCACCAAGACGGACGGGGTGACGACGGCGACTCCGGGCGGCTCCGTGACCTACACGATCACGGCGTCGAATGCCGGTCCGAGCAACGTCACCGGCGCCACGGTGGCCGACACCTTCCCGGCCTCGCTGACCTGCACCTGGACCTGCGTGGGTGCCGGCGGCGGCACCTGCACGGCCTCCGGCTCGGGCAACATCAACGGCAGCGTCAACCTGCCTTCGGGCGGCAGCGTCACTTATACGGCGAGCTGCACGATCTCGGCTTCGGCGACCGGCACGCTCTCCAATACGGCGACGGTGACGGCCCCGGCCGGCACCACCGATCCGACGCCGGGCAACAACAGCGCGACGGACAGCGACACGCTGGCCGGCTCGGCGGACTTGAGTGTCACCAAGACGGACGGGGTGACGACGGCGACGGCGGGCGGCTCGGTGACCTACACGATCACGGCCTCCAACGCCGGCCCGAGCAACGCGACGGGCGCGACGGTGGCGGACACCTTCCCGGCATCTCTGACCTGCAACTGGACGTGCGTGGGAGCCGGCGGCGGCACCTGTGCCGCTTCGGGCTCGGGCAACATCAACGGCAGCGTCAACCTGCCTTCGGGCGGCAGCGTCACGTACACGGCGAGCTGCACGATCTCGGCCGCGGCGACCGGTACGCTCTCCAACACGGCGACGGTGACGGCCCCGGCCGGCACCACCGATCCGACGCCCGGTAACAACAGCGCGACGGACAGCGACACGCTCGGCGCGTCGGCGGACCTTTCGATCACCAAGACGGACGGGGTGACGACGGCGACGGCGGGCGGCTCGGTGACCTACACCATCACGGCTTCCAACGCCGGCCCCAGCAATGCCACGGGAGCGACCGTGGCGGACACCTTCCCGGCGTCTCTGACCTGCACCTGGACGTGCGTGGGAGCCGGCGGCGGTACCTGCACCGCGTCGGGCTCAGGCAACATCAACGGCACCGTCAACCTGCCGGCGGGCGGCAGCGTCACCTACACGGCGAGCTGCACGATCTCGGTTTCGGCGACGGGCACGCTCTCCAACACGGCGACCGTGACGGCTCCCGCCGGGGTGACCGATCCGAACCCAGGCAACAACAGCGCGACGGACAGCGACACGCTGGCCGACTGGCCGACCTGTCGATCACCAAGGTGGACACGCCGGACCCGGTGGCTCCGGGCGGCAACATCACCTACACCATTACCGTCACCAACGCCGGCCCGAGCAACGCCACCAACGCCAACTTCTCCGACACGGTGCCGGCCGGGACCTTCGCCGTCTCTCTCGTCTCGCCTGGCAGCTGGTCGTGTTCCCCGGTGCCGACGGGTTTGGTGGCCGGCACCGTCATCACTTGCACGGCTTCGTCTCTCGGCGTGGGTAGCTCGGTCTTCACCCTGACGGTGGCGACGTTCCCCTCGCTTCCCACCGGCGCGGTCATCTCCAATACGGCAAGCGTCACCTCGGCCACAACCGATCCCAATCCGGGCAACCAGAGTGCCACCGCGACCACGACGGTCGGAGCCAACCCGGGCGGGGTCACACTCGACAAGACCTCCTTCCCGTTCCCGGTCGTCGCCGGCCAGGGCCTGCTCTACGACATCAAGGCGACGAACGCCACCGGCGGCAGCCTCGGGGCCGCGACCATCACCGACGTCCTGCCGGCGGGCACCACGTTCGCGTCGCCGAATGCGGCGCCGGCGGGCTGGAGCTGCGTCTACCCCCCTGTGGGGACCACCGGCACGGTCACCTGCTCGACCGCCACCTTCGCTCCGGGGTTGGCGGAGGTCGGCTTCTTCGTCACCGTCGCCCCCTCGTTGCCGGCCGGCACAGTGCTGACCAACACGGCACACCTGGTCACCACCGACGGCGTCAACGTCATCACCCGGGACGCCAAGACGACGACGACCGTGATCACGTCGGGGGTGATCGTCTACGGGACCAAGACGGTCTCCGGTGGAGATCACGCGCCGGGAAGCGCCCTGACCTACACCATCGTGCTGCACAACAACGGCGACACCGCCCAGCCGGACAACGCGGGCAACGAGCTCACGGACGTGCTGCCGGCGGGTCTCATCCTGGGCACCGCGACCGCCACTTCGGGTACGGTGACCGCGACCGTGGCCACCCGTACCGTCACCTGGAACGGCTCGATCCCGGCCGGCGGCTCGGTGACGATCACCATCAACGCCACCATCGATCCCAACGCCGCCCCCGGCACGACCCTCAGCAACCAGGCGACCTTCGCCTTCGACTCCGACGCCAGCGGCTCCAACGAGTCCTCCGGGGTGACCGACGATCCGGCCGCGGGCGGAAACGCCGATCCGACGGCGTTCCAGGTGCAGGGAGGGGGCTCAGAACCCGCGATTCCCACCCTCGACACCGTGGGTTTGGCACTGCTGGCTCTGCTGCTGGCTCTCGGCGGCTCCCTGCTGCTGCGGCGGCGGTCCGGCGTCCGGGGGTAGGATCACCCCGGCCTCTTCAGTCCCCTCCTTCGCCGCACGGTGAAGGAGGGGATTCCTCCCACTCCAGGAAAAGAGAATCCATGTCGCGAAATGCCTTTGGCATCTTTGTTTTCGCCGTCTTCGCCTTCGTCGCCGGGGCGTCCTCTCTGACGGCGCAGCCCCTCACGATCTTCTCGATCGCCAAGACCGGGGCGCCCGATCCGGTGCTCGCCGGCGCCAATCTCACGTACACCATCACCGCCGGCAACAACTCCAGCGGCGATCTGAAGTCGGCGGACCTCGCGGACACGCTGCCGGCCGGCACCACCTTCGTCTCGCTGGCGGCGACGGCCGGCTGGACCTGCACAACGCCCGCGATGGGGGCGGGCGGCACGGTCTCCTGCATGGCGGCGCCGTTCAGCCCGGGCGACTCCGTCTTCTCCCTGGTGGTCCAGGTCTCCCTCGCGACACCCCCGGGCACGCTCGGCAACCAGGCGTCCCTCACCGTGACGGATAGCGGGCGCAGCGCCACCCAGGTGGCGACGGCCAACACCACGGTGCTCTCGCCGCCGGTCGCCCAGGTTCCCACCCTCGGCGCGGCGGGCCTGGCGGTGCTGGCCCTGTTGCTGGCGATCGGTGGGGTGATGATTCTAAATAGGCTATAATCCCATTTTGCTAAGCCGTCGAAGACAAGCACGGCCCTTGGAAGGCCCGCTGGGGCGTTGTTAGGCCCCGAAACTGTTTAGGGAGTCTGTACCATGAACCGATCCGTCCTCTCCTCCATTCTCCTCGCGATGCTCTGTGCGGCAGGCACGGCGAACGCGGGCACGGTCTACGTACCTCTTCCCGGTCAGACCACGGCCGGCACGTCCACCTATGAGGTCCAGATTTCCGTCGCCAACTCCGCCGCCGCGACGGCCACGGTCAACGAGGCGCTGCTCCCCAGCGACGCCGACGGCACCCAGCGCACCGGAGTGACGACGGGCACCCTGGCGGTCAACGGCGGGCAGACCAGCGTGGTGAAACCCGGAACCTTCGGCGGCCTCCTCGAGCTTTCCGGCGCCGCCGACTTCCGCTACTCCGCCCGCCTCGTGGGGGCGGGTGGGCTCGGCGTCGACCTGCCGCTCATCACCTCGTCCTCCGTGACGAAGGCGAACGGCAAGCTGAGCATCCAGGGATTGGTCACGGACGCCGCGCGGACCGTGGACGTGGCGCTCGTCAACCTCGCCACGACGGGCAGTCAGTGCACGGTCAGCTTTTCCCGTTCCAACGGCTCGGCCCTCGGCGCCGTCGCCACGGTGTCGCTCAAGCCGTTGTCCCACCGCTACTTCACCAATGTCCTCTCCGGCCTGGTGGATGCCAGCGGCGTCGCCGACGCGCGGGCGCAGGTGAGCTGCACCCAGGACTTCTATTCCTATGGCGTGCTCAAGAACGGCACCACGGGCGAGCTGGCCCTGGTCCAGCCCGCGGCCAGCGGCGACTCGACGCTCGGCTCGGGCGGCACGCCGCCTCCCACCGGCGGCGGCTGCGGCAGCGCCGGCGTCACCTGCTTCGACGCCAAGGGCATCGTCCACCAGCCGTCCCCGGTCAATCCGGTGGGCCGGGTGACCTTCACCATCCCGCAGGGCACCTACACCCGCTTCAAGATGTCGATGGACGTCACGGTGGGACAGTGGTACGCGCCGGACCCCGCGGGCAAGGGTCTGATGTACTGGTTCGTGATCGACAAGAACCTCGACATGCCCGGCCTGCTCTACTTCCGTGGCCCGGGCTCCGGCGGTTATACGGCGCTGGCGCGCCATGGCATGGGGCTGACCCACCCGCAGAAGCTGAAGATCGTCAAGTCCTTCCAGGCCCAGACCGGCCATACCTACCACATCGACAACGACTACAACATGGGCAGCCACTCCTACGTGATTACGATCACCGACAAGTCTACCGGCGAGGCGACGTTGCTCGTCGGTGCGCCCAACGTCAGCCAATTCACCACCAAGGTGGGCCAGCACTTCATCATCGACATGGGCTTCAAGGAGAATGCCGTCCCCGACGAGGTCCCGACCTACAACTGGGTGTACCAGAACATCCACATCGAGGCCTACAACTAAGTCGTAAGCCTCGACAGTCGGTCCTGCGGAGAGGCGCCGGGGAAACCCGGCGCCTTTTTCATGCTCGATATTGGACCCGGTCGCGGATCCGGTTGAACCCCAGCCGCTGGAACAGCTCTTCGACGAGGGCGGCATCGGCGCCGCGGTATTCGAGATCCTGGAGAGTGGAGCTCACGCCCGGGACCTCGCGGGCGACGGTGGCAAGCTGCTTGGAGAGAAAGGCGAGGTCGCGGCTCGCGGCGAGCTTGGCGTGGAGGGACTTGGCGCCGCGGAGGGAGGCGAGCCCGGGAAGCTCGTCCAGCCGGGCGTAGAGGTCTTCCAGGTGACCGAAGCGGGCCAGGAGCTCGGCGGCGGTCTTCCCTCCGATCCCCTTGACCCCCGGAATGTTGTCCACCGTGTCCCCGGCGAGCCCGAGATAGTCGGTGATCTGGTCCGGCCGGACGCCGAACTTCTCGAAGACTCCCCCGGCGTCGAGCCGGACCCCCTTGGCGAAATCGAGCAGAGTGATCCGCTCGTCCACGAGTTGGGAGAGGTCCTTGTCCGAGGTGACGATGACGGCGCGGTGATCCTCCTTCTCCAGCCGGGCACAGAGAGCGCCGATCAGGTCGTCCGCCTCGTAGCGGTCGTCGATGAAGGTGGCGGCGCCGAGGGCGGCGGCGATCTCCACGCAGGCGTCGAGCTGGGCTTCGAGCTCCGGCGGCGGCAGATCGCGCTGCTGTTTGTAGGCGGGGTAAAGCTCGTTGCGAAAGCTCGAGTTGAGGCTGCGGTCGTAGGTCAAGGCGAGGTGGCTGGGCTTCTCGTCGGCGATCAGCTTGAGCAGGAACGAGGTGAAGCCGTAGGAGGCCGCCGCCGGCTGGCCGGCGGGCGTCTTGATGCTCGACGGCAACGAGAAATGAGCCCGGAAGATGTACGGGCTGGCATCCACCAGATAGACCGTCGCCCCCATCTAGGCGACTCCGAAGAACGACCGCACGGTCGTTGCCACGGCAGCCAGCTCCTCGTTCGTCAGCTCGGGGAACACCGGCAGGCAGAGCACCTCCTGGCCGGCGGCGGAGGCGACGGGAAGGTCGCCCTCGCGAACGTCCACGAGACCGGCCAATGCCGGCTGATGGTGCAGGGGCGAGGGATAGTGAACGGCCGAGGCGATGCCGGCCGCCTTGAGATAGGCCATCAGCTCGTCGCGTCGCGCCGTGCGGAGAGTGAATTGGTGATAGACGGAGCTCGCCTCGGGGCGGTCGGGCGGCAGGCGGAGATCGCCACTCCCGACGAGACCGGCGAAGGCGCCGTGATACCGGCAGGCGATCTCCCCGCGGCGGGCGTTGTCGGCGTCGAGCAGGGGCAGGCGGCAGTTGAGAACGGCGGCCTGGAGACTGTCGAGCCGGCTGTTGGTGCCCACGGCGACGTGGTGATAGCGGCCGCTCTGGCCCTGGTTGCCCAGCGTCCGCACGCGCTCGACCAGCTCGCGGTCGTTGCCGGTGGCGGCGCCGCCGTCGCCGAAGCAGCCGAGATTCTTGGTGGGGTAGAAGCTCCAGGCCGCGAGCTGGCCGAAGCCGCCCACGCGCCGTCCCTTCCAGCGGGCGCCATGAGCCTGGGCCGCGTCCTCCACCAGCCACAGGCCATGCTTTCCACACAGGGCGAGAAGGGCGTCGACGTCGAACGGGCGGCCATAGAGGTGAACGCCGAGGATGCCGACCGTCCGCGAGGTGACGCGGGAGGCGGCGTCCGCGGGATCGAGGTTCAGGGTTTCCGGATCGACGTCCGCGAAGACGACCTTGCCGCCCAGGAGAGCCACGGCCTCGGCGGTGGCGAAGAAGCTGAAGGCGGGGACGATCACCTCGTCGCCGGCCTTGAGGCCGAGGGCCCGAAGGGCGAGAACGAGGGCATCCGTGCCGTTGCCGAGGCCCACGCAGGCCGCGACTTCCAGATAGGAGGCGAAAGCCCCCTCGAACTCCCGCACCTCGGGGCCGAGGACGAAGGAGGTCTCGTCGAGGATCTTGCCCCAGCGCGCGTCGAGCTGGGTAGCGATACGCCGCCGGGTGCGGCCGAGGTCGAGAATGGGTACGTTCATGGCGGCGCGGATTGTATCGCGGCTTGGTCAGGCCGCGACCACCCCCGGGTTCCCACCGGCTCCCACCCGGGGCTACGGGAATGCCGCCCTACGGGCTCGCCGCATCGTTGGGTCGGCCCCCAACCCGAATCATGCCGGCGTGATTTCGGGACCCCGCCGTCCCCTTTCGGGGCAAAGACACCCGGCCCGCACAACTCCCAATTTTGCCGAAGGCGATTCACCAGCCCGGAGGGCGGCAGACGCGTAGCCCCGGGTGGGAACCGGCGGAGCCGGTGGGAACCCGGGGACCGAGAGGAACCCACCCCTTCTGGAACCCTGCCAAGGGTGGTTTTCGTCGGTATGGAGGCGCCTACTCTCCCAGCGGCAGGTATTGCCGCAGCACTTGGCGAAGGTCGGCGGAGTTCGGGCCTTCTGGATCGAAGGCGCGTAGCACCTTGTCCTGACCCATGTAAATGTAGGCGTTGCTGCACTGGTAGCAAAGGCTTACCGTGAAAAGCAGAGCGTCCTGTTCATACAGCGCCAGCCCCCAAGGAGGCAAGTGGCAGCGCGCCGGCTTATCTGGTTCAAGCTCCCGAAAAAGGCGAATCACTCGCTGGGCTTCAGCTCCAGATAGGAGGTGCCGTGTGCTGACGTGACGCCAGAACGTGTCAGGCCAGCCTTCCGCAGGGACGATACTCTGGTGGGGGAGGCAAAGCAGCTCAACCCGATCAGCTCTATCTACGGGGGTTTGCCAAGCCGGTGTCTGCCATTCCATGCGCGGTACTCCTCTCTCTCAGGGGCCGCAGCGGGTACCGCGTCCACGGCATATCGTAGACCACGATCTCGCTGCCGCTCAGGGTGATGTTGCCCGGGATGTCCAGTCTGGTACACGGGACCGTCGTCCGCCGGCCCCATCGGCCCAACGGGCCGAGAGAGACCAGCCCAGGGTCGATGGGACACGCCCAACGCCTCGACCGCCGCCCTACGGGCTCGCCGCATCGTCGGGTCGGTCCCCAACCCGAATCATACCGGCGTGGTTTTGGGAACCCGCCTGTCCCTTGCGGGGCAAAGACACCGGCCTACACAACGCCAATTTTGCCGAGGACGATTCACCAGCCCGGAGGGCGGCAGACGCCTAGCCCCGGGTGGGAACCGGCGGAGCCGGTGGGAACCCGGGGATTGCGAGGAACCCACCCTTCTGGAACCCTGCCAAGGGTGATTTACGTTGGTGTGGGTGCGCCGCCGCCCATGCGGTAACGGAGAGAAATCCTGAAGCCAAATATCCATACCGCGTCTCCGCGATGCTTACCGGAAGCGCCGGTATCGATACCTTGTCTCTCCGATGCTTACCGGGAGCGCGGGTATCGATACCGCGGAGCTCGGTATCCTTACCTGGAGAGCCGGTATCAATACCTTGTCCCGCCGATGCTTACCGGGAGTCCCGGTATCCTTACCGTGCCTCCGCGATGCTTACCGGGAGAGTCGGTATCGATACCTTGTCCCGCCGATGCTTGCCGAGAGTCCCGGTATCCTTACCGCGCCTCTGCGATGCTTACCGGGAGCGCGGGTATCGGTACCGAGGAGCTCGGTATCCTTACCGGGAGAGCCGGTATCGATACCTCGTCCCGCCGATGCTTACCGGGAGTCCCGGTATCCTTACCGCGCCTCTGCGATGCTTACCGGGAGCGCGGGTATCGATACCGTGGGGCTCGGTATCCTTACTGGAGAGCCGGTATCGATACCTTGTCCCGCCGATGCTTACCGGGAGTCCCGGTATCCTTACCGCGCCCCGCCGATGCTTACCGGGAGCACGGGTATCGATACCGTGGAGCTCGGTATCCTTACCCGAAGAACCGGTATCGATGCTTTTGAGCCCGGCTCTTCAGGGCCGCAAAGGATACCGCGTCCACGGCATGTCGTAGACCACGATCTCGCTGCCGCCCATGGTGATGTTGCCCGGGATGTCCAGATGGTACACGGGCCGGAAGCGAGGGTCGCGGGCGACTCCGGGCACCCAGGAGGGGAAGATCACCACGTAGTCCGGCCGGCGCCGCTCGACGGCGGCCACCATGGCGTCGTTCCAGGGGGTGCCGGCCGCCACGGCCTGTTGGACCTCGCGGCGGATCTCCGGGGTGGCGATGCTCGCGAGATCGACGATCGGGTTGGGCAGCAGGTACTTGATGGCGCCGATGTCGTTCACCGCCAGCACCGCCTCGGGAGGGACCCGGGCCGCCAGCCACCGGGCGATCGCGACGTCGCTCTCCTGGACGTTGGCGACGTTCCGCACGTAGAAGCTTTCGCCCCGGACGAGGTTGGCGAGCGTGGGAGCGCAGAGGACCGCGATGCCGAGAGCGGCGAGGGCCGCGCGCAGGAGCGGCGAACGCAGGATTTCGCCCACGGCGCGGATGGGACCTTCGAGGCCGAGGACGCCCAGGATCACCAGCACCGGGAAGAGAGGGAAGTAGTAGCGGCCGAAGTTGCCCAGCATCTGCGTGGGCCCCGGCGTCAGCACCGAGTAGGCGAGCGGCAGGCTGAACAGCCAGAGAGCCGGCAGCAGGCCGCGCTCGCGGGGCGTCCCCAGGCGGGCGGCGAGCGCCAGGGCGCCGGCGCCGGCGAGGAGGGTCATCCACGGCTGGGGCTGGAAGAACAGGTTGAGGACGTTGGCGAGGTAGCGCTGATTGGGCAGCAGGCCGTGCGCCGCGCCGCCGCCCTTGGCCGCCCAGGTGGTGGGAAGGAAGGAGCCGCCCGCCCAGCGGTAGAAGAGGCATGGGCCGGCCAGGGCGCAGACGGCGAAGGCGGCGGCCAGCAGCAGCGTCCGGGGTGAGGGAGCCCGCCAGCGGCGTTCCTCTTCAGGATCGGTGAAGACCAGGAAACGGTCCGCGAAGGCGAGCGCCAGGAGCAGGATCGCCTCGGGACGCGCCAGGGCGGCGACGGCGAAGACTCCCGCCGAGAGGGGCAGCCGCCGCGGCTGGCGGAGGTCATCGCGCTCGCGCAGGTGGAGGATCATCCCCCACAGGGAAAGCAGGATGAAGAGCGGGATCTCCATTCCCGACAGGGCGGACCACACGAGCCAGCTCGTCGCCAGGGTGAGCCCCGCCGCCAGCGCCGCGAAACCGGGAGAGAGGCCGAGCTCGCGGCCCAGCCGCCGGGTGGCTTCAATGCCGGCGAGGTGGAGCGCGAGGCCCAGTGCCTTGGTCCAGACGACGACGCTGCCGGGCAGCAGGAAGAGGAGGGAGAGCAGGGCCGTCCACAGCGGGGCCGTGGAGCCGGTGACGAGATGCCCGGGGTTGTAGGAGAGGCCGAGGCCGCGGGCCAGGTTACGGGCGAACTGCAGATGGATCCAGCTGTCGTCGAGGGGAAAACCCAGGCTCCCCCTCAGGCGGGCGATCTCCGCCAGCAGGTAGCGCAGGCAGGCGACGGCGCCGGCCAGGGCGAGGAGCGGGCCGGCCGGGAAGCGTCGCGGGTGGGCGGGCGCCCTTGTATCAGAAGAGGTCATGGGTGTCTCGGCGATGTCAGCGAGGTGCGAAGTCCAGCGAAGCATACACAACTGGCGAAGACGGGTTTATGATCGCGGGTCCCATGACTCTGACAGCCCTTGGATCGCGACGCCGGCGGGCCGCCCGAATTGCCCTGTACTCCAGCCTGGTGCTGGTGGGAGGCGTCACCTTCGGCCTGGTGAAGCTGCTCGACCGCCCTTTGCAGGCCCGCCGCTCCGAGGAGTGGGCGAAGCGCGACTACGCCGCCATGCCCGAGGTGAAGCTCCTGCAGGAGTATGCGCGGATCGACACCAGCGAGACGACGGGCGACGAGCTTGCCGGCGCGCGGTTCCTGGCCCGCCACTTCGCCGCCGCCGGCATTCCCTACCGCATCGAGCCGGTGGGTCCGAAAAAGGCCAACCTCTACGCCTGGCTGGATGGTGAGGACCGGCATCCCCTGGTGTTGCACAATCACCTCGACGTCTCGGCGGTCGATCCCAAGGAGTGGTTCTCGCCGCCCTTCGAGGCGCGGATCGACGGTCCATGGATCTATGGCCGCGGCGTCTTCGACATGAAGAGCATCGCCATCTCCCAGATGCTGGCGATGATCGACCTGAAGAAGAGCGGGGCCCGGCTCAAGCACTCCGTGCTCTTTCTCGCCACCAGCAGCGAGGAGCGGGGGAGCCGCCTGGGGGTGCGCCGCATCCTTCAGCTCCACCCAGAGATGGTCCGCGACTTCTGGGCGGTGCTCACCGAAGGGGGAGTGGTCGAGGCGCGGTCCCGCGAGGAGATCAAGTTCTGGGGGACGGAGGTCGCGCAGCGGCGGTTCGCCGACCTCACCGTCTGCAGCGGCGACCGCGAGCCGCTCGAGCAGCTGCGCAAGACGCTGGCGGAGATGGGACCCACGGAGACGGAGTTGCGGCTGACGCCCGAGGCCGCGGCGACTCTGGCCGCCTATGGGCCGACCCGCGACCGCGCGGATCTGCGGGACCTCATCACCCATCCCGAGAAGGTCATGGGGGATGTCGCCGCCTATCGCAAGCTGCCGGGCTACCTGCGCTCCATGCTGCGCAGCGAGGCGGTGCCGTTCAAGGTGGCGCCGGCGCCGGGCGGCGGCTATGAGCTGTTGATCAAGTTCCAGCTCCTGCCGGGAGAGGATCTGGCGAAGGTGCGCGACAAGCTCGTGCCGCCCTGGCTGACCTTCGGCCTGACGACCCGGCTCGACGAGCCCGATTCCTCCCGCGGCGGCAGCCCGTTGAACCATCCCGTCTTCCTGGGCCTCCAGGCGGCTCTGCGCGAGAGCTACCCCGACGCGACCCTAGGACCGTACTTCCTGCCCTGGACCGCCACCGACTCGCGCTTCTTCCGCACCCTGGGGGTGCCGGCCTACGGCTTCTCCCCCTTCCTCATCATGAACACCGACACCCTGCAGGTCGACGCCGCCAACGAACGCTTCGCGCTGCCCGCCTTCGTGGACGGCGTCGCGCTCTACAGCCGGGCGGTTCGCCGTCTGGTTTCTGACACTTAGTGGTAGGCAGCGGTGGCAAATTTTGTCGAGCCGGAAACTGAAGCGGAAGAAAACAAAGGACTTAGAGCTCTCCAACCCCTGGCATCGACCCTGCTTTATTACAGGGTGACAAGGCTCCGCGGATTTCCCGGGGGCAAGAAGTGAAAACGAGGGGAGGAGACCCTAAAATGTTGATGAAGATTCGTAATCGTCAGAAGGGCTTCACGTTGATCGAGCTGCTGATCGTGGTCGCGATCATCGGTATCATTGCAGCCCTGCTCATCCCGAACTTCCTGGACGCGCTCCAGAAGGCGAAGCAGAAGCGGACCGTGGCTGACATGCGCAACAGCGGCACCGCGATGTTCTCCTGGCTCACCGACCAGGTCGGCGCGGCGGCGGCCGGCGCGACGGCCACCGAGGTCGACCTCGGTGCTTACGGCGGTCCGCTGACCTCCACGGTCGTCGGCACCTTCCTGGTGCCGCAGTATTTGCAGTCGGTGCCGGACAAGGACGGCTGGAAGAATACCTACTCCTACTATATGAACACAGCCAACGTGCTGGCTCAGACCGTGCTGGCGGTTCGCTCCAAGGGCCGCGACAACGCGACGACCGCCGACAAGTACACCGTCGCCGGCTTCGATCCCACCGACTACGATCAGGACATCGTCTGGGCTGACGGCTTCTTCGTCCGCTGGCCGCAGAAGACCAACTAATCGTTCTGAAATCTTAGGCTGGTCTTGAGGGGGGCGCCCGCGGGTGGCCCCCTTTTTGGTCTATAGAGTGTCTCCCGGATGCGCCGCTATTATCTCGCCACCGTCCTCGCCATCGTCCTTCCCCTTCTCTGGCTGGCCGCGCCGGCCCCGCTGGCGCCTGCCGCGCGTCCGTCCCCGAAGCTGTCGGAGGCGGCGGTCTGGCTCCAGCAATACGTGCGCATCGACACCTCGAATCCTCCGGGCAACGAGCAGCAGGCCGCGGACTTCCTGGCCGGCCTGTTACGGAAGGAGGGCATCGCCTCCCAGGTCGTCAAGACCCCGGAAGGCCGCGCGAACCTCTGGGCTCGCCTCGCCTCGCCGGCGAGCGGCGGCCGTGCCGTCCTGCTTCTGCATCACATGGACGTGGTCCCCGCCGGGCCGGGATGGAGCAAAGCGCCGTTCGGCGGCGAGGTCGACGGCGGGTTTCTCTGGGGGCGCGGCACGCTCGACGACAAGAGTCTGGGCATCGTGCAGCTCGCCGCCCTGGTCGACCTCAAGCGACGCCAGGTTCCTCTGGCGCGCGACGTGATCTTTCTTGCCGTGGCCGACGAGGAGAACGGAGGTCTGCTGGGTACGGCGTGGCTGCTCGCCCAGCACCCGGAGCTCTTCCAGGGAGTCGAGGCGGTGATCGGAGAAGGCGGCAGGAGCCAGACGGGGGCCGGCGGCAAGCTGCTGTGGTGGGGAATCGAGGTGGCGCAGAAGCGTCCTCTCTGGCTCGAGGTCTCGGCCTCCGGCCGAGGCGGCCACGGCGCCGGCCTGAACCCCGAAAGCGCCAGCCATCAGCTCATACAGGGGCTGGCCCGGCTGCTCGGCGCCCCTCCCCGGTTCCATGTCAGCCCCCCCGTACGGGATTACGCCCATGCCATCGCGCCGCTCCAGAACCCCCATTGGCGGCGCATCTTCGGCGCCATCGACACCGTCATCACCCAGGGCGGGCCGAAGGAGTTCCTCATGCCGGGCATGGCGAACCTCTTTCTCGACACCGTCCAGGTCACCGTGCTGCGGGGAGGCGAACGGATCAACGTCATTCCGGAGACGGCCATGGCGCGTATCGACATCCGTCTCCTTCCCGACACCGACTCGGCCGCCTTCCTCGCCGAGGTCCGGCGCCTGCTGGGCCCAGGCTTCACGGTCAAGGTGATGGTGACCTCGCCACCTTCGCCGCCATCGCCGGCCGCCGGCCGCCTCTATCGCGCCATGGAGCGGGCCTTGAAGCCCGAAGGGCCGGTGGTTCCCACCTTCATCGCCGGCTTCACGGATTCCCGTTTCTTCCGGGAACGGGGGATTCCGGCCTACGGCTTGTCGCCCTTTCTGTTGAGCCCGGAGGAGACGCAGGGAATCCACGGCAAGAACGAAAGGATCTCCCTGCGCGAGCTCGATCGCGGAGTTGTTCGCATGCGCCAGATTCTATCTTTCTATGTCTCCGCGGCGCAGTGACAGCCGATGGCGGCGGGATGACGTTTTTTGCCAGCGCAAGCCTCCTCGGTGAACAAGGAAGTGCTTTTTTCCCAACAACTTACGGCCGGCCTCAAGATGGCACGTCCCTTGCCCTGATGAAGGACGTTGATACCATTGGGGGGAGATTGATTATGAAGCGTAGACTCGCAGGAAAACCGACGGGCTTTACGCTCATCGAGCTATTGATCGTCGTCGCGATCATCGGCATCCTGGCCGGCATCCTGATCCCGAACCTTCTGGACGCCATGCAGAAGGCCAAGCAGAAAAGAACGGTCGCCGATATGCGGATTACCGGCACGGCGATGTTCTCATGGCTGTCCGACCAGGTAGGCGCGGCCGCCGCCGGGGCCACCGCGACGAACATCGACCTCTCCGACTACAAAACGGTTTCGCGTCCGGATCTCGAGACTCTTCTGGTACCCGCGTACATCGAGCGAGTCTCCGAAGCCGATGGCTGGAAAAATCCCTACAAGTACTATCTCGACCCGGTCAATGTCCAGGCGATCCACGTCATGCTCATCGGCAGCGGCGGCCGCGACAACAGCGCCCTCGGCAGCGCCTACACGGTGAACGGCTTCGATCCTACCGATTACGACCAGGACATCGTCTGGGCCGACGGCTTCTTCGTCCGCTGGCCTGGAAAGTAGCACTCTCGCCAGGCCGGCGTTCGGCGGGCCTGGCGGGATAGACTGCGGCGCAGGGACCGTTTCAATGCGCCGCCGGATCTTCACGCTTCTACCTGCTCTCATCGCGCTGGCTTGGTTGCTGAGCCTTTTCGCGCCCGTGCTGTCGCCGGCACGGGCCTTGGCCAACCGGGACATTCCGGTCTTTCACCTGCCGTTGCGGACGGCCTTTCGCCATCTGGCTGCCTTTGGGTTGCCGCAGTGGAATCCCTGGTTGCACGGCGGCCAGCCCATTCTGTCGAATCCCAGCTACGCGGCCTTCTATCCTCCGAGCTGGCTGGTGCTGGCGCTGCCGCCGGTTTATGCTCTCAGCCTGCTGGCGATCCTGCACGCGGCGCTCGCATTCGGCGGGGCATGGTTTCTGGCGCGCCGGCTCGGCTGCGGGCGGGGAGCCGCGACCCTGGCGGGCGTCGGCTTCTCGGGGTGCGGCGCCAGCCTCTCCCTGCTCAGTGCCTACACCCTCCACGGGGGAATCGCCTGGCTTCCCTGGGTGCTGGCCTGGGGCGACGCGGCGCTGGCGGCGGGCCCGGCGGAGCGGTGGTGGCGGCCGGGATTGCTGGCGGGTGGGGCGCTGGGGATGACGCTGCTCAACGGCGAGCCGGCAACGGCGATGATGAGCGGTCTGGGCCTGCTGGCGTTGACCGTGGACGCCGCGGTGCTGCGCGGCCGTTCGGACGCGAAGACGGCGGCGCGGGCTCTGGTGCCCTTTCTCGCCGCCGGGGCCTTGGCCGCGGTGCAGCTCATCCCGACTCTCGGCCGGTTGACCGAGTCGCCGCGCCGCGCGCTCACTCTCGAAGCCGCCGCCGACTGGTCGCTGCCGCCGGCACGCCTGATCGAGACGGTGTTTCCCCATTTCTTCGGCGCCACGACGCGCAGCCTGGAAGGGCTGTTTTTCGGCTGGCGGCTCAGCGAGCTTTATTTCCCGTATATCGAATCGCTCTATCCAGGTCTGCTGCTGACGGTCCTGGGGGTGGCCGCGCTGGCGAGCGGCGGCATTCCGCGCCGCGGCGCCTGGGCTCTGGCCTGCGCCGGCGGGTGGCTTCTGGCCCTGGGGAACCACAACCCCGCCTATGGCTGGCTGCGGCGGGTGTTCCCACCGTTGGGGGTACTGCGCTACCCGGAGAAGTTCGCCGTACTGGGTGTCCTCGCTCTGGCGCTGGCAGGCATTCTGGGGTGGCAGAGGCTGCTGGATGAGCGGCGGGCCGGCCGGCCGGAAAGCGCCCGGCTCCCCCTCGTCCTGGCGCTCGCGGTGCTGGCCGGTGCCCTGGCGCTGGCCCTGCTGCTGGGCCTCGCACCGGGATCCGCCGCGCGGCTCCTCGCCAGCCAGGCCGAGCCCGGCAGGGACGGCGCGGCGGCCGCCGCCGCGGGTGTGGCCTATCTGCGGACCGAGAGCTGGATCGCCGTGGCCACGGCGGCGGGAGTCGCCGCGCTGCTGGCCCTCTGCCTCTGGAGCCGGCCGCCGCGGCGGCTGCTCCAAGGGCTCGCCCTGGCCCTCCTCGCCACCGACCTCTGGCACCAGGGGCACGAGCTGGTGAGGGGTGTTCCGGCCACGGTCTACGGGCCTGCGCCGGTCCTCGCCGCCGGTCCGCCGCCGGTGCGCAACCGGATCTTCCTCCAGCCGGCCGCCGCGGGCCCCGTGGACCTGATGCCCGCGAAGGGCGACCTGAAGGCCGCCGTCACGCGGCAAAAGATCGCCACCCTTCAACCCTACTCGGCGCTGCTCTGGGACATCCCCTACGTCTTCGAAGAGGACTTCGAGCTGATGCTGACCCGGTGGGGCCAGCGCGCGGCGGACATCTTCCAGACCGAATGGGCCCTGCCGCGGAGGGGTTACCGTTACCTGGGGGTGTGGAACGTCGGCGATGTCTTCCTGCACAGGCCGCTGGCGGAGCAGGCAGCGATGCTGCGAAACCCTTCGCTACAGGATGCCGGTGTCGTGGCTCTGCGCCGGGTGGCCAATCCCTACCTGCTGCCCCGTTTCCGTTTCGTGCCGCGGGTGAGCTTCCACCGCACCTACGCCCAGGCGGTGGCCGCGGCCCGGGCGCTCGCCTGGAAGGTGGCGAGGGACGAGCAGTGCATCGGCCAGCCGGGCCGTATCCTTTCGTATGGACAGCCGCCGCAACCCTTGGAGCTGGTGGACGAGGGCGGGAGGATCCGGGTCGGCTACCGGGCGGCGGAAGGGGCCTTCCTGGTGGCCGCCATGACCTTCGACGAGGGCTGGCGGGCGAGTCTGGAGGACGGCTCGCCGCTCAGCGTCCAGCCGACGGCCGCCTCCCAACTCGGCGTCGAGCTGCCGGCGGGCGAGCACCGCCTGCTGCTCGAGTACCGGGAGCCGCGCCTTGGATTGGGGGCTGCCGTCACTCTGGCCGCCCTGGCCTGCGGGATCGTGGCATTCTTCTGGCCTTGGCGGTTTGGGCGTCGCCTGGCGCCCGGAGGGGTGAGCGTTCGGCCATGACGATTCCGGAGGCGAGACCTCAAGCCTCAAGGTGGCTCGACCTGGCGGGGCACCCGGTTTTTCTGGGCACGGCCTGGCTGCTGAGCCTTTTCGCGCCGCTGCTGCCGCCGAGCCGGGTGCTGGCCAACCGCGACGTCGCCAATTTTCATCTGCCGTTGCGGCTCACCTTTCGCAACCTGGCGGCCTTCGGCCTGCCGGCGTGGAACCCATTTCTCAATGGCGGCCAGCCGATTCTTTCGAACCCCAGCTATGGCGCCTTCTATCCGCCGAGCTGGCTGGTGTTCGCCGTGCCCCCTCACTACGCCCTGAGCCTGCTGACGATTTTCCATGCCGGGCTCGCCTTTGCCGGCGCCTGGTTTCTGGCCCGGCGCCTGGGTTGCGGCCGAGGCGCGGCGGCCCTCGCGGCGGTGGGCTTCTCCGGCTGCGGGGTCTTCCTGTCCCTGCTCGGCGCCCTCAACCTGCTCTGGAGCCTGGCCTGGTTTCCATGGCCCCTGGCGTGGGCCGAGCAAGCCCTGAGCGCCGCGCCGGGCGAGCGCTGGTGGCGGCCGGCCCTCCTGGCGGGTGGCGCCCTGGGCCTCCAGCTCCTCAACGGCGAGCCCGCGATGGTGGTCGTCAGCGGGCTGGCGCTGCTGGCCCTCGCCGCCTCGGCGGCGTGGCGCCGCCCATCCGTGGCGCCGCGCATCCTCCTGCCGTTCGCCTTCGCGCTGGCACTGGCCGCGGCGCAGCTCGTGCCCACCCTCGCCCGCCTGGCGGACTCGCCGCGCGAGCACCTGCCCGCCGCCCAGGCCACCCTCTGGTCGATGCCTCCGGCGCGGCTGGTCGAGGTCGTCTTCCCCCGCTTCTTCGGCGATCCGGTGCGGGACGTCGAGGGGCGCTTCTTCGGCTGGCGGCTCAACGACCTGCACCACCCCTTCCTGGAGTCACTCTATCCGGGTCTGCTGCTGGCCGTGCTCGGGCTGTCGGCTCTGCTGAGCGGCGGTATCCCCCGGCGCGGCGCCTGGCTCCTGCTCGCTTTCGGCGGCGGCTTTCTCGCCCTCGGCCGGCATAACCCGGTCTATGAAGGGCTGCGCCGGTCGGTGCCGGTGCTGGCGGTTCTGCGCTTCCCGGAGAAGTTCGCCGTGCTGACGGTTCTGGCCCTGGTGGTGGCGGGGTTTCTGGGCTGGCAACGCCTGCTCGCCGAACGGCAGGCGGGCCGTCCCCAGGCCGCGGATCTGCCGTTGGCCCTGTCGCTGGTGGCGCTGGCGTCCGCCCTGACACTGACGACCCTGCTGCGGATGGCGCCCGGCGCGGCTCAGTGGCTCATCGCCAGCCAGGGCGCGATCAACCTGGATGCGGCGGGCCGGGCGGCGGGCCTCGACTACCTGCGGGCGGAGAGCTGGGCCGCGGCCGGCACGGCGGGCGCGGTCGCCGGGCTGCTCGCTCTCTGCCGCTGGCGGCGGCCGTCCAGCCGCCTGCTCTCGCTGTTGGCGGTCGCTCTTCTCGCCGCCGACCTCTGGCACTACGGGCACGGGCTGCCGCGGACCCTTCCGGCGTCTCTCTACCAGACTCCGCCATCCCTGGCCGCGACGCTGCTGCCGGCTCGCGACCGGATCTTCATTGAGGAGAGTGTCTACGGCGGGCTGGTGGTGGTGCCTCGCGGCGGCGATCCGCGGACCGTCGTGCAGCAGGCCTACATCGCCCGGCTGTCACCCTACGTGGCGCTGCTCTGGCAGATCCCCTACGCTTTCAACAAAGACTTCGAGCTCATGCTCACCGGCTGGGGAAGCCGGGCGGCGGACATCCTGGTGAGCGAGAGGCGGAATTCGGAAGCGTTCTACCGCTATCTCGGCGTCTGGAACACCGGCACCCTCCTGCTGCCGAGGACCAGCCCGGACCAGCCACCGGCGGCGGCGGAGCCGGAAGTCCAGAGAATGCGCAAGGTGCGGAATGTCTTCGTGCTGCCGCGATTCCGCTTTGTGCCGCGGGTGACGTTTCATCCTACCCAGGCCGCCGCTCTCGCGGCCGCCCGGGCGCTGCGGTGGGACGTGGGACGGGAAGAGCAGAGCGTATGGCCGGGGTCGCCGCCGCGGACCCTGACCTACCGGCGGCGGCCTCGCCTGCTGACCACGGCCGACGAAGGGGGCCGTATCGTGTTCGAGTATCAGGCCGATGAAGGAGCGTTCTTCGTCGCCGCCATGACCTTCGACAAAGGCTGGCGAGCACGGGTGGACGGCTCCCCCGTCGCCGTGCGGCCTACCGCGGCCTGTCAGATCGGAGTGCAGCTCCCCCCGGGCGCGCACCGGCTGGAGCTCCGGTACCAGGACCCCTCCGTACCGCTCGGAGCCGGCGTCAGCGTGGCCGCCCTGATGGCGGGAGCCTTCCTCTTTCGCCGGCGGCAATCTCCCTTTCAAGGAGCATGAGGGAAGTGGACGCAGCGACGGCGAGACCCCGTGCCTTCGGCGGGAGCGAATTCCTCGCCAGGGTTCTGCCGGCACTGCTGGGGGCGGCCTGGGTCCTGAGCTTCCTCTCGCCGCTGCTTTCGCCGCGGCGGGCGCTGGCCAACCGCGACATCGCCGCCTTTCACCTGCCTCTGCGCTTCGCCTTCCGGGAGCTCGCCGCTTTCGGCCTGCCGTCGTGGAACCCGTGGCTGCATGGCGGCCAGCCCCTGTTGTCGAACCCCAGCTACGGCGCCTTCTATCCGCCGAGCTGGCTGGTGCTTGCCTTGCCGCCCTACTATGCCCTGAGTTGGCTCGCCCTGCTGCACATGGGCCTGGCTTTCGCCGGCGCGTGGCGGTTGGCGCGCCGGCTGGGCTGCGGACGCGGCGCGGCGCTGCTGGCCGGAATCGGCTACTCGGGCTGCGGCGCGTACCTTTCGCAGCTCAGCGCCTTTACCCTGCTCCTGAGCCTGGCCTGGCTGCCCTGGCTTCTGGTCTGGGCGGACGAGGCCCTGCGCGCACCGCAAGGCGAGCGCTGGTTGCGGCCGGCGCTGCTGGCGGGGAGCGTCCTGGGCCTGCAACTGCTCAACGGCGAGCCTGCGACGGCGATCATGTCCGGGCTCGCTCTGCTGGCTCTCGCGGCCTCGGCGGCCGGGCGGCAGGCGGGGGCCCGGCCGCGGCGGGCCTCGCGGGTGCTGGTGCCCTTCACCTTCGCTCTGGCGTTGGCGGCGGTGCAGCTTCTGCCCACCCTGGGCCGGATGGCGGACTCGCCCCGCCGGGCGCTGGAGCCCGAGCAGGCCATGCACTGGTCGCTGCCGCCGCGGCGGCTGGTCGAGGTCATCCTGCCGCGCTTCTACGGCGACCCGGCCCGCGTCGCGGAGGGACTGTTTTTCGGCGGCGAGATCAGCGATCGCCAATTTCCCTTCGTCGAGTCGCTCTACCCGGGCTTGCTGCTGGCGGTGCTGGGAGCCGCGGCCCTGCTGCGCGGCCGCATCCCCCGGCGGGCGGCCTGGGGCCTCAGCCTCGGTGCCGGCCTTTTTCTCGCGCTGGGCCGCCACAACCCTCTCTACGTGGGATTGCGCCGGTTGGTACCGGTGCTGGGAGTGCTGCGCTACCCGGAAAAGTTCGCGATCCTGGCGGTCCTGGCTCTGGTGCTGGCGGGGGTCCTCGGCTGGCAGCGCCTGCTCGACGAGCGCCAGGCCGGCCGGCACCAGGCCGCGAACCTGCCTCTCGTCCTCTCTCTGGTGGTGCTCGCCGCGGTGGCGGTCCTGACGGCGCTCCTCCTGTGGGCCCCTGACCTCGCCAAGCCATTCCTGGCCGCCAACGGCGCGCCCGTCCCGGCGCCGCGGGCCGCGGCTCTCCTCTATCTGCGGGGTGAGAGCTGGGCCGCCCTGGCGACCGCCACGGCGGTCGCCGCCCTCCTTGGCCTGTGCCGCTGGCGCCGGCCGTCACGGCGCTGGCTCTCGCTGCTGGCGGTGCTGCTGCTGGCCGCCGATCTCTGGCACTATGGGCACCGTTTGCCGCGGACGACCGCCGCCGCCGTCTACCTGGATCCGCCGCCGCTGGCCGGGTCTCTCCTCCCGGCCCGGGACCGCGTTTTCGCACCGCCTCCGGCCGGCCCCGACCTGTCGCCGCCTGAAGTGGCGAACCAGGCCGACCAGGCGAGCCTGTACATCGCCAGGCTCACACCCTACAGCGGTCTGCTCTGGCGCATTCCCTACGCCTTCGACGTCGACTTCGACCTCATGCTCACCAACTGGGCGCAAGCGTCGGACGAGATCCTCCAGCATGAGTGGCTGCAGCCGGAGCGCAGCTTCCGCTATCTCGGAGCCTGGAACGTGCGCACCCTGCTGACGGCGCGACGGATCGCCGAGCAGCCGCCGGCGGGATCGGACCCGGTGCTCATCGGCTTGAGCCGCCTGGAGAACCCCCACGTGCTCCCCCGTTTCCGCTTCGTGCCGCGGGTGACCTTCCATCCCGATCTGACCGCGGCGGTCGCCGCGGCGCGGGCGGCGAATTGGGGACTGGGCCGGGAGGAGCACGCCGTGCGGCCGGGCCCGGCCGCCCAGACCCTCGTCTATACCCGGCCGCCGCGGCTTCTGGAGTCGGCGGACGAGGGCGGGAGGGTCCGCCTCCGGTACCGGGCGGAGGGCGGAGCTTTCTTCGTCGCCGCCTCGACTTTCGACGAAGGCTGGCGGGCCCGGATCGATGGCTCGGCGGCGGCCGTCCATCCCACCGCCGCCTGCCAGATCGGGGTGGAGCTGCCGCCGGGAGAGCACCAGTTGCTCCTCGAATACCGGGACCCCTTCGTCCCCGTCGGAGCCGCCATCACCCTGTTCTCCTTCCTGGTGGGCGTGCTGGTCTTCAGGCGGCCCCGGGAGGCGCGATGACGGCGCCGCGCCGGCTCCTGGCCGCGCTGCAGCCGGCATTGCTGGGAGCGGCCTGGGTGTTGGGCCTCCTCTGGCCGCTGCTCTCGCCGCGACGGGCGCTGGGCAACCGCGACATCGCCGCCTTCCATTTTCCTTTGCGCTTCGCCTTCCGGGAGCTCGCCGCCTTCGGCCTGCCGCTGTGGAACCCATGGCTGCACGGCGGCCAGCCCCTGCTGTCGAACCCCAGCTACGGCGCCTTCTACCCGCCGAGCTGGCTGATCTTCGCGGCACCTCCCTACTACGCCATGAGCCTGCTGTCCTTCCTGCATGTGGGCGTGGCGTTCGCCGGCTCGTGGCGGCTGGCGCGCCGGCTCGGTTGCGGGCGCGGTGCCGCCGCGCTGGCGGGGATCGGCTACTCGGGCTGCGGCGCCTACTTCTCCCAGCTCAGCGCCTTCACCATGTTCCTGGGTTTTGCCTGGCTGCCCTGGCTCCTGGCCTGGGCGGACGAGGCGTTGCGCGCGCCGCGAGGCGAGCGCTGGTGGCGGCCGGCGCTGCTGGCGGGAGGGGCCCTGGGTCTGCAGCTGCTCAACGGCGAGCCGGCGGTGGTGTTCATGAGCAGCCTCGCGGTGCTGGCCCTGGCGGTGTCGGCGGCGATGTTGGCGGGGCGCCAGGCGGGAGCCCGGCCGTGGGTGCAACCGTTCCTGAGAGTGCTGGTGCCTTTCGCCTTCGGGCTGGCCCTGGCGGCGGTGCAGCTCGTGCCCACCCTGGGCCGGATGGTGGACTCGCCCCGGCGAGCGCTGGACCCGGCGCTCGCCATGAGCTGGTCGATGCCGCCGCAACGCCTGGCCGAAATCTTCCTGCCGCGCTTCTACGGCGACCCGGCCCGCGTTTCCGAGGGGCTGTTCTTCGGCGGCGAGATCAGCGACGGCCATTACCCCTACGTCGAGTCGCTCTACCCGGGCTTGCTGCTGGCGCTGCTGGGGGCGGCGGCGCTGCTGCGCCGAGGCACTCCACGGCGGGCGGCGTGGGCCCTCATCCTGGGAGCCGGCGTTTTTCTCGCCATCGGCCGTCATAACCCGCTCTACGCCGGAGTCCGCGGGATCGTGCCGCCGCTGGCGGTGCTGCGCTATCCGGAAAGGTTTGCGATCCTGGCGGTCCTGGCGCTGGTGCTGGCGGGGTCCTTGAGCTGGCAGTGGCTGCTCGACGAGCGCCAGGCCGGCCGGCCGCAGGCCGCGAACCTCCCCCTCGCTCTTTCCCTGGCGATGCTCGCGATCACGGCGACCCTCGCGGCGGTGCTGCTGTGGGCTCCGGCCACCGCCTCGACGCTGCTGACCGTCGCGGGCGAGCCCTACCTCTCGAACCCCGCCGCCCTTCCCTACCTGCGCGGCGAGAGCGGGGCCGCCCTGGCGACCGCGGGAGCGGTCGCCGCCCTCCTCGGCCTGTGCCGCCGGCGCCGGCCGTCGCGGCGGTGGCTCTCGCTGCTGGCGATCCTGCTGCTGGCCGCCGATCTGCTGCACTACGGCCAGCGCCTGGTGAGAACGGTGCCGGCGGCCGTCTACCTGGAGCCGCCGCCGCTGGCCGCCTCTCTCCTCCCGGCCCGGGACCGCGTTTTCGCGACCCCCGAGGCCGGTACCGATCTATCGCCGGCGAAGGTGGCCAACCAGGCCGACCGGACGAGCTTCTACATCGCGCGAGTCACACCCTATGGCGGCCTGCTCTGGCGCATCCCCTACGCCTTCGACGTCGACTTCGACCTCATGCTCACCAACTGGGCGCAAGCGTCGGACGAGATCCTCCAGCATGAGTGGCTGCAGCCGGAGCGCAGCTTCCGCTATCTCGGAGCCTGGAACGTGCGCACCCTGCTGACGGCGAGGCGGATCGCCGAGCAGCCGCCGGCGGGATCGGACCCGGTGCTCATCGGCTTGAGCCGCCTGGAGAACCCCCACGTGCTCCCCCGTTTCCGCTTCGTGCCGCGGGTGACCTTCCATCCCGATCTGACCGCGGCGGTCGCCGCGGCGCGGGCGGCGAATTGGGGGCTCGGCCGGGAGGAGCACGCCGTGCGGCCGGGCCCGGCCGCCCAGACCCTCGTCTATACCCGGCCGCCGCGGCTTCTCGAATCCGCCGACGAGGGCGGGAGGGTCCGCCTCCGGTACAGGGCGGAGGGCGGAGCTTTCTTCGTCGTCGCCTCCACTTTCGACGAGGGCTGGCGGGCCCGGATCGACGGCTCGGCGGCGGCCGTCCATCCCACCGCCGCCTGCCAGATCGGGATGGAGCTGCCGCCCGGCGAGCACCGCCTGGTGCTCGAGTACCGGGACCCGTTCGTCCCCGTCGGAGCCGCCATCACCCTGTTCTCCGTCCTGGCCGGCGTGCTGGTCTTCAGGCGGCCCCGGGAGGCGCGATGACGGCGCCGCGCCGGGTCCTGGCCGCGATGCAGCCGGCGTTGCTGGGGGCGGCCTGGGTGCTGAGCCTCCTCTGGCCCCTGCTTTCGCCGCAGCGGGCACTGGGCAACCGCGACATCGCCTCCTTCCACCTGCCTCTGCGCTTCGCCTTCCGGGAGCTCGCCGCTTTCGGCCTGCCGCTGTGGAACCCGTGGCTGCACGGCGGCCAGCCCCTGCTGTCGAACCCCAGCTACGGCGCCTTCTATCCGCCGAGCTGGCTGGTTCTCGCCGCGCCGCCCTACTACGCGTTGAGCCTGATGGCCATGCTACATATGGGCCTGGCCTTTGCCGGCGCCTGGCGGCTGGCGCGCCGGCTCGGTTGCGGGCGTGGCGCCGCCGCTCTGGCGGGGATCGGCTACTCGGGCTGCGGCGCCTACTTCTCCCAGCTCAGCGCCTTCACGCTGCTGCTGAGCCTCGCCTGGCTGCCCTGGCTCCTGGCCTGGGCGGACGAGGCCCTGCGCGCGCCGCGAGGCGAGCCCTGGTGGCGGCCGGCCCTGCTGGCGGGGGGCGTTCTCGGCCTGCAACTGCTCAACGGCGAGCCATCGACGGTTCTCATGTCCGGTCTCGCGCTGCTCGGCCTGGCGGTTTCGGCGGCCCTGGCCTCGTCGCCCGAGGCACCGCGGCCGGCGGCCTGGCGGCGAGGGCGCGGGGCGTTACGGGTGCTGGTGATCTTCGTCTTCGCCCTGGCCCTGGCGTCGGTGCAGCTCCTGCCCACCCTGGGCCGGATGGCGGACTCGCCCCGCCGCTCCTTGAACGCCTGGCACTCCATGCTTTGGTCGCTGCCGCCGCAGCGGCTGGCGGAGGTCCTCTTCCCCAGCTTCTATGGTGATCCGTACCGCGAGGGAGAGGGGCTCTACTTCGGGGCTCAGCTCAGCGATGGCCACTACCCCTACGTGCAGTCGCTGTATCCCGGACTCTTGCTGGCGGTGCTGGGAGCGGCGGCTCTCCTGCGCGGCGGTATTCCCCGGCGAGCGGCGTGGACCCTCTCGTTCGCCGCCGGCGCGTTCCTCGCTCCGGGCCGCCACAATCCGCTGTATGCGGGGGTCCGGCGGATGGTTCCACTGCTGGCGGTGCAACGCTTCCCGGAGAAGTTCGCGATCCTGGCGATCCTGGCTCTGGTGCTGGCCGGGTCCTTAAGCTGGCAGCGCCTGCTCGCCGAGCGCCAGGCGGGCCGGCCCCAGTCCGCGAACCTTCCCCTCGCCTTCTCTCTGACGGTGCTGGCGACCGCGCTGACGCTGGCGGCGCTCCTCCTGTGGGCTCCGGGCGTCGCCTCGCCGCTGCTCGCCGCCGGGCTTCCCGGCGCGGGGCGGCAGGCCGCGGCGCTCTCCTACCTGCGTACCGAGAGCTGGGCGGCCGTGGCCACGGCCGCGGCGGTCACCGCCCTCCTCGGCCTCTGCCGCTGGCGCCGTCCACGGGGACGGTGGCTCTCGCTGCTGGCGCTGCTGCTGCTGGCCGCCGATCTCTGGCACTACGAGCATCGTCTGCTGAGAACGGTGCCGGCCGCTCTGTACCTGGTACCCCCGCCGCTGGCCGCGTCGCTCCTGCCGGCCCGGGACCGCGTCTTCGCGCCGGTCCTGGCCGGGCCCGACCTGACGCCGAAGGAGCTGGCAACCCAGGCCGACCGGACGAGCCTCTACATCGCGCGGCTGACGCCCTACGGCGGCCTGCTGTGGCGCATCCCCTACGCTTTTGACATCGATTTCGATCTCATGCTCACCCGGTGGGCGCAGGGAGCGGACGAGATCCTGCGGCACGAGTGGCCGCGGCCGGAGCGCGGTTTCCGCTATCTCGGAGTCTGGAACGTGCGCACCGTGCTGATGACGCGGCAGAGCGCGGACCAGCCCCCCGCGGGAACGGATCCCGCGCTCCTGGGCTTGAGCCGGCGGGAGAACCTCCAGGTGCTGCCCCGGTTTCGTTTCGTGCCGCGGGTGACCTTCCATCCCAGCCAGGGGGAGGCGCTCGCCGCGGCGCGAGCGGCGCAGTGGAGGGTTGGCCGGGAGGAGCATGCGGGCCGGCCGGGGATGCCTCCGCGGACTCTGGTCTACAGCCGGCCTCCTCTCCTCCTGGAGTCCGCGGACGAAGGAGGGAAGGTCCGTTTCCGCTATCAGGCGGGGACGGAGGGGGCGTTCTTCGTCGCCGCCATCACCTTCGACGAGGGCTGGCGGGCGCTGATCGACGGCGCGCCCGTCGCCGTCTATCCCACCGCGGCCTGCCAGGTCGGAGTGGAACTGCCGCCCGGCGAGCACCGGCTGCTGCTCGAGTACCGGGACCCGTTCGTTCCCGTGGGAGCCGCCGTCAGCCTTTTCGCCCTGCTGGTGGGTACGCTGGTTTTCACCAAGACAGGCAACGGCCGGCGGCCACGGGCCTCGCCATGACGACGGCGGCGGCGGTCCGCCGCGGCATCGTGGCGCTGGCTCCCGGCCTGCTGGGCGCGGTCTGGCTGGCGAGCCTCTTCGCGCCGGTCCTGCCGCCGTCCCGGGCCATGGCGAACCGCGACATCGCTCTGTTCCACCTGCCTCTTCGCACCGCCTTCCGCGAGCTCTCCGCTTTCGGCCTGCCGGTCTGGAACCCCTGGCTGCACGGCGGCCAGCCCATTCTCTCGAACCCGAGCTACGGCGCGTTCTACCCTCCGAGCTGGCTGGTGCTCGCCGTGCCCCCCTACTATGCCTTGACGCTCATGGCCGTGCTGCACGCCGCGGTGGCTTTCGCCGGGGCCTGGCGGCTGGCGCGGCGGCTGGGAGGCGGTCGCGGCGCCGCGGCGCTCGCCGGGGTGGGGTTCGCCGGCGGCGGCGCCTATCTCTCGCTGCTCAGCGCCTTCAATCTGTACTGGGGGATCTCCTGGCTCCCCTGGGTGCTGGCCTGGGGGGACGAAGCACTGCGAGCGGCCCCGGGCGAGCCGTGGCGGCGGCCGGCGCTCCTGGCGGGAGGGGCGCTGGGGCTCGCCCTGCTCAACGGCGAGCCGTCGACGGCGATGATGAGCGCCCTGGGACTGCTGGCGCTGGCCGTTTCGGCGGCATACCGGCGGCCGGCCGCCGCGCCGCGCGTGCTGCTGCCGTTCCTGATGGCCCTGGCGCTCGCCGCCGTGCAGCTCGTTCCCACCGTCGGACGCCTCGCCGACTCGCCGCGGCGCGACCTGCCGGCTCGCTACGCGACGGTCTGGTCGCTGCCGCCATCGCGCCTGATCGAGGTGATCTTCCCGCGTTTCTTCGGCGATCCGGCTCGCACCTCCGAGGGCCTGTTCTTCGGCTGGGGGATCGACGATCTCGACTATCCCTATCTCGAATCGCTCTACCCGGGGCTGTTGCTGGCGGTGCTGGGGGCCGCGGCCCTCCTGCGCGGGGGTATTCCACGCCGGGGCGCCTGGGCCGCGGTCCTGGCGGCCGGCCTCATCCTGGCCCTCGGCCGCCACAACCCGGTCTACGAGGGGCTGCGCCGGGCGATCCCCCCGCTGGGGCTGCTCCGGTTTCCCGAGCGGTTCGCCATTCTCGCCGCCCTGGCGCTGGCCGTGGCGGGTGCCTTGAGCTGGCAACGGCTCCTCGACGACCGGCAGGCCGGCCGGCCCGAGGCCGCGGACTTTCCCCTCGCCGTCTCCCTGGTCGTGCTGGTCACCGCTCTCGCCTTGACGCTCCTGCTGTGCTGCGAGCCGCGGATGGCGGCGGGCTTCGTGGCGGCCCACGGCGCCCCCGACCTCGATCCCGCCCGCCGCCTGGCCGCCGCGGCGTACCTGCGGGCGCAAGGCTGGGGGGCGGTGGGAACCGCCGCCGCCGTCGCTTGCCTGCTCGCCCTCTGCCGCTGGCCGCGGCCATCCCGGCGCCTGCTCTCGCTCCTCGCCGCCGCCCTGCTGGCCGCCGATCTCTGGCACTACGGGCATGGCCTGCTGCGGACGGTTCCGGCCGCGACCTACCGGGTCGCGCCGCCGCTTGCGGCGGCGCTGTCGCCGGCCCGGGACCGGGTCTGGGTGGAGCCGGCGGCGGCCGGGGAGCGGCTGCCGCTCCGGGATGCCCGGGCGGCCTTCACCCACGTCTACCTGTCGCGGCTGGAGCCCTACTCGGGCCTGCTCTGGCAGATCCCCTACGCCTTCCACAAGGACTATGACCTGATGCTCACCGGCTGGGCCCGCAAGGCGGCGGCGATCCTCGAGGAGGAGCGGGCGCAGCCGCAGGCCGCCTACCGCTATCTCGGCATCTGGAATGTGGGGACCCTGCTGTTGCGCCGTACCGCCGCGGACCAGCCGCCGGCCACCTCCGACCCCAGCGCCGCGGTGCTGCGCAAGGTGGCGAACTCGTACGTGCTCCCCCGCTTCCGCTTCGTGCCGCGGGTGACGTTCCATGCCACTCACGGCGAAGCCCTCGCCGCCGCCCGGGCCGGCCACTGGGACGTGGCCCGCAATGAACAGAGCGTGCGGAGCGTGGGGCCGGCGCGAACCGTCGTCTACCGTCAGCGGGCCGAATTGCTGGAGGTCGAGGATCAGGGCGGCCGGCTTCTCCTCCACTACCGCGCCGGGCAGGGGGCGTTCCTGGTGGCCGCCACGACCTTCGACGCCGGCTGGCGAGCCCGGGTGGACGGCTCGCCGGTGACGGTGAGCCCGACGGCGGCCTGCCAGCTCGGCGTCGAGCTGCCGCCGGGCGAGCACCGTCTCGACCTGCGGTATCGCGATCCCTGGATGCCCGCCGGCGCCGCCCTCAGCCTGGCCTCGCTCGCCCTGGGGACGATGGCGCTGCTCCGGCGGACGAAACGCTCCGCCTCGATGGCATAGAATCTCCGCACCGTGTCCCTCGAGCTTCTCTTCGGCTGCTATGCCACGATCCTCGGCCTGCTCGTCGGCAGCTATCTCAATGTGGTGATCTACCGGCTGCCGCTGGGGATCTCGACCGTGCTGCCGCGGTCGCGCTGCCCGGCCTGCGGGACGGCCATCCGCGCCTGGGACAACGTGCCCGTGATCTCCTATCTGCTCCTGCGGGGCCGCTGCCGCTCCTGCGGGGCCGCCATCTCGGCGCGCTATCCGTTGATCGAGGGTGCGACGGGGCTGCTCTTTCTGGGCTCCTTCCTGCGCTTCGGCATCTCCTGGGCCGCGGTGGCCGGCGCTCTGTTCTGCGCCCTGATGGTGGCGCTGGCGATGATCGACCTCGACCACATGATCCTGCCCGACGTCCTGACCTGGCCGGGGGTCGCGGCCGGCATCCTGGTCCAGCCGCTGGTCTTCTGGGCCTGGCCCGGGGCCGCCGGTCCCTGGCGGGCGATGGCCGGCGGCGCCCTGGGAGCCGCCATCGGCGCCGGTATCCTGCTCGCCGTCTGGGGAGGCTGGTACCTGCTGCGGCACGAGGAGGGCATGGGGCTCGGCGACGTCAAGATGCTGGCCGCCATCGGCGCCTTCCTCGGCTGGCGGGGAGTGCTCGTGTCGCTCTTCCTGGGCGCTCTCTCGGGAGCCGTCGTGGGGCTTGGCGTGATGGCCTGGCGCGGCGGCGATCTCAAGTCGAAGCTGCCCTTCGGCACCTTTCTCGCGCTGGGCGGCTTGATCGCCCTGTTCGCCGGCGAGCGGATCGTGGCGGCCTACGTCCGGTTGCTATGACGACGGGAACGGAGGCGGTCCGGTGGCGGTTGGGCCTGCGCCGTGAGGTCCTGATCCTGCTCCCCGTCGCCCTGCTGCTGCTGGTCGTCCTCTCGACCTTCACCCTCCTCTCCTACCGCAACGCCATCTCCCTGCTCGCCGCCGAGCGCCAGGAGGAGGCCGCCAGGCTGGCCCGGACGGTGGCCGAGCGCCTGGCCGGGGAGCCGGCGCCGGGCGCCGCCGAGCTGGGGCACCTCGCTCCCAACACCCGCGGCGTGGCGCTGCTCGACGCGGCGGGGCGCCCGCTCGCCGCCAACGGCGAGCTCCCCCTGTCCTCCCTGCTGTCGCCCGTTGCCGGCGTGAGGGTGTCGCGGCCCCTGGGGGTGGGACCCCAGGAGGATTCGGACGTGGTCAGCGGCTTCGCCCCCTTGGCCGTCAGGGAGGGCGGGAGGTTCGTGCGGGTGGATCTGGCGGCGGGAGGCCTCGCCCGGCAGCTGCGTGGGCTGCGCATCCTTTCGGCCGTGGTGCTGACCATCAATGGAGCCCTCGTGGTGCTGGTCGTCCTGTTCATCCGCCATCTGATGGCTCCTTTCGAGCGGCTCCTCGAACGCGCCAGAGAGGTGAGCCGGCCGACGGCGGGGGAGGGCGAGATCGAGTTTCTCGTCGCCACCTTCGAGCGGGCGCTCGCCGGGCTCGCGGTGACCGAGCGGCGGGAAGAGGACGATTTCGCCGACATCGAGCGGACGCTCGTCGCGAGCCTGCAGAGCGGTCTGCTGCTCCTGGATCGCGAAGCCTGCGTGCTGGCGACCAACTCCGTGGGCACCGAGCTCCTGGGGATCGGCGCCTTCGCTCCCGGCATTCCGGTCTCCGAGCTGTTGCGCGATCAGCCGGAGATGAGCGGTCTTCTCTCGGCCGCGGTTCTCCGCGGCGGCGGGCTTCAGCGGCAGGAGTGCACCCTCCGGGTTGGCGAGGCGACGCGGATCCTCGGCCTGACTCTCCACCCTCTGCGCCGGGACGACGGCGAGCCGCGCGGATACCTGGTCCTCTTCGCCGACCTGACGGAAGCGCGCCGGCGCGCCGAGGAGACCCGGCTTTCCGAGAGCCTGGTGTGGCTGAGTGAGCTGGCGGGCGGCGTCGCCCATGAGCTGCGCAACAGCCTGGCGACGCTGCGGGGCTATCTGACCCTCATCGACAGGCGCCCGGCGGACGGCTCGATCGCCGACTACCTCGGCGAGATCCGCGGCGAGGCCGATCACCTGCAACGGGTGCTCGAGGACTTCCTCTCCTTCGCCCGGCCGGGCTCCGCCCGCATTCAGGACGTCGTGCTCTCGCCGCTCCTGCTGCGGGCCGCGGCCGATCCCGCTCTCGCCGGCTTCCCGGTGCGGGTCCAGGGTGCCGCGCCCGGTTTGCGGATGCGGGGCGACGCGCAGCTGATCGAGCGGGTGGTACGCAATCTGCTGCACAACGCCGTGCAGGCGGAGCGCGAGGCCGGCGGCTCAGGACCGGTGCTGGTGAGGGTGCGGGAAGAGCCGGACGGTTTGGAGATCGCCGTGGAGGACCGGGGCCGCGGCGTCAACCCCGAGATTCGCGACCGGCTGTTCCACCCGTTCGTCACCGGCCGGGCCGGGGGTGTGGGCCTCGGGCTCGCCCTGGCGCAGCGAATCGTCATCCTGCACCGCGGGCGGATTCGCCTGGAGGACCGGGAAGACGGCGGCACCCGCGCCGTGATCGTCTTCCCTTCCGAGAGCGCCCCCGCCGAGGCGACGCGGACCTGACGCTACTTGGGCGGCGGCGGCGGCTCGGTGCCGGCCGGCGTCGTGGGCTGCGTGACGAACGGCGTGCTCAGCACGTCGATCTTGGCGCTGGCGAAGTCGATGACGTCCGGAAAAACGGCGATGAAGGCCGTGTTTTGGCCCGGGTGCAGCGACCGCGTATCGAGAGACGCCGGCTGCGTGGCGAACTGCTCGCCGCGCGGGTTGAAGAGCCGGACGTTCACGGAGACGGCTACCGCCAGGTCCGGCCCCATGTTGCGCACGGAGCCGGTGATCTCCAGGGCGTGCGTGTCTTGATTGTGGGCTTGTTTCCAATCCACCACCTTGACCGCCCCCGGACCGGCGTCCGGGGCCGGTTTCTTCGCGTCGCCCTCGTCTTTCGGAGCGGCGGCGGCCTGCCGGGGGAAGTCCTTGTCCGTGAGGATCCGGACGGGCTTCTTCGCCGGCGCCGCCTCGGCCGCCGCCGTCGCCTTCGCCGCCGTCGCCTCTTCCGCCATCGCCGTCGTCGCCTGCCGGCTGGCGTCGAGATCGACCTCCGTCAGGCGCAGCGAGGAGAGGGTGCCGTCCTTCAGCGTGAAGACGACCCGCTTCCCGTCCACCTTCCAGGGCCCCCGGGTCTCGACCCTTCCGCCGTCATTGGTCACCAGCCAGTCGGCCCGGGCCGGAGCCGCGGGGCTCCAGGCCGCGACGCAGAGGCAGATCGCCGCCGCCGGCAGTCCGCCCGCAAGGCGTCTCGCGTTGGCATTTCTCACGGCTAGTTCTCCCTCCAGTTCTTGCGGACGATGCACACCGGCACCGGCGCGATACAGACGATACCATTGTCGGACTGAATGGTCTTGATGTCCTGAGTGAAGCTGGCGAACTGGCAGTTGTTGGGGAACAGCCCCATCAGCGATTTCGTGACCTCCGCCAGATTCGCGCAGAGCGGCGGCGTCGAGGGCGCGCAGTTGGTGTTCTGCCCCGCGTCGCAGGGAGGGTTCTTCGTCGCGCTCGTCTCGACGAAAGGAGTGGTGACGAAATCGGGCCTGTCCACCGAGCGCGGTGCCGAATCGTCGGGCCCGGACCCTCCAGACCCTCCGGACCCTCCCGAACCTCCGGATCCACCGGACCCTCCAGATCCACCGGACCCTCCAGATCCACCGGACCCTCCAGATCCACCGGAGCCTCCGGATCCACCGGAACCTCCGCCTCTGGGAACTCCATCGCCGGAGGTGGTGAAGACGGTGAAGATTCGGCTCCTGCCGGTCTTCGCGCAGACCTGGCCGACGACCGTGAACGTCGGATCGTAGGAGGTGAAGATGGAGAGCCCGGAGAGGGTGAACGGTTTGGTGATCATCCGCTCGTCCGACCCGAGCTTGAGGAACCAGCCGGCCGAGAGGCCGAGAGGCGGATCAAGCAGGAAGTTGGAGCCCGCCGGCGCCTTGGTGAAGGTCGTGATGTCCTGGTACTGGCTTTCGTTCACCGGCGTCATGCCGGAAGCGAAATTGTTGTCGAGGATCACGTAGAGGCGGCCGGGCGCGCCGTTCTTCGACCACAGGTTCCAGCGGTCGCCCGTGCCGAAGGCGAGAGCGTACTTGCCGAGTTGGGCCACGAAGACCACCGAGGGCGGGAAGAAGATGGGGCCCCGCTTGCCGGTGTCGGACTGCACCGTGTCGAAGACCTTGAAGGGCGTCCAGGCGGTATCCGTGATCGTCCACTCGTTGGTGACGGAGTCCTTTTCGTACCTGCCGGCAGTGCGGATGCTGGCCTTGTAGAGCGAACCCGCCGTGGTGCCGATATAGATCGTGTCGATATAGCCGTCCTGGTCGGTGTCCACGGCGGCCGGATCGCTGGGTACGGAACCGTCCAGCTGCCGCTTGTAGATCGCCTTGCCGGTCTCGATGTCCACCATGTAGAGATAGTTGCCCTGCTGGTTCAGGTTGTTCGGGTCCATGCCGCCGCCGAAGATGGCCACGTACTTGTCGATGAACCTCGGCGTCGACTCCGTCGTCCGCACCCGGATGCGGCCCATGTTGGGGCTCGACCAGGTCTGGCCCAGGTCCGCGTGACCGTTGCCGTCGGCATCGCTGGTGTCGGTGAAAGTCCAGAGCACCGAGCCGAAGGGAACCGTGCCGCAGTCGCTGGTGCTGGCGCCGCCGCCGATCCAGCAGGAAGGGACATAGCCGCTGACGGGCTGAGGCACACGGCCTGAATTGAGAACGTCCGGCTGGGTCGCGTCGACGGCCACGTAGCCGCTGCCCCCCTCGCGGAAGCCGCCGACGATGACCGTGCGCCACTCCCGGGCCGTATTGCTGCTGTCGTCGGGGACGTCCGTGTGGCTGGGATCGATGTAGACGTCGTCCACCTGCGGGGTGCCGTCCATCCCCCAGATCTGGCTGGAGTCGGGCACCAGCTTCTGAAGATTGGACATCAGCGGCCGCGGCACGAGGGAGTAGATCTCGTAGCCGGTGCCGTTGCCGAAGGCCGGAGGAGTCGCGCTGCTGTTGTAGAGCCCGGCGTCGAAGATGTGAAGCTGCTGGTCGTTGTCGCCCACCACCAGCATCTTGCGGCGGAACTCGTGCTTGAAGGCAAAGCACTGGTAGCCCGGGTTGCCGGCCGAGCAGTTCTGGTTATTGGCGTAGAGATTCAGGTTGTAGTAGCGGCTGCGGTTCGGCGAGCTGACGACCAGGGGGTTCGAGTGGAAGATGTCGTCCAGCAGGAACGTGAGGGTGCTCGTGACGCCGGTCGAATCGGTGATCGTGTCGGTTTTCACCTTGTAGGTACTCTTGAGGATGTTGAGCACCTTCGTGTCCGCGGCGGAGTCGCTGGTGGAGGGCAAAGGCGAAAGGTCCAGGGCGGTATAGAGGTCCACCTTGTCGGACGCCGCCGTTTGCGGCAGGAGCAGCCTGGTGACCATGGGCACGTTGGCGGTGGTCTGGGCTTGCGTGTAGTAGACACGGCGCTGGTTGTTGCTGCCGCCGATATGGAAGTTGGGCGTCGAGGCGCTCAGGTCGCTCGCGCTCGGGGCGAGGTCGAGGAGCTTCTTGCCCGCGTCCCAGAGATGGCAGCCGTTGGTGAGGCTCGAGCTGCAGTCCAGCGTCTTGTTCGGCAGCCCGGCGGCGGTCAGCGGCAAGGGCTTCAGATAGGCGTCGAGGTGCCCGTCCCAGTAGCCCTTCTGGTCGATCGGCGTGAAGTTGCTGAGGAAGATCTTGTCCTGCACGTCGGTCTCGACGGCCGGCACGGCCGCCGAGGCGAAGGCGCGGTTGTCCTCCTGGATGGCGCCGAAGATCTTCTGCAGCTCGGTGACCAGGGTCGTCTGGTCCTGCGGGTAGACCGGTGTGCCGCTGCCGCCGTTGGCCGCCATGCAGGTCAGCGTGTTGGAGCCGCCGCTCGCGACGCCAAAGCCGATGACGAAGACGGTGACATTGTCGGTGCCGTGCAGGGCCGTGGCGGTGGCACAGGCACCGCTGGCATTGCTGCAGGTCTCGTCGCCATCGGTGAGGATGATCACGTACTTCCTGCGGCAGGCCCAATTGGCATCGTTGGCCGCCGCGACCGAGGCCCAACCCGAGTTGCACGACCCCGTGGAGCAGCCGGCATACCAGGTGCGGAAAGCCTGGAGCGTGTTGCCCAGCGGGGTCGAGCCCTCCGCGACCAGCGGATGGACGGCGCTGTTCTTCAGCTGCAGAGCGTAGCTGCTCGCGGTGCTGCCGGTGATCGCGTCCTGAAAGTAGCGCGCGACGCGGAAGTCCGGCACCGTCTCTCCCAGGCGAAGGTTGGGCGCGAGCCGGGCCAGCAGCTTGTCCTTGTTGTCCTTCGTCCAATTCAGCGGCAGAAAGTCTCCTTCGTTGAACCTGGTGTCGGCCGCGAAGTCGGGATTGGTCGTCGTCGGATATTTCAGGTTCACCGTGACGCTGGGATCGACGGAGGTAATCGTGTAGCCATCGGCGGCGGTGTCGGAGTTGGGGTCGTAGCCGGTGATGGGAGAGCTGCCGCTACCGCAGGTGCCGGTGGCCTGCTTTTCGTTGGCGCCGCAGTTGACGCCGGGGGTGCCCGGACAGGCGGTGCTCCGGTCGTAGATATCGTCGAGAATGGTGTCGGTGACGAGGGTGTAGGTCGCGGTGGAAAACGCTCCGACCGCCGGCAGGACCTCGTCGAAGAGAGGAGTGGGCGGATTGCGAGCGGTATCGCAGTTGGTGGCGAGGGAGCCGGAATTCTTGAGGCGGCTGCGGCGCAGGTTGACCGTGATCGTGCCGTCGCCCAATTTGCTGCCGCTCGCGAGCTGGGTCTCGACGAAGTAGGTGCGGCCTCCTTGCCGGAGCCAGATGCCGTACGTCTGATCGCCGAGGTCCCCCGTTCGCGGATATCCCGCCAATTGCCGCAGAACGATGGCCGTCGGCGCCGGCACCAGGGTCAGCGGTGAGGAGCAACTGAACTGCAGGTTGGGGCTCGTGGGGGGGTTCACCACAGGCATCACGCCGGCGTTCGAAACGATCGTGCTGCCGCCGCCGAAGGAATATCCCTGTCCGCCGATCGGATACCCCAGGGTCGCGGACCAGGAGGGTCCCGCCACGGGCGTCCGATAGATCCAGTTCTTGCGGAGCACCCGCAGGCCGTCCTGGTTGAAGCTCGCGAAGCCGTAGGAGATGTTGTTGAACTGCGTCAGCACCTGATACAGCGCCTGTTTGGCCCCGTAGAGCTTCGAGGCCGAATCGTCGCCCGCCGCGAGGGCGTCGACGCCGGTCTGCTGCGGAAACTCGTTCATCGATCCCGAGGTGTCGAGAATGACGAAGACGTAAGGGTTTCCTGACGACTGCCGCAGCAGGTCGCGGTCATCGCTCCAGGCTGGCCGGGCCGAGGTCCAGGGCAGCAGCCCAAGGGCCAGCAGGAAGGCCGCGGAGGGCAGGGAATGAGCAGCGTGACGACGGCATTGGCGTAGCATGACGATCTCCTCGATCAAAATAGCCCGGAACCAAAGGCCGCAAAATCGTTATTTGTTGAGCTTGTCCGCGTCCGGCCCCACTTGGAGGAATGGCCTGACAGGCTGGATCTCCACCATGAGATCCACGTTCTTGGTGGAGAGCACCGTCTCCGTGCCGTTGCCGTCGAGCGCAAAGCGGCTGGCGGTCACCGAGGCGCTATGGGTGATGTCCTGAAAATCGTTGCCCTGGTTGATCTCACAGAGATTGCAGGGTCCGGTGTTGACTTCCAGCAGGGCTGGAATCACGACATGAGTTCCCTGCGTGGTCGAACCCGGGTCCATGATCCTCATGTCCTTGGCGGAACGATCGTTGAAATTGAGGGAGACCACCGCCGCGGTGATGCCGGCTTCGGTGCCGTAGAAAACCCGGTTGGCGTTGCGCTCGTTGGCTCCCACCTCGACCTCGCTCTGGGTGATGAAGGCGAGAACGAGGCCGAGGAGCGTCAGGACCAGGAGCACCATCAGCACCAGGACATAGGCGCTGCCATTCTCCCTGGAAGAGTTGCGAGCCAGATTGTCGTCGTTGCTCATTGGGTAAGATTCCTCAGATTCACGATGGTTTGCAGCACGCGGCGACGGTAGAGCCGGGCCATGCTGCCTTTAAAGTTGACGGCGTCGTAGCCGTTGACTGGATCGTCGATATCGGTCGTGCTGTAAACGTGGTCTTCGACCCCGGGCAGAACGGGTGCCAGGAAATCGTGGTCCCGGCGGTTGGTCCGCGCCAGGGTGCTGATGCGGATCACTTTCAAGCCGCCGGCGAGCGCGGTGTCGGCGGCCGCGTTGCCCTGCCACTCGTCGGTTTCCGGGCTTGCCAGATCCTCCGCCAGTTGGCCGTCGCCGTTGGCGTCGATGCCGAAGGCGATCTGCAGGTCCACGATGCCGTCGGCGATGTCCTGCTTGAGGTTGCTGGTGTCGTCCGCGTAGGGCAGGTCGGTTCCGGGATAGAAGCGGGCGCGCGATAGCACGGGGGTCAGGGCGCTCGTGGTGTCGCCGGAGATCTCGTGATCCTCGCGCACATAGAAGCGGTACTCCTCCAGGAGGCCCACAAACGCCACGTTGGTCAACGAGGAGTGCAGGCTGGCGCCGGCCGGAGCCAGATAGAGCGCGCGATATTTGTCGACCCTGGGATCCGTCGGGTCGCAGTCAAAGGCGATCGTGATACCGCCCGTGGCGCATGACGCCGCCGTTTTGGTCGAGTTCGAGGGGTTGAGCGCCACGATGGAATAGATGGTGTCGGCGGTCGGGCTGACCAGGATCAGCGCTTCCCGCCGGACTTTGCCGCCCGCGGCCAGATCGATGAGCGCTGTCAGCGCGGTGAGGTCCTGGGTCGTTCCGGAGGGCGACTGATTACAGATCGCCACCGTGCCGCTGGTGGCGGTCGAGGGCGTCGGCGTGCCCGGACCGGAGAGCGTGTAGGACGTGGGATCGGCGTAGGCGATCTCGTAGATGGGCGTCGAGAAAGCGCCGCGCAAGGTGAGGACGTCGGTCCCGGTCAGGATCTTGGGAGAGTCGGCGTCGCCGGCGATGAGATTGGTGCCGGCCGGCGTGTTGTTGAGCACGCTGATGCCGGAGCCCGTGGGCAGCGGGGTGCCGGCGGTCAGCGGCATGCCGCCCCGGCCCGCCATCCGTGTCATCCGCACCATGTCGTACTGCGCGATGCGCTCCGACTGCTGCATGTCGGCCACGTTGGTCTGCACCCGCGTCAGCTTGTTGTTGAAGTCGAACAGCAGGAGGATGCCGAGAACGACGATGACGGTGACCGCCAGCGCCACCAGGAGCTCGACGAGGGTGAAACCCTGCTGGCCGGATGGCCGGTTGGCGAAGTCGCGACGCGGGTTCATTGGCAGCTCCTCAAAAGCTCTTGAAAAGCGACAGGGTGATCTGCTTTCCCGCGCCCAGGGGGCCGCCGGCACGGCCGCTCTGCACCCGGACCTCGATCTGCTTGGCGTGGACGGAGGCCGTGGGGGTTCCGGCGGCCAGGGCGGCGGTCACGGGGGCGCCCGCTTCCAGGCCGGCGATGCCAAACTGGCGGATGGTCACGGTGCGGGTCCAGAGCGCCACGTCCGGGCTGGTCACGGCGGGGACCCAGGCATGGCTCGCCTGTGAGAAGTACTCCACCCTCACCGCCTCCGTTCCCGCCGTCACCTGGAGGTCGGGGCTGGTGATCGGCAGCCCGAAAAGCCGCTCCAGCTCGGACTTGGCGTAGTTCGTCGACTGGGTGTAGTCGGCGCCGGCGCGGTTATTGACGATCGCCTGCGTGAAGAAGGGCACGATGCCCAGGGCGACGATCAGGAAGATGGCCGAGGCGATCAGCACCTCGATCAGCGAAAATCCCCGCGCTCCGCGCGCTCGCTTCAGCCGCGGGCCGCGGGCTTCCAGGCGGGAGGCGCGCCCTAGAAGATCGTGTTGGTGTTCCATTGCCATGCCTTGCCTCCTTGATTCCGGGTGTACCAGGCATTGTCCGTGTCGTTCCATTTCCGCACCTGAACGCGGGCGGTCGCCTGAGGCTCGACCCGCATCTCCAGGTAATTGGCCTTGTTGTCCACGAACCGGAACGACCCGGCCTCCACCACCGACCCATCGGTTTTAAAGGTGAAGCAATTGGGAGTGACGGTGAGGGTGATCGCGAGCTGCGGGGTCGGCGCCCCGAAGCTGACCGCCTTGGGCAGCGTGAACCAGGCATTCTGCGTCGTTCCCAGACTGCCCGTGACCTGCTTGGTCGCCGTGTCGGCGCAGACCGTCGCCGTCTGATTGTTCCGGATGGCTTGAAAGCGCGCCTTCTGCGCCATCAGCGCGAGCTGCTGGGCCGTGCCTTCGAGCTGGCTGCGCGTGTAGTACTTGGCCAGCTCCGGATAACTGACGAGGGCGAGGATCATGCCGATCGCCAGGACGACCAACAGCTCGACGAGTGTGAAACCCGCGTTCCCTCGAACCGTCTTGGACGGATTCATTGAAGCTCCTTACGAAGTGCCTGCGGTTTCCCTGGAGTGCAGGCTCGATGCCAGAGGCTCGGCCTGCACGGCAACTCTCAGGAAATAAAGGGTTGGGGAGGATTCTTGGGCGCTTTTCGCGAGCTTTTTGAAAGCGCCTGATCGTTACCGATGGTACCAGGAGTGTCGATGCTCGTTTTACTCCCTGTACCTGGGCACGCCCTCCAGATCGTGCTCCTTGACCTTGCGCAGAAGCACGCGGTAGCCCATGCCCAGGAGGTCCGCCGCCTTGCGCTTGTCGCCCTCCGCGGCCACCAGGGCTTCCTTGAGGCGCTCCCGCTCGCTCGGGGCCGCCAGGGGACGCAGCAGCGGCCGCAGGTCGGCGGCGCGCAGCACGGGTCCGTCGGCCAGGATGACCGCCCGCTCCAGCACGTTCGCCAGCTCGCGGACGTTGCCCGGCCAGGGTTGAGCGGCGAGCAGCTCGAGGGCCGCCTCCTCGAGGCGCGGCGGCTCGGTACGGTGGCGGCGGGCGATCTCTTCCAGGAGGTGATGGGCGAGGAGCGGGATGTCGCTCGCGCGCTCCCTCACGGGCGGCAGCTCGATGGGGAAGACGTTGAGGCGGAAGAAGAGGTCGGCCCGGAACTCGCCGGTCTCCACCATCGCGGCGAGGTCGCGGTTGGTGGCCGCCACCAGCCGGATGTTCGCCTGCAGGGTACGGCCGCCGCCCACCCGCTCGAAGGTCCGCTCCTCCAGCACCCGCAGCACCTTGCTCTGCACGCTGGGCGGGAGCTCGCCGATCTCGTCGAGGAAGAGAGTGCCTCCCTCGGCGAGCTCGAAGCGGCCCGGCACGCGGCGGTCGGCGCCGGTGAAAGCTCCTTTCTCATGGCCGAAGAGCTCGTTCTCCAGCAGCGGCTCGGGGATGGCGGCGCAGTTCAGGGCCACGAAGGGGCCGGCGCGGCGCGGCGACAGGGCATGGATCGAGCGGGCGAAGAGCTCCTTGCCGGTGCCGCTGTCGCCGGTGAGCAGGACGTTGCTCTCCTTGGGGCCCACCTTCCGCAGCAGCCGCAGGGCGGCGCGGAAGCGCGGGTGGGCGCCGACCAGGGCCGGCGCGCCGGGAGCGCGGAAGACGGCCGACTCGTCGCGCTCTCCCAGGGCCTGCTCGATGAGGCGCGAAAGATCGTCGAGCTCCAGCGGCTTCTCCAGGAAATCGTAGGCGCCGAGCTTCATCGCCTCGACCGCGGCCCCCACCGTACCGAAGCCGGTGAGCACCACCACCGGCACGCGGGGCTGGGCGGCGCGGCTGGCCTCCAGAACCCGCAGGCCCGAGACGCCGGGAAGGTTCAAGTCGGTGAGGACGAAGTCGAAAGGCCGCGCGGCGAGCAGCCGGATGCCGGCCTCGCCGTCGGCCGCGGCGGCCACCTCGTAGCCCTCCTGGCCCAGGGCGGCCTCCAGCATGCGGCGCAGGGAGTCGCGGTCCTCGACGATCAGGATGCGGCCCTTGGGCATGCTCTCTCCACGGCGGCGATCAGCGCTTCGTCGTCTTCGGGGTCGACGGTGCGCAGATCGAGCAGCAATCGCCCCTGGCGCAAGTAGCCGACGACCGGCGGATCGCCGAGGCGGAGACGGGCGAGCACAGCGTCGTCTCCCGGCAGGGCGAGCGCCTCGCCGGGAATGGGCGCCTCCGGCGCCGAGCCGCCGCCCAGGAAGGCCTCGGCGGCGACGATCTTCGCCCCCAGCCGCGAGGCGGCCTGCTCGAGCCGGGCCCGGTGGGCGGCAGGGTCGGGCCACAGCCGGTCGAGGGGCATGGGGGCGCCGGTGAGGTGCAGGCGCAGCACTCCTTCGAGCGCCGCCAGCGCCGTGCGGTCGGGCCGCAGGACGCGGTAGAGCGGATGCCGCCGGCAGCGGGCGAGGAGCGCGGCGCGGCCCACCAGCAGCCCGGCCTGCGGACCGCCGAGGAGCTTGTCGCCGCTGCCGCAGGCGAGGTCGACCCCCTGCTCGACGAGCTCGGCCAGGCTCGGGTGGCCGGCGAGCTGCGGCTCCGTCCTGGGGCGCAGCAGGCCGGACCCCTCGTCCACCAGCACCGGCACGCCGGCGCGGGCGCCCAGCGCCGCGAGCTGCCGCGGCTCCACCGAGGCGACGAAGCCCGAGAGGCGGAAGTTGCTGGGGTACACCTTGAGCAGCAGCGCCGTGGCGGGGCCCACCGCCGCCTCGTAGTCGGCGAGGCGGGTGCGGTTGGTCGACCCCACCTCCACCAGGCGGGCGCCGGCCGCCGCCAGGATCTCGGGGATGCGGAAGGAGCCGCCGATCTCCACCAGCTCGCCGCGCGAGACCACCACCTCGCGGTCCTTGGCCAGCGCCGCCAGGGCGATGACCAGAGCCGCCGCGTTGTTGTTGACCACCAGGGCGGCCTCGGCGCCGCACAGGGCGGTGAGCAGGCGCTCGACCCGGCCGTTGCGCTGGCCGCGCCGGCCCGTGGCAAGGTCCAGCTCCAGGTCGCAGTAGGCGTCCAGCAGCGGCGGCAGGCTGCGGGCCACGGCGGCCGGCAGGGGAGCCCGCCCGAGATTGGTGTGCAGGTAGATGCCGGTGGCGTTGAGCACCCGGCGCAGGGGGCCGCCGAGGGCGGCCTCGACCGCCGCCGCGATGGCGGCCGGCAGGGCGGCCAGAGCCTCGGCTCCAGGAGGCGGGTCCGCCGCCAGGCGCTCGCGCAGCTCATCGACCACGCGCCGGGCTTGGATGGTTACGTGCTCTCGCCCGTATAATGAGATGAGACGCGCGACCGCCGGATGGCTGAGCAGCCGGTCGAGCGACGGGAGCCCCCGCCGGGCATCGGAGAATTCGGAGCTATCCATCATCGGTCCGACAGCATTCTAGGAGATCCGTGGACCCCAAGCGAAGTTTGAGAGGCAACGAGCGTGCTTCGCCGGCGGCGGCCGGTCAGGGGGCGGCGCTCAAGCCGGTCCGGCCGCCAGGCATGGGTGCGCCCGCGCTGCCCGTGCGCCAGCCGTCGTTCGGCGAGGCTCTCGACCATCTCAACCGCGATCTCCAGCAGCTCCGCGTCGACTTCGAGCGCTTCTTCAACGGCTCGCTGCTCTCGCCGCCCGACGAGCTGCGCGGCCGGATCCAGGGGCAGCTGCGCAACCTGCGCGGCGTCAATATGACGAATGCCGTGGACAGCTTCCGCCTGGGCGACCTCGAAGCCCGGTTCAACAGCTACAACGAGCTCTTCAACCGCCGTCTGCGCGGCCTTGAAGAGGGCCGCCAGCCCGGCGTGCGCCACGCGCCGCCGCCGGCCGCCGCGCGCCATTTCGACCCCATGCAGGGGATTCTCTTCGGCGAGCGTATCGACCCGGAGGCCGCCGAGGCGCTCTACCAGGGCCTTGCCGCCGCGCCTGGAGGCTCCCCTGGTTTCGACCTCGACAGCTTCCAGACCTACCTGACGCGCCAGGTAGCCGCCATCCGCGACAAGACGGGATGCACCGAGGTGCAGTTCCGGCTGTCTCCGGAGGATGGCAAATTGAAGCTCAAAGCCAGGCCCGTCGCGCGTCGCGAGGGCTCTTAAGGAGATGACGGTGCAAAGAAGGACACACAGGATCATTGCTCTCACCCTCGCGGCGGCGGCCGCCGTCGCCGCCATCACGGCGGTCACCTCGGTCGCGGCGGCGCCCAACAACAACCTCGCCAAGACGATCGAGGTGCAGCGCCGCCTAACGACCGAGCGGCCCAACGACGCCGCGGTGTTCAACGATCTGGGCAACCTCCTGCTCCTGGCGCAAAAGCCGGCGGAGGCCGAGGCGGCCTACCGGCGGGCTCTGGAGCTCGATCCCGATAAAGTGTCGGCGCTCTTCAACCTCGGGCTGCTGGTGCACCAGCGGGGCGGCTTGAAGGATGCGACGGAGCTCTACCGGCGGGCGGTGAAGGTGGACCCGAGCCATGCCTGGGCTCACTACCAGTTGGGAGCGGTGCACGAAGCTCTGCATCAGAGGTCGCGGGCCATCGACGAATACGCCACGGCCTTCTCGCTCGATCCCCAACTCGCCTTCCCCGAGGTCAATCCGCACATCGTCGAGAACAAGCTGGTGACCGAGGCCATGCTGCGCGCCTACCGCGGCGACACAGCCAGGCCGCAGGCACCGGCGGTTTACGAGGAAGCGGGGCGCATCGCGTCTCTCCTGGTGCCGGCTCCCGCCGCCACGCCGGCTCCGGACCCGGCCAAGGATGCGAAGGCCGCCGCCAGCCAGACCCTCAAGCCGCCTCCGGCGTCCGCCGCCGCGCGCGCCGGGATGAACCGGCCGGGCGCGACGCCGCCGGGCGCCAAGGGCGCGACGGTCATCCGCGAGCGCGATCTCGACCGCAACAACCCCGCCGGCCAGGCCTTGCCCTCGGGGCTGGCCCGGCCTTCGGCGCCCACCGGCCGCCAGCAGCCGGGAGCCGGCGGCCTGCGCCAGTGGAACCGTCCGGAGCCGGTGGTGCAGGAGGTGCCGACGGAAGAGCCCGACGTCCAGAACGACGGCGGCCAGCCCGCGCCGGTCATCACGCCGCCGCCCGGCGGCGTCTACTACCGGCCCGGCCTCCCCAGCACCGGGCGGCTGGACCTGGAAGTGAAGCCGGATGCGCCCTCGCGAGTCGCCCGAGTCGCCAAGCTGCGCGGGGCCTAGCAGGACTGATTCCCTCCTCTCTCCTTCCCGAAGAGAGGAGGGACCGGCTCACCGACCGACTCGCAGTAGAGGCTCGGCATAGTCGCCCGAGAAAAGACCGGACGCCAGGAGCGCAGGTCGTAGACAGGTGGACCCATAATTCCGTAGACTCCGCATACTTGCTCACTCACGAGGTGCTCGCATGTGCCGAGTTCAGTGTCTCTGAAGTCTCTTCGACTCTGCGCAGTGTTTAGCGTCTTGCTCGCATTCGGCAAGCTCCCGGTAAGAGCCGAGGCCTCCTGCCCGCCCGCGGTGGCGCTCCAGGGCGCCTGGACCGAGCAGGGCGGGGGGGGCCAACTCCGTTTTGAGCCGGGCCGCGTGGTCCTTCGAGAGAAGGGTTTGCTCCGTGCGGCGTCGATCCTGCGTCGCGAGCCGTGTAAGCTCGTCGTTCGCGATGAAGGCGTGCTCGCCACCTGGACCCTGACCGGCGACGAGCATGCCCTTAGCCTGGTCCGAGGCAAGGGCGCCATCGTGATTGACCGCTTGCCTCAGGTCCCAGCCGATCTCGACATCAGTCCGTTCCCGGTGCCCCCTGCCGGGTTGGTCCCGCCCGAGAAGGTGAAGGAGATCGCAACGGACCTGCGGGCACGTAGTGACCGGGATCAGGAGGCGTGGCGCTCGAAGAACGCTAACCGGCCAGCGATTATCGAAGACAACATCCAATACCTTCGGGAGGTCGTGGCTCGCTACGGCTGGATCGACATTCCCCGGTTTGGCAAACCTGCGGCTGCGGCGGCGATCTTGATCGCCAAGCACGCGGACGACGTGCGCCTCATGCAGGTCGCGTTGCCGGTCGCCGAACGGGATGCGAAGGAGAACGGCGGCGGTAAGGAGCTTGTTTCCATTCTCGTTGACGAGGTTCTCATCACGACAGGGCACAAGCAGAAGTACGGGACCCAGATCGACGACGACGAGCACGGCAAGCCCTACGCCATCCCTGTAGAGGATCTCGCCAAGGTCGATGCTTACCGAAAGGAACTCGGCATTCTCTCCTGGGCGGATTATCTGAAAAAGGCGAGCCAGGCGCTCTACGATGGCGCATCCATTCGGATACCCGGCCCGGAAGAGTGATTGGCGGCTGAGCGCTCATGCTCAGCCTGCGTCACGAAGAGGTGGCTAATGGAGACGGCGCCCCCACGCCGATGAAAATCACCCCTCTCCCCAGCACCGGGCGGCTGGACCTCGTCGTGACGCCGGACGCGCCGCCGCGAGTCGCCCGAGTCGCCAAGCTGCGCCGGGGCTAGGCTTCCCCTCCTCTCAGCTCAGCCGTGGCTCGACAGGCAGTCTGTAGCCTGAAGAGCCACGGGCTGCGGCTTGGCCTGCTGTATACTCGGCCCCATGAGTGATCGATTCGAGGAGGAGACTCTGCGGCTCGGGCAAGTCCTGAAGGCGCTGGCGAAAAGCCGGGAAAAATCGATCCGCTCTCTCGAACAGAAGATGGAGGTCGCCGACGGGATCTTCTACAAGGTCCTGAACGGCAAGATCACCATGCAGATGCGCCACGTGCTGATGATCGTCGAGGCCCTCGGAATGAGGCCCGCCGAGTTCTTCGAGGCGGCGTACCCGAAAACGACCCGTCCGGCTCCGAAGGCCCCCAGGGAGGACGATGAAGAGGAGGAGGACCTGGAGGGAAGGGTCCGGCGCATCCTCCTCCACATCATCCGCGGCGAGCCGGCGTCCGATCCCGAGCCGTCAACCGATTGATTCCGGATCGAACCGCAGTCGAGGCTCGGCGTGGAGCCGGCCGAGGAACGACCTCACGCCGTGCGCCATGCGGGCCGTAGCCACTTGGTGCCGGCACACCTCGTTGAAGAACCAGAGGGCGCGGAACGCCTCCCGTTCGATCTCCAGCTCCTCGAAGGTATCGAGCATGTCCTGGGCGAGCTCGCGCACCTCGACCGTCTTCCCCTGCCGCAGCCAGACCGCCGCCAGCTCCAGACCGACCAGAGCCGCGTCATAGTCCAGGCCCCTCTCCTCGAATCCCCGCCTGACTTCGACGAGGGCTCTCTCGGCGCGGGCCAGCCGGTCCCGTCCGGCGAGGATCTTGCCCTCCACCCACCGCAGGCGCAGGAGGTTGAGCGGATCGGAGGCGAAGGCCTGCCGCAGGCCGCTGCCCATCAGCATCCGGCTGGCTTCCTGGAATTGCCCGCAGTCCGTCAGCGCATCCAGCAAGGCTTGCTTGCCGAATGCGGCGAGCTTTGGGTCCCGATCGCCATCCAGTTGGGTTTGACCCTCGCGGATCCACTGGATCGCATCCCGGGGCTGGCCGGCCGTGCGCGCGCAGTTCCCCTTGTTGATCAGTGCCCAGCCAGCGAGGTGGGTGTCTCCCACGCTCCGGTAGATGTCACAGGCTCTGTCTAGCAGCGAGATCGCTTCGGCGAAGCGTCTCTGTTCCCTTCGCAGGGACGCCTCGAGATCCAACGTCCGCGCCTGAAGGAGAGGATCGCCGGTGCCTTGCTGCCGATACGAGGCGGCTTGGGCGAGCGCGTCGTCGGCTCGCTCGTGCTCTTCGTTGACCCGGTGAGCATTGGCCAGCTCGGCCCAGGCATGAGCCCTCAGATCGAAGATCAGCCCGGGACTCCCGTACAGCTCCGGCTCGAGGGTCTCCGCATGATCCTTGGCGAGAAAGCAAAGCGCGCGCATCGCCAGGGGGTCCCGGAAGCGGGCTTCTCCCCCGCGCCGGATGAGCGCCTCCACCAGCGGCCAGCCACGGTGCGCTCGGATCTGTTGCAGGGTGAGACCGTCCAGCATCAGAGGGTTGGGTCCCAGCAGCTCCAAGACCTTAGCAAGCTTGCCATGCTCCTTGTGCCATTGCTGCTCGATCTGAGAGACCGTGGCGAAAGCCCGATCGAGGCACACCTCGTAGGCGGCCTCCGCCCACGGTCCTGGAGGAGCTTCCTCCACCTCCTTCGAGGGAACCGCGTGCAGTAGAAGCCGGCCGCACGGGCCGCAGCCTGCGACGAGATGGCGAATGGCGTCGAGCCGCTTCGGCTTGGGGAGCCGGCTCGTCAGCAGAGCTTCGATCTCCTGCGTCGTCAAATGAGCCATCCGAGATCATCCCTCCCGCAGTTCCGCGAATCGATATCAGATCTACAGGATTTTCTCACAGATGAGGCTTTCCGCAAGAGTTCTTCTCGGGGACGACCTTGGCGCGAGGCCGTCCCCGGGAACCTACCTGATCCCGTTAGGATCAATGGTGGAGCCTGAGTCGACCTTGAATCCGTCGGGATCAATGGTGGAGCCAGAGTTAGTCCTCGCTCCATTGGGATCGATAGTGGAGCCTTCGTCCTTCTTCTCGAGCCACAAGGGCGCCGTGAGGTTCTGAAGCCACGCCACCACCTGGCTCAGGAGCCTGCTCGGGCCGGCTTTAAGAGACTGGTGCAGGCGAGTGGACGCTCCGGCAGGCATTGCGAGCAGGACTGCGGCGAGGACCAGGGTCCCAAGGAACTGTTTTCTCTCTCTCCAAGACATTTCATTCCTCCTCAGCTCGCGGGACCCGAACCGCCGGCATTGGCGAGGCGGCCCGCCGAGCCGCCAGAGACACCGTAGTTTGCCCCGGATTGCTCCAACTGTCGCCTTTCGATGTTCTCGGAACAATCGGGATGGAGCACGGACCATTCTGGCGAAATTCTCTCTGCCGAGAATCTAGGCTCGTCTTCCGGCGATCCGCAACTCGTTTCAGCCCGCACAACGCAAGAGACACCCAAGCGTGGCCCTGCTTGACGGCCGAGCAATTTGGCTTCACGTGCAGCAATCGCGGCTCATTGTGCTTGACATGTGAAGAAGAAATGGCCCAGCATGCACAGTCATGGACAGGCAAGCCAAATCAGCCACCCAGGAAATGGCCACCGTTCTCCGCGCGGTCGGCCGGCGAATCGGAGAGCTGAGATCTCTTCGTGGCTGGACGCAACGCGAGCTGTGCCGCCGTACCGATATCGATCCCGCGCGACTCTCGAGAGTCGAGAAAGGCGCCACGCCGAAGCTGGAGGAGCTGTTGCGGATCGGCGCGGCGCTCAACGCCGGTCTGGAGGATCTGGTCCTGCCGGACGAGGTGCCCTCCGGCGGCGAGATCACACGGCTCACCCGTACCCTGGAACGCCTCGCCCCCGAGGAAAGACAGATCGTGGTCCGCGTCATGCGGGCGGCGATCCTTGGCTTCCGGTGCCATACCGCAAACCCAGAGCTTGAAGCGGATCATCCCTCTCAGGAGACCCAGGCATGAAGTCAGACAAGAACAAGCCCCTGCGGTCGGCCTCGCTGCAGGCAAGCGGTCCGGGAGACTGGCAGGAGGAGTTGGGTCTTCGCAGCACCTATCTCCTCTTTCTGGATAAGAAGGAGGTCGACGCGATGATCCACCTGTCGAGGGCCTTCTTCCTCTTCAAGCTCGAAGTCGAGGCTCCTTATCCCACCTATCTGGGCTCTCACAACCGGGCGCGTCTCAGGGCCGCGATGAACGACCTCGAATTCATTGCCCGGTATCTGGCGGTCCTGGCAAGCGATCTCAGCCAAACGGAGCTCCCCAAAGGAGAAGCCGGCTTCCCCCGACTTGCCGACGAGCTCGCCATGGCGGTGGAAGCCTTGGCGCTACGAATCCACCGGGCGACCAGTCGCGCGGGAAGCAAGAGGAAAGGCCGGTGAAGGCTCCGGGACGTTTTCTCAGTCTCCGGGACATTTTCTCAATAGGTCGGCCTCCTTTCTCATTGTGATTGCGGTTTTGAGTGAGGAAAAACTGTCCGAGGCATTGAAAAAATGCCGCGGAGCAATGGAACTCCGGTTTTCTCATTGCTAAAACGTCCCAACCCATTGTTGAAATCGTCAACTACATTGAGAAAACGATTTTCTCAATGTGTTTGGCTTCCGGCCGCGCCGGCATACAATCCCCCCTCCCTGTTCATGAGCCCGAGGAGACCAACGACCCATGCCTTTCACCGCAGAGGACTGTGAGCGCGCCCGCCGGGATTTTCCGGCTTTGGGGCGGATCGTGGAGGGCCGGCCCCTGACTTTCCTGGATGGACCGGCGGGGACGCAGGTTCCGGAGGCGGTGATCGAGGCGATCTCCGGGTACTACCGGACTTCGAACGCCAACACGCATGGCGAGTTTCCGACGTCGCGGGAGTCGGACCGGCTGCTTCACGAGACGCGGGAGGCGGTCGCCGCCTTCCTCGGCGCTCCGAGCTGGCGGCAGATCTCTTTCGGCCAGAACATGACGACGCTCAACTACGCCCTCAGCCATGCCCTGGTCAAGACGATGGCGCCGGGGGACGAGATCGTCATCACCCAGCTCGATCACGAGGCCAACCGCGGTCCCTGGCTTGCCTTGCAGGAGCGGGGGATCGTCGTGCGCGAGGTGGCCCTGAAGCCGGACGGCACGCTCGATGCGGAGGATTTCGCCCGCCAGGTCACGGCGCGGACGCGGCTGGTGGCGGTCGTCATGGCCTCGAACGCCCTCGGCACGGTCACCGACTTGGGCCCGGTCCGGCGGCTGGCGCGGCAGGCCGGGGCCTGGCTGCTGCTGGACGCTGTTCACTACGCCGCGCATCTGCCGCTCGACGTCCAGGCGCTGGACGCCGATTTCCTGCTCTGCTCCGCCTACAAGTTCTACGGCCCGCACGTCGGCATCCTCTATTGCAGGCCCGGGCTGCTCGAACAGTTGCCCACGGAGAGGCTGCGCACCCAGGAGGAGGAGTCTCCCTGGCGGTTCGAGATGGGGACGCTCAACCACGCGGCCCTCGCCGGCGTGAAGGCGGCGGTGGATTATCTATCCACCTGGGGAGAGGGCGAGACGCCGCGCCAGCGGATCGTCTCCGCCATGGACGGCATCGCCGCCTACGAGCACGGCGTGGGCGCCCACTATTACGAGGAGGTGCGGCGCATCCCCGGCGTCACCGCCTGGGGTCCGGACTTTTCGGGTCCCCGGGCGCCCACGGTCTCCATCACCATCGACGGCGTCCATCCCAACGAGGCCGCCCGGCGGCTGGGGGAGAAGGGCATCCAGGTGTGGGACGGCAACTTCTACGCCCTGCGCCCCGTCGAGGTCCTGGGCCTGGAGGAGAAGGGCGGCCTGGTGCGCACCGGCATCGTCATGTACAACACGCGCGAAGAGGTCGACCGGCTGCTGGAGGCGGTCTCCGGGATCGCCGGGCACCCCGCCTAGAGCCCCTAGTAGTCTGTCAGTCTAGGAATGATGGGTAGAGCCTCCGCAGCTTGATCCGGGCATCGGCGGTGGTGAATTTCCAGTTGGCACCGATCTTGGCCTGGTTGCGTTGGCTTTCCCAGGCCGCGATCTCCTGCTCTAGAAGCTCGGCAGTGGCAATCCGGCGATCCAGGCACTGACGCTGCAGGATGCTAAATTCGCCCTCGGCCATGTTCAGCCAGCTGCCATGCTTGGGGGTGTAGTGGATCTCTAACCGGCTCAGCAGCCGCAGGGCCTCCGCAGGGGCAAACGTCTCGTACAGCGAGGCGCCGGAGTGGGTGTTGAGGTTATCCATGATCAGAACCACCCGCTTGGCCTCCGGGTACTGCTGGTCGAGAAGGTCTTTGATAAACCGTGCAAAATCCTGGCGGGTTCGCTGCTGCGTGACCTCGACGTGACGCCAGCCTGCCAGGGGCTCAAAGGCCGCAAACAAAGTCGCCACGCCGTTGCGGCGATACTCAAAATCGTAGCGCTCGACCGCACCGGGTCCCCCGGCGATCGGCAGTCGGACCTCTTCGTGCAGTTGCTTTGTGCTCTCATCCATGCAGACCACCGGCTGGGAAGGGTCATAGGGGCGCCCATAGACCTCCAAGACATCTTCCATCCGGCAGACAAACTCGGCGTTGTGCTCGGCTGGGATGCACCAGCACTCCTTCAGGTGGGGCTTAATCTCGTTTTTTTTAGCACGCTACGGACGGTCTCATGAGAAATCGACTCCACATACTCCAAAACCACCATCCGATCGGCCAGCAGGCGCAGAGTCCAGCGAGCGTGCCCTTCAGGAGCCGGGCTACAGGCCAGCGCCAATAGACGAGCCTCCTGCGCCCCGTCGAGACGACAGCGAGCGGGTCGCCGCGCTTTGCGATGATGGGTCACCGCCTCGAGTCCTTCCTCTACGAAGCGCTTCCTCACCCGAGCCACGGTGGCGAGACTCACGTCCAGGGCGGTGCAGATCTGCTCATCGGTCCAGCCCGGCCCTGCCAGAGCAGAATCAGCCTTCAAGAGAATACGGCCATGCGTCTGCCGTTTGGCGCTTGTACGTCCCGTAGAAATCAGCTTTTCTAGGCTCGCTCGCTCATCTGGGCTCAGAGTGACCACATAGCTCTTCTGCATTCTTGGGACCTCCTGAAGGAAATTGTATCCTCCAGAAGGGTTTCTGGGCATCTTAACACGTCACTTCTAGTCTGACAGACTACTAGGGCAGATCGACGCCCCGGGCGGCGGGCGTCAGGGCGATCGACTGCGGCAGGTGGCGCCCATCCAGCCAAACGATGCGCTGGGAGTCGAGGGCGGTGCGCAAGCGGGCTGTCGCCTGCTCCAGGAGGTCCAGGGTCGAGATGTCCTCACCGCCGCCCCAGCCCTGGGCGGCGGGAGTCTGGGCGCCATAGAGATTCCAGACGAACAGCGGAACGTGAACGGACTCCAGATAGCCCCGCACGGTCTCCGGATCATAATGGCTGGAGTCCGTGACGCTGCCGCCCAGAACGAGGACCACGGCCCGGCGGCGGTTGTCCGCCGCGGCCTGCAGGCCCGCGACGGCCACGGCGTCGGCGATCCGCAGCGCCGGTTTGCGCGCATCCTTGAGGAGCCGGCTGTTGGAGAGCAGCCAGAACATGCCGCCGGCGGTGGCCTTGAGCTCGTGGGACATATCGAACAGCTCGGAAGGGATCTTCGAGCTTTTGAACGAGTTGCTGGCCAGGGAGAGGAAGCGGAGGCTGTCCTCCTTCCCGAGCTGCATCGTGAGCCGCAACGCCGGCAGGGTGGGGCGACGCTTGGGAGTCACCAGCTTGTCGAGCACTTCCTGGCCGCCGGGCACGCGGACGACGATCATTTTGCCGGGACCATTCTCGACGGCGACGGGGGTGGCCGGCTGGCCGGTGGCGGTGAACCACTCCCGGAGCTCCGCGAGCCCAGGCAGCTCCGCCTCGGAGCGCAGCCGCACGGGCACCGCCGTCAGCTCGGTGGAGACGTCGCTGCCATACTCGCCGCCGAAAGCCACGTCCCGGCGCGCCGGCACCCCGGGCGGAAACCACAGCTCGGCCGTGAGAACATGCAGGATCTTGAGGTCCACCGCCGGGAGGGCCGCCCGACCGTCGGCGTCCACCTTCAACAGCTCGCCGTCCAGGGTGAGCCCGACGATCGCCGGCTTGACGCCGTTGACGCTCTGCCAGGTCAGCTGCGCGGCCTTGGGTACCCCCTTCGGGTCCTTCTCCAGGACGACTTCCACCTCCGCCGAGGGCCGCGGGAGGTTGAGCCATTGGGAGGCGTGGGCGATCTCCAGTCCATCGGCGCCGAAAGCGTGCACGGAAAGCACCCGGGGCCGCAGGCCGGCGCCGAGGTCGACGCGGGCGACCCAGGGCGGACCGTCCCGGCGCTCCACGAGCACGCCGTCCAGCCGGTACTCCACCGCCGTCACCGAGCCGCCTACCTTGACCTCGATGGGATAGACCCCGGAGATGAGACCCAGGAGCAGGGTGACGAAAGCGATCATCAGGGCACTCCTCCGGACACCAGCTCGACGTTGCGGGCGACGGGTCCGAGTTGGATGGATTGAGGAAGATGGCGGCCGTCGACCATGACGATCCGCTGTGCGTCGAGGTCCCGCCGGAGCGCCGTCACCGCCGCCGCGACATCGCCCGTCGTATGGACCTCCGCGGCCGGCCCCCAGGCCGCGGCGAGCGAGCCCGGGACGGGCGGGCTCAGTGTCCAGACGTAGAGGGGCACCCGTAGCGAGGCGAGAAACCGGCGCACGGTCTCGGCGTTGTACCGGCTGGCGTCCTGTGACTCGTTGCCGGCGAGCAGGAGGAGCACGGCCCGGCGGCGGTTCTCGGTCATCGCCTCGAGGCCCGCCACCGCCACGGCGTCGGCGATCCGCGGTACGCGGGGGGTGTCCGTCAAAACCCAGGGGGTGGGGAGCAGTCGCCCCAGGCCCCGAAGGGCATAGGGGAGGCCGCCTTCGCGAGCCGTGTAGACGGGAGAGATGTCGAAGAGGTCCGAGGCCGCCCCCGACCCTTCGACCCGCTGGGGGATGGGGTGAACGAACCGGATCTGGTCTTCGCGGCCGAGCTGCAGGTTGTAGCGGTCGCTTCGGACTTTCAGCCCCTTGCTCCCCATCTTGTCGGCGACGTCGCCGGTGGATGGTACCCGCACTACGAAGAGCTGCGCCGGCCCCTCCTCCACCGCCGCCACGGCGAGCGGCCGGCCGCCCTGGGTGAGCCAGCCGGCGAGCTTGTCCGGCGCCGGCAGCCGACCGGATTGGATCCGCAGGGGCACCCCGGTGAGCTCGGTGGAGACCTCGCTGCCGTACTCGCCGCCGTAGGCCACGTCCCGGTGCACTGTCCGCAAGGCCGAGAACCGGACCTCGGCGTTGACGACATGGATGACCTTGAGATCGTGAGCGGGAAGCTCCGCCCGCCCCTTCTCGTCCAGCTTCAGGGGCGTGCCGTCGAAGGTCATCGTCATGGACGCAGGCGTCTCTCCCTGGAGGTTGGTCCACACGATCTTCGCCGCCCGCGGCACGCCGCCCTTGACGGTTTCGAGCAGGATCTCGACCTTGGTCAGGGGGTGGGGAAGGTTGGTCCACTCCTCGGCGCGGCTCAGCTCCTTGCCCTCAGCATCCAGGGCGCGGGCCACGATGCGATGCGGCGCGAGCTCGCCGCCGAAATCGATCCTGGCCTTCCAGGGCGGCCCCGGCAATCTCGCGGAAGCACGGTCGTCCACCGTCAGCTCGACGGCCGCCGCCGGCCCGTTGACGGCCAGCTCGACCGGGTAGCTTCCCGTGATCAACCCGAAGAACAGCGTCAGGAACGAGATCGTCATGAGGGTTCATCTTAAACGCAGGTCAGTTAAACGAGGTCAGTCAAACGCAGGTCAGGGGTTCCCGCCGCCGCCCGCCAGCTCCACGCCCCGGGCGGCGGGACTCAGGATCACGGATTGCGGCAGGAAGCGGCCCTCCACCAGCACGATCCGTTGCGAGCGAAGCTCCGTACGCAGGTCCTCGAAGGCGCGATAAAGGTTCTTCACCGAAGAGACGTCCTCCGTGCGGCCCCAGGACGCCGCGAAAGAGCCGGGCGCCGGCTTGCTCAGAGTCCAGACGAAGAGGGGGACGCGCAGAGCGGCCAGGTAGCGCCGCACCGCGGCGGCGTCGTAGCCGCTGGCGTCCCGCTCGTCGCCATTGAGGATGAGGAGCACGGCGCGCCGGCGATTCTCGGTGGTGACCTCCAGGCCGGCCACGGCCACGGCGTCGGCGATCCGCTTCACTTCCGGGTCCGGCGTCTCGACCGCTCCCTCCGGGCTCGCCTCCCCGTTGGCGCCCGCACGCCGCAACAACCACGGCAAGCCGCCCTCGAGGGCGGTATAGGCGCCGGAGAGGCTGAAGAGATCCCGCGCCTCGTCCGAGCCCGCGACCCGGTCGGGGGAGCTCTGGAGGAAGCGGACGCGATCCTCCTTGTCGAGGCGCATCTCGAAGTCCCCCAGTTGCATCCCAATGCTGCCGAGCTTCCGGGCCGTTTCCGCGGTGCCCGGCACGCGGACCACGAAGAGCTGTGCCGGCCCCTCCTCCACGGCCGCCACGGAGAGCGGCCGGCCGCTCTCCGTCAGCCAGCCGGCGAGCTTGCCCGGCGCTGGCAGCCGGCCGGAGCGCAGGCGCAGGGGCACGGCCGTCAGCTCTGTCGCGACCTCGCTGCCGTACTGGCCGCCATAGGCCATGTCCGCTCGCACCGTCCGCTCGGGCGTAAAGCGGACCTCCGCGGCGAGGATGTGGAGCGACCGCAGGTTGTGGGCGGGCAGCGCCGCCCGTCCCTCCCCGTCCAGCTTCAGGGGCCGGCCGTCGAAGGTCAGCGAGATGGACGCGAGCGTCTCCCCCTGAACGTTCGTCCAGGCCACGCGGGCGGCCCGGGGCGGGGCGGCCTTCTCTCCCTCGAGGACGATTTCAGCCTTGGCCGCGGGATGAGGGAGGTTGGCCCGCTCCTCGGCGCGCGCCAGCTCGCGCCCTTTGGCATCGAGGGCCCGGGCGATGATCCGGTGCGGAGCGAGCGATGGGCCGAAGTCGAGCTTCGCCTTCCACGGCGGCGCCGTCAGACGGACGGCAGCCCCGCCGTCCACCGTCAGCTCGACAGCCGCCACTGGCCCGTTGACCGCCATCTCGACGGGAAAAGGGCCCGAGAGGAGCCCGAAGAACAGCGTCAGGAACGAGATCGTCATTGGTTTTCCATCCCTGAAAGTAAGTCAGTGTCCAGTGGCCCCCGCCAGCTCAACGTCCCGGGCTGCCGGTCCCAGGGCCACCGATTGGGGAAGGAGACGGCCATCCACCAGCACGATCCGCTGGCCGCGAAGCTCCTGGCGCAGGGTGTCGACGGCATGGTAGAGGTTCTGCACCTCGTCGATCTCCACAGTGGGTCCCCACGAGGTCGCGAAGGTTCCGGGCGTGGGCTTTCCCAGGGTCCAGACATAGAGAGGGACGCGGATCGCGGCCAGGAAGCGCCGTACCGTATCGGCGTCATAGCGGCTGTAGTCCTCGAGCTCGTCGCCGTTGAGCACGAGGAGGACGGCGCGGCGGCGATTCTCCTCCATCGCTTTCAGCCCGGCGACGGCCACCGCCTCGGCGATCCGCATCTCGCGCCGGTCGATCGGCACCTCGGTGCCGGGAAGCGGCCTGCTGTACCGGGACGGCAGCGGCTTGGCGTAGGCGGGCGCAACGATGCCCTCCGCCCGCAACCAAAAGGCCAGTCCGCCGTCCTTGTAGGTCTTCTCGTCGGTGAGGTTGAACAGCTCGGCCACCTGATCCGCTCCCTCCACCACCTCAGGATAGGGGTGAACGAAGCGGATGCTGTCCTCCTTGCCGAGCCGCATGTCGAACTGGATGTCCGGGGGCAACAGGCCCTTCTTGCCGACCTTTCGTGTGTCTTCTTGCAGGCTTGGCACGCGCACCACGAAGAGCTGTCCCGGACCGTCCTCCACGGCCGCCACCGAGAGCTCCTGGCCGCCGGCGGTGAACCAGCCGCGAAGCTGCCGCGGCGACGGCAGAGGGCTGGAACCGACGCGGATCGGTACCGCGGTCAGCTCGGTCGCGATTTCAGCTCCGTACTCGCCGCCATAGGCCACGTCCGTGCGCACCACCTGGTTGGGCCGGAAGCGCAGCCTGGCGGTGAGGATATGGAGAGTCTTGAGGTCGTGCCTGGGAAGGGTGGCTCGCTGGGACCGGTCCAGCCTCAGCCGCCGGCCGTCGAAGCTCAGGGCGACGGACTCGGGGCGAGACCCCAGGACGTTCGTCCACACGACCTTCGCGGCGCGGGGCGGCCCGTCCTTCCCTCCTTCGAGGACGATCTCGGCTTTGGCCTGGGGATGGGGGAGATTGACCCACTCCTCGGTACGCGCCAGCTCATGATCTCCGGCATCGAGGGCCCGGGCGACGACGCGGTGCGGCGCGAGCCCGGGGCCGAAGTCGACCGTCTTGTTCCAAGGCGGCGCCACCATACGGACGGAAGCCCCCTCATCCACCGTCAGCTCGATCGCGGCCACGGGTCCGCTGACCGTGAGCTGCACGGGAAACGGGCCCGAGATGAGCCCGAAGAACAGCGTCAGGAAGGAGATCGTCATGGGGCTCCCCGGCTTCGGATTCCAAGCTTCAGCGAAGCTAATAGGTGCAGGGAGTGTTCCAGGGGCTCGATACGTCCTTGCCGTCCCTGCTCGTCCTTGTCGTCCCTGCTGTCTCTGGGTCGCGGACCGCCCTCTCCAGAGGACGCCCCTGTCCTCAGAGCACGCGCGAGACGATCAGGTACGCGACGGCCGAGACGACGGCGGCGATGGGGATGGTCAGCACCCACGCCCAGACGATGCGGCCCGCGACCCCCCACTTCACCGCCGAGAGGCGCTTGGTGGCGCCGACGCCGACGATGGCGCCGGTGATCGTGTGGGTGGTGGAGACGGGGATGCCGGCCAGGGTGGCGCCGACCAGCGTGATGGCGCCCGCCGTCTCGGCGCAGAAGCCGCCGATGGGCTGCAGCTTGGTGATCTTGGTGCCCATGGTCTTGACGATGCGCCAGCCGCCGAAGAGAGTGCCGAAGGCGATCGCCGCGTGGCTGATGAGGATGACCCAGAGGGGAACCCGGAACTCCTTCAGATACCCGGACGCCACCAGCAGGCCGGTGATGATGCCCATCGTCTTCTGCGCGTCGTTGCCGCCGTGGCCGAGCGAGTAGGCCGCCGCCGAGAGGAGCTGCAGGCCGCGGAACCGGCGGTCCACCCGCGACGGTCGCCAGTTGCGCACGATCCAGCTGACCATGACCATCAGGAAAAAACCCAGGATCATGCCGATCATCGGCGCCAGGACGATGAACAGCAGCGTCTTCGTCCAGCCGGCGACGAGGATGGAGCTCCAGCCCGCCTTGGCGATGGCGGCGCCGCCGTAGCCGCCGATCAGCGCGTGCGAGGAGGAGACGGGCAGGCCGTAGTACCAGGTGACGAGGTTCCAGAAGATGGCGCCGATCAGCCCCGCCAGCACCACCTCGCGGGTGACGATCGAGAGGTCGATCATGCCGCTGCCGATCGTCTTGGCGACGTGCGTGCCGAGCACGAAGGCGGCGACGAAGTTGAAGAACGCCGCCCAGATCACCGCCTTCTGCGGCGACAGCACCCGCGTCGAGACCACGGTGGCGATCGAGTTCGCCGCGTCGTGAAAACCGTTGAGGAAATCGAAGGTGAGGGCGACCAGGACGATGAGGACGAGAAGGGCCATTCGGGGTAGACCTGGAGTGGCGTTAATCGGGGTCAATCTCAGGCGTTCTTGACGACCACGTTCCCTACGACGTGCGAGTAGTCCTTGCACTGGTCGCAGGCGTTCTCCAGGCCCTCGTAGACCTCCTTCCACTTCAGGATCTCCAGCGGATCGCGGCCACTGGATTTGAAGAGGTCGGCGATCACGGTGTTGTGGAGGACGTCGGCCTGGTTCTCCAGGTCGGAGATGCGCACGATGCCTTCGTGGATCTTGCGCTCATTGGCGAGGTTCCAGATCATCTCGGTGATCTTCTCGATCTCGCCCGCCATCTTCACCAGGATGTCGGCGAACTGGCGCAGCCCTTCGGGGGCCTCGGAGAGCTCGAAGATGACCAGGTACTGGGCGACGCCTTCGAGCGAGTCGAGGACGTCGTCGAGATCGGTGGCGAGGGAGCGGATGTCCTCGCGGTCGAAGGGGGTGATGAAGGTCGAGTTCAGGGCGTCGAAGATCTGGCGGGTGATGCGGTCGCCCTCGTGCTCTCGGTCCTTGAGGTCTCCCATCTTTTCCCTGCGGACCTCGATGGAGGTGCCCTGCGAGAAGTCCGCGAACAGCTCGGCGGCCCGCAGCAGGTTCGCCGTGTCCTTGGCGAACAGCTCGTGGAACCGCTCTTCCTTGGGCATGAACCAGCGGATGACCGCGTCGATCTTCCCCATGCGCTTTCTCCTGCGGAGGTGTTACCGAACCACGACATTCCTGTGACGACCCGGAGCGGGGCGGATGGTAGCACAACGGGGGAAGGGGGCCTCAAGCGTGGTGTCGCAGGCTCTCCGGCAGGTACGGATCGTTGCGGGCGAGGAGCGGCGCGCGGCCGAGGGCGCGGGTGACGGCGAGGACGAAGAGGACGGTGTAGACGGCGGTGATCAGCAGCTCGAGCGGTCCGAGCTGAGGCGCCGGGAGCACGGCGGGCGCCACGATCTGGTAGACGTTGAGCCAGCCTCCCGCTAGCACCACCGTGGCGGCCACGGCCAGCATCCTGGGACTGCGTTTGGCGGCGCGCGGCAGCAGCAGGAGGAAGGGCAGCAGCCAGCTCAGTACCGGCGTCAGGATGAACAGCGGCAGCCACGCCCCTCGCGTGCGCACGACGTAGAAGGGGATCTCCTCCGACAGGTTGCCGTACCAGATCAGCAGGTACTGGCAGACCCAGATGTAGGCCCAGAAGATGCTGAAGGCGAAGAGCAGCTTGCCGAGGTCGTGGAGATGGCTGCCGTTCACCGCCTCGGCGAGCGGACCCTCCCGGCGCAGACGCACGACGAGCAGGGTGATCGCCGCGATTCCCCCCAGGAACAGGCCGGCGAAGGTGTGGACGGCGAACATGGTGCTCGTCCAGCTTCGGATCGAGCGACATCAGCCAGTCGAAGCTCGCGAGCGAGAAGGTGAGCGGCGAAGACCACCATGAAGCCGCCCGAGAGGCGCACCATCCGGCGGTGCATCCGCAACCCCTGCCTCTCCGTCCTGCGCCAGCGAGGCCCGGCGCAGGAGCACCGCGAACAGGCTCCACACTCCCAGGAAGACGATCATGCGGGCGAGGAAGAACGGCTCGTTGAGCTACGCGCCTTGGCCGCGACGGAGGGCTCGGCCGCCATGACTTCGGGCCGGGTCCACGGATAGAGCTCCCGCCGGCCGAACCAGACGGCGAGCATGGGCAGGGCGGCCATTGGCACCAGCGACATCAATGCCTCGGGAACGCGGCGCAGGGCCGCCCACCATCCGGCGCTCGCCAGATACTGGATGGCGAGGAAGACCATCCCGGAGAGGGCCAGCGACAGGAAGAAGAAGCCGTCGACCAGCAGGTCCGTCCAGAGGCGCGCGCTCATTTTCGGGCCATCCTCATGGGATCTCCCAGGGCAGGCGCCTGCAGCGTCCTCACCCAGGCGATGGCCTTCCAGCGATCGTCCGGCGCGATCTGGCCCGCGTAGGCGGGCATCATTCCCGAGCCGCGGCGTGATGACGTGGAAGATCTGACCGTCGGGCATGGCGAGCAGGCGGGCGCTCTTGTAGGAAGGCGGATTGGGAAACTTGGCGGATCAGCGGGCCGTCGCCCTTGCCCCCGCACGCCGTGGCAGACGGCGCAGAAGGTCTGGTAGACCGTCTTGCCGCGAGCGAGCACCGTCGGGCTCGGAGAGAACGGGTTGTGCAGCTCACGGCCGGCCCGCACGGCGTCCTCCGCGGTGGCGGCGTAGTGGAACGGCAGCGGCCCGCCGCGCGCGATGGTGCCCGGCGACGGGCGGCTGGAGCGTCTGGCCGTTCCGGGTCGCCGGGTTGGGCGCAAGGCCTCGTAGGGCACCAGCGGGCCATGTCCGGAATGAACTCGTAGCCGGGCGAGGCCGGGTCGCGGTGCGTCGCCCAGAGCGGCGAAGGCGGTGAGCAGCACGAGAGAAAAGCAGGCGGATCTTGGCGAAGGTCGTCATGCCGGAATCTCCTCCGGGTCTCTTCGATCGTTCTGGCGCCGGCCGCGCTCAGCAGCTCGCGCATCGCGGTCTCCTGCTCGCCGCTGCCATCCACGCCGAGCACCAGCACCAGGGCGTCGTCGGTGATGTCCGGCGCCGCCAGGCGGGGCTCGCTCCGCCGGGCCCAGGCCGCTGCGCCAGAAGAAGGCGCCCGACCGTGGCGAGGCCGCCGAGCAGGATGGTCAGCTCGAAGCTGATCGGGCACGAAGGCCAGGGTGGAGTTGGCCGGCTTGCCGCCGACGTCGAGCGGCCAGTCGAACACCGCGGTGTAGACCTGGAAGGCCAGGCGCGGCGCAGAGCCCGCCGAGGCCGCCGAGCCAGCGTGATCGAAGGGCAGGCGCGAGCGCCGGAGCCCCATGGCCTCGTCGAGCCCGTGCACGGGGTAGGGCGCGAAGACGTCGTAGAATCCGGAAGCCCCGCTCCCGCGCCGCGCGCACCGCGGCGAGCAGCTCCGTCTCGGCCCCGCGAAGCTCGCCGACGAGGAAGTCCCGTTCATGACTTCGCCTCCCCGGCCGCCACGCTCTTGACCTCCCACATGGCGATCATCGGCAGCGAACCGGATGAACAGCAGGAACAGCGTGAAGAACAGGCCGAAGCTGCCGACGAGGATGCCGACCTCGAACAACGTCGGGTAGTACATCGCCCAGCTCGACGGCAGGAAGTCGCGGTGCAGCGAGGTGACGATGATGACGAAGCGCTCGAACCACATGCCGACGTTGACCAGGATCGAGATCGACGAACAGCACCGGCACGCTGCGGTCGCGCAGCCGCTTGCCACCACAGGAGCTGCGGCACAGCACGTTGCACAGCACCATCAGTCCAGAAGCCCCAGGCGTACGGCCCGGTGGCGCGGTTGATGAACGTCGAAGCGCTCGTAGAGGTTGCCGCCGTACCAGGCGATGAAGAACTCGGTCGCGTAGGCGAAGCCGACCAGCGAGCCGGTGAGCAGCGATGACCTTGGCCATCGCCTCGAGGTGCTGCAGCGTGATGTAGCGCTCCAGGTCCATCATCTGGCGGGTGACGATCAGCAGCGTCAGCACCATGCCGAAGCCGGAGAAGACGCGCCGGCGACGAAGTAGGGCGGGAAGATGCGTCGTGTGCCAGCCCGGGATCAGCGAGGTCGCGAAGTCCATGCTGACGATCGAGTGCACCGAGAGCACCAGCGGGGTCGCGAGGCCGGCCAGGATGAGCGACAGCGTCTCGTAGCGCGACCAGGTGCGGTGCGAGCCGTTCCAGCCGAGGCTCAGCGAGGCCGAAGATGCGCTTGCGCGATCCTGGCGACGCGCGGTCGCGCAGCGTCGCGAGGTCGGGGATCATGCCGAGATACCAGAAGACGAAGCGAGATGGTGAAGTAGGTGCTGATGGCGAACACGTCCCACAGCAGCGGCGAGCGGAAGTTCACCCACAGCGGGCCGCGCTGAGTTCGGGAGTAGGGGAAGATCCAGAAGGCGACCCACGGCCGGCCCATGTGGATCAGCGGGAAGAGGCCGGCGCACATGACGGCGAAGATCGTCATCGCCTCCGCCGAGCGGTTGATCGAGGTGCGCCACTTCTGGCGGAACAGCAGCAGGATGGCGGAGATCAGCGTGCCGGCGTGGCCGATGCCGATCCAGAAGACGAAGTTGGTGATGTCGAACGCCCAGCCGACGCTCGTTGTTGAGGCCCCAGGTGCCGATGCCCGTGGCGACCTCGTAGCCGGCGGACACTGCGCCGAGCCCGAGGGCGGCGAGCGCCACGGCGAAGCAGGCCGAGCCAGCTCCGGCTCGGGCGCGGGTCCGAGCGGCCGGCAGACGTCGTCGGTGATCTGCCGCAGGCTGGGGCGCCCCTCCACCCAGGGCAGGCGCAGTGGCGTCGGCTGTCACGATGTTCTCCTCTGGCGTATCTTCTGATGCGGGTCAGGTAGCCCACGACCGGCCGCGTATCGAGCTCTTCGAGCACGTGGTAGAAGCGCGGCGAGGCCTGCCGGCGCGCCACCTCGCTCTTGGCGCCCGCGAGGTCGCCGAAGACGATCGCCTCGGCCGGGCAGGCCTGCTGGCAGGCGGTGTGGACGTCGCCGTCGGCGAGCGGCTCGCCCGCCGCCTCGGCGCCGCGTTCTTGCCGCCTGGATGCGCTGGACGCAGAGGCTGCACTTCTCCATCACGCCGCGCGAGCGCACGACGACGTCCGGGTTGAGCACCATCCGCCCCAGGTCGCTGTTCATGTTGTAGTCGAAGCGGTCGTTGTCGGCGTAGTTGAACCAGTTGAAGCGCCGCACCTTGTACGGGCAGTTGTTGGCGCAGTAGCGGGTGCCGACGCAGCGGTTGTAGACCTGCTGGTTGATGCCGTCCGAGCTGTGCGACGGTGGCGAGCACCGGGCAGACCGTCTCGCACGGGGCGTTGCCGCAGTGCTGGCACATCATCGGCTGGTAGACCGTTCGCGGGTCGTCCTCCGGGCCCTCGTAGTAGCGGTCGATGCGGATCCAGTGCATCTCGCGGCTGCGCGTCACCTCGTCCTGGCCGACCACGGCGACGTTGTTCTCGGCCTGGCAGGCGACGACGCAGGCCGAGCAGCCGGTGCAGGCGTTGAGATCGATGGCCATGCCCCAGTGGTGCCCCTCCCGGGGGTGCTCGGCCCAGAGCGTCTGAAGGTGCGGCTTCTCCTCGTTGCCAGCCGCCGGATCGCGCCGGAATTCGGCGAGCGTCGCCTCGCGAACGATGGGCCGCCCCTCCATCGAGTGGTGGAGCTGGGTGGCGGCGAGGGGCTGTTTGCGCCCCGTCGCTTCCAGCCGGAAGCCGGCGGCCGAGCCGCGGAAGAAGCCGTTGGAGGCGGTGAGCAGCGGGAAGGCGTTGGCGCCCACGCCGTTGCCCACCTTGCCGGCGTGGGTGCGGCCATAGCCGAGGGCCACGGAGATCGCCCCCCGCGGCTGGCCGGGCTGTACCTGGACGGGCAGCTCGAGCCGCGCGCCTTGTCCCTGAAGAGTTACGACATCGCCATCTTCCAGCTTCATCTCGGCGGCCAGCGCGGGCGCCACCGAGACGTACGTTTCCCCAGGTGACGCGGGTGACGGGGTCGGGCAGCTCCTGGAGCCAGGGGTTGTTGGCGTGGCGGCCGTCGCGCAGGCCGATTTTCTCGTGGAGGTGGACCTCCAGGCCGCGTAGGGCGATCCGCGAGGATGGCCGTGGCCGCCGCGTCGAGATCCGCGCGATCGGCGATCTCAACGGTCTTCTCGGGCGCCGGTACCTCGAAGACGCCATCCTGAAGAGCGTGATCCCAGAAGTCGTCGAAGCTCGCCCGGCGCTGCTGGCGCGGGAACATCTCCCGCCGCCAGACCTCGCGCAGATGGCTGAGAGGATCGGAGGCGGCCTCGCCCATCCAGCGCAGCAGGGTCTCCTGCACGGCCCGGGTGTCGAAGAGAGGCGCGATCGTCGGCTGGCGCAGGCTGAAGCTGCCGGCCACCGGCTCGGCGTCACCCCACGACTCCAGGAAGTGATGATCCGGAGCCACCACGTCGGCCAGCACGGCCGTCTCGTCCGGCTGGTCGGCGAAGGAGACCTTGAGGGGAACTCGGGCCAGGGCACGCACGAAGCGCTCCGCCTGCGGATGGTCGTAGGCGGGATTCACCCCCCAGAGAAGGAGCCCCTGCACGTCGCCCCGCTCCATGGCGTCGATCACGGACGTCACGGCGATGTCGTCCCCCTGCCGCTGCCAGGAAGGCCGGTCGAGATCGATCGTCTTGCCGATATTGCCAAGAAGGGAGTTGATCCGGTTGACCGCCACCTGCACCGCCGGATCGTTGACGCCGCAGACCACCAGCGACTCGCCGCGATGGCTCCGGAGATCGTCCGCCACGGTATTCAGCAGAGCCGGATCGCAAGGCGCCGCGATCTTCGGATCCGTCGCCCGCCAAACGCTCGGCCAGCGCCAGCGCCACCAGCCCGATCTCCGAGGGGAGTACGGCGACGCGGCGGTCGGCGTTGCTGCCGGTCAGCGACAGGCCGGACTCGAACTGGTAGTGGCGGGACATCGGGACCGCTCCGTCCGGCCGCCGGCCCCGGGCGTAGTCGCGGGCAAACTCCACCGGCGACAGCCAGGTACCGAGGAAGTCCGCCTCCAGGCCCACGATCACCCGCGCCCGGTCGAAGCGGTAGCGCGGCACCACCGGGCGGCCGAAGCTCAAGCCATTGGCGTGGCGCACGGCGGCGAGCGATACCGGATCGTGGACGGCGTGGAGGGTCCCCGGGAAGCGCTTCAGGAAGCCCTCGATCACGGCCTGGCTGGACGGGCTGGCGATCGTCTCCGTGATCAGTGCCAGGTGCCCACCCTCGAGCCTCGCCGTCACGAAGGCGTCGACGTCCGCCCAGGAGGCCGGGCGGCCATGGAGAAGCGGCTCCTTCAAGCGTTGATCGTCGTAGAGGGATAGCACCGTCGCCTGCCCCACGGCACAGGTGGCGCCGCGCGAGAGCGGGGAGAGGGGATTGCCCTCGATCTTGATCGGCCGTCCGTCCCGGGTCTTCACCAGCAGGCCACAGCCCGCCGAGCAGCCGGCGCAGGTTGTGGCGTACCACGCCTCGACGCCGGGCAGCGTCCCCTCGGGCTGGGCCAGCAGAGGCACCGCCTGGCGCTCCGGGATGCGCGTGCAGCCTGTCAAGGCGGCGGCCGTCGCCGCCGTGAGGCTGAAGCCCATCAGCTTGAGGAAGTCGCGTCGGCTCTCCCCGGCGCCCTCTTCGAGAGTGGGAGGGCCCTGCCGCGGCGGCGGCTCTCCCCGCAGCTCCTCGACGCTTCGCCAATATCGGGTCTCCGGCATCTCCGCTCCTCTTCAGTAGTGGCACTTCCCGCAATCGAGCCCGCCGGTGGCGGCGTGCCTCGCCGCACCCGGGTGCTGGGAGGGCGGCATCACCCCCTCTTCCCGATGGCAGCCGAGGCACCAGCCCATGGTCAGCGGCGACACCTGGCGCACCCGGTCCATGGTCTCGACCGGCCCGTGGCAGCGCTGGCAGGCCACACCCGCGCCCACGTGCTGGCTGTGATTGAAGTAGACGAAGTCCGGCAGGTTGTGCACCTTGGTCCAGCGCACGGCGCGCGCCTGCGACACGGCCTCCTTGAGCTTTTCCACCTCGGCCGAGGCTACGCGGAGCTGGCGGTGACAGTTCATGCAGACGCCGATCGGAGGAATCCCCGCGTGCCGGCTTTTCTCCGCCGCGAAGTGGCAATAGAGGCAGGACACGCGGTAGGTGCCGGCGTGCAGCCGGTGCGAGAAGGCGATGGGCTGGGGCGGCTCGTACCCCTGGGCTACGCCCACCCGGCGCAGGGCGCCGATGAGCAGCACGCCGACGATGGCGATCATCGCCAGCTCGGCGACGCCCCGCGCCACCCGGCCGGGAGCGCTGGCCGCGAACACCGCGACGAGGTGCCCGAGATGCGCCACCGGCCGGACCAGCACGAAGACCGCATCGCTGAACGGCAGCACCGCGGCGGCGGCGATCCCCGCCAGCACGTGGAGCTTCACCAGGGGCGGCAGCGCCACCACCAGCGAAACGTCGGGCCGGGCAACCAGCAGTGAGTGGAACCAGGGAAGCAACGACATCGCGTACCAGTCCGAGCCCCAGCGATAGAGCGCCGCCGCCGCGAGGCCGGAGCCGATCGCGACCAGGGCGAAGGTCCGCAGCAGCACGTCCGCCACGGAGCCCCAGCGCCGCTCGTCGTGGAGCCGCCAGAGGTCGCGCAGACGCAGGATGAGCCCGGCGAGGGTCGCCGCTCCCAGCGCGAAGCCCAGGGCTTCGAGGACGAGCAGCCGCGCGGAGACCTGGTTCCACAGCATCAGCGGCCGTGGCAGGAGGAAGGCGGCGGCGTGCCCCACCAGGACGAGCCCCAGGCTCCAGCGCCAGAGCGCCGGAGTGCCGGAGGTGTCCGCGACGCGCCGGTCAGGCGAAGCGAGAAATCGCCAAGCCGGCACGAGGGCCAGCAACAGCGCCGCCAGGTACGGCGACAGGCCGAACAGCAAGAAGTCCCGCATGGCTCGGTTCTAGCCGGCGAGGTCCAGGTGCGCCCGGTGTGTCACTCTCCTCCGGCCCTCACGTCTCCGCAGCGTGCGGCGGGTGAACAGCAGCGCGAGCGACGAGCCGCCGAGCCCCAGGAAGAGAGGCGCGCCGGCCGCGAGCTCGACCGGCGGCTCGGGCGTGTGGGCGGTGCGGTAGAGGAACGCCTTGAGGGCGAACGTTTCCTCGGGCGCCAGCGGGTGGGCGTCGTACGCCGCCGACATCATGGGGAAGTGCGCCTCCGTGAGCGCCCGGGTCAGCCCCGCATCCTGGTACTTGTAGAAGACTCGGGTGAGGTCGGAGGCCAGCGTGCCGCCCCGCCAGCGGCCCGCCTCGCCCGCGGCATGGCAGCCGATGCAGGCGGCGCCCCCGTGCTTCAGCGGCCAGCCGCCGGTAAAGAGAGCGCGTCCCCGCGCCACCTCGATCGGGGTGGCCGTGGCCGCGCGCCGCAGCTCCCCTTCCGGCCCCCGGGGCCCGCCCTTCGCGATGAAGGCGAGCAGCGAATCGATCTCGCCGTCCGAGAAGTCGTGGTCCGGCATCCTCTTCTTGTAGCGGGCGAAGAGCGCGGCGGCGGTCTTCTCGCCCCGCCCCACGAGCCCCTGGGAGGAGCGGATGAAGGCGTGCAGCCAGGGCCGGTCCCGGCGCGAGGTCACGCCCTTGAGGTCCGGCCCCACCACTTCGCCCTTGCCGACGCTGTGGCAGCCGGCGCATTGCAGGGAAAAAACGGCCGCCGGATCGAAGGTGGCACCCCTGGCGGGCGGCGTGCCGAACCCTGCGACGGCGGCCATTCCCATGACGGTTACGACTGCGACCCAACGAAAACGGATGGACCAGATACACGGCGACCCTACCCGCGAGCCTGCGGTCATGGCCGACCTCCATTTCGAAAAGACAGCAGAAGACTTCAGCGCACCCAGCCGCCCCCCAAGGTGCACGCGCACCCGGATCCTGACGGCTTATCTCGCGCGTTGCTCCGAACCGCCATGCTCGGAGATAAGCGGCGAACGCGAGCCTGCGAGGACGAGCACAGAGCTGTTCAGCATCCTCTATAAGATACAGAGTGCCGCTCGGACCGATTCGCGAGCCGGTTGAAGAAAAGTTGAAGAAAAGAGGTGAGCCCGGCTTGTCGGGGTCGAAGCGGACGATTTCAAGGCATCTTGCTATAAGTTAAACAGCCGCTATACTCCTGTCAAGGAGTTTCGGAAAGTTCTGAAGGGCATTTGAAACAGCTCGGTCGCGACGCTCATCCCCGCCCGGGCATAAATGCCAGGGCTAGGCATGGCGCCGGATGAATCCGGCTTGAAGTCCCCTTCAGGGGGCGCCTCTCAATAGCCCCGGCATTTATGCCCGGGCGGGGATGAGCGTCGCGAGGGTTGCTCACTTTCCGATACCAGTTCCCAACCGCAAGGAGGTCTCCATGGCCGTTCCGAAGGGGTGGATGCTCGCTGTATTGGCTGCCGGCTCGACGGCCGGTCTCGTCGCCCTGGCCGTGCAGCCGGCCGCCTCGCGCGACGAGCTGCCGAACCGCATTCCCCAGCCGGCGCCCTACGTGGTGGCCGAGGCCCGGCACTTCCCGCCGCCTTTCGCGGAGGCCTGGGAGGGGCCGCACAACCCCGGGCGCTGCTCGACGTGCCACGCCAGGATCTTCGCCGAGTGGAACGGCTCGATGATGTCGAGCTCCTGGCGCGATCCCGGGTGGCGGGCGGCCTTCCTCCTCGCCGCCCGGCAGACCTCGACGGCCGGCGACTGCGAGGCCCCCTCGCCGCCGGACGGCACGGCGCGCAGCCATGTGAACCCCTTCGCCGCCGGCGGCTGCACCTCGCGCTTCGACACCGGCGGCGGCTTTTCCGGTTCTTCCACCACCGCGCGGCCCGGCTCATTGCTGGACGGCTTCTGCGCCCAGTGCCACATGCCGGCCAACTACGTCGACAACGTCCCCCTGGCAGGCGTCACCCGCGACCGCTCGGGCGGTGAGCACGGGGCGCTAGATCCCGAGTTCAACCCCACGTCGGACGCCGGCACCGGCCTCGCCTTCGCCACCCTGGCCTCCCGCTTCCGCAACACCGACGCCGGCCGGCGGGGGGTCTTCTGCGCCGTCTGCCACACCTTCGCCGACACCCGCGAGATGCCCTACGGCGACTATCACCAGTCGGGCGTTCCCTATCCTGCCGTGCCGGGGACGCAGAGCCGCTCGCGCCTGCTGCCGCCCGCCGGTCAGGACCGCCCGGCGGTGCCCGACGCGGCCTCGCCGAGCCAGGGCTACGCCGTGGGCGCCGGAGCCTTCCGCCTGTCGCCGCATGCCATCGGCTTCCCGGAGTTTCTTGGACCCCTGGCCGCGCATCCGCCAGTCCCCCCGGCGGGAACCCGCGACACCTACCTGAGCGGCGTTTTCGGCCGGGACGTTCCCGTGCAGAAGGCCGAGCTGGCGGGCCACGAGGGGTATTCGCAGGCGCTCCATGAGCGGGCCGAGATGTGCGCCGCCTGCCACGACGTCACCAATCCGCTGACGGTGAAGAACCGCCTGGGCCGCTGGGTAGGCGGCTTCCCCATCGAGCGCACCTACGCCGAGTGGTCGGGCAGCCGCTACGCCGACCGGCCGGGCAACTGCAACTTCGACCCCAAGGCCAAGCGCGACTGCCAGACCTGCCACATGCAGCAGGACTTCGGCCAGCCGGGCACCGCGCAGACGCTCTACGAGGGCGGCCATCCCGTGCCGCCGCGCACCGGCCGCGTCGCCGACGACGGTCCTGAGCGCACCCCCGCCTTCAGCCATCACTTCGTGGGCGGCAACACCTTCGTGCCCCGGCTGGCCGGCGCGGACGTCGATATCTCCGGCACGGTTCAGCCCTACCCCGAGCTGTCGATCTACAGCTTCACCTCGGCGGACGAGAAGAGCCCGTACCACAACGCCTGGTGGGAGAACGTCACGGCGCGCGGCCCCATCACCCAGCATGCCCGCCTCGCCTGGGACCGCCTGCGCAACGTCGTCGATCTCCACCTCGCGAGCCCGGCGACCGCCGCCGCCGGCACCCGCGCGCCGCTACGCGTCACCTTGGTCAACAGCGGCAGCGGCCACGATTTTCCCTCCGGCTTCCCCGAGGGGCGGGTCGCCTGGGTGGCGGTGCGCGCCTGGGATCTCGGGAACGGCCGGGAGCTCGACCTCTATGACTCGCACTGGCGGCGCACCACGAGGGGAGTCGGCTACCTGACGCGCGACGAGATGCCGGACCCCAACTACCCCCGCTGCACGAAGTGGAAGTTGCCGGCCGGCTCGCCCGATCCGTTCGCCGTGCAGCTCAAGGCCGTCGCGTCCCTGGGCGACGGCTGCCCGACCCTCGACCTCGCCTATGCCACGCCGCTCAACCTGGTGGTCAACGGCGATGGCGTGCCGGTGGACAAGGCCGGCCGGGCGATCGACCGCGACAACCCGCGCGGCGTGCCCCAGTACCGCGACCTCGACGGCGACGGCGACCTCTATGACGACGCCTTCCTCTCGGACACGCGCCTGCGTCCGCTGCCGAACCCCGGCGCCACGCGGGTGATCGACCGCTACTCGGTGGTGATTCCGCCGGGCGTGCGCGGCCCGGTCGCCGTGGTGGCCGCCGTCTACTACCAGTCGTTCGAGGCGGTGGTGGCGAAGAAGCTGCTGGGCAACCTGGCGGACCTCAACCGCAACGGCCGGCTGGAGACCTGCGTCCTCGGCGGGGCCTGCGACGGGCGGACTCCCACCGTCGAACCGGCCGTGGTGGAGGGCGCACCGCCGGTGCCCATGGAGGTCCGCAGCCAGATCATCGAGATCGAGGGAGGCGCGGCCGATTCGGCTCCGCCCGCCGTCCGCACCTATCCTGCCGCCGGCTCGTCCGGCGTCGCCACCGACGTCGTGGTCAAGGCCTCCTTCTCGACGCCGGTGAAGGATCTGACTCCTTCCGCCTTCACGCTCGCCGACGCGTCGGGAGCGGCCGTGCCCGGCTTCGTGGACCAGATCGGCGACGGCACCTGGGCCTTCTTCCCCCACCGCGTCTTCCTCGCCCCGGGGAAGACCTACACCGCACGTCTGTCCGCCGGGGTCTGCGACCTGCACGACCACTGTACCCGCCGCGAGGTCGCTTGGACTTTCACTACGGGCCAGACCGCCGGAGAAGGCACGGGCGGCGACACCAGCGTTCCGCTGGGGTTCTCGATCCCCTACTCGGCCCCCGCCCGCAGCTCCAGCCCCGTAGCCAGCACCGTCGGCGAGCCGATCATGCCGTCCAGCGGGTGGAAGGTGAGGTCGCGGCCGACGGCGGCGATGCCGCGCAGGAACGCGCCGATGCCGCCGCAGAGCCAGGCGCCGGAGACCGGGGCGCTGGCCTGGCCGGCGGCGACGGCGAAGCCGCAGACGGGAAGCGCGAAGCGGTCCGCCGCCAGGTCGAACCGTCCCGGGCCGGTGACGTCGATGAGGTAGTAGCCCTGGCTCACCGCGCCGAGGAGGGCGGCGACGGAGGTGCGCGGGTCCGGCTTGAGATAGAGGTGGGTGGGTCCGGGCGTGGGCAGGTCGCGCCAGCCCGGCCGGCGGGTGATGCCCGAAGGAAGGCCGTGAGCCGCCACCTCCTGCCACCAGGCGAGGAGGGGCTGCTGGAAGTTCCCCTCCTCGACCAGAATGACCTCGCGGGTGGGCACGCCCTCGCCGTCCACCGGCGCTTCGAAGGCACCGCCGGGCAGGCGGCCGTTGTCGATCAAGGTCACCTTCTCGCTGCCGAAGCGGCCCCGGGCCCCCACCACGCGGCTCCCCGGTCCCGGCCCCACCAGCAGGGGAAGCAGGCCGGCCAGCAGCCGGGACGCCACCACCGGGGCGAGGAGGATCTCCCCCGTGTCGCGCTCCGGAGCCCCCCCCGCGGCAGCGACGGCGAGGCGGTCCGCCAGGCGCCGGGCGAGCGCCGTCGGGTGAAAGCGCCGGGGCTCCCGCGCCGCCACGTAGAGGCTCGCCTGCGCCGCCGGCCGGCCGGGTCCGGCGGCCTCTATATATAAGGTCGAGATGCGCTGCCGGGTGCGCGAGCGCACGCCGCGGCTGTTGGCGAGCTCGGCCTCGCTCGATCCGTCCTCCAGCACCGCCTTGAGCATGCGGGAGTCCGGCAGCTCCGAGGCCAGCTCCTTGCCCAGGCTTTCGAGCAGACGGAGCCCCTCGCGCTCGCCAATCAGGGGGGTGTCGAAGTCCGACGGCTCGTTCCACGGCGGGACGGTCTGCGGCTCGGGAAGCTCCAGCGTGTGGCCGGGGGCGGGCTCGGGCCACGGGCCGGCCGGCGTGGGATCGCCGGTGGCGGCGGCGAAGAAGGAGGCGCGGCGGTTACCGGCCCGCACCGCCCAGGCGCGCTCCTGGCTGGTCGAGGAGGTCTCGGTGACCGGCGTGCGTTCCAGGCGCCGCGAGCGCCCCCGCTTGACGTAGATCTCGGCGTCCGTCAGGTGGCGCTTGAGGAGCGCGCGCAGGATCTCGTCGAGCGGACCGGCGGGAATCACGGCGACACCTCGACGCCTTCCAGCCGTAGCGCGGGAGCGGTGGCCCACACCGGCAGCTTCTGGCCGCCCTTGGCGCACCAGCCGGCGCCGGCCGGCCGCGAGGCGTCGCCCACCGCCACCACCCGGGTGAGCAGGTCCGACACCCGGCCGCGCAACGAGCAGGGGCCGACGGCCTCGTGCAGGCCGCCGCGCCGGAAGCGCTGACCGAAGGGTAGATAGAGGACGAACTCGCCGGACAGCGCATCGAGATGGCCGCGGCTGGCCTCGGCGAAGTAGAGCCCCTCCTCGGCACCCGCCAGCAGATCCTCCTCCGTGGCCTCGCCGGTCAGCACCTCCAGATGGCTGGAGCGGGGGCCGGGCGGCAAGTGACGGGTGCCTCGCCGGCCGGCTCCGGGCAGCAACACCGGCGAGGTCCGCGCCCAGAGGGCATCGGCCAGCGGCTGCTCCACGATGCCGCCGCGCAGCAGCCAGCGGCGCACCACCGGGGCGCCCTCGTCGTCCGTTCGCCGCCGCACGCTCTCGGGAGCCGCCGAAGGATCGTCCAGCACGTCCAGACAGGAGGCCGCCATGGCGACTCCCACCGCCGACTCCGGATTTCCCCCTTGGGCGAGGGTGTCGGCCTCCAGGGCGTGGGCCACCGCCTCGTGAAGCAGCACGGCGACCGCTCCCGGTCCGAGCACGACCGGGCCGCGCACCGGAGCCGGCGGATGCGACTGGCGGGCGCGGAACAGCGCCACCACGGCCTCGGCGACATCGGCGGCGGCGGACGCGTCGAGCCGCGGCAGCAGCGCGCCGTAGCGCCCCCAGGTCGACTCGGCGGTCAGGCTGAAGAACGTCTCCCGCTCGGGTTCTCCCACCAGGCGCGGCCCCACCACCTGAACCCAGCGGCGGTGGCGGCGCACGGCGACGCGCAAGGGGAATCCCACGTGGTGGGAGCGCACCGCGCGCGTCAGCGCCACCGGGAAGTCCAGAAGATCGTGAGCCGCGACCGGCTCGATCGGCCCCACCTCCAGCGTCGGTTCGGGGTAGGTGGCGGCGGAGAAAGCGCGGGCCACCTGCCGTAGCGCCTCGGCGAATGGCCGCGGCTCGATGGCATCCCGCGAGGCGAGCCAGGTGTGCCCCTCGCGCACCAGCCGCACGGCGAACCCCTCCTCCCGCCACACCCGCAAAGCCCCCGGATCGCCCTCCGGCGCCACCTCCACCTCCTCGCGACGCTCGAAAAAAGCATCCACCACGTCCTCGGGCTGCTCGGCGATCTGCGACAGGGTGCGGGCGACGGCTGCGGCGTCGAGACGGGAGAACGGCATGGGAGGCGGATTGTACAACCAGGGGGCGGGCCCCCTGGGAGCGCCGGCGTCCCGCCGGCCGGCTAACTCCGCTGTTTCACTCCGCCAGCCAGGGCACGGCGGCGGCGGCTTCGCGCAGGTCGGCGATGAGCCAGTCGGCGCCGGCTTCGCGCAGGGCCTCCGGCCGGGTGCGGCCGGTGGACACCGCGAGTACGGGGATGTCGTGCGCCTGGCCGCAGGAGACGTCGTGGATGCTGTCGCCCACGATCAGCGTGTCCTCCGGAAGGAATCTCCGGCCGGCCACGGTTGCCGCCCGGGCCAGCGCCACCGGCGGCAGCTCCGTGCGGTCGATGCCGTCGCAGCCGAAGGCCCCGAACGAGAAGAACCGGTTGAGATCGAAGCGCGACAGCTTGGTCCGGGCTCCCGGCTCCCAGTTGCCGGTGAGCAGGGCGAGGAGCACGTCGTCGCGCGCCGCGAGCCGGCCGAGCAGCTCCTCCACGGCCGGCAGCAGGGTCATGCCGTGCCGTTCGAGCGAGCGTTCGAGCCGCTCCAGGTAGAGGTCCCGGACCTTGGGCAATCCCGCCAGCGCCTCCCGGGGCGAAAAACCGGCCGCCGTCATCAGGTCGATGACGATGCGCGGGTCCGTCCGCCCGGCGAAGGCGTAGCCGTCCACGTCGCCGGATGTGCCGAAGACCTCCTCCAGCGCCGAGGCGAAGAGGGGCCGCACCTGGGGGCCGCAGTTCACCAGGGTGCCGTCGATGTCGAAGAGGACGAGCTTCATGGCCTCCACTTCGGCGTCTTCTTGGTCTCCAGGAACGTGGCGATCCCCCGCTTGCAGTCGTCCGTGGCCCGGGCAGCGGCGTTGGCCTCGGCGGCCCGCGTCAGCGAGTCGCCCAGCGGCCGGCCGAGGATATCCAGCAGCAGCCGCTTGGTGCGGGCGATGGACTCGGAGCTGCCGGTCTCCAGGATCCGCACGGCCAGCGCCTCGCCCACGCCCGCCAGGTCGGCGGCCGGCACCAGGCGGTTGACGAGGCCGATCTCCAGCGCCTTGGGGCCGTCCACGAACTGGGGGTTGAGCAGGAGCTCGCGGATGTCCGAGCCGCGCAGGCGCAGGGGCAGATAGGTCGCGACGAGCGCCGCCACGAAGCCGATGCGCACCTCGCTGTAGAGGAAGCGGGCGTCCTCGGCGGCGACCACGAAGTCGTGGGCCGTGGCGAGGCCGCAGCCGCCGGCCACGCAGGCGCCCTGGACGAGGGCGATCGTCAACGCCTCCTGGCGCAGGATGGACTCGAAGAGATCCTTCAGGCGGAGAGAGTCCTGGAGGTTCTCCTCCGGGCCGGCGTCGCGCAGCGAGCGCAGGTGCTCGAGGTCCGCCCCGGCCGAGAAGTTCTTGCCGGTGCCGGAGAGGAGGATGGCCCGCACTCCCTCCTCGCGCCACGGCCGCCGGTAGATCGCGGTGATCTCCGCCGCGATCGCCGGCGACAGGGCGTTGGCGCGGTCCGGATCGTTGAGCGTCACCCACAGGAGGTCGTCCTCCCGCCGTACCAATACCCGTTCGTCGCTCACGCTTTCGTCTCCACCAGCTCCGCGGGCACCTCGATCTCCATCTGGAGCAGCCCCTGGGCGTGGGTCTTCCCCTGGGCGTCGTTCTTCAGGCTCTCGGTGCCGCCGCCGCCCAGCGAGTCGTGCAGGATGAAGTTGAGAGCCAGAAGGTTCGGCAGCTCATAGCGCTGCACGGGGCCGCGGCAGACCTCCCGGAAGTGCTCCTTCACCCGCTCGGCCGTCACCTTGTCCCGCAGGACGGGATAGAGGGCCGCCGTCTGGGCGATCAGGCCGACGTTCGAGGCGTCGCCCTTGTCACCCGAGCGCGCGTGAGCGATCTTCTCCAGCTTCATCTTCATCGTCTTACTCCTCGATATTTCCATGGACGTCGCGGACATCGCGGCGGATCAACGCGGGAACGATCGCGCCCGCTCCGGCCGCCCCCAAGAGAGCAGCCAGAATGCCCGCCGTCAGCGGCCGGGTGGCGAGCGGATGATAGACCGCCGGAAAGACGGCGCGGAACCCGAGATCGAGGATCTTCTGGTGCGCGGACTCCAGATTCGCGAAGACGGCGAAGCAGGCGGCGGCCAGCAGCAGCAGGGCGCCGGTGAGCCGGTCGCCCGGCCAGCCCGCCGCCAGGCCCTGCCGTAGCAATACCACCCAGAGGGTGCCCGACACCAACGCCCAGAGGGCGAAAACGGTGCGGTCCGCGAGGGCGCTGTAGAGGAATCCCAGCAGGAGGACGGGCAGCAGCCCGCCCAGCAGGCCGCCGTACCAGATACGGGAGGAGACGGGCCCGGGCTCCCTCATACCAGCGTTCAAACCTCCTCCACGGACACCTGGATGCGGCTCTCGACCTCCTCGCGGGCGAGCAGCGCCGGCCAGTAGGCGACGATCTCCTGCGCCTTCGGCCGGCCCCCCGCGAAGCCCGTCACACCCGGCGGGCCGGCGGTGACCAGCGGCGCGATCTCCTTGCCGAAGCGCTCGACCTTCGCGGCGTCCGGGTCCTTGACGCCCAGCCGCAGCACGACCTCAGGCAGCTCGGCCGGAGCCGGGAAGATACCGGGCAGGCAGGCGCCGGTGCCCAGGATCTCCTCCTCCCGGTCCTCCGGTGCGAAGGTGACGTCCGCGCGCTCCAGCCGCTTCCAGACGATCTCGGCCGCGAGCTTTGCCTTCTCGACCGCCCGCGGACCCGAGAGAGTGATCTGCCCCGAGGCCTTGTAGCCGGCGAGGTAGGAGGCGGAGACCTTGAGGAACGGCGTGTTGGGCGTGCCCTCGATCCCCGAGATCTCCACGCGGTCCTTGCCGTCCTGGCGGACGCGGATGGAGGTGAAGTCGGCGATGACGTCCGGCGTGATGTAGGCCGTGGGATCGCCCATCTCGTAGACGAGCTGCTCGCTGACGGTATCGACCGTCACCATGCCGCCCGTCCCCTCATGCTTGGTGACCACGAAGGTGCCGTCTTCCCGAGCCTCGACGATGGGGTAGCCGACGTTCCAGAGATCCGGTACCTCCCAGAAGCGGCTGAAGTTGCCGCCCGTGCACTGGGCGCCGCACTCGATGATGTGGCCGGCGATGGTGCCGGCGGCGAGGTGGTTCCAGTCCGTGTCGCTCCAGCCGAACTCGTGGATCATGGGCGCCAGGGCGAGAGCCGTGTCGGTGATGCGGCCGCAGAGCACGATCTGCGCGCCCTGCCGCAGGGCCTCGACCACCGGCTTCGCTCCCAGGTAGGCGTTGGCGGACATCACCCGGTCGACGATGGGCGCCAGCGGCTCGCCCGAGTCCATGTTCTTGAGCGCATGCCCGGAGGCGATCAGCTCCTTGAGGCGCGGCAGCAGGTCGTCCCCCTCCACCACGCCCACCCGCAGACCCTGGATGCCCTGCTCGCGGGCCAGCTCCAGGATGCGGTTGCGGCACGCCCGGGGGTTGAGGCCGCCGGCGTTGGTGAGGATGCGGACGTTGCGCTCCTGGAGGTCCGGCAGCACGCGCTTGATGAAGCCGATGAAGTCCGTGGCATAGCCGAGCTTCGGGTTCTTGAGCTTCTGCCGCATCATGATCGACAGGGTCACCTCGGCAAGGTAGTCCATGCCGAGATAGTCGAGGGGGCCGCCGCGCAGCAGCTCCACCGGCGCGTCCACGTTGTCTCCCCAGAACCCCTGGCCGTTGCCGATGCGAATGGTCTTCATAGAGGCCCCGAAGAGTAGCATGCCGGGCGGGCGGGGTCTCGAGGCGAGCCGGTTAAGGAAATGGAACTTCCGGCGTATAGCTGGCGTATAGCTAAGTGGGTGTCTCAAAACCGGTTGAGGACGACGCCTATGTCGCCAGGGATTGAAATCACCTGGCTACCCTCTGTAGTCCCTACGGGACATGAATTGCAGTCCCGGAGGGGACTTGGAGTCGGTAGCCAGGTGATTTCAATCCCTGGCGCCGTAGGCGGGGCAGTCGCGCCTTTTGAGACACACTCTAAGGAACACTCACGGCGCTCGTAAGCGCCATTCCGGATCGGAGCTCCCGATGAACTTTCGCCGTTGCCTGCGATTCTTTCTGGTGGGCCTGACGCTCACCGTCTCGTTGCACGTTGCGTCGGCGCAGGAGAAGCCCGCGCCCCCCTCGACCATGCCCTCGGTCGTAGTGGTCCCCGCGGCGGCCCTTCCCTCCGATCACTTCGACGCCGAGGCCGCGACCGAGGCCTACCTGGCGCAGATCCCCGCCGACGCCAAGACGCGCTCGGACGCCTACTTCGAAGGGGGCTATTGGCTCATTCTCTGGGAGTTTCTCATCGGCATCGCCATCTCCCTCCTCCTGCTGCAAACCCGCTGGTCCGCGGCGATGCGCAACCTCGCCGAGCGCCTCAGCCGCTTCAAGCCGGTCCAGACCTTCCTCTACTGGGCGCAGTATCTGATCGTCACCAGTCTTCTCGGCTTCCCTCTCGCCGTCTATGAAGGGTACTTCCGCGAGCATCAGTACGGTCTCGCCACCCAGACGTTCGGCCCCTGGATGGGCGATCAGCTCAAGGAGCTGCTGGTCGGCCTGGTGCTGGGGGGAATTCTCGCCGTTGTGCTCTTCGGCGTCGTTCGCAAGTTCCCTCGCACCTGGCATCTCTGGGGCGCCGGCGTGACCGTCCTCTTCCTGATCTTCGTCCAGATCATCGCGCCGGTCTACATCCTTCCCCTGTTCAACAAGGTCACGCGGCTCGAAGACCCCAAGGTCACGACGCCGATCCTCCAGCTCGCCCGCGCCAACGGCATCCCCGTCCACGACGTTTTCGAGATGGATGCCTCGCGCCAGACCAACCGGATGAGCGCCAACGTCAGCGGCTTCGGCAACACCATGCGGATCACCCTGAACGACAACCTCCTGCATCGTGGCTCGCCGGAGGAGATCCAGTCCGTCATGGGGCACGAGATGGGGCACTACGTCCTTAACCACGTCTACAAGGGGATGCTCTTCTTCCTGGTGGTGATCGCCGTGGGGTTCGGCTTCCTGCGCGGGTCGCTCGACGGCGCGCTGAAGCGCTGGGGCGAGACGTGGCAGATCCGCGGCATCGGCGATCCGGCGGTCCTGCCGCTGGTCGTGCTCCTCATCAGCCTCCTGGGCTTCGTTCTGACGCCGGTCCTCAACACCTACATCCGGACGGCGGAGCAGGAGGCCGACATGTACGGCCTCAACGCCAGCCGCCAGCCGGACGGCTTCGCCCAGGCCGCCATCCACCTCGGCGAGTACCGCAAGATGTCCCCCGGCCCGATTGAGGAGTGGATCTTCTTCGACCACCCGAGCGGCCGCAACCGCATCAACAACGCCATGCGCTGGAAGGCGGAGAACCTGAGCCTCTACCCGGCGCACTAGGCGGGGCGCGCCTACAGCCGAAGCCGAGAAGGACATCAAGGACACCAGGGACACTGAGGACAAGAAAATCCTCTATCGTTCGTGTCCCTGACGTCCTTGGTGACACGGGCAGATCCTTACAGCCATACTCTGGTATGATTCTGGTAGGAGAAGCCATCATGCCTCACGCAGTGAAAGTTGCAATCAGCCTACCCCCGACGGTTCTCGACTCGGTAGAGAAAGAACGGCGCAAACGGGGAGAGAGCCGTAGCGAGTTCTTCCGGCAAGCCGTTCAGGCATTCCTGCGCGACTTGCAGCAACGCAAGGACCTGGAGCGTTATGTTCAAGGCTATATCGAGCACCCGGAGCGCGCCGAAGAGGTAGACGCAATAAGCTCGGCCAGCTACGTGGCTCTGGCTGAGGAGCCCTGGGATTGAGGCGCTGTGAGATCTGGTGGGCAGATCTCCCGGCTCCGGCCGGTCGGCGTCCAGTTGTCCTCCTCTCGCGCGATGAAGCCTATGCCATCCGTGCCCAGGTGACGGTGGCGCCTGTAACGACCAGCCGCCGTGGTATCCCTGTCGAGGTCGATCTCGGCCCTGAGGATGGTCTTCCCAAGAGGTGTGTCGTCAATCTCGACTCGATTGTCACAATCCCGAAATCACACCTCGAACAGTGCATCGCTCTCCTCCGTCCGGGGAAGGTCAAGCAGATCGAAGCGGCGCTTCGCTTCGCTTTGGGCATGAGCGAGTGATCACCTTGGCGCCTCGGCGCCGGCGGTCCCGGCCCGATCAACCCCAACCTCTGGCGGGGAGATTCGAGTCCACATCTTCGTCCCCGGCTGCCTGACCTTGGATGGGTTACCATTGGGAGGGTAAGCCGGGGCCGGTTGCGCCCTCCGGCTTGGTGGTATCCTCCAAGAGGCACAAAGTCATGGCACTCGCAAACGTCGAAGCTCATCGCTGGACCCGGCAGGAGTATGACCGCCTGGTCGAACGGGGATTGCTGCCAGCCGGCAAGCGGGTCGAGCTGGTCGAGGGAGTCATCTACGACATGACGCCGCAGAACAGTCTCCATGCGACCGGCTATCGGAAGGTCCAGCAAGCTCTGGGGACTGCCTTCCCGCTCGCCTCCGGTTTCGAGATTCGCGGACAACTTCCCCTTGCCCTGAGTGAGGACTCCGAGCCGGAACCCGACGTCGCCGTCGTCCTCGGTTGCATCGATGACTTCCTGGAGAGCCATCCCGCGACCGCCTTGCTGGTCGTAGAGGTTGCCGACAGCTCTCTGCTTCATGACCGCAAGCGGAAGATCCCTCTCTACGCCCGCTCCGGGATTCAAGAAGCCTGGCTTCTCAACCTCGCCCGAAGGGTGCTCGAAGTTTACAGAGATCCCAGAGACGGGGCCTACCAGACCCGGACCAATCTCCGTGCCGGCGACAGCGTCTCGCCTCTAGGGCGGCCTGAAGCAGAGATCGCGGTTTCGGACCTGTTGCCCAGGGCGTGGCCCAAGAGTTCGCCGTAGACGTTGAACGGGGCTCGCGGACACTGTGACACTGCGCAAGCCCATGCCCAGAGCGCGCCGCAGAAAGCTGCCGTCGCCCCTTCGGGGCTAAGAGGTTTCTAGGGGCCGTCGTCCAGGGGCTGGCAAAAAGCGCCAGCCCCTGGCTACATGCCTGAGCCCCTTCGGGGCAAAGATATTACGGTCTTCCGTCTACATACGACTGCTCGTTGCATGCGTTCGACTGCCCATCGTCTCGAGGCAATGAAAATGGGACGCGTACAACAAACCATCGGCCGCGCTTGACGAACCGTCGTCCGCGCTCGACGGTCCATCGGCTCGAGCCGATGAAAATGGGACGCGCTCGACGAATCATCGTCCACACCCGACGAACCGTCGGCTACGCACGATGGATCGCTGTCTCAAGACCATGGAAATGGGACGCGCACAACGTTCCATCGTCCACGCTCGACGAACCGTGGTCCGTGGACGACGGACCTCCGTCTCGGGACGGTGAAAATGGGAAGCGCACGACGTTTCGTTGTCTGCGCACAGCGCTTCGCCGTCCGCGCATTGCGAACCGTCGTCCGCGCTCGCCGGAACATCGTCTCGAGACAATGAAAATGGGATGCGCACGACAGAGCGTCGTCCGCGCTCGAAGAACCGCTGGCTGCTCATGACGAACCATCGTCCACGCTCGACGGAGCATCGTCTCGGGACGACGAAAATGGGACGCGCACGACGGTCCATCGTCCGCGCCCGAAGAACCGCTGTCTGCTCTTGATGGACCGTCGTCCCGAGACGATGAAATTGCTACGCGCACGGCGGACCGTCGTCCGCTCCTGACAGAACGCTGTCCGGGGACGACGGACGGCCTTCCGCGGACGGCGAGGCGTCGGCTCGGGGGCGGATTCGGTTGGGGGAGGAAGGAAACAAAAAGAGGGGAGCGCGTTGAGCGCTCCCCTCCGGCGGGACGAACTACTGAGCCGACTTGACGGCGGCCGCGGGACCGGCGTGCGCCGGCGGGGTGGTGAGAACGGGGGCCGGAGTCGGCGTCGGCTCCGGGGTTGGTGCCGGCGTCTTGGTCTTCGTCTGCAGACCGCGGAACGGCTGCACGCCAAACTCTGCGACCTTCTTGTCCTCAGGGCCGAAATGGTCCAAACCGGAGCAAGGAGCCAAGAGGCGCCAAGGACATCAAGGACAAGAAGGACGAAATGGAGCGCGGCGGCGCGTGCCGGCTGGCCGCCGTGGCCCTCGCCGCCCTCGGGTTCGGCGCGGTGTCCGCTGGCTACGCCCCGTTCCTTGAAGGGGCGAGGCGGCGCAGGTCGCGGAGAACTCCCGGAAAGCTGTATCCTTCGAAGACTACTATTCCTCTTCTTAGGAGGCAGATCGTTGAGTCACGAACGAACCCTGAGGCGGTTCATGGACGAGTTGGACCACCTTAGCGGGTTCAGGGTGACGCTGAGGCAGAACAAAAGCGGATTTTTTCTGGAGGGCCCCTCCGGAGAGAGGGCGTCGGTCGGGGACAAGGGCCCCCACGCTCTTCTTTCCGCGAGAGAACAGGAGATTCTCTGCGAGAACCTGGGCTTTGATGCAGTCCTGCTTGGGCTCAACCCGCCGCTGGACGACTAGGCAACGGCCAGCTCCGTCCATGCAGGAACGCTGAAGGGTGATTCTGTTGTGCCGTCATCCAGTTGCCAGGGCTCGGCACTTTGAAACATCTTCCAAAAGCGGCGGGGTGCCTGCGGCAAGGTGCTGAAGGGCTCGACGCCTGCCTCCTGATCGGCCTCAATCTGAACCTTCAGAACAGTCCTGAGCTTACCCGGCAACTCTCTCGGGTCTTGAGAGGCCGTCCCTAGATTCCGTTCAAGGCACTGCGCGACCCACCAGCCTCGGTCTTTGAAGAGAACGACGTGAAATACGTGCTGGCGTGTCATACCTTCTATAGTCCCCCGAGCTCGTTACCCGAGTCAAGGTCGGTGCTGGGCGCACTTGGCCGGCCCGATCAACCCCAACCTATGACCGCCGGCTAGCTGAGCTGATACACGCCGGCCGCCTGGAGAACCTCCGGGCCGGCGGGCTTGGGGGCCTCGGGATCGGCCTCCAGGGTGACCTTCACCGTCTTGATGCCGGCCGGCATCTCCTTGGAGCTGAGCTCCACGGGCTCTCCCGGCCGGGCGGTGAAGACGCCGCCGCTCACCGGGCCCGCCTCCGCCATGAACCAGAGCTTGTAGGTCTTGCCCGCGGGGGCGGGCTCCACGCCGTGGAGGCAGAGGTACCAGTGCTGGTGGTCGGAGGCGACGAAGAGCATACCGCGGGCCGCCGGCTGCGGGGGGTTGGCGGCCGGCGGGCGCATGGGGCTCGCCTGGACGGCCGGCGAGGTGATCAGCGCGAACTTGTCCCGCATGCTGAGCGAGTCCGCCTCGGACTGGCGGGCCTGCTTGATGGCGCTCGCGGCCCGGCCGCGCTCCAGGTCGAGCTGCTGGCCGAGGGCGTCGATCGTGTTCCGCTGCTGACCGAGCTGAAGGTAAAGAAATCCTGCGATGCCCGCGAAGAGCAGGGCCAGGGAGGCGGCGAGGGCCAGCGGCCAGCGCGCCGGCCGGACGACGCGGCGGGGCGGGGGCATGAGCGAGGCCGGCCGGCGGTACTCCTGGGACGCGGGGCGGGCGGCACCGGCCGGCGGCACGCTCCGGAAGGGCGCGGGCGTCGGCACGTTCTCCGAACGGACCGGCTGGGCCGGCGGCACCGACGTCAGGCGGATGGGCTCGGCCAGCGTGGGCGGAGCGGGATCGCGCGCGTCCTCGATCGTCTCGGGCTCCTGGCCCTGGAGGGCGGCCATCAGCCGCGCCTTGGCGCCGGGCGAGGGCCGCACCGGCTCGAGCTGATAGGCGATCAGGCCCAGCATCTCGGTGTAGAGGCGGGCCCGGGTCTCCTCGGTCGTATCGTCCAGATCGGCGCGCGGTGGGACCCCGGGCGTTTCGCTATCGCGACCCAGCGCCTCGACGGCGGCGAGGATCGTCCGATCCTCGGGATGCAGTGGCTCAGTCACTTCGTTCACAGCAGTTGCCTGATCTCATCGCGCAGCGCGCCGCGCAGTTTCTTCATCGCCAGCAGCGTTCGCGTCTTGACCGTGCCCAGCGGCAGTGCAGCCTTGGCGGCGATCTCGCTCTGGCTCAGGCCCTCGTAAAACGCCATTTCGAGGACCTGTCTCTGTTCCGGCGGCAGCTTCTCCATCTCTCCACGCACCCGCTGCCGCCGCTCCTGGATAAATACGGACTCCGGGCCCTCGGGAGATGCATGCTCCGCCGGATCGCGCTTCGCCGCGGTCTCGTGCGTACGCTCCACCACCTTGCGGGTGCGCAGACGGTCGATGGCCCGGCTGCGCCCGATGAGGATCAGCCAGGTGGAGACCGAGGAGCGGCTGGCGTCGTAGCGGCCCGCCTGGTTCCAGACGTGGAGGAAGACCTCCTGGAGCACCTCCTCGGCCTCGGCCACGCCGCCCAGGATGCGGGCACTCAGGGCGAGCAGCGCCGGGGCGTAACGGCTATAGAGGACTTCCAGGGCCGCCGGCCGGCGCTCGGCGACCTGCCGCAGCAGGACGGCGTCGCTCGACGACTCCAGGGGACCGGGGCTTGGTTGCGAGGGGATGGAGGGGTTCATTCCCGGAAAGGGGGCCGCGAAGACAGGGCACGGCTAGGATAGCATGAAGACGATTTTCCCCTGGTTGCCCCCCTGGAGGCTCCCAATTCGACCGGAAAGGAAAAAAGATCCGATGGACGCCCCTTCCCTGCACCCGAGCGCCGGCCCCTTGCAGCCGGCCATCCGCGTCATCCTGATGCCGAAAGATACCAACGCCCTGGGCACCATCTTCGGCGGGATCATCCTCTCCTACATCGACCAGGCGGGAGCCGTGGAGGGGCACCGGCACGTCCCGCTGCCCGGCCGGCTGGTGACGGTGGCGATGCGCGAGGCCATCTTCCACTCGCCCGTCTTCGTGGGCGACCTGGTGAGCTTCTACACGGAGACGCTACGGGTGGGGCGGACCTCGGTGACGGTCAAGGTGACGGTCGAGGCCGAGCGCTCGACGGGCACCGGCCGGGTGAAGGTCACCGAGGCCGAGGTCGTCTACGTCCGTGTCGACAAGAACAATCACCCGATCCCGATCGACCCGAACGCCTGATCTTCAGTTGGGGGAGCTACGGCGCGAACGCCTCGTAGCAGCGGCGGCAGCGGGCCTCGTAGGACTCGGTGTCCCCGAGCTGGAGCTGCTCGCCGCCGCCGGCGGTGCGCTGGCTGTAGTGGGCCGGGGCGCCGCAGCGCATGCAGACGGCGTGGACCTTGTCCACGTACTCGGCGATGGCGAGGATGCGGGGCATGGGCCCGAAGGGGCGGCGCAGGTAGTCGAGGTCCAGCCCGGCCACGATCACCCGCACGCCGGAGTCGGCCAGCCCGGTCACCACGTCCACCAGACCGTCGTCGAAGAACTGGGCCTCGTCGATCCCCACCACCTGGACGTCCGGGTGGAGCTTCTGGTGCAGCTCATGGCTGCAGGTGACGCTCACCGCCTCCAGCTCGCGCTTGTCGCGGGTGATCAGGCGCTGGGAGTCCGCGTGGCGGGCGTCGGCCGCGGGCTTGAAGACCTGCACCACCTGGCGGGCGAGGGAGGCGCGGCGCAGACGGCGCACCAGCTCCTCGCTCTTGCCGGAGAACATGCCGCCGCTGATGGCCTCGATGCAGCCTTCCCGGATGCGCTCGCGGATGCTCTCCAGATCGTTCACCGCAGGGACTGTAACCGACTCTGACAACGACGGGAAGCCCGCGGCGATCCGCGGCAGTCTGATATTATCCTTGGCTCATGCCCAAACGCAGAGCCATCGGCAAGCGCATCTTCTCCTACGACGAGGCCGTCAACACCTTTCCCGTGGTGCGCGACCTGACGGCGGCCGCGGTGCGCCAGGTGGAGGCCCTGATCAACAATGTCGCCAGCCGCGACGAGCTCGACTCCCGGCACGACGAGGTGGAGGAGGCGCGGGAGCGGATCGTCCACGCCTGGGCGCAGCAGATCGCCACCCTAGGCTGCGAGCCCAAGGGTGCCTGGCTGGTCGACTGGGACAGCGGCGACGGGTATTACTGCTGGCGCTTCCCCGAGCAGGCCCTGTCGTACTTCCACACCTACGACGAAGGCTTCGCCGGGCGACTGCCCATCAATTAGATAGAGGTCTCCCCGGCGATCCGCCGCCGCAAATCCGCGATCCACTCCTCGGCCTCCCGCCGGCGGGCTGTCCCCAGGGCGGCGCCCCGCTTGGTGCGGTAGCGCTCGGCGGGTGGCCCGGGATCGAGCTGGGTGAGGGCCCGCGCCAGGGGCGCCCGCTTCTTGCCCAGCGCCATCAATCTTTCGGCTGTGGCGGCGACTCCCGCCGACTCCAGGAGCAGGGCGTCGTGGAGCAGCTCTTCCTCCGGCCCTTTCGGATCTTCCCCAATCCGCCCCAGGGCCACCCGTACCCGGCGCGCCAGGGACTCCGCGAGCCCGAGATCCCGGAGGAAGAGGTCCAGCCGGCCGCCGGGGGCCAGAGAGCCCAGCCGGTCCACGACGCCGTGGAAGACGAGCAGGAGATCCAGGAGATCGCCGTCGACCTCCAGACCCTCGGCCAGAGCGGCCACCCGGGGCCGGAGGCGTTCCACGCGATCGAAGGTCTGGACTCCGTCGAGACCGGCGTAGAGCGGGCGGACGAACTGCTCCGCCCGGCGAGAGATGTCGGGATTCACCGCCGGCTGACCTCGGCGAAGAGCCGGTCGACCCCTTCGGGGGTGAGATCGCGGAGGCTCGCGGCCACCGTGTCCGCCATCGAGAGGCGGGCGGCCGGGAAGGTGTGCGCCACGCCGAGGGTGGGGAAGCCCACCTCGGCGGCGGCGGCGAGGCCGGCCGGGCTGTCCTCCACGGCCAGCACCTCGTGCGGGTGCAGCAGGCGCTCGGGCAGGGGAGGCTGGGAGTTGAGATTCTCCAGGGCCTTGAGGTATCCCTCGGGATCGGGCTTGCATTCGGCCACGTCCTCGGCGGTGACCAGCACCTTGAAACGATCGAGAATACCCGCCTGGCGCAGCGCCCCCTCGACCTCCTCGCGCAGGGCGCCGCTCACCACGCCCAGCATGCGCCCGCCGCCGGCCAGGGCCTGCACCAGCTTCACGGCGCCCGGGAAGAAGGGGTAGCCGCCGCGGCGGATGCGGTCCTGGTAGTAGCTCGCCTTGCGGGCCATCAGCCGCATCAGGCGGGGGACGGTCGCGGGCTCGCCCGCTTCGCCGAGCACCGCCGCGAAACAGGTGCGGTCGCCGAGACCCAGGTAGCGGGCCCGGTAGTCCTCGGCGGAGACGATGATCCCCTCCTCGGCGAGGACGCGCTGGAAGACCTCCAGGTGGATCGGCTCGTCGTCGACCAGCACACCATTGAAATCGAAGAGGACGGCGCGGATCACGCCGGCATCATACCGCGCCGACCACCGCCGTCCGGTCCCGCAGCTCCCGGGCGACCGCTTCGACGGCGGGCTCCAGGAAGACGTCGAGATGGCCGCCTTTCACGTCCACGACCTCGATCGGCCCCTCCAGCCAGCGCTCCCAGCCCAGGAACGGCTGGCTCCGGTACGGCTTCAATTGATCGACGGCGCGGAAGAGAATGGCGCCGAGGGGCAACCTGCCGTCCGGCACGAAGGGCAGGATGGCGCGGGTGTTGCGCTTCATCACCTCCCAGCGCCGGTGGATTTGCGCGGCGTCGAAGGCGGGATCAAGGCCGCCGGTCTCCCGCACTCGGTCAAGAACATGGCCGATCCACGCCTCGGGGGGCAGGGCGCGAAGCTCGTCCGCGGAGACCTCCGCGGCATTGCCGTAGGAACGGACGAAGGAGGACAGCATCTTCGCCTCGTCGAGCGGCGGCAGCGGCTCGGACACCGGTGCGGGGCTGTCGAACAGCAGGAGGCTGCCGGTCTCCTCGCCCGCGGCCCGGAGCTGGCGGGCCATCTCGAAGGCCACGGCGCCGCCGATGCAGTAGCCGCCCAGGCGATAGGGTCCCCGCGGCTGGACGGAGCGGACGGCCTCCAGGTAACGGGCGGCCATCTCCGGCACGCTGGCGAAATGCTCGCCCCCCGCGAGGGCCGGCGACTGGAGGGCGTAAAAGGGCTGATCGGAATCGAGCCACTGAGCCAGATTGACGAAGTCGTGGACGAGACCTCCCGCGGCATGGACCAGGAAGATGGGCTGCCGGGTGCCCGAGGTGTGAAGCTTCACCAGAGGGGTGACCGCCGGCGGCTGCGGCGGCGGCTGCGGCGCTTCCTCCGGGCGGCCAGGAACAGGCGCCGTGCCGCCTACCCACTTGCTGAGCAGGGCCCGGCGGTCGCCCGAAAGTTGACCGCGGCGAGAGGCCACCTCGCTACGGCGGCGGTCCAGCTCGGCCCGCCGCGCCTCGGCCAGGGTTTCTTTCGCGGGGCCTGAGGTTTCCGCCATGGTCTCGACTCTTCGCTCGAACACACCGTCGGCCCGGAGCCTGCCGGCCTCGCCCCAGACGCCGATGGGCACGAGCTCTCCCTCATGCAGAAGGGGAGGCGGCTGACCGGCAGCCGAAGGCCACTCCACCGCGAGCTGGTGCCGCTCCGCCGCGGAGAGCAGGGGCAGGCGGCCGACGAGCTGGCCGGGGTTTTCCACCAGGGCCTCGAGCAGCCGCCGGTACTGCTCCAGGAAGCGGCCGATGGTCGCCGGATCGAACAGCTCGGTGGCATAGTTGATGCCGCAGGCGACCTTCCCCTTCACCTCCACGGCGCTCAGCATCAGGTCGAACAGCGCGATGGTGCTGCCACCCCCGGGCAGGAACGCCAGATTGAGGCCCGGCAGAACGATTTTGGACTGGGCGTTGTTCTGTAGCACGAACATCACCTGGAACAGGGGCTGGCGGCTGGGATCGCGGTCCCGGGCGAGCGCCGCGACGAGTTGCTCGAAAGGGAGGTCCTGATGGTCGAAGGCGCCCAGGGTGGCGTCCCTCACCTGGTCCAGGAACACACCGGCCGTGGGCTCGCCGCCGAAATCGGCCGCGAGCACGAGGGTGTTGACGAAGAGGCCGATCAGCTCCTCCACCTCCAGCCGGGTACGGCCGGCGACGGGTGAGCCGACAAGGATCCGCGGCTGGTGGGTGTGGCGGTGGAGCAGCGCCTGGAAACCCGCCAGCAGCACGATGAACAGGGTCGCTCCCCGGCTCCGGGCGAGGGCCGCGAGCCCGTCCGCAAGATCGGGCGGCACGGTGAGGAACCGGCTCTCGCTCCGGAGCCCGCCGGGCGGCGGCACGGCGGGCCGCGGGCGGTCGGTGGGCAGGGCGAGCGGCGGCGGATTCTCGCCGAGCCGGCTCCGCCACCAGGCGAGCTCCGCCTCCACAACCTCGCCCTGCAATCCCTGCCGCTGCCAGCGGGAGAAGTCGGCATATTGAATGGGCGGCTCGGGCAGAGGGGACGGCTGGCCCGCCGCGAAGACGCCATAGAGGGCGGACAGCTCGCGGGTCATGACGTCGAGCGACCAGCCGTCGCAGACCGAGTGATGCATCTCCACCATCAGCGCGTGCTCGGCCTCGCTCGCCCGCACCAGAACGGCACGGAACAAGGGGCCGCGGGCAAGATCGAAAGGCTGGCGCAGATCGCCAAGACGGCTCAGCTCGGCGCGCGTGAGCTCCGGCGGAAGACCCGGCAGATCCACCCGGGAGAGCGGGTTGAGGCCGAGCCAGGAGGCCGGCTCGATGATTTGAACCGGCCCGCCGTCGCCGGCGGCGAAACGCGTGCGCAGCACCTCGTGGCGGCGAGCGATCTCCTCCAACGCCCTACCGAGCGCCGGTGCGTCGAGCCGCCCGGTGAGCACCAGGGTGAGGGCCATGTTGTAGGCGGTGCTGCCGGGCTGGAGCTGATCCACCAGCCACAGCCGCTCCTGGGCGAAGGAGAGGCGGGCCGGGCCGGCGCCGGCGACTCGGACCAGAGGCGGCAGGCCGGCGCGCCGAGTCCGCCGCGCCTGACCGGCAAGCCGGGCAAGGCCCGCCACGGTGGGGTGCTGGAAGAATTGGGCGAGCGAAAGATCGACCCCCAGGGGAGCACGCAGCCGGCGGAGCACCCGGCCAGCGAGCAGCGAGTGCCCGCCGAGATCGAAGAAGCTCTCGCGCACGCTCACCTGCTGCAAACCGAGCACCTCGCTCCAGACGTCCGCCACGATCTGCTCAGCCGGGGTGCGCGGCGCCTCGAAGCCGGGATCGGAGCCGGAGCCGCCGGGCGGCTCCAGGCGCGCCAGGGCGCGGCGGTCCACCTTGCCGCTCGGGGTCCGCGGGAAGGCATCGAGAGGCGCGAAGACCGCGGGGACCATGAAATCCGGCAGCCTCTCGCGCAGAAAGCCGCGCGGGTCCGCGGCGGCACCCTCCTTCAAGGCCACCCAGGCGACCAGCAGGCGCCCTCCTTCCGGCTGCTCGCGCACCACCACGGCGCACTCCCGCACGCCGGGCGCCCGGGAGAGCGCGGCCTCGATCTCCCCCAGCTCGATACGGAAGCTGCGGACCTTCACCTGGGCGTCGGTGCGCCCCAGGTAGTCGATGGCGCCGTCAGCCAGCCGGCGGGCGACGTCTCCCGTGCGGTACATCCGGCCTCCCGCCCGATCGAAGGGATCGGGTACGAAACGCTCGGCGGTGAGATCCGGCCGGCGAAGGTAGCCCCGGGCGAGGCCGTCCCCCGCGATGCACAGCTCCCCGGGGACGCCCACGGGCACCGGCCGCAGGTGGCGATCCACCACGTAGAGGCGGGTGTTGGCGATCGGCAGGCCGATGGGCACGGAGGATGCCCCCTCCGGGACCGTCTCCACCAGGTGCCAGGCGGCGAAAACCGTGGCCTCGGTGGGGCCGTAGGCGTTGAGCAGGCGTTGCCGCGGCGCCGCGGCCCTGGCCTCGCGCATCCAGCGCGGCGCCACGGCCTCGCCGCCGACCAGCAACTGGCGGACTCCGGCCAGGGTCTCCGGCGCCTCGCGCATCACCTCGTTGAACAGCGGGGGGGTGAGGAAGGCCACCGTGATTCCCCAGCGGCGGTACGCCTCGCCCAGGGCTCTGGGTGAGAGCACCACCTCGCGGGGGATCACCACCAGGCAGGCGCCGGTGAGCAGGGCTCCCCACATCTCGAAGGCCGCCACGTCGAAGGCCGTGTTGCAGACGTGGGCCACGCGCTCGCCGGGACCGAGCCGGACGTAGTCGGTGCTCAACACCAGGCGCGCGATGGCGCGGTGGAAGACGGCAACCCCCTTGGGCCGGCCCGTCGAGCCGGAGGTGTAGATCACGTAGATCAGACCCTCGGCGTCGACCGCCACGGACGGGGGGCCGGAGTCCTCTCCGGCGTCCCCGGCTTCTCCGGCCATGGCCGCGGTCACCTCGATCACCTCATCGCGGCCGAGCCGCACGGCCGCACCGGAGTCCTCCAGGATCAGCGCCCGCCGCTCCGCCGGATCGGCGGCGTCGAGCGGCACGTAGAAGCCGCCGGCCTTGAGCACCGCGAGCGAGGCCACAACCAGCTCGGGCGAGCGCTCCATGTCGAGGGCGACGGCGACCTCGGGGCCGACCCCCTGGGCGCGCAGGCGCCGGGCCAGCCGGTTGGCCCGGCGATCCAGCTCGCCATAGGAGAGCGCTCCACCCTCCCAGAGGATCGCCGGGGCTTGTGGATCGCGCGCCGCCACCCTTTCGAACAGCCGGTGGACGGGTGTCTCGCGCGGGTACTCGGAGGCCGTGTCGTTCCAGGCCTCGACCACCTGCCAGCGCTCCTCCGGGGTGAGGATGGGCAGCTCCGAGATCGCCGCGTCCGGAGCGGACGCGGCGGCGCGCGCCACGTTCAGGAAGTGCCCCTGCAGGCGCCGTACGGTGGCGGCGTCGAACAGATCGGTCGCGTACTCCACGCCGCCCGACAGGCCGCCCTCCTCCAGGAAGAAGGTGAGGTCGAACTTGGCGATGCCGGCGTCCACGTACTCGACGTCGCAGGCGAGGCCCGGCGCCAGATGGCGGTCCGGCAGGAGGGTATTCTGGAAGGCGAAGACCACCTGCACCAGGGGGTTGCGCGACAGCTCACGGGTTGGGGCGAACGCCTCGACGAGCTTGTCGAAGGGCAGGTCCTGCTGGGCGTAAGCCGCCAGGGTGACCTCCCGGACGCGCGCCACGAGGCCGGTGAAGGAGGGATCTCCCCCCAGGTTGGTGCGCACGGGCAGGGTGTTGACGAAGAAGCCGATCAGCCCCTCGATGTTCTCGCGGTTGCGGCCGGCGATGGGAGTGCCCACCAGCAGGTCCTCCTCGCCGGTGTGATGCAGGAGGACGACCTGAAGGGCGGCGAGAGCGACCATGAACGGCGTCGCCCGGTAGCGGAGCCCCATGTGCCGCAACAGATCGCGGAGCTCGCCGGCCGCGCCCGGCGCATCGAACGGCAGCCGCTCGATGGCGCCCCGGAAGCTCTGGATCGGGGGCCGCGGCCGGTCGGTGGGCAGCTCGATCACCCCCGGATGGCCGGCCAGACGGCGGCGCCAATCGTCGAGGAGCGACTCCAGGACCTCGCCTTGGAGCCAGGAGCGCTGCCAGAGGGCGAAGTCCGCGTACTGGATCGGCAACTGGGGGAGTGGCGGCAACAGCGAGGGCTCCGCGGCCAGGGCGGCGCGGTAGAGGGCCGCCAGCTCCCGGCCCAGCACTCCGAACGACCAGCCGTCGGCGAGGATGTGATGGGTGGCGAGCAGCAGCGTATGGGTCTCGCCGTCGAGGCGCAGCAGGAAGGGGCGCAGCAGCGGGCCGGTCCCGAGGTCGAACGGCCGCTGTGCCTCTTCGCGAGTCAGGCTCTCGGCCGCGGCCCGGGGGTCCGGCAGCGCCGAGAGGTCCACCCGGGGGACCGCGAAGCCGGTGAAGGCGCGCACCACCTGCTCGGGCTCCCCCTCTTCCCCCTCCGCGAACACCGTACGGAGCGCCTCGTGCCGGCGGACGATCTCCCCCAGGGCCGCCGCCAGCGCGTCGGGGATGAGCGGACCCGTGAGGTGGAACGCCGACGGCAGGTTGTAGGCGATCGATCCCGGGGCCAGCCGGCTGAAGAACCAGAGCCGCTCCTGGGCGAAGGAGAGTGGCGCGCGGTGCTCCAACGGAATCGCGTCGGACAACGGTCCGGGCTCCGGCCCGGAGCCCGCCCCGCCGGCCAGCTCGCGGTCGATCCGCGCGGCGAAGAGAGCCGGAGTCGGCAGATCGAGGAGGACGTGCATGGGCAGGTCCGGTCCCAGGAGGCTGCGCACGCGCAACAGTACGCGGGTGGCCAGCAGGGAGTGCCCGCCGAGCGCGAAGAAATCGTCGTCCGGACCCACCTGCTCGCGTCCCAGCACGTCGGCCCAGAGGCCGCGGAGCACCTCGGTGGTCGGGGTGAGGGGGCCAGCCGGCGTGGGGATCTTCACCGGTTGCGCCGCCGTCACCGGCTCCGATCGGAGGGCCGCCAGAGCGCTCCGGTCGATCTTGCCGCTCGCCGTCAGCGGCAGGGAGGGGACGCCCAGGAAGACCGCGGGGATCATCGCGGCCGGCAGCCGCGCGGCGAGGAACCCGCGCAGGTCGCGGTCCTTGGGAGGGGAGCCGCCGCCTGGAACGAACCAGGCCGTGAGCCGGGATTCTCCCCACCGGTCCTCGCTCACCCCGACGACGACCTCCCGCAACCCCGGATAGGCGGCGAGGGCCGCCTCGACCTCACCCGGCTCGATGCGGAAACCGCGGATCTTCACCTGCCGGTCGAGCCGGCCGTGATACTCGACGCGGCCGTCCGGTCGCATCCGGGCCCGGTCGCCCGTGCGGTAGAGGCGCTCTCCGGGCGTGGTGGAAATTGGATCGGGCACGAAGCGCTCCGCCGTCAGGTCCGGGCGGCCGAGGTAGCCGCGGGCGAGGCCGTCGCCGCCCAGGCAGAGCTCGCCGTCCAATCCCGCGGACACGGGATCGCAGCCACGCAGGATGCAGACCCGGGTATTGGCGATGGGCCGGCCGATAGGGATGCTCAGCCGCCCGCCCGCCGCTCCGGCGGGTAGATCTTCGACCGGCTCCCAGAGCGCGAAGGTCGTGCACTCGGTGGGGCCGTAGATATTGACCAGTCGGCCCGGCGCTCCGGCCGCCAGCACGTCGCGGAAGCGGGCGGGATCGGCGGCCTCGCCGCCCGTGAGCACGCAGCGCAGGCCCGCGAAGGCCGCCGGCTCCTCGATCGCCATCCGGTTGAACAGCGCCGTGGTGAGGAACAGCGCCGTCACCCCGCGCTCGCGCAGGGCCGCGGCCAGCCGGCGGGGGGAGACGGCCGTATCGCGGTCCAGCACCACCACGCGGCCGCCGTTGAGCAGCGGTCCCCAGATCTCGAAGGTGGTGGCGTCGAAGGCCACGTGGGCGAGGTGCGCCACCCGGTCGTCCGGCCCCAGGCGGGCGTAGTCCGTCTCCCGCGCCAGGCGGACGACGGCGCGGTGGGGAATCGCCACCCCCTTGGGCTCGCCCGTGGAGCCCGAGGTATAGGTGACGTAGGCGAGGCCGAGACCCTCATCGCCCCGACCCTCCTCTCCCGCCAGGCCCTCATCGGGAGAGGAGGGAGAAGTCAGGAGAAGAACGGGAAGGTTGAGACCTGCCTGGGCGAGGGCTCGCTCGACCTTCTCCCGGTGCTCCTCCACCGTCAACACGACGACGGCTCCGGAGCCGGTCAGCAGCCGGGCCAGCCGCTCCTCGGGGAAGCCCGGATCGAGGGGGACGTACGCCCCGCCCGCCTTGAGCGCCGCCAGCCAGGCCGCGATCAGCTCGGGCGAGCGCTCCAGGACGGTCGCGACCCGCGAGTCGGTTCCCACGCCCAGGGCACGGAGGCGATGAGCCCAGGTGCTCGCGAAGGCATCCAGCTCCGCGTAGGTCAGGCGCCGGTCTCCGGCTTCGACCGCCACCGCGTCCGGCCTCTCCGCGGCCACCTCGGCGAACAGCTCGTGGACCGTCCGCTCCCGTGGGTACGGAACGAGGGCCTCCGCCACGAGCTGCGCGCGGTCCGCCGCCGTCATCCAGGGCAGCTCTTCGAGCGGGAGCCCGGGGTTCTCCATCGCCCCTTCGAGAAGGGCCACGAAGCGGCCGGCCAGGCGTTCGATGGTGGCGGCGTCGAACAGATCGCGGCGCGAGTCGAGATAGATCACCAGCCGCTCGCCCGCGGGCACGGCGTGGGCGGCCAGATCGAACTTGACGAACGGCATGGCCGGCGAGCGCTCGACGATCTCCAGGCCACCCGCCGGGCCGATCGCCCACTCGGGATCGAGGTTGAAGATGACGTTGACCAGCGGCGACCGGCTGGGATCGCGCCGCGGCTCCAGCCGCCGCACGAGCCGGGAGAAGGAAAGCTCGCCGTGGTCGTGGGCTCCGAGCACGCGGCCACGCACGGCCGCGAGGTGGCGCGGGAAGGTGGGCTCCGCGCCTTCCCCGGCCAGACGGCTGCGCAGGGGCACGATGTCCGTGCAGTGTCCCACCAGCCGGTCGCCGCCTTCGAGGGGACGGCGGGCCTGGGCACTGCCGGCGATCACGTCGTCCTGGCCCGTCCAGCGGTGGAGCAGGGCGGTCCAGGCGGCGAGCAGGGTCATGAAGAGGGTGGCGCCGTGGCGCCGGCCGAAGCGCTGGATGCGCTCGCGGTCCGCGGCGGCCAGGACGATCCGTTGCCGGCGTCCACGGAAGGTGAAAACCGGCGGGCGGGGACGGTCGGTGGGCGGCTCGAAGACGGGCAGGTTTCCCGGTACATCGCCGGCCAACTCGCTCAGCCAGTAGGCCTCGTCGCCTGCCAGCCGCTCCGCCGTCCAGGCCTCGGCCAGCCAGGCCGCGTACTCGCGAAACTGCATCGGCCGCGGCAGGGCCGGCCGGCAGCCGGCCCGCATCGCCTCGTAGGCCGCGAAGACCTCGCCGAGGAGGATGCCGATCGACAGCCCGTCGGCCACGAGGTGGTGGACGGCGAACGACAGGAGATGATGCCGCTCTCCGAGACGCAGCGCCGAGGCGCGGACCAGCGGGCCGTGGGCGAGGTCGAAGGGGTCGCGCGCCAGCGCCTCCAGCCAGCTTCCGGCGATCTCCTCCCGCCGCTCGGAGGGCCAGCCCGCCGCGTCGAGCAGGGGAACCTCCAGGCGGAGCGCCGGCAGGATCACCTGCGCCTCTCCCATCGGTGGGAACATCGTGCGCAGCGCCTCGTGGCGGTCCACCTCGCTCTGCAACGCCTGGCGCAGGAGCCCGAGGTCCAGCGGCCCCCGCAGCTCGAGGACGCCGGACTCGTAATAGGCCCCGAGCGCCTCGTCTCCCGCCAGGGCCACGGTGTAGAGATCGCTCTGGGCCTCGGTGAGGGGGAAGGAGATGGGCTCGGGGGCCGGGCCGGAGTCCGCCCACATCTCGGCGAAACGATCCTTCAGCTCGGCGAGGGCGGGCAGCCCGGCCATGACGAGGGCCGGCTCGACGCCGAAATCGATCAGGCAGGCGATCTCGTCCACGCCCACGGCGCGCAGGCGCTCGACGATGGGAGCGCACGAATCCGGCGAGCCGATGAGGGCCGAAGTGGCGACATACCGCTGGAACGCCATCTCCAGCATGTACTCCAGGTCCTCCTCGGCCATGCGGTCGAAGTCGGCCGTGATCCCCTCGCTCGCCATCATGTTCTGGAGCAGCCCCACGGAGGACTTGAGGTAGTCGTAGAACGGCCGGCGAGCCCGCTCCACGGCGAGGGCGGGGTCGGCGTCGAGGAACGTGTGGAGCAGCAGGGTGACGTGCCCCTTCTCCGGCGGATGCCCGGCGGCGGCCAGGGCCTCGCGGTAGATCCGCACCATGCCGGTGAGCCCCTCCACCGTCTGCCCCATGAGATTGGTGAGCACGCCGACGCCCATTTCGCCGGCCCGCCGCCAGGTGTCGGGGTTGTTGACGATGGTGATCCACTCGGCGAGCTCGCGCCGGGCCGGCCGCGGGTAGATACGGACGTCCACCTCCTTGCCGGCGCCGTCGCGCACCCGCAGGGCCTCCCCGCGCCACAGGCGGCGGACCTCCTCGATGCGCTCGAACATCAGGTCGCGGTGCCGGCCATAGGCCTCCGGCGCCAGGGCGAAGTCGTTGGGATGCCACCCCGAGGCGTAGGAGAGGCCGACGCGCCCGCCCGAGAGGTTGTCCACCAGCGACCACTCCTCGGCCACCCGCAGGGGGTGATGGAGGGGGAGCACGACGCTGCCGGCCCGCAGGGCGATACGCTCCGTCTCCCGGGCGAGGGCCGCCGCGAGCACCGACGGATTGGGCGAGAGCCCGCCGAAGGGGTGGAAGTGCCGCTCCGGAAACCACAGAGCCGAGAAGCCGTGGCGGTCCCCGTAGCGGGCCGCCTCGAACAGCAGGTCGTACTTCCCGGCCCGGAACTGCGCCGGGTAATGGCCGAAAAAGTAGAGGCTGAACGCCATCCCGCGGGCGGCGTACTCCGCCGTTGTATCGGACCGATCCGTCGGACCCGGCGGATCCGTCCGATCCACCCTCACCGGTGCGATCGCGGGCTTCCCCTGCCGTTCCCAGAACCCCTTCGCCGGCGAGGGTTGCGAGGGTTGGACCGGACCCGGCGGGCCGCCCAGCGCCTGGAGCTGCTGCGCCACGAGCTGATGGAAGGCGGCCATCTGCATGGCGAGGACCCGCTCCAGGGCGGATCCCTCGGGCGGCTCCGCCACGACGGGAGCCACAGGTTCAGGAGGGGGAGTTTGGCCCTCCAGGAACGCCGCCAGCGCCGAGATCGACGGCAGACGCTCGAAGAGCTGCCGGATCGTCAGCTTGACTCCATACGCCTCCTGAATGCCCCGCAAGGCCTCCACCAGGGAAAGGGAGTCGGCCCCCAGCTCCAGGAAAGGTGCTTCGATATCGATCCGCGCCGGCTCGATACGGAGCACACGGCCGAAGATGCCCTGGAGGGTCGAGGTGAGGCGGGCGCGGTGAGATGAGGCAGGCATGAGGTGAGTCTCCGGCAGAACTGAAGGTGCCGCCACCGCGGCAGGCCGGGACGGCGCCGAAAACCAATACCGCTGACGCTGGAAGGGATAGCTGGGCAGCGGCGCCCGCCGGCCGCCGTCGGGGAAGACTCCGCGCCAGTCGACAGGCCAACCCAGGACGTACAAGGCGCCGAGGGATTCGAGAAGCGTCTCGCGCTCGTCGCGCCCACGGCGAAGGGAGGCGAGGACGGTGGCGGACGGATCGATGGCCTCGGCGATCGACGCCGCCAGCACGGGATGGGGGCCGATCTCCAGAAAGGCGGTATGGCCCGCGGCGGCCAAACTCGCTACGGCGTCGCCGAAGCGGACCGGCTGGCGGACGTTCGTCCGCCAGTAGGAGCCGTCCATCTCCGGACCCTCCAGGAGGCTGCCGGTCACGGTGGAGATCAGGGGCATGGCGGCGAACCGGGGGCGGAGATCGAACAGCGCCGCCTCCACCTCGGCATCGAACGGCTCCATCTGGACGGTATGGAAGGCGTAGCCCACCCGCAGCCGGCGGCCGGTGGCGCCGCGCCGGGTCAGCTCCGCCATCGCCGCATCCAGATCCTCGGGAGCACCGCCCAAGGTGACGGAGGAGGGACCGTTCACGGCCGCGATTTCCAGGGAAGAGCGAAGGTCCGCGAGGAGGCCTCTCGCCTCCGCCTCACCCAGAGCGGCGGCGATCATGCCCCCCCGCCGCCGCGCGCCGGCCATGGCGCCGCCGCGCACCGCCGCCACCCGCGCGGCCTCGTCGAGCGTCAGCACGCCCGAGGCCCAAGCCGCCGCGATCTCTCCGACGCTGTGCCCCACCACGGCGGTGGGGGTCACGCCCCAGGAGCGCCAAAGCTCGGTAAGACCCACCTGGAGGGCGAAGATCGCCGGCTGGGCCAGCTCGGTGCGATCCAACGCATCCTCTTCATCATCCAGACTATCCATCAGCGAGCCGCCGAGCCAGGGTCGAAACGCCTCGTCGCACCGCTCCATCGCATCGCGGAACACCGGCTCGGCATCCATGAGCTGGCGCCCCATCCCGAACCACTGGGGTCCCTGACCCGAGAAGGCGAAGACGATTCCCCTCCGGTCTCCTCGGCCGGCCCGCCCCGCGGCGACCCCTGCCGCGAGCTCGCCGGCCGCGAAGGCTTCCAGCCGCTCCGCCAGCTCGGCGCGCGAACGGCCCACCACCGCTACGCGGTGCTCGTGGTGGCCGCGGCGAAGAGCAGCCGTCCAGCCGAAATCCCCCGCCGTCTCAGTCCCCTCGGATCGCAGCCGTACCGCCGTCCGTAGCGCCATCTCGCGCCGCGCCTCGGCCGAGCGGGCCGAGAGGGGCAGGATCGTGGAGCCCGCCTCTCTTGGACTGGGGTTCAGAGCCTCCAGAGACCTGGCGAGGACGGTCTGTGCGTCCTCCCGCCGCCGTATCGAAGGGAGGACGGTCGCGCGGTTTCCGAAGGCTGCGAAGCACTGCTCCAGAGGAGTCGTCAGGATGGGGTGAGGGTCCACCTCCAGGAAGGTGTCGAAACCCGCGCGCAAAGCGTGCTCCACGGCCTGGGAGAAGCGCACCGGCTGCCGCAGGTTCGCCGTCCAGTACAGGGCGTCCAGCGGCTGCCGCACCGGCTCGCCGGTGACGGTCGAGATCATCTCGATCCTTCCCCGGCGTGGCGCGATGCCGCCGAGCGACTGCCGCAGCTCATCCATCAGCGGCTCGACCCGCGGGCAGTGGGAGGCCACGTCGCTCTGAACCCGGGCGCTGAACCGGCCCTCGGCCGCCACGGCGGCGAGCAGGCGATCCAGCGGCTCCGGTTCCCCGGCCACTAGGGTCGACGACGGGCTGCTCCATCCCGCCACCGCCAGTCGATCCCCCTCATTCGCGATCCGCGCCGCCACCTCTTCGGCGGGGAGCTGTACGACGCCCAGGCCCACCCGGCCGGCAATCCGCGCCAGCAGGCGGCTGTAGTGGAAAGCGCCCAGCGCCGCGTCCTCCAAGCTGAGCCGCCCGGCCACATGAGCCGCCGCGAGCTCGCCGGCGCTATGACCGATCACGGCTCCGGGCTCCACGCCCCAGGACCGCCAGAGCGCCGCCAGGGCCACCTCGACGGCGAAGATCGCGGGCACGGCCCGCTCCACCCGCTCCCCGGGACCGCCGGCGATCAGCTCCTCGACGACCGACCAGCCGGTGAGCGGCGCCAGCACCCGGTCGCAGGCTTCCAGGCGGGCACGGAACACCGGCTCCGAGCGCAACAGATCCACCCCCATCCCCGGCCACTGCGCGCCGATGCCGGAGAAGACGAAGACAGGGCGACGAGAGGCCTCTCTGTCCGTCCGTATCCGTCCCTGCCCGTCCTTGACCGTCCGTGTTCCTTCTTCCCCCCCCTCCACCACCAAATGGCAGTTCGTGCCCCCCCACCCGAACGAGCTGACGCCACCGAGGGCCTTTTCGCCATCCGCAAGCAGGGGCCACGGCCCCAGCGCCGTCTGCACCCGCAGGCCCAGCTCGGCGAAGGGGATGTCCGGGTTCGGCCGCTCGAAGTGGAGGCTGGGCGGCACGGTGCGGTGATAAATCGACAGAGCGAGCTTGATCAGCCCGGCGACCCCCGCCGCGCCTTCGAGGTGGCCGATGTTGGTCTTCACCGAGCCGATCACCAGAGGATGGTCCGGCGTCCGCCCTTCGCCGAGCACCCGGGACAGCGCCCGCGCCTCGATGGGATCGCCCAGCGGCGTACCGGTACCGTGCGCCTCCACCACCTGGACCCGGCCGGGATCGACGCCGGCCCGCTCGTAGGCGTCGCGCAGCACCTCCACCTGGGACTCGGGATTCGGGGCCGTGAGGCCGTTGCTGGCGCCGTCGTTGTTCACGGCGCTGCCGCGGATCACGCAGTAGATCGGGTCGCCGTCGGCCAGCGCGCGGGAGAGGGCTTTGAGCACCACGACACCGGCTCCCTCGCCGCGGGCGAAGCCGTCGGCGGAGGCGTCGAACGCCTTGCAACGCCCCTCGCCGGAGAGGCCGCCGAACTTGGTGAGCGCCACCATGGTCTGGGGCAGCAGCGTGAGATTGACGCCGCCCGCCAGGGCGAGGGTCGACTCGCCCGTCCGCAAGCTCTGGCAGGCCAGGTGAACGGCGACGAGCGACGACGAGCAGGCGGTGTCCACCACCAGGCTCGGCCCCCGCAGTCCCAGGGCATAGGAGACGCGGTTGGCGACGATCGTCACCCCCTGGCCCACGCCGGTGTGAGAGGTCACCGGGGCGCCGGCCGCACGGTGAAGCTCCGCGTAGTCGCGCCAGACCACCCCGGTGAAGACGCCCGTCTTCGTGCCGGCGAGGTCCCGAGGCGGCAGCCCGGCATCCTCCAGGGCCTCCCACGAAAGCTCCAGCATGATGCGCTGCTGCGGGTCCATCTCCGCCGCCTCGCGGGGCGAGATGCCGAAGAACAGCGGGTCGAACTCGTCGATCCGCTCGAGGAACGCGCCGCGCCGGGTGTTGGTGGTGCCAGGCGTTTCGGGATCGGGATCGTAGAAGCCCGCCGGGTCCCACCGTTCGGCGGGCACCTCGCGGGTGGCGTCGATTCCCGAAGACAGCAGGTGCCAGAACGCCTCCAGGTCCGAAGCTCCTGGAAACCGGCAAGCCATGCCCACGACGGCGATCGGCTCGTCCGCCGCCGTGGACCGCGCCACCCGGGCTGGAGCCGAATCCCCTCCCGCCAGGAATCGAGCTAAGGCCTCGGGCGTCGGATGAGCCCAGATCAGTGTCGGCGAGAGCGTCCGACCCAGGGCCGCGGACAGGTCGGCGATGAACCCGACTGACCCGGAGGAGTCGAGGCCGTGGGATTGGAAGGATTCCCGGGGATCGATCGCGGAGGGATCGACGCCGAGGCGGGCGGCGAGGCGGGTGACGAGGAGGTCGCGGAGGTCGGATTCCGAGGGGAGGGTGCTCATCATTCTCATCGCTGCCGGGTCTTCGGCGGGACCTGCGGTTACTTAAAGACCGTCATTGGTCGGGAATCGATACGCCGTTGGCGCCGACCCACAGAACCTCGCCTTGCCTGGCCACCGGTAACACCTCCAACAGCTTGGGCACCAAGGGTCGCAGATCCCGTAATCGGTTGCTCCGTGCCCGCAGGACGATCACTGCAAGACTGTAACGGGGAAGATGCTGCTGAAACGACAAGTTGCGGTCCACCGTTACGAAGATCTCGAATTGCTGTTCGGCGAGAGCGAGCAGCTCGCCATTCTTGATGGACGCCCATCCCATCTGGCGGGCCGTCCTGACCTCATGTCCCGCGATGTCGTTCGCGAGCCGGCGGTCGATGCACTCGTCGAGGAGTATCCTCACTAGGCGGCAGCCACCATGAGGTCCTTGGCCTCTTCCAGGAAGGCCACGACCTGCTCGCGACTCACGGTCGGGAAGCCCTCAAGAAAATCGTCCAGGGTCTCGCCGCCCTCAAGATAGTCGAGCAGGGTCTGAACAGGAACGCGCGTTCCGGCGAACACGGGAGTACCCCCCATCACGTCGGGAGAGCGGGTAATGAGCGGCTTGGTCATGGTACGAGAGGTTACCTCCGGACGATCAGGAGGAGCAAGGGGAGCCGCTCGGACGACTCGGATCATAGTCCCCCTCCCACCAAAGCCTGCACCTCCGCATCCTCCAAAGCCTCCAGGGCGTCGAGAATCTTCTCCTCCACAAGGACCGCGAGCTGCTCGACGGTCGGCATCTGGAAGAGGGCGATGAGGGGGATGTCGACCCGCAGGCGCTCGCGGATGCGGGTGATCACCTGGGTGGCGAGGAGGGAGTGGCCGCCCAGCTCGAAGAAGTTGTCCTGGACTCCGACCCGCTCTATCCTCAAGAACTCGGCCCAGATCTCCACCAGCGCCTCTTCGACGTCGGAGGCCGGCGGCACGTACTCCCTCTCCAGGCTCGGGCGCTCGCCGCCGGGCTGGGGAAGGGCGCGGCGATCCACCTTGCCGCTGCCGGTGAGGGGGAGGGCCGGCAGGGGCACGAAGGCCGCGGGCACCATATGCTCGGGCAGACGGTCCGCGAGATGGCGGCGCAGCTCCGTGGTGGAAGGCGGCTCGGCCTCGCCCACCCCGACCACGTAGGCCACCAGTCGCGGCGAGCCCGGATCGTCCTCCCGCGGGATCACGGCCGCGGCGCGGACTCCCGGGTGGGCCGTCAGAACGCTCTCGATCTCCCCGGTCTCCACTCGGAACCCCCGGATTTTCACCTGCCCGTCGATCCGCCCCAGGAACTCCAGGGCTTCTCCTGAATACCGGACGAGATCGCCGGTCCGATAGAGACGGCCTCCGGGAACCGTGTCGAAGGGGTCGGGGACGAAGGCCGCCGCCGTCAGATCCGGTCGGCCGAGATAGCCTCGCGAGAGCCCCACTCCGCCGACCAGCAGCTCGCCGGCCACCCCGGGCGGCACCGGCTGGAGGCGGGGGTCCACCACGTAGGCCCGGGCTCCGGCGATCGGCCGCCCGATGGGGATCGTGGCGCCCGTCGCGTCTCCAAGCTCCTGGCGGGTGGCGACGATGGTCGTCTCGGTGGGGCCATAGGTGTTGACCAGCCGCGCGGGATGGCCCGCCGTCCCCCGCCGCCACTGGGCGAGGGCCTCAGGCAGAGCCTGCTCGCCGCCGATGATCACCCGCCGCACTCCGCGGGGGAGCGCCGCGCCAACGTCTGCGATGCCCGCCGCCAGGGTGTGCCAGTAGGCGGTCGGCAGGTTGAGGACGGTGATCCCCAGGCGGTCCAGCTCGGCCAGAAAATGGGGAACCGTGTCGAGCATCGACTCCGGCCGCAGCACCAGCGTCGCCCCCGAGATCAGGGCCGGGTAGATCTCCTCGGCGCTGGTGTCGAAGCTCACCGAGGCGAGCTGCAACGCCCGCTCGCCCGGTCCCAGGCCGTAGGCCGCCGCCGCATCCAGGGCATAGGCAGCCAGCGATCGATGCTCCACGACGACTCCCTTGGGACGCCCCGTGGACCCCGAGGTATAAAGCACATAAGCCGCGTTGTCCGGATTCCAGTCCCTGAGGTCCCTTTCGTCCCTTTCTTCGCCTTCCTCCAGGAACACCGTCCGCGCCTCCGGCCACCGCGAGGCCAGCTCTCGCCGGGTCAGCAGCAGGGCCGCCCCCGAATCCGCCAGCATCCAAGTCAGACGCTCCGGCGGATAGGCGGGATCGAGCGGCAGGTAGGCGCCTCCCGCCTTGAGCACGGCGAGCAACCCGGTCACCAGCTCCAGCGAGCGATCCCCGGCGAGCCCCACCACGGTCTCCGGCCCTACCCCCAGCGTCTGAAGGTGGCGGGCGAGGCGGTTCGAGCGCTCCTCCAGCTCTCGGTAGGTCGTGCCCAACCCCAAGTGCTCCACGGCGACGGCGTCGGGAGTGCGCGCCGCCTGGGCCGAGAAGAGCTGGAAGACGGGCGGCGCTGCCGGCGGCAGAGCCACCCCCGCGCCGCTCCATTCTTTCAGAAGCTGGTCGCGCTCCGCCGCGTCGAGCAGCGGCAGCTCGTGCACCGGCCGCGCCGGCTCGCGCAGGGCGGCTTCCAGCAGCGCCTTGAGGTGACGGATCAGCCGTTTGATCGTCCCCGCGTCGAAAAGCTCGGCGTTGTAGCCGGCGACGCCGAGCACCTCCTCATCCATCTCGCGCAGGATGAGCTCGAGGTCGAAGTTGACGTGCGCCTCCCCGCTATCCCCCTCCTTCAGCGGCGCCAGAGTCACCTGGGAGAGCTTCACGGCCTGGAGCGGATAGTTCTGCAGTACGAAGAGCGTCTGGAACAGGGGGGTATGGGAGAGGTTCCGGTCCAGCCGCAGCTCCTCCAGCAGCTTCTCGAAAGGCACCTCCTGATGGGCAAAGGCGCCGAGCGTCACATTCCGCACTCGGGTCACCAGGGCACCGAAGCCCAGAGGCTCCTCCACCTGAGTGCGCAGGACGAGGGTATTGATGAAGAAGCCGATGAGCTTTTCCAGCTCGGCGCGCCCCCGGTTGCCGCTGAAGGTACCCACCGGCACGTCATCCTCCCCCGTCCAGCGGGCGAGGATGGCCTGGAATGCGGCGAGGAGCACCATGAAGAGGCTTGCCCTCAATCGCTGCCCGAGGGCCCTGGCGGCCCGGATCAGATCGGGGCCAAGGGCGACGGGGGCAACCGCTCCCCGCAACCGCTGGACGGGCGGTCGCGGCCGGTCCGCCGGCAGGGGGAGGAGCGGCGGCGAGCCGGCGAGCTGATCGCGCCAGTAGCCCACCTGCTCCTCCATGAGCTCACCCCTCAGACGCTCCCGCTGCCAGACGGCGAAGTCCGGATATTGAATGGGAAGCTCCGGCAGCGGCGATGGCGCGCCGGTCGAGAACGCCCCGTAGAGGGCGACCAGCTCCGCGTAGAGCAGGGTGATCGACCAGCCGTCCGAGACGATGTGGTGCATGGAGAAGGGTGCCAGATGATCCTCGGCGCCAAGCCGCAAGACGAAGAAGCGCAGCAGCGGCCCGCCGCCAAGGTCGAACGGCAGCCGCCGCTCGGCCGCGATCAGCCGCGCGGCCTCCGCGTTGCGCTCGGCCGGCGGCAGGGCCGAGAGATCGAGGAGAGGGACGTCGACCGTCGCCGTGGGGGAGACGACCTGAACCGGCTCCCCCGAGCTCGGCTGGAACGTGGTCCGCAACGACTCGTGACGGCGCACGATCTCCCCCACTGCCCGGCGCAGCACGTCGAGGTCCAGGGCGCCGAGCACGCGCGCGCCTCCCGGCATGTTGTAGGCGAACGTCCCAGGATCGAGCAGCTCCAGGAGCCACTCCCGGAGCTGAGAGAAGGAAAGTGGGAACCTGTCGGTGCCCCGCGGGGCTCGCGGCTGCCGGGGAATGCGGTCCACCTGTGCCGGAGCCTGCCGGGCGGCGAGCTGGCGCAGGAGAAGCTCGCGTTTCCGGGGCGAGAGCCCCGCCAGCCGTTCTGAAATGTCGCTCATCGGGTATCCGTTCTCATCTTGGGGACAGAGTTTGACAAGCCCTCCGCCCCCCGGTATCTTGGTTGATGCTACCGGCAACCCGGGCAGCAAGGAGCCACAAAATGGAAAATACCGAGCAGGTCGAGTCCCCGAATCCACAATCCGTGCTTCCCCAGTCGGAATTCCCCGTCACGCTGACCCCCAAGGCGGTGGAGATGGTGAAGATCACCCGCGAGCAGGAGGGGATCGATCCCAACCACGGTCTGCGGATCGCGGTCCGGGGCGGCGGCTGTAGCGGTTTTGAATATGCTCTCGACTACGAGAACGAAGCCCGCGAGACCGACTGGATCTACGAGCAGAGCGGCCTGACGGTCTACGTCGACCCGATCAGCGCGCGCTACCTCGAAGGCACCAGCATCGACTACGTGCTGGGCATGGCCGGAGCGGGGTTCAAGTTCAACAACCCCAAGGCCAAAGGCACCTGCGGCTGCGGGTCGTCGTTCGCGGTCTAGGCCGGGCGGCTCCAGTTCCCTTCGGTTTCGGAGTGCGGGACGATCTCAGAGCATCGTCTTCGACATCTGAATCGCCAGGAGCACAAGGTCTGCCCAGGGGAGGCTGCCTCGCCACTCTTTTTGGAGACGGGCCTTCTCCGCCCGGAACCGTGGGAGCTCGGCTAGCACGGACTCGGGCGTAAGGGTCTCGACGGCTCCCGGGCGTGTCGCCAGCCAGGCGATGACTCCCGGTACAACAGATTCCAGGCTGCCGTCGTGGCGGACTGGGTCGAATCCAGCAAGATCCGAGACGAACTTCAGATAGACGTGTCCCTCGGGGACCAGCAGGAGCCAGTCATGGCGCGCGTCCTTCCTGGGAGCCATGTAGCGCCGGGCCATGGCGATGCCCAACTCGAGGGGCATATTGAAGCGGGCCAGCATCTCGCCGCCTTCTCCCCGACAGCGGGAAAGATCGTGGATCGAGTACTTCGAGGAGAAGATCGCCTGGACGATGCGCTCCATCCGCGACTCGGCCACCGTGCCCGACTCGAGGGCGCTACGAGGCATGAATCCGCAGCAGGCGATCGCGAAGACGATCGCGTCGAAAACTGGCTCGAACTCCGCGTCGTAGGGGCAGTTGATGAAGACGGCTGTTGCGGGATCGAAGGCGAGCTGACCGCTGCCGAAGTGCTCGCGAGGGCCTCTACCCATCGCTGCCATGCCCCCGTTTGGGGGCCGGCATCCTCAAGTTGTGCTCGACGTAGGACGCCATCGCCGAAAGCGCCTCTCTCCGTCCATTATCCGCACGCTGGAATTCCCTTATCCGAACCGCTTCCGTTCCTTGCGACGTTCGCCCGTTGATCAGGTCCAACACCGCTTGGGCGACGCTTCGCACGTTGCGCAAAGTCTCGACCTGAACGGCGCGAACCTTGCCCGAGGTCGTCCCACTGCGGACGAAGGCGGGCAACTCGGCGCCTCGAAGAAGGATCGGGACCAACCGCTTGCTGGGATCTTTCCAGACAGCCTCAAGGGCTACGCGCCAAGTGAACTGTTGCGCCTCGTCCACACGGTCTCCCGCGAGAACCAGAATGGACTCGGAGGACCGGATGGCCTTCTCGATCCGCTGCTGCCACTTCTCGCCTGGAGCTGTGGACTCGTCCCACCACACGGACAAACCCTCCTTGGTCAGCTCCTTGCGCAGTCTTTCGGCAAACTTCTTGTCGCCGGACGAGTAGGAGAGAAATGCGTCCATGGTCAGGTTCCCTTGATCCAGAGACTTTAGCACGCCGAGAGGCAACCGTTGTGCGAGCGTCACACGAACGGCAACTCCCTCACCTCCGCCGTCCCGCCGCCCGGCAGGTCCAGCTTCGTCCCCGGCTCGGCGGCCCGGCGGTGGAGGATTCCCAGTCCGATCGGCCGGCCGAGTGTCACGGAGGCGGCCACGGTGGTGGCGGCTCCGGACTCGCGTCCTTCGTGGAGGAGGACGGTTCCCGGCTCCGGGGCGGGCCCTGCTCCGAAGTCGAGCCCCCGCAGAGCCTTCTGCACGCCGCCCCGGTAGTGGATGCGCGCCACCACCTCCTGCCCCAGATAGCACCCCTTGGTATAGCTCACCGACTCGTCTTCCGCCCCCGTCTCCTGCGGGAAGTTCTCCGGCCCGAAGTCGCGCCCGAACCGCGCGATGCCCGCCTCGGCGCGCAGCACCTCCAAGGTCTCGAAGCCCACGGGGACTACTCCCGGGATCTCCAGCAGGTGCTCCATCAGGGGACCGGCGATGGAGGCGGACACCCAGAGGGTCCACGCCTCGGCTCCGAGCCGGCCGGTGCGCTGGAGCGCCACCTCGGTGCCGTGAACTTTCGCCCGGACGTGACGCCAGTCGCCGGCTTCGGGCAGAGGGCACGCCAGCACCTCGGCGGCCCGGGGACCGAGGAGGGTGATCGGCAGCATGTCCTCCAGTTGGCGGATCTCCACCCGGTCCGCCAGGATGTACTTCCGCAGATGAGTGGAGATGGCATCTTCCTGACCCGCGGGAAGCTGGAGCCAGAGGCGATCCTCCAGGGCAATCACCACGGCGTCGGCGAGGATTCCCCCCTTCGGGTTGGTGAAGAAGCCGTAGGCGCCGTGGCCGGCCCCAAGCCCCTTGACCTCGCAGGTGACGTAGGCGTTGAGGAAGCGGTGGCGGTCCGCCCCCAGCAGCTCCAGGCGCCCCGTCCACGAGCGGTCCACGAGCCCGCATCCCTCGCGCACCGCCCGGACCTCTTCCGGCATGGAGCTGTAGCGCAAGGGCGCGGTGGCGCCTCCGTCCACGGTTCCCAGGGTCGCCGCCAATCTCTTGTGGAGCCTGGCGAGGGGCAGGGGCTTCGACAGGGCGGTCTGGGGAGCGGTCGTCATGACCTCAGTCTACAATCCCCCGCTGTGAATGACGTGAGCGAGCCGGTCCCCTTCCGCCTGGAGACCCCGGGGTCCACCCTGAACGGCCTCATCGACGTGCCGGCTCTGCCTGGAAAGCGGCCGGCCGTGGTGATCTGCCCCGGTTCGACAAGCTCCCTGGACTGGGCGTTCCTGCCCTATCTCGCCGCGTTGCTCGCCGCGCGGGGCTTCGTCGCCATCCGCACCGGGGCTCGCCAGCCCGGAAACCTGCTCGCCGTTCTCGAAGCCTTGGGCGAGACGATCGCGCTTGGCCGGGTGGACCGCCGCCGGTTGGGCCTGTTCGGTCATGGCGACGAAGGTAACGCCGCCATTCTCGCCGCCGGGCACGTTGGAGTCCGAGCTCTGGTGACCTGGGGGCCGGTCCTGGATACCACCCTGACAGCCGTGCGCGCTCCCTGGCTGATCGTCCAAGGCAGTGGGGACTTGACCGCGCCTGTCGACGCGGACCGTCTGGCTGGCAGCGAGCGCGAGATCCTCGTCATCCCCGGAGCCGGTCACTCCTTCGGCACCCGCCACCCCTTCGCCGGCCCCACGCCGCAGCTCATCCAGGCCCTCAACGCTACCCAGCGCTGGTTCCGCGCTCACCTTTAAAGACTTTTGCAGGGTCTTCTCAAACGGTGGACGTACCATCCGCCGGAAAATCTTCGTCCCGGCCATTCTTTGACCGGTTCCAACGATCCGGATCTTTCAATCCCGTGCATTCTTTTTCTCCCGTTTTGTCCCCAAAACCCGTCCTCCGGCAACGTCCTTTTCATGAAGGCTCTGTCGCGCTCCATTTGGACTGTCCAAAAGGAAGGATTTCGGGATGAGAGACGAACACTTCTCGCGAGACACCGCGGAGCTATTTTTCAGGTCCCAGCTCCCGCAGTCTGAATCCATGCGGTTCATCCGCCATCTCCTGCGGCAATGCCCCTCGTGCAGCGGCGTCCTGCGGGAGATCGCCCACCGGCGAAACTTCCGGGTGATGCTCACGAAGGGCATTGAGGGTCTCGGCGACCCCTGCGAGATCCTGCTGGACCGCCTGAAGGGCCGGACGCCGGCCAAACCGCGGGCCGGCGCGGGGCCATGGCGCATGATCCGGCGAGTATGAGGTACCATCTCGCCTCCTACAGGAGGTGCCATGGACCCTCATTTCGACGGGGTGATCTTTCAGACCCACGCCGCGGAGCTCATCCGCCGGCTGCGCCGTCCCTTTCCACCGTTCTGCGTCGTCGACGCGCGGTGGCGGGGGGACTATGACCAGGGCCACATTCCGGGGGCCATCGCCGCGGGTCCCGACGGGCTGACGGCCCTGCCCCCGGGCACGACCACGGGGACCGAGATCTTCGTCATCGGCAGCGGACCCCAGGATCCCGCGATCCGCCGGGTGAGCCTGTCGCTGCGCCGCCTGGGAGCCCACCGGGTGGTGGAGCTCACCAACGGCATGATCGAGTGGAAGCAGGCCGGGGGTTCGGTCGAGGCCTCGGGCAAGGCGGCCTGAGGGGGGTTGGGGAAGTGAGGGTCCGCTTGCGGTAAGATCCCCCCGCCATGCCCCCCGCCACGCCCGTCCGTGCCCGACAGATCGAAGAGCTGAAGCGTCGTCTTGCCGCCGCCGAGCTCGGCGGCGGCCAGGACCGCATCGACAAGCAGCATGCGGCGGGCAAGCTCACCGCCCGCGAGCGCGTCGAGCTGCTCCTCGACGCCGGCTCGTTCGTCGAGATCGACGCCCTCGTCACCCATCGCTGCCGCGACTTCGGCATGGACAAGGTCCCGGGCATCCCCGGCGACGGCGTCGTCTGCGGCTACGGCACGGTGGACGGCCGGCTGGTCTACGTCTTCGCCCAGGACTTCACCGTCTTCGGCGGCTCGCTCTCGGAGACCAACGCCGCCAAGATCTGCAAGGTGATGGACCTCGCGATGGAGAACGGCGCGCCGGTCCTCGGTCTCAACGACTCCGGCGGCGCCCGCATCCAGGAGGGCGTCGCCTCGCTCGGCGGCTACGCCGACATCTTCCTGCGCAACACCCTCGCTTCGGGAGTGGTCCCGCAGATCAGCGCCATCCTCGGGCCGTGCGCGGGCGGCGCCGTCTACTCGCCGGCGATCACCGACTTCATCCTCATGGTGGAGGAGACGAGCTACATGTTCGTCACCGGCCCCGAGGTCATCAAGACCGTCACCCACGAGGAGGTCAGCAAGGAAGAGCTGGGCGGCGCCTCGACGCACGCGGCCAAGAGCGGCGTCTGCCACTTCACCGTGGCGAGCGACGCGGCGTGCCTCGCCGCCATCCGCGAGCTGCTCTCCTATCTGCCCAGCAACAACCTCGACGATCCGCCGCCGGGCGCGAGCGACGACGATCCGAACCGCGAGTCCGAGGCTCTGGATACCCTGGTTCCCGACGATCCGAACAAGCCCTACGACATCAAGCAGCTCATCGCCGCCGTGGTGGACGACGGCAAGTTCTTCGAGGTGCACGCGCAGTACGCGCGCAACATCGTCGTCGGCTTCGCCCGCTTCGGCAATCGCAGCGTGGGGATCGTGGCCAATCAGCCGGCGTAGCTGGCGGGCGTGCTGGACATCGACGCCTCGCTCAAGGGGGCGCGCTTCGTGCGCTTCTGCGACGCCTTCAACATCCCGCTCGTCACCTTCGAGGACGTCCCCGGGTTCCTGCCCGGCACCAACCAGGAGTACGGCGGCATCATCAAGCACGGGGCGAAGCTCCTCTACGCCTATGCCGAGGCGACGGTGCCCAAGATCACCGTCATCACCCGCAAGGCCTACGGCGGCGCCTACTGCGTCATGTCGAGCAAGCACCTGCGCACCGACGTGAACTTCGCCTATCCGACGGCGGAGATCGCCGTCATGGGTCCGGAGGGGGCGGTCAACATCCTCTACCGGCGGGAGCTCGACGAGGCCGGCGCCGAGGCGCCCCGGGTGCGGGCGGAGAAGGTGGCGGAGTACAGGGCCAAGTTCTCGAACCCCTACGTCGCCGCCGAGCGCGGCTTCGTCGATTCCATCATCGAGCCGCGGCGCACGCGGCCGGAGATCGTGCGGGCCTTGCGGCAGCTCGGGGCCAAGAGGTCCAGCGTGCCGCCGAAGAAGCACGGCAATATTCCCTTATGACGCCCGATGAATTGCCCCTATGGCAGACCCCGTGACGGGGTGCCGCAGATAAGCCGTCGGCCGGTTTCCTTGACACCGGGCGGCACGTACGGCAAGCTGACACCGCCGGAAAGAGCTGAAACGATACATCACGCGGGAGCCGGGGCTGACCAAGGAGAGGAAATGAGAGAGAAGGATCGGCAACTGAAACGCCGGCGCCATCGCCGGTCGAAGCGGCTGAAGAAACAGCAGCTTCAAGAAGAGCAGCACCGTACCGAGCGCACCACCGGCTCCAAGCGCGTGCCCAAGAAGGTGCCACCGGCCGCCGCGGCTGAGAGCTCCGCCAGCGGCGCCACGACCGCGGTCGCCCCCCCTCCTTCCGGCGAAACCAAGAAGCCCGCCGCCAAGAAGGCTCCGGCTGCCAAGAAGGCTCCGGCCGCCAAGAAGGCTGTACCGGCGGATGCCAAGCCCGCGCCGGACGAGCCCAAGCCGGAGGAGCCTGAAGCGAGCTGATCCGGCCACTCAAGACCCCGGGGGGCCGGCCCCCTTTTGCTCCGTCATTCCTGTTCGCGTGCCGTTCGTGACTTGCCAAGACCACGTTCGCCGGAATCCGCCCGCGACGGCTCCGGCGCCGCCCCGAGGAGCCTCTGAATGTCCGACTATCAGTCCTTGAAAGCCGTCGATCCGGAGGTCTACCAGGCCATCGCCGACGAGCGCGCCCGCCAGAATTTCGGACTCGAGCTGATCGCTTCCGAGAACTTCGTCAGCCGCGCCGTGCTGGAGGCGGCCGGCAGCGTGATGACCAACAAGTACGCCGAGGGGTATCCCGGCCGGCGCTACTACGGCGGCTGCGAGTTCGTCGACGTCGTGGAGCGGCTGGCCATCGCGCGCGCCCGCGAGCTGTTCGGGGCGGAGCACATCAACGTCCAGCCGCATAGCGGCACCTCGGCCAACATGGCGGTCTACTTCGGCTTCCTGAAACCCGGCGACAAGCTCATGGGCATGGACCTCTCGTCCGGCGGCCACCTCACCCACGGCCACCGCCTCTCCTACTCCGGCCGCGACTTCCGCGTCGTGGCCTACGGCGTGGACAAGGAGACCGAGCGGATCGACTATGACGAGGCCGAGCGCCTGGCCGTCACCGAGCGGCCGAAGCTGATCGTCTGCGGCGCCTCGGCCTACAGCCGGGTGATCGACTTCGAACGCTTCCGCGCCATCGCCGACCAGGTGGGAGCCCTGCTGATGGCGGACATCGCCCACATCGCCGGCCTGGTGGCGGCGGGCGTCCATCCGTCGCCCGTCCCCTTCTGCGACTTCGTCACCACCACCACCCACAAGACCCTGCGCGGGCCGCGCGCCGGCATGGTGATGTGCCGCGAGCAGTTCGCCAAGGATCTCGACCGCGCCGTGTTCCCTGGTATTCAGGGCGGCCCCTTGATGCATATCGTCGCCGCCAAGGCGGTGGCCTTCAAGGAGGCGCTGGCGCCGGAGTTCCACGCCTATCAGCAGCAGATCGTGGCCAATGCCCGGGCGCTGGCGGCGCGCCTCACGGAGAAGGGCTTCCGCATCGTCTCCGGAGGTACGGACAACCACCTGCTCCTCGTCGATGTCGCGAGCGCCGGCACCACCGGCAAGGTCGCAGAGAAGTCGCTGGAGGATGCGGCGATCACCGTGAACAAGAACACCATCCCCTACGACCCCAACCCGCCCCTGGTGGCCTCGGGCGTTCGCATCGGCACCGCGGCGCTGACCACCCGCGGCATGCGCGAGGACGAAATGGGCCAGGTCGGCGACTTCATCGCCGAAGTGCTGCGCGCCCCGGAGGACGTCCAGGTCCGGGAGAGCGTGCGCGCCCGGGTGCGCACGCTCTGCGAGCGGTTCCCGCTGTACGACCCCCTGATGTAGCGGTAGTGCTGGTGCACGAGCCGCCGCCGCTTTCAAGGTTCCGAACGAAGCTCGACGGGCAGGGCTTCTTCCTTCGCCTCTCCATTTCTCTTCTGGACACGATAGGCCGTAGCCCCCGGCCGCGAAGCGACGACGCCTCGGATCTCGTCGTCCACGAAATGGACGGCGGCGCCGTCGTCGATGGCGAGCCCTGGCAGGAGCACGCCCGTGCGCACGAGGCGGTGATAGGTGGGGCGCCGCTCGGGATCGCCGTCGTAATGGGGGCAGGCGCTCCCCTGGAGAAGGCCGAGACAGTCGAGGGGACGAAGATCGCCTTCGAAGGAGTCCGTCAATCCCTGTTCGAACCAGCAGATGCATCCGGCGCTGACCCCGGCGAGAACCACGCCCGCCTCCCAGGCCTCGCGCAGGATCTCCGGCAGCCCCCACTCGCGCCAGACCCCCAGCATGCTCTTCGTGTTGCCGCCGCCGACGTAGATCACGTCCTGGTTCAGCAAGTGCTCCCGGAGATCGGGGGTCCGGCGGAAGAACATCAGATGAGAGGGCCGGCAGGAGAGCCCCGAAAACGCCTCATGGAAGCTCGCCGCGTAGGAGTCGACATCCCCGCTCGCCGTGGGCAGGAAAGAGACGCGAGGCATTGCCACGCCCGCCTGGGCCAGCACATACCGGTCCAGAGTCAGATTCTCCGGCTCCATGGAGAACCCGCCGCCACCCATGGCGATGATCTGTCGTGATTTGGTGGGCATCGCTTTACCAGCCTCCTCCGCCTATCCCAGGGCAATGCTGGCGTAGGTGCATGGCTGCAAAGTCGCGAGCGCTTCTTCCAGCAGCGGGATAAGTGGTAGCAGATGGGGCAGTTCGTTCGAATGCGCAGAGAGAACGATAACTGAGAGTGGCAACGTGGCAAGGTTCTTTACACCTCCCCAACCAATCTCGACCACGGTCTTGACGGAGTGGCCAGGCAAGGAGCGCCGGAGACGACTTGGCAGCGACTCGTCAAGCAGCAGCCGCATCGGCGAACAGCCTTGCTCGTGCGGCTTCCAGAACCGCTACAGCCGTTTCTCGCCTTACCGACGGAAAGTCTTCGAGGAACTCATCCAACGAGGAGTTGCCTTCGAGATAGTCGAAGAGGTTCTGTACAGGGACACGGGTACCCGTGAAGCATAGAGCTCCGCTCATCACTTCGGGATCGCGGCTGACTAAGATTGCGCCCATCAATTACCTCCAGCGGGTGAATTATACAGTATCCTGGAGAAGGCGCTGCCCAGCGAAACGTTTGGCACTCAGCAGAGGGGTCCGCCGTAACCCCGGACGCGAAGCGGTGCCCCCGTGGATCTTGTCGCCTAGGGAATGGACAGCCGCGCCCGCTGGCGGCGGGCAGGAAAGGAGATCACCATGAAGATCAGTGCGCGTAACGTATTGAAGGGTCGGGTCAAGCAACTCACGGAGGGCGCGGTGAATACCGAGGTCGTCGTCGAGCTGGTGGCAGGCGTGGAAGTTGTCTCCATCATAACGAAGAGCAGCGCCGAGGGTTTGGGTTTGAAGGAAGGCAAGGAAGTCTATGCCGTCATCAAGGCCTCTGACGTCATGATTGGCCTCGAGTAAGGCTGGCGCGCCCCCACCCAGGGCGGTGCCCCGGGCTGAAGAATCACGACCCGTTGGGCCGTCATCCCCAAGGCTCCCCTGTGTACCACTCGGGAGCCTGGCTATCCGGCCCAAACCAGCCAAGGTCATTCAACATATAGACGAATTTCCCTCTTTTGTAGGACCCGTACGTTTCTGCATTAATCTGAGATACGAAGAATCCCGCTTCACGCCCTACCCTGGAGCGCTCATCCTCATCCGGCGATGGCCAAGCCATGAGAAGAGCGCCGCTCTTTCCGCCAAATTGCGGAAGGAATACAGGATATTGATAAATCCTGCCGTTCCAAGATAACCCATAGGGACTTTCGATCTCTATGCCTAACTCCTTGCTTGCCTGGCGCCACGCCACCGAGATGGCCTGTTCATCGCGCGACAATTCGATGCTTTCAAGCAAAGCGTTGGCTCCTCTCGGAGACTCGGCGAGCTTCTTAGGCTCTGAAAGTATGAAAAGTCCCAAAACCGAACAGGCCATCGTCGGTGACACTGTCTGCGAGGTCCCGAAACTCGGGAGATACGGAAAATTTTCGCACTCTGTCCTCGTACAGCTCAATGTCCGTAATCTCTTCGACATCGAAGCCGTCCTCGTTGAGCAAGCGGGTCACCCCGTCGGCATAGTCTTCGATACTGTCGGCAAAGCCGACTGCTGCCACGAAGGCTCCGATCGCCTCGCCTAGGTCTGTGTTTCCTGGCCGTGGCCGGATTCGAGCCAAGCCGATCCACTTCCCTCGGGTGCACTGCCGGGCTGATCGCTCGCTCAAGGCGCCCTCCTCAAATCCTCCAACCACTGCCGAAATCTTCCTCTTCATATAGGTAAGGCCGATCGGTGGTCTTCAAGTCCGCGGCGGCCAGCAGGCCGAGCGCCTCCCAAACAGCATCATCCTCAACCGCAGGGTCGTCCGCGATGACCCAACGCACAGCCCAATCCGCCGCTTCATCTCTTGAGCAGCGGCCCGCAATGAGATCTTCCAAGAGCTCCTCGACCTCGGCCCTCTTCGGTTCAGGAGGCGATTCAATGCGCGTCATGGGGCGACCTTACTACCTCACGCTTTTACGGAGTCCTCCCGGGGCTCCTGCCGTGGTCGATACCTCCAGAAGATAAAGTGTACCGTATCTTGGCGAAGGCTCCTCCGAGCGAACGGTTGGCACTCCGCGGGGCGGACCAAGCGTGGGCGGATCGCGACCCTTCAGGCCGCGCCGAATGGATCGGCGCTTTGGAGGGCATTGGCGCGCTCCCAACCCAGGGCGGTGCCATGGGCTGAGGAATCACGACCCGTTGGGCCGTCCCGACACACACTCCTGCGTGACTGTCCGATGCCCCCGATTCTGGTGAAACTGAACCGCGTGACCGGGCCAAAGGTCCGAGATTCCTCAGCCCAGCCCAACGGGCTGGGTAGGATAGCCGAAACTATAGGCGCCCCAACGGGGGGCGATAGGGAGGGCCTTCAAAGCGCCGTTGCGGCTCCCTGGCGGAGAGCGGATACGACAAGCTCCACGTGGACTCCGGCGCAGGCAAGCATGTCGACCAGAGAGTCGATGCTAAACAAATCGATCTTCCCGCGAACGATATTGCTGATCCGCGGCTGCCTGACACCAAAGAGCTTGGCCGTTTCCACCTGGGTAAGCCTGCGATCTTCGATGACCTTGCGGACGGCGATCATGAGAGACGATCGAATTCGAAGGTGCTCGGCTTCAGCCTCATCGAAGCCAAGGTCCCTGAACACGTTCCCACTCGATGGAGTAATCTTTGCTTCCATGAGGTTTCACGACCTCCTTAGATGCCTCAAAAGCTAGCTCCTATCTGGAGGCAAAGGGGGCCGCTAGCTTAGAGATGAGATTCCATACCACCGCGAATGCCATTGCCCCGCCTGAATATCACTTTCGCTGATCTCATAATCCTGGCCTTTACGCGGAAGACGATTTCTCAGCCATTCCAAGACTTTGTCGAGCCGGCCGTGCGTCCTAATTTCAGAAGCTAGGTGCCATAACTTAGTTATGGGTACTTCTGGATGCTGTACGCGTTGGCCACCTATGAAGTTGACGGAACCGACCATGGCCAGAAAATCATAGGTTTGGTCTATACCTAACAGAGTCATCAAGCGGGCGTCGTTGTCGTAAAACATCTTCGCTATCTTAAGTGCCTGTGAAACGCCCTTATGTAGTTCCTCAGAGCGAGCTAGTACCTCTCGAATCTCGGCTGGCTCAATGAACCATTTGATCTCAACACACAGACACTTTTTTGTTTTACGATCAATGATGGCTAGATCAAGGTCCGTGCCTTCGAGTTGCCCATGCCTAAAGTCGAGCCCAAGCCCTGAGAGAGAATCGATCGTCTCTGATCGTACCTGGTGCTCCTTTTCGTCGACTAGCTGTGAGTAGCGTTTGCGCTCGTCAGGGATTTGGTTCAACAAGACGCACAGGTTCCTCTCCGCCTGAACGTTTGCCATCACGAATGGAGAGATCGCATACTGACCATTGGTTAGGTCTACTATCGGCTGGATTGCAATGTCTGGATTCCTGATGTTCATTTCGCCAAAGGTGATGTATTGCAGCACATTGGTTATTATGGACTTCTCAATGCGCGTGTATCTGGCGAGTACCGTCAAGAGCTCGCCCTTCTAGGTGTCCACACGGCGCTCGCGAACGCCATTGCAGCCGCTCCGTCAGCCGGGGCGCGTTGGCGTGCCATAAACCACGCCTCGGCCATAGATTGCAAGCTCGTAAAGACCGCGCGAAACTGCGCCAGGGAGAAGCGAGTAAACTGCCAGTCCTTGGGTAGGGTATGTCGACTCAACAGTGGCCTCTGGAATGCCAATGTAAGCTGTGCCATCAGGCGGCGAGTGAAGGTTACTGAGAATCCGCTATCGCTTACGTCCATGCACGCTTCCAACTCTCGTACGATTAGGTCTGGCTCCAGGCTCTCCTCTTGTTCAGGATTACGTTTTCCGATAAGGCGATCGTACGCTTCATAGGCCAGGTCAGCGGTAGACCAGTCCGAAGGTATAATCTTATCGTTTTCAACCTTCAGCTCTATTTCCTTTGCGTGGTACAAGGGGAATATGGTACAAAACTGATCATAGTCTTCGGCGGCGTCGAACCACTCACCTGCTAGCCTATAGTGTTCATCGACGAGTTCACGTCTGAACCGAAACGGCCCCTTGGCGGCGCGCTGGTAGCAGACCCGAAGCGGATGGGTAAGAGTGTTCATCAATCCATCGAAGTATATCGCCAAGTTCCCCGCCTCAAGGGGTGTGATGACCGTTTGGAAATAAAGGTCCTCCGCTACAGACAACAGCGTCCACATACTTTGCGCGTATGGAAGAGTCACGAGCCCGTTGTCTGCGAAGGCGGCATCAATCTCCGCTTCAATGGCCCTTAGATCAGAAGATGGCACAGGAGCAACTCCATTTTTTCCATCCTATGTATTATACTTGAACTCGGAGACCCACTCACTCCCCCCCACCCAGCGGCCGCTCCGCGATCAAGTACTCCTTCACCACCTCGCCGCCAAGGAGGTGCTCCTTGAGGATGCGCTCCAGCACCGGCGGGTCGCAGTGGCCGTACCAGGTGCCTTCGGGATAGACGACGGCGATGGGGCCGCCCAGGCAGATGTCCAGGCAGTTGGCGCGCGTGGCGTGGAGGCCGGCTTTGGCGAGGCCCAACTCTTTGGTGCGCTGCTTGAGGAACTTCCAGGCTTTGAGGGAGCGCTTGCGGCTGCAGCACTTGGCCTTGGTGGGATCGCAGCAGAGAAAGATGTGGCGCGCGATCTCGGGCACGCCGAGCTTCTCGGCGATGCGGCGCTGCTTCTTGAGAGTCTCCTTGTCCGGCTTCGCTTCTTTCATGGCCGTCTCTTCTCCTCGCGGCCTAACTGTAGCAGCCGCGAGGCTCGGGATGACCTTCGGATGCCGCGACGCCGGTCTCCACCTCCGGCTGGCCCGTATCCAGCGGCGAAAGTTGGTGGTCCAGAAGAAAAGCCGATGTTGGCGTCGCAAGTTCATCCCGAGGGCAACCGCACTCCGAGTCTTCAGGTGCCTTCGTAGACGGACGCGGGCGGCAATCTCCGGCGGTTTCTCAGCGCGCCCAGCGATCCTGGAGGGCGATATACTCCCGGGCGAGATCCCCTGAAAGAGGAGAAAGAACCATGGCGAAGAACAACAGCAATACCGACCTTTCCAAGCTCTCCATCGAAGAGCTCGAGACCCTCGTGAAGGATGCCCAGGCCGAGATCACCTCCCGCCGGGAGGCCGAGAGGGAACGGGTACTAGGCCAGATGCGTGAGCTGGCGGCCACTCTGGGCCTGACCTTGGAGGACGTCGGCCGCATGGAGCGGGGCAAGGGCGGTGCCGTCAAAGCCGGCGCCATCGGCAGTGTGGCGCCCAAGTACCGGCACCCCAGCGATCCCAACCTCACCTGGTCGGGTCGCGGCAAGCGTCCGGCCTGGATCGCCGAGGCCCTGGCGGCCGGCAAGTCGCTCGAGGATCTCGCGGTCTAAAAGCCCCTTCTGCTACCCCGTATACGAGTCGTCCTGCTCGATCGTGGAGAGCACCCAGTCGAAGGCGCCGCTGGTGATCTTGGCGCCGCAGTGCTGGCAGTCGCCCGCCATGTTGACGTCGAGGGGCGCGCCGCAGTTGGGGCAGGTCTTGTCGGCGCTCGGCGCGCCTTTCACTCCGGCGCCACGGATCAGCGTCCAGTATTCCGAGTAGAGGCGGTCGCGCCTCGGATTGCCGGAGACGACCTCGCCTCCGGGCTGGCGGACGGTGTAGTCCTTCCCCGTGCCCCAGAGACGGATGGTCAGCGAGTCGTAGTGCTTGTCGCGGATGACCTTCACCGCCGTCCATCTCACGATGTGCATGCCTTCGAGCACGTTGCGTAGCCCTTGAGTCCGGTAGGCCGTCACCCAGTACTGCAGGTAGTCGAAGAGCCCGTCGGATACGTAGGGGCGGGCGGCGGCGAGGTCGCCCTTCGTCCAGGCGGCGTTGAGCTGGTCGTAGATCATCCCGAAGCGGGCGGCGAGCGCATCTTGCGTGACCGCGGGATCGTCGCGCACCAGCTCCGCCCAGTGGACGTTGAGCGCGGGATGCTGGATCGTCGCCAGATCCGTTCCCATCTCCTCGACGTCGGAGGTGAGCGCCGGCGGCCGCTGCTCCAGCTCGAGCAGGTCGATCGAGGCGACGCTCCAGTCGAACTTGCCGCCGGAGACGACCTGGCCGCAGTACTCGCAGCGGTCGCCCCCCTCGGGCCCGAAGGGCGCGCCGCAGTTGGGGCAATGGAAAGAGCCCACCTGCTCGGGAGGCTTGCTCCGCACGCCGGCGTCCCGAACCAGTCGCCAGCGCTCGCGGATGTAGTGCGTCCGCTCCGAGCCGGACGTACCCGGAGCGCTGCCTACCGTCATGTTGGACTCGAACTCCAGCAGGACGGTCACCTGCGGCCGCGAGGCATCCGCGGGAGCCTCGGAGGCCGGAATCGACAGCGAGACGACCCGCATGGCGCCGATCACCACGCTAGAGACGGGCGCGCCCACCGGCTGGCGCTGGGCGAGCTGCTCACGGGCGCTCGGGTCGAGATAGGGCGAAAGCGACTCCAGATCCCGGGGGTTGGAGCGCGCCTCGTGCGCCTTGGCGTAGAGGGCGTAGGCGAAATCGTGGAACAGGACGACCGAGAACTCAGGATCGAGCTGGCGCACGTCGTCGAGATCGCGCGACATCCTCGATGCCCGCGAAGCCGGCGACGAGGCGCCCGGATAGGCCATGGGCGTCATGGGCGGGGCAACCGGCGCCGAAGTCCAGGACTGAGAGCCCGCGGCGGCCTTTCGTTTCTGGTACGAGATGAAGACGGCGATGACGACGATCGTCAGCGGGATGCCGATCACCGGATGCCGGAAGATCAGCTCGAGCCAGAGCTGGAAGATGAGGAAGATGCAGCCCCCGCCGCCGCCCCCACCTCCGCTGCCGCCATGGCTGCCGCCATGGCTGCCGCCGCCGGTGGAGTAGCTCTGGCCACCGCCGGGCCGGCCGAAGGCCACGACCGGCAGGAGGAGGAGCGCCAGGAAGGCGAGGTAGGGCAGGGCCCGGGAAAGGCGGCTTGGTCTCATTCTCAGCAGACCTCGTTGGGGAGCTCGTCCACGTCGTTTTCGCCCCGCGGCAGGACCGGCCCCAGCACGGCCGCCAGGCCGCTCACCTTCGCCGCCACTTCGAGTCCGGAGGCGCCGCCGCGCATCGCGCTCTCGATCTCGCTCACCGCCGCGCGCCAGGCGTCCGTGGCCGCCAGGGCCTCCACCGCGAGATCGGCGACCAGGACGGCTTCCCGCTCCAGGAGGGAGAGATAGAGAAGGATGCCGGTGCGTCCGGAGGTGCTGTGAACGCGCCGCTCGACGAACACCGACCGTGCCGCCGTCTCGACCCGGTCTCGCCGCGCCGTCCGGCGGGTGATGATCCGGGTCAGCAGCGGGCTGCGGAGGAAGACGAGCCCGGCGATGGCGCCCGCCACGACCGGGTCCACGAGGAACCAGATCAGCTCGTGGCTCCACGGCGAATAGAGCAGGAAGGCGAGGGCCGCGAGCCCCACCAGGATGCCCACGGTCAGGTTCACATGGACGTAGCTTCCCGAGCGCTGCCGCACCGCCACCACCAGCTCGGCGCTGCTCGCGGTCTCGACGGTGCGCACCGCTTCCGAGAACGCCGTCTTCGACTCGCCGGTGAGGAAAAGTTTCGCCATGGGGTTTCGCCGAAGGAAAGTCTATCCCATGCTCTTGCCGTGAGCTAAGTTACGCTCGATGAGCGACCTCCCCCTTTGGCGCGTCCCCAATGCGACGGGCCTCACCGATCCCCGGTCTCCGGCCTGGGACGAGATCCCTTCGCTCCCCCCCTTCCTCCTCGCCGACGGCAGCGGGCCGGCGATCCAGCAGACCCGGGTTCGCGTCGCCTGGGATGTCGCGGCGCTGCACGTGCGGTTCGACTGCGAGGACCGCGACGCCTGGGGGACGTTCGAGCGGCGGGACGACCCCATCTATGAAGAAGAGGCGGTGGAGGTCTTCCTGACGGCGGGGACGGCCGACCCCGTGGACTACTTTGAATTCGAGTTGAGCCCCCGGGGCATCCTGTGGGATGGCGTCATCCACAACCCCACCTCCCGCCGGGAGGAGAGGGTGACCGACCCATCCTGGGACTGCCCGGGAATCCGCTGGGCCGCGGGGCAAGGCGAGGCGCGGCAGGACTGGTGGGCCACGTTCGCCATTCCTTGGCAAGGGATTTTGCAGAGCGATCCACCGGGGCTCTGGCGCGCCAACTTCTATCGCATCGAACGGCCTCGGGACGGCGCGCCGGAATTCAGCGGCTGGTCTCCCACCTTCACTGATCCCGCCGATTTTCACAAGCCGGCGCGGTTTGGCGTCTTGGAGCTGGCGGGTGTCGGAAGCAAACGATAAATCGAGATGTCGTCCGACTGGTAGACCCGTTCCACCTGGCGCTCGGGTCCGCTGGCAAACCTCTGATCCCAGTCGCGCAGCCTCGCCTCGCGGCGGGGATTGTCGGCATGGACCACCAGGTGAGTGATCCAGTCCTCGCGCAGCAGGTCGATCCCATCCTGTTCGGGCAGGAAATGGATGCGATTCACCAGCGCCTGATGGCTCGGCGGATCGTAACCGCTGAAGCCGTTGGCGATGGGCTTCCAGTGCACCGTCGAGTTATAGAGATAGAGGGCCTCGGAGGAGTCGTCGTGGATGGGCAGCTCGATCACCGCCTTGACCGACGGCTCGCGGGCGATCCAGCGGTAGGCGTCGGAAATTTCTTCCTCCCGCCCCAGGATCGACCAATGCAGGCGGTGGGGGGTGAGCTCGACGGCGAGGACGAGCGCGAAGACCGCGGCGAGCGCCACCCGCGCCCAAGGTTTCTGCAGGCGCCGCAGCAGGCCGTCCGCGCCGCGGGCCGCGAACCACACCAGGGTGAACGAAAAGAAAATGTAGAACCGGGCCGGCACGCGCATCCCCGAAAGGCCCGGGATTACCCGCATCAATGGCTCGTAAAAGATCGCGAACGTCAGGGCAAAGCAGAGTAATCCTGAGATCGCGAGGCCCCGGTCCCACAGATCCAGACGTTCCCGCCGCCGCCACGCCCGCAAGACCGTCGCCAGCCCGACGACGAAGAGGAAGGTCGGCAGGAAACCCGCGAACAGGGCGCCCTCCGGCCGCAGGAACGCCTTCGCCCGGCGTTCGCCGAGGACCGACCGCAACCCGTCTCGTACCTCGGCCGTGAAGTAGACGCTCTGCGGCGCCGGGCTGAAGTAGCTCGCCGGAGTCGCCGCGAGCTGGCGGATCTCCTCCCCGGTGCGCACGAGCCCCAAGGAATGGGAAACCCGCAGATAGGGAAGGAAGATGAGGGCGAGCGCCGCCGCCACGACCAGAGCCACGGGAACCAGCACGCGAAGGGCCCGCGCCGAGACCAGCGCCCGCCGCTCCGACAGGGCTCGGTTGACCAGCAGCGCCAGAAGCGGAAAGTGAATCATGTAGGCGAGGTAGCAGCCGCCCGTGAGATGGAGGAGATAGAAGAGCAGGAAAAGGGCGGCGTTCTTCGCCGTGCGCTCAACCAGCAGCCGGTCCCAGAACCACAGGGTGAGCGGAATCCACTGGGCGATCAAAAGCTGGATGTGCGCGATCTGCGAGAACCGGTACGGTGCGAAAGCGAACATCCACCCCGCCAGCACCGCCGCCGTCCACGACATCCCCGCCCGGCGAGCCACCCAGCAGGTGGCCAGGGCGCTGGCTACGAACGACGTGAAGAGAAGAAAGTTGTAGCCGGCGATGGCGTTGGGAACGATTTTCAGGAATAGGGCGAGCTGCGCCGCAGGCCCCAGGAGATGATCCGAGAAAGCCAAGGTCCCGCGGGTGGGATAAAAGATGTTCGCATTCCAAACATCGGGTAAACCCATCTGAAACTGGTGGGCTCCCCACTTGAGAACCCAGAGATTGAACAGCGGGTCCGACAGGCTGTTGGTGAGGCGGTCGCCGCCAAAGCGCCAGATCGGCCGCAGGCTCAAAGCGGCGAGAGCCGCGTAGAGACCTGTGATCGCCGCCCAGATCAGAGGGCGGCGCCATCTTGGAACCGTGGCGTTCATGGGGCCTCCGGCGCCGGCGCCACGGGCGCGGCGAGCAGGTGGTAAACGAAGATCTCGTCGTCCTCGGAGCCGTAGACCTTTTCCATCTGGCGCTGCGGCCCCTCGCCATGCCTTCGCTCCCACCGCCGCACATCCTTGAGGCGCAGCGGCGGCTCGGCGTGGACGACGAGGTGAGAGATTCCCATGCCGCGCAGCTGAGCGAAGCCGACCACGCCAGGCAGAAGGAAAATGCGATTGGCGAGCTGGCCGTAGCTCGGCGCCATGTAGCCGCTGTAGCCGTTGGCGATGGGTTTCCAATGCACGGTGGAGGCGTAGACGTAGTCCATCTCGCGGCTGTCCCCATAGAGCGGCAATTCGACGAGGCCCTGGATGGACGGCTGGGCCCGCAGCCAGCGGTAGACCTGGGGCAGCTCCCCTTCCCGGGGCAGGCGCTCCATGCGGAAACCCCAGGGGGCCAGCTCGATCAGGAGGATGGCGGCGAGGCCTGCCACGAGAACCGCCCGCGTCCGGGGACTCTGGATGCGGATGCGCAAGAAGTCCAGGCCGCGCGCCGCGAAAAACACCACGGTCAGCGAGACGAAGGCATAGAACCGGGCCGGCACGCGCATGCCGGAAAGGCCGGGGACGATCCGGGCGAGCGGCACGAAGGCCCAGGCGAACGACAGAGCGAAGCCGACGAGGCCGGAGAGGACAAGCCCCCGCACCCAGGGATCCGCCGGATTCTTTCTTCTTTCACGCCACGCCGTCCAGACTCCCACGAAGAACAGGATCGTGGGGAGAAAGCCGGCGAACAGCGAGTTTTCCGGCCGGAAGAACCGGTCGGCGGAATCTCCCAGCGCCTTGTGCAGGAACCGGTCCGCACCGTCTCCAAAATAACCGTTCTCGGAAGAGGGGCTGAAGTAGCTCGCCAGCTTCGCGCTGTAGAACTCGATTTCCGTTCGCGGCCGCGACAACCCCTGGGCGCGGGATATCCGGATGTACGGCAGGAACAGCGCGGCGACCGCCAGCGCCGCCACCACGCCCACCGGAATCAGGACGCGAAGCGAGCGTAGCGAGAAAAGCTCCCGGCCCACCGTCGGAGCCCGGCAGAGGAAGATCGCCAGCAGGGAAAAGTGAATCATGTAGGCCAGGTAACAGCCGCCCGAAAGGTTCAGGAGATAGAAAAGCAGGAAGAGCGCGGCGTTCTTCGCCGTGCGCTCCGCCAACAGGCGGTCCCAGAACCATAACGTGAAGGGTATCCACTGGGCGATGAGGATCTGGAGATGCGACATCTGGGAGAGCCGGAACGACGAGAACGCGTACATCCATCCCCCCAGCACGGCCGCCGGCCACGAGAGCCCGCTCTTGCGCAGCATCCAGCAGACCGCGAGCGCGCTGCCGATATAGGAGGAGACGAAGAGCACGTTGTAGCCGGCGATGGCGTTGGGAAAAACTTTCAGGAACAACGCCAGCTCGGCCGCCGGCCCGAGCAGATGGTCCGAGAACGCGAGGGTGCCCTTCGTGGGATAGAAAATATTGGCGTTCCAGACGTTTCCGTTCCAGAGATTGGGCAGACCGAGCCGGATCTCGTGGACTCCCCATTTGAGCACCCAGAGATTGAACATCGGATCGCCGAGGTCGGGGCCCAGGTGATCCCCAAGAACCTTCGGCAGGGGCCAGAAGTAGAGTAGAGAGACGACGGTGAAAAGCACGGTCATCGCCGTCCACACGAGCGCCTCTCGCTTGCCGCCGGACAGGATCACGGGCCGTTCCTTGGCGGCGCGCCGAGCACGTGGTAGACGTAGAACCCGTCGGCCGCGTACACCCGCTCCACCTGAGGGTTCGGGCTCGCGGCGAACCTCTCTTCCCAGGCTCGCAAGGCCTCGGCGCGGTCCGCTCTCCGGGCGTGGACCAGAATGTGAGTGATCCACAGGTCGCGCAGCCGGTCGAAGCCGGCCGGAGTCGGCAGGAAGCGGATGCGCTCCACCAGCTCCTCGTGAATCTTGGGCAGATAGCCGCTGAAGCCGTTGGCGATGGGCTTCCAGTGCACCGTGGAGGCGTAGATGAACTGGATCTCCCGGTCGTCCGAGTGAATGGGCAGCTCGATCAGGGCATGGATCGTGGGCTGATCCCGAATCCAGGTGTAGACCTCCGGCATCTCCTCCTCTTTCGCCAGCGGCTGCCAGGGGAGACGACGCGGCGCCAGCTCCACGGCCAATAGGAGGGCACACCCGGCGGCGAGCGCCACCCGCGTCCGGGGACCCGGCAGGCGGCGCAGGAGGACGTCGATGCCGCGGGCGGCGAAGAAGGCCACGGTGAGGGAGACGAAGGCATAGAACCGCGCCGGCACCCGCATCCCCGAAAGACCTGGCACCACGCGCATCAACGGCTCATAGACGACGGCGAGCGAGAGCAGGAAGCAAACGAGACCCGAGAGAGCGAGCCCGCGCGCCCAGGCATCCCGAGACCCTGTTTTCCGGCTCCGCCAGGCGGCGACGGCTCCCACGACGAACAGGATCGTGGGCAGGAAGCCGGCGAAGAGGGAGTTCTCGGAGCGGAAGAAGGCCTCGGCGTGCTCCCCCAGGATCGAGCGCAGGAACTGCCGCGTTGGCGGGCCGAAGTAAATGCCCTCGAAGGAGGGGCTGAGGTAGCTCGCCAGGGTGGCGCCGAACTCCTGGATCTCGTCGTGCCCTCGGACAAGGCCCAGCGTGTGGGAGATCCGGATGTAGGGCACGAAGAGGAGCGCCCCGGCCGCGCCCGCCACCAGGGCGACCGGCACGACGAGCCGTAGCATTCGCCACGAAAGGAGCGCTCGCCGCTGCTCCAGGGCGCGGCTCGCCAGGATCGCCGCCAGCGGAAAGTGGATCATGTAGGCGAGATAGCACCCGCCGGAGAGGTTCAGCAGGTAGAAGAGGAGGAAGAGGGCGGCGTTCTTCGCCGTTCGTTCCGCCAGCAGCCGGTCCCAGAACCAGAGCGTGAGGGGAATCCACTGGGCGATCAGCATCTGGAGATGGGGAGTCTGCGTCAACCGGAACGGCGAGTACGCGAACATCCAGCCGCCCAGCACGGCCGCCACCCAGGAGAGCCCGCGGCGGCGCAGCACCCAGCAGGTGGCGAGGGCGCTGGCCACGAAGGAGCTGAGGAAGAGAGAGTTGTAGCCGGCGATGGCGTTGGGGATCACCGTCTCGAACAGGGCCAGCTCCGCCGCCGGCCCCAGCAGGTGGTCGGAAAGGGCCAGCGCGCCCCGGGTGGGATAGAAGAGATTGGCATTCCACACGTTCCCATTCCAGAGATTCGGCAGGCCCAAGTGGATCTGGTGTGCTCCCCACTTGAGGACGTAGAGATTGAACAGGGTGTCCCCGAGCTGCGGCCCGAGATGATCCTGCCAGAGCCGGGGCAGCGGCCAGAAGTAGACGAAGGTGAGCGCCGTGTAGAGGCAGACGACGGCCGTCCACGCCAGTGGGCGCACCCATGCCGGGCGAGCCGGAGCCGCAATCCTTTCCTGGTTCACGAACGGCAGAGTATAGTTCAGCTCCCCGCGTCCCCAATTTTGCCCCATGCGCTCCACGACCTCATCCCGGCTCTCTCGGGCGGCGGCGGCGCGAACGGTCCGCGTGCTCTTCGCCCTCGGTCTCGCCATCGCCGTCCTGATGGTGATCCGCAGCCAGGTGGGGGGCGATCAGCTCAACCTCCTGGCCCGGGGCTGGCTGCTGGCGGCGCGGGGTCAGTTCATTCCTTATGGGAACCCCCTGTCCACCGGGGGCAAGGCGCCGGGGGGCATCACCAGCCTGCTCGTGGGCCTGCCGCTGATGCTCTGGCGGGACCATCGGGCACCGACCGTCCTCGTCCTGCTCTCCCACGTCGCCGCCTACTGGCTGCTCGACGCCTCCCTCAAGCGGCATATCGCGCCGCGCGAGCGGGTGCTGCTCGCCCTGCTCTACTGGCTGAACCCCTGGCAGCTCTTTTTCGCCACGTTCCTCTGGAACCCGAACTACCTCTTCCTCTTCGGCTCCCTCCACCTCTGGAGCAGTCTGGCCCAGCGCGAGCGCGCCCGGTTCTGGCCCTCGTTTCTCCACGCCGCGGGACTGGTGACAGCACTCCAGATCCATCCCTCCTGCCTGCTGGTGGTGGTGGCCTCCGCGTTGCTCTGGCTGCGGCGCTTCTTCCGCGTGCACTGGCCGGGCCTGATTCTGGGCGGGCTCGCGGGTGCGCTTCCGCTGATTCCGTGGGCGATCGAGGTGACGGCGCATCCCGTCCTCGTGACGGCGGCGAAGAAGGGGTTTCTGGGGCGCGGCCTGCTCCACGGGCTGCCACGGGGGGTGAGCTACTGGCTGCGCTACGCCTCGCTCTCCGTCTCCTGGCGGCTCGACGACTTCAACTTCTCGGAGATCCTCGGCGGCACCGACCGCTGGCTGGGGCCGGGGCTCCACCTTCTGGCCGCGACGGTCCTGGGGCTCACCGTTCTGTTCCCACTGCTGGCCAATCTGCGGCTGTGGCGAATGGGGAAAGGGACTCTTCCTTCCAGCCGTTTCGCGCGGCTGTGGGCGTGGGGCCTGGCCATCTGGCGCCGCCGGCTGGTCCCCGGCACCACCGGCCGCTCCTGGGTGAAGGGGTACGTCAGGGTCTGCTTCGTGGCGGGCGTGATCGTGTTCTCGCTCTCCCCCACGACGGTGATGATGTGGCAGGGCGTGATCCTCTTCCACGCCGCGGTTCTGCCGGTGGCGCTCTGGGCCGGCCCACTCGCCCGCACCCGCCTCGCGCCGCGGACGGTCCGCTGGACCCGCATCTATGGCGTCGCCGAGGTCGTCTTCCTCCTCGCCATCGCCTTCGGCACCCCGTACTACCGCTGCGCCGGTCACCGGCCCGAGGACAGCTTCAACTTCAATCTCAAGTACGACAGCCCCATGTTTCGCGAGCTGAACATTCAGCAGACCTGCCCCTGGCCGATGAACGTTCCGGGCGGCTGGTGGCCGGACGTGCTGCCGCCTCAATAGTTGTCCGCCAAAAAGGAAAAACCCCGGCGTCTCCGCCGGGGTTCTCCTGATAACGCTTTGCTTCGTTTACCGGGTCTTGACGCAGCCGCCGGCGGCGTTCGACCACTCGTACTGATAGCCGGAGCCGCTGACGAGGAACGGCGTCGGCGACCAGGCGCACTTGTCGTCGGCCTCGGCGCCCGAGGAGTCGAACCAGGTGGTGCCGGTCGGGTCGGTCACGGCCTCGCGGGTCTCGTGGCAGACGAAGTGCTCCTGGTTCTGCACCGCGGTCCAGCCGGAGACGGAGCAGCCGCTGCAGCTCGGATACGGCTGGATGGAGTACTTGGTGGCCGAGGTGCCGCTGCCGATCCAGCTATGGTAGGCGCAGTAGGCCAGGTGCGGTCCGCCGCACGAGGTGCTCGAACCACTCGAAGAATACGAGGAGCTCGGGATGACGACCTCATAGATCGTGCTGGTGTTGTTGCCGCCATGGCTCGACGTGTACGAGGAGACCTTGGAGCGGACGGAGGAGTCGGTGACATTGGTCGGCGGGGTCGAGGTGTCGAACAGGTCGGCGGTGCCCGAGCCGAGGTTGGTCAGGGCGATGGTGCCGTTGCTGCCGCTGTACTGCGTGATGGTGTTGTACTCGCCGTTGGTGCCGAACTGATTGCGGTAGGTCTGCAGCGTGCGGGCGTAGGCGAAGTCGGGTGAAGCGGCGTTGTTGAAGCTCGGTCCCCAGAAAATGAAGACCACTTTGGCCGAGACGATGATCGGTCCGCCATGGTTGGTGACGTTCGTCGCCTTGGCGACGATGGCGTCCTTCGTCGGACTGTAGATGATGCGGTGAGTCCCCTCGTTCTGGGCGTTCGCGGCGACGGCCAACAGACCGCATGAAAGAGTAGCGAACGCGTACTTCAAGCCTCTGATGCTCATCAAATGCATCCTCCAGAAACTAACTGTGAAGCCAAAGGGCTGGACCGGATCTCCCTATGAAACCCGGGACCCTGAGGCAATTATCGTGAGGGGGCGAGATTCTCCCCCTCCGGAGCGACTGTTTCAATCCAAGGGTTCGTTAATTAGATACATAGCACCTGAAGCTTCCCCCGGTTTTTTACCCGGTGCCAAAATCCCTGTAGAGGGGCGCTCTATAAGAGTAGTGTGCGGGACGAGGGGAAAAGCGAGCCGCCTCTCAAAAGAAATTGAGAGGCGGTCGCCGGCAGGAAACGCGCGCTACTTCTTACGCGGATGCTCTTCGTAGACGAACTTGTACAGCAGGCCCGCCGCCACGCCGCCCAGAGCCGGCCCCAAGAGATAGACCCAGAGGTCGGCGAAGTTGCCCGTGGCAACGGCCGGGCCGATGCTGCGCGCCGGGTTGAGGCTGGCGCCGGTGAGCGGGCCGCCCATCAGGATGCAGAAGGTCAGCGTCAGGCCGATGGCGAGCCCGCCCGGGACGGAGGCCTTGCCGCTGATGCCGGCATTCATCACCGCGTTGACCAGGAAGAAGGTCAGGATCGCCTCGAGCACCACCCCGATGGCCGGCGTGATGTTGATCGTGACGTCCTTCACCTGGAGGTTGTGGGCCAGAGCGGTGACGCCGAGGCCGGTTCCCGTGCCGCCCAGCACCCAGGAGAGCGCGAGAGCGGCGACGATGCCGCCGGCGATCTGGAAGACGATGTAGGACAGCGCGCGGCCGGTGTCGATCTTGCCGGCCGTCCAGACGCCCAGGGTCACCGCCGGGTTGATGTGGGTGCCGGAGATGTGGCCGTAGGCGTAGGCGAAACCGACGATCACCAGGCCGTGGGCGAAGGCCACTCCCACCAGACCTCCCTGGCCCAGAGCGCCGGCGCCGGCACCGATGAAGATCAGCGCGAACGTGCCGATGAACTCGGCGAGCAACGACGTCGATAGCTTGTGGTACATGCAAGCCCTCCTTCGAAGGATAGATGGCCGAATTGGCGTGGATGAGTTTAGCGCAGCGGATTCTATACAATCTCCCCCATGGCACTGTTCCGGCGGAAATTCCGCCTCACCGCCTGCGCCACCACCGGTGGCTGAGCGGCCAAGATAGGTCCGGGGGACCTTTCAACGATGATCGCCCCGCTCGTCCGGCTCGCTGGAGGGGATGAGAGGATCCTCGTCGGCCCGGAAACGGGCGACGACGCCGGGGTCTTCCTCCTCGACGGCCATGCCCTGGTCGCCACGGCCGACTTCATCACCCCGGTGTGCGACGACGCCCGCCGCTTCGGCCGGGTGGCCGCCGCCAACTCGCTGTCCGACGTCTACGCCATGGGCGGCCGGCCCCTCTTCGCCCTCAACCTCTGCTGCTTCCCGGAGCTGGAGGGCGAAGGCGCCGAAGCCCTGGGCACCGTCCTTCAGGGCGGCGCCGAGGCCATGGCGCAGGCCGGCGCCGTGCTGCTGGGCGGCCACTCGGTGCGCGACGAGGAGCTCAAGTACGGCCTCTCGGTCGTCGGCCTGGCCGATCCCAACCGCCTGCTCACCAATGCCGGCGCTCAGGGAGGCGACCGCCTGATCCTCACCAAGCCGCTGGGCACGGGCGTGCTGGTCAACGCCTTCAAGGCGGACAAGATCGACGAGGCGGGGCTGGAGCCGGCGCTCCTCGAGATGGAGCGGCTGAATGACGTGGCCAGCCGTCTGGCCCTGGAGCACGGCGTGCGGGGCGCCACGGACGTCACCGGTTTCGCCCTGGCCGGCCATGCGATGGGCATGGCGAAGGCCTCGGGTGTCGCGATCCGCCTGGTCTTCGAGCGGCTGCCCGTCCACGACAACTTCTACCGGCTGGCCAAGGCGGGAGTCACCACCGGCTGCACGGTGGCCAACGAGGACAATGTGAGCAGGATCTTCGAGGACCGCGCCGGCCTGGATAAACTGCGGCGCGAGGTGCTCTTCGATCCCCAGACCTCGGGCGGGCTGCTCCTCGCGACCCCGCCCGAGAGCGCCGTGGCCCTCCTCGCCGCCCTCCTCGCCAGCGGCCACCGCGCCGCCGAGATCGGCGAAGTGCTCCCCGGTCCGCCGCGTATCGAGGTCGTGTAGGGAAGAGGTCAGATCCCGAGCTGCTTCTTCAGCTCTTCCAGGTCCGCCGCCAGCCTCTGCACCAGCTCCTCCAGATGCTCCACCCGGGAGGACAAGCCCGGCCGGGCGGCGGCGGCGAGCGCCGCCTCCGGCGGCTCGGAGATCTCCCGGGGCCTCTCCGGCTCGGGAGCCAGCTCGCCCACCAGGTGTATCCAGCGGATCTCCTTCTGGCCGGGCCGGCGCGGCAGGTCGCGCACCAGGGGCTCGTCGATGGCGGCGAGCCGGCGCAGCGCCTCCTCCACCTCGTCCACGGAAGCGAAGGCGTGCATCCGCTCGGTGCGGGTACGCAGCTCCCCCGGAGTCTGGGCGCCGCGCAGGAGCAGCAGCGTCATCAGCGCCTTGCCGGCCCGGTCGAGCCCCCAGCGGCGCACGACGCTCTGCTGCCAGCGCTCCGTGCGGGCGCCCTCGGTACGCCAGACCAGGACGTCCTGGCGCAGGCGGTCGAGAGCGTTGACCACCTGGTCCTCGGTGAGCGCCATCACCGGCTCGCGGTTCGTCTTCTGGTTGCACGCCAGGACGATGGCGTTGACCGACATGGGAATGGTCTCGGGGTTCGTCTGCTCCTTTTCGAGCAGGGAGCCCAGGACCCGGATCTCCACCGGATCGAGCTGCCTTGGAATACGCGTCGACATGACCGGGGATCTTACCGAATCTTTCCCGCTTGTTTTCCACGATGCCCTCTTGATTTTTCCTCCGAGAGGTGCCATAGTCCGCAAAAATTCAGAGTCGGCGCAAGAAAACACAGTTGGATTTTGCTTCACGAGACACCCCCGCCCACCTCCCCCCACGCAGCATCCAGCTAAATTCATGAATTCCTTAGTTGTTCGAGATATGAGGATCGCCAGGCACCGAGGGAGACGAGAGAGAGCCTAGGAAGATCCTGGAGGTTCGAGCCCAAGCGCGCGACGATTCGCGTAGCTCCTTGCAGTTCACCCGAGCGCCGGCTTCGACGTCCCCTATGAATTTCGCCTCCTATTTGGGGGCGTGGAGGAGGCCGCCTCGCGCGGCGAACAACAACCTGTTTCTTTGTTGCAAGGAGCAAGAGCATGGCTGAGCAAGGTACGGTAAAGTGGTTCAACGATGCCAAAGGGTATGGATTCATCGTGCGAGAGCGCGGCGCGGACGTCTTCGTCCACCACGCCTCGATCATCGCCGAAGGCTTCCGCACCCTGAGCGAAGGGGACCGCGTCTCGTTCGACGTGGTGGAAGGACCGAAAGGTCTGCAGGCCAAGAACGTCGTCAAGATCTCCTGAGCTCCTGTTACCTGCTTTTCGATATCGCGCCCTGCCGGGACCCTAGGCGGGGCGTCGTTGTTCAAGGCCGGCCGTGCGCTACCATCAGGGGCCATGCGCGGAGCCGTCGCCATCCTCTCCCTCCTGGGATTGATCCTCGTCTTCCATGCCCACGCGGCCGGGGCCGCTGGAACCAACACTGGCCACGGGGGTCCCGTGGTGCCGGTTCTGCTCGGGCTGGTGATCGTCCTCGCCGCGGCGAAGCTGGGGGGCGAGCTCTTCGAGCGCCTGGGCCAGCCGGCCGTGTTGGGCGAGCTCGTCTTCGGCATGGTCCTGGGCAACCTGGGGCTCGCGGGCTTCGGCGGCTTCCGCTTCCTCGCCACGGATCCGGGTCTGGAGATCCTGGCCCAGCTCGGCGTCATCCTGCTGCTGTTCCAGGTCGGTCTGGAATCGAACGTCCAGGAGATGATGTCGGTGGGCTGGTCGAGCCTGCTGGTGGCGGTGCTGGGGGTGATCGCGCCGTTCTTCCTCGGCTGGGGAGTGTCGGCCTGGCTGCTGCCGAAGGAGGAGACGCTGGCCCATCTCTTCATCGGCGCCACGCTCTGCGCCACCAGCGTCGGAATCACGGCCCGCGTCCTCAAGGATCTCGGCAAGACCTCCACCCGCGAGGCGAAGATCATCCTCGGAGCCGCGGTGATTGACGACGTCCTCGGCCTCGTCATCCTCTCGGTGGTGGCGGGAACGATCACCGCCGCCAACACGGGCGGCAGCCTCAACTCCCTGGACACGCTCGCCATCGTCGGCAAGGCCGTCGCCTTCCTGGTGGGAGCCATCCTGATCGGCGGTTGGCTTTCTCGCCACGTTTTCCGGCTGGCGAGCAACCTGCGGATCCAGGGGCTGCTCCTCGCCCTGTCGCTCGGCACCTGCTTCTTTCTTGCCTACCTGTCGGACCGCATCGGCCTCGCCACCATCGTCGGCGCCTTCGCCGCCGGCCTCATCCTCGACGGGGTGACCTATCGGGACCTGGGCGAGCGCACCAAGCACACCATCGAGGAGCTGATCCACCCCATCGCCGGCTTCCTGGTGCCGGTGTTCTTCGTGTTGATGGGGGCGCGGGTCGATCTCGCGAGCTTCGGCCATCTGGATGTGCTGTTGTTCGCGGCCCTGCTGTCGCTCGCCGCCATCCTGGGCAAGATGATCTGCGCCGCCGGCGTGCTGGAGCGGGGGCTCGACCGCCTGTCGGTGGCGGTGGGCATGGTGCCGCGGGGTGAGGTGGGGCTGATCTTCGCCGGGATCGGCGCCCAACTCGTGCTCCACGGTCAGCGGGTGATTCCGCCGCCGGTCTTCGCGGCGGTGGTGGTGATGGTGATCGTCACCACCCTCATCACGCCGCCAGCCTTGAAGATCACGCTTAACCGGGGGGCCGCGGCGGACCGGAGACCGGGACGGCGGAGGCAGGAGCTGGAGCAGCCGGCGGAGGAGAAACCGGGGGCGCCGGCGGACCGACGAAGCCCGCGGGCGGACTGACGGGCGGACCGATCAGCCCCGCGGTCACCGCCTTGGGTGCCCGGGAAGCCAGCGGCGCCACCGTTCCATCCGGCAGCTCGATGACGACGTCATTCGGGCGCACCATTCCCAGATCCTCGCGAGCCAACCGCTCGAGCATGCCGGGATCGTGATGCAGGCGCTCGATGCGCAGCCGCAGCCACTCGCTGCGCGCCACGGTCTGCTGGATCTGCCGCTCCAGCATGTGCTGGTGAGCCCGCGCCGAGGCGAGGTCGCGATAGCTCTTGAGCGCCGCGATGGCGAGCAACGCAAGAAACAGGGCGACCGCCGCGCCCAGCACCGGGCGAAACGAGTCGGTCCTCACAGGTGCTTCGGCGCGGGTCACGACTTCCAACGGGGGAAGGCCCTGGCGCCTGGATACGAGGCCACGCCCTCCAGCTCCTCTTCGATGCGTAGCAGACGGTTGTACTTGGCGACGCGGTCGCTGCGGCACGGCGCGCCCGTCTTGATCTGGCCGGCGCGGGTGGCGACCGCCAGATCGGCGATGGTGGTGTCCTCGGTCTCGCCCGAGCGGTGGCTGATGATGTTCGAGTAGGCGTGGGTCTTGGCCATCTCCACGGCTTCCAGCGTCTCGGTGAGGGTGCCGATCTGATTGACCTTGACGAGCAGGGCGTTGCCCAGGCCGTCGGCGATCCCCTGGGCCAGGATCGCCGGATTGGTGACGAACAGGTCGTCGCCGATGAGCTGTACCCGGCTGCCGAGCTCGACCGTCAGCTCCTTCCACCCCTCGCGATCGTCCTCGGCGAGGCCGTCCTCGATGGAGACCAGCGGGTAGGCGCCGAGCCAGTCGCGATAGAGGGCGATGAGGTCCGAGGCCGAGAGACCGGAGCGGCCCTCGCCGGCCAGGGCGTAGCGCACCGGACCGCCCTTGCCCTTCCCCTTCTTCTTCTCCACCTTCTCCACCAACTCGCTGGCTGCGACGTCGAGAGCGAGGGCGATCTGCTTTCCAGGGGTGTAGCCGGCCTTCTCGATGGCTTGGACGAGCAGGTCCAGGGCCTCGCGGTTGCTCTTGAGGTTCGGCGCGAAGCCGCCCTCGTCGCCCACGGCGGTGACCATGCCGGAGGACTTCAGAACCCCCTTGAGGGCGTGGTAGACCTCGACGCCGGCCCGCAGCGCATCGCTGAAGCGATCGAAGCCGATCGGCACCAGCATGAACTCCTGGATGTCGATCGAGTTGTCGGCATGGGCGCCGCCGTTGAGCACGTTGAGCAGGGGGACGGGCAGCACGGTGGCCGCGGGTCCGCCGATGTAGGCATAGAGAGGAAGGCCGCTCGCCTCGGCCGCGGAGCGGGCCACGGAGAGCGAGGCGCCGAGCAGGGCGTTGGCGCCAAGCCGGCTCTTGTCCGGCGTGCCGTCGAGGTCGATGAGCGCGCGGTCGATGCGCGCCTGATCGCGGGCGTCCATGCCGTGCAACCGGGGCGCGATCTCGTCCTGCACGTGCCTGCAAGCTTTCTTGACCCCCTTGCCGCCATAGCGTTTGCCGCCGTCGCGCAGCTCCAGCGCCTCGCGGCTGCCGGTCGAAGCGCCCGACGGCACGGCGGCCCGTCCGCCCACACCGCCATCCAGAATGCAGTCAACCTCCAGCGTCGGGTTGCCCCGCGAGTCGAGGATCTCCCGCGCAACGATCTCTTCAATCGAAAACATCCGTACCTCCGAACCCAGGATTTACAGCCAGACTACGGACAAAAGGTTATCCGCAAAACCTCTGTGGCTCAAGCATTTCAAAGGAATTGGCCCCAAAGAGGATCTTTGAAGCAAGGGCGATGCCGTTCGGAGGGGCGGAAAAGAGGCAGTGTGGCCGTCTCAAGACGGGTGGTAGCATTCAATCTCTCAACAACTTCAGGGGGAGGATTGCGGAGGGCCATGCGTTCCTGGAAGCACATCGTCGGCGGAGCGCTGCTGGGGTGCGCCCTGACGCTGCTCGTGCTAAATGCAGGACGGTCTCTGCCAGATGAAGGAAGGCCCGATACAGCGACCTTTGCCGCGAAGCTCGGCCCGGTGCGCCTGACAGAGGGACGAATGACCGGGGCCGCCTTTGCGCCTTATCCGACGCGGCCTTTCCGTGGCAACTATCAGCAAGCGTTGAAGCTGGGCCGAGAGTTGCAGGCAAGAGCGGGCCCACAGTCTCCATCCACTCTCCGGGACCGCGGATTCCTTGACTTGCTGCGCAACAATCTGGATTCGGCAGTCGCAGACCTCGAGGAGGCGGTCCAGAGGGCGCCTGGGGAGGCATCTCTTCTTTCTGATCTTTCGGCTGTCTACGGTGAGCGCGCCCGTGCAAAAGGTCGGCCTGAGGATTACGTTGCGTCCTTGGAAATGGCCGATCGGGCCCTATCTCTGAGGCCAGGCTTGGCAGAAGCGATGTTTAATCGAGGCGTCGCTCTGGAGCATCTCTTCCTATATGCCGATGCGAGAGCCGCTTGGGGGCGTTACCCGGATGTCGAGCCCCCTCCGCTCGTGACGTTGCCGGTCCCGTTCGGCTCGCCATGGATTGCCGAAGCTCGGTCCCGGCTTATGAGCGTGCCTCCGCGGCGACCTGTCCTGCCGCTCTGGTTCGTATCATCTCTTTCGGAGATTGAGGTCCGCAGCTTCAGCGTTGAATTTAGGGGAACGATGAAGGCAGAGGTCACCAGAGCTTCTGCCTTGAACGACGAGGCTGACCGCTTGGAATCCCTTGGAAAATCCACAGAGTCTTGGCGATACCGGTATCGCGCTTTGGCATGGAACAGCCAGACGACCATGTCAGAGCTTCGCATTTCTCTCAGGTCATTGAAGGGAGCGGTTCTCGCTTCACTTGCGCAGCGTCGGCCCTTGGCAGCCCTCGATTTCCAGGAGAGTGCCCTTAGAATGGCGGAAGCCGGAGAACCGGAACATTTGGTAGAGGCTCTGCTCGACAAGGCCAGGATCGAAGTCCCCCTGGGGAAGCAGCAGGAAGCGAGGCGCGACTTCTCGCGGGCGTTGAATTGCATGCGCTTCGTCCACCACAAACGTGAGGCACTGGCGGCCAGCTTCGACGTCGTACAGAGAGAGATCGACGAGAGTGAAGATCGCGCGGCGGCAATCGCGATGGAGCAAAAGCCGACGGCGCAATTGGGAGCTCCTGCCGACCTTGATTTCCAGCGGGGCGACGCGGCCGGCGCTGAAAAGAACCTCGGCCTCGCGCTGGATGAGTTGGACCGGAGACGCGCGATGGTCGCTCCAGGAAGCGATCAGGGTTCCTTCTTCGATCAGGCGAAGTCTCTCTACATGAGAATGGTGGCGCTGCAAATGCACCTCGGAAAACCGGAGGTGGCCTTGGAGTTCCTGGAGCGTTTCCGCGCCCGCTCTCTTCTTGACCAAGTGAACGGAGAACGGGGGGCATCGCCCTTGAGCTGGCGCGATCTCAGCCGGCGGATGCCTCTCCAAACAACCATCCTCGTCTACGCCGTAGTAGAGGATCGATTGATTACCTGGATCGTCAAGCCTACCGGGATCTCGGTTTCGTTACACAAGCCGGCCTGGACCGCCATCTCCGCGACAGTGCAAGGCATGTCTAAAGAGCAGAGAGGAGGTCCGTCAGAGCACTCTCAAAGCCTCGAGCAGCTTTACCGGCTGCTCGTCGAACCCGCAACGAAAGATCTGCGTGACGGTGACCGGATCATCTTCGTACCAACCCGCTCGCTCTACAGCGTACCGTTTGCCGCGCTTCGGGCTCCGGGCTCCGGCCGCTTCCTGGTCCAGGACCGCGAGGTCGGGGTCGCGCCCAGCGTCTCGGAGTTTCTCGCCGCCGTTGAACGGGACCGCCGGCTCTCGTCGAAGCCGATCGCCAGCGCTCTTCTGGTGGGCGATCCTTCTCCCAACCGGCAAACGGTTCCGCAGTTGCCATCGATGCCGGGAGCGGAGCGCGAGATCGAGAGACTGGGCACGGTCTATCAAGGCCTCGACGTTCGGACGCTGACGCGGACAGCAGCGACTCCGTCCCGCGTGCTCGGCTCCATGGGGCGCTATGACATCGTGCATCTGGCGGTCCATGGACAGCAGGATCGCGAAGATCCGGCTCGCTCTCGCCTCTTCCTCTCCCCTGAGGGAGGGCGGTCGGGAGTGCTCTCCTCGAAGGATCTCCTCGGAACAAGACTGACCCGGACACGCCTCGTCGTGCTGGCGTCCTGCGAGACCCAGGCAGGGCCGGTCTCCGAGAGCGAGGGAGCCCTCAGCCTCGCTCACGCCTTCCTCGCCGCCGGCGCTCCCGCCGTCGTGGGGAGCCTGTGGCCCGTCACCGATGACAGCACCCAGCGCCTCTCGGTTCGCTTCCATCAGGAGTTGCTGCGGGGCGCCGACGCGCTCTCAGCCCTTCGCACCGCCCAACTGGCGGAGCTTTTCTCCAACCCGGTGGGATCGGACTGGACCTGGGCCAGCTTCCAGGTTTTCGGCGGAGTCGAGGCGAGAACTCCTCCCTGAGCCCCGGTTCGCCAACACCAGAGTCGTGATGGTCGCCGTGACGCTGCGAGAGCTGAGCACCGTAGGAGCCTTGCTGGACGGGAAATCTTGCGATGCAATCCTCCCAGCCATGACACACGACGAACACGAACAACGCAAGCAGCGCCTGGAGGAGGAGCTGCGCGCCGGGGGCCGCCATCGCTATTGGGAGAAAGAGTCACAGGCAGGCTGCCGACGCGCTACAAGAAGACGGGAGCGAACACTACGCCCGGCACAGCGTGAGGCACGGCTGCCTTGATGAGACACGCCGTTCGTTCGTGCATCAGGAAGGAAGGCCCGTGAACCACAACTATCCCGGCAGGAGTCACGGCTAGTCCGGATTGCGTCACTGCTCCCGGTCAAGCTGTGATGGCTGGGGCTCAAGCTGTGATGCTTGGAGGCCGAGCTGTGATGGCTGGAGGTCAAGCTGTGATGCCTGGAGGCCGAGCTGTGATGGCTGGAGGTCAAGCTGTGATGCCTGGAGGCCGAGCTGTGATGCTTGGGGCTCAAGCTGTGATGCCTGGAGACCGAGCTGTGATGCTTGGAGGTCGAGCTGTGATGGCTGGAGGTCAAGCTGTGATGCCTGCCAGGATGGCGGTGACTACGGGTGGAGCTGCCGTGACGCAGACCGCGGAAGCAGCCACTCCGGCCGGGCCAGCCACGACGCAGACCGAGACCGCGGCGAGGCACCACAAGAGAGCAAAGATGCCGGGCGCGGCAGCAGCGACTCCCGCGGAGACGGCGGCGGCGCTACGCTGTCGGGCGATCGCCCCTCACCGTCCCGGAAAACTCTCCAGCGCCTCCAGCACCGAGTCGATGTCGTAGGGCGTGTGATCGGCCGAGATCTGGAAGCGGATCGACTCGTCGCCCCGCGGCACCACCGGGTACTTGAGACCGGTCGCGAGGATGCCCTGCTGCCGCAGGTGGGCTACTAGGGCGGTGGTCTTCGCCGTGTCGCGCACCATGAGCGGCGTCACCGGGTGCTCGCCGGGGATCGTCTCGTAGCCCAAACGTAGCAGCCCCTGCTCGAAGCGGGCGGTCATCTCCCGCAGGTGTTCGAGGAGTTTCAAGCCCTGCCGGCTGTCGAGGATCTGCAGGGCCGCGAGAGCCGCCGCGGACTCGCCCACCGTGATGGGGTTCGAGTAGATGTAGGTCGGAGCGGTCTCGCGCAGGTAATCGGTCAGCACCCTGCTCCCCGTCACATAGCCGCCGTTGACGCCGAGGGCCTTGCCGAGGGTGCCGACCAGGATGTCCACCGGCCCGGAGCCGGTGAGCTCCTCCGTGCCTCGCCCGGTGTTGCCGATGGCGCCGACGCCGTGGGAGTCGTCGGCCAGCACCACGACGTTCTCCGGAAACTTGTCGTCCCAGCGGCGGGCGATCGCCAGGATCTCCGGCAGCGGCCCGTGGTCGCCCCGCATGCTGAAGATGCCATCGGTGACCACCAGCACCCGCCGGCAGGTGCCCGCCGCTGCGGCGAGCTTCGCTTCGAGGTCCGCCATGTCGAGGTGCTTGTAGACCTGCTTGTCCTTCGGGCGCGAGAGACGCATGGCGTTGATGATGCAGTTGTGGTTCAGCTCGTCGCTGATCACCACCGTTTCGGCCGTGGTCAGCGGCACGATCACGCCCAGCGCCGTGGCATAGGCCGAGCTGAAGATCATCGCCGACTCCCGCCCGTGGAAATCGGCGAGGGCGGCTTCGAGCTCCATGTGAGCCTGGTAGGTGCCGCTGATGAAGCGCACGGCGCCGGGGCCGACGCCAAAGTCCTGGGTGGCGGCCTCCTCGGCGCCGCGCAGCTCCGGCCGCAGCGCCATCCCCAGATAGTTGTTGGAATTCATCTTGAGGAACGGCTGATGACCCTCGCCGGCGAGGCGATAGCGCGGGCCGCGGTCGCCCTCGGCGGGAAGGACCTGGGTGATCACCGACTCGGCCCCCTTGAGGGTGCCCCGCTCGCGCAGGGCCTCGAGGTCGGTGGAGAGAGCTTGGTGAAAACGATCGACAGGCATTATTGGGCCTCCGGGGCGGAGAGTTTCCTCTCCAGGTTCTCCAGCATGTCGGCGACCATGGCCGCGAGGTCGTACCGCGGGTCCCACCCCCACTCCTGCCGCGCCGCGCCGTCGTCGAGCGAATGGGGCCAGGAGTCGGCGATGGCCTGCCGCACGGGATCGATCTTGTAGTCGATGACGAATTTCGGGATGTGCTTGCGGATCTCCGCCGCCAGCTCCTCGGGGGTGAAGTTCATCCCCGTGACGTTGAAGGCATTTCGGTGCATGAGGTGGGCCGGGTCGGCCTCCATCACTTCAATGGCCGCCTTGATGGCGTCGGGCATGTACATCATGTCCAGCCGGCTGTTCGGTTTCAGGAAACAGGTGTAGTGCTGGTGGCGTATCGCCTCGTGGAAGATCTCCACCGCGTAGTCCGTGGTGCCGCCGCCGGGGGGGGCGCCATGGGAGATGATGCCGGGGAAGCGCACGCCGCGCGTATCGACGCTGAAGCGTTGGTGGTAGTAGTCGCAGAGCAGCTCGCCCGCCACCTTGGTGACGCCGTACATGGTGGTAGGGCGCTGGAGGGTGTCCTGCGGGGTCTGATCCTGTGGCGTGGTCGGCCCGAAGGCGCCGATCGAGCTCGGCACGAAGACGCTGCAATTGTTGATGCGGGCCACCTCCAGGACGCGGTAGAGGCTGCCCATGTTCACGTCCCACGCGACCTGGGGCTTGCTCTCGCCCACCGCCGAGAGGAGGGCGACGAGGTGATAGATGGTGCCGATCTGGTTGCGCTGCACGACGTCCTGAACCTGCCGCTGGTTGGTGCAGTCGAGGAAGTCGAAGGGACCCTCGGTGCGCAGCAGCTCTTCGCGGCTCATCATGCGGATGTCGGAAGCGACGACCTGATCGGCGCCGTAGCGCGCGCGCAGAGCGGGGACCACTTCGGAGCCGATCTGACCGAGGGCTCCCGTGACGAGGATCTTCGTCTTCATGTTCCTCCCGAGCGGATTCGACGTGGAGCAAGAATGGACGGCATCGCACCGGCGATGAGCCGGCATCGACGGGTCCATGTTATGCGGCGTTTACCGGATGGGACAAGGGGCCTTGCTATGCTGGCCCGCGCCGGCAAGGAATAGAGAGGTGAGCTTATGACCTGGATGATCTACGGAGCCAACGGCTACACGGGAGAGCTGGCGGCACGCGAGGCGGTGCGCAAGGGGCTGGCGCCGATCCTGGCCGGCCGCAACGCGGAGGGGGTGGGACGGCTGGCCCGTGAGCTGGGCCTGCCGAGCCGCGCTTTTTCCCTGGACGATCCTCAGGGGACGGCGGCGGAGCTCTACGGCGTCCAGGCGGTCCTGCACTGCGCCGGTCCCTTCATTCACACCAGCGCCCCCATGGTGAACGCCTGCCTCGCCACCGGCGCCCACTATCTGGACATCACCGGCGAGATCGCCGTCTTCGAGAGCGTTCTCAGCCGCGGGGAGGAGGCGCGTAAGGCGGGAGTCGCCCTGCTGCCCGGCGTCGGCTTCGACGTCGTGCCCAGCGACTGCCTGGCCGCCCGCCTCGCCGCCGCCCTGCCGGACGCGACGGAGCTGGCTCTCGCCTTCGACACCGCGGGCGGCAGCGTCAGCCGGGGGACGATGAAGACGATGATCGAGAGCCTCCCCGGCGCCGGTGCCGTCCGGCGAGGCGGCGAGATCGTGCCGGTGCCGGTGGCCTTCGACGTCCGCGAGATCGACTTCGGTCCCCGGGTAGGCAAGCGCTGGGCGATGACCATCCCCTGGGGAGATGTGTCGACCGCCTATCACTCGACAGGGATTCCGAACATCCGCGTCTACTCGGGAACGCCGCCGGGCCAGATCCGGAGGATGAAACGGCTGGCACCTCTCCTCCCCCTGGCCGGCTGGGGGCCGGTCAAGCGTCTCGCCCTGCGCTGGGTGGACAAGAAGGTGACCGGCCCCTCGGAGCAGGTACGGGAGACGGCCCGGATTCATCTCTGGGGAGAGGTGCGCGACGCCGCCGGACGAACGGTCACCGCGACGCTGGAGACTCCGGAGGGCTACCGCTTCACGGCATCCTCCTCGATCGCCAGCGTCGAGCGTCTCCTGGCGGGAACGGTGCCTCCGGGTGCGTGGACACCCTCCCGGGCGTTCGGGGCGGATTTCGTGACGAATATCCAGGGCGTGGTGGTTGGCGAGCTGCGGAACCTTGAAACAGGGGCTCAAGTCCGCTAAAGTTCAAGTGAAGGTTTAACTTTGGATCGATCCATGGCCTACGTTCCCGCCTTTTCCCGTGATGCCCGCCAGGAGCCCACCTATGGGTTGGCACAGGCCGCGCCGTATCTCGGGCTTTCGGAGACCACGCTCCGTCAGTGGGTCATGGGCCGTCCCTATCCCGTTCAAGCCGGATCGGATTTCTCGCCGCCGCTGATCAAGCTTCCCGATCCTGGCCAGCCGGTCCTCTCGTTTACCAATCTGGTGGAAGCCTATGTTCTGGCCTCGCTTCGCAGGAAGCACCGTATCAAAATGCAGAAGATTCGCCAGGCACTTTCCTACCTGGAGTGCGAGCTCAAGAGCGAGCATCCGCTGGCGACAGAGCAACTGGAAAGCGCCGGGGGTAGCCTCTTCCTCAAGAAGTACGGCCAGCTCATCGATCTTCCGGAAAGTGGCCAGACCGCAATCGAAGACGTCCTCCGGCCGTACCTTCAGCGCATCGAGCACGACGCCCTGGGTTTTGCAGAGCGGTTCTACCCGGTACGCCGAGCTGCCGACGCCTCCTCTCCCAGAGTCGTGGTGATCGATCCTGAAATCTCGTTCGGCCGCCCGACGATCGCCGGCCGCGGCGTCAGTGTGTCGATTCTGATCGAGCGGTTCAGCGCCGGAGAATCCATGGCGGATCTGGCCGAGGACTACGACTTAACGATGCCGCAGATCGAAGAGGCGATCCGTTACGGGCTCCCCGACGAGTTGGCTGCGTGAAATAACTTTCTTCTGCGACAACGACCTTGGGCCCAGAATGTTCCCGCGATCTTTGAGGGAGCACGGGCTCAGGGTCGCTACGCTTTTCGAGACCTTTCAGCAATACGACATAAAGGATCGCGACTGGCTGCCCAGGATACCCAAAGGTTGGGTGGTCCTGACGGCGGACTACAGGATGAGATATCGCGAAAGGGAGCGGGACGCCATCATGGAAAACGGCGTACGCACGTTCATCTTGCGTGGCCACCTTCATACCCAGCGGGTGGCAAATTTCCTTGGAAATCTGCACCATATCGAGAGATTCCTCCGTAACCACGACGAGGCTTTTATGGCGAAGGTCTACGGAGATCGCGTCGAGATGTGGCTGAGCCACGCGGATTGGCACAGAAACCTCGGGTTGGCCGAACCCGGGACCCAGGACGAGCCCTGAGCCCGGGTTTTGGCTCCAGCCTAGATGGCGGGCGGACGCCCACCTCGTCTATCTACTGCCCGTTGACGAGTTTCCCCCCGGCCTCGGTCCAGGCGTTCAGCCCGCCGAGCAGGCACACCGCCTGCTTGAATCCCTTCGCTTGCAGCTCGAGCACCGCACGGGCGCTCGTATGCTCGGAAGCTCAGGTGCAGTAGGTGATGACCAGTTTGTCTTTGGGTAGCTCGCCGGCTCGCGAGCCGATATCGGAGAAAGGAATGGAGATGGCGCCCTCAGCATGGCTCGCGTTGTACGACTCCTTGGAGCGGACGTCGACCAGCACAGCCGCGCCCTTGGCGAGCGCCTGGCGGGCCTCGATCCCCGTGATCCGGCGAGCCTCCTCCTGGGGAGGAGCGGCCGGGGCCGCCACAGGAGCAGGGGCCGGCGGGGCGGAGGCCTGCGGTTGCGGCGTGGCGAAGGCGGGGGACGCCGCAATCGCCAGCAGGAGCCCTCCGGCGAGCGCCTGTCTTCTACGTAACATCCAGTGCATCGTTGAACCTCCTGGGCTACAACCCTCGCGGGTGGCCCGGTCGATAGGCTCATTCTACAGCCAGCTCTCGATACTCACGGGAGCTGGACGAGCCCTGAGAGCGCTCTGGACCTGAGGGCCACTCGAAGCAAGGCCCCGGTCCGCACATGACCATGACATAAGATCTAGAGGACGTTCTGCTGAGAACAAAGGACTTACAAGCTGTGTCACCCCTTGGAGGACTCCGCTGGGCACATGACCGTGACATAAGATCAGACCCAATACGGAACATACTTGGCATGCTTCCTTGACCGGTTCGTTGGGTCGAAGGGCCGAATAAGACCTGCTTCCAGTGTCTCCGAGAGAATCCGTGACGCCAGAGTGTAATTTTGGCTACCGATGGAAAACCTTGCCCTCAGGCTCGCGTTGGTCATCTGGCGGTTGGAGACATATTGAAGGGCCGCGTGCTGGTAGCAGGCCCGGATACGGTCGGCCTTGCTCATCTCCGACAGCTTCTTGTATGCGAACAAGACCACCTTGGTATGCTGATGAGTGACAAGGAAATCAGGAGCAGGGAGTTGGTAAACCTCGACCCAATGGACTACCTTGTCGATGCCGCTACCGCGCTCCTCACAGATGTTGATGCGTCGCATGAAGCCTGCGACGCGGTCGTTCCGTGATTGAGGAGGAGCGTCTAGAAATCTCTGGGTGTCAATAAGGGGAACGCCGGGATTGGTGATCTCTATACGGTCCGAGAAGACCTCCACCATGGGTCCGTTTCCGGTTATGGCAAAATCCTGATGAATCAGAGAATTGGCCACGAGCTCGCGGATTGCGATCTCGGGATACATCCTGGTCTCCGTTCGGAGGGCTTGGCCAATCACCTCGTTTTGAGGCACGAAGACATTGATGAAGTCGATCAGGCCCAGAAATCCGGGTGCATAGCCCTTGCGGCCGATCTGTTCCCGCAGGGTTTCCACCCGATTGGCTCCGCTGTAGATTACGACCCTAACAGCCTTGCGCTGAAGAGGCTCGAAAACGTGCAGATCCTTGGCAAACAGGATTGCACCGAGATTGGTGACGTCGTAAACGCCTCCTCCTTTCGCAATGAGGAACTTCTCCGCCGTCAGTCGCGCAAGTATGCCTTTGCGGTCTTCGGGAAGGGGCTGGCTAGTGAGATCAAAGTATGCCGGGTAGTCAAGCAGAGAGAGCACGTCACTGCCTGGAATCAGGCTCGCTGCAACTCCATCCTCGAAGGGAGCCTTCAGCGAGAATGACGCCCATAGACGGCGTTCCTTCTCAGGATAATCTTTCAGCTTCTTCTTATAGCTGCCGACCCGAATCCACTCGTTCTCCTTGAAACGAACGGGAGTATGGTTTGCGGGCGGTACCTCAAAGATGACGAAGTGCATCCCACCGAGCCGGACCTCGTGAATCCGGAAATCAATCCTCGGCGTGAGCAATCGGGCAAGCCAGTTTTCGAGGTCCTCGTTTCCGACCTTCGTCGTCCGGGGTATGAACGATGTACCAACGAGCTCATGGGTGGCGTCCGCGATGCCCCAGACGATGAAACCTGCCTCTTTGCCATGAAGCGCGGCGGAGTTCGAGATAGCGGATAGGTACTCTCCGATCTCTTCCGGAGCGTCGTTGCCCAGCTTGATCTCGACCCACTCCGTTTCGTGCGGAAGGTCAGCGAGCCGCAGGAGGAGACCATGCAGGTTCGGAGCGCCCATGGTCTCCCTTTCCGGAGGCGCGGGATTTACCGCCCCGTCGTCAACGCCATCGCCAGCAAAGTCTGCTGCTCCATGACATGCGCCTTGCCCGAGCCGGTGGCGGGGCTACCGCTGGCGGAGCGCTTGACGGAACGGATGGGCCGGCGCAGCAGGTGCTCGATACGCGGCTGGACGAAGAAGAGGGCGCCCATGTTGGACGGCTCCTCCTGCACCCAGACGACGTCGCGCGCTCTCGGGTTCTGCTCGAAGACCGCCCTCAGCTCCTCGGTGGGGAACGGATAGAGCTGGTCGAGAAAGACGACGGCCGTCGAGGTGTCCTGCCGCTTGTCGCGCTCTCGCTTCAGCTCGTGGCCGATCTTGCCGGTGCAGAGGAGGATGCGCTGGGCGTCGTGGACATCCGCGTCGGGCACCACGCGCTGGAAACGCTCCCGCGCGAAGTCCTCCAGGATCGAGGCGGAGTCCTTGTGGCGCAGCATGCTCTTCGGCGTCATCACGATCAGCGGCTTGCGCCAAGGGGAGAGCGCCTGCCGGCGGAGCATGTGGAAGTACTGCGCCGCGTTCGACGGCTGGCAGACCTGGATGTTGTGCTCGCCGCAGAGCTGGAGGTAGCGCTCCATGCGGGCGCTCGAATGCTCCGGCCCCTGCCCCTCGTAGCCGTGGGGGAGGAGCATCACCACCGCGGAGAGCAGCCCCCATTTGTCCTCGCCCGCCGTGATGAACTGGTCGACGATGATCTGGGCGCCATTGGCGAAATCGCCGAACTGGGCCTCCCAGCAGACGAGCGTTTCCGGGAAGTCGCGGCCGTAGCCATACTCGAAGCCGAGCACGGCGGCCTCGGAGAGCATCGAGTCATAGACCTCGAAGCGGGCCTGGTCCGGCGCTACGTGGTGGAGCGGCGTGTACTCGGACGCGTCCTCGACGTCGATCAGCACCGAGTGGCGCTGATTGAAGGTGCCACGCCGGCTGTCCTGCCCGGAAAGGCGCACGGGCACGCCCGCCTTCGCCAGTGAGGCGAACGCCAGGGCCTCGGCCATGCCGTAGTCGACCGGCCGCTTGCCGGTCCCCATCTCGGCGCGCTGCTGGAGCAGGGCCTGGATTTTCTTGTGGACGTGAAACCCCTCGGGCGCCGTGGTGAGCGGCACGGTCAGGGCCGCGATCTCCGAGGCCGGCAGGCCGGTCGCGACCTCGTACTCAGGGCGCCAGCGGCCGCCTTTGAAGCGGTCCCAGTAGTCCGGCAGGGTGCGCAGGGTGGGCCGGTCCAGCGTCTTGTCCGCGGCGGCCTCCTTGTGGGCGGCGTCGAATTCGGCGCGGATCGCCGCCTCCCGGCGTTGGGCTTCCTCCTCGGAGAGGCCGATCGCCTTGGCATAGAGCCTCCACGCCGGCGGATGTACCTGGATCAGTTTGTAGAGGAGCGGCTGGGTGATCGTCGGATCGTCCACCTCGCTGTGGCCGTGGCGGCGGAAGCCGATGAGGTCCACCACGACGTCGCTCTTGAAAGCGTAGCGGTAGTCGACCGCCATCTGCGCCACGCGGGCGACGGCATCCGGGTCCTCGCCATTGACGTGGAACACGGGGATGGGCAGGCGCCGCGCCACGTCCGAGGCGAAGCGGGAGGACTGCAGCGCCTTGGGCTCGGTGGTGAAGCCGATCATGTTGTTGACGATGACGTGCACCGTGCCGCCCACCCGGTAGCCGTGGAGGTCGGCCAGGTTGAGCGTCTCGGCGAGGATGCCCTGGCCGGCGAAGGCGGCGTCGCCATGCAGCACGATGGGAAAGACGACGTCGTGGTTCTTCTCGTCGCCCAGGCGGACCTGCTTGGCCCGCACGCGGCCGAGGGCCACCGGGTCCACGGCTTCCAGATGGCTGGGGTTGGAGACCAGGTGGATGTTGACGGTATGGCCGTTGCGCCCCCGGTGATCGCCGGTGGCGCCCATGTGGTACTTGACGTCGCCGCCGCCCAGGATGCTGCGCGGGTCCACGTCCTCGAAGCCGGCGAAGATCTCGATCGGGGCGCGACCCACCGTGTGGACCATGACGTTCAGCCGGCCGCGGTGGCTCATGGCGACGACCACCTGGCTCGTCCGGTGCTCGGCGGCGACCTCCAGCATCTCGTCGAGCAGGGGCAGCAGAGCCTCGACCCCCTCGATCGAGAAGCGCTTGGTGCCGAGATAGCGCGACTGGATGAACTGCTCGAAGGTCTCGGCCCGGGTGAGCAGCTCCAGAATGCGGTCGCGGTCCACCGTCGTGGGCCGGTCGGCCTCCATCCGCTGCTGAATCCACCGCCGCCGGACGGGGTCGCCGATGTGCATGAACTCGACGCCGATCGTGCCGCAGTAATGGCGGCGGCCGTACTCGGCGGTCTCGGGATCGCAGTCTTCCAGCCCGGGCGCCGTGGCCGGCGGCAGGCGGTTCATCGGGTCGAGGTCCGCCAGCAGGTAGCCAAGCCGGCGGTAGGCGTTCAGGCTCTTCTCGTCCAAGGCCGCGGGGCGCTCGGGCGCAAGGGTCGTCAAGGGAGTGATCGTTTCCATGGCTTGAGGAGGATAACGCAAGCTATGTGCCGAGGCGCGGCACTCCGGCTTTGCGGTTGTACTCCGCGTAGAGGTCGAGCACCTCACGGACGTAGGAGCGCGTCTCGGAGTAGGGCGGCACGCCGTCGTAACGGTCCACCGCCGCCGGACCGGCGTTGTAGGCCGCCAAGGCCCGCTCCAGGTTTCCCCCGGAATCCTTCAGCAGGCTGCGCAGGTAGCGGCAGCCGACGTCGACGTTGACGTAGGGGTCGAACAGGTCGCGAGCCCCATACGCCTCGCCGACTCCCGGCGTGACCTGCATCAGTCCGCGGGCGCCCCGGGGAGACACCGCGTGGGGCAAGAAATCGGACTCGATGGAGATGACGGCGGCTAGCAGCAGGCCGTCGACGTGGTGGCGACCGGCGGCGAGGGAGATGGCGGCGCCATAAGGCATTCGGTACAGGAAGCGGCGCTGGGCTTCGGCGGCCTCCGGATCCTCGACGGCGAGGAAGCTGGGCAGGAAGAGACCGGCACGATGACCGCCGAAACTTCTGGAAGCCTCACCGGCAAGATTCTGGGAACGGAAGGCGTGGAAGCCGGACGGAGTGGAGTTGCTTCCCGTGGCCATCCAATGGGCCATCTCCTCGGTGCTGGAGGTGCTGGAGGCTTGAGCGGCGAGGTCGTGAGGAGCGGGAACCGCGGGATCGGAGGGCGTGGAGTGGAACGATACGATGAGGAACAGAACTGCCGCGAGGGCAAGAAAAGGTAATCGTTTGGAAAATCGTCGCATGCATGCTTCCTCTCTGAACTCACCGCGGGCTTCCGCTCACCCGGGACGGGCGGGCCGAAATCCAGTGTGGCTGAGGGGTGTATGACAAAAGCGCACACCCCGGCCCTTCGGCCGGGTTGCGCCCGCTGCTATTTCTGGAGAGGATTGATTGCGAGATCGATGCCAGCGCCGCCCGTGGAGCGGCTTGTCCCACTTCAGCCCAGGCAGGCTCCGGGCTAGCTCACCGAGGGCTCGGAGACGCGTCCGGACCGGCGGCGGCGGCCGGTGAGGTCGTAGTCCTCCGCCATGATGCCCAGGTCGGAGACCTTGTTGCGGAGGGTGTTACGGTGGACTCCCAGCGAGCGCGCCGAACGGCAGAAGTTGCCCCGGTTGGACTTCAGGGAGGCGACGATGAACTGCCGCTCGAACTCCCGTCTCGCCTGGTCCAGCGTCACGCCACGACCTACGAGCTCATCGACGATCTGATAGAGGCGCCCGTTGAGATTTTGATCTGCCAAAAGTTTGACCCTCGAAAGAAAGAAGACAGAAGCAGATAGCTTAACACAGCATCCGGGGCTTGAAGGGCCCCGGGAAACGAGCTACTTGGGATCGAGACGGTCGCCGATACGGATGAGGTATCGCGACTCGAGGATCTTGGCGACGGAGAAGTGCTTGTGGACCGAGAGCACCGCGAGCTCACCGATGACGACCGGTGGGAAGCCGGCGCGGTTGTTCTCCCGGTAGATGGTGTACATGTCGCCGGGGGTCACGTCCTGCTCGCCCAGGTCGATGTGGACGATGTGGTCGGCGCCGAGGGCGATGACATCGTCCTTGGAGTAGACGATCGACGGCGCGCCATGCAGCTTCTCGGCCGCGGCCGGGTAGTTGACCGGCCGCATGGCCGTGCTGCGCCCAAGTGGCACCGGCTCGGGCTGGAAGGGCGTCAGAAAGGCACCCACCACGATCGGATCGCAGGCGTGGACGATCTCGGCGATGGCGGTGTTCTCCTGCACCGAGAGGATGCGCACGCGGCCCAGGTAGCGATAGAACCGGCCGACGACCTCGCCGCGCAGGGGATGGACCACCGGTTGATCCGCCACCACCGCCGTGAACAGGGTGCCGGGCGTCAGGCCCTTCGCCTTGCCGCCGTCGACGTAGATGATGTCGCCCGAGGAGAGGCCGAACTTCACCGTCGTGGGCGCGCCGTAGCGCCCCTGGATCTGCTTGCCCTGGCGGACGTCGTAGTTCGAGGCGTCGAACACCTGGGTGTCGTACTCGGAGCCGGCGATCGAGAAGGGGAACTGCTCGTCCAGCTCGCCTACGTACCCGCTGCAGTAGATGTCGCTCTCGGCGCCCAGCGGCACCGGCGAGCCGGCGGCCTGGGTGGGAGTCATGGCACCGGGGGGCGGCGCCGCGGCCGCGGCCGCCTGAGCGGGCGTCAGGCTGCCAGGCTCGCCGCCCGGTCCGGCCTGCGCCAGGTTGTCGACCGGCGCCACGCTGAGACCCAGCACCAGCGGGTCCCCCGGGTAGATCCAGTGGGCGTCCAGGATGTACTGGTTCTTCTCCCAGATCTGGGGCCACAGGTAGGGATTGCCCAGGTACTTGCCGGCCAGGGCCCAGAGGGTATCCCCCTTGACGATGATATGGATCTGCTGGGAGTCCGCGGGAGTCGCCGGAACGGCGGGCGGATTCCAGGCCGTCCAATGATCGCCCACCAGGTGAAGATCCTGGGGAGGACGGTCGGCTGCCGCCACAGCGGAAGCGCCAACAACCAAAGCCGCCAGCACGAAACCGGGGAGCCGCACTCTCATCAAAAACCTCCTGCCACCGCACGCCTGGAGGGAAAACTATAGTCGAGTCTCTATGCCTTAAAATAGAACGTCCGCTTTCGTCTGTCAAGTTTACCCCAGGGAAGCTCAGGTTTTGCTTGAGGTTTTCCCCGTCATGGAGGCCTTACGGCAGCTTCGCGCGCCGCTCTTCGGCCGCCGTCGCGGCGGCGGAGCCGGAGTAGCGCCGGATGACCTCGCGGTAGGTCACCCGCGCGCCTTCGACATCGCCCATGGCCTCCAGGCACTGGCCCGTCTTCAGCATGGCGTCCGCCACCTTGTTGCCCTTGGGATACTTCTCCACCACTTGGCGGAAGGCGGCGAGGGCCCCCTTGACGTCGTTGCGGGAGTAGCGGCACTCGCCGATCCAATACTGGGCGTTGTCCGCCAGATCGCTCTTGGGGTTCGCCTGCAAAAAGCGCTGGAAGCTCGTCTCGGCGTCCACGAAGTGGCCCTGGTAAAAGAGCGAGTAACCCCGGTCGTAGAGCGCCTGGCTGGCCGGCACGGCTCCATCGCCGGCGAGGGGGATATCGCCCTGGACCGGCGGCGCCGTGCCGCCGGGCGCCGGAACCGCCGGAGTGGTGGGCGCCGGCTTGACCGCACTGGACGGTGCCGGGGCGACGGGTGGGGCCGGCTTCGGAAGCTGCGCGGGGGCCTTCGCCTTCGGCGTGGGCGCCGGTCGCGGCGGCTGCGGCCCGTTCGCGGGCAGATCGATGTCCACCACCTCGATGGGCTGTTTGGCGGGCTCGGCCACCGCCGGGATGGGCTCGCGCCGCACCGGCGCGGACGGCGCGGATGTCGTCGGGGCCGCCGATGTCGCCGGAGCCGCGGGCGTCGGGCGAACGGCGGGCGGCTGAGCGGGGGCGGGCCGGCTCGCCGGCGGCGCCGCTGGGGGATTGCTCGGCCGAGTGCCGCCGCCCCGCGTGTCGAGCTCGGCCACCTTCTGGCGGAGCTGGGCGACCTCCACCTGGTTCATGGCAGCCTCTTGCTGGAGTTGGAGAATGCGGGCCTTCAGGGCCTGGATCTCCTGCTCCCGGGTGTCGTCGCCGCCGCGCAGGTTGCCGGAGCACCCGGCGGCCAGCAGATTCGCCAGCAGACATAGGGGGACGAGGAGGAAGGTGAAACGGTGCATCATTCTTCAGTTTCCTGTGGTCTCGGCCGTTTTTTTCGCGGGCGGCGCGGGTGCCGGCGGGGCTTCCACACCGGCCTTGATCTCCGGAATGTCGCGAACGAAGGGGCTCTGGGGAAACTCGGTGCGCAGCCGGTCGAAGGCCTTGCGGGCGTCCTCGGGCTTGTTCATGCGCTGGTAGGCGACGCCCAGGTTATAGACGGCCTTGTCCCGGGAGCGGTAGTTGGGGTAGGTGGAGAGCAGGAAGTTGAAGCGCTCCACCGCCGCGAAGGGCGCGCCGTAGCGCATGTAGAAGAGGCCGACGGAGAACTCGTGCTCGGCGAGGTTGTCGAGCACCGTCTTCATCTGCTCCTGCGACTGCGCCGCGTACTCGCTGGTCGGGTAGAGGCGGATGAGCTCCTGGTAGGCATCCGTCGCCTTGCGGGTCACCGTCTGGTCGCGGTCTGGACGCTCCATCCGCTTGGCCAGGCTGTTGGCGATCTGGAACTGCACGTAGGCCGCCTGATCGCTGGTGGGGAAGCGGTTCAGGAAGTCACGATACTTGGCCTCGGCCTGCACGTAGTTGGTGGTGCCGCCCTGGAGGTAGTAGGTATCGGCGGCCAGCAGCAGCGACTCGCGGCCGACCGTGGAGTTGGGCTCGACCTCGAAGGCATGGGTGAAGTACGGGCGGGCCTTGTCGTACTTCTCCTTGGTCAGCAGCTCCTTGCCCTGCGCCAGCGACTCCTCGGCGGAGAGCTTCAGGATGGGATCGACGGCCGGGCCGCCGCCATGGCAGCCGGTGGTCGCGAGGACGAGGACGCCGGCCAGGGCCAGCAGCGGAAGGATTCGTTTCATACAGTCTCCGGCCGAGCCCGCTCGCGCAGCTCGGACATGGTTGCCAGTGGGTCGCCTCCGGCGAAAATCGCCGAGCCTACGATGCATGTCTCCACCCCGGCGGCGACGACCCGGGCAATGTTATCGCGATCGATGCCGCCGTCCATCGCGATCTCGGCCGCCAGCCCCGCGCCGGCGATCATTTCGCGCAGCCGCCGGGCTTTGTCGAGGGAGCGGGGCAGGAAGGCCTGGCCCCCGAAGCCGGGGTTGACGGACATCAGCAGCACGTAGTCGAGACGCGGCAGGGCGTCCACCAGCAGCTCCACCGGTGTAGCGGGGTTGACGGCCACGCCGGCCTTCGCTCCGCCCTTCCGGATCTGGTCCAGGGTACGGTCGAGGTGGGGGGTGGCCTCCCAGTGGACCGCCACCCGCGCCGCGCCGGCCTTCAGGTAGTCGTCCAGCAGCCGGTCCGGATTGCTCACCATGAGGTGGACGTCGAACGGCAGCCGGGTGCGGGCATGGAGCGCCTTGAGCACCGGAATGCCGAAGGAGAGATTGGGCACGAAGTGCCCGTCCATGACGTCGAAATGGATGAGGTCGGCGCCGCCGCGCTCGTAGAGGTCGAGGGCCGCGCCGAAGTTCGCCGGATCGGCGGAGAGCAGAGACGGGGCGAGGCGCCATGCGGGTGTCTGCATTGCAAGCGTCGCCATCAGGGACCTCCGTCCACCGTGGCCACCACCAGTGACACGGAGTCCTCGCGGCTCACCGGGTGGCCGGGAAGGGGAAACTGGCGCAGGATGACGCCGGCCGCCACCCCCTCGTAGCGCTCGAACTTGACGCTGCCGAGCTTGAAGCCGAGCTGCTCGAAGTAGGGCCGCACCTGCTCGTAGTTGCGATAGACGAGGTCGGGCATGACGAAGCGCTCCCGCGGCACGGCCATCGCCAGCAGCAGGTCCACCGCCGTGCCCGGCGCCACCGCTTCCTGGGGATCGGGATCCTGTTGCAGCACCGAGCCCGGCGCCTCCTGGCCCGGCGAGAACGCCCCGAGGATGCGGCCCATCGACAGGCCGCTGCCGGAGAGCGCGGCCTGGGCCGCCGGCAGCGGCTTGCCCAGCAGATCGGGTACATCGGTGCGCCGCGGCCCTTTCGACAGGGACACGGTAACCGGGCTGCCGCGCTTCACCAGCGTGCGGGCATCCGGATTCTGCCGGGCGATCTGGCCGGCCGGCACCTTGTCGTCGTAGCGCCCGGCACCCTCGACGCCCTTCAAAGTGAGCCCCTGGTCGGCCAGCGCGTTGGCGGCGTCGACGCGGGAGAGGCCCACCACGGACGGCACGGTGGTGACGCCGCTGCGCACGAAGATGCTGAACGAGGTGTAGGCCGCGAGAGTGAAGACGAGCACGATTAGCAATACGTACGCCAGGCGGCCAAGCCAGCGGAGGAGCGTCGACAGCATGGGCCGCAGTGTAGCAAAGCGGGAAGGCCTCGCGGTCTAGAATGCCCCCGATGCCGAGGACTCCCAAGCAGCTCCCGCCCCTCGGCGCCCACGTCTCGGTCGCGGGCGGCATGCCGAACGCCATCGAGCGGGCCACGGCCCTGGGCTGCACCGCCGCACAGGTGTTCGTTAAAAATGCCAACCAGTGGCAGGGGCGCGAGCTGACGGAGGAGGAGGCGGGAACGTTTCGCGCCGCCCGTGCCGCCAGTCCGGTCGGCCCGCTGATGGCCCACGCGAGCTATCTCATCAACCTCTGCTCCGCCGATCCGGCGCTCCTCGCCCGCTCGCGGGAGGCCCTGGCGGATGAGCTCACCCGCTGCGCCCGGCTGGGGGTCGACGGCCTGGTGCTCCATCCCGGAGCGCATCTGGGGGCGGGGGAGGAGACGGGGATCAACCGCGTGGCAGCCTCCCTCGACGCGGTCCTCGCCGCCCTGCCGGACGTCGCCACCCGCGTCCTGCTCGAAAACACCGCCGGCCAGGGCTCCTGCCTGGGCCACCGGCTCGAGCACCTCGCCGCCATCCGCGCCCGGGTGGCGAGCCCCCACCGGGTGGGCGTCTGCCTCGACACCTGTCATGCCTTCGCGGCCGGTTACGCGATCCACAAACGCCAGGGCTACGAGGACTTCGTGACGGAGATCGAGGATCTCCTGGGGCTACCGGCGGTGGGCTGCTTCCACCTCAACGACTCCGTGCGCCCCTTCAATTCGCGGCGCGACCGCCACGCCCACATCGGCGAGGGAGAGATCGGCCTGGCCGCCTTCGCCCGCCTCCTCCACGACCCACGGCTACGCGAGATCCCCATGGTCCTGGAGACCGAGCCCGGCGACGAGATGGAAGGTCACCGCCGGGATCTGGAAAAGTTGAGAGGCTTGAGGAGGCCGCGGAAAGCCTGAAGAGTACGCTTCGTGCGCGTCTATGGGATCAATCAGTTCACCCAGCGGTCGATCAGCCGGTTCACCACGCTCTTCGGGTAGCTGCGCGTGGGCGACGGCAGGTCCTTCAGCAGCTTCTCCACCTGGGCGATGGCGTCCTCCGCCGAGGCGACGGGGTTCGCCACCCACTTGACGTCCTGGCGGCGGCCGACGACCACCAGGGCGGGCGAGTAGGCCTGGCCCTCCTCGGCCGGCGTCACGCCGTAGGAGGCGGCGAAGTTGCGGTCGTCGTGCAGCAGGGGGAAGAGGAGCTTGCGCGACACCTGGAGGCGCTTCAGGTCGTCCAGCTTGGCCGGCGAGATGGCGAGCACCTTGGAGGAGAGCTTGCGCAGCGGCTCCTGCCAGCGGCTGAGGGCGTCGAGGTCGCGGCGCACCCGCTCGCTCTCCGGGTCGGCGAAGAAGTAGATGACGAGGGCGGTGCGGATCACCTCGTCCTTGAGCATGAGGACGGCGTCCTCGGTCGAGCTGAGGTCGAAGTTGGGCGCGACGTCGCCGATCGAGATCGGTCCGGGCATCAAAAGCTCCTTCCGGCTCAGGAGCCGGGCACCAGGGAAGCTGGGAGATGTTTCATCAGGTCGAACCATATCACCACGAACATCAGCAGCAGGATCATGACGAAGCCCACCTGGCTGATGACCTCCTTGAAGCGCGTCGAGAGGTCGCGCCGGATCACCCCTTCGATCGACAGGATGAAGATCTGCCCGCCGTCGAGGATGGGGATGGGCATCAGGTTCATGATCGCGATCGACATGCTGATGAAGCCCATCAGCAGCAGCAGGTCCTTGAACCCGCGGCGTACCGCGGCGCCGCTCTGGGCGGCGATCTCGATGGGTCCGGCGAGGGCGCTCTTGGCCGACATCTGGCGGCTGAAGATCTTGCCGAGGATGCGGAAGGTGTCCTCGACGGTCTGGATGTTGTAGCGCACGCTCTCGTAGACCGCGCGGGTGGGGCCGTAGCGCTGATAGAAGCCGATCTGCACCCCGATCTTGCCGGCGCCGCCCTCGTTGCGGGGCACCACCGGCAGGATCTGCGGTTTGCCGTCGCGCACCACCTGCACCTCGATGCGCTGGCCGGCGCGGGCCGAGATGGCGTCCACGAAGGCCTTGCTGTCGACGATCGGCCGGCCGTCCACGCTCCGGATCTCGTCGCCCGGGTGGAAGCCGGCCGCGGCGGCGGGCGCGCCGTCGATGACCTTGATGATCTGCGGCCGGATGCTGGGCAGCAGGCCGGCGAAGTCGCCCACGTCGTAACGCGGCACACGCTTCGGCGTCACCACCGCGTCCAGGGTGCTCTGGCCCCGCCGGATGGTGAGCGGCACCGGCTTGTCGGGCGAGCCGAGGAGAGTCAGCACCACCGCGTTCCAGTCCTCGACCGCCTCGCCCTTCACCTTGAGGATGAGATCGCCCCGCTGCAAGCCCGCCTGGGCCGCCGAGGTACCCGCCTCGACGCCGCCGATGATGGGCGGCGTGTCCGGCAGGCTCATCACCTCGATGCCCGCCATGAACAAGCCGGCGATGACGACGATGGAGAGCAGGACGTTCATCGCCGGGCCGGCGAGGTAGACGAGGATGCGCTGCCAGCGCGGCTTGTTGAGGAACTCCCGCGGGTCGTCGGAGATCTCGTCCGGGTTCTCGCCCCCCAGCCGCACGTAGCCGCCCAGGGGGACGAGCGACACCCGGTACTCGGTTTCGCCCCGTTGGACGCCCCAGATCTTGCGGCCGAAGCCGACCGAGAAGGTCAGCACGCGGACGCCGAAGGCCTTGGCCACCAGAAGATGCCCGGCCTCGTGGACGATGATGATCACGCCCAGCGCGAAGCCGAAAGCGAGAAGATTGGTCAGGATGTCGGTGAAATGAGTCATATCATTGCCGTGCGCTTCAAGGTACCGCGATTATACCGAACGGCCGGAGGCCGTCAGAGATTCCAGGAGCCAGAGGCCGAAGAGGAGGACGGGGGCGGCGAAGAGCATGGCGTCCAGACGGTCGAGCATGCCGCCATGGCCGGGCAGCACGGTGCCGGAGTCCTTGACGCCCGTGCCGCGCTTGATCAGGGACTCCACCAGGTCGCCGATCTGGGCCGCCACGGCGGTGAAGGCCGAGACCGCCAGGATGCCGGGATCGATCCGGTGCAGGCGGAACCAGCACCACACCCCGGCCGCCAGCAGAGCCATGGCGAAGCTCGCCGCCGCGCCCTCCCAGCTCTTCTTGGGGCTCACCACCGGCGCCATCTTGTGGCGGCCGAAACGGCGGCCGACGTAGTAGGCCGCCGAATCCCCCAGCCAGACGATGGCCATCAGCAGGAAGACCAGCCACGGATCGATCACCCGCAGCAGGTAGAGGCTGGCGATCGGCAGGGCGAAGTAGGGGATGCCGAAGCAGAGGATGCCGAGCGCCGGGAGGGTCTCCTCGAGCGGCGTGCGGCCGAGCAGCAGGAGCGTGCCGAGGATCACCGAGAGCAGCAGCGGCCCGCTCAGCAGGAGCAGGCGGATCTGCGGGATCGCGGCGCCCTCCGAGAGGGCGCCGGCGATGGCGATGGCCGCCACGGGCACGAGGGCGACCAGGATGGCGACCGGCGCCTTGGCCGCCAGCGGGCGGACGATGTGGAGATACTCGACCGCCGCCCAGTCGACGACCACGGCGACCACCAGGAACCAGCCCCAGGCGGGCATCAGGAACAGCGACGCCAGCGCGACGAAGGTCCCCACGGCGGCGGTCAGGAGTCGCTGCATCGGTCCGGCCTAATGGAATAGGAAGGAAGGGAGGTCAGCCCGGAAGCCGGCCGAGGGCGAAGACGTCCTCCGCCGAATCGGGCTGCTGGACACCGCCGAAGCGGCGCTCGCGCTGCTGGAAGTCGAGGATCGCCTCATAGAGGTCGCGGCGGCGGAAGTCGGGCCAGAGCGTCTGGGTGACCCAGATCTCCGCATAGGCGATCTGCCAGAGCAGGAAGTTCGACACCCGCAGCTCGCCCGAGGTGCGGATGAGCAGGTCGGGATCGGCCTGGCCGGAGGTGTAGAGATAGCGGCCGATGGTCTCCTCGTCGATGTCCGCGCGCTTGCCGGCCGCCCAGTCGGCGACGATGCGGCGGCAGGCGTCCACGATCTCGCAGCGTCCCGAGTAGTTGAGGGCGATGTTGAAGCTCATTCCCCGGCAGTGCTTCGTCGCCTCGACGGTCGCCTTGAGCTCGCGCACCACCGACGGATCCAGCTCCTCCCAGCGGCCGAGGACGTTGAAGCGGATGTCGTTCTCGGTCAGCGCCTCCCGCTCGCGGCGCACGTACTCCTTGAGCAGGTTCATCAGCGTCCACACCTCGAAGCGCGGGCGCTTCCAGTTCTCCACCGAGAAGGCATAGAGGGTGAGCACCTCGAGGCCCATCCGGGCCGCGGTCTCCACCGTCTCGCGTACCGAGGCGACGCCCGCCCGGTGGCCTTCCACCCGAGGGAGGCTGCGCGACTTCGCCCAGCGGCCGTTGCCGTCCATGATGATGGCGATGTGCCGCGGCAGACGGCCGAGATCGAGCCGGCGAACCAGCAGCTCTTCTGGGGAACCCGGGGTCGCAAGTTTGGACAGGTCTGCCATGGCTGAGGGCAACTAAATTATCACAGGCGGTGCCGGATCGCCTTCAACGCGCCACTCCGGCGGATAGAAGACCCGTTCCAGAGCCAGCCCGTGCGCGGGCGCCGTGGGTCCCGCCTCGCCTCGCGCTCCACCGGCGAGCAGGGCGGCGAAGCTCTCGGGGGACCGCTTCCCCGTCCCCACTTCGACCAGGGTTCCCACCAAAGCACGAACCATGCCGCGCAGGAAGCCCTCTCCTATGACACGGAACCGCAGCTCCTCGCCCTCCTCCTCCCAGCCGGCGGCGGCGATCGTCCGGCACGGCTGCCCGTGGGAGCCGCCGGCAAGGGCGAAGGCGGAGAAATCGTGCCGTCCTGGCAGGAACGCCGTCGCCCGCGCCATCTTTTCGAGGTCGGCCATCTCTGGCATCCGCGCCACGAAGAGCGAGTCCAGGGGCGAGACGATGGCGGCGCGGCTCAGGCGGTAGACGTACTCCTTGCCCCAGGCGTGCTTCCTGGCGTGGAACCCGGAGGGCATCTCGGCGGCGGCGAGGATGCGCACGTCCTCCGGCAGGTGGTGGTTGCCGCCGTGGACCAGCCCCCGCGCCGCGAACGGTGCCGGCAGCTCCAGATGCGCCACCTGCCCCCGGGCGTGCACCCCGGCGTCCGTGCGGCTCGCCCCGGCGATCCGCACGGCGAACCCGAGAAGCCGCTCCAGGGCCTCCACCACCACCTGCTGCACCGCCAGAGCGTTCTCCTGTCGCTGCCATCCGGCGTAGGCGGTGCCCCGATAGGCGAGGGTGAGGCGATAGGTGGGCATCAGAATCCTATCCCTCCTGAGGGCCGGGGTGATGAGGGTCTTCGCTTTTGGGCGCCGCTGCGACCATCCCTACCACCATCAACACCCCAAACGGCACCCAGATCCCCAGATACACCCAAGGCCAAAGCGGCACTCCGGGCAGCCGCGGCAGGTACGAGAGGAGAATGAGCGCCGAGAGCGCCAGCCAGGCGGTGTGGCGGCGCAGGGCCGCCCAGGGAAGCACCCAGAGCAGATACCAGGGGTACACCGTGGCCGAGAGCAGGAGCAGGGCGCCGAAGAGGCGGCCTGTACCCACGACCGGATCGCGCCAGCGTAGCGAGGCCAGGACGACCGCCCCCATGCCGGCGGCCAGCAGCAGCTTGGCGAGGAAGCGGGGATAGAGATAGGGGTAGAGGAAGTTGACTCCCCACCAGTTCTTCGACCAGGCTTTGTAATGGTCCAACACGTGGGCGAGGGCCGGCGCGGCGCCCGCCTGGTCCAGCACCCGCCACAGCGGTTCGTAGAGGGGGCCGTCATACTCCCAGGAGACGCCGTAGGTCACGAGCCCGGGGGGAACGCCGCGGCTGGCCACCACCACCGGCGCCACGGCGAGGGCGACGAGGCCGCCGGCCATCCCCAGGAACCGCCAGGGGCGGCCGGACTGGCGCGCCCACATCGGAAATGCCGCCAGCGGCACCAGCTTGGCGAGCGCTCCCGCGGCGGCCCAGGAGGCGATCCTTCCCGTCTTTTGCGGCCTGGAGAGCAGGCAGAGCACCGCCCCCACCACCGCCGCCACTCCCAGGGCGTCGACGTGCCCCATTCCCGCAACCTCCAGCGTTACCAGAGGGTTCCAGGCGTACCATACCGTCCGTCCGGGGGGCAGCCCAAGCCGGCGGGCCACTCCGAGGAGCAGCCAGCAGGTCAGCAGATCCACCGCCGTGACCATCGTCTTCCATGCCAGGAGCGGAAATGGCATCCGACTCGCTATACTGAAGACCGCGACGGAGAGGGGCGGATAGACGGTGGGCACCTGGGTATGAGGTAATCGCCGCCACGTTTCGTCGCGGAGGGGAGAGAGCCGGTCGGCTGCCGGGGGCAGGGCGTAGGGATTGAGACCGGCCGCCGCGACCTTTCCATCCCAGAGATAACGCAGCATGTCGTCGGACAACGTCGGCGGCAGGGGGAGCAACGGGAGACGGAGCAGCAGAGCTGCCAGCAGGATGGCTTTGCCGGAAGTCGCCATCCTTTCCTTCGTTCCCTCCAGCCACTGTGCCGCCGCAAGGAGCCCGAGGAACGCGATCCCGACGAGGGTCAGCGTCAGCGCCAGATGATGAGCGAGATCGAAGACGAACAACAGACCGACGTTCACCGCCAGGAGCGGCAGCGAAACGGCGAAGGCCCTAAAGGCCGGCCGGTCGCGCCCGGCCGTTGACCATGCCGTCGACCCTGCATTTTCCGTGGGCGCCGGCCCTGCTGACACTCTATTACTCCGTCCTGGCCGTGCTGTCGTTCTACGGCCTGCACCGGCTGTGGATGGTGTTTCTGTATCTGCGGACCCGCGCCGACCTGGTCCCGATGCCGGCGCCGCCCACCGATCCTGAAGGCTGGCCGGTGGTCACCGTGCAGTTGCCACTCTACAACGAGATGTACGTGGCCGAGCGGCTGATCGAGGCCGTCTGCCGTCTCGACTATCCGGCCGGCCGGCTGGAGATCCAGGTGCTCGACGACTCGACGGACGAGACCACCGAGATCGTCGCCCGCGCCGTCGCCGCGCAGCAGGCCCTGGGGGTGAACATCCACCACCTGCACCGCACCGACCGTTCGGGGTTCAAGGCGGGCGCCCTGGTGACGGGGCTGGCCAAGGCGCGCGGCGAGCTGCTCGCCATCTTCGACGCCGACTTCGTGCCGGCGCCGGACTTCCTGCGCCGCACCGTCCCCTACTTCGCGGACCCCGGCCTCGGCATGGTCCAGGGGAGCTGGGCGCACATTAACCGCGGCTACTCGTTGATGACCCGCGTCGAGGCCATCCTGCTCGACGGCCACTTCATGATCGAGCACCGGGCGCGCAACCGCTCCGGCTGCTTCTTCAACTTCAACGGCACCGCCGGCATCTGGCGGCGGGCGGCCATCGAGACCTCCGGCGGCTGGGAGCACGACACGCTGACCGAGGACCTCGACCTCTCCTACCGCGCCCAGCTCAAGGGCTGGAAGTTCCTCTACCTGCCCGAGCTCGCGGTGCCCTCCGAGCTGCCGGTGGACGCCAGCGGCTTCAAGAGCCAGCAGTACCGGTGGGCGAAGGGGGCGGTGCAGACCGGCCGCAAGCTGCTGGGGGAGATCTTCCGCGCCCCCCTGCCGCTACGGGTGAAGTTCGAGGCATTCGTCCATCTCACCAACAACATCAGCTATCCGCTGATGGTGGTGCTCGCGATCCTGATCTTTCCGGCGATGATCCTGCGGTCCGGCACCTCGACGGAGATGCTGCTTCTGGTGGACCTGCCGATGTTCCTGTCGGCCACCGTCTCCGTGCTCGCCTTCTACCTGATGAGCCAGGTGGCGACCGGGCCGGGCTGGCAGCGGGAAATCCGTTTCCTGCCGGCGCTGATGGGCGTCGGCATCGGCCTGTCGCTCAACAACTCGCGGGCGGTGATTTCGGGTCTCTTCCACCGCGGCGGCACCTTCCACCGCACCCCCAAGTACAACATCGAGACCAAGGGGCAGAGCTGGCTGGTCAAGCGCTACCGGGCCGGCGGCGATCCCACCCGGGGATGGGAAGCCCTCTTCGCGCTCTACTTCCTGGCCTGCACGATCTACGCGTACAAGGTGGGGATGTGGATGTCCATCCCGTTCCTCTACCTCTTCGTCCAGGGCTACGGCTACATGGCCGTCCTTAGCTATCTGCCTACCCTGCGCGGCTGGTGGGCGCGGGCGCGGCAGCGACGGCCCGCCGAGGTGGGAGCGGGGTAGCGCGGCTACAATAGTGCGATGGCTCTACCCGATTGGCGCTCCAGCCCCCAGGTGGCGTTGAGGCCGGCCGCGCCCCGGGACGCCGATCTTCTGCGCCAGTGGCGCTCCGAGGCGAGCGTGCGGCGCTTCCAGCCGCTCAACGAGCTGCCCACCGCCCAGCTGCGGGCCGACGTCGCCAGCCAGCGCCTGGCCGACCTCTACCGGGGCCGGGGCGAAAAGTTCCAGTGGATCGTGCAGGTGGACAACCAGCCGGCGGGGTGGATCACCCTGGTGGTGAGCAACTGGGAGCACGGCCTGGCGGAGGTGGGCTATGCCCTCTCGACCGTCTACCAGAACCGGGGAGTGATGAGCGAGGCCCTGACGCTCCTCATCGAAGACCTCTACCACAACACCCTGCTGGAGCGGATCGAGGCCCGCTGCGCCGTGGAGAACATCGGCTCCCAGCGCGTGCTGGAGAAGACGGGATTCGAGCGCGAAGGCCGCCTGCGAGCCTACTTCAAGCTGCGCGGCCGGCGGATGGACAACTACCTCTACGCCCTCCTGCGCGACGATTATCTGGCGGCGCGGGGAGGGCGTGAGTAGGGGCCGATCAGCTCGCTTTCCGGGTCCGCGAGGCCTGTTCGGGCCAATCCTCGACGTCATTTCTCTTTGGCAGATCGAAAACGACTTGGGCAGCCTGGCTGGCCTGGGCTCGTTCGTCCTGGCCTTCGAGTTGGACCCGAACCACCGCATCCAACGCCATGGCGACCTTCACCATGGTCAGCAGAGTGAAGTTGCCGCCATCCAGCAACTGGCTGACATAGGCCTTCGAGGTGCCCATGCGTCGCGCCAACTCTGCCGCGTTGATCCCTCTTTCCTTCATGCGGCGGTGCATTTCGCGAGCAAAGTCGGTCTGAGCGATGTCCTGCCAATAGTCGACCGAACGGGCTGCCTCGGCGAGCATGTCAGAGTACTCGGCGTTGCTCATGATCTACCTCTCAGGTGGGACTGGAGATGGTCAGCCTGCCTTGGGCCTTTGCCTTGAAGTATGCCGCCTTCATCGTTCGAGCCTGGTCCAGCAGTCGCTCGGGCGTTTCGTTCCGTTTGAAGAAGCCCAGGGCGCAGACGATGCAGGTGTCGCCGTCGAAGAACCAGAGGATCCGGGGCTTCGCTCCCCTCTTGGGCTGCTTCCGGAACTCGAACAAGCCGGACGACAACGGCTTCAGCGGTTTGCATACCGTTGGGTTGTCGAGCTGCGGCCCCTCGAAAGGGACGCTTTCGATCAGCAGGGAGAGGATCTTGTCGCGAGCCTCTTTGGAGCCCTCGCGATGCCCCTTCTGGAGCAGATCCAGGATCTGGCACCTCCCGTCCTCCTCGCAGATTGCCAACACGTCCCAATTCGCCCGAGCCAATCGTAACAGTCTCATGTTAAGTCAGGACTTAACCCTCGTCAAGTGCTGCATGGAGTCCGATGAGCATCGCGAAGTTTCCGGGAAAGATATCAGGATTTTCGGGATCGATTCCTGCCGGTCTCCTCCCCCCAGGCCCGCACACACACAGATACGCCCTCCCTGCGCGACGACGATCTCGTCGCGCGATGGAGGGCGTGAACAGGTCTGAGACTAGTTGCGGCTAGAGATCCGCGTCCGGGTCTGGAAGCGGGTGGACTGCACCATGCTCGAAACCACGTCGCCGAGGCGGCCCGAGGACAGGCGGCGCAGGTCGCCATCGAACTGCGCGCGATCCACCTGGTCGGGGCTCATGCCCAGCAGGTTCTGGTAGAGCGAGCTCAGCCGGTCCTCATTGCTGGCGCGAATCCGATTGCGGCTCTCGTCGCTGTTGGCGATACCCACGGCAGCCTGCACGATGGCCTCATAGCCGCCGCGCTCGATCGAGTCGACCGTGCCCTGCGCACCCGGATCGGGCTCGCGCAGGAGAATGCCCTGATAGAGCATGCGGGTGATTTCCTGAGCCCGGACGCTGCCGGTCAGCTGAGTGGTCGTCACCGGAGGCTCAGCGGCGGGAGCGACCTGAAGATAGATGACGCCGTTGCGTAGGTTGGTAGGGACCCAGTCCTCGTGGATCTGATAGGCGATCCCCTGCCTGCGGCTGCCCTTGTCCGGGCCAACGTCGAGGTCCGCGGTCGAGTTCTCACTACGAGAGCGGGTGATGCGCACGCCGCCCCGCGACTCATCGCTGTAAGTCGTCTCCGGATAGAGCGGCGCCCGGTTGCCGGTGGGAATGGCGGTCATGATCAGCCGCACGTGGCTGCCGGCCGCCACGGCGATCGAGCCGCCCGGCGGCACCGTGCCGAGATCCTGCTGCGTCGCCAGATCGCGGACGACCACCTGGACGCCCGCGATGGGCGGCCGGGGCTTCGTCGTCTGAGCATCAGCCTGCTGAATGGCCAGCGGGCAAAGCAGTGCCGCCGCCAAGACGGCGGGCACGAAGGTTCGGTTGGATAGTGTTATTGGTCTCATAAGGCACTTCCTCTCCAAAATTGTCGGCAGGGACTGCCGGCGCGCGGGTCAGTCCCCTGTCGGTACACCCGAGAAAAGGAGCAAGAAGGGTGCCATGAGGGGCTACCTCGGGCCCAGGATTGAATCCGATAAGGCCATACGGCCTTCAGACAACGCATGATGACGTCGTTGGAAGGGCAGGCGGGCGGGTCGATCTCGGCCTTGCCGGCGTCCCGCCCTGAGAGGAGAAACGAGTCATGATCCGCAACAGAATTCGCTGTCGTCTCGTCGCCGCCGCCTTGGGGCTCGCCTTGCTGGCACCGATCGCCGGCATGGCACAGAGGGTGCGGGCGGTCGTCCCCGCCCACTCAGAGGTGAGCGTTCTCGCCGTCCTCTGGAACTTCGTCTCCGGTCTCTTTGGAGAGCCGAAGAACCGCGGGCAGATAGACCCTGACGGCTTCACCACGACCGCCGATCCCGGCGGCGAGCATCGCGGGCAGATAGATCCCAACGGTTAGGAGGCCATTGCGGGGTTCCCTGAGGAGGGAGCCCCCTTGTTCTCAGAATCTCGCTCCGCGTGTCTCGTTTTTGTACGCTGCGGAGACTATCTCCTGTAGAGCCAATCAAACGAGGCAGATTTCGAGTGGGTCTTCCGGCATGCCGCCATCCGTCGCGCCCAGTCCCGAAGAATTGGATCGCTTGCTCGCAAGGCTCAGGCCCTTAGTCGTGGAGATCCTGCAGGACTGGGAAATCCCTGAGGGGGAAGCGGAAAAGCTGATGAGCGAGGTGTTGGCCCGCCTCACCTATCGCTGGAGCCGGATTCCCGACCCGGAGCACTGGGTCCTGACGGCCCTCGAGAAGGAAGCCCGGAACTACTCGGAACGATCTCGAAAGGAACCTGGGGATGAGTAAGCGCCGCCCTGACCAGCAAACGCCAGCCCGCGCCGATCTCCCAGGATACGAGCAAGACCTGCAGCGTGTCTCTGAACTCTCTCACGGCCGGCTTACGGAAATCCTCCAGGAGGTCGACGCCGCGGCGGATCTGCTCGGAGAGTTGCTGGCGAAGTCCGGCTCGGAGCGCTCGACAATGGTGGGGACCGAGACGGTGCGCCTCCATGGGCTCGCTCTCTGCGATCTTCTCGAAGCAAGGAGCCGTGAAGCGTGGTTCACCGATCCGGAGCAGGCGGTGGAGTTGGCCGAGTTGGCGGTGGAAATTTCGGATCGGCTGGACACCCAACATTACGGGACGGCGATAGTGGAGGACGCTCGGGCACTCGCCTGGGCTTACCTCGGCAATGCCTACCAGGTCGCGTCCGACCTACGGCGGGCGGAGGCCGCGCTCAGCCGAGCTGAGGAACATCACCGGCAAGGGGACGAGGACGAGTTGACGAGAGCGCAGATCCTGAGCTTCCAGGCTTCCCTGCGCAACGCCCAAGGGCGGTTCGAAGAAGCCGCTCGACTTCTGGACAAAGCCATCGCCGTCTATCGCGATGCGAAAGCGCGCCATCTTGAGGGTCGGACCCTCATTCAGAAAGCCACGGCGTTCGGATATGCGGGGAAGTTCAAGCAAGCGGAACGACTGGTTCGGCAAGGACTGTCGCGAATCGATTTCCTGGAGGAACCGCAACTTCTTGTGGCTGCCCGTCACAACTTGGTTTGGTATCTCACCGAAGGCGGTCATCACGAAAAGGCCCAGAGGGCTTTGGAGGAGACTCGGAGCCTGTACCTTCGCCTTGCCGAGCGGATCAACCTTGTCCGGCTCCGCTGGCTTGAGGGACGGATCGCCTTCGGGCTCGGCCGGCTCGATGAGGCGGAGACGGCCCTGCGGGAAGCGCGGGACGCCTTCATCGAGCGTGAGATCGGCTTCGATGCCGCCCTCGTCTCGCTTCACTTGGCGGCGGTCTACGCCAAGAGAGGGGATGCTGCCGAGATGAAGCGGCTCGCGGCCGAGATGGTCCCCATCTTCGAATCGCGGGACCTCCACCCGGAAGCCCTCGCCGCCCTGGCGATCTTCCGCCAAGCCGCCGACGCCGAGGAGGTCACCCTCGGGCTGGTTGAGCGCATGGCCACCTACCTCCAGCGCGCCCGGCGGAATCCGGAGATGCGGTTCGAGAGCGAGTGACGCTCTTCGGACGGGTACGTCCGTTTTGCCCCGAGGGGGCTCAGGCATGTAGCCAGGGGCTGGCGCCTTTTGCCAGCCCCTGGTAGAGAACCCCACAAACCATGAAGCCCCGAAGGGGCGACGGCAGCTCAGAGATCCAAGAAAACCGCCGCCGCCCCTTCAGGGCTTTCGGATCATATGGAATCCATCCACCCAGGGCTGGCAAAAAGCGCCAGCCCTGGGCTACATGCCTGAGCCCCTTCGGGGCATTTTGACGCGCCCAACCCTTGCGTAGCGAATCGCTCCTACGCCGCACTCTCCCGGAACTGCACGATGTTGCCTTCCGGGTCATACCCATCGCAGGCCCGGAAACCCTTCCCTCCCCACTCCTTCTGGCTGGGATACAGCGCGCCACCCAGGCAGGACGCTTTGACTCTGGCTTCTGCGAGGCTGGCCACAGGGAAGAAGAGCTTGATGGGTACGTCGGTGCGGAGCTCTGGAGGTGACGTGATCGAGATCGACTCCGCGACCTCTCGGGGCACGGCGTGTACGACCAGCAGAAACTCCGCGGACTCCAGGACGATCTTTTCGCCGTCGGCGACGACGACCGGCAGGCCGAGAAGCTCCTCGTAGAACGACGCGACCCGCGGCAGATCCTTCGCGAACAACACGGCGCCAGACTTGGGCTGACTCAAAGCGCTTCCTCCTATCGAAAATCCCCTAAACCCATTGAAAAAATCGTTTCCCCAATGGGTTCGACGATTTTCCCAATGGGTTGGGAGGTTTTAGCTATGCAGGACCAGTTTTCCTGGTCTCCTGCGAGATTTTTCCAATGGGTTCGACGATTTTTCCTCAGCCAAAACCGTAATTCCAATGGGAAAACAGGCCAACCCATCAGAAAAAACGTCGGGCGTCTGAGAAAACGTCCCGGTCATCCCGTAAGCGCGCCCTCTACACCCCAATCCGGCTCACCCGCACGATCGGCCCGTCGGCTTCGTCCGGATCGCGCAGATCGATCGTTCCCTGGATGGCCCAGAGGTTGTCTCCCTGCGGATCGAGCATCGTGTGGGCGACGTTCCAGGTGCGGTCGCTCGTCTTCTCGATCTGGGTCCAGTGGTGGCGGCGGGCCTCGGGGGTGAAGGGGAGCTCTCCGTACTCCTCGAAGAAAGGCGCCAGGGTTTTCTCGAAACGCTCGGCGTCCCAATGGGTCTGGGGATCGTCCGGGTCCTGCTTGACCAGGGTGCCAGCCTCTTCCCAATCCTTGAGCGAGAGGGAGCGGACGAGGAGGTGCATCTCCGCCCGCACCCGCGACGCGAAGGTCTTCGGATCGGCCAGCAGCTCCTGCAGCCAGAGGATCTCGCGGGCCGTCGCGCGCTCCTTTGTCCGCACCAGGACCTCCGGATGCAGCAGCCCCTGCCACTCCTCGAAGAGGCTCGAGTCCGTCGTCTCCACCAGGGCGCGGAAGAAACCCAGGGCATCCCACACGCCTTCCGTCTTCGCCGGCTCGGGGACGGTCTGGTCCAGCGTCTTGTAGAGCTGCGAGAGGTAGCGCAGCAGCACGCCCTCGCTGCGCTGTAGGCTGTAGCGCTTGATGTAGTCCGCGAAGCTCATGTAGCCCTCGAACAGCTCGCGGCCGATTGACTTCGGCTTGATGTCCTCGCCGCCCACCCAGGGGTGCTTGCCGCGGAAGTGGTTGAAGGTGCCGTAGATGAAGTCGGAGAGCGGCTTCGGATGGGTGACCTCCGCCAGCTTCTCCATCCGCTCGTCATACTCCACGCCCTCCGCCTTGAGCTTCGCCACCAGCTCGCCCTTGAGCTTGTCCACCTGCTTGCGGAGCACCGCCTCCGGGTTCTCCAGGATCGACTCCACCAGGGTGATGAGGTCAGGAACGTAGGTCTCGGAGTCCTGGGTCAGCGAGCCGATCGTCTCCACCAGGTAGAGCGAGAGGGCCTGATGGAGGGAGAAATCCCACTGAAGATCGTCCGCCACCACGGCCCACAGATAGTCGGAGCGCGAGTCCCGCCGCATGCGGATGATCCCCGAGCGGTAGAGCGAGCGCACGAGGACGGCGGCGGTGGTGAGCAGGCGTTTCTTGGCACCCTCCTCCTCGTGGCTGCGCTGGATGATGTCGCGCAGCGAGTCGAAGTTGCGCAAGTTCGGATCATCCAGCTCGGCGTCGCGCTGCAGGAGATTGAGCACCATGCCGTGAGTGATGCGGAAACGCGACTTCAGGGTCTCCGGCGGCCGGGTGCGGAGCTTCTCGAAGGTCTCCTCGTTCCAGGAGACCTCCCCCTTGGCGGGACCCGTGACCTTCTTCTTGCCGCCGCTGCGCTCGCTCTTGCGCTTCTCGATGATGTGCTCGGGCGCCTGGGCGACGACGCTCCCCTGGGTGTCGAACCCCTTGCGGCCGGCGCGGCCGGAGATCTGCTTGAAGTCGCGCACGGAGAGGATGGACACCTTCTGGCCGCCGAACTTGGCGAGCTTGGTGAAGAGCACGGTGCGAATGGGGATATTGACGCCCACGCCCAGCGTGTCCGTGCCGGCGATCACCTTGAGCAGCCCTTGCTGCGAGAGCTGCTCGACGAGCAGGCGGTACTTCGGCAGCAGGCCCGCGTGATGGACGCCGATGCCGAAGGAGATGAAGCGCTTGCACTCCTTGCCATACGGCGAGTCGAAGCGGAAGCCGCCCACGGCGTCGCGGATCCTGTCGCGCTCCTCGCGGGTGGAGATCTGCATGCTGGTGAGCGACTGCGCCAGCTCCGCGCACTCGCGCTGGGTGAAGTTGACGATGTAGATGGGCGCCTTGCCGGCCTTGACGAGACTCTCGATCGTCTCGTGGAGCGGCGTCTCCCGGTACTCGAAGTCGAGGGGGACGGGCCGCTGCTCCGAGCTGACGAGCGCCGCCTCGAAGCCCGTGCGCTCGACGATGTGCTCCTGGATGGAGGAAACGTCGCCCAGTGTCGCGGACATGAGAAGGAACCGGGTGTGAGGCAGCGCGATGAGAGGGATCTGCCAGGCGACGCCGCGCTCCGGGTCCGAGTAGTAGTGGAACTCGTCCATGATGACGTAGGGAGCGTCCATCCGCTCGCCCTCGCGCAGGGCGCGGTTGGCGACGATCTCGGCCGTGCAGCAGATGATGGGAGCGTCGGGATTGATCGACGCGTCGCCGGTCATCATGCCGACGTTCTCGGGTCCGAAGTCGTCGCACAGGGAGAAGAACTTCTCCGACGCCAGGGCCTTGATGGGACTGGTATAGAAGGACGTCCGCCCCTCGCACAGGGCCTTGAAGTGAAGCCCGAGGGCGACGAGCGACTTGCCGGACCCCGTGGGCGTGTTGAGGATGACGTGCTTGCCCGCCATGATCTCAAGCAGCGCCTCCTCCTGAGCCGGATACAGCTCAAACCCCGAATCCGCCGCCCAGTCCACAAACAGGTCGAGGATCGTGTCGGCATCGCGGGTGCCATCCGGAGGAACCCGCTCGAAGAGAGAAGGGCGCGAGCGGGAAGGCTCGGTCTGGGAGGGGGCGGCGGAGAGGGAGAGGTCAGTCATGGCAGGGTGATTGTGGCACGGGCGGGGGTGGGCGCGCCTCGAAGTCCTGGCCGGAGGATGTAGAGACGCTCCCAGCCCGTTCACGACACCCTCCGCAGGCCTATAACGTCGGGACGTCTCCGAGGCGGCCACGGCCTTCCGAACCACGATGGCCTATGACGGGGCGACGCCTTCTCATTCTAGGCGTGGGCGAAGGGGCGGAGTGCGTATAGTATTGACGCATGGAGTCATCTCTTGCCCTCGCTGATATCTCGCCGCCGCTACTTCCTCAGGTACCCAGCACGCACTTGCCGCTGCTTTCCAATCCCGCGGTACGCCGCCGCGACCGCCTTCAGCTAGGCGTCAAAGTAGACTCGGCCATTTAAGGTTTACAGTGTATGGGGCGCTTCCTAGGGGCAGCATATAAGGTCCTTGCGCAGGATGGGAGCCCTCTCTCTGCGAGAGAGATTACTGCTCGCGCTCTAAGCCAGGGTTTACTCGAGACCTCAGGAAAGACTCCCTGGCAAACCATGAAGTCAAAATTGTCCACCGAAATACTTAAGAAGCGAGAGGCCTCTCCTTTTATGCGGACTGGTCAGGGCACCTTCGGTCTTCGGCAATGGAAGGGAAGCCTAAACGAATTTGTGGCCGACCGCTATGCAAAAAATCTACTGGAGGAGGAAGTCGTAGTCTTTTCAGCTTCTTCTCTTCCTAAATATTTACCCGGCGTTGGATTACACGCGATTGCGCTTCAAAACGGCCGTGAGCTGCTTGATGAGTGCCGTTCTATGCCGCGCAGGGAGGCAGAAGAGGATCTTTCCGTAATACAGCTGGTCTCTGTGTTTATAGTGCGGTTTGGAGACCAACTTCTCACCTATAAAAGAACGAAGCGCCTCCCAGAGAGTCGACTCCATGGCTTCTATTCTCTAATTTTTGGCGGTCACCTGAATCCCGGAGATATTCCTTCGCTTTTCAACATATTTGATCCTGACGATGGGCGTGCTTTTATAGACAGGGAGTTAAGAGAGGAAATAAAGTTTCCTCAGGACGAAGGACCGCCGCCTCTAATATATCAGGGACTTCTGTACGACGACAGTCGCCCTCTGAGTCGACAACACCTGGGCATTGTTTACGAGGTATTGCCAAAAAGCCGCAGATATGAAATTGGTGAGCGAGGCTTCCTAATCGATTCAAAGTTCGAATCCATTGAGGAAATACTTGCCCGGCGCCTAGACTTCGAGAATTGGTCTTTGCTTATCCTAGAACATCAGCTTCGGCAGTCCCGCAGATTTCTAAAAGGCTCATAACTATATGCGCGATATTTTGATTGGCGCTATTGGCAGCTTGATTGCCACAATCTTGGTAGCCTTGGCTGTATTTACACACAAGCAGCTTGGACTCCGCTTGGCTCGGGCTAATCCGCAGGCTCCGGCACTTCTGTTTTTGGGTTCTGCAGCCATACTAACAATAGCAGATTTAGGCTCTGTCTTGTTGTGGCAATGGGTAGGTGGGAACATTTGGTGGTTTATTCTTCCCGCCTTTTTGACATCAATTGCCGTTGCGATTTATTGGTGGAGAGCGCTGGGGCAATTTTGGCATGTCGGACTTCGAGGGGCTGACCGGAGCATTCTGACAGGTGTTGATTATAATTCCGCGCTGAGGCTTTGTCGGAACTACATAGATTTCTTGGGTGTAGGCGCATCCAAGCTTACCCACGAACCCGAATTCGTTTCAGCCGTGCTCAGATGCCGGCAAGATGTGCCCATCCGATTCCTTCTCCTATCTCCGTCGGATGATAGCCTCAAGGCGGCAGCAAAGCGCGCCGGCAAGGCTGAGGGTGAATACCGAGATCTCGTACTCAGCTCTCTGCGGATTCTAGCCGATCTAAAGGCACGCCGTAATATCAACCTGGAAGTCAGATTCTACAAAGAAGAGCCTATACTACGATTAATGTTTATTGATCGCTCAATATGCTTGCTTAGTTATAACAATTTTGGGGAAGGCGATGGTTCTCAGCTTCCGCAATTACATGTGGCCAAATCTCCCGAAGCCCGAAGGGAGGTTGAGTCCTTTTACTACCCGCTGGAATTGTACTTCAGGCGCCTGTGGGACTCTTCAGAGCCCTGGGAGGATCAAGGATTGTTATGAGAGCTTCACGCCTAGCAGTAGCCTCCGTCCATGGCCGCTTTCAACCCTTGCACAAGGGGCACCTTGAGTATCTACTGACGGCGAAGGAGCACTGTGACTTTCTATGGGTCGGCGTTACTCAGTTCGACGTTCTCAATCTCGCGAATAGCCCGCATGATCTTCATCGCGAAAACCCATTAAACAATCCATTATCATACTTTGAGCGTGCCGAGATGATCGTTGATGTGCTGACAGAGGCAGGACTGGGCTTGGCGGAGTTCGGTGTTCTTCCCTTTCCGGTAGACAGGCCTGAGAGTCTTGTCAATTTTCTGCCGCTATCAATCCCAATAATGACGACTATTTGCGAACCTTGGAATGAGTTCAAGGTAGACCTTCTGCGTAGTTTAGGCTATGAGGTTGTAGTTTTGTGGAGGCGCGATGTTAAGCTCTATGACGGAATGGACGTGAGGAATCGTATCCGACAAGGAGATCTCACGTGGAGGGAAAGGGTGCCGCCTGCTTCAGCTAGAATTATTGAGAAATACGATCTATCGGCACGGCTTCGCGATCTCAGCAATCGTAGGCAGGCATAGCGAGTTCAGGCTATAATGAGGCATTGCCTGCCATTCTTGCGTTGGCCAGGGGGCAAGCGCTGGCTTACTCCGCTTATCGAGAAGCGTATTAGAGCCCTCTCCGTCAAGAGGTACTTCGAGCCTTTCCTCGGTGGTGGGGCTTTTTTCTTTCATTTTGGCTTTCAGGGATCAGTCTTGACCGATATCAACCCAGAACTCATTAATGTCTACATCCAGGTGAGAGATAAGGCCGAAGAGCTTGTTGACCACTTGAAGGTCTTTGAGGTAGATGCTGAGTGTTTTTATCGACTCAGAAGAACTTGCGGTGGGTCAGAGCTTGAGAGAGCTGCTAGATTCTTGTTTCTGAATCGCACCGCTTTTAGCGGTATGTATCGCCTAAATAGACTCGGTCAATTCAATGTTCCATATGGGGGCGGTGCCAGAACCCATCATGGACTCTGGACGAGAGGGTTACTGGTTAAGGCGGCAGGAATTCTTAATGGATGCCTGCTAGAGAGCTGCGATTTTGAGGAGTCTCTGAGTCGTGTTGGCGGAGAAGATTTGGTGTACTGCGACCCAACCTACACAGTCACTCATAACAACAATGGCTTCCGACGCTATAATGAGTGTAACTTTACGTGGCGAGATCAGGAGCGCTTGGCTGTTACCTGTCGGAGGGCTGCAAAGGCCGGCGCTACTGTTGTAGTGAGCAACGCCTTCCATCAAGAAGTGGCTGCTCTTTACGATGATTTTGAGAAAATAGTTTTGGAGCGAATCACCAACCTGTGCCCCAAAGTTCCCTCGCGAGGCAAGACAAGGGAATATTTGTTTGTCGCCAATTTGCCGCCATGACGCGCTAGGAGGCGAGACAAAGCGAACTTCCCGGATAGGTGCCAGCCGCTCCACAGAGCGGTATCCTCCGTTGAGGAAACGAAAGCGACATCGCCCCGCTACAGGTTCTCGTCGTTCGGGAGGTTATGGCCGCTGCGGAGACGTCCCGCCGTCCCATGGCCTGCGGACCGTCGCGTGGACGGGCTGGGAGCGTCTCTACGTCCTTCGCTGAATGCTTCGGGTTCAGGGGAGATGCGGCTCGGGCATCGACCTACATCACAAAGGCTGAGTCGGGGACCGCCGCTCATGCCGCCAGCGTCGGATGATTGAGACGCCGGGCGGCATATTGCAGGCAGGCGGCGATATCGTCCGCTTCCAAGTAGGGGTAGGCCCCGAGGATTTCGTTCGGGTTCTGCCCTCCCGCGAGAAGGTCCAGAACGTCGGTCACCCGGATCCGCATGCCACGAATACAGGGGCGGCCACCGCACTGGTTCGGGTTGATCGTGATCCGGTCAAGAAGGTCAGCCATCAGTCGTCTCCTCAAGGAGAGGGTAGCAGGGTATCGGGAGTTCCTACAACACGCGGCGGCGGCGCGCCCCGGATGATCGCGCATCGAAGTAGAATGTCCGGAAACAGTTTGTTCCAGACGAAGGGAGCCCAGCCATGAAGAAGCTCACCAAGAAGCTGACCTTGCACCGCGAGACCGTCCGCCAGCTCAACCCTGGCGAGACATCCCGGGTCTTTGGTGGCGCCGCCGACCGGACGGACGAGCCCTTTTGTGTCTCGAACGCCGTGACCTGCGGCGAGGTCCAGTGCCTCGTTGGGACCGCGTAGCGAGAGGCCCCGCGCTGGAAACAACTATGGCAATGGACAACCGGAGCGATTGGAAGTGGCTGGAGGGCACGTATTGGTATTGCGCGGCCGATTCCATGCCGGCCATTCAAGGACAGGGGACCAGCTCTTTCGGATGGGTGATCGATCAGACCGTCTGGTCCATCACCGGCTACCAGGACGGCTACTTCTGGGGTGTGGCTTCGGTTCTACTGACGAAGGCCAGTGAGACTCCGGACCCGGCCGGCAAGAAGGACATGACCTTCCTTGCGAGCATTACGCCGGAAGGGCAGGTGTACATCGCGTTCATCCGGTCGGCCGTGGCCTCCACGGTCGGGACCGGACGGGTGACCATCCATCTGGAGAAGCCGAGCTTCGAGATGCAGATGTCGTCCGGTCCCGGGGCCGCGGTAACCCTTCACTGGGCCTACATGATGCAGGTTCGTCCGGGGGACCCGGAGTGGACGTGCCTCCCCGGCGCGGGCGTCTCCGTCGAGTCCATGGTGGGCGATATCGAGCCTCCCGTGCCGGTACCTCCCGGTTAAAGGGTCCTCTCCGGCACCGGGGAGGCCGGCTGGCCCGGCCTCTGCCGGCTCGCCGAATCCCAGCGAGGTGCCAGCCGATTCGCGATTCGGTCCCACCTCTGGCACGGCTTATACTCCTCCCATGCGATCCGTGGCCGACGACCTGCGCGACGAGCTTCAGGATGAGGCGCTCCGGCTCCCGTTCGAGGAGCGCATGGCTCTCGTCCTGCGGCTCGGGGAGCGTGGCCTGGAGTTGTTCCGCCAAGCGAACGGCCTCGACAGGGAGACCGCGATCCGGGAGCTCCAGCGGCAGCGCCAAGCAGGGCGTACTCCTTCGAAGTGCATGTCCGAGCTGATTGGATGAGCCTGCTCGAAGAGATCAGCTCGACTCTTGAGGCGGCCGGAATCCGCCATGCCCTGATCGGGGCTCTCGCCCTGGCCGCCTATGGAGTCAACCGCGCGAGCGCCGATCTCGACCTGTTCGTCGCCGATGCCTCCTGCCTGAGGCCCGGCCTCTGGGCCGACCTGCGAAGCCGAGGCATTGCCGTCAATGTCCGAAAGGGCGATATGACCGATCCCCTGGCGGGCGTCGTGCGGTTTCAGGCTCCGGGCGAGCCCCCGATCGACATCGTGGTCGGGAAGTGGACCTGGCAGACGAGACTCCTCGAAAGGGCCGAGCCCGTCGGAGAGCTCCTCGTGGTGCGGGCCGCCGACTTGGTTCTCCTCAAGCTCTATGCCGGAGGTCCTCAGGACGCCTGGGATGTGCAGCAGCTCCTTGCGCGGCCCTTCCGGGACGATCTCGTCCTGGACGTCGAGTCGCGCCTTTCAGAGCTCCCCGCGCAGTGCCAGAATCTCTGGAAGAAGATCCTGCAAGGCTGAAGAGGGAAAGACCCCGCGCCGGGGAGGCCGCATGGACCCGGCCTCTCCCGGCTCGCTGAGCTCGGGGGTCGCGCCGGGAGGCTTCCTAGAAGACCATTGGGCAGCGGCCTTTGTACGGCGTCACGCAGCCCAGGCAAATGTCAGGGTCCTCCGCAGGCGGGTTGCCACAGAGGAAGCAGCAGATCTGGCCTGACTCGCAGGGCGGGTTGTAGCCGCAGTTGGTCAGGAACGTTGGAGCGGGCACCAGGTCACTCGGAGCCTGGGCCTGTCCGCCCTTCAGGGTCGCCAGGAACCGCGCCGTGTCGGGCGACGGGGCTACGGAATTCGTGGCCGGCTCAGCCGGCACCGTCTGGGCCAGGAGCTGCGCGAACGGAAGGAGGGCGAGGAGGGCCAGAAGGACGAGAATGGGCTTCTTCATCTTCATCTCCTTGTTGACGGACCGGCAGGAGACCGATTCGCCACCAAAGAAATAGGTGTCTCGAAGGTTGGAAAGGAAGCCGGGCTCAAGACGCCAGGCTCTCCAGCGTTGCCTTCACCCGGGATGATCCTCCATAATGGAGGCAAGACGGAGGATGCAATGGCCACTCTCAACATCAAGAACTTTCCCGAGCCGCTGTACGAGCAACTCCAGAAACAGGCGGAGGACGAGCACCGGTCCGTCGCCCAGCAGGTGATTCACCTCGTCTCCAAGTCTGTCGGCCGGCCGAGGTCCAGGTCCATTCTCGAGCTGCGCGGACTCGGCAAGGAGATCTGGGCCGGGATTGATTCCGCGGAGTATCTCCGAGCGGAGCGGGACTCTTGGGACTCATAGAGGATATTGGACAGGGCCCCGTGGCTCTCGACACGTCCATTTTCATCTTCTTCATAGAGGAGCACCCTCGGTATCTTCCGGTCGTCGATCCTCTCTTCCAGGCCTTGGACGGCGGGCGGCTCCAAGCGGTCACCTCCAGCGTCACTCTCCTTGAAACGCTGGTGCTTCCCGTGAGGAAGGAGAATTGGACGCTCGCGGACAGCTATGAGGAGATCCTGACTGACAGTCGCGGGCTGGAGATGGTGCCGATCGATCTCGATCTCTTGCGGGTTGCCGCCCAAGTTCGGGCGACCACCGGAGTGAAAACGCCGGACGCTCTTCAGATCGCCTCAGCCCAGATTGCCGGCTGCCGAGTCTTCGTAACCAACGACAACCGCTTGCCGTCGATCCCAGGGCTTCGCGTCCTCAAGCTTGAGGACTACCTGGAGAGCTGAATCCTCTACTCTACGGGCGCACTGCCGGGGTGATGAGGGTCTTCGGGCGGGGGCGCTCCGAGCCGCCGGAATTTCAATCCCGGACGAGGGCGACCTGATCGGTCTGATCTTTCTCCGCCGTCGCCGCGATCGCCTCCCGGGCCTCGTCCAGCAGCGCCTGGGCCGAGATGGACCGGCCGACGGCGCCTCGGACCCAGGCGTCCGGGGTGAGCCGCCCCTGGCGGCAGATGCGCTCGATCTCGGCTCCGAAGTCCCGCCCGCGCAGCTCACGGGCGATCTGGAAGGCAATGATGTGGCCGATGGCATAGTCCGGCAGGTAGAGGCCGTAGACGATCATGTGGGAGTAGATCGCCAGGATCTCCGAGTCGCGGACGCCGAAGACAGGGGCGAAGTAGCGGTTCCAGACCTTGCGGGCGATGGCCAGAGTCGCCTCCCGGAGCTCGGCGGGGGAACCTTCGGGGTTCTGGTACATCCAGTTCCAGACTCCCATGTCGACCAGGGAGACACCGGCGATCTCGTAGGTGTTCCAGAGGACGGCCAGGGTCTCGTTGAACCAGGCATCCGTCCCGTGGGGCAGAAGCCCCAGCATCTCCAGGTCGCGATGCTGGAAGATGAAGGCGAACGCCTCGGTGCAAGCGTTGTTGGGTACGCCCGACAGAGGCCAGCAGTCGATGCCGTTGAGCGAGAAGACCTGCTCGACGTTGTGGCCAAGCTCGTGCATCGCCACGTTGTAGCCCTTGTAGTCCATACCCCCCTTGGGGACCCGCGTCCGCAGGTGGGCTTTGTCCTCCCGCCGCAGGGCCTGCACGGCGTGGCCGGCGCCGCGAGCCGGGTCGACGACGATGTGCTCGCCCAGCCATGCCGACCGCTCCGGCGAGAATCCCAGGCGCTCCAGCAAAGTGGGCAGGGCCGCCGAGAAGGCGGGCAGGTCGGGATAGAGCGCCTGCACGGTGCGATCGAGATCTCCCTCCGAAACGTCGGCGCGCGACTTGAACCCGGAGTACCAGATGTCGAACGGCTCCAGCGGGCGGCCGAGGCGGCTCGCGATGAGCCTGCCGAGCTCCATCACCTCAGGCGCCGTGAGCACGGAGTCGAGGAGAGCCTCGACCTCGCGCTCGGGGATCTGGCGGTCCCGCTCGAAGCGGCGGGCGATGAAGGTGGGCTCGTTGGGGCTGTAGGGGTCCGCTTTGCGCATCGCTTGAAAGACCCGGAGGAGAGTCGCGTAGCGGGTGTCGGGCTCGCGGACGGAGAGATCCGCCGTCTTGGAGACGGTATCGGAGACGCCCGCCGTGCCGGGCTCCAGGGGCCGTACCTCGTTGGTCTCCGGGTTCCACAGGAGATCGGGATTGTCGATCGCCGCCGCCGGGATCTCCTGGCGCACGATGCGCTCCATCACTTTCAGGATGAGCCGCTGCTTGGCGAGACCGGCCGGGCTCAAGTCCGCGTAGTGCGAGGCCAGCTCGTCGCGCAAGCCCCAGTGGGAAATGAGCCGCAGGCCCTCGGGGAACGGCCGCTCGCCAAGGTCGCCGGCATTCGTGATCAGCCGGTCGAGGCGCAGGTTGTAGGCGTTGATGTACTGGTCCGCCGCCGTGAAGGTTCGCGTCATCTCCTGCTGCACGGCCGCCGGTACCCGCAGGGCGAAGCGATCCATCAGCCGCGACCGCGACCAGGTCTCCCGGTCCCAGGCCGGACCCTGCGCCAGCCGCTCCTCCAGGGTGTGGACGGGAAAATTGAGGAGAGCCAGGAAGGCCACCCGGTTGCGGAAGAGGTCCTCCTCCACGTGGGCCGCGAGGTCGAGATCGGCGAACAGACGGTCCACCGTGGAGATCGGACCGGTGTCGAGGTCGAGCGGTGTAGTCAGCTTGCGCCGCACCTCGTGCAGATGGCCGTCGACCTGCTCCAGCACGGTCTCGAGACGGCGGAAGGTCGTCGTGAGAGCCGCTGGATCGGCGATGAAGTTGGCCTCGCAGAAGGCGGCGAGCGCCGCGGCGTCCCCATCCTCCGTCCACCAGCGTACGGCCACCTGGGTCACACCGCGCTGGATACGGGCGGCGTGCTCCGGGCCGTAGCGGGCGATCAGACGGTCACGGACCTGGACGGCGGTCTCCTGCAAAGGCTGCGGGGTCTCCATCGGCTCTCTCTTTCTCGCTTTGCTCTCGGTTGCGAGGTTAAATCGCGGGCTTCAATGCCTCGTTCGTCAGCTTTTCGTCGATCACCAGACGATGGGGACCGCCGGCGCCGTTGACCGGTTTCACCTCCTCGCGGGAGAAGGGGTCGAACTCGAAGGGCTTGATGATCTTGCCATAGACCGACTTGAGGGCGCGGGCGCCGATACGGCTGCTCTTGGCGGCCTCCTCGGCGATCTTCTGCACGGCGTCGTCGGTGATCTCCAGCTCGATATCGTACTTGCGGAAGAAGTTCTGGGAGGTCTGGAGCACTCCTTCCCGCGGCTCCTTGAAGATCCGCGACAGGGTCTGGGTGGTCAGATCCTCGAGGATCACGGCGTTGTCGAAGCGCGAAAGGAACTGTGGCTGCATGCCGTACTCGAAGAGGTCCTCCGGCCGGAAGTGGTGGCGCAGGGTGAAGTACTCGCGGATGGTGATCTTGCCGTTGGTGTAGGTCGTGGTGGTGGGGAGCTTGATGCCGCTCTTGGGCGAGGTGACGCGGTGGAAGATCTGGTCGTAGAGAGTCTCGAAGGCGCCGGCGCAGAGGAAGAGCATCTTGCCGGTGTCGACCCAGACGGTGCTGGACTCCAGCAAGCCGTCCTTCGGCGCGGTGATGCGGTGGGGCACCCGCTCGCCCTCGATCAGGGTCAGCACGGCCTGCTGGATGTTGATGCCGGTGACGTAGGGCTTGCCGCCGATCATTCCCGAGACCTTGTCGATCTCGTCCAGGCAGACGGTGGCGCGCTCCATGGCGCGGCCGATCTGCTCGGCGGTGGCGCCTTCGCCCAGCACCTGGCGGGTGCGCTCCTCCAGACGGGCGAAGAGGCGGCTGGTGTCCACCGCGCCTTCTTCGGTCGCCAGGGTGTTGGCGTTCATGATGAGCACCACCCGGTACTCCGCGAACTCCTCGTGGGCGTTGTAGAGCCCCTCGATACCGCGCATGATGGTCGTCTTGCCGGTTCCCGAGTTGCCGATCAGCAGGAGGTTGCCGTACTTCTCCCCCTCGAGGTGCTTGAAGATGGCTACGGACACGTAGCGCAGCGACTCCTCCTGGCCGATCACACTCTGCGATAAGACGTTATGGATCTCGACGGGCTTCATGAACACTGGCAGGGTTCCTTTCTCCGAACGGGCCGCGGCAGGCGGCGGACACTTTCCCACTATCCTAAGTGCTTCCGGGAGCCCGGGCATTCCCGGACCTCCCGGTGGAAGTCAGCACCCCGACGGGGATATACTCGGTTCATGAGACCAAGAGATCTGGATCATGACGGATTGCAGCAACTTTTATCCTCTATGACGGCTGAAGAGCACGCCACGATGGAGAAGGAGGCTCGCGCAATCGCCAGCCGCTATCCGGCCTCTCTATCGAGAGTGCAGGTCCGCTCCGACAGCGGGACCTCATTGCTGACGAAGGAACCTGATGATTGAGCCTACTCTTCGAGTTGTCATTTTCAAGGAAGGAGATTGGTGGATCATCCAGATCCTGGAGTACGACCTCGTGACCCAGGTCCGGCATCTGGACGACGTGCCCGGCGAGTTCCGGCGGCTGCTGATTGGCCAGATGGCAGCCAACGCCGCACTAGGAGTCGAACCTTTTTACGGGTTCTCCAAGGCCCCGCGAAGGTTCTGGAAGATGTATGAGCACGCTCGGACTCTCGTGACGCGGACTCCCCTGGAGGAAATGAAGAGCGAGATTCTTCCTCGATACGAAGCACACCTGGCTGCTGATAGAACCGGCTTAGGCCCCGAAGCAGGCTGAACGACATGATAGAGCCACGAATTCGGACGGTTGTGTTCAGGGAGGAAGACTGGTGGATCATTCACGGCTTGGAGTACGACTTCGCGACTGTTGCGAGGCGCTTGGAGGATGTACCCGCCTCGATTCAGCAGTTTTTCTGCTTGCTCTTTGCCGCCAGTCAACAGATCGGCGTCGAGCCCTTCCACGGCTACTCCAAAGCGCCCCGCCGATATTGGAAGATGTACGAGTGCGCGGAGCCGTGGAGAGAGAATTTGCCGCTGGTTGAGCTTCGCGAGGACTTCGGCACGGTCATCGATACACGCCTCGCCACCCGGACCGCCAGTCATCCCCCGAAGAGCCCGGGCATTCCCGGGTGGGATAGAATGGGCGGGAGTGGAGGGTCCCATGATCGAACAGAAGCTCCAGATTGTCGTCTACAAGTCGGATGAGTGGTGGATCATCCGCGGGTTGGACCGCGAGTTCGTGACAGTGACCCGGACTCTGGAGGACGTGCCGGGCGAGATCCGGCGGTTTCTGAACGTCCTGATGGCCGCAAGTCAGCAGACCGGCGTCGAGCCCTTCCACGGCTACTCACCGGCGCCTCGCCGGTATTGGGAGATGTACGAGAGCGCGCAACCCTGGACGGTTGCCTTCCCGCGGGTCTCTGAAGACCTCGGGCCCGGGCCGATCCTCGACGCCCGGCTCGCCGCCTGATTTTCTTTCCTCGGCCCTACTCGTCGTCCTGCCAGGGGTTGAGGCCGAAGTCCTCGGGAGGAATCCGGTACAGCTTGCAGAGGAATTCGAGAAGCTCGATCGGCATCACCTCATTCTCATCAAAGACTGGGACGGGATAGTGCCGGGCGTTCTTGGTCAGGAAGCGCCCACCAGCAACAGATGCATGGCTGAGCTCGATCTGGATTCCATAATCCCTGAGCGCCTTGTCAAGGAATTCCCGTAGCGTCAGCTCCCAGGGGTGTCGGACCAATGAGCAATCCTCCGGAAATTTCCCCGCGCCAGACAAATTGAAGCCTCACGAGTGGCGGGGAAGCATGCCACGATCCTGCCTCTAAGCCAAGTCTTCGCTTCGGGTTACGAAAGATCTCGCTTTGAGGAACGCCCTGGCAGGGCACCCCGGCTTGCCATTCCACTGCCCCTCGGACACACTCCCCCCGTGAAGAAAGACATCGCCAAGGAGCTCGAGGCCGAGCTCAACCCGGAACAGATCGCCGCCGTCACCCATGGCACGGGGCCGCAGCTCGTCCTCGCGGGTGCCGGATCGGGCAAGACCCGGGTCATCACCTACCGGATCTACTGGCTCATCGAAGAGATGGGCGTCGACCCCGGGCACATCGCCGCCATGACCTTCACCAACAAGGCGGCGGGCGAGATGCGCGAACGGGTCGAGACCCTCATCGGCATCCATCCCCTCCCCACCTCCGTGGGCACCTTCCACCGCTATGGCCTTCTGCTGCTGCGCCGCTATGGCGAGCGGGTGGCGCTGCGGCGCGATTTCCATATCCTCGACTCCTCGGATCAGATGGGCCTCGTCAAGGAGGCGCTCGGCACCGAGGGGCTCTCCGAATCCGCCTTTCCTCCTCGTTCGGTGCTGAGCCAGATCAGCGCCGCCAAGAACCGGCTGATCGACGCCCCGGCCTACGAGGCGGCGGCCTCGAACTTCTTCGAGAAGAAGATCGCCGCCCTCTACCGGCGCTACCAGGGGCTGCTCGGCCAGGCGTCGGGGGTGGACTTCGACGATCTCATCGGACTCGCGGTGAAGCTCCTGTCGACGGACGCCGAGCTGCGCGAGCGCATCCGCCGGCGCACGCGGTTCCTGCTGGTCGACGAGTATCAGGACACCAACCATGCCCAGCTCCGGCTGGTGCAGGAGCTTTGCGGGCCGGACGGCAACCTCACCGCCGTGGGCGACGAGGACCAGGGGATCTACCGCTGGCGGGGCGCCGACCTCAACAACATCCTGGAGTTCGAGAAGACCTTCCCAGGAGCCGAGGTGCGCAAGCTGGAACGCAACTACCGCTCCACTCAGACCATCCTCGACGTCTCCGGCGCCTTGATCGCCCACAACGTCCACCGCCGGGGCAAGCGGCTGTGGACGGACAGCGGCGCCGGCGTCAAGGCGGAGCTCTACAAGGCGAGCGACGAGGGCGACGAAGCCTCGTGGATCATCCGTACCCTGCAGCGCCTGCGGGCCAACTACCGGCTGTCCGAGATGGCCGTGCTGGTACGCACCAACGCGCAGACCCGGGCCATTGAGGACGAGCTGCTCAAGCAGGAGATTCCCTACTCGCTGGTGGGCGGCGTGCGATTCTACGAGCGCGCCGAGATCAAGGACCTCGTGGCCTACCTGAGGGTGCTGCGCAACCCGCGGGACAACTTCTCGCTGATGCGCATTGTCAACCAGCCGCCGCGCGGCATCGGCAAGTCCACCCTGGAGCTGCTACGCGACCGCGCCGTCCAGCTCGGCCAGCCGCTCTGGGACGTGATCTATCTGGACGATCTCGGCAGCCTGCCGGCCCGTAGCGCCGCGGCCCTGCGCAAGTTCCGCGATCTGATCGTGGGCCTTCAGCACACCGCCTCCGAGCTGCCGCTGCCGGCCCTCCTCGACCGCCTGCTGGAGGCCACCGCCTTCACCGGCCTGTTCAACCGGGACGATTCGGACGACGTGGCGCGCCTGGAGAACATTCAGGAGCTCCTTTCCGCCGCCCAGGAGTTCACCGAGGCGAACAGCTACAACAACGCCAGCGATCAGGATCTCCTGACCTCTTTCCTCGACCACATCGCCCTGGTGTCGGACCTGGATGCCCTCCAGTCCGAAAAGGGCATCTCGCTGATGACGCTGCACAGCGCCAAGGGTCTGGAGTTCCGGGGCGTGGTGGTGGCGGGGCTGGAGAACGGCGTGCTCCCCCACTTCAACTCCCAGGGGGCTCAGGAGGACGTGGAAGAGGAGCGCCGGCTGCTCTACGTGGGCATGACGCGCGCCCGGGAACGTCTCTTCCTCTCCTGCTGCCGGCGGCGGCGCATCGCCGGCCGGTATCAGGACCAGATGGAATCGCCCTTCCTCGCCGAGCTGCCGGACTCGCTGCTGAACGTCACCGCGAGCCCGGACCTTTTCTACTCCGAGCGCCAGAACCCACGGGCTCAGGACGTCTACTCCTTCTTCAGCAACCCGCCCCGGCAGGCGGCGTCCGGAGGATCAGCCCCTTCGGCATCTCCAGGATCTCCGGCGTCGTCCCCGTCCCGCCCCTCCGTGCCCTTTCAGCCGCCGCCACCCACCGGCTTCGGCCGCTCCCGCGCGCCGCTCCCGACAGGGCGGCAGATCGTGCCCGATCCGGAGCACACCGCGCCTCGCCGCGCCATCCGGCGCGGCAGCCGCGTCCGCCATCCCACGCTGGGATCCGGCGTAGTGCTGGAGCTCGAAGGAGAAGGCGACGAGGCCCGCCTCACCGTCTTCTTCGAGAAGTCCGGCAAGCGGAAGCTGGTGGCAAAGTTTGCGAATTTGGAGATGCTGTAGTCTGATCAGAATTTCACGCTGAATAGGGAGAAGCCCATGAATGAGTCCGGTCGCGCCAGTAGGCTCTGTTTCTTCCTATGCCTCTCTTCCCTGGCGGGCGGCCGCCAGCCGGCCTGGGCCGATTCCGCCCCCAATCCGAGCCTGGAGATCGCCGTCAAGCCCGACGTCCCCGCCGGCTACCCGGGCCGGGTGGGACGTTTCGAGACGCCGCTGCGGCAGGACCTGACATCGTTGCAGCTCACCGGTTTAGGGGAGGGGCGGTACGCGCTGCGCTTCTCCGGCACCGAGACGCCGGGTCTGCCCGAGATCGATCTGCGGCCCTTCATCCCCCGCGTGCCGCTCCTCGCCAAGGGAGACCCGTCGCTCACCCGCATCGCGCTCATCCAGCGGGAGCTGAACCGAAATCAGACCCGGTACCCGGCGCCCGGCCGGCCGGAAACCGTCTTCGTCGCCAACAACTGCCTGAAGGGAGGGCTCTGGGAGATCGGGCTCGATCGTCAGGACGCTCAAGGGACGAGCACCTACTACCACGGCTGGTTCACCTTCCCGAAGACCGAGTACGCCCGGCTTTTCGAGACCCTGAACGGCGTTCCCTACTCGGCCGTCACCGCGGACCTCGACGCCTATCCGAAGCTCGACGGCCTCGCCGTACCTCTCGCCAAGATGCGGACGGTGGTGCGCGATGTGCCGCTGCCGGCGATCGACGCTCACCTCGGCGAGCCGGTCGAGCAGTTCTCAGAGCAGGCGCGCAAGGCGAAGCTCGTGGTTTCCCCGCTCGCGAAAACCTACGGCGACTGGTCGGCACCCGACCGGCAGCCCATCGTCACCGCGAAGTTCAGCGAGCCCGGCTTCTACGACAGCAAAGATCCCATGCGCTTCGATCTCGCCTGGCTCGCGCACCCCGCCGAGGCGCATTGGCGGCGGGTCCAGAGCCCCGTCTTTCCGGACGGATTCGCCGAGATCGAGCTGCGCTACCCGAACGGCTATCGTCTCGTCCTCGCCGACGCCCGTCTGGAGGACCTGCCCGCCCGCACCACCAAGCCCACCGACGAGGCCGACCTCCTGCACGTCACCTTCGGCATCGAGACGCCGGAGATCTACGCCAGCGCCGCCGACCGAGCCCGGGAGTGGGAGAAGGAGAGGCCCGCCTACCTCTTCCTTCTCGACGCCGCCGGCAACCTCGTGGACAACCACCACGCCGGCCTCGACCGCATCTATCTGTGGAAGGAAGCCGGAGCACCAGACCGCCTCCATCTCTACCTGGTCGGCTACGAACGGATCGCCCTCGTCAGCCACCTGAGCGTGGCACTTCCGGCCATGCCTTCAAAGCCTGCCGCACGGTGAAAGGCTTTGTGCACTCCTCCAGCGGCGTGAGGCACGCTATACTCCTACCCGAGGAAGGCCACTATGATAGCCACTGGAGCCCCGCAATGAGCCAACTCACCCTTGAGATCCCAGAATCTCTGAAAGTGGAACTAGAGCGTCAAGCCGAGCGGGAGGGTGTATCCCTGCAGCATTACGTCGTCTATTCCCTCGCTCGTCTCGTGTCAGCCTCGGATCTCGAGGTTCAGAGGATCGCCTTCAACGAGCTGACCACCCGCTATCCACAGGAAGAAGCGGAGAGGGCCTTGCAGAGCCTGCTTGCCTCCCGGCAACCTCCGTCTTAGCTCAACGTGCCCGGGTTGTTCATATAGCGCAAGAACTCTGCGGGTTGAAAGATCCGGAACCCAAGTGTCTTCGACGGTCCCCTAAAGTCTTTGACGTTGCTTGTCACTAGAACTGCCCTGCTGTTCAAGACGCAATCTACGACCAGATCATCTCCAGGATCGCGGCTGGAAGGTCGATAGCTATAGCGAATCGGCACATACTCGCAACGCACCAGGAGAGCCTGTAAGGCCAGCAAGACATCCTCGCCACGACGAGGGCTCAACTTCCTCTCAAGGACATCCTGATATTCAAAGGCCAGCGCCGTCGAGATGCACGGTTGAAATCGTCGAGCTGCCCAAGCGTCAATGACCTCAGCAGCAGATCCCAAATGAGTCAAGCCTTCGAATACCACGTTTGTATCGACGACGGCACGAATCTGCCGTGAGTCGAGCACTCCCTACCATGCCCCCAAAACCTGCCGCACGCTGATGATCTGGGCCACGTGGTAGGCATTGTGGTCCGCCAGGACCAGGGCTTCCCGCAGGACCGTCTGGCCGTCTCCCCAGGGGAGCTTGGCGTAGAGGTCGGTCGTCGGATCGGCGACGAGATCCTGCATGGCTTTCAGATCCTTGTGGACGATCTCGACGCTCTGGTCCCAGGCGGCGGCGTCCGGCGGGGCGGCGGTGTCGGACCAGTAGCCCTTGGGAAACTCGGGCGAAACGTGGTCCTTGTCGCGGCTGAACTCCAGAATGTCCCACTGGGCGATGCGGATGTGCTCCAGGAGCTGCCAGACGGTATGCGGCAGGCCCGGCGCCTTGGCTCCTCTCAGCTCCGCGGGTAAGTTGCCCAGAGCCTTGTCGAGATTGGCGTGGGCTCCGCCGCCCTTCAGCAGCTTCACGACGTGATCGCGCAAGGATTGATCCTTGTCTTCCGGGCTCATGATTCCCCCACCAGGCCGTCCACCAGGGCCTTGGTCCCCTGCACGGCCACTCGTTGAAGATACAGTTTGACGCCCACCATGCCGCCGAGCTCCTCGCCGCCGCCGGCCCGGCCGGGCCCGCCGTGAAGAGTCTGCGGCAGAGCCGCGCCGGAGCCGGGAGCGTCCGCGATGGAGCCCTCGGAGCCGAGGTAGATCCGCCCCGTGCCGCCGCCTCCCCGGGCCACGAAGTCGCCGGCCCACGCCGCGTCGTCCGTGTAAGCCGACGTCACCAGGGTGCCACCGCCGAGGGCCACGATCGCCGCCGCGTCGGCCGCCGTGCCGTCATAGGGCAGGAGCGTGGCCACCGGCGCGAAGACCTCCCGGCTGTGGACGGCGCCCGCCGCCCGGGCATCGTCGGCGCGCAGCAGGGTGGGCTGGACGAAGTAGCCCTTGCCGGCCAGCGCGCCAGCGCCGTTGATCCGCTGGCCCGTACCGTGGACGATGCGCGCCGACTTGGCCAGCTCACCGATTCCGGACAGCGTGTCCTTCAGTTGCTGCGCGGTCGCGACCGGCCCCATCTTCACCGTGGAATCGGCGGGGTTGCCCACCACCACCTCGGAGAGCTTGGCGATCAGCGCGCTCTGGACGCCGTCCACGCGGTTCGCCGGCACCAGAATGCGGCGCACGGCCGTGCACTTCTGCCCCGTCTTCTGGGTCATCTCCCGGATCACATCCTTTAGGAAAAGCCCGAAGGTCGCCGAGCCGTCCGCCACGTCGGGGGCCAGCACGGCGGCGTTGAGGCTGTCCGCCTCCACGTTCACCCGCGTGTTCGCGGTGAGGAGGTTGCGCTGCGAGCGCAGGCTGAGCGCGGTATCCGCCGAGCCGGTGAAGGCGAGCACGTCGTCCGGCTGCAGCCGGCTCAACAGGTCGCCCGTGGAGCCGACGATGAGCTGGAAGGCGCCCTCGGGGAGGAATCCGGCCGCGACGATCAGCTCGACGCACCGCTCGGTCACCAGGGCCGTGGCCGTCGCGGGCTTGGTGATCACCGGCATGCCGGCCAGCAGCGCGCAGGCCGCCTTCTCGGCGAAGCCCCAGGCGGGAAAGTTGAAGGCATTGATGTGGACGGCGACGCCGGGCCGCGGCACCAGGATGTGCCGGCCGTAGAAGCCCTCCGTCTTCGCGAGCTGCACGCCCTCGCCCTCGGAGAGGAAGGTGCGGTCGCCCAGCCGCCAGCCGATGCTCGCGTAGTAGGCCAGGGTGCCCGAGGCGCCGTCGATGTCGAAGGAGCCGTCGCCGCGGGTCGTGCCGGTGTTGCGGGCCGAGAGCTCCAGCAGCTCGTCCCGGTTGTCGCGCAGCACCTTCGACATCTCCTTGAGGAGCGCCGCCCGCTGGCCGAAGGACATCGCCCGCAGGGCCGGTCCGCCGCGTTGCCGGGCGTAGTCGAGCACGGCCCCGAAGTCGATCCCCTCGCTCGACGCGCGGGCGATCACCTCCTCGGTCGACGGATCGACCAGTGGGACGAAGCTCAGATTTCCTTCCTTCCCCTCCTGCCAGCTCCCAAGGACATAGCTCTTCAGAGTCTTCATTACTCTCCTTCTCACATTGGGCCGGTTCGTGTCCACGGCAGGAAGATCCTACAACGCCTCACCTTCGAAGACGGCGGGGTCGGTTTTATGCCCCTCGTCGAGGCTGCGCTTGAGCAGCAGGGCGCGGCGCTTCTCCACGGCTTCGACCCACAGGGGAACGAAGGCGACCAGATCGCGCAGCACGGTGTCGATTTCCTCCAGCCGGGCGGCGATCCGCCGGCCGCAGGCGACATGGCAATGAATCAGGTCCCGCACACCCTGCTCCTGCTCCGCGCGGCTGGCCCCCACCGAGGCCTTGATGCCCTCCACCGCCTCCAGGGCCGTCTCGTGCAGATCCAGAACCAGCTTGCAGTGGTGGGGAATTTCAAAAGCATGGCGATCGAGGATCTCCATCTCGTAGAAGCGGATTCCCCGCAGGGCCAGAATCTCCTTGAGCTTGGGGGTGAGCCCGGTCAGTAGCATCCGCAGAAACTCGGCGGTAGGCCCCCAGTCCTCGCGGGAGGGCACGGCCTCGTCTCGCCGGATGCGCCCGGCGGGCTTCGATAGCCGGGCCCGGCGCCCGCTCTCCAGTCCCTCCAGGTATTGGCCCAGCCGGATGAGCGTCGAGTGGAGCCATTCCGCCTCTTCGATATCCCGCGGGAAGCGGCGGGAGAGGAAGTAGTCGGCGTCGTGGAGGCTCCGCGGGTCGGCCGCCATGATCGATCCGAAGGTGTCGTGGAGGAAGGAGTGGATCTGGCCGATGGAGACGCAGAGGAGCTTGCGCACCTCCATGAGCTGCTGGGGCGCCACGTCGTCCGGAAATTGGTCGAGCCCTCGGAGCACGTGAGTCTCGAGCATCGACAGGGCCAGCCCGGCGCTCAGCCGCGCCTCCTCCAGCTTCGGAATGTGGGAGGGGATGTCCAGCAGGGGCGAGAGCTGCCGGCGGATCAGTTGGGAGACCTTCCGCACCTTGCTCCAGATGTCCAGCAGCCGTTCCGGCGAGCAGTGCAGAAGGGCGTAGTTGCTCTCCAGCACCCCCTCGATCAGGCGGATGCAGCCCAGGAAGGACCTGATGCGCGGATTCTGGGCGTTGACGCGCTCAAGCGCCCAATCGAGAGCTGAGACACCCTCGGGCAGGGAGACCGGCTGATTGCCGACTAGGATGACTTGGCGGGGCATCGCGCTCATCAGACCACTCCGCGGCAGAGAGAGACCCTACCACCACGAGGGGCTGAGAGGAAACCGGGAAGAAAGAAAAAGGAGCCCCGAGGGGAGAACCCGATAGGAGGGGAGGGGCTTATCCGGGAGTGACCGTAGGGGGAAAAACGTTTCAGGGGTGGGGAGGCCGGAGGAACACAGGGCCCCGACGCACAGCCCCCTCATCACCCCGGCCCTCTTCTCCCATCGCCCTCCCCCCGACCGGGAGAAGAGGGAGAAAAGCAAAAACGCCCCAGCCAGGCCCCCCTGGGAGCGCCGGCGTCCCGCCGGCAACTAACTCCGCTTCTTCGCTTCCTTCTTCGCCACCTTCGGCTTCGCCTCCCCCGCGTGGAGATCCTCCACATAGGCCCGCAGCACCTCGGCCACACCCCAGGCCCGGGCGATGCTGCCACGGGGAGAGCGGGGGGGCTCGGGATCGAAGACCTCGGGGAGCGAGGCGACGCCGGCCTCGACGAGGCGTGGCCGCAGCTCGGCAAGGGCGGCCAGTGCCTTCTTGCGGCCGGCCGGGCCATGCACCCGCACATGGGCCGAGTAGTAGGGCCCCAGCAGCCAGGCCCACACCGCTCCCTGGTGATAGGACGAAGCGTCGTAGTCCACGTGGCCCGGCTCGAGAGTACGCAGACCCACCGGCGTATAGAGCTTCTCCTCCACCGCCGCCAGCACTCGCGCCGCTCTCGGCTTCGGGAGGAGCGGGAAGGGGAGGCTCAGGGCGAAGAGCTGATGGGGCCGCAGGGCGGCGTCCCGCTCCTCGCCGATCACCGTGTCGTAGAGGGTGCCCATCTCCTCGTTCCAGAACACCTCCTGGAACCGCTTCTGGACCCGCCGCGCCCGCTGCGCCAGCGTCTTGGCCTCCGCGGCGTCGCCGAGGCGCGCCTCGATCTCGGCCTGGATGGACAGGGCGTTAAACCACAGGGCGTTGACCTCGACGGTCTTGCCCTCGCCCACCGCCAGCAGGCCGTCCTCCTCGACCCGGATTCCCGGGAACGTCCCCTGCTCGCAGGCGTAGATCACCTTGCGCAGAGCGGGCAGCAGCGTCTCGCGGACGAACGCCTCGTCTCCCGTGGCCGCCAAAACCTTCCAGGCGGCGACGGATAGCCACAGCGAAGCGTCCGGAGCCGTGACGACGCTCTTTTCGGCCAGCCGGTCCGGAAGGAGACCCTTGTGGAGAGACTTCGCGAAGGTGCGGAGAATCTTCTTCGCCTCCTCGAAGCGGCCCGTCGCGAGAAACAGCCCGGGAAGGGCGATCAGCATGTCGCGGCTGGTCTCGCCGAAGGGAAGGGCTCCGCGGCGCGCCAGGAACCCGTCCCCCGCGAGCGCCAGGAAGCGGGCGAGCTCGTCCTGCACCGGAAGGGACTTGAGGATTTTTTCCCGCCGCTTCTTCTCCTTCTCGAACAGGGCGAAGGCGTCGCGCCCGGCCGGATTCCCGGTCGAGATGACGATGCCTAGCCGGTCGCCAGCGGCCAGCTCGAGGCCGAAGAGGCCGGGCGTCCAGAGATCCTCCTGGAAATCGCGGCCGGTCCGGCGGTCTAGCTCGTACTCGAAGCGGTACCACCACTGGGGATTGGGACGAAAATCCGCCCCCGGCACGGCCACGAAGAGCTCGGGCACCTCCGGGTAGGGCCGCACGCGGAGCACGCCGTCCGCGAACGGCGCCTCCTGGGAGACGGCGCCGTTCGCGGTGGACAGCGCGTGCTGGTCGCGGGCGGCGAGGAACGGCCGCAGCGACAGAATGAACGGCCCCGGCGCCTCCAGCACCTCGTAGAGCACCAGCGTGGTGTTCTCGCCGTCCACGGCGGCCACCGTCTTGCGCAGCTTCACGCCGCCGGCCTCGTAGTCGAAGACGGGGAACAGGTCTTTGCGGAACGCGGTGAGGTACTCGAAGCCGCGCGGCGACACGATGCCGGGGAACTGATTGCACCCCAGATCGAAGCTTGCGCCCTCCACGTGGAGGGTCTCATCCAATCGCGAAAGCAGGACGATCCGCTCGGCGGGGGATTGGGCGGCGACCAGAAGGCCATGGTAGCGGCGGCTATGGGCGCCGGCGACGGTAGTTCCAGCCCAGCCGCCCAGTCCGTTGGTCTCCAGCCACTCGAGCCCCGTGGCCCGTGCGAAGTCCTGCGTAATCTCTCGGTCCAGTAGTATGGACATGGTGTTTTCCTCCTTCGAAGCCGGACAAAAAGCGTCCGGCGGGCCGCGTAGTGTAGCAGGACTCAAGAAAACAGCCTGTGACGGGGGTGTGGCAGGGAGGACGCCGAGCCCTTTATCGCGCCCCGTTGGGGCGCAAGATCGATATCGACCGTTACCCAGGCCGATGACCTGGGCTGAGGCATCCCGGACCTTTGGCCCGGCCGAACGTTCAAGTCGTCCCCTGATCGCGGGGTGTCGGGATTCACGTCCGGCCTTGACGTTCAGGACGGCCCAACGGGTCGTGATTCCTCAGCCCGGGGCACCGCCCTGGGGCAGGCCAGTCCGATAAAGGCCCGTAAGTCAACCTAAATGTTGCGGCCTGAAGGGCCGCGATCCGCGGCGGCAGAGAAAGTGACCGCATCGCGTTCAGAATTGCCGGAGCCAGGGAAAACGGAACGCACCGCGTTCCGAATTTGGCGTTTCGTCACCAACCCATGACGAACCCCAGCCCCCATGCCCGTGCGCAGTCACTGAGGCGGCCAGAGCCGGAGATCTTTAGTCCCAGGGGAAGAGCGCCAGATCTCGTACCGCCAGGATTCTCCGTAGGAGATGTACACCTCCTGTCCCCGTTCATCGAGATCGAGCTCCGACCATGAAAGAGTGGGCCGAGCCGCAACGGTCTTGATCGCGAGCATCTTCCCCGAGCCAGGCAGGTATTCGAAGTAGTGTGTCTGGCTCCGGGAAACAGAAGCCTTGTCCACACAGAGAACTTTGATTAAGAGGCCCTTGAGGCCACGCACCCGACTGAGATCGAGGAAAGACTTATTTTTGGCGGCGCAGCCCTCCGATTCAATGACACCAAACTGAGGGTCATAGACAAAGAATCGAGAGGCGTCGCCGCCCAACGTCAAGAAGGCGCCGACTCCGGAAGCAAAATCGATAAAACTCTCTTGTACTCCCGGTTCGAATACGGGTGATAAAAACGAAGCGAGAAGCCCTACAAAGGACGGGGAAAGAGCAAGAAGGCGGAGGCCTGATCGAGGCGTGCGGGTGTTAACGAGAACTGCCGCGGGTATAGAGATCCTTCCGCCGCCAACCCCGCTCCGTTACCCTGCTCGCCGGGGGGCGGAGATCCGCGTCCTCGTCCGGGCGAAGGGAATCGACCCCACGGCGGTGCTCGCTCTGGAGGTGTTGGCCCGCCCGCCATCACCTCGCGGGCTCCCGCCGGGAACAGTGGGCGTCCTCGGGCCGCTAAAAGCTCTCCCGCCGGAGGCTCAAGACACACTACCGCCGCCGGTGAACGGCCCGCCGCTTCCGGCGAACCGTCTGCCGCTACCGGCGGACGGCCCGCCGCTGCCGGTGAACGACTCGCCGGCACCGGCGAACGCTTGGCCGCTGACGGCGAATGATGCACCGCTGCCGGCTTGTGTCTCACCGCCGCCGTTTGGTGTGTCATCCCTACCGGTTGGTGCGTTTTTGCTGGCGGTTGGTGTCTCACTGCTAGCGGCGAATGTCTCACCGGCGCCGGTGAGACACAAGACGGAGCCGGCGAAAGGTCCGTCGCTGCCGGCCGAAGGACCAGCGCTGCCGGCGAGTGGACTGCAGCCTCCGGCGGAAGGCCGCCGGTTTCCGGCCGGAGGATCTTCGCTTCCGGCGAGCCGTGCTTCGCTGTCGGCGGAATGCCCGCCGCTACCGGTCCTTGAGCTTCAAAGCTTCTGGGATGGAATTGTTCAGACTTGGCCGCGCGGTACGCGGGCGATGTTCTCGGATTCGAGGGGCGTCAGCACCACCGGTTCGGCGCCATTCGTCCGCTCGTACCGCCTGAGCCTAGAGCAACGACTGCTGAACATCGAGATCCCGGGAAAAGAAACGGCCACCCCGCGCGCGGGGTGGCCGAGATACCTGCACAAGAATCCAAAGAATGTCGGGTTACGCCATCGCCGGAACGGCTTCCGGTTCCAGCACGGGCTCCGGTTGTGGCTGCGGGGCCAGCTTGGCGAGCACGGACGGATCGAAATCGAACATGCGGGCGATGTCCGGTGGCGCCGCGGTCATGCCCCAGCCGATCATTTGCCCCAGCTTCTCGGGCAGGAAGTCGAGATGGCACGACGCTGGATCGCTCCAGGGATGGATGGGCGGCAGGTTCGCCTCCCCCAGGTTCCGGAAGATGGCGGCGGAGGCCTCCTCGGCGGTGATCTCGCCGGCCTCCCAGCGGTTGAACGTCTCGTCGCCGTGCCGGTAAAGATCCTCCATCAGGCTCTCCCCCGGCGCGGTGCTCACCGGCAGCGGATCGTCGTCCAGGGACTCGAATACGGCCTTGTCGCCCGTCATGAGGAACTTGAGACAGATGCGGAACATGCGCAGGTCGCCGAAGATGATGTTCACCAGCCAGAGCCGCAGCCAGGCGTTCCAGGTGGGGAAGGTGGCGAAGGAGCGGAAGGAGTTGAAGACCATCCGGTCGTTGTCCAGGATCATCGCCTGCTGGAGCCGCCGCGGGTAGTCGAAGCGCTCGATCGAGAAATCGTCGTCGCGCAGCGCCTGCATGAGGCGCGGCGCCAGGGCGTGGATCTGCTCGAAGGTGTTGATCATGCCGCGCGAGTAGAGGGCGTCGATGAAGCCATTGGCGTGGGACATGAGGAAACAGCGGGGACCCGCGCTGTCCCGCGAGGAGAACTGCAGACGGCCCGTGCCTACCCAGGGCCGCACCGCGACGCCGCCTTCGAGATGGGTGGCGATGCTCGGGAACCGCGCCACGATCTCGTTGAACTCCTGCTCCGGGGGAATCCCCCGGTCCGGGTACTTGCGCATGTCGAGGGTCAGACCGACGCTGGTCAGGTCGCTCTCGGAACCGGGGACGTTGTCGAAGCGAATGATCCAGAACCAGCCGCCGTCGATCATGTGGTGCAGCGTGCCCTCGTACCAGCCGCGCGAGAGGCCCGGCTGCTCTTCCGGCGTGAGCGTGTCGTCATACCGCTTGAAGCCTTTCATGTGGGTGAAGATGGTGCGCGACTGGGTGCGCAGCTCCGGCGCTCCTTCGCGCAGGCCGAACTTCTGGGCCACCAGGGACTTGTGGCCGGAGCCGTCCACCAGGTAGCGGGCCTGGAACTCTTCGCCGGTGGCCGTGCGCAGGACGACGCCGTCGTCATTGAAGGCGATGTCCTGCACGTCAGTCTTGTCGCGGTAGTCGGCGCCATACTTGATGGCCGCCTTGACCAGGTAGTGGTCGATGTCCTGCCGGAAGAGGTGGCTTTCGGAGACCAGCGGCGTGGCGGGCGGGACGAGCAGATGAGCCTGCGCCGGGTCCTGCCGCTTTCCCTCCTCATGATAGAGGAAGCCGAAGGTCTTCTTGACGCCGCAATTCTTGGTGACGTTCGCCAGGATTCTGTCGGTGCTGCTGATGTTGGTGATCTCCGGCACGTCAAACCGATGGCCGAGGATCCACATCAGCATCGAGCTCTGCGGCTGCATCGCCTCGCCGACCGCAAAGCGGGGATGGGTGCCCTTTTCTAACAGTAATACTCGAAAGCCTTGACGGCCAAGAATGGCCGCGAGGGTCGCGCCGGCGATGCCCGAACCGAGCACGGCAACGTCATACTTTTCCTGATTCATTGAATTTTCTCCCCCTGAAGGCGACAAGCGCCCCAAAATGATGCGGCCGGTGGAGCCGCGAAGTAACAAAGCTGCAGGGTACTCCTGTGGATGAGTGCGGGAACTGCCTCCGAAGGGGACAAAGATTGTGCGAACTCACTTCTGCTCGGGCCTGAAGATCCGGCTGAGAGGCCCCCCGCCCCAGACCCTCATCACCCCGGCCCTCTTCTCCCAGCCTCCCCCCCGTCCGCCGGGAGAAGAGGGAGAACAGCCAGCAGGTCCGCACCTGCGGCGCATGAAGGAAAGGAATTGCGGTGCGCACCTCCGCCCAGGCATAAATGCCGGGGCTAGTTGAGGACGCCGGATGAATCCGGCTTCAAGTCCCCTTCAGGGGGCGTCATTCACTAGCCCAGGCATTTATGCCCGGGCGGGGCCGGAAGGGCGATAACGATGGCTCGTCCGCTTCACTCGATCGGTTTCACCTCAATCGGCTTCTCCTCCGGCAGCAGGCGGAGCTTGGCGTCGTCGACCTGCTTGCGGAAGGCGGCGACGTCGGTGGCGAAGAACTTGTTGAAATCCGCGAGGACGGCGGCCACGGCGGTCTCGGCCTGCCGCAGGTGCTCCAGGTGCGTGGGGCTCGGGGGCGCCCAGCTGGACGAGATGTAGGCGAACGAGTAGAAGATCCGGGTCAGCACGTCGGTCTCCGGCTGGATGCCCGTGACGTCGTAAGGGGCCCAGAGCCGCCGCTCGAGCTTGGTCAGGTCGGTCTTGAGCTTGCCTCCCGCCTCGGTCAGGGGGTCCGGCTTGGCGTCTTTCTTGTCCTTGTCTTTATTTTTGTCTTTCTCGATCCGGGAGAGAGCCTCGTCCACCTGGGAGCGGGTCTTGCGGACGCGCTCCACGGCGTCGGCCAGCGCGTCGTTGAGGGCTCCCACCCGGGCCAGGGCGTCCTCGCGCTGGCGCCAGTCGGCCTCGGTGTTGTGGTTGCGGGGATCGCCCAGAACGCGGACGGTCCCCTTCGCCTCATGGTCGCTGTACTTCACGGTAACCGTGTAGGTGCCCGGCGGCACCTCGGGGCCGCCCGGGTGCGGCGGTGGCGGCTCCTCGCGGGGGAATGGCTTGAAGCCGTCGCGCCCCAGGCCCCAGGCGACGCGGTTGAGCCCCCGGGTCACCGGGGCGGTGAAGGTACGGATCGTCTTGCCGGCGGCGTTGGCGATGCGGATTTCCGCCTCGGGGGGCTTCTCCTCTCCGGACTTCGCAGTCGCCGGAGTCGTTGGCGCGGCGGGCTTCGCCTCCTCGGTCTTCTTCTCACCGGTCTTGCCGCCGGGCTGCTCCTGGACCTTGAGCTCGCGGGCGGTCTTCGGCTGCGGGGTCGCGGGAGCGGCCTCCTTCTCGCGCTGGGCCGCCCGCTCGTCGATCTTGCGCTGCCGCTCCTTGTCGGAGTCGAGCAGGGGCAGGCCCGGGACGTTCAGGGAGAAGGTGATGAGGGCCCCGTAGTCCCGGTTCTGGCCCCGGTACTCGGCCGAGCCGAGCCCGAAGCCGCCGGGCTCCTGGGCGAACCAGTGCTGCTGGACGTCGCCGGTCTCGTAGAGGTGGAGCGGCTCGGCCATCGTCGTCTCGGAGAGCGTCCGCAGGGGCCGGAGGTCGTCCAGCACGTAGAGGGCGCGGCCATGGGTGCCAATGACCAGGTCGTGATCGCGGGGGTGGATCACCAGGTCCATGACCGAGGCGGTGGGCACGCCGTGCTTCCATTGCATCCAGCGCCCGCCTCCGTCGAGGGAGACCCAGAGGCCGAACTCGGTGCCGAGGAAGAGGAGGTTGCGGTCGATCGGGTCCTGCTCCAGGGACAGGGCGTAGCCGCGCAGGTCCCTCGTCGCCAAGCTTTTCCAGGTCTTCCCCCAATCGTTCGTCTGGTAGACGTAGGGGGCGAAGTCCTCCCGCCGGTGGTTGTCGAAGACCACGAAAGCGCTGGCGGAGTCGAACTTCGAGGGGGTGATCTTGGGAATCCAGGTGTTGGCCGGCACGCCCGGGACGTTCTTCTCCAGGCTCGTCCAGGTCTTGCCGCCGTCGCGGGTGACGTGCAGCCGGCCGTCGTCGGTGCCCACCCAGATCACCCCCTTTTCCTTCGGGCTGGGAGCGACGGAAATGATGGTGGTGAAGTTCTCGGCGTTGGAGACGTCCGGCGTCAACCCGCCGCTCTCCGCCTGCTTCTGCCACTCGGGGTTGTTCGAGGTCAGGTCCGGGCTGATCGCCGTCCAGCTCTCGCCGCGGTCGGTGGACTTGTAGAGGAACTGGCTGCCGATGTAGATCGTGCCGGCGTCGAAGGGGTCGGTCGCGAGGCCCGTGTTCCAGTTGAAGCGGTTCTTGCCGGCCGCGGGCTGAGCGGGCTTGGCGGCGCGCTGCTCGCCGGTGCGCAGGTCGAAGCGGCCGAGCTCGCCGCCCTGCGACAGGGAGTAGACGTAGTTCGGGTCGAACGGATCGGGCAGGGTCTGGAAACCATCGCCGCCGCCCACGTCGATCCACTCATGGCTGCGGATTCCCGCGCCCCACCAGGATGTGTTCGGGCCTCTCCAGGAGCCGTTGTCCTGCAGGCCGCCGTAGACGTTGTAGGGCGTCTGCATGTCCACGGCCACGTGGTAGAACTGGGCGAGCGGCAAGGTGGTGGCGAAGGTCGCCGTCCGTCCCCGATCGCGGCTGACCGCCACACCGCCATCGTTGCCCAGGTAGATCAGGTTGGGGTTGTGCGGCGCGATCCACATGGCATGGTAGTCGCCGTGGATGAGGAAGCCGGGGATCAGCTCCGCGAAGCCCCGGCCGCCGTCGTTCGACACCCGCACGTTGAAGTCCAGGCTGTAGAGGCGGTCCGGCAGTTCGGGATCGACCCGCAGGTGGGAGAAGTAGAAGGGACGCGGATCGGCGTCGTAGCGCTGGTTGACGGTCTTCCAGGTGCGGCCGCCGTCGTCCGAGCGCACTACGACGCTCTTCTCGGCCTCCACCGCGGCGTAGACCACCTCCGGATGCGAGCGGGAGATGGCGACGCCGATGCGACCGAGGTTCCCCTTGGGCAGGCCGTCCTCCTGAGTGATGGGCTTCCAGGTGCGCCCGCCGTCCCAGGTGACGTAGAGCCCCGAGCCCGGGCCGCCCGACTTGAAGAACCAGGGCCAGCGGCGGAACTGCCACATGCCGGCAAACAGCTTGTTGGGATTCGAGGGATCGATGACCAGGTCGGAGGCGCCGGTGCGCGGGTCGACGTAGAGCACCTTGCTCCAGGTCTTGCCGCCGTCCTCGGTCTTGAAGACGCCGCGGTCCGGGTTCTCGCCCCACTCCTGGCCGAGGGCCGCGACCCAGGCGACGTCCGGATTCGTGGGATGGAGCACGATGGTGTCGATGCGCTCCGTCTTGTCGAGCCCGAGGTGGACCCAGGTGCGGCCGGCGTCGATCGAACGGTAGACGCCGTTGCCGATCGAGGTGCTGTTGCGCGGATTGCCCTCGCCCGTGCCCACCCAGACGACGTCCGGGTTGGCCTGAAAGACGGCGATGGCGCCGACCGACGCCACCGGCTGGTCGTCGAAGAGGGCTGAGAAGGTGAGACCGCCGTTGGTGGACTTCCACACGCCGCCCGCGGCGCCGCCGACGTATACCACCTCCGGGTTGGAGTCGACACCGGCGATGGCGGCCACCCGGCCGCTCATCCCGGCCGGTCCGATGGAGCGCGCCCGCATGCCGGCCAGCAGGTCGGGATCGACGGCGGAGGCGAGAAGAGTGGCCGGTAGCGCCAGGAGAACCAGGGAGACGACCAGCAAGGGAACGAATTTCCGCGGCATGCAAACCTCCAGCATTCGATTCGACGTTTCAGGACATGGCTCCGCCTCGCGAGGCGCGAGCCTATCCCTGATACGAGCGAGGCGGAGGAAGGTTTGCGCGCCCGGTCTAGCGGCCAGCCGGCACGACATCCACCGGCGCCGCGGCGGCGGCCGGGAGCGGAGCGGCGGGCGCGGGGGCGGCCGGGGGCTCGGGGGCGGTGATGCCGAGGAGGCCGAAGATCCGCTGCACGTACTGCTGGGTCTCATGGTAGGGCGGGACGCCGCCGAAGCGGTCCACGGCCCCTTCGCCGGCGTTGTAGGCGGCGAGGCTCTTCTGCACGTCGCCCCCGAAACGCTCGGTCAGCCACTTCAGGTACTTCACGCCCGCTTCCAGGTTCTTCGACGGATTGAACAGGTCCCGCTTGCGGTTCACCCCGAAGCGGCGGGCGGTCTCCGGTAGGAGCTGCATGAGACCGCGAGCGCCCTTGCGGGAGACGGCCCGGGGATTGAAGGCGGATTCGACGTGGATGAGAGCGGCGACGAGCTGCGGATTGATCGAGTGGCGTACGGCGATGTCGTAAATGATCTGCCCATAGGGCGACCGGGGCGCGCCGAGAGCCGTATTGACCTCGATCAGCATGTCCGCGGCCTTCCGCAGCTGCTCGAGGCGGTCGCCAGCCGTCGGCGTGGGCGCGGCGGGCGGTGCCGGCGCGGCCGAGGCGACTGGCGGCGCGGACGCGGCGGAGGGAGCGTGAACCGGCGGAGCGGGGATTACAGCGGGAGCAGGGGCGGAGGCGGTCGGGGCTTGGGGCTTCGGCGCTTCGGGTACCGCGGCGGGCTTCAGCGCCTCAGGCGATGCCGGCTTCGTGGTTTCGGCCGGAATCTGCGGTTTCAGCTCTGGTCTTGGCTCTGGTTTTGCATCATCTACGATCGCCGGAAAGGTGACCGCGCCCTTCGCCGCCAGCGTCGTCAGGCCGGCGGATTGGAGCGGCGGCCGGACTCCAAGCTCCTGGGACACTTGAGTCGCACCAGCAAGAGGTAAGGAGGAGAGACCGAGAGCGAGGAAGCTGATGTAGAGAGGGCGAAAGCTCCTTGTGAAGCGGCGAGTTGGAGCGTCGATGAAAAGTCGATAAAGCTTCCTCTGCACGCGTGCCTCCCGTCTGGGTTGCCTTGTGTCTGGACGAGCAGGCGAACTGCTCCTGGCCTTGATTGCTGCCGGCTTGGGCACCGCATTGATACACAACCCGTGACAGGTGTGTCAACCTTCCGCCTGACTGCCGACTTAAAATTGTCACATCGACATAGTGAATAGCCTTGCCGCACGTTGTCGTGCTACTTTGTTTCAAAGGCGCGAACCCTGGCGACGGCCGCGAAATCGCGACAGATCACGTCCACTGAGGTGCAGGCGATGAGGTCCACACGACTACGGCGGTCCAGTTATCCACGCCCACGGCGTTCCCACGGCCTTCTTTGGATCCTCTTGAGCCTGATGAGCTTAGGCTTGATAAGCCTGCTCGCCGCCGCGGGCCGGCGCGAGATCTTCGAGGACTTCGAGCCCGAGCCGGCGCGGCGCCGCGACCCTGAGCCGGAGGACGACGCCACGCCCGAAGTCGAGGGCGAGGCGCTCTGGCTGTGCGGCCCGGCCGGTAATCTTTACATCCGCGACGGTGGCGCCGACGAGCATCCCGAGGCTCTCCCCATCCTCTTCCTTCATAGCCTGGGCGGCAACGGCGGCCAGTGGGCCCTGCAGCTCGACCATGTGCGCCGGCACCGGCGTGGGGTGGCCCTCGACTTTCGCGGTCACGGCGAATCCGATCCGGCGGAGGACGGCGACTACTCCGTCGCCGCCCTGACGAGCGACGTGGCGGCGGTGGCCGACCAGCTCAGCCTGCGCCGCTTCTTCCTGGCCGGCCACAGCCTGGGCTCCGCGGTGGCGATCGAGTACGCCGGCAGCCATCCCGAGCGGGTCGCCGGCCTCCTCCTGGTGGACCCCAACGGCGATCTGAGCCGGATGCCGGAGAAGGAGTCCCGGCCTTTCCTCGAATCGCTGCGCGCCGATCCCCTGGCGGAGCTGGAGTCCTACTTCCGCCAGCTCGTGGTGGGCGGCGACCCCGACGCCGCGAGCTGGGTGCTGGAGGACCTGCGCCTCACCCACGAGGACGCCGTCGCCAAGGCGGTGGAAGGATCGCTGAGCTACGCGCCCCTCCCCGCCCTGGAGCGCTACAAGGGCCCCCGGCTCTCCATCATCTCCGACATGAATCGGCTCCCCTACAGCCTGCACAACCTTCTGCCGGATCTCCCCACCCACCTGATGACCGGCACCGGGCACTGGATGATGATGGACCGTCCGGAAGCGTTCAACCGGCTGCTGGACGGGTTCGTGGAGAAGGTGGACCCCGAGTCGGTGGGCTGAAGTCCACGGCGTGATTCCACGCAGGCCCAGTGTTCCCCCACCCAAGACCCTCACCCCTGCCCCTCTCCCGACCACCCCGTCCCCCGCCCCGGGAGAGGGGTACTCGGTTGGGGCGTTTTGGCAGTTCTCCCTCTTCTCCCGGTGAGGGGGCGGAGGGGGTCGGGAGAAGAGGGCCGGGGTGATGAGGGTCTTGGGTGGGGGACCTCTCAGGAACCGCCGAGGCCGTTTCCGGAGTACCCTGTAAGAAATCTCAGGGAGGTGCGTTCCATGGACGAAGGAGAAAGGAGGGCAGGAGGCGTGCAACTCGCAGCTTATAGAGAACCCATCACCAGCCCCCCGCCGGGTACCCTGGAGACGCTGTTCAGGGAGCACCACGGGGCGGTTTATCGCGCCGCGTACCGGATCACCGGCAACGCCATGGACGCGGAGGATGTGCTGCAAACCGTTTTCACCCGTCTTCTGCGGCGGGAGGAGCAGCCAGACCTCTCGGAGAGCGCGGGATCATACCTGCACCGGGCCGCGGTCAACGCCGCGCTGGACCTGATGCGGCGGCGCAAGCGGAGCCGCAAGGTCGATCTGGACGAGGTCGGGGAGTCGCTCGTCGATTCCGCCGATCCGGGTCCGGAGCGCTTGCGGGGCAGCCGGGAGCTCAAAACCCGGTTGCGGGAGGCGATGTCGCACCTCTCCCCCCGCCAGGCCGAGATCTTCACCCTGCGCTACCTCGAAGGATTGGGAAACCTGGAGATCGCCCGCCTGCTGGGCGCGTCCCAGACCTCCATCGCCGTTTTACTGCATCGTGCACGGCACCGGCTTCAGAAGGAGCTGGGGTCGTTTGAAGGAGAATTGTCATGAGCCTGTTCTCGAAGAACAACAACAATGAGCTGCTCGACGACGCCATCACCCAGGTGACGAACGATCCGGTCGATCCGCGCGAGGTCGAGGCCGCCGCCATCCGCGTCTGGGCCCGGCTGTCGCAGGAAGCCGCCCAGATGAGCTCGGCGTCCGCCCCGGCCGCCGCGGTGACTGTGACCGCAGCGACCGCCCCGGTTTCCACCAACGCTCCGCACAGCCTTCAGGGTTGCGCGGACTACCAGTCCCTGATCCCCGCCTACCTGCGGGGCGAGCTTTCCCCGGCGCGCGCCCTGCTCGTCGAGGACCACACGCGTAGCTGCGTGCCTTGCCGCCGGGCGCTGAAGGAGGCCCGTGAGGGCCACAGGACGGCTCCCGCCGCGCGGACCGCGCAGCCCGTGGACCGCCGGGTGTGGATGGCGCTCGCCGCCGTCCTCCTTTTGGCCCTGGGGTTCGGCACCACGACGCTGATCCAGGACTGGCTGGCCGGCGGCGCCCAGATGGCGCGCGTCGAGTCGGTGGACGGCACTCTCTATCGCGTCGCCGGCGACTCCAGCAAGCCCATCGCCGCCGGCGCCGCCATCGGCGAGGGAGAGGAGATCCGCACCGCCAAGGGTTCCACCGCCATGGTGCGGATGACCGACGGCTCGCGCATCGAGATGGGCGAGCGGGCCGGCCTGTCGCTCGACGCGGCGCGCAAGGGCAACACCATCCAGCTGGAGCGCGGCCGGATCATCGTCCAGGCCGCCAAGCAGCGGCCGCGTCACCTCTACGTCGCCACCCGCGACGCCCTGGTCTCCGTGACCGGCACGATCTTCTCGGTCAACAGCGGCACCAAGGGGTCCCGCGTGTCGGTGGTCGAGGGTGAGGTGCACGTGGGGCAGGGACCGAAGGACACCGTGCTCCATCCCGGCGGCCAGGTGGCGACCAGCGCCAGCGTGGAAGCGATCCCGGTGAAGGACGAGGTGGCCTGGAGCCGCAACGCCAAGCAGTATCAGGATCTGCTGGCCGAGCTGACGGCGGCGGGCAAGGACATCGACGCCCGCGTCGAGCGGCCGGGCCTGCGCTACTCGACGCGCCTGCTCGACCTCGCCCCCGAGGGCACCACCATCTTCGTGGCGCTGCCGAACCTCTCGCACAGCCTCACCCAGACGCAGCAGATCCTCGACCAGAAGATCGCCGAGAGCCCGTCGCTCGCCCAGTGGTGGGGTGAGACCCTCGGCTCGACGCAGAACGAGACGAAGTTCCACGACATGATCCAGCGCCTCGGCGACCTCGGGCAGAACCTGGGCGACGAGGTGGTGATCGCCATGAACTGCAGCGACGGCAGCAAGGGCCAGGCGGTGCTGATGGCCGAGGTGACCAACGAGGCGGCGTTCCGCTCCTCGCTGGAGGCCGAGGTCACCCGTTTGAACGGCAGTGAAGGGAAGACCGGCCTGAAGATCATCGACGACCCGGCCACCGCTCCGGCGACCGGCGACGCGATGCTGCTCTACGTCCACAACGGCTTGTTCGTGGCCTCGCCGAGCGGCGCCCAGATCGCGCAGATCGCGGCCCTGGCGGGCGGTGGCACCAACCCGTTCTCCGCTTCGACCTTCCGCCAGCGTATCGCCCAGGACTACCACGACGGCGCCGGCTGGCTGTTCGCGGCCGACCTCGGCACCCTGGTGGCGAAGGGGCAGGCCCAGAAGTCCGCGGAGACGCACCAGAAGGCCGAGCAGCTCGGCATCCTGGACCTCGACCACTTCATCGTCGACCGCCGGGAGATCGACGGCCGGGCCGAGACCCGCGCCGCCCTGACCTTCAGTCAGCCGCGGCGGGGTGTGGCCGCCTGGCTCGCGGCGCCGGCGCCGATGGGCAGCCTCTCCTTCTTCTCGCCGGACGCAAACATGACGGCTGCTTTTGCCGTAAAGAGTCCTGTGAGCATTCTCGACGAGCTGCTGAGCGTCAACCCGGAGATGGGCCAACACCTGGCGGAAGCCCAGGCCAAGCACGGCTTCGACGTGCGCAACGACCTGGTGGCGCCGATGGGCGCCGAGTTCGCCGTCGGCCTGGACGGCCCGGTGCTCCCCTCGCCGTCGTGGAAGCTGGTGGCCGAGGTCTACGACCCGGCGCGCCTCCAGCAGACCTTCGAGAAGGCCGTGGTTCAGGTCAACGCCGAGTTGGCGGCTCATGGCAAGGGCAGCCTCGCCATCACTCACACCTCCTCGGGCGGCAAGACGTTCTACACCATCGCGTCGGCCCAGCCGAAGCTCGAAGTCCACTACCTGTTCGAGGACGGCTACCTTCTGGCCGGCCCGAGCCAGGCGCTGCTCGAGCGCACGCTCCAGCAGAGGGACTCGGGCGTGACGCTGGCGACCTCACCCAAGCTGCACGACCTGCTGGGTCCTGACGGCCAGGTGAACGTCTCCGCGCTGGTCTACCAGAACCTCGCGCCGCTGGCGCAGGCCGCCAACAAGGTGTTGCCCGAAGGCACCGCCAAGGGTCACACCGACGGCCCGGCCAAGCTCGGCAAGCTGCTCGCCGCGCAGGGCCCGACCCTCTACTACGCCTACGCGGAGACGGACCGCATCGTCTTCGCCGGCAGCAACCAGAACCCCCTGGGCCTGAATCTCGGTACGCTGGCCGGTCTGGGCAGCCTCGCCGGGATGATGGACCACGCGCAATCGCAGGCGCAGTGACCGAAGTACGCCCTGGAGGGATATGACCGTGATGACCGCAGACTCTTCGCAACCCGTCATCGAGCTCCAGGGCCTGGAGGTCAAGTTCGGGGGGCGTCCGATCCTCAAGGGGTTGAACGCCTCCCTCACCGGCCGCTGCATCGGCCTGCTGGGTCCCAACGGCGCCGGCAAGACGACACTGCTCCATACGCTCCTCGGGTTCCATCCGCCCTCGGCGGGATCGGCCCGCATCTTCGGCACCGACATCAAGACCGGCGCCAAGGACATCCGCGGGCTGATGGGCTACATGCCCGAGAACGACGCTTTCATCGCCGGCATGACCGGCATCCGCTTCGTCCGCCTCATGGGCGAGCTCTCCGGGCTGCCGTCCGAGCAGTCCCTGGAGCGCTCCCATGAGGCGCTCTTCTATGTCGGGCTGGGCGAGGCGCGCTACCGCAAGGTGGATACCTACTCGCTCGGCATGAAACAGATGGCCAAGCTCGCCCAGGCCCTGGTTCACGGGCCGCGGCTGATCTTTCTCGACGAGCCCACCAACGGCCTCGACCCCGCGGCCCGCGAGCGCATGCTCAAGCTGGTGCGCGACATCCGCGACGAGGGGAAGGTCAACATCATCCTTTCTTCCCATCTCCTGCGCGACGTCGAGGACTGCTGCGAGGAGGTGCTGGTGCTCAAGGATGGCCGGGTGGCCACCTACTGCAACCTGGAGGCCGAGCGGGAGGCCAACCGCAAGTTCCTGCAGCTCGAGGTGAGGGGCGGCGACGAGCCCGCCTTCGCCGCCGCCGTCGCGGCCCTCGGAGTCGAGATGGCGGCCGACGGCAAGCAGCGTTTCAAGCTCGTGCTGCCCGAAGGGGTGGAGATCCGCGAGCTCTATCGTGTAGCCGCCGAGCGGCAGGTGCAAATCCGCCGCCTCGACTCCAAGCGAGACTCCCTTCAGGACATCTTCCTGAAGGCCATGGAGACGGAGGTCGCCGGCCATGGCCGTGTATGACCGTAACTTCGGTATCTACCAGGGAGTGCGCACCCCCACGTGGTCGCGCTTCCTGATCCTTCCCCGCTACGCCTACCAGGAGGTGTTCCAGAGCCGCCTGTTCGTGACGTTCCTGGGGTTCTGCTGCCTGCTGCCGTTCGCCGGGCTGCTGATCATCTACCTGCACCACAACCTGGCGGCGCTGACCTTCATCCAGCTGCCGCTCGACAAGCTGCAGGAGATGCTGCCGATCAACGCTACGTTCTTCCGCCGCGGGATGCAGTTCCAGGGCTTCCTCTGCTTTGTGTTGGCGCTGATGGTGGGGCCGGCGCTGATCTCCCCGGACCTGCGCAACAACGGCCTGCCGCTCTACCTCTCGCGGCCGTTCTCGCGCACCGAGTACGTGCTGGGGAAGGCCTCGGTGCTGGCCCTCCTGATGAGCGCCATCACCTGGATTCCCGGGCTGCTGCTGTTCTTCTTCCAAAGTTATCTGGACGGCGCCTCCTGGATGGGCGACAACCTGGTCGTCGCCTCCGGCATCTTCCTCGGGAGCTGGATCTGGATCGCCGTGCTCTCCCTGCTCTCCCTCGCCGTGTCGGCGTGGGTGAAGTGGAAGCCGGTGGCCCGCATCTCGCTCCTCATCCTCTTCTACGTTCCCTGGGGTTTCGCCGAGGTTCTGAATAAGACCCAGGACACTTGGTGGGGCTTCCTGGTGGCCCTGTGGCCCACCATGACCACGGTGTGGACGCGCCTCTTCGGGATTCCTCTGGAAGCGTCCGACTACCAGGGCAACCCCATGCCTGTCGGGGCGGCCTGGTTCGCCCTGCTCGCCTGCGGCCTGATCTCCCTCTGGCTGCTCTCCCGCCGCATCCGGGCGTACGAGGTGGTGCGATGAACGACCTGAAGAGGGTGGTCTTCGAGAACGTCTCCAAGTTCTACGGCGAGGTGCTCGGCGTCAATCGGGTGAACCTCTCCATTCCGCCGGGGATCACCGGCCTGGTGGGTCCGAACGGCTCGGGCAAGACCACCCTGATGAACCTCATGGTGGGCCTGTTGCGTCCGTCGCGGGGGAAGATCTCGGTGCTGGGGATGGACCCGCGGCACCCCGAGGAGCTGTTCAAGCACGTCGGCTACTCGACGCAGTACGACGCCTTCCCGCCGGGCCTCACCGGCTATCAGTTCATCCGCACCTACCTGCGGGTGCATGGCTACACGGCGGCGGAGGCGGAGACGCTGACCGTCAAGGCGCTGGAGCGAGTGAACCTCATCGAGGCCGCTGGCCGCAAGGTGGCGGGCTACAGCAAGGGCATGCGGCAACGGGTGAAGCTGGCGCAGGCGATCTCCCACCAGCCGTCGGTGCTGGTGCTGGACGAACCGCTCAACGGCCTCGATCCGATGGCCCGCTCCGAGGTGATCAACCTGTTCCGCGAGCTGGCGGACGGCGGCCTGCACGTCATCGTCTCCAGCCATATCCTGCATGAGGTCGACCTGATCTCGGACCAGGTGGTGCTCATCCACGGCGGTTACGTGATCGCGGAGGGCGACATCGCCAACGTCCGCGACGAGATGGAGGAGGAGCATCCGGCGCAGGTCTCCATCCGTTGCGACCGGCCATCGCTGCTCGCCTCCCAAGTCTTCGCGCTCGACTCGGTGATGGAGGCGCGCATCGACGACGACGGCAAGGGCGTGCTGGTGCGCACCCGCGACGCCGACCGCTTCCACCTGTTGCTCAACCAGGTCGTGCTGGACAACGGGCTCACCATCGAGGCGGTGGCCCCGGCCGACGCCGATGTCAACGCCGTCTACCAGTACCTGATCGGTTCGAACGGAGAAAAGTCATGAGCGACACCGCCTATCTGGCTCCACCCGCACCGGCGGCGGCCACGACGGGGCTGCCCTGGCGCCGCTGGGTGACGCAGGCCGGCGCCGTCATCCGCCTCGACCTGCGCAAAGGCTTCCGCCGCCCCCTGGGCCTCATGCTGCTGGCCGCGGCGCCGGTCGCCATCGCACTGATCCGGGTGCTCTTCTCCGCTCACGCCGTGCACGACCGCGGCGACGTCGCCGAAGGCACCAACTTCTACGCCTGGATGTACCAGGTGCTGATCCTTCGGCTGGAGCTGTTCCTCGCCGGCGTGGCGGTCTTCGGCAACCTCATCCGCCGCGAGGTGCTGGACCGCACGCTGCACTACTACTTCCTGTCACCCATCCGGCGGGAGGTGCTGATCGCGGCCAAGTACCTGACGGGCGTGCTCGTCACCTTCACCTTGTTCGGCCTGTCGACGCTGGCTTCCTTCGTTCTCGCCTACATGCCGCACGATTGGACGGCCGTCAGCCATTTCCTCTTCCATGGCCCGGGCCTGCATCAACTGGGCTCGTACCTGCTGGTGACCTTCCTGGCCTGCGTCGGCTACGGTGCCGTCTTCCTTGCCTTGGGATTCTTCTTCAAGAGTCCCGCCGTGCCGGCGCTGGGGATGTTCGCCTGGGAGTCGATCCACTTCCTGCTGCCGCCGCTGCTCAAGCAGTTCAGCGTCATCCACTATCTCCAGTCGCTCTGCCCGGTGCCGATCTCCGAGGGGCCGCTCGCGGTGCTATCCGACGCGCCCTCGCCCTGGGTCTCGGTGATCGGCCTCCTCCTGCTGGCCGTGGCGCTGGTGGCGGTCTCGGGCTGGCGGATCCGCGGCATGGAGATCAGCTACGACGAGTCGTAGGTTTCGCTGGCTGAGAGCTCAATCGCCGGGGCAGTTCTTCGCCGCCTCAGGCTTCGTGGTTGTCTCGCGATTGTCTTCTCAGCTTACGAACCGAACTGTGGAAGCCCCCCACTGGCGAGCATTTCAACTTCGAACGACTCCTGGAGGCTCAGGGGCGATGATGCCGGGGGACCATCCAGATGAACGAAGCCTATCAAAGGTGTGCAATATCGAGATCGCCCCACTTTTCCTTAAGGTACTCCGCTACCAACCTCCGGTGGCAGTGGTGCGGTTTATCCTCACTGCATAGAAGGCAGGCTCCATCGAGAGCATCGCGCGCGACGACCTCTTCGATTCTTCGGCTAGCCATCAATTCAAGAAACCGTTTCTCGTAGTCCGCCCACTCACCTCGGCCTTTTTTGTATGCATCGAGCATTTTCTGCGTCGGCGCTAACACGGATTGATGCGCATAACCGATCCCGCATATTGTCATCAGGAAGTAGCGAAGGTCGTCCTTCTTCGCAAACCCTGCCAATTGCGAAACGTTGTTCAAGCGGACATCGACAACCTTCTTCACACTAGCTTTCTCGAGGCGGGTAAAGAAGGCCTCCGCCGATGTTTTTGTGAATCCTATCGTAAAAATTTTCATGCTTGTGCCCTAATATATCTCTCCTCCGGCGGAGATTGCTGGATATACGCGATCTGCTTGCCACGTTGGTCATAGGCATTACGGATTATCTCGTCGCGGCCTCGAAACAGATCAGTCTCTGTGAATCCAAGCTCTGTCAGTAGGCGAGAGAGTGCCTTGTCGTGACTTTCGATTCTGCCATCTTCCAGAATATGCTGCGCGCCGATACCTTGCGCCGCAAGATGTCGGCACACCAAGATAGCTCGGTGGCAGGTCAAAGGGTCTTTCTCGGCGCACATCAGAGCAATTCGATAGGTACGAGTTCCCTCGACAAGTCGAGCAAGGCCTTCCTGAAATAGATGCGTACGGGCAAGGCGGTCATATTGCACCCTTCCAGCGACATAACAACTTTGGTCTTCCGAGCGGGCACCGAGTTCCCGCCCCAAGAAGACGTAGGCAATCCCTGCCTTTTTTAGACTTACCCGCAGTTTCTCTCGATTAAACTGCGGGTTGAAGCGACTGTATGGATGCGAGCGTACGTCCGCGACAGCGGTGGCGCCGTTCGCGGCTAGTAACTCGATGAACTTCTCTATTGAGTGGTTCGAGTGTCCGATCGTGTAGACGATGTTGGGCATAGCTCAGACACCTGCACGCTGAGGCGTGATCACCGTGGCTGCTAATTTGTACGCAAAACCGTGGAATGTCTCACCAAGGCTGATGCATAGAAGGGCATCACTCACTGAGTATTCGCCATCATCCTTCGCTAGGTACTCACTCTCAGTCCAAGGGTCAGTGACCACAACACAATAAGGATGACCGCACAATTGGAATTTGGCGCGCACCCGGCGTCGCGGTGGGCCGAAGTCCCCACCCTCCGATGCCACACCAAGCCTTAGCTGCTCGGGGCGAACGAGATATAGAGATCGAGATAATCCCTCAATGCTGGCCTCGGGCACTCTGTCATTTCGTCCATTATAACTCGAGTTTCCGTTGAGCCAAAGAGAGCCTGCCGGATCTTCGACGGCTGACTGCAGTCGTTGCCATCCGATCCTACCTTGCTTTACCCAGTACCTATCGGCGTCGATAAGGTGATTTTCCTGCTGATGGTGCTGGGGTTGCGGATTTTTCATCTCGATTGAGATGACGTCCAGCACGCTCGGATCTTGGCCGGCCTCGTACCGCCGCTCTTCGAGCGAAATCTCCTGGGTCGTGCGAGCGCTTACAGGCCGAATCCAACCGCCGAAGCTTTCCTCAGTCACTTCGCGCCCTGCTACGCACCGACCCGAAGGCGGCTTGCGGGAATTGGCCAAGCAGACTATCTTTTTCGTATAACGATTGGTCATGATTCAAACACTCGGAGACTCCCCGGATAACTTGTTCATTCCACGCAAGTTGAAGCTTATGCCTGTTTCTAAGGCTCGTCAACGGGACGTCGGGCGTCCAGATAAGCGTCTGGCCACCAACGGCTCTTGCTCAGCCGGCCCAAATCCTGTTTGTCCGACCCGCCAGCGGCCAGTCTGGCCCTCAGCAGCCCGGCTCGGCGGCGAGGGAGGCGAGCGTGACGATCGGAGGCAGGGTTGTCTTCCTGGCTCTGATGCGACACACTTCCCGCCGATTTCCCGCTGGCCCACGGGATAGCCTTCCAGGCCACTCCAGTACGGTCCACCCTTTCATGTCCGAGTCCACAGTCTCCTCCGCACCTACGCCAATCGCGCCTCTCGGGTGGCCTGCCCGGCTGCTGCTTGCGGGTGCCATCCTGGTGATCTTCTTCGCCGGCTTGGGGGCCTACCCGCTGCTGGAGCCGGACGAGGGGCGCTACGCCGAGATCCCCCGCGAGATGCTGGCGAGCGGCGACTTCGTCACGCCCCATCTGAACGGCGTCCTCTATTTCGAGAAACCGCCCCTCTACTACTGGCTGAACGCGGCGGCCCTGGCTCTGCCGGGACGCCCCGAGCTGCTCTGCCGGCTCGCCGGAACTCTCTTCGGCCTCGCCGGCGTCGGTCTCGCCTGGGCGCTCGGCCGCTCCATCGGCGGGCCTCGGGCGGGACTGATCTCGGGCGTCGTTCTCGCCAGCTCGCCGCTGTGGATCGCTCTCTCCCGCGCTGCCACCATCGACATGACGTTGACCTTCTTCCTCAGCGCTACTCTGACCTGCTTCTGGCTGGCACAGGCGAAAGACAGGGGAGACCGTGGAGAGCGGCTCCTCTGGTACGGAATGTTCGCGTCCGCCGCTCTGGCAACTCTCGCCAAGGGACTGATCGGCTTCCTGATTCCCGGCGCCGTGATCTTCCTCTTCCTTCTGTTCGCGCGGCGATGGCCAATCCTGCTCAGGGTCCCCTGGGTGGGCGGCATCCTCTTCTTCCTGGCGATCGCCGTGCCCTGGCACGTACTGGCCGCGCGGCGCAATCCGGATTTTCTCTGGTTCTACTTCGTGCACGAGCACTGGCTGCGGTACACCACGCCGGAGGCGGATCGCGAGGCGCCGTTCTGGTTCTTCGTCCCCGTCCTCCTTCTCGGGCTCCTCCCCTGGTCAGGAATGTTCCCCGCGACGGCAGCTCTCTTCCGGCGCGGAGCGGAGCCGCTGCGCCGGCGGCCCGAGCTGATCTTCCTCGCCTCCTGGGCAGGCTTCATCTTCCTTTTCTTCTCGGCCTCGCATTCGAAGCTCGTCCCCTACGTCCTTCCGGCCTGCCCACCGCTGGCGGTCCTGGTGGCGCTGGGTCTCCAAGCAGCCAAAGAGGAAGGAACCGCCCGCTCCTGGATCCGGGGCGGCGCGATCGCCGGGGGGGGCGTCCTTGCCCTGCTGAGCGCTCTCCTGCTCTGGGGATCGCTCGGAAAGGTGACGGAGTACTCGACGGATTTCTCGCCCATCCTCTTCATCTTCTCTTTGGCGGCGATCGCCGCGGCAGGCCTGGCGGGTATCCTCTGGTGGAGACAGGGGACCGCGGGACGCGGCCTGGCGGCCCTGGCTCTGGCGTCCGTCCTGTTCGTCGCCTGCATCTGGGCGCTCGGGCCGCGGGTAGGGCGCCAGAGGAGCTCGCTGGAGATCGCCCGCGCCCTCGCGGCGCGGTTACGGCCCGGAGATGAGGTCTACTCCTACCATTACTATCCGCAGAGCCTGCCGGTCTATCTCGGACACACCATCGGCGTCGTCCACTTTCGCGGCGAGATGGCCTTCGGCATCGACCATCTGACGCCGGCAGAGCACCTCCGGCGCTTTCCCACCGCCGGAGAGTTTCGGCCGACGTGGGAATCGCCGCGGACCGTCTACCTGGTGCTGGAGCGGCGGGACCTCCATCGCCTGATCGCGGACGGTCTCGTCCCGGGACCGGTCCTCCTGGGACAGGATAAACTCCTGCTCATGACCAATCGCCCGCAGGCGGAAGCCCGCGTTCCGGAGATCCACAAATGACCCAGCCCTTCGTCAAGCGAGACACCTTCCTTCCCTTCTCCCGGCCGTCCATCCGCCAGGTGGAGATCGACGAGGTCGTCGACACCCTGCGCTCGGGCTGGATCACCACCGGCCCCAAGGCCGAGCGCTTCGAGAAGGACTTCGCCGCCTACGTCGGCGCGCCGGAAGTGCTCGCGGTCTCCTCCGCCACCGGCGGCCTCCACATCGGGCTCATGGCGCTGGGCCTGAAGCCCGGCGACGAGGTGATCATCCCTCCCATGACGTGGGCCGCCACCTCCAACATGGTCGAGGTATTGGGCGGCAAATCGGTGTTCGTGGAGATCGATCCGGACACCTTGCAGATCGATCCCGAGGCCGTGGAGGCGGCGGTCACCGAGCGGACCGTGGGCATCATTCCCGTCCACTTCGGCGGCGCGCCGTGCGACATGGACGCCCTGCTCGCCATCTCCCGCAAGCACTCGCTGTGGATCTTCGAGGACGCGGCCCACGGCGTGGGGACCCTGTACAAGGGGCGGCACGTGGGCCTCTTCGATCGCCTGGCGGCCTTCTCCTTCCACCCGATCAAGAACATGACCACCGGCGAAGGGGGCATGCTGACCCTCAGCGATCCCGAACTCGCCAAGAGGCTGCGGGCCTGGCGTTTCCACGGTCTGGAGAAGCAGGCCTGGAACCGCTACGCCGAGGGGGGAACGCCGCAGGTGGAGATCGTGCTGCCCGGCTTCAAGTACAACTTCATGGATATTCAGGCGGCGCTTGGGCTGCACCAGCTCGCCTCGGTGGACGAGTTCAACGCCCGCCGTCGAGAGCTCGCGGCCGTCTACCACGAGCTGTTCGCCGAGGTGCCGGAGATCGGCCGGCCGGTCGCTCCCGCCTACGATCACTTCCACACCTGGCACCTCTACGTGATCAAGGTGCTGGACGCGGCCGGCATCGGCCGCGATCAATTCATGGCGGCGCTACGCCAGCGCAACGTCGGCACCGGCCTCCACTTCCGGGCCGTCCACACGCAGCCCTACTACGCCCAGAAGTACCCCGGCGTGGTGGGTTCGCTGCCGAAGGCGGAGTGGGTTTCGGACCGCATCTGCTCGCTGCCGCTCTTCCCCGACATGACCGAGGACGACGTGCGCTACGTGGTGGATGCCGTCAAGGACGTGCTCGTGCACGCCAAGGACTGAGGAAGAGGAAGGACCACCGATGACCGAGCCCTATCTCTCCGTGGTGATCCCCGTCTTCAACGAGGAGGAGAACCTGCCGGAGCTCCTGGACCGCCTGACGGCGACGCTGGTGCCGCTGGGAAGGCCCTACGAGGTCGTCTTCGTCAACGACGGCAGCCGCGACCGCTCGCTCGCCCTGCTCCAGGAAGCCTCGGCGCGCGATCCGCACCTCGTGGTGGTGGACTTCAACCGTAACTACGGCCAGCACGCCGCCGTCTTCGCCGGCTTCGAGGCCTGCCGCGGCGAGATCATCGTCACCCTGGACGCCGACCTCCAGAACCCGCCGGAGGAGATCCCCAAGCTGGTGGCCAAGATGGAGGAGGGCTACGACGTGGTGGGCTCCGTGCGCGTCCACCGCCAGGACCCGCTGCCGCGCCGCGTCGCGTCGCGGATCATCAACCGCATGACGGCCATTGCCACCGGCGTGAAGCTCTCCGACTACGGCTGCATGCTGCGGGCCTACAGCCGGCCGGTGGTGAACATCCTCGCCTCGTCGCAGGAGATCTCGACCTTCATCCCCGTCCTCGCCGACCTGTACGCCGGCCGGGTCACCGAGATTCCGGTGGCCCACGACGAGCGCCACCACGGCGACAGCAAGTACAGCGTGTGGAAGCTCATCCGGTTGCAGTTCGACCTGATGACCAGCTTTTCGGTGCTGCCGTTGCGCTTTACCATGGGCGTCGGCGTCGCCATGGCGGCGCTCTCCATGCTCCTCGCTCTGATCCTCATTGCCGGCCGGCTGATCTGGGGCCAGAGCTGGGCGGTCAGCGGCGTCTTCACCCTCTTCGCCGTGGTCTTCTGCTTCCTCGGCGTGCAGCTCTTCGCCATCGGCCTGCTGGGCGAGTACGTCGGACGGATCTATCAACAGGTCCGCGACCGGCCGCGCTTCGTGGTGCGGCGAGTGATCCGCGACGGCGTCGCGTCGCCGGGTGTGGAAACTTCCCGATGAAGGAGAGGAGAGGGACGAGAACGGTGGTGATGGGCTACCACACCATGGGCTGCCTCGGCCTGGAGGCGCTGCTCGCCCACGGCTTCGAGGTCGCCGCCGTCCTGACTCACCGCGACGACCCGCGGGAGGAGATCTGGTGGGAGTCCCTGGCCGCGAAAGCCGAGGCACGGGGAATCCCCGTGCACTATCCGGAAGGATCCGAGATCAAGTCCCAGGCGGTTCAGGATCTCGTGGCCTCGTACGCGCCGGACTTCCTCTTCTCCTTCTACTATCGATACATGATTCCTCCCGCCGTTCTGGCCCTCGCCGGCCGGGGAGCGCTCAACCTGCACGGCTCGCTGCTGCCGCGCTACCGCGGCCGGGCGCCGGTCAACTGGGTGCTCGTCGAAGGACAGACGGAGACCGGCGTCTCGCTCCACTACATGGTGGAGAAGCCGGATGCCGGCGCCGTGGTGGACCAGGAGCGGGTGGCGATCGATCCCGCGGACACCGCCTTCACCCTCTACGGCAAGCTGGAGGACGCCGCGCGCCGCGTCCTCGGCCGCGCCCTGCCGGCCCTCGCGGCGGGAACGGCGCAGTCCTCATCCCTGGATCTCACCCAGGGCTGCTACCGCGGCGGCCGCAAGCCGGCCGACGGCCGCATCGACTGGGCATGGCCGGCCCGGCGCATCTATGATCTCGTCCGCGGCGTGACCCACCCCTATCCCGGAGCCTTCACCACTCTGCGGGGCCGGCGGCTGCTGGTATGGTGGGCCGTGCCGGTGCCGGGAAACGGCGGCGCTTCCGGAATCGTCCCGGGCACGGTGACCGCCGTCGACGCGGACGGCATTACGGTCGCGACCGGGGAGGGCGCCGTGCGTCTCGTCACCCTGCAACTCGAAGGGCAGCCGGAGCTGCCCGCCTGCTCACTCGCCCTGGCCGCGCGGATCGCGCCGGGGGAGCGTCTCGGCTCCTGACGGAGGTTTTTTGATGAAAGTGCTCATCCTCGGGGTCAACGGCTTCATCGGTAATGCCCTGACCCATCGCATCGTTACCACCACCGACTGGCACGTGTACGGGATGGACCTCTCGTCGTCCAAGCTCGATCACTCCCTCGGTCACCCCCAGTTCCACTTCATCGAGGGGGATATCACCATCAACAAGGAGTGGATCGAGTACCACGTCAAGAAGTGCGACGTGGTTCTGCCGCTCGTCGCCATCGCCACCCCCGCGACCTACGTCAAGGAGCCGCTGCGGGTCTTCGAGCTCGACTTCGAGGAGAACCTGCGCGTCGTCCGCTGGTGCGTCAAGTACCGCCGCCGCCTCGCCTTCCCCTCGACCTCCGAGGTCTACGGCATGTGCCCGGACGAGGAGTTCGAGGAGAACTCAAGCCCGCTCGTCTACGGCCCGATCGACAAGCAGCGCTGGATCTACGCCTGCTCGAAGCAGCTCATGGACCGCGTCATCGCCGCCTACGGCCAGCAGGAGGGGCTGCGCTACACTTGCTTCCGGCCGTTCAACTGGATCGGCCCCAAGCTGGACGACATCTACGCCGCCAAGGAGGGCTCGTCGCGGGTGCTGACCCAGTTCATCGTCAACCTGGTGACCGGCGAGCCTATCCGCCTGGTGGATGGCGGCGAGCAGAAGCGCTGCTTCACCTGGGTGGAGGACGGCATCGACCTGCTGATGCGCATCATCGAGAATCCGGGTGGCGTCTGCGACGGCGAGATCTTCAATGTCGGCAATCCCTACAATGAATGCTCGGTGATCGAGCTGGCGAAGAAGCTGGCGGCGATCCACGACGCGCATCAGGACCGGCTGCCTAACTTCGTGCCGGCGCGCCTCGAATCCGTCAATTCCGACACCTACTTCGGCAAGGGCTACCAGGACATGGTGGCGCGCAAGCCGTCGATCAAAAAGGCCCGGCGCCTCCTCGGCTGGGACCCGAAGACTACTCTCGACGAGGCCCTGGAGCGCACCTACGAGGCGTTCCTGGAGGACTGGCTGCGCTCGGGCGGCGAGGCCTCCTGAATTCCATGAGCGCCCGCGTCCTCGGCCTGCGGGTCGACGTCGATACTCACGACGGCATGCGCCTCGGCGTCCCCCGCCTGCTGGAGGTCATGGCCCAGGAGGGCGTGAAGGCCACTTTCTACCTCTCCATGGGGCCGGACCGCAGCGGCCTCGCCGTGCTCAACGCCCTGCGTCCGGGCTTCCTCGCCAAGATGACCCGCACCGGCGCGGCCCGGGTTTACGGCTGGCGCACCATCCTCTCGGGCACCCTGCTGCCGTCGCGCCCCATCGCCACGGCCTTTCCGGCGATCGCCCGCCGCGCCCGGGACGAAGGGCACGAGACGGGAGTCCACGCCTGGGATCACCGCAAGTGGCAGGATCGCCTGCTGACCTTTCCGCCCCAGAAGACGGCCGGCGAGCTCGACAAGGGCTTCGCGGCCTACAGGTCGATCTTCGGCGAAACGCCCAGGACCTACGCGGCGCCGGCTTGGCTGACGAGCGACGACGCCCTGCTCCACGAGGAGTCCTACGGCCTCACCTACGCCACGGACTGCCGGGGCACGGAGCCCTTTCTGCCGGTGATACGGGGAAAAGCTCTCGCCACACCCCAGATTCCCGCCACTCTCCCCACCCTGGACGAGGCGCTGGGCGACACCTTCACCGATGCGCCGTCGTACTTCGCGGCCATGGTGAAGGAGGTGATGGATTCTCCCTGGCCGGTCTTCACCCTCCACTCCGAGCTGGAAGGCGGGCCCTACGCGGAGGGCTTCCGCGTCTTCCTGCGCGCGGCGAAGGCGGCCGGCCTGCGCTGCGTTCCGCTGGGCGAGCTCCTCGCCGAGCGACGGCGCCAGGGCGAGCTTCCGGCGTGCACGATGCACCACGCGCCCGTTCGCGGCCGGCATGGCGTGCTCTCGACGCAGGGACCTTCGATCTAGATGTCTACCTCTCCCCATGTCGTGGTCATCGGCGCCGGCGCCTTCGGCGGCTGGACGGCCCTGGAGCTGCTCCGCCGCGGCGCCCGCGTCACCCTGCTGGATGCCTGGGGCGCGGGGAACTCCCGCTCCAGCTCGGGGGATGAGACGCGGATCATCCGCGGTGTCTACGGGCCGGACAAGGTCTACGTGGACTGGGTCGCCCGCGCCTTCCCCCTCTGGCGGCAGGCCGAGGCGCGCTGGGGGGTTCCCCTCTACCGGCGCACCGGCTGCCTCTGGATGTGCGGCGACGACGACGCTTACGTCCGCACCTGCCTGCCTCATTTCGCGAACGCCGGGCTGGCCATCGCCGAGCTGAGCCTCGCGGAGAGCCAAGGCCGCTTCCCGCAGATCGATTTCGACGGCGTGGGCAGCGTCTTTTTCGAGGAGGAGGCCGGTTACCTCCTGGCCCGCCGCGCCTGCCGGGCCGTGGCCGCGGCGGTGGCCGCCGAGGGCGGCGAGGTGCGTCTGGCCTCCGCGGCGCCCGGGCCGATGGCGAACGGCCGGCTGGCGCGGCTGGATCTCGCGGACGGCTCGACGCTCGCCGCCGACCTTTACGTCTTCGCCTGCGGACCCTGGTTGGGCAGCCTCTTTCCCGAGGCGGTCGGCGAGCGCCGTATCCTTCCTACCCGGCAGGAGGTCTTCTACTTCGGCCCTCCGGCGGGCGATCGCCGGTTCGACGATGAAGCCTGCCCGGTGTGGATCGACCTCAGCGGGGAGCGGATCTACTTCGGCATTCCCGGCAACGAGCACCGCGGCTTCAAGGTGGGGGACGACACGCGGGGCGAGCCGCTCGATCCCACCCATACCGAACGGACATTGACGCCCTCTCTCCTCGCCGCCTCTCGCGCCGTCATGGCCCGCCGCTTCCCGGCCCTCGCCGGGGCGCCGCTGGTGGAGGCGAGGGTCTGCCAGTACGAAAACACCTCGGACGGCCACCTCCTCTTCGACCGCCACCCCGAGGCCGCCAACCTCTGGCTCCTCGGCGGCGGCTCCGGCCACGGCTTCAAGCTCGGCCCCGCCGTGGGCGAGTACGCCGCGAAGACCATCCTCGCTGAGGGTGCGCCCCTCCCGCTCTTCGCCCTCGACCGCCCCGGCTTCGATCAGGGGATGCCGGGGCGGACGCAGTTCGACGTGGCTAGCTGATTGGCCGTTACGCTTGATATTGACAATTGGCGTTCGATTATCTAACGTTCTCCCTTGGATACCGAGGGGAGCATCGTCATGCCTATCCGACAAGAAGATCTGGCAAGCCGGCTGCGGGCGGCACGGGAAGCAGCCGGCCTGAAGCAGGAGGACGCCGCGCGTCATCTCGGGATCTCGCGCTCCTCGGTCGCCCAGATCGAGCTCAACAACCGGGCCGTCTCCAGCTTGGAGCTGGATCGCCTCGCTCACTTGTACGGGCGCGACATCCGTGACTTCCTGGCGACCGAGTTTCTCCCTGAGAACTCTCTCGTCGCGCTCTTCCGCGCCGACTCGGGCGTGGCCGGACGTGATGAGGTCGTCAAAGCCGTCGGCGACTGCGTCGCGCTCGCTCGGGAGCTGGCCAACTTGGAAGGCCTTCTCGGCCTGGATCGCGCTCACCTCGGAGTGCCTGCCTACGCTGGAGGCGCCTTGCGCAACAAGTGGCAGGCCATCGAGCAGGGGATGCGTGTGGCCGCGGACGAGCGGCGGCGCCTCGGTCTCACCACCCGTCCCGTGAGCGATGCCGCCGATCTTCTTGGCAGTGAGGGTGTACGCACCGCTCTCCTCGATCTGCCGGAGGATGTCTCCGGGCTCACCTTGATGGACCCGGCCCATTGCCTCTTCGTGGTGGTGAACCGCCGGCACTCCCTGTTGCGCCGCCGGTTCTCGTGGGTCCATGAATACGCTCACGTGCTCTTCGACCGCCAGCTCCGCGGCACCTTGAGCCGCGCCTCCAATCGCGACGAGCTGGCCGAAGTGCGAGCCAACTCCTTCGCCGCCTGTTTTCTCATGCCCGAGGAGGGGATCCGCGATTTCCTCGCGAACCTCGGGAAGGGGCAGCCGAGCCGGGAACGCCTTGAAGTCTTCGACGGCGTGGCCACCGTCCCCGCGGAAACCCGGACCGAGCCGGGATCGCAGCGGGTGCAGATCTACGACGTGGTGCTCCTGGCCCACCACTTCGGCGTCAGCCGCCTTGCGGCTCTCTATCGCCTGCGCAACCTGCACCTGCTATCGCAGCCCGAGCTCGCTGCGCTGCTCGTCGAGGAAGAAGCGGGACACGGGAAGAGAATCTCTGGGCTTCTCAGTCTCCCGGAGCCCGATCACGCTGCCGGCCGAGGAGAGTTTCGCTCCCGTTTTCTCGGCCTCGCCCTCGAAGCCTACCGCCGGGAAAAGATCACCCGCGGAAAGCTCCGGGAGCTGGCCGCCAGCGTCGGGGTCTCCGGGGACGACCTCGCGGCCATCTTGGAAGGGGACGGGTTCCTGGAGGACGAGGGGAGTGTCACCCTTCTGCCCGAGGGATTCGAATAACCGGTGGCCGAGCGCACCGTGGTGGTGGATGCCAACGTCCTCATCAACCTGGCTCATCTCGACCGGCTCGATCTCCTGGGATCTCTGGAAGGATTCGACTTCGTCATTCCCCAGGAGGTCCGGCAGGAGGTGACCCGAGACGAGGCGCGAGCCCGCCTCGACGACTCTCTTAGCCTCGGCCATCTCAGGGAGATACCGCTCGAAGGGCTCGAGACCCTGACGCTCTTCGCCGATTTCCTTCAGATCATGGGCCAGGGTGAATCCGCCTGCCTTGCTCTCGCCGCCATGAACGGGTGGTACATCGCGTCGGATGAGAAGCGGGCCTTCCTCCGTGAGGCGCAACGTCATCTCGGCCCGGGACGCATCCTCAATACCCCGGGCCTTTTGTTGCTCGCCATCCGGCGGAATCTGCTGACGGTCGAGCAGGCGGACGAGGCGAAGGCCGTTCTCGAAAGGTGCCGGTTCCGAATGGCCTTCGGCTCCTTCCGGGAGATCCTCTAACCCTAACCCTCCGCCACCTGGGTCACCACCCATGACCAAGGGAGGTGGTACGATAGACTCGCCATGGCTCTCCAGGAACGATTCCGCAAGCTGACCTACGACGACTACGTCCTGATTCCGGACGACGGGAACCGGCATGAGATCCTCGATGGAGAGCACTACGTGAGCCCGTCGCCCAAACGCTTCCACCAGAGGCTGGTAGGAAGATTGTTCAAGAGGCTCGAAGCGCTGGTTGACCGGCTGGGCCTCGGGGAGGTCTACCTGTCGCCCTTCGACGTCGTCCTGTCGGCCAACGACGTCGTCCAGCCAGACCTGTTCTTCCTATCCCTTGAACGTTCGGAGATCTCGACGGAGGACAATATCCAGGGAGCCCCCGACCTGGTCATCGAGATCCTCTCCGAACGCACCCGCAAGCGGGACGAAGAAAAGATCCGCTGCTACGAGCAGTTTGGAGTTCGGGAGTACTGGATCGTCAACGGAGCCTGGAAGATCGTCACCGTCTATCGGTGGGCCGACGGCAGGTTCCACCGCCAGCCCGAGCTGTCGGCCATCGCCGGCGACGTTCTGGCGACGCCGCTCCTGCCGGGCTTGGCGATCCCGCTCGCGGAGCTGTTTACCTCCTGACCTACCCCTCCGCCACCTGAGTCACCAGAATCGGCCGGTCGCGGGTGATCACCAGGGTGTGCTCGTAGTGGGCGGCGAGACTGCCGTCGACGGTGCGGGTGGTCCATTTGTCGCCGTCCACCTTCACGTGCGAGGCTCCGGCGGCGATGATGGGCTCGATGGTGAGGACCAGCCCCTCGGTAAGGCGGCGGGAGCTGCGGGGATCGTAGACGTTCGGCACCTGCGGCTCTTCGTGGATGGAGCGCCCGACGCCATGGCCGGAGAGCTCCCGCAGCACCGTGAAGCCGCGACGCCGGACCTCGGTCTCGACCGCCCGGCCGATGTCGTTCACCCGATTGCCGGCGCGGGCGGCGCGCGCTCCTTTGCGGAAAGCCGACTGCGCCGCCTGGATGATGTTGTGCTGCAGGTTCTCGACCGGCGGCACGGCGACGGTGATCGCGGCGTCGGCGTAGTAGCCGTCCCGCTCCGCCGTGATGTCGATCTTCACCAGATCCCCGGCCTCGATCCGCCGCTCGCCCGGGACGCTGTGCACCGCCTCGTCGTTGACGCAGATCATGATGGCGCCGGGGAAGTTGTAGGTCTGCCGCGGCGCCGGGTTGGCCCCATGGGAAAGCAGGAAACGATCGCCGATCGCGTCCAGCTCAGCCGTCGTCACCCCCGGCCGCACGTACTTCCTCACCTCCTGGATGGTCAGGCCCACGATCCGGCCGATCTCGCGCAGCCTCTCCAGGTCCTCAGGTTTCTCGATCGACATCGGCCCTCCTACCTTCGCCGCAGGGGCGGATCGCTCGGAGGAAAGACCGGCATGGGGAAGGTACGCACGGTCCCCTCATCCCCCTTGGCCGCCCGCGTCCGGGGCGTTCCTTCGTGCTCCACCTCTTCGATCCGCAGGACGGCGTGCATCGGCAGGTACAGGCGCTTGGCCTGGCCGAACTCGCTGCGCAGGCTTTCCTCGTTGGGATCCACCACGACCTCGGAGCGCGCTCCGAAGACCAGATCCTCGATCTCGATGAAGCCGAACAGGCTCCCCTGGACGACCTGGCGGGCATAGAGCTCCACCACGTTGCCCTGATTGAGGAAGACGATCTTGAACATGCAGTCTTTGCTCATTCGATTCCGCCCATGAGTTAAAGGAGGGTGATCCTACCAGAAGGGCCGCCAGACCGCCCGTTCTTCAGGGAGACGCCAGGGGAAGCCGCACCTCCAGCTCGCTGCCCTGCCCCGGTCCGTCGCTGCGCGCCTCGACCCGGCCGCCGTGCATCTCCACCAGACTGCGCACCAGGGTGAGGCCGATGCCGAGGCCCGCTCCCGCGCGGTCGAGCGACTGCTCGCCCTGAGTGAAGAGATCGAAGACGCGGGGCAGCAGATCGGCCCCCATGCCGATGCCGTCGTCGCGGACGCGGACCACCGCCTCGTTGAGACCGCCGCGTCCGGCCATGACGTCGATGTGCCCTCCCGGCGCCGTGAACTTGACGGCGTTGCGCAGCAGGTTCGAGAACACCTGTTCCAGACGCGTCACGTCGCCATCCAGGATCAGCGCCTCGGGCGGAAGGTCCAGCCGCAGGATCAAGGACTTGCTCTCGGCCAGCGGCCGGAGGGTCTCGACGGCGTTGCGCACGATCTCCACCAGATCCAGGCGCTCGCGCCGCAGCTCCACCTTGCCGCGGGTGATCCGCGACACGTCCAGAAGGTCGTCCACCAGCCGCACCAGGTGCTGGATCTGGCGCCGGATGATGGCGACCGACCGGTTCATGGGCGGCGAGGAGGACCCGAGCTGCTCGATCAGGTACGAGGCATTGGCGATCGCTCCCAGCGGATTGCGCAGCTCGTGGGCCAGCATGGCGAGGAACTCGTCCTTGCGCCGGTCGGCCTCCGCCAGGGCCTCGGCGCGAGCCCGCAGCTCGGCGGCCAGGCGCTCGCTCTCCCGGGTGCGGGCCGCCAGGCGGTCGCGCATCTCGCGGAAGGCGGCGGAGAGGCGCGCCACCTCGGTGATCGTGCTGCCGTCGCCCAGCGGCGCCACGAGGTTTCCGGCGGTCAGCTCGTCCACCGCTTCCGAGAGAGTCTGAAGGGGACGCGCGATGCGGCTCGCCGCCAGGATGCCGCCGAACGCCGCCAAGGGGACGACCGCGAGGAGCAGGCAGAACGCCACGTCGCGTCCCCGCCGCACGCCGGCCAGCGCGGCGCTTCGGGGCCGTTCGACCGCCACGGCCCAACCGACTCCCGGGACCTGGGCGAAGCCGGCGACGCTGCTCTCGACTTGCCGGACGCCGCCGGAAGGTATCCTGCGGTCCCAGTCGGCCGGCAGGTCCGGCAGCCGCTCGGCGTCCGGCGGCAGGGTGTCGCGAGAGGCGATGAGCTTGCCATAGCCATCGTTCATCACCACCTTGGATCCCGGCCGGGCGATCCGCCGGCTCAGCACTTCGGAGTCATGGGCCGCGACCAGCACGCCCACCAACCTCCCCCCGGCGTCACGGATGGGCGCCTCCAGAAACAGCAGCGAACGATCGCCGGCCGGAAAGGCCGTGATCTGGACCCGCGAATCGCGCTCCTGGGCCATGGAGGCCGCCAGGCTTTTCAGGAGTGGGGCGGACAGGGGAATGCCTGCGGCGGCGATGACCTGGCCATCGAGAGCGAGGGTGCGGAAGCCGGCGACATCGGGATAGGTCAGACGGGACGCCGCCAGGAGCATGCCCTGCGCCTCGGGCGTCAGTGGTGCCCGGCCTGCCAGCGCGGCCACGGCGAAGGTGCGGGCGCCATTCATCTCCACGTAGTCGGAGACGTTCTGGGCGATCGCCTGGGCCTCGATGCGCTGGATGGCCAGACTCTGCTCCACGGCCAGTTGCTCCTCCTGCGCCGTCACCACGGCGGTGGCGAGGATGAGCGCCAGCGAGGTCGCGATCGCCAACGCCAGCGCCAGCCGCGACTGCAGGGCCGCCGTGTCCAGCGCGGCGAGCCGTCGCCGCAGCCAGGGCAGGACGGCCACCATGATCCCGCCGCCGCAGTAGAGGGCGATCCCCGTCCAGAAGCGACCGGGCAGCGCCGTCCAGATACCGAAGATGAAGAGGATCGTCCCCGCGAAAATGTGGGCCGCCCAGGACTGCTGTCGCGGGAGTCGCGGCGCAAGCTGTGCCCAACCGAGGAGAGGCCCCACCAGCAACATTGCCAATCCCAGCCAGAGCAAAGAGCCGGAGTCGGTGAAGGTGCCTCGAACAAGCTGGGGGAAGGCTGCCAGCAAGATGCCCGTGATGGTGGCGGCGAGGCTGATGACGAGCCCGAAGAGGTCGCCATCCTCTTCCAGGGTCTGGCGCCGGTATGGGCGCAAGCCGGCCAGGATCGTCGCCAGCCCCAGGAGGGTGTAGGTGGACATCCCGGTCAGCCCTCCCACCCGCGCGAGGCTTACGGCGAGCGTCAGCAGCGTCAGGGCGGCGCAGGCATGAACGATGAAGCTCAGCCAGCGCCGCGGCCGCAGCACGACCACCACCAGCATTCCCATCCCGGAAAGGAGCGCCAGCGTGCCCCAGGCAAGCCCGTGGGCCAGGAGAACCTTGTAGGTACCACTCTGAAAACGATGGGGAGCGATCAGAAGGAAGGCGCCGATGAAGCCGCAGAACAGGCCGACGGCCCACACCAGGCTGTCCATGGACATCCCGGCCAATCTGGCACGCCATCCTCCCGAACTTTCCCTCGCCAAATCCGTATCTCTCCAGACCTCTATGCGACCCATCCCGGGCGATACAATGCCCCCACTGCCTACACTGAATCTACGCACGCGCGGCCGTGCCGGAGGAAACCGCCCCATGTTCGGACGACGTCATCTTTTCATTCCGGCTCTCGCCCTGTCCCTGTCCCTGGCCGGCCAGGCCGTGGCCCAACCCCCGGTTTCCTCCTCGGAGCCCCTGCTCGGCTTCAGCAACGACCGCGCCGGTGAGGAGCGGGCCCTCGAGGCCCAATTCGACTCCTTCCTCAATGCCGCCGATCAGCGCCAGTGGATGCAGCGGCTCACCGCCCATCCGCACCACGTCGGCTCGCCGTGGGACAAGTCGAACGCCGAGTACATGGCCGGCCTCTTCCGCTCCTGGGGCTACCAGACTCAGATCGAGCAGTTCAAAGTCCTCTTTCCGACGCCCAAAGTCCGCCTGCTGGAGATGGAAGCGCCCACCCGCTTCAAGGCGAGCCTCACCGAGCCGGCCCTTCCCGAGGACTCCACCTCCGGTCAGGCTGCCGAGCAGCTCCCCCTCTACAATGCCTACTCGACCGACGGCGACGTCACCGGCGAGCTCGTCTACGTCAACTTCGGCGTACCGAAGGACTACGAGGAGCTGCAACGCCGGGGCATCGACGTGAAAGGCAAGATCGTCATCGCACGGTATTACGGCTCGTGGCGCGGTATCAAGCCCAAGGTGGCCGCCGAGCATGGCGCCATCGGCTGCATCATCTTCTCCGATCCCCATGAGGACGGCTACTTCCAGGGCGATGTCTACCCCAAAGGCGGCTATCGCAGCGACAAGAGCGGCCAGCGCGGCTCGGTGGCGGACATGCCCGTCTACTCGGGCGACCCCCTGACCCCCGGCGTCGGCGCCACCGAGGACGCCAAGCGCCTCGCCGTCAAGGACGCGCCGACGATCACCAAGATCCCCGTGCTCCCTATCTCCTACGGCGACGCCCTGCCGCTGCTCAAGGCCCTCGGCGGCCCCATGGCTCCCGACGATTGGAAGGGGTCGCTGCCCATTCCCTACCACCTCGGCGCCGGCCCGGCCCGGGTCCATCTCAAGCTGGAGTTCAACTGGGACCTCAAGCCCGTCTATGACGTGATCGCCAGGATGCCCGGCTCCGAGCGGCCGGACGAGTGGATCGTCCGCGGCAACCACCACGACGGCTGGGTCAACGGCGCCTCGGACCCGATCAGCGGCATGGTCGCCGAGCTCGCGGAGGCCCGCGCCCTCGGCGAGCTCGCGAAGACCGGCTGGAAGCCGAAGCGCACCATCATCTTCGCCGCCTGGGACGGTGAGGAGCCCGGCCTGCTGGGCTCCACCGAATGGGCCGAGACCCACGGCGACGAGCTGCGCCAGCACGCCGTCGTCTACATCAACTCCGACAGCAACTCCCGCGGCTTCTTCGGCGCCGGCGGCTCCCACACCCTGGAGACCCTCGTCAACCAGGTGGTCCGCGACGTCCCCGATCCCGAGAAGGGGATCAGCGTGCTCAACCGCGCCGTCGCCGCCAACAGCCTGTTCGGCCCTCCGGACACGCGCGACCTCAAGCTTCTCCGCCTCGAAGCCCTGGGCTCCGGCTCGGACTTCACTCCCTTCCTCCAGCACCTGGGAGTCTCCGCCCTCAACATCGGCTACGGCGGCGAGGAGGAGTACGGGCAGTACCATTCGATCTACGACTCCTTCGACCACTTCGTCCGCTTCGTCGATCCGAAGTTCGAGTACGGCGTGGCCCTGTCAAAGACCGGCGGCCGCCTCGTCCTGCGCCTCGCCAACGCCGAAGCCCTGCCGATGACCTTCGAGCCCTTCAACACCGCCGTGGCCAAGTACGTGGACGAGGTCGTCAAGCTGACCGACACCCTGCGGCAGGAGGCCGACGAGCGCAATCGGCGGCTCGACGACAAGGTCTTCCAGGCCGTGGACGACCCGGCCCATACCTGGGTGGCGCCGCCGCGTCTCGATGTCGCTCCCTACCTGAACTTCTCGCCGCTCCAGAACGCCGTCGCCGCGCTCAAGAAGAGCACCGCCGCCTATGAGAAGGCCTACGGCGCGGCCACCGCGGGCGGCAAGGCGCTGCCGGCCGAGACGGCCAACCGCCTGAACGCCATTCTGATGAAGTCCGAACGCGTCCTCACCCGGCCCGAGGGCCTGCCGCGCCGCTCCTGGTACGTGCACCAGATCTACGCCCCGGGCTATTACACCGGCTACGGAGTGAAGACCCTCCCAGCCGTACGCGAGGCCCTCGAGCAGCGCAACTGGAAAGAGGCGACCGACTCGATCCCTCTCGTGGCCTCCACCATCGAGGCCTTCGTCCGGGAGATCGACAAGGCGACGGCGGTGCTGCCGGCGAAGTAGGCGCTGCGCCGGGAAGTGTTGGGAAAGTCCACCTCCGCCTGGGTATTTACGCCCGGGCGGAGTGGCCGTCAGATCGAATTTTCCAACGAGTCCAGTCTGCTCCCACGGCCAGCATGACGGCAGCGATGACCTTTAAGGTCCCTCACGACAGCCACTGCAGTGCCGCATCGCCGCGAGAGGCTGCGTCTCGGTAGAAGACTACAAGCCGTTGATAACCTTCCATCAGATAGTCGAAGGCAGCTTCTCCGTCCCGCATCCAGATCACATCCGGGTATATGTCCTTGGTCTGCATGTCTTGCGGATCGAAGCGCTCACGCAGTGCTTCCAAAGTCAGGCTTGATAGCGCGGCGGAGACGTCGGATACCTGGGCGGGTGTGAGAAATCGGGCTGAACCATACCCAACCTCTGGACCGAATTCCTCGCCACCGACAACAGCAAGACTCAACGGCAGCGCTCCACCATCGGCCTGCCCGGTAAGCAGGTAGTGGATTCCATGCCAGGCTTTGTCAACGTCGATGTAGTGCGGCGGCTCATCTTCCCCATCGTTGGGATAGAGATATTCCCCGATGGCCTTGGGATCTCCGCGCAGTTGACTGAGCGTCTCAGGAGATACAGCAGCAAAGCAACCAACCATTCCCATGGTGACGAGCTCCATTGATGGAAAAGCTGTATATCATTCATTCCATGGAACATAGATACGCTATACCGATTTCCTGCTCCTCGTCAATATCGGTGTATTGTGGGTTGAGAGTCTGGGCGCGCCCACGCTCTCCGATATGTTGAGTTAACGTCTATCGGGTCGTCCTATACACTCCCCAGCATGCCGCCGACTCCCACCTTTCCCGATCTCCGAACCTTCCTCGATCAGCTCCGCCAGGACCGCGACCTCGTCACCGTCGAGGCTCCGGTGGACGCGCGGCTGGAGGCGGCGGAGATCCACCGGCGGGTGATCGCGGCCGGCGGGCCGGCCCTGCTGTTCACGAACGTGAAGGGAGCGGACTTCCCGCTCGTCACCAACCTCTTCGGCACCGCCCGCCGGGCCGAGTTGGCCTTCGGCACCCGGCCCCAGCAGCTCATCCGCCGGCTCGTCCACCTGGCGGAGACGTTGCTGCCCCCGACGCCCGCGAAGATCTGGGGCGCCCGGGACCTCGCCCGCGAGGCCCTGCGCATCGGCTCTTCCCGCCGCCGCTCCGGCCCCGTCACCGAGGTCGTGACCTCCGGCGTCCGCCTCGACCGCCTGCCCGTCCTGACCACCTGGCCCGAGGACGGCGGCCCGTTCGTCACCCTGCCCCTCGTCTACACCGAGCATCCGGACGGTAAAGGCCACAACCTGGGGATGTACCGCCTCCACGTCCACGACGCCCGCACGACCGGCATGCACTGGCAGATCGGCAAGGGCGGCGGCTTCCACTACGCGGTGGCCGAGGCGCGGGGCGAGGCGTTGCCGGTCACCGTGTTCCTGGGCGGTCCGCCGGCCCTCATCCTAGCCGCCATCGCGCCGCTGCCCGAGAACGTCCCCGAGCTGATGCTCGCCTCGCTGATCGCCGGCGAGAGGCTGAAGCTCGTGGCGCCGGGAGTTGGCGCGCATCCCCTGGTGGCCTCGGCCGAATTCGCGCTGACCGGCAAAGTGCCGCCCCGGGTCCGGCGTCCCGAAGGCCCGTTCGGGGATCACTACGGCTATTACTCCCTCCAGCACGACTACCCGGTCTTCGAGGTCGAAAAGATCGCCCACCGGCGGGACGCGATCTACCCGGCCACCGTGGTCGGCAAACCCCGGCAGGAGGACTTCTTCATCGGCGACCTTCTCCAGGAGCTGCTCTCGCCGCTCTTCCCGCTGGTCATGCCGGCGGTGGAGGATCTGTGGTCCTATGGCGAAACGGGCTACCACTCGCTGGCGGCGGCGGTCGTCAAGCAGCGCTACAGGCGGGAAGCGATGGCCTCGGCCTTCCGTATCCTGGGCGAGGGGCAGCTCTCGCTGACCAAGTTCCTCTTCGTGACCGACCAACGGGTGGACCTGAAGGACTTCCCGGCGACGCTCACCCACATCCTGGAGCGCACCCATCCGGAGACGGACCTCTACGTCTTCGCGAACCTCGCCATGGATACCCTGGACTACACCGGCCCGCGGGTGAACGAGGGCTCGAAGGGTGTCTGGCTGGGCCTGGGCGACCCGGTGCGCGAGCTGCCCCGCACCTTCACCGCGCCCGAGATCCCGCAGGGGCTGACGGATGTCCACGTCTTCGGTCCCGGCTGCCTGATCGTGGGCGGCCCCGCCTATCAGGACGATCCCGCAGCGGCGGCCCGCTTCGCCGCCCATCCCGCTTTCGCCGGCTGGCCCCTGGTCGTCCTCACCGACGAGCCCCGCCGTGCCGCCGCAAGCCCCATCAACTTTCTCTGGACCACCTTCACAAGGTTCGAGCCCGCCGCCGACCTCCACGCCGCCGCGACCACGCTCCGCCGCCACCACGTCTCCTACCAGGCCCCCATCCTCATCGACGCCCGCATGAAGCCCTGGTATCCCAAAGAGCTCTTCGCGGACGAAGAGACCGCGGCGACGGTGACGAGGCGATGGCAGGAGTACTTTCCGTCAGGAAAGGTGGAGATGGGGGATTCGGGGACGGGGCATTTGACGGGGTAGGGATGAGGTAGCATTGAGAAGTATCGACCCGGGTCGGTTACGGCCTCCGGCCTGGTGGTATCCTCCAAGAGGTACAAAGTCATGGCACTCGTAAACATCGAAGCTCATCGCTGGACCCGGCAGGAGTATGACCGCCTGGTTGATCGGGGATTACTGCCAGCCAGTAAGCGGGTCGAGCTGGTCGAGGGAGTCATCTACGACATGCCGCCGCAGAACAGCTTCCATGCTACGGGCTACCAGTTGGTCCATGAGGCGCTACGAGTCGTCTTCCCACCTTCATCAGGCTACGCGATTCGCGCCCAGCTTCCCCTCGCGTTGAGCAAGGATTCCGAGCCCGAGCCCGACCTGGCTGTTGTTCACGGAAGTATCCGTGACTTCAGTGACTCGCATCCCTCGACGGCGTTGCTGGTGGTGGAAGTTGCCGACAGCTCACTGCTTCACGACCGCAAGCGAAAGACCCCCTTGTACGCCCGCTCCGGGATTCCAGAAGCCTGGCTTCTCAACCTCGTCCGCAGAGCGCTCGAGGTCTTTCGGAATCCCGTCAATGGGGTCTACCAGACCCGGATGGTCCTCCGAGCTGGCGACACCGTCTCGCCGCTCGGTTGTCCCGAGGCGGTTATCGAGATATCGGACCTGCTCCCCTGATTCGGAGTCTCTCGGGAAGAAGACATCATGGAACTCGGCGGAGTCAAGAAGTGGTCAGAGATCAGAGCGCAGAGATTTACTCCCGCGGAACTCCGCCAGATCGATCAGGAGGTTGATCGCGAGCTTCTGAAGATGGACCTACGTGCGATCAAGGCTTCGAAGAAGTAGATCAACCTTGTGTCGCCCCGCGACAACCTTGTGACCCTCCAAGACGCCCTTGAGTCGGTAGGTGCCAAGGTTGAACGGGCCCCGTCAGGTTTGCAGCGTCTCGCCGCGAAGCCGCGGCGGGCCGTTTCAAGGTTGAGAGAAATCAGCCCAAGCTCATGACACGCTGACCAACAAGCTTGAGGGGGCTTGTCTCAAGGCACAAACGTCTCAGCTCCGCCTCTTCCGCCGCCGGAAAGACCTTGCCGTCTTACGGTTCAGGTCGACGCCGATCTGTGGCCACAGCCGGGTGAGCCACCATAGAAGGCGCGCGTAGAAGGGGAAGACGATGATCGGGCGATTGCGTTCGACGCCCTGAAGGACCTTGCGGACCGCCACGTGGACGTCCATGAATTTGAAGGGGATGAGGCCGATCATCCCCTGCTGCGTGGCGTCGACGTAGGTGCTGTTGTCGAAGATGCCGGTCTGAATGAAGCCCGGGCAGACGGCGCTCACCTTGACGCCGAGATCCGCCCCCTCCGCCCGCAGTGTGAGGGAGAGCCCCACGACGCCGAACTTGCTCGCGGAGTAGGGCGCGCTGAGCGCCGCGCCGGCCAAGCCGGCGAGAGAGGCGATGTTGACGATGTGCCCCGAACCCTGGCGCACCATCCGCGCGTAGGCCCCGGTGGCGCCATGGATCACACCCCAGAGATTGACGTCGATCACCCGGCGCCAGGCGTCGAGGGGGAGGCCCTGGACCTCGCCGACGGCGGCGAGGCCCGCGTTGTTGAAGAGGTAGTCGAGCCGCCCGTGAGCTGCGACGGTCTCGTCGAGCAGCCGCTCGAACGCCGCCGCGTCCCGCACGTCGAGAGCCGCCGCCGTGGCAACGCCGCCGGCCTTCTCGACGCCCGAGGCCGTAGCGCGGGCGCCTTCCTCCTGAAGGTCCGTCACCACCACCCGGGCACCGCGCCGGCCGAGTTCCTCGCACAGCGCCTTGCCGAGGCCGGAGCCCCCGCCCGTCACTACCGCCACAGCGCCCTCGAACGGCCCTTTCGCCATGGGCTGGGCTCGCCTTACTTATTACCCGGCGCGGCGGCAGGCACGATGGCGGGATTCCCCAGGGAGAAGGGGCCATCCTGCGTCGAGACGAAGCCGGTGGGGAGCGCCAGGGTGACGACGACCGGCTTGTGGACGGTGGCGGTGCCGGTAACCGGTCCAGTGATGGCGACACCGACGGAGAACGAAACGGTGCTGAACTGACCGACTGGCACCGAGCGCTGGGGCGGGCTGAACACGATCGTGCTGCCCTGGAACGTGACGCCCTGAACAGCGGCTTCAGAGCCAGACCTGGCGACCGGACCTCCGGTGAAGCGGAGCCCCTTGAACGCGAGAGTCACCGCCGTCGTCGGCGTGACGTTGAAGAGCTGGACGGTGAGCGTGTCGCTGGACATCCTCGACGGTGCCGGCGATGGGGCCGGAGCCGCCATCTGGGCGGTCTGAGCGGTCTGGGACGAGGCCGGCGATACGAGAAGAGCCGTGAGCACCAACAGGACAAACCCCTTGAATCGATCCATGAAGTCCTCCTTCCCCGACGAGCGGGATCGGGACGAGTATAGATCGGCACCCGGTCGCCGATCGAACCCTAACCCCTTTCCCTCCGGTCCGGTGTCTACACTCCGAGAAGGGCTGGTGTCGCCCGCTGGAGGAGCAGGAGGAAATGCCGACGGAGTACAGCGACCTGCGGGAGCTTCTGGACAACATTCTGGAGACGGTGCCGGACTCGCGCTCGGTGTGGTGCACCGCGTCCGTCCGCTTCGAGACCACGGTCGCCCGGCGTCCCGGCCTTCTGCTGGGCGGCGCCTGGGCGCCGCAACTCCTGGGTGAGGCCGCGGACCTCTGGCCGGTTCCCTGGACGATGATGCTCCAGCAACCGCGGGTGCTGGCGATCGAGCGGGTCACGGCGCCATTCTGGACGTGGCTGCCCCTGCTGGAGGGAGCGGCCAAAGCCGAGGAGTCGCTGGTCGTGGCCGCGGAGGAGATCGGCGACGACTTCCTGCGCACCCTGGTCGCCAACCTGGAGCGCCGGACGATCAAGGCCTCCGCCGTGCGATCGATCAACGGTGTTTCCGCTCATCTGGGAAGGGCCGGCGCCGACCCTCCTAGCGATCATCGCGCCCTGCCGAGAGTGAAGGAGGCCTGGATCCGCAAGGGCGCCTCCGTGGTTTTTCCCTGGAACGACGCCGACTGGAAAGGCGCGCCGAAAATCGCCATCGTCGAGGTCGGCGGCGAGGACTGCGAGGATCAGCGCTCCCGCCTGCGCTTCCTCGCCGAGGCGATACGGGAAAAGGACCGGAGCGCGGCTGCGCCCCGGCCCCTCTCGGAAAGGCTCCTCAGCTTGCCTTGAGTCAGCGCGAGCAGAGCCCCGCTATACTGCCGGCAATGACGACTCCTCTGGAGACCGCGAAGCGGCCGGGCGGCTGGCCGGGCCGTTTCTGGGTATTGCTGGGCGTGACGGCGTTGGTGGCCAAGATCGTCCTGTGCATACCTCCCATTCCCCAGGATCCGGGCTATCACCGGTTCGCGGACACGCGGGCATGGCTGGGAGTCCCGAATTTCCAGAACGTGGCCTCGAACCTGCCGTTCCTCCTCGTGGGAGTTGCGGGCCTGCTCAGGCTGCGGCGGACGGTTACCGCACCGGATGGCGGCAGGAAGCTGGTCGAAAAAGGCGGCTGGTTCTTCCTGTTTCTTTCCTTTGCGCTGACCGCCTTCGGCTCCGGGTACTACCACTGGACACCCTCGAACGCGACGCTGCTCTGGGACCGCCTGCCCATGACGCTAGGCTTCATGGGTCTTTTCGCCGCGATCCTTGGCGAACGGGTCGGAGAGCGGGCCTACCGGCTGCTGCTCTGGCCGCTGGTGGGGCTCGGGGTGGCGAGCGTCCTCCTTTGGTACGGGAGCGAGCTCCAAGGCCGGGGGGATCTGCGGCTGTATGTGCTCGTTCAATTAGGGCCGCTGCTGTTGATTCCACTGGTCATGGCGCTCTACCGAGCCCGCTACTCGCATGGCCATTACGTCTTCCTCGCTCTGGGCTGGTACGGAGTGGCCAAGATCCTGGAGCTTTACGACCGGCAGGTCTTCGCTGCGCTGCACATCGTAGGGGGACACGCCCTCAAGCACCTCGCGGCAGCTATGGCGGGCTGGACGCTGGTGAGAATGTTCGGTGCCCGGTCGCCGCTCGAACCCTGAACCCGTTACCCAACCGTCAATCCGGGATCTCGGGCTCGACGAGCTTCGCAAGCTGCGCGAGCGACTCCTGCCAGCCGAGATAGCACATTTCGACCGGAATGGCTTCTGGGAGCCCTTCCTGCACGATGTTCATGTCGGTCCCGCACGACACCTGCTTCAAGGTCACCGTCGTCTCCATCTCTCCGGGCAAGTTCGGATCGTCGAAGCTGTCCGTATAGCGGATTTTTTCGGAGGGAACCAGCTCACGGTACTCGCCGCCAAAAGTGTGGCCGTTGCCCGTTGAAAAGTTCGTGAACGACATCTTGTAGGTGCCGCCCACTTTGGCGTCCATATGGTGCACCCTGCAGGTGAAGCCGTAGGGCGGAAGCCACTTGGCCATGGCGTCGGCGTCCAAAAACGCCCGATAGACACGCTCGGGGCTCGTGCGGAGGACGCGGTGAAGCCGGATGGTTCCTGGCATGGTTCAGTCTCCTTTCGAGTCGTGGGTCGGCGAGGGCCTAGCCGCGCATCGTGCAGGCCGGGCCTCTCCCATCCCGCGGCAGAGTCTATCCTGTCGTGCCTCCTGGGATCTATGTCTCCGATCTCGGCGACGGCTTTAGGGGATGAAGCTCCTGTTCAAGCAGTTCTCCTTTCCCGGCGGCATCCCGAGCCACGCGGCGCCCGAGACTCCGGGTTCGATCCACAAGGGGCGCGAGATTCCCCCGCCGGCGCCGAGCTAGAAGCAGCCTCTCCCCGATGCAACACGAGCGAGCCGGGATGAGACACGAAACTGCGCTCCTGCAACACAAAGAGCCGTTCGCCGGCCGCGCGACCCGCTCCGTGCAACACAACGGAGCGCCAGCGCATCATTCGACCCGGGGGTCGAGCAGCGCGACCCGGGGGTCCTGTGATGTGACCCGAGGGTCCTGCGATGCAACCCATGGGTCCTGCGATGCAATCCATGGGTCCTGTGATGCGACCCATGGGTCCTGTGATTCGACCCGAGGGTCCTGTGATGCGACCCAAGGGTCCTGTGATGCGACCCACGGGTCCTGCGATGCGATCCGAGGGTCCTGTCGTGCGACCCACGGGTTTTGTCGTGCGACCCACGGGTCCTGTGATTCGACCCGCGGGTCAGGCGGCGCGCGCCTCGGATCCCGTGAGGCGCCCCTTGAACCCAGCGACGCGCATCGCGGGTCGGGCCTCCCGCCTCTCGGGTCGAACGCCGCGCCCTGAGGGTCGCCAACGGCACGACGCGGAGCCGGTCCCGCGTTCCTCCTACCGGCCGCCGCGCCCCCAGGTCCGACGGCCAAGGTAGGTGTCTCTATCGCCTCCATCCAGCGCGGATTCGCCTACACCCGCGACGCTGTGGGCGACTCTCTCTCCTGTCTCGTCAATGCCCGCGACGGGGGACGACCTGACCGGAAGGCCGGGCCAAAGGTCCGAGATCCCTAAGCCCAGTCCAGCGGGCTGGGTATCGGACCCGTCACCACGCCGGCGCCCCAACGGGGCGCGATAATCGATCCCTTCGAGAAGCTGCTGGCACCTGAAATTGAAGATCCTTCAAGTCAAATGCGGGGCGTCAAAGGCGACCGTCCGCTCAATCCGTACGTCGGGGCTTCTGCTTTGCCGCATTTCCGACATGGCCTCGGTGCTTGGACGGAATCTGAAAATCCCTCATGCGCGCCACGAGCTTCCAAGGGTCATGGTCACATTCGGCAGAGACGGCAGCGCGAATTGCGCGAACCTCCGCGATCTCTGGTGCGGCGCCGGACGGCTTTGACGGTTCGATAGATCTCGGCTTCATACGGCTCTCCTACTGGGCGCATCTGTCGCCGGAGCTTTATCGGGCGCACCTCGCGGCTCTGGTCGAGACGGTTGAAGCCGACGCCGCCCGCGAAAGAGAGCGTACGCCCCGCCCCGGAGGCGCCTACTCCGGTGGGGCGATGCACCAGGATGACCTGCTTCTTGGGGTTCTCCTCGGCGGTTATCAGATGAGTACCGACTGACATAGGGGAGAGTCTAGCATGGGCCCGCTGAGCTCGAAGGCGGCTTCGCCGTCTGCGTGGAGACCTATGCATCCTGTCTCTGGGCCGGCGCCGCTCTTGTCCATGTCCATGCCCCAGTATCGCGGCCCTTCAGGCCGCACTTTTCGGACCCGCCTGCCACCCAGGGTGATGCCCTGGGCTTGGGGAGGCTTCCCAAAGAGACTGGCTCCTGTTCTGCCTGCCGTCCGCTCGATCGTCAGGTTAGCCGCCGACAGCCACCCATACAACGGAAACGCCAAATACCTTTGACTTGTCCCAAGTGCGGAGAACAAGATCGAATCCTCTCGCCGTACGATTATCAGCATCCGCGGAAATGCGCACGTTTGATAGGCCCCCGCCAGGTAAAGCATCGATATAGCGTAGAGCGACAACAACGTTCGGAGTCGCTGCGAAGTCGTGCGGGAAATCAACTCGTCTCCGGAATTCGCGAGCGTTTGGAAAACTTGGCATGTCTCTGCCGGTGGCCTTATCGAGGGTCCACGCAGAATCTCCCCAACCTAAAGGGGGAAGACTACCCGCTTGAACCACCTTTGCTATATTGCTGGCGGAAAAACCGGACAAAGATGCCAGCTGACGTTTTAGCGCCTCACTCTCTCCATTCAAGCTAGCCAATCGAGAATTTGCAGTGCGAAACTCAGAGTCAAGCGTTCTTGATGACTCTTCGAGCCGAGCCGTCGATTGCTCAAGCTTTTCAAACTTTTCGTCAAATTTCCGGCCAGCAGTTATGTTAGCCGCCCAAACCGCTCCGGCTAACCCGATAATGGCTACGACTATAGTAACTCCAGGTTTAGTACCTTCCATGTTCCCTCCTCCTCGACAGAACGGCTAACGGATGGCTCGCTCGGCGGCCGGAAAGCGGAGCTTTTTGGTCCGCTGGAGCAGCGGGATTAGCTTCTAGTCCATGTGATCTCTTCAGAGTCCACTTGGTCAGCTACGGAACTTCGATAGGCCATATGTCCGACCAGGGCCTGTCCACGGTTACTAATCTGAAGCAAGCTCGTAACAAACGATAAGTTTCGCCGGTCATCGCTTGTCATGTTTAGGGTCACGAACCCCTCCCAGGTTGTTCCGTTCACTTCGAACCCTTGGACATAGTCACCGAGGTGCCCACCGGGGGGACCTGGTTGGGAGTTAATTTTCGAGATTGTCATTGAGCCTGAAAGAGTATTTGCGTTCTGCTTTAGAACGAGACTGTAGTGATAGATGATCCCGCTCTGAAAGGACCTCTGCGAGACCCACTTTCCACGGAGGTCCACTCCTTTAAAAATTAGGCCTTGATACCAAGGGATCAAAATCTTCACGAACATCTGGCCAAGAAGAAAGAGGAGCGCGCTGGTTGCAACGCCCGCAACCACGCCCCAAACGAGCGCACCTGCAATTGTGGATGGATCGTAGTTCAGCATGTGGGCAGGCGCAGCGGCTTGGTCAGAACTTAGCGGTACTTTAGCGCGATCCGATGTCAACTCAAATTCCGAAGATCCCTCTTCACGGCTAACTGGAAAGACTATTTTGTCAGTATCGAGCGCCATCACCACAATGCCGTTGGTGACTTCCGCATTGATTGCGCCGTCAGCTCGCTGTTGATTCTGGATTCCAACGGCGAGTTGAAGCGAGTAGCCGAGCGGCAACGGGTTCTTCGGGCCGCCTGTGTCAAATGCCTCATCTGTCCTTACGTTGCGAAACCAACGCATCCGTTCAGTATCGGTGGAATTGTGCGGCGGCACCATGGGGCTTGAGTCTGGGGTCTGCGCGGTTCCGTGACAAGACAGGCACGCCGATTCTGAGTTGTCGACGGGGCCGTTTAGCCGGCCAAGCCAGCCGAGGTGCTGTGGCACCTCAATTTTAGGGTTGATCCACGACTCCTTCACACTTTCTCCGTTCGCATGCCTCTGGGGTGTTAGTGCCGGGTCATTACCCCACTGAACACCTACAGGTACCATCCGTTCCCATGGTGTGGCGCCCTTTGCGTTACCGTCGTAGACGAACGTACCCATCACCCATCCGGTCGTAGCGCCAGCGCGGTTATCTCGAACGGCAAGGTCGATTTGCAAGAGAGTCATCTTATCAGTTGGTGTTCGGACTCCGGAACGATCCGCTTTACTGCAATCATCAGCACCAACAGGATCAATGTTACCCTGCCAGCGGTATCCATCATGCAGGTAGGGCACTTGGCTTTCTGGAGCCGTAGTGAACAGCAGCTTTATGGAAACGGTACCATCTGGAAATTTGGCTCTCGTCGCATCAGGTTTCTTCGGATCAGCCCACACTTGGCCGACGACATAACCACCGGGTTCATTGTAGAGGCCCACGGCCCAATTCTGCCAGTAGCAATCTTGCGTCTGCGCAAGCTCACGGGGTCGGGAGTTGCGTTCCCTCGTCAGTCCGTGAATAAATTCACGACCGCTTTCTCCGAAATGCATCCATGGGGCGTGAAACCACTTCCGCGTCGGATTGTCGTATCCGTGCCATTCTGTTTCTACGTTGCCTTGGAGTGCGTATGCATAAACCGCCCTGATATACTGCTCGGGTTGCGTAGCAAAAGCGTATCGCTTCCATGGATACGCTTGCAGGGTGGATGGTCTAGTTGGATAGTCTTGACTCAGTCGGAATACTGGCCCTTTCCACGCCGCTGGCGGCTTCTCATGTGCGTCCGGGAACGTTGCGGCATCCGCGGTGGTGGCGGCAATTATGATTGCGACGAGTGCGAGTCTCATTAACCCCTCCTTAGGCGCCTGTGCTACCGACAATACGCACCACCTTGCAGATCGAATTCACGGTCGGTAAAATAGTTATCAGGTCCTTAACTCCGGTGGTTTCCCTTCCACGACTCGGTTGACGCGATTCGCGCATAACAGAGAAATAAGATAGATTTACTCAGACGTTCTCCTAGTAAAAAGGCAATGACGGCGAAATCTCTGCAACTACTCTAGTGGCGCGTTCTTCGAGCCGGCTAGAACTGGAGTCACCGTCACCCTATGCCCCACGGCGATCTTCTTCTTGTTGCAGCTTGGGTACAGGCTACCGCTGAATCGTATTTGCGTCAATGTAATGCGGAGTGTCGCATAAGCAAGTGAGCAGATGAAGCCGCATCTGTGTCAGGATACCCCCCGTGGCGCAAGGAGGTGCTGAAATGCCAGATCCTGAAGAACAACCGCTCTCTCCCGATCTCCTGCGGAGGATGGACGCGTGGTGGCGGGCCGCGAACTATCTTTCGGTGGGGCAGATCTATCTGTTCAACAACCCGCTGCTGAAGAAGTCCCTGGAGCTCTCGGACGTCAAGCCCCGCCTCCTGGGCCACTGGGGCACGACGCCGGGGCTCAACTTCCTCTGGGTGCACCTCAACCGGGTCATCAAGGCGCACGACCTCAACATGTTCTACGTCACCGGCCCGGGCCATGGCGGCCCGGCGGTGGTGGCCAACGCCTATCTGGAGGGGACGTACAGCGACCTCTATCCCAACGTCTCGCTGGACGAGGAGGGGATGAAGCTCCTGTTCAAGCAGTTCTCTTTCCCCGGCGGCATCCCGAGCCACGCGGCGCCCGAGACTCCGGGCTCGATCCACGAGGGCGGCGAGCTCGGCTATGCCCTCTCCCACGCCTACGGCGCAGCGTTCGACAATCCGAGCCTCATCGTCGCCTGCGTCATCGGCGACGGCGAGGCCGAGACGGGGCCGCTCGCCACGAGCTGGCACTCGAACAAGTTTCTGAACCCGGTGCACGACGGCGCCGTGCTCCCCATTCTCCACCTCAACGGCTACAAGATCGCCGGCCCCACGGTGCTGGCCCGCATTCCCCACGCGGAGCTGGACAGCCTGATGCGAGGCTATGGCTACGATCCCCATTACGTGGAGGGGAGCGAGCCCGAGGCGATGCACCAGCGCATGGCCGCGGTGCTCGACGAGGTGATTCCGAAGATCAAGCGCATCCAGGCCGATGCCCGGGAGAACGGTTTCAAGGAACGCCCGTGCTGGCCGATGATCGTGCTGCGCTCCCCCAAGGGCTGGACCGGCCCCAAGGAGGTGGACGGCGTGCAGGTCGAGGGGACGTGGCGCGCCCACCAGGTGCCGCTCTCGGATATGGGCAAGCCCGGGCACGTGAAGGTTCTCGAAACCTGGCTGGGTAGCTATAAGCCCGAGGAGCTGTTCGACGAGACAGGCCGGCTGAGGGCCGAGATCGCGGATCTCTCACCTCAGGGCGAGCGGCGGATGAGCGCCAACCCTCACACCAATGGTGGCGCCCTGCTACGCGATCTGCGGCTGCCCGACTTCCGCGACTACGCGGTGGAGGTGCCCTCGCCCGGCGCGAAGATGGACGAGGCCACACGAGTGCAGGGGAAGTTCCTGCGCGACGTGCTGAAGCGCAACGCGGACTCCCGCAACTTCCGCCTTTTCAGCCCGGACGAAACGGCGTCGAACCGCTGGAACGACGTCTTCGAGGTCACCGATCGCGAGTCGGTCGCCGAGATCCTGCCCACGGATGAGGACCTCTCGGCGGATGGGCGGATCATGGAAGTACTCTCCGAGCACCAGTGCCAGGGGTGGCTGGAGGGCTACCTGCTCACCGGCCGGCACGGCTTCTTCTCCTGCTACGAGGCGTTCATCCACATCGTGGACTCGATGTTCAACCAGCACGCCAAGTGGCTGAAGACGACGCGGGAGATCCCCTGGCGGCGGCCCATCGCCTCGCTCAACTACATGCTGACCTCGCACGTCTGGCGGCAGGATCACAACGGTTTCAGCCACCAGGACCCGGGCTTCATCGATCACGTGATGAACAAAAAGGCCGAGGTGGTGCGCGTCTATCTGCCGCCGGACGCCAACACGCTCCTCTCGGTGACCGATCACTGCCTGCGCAGCCGGCAATATGTCAACGTTGTCGTCTGCGGCAAGCAGCCGGCGCCGCAGTGGCTCTCCATGGACCAGGCGGTGAAGCACTGCACGGCGGGCATCGGCATCTGGGAGTGGGCGAGCAACGATCAGAACGGTGAGCCTGATGTAGTAATGGCCTGCGCCGGCGACGTGCCCACGCAGGAGACGCTCGCGGCCGTGGACCTGATGCGGCATCATCTGCCGGACCTCTGCGTCCGGGTGGTCAACGTCGTGGACCTGATGACCCTGCAGCCCACCTCGGAGCATCCGCATGGTTTGTCCGACAAGGATTTCGATGTGCTGTTCACCCGCGACAAGCCGGTGATCTTCGCCTTCCACGGCTATCCCTGGCTCGTCCATCGCCTCACCTACCGGCGGACGAATCACGAGAACCTCCACGTGCGGGGATATAAAGAGGAAGGAACGACCACCACGCCCTTCGACATGGTGGTGCGCAACGACCTCGACCGCTTCCATCTCGTGGCGGACGTGATCGACCGCGTTCCCAAGCTCGGTCCCAAGGCCGCCTACGTCAAGCAGGCGCTACGCGACAAGCTGATCGATCATAAGGAGTACATCGAGAAGTACGGGGACGATATGCCCGAGATCAAAAACTGGAAATGGGGAGGCCCGCGCACCGGCGCCGAAGCCGCCGGCGACGCGGATTTGACCGCCGGAGATCAGTGATTTTTGGCGAGCCCGCTGACGATCTGGAAGGAGTCGCGGGCGATCAGAAGCTCCTCGTCGGTGGGGATCACGAAGACCCGGGGATGGGCGCCTTCGGGGGAGATCTCGGCCTCGGTGCCGCGGGCCGCTTCGTTGCGGGCGGGATCGGCCACGAGGCCCAGGGCGTCCAGGCCATGGAGGCTCCGCTCCCGCACCGCGGGTGAGTTCTCGCCGATGCCGCCGGCGAAGACGAGCGCGTCCACTCCTCCGAGCGCTCCCACGTAGGAAGCGATGTACTTGCGCAGCCGGTAGCAAAAGGCGTCGATCGCGAGGCGGGCGCGGTCGTTGCCTTTCTTCTCCGCTTCCAGCAGCGTCCGCATGTCGTTGGAAAGGCCGGACAATCCCAGCAGGCCGCTGCGCTTGTTCATCAGGGCGTTGGCCTCGGCGGCGCCCAGCTCCTCGCGGCCCATGAGATAGAGCAGCGCCGCGGGGTCGAGATCGCCGCAGCGCGTGCCCATCACCAGCCCCTCCAGCGGCGTGAAACCCATCGAGGTGTCCACCGACTTGCCGCCGCGGATGGCGCAGACCGAGGCGCCGTTGCCCAGATGGCAGGTAATCAACCGAAGGTCCGGATCGTCGGGCGAGCGGCCCAGCCGAGCGGCGGCGCGGCCGGAGACGAACCGGTGCGAGGTGCCGTGAAAGCCGAAGCGGCGAATGCCGAAACGCTGATATTGATCATAGGGAAGAGCGTAGAGGAAGGCCTCCGGCGGCATGGTCTGATGGAACGACGTGTCGAAGACCGCCACCTGGGGCGCCTCTGGAAGGGCAGCCTTGGCGGCGCGGTAGCCCTGGAGGTTGCCAGGGTTGTGCAAGGGCGCGAGGGGAATGTTGGCCTCGATCCCCTCGATCACGCCGTCGTCGATCAATACGGAGGTCTTGAAGCGCTCGCCGCCATGGACGACGCGGTGGCCCACGGCGCCGATCTCGTCCTTGTGAGGGATGACACCCGTCTCGCCGTCCGTCAATACGGCGAGCGCCTTCTCGACCGCCGTCTGGTGCTGGAAGGCCCCGATCGCGTCGCGCACCGGTTTCTTGCCCCGCGCCTCGTAGTGCAGGATACCGGTTCCCCCGGTGTCCTCCACCAGCCCCTTGGCGAGGGTGCGGTCCTCGCCGTCGCGGGCCAGGGCGCCGTCCGTTTCGATGAGCTGGAACTTGAGGGAGGAGCTGCCGCAGTTGAGGACGAGGATCTTCATGGCGAGCTGATCCTATCCGAGCCCAGTATCTTCCCAACGGCGCCTCCAACCGCGCTATCATCCTTGTATGGCAGGCGACGGTACGCGGATCCCGCTGGTCCCACTTCCCAACGTCGTGCACTTCCCGCGCACGGAGCTGAAGCTGCACGTCGTCGATCCGGCCTTCCTGCCGCTCGTCCACGAGCTTGAAGAGCAGGACGAGGACGAGCGCTGGCTTGGCGTGGTATTGATCAAGCCCGGCCCGCGCTTCGACGCCCAGGGCCGCCCCGAGATCTTCCCCGGCGGCACGGCGGCCCGGGTGATGGACCTCGAGACGCAGCCCGACGGCAACACCGACCTGCTCCTCTATGGCGAGCTGCGCTTCGAGCTCGAGCGCGAGATCGCCGACGCGCCCTATCGCCAGGCGGTGGTGCGGCTCAAGGAGGAGCCCTGGCTCGACGAGCGGGACGCGGGCATCCGCGCCGTGCGCAACGATCTCCTGACGCAGCTCCGGAACCTCAACGAGGATCTCGGCGAGCAGTTCCCCTGGGATCTCGACGATCTCGAAGCGCTCGCCGGCGGCGCCGCTTTCGAGGAGCTGGTCAACCGCATCGCGACGCGGATGGACGTGCCGCCGCTGCGCAAGCTCCAGCTCCTCGCCGAGTCGCTCCCGGAACGCGGCCTCTCCGTGCTCTCCATCCTGCGCGCCCGCCGCCAGGTGTTCGATCTGCTGCGCCCGTTCCGCCGGCTGGCCGGCAACGCGGAGCACAACTGAGCCCCGCCAAGTCCCTGCCGTCCGTGATCTCGATCCGCGATCCGGTCCACGGCTTCATCCGCGCCGATCCGCTGGAAACCGCGCTGATCAACAGCCGGCCGGTGCAGCGCCTGCGCTTCATCCACCAGCTCGGCTTCACCTTCCTCGTCTTCCCCGGGGCGGAGCACACGCGCTTCGGCCACGTGATGGGAGCCATGCATCTCGCCGGCCGGGTGTACGACGCGCTATGTTCGAAAAGCGCGGCGAACGGCGAGAGTCTGCTGCCTGGCGGAACCCACAGCCCGGAGCGGCGGGTCACCCGCGCCGCCGCCCTGCTCCACGACCTTGGGCACGCGCCCTTCAGCCACTCGGCGGAGGATCTCTTCGAGGGCGGCATCGACCACGAGGAGATGACCCGGCGCCTGCTGGGCACCGAGGAGGTCGAGGAGATCTTCCGCGTCCACGGCGAGGGGATCGGCACCGCGGACGTGGCCCGCCTGCTCGCCGGCGGCGGCTCGCCCACCGAACGGCTGCTGTCGAAGATCGTCTCGGGAGAGCTCGACGTCGACAAGATGGACTACCTGCTGCGCGACAGCCTGTTCTGCGGCGTGCGCTACGGCACCTACGACTTGGAGCGGCTGCTCGACACCATCCTCCCCATTGCGGACCCGGAGACGGGCGAGTGGGGGATCGGCGTCGAGGAAGGGGGAGTCCACGCGCTGGAGGCCCTGGTGATGGCCCGCTACTACATGTTTACGCAGGTCTACTTCAACGTCACGGGCAAGGCCATGGAGCTCCACCTCAATGAGTGGCTGGAGGAGCAGGAGTGGCGCTGGTCATCGGCGCCGGAGGCGTTCCTCGGTCAGGACGACGTCTCGGTGTGGACGGCCCTGCGCACCTCCGCGAGCCCGCACGCCCGTGCGCTCATCGAGCGCCGTCACTTCCCTGTGGCCTTCGAGACGCGCGAGCACCTGGCGGCGGCGGACAAGGAGCGCTTCGAGGCGCTGATTCCCGGCCTGCGCCGGCGCTTCGGGGCCGGCAGCATCCTGCTCTCGAACAGTGCCAAGGACCCCCACCGGCTGGGCAGCAGCCGCGTCCTGGTGTGGCGATTCGACGGCTCGCTCGAACCGATGGAGCAGGCGAGCCAGTTCATCCGCCACCTCTCCCGCATCGACCGCTACCGCGTCTACACTCCGCCCGCCCTGCGCGATGCGGTGGCCGCCGCCCTGCGCGAGCAGTGGACCGAGAGCATCGCCTGATTCATCTTTTTGGTTTCGCCCCATCCAAACGGTTGAATTTCCGCAGCTGCTTTGAAGGCACGGACAGTCTCTCCAGAGGGGGCGCAGGCGCCATTGACATGCCCTGCCCGTGGCATAAGAATCGCACCTCTGTTACGTTGCTGAAAATCTAATTTCGGGTCAACGGGAGCAGCTCTCCATGGGGAGGCGGGCTCCCGGAAAGGAGACGGTGCATGAGAATGAAAGCCGTAGCTTTTGGCTTGGCGCTCGCCCTCCTCGGGATTTGGGGTTCGCCGGCTTTCGGCCAGGGAAATCCCAACAGCAAGCTCTCCGGCCGGGTGACGAGCGGCAACGATGCGCTCCCCGGGGTCAAGGTGACCGTGAGCTCCCCCAACCTCCAGGGAACCAAGTCGGCCACGACTTCGAACAGTGGCGACTACCTGTTCCCCTCGCTACCGCCGGGCGATTACACGGTGACCTTCGAGCGCGAGGGCATGGCGACGGAAAAGCAGGAGCTGCAGCTCGCCGCCGCCCAGACCAGCACGCTGGACACCGAGATGGCGGCCGCCGCGGTGACGGAAGAGATCGTCGTCACCGGCAACCTCGAGAGCATCTCGGAGACCACCCAGGTGGCGACCACCTACACCAAGCATCTGATCGACGAGCTGCCGGCCGGCCGCACGATCAACCAGATCGTCGCCCTGTCGCCGGGCGTCCAGCCGAATGGCCCGACCAAGGACACCACCACGGGGCTGGGCAACATCACGATCTCCGGCGCGCCCACTTACGAGAACCTCTTCCTGGTCAACGGCGTGGTTCTCAATGAGAACCTGCGCGGCCAGGCCTTCGAGCTCTACATTGAGGACGCCGTGCAGGAGACCACCACGGCCACGGCCGGTGTGTCCGCCGAGTACGGCCGCTTCTCGGGCGGCGTGGTCAACATCATTACCAAGTCGGGCGGCAACAGCTTCTCCGGCTCGCTACGCACCACTCTCAACAATCAGACCTGGGAAGAGAAGCGGCCGGATCCCAACCATCCGGGCCAGTTCGCTCCCCAGACCGACAAGACCATACCGACCTATGAGGCCACCCTGGGGGGCGCGATCCTGCGCGACCGCCTCTGGTTCTTCGCCGCCGGCCGCTCCCTCGACCGGGACACGACTCAGGTCACCACGCTGACCAGCGTTCCTTTTACGAACGAGCGGAAGCAGCAGCGCTATGAGGGTAAGCTGACGGCCACGATCACGCCGCAGCACTCCCTCCTCGGCTCGTACCTCAAGATCGACGACAAGGAGAACGGGAACTTCTTCCCTCCCATCCTCGATACGGCCAGCCTCGTCAACCGCGAGACTCCCCAGAAGGCCTGGTCGATCAACTACACCGGCACGTTCACCGACAGCCTGCTGCTCACGGGGCAATACTCCGAGCGCAAGTTCACCTTCATCGGCTCGGGCGCCAACTCGCGGGACCTGATCGACGGCACCCTGATCCTTGCCACCAACCTCGGCAGCGGGCGGTATCACAGCGCCACCTTCTGCGGCGTCTGCGAGCCCGAGCACCGCGACAACAAGAACGCCCTGGTCAAGGCCTCCTACTTCTTCTCGACCCCGACGCTGGGATCACACGACATGGTCGCCGGCTACGACACTTTCGACGACATCCGCAATGCCAACAACCACCAGTCCGGCAGCGACTACCGCATCATCGGGACCTCGGCCATCATTCAGGGGAACAACATCTTCCCCGTCTTCAACAACGACGGCTCGACGCTCATCCAGTTCAACCCGATCCCCAAGCTGAGCCAGGGGACGGCCTTCAAGACCAACTCGCTGTACGCCAACGACACGTGGCGCATCAGCGACCGCCTGACGGTCAACCTCGGCCTGCGTTATGACAAGAACGATGGCAAGGACGCGGAAGGCAAGAAGGTGGCCAAGGACTCCAACCTGAGCCCGCGCCTGGCGGCGACCTTCGATCCGTCGCGCGACGGCAAGCTCGTTCTGCACGCGAGCTACGGCAAATACGTGGCGGCCCTCGCCAACAGCATCGGCGACAGCACGTCCTCCGCCGGAGCTCCCCAGGCCTTCCAGTGGGTCTACCGCGGCCCAGCCATCAACGTCGGCGGCGGCCCCCTGCTCACGCAGGACGAGGCGTTGCGCACCGTCTTCCAGTGGTTCAACGACAATGGTGGACCGACCGGCCCCCTGCCTCTGTTCGCCATCAATATTCCGGGCGGCAACACGAAGATCAAGGGCTCTCTCGACTCGCCCAACGTCGTGGAGTACAGCCTCGGCGCCACGACACGGCTGGGAACCCGTGGTCTCGCCCGCGCCGACGTCGTCCACCGCGACTGGTCCGACTTCTACAACTCCCATCTCGATTTGACGACCGGCCGCGTCGTCGCGGGCAACGGACCGACCGACCTGGCCCTGGTCGAGAACAACAACAGGCTCTACAGCCGCACCTATGACGGTCTGCACACGCAGTTCCGCGTCCGCGCCAACGACCGCCTCGACATCGGCGGCACCTACACCTTGTCGTACACCAAGGGCAACTTCGACGGCGAGAACCAGGGCAGCGGTCCCCTCATCGGCGGCCTTGGCAGATATCCGGAGTACCGCGACCTCCGCTGGGCTGCTCCCAAGGGCGACCTGGCGGTCGACCAGCGCCACCGGATCTCGCTGTATGGCCTGTTCAAGGTCTTCTCCATCGGCAACCAGGAGCTGACCGCCAGCGTGCTCCAGAGCTACTTCTCCGGGCATCCCTACGGGGCGGTCGGCACCGCCTCCCTGCTCGCCCGCGCCAACGACTTGACTTCGAACTACGTGAACAATCCGGGTTACCTCAACCCGCCGCAGACCGCCACCTACTACTTCACGGCTCGGGACGCGTTCACGACTCCCGCCATCTACCGCACGGACATCTCCTTGAACTACACCTTCCGCATCGGCAAGCTCGATCTCTTCCTCCACCCGGAGATGGTCAACGTCTTCAACCAGCAGCGAGTAGATTCCACCGCGATCGACCTCTTCAACACCACAGTCCTGACCGCCAACAACACTTCTACCCTCACCCGCTTCAACCCCTTCACGGAAACTCCGGTCGAGGGAGTCAACTGGCGCAAGGGGCCGAACTTCGGCAAGCCCGTCAGCCCCCAAGCCTACGAGCAGCCCCGGACCTATCGCTTCTCGGTGGGCCTGCGGTTCTAGGTAGAACGGATCGTGCCGGCGTAAAGGCGGCCCCACTCGGGGGCCGCCTTTTTCATTTCACTCCGCTTGATTCCAGCACCACAGCCGCCAGCCGCTCCAGGGCGGTGCGCCAGCGCAGGCGGTAGCTCTCCCAGACGGTCAAGCCGATCGACAGCGGCAGGCGCTGGAAGCCGTGCTGGAGGACGTCGAGCTCGCTGCCGCCGGGCACGTCGTGGAGCTTCAGGATGAGGCGGGTGGGCGCGGACCAGTTGGCGTCCAGCCGTTCGAACAGCAGGCCCCAGAGCTCGGGCGGTGCCAGCTCCACCGTGCGGCCTCGTTCCCGCCAGGGCGCGGGCGGCGGATCGACGCGGGGCGAGGCGCCGCGCAGCAACAGCCCACCCGTGAGCCCAGGCTCCACCTCGGCCTCGTCGGCCAGCCAGCGGGCGAGCTTCTCCGGCTCGACGAGCCACTTCCAGGCCTCCTCCCGGGCGACCGGCAGACGCTGCCGGCGGCGGAGCTGGACGCCCGGAATGTCGCCCTCGCGAATGGCTTCGGGCACGTGCTTTCCCCCTCTAGTCGAACAAGTTGCGGAGTGCCTGCAAGGCTTCCGGGAAGCGGAAGGCGAAGCCCATCTCCAGCAGGCGTTGCGGCACGGCGCGCTGGCCGTTGAGCAGCATGTCGGCCATCTCGCCGAGCACGAGGCGCAGGGCGAAGCCCGGCGCCGGCGCCAGGCTCGGCCGGTGGAGGGCCTTGCCCAGGGCGCGGCCGAAGTCGCGGTTGGTCAGCGGCTGGGGCGCCGAGAGGTTGAAGGGGCCGCGGGCGTCGTCCCGCTCGAGGAGGAAACGGATCGCTCCCACCTCGTCGGCGAGGTGAATCCACGGGATCCACTGGCGCCCGCCGCCCAGCGGGCCGCCCGCCCCGAGCTTGAAAGGCAGGGACATCTTGGGCAGCGCGCCGCCGTCGGGGCTGAGCACGATGCCGGTGCGCAAGATGGCCCGGCGCACGCCGAGCCCTTCGGCGCCGGCGGTCGAGGCCTCCCAGTCGACGCAGACGTCGGCCAGGAAGTCAGTGCCCGGGGCATGGCCCTCGGCGACCACCTCGTCGCCACAGGGTCCGTAGTAGCCGACGGCCGAGCCCTGAAGAAGCGCCTTCGGCTTCTCCTTTGCCTGGCGGATGGCCTCCAGCACGGCCCGGCCGGACTCCACTCGGCTATCACGGATGCGCCGCTTCCGGTTCTCGGTCCAGCGGCCGTCGGCGATGCCCTCGCCGGCCAGGTGGACGATGGCGGTGTCGCCGTCGAGCAGCGACGACCAGCCCTGGCCGGTCTTGCCATCCCATTGCATTGCCCGGATGTTGGGCCGCGTATTGGGCGGCAGCTTCTTCATCTTGGAAAGATCGCGCGTCAGGACGACGATCTCATGCCCCGCTCCACCCATCTCATGGGCCACCGCACTGCCGATCAATCCCGATCCACCGGTGATCACCACCCGCATAAGCCGCACCTCCAAGCCGATGCTACACCAGCGGGGGCTTGTCCACGTTTTCGCGCAGGAGAGGCCACTACACCGCCGCCAGCTCTTCTTCCAGGAGCTGGCGCTGATGCAGGTCGGCGTAGAGGCCGCCGGTGGCGATGAGCTGCGAGTGGCTGCCGCGCTCGGCGATGCGGCCATGGTCGAGCACGAGGATGAGGTCCGCGTCCTTGACGGTCGAGATGCGGTGGGAGACCAGGAACACCGTGCGCCCTTCGAAGACCTTGCGGAGATTGCCGAGGATGAGCTCCTCGGTCTGCGTATCCACGGCCGAGAGGCAGTCGTCCAGGAGGAGGATGCGCGGCTCGCGCAGCAGGGCGCGGGCGAGGGCCACCCGCTGCTTCTGGCCGCCGGAGAGCGTGAGGCCGCGCTCGCCCACCATCGTATCCAGGCCCCGGGGGAAGCTCGCGAGGTCCGACTCCAGGGCGGCCAGCCGCGCCGCCCGGGCCACCTCCTCGTCGCTGGCCTCAGGCCGGCCGAGGGCGATATTGTCGCGGATGCTGGCCGAGAAGAGGAAAGTCTCCTGGGGCACCATGCCGATGGCGGAGCGCAGCCGGGCGAGCGGCATCCGCCGGACGTCCACCTCGTCCACGGCCAGGGTACCTTCCGGCGGATCGATCAGCCGCGGAATGAGCGACAGCAACGTCGTCTTGCCGGCCCCCGTGCGGCCGACGATGGCCACCGTCTGGCCGGCGGGCACCCGAAGGTCGACGTCCGCCAGCACGGGCGCCTCCCCCTTCCCGCCCTGCGCATAGGCGAAGGTCAGGCCGCGGAAGCTCACCGCGCCGTGGATCTCGCCCGGATCGACAAGGGGCTCCACGTCGCGGATGGCCGGCTCGGCGTCGAGGATCTTCTGGATGCGGATGAGCGACGCGGTGCCCCGCTGTGCGAGGTTGATCACCCAGCCGAGGGCGATCATCGGCCACGCCAGCTTGCCGAGGAAGAGCTGGAAGGAGACGAACTGCCCCACGGAGATGCGGCCGCGAATCACCAGCAAGCCGCCGTACCACAGCACCGCCGCGAACCCCAGCCCGATGAGCGCCTGGAGAAGGGGGTGGAAGGCCACGGACCAGGCGACGAGCCGCCGGTTGCCCTCCAGATAGTCGTCGTTGACCCGCGCGAAGTCGTCCTCCTCCCGCGCCTCCCGGGCGTAGGCCCGCACCACCCGCACGCCGGCCAGGTTCTCCTGCACCCGTGCCGAGATGTCCGCGAACTTCTCCTGGACACCGGTGAAGAGGACGTGGATGCGGCGGCCGAAGAGCACCGTGGCGCCAGCCACCAGCGGCGCCGTCACCAGGGCGACGAGCATCAGCCGGGCGTTGATGCGCCCCATCAGGATGAGCGCGCCCGCCCCGGTGATCACCGTGTTGATGCTGTACATGATGGCCGGGCCGCAGAGCATGCGCACTGCCTGCATGTCGTTGGTGGCCCGGGCCATCAGGTCGCCCGTGGGATATTGCTGGAAGAAGGACGGGGACTGCTTCTCGAGCGCCGCGAAGTAGACGTTGCGCAGGTCATACTCGACGTCCCGGCTCATCGCCACCAGGATCATGCGCTGCAGATAGGTGAAGACGCCCTGGAGGAGCGAGAAGGCGACGATCAGGCCGCCATAGCCCAGCAGCTCGACACCGGAAACACGGCGACGCACGGCGTCGATGGCCTTGCCCACGAGCAGCGGGCTCACCAGCCCGAGCCCGACCCCGGCGACGATCGCGAGGATGCCGAGGACCAGCTTGCGGCGATGGGGACGAAGGTAAGGCCAGAGGTAGGACAGTCGGTTGAACACGATTCGCGGCTCCCGGCGGAAGAATATCACCGCCGGGAGCCGGGATCAGGATGGCTCAGTCGCGCTACTTAGTGGCGGTGATGACCGCCGCCGTTCCCATGGGAACCGCCGTGGGAACCGCCGCCCTGTCCATGGCCGCCGCCGCCGTTACCGTGGTACCCGCCGCCGTTGCCGCGATAGCCGCCGCCGTTGCCGCCGCGGAATCCACCTTGACCGCGGAAGCCGTCATGGCCACCCCGGAATCCATCATGGCCCCGGAAGCCGCCGCGGAAGGCGAAGTTATCGTGGCCCCGGAAGCCGCGGTTGAAGCCGCGGTTGTAGCCTCGGCCCCAGTGGCCGGGGTAGTAGTAGCCGCTCGCGTAATAGGGCGAGACCCAGTAGGAGTCATAGTAGGAGGGGAGCACCCACCGGCCGCCGACCCAGACGTAGTCGTCGAGGTCGGGGCGCCAATCCCAGTAGCCGTTGACCCAGGTGTAGCCGTAACCCGGGCTGGCGTACACCAACTCGCTACGGAGCGGCGGCGGTGCGTAGTAGGTCGGGAACCCCAGGCCGATCCCGATGCCGACCCGCACACGGGCGGAAGCGGCGGGAGTGAAGCCCAGGACACCCACGAGGCTGAACACGGCAATGGCTAAGGCAAGGATCCGCTTGGCGTTCATATCGTCAGTTACCTCCTACTCTTGAAACACCGGGGCGGCCTCAAAACTTCCAATAACCGCGAGCAAAATAGTGGTGCCGGCCCCGGTGGTCGTAGCGCGGCGCCACCCAGACGGCGCGGGCGTGCGGTGGGCGCACCCAGGAGCCGGGGAGCCAGACGTAGCCGCGGCGGCCGCCCACCCAGTCATAGTGGCCCCGGACCCAGACGAACTCCGGCCCCGGCCGGGCCACCACCACCTCTTGGCGAACGACCGGCGGCGGCGCGTTGACGCGGATGCTGACCCCGACGCGGGCGGCCGAGGCGACGGAGGAGAAGGCGAAAGCGGAGATGAGGACCGTCAGCGCGATGGTGAAAGCGAAGCTCTTCTTGATGTTCATGGTCAGGTTACCTCCTGACCCTTGAACACCGGGAGGGGCGGTTTCCTGCGCCTTACCGCCGCGTCATCGCCATCAGCCGGTGGGCGATGCCGGCGCAGAGGGCGATGAGGAGCATGATCCCGATCACCACCCACATCCTCTTGCCTTCGACCCCCGTCATCCAGACGACGTAGGCGGGGCCGATCAGCAGGGTGACCAGGAACCAGAAGCGGACTCCCCAGCTCCAGCGGACGGGCGGCTCGGGCTCAGGGGGCGAAGGCGGCTCCGGCAGGCTCATGGTCTCTTCTCCTGCTCGTCATCCTTATCAGGTCCCATCGCGGCGAGCACCGCCCGGGCCCCCTCCGGGTGCAGCGGCGCCTCGCCGCCTTCGACCTCCAACTCTCCTTCAAGCCGCAGGATGGGCCGCCCCTCGATCTCGTACTTGGCCTCGTAGTTGGTGCGCGGCCCCTCGTCCCACGGCCGGTCGCGGCGCTCGAAGCGCAGGCCCGGATAACCGTTGAGGATCTCCACGACCCGCTCGCCGTAGTCGAGGAAATCCGTGGCGAAGGAGAAGCGGCCGCCGCGGCGCAGGAGGCGCAGCACGAGGTCCACCGTCTCCGGATCGAAGAGCCGCCGCTTGTGGTGCCGGATCTTCGGCCAGGGATCGGGGAAGTAGACGTGGAGCGAGGAGGCAAAGCCGGGGGGCAGCACCGACGACAGGAGATAGAGGGCCTCCCCGCGCAGGGCCATCCAGTTGCCGAGCCCCAGCCGGCGGACCCGGGAGACGAACAGCCCGTGGTATTCCCCCGCCACTTCGATGCCCAGGAAGCGGCGATCCGGGTCCTCCTCGCAGCGGCGGCGCAGATAGCGCCCCTTGCCGAAGCCGATCTCCACCTCCCAGTCGCCCCCGGCGCCGCTCGCGGCGGGAACCAGCTCGTCGAGAGGCAGCGGCGACGGCAGGCCGGCCAGGCCGCGGTCGCCCGCCGCCGTGGAGATCACCACCGGGTGGATCACAGCAGCTCCCCGCGTCCACGCGCGGCCAGCTCGTTGACGATCCTGCGCACCTCCTGCGAGCGGGCCTTGGGCATCACCAGCACCGTGTCGCCGGTGCGCACCACGACCAACCCCTCCACGCCCAGCACGGCGATGGTGCCGGCATCGGAGAAGAGGAGATTGCCGGTGGAGTCCACCGCCAGCGCGTCCCCATGGCCGGTGTTCCCCTGGGCATCGCGGGGGAGCACCTCGTCCAGCGCCTCCCAGGAGCCGAGATCGCTCCAGGCGCAGTCGAGGGGGAGGGTCGCGATGCCGTCGAGCTTCTCCATCACGGCGTAGTCGATCGAGTCGGAGGGGAGGCGCGCGTACAGCTCGCGCAGCCGGCCGGGCGCCGCGGCAATCTCCTCCAGCCCGCTCGCGAGCTCCGGCTGGAGGCGCGCCAGGACGTCCAGGAAGGTGGTGCCGCGGAAGACGAAGATGCCCGCGTTCCATAGATAATCGCCGGAGGCCACGAAGCGCTCCGCGTTCTCCGGCGTCGGCTTCTCGACGAAACGCCGCACCCGCCGCGCGCCTTCGAGACCCGTGCCCGGCTCCAGCTCCAGGTAGCCGTAGCCTGTCTCCGCCCAGCGCGGCGTCACGCCGAGCGTCATCACCCGGTCCTCCTTCTCGACGAGGCGGCTCGCCCTCTCCAGGGTGGCGCGAAACGCCGCCGGGTCTCCTACCCGATGGTCGGCCGGCAGCACCGCTACGACTCCTTGCCGGGCCGCCTCGGGCATCGACCGCACCGACCAGCCGATGGCCGGCGCCGTATTGCGCCCCTCGGGTTCCAGCAGGATCTGCTCCGCCGGCACCTCCGGCAGCTCGGCGCGCACCTGCGCGCCCAGCGCCTCGGTGGTGCACACCCAGACGGACTCCGGACCGACGAGGGGACGCAGACGTTCCAGGGTGTCGCGCAGCAGGCTGCGCTCCCCCTCCAGGGCCAGGAGCTGCTTGGGGATGCGCTTGCGCGACAGCGGCCAGAAGCGCGTGCCGCTGCCGCCCGCCAGGATCAGCGCCTGCAAACCGGCGTTCCTCGTTCAGCGATTTCCGTGGATCTCTTCATGGGGGTGGGAGTATACCCGCCCTCTCGGGCCAGCCTACTCCTCGCCCAGCTCCATGCCCATGATGTGGAAGCCGGCGTCGACGTAGACGGTCTCGCCGGTGATGCCGCCCGAGAGAGGCGAGAGGAGGAAAAGGCCGAGGTTGCCCACCTCCTCATGGGTGACGTTGCGGCCCAGCGGGGCGATGCTCCCCACCTTGTTGTACATCTTCATGAAGCCGGGGATGGAGCGGGCGGCCACCGTCCGCACCGGGCCGGCGGAGACGGCGTTGATCCGCACGCCCTTCTTGCCCAGCTCATAGGCCAGGTAGCGCACGCTCGCCTCCAGGGCGCTCTTGGCGATGCCCATGACGTTGTACTTGGGCACCACCTTCTCGGCGGCGAAGTAGGTGAGTGTGACGAGCGTGCCGCCCTCGGAGAGGAGCGGCTCGGCCTCCCGGGCCACGGAGACCAGGGAGTAGGCGGAGATCTCCAGCGCCGTGCGCCAGTCGTCGCGCGTCGTCTCGATGTAGCGCCCGTCCATCGCCGCCCGGGGGGCGAAGGCGATCGAATGGACGACGAAGTCGAGGCCCCCCCAGGCGTCCTTGAGGGCGGCGAAGGTGCCCTTCAGCTCCTCCTCGTTGGTGACGTCGCACTGGAAGAGACGCGTGCCCGGCATGTCCTGGGTGAGCTTCTCCAGGTCGGCCTTGAGCCGCTCCCCCTGGTAGCTGAAAGCCAGCTCCGCCCCCGCCTCCCCCAGTTTCTCCGCGATGGCCCAGCCGAGGCTGCGCGCATTGGCCACACCCATGACGAGACCACGCTTGCCCTTCAGGTCGATGGCGATCATGGGGCGGTATATTACACGTCCTTGCCGCCCGCCAAGGAATTCGCGCCGTCAACTGCCGAAGCGTTCCCAGGAAAGGACGACGGAGCCAAAGTTCTGGTTCTGCAGGGAGCGGCCCGAGCGCGGCTCGAATTCGTCGCTCCGGCGCACCAGGGTGTAGGTCAGCCGCCACTGCTTGTAGCGCGCCGAGGCGCCGGTCGTCAGGTCGTAGACGAAATGCTTCTTGTCCACGCTGTAGCTGTCCTGGAAGTGGTTGCCGTCGAGGAAGATGTTCACCGCCACCGCCCGGCCGTCGGCGCCCGCGAAGAGGTACGCGTCCCAGAGAGGCTTCTGAGTCCTCGCGACGGAAGGAATGGTGTCGGTTCCGAAGCCCGTCAGCTTTCCCGCGCGGACGGTGCCCCCGAGATCGGCATAGGTCAGCACGTTGCCCACCGCTCCCCCGGCGTGGGGGATGAAGTCGAGGGTGGAGGAGCGATTCGCGAAGCGCCACTTGCCGCGATAGGTAAGGAGGACCCCGGGCTCGTTGCCGATCTGGTTGCCCCAGCCTTGGGGCTTGGGGCTGTCGATGAGCCGATGGAACTGCGTTTGAGTCCAGCGGGCGGCAGAGAGCGGGCCGACCATCCCGAGATCGAGCTCGAAGGTGTGCTGCTGCTCTACGCACTTGGGCCCGCCCGGCACCGGCGGAACCTTCGGGTCGCAGTCGCTGGCGAGTTGCAGGAGCCTTCCGACGTAGAGCCAGCCGGCCCAGGGCCGGTCGTCCCGGTTCAGAGCCTTCTGCTTGATGTCGTCCGGGGTATAGATGTTCTGCCCCAGGCTCCATCCGACGTTGAAGACAACCGGTATCTGCTCGTTCGCGAGCCGGTTCCACAACTTTGGAACGAGGCGCTCCGCCCAGCCGGGGCTGCCCTCCTGCTCGCGCAGAAAGCTGAATTTCAGCCCTTGGGTGTAGTACTGATCCGTGCCGGCGAAGACATCGTTCTCCTCGTAGAAATTCCAGGCCACGATCCGCGGCTTGGGCGGCGCGGCGCCTTGGGCGAGGACGACAGATGCTGGGCTCGCGAGTACCCATGCGAGCAGAAGAGCACCGGAATGTCGAGCTTTCATAAACGTTTTCCTCTCCTGGAATTCAGCCGGCGACGTTACCGGTCAGTGAGGTTCCGTTGGCTCTGGCGTTCGGCCCCATCCCCGCCGCGGCGAACGCGGCTCGGGCCGCCGTGGCCGCCCTTTGGTGATCGGCGGCGGACAGGGGGCCAGGCTGCCGCAGGTCGTCGAGCGCCCGCAGGATCGCGTCCCGGGCCTGAAGAAGGTGGGGATTGGCGGCAACCAGCTTGAGGCCATCGACGACGATCTGCCAGCCGATCTCGTGGCCGCGGCGAGAGTCACCCAGAGCGGAGCCGATGGCGCGGTTCATCCGCATCAAGGCCGCGCACCAAATCTCGCCACAGACCGCCGCTTGATCGTAAGGACTCCTGCCGAGATCGCCGAACCCTCGGGGAAAGGCGGCGTCGTAAGGAAAGTGGCGCATGCCGCCAGGAGAGTTGGAAACCCAGTCCCCGAAAACCACCTTCTCCGCCGGTTGACCATAGCTCTGGAAGGTCAAGGCAAAGTAGTCGCTCCACCCTTCGCTCAAGGCGACGCTCTGATCTTCCTCCAGGGCGCGCCAGTTCATGGGACCGCCCACGAGCCGCTCGGTGACACCGTGGGTGAACTCGTGAATGACCACGTCCGGGTCCAGCGCGGTATGCCGCAGGCTCCCCGGCATGACTCCCAGCCGCATCTCTCCATGCTTGCCATCGGGCCTTCCCCGCATGGTGGCGTGGCCGTTCAGGGCGACATTGAAAATCCGGACATTCACGCCGTCCCCCCCGAGGCCCGCGCCGGTCCGATTCAGATTCTGGAAGTTGCCCGCCGCTTCGTCGAACCCCAAGGCGAAGAAAAAGTCATGCATCAGGTTGGTATAAAAAAAGGTGTTCACCAGCTTCTGTTCAGTGCCGTCCGGCACAGCGGGAGCGAAGGTCAACAGGCCGCCGGCCGGTGTCCCCCGGAAGCTTTGAGTACCGCCGCCAAGGACCGCGGACGTGCAGTTTCCCTTCAACTGGTCCTGGTCCACCCAATCGAAGGGAAGTCCCGCGGGCGCGGGGTGCAGGAACGACGGGAGGCCGGCAAGAGGCACGGGGAAGTCCCGCAAGGCGCTGCCGGTCGGGAACGTCGACACCACCCGGCCCTGGGCCCTGACGGACGCCAGGAGGCTCCTCACGTCCAGGATCTCCGCCGGCTCCGGCTGATCGGCCCGCACGACAATCTCGAGCTCACCGCCGTGATCGCGCAGCGAGAGAGTCAGGCACCAGGCCAGGTAGATCCGCGAGCCTCTCCGAAAGAAGACCAGATAAGCGGGAATCTCGGCCGCGAAGGGACCCTTGTGGAGGACGGTGGGGCGGCTGGGCACGGGGAACGACGCGAGGATGCGGGGCCGGAATCCGCGAAGTGCCCGGCCCCCAGAGGCTTTTTGCAGGGTCGCGATCTGTTGGGCGGCCGCTCGCGCCGCCACACAGGCATCGATACAGGGAGTGGTACCCCGGTTCCGCGGAATGGGGAGGACCTCCCCTTCCCGGTCTGCCGTAAGCCGCCCGGGCCTGAAGCGCAACAAGCAGTGGCCGCCCAGAACAGGGATGCCGCGGTGAACCTGGTGAAGGTGAACGATCCGGACTCCGGCGCTGGTCGTCTGCACGGCAGGATCCGGCAAGAACTCCGCTGTGCCCTCGGCTGATTCCAGCGCCTTGCGGACCAGGGTGGCCGAATGAAAGTCCCTGCGCTTTCCTTTGACTGATGCGGCGCTCACGGGAGCCCTCCCAATCCCTCTGACGGACCCAGGAGAGCTTTTCCAGCCTGAAACGGCTGCACCACACGATCCAGCAGACGCCTGGAGCCCACAGGAAAAATCTCCTGTGTGATCTCAGGCGACGCGGGAAGAGCTGTCGTTACACGGTATCCGAGGAACCGCTAGACCCGCACCCTGCTCGGGCCCGCCGCCTTCACCTCTTCGTTGACCTCGTCCTCGTACTTCTTGAAGTTTTCCGCGAACATGTCCGCGAGCTTCGTGGCCTGGGCGTCGTAGTCGGCCGGGTTCTGCCAGGTCTCGCGGGGGCGCAGGAGCTTGTCGGGAACGCCCTCCACTTTTTCCGGCACGTGGAGGCCGAAGATGGGGTCCGTCCAGGTCTTGGCGCCGTCGAGCTCGCCGGAGAGAGCCGCGGTCACCATGCGGCGGGTAAAGCCGAGCTTGATGCGGTGGCCGACGCCGTAGGGACCGCCCGTCCAGCCGGTATTGAGCAGCCAGACCTTGGCGCCGTGCTGCTTGAGCTTCTCGCCCAGCATCTTGGCGTAGACGCCCGGATGCAGAGGGAGGAAGGGCGAGCCGAAGCAGGTGCTGAAGGTCACCTTGGGCTCCGTCACTCCCCGCTCCGTGCCCGCCACCTTGGCCGTGTAACCGGAGAGGAAGTGGTACATGGCCTGCTCCTCCGTCAGCCGGCTGATGGGCGGCAGCACGCCGTAGGCGTCGCAGGTTAGGAAGACGACGTTCTTCGGCTGGCCGGCTTGGCCGCCGAGGTCGACGTTGTCGAGCTGGGTGAGGGGGTAGCTCGAGCGGGTGTTCTCCGTCTTGGCGTCGCTGTCGAGATCGAGACGGCGGGTCTCGGGGTCGATGGTTACGTTCTCCAGAATGGTGCCGAAGGTGCGGGTGGTTTTGTAGATCTCCGGCTCGCCCTCGGGGGAGAGGCGGATCACCTTGGCGTAGCAGCCGCCTTCGACGTTGAACACGCCGTCGTCGCTCCAGCCGTGCTCGTCGTCGCCGATCAGCGTGCGGCCGGGATCGGCGGAGAGGGTCGTCTTGCCGGTGCCGGAGAGGCCGAAGAAGAGGACGACGTCATCCTTGGTGGCGCCGTAGTTGGCGCTGCAGTGCATCGACAGCACTCCCTGCTTGGGCAGGTAGTAGTTCATGACGCTGAAGATGCTCTTCTTGATCTCTCCGGCGTAGCGGGTGCCGCCGATCAGCACCATCCGCTTCGCCAGATCGACCAGGATGAACGTCGAGGTGCGAGTGCCGTCGCGCTCGGGGACGGCGTCGAAATTGGCGACGTTGACCACCGTGAAGTTGGGAGTGAAATTCGCCAGCTTCGCCGGATCTTCCTCGCGGATGAACATGTTGCGGGCGAAGAGGTTGCGCCAGGCGTCGTCGGTGATCACCCGGACGTTGATGCGGTACCGCGGATCGGCACCGGCATAGCCGTCGAAGACGAACACGTCCTTGCCCTTGAGGTGCTCCTGGGCGCGAGCCAGCAGCGCATCCATCTTTTCCCTCTCGAAGGGCTTGTTGACCTTCCCCCACCAGATGTCGTCGTCCGTCGCCGGATCCTTGACCACGAACTTGTCGTCGGGGGAGCGGCCGGTGTGCTGGCCGGTTTCGGCGACCAGCGGCCCCTCCGCCGCCAGCACCGCCTCGCCACGTTGCACCGCGAGCTCCACCAGACGTGCCGGCGGCAGGTTCCAGTACGCCGTGCGGACGCCCTCGATGCCGTGTTCGTTCAATCCATGACTGCTGACTGCCGGCCCCTCATTTTGCATACCATCACCTCGAAGAGTGGTTTTCGGAAAGGTAATCGACCAGGAGCCGCGACATGATCCGGATGCCCGCCGGAACCGCGCTGTCGTCGGCGCGGAAGGTGGGCGTATGAAGGCCGCCGGAGGTCGTCCCCGGCGCGACGACGCCGAGGCGGAAGAAGAAGCCGGGCGCCTGATTGGCAAAGTAGGCGAAATCCTCTCCGGCCATGCTGGGCTCCACGATCTTGACGTTGTCCGCCCCCAGGATCCGCTCCAGGAGGGGCCGCGCGCGGGCGGCGAGCTCCGGATCGTTCACGGTGGCGGGGGCGTTGCGCTGGTACTGCATCTCGAAGGTTCCGCCGTTGCCCCGGGCGATGCCGTCGAGGATCTCCCGCATCCGCCGCTCGATGAGGTCGCGCACTTCCTGCTTGTAGGTGCGCACCGTGCCTTCGAGGTGGACTTCGCCGGGAATGATATTGAACCGCTCGCCGCCGCGGACGATCCCAACCGTCAGCACGCTGGGCTCCAGGGCGGGGACGTTGCGGGAGCGGATGGTCTGAAACTCCAGGATCGCCTCGGCCGCCATCACCACGGGATCGACGGCCAGATGGGGATAGGCGCCGTGGGCCTGCTTCCCCTTGAGAGTGATGCGGAACTGGTCCACGGCCGCCATGGTCGGCCCGGGGTTGAACCCCACCTGGCCGACCGGCAGATCGGGGAACGAGTGGAGGGCGAAGACCGCCGAGGGCTTGCCCTGGGCGAAGGCGCCCTCCGCCAGCATGAATTCGGCGCCGGCGCGCTCGCCCGGCGGGGGCCCCTCCTCGGCCGGCTGGAAGATGAAGAGGACGCTTCCCGGCAGATCCTTCCGGATCGCCGCCAGCACGGAGGCCGTGCCCATCAGCACCGAGGTGTGGACGTCGTGGCCGCAGGCGTGGGCGACACCCACCTCCTGGCCCAGGAAGGTGTCCTTCTTCTTGGAGGCGAACGGGAGATCCGTCTCCTCGACGACCGGCAGGGCGTCCATGTCGGCACGGACGGCGATGAGAGGCCCCGGCTTGCCGCCCTGGAGGAGGGCGACGACGCCATACTTCCCGATCTTCGTCCGGGGCTCCAGTCCGAGGGAGCGCAGGTGAGCCGCCACCATCTCGGACGTCTGGGCCTCGCGGTTGGACAGCTCGGGGTTCAGATGCAGCTTGTGCCGCGCCTCGACGCACTGCGCCGAGACCTTCCCCGCCTCCTGATCGACCCGGGCGTCGAGACTGGAATCCGCCCCCCATGCCCCCGGCGAAACCGCCAGGACGGCGAGCAGGACCAGCGCAGCGCAGATCGTTCTCCGGCAGGGAAGCATTTCATTCCTCCAGCAAAAGGGATGTCCGCCGGCGCCCTGACGGCCCCAGACGCGCGGCGCGCAGCAAAACGCGGCGAGTTTATACCCAGACTCCCCCCAAGTGACAGCCGGATGACGGATCGGTGGCGCGTCGCGCCAGCCGCGGCGGGCCTTCCAGCCTCCGGAACGTTTCTTCAGGCTCAGGGAGGTTTTCTCAGACTCCGAGACTGTTTGCCAGACTCCGGGACGCTTTCTCAATGGGTTGGCCCGTTTTTCCATTGCACCAGCGGTTTTTGGTGAGGAAAAAACGTCCACCCCAATGGAAAAATCCCGCAGACCACTAGAAAAATCATTTTCTCATTGCTAAAAACTCACAACCCATTGCTGAAATCGTCAGCCCCAATGGGAAAACAATTTTTCTAATGTGTTTTGGAATTTGTGCGTCCCTTCCGCCGTCGCCCCTTCGGGGCTTTGGATTTGTGAGGTTTACGTGACCCGGGGCTGGCAAAAAGCCGCCAGCCCCGGGCTACATGCCTTAACCCCTTCGGGGCATTGATGGAGGAGGACCGGGCGCCAAGAAAGGGCGGTACCGAAGGGGCGACAGCGGCGCCTTCGACGCGGTCCTCACCCCGCCTCCGGCTCCTCCAGGCTCTGCACGATCTGCGTGACCTCGACCTCGGCCCTGCGGATCTTGCCGCGGCAGACGTCGAGGAGCTGGGCGGCTCGGCGCAGCTCGGTGGCGAGCTGGTCGATGTCGATCTCTTCGCCTTCGATGCGCTCGAGGATGCCTTCGAGCTCGTCCATGGCTTGGCGGAAGCTCAGGGGGGTCTCTTCCTCCATGGATGGCAGGGTGCTCTGTTTTGCTTCGCTCTGTTCCTTCATCGTTCCTCCACTCGGCTCTTGAGCTCTCCCCCGGCGACCCGGGTGGCGATGATGTCTCCCGGGTGCACCTGGTCGGGATGGCGGATGGCGCGGCCGGATGCGTCGCGGGTCAGGCTGAAGCCCCTCTCCAGGGTGCGCTCGGGGGCGAGCTGCTGGCAGAGGCGCTCCATTCCAGTCAGGGTCGCGGCGACCTCCCGCACCCGGCCCCTGGCGGCGGCGGCGATCCGCTCGCCCCGGCGGACCCGCTCCCTTCCGGCGGCGGCGAGGAGCCTGGGAGCGAGATCCGCGAGACGGCCACGGATATCGCCCTGTCGGCGCTCCGCGTCCCGCAGGACGCTACGGCCCAGACGACTCAGCGCTCTCGCGTGCTCCTCGACGTGGGCTCCCGCCGCGGCGAGGCGCATGCGCGCGAGGCTCACGCCCCTTTCGGCGCGGCCCATGGCCTCGCGGCCGGCTCGTAGCGGCTCCAGGGCTTCGCGAATCAAGGTGCGCCGAAGGTCTTCCAGCATCTGCTCCGCCCGGGCCATGCGCTCCACGAGGAACTCGGCGACCTTGGTCGGGGTCTTGAAGGCAGTGTGGGCCACCATGTCCGCGATGGCGCGGTCGATCTCGTGCCCCAGGCCGGTGAGGACGGGGAACGGCGCGCGGGCCACGGCCTCGGCGATCGAGCGGCTGTCGAACGCCGCGAGGTCGGTGCGCGAGCCGCCACCGCGGATCAGCACGGCGCAGTCGATGGCGAGGCCGGCGAGCGAAGCCAGAGCTGATACGACCTCGCGCTCGGCGTCGCGCCCCTGCATGGCGGCGTGGATGAAAATCACCCGGAAGCCGTAGCCGCTGTCCATCAACCCGGAGAGGAAGTCGTGGTAGGCCGCGCTCCCCTCGGAGGTGATGAGGGCGATCGAGAGCGGCAAATCGGAGAGCATCAATCCCTGGTTCAGCTCCAGCAGACCGGCGGCGGCCAGCGCCGCCAGGGTCTCCCGCCGCCGCCGCTCCATCTGGCCGAGGCTGAAGGCCGGGTCCACTTCGCGCACGCAGAGCTGCAGCCGGCCGGTGGGCGCGTAGAAGTCGAGGCTTCCCCGGCAGCGGATCTGCACGCCGTCCGTCAGCCGCTGCTCGGAGGCGGAGAGGAGGCGCGAGATCTTGAGGAAGTCACCCTTCCAGATTACCGCGTCGAGCTTGCCGACGATCTCGTCACGCTCGCCCTTCTCCACCAACTCGAAGTAGACGTGGCCGCGGGCGCTGGGGCGCACCCGCTGGGCCTCGCCCACCACCCAGACGGCGGAGAACGCCTCGGCGAGGAACTCCTTCACCTCGCCGCAGAGCTGGGAGACGCTGTAGGTGGGCTCCACCAGAGGGAAAGCGGTCAGGCTCGGCTCCGGTTCCTCAGTGGTACGACTTCAGCTCGCGCGTCGAGCTCAGGGGAATGGACTCGGCCCACTCCACGGCCTTCTTCTCGCCGGCCGTCAGCCGGTTGAGGAAGTCCACCGCTTCGTCGCGCTCGCGGAAGAGCCGCCAGATGAAGGTATGGCCCGCCGGCGCGGTGAAGTAGGTGTAGGGCTTGGAGCCGGCGCCCGACAGGTCGAAACCGAGGTTGGCCTCGCCGTTGACCCCGACGCAAGCGACGGCGATGGCGCGGTAGGCCAGGGCCAGGGCGCGGATGGCGTCCTCGTAGTCCCCCAGCTCCTCGCGCGACAGCGGCGAATGATAGACGGAGATCTTCGCCCCGTCTTCCTCGGCCAGCAGGTTGTAAGGGATGTCGTGGCGGTCCATCGCGTCCTTGGTCTCGCTGGTGGTGACGAAGACGTCCTCCGTGCCGCTGACCTTGTAGGAGATGGCGTAGACCTCCTTGTCCAGCTGGGCGAACGCCTCCGCCAGGATGCTCTCATCCTCGATGGTGAAGTAGTACAAACGGTTCATCAAACGTCGTGCTGCCATAACTGAAAACCTCCAGGGTCGGGCGCTCGGGCCGTCTCATACGACCGCCTTCAGCAGGTACCCAGAACCCGTTCGAGCTTGTGCGGGTAGAGCAGAAAGCCGGGCGAATACCCGGCTCAGGCCTACCCATTGTAGCAAAACGTTACGGCGAGCCGTCACAATCCCGGCGCGGAAGGCTCCGGCAGGTACTGCGGACGCTGGCGCTCCTTGAGGAAGAAGCCGATCGCGAGCCCCGCCGCGCAGCCGCCGAGGTGGGCGGCGTTGTCGATCATCGGCGACGAAATCCCCAGGAAAACGTTCAGCCCGGCCCAGAAGACGAGCTGCATGAGGAGCGACTTGGCCTGGGGGGTGAGGTTCTCGCGCCGCCTGCCCAGAAAGGCGATGAGGGCGCCCATGACGCCGAAGATCGCTCCCGAGGCGCCGACGCTCGGCACGTCCCGCCACAGGACACTGGCGATCGAGCCGGCGATGCCGCTGACGAAGTACACCACGAGGAGCCGGCGGGAGCCCAGCAGAAGCTCGAACAGGCCGGCGATCTGGTACAGGGCCCAGCCGTTGAGGATGAGGTGGAACCAGCTGCCGTGGAGGAACATGCTGGTCACCAGCCGCCAGTACTCACCATTCCGCACCGCCGGACCGTAGTTGTACCCACGGGCGGTCAGCGTGTCGCCGAACCAGAGCTGGAGCCCAAAGCCGATCGCGATGACGACGAGGATCGCGGTGGTGACGGGGGTTCGCCGGCCGAGGAGCATCCCGGTATCGTATCGCGAATCGGGTCTCCTTACGGATAGACGCCGCGCGATACCCGGGCCCGGCCTTTTTTCGTCCGCACGTCGATCTCGCGGAAGCCGTCCTTGTCCGCCGGACGATCAGATTGATAGGCGAGGTAGTAGCGGCTGCGCAGCTCAGCCTCGATCTGGCTGTAGGCGCTCGTCAGCTCGTCCGCCTTGTCGATGAAGAAGGCCCGGCCGCCCGTGACGTCGGCCAGCTCGACCAGCTTGGCCTTGGCGCCGCGCTCGGACATCTTCAACCCCAGGCCGATGGTGTAGATGGCGACGCCGCTGCGGCGGGCATAGCCCAGGGCGTCCTCCCAAGAGGCGTGGCTGAAGGTGTCGGCGCCGTCGGTGAGGATTACCAGGGCGCGCTGGCCGTGCTGGGCGCGGAAGTAGTAGAGGCTGGCGAGCACCGCGTCGTAGAGCGCCGTGCGGCCGTAAGCCTTGAGCCCCTCGAGCGACAGGCCCGCGGCCTCGGCGTCGTCCACCGGCGGCATCAGCAGCACCGGCCGGCTGGAGAACGACAGGGTGAAGCAGCGGTCGCGCGGGCTCACCAAGTGCTTGACGAAGCCGGCGGCGGCCCGGTGCGCCTCGGTGAGCGAGGAGGCCATGGAGAAGGAGGTATCGACGGCGATACCCAGCGATAGCGGCAGGTTGCCCACCTGCTCGAAGCGGGTGAGCTTCTGCGGCTTCCCACTCTCCCGCACCTCGAAGTCGGTCGCCGGCATCCCCTGGATCGGATGCCCGCCGCCGTCGAGCACGGTGGTGTAGAGCTCGACGAGGTCCACCTCCATCTCGCTCAGGTTGGCGGGCGAGCGCAGGAAGCGGACGTCCTCGGCCCGGGTGCCGTCGTCGAGCGTGGCCACGACCGAGACCCACGCCAGATCCTCGTCGGGAACCTGGATCTCCATCTGCCAGGGGGCTTGGGAGAGCGCGGCGACCTTGTGGTCGTTGACGCGGAGCTCGACCTCGGCGACCTTGTGGTCCTCCGGCACGACGACCTCGGCGTGGACCAGGACCTTCCCCGACGAGCGGGTGCCCCGGCGGGGATCGGTGATCAGCACCCGGAAGCCGCCCCGCGCCTGGTTGAGCACCACCTGGTCCCAGGCCACCAGCGCGCCGGCCGCGTCATACCCTTCGGCCCGCACCACCTGCTCGCGGGGGAAGGTGGCGAGGCGGATGTCCGCGGCGTAGGGAGGACGAGTACGCGAGAGCTGGGGCTGGCCGTCCACCAGGAAGACCACTTTGGCGATGCGGCTGCCCGTCACCACCGTCTGCGCCTCCCAGGTGTTGAGCACGACCTCGGCGGGAGCCGGCAGCAGGAGCAGGGTGTCCGAGCCGACGACATTCGTACGCACCGTCTCGCCGCCCACCGCTCCCGCCGTGGCGGTCGCGGGCAGCAGCGTCTGGATCGCCGCCGGCACCCGGAAGCCGCGGACCACCGTGGCCACCGCGCCGCTGGTCTCGTCGCGCAGGCGCAGCCGCAGCACGAAGCTCTGACCCGGACGCAGGGCGCGCTCGAAGAGCAGGGCGGGCGAGGCTTCCCCTGGAGGGGGAACTTGATACCGCAGGCGGAAGGTCTCGAAGACGGCGCCGCCCGCGTCGAGCACGCCGTCGAGTGCCAGCCGCACCCGCGGCTTGCCTTCGACCTGCACGACGGTCATCCCCTCCGGCGAGGGCAGGGAAATGAGCCCCCGCACCGTCAGCCGCTGCCCCTGCCAGTAGGGGAAGTCCAGCGAAACGCCGCCGGGCTTCAGGGCCGCCGTCTCGGCCGGCAGCGGCGTCGCCGCCGCGGCGCGAGCCCACGTCGCGAGATCGGCGGGAGCGGCGAGGAAGGCCGCGCGCTCCCGGGGACGGGCCCAGCGGAAGTCCTGGATCGAGTCCTCGCTACGGCCCCGCAGGTCCCAGCGGGAGACCGCCGTTTCGCCTGTCTGCTTGCGCTGGATGCCGTCCATGCCCGTGGCCTTGTCGACGCGGCTGGAGTCGTGGCAGAAGAAGCGGTCGATCCGCTTCACCCGGCGCCCCTCCGCCTCCGCCTGATCGAGCCAGTACTCGGCCTCGTTGCTGTACAGGGCGCGCTTGGAGTCGATGGGCAGCCACTGGATGAAGGGCTCGCCGTCGGCGGGCCGGTAGAGGACGATGTCCCTGGGCGTGCCGTCGTCTCCCGGGTAGGCCCAGATCTCCATCGGCTTGAAGATGGCCGCGCAGTCCAGCACCACGCGCTCGGCGGGCCGGCCGCGCAGGAAGAGAAGCTGGGCCCGCGCGTCGAGCGGCAGCAGGGTCTGGGGCTCGGCGGCCACCAGCCGGCGGCGGCGCGCGATGCCTTCCACCAGCTCGTTGGCGGGGGTCTCCGGAATCGGATCGCGGCCCAGCATCTCGCCGATGAAGGCGTCGCGGCCGGCGTCGTCGAGGGCGAGGAACGCCTCCCGCTGATCCAGCGTCAGCAGCAGGCCGGGGCCGTCCTGGAAGAACGCCCGCTGCGCCTCGGGCCAGAGGATGGGCTCCGACGGGGGAGCGGGCGATTGGGCGAAAACGGGAAAGGCGACAAGGACGAGGCAGCCCAGGATCTTCATCACCTTTCCTCCTTCTTCACGGGAAATAACCCCGCGCCGCACGGGCCTTGACGCCGCTCTTCTTGGACCGGATCTCCACCGGCCGGAAACCGGGCACGCCGCTGGAGTTGCTGGAGTTGTAGGCCACCAGGTAGCGGCTGCGCAGCTCGGCCTCGATCTGCTTGTAGATGGCCGGCAGCTCGTCGGGATGGCTGGTGAAGAAAGCCCGACCACCGGAAGCGGCCGAGAGCTCGCCGAGCTTGCCCTTGATGCCGGTGTCGAAGGCCGAGAGGTTGAGGCCGATGGTATAGATGGCGACGCCGCTGCGCGAGGCGTACTCCATGGCGTCCTTGAAGGAGATGTAGCTGACGTTGTCGTCGCCGTCGGAGAGCAGCACCATCGCCCGCTGCCCCTGCACGCCGCGGAAGTAATAGAGGCTGTGCACCAGCGCGTCGTGCAGCGCCGTCTCGCCCATCGCCTGCAACCCCTCGATGGCCTGGACCATGGCGCCGACGTCGTCGGTGGGCGGCATGTCGAGGCGTGAGCGGCGGGCGAAGCTCACCAGGAAGGACTTGTCCCTCGGCGTCATGACGCTCTGCAGGAAGCCGGCCGCCGCCTTCTCCGCCTCCACCAGGGACCCGGCCATGGAGCCCGAGGTGTCGACGAGGATGCCGATCGTGAGAGGCAGGTTCTGCACCAGCTCGAACTTCACGATCTCCTGCGGCTTGCCGCCCTCCAGGATCTCGAAGTCTTCCTGCTTCATGTCGCGCACCAGATTGCCGGAGCGGTCGGTCGCCGCCACGTACATCTCCACGAGATTGACGTCCACCTGCGACATGTTGGCTGGCGCCCGCATGTAGCGCACGGCCTCCGCCTTGGCGCCGTCGTCGAGCACGGCCTGAACGGTGAGGTAGACCAGCTCGCCGTCCGGCACCGGCACGTCCATCTCCCAGGGGGGCGAGGTGAGCGAGCCCACGGTCTCGTCGTTGACGTGGAACTCGATCGACTTGACCTTGCGGCCATCGGGCACCACGACCTCGGCCCGGGCGCGGGTGGTCTTGCCCGTCACCTTGGTGCCCTTGCCCGGCGACACGACGCGGACGTTGAAGGCGCCCTTGGGCTGATTGAGGATCACCTCGTCCGCGGCCACCAGCTTGCCCTGCGCGTCATAGCCCTCGGCCCGCACCGTCTGCTCGGTGGGGTACTTCTCCAGCCGGACCTCGGCGGTGAACGGCGCCTTGGAGCTGGTGAGCTGGATCTTGCCGTCCACCAGGAAGATGACTTTCTGGATGCGCTCACCGGTGACGATGGTGGTGGCCCGCCACAGACCCATGACGATGTCGTCCGTCGCCGGCAGCAGGAGGAGGCCATCGCCGCCGGCGGCCGTCGTGACGGGCACCAGCTCGCCTCCCTGCGCGGTCGCGGGCATGGCCTCGAAAGTCGGCTCCTTCGGCACCCGGAAACCATGGGAGATCCAGGCCTCGCTATTGCCCACCTCGTCCTTCACCCTGAGGCGCAGGGTGAAGACCCCTTGAGGGCGCAACGGCCGGTCGATGGCGAGCACCAGCGGCTCTCCGGCTTTCGGCGACGGCAGCTGGAACCGCATGCGGAAGTCGTCGAACGGCGCGCCGTCCTGCTCGACCATGCCCTCCACCACGAGATGGACGTCGGGCTTTTCGCTCGCCAGCTTGATGCCCGTCACCGGCATGGAGATCAGGGCGCGGGAGACGACGCGCTGGCCGTCGCGATCCGGGAAGTGCATCTCCACCGAGCTCACCTTGAGGCGCGGCGAGAGGCTCGGCAGCTCGGTGTTCGCGGCCTCGGTCGCCCAGCGCGCGATGTCCCTGGGCGGCGCCAGGAAGCCGGAGGCGTCCTTGGGACGGATCCGGTGCCTGCCGCGGGACGCCACGGCGCCGGTCAAGCCGGGAACGCCCGTGGCCTCGTCGAGCTGCTTCGCCGCCTTGCAGTTCTGGAGGTCGAAACGGACGGCGGACATGTAGGAAGGCAGCTCCTCCCACTGCTGCAGGTAGTACTCCATGAGCGGCGTGTAGAGCACGCGCTTCGACTCGTCGGGAAGCCACAGCTTCCAGGGCCGCCCGGGGCCGGGGCTGTAGACGACGAGCAGGCGGTCCTGCGCCTTGCCGTCCGGCCCGGTCGACCCGGGGTAGGCCCAGATTTCGAGCGGCTTGACCACCGCGGCGCAGTCCAGCACCGTGCGGTCCTTGGGCGGGCCGTTGAGGAACATGATCTGCGCCCGCACGTCGCGCGGCGAGAGGAACTGATCGGTGGCGAGCGCCATGCGGCGCGAGATCGCCTCGCGCAACTCGTTTTTCGGCGTCGCGGGGACCGGGTCCTTCTCCAGGAAATCCTCGATCCAGCGGGTCCGCGCCTCGGGGCTCAAGCCCAGCAGCTCGGTGCGCTGCTCCGGGGAGAGCAGCAGGGCGGGACCATCCTGAAAGAAGGAGCGCTCCGCCTCGGGCCAGAGCGAGGAATCGTTGGCCGCTTCCTGGGCTCGGAGCGGCGCGGCGGCGGAGACGAAGGACAGAGCGAGGGCCAGGACAAAGGAAGAAGAAGTCGCGGTACGCAGGTTCACGGCATTGCCTCACTGCATGGCCGGTGCCACGGGGAAGGCCCGGACGCACCTTGCTTTTCAAGGGCGCCGGTTGGCACGGCCGGCCGACAGAGACTACTATGGAGGGCTCACGCCATGCCGAAGATCCTCCGCAACGCACCGATCCGCACCTGGGAAGCTGGCGACACCGTCCAGGGCTTCGCGCTGCTCACCAAGAAGGAGCAGCGCCAGGACCGTAACGGCAAGAGCTTTCTCGACATGGAGCTGGCCGACGCCAGCGGCTCCATGGCGGCCAAGGTCTGGGCGGACAGCCCGGCCCTGAGCGCGCGCTTCGAGCCCCACCAGTTCGTGGCCTTCCGCGGCTCGGTGAAAAACTACCGCGATCAGCTCCAGCTCAGCATCGACGATTGCCGCGAGGCGACCGACGGCGACCGCAACTATGGCTTCGAGGAATCGAAGCTCATTCCGTCCACTCACGAGGACATTGACGATCTCTGGAGGAGACTGGAACGACTGGTCACCGAGCGGGTCCAGCGGCCGGTGTTGCGCCGCCTCGCCGCCGAGACCCTGGCCGTCCACGGCAAGGCCCTGCGCGAGCATCCCGCCGCGAAGTCCATGCACCACGCCTACCGCGGCGGCCTGCTGGAGCACGTGGTGTCGATGGGCGAGCTGGGCGAACATCTGTGCGACCACTATCGCGACCTGGACCGCGACCTGATCCTCATCGGCGTGCTCTTCCACGACCTCGGCAAGCTGCGCGAGCTGGGAGCCATGCCGATCAACGACTACACGGTCGAGGGGCGCCTCGTCGGCCACGTGATCATCGGCCGCGATCTGCTGATCGAGCGCTGCGCCGCCATCGAGGGCTTCCCCGCGGACCTGCGGCTGCTGCTGGAGCACATGATCCTCTCGCACCAGGGGAAGAAGGAGTTCTCCTCCCCTGTCGAGCCGATGACGCTCGAAGCCCTGGCGCTCCACTTCATCGACGATCTGGACTCGAAGATCAACCAGCTTCGCGCCGCCCGCGACGGCTCGCCGGGCATGCAGTTCCACCGCGGCATGGGGCGCTTCGTCTACCTGCCGGCCCTGGAAGAGCGGCCGGCCGAGCCGCTGCTGGACTTCGCCGAACCGGCGCCCGGGGACGAGGGCGAGGATCTGGAGCCCGCGGAGGTCCAGCCCGCCCTCTTCGAGCCGGACGGGATCTAACAGGCCGCAATCGGTAACGGCCACGGCCTAAGTGCTAGAATTCAGCCATGGTGAAGACGACCCTTTTGCTGGAGGAGGAGACTGCAAAGACTCTTCACCAGCTCGCGACCTCACGGGGAAAGAGGGAGGAAGACATCATCCGTGATGCGCTCGCCGTCTATGCCCCCGAGATTTCTCGCCCCCTACCCAAAGGGATCGGCGCCTACCGGAGCGGTCGATCTGACGTATCGGAGAAAGCGGAGGAGTTGCTTCGCGAGGCTGCCCGGCAACGCCGATGACACTGATCGTGGACTCAGGCGCAGTCTACGCCCTCTATGATGCCGGAGATGCTTTTCACCTTCCTGTACGAAAGGTGGTGGAAGAGTATCGAGGAGCTCTGATCGTACCGGTTGCGATCCTTGCGGAGATCGATTACCTGCTTCTCGAATTTCTCGGAATCAGCTCGGAGCTGGATTTCCTGGAAAGCCTCAAGAGCGGAGCCTTCACCCTTGAACCGTTTCTCAATGAAGACCTCGAACGCTGCTGCGAAATCGTCGCCAAATACCGGGATCTGAAACTCGGACTCGCTGACGCAGCGGTTATGGCCACAGCCGAACGAATGGGGACCCTCCAGGTGCTCACCGTGGACGAACGACATTTTCGTGCGGTGGTCACCAAGAGGGGCCGCCCGTTTCATCTTCTCCCGACCGACGGTCTTCAGTAGAACCCCTCCCTCCTCACTTCGCCTTCGCGGCCTCCGCAACCGTAAAGTCCTTCCGCAGGTAGGACGTCGTCGTCGCCAGCTCGTCGCGCACGGCGACACCGATCGACCAGTTTCCGGCCTGGAGGGGGATGGCCACGTCGTGCACGTACTCCCGCTTGGAGCCCGCCGCGGCCTCCGCCTCCGGCAGCTCCACCGTCACCACCTTGGTCTCCTTCACCGGCGTCGTGCTGCCGCCGGAGCTCGCCACCAGATAGAGGCGCAGCCGGCCGGTGCGGGTCTTGTCCTTCGTCTGAAGGTAGAGCTTGGCAACCGGCACCTTCACCCGCACCGGCACCAGATTGGAGCCGCTCCGCGGCTTGGACGGCTGGATCTCAAGGGTCGCGCCGAGAGGGTTGTCCTCCGGCCCGAAGCGCATCACCGCCAGCGTGCGCTCGGCCACCATCTCCCCCAGCGGCTTGTCGCGATACCACTGGCGATGGCGTACCTGCGCGCCCTTGGCCTTCACCTTCACCTCGATCTTGTGCTCCGCCTCGTCGCCCGGGCGCTCCGGCGTGTAGCCCAGCGAGTAGTAGCTGGAGAGGTCGGCGCCCATAAGGTGCAGGGCCGCCAGCGGGTCCCCGGCATTGAGCATCGCCCGGCCCCCCGTGTCCTCGGCGAGGAAGCGCAGGCCGTTCTGGCGGTTGACGACCAGAACCTCCTGAAGCTCGGTGCCGCGGACGGTCCGCGAGCCATAGGCCTCGATCGGGTAGATGGCGATCCGGTTGCGGCTGGCATGGGAGGTCACGTCGCGGAACCTCTTGGTAAGCTCCAGGCTCAGGCTGTTGAGGCCCGAAATCCGCCGCCCGGTCCGGTAGCCTGAGCGCGCGGCCGCCCACTGGAACATGTCGTCGCCCGGCATCAGCGGCAGGCCGTCGCTCACATAGAGGATGGCCTTGCGGCCGGGAACGCCGGCGAGCCAGCCGACCACCCCGTCCAGCCCCTGGAGGGCGCCGCTGACGACGTTGCTCTCCTGCTCCGCCCAGGCCCGGACGCGCTCCTCGACCGTGCTGAAGTTACCGGACGCGTAGATCGCGTCCACGATGTCCTCGAAGGCATGGTCCAGGCTCTGCTCGTACTTCCGCATGTCGCTCGACTTGCCCTGGAGCGTAGCGATGTCGGCCTCGATCTGGCCGATGTCGGCGGTGAAGGATCGCCGGATGTCGAGCTTCTGGGCATAGCGCACCAGCATCACCTCGTCTCCCGGCAGCAGCTCCGCGCGCAGGAAAGGGCTGATCCGCCCCAGGATCTGGGCTCGTGTTCCCGGTTCGATGTTCACGTCGTCGACGAAGACCACCAGCCGGAGCCGCTGGTCCTGCGGGCGCTCCGCGGCGGGCTTGGCGCCTGCCACCGCGGCTGGGGAGGCCGGCCCGCGCTTCTCCGTATAGAAGTTGGAGATCTTGACCGGCTTGCCGTCCTCGGTGACCGTGAAGTCGCCCGCCTGAAGACCCTCGACCGGCCTGCCCTGCTTGTCGCTGACGAAGACTTCCAGATTGACGACGTTGACCTGGATCTCCTCGCCGAAGCTGTCGTCCCGAACCGGAGGCTGGGCGGCGAGGGGCAGGGCGCAGAGCGCGCGGAAACCAAGGACAACCAGAAAGCCAAAGCGCAGGGAGCGCATCATAACGATTCCTCCTTGAGGGCCGAAGCCGGGACTCGATAATCTCTTCGGCTTAGCAAAGAGCATACCGGCCCTCTCGGGCCCTTACTTTCCCTTCGGCTCGGCCCCCGGGACCGTGAAGTCCTTCCGCAGATAGGACGTCGTGGCCGCCAGCTCGTCGCGCACGGCGACGCCGATCGACCAGCTTCCGGCCTGGAGGGGAATGGCGACGTCGTGCACGTACTCCCGCTTGGAGCCGGCCACAGCCTCGGCCTCCGGCAGCTCCACCGTCACCACCTTGGTCTCCTTCACCGGCGTGGTGCTGTCACCCGTGCTCGCCACCACGTACAGGCGCAGCCGGCCGCTGCGGCTCTTCTCCTTCGTCTGAAGGTAGAGCTTCGCGAGCGGCACTCTCACCCGCACCGGCACCAGGTTCGCGCCGTTCTGCGAGCTCCGCGGCTTCGCGGGCTGAATCTCAATCGTCGCGCCGAGGGGATTGTCCTCCGGCCCGAAGCGCATCACCGCCAGCGTGCGCTCGGCCACGGTCTCGCCCAGCGGCTTGTCGCGGTACCACTGGCGATGGCGCACCTGCGCGCCCCGGGTCTTCACCTTCACCTCGATCTTGTGCTCCGCCTCGTCGCCCGGGCGCTCCGGCGTGTAGCCCAGCGAGTAGTAGCTGGAGAGATCCTCCGCCATCAGGTGCAGAGCCGTCTTGGGGTCCGCCGCGTTGAGCATCGCCCTGCCGCCCGTATCCTCGGCGAGAAAGCGCAGGCCGTTCTGCCGGTTGGTGACCAGCACTTCCTGGATCGCCGTGCCGCGGACGACCCGCGTGCCGTAGGCCTCGATGGGGTAGAGGGTGATCCGGTTGCGGCTGGCGTGGGAGGTCACCTCCCGGAACCGCTTCGAGAGGTCGAATTCCTGGCCGCTGATGCCCGAGATCCGCCGGCCGACCCGGAAACCCGAGCGCATGGAGGCCCAGGTGAAGAGGTCGTCTCCCGGAGCCAGAGGCAGCCCGTCGCTCACATAGAGCATGGCCTTGCGGCCGGGAACGCCGGCGAGCCAGCTGACCACCCCGTCCAGAGAGGCCAGGGCGCCCTTGACGATGGCGCTCTCCTGCTCGGCCCAGGCGCGGATACGCCCCTCGGCCAGGGGGCCCCAGCCGTCACCCGCGTAGATTGCGTCGATGATGTCTTCGACCGCATGATCCCGGCTCTCCTCATACTTCTTCATGTCGCTCGACAGTCCCTTGAGCGTGGCGATGTCCGACTCGATCTGGCCCAGATCGGAAGTGAAGGCCCGGCGGACGTCGAGCTTCTGGGCATAGCGCACCAGCATCACCTCGTCCCCCGGCGCCAGCTCCTGGTGCAGGAAGTCGCTCAACCGGTCGAGGATACGGCCGCGGCTACCGGGCGCGGTGTTGACGTCGTCGAGGAAGACCACGAGGCGGAGCCGCTGGTCCTGCGGCCGTTCCGCGGTGGCCCTGGCGCTTCCGGCGGCCGCCGGCTGGCGCCTCTCCATGTAGAAGTTGGTGATCTTGACCGGCTTGCCGTCCTCGGTGACCGTGAAGTCGCTCGCCTGAAGCCCTTCGATGGCCTTGCCATCCTTGCCATTGACGAAGACGTCGAGATTCACGACGTTGACCTGGATCTCCTCGCCGAAGCTGTCGTCGCGCACCGGCGCCTGGGCGGCGAGGGGGAGGAAGGAAAACGCGAGGAGGCCAAGAGTCACGAGGGAACCGGACCAGGGGCGGCGATCCATGACAGTTTCTCCTTACGACAGAATCCTAGATGCCACAAGCTTGTACCCAAGGAGCATACGTCAAGCACAGAGCTTCGTGGGCATCGGCTACTTCGACCTCGTGGCCTCGACCGTCACCGCGGCGGCCCCGGCCATGGCCGCCTCGCCGACGCCGTGGCGATCCTCGACGGCACGGTGCTGAGCGAGGAGCTCGTGCCGTTCCTCACGATTCCGGCGTATCAGCTTCTGGATTGACTCGGGGGCAGAGGGCGCCTCGCCGCCGAGGCGCCCCGCTGAGTCCCGGCGGATCATCCAATAAAGTAGACGATCGTCAGTTGGACCTTGCCGACTGGCCGGGTTTCAGCTCGATCGCGACATCATTGGTTACCTTGGTCTGCGGGTACATGGCACGCCTCCTTTTCATTCGATTGTCAGGTGGGTCTGACGGAACCGGGTAATGGCAAGGGTTATGCCAAACTTTATTTTTCCTTTTTTTCCAGGAGAAGGTTCTTTTACAGCACGCCCACGCGCCGCCGCCGCGGAGATCTGACGCGTCGCCGACATGTCAGGAATCCGTCAGACACCATGATTCACGGCTTCGCCGGCTTGTCCTTCGTCTCCACCGCCAAGCGCTCGCGGAACGCTTTCTCGCTACGATCCAGATACGCCTTGTAGCCGGCGGGATCGATGAAGGGGTTGAGCTTCGAGCCCTTGCGCAGCCGCTCCGCCTTTTTAAGACCATCGTAGAACGAGGCGTGAGAAGCCAGGAAGACGTCGCAGGGGAGACCTCGCAGGGTGCGAAAGGTCTGCTCGAAGTCCGCGGCGACGTTGGGATATTTCGCGTTGTTCGTCAGGCTCACGTCGGGCAGCACGGTGGTGCTGCAGACGGAGACCACGTCGTAGCTCTTGCCGCCTTCCGTGATCTTCATCGTCCAGGTTGTGCAGCCTTTGGTATGGCCCGGAGTCATATGAGCGGTCAACGTCGTGCCGCCCAGCTCGACCCGATCGCCGTCCTTCAGAATGCGATCCGCCGTCACCGGTTCGTAAGGATATTTGTCGCCGAAAAGGTGATCGCCTCGGCCGCCGTTCGCGAGCAGTGCCGCGTCCGCCTGGCTCGCGGCGAGCTTGGCGCCGGTCTGCTTTTTGATCGCGGCCAGCCCGCCGGCGTGATCGAAGTGCGCGTGGCTGTTGAGGAGGATCTTCACGTCCTCCATCTTGAAGCCCAACGTCTTCATATTCTTGCGGATCATCGGCACCGTCTCCGCGAAGCCGCCGTCGATCAGGATCAGGCCCGCCGGAGTGGCGGCGAGAAACGAGGTGACGTCGCTCGCGCCGACGTAATAAAGGTTACCGAGGATGCGGTAGGGCTCGACAGGCTGATTCATCGAGCCGGAGGCCGAGGCCTGGGCGTGGGCAAGCCCGGTCAGAAGAAACGGCAGGAGGAGAAGGGCGAGAAGAGCTCGTTTCATCCCGCGCATGGTATCGCGGAGAGGCGGGAGGAGCGCAGAAGATATGCGGGAGGCCCCCGAGGCGTTCAGGGGTCCCGCCGTCAAAGGAGTGGAGGACCTTGACGGCGGAACCCCTTCCCGCTTCCTACTTCGTGCCGCCGAAGAGTCCGCCGAGGACGCTGCCGGCGATATCCGCCAGGCCGCCACCGCCCCCTTGGCCGCCGCCTCCGAGGAGGCTCCCCAGGATGCCACCCAGGCCGGACGGCGCGGCCGCCTCCGCTTGGGCGTGCTCGTCCTGAAGGACGGAGCCGAGGTTGCCCGGGTCGATGCCCTGCTGCTGCTTCATCCGCCCCAGGTAGCCCATCACCAGGGGAGCCAGCATGGCCAGGAGCTGGGCGGCCTGCCCGGCGTTGATGCCCGTGGCATTCGCCAGGCCGGCGTTGGCGTTGTCCTGATGCCGGCCGAGGATGTGGCCGAGAATGGCCCCGCCAATGCCGCCGCCGCCGCTGTTGCCCAGGTAGCTTCCGACCTGGTCGAGGATGCCACCGTCGTGGGCATCCAGCGCTTGGTTCAAAGCCTCGGCCCCGCCGGGCTGCGCGGCATTGTGGGCCAGGGCTCCGGTGAGCATGGGGATGGCCGCCGCGATGGCCTGCTGGGTGGTCGAGGGATCGAGCCCGAGCTTCTGGCCCATCATCTCCACCCCTTCGGTGCCGAGCTGCGAGCTCAGGATATCTACCAGGGACATTCAGTCTCCTTTCAGGATCGTTTCCAGCCGGCGCGCGCGCCGCCGAATAGAGTGAAGCCTCGGCATTACGGCGCACATTACGGAGAACCTTACAGTACTATCGGACCCGCCGCATAGTGCCCTCGATCAGCCCATAGGGCTCCGCGGTCGCCACGAAGACCTCGTTGCGGTTCTCCAGGCCGAAGGGAGTGAGGTCGACCGGCAGGTGGTGCCTGTTGGGCATGGCGATGCGGATCTCCTCGACGTCGAGGGTCTCCAGGACGGCCTCGCCCATGGCGTAGAGGGTCTCCTGCACCGAGCGGCTGTCGTGCCCGGCGAAGGTCTCCAGCAAGACCCGCCTCACCTCGTGCCACTGCCGGCCGAAGGCCACGTCCGGCCGCGAGTAGCGCCAGGTCGCGCGGACGGCCGTGGCGAGGATGCGGTCCGAGGCCTCCTTCAGGGTCGTGTAGGGGTCGCGGGGAAAACCCGCGAAGGCGGACTTCGCGGTCTTCATCACCACCAGATCCGCGAGGCCGGCGTGAACCCGAGCGCCCTGCCGGTCGCGCGTCACTTCCGCCGTGCGCCGCTCGCTTCCCGCCTGACGGAAGGCGTGCGGATGAGCGGCACCGTCCACCGCGAGCGGCTCCCAGAGATGCTCGGTGAGCTCGATGCCCACGCTCGCGGCCCGCGGGTTGCGGCTCAGGAAATGATCGCTCAGCGCCAGGCCGAAGTCCTCGACGTCCACGAAGGGATGCTCGGCGGCCAGCGCGTAGACGGTGTTCTTCATCGTGTCCGTGGGGAGCACGCCCTGGTTGTCGCCATCCGTATAGGCCGCCAGAAAATCCCCTTCGAAGCGGATGGCGACGGTGACGTCCTTCAGCTCGTGGCGGTCCGCGTGGCGGCGGACGGTCACCAGGCGGACGGCCTGCTTTCCATAGGCGTTTTCGGCCAGTGCGACGGGCATACTCAGCTCCCCCGGTAGGTCGAGTATCCGAACGGGCTCAATAAAAGCGGCACGTGATGGTGCTGCGCCGCGTCCCGCACCTCGAAGACGATCGCGATCTCGGGATAGAACCCTTCGATCTCCAGATTCGTGAAATAGGTTTCCGTCTTGAACGTGAGACGGTAGCTGCCGCCGGTCAGCGACGAGCCCGCCGGCAGGAGCTGCCGGACGCGGCCGTCGTCATCGGTCGCCGCGCGGCCGAGCTCCCGCCAGCCTTCCTCCGAACGGACTTCGAGCACGACGGGCACGCCGCTCGCCGGACGCCCGCGCGACGTGTCGAGAACATGGGTGGTGATGCCGCTCATGAATCGATCCCCTTCAGGAGGAGTTTCTCCAGCCTCAGGTTGGTGATCTTCCGCTGCTCCTCGGCGGCGATGTGCAGCTCGATGGCGCGATCGTTGTCCAGCCGGTGACGCAGCAGGCTGAGCATCTCCGCGGCGCTCTTGCCCGTGGCGCAGACGATGAAGATATGGCCGAACCTGGCCTCGTACTCCCGGTTCGCCGCGATCAGCTCGGCGAGGGTCTCCGCCGCCGCGTCGCGCGCGCCGGCCTGCTCCTGCTCCGACCAGCGGCTGCCCGTCTCGCCGATCCGGGGATGCGCGGCGAAGGCCTCGCGCCAATCGTCGCCGCCGAGGCCGCGCCAGATCGCGTCGGATTGTTTCTCGACGCCGGCGAGATCCTCGAAAGGCCGGCTCTCCGCCATGCGGCGAGCCCACGCGCTGGAGCCGCAGCAGGCTAGGAGCGCCTCCTCGGCTTCCTTCGCCGGCAGGGCGTTGAAGCGGTCGAGATCCAGGCTCAATCGTGCTCTCCGGGCAAGGTTCCATAGAGCCGCAGCCGGGCGACGCCGCCGTCGGGGAAGATGTTGAGACGGGCGTGCGTGATCGGGCCGTTGCCGGTCACGTGCTCGAACCGGTGCCGGGTGTCGGGGCGCAACGGAGTGAGCGGCAGGACCTCCCGCCAGCTCTCGAGATCTCCGTCACACCCATCGATCGAGCAGCTCCCCGGAGTATTGCCCTTGAAATGCGAGGTGTCCACCTCCACGCGATGGATGATCCCCCGATGTCCCAGCTTGACGATCGCCCAGTCGTGGCCCGGCCCGCGCCGGCGCTTGGTTTCCCAGCCGTCGTGCATGCCGAGGGGCGGACCGGGGAGGATCAAATTGTGGCGGTTGCCGAAAAACATGTCGCTACAGCTCACGACGAGACCGCCGTGCTCCACCACCGCGAGATCGATTTCGCCGCCGTGCCGCGTCAGGCGCACCCAGTCCGGCGCCACCTCACCGTGGACCCGCAGCCGGGCGACGCCGCCGTCCGGATGGATATTGAAACGCAGGTGCGTCACCCGCCCGGTTTCTTTCTCGATGGGGAAGGGATTCTTCGAGTTTCCCTGGAGCGGCGAGAGAGGGAGGATCTCCGTCCACGCCGCCCGCAGGAGCTCTTCCGGCGCCGGATAGCCTTCGACGGCACAGGCTTCGAGCGAGCAGGATTCCGGATAGTTGCCGCGGAAGTGAGCGGTGTCGACGACGACGCCCCGCAGCACGCCGGGCAGCCCCAGCCGCAGCACGCACCAGTCGTGCCCGGGCTCGCGCCGCCGCCGGGTCTCCCAGCCGTCCATCCACTTGCCGAAGTCGGTGTACCGGCCCTCGATCCACACCGCCTCGCCGGCCTTGAGGAGGTTTTCCTTCGGCGCGAAGAACTCGTCGTTCGCCGCCAGCACCGCGCCGCCCAGCCGTTCGGCGGCAAGGTCCACGAGATCGGTAAAATCGCTCATCTCTCTCCCCTGATCAACAACCTGCCGTGCGGCGTTTCGACAAGCTCGCCATCCTGATAGATCGTCGCGCCCCGCAGCAGCGTTCGCCGCACGACGCCGTAGAGCGTCCGCCCGGCGTAGGGCGTGAGCTTGTGCCGGTGATGGAGCCGCTCGGGCTCGACGGTGAAGCTCGCCTCCGGATCCCAGATCACCAGGTCCGCATCGTATCCCGGAGAGAGGGCTCCTTTGCGCCCTTCCAGGCCCGCGAGCCTGGAAGGCGCGGCGCCCATCCACGCGGCGACGTCCTCGACTGCGAAGCCGCGCTCCCGCGCTCCGGTCCACACCACCGGCAGGGCGAGCTGAAGCGACGAGATGCCGCCCCAGGCGCCGCGAAAGTCACCGGAGCCGATCTGCTTCCACTCCGGCGGGCAGGGTGAGTGATCCGTGGCCACGAGATCGAGCACGCCCTCGCGGAGGGCCTCCCACAAGCGCTCCCGGTTGCCCCGAGAGCGTAGCGGCGGCGCGCACTTGAAGCTCACGGCTCCGGCGGGGATCTCCTCGGCGGCGAAGGTCAGATAGTGAGGACAGGTCTCGGCGGTGACCGGCAGCCCCTCCTCGCGAGCCTCCTTGAGGATGGGCAGCACCTCGGCGGAGGCGACGTGGACGATGTGGACCCGGCAGCCCGTCTCGCGGCAGAGTCGCACCAGCAGCTCGACTGCCTCGACCTCCGCCGCGTCGGGCCGGGACCGGAGATAGCGCCCGTAGTCGGCCAGCTCGCCCGGCCCGGCGCCGTTCCAGACCTCGGCGGCCCGTTCGATGGGGCCGGGCATCTCGGTATGGGCCAGGAGCACGGCGCCCCGCCGGGCGAGGACGGGCATCGCCGCCCGCAGATCCGCCTCCCCGACGTGGCCGAACTCGTCGACGCCGGAGGGAACGAGGAAAGCCTTGAAGCCCAGGACGCCGCCGTCGAGCAGCCCTGCGAGCTCGCGAGGGTCCCGCGAATTGGCTGGCACCACGCCGCCCCAGAGCCCCACGTCGATCCGCAGCTTTCCCTCCGTGGCCACGGCCTTGGCGCGCAGGGCCTCCCCCGTCGTCGTGGCGGGGATGCTGTTGAGCGGCATGTCTACCAGCGTCGTGACGCCGCCGGCCGCCGCCGCCCGGGTGGCCGTCTCGAAGCCCTCCCACTCCGTCCGCCCTGGCTCGTTGACGTGCACGTGGGTGTCCACGATCCCCGGCATGAGCACCGAGTCGCCGCAGTCGATCACGGCCGCGCCCGCCGGGGCCTCCTCCAGAGGGCCGATGCGCTCGATCCTCCCGTCCCGGACGTGCACCGTGGCCGGCCGCACGCCCTCGGGAGTGACGACCCGCCGGCCGTGGAGGATGAGGTCGGGAGGTGGCATCAGGGAGGAAGGTATATCAACCACCCGTCGTTGTAGGATCTGGATCGCATGATTCTGAAGGAATTCCCCTCGCCCGCCGACTCCCCCATCCTCCTCCGGGGCGGCACCCTCCTCACCCTGGACTCCGGCGCGACCGTCCTTCCGGGCGCGGACCTGCTCATCCGCGAGGGGCGCATCGCCTCGCTTGGCTCTCCAGAGGTGCCGCCGGGCACGCGGGTGATGGACGTCTCCGGCTGCCTGGTGCTGCCGGGGCTGATCCAGGGACATCTTCATCTGGGGCAGACGTTTTTCCGTGGACTGGCCGAGGGGCGGCGCCTGCTGTCGTGGCTGCGCGAGCGCATCTGGCCGCTGGAGGCCGCCCACGACGACGAGAGCGCCTACTGGTGCAGCCTCCTCGGCGCCGCCGAATGCCTCCTCAGCGGCACCACCACGATTCAGGACATCGGCATCGGCCCGGGCGTCGCGGGCCTGCTCAAGGCCATCGCCGAGTCCGGCTTGCGTGCCTACGCCGGCCAGTGCCTCATGGACAGCGGCGACGGCCTGCCCGCGCCCATGCGCCTGGACACCGACGCGGCGCTCGCCGCGACCGAGGCGCTGGGCGACCGGTTCGAGGACGGGCCGGAGGGGCGGCTGCGCTACGCGCTCAACCCCCGCTTCATCCTCACCTGCTCCGACGCCCTTTGGGTGGGAATCCGCGATCTGTCGTTGCGCCGCGGCTGGCCCGTTCATACCCATGCCCTGGAGCAGCGGGACGAGACGCTCGCCGTGCGCAACCTGAAGGGCGGACGGGACGAGATCGAATACTTCGCCGATCAGGGCGTGCTGTCGACCGATCTCCGCATCGCCCATGGCGTGTGGGCGACCGGCGAGCATCTCAACCTGGTGCGCGGCGGCTGCTTCAGCGTCGTCCACTGCCCCAGCTCGAACCTGAAGCTCGGCTCCGGGATCGCCGATCTGCTCGCGTTTCGCCGCGCCGGGGTGCCCGTCGGCGTCGGCACGGATGCCGCGGCGTGCAGCAATCAGCTCGACAACTTCGCGGAGCTCCGTCTGGCCGCCCTCCTGCAGAAGGTCAAGCATGGGCCGGACGCCTTCTCGGGGCTCGACGCCCTGCGCCTCGCCACCAGCGAAGGCGCCCGCGCTCTGGGGCTTCAGAAAGAGATCGGAACGATCGAGCCCGGCAAGCGCGCCGACCTCGTCGTGCTCGCCGCGGACCGGCCCGAGCTCTGGGCCGCGCCGCAGGCCGATCCCCACGACCTCGTGGCCTTCGGAGCTTCCCGGAGCACGGTGCGCCACGTACTGATCGAAGGCCAGGTGGAGGTGGAGGACGGCCGCCTCACCCGGCTCGATCTCGAAGAGATCTACCGGGAATCCGGGCGCTGCCTCGGCGATCTCATCCGCCGCTCCGAAGTCGACCTCTGAAGATCAACGGCGTGCCTCGTGAGTGGGCTATCCTCACGAATGACCGATGCAAATTTCGCTTGCCCTGAGGGGCCAGGAGACAAACTCATGCTCAAGCGGTGTTATGTCAATGCTCTCGTCCTCGTGAGTCTGGCGGTACCGTGCGCGGCGCAGAGCCCTGAAGCGGGCATCATCGAGATCCCGAAGGAGCTCAGGACGGCGAGCGTCCAGTGCAGCCAGGGAGTGGTTTACGACACCGGTACTTTCACCAACGGCTACATCATCGGCAGCGGCCACCCCGGCGATGCCACCCTGGTGATGAAGTTCGACCTGCCGGCCGGGACCACCCGTCTCGATCAGGTCTGCGGGTGCTTCTCCCGGTCGAACGCCGCCGCCCCCACGAGCATGAGCTTCGACGCCGTCGTCTATGACGACGATGGTCCCGGCGGTCAGCCCGGAACCTTCCTGGGGTCCGTGAGCGCGACGGCGAACGCCATTCCCGTCTCGACTCCGCAGTTCTATTCGGTCAACTTCTCCGGCTCCGGCATCACGCTGCCCGACACGAGCGTCTACGTCGGCTTCCGCTGGCCGGGCGGCAACATCGGGCTTTGCGGCAACAACTCCTCGGCGACGCTGCACAGTAGCTACGACAGCGTCAACAGCGGGGCCTCCTGGGACAATACACAGACGACGTTCGCCGGCTTCCCGCCGCCGCGGGTCCTGGGCATCCGTCTCGACCCGACCCCCGCCCCGTCGGTCTGCACGCCCAGCGCGACTGTGATGTGTCTCAATGGCAACCGCTTCAAGGTGGAGGCAACCTTCAATACCTCCAGCGGTCAGATCGGGCAGGCGCAGGTCGTCAAGCTCACGAACGAGACCGGTTATCTATGGTTCTTCAACTCGTCCAACATCGAAGTGGTGGTCAAGGCCCTGAACGCCTGCAGCTTCAATAGCCACTACTGGGTCTACGCCGCCGGCTTGACGGACGTGCACGTCGTGCTCACCGTCACCGATACCCAGACCGGGGCCGTCAAAACGTACAACAATCCCCAGGGCCAGCCGTTCCTGCCCATTCTGGACAGCTCGGCCTTCGCCACCTGCCCCTGAGGTCTCAAGGGCCTCCGGGAATCTCGCCGGAGGCCCGTCAATCCCGTTCAAAAGTTGGCGCGCATTGTGCAATCTCCCGGAATCGTCTGGGGGAGTGCGAACCGAACCGCTCTTGAGCGGAGCCTTTCTTCTCGTCCTTCTGCCGAGGTGAGCAATCCCCTTTTTGTTGCCCCGAAGGGCCAGGAGAAAAATCATGCTCAAGAGTTGTTCCATCAGTGCCCTCGTTTTCATGAGTTTCGTCATCCCGTGCGCGGCGCAGGATGAAACCGGGATCATTCCGTTCCCAAAAGACCTGCGGGCGGCCAGTGCCCAGTGCAGCCAGGGAGTGGTTTATGACGTCGGCTCATTCACGGGTGCTTACAGCATTGGAGCCGGCAATCCGGACGATGCCACGATGGTTATGAAGTTCACCCTGCCCGCCGGAACCACCCGTCTCGATCAGGTCTGCGGCTGTTTTGCCCGGAAATCCACCAGCGACCCGGCGAGCATGAGCTTCGAGGCCGTGGTGTACGACGACAATGGCGCCGGCGGATCTCCGGGCTCCTTTCTGGGAGCCGTGACCGCGACGGCCTCCGCGCTGCCGGTAGCATCGGGCCAGTTTTACTCGGTCAATTTCACGGGCTCCGGAATCGTGCTGCCCGACAATGTCGTTTACGTTGGTTTCCGCTGGCCGGGAGGCAACATCGGGCTCTGCGGCGACGACCGCGCGACGACGCCGCTGCATGCTACCTACGGCAGCGCCAACGGCGGATCGTCCTGGGCCAATACACAAACACAATTTTCCACCGATCCGCCGAAGGTCCTGGGCATCCGGCTCGACCCGGGGACCAGCGCCGCGGCGACCTGCACGCCCAGCGCGACCGCCATGTGCCTCAACAACAACCGTTTCAAGGTCGAGGCGACCTATGACACCGCCGGTGGCCTGAGCGGCCAGGCGCAGCTCGTCAAGCTCACCGACGAGACCGGCTACCTCTGGTTCTTCAGCTCGACCAACATCGAAGTCGTGGTCAAGGCGCTGAACGCCTGCAGCTACAACAACCGCTACTGGATCTACTCCGCCGGCTTGACGGACGTGCACGTGGTCATCACCGTGACCGACACCGCGAACGGGACCGTCAAAACCTACACCAATCCGCAGGGCCAACCCTTCCAGCCCAAGCTGGACAGCTCGGCCTTCGCCACCTGCCCGTAAGATCTTGAGGGGGGCACGCATTGAGGATGCGTGTCGCCGGGTTTCCTCTCAGAGGGTGTCTCAAAATAGTTGCCGACGATGCCTGCGTCGCCAGGGATTGAAATCACCTGGCTACCCTCTGTAGTCCCTACGGGACATGAGCAGAACGAGCAGTCCCGGAGGGGACAAGAGTCGGTAGCCAGGCGATTTCAATCCCTGGCGACGCAGGCGTGGCCTCCTCCTTTTTCTCCTGAGCCAATTCCCATAGAATGCGGCGCCAGTGAGCACCGAAATTGGCGACCAGCGCGTCTGGGCGGAGGATCTGGAGATCCTGCCGCCGCATTATGGCGTCGACGACGTGCCGCCGCCGCTCGAGACGCTGCTGTACGCGTGGCAGCACACGCTGGTCGACGTGTCGCCCTATGTGCTGCCGCTGATGGTGGCGTCGGCGGTGGGGTATGGCGCGGCTCAGGCGGCGGCGATGATCTCCGCCTGCCTGACGCTGATGGGGATCGCCACGTTCGTCAACGTCACCTGGGGTAACAGGCTTCCTTCGGTGCTCGGGCCCTCGGCCACGGATACCGGCGCGATGGCGACGGCGGGCGCGATCTACGGCGCTCCGGCGATGTGGATGGCGGGGTTCGTCGCCGGGATCTTCGAGACGGTGGTGGGCGCGAGCGGCGTGCTCGCTCCGCTGCGCCGGTTTCTTCCTCCTTACGTCTGCGGCATCGTCGTGCTGACCATCGGCATCTCGCTCGCCCGGGTGGCCGGCGGATGGGTGTTCGCCGATCCCAATCCGAGGATGCTCGGGCTCGCCGGAGCCGCCGTTCTCTCCATCATCGTGCTGACGGTGGTCGGTTATCGATTCCGGCTCGGCGTGCTCGCTCGTGGAGCGATTTTCTTCAGCCTGATGATCTTCGGCGTGGGCGGCGCCAGCCTGCTCGGCGTCGCGGATTTCTGCGCTTTACAACGGGCGCCCTGGTTCGGGCTGCCGCGGCTGTTCCTCTTTGGCGGACCGGGGCTCGGATGGCAGCTCGCGGGCGGCGCGGTGATCGGTGTCATCGTCGGCTTCGTGGGCTCGATCGCCGAATCGATCGGCGATTACGCGGGGACGTGCGCCGTCTCGGGAATCACCTACACGGTGCGTCACATCCGCCGCGGCATCACGGTGGAGGGAGTCGCCTCCGCCATCGGTCCGCTCTTCGGGGCGCTGCCGCTGACGACCTACGCGCAGAACACTGGAGTCATCGCCACCACGCGCGTCGCCAGCCGGCGCGTCGTGCAGGTGGCGGCGATCCTGCTGCTGATCTATGGGCTGTCACCGAAGCTCGGAGCGCTGCTGGTGCTGATCCCGCGGCCGATCGTCGGCCGTCTTCCTGGTGATCTGCGGCATGATCGCCACGGTTGGCCTGCGGCTGCTCGGCTGCGGCGCCAAGGACGAGGCCTGGCTGCTGACGACGGCGATCTCCCTGATGGCCGCCCTCACGCTGCCGCTCGCGGCCGGCGCCCGCAAGGAGTGGTTCGCGGCACTGCCGCCGTCGTCCCGGCTGTTCCTCGGCAACGGCGTGGTCATCGCCATTACGCTCGGCATTCTGCTCAACGCGCTGCTGCGCGCGGTTTTGCCGGCGGCGAAATCACCCGATCCGGACCCACCGGCTTAGCCGGTTTGAGCGAGTGCTCCCCGGCATGCCGGGCGAGGATCAGGTCCTGCACGGCCTGGATCACCTCCAGCTTGCGGACGTTCTTGCCGGGACAGGCGTGGGTGGTCAGCGGATCCTCGCGGTGCAGCCGCATCGACTGGCTTTCGAAACCCAGGGCGGCGCTCAGGATCGCGAGGGCCGCCACGGCGTTCTTGCGCACCTTCAATCCCCGCCCGGTGTCGAACGCCTCTTTCTCATAGTCCCCCAGCATCTCGACGCCGAGCGCCACCTGGTTCCAGGAGGGCGAGTGGACGCCGGAGACGGTGAGCGGCGTGAACACCCAGATCTGCTTGTCGTCGACGAACAGATGCGGACCGGCGCTCCACTTCTGCTCGTCGCGATAGAACGCCTCCAGGTTCTGGATGTGCTTCTTGGTCAACCCGTTCGGCCGCTGCGCGAGCGACGGCACGCCGGTGTTGTGCAGGACGATGAACGACGGCCGCCAGGCGAGCCACTGCAAGGTTTGGCAGTAGGCGTCGAAGCCGCCCGGGCTGAAGCTCTTTCCCACGATCCCTTTCCAGGTGGGCATCTCGTCTCCTCCTCTGTCGCCGGCCGCTTCGCTCTGAGGTGTGCGCGTCGTTCAAGTGTATGCGAGGCTGTGACCACCACTATCCATCGCGACTCCGGAACCTCCCGGCTTGGCCCTGTACCCTTCCGTCGTGACACCGGAACCTTCCGCCCGGCTCTGGGACCTTACGTCCTGACTCCGTAATGTTCGGCCCTGAACCCGGAACCTTCCGTGGTGACTCTGGACGTTTCCGGCGTGACTTGGAAGCTTCAGTCCTGACCCCGCAACCTTCCAGCGTGGCTCTGGGACCTTACGTCCTGACTCCGTAGCGTTCGGCCCTGACTCCGGGACCTTCCCTGGTGGCTCTGGAAGCTTCCGGCGTGACTCCAGAAGCTTCAGTCCTGACCCCGCAACCTTCAGTCCTAACCCTGTAACCTTCCGGCGTTGCTCTGGGACCTTACATCCTGACACCGTAACGTTCGGCCCGGATTCCGGAACCTTCCGTGGTGAGTCTGAAAGCTTCTGGCATGACTCCAGAAGCTTCAGTCCTGACCCCGTTGCCTTCCGTCCTGGCTCTGAAACCTTCCCTAGCGACGTGAGGACCTTACGTCACGGCTCTGGAAGCTTCCGTCCTGACTCGGGAAGGCCCTCCAGCCGGCGGAGGGCCCTCTCTTTTTCTTACAGGAACAGCCCCTCGATCGTCCCCTGGATGGCGAGCGCCGCCTGGTAGGGATCGGGAGCGTTGCGGATGGGACGGCCGACGACGATGTAGTCGGCGCCGTTGCGCAGGGCCTGCTCGACGGTGACGACGCGCTTCTGATCGTCCGCCGGGCGGTTCTCGACCGGACGGATGCCGGGCGTGACGATCAGCAGCTTCTCTCCCAAGTGCTCGCGGAGAGCCCGTGCCTCCAGACCGGAGGAGACGACGCCGTCGCAGCCGATCTCCAGCGCGCGGCGGGCGCGGGAGAGCACCAAGCGGTGGACGTCGACTTCGAAGCCGAGGTCCGTGAGATCGCCCTGGTCGAGGCTGGTCAGCACGGTGACGGCGAGGATCTTGAGATCCCCCTTCTCACGGCAGGCGGCTTCGAGAATGCCGTCGTTGCCATGGACGGTGGTGAGGGTGATGGGGCGCTTGCTCAGCTGCCGGACGGCGGAGCGCACGGTCTCGGGCACGTCGAAGAGCTTGAGGTCCGCGAAGACTTTCTTGCCCTGGCCGACGAGCCAGTCGATGAGCTCGAAGTAGCCGCCCGTCGCGAACAGCTCGAGGCCGACCTTGTAGAACTGCACGGACTCGCGCAGGGTGGTGACCAGGCGCCTGGCCTCTTCGACGCTGGGCACGTCGAGGGCGAAGATGAGCCGGTCTTCCGGAGGAATGGTCTTGGTGGAAAGGAAACTCGGGTCGCTGGCTACGGGGTCCTTCGGGTCCTCGAAGGGCATGTTACCTCCTCGGAGAGCGAAGGGTAGCACACCGGCGAGCCTTGAGCCGGAGCCTCCCGAGAGCATCGACCAGGTGTCGACCGACCTGAGGGCCGCGTTCCCCGAGATCAAGGGCTTCTCGCGTTCGAACCTCAAGCACATGCGCGCCTTTGCAGAGGCTTGGCCCGATCTCGCAATTGGCCAACCACCGGTTGGCCAATTGCCGTGGGCCCACCGCCGTCCCGGGCCTCAGCCGGGCAAGGCGTCTCCGAACACGTCCAGCGCATGGCCGTGCAGCGCGCGCAGCAGCTCAACGGGGTCAACCGCCTCGGCCAGCGCCAGCGCGCCGCTGTGCCGGTACGAGGCCGCCGTCAACCGCAGGGCGGCTTCGATCACGATGGGGGCCGTCACGGCATAGATGTCCCGCCCTCGCACGCCGGCCGTTCGGGTCACGCCGTCCTGTACGAGCTGCACCACCAGCTCGAAACGCTGCGCCGAGCGACCGCTGTCGTCCGTCGCGGCAGGCGGCGGCGTCGTGGCATCGCGGACGTCGTCGAGCGCCGAGCGGTTCAACAGCGAGCGGATCGCGTCGGCCTGGAGGTGGTGGGACAAGGTGATGATTTCGCTGAAGGGCAGCTCGACCATTGGTTGATGACCCAGCGGCGGCGAGAAAGACCAGTCCGGCACCTCGGCCGATGGCGCCAGGGGCGCAAGTTGCCCATCCTTCACCACCACACGGGGCACCTTGTTGCGCTCTCCGGTCTTGCGCGTGCCGGCGGTGGGCCACCAGTGATCGAGCGCGATGGCCACTGTAATCTCGGCGATGGTGCCGGCCAATGTCAGCGCGCTGGCCAGCAGGTCGGCCAGACCGCCAAAGAAGCCTGCCGCCGGAATCACGACCCGGCCGGCTGCGCGCGCCGGTGCATCGAGGCCGGTAAAGCTGGCTTGCGCGCTGGGCTGCTCCGCCGTCACGTCGATGTAGTGGCAGCCGGCACGCAGTGCCGCCTGAGCCACGGGCGCTGCGGTGTCGAGATACGGACCCGCGCAGTTGATGACCACCGCACAGCCGGCGAAGGCCTGTTCGAGGCTGACCGGGTCGTCGAGCCTCGCCACGCGCCGGGTGACCGACGCGGGAAACGTCTCATCGAGCCGCGCGGCGTCGCGCCCCACCGCCACGGCCGGCATCCCGCGGTGGCGTGCTTCCTGGACGACAAATTGGCCGGTGTGCCCGGTGGCGCCGTAGACGGCGATGGATGTGGTTGTGGAATGCATGGGAACCTCCAAAGGATAAGACCTGTGCCCGCGAGATGAACCCCGACCGTGCCGCCGTGGGTGAGGATCAGCGTGCCGATCATAACGAGCCCAGTAACGTAACATTGGGGGGCGATCCATTCGCAGAGGGTAGTCGCGCTCGCGTGTGTTCGAAGGCGACCTTTCCTGAAAGGAAACCGACAATGCTGCTGGGCAAGGTGCAAGCGATCTCCGACTGGCGGTCCCGGTGGCTATGACGAAGGACGCCTGGTTCGCGGTCAAGATCGCCGGCTTGAACGCGCTGGCGTTCTCCATCACCCTGGCGGGGGTCACCTGGATAGACGCTCGCCTCACGTCGCATGTCGCGTTCGGAGCCAGGACCTACCCGTACGGCTATCCCCTCGCCTTGGCGGGCGGTCCGGTGGTCTTCGCCTCGACCCTCCTCGTGCTCACTCGGGCCTTCTCGTGGAAGGTCCGGGCCACGGTCCCGGCCGCGATCCTCGCCGGGATGGGACTCCTGGCCCTGCCCTTCTTCCTGCCGGAGTTTCCCCATGGCGGGATCTCCGTCTGGCTGGCCCTGTTCTCAGTCGCCTGCCTCCTGACCTGCTACATCCATTTCCTGCCCTGGCCGGCCTGGCTGGACTCGGAGGAGCTCGGCGCCTCGGTCCGGTGGGAACGGCTGAAAGAGTACGGGGTCCTCTGGCGGACGATCGCCGTCGCCATGACGGTCGGGTACATGATCATCCTGGTGCCCTGGAGCAACTTCATCTGGAACCAGTCGCCCCACATTGTGCGGGACCCGGCACAGGCCTACGTGCTGAGCGAGTTCGGGGCTACAGGGATCGTGGGAGTCTCGGTCTATATGCTCCTGGGGGTGCTCTATGAGACCTTCCGGCGGGCGCATGAGGCCGCGGACCTCGCCCTGCGCTTCCAGTTGGAGGGCCAGCGGCTCGACAAAAGCGCCGGCCAAGTGCCTCACCGCCTGGTGCGATTCGAAGACTTCATCCTCCAACTGGACGCCACGGCGCGCGGGGACTTCCGGGCGCGGGTGGTCCAGTCCCCCTTCGGCGAGGGCCACGTCGTCTTCTCTCTACCGCCGCTCGGAAGCCTCGCCCCCGACTCGCTCGGCGTCGCCAGCCGTGACCTGAGTCCGGCACCCGAGCCGTCGGCCGCCGGCGTGCGCTCGCCGCTCGAGATCGGCGCTGAGCTCTACCGCGCGGTCTTCCAGGGGGAGGTCCGCTCGCTCCTCGACAAGTGCCGCGGCCAGCTTGAGCGGGAGTCCGACCTTGGGCTGCGGCTCAAGATCAAGATCGACCCCAGCGACCCCGACACCAGCGTCCTCGCCGACCTTCCCTGGGAGCTCCTCTGCGACGAAACCGAGGACTGCTTCGCGCTCTCCCGCCAGACCTCCGTGGTGCGCTACCTCGATGTGCCGCGTTCCTCCCAGCCCATCCCCTTCACGCCGCCGCTCAGGATCCTGGCCGTCGGTGCGAGCCCGCGCGGCCTTCCCGACCTCAACCTCGACGAGGAGATGAGACGCCTCGAGGAGCTCGACCGGAGCGGCTCCGGGGTCCAGGTCCGGGTCCTCCCGCACGCCTCGGCAGACAGCATCCGCCAGGCGCTCGCCGAGGACTCCTGGAACGTCCTCCACTTCATGGGCCATGGCACCTTCGACCCGGCGACCGGCGACGGGGGGCTCGCCTGCGAGGCGGCCGACGGCTCGCTCGACTTGGTGAGCGGCCGGGCCTTCGCCACCAAGCTCCGTGACCTCCGCTCGCTCGGAGTGGTCGTGCTCAACGCCTGCAACACAGCGCGCGCCCAGACCCAGGGCGGGACGAGCCCGTTCCACGGGGTCGCCACCGCGCTCGTCCTGGGTGGGGTGCCGGCGGTCGTCGCCATGCGGCGGGCGATCTCCGACCGCGCCGCGATCGGCTTCAGCGCCGCCTTCTACCGCCACCTGGCGCGCGGCGACTCGATCGACGTCGCGCTCACCGAGGGTCGGCAGGCCATCCACTCCGCCCGGCCCGACGCCTTCGAGTGGGCGACGCCCGTACTCTTCCTCCGCCTGCCCGAGGGGAACGTCTTCGTGGCCCGGCCGGCCAGCGCGCCCCCTCCGACGATCCGCCAGTCTCATCCGTAGGAAAAGACAGCAGGTCAGCGATAACATCCGGCGGCGATTCCCCAGGGATGCCCTCGCCCAAGTCAAGGCTTTCGTGTGAACGAGCTTACCGTCTCCCCAAATCTCCGCAATCTGCCGCTTCGCCTCCTGGTGCCTCTCGGCGCCCTGGCGGCGATGGCGGCGTTCTCCGCGCGGGACACGATGGCCGGCGCCATGGCCGAGGGCCTCTACCTCGCCGTGCTCGCGGCGGCGGCGCTGCTGCCGGTGGGCTGGCTGGCGCCGGCCCCGGCGCTTGAGGTGGGATTGGGAGCGGTGCTGGCGACGGCGGCGGTGTGGGCCCTGCCGCCGGGGCCGGGACGCGGGGCGGCGGTGGTGCTGGTGCTGGCGGCGGCCCTGGCGGTGGCGGCGGCGCGGCGGCTCTCGTCCGCGCTGGCGGCGGATGGCCTCGCTCCGGGCGTGGCTCCAAGCATAACAATCCCCCTGGCCCTGGGTCTCCAAATGCTGCTGCGCGGCGAGCTGTTGCTCTCGCCGAGCTTGAGCGTGCGGCTGCTGGTGGCGCTCCTGGTGCTGCCGGCCGCCGGTGGCCTGGCGGTGACGCTGCTGGCGCGGCGGCATGGCGCCGTCCTGCCGCTGATCGCCGCGGGCACGGCCCTGTGCCTGGCGCCGGGGTTCAACGCCGCCTCGACGCTCGCCCTCCTCGCCCTGGCGGCGGGAGACGCTCTGGGCCGGCGGGACCTGCGGTGGCCGGCGCGGGCGGGCGCGCTGGCGGTGGTCCTGGGGCCCATCGCCTGGCAACCGAGCTTCGGCGTGGTGGTGGCCGCCTGCGGGCTGGCCCTGGCATGGCCGCGGGCGGGACTGGCCCTCGCGATGCTGGCGGCGGCCGGGTTGGAGATCGTCTCCAGGAGGCCGTGGGACGCCGCGCTCCTCAGCCTCTGCGCTCTGCCTCTGCTGGTGCCGGCGGCCCTGGTTCCGGCCCTGGTTCCCGACCGGCGGCGGCTCTGGAACGTGCTCGCGGCGGCGCTGCTGGTGGCGACGGCTCCCCTGGTGCCGGACCTCTCGACGCTGGCGGCGCCGCTGGCCCTGGCGGCGCTCTCGCTGCGCCGCGACATCGCCTTCACGGTGCCGCAGCGGGTGTGGACGGGCGCCGTCCTGGGCGGTACGGCCCTCCTCGCCTCCTACCCCTGGCTGCGCCAGACGCCGATGACCACGGCGCTCTCCCTGCTGGGCCTGTTGCCGGGGCCAAAGCTGGCGATCGGCATCGTGGCCGCCGTCCTGGGGCTGGCGGCCCTCGGCCTGGGCGCGGCGCGGACCTGGAGCGAGCCCGTGCGCGCCGCCCGGCTGGCCGGGCTTTCGGTCGCCTGCCTGATGCTCGCCCTGCTCCAGGGGCTGCCCACGGCGGGCAAGCCGCTGCTGGCGCCGCAAATGCCGGTGGAGCTGGACGCCGGGCATCCGGTCTGGGAGACCGCTCTGCCGCCGAGCCCGGTCGCCGCGGTCGGCAGCGTGGTGGTGGAGTCCTACCTCGCCAACGGCGCCGCCCTGGAGCCGGGGACGCCGGTGGCGGTCGTGAAGCTGGTGAGCGCCACGGGCCGCGGCGTCGACTGGACGCTGCGGGCCGGCGACGACACCGGCGAGTGGGCGGCGCGGCGGCCGGACGTCGCCCAGGAGGCGGTGCCCGCTCCCGCGGCCTGGGTCTCCTGGGTGGCGGACGGCTTCTTCGCCCAGCGCTACCGCTCCCGGTTCCAGCTCGACCGGCCCGCGCCCTTCGCCCGTCTGCGCATCGAGCGCGCCGCCGGCGTTCCCCCTGACCTCACGATCGCCCTCTATCAAGTGGAGATCCGCCGGTGAGGCCTCGCCGGGAGGCGCTGGCCACGGCGGGATTCCTGATCGCGGCGACGACGGCTACGGCACTGCTGGCGTGGCGGTCGCCGCTGCCGGCGAGCGATGCCTTCCGGGGCACCTTGACGATGCTGCCGCTGGTGCTCGCGGCGCTGCAGGAGATTCACCGCTGGAGCGCTCGCTCGGGTACACCTCTCTCGCGCGCCGGGACGGCGGGGGAGCTCGGCGCCCTGGCGGTCCTCTGGACGCTGATCTTCGCGCGCCCGCACCTCAGCCTGGCGCTCGCCGATGAGGTGCTCGCCGCGGGTCTGCTTCTGGTGCTGGCGTGCCGGGTGGCGCGGCAGACGGTGGGCTTGAGACCGCTGCTGGGGGAGCGCCTGCCCGGGCGGCCGTCGATCCTCTTCTTCTTCCTGCCGCTGACGGTTTACCTCGCCCTGCTGCCGTGGTCGGCCGGGCACCGCCAGCTGGACGGCGACGAGCCCTACTACCTGCTGGTGACCCACAGCCTGGCGTACGACTTCGACGCCGACCTCACCAACAACTACGCCCAAGGGGATTGGCGGCACTTCATGGCCCGCCCGATCGCGCCGCAGCCGGGCGATCCCGTGGGAACGAACGGCGAGCTCTTCTCGCGGCACAACGAGATGCTGCCGATGGTGCTGGCGCCCGCCTACCGGCTGGGCGGCGTGATGGGCGCCCTGGCCACCATGGCGGCGCTGACGGCGGCGCTGGCGTGGGTGACGCTACGGCTCGCCCGCCACTACTCGCCGGAGCACCCCGGCCCGGCCCTCGCCGCCTACGCCCTGGCCGCCTTCGGCTCGCCGCTCCTGCTCTACTCGTATCAGGTGTGGGTGGAGGTGCCGGCGGCGCTGCTGGCGGCGGTGGCCCTGGACCGCATTCTCGCCCTCGGAGGCCTCGCCGATCTCAGCGATCTCAACCCGCGCCAGGCTCTCGACCGCCAGCCGCGCCGCTGGGGCTGGAAGGACTGGCTGGGGATCGGCCTTCCCCTCGTGATGCTGCCGCTGGTGAAGATCCGCTTCGTGCTCATCGCGACGCCGATCGTCCCCCTGGCGTGGTGGCATGCCGGCCGGCCGAAGCGGCCGGTGCTCATTCTCGCCGGGCTGCTGGGCGCGGTGGGCTGCGGCATGCTCGCCTACAACCAGATCGTCTACTCCAACCCGCTGAAGATCCATACCTGGCAGGAGGTCGACCCGGGAGCGTACGGCCTGGCCTCCTACCTCAAGGGCGGCTTCGGCCTGTTCTACGACGCGGGCTTCGGCCTCTTCGGCTGCGCTCCCATCTGGCTGGTGCTGATTCCCGCCGCCGGGCTGCTGATCGCCCGGCGCAGCCGGCTTCTCCTGCACCTGGTGGCCCTGAGCGTGCCGTACCTGATAGTCGTGGCGCCGCGCCTGGAGTGGTACGGCGGCTGGTCGCCGCCGTTTCGCTACGCGCTCATCGCCGTGCCGCTGCTGGCCGTGGGGCTGATTCCGCTGCTGGCCGACTGGCGCCGGCCCGGGGCGCTGGCGCTGTTGGGGGCCTTGAGCGCCCTCACCCTGATGCTGACGCTGGTGTGGGTGACGGTGCCGGGCTGGACGTACAACTTCGCGGACGGCCGCACCTACCTGCTCGACGCTCTCAGCGGCCGGCTGGGGGTGGACGTCGCCCGCTTCTTTCCCAGCTCGGTGCGGCCCCGCATGGCCACCTGGGTCTGGCCGCTGGTGACGATCCCGCTGATCCCCCTGATCTGGTGGCTGCCGTCGCCCGGAAAACGGCCCCGTTTCCAGCCCGCGACGGCGGCGACGGCGGCGATGACGGGAGTCGCGCTGCTGCTGGCCGGAGCGGCGCTGCTGCCGGCGCTGGCGAGCCGCGTGCCGACGGGCGTGATCGAGCTGGAGGACCCGCAGGTGTGGAAGAGCGGCGGGCACCCCCACCCGGAGCGCTGGATCGTCGAGCGCACCCGCTACCGCGGCGGCTGGGTGCTGCGGGTGGGCGAGACGCTCAAGGCGCCGGTGGTGGCCGGCAGCCACCGGGTGCGGCTCCGCCTGCACGCTCAGCTGATCCGCAATCAGCCGGTGCCGTTCAGCGTCGACATCAAGGAAGGCGACCGTCTGCTCGCCACCTGGCAGCCGGTCCGGCCCAGGGTTTGGGAGGTGATCGAGGTGGGGCCGTTCGATTGGAAGGCCGGCGAGCCGCTGGTCCTCTCCGCCTACGGCCCCTATCCGCCCGGGGAGGTCAACGGCGCGATTCTGGACCGGGTGGAGATGGAGTGGCGGTGAAGACCACCGCCGTCGTCCTCACCCTCGGCCGCTCGCCCCTGCTCGTCCCCTGCCTGGAGGCGTTGCGGCGGGAGGGCGGACGCGAGATCGAGATCCGCGTCGTCGACCAGGGTGAGACGCCCGTGGTGCTTCCCGAGGGGCTGGCCGACCAGGTGCTCCGGCCGCGAAAGAACCTCGGCTTCGCGGCGGGAAACAACCTGGGGATGGCCACGGCGGCGGGGGATTGGGTGGCGGCGGTCAACGACGACGCGGTGGTGGAGGCGGGGTGGCTGCCGGCGCTGATCGCGGCGCTGGAGGCGGACCCCGGCGCGGCGGCGGCGCAGGGGGTGAACGTTCAGCTCGCGGCGCCGGACCTCATGGACGGCTGCGGGCTGGGGTGGAACGACTGGTGGCAGGCGATTCAGCTCGGCTACGGCAAGCCGGTGTCCCGTCTCGGGACGGGCACCCGGGAGATCTTCGGGGCCTCGGCCACGGCCGCTCTCTACCGCCGGTCGGCCCTGAAGCGGGTGGCCCCCGGCGGCGAGATTTTCGATCCCCGCCTCTTCGCCTGGTACGAGGACGTGGACCTGGCCGTCCGGCTGCGGACAGTCGGGTGGCGGGCGCTGCTGGTGCCGGCGGCCAAGGTGCGGCACGCGGGGTCCACGACGGGCAAGACGCTGAGCCGGGAGCGCTGGAGACTGCTCTACGGCAACCGCTGGCTGGTGGCCGCCCGCCTCCTGGGCTGGGAGCTCTGGCCCCGGATTCCCCTGCTGGCCGCCCGCGATCTGATCGACCTCGTGAAGGCGGTAGCCGAAGGGCACCTGGCGATGGCCGCCGGCATTGCCGGCGGCTGGGGACGGGCGCTCCGCCACCTCCCCGAGTTTGCAAGACGCGGCGCTCCGGCCATCCCTTTGGGCGAAATCCGCCGCTTCCGATAACCTCTCGCCCGTGAGCCTCTCTCCCCCCGAGCCCTTGCTGACGGGCGTCGTCGTCCACTGGCACAACGAGGAGCTGCTGGCCGAGCTGGCGGCGGCGTGGCCGGAAGATCCCCGATTCGAGCTGCTGGTGGTCGACAACGGCTCGTCGGCGCCGCTGCCGCCGGGCTTGAAGGTTCTACGCCCGGGAAGGAATCTCGGCTTCGCGGGGGGCGCCAACGCCGGAGCGGCCGAGGCGAAGGGGGAGATCGTTCTCATCCTCAATCCAGACGCGATCCCCGAGGCCGGCGCGCTGGAGGCGCTGCTGGAAGGCTTCGCGGCCTTGCCCGGCGCCGCCGGGCTCGCTCCCCGGCTGGTGGGCACGGATGGTGCGCCGCAGTTCGCCTGGCAGCTCCGGCGGCTGCCCTCGCCGCTGGCCCTGGTGCTCCAGGCCCTTCCGGGCTTCGGCGGTGTGGCCGGCGACGGCATGGAACCCGAGGCCGGAGCGCCCGTCGAGCAGCCGGCGGCGGCGGCCCTGGCGTTGCGGCGGCAGGCGCTGGCGGCGGTGGGCGGCTTCGACGCGGGCTTCTTCCCGGCGTGGTTCGAGGACGTCGACCTTGCCCGCCGGCTCCGGGACCGGGGGCAGGCTCTCTTCTACTGGCCGGCGGCCCGCTTCCGCCACGGTCTGGGGAGCACGGTGCCGCGGCTCGGCTACGGCCCCTTCCTCTCGATCTACTACCGCAACCTCGTCCGCTATCTCGCCAAGCACCACGGCCGGGGCTGGGCCTTCGCGGCGCGGGCGGCCCTGGTGCCGGGGATCGCGATCCGCCTCCTGGCGCTTCCCGTTCGACGGCCGCGTCGGGCGCGCTCGCGGCGGGAGGCTCTGAGCGGCCTGCTCGGCCTGCTGGTGGTGGCCCTCACGGGATGGCCGGCGGAGGATCGCCGGTGATCGAACAACCCGTCTCCGTCTGCATCGTCACCCACAACTCGGCGGCGGATCTGCCCGGCTGCCTGGAGTCGCTGGCCGCCGTGGAGCACCGTCCCCTGGAGATCGTCGTCGTGGACTGCGCCAGCCGGGACGCCAGCGTCGAGGTGGCCCGCGCTCACGCGCCGCGGTCCATCCCCTGCCAGGTCGTGACATTGGGCGAGAACCGGGGCTTCGCGGGCGGCATGAACGCGGCCCTCGCCCACACAAGCGCCCCCTTCGCGCTCACGCTCAACGCCGACGCCCAGCCGGCGCCGGACTTCATCACCCGGCTCCTGGAGCGCGCGGCTCAACCCGGCCTGCGGGTGGGAGCCGTCACCGGGCGGCTGGTGCGCCCGTCCCGCGAGGGCGAACCGCGCCGGCTGGACGCCTGCGGCATGCGCCTCACCCGAGCCTGGCGCCACTTCGACCGCGGCTCGGGCGAGACCGATCGCGGACAGTACGGCCAGCCCGAGAAGGTGTTCGGAGCCACGGGCGCCGCCACCCTCTTCCGCCGCGAGGCCCTGGATGACACGGCGATTGGGGGGAGCGACGGCGAGATCTTCGATCCCCGCTTTCACTCTTTCCGCGAGGACGCCGAGCTGTGCTTCCGCCTGCGCGAGCGAGGCTGGGAGGTGCTCTACGAGCCGGCCGCCGTGGCGGAGCACAGGCGCTTCAATCTCCCCGAGCGGCGATCCACCATGCCGGCCCTCGTCAACTACCACTCGCTCAAGAACCGTTACCTTTTACGGATTTACCATCAGACCCGGGGTAATTTCTTCCGCACCCTCGTCCCCACCCTGGCCCGCGACCTCGCCGCCCTGGGCTGGGTGCTGGCGCGCGAGCACTCCTCCCTGCCCGCCTACGGCTGGCTGTGGCGTCACCGCCGGGAGCTGCGAGATCGCCGGCGGGCCATTCAGGGGCGCCGAACGGTGCCGGCCCGGGACGTCGACCGCTGGTTCCACATCGACGGAGAACCCTTATGAGACCGCTCTCCGTAGCCCTGATGGGCAGCCGCGGCATTCCGGGGCGCTACGGCGGCTACGAGACGCTGATGGAGGAGCTGGGCGTGCGCCTGGTGAGCCGCGGCTTCCAGGTGGCCGTGTACTGCCGCTCCCACTCGACGCCCCGGGGGATGCGGAGTTACCGGGGGATGGACCTCGTGGTGCTGCCCACCCTGCGCACCAAGTACCTGGACACCCCGGTCCACTCCCTCCTCTCCGCCTTCCACGCGGCGGCGACCGGCTATGACGCGGCGCTGATGGTGAACTCGGCGAACGCGATCTTCGTTCCCCTCGTGCGAGTGGGCGGCACGCCGGTGGCCCTCAACGTCGACGGCATCGAGAAGCGGCGGGCCAAGTGGGGAGCCTTCGGCCGCTCCGTCTATGCCCTGTCCGAGCGGCTGGCCTGCGGCGTCCCCGACGCGCTGGTGACCGACGCCGAGGTGATCCGCCGCCACTACCTGGAGCGCTACGGCGCGGAGTCCGTGCCGATCGCCTATGGCGTCGATCCCCGGCCGCCCGCCGAGACGGGAGTGCTGGAGCGGTTGGGGCTTGAGAGCCGCCGCTTCTTCCTCTACGTCAGCCGCTTCGAGCCGGAGAACAACCCCCACCGGGTGGCCGAGGCCTACCGGCAGGTGGGGGGCGAGCTGCCGCTCGTCATGGTGGGCGGCGCGCCGTACGCGGACAGATTTATTGCAAATTTCACGAAAGGCGCGGATTCACGTATCCTTTTCCCTGGAGCGATTTATGGGGAAGGGTACCGCGAGCTTCTCTCCCACGCCCTGGCGTACGTCCATGCCACCGAGGTTGGGGGCACGCATCCCGCGCTCGTCGAGGCCATGGGCTACGGCAACTGCGTGGTGGTGAACGACGCGCCGGAGAACCGGGAGGTCGCGGGGGAAGCGGCGCTGTGGTTCCGGGCCGGGGAGCCGGCCAGCCTGGCGGCGGCCCTCAACCGTGTGCTCTTGCACCGCGAGGAGGCTCAAGCGCTCGGAGAGGCGGCGGCCCGGCGGGCGGCGGCCCGGTTCTCCTGGGAGACCGTGGCGGATCAATACGCGGACCTGCTGAGACGGTTGGCGGGGCAAGAAATAAATTATGATGGACTGGCATAGACGAATTGAGCTTCCGGCACGTAAAATAGGTAAAGTCCCACGGTAAGCGGTGCACCCGAATCCATGCTGAAAGAACGCGCCCGCATCCTCGCCGTCAGTATTTTTCTCCTCGATCTGGTACTGGTTTCTGCCGCTTTCCTCTGCGCCTTCCTGGTGCGCAGCTCGGTGATGCCGCATCTGGCGCCGCACTCCTTTCCCGGCTCCCTCTATCCGCTGTCGAGCTACCTGCTGCTGCTGCCGCTGGCGCTGCTGATCTGGGGAGTGCTGCTGCTGTCGTCGGGCCGCTACCGGTCGCACCGCACGGTGCCGCTGCTCGACGAGGCGTGGGCGGTCGTGCGCGTCTGCGCCAGCGGCGCCATCATCTTCACCCTCGCCCTCTTCGTGGGCCGGCTGGACGAGACGCTGCTGGTCGACGACCGGGTGAGCCGCTTCTGGGTGCTGCTGTTCGGGGTCTTCGCCTGCCTCTTCCTGCTCACCGAGAAGCTGGCGCTGCGGCTGACCTCGCGCTACGTGCGCTCGCACGGCCTCAACTACCGCACCGTGCTCATCGTCGGCACGACGCCGACGGCGATCAAGATCGCGGAGTCGCTCCACGGCCACCGCTTCTGGGGTTACCGCATCCTCGGCTTCATCCGCAACGACGGCGCGGGAGAGCAGCCGGCTCCGGACTCGATCGGCCCCTACCCGGTGCTCGGCCGCGTCGAGGACATCCCGCGCATCGCCGAGGGCAACGTGGTGGACGACGTCATCTTCGCCGTCACCCGCCGCGACCTGGACCGCATGGAGGACCTCTTCCTGAGCCTGGAGGAGCAGGGGATTCGCACCCGCTTCGCCATGGACCTCTTCCCCCACACCCGGGCGAGGGTGGAGCTGGAAGACCTGGACGGCATGCCACTCCTGAGCTTCGCCACGACCCCCACCAGCCAACTCCAGCTCATGGCCAAGCGGGCGCTCGACGTAGTCCTCGCGGGCCTCGTGCTGGTGCTGGGCATGCCCCTGGCGGGATTCATCGCCCTGGCCATCAAGGTGACCTCGGGCGGCCGGGTGCTCTTCCGCCAGACTCGCTGCGGCCTGAACGGCCGCTTCTTCACCATCTACAAGTTCCGCACGATGGTGGCGGACGCCGAGGAGCGCCGGTTCGATCTGCTCCACCTCAACGAGATGGACGGCCCGGTCTTCAAGCTCCGCAGCGATCCGCGGGTGACCGCCTTCGGCCGCTTCCTTCGCCGCTTCAGCCTCGACGAGCTGCCGCAGTTCTGGAACGTGCTGCGGGGAGACATGAGTCTCGTGGGACCGCGGCCGCCGATCCCCGAGGAGGTGGCGAAGTATCAGCGCTGGCAGCGCCGCCGCCTCTCCATGAAGCCCGGCCTCACCTGCCTCTGGCAGGTCAGCGGCCGCAACGACATCGACTTCGACCGCTGGATGAAGCTCGACCTCGAGTACATCGACTCCTGGTCGCCCATGCTCGATTTGAAGATCCTGCTGCGCACGATTCCGGTCGTGCTGTCGGGGAAGGGCGCTTCGTAGGGGGAGCGGCCACTCCCCCCAACCGGAGAGCGAGGGTTGGGGGGAGTGAGGGGGTCTTTTCTCAGTGGATTACGCCGCAGGCCAGCCGGTCACCGGAGTTGCCGGTGGGCTGGGTGGTGCAGTCGTCGGCGCCGGCGTGGAGGATGACGGCCTTGCCCATCACCGAGTTGGCGCCGGCCGCGACGGAAATGTCCTTGGAGATGAAGTCCAGGTGGCCCTTGCCGCCGGCATCCACCTCGATGTTGCCGAAGTCGCCCGCGTGGCGGGGATCGGTGGGCGGGCAGGCGTGCGCCACGTTGGCCGGGTTGAAGTGACCGCCGGCGGAGGAAAAGTGCTTGCCGGCTTCCTCGCCGTGCACGCACTCGCCGTTGGCGTGGAGGTGGAGGCCATGCTTTCCGGGCGGGACGCCTTTGACGTCCGCCACCACGTGCACGCCGCCGTCCGGCGCGGGCGAGAAGGTGATCGAGCCGGAAAACGCCGTGTTCCCGGGATCGCCCTGCAGCTTCGCCGTCGCGCTCTTCGACGGAGCGGCCGCCGGCTTGGCGGCGGCCGAGTGATCCATCGTGTCCGTCTTCTTGTCCATGGCGCGATCGCTGGTCGTCGCCTTCTCCATCTTCGGACTGTTGCAGGCTGCCAGGACGAGAAGCCCCGCCGCCAGGATCCAGCCATACTTTGCGTGCTTCATAGATCTCCTCCTGAGAAAAAAGGACTGCCGTTCACTTGAGTGAGTTCAGCTCCATGCGCACGTCCGCGAGATTACGGGAGATGAGGATCTCCACCGGCGTCGCGATCTCATCGCGGGCCAGCCAGAGATCGAGCCGCCCCTTCCAGCGGTCGCGGCCGGGAGTGTCGAAACCCCGGATCGAGAACTTCCGGACCTCGATCTTCTTGCCGTCGAGCGTCCGGGTCTCGACGCCCTGCGGCAGGACGACGACGGGGTAGATCTTGCCGTCCGACCAGATCTCCATGCGCCGGGTCTTCTTCGGCGGGTCCCGCCGGATGGCATAGATGCCGGAAGCGATGTCGAGCACCCCGTTGACGGTGATCTCATCGCTCTTCGACTTGGTCTCGCCGCGCCAGGAGTAGGAGCTCCAGGCGCGGATGGGTTGCAGGGTATGGATGTCGACCTCGGAGCCGTAGCGGAAGTATTCGCCCTGCTTGGCGACCGCCGAGGTGATGGTCAGCTCGCTGCGCAGGTGCCCGTTGCCGTCCTTCTTGAAGGTGAGGTTCCCCTCGCCCCGGTTGGGCAGGAACAGCCCGGCGATGGTGCCGATGATGTTGCGCAGCTGCCAGCGGTACTGAAACTCCTCGTCGCCCCGCACCGGCTGCGCGAACGCCGCGGAGAGCCATGGGCCGGCGACCAGGAGGGCCAGAAGGGAGAAGAGGAGAGCTTTGCGGACCAGGGTGGCGCTGGGTGTCATTCGGATTCCTTGCAATCGAGAGCAGCTCGAAGCTTGCAACGGCTTATAGCAGAAGTAAAGGGCGCCTTGGCGGAGCTTGCCGGTCAGTCCCCGCTCTCCAGGACCTCTCGCACCTTGGTCGCCAGCTCGCTGCCGCTGAAGGGTTTCTTGAGCAGCGGAGCGTTCTCGCGGCCCAGGCTGGCGTTCTCGGCGAGGCCGGCGGGATAACCGGTGGCGAAGAGCACCCGCATCTCGGGCCGCTTGAAGGAGAGGCGCTCGGCGAGCTCGACGCCGCTCATGCCGTCCATCAGGATATCCGTCACCATGAGGTGAATGGGGCCGGTATAGCTCTGGCTGACGCGGATGGCCTCGGCGCCGTCGCGGGCTTCGAGGACGTTGTAGCCGCGGGCGGCCATGAGCTGCATGAGGGGCTTGCGTACGTTCTCCTCGTCCTCGACGATGAGCAGGGTCTCCCACTCGCGGGCCGGCGCCGCCCCGGCGCCATCGCGGACCGCCTCGGCGCTGGGCAGGAAGATGAGGAAACGGGAGCCGCCGCCGGGCTCGCTGTCGGCCACGATCTGGCCGCCGCTCTGGCCGACCACCCCATAAGCGGTCGAGAGCCCCAGCCCGGTGATCTCCGCGGCGCCCTTGGTGCTGAAGAACGGCTCGAAGGCGTGGCGGCGGACATCCTCCGGCATGCCGGGGCCCGTGTCGCTCACCTTGAGGAGCACCCAGTGGCCGGGCGTGGCCCGCATCGGATGGGTGAGGTTGCCGGGCTGTACCTCCACGTTCTGCGTCTCCAGCACCACCTGGCCGCCTTCCGGCATGGCGTCGCGGGCGTTCGAGAGGAGCTCCGCGATGACCTGCTCGAACGGCTCGGGATCGAGCGACACCCGGTCGAGATCGGGAAACAGCTCCAGCTTCAGCTCGATGTCGTCGCCCAGGAAGCGGTGCATGCGCTCCTCCATGCCGGTCAGCAGATGGTTGAGCTGCAGCACGCGGGCGTGGAGCACCTGCCGACCGCTGAAGGCGAGCAGCTGGCGGGCGAGCGCCGCTCCCCGCTGGCCGACCTTCTCGATCTCCCGCAGATGCTTGCGGGCCTCTTCGTCGCCGCTGCCCAGCGAGCTCATGGCCAGCTCGGTCTGGAAGGAGATGGCGGTGAGGAGATTGTTGAAGACGTGAGCGATACCGCCCGCCAGCCGGCCCATGGCGTCCATGCTCTGCGTCTGGGCGGGGATCTCCTCGCTGTGGCGTACCAGCCGGGGTGTGCTGCGGAGCTGCTCCTCTTTGGGCTCCGGGGGAAGGTCGTCGACGGCGTGGACGAAGCCCGGTTTGCTGTTGGGGTTGCGCATTAGGTCTTTTTCCCTTGGGCCCATGACGGGACCGGTCGCGGACCGGCCAAGAATACCTCGGGGAGGTGAGCCGTTCCTGGCAGGGGGTGACATGCAGGTTTCAGTCCAGGTCCGGACCGGTCTCAAGGAGTGCGGAGAGCACCGTGCTAAAGGTCGTCGTCCTCCAGATCGTCGTCCAGGGGCAGGCCGGGGGGCGGCCCCGGGAGGGAGGCCTCCCGCCGCAGGCGGTTCACCGCCCGCTGGGTGAGCTTGCGCACGCTCGAATGACAGTAACCGAGGCGGTCCGCCACCTCCTGGGGAGTGAAGCCCATGGCGAAGCGCAGCCAGAGCGCCTTGCGGTGGCGCGGGTCCAGGCCGCTCAGAGACTGCCGCAGGTCGAGCGCCTCGTCCCGCTTCTCCTGCGGCGGCGGCAGCGGCGGGCACAGCTCCTCCAGATCCGGCAGATCCATCATCTGCGGCGTCTTGGTCCGTATCCGCTTCCAGTAATTGGAACACTTGAAGCGGAGCGTGCCGAGGAGCCAGGACTCCTTGTTGTAGATGGTGTCCCACTTGCGCAGAGCTTCCAGGAGGGAATCCTGAAGGAGATCCTCCGCGTCCTGGAAGGGGATGTCATAGCCGCGCAGGACCAGCTTGAGGCGGTGACGAATCCGCTGCACCAACGCGTCGAGGCTCTCTTCGGGTTCGGGTTCGATTTCAGGGTTCGTGGCGCCGTTCACGGGTTGGCTCGCGGGGCCGGCCGCGAGATTGCGCCGGATCGTCCACGCGAACTTTATCACTCATCTCGGTAATTCGGTGACGGATCCTCGGAACTCGGCTCGCTTCCGGCGTCAGAACATTCCGAGCTGGAGGCGCGCCGCCTCGGACATCATGGAGGGGTTCCAGGCCGGATCCCACACCAGGTCGATCTCCGCGGACGCGACGCCGGGCACGGCCTCGACCCTGGCCTTGACCTCTCCCGGGAGGGAGCCGGCCACCGGGCAGCCGGGAGAGGTGAGGGTCATTTTGACCTGGACCTTGCCGCCTTCCTGAACATCGACGTCGTAGATCAGGCCAAGCTCGTAGATGTTGACCGGGATCTCGGGGTCGAAGACTTTCTTCAGCGCCTCGACGATCCCGTTTTCGACGTCCGCGGGGTCGGCGGGGGAGCTGGCGGCGGTGGTTTCGGCCGGAAGGTTCAGATCGGTCGGATCGGTCAGATCAGTCGAATCGGTCGGATGGGTGTCCATGGCGAGACTTCTCCTGGGCGTTACTCGGTGGAGATGGGCTGATCCCGCGGGTTGTCCAGCGCGGCGAGCGCCGTGTGCCACGGCAGGGTGGCGCATTTGACCCGCATGGGAAACTCGCGGACGCCGGTGAAGACGGCCAGCTTGCCCAGCTCCGGCGATTCCTCGCCGGCGCCGGTGGTGAGCAGGTCGTGGAAGACGTGGAAGAGACGGCGGGCCTCCTCCACGGTCTGCCCCTTGAGCGCCTCGGTCATCAGCGAAGCGGAAGCCGTGGAGATGGCGCAGCCCACACCCTCGAAGGCCACGTCCCGGATGCGGCCGTCCGCCACGTCGAGCCGCACGCTCACCTGGTCGCCGCAGAGGGGGTTGTTGCCCTCGGCCTGGTGGTTGGCGGCCGGCAGAGGCCCGAAGTTGCGGGGCCGCCGGTTGTGGTCGAGGATGATGTCCTGGTACAGCTCGCGCAGGTCATTCATGGAATTATCCAAACAGCTCGCGCGTCCGGTGGAGGGCGGCGGCCAGGGCCTCGACCTCCTCGCGGGTGTTGTAGAGGCCGAACGAGGCCCGCGAAGTGGCCGGCACCCGGAAATGCTCCATCACCGGCTGGGCGCAATGGTGGCCGGCGCGCACGGCGATCCCCTGCTGGTCGAGGACCGTGCCGACGTCGTGAGGATGAATCCCCGCCATCGTGAACGAGAGCACGGCGGCCTTGTGCCGCGCCGTGCCGATCAGCCGCAGGCCCGGCACCGCCGCCAGCCGCTCCGTGGCGAGCGCCAGCAGCCCGGCCTCCCAGGCGGCCACCGCGGGCAGCCCGATCGCCGTCAGGTAGCCGAGCGCCGCGCCGAGCCCGATCGCCGCCTCGATGGCCGGCGTGCCCGCCTCGAAACGGTGAGGAGGCGGCGCGTAGGTCGTCCTGGCGAAGCTCACGGTGCGGATCATGCCGCCGCCCCCCTGCCACGGGGGCATCGCCGCCAGCAGCTCGGCCCGGCCCCACAGGGCGCCGATGCCGCTCGGCCCATAGACCTTGTGGCCGGAGAAGGCGTAGAAGTCGGCCCCCAGAGCCTGGACGTCGATCGCCAGGTGAGGGGCCGCCTGGGCGCCGTCCACCACGACGAGGGCGCCCACGCGGTGCGCCCGCTCGGCGATCTCGCGCACCGGGTTGACCGTGCCGAGGGCGTTGGAGACGTGCGCCACGGCCACCAGCCGGGTGCGGGGGGAGAGGAGGCGCTCAAGCTCTTCGAGGATCACCTCGCCGCGGTCGTCGATGGGCGCCACCCGCAGCACCGCTCCCCGTTCCTCGCAGACGAGCTGCCAGGGAACGATGTTCGAGTGGTGCTCCAGCTCTGTGACGAGGATCTCGTCGCCCGCCGCCAGATTCCGCCGGCCCCAGCTCGCGGCCACGAGGTTGATGGCCTCGGTGGTGCCGCGCACGAAGACGATCTCCTCGGCGCTCGGAGCGTTCAAAAAGCGGCGCACCGCCTCCCGCGCCGCCTCCCGCGCAGCGGTGGACCGTTGCGACAGCGTGTGCACGCCGCGCTCGACGTTGGCGTAGTACTCACCGTAGCAGGCGGCGATGGAATCCGTCACCGCCCGCGGCTTCTGGGTGGAGGCGGCGTTGTCGAGGTAGACGAGGGGTCGGCCTTGTACCTTTTGCGCCAGGATTGGAAAATCCGCCCGCACCCCCGCGAGGTCGTAGGCGGGGGCGGCCGGCGGGCGTTCCTGGAGGGCCGCGGGGGTCATCTCACTCACACGGCCTGGCGGACGATCTCGCCCTTGGGCAGGCGGGCGAAGAGGAACTCCTCGAGATCCTTGCGCACGGGCTCGACCCGGATGCGCTCCACGATGTCGCTGGCGAAGGCCCAGGTCAGGAGGCTGCGCGCCGCCTCTTCGCCGATGCCCCGCGAGCGGAGATAGAAGACGGCGTCCTCGTCGAGCTGCCCGACCGTCGAGCCGTGGGTGCACTTGACGTCGTCGGCGTAGATCTCGAGCTGCGGGTTGGAGTTGGCCACCGCCTCGCGCGATACCAGGAGGTTGCGGTTCGACTGCTTGGCGTCCGTCTTCTGGGCGCCGGGATGGACGTGGATCAGGCCGTTGAACACCGCCCGCCCCTTGCCGTCCAGCACTCCCTTGTAGAGCTCGTGGCTCGCGCAGTGGGGTTTGGCGTGCTCCACCCGCATGTGGTTGTCGACGTGCTGGCGGCCGTCCACCAGATAGAGGCCGTTGAGCGTGCAGTCGATCCCCTCGCCGGCCAGCACGGCGTTGACGTCGTTTCGCACCAGGCCGCCGCCGAGGGAGATCGAGTGAGAGCGGGGCACGCTGTCGCGCTCGCCCTGCACCTGGAAGGTGGCGACGTGGAAGGCCTCGCGGCTCTCCCGCTGCACCTTGTAATGGTCGACCGTCGAGTTGGCGCCCGCCACCAGCTCGGTCACCGGGCAGTTGAAATAGGCGCCGGTGCCGGCGTAGGTCTCCACCACGGTGAGCTGGCTGTTCTCGCCGGCCACGAAGAGATTGCGCGGATAGGAGACCGTCGCCCGGCCGTCCTCGGAGGACGACAGGAAGAGGACGTGGATCAGCCCCGACGCCGCGCCCCGGGGGATGTGGACGAACGCGCCGTCGCCCAGGAACGCCGTGTTGAGGGCCACGAACGGCTGCTGCTCGAAGCCGGCGAGCTGGCCGAGCCAGGGCTCCACGAGCTGGGGCGTGGCCGCGAGAGCCGCGGCCAGGCTGGTGGCGACGACTCCGGAAGGCAATCCGGTGGAAGACGACAGCCGGGAGGAGAACCGGCCGTCCACGAACACCAGCCGCGCGGCGGCCGGGAAGTCATAGGGCGCGATCTGCTCCGGCGCGATGCCGTTGGGATCGCCCTGGGAGCGGTGGAACGTCCCCTGGGCGATTGGGGCGACGTTGGTCAGCCGCCACTCTTCCTGCCGGGTGGTGGGAAAACCGAGGGCCGCGAAGCGCTCCAGCCCCGCCCGGCGCAGGGCCTGGACGAAGGCCGGCTGAGCGCCCAGCTCATCGCCGCAGCGCTCAAAATCGGCAAGATAGGGCGCGAGCGCCGCCGGTGCCTGAGTCTCCGTCACAGGCATGACCCTACGCTCCCACCGTCGCCAGGTCTTCGAGCCAGGAGTACCCCTTCTCCTCCAGCTCCAGGGCCAGCTCCTTGCCGCCCGAGCGCACGAACCGGCCGTCCACCAGGACGTGCACGTAGTCCGGCACGATATAGTTGAGCAGCCGCTGGTAGTGAGTGATCACCAGGAACGAGCGGTCTTTCGAACGCAGGGCGTTGACGCCGTCGGCGACGATGCGCAGGGCGTCGATGTCGAGCCCGGAGTCGGTCTCGTCGAGAATGCAGAGCTTGGGCTCCAGCACGGCCATGTGGAAGATCTCGTTGCGCTTCTTCTCGCCGCCCGAAAACCCTTCGTTGACCGGCCGGTTGAGGAGCGTCTCCTCCATCTGCACCAGCTTCATCTTCTGGCGTACCATCGCAAGGAATTCGAGCGCGTCCATCTCCGGCAGGCCGCGGTGCTTGCGCACGGCGTTCAGCGCCGCCTTGAGGAAGTAGGTGTTGCTCACGCCGGGGATCTCCACCGGGTACTGGAAGGCCATGAAGACGCCCTCGCGGGCCCGCACCTCGGGGTCCATGTCCAGCAGGTCCTGGCCGTCGAAGAGCACCTGGCCGCCGGTGACCTCATAGGCCTCCTGGCCGGCCAGCACCCGGGCGAGCGTGCTTTTGCCCGAGCCGTTGGGGCCCATGACGGCGTGGACCTCGCCGTCGCGAATCGTCAGATCGATCCCTTTCAGGATCTCGTTGCCCTCGACGGAGGCGTGCAGGTTTTTGATCTCTAGCATATTGGGGATTCCGATCGTGGATTTCAGATTTTGGATTTTGGATTGGAGAAGCGCGGGATCAGCCGACGCTCCCCTCCAGGTTGACGGCCAGCAGCTTCTGGGCCTCGACGGCGAACTCCATCGGCAGCTCGCGGAAGACCTCTTTGCAGAAGCCATTGACGATCATCGACACGGCGTCCTCGGTGGCGATGCCGCGCTGGTTGCAGTAGAAGATCTGGTCCTCGCCGATCTTCGAGGTCGAGGCCTCGTGCTCCATCTTCGCCAGCGGGTTCTGCACGTCGATGTACGGGAAGGTGTGGGCGCCGCACTGGTCGCCGATGAGCATCGAGTCGCACTGTGAAAAGTTGCGGGCGTTGTCCGCGCCCTTCAGGATCTTCACCTGGCCGCGGTAGGTGTTCTGGCCGTGGCCGGCGGAAATGCCCTTGGAGACGATGGTGCTCCGGGTGTTCTTGCCGATGTGGATCATCTTGGTGCCGGTGTCCGCCTGCTGATAGCCCTTGGTCAGCGCCACCGAGTAGAACTCGCCCACCGAGTTGTCGCCCTTGAGGATCACGCTGGGGTACTTCCAGGTGATCGCCGAGCCCGTCTCCACCTGCGTCCAGGAGATCTTCGCGTTCGCCCCGTCGCACTTGCCGCGCTTGGTGACGAAGTTATAGATGCCGCCCTTGCCGTTGGCGTCGCCCGGATACCAGTTCTGGACGGTCGAGTACTTGATCGTCGCGTCCTTGAGCGCCACCAGCTCGACCACCGCGGCATGGAGCTGGTTCTCGTCGCGCATCGGCGCCGTGCAACCCTCCAGGTAGGAGACGTAGGCCCCCTCGTCGGCGATGATCAGCGTGCGCTCGAACTGGCCCGTGTTGAGGGCGTTGATGCGGAAGTAGGTCGACAGCTCCATCGGGCAGCGCACGCCCTTGGGGATGTAGACGAACGAGCCGTCGGAGAACACCGCCGAGTTGAGCGTGGCGAAAAAGTTGTCCGAGTAGGGCACCACCGAGCCGAGGTACTGCTTGATGAGGTCGGGGTGGTTGCGCACCGCCTCGGAGAACGAGCAGAAGATGATGCCGACCTCGGCCAGCTTGGCCTTGAAGGTGGTGGCCACCGAGACGCTGTCGAACACCGCGTCGACCGCCACGCCGGCGAGCATCTCCCGCTCGCGCAGGGGAATGCCCAGCTTCTCGTAGGTGGCGAGGATCTCCGGGTCCACCTCGTCGAGGCTCTTCGGCCCCGAGCCCTTGGGCTTCGGTCCCGCGTAGTAGGCGATCGACTGGTAGTCGATGGGCGGGTAGTGCACGTTCGCCCACGTCGGCTCCGCCATGTTGAGCCAGTGGCGGTAGGCCTTGAGGCGCCATTCGAGCATCCACTCCGGCTCCTCCTTCTTGGCCGAGAGGGCGCGGATGACGTCCTCGGAGAGGCCCGGCGGGAAGATGTCCTGTTCGACGTCGGTGATGAAGCCGAACTTATAGTCCTGGGTCGCGAACTGCTCGATGGTCTCGGTCGGCGTCTGCATGGTTTCCTCTCTGTCAAACCTCGTGAAGCGCGGCGGGCGTGAAGGCGGCGCGCGCGCTGCCGCCGCCCAGCCTCACCAATCCCTGCGGACCCGCCGGCCAACCGCGGGCCATCTCCGAGAGGGAGATTCCCATCAGAGCCGAGCGGACCGCCTCGTTGATGCGCTGCCAGTTGGAGCGCACGGGGCAGAGCGGCTCGTGCGAGCAGTCTCCCTCGACGCTGATGCACTCGGTGATCGCGATGGGACCTTCGAGCGCCGCGATGATCTCCGCCATGGAGATCTCCTCCGCCTGCCGGGCCAGCCCGTAGCCGCCCTTGACGCCGCGATGGGACGTCAGCAGCCCCTCCCGCGCCAGCAGCTTCAGGATCTTGCTCACCATCGGCAGCGGCAGGTGCGCCTCCACCGCCAGCTCCGGAGCGTTGAACCGCCGCTCGGGAAAAGCCGCGAGATGCGTCAGCAGGACGATTCCGTAATCGGTCTGTTTGGTGATGCGGATCATGTGCGTCTGGCCCTTCGGGGGTGTGCCCAAGTCCCAAAACAGGACTGTTTCAGTACGAATTCCATGATAGGAGGGGGACGAGGGATTGTCAACCGGGTGCTCCAACGCTTGCTTCCCGGCTTTCGTATACTTACAAGAGACAGCTCGAAGTCACTCGCCAGGGGACTCGTCATGAAGATCGCCGCCCTTCTTCTGCTCGCAGCCCTCGCTCCGGACGCGGCCGGCGCGCCGCCGGTCCCCCGGGGCAATCTCAAGATCAGCGTCGCCTTGCCGCCGGGCCAGAGCGTGCCGCGGGAGCTCGCGGTGCGGGTGCGCCCCAGCCGGGTGCTGCGCGGCCAGGAGGATCATCCCTGGGAGATCGCGCTCTCCAGCCCGCTGCGCGACGGCGAGATCGCCTGCGAGGTGCCGGCCGGGCGGGTCGATCTGCGGCTTCAGGGACCGGCGTTGATGCCGGCCTACCGGTGGAGCGTGGAGGTGAAACCGGGAGAGACCCGGCTCCTCGACGTCGAGCTGGAGCGCGGGGCCGCCATCTCCGGCTGGGTGCGCACCCTTCAGGAGGCGATCCCCACCCACGCCGTGCTGGTAAGCCTGACGCCGGAGCGCGTGGGCAGCCTCGGGCGCGCCTCCCAACCCTTGCGAACGATCTCCCTGGAGTCGTCCACCCGGCCCTGGGGCTTCTTCCGGTTCACGGGCGTCAAGCCGGGGAGCTACGTCGTCCGCGCCAGCGATCCGGGCCTTCCTCCCGCCCACTCCGACCCCATCGTCATCGAAGGCGACCGCTCGTTCGAGATGCCGGAGCCGCTGTGGGTCACACCCTCGGTCGGGCTCGACGTCACGATCAGCCCACCCACCGCTCCCGATCGCCGTCCCTGGAGCGTCATGCTTCATCCGGACCGCCGCATGGACGAGGGGGAAACCTGGCGTCCCGTGACCGGCACCGCCTCCACGCTGGGCCGCTGGCAGATCCGCGACCTGCCGCCGGGAGACTACTGGCTCGCCGTCGGCCTCGCGGCGGATCACGTCTGGCAGAAACAGAAGGTCAGCCTCGAATTCGGGGCGCGGCCCCTGGATGTCCACCTGCCGTTCGTCCCCGTGCGCGGCCGTCTCACCTGGCGAGGGAGCCCGCTGGCGGCGGCGCTCGACTTCAACAACCGGTGGGGCAGCGCCTTGTTCCGCTCCGACGAGCAGGGGCGGTTCGAGGGGCTTCTGCCCAACGAAGGCCCCTGGGAAATCGGCGTCTCCGGCTCCCGGGAGCTCCAGTTCCGGCTCAACCTCCAGGGTCCCGTCCGGCTGGCCAAGGGAGCGCAGTTCGCCGCGCTCGAGATCCGGATTCCCGACACCGCGCTGCCGCTGGAGGTCGTGGATCCAAGGGGCCGGAGCCTTCCCCGCAGCACGGTGAACGTCCTGGGCAAGATCCGTAACCAGGCGATCGCCGACGAATCGGGGCTCCTCAATTTCGTCGGCCTGAGCCCCGGTCCCCAGTGTCTGCTGGCGGCCCGGGGAGATCCGTTCCGCTTGAGCGAGAGAACCCCCCTGGTCCTGCGCGAGCGAGAGGAGAGGCTGCCCCTGCGGCTCGTCGTTCCCGACAAGCTGGAGATCAGGGGCCGCATTCTCCCCCGGCTGGGCTTCGCCACCGGAGCCCAGGTGCTGGCCTGGCCGGCGGCCTCCGGTGCCGCCATTCCGGCGGAGCTCACCGGCACCAGCGAGGACGGCTGGTTCGGGCTCAGCCTGCCCCCTGGGACCCGGAAGGTCAGCCTCGTGGTGCTCACGCCAGGCAATGCCCTGCGCTTCCTCGACGCCGACGTGGCCCGCCAGCGGCTGCTGGAGATCCATGTCGACACGGACGGCGGCACCCTGATCCTCGACCTGCCCGCGAAGGATCTCAAGATCGAGAAGGAGGTCAAAGAGCCGCGGGAAGTGGATCCCTGCGATTCCAGGGCCCACAAACCCGGCGTCCTCACCATGCCGCGCCTGCTGCGCAAGTGGGCGGACCTCCAGGGGACGCCGCAGACGCCGGGACAACTGGTGGTGCCGAACGTCGAGCCGGGTCCCTACACTCTCTGCGCCACGGACAAATCGCCCGTCCTCCGCCGCGGCGCCCCGCCGGAAGGCGACCCTCGTTGCACCGGCGGCGTGCTGGAAGCGGCGAGCGAGTTGGCGCTGAAGCTCCCCGTCGTGGCACCGCTTACGGCGAGCAAGTGAACGCCGACGTGTCCTGAATCGGCTGGAAAGCGGTATTCGGCGGGTTGTGGTAGGTCCGCGTCGCTCCGGTCCTGGTGTCGGTTACCAGGATAGTCACCTCGACGTTGGTGAGGCCGCCGGCGAAGACCCAGTAGTGCCCTCCCAGAGTGCAGCCGTCGAGCACCTTGAGCGCCACCTCGATGTTCGTGGAGGCGAAAAACCAGAGCAGGCCGCTGTCGCCCGCCGGGATGCCGTGGGCCTGGCCGGCGTTGCCGTTGCCGGCGTCGAAGGTGGCCGTAACCTTGAACTGGCCGGACTGGAAGCAGAGCGTCGTGGCGTTGGGCACGCAGCTCCCCGGCGGTTGCACGATCACGTCGTCGAAGCTCGCCTGGAAGCTGCCCCCGGCGTTCGGGGCCAGGTAGGCGGACAAGAGGAGGGAGGGGCCAAAGGGAACGATCGTCGCCGTGCTCTCCGTCCATTCGCCGGCCACCGTGACGGCCGGCGTCGGCACGAAGGGGCCGGGCGGAGGGGGACCCGAGCAGCCGTGGGTCGGAAACACGGTCGCGAGGAAGAAGGCGCTGCCGGAGGTCGACTGGCCCGAGGGGATGAAGATCTTGCCGCCGTGGCTGTAGGAAACGCCGGGCGTGACCTCGATGCACTGCGAGGCGACGGGAACCAACCCGCTGACCGTCGGCCCATGCCAGACACCGCTGGCCGAGCCGGACGTCGGCGAGCCGTCCGCATCCCGGGAGCCGTCCCAGGCCATGGAGAGCCCGGGGATCGGTTGGGTCTGCCAGCCGACGAGGCCGGTGTCGAAAGTGGGGTTCCCGACCAGGTTCTGAGCCGACGCCGAGGCGGTCCAACCAAGGAGCAGGAAGGCGAGCGCAAGGCACGGGGTGAAGCGTGTAGCCACCGGTTTTCCTTTCTCCAGATGCGGCGAGGAACAACGGCGACTATGCTATCCCGGCATATCGAAAAGCGCAAGAAGGGGAGGCGTGTCGCCGCCTCCCCTTCTGCCCCTACTTCCGCTTCCCAGGCATGTTCCGCCCGCCCTGGTGGAGCACCAAGCCTGACACCTTGCCGTCCGCGCCGCGCTGGAACTCGACCTGGGCGTCGACCACTTTGAGGAAGAACCGCGTCTCCGATTCCGGATAGAGCTCGAGCTTCTGCTGCCCGGTGGCCTGAGCGAAGATCTGGCCGCCCTCGCGGGTGATGACGAGCGCGAACCCGGGACGGAGCTCGTACTCCCCCACGTAGGCGTCGTAGATCGCGGGATCGACCTTGGCGGCCTGCCGCTCCTGGGGCGGAGCTTCCGCCGTCCTCGATCCGCGCTCGTCCGGACCGAAGGCGCGGACCATATCCGCGCCTTCGATCTTCCCCTGGGCGTCGCGCCGGAAGTGGAGCCGGGACTCGTCGTCCACAAAGTAGAAGTCATCGTGGCCCGAGGCGAGGATCTCCGCCTTTCTGCCTCCGCTGCGCTGAGAGAAGAGCTTCGTTCCCTCGCGGGAGATCGACCGCACGGTCTCCGCGTCGAAACGGTAGACGCCCACGTATTCGTCCAGCGCCTTCGCGTCGAGCGCCACGGGCTTGCGATCTTCCAGGGGCTGGCCCAGGGCCTTGGCCGCGATGCGCAGAGCGAGGGCTTCCGGTGGCGGGTTCGAAGCCTCGTTATTCGAAAGGATGACGACCAACAGATGCTCGTCGGGGACACGGGCGATGATGGTGACGAATCCGAAGATGCCGCCCCCGTGCGCGAGCAGGCGCTTGCCCGCGAGCTCGGAGACCCCCATGCCATAGCCGTAGTGAGTAGCCAGACCGGACTTCAGCTTGAACGAGGTGAGCATCCGGTCGAGCGACGTCTTCTTGAGTAGCACCTCGCTGGCGAGGGCCCGGTCCCAGATCGCCAGGTCGTCCACCGTGGACATCAGGGAGCCGGCGGCGTACGGCTGCGTCATGCTGAGATAGCGCGCGTTGTAGAAACCCTTGTCGTTCTTCTCATAGCCCGTGGCGCGCAGGGGGATGATCTCCTCCGCGTGGCCATATCGGGAGTGCGCCATGCCGAGCTTCTGGAAGATCTCCTCCTCGACGAACTGCTCATAGCTCTTCCCCGAGGCCTTTTCGATGATGGCGCCGAGGAGGATGTAGCCGGAGTTGTCGTACGCCCACTTCTCCCCCGGAGTGAACTCCAGCGGCTTGTCCTTGAACATCGCGATCAGGTCCGTGAGCTTCATGTCCTCCCGCACCCGGGGCATCCATTCCTCCAGGTCCGTATAGCTCGGGATACCGGAGGTGTGGGTGAGCAGGTTCTCGACGGTGATCTTCTGTCCATGGGTGGGGTAGTCCGGCAGGTACTTCGTGATCTCATCCTCGACCCGCAGCTGGCCCCGCTCCTGAAGGATCAGGATGGAGGCGGCCGTGAACTGCTTGGTGATCGACCCAAGCTCGAACACCATGTCGGGCGACACCGGAATCTCCAGCTCCAGGTTCGCCATGCCGAACCCCTTGCGCAGGACGACCTGGCCATCCTTCATCACCAGCGCCGCGGCACCGGGCTGACCCGCGGGGTACGCGGTGGCGAGGAGGTGATCGGCGTAGGCGGTGAGGCCGGAGCTCGCAGGCGTCGGAGGGGTAGCGGCTTGTGCTGAGAAAGCACCGAGGGAGAGGAGAAGGACGAACGCGCCGAGCAGGACGGCACGGGGGTTGGGTCGATTCATGAGCAGAGGCCTCTTTTCTGGTTGGTCCATCCCAGCTCATACGAGTCGGGAGGCGGAACGGTTTCGCGCGGACTTCTCTCAATCCTCGAAGACGGCCACCGCCCGAACCGGCGAGCCGGTTCCCCCGCGAATCCTGAGCGGCAGGGCGATGAAACGAAAACGTCCTCTGCCGATGAGCTGGTACAGATTGATCATGTTCTCATAGTGCGTAAAGCCCAGCTCGCCGCAAATATGGTGGACTTCCTTGTTGGAGATGCCGGGCACGCCTGGCGACATGGTCTCGACGCCAAAGGCGGCGATCTTCCGCATCCCCAGCCAGCGCGCGGCTTCTACGGTGACCCCGGGACCCTTGGGCCAATCGTCCGTCCCGAAGGTGCGCCGGTAATGATCGGTATAGAGAAGAACCGTATCTCCCGGCTTGATTTCAAGATCCGTTACGGAAAGGGCGTGCTCCAGATCGGCGGCCTCGATCATCTCCCGCAGGCCTTTGTGAGACAGGTCAAGGCAGAGGCCCTCGGTATAGAACATCGTCAGAGGCATCGTGTCGATCGACTGTCCCCGGTACTGCCGTGCCATATGGCTGATGGAATCCACGTGCGTGCCCGTATGCTCGCCCAACGTCAGCCGGTTCACGGCGGGCGTCACCAGGTCGCTGCCGGTGATGCCGTCCCACTCCTCATGCGAGACGTGGACGGTGATCTCCACTTCTGGAAGGCCGGAAAACACCGGCATGCCCGAGAAAATCTCCTGGCTCAGATCAATGATTTGGCTCGGCATCGTCGTCGCTGGCGTCGTCGCCCGGCTCGGCGTCGACGTGGCCGGGGTGGCCGGTCGGCTTGACCTGGCCGTTCAGGCGCCCGATCACGAGGTGGCGCTCGCCCGGAGTGTACTCCTCGGAAGCCTTGGTGACGCTCCAGGAGTAGCCGGCCAGGGTGCCGTCCGGTGCGGCGTAGAGACGGAACAGCCCTTCCCCCACACCGGAGTGGAACTTCCCCTTCGCATAGTGGCGGGTATCGGTGGGGCCGTGGCCGGTGTGGGAGGAGTCGATCACCGAAAGCTCATATTGCACCGTGCCGGCAACGACCGGCTCCGTTGCCTGGCGCTCGACGGGACGCGACGCGGCGAGCAGCACGTGACCGGTCGGCTTGGTCCCCGGAGGGTACTTGATCGCCAGAATGTCTCCCGGGCGGATCTCCGAGATGCGGAGGATGGGAGTGAAGCCCTGGCCGGCCGCGATGGCGTCGTGAAACCCGGCGGCGCGCGGGAAGCGGCCGCCCAGCCAGGAGGCGAAGTCGGCGGCCCGGTAGCCGTAAGCCTGCATCATCAGGTGAGCGACGAGGGCACTGCAGACGCTCCGGTTTCGAGTTTCGGAGGCGCCGTTCACCCCGCTCCAGGTGACGACCGTCGGCCGGGAGGCATAGAGGTTGGTCTCCGGAGTGACGCCGGTGATCAGCCGCCGGGCCCACTCGAGGAGGCCGGGATCACCCGCCGCCTGACCGGGCCGGCCGGCGAGGGGAAGGAGGAGAAGGGTAAATAGCGCGGCTGTTATGAGACGACGAACCGGGGGGCGGCGGAGGGACATGTCTGGTCTCCTGGAAGTGCTGCTCGAACTCTATCTCTGTTTGAATCGATCCGCCCGTTTCGTCGCCCGCCCTCGAAGTCTCGCGATACAATCGCGCAAATGCTTGGCTAAAAGGAGCCTATCTTGCCCAAACCGCTGCTCGACGGTGCGGATCTGAAGCTCGGACTGTTCTCCGCGAACTGCTCGTCCGGCCTCGCCGTGACGAAGGTCGCCGAACGCTGGCAGGCGACGTGGGATGACAATCTCCGGCTCGCGCGTCTCGCCGATGACGTCGGGATCGACTTCATGCTGCCCATCGCCCGCTGGGTCGGTTATGGAGGCGACACGAACTTCCATGGCGGAGTGCTCGACCCCGTGGCGCTCGCCGCCGCTCTGCTCGCCGAGACGAAGCGTCTGGTCGTGTTCGCCACGATCCATACCGTGTTCCACCATCCCCTGGTGGCGGCGAAGGCCATGGCGCCTGCCCGCTGATCGGCTCCCCCGACGACATCGCCACCGAAATCAAGCGCTTTCACGACGCGGGCTTCGGAGGAATGACCCTGTCCTTCATCGACTACATCGGCGAGCTCGAGTACTTCGCGCAGGAAGTGATCCCGCGTCTCGAGCGTCTGGGTGTCCGTAATCCGCGCTAATGTCCCCGCACGACGAAACGACATCCCGGGATGCCGGGAGATGCGCTGCGGCCGGCGAACCAAGATCCTGGGACCTTGGACCGACATCCTGGTGCGACGAAACGAGGCTCCGGGAGCTCGGACCGATGCCCCAGGCACAACGAAACGATGTCCCCGGATCCTGGGAGAGCCGCCACGGACGGCGAAACAATGCTCCGGAACCTCGAACCGGTGACATGGTGAAGCGGCGCGGTGCCCCGGCGCGACGCGAGAGGCGCCTCGGACAACAGACGGATGTTCCGGGACATTGGACCAATGTCCCGGATCTGCGTCACGGTGTCCCGGGCCGACCGGGGTGTGGCCGGGCACGATGGACGGATGTCCTGGGACGACGAGAGCTGCGCCGCGGATATCGGATCGACTCGCCGGGAGAGGCGGGCGTTCTCCCGGCGCGACGAAGCGTTGCCCCGGATCGGCGGCTCAAAATCTTGGGGAAAAGGACGACGAAGAGGGAACGCAGGAGCGTCCCCTCGGGCGGGATCGATCTACAGGTCCGGCGTGGTGGGTGCCGCGGAGCCGGCGGACGCCGGCGGAGTGGTGGGTGCGGTCTCCTCGGTCGCCGCCTTGGATTTCCGGCCGCGGAACGGCTGGAGGCCGAACTCGACGACCTTCTCCTCCCGGCTGCCAAAGTGATCCTTCACCACCGTGCGGATCACGTTGGCGACGGACTGCCCTTCGGTGAGAAGCCGCCGGAGTTGCTTCGAGCTCTCCTGCTTGGCCGCCCTGAGCGCCGCCTGTTGGCTGCGGGTCTCGAGAGTCTGGGTGACGATTCCCGAGAGCTTGAGCCAGAACGGCTCCAAGCCCGGGATCTCCTCCTTGTTGGCCTCCACCACCGCCGACAGACCCTGCAAATCGCCCAGAATCCCTGAGTGCCTCGTCTCTTTCCTCGGCATGACTGCTTCTCCTTTCCGAGCCGCTTCGGGCTCAATCGACCGGCGCCATCATGGCGTCGACGGTGCGCATAGAGTTTATGATTTGCGCGTTCCTGTCAAGGGGCAGGGTGGGATCGCCCGCCTCGGGTTACCCTTCAGTCCCGGGTTCACACCGACCTCGGGTCGCCCATCCACACCCCGGGTTCCCGCCGGCTGCGCCGGCTCCCACCCGGAGCTACAGGACTGCCACCCTTACGGGTTTCTCTTCGACGACGCCTTGGGCGTCAATGGGTACCGGACCCTTGTCGATACCTTACGGTGGATATTCAAAAGGATTCGGGGCGAGGGCCGACCCAACGACGCGGCGAGCCCGGAGGGCGGCAGACTCGTAGCCCCGGGTGGGAGCCGGCGAAGCCGGTGGGAACCCGGGGGTGTGGAGGCGCATCTTCCTTTTTTCAACCCTGCCAAGGGTGACGCTTCCCTTAATCGGCGGGCTTTCAGGCCGCAGCCCGCTTCATGCTCTACGAGAATTGCGCGCCACGTACTCACGAAGCACGCCGTCCATTCGCGATTGCCACCCTTCGCCTGTGGACCTGAAGTACTCAACGACCTCGGGGCTATAGCGAACCGAGACCAGCAGCTTCTTGTTCTCGGACTTCGGACGGCCACGCAGTGAGCGTAGAGGAACCATGGCCTTCAACTGCTTGGATGTAAGCGGCTGAGCGTCGGGGTCGTTCCTTGCCGCAGCCGTGATGGCCCGATCTTCCTCCGCAGTGGGCATCAGAACGGGAGGGCGCTTAGAGACTTTGGACATAGTGTTTCACCTCACGACCATTGGCGCGGCGAAAGAGCAGAACTCGATTCGCATGCTTTACGGTAGCTACGGTAAAGGAGCTTGTCAACCAAGCCGGGGCGCGCTCCAATGGGGGACGATCCTCACGGGACCGTGGGACCAAACGGTGGTAGGGTGCTGGCGTGAAAAGCAGCAGGGTGACGCTTTACGCCAACATCCGCTCCACCGACCAGTACAACCCCACCGCCGCGATGAGACACGAGGCGGGGACGATCACGCGCTGGCGGTACCACGGCTCGCCGCGGAAGGGCAGGCCCACGAGGAGGAAGGCGACGGCGAGGACGGCCAGCAATCCTCCTTCGACTCCAAGGTTGAAGGAGAGGAGGGCGGTGAGGCGGTCCGCTTGGGGGAGGCCGAGCTGCGCGAGGACTCCCGCGAAGCCGAGGCCGTGCGGGAGGCCGAAGGCGAAGACGGCGAGGAGGCGCCAGAGCTTGAGATCCCGGACGAGGAGGTTGTCCACCGCCACGAAGACGATCGACAGGGCGATCAGCGGCTCGACGATGGAGGGCCGCAGCGAGACGACGCCGTAGGAGGCGAGGATCAGGGTGAGCGTGTGCGCCGCGGTGAAGGCCAACACCTGCCAGAGGATCGGCTTGAGGCGCCGCGAAAGCAGGAAGAGGCCGAGCACGAAGAGAATCGGGTCGGGGCCTTCGGGCACGAAGCGAGTGAAACCGAGCTTCAAGTAGCGCTTGGCCACGGTCCAGCGCGGCGGCGGCACCACGGCTTTCGACAGCGCGAAAGGCGGGCTCGCGGCGTCTCCGGAGAGCCAGCCCCATGTCGCGCTCTCATCCCCTTCGTTCTGCAGCACGAGCGGATAGGAGCCGAGCGGCATCGTCTCCTTCCATACGAAGGTGTGGACGCCTCCCGGGATAGGACCGCGAAGCCTCATCGTCGTCCGTCCCGGCGGCGTGTCCTTGTCCGGCGGCACGATCTCCACGACTTCCCTTGTGGGCTCGACCGGCCGGCCGTCGAAGGACACCGTGGCACCGTCCACGAAGCGGCGCAGGAGCTTCCCGTACTTGCCGTCGATCTCGGGAGTGAGGCCGGCGATGGCGCCGAGGCGGGTCTTCCCCGCCGGGCCTCCGAGGTCTCCAGGTGCCAGGTGCTCAGAATCGAGGTTCAGGTCGATGCGGTAGGTGCTGTCCTTCAGGAAGGAGGCGTAGACCTGAACCTTGCCTAGATCGTGGGCTTGGGTCGCGGCGGCGATGAGGAAAAGGAAGACGAGAAGCCGGGCGATTTTCAGATCAGCCTCCCCAGGGGCCCGAGATCCAGGTTCAGATCCTCGGGGGCAAGGCCGAAGCGCGCGGCGATCTCGTGCAGGGTCTCTTCCAGGCGCATGAGGGCGAGGCCGAGCCTCTCGATCTCGTCGTCGGTGAGGGTGCCGGTCTCCATGCGGCGGATGGCCTGCTTCTCCATCAGCTTGCGCAGGAACTCGGTGATTGCCAGGAGGAGCCGCGCCACGGAGCGCTGCACGTCCTCGGGATCGGCGTTCCAGCGCGGCGCCTCGGCCGCCGTGCGGCGCTCGATCTCGGCGCGCAGGGCGTCGAGCTCCTCGATCTCCAGGTGCACGGCGTCCTGCTGGCTCAGGGGGTCCCCTCCGGCGCGAAGGCGTAGGGCGGCCAGGGACCGGTGGCGACAATCCGCCGCCCCCCGATTCTGCTTCGCGCTTCTTCCACGGCATTGAGGTAGGCGGCGGTTCCTTCGCGAGGTACCAGATGGTAGGCCGTGCCGAGGAGGGGGCCGGCGGCCTGCCGCTCGATCCGCTCGGCGCGGAGCAAGGGGCGCAGAGCAAGGTTGAGAGGGCCGATCTCGGGCAGACTGCGAAAAGCGGCCTGCTCCCGGCGGCGGGCTTCGAGGTAGCGCGCTCCCGGTCCGGCGGATGTCGCGGGCGCGGGCTCCGGCGCAGGGTCCGGATCGCCGAAGACTCTCAGGGTCATCTGCACGCAGCCGCGCACGAGCTCCAGGGCCGATGTCAGCTCGGTCTCGCGGGGCGCGATCTTCGCGGCCACGGACGCTTCATCCGACGCGCTCTCGCCGAAACGGACGGGGAGGAGGGCGGCGAAGAGCCCGGCAAGCCGGCGGACGACGGCGTCCTGCTTCTTCAGAGTCTCGGCGTCCGCGGAGGGGCGGACCGGCAGGGAGCCTGCCACGACCACGAGTCTTCCCACCGGGATGAGCGTGAGGGGCTCGGCTCCGATCCCGGTGTCGAGCGGCCCCGCCGGTACACCTTCGGCGACGGCATAGAGGTAGAGGATGTCCGTCACGCCTCCGGCTCCTTCGGCAGGATGCGGTCGGCGGCGCAGAGGACGGCCGAAAGCTGTAGGTAGATGAGGTCGATGCCGGCCAGGCCGATGACGACCTCGCCCGTCAGCACCACGCCCCGGTTGAGCAGGTTGTCCACGGTGTCGAGGAGCGAGATCTCGCTGGAGTCGAGGACGTCCAGGCTCTCTACCGGGCCGGGATCGCTCACGGGTTGTCCTCGATGAAGTGGTAGGGGGGCCAGGGACCGGTGAGGGTCACCTCGCCGCCTTTCGGCCCTACGCGGGTGGCGAAGCGATCGACGGCGGCCTCGAGCTCGGCGGCGCGTCCGGCGGGGACGAGAAGGGCGGCGTCGAGGAAGACCTTGCCGCCCTGCTCCGGCGTCGTGGCGGACTGGCGGCGGACGGCCTCGTCTGACTCGGCCGCGAGGTCGGGCCAGGCGGCGTCCACCTCGGCGCGAAGGCGGCCGGCGAGGTCCCGCGAGGCCTCCTGCTCCTGCTTCTTGCGCAGCAGGAAGCTGGTGCCGCTACCGGAGGGCGCGGCGGACTGGCGGCTCTCGGCGGCCAGGGCCTCGCGGGCGCGGGCCTCGTCGAGACGGACGCGCACTCCCCATTCGACGCGGCCGGCTACCCTGTCGAGCACCTTGTCGAGCTGCTCGCGGCTGGCGCCCAGGTGGGCGAGGGCGCGCTCGTCGGAGGCGAAGAGGGTGAAGAGCTTGAGCGGCAGGAGGGCGGGAGCGTCGCGGAAATGCTCGACCATGGCCTCATGGGCGAGGGCGCAGGTGGAAACCCAGTCGAGATCGGTGAGCCCTTCCTCGATGCGCCCGCTGCTGAACTCAGGGAGGGGAGCGCTGGCCGCCACCAGCCAGAGGCCGCCGCCGACCTCCAGGGCGCGGATCTCGCCGAGGCCTGGCAGGCCGGGCGGCGCTCCGGCCAGGGAAGGTTCGCCCTGGTGACGCACGAGGCAGTAGAGATATGTGGCGTTGCTCATGAGGTCCCCGCGGTCTTCACCCAGTCCCTGACCCAGGCGGCCAGACCCCGCGCGCCCCGGGGCGGCGGGAACGTGGCGGGCGCCTCGATGATAGCGCAGCGAGTCTTGGTCGGAGGGGGAGACGGTGCGCCGCACCGTGTGCAGCCAGGAGGCGCCACGGCGTTGACGACGATCGCCGGCACCGCGATCCCCAACTGTTCCAGGAAGCCGAGGAGGCGCTCCGTCTCGCGGCGGGGCAGCTCGGCGGCGCGGGTCACCACCACGAATCGGGTCTGATCGGGATCGCGGAGCAGGGCCTGGAGGCGCTTGAGGCTGCGGGAGAGGTCCACCAGGCCGGCCGCGAGGTCTCCCAGGCCGACGGCCTCGCGGTACTTGAGCAGCAGCGAGAGGAGGAAGCGGTCCCACGAAAGGGCCAGCTCGGGCATCTCCAGCAGGCGCAGGGCGTGGCCGGTGGGGGCGGTGTCCACGATCACCAGATCGTGAGTAGCCTCGGCATCTAGAAGAGAGGAGATGGCGATCAGCTCGTCGAGCCCCGGGGGCGTGAAGTCCAGGAGGTCCCCCACGCCGGAGCCCTCGGCCGCGAAAGCCCCGACCGCCCGGTCGACCTCGCCGCGGTGCCGCTCCCGCCAGCGCGCGAATTCGCCGCGGGCGTCGAGCTCGCGGACGGCAAGTCCCCCTGAGAGCGACCGTTCGTCGTTCCCCAGGGGGATTTTCAGCACATCGGCGAGCGAATGGGCGGGGTCCGTGGAGAGAAGGAGAATACGCGCCCCCTTCCGGCGCCGTGCCAAGGCCAGGGCGACGGCGGCCGAGCAGGTGGTCTTTCCCACGCCGCCCTTGCCGCCGAAGAAGAGGAGGCGGAGGTTGGGGGGGGCGAGAGCGTCCAGCCAGGCCATGTCAGCGAGGAACACGGACGAACACGGACGAGCACGGACGGGCAGGGACGGGCGTTTTTTTTTGCGCCCTTGCCGGTCCGTATCGGTCCTTGTCCGTCCGTTCGGGGCTGGGCCGAGGGTCCGCAACGCCGCTTTCCCCCTCGGCTCCCTGTCGGCCTCCGGCAGGAACCGGATCTCTCGATTCTTGAAGGTCTTCCAGATCTCCCGGATGGCCTTCGCTTCGGCACGGCGGCGTTCCTGGCAGAGGGGGCAGCCATCGTCGGAATCTGGTAGCACGCGGTTGACGATCAGGTCGCGGACGGGGATGCCGGTGTCTTCGAGGGCGGCGAGGGCGTCCTTCGTTTCGGCGATGGCGAGCGCTTCGGGGAGGAGCACCCAGGTGAGGGTGGTGGTTTTCGGATCGCGCAGGCGCTCTTCGAGGGAGCGGCCCTCGGCTTCGAGATCAGAGATCAGGGCCTCGGCGGCGTCCGGTTTCCAGGTACCGAAGTGGGCGGCCATCTCGCGGTGACGGTCGTCCAGCCGGTCGAGGAGGGCGGCGAAGCGGCGGAGAGTGTCCGGGCTGGCGAACAGGCGCAGGGTGTGGGCGGTGGGGGCGGTGTCGACCACCACCTCGTCGCAATCGGTCTCGCGGGCCAGGCGATCGATCTCCAGCCAGGCGATCAGCTCGTCGCCGCCGGGGAGCGTCAGGTCCAGGAAGCCGTCAACGTCCTCGCCGTCCAGGTAGGTGCCGCGCTCGGCGAGGGTGCGGACGGCGTCGCGGTGCTCGGCCGTCCAGCGGGCGATGGCCGGACCGGCGGCGAGCTCGGCGGCCCACAGCTCGCCGCGCCGGGTGGAAATGAGGGTTGGCTCCGGTGCCAGGCGTTTCGCGAGAGCGTCGCCCAGAGAGTGGGCCGGATCGGTCGAGACCACGAGGACTCGCCGCCTGGTCCCTTCGGCGACGGCTAAGGCAGCCGCGGCGGCACAGGTGGTCTTGCCCACCCCGCCCTTGCCGCCGAAGATGTGGAGGTTCATCGAGGACCGTTGGGAAGGTCGTCGCCCTCGAAGGTGACGTCCACTTCGAAGCCGCCGCGGTCGAGGGACACGGCACCGGCCGGCCGGCCCTCGTCGCGCGAGGCTCGCGCGTTGCGCAGACGATCCAGGAGGTCGCGCTCCTCCGCGGCGAAATCCTCGTCGCTGATGTCGCCCAGCTCCAGCCGCATCTGCAGGGCGAGGATCTCCTCCCTGATCGCGGCCTCATCGTCGCGCTCGGCGTCGGCCGCCGAGGCGATCTTGTCGAAGATGAAGGCGAGCCCCCCGATTATGAGCCGGTCGAGAATGAACATGGGCTCCCGCCAGTCATTCCGTATCCGTCGCCCGCTCCAGCTTCAACCGGATGTTGACGAAGTTGTAGGGGGGCCACGGACCGGTGTACTTGAGGATCAGGTTCTCGTAGCGCGCGTCGATCTCCTTGACCTTGGCGTCGAACTCGGCTTCGAGGTGGCGGGCGACGAGGAAGGCGGCGTTGAGGATCATCTTGTCGCCGATCGGCTTGTTGGTGCGCGAGGCCACGGAGACGGCGCCCAGGGTGTCGAAGATCTCCGCCAGCAGCTTCTCGGAACGCTCCTGGAGGAGCGAGTCGACGAGGCGCCCGTACTGCATGCGGGCGAAGTAGGTGGAGCCCTTCTGGTTGGAGATCTCCTGGCGCAGCAGGCGCAGGTTCTCGTCCTCCTTCTCGATCTCGCGGATGACGGTCTCGGGCTCCCACAGCACCTTGAGGCCGAACTCGAGCTTGTCCTGCATCTTCACCAGCACGTCGCGGAAGGCGTCGTAGGCGCTGCGCAGCAGCTCGACGATATCCTCGGAGGTCTTGAAGACGGTACTGAACGACATCGGGATGACCGTGTAGTCGCGCATCACGGCCTCGTTGACCCGCTCGTGGGCGAGGACGTTCTCCCGCGTCGGATCGTAGACCTCCAGCGGCGTGTCCGAGACCACGGCGGCGATGTCCTTGTAGCTCACCGTGTGTACGGCGGTCGGGTCGCTGCCGATACCGATCGGACCGAAGCGGCGGGGCTCCGTCGTCTGGATGATGCAGTAGACGTACTTGCCGCTACGGCTGTCCGCGGCGCGGGGAGCCTCCGGCAGGGGTATCAGCTCCGGGCGCCGGGCCGGCTTCGCGGCCGCGGTCTTCTTCTTCGCGGGTGCCTTGGCCGGCGTTTTCGCGATTTTCTTCGCGGGCGCGGGCTTCTTGGCCGGCGCGGCTTTCTTCGCCGGTGCCGGCTTCTTGGCGGCTGCCTTCTTCTTGCCGGTCGACTTGCTGGCAGGCTTCATGGCTACGCCGTACCCTCCGCCGGCGCCGGCGTCCGCGCCGCGAGCTGCCGGCGGACCTCCTGCTCGAGATCCTTGGGCAGGCAGGGCTTGGTCACCACGGCGTTGCAGCCCACGGCGCGGGCTTTGTCGTGGGCGCTCGCCAGGGCGTGCGCGGTGAGCGCGATGATGGGGATGTCCCGCGTGGCCGGATCCTCCTTCAGGCGCCGGGTGGCCTCCCAGCCGTCGATGCCCGGCAGCGAGAGATCCATCAGGACGACGTCCGGCCGTAGCGCGTGCGTCTTCTCGATGGCCTCCAGGCCGTCGGCGGCGGTCGCCACGCGAAAGCCCCGGAATTCGAGGTATTCGGCGAAGATCTCGCGCCCGTGGTCGACGTCGTCGACCACCAGCACGAGTGGTGCGTCATTCTTCTTGTCAGCGATCATGCCGTCCTCGATTTCGCGGGAAGGAAGAGGGTGAACGTAGATCCCTCGCCGAGCCGGCTCGCGAGCGCGATCCGGCCGTCGAGGAGAGAAGCGAGGCGGCGGCAGATGGTCAGCCCGAGGCCGGTGCCACCCTGCCGGCGCGCATAGGAGCTGTTGGCCTGCTCGAAGGCCTCGAAAATCGTCTTCTGGTTCTCCTCGGCGATGCCGATGCCGGTGTCGGTGACGGCGATGGAGATCTCGCCGGCCGGCCAATGGTGCTCCAGCCGGATGCCGACGGAGCCCGCGGGGGTGAACTTCAACGCGTTCGACAGCAGGTTGATCACAATCTGCTTGACCTTCTGGCGGTCGGTCTCGATCTCCGGCAGGTTCGGGGGAAGGTCGCGGGTCACCGCCAGCCGGGTGCCGGCGATCACCGGCTCGACCTCGGTCATCACCTCGTCGATCAGCTCGGAGAGGAGAATGCGCTCGGCCTGCACGGGCATCTTGCCGGATTCGATGCGGGTGATGTCCAGCAGATCGTTGATCACGGCCAGCAGGTGGCGGGCGTTGGCGTCGACACGCGTGAGCTTGTCCTGCTGAGCCGGGTTGATGGCGCCCGACACCCCTTCGAGCATCAGGTGGGTGTAGCCCATGATGGCGTTGAGCGGCGTACGCAGCTCGTGGGAGACGTTGGCGAGGAACTGCGACTTGAGCGCCGAGGCCTGCTCCAGCTCCAGGGCCTGCCGGCGCAGCAGCTCGTTCTGCCCGGCGAGCTCGGCGGTCGCCTCCCGTACCTTCTCGCGCAGCTCCTCGGAGTGGCGCTTGACCTGCTCGTAGAGCCGCGCCTTCTCCATGGCCTCGGTCAGGTCGTGAAGGATGGTGACGACGGCCGTCTCTTCGCCGTGCTTGGAGACCAGCCGGCCGGAGATCGCCTCCACGGGGATGGTGGCCCCGGTCTTGGGGTCGATGAGGTTGAGCTCGCCCCGCCAGCGCAACGACTGGCCGGCGTAGAGGTTGGAGACGAAGGAGGTGAACACGGCGTCGTTGGCCTGCACCCGGCGCTCGATCTCACCGTCCCGCAGAGCGCGGTCCTTCTGAGCCCGGTGGCCTTCCCGGCTCTCGCCGCGGCCCGGCAGGGTGAACATCCGCTCCGCGGGCGGGTTCATGCGCACGATATTACCCGACGGATCGGTGACCAGAATGGGCTCCAGCACGGAGTTGAGGATCAGGTCGAGGCGGTCGCGCTCGGCGCGGGTCGCGGCCTCGGCCAGCCGCAGCCGGCGATAGTTCTCCTCGATCTCCTCGGTGGCCCGGCGCAGGTCGGTGACGTTGCGCAGCACGGAGACGATGCCGTTCTCGCCGGAACGGATGGCGACCGGCGAGCTCAGCACCTCGAACAGGAGCTCCTTGCCCTCCGAGGGATCGACCAGCAGCAGCTCGCGCCGCGTGGGACCGCGCTCGGCGGTGAACAGCGAGGCCGAGAAGAGCATGTTGTTGAGGGCCACGGCGTGGCGCCAGCCCTCCCGCTTCTCATCGCTGGCGGTGAGCAGCGTCTCGGCGCCGGCGTTGGCGATCAGGATGCGCCCGTCGGCGTCGGTGAGCAGGATGGGGTCGGTCACGGCGTGGATGACGGCCAGCAGCAGGCTGCGCTCCCGCTTGTGCCGGCGCTCGTCGGCCTGGATGCGACGGTAGCCCAGGGCGGCCAGCCGCATTCCCAGCAGCTCCGCGGCCCAGAGCACGTCGTCGCTGACCGGACCGTCGCCGACGCCGGCCAACAGCAGCAGGCCGGGGCTCATCTCCTGCTGCGAGCTGCCGAGCGGCACGGCGTGAAAGGAGGAATTCCCCAGGGGAGTTTCGAAAGGCCGCGGCAGGATCTGCCCGGAGTCGTGGAAGGCGACGGGCTCGTTGCCGGCGAGCGCCACCACCAGGGGGTGAGTGCGGTCGGTGAGCTCCAGGCTGAAGGCCTCGACGGGGGCGGGCGGCACGCCGAGTCCCGTCAGACCCGCGAGCCTGCCGCCGTCGGCATCGACCACCGCGCACACCGCCCTCTCGATGCCCGCGTGGCGGGCCAGCCAGCGCAGGGTCTCCTCCGCGCAGTGCCGCGGCTCAGGCTCGGCGAGCAGGACGTCGACGAGCGACAGCTTCACCCTCGCGCCGATGCTGCCGCCGCCGCGCGAAGAAGGAAGCACGTCGAGGTGCGCGACGCTGCCCATGCATCAGGCCTTCGCTAGCTTGCGGGCTCTGCGTACCGGAATCTCCTCACGAGCCATGGAGGCGGCGAGCTGAGACCGCAATGAGGCGTTCTCCGCCAGCAGATCCTCGGACGTGCGGCTTTCGATCGCCGGGCGCGACACCGAGGGAACCTGGGAGACAGCCTCCGAGTATTTGAGGTAGGTGTCGATCGAGGCCACCACGATGCGGGCCTCGACCGTGAGCAGGTCGATACCGACCAGCGACACCCGGACCCAGGCATCGATGACGATGCCCTTGTCGAGGACGCGGTCCAGGACGTCGATGAGGCTGGTACCGCCAGAGGCTCTTTCAACCGGCATGATTCATTCCCCCTGGGTTCTCTTGATGGGCTTAGTCCGGCGCCGTGGCACGGACGGTTGCGGGACGGCCAGCGCGTCGACCTTCGCTTCGAGGAGGCGGACCTGCTCGCGCAGGGACTCGTTCTCGAGCGAAAGCTTCCGGGCTGCGACGGAAAGGTTCGGATCGTGCCGCCACCAGTCCAGGCCGATCTGCTCGGCCTTGTCGATCGAGCAGACCAGCAGGCGGATGCGGATGGTGATCAGCTCGACTTCGGCCAGCGAGACGCGGATGTCGCCGGCGATGACCAGGCCCTTGTCGAGGACCCTGTCCAGGATGTCGACCAGGCCGCTGGAGCGGCGGTAGGACGGTTCGATCGATGAGCTCATATTTCGACGGTCATGACTGTGATTGACGGCGCATCGTAGCTGACAACGATCGTACTTTTCAATGCAAGGTCCCTGCCGTCGAGGACCGGAGACCGGTGGCATAATTCCCCCGAAGTCCCAACGAGGAGGAGCGGAAACATGGCAACCCTGGCTGTCCCGCGGCGCATCTCAATTTTTGTATTAGCGAGTTACTTGCTTTTTCTCTTCGCCTTCGCCCGGACGGGCAGCGCGGCGCCGGGTGCTCCCCAGGCGAACACGGCGGACATCGCCGCCGCCCGGGCCGTCTTCGAAAGGAACATCCAGGCCATTCGCGCCCGGGACAAGGCGGCGTACCTCGCCTGCTATCTCGACTCCGAGTCGCTCGCCCGCACCGGTTTCGAGGGGCCGCAGCTCGGCTACAAGGGCCTCGCCGCCGGCGTCGGCCAGGGCTGGCCCGACCATATCGACGCGGACGACATCCACCTGACGTCCGTTCGCCCAGGGCTGGTCTATGGCACCTACCGCTACCGGGTGCGCTACGGCGGCCGGGAGGATACGGGGATCTCCGAGCGACTGTTCGTGCAGACGCCTCAGGGCTGGAAGATCGCCGTCACCACCGCCTTCACCGCCCAGCCGGGAGTGCCGCCGCCGCCGCGGGCGCTGGTGGGAGCGACCCTGGTGGATGGCACGGGTGCCCCGCCGGTCCCTGATGCCGTCGTGGTGCTGCGCGACGGCAAGATCGACTGCGCCGGCTCCCGCGCCGCCTGCCCGGTGCCCGCCGGGGTGGACGTCAGCGATCTCAAGGGGAACTGGATCACCCCCGGACTGGTGGACGCGCACGTCCATTTCTCCCAGACCGGCTGGGCCGACGGGCGTCCCGACGCTCTCGACGTACGCGCCCAGCACCCCTATGAGGAGGTCATCTCCGGGCTCGCCCGCCACCCCGAGCGCTACGGCCGCTCCTACCTCTGCTCGGGGGTGACGGCGGTCTTCGACGTCGGCGGCTACGCCTGGACTCTGGGGCTGCCGGCGTGGTCCGAGGCCAGCACGGAGGTGCCACACGTTTCGGCGGCGGGGCCGCTCCTCTCCACCATCGACCACTGGCTGAACCTGCCGGCGGAGCGGCAGTTCCTGGTGCTGAGCGACGAGGCCGCGGCCCGGGCCGGCGTGCGCTACCTGGCGGATCGCGGTTCCGCCGCCGTCAAGGTCTGGTACATCGTGGACAAGGACCTGCCCGTGGAGAAGTCCGCGGCGGCCGTGCACGCGGCCGGCGACGAGGCGCGCGCCCACAAGCTGCCCCTCATCGTTCACGCCACCGGCCTGGCCGAGGCCAAGGAGTCGCTGCGCGCCGGGGCGAGCTTGCTGGTCCACAGCGTCTTCGACAAGCCGGTGGACGACGAGTTCCTGGAGTTGGCGAAGAAGAACGGCACCGTCTACTGCCCCACCCTGACCGTGCGCCGGGGCTACGTGCGGATGTTCCAGGGCGCGGCGGCGCACGAGGCGCCGAAGGTGGACGATCCCAACGGCTGCCTCGATCCGGTGACCGTCGCCAGGGTGGCGGAGACGGCCAAGGCGACCTCGAAGCGAACCGCCGAGAGTTTGAAGAGCTACGCCGAGCGGGCCGCCCGGGAGGAGCAAACGGGCCTCGCCAACCTGAAGCGGGTCTTCGACGCCGGCATCCCCATCGCCATGGGCACCGACGCCGGCAATCCGCTGACCCTGCACGGCCCCGCCGTCTACGTCGAGATGGAGGCGATGCAGGCCGCCGGTCTCACGCCCATGCAGGTGCTGACCGCCTCGACCCGGGGCGGCGCCCTGGCGATGGGCCGGGAGAAGGACTTCGGCACCGTGGAGAAAGGCAAGCAGGCCGACCTGCTGATCGTCGGCGCCGACCCCACCAAGGATGTGGCGAATTTACGCCAGGTTCGCTGGGTGATGCGCGGCGGCGCCGTGCGCTCGATCCAGGAGCTCCACGCCCTGGCGACGACGGGGGCGGAGAAGAGCGGGGAGTAGGAATTCACCACCCCTCCCGGCCGTTTTTACGGCTGGGAGTTCTTACAATGCCCGATGTACCCATTACTGGCCCGACCGTTCCCACGAAGTACTGGCACGCGCTCGACAACGGGCGCGTCCAGTGCGATCTGTGCCCGCGCTTCTGCAAGCTGCTGGAAGGCCAGCGGGGGCTCTGCTTCGTGCGTGGGCGCCAGGATGACCGGATCGTGCTCGCCACCTATGGGCGGTCGAGCGGCTTCTGCGTCGATCCCATCGAGAAGAAGCCGCTCAACCACTTCCTTCCCGGCACGCCTGTGCTCTCCTTCGGCACGGCAGGCTGCAACCTGGCCTGCAAGTACTGCCAGAACTGGGACATCAGCAAGTCGCGCGAGACCGATACCCTCGCCGATCAGGCGACCCCGGAGGTCATCGCCCGCGCCGCCCAACGCCTCGGCTGCTCCAGCGTCGCCTTCACCTACAACGACCCGGTGATCTTCCTGGAGTACGCGGTGGACGTGGCGGACGCCTGCCACGAGCTCGGCCTTCAGGCCGTGGCGGTGACGGCCGGCGAGATCTGCCCCGAGCCGCGGGAGGAGTTCTTCCGTCACATGGACGCGGCCAACGTCGACCTCAAGGGGTTCACGGAGGACTTCTATCGCCGGATCTGCGGCGGCGAGCTGGGAGCCGTCAAGGACACCCTGCGCTATCTCAAGCACGAGACGGACGTCTGGTTCGAGATCACGACCCTGATCATCCCCGGCGAGAACGACTCCGACCGCGAGCTGGACGCGATGACCCGCTGGGTGGTCGACGAGCTGGGGCCGGACGTCCCCCTCCACTTCTCGGCCTTCCATCCGGACTACAAGATGCTGGACAAGCCCCCCACGCCGCCCGCCACCCTCACCCGGGCGCGGCGCATCGCCATGGAGAACGGCGTGCGCTATGCCTACACGGGCAACGTCCACGATCCGGACGGCGGCAGCACGTATTGCCACGCCTGCGGCGAGCGCCTCATTGGCCGCGACTGGTACGTGCTCAAGGAATGGAACCTCACGCCCGAGGGCCACTGCAAAACCTGCGGTACCCCCTGCGCCGGTCGCTTCCAGCCCCGCCCAGGCACCTGGGGTGCCCGGCGGGTGCCGGTGCGGCTGCGGGACTTCGCGGCGGTACCCGTGGCCTAAGGGAAGATCCCCAGGTTCTCGTAGCAGGTCGCGATCTTGTCGATCGCGTCCACGAAGGCGGCGGTGCGCAGGTCGATCTTGTTCTTGTAGACGGCCCGGATCTCCCGCAACTGGTGGAAGGCGGTCACCATGGTGTCCTCGAGGCCGGATCTCACCAGGTCCGCCTCGTCGGCGCCGTGCGAGGCCAGGGAGAGCTCGTCCTCGGAGAACGTGCTCCCGGTCTTCCGCTCGACCGTCTTCAGGATGCGGCGGAAGGCCTGCTCCTCGGCCCGCTTCTCCATGCGCCCCAGGCGGACGTGGGAGAGGTTCTTCAGCCATTCGAAGTAGGACACCACGACGCCGCCGGCATTGGCGTAATGGTCGGGGATGATGAGCACGCCGCGCTCGTCCAGCGCCTCGCTGGCGTCGCTCGTCACCGGGCCGTTGGCGCCCTCGACAATGATCCTGGCCTGGATGCGGGCCGCGTTCTCGATGGTGATCTGGCTCTCCAGGGCGGCGGGCACGAGGATGTCGCACTCCAGCTCCAGGCCGTCCATCCGGTTGGGAAGATTGGTGGCGCCGGGGAAGTTGAGGATCGACTTCGTCTCCTCCCGGTGCGCCACGACCTTCGCGAGGTCCAGGCCCGCCGGGTTGTGAATGGCGCCCTCGTACTCCACGAGGCCGACGAGGATGGCCCCCTCCTCCGCCAGGAACCTGGCGGTGTTGTAACCGACGTTGCCCAGGCCCTGGACGACCACGCGCTTGCCGGCGAGGCCGGTCGAAAGGCCCAGCGCCTTCATGTCCTCCAGCACGCCGCAGACCTCGCGGGTGACGAACGCCAGACCCTGACCCGTGGCCTCAGCCCGGCCGCGGATGCCGCCTTGAGCGAGCGGCTTGCCGGTGACGCAGGCGGCTCCCTCCAATTTGTCGGGCGCCAGCGCCGTGTAGGTGTCGACGATCCAGGCCATCTCCCGGGCACCGGTGCCGAAGTCCGGGGCGGGCACGTCGATGCCGGGGCCGATGAAGTTCTTCTTCACCAGCTCGAAGGTGTAGCGGCGGGTGATGCGCTCCAGCTCGTCCTTGCTGTACTTGCGGCTGTCGATCTTGATGCCGCCCTTGGCGCCGCCGAAGGGCACGTCCACCACGGCGCACTTGTAGGTCATCAGCGCGGCGAGCGCCATCACCTCGTCCTCATTGACCCCGAGGCTGTAGCGGATGCCCCCCTTGGTGGGCAGCTTGTGGTGGCTGTGCTCGGCGCGCCAGGCATGGATCACCTCGATCTGGCCGTCGTCCTTCTCCAACGGGAAGGCGAAGTGGTAGACGCCGTTGCAGGCCTTGATGATGGAGAGCAGGCCCGGCGCGTGCTTGGTGAGCGCCGCCGCGCGGTCGAAGTTGCGGTTGACCTGGTCGAAGAAGCTGACGTGTTGATTCGCCATGCGGATGGGTTTCCTTGAAAAGGGACTCGATGCGGATGGACCCCCGAAGCGGGAGGGGGTGAAGCAGCTGTCAGTGATAGCATTCTTGACTGCCCACTGCAACCCTTGGTCTTTAATTAATTCTGAATTGACTCCGACTCGCATGCGCTGGCTTCAGACGATCTCCTTCCTAGCCAACACCCTGTTGCAGTGGGCGACGGCCCTCGGCATCGCCCTGGCGGCCTTCTTCGTCCTGCTGTTGTTGCGGCGGCTGATCGTCGGCCGCCTGGGCCGCCGGGCCGGCAGCACGGCCGGCGGACTCGACGACATCGCGGTCGATCTGGCGCGGCGCACCCGGACCCTGCTGATCCTCGTCCCGTCGATCTGGCTGGGGAGCCTGGGGCTTCAAATCGGGCCGGCGGTGAACCGGGTCCTCAAGGGGGCGGCCGAGGTCGCCATCTTCCTCCAGCTCGCGCTCTGGGCGTCGCTGGCGATCGATCTCTGGGTGGCCCGCGCCCAGCGCCGGCGCCTGTCGGGGGACGCCTCGTCGCTGGCCCTCGTCGGCGTCATGCGGTTCGTGGCCAAGCTGGCCCTGTGGGTGATCCTGCTGCTCGCCGCCCTCGACAACCTGGGGGTCAACGTCACCTCCCTGGTGACCGGCCTGGGGATCGGCGGCCTGGCCGTGGCGTTGGCGCTGCAGAACGTCCTGTCGGACCTCCTGGCCTCCCTCGCCATCGTCTTCGACAAGCCGTTCGTCATCGGCGACTCGATCTCCGTCAACGAGCTGTCGGGCGTGGTGGAGAGCATCGGCCTCAAGACCACCCGGCTGCGGGGCACCGGGGGCGAGCAGATCATCCTGGCCAACGGCGAGCTGCTGAAGAGCCGCATCCACAACTGGAAACGGATGAGCGAGCGCCGGGTCGTGCTCGCCTTCGGGGTGCCGCGCGAGACTCCGGCGGACGCCGTGGCAAGCATCCCCGAGCGCCTCCGTGGCATCGTCGAGGGGCTGCCCCAGGTCCGCTTCGAGCGCGCTCACTTCAAGGGCTTCGGCTGCAAGGAATCCGGTGAAACCTCGCTCGACTTCGAGGCCGTCTACTGGATCGAGACTCCCGACTACAAGGTGTTCATGGACCGTCAGCAGGCCGTCAACCTGGCCGTGCTCAAGACCTTGCAGGAGGAAGGGATCGGCCTGGCCTCCTCCGGCCCGTTCCTCCCCCGGCCGGTGCCCGCGGACCGCAACCTTCCTCCCGCCCGCCCGTAAAACAGTCCCCGGGGAGATTTCTTCATCTCGGAAAGGAGCTTTTGTGCGTAAATCGATTTTGGCGGCCCTCCTGCTGCTGCTGGCCGTGCCGGTGCTCATACCGATGCTATTAGGCGGTCAGCCGGCCGGCGCTCAGCCGCGGGGGGACACGCGCCTTCTGCATTTTCCCGACATCTGCAAGGACTCGATTGCCTTCACCTATGGCGGCGATGTCTGGCTGGCCGCCGCCCAGGGGGGCGCGGCTCACCGCCTGACCTCCGGCGATGGGGACGAGGTGTTTCCCAAATTTTCGCCGGACTGCAAGTGGATCGCCTTCACCGGCCAGTACACCGGCACCCGCCAGGTCTATGTGATCTCGGTGGATGGCGGCACGCCCCGCCAGCTCACCTTCCACAACGACATCGGCGTCATTCCGCCCCGCGGCGGCTTCGACAACCAGGTGATGGGCTGGACGCCGGACGGCAAGCAGGTTCTTTTCAACGCGCACCGCACTCCGTACAGCGACCGCAACGCCCGGCCCTACCTGGTGCCGGCGGCCGGCGGCATGGAGAAGCCGCTGCCCATTCGTGAGGGCTCGACGGGAGTCCTGTCGCCGGACGGCAACCGCTACGTCTTCGCTCCGGTCATGCACGAGTACCGGAACTGGAAGCGCTACCGCGGCGGCCGCACGCCCGATCTCTGGATCTACGACCTCAAGGCCAACACCGCCGAGCAGATCACCAAGGATCCGGCGATGGATTACATGCCGGTGTGGATCGGCGACACCATCTACTTCGTCTCCGACCGCGACGCGAAGCGGATCAACAACCTCTATGCCTACGACGTGAAGTCGAAGCAGGTGCGCGAGCTGACGCATCACGACACCTTCGACGTCTTCTGGCCGAGCGGCGACCACCGCCTCGTCTACGAGAACGGCGGCTCCATCTACCTCTACGACCCGGCCTCCGCCCAAAGCAGCCGGGTGCCGATCAAGGTCGAGGGCGACCTGCCGCGGACGCTCCCCTACTTCAAGAACGTCACCGAGGACGTCGAGACCGCGTCGATCTCCCCCAGCGGCAAGCGGGTACTGCTGACCGCCCGGGGCGAGCTCTTCTCCGTGCCGGCCGAGAAGGGCGAGATCCGCAACCTGACGAGCTCGTCGGGCGTGCGCGAGGGGTACGCGAGCTGGTCGCCCGATGGCCGCTGGGTGGTCTATCTTTCAGACCGCACCGGCGAGTACGAGATCTGGGTGCGCCCGGCCGACGGCTCCGGCCAGGAGCGTCAGGTCACCAAGGACGGCGGCATCTTCCGCTTCCAGCCGCTGTGGTCCCCCGATTCGAAGAAGGTCGCCTTCGGCGACAAGAACCGCAAGCTCTTCTGGACCGACGTGGCCACGGGCAAGTCGACCGAGGCCGACCAGTCGGCGCGGGGTGACATCCAGGACTACAAGTGGTCGCCGGACAGCCGCTTCCTCGCCTACACCAAGGTGGGGGCCAACTCGTTCCCGTCCATCTGGATCTATGCCCTGGACGACGCCAAGGCCCGCCAGCTCACCAGCGACTTCACGGCCGAGGGCGAGCCCACCTGGGACCCCACCGGCCGCTACCTCTACTTCCTCTCCAACCGCGACTTCAACCTGACCTTCAGCGGCTACGAGTTCGACTACGTGTACAGCAACCCGACCCGGGTCTACGTGGGCGTCCTGTCCAAGGAGGGGCCGGCCCTCTTCCTGCCCGAGAGCGACGAGGAGAAGCCGAAGGCCGAGGAGCCGCCGGGCGTCGAAGCGCCGGCCAAGCATGCCAAAACGGACACGAAGAACGCCGAGACCGTCGCCGGAAAATCCGAGAAGCCCGAAGGCGCCGAGAAGGCGGAGAAACCCGCCGCCGGCAAGGCGCCGGTGCGGGTGAAGGTGGACTTCGACGGCTTCGAGCAGCGGGTGCGGGCCATCCCCGGGCCGTCCGGCAACTACCAGAGCCTCTCCACCGGCGGCACGGCCGTCTTCTACCTCTTCCAGCGCGCCGCGGGCGCCGGCGCGCCGTCGCTCAAGATGTTCAACCTGGAGAGCCGCAAGGAGGAGACGGTCCTCGACGGCGTGCAAGGCTACGACCTCTCCGCCGACGGCAAGAAGATCGTCGTCCGGCAGCGGGGCGACGCCTTTGCCATCGTCGACGCGCACGGCGGCCAGAAGCCGGGCGACGGCAAGCTGGACCTCGAGAAGCTGACGCTGCGCATCCAGCCGCGCGACGAGTGGCGCCAGGAGTACTTCGACGCCTGGCGGATCTTCCGCGACTGGTTCTACGATCCCAACCTGCACGGAGTGGACTGGAAGGGCGTCCGCGACCGCTACGCCGAGATGCTGCCCTCCATGTCGACCCGCTCCGACCTCGACTACCTGCTCGCCGAGATGGGCGGCGAGGTCTCCGTGGGCCATGGCTACGTGCAGCCGGGCAACAACCCTGGCCCGAAACGGACGGAAAGCGGCCTGCTCGGCGCCGAGATCGAGTCCGACGCCTCGGGCTATTACCGCGTCGCTCACGTCTTCCCGGGAGAGAACTGGCAGGCCGACTTCCGCTCGCCGCTGACCGAGCCGGGCGTCCACGTCCTGGCCGGCGACTACATCCTGGCGGTCGACGGCCAGACCACCCAGGGCGTCGACAACTTCTATCGTCTGCTGGAAGGGAAGGCCGACCGTGGGGTCACCCTGCTGGTGAACGACAAGCCGTCCACGGCCGGAGCGCACACCGAGAACGTCCGCCCCGTCAGCACCGAGTACAACCTGCGCTACCTCGACTGGGTGATGGGCACCCGCGCCAAGGTGGAGAAGCTCTCCGGCGGCCGCATCGGCTACATCCATCTGCCGAACACGGCGGTGGAGGGCAACCGCGAGCTGTTCAAGGGCTTCTACCCGCAGGCCCAGAAGGATGCCCTCATCCTCGACGACCGCTGGAACGGCGGCGGCTTCATTCCCGACCGCATGGTCGCTCTGCTCTCCCGGCCGGTGCTCAACTACTTCGTGGGCCGCGGCGGCGTCGCCAATCCCACGCCACAGTTCGCCAACAACGGCCCCAAGGTGGCCCTCATCAACGGCCAAGCCGGGTCCGGCGGCGACGCCTTCCCCTACTACTTCAAGGAGCTGAACCTGGGACCCTTGATCGGCACCCGCACCTGGGGCGGTCTCGCGGGCCTCTCGGGCAACCCGCCGCTCGTCGACGGCGGCACGCTGACCGTACCCACCTTCCGCTTCCTCACCAAGGAGGGCGGCTGGGCGGTGGAGAACGAGGGCGTGGCCCCGGACATCGAGGTCATCGACGCTCCGGACGCCCTGGCCCGCGGTGAGGACCCGGCTCTGGAGAGGGGCGTGAAGTACCTCCTCGACCAGCTCGCGAAGAACCCGCCGAAGAAGGTCACCGTGCCGCCGGTGCCGACGGGCGGGAACCCGCGCTAAGGCGACCCCCTCCGTTCCCGGCGCCCCCCTCCCTGTGGGGGCGCCGGGAGTCCTTCCTCACTCCGGGCCTCGCCCCTCTTGCCGCTTCTTGCCGCCCGGCGCCTTGCGCAGGGACGGGTGCGACCGGTATTCTGGAGTTTCGATTCTTCTGGAGGACCAGCGAGGAATTTCCTCACTTGGAGACCTACGCCCGGAACTGGAACCTGCGGTCGCGCCATGAGACAAGCTTTTCCGAGCCCGGCCGAGATCACCGTCCGGCAGACGAACGACTGGTTCCGCACCCTTGCCGAAACCACCTCGACCGCCATTTTCGTCTTCGACACCGACCGGTTGCTCTACGTCAACCCGGCCTGCGAGGCGCTGACCGGCTATAGCTCCGAGGAGCTGCTCGAGAAGCAGCCCTGGGACTTCGCCGCTCCCGAGATTCAGGCGGCCCTGCGCGACCGCGCCATGGCCCGCCTGCGCGGCGAGGCGGTACCCGAGCGCTACGAGGCCCGCATCGTCACCAAGGACGGGCGGGAGCGCTGGCTCGACCTCACCTCCGCCCTGATCCAGCTGGACGACGGCCAGCCCGCCGCCCTGGCCAGCGCCATCGACATCACCGAGCGCAAGCTGGGAGAGGTGGCGCTGCGCGAGAGCAACGCCCGCCTCGAGCTCGCTCAGCGGGTGGCCGGCGTGATCACCTGGGACTGGAACCTGCTCACCGACGAGATGGTCATCTCATCCCACGCGGCCGAGATCCTCGGTTGCCGTCCCGATCAGATCTGGAAGACCGGGCGGGAGTTCCTCGCCGCCGTCGTGGCGGAGGACCAGCCGGCCCTGGTGGAAACCCTGCGCCTCTGCCTGCGGGGGGAGAAGGACTTCTTCCTCGAAGTACGGGTGCTGGCGCCGGGCGGCAAGCGGCGCTGGTTCTCCGAGCGGGGCCAGGCGCTGCGCGACGAGGCCGGTACCCCCGTCCGCCTCATCGGCGTCGCCCACGACATCAGCACCCGCCGGCTCGGCGAGGAGCGCCTGCGCGCCATCGTCGAGGGTACCTCCACCACCACCGGCACCGACTTCCTCCGCTCCCTGGTGCGCCACCTCGCCGGCGCCCTCGACGTCGAGTACGCCTTCGTGGCCGAGGTGCTGGACGAGCCCCCGACCCGGGCGCGCGTCCTCGCCCTCTGGGCCGGAGAGAACTATGGCGAGCCTTTCGAGTACGGCCTCGTCGGCACCCCCTGCGAGACCGTTCGCGGCCGCGAGTACTGCTTCTACCCGAGCGGCACCTGGCGCCTCTTCCCCGGCGACCCGGGGCTGCGCGAAATGGCCATCGAGAGCTACCTCGCCGTCCCCCTCCACGACGGCAACAACCGGCTTCTGGGACACATCGCGGTGATGAGCACGGAGCCGGCGGCGGAGGATCTGGCCGCCGTCTCCATCCTCAAGATCTTCGCCGCCCGCGCCGCCGCCGAGATCCAGCGCAGCCTCGCCGAGGACGCCCTGGCGCAGCAGAAGGAGCTGGCCCAGGTCACCCTCGCCTCGATCGGCGACGGCGTCATCCGCACCGACGACACCGGCGTCGTCGACTACCTCAACCCCGTCGCCGAGCGGCTCACCGGCTGGACCCTGGAGGAAGCCTGCGGCCAGCCCGTGACCCTGATTTTCAACGTCATCGACGAGGCCACCGGCAAGCCGCTGCACAACGCCGTCGAGCGCTGCCTCCTCGAAGGCCGGGTCACCGAGCACTCCGGCTACTCCATGCTGGTGCGCCGCGACGGCCGGGAGTTCGCCCTGCGCGACTCCGTGGCCCCCATTCAGGACCGGCAGGGACGCACCACCGGCAGTGTTCTCATCTTCAAGGACGTCACCCAGCTTCGGGGCATGGAGCGGGAGATGGTCTATCTGGCGCGCCACGACCCGCTCACCGGCCTGATCAACCGCCGGGAGTTCGAGAAGCGTCTCCAGCTCTGCCTCGACAGCGCCTGGCAGGAGCAGCGCGAGCACGCCCTCTTCTATCTCGACCTCGACGAGTTCAAGGTGGTCAACGACACCTGCGGCCACCTGGCCGGCGACGAGATGCTCAAGCAGGTCACGGCGCTCCTCAAGTCCATGGTGCGCAAGAGCGACGCCCTCGCCCGGCTGGGCGGCGACGAGTTCGGCGTCCTGCTCGAGGATGCCCACCTGGAGGGCGCCCGCGAGCTCGGCGAACGGCTGCGCAGCGCCGTGCGGGAGTACCGCTTCGGCTGGCAGGAGCGAATCTTCCAGGTCGGCGTCTCCATCGGCCTCGTCCCCATCACCTCCGAGAGCGGCGACATGGCCCAGGTGCTCTCCGCCGCCGACGCCGCCTGTTACGTCGCCAAGGAGAGCGGCCGTAACCGGATGCACGAGTATCAGCCGGACGACCGCGCCATGGCCGAGCGCTACGGCGAGATGCAGTGGATCTACCGTATCCACAAGGCGTTCGCCGAGCGCCGCTTCCTCCTCTACCGGCAGGGCATCCACCCCCTGCGCAGTGACAGCAGCGAGCCGCCGCTGTGCGAGATCTTCATCCGCATGATCGACGAGGAGGGCCGCATCGCGACCCCCGGCGCCTTCATTCCCGCCGCGGAGCGCTACCACCTCATCGCCTCCATCGACCGCTGGGTGGTCCACAACGCCTTCCTCGCCCTGGCTTGCGGCACCCTCTCCCACGGCGACACCACCCGCTTCGCCATCAACCTCTCCGGCCAGTCGGTGGGGGACGACGCCTTCCTCGACTACGTGCTGGCGGAGATCGAGGCCACCGGCATCGCCCCGGAACGCATCTTCTTCGAGATCACCGAGACGGCGGCCGTGGGCAACCTCGTCAAGGCCATGCATTTCATCCGCGTCCTGCGGGAGCTGGGCTTCCACTTCGTCCTCGACGATTTCGGCAGCGGCCTCTCCTCCTTCGCCTACTTGAAAAATCTGCAAGTGGATTTCCTCAAAATCGACGGATCCTTCGTGAAAGACATGCTCGGCAACTCGGTGCAACGCGCCCTGGTGGAATCCATCCATCAAATCGGGCGGGTGATGGGCATCCGTACCATCGCCGAGTCGGTCGAGGATCGCACCACCCTTGAAGTTCTCCGCGAAATTGGCGTCGACTACGCTCAGGGGTATGGACTGTCGATGCCAGAACCGCTGATTTAGAGCCCAGGACCCTCACTTCCCCACCGGCGTACTGAGGGATTTCCCTCAGGCCCGTTTTTTGCGTACGCTCATGGCGCCGTTGGAACATACGACCATGGGATTACTTTCCTCTTTAAACGTGCTCTACAAATCCGAAAACTCGCCGCAAGGCGATACAGTGTTCAACGGGGATGCGCGGCTACCCCTTCGCCGGATGTCCGACGACCTGAATGACACCACCTCGACCCGGCTGCGGCTGCTGGTGGAGCCGAAGCCGGCGATCGTCTGGACCACCGACTGCGACCTCGTGTTTCGTCCCGGCCTGGGGAGCGGGAACGCCTCCTTCGGCCTGCGGACGACTCCCGGCACCAGCCTGTTCGACTACTACGGCACGCGCGACCGGGACGCCGTGCCGATCCGCGCCCACCTCCTCGCCCTGGACGGCGAGTCGGTGAGCTACCAGCAGGACTGGCAGGGCCGCACCTTCCAGACCCGGGTCGAGCCCCTGCGCGACGACGCCCGCCGGATCGTCGGCTGCATCGCCGTGGCGGTGGACATCACCGAGCGCCAGCAGGCGGAGGAGGCCCTCCACCGCGAGACGGAACGCGCCCAGGTGACCCTCGCCTCGATCGGCGACGGCGTCATCCGCACCGGGCCCAACGGGGGGATCGACTATCTCAATCCCGTCGCCGAGCGCCTCACCGGCTGGCAATCCGAGCACGCCCTCGGCCGCACCGTCCCCGAGGTCTTCCAGATCGTCGACGAGCTGACCCGCCGCCCGCTGGCCGACCCGGTCAGTCGCTGCCTCTCCGAGGGACGGGTGGTGGAGTCCCAGGGTCCGGCGCTGCTGCTCTCCGCCGACGGCAAGGAGTACTCCGTGCGCGACTCGGCGGCGCCCATTTACGACCGCAACGGCGCCTCCCTCGGCGTCGTCGTGGTCTTCAAGGACGTCTCCCAGCTCCGCGGCATGGAGCGCGAGATGGTCTACCTCGCGAGCCACGACACCCTGACCGGCCTCATCAACCGCCGGGAGTTCGAGGTGCGCCTGGACAAGGCCATCCACTCCGCCCGGGAAGAACGGCGCCACCACGTGCTGCTCTACCTCGACCTCGACGAGTTCAAGCTGGTCAACGACACCTGCGGCCACCTGGTGGGCGACGAGATGCTCAAGCAGATCACCGCCCTGCTGCGCTCGCGGGTGAGGCGTAGCGACACCCTCGCCCGCCTGGGCGGCGACGAGTTCGGCATCCTTCTGGAAGACTGCCCGCTGGACCACTCCCGGCAGATCGCCGAGGAGATGCGCCGCACCGTGCGCGAGTTCCGCTTCTGCTGGCGCGAGCAGATCTTCGAGGTCGGCGTCTCCATTGGCCTCGTGCCGATCAACGACGAAAGCGGCGACCTCGCCCACGTCATGAGCGGCGCCGACGCCGCCTGCTACGTGGCCAAGGACAGCGGCCGCAACCGGGTGCACGAGTATGAGACGGACGACACCCTGGTGGCTGAGCGCTACGGAGCGATGCAATGGATCCACCGCATCCACGCCGCCTTCGAGGAGCGCCGCTTCCGCCTCTACTACCAGCTCATCCAGCCGCTGAAGACCGATGACGGCCGTGAGACCCTGTGCGAGGTCTTCATCCGCATGCTCGACGAGCGCGGCAAGGTGATCGCGCCCTCGGCCTTCATCGCCGCGGCCGAGCGCTACCACCTCATGACCTCCATCGACCGCTGGGTGGTGAAGACCGCCCTGCGCGCCCTCGCCGAGGCCCAACGCGGCGGCCTGTCAAGCCCCATGCTGTTCGCGATCAACCTCTCGGGCCAGTCGATCGGTGACGAGGCGTTCCTCGCCTTCGTCCTCGAAGAGCTTGAGTCCAGCGGCGTGGAAACCCGGTGCATCTGCTTCGAGATCACCGAGACGGCGGCCATCAGCAAGCTCGACAGCGCCGTCCGGTTCATCCGGATCGTCAAATCCAAGGGCTGCCGCTTCATCCTCGACGACTTCGGCAGCGGCCTCTCCTCCTTCGCCTATCTGCGCGACCTGCAAGTCGAGTTCCTGAAGATCGACGGCGAGTTCGTGCAGAACATGATGGAGGATCGGGTGAAGCGGGCCATGGTCGAGTCGATCAACCAGATCGGCCACGTCATGGGGCTCACCACCATCGCCGAATGGGTGGAGAACCGCGAGACCCTGGACGCCCTGACCGAGATGGGCCTCGACTACGCCCAGGGCTACTGGCTCTGCCGGCCGCAGCCGCTGGTGCACGACCTCTGATCCGGCATCTGGTGTCCCGCCGGGCGGGAGTGGCGTTCAATCCTGCGCGCCTTGAACGGGCTCTTTTTTCTCTCTGCGCTTGAGAAGCCTTCCCAGCTTTTGGAAGGGCTGCCGGTAGACGGACTTGGCCAGGACGAACGTCATGCCGCCACGAATCAGCCGCCGCGCCTTGAGATTTCCCGTCACCGGCGATCTCGTGAACTCGTCGTTGATCCCCAGGTGCAGAAGCAGGAAACCGAAACCCGCCTCGAGCCCATAGCCCAAGGGATACGCCCGGGTCGTCCGGCCTCCGATGGCGTAGTATCGAATACCGTAGGAGACGGAGGCTTGAAGGTCGATCCGGGGGATCGCCAGGAGCAGCCGCGCATGGTAGCCGTACGAGTTGTTATCGCCGGTGGTATGCGCGAATCCATACAGCAGCGAAGGGGCAAGGAACCCGAACCTCTGAAGAGGCGGCTTGTAAGGCGCATCCTTGTCGACGTGCACGAACTTGGAGGGTAGGAAAGACATCAAAAGGCTTTCCACGACCAACTCCGAGCTCCCGGCATGGCCCTGGATCCCGCGCGCCTGGGAAAACTCATTGTAATAGCTGAACAGAAGCACGTCCGCCGGCTTGAAGACAAAACCAAGGAAATTGTTGTTCTTGTCGCCATACTTGCCGAACGAGGTTTCGGCTCGAAACAGCGGTCCCTTCCTGCCGGAAGCCCCGCGGCCGCAGGTTGAATCCTTGGAGTAGAAACCGAAGCACCAGACCGGTTTGAATCCGGTCCTGCGGGCGGAGCCCTCGGAGACTGCGGCGCTGGTAGCGGGGCAGCCCGCGGCCAGGACCTCGCCGACCGAGCGGGCCACGAGAATCGCCAGGTAGGCCGCCTGGATCTTGCTTCGGCGCAGCAGCGAATCGCCCAGAAACTTCTGGGGCCCGCCCGCAAGCGCCGACTGCAAACCCTTGAAATCAGCGGCGCTCAGCGGCAGCTTGTCAGGCACATCCTCCTGAGCCAGCCGCCGCAGATCGCGCACGTCGAGGTTCATCGCTATCTCGGTCAACCTCCTGAGCTCATCATCGTCATCCACGATCTTGAAATCCAGGCCGGCGGCGTTGAACTTCTCGTGGACGGCAATGGAAACATAATCGGGCAAAACGCCGCGAGTCGTCGCGACGTGGCCCGGCGCATGAAAGTCCTCGAGAAAATGGAGGCCATAGGCTTCGAGCACCAAGGCATGGATTATCTCATCGCGAGCCAGAAGAACTGCGTCCTTGTGGTGGTTCCAGTGAGCCATCAGCGCGCTGAGCTGAAAATGACTCTCGTTCCCGTGAGCGGCTTGCAAGAACCGTAATGAATCGCCCTTTTCCTCGTCGAGGTGCTGCCAGTCGATCTCATCAAAAGATTTCAGGAGCGAATCGGATTCGCCTTGCCGCACCAGCACCTCTTCGACGCCGTGGAGATAGTCGACCAGGCCGACGAGATCGCCAAAGGAGCGATTCTTCTCGATGGTCGTCGTGGACACGAGCCCCAACAGCTCACTCCTGGGGCATTGAGCCCCAGCCGCGGCAATGGCGATGCGGAACCCAACATTGGAAATGTACTTGTGTTCCTCGTAGTCAAATGCATGTGCGCGGACAGAAAGAAGCATACAGCCCAGAGATCCAAGGCAGGCGCTGGCAATCGCAAGGGATCGCATAAGAGTACAGTTTCTCCTTCGGCCTCAACATAAGGCACGGCGAAGAGCTCGGCTCAGAGCTCCGCATTGTTATGTCGCTCTTGCGATTATACCACAAGAATACCGGATGGCTGCGCTCGCGCTGTCCTCAAACCTGATCGAACGTGCAGGCCTGGGGCTTTTTGTCCGGGCGCCAGCGCAGGAACTTCGTGCCGTGGCGGAAGCGCCGGCCGGAGAAATGGTCGTAACGCACCTCGCAGACCAGGACCGGGCGCAGCGGCTCCCACTCGGTGGCGCGGCCCTGGCTCCAGCGGCTTGGGGCCCCCGGCGCCTTGCCCGTGAAGCCGGGAGGCTCGATCAGGGGGACGAGGATGGGCTCGAGCTCGCGGCGCTCCGCCGCGGTGAAGCTGGACGAAAATCCCACGTGATCGAGCCGCCCCTCCTCATCGTAGAACCCGAGGAGGAGAGAGCCCACCTGGCCTCCCTTCTGAGCCCGGCGGAAACCGCCGACCACGCAGTCGGCGGTGCGGATCTTCTTGACCTTCACCATGGCGCTACGGTCACCGGAGAGATAGGGAGAGTCCGCGCGTTTCGCCACCACGCCGTCCAGCCCCCCGCCTTCGAGGTCCCGCATCCACTTTTCCGCGATCTTGCGGTCCGAAGTGGCGGGCGAGGGGCTCACGAGATCGCTCTCCGGCAAGCCCGCGAACATTTCGTTCAGCCTCTCCCGCCGCTCCTCCAGGGCGAGATCCACGACCTTCTTCCCTTTTGCGTCCACCACCAGGTCGAAGGCCAGGAATGTCGCCGGCGTCTCCCGGGAGAGCTTCTGGATGCGGCTCTCCGCCGGGCCGGGCTCTGGGCGCCCTCTCGCTTGGAGAAATAATCAGACCGTCGGGCGCCTCGACACGCGTTTCACCGGCCGCGATCTCGACTCAGTGGGCGCTCGCGGGGCACACCCAACGCCTCGCGGAGCGCGCGCAACGCCTGAGACCGATCCCAGGGAACGCCCCGCCCTGGTATCATGCCCTCCAACCTGTCCGTCCTCCGGGGGAGTCGAGCCATGAGCGAAACCGTGTTCCGTTCCCTAGTCCACCTGTTCCAGCATCAGGTCGAAGCGTCCTCGGGCCTGGAGGCGATGTCCGGCCGGCGTGACGGACAGTGGTACAAGCTCACCTGGAAGGAGACCGGCCAGCGGGTGCGAGGCGTGGCCTGCGGGCTGCTGAGCCTCGGGCTTCAGAAGGGGGAGCGGGCGGCCATTCTCGCCACCAGCTCTCCGGACTGGGTGATCGCCGATCTCGGCATCCTCTCGGCGGCCGGCGCGACCTCGACCATCTACACCTCGAACACTTCCGACGAGAGCGCCTACATCCTGGAGGACTCCGGCGCCCGCTTCTGCTTCGTGGAGAACGCAGCGCAGGAAGCCAAGCTCCGGGAGGTGAAGGGACGGCTGGGGAGCGTCGTCAACCTGATCCTGATGAACGGCACGCCCGCGGGCGACGACGGCTGGACGATCACCCTGGCGGACCTCGAGAGCCGCGGCGCGAAGTGGGACGCGGACCACCCCGGCGCCTTCGATCAGGCAGCCTCTTCGGTGGGACCGGACGATCTCGCCACCCTCATCTACACCTCGGGTACCACCGGCAAGCCCAAGGGCGTGATGCTCACCCACGACAACTGGGTCTTCGAGGCGGAGGCGATCGCGGCGGTGAAAATCCTCGGCCCCCAGGACAAGCAGCTCCTCTTCCTGCCGCTCGCCCACTCCTTCGCCAAGGTGCTGGAGGTGGCGTTCCTGCGCACCGGCGTGCCTACGGCGATCGACGGCGTCATGGACGACCTGCTGATCAACCTCGCCGCCGCCCAGCCGACGGTGATGGCCGGCGTCCCCCGCGTCTTCGAGAAGGTCTACAACCGGACGATCACCAACGCGCGGGCGGGCGGCAGCTTCACGTACAAGGTCTTCCAGTGGGCCATGGGGGTGGGAGCCAAGGTTTCGAGGCTGCGCCAGCAGGGAGGGCAACCCTCCGGCCTTCTCGCCTTCCAGCACCGGCTGGCGAACAAGCTCGTCTACTCCAAGCTCAAGGCCCGGCTCGGCGGCAGGCTGCGCTTCCTGATCTCGGGCGGCGCCCCGCTCTCGCGCGCCATCGCCGAGTTCTTCCACGCCTGCGACATCCTGATCCTCGAAGGCTACGGCCTCACCGAGACCTCGGCCGGTAGCTGCTTCAACCGCCCCGATCGCTACCGGTTCGGCACCGTCGGCCGGCCCGTCCCGGGAGCGGAAGCGCGCATCGCCGAGGACGGCGAGATCCTGCTACGCGGGCGCCTCGTCATGAAGGGCTACTACAACAAGCCCGAGGCCACGGCCGAGGCCCTGGAGCCGGACGGCTGGTTTCATACCGGCGACGTGGGGGTGCTCGACGCCGACGGATTCCTCACCATCACGGACCGCAAGAAGGACATCCTGGTCACGGCCGGCGGCAAGAACATCGCGCCGCAGAACATCGAGAATCAGCTCAAGGTCGCCTGCCCCTACGTCTCCCAGGTGGTGATGCTGGGCGACCGCCGCCCCTTCTGCGTCGCCCTCATCACCCTCAACGAGGAGACCGCCGGCAAGTGGGCTCGCGAGCACGGCATCGACTCTAAGGATTACGCCGACCTCGCCTCCCGGCCCGAGGTGAAACAGCTAATCCGCGATGCCATCGAAGGGGTCAACGCCGGGCTGGCCTCCTACGAGCGGATCAAGGACTTCCACCTCCTCGACCACGACCTCTCCCAGGAGACGGGCGAGCTGACGCCCAAGATGAGCGTCAAGCGCAAGGTGGTGGAGCAGCGCCACCAGGAGATCCTCGACGGCTTCTACAAGGACACGATGGCGAAGCTGTAGGCTTGGCGAGGCCTCAGGCGGGCATCGCCTGCCACTCGCCACCCTCCACGCTCTCGGCGGGCTCATATCGCGTAGGATTCAGGGACTCTCGAACTGGAGGTCCCCCTGATGCCGACGCTGCCGCAACGTTCTCTCTCCGGGCTCTGCCTGCTTCTCGCCGCTCTCGCGGCACCTCTCATGGCGCAACCCCCCGCCGCGGACAAGCCTGCCGCCAAGGCCGACGCTTCGTCGCCGGCGCCCAAGGCGCCGCCGGAGGAGAAGTCCGCCGTCACCCATCACACGGTCACCCTGGACGGCAAGCCCGTGGCCTACACGGCCACCGCCGGCACGCTGCAGATCAAGGACGACGACGGCACGGTCAAGGCTCTGATCTTCTACGTCGCCTACACGCGGGACGGTGTGAAGGATCCGGGCACGCGGCCCATCACCTTCAGCTTCAACGGCGGCCCGGGCTCGGCGGCGGTCTGGGTGCACATGGGGGCCTTCGGGCCGAAGATCGTGGCGCGCAGCGACGAGGGCTGGAACGTCGGCCCGGCTCCCGGCCACCTGGTGGACAACGAGAATTCGATTCTGGACGCCACGGACCTCGTGTTCATCGATCCGGTGAGCACCGGTTTCAGCCGTCCGGCTCCGGGCCAGGACCCGAAGCAGTTCCACGGCGTGCAGAAGGACGTGGAGTCGGTGGCCGCCTTCATCCGTCTGTGGACCACCCGCAACCAGCGCTGGGCCAGTCCCAAGTACCTGGCCGGCGAGAGCTACGGCACGACGCGCGCGGCCGGCCTCGCCTATCATCTCTCCGAGCGCTATGGCATGCAGCTCAACGGCGTCATCCTGATCTCCTCCGTCCTCAACTGGCAGGATCAGGACTTTCATCCCGGCAACGACAATCCCTGCCTCATCCATCTCCCCACCTACGCCGCCACCGCCTGGTATCACAAGAAGCTGCCGCCCGAGCTTTCCGGCGACCTCATGAAGACGCTCGACGAGGTGGAGGCTTTCGTGCTCGGCGACTACGCGCAGGCGCTGGTGCTGGGCGATCGCCTGCCGGACGACCGGCGCAAGGAAGTCGCCGCCCGGGTGGCGCGCTACTCCGGCCTCTCGCCGGCTTACGTGGAGCGTTCGAACCTTTGCATCGAGATCGAGCGCTTCACCAAGGAGCTGCTGCGCGATCAGGGGAAGACCGTCGGGCGCCTCGACACGCGTTTCACCGGCCGCGACCTCGACTCGGTGGGCGAGACGACCGAGTACGATCCCGCCGGCAGCGATCTCGACGGGCCGTACGTGGCGGCCGTCAACGACTACCTGCGGCGCGACCTCAAGTTCGAGAGCGACCTGGTCTACGAGCGGCGGGGAAACGTCTGGCCCTGGAGCTGGGACGATTTCACCAATCAATACGTCAACGTCGGCGAGTATCTGCGGCGGGCGATCACCCGCAACCCCAGTCTCCAGGTGTTGATGGCGAGCGGCGTCTACGACCTCGCCACGCCGTTCTTCGATTCCATCTTCACCAAGGAGCACCTGGGGCTGCCCAAGGAGCTGCGGGGCAACGTGAGGAACGAGCTCTTCCTCGCCGGCCACATGATGTACATCCGCAAGGCCGACCACAGGAAGCTGAAGCAGGACATTCTGGAATTGATCCAGAGGACGACGGCGCCCTGAGGAGGGGCTCAAAAGGCTAACGGTGCCTCTTCCACAAGGCGACAGCCCCCAGGACCGCCGCCGCGATCAGAGCTCCCCCAAAAACCCAGGGGATTTTTCGCGGCACCACGGCGGGCGCCTCGCCCACCAGCACGTACCCCGCCCAGAGATCGGGACGGCGCCAGCGCGGGTCGGCCCGCAGGTGGCGCTTCGCGGCCCGAAGCGCCTCGGCGGGCGTGCGGCCCTCCCCGAGCTCCCAGTAGAGCTGCCGCATGAAGACGGCGGTGGAAGCGTCCCCGACGTCCCACAGGGTCGCCACCACCGAGCGCGAGCCGGCGGCGAGGAAGGCGCCGGTGAGGGAGGCGAGCGCCTGCCCGTCCTCGCCCGGGCCCAGGGCCGTACGGCAGGCGGCGAGCACGGTGAGGGCGGAGCGGTCGTCGAGGCGGGCGATCTCGTCCGGCGTCAGCAGGCCGTCGTCGTCGCCGGAGGGAGCGAGGAGGATCGCGGCCCCCCGGCCCGGACGCTCGTCGATCACCGTGTGCGTGGCGAGATGGACCACCCGCGCGCCGCCCGCCACGGCGTCCCGGAAGGCGCGCTCCGTCGCCTGGTCGCCGTGGATCTCCACGCTCCGGCCGCCGAGGAGCCGGGCCGCCATCCCGATCTCCCGCCGCGCGGCGGCCAGGGGCGCCAGGCCGAAGCGCTCCACCAGGAGATCCCGGGGGCTCCGCGGGCTCTCGCCAGGCCTCGCCAGCCGTGGATCGCCGATCCCCAGCAGCCGGACCTCGGTCTTGACCGCCCGCCGGGGCCGGCTGGCCCGAGTCGCGAGCGTCGAAGCGCTGGGCAGATAGGTCACCGTCGACCTCTCCACCAGCGGCGAGCCCGGGTGCCGGGGATCTTCGAGGATCTCGAACGGGAGATGGCGCAGGGCGCCGTCCGGCGCGATACGCAGCGGCTCATCGCCCCGCGGCAGCGCTCCCGCCGGGTCCAGCAGCCGCCGCGAGAGAGCCGTCACCGCCGCGGCCGGCGGCGCCTCGCCGTGGGAGAGGGCGCGGTGGATTCGCGTCACGGCGTCCAGAATCGGCCGGGCGGCCCCCAGGTTCTGGAAACGGATGCCATCCTTCCGGATCACCCAGAGGAGGAGGTCCTTCTCGCCGAGGAAGTACTCCAGCACCGCGCCCTCTTTCACGTGGGAGCGCAGGGCCGGCCCGCCGAGCGGGGCCGCGGCCTGGCGGCCGGCCCCCAGGACGTCGAGCAGGTCGCGGGCCTTGGCGTGCTGGACGATCTCCAGGGCCCGCTCGCCCCAGCCCTTCCCGGGCTCGCGCCGGTCGAGCTCGCCGAGAGTGTCCACCGTGGCGGCGTAGACCGCCCGCTTGTCGCCGAAGTAGCCGGCCCGCCGGGGCTTGGCGAGCCCCGAGCGCACGCGCTCGATCTCCTCCACGGCGTGCTCGAAGTGATCGAGCCCGCCGCGCAGGTCGCCGCGGGCGCGGGCGATGCGGCCCAGCCCCGCGCGGGCCGACCACTTCCCCTCGGCCGAGCCGCTGGCCTCGGCGGCGGCGAGGCCGCGATGGAACACACCCTCCGCCTCGCCGAGCCGGGCCTGCTCCAGGAGAAGGCGGCCGAGATAGAAGAGGTCCTGCACCTCCTCCGAGCGGTCGCCGCTCTCCTCGGCCAGGCGCAGGGCCTCCCGGTAGGCGGCCTCGGCGCCTCTGGGATGCTCCAGGTTCAGGTGCTCGGCGAGGGCCAGGTTCAGCCACGCGTTCGAGAGCGCCGCCGTGTCCCCCGCGCGACGCCAGGCCTCGATGCCCTCGCGGAACGAGGCCTCCGCCCGCACCGGGTCGCCCAGGTTGCGGTAGATCACGCCGGTGTTGACCAGCAGGGAGGCACGGTGCGCGGGGTCCGGCTCGCCGCCCGCGGCCAGCAGGTCTCGATAGAGGCCGAGCGCCTCGCGGTAGGCGCCCACCTTGTCGAGCACCACTCCCTCGTTGAGGCGGGAGATCCACACCTGCCCGGCCGACCACGGCTTGTCCCCGTGGCGCCGGGCGAGCGCCTCGGCCTGGACGTGGAAGTCCAGCGCCGCGGAGTAGCGGCCGGTGGCGATGGCCAGCGATCCCAGGTTCGAGAGGTTGATGGCCTCGCCCTCGGCGTCCCCCCGCCGGCGGTTGACCTCCAGCGCCTCGCGGAAGTGCCGCTCGGCCTCCACCGTCTCGCCGAGCCCCTGGAGCACCCAGGCCAGATTGTTGAGTGTTTGCGCCAGAGCGCCGGGATCGCCTCCCGCGCGGCTCAGCCGCAGCGCCTCGCTGCAGTCCGGCCGCGCCGCGCGGTACTCCCCGAGGTTCATCTGGATGACACAGGCGTTGTTGAGCGCCGTGCCCACATCGGGAGCGGACGTCCCCACGGCCGCCGCCACCGCGTGGTACTCCCGGAGCGCCTCGCGCAGCCGGCCGGCGGAGTGGAGCTGCATGGCGAGATCGATGGAAGGAGCCGCGGCGAGGACGGCGGCGGGGAACAGGAACGCCAGGGCGAAGCGACTCCAATCAAATGCTTCGCTTGCTATAAGATAGAGGCGCTCCCGTAGCGAAGGAGTCAAGCCAACTTCTGAAGGAGACTCAACCATGCCGAAATTCATCCAGTCGCTCTCTCCCCGCTCCCTGCTCCTCGGCTCCGCTCTGCTGCTCGGCGGCTTCGCCCTGGCGTCCACCCCGGTCCAGGCCGTCGTCTCCGGCTGCGTGTCGACGGGCGGGATCACGACGTACTATAGCGACGCCACCTACCACACCGTCGTCGGCACCTACTTCTCCGGCTGCAACGGCGGTTGCAATGGCTCCGGGCAGATCACCAAGTACTACCGCTTCGACCACTACGTCTGCGCCGAGCCCTGAGCAACCACCCGGGGAGGAGGATCGGAAACCTCCAGCCTGCCGGGCACGTATTGTGAAGGTCAGGGAAGTGAAGGAGGCTTCCGATCATGCTCAAGCTTCTCGTCTGGCTGGTCCTCTTCATCGTCTGCTGGCCGTTGGCCCTGCTGGCGCTGCTCCTCTACCCGTTCATCTGGCTCTTGTCGCTGCCGTTCCGGCTGGTGGGGATCACCCTCGAGGCGGTCTTCTCTCTCCTGAAGGCGGTGCTGTTCCTGCCGGCCCGCCTGCTCGGCGGCCCGAGAACGGCCTGAGCCCGGTTTGCCGCATCATCCCCGGGCCGGCTGGAGATTCCTCCGGCCGGCTTGGGGCCTCCGACTGAAACGTTCGGCCCTCCCCCTTCGTCTACCCCTGTGGATGCTGACGGCTTTCGACGACACCGCCCATCGCTACCGCGGCCGGGTTTACTCCTTCGCCCGCTACCTGCTCTCGAATCGGGAGGAAGCGGAGGACGTGACTCAGGAGGTGCTGCTGCGTCTCTGGCGGCACCAGGACGGGGTCGAGGAGGAGCGCCTCGGCTCCTGGCTGCTGCGGGTGACCCGCAACGCGTGCTACGACCTGCTGCGGCGCCGCCGTGCGGACGCCACGCAGCCCGGGATGGCGGCGAGCCTCGACGACGAGGTGGCGCGGGGGCTGACGAGCGCCGAGCCGGACCCGCGGGCCCAGGCTGAGGCCGCGGACTTCCGCCGCCGCCTGCTGGGGGCGCTGGACGAGCTCGGCGAGCCGTACAAGAGCATCATCATTCTGCGGGAGGTGCAGGGCTCAACTCACCGGGAGATCGGCGAGGCGCTCGGCATCCCCGAGGTCACGGTGCGGGTTCATCTGCACCGCGGCCGCAAGAAGCTGCGCGAGCAGCTTCGGGAGGCGAACCCATGAACGGAAACGACACCATGACCTGTGACCTGGCTCTCGACCTCGTCGAGCCCTATGTGGACGGCGACCTGGAGCCGGCCGAGGCCGCGCGCCTGCGGGTCCATCTGGAGGGCTGCCGCGCCTGCGCCGGCGAGCTGGCCCTGGCCCGGCGGATTCAAGCCGAGCTGCGCGCGCTGCCGCAGCTCGATTGCCCGCCGGAGATCGTGGAGCGGGTGCGCCGCGAGGGAGCCCAGGTGCTGCCCTTCCGTTCTCCCGCCCGCAACGGGAAGGCCCTGCCTTATCGGCTCGCGGCGGCGGCGGCCGTGCTCGCCCTGGCCGTGGGGGGAGGCGCGCTCTTCCTCCGCTCCCAGCAACAGCCCCGGCAGCCCGGCGCCGCGGAGGTCGCCCGCGCCACCCAGGAGGCGCGCTACGCCCTGGCCTACCTCGGCAGGGTGAGCCGGCAGGCGAGCCTCGACGTGCGGGACGACGTGCTCGCCCGCCGCGTCGTGCTCCCCGCCGCCCGGAGCGTCTCGCACTCGATCGGAATCTCTCTCGGCGAGGCGCCGGAGAAGCCCGCTCCCACCCGGGACGAGCGGCCTTAAGTAAGGACTCACACCATGCGCAAGATCCTCATCCCTCTCGTCCTCTTCCTCGCCGCCGCCGGCTTGGCGCAGCCTCCGCCACCCGGGCTCGTGCCGCTCGATGAGCTGAACCTGTTCCCCCGCGATCAGTTGAGCGTCGAGGTGAACCTCGCCGGGGGGATGCTGCATCTCATCGCCGCGGCGGCCAAGGACGATCCGGACTTTTCGGGCGTCGTCGCCGGCCTGCAGTCGATCAACGTCCAGGTCTTTCCCCTCAAAGGGGTGAAGGCCGAGTCGATCAAGCCGAAGATCGACCACGCCGTCCACTGGCTGGAGAGCCGTGGCTGGAAGGCCAACGTGCGGGTCCGCGACCAGGGCCAGGAGACCTTCATCTATATGAAGGAGCTGAGCGGCAAGATCGTGGGCCTGACCGTGCTCACCTTCAAGCCCGGCGAGGAGGCGGCGGTGATCAACATCGCCGGCCGTATCGATCCGGCCCAGCTCGGCCGCCTGGGTCACACGCTCGACCTGCCCCAGCTCGAAAAGGTGCCGGTCAAGCCTAAGAAGCCGTAGCGCATTCCTTTCAGAAAATTCAGGAGATTCCGATCATGAACCGTCCATCGGTACCGCTGCTCATCGTCCTCGCGCTCGGCGCTCTCTCGACCGGCTGCGCGGGAGGCCCCTCGATCGACACCGTGCGCTGGGAGATCGAGCGCCGCATCCCCGAGGCCCGCTTCGAGCCGGAGGAGCACATCCGCCTCGGCCGCATCTCGATGGGCCTCATCCACGGCATCCTGCGCATGGTGCCCGACGCCGAGGAGGGCCGGAAGATCGTCAGCGAGGTCCACCGCGTGGAAGTCGCCACATACCGGGTCAAGTCGCTGCCGGACCTCGACCGCCTGGGAAGTGAGACCGGCTTCGAGCGCGACCTCGCCCGCGCCGGCTGGACCATGGCCGTGCGCACCCGCGACAAGGACGAGCGCACCTGGATCTTCCTCCACGACGGCGAGGGCGGGAGCTTGAGCAATCTCTTCGTGGTCTCGCTCGACAAGGGAGAGCTGACCCTCGTCCGTCTCGACGGCCACCTCGACCGCGCCTTCGCGGCGGCCGTGGCCGAGCACCCGCGGACGATGGCGAAGCAGATCGGCGCCGGGAGTTAGCACCCCTGGGAGCGCCGGCGTCCCGCCGGCCCACTAACTCCGCTTTCAGACCTGAGGACCCGGCCCCATCCCCGGGTCCTCCCACTCCGGCCGGCACCAGGCGTGCGGCCGGTCGGAGAGGGGGACGAGGCCGGCGGCCACCAGGCGCTCGCCCAGCAGGTCGAGAAACCGGTGCTGGCCCTTCACCACCGCCAGATTGAGGAACAGCTCGCGGCCGACCTGGTTCTTCTCCACCACGAAGCGCAGGGCTTCCGTACCGGGACGGGGGTTGCAGGCGAGGACGCGGGCGAACGGCACGCGGCGCGGCTTGAAGGTGTGGAGCGGCTGGTAGGAGAAGGCGTCGTCCTCCAGCAGCACCGCGGGCTTCCCGGCCGTCCACCAGATCTTGATCAGCGTCACCCAGAAAAGCAGGCTGTAGGCGAGCAGCACGCCGAAGGCCCGTCCCCACGACTCCCGGTCGCCCGAGCTGAGGAGAAAGACGCAGGCGCCAACCCCCATCACCACGATCACGCCCCACACGAGGGCCCGACGGCTGGTGCTGCGCACCCAGGGACGGAAGGGGAAGGTGTGGGTCATTGGCTGCGCCCTTCGGCGTGGCCGTCGCTGCTCCCCGCCTCCAAAGCTTCCGTCCCGCGATCGCCCCCCACCCCGCGGGCGGACTGCTGATCCGACGCGGTCGCGCTTCTGCGCAGCATCCGAGCCAATGTCTTGTGTACTGCCACACACCACCTCCTCACCGATGCGACCGCACATTCTCCTACAAATCGACAACCTCCCCCCCCCAACACTTTCTCCTCCCGGTGCGTTTACCCTGTTGTGAACATGCCCATCACCGCGAGGGCGATCTTGGATAGCCCCCAAACCCAGACCGCCACCGACCGCCTGGCCCGTCTGTTCGACGCCCATCACGAGCGTCTCTTCCGGCTGGCCCGGCGGCTGTCCTCGGATCGCGAGGAGGCTCGGGACCTGGTGCAGGAGGCCTTCCTGCGTGCCGCCCGCAGCCCCAAGTCGGTGCCGGCGGGCGCGCAGCCGGAAGAGGCCTGGCTGGTGCGGACGCTCGTCAACCTCTGCCGCGACCGCTTCCGGCGCCTCGGCGTGAGGTCGCGGGCGGCCTCCGAGATCCGCCGGGAGGAACGAGCCGTCTCCTCTCATCCGGAGGAGGCGGCCGTGGCCCGGGCGACGGTGACGGCGGCCCTGGCCCGTCTCTCTCCCCGGCGCCGCGCGGTGGTGGTGCTTCACGAGCTCGAAGGAGTGACCGTGCGCGAGGTGGCCCGCCTGCTGGGGGTCGCCGAGGTGACGGTGCGCTGGCACCTGCTGGCCGCCCGGCGCGATCTCGCGAGCCTGTTGCGGAAGGAGGACCCGACATCATGAACGCCGATACGAACCCTGATCGCCTGCGTCACATCCTGCGGCAGGGAGACCCCGCCGCCAACGAGCCCGGTTTGACCCCGGAAGAAGTCCACGCCATGCGCCGGGCGGTGCTGACGGCGGCCCCGGAGCCGCGGCGCCAGAGGGCCTGGCTTCCTCTTGTCGCCACGGGAGCGGCGGCGCTTCTCACCCTGGCCCTGGCCGTCGCCTTTGGACTCTGGTATCGGCCGCAAGCTCCCGGTTCGCCGGTGCAAGCGCCGGTTCAGGTGGGTGCCGTTCCCACTCCCACGGCCGCTCCTGCCGTCACTGCGCCAGCGCCCGTGAGGATCTCCACGCCCGCATCTCGCCATCCAGCAAGGGCGATGAGGGCTGTTCGGGCTCGCAAAGATCCGCCGGTGCACCAGGCCGACGCACCGGTGCTCACCGCCTCGCTCCCGGTGCGGGAGATCCAGTTCTCAACACCCGGCGGCACCCGCGTCATCTGGGAGCTGTCCGGAAAAGACGTTCGATAGATTCAAGGAGAAGATCATGAAGACCCCGTGTGTCCGCCCCCTTGTCCTTTCCCTGCTGCTCGCGCTGACGGCGGTGCCGCTGGCGGCCAAGCCGGCTCAGGAGGCCCCAACTCCGCCCCCGGCCCCGGTGCCCCTCACCGACAGCCGGTTCGAGATCCGCTTTCTGGACCTGCATACGGCCGAGCAGCTCGCCTGGGACCAGTGCCAGGTGAAGGAACGCTGCCGGATCTCCGCCTCCGCGTTCGCCAGCGACCCCACGGCGAAGTGGGTCGGCGACCAATCCCTGAAGGGTTTTCTCGAAGTGAGGTCCGACTCCGCCACCCATGAACGGATCGTGCGCGCTCTGGCCAAGGCCGATGCCGCGCCGCTTACCCAGAGCTTCCAGCTCCTGCTGCTCGCCGCCAGCACGCACAAAGGGACCGGCGAGCCCGACGTGCCGGCGAGCGCCCAGAAAGCTCTCGCCGACCTGCGCGGCTTCCTCCCCTACAAGGACTACAAGCTTCTCGACTCGACCTGGCTGCGCGCCACCCAGGACCGGCCCACGGAGGGCCGGGTGGTGGGGCGGGGGGATCAGGGGTATGACGTGAAGCTGCGGTTCCGCACCACCGGCAACGATCAAATGTTCCTGGACCGCTTCGAGCTGGGCGAAGAGCCCTTGACGCCGCGGCCGGCTTCCGACGCGAAGAAGGGCGAGGCGGGAGTCGCTCCTCACGCTCCTCGCGATCTGATCTCCACCTCGTTCTCGCTCAAGAAGGGCGAGACCATCGTGGTCGGCACCTCCAAGCTCGACGGCTCGGACGATGCCCTCGTCGTCCTCCTGACCGCGGTTCCGCAGGGCTGAGCCGGAGAAGATCATGAAGAGGATGCTTCTCGCCCTGCTTCTCGGCCTTCCAGGCGCGGTGTCCGCGGAAACCTACTCGCTCCTGGGCCATTGGGAAGGCGCCGTGGCGCGGCTCGGGTCCGTGCAGCCGATCCAGGTCGACTTCCGCGAGCAGGACGGGAAGCTCGCCGCGACGGTGGACGTCCCGGAGCGAGGCCTCGTCGGCATTCCGGCGGAGACGGTCGAGTACAACCCGCCGGCGTTGCGGCTGAAGTTCCTCTACGGCGACGCCACGCTGCGGGTGGACGCCGAGACGGAGGAGATGACCGGCGTCATCCCGGCCTGGCAGCCCGAGGTGCGGCTCCACCTCAAGCGGGCCGAGGCCCCGGCGATCGATTTCCGGGAGGAGGAGGTCCGGTTTTCCAGCGGTCCCCTTTCGCTGACCGGAATCCTGGTTCAGCCCTTGGGGGGGCCGCACCCAGTCCTGGTGTTGGTCCAGGGCTCCGCCTGGAACACGCGCACCGAGCCGCGGTACCGCTCCCAGGCCATCTTCTTCGCCCGTCATGGCTTCGCGGCGTTGATCTACGACAAGCGGTCCGGCTTCGAGAACGCGACCTTCAGCGATCTCGCGGACGATGCGGCGGCCGCCGTGCGCTACCTGAAGACCCGACGGGACGTGGACGCCCGCCAAATCGGGCTGGCGGGATACAGCCAGGGTGGCTGGATCGCGCCGCTCGCGGCGAGCCGGGTGGAGGGAGTGGCGTATCTCGTCCTCCACGTGGCGCCCGCGGTGAGCGTCGAGGAGCAGGAGATCCAGCGCATACGCTTCGGCATGGCCTCGGAGGGATTCTCCGAAGAGGACGTCGCCCGCGCCGCCGCCTACACCCGGAAGGTGTTCGACACCGCCTATCGTGGGGCGGACTGGGCCGCGCTCGCCACCGCCATGGAGAAGGCGAAGGGAACGAAATGGGCCGGGCAGGTGCAGCTCGCCACCTCACCCGCCGACCTGGAGGGCTGGCGGCACCAGCGCTACGATCCCGCCGACATCCTGCGCCACACCAGGATCCCTGTCCTCGCCCTCTACGGCGCCATCGACACCCTGGTGCCGCCCGCCGAGAACGCCGAGCGGATGCGCGGCTTCCTCGCCGAGGCGGGTAACAAGGACGTTACGATCCGGATCTTCCCCCGCGCCAGCCACAACCTCGAAGGGTTCGGCGACCTGCGCACCGGCACCTGGAGCTGGCCAGAGGGCTACTGGGTCTGGGCCAAGAAGGCGCCGGGGTATGCGGAGACGGTGGTGGGGTGGCTGCGGGCGCATTGATGGGGCCGCCCGCCCATTCAACTCGGGACGCCCCAACCCCAGGTCCCCGTCAAAGTCGCGAGGCGACCGGTGCCCCTCCCCTTGGCGAGAGTTCGGCCGGGGTCGGAAGGCAGTGCTGGCTCGGAGAAACTCTCCCGGCCGAGGTGTCCACGAAGCCCCCAACGGGCCTCTGGCCCCCTTGCGCGAGTCTCGAAGCAGGCGATAAGCAGGGCGCCACGGCTTGCAGACAAAGAACCCCCTCCGGCATCGTGCCGGTCCAACGGCTCCCCGGGCGACGGCTGCCCTTACAAGCCCACCATCGCCAGGGTCAGATGGGGTCGGGCCGCCATGTCGCGTAGCGCTTGCGTGATCCCCTGGGCTTTGTCGTGAAGCCGGATCAGGCTGATTGCCAGGTTGCGTAGCGTTGCCATCACCCGGGGACCGGCGCCGGTACGGATCTGGCTCAGATCCTCGGCGAAGGCGACGTCGCGCACCCAGTGCAGGCGGTTTTCGATCTCCCAGTGGCCCCGGTTGAGCGACAGCAGGCGTTGCGGACTCGCCTTCTCAGGCGACAAGCTGGTGATCACGTAGACCACTTCTTGGCGGACCTTGCCGGATTTGTTCAGCTCGGTGATGCGCTCGATGCGGGCGACCTGGCCACAGTGGGGGAAGTCGACGTAGCCGTTCAGTTGTGTGCTGGTGGAGATCCTGCGGATCTCCAGGCGACCGTGCCGCTTTTCCGTGGTTTCATGCTCCGGGGGGAAAAGACCCCGACTCAAACAGCTCGGCGATATCCTGCCTCAGCGTGGGTTGGTTGTCTTTGACGGTCAGGACATAGTCCGCCTTCTTCTCGACCAAAAAGCGGGCCAGTTTTTTCTGAGTGTGCAGAGCATCGGCCGTCACCACGGTGCCCGTCAAATCCAGAGGCTCCAACAGAGCCGGGGCCTCGGGGATCTCGTTGGTCTTACTGCCGACCTCCCGCTGGGCGACGACGATTCCCTCTCCATGCAGCACCGCGCCGAGCAGATGGACCGGTTGGCCTTGCGGCCCGAGCGCCCCCCGGAGTGTCTTGCCATCCAGAGCGATGGCAGGATCGGGTTGCGACGGACTCAGGCTTCTGATCCAGCCGCTCAGCGCACGATCGACTTGTTCGGCATCAATGCTCTGCAAGACCCGCCGGATCGTCGGCTCGCTCGGTGGCTGGTAGAGCCCGGTACGAGCATTGCGACGCAAGCCCAGCCGGCGCAACTGATTCTGCGCACAGCGTTTGGCCCACTCGGCGATCGCCACATAGCTTCTTGCCCCACCGAGCACCGCGCAGATCGCCACCGCCAAGATCGCGGTCTGGTCGTGACGAATCCCCCGCCGTTTGCGGCTCTCCGGCAAGCTCATCAAGACCTGGATCAACTCCCCCACCTTCCTCTTGGAAAGCTTGATATCCACCGGTTTTCCTCCTGGCAGAAGAGGTTCCAGTACCGGGCTGCACAGACGCTCGGCGGCATCAGGCACCAGCGCACGCACCCAGACCGTCTTCGGCTCGCCATGAGCCCGATAGCCGGCGGCCCGGCGGCCATAGCCCCGTGTTTGGCCGACCTGAATCCAGCCGGCCGCCCGATAGCAGGTCCCAGAAAAGCGTTGAGGATCGATGAAACTCTCGGCTAAAAACAACGGATGACCATGCACCTGCTGCCAATCGCCAGACAGTCGCTTGAGGGTCAGCCCGAGCACCCGCGAGGCCAGGTTGGCCACTCTCGGACCGGGGAGGATCAAGAAGCGCGCGTTGTTGGCAATCAACGCTAAGCGTTGGCGCTGCAACACTTCCGGCCAACCGATCCAACGGTCTCGGGCGGCACACTTTAAGGCTGCCGCGCACCAACCCACCAAGGCCACCCACCTGCCTTCCCACTCGGCCACGTAGCGCAAGGATTCGCCAACCCACCCCTGGAAGCCGAGGTAGTGATGCTCGCGCATGAGCCGGTTCCAGATCGGCTTCTCCCCACCGCGGAGCAACCGCACCTGGACCGTGCGAAGGCTGCTGGTCCGAGCGAAAGTTTCTTGATCTGGAGCCAATGGCACGCCAAAGGAATACCAGATTCCTTAGAGAAAAGCCAGTGCCCCGGTGATCCTGCTCAAGAAGCGCGACTTACGAGGGACTACGACGGAGCCCTGGCCCCAACCCCATTTGTCGCATTCAACCATTTTTCCCATTCAACTCCGGGACGCCCATCCAATCCCGGGTTCGCACTGGCTCGCCGGCTCCCACCCGGGGCTACGGGAGCGCCGCCCTGACGGGCTCTCTTCGACGCCTTGGGACTGCAATGGGTGCCGGACCCTTGTCGATACCTCGCGATGGATATTTGATTCGGGGTGAGGGTCGACCAACGACACGGCGAGCCCGTAGGGCGGCATTCCTCTAGCCCCGGGTGGGAGCCGGCGCAGCCGGTGCGAACCCGGGGTTATGAGGCACCCTCCACCACATCCCCAACCCCGCCAAGGGTGACGCCGGCGCAGTCCCAGCAACACCATCTCATCCAGACCTGGCGCATCATGCGCTGATGTCCAAGCTCGTAGCCGCTCGCAGTGAATTACCCCAAATCTCTCCATCGTCGCCTTAGAATTGGTCCCCGAATGGAGTCAAGAAGAGAAAGCGCCGCTTGGTTGACAGCAATGGATTCCGAGAAGTCTCTCTGCTGGCCGCGGACGCCCGCACCGCTCAGCATCCTAAGAAGATCTTCGGCTTCGATAAGGAGACCATCCTGTGTGGCGCGCGCTTCGTCGTAGTTCTCGTGTTCGAGAGTCCGAACTTGCTGGTGTAGCGCATGGAGATAGTGCCTAAAAGCAAGCTGCTCAGAAAATCCGACCGTAGTCGGTTGCGGCCCCTCAAATAAGCGTTTGCTATAGCCTCCATCAAGCTCTGGAGGAGGCGCCATCCTTGAGAGCAGCCTTTGTCTCTGCGCAATGTCGAGAAACGGAATCTTGTACTCCGAGAGCGCCTGCGGACAGTAATACCAAGTAGTACGCTGCCGGATCTCATCTTCGTAGGCGTTTCGGAATTTGTCGGGTGGGAACGAACGCACGTTCATCCAAGTGCCTGAACAGATGGCGTTCGCTCGCACGACACTGGCTGCAAGCATTTGGTGGTTGCAGTATCCAAGGATAACCTCAGCTCCCGAAAGGCGAAGCCCTGCTGCAAGATCGAGGACGTTGGCTAGCCAATTAGGGTCTCGAACGAGGTAATCCCCGTTGGGATGTTCGCAGACGATATAGAAGCCGTCAGCTTTCCAGCCGGGTGCAGCATCTAGTAAAGATGCGATTTGATCTTGATTTCGCGTCGTATCGGCATCCAACGCTATCGTTGCGATTAGAGGGTGCTCACCTGCAAACTCCCGAGCAACCTCTAGCACGACACGCTCAGTTTCTAACCAATCGTCATCAATGGAAGTGGCCAAGAGCCCTGGGAGAATGATCTTGCTAGCGCCGACAGCTTGATTCAGGTCGAGTAACTTCTGGAGCAGATCTCGAAGCGCTCTACCTTGGAAGAATGCATCGGTGTTGTAGTTTGATGGCCAATATGCATGAGAGCACAGTCTCTCGTGATCTGCGTGCGGAAGGTAGAATTGAGGATCTAGGAGAACCCGCCCACCGGCAAGATCCGTGATCTCGGAAGACAAAGTACGGAGTTGCTTGTCACTCATGTCGCGCGGGCTCAGCACTACCGTACCTCCTCCCCAATCGGAAATCAAATGACGGCAATGCTGCATCATCCCATAGCCAAACTGTAGATAAAGTTCCATTAGCCGAGTCCTCGTTCGGAGCCGCATACGCCGCCCCCTAATGCGGGTAAACAAGCCGACGTGAAGATAGAGTTCCATGTCATGACACTCCCTCCCTGTCGCAGATATCCTTGACCCATTCGTGAGCTTCGCGGGCGGTTCGTGGTCGATGAACACGCTGCCGTTGTGTTAGGGCCGCGATTAAGTGAGCGAAGTCGGCTGGCACCGGTACGGCTGGATTAGAGAGTATCAAGCTAGGAGATGAGCCGTTCTCGATTCGCCGAAGAACCTCTAGCGCATCACGAGCACCGAGCCGAAAAGGATTAGTGCCAGTCGCACACTCATAGAGAGTGACGCCGAGTGCAAACAAGTCGGCTCTGGCGTCAATATCTTGCTTCATGTTACGGCACTGTTCTAGCGGAGCATAACCCCAAGTCACGTGGCCAAAGGCATTCAATGTGGCGGTTAGCGAATCAAGGCCAAGATGCCTTGCAAGGCCGAAGTCAATTAGCCAATAAGCTCCCGTCAGATCGATGAGGATATTCTCTGGCTTCACATCCCTATGAACGATGCCGGCTTCCTCGGCGGCCACGAGTGTTTCAGAGACATGCAGCGCCAACCGAAGGAGACTTGGGGTGTCGAAAGGGCGAGTTGCCAGACGCTCGCGGACGGTGAGGCCATGGATGCGTTGTTCTCTGAACCAAAAGCAGTCGCCGATAGGTGTCGGGACCGTTCCTTGGTCCAAGATCGTGGGTACGCGAGCCGACTGTACTCTCGCGACGGCGACAAGTTCTCGCGCCGTACGGTCCATGTCGGAGCCAGGATGCATGAGTTTCAATACGACGTCGCCATCGCGAGAATGAAGAGCAGAGAAGACCTGCTTCTGGCCACCCTGCGACAGCGGCTGGATGTTTTGGAGATCCGGAAACTGCACCGCGAGCCAGACTGCTGTGACTTGTGGGCTCCCGATCACAAGGTCTCGCTCTTCATGCCTCTAAGAGAACGCCAAGCCCAGTCATTGAACATCCATGAAGCGTATGATCGCGGTAGTCGCGTGGACTCACTGGCTATCTCCCGGACTTGGTGATTATCAAGCGAGCATATTCCAATTCCGACCCGCCGTGCGGCGGCAAGCCGTGGCTCGGATGGCAAATTTGGAACAAGCACATAAGACTTGGAAGCAAACCAGGTATTGAGAAGTGCCTGATTCAAGACTTCGTTCCATTTGCCGACTTTTGCTTCAACGGCGATGATCTTCGACGCTGCAAAGGACCGACGGAACGCACACGGAGTCCAAGAGGAGCCTACAAGCCGAATCATTTCAGCATCGTATAGCCGTTCGATGCTCGCAGAGGCACGCCGACCAAACCAGCCAACAAGCTCGTCCTCGCTGGCGCGTCGAATGTGGTGCAGGAAGTGCATAAGGCGGAGGTCATATGCTCCTAGAGATTCTCTCTCAGGTCCCCAAGCGAGCGTGACATCTTCGCGCCAGACTACGATGACTAGATCCGGGAACCCCGATTCAAGGCGCGGCTCGCGGAATACAGTCGCTCGGCAGCCTCTGGGGACGTGCAGAGGCATCGCACTAAGGAAGGACTCGACCAAATCCAATTCAGGGCCCGGGCGGCTCCTTCGACAACGAGCGCCTAGACCGCTCTTTGTGGAGTCGCTGTCGACGAACAGTGGACGAGACTCTGAAGCGAGCGCCTTCATGACACCACCTCCAGGGACGCTGTTGCCAAGATGAAGTGAGACTATGCCTGAGCAGCGGTGATTGTATGTTACTCATTCTATTGGACAAGTGAACCTTATACCGGTTTCTCGTCAGCGTCAAGTTGGCGCGGCTGCGATTCCTCACCACAGGCAACGGGCATTTTTACGCCGTTCTCGCTCAAGAGGGGGGAGATCATCGTGGTCGGTACCTCCAAGCTCGACGAGACCTCGGTGGGCTTCCTCATCGCGGTTCCCCTGGGCTGATGCGCAGTCGCCAGAATTAACCGGGGGCCTTGCGGCCCCCGGCGTGCTTCAGGATGAGGTCCTACCTTCAGACACTACTTGGTGGCGTCAGGCTGAGTCTTGGTCTTCTTCGCCTCCGACTTCTTGCGGCGGATCACCCGCGGCCGGGGGTTGATGCCGAACTGGCCCAGCTGCTCGCTCGTGAAGCCGAACGTCCCCCGCAGGTGCGAGGCGATCCGGCGCCGCAGGTTCTCTCCCTGCTTCTCAAGGTCCTGGCGCTGCTTGGTGAGGTCTCTCGCCTGGCTACGGGCGTGCTCCATGCGGACGTCCAGCGACCGCGCGTCCGGAATCAGCGCATCCAGCTCAGTCAGCAGGGGCTGAACCTGGGGCATGTCCGCCACGTGCGGCTTAACGCTGGCGCTGGTCAGGTCCCAGCTCGTGATCCTGTTGGAAAACTCCTTGGCATTACGCATGTTCTCCTCCTTTCCTGTGAATGGTCCTGTCGCGCTTCCACAGAGAACGCCTCTGGGGCCCGTGCGACGCTTGTGCTTCGGTGTTGCTCCGGCCGGCTGAGTTACAGTGTAGCAGAGATCTTGGAGATGTCAAGCGGTAATTGGAGAAAAAATATCTCCGTTCACTTTGGTTTCAGAGGAGCGGAGATTTGACAGTTCTCCTGGAGATGCGCAGCAGGAAGGCAAACAAAGGTTCGGACACCTTTTCTAGCATCGGAAGAGCTTTGGGAGGGTAAAATCAGCGCAGAGATCAATGCCGATGGCCCTCACAATGGGAAATCGCCGGCAACTATGTGACGGCCCTCCCCACAATGAGAAAGCGATTCCAACAATGTGGCGAGGCCAGGCATAATGTCGTGGCGCCCCCAACAATGTTTCTGGAGCCCCAACATTGTTGAGGAGAGCCGGAACAATGTTGGGAGTACCACAACATTGTTGGGAGAGTCCCAACAATGTTGGGAGGCCCAGCGCAATGTGAAAACGCTCCCAACAATGTTGGGAGCCTTTTGCACGCTACCGAGCCCTCACTCCGTCAACTGGTTCTCGAACAGACCCCCGGCGAACGGGGAGGCGAAGAGGTGCGCCGGCTCGGTGGGATGGACCTGGACGTGGCCCACGAACTGGCGGTAGGCGCCCCAGGCGCTGAAGCTGCCCGGCGTGGGCTCCCAGGTGGCGCCGCCGTCGTGGCTCTGGAGGACGCCGGTGGCCGACGCGGCATAGAGATCCTGAGGCGCCGAGGGATCGGTCGCGACGTCGCTCACCCCCTCGTTCACGGCGAACGCGTGGATGAGGTGGGAGGTCGCGCTGTCGTCGTCGCTGCGGCGCAGCTCGGCGCCGCCGACGGTCGGCAGAAGGAGGTAGAGGCTCGAAGGCGCGCCCGGGACGAACTCGATATCCGCGCCGCCGTCGAGGAGCTTCGTCCAGGTGTGGCCGCCGTCGGCGCTACGGTAGATCACCGGGTTGCCTGGAACGCGTGGCGGCACGGGCTGAATCAGCTCCTGCACGCGCGCGATCACGCGCTCCGGAGCGAAAGGATTCGCCACCAGATCGACGACTCTCCGTTCACCTCCCTGGGGATGCTCGGGCGACACGGGGATCGCGCCGCTCAGGGTGGTCTGCCAGCTCGCGCCGTCGTCGTCGCTCACCTGAAGGCCGTCCAGGCCCCCGGCGAGGAGGGTGCCGCCGGCGGCGATCTCGACGGTCGTCACCGGTGCCGGCAGAACCACGCGGGTGCCGCCATTCTCGGTCAGCACCGCGCCGACTCCCATGGCCATGAGCCACCGTTGGGTCGAGGCCGGATCGAAGGCCAGATCGGAGACGTCGGCGAAGAGACGAGGCGAGAGCAGAGTGCCGAGGCGCTGGAACGTCTTGCCGCCGTCGGTCGAGAGGAGAGTGCGAAAGTCGCAGGAGTCGTTGATGCAGCCCGTAAGGGTCCGCAGAGCTAGAAGCGACGGATCGGCCGGGTGGAAGCGCAGCTCGGCGACGCCGAAGCTCTCGATCCCCGTCTTCGCCACCGGCGCGTAGCCGTTGTCCCCGGCCTTGTAGCGGTAGAGGTCGGGGCCGGCGAGGAAGTAGGGGCCGCCAGGAGCCGCTACGAGCGCCGTCGGCTCAGGGAGGGCCTGAATGAATGAGAACGTCGCCAGCGCGCGGAAGCTGCCGCTCTTGCCGTTCTTCGGACTGGCGTAGAGGCCCTGGAAATTCACCGCGTAGATCGTGCTCGGCGTCTTCGGCTCGGAGGCGAGGGCGCGGGGACCGGCGTGCGGGAACCCGACGCGGCTCCAGCGGCGGCCATTGTCGGTGCTGCGAAACAGCCCGGCGTTGGCGAACGACACGAAGACGTTCGCCCCCCGGCCAAAGGTGGCGTGGAGCGCGCGCAACGTATCGCCCGCCTCGACGGGCAGCGCGCCGGTGGAGCGGAAGGTCAGGGCGCCGTCGGTGCTGCGGACGACGCCGAGCCCGTCCGCCGTGGAGGCGTAGACGACGTTCGGCTCGTCGGGGGGAGCGGCCACCGGGCCGAGGACTCCCGGCACCTCCGTCCACGACGCGCCTCCGTCGGCGCTTCTCAGCAGCCGCCGAACGGCGCCGTTGCCGGTCTCGGCGAGCAGAACGATGGACTTCTTCGCCGGTGCCACCCAGAGATGAACGACGCGGAAGGGGATATCGCCGGTAAAGACCGGGGTCCAGCTCCCGCCGCCGTCGTTCGAGTGAAAGACGGTCTGGAGGTTGAGGCCCGAGACCGCCCAGAGGGAGTTCGGGCTCTTCGGATCCACCGCCAGAGCGGTCACGTGGGGCTCGCCGAGCCCGTTGTCCCGCCAGCGCCAGGGGACGGTGGGCAGCGGCAGTTGCCAGATCTCCGTCAGATCGAAGCTCGTGGTGACGTAGAGCTCACCGCGCGGCGACGCGGTCAGCGTTTGAAGCAATCCCTCGCCCGGCCCGAAAGGCGTCCAGGCATCCTGGCCGGCCCGCGCCGGGCGTGCCGTCGTGATCAACCCAAGAGTCATCAGCAGCAGCGCCAGAATCCCAAGGTGTTTACAAAATCTCGCTCTGGCGTTCATCGCCGTCTCCTTGCTTTGTTGCGAGGCAGCAGGCCTCATCGGTCGTAACCTCTATCCGTATACGGAGCTTCCCGGCGGGGCGTCCTTGACACCGCCTTTCCCCCGCACGTAGTCTGCCCGCGCTCCTCCGCGGATCTTGAAACTTCGGAGCCCTCGGCGCGTACTCTTCGCGGCTTTGCCGAGCCCGTCCCAAAGGAAATCACTATGAAATCGATCCGTCTTCTCTTCTTCGCCGCACTGCTTGCTTCTCTCGGGCTGATGCCCGTGATCGCGGGTCCCCAGCACGCCGGCACGTCCACCGTCCAGGCTCCCGCCCCTCCGGCTCCCCCGGCTCCCCCGGCTCCCCCGGCTCCGGAGGTGACGCCCCCGGAGCCCGAGCTCAAGGAGAAGGTGAAGAAAGAGAAGGAGCCGGAGGAGAACGCGACCGAGCTTCAGAAGGAGAAGCTGGAGGGCGGCAAGGGCGCTCCCAAGCCGGCGGAGGAGAAGAAGGAAGAGAAGTGGGACGTCAACAACCCGCCGGGACCGTCGTCCGAGGTCACCATCGACACGGACGAGGGTACCTGGATGAGCCTCGACGTCAGCCCCGACGGCAAGGAGATCGCCTTCGACCTGTTGGGCGATCTCTACACGATTCCCATCACCGGAGGCGAGGCCAGGGCCCTCACCCACGATGTCGCCTGGCAGATGCAGCCCCGCTACAGCCCGAACGGCAAGACGATCGCCTTCACCAGCGACCAGGGAGGCGGCGACAACATCTGGATCTCCGACCGCGACGGCAAGAACCCCAAGGCCGTCAGCAAGGAGACCTTCCGCCTGCTCAACAGCCCCTCCTGGTCGCCGGACGGCGAGTACGTGGTGGCGCGCAAGCACTTCACCGCCCAGCGCTCGCTCGGCGCCGGCGAGATGTGGCTTTACCATCGCAGCGGCGGCGACGGCCTGCCGCTCACCAAGAAGCCCAACGACCAGAAGGACGCCGGCGAGCCCGTTTTCTCGCCCGACGGCCGCTACCTCTATTACAGCCAGGACATCACGCCCGGCCCCGTTTTCGAGTACAACAAGGACCCCAACACCGAGATCTTCGTCATCCAGCGCCTCGACCGGAAGACGGGCAAGACCCAGCGCTACATCACAGGCCAGGGCGGCTCCGTCCGGCCGACCCCGTCGCCGGACGGCAAGTCGCTGGCCTTCATCCGCCGGATTCGTGGCAAGAGCATTATCCACCTGATGGACCTGCGCTCCGGCGAGATCCGGCCCCTCTACGACGGCCTCGACCGCGACATGCAGGAGACCTGGTCGATCCACGGCCTCTATCCCTCCATGGCCTGGACGCCGGACTCGAAGTCCCTCGTCTTCTGGGCCGCCGGCAAGATCCATCGCCTCGACGTCGCCTCCCGCCAGGTCGCCGACATTCCCTTTCACGTCCACGCGGCCCGCAAGGTCACCGCCGCCGTGCGCTTCCCGCAGGAGGTGGCGCCGGAGACGTTCGACACCAAAATGCTGCGCTGGGTGGAGGTGTCGCCCAAGGGAGACCGGGTGGTCTACCAGGCCCTGGGGCACCTCTGGGTCCGCGGCCTGCCCGACGGCACGCCGCGCCGGCTGACGAAGCAGAATGACTCCTGGGAGTACTATCCCTCGTTCTCCCGCGACGGCCGCTCCATCGTCTACACCACCTGGGACGACGACAAGCTCGGCACGGTGCGCGTGGTCTCCGCGGAGGGCGGCGAGGGGCGGGTGGTGACGGATAAGCCCGGCCACTATGTGGAGCCGGCCTTCTCGCCGGACGGCAAGCAGATCGTCTACCGCAAGATCGAGGGCGGCTTCATCCGGACGCCCAACTGGTCGCTGGAGCCGGGCGTCTACCGGGTGGCGGCTTCAGGTGGCGAGCCGGTGCTCGTCACCGAGGACGGCGAGCGCCCGCACTTCGGCGCCGAGAGCGACCGCGTCTACGTCCTTCGCTACGTTGGCGAGGGTAAGCGCCAGCTCGTCTCCATCGGCCTCGACGGCAAGGACGAGCGCGCCGACCTCGCGAGCGACAACGCCACCGAGTTCCGCGTCTCGCCGGACGGCAGGTGGGTGGCCTTCACCGAGCGGTACAACGCCTACGTGATGCCTTTCGTGGTCACCGGCACGGCGGTGGACGTGGGACCCAAGGCGAGCGCCCTGCCGCTACGCAAGGTGACCCGCGACGCGGGTGAGAACCTGCGCTGGTCCGGCGACTCGCAGCGCCTCCACTGGTCGCTCGGCCCCGAGCTCTACACCCTGGACCTCAAGAACGCCTTCGCCTTCCGCGAGGGCGCGCCCGAGAAGCTCCCCGACCCGCCGGCCCAGGGCCTCAACATCGGCTTCAAGGCCGGGAGCGACGTCCCCAAGGGGACCGTGGCGCTGGTCGGCGGGCGCATCGTCACCATGAAGGGCGACGAGGTGATCGAGGACGGCGCCATCGTCATCGAGGGCAACCGCATCAAGGCGGTCGGCCCGCGGACGAGAGTCGCCGTGCCGGCCGGCGCCCATGTCGTGGACGTCAAGGGCAAGACGCTGATCCCCGGCCTGATCGACGTCCACTGGCACGGTACCTTCGGCACCGACGGCATCGTGCCGCGGCGCAACTGGGTCACCTACGCCACCCTGACCTACGGCGTGACGACCCTCCACGATCCCTCGAACGACACCGACACCGTCTTCGCCGCCTCGGAGCTCGCCCGCGCCGGCATGATCACGGCGCCGCGCATCTTCTCGACCGGCACCATCCTCTATGGCGCCACCGCCCCCTTCACCGCCACCATCGACAATCTGGAGGACGCCCGCGGCCACTTGCGCCGCTTGAAGGCGGCCGGCGCCTTCAGCGTCAAGAGCTACAATCAGCCCCGCCGCGACGAGCGCCAGCAGGTCATCGCCGCCGCCCGCGAGCTGCAGATGATGGTGGTGCCCGAGGGCGGCTCGCTCTTCGAGCACAACATGACCCAGGTCGTGGATGGCCACACCGGCGTCGAGCACACGATTCCCGTGGCAAAGATCTACCGCGACGTGCGCCAGCTCTGGAAGGGGACGGAGGTGGGCTATACCCCGACGCTGCTCGTGGGGTACGGCGGCATCTGGGGGGAGAACTACTGGTACGACAAGACGCACGTCTGGGAGGACAAGCGCCTGCTCTCGTTCGTGCCGCGGGAGATCGTCGACGAGCGCTCGCGCCGGCGGGTGACGGCTCCCGACGAGGAGTACAACCACTTCAACATCGCCCGCATCGCCGCCGACCTCGGCCACGAGGGGGTGAAGGTGAACATGGGCGCCCACGGTCAGCGCGAGGGCCTGGGAGCGCACTGGGAGATGTGGATGCTGGCCCAAGGGGGAATGAAGCCGATGGAGGTGCTGCGCTCGGCCACCCTGAACGGTGCTCACTACCTGGGTCTGGACAAGGACATCGGCTCCCTGGAAGCGGGCAAGCTGGCGGACGTGGTGGTGCTCGACGCCAATCCGCTGGACGACATCAGGAACACGGCGAGCATCGGGCTGGTGGTGCTCAACGGCCGCGTCTACGACAGCATGACGCTGGACCAGATCGCGCCCGACCCGCACAAGCGCGAGCCCTTCTTCTGGCAGCAGAAGGGCGGCTCAGGAGTGGGATCGCGCGGCGCGGCCAGCCATGTGGATGACTGAGGGGGACGTTTAGAGGGGTCTTAAAAGTCTCAAAAGGAGCGACAGCGACGCCTGCGCCGCCAGGGATTGAAATCCCTGGCTACCGACGCTTGTCCCCTCCGGGACTGCTATTTCGTTCTTCCTGTGTCCCGTAGGGACTATAGATGGTAGCCAGGTGATTTCAATCCCTGGCGGCATAGGCGTCGTCGTCAACCACCCTTTAAGACACCCTCTTAGGAGATCGTCCCGTGCTGGCGGCGCCGGAGTTCGAGAGCGAGCTGCGTCGCCAGCTCGACGGTCATCCGCTCCTCCTCGCAGGCGTTGCGGAACATGAAGAGGGCAGCCATGGCCTCGCGATGGACATCGCGGGACTCGAAGATGGGGGCCATCTCCGTGGCCAACCGCTTGAGCTCGGCGGTTCGGTGCTCGCGGGTGTAAAGGGTGGCCAGATCCAGAGAGACGAGGGCTGCATCGTAGCTCATGGTTCTCGCCAGGAACTCCTGCTGGACCTCTCGGAAGTCTCTTTCGGCTTCGGCCGTGCGGCCCAATCCTGAGGCGATCCTGCCTTCCGTCCAGCGGAGGCGGACCAGATTCAGCGCTTGGTCCTGGACTGTGATCTGTTCCCGGACCATAGGAAGCAGCAACTCGGCTTCGTCATAGCGCCCGGCCTCGGTCAGGCAGAGAACCAGATTGTGGCGGGCGTAGGCCGACAACTGAGGCTCCCGATCCGGGTCCAACTCGCCCAGAAGTTCCCCAAGAAGGTGGATAGCGCCTTGGAGATCTTCTCCGTCCTCCAGGATCTTGGCCTTCTTTAGGAGGGCAAAACCGGCACCGCGAAGATCATTCTGACAGCGGTAGATCGTGAGCGCTTGGTCCACGAGGGCCAAGGCTTCCGGGAAGCGCCGCTGGGCTCTCCGCAAGGACGCTTTGAGTTTAATGACCTCAGCCCGGGCGATCTCGTTTCCCGTCATGCTTGCGTCCAAGAGGAGCTCGGCCTCCCGGAACGACATCTCGGCACTCCTGAGCTCACCCAGGATCCGTCGAGCGTTCCCGAGGTGCGCGTGGGCCCGGGCTCGGAGGTCCAGCACCCAATGAGGATCATAGGTGTCCTCCAGGTGCTTGGAAATTCTTACGGCCAGCTCGGCGAAGTTAACGGCCTTGGAGGCATCCTGGAAACCCGCCGAGAGGCTCTGCTTGAGCAGGAGCTGGCAAAGTCCCCAGGTCTGAAAGCTCTCGTCGGCGAGGACCAGAGCGAGCTGATCCTCGAAGGAGAGCTCTCCCAAAACAGCGAGCAGCTCGTGCGATTCAGGCTCCTCAAAGACAGCGACTCGCTCGTCCCAGTGACCGATTTCCTCCTGGAGCCGGCGAACTTCCTCGTACTGCCCCCGACAATCAGGACAGCGTTCGAGAAGATGAGGAACAACGTGAGTCACGAGGTCCTCGTGGCTCAGATCGCCAGCCAGCAGCTTCGCCATCGTTTCAAGTGACAGGTGATTTTCCAAGCGATTCTCCCTCCGGATGGGATACGAGTACACGGAACTATCTCAGATTGAGACTGCTCCCATCAAGATAAGTATCAGAAAGCCGGGAAATCGAGTCACAGGCAGGCAGGAAAAATCTGGGGCCGGTCGCCCGGCCCTCCTTCGTCGCTAGCTGGATTCAGCTATGAGGTGCGCCGTCAGGGTCGATCGAGGGACCTTCGTCGGTTCCTGCGGTATTTCCGGCGCCCGGTACCGGCTGGCCGCTGGGATCAATCGAGCCTCCGTTTTTCTCGAACAGGCTCACCACTCCATGCCAGAAGGACTGCAAGGCGACCTGCACCCGGGACGCGGCAGGCTTCGGATTTCCTCTGTCCCCTGGCCGGACGCCGGCCTGGGCCATGGGCGCCAGGCAGAGAGTCGCGATCAGCGCCGTTTGCGCAATGCGAGACATTCTTTTCGAGAACATACAGCCCCCTCCTTTGTCGGAAGTCGATATGGACACGCCGATGAAACCAGCTCTCTGTCCATAAAGTATCGCCAAATAGGAAAATCGAGACAAGGGAGGAGCGGAATCATGATCCACGGGTATCGTACTCACGAAACCGCGACGGCGGGGCCTCCTGGCACGTAAATGGAATGAAGCCGGAAAGAATTTGCGAATGCGTGTCCTCGATCCCCATTTTGCTGGGCCTCTGCTGGCCGCCATGCTGGCGACTCAAGGCCTCTGTTGGCTGCTCGCCCGGGGTTTAGGGCTGCGGCTGAGGAGGAGCGCCGTGCTCGGCGGCTGGATCGCGCCGCTGCTGATGTTGACGCCGTGGATCGCGGGGCATGCCGTGCTGGCGCCCTGCAACCTGCTGCAGGACGTGGTGCCGGGCGCGCCCGCGATCCTCACCGCGGAGCGCGAGCACGACCTGCTGAACGACATCATCTACCAGCTCCTGCCCTGGGAGCTCGAGGTGCGCCATGCCTTCGCCCAAGGCCGCCTCCCCCTGTGGTCAGACAGCCTCGGGGGAGGCAGCTCGCCTTGGGCGAACCCCCAGGCCGGCGCCTTTTCTCCCTTGCAGATGGCGGCGCGCGGCCTGCCCCTCCAGCATCACCTGCTGGGAGCCCTGATCCTGAAGTTGCTGGTAGGCTTTCAGGGCACCTGGCTGCTCGCCCGCTCCGCCGGCCGCGGCCGAGCCTCGTCGCTGCTGGCGGCGGCGGGTTTCGCCCTGGGAGGCGGCCTCTTCTCCTGGGCCCTGTTCCCGGTGACGGCGACGGCGGCCTGGGTGCCGTGGCTCGCGGCCGGGACGGTGCGGCTCTTCCGCCACCCCGGCCGGCGAGCGATCGCCACGACGGCGGCGATCACCGCGTCGCTCCTGCTCTCCGGCCACCCGGAGACCGCCGCCTTCGGCGGCGCTTTCGCCGGGGTCTGCGGTTTGGGCCTGCGCCGGCGAGCGGCCGGCCTGGGGCGCGGCCTTGTCGCGGCGGCCCTGGCGGCGACTCTCGGGTTCGGCCTCGCCGCGCCCCAGCTCCTGCCCTTCGTCGCCAGCATTCCGGGCTCACAGCGCGCCCACGACACCCGGGACCCGGGCCGGCCCACCGGGACGATGTGGCTGCTCGCCCCGATCACCTGGTTCCAGCCCGGCTATGGCAGCTTCGTGCTGGCGCCGTCCAGCCCGCATGCCTTCGGTCCACCCTATCGGGTGAAGTTCCAGGGGCCCTTCAACTGGGCGGAGTTCGAGAGCGGCTATACCGGGCTCGTGGCCTTCGCCTTCGCCTGGCTGACGCTGCTGCTCGCCGCCCGCGACCGCCGCGCCTGGCCGTTCCTCGGGTTCGCCGTCGCCGGGCTGCTGCTGGCCGCTCACTTCCTGCCGCTCGCCCGGCTGCTCTACCTGGTGCCGCTGCTGCGCATGCCGGCCTATGCCCGTCTGCTGCCGGTCGTCTCGCTGGCGCTGTGCGTGGCCGGAGCCTTCGGCATCGACCTTCTGCTGCGGCGGAGGCGCTCCCCCTCGCATCACCTTGCCATCTGGGCATCGCTGGCCTTCGCCGCGCTTCTCAGCCTGGCCGTGGCCACGGACCCGTGGACGATCGCCCTCTGGGTGGCTCTGGCCGCGGCGGTGGCCCTGGCCGGCTGGCGGCCGCGCTGGGGGGCGGTGGCGCTCGCGGCCGTGCTCCTGGTCGATCTGATTCCCTGGTCCCGCAGCCTTCTGCCGGTGGGGCACCCGGCTCTCTTCTACCCCCCTTCGGCGCTGCTGGACCGCCTCGTCCAGGAGGCGGGAGGCCCCTCCGCGGGCAGGGCCACCGGCGGCGATTACCTCGTCTATCCCGGCTTCCTCAGCGTCTATGGCGTGGCCGATTTCCGGGCGCATGATCCGATGGCGTCCGCCGCCTATCTTCACGTGCTGGGCCAGGCGTTCGGGTTCCACTCGTCGATGGACCAGTACTTCGCGCCGATCCGGAACCTCGACCACCCCCTCCTCGACTTCCTGGGCGTGCGGGCCGTGGTGGGAAGCCCCTCCGTGCCTCAGTACCGCACTCTGCCGCGGATCGACGGCGGTCTCTTCGCGCCTTACACCTTGATGCGCAACCCCGACGCCTTGCCGCGCTGGTTCTTCCCGAGCGAGGCGGTAGCCATCGAACGCGGCGGTCTGGACCGCTGGATCGCCGGGATGACCGAGGCCCGGCGGGTCTCCGTCTTCCGCGACGAGTTGGGGACCTGGCGCCCGTCCCCCGGACGCCCGGCATCCCCCGATCCGCGAGTCGTGTCCGCCGTTCCCGGCCGGGTGGTCCTGGAAGTGACGCGGGGAGACGAGGCGCTCCTCGCCTCCTCCGTTCCCTTCTCGCGCGGCTGGTCGGCCCGGGCCGGAGGCCGAGAGTTGCCGACGCTCCACGTCGACGGCGCCTTCCTGGGAGTGCGCCTCCCGGCCGGCGCCTCCCGCGTCGAGCTTCGTTTCCTGCCGCCCGGTTTCGTCGCCGGCTGCTGGGCGTTCGGCCTCTCGCTGGGGGCTGTTCTCTTCCTTCTCCTGACTCCTCCTTGGTGGCGCCGGCAGGCGGGGCGTCCAGACAAGGGAAGGGATAAAGAGCTAAAATGAAATATATCTATGCGTGCTGTTGCCGATCCAATGTTGTTGGGCGAGTTGGAGCTCTTCCAGGGCTTGGCTCCGGAAGAGCTCGCGGAGCTCAATGGACTGCTGCGGATCTCCACGGTGCAGGCGGGCACTCACTTCATCACCGCCGAGCAGCCCGGCGAGGTCGTCTACGTGCTGCTGGAAGGGACGGTGAAGATCTACGTCACCCGTGCCGACGGCCGGGAGGTCATCCTGGCCTTCCTCGGCCGCGGTGACACGGTGGGCGAGATGAGCCTGCTGGACAGCGCCGGCCGCTCCGCCAACGTCGTGACCACCGAGCGGGCGCGCCTGCTGTGGATGGACCGGGCCACCTTCCAGGCCTGCGTACACAACCTGAGCCCTCTGGCGGACAACCTGGTACGCCTCCTCTCGCACCGGCTGCGCTTCGCCAACGAGCAGATCCAGGCGCTCTGCACGCTGGACGTCCAGGGGAGGGTGGCGCGCCAGATCCTCGCCATGGCCGACCGCTATGGCTCCCTGGAGGCCGGAGGCGAGGTACGGATTCCCCTCCGGCTGACGCAGAGCGACCTCGCGGAGATCGTCGGCGCCTCGCGGGAGCGGGTCAATCAGGTCATCGTGGATCTCAAGCAGCGGGGCCTGATCTCGGTCGATCCCCTGCATCGAATCCACGTCCACAACCGGCGGGAGCTGGCGCGGTACTGCCGCTAGGCGGCCGAAGCGGCTCGAATGACGCCAGACGCGCCAGACGATTGACGCGGCCCCTCCGTTCCTCCTACTGTACTGCCAACAGATTCGCCAACAACGCACCCATAAGAGGGGGAGGAAGGCATGTCGTACATCATCACGGAGAAGTGCCTGGGAGAGCGCTACGCGACCTGCGTCTCGGTCTGCCCGGTGGACTGCATCAAGCCGGGCGATTATCGGGGCGAGGAGTTCATGATCATCGACCCCGAAGCCTGCATCGATTGCGGCCTGTGTCTGCCGGAGTGCCCCATCGGGGCCATCCTCGAGACCGAGGACGAGGATCCGGAGTGGGCGGCCATCAATCGGGAGCTGGCGCCGGAATTCAACCAGAACCCCGCGGTGGCCGAGCGGCTCCGCAATGATCCGCCCCGCAAGCCGGGCAACGTGATCGTCAACCCCTGAGCGGCACGTAAGCGCCCCCGAGTGGTCCCGAGTCAGCGGTCCCGAGAGGATCCTGACTACGGGGCCGCCATGGGAGCAAGGAGGCAACGCCGATGAGAGTCGCCCTCATCAAGCCACCCGGGCATTGTACCCGCGGTCCCCGAACGGCGACAGCTTCTCGAGCCAGAGCGCCTCGAGCGTCCGCAGGTCATCCGACGGATCGTAGTTGGGCCGGTCGGAGGCCGGAAGGGTGTCGAGGATCTCCACTTCGAAGGCCTCCGGACCGAGATCGTTCAAGTCCTGCTGGAGAGCTCGATTGCTGTGGGAGCGCATGCGCAACTGGGTCCGCAACCGGTTGAGGATGGCGGGTAGATCGACGCTCGTCCCGATCAGCAGCTTGCCGGTGACGGTGTTCCGAATCTGATACACCCCCATCGGACGTGCGGTTTCCTTGTACTCTCGCTTCAAGGCTTTTTTGTCCATGCCCGTTTGTACCACAACCGGTCTGGCAGAGGGTTGGCGCCACAGGCGCGGACGCGATAGCGTTCCGGCCATGAGAACCCAACGAATCCTTTCCACCGCCACCCTCGTCCTCGCCCTCCTGGGCGGCGGCGCCGCCGTCCAGGCCGCTCCTCCCGCCAAGCACGCAGCCGCCAAGCCGGCGGCTCCCAAGACGATCCCGGCTCCTGCCGACGTCGCCGCGCCCCCGGCAGACGCCCAGACCACCGCTTCGGGTTTGGCCTCCAAGGTCCTCAAGCCCGGCACGGGAACCGTCCATCCGGCGCTCACCGACACGGTCGAGGTCCATTACTCCGGCTGGACGACCGACGGCAAGATGTTCGACTCGTCCGTCGTCCGCGGCACTCCGATCTCCTTCCCCCTCAACCGGGTCATCGCCGGCTGGAGCGAAGGCGTCCAGCTCATGGTGGAAGGCGAGACCCGCCGCCTCTGGATTCCCGGCAAGCTCGCCTACGATGGGAAGCCGGACAGGCCGCAGGGCATGCTGGTCTTCGACGTCGAGCTGATCAAGATCGAGAAGTAGCCTCGAGGGCACGTGCCGCCGATCCAGTCGCGGTCTGCCCGCTGGAGCGCACCTTGCAGTGTAGGAGCCCTGCTCCGCCGCGCTCCCTTCAAGGAGCGCCGGCTCGCAAGGAGGACCAGACCATGAACAAGATCGACGTCATCCGCGCGTGGAAGGACCCCGTTTACCGCGCCGGCTTGAGCCGCGCGGAGATCGCCGGCCTGCCGGGCCACCCGTCCGGCCTGCTGGAGATCGACGAGGAGCAGCTCAAGTCGGCCTCGGGCGCCGTCGTCACGACCAACCGGCTCTGCACCATGCTCAGCTTCAACAACTGGCGGTCCTGCTGCCCGTAGTAACCATGGCCACCGCTCCCGGCGCGACCCGCCGGAAGCCGCTCGAAAGGAGTCAGGAATGAATCGAGTCGACATCGTGCGTGCCTGGAAAGACCCCCTCTACCGCGCCAGTCTGACCGCCGAGGAGCGGGATCGCCTTCCCGGGCATCCGTCCGGCATCATGGAGCTGGAGGATGAGCTGCTCAAGTCCGTCGCCGCGGGGGCGCTGACCACCGCGCTCAAGTGCACGGAGTCCAGCTTCAACAACTTCCGGAGCTGCTGCCCGAAGTAAATCGTTCCCACGCCCGGCCCGCCGGGGCCGGGCTTCCTCTCCCCGGGAGCCCGCCCCGGAACCGCCGCCGATGGACGACACCCTGATCGATCGAAACCTCGGGTATCGCGCCCTGACCCTCGCCGAACGGGCGGCGGCATCCCGCAACGGCGCGTCAGCCGATCCAACCTCCGGGGAGATCGACGACCTCGCCCGCCTGCGCCTCGAACAGTGGCGCGAGCTGTCGCCCTTCCGCTCGGACGACGCCTTCGCCCGCCGGCTCGCCGATGACGGCCTCGACGCCGAGTCCTTCGCGCGGCGGCTGGCGGAGCCCGCCGAGGCCGCCGGGGCCCGCCTGCCGGAGACGCCGGCCTGGCTTGCCGAGGTGGCGGCGGCCTTCGCCGAGCCCGCGCCGGCCGAGCCGGAGCCCTTCCCCTGGCCTGAGGACATGCGCGACGACTCCGCCGTCGGCTTCGTGGAGCTGGTCCGGCCGCTGGTCGACCGGGCGCGCGCCCGGCTGCGCGCCGGCGTCCAGGGGATCGTCCAGGATCACCAAGCCCCTCGCGCGCCGTTCGCCCCCGAGGAGGCGGACCGGCTGGTGAGCGAGACGCTCGGCCTGCGCCTGCTGCCTCTCCTGGCGCGGACGCTGGTGCTGGAGATGCACGTGGCGCGGATTCAAGGGCTGCTGACCGGCGACACCGCGGCGGAGCGCTTCGCCGCCTTCGTCGATCGCCTGCGCCAGCCCCAAGCCGCCGCGGCGATCCTCAACGAGTACCCCGTGCTCGCCCGGCTGGTGGCGGAGGAGCTGGAAGCCTGGGTCGCCGTCTCCCTCGAGCTCCTCGAACGGCTGGCGGCGGACTGGCCTGATCTCGTGACGACCTTCTTTGCCGGCCGGGACCCCGGCCCCCTCACCGGTCTCGACGGCGGCGCCGGGGACCGTCACCGCGGCGGCAGGGCCGTGCGGATCGCTACTTTCGGATCAGGCGCGAAGCTCGTCTATAAGCCGCGGTCGCTGGCTGTCGACCGTCACTTCCAGGAGCTGCTCGCAGGGTTGGAGTCCCTGGAGGCCGGCCTCGCCTTCCGCCGGCTGGCCGTGCTCGACCGCGGCGAGTACGGCTGGATGGAATTCGTCGCCTCCCAGGAGTGCGCGTCCCCGGCCGAGGTGGCGCTCTACCACCGCCGGCTCGGCGGCCTGCTCGCCGTGCTCTACGCCCTGGAGGCCACGGACTGCCATTTCGAGAATCTCATCGCGGCGGGCGGCCAGCCGGTGGTGGTCGACCTCGAGGCCCTTTTCCATCCAAGGATGGACGTCCCCCCGCGGCCGCGGCCGGACGAGCGGCTGGCGGGGCAGGCGCTGGCGGAGTCGGTGCTGCGCATCGGGCTCCTGCCCTTCCGGGTCGGCGGCAACGACGAGTTCGAAGGCGTCGACCTGAGCGGCGTGGCGGTGGTCGCCGGCCAGCCCTCGCCCCAGCCGGTCCTGCAATGGCAGGGGATCGGGACCGACGAGATGCACGCCGTTCGCGAGCGGGTCGCCCTGGAAGGGGGGAGCAACCGGCCGGCCCTCGACGGCCACGAGGTCGAGGCCGGCGAGTACACGGAGGAGATGGCCGCGGGGTTCGCCGAGATCTACCGCCGGCTGGCCCGCCACCGCGAGGCGCTGCTGGCGCCGGGCGGGCTCGTCGCCCGTTTCGCGGACGATCCGGTGCGGGCCGTGTTACGGGCCACCCGCGTCTACGGCCTGCTGCTCGGCGAGAGCTATCACCCCGACGTGCTGCGCGACGCGCTCGACCGCGACCTCCTCTTCGATCGCCTCTGGGTGGGGGTCGAGGAGCTGCCCGCCCTGGCGCGGGTGGTGGCGCCCGAGCACCGCGATCTGCACGGCGGCGACATCCCCTCGTTCACCTCCCGCCCCTCGTCGACCGACCTGTGGACGAGCCGCGGGGTGTGTATCCCCGGCTTTTTCCCCGAGACCGCCCTCGCGGGCGTGCGCCGCCGTCTCCAGAGCTTGAGCGAGGAGGACCTGCGGCGCCAGCTCGCCCTCCTGCGCCTCGCACTCGGCACCCAGCTGCTCAACCGCGACGACGTGGGCTGGCAGGGGTACGGCGAAGTCGACCCCGGCCCGCCGCGGACGCCGGCCGAGCTGCGCGAGAGGCTCGTCGCCGCCGCCCGCGCCGTGGGCGAGTGGTTCGCGGACCAGGCGATCCGCGATGAGGAGGGGCATGCCACCTGGATCGGCCTCGAGTTCCGCAACCGGCTCTGGTCGATGGTGCCGGCGCCCGAGGACCTGTACGCGGGGCTGCCCGGGATCGCCCTCTTTCTCGCCTATCTCGGCACGATCACCGGCGAGGCGCGCTGGACCGTCCTGGCGCGGGAGGCGATGAGTTCCCTGCTGGCGCGCTTCGAGGACTCGAATCCCGCCTCCGGCCCCGAGGCGATCGGCGCCTTCTCCGGCTGGGGCGGCATCCTCTACGCCGCCGCCCATCTGGGCTCGCTGTGGCAGGACCCGGACCTGATCGCCACGGCGGAGCGGCTGGCCGAAAAGATCCCGCCCCGCATCGAGTGCGACGAGGACCTCGACGTCGTCGGCGGCGCGGCCGGCGCGATTCTCGGCCTCCTGGCTCTCCACCGCGCCACCGGTTCGCGCCGCGCCCTCGCCGTGGCGACCCTCTGCGGCGAGCGCCTGCTCGCCCGGTCCCATCCCGCGGGCTCAGGGGTGGGCTGGCTCACGCGGCTCGCCACGGAGCGCCCGCAGATCGGTTTCTCCCACGGCAACGCCGGCATCGGCCTCGCTCTTGTTGAGCTAGGCGCGGAGCTGGGCGCGACGGCTGGCGACGCCCGCTTCCTCGCGGCGGGCCTGGCGGCCAACGACTGGGAGCGCGAGGCCTTCTGGCCCGAGCTGCGCCGCTGGCTTTCCAGCGGCGATGGCCAGGCCCCGCCGCCCGAGAGCACGGTCGCCATGGCCTGGTGCTACGGCGCCCCGGGCGTCGGCCTCGCGCGGCTCAAGGCCCTGGGCCACGTTCAGGATCCCGAGGCGCGGCGCCTCCTGCTGGAAGAGGTGAGGGAGGCGGCGCGCATGACGATCGAGCAGGGCTTCGGCGAGAACCACTGCCAGTGCCACGGCGACCTGGGCAACCTCGACTTCCTCCTTCAGGCCCGGGGCGTTCTGGGCGATCCGGCCCTGGACGCCGCGATCGACCGCCAGACCCGCATCGTCCTCGCCAGCATCGCCCGCGACGGCTGGCTCTGCGGCACGCGCGGACGGGTCGAATCGCCCGGCCTGATGAACGGCTTCGCCGGCATCGGCTACGGCCTCCTGCGGCTGGCCGATCCCGCCCGGGTGCCGTCCGTGCTCACCCTGGAGCCGCCCGTCCGGTAGGGGAATCGGCGGCACCTTCATCAATAGACGCCAACGCCACCTGCCTCCGAGGGCTGGGCTCCGGAGGGGGATCTGCGTCGGCTTGTGCCGCTGCCCGATCGCAATTAGAATTAAATGATCCTTTATTTAGGAATCTATCCGGGGCGGCTAGCTGATTCGGCGCCTTCGCGAGCTTGTTGTGATTCGCTGGGGAGCGTCGCCTCCGGTACAGGGGAGATGCGACGATGAGAGGAAGACCTTCAGGCGATGCGGTAGCCAGCGAAACCTTGGCGTGGGCTGTGAGCTGGGACCGAGCGTGGTGGCTCTTGGGGTCCGTGGCGGTTTTCGTCGCCTGTCGAAGCGATCCAATCCGGGAGTGCAATGCGCTGCTCGCAGCCGAGAAGTACCAAGCGGCAGTTGCGCGTTGCGAGCAGGTCTTCGAGAAGACGGGCGATCCTCGGGCGGGCGTGGCGGCCGCCCAGGCTCAACAGGGCCTCGGTCACGGCGACGCAGTGCTGGCTTGGGCGAAGCGGCTGCGAAACACTTCCGAAGAAGCCGGGGTTCTGCGCCTGGCCTCCCGGGTCTATCGGGAACGCGGCATCCGGAATCTCGCGGCCGAGGCGAGCCGCCGCGAGCTCTTCCTGCGCCGGAAAGCCGGTGACCACGCGCGAGCTGCCGACAGTGCCTACAGCCTCTTTTTCCTCGCCTGGGGGAAGGGCTCCTACGGTGAAGCGCTCGACTTCGCCCGCCAGAGCTTCGAAGAAGCCGAGAAGGCCCAGGATCGTAAGCGGGAAGCCCGGGCACTGCAGTCTCTCCAAATGGCGGTCTACGAGGCGGGAGATTTCGACCGGGCGCGGGGGTTACTGGAAGCCGCGTCCGCGCTCGTCGGGCCGGAGGAGCGCTCCGACCGGGCGCGCCTCCTGGTGTATGAAGGACTTATCCGCCTGAACACCGGGCGCGTCGCCCTGGCCCGCGACGCTTTCGAGCGAGGTCTTCAATTGGCCGCGGGTAGCCCGGATCGAACCTTCCTCCGCTCCACACACCTCAACCTGGTCAAGACGTATCTCGCCCTCGGCGACGTGGAACGAGCGGCGCAGCATCTGGAAGCGGCCTGGCAGAACGCCGACCCCACGGGGCGAAAGACGTACGCTCTGCTCTACTACCGCGCCCGCGTCCTGCACGCTCACGGGCGTTACGCCGAGGCGGCGGAGGTCCTGAAGACCGCCCTGGGGAAAGAGCCGGACCCGGCTTGGATGCAAGATCTCGAGTACCAGCGGGGCGTGGTCGAGGAAGCCAGAGGCGACGCCCGATCGGCCGAGGAGGCTTATGAGCGCTCGGTCACAGCGGTCGAGGCCCTGCGCGCTGCCCTGGGACCCGACGAGCTCAAGTCCTGGCTCATGGACGACAAGCGTCCGCCGTTCGAGGCGCTGTTTCGTCTTCAGGCCCGGTCGGGGCGGACGAAGGAAGCTCTGGCTACGGTGGAGCGGGCGAAAGCCGGAACCTTTCTGGAGGCCTTCCTTCACGCTTCCTCGGCACCGGCCGGCGAAGCGGGGGGAGCGGAGATCGCGCGCGCCGCGGGCCAACGCCTGGAAACGATCACGGCCTTGCTACCGCCTCTGAGCGCATCGCCGGTCGTGGCCCTGCGCCCGATCGACGAAGCTCTCGCCCTGCTGGGAGGCCGCCGCCTTCTTGTCTACTTCGAGGCGGACGACGAGCTTTGGCGCATTGAGGTGGCGGGTCCCAGCGTAGAGGCGAAAAGGCTGTCCGCTTCCTTGGCGACGGTTCGTGATCTGGTCCACCGATTCATCGCTCGGCCGGACGACCCCGGCACGGCCGCTATGCTGGGGGAGATCCTCCTGCCGGCGAGCGCGCAGACAAAACCGGGGTCGACGCTCAGCATCGTGGCGGACGGCGTCCTGGGGGACCTTCCTTTCGCCGCCTTGCGCCGCGGTGGCCGCTATCTCGTGGAGGACCACGCTATTGCCTACGTCCCCAGCATCAACGTGATAGCGGCTCTCGATGGGCGGCCCCCGGCCGGGTATGGGCCTTCCGTGGTGCTCGCGGACTCGAGAAGAGATCTGCCCGAGGCGGCCCTTGAGGCAAAGGACGTGGCGGCGCGCCTTCACGCCACACCACAAATCGCCGGAGCCGCCACGCTCGAACGCCTGCGCCAAGCGGCGCGGGCGGACGTCCTGCACCTGGCGACCCATACCGGGCTCGGTCCCCGAGGACCGTGGCTGGCGCTCGCCGACGGAGAGGTGGCGGCCGAGAGAATCGTCACCTGGAAAGTCGCCCCGCGTCTGGTGGTGCTCGCCACGTGCGCCTCGGCGGCCCGGCGGGGCAAAGGGATGTGGGGATCGCTCGGCTCGGCCTTCCTGGTGGCCGGCAGCCGGACCGTCCTGGCCTCGCTCTGGTCGGTCCAGGACCGCACAGCCCGAGAGATGGTCCTGAGCTTCTACGAGCAAGGAGGCGTCCGGGACCCGGCGGGTGCTCTGGCCCGAGCTCAACGCGCTCGAATCGCCCAAGGCAGGGGGCCTTCTGATTGGGCACCCTTCGTAGTTCTTGGATCTGACCGGCCTCCGAGAGAGGCTCACTGAAAGGAGAAAGGGTCATGCCTTCCTGGTTGAAGCTCATTCTGGTCGTTCTGGCAGTTTTCGGCCTCGGCTGCACCGTCGCCTCCCGGTTTCCCCCGGCCAATCCGACCTCGGCGGAAGATCTCGCGCGGGAGAGGGTCGGCACCACAGTTCGGCTCACCGCGAAAACGCGGGGAGAAAGTTATTTGATCGTGCAGGGAGGCGCCGGAAAAGCAGACCCTTTTTCGCAGGATGCTTCGCCGGCGGGCTCGCGCCCGTGCTGGTCCGTTGAAACGGCCGAGAGCATCACCCTTAAGCAATTTCCGATAGCCGTCTATCGATCAGTGTCGATCAGTCAATCACTATCGTACAAGTGCATGAGTGGTGACTGCCCTCCCCCGCCCGGGAAGCCCCCTTCGCGACCGACCAGATTCATATTGTTGACACTGGGACCCGGCTGCGAATCCTCACTCCAGAGTTTGCTCAAGCAGCCATAGCAGCGTGCCGGCGAGAAGGGCACCCCGCCGCCACCCGGCGAGCCCGGATCACCGCGATCTTCCATTACTATTGGAGACATGATTCGACAGCAACTCTCGGCGGCGGCGTGGCCGCGTTGAGGGAAGCTCGGCCCGAGCGGGCCGAGACCGAGGCGGCAGCCCTCGCGGCCCTGGATCGGGGGGATCGGGAGGGTGCGCTCACCCTGCTCATGGAGGCCTTCGGGGTCGCGCTCTACCGGTATTGCCGGCAGATGGTCGTGGACCCCGACCTGGCCGCCGACGTTCACCAGTTGACCTTCGTCCAGGCCTTCGAGGGCCTGGGACGCTTCGCCCGCGGCTCTTCCCTGCGCACCTGGCTCTTCGGCATCGCCCGCCACCGTTGCCTGGATGCTCTCAAGATGGGGCGCCGCCGACGAGCCCGGTTCGAATCGACGGACGAGGTTCCGGAGCGGCCGGCCACCGACGAAGCACCGGAGGAGCGCCTGGCGGCGCGCGATCTGACGAGGGCGCTCGAACGCTGCCTGGAGGAGCTGCCGCTGGCGGTACGGACGGCGGTCCTGCTCCGCTATCAGGAGGGTCTGGCCTACCCGGACATGGCAAGTGTCTGCCGCGATCGCCCGGCGACGCTCCAGGCCCGCGTGGCGCGGGCGCTGCCCGTTCTGCGGCGCTGCATCGAACAGCGGGGGTTTGCCCTATGACGCAATGTGACCGGTTCGAGAACGAGGGCCTCCGGCAGCTCGAGCAGGGGCTGCCCCTGGGAGACCACTTCGAAACCTGCCCGGACTGCCTCGCGGCGCGGGCCGCCTACGACCACCTACGGGAGGAAATCGCCGCCGCCGGAACGCAGTACGAGCCACCGCCCTTTTGGCAAGCCCAAGTTTGGGCGGCCGTCGAAGCGCGCCGTGAGCGCCCCCTCCGGCCGTGGCGCTGGCTTTGGGTGCCGGCGGGCGTGGCGGCGGCAGTGGTCATCATCCTCCTCCTCGTGACCGGCCGGCGGCCGGAGGGCCCGGCGCTCGCTACCCTGCGGGTCGAGATCGAGTCGGGCTCCGGCGACGTCCGGCGCGGCGACGAGCCCCACCCGGGAGACCGGCTGGTGCTCAAAGCGGCTACCGGCGCCGCCCGCTTCTCCGAGCTGCGCGTCTACCGCCACGACACGGCTCTCGTCCTGCGATGCTCCTCCGAAGCACCCTGTATCCGGCAAGGAGGCGAGCTGCGGGCCACCCTCCTCCTCGATGCGCCCGGCTCCTACCAAAGCCTGCTCCTCCTTTCCGAGAAGCCGCTCCCCGCGCCCTCCTCCGATCTCGACCGCGACTCCGGGGCCGCCCTCGCGGCCGGCGCCGAAATCCGCCTCGGCCGAGAGATCCGCGTCCGGTAGCTCCCCTCGGCGCCAGCTTCCTTTCGAAAAAACGTCGCGGACTTGTTGTGACGCGGCAACCTGCGTCGCCTCATCGTTAGAAAGTCGTTCCGAGTCCGGAGCCACCGGCTACTCGCTGCTGCGGCTGGAGATTTATCATGACCAGGAAGACAAGGTATACAGGCGTTCACGGCATCGGGTTTTTTGTTTTGTCCGCATTCCTTTTAGGCTGTCCGATGCGGATCTTCGCGGAAACCAGTTTAGTTATATCCATCGCTACTGGCTCCGACGATCTGCGCGGCGGTAATACGGCTTTCATCAGTTTCGTCCGAACGGACGGGAGAGAGGTCCGAGAGCAGATATTGAGCAGCGGTGAAGGTGGTGGCGCCATCTCCACCAGGCGGGTGACCTTCCCGGAGACACTCAACCCGAGCGATCTTCGAAGTATTCGCATCCGCCATGACGGTAACCCTCGCTCCGGCCACCCTTTCGATACCTACGACAATTGGAATTTGAGCGCGCTTCGGGTTCAATTGGTGGATGCTACTTGCCGAGCAACCTGGCATGTCCTTTACAACTCCTCAAGAGATCCGCTTTTCAGGGCCGTTCGGTTTACTGGTGCATTGCGGCAGATTGAGCTACCCATTCGTACAACGATACCTTCATTCTGGTGTACCCACGGTACCGCCCAGCGGCTCGAGGGCGATATCAATGGCGACGGTCAGGTGGATGCGGTCTGTCATGACCGTATAAGCGGTAAAAAATGGATAGCATTACGTGACAGCGCGGATTTGGTGCAGACGTGGGTCGACGATACAAACCATTGGTGCAGCCATGCTGGAGCGGCGCTCTTCGTCGGTGACGTCAATGGGGATCGACGGGCGGACCTGATCTGCAAGGATCCTGCGCGTATCTGGCTCGATTATTCCACTGGTGAGGGTAGTTACTTCCGAGGAGCGGGCCCTGTGGTGGACACTACCTGGTGCACTCACGCCGGCGACACTTTTTTCGTGGGTGATCAAAACGGCGATGGTCGAGCTGACCTGGTCTGCCGAAGCAGCGATGGGTTCTATAGTGTCGATTTCGCCGACAGCTCCGGCCTGTTCTCTGGAACCACCGACGCTTCAGGCAGAGCACCCGACTTCGTGGTCACCAATATAGTCAGGTGGGGAGATGGGTATAGAATGAGTATTCGCAACAACGGCGCAGAGGGCTACGCCGAGAGTTTTTGGTGTTCTGCAAGTATCTCCCCAAGCGTTACCTATCGAGGCTATGTCCATATCAATACAGGCCAAACGGCCACCTTCGTGATCTCCCACATGAATGAGTCCGACGTGATTTCGTGTTGGGCCGGGGGACGGGGTATCGATAGCGCAAGAGAGATCTTTGTCTCGAACAACAAGCTAACGAAGTGTTTCCGTTAGGTGGCCGTCAATCTTCACCGAGTCACCGTCACCGTAACGCCGTCCAGGGCCCAGGCGGCGTTGTTGCCCTGGTAGGCGTCCTTCGGATCGCGCAGGAGGTAGCCCAGGAAATAGGTCCCCGGGGGTGTCCCCCGGGGGACCTTGAACCCCGCCAGCTTCACCTGCAGCGTTCCGCCGGATGGTATCTTCCCGCGGACCTTGGCTCTCTTGACCAGCACAGCCCCATCGAAGCTGAGACGCGCCGGCGTCAGGTAGACCTCCACCGACGGATCGACCAGCGGCACGGTGCCCACGTTCTCGATCTTGATCGGCCCGGTCAGAGCGAAGGCGCCGTTGGCCCGGACGGTCGCGACCGTCGGCAGGGGAGTCCGGTAATCCGGGATGACGAACCTCTCGTTCCGCACGGTGACGTACGAGCTGATCAGCCCGTCGCGGATCGCGACCCCGGGAGGAAAGGCGCGGCGCACGGCGGCGGTGTCGTCCGCGAACAGCTCGCCCACGTAATAGGTCCGCAGCTTGTAGTTCATCACCGAGTCCCACGAGACCCACTCCTCCTCGTCCCAGGGATGCAGCAGACCCCAGACGTGGCCAAGCTCGTGGAGGACGACCTCCTTGAACGCGAAGGCGGAATCCGGCCCGCTCGTGGCCGCAAGGTCGTCGGTCGTCCAGCCGCGATGGGGATTGAACGCGACGTCGGCCTCGACGACGACGCCCTCCTCGCGGCGCGCGAAGGTGACGGCCAGGACGCCCGTGCCCAGGTCGGCCCAGTCGAAGCCGAACTGCCTTTTCATGGGGATATCGTCGGGAAATCCGACGATGTCCGAGACGCCGTTGTTATAAGCCCAGGAGGACGCCGGCGGATCCAGGACCCGGAACAGATCGCCGCTGTAGCGGTTCCAGTAGGCCATCTCCACCTGATCCCAAGGCGAGAACTCCGAGTCGGTCAGCGGGTTGACGACGACCGGCCGGTTCGCCAGCTCGTGGAAGAGGAACTTGGCGCCGGTCGGTGAGGAGACCGGCGGCGGGGCTGGCCTTGGAGGAATCGCTACGGCGTCGGCGATCTCGGTGATCTCCGGGGCGCCCACTCCAGGCGGGGGAGGCACTACGGCCTCGGGCGCGTCCCGCGGGGGTAGCGATCCCGTGCTCGGGGCGGGCAGCGCGGAGGGGTTCCATCTCTTCGCCGGCAGTGCGGCGGCCGCGGAGACCTTGGGGCGCGGCGCCAGGGGGACCCGGGCCACCAGGGACCGCATGTCGTCCACGAGGTCGCGGAATGATTTCTGGGAGCTGAACGGGGTGCTCCTGAACGGGGTGCCAGGTGTTTCGCGGAGCGCCTCGGGGGGTCCTTCACGGAAGAGTCCCTGCTCGCCGCCGACCACCGGCGTGAGGGTGGAATGACCAAGATCGCCGAGGAAGAGGAGGTAGCGGGCTCCCGGCTGGAGGTGCACCGAGATGCAGGTGTCGTCCGAGACCTTCCCCAGGGAGCCGCCGGGCACCGTGATGGAGATCCGCTCCGGCGCCGCCCCCCGCAGCCGCTCCTCGACGCGCAATGTGTAATCGGTGAGGATCAGTGTATGGAGTTCGTTCCAGCGGCTCCGGCCCTCCTCGACCGTGGCGACCACCACGTGCGGAGACGCCGCCGCGATCTCGCGGACGCTCATCCGTTCGACATGGGCGCTCAGGAAGGAAGGGGAGGCGAAGGCCGCGAGCCCCAGGCAAAGGGCCACCGCGGCGCGGGCGAAGGGGGCGCGGCGCCTTTCCGAGACACAGGACTTCCAAGCCATGGACCAGGCTCCTTTTCGAAGAGCCCTCCTGTCTCGATCCTCCGGCTCAGAAGACTGCAGACTTCAAAGCAGCAGCTTGGATTCTACACTGCGAAGGGTAATCTGTCCGCTTCGGGATAGACGGTCCGCCGCGGTCGATGAAGAAGTTGGAGCGGGATCTTAGGGCTTTGGCGGAGTAAGCTTGGCTAGACTAGCTCACCTTCTTCAAATACGAGTCAACCGTCTGCTGAACAAGATCCTTCAGTCGCACGAGCAACTCTTCGGAAGGTTGCTCGGAGTTGTTCAGGAAGATGTCTTCCCGGACTCGAAGACCGAGCGCTCTAGCGACCTCGTTGATCCGCGCAAGATCTGCGGAAGCATACTCGGTCGCCTCGTAACGCTGGATCTGCTGCTCCTTGAGTCCCATCCTTTCCGCAAGCTCCCGCTGCGTCAATCCGGCCGCGATACGAGCCCTGATGAGCGCCCGGGGAAGTTCCTCCAGAGAATTCAGAGAGATGACAGCCTGTTGCCCTGAGCGCAGAGACTCGTATTCGGCGATCTCCTCGCGCAACTCGTCCAGTTGGCTCTGGATAGCATCCCGTTGGGCCTTTTGGATCAGCGGGTGAAGACTGGCGATTGCTTTCGCGGTGGCAAGTTGGGACAGCGCATGCTCGAACTTGTTCGCTTGTGCCTTGGTGATGCGGTATTCACGCTCGTTCTTGATCATAATGACACCTTCTTCAAGTCGATGGCCACGATGCCCTTAGCCTCTCCGGTTCTCTTGTCGATCTGAAAGAACTCGAGAAACGTGTTGCCGGCGGGGTCCGCGAAGCTCACCGAAGGGAACAGCTCGCCGCCATACTCTGCCTTCTGAGCCGCTCGGCGATTGGTGAAGTCCAGCAGGACGGGTGCCAACCGATCGCCGTCAACGTCCTGGGGATCCCAACAGGCGTCGAAGTCTCCGGGGATCTCCTTAGAGGTAGCAAAGCTCCCGTCGACATACAGAGTCCGGCAGCCGGCTTCGAGGAGAGACCGGAGCGCCCGCTTCAGACCGTCTAGCAGCTCCAGCCGAACCCGCGAGGTTCCAAAACGCTCGGCAAGCTCATCCCAGGTGGCCCAGTGGATTCCCGGTGGAAGATTCCCTACAGCGTCGAAGGGCGGGATCATTGACACAACGATACTGTTGTCTTGGCGGTTCCGTCAAGGCATCAGTGCCAACCGCGCCTTCGACTTCATCGTCACCCCGCTGCCCTGCCTCCTGCCTCAATGATGACGGCCCGCCTGCCCCGCCTGAGGCGTTCGACGAGGAGTCGGTGAAGAAGTTAGCGCGAGATCTTAGGGCTTTGGGAAACTAAGATCGTATCGATCGCTGGATGGTAGACTAGGCCTGTGAGCCAGTCCGGATCTGAAAACCTCAATCAGGAGTTCATCGGCAAGGTTGTCGGGCGCCGCAAGACAACGCATATCACCCTCAAGGATGCCGATGTGACCCAGATGGTGGCAAAGACTGATGCCCGCCAAACCTGGAAGACATCGCCCGGATCTGCCGAGCCCTCAACGAAGCGCAAGCTCGGTATGTCCTGATCGGCGGCTTCGCCGTCATCATCCACGGCAGCGGCAGAACCACAAAAGACATCGACTTTCTGGTCGACCCCTTCACCCGAGAACGTCGCGCGTATCAAGTTGGCTCTGAAATTCTTGCCTGACAATGCGGCGGAAGAGCTCGAGTTGGGCGACGTTGAAAAATATCGGGTCGTACGAGTCGCGGACGAGGTCGTGATTGACCTGCTGGCTGGAGCCGCAAACAGCCCAGCATGGAAGCCGGGGTGGATCGATCTCGAAGAGCACTTGAGTGTGAGCTAGAGTGCGAGGGCTGGGGGCCGATCCCCGGCACTCATTGAGGAGATCTCATGTCTATGAAACGACTCGTACTGTGCGCCGCCGCCGTCCTGCTCACCTTGGGTGCCCTTGCCGGCAAGCCCGCTGCTGCTTGCGATTCTTGCTACGACTGCGAAGCTCGGTGCCAGGCACTGGGTTTCGACGATGGCGTTTGCGCAATAGCCCCCTGCCAAGGGTGTTTCTGCTATAACTTTGGCGGGTAGGGGCTGTCGGGCGGTTTCCCTGCCCCCCTTCTCCCATGGAAGTTGCTCCCAAGCGGAGTAGTTGTCGCAACCTACCCAGAGATGCCGCAACATAAGCATCGATGATGCAGCCTATCCTTAGGTTGCGTCATCTGTGCGTAGGATGCGTCATCTATGTTCAGGCCGCGGCATCTGCCGATAGGCTGCGTCACCGATGGATCGATGCCGCAGCTTATCCTTATATGTCGCATCCTATCGCCAGATGCCGCAGCCTATCCTTATGTGATGCAACCTAAGGATCGATGCCGCATCCTATCGATCGATGCCGCAACATAAGCATCGATGAGCCATCCGATGGATATTTTGGGCTTCTCGGGCGGATCTGCCGCAACCGATCCGCTTCAACGCAGTCCGGCAAGCACCTGCTGCGGAGTCATCACCTGCGGGCTGAGAGATCCCCGGACCGGCTCTTTGAGCCACAACGCCAGGAAGACCTCTCGCCCCTCGACGAAGGGAAGCTGCGCGGCCCTCCTTTCCAGCTCGTGGAGGGTGCGGGCCGGATCGTCCGGCACCGTCCACTTCACTTCGCCGATGAGGAGGGCGTCCCCCGACGCGCTCTCGGCCACGACGTCGATCTCCAGGGGCTGGCGATCCAGGCCGGGTCCCCACCAGCGGCCGGCCGGTCCCCAGGTCCGGCCGAACCATTCGAGCGGGGGTACGCTCGCCCGCGCCAGCTCTTCCCAGATCTCCCCGGCGTGGTGTGGAAAGCTGGCGGCCACGTCCCTCTCGACGGCGGCGATCTGCCGGGCCTCCAGCCGCGACCGGTCGGGCTGGACGAAGCGAAACCAGAAGCGCAGGAAGGGATCGGCGATTCGGTAGAGGGTGCGCTTGCTGCTTCGCACCGAGGTGCCAAAGGGCGTCTCCCGGGCTACGAGATCCATCTCGATCAGCCGCTCCAGAGGTCTCGACAGGGAGGTGGCCGGCTTCTCCAGGCGAGCCGCGATCTCGGAGGCGCGGTGGCAGCCCTGACCGATGAGGCCGAGGATCGACGCGGCCTGGGCCGTGTCGCGCAAGTCGTCGAGGAGCAGGCGCGAGGGCTCTTCATAGAGAACGCCGAGCGGGCTCAGAATCAGAGACCGGACGGCCGCTGCCAAGTCCGGATGATCGCCGGCCAGCTCCCAATATCGTGGGACACCGCCCCAGACGGCGTAGGACTCGACCGCCTGGACGGGGTCAGGCAGGGGAAGAGCGCTCTGAATCCAGCCGGCCCGGAGGGGAGTGATCTTGAGGATCTCCCGGGCGCGGCCGAACAGCGGTGCCGTGCGATCCAGCGCCAAGCCCTGCATCAGCCGTTGCGAGGAGCCCGCGAGGAGAAGGTGGACGCGCCGCTCCGAAAACCGGTCCACGTATTTCTGCAACACGCTCGGCAGCTCGCCGGCGACGGCGGCCAGGGCCGGAAACTCGTCGAGGACCAGCGCCGTCCCAGGGACGGCTTCGTTCCAGAATCGGGCACAGAGAGAGTCCCAATCCGGATAGCTCACCCGGTCGAACCCGGGAAGCAGACGGGCGATCTCCGAGGCCAGGCTCGCCCTTTGAAGGGCGGCCTCCCGCTCGTCACCCACATAGTAGATGGACCGCTCCTGTGGAAGGACTTCCCGGAGGAGCCGCGACTTGCCGCAACGGCGGCGGCCATAGAGCACGGCCAGAGAGCCCTCCGGGCTCTCCAGCAGCCGCGTCAGGCGCCCGGTCTCTTCGTCGCGGTCAAGAAATGGTAGTCGCATCGGAATTATGCAGCAGAAACATTATGCAGGAGGTGCATAATGATTTCAAGCTACACATCCCAGCCAGCCACACCGTCCCTCAGGGCTTCGCTCCCGTCGCCGCCTCCACGATCTCGATCTGCCCGTTGACCTTCGGGGCGCGCACGGTCTGCGTGGCGCCGGAGGGCCAGAGGACTTCGACGGTGTCGACCTTCTGGGCCTTGCCGAGGCCGAAATAGAGGGGGAGGAGGCTCTGGGAGAGGTAGCCGGACTTGCCGTCGTTCCACTGCGTGTAGGTCTTGCCGCCGGCCGTCACCCGCACCCGGGCTCCGAGGCCGTCGCGGTTCGACTTCGTTCCCCGCAGCTTGATCTTCAGATACCGGAGCTGCGGGTTCTTCTCGGAGAGGTTGCTGATCAGTACCTGCGGCACGGAGTTGAAGTCGCTGGTGACGATGTCGAGGTCGCCGTCGCCGTCGAGGTCGAAGAGGACGGAGGAGCGCGAGCCGAGGGTGCTCATGATCTCGACCTTGCCCGTCTTCCCCTCGCAGGGGGTCTTCGCCTTGTCGGCGCCGTCGCAATCGAAGTCCGTCATGTGGAAGTGGGTCTGGCCCCCGCGCCGCGGCTCGACGCCGAGGATGAACTCGCTGTCGCGGAAGATCTTTCCCTGGTCGTTGAGCAGCAGGGAGTTGATGCCGTAGCGGAAGGGGAAGTTCATGCTGGCCGTGATGAAGAGGTCCTGATAGCCGTCGGCGTTGAGGTCGCCGGCGCTCACGCCCCAGGGCCAGTAGTCCTCCACGTTCATGGCGTCCGAGACCTCCTCGAACTTGCCGTCGCCGAGGTTGTGGTAGAGCGCGTTGCCGAAGATGTTGTTGGCGCCGCCCTGCAGGAAGGCGTCCGGCCACTGCATGTCGGACTTCTTCTTCTCCAGGTCGACGCCGATCAGGTGGCTCATGTCCGAGTGCATGTCGGTGATGACCAGGTCCGGCCGGCCGTCGTTGTCGTAGTCGAAGACCTTCACGCCCATCGCGCCCCACGGGGTCTTGGGGAAGTGCTCGGCCGTCTTGTCGACGAAGGACTTGCCTCCCTGGTTCTCGTAATAGTGGTTGTCGCCCTGCATGTTGAGGACGTAGAGGTCGGGAAATCCGTCGCCGTTGAAGTCGACGGCGGTGGCGTCGCCGCTCCAGCTCCCGTCCATCAGGTTCATCTCCTTGGAGACGTCCTTGAACCGGTGGTTGCCGAGGTTGTGGTAGAGGATGCTGTACTCCGTCCGCTCAGGGTGAAGCTGGCCGGAGAAGGCGTCCTCCATGCCGACGTAGTAGCCGCCGCGGCCGATGGCGTCCGTGGTGTATTTGCCGACGTTGCAGAGGAAGAGGTCGAGCAGCCCGTCGCGGTCGTAGTCGAAGAAGACCGCCCCCGAGGAGTGGCCGACGTAGCCCACGCCGGCCTCCTGGGTGACGTCGTGGAAATGCCCCTTGCCGTCATTCAGGAAGAGGTGGTTGCCCTTGCGCACGGTGGTGACGAAAAGATCCGGAGCGCCGTCGTTGTCGACGTCGGCGAAGGAGGCGGTGGTGCTGATCTGGTCCTTGAGCCCCACGCCGGCCTCGGCGGTGATGTCGCGGAACTTGCCGTGGCCGAGGTTCTTCCAGAGCTGGTTCTCGCCGAGCTGGGTGACGAAGTAGATGTCCGGCAGGCCGTCGCCGTCCACGTCCGCCACCGCCACGCCGTTGCCGTGGTCGTAGTGGACCATCTTGTACTCGCGGCCGCTGTCGTCGGTCTCCTGGTTGCGGAAGGTGATGCCGCTCTCGGGCTGCCGGTCGGTGAACTGGAAGCCGTGGAAGACGCCGATCTGGCTGGCCGCCGCGAGCTGGGCGGCCTTGCGCGCGGGGAGGGCCGCGACACCCTCGTCCTTCTCCGGGTAGTAGAAGCCGTGCCCCCCATGACTGCCATGGTCCATCTGGGCCAGGGCGACGGCGCTGGCGGTGAGGACGCCGAGGACGGTCGCGGCGGCGAGTAATTTCTTCATGGCTGTGTCTCCCGAAGCAGGCGAACTGTTTCGGGCGGCATTCTAGACCCCCCTGGAGGGGAATGCCATCGGGCCGAGTCGCGAGGACACCCTTGCGGCGGCTCCCGCCCCTGTCGTAGACTCCGCCGGTCTTTTCAGCCAAGCCGTTCGCATGAAGCATCGGATGTCGCCAAGAAGTAAGTCAGAACGCCCCGGCGGCTCGTTAGGGTCTGCCGCGTTCAGGTGTGTTCTGTCGTTCCGATCACCGTTTGAAGGAGATCGTTGATGGCACTAGTTGACGAGCGGGTCGCCCACGGTCACGGGCATGGGGAAGCTCACCACCACGAGCTGGGCTTCTGGCAGAAGTACGTCTTTTCCCAGGACCACAAGGTCATCGGCATCCAGTACGGGTTCACCGCCCTCTGCTTCCTCCTCTTCGGCTTCACGCTGATGATGATGATGCGGTGGTCGATCGCCTACCCGAACCAGCCGATCCCCTTGGTCGGCTGGCTGCTCAAGGCGAGCGGCGGCATCATCGCTCCCGAGCTCTACAACCAGCTCGGGGCCATGCACGGCACCATCATGGTCTTCCTCGGCATCGTGCCGCTGGCCGTCGGCGCCTTCGGCAACTACATCGTGCCGTTGCAGATCGGCGCGCCCGACATGGCGTTCCCCAAGCTCAACATGGCCTCCTACTGGTCGTACTTCGTCGGCGGCGTGATCATGCTCTCGAGCTTCTTCGCGCCGGGCGGCGCCGCCCAGTCGGGGTGGACCTCCTACCCGCCGCTGTCGGACATCGCGCCCACCGGGCAGACGATGTGGCTCTTCGGCATGCTGTTCCTCATCATCTCTTCCGTGCTGGGCTCGATGAACTTCCTGGTCACCATCATCCAGCTCCGGGCCCCGGGCCTCACCTGGATGCGGCTGCCGTTCTTCGTCTGGGCGCAGTTCGTCACCTCCTTCCTCCTGCTGCTGGCCTTCCCGGCCCTGCAGGCGGCGGCGGTGCTCCAGATGATGGACCGGCTGGCGGGGACGAGCTTCTTCCTGCCTTCGGGCCTCGTGATCTCGGGCCAGCAGCTCCAGGTGGCCGGCGGCGGCAGCCCGCTGCTTTGGCAGCACCTGTTCTGGTTCCTGGCCCACCCGGAGGTCTACGTTCTCATCCTGCCGGCCTTCGGCATCATCGCCGAGGTGATCGCCAACAACACGCGCAAGCCGCTGTGGGGCTACCGCTCCATGGTCTACGCCGTGTCGTTCCTCGGCTTCATGTCGTTCATCGTCTGGGCCCACCACATGTTCATGACCGGCATGGGCACGGTGATGAGCACCTTCTTCCAGACCACGACGATGATCATCTCGATTCCGTCGGTGATCGTGCTGACGGCGCTCATCATCTCGCTGTGGGGAGCCTCGATCCGCTACACGGTGCCGATGCTCTTCGCCCTGGCCTTCCTGCCGATGTTCGCCATCGGCGGTCTGACGGGCCTGCCCCTGGGCCTCGCGCCCTCGGACATCCACCTGCACGACACCCTGTACGTCATCGGCCACTTCCACTACGTGGTGGCGCCGGGCACCATCTTCGCGATGTTCGCCGGCATCTACTACTGGTTCCCGAAGCTCACCGGGCGCAAGATGAGCACGATGCTGGGCCACATCCACTTCTGGCCCTCGTTCCTGTTCATGAACGGCATCTTCTTCCCGATGCTCATCCAGGGTCTCGCGGGCGTTCAGCGCCGGCTGTACGACGGCGGCGCCTCCTACTCCCACGCCCAGCCGGTGCTGCACTGGAATGCCTTCATGTCGGGGTCGGCCTGGCTGCTCGGCTTGTCGCAGATCGCCTTCATCATCAACCTCTTCTGGAGCATGAAGAAGGGGGAGAAGGCGGGCGACAATCCATGGGATGCGACCACCCTCGAGTGGGCCGCGACGACGTCGCCGCCGCTCGCCCACGGCAACTTCGTGGAGGTTCCCACCGTCCACCGCGGCCCCTACGACTACAGCCTGCCGGGCGCGTCGCAGGACTTCACCCCTCAGCACCAGCTCCAGGAGGCCTGAAGCGATGGAGATTCCCTATAACGTCGAGGCCCGTCCCGACACCGGCTTGTTCAACGCCAAGCTGGGCATCTGGCTCTTCCTCGCTTCCGAGGTGATGCTCTTCGGTGCCTTGTTCTCCTCGTACGTGCTGCTGCGCACGGGCGCTCCGGCCGGCACCTGGCATCACGGCCGCGAGTTCCTGAACGTGCCGCTGGCGACGCTCAACACCATCATCCTCATCGCCTCGTCGGTGACCATGGTGATGTCGTGGGCGTCGCTCAAGCTCAACGACTTCAAGAAGTACCGGATGTACATGGGGCTCACCCTGCTCGCGGGCGTGGGCTTCCTGATCGTCAAGGGCTTCGAGTACGCCCACAAGTTCGAGGTCGGCCTGCTGCCGAAGTCGAACACGTTCCTCGCCATATACTTCACGCTGACCGGCCTGCACGGCCTGCACGTGATCGGCGGCATGATCGTCAACGGCTATTTCCTGGGACCCGGCGCGAAGATGTTCAAGACGGAGCCCGAGCGGTTCACCAACCGTATCGAGGTGGCCGGCCTCTACTGGCACTTCGTGGACCTGGTCTGGATCTTCCTGTTCCCGACCCTCTACCTGCTGTGAGGAGCCTCGAGAGATGAGCGCGAGCGACGCAGAATCGATCCGCAAGCAGACCCGATCCTACATCGTGGTCTTCGTGACCCTGATGGTGATGACCGTGCTCACCGTGGCGGTGAGCTACTTCCACATGCCCGTCGGCCTCGCGATCCTGGTGGCGCTGATCATCGCCAGCTTCAAGGGCTCGCTGGTGGCCGGAGTGTTCATGCACCTCTCCCACGAGCGGAAGGTGATCTACTGGGTGTTGCTGGTGACGGTGATCTTCTTCATCGTGCTGATGGCCATCCCCTCGATCTCGCAGTGGGACCAGCGGATGCTCCGGTGAGCCTGACGTCATGAGCATGTCGCTGCGATCGTTCCACCTGTTCTTCATCGCCGCCTCAGTGGTGCTGGCGGCGTGGGTGGGCGTCTGGGGAATCCAGAGCTGGCAAGCGAATCGCAGCGGTAGCGATCTGGCCGTCGGGCTGCTGTTCTTCGCCCTCGGAGTCGTCCTGCTGGTCTATGGCCTGCGGGTGCGGAAGAAGCTCCGGGCGATCGCACCGGACGAGGAGGACTGAACCATGAGGAAGCTCGTCAACGTCGTCAATATCCTCCTCATTGCGGCCTGGCTCGCCCTGCCCCAGACCGCCATGGCCTGCGCCACCTGCTACGGCGCCGCCGACTCGCCGATGACGAAGGGGATGAACAATGGCATCCTGACGCTGATCGCCCTCGTGGGCGTGGTCTACGTGGGGATCGGCAAGGTGTTCCTGGACTTCCGCCGGAGGTCCCGGAGGCTGAACGAGAAAGCAACGGTGCGGCAGCGGCTGCACCTCATTCACGGAGAGAAACAGTAATGGGAAACACCACGCTCGGCCTCCCCATGGGATTTCCTCCCTCCGCGGCATCCCATGGCGCGCAGCTCGATCAGCTCACGGCTGTCGTCCACTGGTTCATGCTGGTGCTGTTCGTCGGCTGGGGCCTCTTCTTCGTCTACTGTCTCTTCCGCTTCCGCCGGAAGTCCAATCCGGTCGCGAGCTACACCGGGGCCAAGGGCGGGTTCTCCACCTGGGGCGAGGCGGCCGTGGTGCTCGTGGAGGTCGTCCTCCTCGTGCTCTTCGCCGTTCCCATCTGGGCCAAGCGGGTCGGCAACGTGCCGGACAAATCGCAGGCGGTGCAGATCCGCGTCGTCGCCGAGCAGTTCGCCTGGAACGTTCACTATCCCGGCAAGGACGGCGTCTTCGGCCGGACGGACTCCAAGCTGGTGACCGCCGGCAGCAACCCACTGGGCCTCGATCCGAGCGACCCCTCGGGCAAGGACGATGTCACCTCGATCAACCAGCTCCACCTGCCGCTCGGCAAGCCGGTGCTGATCTACCTCTCCAGCAAGGACGTCATCCACAGCTTCTATCTGCCCGTCATGCGGGTGAAGCAGGACGCCATCCCCGGCCAGGTGATCCCGGTCTACTTCACGCCCGACGCGGTCAATCCGGACAAGGCGAAGCTGCCGGACTGCGCCGTCTCCAAGACCTGCTGGGAGATCGCCTGCGCCCAGCTCTGCGGCCTCACCCACTACCGCATGCAGGGCTACCTGACGGTCGAGAGCGAGGCGGACTTCGCGAAGTGGCTGGATGAAACCGCTCCGAAGCCGGCTGCGCTGGCGCCCGCCCCGGCCCCCGTGACGGTGGCGGTGCCGGCGGCGGCGGCAACCCCCGCTCCGGTAGGGACGAGGTAAAGCAGGAAGCCCCCTGGGATCTGCTCCCAGGGGGAAACCCCCCGCCATGCCGCAGATTCAAGACCTTCCGGCGCTCAACGCCACGCTCAACGCCATCTCCGCCGTCCTGCTGATGACGGCGTACGTGCTGATCCGGTCCGGGCGGCCCATCGCTCATCGCAACCTGATGATCGCGGCCCTGATCACCTCGACGTTCTTCCTGACGTCGTATCTGATCTACCACGCGCATGTAGGATCCAAGCACTTCCCGGGGACAGGCTCGGCGCGGACGATCTATTTCACCATTCTCATCACTCATACGATCCTCGCGGCGGCGGTGCCATTCCTCGCGGGCATCACGGTCTGGCGGGCGTGGAAGAAGCGCTTCGACCGGCACGTGCGGATCGCCCGCTGGACCTTGCCGATCTGGCTCTACGTGTCGGTCACCGGTGTGATCGTCTACTGGATGCTCTATAGAATGACCTGGTGATAAATCCGCCGGATTTCTCACCGCGTACCTTAGGGTGTAGACTTGGGCTCGATTCGCAGCATGCAAGCAAGTTCGTAGAGTCGGGGGCTTGCGGTGAGCCTGGCCGGCTGGATCTCGTGACCTCATTTACAAGGAGACCCAAACCATGAAGAAGTTGACCGAAGACGTAAGCCGGAGAGACTTCGGCAAGCTGGCCCTGGCCGCGTTCGGCGGTGTGGTCGCCGGTTCGATGCTGGGCGGCAGCCTGCTGTCGGCGGACGAGAAGAAGGCGGCGCCGAAGGATGCTCACGCTTGCTGCGGCCTCAACGCCTGCAAGGGCCATGGCGCCGACGGCAAGAACGATTGCGCGGGCCAGGGCTCCTGCGCCACCGCCGAGGCCCATAGCTGCGCCGGCAGCAATGCCTGCAAGGGCCAGGGCGGCACGGGCGACAACGCCTGCAAGGGCAAGGGAAGCTGCGCGGTGCCGATCAAGGGTGACGGCTGGAAGAAGGCCCGGACGAGCTATGAAGCCCACATGACCAAGGCCAAGAAGAAGTTCGGCGCGGCCCCCGCCGCCTGCGGCGCCTCCTAGTCCCCCAGTCTCAAGAAACCAGCCCTCCTCGTCCCGCCAGGGAAGGGAGGGCTGGCGATTTGGGTTCTGAAGTTTGGCCGCCGGCCGGGATCTGCCAGGAAGGAGCCCTATGAAATCCCCCCGCCTCGGACACGACAACCTCGGCCTCGGATTGGGCCTGCGGTCCGTCCACTTCGACCACATCCTGAAGCACCAGCCGGCGGTGGACTGGTTCGAGATCATCAGCGAGAACTACATCGACTCGCAGGGCCGGCCGCGCTACGTGCTGCAGCAGATCGCCGAGCGCTACCCGGTCGTCATGCACGGCGTATCGCTCTCCATCGGCTCGACGGACCCTCTCGACTTCGAGTACCTGGGCAAGCTGAAGCGGCTGGCGAAAGAGGTCAACGCGCGGTGGATCTCCGATCACATCTGCTGGACGGGCGTCATGGGCCGCAACACCCACGATCTGCTTCCCGTGCCGTTCACCGAGCAGACCCTGAAGCACGTCGTGGAGCGAGTCCGCACCTTGCAGGACTTCCTCGAACGGCCCTTCGTGCTGGAGAACCCCAGCTCCTACGTCACCTTCCAGGACTCGACCCTGGACGAGTGGGAGTTCGTCTCCCGCATGGCCGAGGAGGCCGACTGCGGCTTGCTGCTCGACGTCAACAACGTCTACGTATCGAGCTTCAATCACGACATGGACCCCGACAAGTTCATCCGCTCGCTTCCCCATGAGCGCATCGTGCAGTTCCACCTCGCCGGGCACAGCAACTACACCACCCACCTGATCGACACGCACGACAATCATGTGATCGATCCCGTGTGGGAGCTCTACCGCACGGCCCACGAGCTGACCGGCGGCGTCTCGACCCTCCTGGAGTGGGACGCCAACATTCCGCCCTTCGAAGTGCTCCACGAGGAGGTGCTCAAGGCCAAGCGGTTCATGGGCGAGTATTTGCCCACTACGCCGGTGAATCCCGAAGAGGCCGAGCCGGTCCTCGCGATGTCGGGAATGCCTGGGATGACTGGAGAGCGCGCCCCCCATCCGCTCCATCACATTCTGCCGGAGGTCGAGTGAGCGAAGCGCCGCCGCCGCGGACCTTGGGCACCGTCCAGCAGTGGTTCCAGGCGGTCGTCACCCATCCTGATGGCGTCGAGGGCGGCGTCGCCTCCGAAGAGGCGCAGGCGCTCATCCACCTGCCGCGCGGCGAGCTCGAAGCCGTGATTTGCCGCTCCCGCAACCTCACTGCGGCGGAGCGCATCGGCATCTACGCCAACGCCTACTACTCCCGCCTGCTGGAGTGCGTCGGCGACTGCTTTCCCCTGCTGCGGGCTGCCCTGGGTGAGGACGTGTTCAACGGCTTCGCTTTCGACTACCTCCAGCGCTACCCCTCGCGCAGCTACACCCTGGACCACCTGGGGGAGACGTTTCCCCGCTTTCTGGATGAGACCCGGCCGGGCCCCGAGGACGGCGGACCGCCGCCGGGCGAAGTCGGCTGGCCGGACTTTCTCATCGACCTCGCCTCCTTCGAGTGGGTGCTCGCCAAGGTCTTCGACGGCCCGGGGACCGAGGGCCAGACCCTGCTGACTCCCGAGGCCTTGAGCGCCTTCCCGGCGGAGCGCTTCGCCGAGGCCCGACTGCAACTCGTGCCCTGCCTGCGCCTCCTGGTCACCCGCTTTCCCGTGAACGCCTACTTCACGGCGGCCCGTCAAGCGGAGGAAGACGAGGAGATCCCTATCCCCGATCCGGCCCCTGAGTACACCGCCCTCACCCGCCGCGACTTCATCGTCCGCCGCTACTCCCTCTCACAGCCTCAACACGCCCTCCTCGCCGCTCTCCAGTCCGGCGCCACGGTCGCCGAATCCCTCGGCGCCGCGGCCGCCGTCAGCGATCTGGACGACGATGCCCTCGCCGAAGCCTTGCGCGAGTGGTTCCGGGTGTTTACGGCGGAAGGGTTTTTTCAGGGGATTGGGTAGAGTAGAAGAGGGAGAACAGCAAGAACGCTCCAACCGGCCCCCCTGGGAGCGCTGGCGTCCCGCCGGCCAACTAACTCCGCTTTTCGCGCTCGAGGACCAGCGCCGTCCAGTCGTCCTCCAGGCTGGGCGACGTGGCCGCCCTTGATTCGCGCCCTGCCAAGGGCGCTTTTTGCCTCGGCGCGGCGGCCCGCCAAACGGGAGAAAAAGCGCCCTTATCAGGGCGCGAGGGAAGGGAAAGGGTTGCCGGTCCCAGGGCTCTCGCCCTGGGCTATGGGTCTGCCGCCCTCCGGGCTGGTCTCGACACCTTCGGGCCGCATACCGGACTGGTGCGACCTTTGTCTTTGGACAACCACAATCCACTTGGGTGGATCCGATTGTCGCCGAAGTCCGGGCTACACGTGAAGGGATCGTCGCAGCCGTCGGCGGCGTCCTCCCGATTTTTAACAACTCAGCCCAAACTCTCTCGGCATCGTAGGTGGCGAAGGAGTGCCGGAGAAAAGCGCCAGGAGAGCTGAGGCTCGGAGGGAAATACGGAAAGACTCGCGCGACCCTTTCAGGCCGCGCGACAGGGGAGTGACTTGTTAGCGGGCGGAGACCACGGCCGGGGCCGTGGGCGCCTGGACTTTGGTATCGAGGCTGGTGAGATGCCGACGGCCTCGGCCGCCGCCGCGGTAGTGGTCCCAGCAACAGCCGGAGGTGGTGAGAGCCATCAGGCTGGCGCAGACCAGCAGGGTAGGAACAGTCCGTTTTACGGTCATGAAGGTACCTCCTGATCCCGGGCGAAACTGCCCGAGAACGTGTTGACACCCTGGAAGTTGCATTGGTCGTGCCAGGACGGATTTCGAGGCGCCCTCGCCAGCTACGGACGCCTCTTCCTCGGGGAGGTGTCCTTTAGCGAGGGCTCCTGCGATCTTCCGCGAGGACAGCTTGGCCGGTCTCTCGTTTGGAGTACCATGTCACCCCGAAGCGCACCCCAATCTCCTGGAGGAAGCCATGGCTGAGCAGACGTTTGCCACACACGCGAAATTCGTTCCCGGCTTTCACTTCGTCACCTTCGGAATCCTGGCCATCAACTTCCTCTGGTCGGTGTACCGGGCGATCTGGCCGTTCGACCCCGCGACGCCGGTCTTCGACCGTCTGCTGGCGGTTTTGGTGGCGGTCGCCCTGATACTTCTCGCCTGGTACCTGAGGACATTCCCGCTACGGGCGCAGGACCGGGTCATCCGCCTGGAGGAGAGGACCCGCCTGGAGAGGCTCCTGCCGCCAGACCTCCGAGGCCGGATCGGCGAGCTCTCCACGGGCCAACTCATCGCCCTGCGGTTCGCCGGCGACGCCGAGGTGGCGGAGCTCGCCCGCATGGTGCTGGACCAGAAGATCACCGGCCAGAAAGATATCAAGGCGAGGATCCGCGACTGGCGGGCGGATCATCTCCGGATGTGACACAGAAACCCCCGGAGGATCGCGCGATCCTTCGGGGGCTGGTCGAGCTTCGCAACGGCAAGCTACTTCGCGGCCGTCTGTGCTCCCGTCTCCTTCAGGGCGATCTTCTTCGAGAGCTTTCCACCCTTCAGGCTGTCGTAGGTGACGGTGACGTCGCCGTCGCCCTGCACCAGGAAAAACAGGATGCGGGTCGAGAGGCCTTCCACGCCGGGGACCATCAGGCGTTCGGGACGGTGCGTCTGGACCTCGATCTTGTCGAGGTACTGATCATTCACGATGCCGCTCGAAATCACCTTGCCGCCGGTGACGGTGGCGAGGTCCTGGCGGTGGAGCTTGTTGTTCAGCGCCACCGCCGTCACCGTGGGAATCGCCCGGTCGTTGAGCACCGGCACCTCGACCTTCCACAGGTGATCTCCCATTTTCTTCACCACCGCCTCGCCGATCGATAAATGTGGCAGGTGGTAGGCGTTGAAGAGCACGAAGACGTTGTTGCGATGGGTTTCGTCCTCCAGCGCCCAGCCTTCCGGCACGCGGCCGACATCGCGCTTGAAGCCGCCGATTTCAATGGGTCCGTACTGCGGATGGTTGTACGGATGCCAGTCCACGAACTGGCGGCCGAGGGTGAGGAGGTCGTTGAACTTCATCAGCTCTTCCGGCGTTACCTCGCCGTTCTTGTCGAAGTCGGCCGGCGGGTTGTACATCTCATTGGTGAAGGCGAGCACGCCCATGGTGCCGTAAAAGTGATCGGTGGTGGCGCCGTGCACGGTGTAGAGGTCTTTCCACGAGATGTAGTAGTGATAGCCCGGCAGCAGCTTCTCACCCTCTTTGCCGATCAGGTCATAGACCTTGAGGTCCTGCGGCGGATAGGGTGCGTCCGCCTTGGCGCCGGGGCCGCGCAGGATCATCTGGCCGTTGTTGTGGTAGCTCTCCACCGCCGCGATGTTGGGATGCTGAAGCGCCCAGAGGGCGATGGACCGCGTCTCGGGAATGGAGAACGGATAGTTGCCGGCGCCCGCCTGAACATAGGTGGGCTCCCAGGAGTAGCCCCAGGTGCGGTTGGGATCGACGTAGCCGACCGCATCCTCGTTGACCAGGCCGTCGCCATCGTTGTCGATCCCCTCGCTGCCCAGCATGAGGTAGTCGCCGAGCTCGCCGGGCTGAATGGGCACCAGCAGGCGCGGGTCCTTGGGGTCGAGCTTGTGCGTGCCCTGGCCCAGCGGCACCTTCTTGCGCATGGTGGTGATGTAGCCGTCGCCGTCCAGGTCGTCGGGGCCGTCCTCGTCCACCTTGCCGTCGCGATCGTCGTCGACCGGCATCATCACGGTGCGCGGGAAATCGGCGTCGGAGGGCCCTTTGAACCACAGCGCCCGGCCGTCGGGGTTGACCATGGGAAGGACGTAGAAAACCGAGCGGTCCATCATTTCGGTCACCCGCGACAGCACGCCGTAGTTCTTCAGGAGGTAGTCGACGGTGTAGAGCGCCGTCTCGCCGCCCTGCACTTCGTTGGCGTGGATGTTACCGTCGATGTACATCGCCGGCTTCGAAAGCTCGGGGCCGGTGGCCGGGTTGTTGATGGTGATCATCCAGAGGTCGCGACCCTGAAGGCTCTTGCCGATGCTCTCGAGCTTCGTCCACTTCGGGTAAGCCGCCGCGTAACCCTTGAGAAGATCGCTGATCTCCTCGTAAGTGTGGAGGCGGTTGAAGGTGGCCGGGACGGCTGAGCCCACGGGTTGAAGAGGAGCCGCGGAGAGAGAAACCGTCAGGAGCGCGGTGAGCGCCAAGGCGGTGAAGGGAAGGATTGCGATGCGCGATCTCATGGTCAAACTCCCTTCCCGGCGGGGACGGATTTCTGGTCGTGACCGGCGTTGTCGGTCGTCAGATCGACGACGATCCTGCTGCCGGGTTTGGCTTTGACGAGCCATTCGCCGGAGAGCGTGCCGGAGGTACCTTCGAGGCGGTCGGAGGTGGCCGCCGGATAGCCGGTCACCAGCTCGACACCCTTGCCGGTTTCGAGCACGAGGCGAACGGGGATGTGAACGCGGGCGCGGGCCGCCTGCTTGGTGTGGCTGGGAAGATAGCCTTTGTTGCCACCCACCGCTTTGACGCGCCAGACGCCACCGCCGAGATCCGTGGCCGTGAGCGAGAGGATCTCGACGTGGGCCAGCTTGCCGGCGAGGTCGAGCACCGTCTCGGTATGGGCGCCGAGGGCGGGCTTGAGAATCGGCAGCGGCGGATTGAGCTCGACGAACGGATCGAGCCCGCCGACCTCGGCCTTGGTACCGTCGGGCAGGGTGACGGGCGCCCAGGCTGTGAAGGCGCCGGGCGCGTTCGCGTCCACCCAGGCGAGAACTTCGCGCTCGCGGGCGCCGGCTTCGGAAGCTTTGCCGCCGGGAGCCGCGGAGCTCGCGCCGCCGCCCATCTGCTTCATGCGATCGATCATTCCCTTGGGTGTGATCTGGCCGCCCTTCATGGCGCCGATCACCATGTCGGCGTTGAACTGCGCCGGCACTTTGTTTTCCTTGAGAAAGGCCTCGATCTTTTCCTTGCCGAGGGCGACGAACTCGTCCGAGCTCATGGCCGCCGCTTTTTCCTGGGTGAGCGGCTCTTCGCCCGGTTTGGCCTCCGCTTTCTTTTCAGCTTTGGGAATGCCCCAGACATCGAGCTCCAGCGCCATGGCGCCGTATTGATAATAGAGCCACGGCGTGAAACCGCCGCGAGCGTACTGCGCGCCGGGCCGGTCGGCGGAGAGGCCGGCTTTCTTCAGGCGCTCCTTGTAGCCCTCTGCGAATTTATCGAGGAAGGCCTGATCGTCGGGGTCCACCTTGGTGGCGGGGCCGGCGCCGAGGAACTGAATGAGCTGCTCTTTGGTGATGCCGTTCTGCTTTACGAACGGGAGAGTCTGGGCTACCTCCCAAATCTGATCGATGGTGTATTCCTGTTCGGGATCGAAACCCAGGAACTTGGCTGCCTGGGGCGGCACTTTGAACTTCTGGGTTCCCAGGTCGCCACCGCCGCCCAGGCTCTGCGGCGCGGCGAGCAGGTTGTTGGCTGGGCCATAGACCACGGCCAGGGCAATGTTCCTGTGAGCCAGGAGGAAGTCGAGCAGGGAGCGGGTCTCCGGCGCGAAGCCGGCCCACGGGCCGCTGTCGGCCGTGGCGGGAAAGGCGTGGGGAAAGTTGCGGTCCGGCCAGATGCCTTCGGCGGCGTCCTCGTTGTAGTCGCCGTCTCCGTCGTCATCCTTGCCTTCGGTCTCCACCCGGTAGGCGCCGGCCCGCCGCTCCATGGAGTCGGCTTTCACCAGCACTCGCGGATCGGTCGCGTCCGGGAGCCAGGGTCCGGTGGGGTCGGAGATCCGCATGCGGGTGATGACGCCGTCGCCGTTGAGATCGTCGGGTCCGTCCTCGGCGCTCAAGCCGTCGACGTCGTGATCGACCTTCTGGGCGTTACCGCCGCGGCGGAGGCGGGGCGTGGTAAAAATTGCATCATGGGCATCCGGATTCAGAGCCGGACCGACGTAGAAGGTGGTGGTGGCGAGCAGTTTCGCCGCAGGGCTGCCGGCCGGCGCCGCCACAAGGGCCTGAATGAGATCGAGCGCCGCCTCGGTGCCCGCGTTGTGATAGCCGGCGATGTTGGCGCCGACGAAGAGCGCCGGCCGGCCGTCGGCATCCGGCCCCGGGCCGGCGATGCGCAGCACGTAGATCGGCCGGCCGCCGGCCGACTTTCCGGCGACGAGCAGCTTCACCTCCCGCGGATGATCCTTCCCCCAGGCCTGGAGTTGTTGCTCGACCTTGGCGAAGGAGTGATAGTCCTGGTAGAGGGCCGCGGTGTTGACGGCGGCGGCGGTTCCACCCAAGGCCAACAGGCCCAGAGTACCGGCCGCCGCGGCAGTCCGCAAGCCGGAGAGCATACTATTCAAGAGCACCTCCTCGAATTCGTGAAAAGAGACGACAGGGTATACAAATCCCAGAGGTTTATACGGAGAGGCCGAGAGAGGGTTTCGCCCCTGTGGAAGTGGGGCCGCTTGGGAGAACCTTCAGACAACGAAAAAGGCGGGGGAGTCCCCCGCCATTTTCCTGCGATTCCGCGACCTTCTTTCGGTCGCCGCGCCTGGGTTCACTTCGGCGGCGTGACGGAGACCTCCGGAAGCTTGATCTCCTTCTTCTCGGTCTTCACGGTCACGTCGGTGGGGACGTTGATCTCCTTGGTCTTGGTTCCGACTTCCACGGTTGGGCCCTTGACGTCGTACTTGGGGATCTGGCCGCCCTTCACTTCGACCTCGGGCATTTTGCCGTCCTGGGTCTTGTCGACTTTGCAGCCCGTCGTGCCGACGGCCAGCAGGGCCGCGCTGAGCAGGAACGGCAAAGCCACTTTTTTACCTGAAATGTTGAACATGGGAACTCTCCTTAGCTTGACGTATCCTTCATTTGGGTTTGAGGCTATGACTTCCAGACGAGAGGACTCCAATGCAAGGCCCATTCCACCCTCGATCGCAGGGGCTCGTTCGGCTCGCTTCCCTTCTTCTCCTTCTGCCCGTGTTCGGCGGCTGCGTCCGCTACCTGCCCGCCAGGCTGCGGTCCACGCCGGTGCCCCTGCATGTCGTGCACTATCCCGGACCGGCATTGACCGCCGGCGCCGCCGGTCCTCCACGGACTCTCGTGGTGCTCCTTCCGGGCCGCTGGGACCGTCCGCGGGATTTTGAGAAATATTCCTTTCCGGAGATCGCGGCCCGGGCCGGCGCGCGGGTGGACATGGTGGCGGTGGACGCGCACCTCAACTACTACCTCAAGAACATGATCGTCGACCGCTTGCGGGAGGACGTGATCGGTCCCGCGAGCCAGCACTACGAACGCATCTGGCTGGTGGGCATCTCGATCGGCGGCACAGGCGCGCTGCTCTACGCCTCGCGGCACCCGGAAGATCTGGCCGGCGTCATCCTCTTCGCTCCCTATCTCGGTGAAGACGCGGTGATCGACGAGGTGGAGGCAGCCGGCGGCCTCGCGAGCTGGCAGCCGCCCGAGAGCGTCGCGCAGGACGACTTTCAACGCCGGATCTGGATTGGACTCCAGGGCTATGCCCGGGAAAAGTCGCGCCCTCCCCTCTACCTGGGCTGGGGCGAAAAAGACTCCTTCGCCCGCGCCAACGGCCTGCTGGCCAGGGAGCTGCCCAAAAACCACGTCTTCACCGCCCCGGGCGGCCATGAGTGGAAAGCCTGGAAGGCGCTCTGGGAGCAGTTCGTGCGGACGGGGGCGCTTTCCCCGCACTAAGAGCGTGTCTCAAAAGGAGCGACAGCCACGCCTACGTCGCCAGGGATTGAAATCGCCTGGCTACCGACTCTTGTCCCCTCCGGGACTGCAATTCATTCTTCCCATGTCCCGCAGGGACTACAGAGGGTGATTTCAATCCCTGGCGTCATAGGCGTCGTCGTCAACCATTTTTGAGACACTCTCTAACTAAGACCGAACCCGATGCCGGGGAGCATCGAGAGTCACGTACTCCAGCTCCCGGCCCTCGCGGGCAGCCCGCAGCATCAGGGCGCCGCGCTGCATGTCGCCCATGCCGGCGAAGTCCCTTGGAAAGAGGAGCCTGTCGCCGAAAACCGGCCTCAGGAGATCCACGTACTTGCCCGTCGCGACGCTGCCGAGGAGGATCACCCGACCAGCCTCCGGCAGCGCGGCCCGGAGCTGCCGGGCGTGGGCGCTCAAGGGGCCGCAGTACTCGGGGCTCGCGAGGTCGACCGGCGTGCGGAGTTTCTCCAGGCGCTCGGGGGTGAGCCGCCAATCGGGTGGCACCAATCCCACGCCGGGAGCGATCACCAGGACTCCCTCCTCCCCGGCGAACCGCCGGGCATAGGCGATCTTGCCCCGAAAGTAGAGGGAGCTCACGAAGCTGTAGGCCTCCGCGATGGGCACGCCCTCCGTGCTGCGGTAGCGCACCGCCGTCTCGAATCCGGCCTCCGGCGCCAGGAGCTGCGTCCCGCGGGCCCCTCCAAGATTGGCGGGGGAGAGAAGGAAGATCGTCGGCGGGGTCGGCGCGAGGTTCTCGCTCTCCATATCGTGACCCCATAACGCGGTCACGACGTAGCGCATTCCTGCTACCGGCTCAAGGCACCGCCGTCCGCACCCGCCGCATCAGCAACTGCTCCGCTTCGTCGGCGGGGACGGCGGGGGAGAGGAAGAAGCCCTGGCCGTACTCGCAGCCCAGGCCACGAAGGCGGGCGCGCTGGTCAGCCGTCTGGATGCCCTCGGCCACCACTTCCATGCCGAGCTGGTGGGCGAGGGTGACGATGGCCTTGACGATGGCGAAGTTCCCCTCCGCTTCCTCGATGCGGGAGACGAAGGAGCGGTCGATCTTGAGGATGTCCATCGGGAAGCGGTGGAGGTAGTTGAGCGAGGAGTAGCCCTTGCCGAAGTCATCCAGGTAGAGCTGCACACCCAGGCTCTTGAGTCGCGAGAAGCGGCTGCTCGCCGAGTCAGCCTGGCGGATGATGACCCCCTCGGTGATCTCCAGCCCGAGGCAGGAGGGGGCGAGACCGGAGGCGGCTAGGGCCTCGGAGATCTGATCGAAGAGATCGGTCTGGAAGAACTGTTTGTTCGAGAGGTTGACGGTGAGCTTGAGGGAGCCGTTCTCCGGGTGCTTGCGCTGCAGCTCGCGGATCTGCCGGCAGCCCTCCATCAGCACGAAGCGGCCGATGGGCACGATGAGCCCCGTCTCCTCGGCCACGGAGAGGAACTCGTCCGGCGGTAGCAGGCCCCGCCGGGGGTGATGCCAGCGCACGAGGGCCTCGAAGCCCATCACCTCGTCCGTGGCAAGGTCCACGAACGGCTGGTAATGCACCCGCAGCTGCCCGCGCTCGACCGCCCGCCGCAGATCGGTCTCCAGTTGCAGGCGGGCCATCACGAAGCGGTGCATTACGCGGTTGAACACCACGTGGCAGGCGCGCCCCGAGGTCTTGGCCCGGTACATGGCCGTGTCGGCGTCGCGCAGCAGGTCCTCCGGCCGCTCGTACTCCGGCGTGTGCACGGCGATGCCGATCGAGGCGGTGATGAAGACCTCGTGGCCGCCGAGGTTGAGGGCGGTCGTCAGCCGGTCGTGGATGCGTTCGGCCACGCGCACGGCGTCGCTGACGTCGCGCCCGCCTTCGAGGAGGATGGCGAACTCGTCGCCGCCCACCCGGGCGATGGTGTCCGAGGGGCGCAGGGCTTCGGCGAGCGAGCCGGAGATCTGGATCAGCAGCTCGTCGCCCACCAGGTGGCCGAGGCTGTCGTTGACGATCTTGAAGCGGTCGAGGTCGAGGAAGAGGACGGCGGTCAGCAGCTCCGGCTCACGGCGCGAGCGCTCCATCGAATGGCGCAGGCGGTCCATGAACAGGGCGCGGTTGGGCAGGCCCGTGAGCTCGTCGTGCAGGGCGTCGTGGAGGAGCTTCGCCTCGGCCTTCTTGCGGTCGGTGATGTCGTGAGCGTTGAGGACGATGCCCGCCACCGCCGGCTGGCCGAGGAGGTTCGAGGCCGTGGATTCGAGGCTCCGCCAGCCGCCGTCGCCGTGCAGGAGCCGGTACTCGAAGGTGACGATCTCCCCCGGCTCCTCGACGAGACGGCGCAGGGCGCTCTCCAGCACCGTCCGGTCCTCCGGATGCACCAGCTCCGGCAGGCTACGGCCCAGGTGGTGGTCCGCGTCGGTGCCCAGCACCCGGCGGTGCGAGGGGCTCTCGTAGCGCACGATGCCCTCCGCGTCGAGGATGCAGATGAGGTCCGAGGCGTTCTGCACCAGCGAGCGGAAGCGCTCCTCGCTCGAGCGCAGGGCCTCCTCCGCCCGGTGGCGGTCGGTGATGTCCTCCAGGGCGCCGTCGTAGCGCAGGATCTCGCCCTCGTCGCCGCGCACGGCGCGCACGGTGAAGCGCACCCAGATGACGGTGCCGTCGAACCGGCGCACCCGGGCCTCGAAGCTCTGCGCCGTGCTGGCGCCGACCAGCGTCTGCTGCCAGCGGCGGCGGTCCTCGGGGTCCTGATAGAGGTCACCGACGTGGGTCTTGAGCAGCGCCGGCAGATCGGGGAACCCCAGGATCTTCACCAGCGTGCTGTTGGCGTCGAGCATGACGCCAGCCGGAGTGGTGCGGTAGAGGCCGACCGGCACGCCTTCGAACAGACCGTGGTAGCGCTCCTCCGATTCGCGCAGGGCGCGCTCCGCCAGCTTGCGCTCGGCGATGTCGGAGACGACGGCGAAGGAGCCCAGGAACCGGCCCTCGGCGTCGAACAGCCCGCGCGGCATCAGGAGCGTGGTGATGCGGCCGCCGTCGCGGGTGATCGCCTCGATCTCATAGTGAGAGTTGTCGCCCTGGCGGCGGCGGTCGAATTCCTTCTCCAGACGCTCACGGTTGGCGTCGTCCAGGAACTCGGCGCAGCGCCGCCCCAGCACTTCGTCGATGGGATAGCCCAGCATCGCGGCGAAGCGCTCGTTGACGTAGACCAGCCTTCCTTCGGCATCGCAGAGACCGAGGCCATCCGGCAGGCTGTCGACGATCAGGCGGAAGATGTCGTCGTCGTTTTGCATCCCATTCAGAGCCGGAGCGGCTTCGTTCTCCACCAAGAGTACGGCATCCAGACATGGCTCGAAAAGACGAACGTGATTCGGAACCCGTGGATTATATCGCTTCCGGAGGGAGGAAATCTCCGCGAGGTTCCTCGCAAGCAGACTGTGGAGTACTTCACAGCAGATATGTCCAAGCTTCGATAACTTATCCAGGCACCAACCGGCCGTGAAAACGGCAGGCCGCTCTCCGGGGGCCTCCTCCCGGCCGCGGTTTGGGTCCCTGGTCCGGACGCGCCTGTCCCCCTCCCTGCGCGGCCGGACCGGGACGACCCCGTTCCGTCGTCCTTCCCAACCTTCCCAGGCATCTCCGCGCCTCAAGCATCGCCGCCGGTGATACCCTTGCCGCGGACCTATCGGTCCCAAGACCCCGTCCGGCATCTTGGGAGGCAGCCCCGTGACCGACTCTCCGGCAACTCTCTATCTGGAGGACGTAGTCGACCAGTTCCACAAGCTCAAGGGCCTGGGGGACAAGGCCCTGGCCCAGGTGCGCGACGAGGATCTCTTCGTCACCCTGGACCCTGAGTCCAACAGCCTGGCGATTCTCATCCAGCACATGGCCGGCAACCTGCTATCCCGCTGGACCGACTTCCTCAATTCGGACGGCGAGAAGCCGAATCGCGACCGCGACTCCGAGTTCGAGCTCGTCAGCACCACCCGCGAGCAGCTCCTGGCCCGCTGGGAGGAGGGGTGGCGCTGCCTGTTCCAGGCCGTGGCCGCCCTTTCGGAGGAGGACCTGGCGATGACCGTGCTCATCCGCGCCGAGCCGCACAGCGTCATCAAGGCCATCAACCGCCAGCTCACCCACTACGGCTACCACGTCGGCCAGATCGTCTTCCTGGCCAAGCACTTCGCCTCGGATCACTGGCGGACCCTCTCGGTGCCGCGAGGCGGCAGTGCCGCCTTCAACTCGGCCAGGATGGACGAGGCCAAGCCCGCCCGGCCGCCGTCGAAATGAGCGGGGAGGCCTCGGACATCGGGCGGCCCATGGTCCGCCTGTTCGCCTACCTCGCTCCCTACCGCGTCCGGCTGGCGCTCTCCACCAGTGCCAGCGTCGCCAACAAGATCCTCGACCTCATGCCGCCGCTGCTGGTGGGCTGGGTGATCGACTCGCTGCGCGGCAAGCCGCCGGGCTGGATCGCCTCGCTCGCCGGCACCCGCGATCCGTGGAAGATGGCGATGGTGCTCTCGGGCCTCGCGGTCGTCATCTTCTTCTTCGAGAGCTTCTTCCAGTGGTGCTATCAGGCAGGCTTCATGACGCTCGCCCAGCGGGTGCAGCACGATCTGCGGATGGACGTCTACAACCATATCCAGTCGCGGGAGATCGCCTTCTTCGAGGAGCACCGGCTGGGCGAGATCCTGGCCATGCTGAACGACGACGTCAACCAGCTCGAGCGCTTCCTGAACACCGGCTTCAACGAGCTGGTGCAGCTCGTGGTGCTCTTCGGCTTCGCCTTCGCCGTGATGTTCCCGCTCTCCTGGCAGCTCTCGCTGGTGGCGGTCGCTCCGATTCCGGTCATCCTCTGGGGGAGCCTCGTCTACCAGCGCCGCGTCGAGCCGCGCTACCGATCGGTCCGCGAGAGCGTGGGCGGCCTCGCCAGCCGGCTGGAGAACAACATCTCCGGCATTCACGTCATCAAGAGCTTCACCGCCGAGGAGTTCGAGACCGAGCGGGTGCGCCAGGTGTCCGCCGAGTATCAGCGCGCCAACTTCGACGCCATCCGCCTCTCGGCGATCTACACGCCGTTGATCCGCATGGCCATCGTCGTCGGCTTCGCCGGCGTGCTGCTCATCGGCAGCTACTGGATCCTCAACGGCAAGGGAAACATCACCGTCGGCGAGCTGGTGCTTTTCGCGATGATGACCGAGCGCCTCCTCTGGCCGCTGACCCGCCTGGGCACCACGGTCGACGACTACGAGCGGGCCAAGGCGAGCGCCCGCCGCGCCTTCGGCCTGCTGGACACGCCGCCCGTCATCGAGGACCCCGCCCGCCCCGAGCCCCTCGGCCGGGCGCGCGGCGAGGTGGTCTTCGACCGCGTCGAGTTCCGCTACTCCCGGGGGCCGGCGGATCAGTCGGTGCTGAAGGGCATCAGCTTCCGCATCGCGCCGGGCGAGACCCTGGGTCTCGCGGGGGCCACGGGCGCCGGCAAGTCGACGCTCATCAAGCTGCTGCTCCGCTTCTATGACGTGACGGGGGGCGCGGTGCGCATCGACGGCCACGACGTGCGCGCCGTCACCCTGGAAAACCTGCGGCGCAACATCGCCCTGGTGAGCCAGGACGTCTACCTCTTCCACGGCACCATCCGGGAGAACGTCGCCTACTCGAGCGGCGCCTCGCTGGAGGAGGTGACGCGGGCGGCCCGGCTCGCCCAGCTCCACGACTTCGTGGTCTCGCTACCGCAAGGGTACGAGACCCTGGTGGGGGAGCGGGGCGTGAAGCTCTCCGGTGGCCAGCGCCAGCGCCTCTCGATCGCCCGCGCCATCGTCAAGGACGCGCCCATCCTCATCCTCGACGAGGCCACCAGCTCGGTGGACACGGAGACCGAGCGCGCCATCCAGCAGAACCTCGGCACGCTGATCGCCGGCCGTACCGCTCTCATCATCGCCCACCGCCTCTCCACCATCCGCCACGCCGACCGCATCCTCGTCCTGCGCGACGGCGAGGTCGCCGAGGAGGGGCACCACGACGACCTGGTGGCCAGGGGCGGCATCTACGCCGATCTTTGGAATGTGCAGTCGGGGGAGCTGGTGGAGGCAGGGACGGTCTGAGCTGTAACCGTTTTCAGGTGTCCCGGTTCTTGGCGGTCGTCGCACCTCTAGAACAGCAATCCAAGTTCTTTTGAAGTCATCTGCTATCAAAGGCGCTGAAGCTGTTCCGGGCCCCGCCGCCGGTCCATCTCCTAGGATGGATCGGCGGCGGGGTTCCCTCCTGTCTTGCCCCTCCGTCTTCCCCGTATCTCCCCAAACTCCCGCCAGATCCTCTAGACTCCCCGTTGATTCCCGATTGAGTCCCGGTTCTCCCAGCCGGTCGCGAAGTGACGTAAAATCGTAGCGATCCGCCAGAACCCTTGAGCCCTTGCTGGAGATGCCCGCCGCCGCCCATTCCATCGCCGTCGTCGCCGAGAAGCCCGCCGTCGCCCGCGACATCGCCCGCGTGCTCGGCGCGAGCCAGCGGGGAGACGGATTTCTCCAGGGCAACGGCTATGTCGTGACCTGGGCCATCGGCCATCTGGTCACCCTGCCGCAGCCGCACGAGGTCAATCCCGACTGGCGCAAGTGGCGGCGGGACCACCTGCCGATGCTCCCCCGCGACTGGCCGCTCGTCGTCTCCGAGGACACCAAGGAGCAGTTCGAGGCCGTCCGCCGGGTGATCACCGCCCCTGGCATCGACCGCATCGTCTGCGCCACGGATGCCGGGCGCGAGGGCGAGCTGATCTTCCGCTACATTTACGAGGCGGCCGGCTGCACCAAGCCCGTGCAGCGGCTGTGGATCTCCTCCCTCACCTCCGACGCCATCCGCCAGGGCTTCGGCAAGCTGCGCGACGGCCGCGAATTCGATCCCCTGGCCGACGCCGCCCGCGGGCGCAGCCGGGCGGACTGGCTCGTGGGCATGAACCTCTCCCGCGCCTACACCCTCGACTTCAACGAGGACCTTTCCGTCGGCCGTGTCCAGACTCCGACCCTCGCCATGCTCGTCGAGCGCGAGCTGGCCATCCGTGCCTTCGTCCCCGAGGACTACCTGGAGGTGCTGGCCACCTTCTCGCCGGAAACGGGGAGAGGGGCCGCCGAGGAATCCCGTCCTTCTTACAAGGGCACCTGGTTCCGGGGATTCTTCCCCAACCCCGAGGCCAAGAGGATCAAGACGGCGCCGGACGGCAAACCGGGATCGGACCTCGAAGAGGCGATGCGGATCGTGGCTCGCGCCCGCACCGGCCAGGCGGAGATCGAGTCCATCCGCGCCGAGACGAAGCGGATGCCGCCGCCGCTCCTCTACGACCTCACGGAGCTGCAGCGCCACGCCAACCGCCTCTACGGCTTCAGCGCCAAGAAGACGCTGGGGCTCGCGCAGGTCCTCTACGAGCAGAAGAAGCTCATCAGCTATCCGCGCACGGACAGCCGCCACCTCTCGACCGACGTCGCCGCCAACCTGGGCGACGTCGTGAGCGCCATTGAAGGGCCGTACCTCAACAAGCTGGCGCCCGGCACCGGCGAGCGCCCCTTGAGCAAGCGTTTCGTGGACGACTCCAAGGTCACGGACCACCACGCCATCATCCCCACGCCGACCTCGCCCGCGGGCGCCGATCTCCTCGACGACGAGCGCAAGATCTACGACCTTATCTGCCGGCGCCTCCTCTCCGCCTGGCACGACGACCACATGTGGTCCGTCACCACCGTCATCACCGCCATCAGCAACCCGCCGCCCTCCGGCATCGGCGAGCCCTTCGTCGACCGCTATCACAGCACCGGCACGCTGGTGGATCAGGTGGGCTGGAAGGTGCTCGACATCCAGACGAAGAAGAAGGGGAAGGATCCGAAGGACGAGAAAGACACCAAGAAGGATGACAAGAAGGATGACGGCAACGCCGATCCCGCGCCTGTCGAGGAGAACCAGGATCTGCCGTCCGGCCTCACGCAGGGGCAGAAACAGGATCTGCTGGACGTGCGCGCCGTGGCCAAGCAGACCCGGGCGCCCAAGCGCTTCACCGAGGCGACGCTCCTCACGGCCATGGAGACGGCCGGCAAGACCCTGGACGACAAGGAGCTCTCCGAGGCCATGAAGGAGTCGGGCCTCGGCACTCCGGCGACGAGGGCCGAGATCATCGAGACCCTCCTGCGCCGCGAGTACATCGTGCGGGAGGGCAAGACCCTGGAGGCGACGGACAAGGGCATCCGCCTCATCGAAGTCGTCCATCCGCACGTCAAAAGCCCCGCCATGACCGGCCAGTGGGAGGCCCAGCTCCAGCGCATCCAGCGCGGCCAGGGGGATCTCGCGGTGTTCATGAAGGGGATCGAGGAGTACGTGCGGGAGGTGGTGGGGAATGGGCATGGGGGGGAGGCCGGGATCGTAAGGCCAGCCTCTGCCGCCCCCCTCCAGCCGGCCCCCTCATCACCCCGGGCCTCTTCTCCCGGTCGGGGGGAGGGCGATGGGAGAGAGGGGGTTGGGGGAGTGAGGGGGCCTCGGGAAGGGAGACTTGGCGACAGAAGCACCTCTCAGCCCGGCCTTTTTTCTTCTCCCTCCCGGGGCGCTGGCTTTGACGCCTCGGGGAGCGCCCCCGCCCAAAACCCTCATCACCCCGGCCCTCTTCTCCCGACCCCCTCCGCCCCCTCACCGGGAGAAGAGGGAGAAAAGCCAGAACGTCCCAGCCGGGTACCCCTCTCCCGGGGCGGGGGATGGGGTGGTCGGGAGAGGGGCAGGGGTGAGGGTCTTGGGCGGGGGGACCTTGATGCCACGTCAGCGTCCCGGCCCGGGGGTGAGGCCCGCGACCTTCCCACCCTCCTCCACACCGCCTTCCATCTCACCGCCTTCCGCCCCTACCAGGAGGCCGTCTGCCAGGCGGTGACCGCCGGCAAGGACGTCCTTCTCGTGATGCCCACGGGCGCCGGCAAGTCCCTGTGCTACCAGCTCCCCGGCCTCGCGCGGGGGGGCACGACGCTGGTCGTCTCGCCGCTCATCGCCCTCATGGAGGATCAGGTCGGCAAGCTTCGCGAGCTGGGGCTGCGGGCCGAGCGCATCCACTCGGGGCGCGAGCGGTCGGCGTCGCGGCAGGCGTGTGTGGACTACCTGGCAGGCCGGCTCGACTACCTCTTCATCGCCCCCGAGCGCCTCTCCGTGCCCGGATTTCCGGAGATGCTCGCCAAGCGCACGCCGGCGCTCATCGCGGTCGACGAGGCGCACTGCATCTCCCAGTGGGGGCACGACTTCCGGCCCGACTACCGATTGCTGGGCGGCCGCCTGCCATTGCTACGGCCGGCGCCGGTGATTGCTCTGACGGCCACCGCCACGCCCCTCGTGCAGGATGACATCGCCGCCCAGCTCGGCTTGGCCCGCGAGGAGCGCTTCATCCACGGCTTCCGGCGCACCAACATCGCCGTCGAGGTGGTGGAGATGCTCCCCTCGGATCGCGCCGAGACTGTCCAGCGCCTGCTGGCCGATCCGGAGCGCCGGCCTGCCATCGTCTACGCGCCCACCCGCAAAGAGGCGGACCTCCTCGGCACCCTGTTGAATGGCGAGTACCCCGCCGCCACGTATCACGCGGGCCTCACCACCCACGAGCGTGACCGCGTGCAGACGGCCTTCCTCGCCGGCCGGCTGGAAGTGATCGTCGCCACCATCGCCTTCGGCATGGGCGTCGACAAGGCGAACATCCGCACCGTCATCCACACCGGCATGCCGGGAAGCGTCGAAGGGTATTACCAGGAGATTGGCCGCGCCGGCCGCGACGGACAGCCGTCGCGCGCCATCCTGCTTTATTCGTACAATGACCGCCGCAACCACGAGTGGTTTCACAACCGCGATTATCCGGAAGTCGCCGAGCTCGACCGCATCTTCCGCACCCTCGTCGCGCAGTCGCAGGTGGACGGCCAGATCCGAAAAAGATTGGGGATGGACGAGGAGCTTTTCGAGCGTGCTTTGGAAAAGTTATGGATTCACGGCGGCGCTCTGGTGGATGCGGACGGCAACGTCGCCCTTGGCGCCACCGCGGCCAGCGCCTGGCAGCGGGCCTACATCGCGCAGCGTGACCATAAGCTCGAACAGCTCGAGAAAATGGTGCGTTACGCCGAGTCCAACGGCTGCCGCATGCTCCACCTCGTGCGCCACTTCGGCGACCAGGAGGATTCAGGCGAGCCGTGTGGCCTGTGCGACATCTGCGCGCCGGATGAGTGCGTGGTCCGTCGCTTCCGGGAGCCCAATCCGCTGGAGCAGGAGCTGCTGACGAAAGTCCTCAAGACCCTGCGCCGTCGCGACGGCCAGACCACGGGCCAGCTTTATAAAGAGACCTGTCCGGACGATCTCGCCGACCGCAAATCCTTCGAGCACCTGCTCGGCGGCATGGTGCGCGCCGGCCTCCTCCTGCTCCAGGAGGACTCCTTCGACAAGGACGGAAAAACCATCCGTTTCCAGCGCGCCATCCTTACCGCCGAAGGTTACACCGGCGATCCGTCGGCACTCGGCCGGCTGGAGCTGGCGCAGGAGCTGCCCAAAACGCGGAAGAAGCGGCAGCGTGCGGACAAGGGAGAGCCCAAGGCCGTGCGCGAGCGTCTGGCCCGAGGCGGCCAGGTGGGCCCGGCCACGGCGCCGGGCCTGGTCTCGCCGCAGCTCGTCGAAGCCCTCAAGACGTGGCGCCGCGCCGAGGCCAGCCGCCGCCGCGTCCCCGCCTTCCGCATCCTCACCGACCGAGCCGTCCACGCCATCGCCCAAACCCTGCCGCGAAGCGAGTCCGACCTCCTCAACGTCCCCGGAATCGGTCCGACGATCGTGACGAAATATGGACGGGAGATTCTGGGGATCGTGGGAGCGGAGTAAGATCAGGCGTCTTTCCGAAAAGCCCGCTTCAAGAGGCGCACGGCGGTGAGAGCTGCGTACTGCAACTGATGGAACGGAGCTTCGGTGTCCCGGCGGTACTCAGGAAAGTTGGCAAGAGACTCCGCGAGCGGCTCTTCGAGCCTGCCCGAGGCCTCGACTACGAGGACGTGAGGGAGGGCCGGCGTGTCGGGATATTCCTCGTGCCTTTCCAGATTTTGCAGCTCAGGGTGGTCGCTGATACCGCGGGAGCGCTGCACGGTCGTGGCAAAGCCAGCTTGGCGCAGGAGGAGGTCGAGAGTCTGCCCATTGAAAAGAAACCGGTGGCCCCAGCCATAGAAAGAACGGTTCAATCGGAGGCAATCGTTGGTGGCTTCCTCGGCGCTCGACCACTCGCCAGGATGATAGTGAGTCTTCCACACCCAGTCGAGATTGGGAGTCGTCAGCCGCAGCACACCGTTGTCCGCCAGCGCCTTCCGGCAATGTTGGAGAAAGCGTAGCCCGTCGTGTAGGCTCAGATGCTCGATGAAGTGCTCGGCGAAGATGAAAGAGCAACTCTCGAAGGGCAGCGGCTTGGTGACGTCGTGCACCCGATCGACGGCAGGATACGGGGCGAGGTCGATATTCACCCAGCCCGCAAGAGCCACGTCGCCGCAGCCGATATGGAGCTTCTGCTGAAGCCGCTCGGTCATTTGGAATCCTAACCCTGCTTGCGCGTCCATTCGCCGCCGGCCGACATCACCCAGAGATCGCCGTGCGCGTCGCGCCATTCTCCCGTGGGCTGATCCGTCTTCTGGTCCGATCCAAACCGGAGAACGTGCCGATCGGGGTCTTCGATCTGCATCTCATACGCCCACGGATAGTTCGTCGGCGGATGCCGGATCGTAGCGCTTTTAGCTTTATATTCCTCGAAGAGAGCCTCGGCGTCCTCGACGCCGATCCAGACCCACGTACCAGGATTCCCCTGGTCCCCTTCGCAGAGCATGATATGGCAGCGGTCCCGCGAGATCCCGGCCATGATGCCTGGGCTTTGCCAATCCAGCTTGAACCCGAGCACCTGCACGTAATAGTCCAGGCTGGCCGGAAGGCTCTGAACGCGAAGAATTGGGGTGATGCCTTCAAACCTGGTCGCTGGCTCCTTTGGTGTTTTCACCTCTTGAAACCAAGAATTACCACACCCACCCCGACCAGCGAAATCCCCAGCCACTCCCGCAGGCTTGGCCTCTCGCCCAGGAAGAGGGTGGCGAAGAGGGCGACGAGCACCAGGCTCAGCTTGTCGACCGGCGCGACCTTCGACGCCTCTCCAATCTTCAGCGCCCGGAAATAACAGACCCACGAGGCGCCCGTCGCCAGCCCGGAGAGGACCAGGAAAGACCACGTCTTCGTCTGAAGATCGAAAGGATTGCTCCACTTGCCGGTGAAAAAGACGAATCCCGTGAGGGCGATCAGGATGACGAACGTCCGGATGAGCGTCGCGAGATCGGAGTCGACGCCCTCCAGGCCGATCTTGGCGAAGATCGCCGTGAGGGCGGCAAAGACGGCCGAGAACAGGGCCCAGTGAAACCAGCCGGAGCTCGAAGCAGCAGCCATCGGAGACTCTCCTATCGTGTCGGCCGCCCATCCTCAGAAGGCCGGCTCCATTCTATGGCGGGAGTTCGCCTCCCGCCGGCCGTTTCTCAGTAGGAAGAGGGAGGGTCACTGGCGGGAAAGCTCTCCTCGGAGGCCTCGTCCACTCCGTCCTCATCATCCTCGTCATCGTCGTAAGGCGGCTGAGGCGGCGGGGTCGGTAACGGGTCGGCAGGCTCGGGCTCGGGCATAGGAATCCTCCTGGCCATCACCTTTTGCAAGAGCCCGGCCAAGCCTCCGCGAGCGAGTCCGGTTGTTTCGGGGCGGGGCAGGCCAGCGGCCCCGCGAAGTAGGCGAGGGGCCCCGCGGCAGCCTGATGAATCCGCAGGGCCAATCGTCGATAGCTCAAGCCAATCGGTTGCCTCATGGGGCCGACCGCTGCATCTTGGGGCCTGCAGGCCACGACTCAGCGCCAGCGAGGCAGACACCGAGTGCGGGGCCGGTTGGTCTTTACTCCACCCACTCGCAGACTTCGCACCACGCACACGAGGTGTCGATCGAACAGCAGGTTATCCAACCCGGCTCGTTTTCCTCCACGCCGCAGCATACCTCCCAACCTTCGCCACAGTCGATACAGCACTCAATGGACTTTTCGAGCGCATAGCCCGGGCGAAACTTGGCGACAGCCTTCCGCTCACCGTGGAAGGTGAACTGGAAAGGCGCAAGCCAGGAACGCTTGAATTTGCTGTCGAGAGGGATGTTCATCTCGTCCGCAGCGATCTCCACGGAGTACTCGGCATCGCGGTACTGTTTGAGAGTGGCCACTGCCGCGCCGTCCTCTCCCGTCCGTACGTAGAGGCGGTAAAAGAGACCTTCCTGGGAATTCCTGATTCTGAGGAAGCCACCGTCCCTGACTTGAATCTGGTGAACTCGACCCGCGGGGTTCACGAAGGTTCCCACGAACATCTTGACAGGCTTCGATCGCTGGACAGGTTTCGGCCCCGGTTTCCGAGATGCCGCTCCGCTCGGGTCCGTGACGACGGCGAGAACCAAGAGAGCAAAAAACAGCTGAAGCATCCGCTTGACCATTGCGCACTCCTTTGTCCTAGGAAAAGCCGGCACAGCCGGCGGGTGTACGCGGCCTAACGGCGTCCCTTTGGAGCTTCAGCGCGGATCGGGCAGACGCCGGTTACAGTTGAGCACATGCACACTAGCAGATCCGCTAATTGGGGTCAAGTGCTAAGTTGGGAATGAGTTGGCTGTCCTTGCGTTCATCGTCCTCGATATGCTGTCAGAGTGTTCACGAGCCGAACCGCGTCCGTCAGGTGCCAGCCGATTCGCAGCGTAGCCGGCGCGCGACCGCACCTCCTCACTGAAATCCGGCCGCGAGCTCGCGAGTCAGGTCGGCGGCTGGAATCTCCCGGCAGCCGCTGGCGTTCTGCCCCGCCCACAAGGGCGAGAAATCACCTCTGCCAAGACTCTCAGCCTTCGCGCGCAACGGAGCGACGGCAGAGGCCGCCGACGGAAACGCGGGCGGCAGGCCGCTCATCGGCCCCAAGTCCTTCATGAGGCGATTGACGATTCCACGGGCCGGCCGGCCGCTAAAGAGATTGGTGAGCGCCGTATGGCGGGCCGCCGCGCTTTGCAACGTCGCGCGATGGACGGCGCTGGTGGTGGCTTCCGGACAAAGCAGATAGGCCGTTCCGATCTGCACGCCAGCGGCGCCGAGAGCCATGGCCGCCCTGACGCCCTCCGCGTCCGCGATGCCGCCGGCCGCGACGACGGGAACCTTGACCGACCGCACGATCTGGCGAAGCAGCGCGAACGTCCCGACCTGGGAATCCAGGTCGTCCGACAGGAAAATTCCACGATGTCCGCCGGCCTCCAGCCCTTGTGCGATGACGGCGTCGACTCCCCGGGCTTCGAGCCAGAGAGCCTCCTCGACGTTGGTCGCCGAGGATAGGATCCTGGCGCCCCAACCCCTGATGCCTTCCAGCAGCTCCGGAGACGGCAAGCCAAAGTGAAAGCTCACGACGGCTGGAGTGAACTCTCTTAGCACTTCGGCGGCTTCCGAGTTGAAGGACGCGCGCCCCGGCCCCGCGGGGATGGCGCTCGGGTCGACTCCAAGCTCCTCGTAATACGGCTTGAGCGCCATTCTCCACGCCGCTTCGCGCCCGGCGTCCGGAGGAGGTGTCGAGTGGCAGAAGAAATTGACGTTGAAGGGCAGACTCGTGCGGTTCTTGATCTCCGCAAGCTCGCGGCGCAGCGACTCGGGGCTCAGCAAGGCGCAAGGTAGAGAGCCCAGCGCTCCCGCGTTGGATACCGCCAGGGCGAGCCGGCTGTCCTGCACGCCCGCCATCGGTGCCTGAATGATCGGCAGCTCAATGCCTAGGAGGGTTCTCAGAGATTCCATCGGAGCTCCATGCTATCGATTCCTGCACGCCTTCGCGCGATTCGCGGCGGCATCCCGCGCCAGCGAGCTATTCTACCAGGGCTTCTCGTTGGCGCGGGTTGGTGCAGGGGAGAACAAGTGCCAAGCGCTCCACCAGGAGCGCCGGGCTTCTTGTGGGGCGTATACAGTATGTTCCCGCGGTCGGGAATCGCTAATGCCGGCCAGGACGAAATCAGAGGCACCAATCACGGAGATCGCCACTATGGAATCCAAGCTCGAAAGGGACGTGCGCTTCTTGAAAATCTATGCTGCCGCGGCGACGCTCTTCTGCGCGGCGCTTTTGCTTTCGGCCTTTACCGTCCAGGGCAGGAAACGGAAGTTTGAGGAAATCGATGTCGAGCGTATCAACATCGTGGAGAAAGACGGCAGGCTTCGCATGGTGATCTCCAATGAGGCGCGCCAGCACCCCGGCATCTCCAACGGCAAGATCATCAAGCCCGCCCACCGGGAATGATCTTTTTCGACCAACTGGGCGATGAAATGGGCGGCTTCATCTTTGGCGAGAACGGCGGCAAGGGCCATTTCGGTTCGCTGACCTTCGACAAAGTCAGGAACGACCAAACTCTCGGCTTCCGCTACCTGGAGAGCGACAGCGGCGCGTACCAGGCGGGTCTCGAGGTATGGCAGCAGCCCAATTTGCCCTCGGACATTGTCGCATCTCACTGGGAAGCCGCTCGAAAAATACCGGATGAAGCGGCGCGGAAGGCCGCGATGCAAGCGCTGATCGACAAGGATGAGGCGACGCAGCAGCGCCTTTTTCTGGGCAAGTGGCGCGATAACTCCGCCGTGCTGGTGATGTCCGATATCAAAGGGAAGCCGCGCATCAGGATGCAGGTTGCGCCGGATGGGTCGCCCAAGCTTGAATTCCTGGACGACGCGGGTAAGGTCGTTTACAGCTTGCCCAATCCCTCCGGCGCCTCGGCGCCGCAATAAAGATCCCGCCGCCGTTCCAGGTCTGCCCGGACGGCGCGCTTGAAGTCCTCGCTGCCGGGCGGTTCCTTCAGGGACCGGCAGTAGGCCTCGATGTCGACCGTCTCGAGCCGGACCCGGATCGTCTTGAAAGGTCGTGGCAGGATCTGGCCGGGGATCTGAACGTGGTGAAGGCCGCCGCTGTAGGCGAGGAGCATGCGGCCGCTGCCCACCAGTTGCAGGATGTCTGCGATGCCGCCGCGAACGGTCATGGGCCGGCCGTCGAGATCCAGGCCCGTGGCGCGCTTCATCCGGCCTTCCGGGGCGAGCAGGACCATGCTGTCGGGGCCGATGCTGGCAAGGACCTGCTGCCAAGTGTCATCGCGCTCGCGGCTGATCGTGACCACGTTGCCGGCGAGGAAACCGAAGAACCTCCCCACGAGCGGGCGCCGCATGGTCTTCGAGGCCGACGGCAGCACGCCGTGCCGGGCCACGCGGCGGAGGAAGCGGTTCGGCGGGACGGCGACGAAGAGCCAGTCGTAGAGGCTGGTGTGATTGAGCACCGCGACGACGCGGATGCCGCTCCAGGGAGCGTCCACCGGCTCGCCAACCCAGTCGACGTCGATGCGGAAGAAGGCCCGGCTCAGGGCCTTGGCGCAAACCAGCACGACGTAGCTCAGAAGCTGCCGCCACCCCGCCGCCGAGGGCCCATCACCCTCGCCTGAGACATTGCGTCGCTCACTATGCATAAGTCGATCGAAGAATAGGCCGGCGGAGGGCAGATTCGAGATTCTGCGCGTCCTCGGTTCAGGGTGTCAAGACGGGGCAAAGACCCGGTCCGCCCCCATACGGGAACGAGCCGGGCCTTTGAAGCCGCCGATGCCCGCATCGCTGGTCAGAAGCGGGTCGCCAAGCCCAGCGTATATTGCGTGCCCGAGAGGTCGAGGTCTCCATGGGCCTTGAAATCTCCTCCAACCCTGGCGCTGGCCTGAGTGTAGCGAGCCTCCGCCACCAAAGCCGTGCGGGAGCTGACCGGCACCTCCAGCCCGGCGAGGGCGAAGTAGCCGAAGGTCGCGAAGAAGGAGTCTTTGCTGCCAATGTACGCTGTCCTGCAATTGCCGTCCTCATCGCAATCGTCGGTGGTATACGAGCTGCGATAGGTCTGCAACTGTCCCATGTAAAGGCCGCCACCGGCACCCACGTAAGGGATCAACCGGCGCTGGGTTCCTGCCGGATAGAACACGTAGCCGGCCGTTACAGAGAGGGTGGCGAGCTCCAGGTGGTGTTCGCGGGGATTGCCGTGGTGGTCGCGCAGGTCGCGCGACGGCTCATTGATCGAAGTGAAGTCGAAGCCGCTCGAGAGCATGAGGGCGTTGTGGAGGTCGAGGTGCTTGATGAAATCACCGGCGAAGACGAAGCCTTCGAGGTCGCCGCGGCTCGCCTTGAAGTGCTGGAAGTTGTCGTCCCAGAAGTCGCTTCGGCCGTTGAGCGTCGTCCCGCCGAGCCAGGCGTGGCTCTCGGTGAAGCGACTGGGGCTTTGATTGACAATCGGAGAATCTTGCGCGAAGGCCGTCGTTGCGATTCCGAGGATCACCAGCGCCAGCGGCACGGTGCTTCGTATTGATAGGTTCATCTTGATCTCCTTTTCATTCGGCCCACCGTTACGCGACGAGATCGTCCGTTCGGCCGGGCCACATCCCTGAGATACAGACTAAAGGGGCATCCAAGCGCCCGGTAGAGCATGAACATGCGTGCTGGCCCGGCGGGAGAGAAGGAGAAAAGAGAGTAGACTCAAGAAATGCCGCGTCGTAGGGTTTTGGGGTTGCGGATTTGGGGTCCAACTCTGCTGGCGGGTGCGCTCGCCCTGAGCGCCGGGGCGGAGCGTCTGCCAATCCGGGCCTACACCATCGACGACGGCCTGGCAGGCGACGAAATCAACACGATCCTGCAAGACTCCCGCGGCTACTTATGGATCGGCACCGACACCGGTCTCAGCCGCTTCGACGGCACCCGATTCATCGAATATGACTCGCGGCAGGGCCTGCCGAGCCCACACGTCACCGCTTTGCTGGAAACCGCGAGCGGCGGCCTGCTGGTGGGCACCACCAGCGGACTGGCTCGCCTGGATCTCGCGCCGGCTTCGGCGAGCCGGATCTTCAAGCCCGTGCCGGAGGCTCCAACGGCGGCCAGGCGCCTGGGCCGGATCTCGGAGCTGCTCGCCGATGGCACCACAACCTGGCTGGCGGACCCCACGCCGAGCGGCGGCCTCTTCCGTCTCCACCCGGCGGGTGACCGCCTGGGGCTCGAAGAGGTACGGCGAGAGGCTGGAAGACCTGTCGTGGGGGTCGCGGCGCTGGCTCTCGACGGCGTGGGCGGGCAATGGGTGGCGACGGCCTCCAGCCTCCTGCACCGGCTCGCCGATGACCGCTGGATCGAGATTCCCATTCTCGCCTCTCTGCAACCGGCGGGGACCGCTGCCCTATTACTCGATTCCCAGCACCGGCTGTGGATCGGCACCGCCGAGGCGCTGTACGTGCTGAAGCCCGGCGCCGCCGACACTGGGGGCTCGCTTTTCGAGCGCGCCGCCGCCGGCCACTGCTCGACGAACCCGTTGCATCTGCCGGAGACGCCCGGAGAGGTCTGCCGCTTCGACTCCAGGTCGGGGTTCGCCGGCATGCGGCGCTCCGGCAGCCTGCTGCAAACCCGCGACGGCAGGATCTGGATGACGACCAACGCGGGCCTCGGCGTTTTCGATGGCCAGGGATTGCACACCTATACCCGCCGCAACGGGCTGCTGCCCGACGATCCCGTCGGGCTGGCCGAGGACCACGACGGCAACCTGTGGGTGGGCACCCGCTCTCACGGCCTGATGCGTCTCGCGCCCAGCGGCTTTGTCACCTATGGCGCCGAGGGGGAAAGCGGCGGACCGGGCGTCGGCCAGATCTTCGAGGATGGCCGGTCCAATCTCTACGTCTGGGGCGGCGACCGGCTGCATTCGAAACTATTCGCCTTCGACGGCGAGCAGTTGCACGACGTGACGCCGGAAGCGATCGAGCGCGCCGGCCCTCCGGGGCGGGGCCGTCACCAGATCGTGATGCCGGACGCGGGCGGCGAGATCTGGCTGGGCACCGCGGTGGGACTCTGGCGGATACCCAAGTCCGGCACGCCCGACGCCTTGAAGCGTGGACCCGCAACATTCTGGAAGGCCACGGAAAAGATGGGGGAGATCTCCCGCCTGTTCGAGGATTCGCACGGCCGGCTCTGGGTGGCTTCGCTGGGAGCTCAGAATTTCTCCCTTTGGGATCGAGGCACGGAGCGATTCACCCCCGTGGCGGGGGTCGAGCGGCTGGGCCGTGGCGCGCCCTCGGCGTTCGCCGAGGACGGCTACGGAAATCTTTGGATCGGTTTTTCCTCCGGCGGCGTCGCGCGCCTGCATGGCGACGCGGCGGATCTGTTTTCAGCCGGCGGCGACGCCGGCAACGTTCCGGGTGGATCGATCAACGATCTCTTCGTGGACAGCCACGGGCGCCTCTGGATCGCCTCGGCGAACCGTGGCGTGACCCGGCTGGAGGATCTCAACGCTCCCCGGCCGCGGCCGGTCGCCTACACCGTTTCGCAAGGTTTGTCGAGTGACCGGGTGCTGTGCGTGACGGAAGATCGCGAGGGAGTGATCTATCTCGGCCACGGCCGGGGAATCGATCAGCTCGATCCAAAGACCGGCCGCATCCACACTTTGACGGCGGCCGACGGTCTCCCCTCGCGGGTCGTCAACGTGGCCTTTCGCGCTCACGACGGCAGCCTCTGGTTCGGCACGCCGTCCGGGCCGTCGCGCTACCTGCCGGAAACCCCGCGCGTCGAGGCGCCGCCGCCCATCTTCTTGAGCGCCGTGCGCGTCGGCGGCGTGCCCCTGGCGCTACCGCCGCTCGGCCTGCACGACTTCTCGGGTCTCACGCTGCCGGCCGATCGCAATCAGTTGGAGGTGCGATTCATCGGCATCAGCTTCGCGAACGGCGCCGGGCCGCGGTACCAATATAAACAGGACGGCGCAACATTCAAGTGGAGCGAGCCGCGGGCGGAGCGCTCGGTGCTGCTGGGCAATCTCGCGCCGGGAAAATATCGCTTTCTGTTCCGCGCCGTGACGCCCGGCAACGTGGCCAGCCCCTCCCCGGCCTCGCTCGCGTTCACCTTGTTGCCGCCCTACTGGCAGCGCTGGTGGTTCGTTCTCCTCGTCGCCACGGCCGCCGCCGCCGTGGGCTGGTCTCTTCACCGTGCCCAGGTGACGCGCCTGCTGGAGCTCGAACGGGTGCGCACCCGCATCGCCGCCGATCTGCACGACGATCTGAGCTCCAGCCTCTCGCGCATCTCCATTCTCTCCGGGGTCGGCCGCGGCCGGGTGAGCGACCCGCAAGCGCTGGAGGCGACGATTCTCGATCAGATCGGCGAGACCGCGCGCGAGCTGATCGAGGCCACCGGCGACATCGTCTGGGCGATCGACATGCGCCGCGGCGATCTCGAAAGCCTCCTGGCCCGTATCCGCCGTTTCGCGGGGGATCTGCTGGAGGCGCGCGGCGTCAGCGTCCTGTTCGCCGGGCCTCCGCGTGCCGCCGAGATCAGCCTGCGGCCCGAGACGAAACGCGAGCTCTATCTGGTGCTCAAGGAGGCGGTCCACAATGCGTGCAAGCATGCGCGGGCCAGAAACGTATGGATCGAGGTGGCGGCGTCGGGCCGCGAGCTGGTCGCCGAAGTGCGGGACGACGGGGTCGGATTCTCGGGCGACGGGGCCTCGGGAAACGGTCACTCCGGCAATGGCCTGCGCAATCTCAGGGAGCGCGCGGCGAGGCTGGACGGCACGCTCGCGGTGGACTCGGCGCCGGGGGAGGGCACCCGCGTGCGCCTGAGCCTGCGACTGTGAAGATGAACGGGACGCATGATCATGCCTGACCGGGACGGGCGCTGCGGCGGAAACTAGGGCCGTGAGAATTTTGGAGGAAGAATCATGACCGAGCCAGACCCCATCCGCGTGGTGATCGTGGAGGACGACCGGCTCACTCGCGAGGGTCTCCGGATGCTCGTGGTGGGCACGCCGGGCTACCGCTGCGACGCGGCCTTCGGCTCGCTGGAGATGGCGATGGCCGCGCGCGGCGGCGAGCCGCCCGACGTGGTGCTGCTCGACATCAAGCTGCCTGGAATGCCCGGCTCGGAGGGCGTCGCCTCGTTGCGTGAGAAGTGGCCGGGGGCGGCTGTCCTCATGCTCACCTCCTCCGCCGACGAGGACAAGATTTTCGAATCGTTGTGCAACGGCGCCATCGGCTACCTGCTCAAGTCCACGCCGCCCGCCCGCCTGCTCGAAGCGGTGCGCGAGGCGCGCGGCGGCGGCGCTCCCATGTCGCCCGAGATCGCCCGCAAGGTGGTGGAGCTCTTCCGGCGCAACCCGCCGCCGGTGGCGCTGGACGACGCGCTCACGCCGCAGGAGATCCACCTTCTGCGCCTGCTGGCCGAGGGATGCAGCTACCAGGTCGCCGGCGATCAGCTCGGCATCAGCATCAACACGGTGCGCAACTACATCCGCAACGTGTACGAGAAGCTCCAGGTGCACACCAAGTCCGCCGCCGTGAGCAAGGCGATGCGGGCGGGGCTTCTGTAGAAGAATTTGAAATTTACTACTACTCACTATGCGATGATTTAAGCAAAGCTCCGCTTCAATTTTCCTGGACACCCCTCCGGCTTTCTGGTACAAGGGGAAGAGATCTTCGGTGACATTCCGAGCTTTTCCGCCCCCGCGAGGGGCAAGGGACCCCGACCATGGCGACTCCCCGAATTGGCGCGACCGTCCGCGGCGTACTCTGCGCACTGCTTCCTCTGCTCTTTTCCGTCACGGCCGGCGGCATCCAGGCCCAGGACCTCGTCGCCGAGGGGCCCGAGCGGATCGCCAAGCCCAGTCCGGGTTCCAGCGGTCCGCCCATCGAGCTGCATTTGACCCGGGCCGGGAGCTCCACGAGGGACCTGCGCACGTTGCCCCAGACCAAGCCCGAGAAGTTCGAGCGCCCGGAGCGGGAAGACCCGGACATCGACCGGGTGGAGGTGTTGGGAGCGCCACCCGCCCTCAGTGCTCCGTTGAACGCGCCGATCGGACCCAAAGTTGCCGCGCCTCCGCCGATCGCGAACTTCGACGGCCTCGACTTCGCCACCTGGGGCGCCGGGCATCCGCCGGACACGAACGGCGACGTCGGCCCGACCTATTACATCCAGACCGTCAATACCTCGATCGGCATCTATCTGAAGACTGGCGGAGCCCCTGTGGCCGCGTTTACGTTCAATACCTTCATGAGCCAGGGTGCCTTCGGCAATCTCTGCGACACCAACAATTTCGGCGATCCCGTCGTCCTCTACGACACGTTTGAGAATCGCTGGATCATCACCGACTTCGCCTTCCAGCTCGATGGTTCGGGCAACGTCATCAATCCGCCGGGCGCATTTCAATGCTTTGCGGTCTCCAAGACGGGCGATCCCGTTTCCGGCGGCTGGAACTTCTACTCGATCAATACCACCGGCGGACTGGGCGACTACCCCAAGTTCGGCATCTGGCCCGACGGCCTGTACATGTCGGCGAACATGTTCGGTTATCCCGCCGGAGCAGCGTTTCAAAACCCGCGGGTCTACGCGTTCAACAAGGCGCAGATGTATGCCGGAAACCCGACGGTCCAGGTGGTCACCTTCAACGCTCCCGCGGCGGATTTCGCGCTTCTGCCCAGCAACGCCAGGCTTCAGACGGGCACTCCGCCGGCCGGCAGCCCCAACTACTTCGTTTCGGCCTGGGAGTTCCTGAACGGGTTGACGGTCTATAAGTTCCACGTCGACTGGAACAGGATCTCGACCTCGACCTTCGCCGGCCCGGATGTCCCCCTGGCCGCCACCAGTTGGCCGAATGCGGCCGTGGCGAATGCGCCATCGCTGGGCGGCAACGCCTTGGACGTCCTTCAGATCCGGGCCATGATGCAGAACCAGTACTCCAATCTCGGCGGCGTCGAGTCGCTATGGACCGCGCATACGGTTCGCAGGGCCAATACGACCGGCTTCGCGGCCCCGCGCTGGTATCAGGTGAATGTCACCGGCGGCACCGTGGCGGCAAGCCTGCCCCAGGGTGCGACCTGGGATCCTGATGGTGCGAACGTCATTCATCGTTTCATGCCGAGCGTGGCGGTCGACCGGGCGGGCGACATGGCGCTCGGCTACAGCACGTCGAGCAGCACGACGAAGCCCGCCATCAAGTACGCCGGCCGGCTGGCGGCCGATCCGGTGAATACCCTGAGCCTGACCGAGCAGGTTCTCATCCAGGGCACCGGCACCCAGACCGGTACTTGCGGCGGAACCTGTGTTCGCTGGGGCGACTACAGCGCCATGTCGCTCGATCCCGACGGCTGCACCTTCTGGTACACCAACGAGTACTACGCGGTCGACGGCCTGAACGACCTGACCCGGATCGGTTCTTTCGCGTTTCCCTCGTGCACCCCGGTGGGCGCCGGTGGCACGGTCTCGGGTACGGTGACTGCTACGGTGGGTGGCGCTCCCATCAGCGGCGCGACGGTGGCGTTCGGCGCCAGGACGGCGACGACCAATGGCAGCGGCTTCTACTCCTTCACCAGCATTCCTGCGGGCACCTACCCCAGCATTACCGCCAGTGCTCCGGGTTTCAACCCGAGCACCGCGACCAGCATCGTGGTCACCGATGGCAATACGACGACACAGAACTTCTCGCTGGGGACGGCGGCGACCAGCGCCTGCCTGACCGATACCACGCAGGCCGATTTCCAGACGGGCGTACAGGCCAACGTCGATCTCCTGACCAGTCCCGGTGACGTTACGCTGTCGAACGCGCCGACCGTTGACCAGTCGAACACGGCCGGTACTACGACCGGGACGAGCTTCGCCACCACCAGTTGGGGCGGACAGACCTTTATTCCGGCCGTTACGGGTCAGCTCGTCAAGGTGGACGTCCAGCTCTTCTGCAACGGATGTACGGGCACCACGCCCAACCTGACGCTTTCGATCCGCAATACGAGTGGCGGTCTCCCCACCGGCCCCGACCTCGCCACGGCGACGATCCCCGGCTTTGCAAGCGCGGCAGGCACCTACTACACCGGCACTTTCGGCACGCCGCCGACGCTGACTTCCGGAACCCAATACGCCCTGGTTCTGCGCCCGGTGGCCGCCCCCTCGCTCGGGGGCTATTTCTGGATTCGCTCCAGCCCCAGCACCTATGCCAACGGGCAACGAGTCGTCTCGACCGATAACGGCGTGACGTGGACCGCCGATTCGACCAGAGACTTTAACTTCATCACCTATATGCAGACCGGCTTCGCGGCGTCCGGCAACCAGGTCTCCTCCCTGAAGGACAGCAACCCGGCGACCGGCTTCACGACGGTCTGGACGACGCTCTCCTGGACGGCTTCGACCCCGGCCGGCACGACGATTCAGTTCCAGGTCGCCGCCAGCAACTCGGCTTCGGGTCCCTTCAACTTCGTCGGTCCCGATGGCACGGCGGCGACCTTCTTCACGACCAGCGGCGCCTCCCTCGGCCAGTTCACCGGCAAGCGGTACCTCCAGTACAAGGCGTTCCTCGCCACCAGCTCCGGCGCGGTGACGCCGACCCTCAACGACGTCACCGTCTGCTACAACGTGGTCGCCTTGCCGGATCTGGCGATCACCAAGACAGACGGGGTCGCGACCGCGGTACCCGGCGGGTCCGTGGTTTACACCATCACGGCCTCGAACGGCGGCGGAGTCACGGCGACCGGCGCCACGGTGGCGGACACCTTCCCGGCCATCCTCACCTGCACCTGGACCTGCACCGGAGCGGGCGGCGGCACCTGCACGGCCTCGGGCTCGGGCAACATCAGCGACACGGTCACCCTGCCCGCGAGCGCCAGCGTCACCTACACCGCCACCTGTGCCATCTCTGCCTCGGCCACCGGCACGCTGAGCAACACCGCGACGGCGACGTTCGCCGGAGACACGAACCCCGCCAACAACAGCGCGACGGACACCGACACGCTGACGCCCCAGGCCAACCTGGGAATCAGCAAGACCGACGGTGTGACCACGGCGACTCCCGGCGGCTCGGTGACCTACGCCATCACGGCCAGCAACGCCGGCCCGAGCAATGCGTCCGGATCGACGGTGGCGGATACCTTCCCGGCCTCCCTCACCTGCACCTGGACCTGCGCCGGAGCGGGCGGCGGCACCTGCACGGCCTCGGGCTCGGGAAATATCGGAGACACCGTCAATCTGCCTTCCGGCGGCAGCGTGACCTACACAGCGAGCTGCAACATCTCGGCCGCGGCCACCGGCACGCTGAGCAACACGGCCACGGTGTCGGCGCCGGGCGGAGTTACCGATCCGGCCCCCGGCAACAACTCGGCGACGGATAGCGACACGCTGGCCGCGAGTACGGATCTGTTCATCACCAAGACGGACGGCGTGACCACGGCGACGGCGGGCGGCTCGGTGACCTACACGATCACCGCCAGCAACGCCGGACCGAGCAATGCCACGGGTGCCACGGTGGCGGATACCTTCCCAGCCTCGCTCACCTGCACCTGGACTTGCACCGGAGCGGGCGGCGGTACCTGCACGGCCTCGGGCTCGGGCAACCTCAACGACAGTGTCAACCTGCCGAACGGCGGCAGCGTGACCTACACAGCGAGCTGCACGATCTCGGCGGCGGCCACGGGCACGCTGAGCAACACGGCGACGGTGACGGCTCCGGCCGGCGCCACCGATCCGACCCCCGGCAATAACACGGCGACCGACATCGATGCACTGGGAGCGAGCGCTGATCTCTCGATCACCAAGACCGACGGCGTGACCACGGCGACGGCGGGCGGCTCGGTGACCTACACGATCACCGCCAGCAACGCCGGACCGAGCAATGCCACGGGTGCCACGGTGGCGGATACCTTCCCGGCCTCGCTCACCTGCACCTGGACTTGCACCGGAGCGGGCGGCGGTACCTGCACGGCCTCGGGCTCGGGCAACCTCAACGACAGTGTCAACCTGCCGAACGGCGGCAGCGTGACCTACACGGCGAGCTGCACGATCTCGGCGGCGGCCACGGGTTCGCTGACCAATACGGCGACGGTGACGGCTCCGGCCGGCGTCACCGATCCGACTCCCGGCAATAACACGGCGACCGACATCGATGCACTGGGAGCGAGCGCTGATCTCTCGATCACCAAGACCGACGGCGTGACCACAGCGACCGCGGGCGGCTCGGTGACCTACACCATCACCGCCAGCAACGCGGGACCGAGCAATACAACGGGCGCGACGGTGGCGGACACCTTCCCGGCATCACTCACCTGCACCTGGACGTGTGTTGGGGCGGGTGCCGGCACTTGCACGGCTTCGGGCTCCGGCAACCTCAACGACACGGTCAATCTGCCGAGCGGTGGCAGCGTGACCTACACGGCGAGCTGCACGATCTCGGCGGCGGCCACGGGCACGCTGAGCAACACGGCGACGGTGACGGCTCCGGCCGGGATTACCGACCCGACCCCGGGCAACAACGGCGCCACGGACAGCGATACGCTCCAGGCCGCTCCGGGGGCCCTGATCTCGGGCGCCAAGACGGCGTCCGGGACCTTCGTGCCGGGAAGCACCGTCACCTACACGATCGTCCTCACCAATAACGGCACCGCCGCTCAGGCCGACAACCCGGGCAACGAGCTGACGGACGTTCTACCGCCGCAGGTCACCCTGGTCAGCGCCACGGCGACGAGCGGCACCGCCGCGGCGAACACCGGCACCAACACCGTCACCTGGAATGGTGCCATCCCGGTCGCCGGCACGGTGACGATCACCATCACCGCCACCCTCAACATCAACGCCTCGGGAACGGTCTCGAACCAGGCGACGATCTCCTACGACTCCGACGGCAACGCAACCAATGACGCGACGGCCCAGACCGACGATCCGGCGACCGCGGGCGCGGCCAACCCGACGGCCTTCGTCGTGAACCCAGCCGTGGCGATGGTCCCGACCCTGTCGGTCTTCGGGCTGCTGCTACTGGCGGTGGTCCTGGCGGGTCTGGCCTTAGCGATCCTGAGGCGCCGCAGCCGCGCTTGAGGTTCCATCCCGCATGACAGGAGGAGGCTTGAGTCTTCCTCCTGTCATAGCTCAAGCCACGCCGCCGAGCTTCTATCCGGACCCGGCGCCAGGAGGGGAATGATCGAGGTCTCCGCCACTACCGGCAGGTTGCGGCCAAAGCGGAGACGGCGGGCGCCCTCCACGCGCTCGGCGAGCGCCCAGGCCACCAGTCCGAAGGTCATTCGAGCGTTGATCTCTCCCAGCGGATGGAGAACCTCCTCGCCGCTTTCCTTGCGATATTTCCACGCATCAATGCCGAAAGGCCCTGCGTAGCCTTTCTGTCGCAGTGCAGCCCCGACGGACTCGACGGTCTCCAGGAGACGGCCCCGCTCGGATTCGGAAAGAACGGGTTGCAGATCGATTCCTGCGAACTGGCCCTTGATATCCACATGTTGTCCGTGGATTCCCACGATACGCAACCCTGAGGGATCGAGGACGGCGGAGACTCCAAAGTCGGCCGTGCGATCCATCCAGGGCTCGAAGAGGAGGAGACCGTGAGATTCGAAAAGGCGCTTCACTCTTCGCCGCGATCTCGCGTCGGCGATCCCGGGGCCGTTCCGCTCGATGTACCGATTGCGACCTGAGGCGGAGAGGGGAGATTTCAGCACCCAGGTGCGCGGTGCTTGCACGGTCGTGAGGAGGCGGTCGAGGGTGGAGAGCGACTCCACCATCCGCGAGCCGGGCAAGGCACAACCGAGCTGTTCGGCGAGCCCCAGGCAGAAGGCCCGGTGATGGACGGCGGCGGCGATGGAGGAGTCGGCCGCCCAAGCCAGGACTTCATCGGCTGGCGGAAGAGCGCCGAGCGGCCCGGATTCCAGGACCGGCCGCGAAACGCCTGGCACCTCGAGAAAGCGCTCGGGATCGACCGGCGAGGGCGTCCAGAGGTGATCGCCCTCCTGGGCGAAGACGCGGAGGAGGGTGCCTAAGCCGGAGACGGTTTCGAGGACGGTGCGGGGCGGCGTGGCCCGCCGCGGGGCGAGGTCGTCTTCCCAGAGGAGGTTGGCGACGATGCGCCTCACGGCTCGCTCTGCTCGATGCGGCGGATGAACTCGGGATCGAGCCCCGCCGCCACGCGCCCCTCCCGATCGAAAATCCGCCCCCGGGCGCGGGCCGGCCGCAACGGCCAGGTGAGGTTGGCCTGGAAGGCATCCCAGGGGGACTCGTCCTTCTCCTTGAAGATCTGGAGCCAGGTCCAGCCGAAGCGGACGTGATCGATCTCGTCGTGATGGACGCGCTCGATCACCGTGGCCGTTTTCAGGTCTCCCGCCCGGCGCGCGGCCTCGGCATACTCCTCGGTGTGGTCGAGGTTGGCGTTCTCGAAGGTGAGGGACATGGCGCAGAGGAAGCGCAGGGGTGTGGTGATCGCTTCCACCTTGCCCCAGAAGTAGCCGTGGACGGGGAAGTCGCCGAAACGGGCTCCCGCGTCCTCCACCCGGGCGATGTACATGCGGGTATGGCGCTGCTCGTCGCCGAGGATGCGCAGGAGGCCGCGCCGAAAATCCGCCGGCGCCTCCGGGAAGGCGAGGAGGGCCCAGGCGAACAGCTCGGCGGCCTGAAGCTCGTGGTTCGCCAGGGCATGGAGGATGCGCGGACGCTGAGCGGGATCCGCCATCCCCTCGATCGACGGCACGCCCACCTTCTGGAACCGCAGATGGGGAGGCCGGCCCGGCCCCGCCGCCCGGAAGGCCGGCCCCGGATCTGCGTCCGTCAGCTCGCCCGGAGCCGGTGCCAGCTTGACGTCCAGATCCTCGGTGAGCAGGACGCCGCGGGCGAAGTCCCGGATCTCCACGCTCACAACCCCTGCTGAATCCGGTCCGCCACGCGCTCGGCGATCTCCTGGGCGAAGGCTGAGGTGTAGTGGAGGCGGTCGACGTAGAGGGGGGCTGTCTTGCCGGCCTGGAGGTCGCCGAGCCAGAGGAAGTCCCGCCCCAGGGTTCCCGGCTCGGTTGCCCGGAGCCGGTCCATCGCCGCGTAGTGCGCGGAGCTCCCGTACACGGGACCGCTCCCGGCGGGAGGCTTCTCCTTTCCGGTCCACCAGAGGAGGTGATGGCGAAGGTCGTACCTCCAGTTCGGCGTGGGCTGCCAGATGAACAGGGGCTTGATGCCCCAGGCCGCCGCGATCCCCTCGGCCATCCTTTTGTTGCGCAGCCAGCGGGCCACGACGTCCTCGCCGCGTGGAATCGACGGCGCGTCGTCATTGATGCGGACGGCGGTCCAGGGGGAGTGGACCAGCCGCCGCAGATAGCCGGTGTAGAAGGGCTCCTGAAAGTGCTCGTTGATGCCGTCGATGAACAGCACGACGTCCGGCGGCGCGCTGCCGGCGGCGAGGAGCGACTGGAAGAGGGCGAGCTCCTGCGAGCTGAAGAAGTACGCCTGGCCGAAGTTGTAGACGTGGATGGGCGCGCCGGGGTAGCGCCGGCGCAGGGTCGCCTGGAGATGGGAGGGAATCGTCTCCCAGTCCGCGACGCCGTAGCCGAAGGTGGTGGAGCCGCCGAAGACCCAGACGTTGTGGGCTCCGGCCGCCATGGGCCAGGGGCCCGGATCACGGATCAGCCGCTGGCCCGGCTCAACGACGTTGACGTACCGGCCGCGAAAGGGCTTCTCCGCGAGCTCGGTGTAGGGATGAAACCGCAGGGAGCGGCTCCAGCTCTCGGCCAGCAGGTCCGCCACCCGCGGGCGAGTCCAGCCCGGGTAGATCAGGGCCAGTTGATCGTCGCGCAGGGTGAGGGAGGGCACGCGCGCCCGGCTTCCGCCGAGGTGGGCCAGCCGTACAAGGGGGATGCTCAGCCAGGGCGAATCGATCCCTTCGCCCGGCGGCTTGGTGCGCCCCGTCCGGTCCGTCACGGCCAGCCCCGCGGCGATCAGCAGGTTGAGCAGCAGAAAACCCACCGTGGTGTTGAAGACGATCACGGCGACGCTCACCCAGGCGGCGCGGAAACCCTGGAGGCCCGCCTGCGTCCGGGTGCCGAGGAAGCTCATTCCGAGGATCAGGGCGCCCACGATCACCATCAGCCATTGGCGCTCGCCGAAGCCCGGCTCGCCGATCCCCAGCCTGTCCGCCGCGAGCCCGAGGAGGAGCAGGCCCAGGGCCGCCGCGCGGACGGCCCAGAGGAAAACCTTGCCGGGGCTGAAGGGGGTGGCCATGCGGCAACGTTACCGCAGGTCACCCCATCGTGTCCCCATCGGGGGACTTACCGCCTCAGTAGCGCAGGATGGCCGAGAGCACGAAGGTCCGCGGCGCGGTGAAGGTGGTGCCCTTGCCGAAGTTCGGATTGTTCGGCTGGTTGTCCGCCGGGCGGCCGAGGATCAGCCGGTCGTCGACGGCCAGCGGCACCTGCTGGTCGAAGACGTTGGCGACGCGCCCTTCGAGCTGCAGGCCCAGGCCCGCGATCTTGAAGTCCCAGGAAGTGAGGAGATCGACGCTCGTCCAGTCGGGCATGCGCCGCGAGCCGGCCTTCTCCAGGTAGCGCACGAAGGAGCTGCTGGAGACGTTGGGGTCCGGCAGGCCGCGCGCTTCCCAGGCGCCGCCGCTCTGGAAGTGGATGAAGGTGCCGATCGTCCACGGATCGATGGGGTGGATGGTGGCGAAGAGCTTGGCGTCGTGCGTGCGGTCGCCGCGCAGGATGCCGTTGCGGTTGTCGGTGATCAGCACGCCGGGGCCGTCCTGAATGAACGAGGAGTTGTAGAACGGCGAATCGCCGCCGAAATCGATGTCCCAGTTGCCGGACAGCCGGCTCCAGGTGTAGCTGAAGTTGATCCACGGCCGGAGGAATTGATTGGATGTCGGCCGGCGGGTCGCCGTGAAGGTGACCGCCTTGTAGCGCCGGTAGGCGTTGGGCAGCAGCGCGACGTGGAAGGGGCCGTTGCCCAGGCCGTCGGCGGAGACGTCCTCGAAGATGTTGCCGACGGTGCGGTACATGGCCCAGAGCTCCGCGCTCCAGGCTGTGCCAAAGGGACGGGCGTACCCCACCAGGTACTCGTCCGTGTACATGGGATCGAGGCCCGAGTCGACCGTCTTGCTCTGGGTGTTGGCCGCCGGGACGTTCGACAGCAGGTTGCCCGCGGCGTCGAAGGTGGCGCGGGAGGTGAAGATGCGGGTCGGCGAGGCGGCCCGGCCCAGCGACTTGTTGTCGGTGTTGTAGTAGCGGCCGAAGTTGCCGTAGATCTTGTCGCCCAGTTGCAGATTGGGAACGAAGGCGAGCCCCAAGCGCGGCTGAAGCTGCTGGCCCCAGTCGAAGCTGAGGATCTTCCGTTCCCGCTTGGTGCCCGCGGGAGCGAACACTTCGCCGAAATATTCGTCCTGGTTCACCAGCAGGCCGGCGGTGATCGTCGTGCGTTCGCCGAAGGAGATCTGATCCTGGCCGAAGACGCCGTAGGACTTGCCGCGGCCGGTGTGGGGCGGCTGGGCGGAGACGTAGCTCGCCGTGAACTGCCGGGTGGTGGGGTTCCAGGTGACGGTGCCCCAGCCGTTGGCCCGCCGTTCGAGCTCTTCCAGATCCGTCTCGTAGGTGCCGCCCACCCGCAGGTCGTGACGCGTGGAGCCCCACTCCTTGAAGCTCTGGAGAGTGGCCCGCAGCTCGTCGCGCTGGAAGTTCTGATTGTTGACGGCGAGGGCGGCGCCACCCACGGTCTGGCCGGCGGCGGTGGCGCCGCCGACGAGGAAGTCCGGCGTGCTGGTGAACTGTCCAACGAGATCCGGCCGCGCGGCGTTGAAAGCCGGCTGGTAGCCGAGGTTGTTGATGGGATGGGTGCCGTTGTCCTCCCGGTCACGGTTGTATTTGAATTCCGTGAAGCTGTCCGCGGAGAGCGTCCAGGTCCAGGTGAAGGTGCCCAGGGTGACGTTTTTGAAGTCGTTGCTCCCCACCGTCGGGCTGGAGGTGGAGGTGATGTTGGTGTTGTCGTCCGTGCGGTCGCGGCGGCGCAGCCCGACCGTGAGGAAATGCTGCTCGGTGGGGTTGGCCGTCAGCTTGCCGAAGTACTCCTTGGTGACCAGTTTTTCATCGGGGACGGAGCCGAGATTATTGACGCGATCGGTCGTGGTAACGCTGGGCCGGCTGGCCGAGCCGTAGAACCAGAAGTGATCGCTCACCAGGGGACCGCCGAGGGAGATGCCGGCGAAATCCTGATCGTTGGTGTTTTTCACCGTCGAGTTCTTGTTCGCCGAAACGAAGCTCGAAGGCTGATATTCATAGCGCGCCTCGCCGCCGAATTTGTTGGTGCCCGCGCGGGTGATGGCGTTGACCACCATGCCGCCCGAGCGGCCGAACTCGGCCGAGATGCCGCCGCGGACGATGCTCACCTCGGCGATGTCGAGCTCGGTGATGTCCGGAAAAATATCGCCGAAGTCCGGGTTGGTGACGTTGATGCCATCCACCAGGAAGGTGTTGTCGAGGCGCGAGCCTCCGGCGTTGGGGGCCAGGCGTCCGTTCTGGCTCACGCCCGGCGCCAGTTGGAAGAGGCCGCTGTAGCTGCGGGGAATCGGCAGCTCCTCGATGCGCTGGGCGGTGAAGTTGACCTGGGCCTCGGTCGATTTGACGTCGATCGTGGGCTGCGCGGCGCTGACCGTGATCTCACCCTGCAAGGTGGGCTTGAGGGAGAGCTCGAGCTGAGTGTCCTTGTCGAGCTCGACGAGGGCCGGCCGGCTGACGTTGCCCAAGCCCGAAAGCTCGGCGGCCACGTCGTATTTGCCGGGTGGGAGGCGCTGGAAGCTGAAGGAGCCGTCCGCCTCCGTGACCGCCGTGCGGCCGGCGGGCAGATAGGGACCCTTGACGGTCACCGTCACTCCGGACATCCCGGCGCCGTCGGCGGAGCGCACCACACCGGAGATCGAGCCGGTCTCCGCCGCGAACGCGGCTCCGGCCAGCGAAACGATGGAAACGGCTGAAACGAGCAAAACGAGCAGACAGAACGAAACACCGCGCCCTCTGTGCATCGGGAACCTCCTCCTGGAACGAAATTCAGGCGGGGGAATCGTAGCACGCGGTCTATGGCTCGCGGATGGCGCGGACGATGAAGCGCTTGGGCGCGGAGCCCACGTAGTAGAAGGGGTAGCAGGTGACGAGGGTCAGCTCCGGACCGGCGGTGTCGCCGAGCACGGTGACGTCGTCGGGAGTGACGATGCGGGTCCAGTCCACGCGGTAGTTGAAGGTGCCTTCCAACGTCTCCAGGCGGACGATGTCATTTTTACGAACGTCCTTGAGACCCCGGAAGAAGCTGTCCCGGTGGGCCGCGATTCCCACGTTGCCGCGCTTGCCGGGGAACGCCGTCGCGGGGATGTGCCCCGCGCCGCGCCGCAGGGTCGAGGCGTCCACGCCTTCGAGCACGATGGTGGAGACGTCGAGGCGGGGAATGGCGATGCGGCCGAAGAGCGAGCCTTCGGCGAGCTGGCGCTGGGGAGGCTCCGGTTGATTGGAGGCGGGCTGGAAGGTATCGAGGCGGTCGGTCTGCCGCGCGGAGTCCACGGCTGCCGCCGAGTCGCGGGCGGCGTCCAGGATTTGTGAATCGTGAGCCTGCGTATACTTGGCGTCGAGCCAGGCCCAGGCCCAGCCGCCGAGGCAGAGGATGGCCACCAGCAGCAGGCCCCGCTCCAGCCAGCGCAGAACGAAGCTCACCTTGACGATTGGCTCGGTGCTCATGATCTCTCGAAGCTCTGGAAGGTTCCGGCCCTGATGATTCCGCCCTGAAAACCGAAATCACCTGGCGCCGTGTAGCGCCAGGTGATCCGTTCACGTCCTACTCACTGGCAGATGCCGTTCAGGCATTCCGCTTGGAGTAGGAACGAATCCCGAAGAAGCCGCTCAGCGCCAGCAGGCCCATCAGGGCGACGCTGGGAAGATCGCTGGCCGTCTTGGGGAGGCTGCGGGTGCTGGTGGTGGTCGTGGTGGTGTCCACCGACGAGCCGGAGTTGTAGGCCGGCGTGGTGGTGGTCTCGACCGGCGCCGTGGTCGTAGTGGTGGTATCAACCGGCGGAGCCGGCGGCGTCATGGTCGTGTCGTTGTTCATCATGTCGGTCGTGGTGGTGGTCGTCTCGGTGACCGGCACCGTGGTGGTGGTCGTGGTGGTGGCCGGCTTCTGCATGTTGCTGCCCGGGTTCTGCAGGTTGTTGTTGGTCTGGCCCGGCTTGGTCTCCTGGGACGGGCCCGGGGCCGCGGTATTCAGGGTGCTCTGGGCGAAGATGGCGCCGCCGGTCGTCAGGACCAGGGCCGTGGCCAGTGAAAGAATTTGACGCTTCATAGAAAGCTCCTCTCGGTTTTTGAACTGCCTCCGGGGAAGGGACCCCGAACGGGTTCCTCCACTTCAACTTTCAGCGGTTGGCGGGGAAGGAGCTCTCGTTGCTTCGAAGCTCGGTTGGCGCCAGTCGAAGCTCTTCCCCGCCTCCGCCTCGTACACGCAGGGAACTGTTGCAATGACGGTGCCAGCTTGGGGCCTCCCGACGCGTCGTTGAGACCTCGCGACGCGACGTTGGGGACTCGCGATGCGACGTTGAGAGCTCGCAATGGCTCGATGTGGCCTGGCAATGCGTCGTTGCGACCACGCAATGGCTCCTTGTGACCACGCAATGGCTCGATGTGAGCTCGCAATCTGACTTTGCGAGCTCACAATCTGGCATTGCGACCTCACATTGCGCCGTTGTGACCTCGCAATCCTCCATTGTGACCTCGCAATCTTCCGATGGGAGCTCACAATGAGCCGTTGCGAGGACTCAATGAGCCTTTGCGTGTACCCAATGAGCCGTTGCGAGGTCTCAACGAGGCATTGCGTGTGCCCAATGAGGCGTTGCGAGGTCACATCGAGCCATTGCGAGGCCTCAAGGAGCCATCGCGTGTGCCCAACGAGGCATTGGGTGTTCTCCGCGAGGCGTTGTGTGTCCTCAAGGAGGCGTTGGGTGTGCTCAAAGAGCCGTTGCCTGCGATTCACGTGCGCTTGTAACGATGCTCTCTATGATCTTCGCCGCCTGGTCAACACCGTCGAGGCCGAGTTGAGGCGCAAGAGAGCGGGCCGCATTCCCAAACGAGGTCTTGCTCGCCAAATCGGCCATCATCCGCGCCAGGCTCGACACGGTCAGTCGATTGGCATGAAGAGGAACCGGGCCGACGCCGAGGGCCTCGACTCGATAGCCATGATAATACTGGTCGCCAAGGTGAGCGACCACTCCTTGCGGACAGCCGGCCAGAGCGGCGGACGCAAAGGTGCCTGCGCCTCCATGGTGAATGACCGCCATCACTCGGGGAAAGAGAAGGTCATGCGGAACGCCGGCAACCGCAAGACACGCCCGCCAACTCGTGGGCGTGCCTGCCGCTGGCGTGGCCGGAAACAGGGCGCGTACCCCAGCGCGTTCCGCCGCGGCGACGATCAGCTCCTGAAGCCCCTCCGCATCTCTGGCTTGCATACTGCCGAAGCCGACGTAGATCGGTTTCGGCCCCGAGTCCAGGAAGTCCTCCAGGTCAGCCGGGAGACCTCCGTCGCTCCGCCTCCGCCAGAGGCCTGTAGACGGCACGGCGCCGGCATCCGCCGGTACTGGAGTGAGGATCGGGTCCACGGCTGCGAGGATCCGGCCAGGAGGAGCGAGATAGGTGTAGAGCGACGAGATAGGAGGAAGGCCGCGACGCTCGCGCTCGCGAAGCAGCGGTCCTCCGAGAAAGGGCAACAGAGCATCCTGTGCGCCCCACATCAGGCGGTGCATCCAGCGCGGCGGCCGCCGGAGTGGAATCCCGAGCGCCGGCTGATCGAGCGATCGGAGGTAGCTCGGACTGAAGACCGCGTAGCAATACGGTATTCCATGGGCCTCGGCCACGGACGGGGCTGCGAACTGTAACATCGCCCCGATGACGCAGTCTGCCCCAGGCACTACCGCATCCAGAGCCCGGAACTGCTCAGGAGTGCCGCGGAAAGCTTGAAAGAAGACGCGCAGCTCATTCCGTGTTCCGTCGAAAAACTCGCTGAAGGGTTGAGCGACGGGCGCGAAAGGCACACCTTGCGCTTTGGCCAACCACTGATAATCGGGAGGACCCGCCAGAAGCGCGGAGTGACCTCGCTGCATGAGCGCAAGGGCCAGGGCCAACATCGGCTCCACGTCGCCACGACTTCCATAGGGAGCGAGGACGATGCGCATTACTACGGCTTGAGTTGCAGGCCGTTCTCCTCGCTCCACTCCCGCAGCCCTTCTTCGACAGCGCTATCCTCGTACTTGTACCAGCTCTCCAGTTGGTTCCGCTGTGCGAGCAAGGACTTGAATCGGGAGTATGCGCCGCGCTGGCGGAAAAACTCGGAGACGACCTGACGGGCCTCGGGCAGGTGCTCCTCGACAAAACGGAAAGCGAGCTCCCTCCCGAGGTCAAGATCCTGCTGGTGTGGCACCGCCAGGTAGATGCTCCCGTCTTCGATGTCTTCAGGGAGCTCTTCCTCTACATCCGTGATACTTGATGACCAGTGGATTTGCCCCGTAACTCGGGAAACATACGCTTCGTTCTCGCAATGCTCAGAGGAGCTTACCCATTCGTAGGCGTTGAGCAGGTCATCGAAGCTGACGGGGGCGCTGGTGTTCATTTCTGGGCTCACCTCGTTCTGGACGGTAGCTTCCTCATTCTTGTGGATGCTGAAAGCGTTCGTCAAGACCTCGGGTACCAAGTTTGAGGTTAGGCCCGCAGTATAGATATACTGCAAACGGGTCAATGAACGAGAATAGCACCTGCGCATCGCGAGGGTGCTCTATGGCTTGGCCTTGATCCCCTTTGGCCTGGCTCACTTCCTCTATCTCCAGGCGACCGCACCCTTGGTGCCTGCCTGGCTGCCAGCGCATGTGGCCTGGGCGTATTTCACCGGCGGCACATTCATCGCGGCGGGCATCGCGGTGCTCATCGGTGTGTATGCGAGGCTGGCGGCCGCACTCTCGGCTCTGCAGATCGGTCTGTTCACGCTGCTGGTGTGGGTACCGGTCGTGACGTCGGGCGCCAACGCCTCCCAGTGGGGAGAGTTCGTCGTCTCCTTGGCGTTGACGGCCGGCGGCTGGGTGGTGGCGGATTCCTACCGCGACATGCCTTGGCTCGCCGTGGGCAAGCGCTAGCGCAGCCAATCTCATTGAGCTCCACCAGCGCGCTCCGCTGACGGGCCCTCAGCTTGGTGGCCAGTGAAGCCTTAGAGGAAGTCTCGAAAGTCTGATCCCTGCCTGACCGCCCGGGGCTGAAGAACCGATGCCCCGAAGGGGCTATGGCATGTAGCCCGGGGCTGGCGGCTTTTTGCCAGCCCCGGGTCATGTAACCCCACAAACCTCAAAAGCCCCGAAGGGGCGACGGCGGCTCATCGTTTGGGTCCCATCAGCCCAGGAGATAGCGCTCGTCGTATTCAATCCCGTGCTTCTTGAGGAGGCTGATCAACTCGTCCTTGAAGGAGACTTTGGCGTGATGAGCTTCCTGAGTCTGAATGTACTTTCGGACCTTCGACGCCTGCGACTCGCTGACCGAAAAAGCCCCATAACCGGCTTGCCATTCAAAGTGATCCGACTTGGTGTTCTTCCCGTTGTGCCATTTCGAGGATCCCGCCTTGATGTGACCGATGAAGTCTGAGATCGCAATGCCGGTAAGGGTCGACGTGATGTCATTGGACGATGAGACGCCGCCGTCGCCCCTTCGGGACTTTTGGGTTTGTGGGGACGCGTGACCCGGGGCTGGCAAAAAGCGCCAGCCCCGGCTACATGCCTGAGCCCCTTCGGGGCAAAAGAAGGAAAGATAAGCGCGCTTCTCAGTTCGCCGCCTCCTTTGGTGGGTGGTCAGCCCCTTCGTACGCTGAGCCTGTCGAGTATGATGCACTCGAGGCTGCGCAGGCTGGCGGTGCTTTCCCCGAAATCGCTGTCGTGTTTTCCTGCTCCACAACGTTTGGGATCCCAGCAGTATCCAGGGTAGAAGCGACATACTCCAAATCGGATATTTCAATGGCGCTGAAGGCGGGCACCAATTCCTTGTCCTTGTGCGGAACTTTCACCGGGAGAGAGTCGACGAGGGGTAAGTCGCAGTCCACGCATCTATAGAAGCCTGGTCGGTACTCCGATTCGCACTCTGGGCAAAACATAAACTCTCCCTTATTAGCGCCAATCTCGGTGAACTTCTCTGACTTATCTTCAGCTACTCATCTCAGTTTCCACCCCAGGAAAACCTTCGGGCCTCTGTAGCTTTTTCATTCTTGTGGATGCCGAAAGCGTACGCCGCTCCCTAAATTTCGTCAAGACCTCGGCGCCGACGAAAACGTGCCCCAAAACGTTTTGATAACGGACAGGCCCACGCTCCGATTGAGACGCCCCACGGGGTTCCCCGTGGGGCGTCTCTACATTATATGGGCTGCCGGCGGGTCAAATCCGGGCCTACGCCTGGGTGAGCTTCTTGTAGCGGATACGGTGCGGTTGGTCGGCTTCGGCTCCGAGGCGGCGATGGCGGTCGGCTTCGTAGGCTTCGTAGTTGCCTTCGAACCACTCGACGTGGGAGTCGCCTTCGAAGGCCAGGATGTGGGTGGCGATGCGGTCGAGGAACCAGCGGTCGTGGCTGATGACCACGGCGCAGCCGGCGAAGTTGAGGAGCGCCTCTTCCAGCGCCCGCAGGGTGTCGACGTCGAGGTCGTTGGTGGGCTCGTCGAGCAGCAGGAGGTTGCCGCCGGCTTTCAGGGTTCGGGCGAGGTGGACGCGGTTGCGCTCGCCTCCCGAGAGATCCTTCACCCGCTTCTGCTGGTCCGAGCCCTTGAAGTTGAAGGACGCGGCGTAGGAGCGGGCCGGGATCTCGCGGCTGCCGAGGGTGACGATGTCGCGGCCGTCGGAGATGGTCTCCCAGACCAGCTTGTCGTCGTCCAGGCTGTCGCGGCTCTGGTCGACGTAGGCGAGCTTCACGGTTTCGCCGACGCGGATGGTGCCGGCGTCCGGCTTCTCCTGGCCCACGATCATGCGGAACAGGGTCGTCTTGCCGGCGCCGTTGGGGCCGATGACGCCGACGATGCCGCCGGGCGGCAGCGCGAAGGCGAGGTCCTCGATCAGGAGGTTGTCGCCATACCCCTTGCGCAGCCCCTTGGCCTCGACCACCAGGTCGCCCAGGCGGGGGCCGGCGGGAATGTGGATCTCGTTCTGGTCGCTGCGCTTGTCGTACTCGCGGTCCTCGGCCAGCAGCTTTTCGTAGGCGTTGATGCGGGCCTTCCCCTTCGCCATGCGGGCGCGCGGGCTCATGCGGATCCACTCGAGCTCGTGCTGGAGGGTGCGCTGGCGGCTGGAGACCTCTTTTTCCTCCAGGGCCAGGCGCTCCTGCTTCTGCTCCAGCCAGGAGGAGTAGTTGCCCTTCCAGGGGATGCCCTGGCCGCGGTCGAGCTCCAGGATCCACTGCGCCACGTTGTCGAGGAAGTAGCGGTCGTGGGTGACGGCCACCACGGTGCCGGTGTACTCCTGGAGGTGGCGCTCCAGCCAGGCCACGGACTCGGCGTCCAGGTGGTTGGTGGGCTCGTCGAGGAGGAGGAGGTCGGGGTGCTTGAGCAGGAGCTGGCACAGGGCGACCCGCCGCCGCTCGCCGCCGGACAGGCGCGTCACGTCGGCGTCCGGCGGCGGCAGGCGCAGGGCGTCCATGGCGATCTCCAGGGTGCGGTCGAGGTCCCAGGCGTTGGCCGCCTCGATCTGGTCCTGCACCCGCGCCTGCTCGGCCATCAGCTTGTCCATCGCCTCGTCGGACATGGATTCGCCGAATTTGGCGTTGATCTCATCGAACTTGTGGAGCAGGGCCCGGGTCGCCGCCACGCCCTCCTCGACGTTGCCGAGCACGTCCTTGGTGGGATCGAGCTGCGGCTCCTGGGAGAGATAGCCCACCGTCGATCCTTTGGCGGCCCAGGCCTCGCCGGCGAACTCGGTGATCTGGCCGGCCATGATCTTCAGCAGCGTGCTCTTGCCGGCGCCGTTCAGACCCACGACGCCGATCTTGGCGCCGGGGAAGAACGAGAGCCATATGCCCTTCAAGACCTCCCGGTTGGGTGGATAGATCTTGCGGAGGTCCTTCATGACGTAGACGTACTGGTCAGACATGGAGAGGGTTCCTTTTGTGGAATTTCAGCAGCGGAAGACAAGCTGCCGGACCGGGGATTGTACCCCAGTCTGCTCCTGGCCTCAGCCGAGGGCCCGCAACCGCTCCGGCAGCGCGGCGAGGAAGGGCCCGAGGTCCTCGGCGTCCGGCAGGGTGATCTCGATCTTGCCTTTCTTGGTTCTTGCGATCCGGCCCTCTCCTTCCATGGCCAGCGGGACCTGCAGGGCCTCTCGGTCCAGGGGGATTTCGTCGGTCACGGAGAAGAGTTGATTCATGATCTGCTGATCAACGATTCGCATGGCGGAACCTCCTCGCATGATAGTTATTACGATATTTAACCTTTTTAATTTGTCACGTTTTCTGGACGCGGCGCACCCATGGCTGTAGCGATATACGCCAACTCCCGAGGTCCAGGTCCTATCGCCCCCTCGGCAACAAGAAGAAAGAAGAGGAGAAGAGAATGAGAAGAGCAGCAAGAGCCGTTCCCGGCTTGCTGGCCGCCGTGCTGGCACTGACGCCAGCGTGGGCGACCACAGCCGTGGAGCGCACGGACACCGATCTGATTCAGGAGGCCTCGATCATCGTCACCGGTCATTGTAGCCGTCTGCAGAGCCAGTGGCTCGACCGCACCCTGGTGACGATCGCTACCATCTCGGTCTCCGAGGTGCTCAAAGGCCAGGCGGGGTCCGAGGTGACGGTGGTCCTGCCGGGTGGAGTCGACGTTCACCGCCGGTTCCCGATCGCCATGAGCTTTCCGGCCGCGCCGGAGATCAGCCAACAGGAGAACGTGCTCCTGTTCCTGACGCCGCAGGATCGGGTGCCGCACGGTTATGCCATCGTGGGTTTTTCTCAGGGCAAGCTCTCGATCGCCAACAACGCGCAGGGGCAGCCGGTGGCCAGCCAGAATCTGAGCGCCCTCAATCTGCAAGGCCGTTCGGGCGTCGTCAGCCCCGGCCGCGCCAAGACGCTGCTGCTCTCCGAGCTTCGGCAAAAGATCCAGGCCGCCGCCGTTCCCGGTTCGAGGAGATGATGTCATGCGCGTAAAAATTACCACCACTCTACTCAGCGTCCTGCTGTCCGCTCTCGGCGCGGCGTCTCCGGCCTTGGCCGGGGGCAATCTCGAAACCCTCGACATCACCCAGGGTCAGCCTTCGCCGATTCCGGGGCAGATCAACGCCAAGGTCGTTCCGGTCTTCTGGGACTCCCGCTGCATTCCGGTTCAGTTCCGGGTCAACAATACGCAGGACCCGATTCCCAATCCGCTCGGCGCGCCGTTCCTGTCTTTGGCGGCTGCCACCGCCACTCTCCAGAAGTCGTTCGACACTTGGAATTCCATCCCGACCTCCTTTATCGACATGCGCATCGTCGGCACCAACAACAATCCTGGTTTCGTGGGTTTCGACTTCAGGAATGAGATCACTTTCCGCACCGACAACAGCTTCGACTTCATTGCCTCGACGCCGAACATCACTCTGCTGGAGGACGCGGTGCTGGTGGACGGCGACGACATCGACGGCGATGGCGTCAGCGACGTTTCGAGCGCCATCACCACCTGCAAGGACGTGAACGGCCACATGGTGTTCCCGGCCGGCTTCTACAAGGCGGGCACCCTGCTGGACGTCGACATCCAGTTCAACGTCAAGGCCAGCAACGGCTACCGTCTCACGACGTCCGACACGGCCGTCGACACCAACGTCCGCTCGGTGGACTTCCAGGCGGTGGCCACCCATGAGATCGGCCACGCCCACGGCCTTGCCCACGTGCTCAACAACCAGAAGAGCGGCACGGACGGCACCGGCGCCACCATGTTTCCCTTCATCGACACGGGCGATCCCCCCTCCGAGCTCTCCCAGCGCACGCTGGACAGCGACGACATCGCCTGGAGCTCCTATTTCTATCCCGAGGGCTCGGCGGCGTCCGGGCCGGCGGCGCTCCAGCCCGGAGACGTGCCGTTCAAGGCGGTCTACGGCCTGATCACCGGCACGGTCACCCACGGCGTGCTGAACCAGCCCCTGGCCGGCGCCAGCGTCTCCGCCAGAGACCTGGTGACGGGCTCGGAGTTCACGTCCGGCTACAGCGGCACGACGCAGGTCTCTTTCGACCCGGTGACCCAGAACAGCTTCGTGGTCAGCCCGGCGCACGACATTCTGGACGGCAAGTACGTCCTGCCCGTCAAGCTCGGCATCTGGAAGGTGGGCGTCGAGCCGGTCGACGGCGATCCGGTGGCAGCGGGCAGCATCAACACGGCGACGCAGGTCGGCGACCTCTGGGGCCAGCAGAATTTCAACGAGGGCGTCTGGGGTGGGCCCTTCGAGTCGGCGCGCGAGGTGAACGCCGGCTTCGCCTTCCCCGTGGTCTCGCTGCCGAGCATCACGACGGGCGGCATCAACCTCGTCACCAACGATCAGATCAACATCAACAACTTCGGCAGCCGCGACCTCGTCGGCTTCACCGCCGTGCCGCCGGGCTTCTACTTCGCCGTGCAGATCCCCGCCAGCCAGGTCTCGGCGGTGAATCCAGGAGGCGATCTGCTGATCCAGGCCGGTGCGTTCGACACCTTCGTGCTCGACGCCTCGGTCGTCCCCACTTTCGCGGAGGCGATGCTCACCACCGGCACGGTCAGCGGCTCGACCGCCACGCTCGACCTCGCCCATCCCTTGGCTCGCCAGACCCGCTTCGTCGGGCAGGACGACGACTTCGCGCCCTTCTACTTTCTGGCGCCCGATGTGCTGGGCAAGCTGGTGCGTACCAAGATCGCCCGCGGCGAGATCCAGAATCTCTTCCTGGTGCTGCGCCTGTCCAAGTCGCCTCCTCCGGGCGTCTCGGCGCTGCCGGCCCTGATCGGCCTCGACGGCGGCAACACCAACAACGACGTGCCGATCTACGGCCTCTCCTTCAGCTCGGCGGACGGCGTGACCTTCAACCGGACCAACAGCTACAACTTCCGGTTCTCGCTGATCGTCGCCAAGCCGTAGGCCCGCCCTCACCCCCTGCCCCCTCTCCCGACCCGGGAGAGGGGGACTTTGGGGCGTTCTTGCTGTTCTCCCTCTTCTCCCGTCAGGCGGGGGGGAGGCTGGGAGAAGAGGGCTGGGGTGATGAGGGTCTTGCTTTTCTTTGCTACATTGGCCGCATGACGGACTCTGCCGCGCCCGAAACCGACCTTTTCCTCTCCCTCACTCCCGAGAAAGTGCTGGCGGCCGTCGAGGCCGGCGGCCTGCGGTGCAACCCCGTCTGCTACCCCCTCAACTCGTTCGAGAACCGGGTCTACGAGGTGGAGCTGGCGGATCGCACCCGGGTGGTGGCGAAGTTCTACCGGCCGGGGCGGTGGAGCGAGGAGCAGATTCTGGAAGAGCACCAGTTCGTGGCGGACCTCGCCGCCGAGGAGATCCCCGTCTGCACGGTGCGTCCCTTCCCGGACGGCGGCACTCTGCGCCGGGTGGAGGGTATTTTCTACAGCCTCTCCGACCGCCGGGGGGGCCGCGCGCCCGACGAGATGAGCGACGAGACCGTCCGCCGGCTGGGCATGCTGGTGGGGCGGATGCACAACGTCGCCGTGCGGCGCCCGGCGCCCCATCGGCTGCGGCTCGACGCGGAGACCTACGTACGGGAGGCGGTGGCCTGGCTCGACGATCACGGCACTCTGCCGCCCTACCTTCGTGACCGCTACTTCGACACCGCCCTGGCCATCGCCGCCATCGCCGACCGGCGTATGGAAGGAGTACCCGTCCACCGGCTTCACGGCGACCTCCACCTGGGCAACGTCCTCTTCCGCGATGGCCTGCTGAACGTGCTGGACTTCGACGACATGGTGATCGGCCCCGCCGTGCAGGACCTCTGGCTGGCGCTCCCCGGACGCGACGCGGCGGCGCTCGCCCAGCGGCAGGTTTTCGTCGAGGGCTACGAGAGGTTCCGGGAGTTCGACCGCTCGACCCTCTCCCTGATCGAGCCGCTGCGGGCCCTGCGCATCGTCCACTACGCCGCCTGGCTGGCCCGCCGCTGGCACGATCCGGCGTTCCCCGCCGCCTGGCCGCACTTCGGCACCCCCGAGTACTGGCAGCGGGAGACCGAGGACCTGGAGGAGCAGCACGCGGTGCTGCGCGGCGAGGCGTCGCCGGAGGAGGTCGAGGCGCGGGAAACGGAGGCCGCGAAGGAAGAGGAGATCCCGCTCACCAACAAGGATTATTTCTGGGATTGGGAAGGATAAACGAAAAGGGCGGGGGCTTGCGCCCCCGCCCTTTTCCAAAGACCCCTCATCAGGTCCGGCCGGCGTTTAGTGGCCGTCGTGGTCGGCGTCGCCCGGGAGGACGTCCTCAACACGGTGCCAGGCGTCGCGGGTGGCGTTGCGGGCCTCGTTCCAGGTCTGCCGCGACGCGCCGCGGGCCTTGTCCCAGCCACGCTCCAGGTCGGATTCCACGTCCTCGAAGCGCTTGCCGGCATACTGGCCGCGGGACTCCCAGCCGTACTTGTAGGCGGGCTGGTAGTCGTCGTAGGTGCGATTCGCGTCGACATACGGACGGGAGCGGTAGTTCTCGCGCCAGTAGGCGTCCTCCACCGTGGGGTTGATCCCCTCGGCGACGCCGTGGCCCACGAGGCCGCCCGCGACGGCGCCGACCGCCGCGCCAACGAGAGTTCCGACCGGACCGGCGACCGCCGTGCCGACCGCGGCTCCGGTGGCTGCGCCGGCTGCCGTGCCGACGCCGGTACCGACGGGATGGACCTTGTCGTGGCCTGTGGTGGTGGTCACCGGCTTGCCCGTGAAGTCATTTTCATTCGCCATGATGTCTCTCCTCTGGTGAGTTGAATTTTGTTACGTATCGCGCTTCAAGCGCACGTCAACCGCTCTGTGCAATACCGGGGCCAACTTGCGGTGTGCTAGCATCCGCGCCGCGTTCAAGACCCTCGCGGCCGGCAAGAATTCAGGGGAGAATCGATGGAGATCTACGAGAACATTCTGGAAACTCTGGGGAACACTCCCCTGGTCAAGCTTGGCCGTTTTCACTCCGGGCCCGCGACCCTGGCCGCCAAGCTCGAGTTCTTCAACCCCGGCGGCAGCGTCAAGGACCGTATCGGCATCGCCTTGATCGAGGCTGGCGAGAAGGCGGGGCTGCTGAAGCCCGGCGGCACCATCGTCGAGCCCACCTCCGGCAACACCGGCGTGGGTCTCGCCATGGCCGCCAACCTCATGGGCTACAAGCTGGTCTGCGCCGCGCCCGACAAGATCCCCAAGGAGAAGGTCGCCCTGCTCGAAGCCATGGGCGCCACGGTCCACCTCTGTCCCACGAACGTCGAGGCGGACGATCCCCGCTCTTATTACAAAGTCGCCGAGCGCGTCCGCGACGAGGAGGGGGCTTACCTCCCCAACCAGTATTACAACCAGGCCAACCCCGAGGCGCACTACCGTTCCACCGGTCCCGAGATCTGGCGGCAGACGGATGGCAAGGTCACCCACTGGGTGACCGGCGTGGGCACCGGCGGCACCATCAGCGGCGTCGCCAAGTATCTCAAGGAGATGAACCCGGCCGTGCAGGTGTTCGGCGTCGATACGGTGGGCAGCGTTTACAAATACTACTTCGAGCACCGCGAGCTGCCGCCCGCCGATCAGATCCACCAGTACCTCATCGACGGCATCGGCGAGGACTTCATGCCCGCGACCGTCTGGTGGGACTACATCGACGGCATCGTCTCCATCGACGACAAGTCGGCCTACCGGGCGGCGCTGGACCTCGCCAAGCATGAGTCGGTCTTCACCGGCTCCTCCGGCGGCGCCGCGGCGGCCGGAGCGCGGCAGATCGCCCAGACCCTGGGCGCGGACGGCCTGGTGGTCACCCTCCTTCCCGACTCCGGCGAGCGCTACCTCTCCAAGTTCAACAAGACCTGGCTGACGGACAAGGGAATCCTCGCGGATTGAAAGGACAGTCGATGTACATTGCCATGAACCGCTTTCGCGTCAACGCCGGATTTGAAGACGGCTTCGAGGAGATGTGGCGCCGCCGCGACTCCTACCTCGACGAGGTCCCCGGCTTCAAGACCTTCCGGCTGCTGCGCGGCGAGACGGCGGAGGGCACGACGCTCTTCGTCTCCCACTCCACCTGGGAGTCGCGCGCCGCCTTCGCCGCCTGGACCGAGTCCGAGGCCTTCCGCAAGGCCCACGGCGATGCCCGTTCGCCCCAGGGCACCCTCGCCGGACACCCCGTGTTCGAGGGCTTCGAGGTTCTGGACCTGAAGTAGATCGGGTCATTTTCACTCAAGGAGAGAGAGTCATGAAAAAGTTCCTGCGTCTCGCCGCCGTCGTCAGCGTGGTCGGGCTCACGTCCTGGTTCGCGCCCTCCGCCAGGGCCTCGTTCTGCAACACCCAGGGTTTCCTGGTCTGCGACAACGCCAATGGAACCAGCTGCGGCGTGCCGAATGAAAACCGGCGCTGCGTGGCGCCCGGCATCTGCGAGTGGGGAGTCTGCCGCTGCCAGAGCGGTGCTTGGAACTGCATCTACTAGAACCCGGGTCCGGGCAAGCCTTTTGCAATCGTCTTCGAGTCCCGCCGCGGCGCCGTTTCGTCGCGGTGGGACTGACGAATGCCATCGAAGCCTCACAACGCCTGGAACGTTCTCAAGGATACGTTCGCCAACTGGTCGAAGCACGACGCGTTCACGCACAGCGCGGCGCTCGCGTACTACGCCCTGTTCGCCATCGGTCCCGTCCTGATCCTGGTGATCTCGGCCTCCGGCTGGGCCTTCGGAGTCGAGGCCGCGCAGGGGCAGATCCAGCGGCAGCTCAGTCTCTTCATCGGCTCCGACGGCGCCAAGGTGGCCCAGGATCTCGTGGCCGCCGCCAGCTCCCGGCCGAGCACCGGCCGATTCGCCGCCATGCTGGGCGCCGTCACCCTCCTGATCACCGCCACCGGCGCTCTCATTCAGCTTCAGGACACGCTCAACACCGTCTGGGAGGTGACGCCGAAGCCGGGCTTCTTCCTCAAGCGGCTGCTGCTCAAGCGGCTGCTCTGCTTCGGGCTGATTCTCGGCGTGGGCTTGCTGGTGCTCGCCTCGCTGGCGGCCAGCGCCGGCCTCACCGCGCTGCAGAAGGTTCTGGAGTCGCGCCTGGAAGTTGGAACGTCGAAGCTGATCGGATGGGGCGACGTGACCCTCTCCTGGCTGCTGATGACGGTGCTGATCGCGGTCGTCTTCCGCGTCCTGCCGGACGTGGAGCTCAGCTGGCGCGACGTGGCCTGGGGCTCCGGCTTCACCTCGGTGCTCTTCCTCGCCGGCCGGTACGGGATCGGCTTCTATCTGGGGCGCACCGGCGTCACCTCGACCTACGGCGCCGCCGGCTCGCTGGTGCTGGTCATCCTGTGGATCTACTACTCCTCCCTGATTTTCCTGGTGGGAGCGGAGTTCACCCGGGTCCACTCCCGGCGCTACCGCGAGGGCATGGTCAAGGCCTCCCCGGGCGCGGAGCGGACGGAGACCATCAAGGTTCCGCTCACGGCGACCCAGCCGACTCAGCAGACTCAATCCTGACATGCGCGGATCGCCTCTCTTTCTGGCCCTCGGGCTGGCGCTGCTCGCGCCGGCCCTCCACGCCGCGGCGAAGCCCAAGGTCAAGCTGAAAGTCGAGGTCGCGGGTGTGTCGCGCAAGCTGGAGCAGAACATCCACTCCTCGCTGAGCCTGGAGAACGCCGACAAGGACGAGCTCGACGAGGAGCGCATTCGGCACCTCCACGCCGAAGCTCCCGCCGAGATCGACGAGGCCCTCCAGCCGTTCGGCTACTACCGCTCGCACGTCCGCTCCGAGCTACGCCAGGAGGGGGACCGGTGGATCGCCCACTATGACGTCGACGCCGGGCCGGCGGTGAAGATCGCCAGCGTCGACCTGCGGCTCACCGGCGCCGGCAAGGACGATCCCAGGTTCCAGGAGATCGCCGCCGGCTTCCCGCTACGCAAGGGCGAGGTGCTCTATCACCCGGACTGGGAAAAAGGGAAGAAGGCTTTCGAGGAGTACGCGGCCACGGAAGGCTACCTCGACGCCGCCTTCCAGGCCAACGAGGTGAAGGTGAGCCTGGAGCGCTACCAGGCGGACGTGGTTCTGCATTACAACACCGGGCCGCGCTACCGCTTCGGCGAGGTGCGCTTCCACCAGGACGTGCTCAAGCCCGAGCTGCTCACCGGCTACGTGAAGTTCAAGCGCGGCGAGCCGCTGAACGTCAACCAGATCCTGGAGCTCCAGAGCGCCCTCGCCGACAGCCCCTACTGGGGGCGGGTGGAGGTGGTCACCCGCCAGGAAGAGGCGAAGGATCTGGAGGTGCCCATCGACGTCAACCTCATGCCGAGCAAGCCCGTGCGCCTCACCGGCGGCCTGGGCTACGGCACCGACACCGGCCCGCGCGCCCGGGGCATCGTGGAGTGGCGGCGGCTCAACAGCCGGGGCCACCGCGCCGAGGTCGACGCCATCGTCTCAGGCGTGGAGCGAGGCTTCAAGACGAGCTACCTGATTCCGGGCGCCTACCCCCGTACCGACGTGCTCTCCCTGAACCTCGCCTACGACCGGCAGGATACGAATACCGCCCTCAGCGACTCCGGCCTCGTGGGGGCCACGCTCACCGAGTCGCGGGGCGGCTGGCGCGAGGCCTACTCGCTCAACTTCCAGCGCGAGAGCTTCACCGTCGGCCTCGACCACGGCACCTCGAACCTCGTGGTGCCCGGCGTCAGCCTGGAGCGGGTGAGGGCGGACGACCGCATCGACACCACCAACGGCTATCGCGTGCGGGCCTCCTTTCAGGGCGCCGACTCGTCCGTGCTCTCCGACTCCTCGTTCCTCCAGGGCTCGATCGACGGCAAGATCATCCGCAGCTTGGGCGACCGCAATCGGCTCATCGCCCGCACCCAGGTGGGCTACACGGACACCAACGACTTCCGCGCGTTGCCGCCGCGCTTCCGGTTCTTCGCCGGCGGCGACCAGAGCGTGCGCGGCTTCTCGTATCAGTCGCTGGGCCGCAAGGACGAGGCCGGCAACACCATCGGCGGCGAGACGCTGGCCGTGGCGAGCCTGGAGTATGAACGGCGCTTCTTCTCCAAATGGGGAGCCGCCGTCTTCTACGATACCGGCAACGCCTCGCAGTCGTTCAGCGGCCTGGGCACCCTCGCCCGCGGCGCCGGCTTCGGCCTGCGCTGGCGCTCGCCCATCGGTCCCATCCGCGCCGACGTCGCCTTCGCGCTCTCCGAGCCGGGGCACCCCATCCGCTTCCACCTGAACATCGGACCCGACCTGTGAGCGACGAGACTCCGAACCCGGCGCCCGCTCCGGCGCCCGCGCCGCCGAAGAAGAAGCGCCGCGCCCTGCGCTGGGTGCTCCGTCTTCTGGTCCTGATCTTCGTGCCGTTGATTCTCGGCATCCTCGTCGTGCTCTACGCGGTGACGACCGAGAGGGGTACTCATGTCCTCCTCACCCGGATCGCGCCTTTCATCCCCGGTACCCTGACGATAGGGACCCAGCGCGGCCCTCTCACCGGGCCGCTGGATCTGCGGGACATCCATTACAAGACGGATACGATGGATGTCCTCATCCATCACTTGGCGCTCTCCTGGCGTCTCGGCAAGCTGCGGCAGCGGCAGCTCGACATCGAGAGCCTGCATGCCGAGACGATCCGGGTCGTCCTTCCTCCCACGAAGACGGATACCAGCGACGGCAAGCTGGTGGATGTCCACCTGCCGGTCAACATCGTGGTGCGCGACGCCCTGATCAAGGATCTGGAGATCGTGCACGCGAGCCCGCCCGGCCAGCCGGCCGCGCCACCCTTCCGGCTCGATCAGATCGCCCTCGACGCCCAGAGCGACCGGCTGAGCGGCCTCCTCCACATTCGCAGCCTGAAGGCGGACGGCCCGACCTTCCGGCTGCGGGCGAGCGGCGACGTGAAGCCCGTCGGCGCCTACGACCTCAACCTCATGGCCGAGGCCAACTACAACGGCCCCGGGGTGCCGCCGGTCGTGGCCTCGGGGACCTTCCGCGGCACCCTGGAGAAGCTGGGAGTTGACCTCCAGGTGAGCCAGCCGTTCGCGGCCCAGGTGAAGGGCGACGTCCTCACGCCGATGCGCGAGGTGGGACTGGACCTCGCCGCCCAGGTGAAAGACGTGAACGTGCAGGCCCTCAACGCCGCCTGGCCCGCCGCCCGGGTGACCACGGCGGACGTCAAGATCAAGGGCATGCTCAACGATTTCACCTCCGAGGGAAAGGTGGCCGGCTCCTACCCGGATCTGGGACCGGCCGTCGCCACCTACCGGCTGGCCCGGCGCGGCACCGCCTACCTGATCGAGACGCTGAACGTGAAGACGGCGAACGGCTCCGATCTGACCGCCAAGGGCACGGTCGGCACCGGCACCAAGGATCTCGATCTCGACGTGGTGGCCGACTGGCGCGGCCTCTCCTATCCGCTTCAGGGGAAGCCCACCGTGGTGAGCCGCCAGGGCGACGGCAAGATCAAGGGGACGCTCAAGGCCTACCAGCTGGACGTGAACGCGGATCTCGCGGGTCCGGGCATTCCCCCCGGGCGCTGGCGGCTCTCCGGCCGCGGCGATCAGGAGAAGATGACGCTTCGCTCCGTGCAGGGCGACGTGCTGCGCGGCCGCCTCACCGGCGAGGGGCTCGTCGCCTGGAAGCCGCAAGTGACCTGGCGGCTCAAGGTGCACGGCAAGGACATCGATCCCGGCGCCTACGAGCCTAAATATCCAGGCCGGCTCACCTTCGCCGCCACGACGGATGGCGCGTTGCGTGGCGGCAAGCCCTATGGCCAGGTGAACGTGACCGATCTCGCAGGCAACCTGCGGGGAAACCCCGTGGCCGGCGTCGTCCGCCTCGACCTGGCGGGCGACCGCTACGGCCTGCCGCGGCTCGACCTGCGCTCCGGCTCGGCCCGTTTGACCGCCGCCGGCAGCTTCACCAAGACGGCCGGCAACCTCGACTTCCGGCTGGAAGCTCCCAACTTGGCGGAAGCCCTGCCGGAGTCCGGCGGCGCGATCACCGTGCAGGGGAACCTTTCGGGACCGTTCAAGGCCCCCCACGTCCGCGCTCAGGGAAACGGCCAATCCCTGGTTTGGAAGACTTACAACGCCGCCACCCTCACCCTCAACGCGGACGTGAACCTGGCGAACCAGGGGCCGATCGTCCTCGACCTGAACGCCACCAAGGTCGGCGCCGCCGGCCGGACGTTCGACACCGTGGCGGTGACCGGCCGCGGCACGCAGGGCAGCCACACCGTCACCCTCGCCGTGCGGGCCACGGACGGGAGCCTCGATCTGGGGCTGGCCGGGGGACTTCAGGGCACGACGCAGTGGACCGGTCAGATCCAGCGCCTCGACTTCAAGAATCAGCAGACGGGCTCCTGGTCGCTCGCCGGTCCCGCCGGCCTCAGCGCCAGCGCCAGCGCCGCCACCCTGCGCAACTTCTGCTGGGCTTCTGGCGCCGCCCGTCTCTGCGCCGACGGCCAGTGGAGCCAGACCGGCCCGTGGAACGCGTCGGGGACGATCGCGGACCTGCCGTTCTCCCTGTTCAAGCCGTTCCTGCCGCCGGACCTCACCATCACGGGCGCCGTCAACGGTACCTTCCGGGGGCAGGGGACGGCGAACGGTTTCGTCACCGCCAACGTGGACCTGAAGCCCGGACCCGGCGAGGTGCGCTATCCCCTGGAGAGCGGGAAGACGGCGCAGATTCGTTTCGACCAGGGGACGGTGACGTTGACCGCCGGCGCGGCCGGCCAGGACGGCCTCGCCGCGCATGTGGCCCTCAACTTCCCGGACACGGGCAAGATCGACGGCACCCTGCGGCTGCCGCAGTACAACGTCCTGGGCGCGCCGCTTCAGCAGCAGACGGTAGGGGGGCACATCGTGGCGAGCTTCACCAACCTCGGGCTGGTGGAAGGCTTCGTGCCCGACCTCAAGAACCCCAAGGGCACGCTGGACGCCGACCTCACCCTCGGCGGCACCGTGGCCGCGCCGAAGGCCACCGGCGCCGTGAACCTGCGGGGCGGCCAGGTCGACGTGCCGCAATACAACCTCCAGGTGCGGCAGATCGAGCTGGCGGCGAAGAGCGACGGCTCGGGTCCCCTCCAGATCAACGGCACGGCCAATTCCGGCGGCGGCACGGTGACGATCGGAGGCACCTATCCTCTCGGTCCGCAGCCGGCGGCCCTCACCGTCGAGGGGCGCCGTTTCCTGGTCTCGAACACTAAAGAGATCCGGGTGATCGTCACTCCCCACCTCAAGATCGCCATGCAGAATCAGCGGGTCGACGTCACGGGCGACGTGGACGTCCCCGAGGCAACGTTCACGCAGCAGAAGAAGAAGCGCGCCGCGATTCCGGTCTCCAAGGACATCGTCATCGTTCCTCCCTCCGCGCAGCGGACGGCCGAGGTGAGCAAGAAACCGCTGGAGCTTCACGCCCAGGTGCGCGTCGTCCTGGGCGAGAAGGTTACGGTGGCGGCCTCCGGGTTCACGGGCAGCCCCTACGGCAGCCTGTTGATCTCCGAGCAGCCGAACAAGCCCGTCACGGCGGTGGGAGAGCTCCAGATCGCGGACGGCGTCTATCAGGCCTATGGCCAGGACCTGACGCTCGATCATGGCCGGCTCATCTTCGCCGGCGGTCCGGTCGACAACCCCGGCCTCGACTTGCAGGCCTACCGCACGGCCACGGACGGCACCATCGCCGGCATCAACGTCAAGGGAACCCTCAAGAGCCCGCAGGCGACCCTCTACTCCACCCCCGCGATGGGGCAGAGCGACGCCCTCGCCTACCTCCTTCTGGGGCACCCCTTGGGGCAGAGCACGCCGCAGGAAGGCAACCTGGTGGCCAACGCCGCCGCCTCACTGGGATTGAAGGGCGGCAACCTGATCGCGAAAAAGATCGCCTCCCGTTTCGGACTGGAGGAAGCGCGCATCGAGAGCACCGGCGGCCTCCAGGAGGCCTCGCTGGTGGTGGGCAAGTACCTTACGCCGCGCCTCTACGTCACCTATGGCATCGGCCTCTTCCAGCCGGTGAGCACCTTCCGCATCCGCTACATCCTCGGGCGGATCTGGACCCTGCAAGCCGAGCAGGGAACCGGCACCGCGGCCGATATTCTGTATGACGTGGAGAAGGGGAAGGGCCTGGCCACGCCCCGGCCGGGCCGGGGCGATCCGAAACGCCCCGTGAAGCTGCCGCCGACGGAGAGTCAGACGTCCGGGGAGAGCACGAACGGGGGAGGGTAGGGGCTCTCACCCCACCCGAACTGACAACCCATGCCGGAACACATTGCGCGGGTCCCACCGCGCCTTGACCCGCTGCAAGCGCGGGTAGTTTTCTTTGTAGTAGAAGGTATGCCACGGCACGCCTGAAGTATTCCAGACTGGATCCGCGAGATCGGTATCGGGGTGATTGATGAATGATCCATCGTACGCCTCGCCCGGCACTGGGACACCTCCGGTCTCCGCGAACAGATCCCGATAGAACGAACGCACCCAGATCAGATTCCTCGCCTCTTCCTGAGGGTCCAGCCAGCCGGTGTTGCAGGCGATGTCGAGAATTGAATCGCGTTGGGCGGCGGCGGTCGCGTCGCGCGCGACGGTATTGATGCGCCCGCCATAGGTGGCGAATCCCAGCATGCCGCCCATGATGTCGTGGTCGGCGCGGGTCAGGTAGTCGTAGGCGACGCCGATCTGGGCGTCCGTGAGCCGTTTCTTCAGCAGCGCGTCCTTCACCTTGCTGCTCACTCCACCCGGCGGCATGGCGAACAGATCGGGAAACGGATTCAGGGCGAACTCCAGCCAGGACATCCGAGCGATCTCCCGGCCGTGGGGCGCGAGGCCCCCGGCGCTCAACGCCGCCAGATGATCGTCGATCTGCCGCTCGGCATTGTTGCCATCGTTGCCGGCCGTGCTCAGGCCGCGGACGACAATCTTTCCAAACTGCTTGCGATGAACCGCCAGGAGAGCCCAGAGAGTGGCGTTCAGAGAGTCGGCGCCGCTGTTCTGCTCGCTCCAGACGCCGTGATTACTGAGGAGTCGCAGGAAGGCCGCCTCGTCGATGTCACTCCAGTCCCATTCCGCCTTGAAGGTTGTGATCGATTCCGGCGCGCGGGGCAGCAACTTGGAGGGATCGTCCCCGGAGGCGTCCGGCGAGCGGAACCAGAACCGGGTGGCGACGCCGAAGTTACCCGCGCCACCGCCGGTGTGCGCCCACCAGAGATCGTGATTCGGATCGGATTCCTCCCGGGTCGCCAGCACGCTGGCCGCGTGTCCGTCCGCGTCCACGGTCACCACCTCGACGGCATGGAGATAGTCCGCGGCGAGACCGAGCTGGCGGCAGAGAAAGCCGAAGACGCCACCGGGAACGTGCCCGCCCATGCCGATCCCCGGATACTCGCCGAGCGGAATCACCACGCCCCACGCCTCGAATAAAGCCCGGAACGTCTCGCCCACCGTCGCCCCGCACTCCACGGCCACGGCACCCCGCTCCGCGTCAAAATAAATGCGCTTCATGGGGGAGACATCGACGATCACCCGCACCTCGGGATCCGACACGAATCCCTCCAGGCAGTGTCCACCGCTCGTCACCACAAGCCGCCGTCCTTCCCGCACCGCTTCCTCGACGGCCGCTACGACCTGATCGGTCGAGTTGACCAGCCGGACGTAGTCCGGGCTGGCGCGGAACCGCTTGTTGAAACGCTTGTCGACCACCGCGAGATAGCGGGGATCGTCGGGGGTGAGTTTGGGGGCGGTGGTGGGTGGGGCGCTGGGAGTTTGGGATGTCGCAGTCATGTTCTCAGGATACCAGAATGTCTGATTCCGGATAGCGCCTGAAGCCAGTCAGGTCATGGCTTGCTCCATGTCCCTCGCAATTGGAGGCGAGGCTGACGGCGCCTTTAGGTGTCCACTGTAGTCGCTGCTCTGGGCGGCGTCTCTAAGTTGCGCCTGTTCAACGGCGCCACTCTGCCTTTGTCGAAAACGTAGCTATCAAGGTTGTACAGGGCTGATATATACTGCCCACTGTAGCCCAACATAGCCATCACGATTCTTTTTAGCAGTTCCTCCGCGAGATCGCTGTTCTGGTGAATGCGGTCGCTGTCATCTCCGATTTTGTGTAGAAGGCCCCGATGAACAAGATCATTCCGGCAATCCACGACGACGAATTTTAGGCTGGCCTCCAAGTCATCGATTGGGACGTTGTAATGAGTAAGTAATTGTCTGACCTTATCGTAGAATACAGAAGAATTGAGGTCGTTAATCTTCGCCCTAAAAACTTCTCCTTGCCCTTCTCTTAGATCTCCGTTCTCAACCAACCCGTCTATAGCTTGGCGCAACCGGGGCTTGATCATTGTTCTGAAGACTTCTTTGGGTACCAAGCCCTTTGCCCTAGGCTCAAAGGCAGAAACAAGTAGCTCCAGAGCGATCATCTGGTTTAAGAATCTTCCTTCTATATATGGCGCCGGAGCAAGCAGCCAAGAAAGAGCTGTATCGAGGTCGGTCTGCTGAATCAATTCTCGGGTATAGGATCGAACGGCTAGTTCAAGGACAGGCTCAAGGTTGAGGTGATGAAATAGCTGAGCTAAAGCTGTGCTGCGGAGTTCCTGAGGGCGAATTCTTAGCGACACCAGATAACCCTCTGCTCTGACCTCTCGCGCAGTCCACTGAAGCCACCTTCCCTGTGCTAGGGACAAAATGTTCAGAATTCTCTCGGCAAGATCATCAGAGGCTACAACCCACTCATCGAGTCTAAGATCAATGCTCTTGAGTATTCGAACCGCCCCGAAATTATCAGTCGAATCTTCGGTCTTTGCAGTCGCCGCGGTACTCAATAACCCTAATGGGGTCTCCACCGGTGGATGCGTGAATCCGAGTTGACCTCGCGAGAGATAAGTGACAGAGATCTTCTTATCCCCTACGCCCTCTGGAAGCGGGTATTCAATGTTTAGCACAGCCGCAGAGCCTCTCGGATGCAGAACGACCTCCTGAGGAGTGGACGACTGGCTCAAGCTCTCCAGGCGTGCGTATTCTGTATGTACCCTTACCCCGTCAGACGTGTACCCAGAGAGTTGAAAATGCGGAATTCTTCGATTTTTGCTTCTATATAGGTCATGCCAGAGTTTCCAGTGGATGGACCAGAAGGACTCGGTGTCGGAGGATCGAATGGGATCGAACTCAATAGCCACATCCCCTAACCGGCCGACATTAACGCGAAAGTTTAGCTGTAAGTCGGTTCCTTCCCAGGCCATAAGACCATCATTTACCTCAAACAGTTGAGTCATTGCTCGTGATCCGATAGACGGAGACCTCTCGATAGGAATACTACTCTTCGACCTCTCGTCGTTGGAATGCCGATGCCAGGGAGTTCAACCAAGAACTTGGCGACACGAACTCTTCGAGAAAGCGCGCTGCGACCACCGGTCCAGCCTGTTCGTTGTAAAAATTCAGGGCACCGACGACGTCCTGCTCCGTCTCAGGATGGAGCGAGTAGGTCATCGCTGGAGTTTTGCCCGAAGCCGGGCAATGGCTTCCTCGCCTGGAACTGCTGCGACCGAACCGGATTCCAACTCGGCTTCTCTTCGATCCGCTTCTCGCTCCCAGGCTTCCTGGACCTCGGGGTCTGCAGCAAGGCTCACGATCAGCCGCTCAAGCAGATGCGAGCGGTCGGCAGGTGCTAACTGCAGGACCTCGGCTTCCAGGACTTCTAGCTTCATGTCCACGCTAAACATGCTACATCCACTCGACCCCGGATGGAAGTCGAGAGGTGCCAGCCGTTTCGCTGCCCGCGGTTCCTGAGCCTCGTCAACGTGTCGGGCCCCGAGTCGTGACCGTGCGGTGCGTTGTCGGTTAGTGAATCGCTGGCGACCTCGGGACGGCCCAACGGGTCGTGATTCCTCAGCCCAGGGCAACGCCCTGGGTAAGGGATGGAGCCGGTAGATGCGGCCTGAAGGGCCGCGATACGAGGTGCAGTCGCGCGGTATACCGGGTGTATTGGTGTGGCGTGGCCGATTATCGCGCCCCGTTGGGGCGCATTGGGGATGGGGCCGGAAACCCAGGCCGTTAGGCCTGGGCTGAGGGATCTCGGACCTTTGGCCCGAATTTACGGGCGGCTTTGTCGCCCGTGCAGCCCTCGGGAGGTGCCAGTCGTTTCGCTGCGAGATTGCAGATCACGTCGTGATCTGGTAGAACTGCGCCTCCCACCGAGGTCCGCGAGGGCCTCTCGACCCAAGGAGGTGCGCCATGTCACGCCAAGATCGCTACGCCGACCTCCCCTGCTTTCGAGCCCAGCAGTAAACGCCGGAAGAGCTACCCGTCCGAAACCCGCGTCAAGCGGGGACCGCAGGCTGTGCACGGCGACAAAGAGCTTCGCGAGAAGCTGGGGCGGAACGACCCGTGCCCGTGCGGCTCCGGCCGCCGCTTTCAAGAACTGCTGCCTGCCGACCGGATGCTTTCGAGGGCAGCGAGCGCGACTACTTCTTTTAGGGACTGAATAGACCTTGGCTGGCGGCGCTGATGCGCCGCCGGCCCCGCTGGCCGGGAAAGGTGTCAATGAACTGGAGGGTGGCGGAGGCCAAGCAAAGATTCTCCGAGGTGGTCCGAGCCGCCGGGGAAGAGCCTCAATGGATCTATAGCCGTGGCCGGCTGGTCGCTGCCTTGGTAGCCGCAGATGATCTGCAGCAGTTCCTGGCTTGGCGCGAGCGAAAGGAGGGCACCTCCATCGCGGATGCCTTCTTCGAGTTGCGCAGGATCTGCGCCGAGGAAAGTTACGAGATCGAGACTCCGGAGCGCAGGAATCGTCCGAATCCCTTTGCCTGAGGGATTCCCCGTCCTCCACCGCGCGGGCGGCCTCAGTTGAGGCCGCGGCTGGGAGTCCGGTCAAGCTCTCGCGGCCCTTCAGGCCGCAGGGATGGGGTGCCCTTTTTTCCCAGGGTATCGGCCTTCGGCCTCAACCCTGGGCTGGGATCTCCCGGCCCGTTGGGCCGGTGGGAAGGTCATCCGAATGCGCGCCGTTGGCCTTCAACAGCCGGAGCGCTGCACGGCGATCTCTTCGGCGATCCCTTCGACTTTCATGCGGAATTCGCTTCCCGATTGGTAGATCAATACCTTGGGGGAATCAGCGAAAGTGACACTGTAGCCATACGACGCCTGCTGCCATATTTGGCCGTTCTGAAGCTTGAAAACGGTCTTACCTTCCCAGCCTTTGAATTCGCCGTCGATGCGACTCTCGATAGGGCTGACGGCTTCGGCGCTGTTGCCTGAGGAAGGTACGGCCGCTGCCGCCACTTTCGGTGACGGGTTCAAGGATTGGGCATGGCTTGTGCCAAAGGTGGCGACGAGCAGCGCGAGGCTCCCAAAAATCACACCACGCATACATTCTCCTTTTCGGTTTCCAGGACGGCTAGATCCGTGCTCACGCTGTCCTCCAGCGCGGCACATGCTCGACAGGCTACACCCTCTACGCCTCGGAGGGAAGTCCCACAGGCATCCAGGGCATCCTGCCGTCGGAGCCTACAGCCACCCCCGGTAAAGCTCCGGCCGGCGGTCGCGCCAGAAGAGGCGGCGGGCGGTGGAGGTCTTGCAGTCCTCCAGATCGAGATCGGCGATCACCAGATCCTCTTCCAGGCTCTTGCCGCGGGCGACGACGCGCCCTTCCGGGTCGACCACGAAGGACTCGCCCGCGAAGTGGAGCTTTCCCTCTTCGCCCACCCGGTTGGCGAGGGCGGTGAAGTAGCCGTTCTGGAAGGCGGCGGTGCGCACCTCGGCTTCGTAGAGGCCTTCCGGCCACTCGCCGAGCGTTCCGGCCTGGGGAATGACCACCACCTCGGCGCCCGCCACTCCCAGGGCGCGCATCACCTCCGGATAGTGGCGGTCGTAGCAAATGGCGACGCCGATCCGCCCGGCGTGCGTCGGGTAGACGGGCACGCCGTGGTCGCCCGGGTGGTAGTAGTCCCGCTCGTGGAAGCCCTCGTAATCCGTGATGTGGATCATGCGGGTGACGCCCAGGAGGGTGCCGTCCGCGTCGAAGACGGGCGAGCTGTCGTAGCGCCGCCCATCCTCTCCCAGCTCGTAGAGGTTGAAGACGGTGACCAGCCCCAGCTCGCGGGCCTTGGCTGCGACGAGATCGGAGGAGGGTCCGGGGATGGGCTCCGCCAGGGCGAGGGCCGTGTGGTCTCCCGGCCGCTGGGGGAAGAAGCGGTCGAGGATGACCTCGGGAAAGGCGATCAGGTCCGCCCTCGCTTCGTGGGCGGCGTTCATGGCCTCGACGACGCGGGCGAGGTTCGCGTCGCGGTCGGGGGAGGCGGAGAGCTGGGCGAGGGCGACGCGCACGATCGTTTTATCCCTTCGAGCGCTTTTTGAAGGACCAGGTGAAGACGAACCGGGCGACCTCGGTGCCGTCCTTGGAGCGGCCGACGGTCTCCAGGCGTGCCGTGGCGGGCTCGCCGGTGCGCAGGGTGTCCGCCACGGCGGCGAAGGCCTTCGCGCCGTCCTCGCAGGTGAAGGCCGTGAGCCCCGTCGCCTTCTTGCCGAAGTTGGCCTCCAGGTTGACGATCAGCAGCGCCACCGGGCTCGACGCCAGCTGGACGGCCATCATCGCCGGCGCCCCGGTCGACATTTCGGCGGCCATGCTCAGGGCGGCGAAGTAGGTGGAGCGGAAGGGGTTCGTGGTGCGCCAGCCATAGGGCACGGTCACCACGCAGCGGTCGCCGTCGAGCTCCCGCACCCGCAACCCCGCCACCAGGGCGAGCGGCAGCTTCGCCAGCATGAACCCCCGCAGGAGCCATGGGTTGATCATCCGCGACCGCAGCTTCTCGGCGGCGGGAGTGGTCTGGGCGCGGACGGCGAGGGATTCGGCCATGGCGGGGGTCTCCTTGGGCGGAATGATACCCCGGTCTACAATCCCCCCATGAATCCTCCCCTCCGATTCCTCGCCCTCCTATCCCTCGTCCCCCTCCTCCTTCCCTCGACCCTCGCCGCCCAGGACGCGACCGCCGCGATTGCCGCGGGCGATGCCGCCTATGCGAAACGGGCGGAGGGCCATCAGGGCGCCAAGGCTCAGGCTGGACCCATCAACGAGGCCATCGCGGACTTCGAGCGGGCCGTCAAGGAGCAGCCGGACCGGCTGGAGGGCTCCTGGAAGCTGCTGCGCGCCCTCCATTTCAAGGGTGACTTCGTGGCCCGGACGAACGACGAGAAGCAGAAGGTCTTCGCCCGCGGCAAGGAGGTGGCCGAGGCGGCGATCAGCCGGCTGGCCAAGCGGGCCGGGGGCCGGGCGAAGCTCGACGCCATGACGCCGGCCCAGGCCGCGAAGGCCCTGGCCGGCGCTCCCGAGGCGGCGCCGCTCTACCTGTGGTCGGCCGTCGACTGGGGCCTCTGGGGCGACGCCTTCGGCCGCCTCGCCGCGGCCCGCCAGGGTGTGGGCGACAAGGTCAAGACCTACTCCGAGGTCCTCAACGCCCTCGACGAGCACTATGAGGACGCCGCCGGTCATCGCATCCTGGGCCGGCTCCACACCCTCGCTCCCAAGGTCCCCTTCTTCACCGGCTGGGTGGACCGCGACAAGGCCGTCTCCGAGCTGCGTAAGGCCGCCGCCCTCGGCCCGGCCAACTGGGACAACGATCTCTTCCTCGCCGAGGCCCTCTTCGAGCACTTCCCCGCGAAAGCCGCCGAGGCGCGGGAGATCTGCCGCAAGCTCCTCGGCCGCCAGCCGGTGCCCGATCTGGTGGTGGAGCAGGAGTCGACGCTCGCGAACGCGAGGCAGCTCCTGGCGAAGCACCCGGGATGAAGCGCGGCCTCAGAGGTTTGTCTCAAAAGTGGTCGGCGCCGACGCCTATGCCGCCAGGGATTGAAATCACCTGGCTACCTTCTTTAGTCCCTCCGGGACACGGAAGAACGGATTTGCAGTCCCGGAGGGGACAAGGGTCGGTAGCCAGGCGATTTCAATCCCTGGCATCGTAGGCGTCGCTGTCGCTCCTCTTGAGACACCTTCCGCCTCTGGCCTGACCCTTGCACTGAACAGGTGCAAGACCGCGGCGAAGGAGCTCCGGTCCAAGGAGGTATCCAATGTCAGGAAAATCAACGGTTTTGACGACACTCCTGGGCGCCTCGCTGCTCGCCTTCCTGGCGGGGTGCTATGGAGTGAGTGGCGGCGTCGGCATTGATGTCGGCGTACCCCCTCCAGACCTGCGGGCGGAAGTCACGGTGACGAGCCCGGGCGACGGCTACTACTGGGTTCCGGGTTACTGGGACTGGGTGGGCGCCGAGTGGTCCTGGGTTCCGGGCACCTGGGCGCGGCCGCCGCACGTCCGCGCCGCCTGGGTGGCGCCGCGGTATGAGCGCGGCCGCCGCGGCCACTGGCGCTACATGCGCGGCCACTGGCGATAAGCTTGTCCTAGGACAGCCGGCCGGGTCCGGCGAGCGTGACGGCCACGGCCAGCAGCTCGGCGGGGGCTACCGGCTTCGCCACATGCATCTGGAAGCCGGCCGAGAGGGCCTCGATGCGGTCCTCCGGCCGGATCCGGGCGCTCAGGGCCACGGCGGGTACCTGCCCCCCACGCTCAGCCGGCAGGGCTCGCACCCGGCGGATGAGCGTGTAGCCGTCCTCCTCCGGCATCCCCAGATCCGAGATCAGAAGGGCAGGCGTCCAGCGCTCCATTATGGCCAGCGCTTCTGCCGTGGAGGCCGCCGCCCGCACGTCGGCGCCGCGCTGGCGCAGCAGGGTGCAGACCATCTCCAGCGAGTCGGGATCGTCCTCGACCACCAGGGTCCGAAGCCCGTTCAGGGGGCTCTCCGCCGGCAGGGGCGGCGTGTCCGGCAGCTCCGCGGCTACCGGCCCCAGGCGGGGCGCCGTGCCCAGGATGCGGATGGGCAGGGAGACGGTGAACGTGGTCCCGAGATCGCTGCCGCCGCTCGTCACCCCCACGGTGCCGCCGTGCAGCTCCACGAGGTGGCGGACGATGGCGAGGCCGAGGCCCAGGCCTCCGTGCCGGCGAGTGGAGGAGCTGTCGGCCTGGCGGAAGCGGTCGAAGACATGGGGGAGCAGCTCGCCCGCGATGCCCGGACCGTTGTCGCTGACGACGATCTCGACCTGCGACTCGGCGCGGTGGAGCCGCACGTCGACCCGGCCCGCCTTGGGCGTGAACTTGACGGCGTTCGAAACGAGGTTCCAGACCACCTGTTGTAGGCGGTCGGGATCGCCCCACACCGGGCCGGCCGGCTCGAGGCGGGTCTCGAGGACGATGTGCTTGGCCTCCGCCGCCGGCCGCACGGCGTCCACGGCCGACTGCACCACGGATGTCAGCTCGGTCTCCCGCGGCTCGATGCGCAGCTTGCCAGTGACGATGCGCGAGACGTCGAGGATGTCCTCGACGATCCGGGTCAGCGCCCGAGCGTTGCGCGCGATGACCTCGGCGGCGTGCTGGCAGGCCTGCTCGTCCGCCGGGCCGGTGCGCAGGATGACCGTCCAGCCGGCGATGGCGTTGAGCGGGTTGCGCAGCTCGTGGGAGACGGTGGCGAGGAACTCGTCCTTCGAGCGGTTGGCCTCCTCGGCCTGGATGCGGGCCATGCGTTCGCCTTCGGCCAGCCGCTCCTGCTCGCGCTCGAAGCCCTTGCGCTCGCTGACGTCGCGAAACACCAGCACGACGCCCAGAACCTTCCCTTTGGCGTCCTTGATGGGCGCGGCGCTGTCCTCGATCGGCGTTTCGCGGCCGTCGCGCGAGACGACGATGGTGTGGTTGGCGAGCCCCACCACCTTCCCCAGGCGGATCGCTTTCTCCACCGGGTCCTCCGCGGGCTGCCTCGTGGTCTCATTGATGATGCGGAACACCTCCGCGAGCGGGCGGCCCTCGGCCTCGGCGGGCGACCAGCCGACGAGGTGCCCCGCCACGGGATTCAGGATCTGCACGCGGCCCTTCTCGTCGGTCGATAGCACGGCATCGCCGATGCTCGCCAGGGTGATCTGTAAGCGGTCGCGGTGCTCGGCGAGGAGCTGCGCGGTGCGCTGCTGCTCGCCGAGGCGGCGGAAAGCGAGCAGGGTGAAGGCGGCCAGCAGGCCGATCGCCACCAGATTGGCCACCCACATCGTGGCCTGAACCGTGGTGGCGCTGCGCTCCGACTCCCGGGCGCGGAACGCCAGCAGGCGGTTCTCCTCGGCCTTCATGGCGGCGATGTCCTCGCGGATGCCATTCATCAGCGTGGCGCCCCGGTCGCTCTCGATGACCGGAAGAGCGGCGGCGAGGCCGCCATTTCGCCGCAGCTCGATGGTCTCCCCGAGCTCGGCCAGCTTTGCCTGAATCTTGCCTTCGAGGGCGGCGAGCCGCCTCTGATGAAAGGAATTGTCGGCCGTCAGCGAGCGAAACCGGGTCAGGCGGTCCGCCAGCGAGGCCCGCGCCGCCTGGTAGGGCAGGAGATAGGACTCCCTGCCGGTGAGCACATATCCCCGCTGCCCCGTTTCCGCGTCCGTGACCGTGGCTTGCAGGGTTTCGAGAGCGGTCAGCACCTCCTCGGTGTGAGCCAGCAGGCGGTCGTTGCCGGTGACCACCCGCACGGCCCTCTGGGAGACATAGCCGTTCGCCGCCAGCAACAGCAGTGTCGCGAGGAATGCGAGGACGAGCTTGGGTTCCCCCTTCATGGCGGGGGATTATACGGATACGGATCGTTTCGCCCTATGGGGTGAATCCCTCGATCTCGACGACGACGTGGACCGTGCCATGGTTGGCCACGGTGGGGAGAAGGGCGAGCGAGCCCGCGCCGTTGGTCGCCGGCGGCAGAGTGAAGGTGCCGGTCTTGGTCTGCCGGCGCTGGAAGGCCAGGGTGCCGGGCGGCTTGCGGGTGACGTTGCCGGGATAGAGCTGGACGCTCCCCTTGCCGGTCGCCTCAGAGACCGTGATCTTGACGGTGACCTTCTTCGCCGTCGCCGGCACGCCGCAGCCGGCCAGCGGGAAGACCTGGCGGACGTTCGAGCGCAGGCCCGGGGCGTCCAATGCCGTACAGGGGAACGCCGGGGGAGGAGGCGGACCGGTCGAACCGGCGGCGTCGAAGAGGTAGACGTCCCAGTTGAAGTTGAAGTCCCGCGGCACGAGCCCGGCGTCGGAGGTGAAGGCGACGCGCCCGCCGTCGGCGGACATCACGGGCTTGAGGAAGGTCCCGATGATGACGCCGATGTCGTTCGGGTACTGCCGCCCCACGAGGGTACGCGCGCCGGTGGCCCGCTCCTGCACGAAGAGGTTCGCGACCAGGCCCGCCGCTCCGCTCGGCACGAGATCGGTGGCGGCGCTCTGGAAGGCGATCCGGCTGCCGTCCGCGCTGAGGCTGGCGGTATGCGACGACTGGTTGGCGGTGGTCGTGGGAGCACCGGCCGCCGAGCTGACCAGGCTGACCCCGCCGGAGAGCCGGTCATACAGATAGATGTCGACGGTGTTGTTCGTGTCGGTCACCCCGGCCACGAGGTCGGTCGCGGTGCTCTGGAAAACGATCCAGCGGCCGTCGGCGCTCATCGTGGGAGGCCCGAAGAAGGAGGGGTGCGAATCGCCGTTGCCGCCGGTCACGGGCGAGGCGCTTGCGTGACTGACCAGGAGGTTCGTGCCGGAGGTCCGGTCATGGAGGAAGACGTTGACCGTGGGGCTCGCGACCTGGCCGGGGACGACGTCCGCCGCGCCGCTCTCGAAGACGATCCAGCGGCCGTCGGCGCTGATCTCCGGCGATTGGGAGAAGAAGCTGGCGGCGGCCGTCGCCGAGCCGGCCGTGTGAGTCACCAGGGAGACCGCGCCGGTCGTCCGGTCGAAGACGAAAAGGTTCTGGGACGTGGGACCCGACTGCCCCGCCACGAGATTGGTCGCCGTGCCGGCGAAGACGACGAAGCGGCCGTCGGCGCTGATCCGCGGCTGATTCGAGCGGCCGTCGCCAGGAGTCGTGGGAGAGCCGGGCACATGGCTCACCAGGGTATTGGCGCCCGTCGCGCGGTCGTAGAGGAGGATCTGATCGGCGGAGCTGGGGGTCGGCGCCGGCTGCGAGGCGTCCGAGCGGCACCGGGAGCAGGTGAACGCGACGTAGCGTCCGTCGGCGCTGATCGTCGGCGTCTCCGTGGGAATGCCCTCGGCCACGGCAGGCGAGCCGGGCGTATGGGTGATCAGGGTCAGGGAGTCCGCCGCGCGGTCGTAGAGGTAGAGCGGTCCGATCGCCCCCTCGCTGTTGGGGCGGGAGACGAAGGCCAGAAACTGGCCGTCGGCGCTGAGGGCCGGCTCGAAGCCGCCCGCGGCGGCGAGCGGCGACGAAGGGGTCCGGCTTACCAGGGTGGTTTTGCCGGCCGTGAGGTCGCGCAGGAAGACGTCCCAGTTCCCCAGCTCCTGACCGCTGCCGCCGACACCCCAGGGCTTATCGATCTGGCCGGGGACGAGGCCGTTCGCCCGGCTGACGAAGGCGACGAACCGTCCGTCGGCCGAGATGCCGCCGGCCGTGCTCGGGCCGTACGGTGTGGCGGGCGGAATCTCCGGGTCCCGCTGGGTGAGCGACGCGAGGTCCGCCGACCTCCGGTCGAAGAGAAAGAGGTCCAGAAAGTGGTTGGGATCGATCTGCCCGGCGCCCAGGTCCGTGGCGTAGCTGGCGAAGGCGACCACGCTGCCGTCCGGGTTGATGATTGCCAGGGAAGAGAAATCGTTGGCCCCGTCGGTGAGCGAGCCCTTGCCGTGGCTCGCCAGGACCATGGTGCCGGAGACCTGGTCGTAAACGAAGACGTTGACGGCGGCGGGGGGGGGATTGCTCTGGTGAGGCGCGAGCAGCGCGGTGCTTTCGAAGGCGATGTAGCGGCCGTCCGCGCTGAGGCTCGGGTGTCTGGAATTGGCGCCGGCCGGCGATGTGGCCGGCGAGCCCGGGGCATGGCTCACCAGGGAGGCCTGGTCCGTAATCCGGTCGTAGACGAAGACGTTCGGCCCGGTACCGAGGCTCACCTGCCCGGCGACGAGATTGGCGGCCTGGCTGATGAAGGCTACGTAGCGGCCGTCCGCGCTCATCGCGATGTTCCCCCCGAAGGAAGGGAAGAGGCCGGCCGCGGTCTGCGGGGAGCCGGCTGTGTGGCTCGCGAGCCGCATCTGTCCGGTCACCCGGTCGAAGAGAAAGGCGTCCGGAGTGAACCCGTCGACCTGACCGGCGAGGAAGTTGCTGCTTTCGCTGGTGAAGGCGATCCAGCGTCCATCGGCGCTGAGATGAGCGTCGCTGGAGAACCTGTTGCCGGTGCTCACCGAGGAGCCGCTCGACCGGCTGATCAGGGAGACGGCGCCGGAGGTCCGCTCGTAGAGGAAGACGTCCTGGCCGCCGTTGGTATCGGTCTGGCCGGGGACGAGGTCGGTCGCGGAGCTGAGGAAGACGACGAAGCCGCCGTCGGCGCTGATCTCGGGGCTCACGGAGGGGCCGTTGCCATGGCCTATCAGGGTGAGGGCGCCCGAGGAGCGCTGATAGAGAAAGACGTTGCTGACCTCGTTGCCTGGAGGTGGAACCGTTTGCCCGGCCACGAGGTTGGTGGCGCTGCTGGCGAAGATGACGTAGCTGCCGTCGGCGCTGATGCGGCAGCCGTCGATTCTCGCGTTGGCCGTCGTGGCGGGGTTGCCGGCGGCATGGGAGATCAGGGTGGTCGCCCCGGTGACCCGGTCGTACAGGAACACATCGCTGGCGTGATTGGCGTCGGTCACGCCCGCCACCAGGTCGGTTCCCACGCCGATGAAGGCAATGTACCGGCCGTCGGCGCTGATCCCGGCGTCCAGGGCGAGAAGGGAGCCCTCGACCGGACTCGCCACGTTGGGATTACCGCTGGCGTGGGAGATCAGGGTGGTGGTGCCGGCGACCCGGTCGCGGAGGAAGACGTCATAGAAGAAGTTGGTGTCGACCTGCCCGGGGACGAGGTTGGGAGCGTCGCTCTCGAAGACGACATAGCGGCCGTCGGCGCTCGCCGAGGAGAAGAAGCTGGCGCCGAAGGTGTCCGGGCTGGGATTGGCCTTCGAGATCAGGTCGATGGTGCCCCCCGCGGCGGCCACGGCACTGCCGGCGGCGAGGATCAGAATCAAAAGGCTCCACAGGCCTGTTCGTAGCAACTGCCGTCTCCTTGCAGGAATGAACCGGGATTCTAGCGCACTGCCTCTGTAGGAGGGTGTCTCAAAAGGAGCGACAGCGACGCCTGCGCTGCCAGGGATTGAAATCGCCTGGCTACCAACCCTTGTCCCCTCCGGGACTGCAAATCCGTTCTTCCCGTGTCCCGTAGGGACTACAGTCGGTAGCCAGGTGATTTCAATCCCTGGCAGCGCAGGCGTCGTCGCCGACCATTTCTGAGACACCCTCTAAAACCCATGCGCGTTTTGCCTGCCGAATCCGTCAACGGGCGGATTTGCCGGCCGGAATCCTCCCGCCCGTTTTCCTGTTATCCTTGGCGTCTTCCGCTCTTCTTGCGCCCCCCGCGGGGGGATGCCGGAGATCTCAGCCATGCCACTCACCGACTTCCACCCCGCCGTCGCCGCCTGGTTCTCGAAGCGCTTCGGGGCCGCCACCGTGCCTCAAGGCAGGGCTTGGCCCGAGATCAGGGCCGGGCGCCACACGCTGATCGCCGCCCCCACCGGCTCGGGCAAGACGCTCGCCGCCTTCCTCTCCGCCATCGACGACCTGGTGCGCCAGGCGCTGTTGAATGGCGGCCTGCCGGACGAGACGGAGGTGGTCTACATCTCGCCGCTCAAGGCGCTGTCGAACGACGTCGAGAAGAACCTCTGGGAGCCGCTGGCGGGAATCCGCGAGGAGCTGGCGGCCATGGGCCTGCCGGACGTGGAGATCCGCACCGCGGTGCGCACGGGAGACACGCCGTCCGGAGTGCGCACGGCGATGATCAAGAAGCCGCCGCACATCCTGGTCACCACGCCGGAGTCGCTCTTCATCCTCCTCACCAGCGACGGCGGGCGCCGCATGCTCTCGACCGTGCGCACGGTGATCGTGGACGAGATCCACGCCGTGGCGGACGACAAGCGGGGCTCGCACCTGTCGCTGTCGCTGGAGCGGCTGGAGGCGCTGGTGCCGTCGCGTCTTCTCCGCATCGGCCTCTCCGCCACCCAGAGCCCGATCGAGGAGGTCGCGCGGTTCCTGGTGGGAGCCGGCAACGTCGCCCCGGACGGCACTCCCGACTGCGTCATCGTGGACGCCGGGCACGGGCGCCGGCTGGACCTCGCCGTCGAGGTGCCAGCCTCTTCGCCGCTCGAAGCGGTGATGGCCAACGAGGTGTGGGACGAGTATCTACGACCGGCTGGCCGAGCTGATCCGCGAGCACCGCACGACCCTGGTGTTCGCCAACACCCGGCGGCTGGCCGAGCGCGTCACCCGGCATCTCTCCGACCGGCTGGGGGAGGAGAAGGTGGCATCCCACCACGGCAGCCTCGCGAAGGAGCACCGGCTGGAGAGCGAGCGGCGGCTCAAGGCCGGGGAGCTTTCGGCGTTGGTGGCGACGGCCTCCCTGGAGTTGGGGATCGACATCGGCTCGGTCGATCTCGTTTGCCAGCTCGGCTCGACGCGCTCGATCGCCACCCTGTTGCAACGGGTGGGGCGCTCCGGCCACCAGCTCGGCGGTCTCCCCAAAGGGCGGCTCTTCCCCCTCACCCGCGACGAGCTGGTGGAGTGCGCGGCCCTGGTGGACGCCGTCCGCCGGGGAGAGCTGGACCGCCTGATCATCCCCGAGCGTCCGCTCGACATCCTGGCCCAGCAGATCGTGGCCGAGGCATCCGTCGATCCCGAAGATGGCCGGAAGGAGGACGATCTCTTCGCCATGGTCCGCCGCTCCTGGCCGTTCCGCAATCTCGAGCGGAAGGACTTCGACGAGGTGGTGGCGATGCTCTCGACGGGCTTCACCACCCGCCGTGGCCGGCGCGGCGCCTATCTCCATCACGATGCGGTGAACGGCGTGATCCGTGCCCGCAAGGGAGCGCGGCTGACCGCCATCACCTCCGGCGGCGCCATTCCGGACCTCGCGGACTACCAGGTGGTGCTCCAGCCGTCGGGGACGACGGTCGGCACGGTGCACGAGGATTTCGCCGTCGAGAGCCTGGCGGGCGACATCTTCCAGCTCGGCAACGCCTCGTGGCGCATCATCAAGGTCGAGCAGGGGCGGGTGCTGGTGGAGGATGCCAAGGGGCAGCCGCCGACCATTCCCTTCTGGCTGGGAGAGGCGCCGGCCCGCACGGCGGAGCTGTCGGTCGCCGTCTCCCGTCTGCGGGAGGAGGTCGGCGAGCGGGTGAAGAACGGCTCGCGGGCCGCGGCGGTCGAATGGCTGGAGGGCGAGCTGGGATTGCCGCCCGCGGCGGCGTCGCAGATCGCGGACTATCTGACCGCCTCGCAGCTCGCGCTGGGGTGCATGCCCAGCCAGAGCACGCTGGTGACCGAGCGCTTCTTCGACGAGGCCGGGGACATGCACCTGGTCGTCCACGCCCCGTTCGGCAGCCGCCTGAACAAGGCCTGGGGGCTCTCGCTGCGCAAGCGCTTCTGCCAGACCTTCAACTTCGAGCTTCAGGCGGCGGCCACGGAGAACGCCATCATCCTCTCCCTGGGGCCCACCCACAGCTTCCCCCTGGAGGATGCCTTCCACTTCCTCCACTCCAACACCGTGCGTGGCGTCCTCACCCAGGCCGTGCTCGACGCGCCGCTCTTCGGCGTGCGCTGGCGCTGGAACGCCGGCCGGGCGCTCGCCATCCCCCGCTTCAGGGGAGGACGCAAGGTGCCGGCGCCGCTGCTGCGCCAGCAGTCCGAGGATCTGATCGCCGTCGTCTTCCCCGATCAGCTCGCCTGCCTGGAGAACATCGTGGGCGAGCGCGAGGTGCCGGACCACCCGCTGGTGGAGCAGACCCTGAACGACTGCCTGGAAGAGGCCATGGACATTGAGGGCCTGGAGGCGCTCCTGCGGCGGATCGAGGCCGGCGAGCTGACGCTCGTGGCCCGCGACGTCGTGGAGCCCTCGCCCCTCGCTCACGAGGTACTCAAGGCCCAGCCTTATGCCTTCCTGGACGATGCGCCGCTCGAGGAGCGGCGCACCCAGGCGGTCGCCCTGCGGCGCTGGCTCGATCCCGAGACCGCCTCGGACCTCGGCGCCCTGGACGCGAGCGCCATCCTCCGGGTGCGGGAGGAGGCGTGGCCCGAGGCCGCGACACCGGACGAGCTGCACGATGCGCTCTTGACGCTCGGCTTCGTGACGGTGGAGGAGGGCGTCCGTTCCGGCTGGGCGCGCTTCTTCGACTCTTTGGCCGCGGCCGGTCGCGTGACTGTCGCCTCGCTTCCCGATGGCGGTCCCCGCCTCTGGGTGGCCGCGGAGAGGCTGTCGCAGCTCCTGGCCGTTCATCCCGTCCTTCTGCTGGAGCCCGCGATCACGCCGCCGCCCCGGCTGGCCCGGGAGTGGACGCGGGAGGACGCGCTCGTCGAGCTGGTACGGGGCCGGCTGGAAGGGCTGGGACCGGTCTCCGCGGAGTCGCTGGCGGCGACTCTGGGCGTGCGCCGCAGCTCGATCGAGGCGGCGTTGGCATCCCTGGAGTCGGAGGGCTTCGCCTTCCGTGGCCGGTTCAATCCCGGAGCGACGCCGGGCAACAGCGAGGAGGAGTGGTGTGAGCGCCGGCTCCTCGCCCGGGTTCACCGCTACACCATGGACCGGTTGCGGCGGGAGATCGAGCCGGTCTCCCAGAGCGACTACCTGCGCTTCCTCCTCGCCTGGCAGCGGGTGGATCCCGACGAGCGGGCGGAAGGGCCGGAGAGCCTGAATGCGATCCTCGAGCAGCTCGAAGGCTTCGAGGCCGCGGCGTCCGCCTGGGAGGGGGAGATCCTGCCGGCCCGCATGAAGGAGTACGACCCGAGCTGGCTCGACGCCCTGTGTCTCTCGGGCCGCTGGGTCTGGGGCCGGGCCACGGCGCCCGGGCCGAACGGCGGCGCCCGGCGCTCGGGCCCCGTGCGGGCCACGCCGCTCGCCCTGTTGTCGCGCGGCGGTCTGGAGAATTGGCGGGAGATCGCGGGGCCGGCCGATCCGTCCGGGCTCGAGCTCTCGGGCGATGCGCGGTCGGTATACGAGTTGCTGAGCACCAGGGGCGCCTCCTTCTTCGGCGAGATCGCCCAGCGCGCCGGGCTCCTCCACACCCAGCTCGAGATCGCCCTCGGCGAGTTGGTGGCCTGGGGCCTCGTCACCTCGGACAGCTTCACCGGCCTGCGAGCCCTGCTGGTGCCCGCCCACAAAAGGCCGCCCGTCGACCGTCGGCGGGGAAGCTCGATCTCGCTCTTCGGCATGGAGAACGCGGGCCGCTGGTCGCTGCTCCACCCGGCGATCCCTGAAGTGCCTGTCGTGGCGCCGGCAGCTCCCTCGCGGGATGCTGTCGAAGCCGTGGCCTGGAGCCTGCTGCGGCGTTATGGCGTCGTTTTCCGCCGGCTGCTAGAGCGGGAGACGCTGCTGCCTCCCTGGCGCGATCTGCTGATGGTCTTCCGCCGGCTGGAAGCGCGAGGGGAGATCCGTGGCGGCCGGTTCGTGGACGGCTTCTCGGGCGAGCAGTACGCCCTGGCCGACGCCGTGGGACGTCTGCGAGCCGTGCGCAAGCAACCGAAGAAGGGAGTGCTGGTCTCCGTCTCCGCCGCGGATCCGCTGAACCTGGTGGGCATCGCCACCCCCGGAGACCGCATTCCCGCCCTGGCGGGAAACCGTCTCCTCTTCCGCGACGGCGAGCCCATCGCCCTGCTCGAAGGGCGGGAGCCTCGCTTCTTGGTGGACCTGGACCCCGCCACCCGCTGGCAGGTCCAGAGCGTTCTCGTCCGGCGGAGTGTGGCGCCGAAGCTGAAGGCGTATTTGGGGCGGTCGGCGTAGGGGGCGGTTTTGTCAAGGAGAGGTGTATTTCACCAAGATATTTAATATATGACGGGCTTCTTCTGGCACCATTTCTCAAGGCGCCGCGGGAGTGAGCGGATCCTGGTGCTGAGACGCCCCCTCTTTCTGATCCTGAGCGGATTTCCCCGTTCTAGCTTGGCTGCGACCGTTCCTGGGCAGGAGTTCGGCGCTCGCGATGCGGACTGCCTGCGAAACACTCATAATGCAGATTGATGCGCCCAACCAGACCGTGAGCATTAGGGCGGACAGCCAGAAGTAGCGGAGTTCGGCACCCTCCCAAACCGCGGAGGATTCACCTGCATAATGTGATAGCAACACATTGCACTCCAGAGGGCGGCCGGCCTTGTAGCTGTCCGCGTCTTTCGTGAGCCGCCCACCAATGGTGATCACCTGGCCTGCGTAGTTACAGGTCCAGACATCCCTGGCAGCCCGCTCGCCAAAGAACGCGCTCACGGTCAGGATCAAGCCGACGGCGGTGATGAGGATCCACCTCCGCACGTGCTGCTTCCGGCTCCACCGCAAACACAAGATGTAGATGAGGCCCAGGAGTACGGTACCGATGAATTGGGCAAAATGGCGCAACGCCCGATCCGGGGGCGCTGTGATTGAAGTCAGGGGAGGCTCGGGCAGAAAGGTCCCGATGGCGACGGCGATCCAGCAGGCCAACTGAACCAGGTGCCCCCACACGCGCCGGATCCCGCTCAGCAACTCCTTCATCGTGGCACCTCGATGTCGAGCGTCACCTTGTCTTCCCCGCCGAGGCCGATTTCAACATCCCGCGAGGCGATCCTTTTCGCTGGCGCTCCTGCGGCCGCGAAGCAGCGATAATATCCTGGCATGATCAACCGGGTCGTCGGGCTGGAGAACCCGGGAAACGTGCGCATCGGCCGCGCCTCGTCCTTCCAGCGATAGGGATTGCAATAGATCGCGAGCCCCATGACCGGCTTTCCCTGATGGAGCGTCCTGACGGTCGACAGGACGAGACCGCGCGTCGCCCCGGCGACTCCCATCCGGCCGCGAAAATACTGGACCTTCAGCTCCAGATCTCGCCTGATATCGTCGAGGACGGCTCCCGACTCAGCCCCCGCCTCCCCGCTCGCCACCTCGCCCAGCAGGCCCGACAGGTAGTGCACAGTCTCCGCGGTATGTCCGTCCGGCGATGGCTCGGACTCTTCCAGGAGCGCCTGGAAGTCCTCGACGAGGTCCCGGATCTTGGTGACCGCCTGGCGGTTCGGCTCCTGCTGGGCCACCGGGGATGCCACCAGCAGCGCAAGGCTCCGCTGCAGTTCGAGGAAGTCCGGCTTCTCCTCGGCGGTGGCGCCCGGTGCCCGGGACAGGAGAAGGACAAGGGTCAGAACTAAAAAACCGGAAACACGGTTCAGGGTTGTGGAATGCATCATTGTCCTTTCCTGGCCTTCATGGTGAGAGTGACCTCCGATCGCCGCTCACTCCGGCGCTCCATCAGGACGAGCTCGACGTCGGCGTTCTTTGCGAAGTCGGGAATCTTGAAGACCTTCATCCCCAGATTGCTTTTGGGAGCCGGATAGCTGCGCTCCGTGACGGCGGACTTCGGGCAGATGGCGAGGAGTTGTTTTTTGATCGATCCGAACAGCGCTTCCGCCTCGCCCGGCGGCAGGGAGCTTCCCAGGTCGACCCGGAGCGTGCTGCCACTCGCGTCCGTGTTGACGGTCGCCGGATCCCGGTCGCCGGGAGCCTGCAGGTCGGTGTGATAGGACTGCACGCCTGCGTCCAACACGCCGCCAAGGATGATCGGGTTTCCACGTTTCAGACCCGCGAAATCCTCCGGCGCATGGACGGCGGCCTTGAACAGAAATTCCGCGAGCGCTCGTTGGGAAGCGTCGAGGCCCGCCAACTCCACGGACTCGACGCAGGTCGCCGGCCGGACGGGGCTCACGGTCCCGGGAGTCGCGCTCGCCTCCACGGATCGAGAGCCCGCCTGTCCATCCACGCCCTCCGCGGGCTCCACGGACATCCAGTTGTCCGTCTGAAAGCCGGCATAGACGACCCCTGACGGGAGGATCTCTTCCCCAGGCAGTTGGATTGCCGCGAAAGAGAAGGTTTCGACGTGCTCGGCGCCCGGCGCCAGGGTGAACGACGCCACCTTGCTGTCGATCGTGATCAGGGACTCCGAAAAGGTGCCGGTGAGCGTGGACATGGAGGAGCCGACAAACCTGGCCTGGGCGCTGATCTTCAGTGGTCTTCCGCTCAGGTTGACATAGGCGATCTTTCCCTCGCGGTGCACCCCAATTTCGCTCTCTTCGCGCAGGGTCACGTGGACCTGCCCCTGGTACTCCTGGCGATAGTCCAACAACCGCTTGCAGGTGCTCCGCGCCCAGGAGAGGTCGTCTTCACCGTTCCGGGCGTCGAACCGTCGGTCCAGGATCAACAGGGAGGAATCATCCTTCACGACACGGGCGGCCTGACGGGCATTCCCGAACTCCACGGCCCACTGCCGCTGCGAGGCCGTCGGATGGGAGGCATCACTCCCCTCGAACTCCCGCAGAGTGGAGATTCTCTCCTGCGACAGACGGATCGCCGCGTAGGCCTCCGCCCTTGCCGCGTCAGACAATAGCACGAGGAGCTTCATGGCGTCGATGGTCCCCAGGACATCGGCCTGGCACTCGAGCAGCCGCTTGTCTTCCAGCGACAGTTCGCCGAATCGATAGTCGTCAGCCTGCCGCGAGTGCCAAGCCTCGTGAGCCATGATGAACAGGAGGAGACCCATGGAACTTGCCGACGAACGCCCCGCGAAGATCTTCTGCAGGGCTCCAAGCCCCAGTTCGATCCGGCCGTTGGGCAGGGTTTCCAGCCTGAGGCCGCCCTCGTCCAGATCGAGGCGGTCCGTCACTCCAAGGAGACCGCCGAGCCTCGACGCCAGTTCGCGAAGGTCTTCGCCGCGGAGTCCCGGCTCTTCGGAATTCCGGTCGGCCGGCGGATCCTTTTGCAGAGAGAGCACGTGGGCCGCGCGTCGCGCCGGTTCGGGGTTCGGAGCGGCGGCGGCAACGGCGGGTTGTGGAATGGTAATTTTCCCCTGGAGGATCTGCCCAAGGAGCCCGGGATGAAAAAATTCTTTGGCGGATTCCTGGAAAGAGCGCGTCTCGGCCTCCGATCCATCGAACCGGCCATCCGGGCTCACCACCATCCAGCCGCCGCTCCCGCGCAGCAAAAGGCTGCACAACGGCTCCCCCGTCTCCCGGGAGAAGACATGCACGTACCGGTCGTCCGCGGCCACGAGGACGAATCGATCGTTCGCGCCGGCGAACGCGACGTCATGCACGCCGCCGTACGACTCTCCATAGGTGCGCAGGAGCCGGGCCGCGCTCACGTCCCAGGCCGCGGGCGCCTTTTCGTTGGTGACCACCAGGAGAATCCGACCGTCCCGGGAGTATCTGAGCCGGTCGACTCTCGACTCGCCGGCGCGGAACGCCGCGGTCCGCGAGCCCGTGATGAGATTCCAGAGGCGCACCCAACCGCTGGAGTAGCCAACGGCCAGTTGCAGTCCGTCCGGACTCGCCGCGGCACTGGATGCGTCCTCTCGGAAAAGCTTGGTGGGTTGAAGAAAACCGCCAGGCCCGAAATATGCCATGCGGGCTTCCCTTCCCGCGTGGAGGACGGCCACCTTCTCGGAGGAGCCGACGAAGACCCTGCTTGCGGCGAGCGGCGAACCGGCGGCGAAGGAGGCGACCCGTTCTCCATCCTGCGTCCAGGCCGACGTTCCTGCGCGCGTCGACACGAAGAAGAAACGGCTCCTGAGCTCGACCGCCAGAACCGGCAGGCCTCCCGGCGGATGAATTTCGAGCAGCGACTTGCCCGTTGTGAGATCCATCACGCGCACGACGCCGTCTTCGCCTCCGACCACCAAACTGTCCTGCCGTGGCCCCGGGGAGAGCGAGAGGGCCACCGAGGGTAGATTCAGCGCCGGCAACAGCCGGCCCGAGGCAACATCCCAGACCCGGAGCGTCTTGTCGGAGCCGCTGGCCAGCACGCGAGTGCCGTCCGCCGAGAACGCCGCCGTCGAGATCCCCGCTTCCGGCCAGCGGAAGACCCTGGCCGGCTGCGTCGAAAGGGCGTTCCATACGCGCACCGTACGGTCGTCGCCCACGGACAGAAAGACCTCGCTGTCGCTCGGTGAGCGCCGCACGAGCCGGACCGGACCTTCGTGTCCGACATAGGTGAAGAGGGCCGCGCCCCCGGACGGGCTCCAACCCTGAATCTTGCCATCTTCGAGGGCGGCGATGACCTCGGCGCCGGACTCGACGATCTCAACCGAATGGATGGCCGGTGAGCCGGCAGGCTCGATGACCAGGGTCTCCTCACCCTTGTCCGTATCCCACAGGCGCAGCCTTCCATCCCTGCTGACCGTAACGATCGTGCCGCCGTCCTCGGAGACCGCGAGTTGCGCGACGTTCGCCGGCCGGTAGTCTATCCCGGGAATCCGGCGGCGCAGGTCGCTGCTCCAGATCTGTGGCGTTGCCTCGTCATTGAATCCAGTGGCGACGATGAATCTGCCGTCGCCACTGAACTCGGCGGGCTGGCAGGAAGCATTCTCCTGCTCGCCCAGCAGCCTCCCGGTCCGGCGGCTCACCAGGCGCAGGCTGCCGTTCGCCGAACAGGTCACGATTCTGCGGCCATCGGGCGAGAGATCCAGCGACTTGGTTGCGTAGGTCTGCGAGAAGATGTGCCGGGAACGATGCCCCCCGCCGGCTTTCCATTCATGGACCGAGGTCGCGGGCGGGTCCTCGGAGGAACTGCTGAAGAAATAACGATCACGGTTCGCCGAAAGCGCCGGGAGCGCCGAACGGAAGGAAAGGTCGCGCCGGTAGTCGTCCCCGTCGTTCCGCAGGCGACGGCCGCGGTCCAGGTCCCAGACCTCGACCCGGAAGTCTCGATTGACGGCCACCATGAACCGACCGTCCGCGGACACCGAGAAGCTGTCCGCGGCGAAGTCGCTCCCGTCCGCGAGCCGGCTTCGCCGGGAGTGCGTCAGGACGTTCCAGACCTCCGAATGCCCGTTTTTATTGAGGATGACGAAAGGTCCGCCCGTTTGAGAACAGGTGACGGCTCGCAGCGGATCGCGGGTCTTCCCATCCGACCCGTCGACCACCGTCGCCACGGGTTCTTCGCAGACGAGCGCCAGAGTACCGGCGAGCGGGATGATCTTCGCGGTGAATGGATTATACCGGCCCTTCAACGGCCTCCGTTCCCGCTGATCGAAATCCCAGACCTCGAGGATTTCTTTTTCCTGGTTTACAAACAGCAGTGCCTTCCCATCTTGCGTGAAGGCAAACGTGTGCCAGGCGCCCTGGATCTCCGCGAGCTTCTCGTGGGATGCCACGTCGAACACCAGCAGCTTCCCCATCCAGGTCGCGAGCCGTCGCCCATCGGGCGAAAACGGTTCCGACGAAAACTGTGTCCCTAGGGTCTGTTCTCTCCAGCGCTCCTCGCCGGTTGCAAGATCCCAAACACGCGCCGTGTCGTCCCGAGCGGAGCTGAGCAGTGTTCCGCCGGGCCCAAAGGCGAGGCTCCTCACGGCTGACGAATGTCCGAAAAACGTTCGTATCTCGCGACTCTTCTCCGTATCCCAGAGGTGGATCTCCCCCGTGCGATCGCCGGTGGCGAGGAGCTTTCGATCCGCGGAGTAGACAGCCGCCGTCACCCCCGCCTCATGCAGAAAACGCCCACTCTCTCTGCCGCTCGTCAGATCTTTCGAGACGAGATATTCCTTGCTGTCGTGCGGCAGGTTTTTGCTGGTGAAGACCCGAGATCCATCCCGTGAGATTGCCACGTCGCCGTTGGACTCGAACCGCTCCTGCCTCCCTCCAGTGGTGAGATCCCACAGGTCCGCATCGCTCCGGGCTCCGATCAGGAGATGGCTTCCATCGGCCGTCAACTTCAGATTGAAGACCGGAAGCACGTCGCTGCCGCCGAAAGCCAGTTCTCTACCGGACGACAGGTTCACCCAGTGCACCGCATCGTTCAGATCCGTCGCAGCGACGAGTTGTTCGCCGTCCGGCGTGAACAGGGCCTTCTCGAGCAGACCGCCCCACGCATCCAGGGTGCGGAGCTTGTATCCGGTCTCCATGGCGCGCACGAAAACGACGCTGCCCTCTTTCCCCCCTTTCCCGGCGGAGGCGAACCTCGTACCGTCCGGTGAAATGTCGAGCGATTTTACGAAGAACGAATGGCCTGGATAATCCTCTCGCGTGGTCAGTCCCTGCCCATGCAGCCTGAGGACGACCCCGTCCTGGGTACCCACCAGCAGATTTCCGCCGTCCGGGGCCAACGCCGCGGTCGAGATCTCCCTGTCCACCTCACGCGAGGTTTTTCCCTCCAGCGGCGCCTGGCCCTTCCACCAGCGGACCGTCACGTGGGAGCGGGGAGTGTACCCGAGCTTATTGTTCCAGAGCACGACGCCATAGGCTCCATCGGAACGTGTCGAGCGGGCCACCGCGACACCGCTCGCGGTCTCGTCGGTCGCGATGATCTGCAGGCTCCGGGAATCCAGCACGAGCACGCCCTCCACCTGCGTGTCGCACCAGATCTCGGCGCCGCCCGGAGCGACGAACAACTGCTCGATCCCGCCTGAGATCTTCACGCTCTTCAGTGGATCGCCCGTCCGGATGTCCCAGGTCTGGAGGACGCCCCGATCGGTTCCGCTCACGATCGAGGTCTCGTCGATGAAGGCGACGGCTCTCACCGGCGCGGCGTGTTGGAAGGCCTTGATCTCAAGACCGGATTCCATGTCCCAGAGGCGGACCGTCCGATCGAGACTGGCGGTGACTAAGTGCCGCCCGTCCGGTGAGACCGACATGGCGAGGATCGAAGAAGTGTGACCGAGCCTGAGGGGCGGCTCGAGCTTCGCCGCAGAGAGCACCGCTTTTCCCTGGGGTTCCGGAGTGGACGGGGCCAGACCGGCCACCGGCGGACTCAGGATCCATGGGATCGCCATTGTCATCAGCAGATCCGAGATCATGACGAAGACTCCAACAGGACTGTTCGAGCTTAGACGAGTGGAAGGAGAGCGTCAAACCCGTTACAAAGGGAGCATAAGCGCATCTCTCTCAGGAAACCGACTGGCCAGCCGTCTAGATGAGCTCATCTTTTCTCCTGAGCCGCCTTGGGCGTCCTGCGGTGAGGCTCTACAGCCAGGGGATCCAGGGGATATAGTCGGCGGCGGGCGCGGTGGCCGTAGATAGAAGGAGTCGCTGGGGACGCCTGGTCGAGTAATCGGCCGGGGCCACCCAATGGATACCCGGGCGCCGTGCGAGCGCTAAGTTGCGCTAAGTTACTGGTCGCCATTCTGTGCGCGGATCCGGATGACGGTATTGATGAAATCCTGGGCGGCCTTCAGACGCTCTGTCGGCGTCAGCTTGAGCTTCTCGCGGATCTGACTGACGTCGCCCCAATCCAGGCCCCATTCCGACACCTCCAACTGATCATAGTCGGTGGGAATCCCTTCCATCTCCGGGTCCTGGTTCCGGCCGTCCCGTAGGTTCATGCCTGAATCTTACCAAAGAATCGAGCGCGCCCCGGGTGGTCCAACAAGGGGGCAGGCGTTTGGATGGGCCTGCTATAGTGGCCCGGTCGAAATTCGCCTATAGAGGTGTCCGATGCGTCAGACCGCTGCCCTCCTCGCACTTCTCGCCCTGCTATCGGGCGTCGCACGCGCCGAGGGGCCGGGTGTGAAGCCTTCCTTCACTTGGCCCTTACCCACGGGTTGGAAGGCCGAGACCATCCCGTTTCCCCTCGACTTCGCCCCCGACGTGCGCCATACGGGCGTCGAGGAGCTGCGCTTCTCGCCCGGCTTCGGCAACCCGGACGCTCCCGACAACTGGACCTATGCCCTCGCCTGGGTCCTCGAGGACAAGGCCTCCTTCACGGCGGAGACGCTCGAGCGGGAGCTGACGGCCTACTTCAAGGGCCTCTCGATGGCCGTCGGGTCGAAGAAGTTCTCCTTCGACACAGGCCACTTCTCCGCGCACATCCGTCCGCGCCCCGCCGCCGGCGCGTCGGAAGCCCGGGAGCTCTTCGGCACCGTCGAGACCTACGACTGCTTCCGGACCGGAAAGCCGATCACCTTGCACGTGGTCGTCCGCATTGTGGCGTGCGGGGCCGGGCGGCCGGGCGCGTTGCTCATCGCCATCTCGCGGGTCGAGGAGGGAGAGGCGAACGAGAAGGGAAGCCCGATCTGGCCGGGTCTGCGCCGGCTCCTCGACGACTTCCGTTGCGGCTGATAGGATCCCAGGAGAGAGATGCTCCCAATGGGGACGACGCGAGATCGGTCACGTCCGACGCCGTATCGGACGTGTCCTACGGCGCATCGGTCGTGTCCGACGCCTCATCGGTCATGACCGACGGAGCATCGGACGCGTCCTACGTCCCATTGGACGTGACCGACGTCTCGTCGGTCATGTTCAACGTCGCATCGGTCATGTCCGACGGCCCGTCGGTCACGTCCTACGGAGCATCGGTCAGTCCGATGAAGCATCGGTCATGACCGACGTCGAATCGGACATGTCCTATGGAGCATCGGTCGTGTCCGGCGGCGCATCGGTCACGTTCGACATCGCATCGGTCGTGTCCCACATCGCATCGGTCGTGTCCTACGGCCCATCGGACATGTCCTAAGGAGCAGCGGTCACGACCGACGTCGCGTCGGTCATGTCCGATTTGTCGTCGGTCACGTCCGTGGGGATTCCTTCCATCTCCGGGTCCTGGGCCCGACCGTCCCGTAGGTCCATAACCGAATCCTGCCAAAGATCGAGCGCGACAACGTTGGCCGGGGCTCCACTGCATCCCAAGGGCAGCGGGTGGCGGGCCGGCGGGGAGGCAGAGGTCAAGCTTTCTCGTAGAGGAGGCGGGCCATGAGAACTTCCTTGGCGAGTCCCAGCGCCTCTCCAAGAGGAATAACCTCTTTGAGAATTTCTTTTGCCTGCCTGCGCCCTCCGGTGAGCGAATAAACTCTCGCCAGGTCAAGTGAGGTCTGGACAACCTCAGTCCCAAGCTGAAGGTCCAGGAAAACTTCACGGGCTCCATGCAGCAGGGTCTTCGCTTCAGTGGGGTGTCCGAGCTCACCGGCGATACTCCCGTCGAACCATTGGATACGGGTCAGATCGAGCTTGCCGAGATCTTGAAAAAGATGGCGGTTCTTCTCGATGAGCTCCCGAGCTCTCGCAGGTGCCCCGCTTTGAGCGATCATACTGATCAGATTGTGTGATCCCGCGGACAAGAGTCTCGGGTCTTTTTGCGGTTCGATTCGATTGAGTCCAGCATGCAGCACCGGAATCGCTTCCTGGGTTCGACCGCCTTCCCCAAGGATCAACCCTTTAAGAATCAGAGCGGCACCTTCCAGGTGAGAATTCTGCCCCTCACGGTAGAGGGCAATGGCCCTGTCAGAAAGCTGTTCTGCTTCCTGAAACCGGCCTTGGTTTCTGCGCAGTGAAGCCGTGAATACGAGCAGCTCTGACTCGGTATAAGCGTCCCCCCCTGACAGCATGTGATGAGACCATGCCTGGTCGAGGGCTTGGGCCGCTCTCCGGTAGTCCGATCCGATCCTGAAGGCATTGCCCAGATAGGACCAGGCGAGGGCGCGTGCGTCCTCTATGGCAACGGATCCGTACCGTCCCGTATCGAGATATTGGGTCACCTCGACCGCGAGGTCCGCCATCTCCAGAGCCGCGGCCGGAGCCGAAGACCAGGCCTCTCGACTGCGCAGCTGAAGGAGCTGGCAGAGCTTTAGCGAGTGAAATCTTTCCTCGGTTCGGATTCTGCGCCGCCGTCCGGATGCGGTTTCTAGGAGCAACTCGGCGAGAAGGCTTTCCGCGTTCCGCGGATTTTCGGCGAAACCGGCAAGCCGCTCGACGACCCGTTCGGCGGCGCGGTCGAGCGCTTCGTCATACCTCGGAGAGAGCCAGGAGTTCAGGAGCTGGAGGGCCCGGCCGGCGGAGATCTCGTCGGCTCGTTCCCGGCATGCGGAGCAGAAGGAGAGGTGTTGATCGGTCCGTCGAGCCTCGCTGGAAGACTGCTCGCCAGCGATGAATCGCTTCAGAGTTTCCCGATCCGGGTGGTCTGTCATGGCCAACTCGATCCTGTGAGGGGCCGCCAAGGGCGGGCTCCCGCCCTCTCAGTCTACGCCAGGCCGGAGATCAGCGCGCCGAAGCGGTCGGGATCGACATTGCCTCCGGAGAGGACGACGCCGATCCGCCGTCCCGCCGCGTCGGGAACCTTGCCGTGCAGGAGCGCGGCGAAGGCGGCGGCTCCCCCGGGCTCGACGACGAGCTTCATGCGCGAGGCGAGGAAGGCCATGGCGGCTCGCAGCTCCAGATCGCTCACCGTGAGGATGCCCTGGGTCAGGGCGCGGACGAGGGCGAAAGTGCGCTCGGCGGGCCGGGTGGTTTGGAGGGCGTCGGCGATGGTGTTCGGGAGGGGGATGGAGACGGGCTCGCCGTGCTCCAGGGAGCGCCTCATGTCGTCCCCCGCCTCGGGCTCGACGCCCCAGAGTCGAATTTCGGGACGCACTCCGCGCGCGGCCACGGCGGTGCCGGAAAGGAGTCCGCCGCCGCCGCAGGGAGTGACGATCACATCGAGGTCCGGCACGTCCTCCAGAAGCTCCAGGGCGAGCGTCCCCTGGCCGGCGATGACCGCGTCGTCGTCGAAGGGAGGCACGAGAATGGCTCCCTGCTCGGCCTGAATCCGGCGGGCGATCTCCTCGCGGCTTTCGCCGCCGATCCGGTCATAGAGCACGACCTCCGCGCCGTAGCCCCGGGTGGCCGCCACCTTGAGGGCCGGAGCGTCCAGCGGCATGACGATGGTGGCCGGCATCCCGAGCTCCCGCGCGGCGAGGGCCACTGCCTGGGCGTGGTTGCCCGAGGAGAACGCCACGACGCCCCGAGACCGTTCCTCGGGACTGAACAGAGTCAGGCGAGAGAATGCTCCCCGCGCCTTGAAGGCGCCCACCCGCTGGAAGATCTCGCACTTGAAGAAGAGGCTGGCGCCGACGTTCTCGTCGACCAGCCGCGACGAAAGCACCGGTGTGCGGTGAACATGGGGGGCGATCCGCTCGCGGGCGGCCTGGATGTCGGCAAAGGTGACGCTGAGGGGAATCGGCATAGCGGGCGCAAGCTTACCCGACCTTCGCCTCCGGTTTCGACGCCTCGGTCGCGCGCACTTTGAGCGACTTCGCCTCGATGAAGATGCGGCCGATCTCCGGGTGCCGTTCCCGCACGTCGTGCTCCAGCCGCTCGATGGCCGCCGTGATCTGGGCGGCGGTGGCGTCCGGCCGGAAATCGATCTCCAGGTTCAGCAGCACCTCGTCCGGCCCGAGGTGCATGGTGAGGGGGGGCTTGACCTCCACCACGGCGGGAATTGCTTGTGCCAGGGTCCGGATGCTCTCCACCACCTCCGGGTCGGCACTCTCGCCCAGGAGCAGGCGCTTGCTCTGATAAACCAGGAACAGGGCCACACCCGCCAGGATCAAGCCGATCACGATCGAGGCGATGCCGTCGGCATAGGGGGTCTTGAGCCATTGGCCCATGGCAACGCCGGCGAAGGCGACGACCAAGCCGGCCAGCGCCGCCGAGTCCTCGAACAGCACGGTGAGGACCGACGGGTCCTTGCTCGTGCGGACCGCTTTCCAGAGGCCGTCCTTGCGGATGTCGGGCAGGATCGGCCGGATGGAGAGGACCCACGACACGCCCTCGCTGACGAAGGCGCAGCCGAGGACGCCGTAGCTCCAGGCGAAATCCTTCAACGGATGGGGGCGCAGCAGATGGGTGATTCCCTCGTACACGGACATCCCGCCGCCGACGCCGAAGAGGGCCACGGCGACGATCAGGCTCCAGAAGTAGAGCTCCTTGCCGTGGCCGAACGGGTGGCCGGCATCCGCCGGTTTGCGGCTCTTCTTCATGCCGAGAAGAAGAAGGATCTCGTTGCCCGTGTCCACCAGGGAGTGGATCCCCTCCGACAGCATGGCCGAGCTGCCGGTGAAGCCGGCGGCCACGAACTTGGTGGCGGCGATCAGCAGGTTCGCTGCCAGCGCCCCATAGATGGCGAGGTGTCGATCGTCGTGGGATTCCGGCATTGTGGGGACAGGTTCTCTCTCGCGTCGCGCTTGGCGGAGGTTCCTGCAAGCTGCGGGCCGGAGAAAAAAGAACAGGCCCGGGATGCCCCGGGCCTTGGGGGAGAGATAAAGGGTAAATCGTTTAGAGGGCGTCGAAGCCGGCTCGCATCACCGGTTCGTTCTGAAGCCTTCGCAGGATGCCGCCGACGAGGCGCACTACCTCCAGAGTGGCCTGGTCGCGTTCCAGGGCGTCCTGCAACAGGTGAATGGCCGAGAGCGCTTCGCGCTCGACGCCAAGAACCTGGAAGCTCGCGACGATCTCGGAGACCAGACTCCGCACCTCGGTGGAGCGGCCCTGGTGCAGCCACACTCCGGCGAGGTCGAGGGAGACGAGGGCGGCCTGATACCCCAGGCCGGCGTCGTTGAGGTCCTCACGAATCTGTTGAAACGTTGCCTCTGCGGTGACCAGATCGCCCAGGCCGGCCGCGATCTCGCCCTCGAGACGAAGGAGCTTGACCCGCTCGAGCCAACTGGCATGCGCGGCATAGAGAGGCCGCATGCGTTCGAGTTGGCGTTGCGCCTGCGCGTACTCGCCGAGCTCGATGCGGGCCAGGAGAATATTGTGCAAGGTGTGGAACACGAGCTTGGCATCCCGCGACCGGTCGATCAGGGAGAGCCCACGCATGAGAAGCTGGAGACCCTCTTCGGGCTTGCCGGCGTAGCCGGTGTAGAGGCCCCTGAGGAGCACGATGCGGCCGACCTCGTGCGAGTCGCTGTAGCGAAGGTGGATCGCGTAGGCGAAGTCGAGCATGCCGAACGCTTCCTTGAAGCGCCGCTGGGCGACGAGCAGCGAGGCGTCCAGATCCGCGATGCGGGCGAAGAGGAGGGGGTCGCCGGTTCCCCGGGTGCGCAGATCGAGAGCGCACGCCATGGCGACCTCGGCCTGAGAGAAGTCTTCGGCGACGCGGTAAGCGTTCGCGAGCTCGGCCCAGGAGCGAGCCTGCGCGTCCATCCGCCGCTCGGCGCCATAGACTTCCGAATCGAGCCGGTCGGCGGCGAGCCGGGCGAGCTTCGCCATGCGGAGCATGCCGGCCGGATCCGAGTAGCGTAAGCCGCGGCTCTTTTCCACCAAGCTTTCGTAGAGCCCCCAGGTGACCGCCCCCTCAGGCAGCGCCGCCGCCTCCTGGTCGAGGGCGTGGAGGAGATCCTCCGCTTTCCAGGCGCCGGCTTCGCGCTCCGCGTCCAGGCGCCTCTCGACTTCCATGGCCTTGGCATAGGCCGCTGAGATCGAACGGTCGTAAGCAGCATCCTGCTCGGCCAAGAGCAGCAGCTCTGGACCGGCGCCGGGCGTGAACATCGCCGTCGCGAAAGGCGCCATCTCCTGTCGGCAACGGTCACATCCCCCCAGAAGGTGGGCCGCCGTCACCTTCACCTCTTGGGTCGAGAGGTGGCTGAGCAGGAATTTCTCCAGGGTTGCGCGCTGTGGATGGTCGCTCATCCGTATCTCCTCAAATCAGTGCAAAAAAGTAGAACCTTATCCTCGCATATTTGGAGAGCTGATGCGAGACCTAAGAACCGCCAGTCGTAGCAGGCCGCTCCGGCACGGGCTGCATGCCATCCAGCGTGGTACCGTTCGGGTCGACTCCCCAACCGGATTTTTCGGTGACATGGAACAAGCCGGCAAATACATGCTGCGCGGCGCGCCCGCCAGGTATCGTGTCCAGGAGGGCTTCCCAGAAGCCCGCAAGGTGCCGTACGTTCCCTCGGTCCGCGGCGGCCGAGGCAGGTTGCGCTCCGATGATTGCCAGCGTGAGAACGAGCGCCAGTGAGGCGACCCCTCGGCAAGCGGTTCTACGGGACATCTGCTCATCCTCCTTTAACGAGCCGTCCGGTGCCGGGTCAGGTCCGGCCCCTCCTTGCCGCAACAAATCGTTGCGGTGCTTCAGGCTCTGGATCACATGGTTTCCTGGTGCGCCGCCGCCTCCCCTCCCAGGGCTGTCGGTCACCGCGTCAGGTCAGGCTATACACGCTTCTAAGATGTACAGTGTCGGCAGTAGGGAAAAGCGCGCCCGTTTCAGCGAACTTCTTTTTTTCCACTTGCCGGCCACGTCCCCGGAAGGGCGGGTTTATAACAGGAGAATCAAGCAGGACAATCACTTACAACTTGGTTACGGCGGCCTTACGCCGGAGCTGTAGCACCTGGACATCCGGGTCCACCACCACCTTCCGAGGTTGAAAGGCGCAGGCGATCTCCACCGCCTTCTCCTCGCCCGCACCCAGGACGACGGTCGTCCGGGCATCCCGGTACCCGGGATCCGGCTGGTTCTTGGCGGTGAAGCGGTCGCCCCGGGTGGCCGCGACGGTTACCGGCATCCGGCCGGTGCCGAGGTTCTTCACCCGCACGGTCACCCGCCAGCTTCCCGCCGGCGTGCGGCTGGCGTGGGCCCCGGCGAGCTGGTACTCGGGCACCACCACTTGGTGGAACCACTGGCGGACGAAGTCGTCATAGCCCGCCGGGTCCGACGCATAGGGACGCAGGGCGGCGGTGAAGTCCTGGAGGACGGGGTAGTCCGGACCGTTTCCCCAGTCGTCAATGAACTTGCGCAGGCCGGCGAGCATGCGCTCGCGCCCCAGTTTCTGCTCCATCATCCAGAAGACCCAGCCCCCCTTGTCGTAGGTCACCGTCTGATCGCCGGTATGGGAGCCGTCGACCTTGACCAGCGGACGCTCGGCGTCGGCGCGGCGGGCATTGCCATAGTTCTCCTCGATGCGCTTCATGAACTCCATGCGCGCCTGGCTGCCCTTGACCTGCTCGAAGAGCAGGGCGGTGGAGAAGTGCGCCATCCCCTCGGAGAGGAGGTCCCCTCCGGGGCCCTTGCCGGGAGTCAGCAGGTTGCCCCACCACTGGTGGGCGCTCTCGTGGGCCGTGACCAGGAAGACGGCGTCGGTCTTGACGTCGCTTTTGGTGAGGAAGCCGATCCCCTCCGAGAACGTGATATCGGTGGGAAACCCCTGGGCATAGTTGGCGAGCCCGGGAAACTCCGAGAGCTTGAGCTCGCGCCACGGGAAGGGCCGGAACCACTCCGAGTAGTAGCGCCGGGCCGCATCCAGGGTGCGGCTCATCTCGCCGACGTTCGTCTCGTGCCCCGGGTGGTAGAAGATCGTCGTGCCGGACCCCTGGCGCACGTTCCAGTGCCCGCCTACGACGTTGAAGAAGCGCACGGGGTAGTCCGTCCTCCAGACCACCGTACGCTCATCTCCCGCGACCTTGTCGCTCTCCTTCACTCCCACGGAGTTGAAGGTGTAGCCGGCCGGGCCGGTAATGGCGACGCGGGTGGTGAAGGAATGGCTGGCGCCGAAGGCGACCTCGGTCTTCCCCTTGTAGAAGTCGTCGGGGTAGACCTTGGCCTCGTAGTTGGTTTCGTCCTTCTTGCCGATATCCTCCATGTAGCCCACCACCGGCACGAAGCTGGGACTGAAGCTGGTCAGCACCACGCCCGACGGCAGGATGAACTCCATCGAGCCGCCGCCGTTCTTGGTGATGCCGCGGGGAAAGCTTTCCTCGAAATCGAAGCCGAGGCGCACGCGGTCGCCCGGTTTCAAGGGGGCCGGCGGCGTGAAGACGTAGAGGCCCGTGCGGTTCTCCGGCTTGTAGGGCTTGCCGCCCAGGGTCCAATGGATCTTCCGCCAACTGAACCCAGTGGTGAGGGCGAACTGGCGCAGCTCCTGGTCGTGATCGTTGACCAGCTCGTAGCTGCCCCGGCTGTGCAGCCAGCGGCGCTCGGGCGCGATCTTGAGATCGAGATCGACGTCGGCGATCGCCGGCTGCGGCGCGTCCTTCCAGGTGGCCAGGTTATGCTTCCAGTAATCGCTCGCCTTCTTCTCATAGAACCCGCCCTGGAAGCCGTCCTGCACGCCGAGGCCGAGGAGGGTGCCAAGGACGAGCGGTACCAGGGCGAAGGGGGCAAGGCGCGTCACGCCACGCCAGAAGGACGCCGGCTGCATGCGATGGATGAAGCCGATGGCGTCCGTCTGGCTCCGGCCGTAGGCGCGCACGGCCACCGCCACCAGCAGCACGGCGACGCTCAGCGCCAGCAGCCGGTTGAGCAGCAGGGCCTTGCGGTTCATCTCGAAAAGCCCCAGGTCGCTCCACTGGAGCGTGCTCCAGATCCACCAGTTCCACACCCAGTTCATGTGGCCTTTGAACTGGAGATAGAAGGTCAGGATGATCACTCCCAGGCCGGTCCCGTAGGTCAGGTACCGCTGGCCCCCAAGGGACTGGACCGCGATGACGAAGCAGGTCCACAGGATGATCGTCGGCACCAGCAAGCCGCCCCAGACGATCAGATAGGGACCGAGAGAGAGCCCCACCTTCCCTTGGATGAGGATGGCGATCGCGCAGCCGAGGAAGGTCGCCACGATCATCACTCCGCCCACCAGACTGTTGGCGAGCGCCTTGCCGGCGAGGAACGAGGCCGTGCGGGTCGGGGAGGAGAAGGAGATGGGAGAGAGGCCGGAGGCCCGCTCGCGCTCCAGCGATTCCACCGTGTAGAACATCAGCAGCAGGCAGAGCAGCAGGGAAAGCGTGTTGAAGCTGCCCACCGCCGTGAGGCCGGGTGTCAGAAGGACCTCGGTCTGGAAAGCCCCCAGGGTCAGCAGGCTCGATCCCAGCGTCTGGAGCAGGATGAGCGCTCCGAAGAGGTAGAGGCCCGGGGACGCCAGGAGATTCCTGAGCTCGGTCAGTGCCACGAGGCCGATGCCGCGGAAGAGGCCGACGTCGCCGCTGCGCGCTCCCGCCTCCGAGAGGGCGCGCACGGGCGGCGCGAGCGCGATGCCATTCGTGGCCGGAACCTCCAGGGAACGCCGGCGGAACCAACCGCCCTCGGAGACCGCCTCGCCCTGCAGGTGAGCCGCCATGTGCCGCCTGGCCAGCGAAACCCCAAAGAGTCCCAGGCCCAGGAAGGCCACGCGGGAGAGGATGAACGGCAGGTCCAGCCCGATCGTCGTCGTGTTGTAGAAGGCCGCCCCGCGATCCGCCTTGAGCCAGGTCTCGTTGAGCCAGCGAAAGCCGGCCGGGTCGATCAGCATCAGGGCCTGATTGATCCGGGGATCGAGCCAGGTGGGCGCCCAGTTCCAGAGGAAGAAACCGCAGATCAGGAGGACGGCCGTGGGGAAGAGGAAGACGGCGGTCGGCTTGCGCCAGCGCTCTCCCAGGTAGAACGCCGTGCCGAGATAGAAGACGAGGGCCGGCAGGGCGAAGACCACCACGGGGCGCACGTAGTTGACGAGATGGAAGGGGCCCTGGATCTCGGCCGCCTTGGCGTTGGGCACGAGGTGATTGAAGACCATCGCCAGTACGAGGTGGATGCCGAAGACGGCGATGAACCCGGTGAGGATGGCGAGGAACTTTCCCCACACGTACTCCCCCGGACGTAGCGAGGTGGAGTGGAGGATCTCGCCCACCCGGGCCTCGTCGTCGGAGATCACCGCCATGCCGGAGGCGATGCAGGCGAAGAAGGAGTAGAGGATCGTCACCAACGTCACGAGAAGGAAGGCGAAGTTGAACTCGGACGTGATCCACGCCTTGGTGCCGCCCACCGTGGAGTCGCCCGAGGAGATCGTCAGGCCGCCGGTGGAGAACAGCCCGGTCGTGAGGACCAGGATGCCGACGAGGAACCAGAAGAGAGGGCGCTTGAAGGTATGGGCCAGCTCCATCCCGAAGATGGTCCGGGCGCGGGAGAAACCCGAGCTCACGCGGCCCCTCCCGCCGATCCCGCGGAGATTGTATCCGGCTCCTGCCGGCGCTCGTAGGGCTGTGGCTGACTCCCCTGCGCCGCTTGCGCCGGCGGATTCACGTCCTGCATCAGCAGCAGGTACGCGTCCTCCAGCGTCGCGGGCACGGGCTCGAAGCCCGCCGGGGCCTCACCCGTCGGCTGGTAGATCCGCACCCGGTTCTTGCCCTCGACCAGGATGGCCTGGGTGATCCGCAGCCGGCGGCGGGCCTCTTCCATCTCCTCGCGCGGCACCCGCCCCTCGAAGATCTTGCCGTCGATCGCTTCCCGGGCCTCGGACGGCGAGGTCTGGGCCACCAGCCGCCCCTTGCGAATGACGGCGAAGCGCGGGCAGAGCACGGCCACGTCCTCCACGATGTGGGTGGAGAGGAGCACGATACGGTCGGCGGCGAGCTCGGCCAGCAGGCGGTAGAAGCGCAGCCGCTCTTCCGGGTCGAGGCCGGCCGTGGGCTCGTCGACGATGATCAGGCGCGGATCGCCGGCGATGGCCTGGGCGATGCCCAGCCGCTGGCGCATGCCGCCGGAGTACGTCTTGACCTTGCGCTTCGCGGCCGCGGTGAGGTTGACCCGCTCGAGCAGCTCGGCGACCAGGGGCTTCAGGCCGCCAGGCGCCTCGACACCCTTGAGCTGGAGCAGGTAGGAAAGCATCTTCTCCCCCGTCAGGTGCGGGTAGAAGCCGAACTCCTGGGGGAGATAGCCAAGCCGGCGTCGCACCTGCTCGGGACGGGCCAGCACGTCCTCGCCGTCCAGCGTCACCGCGCCGGAGGTCGGCTCCAGCAGGCCGGCCAGGATCTTCATCAGCGTCGACTTGCCCGCGCCGTTGGGGCCCAGCAGGCCGAACATGCCTGGCGGCACGTCGAGGGTGATGCCCTGGAGGGCCATGACCTTGCCTGGATAGATTTTCACGAGGTCGCGGATCGTCAGCATGGTGAGATCTCCTGGTTTCCGAGGCGCGGCGATGGCCTCGTCCTGCACTCATACGAAGAGGAAGGGGCGAAGGTTACGGAATGCTCGCCGGCTCGGGTCAGGTTATCCTGTTCCGGCGCCCATGACTCGGGCGACCCCCACCCAAGGAGAGACCTTCATGATCCTGAAGCTCAAGACCGTCGTCCCCATCCTCCTGGTAGCCGCGATGGCCGCCGGAGTTTCCTCGATATCCGCGGCCGAGGCCGCCAGCACGGCCACGGCCGCCAAGCCGGACCTCGCCGCCTGGCACAAGGAGCTCGACACCTGGAAGAAGGAGCGGACCGAAGGCCTCAAGCGCGAGGACGGCTGGCTTACCCTCGTCGGCCTCTACTGGCTCAAGCCGGGCGAGAACCGCTTCGGCAGCGATCCGGGCAATCCGGTCATCCTGCCCAAAGGCAAGTCCCCCGCGGTCGCCGGTATCCTGGTTCGTGAGGGCGAGACCGTCACCCTGAAAGTCCAGCCGGGCGTCGACCTCACCGCCGACGGCAAGCCGGTGACCGCGAGTCTTCCCCTGACGACGGACGCCAAAGGCAAGCCCACGCTCCTCGAGCTCGGCTCCCTCTCCTTCTACGCCATCCAGCGGGGCGACCGCGTGGGCGTGCGGATCAAGGACAAGCAGAGCCCGGAGCGGCTCGCCTTCAAGGGGATCGACACGTTCACCCCGGATCCCAAGTGGCGCGTGGTGGCCCGCTTCGAGCCCTACCAGGACAAGAAGATCGCCATCACCAACGTCCTGGGCCAGGTATCGAACGATCCCTCGCCGGGAGCCGTGGTGTTCGACTGGCAAGGCAAGACCTACCGGCTGGATGCCCTGGGCGATCCCAAGGAGGGGCTCGAGCTCATCTTCGGCGACGCCACCAACGGCCGGCTGACCTACGGCGCCGGCCGCTTCCTCGACACCGGCGCGGTCAAGGACGGCACGGTGGTGGTGGACTTCAACACCGCCTACAACCCGCCCTGCGCCTTCACCGCCTTCGCCACCTGCCCGCTGCCGCCGGCCCAGAACAAGCTCGCCCTCGCCGTCGAGGCCGGCGAGAAGAAGTTCGCGGGCGGACCGGAGCACTGAGAGAAATCCCAGGAAGGGGAAGCTCCGGCCTCCACGCCGCGGGAGCGCTTTATTGGGTCTGTTCGGCGAAGAAACCTTTCAGATCGCCGGAGATCCGAGGAGAGCCCGCAGCTCCGCGGCGATTTCCGGGGGCCGTGGCGCGTTGAGCTGCCAAGTGCCCAGCGGCGAGGCGATCTCGATGAGATCGGGAAGGCCCGTGCCGAGGATCGCCGCGAGGAGGGGTTTGGATTGCGCGATCGTCCGGATCTCGCAGCCGGTTCCGTCGGCGATCACGATGGATTGCCGGTGCCGCGGCAGATTCATCGGATGCGGCACAAAGGTTGCGATCCGCCGACCGAGGTAGAGGACGCCGCCGACCTCGAGCCGGCCGTCGCGGACGCTGCAAGGCAGCCTGTGCGCGTAGGCGCCGGCGGGCGGAGCGGTCGCATACAGCCCCGTTCCCGAATAGATCGCTTCGCTGGCGCGCAGAAGGCGCCGCTTGAGCGACCGGGGAAACGTGAATCCGAAGAACGTGCCGGCAACGGCGGCAGCGCCGGCGAGGCCCGGCCAGGGCAGCCCTCGCACATTCGGAGGAACGAAGACCGCGACCGCGGCGGAGAGCCCGGCCAGCATCAGGCCGCCGAAAGCAAGGGCTGAGATCAGGCCCAGCCGCCTTCCGGGGACTGAAGCGATGAGCTCTTGATACGCTTCGAGGGGTGCCAGTGGTTCCATGCCGGCGCAGGTTCGTTTGCTGGCGAGGGTATCATGGCTCTTTGTTAGCTGCGAGCGGTTGACCCACGCGAGGATCAGGCGCGGTCTGACGGTCGCCGGTGGTATAACCTCGGTGTAGACCGACCGGCGCCGCTCTGAGGCGCCATAACCACGAAAGCGGGCTCAGATGACGAACGAAGAGATTTTTGCCAAGACCACGATCAACTCATGGAAGCTTGCGATTGACCGGCTCGATCAGATGTTCTCCTCCCTGTCCAATGAAGATCTCCAGGCGGAGGTTTCGCCAGGAAGAAACCGGGTGTTCTATCTCCTGGGCCATCTGACGGCGGTGCACGATCGCCTGCTCCCCATGCTCGGCTTTGGCGAGAGATTGCATCCGGAGCTGGACGAGGATTTCCTCACCAACCCGGACAGGCACTCTCCTGACCGTGTGTCGGCGGACGAGTTACGGCGTGCGTGGTCCGAGGTCAACCAACACCTGATGGCTGCTTTTGTCGCGCTTCCGCCTGAAGAGTGGCTGAAGAAGCATGGAGCGGTCTCGGAGGAAGACTTCGCCAAAGAACCACTCCGCAATCGCCTCGCCGTCGTGCAGAGCAGGACGATTCATGCGGGATTCCATGGGGGCCAGATCGTCCTGGCAGTGAAGCGAAAGGAATGACCGCAGGTGACATCCTGGATCTGGAGTTTTCGCATGCGATAAGAGTACCACGGTGACCGTGATGCGCAATTACTTATGTCGCCGAGTATACTTGCCAACTGAAGCCTTCCCCCGTGTCTTGGGCAGGCCTTGTGCTATCGCGTAGCTTCGTCCGAATCCTCTGTTTCCTGTGACCATGACATCGAACACGCAGAATCGCTTGAGACGTGGAGACTGGATCGCCTTGCATGCTTGTTCTGCGACATCGATACCCACGCCTTTCACCGGCACGGTGAAGGGAAGTTCACACGGCCCACCATCGCCTGGCCAGGTACGCATGGTGTAGGTCTTGGTCGATGTGCCTGGCGCATAGTCGAACAAGGTGCTCGAATCGTCCACTCGCCAGGACTCGGCGAACTTGACGTAGAGCGCTTTGTATCGATCGTGCAGGTCAGCAGGTTTCACCCCCATCGAAGACCCGTCCGCAAGCGCAGGCAACCATCCGTCAGGAGGGACCTCGCCGGCGATACCCGCCGACGCCGGCGGCGGCGTCATGTCCACATCCAGGTACCACAGATTCTGAGAAGCCCACCAATGAGGTGTGATTCGAACGCCTGTGTAGTCACGGCGCTCGATTCGCAATTCACCCGTTATCGCGTCTCTCCAGATCTTGCTGCCGTCGTCAAGGATCCTACCGTCTACGCGACCCGACACGAGTACCCCATCGACTCGGAGCTGCATTCCGCTAGGATCGGGTCGGCCGCTGATGTTTGGTTGATATGTCACGCGCTGCCGGCCCGCGCGCACACCGGCGGCGGTATTGATGCTCACGCAATTCGATAGGCCCGTGTGTGGATTCGCGGGGAGAGGACCGGTCGTGGCCACAGGGGTCATGCGGGTCTGAACCTCGTACTTCTCCGGGTGCTTGAGCATCACGAACTCTCCCGCCCCTTGAAAGTCGTAGTTGATTCCGTTCGTGGTCGTGATATGCGGATCTCCATGAACTCCAGCCCCGAAGACTGCATAGCTCCCTGGGCCCATCGCAAAGCTTTGGATGCTTATGAAATAGATGCCTGGAGCCAGGTTTGCAGTGCCTTGTATATCTCCCGCGTTGGTTGTGAGCTGAATGGTGGCCATGTTTGCGCCGCTTTGAGACACCCAAAACCGTTGGGCCTGCGTGCCCGATCCTGTATAGGTCGCCTCCCAGTTGAACGATGACGTAGTTGTTCTGAAGCGGCCGATTGGATTTGTGCTGCTTGTTACAGAGCAGGTGCCGCCAGCCGGGCAGGTTTTGGTCACGGACACCGTTTCAGCAAGAGCGGCGCCCGTCAAACCAATGCATAGACTCAGGCCCGCGGCGACCTTCAACATGTTCTTTACGCTAGGCATGGCATCCTCCGAAAGTAGACGTCTTGGTTTCCTACGCTTCTGCTTCGCCAGATTCTATTCCTTGCGGCGGCCAACGCTTGACGCTTGAGGGGCTGGCGGCCTCTGCCGTTGGGGAATGGCGAACCGGTCGTCCGCCGTCCGCTCCAAGCTTTGTTAGGCGACATCTCCTTTGCCCCTCAACAGGATACTCGGGTTGTGTCGAAACTGTCAGAAAAAGCGTCTGATGCGAGAGCACCCTGAACGACGCTTGATTTGTCTAAGAATTGCACGGCGATGTCGGTTGCATCGTGACGCTGACTCACGGAAAGCCGGCCTTCTTCTCCTCAGGAGTCGTAGCAAAGACCGCGGGCATCCTCAGCTCGCCTTCCTCGAAAAATAGCTCTCCACTCACCTCGATTTGAACCTTGGCCATACTCGGTACGCTGCCGGACGTCATCTCACCCAAAGCCTTCTGCTTCGCCTTGAGCCGGCCGGCAGGGGTGTTGGTTGTCCGGGCGAAGGCCACCACCACCCCTTTGGCCAACTCTTCGTCGGTGAATTCGTGGCCCTTGACTTTCACCGACAGCACTTGATCGAAGTCCGGCGGGGTCACGATCAGGTGAGCCAGGAAGAGCTCCCCTCCCTTGCCAAAGAGCAGATATTCCAGGCGATCAGGTCTCTTGGCCTTGGGGTCGAACTCCCGAAAATGCACGACCCGCGTCACATGGACTTGAACGTCACGGAGGATTGCACCTTTGCCGTCTGGCGATGGCTTTTCCAGGTGACCACGAAGGACTTTCGCGGTGAATGAGCGAGGCGTCTTGGCATCAGGTCCAGGTGTGGCGAGCTCGGAAAGCACGAAACGCTCTTTCGGTCCCAGTGTGTAAAACTTCGGCGCCCCAGGGGCTTGGTGGTCTTTCACATACTTGGCTTGCTGGTCAAAAGTCACCTCGAAGATCGCCTGGAAGCGGTGAGGCATGATCTCGCTATCCTCTGGATCCTGAAACATCGGGAGATGGGAGAGGTACACCGTCTTCTCGCCGATCAGCAGCATGTTGTGAGTTGCCCTGGGATCTTCAGGGCGCTGCTGGGCGACGGTACTCCGAGCCCAGAAGAGGCCAGGGGCCCACATCATGGCCAAAACTGCGATAATCCGCGTCTGATTTCTCAATGTCGTTCCTCCTGTGAAAGTCTATTTCGACGTTTCATTAGGCGCAGTGCGCTCTTTCGTTACCGGTGCGAGGGAGTAGAGTCGAGGACGGGCGCGGTGGCTGTAGGTCGCGGGAGTCGCTGTTGCCGGAGGCTTTCGCCTATTGCCGGTGACTCAGTCGCGGCTTGGCTCCATTTCCCGTCTCCGGTCCTCTCCTTCAACTGGATGAACGCGAGGCGATGGAGAAAGCGGACACCCGCCGGAGCGCGGCGGGTTGAAATTCCGCCGCGCGCGAGGTAACCTGCTGAAATCCAAGATTTTCAGGAAAGCGGAGACAAGGTGTCGCAGAGCGTGCAGGGTCCGCCCCCGGGAGAGGTGACGCAGCTTCTGGCAGCCGTCCGCCAGGGGGACGGGCGCGCCATGGACCGGCTGATGACGCTGGTCTATGACGAGTTGCGCGCCGTGGCCCACCGTCAGCTCCGCCGCTGGCGTCCGGGGCAGACGCTCGACACCACGGCCTTGGTGCACGAGGCCTACCTCAGGCTGGTGGACCAGGCTGGCGCCTCCGGCAGGAAGCTTGGCGGCGGGGCAGAGCCCGCCACCAAGTCTTGGGCAGAGCGGTGGTCATTCCGGAGAACGTAAGGAACCCACCTCAGCTACAGCCCTCATCCATACTAGAACCAGTCTCCGACGAAATAGTTTGCAAAGTTCCAGCCGTTACCAACCTTGAGGGGGCCACCGCCACCGTAAAACGTGTTTTTCCGGAATGGGTACAGAAGCATATCGCCAGACGCGGTTCGGACGATGAGATCCGGATTACTGCTCCCAGTCCATTTGCCTACGAAATAGTCGTTGAAGTTCCAGCCGTTGCCGACCTTGGTAGGGCCGCCCGCGCCATAGAAAGTTTTGTTTCGGAACGGATACAATAGCAGATCGCCATTAGCTGTCCGGACGATGAGGTCCGGATTGCTTTGGCCGGTCCAGTTACCGACGAGGTAGTTGGTGAAATTCCAGCCGTTGCCTACTTTGATAGGGCCGCCTCCGCCGTAGAACGTGTTGTTCTTGAACGGATACAGCAGGAGATCACCGGAGCTTGTTCGGACGATGAGATCCGGATTGCCCTGACCGGTCCAATTTCCCACGAAGTAGTCGGTGAAATTCCAGCCGTTGCCTACTTTGATAGGGCCGCCTCCGCCGTAGAATGTGTTGTTCTTGAACGGATACAGCAGGAGATCGCCGGAGCTCGTTCGTACAATGAGATCCGGGTTGTTGTGGCCGGTCCAATTGCCTACGAGGTAATGCGTGAAGTTCCAGCCGTTGCCAACCTTGATGGGACCGCCGCCGTTATAGAACGTGTGGTTTCGGAATGGGTACAGCAGCAGGTCGCCAGTGCTCGTCCGGACGATGAGGTCCGGGTTGGTCTGGCCAGTCCAGTGACCCACGAAGAAGTCTGTGAAATTCCAGCCATTTCCGACCTTTATTGGGCCACCCTGGCCGTAGAAAGTCTTATTGCGGAAAGGATATAAAAGCAGGTCCTTTGTATTCGTGCGCACCAGTAAATCGTCGATTCCCGGGCTAGGGGCGGGTGGCGGTGGTGGTGGGCCAGCGGCACTGGCCCCGGTAAGGAACTGAGGTGCAAGCAAGAAGGCGATGCCGAGCAGCACAGCGAGTAGATCGCTGATTAGCGTTATCTTGAACTTCGGGCATGTTTTCATGGAGGTCTCCTTGTCAGGCATTTGTATGAGCTCGTGAGCTCTACGCGTTATTTTCTGTAGAGAATGGCTTGCAGTCGGCCATGGATTTCTTCCGAGCTTGGCGTGAAAGAAAAATCGTCCGGCACCTCAAAAAATAGGTGATGTGACCGTCGGTCTCCATCTGTTCGCCCTGTTCGATCGCCATCATCTTCGCCCCTGGCGTCTTGACGTCGGCGGTTAAACTACCGTCGCCCCGCCCATCGTGGCGATTCCACCTCAAGTCGCCGTTGTCCATGACCGCGTAGTTGACGCCCTTCGCTGCTGCCGGCCGCTGTGCTGCAGCATCATTGACTACAAACAAGGAAATCCCAGCAGAAACCTGATAGGCACAGTGAGTATCAGTAGCCGGGTAAAAACCAAAGGGGACGATGTAAAAGTTGCCGCGCCTAACTTGCTCATGGTATGCGCTCCTGGATTGGCCTGATGATCGTTGGAACTGTACGTTTCATCTCCTTCTCCTTTCAGGGTCCGGTCGTCTCCTTCACCTGAATGAACGCGAGGCGGCGGAGAAAGCGGACACCCGCCTCGCGCGGCGGGTTGAAATCCCGCCGCGCGCGAGGTAACCTGCTGAGATCCAGGACTTTCAGGAAAGCGGAGACAAGATGTCGCAGAGCGCGCAGGGTCCGCCCCCGGGAGAGATGACGCAGCTTCTGGCAGCCGTCCGCCAGGGGGACGGGAGCGCCATGGACCGGCTGATGACGCTGGTCTATGACGAGCTGCGCGCCGTGGCTCGCCGGCAGCTCCGCCGTCGGCGGCCGGGGCAGACGCTCGACACCACCGTCCTGGTGCACGAGGCCTACCTCAGGCTGGTGGACCAGGCTGGCGCCTCCTGGCAGGACCGGTCCCACTTCCTGTCGGTGGCTGGGATGGCCATGCGCCAGATCCTGGTGGACGCCGCGCGCCGCCGGGTGGCCAAGAAGCGTGGCGGCGAGGGCCTGCGGATCTCTCTCGACGAGCTGGGGCCGGACCAGGGCGGCACGGACGCGTCCCGCCAGGCGGTCGAGATTCTCGATCTGGATGCGGCTCTGACCTCGCTGGCGGCGCGAAACGAGCGGCTGAGCCGGTTGGTGGAGCTGCTGTTCTTCGCCGGGCTGACGGAGGAGAAGGCCTCCCAGACGCTGGGGATCTCCGAGCGTGGGGCACTTATTTCTGAGGTACCTGATCGGGGCCCTCCAGAGCTATACCAGGGATATCAACCCCTGGATAGCGGCCTTGCCCGCCGCTAGCAGGGCCTGCTTTAATGCCTCTTCGAGCGCTGCTCCAATCTGGGGAGTCAGCGTATCGTTGGCATGGTTCGTCGTAGTCAGCGTGGACTGGCTTGCCTCGGCCCAGTTGTCCCGGATCTGGTTGTTGACGCCCGCGATAGTCCAGTCGTCATCGCGAGGTCCCGTGGTAAAGGTCCCTGCACAGTGACCGCTATGCTGCGCCGTGATTGCGATGCCAGAGGGCGTCATGGCGACGACGGTTATCAAGAAGTCAATCCCTAAGGCACCGCTGTCATGCATGTGGCCGCTGAACGTGAAGTTCCCGTTGTGGCTCATTGTGAGGCTGGCGAAGCCGCCGATAGAAAGCTCCGACGTAATCGCCCCTGAGTTCAGTGTAACTGATTCCGGCAATACCGGCTCGTGCCCGCTATCGTGCGGAGGTTCCGGTAGTTCGAAGTGCATATGGTAAGGACCGCTCTTGCTAGCGTCGTGTACAAAGCCCTCGGAATCGGGACAGAGGCCTTGGAACTCGATATTGTGTCCCGTGATGTCCCCAGGCGTGGAAAAGAACAGCCCGAAACATTTTTTGCAGAACCGCCACCCGCCTTGGACGCCGGTTCCGTCCTCACCGAATTCCATCACGTAGTGCCCGCTCTGGAGGCCGTCATGATGGTTCCCTGCGGGGCACATCCTTCGGAATGGATCGTCGCCGAACATAAGAGGGGAAAGCACTTCGTCGTCTCCGACAAAGAACAACCCTTGGCACTTCCGGCACCATCGCCACCCGCCTTGGGGTTGGGCATTTAGCGCACTGTCGCCGAACTGCATGACGTACTTTCCGCTGGCACTGCCATCGTGAGTGCCTCCGCCGGGGCAGGTGCCCTGGTCGGGGTTCCCAGCAAAGAACAACCCATGGCACTTTTGACAAAAACGCCATCCAGTTTGGTTAGACATGGTTCTCTCCTTTGAGTTGATTACAGAACCGCCGCGTTTTCATTTCCGAGTTACCGCCAACGACTGAAGGCGAGCGGCGCGACCGCACGAAAGTGTGGTATCCGTCCGCTCGCCCGCTTGGGTTAGCCGTTCTTTCCTCCAAGTCTGCTAAGGGGATGGTCCTTCGGCACTCGCTCCTCGAGCATGACGTGGCTGGACATCGGGCGATCTCGCAGTGTGTCTCCTCGCATCGCAGAGGCTCCTCCAATTGTCCTTCCGCGATTTACCTCTTCGGGGAGGTCGCCGGACGTTCTTTCAACAGCCTCGTAGGCTGTGTCAATGAACCGTTCCCCCTTTGTTCTCCATCTATGTCATTGGGGATGGCAAGGATTGCAGCCGAGTTCTCGCCTCCGGGCATTGATTGCCCTCAGCCTGGCAAGCAACTGTTGTCGCCCCAGTCCAGGCGCGCCCTGAAGCTCATCGACAGTGTCCTGGAGATCCTGACAAAGAGCTTTACATTCGTTGTCGTCGGATGGGAACGCCGTCATCTCATCGATTTCTTCAGGGGATGGGAGTTTTACTTCCCGTCTCCCGATCGAGCCGGATGCACGTTCGATGATCTGACCAGCCACCTGGAGGACTTCATTCCGGACGTTGCCCTCGGTGATGGTGTTCGCCGCGACAGCCAGTTCCGACGCGACTGGATAAACCCATGGGGGCGGCCCAGGCCACGGCCATCCCGGATGCTTGGTTCCGCAATCATCAATGAAGCTCGAGATGGCACTATCCACTCGCTTGCTCAGCTCGATCTTCACCTGCCCATCGGGCATCTTGGATGCCACCTCCCTCAGGCTGATCACAGCAATCAGAGACGAGACCGCAGACACCCAGGGACGAGGGTTGGGCTCAAGTCCCAACCCAGGCCTAGCTGTGCCAGGACCTGATACCGTGGCCTCCGGGTGAGTGCTGGGAGGTATGCCTCCTCCCTCACTGCCAAGGAATGGATTGTGAAGCAACGCAGCCATGAACTGTTCCCACGATCCCAGATAAGGTGGAAGCCACCAGTTACTCATGATCTATCTCCTTCTGTGTTTTGTTTTTGTGATCCAGCCCCAACTTGGGGCTGAAAGCTTTGACGCCGCCGAGTAGGTCGGACGCCCTCCTTCACCTGATTGAACGCGAGGCGGCGGAGAAAGCGGACACCCTCCGGAGCGCGGCGGGTTGAAATCCCGCCGCGCGCGAGGTAACCTGCTAAAATCCAGGACTTTCAGGAAAGCGGAGAAAAGTTGTCGCAGAGCGCGCAGGGTCCGCCCCCGGGAGAGATGACGCAGCTTCTGGCAGCCGTCCGCCAGGGGGACGGGAGCGCCATGGACCGGCTGATGACGCTGGTCTATGACGAGCTGCGCGCCGTGGCTCGCCGGCAGCTCCGCCGTCGGCGGCCGGGGCAGACGCTCGACACCACCGTCCTGGTACACGAGGCCTACCTCAGGCTGGTGGACCAGGCTGGCGCCTCCTGGCAGGACCGGTCCCACTTCCTGTCGGTGGCTGGGATGGCCATGCGCCAGATCCTGGTGGACGCCGCGCGCCGCCGGGTGGCCAAGAAGCGTGGCGGCGAGGGCCTGCGGATCTCTCTCGACGAGCTGGGGCCGGACCAGGGCGGCACGGACGCGTCCCGCCAGGCGGTCGAGATTCTCGATCTGGATGCGGCTCTGACCTCGCTGGCGGCGCGAAACGAGCGGCTGAGCCGGCTGGTGGAGCTGCGGTTCTTCGCCGGGCTGACGGAGGAGGAAACCGCCCGGACGCTGGGGATCTCCGAGCGGACCGTGAGGCGCGACTGGCTCAAGGCCCGCGCCATCCTCTTCCATACCCTGGGCGGCCGGGACGAGGGATGAAGCCCGATCTGCCGGCGGACTCCGAGCGTTGGGGGCGGATCGAGGCCCTGCTCGACGAGGTGTTCGAGCGTCCGGCTGAGGAACGCCGCGCGTTCCTCGACGGAGCCTGCGCCGGGAACCCGGAGCTCCGCGCGCAGATGGAAGCCCTTCTGATCGCGGACGAGGAGGCGGGAGGCTTCCTGGCCACACCGGCCCACCGGGCCGCCGCCGAGTTGCTGGCGGACACCGCGGACGAAGCGGCGCCCCTCGCGGACCGCGAGCTCGGGCCCTATCGGCTGGTCCGCGAGATCGGCTCCGGCGGCATGAGCGTGGTCTATGAGGCGGAGGACACCCGCCTCCAGCGCCGGGTGGCAGTCAAGCTGCTGCCCCCGGAGCTCAGCCGGGACCGCGGCGCCAAGGAGCGCTTCCGGCGTGAGGCGCGCGCCGCCTCGGCCCTCGACGATCCCAACATCTGTACCGTCCATGACGTCGGCGAGTGCGACGGCCAGCTCTACATCGTCATGGCCTACTACGAGGGCGAGACCCTCAAGGAGAGGCTGGCGAGAGGGCCGCTGCCGGAATCGGAAGCCCGGCAGTTGGCCATTGAGGTGGCCCGGGCCCTGGCGCGGGCCCACGAAGCCGACATCGTGCATCGTGACATCAAGCCGGCCAACGTGATGCTGACCGGCCGCGGGAAGGTCAAAGTCCTCGACTTCGGCATCGCCAAAATAAGGGGTGACGCGACTCTGACCCGCGCCGGAAGCTCTCCGGGGACGCCCGCCTACATGTCTCCCGAGCAGGCCCGCGGCGAGCCGGTGGACGGCCGCACGGACGTCTGGTCGCTGGGCGCCCTGCTCTACGAGATGCTCGCCGGGCGCCGGCCGTTCCCAGGGGACGACGAGCGGGCGGTTCTCGCCGCCATCCAGAGCCGCAAGCCCGAGCCGCTCGACCGCATCCGGCCTGACGTCTCCGCGGCCCTGGCCCGCACGGTGGCGAAGGCACTGGCCAAGAACCCCGGCGAGCGCCACGCGAACGCCGCCGAGCTGTTGGCGGACCTCGAATCGGATTCGCCGCCGGTGCTACGCGGCTGGCGCAGGAAGGCGTTCCGGGTGGGGCTCCTCGCCGGAGGTGTGGCCACCATCGTGCTCCTGGCGTTTCTCCTCATGGAATATCTCAGGCACTCTTCAGCCCCGCCCGCGCTGAGGGTGGCGGTGCTGCGCCCGGCCATGACCCCGGCGGGGAAGAACCCGCAGCTCGCCTCCGTCGCTTCCGACGTGGTGGAAGCCACCATCGCCGCTCTCGTCTCCTTCCAAGGCTTGCAACCCATCGACCCGCCCGAGCAGGACGAAGCGAGCGGCTCCGCGGCCGAGAGGTCGCGCCGCGCCGAAGCGAACGAGGTGGTCTTCCCCCTCCTCGATTGCCAGGGAGACGATTGCCGGGTGACGCTACGCCGGCTCCGGGAACCCGGCAACGAAGTCCTGGGGACGGTCGGGCCTTTCGAGGTCCAGGCCGGCATTGAAAACGTCCAGCGGCTGGCGGAAGGAGTGCGGGCGAACCTGCAACAGCTCTATCGGGATCATCGGCTCCGGCCGGAGTCGAAAGGTGGCAGGGTGAGACCGGAGGACTACTCCGCTTACATCCAGCTCGAGCGCCGGGTCGATGGCGGCGAACGCCTCGGCCCCAAGGAGCTCGACCGGCTGGACGCTCTGCTCCGGACTTCGCCCGATCTCCTCGGAGCCTATCGGCTGGCGGCGGAAATCGCTCGCGAGCTGGAGCAAGTCGATCGCGCCCTCGGCTACTGCTCCCGGGCCGAAGCCGTCGCGCCCAACGACCCGCGGATTCTGTTTTCCCGCTTTCACGCCGAGATGGCCGGGAACCGGTTGGCAGCGGCGCAGGCGACGCTGAGGCGGCTTTCAGACTTGGTTCCGGGAGACGCCCGCGTCCCCAGAGCCAAGGCCGATCTGCTGGAGGCTCGAGGAGAACTGAAGGAGGCCCGCCGCGTGCTGCAGGAGGTCGTCCGGCGGCGTCCTCTCTGGCGTCCGATGATCCTGGAGCTGGCGACCCTCGAGTTTCGCCTCGGGGAGAGCGACAGCGCCCGCCGCCGTCTCGAGGAGCTGCTCAAGGCACAGCCGGGCAATCAATACGTGCGGGAAAGGCTGGCGTTTTCGGAGGCCTTCTACGGGGACCTGGAGCGCGCCGCGACGATCTATGAAGAGCTGATTCGTCTTCAACCGGCGCGGCCGCTTTTCTCAAATCTCGGCTTCACCCGATTTCTGCTCGGAGACTATGCCGCGGCCGAGAGCGCCTACCGCCAAGCCCTGGCCCTGGAACCCCATGGCACGCTCACCCGCTTCAATCTTGCGACCGCGCTCGAAGCCGAGGGGAAGCTGCCGGAGGCACGGAATCTCTATCGCGCCCTGGCTGAAGAGCTCGCAGCCGTCCCCAATCTCAGCGATGACCGCACCCGCATGCTGCACGCTCAGTGCCTCGTGCGCCTGGGCCGCAGGGACGACGCGGTTCGCCTGGCCGAAGAAGTGCTCAAGAAAGCGCCAGAGGACATCCAAGTTCTTCATCAGGCCGCTCAGCTCTACGCGCTCCTGGGTGAGCGCCTGACGGCCCTCTTCTACATCGAACAGGCGCGCAAGAGAGGCATCCGGCGGGAGTGGTTCACGATCCCCGAGTTCAGCTCCCTGAAAAAAGATCCGGATTTCCAGGCCCTCCTCAATATCCAAAGCACCAGCCAGGCTGCCGAGCGCCGTCGGCGCCTCTAGAGGCGACATGGCGCAAGGCAGCCTGCTGGGCCGGGAGGCTCTACCCCCCTGGCGGTGGCTTGGGAACGTCGAGGCCGCCAAAGTTCTGGTTCATGCTAAGTTTAGTCAACCAGTTCAGAGCTTGGTTGTTGCCATCGTGGATGTCATAGAGATAGCGGCCGTTCGGCGCCTCCTGGGCGATGATGCCGCTGATCTGTCCTTCGATCATCGAGAGCGGGCTGGAAAAGGGGCCTTGCTCGTAAATGAGCAGTGCGCCGGCGTTGTTCGAGAGCTCGACTTTCTTGAACACCACCCGCAGGTTATCCGAACCGGTGCCGATAAAGGTAAAGACCCAGGTTACGGTCTCAGTTTGCTGGGCTGACTGGGGATTTTCCACGGCACTCACCCCTTCAGCCGTTACCGTCACATTGATGGTCGCCATTGGTCTTCCTCTCTCTTTGAAGATTTACGCCCGGGATGGGGCGGCGGACTCTTGCGAGAGCCTCATCCATGGAAACGCAGAGCAGAGCTAAAACCGGCCAACGCAACAGGGGGCACCTGGAAAGGTGCCGGGGCAGCGAAACGGCTGGACCTCGGCCGAGAGCGGTAAGCTCCAGTGGTTCCGCGTGCGGCAGAGAAGTCAGTCGTCGTCGGCGCCCTGATCGAAGACCAAGCCCTGATCGAGATCGAGGCCACGGCGGTCGTGCCTGAGGCAGTACACACTACGGCTGCGGCGGCGACACACGAACCCGCTCCATGAGACGCAACCGCCGGTTGGTGAGTCACTACGGCCCCGCTTTGAGTCACAACACCCCTCTGAGGAGCGACGGCTTCGGCGGGTTGCGTCACAGCTACCGCGAGAGCTGTGATGCCTCCCGAGAGAGCTGTGACGCAATCCGCTTGAGCTGTGATGCCTGGTTCTGAAGCTGTGATGCCTCGCTGGCTAGCTGTGATGCCTGCCGCTAGAGCTGTGACGCAATCCGCTCGAGCTGTGATGCCTGGCTCTGAAGCTGTGATGCCTCACTGGCTAGCTGTAATGCCTGCCGCTGGAGCTGTGACGCAATCCGCTTGAGCTGTGATGCCTGGCTCTGAAGCTGTGATGCCTCGCTGGATAGCTGTAATGCCTGCCTCGATGATTGTATCTCAAGCCGGAGTCGTTGTGACTCCTCCCGAGGTAGTAGTGACGCAACTCGCGACAGTTGCGATGCAATTCGGCGTGGTAGTGACTCAGGACGGAGCGGCTGTGACTCACAACGGGATGGCGGCGACACCCATCGAGAGAGCTGTGAGTCCGGCCGGAAGAGCCGCGGCGCAATTCAGGGCCGCGGACAGCTCAGAAGGTTATGCCTTCAACAGCTTCGCCGTCGCGATAGCTCCAGGTGGGGTTGCCGAGGAGCCTCAGCGTCGCGCGGCCAAGCCCTTCAGTCGGGCCCACCTCTGCCTCATGGTCCGCACGAAGGCCAAGTGGGCAGCTTGATGAAACAGGCTGACGGGCGAATGCCCGTGCGTATTGGCGCGCACAAAGGCGTAACCCACCAGCAACAGAGTGATAGCCTGATAGAAGATGAGTGATGACGTTCAATGCGGAGTTGACTTCGGCCTTGCGGCGGTTCTCCTGCCGGTTGGCAGGGGCTTCTCAGCGCTTCGAGAGCCCCCTGCCTGGAGCTTCTCTGAAGGGTCTACATATCCGAGCGGCAGAGCTGCGCGGCGGCTTGGGCGCAGGGGACGCTGCAGTCCCCGTTGATGCTCCCCACACAGATGGCGGTGCCATCCGGGCAGGCGCACATGCAGAAGGTTTCGACGGGTGCCTTGACGATTGCACCTCCGGTTCCCGCCAACCCGACGAGACCGAGAGCTCCCGCCAGCGCGACGAGACGGATCTTCGTTTTCATGCGTTCTCCTTTGCGTTCGTGAACCGTAGTTCGATCCGAGAGCATCATACCGAAGAAAGGGAGGTTCCTCGGACCGGGCTCCCCTTGCCTGGCAACTCTACCAAGCGCCCAATAGACCCAGAGGTTGCAACGGAAGTTGCGGCAAGGTAGCATATCTAGCGCGAGCAGCGACCACGGGTCCAAGTACCGGACACGAGGTCTTTGGTCCGGGGCGTCAGGACTCGCTCTTTCGAGAGCCCTCAATCCTGTCTTCAGGAGCGCCCATCTCATTTGTGGCACTGCTCGCACTTCCTCCTCCTGTCCGCCGTTCGGTTTGCGGTAAACTCCCGGCCATGAAATCCGTACTCCCCCTGATGCTTCTCGTTGCCATGGCGGCCTGTGGGGCCGCTACCGCGATCCTCGCCGCCGATCCGCCGCCGCAAACGGTCGTTCAGGAGCCGGCGAAGACCCAGGAGGCCGCGCTGGTCGGTCCCGCGACGCGGGAGCAGATCGAGGGCGCGGCTCCCGAGTGGGTGGAGGCCGAGGTCGGCTCGAAGCCGGACGCCGACGCGGCCAAGGCCCTGGCTGGAGTGCAGCCGGGCGCCGAGGTGACCATCTTCCTGGGTACCTGGTGCGGCGACAGCCGGCGCGAGGTCCCCCGTCTCTGGCGCGGTCTTGACGAGGCCGGCGGCGCCGTTCCCTTCAAGGTCACCTACGTCGCGGTGGACCGGCGGAAGAAGGAGCCGGCCGGGCCGGTGACGGAGAACGGCGTCCAATACCTGCCGACGTTCATCGTGCGCCGCGATGGCCACGAGGTGGGGCGGATCGTCGAGACGGCTCCCAACGGCATCGAGCACGATCTGCTGGCCCTGCTCACGGGCAAGGCCCACGGCGTCATCGCCACGCGTACCGATCTCACCCCAGCGGCTCCGGCGGACGCCGGACCCCATCGCTGATCCATGTCTGGAACCGGCTGGGTTCTCCAGGTCCTCGCCCTCGTCGTCGTCGGCAGCGCGTTCGTGCTGGGCATAATGTACGACCAGATCCGTCTGGAGCTCGCCGTGGCCGCGGGCGGAGGCGTCCTCTTCCTGCTGGGAAGATGGCTCCAGGGCCGTGAGAGCCGCTAAGCCCCTGCCGCCGCGCGTCGCAACCTCTTCTGAAACCTTGGCCAGCTCCTTGCGTACTCATTCATGACACGGGGTATGGAGCAGGCGACCGACGAGGATCTGGTTGCCGCCGTCCTCCGGGGCGATCGGAACCGTTTCGGCGACCTGATCGAGCGCTATCAGGGCCGGCTCGTCAACTACCTGTTTCGTTTGTTGCGGAATGCGGACGACGCGCACGACCTGGCGCAGGAAGTCCTGGTCAAGGTGTACCAGGTGCTGGATCGATACGATCCGCAGTACAAGTTCTCGACCTGGCTGTTCCGGGTGGCGCAGAACGCGGCGATCGATCAGATCCGCAGGCGAAGGCTGAAGCTGGTCTCTCTGCGGCAGGAGGACGAGGAGGGCGAGGGGCGCGACTGGGACCTGCCTTCTCCGGAGCGCGGGCCCTATGGGGATTTGCGCAATCAGGAGAGGGGAGGGGCGATCCAGGAAGCGATCGACGCCCTGCCTTGGGAGTACCGGGAGCTGATCCTGTTGCGCCACTTCGGCGAGCTGCCCTACGAGGAGATCGCGCGGCTCAAGGAGATGCCCCTGGGGACGGTGAAGAACAAGCTCTTCCGCGGGCGGCAGATGCTCAAGGAGAAGCTCAGGGATTTTCTCAGCGATTGACCGGTTGCGAGGGATTGCCATGAACAGGCCCGATCACAGCACGTTCCAAGAATGGTTGAACCTGGACGCCGACGGCCGGTTGGCGCCCGAGGATCGGGCTCGTCTCGAGCAGCATCTCGCGGGCTGCGCGGAGTGCCGCCTGGAGCGGGAGGAGCTCGCCGCCTTCCAGAGCCTGTTCGAGCGCACGGCGGTGCCGGTGCGGTCCGACTTCGCCGATTCGGTGATGGCCGCGCTCCCCCATGCCGGTTGGGAGGGGAGATCGCCCCGCACCTGGCAGTTCCCCGTGGCGGTGGCGGCGATGCTGATGCTGGTCGCCGGCTTCCTGATCGCCGGCTCGTCGTCGGCGTCGGTGCCTTCGGGGCTCGCCGCCGTCGATGCGCTGGGCGGCATGATGCGCGCCGCCGCGCTGGCCGGGGCCGGTCTGCTCGGCGCCTCGTGGAAGGGCATCGGGCTGATCGTCGAGAACATCATTTCCTCGCCGGTGAGTCTCGGCGCCTTCGGCTTCCTGGTGCTCTGCCTCAACCTGCTGCTCATCTCGCTGGTGCGCCGCCGCAAGCCGGCCGCGGCGGCGGCTTCCCTGGGGCGTGGCGGGCGTGAGGGCAACGGCGGCCGCTAGAGCCGCCGGTTCGCCCGTCGTACCAATTGTCGCTCTCAAGCTGTTTTCAAGATTCCTCGCATACCATTAGCGCCGTGAGAGCTCTGGTCACGACGCTGCTGCTCCTGTTGGGCGTGATGGTTCCTCCGGCGGGGGCGCGGCCGGCCGTCCGCACCGAGCCTGCTCTGCGCCTGGAGGCGGGGGCGGTCACCAGCCAGCAGCTCGTGGGCGTGGGGCGGGACGTGATCGTCCAGGGGCAGGCCCTGGCGGACATCGCCGCCCTCGACGGCTCGGTGGAGATCTCCGGCCAGGTGACGGGGGACGTCGTGGTGCTGCGCGGCAATGTTCGCCTGGCCTCCACGGCCCGGGTCGGGGGCGACATCTTCGTGGTGGGCGGCACGATCCGCTCCGCGCCGGGGGCGCACGCGGGCGGCCGCATGGTCTCCTATCCCACCGCTTCCAATGCCTGGATGACTCTGATGGAGGGGCCGAGCCTCGGCCTCGGTTTCGCGTCGCGCATGGTGGTGGGGGCGAAGCTGGCGCTGATGGCGGCGTGGGCCGCCCTGCTGCTGCTGTTCTTCGCCACCAGCGGCCGGCAGCTCCTGGAGACGGCGGACGGCGTGCGCCGCGAGCCGTTCCGCAGCTTCTTCACCGGCTTGACGGGGGTGGTCTCCCTCGTCCTGACCGCTCTCTTCTTCAGCGCCTTCGCCGGCGGGATCATCGGCCTGCCGCTGCTGATCCTGGTGGTGCTGCTGGGGATGGTGCTGAAGCTCTGGGGGATGGTCGCGGTGTTCTACGCGCTGGGCGACTGGATCTCCGTCCATCTCCTGCGCCGCCGCTACCGGCCGCTCAACGCCGCCACGGTCGGCCTGCTGGTGCTGGGCGCCGTCAAGTTCCTCCCCTGGTTCGGGGTCGTGGCCTGGACCACCGCCACCTTCATCGGCATCGGCGCCGCGCTGTCGACGAAGTTCGGGCGGCGCGAGCCGTGGTTCGAGATGGCGTAGCCCGCCCCTCCGGAAAGCCTAGACCTTGTTCACCAGGAGCACCTGCCGGCTGCTCCTGGCCTGGCCTGCCTCCTGCCAGCGGATCTCCATCTCGAAGCGGAGCAGGCCTCCGGGGAGCTCCTGCACGATACTGCCCCTGGGGACCGGCATCAGCAACCGGGCTTCGCCGTTGAAGCTGGAGTGGAGCTCCTGGGCCGTGCCGGGGAAGGCCACGGCAAGAGCCCCCGTCAAGGCTTTGCCATCGGTGTCCTGCGCCACCATGCGGACCTTGATCCGGGTTGCCGGGTTGGTGGCGTCGTCGCCGTCGACGGCGGCGTAGACGTAGGGCTGCCGCGGCTTTCCGGCCAGCAGGGTGCCGAGGAGGTCGCGGATGGGAGGATTCATCCAGAGGGCGCTGTGCTCGCGGGTGATCTGGGAGTCCTGGTAGTGGCCGACAGGGACCAGGAAGTTGGTGACACCGGCCCCGGAGAGCCAATCCGCCGAGCGCCCGGGTATGGTGCCGTCCCCCTCGTCGCCGGAGGTGAAGGACAGCCTTCCCTGCGCGTCCATCTGGCAGCCGGTCAGGGTATCGGCGCCCCAGCCGGCGAAGCACACCATCTCCAGGGACTTTCCCTGCAAGGCGAAAGAGCGTTCCCGCTTTCCGAAGTTGGCGTTGGACCGCGCGGCTCGCGGCGGCATGGCCGGGTCCGGCGGCATCCATGCCGTCTCGACGGCCGGGCCGGCCTGGCCGTGGCTCGTCGTGAAGAAGTTGAGGTCGGCACCGGCATGGGTCATGTCGGTCCTGGCCGGATCCGGAGGCAGCAGGTCGAAGGCGGCCCAGGACCGGCCGAGGATGTGCTGGGTCTCGGCGGTGGGCAGGGGGAAGAAGCCCATCTGGCCGGCGAGGTAGGGGAGCGTCTGGAGCGTACCCACCCAGGGCACGGCGACGCCAAGGACCGAATCGACCTTGTCCACGATCGCGGCATCGCTCTCGAGCAGGCTGCGGGTCACCAGGCCGCCGGTGGAGTGGCAGAGGATCACCACCTTCTCGCCCGTGGCGTTGTGGAGGTCATCGATGGCTGCCTTCACGGCTCCCAGCGCTCTGGCCTGGTCGACCGGCCGGCGCCAGTCCCAGCCGACGGGCCGGAAGCGGTCTGCCGCCGGGGCGTTCGCATAGCCCAGGTCCTGCAAGATGGCGTAGAGCGAATCCGCCAGCTTCAGCGAGCCGCTGAAGTCGATGAACGAGCTCTTCAATCCCTTGATCAGGGTATCGACGGGAGCGAGGGGGATCACACCGTCGCCGGCATTGGGGTCGTCGGGCCCGGACAGCTTGTCGACGAGAAGCTGCCGGACGTTGGGATTCAGGAGAGTCAGCGGGCTCGGGAACAGCTCCAGATCGTCGGTCTGGTCGAAGATGACGGTGCCGGGAAGGCCGGGTACGAAGACGAGAGGCTTGGGAGGCATGAGGTTCTCTCCTTGCTGAAAGACATTCGTTCGCCGCCTCTCTCCTGGGACGGACGACGGGCGATGTTTCTTTACCACCAAAACGCCGCGGGCGACAAATCCCCGTGGTGAGCGCCGGCGCGGCTCTGATACCTTAGGAGCCGCTTGAACCTTTTCCAGGGAGTTTGACCGCATGCGTTCGGCCGTCGGGAGAGTCGCGCTTCTGCTTTTCGGTTCGGGTTTCTGCGCCCTGGTGTACCAGACGGCGTGGCTGCGGATGTTCCGTCTCGTGTTCGGCGCCTCGACGGCGGCGTCGGCGGCGGTGCTCGCCATCTTCATGGCGGGGCTGGGCTTCGGCGGCCTGCTGCTGGGCCGTTGGGCGGACGGCCATCCGTCGCCGCTGGGCCTGTATGCGAAGCTGGAGGCGGGCATCGCGGTGAGCGCGGGCCTTTCGCCGTGGCTGATGCGGGCAGCCCAGTGGTTCTACATCGAGCTGGGGGGCAGCCCGCGGCTGGGGCTCGGCGGCAGCACCGTGGTGCGCCTGGTGCTCTCGACGCTGGTGCTGGCCGTTCCGACCTTCCTGATGGGGGGCACGCTGCCGGCGGTGGCGCGGGCGGTGGAACGCACCGCCGACTCGGGCCGGCGGGTGGTGGGCCTGCTGTACGCGGTCAACACGCTGGGAGCGGTGCTGGGAACGCTGGCGACGACCTTCTTCTCCCTGGAAGTGCTGGGAGTGCGCAAGTCGATCTGGATCGCGGCGCTGCTCAACGTGGTGGTGGTGCTGGCGGCGCGCAGCCTGGCCCGGGAGCTGGCGGCCCCGGCGACCCCGGGGGCGCCGGCCGTTCCCGCCGCGGACGAGGCGCCGGAAAAGCCAGGCGTGGCCCGGTTCGTCCCGGTGGCGGCAATGGTTGTGGGCTTCGCCTTCCTGCTGATGGAGCTGGTGTGGTACCGCATGCTGGGGCCGCTGCTGGGCGGCTCGTCCTACACGTTCGGGCTCATTCTGGCGGTGGCGCTGCTGGGCATCGGGGCGGGCGGGTTGCTGTACGGCGCGGGGGAAGGCGCGCGGCGGCCCAGTCTGCTGGCGTTCGCGGGCACGTGCTCGCTGGAGGCGCTGTTCCTGATCCTCCCGTTCGCTCTGGGGGACCGGCTGGCGGTGCTGGCGGCGCTGCTTCGGCCGCTGGCCGGGGCCGGATTCGTGTCGCTGGTGGGCGTCTGGACGGTGGTGACGGCGATCGTGGTGCTGCCCGCGGCGGTGGTCGCGGGCTACCAGTTTCCGCTCCTGATCGCGCTTCTCGGCACGGGCCGGCGGCAGGTGGGTCGCGAGGTGGGGGTGACCTACGCCGCCAATACGCTGGGGGCGATCGCCGGCTCCATCGCCGGCGGCTTCGGGCTCCTGCCGTGGCTCAGCGCGCCGGGCGTGTGGCGGCTGGTGGTGGCGCTGCTGCTCGGTCTGGCCGTGACCGCGATCCTCCTGGCGCTCTTCGCGGACACCGCCTGGCGCGCCGGGGCTCCCCGCCGGGCGGTGCTGTGGCCGGTGGCGGCCGGAGCGCTGGGGCTTCTCGGCTGCTTCGCCACCGGACCGACGGCGTTCTGGCGCCACTCGCCCATCGGCGCCGGCCGGGTGTCGACGGCCGGCTGGATCGGGCCGAACGAAATCCATGGCGCCGTCGAGGGAGCGCGCACGCGCGTCGTCTGGGAGGCCGATGGCGTCGAGAGCAGCGTGGCCCTCGATCTCGCCAACGAGTACTCCTTCGTGGTCAACGGCAAGTCCGACGGCAGCGCCCTGGCCGACGCCTCCACCCAGGTGATGAGCGGGCTGTTGGGGGCTCTGGTGCACTCCGGCGCCCGGCGGGCGCTGGTCATCGGGCTTGGCACCGGCAGCACGGCCGGCTGGCTGGCGCAGGTGCCGGGCCTCGACCGGGTGGACGTGGTGGAGCTCGAGCCGGCCATCGTGCACGTCGCCCGGACGCTTTCGACGATCAACCGGGACGTGCTCTCCAATCCCAAGGTGCACCTGGTGACCGGCGACGGCCGGGAGGTCCTGCTCACCACGCCGGAGAGCTACGACATCATCTTCTCCGAGCCTTCGAACCCCTACCGGGCCGGAGTGGCGAGCCTGTTCAGCGCCGACTTCTACCGTTCGGTGCGCCGCCGGCTGCGGCCGGGCGGCCTTTTCCTCCAGTGGCTCCAAGGCTACGAGCTGGATGCCCAGGTGGTGCGCACCGCCGTGGCCACGATGGCCTCCGAGTTTCCGGCGGTCGAGAGCTGGCGGATTCAGCGCGGCGACCTGATGTTGATGGGCAGCGAGCTGCCGGTGGTGCACGATCTCGACCGCGTCCGCGCGCGCATCGGCACCGAGCCCTATCGCACCGCGCTCGCCCGCACCTGGGGAGTGGCCGGCGTCGAGGGCTTGTATGCCGGGTACCTGGCCTCTCCCGCGTTCGCCAGAGAGGTGCGCGGGCTCGAGGGCAACGCCCTCAATACCGACGACCGTTCGATCCTCGAGTTCGGCTTCGCCCGCAATCTCGGCCGCTTCGGCCTGTTCAGCATCGGCGAGCTCGTGAAGCTGGCGGCGAGGCAGGGAGAGAACCATCCGGCGACGCGCGGTGCGCCTCTCGACTGGTCGCGGGTGGACGAGATGCGGGCGGCGCGCTCGGTCTACTGGGAGAACGAGCCGCCGGAGCCGGCCCCGCCGGGGGACGCCGCCTTGAATCTGCGCGCCGCCGCCCGCCAGGCCGCGGCCCAAGGCCACGGCGCCGAGGCCTGCGCCCGCTGGTTCGCGCAAGCCGAGCCGCCCAGTACGCATGCGGACCTGCTGTGGGCCGCCGAGTGCCTGGCCGAGGGCGGCGATCCACGCGCTCCGGCGGTCGCCGCGGAGCTGGCCCGGGAGCAGCCCATCGAGGCCGATCTGATCCTGGCCCGCTGGCTCCTGGCGACGGGGCGGCCGGGGGACTCGGTGGAGCGCCTGGTGGCGGCTTTCCAGCGCTACCGTGCGGACCCTTGGGTGTACCGGCCTCTGGTGGACCGCTCGTTCCGCCTCGTTCTGCTGCTGGGCCGGCGGGACCACAACCTTGCCGCCCGCCTCTTCGCGGCCCTGGAAAAGCCCTTCGCCGCGGGGATGTTCGAGGGCCAGCGGCGGATCACCCGGGTCTGGCTGAGCCGGGAGCTGGACGGCCCCCCGCGGTGCGCCGAGGCGCTCGCGGCGCTGGAGCCCCACGTCCCCTGGGACGAGCTGTCCCTCGCCAACCGCTACGAGTGCTATCGGCGGGTGGGGAGCCCGCTGACCGCCAGGGCGGGAAAGGACCTGGCGGATTTCCTCGCCGCCGCACCGCCGAAGCTGGCCGCGGGGCTCTGAGCCCGTGCGGTCCACCTCTGATACCTTAGGTGCCTCTCAACCTCTTTCAGAGGGAGTCCTTCGCATGCGTTCGGCCGTCGGGAGAGTCGCGCTTCTGCTTTTCGGTTCGGGTTTCTGCGCCCTGGTGTACCAGACGGCGTGGCTGCGGATGTTCCGCCTCGTGTTCGGCGCCTCGACGGCGGCGTCGGCGGCGGTGCTGGCGATCTTCATGGCGGGGCTGGGCTTCGGCGGCCTGCTGCTGGGCCGTTGGGCGGACGGCCATCCGTCGCCGCTGGGCCTGTATGCGAAGCTGGAGGCGGGCATCGCGGTGAGCGCGGGCCTTTCGCCGTGGCTGATGCGGGCGGCCCAGTGGTTCTACATCGAGCTGGGGGGCAGCCCGCGGCTGGGGCTCGGCGGCAGCACCGTGGTGCGCCTGGTGCTCTCGACGCTGGTGCTGGCCGTTCCGACCTTCCTGATGGGGGGCACGCTGCCGGCGGTGGCGCGGGCGGTGGAGCGCGCCGCCGACTCGGGCCGGCGGGTGGTGGGCCTGCTGTACGCGGTCAACACGCTGGGAGCGGTGCTGGGAACGCTGGCGACGACCTTCTTCTCCCTGGAAGTGCTGGGGGTGCGCAAGTCGATCTGGATCGCGGCGCTGCTCAACGTGGTGGTGGTGCTGGCGGCGCGCAGCCTGGCCCGGGAGCTGGTGGCTCCGGCGGCCCCGGGGGTGCCGGTCGTTCCCGCCGCGGACGAGGCGCCGGAAAAGCCAGGCGTGGCCCGGTTCGTCCCGGTGGCGGCAATGGTTGTGGGCTTCGCCTTCCTGCTGATGGAGCTGGTGTGGTACCGCATGCTGGGGCCGCTGCTGGGCGGCTCGTCCTACACGTTCGGGCTCATTCTGGCGGTGGCGCTGCTGGGCATCGGGGCGGGCGGGTTGCTGTACGGCGCGGGGGAAGGCGCGCGGCGGCCCGGCCTGCTGGCGTTCGCGGGCACGTGCTCGCTGGAGGCGCTGTTCCTGATCCTCCCCTTCGCTCTGGGGGACCGGCTGGCGGTGCTGGCGGCGCTGCTTCGCCCGCTGGGTGGGGCTGGGTTCGCGGCCCTGGTGGGCGTCTGGACGGTGGTGACGGCGATCGTGGTGCTGCCGGCGGCGGTGGTCGCGGGCTACCAGTTTCCGCTGCTGATCGCGCTTCTCGGCGCGGGCCGGCGGCAGGTGGGCCGCGAGGTGGGGGTGACCTACGCCGCCAATACGCTGGGAGCGATCGCCGGCTCCATCGCCGGCGGCTTCGGGCTCCTGTCGTGGCTCAGCGCGCCGGGTGTCTGGCGGCTGGTGGTGGCTCTGCTGCTCGGTCTGGCCGTGACCGCGATCCTCCTGGCGCTCTTCGCGGACACCGCCTGGCGCGCCGGGGCTCCCCGCCGGGCGGTGCTGTGGCCGGTGGTGGCCGGAGCGCTGGGGCTTCTCGGCTGCTTCGCCACCGGACCGACGGCGTTCTGGCGCCACTCGCCCATCGGCGCCGGCCGGGTGGCGACGGCCAGCTGGATCGGGCCGAACGACATCCATGGCGCCGTCGAGGGAGTGCGCACGCGCGTCGTCTGGGAGGCCGACGGCGTCGAGAGCAGCGTGGCCCTCGATCTCGCCAACGAGTACTCCTTCGTGGTCAACGGCAAGTCCGACGGCAGCGCCCTGGCCGACGCTCCCACCCAGGTGATGGGCGGGCTGGTCGGGGCCCTGGTTCACCCCGGTGTCCGGCGGGTGCTGGTCATCGGCCTGGGCTCCGGCAGCACGGCCGGCTGGCTCGCTCAGGTGCCGACGGTCGAACGGGTGGACGTGGTGGAGCTCGAGCCGGCCATCGTGCACGTCGCCCGGACGCTTTCGAAGATCAATCGGGACGTGCTCTCCAATCCCAAGGTGCACCTGGTGACCGGCGACGGCCGGGAGGTCCTGCTCAGCACGCGGGAAAGCTACGACCTTATCTTCTCCGAGCCTTCGAACCCGTACCGGGCCGGAGTGGCGAGCCTGTTCAGCGCCGACTTCTACCGTTCGGTGCGCCGCCGGCTGCGGCCGGGCGGCCTCTTCCTCCAGTGGCTTCAGGGCTATGAGCTGGACGCCCAGGTGCTGCGCACCGCTTACGCCACGATGGCTTCCGAGTTTCCGGCGGTCGAGAGCTGGCGGATTCATAGCGTCGACCTGATGTTGATGGGCAGCGCGCTGCCGGTGGTCCACGATCTCGACCGCATCCGCGCGCGGATCGCCACCGAGCCCTATCGCACCGCCCTCGCCCGTACCTGGGGAGTGGATGGTGTCGAAGGGCTCTACGCCGGGTATATCGCCTCTCCCGCCTTCGCCCAGGCGGTGCGCCAGGCGGAGGGAAACGACCTCAACACCGACGACCGGCCGATCCTCGAGTTCGGCTTCGCCCGCAACCTCGGACGCTTCGGCCTGTTCAGCATGGGCGACCTCTTGAAGCTGGTGGCGAGGCGGGGAGAGAACCGTCCGGCGACACGCGGTGCTCCCCTCGACTGGTCCCGCGTGGAAGAGATGCGGGCGGCGAGGACGATCTACTGGAACGACCTGTCTCCGGAACCGGGGGATTCGGCCGGCGGGGACTCCGCGGCGACGCTGCGTGCCGCCGCCCGCCGTGCCGCCGCGCTGCGCCAGAGCGCCGAGGCCTGCGCCCGCTGGTTCGAGCAGCCGGAGCCGCCCCGCACGCATGCGGACCTGCTGCTCATCGGCTCCTGCCTGGCCGACAGCGGCGATCCCCGCACTCCGGCGGTCGCCGCCGGCCTGGCTCGCGAGCAGCCGATCGAGGCGGATCTGATCCTGGCCCGCTGGCTGCTTGCCACCGGGCGGCTGCCGGAGGCGGGAAAGCGCCTGCTGGCGGCGTTCCAGGCCTACCGGACGGACCCCTGGGTCTATCGTCCCCTGATGGAGCGCACGTTCCTTTTACTGCTGCCCATGGCGCAAAGGGACCAGGACCTCGCCGCCCGGCTCTATGCCGCCCTGGAGAAGCCCTTCGCCGTGCGGATGTTCGAGGGCGAGCGGCGGATCGCTCGACTGTGGTTGAGCCGGCAACTGGAGGGTCCCCCGCGCTGCGCCGAAGCGTTCGCGGCGCTGGAGCCCCACATCTCCTGGGACGAGCTGACCCTCACCTTCCGCGACGAATGCTACCGGCAAGCGAAGAGCCCGCTGGCCGCCAGGGCGGAGCAGGATCTGCGGGAATTCCTGGCCGCCGCTCCGCCGAAGCTGGCCGCCGGGCTCTGAGCTCGGGCGCGCCTCCGGGCCCGGCATGGTTGACCCCCTGGCGCCCGATCTCATAGGCTCTCCTTTCCGCCTGATTCTTGCGATACCGCGTTCGAAGAGAGGTGCAGGAGATGGAGCCCATTGAGACGATCGGGGTGGTTGGCGCGGGCACGATGGGGCATGGCATCGCCCAAGTGGCCGCGCAGAGCGGATACGAGGTGATCCTGGTCGACGCGGTGGCCGAGGCGCTGGAGCGCGGGCGGACGCAGATCGGCAAGGGACTGGAGCGGCTGGTCGGCAAGGGGAAGCTCTCGGCCGAGGCAGCGCGACGAGTCGCTGGGCCGGTTGACGACCGACGGGCGAGCTGGCGGACCTGGCGGCTGCCGACCTGGTGGTCGAGGCCATCGTCGAGCGGCTCGACGTCAAGCGGAAGGTCCTGGGCGACCTCGACCGGCTGTGCTCGGCCCACACCCTGCTCGCCACCAACACCAGCTCGATCTCGATCACCAAGCTGGCCGCCGCCACCTCGCGGCCGGAGAAGGTGATCGGCATGCACTTCATGAACCCCGTGCCGGTGATGCAGCTCGTCGAGGTCATTCGCGGCCTCGCCACCAGCCAGGAAACCTGGGAGGCGGTCGAGGCGGCGTCGCGGCGGATGGGCAAGACGCCGGTCGAGGTCCACGACGCCCCCGGTTTCGTCTCCAACCGGGTCCTGATGCCGATGATCAACGAGGCTATTTTCTGTCTCTACGAGGGGGTCGGGAAGGCGGAGGCCATCGACGAGGTTATGAAGCTCGGGATGAACCATCCCGATGGGGCCGCTCGCGCTGGCCGACCTCATCGGCCTGGACGTCTGCCTCGACATCCTGCGGGTGCTCCAGGACGGGTTCGGAGATCCCAAGTACCGTCCCTGCCCGCTGCTGGTCAAGATGGTCGACGCCGGGCATCTGGGCCGCAAGTCGGGCAAGGGCTTCTACGAGTACTAGCGGAGACGAGGGAGGACGGGAAAGAAGAATGTACTGCCAAGTCTGTGGCGCTCCCAACCGGGACGACCACGAATATCTGCGTCCGCTGCCACCAGAAGCTGCTGGTGCTCTCGGGCTCTCTGCGCGAGGACGAGGACGCCTACGAGGAGGGTCGGCCGAGGAGAGCTTCTCGTTCGACGAGCATCTGCTCGAGCGGATCTCGATCCTGGAGGAGGCGGTCAAGCGTACCGCCGAGACCGTCCGCCAGCTCCTGGGCGCCCTGCACAAGCAGGAGAAGAACATGCTCATCAATCAGACCGGCCTCTCCGCTTTGCGCGAGCTGCTGGAGCCGAAGGAGTCTCATCGGCTGGAGACGAGTGGAGCGAGCTCTGGGAGTCCAAGATGGACTACCAGCTCCTGGCCCTGGAGAAGCGCGAGCGCTTCCTGGCCGTCAAGGAGCGCATCGCCGCCCTCCATCACGGCGACAAGCGGAAGCTCTTCCTCCAGCATCTGGAGGACGCCGAGTACGCCCTGTTCGCCTTCGACATCGAGCGCGCGGTGGCGGCGCTCGAAGCGGCCTACAAGCTCGACCGCGGCAACTACGAGCTGGCCTACTTCCTCGGCGAGACCCATTTCAACGAGGGCGACACGGAGCAGGCGCTGGTCTACTTCTCCCGCGTCCTGGAGGTCAAGCCGGACCATTACGAGGGGCTGGTCTACAGCGGCGTCATCCTCTACGAGCGGGGGGACCACACTCGCGCCGAGGAGTTCCTGAAGCGGGCGGTGGCGATCTACCCCGACAGCTTCCTGCCGCACTTCAGCCTGGGCGCGGTCTACGCCGGGCAGGGCAACCTGGCCAAGGCCGTCCTCTTTCTGGAGCGGGCGGTGGAGGTGGACCCGGTCCCCCAGGCGCTGTTCCTGCTCGGGAGCTGCTTCTACGAGATGGGCAAGCTCACCTCGGCGGTGCACTACCTGCAGGAGGCGGTGCGGCACGATCCGGCCTTCGAGGAGGCGCACCACCTGCTGGGGCTCGCCTATCTCGACCGCCACTGGACGCGCAAGGCGCTCGAGTCCTTCCGCCAGGCGCAGCGGCTCAACCCTAAGAAGCTTCAGTACCAGGATCTGGTGCGCTACCTCTCCGGCCACGCCGGCAGCCCGTTGCCCCAGGTGGCCGGCGAGGCGGAGGTCTGGTTCCGCAAGGGCGAGGACTTCCGCGCCCGGGAGAACCTGAAGCAGGCGCACACCTGCTACCGGCGAGCCCTCTCGCTGGACCCGGAGAACCCGACGCTGCTGATGTCCTACGCCCTCCTGTGCCTGCACATGAACCGCAATCAGGAGATCGAGGCGGTGACGCGCAAGGTGCTGGACCTGAACCCGGGCGAGACGCTGAAGGCGACGGCCTACGCCGCCATGATCGAGGCGATGCGCAGCCAGGGCAAGTTCCGCGAGGGGAACCGCATCGGAGAAAGGCTGCTGGGCGAGGGCAACTCGAACTTCACCAAGTCCATCGCCTACTACGAGATGGCTTACAACCTGGCGGAGATGGAGGAGGATCTCGACGAGGCCCTCGACTTCGCCCGGCGTTCGGTGGAGCTGGCGCCGGACGAGATCAAGCAGTTCCCGCTGGCCGCGCTGGGCTGGGTGCACTACAAGAGGAAGGAGTTCGACAAGGCGATCGATTTCCTCGCCAAGTCGAGCGAGCTCGGAGCCTCGCCCACCACCCTGACGCATCTGGGGATGGCGCTGCTGGCCCACGGCGAGGAGGATCGGGCGAGGGGAGTCCTGGCCCACGCCCGCACCCTGGGCGAGCACGGCGAGGCGCTGCAAGAGAAAATGATGGAGTGCATGAAGGACTCGACGCGTCTCATCGAGCGGGCGCGCCGGGGTGGGCGGTTGAAGTAGGAGACGGGGAGGGGCTGCTGCGTTTTCCTCCGGGAGCCCCAGTGCTATCCTGTCGTCCAAGTGGAGGATCGCAGGGCGCGTCTCCCCCTTCTCGGTGCCGCCCTTGCGGAACAAGATCCTCGCCAGGAACGATTCCTCAAGGGAACATGCCATGAGCCAGCAAGCTGCCGCGGCCCCCGCGTCTCTGCCCTTCGAGCTCGTCTACGACGACGGAGAGCCGTTGGAGACCGAGTGGCATACCTTGGAGTATCCCCTTCTGCGACGGCTTATCCGCCAAGCCATGGTGGAACAGGGCCGGGCCGACTTCTATACCGGCGGCAACATGTTCGTGTACTACTCCGTGGAGCAGGCGCGAGATGTTTCGGAGGAGATGAGGAAGGGATTGCCATGGCGGGCCTTCCGCGGACCTGACGTTTTCTGGGTGGGTGGCGTCGATCCCCACCGCGAGCGCAAGGCGTGGATCTCCTGGGAGGAGGACGGGCGGCTGCCGGACGTGATCGTCGAGCTTCTCTCTCCGTCCACGGCGAAGAAGGACCGTACCGAGAAGCGCGATCTCTACGCTCGCGTCTTTCACACGGCGGAGTACTTCCTGTGCGATCCGGACACGGGGACGCTGGAAGGCCTGCGCTTGGCGGGCCGGTTCTATCAGTCGATCCTGCCCGATGAGATGGGGCGGCTCTGGAGCGAGCAGCTCGGGGTTTCCCTCGGCCCCTGGCACGGTGCCGTCGATGGGAGGCAGGGCGACTGGGTCCGGCTCTTCCGTCCCGACGGCAGTCTGGTGCCGACGCCGGAGGAACAGGCCGAGGCGGAACGGCAAGCGGAACACCAGCGGGCCGACGCGGAAAGCCAGCGGGCCAATACGGAAAGCCAGAGGGCCAACGCGGAAAGCCGGCGTGCCGAGGAAGAACACCAGCGGGCCGAGGCGGAACGGCAGCGGGCCGAGAGTGCGGAAACCGAGCTGGCTCGTTTACGGGCCTTGCTCGCAGAGCGCTGAGAGGGGTTGCCCTGCCGGGGCGGCCCCTCACTCTGGGTTGTCGCTGCGCTTCGTCCCCGAGCCGCCATCCATCTCCGCGATCAGCTTCAGAGCTTCTTGCGCCTGCTCGTTGCTGTCGCGCACGAGGATGCTGGAGCTCGAGTCGTCGGCCTCGAGCGTGGCGACCCGCCTGATTTGCAGCTTCTCCCGCAGCTCTTTCAGCACGTCGATGGCTGAGGCTCGCCGGAGGGAGGCGATCGCGACCGTCGAGCCGTCGGCGAGCTGGACGCTCGCCGAGCCCTCGGCGGGCTTCTCGATCAAGCCGACGATTGCCCGGGCGTCGGCGATCTTCGATTCGTCGTCCGTAATCCTGACCGTATGGTCGTCGACCACGGCGATCCGCCGGGTGTTGGCGAGGGCACGCAGAACGACCAACGCGTCGGTGGGTCTGACCCTCTGGACAGTAAAGTCGGCCGTCGACGTGGATTCGGCCGCTGAGGCCAGGCTGGTCGACAGAGCCACACAAACAACAGGAACCAGGAATCGCCGCATCGTGAGCATCGCAGTTCTCCTCTCTCTAGTGAAGGTCTCGGCTTCCCCCCTTGAGTTTACGAGCCCGGCTCCCGGAACGTCCAAGGGTGCCTCATGTACAATGTCGCCCCTCCGGGAGCAGTCAATCCCGGTCCTGAACGGAGGAGTCGATGCGCTGGAGCCGATTTTACCTGTACACCACCCGCGAGGTGCCGAACGACGCTGAGGTGATCAGCCATCAGCTCATGGTGCGCGCGGGCCTCATCAAGAAGGTCGCGGCCGGCATCTACACCTACCTGCCGTTCGGCTGGCGCAGCCTGCAGAAGCTGATGGCCATCGTGCGCCGCGAGATGAACGCCGCCGGTGCCGTCGAGCTGTCCATGCCCGCCATCCAGCCTGCCGAGCTGTGGGTGGAGTCCGGCCGCTGGCAGCGCTACGGCAAGGAGCTGCTGCGCATCAAGGATCGCCACGAGCGGGATTTCATCTTCGGCCCCACGCACGAGGAGGTCATCACCGACTGCGTGCGGCGGGACGTCAAGAGCTACCGCCAGCTCCCGTTCAACCTGTACCAGATCCAGACCAAGTTCCGCGACGAGATCCGGCCCCGTTTCGGCCTGATGCGCGGCCGCGAGTTCCTGATGAAGGATGCCTACTCCTTCGGTGCCACCCCTGAGGCACTCGACGCGGACTACGAGGCCATGCGCGCCGCCTACTGCAAGATCTTCGAGGCGTGCCAGCTCGACTACACCATGGTCGAGGCGGACACCGGCACCATCGGCGGCTCCGCCTCGCACGAGTTCATGGTGGTGGCCGACACGGGCGAGAGTGCCGTCGTGCGCTGCCCCTCGTGCGGCTACGCCGCCAACGTCGAGAAGGCGGAGACGCGGAAGGTCGAGCCCCCCTCAGGCACCGACGTTCATCCGCAGCAGGAGATGGCGGAGGTCGCCACGCCCGGCAAGCACACCATCGAGGAGGTGGCCCGTTTCCTCAAGGTGTCGCCCAAGCGGCTGGTCAAGACGCTGATCTACGAGACCGAGAAGGGTCTGGTGGCGGCGCTGATCCGCGGCGACCGGGAGATCAACGAGGTCAAGCTGCTCAATCACTTCGACGTCGAGCACCTGGCGCTCGCCACTGAGGAGAAGGTGCGGGCGGCGACGAACGCGCCGGTGGGCTTCGCCGGGCCGGTGGGCCTCAAGGACGTTCCGATGGTGGCCGACGAGTCGATCCGGAGCCTCACCAACTTCGTCACCGGCGCCAACAAGGGGGACGCCCACCTCGTCAACGTCAACTGGGGCCGCGACGTGGACCTCTCCGACTGGACCGACCTGGTGCTGGTGACCGGCGGCGATCCCTGCCCGCGTTGCGATGGCACCCTCGAGCTGTTCCGCGGCATCGAGGTGGGGCACATCTTCAAGCTCGGCACCAAGTACTCCGAGAAGCTGGGCTGCAACTTCACGGACGAAGAAGGCAACGACCGTCCCATGATCATGGGCTGCTACGGCCTGGGGATCGGCCGCACCGTGGCCGCCGCCATCGAGCAGAACCATGACAAGGACGGCATCGTCTGGCCCCGCCCGCTGGCGCCCTTCGAGGTGCTGCTCATCGCCGTCAATCCCGAGGACGCGGAGGTCAAGCGGACGGCCGAGGATCTCTACGCCCAGCTCCAGGAGAAGGGAGTGGACGTGCTCTTCGACGACCGCGACGAGCGCCCCGGCGTCAAGTTCAAGGACTCCGACCTCATCGGCATCCCTGTCCGGGTGACGGTGGGAGCCAAGTCCCTGGTGGACGGCAAGGTCGAGGTCTCCCTGAGGCGGGACCGCGAGAAGCAACTCGTGCCGCCGGGCGAGGCGGTGGGGAAGGTGATGGAGTTGCTGGGGTAAGTCCCAGGGCCTCCACCGTGGAAGCCCCGGGAGAAGTGACGCTACCGGATCCGAAGAGTGGCGAGCTGCGGGGTGCCGGTACCGGTGGTGCGGCTGATTGAGACTTCGACGTAGTAGAGGAAGGTGGCGAAATTGAAGGTGGTGTTCGCGAACGAGCAGGATACGCAGGAGTTGGAGATGGTGTTGGTCGCCGTGCAGATCGCGGTTCGGGCACCTGTGCAGGGGGTGACCCGGTAGAGGGTCGCCGCGACGGGATCGAAGGCCGACGAGTTGACCGCTCCAACCTCGAGGGTGGTCCACGGCGGCGTGTCGCTCACACCGCCGCCCCACGTGTTGGTGACGTTGAAGCGGGCGACGAGGACGCCTGCGCTCGAGCCCCCGGCCGGGTTGAAGCCCAGGCGCGTTCCTCCGATGACTCCAAAGAGCGCGACTTGAGTCGGGTCCACCGTTCCGGTGGAGCCGACGGCGGTCCAGGTGCCGGTCTGAGCCGAAGCGGTGAAGGCGGTGAAGATCAAGGCGGCGGCGGCGAGAACTAGGACTCTGGTCTTCATCTGTTTCCTCCTCTAAGTTAGATCGCAAGTTTAAATTAAGAATATGCATTTTTCAATATCTGCAAGATAATTTCTGTCGCGGTTGGTGTACCAGGGGCGTGATACACTAACTCCGCATGCCTCCCCCCCTGCGCATCGATCCTCGTGACGCCCGCCCGATCTGGCGGCAGATCGAGGAGGGCGTTCAGCATCTGGTGGCCCGGGGCGCCTTGGCGTCCGGGTCGGCGGTGCCTTCGGTGCGCGACCTTGCTCGCGATCTCCAGGTCAATCCGGCCACGGTCTTCAAGGCCTATCAGCGGCTCACCGACGCGGGCGTTCTCACCGTCCGCCGCGGGGAGGGGACGTTCGTGGCCGCCGCGCCGCCTCCCCTGTCCGACACCAGCCGTTCCGACCGGTTGCGCGAGGAGGCGGTGCGCTATGCCAGCGTGGCCGTGACGCTGGGCGCCAGCCGCGAGGAGGCTGTTGAGGTTCTCGGAACGGCTTGGAGGAGCTTGCAGGACGGTGATCATGACGGCAACGGGAAGGCCGAAGGAGAGGAAGAATGAATCCGGTCGATTCGACTCCACCGGTTGCCCCCATTCAGGTGGAGGGGCTGACGGTCCGCTATGGCGCGCGGCTGGCGCTCGACGACGTCTCGTTCGCGGTCGCCGAGGGAGCGGTCTATGCCCTGCTCGGCCGCAACGGCGCCGGCAAGTCGTCCCTGGTCCGTTGCCTGCTGGGTGAGCAGCGACCGGCCTCCGGCCGCGTCTCCCTGCTGGGGCGGGATGTGTGGACCCGGAGGGCGTCCATCCTGACGCACGTGGGAGTCGTGCCCGAGGATCCGGACATGCCACCCGCCATGACCTCGCGACAGATCGCGCGCTTCTGCTCCTGCCTCTACCCGAGCTGGGACGCGGCGGGGGTGGAGGCGCGTCTGAAGCGGTTCGGAGTTCCGGGGGACGTCCCCTTCGGCAAGCTGTCCAAGGGGCAGAGGGCGCAGGTGGCGCTCGCCCTGGCGCTCGCCGGCGCGCCGAAGCTGCTGGTGCTGGACGATCCCACGCTGGGCCTCGACGCCGTGGCCCGCAAGGCGGTCTTCGAGGAGCTGATCGGCGAGCTGGCGGACCGTGGAACGACGGTGTTCCTCACCACCCACGACCTCGCCGGAGCCGAGAAGATCGCCGACCGGGTGGCGGTGCTGCGGCAGGGCAAGCTCGTGCTGGACGAGGACATGGAGGCGCTCAAGCACCGATTCCGGCGGCTGAGCTTCCCCTCCGGGGAACGCGAGGCGCGGTTGGCGGCCCTGGAGCCGGTGGCGGTGGCGTCCCGCGGCTGGGGAATCGAGGCGGTGGTCGCCCGGTATGACGAGGAGCGATGGGGAGCGGCAGGGCAGGATGGGCCGGAGGTCTCGGCCCTCACGCTGGAGGAGATCTTCATCGCCCTCACGGGCGAGCCGGAGGCGAAGTCATGAGAGGGTTTGTCGCCGTCTTCGAGCGGGAGATCATCGAGCGTTGGATGCTCTCGCTGGCCGCTCTCGCCCTGGGCCTGGTGCCTCTCGCGGCGCCGCTGCTGCCGGGCATGCCCGCCTCGCCCCCGGCCCTCGTCCGGAGCGGCGTCGCCCTGGGGCTCGCCCTGATCGTCAGCCTCGTCCTCGCGGTGATGCTGGGGGGCTCGGTGATCGCCCGCGATCTCGGCGAGCGCCGGCTCGGCTTCTACTTCGCCCGGCCGCTCTCGGGCGCGGCAATCTGGGCGGGCAAGCTGGCGGCGGCGGCGGTGCTGGCGGCGGGAGCGGGAGCGCTGGTGCTGCTTCCCGTCTCGCTCCTCGGCGAGATTCCGGACCCCAGCGGCTACTGGGGCACCTTCAGTACGGGCGGGGCCGCGCTGGGGCGGCTCGGGCTTTCGACGGTCTGGCTGGGCGTCCTTCTGCTGGCGGTTCTCATTTCCAACGCGGCCGGCGTGATCCTCCGCTCCCGGTCTCCCTGGCTCCTCCTCGACTTGGCCGCCTTGAGCGTGACGGCGGCGATCGTTTGGATCTGCCTGGAGGCCCTGTCCCGCGAGGGCGCGGGTCTCGTCATCAGCGGGGTCGTCGTGGGCTTTCCCCTGCTCCAGTACGTCGAGGGGACGGTCGCCGCCGTGGCACTGCTCGCGCTGGCGGCGGCCGGCGCCGCGCAGGTGACGCGGGGCCGCACGGATCTGCGCCGGGGTCACCGCATCCTGTCCGTCGTTCTGTGGAGCGCCCTGCTGCCGGCGGCGCTCGGTCTGGCGGGGTATACGCGGTGGTTCGAATCCCCCTCGCCCCAGGACCTGGTGAGCGTCGAGGGCGTCGTCGCGGCCCCGGCCGGCCCGTGGATCGCCTTGTATGGCCAGGCCGCGCACCGTGGCGGCTATCTGCCCGGATTTCTCGTCGACGCCGGCTCCGGCCGCTTCGTCCGGGCTGGCTTCGGTCTCGGCTCGTGGGACCGGGGCCAGCCGGCCCGCGTGCGCTTCTCCGCGGACGGAACCCACGCCGCCTGGGTGGAGGTTGCGGATGACCCGGCCCGCTCGGAGAACCTCAACCTTCTGACCCTGGATCTCCGGCGCCCCGGGGCCCGGCCGCACCCCGTGCAGATTGCGCTCAAGAGGTCGCTGTCCTCCTTCGCCCTGTCTCCCGACGCCCGCTATGTCGCCGCCATTCAGAACCGGCGATGGATCGTGGCGGAGGCCGGTTCCGGCCGGCTTCTCGCTTCCGCCCCCGCGGGAAACGACTATCACCAGCAGGAGACGCTGGTCTTTACCGGCCCCGGGCGAGTCCGGCGGTACGCGCTCGACATCGCCTGGGGACCCCACACCCTTCGCGGGCTGCGGGTCACGGTTTCGATCTCCGAGCTCGACGTGGCGACGGGCAAGGTGACGATCACCGGGGAATTCCAGGAAGAGGCGGCCGGCTGGCCGGCCTGGACGGTGAGCCCGTCCGCCGGCCGCGGACTGCTGCGCGGCAGCGACACCCTTCAGCTTCGCGACGGCGTCACCGGCCAGCTCGTCGCGAACCTCGGAGGCGACGGCGCCCGCGCCTCGTTCCTGCGGGACGGGCGCATCGCCCTGCTGGAGAGAGGAGGCGACGGCAGCGATCTCCGGATTCTGGACGCCGCCACCGGGATGGAGACGCGGCGCTTCCATTTCGCCGGCGTTCGCACGGTCCTGGTGGCGGACGAGCCCGGTCCGGATCGCGTGCGGGCGGTCACCCGGGGCCCTCGGGGGACCGAATCCTGGCAGCTCTGGACGCTCGACCTCGCCTCGGGTGCAACCCATCCGGGACCGCGGCTCGCTCTGACCTCCCTCCCCTTCCGGAAAGCAGGCGGGTGGCGTCCCCTGCGCGGCGACGGCGTGGTCTGGTTCGATCCCTGGACGGCGCGGACCGCCGTCGTCCTGCGGGCCGGCCTGCCCGCGATCTAAAGGACGCGCCGCACCAGCCGTCGCGCCGTTTCCGTCGTCAGGCTGTAGGAACGAAAGTTGCAATTCAAGGTTTGCCCGGCATCTGGAGGGTGGGCGAGGGGTGGCGGTGGTTGAGAGTGGCGCAAGGGAGGATGGGTGGGGAGACGCGCAGGGTGGGCCCGGTGCCGGGCGTTTTTGTTTTCTCGGGCGTCCTCGAAACCTTTTGTCGTCTCGTGCGCTCTAACCATCAAGGGGCCGGTCATCCTTGGATGGCCGGCCGGGCTGATCCGTATACCTGGAAGAAGCGCGCTCCGGACTGTTCCCCGGGGCCAGGAGTGCCGTAATGCTCGATCGAACCGCCAAATCTCCGGCGCCGAGGCACCACCCGGAGCCCGGGGCGCCCCGCCGCAAGGTCGCCGTGGACCTGATGGTCGGGGTACTGCAGGACCTTCATCATGGAGCCGACCTGCGCCCAGACACTGAAATTTTCGGCCGCCGCCAGCGCCTGCACAGCCAGCCGTGGCGACGGCCTCGCCGTGCCGCTGCCGAGACCCCGTCGACGATGGACCTGATCCGCCGGCACGAGGCCCGGTTTCATCCGCACTGAGGGATCGAGCCACGCGGCGACCCGCCGCCTGTGTCAAGATCCCGGCTCATGGAAGCGCCTCCATTCACCGTTCATCACGAGCTCGACGGCTGGGACCTCTTCTGGGTCCATCTGGAATTCATCTCTGGTCAGGAGGACGGTGTGACAACTTTGCGCCGGATGTCCAGCGAGCGGGCTCGCGCCTGCTTCGCGCCGGAGAGCCTCTCGTCAGATCCCACGGTGGCGGCGCTGAGAAGCCTCTTCCGCGCCGCCGGTTGCGATCCCACGCGCTACCGTCCGTCCTCGGAGGCCCTGCTGCGGCGGGTGCTCAAGGGGGAGGACCTGCCGGCGATCCACCCGCTGGTGGACCTCAACAACTGCCTTTCGGTGGACCTCGCCGTTCCCTGTTGCGTGGTGGGGGAGGGGAGCTTCACTCCGCCCGTGGTCCTGCGGGCCGGCCGGGCCGGCGAGAGCTATGAATCGCTGCGCGGCCCGTTCAATCTCGAAGGCAAGCCGCTGCTGGCCGACGCGGAGGGACCCTTCGGCACCCCCATCACGGACAGCCAGCGGGTCAAGGTGCGGGAGGGCGACCGCCGCGCCTGGATGGTGGCCTACCTGCCGCGCGGCATCCTGACGGCCGAGGCGGGGCGGAATGCTCTGAACGACCTGCTGGCGGCGGCCCCCGTCGCCCGGCTGGAAGAGACAGGAGTCTCGCAATGACCGCGACCGCGACAACGCGGATCACCCACCTGTTCACCGACCTCGGAGGCGTGCTGCTGACCAACGGCTGGGACCGTGGGCTGCGCAAGCTCGTGGCCTCTCAATTCGCCATCGATCCGGCGGAGATGGACGAGCGCCACCATCTCACCTACGACACCTATGAGGCCGGCAAGATCAGCCTCTCCGTCTACCTGGAGCGGGTCGTCTTCTGGGAGCCGCGCCCCTTCAGCGAGCAGCAGGTGGTGGACTTCATGCTGGAGCAGGCCCGCAGCTTTCCGGACATGATCGAGATGTACAAGCGGCTCAAGGCGAGGCACGGCCTGCGCGTGGTCGTGGTGAGCAACGAGGGCCGGGAGCTGACGAAGGACCGCATCCGGCGGTTCAACCTCAAGGAGCTCGTCGAAATCTTCGTCGTTTCGAGCTACGTGCACTTCCGCAAGCCGGACGAGGACATCTTCCATATCGCCCTCGACGTGGCCCAGGCCGAGCCGGAGGAGGTGGTCTACGTCGACGACCGGCACATGTTCACCGAGGTGGCCGGCCGGCTGGGAATGCATGCGATCTGGCACCGCGACCTCGACGGCACGCGGGCCGCCTTCGAGGCGTTGGGACTTTCCGTCTGACGGACAAGGAGAAGCGAGTGGGGGCAAAAACTACCAATCCAACGGCTTTCGTGATCTTCGGCGGCGGTGGCGACCTCGCCTGGCGCAAGCTGATCCCAGCCCTCTACAACCTCTGGCTGGACAAGACCCTGGGCGACTCGTTCAACGTCATCGCCCTGGACATGAAGGATGTGGATCCAGCCGTCTACGTCCAGCATCTGCGCGACGGGGTCGACCAATTCAGCCGCACGGGCAAGACGGAGGACGAGCCGTGGAGCCGCTTCGCGGCGCACCTGGCGTACCTCCGGGCGGACTTCTCCGATGGCGCGGCCTTCGCCCATCTGGCCGAGGAGCTGGCGACCCTGGACAAGACCTGGGGAAAACCGGCCACCCACGTCTTCTACCTCGCGACTCCGCCCTCGGTGATGCAGCTCATCGCCAAGCAGCTCCACGACGTCGGCCTCGTCGCCGATACCGAGCGCGCCCGCGTGGTATTCGAGAAGCCCTTCGGGCATGACCTGGACAGCGCTCGCGAGCTCGACGGCTTCCTCGGCGGCCTGGTCGAGGAGCGGCAGATCTACCGCATCGATCACTACCTGGGCAAGGAGCCGGTGCAGAACATCCTCGCCTTCCGCTTCGCCAATACGGTGCACGAGCCGCTGTGGAACCGCCGCTACGTCGACTCGGTGCAGATCACCGTCGCCGAGCAGGAGGGGGTCGGCACGCGCGGTGGCTACTACGAGCACGCCGGAGCGCTGCGCGACATGGTCCAGAATCACCTCCTCCAGGTGCTCTGCCTGGTGGCCATGGAGCCGCCGGTGACCTTCGATGCCGATGAGCTGCGCAACAAGAAGCTGGACGTGCTGCGGGCGATCCGCCGCCTGACCCCGGCGACCGTGCACGACCTCGTCGAGCGCGGCCAGTACGGGCCAGGGCTGGTGGATGGCGAGAAAGTGCCGGGCTACCGTAGCGAGGTGGGGGTCGATCCCCGTTCGACCACCGAGACGTTCGTGGCGCTGAAGCTGTACATCGACAACTGGCGCTGGCAGGACGTCCCCTTCTACCTGCGCACGGGCAAGCGGCTGCCGGTGCACGCCTCGGAGGTCTGCATCCAGTTCCGGCCGGTGCCGCATCAGGCCTTCCCCGCCTCGGCCATCGGCGAGATGGAGCCCAACCGGCTGCTGCTGCGCCTCCAGCCGCGCGAGGCGATCATCATGCGCTTCCAGGCCAAGCGGCCGGGATCGAACATGCGCCTCGCCCGGGTGGAGACCCGCTTCACCTACAAGGAAGCGTTCAACGCGCCTGAGCCCGAGGCCTACGAGACCCTGCTGCAGGACGTCATCGAGGGCGATCAGACCCAGTTCATGCGCCGCGACCAGGTGGAGGAGGCGTGGAAGATCGTCATGCCCATCCTCGAGTACTGGGAGGAACAGGGGCACTCCGATCTGCCGTTCTACCCCGCCGGCACCTGGGGACCGGAGGCGGCCCATTTCCTCACCGCCCGCGACGGCCGCGTCTGGGTGGAGCCCGACGGCCAGGACGTGGACGAGGACAGCGGGTAAGAGGGCCCTCACTGTTTACGGGTTGGCCACCTCGTTTTCCTCTTCCCCCGCTTTCTTCTTGGCCGCCGGCGCTTCCCGCGGCATCGCCTTGCGGGGCAGCGGCTCCGGCCTCATCGCGGCATTGTAGATAAAGCTTGCCATCACCACGGAAGCCTGCTCGAGGTCCTCGCGGCGGAGGTGGTCATAGGTGTCGAGGTTGGTGTGGTGGGTTCGGCTCTCGTAGTCCATCGGGTCCTGGACGAACTGGAAGCCCGGCAGCCCCACGCGGTCGAAGGACATGTGGTCGGTGCCGCCCGTGGGGTTCGGCGAGAGGGCGGTGACGCCGAGATCGGCGAAGGGTGCGATCCAGGCGGCGAAGATGGGCTGGACGGCGGCGTTCTCCTCCGCGTAGATGCCGCGCACCTTGCCGGTGCCGTTGTCGAGGTTGAAGTAGGCCGCGATCTTGGCATGCTCGGGCTTGACCTGGATCGGCCAGGTGTCGGTGCGGAACATCTCCGGCAGGTCCTGCTGCTTCGGGTCCTTGTTTTCGGGACGGGTGGCGAAGTGCTGCTTGACGTACATCCGGGAGCCGATCAGCCCTTCCTCTTCCCCCGTCCACAGCGCGAAGCGGATCGTGCGCCGGGGCTTGACCCCCAGGGCCTTGAGGATGCGCGCCGCCTCCATCACCACGACGCAGCCGGCGCCGTTGTCCGTGGCGCCCGTGCCGGCGTGCCAGGAGTCGAGGTGGGCGCCGGCCATGACGATCTCGTCCTTCTTGTCGGTGCCTGGAATCTCCGCCACCGTGTTGTAAGCCTGGGGATCGTCGTCATGGTACCGGGCGGCGACGTCGACTTCGATCTCCACTTTCTGGCCGTCGTCGACCAGGCGCGACACCTCGTTGTAGTGCTCGGCGGCCATCACCAGTGCCGGCGAACCCACGCTCTCTCCGGGGGTGTAGGAGCCGCCGCCGCTGACCCGGATGATGCCGTTGGTCAGGCTGCTCGCCTCCAGGGTGGCTACGACCTTCTCCTTCTCCAGGAACTCGTTGAGGGCTTTGCGGAGCTTGACGCGCTCGAGGCCGCGGCGGCGGCGATCGTCGCGGCCGTCGCTGTTCGGCACCCGGAAGGCGCTGGTCTTCTCGAGGTCCGCCGCCGTCTGGCGCCGGAAGGCGGGCGTGTCCGGCTCGTCGAACTTCGCCAAGTCGTCCATCAACAGAACCTTGCCGGCGACCTTGCCGCGGTAGCGGTCGAGGTCCTTCTCGGACTTGAGCTGCACGCGCATCACCTCGCCGCGGACGGGGCCGTTGGTGCCCGGCGCCCAGGCCTTGGGCAAGGCGTAGAGGGGCACGGTGCGCGGCGCGATCATCCGCACCTGGACGGCGCTGTAGCTCCAGCCGCGGCCGAACGGATAACCTTCCAGGTGGGCGTTGACGAGCCCCCAGCTCTCGAACTGCTTGCGGGTCCAGTCGTTCGCCGCCTTGAGCTCCGGCGAGCCGGTGAGCCGGGGGCCGAGCACGTCGGTGAGGTGGAAGGCGGTGTCCATCACCTGGGAGCGGTGAAAGCCCTCCTCCCGGATGCGATTGATCATGCCGAGGTCGACGGGTTCCTCCGCCGAGAGAGGAAGCAGGAAAAGAACAAGCAGCAGCGGGATGACAGAGAGGGCAATCTTACGCTTCATGCAGGCTCCTTCCGTCGTTCGCGACGGAGTCGAACTGTGGGCGCCGGGTACTCTAACTGAAACCGCGGCCGGCGGACCTGTTAGAATTACAACCCTTCTGCGAGGTCAATCCATGAACCGACGCCTCCTCTTCGTCCTGGCCAGCCTGTCACTGGTGGCTCTCCTGACGGCCCCCCTGGTGGCGGACGGCTCCCGTCCCCTCAAGGTGGACGACATCTTCGCTCTGAAATTGGTGAGCGATCCCCGCATCAGCCCCGACGGGTTGTGGGTCGCCTACACCGTGAGATGGCTGGACCCCAAGGAGGACTCCTCCGATTCCGACATCTACATGCTCCCCATCGGCGGCGGCAGTCCCCTGCGGCTCACCTCCAGCCCGAAGGCGGAGAGCCGGCCCCGGTTCAGCCCGGATGGCCGCTGGATCGCTTTCCTCTCCGGGCGGGACGGCAAGCACTCCCAGGTGTGGCTCCTCGACCGCCGGGGAGGCGAGGCCGTCAAGCTGACCGACTACAAGGCCGACGTCTCCGATCTCGCCTGGTCACCGGACGGCAAGCGGCTGGCGCTCGCGGTGGGCGACATCGATCCGGACGCTCACGACGACGACGACAAGGCCGAGGGCCCCGAGGCCGGCGGCGCCGCCAAGACCCCGAAGCCCATCGTCATCCGCCGCCTGCAGTTCAAGCGCGACGGCGAGGGCTACCTGCGGGAGCTGCACCAGCACCTCTACGTCTACGACGTCGCGGCGAAGTCCAGCGTTCAGATCACCTCCGGCACCTATGAGGACTCTGATCCCTCCTGGTCGCCCGACGGTCGCTGGCTCGCGTTCACCAGCAACCGCACCCAGGAGCCGGACGCCAACGACAACAGCGACGTCTTCGTCATCGAGGCGAAGGCGGGCCAGAAGCCGCGGGCCGTCACCACCTCCCCCGGCACCGACCGCGGCCCCGAGTGGAGCCCGGACGGCAAGTCGATCGTCTACCTGGCCGGCGGCGATCCCAAGGACATCTGGTACGCCACCAACTCCGTGGCCGTGATTCCGGTGGCGGGGGGGACTCCCCGGCTTCTGACGCAGTCGCTCGACCGCAACGTCGAGAACCCCCACTTCGCGCCGGACGGCAAGCACGTCTACTTCCTCTTGGAGGAGGGGGGCAACGAGCATCTGGCCCGCGTTCCGGCGGCCGGTGGGGCGGTGGAGCGCACGGTGGACGGGGAGCGCTCCGTCCAGACCTTCGACGTCGGCTCGAAGGGCGAGCTGGTGGTTCTGGAGAGCACGCCGCAGCGGCCGAGCGAGGTCTCGGTGGTGGAGGGCGGCGCGCTGCGTCCCCTCTCCCACGTCAACGACGATCTCCTGAAGGGGATCCGTCTGGGAGCGGTCCAGCGCCTTCAGGCGACGAGCGCCGACGGCACCAAGATCGACGCCTTCCTGACGCTGCCGCCGGAGGCGAAGCCCGGTGCGCGGCTGCCCACCATCCTGCGCATCCATGGCGGTCCTACCTCCCAGTACAACACCGCCTTCAATCTTGAGTGGCAGGTGCTGGCGTCTCAGGGGTACGCCGTGGTGGCCGCCAATCCAAGGGGATCGACGGGCTATGGCCGCGACTTCAGCCGCGCCATCTGGGCGGACTGGGGGCACAAGGACTACGAGGACGTGATGGCCGCCGTCGATCAGGCGGTCGCCCTGGGCGTCGCCGATCCGGACCGGCTGGGCGTGGGCGGCTGGAGCTACGGCGGCATCCTCACCGACGTCATCATCACCAAGACATCCCGTTTCAAGGCGGCCATCTCGGGCGCCAGCGAGTCCAACCACGTCGCCAACTACGGCACCGACCATTATCAGAAGGAGTGGGAGGCCGAGCTCGGGCTGCCCTGGAAGAACACTGATCTGTGGATCAAGATGTCGCCCTTCTACCAGGTGGAGAAGGTGAAGACGCCAACGCTGATCCTCTGCGGCGGCAACGACGTCAACGTGCCGACCCTCAACTCCGAGCAGCTCTACCAGGCCCTGCGCCGTCTGGGCGTCGAGACCGAGCTGATCATCTACCCCAATCAGAGCCACGGCATCTCCAAGCCGACCTACCAGAAGGACCGCTACGAGCGCTACATCGCCTGGTACGACCAGCACCTGAAGCCGGCGAAAGCGGGCGCGGTGAAGGCGCCGTAGGGGCGGCGGACGCCGGGCTCGGCTGGGACGTATACGGGTATGGGGTCTTCGAACGGAGGAGGAATCCGGACTCCCGTGCCCACTCTGTGAGAAAGTCCCCCTGAGATGTATGACCAGTTCTACGGCTTCCGAGAGCCGCCGTTCAACATCACGCCGGACCCTCGGTTCCTGTTCTACAGCGACCGGCACCGCGAGGCGTTCAATCACATCCTGTTCGGCATCCGGGAGCGCAAGGGCTTCATTCAGGTCACCGGCGAGGTGGGGGCGGGCAAGACGACTCTCTGCCGGGCGGTCCTCGAAGCGCTGGGGCCGGGCTACGTCACGGCGCTGATCCTCAACCCCTGCATGACCAGCTCGCAGCTCCTGCGGACCGTCCTCACCGAGCTCGGGATTCCACCGAAGGAAGATCGCGTCGAGTGCCTGGAGGCGCTCAACCAGTTCCTGCTCGAACAGCTCTCAGCCGGCAAGGATGTCGTCCTGTTCATCGACGAAGCCCAGGATCTGAGCGCCGAGCTGCTGGAGGAGATCCGGCTGCTCTCGAACCTGGAGACCGACCAGCGCAAGCTGCTGCAGATCGTCCTGCTCGGCCAGCCGGAGCTGCGCGAGAAGCTGAACGACCGCAGCCTGCGCCAGCTCCGCCAGCGCATCACCGTGCGCTATCACCTGACGCCGCTCTCGCGGCTCGAAGTCGCCAGCTACATCCAGCATCGCCTCCAGGTGGTGGGAGCCAACGGCCGTCCCGCCTTCACGCCGTGGGCGATCCGCTCGGTCTTTCGCTACTCGGGCGGCATCCCGCGGCTGGTCAACGCCGTCTGCGACAAGGCGCTGCTGGCCGGCTTCGTGGACGGCACGGACCTGCTGACGTGGAAACAGGTGCGGCGGGCCATCCGGGAGCTGGAGGGGAACTTCACTTGAGCCTGATCAGCGACGCCCTGAAGAAGGCCCGGCAGGAAGCCGCGCGGCAGGACTCCCTGCGCCAGACCCTCCCCTATGCCGTCGGGTCCGCCGATTTTCCGGAGCGGCGAAACGTCTACATGCCCCTGCTGGCCGGGCTTGGGGCCGGCTGCATCCTCGCTGCATTGGTGTTCGGCACCCTCTATCTCGGCGGCTGGGGTCCTTTCTCCCGGACGCGGAAGGATGCAGTCCAGATCGCCGAGACGCCGTCGCCGGCCACGACTCCGGGGACGGCATTCCCGGCCGAGCCCGCTCCCGCGCCGCCGGTGATCGAAGAGAAAAGCGAGCCCGCTTCTCCGGCTCCGGCGCCCCGTCCTGTGCCGCCTGCGCCTGTCCAGGAGGTCCAGCCCAAGCCCGTGCCGGTGCAGACGGTCCCGCCCGTCGCGGAGACGCCGCTGCCGCGTAGTCAACCGGCCCCCGTGCCGGAGCAGGAAGCGCGCCTGGCCCCGCCTCCGGTTCTCACTCCAGCCCCAACTCCGGTGCCGACCGAGGCCGCGCCCATCCGTGCGCCGGCGCCCTCTCCCGCCGCAGGCAATGGCGGACCGGAGGATGGGAAGGCCTACGTCAACGAGGTTCCCGTTCCGGGCGGCGGCGTGGTGAAGCTCAACGGCATCGCCTTCTCGCCGGACCATCCCATCGCCGTCCTCGACGGACGGGTCGTGGCGCCGGGCGAGGTGGTCCAGGGCTTCACGGTCCTCGAGATCCTGGCCGACCACGTGACACTCCAAGGACATGGCGCGAAGGTCTCCGTCTCGCTGAAGTGATCGTTGCGACGGAGGGTTCCGATGGAAGATTCCAGAGTCACATTGGAAGGTTACGGAGCCAGTCCGGAAGGTTCCAGAGTGTCGTCCTAAGGTTCTGGAGTCACGTTGGAAGGTTCCGGGTGACGCCGTAAGGTTCTAGAGTCATCCTGGAAGGTTTCGGAGTCACCTCGTAAGGTTCGGCGTCATCCTGGAAGGTTCCAGAGTGATGCCGTAAGGTTCCGGCGTCATGTCGGAAGGTTCCGGAGCTACTCCGTAGCGTTCCGGTTCACGTTGGAAGCTTCCGGAATCATCCTGGAAGGTTCCGGAATGACGTCGGAAGGTTCCGGAGTTACAGCGGAAGGTTCTGGCGTCACCCCGTGAGGTTCCGGAGTGACGCTGGAAGGTTACGGGGTCACGTTGGAAGCTTCCGGAGTCACGACGTAGGGTTCAGGAGTCAGGGCGAGACGTTCAGAGTCCCGACGGAAGGTTACGGAGTCATGAGGGAAGCTTACGCAATCACGTCGGAAGGTTCCGGAATCACTCCGTAAGGTCTCGGAGTCACCTACGTTGTGTTCAGCCCAGGAGGTCGTCCACCAGGAAGCGCTCATCTGAAAAGGCATGAGGCGAGATCCAGTCCCCCCGCCGGTACTCGCGGACTTCCTGGTAACCGGCGGGAGTTGGCCGCCGATAGGCGAAGATCCTGTCGGAGCTCAGGTCGGCCAGCCATATCTCAAGGATTCCAGCCTCCGCGTAGAGGGGAATCTTGACGTCGCGGTCATAGGCCAAAGAGGTGTCGGCCACCTCGATCAAGAGGAGGACATCCCCAGCATGGGGAGCGCGCGCCCTGAAGTCGGTCCTGCGCCGCAGGAGGACGACATCGGGCTGCGGGATGGACTCTTGGCCGGGAAGTCGTAGAGGGTTCTGCGGATTCACGATTGCGCGAGGCCTGAGGTCTGCAAGAAGGTCGCTGGCGAGCATGACGCAGAGGGCATGGCGGTCCCCAATAGCCGCCATCTCAACGATCTCTCCACGGATCAACTCCAGCCGTTCGTCCTCGGCGAAAAGGCCGGCTTCCACCATCCCCTGGAACTCCTCGATCGTCAGATGCTGCTCGGACATCGGCAAGGCCGCCATCGGTCACCTCCCACCTCCCATTCTACGCGTTGCGAGATCGCAGAGCTTAGCTGACGGTCGTGCTCTGAGGGTGACTCGGCATCTCATCTGGCTACGAAGGCGATCTCTTGACTTTCCATGCGTCTCATGCGGTATCATGCGCATGGATTTGCTGAGACCGCGACCATGGCCCACGACCACGAACACCGAGAAAGCCGCCAGCAGGAGATTCTTGCTCTCCTGGAGAGCCACCGGGTGCGGAGCCAGGGGGAGCTGGTGGAGCTCCTGCGCGAACGGGGCATCGCCGTCACCCAGTCGAGCGTCAGCCGCGACCTGCGGGACCTCGGGATCGCGTGGATGGGCGGCCGGTATGCGCGGCCTTCGGAGCATGACGAGCGCGATCCTGGCGTGGCCGAGGTCTCTCACTTTCTGCGCGGCGTCAAGCCGTCCGGGCCTTATCTCACCGTCGTCTTCACCATGGCCGGGGCGGCGCAGGCCGTCGGGCTCGCCATCGACCGGGCCGGATGGCCGGAGCTGGTGGGGACCATGGCGGGCGATGACACCGTTTTCGCGGCCACCGCTTCCGCTCGCGATCAGCGGCGCCTCATTCAGAGGCTGGAAGTCTTCCTCAAGGAGGGTTAGACCATGTCCGACCCCATCGTGCTCGCCTTTTCGGGCGGGCTGGATACGTCATTCTGCATCCCGTGGCTCGCCGAGACCTATGGCCGGCCCGTGGTCACCGTCACGGTGGATACCGGCGGCATCGACGAGGCGGCGGCGCAGTCGCTCGCCGTTCGCTCCCGCGCCCTCGGCGCGGCCGACCACTTCCTGGTCGATGCCCGGGATGCCTTCTTCCAGCAGGTGATCCGCTTTCTGATCATGGGTAACGTCCGCCGGGGGCAGGTCTATCCCCTATGCGTGGGAGCCGAGCGGGTGATCCAGGCGCAGGAGGTGGCGAAGGCCGCGGAGCGGCTGGGCACGCTCACGGTGGCCCACGGCTCGACGGCCGCCGGCAACGACCAGGTGCGCTTCGAGGTGGCGCTACGCACGCTTCGGCCCGGCCTTGAGATCCTGGCGCCGGTGCGGGACACCCCCCGGCCTCGGCCGGAGCAGGTGGCCTATCTGGAGAGTCGTCATCTTCCGATCCCCACTTTTGGAGCCGCCTACTCGATCAATCGCGGCCTCTGGGGCGTGACGATCGGCGGCAAGGAGACCCTGGATACGACGGAGTCGATCCCCGAGTCCGCCTGGGTCCTCACGCAGGGCGCTTTCGATACGCAGACATCGCCGTCGCGGCATACGATTGCCTTCCGGCAGGGCGTGCCCGTCGCGCTGGATGGTGAGGCGCTCTCGCCCGTGCAATTGATCGAGAAGGTGGAGATCCTGGCCGCGGGCTATGGCATCGGCCGCGGCATTCACCTGGGAGAGACGATCCTCGGCATCAAGGGGCGCGTGGCGTTCGAGGCTCCCGCCGCCGAGGTGCTGCTGACGGTTCACCGGGAGCTCGAAAAGCTCACTTCGACGGGCCGCCAACTGCGGATGAAGGAGACCGTCTCCGCCGTCTACGGCGACCTGGTGCACGAGGGGCAGCACCTCGATCCGGTGTGCCGCGACATCGAGGCCCTTCTCCTCTCCTCGCAGGAGCGGGTCACGGGCGAGGTCCATTGTCTCCTCCGTCCCGGGCAGGTGTTCGTCGAGGGAGTGTCGTCTCCCTTCTCGCTGCGGGACGCGTCCAAGGGCATCTACGGCGAGGCGGCGGGCGAGTGGACGGCGGCGGACGCGCGGGGCTTTTCGCGGATCGTCTCCCTGCCGGGCGAGCTGTACGCCCGGATGGCGCCGAAATCCGGGGCGGGAGGAACGTCATGAAGACCGTGCTTCTGGACAAGATCGCCTCCGTCACCCGGGCCTGCCAGCTCAAGCGGGAGGTGCGGCTGAGCGCCGACATCCCCTGTGAGGAGGGGGTGGTGGTCGCCGTACGGGTGAGGAACGACAAGACCACCTACAGCCAGCTCGAGCTGCCCAGCGGCCGCATGGCCCAGGTGAAGAAGGGGGACGTCGTGGCCGGCGCGCTCGGCCATCGCCACGCCCTGTTCGGCTACTCGGGGCACCTGCCCACGCGGCTGGCGCCGGGCGACACGATCCACCTTCTCAACATGGGCGGCGTGCTGGGGATTTGCGACTCGGTGAACCCGGATCTGGGGCAGCCCTTCGAGTGCGAGGTGCTGGGCGCGGTGCTGCACTTCCCTTACCTGGGCGAGCGGATCGGCGTCGCCGCGCGCATCGGCGGCGAGGTGCTGGATCTCGGGGCGCCGCTCGACGCGGCGGGCGTGCCGGTCGTGGCCCTGGTCGGCTCGTGCATGAACTGCGGCAAGACGGCCGCGGCGTGCACGCTGGTGCGCCATCTCAGCCACGGCGGTTTCACCGTGGACGGTCTCAAGTCGACGGGCGTCTCGCTGCGGCGGGACACCCTGGCCATGGAGGATGCCGGAGCGCGCGCCACTGGGCTCTTCACGGATCTGGGGATCGTCACGACCACTCCGGCGAACGCGCCGGCCCTGACGCGGACCTTGATCACGCGCCTGGCCGCCTCCCGGCCGGACGTCATCGTGGCCGAGCTCGGGGACGGCCTGCTGGGAGCCTACGGCGTCGCGGCCATCCTGGAGGACGCGGAGATCCGCGCCGCGTTTTCGGCCGTAGTGCTCGCAGCCAACGATCCGGTGGCCGCCTGGGGCGGCGTGCGCATGCTCCGCGAGCGCTTCGGCATCGAGCCGGCGGCGGTCACCGGTCCGGCGACGGACAACATCGCCGGCACGGAGATCATCGAGGAGGCGCTGGGAGTACCCGCCATCAACGCCCGCACGAACGGCGAGAAGCTGGCCGCCCGGGTGCGGGAGGTGCTGGGATTGGGAGTTCCAGCGGTCGAGGGAGTAGCGCGGTGAGCCAGACCGTGCCGACCCTCATTCTGGGGGGCACCGGCTATGTGGCCGGCGAGCTGCTGCGCCTCCTGGCCAGCCATCCTCATCTATACCCCTTCGCCGTGCTCTCGGAGAGCCAGGCAGGAGGAAAGGTGGAGGCCGCCTTCCCCCATCTCGCGGGCTGCTTTCCGGATCTGAGCTTCTCGGACCGGAAAGAGTTGCCGGCGCTGATCGAGGGAAACGAGAAGCTCGCCGTCCTCTGCGCGGCGCCTCACGGAGCCGCGGCGCCGCTCCTCGACGAGCTGCTGACGGTGGCCGAGCGGGCCGGAACGATCGCCAAGGTCGTGGACATCTCCGCCGATTTCCGTTTCGCGGACGCCACGGCCTATGAAGAGGTCTATGGTCATGCCCACGGCGCGCCGAACCGTCTGGATCAGTTCCGTTGCGCCGTGCCGGAGCATCTCGCCGAGACGCCGGCGGATCATGTCGGTCATCCCGGCTGCTTCGTCACGGCGACGCTGCTGGCCGTGGTGCCGCTGCTGAAGCTGGGGCTGGTGGAGCCGCGTCTCTCCGTCGTCGCCATCACCGGCAGCACCGGAGCGGGGAGGACGCCCACGGCCACCACGCACCACCCGGCGCGGCGCAGCAACGTCTTCGCCTATAACCCGCTCAAGCATCGCCATGAGCCCGAGATGCGGGCCCTGGCGACGGCGGCTTCGGGAGTCGACGCCGAGATTCATTTCGTTCCCCAGGGAGGGCCCTTCGCCCGTGGGATCTATGCCACGATTCAGGGCCGGCTCGCCAAGGCCGCGACGGCGGAGGAGGTGAGGCAGGCTCTGGCGGATTTCTACGCCAAGTCGCCTTTCGTGGATATCGTCGCCGATCCGCCCCGGCTCCAGGACGTGGTGGGAACGAACCGCGCCCGCCTCTCCGTGGCTGTCGATGGGGATCACCTCGTGGTGTTCTCGACGCTAGACAACCTGGTGAAGGGCGCGGCCGGCGGAGCGATTCAGTGGATGAACCGTTTATTGGGGTTCCCCGAGGCGGCGGGGTTGAAGGTGCCGGGATTGGGATGGGTATGAGCCAGCCCCCTCATCACCCCGACGCCGGCGCCAGAGGCGCCCCGGCAGACCCTCATCACCCCGGCCCTCTTCTCCCGGCCTCCCTCCCCGCCCGCCGGGAGAAGAGGGAGGGCGGCTCGAAAGGGCCTCGCATGCCTTCCCCCTCTCCCGGGACGGGAGAGGGGGTCAGGGGGTGAGGGTCTTGGGCGGGGGAAAGTTGGGAGTAGATTCATAAGGGAGATCACGCGATGACCATTACAGATACCGACGTTCCCCAGGCCGAGATCGACGAGGCCCGGTGGCTGCTGCCCGTCTACGCCCACACCCTGATCGAGCCGGTCTGGGGCGAGGGGATCACCGTCCACACCCGCGACGGCCGCGCGCTGCTCGACTTCTATGGCGGCCACGCCGTGGCCCTCCTGGGCTACCGGCATCCCCGGCTGCTGGCGGCTTTGGGGGGCCAGGCCGAGGAGCTGTTCTTCCAGAGCAACTCGGTGCCGCTGGCCGTCCGCGCCCGGGCGGCTGAGCGCTTGGTCCACTTCGGGCCCACGGGATTGACGCGGGCCTTCCTGGTCAACAGCGGCGCCGAGGCCAACGAGAACGCCCTGCGCCTCGCGTTCCGGCACACCCAGAGGAGCCGGGTCATCGCGCTCGAGGGCTCGTTCCATGGCCGCACCGCCGCCGCCGCCGCCGTCACCTGGAAATCCCAGGGCGGCTGGTACGGCTTTCCCCGCACGCCCTTCGACGTCACCTTCGTGCCGCGCAAGGACCCGGACGGCCTCCGGGCCGCCCTGGGGCCGGACGTGGCCGCCGTCATCCTGGAGCCCGTGCAGGGCATGGCTGGCGCGGTCGATATGGGAGCGGAGTACCTGTCTGCCGTCCGCGAGCTCACCCGAGCGGCGGGAGCCCTGCTGATTTTCGACGAGGTGCAGTGCGGCATGGGGCGGACGGGCCAGCCGTTCGCGGCTCAAACCTACGGCGTCACGCCGGACCTCCTCACGACGGCCAAGGGCATCGCCGGCGGCTTTCCGGCCGGCGCCGTGCTGGTGAGCGACGAGGTGGGCCAGGGGCTCAAGCACGGAGACATGGGGAGCACCTTCGGCGGCGGCCCCCTGGCCTGCGCCCTGATCGAGGCCGTGATCGGCGCCATCGAGGAGGACGGCCTCCTGTCCCGGGTGCAAAAGCTCTCCCGGCTCATCCGCGAGACCTGCCAGGTGGGTCCGGTGACGGGCATCCAGGGCGAGGGCTTCCTCCTCGGTCTGCGCACCACGCGTCCGGCGCGCGGGATCGTCGACGAGCTGCTGACCAAGGGCATCCTGACCGGGACGAGCGGCGATCCGAACGTCGTCCGCCTTCTGCCGCCGCTGGTGCTGGAGGAGGCCCACGTCGCGAAGCTGGCGCAGGCTCTCTCCGAGGTCCCGGCGTGAAGGATTTTCTCGATCTCGCGGCGCTTGGCCCCGAGGAGATCGCGGATCTCCTCGCCCTGGCTACGCATCTGGAGCGCTCGCCGGAGCCGAGGGCGCTCAGCGGGAAGATCCTCGCCCTCCTCTTCTTCAATCCGTCACTGCGCACCCTCGCCTCGTTTCAGGCGGGGATGGCGCGGCTGGGTGGCAGCTCGTTCGTCATCTCGCCGGGGCAGGGGACGTGGATCCTGGAGACCCGCGACGGCGTGGTGATGGACGGCGCCGCCGCCGAGCACGTGCGGGAGGCGATCCCGGTGCTGGCCTCCTACGCCGATGCGCTGGGCATCCGCTCCTTCGCGGGCGGCACGGACCTGGCGGCGGACCTCGCGGACTCGAGTTTTCTCAACATGGCCGGCGTCTGTCCTGTTCCGGCGATCAATCTGGAGTCCGCCGTCGATCATCCCTGCCAAGCCCTGGGGGATTGGAAGACGATGGACGACCTGAAGCTCCCGACGCACGGCGGGCGGTTCGTCCTCTCCTGGGCGTGGCACCCGAAGGCGCTGCCGCTGGCGGTGCCGGCGGCAGCCGTCCACATGGCGGCGGCGCGAGGCATGGACGTCACGGTGCTCCGGCCCGAGGGCTTCGGGCTGCCGGAACCCATCATGGAGCGGGCGTTGCGGGCGGCGGAGGCCTTCGGGGGCTCGCTGCGGGAGACGGCGGATCGCGCCGAGGCCTTGGAGGGGGCGCACGTGATCTACGCCAAGTCGTGGACCTCGCCCCTTCATTACGGCAACCCCGAGGCCGAGGCGGCCTTCCGCGCCGGCCTGCGGGACTGGTGCGTGGGCGACGACTGGTTCGCCACGGCCGCGCCGGACTGCCGTTTCATGCACTGTCTGCCGGTGCGGCGCAACGTCGTGGTGAGAGATTCGGTGCTCGACGGGCCGCGTAGCGTCGTGGTCCACGAGGCGCGCAACCGCATGTGGGCGCAGATGGCGGTGCTCTACCGCCTGCTTCGGGGATAAAGGAGAACAGCGATGAAAGACGTCGGACAGCGCACGGCCGAGGCCACGGCCCTGAAGCACGCGGTGCCGTACATCCGGATCTTCAAGGGCAAGACCTTCGTCCTCAAGGCTGGAGGCGGAGCCCTGGAGCGCGAGGCCACGGCCCGCGCCCTCGTCGAGCAGGTGGACGTGCTGCACCAAGTGGGCATCCGCGTCGTCCTCGTGCATGGCGGCGGCACCCAATCGACCGATCTCGCCCGAGCCCTGGGCGCCGAGGCGCGTTTCGTCGAAGGACGGCGGGTGACGGACGAGAAGGCCCTGGAAGTCGCGGCCATGGTGCTCAACGGCGCCGTCAATACGCAGGTCCTCGCCGTCTGCCGCAAAGTTGGGCTGCCGGCGGTGGGGGTCTCGGGCGTGGACGCCGGGCTGATCCAGGCCCGCAAGCGGCCGCCGGTGCGGGTGGGGGACGAGCTGGTGGATTACGGCTTCGTGGGCGACATCGCGGGCGTCGATCCGAAGGTCCTCATCTCGCTTCTGGACGCCGGCTACGTGCCGGTTGTGAGCCCGCTCTCGGCGGCGGACGACGGCACGCTGCTCAACATCAACGCCGACACGGTGGCCTCGGCCCTGGCCGTGGCGCTCAAGGCCGAGAAGCTCCTCTTTCTCACCGGCGCCGCGGGCATCCTGGAGCGGGCGGACGATCCGGGCTCGCTGGTCTCCTACACCGACCTCGCCGGCCTGCGCCGGCTGCGCGACGAGGGCGGCCTCGTGCGCGGCATGCTGCCCAAGACCTCCGCCATCGAGGCGGCCATCCATGGCGGCGTGCGGCGGGTGCACATCCTCTCCCACGATCTGCCGGACGGCCTGCTGGCCGAGGTATTCACCAACGAGGGGGTGGGGACCCTGGTGGTCGAGGACGTCAATGCCCTCTCCCCGGCCGAGCAGGCGGCGGGCCAGCTTCCTCTTCCCGTGTTCTCCGGCGGCGGGGGCTCCTGAGGTGCTTCCCGAGCGCGAGATCCTCGCCCTGCACCGGGAGATCACCGGCATTCGCTCGATCTCCGGGGAAGAGGCCGGCCTGGCCGACTTCATGGCCGGCCTGCTGGCCCGCAACGGCATCGCCGCGGAGCGGATCGGCAACAGCCTCCTCGCCACCCTCGGGCGGGGACCTCTGCTGCTCCTGGATACCCATCTGGACACCGTGCCCCCGGCTCCGGGCTGGACGCGCGACCCTTGGGAGGTCGAGCCAGTCGACGGCCGGGTCTATGGATTGGGCGCCAACGACGCCAAGGCGGCGGTGACGGCCATGACCGTGGCCTTCCTCGCCTTCCGCGAGGCGGACCTGCCGTTCATCCTGGCCCTGGCCCTCGTGGAGGGGGAGGAGACGCGCGGCACGGGCACCGAGGCCGTGCTCGCCGAGCTGGCCCGGCGCGGCACGCCGCCGCACGCGGCGATGGTGGGCGAGCCCACCGGGCTCGACGTCGCGGTGGCGCAGAAGGGGCTCATGGTTCTGGAGCTCATCACCCACGGCGATGCTTGCCACGCCGCTCACGCCGCCGCCCTGGGAGCGAAGAACGCGGCCCGCCGTCTGGCCCACGACCTCGTCGCCCTGGAGCGGGTGGACTTCGGCGCACCGCATCCGCGGCTCGGCCCCATCACCCTGGAGCCCACGCAGCTTCGGGCCGGTACCGCCCGCAACGTGGTGCCGGGGGAAGCCGTGGCGCTGCTGGACGTCCGCACCACGCCGGCTCTCAGCCGCCGCGAGGTGGTGGAGCGGATCGAGCGGAGGGTGGCGGGCGAGATCCGAGTGCTCTCCGACCGCCTGCTGCCGCGGGAGACCTCCGAGAGCGAGCCGCTGGTGGCCGCCGCCCTTCAAGCCCGGCCCGAGGCGCGGCTCTTCGGCTCGTCCACCCTTTCGGATCTGGTCTTCATGGAGGGGATTCCCGCCCTCAAGTGCGGCCCCGGCCGGACGGAGCGTTCCCACACGCCGGACGAGTTCGTGCTGGAGAGCGAGATTCTCGACGGCGCTCGCTTCTATACGCGGTTCGTGAGAGCCTACGCTGAGATGCGAGAAGAAGAAGCCGCGTGAGCCGCCTTTGGGACAAGGGCGAGCCGTTGGACGATCGCGTCCTGCGTTACACCGCGGGCGAGGATCACCGGCTCGACGCCCGCCTCGTGCCCTATGACGTCCGCGCCTCGATCGCCCACGCCGAGATGCTGCACGAGGTGGGGCTCCTGTCGGCGGGAGATCTGGAGGCCATCCGTTCCGGGCTCGAAGAGCTGGAGGAGGAGCACGCCGAGGGAGCCTGGGAGATCGCGCTGGAGGACGAGGACGTCCACACCGCGCTGGAGACGCGCCTGACGGCACGGATCGGCGAGGCCGGCGCCCGCGTCCACCTCGGCCGTTCGCGCAACGACCAGGTGCTGGCCGCCGTGAGGCTCTATCTGCGGGACGCCATCGCCGCCCTCGCGACGGGCGCTCAAGAGGTGGCCGCGGCCCTGGACGGATTGGGAGAGCGGGAGGCCGAAACGGTCCTCCCCGGCTACACCCACCTGCAGCAGGCGATGCCCAGCTCCGTCCTCCTCTGGGCCTCGGGCTTCGCCTCCGAGCTGCGCGACGACGCCCTGGGGATCGAGGCCTGCTCGCGCCGCATCGAGAAGAACCCTCTTGGATCGGCCGCCGGCTACGGCGTTCCCCGCTTGCCGCTGGACCGGGAGACCACCCGCCGCAAGCTGGGCTTCGCCGAGATCCAGGAGCCGGTGACGGCCGTCCAGCTCTCGCGGGGCAAGGCGGAGTCCCAGGTGCTCTTCGAGCTGGCCCTGCTGATGTTGGATCTCGGCCGGCTCGCCGCGGACCTCGTCCTCTTCGCCACCGCCGAGTTCGCCTTTGTGAGCCTGCCGGCGGGGATGACGACGGGCTCCTCGATCATGCCCCAGAAGCGGAATCCGGACATCTTCGAGCTGGTCCGGGGCCGCACCGCCACCGCCCAGGCCTGCCTCTTCGAAGCCCTGAGCGTCACCGCCAAGCTCCCCTCCGGCTACCACCGGGACCTCCAGCTCCTCAAAGCCCCGCTTTTCCGTGGGATCGACCTCGCTACGGAAACCCTCGCCATCCTCACCGCCGCCCTCCCCGAGGTGCGGTTCCACCCCGAGCGAATCCGCCTGGACCCCGGGCTCCACGCCGCCGAGGAGGCCTACCGGCTGGTGATGGAGGAAGGGATTTCGTTCCGCGAGGCGTACCGGCGGGTAGGGGAGCGGTTCAAGGCTTGATGGGGCGACCGTTCCGCGCTAGTCCCTGAAGCCCGCGCATTTCCTCGACGGTCTCCTCGAGCCACCGTAGCCGTTGTTCGGGGGTCAGATCCAGCCCGAGCTTCAGATGATGCCGGCGGGTGCCTTCGAAATCCCAATCCCAGCGGTTGCGAAGTGTTGGATTATCCGGCATCACGACCTCTAAGTTGCAGCAGGGCTTCGATATCGATTTGATCTTGGGGTCTTCCGGCGATTCGCTTCATCTCAATCAGGTCCGGTAACGAAATGACGGTCGCCTTGATGCCGTGGAGTGTGACTTCCAAGGCACGATCATAGGCTAGCTCGAAGTTGAAGGGCTCCTGAATGAAGAGGTCAACCGCAAAACCCTGAAAATCGGGGTGCCAGAGAGAAAAGACCGTCATGTTTTTTTGGCGGGTCCACGCTTCGCGGGTCTCGGGATCGGCGAAGGACCGGAGAGGAACGGGAACCTGAGGTTGGAACCCGAGATCGGTGAATACCTTCAAGGCCTTCTCCAAGTTTTCCTGATCCAGGTGCAGCACAAGGTCCAAGTCGAGCGTGGTCCTCAGGTGCCCGTGAAGAACCACAGCTACGCCCCCTACCACCAGATAGCGGACCTTCGCCTCTGTGAGAGCGCCAAGTGTCATTTCAATTCGACTACGCATCCTTGGCAGTCTATCAATCCACCCGCGACGGGAGCTGAACCGGCATAGAATCCGCTCCATGCCAGACCTTCTCGAGGGTGGAGAGGCACCCGCGGCTCTGGCCGAGACCGACCGGCAGCGCCGCGCCCGGGCTCTCGACGCATTGCTGCCCGCCCTGGCCGAGGCGCTGGACGTGCGGGAGGTTTTCCAGAAGGTCTGCAATCTGGCTCGCGAGGTCATCGCCTTCGACTTGCTGGAGCTGGGGCTCCTCAACGAGGACCGGACACACGCCCGGGTCTACGCAGCCTCGGACGGCAATGAGCTCGCCGAGCCGGAGTTCCGCCTTCCCGAGGTCATCCGCAGCTCGGTGATGGAGGATTTCACCATCGCGAGCTACGCCGAGATCGATCCCGGCACTGGCCGCACCCGGATCATCCTTCACTCCGCGGAGTCGCCGGAGGAGAAACAGGTCGAGGTGATGCTGCCGCTGGAGCGCATCCAGAAGCATCTCGCCCTCGGCATCCGATCTCTCATGCGCGTACCGGTTCGCCTCAAGGGGGAAACGATCGGCGCGTTGCTGTTCTTTTCCCGCGAGCCCCGGCGGTTCAATGCCCTGGAGGCGGACTCGGCGCGCCGTATCGCGGACCATATCGCCCTCGCTCTGGCCCACCAGCGTCTGGCCGAGGAGCAGCATCGGGCCGCCAGCCTGGAGGAGCGGGTGGTGGCCCTCACGCGGGAGCTGGAGATCAAGGGCGGCAGCCATCAGCCGGTCGGCGTGTCGAAGCCGTGGAAAGAGACGCTCGCGCTCGCCGCCAAGGTCGCGGGCACGGAGACGACGGTGCTCCTGACCGGCGAATCGGGCACGGGCAAGGAGGTCGTGGCCCGTTTCCTCCACCGCACCTCGCGCCGGGCTCCTGGGCCATTCGTGGCTCTCAACTGCGCCGCGTTGCCGGAGCAGCTTCTGGAGTCCGAGCTGTTCGGTTCGGAGAAGGGCGCCTATACCGGGTCGGTCGCCACCCGGCCAGGGAGGATCGAGCAGGCGGCCGGCGGCGTCCTCTTTCTCGACGAGGTGGCGGAGATGAGCCGCTCGGTTCAGGCCAAGTTCCTGCGCGTCCTCCAGGAGCGGGAGTTTCAGCGCCTGGGCGGCAATCGTGTCCTCAAGGCCGACGTGCGGGTCATCGCCGCCACCAACCGCGACCTCGCCGCGGCCATGGCCCGGGGGGACTTCCGGGAGGATCTCTATTACCGGCTCCACGTCTTCGAGATCCGCCTGCCGCCGTTGCGCGAGCGGCCGGAGGACATTCCGGCCCTCCTGGAGCTTTTCCTCCAGGAGATCGGCGAGCAGGTGGGACGCCCGGCCGCGGGCGTCTCCCGCGAGGCCCGCGACAAGCTCCTCGCCTACGCCTGGCCGGGCAACGTCCGCGAGCTGCGCAACGCCGTCGAGCGCGCAGTGATTCTCTCCGAGGGAGGGCTCATCACCAGCGAGCACCTCCCCATGGCGCTGGGAAGGGTGGCGGCGCCAGCGGCCGCTCCCTTGGCCGGCGAGATCCCCGCGGGCGGCATCGACCTCGAAGCGATCGAGCGCTCCTGGGTCGAGCAGGCCCTCAAGCAGGCCGGCCACAACAAGTCGAAGGCCGCCCGCTTGCTTGGGCTGACCCGGGCACAGCTCTATAGCCGGATCGAGAAGTACGGGCTGTAATAAGCAGTGGCACGGGCCTGCCCTATTACCGCCTCTTCAAACTCAAGCCTGGCGGGGGCTTGCAAGATGAGCGAGAGTTTTTCCGTCTTTATAGGGTATGGAAAAACGAAAAGCGGTACCCAAGGGCGGAGCTTCAGGGCACGACCGGGGCTACAAGCGGCTCTTCTCCCATCCCACCGCGGTGGAAGAGCTCCTGCGGGGATTTCTCCGCGAAGACTGGGTGGAGGATCTTGATTTTTCCACCCTTGAGCGGGTGGGCAACAGTTTCGTGTCGGACGATCTGCGCGAGCGCCACAGCGACCTCATTTGGCGCCTGCGGTTCAAGGGAGAGGAGCAGGGATGGTTCTATCTCTACCTGCTGCTCGAGTTTCAGTCCACCTCTTATCACTTCATGGCCGCGCGGATGCTCGGTTACGTGAGTCTCCTGTTCGAGGACATCATCCGCAAGGAGAAGCTGCGGGCGGGCGACCGGCTGCCGGCCGTGCTGCCCCTGGTGATCTACAACGGCAAGCGGCCGTGGCGGGCGCCGACGGCGTTGGGAGATCTCTATAGGCCTGTACCGCCCGGGCTTCGGCGTTGGTTACCGGACCTCCGTTACATCCTTCTCGACGAGGGCCGGCTGGATCTGAGGCAGCCGGAGTTGGCTGACAACCGGGTGGCCAGCGTGTTTCAGATCGAGACCTGCGAGGACCCCATCGAGATGGCTGAGCTCGTGGAGCGGCTAGACAGCTTATTGCCGGACGAGAAGGATCCGGCTCTGCGTCGCTCGTTTGCGATCTGGGTTGGCTCGGCGCTCCGCAGGTCATTCCCAGGCGTTAGAATACCCTCGTTGGTGGATTCGGAGGAGGCAGCCATGCTGGAAGAGAATATGAGGGCTTGGGCCAAGAAGACCGAGGTCATGGGTATGCGGAAGGTCCTCCTGCAACTGATGACCGATCGTTTCGGGCGTCTGCCGCGTCGGGTGCGCGAGAGAGTCGAGGAAATCGCATCCGCTCGCGAGATCCAAGCGCTGGCTCGGAGGGTGCTGGTCGCAGGTTCCCTCGACGAGATGAAGCTAGGTTAGGTTGCTCTCCGAGTTGTCGATAAATCGACAGCCTGCGGATTTTTCCGCAATACGCCAGAGATCTCGCGCTGGCTCCCCTCTCTTTTAAACTCCTGAGTCCACTGTAGTTCCCTTTTTCCTAGCCCCTGGCACGCTCCGTGGAGTATCTCCCCACCGGAGGTGAAGCATCCATGTCGCAGAAGAGCGTGGAAATCCTGCTCGGCAAGCTGGTGACGGACGAGGAGATGCGGCGGTCGTTCCGGCGGGATGCGGCGGCCGTCCTCGCCTCGTTCCGGCAGGCGGGCTGGGATCTTTCCGCCGTGGAAGCCGAGGCGATCCACTCGCTCGATCCCGCGGCTTTGGAGCGGCTGGCCGACGCGCTCGATCCTCGGCTTCAGAAGGCTTCCCTCCATGATGAAGCTGTTGTCTCTCCCAGGAGATCCAGATCATGACCCGCACCGCTCTCTTCACCGCAGTCCTCACCCTGGTCGCCCTGGCGGGGTGCCGCGGAGATGCGAAGAAGGACCCCAATCTCCTCACGGCCTCGGGCCACGTGGAGGCGACCGACGTCCGTCTCGCCACCAAGGTCGCCGGCCGGCTGCAGGACTTCGGCCTTCAGGAGGGGGATGCGGTGACGAACGGCCAGGTGCTGGCCCGCATCGACACGACGGATATCGCTCTCGCCCTGGCGCAGGCCCGCGCCGAACGGCAGCAGTCCGCGGCGGACCTCCAGCTCCGGCGTGCCGGCTCGCGCAAGGAGGATATCGCCGCCGGTGCCGCCCAGGTGTCCCAGGCCGAGGCCGACCTCGAGGGCTCTCAGAAGGATCTCGACCGCATGCAGGGGCTGCTCGATCGCGGCTCGGGCACTCCCAAGTCCCGCGACGACGCCCGCACCCGGCGCGACATGGCCGCCGCCCGCCTCAAGGGAGCGCGGGACACTCTGGCCAAGCTGAAAAACGGCAGCCGGCCGGAGGAGATCGCGTCCGCCAGCGCCCGCGTCGGAATCTCCGACGCCCGCATCGCCCAGCTCGATCAGCAGATCAAGGACGCCACGGTCGTCAGCCCCACGGCCGGCGTAGTGACGGAGAAGATCGCCCAGGCCGGCGAGCTCCTTCAGGCCGGCTCGCCGCTGTGCGTGGTGACCGACCTGGCCGACGCCTGGCTCACCGTCTACGTGGGCGAGCCGGATTTGGGTCGCATCCATATCGGCCAGGAGGCGGACGTTGTCACCGACGACGGCCAGCGCCGCAAGGGGCACATCACCTTCATCGCCGCGCAGGCCGAGTTCACCCCCAAGAACGTGCAGACCCGCGACGAGCGCGTGAAGCTCGTCTACAAGGTCAAGGTCGGCCTCGACAACAAGGACGGCCTGTTCAAACCCGGAATGCCCGCCGAGGCCCGGTTCCACGTAGCCGCTCCGGTAGGAAAAGTCGCCCGATGACAGACTCCATCGTCGTCGTCCAGGGAATGACCCGGCGGTACGACAAGGTCGTGGCCGCCGAGGACGTGACGTTCGAGGTCCGCCGCGGCGAGATGTTCGGCCTCATCGGGCCGGACGGCGCCGGCAAGACGACGACGCTGCGGGTCGTCCTCGGCCTGCTGGCTCCCAACGCGGGAACCGTCCGCACCTGCGGGCTGGAGCCGGTGAAGCAGGGGACGCAGCTTTCGCAGAAGATCGGCTACCTCTCCCAGCGCTTCTCGCTCTACGGCGACCTGACGGTGGACGAGAACATCTCCTTCTTCGCCTCGATCCACGGCGTGAAGGGGTGGAAGCCGCGCCGCGACGAGCTGCTCGATCTGCTGCGCATGACGCCCTTCCGGGGCCGGCTGGCGGACCGCCTGTCCGGCGGCATGAAGCAGAAGCTGGCCCTGGCCTGCACGCTGATCCATACCCCGGAGCTACTTGTGCTGGACGAGCCCACGACCGGCGTCGACCCCGTCTCCCGCCGCGACTTCTGGAAGATCCTCGCCCACCTCCAGCGGGACGGGCTGACGCTGCTCGCCACCACCCCCTATCTCGACGAGGCCGAGCGCTGCCAGCGCATCGCCCTCATGGACCACGGCCGGCTGCTGACGGTGGATGCCCCGGCCCATCTCAAGCAGGAGTCGGGGGAGGCCATCGTCGAGATCCTGGCCCGGCCCAAGCGCCAGGCCACGGAGCGCTTGCGGGAGCAGCCCGAGGTGGCCGACGTCCAATCCTTCGGCGAGCGGTTGCATGTCACCCTCAAGGGAGAGAGTCGAGATCCCGAGGCCGCAGCCTCGCGCCTCGCCGCCGACCTCAAGGCCCAGGGCATCGAGGTGGAGTCCGCCCGGCCGGTGCTGCCGACCCTGGAAGACATCTTCATCGCGCGCATCGAGGCCGCCGAGCCGGAAGCGGCGGCTGTGAGGTGAATGCTCTATGAACCTCAGGATCTTGCTTGTTTTCTTTCTGATCGCTTGGGGACAGGTTTGTGGGCCGGCTGCCGCTCAACCGTTCCCCCGCTTGTCTCCCTCCTCTCCCGGTGTGGGGGGAAGGGAGGGGGCGGGAGAGGAGGGCCGGGGAGGTGAGGGTTCTTCCGTCCGCCTCACCTTGGCTGAAGCGCTGGAGCGAGCCCGCGCCAATTCGCCGCGCCTGGAATCCCTCACCGCCCTGGAGGCCGCCGCCGAGGCCGCCCGGCGCGGCGCTCTCGCCGAGCGCCTTCCCCTCGTGGACCTCTCCGGCGGCTACACCCGCAACTCGAACGTGGATGAGTTCTCGCTCACTCTGCCGGGGCTGGGGACGCGCACGATCTTTCCCAACATCCCGAACAACTACCGCCTCCATGCCGGCGCCTCCCTTCCTCTCTATACCGGCGGGCGGATCGAGGGCGCCATCGCCGCCTCCGAGCGGCAGCGCGAGGCCGCGGCCCAGGACCGCTCGGGCGCTGTCAACGATCTCCTGCTGGAGACCCAGACGGCCTACTGGGGACTGGTGACCGCCCGCGAAAGCGCCCGGGTGCTCGCCGAGGCCGAGACGGCGTTCGAGGCCCATCTGAAGGATGCGAAGAACCGGTTCGACGTCGGCGTCGCGGCCTCCAACGAGGTGCTGGCCGTGCAGGTAGAGCGGGACCGCGCCGAGCTGGCCCGCCTCCAGGCCGAAAACTCCGCCGCGGTGGTCAACGAGAACCTGATTCGTCTCGTGGGCCTGCCTCCCGGCTCGCGGGTGGAGTCCGCCGAATCCCTGACGCCGCCGCCCGCCGTCTCCGCCGACATCGAAGCCCTGGTAATGGCGGCCCTCGCGGCCAGGCCCGAGATCCTCGCTCTCCAGGCCCGCGCCAAGGCCGCCCGCGCCTCGGTCGAGATCCAGAAGTCGATCAACCGGCCCCAGGCGAGCCTCTCCCTGGGCTACGACTTCGCCGATCCTAACCCCCGCATCCTGCCGCCGCAGGACGAGTTCCGGAGCAGTTGGAGCGCCGGGGTGGTGGTGGCCGTGCGCGCCTTCGACGGTGGCCGGGGCGCGGCGGCTGTGGCCCAGGCCTCCGCCCAGGCCGACGCGCTCGACCGCCAGGTCGACGACCTGAAAGCCCGGCTGCGGCTGGAGGTCACCTCCCGCCTGCTCGATCTCTCCTCCGCCCGAGCGGCCCTGGCCGTGACCGCCCGCAACCTCGACGCGGCGAAGGAGAACGTGCGGGTGGCCCGCGACCGCTACACCGAGGGCGTCGTCCCCTCGACCGAGTTGCTCGACGCCGAGACGGCCCTGCTGCGCGCGGGCCTCGACCAGACTTCCGCCTCCACGCAGGTGCGCATCGCCCTCGCCAACGTCGACCGCGCCGTGGGGCGGTCAGGAAAGTAGCCTATGGCTGAGCCCGCCCTCCAAGCCGATCACCTCACGAAGCGCTTCGGCGACTTCGTGGCAGTGGACGACGTCTCCTTCGACGTCAAGGAGGGCGAGGTCTTCGGCCTGCTGGGGAGCAACGGCGCGGGCAAGTCCACCGTCATCCGCCTTTTCTGCGGTCTGCTCGCCCCCACCTCCGGCAGCGGCCGGGTGCTGGGGATCGACATCGCCAAAGACCCGGAAGGCGTGCGGCGGCGCATCGGCTACATGACCCAGCGCTTCAGTCTCTACGACGAGCTGACGGTGAGGCAGAACCTCAACTTCTTCGCCGGAGTGTATGGCCTGCGCGGCCCGGCGAAGGCCGAGCGCCTCGCCTGGGCGATCCGCATGGCGGACCTCGGCGGCAAGGAGGACCTCGCGACCCGCTCCCTGCCCGGCGGCTGGAAGCAGCGCCTCGCCCTGGCGTGCGCCCTCCTGCATCAGCCGCGGCTGGTCTTCCTCGACGAGCCCACGGGAGGCGTCGATCCCATCTCCCGGCGCCGCTTCTGGGGACTGATCGATACCCTGGCCGCGGACGGCGTGACGATCATCGTCACCACCCACTATCTCGACGAGGCGGAGCGCTGCGACCGCATCGCCCTGCTCGACCAGGGGCGGCTCGTGGCCCTGGGCTCGGTGGCCGAGCTGAAGAACGTCTTCGCCGGGCGCGCCGTGCTGGAGGTCATCTGCCCCCGCTTCCTCGAAGCCCAGGAGCGGCTGGAGAAGGAGGACTGGGTGCGCGAGGTCTCCCTCTTCGGCGACCGCCTGCACGTGGTGGTGGACGACGCGGAGGAGGGCCGGAGACGCGTCCTCGCCCTGCTGGAGAAGGACGGCAACGCTCCGGCCACGGCGGAGCGCATCGTCCCCTCGCTGGAGGACGTCTTCATCCACTCCATCGAAGCCCGGGGAGAGAAACCGTGAGTCCCCGGAAGGTCTGGTCCGTGGCCTGGAAGGAGCTGCTCCAATCGTCCCGCGATCCGTTGAGCCTGGGGATGCTGCTGGGCGTTCCCTGCATGATGCTCCTGCTCTACGGCTATGCGATCAACTTCGACGTCCGTCACGTCGCCCTCGCCGTCGAGGACAACGACAAGAGCGCGGTGAGCCGCGAGCTCATCGCCTCCTTCGTCAACTCCACCTACTTCGACGAGGTCGCCGACCTGGCCGCCGGAGCGGATCTGCGCCGGCTCACCGAGCGCCGCCAGGCGCGGGGCATCCTGGTCATCCCCGAGGGCGCGGGGCGTGACCTCGCGGCGGGGAGGACCGTGCCGCTCCAGCTCATCCTCGACGGCGTCGACGCCAACACCGCCACCACCGTCCTGGGCTACGCCTCCGCCCTGATCGCCGCCGCCAACGTCCAGCATCTGGCCGCAGCCAGCGGACGGATTCAATTGGCGCCGATCGATTTCCAGCCGCGCGTCTGGTACAACCCTGAGCTCAAGTCCACGCGCTTCCTCGTCCCCGGGCTCATCGGCTTCATCCTGATGCTGACCGCCGTGCTCTCGACCGCCATCTCCGTGGTGCGCGAGAAGGAACGGGGGACGATGGAGCAGCTCCGGGTGACCTCCCTGAAGCCCGGCGAGCTGATCCTGGGCAAGACCCTGCCGTACCTGGGGATCTCGCTCCTCGCCACGGTGCTGATCCTCGTCGCGGCCCGCTTCCTCTTCGGCATCGCCGTCGCCGGCTCCTACCTCCATCTCTTCGTGGCGACCCTGATCTACCTGATCGGCGCGCTGGGTCTCGGGCTCCTCGTCTCCTCGGTCTCGGAAACCCAGGCCGTGGCCTTCCAGGGGGGAGCGCTGATCTCGATGCTGCCGGCGATCTTCCTCTCGGGCTTCATCTTCCCTATCCGCTCCATGCCGCGGGCGCTGCAGATCGTCACCTACGTCGTGCCGGCCCGCTACTTCAACGTCGTGCTGCGGGGGGTGATCTTGAAAGGGGCAGGGCTTGAGTCCTATCCGCGGGACATGGCCTTCCTCGTTCTCTACGCCCTGGCCGTCATGACTCTGGCCTACGTCCGGCTGTCGCGCAGGGAGGTGTGAGATGCACGAGCTGTGGGCGGTGATCGTGAAGGAGTTCCTGCAGCTCCGGCAGGACAAGAAGATGATTCCGGCCATGGTGATCGGCCCCGTCATCCAGCTCCTGGCCCTGGGCTACGCCGCCAACCTCGACGTGACTCACGTGCCCATGGTGCTGGTGGATGAGGACCGCTCGCCCGCCAGCCGCGCCCTGGTCGAGCGCTTCACCGGCGCCGGCACCTTCGACCTCGTCGGCGCCGAAGACACCCCGGCGGCCATCGATCCCTGGCTGGTGGAGGGCCGGGCGCAGCTCGCCCTGGTGATCGCCTCCGGCTACGGCGAGGCCGTGGCGGGAGGCCACACGCCGAGGGTGCAGGTGATCGCCGACGGCACGGATGCCAACTCCTCGGGATTGGGGCTCGGCTATGCCGCCCAGATCGTCGCCGGAGCCGGAGTGGAGATGGTGGCCGCGCGCCGCGTTCCAGGAGGTGCCCGAACGGTCGCGGGCCGTTACGAGCTCGTCCCGCGGGTCTGGTACAACCCGGACCTGAAGAGCCGCTGGTTCTACGTGCCGGCGGTGATCGCCATGGTGCTGATGCTGGTGACCATGATCCTGCCGTCCATGGCCGTGGTCCGGGAGAAGGAGATCGGCACCCTGGAGCAGCTCAGCGTCACGCCGCTGCGCTCCTGGCAGCTCGTCCTCGGCAAGCTGATTCCCTTCCTGATCCTGGGATTGCTGGACATGCTGCTGGTCACCGGCCTGGTGACGGGCCTGTTTCACGTCCCCCTGCGCGGCTCGCTCCTCACCCTCGCCTTCCTCACCTTCCTCTTCCTGCTCTGCACGCTGGGCCTGGGTCTGCTGGTCTCGACGATGGTGCGCACGATGCAGCAGGCCATGGGCCTCTGCGTCTTCGTCCTCATGGTGCCCATGATCTACCTCTCGGGCCTGATCTTCCCGGTGGAGAACATGCCCCACGGCTTCCAGATCGCGAGCTACGTCATCCCCGTGAAGTACTACGCGAATGTCCTGCGCGGCGTCTTCCTGAAAGGCTCGGGTCTCGATGTTCTTTGGCCCGAGGCGCTGGCCCTGCTGGGGATCGGATTGACGGTGCTGACGGCGGCGTCGTTGCGGTTCAGGAAGAGCCTGGAGTGAGGCGGGCGATCGTCGCACCGCCGAAGACCCTCATCACCCCGGCCCTCTTCTCCCAGCCTCCTCCCCGCCGGCCGGGAGAAGAGGGAGAACAGCCAAGAGCAACTCCGCCTTTGTAGAGATCTGGCTCCCCTCTCTCCCGTCAGGCGGCGACGAGACGTCGACCGAGTCTCCAAAAGGATTGGCCCTCGCCTGGGTCCTACGGCTCAATGGCGAAGAAGCTCGATCAATCGGTCGACTGCTTCTTCCAGCTTCGCGGTTTGAACCGCTCCAACCCGATAGAGGATGAGCGCCTGGTCAGCAGTGAAGAGGCGGTTTGGCCGTATGTAGCTTGGCTGGCTCAGATGATTGCCGGAAGCGAAGTCCGTATCCTGAAGGGGAATGGCGTGCCGGTCACGGCTCTGCTGGCTGGTGATCTGGCAGAGGATCAAATCATCGCCGTCAAGAGAGGCGAGGACCAGCGCAGGGCGTCTTTTCGACTGTTTCAGATCGGAAAAAGGAAAGGGGACGACGACGACCTCCCCTCTCAGAGACTTTGCCACGCCTCGTCCTCTTCCGGGCGGAGCCAGTCCTTGGCGAGCACAGCCTCGCTGGCTTGCGCCGTCTCGAATCCAGGGCGGATCTTGCGCTTCAAGAACTGGATGAAGTCGAGGACCTCCGCCAGAACCGGCTCTGGGACGTCCTCAATCTCGTTGAACAGCAGCTCTTTGGTCGTCACGTTCACCTCCAGGGTGGCCCCATAGCTTACCCCTTCTTCGTGTCCGCGACACCCCGGGCGCCCTGTCCCCAGGCAACCGCCTATAATCCCGGCGTGCCGTACGTCTATATCCTCCGCTGCGGCGACGGCTCGCTCTACACCGGGATTGCCAAGGATCTGGAAAGACGCCTAGCGCAGCACCTGGCGGGCCGGGCGTCCCGGTACACACGCTCCCATGCTCCGGTGACGCTCGCCTGGAGCCTGGAGGTCTCCTCGTGGAGCCTCGCTCTGCGGGAAGAACGGCGGATCAAGAGCCTTTCACGGGTCCAGAAAGAGGAAATTTTGTCCCAGGAGCCCATTCCGGCATGCCCCCCACTCTCCTCCTGAGCGTCGACGCCGTCACCAAGGGCTATGGCGCCCGTCCCCTGTTCGACAAGCTGTCGTTCGGCATCTTCGAGGGCGACCGGGCGGGTCTCATCGGTCCCAACGGGTCCGGCAAGTCGACGCTTTTGCGCATCCTCGCCGGTTTCGAGGAGCCGGATGGCGGCGCCCGCTCTCTACGCCGCGGCATCCGCATGGGCTTCGTCCCCCAGGACCCCACCTTTCCGGCGGGCGCCAACGTCGAGGAGGTTCTCATTGAGGCCCTGGCGGACGTCCCGGGCGAGGAGTTCGAGAAGCTGACCCGGGTGTCGGTCACCCTCGGCAAGACAGGGTTCGACGATCCCGAGCAGCCGGTCGAGATCCTCTCCGGCGGCTGGCGCAAGCGCCTCGCCATCGCCCGCGCCCTGGCCCGCGAGCCGGACGTCCTGCTCATGGACGAGCCCACCAACCACCTGGACGTCGAGGGCATCCTGTGGCTGGAGGATCTGCTGCAGAGCGAGCCCATGGCCTATCTGGTGGTCAGCCACGACCGCTGGTTCCTGGAGAACGTGGCCGGCCGCATGCTGGAGCTCGATCCGCGCTATCCCGACGGCATTCTCCAGGCGACGGGCGCCTACACCGATTTCCTGGAGAAGCGCGACGAGGTGCTGCGGAACCAGGCCGAGTATCAGAATTCGCTCGCCAACAAGGTGCGCCGCGAGGTGGAGTGGCTGCGCCGCGGCGCCAAGGCCCGCACCACCAAGGCCAAGGGACGCATCAAGGAGGCCGACCGCCTCATCGCCGAGCTGACCGAGCTGCGCGAACGCACCGGCGCCGCCGCCGAGGCCCGCGCCGGCATCGACTTCAACGCCTCGGACCGCAAGACGAAGAAGCTCCTGGTGGCCGAGGGGCTCTCGAAGTCGTTCGGGGCGCGGAAGATCGTCCAGAACCTGGACCTCAAGCTCACGCCGGGCACTCGCCTCGGCCTCATCGGCCCCAACGGCAGCGGCAAGACGACCCTCCTCTCGCTGCTCGACGGCACCCTGGAGCCGGACGCCGGCACCATCCATCGGGCGGAGTGGCTGAAGACCGTCCGCTTCGAGCAGAACCGCGACACGCTCGACCGCACGGTCTCCCTGCGCCGCGCCCTGGCGCCGGAGGGCGATACCGTGCTGTATCAGGGCCGTCCCATCCACGTCGCCGCCTGGGCCAAGCGCTTCCTCTTCCACACCGACCAGCTCGACACACCCGTCTCCCGCCTCTCGGGCGGCGAGCAGGCCCGCATCCTCATCGCCCGCCTGATGCTCCAGCCGGCGGACCTGCTGATCCTCGACGAGCCCACGAACGACCTCGACATTCCGACGCTGGAGGTGCTGGAGGAGAGCCTCATGGAGTTCCCCGGCGCCCTGGTGCTCGTCACCCACGACCGGTTCCTGCTGGAGAGCGTGTCGAGCATCGTCCTCGCCCTCGACGGTAGCGGTGAGGCCACCTTCTTCGCCGACTACACGCAGTGGGAAGCGGCGCGGGCGGCGGCCCCGTCGCCCAAGCTCGCCCCTCCCAAGGCCTCGGCCGGACCGGCGCAGCCCGCGAAGCCGGCGAAGGAGGCGAAGAAGCTGACCTACAAGGAGCAGCGGGAGTGGGAGCAGATGGAGGCTAAGATCCTGGACGGCGAGGAGCGCCTCGCCGCCGCCCAGGCCGCCGTGGAAGATCCGGTCGTGGCCTCCGATCCCAAGGCCCTTCAGGAGCGTTGCGCGACCCTGGAGACCGTGAGGAAGGACGTCGAGCGCCTCTACGCGCGCTGGGCGGAGTTGGAAGAGAAGCAGAAGTAACCGTAGCCTAGAAAGGAACATCTCGTGACCAAGCAATCCGGCAGGATCGGCCTTCTCTTGCCCTGCCTCCTCCTGGCTTTCGCCGCCGCCGTGTCCGGCGCGGCGCCTGCCCCCGATCTCCTTCCGGCCCTGCTGTCCCAAGGGCTGGCGGGCCTCTCATTTTCTCCCGACGGCGGCAAGGTCCTGGTGTCGATGAACGCGGGAGGCGTGTACAACGCGTTCGCCGTCCCGGCGGCGGGGGGCGCTCCGGAGCCGCTGACGCGCTCGGCGCGGGAGCCGGTCTTCGCCGTGGCCTGGTTCCCTCACGACGAACGGTTCCTCTTCCGCGGGACGGAGGGCGGAGTGGAGCATCTCTTCGTCCGGGAGCTGGACGGCAAGGAGACCGATCTCTCGCCGGGCAAGGCGTCCCGGTTCAAGGGCTGGAACGCGGACGGCAGCGGCTTCCTTCTCGACGAGGATCAGCGCGGCTCGGGGGTGGACAACGTCTACGAGGTCTCCACCCGACCCGGCTACGCGCGTAAGTTCGTCTTCCAGAACAACCCGAAGACTCCCTTCGCCTTCGCCTCGCCGGACCGCCGCTACCTGGTGACCACGCACGCGCAGTTCGACCTCGCCCGGGAGGTCCACATCAAGGACACGCAGACGGATCAGCACCGCGGCCTGATCTCGGGCGAGGCCCAGACGGTCTATCGGCCGGTCGACTTCACGCCCGACGGTACCCACATGCTGGTGCTGTTCGACGGCGGAGCCAAGGAGTTTCTCTCCCTGGCGCGTCTGGACTTCGCGACCGGCGTCCTCAAGCCGCTGGTCATCCGCGACTGGGACGTCCTCGCCGGCGTCTACTCGCCGGACCACAAGCTCCTCGCCCTCACCGTGGCCGGCGATGCCAGCTCCCACCTGGAGCTTTACGACGCCACCAGCTTCCAGCGCATCGATCTGCCCGGCGTCGCTCTCGACGGCGTAGTGAACGCCGTGGCCTTCTCCCCGGACTCGAAAACCCTGGCGTTCATCCAGTCGTCGAGCGCCGCGCGCCCTGAAATCCTGGCCATCGATCTGACGAAGCCGGGCCCGCCGCGCAGCATGATCCAGGGCGGCCGTCCCGAGGTTCCCGCCGGCTCCCTGGTGGCCGGCAAGCTGGTGCGGTTCGCCTCGTACGACAAGGTGGAGATCCCGGGGATCCTCTTTCAGCCCGCGGGCGCGGGTCCGGAACACAAGGTGCCGGCGGTGATCTGGGTGCACGACGGCCCGAGCGAGCAGGCGCGGCTGGGCTTCGATCCGTTCTTCCAGTACCTGCTCTCCCGCGGCTACGCCGTCTACGCCATCAATCACCGGGGCAGCAGCGGCTATGGCAAGAGCTTCCAGCGGTTGGACAACGGCCATCACGGCGACGTGGACCTGCGGGATTGCCTGGCGGCCAGGGCGATGCTGGAGGCGGCCGGCTGGATCGACGCGAAACGCATCGCCATCGCCGGCCAGGGCCACGGCGGCTTCCTCGCCCTCGCCGCGATGTCGCTCCATCCCCAGGAGCTCGGCGCCGGGGTCAGCTTTTCCGGTCTGCTGGACTGGGGCCGCTATGTGGGGAACCTCCGCCAGTCCGATCCCCGGCGTGGGCTTCTGTACGAGGAGCTTGGAGAGCTGTCGAACGGCGAGTTCTGGCAGCGCGTCTCGCCCGCCTTCCACGCGGGCGCGGTGATCCATCCCGTGCTCCTCGTGCAAGGCGCGAACGACGACGTGGCCATTCCCCAGGAGGCTCAAGCCTTCGTCGCGGCGGTGAAGGCGAAGGGAGTGACGGCGGAGGAGGTGGTCCTCCCCGGCGAGGGGCACGAGCTTTCGTCGACGGGCGGCCGGGAGACGGCCTACCGGGCGGCGGCCGATTTCCTCGACCGCAATCTCAAATCGGAGCTGCCTCCGAAAGCCGTGAAAAAGAAGTGAGCTCGATCCCCCGGCTCCGCAACAGGTCCGGGAGCCGGGGATCGCACAGCGCCGCCGTCTCCGCGTCCCAGCCGTAGCCCCACGACGGGTAGGCCGCGGCGAGCTCCCGGTCTCCGAGTCCTGGATGGCAGACCAGCTCCGAGACTCCATCGCCTACCTCGACGAGAACGGCGTCGAGCCGCCCCGGCGTCAATCGGCCCGCCTCCATCACTCCCACCGTGCGGTCCGTGGCTCGAACCGTCTCCGGAAGCCGCCGCCGGGCTCTGCGCCCCACTCCGTTCAGCACCGCGATCTCCAGCGCGCGGCCGGAGAGTCTGTGGACGGCCGGCTCGCGGGGAATGCGGACGAACGGGATGCGGTACTCCTCCGCCAGACGCAGCACGATGTCGAAGACGCGGGGGAGGACGTGCAGATGCTGGTGGGAGTTGACGTGGACGAGGGTGAGCCCGCCGGCCAGCAGGCGCTCGATCTGGCGCCGCAGCTCGGAGTCGACCTCGGCTGCGGCGATGCCTCCCAGGGCGTAGCGCAGGGCGAAGTCGCGTACGTGCGGCAGGAAGGCGCCGCCGCGGCCGAGGAGGGTAGGCACCGATACCGGCGGCGACAGCGGGCGCTCGCCCACCAGGGTGAGATGGGCTCCCACGTCGAGAGCCGGCCGGTCGCGCAGTTGCTCCAGGGCCGGCTCCAGGCCGGCGCCGCCCGCCACGACGCTGACGGCGGTGACGAGGCCCCGGTCGTGGGCCGCGAGGGCCCCGCGGGTCATGCCGGGATGCAGGCCGATGTCGTCGGCCGTGACGACGAGCGCTCTCAACGGCCTGGCGTGGCCGGGATCACGGCTTCCGCCGGCTCGGCCGCCGTCGCCTTCTCGCCCCGGCGCCGCGGGTGGCGCATCTCCGGGTAGAGGGTGAAGAGCTCGCGGAAGATCTTCAAGATCACCGTCGGCGACGACAGGGTCGAGCTTCCCCGGGTGCGGGGGAAGTAGTCGAGGCCGAGCTGCTGGATGACGAAGCCCAGGTTCTTGGCCTTGACGATCAGCTCGGCGTCGATCAGCGAGCCCTCGCTCTTGAGCTCGACGGCCTCCAGCACCTCGCGGCGCATCAGCTTGAAGGAGAAGTTGATGTCGCGGTGAGGCCAGCCGAAGAGCAGGCCGATGAGCGAGTTGTAGAGGTAGGAGTAGACCGTGCGCTTGAAGCCCTCCGTCGTGCGGTCCAGCCGGTAGCCGGCGATCAGGTCCGCCCGCGTCACCAGCAACGCCTGGATGGCGCGGCCCATGATGTCCGGATCGAACGGCAGGTCGGCGTCCATGTAGAGCACGAGGTCCTTGCGCGCGGCGGCGAAGCCGGTCTTGAGCGAGGCCCCGAGCTTGCGGTTGACCTCGTGCCGCAGCATCCGGATGCGCGGATTGACCGCGGCCAGGTGGGCGACGATCTCGGGCGAACGGTCCTTGGAGGCGTCGTCCACCACCACGATCTCGTAGTCCGCGGCGTGGCGCTCCAGGGCGTCGACGGCGAAGTCGATGGCGTGCTCGATATTCTCCTCTTCGTTGAACATCGGGATGACGAGCGAGACGGAAGGGCGTGGACGCATGGGGCACCCTTGAAAAATAGAGGTTTATCGGGGCAGCCGCTGCAGGCCGCGAAGCTGCACGGCGAGGTGGCGGGAGTCTTTTCCCCCCGGTACGAAGGAGCGGGAGGAGTGGAAGGCGATCTCGCTGCGTCCCTCCGGATCGATCGGCAGCTCGATACGGCTCTCGGTGCCTCGCGGCAGCTCGACCGTGGCGATCGATTTGCCATTGACCGAGACGATCACCGTGTTGGACTCCAAGGACGCCACGTTGGGCAATCCCAGGGTCACGGCGACGGCCTGCACGCCCCGCGGGAAGATGCGCAGGAGGGCGTCGGGACTGAGCCAGCGCCAGCGCGCGTCGCGCAGGCTGGGCTCGAAGGCGGTGATGCCGCGTACGACCTGGTAGCGGGCGTCCGCCGGAATAGGGCTCAGGGAGACGACGCGGTAGTGGTTGCGGGTGAGCTTGCCGTACGCGTCGGTGTCCGGCCAGCGGAAGGTTATCGCTCCCGGCCAGGCGCTCTCGCCCTCGGCATACAGCCAGAGAGGCGCATAGGGCCGGCGGGCATAGCTTTGCAGCCCGGCGTCGATTGGCGAGAGGTCGAATCCCCGCAGCATGTAATGGGCGTGAGGCACCAGGTCGTCCTGCACCAGGATCCCCACTCCCGCCGGCAGGTGGCGGTGGGCCCAGAGCGCCGCCTGCAAGGGCGGCGACACGGAGGTGGCGCGGGCCGCCAGGAGCGGGCGGGCATAGAGACCGCCGCCCACGAGCACCAGGGCGGGAACGACCCAGGCCGCCGCCGGCACCCGCAGCCGTCGCGCCGCCGCCTCGCTTCCCACCACCGCCGCGAAGGCCACGCAGATCACCGCCGGCAGGGCGTAGCGCACGCCGTCCGCCGGGTCCATCATCAACAGGCAGACGGCGAGCTGCACGGTCCCCAGCACGGCGATGGGGATCGCCGCCGTCCGCCGCCGCCGCACCAGCACCACGGCGCCCACGATCGCGAGCAGGAGCACGGGAAGCGACAGCCACTTGGGTCCCCACGGATGAGCCAGGAAGCGGGTCAGCAGCTCCAGCCGCGTGTTGGTGCCGCGCGAGGTGGTGGCGTCGTGCAATGCCACGTAAGCCGCCTGCTTCATCTCGTAGGCGAGGAGGCCGCTGGGGCCGCCGGTCGCGCTCAATAGCGGCGCGAACCAGGTGACCGATACCAGGGTGAAAGCCACCAGGGCCTCTCCCCGGCGGCGCCAGCTCACCGGCCACAGCGCCACCAGCAGCATGGGCAGGACGATGAGCGCGTGCTGCGGCCGGCAGCCGATGGCCGCCGAAGCGGCCGCTCCCAGACCGGCGGCCGCCCAGATGCTGCCCGTATCGTGCAGGATGGCGGCGGCGGCGAGCCCGAGAGCGAGGAACATCAGGGCCGGCGGGTCCGACATCGGCAGTGTCCCCTGGACCAGCATCACCGGCGAGAGCTGGAAGAGCAGGGCGCCCGCGACGGCGATCCGCTCCGCGTTGGGACCTCCGGCAGTCCCCCCGACAATCCGCCGGAAGGCCACCACCAGCGCCCAGTAGCCCACCAGCGAGGAGACCACGGCCAGGGCCACGAGGCTCACGAAGTGGCTGGGGAAGACCAGGGCGAAGAGCTTGCCCAGGCCCACCGTGAGCGGGTAGCCCGGCGGGTGCGGCCGGTGGCTCAGGGGCTCGAAGCGCCCGATGGCTCCCGAGAAGAGGAACTCGTCCATCTCCCAGAGGCTGCGGGGCACCGTCAGGGCGCGGACGGTGGCCACCAGGACGAATCCCAGCAACGCGGGCAGCGAGATCCGGTGCGCGGCGGCGAGGAGCCGGGTTGACACCGGAACCCGGGGCAGATATGCAGTCTCAGTGGCTTCCATTGGCTATTTCCAGGCTCTGTCCCTGATCCGCCGTACCTATGCTCGCGCGCCCGCAGCCACCCGGGGGCACATCCTGGGTCGCTTCATGACGTGCCCCTTCTTGCGGGTGCTCGACTTCCTTCCGCCTAGGGCCAGGTTGTTGGATCTCGGAGCAGGGCATGCAATCTTCTCACACCTTGCCCTCGCGGGGGGAGCCCTCAGCAGTGTCGCGCTCGAACCGGATCAGCGCAAGATCTTTCTCACTTTCGGCAGCCCCGGCCTGCAAGCGGTGGCCGGCACCGCCGATGCCGTTCACGGCCCCTTCGACGCGGTGGCGATCCTCGACGTGCTCTACCGGCTGCCGCGGCCGGCGTGGGATTCCCTGCTGCGGGACGTGCGCGAGCGGCTGGCTCCCGGGGGCGTGCTGCTGCTCAAGGAGCAGGACCCGGCCCACCGGCTGAAGGCCTCCTGGAACCGCGCTCAGGAGTGGCTCGTCGACCGCGTCGGGCTCACCCTCGGCGACGCCTTCAGCTACGAGACGCGGGAGGAGATCGGCCGCCGCCTGCTCGCCGCCGGCTTCGCGAGCTGCGAGGCGGTGGAGATCGGCGCGGGCTATCCCCACGCCCACATCCTGTACGTCGCTAGAGCGTCCGCCGCCGGATGAAGTCGTCGATCAGGGCGCGGGCGATGGACAGCGGCGAGGGCAGGCCCGGCAGGGTATTGACCGTGAACCAGCCGGCGTCCTCGATCTCGCCGGGCTGGAGCACCAGCTCCCCGGACTCGTAGTCCGCGACGAAACCCACCATCAGGGAGTTGGGGAAGGGCCACGGCTGGCTGCCGAAGTAGCGCAGGTTGGCGACCTTCACCCCCACCTCCTCCCGCACCTCGCGCAGCACCGTCTCCTCCAGCGACTCGCCGGGCTCGACGAAGCCCGCGAGGGTGCTGTACACCCCGGGGGCGAAGTGCGGCGAGCGGGCGAGGAGAATCTCGTCGCCGCGCTCGATGCGCACGATGACGGCGGGCGAGATGCGGGGAAAGTGGTGGAGGCCGCACCGCGGGCAGGCGCGGGAGAGCTCCCCCGTCTGCCTCTCGGTCGGCGAGGCGCAACGGCCGCAGTACCGGTGGTTGCGGTCCCACTCCACGAGCTGCACGGCGCGGCCGGCCAGGCGCCAGGTCTCCTCGTCCAGCTTTCCCCACAGACCGCGCAGCCCCTGGAAAGAGTAGCCCTCCGGCGGCGGCGACTCCGGCGGCAGACCGATCCCCCAGGCGGGTGCTCCGCGCAGGGTACCCACGGCCACAGGCTCGCCGCCGGCCAGCCCCAGGTCCTGCCACTCCGGACTGCCGGGCACCCGCGCCGCGGAATCCTCGGAAGCGACCAGCAGCTCGCTGCCGCGGAAGACGAACCAGATGTCGCTCAAGACATGCTCAAGGTTTGGGCAGGGGAGTGAGCTCCCGGAGGTTGTGCAGGTAGTCGGCGAAGACCTCGTTGAACAGCGCGCCGGGGCGCTTCTCGCGCAGGTGGCTCACCACCTCCGGGCCTTCCATGCCGAGGTACATGAGCACCAGCCCCGCCATCAGGGCCGAGCGGTTGAAGCCCATGCCGCAGTGCGAGAGCACCTTGTGGCCCTGCTGCACCAGCGTCGCCGCCAGCCGCGCCACGCCGTGGAGCTTGGTGAGGTCCGGCAGGTCCTCGTCGAAGATGGGGAAGTAGAGATAGAGGATGTGGTTCGGCATCGTGGGGATGCCGGGATCGATGTCGGCGTCGAGGTCGATGATGGTGGTGATCTCCCGGTCCTCGATGTGGGCCCAGTTCTCGATACGGGACGAGAGGAAGAGGCAGCCGGCGTCGTCGAGGCAGAAGACCTGCATGATTTACAAGACTTCCTCGGCGCCGGGTTACAGGCGCCACCAGTCGAAGGTCTTCCGCTCCGGGTCCCAGTAGATGTGGAACGCGTCGCAGCGGTCGTCATGGAGGTTGAGCCCCACGCCGGGCTTGTTGGCGACCTTGCGCGCCCCGGCCTTGGTGGCAGGATCGAGGGGCTCGAGAGTCATCTTGGCCTTCTCGGAGCAGAGGGAGGCCTCGCCGCCGCCCTTCCAGGGAAAGTCGAGGAACCAGGTCCGGCTTTTGGCCGAAATGGGGCCTTCGACGATCCCCACCACGAAACGGTCCTTGCGCAGGCCGGTGGCGGCGTAGTCGGCGCCGCCGTTCTGGTCCAGGTCTCCCTGGAGCAGGGATTTCGAGCTCCATTCGGTGTTGGGTTGCCGGAGCCGTAATACTTCGAGGGCCGTCCGCGGCTCGACGCCCGCCGTGCGCGGAGCGGCCGTCCGGTTTCCGGTGCAGGCCCCCACGAGGCCGCCGAGGCCGAGAATCAGGGCTAGAAAAGTCGTTTGGCTGGTCTTCATGGTGTTCCTCCCAGGCACCTTCCTCCCTAGCAGGAATCATACCCTGCCCTGCCCCGTTCCGGCGCAGCCTTAGCGCGGAGGCGTCACGTCTTTTTTGCGCAGCTGCTGGTCAATCATCAGGGCGGCGAGGTTGCCGGTGCCCATCGCGACCGCCACCTGCTGGGAGATCGGGCGCAGATCGCCCGCCACCCAGACGCCGGGCACGTTGGTGTCGCCGCGCTGGGACTGGGGCTCGGCGTGCGTGCCGGTCTTGGCGATCGTCACCCCGAGCTGCTCGGCGAGATCGGTGCGTCCGCGGGCGGGGCTGGAGACGAAGAAGGCCTCGGCTTCGAGCGTGGTCCCGTCCTGGAGCTCGAGGCCGCTGAGCACGTGGCGGTCGCCGATCAGCCGCTTGATCTCGCCGGTCAGCACGGGGATGCTCCGCCCCTGGAGACGCTCGGCCCAATGGGGGGAGAGAGTGGATTCGCCGCCGGTGGCTCCGGGATCGCTGGTCAACAGCAACCGCAGGCTCGGCGTGTAGCGGGAGAGCCCTATCGCCGTGTTCGCGGCCCAGTCCGGCTGGCCGGTGCCGATGACGATCGTGTCCTTGCCGAACAGCTCCGGCCCCTCGCAGTCCGAGCAGTAGAAGAGGTTGCCCTTGCCGGCGTAGGCGAAGCAGGGGGAGAAGTCGCCGTCCACCGTCGGGTGATAGCGGGCGACACCGGTGGCGAGAAGGAGGGTGCGCCCCCGCCACGTCTCCCCCTTGCTGCCGGTGAGGAGGAAGTCCTCCTCCTTCCCGGCGGCCTGAACCACGCTGGCGTGCTGGAGCTCCGCCCCCATTCCGAGCGCCTGGGCCTTGAGCTTCTTCTGGATCTCGACGCCCGTCGCCTCCGGCATGCCGGGGACGTTCCAGAGCTTCTCCAGGGTGAAGAACAGCGGCCCCGTCACCCGGTCGATCACCAGCACCTTGCGCTGATGCCAGGCCAGATGAAGCGCCGCCGAAAGACCCGCCGGCCCGCCGCCGACGATGAGGGTGTCATAGAGAGTATCCATGGCTCTGTGCGGACGAGCTTATCAGGGAAGGAATGAGGCCGCAGGTGCTGGGGAGAAACCCACCACAAAAAAAGTGGGGGTCCGAAGACCCCTTTTGAGGTTTGTACTAGGGGGGAAAGCGTTGTGAACGCTAAAGCTGTTATCCCACGGGCCGACGGCGCCGGTCTCGGCGGACGGTGGCTCCTTTCCGGCATTTATCGTGAAATTGGAATTCTTGTCCCGGTTTGGCTGTCCAGGGTCTGTCAACGATTGTGTCCCGACACGATGGTCATTTCCTGACACAGGAAACTGACAGACTTCTGACACTTTTTGGTCCCTCCTCCAGGGAAAAACTCATGGCAGCGCCCTTGCACTCCGTAGAGTCCAGACGCAGCATTCGCTGGTGAGAGGAGGAGGGGATGTCCGATCGAGAAGACTTCGAAAGACGGATCTTTTCCTATTATCCGCCACTCCAAAGGGTCAGGGAATACGTCGAGCAGAATCTCTCCGAGCCCATTTCCCTGCGGGATGCGGCCGGCGCGGCCGGCTTGGAGGAGAAGTACTTCTCGGCCTTCTTCCACCGCAAGACGGGGGTCTGCTTCCGCGATTGGCTGGCCGCGCGCCGCGTCGACCGGGCCATCGAGATCCTCACCCAGCGCGACGACACCATCACCAACGTCGCGGCCAGTGTCGGTTTCCAGGACCTGGGAACCTTCGAGCGCTCCTTCAAGCGCCTCACCGGGTTGACGCCGCGGGATTTCAAGCGCTCCGTCGCCCCTGAGGTCGCCCAGGCGCCGAGGGCCGCCGCGATGACCGCCCAACTGGCGCTCCCAATGCCCGTCCCGGAGACGGCCGAGCCGCGAACCGAGCGGTTGCCCCAGCCGGAAGAGCAGCTCATTGCCGCCGCCGAGACTCTCCCGCTCTACGCGCCGGCCCAGCCGCTCGTGCCGCGGGGAACGGGTTTGCGAGGTCTCGTCCCCCTGCCGGCCAGCTCTTTTCTCATGGCGATGTCGGCGGTCGCGTGGGTTCCAGCGCTCATCCCTCCGTAACCCCGGAACGGGCGAGCTGATCCCCGGCGGGCCGCCGCCGGGGTAGACTCCCTGCGATGAGCGACTACAACGGTCAACATGGCGGTCAGTACGGCGGCCAAAGCATGGTGGCGCCCCTGCGGCGGGTGCTCGTCCGTCGTCCGGACGAGGCCTTCGGCGGCGCCGACCCGGACGTCTGGCACTACACCTCCCGCCCCGATCTCGCGGCGGCCCGTCAGGAGCACGACGCTCTCACGGGTCTCCTGGCGGCGGCGGGCGCCGAGGTCGTCGAGCACTCCGCGCCCCAGCCGGAGCGGGCGGACGCCATCTACGTCTTCGATCCGGCGCTGATCACCGATCAGGGCGCTGTCCTCCTGCGCATGGGCAAGGCCCTGCGGCGCGGCGAGGAGGAGGCGTTGGGGAACAGGCTCCAGGAGCTGGGCATCCCGATTCTTGGCGCCCTTCACGGCGAGGCCACGGCTGAGGGAGGCGACCTCTTTTGGCTCGACCGCCAGACCCTGGCCGCCGGCCACGGTTTCCGCACCAACGCCGAGGGCCTGCGCCAGCTCTGGGAAATCCTCGACCCGCTCGGCGTCGAGGTCCTCCCCGTCGAGCTGCCGTACTTCGGCGGTCCCGAGGCCTGTCTCCACCTCCTGTCGCTCATCAGCCTGGTGGACGACGACCTCGCCGTCGTCTACCCGCGGCTTCTCGCCGTCCCGTTCTGGCGGTTGCTGCGCGACCGGGGAATCCGCATCATCGAGGTGCCGGACGAGGAGTTTCCCACCCAGGGGCCCAACGTCCTGGCCCTGGCGCCCTCCAGGGCGCTGATGCTGGAGGGGAATCCCATCACTCGCCGGCGCCTGGAGGCGGCCGGCTGCGAGGTGCTCACCTATCGCGGCCGGGAGATCTCGCTCAAGGCCGAAGGCGGCCCGACCTGCCTGACGCGGCCCCTCTGGCGCTCTCCGCACCCGCCGGCCTAGAGCCGATCGGCCCGCCACGCCGTATCATCATTGCCGGCAGTGCCGGCGTGCCGGCGTCCAACGATCCGGCGTTTTGGAGGACCGATTCATGAGCACGATCCTGAGACTCTCTGCCCTCGCCCTCATCCTGGCCGTGCTGGGCTCCCGCGCCGGCTCCGGCGTGGCCCCCGCCCCCGCGGCCGGGGAGCGGACCGCCATCGTCGAGCTGTTCACCTCCCAGGGGTGCTCGAGCTGCCCGCCGGCCGATCAGCTCCTGGCGAAGCTCGCCCACGATCCCAAGTACCAGGGGAAGGTCATTCCCCTGTCGTTCCACGTCGACTACTGGAACTACATCGGCTGGCAGGATCCCTTCTCCTCGGCCCGCTGGTCCGAGCGGCAGAAGCTCTACGGCGCCAAGGCCTTCCACAGCAACCGCATCTACACGCCCCAGGTGGTGGTCAACGGCCGGGCGGAGTGCGTGGGCAACGAGGAGCGGCAGGTGATGGGGAAGATCGGCGAGGCCCTCAACCAGGAGCCGGCCGGCCGGGTGACGCTGGCCCTCGATCCGCCGACGGCGGACGGCCACCTGCGTGTGAAGGTGGGGGCGAAGATGGCTCGCGCGGGGGGTACCGGCGACCTCGACCTCTGGGTCGCGGTCTACGAGAGCGGCCTCTCGACGCCGGTGAAGGCGGGGGAGAACGCTTCGCGGGTGCTGCGCAACGACCGCGTCGTGCGCCGCTTCGAGAAGGCGCTCACCCTGCCGGCCGCCGCCGGCTCGGAGAAGTCGGCCGAGATCGTCCTCGGCATCGACAAGCGCTGGAAGCAGGACGCGCTGGGAGTGGCCGCCTTTCTTCAGGACCCCGCGACCCTGGCGATCGAGGGGGCGGCGTCGCGCGAGGTCGGCCGCTGAGACCTTCTACTCCACGACCTCCAGGGGCCAGGTCTCGCGCGGCACCCGGGATTGCCCTTCGCCCCGGCTGAAGAGCTGGAGCGTGTAGCGGCCCGCGGCGAGCGAGCGGGGAGGGAAGGCGATCGAGTAGTAGGAGCCGATCTCCACCGGCCGCAGGTGCGGCTCCTTCCAGACCACCTTGCCGCCGGCGTCCACGATCTCGGCTTCGCGCTCGCCGGGAGCCGTGGCGCTCGCGTCCTTGGCGGCCGGCAGAAGCAGAGTGGAGAGCTGGTCCCGGCGGATCGTCTTCCCGGATTCCTGGCCTCGGACCGCGTCGCTGTTGCCCAGGTCGATCACGTTGGCGGATTGCGGCACCGAGGCCTGCTGGCCGGCCGCGAGCGGAAGGGGTTGGCGGACGGCGTGGAGCCAGCCTCCCGCGGCGACCACCGCCGCCAGGCCCGCGGCGAGGGCGGCCGCGCGCCAGCTCCGCGGGGCGGCTCCTGCCAAGGGGCGCGGTTTCGCGACAGGAGCGGGGAACGGGACGACGTTTTCTTCCTCTTCGAGCCGCCGGCTCATGCGCGCCATCTCGAGCTGCGCGGCACATTCGGCGCAGGAGTCGAGATGCGCTTCGGCGGTGGCGGAGTCCATCCCCGCAGCTGTCTCGCCCCAGGCGAGCGTCACCAGGTCCTGGGCGGAGAGGTGCCGGCTGGAGTCTTGGTGGGCGAAGACGGCCCAGGTCTGCCCGGTTTCAGCCAGGGCCGTCCGGCAGCTTTCGCAGGTCTCCAGGTGCTGCCGGACTTCGGCGAGCTCTACGGGTTCGAGGGTGCCGTTCAGGTACCAGGGTAGACGTTCTATGGCTTGATCACAGGTCATTAGCTCTCGCCTTTCCACTCTTGTTAGGCGAACTTTTGACCGCGGTGTTACGTCCGTCCGGCGATTGAGTGCCCAGAAGCTCCCGGCGCAGGGCTCCCGCCTTCTCCCGGCAACGCAGGACGCGCACCCGCAGGGTCCCCTCGGCGACGTTCAGGCGCAGGCTCATCTCCTTGTAGGAGAGGCCCGCCAGGATCATGCGCCACATCTCCCGGCAGTCCTGGGGGACTCTCCCAAGCACTCGGGCCAGCAGGTCGCGGTCCTCGCGGTTGGACGTGGGGATGTGGACGGCGGCGGAGGGGACCTCCCCCTGGTCCAAGGTGTCCAGCTCGGCCCACTTCCACTTGCTCTGGGCCCGGAGCTGATCCAGGCAGGTGTGGCTGACGACCCGCCAGAGATAGGTGCGCAGGCTCGATTCGCCGCGGAACTTGCCCTGGCCGAGGAGGCGCGTCACCTCCAGCCGGACGTCCTGGAGCACGTCGTCCCAGCGGTCGGCGAGACGGCGCTGGTAGGGCCAGGCGGCGCGCGAGATCCAGCCGTCGACGGTACCCACCGCCTCCGTCTCGCCACGCAGGAAGCGCGCGACCATCTCCCGATCGTCCGTTGCCATCGACAACATCCTATAATTTCCTAGCCTCATCGCGAGTCTCCCCTACCGGGATCTACGCCGCGACTGCGGTAAACTCGACATACGTGACCGTTTCGCGTGGGCTTCGCTCCTTTGGCACCCTGTCCCTCTGTGGGTTGGCCTTGCTGGCGGGCAGCCTCGCGGGGGGGGGCGGGCGCAAGTCGCTGTCTCCATTCCCAGGCGAAGTGGTTCTTCCGGCCCAGGCGGGCGTAAAGGTAGAACGTGTGATCAAGCCTGGGGAGACACAGGCCTTCCGGCTGCAGCTGGGCGTCGGCGCCTTCGTCCTGCTGGAGATCTCACAGCGCACCGTGAGCCTGACGTCCAGACTGCTGAATTCAGCCGGCGAAGAGGTTGCGGCGGGAGAGGGCACGGACATTGCCGGCATTCAGATTGTCTCCCTGATCTCCAGGCGTGGGGGATCCCACCGGCTCGAAATCATCGCCCGAGGCGCGGCCGGGCTCTCCAGTCGCTACCGGATCAAGGTCCGGGATCTTCGCCGAGCCGGCCCTGAAGACGAGCTTCGGGTCGAGGCGGCGCGAGCTCAGACGGAAGGCCGGCGGCTCCTCGCGAAGGAGGAACCCGCGGCTCTCTCGCGTTTCCAGGCGGCCCTGGCCTCCTGGCAGAAGGCTGGCGACGCTCGCGGCATCGTGGCGGCCCTGGGGGACATCGCGAGATTCGAGGGAGCCCGAGGGCACGGGCAGGCTGCTCTCGACGGGTATCGGAAGGCCGGCGAGCGGGCGCGGCGGAGCGGCTTCCCCGAGCTGGAGGCCTGGGCGCTCAGCGAGATGGGCTTCTGGAGCCGGAAGCTCGCGAACTATGACCAGGCCGCCGGCTTCTACCGGCAATCCTTGGTGCTATGGGAACGGATGGGAGGGGCTTTTGAGCAGGCCTCCGTACTCCAGGGACTGGGCAACGTCTATCAGGAGAAAGGAGATGCGGCGTCAGAGCTTCAAGCCTTCGAAAGAGCGCTGCCCCTTGCGGTGGCTTCGGGCGATATTGCACAACAGGCTTTGGCGCTTGCAGGCATCGGTACCGGCCACTACGAACAGTTCCATCCCGGCGAGGCGAGGGAGAATTGGGAGCAGGCTCTCGTGCTGAGCCGTCAGGCGGGCGATATCCGGAACGAGATGCTCATCGAGCAGAATCTGGCATCGGTTTTTTTGAATCAGGGGCAGTTCCAAACGGCTCTGGAGCTATTCAATCGCGTGGTCGTCAGAGTTCCGGCCTCGGGCGCCGGCTGGATCCGTCTCAACATGGGGAACCTCTATTTCGAGCTCGGTAACTGGGAGAAGGCGCTCGAGAGCTATGTGCTTGCGAGGGCGGCTTTGGCAGGCGTCAACCCTGTGAACAATGAGGTGAGCGCTTTGATCGGCATCGGGCGGACTCGCCAGAGGATGGGTGACCCGCGGGCTGCTCTCGGCGAGTATGAGAAGGCACAGCGTCTGATGCCTGAAGAGCCGAGCGTGTCCTACTCCATCGGACTGGCTCTGCTCGACCTGAACGATTTCCGGCAAGCCTTGCCTTCGCTCGAGCGGGCCCTGGCCCTGGCCCGGCAAAGGAAGGACCGGTTGCGGGAGACTTCGAGCCTTTTCGCCTTGGGCACGGCTCACGCCAGGCTCGGCCAGCCGGCCCTGGCGGCTGAGTGCCTGGGCCAGGCCATCGCCTTGGGCCAGGAGATCGAATATACGAGCGTAGTGGCGTTGAGCCTGTTGAGGCGGGCTCAGTTGCGCCGGGATCAGGGTCTCCTCGCTCAAGCCTTGGCGGACGCTACTCAAGCGCTGAGTATCGTCGAGTCGACCCGCCGAAATATCGCGGCGGACCGGCTGCGCATCGGTTTCTCCGCCGCCAGACGGACCTACTACGACCTGGAGATGGATCTTCTGATGCGTCTAGGGCGTCAGGCTGAGGCCTTGAACGTCAGCGAGTCGGCTCGGGCGCGAGGGCTCCTCGATCTCCTGGCGGAAGGCCGGATCGACGTCAGTCAGGGACTGGACCCTGATCTCCGGCGCCGTGAGGAGGATCTTTCGGACCAGATCTCCCAGATCCAGGGAAAGCTGAGCAATGCGGCCCCCGGGCCTGCCCGGGAGCTCCGGACCGAGTTTCAGAGACTGGACGGCCAACGGGAGCAACTCGACCTGGAGATTCGAGCCAGAAACAAACGCTACGCGCAGGTTCGCTACCCGGTCCCCCTCACCCTTCCTGAAATTCAGAGCCGGCTCCTTGACGACCGGACCGTGCTTCTCGAGTACTGCCTCGGGGAGAGCCGTTCCACGTTGTTCGTCATCACCCGAAAGGGAATGAGCACTTACGATCTACCGCCTGCCAAGGATCTTGCCCAGGAGGTGCGACGGCTGCGAGGGGCTCTCGACCGGGAGAGCCTCCTGACCCGGAAGGACTACCTGGAATCGGCTTTCCAACTTTACAACGAGCTTCTGGCTCCGGCGGCCCAGGAACTGGCCGGCAAATCGAACCTGCTCATCGCTCCGGACGCAGACCTCTACTACATTCCCTTCGAGGCTCTCCTGACCGAACCACCAGGAGACCGCCCCTTTGAGGAGCTTCCCTATCTGCTCCGGCGGTACTCCATCGCCTACGTCCCATCGGCGAGTGTCCTCGCCGGCCTGCGCGGGCCGCGGCCAGCGCCTCCATCGACGAATCGCATGCGCGTCGTGGTGTTCGCTCCTTTCGCTCTCTCCCGAAGCAAGGCCTTCGACCGTCTGAAGGCCTCGGAGCGAGAGGCCAGTGGAATCGCAGGGCTCTATCCGGGTGCGTCCCTGAGCCTTATCGGGCAGGATGCGACGGAGGACGCGATGACGCGCAACGCCGCGGTGTCCGCCGCCAGCCGGCTCCATTTCGCCACCCACGCGAAGATCGATGAGAGGTACCCCGAGAATTCGGCTCTAATCCTGGCGGCTCGATCCGGCAGAAGGGAGGACGGTCTTCTCCAAGTCCCCAAGATTTTCAACCTGAAGCTCTCCGCCGATCTGGTCGTGCTGTCGGCCTGCCAGACGGCGTTGGGCCAGGAGGTGACGGGAGAAGGATTGGTGGGACTGACCCGGGCGTTCTTTTACGCCGGCGTGCCCAGCCTTGTGGTGAGCCTCTGGAATGTCACCGATGGGCCAACCCCCGATCTCATGCTGGAGTTCTATCGAGATCTCGACCGTCAGCACGAAAAGGCCAAGGCGCTTCAGACGGCGAAGCTCGCGATGATCGCGCGTGGAATTTACTCGCACCCGTCCTATTGGGCGCCGTTCATTCTCCTCGGAGAGCCTCGGTAGGCCGAGCCTGTAACGTAAAGCCTATGCCGGACGCCTTCAGAGAAACGTCGCGGTCTTGCGGCCAGGGCAGTAGACTTGGTGAGGCCAAATCGTCCGTCAAGCTGAAATTTTTTGAATGCAAGGCATCTCAGGAGCTCTTGCAAGGAGGGAAGAGAAATGAAAAGCACTGAATCAGAGGCGGGAGGATCCAATGGGCGACGGTGATGGGAATACTCCTCCTCAGCCGGTCAAGTCCTATCCACCCCCAAGGCCGATGATGCTATTTCCGCCTCCCTCGCCGCCCCAGATCCTCAATCTGGTCATGGCGGGCGCGGCCGCAACGGCCGGCTTCCTCGGCTACTGCGAGGTCGCGGGAATCCTGGCCTTGCTCAGCCTGGTCTTCGGCTTCTGGGGCGTTTTCCAGGATCGCGATCTCCGGCACCACCATCACCACTCCGTTCCGGAAACGCCGGCAGAGGACCCGCCGCCGGTGCAAACCCAGTCCAATCCCCCGGCCCCCACGAACCCGACTCCATCGCCGGAGGCCTCCACGTATCGCCCGCGGTAGACGAACCGATCTCCCCGATCCCCCGCCCCCGCCGGTCTCCAGCACCGGCGGGGGCGTCTGTCTATACTGGAGGCGGCAAAGGAGAGACCTCTATGCACCAACCACTGACCCTCGCCGCCCTTCTGACCCTGCTGGCCCTACCCCTCGCGGTATCCGCCGCGGCCCAGGCTCCCAGGCCGGCGGGAGGAGGGCCGCCGCCCATGGAACCCATTCCCACCCTTATCGTCTCCGGCTCGGGCCAGGCCCGGGTGGCTCCCGACGAGGCCCACGTCCGGCTCGGCGTGGTGGCCCAGGCGCCCACCGCGCGCGCCGTCCAGGACCAGGTGAACCGCGTCGCGGGCGCCGTGCTGGAGGCCGTCCGCAAGCTGGGGATTCCCGCCGAGGACATCCAGACGTCCGGCCTGTCGCTGTCGCCGCTCTACTCCCAGGTGGTCACCAAGGCCGGCGAAAATCAGCCGCCGCGGATCACCGGCTACCAGGCCAACAACACCGTCACCATCCGGGTGGGCGAGCTGGCGAAGACCGGGCCGGTCATCGACGCCGGCCTCGGCGCCGGGGCCAACTCGCTGGAGGGGGTCGACTTCGGCCTGCGCAACGACGAGGCGGCGCGCGCCCAGGCCCTGGCCGACGCCGCGCGGACGGCTCGCGCCAAGGCCGAGACCCTGGCCAAGGCCCTCGGCGTACGTCTGGGGGAGATCCTCGAGGTCGCGGAAGGCGGGGTCTCGATCACACCGCCGCCCACGCCACGCTACGGCATGGCCCGCATGGAGGCCGCTTCGATGGCTCCGACGCCCGTCTCCGCCGGTCAGGTGGGAGTCGAGGCGAGCGTCACTCTCCGCTACCGGATCGCGCAGTGACGGCCGAAGAGATCGTCGACCTTCTGGGGCTCGCTCCCCATCCCGAGGGGGGCTTCTACCGCGAGACTTTCCACAGCCTCGCCGTGGATGAGGACGACCGGGCGGCCTCGACGGCCATCTACTACCTCCTGACGGCCGGGAAGGTCTCGGCCTGGCACCGGGTGCTGGACGCCGACGAGGTCTGGCATTTCTACTCCGGCGATCCTCTGGAGCTGACCGTCGCCGACGGCCCGAAGCGCACCACGACCCTGCTGGGCACGGACCTCGCGGCCGGCCAGCGGCCCCAGGGCGTGGTGCCGGCCGGTGTCTGGCAGACGGCCCGCACGCTCGGGGGTTGGACCCTCGTCGGCTGCACCGTCGCGCCGGGCTTCCGGTTCGAGAGCTTCGAGATGGCGCCGTCCTGGTGGCAGCCGGCGTAGGCGCTTCTCGTCTTCGATCTACTCGCCTTCGATGGCCGCGAGCTGGCTGGTGTCGCCGTCCTTTTCGGCGGCGAGCGTCCAGCGTTTCACGTCCTCGGGGCTCATGGTCCCCTCCGGGCGCAGGCGGGCATCCACATAGCCCCACTGGAGCGTGTCGACGAGGAACTGGGAGCGCGAGAGGATCGGCCCGCGGCAGACCCTCTCGTCCTCCTCCTCTTCGGCATTGGAAGCGTCGCCGCTCAGCCGTCCGGCCAGGGCGGACATCACACGGCTGGGGATGAGCTGGGCGTCGCCCGGATAGATGTAGCCGAAGAGGACGAGGTGGGCGAGCAGCACCCGCCAGCCACCGTGAGGCTCGAAGCGGCGCAGCAGGCGGTCCCAGTCGAGATCGGCGGCGCGGGCGTGGATCACGTGGGCGACGTCGGCGCCGTCGAAGCGCTCGCGCTCCATGATGAAGGCCTTCGACCAGATCATCTCCTCGGCGGGCACGAGGCGGGCGGGGCGGCCGAGCACCGTCTCGTCCACGGCGTGCTCGAACCATAGGTCGTCGACCTTCGCGACGCCATTGCCGGAGCTGAAGATCAGGTCCACGAAGTCGTCACCGTGGAAGGCCTTGCCCAACCAGTGCGGAAAGGTACGGTCGGTCTTCCAGCCCTTGCCGGCCATGGCGCCGAGGGCGCGGTCGAAATCCCCTGGTTTGATGAAGACGTCGAAGTCCTTGGTATGGCGCACGATCCCCGTGTAGCGGGCATAGGCGTAGGCGCCTCCCACCAGCACCGGCACGCCCGCCGCTTCGAGAGTCGCCAGGGCGTCGCGATAGAAGTCCGCCGTCTCGGCAGAGAGGCCGGCGGGCATGGTGTCGATTTCGGATGTGGTCGCCATCGAAAGAGCCTCCCTTAAAGGTCGAAGGGGGAGAGCAAGAGGCGTACCACGAGGCTCGGGCGATCCTTCTGGCACGTCTCTTGAACCTCCCCAGTGAAATGGAAAATCAAACGGTACGCATCGCGGCTTTGGCGGATCTTCACTACGCGCGGACGCCTGAGGGCGAGGTCCGCGAGGTGTTGGCGCAGGCGGGAGAAGAGAGCGACGTCGTGCTGATCTGCGGCGACCTGACGGACCATGGGCTGCCCGAGGAGGCGGTGGGGCTGGCGCGGGAGATCCATGCCGCGGTCCGGGTGCCGGTGATCGCCGTGCTCGGCAATCACGACTTCGAGAGCGGCAAACAGGACGAGGTCCGACGCATCTTCTGCGACGCCGGCGTCCGCATGCTGGACGGCGACTCCACGGAGGTGAAGGGGGTGGGTTTCGCGGGCGTGAAGGGTTTCGCGGGCGGCTTCGGCAAGCATGCCCTGGGTCCCTGGGGCGAGGAGATCTTCAAGCAGTTCGTGCGCGAGGCGGTGGACGAGGCCCTGAAGCTCGAATCCGCCCTGGCCCGCCTGCGCGGCAAGCCGCGCATCGCCGTCCTCCACTACTCCCCGATCCAGGCGACGGTGGAGGGGGAGCCGGTCGAGATCTTCCCGTTCCTCGGCTCCAGCCGGCTGGAGGAGCCGCTGACCCGCTATCCGGTGCAGGCCGTCTTCCACGGCCACGCCCATCGCGGCCAGCCGGAGGGCCGGACGGCCCAGGGGATCCCGGTCTACAACGTCAGCCACTCGCTGCTGCGGAGCGCCTACCCGGACCGCCCGCCCTACCGCCTCTTCGAGGTCGCGGTGGCGGCGGTGGAGGAGCCGGCTGCCGCATTGCGGCGGTAGTGCTCGGGGGGCACCTTCCGATACGATCCCCTCGATGCGGAGCAGCGAAGGGTTCGTATTCGTCCGGCCGGGCCTCCACCTCTACTACCACGTCCTTGGGGACGGGCCGGAGGCGGTGGTGGTGCCGAACGCCAACTGGCTGGCGGACATTCTGCCGCCGCTGGCCGCCGCCGAGGGGGGGCGCCGCCGCATCATCCTCTACGATCCGCGCAGCCGCGGCCGGTCGAGCGCCGTCACCGACGGCCGCCATCTGAGCCTGGAGGAGGACGTCGCCGATCTCGAAGCCGTGCGGCGCTACTTCGGCCTGGAGCGCATGGCCCTGCTCGGCACCTCCTACCACGCGGCGATCACCGCCCTCTATGCCCTGGACAACCCGGAGCACGTGGATCGCATGCTCCTCGTCTGCCCGATTACGCCAAGGCGGCCGGGGGAGTGGCTGCAGGAGACCCCCACCTGGGAGGAGCTGACCTATCCGCCGGGCATTCCGCGCCTGGAGGAGATGCGGCGCGACGGCATCGACCGCGACGATCCGGTCGCCTACTGCCGCGCCTGGTTCACCTACTTCCTGCTGCCGGCCCAGATGGGCGAGCTCTCCGCGGCCGCCCGCTTCCCGCTCGACGACATCTGCTCGTTTCCCAACGAGTGGCCGCAGAACGTCATGAGCCTCTACTTCCGGCACATCATCCCGAAGATCAAGGGGTGGGACTTCCGTAGCCGCCTGGAGAGCTTCCTCCGTCCGTTGCTGGTGATGCAGGGCTCGGACGACCTGGTGCCCGAGGAGGCCTCGCGGGAGTGGGCGGCCCACGCCGCCGAAGGCCGTTTCCTGCGCATCGAAGGCGCCGGCCACCACCCCTATCTCGAGCGCCCCCAGGACTTCTTTCCGGCCGCCGACGCCTTCCTCAGCGGGGGATGGCCTGAGGGGGCGGAGACGGTTCCCCGGCCGGTTTGACGCGGGGGAGGTCCCTCATCACCCGAGACCCACCCAGTGGTAGCATCGACCCCTCCATGACCATTCGAAAACTTCCCGCGGTCTCTCTCGTCCTCCTCCTCACCGCCTGCGCCCCCCACGCCGTTCCCCGCACGGCGCGGGAGACGCCGGACCTTCAGGTGCGTCACATCGAAGAGCGGGCTCTCCTTCTCCTGTTGGTGGATCGCCAGACGTATGACGACTTCACCGTGCAGCAATGCCTCAAGGGGGACGCCGCGCTCCGTCTGGATCTCGCCGTGGCCCTGGGACGGATTCCGGACCGCGCGGGGCGGCCCATCCTCGAAGGACTGCTGATCGACGAGTCTCCCGCCGTGCGCCGTGCGGCGACGTTCGGCCTGGGAGTGCTGGGAGACCCGCAGGCGCAGCGCGCGCTGCTGCTCGCGGAGCGCGATGCCGACCGCGAGACCGGCACGCTGGCCGTGGAGGCTCTCGGCAAGATCGGCGCCCGGGTGGTCGACGTCCTCGAGCCGCTCCTCCCCCTTCCCGAGGAGGAGAGGTGGGCGCGCCTGCTTCCCGGCCTCTTCCGCTTCAAGGAGGAGACCGTCGTCTCCCTCGGCGAGCGCGGACTGGCTCAGACTCAGAAGGACCCCGCGCTCCACGCGCAGGCCGCCTACGCCCTGGCCCGCAATCCGCTCCCCCAGGCCCTTCCCGCCCTGCGCGGCCTGCTCGCCGACGGCGACCCCCGGGTGCGCGCCTGGGCGGCCCGCGCCTTGGGAATCGTGGGCGTCGCGGAGGATCTCGCGGCTCTGCGGCCTCTCCTGGAAGACACCGGCGACCCTCAAGGCGGGCCGGTCATCCAGGCCCTTCGCTCGGCCCGCGCCCTGGTGGCGGGCGGCAAGGCGAAGCCTCCGGAGGACTGGACGCCGCGCCTGCGCACCCTGATGGACGATCCGCGCCCCGGCGTGCGGGCGAGCGCCCTCGAAGCCGCGGGGGTCTGGGCGCGGCCGGACCTCGGCGAGGCCCTCGCGGCTCGGGTGGACTCTGGTGAGCCGTGGGAGAAGGGACTGGCGCTCGTGGCTCTGGCCTCGGGAAAGTACCCGCAAGCCGCGGCGCTCGTCTCGACCGCGGCGGGTTCGGAGGACGTCGCGCTGCGCACCCACGCCGCGGAGGCCGCGGGCTTGTTGGGATTGCCGGCTGAGGCGCGGGTTTTGACTCCGTTGCTTGCGGACAAGGCCCCCCGGGTGCGGGCCGCCGCGGTCTCCGCCTGGCTGACGGCGGACCCCAAGGCCGGCAAGGCCGCCGAGATCGCGCGCAAGGCCCTCCAGGACCCCGATCCGGGAGTGCGCGGCACCGCGCTCGACTGGCTGGCGGATCATCCCGTCGCCCCGTTCGCCGAGCTTCAGGCAGCGCTCCCAGGGGTCTATCGCGAAGGCCTGGAGGAGATGGGACTCGCGGAGCTGAAGGCGCTCACGGCTCGCGGCAAGGCCGAGCCGCTGGAGACCGGCGCCGTCATCGGTCTGCTGGAGAAGGCCGCCGCCGCCGGACCCTACGTGCTGCGTCGCGAGGCGGGCGAGAGCCTCGCCAGGCTCGGGCAGACGAAGATCCCGTCTCCCGGCCCCGCCACCCGCCAGGAGGTGGACACCTACCGAGGTGTCGTGCAGCGCACCCGCCGGCCGCGCACCGTGGAGATCCGCACCCAGCGGGGCACGATCACCGTCCGTCTGGCCTGCCCGGAGGCGCCGCTGACCTGCCTCAACTTCCTGCAGCTCGCGGCCCAGGGCTACTTCGACGGCCTCAACTTCCACCGCGTCGTCCCCGACTTCGTCATCCAGGGCGGCGATCCGCGCGGCGACGGCAGCGGCGGCCCCGGCTACGTCATCCGCGACGAGATCAACCGCCTGCGCTACGGCCGCGGCGCCGTGGGCATGGCCCTCGCGGGTCCGGACACCGGCGGCAGCCAGTTCTTCATCGCCCTCTCCCCCCAGCCCCACCTCGACGGCGGCTACACCGTCTTCGGCCAGGTCGTGGCCGGCGACGCCGTGCTCGACCAGATCCGGATCGGGGATAAGATCGAAAAAATCGTCGAAGTCTCCCAGTAACGCCGGCCAACTCTCAAGGAGAACAGAGAGATGAAGAGCTCCGCGGTCACCACCCTCGATCCGAGGTACCATTAGCTGGAGAGGAGCAGTGAATGCCCGCCACCTACCGAGCTGTTCTGCATGGAGACCGCCTGGAATGGCGCGGCGAGGTGCCCAAGAAGCTTCCGCCTGAACCTGGAGTCGAGATTCTCGTGACATTCCTGAGCGATTCGGAGTCCCCGACAGCTGCCCGGGCGCGGGGTGCAGCGATGGCCGCCGTCCTGGAGCGATTTGCGGCGGCCGGTGGCCCCAAGAGCTTCGGAGATGCCACCGAGTGGGAACGGCAGACGCGTGGGGAAAGAACCCTTCCGGGCCGTGAATCCTGATGCTCCAGCCACGGCTCTCGTGCACGATCTGACGGTAGTTACTCGAAACGTCGACGACTTCATCGGTATCGAAAGCCTGAAAGTTCTGAACCCCTTCGCTGAACGGTCCTCCCGAGCGTAGGACAGATCCGACAAAAGTAGCATCCTCACCTTACGGTACCGGCAGATGGCGCTGCCAGAGGCCGTTGCCGTGAGTCACCAGCCGCAGCAGCCGGTCGGGCGCGTAGAGCTGAAGATCCACGCTCATCACGCCGGGATACAGCCCCTCGCTCCAAGGGTCCCACTTCGCGCCGCCGTTCGCGGTGCGGTACACGCCGCGATCGGTCGCCACGTAGAGGTGCCGCGAGTCCTTGTCCGCCGGATCGATCACGAGGCCCGCGGCCCAGACGTCCGGCAGCCGTCCGCCGTCGAGATCCTGCCATTTTTTCGGCGCGCCTGCCGCCATGTCCAGCTTCCAGAGATGGGAGAAGCCGAAGCCTCCGAGCGTTAAATAAACGATCGATCCGTCCGCCGCGTGCGGATCGAAAACGATCGACATCGGATACCCGGTCTCCGGCAGGTCGTAGGTGATGCGCTCCCAGTTCCGGCCCGCATCCCGGGACCGGAAGACGTTCATCCGGTTATAGCGCGGCGCCGTGGCGATCACGAGATGGTTCTCGTCCTTGGGGGCCACCGCCAGGGAGAAAATCGGATTGCCGTCCAGCTCGCAGCCGAGGCTGGTGGGCGCCCACGAGACGCCGGGCGCCGCATTCGAGGTGCACGACTTCTCCGGAATCCCTTTCTCCGCGTCCGAGAGCGGCGACCACGCATGCTCGGGCGCCTTGTCCGATCGGTAGACGACGTCGCGCACGGCGTAGAGGCGATTGTGATTCGAAGGGGCAAGCACCAAAGGTGCGTTCCACGACGTGTTGTCGAGGCAGTTCGCGCTACGTTGTAATGGATTGATGTCCGGGATATAGCAAGGATCGAAGGCGCTGGCCGGATCGATCGTCTGCGGCTTGCAGCTGGGATCTTTTCCCGTATCGCAAGCGTTCATCTGCCAGCGCCCGAGCTGGCGATTGCTGTGGGTGGTGAAATACCCGATGCCCTTGTCCTCGTCGAAAGCGGAGAAGCCCGCCTCCTGGCCCCAGCCGGAAATGATTTTCCAGGTGCTCGGGTCGCCTTGGTAGCTCAGGAAGCCCACGCCATAGTCCTGCGGCACGCCGGCGATGAAGTCGCGGTTTTTCTGGGAGGTGGAAACGCCGCGGTAGAACTGAAGGGTATTGAAACCCTGGTTGACCCGCTCGATGGTGCGCCCGCCGTCCGCCGAACGATAGACGCCGTGATCGCAGGCGAAGTACACGATGTCGGGCCGGCCGGGTGCGTAGACGATGGCGTGGAAGTCGACGAAGATGAGCGAGTCGGTGCTCTGGGTGTAGACCGCCTGCGCCACCAGCCGGTTCTCCTTCCACACCACGAAGCCCTCCATCGTCTTGCCACCGTCGAACGAACGGTAGGGGCCGACGTAGCCGACGAACAGCTCGTCGGGCTCTTGCGGATGGATTGCCACGGTGTTGGCGTACCACCCTTGCGAGTAACCGCCGTCGCGAGTCGTGCTCCGCGTCTCCCACGATTCGCCGCCGTCCACACTGCGCAACAGGTACGAGGAAGGATCGACCAGCGGCGTCGGCGTATAGAGGCATTTGAAACGTTTGTTTTCAGGATAGGTGATGCCGTCCGTGCCGCCGTTTTCATCCGCGCCGGGGTCGACCTTGTTGTTCGCGAACTGAAGCCGAGTCAGGTTGCCGATACTCACGTAGAGCGTCTCGGGATTGGAGGCCGAGCGGGCGAGCTCGGCCTTGCCCTCGTAGCTCACGGGCAGTCCGCGGACGAGCCGGGTCCAGGTGGCGCCGCCGTCCTGCGTCTTATAGAGGCCATGCCCCAAGCTCGCGAAGTTGCCGCACGCGGCCACGACCTCGAGCGGCTTCCTGGGATTGACGCTCACCGACGTGGCGGCGACGACGCCGAGCGAGAGCTTCCAGTCCGCCGTGGTCTCGGCGGTCCCCTTCGAGGAATCGAGCCGGAACACGCCCTCCGAGGTGGCGGCCCACACCGTGAACCGGCCCGGGTCCGTGGCATCGGGCACGATCTGAAGGCTCTGCACGCCGGTCTGCTGGCTGGGCTTGCGGTCGAGGCTCTTCGCCCACGTCTGGCCGCCGTCCGTCGAGCGCAGGATGCCGATGCCATAGTTGCCGCGCGAGGTCTGATTGTCGAAGCCCCGGGCCGTCGTCCGCTGATAGCCGTAGACCTCGCCGGTGCCGATGTAGATGATGTCAGGGTCCGCCGGATCGATCACGATGGCGCCCACGCCCAGCACCGGAAAGCCCGTATCAACGTACCGCCAGCGCCAGTAGGGCCGGCTGGCGTCGCGCCAGTTCGCCGTCTGGGGATTGGCGTCCGCCGCCGTCCCGCTGCCTGCGCGGGCCTCGAAAAGCTCGCTCACCCAGAGCCCGCCGCTCGCCGAGCCGGCGAAAACCCGGTTGGGATTGCGTGGATCGACGGCCAGGGAGATCACCCGGCCCCCGAGCCCCTCGTTGCCGACCGTCCCCAAGGGACCCAGGGTGTGCCAGGGCTCCTCACCCCGAACCGCGCCCGCCCCACCGAAGAAGAAAGCCGCCGCCAGACAGCCCATCGCCACGCGTCGCAGAGCGCTCGGTCCCATCGGATGTTCCTCCCGGGTCTTGAATCCGGGGGCAGGATAGCATCCAAGCCCTATGAGAAGGTCTATCGCTGCGAAGCGATCAACGGCTCCGCTTCCAGGTCGCGCCTGAGTGCGTCGACGACCACCGAGGCGGCACCGGCATCGTCGCTTGGAGCTGACCAGTTGCGGGACGCTCGAATCGGTAAAGCCAACAGCCCGCTCAGGACCTCTCCCTCGTATTCCTTCTTGACCTCGAGGCTCTCGCCTTTGCGATTTCGGACCGTGAAGTCATAGAGATGGGAGTACTGGGCGCTGTCGTGCCAGAGGCCCAGTGTGGCGGCGGACAGCACATGAGGCGTTCCGCATCGGCTTACGCCTTCGGCGAGGCGCACGACGAAGCTCAACGCCGCATCCTTGTGGCCAGGACCGATGACTACGGACTTGAACAGGCCGGTTCTCTGGAGGTCCTTCGCCAGCGCCGTAACCGAGTCGATGTCGGCCTCCTCGGTAGACCCTGGATCGGCATAAATCTCTACAACCGCCTGAGCCGCCCGGGTCCGTCGAGGCTCCTGGCCGCCGTCCGTGGATTCGGAAGTGAGCTTCACCGCTTCGAAGGTGCACCCTGACAGGCTCACGAGCGTGAGGAGAAGAATGCGAGCTCTGATTCGATGTCCCAACATGCCTAACGCTCCAGTCCCTGAAGCTTGGAGACCTTGGCGACTTTACCATGGGAATCGAGCTCGCTGCTGGCTTCTGTGGATTGACTCTTCATCACAGGGTCAGCTCAACGGAACGGCGGCAGGATAGCACGGGACTCCCTTTACCGGTCCGGAAGCACCAGGGCTGGTAGAAGCACCCATAACCAAGGAGATCCGAACATGAAGAAGAAAACGCTCCGCAAGCTGACCATCTCCCGCGAGACCCTCGGCCATCTGGGGGACCAGGGATTGAAGAACGCCGCCGGAGGAGCCACGACGCGGATCGAGTCCATCTGCATCTGCGACACGGACCTCTGCATCACCCAGAAGTACTCCAACTGCAATACCTGCAACTGCGCTTAGCGTAGACGAGAGGGGCGGTCGCCACGGCCGCCCCGGCTTGGCGGACCGGTGACGTAACGTTATCTGAGATAGCACGGCTGCCGCACCGCCTGCTCGAAATCTTCCTTCCGCACGAAAGGCCAGACGCTCGTTTCGCCATGGCGGCCCAGCCAGGCCCAGTAGAGGCGTCCCGCCAAGCCCAGCGTCAGAAGCCCGGCCAGCATCCACGGCAGTTCCTTCCAGATCTGCCGGCGTGGCCACTCATACTCGAGATCGCTCTTCAGGAACAGGATGTAGCGAGCGGCGTCCCTGCGCGCGCTTCCGGAGAGCCGGCGCCGGCCCACGAGGCGGTGCTCGGAGAGATCGGAGTAGAAGCCCCAGACTCCCCGATGGAACACCTCCCGCACGGCTGGATCTGGAGAGCCGAGTGGCAGACCCGCCTCGAATTCATCGTTGGTGATCCGGCCCGCGACCAATCGCCGGATCAGCAGCACCATCTTGTCTCTGGCGTCTCGATCAATCATTATCTTGTCGCTCGGTCGGATACTCACCAGACAGGCAACGGCTGCAGCGCAGCCTTCATCCCCACGATCACCAGCGCAGCGCCGGCGCCGAGGAGGGCCACCCGGAAGAGTAGCCGGCGGTTCGGATGTTGTCCGAAGGCAAGCAGGCCGAGCACTCCGACCCGAGCCGCCACGCTGAGGGCATCGAACTGCATCACTTGCCGTAGTGGAGCTCCAATGATGCCGACGGCATACCCGCCCCTCAGAAGGAACAGGTAGAGCACGAAACCGGCGAATTCGACGCCCATCAGGATCAGGGCGATCCGCTTGCGGGCCATCGCCGCCAGGCACGCGAACGCAACCATCACCGCTGACCAGAGGACGTTCAACGGGTCGCTCCAAGGAGACCATGGGACCGCGAAGGGCCGTAGGACCCACGGCATTTCGGTTACGCAGCCTACCGCCCTCGTGACTCCGAGGCCGGTCGCGATACCGAGGAGGGTAAGCGCGGCTACGACGCCGGGTCCGACGCGCCAGGCATTGTTAGTTGTTCTGGGTGTTGTCATTGGGCACAGTGAGCTTGACGAGGTTGGTGATATCGGCCCAGACCAGCCAATGGGCGTTCAGCGATTCGGCGCCGTGCCTGGAGTAGAAGGCGCGCGTCGCGACATTGGCTGGATCCACGTCGACGCACACTCTGCTGGCTTGCTGCTGAGCAAACCAGGTGGCCAGTCTGCGAAGCAACTCGGCGGCGACGCCGGACCGGCGCCGGTCACTGGCTACGTCGATCCACTCCAGCTCACCTTGACAGTTGTAGCGGTGGCTAAGGTGCCCCGCGATGAAGCCGATGAGACTGGTTTCCTCTTTGGCGGTGATGACGATACGTGGCGGCAAGGCGTGTTGAGGGTTCAGCTCACCCGACATGTAGGAGCGAATCCGCGCCTGCCGGTAGGGGATGGTGCCCCAGCTTTCGGCTCGGATGCGCGCCATGGCGTCGATATCGGCCAGCTCGGCCGGTTGAAAAGTGTCATGAGTCATCAGCGCCACCCAGAGTGCGAAGGGACCGATTCACTGACTGCGCCAGCCCCGCAGCCATTCTCTCAGACCTGGAAAGCGCCTGTCCATCATATCCTGGCTGGCAATTGTTGCGCTTAGTCGCGTCCACTCAATCCTGTTCCGGTAGCTTTGGCACGCTGGCGGAGACTTTGACGGGCCAGCGTAATGTTTGGCGGCCCGCCGTAACGTTTGCTGGGCCAGCGTAAAGTTTGGAGCGGCGACGTAACGTTAGCGGTGTGATTCAGGAAGGTGGCGCCCATGGCAGGATGCCTTGAGGCAGTGCGCTATCGGTCTATCCATCTAAGACTTCATGACGAAGGAGGAACCATGAACTCAAAAAGACACCGCAGCTTCTTGGATAACCAATTTCTGGCTATGCTTCTTGTGCTGTTCGCGATTTTTACACCAGCAGCCTCAGACAGAGGAATTTCCTTCCTCGCCTAGCGGCAGCCCGCGGCTAGGTCCGGTTCTTCTACGTCGTGGCGACGCCCTTCGTCACGGATCTGGTCAGCCGCGCGCTGGCCTGTATCCGCTCGTAATTGCATCTCTCGGGCTCGGCCGGGGGTGGCAAGAGAGCACCATCGCCCTCTACGTGGCCCAATAGCTCGGCCGGCCTGTGCTGCTGATCCATGGGGACAATCAGATGGGCGCCTCGGCTCTGTGGTGGGGAAGGAGGGAGCTTCCAGCGGAGCCCTCTCATTTTCCGGTTCAAGACCAGTGGTTGCCGACGGATGCGAACGGCAACCGAATTCCCGGAGTTTCGAAGGAGGTCCTGCCGGGTGCGTCCCAACCGGACCTGGGGCCTGGCGTGGGGCGGTGGCGAGACTCAGCCGGCGTTCCCGAACGTCTACGTCGAGCGGGCCTTGGTCAATCCGGCGGGCGACGACCCCGGCAAGGAAGTCGTGGTGGTCGGCAATATGACAACGACTGCCGTGGAGCTCACCGGCTGGAGCATCGTCGACAAGAACAACGCCGCCGAAGTCCTCGGAGGGGTTCTGCTTTCCGCTGGCGGATCGGTGCCGGTGGTCCTCTCCGGAGGAGGCGCACAGCTCTCGAACAAAGGTGGCACGATCCGGCTGATCAATCCAGCCGGTGTGTTGGTCCACGCCGTCAGCTACTCGAAAGGAGACGCCGCCGAGGGCCGGTTTGTTCGGTTCAATATCTGAGCCTCAGCCGACCGTGGATCTCGCGCCATGGACGCCCAGAATTCAATCCCGGGCGTCATCGGAGTCGCCGGCTCCATTTTTCGAGACACCCTGTCGGACCGGCATTCGGTTCGCGATAGCGGCTAATCGAGGCATTATGGCGACGGAGCCCGCCCAGGGCTTACGGCCTGGGCTACGGGTCTGCCGCCCTCCGGGCTCGCCTTATCCCTTCTGGGTGAAGTTCCTTTATCCTTCCCGGATGCGCCACCCCATTCTTCTCTCCTGGAGCGGCGGCAAGGACAGCGCCTTTGCCCTCCATACCCTGCGGTCCTCGCCGGACTTCGAGCCGGTGGGGCTGCTCACCTCGATCACCGAAGGTTACGACCGCATCAGCATCCATGGCGTCCGCCGCGAGCTGCTGGAGCGGCAGGCGGAGGCGATCGGGCTGCCTCTCCGGCAGGTGCTGATCCCCAAGGAGTGCACGAACGAGATCTACGAGGAGCGCCTGGCCACGGTCCTTCGCGAGGTCCGGGTGGAGGGCATCCGTCACGTCGCCTTTGGGGACCTCTTCCTGGAGGACATCCGCGCCTACCGGGAGAGGCAGATGGCGGCGCTCGGTCTGGAGCCGGTCTTCCCCGTCTGGGGCCTGGATACGGATGAGCTGGCCCGGGAGCTGATCCGGCTCGGCTTCAAGGCCACGCTGGTCTGTGTGGACTCCGAATCCCTCGATCCCGTCTTCGTGGGCCGCTCCTTCGACGAGGATCTGCTCCGGGATCTACCGGCCGATATCGACCCCTGCGGCGAGAACGGTGAGTTCCACACCTTCGTCCACGAGGGGCCGATCTTCCGCGAGCCGGTGGAGATCAGGCTGGGACGGGTGGAGGGGCGGGGGCGGTTCTGGTTTCGGGATCTGGAGGCCGCGAAGGACAGCAGCCGGGAGAGGTTTGAGGCTGCTCTCGCGAGCCTTCCTGACGTTGAGCCCGACGAGTACGACAAGCTTTAAGCGATGTCACGGCTCCGAATATCCGGGTGCGCCTACCGGTGGGGCATGGATGCCCCGAAGGGGTAGAGGCATGTAGCCTGGGGCTGGCGGCTTTTTGCCAGCCCCAGGTAGGCGCGAATCACAAATCCTTTCTAGCCCTGAAGGGGCGACGGCAGTTTGCTTCCGACGATGGGTTGCCGTCGCCCCTTCGGGGCTATACTAAATGGTGTGTGTTTGTGTTCCTGGGGCTGGCAAAAAGCCGCCAGCCCCAGGCTACATGCCTGAGCCCCTTCGGGGCAAAAAGGAAGGCTGGGGGCGGTTCTGGTTCCGGGATCTGGAGCCCCTTTGAGCCTCGCGCGGGTTTTTCTCGACTCTGGAGCTCTTCCTCCGGCCTGAAAGCTCTTTTTGCAGGCACGGAATCCTAATCTCATGGTGTTGGCGGTTTTTCGGAGTCAAAAATCTCCCGACCCATTGGAAAAATCCTGGGACCCATGAGAAAAATCGTTTTTCCATAGCTGGAGCTTCCAGGAGCCTTGGAAAAATCCCGCAACCCATTGGAAAAATCGCTCCAGCTATGGGATTTGGCTCCGGAGCTATGGAAAAACCGTTTTTCCTATAGATTAGCGGCTGGAGCCTTGGCGGAACGATTTTTCCAATGGGTTGGGGATTTCTGCACGCCTTGGGACATCCGGGCGAAGCTCAGGACAGCCAGGCGTAGGCATACACCCGGTGGGCTGCCGGATCGAGCCAGACACACTCGCCGCTACCGCCGGGGACGCCCTCGCCTGCGATGAGCTGTAGGCGCTGACCGACCTGCCACCAGGACGGGTTGTAGCGCTGCCGGCCCAGGAGCTCGTCTCGACAGGCCTCGATGGGTGGGTGGTGGCTTCGCTTTCGCAGCAGCTCCGCAAGCTCGTTGGGCGTCACTTCGTCCAGGCGGAACCATTTGTCGTAATCGCCGCTGAACGAGAAGTCGGCGCGATAGTAAGCCCGCCAGCGAGAGGAGCCGGGAGGAAGATCCGCGTTCCCGAAGAGCTCGCCGGCGACCTCGCGGCGGGCGTTCGGACTGTAGGGACCTTCCCCCGCTTCGTCGAAGATCACGTATGGTTTGCCGCCGAACAGAAACTGAGCGCCGGCCAGATACGGTATCGCCGCCGTCAGACAGACCGCCGCGAAGACCCCGCGCATCGCGGTTCCGTCTTCCTGTACCGGGGGTTCCTGCACCGTGGCTACTGTGTACCGTTGGCGAGAGCGGATGGAAGCCAGTAGGGCCATGAGGCTCAAGAACGGTAGCGTTCCGAAGACGATCACTGCCGAGAGGGCGACCAACAAAGTCCTGAGCCAGTCGGGTGGGAAAGAGGCTACGGAGCTCGGCCACCAGCCGCCAAGGAACGCGTAGACCGACAGCAGATAAAGCTCGAGCACCCCAAGAGCCAGCAGGTGTCGCCTGCCCCAGGAGGGTTCACGCTCCGTGGGCTCGATTCTCAGATTCGCCTCACGGAATCAGCACGATCTTCCCCGTGCTCTGCCGGCTTTCCAGAAGCCGGTGGGCGTCCGCGCCGCGGGCGAGGGGAAAGGTGGTGGGCGGGTGGAGGGCGAGCTGGCCGGCTTCGAGCCAGTCGAAGAGCTGATGGGCGCGGCTGCGCCTTTCCTGGGCGGAGGTGAGAACGTTCCAGAGGTCGCCGCCGGTCAGGGTCTTCGAGGTGTCCATCAACATGCGCGGATCGACCGGCTTGGGATCGCCGCCGGCCATGCCGTAGAAGACGACGTGGCCGCCGGTGCGGGTGGCGCGGAAGGTGTCCTCCAGGGTCGAGCCGATGGAGTCGTAGGCGACGTCGACGCCCCGGCCTCCTGAGAAGCGCAGGGCCGCGGCCACCCAGTCCTCGCTGTAGAGCGCCGAACTCTCGGCGCCGGCCGCGCGGGCAGCCTCTCCTTTCGCGGCGGAGGAGGTGAGGGCGAGGACGCGCCCTCCCAGGGAGGTCGCGATCTGGGTGAGGAGGAGGCCGACGCCGCCCGCCGCGGCGTGGACGAGGACGGACTCGCCGAGCAGGATCTCGTGGCTGTCGTGCGTCAGGTAATGGGCGGTGAGGCCCTGAAGGAGGAGCCCGGCGGCGGTCTCGAAGGAGATGGAGTCCGGCAGCGGAATCGCCCGGTCCATGGGCACGACGACGAGCTCGGCGTTGGCGAACGGCACGTCCGCGAAGCCGACGCGGTCGCCGGCCGCGAAACCGGAGACGCCCTCGCCGAGCGCCTCGACGACGCCCGCCGCCTCGTAGCCGAGAATCCACGGCGGATTCCCCTGGAGGTGGTAGTTCCCCTGCCGGCGGTAGACGTCGGCGAAGTTGAGGCCGATGGCGCGCGTGCGGACGAGCATCTCCCCGGCGCCGGGCACTGGGTCGGGAAGGTCGCGGATTTCGAGGACGCCGGCGTCGCCGAAGCGGTCGAAGCAGAGGGCTTTCATGGGACGGTAGTGTAAGGGAAGGAGGCGGCGGTCCCGGAGACGGGTTCATGATGCCGCCAGGCCTCGGGGACGGAGCGGCGGCAAACTCCCACCCTGCTATTCTCCGGATGCTGTGCGCCGCAAACTTCCGGGACCGGCGGCCCTCCTGGGGCTGATCTCCCTCCTGTTCCTCGGACAGGCGCCGGCGCCGTCAACTCCGCCGATCTCTTCTCTGCCGGTCCCGACGATCGCCGCGCACCTCGCTGGCTTCGGCTTTGCCGTCACCACCGGAGCCGCGCCAGGGTACGTCGACGAGCGGTCGTGCGCTCTCTGCCATCCGAAGATCGCCGAGTCCTACCGCGAGAAGGGAATGGCCCGGGCATTCCGCCGGCCTCAGGCGGAGGCGGAGATCGAGGACTTTTCGGCGCCGCCGTTCGTCCACGTCCCCTCGGCGCAGATCTTCCAGATGTTCCGCCGCGACGGCCGCCTCGTGTTCCAGCGCTGGCAACTCGATTCCGCCGGCCGGCCGATCAACGCCTTCGAACAACCGGTGGACTGGATTCTCGGCTCGGGCGATCACGCCCGGACCTATCTCTACCAGACCCCCGGAGGCGAGATCTTCCAGCTCCCTCTCGCCTGGTACACTCAGACCCGCACCTGGGGCATGGCTCCCGGCTTCGACCGGCCGGATCACGAGGGAGTCTTGCGGCGGGTGCGTCGCGAATGCATTTTCTGCCACACCTCCTACCCCGACGTGCCGGCCGGAGCGGACGCCTACGGCGCGCCGCAGACCTTCCCGGCCAGTCTTCCCGAGGGAGTCGGCTGCCAGCGGTGCCACGGACCGGCCGCCGAGCATGTGTGGCTGTCCCTGGGCGGCGTGGGCGTCAAGGAGGAGATCCGTGCCAGCCTCTTCACGCCGGGGAAGCTCTCCCAGACTCGGAGCGACGAGGTCTGCTCCGGCTGCCATCTCCAGCCTTCGGTGGCGCTGCCCGGAGTGCGCCGCTTCGGCCGGAGCGACGACTCCTTCCGGCCCGGCGAGCCGCTCGCGGAGTACCTCGTTCAGGTGGACGTCACGGAGGAGGGACGCTCCCCTTCAGACCGCTTCGAGATCAACCATCATCCCTACCGGCTGCGCCAGAGCCGCTGCTTCCTCGCCAGCGGCGGCGCCCTCTCCTGCCTGACCTGCCACGACCCGCACCGAAAGATTCCCCCGAGTCAGCGCGCCAGCCACTACCGCGCCGCCTGCCTCCAGTGCCACGCGGCGGACGCCTGCCGCCGGGCCGGTAAACCGGAGAAGGCGGACGCCAGCGACTGCGTTTCCTGCCACATGGCGAAACGGCGGACCCAGGACGTGGTCCACGTCGTGATGACCGACCACCTCATCCGGCGACGGCCCGGAGGTCCGGAGCTCCTGGCTCCGCTCGCCGAAACGGAGCCGGTCCTCACCGGGATTCACCTCCTCGATCCGGGTGCCGTGGGAGCGCTCGGCGAGGTCTACCGGGCCGCCGCGGTCGTCCGGATGAGCAGCACGGAGGACGCCGTGACCTATCTGGAAAAGCTGCTGGCGTCGGCCCGGCCGGAGGCGATCGAGCCCTGGCTCGACCTCGCCCAGGGTCAGATCCGCCGGCACCGGTTCGCCGAGGCGGAGAAGTCCCTCGCCTTCATCCTCGTGCGGCGGCCGGAGCATCCCCAGGCGCTGGAATGGCTCGGCTTGGCGATGGCCGCGCAGGGGAGGACGGACGAGGCGATCGGCGTTCTGGAGAGGGCCCTGGCCGCCGGCGCCGAGCGGGCCGAGACGGAGTACAGCCTCGGCCAGTTCCTCGCCGCCCAGGGCAAGACCGCCGACGCCGAGACTCACCTCGGCCGCGCCCTCACCGCCCGGCCGGCCTTCCCGGCGGCCTGGTACCAGCTCGGAGAGATCCGCGCCACGCAGAATCGGGCAGATGACGCGATCGCCTGCTGGCGCCGCGCGCTGGAGATCGATCCCACCCACACCGCCTCGTATCTGGCGCTCGGCAAAGCCCTGCTCGCCAAGGGCGACCGCGCTGAGGCGTTACGCTGGTTGCGGCACGGGGCCAAAGTGGCCGCCAGGCCGGCGGAGGTGGCGGCGGCGCTACGGGGAGAGAAGTCGCAGTGACTTGTCCGGGAGTTTATTAGACCCTCGCAGCTATTCTTCGAAAAGAGAATCCAATAGAGATTCATCGTCTAGCGGGTCAACGTCTATCGCAATCGCCTTCGCCGTTCCTGGCGTTCTCTTTGACCGCCAATCCGGAATTGCCCTCTTAAGATACTCGTCAAACAGTGGAACCGTGAAAGCCGTATCGCCATGAGCAGGGCTATAAATCATGCCTTTGGCGATTAGTGCCGATCTTCGAGGCGCCACAGATTCGACTCGAACTCCTAGGCAATTGGCAATATCGCCGGACCTATGGGGGCCGGAGCCGATTTCTGCCATGGCTCGAAGATACAGTCTTTCCTTTGGGGTTAGGCGGTCGTAGCGCACAAGAAAAAAATTCTTGTCGAGCTGATCGATAACCTTCGCGCGTGCGGTATCGACATCAAGAGCTGTAATGATGGGACCGGCAGCCATACTCCAAATCTGAGATCCCCATTCTTGTAGAAAATAGGGATATCCGCGGGTTTCAGCTACGATGCGACTCAGCGCTTCTGGCTCGAATGCGACGCCCTCATGTTGGGCAGGAATTTGAAGCGCGGCGGCGGCATCTTCTTCCGTGAGCTCGCCGATCTTCGGGTAATCAAAGAGCCTTTCAGCGTATGATTTTGCATCTCCGGCGAGTCCCGGTAATTGCGGAAGTCCAGCGCCAGCTAAGACAACGGGGAGATTGAGCTGTGTTGAGCGATGAACCGCCATGATGAGTGCACCCATCTCTTCCAGGGTAAGATATTGAACCTCGTCAATCGCTAGCAGGAATCCAGTACCGATGGAGCGTACTGCTTCACCGGTTGCTACCAGGAGATCAGTTACATCTTCGGCGAGTATTCCGGAATCAGCCGTTCCGATAAGTGGCTCAACATCCAGTGTTACGGTAGAACCGTCGGGCAATTGTAAAGAGAATGCCTTCAAGATCCTCAGCGCTTTAAGAACCCCCTCAGTAACTCTATTTCGTCTGAGCTCCAATAGAATCTTCCGCAATTTTATTGCGAGTAGGGCGCGAAAATTTTTTGTCTCGGAAACCTCGATAAAGGAGGTCTGGAAACCTTCGGCATCTGCGATTTCGCAGAATCGATTCAACAGCACCGTTTTGCCAACTCCGCGCAAGCCAATAGGCATGAGGCTCTTGTCTGGCCGGCCAGCTAGGGCTCGTCGAAGAACGATGCCAAAGCTGTTGATCAGCTCGTCGCGGCCAATGAGCGCGGGCGGCGGATTCCCGGCGCCTGGTCTGTAGGGGTTCTGGATTTCATCCATAGTCAACAGAGCTTACCACGGCTTACCCTATCTTATGCATCTTATGCCGCACCTGCTAAGCTTTGCTTAATTGGGTGGCACCTACACGGCACTATGCGGGACTTCGGAGAGTCCGGGCCGCGCAAGGTGGCCGCCAAGCCGGCTGAGGTGGCGGCGGCGCTACGCGCGGCGGGCGGCTGAGGCCGAAGCCTCGACCGGGGCGTGGAGCTGTTCGGGTAATTCCTTGATGCCTTCCCGTTCGAAGATCGCCAGAACCTTGGCGATATTGTCCAGATCCTCAAGGAGACAAGGTCCCAGATCAAGAACCTTGGTCTGGAAACTCTTCAGCTCCAGAGGAGGACTAGTCTGGGAACGAAGCCCGCTCGGTTTCATAGCCTTCAGCCTGTAGCCGACGACTCAAAAATGCACCAGGGCGGCCCCGATGTCGTTGCCGATGGTGACGAGGTTGCGCTCCATCAGGCTCTCGTAGTCGCCACCGGCGGAGCCGACTCCGGATCTCCTCTCCTGGAGGAAGCGGAGCAGGACTTTGCCGGTCGCGCCGTCCACCACTTCGCCGGAGATCTCCGTGCGCGCCGCGCCGGCGCCGAATCCCGCCCAGTAACGGGCGGCCCGGGAGCCCGGGTCCATCGTCGTCACCTTGCCGCGGATCACGAGGGTTCCAGGCTCGGCCGTCTCTCCGGGCTTCGCGCTTCGCGGAGCGAGCACGACCTCGGGCCTCTGGGGCTTTTCCGCGACCCCTCCAGCCAGGCCTCCCGCGAAGGGCTTGGTCACGAGAGCCAGAATGTTCTTGACCGGCGCGTAGGTGTTGTCGTCCTTCTCGGGCAGGGGAGTCGCCGAGGTGTCGAGCGGCTCGACGACGATGTGGTCGAAGTCCGCGAGCTTGAACGAGGAGACGACCTCGAGCTCGTCGACCTCCCCGTTCCAGTCCTTGTACTTGCCTGGAACCGTGGGAGCCGCCTTGCCCCTCGCGTATGACGTGCCGGAGGCAATCAGGAGGAGAGCCAGCGAGAGAACGAGATAGAACCGGATCTTCATAGCGATCTCCAGAATTGTTGGCGACTCACGCGCCCCGATTGAACTTCCGCATCAAATCCTCCACGGAAGCGGCTGGTTTTGGCGCTGGCTTGGGAACGGGTTTCGCCGGCGGCCGAATTCCCTGGCCGCCACCCGGCCCTGTGCGATCCGGACGCCCGCCCCTCCCGGCGCTGCCCGTCGCCTGGCGGCCTTCGGCGGGCGGCTGCTGGAGGGCCTTGATCGAGAGGCTGATGCGCTCGCGCTGGTGATCCACCTCGAGCACCTTGACCTTCACGATCTCTCCCACCTTCACGGCCTCCCGCGGGTCCGCCACCCAGCGATGGGTCAGCTCGGAGACATGCACCAGGCCGTCGCGGTGGACGCCGATGTCCACGAAGGCGCCGAAGTTGGCCACGTTCGAGACGCGCCCTTCGAGCACCATGCCGGGCTGAAGATCCTTCACCGAGGTCACGTCCGACCGCCACTCGGGGGTCTTGAACTCGGGGCGCGGATCGCGGCCCGGGCGGAGAAGCTCGTTGCGGATGTCCTCCAGGGTGAACTTGCCCACCTGGTGCGCCTCGTCCACGAAACGGCTGAAGTCGACCTGGCCCACCAGCTCCGGGTTGCCCACCAGGCTCCCCACCGGCACCGCCAGAGCCGTGGCCATCTTCTGCACCACCTCGTAGCGCTCGGGGTGGACGGCTGTACGGTCGAGCGGGTTCTCACCCTCGCGGATGCGCAGGAAGCCGGCCGACAGCTCGAAGGTCTTGGGACCGAATCCCGTCACCTTGAGGAGCGCCTTGCGGGACTTGAACGGGCCGTTGGTATCGCGGTGATGGACGACGGCGCTCGCCAGCCGCTCGGAGAGGCCGGAGACCCGCCGCAGCAGCGAGGCCGAGGCCGTGTTGAGCTCGACGCCGACGCGGTTGACGGCGCCCTCGACGGCCGTGTCCAGCTCGCGGTCGAGCGCTCTCTGATCCACGTCGTGCTGATACTGGCCCACACCCAGCGAGCGGGGCTCGATCTTCACCAGCTCGGCCAGCGGGTCCTGAAGACGGCGGGCGATGGAGACCGCGCCGCGCAGGGAAACGTCCATCGTCGGCAGCTCCTCGCGGGCGACGGCCGAGGCCGAGTAGACCGAGGCGCCCGTCTCCGGGACGATGGCGACGACCACCTTGTCGAGCCCCGCCTCCTGCACGGCCTTGCGGGCGAAGGCCTCGGTCTCGCGGCTCGCCGTGCCGTTGCCCACCGCCACGGCGTGGACGCCGTGCTTCTTGATCAGCCCGACGACCGTCCGCGCCGAGCCGACCTCGTCGAGCTGGGGCTGCGTGGGATGAATGATGTCGGTCGCCACGACGCGGCCGGTGCCGTCCACCACCGCCAGCTTGCAGCCGGTGCGGAAGCCGGGATCGAGCCCCATGACGGCGATCTGGCCCAGCGGCGCCTGCAGTAGCAGCGCCTCCAGGTTGGCGCGGAAGACGGCGATGGCCTGCGCCTCGGCCCGCTCGCGCATCTCGGAGCGGACCTCGTTGGTGATCGAGGGCCGCAGCAGGCGCTTGTAGCCGTCCGCCGAGGCCTCGGCGATCTGCCGGCCGCAGGGGGTATCGAGCGGCAGGCGCCAGGAGCGGCCGAGGCGCTCTGCCTCGCGCTCGTCGTCCACCCGCAGGTCCGAAATCAGGAAGCCCTCGCGCTCGCCGCGCAGAATGGCCAGCAGGCGATGGGAGGGGATGTCCCTTCCCGGCTCGTCGTGCTCGAAGTAGTCGCGGTAGGTGGCGGCCTCGGGGTCCTTCTCCTTCTCGGGGAGGACGCGCACGCGTAGCGTCCCCTCCACGGCGATCACCCGGCGCAGCTCGGAGCGCTCGTGGGCGTTCTCGGAGAGCCGCTCGGCCAGGACGTCCCGGGCGCCGGCCAGGGCGGCGTCCGAATCCTCGACGCCCTTCTCGGCGTTGACGAACTCGCGGCTCAGCTCCTCCGGCAACGCGCGGGAGGCGGCGTTCGCCAGCAGCGCGTCCGCCAGCGGCTCCAACCCTTTCTCACGGGCGATCTGGGCGCGGGTGCGGCGCTTCGGCTTGTAGGGAAGATAGAGATCCTCCAGCTCCTGCTTGGTGACGGCGGCGCGCACGGCCGCCTCCAGCTCCTCGGTGAGCTTACCCTGCTCGCGGATGCTCTCCAGGATGGCGTCGCGGCGCTCGGTGAGCTCCAGGAAGTACTCCCGGCGCTTGAACAGGGTCTCGAGCTGCAGATCCTCGAGGCCGCCCGTGGCCTCCTTGCGATACCGGGCCACGAAGGGGACGGTGGCCCCCTCGGCAAACAACTCGGAGGCGGCCTGCACCTGCTGCGGCCGGCAGCTCACCTCCGAGGCAATCATCGCGACGAAGCGCGGTTCGAGTACAGCAGTCTTGCTCACGTGAGTCTCCTTCGGACGGACGGGTAGTTTCTCATACCCCAGAGGCCGAGAGGGTGTCCTGGCCGTGTGGCTTCTGTTGCCCTCAGGAGATAGATGGGACTATCATCGCGGTATGAGAGCCATCACGGGTACTGTCACAGGCGGTCGAATCGAAGTTCCATCTGAGCTCGTAGCCGAGGGAACCCAAGTGGTGGTGCTCGCCCCCGAATCTGGCGAGCCAATTGTGCTGTCTTCAGCCGATCAGAGAGAGCTCTTAGAAGCCATGGAAGACATTCGCCGGGGTGACTATGTGGACGGTGAAGACCTCCTGAGAGAGCTACGCTCTCTACGGTCTTGAGACTCCAGCTTCGGATCTCTCCTCGGGCAGCGGCTCAGATCCGAGTCGCTGCCAAGTGGTGGTCTGAGAACCGGCCGAAGGCTCCAGAGGCTTTTGAAGATGAACTGACGAGGGGATTCGAATTGGCGAGGGAATTTCCCTCGTCCGGAGAATCCGTACCTTACGCTGCGCTTTCTGGCGTTCGGCGAGTTCTCTTGGGACGGATCCGCTATCACATCTACTATAGCGTCTCGCACGAGAGCGGGGCGGTCGAGATCTTGGCTCTGTGGCACACGAGCAGGGGTAGCTTGCCGAAGCTTTGAGGGGTGCTTACAGGTCGTCGAAAAAGGTATTCATGAGGATGGCATCTTGCAGACTCGCCCCGCTGCCGGCGAACGTCCGGCCGCTGAAGGGCCGGAGGCTCGCCGGGGGATGCGCCTCTACGCTCTGGCGAGGCGGCGGCGGGGGCTGGCAACGAGCCCGATCAGGAGACCGAGGCCGGCGATGGACAAGAGCACCTTGCCCGGGTTGTCCCTGACATACCGGCCCGAGTCGCGCTGGAGGCGCGAGACCTTCTTCTTGGTGCGCAGGTAGCGTCCCAGGAGCGTCTTCTTCGCGTCGATGACCTTCTCGTTGACGTTATTCGAAACGCGGGCCACACGGCCGCGCAACTGGGTGGCCGTCTCGCGGTAGCGGCGGTCGACGCGGTCGACTCCGCCATTGAGGTTCTCGTTCACGGCATCGAGGCCGCCATTGACGACCCCGCGAGTCTTCTTGACGAGGCCGTCCACTCCATCCTTCACGCGCTCGGCGGTTTTGCTGGTTCTGGCCATATCATCCTCCTCATTGAATCACCGCGCTTGCGGTGAAATAGCTCCGCCAGCGGGTCGGCGGCGGGCCTGAAAATAGTTGTTTCAAGATCCGGGCCAACTGGTACCCGGAGCCACCCCGGGCCTTCCGGGAACCTTTCCTCTCCCGCCGCGTTATGTTGGGCTGGAGATGACAAGCCAGCTCATGAGCATGCCGATGGTTCTGGAACAGCCGAGCGATGCCGAGTTGATGGCACGGGTGCGGGAGGGAGACCGGGACGCCTTCGCGGACCTCGTCGACCGCCACAAGGACGCCGTGGTGAGCTATCTCACCCGGCTGAGCGGTGACCGTGACCGTGCCGAGGATCTGGCCCAGGATACGTTCCTGCGCCTGTTCCGCGCCGCCCGGGATTACACCGAGCAGGGCTATCTCAGGGCCTTTCTCTTTCGTATCGCCACCAATCTGGTGCGGTCGGGAGAGCGGCGGGAACGGCGGCTGCGTCTGCTGCTGCCCTTCCTGCCGCGCCCGGAGCACGCCGAGCCGGCAGCCGCCTCGGGGCTGCTGCGCCGGGAGCTGCACCGGGAGATGGGCGCGGCGCTCGCCAAGCTGCCCCTGCGCTACCGGGTGCCGCTCGTGCTCCACGAGATCGAGGGCTGGTCGTATGTTGACATAGCCCGGGAGCTCGGCTGCCGGGAAGGCACCGTGAAGTCACGCGTCCACCGCGGGCGCAAACAGTTGAAGCAGAAGCTCGAGACTTATTGGAGCGGAGGTGCGGCATGGAAGACCCCTGGAACCCCCAGACCCGCGAAGTAGCGGACCTGTTACGCGAGCTGCCTCCCGAGCGGGCTCGCCCGGGCTTCACGGCCCGCGTGCTGGAGGAGCTCGATGCCGAGCCGCGGCGCGGGCCGCATTGGACGACCTTTCGCCTCGCGCCGGTCCTCGCGATCGCCGCGCTCCTCGTGATCGCGATCTCGGCCGGGGCGCTGATCGAATGGCGGGGAGGAAACCAGAAACATCAGGAGGCCGTCCAGGCCCTGAAGGAGCTTCGGGAAGAGCACGGGCGCCTGGAGGCTGAGCTGCACGAAATGTCGGCGCCGCCCGTGGTGTACCTCGGGGGCGACGAGAAGGTTGACTACGTCCTCGATCTGGGAAAGGTGGGCAGCGCCGAGGTCGTCTCTGCCGCGACGCCCGCGGCCTACCACGTCGATACTTTTTGAAGAAACCGATCGCAACACACTGAAAAGGAGAATCGCAATGCGCAATGGAAAGGGATTGAACGCCCTGGCCTGTGGCCTCGCTCTGGGCCTTGTGGCCTGGACCGCCACGGCGAGCGCCGTCCGTGCCGACGACGGCGAGGGCGACGGCAAGAAGGTCGAGATGAAGCGGGTCGTCATCGTCAAGGACGGCAAACCGCAGGTCTTTGAAAGCGGCGGCCCGATGGTCAACCGCGGTTATCTGGGCGTCGCCCTGCTGGACCTGACGCCGGAGCTGCGTACTCACTTTGGCGTGCCCGAGGAGTCGGGCGTCATGGTCGCGAAGGTGGAGCCGGGCAGCCCGGCGGAGAAGGCCGGGATCAAGGTGGGCGACATCCTCACCCTGATCGACGGCAAGGCCATGAAGTCGACCTGGGACGTGATGGGCAAGGTCCGTACCTACGACAACAGCCAGCAGGTGCCGGTCGAGATCTGGCGCAACGGCAAGGCCCAGACGGTCTCCGCGCCCATCGTCACCCGCGAGCGGCCGGAGCTCGACATGGCGGCCCCCTTCCTGGGTAAGGGCGGCCACGGCGAGCATCTGCTGCTCAACCTCGACGGCGAAAAGCTGCTCAAACTCAAGGATCTCCCCGACTCCGGAAAGTGGCTCGACGACGACGGGCACCGGATCCAGATCAAGCGCATCGGCCCGGGCCGCGAGGCGGACCTGGAGAAAAAGCTGAAGGAGCTCGAGAAGCGGATCGACGAGCTTCAGAAGCAGCTGGAGAAGAAGAAGTAGTTATTTGTGACCCGTCGGCTGCCGGCTGCCATTGTAGAGACGCCCACGAGGGTAGCGCCAGCTACCCCGTGGGGCGTCTCATTCGAAGCGTCGCCCCTCGCTTCTCAGGACAGTTCTGGGGCGCGCTTTCGTCGATGTTCAGACCTTCCAGGCGGCAGTGAGGATCATGGCTCCGAGGAGACGCCCCGCGGGGTTCCCCGCGGGCGTCTCTACATTGGCTGGCATCGGTAACGAGATCTCCGGAGCTCAGTACGCCAACAGCTCCCGCGCCGCCGCCAGCACCTTCTCCTTGTCCGGCAGCAGAACCTTCTCCAAATTCTTCGCGTAGGGCACCGGCAGGTCCGGGTAGGCGACGCGGCGGATGGGGGCGTCGAGCCAGGGGAAGGCGGCGTCGGCCAGACGGGCGGCGATCTCGGCTCCGAAGCCCAGCGTCATGGGCGCCTCGTGAACGATCAGCGCCCTTCCCGTGCGCTTCACGGAGGCCAGCACCGTCTCCTCGTCATAGGGCACCAGGGTCCGCAGATCGATGACCTCGGCCTCGACGCCCGACTTCGCCAGCTCCTCGGCGGCTTCGAGCGACGTCCAGGTGGAGGCGCCGTAGCCGATCAGCGTCAGGTGCGTTCCCTTCCGCATCACCCGCGCCTCGCCGAGGCGCGCCACGGCTTCGCCTTCGGGCAGCACGGCCTTGATTCGGCGATAGAGGAACTTGTGCTCGAAGATCATCACCGGGTTGGGATCGCGAATGGCCGCCTTGAGCAGTCCCATGGCGTCCTCGGCCGTGGCCGGGCAGACGACCTTGATGCCGGGCGTCTGGGCGAACCATCCCTCGGGGTTCTGCGAGTGGAACGGCCCGGCGCCCACGCCGCCGCCGGTGGGCAGGCGGATGACGATCGGGCACGGCACCTGCCAGCGGTAGTAGAGCTTGGCCGCCACGTTCACCAGCTGGTTGAAGCCGCAGGAGATGAAGTCGCCGAACTGCATCTCCACCACCGGCCGGTAGCCCAGCAGGGCGGCGCCGATGGCGATGCCGATCGTGCCGCTCTCGGCGATGGGCGTGTCCAGCACGCGGTGAGGCCAGCGGGAGTGGAGCCCCTTGGTGGTGCGGAAGGCGCCCTCGAAAACGCCGATGTCCTGCCCCATCACCACCACCGACGGATCGCGCTCCATCTCCTCCAGCAGCGCCTGGTTGATGGCGTCCACATAGGTCATCTCGCGCGGGTTGCGCCGCCGCTGGATGAGCGCCGCGGTCTCCGGCGTCTTCGGCAACGGTTTTGCCGGGGCGAACACCGGCCGCAGGGCCACCTCCGCCGCCGGAGGAGCCGCGTCGATGGCGCCGGAGATGGCGTTTTCCACCATCTCCGCGATCCGCGCCTCCAGGCGTTCGCGGGTGGCGGCGTCGAGGATTCCCTCCTCCTCCAGGCGCGCCGCGTAGGCGGGCACGGGATCGGCGGCGCGGTAGGCGGCGAGCTCGTCCTTGGGCACCACCTTCAGGGAGTCGTCCCCCTCGCTGTGGCCGCGCATGCGGCCCAGCATGGCCTCGATCAGCGTCGGCCCCTTGCCGGCGCGGGCGTGGTCCACGGCCCGGCGGAAGACCTCGGCCATCGCGTCCGGATCGTTGCCATCCACCGTTTCGGCGGCGATGCCGTAGCCGATGCCGCGGTCGGAGAGGCGCTCGGCGGCGTACTGGAGATGGGCCGGGGTGGAGAAAGCGTAGTGGTTGTTCTCGATCACCAGGATCAGCGGCAGCTTCCAGACGGCGGCCATGTTGAGCCCCTCGTGGAAGTCGCCCGTCGACGTGCCGCCCTCGCCGATGAAGTTGATCGCCACCCGGTCGGAGCCGGAGTGCCGGAAGGCGAAGGCACAGCCGGCGGCCACCGGAATCATGGCGCCGAGATGACTGATCATGCCGACGTGGAGGATGCCCTCCTGCGGCGCCAGATAGCCGTAGTGGAACGAGCGCTCGACCCCTTGAGAGAAGCCGTCGCCCTTGCCCAGGAGCTGCAGGGCGAGGCGGTTCAGCAGATGATCGGGCTCGGGCCGCCGGCCGTCCGGCTCGCCGAAGTCGAAGCCGGGAAAGGCGCGGGCGGGATCGAGATAGACGGCGAGGATGGCGCCGAGATCCCGGTGTAGCGTGCACAGCGCATCGCCCGGCCCCAGAGCCAGGCCCGCCGGGATGGTGGTGGCCTCGTTGCCAACCTCGCTGTACCACTTGGAGACCCGGCCGGTGAGCAGCAGGGCCTCGAACCGGGCGTCGAAGTCCCGGGTGAGCTTCATATAGGCATACCGCAGCAGCCGCTCGTGGGCGGCCGGAGCGGCGACGGCGGCGGTCTCGGAGGATAGGACGGTCATGCGAGGGAGTGTATCAAGGGGATGGGCCGGGTGAGCCCCTCCGCGCCCGGGGTAACGCGCGTCGTCCAAGCCTACGGCCTGCGCAGCCAGGGATTGAAATCGCCTGGCTGCGCAGGAGTAACTGCCGATCTTTAGTTAGTGAGGGTCCGGCCCCGCAGGGGCCGCTCTTCGCCTTCTACTTCTTGAGTCCAGCCACCTGCTTCTCCAGACGCTTGCGGTGCCGGTTGTCGGGATCCATCTGGAGGATGATCTTGAGCGCCAGCCCGGCCTTGGCGGCGTCGCCCTGCGCGATGAAGGTCTCCACCTGGAGGATGCCCTGCTCCAGGGCTTGCTGCCGGCGGTGGATGACCTCCAGACGCTCGATCTCGGAGTACATGGCCGCCGCCCGTTCGCTCCCGGGCTGGGATTTCTCCCAGTCCTCGGCCACCTCGCGGGCTCGGAACCAGTCGTGGCCGGCCAGCGCCTGGCGGTAGCGGTGCTCGAAGACGGCGGTCTGCTCCTCCGTCTGGACTCCCGCCCGGGCCTCCTGCAGCTGCTCGCGGTAGAAGTCGAGCGTCACCCGCGAGACTTCGAGCTTCTCCAGGGCCTCCAGGTCTTCCTTGGCCTCCACCAGCCGGTGCGAAGCCAGAAGCTCCTCGAAACGGCGGCGGCGGCGCTCGATCTCCACCGTCTGCTGGGACTGACGCTCGGCCGCCTCGATCTCGCGTTTCAGAACCTCGGACCGTTTGCCCTCGGGATCGTTGAGCGTCGCGACCTCGAGCTCGTGGCGCGCGGTCCTGAGGTCGCCGTCGACCAGGGCGGTGCGGCCCGTGGCGAGGGCGGCGTCGGCCCGCCGGCTGCGCTCCGTCTCCTGGGCCAGGACCAGGAGCTGTCCCTCGAACTCCGCCCGGCGCGGGGTAGAGGGCGCAATCTCCAGCAGCGTCTCCAGGGCCAGGCGGGCCAGGGGGAGCTGCTTGCGCTGCACGTAGTTGGTGAAGACCTGCTCGGTTTCAGCCTCGCGCCGCGCCGCCGCCTCCCGAGTCCGGCGCTGCTCCTCGCCGAGCTGCTGGCGCGCTTCGGCCAGCCGGTCCCGGAGCCGGTCGAGCCCCAGGGCCCGCGGCTGCGCGGCCGCGATCTCGTCGGTCAGCCGCTGCGCTTCGTCGAGCCGGCCGGCCGCAAGGGCGGCTTCGGCCCGGGAGAAGTCGACGGTGCTCTCCTGGACGCGCTTCGAGGCCCGGTCGATCTGGGCCAGAAGGTCGATCCTCTCGGCCCGCGACAGCTCGCTCGAGCTGCGCGGGGCCGGCGGCGGAGGCCGGTGGACCGAGGCTTCGAGGACCGAGAGCGGAATCTCCCGCGTCTCCGCGCCATCCAGCCCCTTCGCCACTTTTTCGAGGGCGACGATGAAGTCGCGGGCCTCCGGGAACCGCCGCTCGCGGTCGCGCTCCAGAGCCCGCCGCACCAGGCGGTCCAGCTCCTGCGGCACGTCGACGTGGGGATTGCGGCCCCGCAGCGGCAGGGGATCCTCCGACAGCCGCTTGAAGATGAAGCCATGCTGGTTCTCGGAATCGAAGGGCGGCAGCCCGGCGATCATCTCGTACAGCACGAGGCCGAAGGAGTAGAGGTCGCTGCGGTGATCGAGCGTGATACCACTCGACGTCCCTGCCTGCTCGGGCGAGCAGTACTGGAGCTTGCCCATGAACATGCCTACCTGGGTGATCTCGAAGTTGGCGTCGGCCTCCAGGGTGCGGGCGAGGCCGAGATCGATGATCTTGATCCGCAACCTGCCGGCCTTGTCCTCGGTGATCATCAGGTTGTCGGGCGACAGGTCGCGGTGCAGGACGCCGGTGGAGTGGATGGCTTCGAGCCCCTGGAGCGCCTGGATGCCGAGCTCGACGGCGACCGGCACCGTGAACGGACCCGAACGCCGGATGCGGTCGCCGACGTTCTGGCCCTGGATGTGCTCCCAGACCATGTAGAAGCTGCCGTCCTCCAGCGTCGAGAAGTCGTAGAGGATGGCGACGTTGGGGTGCTTGACCTGCGTGGCGAGCCGCGCCTCGCGCATGAAGCGCTTCTGGGCCGAGGGATCGCCCGCGAGGTCCTGGCGCAGGATCTTGACCACCCGCAGCTCCTGCAGATGGAGGTGGCGGACGAGGTAGACCTCCCCCATGCCGCCACTGCCGAGGCGGTGGACGATCTCGTACTTCCCGTCGAGGACGAACCCCGGTTCGCGCGCGTTCAAGCCAGCACCTCGCGTTTACATCTTGTCCAGCAGCTTCTGCCGCTTGGCGTTGAACTCCTCCGGGCTGATCAGCCCCTCGTCGGCCAGGCTTTTCAGCTGCCGCAGCTTCTCGGCCACCGGATTGCCCGCGGGCGCCGGGGCCGCCGGCGCGGGAGCCGCCGGAGCCGCGGCCGCCGAGGGTGGCTGGGACGCCATGGCGTCGCGCATCATGCCCGGCAGCATGGCGCCGAGGCCGGCGCCCATGCCGATCCCGAGGCCGGCACCCACGGTGCTGCCGGCGCCGCCGCCCGGCTGGGCCGCGACGTCGCCGATGGCGCGGGCGGTCTTGAACTTCATATAGGCGTTCATGTCGCCGATGGCGCCCATGCCGCTGCGCTCGTCGATGATCTTCTGCACTTCCTCGGGCGGCGTGATGGCCCCGAGGTAGAGGTCCACCAGCTCGATGCCGTACTTGTTGAAGTCGTCGGCCACCCGGGCCTTGAGCCCCATGGCCAGCTCGTCATAGACCTTCGGCAGGTCGAAGATCGAGGTCAGGTTCTCGCCCAGGACGTCGGTCAGCCGGGCGACGATGACGTCGCGGAAGTAGTCCTCGACGCCCTGGGTGCTGTAGTTGCCGCGGGAGCCGACCACGGTGTTGACGAACACCTGGGCGTTGGTCACCCGCACGGCGAACTTGCCGAAGGCGCGCAGCCGCACCATGGAGAGCTCGTGGTCGCGGAAGATCACCGGCTCCTTGGTGCCCCACTTGAGGTCGAGGAAGGTCTTGGTGGAAACGAACATCACGGCGGCCTGGAACGGCGAGGTGCCGCCGAAGGGGATGCCGAAGACGCTGGCGATCACCGGGATGTTCTGGGTCGCCAGGGTGTGGCGGCCAGGGCCGAAGGTGTCGAGGGCCTTGCCGTCGCGGAAGAACACCGCCTGCTGGCTCTCCTCGACGATGAGCTGGCTGCCGAGGCGGATGGCCGCCGTGCCGTCGGCGGGCCAGCGCGACACGATGGTGCTGCCGGTCGGGTCCTGATATTGGATCACGTCCATGGTGGGGTCTCCTGAATGCCGGAAAATATCGCCGCGCCGGAGCGCTCCTAGGCGCCCTGCACGGCGGTGCTGATGACCTGCTTGCGCTGCTTCCACTTGTCGTCCAGCGCCCGCACTCCCTGTTGCAGCCGGTCGAGAGCCGCCGCCGGATCGTCGCCGCCCGGCGCTGGCACCGTGGCGACGGCGGCCTCGAGCTGCGCCAGGTCGTCCACCACCGAGAGGTCGAACGCGTAGAGGCGCTGCAGCTCAGGCTCGCCGATCTTCACCGGATCGAACAGCCCGGTCTCGCCGTAGTCGGCGAAGCGCACGGCCTGCGACAGGCCGTCGATCGTGCGGTCGAGGCGGTCGAAGCCATTGAGGGCGCCGATCTTGCCGGCGTCCGTGTAGGCGCGGGTGCGGTCGCGCAGGGACGATTTCAGGTGTCCCAGCTCCGACGCCAGATGCTCGCGCAGCGTCTTGTCGACGTCGCGCCGCAGCTCGCGGTCCTGAAAGCCCCGGTAGCCGGGAATCTTCTCGCCAAGCCGCTCCAGGATGTTTCGTTGCGCCTTGGCTTCCTCGAAACTGTTGGTCATGCCGGTCTCCTCTACGTGGATCTAGGAGGATCTTATCGCAAAGCGCGCCCCGGGGCGCAGGCGGCCCCAGGAGCCCGCGCACCAGGAAGGACGAGCACGGACAACAGGACGGCAAGGACAATCAGCCGCCGGACCTGGCGCCGTCGCCCCCTGTCTCCGAGGTCCTTGAAGGTTCACTTCGGTATACTCGCCCGCGGCGAAGCCCTACCGTGGAGGGACCGACGTGGAATCGACCGCCGTTCTCAAAGCTTGGGAAAGTTTTTATGTCATCGTCGGCTCTTCGGGCGCCGCGTTGACAGGGCTGCAGTTCGTCGTCATGGCCTTGGTGGCGGAGATTCCGGGGCGCAGGTCGTCTCGGGAGATCGCGGCCTTCGGCACTCCCACCGTCGTGCATTTCTGTGCCGTCCTGTTCATCTCCGCGGTTTTGAGCGCGCCCTGGCCAGGGCTCTCGGGTCCGGCGATGGTCTTAGGGCTCAGCGGAGTTCTCGGAGTGATCTACGCGATCGTGGTCGTGTTCCGGACGCGGCGCCAGGATGGCTATAAGCCGGTGCTGGAGGACTGGCTTTTTCACGTCGTCTTTCCATTTCTCTCTTACGCCGCGCTGCTCGGGGCCGGGCTCTCCATTCAGCGGCACCCCACTCCGGCTCTCTTCTCCGTGGGCGCGGCATCGCTCCTTCTGCTCTTCGTCGGGATTCACAACGCCTGGGACACCGTCACCTATCTCACGGTTGGAGAGGGACAGACGGCGAATCGTCCTTCAACCGGCGAACCCCCACCGGCTAAGCGCTGACCGGGGTTTCGCTGGACTTGGGCCGCGGCCGGTAGGCGGACTCGGGGATCTCGGCCAGACGCGAGGTATGGACTTTCGCGTCGAGCCCGTAAAACTGACAGAAGCTCATGATGAGCGGGCGCCAGGCATCGGGATCGATCCGGTTCTCATGCCCCTGGAGAAGCAGCTCCTCCGCGACGTGGACGCGCACGATGCGAACCTCGAGAGCGATCAGGTTTCCCTTGCGGGCGGGATCGCTCTCCGCGATGGGATGAGTGCTTTCGAGCACTGCCTCGAGCTGCACCGGGCATTCGCGGATGCGCGGCGGCGCGACGAGCTGTGATTCCTGGGGCGTCAGTCCCGCCACGCCGAGTTTATCCGGCTCATACTCATATCCCATCGCCACTTTGTGCGGCGGCACGGGGTTGGAGCCCGTGAGCCGCGCCAGCCGGTCGACGGCTCCGACCTGATCGACCGAGGGCAGGTTCAGCACGCACTCCCGGGTGCGCAGGATGTTCGCCGGCGTCTTCGATCGCGCCCCGAACCCCAGCATGCAGCTCCATCCGAGCCACCACGCCGAGGACATGGGCGCGACGTTGGGGGTGCCGTCCTCGTTGAGCGAGCTCACCAGCACCACCGGCGTGCCGAAGTAAAGGATCGCGGGTTCAATCGATTTGTGCATCGCAGTCTCCTTGAGGTTCGCGGCCATGGGCTCGGCCGGCAAGGAGGAGAGTAGAGGACCATGAAAATGGGAGATATCCGATTCTTGCGCTGGAAACGCCGAGGAGAAGGGAGGGCGTTTTCGGGTAAGCTCCCGCGGACGAACCCTTTCGGGAGGAGAGACCATGGCGAGCCTGCGCGTAGTGACCTTCGGATGTCTCCTGGTGACGGCGAGCTCGCTGCCGGCGGTTCAGGCCGCTCCACCGTCCATCGAGCAGGTGCTCGACACCGTTACCGCCGCCGAGACCTTTCGCGGCGTGGCTCTCTCCCCCGATGGCGCGCGGGTGGCCTGGGTCGAGGCGATTCGCGACAAGGACGGCCGGCCGACTCAAAGCGGCGCCCTCTTCGTGGCCGGCCTCGCGCCGGCGGGAGGAGGGTCCGCGCGCCAGGTCTGCGCCAAGGCAGGCGATCCCGCCTGGTCCCCGGATGGCAAGAAGCTCGCCTTCATCTCCGATGCCGTGGGCGACGAAGAGCAGATCTATGTCGCCGATGCCGCCGACTTTTCCCAACCCGCGCCGAGGCCCCGGCCGGTCACCAAGCTCCACGGTCATCTCTCCACGCCACGCTTCTCGCCGGACGGCCGTTCCATCGCCTTCCTCGTCATCGAAGGACGCAAAGGGCCGGCCGGTCCCCTCCAGGCCACGGCCCGGGACGCCGGGGTGGTCGGCGAGCATCCGGAGGAGCAGCGCCTGGCCGTCGCGGATCTCGCGAGCGGCGCCGTCCGCACCCTCTCCCCGGCGGATCTCTACGTCTATGAGTACGACTGGGCTCCGGACGGCAAGAGCTTCGCCGCCACCGCCGCCCACGGCTCGGGGGACGACAACTGGTACGTGGCCGAGCTCTACACGCTCAACCGGGAGAGCGGCGAGATGCGCTCGCTGTGGAAGCCGCCGGTCGACGTGCAGATCGCCGTTCCTCGCGTCTCTCCCGACGGGAAGTCCATTGCCCTGATCGGCGGCATCATGAGCGACGAGGGGTCGACCGGAGGCGACGTCTATCTCGTTCCGTCTTCCGGCGGAGAGGCCAGGAATTTGACGCCGGGCCGCCCGGCGTCTCCGGCCTGGCTCGCATGGACCTCGCCGTCCCGCATTCTCGTCGTCGAGCTGGCCGATCAGGACACGGCCATCACCGCTCTGGACGTGCCCGGCGGCAGAGCCGAGACCCTGTGGCACGGCCCCGAGACGCTCTCCGAGGGTCAGGGTCTGGGGATCGCGCTCGGCCGCGACGGCCAGACCTCGGCGGCTATCCGTCACGACTTCGGCCACGCGCCCGAGGTATGGGCCGGGCCGATCGGCGCCTGGAAACAGGTCTCGCATTCGAACGCCCGCTTCGCTCCGGCCTGGGGCGAAGCACGGAGCCTCCACTGGACGACGGACGCCGGGAGAGTCCAGGGGTGGCTCCTCGCGCCGCCGCACGTCGAGGCGGGGAAGCGCTACCCGCTCGCCGTCGTCGTCCATGGCGGGCCGGCCTCGGCGCACCGCGCCGGCTGGCCGGTCTCCTCCGGAGTCCTCGCGAGCCAGGGCTACTTCGTCTTCCTTCCCAATCCGCGCGGCAGCTATGGTCAGGGCGAGGCCTTCACCCGGGGGAACATCAAGGATTTTGGCTATGGCGACCTGCGCGACATCCTCGCCGGAGTGGAGGCCGCCGTGCAATCGGGAGCGCCCGTCGATTCAAGCAAGGTGGGGCTCTACGGCTGGAGCTACGGCGGCTACATGGCGATGTGGACGGTCACCCAGACGGACCGCTTCCGCGCCGTCGTGGCCGGGGCGGGTATCGTCAACTGGCAGAGCTACTACGGTCAGAATCGTATCGACCAGTGGATGATCTCCTACTTCGGAGCCTCGGTGTACGCCGACCCGCTCATCTACGCCCGAAGCTCGCCCATCACCTTCATCACCCGAACCAGGACCCCCACGCTCGTCCTCCAAGGCGAGCGCGACGCCGAGGTCCCCGCTCCCCAGGCCTACGAGTTCTGGCACGCCCTGAAGACCCTGGGCGTGCCCACCGAGCTCGTCGTCTACCCCGACGAGGGGCACCACTTCGTCAAGCCCGAGGACGATCGGGATCGGTACCGGCGGACGTTCGAGTGGTTCGAGCGGTATCTGAAGTAGGCGAAGCCCTGCAATCTTTTGCCCTGAAGGGGCTCAGGCATGTAGCCCGGGGTCAAAGCGAAGCGGCGACCCGGGGAAATGATCCACGCCGTCTTCAAAGCCCCGAAGGGGCGACGGCACCATCCGCCCAACTGATATCTTCCCGGCGATGGAAACCCCAGGGAGAACCGAGCCGTCCGGGGACTTTCTCTCCTACCAAGACGGCGCTCTCCACATGGAGGGCACACCCCTCGCAGAGCTGGTCCGGACTCTCGGCACGCCGTTCTTCCTGTTCAGCGAAGCGCGGCTGCGCTCCAACTATCAGGCGCTGGAGCGAGGGCTTTCGGCAGCCGGGGCGGGTACGGTCCTGCGATACTGCGCCAAGACCAACCATGAGGCGGCGGTGCTGGAGACTTTGGCTCGGTGCGGCAGCCATCTCTTGGCCAGCCACGGCGCCGAGGTGGAGCTGGCGTTGCGGTGCGGCTTCCCTCCGGAGCGGATCGCCTTCGCCCGGCCGGTGCTCATCCCCGCGGAATTGGACTCCGTCCTCGCGGCCGGCGTGCCGCTGGTCCACGTCCACCGTCCGGAGGATCTGCCCGTCCTGGAAGAGGCGGCGGCCCGGGCGGGGCGGCGGGTGAAGGTGTCTTTGCGGTTGCGGGAGGACGGGTTCGCCTTCTCTCCTCTCGACCGGCTCAACCGGCGGCTGGGATTTGGAAGGGATGAAGCGCTGGACGCCGTCGGGCGGCTCAGCCGCTCTTCCTGGCTGCAGCCGTGGGCGGTCAATTTCTATCTGGGCACTCAGCAGTCCTCTCTGGCCGGATTCACCCAGGGGTTCCGCCGGGTGCTGGCGCTCCTGGCGCGGATCGCCGCGGAGACCGGTGTCTTGATGCGGGAGATCAATGTGGGGGGCGGCATCCCCTCGCCCTCGTTGCGCCGGATGAGCCCCGGCCGCCTCCTCGCGCGATGGCGGGACCTGCCGGCTCCTTCTCCCCCGGATACGCTGGAAGACTTCGCTTCCAGGCTGGGCCGCGGGTTCCGCGAGCTGGTGGAGGAGGCGCGGCTGCCGGAGCCTCCGGTGCTCGCCGCCGAGCCGGGGAGGTCGATCGTGGGCGGTGCGGCGGTGCTGGTGGCGGCCGTCCGGGGCCTCAACGGACGGTGGGCGTTCCTGGACGCCAGCCGGAGCTTCCTGCCGGAGTCGCCGCTGATGTTCGCCCGGCGCATCCTGCCGCTCGCCGAACCACGGAAGGGGGACGCCGGGCGGTTCTACCATCTTTCGGGTGGCTCGCTGAACACGCTCGACGTGCTCGACGTCCGGCGCCGCCTTCCCCGTTTGGAGGTCGGACAGGCCCTCGCCTTCTGCGACGCGGGCGCCTACTCGATCTCACGGGCCAGCCACTACGCCGGTCTGCCGCCCGCGGTCTACCTGCTCCAGGAGGACGGCGAAGTGCGCCGGGTCCGCCGGGCCGGAGACGTCGATCATCTCCTCTTCCCCATGATTCCCCAGGGCGAAAGGGCCGAAGTGTTGCGTTGAGGGGCGAGGTCCTGGTCACGGGGGCCTCGGGGTTTCTCGGCCGTCCCCTGGTCGCGGCGCTGCTGGCCCGGGGGCGCTCCGTGGCGGCTCTCTGCCGGGGACCCGAGGCGCTGGCCGATCTTCAACATCCCAATCTGCGGATCATCCCCGGCGATCTTCGGGAGCCGGCGTCCTATTCGCCGCTGTTGATTCCCGGAGGCACGGTCTTCCACCTGGCGGGCTTGCGCAATCAACCCCAGGTCCGGGTTCGGGAGATGGAGGAGGTCAACATCGCGGCCACCCTGACCCTGGCGGCTCAAGCCGGAGAGCTGGGAGTCGCACGATTCGTCCACGTCGCGACCGCGCTGATCTATGGCTCCGCCAAGGCCGGGGAAACACGCACGGAGGAGGACGATCTCGATCTATCGGCGTCCTCGGCGTACGTGCGCTCCAAGGCCGAGGCGGTGCGCGGCATCCGCGAGCTCGCCCGGGAAGGGCTGCCGGCCGTCACCGTCTGTCCGACGATCGTCTTCGGACCCGATCATCCCGGGCATCCCAACCGGGTGACCTCGGAGATCCGCCGCCTGCTGAGTGGCGGGCCAGGGCTCTGGATGGCCGGCGGCTTGCAGTGTCGCGACCTGGTGTTCGTGGACGATGTGATTCGCGGCATGCTCGCGGCCGAGGACCGCGGGGCGCTCGGCGAGGAGTACCTGCTGGGGGGAGAGGAGATCTCGCCGCGGGAGCTTGCCCGGCAGGTCCAGGAGCTGGTGGGGAAGCGCCAGGACATCTCCCTCTCCCTGCCGCCCGGCCCGACCCGCGCCGCCGCCTGGATCTTGGATCGCCTGCGTGGGCTCGACCGGGGGAGCGGATATGCTGCCGCCGTCGAGCCCCTTCTCCGGGAGTGGCGCTTCAGCTCCGCCAAGGCGCGCCGGGACTTGGATTATCAGCCTCTCTCCTTGGAGGAAGGGCTGGTCCGTACTCTGGAAGGCTTGCAACTTTTGAAGGGTGAAGGGATTGGGGGGAGATGATCGACGTTGAAACCATCAAGGCCGGACCTCGTTTCGAAGCGGCGCCAGAGCTTCCCCTGCGCGAGCGCCAGCGCCGGGATTGGGACCGGATCGCCTCCTCGGTCCGCGACTTCGCCGCGGCGCCGAGCACTCTCTACTATCGCCGCTGCGAGATCGCGCTGATCGAGCACGCGGTGGGCGATCTCCGCGGCAAACGGGTGCTCAAGCTGGACCTCTGGAACGAGGCGTTCAACACCCGCATCCTGGACTGGATGCGCTCCCAGGGGGCGGAAGTCGTGGGCCTCGATCTCTCCCGCGTGGTCGCCCACCGGGCTCGCCGCAATGCCCTGGAGAAGGGGAATCCCCTGGCGCTGCTGCGGGCGGACATCCGCGAGCTGCCGTTTCCCTCGGACTCGTTCGACGTCGTCTACACCATGGGGACGATCGAGCACATCGACGAGTATCCGCAGTCGTTGCGGGAGATCCAGCGGGTGCTGAGGCCGGGCGGCCGGGCGATCGTCGGCGTGCCGCACAAGTGGAACCTTTTTCTGCGGCCGCTCATGGTGTGGTTTCTCGACGCCTTCGGCCAGTATCTCTACGCGCCGGAAAAATCTTTCAGCTCCGGCGAGCTGCGGCGGGACCTCGAGAAGGCCGGCCTGCGGCCGATCGAGCGAACGGGAATTCTCACGCTGCCGGGATTCCTGCGAATGGCGGACCTTTTCTTTTACACCCGCGGCATTCCCCTCTACCGGCTGAGCCCCCTGTTCCTCGCTCCCTTCCAGTTCCTGGAGACGCGGTGGCGCTGGCCCGGCCGCTTCGGCTACCTGCTGACCTGGATCGCCTCCAAGCCGGACTCCACTTCCTGATCGTGTCCGCGCTTCTCCAGGCCGCCTCGCTGATTTTCGGGGTCGCGTTCACCCTCCTCGTCCTGGCCGCCACCGCCTTCGTGCTGGGCCGGCTTCTGGCTGGGACGCTGGACCGCGCGGTTGAGCGAAGGGCAATCCCCATGGCCCTGGGTTTGGCGGGTCTCGCCCATCTGGGGTTCTTCCTGGGCCTCGCGGGCCTTCTCCGGCCCGGGGTGGTTCTCCTCGTCGTCGCCGTCATTCACGTCTTGGGATTCCGTGTCTGGAGGGAAGGCCTCTTCCGGCTGAGCTGGCGGCATGGGCTCCTCGGAACGGCGGCGCTCCTGCCCGTCGCTCTGCTGGCGCTCTATCCGCCGACGGCGTTCGACGCCACGCTGTATCACCTCCCTTTCGCACGGGGATTCGTGACTTCCGGCGGCTTGCCCTTCCTGGCCGATCTGCGGTTTCCGGTCTTCCCGCAGGTCAACGAGATGCTGTTCGCCCTGGTCATGCTCTTCGCTTCGGATGTCGCCGCCCATGGCGTTTCGTGGCTGATGACGATGCTCACCGCGGCCCTCGTCTTTTCCTGGGCGCGGGATGCGTTCCCTGGCTCGACGGGCTCGAGAAGCGCGGCGGCTGGCTGGCTGGCGGCGGCGATCTACCTGGGCAATCCGATCGTGGTCCATCTCGCCGGCATCGGCTACGCCGAGGCCGGGCTCACCCTGTTCGTCACCTCGGCGCTCTATGCCGTGAGACGCTGGCGGGGCTCCGGAGAGCGGCGCTGGCTGGTTCTCGCCGCGGTGTTCGCGGCCACCGCGGCGGACACCAAGTATCTCGAGCTGTTCTTCCTGGGAGTGATCGGGCTGACGGTGCTCCTGGGCCGCTTGCCGGGACGGGAGCTGCGTGCCCGCTGGACCGGCGCCCTGCTTTTCGGCTTGATCGCGGCCGCGGTGATGGTTCCCTGGTACGGACGTATCGTCGCCTGGACCGGCAATCCGTTCTTCCCCTACTTTCCCCAGGTTTTCGGTTCCAGTCCCTGGGCGCCATTCCGCTTCCGGAGCTTCCTCGCGCATCCCGCGGCAACCTCGGGAGCCGCCACCGTCGTGTCGCGGGGGATCGATCTGGTGAGGTTGCCCTGGGACCTGGTGTTCGAGCGCGGCAGATACAACGGCCAGCCGCCGTTCTCTCCTCTCTATCTGGCCGTGCTGCCGCTCGCCTTGGGGATGGCCTGGAAAGATCCCAGGCATAGACGGCTGCTGGCGCTCGCGGCCATCTATGCGTTCGTCTGTCTCGGGCTTCCACCCGACGCACGCTACATGATCTCCGTCGTGCCGCTCGTCAGTCTGTCCATGGCCGGGGCGCTTCAGAGGCTGTCCGAACGGATTTCCTGGCGGGGGCTGATCGCGGCGATCTGCATTCTGGGTTTCCTGCCGGGTTGGCTCTATGCCCTCTACCGTATTCACCGTCTGGGAGCCCTGCCTTTGACGCCCACGGCGCGCGAGGCCTATCTCACGCGTTGGCAGGCTTGTTATCCGGCGGTCGCCTTTCTGAACCGAACCCTGGGCAGCGGCTATACGGTATGGGCCGTTCACGCCGAAAATATGAGCTATTACGCCCGGGGCCGATTTCTGGGCGACTGGGCCGGCCCGGCGAAGTTCGACCGGGTTCTTTCGGATCTGCGGGGTCCTCAGGATCTCCACGACCGGCTCCGCCGTCTGGACGCCGGCTATCTGCTGATCCCGGAACGGGCGGATCTCCAGCCGTTGCCGCAGGACGCCGCGTGGCGGCTGTGGTTCCAGCCCATCCATGCGGATTCCGGGGCTCGCGTCTATAAGCTGCGATGAAGGAGGAGAGATGGAACCGTATCGCCACGTTCCCGGATTCATGACCGCGGAGGAGCTTCAGGGCTTGAGGCAGCTCGTCGCGGAGCGTCAGGATCTATTGACGGAGGTCCACGGCCGCGGCGGGCTGGGGCCGCGGTACCGGGTGATCGACGGCGCCCAGATCCATAATCTTCTGCCGGCGGTGGAGGAGTTCGGGGAGACGCGGGTGCGGCCCCTGACGGAGGACTTCGCCCGCGAGCCCCTCGCTCCTCTCGGCAGCGTCCGGCGTTCGATGCGCGTCCAGGTCTATGAGCGGCGGGACCATGGCTTCCGCTGGCATTTCGATGGCCATCCCTACGTGGCCCTGGTGACGCTCGAAAACAGCAACCAGGGTCAGACCCAGTTCATCTCGCCGGGTCTGTCGCGATGGCTACGGTTCCTGCTCTATCCCCTGTATGCCTTTCCACAGATCTTCTCCGTGTTTCCGCGCAGTACCGTCGCGACCCGACCCGGCGATCTGCTGGTGATGCGGGGAGGGCGCGTGCTCCATCGCGGGATTACGCTGCTGGAGGAAGGGGAGAGAATCCTCCTCGCCTACACCTACTCCCAGCCCGGCCGGAAGCCGAATCCCTTCCGGGACTTCATGGCCAAGCGGCTGAATTACTAGTCGCCCGCCCCCGCGGCCGGTTCCACCAGGATCTTCGCCGCCGCCGCCAGGCCCAGGGAGACCTCCTCGCCATGGTGGACGAGGATCTTGACGGCTTCGGCGGCGGACTCCCGTTTCCCCACCGTGACGATCGCGCCGGGAACCAGCCCCTGGCGCTCGACGAACTGGAGGAACTCCGGCTCCTGGTCCAGCACGCGGGCGATCCGCTGGGGGACGCCGATGGCGCAGTCCGCGAGGCTCAGTAGCTCCGGCTCGTGAACGTGACCCTCGGCGGTCGGAATCGGATCGCCGTGCGGATCGGCGGTCGGATGGCCGAGGAGCACGTCCATCCTCTCGAGCACCTGGTCGGAGATCGCATGCTCCAGAGCGTCGGCCTCGTCGTGCACCACCGACCAGTCCAGCCCCAGCACCTTCACCAGGAACAGCTCCACCAGCCGGTGACGGCGCAGCACGTGGAGCGCCAACTGGCTGCCCCTCGCCGTGAGGCGTACCCCTCCCCGGGGCTCGTACTGAACGAGGCCGGAGTCGGCGAGCGCCTTGACCATCGAAGTCGCGGTGCCGGGCACGACGCCCATCGCGACCGCCAGACGCCCCATCGGGACCATCGCGCCATCGCCGGTCTTCTGCTCCAGGTAGAGCTGTTTCAGGTAGTTCTCAACGGTGCTGCTGGCCATCCCACGCCCTCGGGTTGCGGACTTTCCGCAGCATACAACGGTAGGACCCTTGACAACAGTTCGATCTGCCGGTAGATTGACTTTGACGAATCAAAGAGTCGGGACCAGGCCGCCAAAGAGAGCCCTTGGGGAGTTGAAATGGACATCGAGAATCCAATGCTGCGCCAGCCGGCCTTCGAGACCTGGGGTCGCGTTCCAGCCGGTCCCCGCTCCCTGGAGGGCCTTCATGGCACCGTCGAGACCCCCCATCAGGAGGCGAGCTTCTGGCGGCAATGGCGTGCCTACGCCGGGCCGGCGCTGCTCGTGAGCGTGGGCTACATGGACCCGGGCAACTGGGGGACAGATCTCGCGGGCGGCGCGCGTTTCAAGTACGGCCTGTTGTGGGTGGTCGCCACCGCCAGCATCATGGCGATCTTCCTCCAGGTCATGTCCGCCCGGCTGGGTGTCGTCACCGGCAAGGATCTGGCCCAGTGTTGCCGCGACTGGTATCCCAAGTGGACGCGGTGGCCGAACTGGCTGTTCTGTGAGCTCGCGATCGCCGCCTGCGACCTCGCCGAGGTGCTCGGCAGCGCCGTGGCGCTGAATCTTCTGTTCCACATCCCCCTGCTCTGGGCGGTCGTCATCACCGCGGCGGACGTTCTGCTGCTGCTGGCCTTGCAGCATTATGGGATGCGGACGATTGAAGCCGTCGTGCTGCTGCTGGTGGCAACCATCGGCATCTGCTACTTCCTGGAGATCTTCGTCATCCCGCAGACCAAGCCGAGCTTCCTGGAGATGGGCCACGCCCTGATCACTCCCGGCTTTCGGCAGATGGGAATGCTCTACGTGGCGATCGGCATCATCGGTGCGACGGTGATGCCGCACAATCTTTACCTCCATTCGGCCCTGGTGCAGAGCCGCAAGCTTCAGAACGACGAGCGCTCGATCCGGCGCGCCATCCGCTTCAACACCATCGATTCGACGGTGGCCTTGACGGTCGCATTCTGCGTCAACGCGGCCATCCTGGTCCTCGCGGCGCTGGTCTTCTACGGACGGGACAGCGTGGCCCTCGGCGGCGGTCAGGTCGTTCAGACGGGTGACAACGCGGATTGGATTCGCGTCGCCTACCTGACGCTCGCTCCACTCCTGGGGACGGCCGCCGCCAGTATCCTCTTCGCCGTCGCGCTCCTGGCCAGCGGCCAGAGCAGCACCATCACCGGCACGCTGGCCGGGCAGGTGGTGATGGAGGGATTCATGCACTGGAAGCTGCAGCCCTGGGTCCGGCGAATCATTACCCGGGGGCTGGCCATCCTGCCGGCGATCCTGGTCATCGGGTTGCGCGGGGAGGGCAGCGTGAACGACCTGTTGTTGCTTAGCCAGGTGGTGCTCGCCCTACAACTACCCTTCGCCATGTTCCCGCTGCTGCACTTCACCAGCTCGCGCAAACGGATGGGGCCCTGGAAGAATGGCTGGTTGCTCATGGGCGCCGGCTGGAGCAGCGCGATCCTGATCACCGCCATGGACGTCTACGGGCTGTCCGACTCCCTGAAGTCGGCGTGGCAGGTGATCGCGGGAGGATGAGCGCTGCTATGCTCCCCCGACTATACGAGGAGGAGCCCCGATGCGCCGAGCGCTGTCGATGTTCACTGTGATCCTGGGTCTGGCGGCGAGCCTTCTCGCGGCCCCGCCCGCTACGCAGCACTTCGACGGGCAGACGTGGTGGAGCCACGTCAAGGTGCTTGCCGACGACAACATGGAAGGGCGCGAGACGGGCAGCGCCGGCCTGCGCAAGGCCCAGGCCTACATCGTCGAGCAGCTCACCAAGGCCGGTTTGCAACCGGCGGGCGTCAAGGGTTTTTATCAACCCGTCAAATTTGTCCAGCGCGAGATCGACGAGACGAAGTCCTCGGCCTCGTTGATTCATGACGGCAAGGCCGAGCCGCTCGTGCTCGGCGAGGACGCCTTCTTCAGCACGCGCGCCGATCTCGCTTCCGAAGAGATCGCGGCGCCCCTCGTCTTCGTAGGCTACGGACTGCGAATCCCGGAGAAGAGCTTCGACGATCTCGCCGGGCTCGACCTTCACGGCAAGATCGTCGTCTATCTCGCCGGCTCTCCGGCGGAGGTTCCCGGCGCCCTCGCCTCGCATTATCAGACGCCCATCGAGCGCTGGAAGGCTCTCAAGGCCGCCGGGGCGATCGGGACCCTCAACATTCCGAATCCCGCTTCCATGGACATTCCCTGGTCGCGGATGTCGCTCAACCGCGCGCATCCTTCGATGGATCTCGCCGGTTCCGAATTCAACGAGACCGCGGGCCTCAGAATGTCTCTCACCTTCAATCCCGCGCAGGCCGAGAAGCTCTTCGCCGGCTCGGGCCACACCTTCGCGGAGATCGCCGCGCTCGGCAAGGACCGCAAGCCCCTGCCGCGCTTCGCTCTCGCCGTCTCGCTCAAGGCACACGCCAGCGTGAAGCACAGCGAGATCGAGTCGGCCAACGTGATCGCGAGGCTCCCCGGGACCGACCCGAAGCTCAAGGGTGAGGTCGTGGTCCTCTCCGCGCACGTCGATCACGTCGGCATCGGCGCGCCCATCGACGGCGACTGCATTTACAACGGCGCCATGGACGATGGTTCCGGCAGCGCGCTGCTGCTGGATATGGCCGCCAACCTGGCGGCGAGCAAGTCTCCCGCGGACAAGCCGCGGCGCTCGATCCTGTTCGCCTTCGTCACGGCGGAAGAGAAGGGCCTGCTGGGCTCGAAATACTTTGCCGCGCACCCCACCGTCGATCCGAAAGCGATCGTCGCGGACGTCAACGTGGACATGTTCCTGCCCATCGTTCCCTTGAAGGTGCTCAAGGTGGCGGGAATCGCCGAGTCCGATCTCGGCGACCGCGCCGTGGCCATCGCGCAGTCCCTGGGCGTCAAGGCGATCGCCGATCCGGAACCGTTGCGAAACGGTTTCATCCGCAGCGATCAGTACAGCTTCATCCGTCACGGCGTGCCGGCGCTCAAGATGGACATCGGTTTCGAGCCCGGCACCCCCGAGCAGGCCATCTTCAAGGAGTGGCTCACCAAGCGCTACCACGCCCCCTCGGACGACCTGAGCCAGCCCGTGGATCTCGGCGCCGCCGCCCTCTACGAGGAGATCACCCGCCGGCTTCTTCTCGAAGTCGCCGACGCGCCCGCCCGACCGGCGTGGAAGGCGGACTCGTTCTTCCGGCGCTACGCGTCGGGGGGCGGGAGCTAGCGTCTGCCAGGGCATCCTGGCGCGTGTTAGGATTCGTCCTGGTATGAGTCGGCATTCCCTACTGGATGAGGCGGTCCCCGGCGAGCTTTCCCTCGCCGAGTGGTTCGCCTTGGCGGAAGACGAGCGGGGCGAGTTGGTGGACGGCCATCTGGTGGAGGAAGAGGTGTCGAATTACGTCCATGAGATTCTGGTGATCTTGCTGGGCAGTCTCCTTCGGGGCTGGTTCGCCCCGCGGGGTGGCTTCGTCGGAGGCTCCGACACCAAGCTCGCGGTAGGGCCGAAGCAGGGCCGGCGGCCCGACCTCACCGTCTACTTTGCCGGCACTCCTTTGCCACCCCGCAGCGGCATCGTCGCGCAGCCGCCCGACATCGCCATCGAGATCGTCTCCCCGACGCCTCGCGACGGCCGCCGGGACCGGGTGGAGAAGGTCGCGGAGTACGCCTCCTTCGGGGTGCGCTACTACTGGATCGTCGATCCTCAGCTCCGCAGCCTGGAGATCCTGGCGCGGGGCCCTCAAGGGCGCTACGAGCACCTTCTCGGCGCGACGGAGGGCTCGATCGACATCCCCGGCAGTGGCGGCTTCGTTCTGGATCTCGATGCCGTCTGGGCGGAGATCGAACGTTTCGAGGACCGGGAAGCAGGGGTGGAGTAAGGCGTCTCCGCCGGCCCTACCTGAAGGGGGCGGCGCGCCAAGACGACCTTTTCGCCGTCAGGTCCGCCGCTGCCCCTTTCTTGGCCCCGGGACAGCGAACGGGGCGTCGAGTAGGATCTCCAGGGCAATGAGACAAGAATCCCACCGCCACCTCGCGCTGCTCGGGGATTCGATTTTAGATAACAGCGCCTACACCGGCGCGGAGCCGGACGTCATCACCCACCTGCGCGCCCTTCTGCCGGCCGGGTGGGCGGCGACGCTTTGCGCGATCGATGGGAGCACCACCCGGGATCTGGCCGCTCAGCTCCCGCGGGTCCCTGAGGAGGCCACTCATCTGGTGGTCTCGATTGGGGGGAACGATGCCCTGCTCAACTCCGACTTGCTGGACACCGAGGTCCGGTCGACGGCGGAGGCGTTGGAGCTGTTCGACGAGCGAATCCAGGAGTTTGAGACGAGTTACCGGCGGGCCCTCGCGGCGGTGCTCCAATTCGGTAGGCCGGCCGTGGTCTGCTCCATCTACAACGGAAACCTGCCTGATCCGGATCAGGCGCGCTCGGTCCGCGTCGCCCTCATGATGTTCAACGACGTGATCTTCCGAGTGGCCGCCGAGAACCGGCTGCCCACGATCGACCTGCGGCTCGTCTGTACGGCGCCTGAGGACTACGCCAATCCAATTGAGCCGTCCGGCCGCGGCGGTGCGAAGATCGCTCGCGCCATCGTGCAGGCGTTGCGTGTGACGGAGGTTGAAGGTGGCGGGTAAAAATTGTCGGATGCGTTAGACCCGATGACAACGTAGTCGCGACGGATTGGTGTCAATCTTCAGCTTTCCTGGTACGGTGCTTGCAAAAGCGCTGTCGCCGGGGAGGCCGGTCGCCGCAGGGGTTCTCCCTGACGTGGAACGTATCTGATTTACGTTCCTGAGTGGAGGACGTATGAAGTCAAGGTCGCCGCAGTGTGGGTTGGTTTTCCTCGTATCCTTTGCCCTTCTTCCTTTAGCGGCTTCGGCCACCAACGCTCCGAATAATCTCTCGGCGGCCGGAGCTTCGAGCAGCCAGGTGAATCTTGCCTGGACGGACAACTCGACCGACGAGATCGGATTTACATTCGTTTTCGATACCAATAGCGGTTTCACGAACCCGACCTACGTCTTTGCCGGCGGAGCCAACACCACTAGCTACTCCCACACAGGGCGAAGCGCGGCGACGACGTATTACTATCAGATCAAGGCCGAAGGGAGCCCCGATTCGACGTGGACCGCGGTCAAGGGCGCCACCACCGCTCCCGCCAGCCTGGCGGCCTCGTCTGCTTCGAGCAGCGCGATCAATCTCACCTGGACGGGCAACGGTAGCAACTCCAGTATCACCGGCTATACCTACGCCTATGCCACGAACAGCTCGTTTTCAGGCGCCGTCTACCATTATGTGGCGGGCGCCGGCACCGCGAGCTTCAACGTCACCGGCCTGTACGCGGGAACCACCTACTACTTCAAGATCAAGGCCGAAGGAACGTCGGACTCCTATGATTCGCCGTTCACCGGCGCCTTCGTCGCCTCGACGACGGGCGCCGCGCCGAACGCGCCGAGCGGGCTGACCGCATCGGCGATTTCCAGCTTTCAGATCAACTTGAGCTGGACGGACAACTCCAGCAACGAGACGGGGTTCGAGATCAAGCGTGCCACGGACAGTGCGTTTACCCAGAACGTGGTGTGGGTGGGCGGGATTCAAGGAGCGGCGTACTCCGATACAGGTCTGAGCGCCGCGACGACCTACTATTACAAGGTGCGGGCGGAAGGTGCGACTCAGGACTCCGCCTACTCGTCCGCCGTCAGCGCCACTACGAGCACGGGCGGCACGATTCCCAATCCTCCCAGCGGATTGGCGGCTACGGTCGTCTCCAACACCCAGGTCAATTTGAGCTGGACGGACAACTCGAGCAACGAAACGGGCTTCGAGATCAAGCGGGCGACGGACAGTGCGTTCACGCAGAACGTGGTATGGATCGGCGGGATTCAAGGCTCGAGCTACACGAACACCGGCCTGACTCCACAGACGACGTACTACTACAAGGTCAGGGCGGAGGGAACGGCAGGCAAGTCCGCGTACTCAGCCTCGATTGGCGTAACGACTGGCCCGCCGGCCGTCATCACAGGCGTACCGATCTCCCCGCATTTCGCTGGAATCAACGCCTGGATGCCGTATCAAATCGGCGCCACCAAATATTACGGTTCGCTGGAGACGAAGTGGGCGGACATCCAGGCGAGCGGCACGCGGATCATGAGGTATGGCGGACGCGGCGTCGATCAGCACGCGGATCCGTCGTGGGCTGATCCGTCCGATCCCACGAAGTCGACGATGAATCAGTACGTGATGCTGGTGGATGCCATGAGGAGCAACGGCATCGAGCCGGTTCTGCAGGTTCCTGCGTACCCATCGACCTACAGCTCCTACCAGGCCGCGGACATCGTCCGGTATGTCAACGTCACGAACGCGAGAGCCGTGAAGTACTGGGTCATCGGCAACGAGCCCGATCTTTCGACAGGCGGCTACAACTATACGACCGCAGCGCAGGTTGCGGCCTACTTCAAGCCGTTCGCCTCGGCCATGAAGGCGGTCGATCCGACCATCAAGATCATCGGGCCCGAGACCGCATGGTACGACGCCACCATCATCAACGGCCTGACCAGTTGCGATGGCGGCGCCAGCGACATCACGGGAACGGATGGCAACGGCAACTACTACGTGGACATCCTGTCGTTCCACATCTACCCCTTCAGCGGCAGTCAGACTCGTGCCCAGGTGATCTCGAAACTGATGGAGACGGGCGGCTTCAACGAGGAGCTGGGCACCTTGAAGTCCAAGTTGGAAGCGTGTGACAGCTATCATGGAAGAACGGGCGGCAACGTTCTCCAGATGGCCGTGACGGAAGCCAACGTCGACTATTCGGACCCCAAGGACGGCCTCACGGGTGTGGGGGCGGAGAGCTTCATCGGCGGCCAGTTCTGGGCCGAGCTGATGGGTATCGCCATGCAGAGAGGAGTCGACTTCGTGACCTTCTGGAGCACCATTGAGGGGAGCGAACTGGGCTATATCAGTGGAAACGGCGCCACGAAGCGGCCCTCCTACTATCACTTCCAGATGGTCAGCCAGAACTTCAGAGGGAGCTCGGTGACGGCGACGGACAACAACCAGTCCAACGTCAAGGAGTTTGGCGCGGTGGACGTCGACCAGATTGTCGTACTGATCCTGAATCAGGAGCTATCGACGAGCTTCAACTACACCGTCCGGCTGGACACCGGCACCGTCTCGGGTACGAACGCCCTGAAGGTCAACGTCGACGCTTCGGTTGCCGCCGAGTCCAGCGGCACGATCTCGTCCCAGTCGAGCCTCGTTCTGATCTTCAATACGTCCGGGGTCCTTCAAAGGAAGATCGAATACAAGCTCAACGGCAATGCGGATTCAGTCCTGCCGCCTACCGTCACGAACTATTGACCGAGAAAAAATGGCCCGCCGGCAGCGCCGGCGGGCCGAGAATCAAACGACAGGACTACAGGATGGAGTACTGGACGGCGCGCGGGTTGATGCCGGTCGTGGTGGTGCCGACGACCCAGATGTGGCCGTTGAAGGCGGCGGCGGAGACCCCGGTGTCGCTATCCGTGAGCGGAGCGAGCAGCGCTTCGGCTGTCCAGACGTTCAGAGTGGGAGCGGGGGCTCCCCGTGGGCTGCGAGTCGCCCACCCAGGGCCACAGCCGGAATCCAGCGGAATTTCTTGAACATCACGGTTCCTTCCTGCGCAATCAAGCGCGAGTGGCCATCGAGACGGCCATTCAAGTTATCCTTCGGGGGTGCGCCCCCCCTACCGCAGCCGAGGCAAAGCCAGTCTAGGCTTGACGGAGCGGCGCTGTCTTTAAAGAAATTGCGGACCGATGCGGGTGACCTAGCGAAGAGGCCTCGAAGTCGAGGCTCTGTCCGGCGGCAGGCTGATCCGATCCGAGCCGGGACGAGATGTGGTAACTTAGGAGTGGGTATCGGTTTTCGCCCTAGGCGAGTCACTCTCCATGACCAGAACGACCATCTCACAAGCTGACCTGGCGAGGAAGACACAGGAAGTCGTCGATCGCGTGCAGCATGGCGAGGTTGCGGTCGTCGAAAGCTCGGGCCATGAACAGATCGTCCTTCTGGATGCCCTCGATTTCCGGCTTCTCCAGGCGCTGGCTCAGTGCGCGATCGGAACGGCTGAGCAGACTCAGGAGGCGGACGACCCAGAGACCGGAGTTCTTCGAGACTATCTGGCCGGCGAGATCAGCCTGGGGAAGGCGGCGGAGCTCCTGGATCTCTCCTGGTTTGAGTTGAAGGAGCGTTTCCTGCGGCTGAGAGTTCCTCTCCGCCTCGGGCCGGCCACTCTGGAAGAGGCCCGCACTGAAGTCGCCGCTGCGCTGAAGTTCGATTGAACGGGCTCCCACGATGCCCGTGTTTCTGACAGACACGACGGTTGTCAGCAACTTCGCTCAAATCAGCCGGCCGGATCTCCTTCGCAGAGCCTTCCCTGGCTTGGCGGCTCCAGAAGCGGTGCGCGAGGAACTGGCGAAAGGGGAGCGTCTGGGACTCGTCCCGGTCTGCGATTGGTCCTGGCTGCCGACGATCGAGCTTACCGGCGCCGAGCAGTCTAGAGCGGCAGATCTGGAGCGCCATCTCCAGGCTGGAGAAGCAGCCTGCATCGCCGTTACCGAGCACCGCGGTGGTCTACTGCTGACGGATGATGGCGCCGCGCCCGCAGCCTCGCGAAATCTCTCGGCTTGGAGGTCTCGGGGACAATAGGTGTTCTGGTGAAGCTTCTGGGGCGGAACATCCTGACCCTTGAACAAGGAGACAGGCTCTTGACCGAAATGATGGCCCGCGGTTACCGGAGCCCTGTTCGGTCTCTCCGCGAGATCTAGTCTAGGCCTCAAGGAGAATCTGAATGATCAAGTGGATCGTGATCGTCCTATCGTGTCTGGCCGGGCTGTCCTCCGTGGAGGGACAGGCGTTCGATTTCCCGGGCACGGCGGTGGAAGATCCCGCGGCGCTCGCCAAGGTCATGCCTGGATTGGCCCGGGAGGTGATGGCGGTGTATCAGGAGGCCGATCGCCGCCAGTTTCTCGACAACCGGTTTCGACTGAAGATCGTCGCCGGCCAGTACGGAGCGGCGAATGAGGATCTGGTTTCGCTGCGAGCGATGGGGGAGGGCGGTCCATCCCCTCAGGCCGGAGCGACGAATGTTCTCTACGAAATCTACACCACGGCCAAAGCCCGGCAGAGCGAGGCGCCTTTCGAGGAGGAGCTGAAGCGCTCGTTCCGTGAAGCCGTGGGCCGGCTCGACGACCGGACCTCGGCCTTGGCGATACGCGCGCTCGGTGCCGATCCCTCGTCCATCCGCCAGGCTGTGCACGACGCGCTGGAAGCGCAGAAAGGCAAGAGCACCATTGCGCTCGCCGCTGCGCTGACCCTCATCCGTGCCTATCAGGTCGACCAGGCCTTCCAGAGCCTCCTGCCGCTCGCCGCGCCCCTGATCGCCGAGGACGATGGCCGGCGCTATCTCATCGATCGGGACATCCCGGTCCGGACGGCGGATGGCGCGACGGTCTGCGCCCTGGTGGTGCGCCCTCGCTCGGCGAAGGAGCGTCTGCCCGCGCTGCTCAACTTCACCATCTACGCGAATCCCGGCACCCTGATGGACGAGGCCCGGCGGACGGCGTCGAACGGTTATGCCGGGGTCGAAGGACTGACGCGTGGCAAGGGGTGCAGTCCGGACGCACCGGTTCCCTATGAGCATGACGGCGCGGACGCGGCGGCCGTGATCGATTGGATCAGCCGCCAGCCCTGGAGCGACGGCCGGGTGGGAATGTACGGCGGCAGCTACGAGGGCTTCACGCAATGGGCCGCGGCCAAGCACAGGCCGAAGGCGTTGAAGGCGCTGATGCCGTCGGTGACGGCGGCACCGGGGATCGACGTGCCGATGGAAGGCAACATCTTCCAAACCTTCGTCTATTACTGGCCCTTCTACACCACGGCGAATAAAACGCTGGACGACGCGCCGTACAACGACCGGCAACGCTGGTGGAAGATGAACCGCGAGTGGTACGTCACCGGCCAGGCGTACCGCAAGCTCGACAAGATCGAGGGTAGTCCCAACCCCTTCTTCGACCGCTGGCTCGGCCATCCGAGCTACGACGCCTACTGGCAGAGCATGATTCCCTACCGCGAGGACTTCGCGCGGATCGACATCCCCGTCCTCACCACGACCGGCTACTATGACGACGGCCAGATCGGCGCCCTCTATTACTTCGCGCAGCACAACAAATACCTTTCGAACGCCGAGCACTACCTGCTCATCGGGCCCTACGATCACATCCGGGGCCAGCGGGGTACGTTCAGCCGGCTGGGCAACCCCCTCACCGTCCTGCAAGGCTACACAACCGATCCGGTGGCGCAAATCGACCTCGGAGAGCTTCGCTATCAATGGTTCAACCATGTTTTCAAAGCCGGCCTCAAGCCCGCCCTGCTGAAGGACAAGGTGAACTATGAGGTGATGGGAGCGAACGAGTGGAAGCATGCGTCCTCGCTCGCCGCGATGGGCAACCGGGCGCTGCGATTTCATCTGAGCGCGGCGAAGAGCGGGGACGCGTACCGATTGAGCGCGCGGAAGCCCGAGGCGAAAACCTTCGTGGCGCTGAAGGTCGATCTCTCCGATCGCACCGACGTCGATCGTATGTCACCCAGCAACGGCATCGTCGACAAGAACCTGGACAGTTGGAACGGCGTCACCTTCGTGAGCGATCCGTTGGCCGGACCCACCGAGCTCAGCGGCCTTTTCTCTGGCCGGCTCGATCTGATCGCCAACAAGCGGGATCTGGATTTCCGCATCGATCTCTACGAGCTGACCGCCCAGGGTGACTACATGACGCTCTCCTTCTGCATGGCGCGGGCCTCCTACCTCAAGGATCGGGGTCATCGCCAGCCGCTGGTGCCCGGCCGCCGCCAGCGCCTGGACTTCCAGGGCGGGCGCCTCACCAGCCGCAAGCTTCAGCCCGGCAGCCGGCTGGTCGTGGTCCTCAGCGTCGTCAAGTGGCCCGGGGCGCAGGTCAACTACGGCACGGGCAAGGACGTCAGCGACGAGACGATCGCGGACGGCAAGGAGCCTCTGAGCCTCAGGCTGATGGGTGAGAGCTTTATCGAGGTTCCGGTCTGGAGGTGATCGCTGCTCCCCGTGCCCTCAGTAACGAACCGCCGTTCCCCGCGCCTAAGCTCTTGCGAGGAGGTTTCAATGAGCGGACACGAACCCGAGAGCCGAGCTTTCAGCCGCCGCGAGCTGCTTCAAGGCGGGGCGGTCCTGTCGCTGGCCTTGGCGGGGCCGGCCGGCGGCGCCCTGCTGGGTGAGCCGCCACACCTGGGGGATGAAGCCTACCGGATGCGCCTGGCGGCGGCGGACTTCCAGCGCGGCCAGCGCCGTGCGGAACAGGGCGGAAACGGCGACGAAGAGGGAGTTCCGCGCTACGCCGCCACATACTCGAAAGGCCTGCCGCACGACCGGCTCGGCGAGGTGAATCCGGAGGCTTATGGCCTGCTCCTGCGCGCGCTACGTTCAGGAGATTCGCGCGACTTCGATTTCATCCCGCGGGTGGGTGAGGTCAAGCTCACCAATCCGCAGGCCGCGTTCGCGGCGAACCTGATCGGTCCGGACCCGTCAGCCGTTGCCTGTCCGCCGGCGCCACGCTTCAGCGGCGCGGAGCAGGCGGCGGAGATGGCCGAGCTGTACTGGCAGGCGCTCGCCCGGGACATCCCTTTCGCCCAGTATGAATCGCAGCCGCTGACCGCGCGCGCCGCCGCGGAGCTGGCGCGGCTGCGCGGCCGGCGGACGACCCCGGCGACGCTCTTTCGCGGCGACAACGCCGGCAGCCTCGCCGGGCCCTACATCTCACAATTCCTCTGGCAGGAGATTTTCTATTCGCCGCTTCCCGTCGAGCAGAAGATCCGTACCGCGCTCGCCGGGCGCGACTATCTGGGCCAATGGGATCGTTGGATCGACGCGCAGAACGGCATCCCGATCTTGCCTGCCGCCCTGGGCGCCGTCCCCTGTTATGTGCGCAACGGCCGCGACCTCGCCGAGTACGTCCACCGCGATTTCAGCTATCAGGCGGCGCTGAGCGCCGCCCTGATCCTGCTCAAGATGGGAGCGCCGGCGAATCCGGGCAACCCCTACGTCCGCTCGCGCGGCGAGGCCGGTTTCATCACCTTCGGCGCGCCCTATCTGCTGTATGTGATTGCCACGGTGACGCAGGCCGCGCTCACGGCCTGCTGGTTCCAGAAGTGGCGGGTACACCGCCGGCTGCGGCCGGAGGAGTTGGGCGGACGGCTGGAGAGCCATCTCGCACGGCGCGCCACCTATCCCTTTCATCCCAGCCTGCTCGACTCCGCGGCGCTCGCCGAGACTCTGAGCCTCCAGTCGAGCTCCCTGCTCTCGTCGTCGTATCCGGAAGGTTGTCCGACGCACCCCTCGTACCCCGCCGGCCACGCCGTGGCGAGCGCCGCCGGGATCACCGTGCTGAAGGCCCTCTTCGACGAGACGTTCGTTCTCCCGGAGCCGGTCGTCGCCAGAGCGGACGGGCTGGCGCTCGTGCGTTTCGACGGCCCGCCTCTCACCCTCGGCGGCGAGCTCGACAAGCTCGCCGCCAACATCGGCATGGGGCGCGCGTTCGCGGGGATCCACTGGCGCTCGGACCTCGAAGCCGGGATGCGGCTCGGCGAAGAGGTGGCCATCTCCGTTCTGCGCGAGCTCCAATTGACCGCTCGCGAGCCGTTCAGCGGCTTCCGCTTCCACCGGCTGGACGGCCAGCCCGTCGCTGCTTGAAGTGTTGTAACAAACTCTTCCTGTCGCGCGCCTCTCCTCTCAGGCGGCATCTCGAAAGGGGAGTCCGATGCAAATCTCGAAGCGCTTCAGCTACGCGTTGGCGGTGATCACTACCGCGACGCTGCTCCTTACGGCTCGCAGTCTCCCGGCTGCATCCACGATTATCGGCACCACCTGGTTCCCGGTCGGTCCGGCACCCGTCACGCAGGGACAGGCGTACGGACCCGGCTACGGCGGCATCCGCGCCGAGGTCGCGGGGCGCACCACCGCGGTGGCCATCGATCCGCAAAACCCGCAGGTGATCTATCTAGGCACCGCCAACGGCGGCGTCTGGTCGACCACGGACGGCGGGCAGCACTGGCGCCCGCGCTCGGACGGGGAGGAGTCGCTCGCCATCGGCGCCCTGGTGCTCGACAACTGCACGGCGACGGACTGCGCCACGATCTACGCCGGCACCGGCGAGAACGGTATCCGGCGCGACACCTATCGCGGCGCCGGCCTGCTCATCGGGACGACCAGCGGCGAGATCCCCAGCTTTTCCTGGGCGCTCAGCGGCGCGCCGATCTTCCGCAACGGCTCGATCAACAACATCGTCCTCGACCCCGCGAAGCGGATCTTCGTGACGCTGTCGAGCGGCGAGACCGCCTCGGCCTCGGAGTCGACCGTCACCGCGCCGGCGCCGTCGCAGGGGTACGGGATCTTCCGCTCCCCCGCCGGCGGCGGGAGCTGGACCAAGCTCACCGTGGCCGGCAGCAACAACGCCAAGCCGTCCAGCCTGGTGATCGATCCCACGGACGGCAATACGCTGTACGCCGGCTTCATCGGCCGCGGCGTGTTCAAGAGCACTGACGGCGGCGGCACCTGGTGCCCGCTCAATCCCGGGATCTCGGTGCCCGGCTGCGCGGCGGTGGCCGGCCTGCCCAACCCGACGAGCCTGACCTTCGACTTCGTCGTGATCGACATCCGGCGGCCGAGCGCCGCGCAGCCGGCGGTGCTCTATGCCAGCTTCGGCGTCTGCAGCGATCCGATCACCGCCGACTGCCAGCCCGGGGTCTTCCGCTCGATCGACGGCGGCGCGAGCTGGCAGCAGCGGCTGCCGCCGATCCCCAACGGCACAGGCATCACGGTCGGCTGTCCGCGCGATTACAGCCGCTACAGCCACGTGCTGAAGATCGATCCCACCAGCTCCGACAAGGTCTACCTCGGCGGCTACGCGCTCTGCCTTTCGACCGACGGCGGCCAGACCTACAACCCGCTCTGGAATCTCCACCCCGATCAGCACGACCTGGCCTTCGATCCCACCAACCCCCAGCACCTCTTCGTCAGCAACGACGGCGGCCTGTACCACTCGACCAACGGCACCGACTGGCTGAGCCTCAACTATGATCTGCAGATCACCGAGTTCCAGTCCATCTCCTCGTCGCCGCTCACCGGCGCCGTGATCGGCGGCACGCAGGACAACGGCACCGAGATGTGGACCGGCAACCGCGTCTGGCAGCACATCAACGACGGCGACTCCGGCTCGACGGTCATGGACCTGGGCAACGTCAACCAGATGTACGACCTCTATACCCGGCAGTGCCCGCAAGCCGGCTCGGGCGCGCTGCTCAGCTTCCACGAAATCCTGAACGGTCTCGGCGGCGTGACCCACAGTCAGTGCTATTCCACCTTCGTCTATCCCGAAGACTCGGCCTTCTACCCGCCGATCACCCAGGACCCGCAGTCGCCGCACGTGATCTACATCGGCACCGTCGCGCTCTACAGCCGAGCCAACGCGGCGGGCACCTGGCAGGTGGTGAGCCCGAACCTCGCGGGCGGCGCCGGCCCCTTCTCCGACATCGGCACCGGCAACGTGATCACGGCCATCGCGGTCGCTCCAACCAACCACAACGTCGTCTATGTGGGCCTCTACAATGGAGCGATCTGGGTGAGCGACTCGGGCTCGGGACCATGCCCCAACGGCACCTGCTGGCAAAAGATCGACGGCGGCACGCCGGCCGCGCCGGTGACGCGGATGGCGGTGCACCCGACGGACCCCACCACCGTCTATGCCTCCTTCTCGGGCTTCGGGGCGGGCTCGCACCTGTTCAAGCGCACCGGGGGCGGCGCCTGGAGCCCGCTCGCCGGCGGCCTTCCCGCCGACAAGCCGGTGAACACGGTCACCCTCGAGGCGAACGATCCGCAGCGCGTCTGGGTGGGCACGGACGCGGGAGTCTACAAGAGCACCGACGGCGGCGGGACCTGGAACCCCCTCAACAATGGGATGCCGAACGTGCCGGTCTACCAGATCAGCCTCGACGAGGTGCGCGGGCGGGCCTGGGCGGGCACCCACGGGCGCGGCGCTTTCGTGCTCACCAGGCCGATGGTGAGCAACTTCGAGGGCTGGGTCGACGGCGGTATCTGGGACATCCCGGTCTACGGCACCGGCTTCCTGAACACCAACCAGAGCTGCACGGTGACGATCCTGCGCCAGGACGGTACCACCTGCGCGACGGGCTCCACGGACGGCGACGGCGGCGCCATCAAGACCGATGACACGGGCCAGCTCGTCACCAGCAAGGGGGCCTTCTACATGGGGCGGTATGTGGTGTGGGGGTGCCTGAACGGCAAGTGCGTCGGCGGCGGCACCGTCGCGGCGTGCAACCAGCCGGGCAACCCGATCACCTCGGTGATCGTCAACTGCAACGGCGAGATCGGCATCGAGCACGTCAACGGCTGCCAGCAGCAGAATAATCCGCCGACGAGCATCATGGGGCTGGACGGCACTCCGGGCTCGGGCGGCGGCGGCGGGGGTGGTGGCGGACCGCTCGGCGCGCCGGCTCTGCCCCCCGGGCCGGAGCCCCAGCCGCCGCCGGCCAGCGCGGAGAAGCGCGCCTTCTTCGTCATCCCCACCGTGCAGGCGGGGGACGGCTCGACGCGGGCGCTCTGCTCGGTGCGGGTGCCGTTCACGGTGGGCGAGGAGCGGGCGCGGATCATCGAGCGGGCCCGCGACCTCGTCAACGCAAGCGCGACCTGCACCGCCGCCGGCGTCACGGCGACGGCCACGGGGATCTTCCCGGTGCCCCACGGCGGCGAGGACCTGCCGGGCTACGATCCCCATCTCTTCCTCTCGGCGCCGCCGGTGAAGGGAAGCCAGCTCATGCCGGCGTTCCAGAGCGATCCCGGCCAGGCTGCCGGCCTCTGCTTCGACCTCCAGGGGCTCGGCGTCGCCACCTCGGGCCAGCTCGAAATCACCCGCGTGCGCTTCACCACCGCTCCGGGCGGCGCGGCGGGAGGAGCCCTGCGCTTCACCGAGATCTCGAGCGTCGGCACTTGCGAGATCGACGTGCCGACCGCCGCCGGGCAGACCGCCGGCCAGGTCGCGCAGGCCGTGGCCACGGCGTTCAACACGCCCGGCATCCCCGGCCCGTTCCCGCGCTGCTCGTCGCGCGAAAATCCCCGCGACGTGGTGCGCGACGGCGACTCGGTGCTCACCGTGTTGCCGCACGCCCTGCGCCTCTGCGTCGGCGATCCGGGGCTTGGCATCGCGCTCCAGCCCGATGAGCTCAAGAGCCGCTATCCGGTGGCCAACGCCGGCGGCGATCACGAGACTCACTCCACCACGGTGAAGCTCGACGGCACCCGCTCGTCCGATCCCGACTCGACGCCGGGAACGGCGGACGGCATCGTGCAATATCTCTGGTTCGAAGTGCTCCCTGACGGCTCGACCGTGCCGCTCGGCGTCGGTCCGCTGCTCACCGTGCACCTTGGGAAGGGTTTCCACCACGTCGTCTTGAAAGTGACCAACAAGGCCGGGTTGTCCGACACCGCGACGGTGCTGATCGAGGTCGAGAAAGGAGCGCTCGGCGAAGTGACCGCTACGGTCTACCTGTCACAGGCCTACGCGCGCAGCGACGACGACGGAGCGCTGTTCGGCATCCCGAAGCATGGGACGACCGACTATCGGGACCTCGCGCTACGGCTGCGCTACCAGCCGACCGCCAAGGACGGCGTCGAGGTGCAGCTGCGCAACCAGCGGCGGGCGCTCGATCCGCGCCCGGACCTGCGCAGCGACGTGGACCTCGACTGGGCCTTCTACGAGCACCGCTTCGGCTCCGGCCTCGACCTGCGCGCCGGCCGGGCGCCGGTCCCGGTGGGGATCTGGAATGAATTGCGTGAAGTCGGTACGAGCCTGCCATTCTTCACGCCGCCGGCCGCGATCTATCAGGAAGGCGGCGCGATCAACGAGACCGTGGACGGGCTGACCGCCACGTATCCGGTAGCGCTCGGCGGCGGCTTCAAGCTCGACCTGGCCGCCTACGCGGGCGGCTGGGACAAGCTCGAGCAGGCGCCCGGCACGGCGCTCGCGGCCCGGGCGCGCGGCGAGGACGGGCTCGGAGCCCGCGCCTGGCTCCGCACGCCCATACCCGGCCTGCGTTTCGGCGTCGCCGCAAGCCGCTTCACCGTGCGCGACGGCCTGCCGCGGGTGGGCGCGAGCGATGACTGGCGGACCGTGCTCCTCTCGGTGGATGGCAGCTTCACCAGTTGGGACGTGCGCGCCGAGTACCTGGCCGGCCGGCATCCTCTCACCCTCGGCGACCTCGCCTTCCCTACCGTCAACGACAGGACTGGCTATATCGAGATCGGCGCGGCGCTCACCCCGAAGCTGTGGCTCCACGTCCAGGGGGAATTCCAGAACGCCGACTTCAAGCGCCCGGCCCAGCCCGTGGTGAACGCAAACGTCCACCTCGATCGCAACTTTGCGGTCGCCCTGGACTATGCCTTCCGCAAGGATCTCGTCCTGAAGCTCGAAGGTCACCGGGACCGTGGCTTCCTGAGCCAGGACCGGAACCTGGACCTCCTGACGGACCCGGCCGTCAAGTCCCATTACGGAATTCTCAGCCTGGCGGTGAGCTTCTGAGGAGCGACTATATAGAGCCGCTGATCCTCAGTCGGGTGAGAGCTTATGAGCGTTAATATCCAGTACTGTTTCAACTCGGACCTGCCTCTTCCCGATCTGGCTTCGCAACTCAGCCAGCGGCTCGGCTGTCCGCTTTCACCCGCCGAAAGCGATCCGGAGCACGTCTTCAACGGCACTCTCTTCGGGATGGAGCTGAAACTCTGGGCCATGCAGGGTATGGCCAACGATGGCGACGTGAATTTCCAGGATTACCGCTATCTTCTCGGCAACAAAACCTGGGGTGAATCAGTCCTGCGGCCGATCCAAGCCGAGGTCATCGCCTGTGCCGCGTTCGTCCTCCATGAGACCCTTGGAATTCACCAGGGGATGTTGTCTTACGAGGTGCAGACTCTCCTGGCGCGGTACGATCTGCGCGACGGCGATTGGTACGACCTGGTCGGCGACAAGCCCGTCGTCTACCCGGAACATCTCATGGATATCGAGGCTCGGCTTCTTCGGAGGCTGGGGGGCTGAGGAAGGGTGCTATCAAAGCATCTTTGGCGCTTGTGTTCGAGAGGTCATCAAGGCTCTTTCAACTTGAACTCTTCTTCGATGAGGGGCCAGATCTTCTCATCGTAGCCGCTGTCGTCTTCCCGCCACTGCCGCAGGAGTGCGGCTGCCTGCCGATAGCGGTCGCGGCGGTCTTCAGGAGGATTCGCCTCGGCCTTCTCGGAAGCTCGCAGGGTTGAAGGGCTCTTGGACTGCTCGGACATTAGGCACTTCTCCTTGGGTGAGGCCCTGATTTCGCTATCCAGAGCCTGCCCGGAGTATACCATTCCCGTGCGAACCGGCCCGGGGTCAGGATAGGATGCTCCGGTTCACCGTGCGTCCCGGTTTGTATCCCGTCCCCGGAGGATCTCAGATGCGCCGTATTGTCCTTGCCGTTCTGCTGCTGACGGGTCTGGTGGCCCCCCTGGCCGCCCAGACCCGCGTTCCCGCCGAGCTCAAGCCCAGTCTCGATCAGCCCATGGATGCCGAGGCCACGGCGAAGATCCGCAAGTACACGACGGCGCCGGAGTTCAACTCGCCGCTCACGGACTACCTGCCGGCCTCCTCCACGGTGCCGAGCCCGAGCGCGGTTCTCGGCGACGTGGCCGGGGCGCCGGGCATCCTTCCCTACACGGCGGACGTGAACCGCTACTTCCGGATGCTCGCGGCGGCGAGCCCCCGGGTGCGGGTGATCTCGATCGGCATGAGCGAGGAGGGGCGCGAGCGCATCGCGGTCGCGGTCAGCTCGGAGGCGAACCTCGAGCATCAGAAAGAGAACGACGCGCGGCTCGCCCAGCTCGCGGACCCGCGAGTCCTGAAGCTGGATGCCGCGCGCGCCGAGAGCCTCATCACCGCGAGCGTGCCCGTCTACTACATCACCGGCACCATTCATTCTCCCGAGACCGGCGCGCCCACCGCGCTGATGGAGCTCGCCTACCGCCTGGCGGTCGACGAGAGCCCCTACATCCGCTCCATCCGCGAGCATGTGATCACTCTCATCACTCCCGTCGTCGAGGTCGACGGCCGCGACCGCATGGTGGACGTATACCGCTGGCATCTCGCCCATCCGAAAGCCATCCCGCCTCGCCTGGTGTATTGGGGCCATTACGTCGCGCACGACAACAACCGCGACGCGATGGGCATGACGCTCTCGCTGACCCGTCAGGTGCTCGATACCTATCTCGGCTGGCATGCCCAGGTGCTGCACGACCTTCACGAATCCGTGCCGTTCCTCTACGACAACACGGTGGGCGACGGCCCTTACAACGCCTGGGTCGATCCCCTGCTCACCAACGAGTGGCAACTGTTCGGATGGACGAACGTGGCGCAGATGGGCAAGTTCGGGATGCCCGGGGTTTTCACCCACGGCGATTTCGATACCTGGAGCCCGGGCTATTTGATGTTCCTGGCGGCGATGCACAACGGCGTCTCGCGGCTCTATGAGACCTTCGGCAATGGCGGCGCCGATACCGAGACGCGGGAGATCGATCCCAGCGAGACGGCCCGCACGTGGTACCGGCAGGATCCGCCGTACCGCACCGTCTCCTGGTCGCAGCGCAACAACAACAATTACGAGCAGACCGGGCTTCTCGTCTCGCTGGCCTTCGTGGCGGAAAACCGCGAGATGCTGCTGCGGAACTTCTGGGAGAAGAGCAAGCGATCGATCACCAAGCCGGAGCGTGAAGGGCCGGCGGCGTACGTCCTGCCCGCCGACGACAAGCGCCCGGGCGCCCAGGCCGAGCTGCTCCGGGTTTTGCAGCTCCAGCACGTCGAGATCTCGCGCGCCGACAAGGCCTTCACCGTGGCGGTCGATAGTGTGATCAAACCGCCCGATGCGAACGCCCCGAAGGGTGCGGACGCGGCCAAGGCCAAAGCGCCCACGACGCGGACCTTCCCGGCCGGGAGCTACGTCGTGCGCATGGACCAGCCGTTCAGCCGCTCCGCCGACGCTCTGCTCGACCGGCAGTACTGGAGCCCGGACGATCCGCAGAAGCACCCCTACGATGATACGGGCTGGTGCTTCCCGGCGCTGTTCGGCACCGAGGCCGTCCGCGTGACCGATCGTCAGATGCTGGCGGTGCCGATGAGTAAGCTCGAAGCCGCGGGCCGGCCGCATGGCGGTGTTGCGGGTAGCGGCCCCGTCTACGTCGTCGCGCAGCATGGGGACGACGCGATGTTCAGCCTTCGCTACGGGCTCGGGGATGCCACGGTCGAGGCGGCAGTGGAGCCGTTCAAGGCGGGCGGGCATGAATATCCGCGCGGCACCTGGCTGGTGCGTGGAGTTGCGAAGGATGCCATCGAGCACGCCGCCGCGGAGTCGGGCATCACCGTGGATGCGGTGGCCGCCGCGCCGAAGGTCGCGACGCGGCCGGTCGGCAAGCCGCGCATCGCGCTCCTGCACACCTGGCTCAGCACGCAGACCGAAGGCTGGTGGCGCCAGCGCCTCGATCTGCTGAAAATCCCTTACAACTACATCAGCACCCAGGACGTCGCGGCCGACACGATCCTCGCGACCCACTACGACGTCATCCTCTTCCCACCGGTGGGAGCCAGGGATCCGCAACAGATCGTCTCCGGCTTGCCGATGTGGGGCGAGCCGATGCCCTGGAAGACGACGCCGGAGACTCCGAACCTCGGAAAGATCGCCTCCACCGACGATCAGAGGCCCGGCCTGGGCTTCGCCGGGCTTGAACACCTGCGCCAGTTCGTGGACCAGGGAGGTCTGCTGATCGCCGTCGACGATACGGCACACTTGGTGATCAACTCCGGAATGGCGCCCGGCGTGCGCGTCGCGGACCCCAAGAACCTCCGGGTGGTTGGCACCGTGCTCGACGCGCGCTTCCCCGACTCCAAGTCGCCCATCCTCGACGGCCTGGGCGATCGCCTGTCGGTCTACAGCGCCGACGGGCTGAGCTTCGAGATCAGCAATGCGGCGTCCGGCGGCTGGGTGCAGGAGGAAGGCGACCGCCCCACCGGTCGCGGCGGACCCAAGGATACTGACGCAGTCGGGGGGCGTACACCCCAGGCCCCGCGGCCCGCACGGGTGAAGATCGAGCGTTGGGAGGCAAGGCCGCTCGAGATCGAAGAGCTGCGGCACAATCCCGCCGTGATTCCCGAGGCGCTCCGCCCGAAAACCCTGGTGCGTTTCGGCGATGCCGACGATCTGCTGGTCTCAGGCCTGCTGGAGCACGGAGACCAACTGGCCCGCCGCGCCGCGGTGGTCGAGGTTCCCAGCGGCAAGGGAAAGATCCTGCTCTTCGCCATCAACCCGATCTGGCGTGGCTCCACGATCGGCAGTCATCCGTTGGTTTGGAATGCGATTCTGGAGCATGGGGTGGGGGCGGGTCACTGAGGGAGTGCCGAGAGTGCACGGTCCGTCGTGGCGCCCACCTCCGCCCGGGCATAAATGCCGGGGCTATGAAACAGCGCCCCCTGAAGGGGACTTCAAGTCGGGGAGGCTCGCCTCGTACCGCTCCAGCACTTCTTTCGGCGGCAGGACCACGCCGGGCACATGGGCCCGAGCCCATTCCATCAAGGCACGCAGCACGGGGAAGAGATCCCTGCCTTTGGCCGTGAGGTGGTACTCATAGCGCGCCGGCCGAAGCTGGTACGGCACCTTCGTCACCACGCCGCTCTCCTCCAGACGGCGCAGCCGGTCCGTGAGGATGTTGGTCGGAATGCCCTCCGGCGAGGTGAGGAGCTCCCCGAAGCGCCGCTTGCCGACGAACAGCAGATCGCGGATCACGAGCAGCGTCCAGCGGTCGCCCAGCAGATCCAGCGCGTTGGAGATCGGGCACGACGAGCGCGGCTCCGGACGGGAGTAGGGGACGGTTGATGCCACGAAGGAAGGGTACACCTAGAGGCTTGCAAATTAAAAGTGTCTCGGCTAGAGTCCACTGACTTGCGGAATACAAGCCACTCTCTCACGAGGAGGAGAAACTCGATGCCGAACGCAACACAGGCCCTCGCCAATGAGCTCGACAGGGAGGCGGTCTCCACCCGTCGTCTCCTGGAGCGCGTCCCCGCCGACAAGTTGGATTGGCAGCCCCACCCGAAGGCGATGACGCTGGGTCAGCTCGCCTTCCACTTGGCCAACATTCCGGGCAACATCTCCCGGCTGGCCAGTCTCGACGGCTTCGACGCCACGACGGCGAACTTCAATCCCGCGGATCCGCCGAACGCCGAGGCCCTTCTGCCGGCCCTGGAGACCTCACTGGCCGATGCGCGGGCTTTCCTTGGCGGCCTCGATGACGAGACCTCGGCCGCGCCCTGGCGTCTGACCGCCGGCGAGCGGGAGGTGTTTACCGTTCCACGGCTGGACGTCGTCCGCAACCTCATGCTCAACCACTGGTACCACCACCGCGGCCAGCTTAGCGTCTACCTGCGCTTCTTGGACGTTCCGGTGCCGGCGATCTACGGCCGGAGCGCGGACGAGAACCCCTTCGTGGAGGCTCTCTAGAGGCTAGACAGTTACCCAGGGAGTCCCCGGGCTCCGAGGCGGGACCGATTTTTCAGCGTGAGGTGTAGAGGCGCTTTCGGATGAGCCCGGGGATTCAGTTGGGTTCGTCGAGGACTGCGGAAACCGAACCGGCGACCGAGTGGCCCGTTGTTCCTCAAGGTGGGTCCAAAGACAGGGATCGCACCAGTCCCGGTATGCGGCCCGAAGGCGTCGAGGCCAGCCCGGAGGGCGGCAGACTCGTAGCCCAGGGCGCGAGCCCTGGGATCGGCAACCACCCACCATTCCCTCGCGCCCTGCCAAGGGCGCTTTTTCTCCCCGTTTTGGCGGGCCGCCGAGGTAGAAAAAAGCGCCCTTGGCAGGGCGCAATCGGTTAGGGGGTTGGCTCTATCCCAGGACTTGCGTCCTGGGCTATGGGTCTGCCGCCCTCCGGGCTCTCGGTGTAGGCTTGCGGAAGGTGTGGCCGAAGACCGCCGAAACGAAGACTTTGGTATTGGGATGGGAAAAACACGGACGAGTCCGTCAATTCGAAGGATACGTCGCCGTGACGGGAAAACCTAGTACCGGCTGTCCAGTCTGCTATGGGGAAAACTTCGTGGCAGCTCTTCGAGGCCAAGTTCGAGAAGGAGCTAGCATGATCGATCAGAGTTTCCTGACTTATGCATCCGGGATCGCCGTATCCGGCTTGGTCGCTGGAGGATCCATCGGCTATGTGCTTCGAGGTGCGCGAGCTCGGAGGCAGGTCGAGACTCTGACCGATGAAGTCAACCAGCTGCGAACTCGTCTGAACGGTAATGCAGAGAAGATTCTGACACCGCAAAGATGGACTGGAACTGAGGTTGCCGCTGTCCTAGGAGCTATCGGGACCCTTCTTGGCGTCATTGGGGCCTTTTATAACAATTATCAAGGCAGAACCATGAAGGATCTTCAGGTCAATTTGACCCAAGCTGAGGCAAAGAGACAAGATTTGGCAAGCAAGACGCTGGCGCTGCTTGGTTCCGATATAGAAGACTGGTCTCGGCTAACAGAGATTAGCTCGCCACCGCAAGTCAAAAATAGGACGCTGGATCTGAATATCGACTTTAAGAAAATCAAAGCAAATTGCAGTAACCCTAAGCAGCTTAAGCTTACTTTTGATGGCCTTGGGCCTTCAATTCTTCAGTGCGGCAGCGGTAGCGCTGTGGTTGCCTTATCCAAGCCGGCAACACTCCTATTAGTGCCGAACGACAAGAGCAAGTGACGACTACCGAGCTGTTTCGCGACTTTTAGTGCGTCGGGCTATGAGCGCCGCTGCGAGGGCTGAAGCGTCGACGACGCGCCTAGTGGGTAGCCCGGTTCTCGCAGCCGAATGCGGCGGATTCGAATTGCGGACTCCAACGACCGAAGCTTCTCCAAGACCTGCGCCGGGATGAGCAGGTCTTGTTGGGCTACAGCCTTCTCCAGGGTAGGTTGGGCTCTCCTTGAGAGACCGGCGCGACTTCTTGGCTCGCCATCCACCGGTATCCCCTGCAAAGGGCTACTCCACCCTACCTGGCCTCAGCTACACTCAAGCGGGAGGAGATCCCATGAACAAAATACTGACTGCCGCCCTCCTGATGATCGCCCTCGCTTCCTCGCCAGTTTCGGCCGCGGAGCTGACCTGCCCAACGGCTCCGCCCTTCCACGACTGGAAGGGTTTCCGTCTGGAGACCTCTCAGATCCGACCATTGAAGGACGCCGAGCTGCCGAAGGCGCTCGGCGCCGTCGAGGCCGTCAGCGTCTTCGACGGCTCGCCGACGGAGATGGCCGATCTTGTTCCGGATAATCCTGAGGCTTTCGGTAAGGCTCCTCAGGTTTGGACTTTACCGACTGACACGAAGCGTAGCGTCTGGGTCGTCTGCCGCTACAAGAAAAGCCCCGTCGCCTTCGGAAAAGAGCTGTCGGCGGGTGTCCGGACGTGCAGCGTCGAGGGCGGTGCGGGCAAGGTCTTCAAGATTCGGTGTCAGTGAGCATGGGCTTCCTGAAGAGCAGGATCAAGCTGCTGTCGCTGTCGGTGGCGACGACGGTGGTGCTGCTGGCGATTGGCGCGGGTCTCGTGGTGCTCGGGATCTTCAATGAGTACCTGAGCTGGGACATCTTCAGCCCGCCGGTGAAGAAGGTGCTGTGGGGAGTCTTCTCCGCCAGCGTGGCGCTCGGCGCTTTTGGGGCGGCGATCAGTGCGGTGCTGGGTATTCAGGAGGTGGCCAAGGCGCTGCGGCGGATGGGCGCGGCGAGCACCGGCCCCGAGCCCGAGGCGCCGCGGCGGCATTATCTGGCGTGGATGGCGGCGTTGCTCGCCATCACGGCCTTGACGGTGATCTCGGTGGATCAGGTCAACCGCTACGTTCAGCGCCGGCGCATCGTGGTCTTCAAGCGGTTGGTTCATGCTCAGATGAATCAGCTCGGCCCACTCCTGGCGCGTGAGGTCAGTCAGATCGCGGCGCCGTGCACGACCTGTGTTTCGGATCGCCTCACGGAGCTGATGCAGACCTTGCATGAGCTCCCGTTCTGCCAGTCGGTGATTCTCGTGATGGCCGATTCGCAGGAGAGCGCCGCTCTCTGGCGCGACGACGCCAATGTGTCGCCGGACGCGGGCCCACGATTCGAGAGGTTCTTCATCGCCACTGACGTCGACCGCGCGATGAAGCTGGCGTTGAGCGGCGACACGGCCTGGGTCGACCAGATGAACGCCGGCCCGGCCTTCAACTGGATTCAGGTCCTTCGCGACCCTCAGGGCAAGCCTCGCGCGACGCTGAGAATACTCGGCAACCCCACCCAGAGCTATCGCGACGAGGATGGCGCCGAGCGCGGAGGGTCCTGAGCTGTCTGCTGTCCTGGATTGCGCCGCGGCTCGTCCGTCCGGCCTCACAGCTCACTCGATAGGCGTCGCCGCCGTCCCGGTCTGAGTCACTACCACACCGGGTTGCGTCGCCACCGTCGTGAGTTGCGTCACGACTGCCTCGGGAGGAGTCACAACGATCCCGGTTTGAGTCACAACCATCGGGACAGGCATCACAGCTAGCCAGCGAGGCATCACAGCTTCAGATCGAGGCACCACAGCTTGAGAGCGAGGCATCACAGCTAACGAGGTTTGCGTCACAGCTCGTGCGAATTGCGTCACAGCTCGTGCGTTAGGCATCACAGCTGTCCGGCGAAGCATCGCAGCTTCAGGGCCAGGCATCACAGCTACTGCGGTTTGCGTCACAGCTCCAGCGACAGGCATCACTGCTCTCGCGGTAGCTGTGACGCAACTCGCCGAAGCTGTAGCTCCTCGGTGGAGTGCTGTGACTCAGACGAGGATGGTAGTGACTCACGAGCAGGAAGTTGTGTCTCATGGAGCGGGTTCGTGTGTCGTCGCTGCAGCCGTAGTGTGTCCTGGCTCGGGCACCACCGCCGTGGCCTCGATCTCGATCAGGGCTCGGTCCTCGATCAAGGCGCTGACGACGACGGCTGCCATCGCTGGATAGTGCCGGCCCATGACGGCGCGCCAAGCTTCAAGATCCAGTTGCGTCACGCGAGAGGCTGGTTCGCCTCAGAAGTCCGCCAAAAGCATTTCGACGCTATCTCTAGCCCTGCCGCTCAGCTCTGCATTTGCGAGGATGTTTCTAACCTTTGCCCTGAGAGCGTCTTTCCCTGAGATCAAGTAGGCACGCCGCAAATAGTCGATAGAGAGCAGCGGGTTCTGCTCCAGCAAGCCGGCAACGTTTTCGTAGTAATCCGCCTGTGCAAGAAAATGGTCCAAGAACTTTCCCATTGCGCCTTTGAAGCCATTGTCATATCTGACGTACTCGGTTCGGACAAAATCAGAAGGTATTTTTGCCCCTTCCGTCTTGATAATGAGAGTTTCCTTGCCGTAGGCCTGCAGTACGCCAAGCTCGTAGAAGATATTGCACATGGCATCCGGACGCATCTTTTCATTAATGATCGCGACACCAAGGGGAACCGCCAGGAGAAGATTCCAAATTTTCAGAAGAAAATCTTTCCCCGTAACAACGCTGCCAGCATCGATCAGTTCAATTCCGGATTTAGAAAGAATCTTGGTCAAGCTCCGCCGAATTGCAAGAGTCTCATCGTCTGGCCCTCCGATCTGGGTCATCAGAAAGCAAGTCTTGGGCCGATACTGAATTGGCTTTGTATGAGGATCACCATCTGTCGGCCGGTAGGAAATCATTTCGACTGTCGAGCTATGGGCACATCTTTGTAGGGTCCGGTGCTCGCCTTATGGGCAATTATTTTGCCAGCAGAGCGATCGATTTTCACGTAGTGCCCGGACTTCGGGTTCTTCACCTGAACGACATCCTTCTTCTTGGCTGCCATGTGCCACTTCCTCGCTAAAAGGGCCTCCGCCCAGCGTATCTTACCATGGACTCGGGTAGACCTCCTCTGCTCCTACTCAGGCACCACCGCCGTGGCCTCGATCTCGATCAGGGCTCGGTCTTCGATCAAGGCGCTGACGACGACGGCTGCCATCGCTGGATAGTGCCGGCCCATGACGGCGCTCCAAGCGCGGCCGATTTCGCGCCGGGCGGCGAGGTAGGCGGGCTTGTTCGTGATGTACCAGGTCATCCGCGTGACGTGCTCCGGGCCGGCTCCCGCTTCTCGGAGCACGGCGGCGACGTTGCGCAGGGCGATCTCCGTCTGCCTCGCGAAGTCGTCCGTTTCGATCTCGCAGGTCGCCGGGTTCCAGCCGATCTGACCGGCGACGAAGACCAGCCGGCCGCGGGCGACGATGCCGTTGGCGTAGCCGATCGGCTTCGCCCACCCCTCCGGCTGGAGGATGTCGCTCACGGATTCATCTCCCGCAGGCGGAACCGCTGGAGCTTGCCGGTGTCGGTCCGCGGCAGGCTTTCCAGGAACTCGATCGCCCTGGGATATTTGTAGGGCGCGACCTCCGCTTTCACGAAATCCTGCAGCTCCTTGATCAGCTCCTGGCTGGGCGCGAAGCCCGGACGCGGGACGATGTAGGCTTTGACGATGAAGCCCCGGCTTTCGTCCGGCGCCGCGACCACTCCGCACTCCGCCACGGCCGGGTGATCGAGCAGCACGGCCTCGATCTCCGGGCCGGAGATCTTGTGCCCCGCCGAGACGATCAGGTCGTCCGTGCGCGCCTGGTACCAGAAATACCCGTCGGCATCCATGAGGTAGGAGTCCCCCGGGAGGTTCCAGCCGTCGCGGACATAGATCCGCTGCCGCTCCAGGTTGTCGAGATAGCGGCAGCCGGTCGGTCCCCGCACCGCGAGATGCCCGATGGTGCCCGGCGGCACGTCCTTGCCCTCGTCGTCGATCACCCGGGCCTCGTAGCCAGGAACGACCCTGCCGGTTGACCCCGGGCGGATGTCGTCTCCCGACGAGCTAACGAAGATGTGGAGCATCTCGGTCGAGCCGATGCCGTCGATGATCTTGAGGCCGGTCGCTTCCTGCCACCTTTCGAAGGTGGCCTTCGGCAGGGTTTCTCCGGCCGAGACGCACTTCCTGAGGCTGGAGATGTCGAACCCTTTCACGAGGTCGGTCATGGCGCGGTAGGCGGTCGGCGCGGTGAAGACGATGGTCGCGCGATGGTCCTGAATCCCTTGCAAAAGCTGTGGCGGCGAGGCCTGTTGCAGCAGTAGCGCCGCGGCGCCGATGCGCAGGGGGAAGAGCAGGATGCCGCCCAGGCCGAAGGTGAAGGCGAGCGGGGGAGAGCCGCAGAAGATGTCGTCCGGCTCCGCCTTGAGGACGTAGGGCGGAAAGCAGTCGCAGGCCGCGAGCACGTCGCGATGAAAATGGATCGTCCCCTTGGCCTGACCCGTCGTGCCGGAGGTGAAGGCGAGGAAGGCCGCGTCGTCCGCCGCCGTGTCGCAGTTGTCGAAGGTGTCGGGCTTGCCGCTCATCAAAGCTTCGAGCGAGCCGGGCGCGCCGGTGTTGAAGTGGACGACGCGCCCGCCGGCCCCGCCGGCCATCGCCTGCTCGCAGTCCGCGGCCACCCGCGTATCGGTCAAGGCGAGGTGGATCTTCGCTTTGGCGGCGATGTGGGTGAGCTCCCGCACCCGCAGCAGGGGCATGGTGCAGACGGCCACTCCCCCGGCCTTGAGCACGGCGAGCCAGCAGGCGGCGAGCATCGGATGGTTCGGTCCGCGCAGCAGCACGCGGTTGCCGGGAACGATCCCGAGGTCTTCCACCAGAACGTGAGCGATGCGGTTGGCCGTCTCCAGGAGATGGCGATAGGTCCAGCGGCCGCCGTAAAAAAGGAAGACGGTGCGCTCGCCGTCGCCGGCCGCGATCCGCCGGTCGAGCAGCTCGGCGGCGGCGTTGAGGCGGGAGGGATAGGCGAGCTCCGGCAGGACGGTGTAATCCATCTCCGGCATCAGCTCCGGCGGCGGCAGCGAGTCGCGGCAGAAGGTGTCCACGTGGGCGGTTGGCTCAGCCATTCATCACTCCGTTTTGCCCGCCGCGCCGGCCGCACCCGCAAGCATCTGGCCGGCGATGACGAGCCTCTGGATTTCGCTGGTTCCCTCGTAGATGCGTAGCGCCCGGACCTCCCGGTAGAGCCGCTCGACCGGCGAGCCGGCCACCACTCCCCGGCCGCCGAGAAGCTGCACGGCTCCATCGATCACCCGCTGCGCCGCCTCGGTGGCGAAGAGCTTGGCCATGGCGGCTTCGCGCGTCACGCGCTCCGCCCCGGTGTCCCGCGTCCACGCCGCGCGGTAGACGAGCAGTGCCGAAGCGTCCACCTCGACCGCCATGTCGGCCAGCCGCGCCTGGGTGAGCTGGAAGTCCGCGAGGTTTTTTCCGAAGGCGCGGCGGCTTCGGGTCCAGGCCAGGGCCTCGTCCAGGGCGCGCCGGGCGAAGCCCAGGGCCGCGGCGCCCACGGTCGAGCGGAAGACGTCGAGGGTGGCGAGCGCCACCTTGAGGCCCTTGCCCGGCTCGCCGATCAGCGCGTCAGCCGGCACCCGGCAATCCTGAAACGTGATCGTTCCCAGGGGATGCGGTGCCAGCACGTCGATGCGGGCGGTGACTTTCAGGCCGGGATTGGAGGCCTCGACGAGGAAGCATCCGAAACCTTTTTCACCGGCCTCGGGCAGGCGGCAGAAGACGATGTAGAAATCCGCGAGGCCGGCGTTCGAGATCCAGGTCTTCTCGCCGTCGATCACCCAACTGTCGCCATCTTTCCGTGCCGTGGTGGTCATGGCCGCGACGTCCGAGCCGGCTTCGGCTTCGGAGAGGGCGAAGGCGGGGATGGCCTCGCCCGCGGCAACCCGTGGCAGCCATGCCCGGTGCTGCGCCTCCGAGCCAAAGAGCGAGATGGGGCCGCTGCCCAGGCCCTGGAGAGCGAAGGCGAAGTCGGCGATCCCGGAGTGGCGGCCCAGCGTCTCGCGGATCAGGCAGAGCGAGCGCACGTCCATGGGTGTCTTCGAATCGAGGGCCACCGCGTGCCACAGCCAGCCTCCCGCGCCCAGCCGGCGGACGATCTCGCGGCAGGTGCCGTCGAGATCCTGATCCTCCTGTCCTTCCAGGGGCTCGATCTCCCGCTCGCACCAGGCGTCGAAATCGCGGGCCAGCGCCCGGTGCGCGTCGGTGAAGAAAGGCCAGGAAAGGAAGGAGACGTCCGCCATCAATTGCCCTCGAAGGTTGGCTTCTCTTTGGCGGCGAAGGCGCGGTAGGCGCGGGCGAAATCCTCCGTCTGCATGCAGATCGCCTGCGCCTGGGCCTCGGCCTCGATCGCCTCGTCGACCCCCATCGCCCACTCGTGATGAAGCTGTTTTTTGGTCATCGCATGGGCGAAGGTGGGGCCGGTGGCGATCGACTTCGCGAGATCCATCGCCGCCGCCAGAAGCTGATCGGGTGGCACGAGGCGGTTGTAGAAGCCCCAGCGCTCCGCCTCCTCGGCTTCCAGGAAGCGGCCGGTGTAGAGCAGCTCCGCGGCGCGCCCCTGGCCGATGATTCGCGGCAGCATGGCGCAGGCGCCCATGTCCGCCCCGGAGAGGCCGACGCGGGTGAAGAGGAAGGCCACCTTGCTGCGCGGCGTGCCGAGTCGCAGGTCCGAGGCCATGGCGAGGATCGCCCCGGCGCCCGCGCAGATGCCGTCCACGGCGGCCACGATCGGTTGCGGGCAGTGGCGCATTGTGCGGACGAGCTCGCCGGTCAGCCGGGTGAACTCCAGCAGCCGGTCCATCCGCCCCTCCTCGCGCATCTTCACCAGCGGGCCGATGATCTCGTGAACGTCGCCCCCGGAGCAGAAGTTCTCGCCGGCGCCGGTGATCACCACGGCCTTGATCTCCTCCACGTGCCGCAGGCGGTCGAAGGTGCCGGCCAGCTCCTGGTACGAGTCGAACGTGAGCGGGTTCTTCCGCTCCGGCCGGTTGAGCGTCACGGTCGCGACCCGGCCTTCGACGCTCCAGCCGAAGTGCCGGGGCTGGATGGATTCGAGAGGGATGCGGTTGTTCAAAAGAAATCTCCTGGACGGATGAATCTCATCAGATCGTGCTCGTTCCGAGCAACTCGTTCTGCTTTTGTTCCTGGCGCTGCCGCTCGAGGCTGCGTTCGAGCTGCTGCTTGCCGGTGAGGTATTGCACAGGCCACGCCTGATCCTTGAAGCCGAGCTGCGCTGCGGCGCGCAGGGTCCACTGGGGATCGGCGAGATGGGGTCGCGCCAGGGCGCAGAGATCGGCGCGGCCGGCGGCGATGATCGAGTTGACCTGGTCCGGCTCGGTGATGTTGCCGACCGCGATGGTGGGGATGCCCGTCTCGTTGCGGATGCGGTCCGAGAAGGGCGTCTGGAACATGCGGCCGTAGACCGGCTTCGCCTCCGCCGAGGTCTGCCCGGCGGAAACGTGGAGGATGTCCGCCCCGGCCTGATGGAACGCCTGGGCGACCTCCACGGCGTGGCCGCCTTCGATCCCCCCTTCGACCCAGTCGGTCGCGGAGATGCGCACCGACATCGGCCGCTCCTGGGGCCAGACGGCGCGCATCGCCCGGAAGACCTCCAGGGGAAAGCGCAGGCGGTTTTCGAGGCTGCCGCCGTACTCGTCCGCCCGTTGGTTGGAGAGCGGCGTGATGAAGCCCGAGAGGAGATAGCCGTGGGCGCAGTGGAGCTCGATCATGTCGAAATCCGCCTCGACGGCCCACCGTGCGGCGCGCACGAAGTCCTCGCGTACCCGGTCCATGTCGGCGCGCGTCATCTCGCGGGGCAGCCGCATGCCCGGCTTGAAGGGGACGGGGGAGGCGGCCAGGATGGGCCAGCCGTCCGCGTCGAGCGGCTCGTTCTCCCCCTCCCACATCAGGCGGGTCGAACCCTTGCCGCCGGAGTGGCCGAGCTGAAGGCAGATCCTGGCGCGGCTGCGCTCGTGGACGAAGCGCGTCACCCGCCGCCAGGCCTCCACGTGCTCACGTGTGTAGAGGCCGGTGCAGCCGAGAGTGATCCGCGCCTCGGGCGAGACGCAGGTCATCTCGGTGATCACCAGTCCGGCGCCGCCCAGCGCCCGCGCCCCCAGGTGGACGAGATGGAAGTCGTTCGGCGTGCCGTCCTCGGCGCTGTACATGTCCATGGGCGAGACGACGACGCGGTTCTCGACCGTCATGCCGCGCAGGGTGAAGGGCGTGAACATTGGTGGCGGAGCCTGAGTGCGTTCCCGGCGGCTGGCCCGGCTGGCGAACCAGCGCTCGACGCCTTCGAGATATTTCGGATCGCGCAGCCGGAGGTTCTCGTGGCTCACACGCTGGCTGCGGGTGAGCAGACTGTAGGCGAACTGCTCGGGATCGAGCCGGGCGTAGCGCCGCACGTTCTCGAACCACTCCATGGAGTTGCGGGCCGCGTTCTGCAGGCGCAGCGCCTCGGTGCGCCGCTCGTCCTCGTAGGCCTGGAGGGCATGGGGGAGATCGGACGACGCCTCGGGGCCGTTGAGGATGCGGGAGAGGCCGATGGCGTCCTCCATGGCGAGCTTGGTGCCCGAGCCGATGGAGAAGTGGGCCGTATGGGCGGCGTCGCCGATCAATACAAGATTTTCCTGCCACCACCGGGCGCAGTGGACGCGGGTGAAGCTCAGCCAGGGCGCCGCGCGTTGCGACGGGGGAATGTTGGCGAGCAGCCGGTGGCCGTCGAGCCAGGGGCCGAACATCGCCTCGCAGGCGGCGACCGTGGCCTCGATATCCAGACGGTCGAAGCCGGCGTTTCGCCAGGAGGCCTCGTCGCTCTCCACGATGAACGCCGAGTGCGTGTCGCTGAAGCGGTAGGCGTGGGCCTGGAAGATCCCGGCCTCGGTCTCGATGAAGATGAAGGTGAAGGCGTCGAACCGCCGCGTCGTGCCGAGCCAGATGAACCTGGCCTTCCCCTGCGCCAGGTCGGGCTGGAACGCCTCCGCGTGCCGCCGCCGGATGGCGCTGCTGACGCCATCGGCGGCGACGATCAGATCGGCGTCCCCAAGGCCCAGGGCGGGAAGGTCGGAGTCGTCGCGCACCTCGCGGTTGAACCGCAGATCGACGCCGAGCCCGGCGGCGCGCCGCTGGAGGATCTCCAGCAGCTTCATGCGGGCGAGGCCGGCGAAGCCATGGCCGCCGGAGGTGATCGTCCGGCCTTTGTAGTGGACATCGATGTCGTCCCAGCGGGCGAAGTTGTCGGAGATCTCCCGGAACGACTCCGGGTCGGCGGCCCGGAAGTTGCCGAGCGTCTGATCCGAGAACACGACGCCCCACCCGAAGGTGGCGTCCGGAGCGTTGCGCTCCAGGACGGTCACCTCGTGCTCCGGGTTGGCCTTCTTCATTAGCAGGGAGAGATACAGCCCCGCCGGCCCGCCGCCGACGATCGCGACCTTCATGGAAGCCTGTCCCTCACCGCGGGGATGCTAGCACGGGGGCCGGCAGGGCAGGATTGCTCAGTGAGCGGCTTTCTTCCGCGCCGCCCTGAGCGGGGCGATGAGGCGCGTCCAGGTCGACGCCGTCTCATAGCCGATGCCGTCCCAGAGAGACGAGCAGTTGGCCTCGGCGTTCAGGGGGTCGTTCCCCGTCGTGGAGTTCTCGTTGAGGAGGAGGTAGGTGCTGTTGGGCTTGAAGAGGGGCCAGGAGCTTCCCGGATTCTGGCTGGTGACGAAGCTCGTCCAATATTTCCCGAAGGTCTGGGAAAGCGTCTCCTCCTGGGGCTGGAAAGTTTGGCCGAACTGCCCGGCGGTATTGAACACGTAGGGGAGCTCGTCGGCATGGCACACGAGATTCTTGCACGCAGGCACGGAGGTGTAGTAGGGCGGCGTCCAGAGATTGAAGCTCGAAACCTGGGTGAACTGATAGATGTAGAGAGGCTTGGAGCTCGCCGGCGCCGTCGCCAGCTGCGCCAGCTTGCGGTTCGCGCAGGTGAACATGTAGTCATTGATCACGTTCGAGAGCTGCAGGGTGCAGTCGTTGGCGAAGAGGCCGCACTTGTAAGCCTTAGTTTCCCGTATTGTCGTGCCGTGGGCGCTGCCGAACAGCGTGTTGATGAGGTCGAGGTAGCCGAGGGGAGTCACGGCGAGCGGCGCCTCCTGCTTGATGAGGAGGGCGAAGACGGCCCCTTCGTCGCGATTGGTGCCGAGCAGCAGCGGCACGCCGAGCTGTCCGGCGGAGGCCATCGGCTGACCGTTGACGTAGATGTTGTCGATCGCGGGCTCCCACAGCATGAAGTCGGCCATTCCGACGGGAGCGTTTCCCGTCTTCGGGAAGGCGTTCTGGTCTTCGACTAGGTCGCAGGTGGTCGCCGCGCGACTACAGACCGAGGGATATTGAGCACAGAATGCGTTGGTCACCGCGCTGGCCTGCGAGGTGGTCTGGTAGGGGAGACCGAGCGGATTGCTCTCCATCGCAGCCCCCTGGAAGAGGCCCGAGCTCTTGGGGCTGGAGAAGGTGTGCAGCCCGACGGACATCGCGCCCGCGCTCTCGCCGACGATCGTCACCTGGCTCCGGTTGCCGCCGAAATTGGCGATGTTGCTGTTCACCCATTTGAGCGCCAGGATCTGGTCGGCGAAACCGAAGTTGTAGTTGCCGCCTTGCGTGAGGAAGCCGAGCACGCCCAGGCGGTAGTTGAAGGTCACCACGATCACTTTGCCGGTGGCGGCGAGGTAGGTGCCGTCGTACGCGTCCAGCGCGGCCGATCCGCCCGAGCCGATGAGGAAGGCTCCGCCGTGGATGAACACCAGGACAGGCAAATTCGCACCCGGCGCGGTGCCGCTCGGCACCCAGACGTTGAGATAGAGGCAATCCTCGCTCTGATTGGGTCCCAGGACGCTGCCGTCCGTGCACTGGCTGAGGGCGGGGACGTCCTCGCCGGTGCCCGGGACGACGGACTGGGGGCACTTGTTCGCGAACGCGGTGGCCTGGAAGCTCGCCGTGGAAGTGAAAGCCTGCGGATACTGCCAGCGATTGAGACCGACCGGCGGCTGCGCGTAGGGAATGCCGAGGTAGGCCGAGGCGGTGAAGCCCCCGGGGCCCGGGATGTTGACGCTCGACGTCTTGCCGCAGACCGGGCCGCTCGTGGTGGGTATGTTGCCCGTGGTGCACGTGGGCTTCTGGGCCCGGGCGGCGAGAGGGAGGCAGGTTGCGAGCACGAAGAAAAGCACGGTCGAGGTGAAACGGCGCGAAACGGACATGGGAAATCTCCTCGTCGGGAAAAAAGGTTTTTTGGATTAGTTGCCGGAGCCCAGCTGGATCGCCCGGTCGCTCAACGCCCACTGGAAGTCGACCCGCATCAGATCGGTGAGGACCGATGAATCGTCGGGGATGACCGCCAGCAGCCCGGGGTCCTTCGCGATCGGTTTGAGCTGATACATGGCGTAGGGGTGCGCGGCCGGCATGACGCCTTGGCGCGGCCAGGCCGCGCGGATATGGCAGTTCCGGCAGTTGGTCTTGAGCGGGTGTCCGGCCGCCAGCTCGATGTAGGGGTTGAAGGCCGGAGGGTAGGTCTTGCCGTCCGGCCGGGTGATGCCGTACTCGACGGTCTCCAGGTAGTGCCGCCAGGGGCCGCGAGCCTGGCTCACCGGGATCTCCGGACGATCCGCCGCGAAGGGGCCGGCCTGGGGATTCGGGCTCCACCAGAAGCTCTGGAGCGTCCAGTCCTTGATCTCCTTGGTGATGACGTGCGAGGCGACGGCGACCAGGTAGTCGCCGGCCTGGAACGGGCGGTTGTAGAGCCAGAAGGCCGAGGCGTCGAGCAGGGCGCGGTCCTGGCAGGTCATCGCGTTGAGCGCCTGCGCGTCGATCTTTTGATAGTAGAAGTCCTGGAGGGAGACGACCTTCACTTGCGAGGTTTTCGTGGGCCAGGCGTGGTTGTGGTGCGGCGTCTGCATGCCGTAGAAATAGGAGACCGTCGCCGATTGGCCGGGCTTGACCTTGCCGGAGGGATCGAGGCCCACGACGTCGGGCCACAGCTCGTATCCGTAATAGGTGGGTTTTTTCGGCGCCATGGCCGGGTTCCACACCGGCAGGGCGGTGACGCCGTCGCCGCGCACCGGCCAGTACATGTGCTTGAGCACGACCGAGCTGCTGGGGAAGGGCGAAACGAGCTTGTGGCCCGCCTTGAGCTGCGTGGTGAGCGTCGAGGCCTGGTAGAGGGGAGCCTGGCCGGCAGGGTTGCGCAGCCAGTTGTAGGCATCCTGGTTATAGATCACTCCGGCGATCATGACGTCGCCGTTGGACTGGAACCGGACGCCGTCCGGGATGCCTTGGGAAGTGAACGGATAGTTCTTGGCGACGTAGCGGGGCACGGGATACTGGGGGCCGGTCAGCTCCACCGGCGTGTTGTCGTGGTTGATCTGTTTGAGCGTCCGCGAATGGCCCGGCGCCATCCGGATCGTGCCCTGTTTCGACGGCGGCGGCGCGTAGGCATAGGTGGAGGAGAGCCACGACCACCAGAGCGGCCGGTTGTCCGGGCCGGGGGTGTTGATCCCCGCCCAGAGATACCAGCCATGGCGGCGCAGGCGGTGATGGTCGCGCTGATCGACCGCCTGCTGAAGGTCCGTGGCGGGGTAGTCGAATCCCGCGGTGGGGAACGATTGAGGAGCCGGCGGCGCGGGCAGCGGCGAGGGCTGCGAGCAGGTTTGAGCCTGCGCCTGGGGGGTGAGAGGCCCACGGACCGCGAGCGCAAGCAGAAGAACGGCGGCGGCGAAACGGCGATTGGCAGACACGGGGATCTCCTTTTCAAGCGAAAGGTTTTCCAGACGATCCAACGAAATTCGATCGATTCGGAACGAGTGACGGCGCGGACTAGAGCAGGATCGATGCCAGCCGATGCCAACGGGCATGGAAAGGTTTTCGCACCCCTGCTGGGGGCATGTTTCGTATCCAACCGTCCACAGCGAGGTGTGGACAGTTGGATACGAATCAGAGGTCTTCGCGCAGATCGAGCTTGTTGATCAGGCGGTGCAGGTAGGTGGGCTGAAGGCCGAGCAGGGCGGCGGCGCGGGTCATGTTGCCTTCCGCCTCGGCCACGGCGGCGCGGATCAGCCGCTTTTTGGTCTCGTGCAGGGTCTCGTGGTAGCGCCCGAGGCTGACTCCGGGCAGGGCGCCCGCCTCCAGCACGGTCTCGGGGAGATCCTCGGGGCGGATGAGGCCCCCTTCGCCGAGCACGATGGCGCGCTCGACGGCGTTGGCGAGCTCGCGGACGTTGCCCGGCCAGTCGTAGCCATGCAGGCAGGCGCGGGCCTCCGGGGTGAAGCCGGGCACCGGCCGCCCCTGGCGCTGGCTGGTGAGGGCCGCGAAGTGGCTGGCGAGCAGCCCGATGTCCTCCCGCCGTTCGCGCAGCGGCGGCAGGTGCAGGGGGATGACGCTCAGGCGGTAGAAGAGATCCTCGCGGAAGGTCCGCTCGCGGATCGCCTTCTCCAGGTCGCGGTTGGTGGCGGCCACCACCCGCACGTCGACGCGGATGGACCGGGTGCCGCCCACCCGTTCGAATTCCCTTTCCTGGAGGAAGCGCAGGAGCTTGGCCTGGAGGGGGAGCGGCAGCTCCCCGATCTCGTCGAGGAACAGCGTGCCGCCGTCCGCGGCCTCGGCCTTGCCAAGCTTGCGCGCCACGGCGCCGGTGAAGGCTCCCTTCTCGTGGCCGAAGAGCTCGCTCTCGAGCAGGTTTTCCGACAGGGTAGCGCAGTTGATCGCCACGAAGGGCCGGCCGGCCCGCGGGCTCTGCCGGTGGAGAGCGCGGGCCGCCACCTCCTTGCCGGTGCCGCTCTCGCCGCGCAGCAGTACGGTCGAATCGCTCGCGGCCGCCCGCCCGAGCAGGCGGTAGACCTCGCGCATGCGGGGGCTCTCGCCCACCATCCCGCCCGCGTCGAGGGAGAGGCCCTCGGCGAGACGGCGGTTCTCCTCGTCCAGCCACTCCATCTCCCGCACGCCGGCGAGCGCGCCCGCGGCGATGCCGCCGAGGGCGGTGAGCATCTCCAGGTGCCCGGTGTCGAGCGCCGGGCCCGCGGGATCTCGCGGGAAGACGTCGACGTAGAGCAGGCCGAGGGTGCGGCCGAGATGGGTGACGGGAGCGGCGAGCAGGGCGAGGACGCGAGCCGTCCGCACGCTCTCGGCACCCGCGAGCTGCTCGTTCAGCAGCACGTCGCCGGCCAGCAGGGCGGAGCCGCCGAGCACCTGGCGGACGACGGTGCGCGAGACCGGGAAAGAGGTGGTTCCGCCCGAGCGGTCGAGGGCGAAGGCGGCGGCGATCTCCGGGTCGCCGCGGTCGGCGAGCAGCAGGGCGGCACGATCTCCGGGGATGGCGGCGAGGAGCGGCTCCAGCAGGGCGCCCGCCAGCTCGGAGGTCGAGCGGGCCGATTGCACGCCGGTGGCGATGCGCAGCAGGGTCTGGAAGTCGCGCGCGATCCGGCCGCTCGGGTCCTTGCCGGCGCGGGCCGCGAGGTCGCCGGCGGGCCAGGCCCAGAGGGCGTCCCGCGGCGCGAGAAGGATGGTGGTGCCGGCGGTGAAGGAGCCGTCGCCCAGAGGGTCGAGATCGCCGAGATCGCCGAAGTCATTGAGGAGGACCCGGGGCTCGGCGCCGCCGGGCTCGTCCGGCCGGAGCTGGACGAGCAGGAGGGTGCTGCCCACGGCGATGAGATCGCCGTGCTCCAGAAGGCGCTCGTGGACCGGCTGGCCGTTGACGAAGGTGCCCTGGCGGCTGCCGAGGTCGCGGAGGAGAAATCCGCCCTCCACCGCCTCGACGGCGCAGTGGTGCCGCGAGGCGGCGGGATCGCTCACCATCAGGCCGCTGTCCGCATGGCGGCCGATCCCCAACCCCTCCGGACCGAGGGGAACGAGGCGGCCGGCGAACGGGCCGCTCAGCACGGTGAGCGTCGGTTGCATCGATTTCCTTCGTAAGATCGGCGACAGTCTACCCGAAGCCGCCAGCCGCCTGGCATCGAATCTGCTCTGACGGAGGGCAAAGCTTTCTTTTGCGAAAAGGGAGGGACTCATGAACCAGAAGTGGATCGTGAAGGTCGATTGCAGCGTGATGTCCGCGTCCTTGCCCAAGGTCGAGCTGGAGCCTGGAGACTGGGTGGAATGGTGGTTCGTGAACGTGCCGCAGGAGACCATCCCCTGGATCCAGTTCGCCCATGCGCTCGGGCCGTTCCAGTGCCTGCAGGAGGTCGCGCCCGGCGTCGTACAGGGCAAGGGAAACGTCGGGGCGGCCACGGACGCGGCCGGCGGCGAGTATGCCTACCAGGTCCTGGTGCTGGACGCGCAGGGCGTGCCGAAGCCCTACAAGATCTCCGGCTCCGTCCTCAACCGGTCCACGGTACGCAATACCTCTCCCGAGGTGGTCGTCGAGGTCGATCTGAAGAAGCGCACCCTGAGCACTCAGCCCAAGATCCTGGGGCTCTCCGTGGGGGATACGGCGATCTGGCATGTGCGCAACATCCCCGCCACGCACGCCGTCACGTTTCGATTCGACGGTCCGCTCCCCCCGGGCGCAAACCGCTTGTCGGGCCTGTTCGAATCGATCCTCACCAGCCGGGACCTGGAGCACCCGGACGCTCTGCGGGTCTACGGTACCGGTTTCGGTCCTCCCGCCTCTGGCAAGACCGGTTCCTACCAGTATTACATCGACGTGCGGGACCCTTCCGGCTCCATCGTGGCGTCCGACGATCCGGTCATCGACAACCTCGGGCAGCCGGGGCCGCCCGGAGACGACCCCGAGGGACCTCGCGGCAAGGGAGGATGCCTCTCGTCCCTGTTTGCCCTCGGCGTCTTCTGGCTCCGGACGCGACGGCGCTCCGGCCGCTAGCCCCGCAGGAGAGCCCGCAGCTCCGGGTCGTCGCGCAGGGGGCCGAAGGCGGGGAGGGTGAACCAGCGCGGCTGGACTCCCTTCTTCAGGGCGAGCCTGGCGTTGACCAGGGCGGAGGCGCGGTCGCCGGCGACCGCGTAGACCAGGGAAGACATATAGAGTGTCTCGGGATCGTCGCCGCCTGCCCGGAGGGTGTTCTGGGTCAGCTCGACCGCTTCGCGGATGCGGCCGAGGTGGACGAGGCATTGCGCCTGGGTCATGCGCTCGGCGGCGGAGAGGGCGGCGGCGCGCTCGGTCGCGGCGAGATGATCGAGGGCCTGGGTGTAATGACTCCGCGCCTCCTCGCCGCGGCCGAGGGCCAGCTCGGCGTCCGCGAGGTTGAGCAGCACGGCGACGTGCCCCGGAGAGATCTCCAGGGCGTGGCGGTAGGCCTCGACCGCCGCCTCCGGCCGGCCGAGCAGGGAGCGGGCGAGCCCGAGGTTGGTGTAGTACGAGCGTTGCGGCTGCTTCGGCTGCCGTTGGATGAGACCGAGATAGATCTTCTCGGCCCGCCCGGGGTCCCCCTCCAGCAGCTCCAGATTGCCCAGCTTGTCCAATCCCCAGACGTTGTCCGGGCTGCGCGCCAGGAGCTCTTCCAGGTGGCGGCGCGCGCTGGGGATACGGCCCGTCTTGATCTCCAGGTCGGCCAGGCGGAAGAGGTTGGACCACGAGGGGGCGCCCTCGACGGCGGCCGCCAGCTCCGCGACGGCCTGCCGGAGATCCCCCTGGCTCTCGGCGAGCTTGCCGGCGAGCACGTGGAGCTGGGGATCGCCCGGGGTCATGCCGGTCAGCGCGGCGAGGGCCCGGCGCGCCTCCTGCGTCCGGTGGCCCGGCAGGGCGGCGTTGAACAGGGCCACCAGGGGACGGGGATCGTGGGGAGCGAGCTCGCGGGCGGCACGGGCGGCTTCGAGGGCGCGCTCCAGGGAGCGGGGATCGTGCGTCGAGGTGAAGAGACTGCCGGCGATGTGGGATACCAGAAGATGGGCCTCCAGGAAGCGCGGCGAGCTGCGCGCGATCTTTTCCACGCCCGCGAGCTCCGGTCCGAGGGGGACGTTGCCGCGCTCGAAGCGCTCCTTGATCCGCAGCAGCTCGGCGTAGTCGCCGTCATCCGCCTCCAGCGCCGGGGTACCCGGGCGCAGGCCGCGCTCGGGCCAGGCGCGCCGGAGATGGACGGCCACCGCGTCGGCCAGCAGCCGGAGATCCCGGTCCTTCGCGCTGACGGGGACCGGGAAGCTCCCGGCCCAGAGCACCCGCCCGTCGCGATCCTGACGCCGCAGCGACACCCGGGCGCCCGCCGGGCCCTGGGGCACCATGGCGATGGCGAGCACCTCGCCGGCCGCCGCGGTCCGCAACGCCTCCGCGGGCGAGGCGGCGCGGCCGGTCTGGGCGGGATCGAGCGGGGCGATCCCGTCGAGCGAGGCGAGCGCCGAGAGCGCCGCTTCGAGCGCGCCGGCGGCGGCCAGGCGGAAATCCTCTCCGGCGCCGGCAGGGACCGGCGGCATCAGCACGGCCACCCGTAGCGGCGGGCGGATCTCGCGATGGACAAGCTCGCGGACGCCGAAACCGAGGGCGATCAGCAGGGCCGCCGCGGCCAGGAGGAGAGGGAGCCGCCGCAGCCGCGGCGAGGCATACGACCCGCCGCTCCCCGCGGGGAGAGGAGCGAACAGAACGGGGGAGACCCAGGTGGGCCCGTCGCCGCCCGGAGTCCCTTGGGGAAGATCCCCGAGAGGCAGGGCGGCCAGCTCGCGCGCCACCTCGCCGGCGTTCGCCGGCCGGTCCTCGGGCCGCTTGGCGAGCAGCCGGTCCACCAGGTCCGAGAGCGCTCGCGGCAGCTCCGGCCGGATCTCGCGGACGGGCGGCGGCCGGTGGTTGGCGACGCGCTGCAAGGTCTCCAGGGGATCGCCGCCGCGGAAGGGAGACCGGCCGGCCAGCAGCTCGTAGAGCAGAGCGCCGAGGGAGAAGAGGTCGGAGCGGGAGTCGACCTCGCCGCCTCGGGCCTGCTCGGGAGACATGGCGTGAAAGGTGCCGAGCAGGGCGCCCTGGGCGGTGAGGGACTCTCCCTCCCCCTCGGGGAGGGCTGCCTTGGCGATGCCGAAGTCGAGGATCTTGGCGTGACCGTCCGGGGTGACCATGACGTTCTCGGCCTTGAGGTCGCGATGGACGAGCCCGCTGTCGTGGGCGGCCGCGAGCCCCTCGGCGACCTCGCGCGCCAGCCGCACGGCGAGAGCGGGGGAGGGGAGCCCCTCCTTGAGGAGGTCGCGCAAGGTGCGCCCCTCGACGTACTCGAAGACGATCGAGTCGCCCGCCGCTCCCTCCAGCAGGTCGTAGATCTGCACCACGGCGGGGTGGCTCAGCCGCGCCGCCGCCGAGGCCTCGCGGCGGAACCGCTCGCGCTCCTGGGCGTCGGGCTCCTCGCGCCGGATGCGCTTGAGGGCCACCCGCCGGCCCAGGCGCTCGTCCCAGGCGAGGAAGACCTCCCCCATGCCGCCCCGGCCGAGGCGGCGCGCCAGGCGGTAGGGACCGATGCGGGTCGGCTCGGGGGCGAGGTCCTCCGGTGGTCCGGATTGAGGCATAGGGATCGGCTCTCATTGTACCCGGAGGGGCCCCCTCGCGTGGGGCCCCCGGGCCTTCAAAGCCGATCGGTTGTCAGCGGGCGCTGGTCAGCATCACCGGAGTCTCGCGATAGAGCTCCGGGTAGACCTTCTTCAGGGCCTCGATCTTGGGCAGATCGTTGTGCACGATGTAGGGCTGGGTGGGGTTGTGGATCAGGTAATCCTGGTGGTAGCCCTCGGCCGGATAAAAACCTTTCATCGGCTCGATTTTGGTGGCGATGGGCTTGCCGAAGACCTTGCCCTGGTTGAGCTGGGCCACGTAGGCCTTGGCGACGCGCTCCTGGGTGGGGGAGGTGAAGAAGATCTCCGAGCGGTAGCTGGGGCCGGAGTCCGGGCCCTGACGGTTGAGCTCCGTCGGGTCGTGGGCGACGGAGAAGTAGAGCCGCAGGAGCTGCCCGTAGGAAATTTTCTTGGGGTCGAAGGTGATCTCCACCGACTCGGCGTGGCCGGTCGTCTCGGCGCCCACCATCTCATAGCGCGCGGTCGCCTTGGTGCCGCCCGCGTAGCCGGCGACGACCTTGGTCACCCCTTGCACGTGCTCGAACATGCCCTGGAGTCCCCAGAAGCAGCCTCCGGCGAGCACCGCGGTCTGGGTTCCGGTGGCCTCGGCGGCGGGGGTGTCGAGCGCCGGAGCGGGAATCGCCTTGTTCATGGCCTCGGCCCCTACCTGGCAAGCCAGCCCGCAAGCCGCGAGCGTCAGGGCCGCGGCGATGGTCTTGATCTTGGTGTTCATCGAAAGTCTCCCTTGGAAGAGCGGGGGCTCGGAGCGCGATTGCGCCTGTCCTCCATCCTTATTCTACGTGCCTGCCGGAGCCGCGGATTCGAATTCATCAAATATCAATTACGAAACTTTAGCTGAAGCTGACGCTGAGCTGTCACAGGTCCGGCGGCTCGGTTTGGGCCCGCGACGGCACCAACACTTAAGGACGCACCTTGAATGCGTCCAGCTCAAGCCCAGAGGAGAAAAAAAAGATGACTCAGCTCAGGAAGTGGATGACTCGCGGAACGTTGCTGACAGCTTTTCTCGTTATCGCGACACCGGCCTTCGCTCAAACCATTTCAGCGGGAATCGACGTCTGGAACACCCCGGACGACGGCAACACGAAGATCACCAGCCTGGTGAGCAACCCCCTACCGCAGGATTTCTTCTGCATCGGATCGCCTTCGTTCTCCCAGGAGATCAAGCTCAAGGGAAAGACGATCGCCACCAGCGACAACGGCCTGGGCAGCTCCGACACCGTGGTCCAGCGCTTGGCCTCCGCCACCTTCAGCGCCGGAGCGGCGACGACTCAGATCCAGGTCAAGGCGGTCTCTTTTGAGGAGCATGCTCCGTTGTCGATCTCTTGCGCCGACGGTACCCACACGTTCCATGTTCGCGTCACTCTCGACCAGCGCTCCACGGCGCCCATCACGAACATGACCATGCACTCGGATGGCACGGGAACCGGTGGCACTTTCGACGCGACCGTCATCGTGCCGGGCAAGATCGTCTTCACCGACATCGCCACGGGGGCGACGCGTGGACCGATCTATGACACGGTGAACCTCCAGGCGTCCAACGCGGCCTGGGCTGACAACGTGGGCACGGGCGGCGTGAACCACTCGGGCTCGGTGACCATCGACTCCGACGGCAACGGGGTGCCGGACCTCACGCTGCCGGGGACGTCGAACGGCTTCCACACGGGCTGGTCCAATCACTGCAACCCGCGGTGCCCGGTGCCGATCCAGCACCAGGGACCGCACCCGACCTGGCCGGTGCCGCCGCCGCCGCCCTGCAGCACCACGGTGGCCCAGGCCGCTCAGCAGTCCCTTCAGTCCTCCACCTCGCGCTCGGCTTCGCGCGTGGACGCCGCGGATTCCACCGTGGTGGCTCTCAGCTCGAGCCAGGTGAGCTCCACCACACCCATCAGCACCTGCCGTGTCCTCCAGACGGACGGCACCGTGCTGGTCGTCGGCAACGCGGTCGCGGAGCTCCAGGCGACTCCGGTGTCGGACAACTAGAAGCTCGGTGCCCGAGTCTCAGGCTGAGGTCCCGGTCGAAGCGACCGGGACCTCCCGCTTCCGTCAAGACGGGATTTAGAGCCGCCAGCAATGAATTAGACCGCAACGTATCCACTGCATGCGGCCTTCACAGGACCAAAAACCGCAGCAAGAACCTCCAACATCGCGCCGAAAACTTCTCCTGCGGCCTTCCGAGCTCTTTTAGCCGCGACAAATACTCTTTAGACTGCAAAAACTCCAGGGAACGCCGCATTCCCTTCTCTCATCTTCACCTGGCGACCATAAAGAGCTGCAATTAAAGGCCCTGCCGGCCTTCACATCACCATCACTCGCGGTCAAGCAAGGAGTGTTGACCGCAAAGTATCCACATTCAACCGCATGGCGCCGACCATAAACCGCAAAATGTCCGTTTTTCGCCGCAAGATACTCGCAATGGGCCGCAACGTATTCACGGAGCGCCGCGGAAAGATAAAGAATCGCCGCAACGAATCTGCTGCATGAGAGGCGTCGACACTTTTCTCTTCTCCCCGAAGGAGCAAAGGCCGCAAAGAGGACCCTTGTCGATCCCAGGAAGACATTGGTTGCGGTCTTCACTCATGCTATCCTTCCGCGAAGAGCTTCAATCACCGCCATTCGTCCTTTCCTTGCAGTGAAGAGGACCTTGGTTGCGGTGTGCTGAAGAAAGAAGGCCGCAATCTAGGCGTCCTCACTGACCCGCGGAGGTTTTGCGATGAGCTCGAAACGTTCGGTTGCGGAGATTTTGGCTTCCCTGGAAGGCCGGGAGGTTTTTCACGGGGAGCGGGAAGCTTTCCATGCGGACCAGGAGGTTCATCACCGCGAGCAGCGGGCTGTTCACGCGGCCGAGCTCGAGAAGGTGCGGCATCGGCTGGCAGCTTTTCGGGAGGCGGCGGCCTCCGCCGTCGAGATCGTCGATCAGCCGATGATCGACCAGCCTCCGGAGGAAACCGCGGCGCCGGTGACGACGGGCGTATCGCCGGAGGTGATGTCGAAGCTTTCCGGCCGGCTGATTCCGAGCCGGATCGTCCGGGCCGTCATCGCCAGCCTGCCCGCCGACGAGCCCTTCGGCCCCACCCTCGTAGCGAGCGAGACCAACCGGCGGCATGCCGCCACTCTGAGGCGTCCCCTCGACACCCGCACGATCTCGGACATCCTGCGGCGCATGCGCGCCGAGGGCCTCCTCCACCTCGTGCAGGAGGGAAAGGCCTTCCACGAGGCCCTCTATGCAAAGGGTCCGCGGAAGCGGGCCTGATCGTTACGCCGCGGCGGGATCGGGAGGCGCTTGAGCCAGATCGGGTGATGTGACGCGCAGGGCGACGCCCGGCGCTGCGCCATCAGGAGGGGAAGCGCCACGAGAAGCGGCGGATCGAGAGCGGTCAGAGCGTGGGCCTCGAAGAGAGAGCCTCGCCTCCGTCGTCCCGGAGGTAGGTGACTCGCGCCGGCGTTGGTGCCACGCCGGCCCAAGGGGCCGTGATTCCTCAGCCCAGGCCAACGGCCTGGGTTGGGGAAAGGATCCGCAGATGCGGCCTGAAGGGTCGCGATACCTCGACGTCGAGCCGTCTACGATAAGCCATAGGTCTGGGATGAGGCAGCGGTGCATGGTGCAGGGACCCATTATCGCGCCCCGTTGGGGCGCCTGTCCGATCAGGGGCCTGCGTACCCAGGCCGTTGGCCGGGGCTGAGGGATCACGGACCTTTGGCCCGGCGTGTCGGTCAGGTTATCTCATGTCGTGGGCATCGAATAGAGAGAAGGGATGTCGAAGGTGCTTGCTGACAGGCAGGATCACCGGCCGACGCTCCCCGGCCGGCGGCTCGAACCCCAAGACCGGCTGGCCCATCGCCAACGCCCCACACTCCGTGACCGTCGTCGCCCCCACCTGCCTGGAAGCCGGAGCAGCCAGCCACACGGATAAGCGTCCACGGTCCCAGAGGCTTATCCGTCACAGCCATGCGTATAAGCGCCCCTCACCAGCGGCCGAGGATCCAGTACAAACCGCTGAGCGCAAGGGCCTTGCCACCTCGTGCCTCCGGCCCCCTGGAATGCAAATCCTTGCCGGCTAACACTCTCCCGCCTGGCTGCTTATCCGCACGCCCAATCCTATCGAGTCCGCAAGTGCTCTCCCTTGAGGGGTTTGGGCCTTTGGCCTCCCGGAAATGCCCGGAGACTTATACGTCACCCGGCCCTGGGTACTTAGCCGGCAATCCCTCGGCTCTTTGACGGACACCAGCAATTGGTGTAGCATCATAACTATCGTAGGCAGAGCAAGATGCGTCGCCGGGAGCGTATCAAAGAGGCCCTTCATCGGTTTGTCGCGAAGCAATCTGGACGCTTGGCGCATAAGCTCACGTAGAGGTTGGGCGCTCTCCTGCAATGCCGAAAGCGGGTTCAATTGTAATTCCGTCTATTCTTCGATGCCTTCGACACGTGGACTGGTTCATGGAGGAACGGATGTCACGTAAAGAGATTAAGGCTCCCTATCCTAAGCGGAAAACAGGCGCTTCGCTCTTAGGCAGGGTCGATTTCGTCAAGCGACTATCCCTATTCTTTGCACTCGCAATCTTCGCGCTCTGCATTTGGGCGGTGCTAAGGTCGTGGGGAAGTACTCAGCAGTACGCTGGAGGTGCCGCCATCTTCCTAGCTTTATGCCTCCCTTTCTGTGCATTCTACGTTACCTTCTACTTCGGTTGCCGACGACGCGCACCAGAACTCGAAAGTTTTGTGGTGGAGAGCAATACCGAGATCACTCACGGTAAGTTGACTCACACCACCACCTATAAACCCACTGGCGATAGCCTGCTAGACACGCGCATGCGCACGTGTGTGTTTGCGAGGGCCCATGCTGGAGCAAATGCAGTATGCTTTGCCTTCTTCTTTCTTGTACTTATCGGCATTTTTATTGTTTCCTAGCCTTGGTACAATTCAAAACAAAGGCAGGCGCCCAACCCCGGCCCTCAAGCGGACGGTTGGCGCCTTATCTACTGGTGGTGGTAGAACGAAGGGCGTTGCTGTCTCGCAGTTTGAGTGGCAATGGCGGCCCGCTCGCCTAGGGCCACAGGCGTTGGGCGATCAAAGGCTGTATGCTCAAGAGGACTAATGCTTGAATAAAGTAAGTATCGTCCATCAGGTTGTCCTGGGTATCCGGCAGCACCCTGGGAGGTTCGCTCTGGCGTTTCCTCTTGCATTTGCTGCACTCTGGGGAATCTTGGAGCCAATCGTCACGAAGTATGTTGCATTGCTAACTCCTCAGGCGCTCGTGATTCTTGCAGTAGGCGCACTCATCGTGGCTTGCTTCCAAGTACAAGCACCTTCCGAGATTACTCTGAGATGGCATCCCCTCGGCTTAACTGTTACGGTCAAAGTTGGCGACCTGTTCCAACAAGACGCAGGGCTGGTAATAACCTCTGATGACCTCTTTCTCGTCAAGGACCAAAAACTCGTAAACCCACGCTCCTTGATAGGGCAATTGGTAGACCGAGAGTACAGAAGTAAAGCCGAAGATCTTGACTCTCAGATTCAACAAGCCTTGGCCGCTCAGGTTCATGCGGAAGAAGCACCCGGGCGACGACACTACCCAATTGGCACGACGGCAGTAATTCGTAATCATTCACATCGTATCTTTATCATGGCTCTTTGCCAAGTTTCACGAGATGGCACCCACGGCTCTGCCTCTGCCGAAGATTTATTGCTAGCGCTTCAGCAACTGTGGCGAACAGTCGCTAGAGAGCCGACTGGTAAGCCAGTGGCGGTACCTCTCGTGGGTACAGGACAGACCGGGGCCGGTCTGTCTGCACCAGTCGCTCTCCACATCATGTTGACTTCCTTGGTCGTGTCCGCTCGGAAGCAACCAATTACCGACCATATACAGATCATCGTACATCCGTCAGCATTCGACGGTCTTGATCTTCGTGGCATCCGTGATGCATGGCAGAGCGCCGGAGCGGCGGCTACATGAATACAGCGAACGCAACAGCCGTATCGGTACGCTGTGCGCCCAACACAAGCGTTCGAGCGGACGGATACCGCACTATCGTGCGTTCCCGCCGCTCAACGCCCCAGCGTTGGGCGCCCATGAACCATCCTCTGATCATCAAGGTCCGCTACGGATTCGTGGCCCTCACAACGGCCTGGTTCCTTTCGGGCATTTTTCCATGCGCCAAAAGGAGGAAACAGATGATGGTCAAGCTCCGGTTCGCGTTGCTCCTGCTGTCTTCCTGGCGCCATCCGTCCTGAGAGCCGCCCCAACGCCGCCCACCGTGTCCTGCGCCCCGGCTTCAGGGGCAACCCTTCTCACGGAGATCCTGGCACCTGCGGACCAGCCCACCGCCGGCGCGCCAGAGGGGCTGAGGGCGCTCGATGGAACTCGGAGCATGGCTTGCAGCGCGGCCGATTGCGCCCTAGTGTGCGACTGGACCCCGTGCTGGAATTTAGTCGGTTGCGTCGACGGCGAACGGGTCTGTCGCTGCCGCCGCAGCTCGTGAGGGAAGTGCCGGCCGCACGATCTCGGACATCCTGCGGCGCATGCGCGCCGAGGGCCTCCTCCACCTCGTGCAGGAGGGAAAGGCCTTCCACGAGGCCCTGTATGCGAAGGGACCGCGAAAGCGGGCCTGATCGTTACGCCGCGGCGGGATCGGGAGGCGCTTGAGCCAGATCGGGTGATGTGACGCGCAGGGCGACGCCCGGCGCCCGGCGCTCCGCCATCAGCAGGGAAAGCGCCACGAGAAGCGGTGGATCGAGAGCGGTCAGAGCGTGGGCCTCGAAGGGAGAGTCTCGCCTCCGTCGTCCCGGAGGTTGGTGACTCGCGCCGGCGTTGGTGCCACGCCGGCCCAAGGGGCCGTGATTCCTCAGCCCAGGCCAACGGCCTGGGTTGGGGAGAGGATCCGCAGATGCGGCCTGAAGGGTCGCGATACCTCGACGTCGAGCCGTCTACGATAAGCCATAGGTCTGGGATGAGGCAGCGGTGCATGGTGCAGGGGCCCATTATCGCGCCCCGTTGGGGCGCCTGCCCGGTCAGGGGCCTGCGTACCCAGGCCGTTCGCCTGGGCTGAGGGATCACGGACCTTTGGCCCGGAGTGTCGGTCAGGTTGTCTCATGTCGTGGGCATCGAAGAGAGAGAAGGATGTCGAAGAAGCTTGCTGACAGGCAGGATCACCGGCCGACGCTCCCCGGCAGGATCGAGTCCGCAAGTGCTCCCGGGTTTGGGCTTTGGCCTCCCGGGAATGCCCGGAGACTTATACGTCACCCGGCCCTGGGTGCTTAGCCGACAATCCCACCGGCTCTTTTGACGAACACCAGCAATTGGTGTAGCATCATAACTATCGTAGGCAGAGCAAGATGCGTCGCCGGGAGCATATCAAATAGGCCCTTCATCAGTTTGTCGCTAAGCAATCTGGCCGCTTGGCGCATAAGCTCACGTAGAGGTTAGAAGACATATGACCAAGCGTGAAGCAATCCACAAAGAACTCGATACCCTGTACAAGGAGGGCGCCAAGCTGGTTGTCGACTTCCAAAAGAAGGAAGAGAAGCAATTCCAGTACGACTACCAACGCTGGTACACGAAAGCGCTTAAGTCTGTGGCGTCACTCGCACCGGATCGTCATGCCGAGTTCCGCAGCTACTACGAAGTCGATCCGAAAAGAAAGTCCCTAGGCTATGGCACGTACGTCATTCAGGATTATCTAAAAGGCGTTGCTCCCAATTCCTACAGCCACCCAGGCTTCGACACCCGCGCAGAGGTGGTCAAGTGTTCTTTCAACCAACTTACTATCCTGAATGCAATCGGTGAGCGTGTCGATTCGGTGCTCGCCAACATCGAAGGAGAGCTCTACGCCGAGATTCAAGATGGCGAGGTCGCAGTCGCTCGCCAGTTGGCGAAAGTAAGCTTGCGGGCTGCGGGTGCACTCGTTGGCGTACTGATCGAGGGGCACCTGCAGAAGGTTGCACAAGCACACGGCTTGAAGATCGGCAAAAAGAACCCCACGATTGCAGATCTAAACGACCCGCTTAAAGCCGCATCTGTTATCGACACGCCCGCGTGGCGGAAGATTAGCTTCCTGGCTGACGTTCGCAATCTCTGTTCCCACAAGAAAGACACAGAACCAACGAAGGAACAGGTCGAAGAGTTGATACAGGGCGCCGAGTGGCTGACGAAGAATGTCTTCTAACCCTGCCTTGCAGCGGACCTGCCTTCGGCAGGTCGCTGAAGGCGAACGTTGGGCGGCGATCGCTTCGGCAATGGCGGTCAAGGCGATGGGATGCTGATGGAGGGAACTTCGATGGCTAAGGACCGCGAATACTCTGTGCTACCGGCACAACAGCTCCTCCCACCAGGCTTCGCGGCGACTGTTTCCCCTTGGGGCACAGGTTGTTTCTTGATGGTGGCTGCATTCTTTCTGAACCTGATACTACTCGACTTTTTTGGCGAAACTACTCTCACTCTAATGTTGTTCTTATGGTTTCAGATAGGCGGGATCGTTCTGGCCTTCGTGATCTTCTATGCCAGAAGACAGGCTGAACTCAACGGTAAGAAAGCGGCGTGGTTTCGTCAGCACACTGCACAACAGAGTGAAGAGGCGAGTAGGCTCACCCGGGAGGCTAGGCAGGCAAGGGACCGCTTCTATGCCGGATTGGGAAACCTTCCCAGAACATTACGGGAAGCCGATCTCTTTCTGGGCCATGCTGAGAAGGAGTTCTATGAAAGAGCCTACGCTCCATTTTGGGAGAACATAGAGCAAGCTGCGCTGCGCTTCGGAGCCTTCAACTCTAACCTGACACGATTGGAGACCGCCGTTGCTTCCTACAGGTCTGTGCTTACTGGGCAGGTACATAACTTTCCACCACTTACAATTCATCCAGGTGATCTGCCCAATCCAGGCCGGGTGGCAGACAAACTTCGCCAGCTCGTGCGCATGGGGCAAAAGGACTTTGAGTTTGCTACTATATGGGGACACAGAAAAAACCAGAAAGTTATCATAGAAGGATTCCGCAATCTGGGAGAGGCGATAAGTAGCCTGAGCCTCACAATCGATGACTCGTTTTCGCGCGTGGATAGGATAATTACAGAGTGTTCCGATAGACAACTGGAGGAGCAGGTGAGACTGCGAGAAACATTCGAGTCCGCAGTGAACAAGTGGGAGGAGACACAGCGCGCCGCTACGTAGCGTAGGGGTACTGCCGACGCCCAACCCGAGCGGTCGAGCGGACGGATACCGCGCTTCGCACACTGTGGTTCTTCGGCGACGTAGCGAGTATGTCGAAGCCACACCATGCGCAAGCTGTCGGAGAACTAACAGGGGAGACGTTATCTTCGCATCTGGAGGCTATGCTGGTCTCCCAAAGTTACATCTTCTCCACGAATGTTTGGTATAAGCACCAAGCACTTAACTGGGCGATCGTCTTCACAATAGCGGCTGTCGGGCTCCTCTTTGTTTTCGGCGTGTCTTATGCGTGGTGAAGTATCGGTGGCGAACCCTGCAGGTCGAGCGGACGGAAACCGCAAACAGCGCGGTCCCCGCTCGCTCACCTTCAAGGGCGTTAGGCGGCACTCGGCGCACTGTCTGCTTCGCACATCGCTAAGGGCAAAGAGAGAGATGGGCCGACAGGCCTGGGCCGGGTGTAGAGAAATGAGCAACGAAGTACGACTCCGGAACATCGAGCCCAACGACCTCCTCATCTTCTACGAGCAACAACTCGACGCCGGCGCCACGCGCATGGCCGCCTTCCCCGCCCGCGACCGCGCAGCCTTCGACGCCCATTGGGCGACAAACATCCTCGGCAACCCGGTGGCGGTCAAGCAGACGATCCTCCTCGACGGCCAAGTCGCGGGCAACATCGGAAGCTGGCCCCAGGACGGCGTCCGCCTCGTCGGCTACTGGATCGGCAAGGAGCATTGGGGCAAGGGTATCGCGACCCGGGCGCTCGCCGCTTTCCTGTACCTCGTGACCGAGCGTCCCCTCCACGCGCACGTGGCCAAGCACAATGTCGGCTCGATCCGCGTCCTGGAGAAGTGCGGCTTCAGCCGGCAAGCAACAGGTGCTACGCGCCTGTCAGGCAAACGCGTAGCACCTGCTTTGATGTTGGACGATCCTACTTCGGCAAGACTCCGGCAAAGCGCAGCAGATCGGCCAACTCGAACTTGTTGGGCCGGCCGCTGGGCAGCGTCGGCTTCCAGCCCTTGGTACGCAGGATTGAATCTTCGCTGCGCCGGACAAGCCCAATCAGGACTTCCGCGACCAGGACGCTACCGAGCGGCCCCAAGTGCTGGCTGTGGCCGAGGACGGCGGCCTCGGCCAGGATATAGAACCAAAGAGGCGTGCGCTCGTGGAAGCCAGCGTCGCGGAGCACTTGGGCCTGCTCCTCACTGGCCGCACCCGCGAGGATCTGTTCCGGAGTGAGCACCGGGATATCCCATTTGGCATGGATGGCCTTGGCAACGGCCTGCCCGGTTAGCGGAGCAGGTATCCGCGGAGCAGATTCCGTACAGCAAGAAGGCCCTTGTCGCCCAACTCCGGCGCCCCCGTGACGGTCCGCAAAGCAAAGAGGGGCTCCACCAGCTTGGGATCGAGACGCCGCGCTTTATTGAACGGCTTGTTGACGTCGACGAAGTTCTCCCATTCGATGATCCAATTTTCAGGCAGGGTGTCCGTGCCCGAGCCGGGGACGGGGTCGAATCCGCCGCTCAGGGCGGTAAAGGTGAAGAGAAGACCCAGGGTAGCGGGAAAGGTCCCTGGCTCCCCACTCTTGTTGAAGTTCAGGTTGAAGTTATAGTCCTCCCGTACCATGCTGTGTCCAAAGCGGTAGGCGGCCACGGAATACTCCAAGGGTAGGAAGAATGGCTCGGCCAGGCCGTCGTAGATCCGGTTGCCCTGAGCCAGAATATTCCTCACGATGGCAGGGTCGCAGACGCGCGGTAGAAAATCCTCAGTGACGATGTGCTGGTAGTGCTGGCGCAAAATCCTCCGAGCCTGCTGGAAGTTGCGGCCCTGATCGATGAGAGCGTTGTGAGCGCGCAGGAACGCCACCTGCAACTGGGCAATGATGGTATTTTCGTCGTTGCGGGGATCGCCTATCAGTGCCGCGCGGTCGTGTTCGATATCCGGGCTTCGCCCCTCGCGGGGAACGTCGTTGTTGTCATCCTTATTCTTGGGACGCAGCAGAGGCTTCTCGGTTTCACCGAGCTTTGAGACGGTGCCGAGCTTTAGCCTCTGTCCCTTGCGGGGCGCCGGCAAGCCATAGACATTGTCCAGGTCTAGAGTCGCGGTACGCAGATTACGGATACGAGTCCGGATCTCGTCCAGAGGGAGTGGCACGAGGTTGGGATCGACGAGCTGATCCGCGGTGGCCGACGTGGTCTCGAGAGTGACGTCGTGGTCCACGAACTGGCCGAAATAAGTGTAGGCCGCGGCATAGGCGCTCAAGGCGACGGGCGGACCACTCGGATCTCGGCGTTGGGGAGGAGCGGAAGGAGGCTCTGGAGCTCTGTTTCCGTGAAGGCGGCGTCGAGAGTGGCGGTGTCGCCGGATTTTTCAGCTGACAGGATGGGAATATCACGGAGGAGCAGGGCCTGCGGTGGCCTCTGAGCCGCGGCGGAGATCGCCAGGGAGGCGCGGGCGGGGAGGGTGGGAAGGAGCCGGAGATCCTCGGCCCGCAGGCGCAGGGACATCCGCAATCGCCCCCGTAGCGCCTGATCTCCAAGGGAGGGGACGGGCGCCAGCCACTCGGGCCGGACGTCGCCGCCCCGCGCCACGTCCCGGGTCAGTTGCCGGTTCGCGATCCGGTCGGGATCGGCGCCATGCAGGGAGTCCGTGCTCACCCGTTCGCCGGTCCGCAGATCGCGCAGGGCGATCCCCACCGAGGAGGCCCGCGGGACGGCCCAGGTCAGCAGGGCCGCAAGCCCGAGCGCGGCGGCGGCGAGCACCAGGTCCAGGAAGTGCCGGCGCGGCCAGGAGGCGCCCTTCTCATCGGCGTCGCGGGCGGCGCTCGCCATCAGGTCACGGATCAGTTGGGAGCGGTCGGCGCCGGCCTGGACGAGCGGGTCGAGTCCGTGCTCCACATCCTTGCCGATCTCTTTCCAGACCGCGTCGACGTTCATTCGTCCTGATCTCCCTTCCGACGGGGCGGCAATTTAGGCGTCTGGCCGCCGCGCTCGTCGCCGAAGATCTCCACCGCGTAACCTCCCGGGTCGGAATCGCAGGGGTCGGGGAGGGGAATCCCGAAGTCTTCATCGGGACTCCAATCGCCTCCCTTGGACGGCGAATCTTCCTCGGGTCTGGGCTCATCCACTGGAGATTCATCGGGCTTCATGGCGTCTCCTTCTCAGGGCGTGTTGGGCGGGGCCGTGGAGACGGCCCGGTATGTGATGCGTGCCGATGCTCCGGCGGCGAGGCTCCCGATCTTGAATCGGTAGGGGTTGATACCGGTGACCTCGACGTCGCCGGTGCTCGCGGCCGCGGAGCCCCATTCGTAGGCCCAGGCCTCGGGCAGGGTGTCGAAAACCACGACGTTCGCCGCCTGGGCCGGATCGAGGTTCTGGACTTGAATCGTCACCGCGAGGGAGCCCGGCGAGTGCCGGCTCGTTCCGCGCAGGAGCGAGACCTCCACTTCATCCGGTTTGACGCGGGTGCGGGTTGGAAGGGTTTTCGGCCGCTCATACGGTGGCAGCGGATCGATCATCAGATCCGACAGGATGATCCGGTGGGAGATCTGGGACCAGAGGGTCTTCTCCTCATCCAGGCTTCCGGGTTGGAAGCGATAGCCCAGGCTCTCCAGGAGCTTGCCGCGGAACAGGTCGAACGCGCCCTTGACCATCACTCCCCAGGCGTTCGCCCTCGGGATCGCCGCCAGATAGAAGAAGTAGGAGAGGCCGCAAAGCACGGCGAGCTCGGCGGCGAGCGGCACCAGGACGCGGGGGGTGGCCAGGCCGGCGGGAAAGACCAGGTGGACGGTGGCGATGACGGCCGCCAGGAAGCCGCACAACAGAGAGGCGTTCAACATGAAGTCGAGAGACGACTTGGCGTCGTCGATGAGACCGGCGTAGGACTCGTCGAGCAGGACGGCCAGGCGCGGCCAGAGGGCGATCGCCCGAATCTTGTACTGCCGCCAGGGGTAGGACTCGAAGCTGCGGATGACGTTGCCGAGACGAGTGGGGAGCACCGCGTCGAGCTCGTCGGGATACTGATTGTTGAGGGTGCGGGCCAGGTCGTTCCAATGGTCTTCGACCTTCTTGTACTGGTCCGGGTCCGCCTGGGCTTCGGGCGTGACGAGGAGGGTCCACAAACCCTTCCACTGCGATTTGGATTCGTCCATGGCCCGGCGGTACACCTTCGCCCGCCACCGGCCCACCCAGGAATCGCACCAGGGATATCCCTCATAAAAGCGGATGATCGGCCCGTTGAGATTGTGGACGATGGCGGTCAGCAGGACCACGGCCAGGGTGACCGCCGCGAGCTTCCACTCCGCATCCAGCCCCTGCGCCCAGTGCACGAAGACTACCGTGCCCGGAATATGGGGGAAGACGAGCACGAGAGCCAGGAGCACGAACACCACGACCGGCAGGAGCGTGCTCAGGATAAGTGATTTACTGAATCCTCCCGAGAGCGCCGATAGAATGCTGTTCATTTTCCCGCATCGTGTCCTTTTGGGGAGTATTTCGTCAAGTGGCGATCTCAGCCATCCGGTTATGAAAGAACCGGCGGATGATGAGAATATAGGCCCCGTCATTGTCAGCCCGCTCTTCTGGAGGTGTGGATGCTCGAACAAGGAGCCGGCGCAAGCCCGGAGTTTTCGGAGCTCGGCCAGTACGAGATCGATGGCCGGTCCGTGCGGCGGCTCAAGTACGAGTATTGCCTGCGCAACGAGGTCGTCGTCCTTGGCCGGATCGATCCCGACGGCAAGGAGCCGGTCGTCGTCGGCATGCTCTTTCCCGCGCGCCGGTCCCTGGTGGCGGAGGTCGAGGCGGCGCTGTGCCAGCCGGTGCGGCCCGTGCGGCTGAACTCCTGGGAGATCCAGCGGGCCCTGGCCGAAGGCTATGGCACCGGCGAGGTGGAGCGCGACCGCGCCGAGCTCGTCCTCGGGCCGGTGGGTGACTTCTCCTTCGAGAGCGACGAGGACGTGCCACGGCTGCTCAACGAGATCCTCGGCCGCGCCGTCCAGCTCGGAGCAAGCGACGTTCACATCGAGACCTACGAGCAGGACGTGGACGTGAGGTTCCGCGTCGACGGGGTCCTGCACCAGGTCGCGACACCCTTCTCCATCGCGAACGTGCAGGCTGTCATCACCCGCCTCAAGGTGATCTCCTGCCTCGACATCGCCGAGCGCCGGCGGGCGCAGGACGGTCGCGTACGGGCGGTCTACAAGCCGGGGGGCGCGGCCCGCGAGCGCGAGGTGGACTTCCGCCTTTCCGTCGTTCCGGGCCCGTTCGGCGAGGACGCCGTCCTGCGCATTCTCGACAGCGCGTCGCCCCTGCCGCTGGAGAAGCTCGGCCTGGGCGAGACGGCGCTCTCCCTGTTCTCCCGGCTGATCGCCAACCCTGAGGGGATGATCCTGGTCACCGGCCCTACCGGTAGCGGCAAGACGACAACCCTCTATGCCGCCATTCACCAGATCAACACGCCCGCCAACAAGATCCTCACCGTCGAGGATCCCATCGAGTACCACTTTCCGAAGACCAACCAGAAGCAGGTCTCCTCGCAGATGGGCTTCGCCGACTACGCCCGCGCCTTCATGCGCCACAACCCGGACGTCATTCTGATCGGCGAGGTCCGCGACGAGGATACGGCGAGCGCCGCCATACGTGCCGCTCAGACCGGCCACCTCGTGCTCTCGACGCTCCATACCAATGACGCGGTGAGCACCGTCTCGCGGCTGCGGACCCTGGGGATCGACCCCGGCCTGATCGCCGCCTGCCTTCTCGGCTCGCTCGCGCAGCGGCTGGTGCGCCGTCTCTGCCCGAAATGCCGTGTGGAGGCTCCGGCCGACGACCGCGAGGCCCGGCGCCTCGGCCTCGACCCGGCCGATGGACCGTTCTTCCGGGCGAGCCCCAAGCCGGACTGTGAGATCTGCGCGGGCGCGGGCTACAAGGGCCGGCTCGGCATCTACGAGCTGTTCGTCATGGACGGCGAGCTGGCCGATCTCATCGCCGACGGCACGCCCGTGCACCGTCTCCGCGCCGCCGCCCGCGAAAAGGGGATGCAGTCGCTGCTCGACAACGCCCTCGAAAAAGCCCGCGCCGGAACCACCTCGCTGGAGGAGATCCTGCGCACGGTGCCGTACCGGATTTTGACCGGGCGGTAGTCGGGTTATGCTCCCGGCATGGCTAGAAAGGTGTCTCCCCAACAACGGCCCGCTGCCCAGCCTGCCGGCCGCCAACCTGCTCGCAATGAACCACCTCCGAAACCGGAATCGACGCCGATCGCCGATCGAGCAGTCCCCTGGCTCTGGCATCTGGCGGCCCTGGCCTCGGCCTGGCTGCTCCAGTTCAAGGCCACCCTCAACAGCGACCTCTGGTTCCATCTCGCCGCCGGCCGCTTGATCTGGCAGCAAAAGGCGCTGCCCGCCACCGACAGCTGGTCGTTTACCGCCGCAGGGCGCTTCTGGCAGAACCACGAGTGGCTCTCCGACGTCTTTTTCTACCTCTGGTCCAAGGTTTTCGGGGTCGACGCACTGGTCGTCTGGCAGTGGCTGGTGGTGGGAGTCGCGTATCTCCTCCTCTTCCGCCTGGTCCACCGCATCACCGGCAGCTACGCCGTGGCCTACCTGCTGACGCTGCTGGCGCTGGCATTGGGGACACCGTTCTACGAGGTCCGGCCGCACCTGTGGTCGGTGCTCGGCTTCGTGCTGCTGGTCCGCCTCACCTGGAGCGGCCGGCCGCCGCGAGCCCTGCCGGTGCTCTTCCTGGTGTGGATGAACCTGCATGGCGGCGCCGTGCTCGGCTTGATGGTGGCATTCGTGACGCTCGGCTGCTGGGCGCTGTTCGGCGACGGGGACGCGACGGGAGCCGCCGAGGAGGGCTCCTGGCGCCGCCGCCTGCCCTTCGCGGCCGGGCTGTGGCTCGCGAGCTGCCTGGCCGCGATGGTCAACCCCTACGGCTGGCGGGCCTTCACCTACCCCTTCCGGCTCGCCTTCTCCGGCCGGTCGGCGACGCGAACGCTGCTCGAGGAGTGGCTGCCGCCGTTCCAGCCGGGAGGCCTGCGGGCGCCGCTTTATCCGTGGGCCATCGGCCTTTTCGCCATTGCCGCCGTGATCCTGCTCGCCGGCCGCCGGCCGCGACCGTGGCGGAGCAACCTGTCGGCCCTCGGGCTGGGTTTGCTGACCCTGGCGATGTCGCTGCAGAGCCGCCGCTTCGTCCCCTTCTTCGGCCTCGCGCAGGCGCTGGTCGTGGCGCAGGCCTGGCGGGTGGCCACGGTCAAGCGGTTCGCCCCCAGGGTGGCTTCCCGCAAGCAGGGAGCCCCCCGCCATCCGCTGCTCAAGCTGGCGGTGCCCCTCGTTCTGATCGCGGTCGCCGGTTGGCGGCTCGCCCCGTATCCCCTCGGCCCCCGCGCCTTCGATCCCCTGAGCTGGGCCTCCCGCCTGCCGGTCGACAGCGTCAGCTTCATGGAGGCCAACGGCCTTCAGGGCAACGTGTTCGCCTACTACCTGTGGGGTGGCTACGTTCATTGGCGCACGGCCGGCCGGCTGCGGGTCCACTTCGATACGCGGTCGGATACGCTCTTCGCCGACGAGACCATGCGCGAGCACCAGCACGTGACCAGCCTCGCCTGGGACGCCTCGTCGATCGTCGACCGGTCCGCCGCCGACATGGTGCTCTGGCCCATGAGCTCGCCGGCCTTCCGCCAACTGGTGCAGCAGCTCGAAGCCACGGGCCATTGGCAGCCGGTCTACCGCGACGGGGTCTCCGTGCTGCTCGTGCGCAACAACGTGACCCTGCCCACCCCATTGCGCCCGACCCCCGACTCCGGCTACCACTGGTGGGCGCTCGGCCGGCAGGCGCTCGATACGCAGCGCCTCGGCGAAGCCGTGCCCGCCCTGGAGCACGCCCTGGCGGAGGATCCGCATCTCTGGCCCGCCTGTCAGGATCTCGCGGTCGCCCAGGCGGTGCAGGGTGACCGCGAGGCGACGCTCCGCACGGTCGACCGCTGCCGGTCGATCTTCCCCGATCTGCAACTCGACGTCGACCAGCTCCTGGAGCGTGCCACGGCGTTGCAGCACAGGGGCGGCACGGGCTGATGCGCCGCGCTAGATCCTCAGGAAGATCCGCCGCCTGTAGAGAACGGCCGTCACTCCCCACCAGAAGGCGGTGAAGAGGAGCGCCCAGGCGAGGGAGCTCACGTAGTCCGGCAGCCAGGAGGCGAAGAGGTGGCGGAAGAGCCACTGTTGCAGGTTCACGGTTCCGCCTCCGGCTTCCGGCCAGCGGATCAGGTAGGCGAGCTTGGCCATGAGGGTGCCGCCGAAGAAGGCGACGATGGCATTGGTGCCGAAGACGGTGAATGGCCATACCCAGGAGGCGCGGCCCTTGATGTCGACCAGGAAGTAGGCCGCGGCGAGCAGCAGCAGGGCCATGCCGCCGGTGAAGACGACGTAGGTGCTGGTCCAGAGATTCTTGTTGATGGGGAACCAGCGAGCGAGCAGGAGCCCGGCCACCGTGGCCGCGCCACCCCAGAGGAGCAGCCCCCGGAGCTTCTCGCTTCGCGTCCGCGGCGAGCGCAGCCAGTCTCCCGTGAACAATCCGATCAGGGCCGTGGCGATGGCCGGCACGGTGCTCAGGATGCCTTCCGGATCCCCGGGTCCCGGCGCCTTTTTCCAGGTGTGGCGGCCGAGGAGGAGATGGTCGGCCCAGGCGGCCAGGTTGCCGAGCGGGCTCAGGTCCCCGGCACCGTGCCCGGGAACCGGCACCAGCACCATCGCCAGCCAGTAGGCGGCGAGCAGGACGACCGTCAGCGCCGCGCGCGCCCGGGCGCCGAGATGGAGCCAGGCGAGCCCGGCGACGAAGTACACGGCGGCGATCCGCTGGAGGACTCCGGGAATGCGGGCCGTGGGCCAGTCGACGGAGTAGAACGGAAACCAGTTGAGGAATAGGCCGAGAGCCAAGAGGATCGCCGTCCGGCGGACGAGCTGCCGGTGGAGCGGGCTCAGGTCGCCGCCGGAGCGCGCCAGCCTCCCGGCGAAGGCGTAGGGGATGGCGATGCCGAGGGCGAAGAGGAAGAAAGGAAAGACGAGGTCGGTCGGCGTCCAGCCGTTCCACTCGGCGTGGAGGAGCGGCGCGTAGGTCTTGTCCCAATCCCCGGCGTTGTTCACCAGGATCATCGCGGCGATGGTCGCTCCCCGGAACGCGTCCAGGGAGCTCAGACGCTCCATCCCGGCCGGCGCCGGGTCCTGGGGTGGAAGCTCGTGGTTCAGCGCGGTCACGGCGCCAGGCTCCTCTCCTTGTGTGTCTCGACTTCGGCACACTTTATCAGGACGCCGATGCAGCGCGAGGGAGGGCCGCGGGCCCCCCTCGTGCTTTGTGGCCAGCGGAGGGAGGATCTACGGGGCGTACTGGACGGAGTCGTATTGCGCGGTGATCGGGCTGGTGTAGGTGAAGGGGCCGAGCCAGCTGTCGACGCCGGTACCGGGCCAGAGATTCATCATGATTTTGCCGGGGTTCGTGGGCAGGGGACCGCGGGTGCCCGTCTCCGTTACCTTCAGGACGCCGTCCACGTACCATTTGATGGAGCCCGGCTGCCAGACGAAGGAGTAGGTGTGGAGCGCGGCCGAGGCGTCGAAGCCGAGACTGACCAGGGTCTCATGCCCGCCCACGCCATTCGTGAAGTAGTTGGTCTGCATCTTCGTCGTGTCCTTGCCGAGGAATTCGATGTCGATCTCGTCCCAGGGACTGCCGTTGTAGATAAAGAAGGAGGAGACGATCCCCGAGCCGCTGGCCGCCCGCATGTGCACCGTGTACGTGCCGTAGCCATAGACGTCGTTGGTGCGATATTCATCCGAGGCGTAGGGCTTGCCGGAGCAGCCGCTGGCGCAGGTCGCGTTGTCGAGGGTCAGAGTCATCAGGCCGCCGCTGAAGGTGGAGTGGTCCGCACGCCAGCCGCAGTTGAAATGACCGCCGTTGGTCCAGCCGTCGGCCTTGGTCCATCGAGTGGTGACGTAGGAGCTCAGATCGTCGGCGAAGCTGCCTCCCGCCGCGCGAGCGGCCGCCGCCGCTCCGGCAGCGAAAAGGAGAGACAGACCGAGGATCCGGAGGGTCGCTGAGGAAGAGCTTGGAAGTTGCATTGCCGGACCTCCTGGAAGATGCCAGGGTGATTGATTCACCCGTCTTCACAGCTGCGGTGCAGATTCCATTCCATCTTGCCGTTCTTCTTGTGGAGAGCCCGCGCGGCTGATAGCGTGAAACGCGATGGAGCGCGCTATTTCGATCGACCTGATCCTCTGTACGTACAACAACGCGGCGCTTCTGGACAGAGCGCTGGCGGCTATCTCGAAGCAGCGAGTTTCCTCCGAGATCGACTGGCAGGTGCTGGTCGTCGAGAACAACTGCACGGACGCGACGCCGGAGGTGGTGGAGAAGCATCGGCGGTCCGGTGCCATTCCTCTCCGGATGATCCGCGAGTCCCGGCAGGGGCTGACTCCCGCCCGCCTCCGCGGCGTCAGGAGCACCGCCGGCGAGTGGATCGCGTTCGTCGACGACGACTGCCTGCTCGCGGAAGATTGGATCGAGGAGGCCGCCCGCTTCGCGGCCGGGCACCCCGCGTGCGGTGCCTTCGGCGGGCAGGTGATCCTCGATTGGGAAACGGCGCCGCCCCCGTATGCGTCAAATCGCCGGTACGCCTACGCCGGCAAAGCGCACGGCGAGACAGCTCACCGCCGGCCCTGGCTCGCCGGAGCCGGAATGGTCGTGCGGCGAGCGGCGCTCGCGGACTGCGGATGGATCGACAAGCAATATCTCGAGGACCGGATCGGCAAGCGTCCGGTCTCCGGGGGCGACATGGAGATTGGATTGCGGATCGCGGCGCGATGGGAGGTTTGGTACAACCCGGTTTGCAAGCTCCGGCACGTCGTTCCCAAGCGCCGCCTGACGCGGCGATATGTGAGAGGTATCGTCTTCGGCCTCGGCGCGAGCCGGCACAATGCCATGGCCTTGACGTGGAAGCGATCCTATCCAGCCTGGCTGGTCTACTCGGCGATCTACTCGGCAGGGTTCGGGCTGCTCGGTGTGCTTCAATTTTTCCGTGAGGGGGAGATCCCGCTGGCCTTCAACCCCGTCCGCGGCTGGTGGGCGGCGATGGGAAGCATGGCGCGGATGGATCCCGGGGAGCGTCGCGAGATGCTGGGGAGCGCCGCGATCAGCCGCGCGCCTCGAAGATCTTGAGGCGATCGGTGTCGAGCACGAGGGTGAAGTGCTCGCCGAGGTGAGCGCGCAGCTCCGGATAGTGATCGAGCCACCAGAAGGCCGGCCAGCCGACGACGACGAAGCGGGCGCCGGAGGCGCTCAGGCGGATCAATTCGGCCACGGCCTGCGCGCCGTCCGCGGGCGGTCCCCAATAGCGTCCTTCCCGCTCGGTGAAGGGAATCGCCCGCCGGCCCGCGGCGAAACCCTTGCCGAAGGCGTCCTGGTCGACGAGCACCATGGGCTCGCCTGGCGGCACCACCGAGGCGAGCTCGGCGGTCGCCGTCAGAAGCTGATGCATCCACTCGTTGGCGTGCGGGAACGGGATGTCCGGAATGTCCGCTCCGAGGAAGGAACAGAGCTTCTCCCATCCCTCGCCGCCGCAGATGTCAAGGACGAGCAGATCGTCGGGACGGTCCTTGAAGTAGTGCGCGACGTTGCGCCCATGGGTATCATAAGCATCGAGGAACCGCTCGCGAGAGAAGCCGACGGAGCCGTAGACACGCGCGCTGATGAACCCCTGAAACCGTTTGAAGTCCGGGTAGTTTTCCCACCAGTCCATCATCAGCCGCCAGTGGAGCTCCACCGAACGGAGCCACGGCTCAGGATCTCGAATCGTCAGCACGAAGCGGCTCCCCGGGTACTCGGCGTCGAGCTGGGCGTAGAAGGGAGCGACGGGGATGTCGACGGCCCCTTGATACTCCTCGAGAATCGGCAGCCGGTAGCGCCCGTCGCGCAGGCATTCGAAGGTCGACTCATCCGATGGATAGTGGATCGTCCGGATGCCGAGGAGGTTGAGCGCCTCCGCGAGGCTGGAGGTGCCGGTCTTGCTCAGGCCGAGCCCGAAAACCTTTCTCAATCGCCACCTCCGGCGAGGAAGGCGCGCAGCTCCCGGCCGACGCTCTCGTGGGAGAAGCGCTCCTCCGCGCGTTTTCGCGCCCGCGAGCCGAGCTTGGCGCGACGGCTCTCGTCGTCGAGCAGAGAGCCGAGCGCGTGGGCGAAGGCCTCGGCGTCGCCGGTGGGCACGATCGTCCCCACGGCGTCCTCATCCTTGCCGAGAATGTCGGCGACGCCGGGAGCGTCCGCGGCGACGATGGGCAGGCCGCAGGCCATGGCCTCGACGGGTGCCACGGGAAAGCCCTCGTGGCGCGAGGGAAAGGCGTAGACGTCCGCGGCCGCGAGATGGCGGCGGATCACCTCGCGATCGTTCACATATTCATCGGTCCAATGGACCCCGGGGTCGCGATCCTTGCCGAGGAGCGCGCGCAGGGCCGCCGCGTCGCGGCCGCTGCCGAGGAGCAGCAGGCGCAGGTCCTGGCCGGGCCGGGTGCGACGGACCGCGCTCCACGCCGCGACGAGGACGTCGAGGCCTTTGCGGTGGAGATCGACGCGGCCATGCCACGCCACGACGCGGGTCTCGGGCGGAATGCCGAGGACCGATCGCGAGAGATCCCGGCCGGCCGGCGGCCACATCCGCAGATCGATGGGGTTGAAGACGCGGGCGATCTTGCCCGCCGGCAGGCGATAATGCCAGCGCAGGCGGTCCGCCTCCACCGAGGAGCCCACGACGACGCCCGAGCAGGCGCGCAGAGCGAGGGGACGCAGGGGGCGCTCGAAGCGGCTCAATTGCCAGTTGCCGCCCTGGAACGTCCCATAGACCGGCAGGCCCATCAGCCGGCCGAGCAGCACGCAGGCGTCGAACCGTGCGTGCTCGTAGTCCTGGCAGAGGATCACGCCGCAGCCTTCGCGGCGCAGCTCGCGGGCGAGCGACCTCAGGGGCGTCGCGAGGTACGGGCATAGCTCCTTGAGAAAGGCCGCCAGCCAGCGGCGCGGGCCGCGCAGCTCGCCCGCCGCCTCGGCGAGGCTCACGGCGTAGGGGTTGGGAACCCTCAGGCGCGCTCGGCGGTAGCCTCCCGGAGCCGGGAGGACGCAAATCGTGGCCCCGGTCGGCTGGTGCTCGAAGCGCGTGACCTGAACGACGCGGGCGGAGACGCAGAAGAGCACGGTGCGGCAGCCGGCGGAGCGCAGTGCTTCGATAGTGCCGAACATCCAGCCCCCGGTCATCTCGGTGCGAAACGACTCGAAGGTGACGCCGAGATTGTCGAGGAAGTCCTCCAGGAGATGGCTCCAGTCGACGAGGGCGACGGTCATCCGCGTCACCGGCGGGTCTCCTCGATCCGCTCCAGAAGAGATGTAAGCACCTTGGCGGCATCGAAACAATCCGCCGCGATCTCACGGGCCGCGCGGCAATGCCGGGCATAGTCGCCGGAGATGCGGGCGACGGCCTCGGCGGCCTCTTCGAGAGTGGAGAAGGGCACCACGCCCACGCCGGCCGGCAGCCAGCCGGTGAAGCCGGTGTCCTGGACGGCGACCGGGCGTCCGCTCGCGAGGTAGGAGGCGCTGCGTTCGCTGAACCAGCCGGAGCGGCTCGCCACGTAGCCCTGCTTGGCGACGCTGAATTCCCCCTTGGAGGCGCGGAGATATTCCTGATACGACGCTCCGTCCTTCGCCAGCACGAGCGGATCGCGGATGCGCCAGCCGCGCTCGCTCAGCAGATCGCGCGGGGCGCCGGCGGTGCCGAGCGCCAGCTCGAAGGGTTCGGAGCGCAGCGACGGGAGGTCCAGGAACTCGAGGAACGACTCGGATTTCATGCCGAACCGGCGCCCGCCGTGCTCGCGGGGCGCGTAGCTGTCCCACTGCATGACGGTGGTGAACGGGCCGGACTCCGGTCCCGCGGTGACCCGCCATGCCTCGAGCGTGATCGGTTGGCGCGTCGGCTGCCACGGCAGCCCGTCGTCGGGGATGGAGCACCCGGGCTGCCCGAAGCTCTCGCCGAAGGTGAAGAACGCCGTGTGTCCCAGCGCGCGCTGCCGCATCGCCGGGTCCGTCAGGTGGCGGATCTGCGTGAAGGCGGGATCGGTGTCGATCAGCGCGCGGGCCGGTGCCGCGGCCACCCAGTCCCGCAGCGGGTTGACGCCCGAGAGGTTGAGGACCACGTCCGCGCTCTCGCAGAACCCGCGAGCCCGGCCGGCGGCGGGCCCGAGCCAGCGGCCCGTGTGGGCGTCGTGAAACGCCCAGAGGCCGCCCACGCCCGCCCGGTCGAAGGCTTCCGCGGCGAAACGCAAGCCATAGGAGGGATCGGTGTCCACGACGTGGCGGGCCGGGTCATAGCACGAGGGGTAGTCGTCGCTGTCCTCCACGAAGAGCACGTCGTGCCCGAGCGCGCGCAGGCCGGTGACGTACTGGAGGTGGTGCCACACGAGGCCGCCGAGCGGCCCCCGGACGATGTAGCCGAGAACGGCGATCCTAGACATCGAACTCGGGGAAGATCGCGAAGACGAGGCGGTCGCGCTCGCGGACGGCGCGCTTCAGCTCGCCGGTGTAATACGTTTCCCAGCGCGCGCCCACGGGCCGCCCTTTGCCCTGGGGGAGAATCCTGCCCAGCTTCAGGACGAGCCCGGCGTCGCCCGGGTCGAAGCCCATACCGATCAGAAATTCGTAGAGATCCTGATTCAACCGCTCGGTCCTGACGAAGCGGAGATCGTGCAACTCGTCGCGATACGTCCGGGCGGCGATGTAGGCATCGTCGAGCCGCGCGAAGGTCGCCTCCGGCGACTTGAAATAAAACTTGACGAACTGTTCCGTGTAGAGGCCGGGGCCGCGCTCGCCGCCGAAGCGATCGTTGCGCAACGTCCGGAACGCGGCGCCGGTCAGCTCCATGTACTCGGGGAACGAAAGGTTGGGAAAGCTCGGGAACCGGCTTTCGAAATCCGGCACGCGGCGGTACCAGGAGAGAAGCGAGCGCCGCTTCCACCAGCCGAACTCATACTGCGAGACGTAGAGATCGTAAGGATTTCTCACCGAGGCGAGAATGGGCCGGCCGCGCCAGCCCTCGGGAATCTCGTTGCAGCCGCCGTGCTTGTTGTTGGTGAACCGGAAGGTGCCGTGCCTGCCGCGCGCGACCACGTCCCGCCCGAGCGCGCTCGCGAGCCGGGCGCGGAGGTTCCATTGCGCGCCGTAGAGCTGGAAGAGGGCGGAGGTGACGAAGGTGCCGCCGGTTTTGGGCTCGTGGACGGCGACGAACTGATCGGTCAGGATCATGGATCACCGGCGGGAGCATTCGAGAAGCGCCCGCTCCCGCGCCTCCCGGGTGTCGTCCGCGTCGAGCCGGCGCACGATCCGCATGGGATCTCCGACCACGACGTCGTACGGCGCGACGTCGGCGGTGACGATGGTTTTACAGCCCACGATCGCGCCGCGGCCGAGGATGACGCCGGGCAGGACGACGCTGTCGAAGCCGATCCATACGTTGTCTTCGAGCGTGACCGGCCACGGCGTCTCCACCGCGTCCAGATGGCGGCCGGGATCGCGGGCGGAGGCCTGGAGCAGCGCCCTTCGCATGGCAGGTGATGAGCCGGCGCCGATCCAGGTATCGGTCAGCACCGATCCCCAGGCGAGGAGACAGTGCGAGCCGATTGTGATGCGGTCGTTGGCCACGAGATAGGTGCCGTTCAGAACCGTGTACTCGCCCACCGAGATCGTTCCCCGCGGACCGACCATGAAGGTGGCGCGGTCGTAGGCGCCGGAGGCGTCGCCGAGCACCAGGCCCGGCGTCCGCTGCGAGCGGAAGGGCGCGAAACCGTAGGCCGTGTCGATGTACACGTCGCGCCCGACATCGATGTTCGCCGGCAGGCCGCGGCCATACCAGTCGTATTCGAGCTGAAACGGCGCCTCGCTCACGGCGTTCCCTCCACCGGCCGGGCCGGGTTGCCGGCCACGTGGGCGCCGGCCGGGACGTCCCGGATCACCAGCGCTCCCGGCGCCACGACCGCCCCTTCGCCGACCCGCACGCCTTTCAGGATCGTCGCGTTCCAGCCGATCCACACACCGTCTTCGATGACCACGGGCCGCACGTCGATCGCCGGCCGGCGGGACCGGTCGCCCCGCCCCGAGAGGGCGATCGTGTCCGCGATCCGGCCGGCCGGGCCGACGGGATGGAAATCGGAGTCGGCGACGGTCACGCCGCCCGCGATCATCACGTGGGAGCCGATCGAAATCCGCTCGGTACAGACGAGCGAGGCGTTGGCGAGATAACAGTAGTCGCCGATCTCGATCACGGCGTCGGCGTCGGCGGCGAGCGACGTCCGCCAGATCGTGACGTGGTTTCCCACTCGCAGCCCGATCGGCCCGGTGGCGAAGAAGTGCTTGAAGCAGAACGACGAATCGATCACGGTGTTCTCTCCCGCCACGACGTTGGGCGGGATCTTCCCCGGGAACCAGTCGCCGGGCAGGGCCGCGCCCGGAGTCAGGGGGTAGAAGAGCTGCGTCATCTCGTCAGTTCCAGGTCCTGAACGCCAGCACGCCGTTGAGGCCGCCGAACGCGAACGAATTCGACAGGGCGTACTCAACCTGCGCGCGCCGCGCCTCGTTTGGAATGAAGTCGAGATCGCATTCGGGGTCGGCTTCGGTAAGGTTCGCCGTCGGCGGCAGGACGCCGTCGCGCAGCGCGAGCACGGTCGCCACGGCCTCGATGGCGCCGGCGGCGCCGAGCGCGTGGCCATGCATGGACTTCGTCGAGCTCACCGCGAGGCGCTGGGCATGCTCGCGGAAGACGAGGCGCAGCGCCGCGGTTTCGATCGGATCGTTGACCAGGGTGCCCGTGCCGTGGGCGTTGACGTAGCCGATCTGTTCGGGTGCCAGGCCGCCGTCCTCCAGCGCCGCCGAGATGGCGAGCGCGGCCCCCTCGGCCGAGGGCTGGGTGACGTGGTGCGCGTCGGCCGACATGCCGAACCCCACCACCTCGCCGAGGATGGCCGCGCCCCGGGCGAGCGCCGCGTCGAGCGGCTCGAGGACCAGCATGGCGCCGCCCTCGCCGAGGATCATGCCCCGCCGGTCGCGGGAGAAGGGGCGGCAGGTGTCCGGCGCCACCACCCGTAGCGCCTCCCATTTCTTCAAGTGGCCGAGCGCGAAGGGAGCTTCGCTGCCGCCCGTCACCGCGATTTCGGCCGCGCCCGAGCGGACGAGCCAGAAGGCCTGGCCGATGGCATGCGTGGCCGAGGCGCAGGCGGTGGACACGGTGTAGGAGGGTCCCCTCAAGCCGAATTCGATGGCGATCTGGCCGGTACCCGCGTTGGCCATCGCCCGCGGGATGGCGAAGGGGTGCACGCGGCGCCCCGCGCCGTCGTAGACGCTCGCGAACGCCTCGTCCTCGGTGATCTTGCCGCCCAGGCAGGAGCCGGTGACGACGGCCGCGCGGTCCCGCAGCCGGGGCGTCCATTCGACGGCCGCCATCGCCAGCGCCTCGCGGGCGGCGAGCAGGGCGAACTGCGCGAACCGGTCGAGTAGCGAGAGCTCTTTGTCCGCGAAATGGCGGGACGGATCGTAGCCGGCGACCTCGGCGCCGTTCTTGAACCGCAGCCGCGAGCAGTCCACCGTCGCGATCGGCCCGATGCCGCCGCGGCCCGCGCGCAGGCTCTCCCAGAAGCGGGGGACGTCCTCGCCGACCGGGGTGATGGCGCCGAGCCCGGTGATCGCGACCCGCCGTGTCACGGCGACAGCCTTTGAATGCAGGCAATGGCTTCGCCGACGCTGGTCAGCCCCATCGCCTCCTCGTTGGGGATGGCGACGGCGAACTCCTCCTCGAGATCGTTGATCAGCGCGATGGCGTCGAGCGAGCTCATCCCCAGCTCCTCGAACGTCGTTTCCGCCATCACCTTGCCCGGATCGACGTCCTGCGACCTGACGATCGCCGCGATCACTCTCGTCTCGATGCTTTCCGCCATGTCAACGGCTCCTCTCTTCCATCTCGCACAGCATCCGGGTGAGCACGCGCCCGCTGTCGAAAAACTCGGCGGCCACCTCGCGCGCCGCTCGCGCGTGGGTCGCGGGGTCCTGCTCGATCGTGTGGAGCGCCTCGGCCGCGCCTTCGAGTGTATCGAACGCGAAGAGCCCGCGTCCTGAGGGCAGGTGCACCGGCCAGCCGGTGTCCTGCGTGACGACCGGCCGGCCCGCCGCCAGATAGCAGGCCGAGCGGCACGAGAACCACCCGGTGCGCGCCTTCACGTAGGTCTCCTTGGCGATCGAGAATTCACCTCGCGAGCCGGTGATGAACGCCTGATAGCCGTCGCAGTCCGGCGCGCTGGCCTCCGGATCGAGCACCTGCCATCCCGCCGCCGTCGCCTCGTTCGCCGGGAACGGCTCGCCGGCTCCGCCGGTCTGCCCGACCGCCATCGCGAGGGGGATTCCGGGCACCCGCGACGGCAGCGCGAGGAAGCGGCGCAGCTCGACGTCCTTCTGTCCCCAGGTCGTTCCCCCGTACTGGAGGGGCCTGGCGGCGGTCCAGTTCATGAGCGTCGAGAAGGCGGCGCGTGCGTCGCTCACCGGCGGCGCCGGGTGCCAGAGGTCGAGGCGGATGGGCTGCCGCGTGGGCCGCCAGGTGATCCCACACTCGGGGATGAGGCACTCCGGCCGCCCCACGCTCTCGCCGAACGTGAAGTGATGCGTGTGGGCGTCGACGAGCTCGCGCAGCCCGGGGCTGCCGGGAGTGAACATCTGCTGGGAAAGGTATTGCACCTGCGTGAACATCGGGTCCGTGTCCACCAGGGCGCGCACGGGGATGGCGCGATACTCGTCGCGCAAAAAGGTGGAGCACGAAACGTTGACGAAGACGTCGGCCGACCGGCAGACGTCGCGGACCTGCTCCTCCGCAAGCCCGAAGCAGCGGCCCGAGGCCTCGTCGCGATAGGCCCAGCGGCCGGAAAGGCCGAACGCCTCCATGACCGAGGCGAGATGCGAGACCGCGGCCGAGCAGTCCCCCCAGTCGCTCCCGGCCGGCTGGTAGATGGGCCACAGCCGCGTGTCCTCGATGTAAAAGACGTCGTGGCCGAGCGCGGCGAATCCCGCTGGGTATTGAATGTAATCCCACGTCACGCCCGCCGCCGGGAGGAGCCCGATGTAGCCGCCGACGACGATGCGCAGCCGGCCGCTCACGCCTCGCCTCCGGCGGCGACGGCTTCATCCATCAACCGCGACGCGTAGCGCCACAGCTCGAAATCGAGCTCGTTGCGCTGACGGATGGCCGCGATCGTCGCGCGCGGCAGCGAGGCCGAAGCGGGCCGATCCCGGTTGACGTTCCGCGGGTAGCTCACGACCGGACCTTGCCAGCCGAGCCGGCGCTGGAGGAGCGGGAGCATCTCGTCGAGGCGTTCGATCGTGCCGGCGACGGCGAAGCGCCGCAGATTCTCCCGCGCGGTGCGGAGCATGGCTGGCGTGCATCCGCCGATCTCGGGATCGACGCCCGCGATGCGGCGCGTCTGATCGTTGTCGACCTCGCGAAACGGGGGCTCGGCAATGAATTCGTCGAGGGTGATCGAATCGTGCAGCCGCGTGTAGTAGTAAAGCGACAGGACGCGCTCCACCGGATCGCGAAGCGCGGTGACGTAGACCGCAGGCCGCGCCACGTGCTCGTGCAGGCCGAACCAGAAGTGTCCGATCACGGCCCGCAGGTCGTCCCGCGCCAGGAGAGGGAGCACGTGCTCGGGGATCGTGAAAGGGCGCTCCTTGAGGAACCCGTAGGTCAGGTATGCGACTCCGTCTTTGAGGACGCCGTCGTCGGAGGCCGTTGCGGACCGGGCATGAGCGTAGACGAATTCACCCAGGGTCTGGCCGCCGGTCTTCGGAATGTGCAGGAAGAGGACCGTGGGCGCGGCGGCCTCCGCCTCGACCGTGTGGGTCCCTGGCTCCGGCCGCTGCTCGAGGCTCTTCTTGAGCGCTCGGGCGATCCAGCTCCTGAACGGCATGGCGAGGAGCGGCAGGGTGCCGTCGAAGATCAACCGGTCGTCCTTGACGGTGACCCGGCCTGCGATGTGGAGGCCCTGCAGGGTGACGGAGAAGTCGAAGGTGTCGGCCTCCCAGTCGCCCTTCAGATCCGAGAAGGTGCGCGCCTGCGCCGTCACGGCCCTGAGCCGGGCCAGGGCTTCGTCCTTGCCGAGCTCGTGCGGCACCGTGGTCGTATATTTGGGCATCGCGAGAAAAACCCTTCAATCGTTGGCGCTGACGTACCAGCGGGACGGCGCGACCTCTTCGGGCCGGAGCGATTCGTCGAGCACGTGGGTGACGATGGGAAAATCGTAATCGTCGCGCTCGAAGCCGAGCTCGCGGACTACCGGCTCGATCCGGCTCGTCGCCAGGATCGCCACCTTGCGGATCTCCTGCTCCCCCGTGCGCGCGAGGCTCTCCGCGTGCGCGACGTTGGCCGCCGCGGCGAGCGCTGCGCGCAACGCCGGCCCGGCATCGGCGGCGAGCAGGTCGCAGACGAGCCACTGGCGGTCGCCCTTGGCGCGCGAAGCCACCAGGGCGGCGAGCTCGCCGTCGCGGCGCACCGCGGTGACGGTATATCTCGCGTTGGCGAGCTTCCAGCGCAGGGTCGCCGCGTCGCGCACCGCCATGCAGCCGTGGAGGCTGCGCGAGGACTCCCAGAGACGGTCCACGGCCTCCTGGACGCCGGGCTCCCAGGCGGTGAGCTCGGCCGCCTCGAAACCCTCCCCGAGCGGCAACGGCCTCGCCAGTGGAACGCGATGGCTCCAGAGTGGAAACGAGCCCGTCTGCAGGAATCCGAACATCTTGAACATCCGCACCCAGCGCGGATCGGGGACCATGTAGATCAATTGCTCGCCTCGCGCCTGGAGCTCATGGACCGCGCGCAGGTACATGGCCACGGCCGGCTGCTTGAGCGGATTGAGGCTCGTCATGGCCTCTCGCATCGCCTTGGTGATGATCGTGCCGAAGGGACGATAGGCGCGCACCATGCGGCCGTCGACCGAGACGTGCGATGGCATGAACCGGAACTGGCCGACGATCGCTCCGGACCGGTCGTCCCTGGCGACCACGATGCGTGGCTTGCCGAACGGCCCCGCCATGAACCACTGGTGCAGGTTTCGGAGCGTCTCCTCGCCCCAGTCGGTCTCCTCCCGCCAGAGCTGCTCCAGCCCCGGGAGGTCCGCCACTTCATGGAATTCGAGCTCGATGGCCATGGCTTCAATCGTTGGCGCTCACGTACCAGCCTGCCGGGCTGATGTCGTGCTTGGTGAGCGACGGGTCGAGCACGTGGACGACGAGCGGGAAGTCGTAGGCGTCGCGCAGGAAGCCGAGCGCCCGCAAGGCCGGCTCCATCAGCGGCGTCGCCAGCACCGCGATCTTGTGGATCGGCTTCGCGGTGCCCGCGGCTTCGAGCGCACGCTCGTGCCCGATGTTGACGGCGGCGAGGATGGTTTCGCGCATCGCGTCCCCGGCGTCCGCCGTCACGACGTCGCAGAGGAGCCACTGGCGGTCCCCCTTCCGGCGCGCCGCCGCCAGTCCCACCAGCTCACCGCCGCGCTCGACGCCGACGACCTCGTAACCGGGCTCGATCAGCTTCCACGGCAGGGTCCTGGAGTCGCGCACGACCTGGCAGCCATGAAGCCGCCGGGCCCCCTCCCAGAGGCGGTCGATCCGTTTGTCGTCGAAGGAGGTGAGCCGCGAGGCCGAGTACCCGTCGCCTGGCGGCAGGGGCCGGCCGAGGGGCAGGGGGAGCTTCCAGAGAGGGAACGTGCCGCACCGCAAGAACGGGAACATCTTGAACAGCCGGAGCCAGCGCGGGTCGGGGACCATGTAGATCAGGCCGTCTCCCCGCGCGCGCAACGCCTTGACGGCATAGTTGTACATCGCCACGGCAGGGTGGCTGAACGGATTCGCGCTGCGGAAGCGGAGCGACCGCGCGACGATGGGAGCGCCGGGCCGGAAGGCGCGGATCTCGCGCCCCCCCACCGAGACGAGCGACGGCACGAAGGCGAACTGGCCGACAATGGCGCCCGACTCGTCCGTCGCGATCGCGCCGGAGATCTGTCCCCACTCCGGCGCTTCGACCACGAAACGCTGCCACATCTCCTCAGCGAGCGCGCCCCAGTTCGTCTCCTCTTTCCACAGGCGCTGGACGCCGGGGAGGTCGTCTTCTCGCACGAGTCTGTAGTTGAGTCTCAACAGGCCCTCCTTCAGTCACCGGGCATGACGTACCAGCTCTCGGGCGCGACCCGCTCGAGCCCCCCTCCGAGAGTGTTGCAGGTGAACGCGAACCTGTAGTCGACCGGTTCGAAGCCGAGCGCCTGCAGGACCGGGTCGAGCACCGGCGTCCGCATGGCCTTGAAATGAGTGATCTCCCCGAGCTCTCGAAGGCGGATCGCGGTCGCCGCGATCACGGCCGTCAGGTGCCCGGGGGTGCGGGCGAGCGCGTCGGCGAGGAGCCCCGTCTGCCGCTTCGTGGCCGAATACCCGACGAGGCTGCCGTCGTCGCGGTTGCGGACTTCGAGAGCGATCCGCCCCGAGTTGCGAAACGTCAGCCACGCGCCGTCGCGCACCACGCCGCAGGCGATGGGAAAGCTCTGCCGGGCCTGTTGCCACAGCTCCTCGTAATCCGCGCCGAACCGCGCCACGGGCCGTGCCTCCACGGTCCGCGCGCAGCGCTCGATTCCGGAGAGGGCCGCCGCTGCGAGCGGCAGCTCGGCGCAGCCGAAAACCGTGGTGTCGAAATGGATGCCCAACCGGGAGACCCGCTTGAAGATCGGGAGCCAGGCATGCTCCGGCAGCGAGTAGACGATCGCGAACCCGCGCTCCTGCGCGGCCGCGGCCGCCGCTTTGTAAAGGCCGACCACCGGGTGTTCGCTCCTGCGCAGCGACTCGCCGCGGAGCTCCTTGCGGAGGATGGGGGCGGAGAAGCGGAGCGCGCGCACCTCCCGGCCGGCCACGCTGACGCGCGAAGGTGCGAAGACCTCCTGCCCCACGACCTCGCCGCGCGAATCGACGGCCACGGTGATCAGGCACGGCCCCTGCGGCCCCTCGACGAACCACTGGCGCCATTGCTCCGGCGAGAGGCTGCCCCAGCCCGCCTCCTCCCAGAGCCGCAGCAGTCCCGGCAGATCATCCTCCGCGAAGACTCGATAGCAGAGATCGTCCAAGGCCGTTCTCAATCCGAGGCCTGGACGCCGAGGGCCTCCAGCGCCTCGCCGGCCCCGAAGCCCTCGGCGGCTGGCTCTTTGACGGTTCGCGCGCAAGTGGATCCGACCTTGCGCACCGCGGCGCGCAGCGCGGCCACGGCCGCCGCGCTCTCCACCAGGGTCTGCGATGTCAGGAGGAGGGCGAAGAAGGCCAGGATGGCCGTCGCGACCCAGGCGGCGTCGAACGCCGCCGCCACGGCGAGCAGGCCGAGCAGGGTCGCGAGCAGGACGCCGAACAGCGAGATCCTGGGCGAGGAGCGGACCCGCAGGAGCTGCCGGCCCGCGCCGTGCTCTTCGATGGCCATGCGGAGCCGGGCGGAGCCGAGCACCCCGCCCCGCGCTTCGAGATCCCAGGCATCGAACTCGCCGCCGGTGAGCACGACGGCTCCCGTCGCGGCGATCGTCTCGCGGATCTGCGTCAGCCAAGCCTCGGGCGCGCGCCACGTTTCGCTCCAGAGCGTCGTCGAGCGGGGGAGGGGCACCGCCAGCTCCGAGACCCGGCGCCGCCAGGGTGTCAGGCCGTACCGCAGGCGTCCGCTCAGTCGCGCCAGGGGCTGAATGAGGTGCAGGAACGCCGTGAGAAAGAAGCGGCTCGCCCGCCGGCTCCGGCTGGTGGGAGAGCTCGTCCATCGAGCCACGGACGCGCTGGTCAGCGCCTGGGCCACCGGTGCCAGGACAGCTCCCACCAGCAGGACGAGACACCAGGCGAGCGGCGCCCAGTGCAGCCCCAGGAGCGAGAATGCCGCCAGCGCGAAGATGACGACGTACCACTCGGGCATCAGGGGAAGGGAGGCGAGGACTCCGGGCGCCGGGTGGTAGACCGACTGGAACGGCGCGCTGCCGAAAGAGCCCTGGTAGATGCGGCCACGCCACGAGGTCAGTGCGCGCACGATGCCGTTGCCGTACATCCGGCCGCGCCAGGTGAGATGGCCCAGCGCGTTGTACTTCGCCGGCCACTTCTGCTCCAGCAGGGCCTCGGCCCTGCCGTAGCCCTGCTGCTGCTTCCAGTAGGCGCGGACCGAATTCCGCCGGTGGTGCCAGACCATGGCCGCGGGGCTGAAGCCGATGGTCCATCCGCGTTCCTGAAGGCGCCAGCAGACGTCGACGTCGTCACCCGCGGCGCGGTACCGCGGATCGAAACCGCCGATCTCTTCGAGGCAATGCCGGCGGACGGCCAGGTTGCAGCCTGGCACGTGCTCGGCCACGGTGTCGGAGAGGAGCACGTGCACCGGCCCGCCGGGCGCATGGGCGACGCAGTCGGCGATGAGACCGTCGCCCGCGGGCGCGATGTTGGGCCCGCCGATCGCGGCGTGACCGGTCGTCAGGAAACCCCAGGCGAGGAAGGTCAGCCAGTGCGGGTCCGGCGGCGCGTCGTCGTCGGTGTAGGCGACGATCTCCCCGCTCGCCATCCTCATCCCGGTGTTCCTGGCGCTGCTCAGCCCCTGGTTTGCGGTCGACAGAACGCGGAGCCCGAAGCCGCGGACGATCTCCGCGGTGCGGTCCGTCGAGCCGTCGTCCACCACGATGACCTCGTAATCGGGGTAGTCGAGGCGCCGCAGCGCCTCGCAGCAGGCGCCGATCGTGCGCTCGCCGTTGAAGCTGCAGACCACCACGGAGATCCGCGGCCAGGGCAGGGAGGTCGCGAGCGGGATCTCGGAAAACGCACGGCGGACGGCGTCGAGCGCCGGCTTCGGGCGGCGCTGCCGGTCGGTCAGGCCGAAATCCCAGTCCTCGATCTCGAAGCCGCCGCGGTGCCACTCATCGGTCCACGCGAAGGCGAAGGCGCCCGCGCAGCCGCCGGCGAACGCCGCGCGGATCTGCCAGTCGAGCGCCTCGCCCTGCGCCTCGAGCCCGTTGCGCCGGCTGTCGAGCCCGATCTCGGCCATCACGAGCGGCCGGTCCCCGGCGAGCACCTGGAGCCGGCCGACGTAGGCCGCCAGGGTCTCGCGCGACTCCAGGTAGATATTGAAGCAGACGAAGTCGAGGAAGGGCAGGTCGAGATACTCCGTCGACGGGTAGTTCACGTAGGTGACGAGCCCGCCCGGATCCTCGCTCTTCGCCACCCGGTAGAGACGCCGGAGGAAACCTTCGATACGAGGGCCGCCGTACCAGCGCACGATGGAGCTCGGGATCTCGTTGCCGATCGAATAGCAGAGCACGGCGGGATGGCCGGCGCAGGACCGGACGCCCGCGCGTACCCGCTCCTCGATCCCGGCGGCCGTCGCCGCGCTCTCGAGAAACGCGATGTGCTGCTCCCAGGGCATCCCCACCATCACGCGGAGACCATGATCGAGCGCGAGGTCGAGCAGCCATCGAGGCGGGACCGTGTAGACGCGCAAGGCGTTGATGCCGTGCGCGGACATCGATGCGAAATCTCGCTCGACGATCACCGGGTCGTATATTTCTGATCCATCGGACTCTGAGCGAAACGTGCCGTAGGTCACGCCGCGGACGAAGAGCTTCTCATCTCCTGCGGAGAGGAATTTGCCCTTCGCGTTGGGCCTGAGACGAAGCTGATACATAGGATAAATCAAATATAAGTATAGGCTCAATCAATTTCGTTGGGTCTTGAAGTTGCCGAGGCGCTGAAGGCCAATCATTAAGCAAGAGAAACTTTCTGTCCATAGTTAAAGGCGTAGAAGTCCGCCTCCCTCCTTCATATAGCATCTTTGCGATGCAAGCTGTGCGACCGGGTCGTGATGAGGTCACGCCACCAGTCAGCCAGGGAGAGCTACTCGCTCCAGGTCATGAACGTTGACCGAGATCTGGCTGATTTGCGAGAGCGAGGCGCGCTCACGCGCTTGGGTTTCAGCGTGTCGAGGCGACGCCCTTGGCTGTGGGTCTGTGGACGGACTCCAGGGCCTTGCTGACGGCGGCGCTCAGGGCGGCGGCGGTGCGGCCCGGCGACCAGCCCTTCTGGCGGAAGGCGATGCGGCCCTCGGAATCGAGGAGCACATAGCTCGGGAAGCTGTCGACCCGGAAAGCGCTGACGGCCTTATATTGGCCGTCCCAGGCCTGGAGCCAGTCCATGCCGTTGCGGCTGGCGAAGTCCTGGACGGTCTTCTTGTCCTCGTCGACGCTGACGCTGACGATGACCAGGGGCTGGCCGGCGTTCTTCTGCCGCAAATCCTTGAGCTCGGGGAGGGCCTTGAGGCAGGGACCGCACCAGGTGGCCCAGAAGTCCAGCAGCACGACCTTGCCCTTGAGGCTGTCGCGAGTGACGGTCTTGCCGTCGAGGGTCTGGAGGGAGAACGGGGGAGCGGCCTCTCCGCTGTCCGCAAACGCGGCGACCGCCGGGAACAGAAGGAGCGCTCCCAGGCCGAAGGCGATCCCAATTCGACGAAGTCTCTCAGCTCTCGACGACATTCCAGTCTCCTCTCGCTTGAGATTCTACCTGAAGGGAGAGGTTTGCGGGGGCGGTGAGGTTGACGCAGACGCCGGGACGCACCAGGAGTCGCACTGCATCCACGACAGGCTATGGTCTTCCGGCCGTGAGCATCCTCTCCGCCAACTCGGTGCCGTTCTGGATGCAGTTGGGCACGGAGACGCCGCCCAGGAAGTTGCCGCCGATATGGAGACCGGGGAAGGCCTGCTCGATCTCCCGGGCGCGATCCACGAAGCGGCCGTGCCCCACCTCATACTGCGGAATCGCCCGGGGCCAGCGGCGGACGAGCGTCCAGGAGGGCTCGCCGCGCAGGCTCAAAGGCCCGCGCAACTCGCCGATCAGGGTCGAGGCGATGCGGTCCTCGTCCCAGGTGGCGATCTCGGGATCGGTGCGGCCCCCGGCGAAGGCGGCGAGGGCCGTGTGGCCTTCCGGCGCACGGCCGGGAAAGAGCTCGGAGGGGAAGAGGCAGCCGAGCGTGCGCAGGCCCTCCTTGCGCGGAGCGAGGAAGCCGAAGCCGGCCAGGGGGTGCCCGACATCCTCCCGGCGCCAGCCGAGCGCGAGGATGGCCACGGCGGCGTAGGGGATCTGCTCGAAGAGACGGCTGGCACCGGCCGTCGCCTCGTCCAGGAGGCGGGCTGCCACGTCCGAGGGCACGGCGAGGACGACGTGCTTCGCCTCGATCGGGCCGGCTGACGTTTCCGCCCGGTAGCCTCCCGCCGCGCGGACGATTCTCAGGACGGCGATCCCGGTGCGAACGTCGCCGATCTCCGCCGCCAGCTTCCGGGGCAGCGTTTCGAGACCGTCGCGGAAGGAGATCATCGCCCCGCCCGGAGCCGGGCCCTTGCGGCGGGCGAAGGCGCCGCGGATGAGGCTGCCGTGGTCCCGCTCCAGGTTCCAGATCTTGGGCACCGCCCAGCGCACGGAGAGCCGCTCGGGATCCCCGGCGTAGACGCCGGAAACGAAAGGCCCCACGGCGTAGTCGAGGAACGGCTGCCCCAGCCGGCGGCGGACGAACGCGGCGATGCTCTCCTCGGTGCCCTCCGGCGGCCGGCCGATCCAGGGCTCTTTCAGCAGGCGGAGCTTGGCTCCCGAGGAGAAGAGAGGTGTCGCGAGGAAGCTTCCCGGCCCGGAAGGCAGGGCGAGCAGGCCGCCATTCTTATAGAGATACCGCCGCCTGGCCGAGGGAGCCGCGACGATCTTCTCCCCCTCCAGGCCGGCGTCGCGGATCAGCCGGCCCACGGTCTCATGGTTTTCGAGGACGGTATTGGGACCCAGCTCGAAGCGCCAGGGGCCGTCCGCATGAGTTTCCATGGCCCCGCCCACGCGGCCAGCGGCTTCGAGGACGGCTACCCGCCGGCCGCTCCGAGCCAGGCGGAAGGCCGTGGTGAGTCCGGAGATTCCGGCTCCGACGACAAGGGCATCCAAGATCTCCAGAGTCTCTCCGCTTTAGTGCGCCCGTGCGACCCCGATGTCCCCGGCGACGTCGGCGTCCAGCGCCAGGATGGTCTCGCCGATCTCCACCATGAAGGAAGAATAGCGCTGAAGCAGGGCTGGGGGCGCCCTGGGCGCCGGGCACCGCTCTTCGGGCTGGCATCTCCCGTGCCGCCCACACGGTCTGGATCTAGACCACGGCCCGCTTGCGGGCAGTTCGCTTTGAGCGACCTGTTATGCGAGCGGTTTGTTCAGTGAGTGTGAGCAGGCCAAGCAGGGCTTCATTCACGGCCTCCGAAGTTGGAAAAGCCTTGGCAATTACCGGATCGAGAAGAACGACCGCTGTGCCCTTCGCAACCTCCTTGTAAAACTTGCCACGCTCGAGTTTGGTGAAGTCAGAGCGCTGGTACTCGGCACGCATCTCTTCCTTAGCCTTCTTCATAGAGCTTCCTTTCAGTGCGCGTAACTCGGCGCGCATTGATAATGCGGATTTTGCCAGGGCGATAGGTGTGAGAAACTGCGAGCAGCCGTCCCAGGCTGGACAATTCATCACTGAACGCGCTCAGGGCCTCAAGCCAGAGGCCCCAGGTTCTTCACGGCCGCCAGTCGTCCACGGCGATGAGGGTCGCACTGGCGCGCTTTCCGGTGATCCAGATCGGCTCATGGGAGTCGGCCCGTCGTAGAGGAGCTTGTAGAGCAGTTTGCGCGTTTCCGTGGCAGTCATCGTTGTCATGAGGGCTTCCTGACCCGTGCAATGGAGCGTACGCTCCTGAAGGAGCACCGTCAACCACCCGCTGGGGAAGACCCGGAATCACTCCAGGATGAATCCGTTGGGCGCCTCACGCTCAAAGGCCTCGGTTGTTTCCCGATCGAAATCAACACCGAACCCGACCACGTTCACGCCTTGTTTCTCCTCGCAAGGACCGAGACGTTGAGCGACGTCGTAGGCCACCTCAAAAAGAGCTCGAACGACTGGCTTCGCAACCGCGGGCCTCAATTCGAGCGGTTCTTCTGACAGGCGGGATTCGGGGCTTTCTCGGTGAGCCAATCTCAGGTGGAAGACGTCCGGTCTTACATCCGCAACCAGCGCGAGCATCATCGAGTAAGTCATTTCAAGAGGAGCTTCGCGCGTTCCTCAAGGCGTATGAGGTCGAGTTCGACGAACGTTACCTATGGGATTGAACGCTGGGCCAACGGTTCTCGCGGCCCTTCAGGCCGCAGAGATGGGGAGCGACATTTACCCAGGGCATCGGCCTCCGGCCTCAGCCCTGGGCTAGGATCTCCCGACCCGTTGGGCCGGTGGAGATGTCGACAATTCAGGAGCCTTTATAATAGGCGTCGTCGTCAAACTACTTTTGAGACTCCCTCTTACGGGAGGCGCGGTATCGATACCGGGAGGCTCGGTATCCTTCCCTGCTTGCAAAGACCGAAAACCTTTCCCCTCACCCCCCTTGACCCTCACGTAGCGTGAGGCTCTTCAACCGGTGATGCGTGAGCGGAGCCAGCGGTCGATCTTCTCGGCCACCCTCGGATCGGTCGGCGTGGCGAGGCCAAAGGCGGTCTCCCGGCCCCTTGGGCCGGCCGAACTGGCCATTCGTTTTCGGCGAGGGAATGGGCGAGGAGATCCGCGTCCTCGTCCACGCGAAGGGAATCGACCCCGCGGCGGCGCTCGCTCTTGACTTCCCGGCCCTTCCGCCGCCACCTCCCGGCCGTTCGCCGCGAGTCGTGGGTGTTCCCGAGCCGCTCGAAGAGCTACAAACGGAAGCTGAAGACACGCGACGAACGCCAAAAGACGATCCGCCGCTGCCGGTGAGCCGTTCGCCGCTCGGTACGGGAGATTCGCCGCGACCGGCGGACGTTCGGCCGCTGCCGGCGGAAGGCTCGCCGCTGGCGGTTTGTGTCTCACCGACAGGTTTTAGTGTCGCACCGCTGGTGGCGAGTGTCTCACCGCTGCCGGCCGAAGGACTTTTGCTGGCGGTTCGTGTGTCACCGCTGCCGGCGGAACGCCCGCGACTGCCGGCGGACGCCCCTCCACGGCCGGCGAAGGGCCTGCCGTTGCCGGCCGGAGGGCTCGCGTCACCGGTGGAAGGTCTTCCAGCTCCGGCCGGAGGCCCGGAGGCGAGCGGGGGCCGCGAAAGGTCCGGTACAATCCTGCCACCTTACCTGGGGAGACTGAAGAGCGATGCACGTAGGGATCGATCTGGGGACGACCAACTCCGTCCTCGCCACTTTTGACGGCACCACCCTGAGCGTGGTGCCCAACGCCGTGGGGGAGGTGCTGACGCCCTCCGTGGTGCGGATCGACGCTCGTGGCGCCGAGCTGGTGGGGCGGCGCGCGTTCCGGTTCCTGGAGACCGATCCGGCGAACACTCGCGGCGAGTTCAAGCGCTTGATGGGGACCGAGGAGCCGATCCGCTTCGAGGCCTCCGGCCAGACGTACCTGCCCCAGCAGCTCTCCGCCAAAGTACTGACCTCGCTGCTCGCCGACGCCGAGGCGGTGCTCGGCTACCGGCCGGCGGCCGTGGTGGTCTCGACTCCCGCCCTCTTCGAGCTGCCCCAGAACCATGCCACGATGAAGGCGGGAAAGCTCGCGGGCCTCGCCGAGGTGACCCTCATCCAGGAGCCCATCGCCAGCGCCATCGCCGCCGGCTGGCGGGCGGATGCGGAGGGCTTCTGGCTGGTCTACGACCTCGGCGGCGGCACGCTCGACGTCTCCCTCCTCGAAACGCGCGACGGCTGGCTGCGGGTGGTCGATCACGGCGGCGACAACTTCCTGGGCGGCAAGGATTTCGACAACGCTCTCACCGACTGGGCCGTGGCCCGTCTGGCCGCCGCCACGGGCCTGCCGGCCCTCTCGCGGACGAATCCGGCCCACCGCCGGGCCCTGAGCAAGCTCAAGGCGGCCTGCGAGCAGGCGAAGATCGACCTGTCGCGCCTCGACCGCACGTCGATCGTCTGCGCCGAAGTCTTCAACGGCCCCGACGGCAATCCGGTGGATGCCGACCTGCCGGTGACCCGCGCCGACCTCGAAGGGCTGGTCGTGCCATTGATCGAGCGTAGCCTCGACGTCTGCCGCACGGTGCTGGAGAAGAACCGATTGGGCGTGGACGCCGTGGGCCGGGTGGTCTTCGTGGGCGGCCCCACCCTGATGCCGGCGCTGCGCGAGAGGGTCGGGGGGTTCTTCGGCGGCCGGGTGGCCGAGGGGATCGACCCGATGACCATCGTGGCCCGGGGCGCGGCCCTCTATGCCGCCACCGTGGGCCTGGAGGCGCGTCCGGCGGAGCCGGCGGCTCCCACCGGGCTGGTGGTGCGGGTGGAGCACCCGGCGGTGACGGCCGACACGGAGCCTTTCGTGGTGGGCCGTTTCCTGCCGGAGAAAGGAGAGGCGGTGCCGATCGGCGTGCGCATCGTGCGCGAGGACGGGGGATTCGACAGCGGCGTCGCCGAGGTGACGGAAGAAGGTGCCTTCGTGATCCAGCTTCTCCTGGAACGGCACCGCCAGAACCGCTTCCACCTCTCGGCCTGGGGGAAGGGGAGGAAGGAGATCGAGATACGCTCGCCGGACTTCGCCATCGTCCACGGCGTCTCGATCGCCGATCCGCCGCTCGCCCGCAGCGTCGGCGTGGCGCGGTCGGACAACACCGTCCTGGTCTACTTCGAGAAGGGCACGCCCCTGCCGGCCCGGCGCACGGCGGTGCACAAGACGGTGCAACGGGTGCCGGCCGGCAGCTCGGAGGACGCGCTGGCCATCCCTGTCGTGCAGGGAGAGTTTTCCCGGGCCCATCTCAACCGGCTCATCGGTAGCCTCCAGATCCGGGGCGGGCGGCTCAAGACGAGCTTGCCGGCGGGCTCGCGGGTGGAGGTCACCCTTCGGCTCGACCGCTCGGGGCAGCTCCACGCCCGGGCGGACCTGCCGGAGGTGGGGGAGAGCTTCGAGGACGTGGTCCATGTCCTCGTTCCCACTTCCACTCCCGAGGTGCTGGAGAAGGAGCTGGAGGCGACGCAGGCGCGGGTCGCCGAGGTGCGGCGGCGAGGCTTCTCCGCCGGCAAGCCGGCCCTGGTGCGGACGATGAAGGGGGCCGCGGATCTCCTGGCCGAGGCGCGCGCCGGGCTGGAGGCCGCGCGCGGCGGTGACGCGGACGCGGCGGCCCGGGTCCACCGCCTGCTTCTCGACCTCAACGGCGCTCTGGAGCAGACCGAGACGGAGCTCGACTGGCCGGCCCTGGACTCCGAGGCCGGAGAGGAGATCGGGCACTCCCTGCACTGGATTCAGGAGCTCGGCACACCGGCCGAGCGGCAGCTCTGCGAGAACGCTCTCAAGGAAGTGGCCGAGGCCCGGCGAGCCCGGGACGCCGCCGCTCTGGACCGTCAGGTGAGGCTGCTGCGCTCGTTGAGCCACGCGGCCTTCGTGCGCGACCCAAAGTCGGCTTCCTTCAGCTTCGAGTGGTATGAAAGCAACGTCTCCGAGGCCACGGATCCCCGCCTGGCCCAGTCCCTCGTCGAGCAGGGGCGCAAGCTGCTCAAGAAAGGGGACTCGGAGGGCCTGCGCCAGATCAACCGGCAGCTCAGCGATCTCTATCCCGGCTCGGCGGAGGACCGCCGGCGCAGCTTCGGCTCGGGGGTGCGCTGATGGCCCCTCTCAGCGCGGAGTGCGAGAACCTCCTGCGGCGGCATCTCGCCAATCCCTTCCTGGTGCTGGAGCTGGAGCCCGGCGCCAGCCGCGACGAGCTGGAGCGCCAGGGCGCGAAGCTGTTGGCGATGCTCGCCACGGGGGTCCGGCATGCCGCCGGCTACCCGACGCCGCGGGGGCGCCGGGAGCGCACTCCCGAGATGGTACGGGCGGCCCTGGCCGAGCTGCGCGATCCCGCCCGGCGCCTTATCCACGAATGGTGGGCCGAGGGGTTCGCCGGCCAAGCTCCGGTCGTCCCCGCCCGGAAACGTCAACTTCCCGAGTAGCGGGGTCATGAGCCTCTTTGTCCCCATTGCTCCCCTCATCTGGGCACTGCTCTGGATCGTCCGCGCCATCCAGGGTAAAAGCGCTCCCCAGGCGGCAGGGCCCACCCCGAAGGGAACGGGGACGCAGGTCGCGACCGGCCATGCCCTGTTTTTCTTCCTGATCTATTTTCCTCTGGCGGCCGGGGCCGCTCTATACGTTGCCATTCAGAGCCCTGACGACTGGGACGTGCTGGTCTTCGCATTGACGCTGTTCTTCCTCTGCCGGGCGCCTTACTGGCTGGCGTGGCGGGTCTTGGGACCCTTGGGACTCCCAGTTCCCGGCCGTCTCGTTCTTTACCTGGCGCCAACCCTCGAGCTCGCTGTCTTTCAAGGCAATCACGAGCTCTTCTCCGCCGCGTTCGGCGCCAAGTCGAAGCCGGAACGATGGGCCGCGACTCCGTGGCTCTTGTTCGTCATCGCGCTACGCCGGGAGAGCGAAGGTAGCGTGGATGGAATCGATCAGCTTCTGGAGTTTCTGGAGGCCCGGCCTCCACGAAGGCTGCCTCGCCGGCTGCGCGCGCAGGGCGTTGAGCTGCTGGCATGGCCGGCCATCCGCAGGGGCGACTGGATGGAGGCCCAACGGCGGCTGACCCACGGGCGCGGCCGGGGCGTGCGCCTGCTGAGGAGCTTGGCGGTGGCTCATGCGGCGCCGCCGAACAAGGAGCCTTCGGCTCCTCTCCTGTGGCTGGAGTGGCTGCTCGCTCCGGAGCGCCGCTACACATTTTCCCTCGTCCGGTCGGCGCTGGCCCGGAAACCCGTTCCCAGGCCGCGGCGCGTCGCTCCCCTGGCCGCCGGGGAAGAGAGTGTCTGGCAAATTCATCTGCGGCTCCTCGCCAGAGCCGCCGCCGGCCGCACGGTTCTTGGTCGCGGACATCGAGGCCCTGGCCGAGCGCTGGGAAACCGCGCTCGGCCGGAAGGGCCATCTGCGCCTGCTGACCCGCGCCGTGGAGCTGGGCGCGCCCGACGCTCGATCGGCCGCGGCGGCCTTGCGGCCCGCCGTCGAGGCTGAGCTCGAGGCGCTGGCCGAGACGGTCGAAGGAGTCTGGCCGGAGCCGGCACGTCCGGGGCTCGCCGCGAAGCTGCGGCGCAATCGCCTGGATCGCCTTTTCGCCGCCCTCCAAACCGAGGTCGAGCCCTTCCAAGGTCATGATTTTGCGAGCTTTCCGCGCAAGCTGGACACTCCGCTGGCCGAGATGGAGCGCTGGCTCCAGTTTCGCTTGAGCCTCAGCAGGCTCCTCGCCTCGAACGCCGGGGCCCTGCCCACGGCCTGGTACGGCGGTCTCCGGCTCGCCGCCTGCAACTGGCCCGTCTACCTGCTGCGAACTCATGGCGCGGCGGCCTACTGGGCTTGCCGGGAGATGTCCGCCTGGTGTGAGACGCTGGCCCGGGAGGTGGACGACCAGGAGATCGTGAAGCTCAGCCACGGCAACTCCCGGGTGGGCCTGTCGCGGTTGTTCCGGCGGTGAAACCGCTTCTCGCCGTTCGCTAGGCTGGAAGGGCCTTTCCCTCCTCGCAGGTGCGGTTGTGGATGTCGCGCGTCAGCTCCTCGATACGCTGGGTGAGCTCGCGGGTGACGCGGGTCAGCTCGGTGTTCTGCTCCAGCAGGGCCAGGATCTGCGCCTGAGTCTGAGTGGCGATCCGCTGCCGTTCGAGACTGGCCTGGCTCAGGGCTTCACGGTGCTGGGCGTCGGCCTCGGTCATCGCCTTGTCGCGGTCCGCCTGCCGGGTCTGGGCGAGGAGAATGAGCGGCGCCGCGTAGGCCGCCTGGAGGCTGAAGGCCAGGTTCAGAAGGATGAATGGATAGAGATCGAAATGGGCCAGGCCCCAGATGTTGGCGCCCATCCAGATCGCCACCAGCACCGTCTGGACGATGATGAAGGTCGGGGTACCGAAGAAGCGGGCGAAGATCTCCGCCTTGCGGCCGAACCAGTCGCCGCCGAAGACTGAATTCAAGTGGAGGTGAGGCGTGTGGAAGCGGAGGTGGTCCGGCGGCGGGGTCGCGGCCGGCTTCGGGTCCGATGGCATGGGCGGTTCCCCTCTCTGAAATTCAAGGAGACCATGCTAGCACCGGCTATCACGCCAGGCCGGAATCGCGGAATCAATCAGCGGGACCAGGACCGTCCCTGCCGTGCCGGTCGGCGAGGATCTGGCCCACCTGTTCGCGGACCGTCTCCCCAGGCGATTCTAGTTGATCTGGCTCAGGGGGTGGAAAGCTCGCATTCCCGCGTTCCGTTCACCTGGGGAGGCGAAGCGAGGTAGAATTACAGGATGAGGCTCCGGGTGCCCCCTTCCTTTGCGCGGCTTGGCGCTATAAAGTTCCGCTCGCGAACGACTCCGACGGAAGCCGACGGGAGATTGTCATGAGCCATCCAGCGCTAGCTCCTGTTCCCTTCGAGCTCGTCTACGACGACGGGGAGCCCATGGAGAATTTCAATCACGTCCTGCAGATGACCCTGCTGTTCGACGTCATCCGCCAGGCGATGGAGGAGCGCGGGCGAAGCGACTTTTTCGTCGGCGGCAATACGTTCGTCTACTACTCGGTCGAGCAGGCTCGCTCGGTCGCCGAGGAGGTGAAGGCGGGCCTCCCTTCCAGTCATCCCAAAGCCACCTTTCGCGGGCCGGACGTGTTCTTCGTCGATCATGTCTCCGGCGGCCGGCGCGAGGCTTGGGTGGCGTGGGAGGAAGGCGGGAGGCTTCCGGACCTGATCGTGGAGCTGCTGTCGCCGTCCACCGAGAGGGTCGACCGAAAGACCAAGATGTCCCTCTACGCGCAGGTGTTCCGGACGCGGGACTACTTCCTGTTCGATTGGGACAAGGAGACGCTGGAGGGCTACCGGCTGGCGGGCAACGCCTATGAGCCGATCGCGCCGGACCGGCAGGGCCGGCTGCGTAGCACGGTGCTCGGCTTGGACCTGGGCCTCTGGGAGGGCGGGGTGCGCGCAGCCGAGAGCGGCGAAGCCGAAGAGGGCACCTGGGTGCGGCTCTTCGATCCGTCGGGCCGGCTGGTGCCGACACTCGGCGAAGCGGCGGAAGCCAGGGCCGATGCGGAACGCGCGCGAGCTGATGCGGAGAGCGCACGAGCCGAAGAGGAGAGCGCACGAGCTGATGCGGAACGCGCACGAGCTGATGCCGCGGAAGCGGAGCTGAAGCGTCTGCGGTCTCTTCTTGGCGGGCTCGACGGGTAGGTCTGCCCTCACCCTGGCAGCGGCTGGCCGGGAACAAGACCCCGGAGGAACGCGTCACAGGGAAGGCAGTGGATGCCGTCTACTTCCAGGGCATCATTCCCGCGATAGAGCAGCCGTAGCTCCGCCTCCGGATAGTCCTCCCGGAAAGCCTTGAGACCGCGCAGGTCCGCCTGCCGGACCGTCGCCGAGTGCTTGACCTCCAAGGCCCAGAATCCGTGCTGGCCGTAGACGACGAAGTCCACCTCGCTGCCCGCCTTGGTCCGCCAGAAGCTCAAGGTGTAGTCCTCGCCCGAGTAGTCGATCCAGGCGCGCAGGTGCTGGGCCACCAACCCCTCAAGAGCAGCTCCCCCTATCTCCTCCGGCCGGTCGAGAGGACCCGCCGGCCGCAGGGCCGCGAAGACGCCGGCGTCGAACCAGAAGAACTTGGGGTGAGCGGTCAGGCTGCGCTGCGCCCGCTTGCTGAATACGTGGATCTGGAAGGCTAGAAGAAGGTCCTCCAGGATTTCCAGATAGCCCTCCACCGTCTTGCGGCTGACTTGGCACTCCCGGGCGACCTCGGCGACATTCAGGATGGCCGCGTGGGAGAAGCTGACGGATTCGAGGAAGCGAGCAAACCCGTCGAAGCGACGCACGAGGCCCTCCATCTGGACCTCTTCCTTGAGATACAGGCCGATGTAGGCCTTGAGAACCTCGGCCGGCTCCCGCGAGCTCCACACGAGAGGTACGAGCCCCGCCGTGAGGGCCGCGTCGAGACGGAAGCGGTCACCGAGCTCGGCCGCCATGAAGGGGTGGAGCGACCGGAGGAGCGCCCTCCCTGCCAGCAGGTCCACCCCCTCCCGCTTGAGCTTGCGGGAGCTGGAGCCGGTGAGTACGAAGAGAGGACCGGCACGCTTCTCGATCAGGTCGTGGACGACGTCGAGGAGAACGGGCGCCTTCTGGACTTCGTCGATCACCACGACCGGCTTGTCCGGGTTGCCGGAGACCAGCTCTCGCAGTCTCTCAGGGCGCGCCAGGAGCTGGCGGTGGACCTCCGGCATCAGGAGATCCACCCACAGCGCGTCCGGATAGGCCTGCCGCAGCCAGGTCGACTTCCCCGTGCCGCGAGGTCCAAAGAGGAAGAAATGGGTGGACGGTGCCCGGAAAAATCGCCCTACCGTCGCCATTTCTCCATCCTTTTTGGCGGTAGCCATGCCACATTGTAGCTTACACGGCCACTGCCTCGCGTTCGACTGCTACCGTCGCCCGGTCGAGCCCTGCCTGAAGATCGGCACAGAGATCCTCAGCGTCCTCGATGCCCAAGGAGAGGCGGAGGAGGCCTTCGCCGATGCCGGCCGTCCGCCGAGCTTCAGGGTCCATGGAGGCGTGGGTCATCGTCGGCGGATGGGCGACGAGGCTCTCGACGCCGCCCAGCGACTCGGCCAGGGCGAAGTGCCGCAGGCCGTCCAGAAAACCCCGCACCGCGGTTTCGCCGCCCGCCAACTCGCAGCTCACCATGGCGCCGAAGCCTTCCTGCTGCGCGGCAGCAAGAGCGTGGCCAGGATGGTCCGGCAGGCCGGGGTAGTGGACTCGCGCCACCGCGGGATGGTGCTTCAGGACATCCACCACGGCTGAGGCGTTCTCCAGATGGACGCGCATCCGGGCGTGCAGGGTGCGCAGGCCGCGGAGCGTGAGATAGCTGTCAAACGGCGAGCCGGTCAGCCCCAGGCAGTTGGCCCACCACGCAAGCTCGGTGTGGAGCGCGGAATCGCGGGCGACCACGGCACCGCCCACGACGTCGCTGTGGCCGTTGAGGTACTTGGTCGTTGAGTGGACCACCAGGTCGGCGCCCAGCTCCAGAGGCCGCTGCAATGCCGGCGAGAGGAACGTGTTGTCGACTACCACCGTCGCCTCGCAGGCGGCGGCTGTCTGGCAGACGGCGCGCACGTCGGTGATGCGCAGTAATGGATTACTCGGCGTTTCCACCCAGACGAGGCGCGGGCCGGTGCGCAACGCGGCTTCCCGCCCGGCCGGATCGGTGAGATCCGCGAAGAGCACCCGGAAGTCGCCGCGGGCGGCGCAGGAGGAGAGAAGACGGTGGGTGCCGCCGTAACAGTCGTGGGCGGCCACCACCAGGTCGCCGGGCCGCAGAAGCTGAAGCACGAGGTGAATGGCCGACATGCCGGTGGACGTCACCACGGCTCCGGCGCCGCCCTCCGCCTCGGCGAGAGCCGTGGCGAGCAGGTCGCGTGTCGGATTTCCCGAGCGGGTGTAGTCGTAGGTACGGGGCTGGCCGAAGCCGGCGAAGGTGAAGTTGGACGAGAGGTGAAGGGGTGGGACCACGGAGCCGTGATGCAGATCGCTGCACAGTCCGGAGCGCACCGCGACGGTCGCGGGACGAGCAGAGCGGTCAGCGGGCCGATCAGGGGACGGAATGGTCGCCGAGAGGGACGAAAGCGGATTCATCGGACATCCTCCTTTGTCTCTCACCGGAAACCCTACGGAGGACCGTCAGAATGAAGTGGCCACGACCCAACGATGCCAAAGCGTCGCCCCGTGGCTCTCATCTGCCGGCGAGCCTTTTCGGCTTGCCGTAGGAGTTGGCACCTTCACGAAGTGGTGAGCTCCGCAGGTTGCCCCGGCTTCTTCGGGCCTATTCCCTCAGCCGGTCTCGATGAGTCGGACGTGAGGATAGGAGGGAGGCGGCGGGCGTGTCAAGTAAGAACTGGGGGAGGCGGCGCGGCAGAACAGGACGAGCATGGACAGTCACGGACGGTAAGGACGACCAATGCCGGCTTCGGTGACGTCTTTCGTTTCTTTGATGTCCTTGTCGTCCTTGGTGTCCGTGCTCGTCCTTGCTTCTGGGTTCTGCCACTACGCCATCGCCTCCGACCCCAGCTCCGGGTGCACCCTCATGAACGACACCAGCGTCGGCAGGTAGGAGCGCAGGGGCGGCACCTGGAGATCCGTGCCGGCGAGGTCGGCCTGGGTGTTGGCGGTGTCGTAGAAGGTGGGGTGGACGAAGTAGTCGATGCTGCTCGAGGGGATCTGCATCACCCGGTAGACAAGCGGAACCCAGTCGATCATCTTCTTCGCCACACCCACCGGCAGGGGAACCTTCACCAGCAACCGGTTGCTGGCCTTTGCGACGGAGGTGAGGATCTCGTCGATGGTCAGCGGATCGGGATCGGCGAGATGGTAGACCTTGCCGACCGCTTTCTCTTCGCCGGAGAGATAGGCGATGGCGCCGATGACGAAGTCGCGCGGCACGACGTTGAGCCGGGTGCGCTGCGTGTCTCCCACCACGGGCATGATGGCGATGCCGGGCTGGCGCAGCAGCCAGCGGATGGCAAAGTAAGGACCGTCGTACTTTTGGGTCGAGCCGGTGTGACTGTCCCCCACCACGATGCCCGGCCGGTAGATGGTGGCCGGCAGACCCTTCTTCATCCGCGCCTGGACCTCGACTTCGGCCAGGAACTTGGTCTCTTCATAATAGTTGTTGAACTTCTGCCCTTTGGCCAGGTCGTTCTCGCGGAAGATGCCGGCATAGGCGCCGCTCACGTAACAGGTGCTGACGTACTGGAAGCGCTTGAGCCCAGGGCACCCCTCGGCGAAATCGAGGACGTTGCGGGTGCCGTCGAGGTTGACCTTCATTCCAACCTTGCGGGGAACGGACAGGTCGTAGACCGCCGCCAGGTGGTAGACCTCGGCGACGTCGCGCTGTAATTCGGCAAGATTCGCGAGCCCCAGGCCGGGAACGGTGATGTCCCCCTCGACGAGGCGGATGCGGCCCTGGAGGCGCGGCTCGCGGGCCATGATTTCCTCGGCCCGCTGGCGGGCGAGGGGTGCGAATTTGGACTGTACGAGGCACACGGCCTCATCGGACTCGGAGCGGGCCAGCACGCGCGGCACGAGCTCCGAGCCCAGGAAACCGGGAAAACCGGTGAAGAATTGAATAGCCATTTTTATCTCTCCTCGCTGTCTCCCCGGGCTGCCACTTCAGCGCAGGCCGGGAACGCGCCGCAGAACCTTGAGCGTCACGCTCAGGGCGCGGCTGAAAACCTCATCGGTCACCCCCGCGGGGGCCGCGAGCGGCAGGCCGCGCTGGATGGCGATGGTCTGCGGCTCGGTGTACTTGAGGATGCCCTCGGCGCCATGGCGGCGGCCGAGGCCGGAGTCCTTGAAGCCGCCCATGGGCGCGTCGACCGAGGCCCAGGCGGCGGCGTAGGCCTCGTTGACGTTCACGGTGCCGCACTGGAGGCGCGCCGCCACCCTGTGTCCCAGCTCCAGGTCGCCCGTCCAGACACTGGCGTTCAGGCCGTAGCGGCTGGCGTTCGCCCGCTCGATGGCGTCGTGCACCGAGTCGAAGGAGTAGACCGCCACAACCGGGCCGAAGGTCTCCTCGGCGAACAGCTTCATCTCGGGGGTGACGCCGGTGAGGATCGTCGGCTCGTAGAAGCAGGGGCCGAGGTCAGGCCGCTTCCGGCCGCCGGTGAGCACCGTGGCGCCTTTGGATACGGCGTCCCGCACGTGCTCCTCGACCTTGACGAGATGGGCCTCCGAGATCAGGCAGCCCATGTCCATGTCGTACTCGAAGCTGGCGCCCAGCCGCTGCTCTTGAGTCTCCCTCACGAAACGGTCGAGGAAGGTATGGTAGAGCGACTCGTGGACGAAGAGCCTCTCGATCGAGATGCAGAGCTGGCCGGCGCTGGAGAAGCAGCCGCGTACCGCTCCCGCGACCGCCGCGTCGAGGTCGGCATCCGCCAGCACGAGCATGGGATTTTTCCCTCCCAGCTCCAGGGCGTGGCTCAACAGCCGCTCGCCCGCCTGCTTGCCCACGATCCGCCCGGTGGCCGTGCTGCCCGTGAAGGTCAGGAAATCGCAGCTCTCGATCATCACCGGGCCCAGCTCCGAGCCCTCGCCTGGAATCACCTGGAAGAGGCCCGGCGGCAGGCCGGCGGCCTCCAGCAGCTCGGCCACCCAGAGGGCCGTGAAGGGCGTCTGCCGGTCCGGCTTCAGAACCACGGCGTTGCCGGCCATCAGGGCCGGAATGGCGTCCGTGGCCGCCATCGTCAGCGGGTAGTTCCAGGGCGCGATGATGGCCACGACCCCGCGCGGATGATGGTGCTCCCAGGCGAGGGTGAGGCCGGGCAGCGCGCCCTTGCGCCGCTTGGGCCGCAGGTGGCGCTCGGCGTTCTCGGCGTAGTAGTTGGCGACGATGGCGGTGTCCGCAACTTCCTCGAAGGCGTGCTTGCGGGCCTTGCCGCTCTCGAGCTGGACGAGGTCGAGAACCTCGTCCTGGCGGTCGAGCAGGAGGTCGTGGAAGCGGACGAAGATCTCGGCCCGCTCGGCGAAGGTGCGGTGCGCCCACTCCTCCTGCGCTTTGCGCGCCCGGGCCACGGCCTCGCGCACGTCCGCCACCGAGCCGCGGGACACCTGGCCGATCGGTTGGCCGGTGGCCGGCGCCGTCACCGCGAGGGGCGAATGGGAAGGTTCCAGATGGTAGAGGCGCGAAGCCAGATGGGCGATTCGCTCGCGGCCGAAACGGGGGCTCAGGGGCTCGGCGGGTACCGCCGCGGGTTCAAGGATGTCAACGCTTGTGGGCATGGGTGGCGGGCTCCTTCCGGGGCTGTCCGAGGCCAGGCGGAACCAGGGGGCTCCCTTTGAAGACTGCCACAGCGGAGCGATTACGTCAAGCTGCGGCAATATCATTAACGCGGTGCGGCAAGGCGCTGGTATAAGATGCGGTCCGATCGAGATTTCCTGGCTCACGCCGGACGGAGGTTCTCATGACAGACCCCAACACGCAGGTTCCCCCTCAGGTCCCGCCCAAGCATCCGGGAGCGGACAAGAAGATGACCGCCGCCCTCTGCGGCATCCTCGTGGGCGCCTTCGGTGTCCACAAGTTCGTCCTTGGCTACACCGTGCCGGGAGTCATCATGCTCTGCGTGACGGTGCTGACCTGCGGCTTCGGCGGCATCGCTACAGCCATCATCGGCATCATCGAGGGCGTCACCTACTTGCAGAAGAGCGACGAGGAGTTCTACCAGACCTACGTCGTCGGCAAGAAGGAATGGTTCTGATCCAGCCCTGATTCAGCTTGCCACGGCGGCCTCCAGCGCCGCCGTGTCGCCCCGTTCCATCGCCAGCTCGGCTTCGAGGCTCTCCTTGTCGCGCCACACCGTGGCCACCGCGGCGATGCGCCCGCCCGAGCGGAAGGCGACGACGGCGCTGCGGTCCGCGAGGGAGCCGTGGACCTCGATCGCGTCCCACTTCGTGGCGTGGCCCACGTAGTTGATGCTCACGTCGTAGTGCTGGCTCCAGAAGAACGGCGTGTCGGCGAAGGGCTCCGGCTGACCCAGGATGTTGCGGGCCGCCGCCTGCCCCTGGCGCTCGGCCACCACCCAGTGCTCGACGCGGATGCGCTCGCCCGACCAGGGATCGGGCCAACGGGCGATGTCGCCCACGGCGTAGACGCCGGGAGCGCTGGTCTCCAGGTGCTCACTCACCAGCACGCCGTTGTCGACGTCGAGCCCGGCGGCCTGCGCCAGGGAGACGCGGGGCCGCACGCCGACGCCGAGGACGACCAGGTCGGCGGCGAGGCGCTCGCCGCTCTCCAGCTCCACCTCGGTCGCCGTGATGGCCTTCGGCTTCGCCCCCAGCTTGAAGCTGACGCCGTGCTCCTCGTGGAGGCCGCGGATGAAATCGCCGATCTCCCGCCCCATCACGCGCTCCAGGGGGCGTTCCTCCGGGGCCACGACGGTCACCTCCAGGTTCCGGGCGCGTAGCGCGGCGGCCGTCTCCAGGCCGATGAAGCTCGCCCCTACGACGACGGCGCGCTTGGCGGTCTTGGCCTTCTCGATAAGCGCCTTGCTGTCCGCGAGAGAGCGCAGGACGTGAACGTGAGGCAGATCGGCGCCGGGAATGGGCAGGCGGATGGGCTCGGCACCGGTGGCGAGGATCAGGACTCCGTAATTCACCACGCGGCCGTCGTCCAGGGTCACCGTCTTCGCCTTGGGGTTGAGCGACGTGACGCCGGCCTTCACCAGCTCGATCTTCCGCTCGGCGTAGAAGTCCGGTGGATGGAGGGGAATCCACTCCTCGGGAGCGGTGCCGGCCAGATAGTCCTTCGAGAGGTTGGGCCGGTCGTAGGGCGTTCCGCCCTCGGGGCCGACCAGCAGGATGCGTCCGCCATAGCCCTGGCGCCGCAGCTCCTCGGCGGCGGCGTTGCCCGCCGCGCCCGCGCCGGCGATCACCACGGACTCCGGTCCCCGGGCTTGACGCTTCGGCGGCTCGACCTTCTCACCGATCGTGATCCGGTCCCCCTGCCGCTCGATCTTGTAGCACGCGATCGGGTTCAGGGCCGGGGCCTTCACGGCCTCGCCGGTGCGCAGGCTGAAGCAGGCGTGGTGCCACGGGCAGCGCACCGTTTCGCCCACCACGAGCCCCTCCGCCAGGGGACCACCGTAATGAGTGCAGGTGGCGCCGATGGCGAAGATCTCCTCGCCCCGCCGCACCACCAGCACCGCCTCGCCATCGCTGTGTCCGAGTAGCTGGCCGCCGTCGGTCAGATCGCTCAAAGAAATCCCTTGGGACAGGTCGGGTCCTGAAAGTTTTTGCTCTTCGCTCATGCATTCTCCTTTTGCATACTTCAGGCCGGCGGCAGCAGCAGCCGGAGGCCGGCGCTGGCGGCGGCGCGGTCGACCGTCAGCCAGACCTCGCCGCCCAGGGCCTGGACGACCTCGCGCAGGCCCCGCCCGCCCCGTCCTCCACTCCCCCCGGTATCGAGCAGCTCGGAGTTCGCCTCTCGCAGCCGCCACAGCTCGGGCTCCGAGGCCGGCCAGAGAAGGTCCAGCGCCACGAGATCCTGGTGGAGCCGGCTGCGCAAAGTGATGCGGCAGACCGCGAAGTCGCGCCGCAGCCGGCCCAGCGTGGCGAGCAGCGTCGCCACGAGCACGGAGCCGTCACTCAGGCGGACTTCCGGCGGCGCCGAGCCGGGCGCGATCTCGATGGCCAGATCGAGGCTCGTTCCGGCGGTGCGCACCAGCTCGGCGATCAGCTCCTTGAGCGGCCGGCGCCCCCGGGCCGAGCTCTCGCCCGGCAGGACGGCGGTGCCCAGGCGGTCGACGAGGCCGGTCAGGCGGACGCCTTCGGCGAGCACGACCGCGCGCAGATCCCTCGCCTCGGCGTCCTCCTCGGGCGGGGCCAGCAGCGCCAGCGCCTCGGAGGCCGCCCGCAGGTTGGCGAGCGAGCCCCGCAGCTCGCGCACCAGGGGCTCGAAATCCTGGCCGTGACCGGAGGAGGTGCGGGTGCGGTGCTTCACCCCTCGGGCCTCCCCAGCAGCTCGGCCACCGTAATCATCAATTGGCGGGTCGAGAAGGGCTTGCGGACGTACGCGTCCGCGCCCTCTTCCAGGCCCCGCACGCGCTCGACCTCGCGGCCGCGCGCCGTCAGCAGCAGGATCTTCAAGCCCGCGTTCTCCGGCCGCTCGCGCAGCCGCCGGCAGACCTCGAAGCCGTCCAGGCCCGGGAGCATGACGTCGAGCACGATGAGATCCGGCCGCCAGTCCTCGGCGGCGGCCAGCGCCTCCTCGCCGTCGCGCGCCACGCGCACCTCGTAGCCCTGCTGGCGCAGCAGGAACTCCAGCGACAGCACGATGTTCGGCTCGTCGTCGACGATCAGGACGCGGCGCTTCGGCTCCATTCGACTCCTCCCCCTGAATCACTGAGATTGCTCGCCGCGGCCTCGCCCGGCGCGATCGGCACCAGGACGACGAAGCGGGCGCCGCCCGACGCGGCGTCCTCGACCCAGATGCGCCCGCCGTGCTGGGCCACGATGCGGCGGCAGATCGGCAGGCCGAGGCCGGTGCCCGCCGGCGCCCCCGCCGGCCGCGCAAGCTGCCGGAAGCGTTCGAAGATGGTCTCGCGGTCCGCGGCCGGCACGCCCGGGCCGTTGTCGCTGACGGAGATCTCGATGCGGCCCGCCGCGCGCCGCTTCGCCGCCACCACGACCCGGCCGCCCGAGGGCGGGCAGAACTTGATGGCGTTCGACAGCAGGTTGACCACCACCTGGATCAGCCGGTCCCGGTCGCCATGGAGGGCGAGCGGGTCGCCGCCGCGGCGGTACTCGACCGCCACCCCCCGCATCCGCGACAGTTGCCCGAGCGACTCGACGGCCTCGCCCACCGCCTCGGCGAGGCCGAAGGGGTTGAGCGTCATCTCCCTGGTACCGGGCCCATCGCCGGTTTCATGACCGGCTTCGAGCTTCGCCAGATCGAGGAGGTCGTGGATCAGCCGGCTCAGGCGGTCGTTCTCCATCTCGATGATGCGCAGGAACTCGGCCCGGCGCTCCACGGGCAGGTCGGGGTTGTCGTGCAGGATCTCGGCGAAGGCGCGGATGGCGGCGAGAGGGGTGCGCAGCTCGTGGGCCATGGTCGAGAGGTAGTCGTCCTTGAGCTTGTCGAGCTCGCGCAGCCGCTCGTTGACCCGCAGCAGCTCGGCCGAGGCCGCTTCGAGCTGCTGCGACTTGCCGGCCAGCTCGCGGCTGGTGGCGAGCGCCCGCGAGGTCTCGTCGAGCAGCTCGACGACCTCGCCGACGCCCAGCGACTGCTCCTGCGCGACGGTGGTGAGCGCCACCCGGGCCGAGGCGGCGCCGGTGGTGCCGGCGAGCAGCCGCTCGGCATAGGCCAGCAGCTCGGGGTCGGCGTAGACGGCGCGCGGGAGGTCGACGCCCCGCTCCTCGGCCCAGCCCAGCAGCGCGCTCTCGGTGCGGGCCTCGCCGAGGAAGCGGGCCAGCAGCCCGCGCACCGAGGCGACCGGCGTGTCGGCGCTCCACACCGGCTCCTCCGACTCCCGGCGGCGGAAGACGTCCACGAAGCGATGGGCCTGGCGCACCTCGACGGCGCTCTGGCCGCCGAGCGAGGAGATGCCGGCGAAGGCGATGACGTTGACCAGCAGGCTCCAGACCAGCGAGTGCGACAGCGGATCGAGCCCCTCCAATCCCAGGAGGGCCGAGGGACGCAGCAGCCGGATGCCGAAGGGGCCGTTGTCGACGAACGATTGCGACAAGAGCCCGCTCGCCGCCAGGGTCGGCAGCGCCAGCGTGTAACCCCAGACGAGGAAGCCGCCGATCAGGCCGGCGAGCGCGCCGTTGCGGGTGGCGCCGCGCCAGTAGAGGCCGCCCAGCAGGGCCGGGGCCACCTGGGCGGCGGCGGCGAAGGAGATCAACCCGATGGTGACCAGCGAGACGCCGTTGCCGGCGAACACGGCATAGAAGTGGCCGAGCAGCACGACCCCGACGATCGCCAGCCGCCGGCTGACCAGCAGTGGCCTCCGGAAGTCGCCGCCGGCCGGCCCGGCGCGACGCAGCAGCCACGGCAGCGCGAGGTCGTTCGCCACCATGTTGGAGAGCGCCAGGCTCTCCACGATCACCATGCCGGTGGCGGCGGAAAGGCCGCCCAGGAAGACGAACACCGCGAGGCCCGTGCGGCCGGCGGCGAGCGGCAGGGCGAGCACGTAGCTATCACCTGAAACGCCCGCGGTCGCCGTGGCCAGCCGGCCGGCGAGCGCGATCGGCAGCACGAAGAGGTTGATCACCAGCAGGTAGAGCGGCAGCAGCCAGGCCGAGGTGCGCAGATGGCGCTCGTCGACGTTCTCGACGATGCCGACGTGGAACTGGCGGGGCAGGAACCAGAAGGCGAGCAGCGAGAGAAAGGTCATCCACGCCCAGTCGCCGTCGTTGGCGCCGGTGCGCACCAGCATCGTGCGCAGGTGTGGATCGGCCGCGGCGCGGGTGAACAGGTCGCCGAGTCCCCCGTGCAACCTCCAGACGACGAACCAGCCCACGGCGAGGAAGGCCACGAGCTTCACCAGCGACTCGAAGGCGATGGCGAGCACGAGCCCGGAGTGATGCTCGGTCAGGTCCACGGAGCGGGTGCCGAAGAGGATGGCGAAGACGGCGAGCAGCGCGGCGCAGAGCAGCGAGAGCTGGTCGAACGGCAGCGGGCGCGGATGGGTGGAGCGCCAGAGCAGCTCGAAGCTGGAGGCGACCGCCTTGAGCTGCAGGGCGATGTAGGGCACCGTGCCGACCACCGCCATCACCGCCACCACCGCGCCGAGCGCCGTGCTCTTGCCGTAGCGCGAGGCGATGAAGTCGGCGATCGAGATCAGGCGCTCGGCCTTGGCGATGCGCAGGATCTTGCGGTAGACCACCCAGCCGAGCACCGCTCCCAGCGTCGGCCCAAGATAGATGGGCAGGAAGCCGTAGCCGTCGTCGGCGGCGCGGCCGACGCTGCCGTAAAACGTCCAGGCGGTGCAGTAGACGGCGAGCGAGAGCGAGTAGACCCAGGGTCCCGCGAACGGTTTGCCGCCCCGGGCGGCGCGCCGGTCGCCCAGCCAGGCGATGAGGAACAGCAGGCCGATATAGGCCAGAGCCGCCGCGACCAGGAGTGAGGCCGAGAGCACGGGCGGCTTTACTCCCGGTGCGGCGGCCGCAGCGCCAGCGCGACGCAGGCGATGAGCAGCGCCCAGACGCCGAAGAGATAGACCCAGGTGAGGGGCAGCCCCGCGACCCAGGCATCGCGCGAGACCAGCCGCAGCGGCGGCGAGTTGAAGCCCAGCCAGCCGAGCAGGAAGACCGCCACCAGCCGCGCCGGCCGCAGCCGCTCGGAGCTCACGGCGAGCCCTCCTCGGCGGTCTCCTCGGAACGATCCTCGGCCCGGCGCAGGGAGCGGTAGAGCGTCGAGCGCGCGATGCCCAGCCGGCGCGCGGCGAGGGCCAGGTTGCCGTCCGCCTCGGCGACGGTGCGGCGCACCAGCTCCAGCTCGATGGCGGCGAGGGTCTGTGGCGCCGGGGGCTCGGGCACCGCCGCAGACGCCGCCGAAACAGGCGGGGCGTCCTGCCGGGGCGCTTCGGGAGACCGCGTGGAGAAGGTGGAGAAGAGCGTCGGCAGGTGCTCGGGCCGGATCTCGCCGCCGTCGGCCAGGGTGAGGCCGTACTGCAGCGCGGTCTTGATCTGTCGCACGTTGCCCGGCCAGCTCTGGCGGGCCATCCAGTCGAGCGCCTCCGGCGCGATCCGGGGATCGCCGGCGCCGGCCGCCTCGTCGCGGGCCGCGAGGTCGGCGAGGACGTGGAGCACCAGCGCCCGCACGTCGGAGCGCTCGCGCACCGGCGGCAGGCTCAGGCAGGCGCCGGCGATGCGGTAGAAGAGATCCTGGCGGTAGGCGCCCTCTTCCACCATGCGCGGCAGGTCGCGGCAGGTGGCGCAGATCAGCCGCACGTCGGCCTGGCGGGGCACGTTCTCGCCGACGCGGTAGTAGGTGCCGTCCTCCAGCACGCGCAACAGCAGGGCCTGGAGCGGCCCCGGCATCTCGGCGACCTCGTCGAGGAACAGCGTGCCGCCGCGCGCCGCGCCGATCTTGCCCTCGTGCCCCTCGCGGCGGGCGTCGGTGAAGGCGCCCGGGGCATAGCCGAAAAGCTCGCTCTCGAGCAGGTGCGGCGACAGCGCGCCGCAGTTGATGGCGACGAACGGCCGCTCGCGGCGCGGGCTCAGGGCGTGGATGGCGCGGGCGAGCAGGTCCTTGCCGGTGCCGGTCTCGGCGAGCAGGAGGATGGGCAGGCGGGTGCGGGCGAAGCGCGCCCCCGCCTGCTTGGTGGAGACGACGCTGGGGTCCTCGCCGAAGAGGGCGTCGAGATCCACCGGCCGCGAGGCGCGGTGCTCGTGCCGCGAGCCGCCGGCGGCGAGCGACGGCGGCTCTTCGAGGTAGGCGACGACGGCGACGGCGCTGCCGTCCTCGGCGAGCAGCCGCTCCGGCCGCACCCGCCAGCCCTTGCGCGCCGCGCCCGCCGGCCGCACCGGCAGGTCGAGCACCAAGTCGGAGAGCCCCTCGGCGGCGACCAGCTCCAGCTCGCGCCAGCCGACGCCCAGCAGGTCGCGCACCAGGATCTGCCGGTCGGGCTTGAGGCCGAGGCGCCGCCGGGCGTTGGCGTTGGCGGCCAGCACCCGGCCCTGGGGATCGACGCCCAGCGCCGGTGTCGGGCAGCCTTCCAGGACGGCGAAGAAGGCGGCCAGCGGCACCGTCGGCAGGACCGGCGCGGTGGATCCGGGACGCGGGCGGGCTTTGGAGAGCACGGCGAGAAAGTGTAGCAGACGTTCCGGTGTGTGTAGCGGAACGAAACGGATCACGGGCTCATCTTGGCTCGATGCGTAGCGGGATGAGACATTCGGGGGCCGTTTACCGTCTTTACAGGCCTCGCGTGGCTGGCCCGCGCTTTGCTTTGACTTGAGTCAGCTCTTCGTTTGTTGCATTCAGATCGCCCCTTTGAGGCGGCATCTTCGTTGCCGGCCGGCCGCGGCCAGAAAGGACTCTCTGGTGAGCATGAGAAGCAAGGCAGGAGCGTTCGCAGTTATCCTGACGTTCTTCCTGTTGGCCGCGGCGGCGCCCGCCGCCGCGCAGCTCCAATGGAGCTCGAAGGATGGGAGTCAGTCGTTCAAGGTCGGCATCCTGGGCCAGCTCCAGGGGGAGGAGTTCGACGTCGCCGGCACGAACGACACGTCGAAGAATCTTTTCCTGCGGCGGTTGCGTCTGATCCTGGGCTACAACCTCAGCGACAAGCTCTCGATCTTCGTCGACACCGACGACCCGAACCTGGGGAAGGCGACGGCCGCTCTCAACGCGGCCGGGGTCAAGGACACGGGTACCATCTTCATTCAGGACTTCGTCGCCACCTACAAGTTCTCGCAGGCGTTCCTGCTCGACGGCGGCCTGCTGCTGATGGAGCAGGACTACAACCACAACCAGTCCGCGGCGAGCCTGATGACCCTCGACTACGGCGCGTACACCTTCAACGAATCCACTCCCACCCAGTCCAGGACGGGCCGCGATTACGGGTTGCGCGCCCGCGGCTACGTCGCCGACGACCATCTCGAGTACCGGCTGGGCGTCTACCAGGGCGTGAGGGGAATCAACAACAGCAATGAGTTTCGCTACGCCGGACGCCTGATGTACAGCTTCTTCACCCCGCAGACGGGCCTGTTCTACCGCGGCACGTCGCTCGGCAAGGTGCACACCCTGGCCATCGGCGGGAGCTTCGACAAGCAGGAGGAGTACCACAACTACGCCGGCGACTTTTATCTCGACCAGCCCCTCGGCGGCGGCAACTCGCTGGTCCTCCAGGGCGACTACAACCAGATCGACGGCGGCAAGTTCCTCACCACCCTGCCCAAGCAGAACGATCTGCTGATCGAGGCCGGCTTCTATATCGCGTCGGCGAAGCTGCAGCCGTTCATACAGTACGCCAACGAGGATTTCAAGGACCCGGCGCGCATCGACGAGAACCGCAAGACGGTGGGGCTGGGCTACTTCACCTCCGGCCACAACAACAACATCAAGTTGTCCTACACCCGGATCGAGCCGAAAAAAGGGGATTCACGGAAGCAGATCAACCTTCAGTGGCAGGTTTTCCAGTTCTAATTGGGAGGGTACTCCGATATGACGACCGCCTCGCCTGCCGCACCGCTCGTCTCCAGGTCCGAAGAGCGCAGGGTCATCTTCGCTTCCTCGCTCGGCACCGTTTTCGAATGGTATGACTTTTATCTGTACGCGACGCTGGCGCCGTTCTTCGCCTCCCTCTTCTTCCCCAAGGGGAACGACACGGCGGCGTTGCTCGCGGCATTCGCCACCTACGCCGCCGGCTTCCTGGTGCGTCCCTTCGGCGCCCTCGTCTTCGGGCGCCTGGGCGACCTGGTGGGCCGCAAGCACACGTTCATGATCACCATCGTGATCATGGGCGCCTCGACCTTCGCCGTCGGTCTCATGCCCAAGTACGAGACGATCGGCATTCTCGCGCCGATCATCCTGGTCACCCTGCGCCTGTTGCAGGGCCTGGCGCTCGGCGGTGAGTACGGCGGCGCCGCGACGTACGTCGCGGAAAACGCGCCCAACGGCCAACGCGGATACGCGACGAGCTGGATTCAGACCACGGCCACCATCGGCTTCTTCCTGTCGCTGCTGGTGATCGGGCTCTGCCGTTTCCTGCAGACGCCGGACGATTTCAAGGCTTGGGGCTGGCGCCTGCCGTTCCTGGTCTCGATCGTGTTGCTGATCTTCTCCATCTACATCCGGCTCAAGCTCGAAGAGTCGCCGGTGTTCCTGCGCATGAAGTCGCAGGGCAGGGCCTCGAAGTCGCCGCTTCGCGACAGCTTCCTGCGCTACCCGAACAACAAGCTCGTGCTCCTCGCCCTGCTCGGCGCCACCGCCGGCCAGGGCGTCGTATGGTACACGGGCCAGTTCTACGCCCTGTTCTTCCTCACCATCACGCTCAAGGTCGACTGGCTCACGGCCTACTGCCTGGTCGGCGCCTCGCTGCTCCTGGGCACGCCGTTCTTCGTCATTTTCGGAAAGCTATCGGACCGCGTCGGCCGGCTGAAGATCATCCTCGGTGGCTGCCTGCTCGCGGCGCTTACCTACTTCCCGTTGTTCCACGGCCTGGCGCACAACATCAATCCGGCCCTGGAGGAGTACAGCGCCAAGACGCCGATCACCGTCGCCGCGACGGACTGCAACTTCCACGTTTTCATCGGGCCGAAAACTCACAACTCGGACTGCGACAAGGCCAAGGACTTCCTCACCAAGTCGGGCCTGTCGTTCCAATCGCTGCCGGCGGTCGAGGGCCAGACGGTCGTCACCCATATCGGCTCGACCGAGCTGGTCGGTTGGGACGACGTCAAGTACAAGGACGCCCTGAAAGCGAGCGGCTACCCCGCGGAGGTCGACAAGAGCCGGATCAACTATCCCGTGGCCATCCTCATCCTGTTCATCATGGTCCTCTACGTGACCATGGTGTACGGACCGATCGCGGCCTTCCTGGTAGAGCTCTTCCCGACCCAGATCCGCTACACCTCGATGTCGTTGCCCTACCACATCGGCAACGGCTGGTTCGGCGGCATGCTGCCGCTGCTGGCCACAGCCATGGTGGCGAAGTCGGGCGACATCTACTATGGGCTTTGGTATCCGATCGTCGTCGCGCTGTTGACCGTGGTGGTCGGCGTGATCTTCCTTCGCGAGAACAAGGGCCAGTCGATCGAGGCCTGACCCTCACCCCCTGCCCCCTCTCCCGTCCCGGAGAGGGGGAATGCAGGGTCTCTCACTTCAACCGCAGCAGAGCCTCTTCCAGCCGCGGCAGGGCGGCCTCGATGTCCGCCTCGGAGACGGCGCCGATGCTCAGGCGGAACCAGCCGTCGTCCGCGGTCGAGCCGAAGGCGCCGAAAGGCACGACGCCGATGCCGGCGGCCTCCAGAACGAAGCGCCGCACGTCGCGGTTGGTGCGCAGCACCGTGCCGTCCGGCGTCCGCCGGCCGAAGGGATGGATGCGGGCGGTGAGGTAGATGGCCCCCATGGGCGGGATGCTCTCGACCGCCAGCCCCCGGCCCTTCATGGCCTGGAAGCCCCGGTGGAGAAGATCGAGCCGCAGCTCGAGCTGGCGCTTGAACTCAACCTGATAGCGCCGGATGCCCTCCGGGTCGTTGAGCAGGGCGGCTGTGGCATGTTGCTCGGCGCGAGGCGCCCAGGCGCCGACGTGGCCGAGCACGGCCGACATGCGGGAGATTATGTCCACCGGCCCCACGCCCCAGCCCACCCGCAGGCCGGTGGCGGCGAAGCCCTTGCTGATGCCGTCCACGAACAGCGTGTAGCGCGCCATCTCCGGCAGCAGCTCCGGCGGCGTGACGTGGACGGTGTCGCCGAAGCAGAGCATCCAGTAGATGTGGTCGTAGAGCACGTAGAGCGGCCGCTCGCCGCGGCGGGCACGGTCCTCGTTCTCCTCCAGCACCGCCTCGCAGATGCCCAGCAGGGTGCCGCGGTCGAACGCCGTGCCCGTCGGGTTGAGGGGCGAGTTGAGGCACAGCAGGCGGGCGCCGGGCAGCACCGGCAGCAGCTCCTCCCGGGTGGGGAGGAACCGGTTCTCGGGCTTGCAGACGACAGGCACGCCCTCGGCCTCCGCCAGGTGCGTGTAGTGGTTGCTGTTCCAGCTCGGCACCGTGTAGACGACGCGGTCCCCGCGGTCGACGAGGGTGCGGAAGATGCAGTAGATGACGGGCCGGGCGCCGGCGACGATGAGCACCGAGTCCACGGGATATCGAAGTCCGAGGTCGCGCTCGTAGAAGCGAGCCACGGCCTGCCGCAGCTCCGGCAGGCCGTTCGACGGCGGATAGTTGGTCTCGCCGTGCTCCAGGGCGGAGCGCACGCCTTCGAGAAGCACTTCGGGGATGGGAAATTGCCGCGGGTCGAAGTCGCCGACCGTGAGGTTGCAGATCTCCCGGCCGGAAGCCACCAGCTCCCGGATCTCTCCGGCGATGCGCAGGATCTCCGAGCCGACGAGGCCGGAGGCCATGGTGGAGACCCGGGCGGCCGGGTCGGGGCCCGCGTCCCGGGCGAGCTCGGCGAGGTCGAGGCAGGTCTGTTGGGTTTGCATGGGCAGACTATAGAACACGGACTCCCACGGACGAGCACGGACTTACAAGGACGAACACGGACAGTCTCCGGACTTCGCTCTATGTGTTCGTCCGTGTCAGTCCCTGTGCGTCCGTGTTCTTCCCTCCCCCGCTACGTGCTGCCCTCCGACGGCCCCCCCAGCTTCACCTCAATCTCCGTCTTGCGGCCGTCGCGCAGCAGGCCGACGCGGACGGTCTGACCGGGCTTCTTGCCTTCCAGGGCGACGAGGAGGTCGCCGCTCGATTGCAGCGGCTGACCGTCGACGGTGAGGATGACGTCTCCCAGGCGCCAGCGGCCCAGGACGTCGCGGTCCAGGCCGCGCAGGCCCGCCTTGGCGGCGCCGCCTCCGCGGTCGACGTGATAGATCATGGCTCCCTCGAGCCCCAGGCGGCGCATCACGTTCTCAGGCGCGAGCTGCACGCCGAGGGTGGGGCGCTGGATGCGGCCATAGCGGATGAGGTCCGGCACGGCCCATTCCACCGAGTGCGCCGGAATGGCGAAGCCGATTCCCGCCGAGGCGCCGGAGGGGCTGTAGATCGCCGCGTTGACCCCGATCAGCCGGCCTGCGCTGTCGAGCAGCGGGCCCCCCGAGTTGCCCGGGTTGATGGCGGCGTCGGTCTGGATGACGTCGCGGATGGGCACGTTGTTGAGCGACTGGATCTGCCGGCCCAGGGCGCTGATGATGCCGGTCGTGAGCGTCTGGTCGAGGCCGAAGGGGTTGCCGATGGCGAAGACCTTCTGACCCACCCGCAGGTCGTCCGAGCTGCCGAGCGGCAGGGGATGGAGCTGCTTGACGGGAGCGTCGATCTTGAGCACCGCCACGTCCTTCTCCGGCGCCCAGCCGACCAGCTTGGCGTCCCAGGTGGACTGGTCGGCGAGGGTGACCCGGGCGGCGTCGGCGTTGGCCACCACGTGGTAGTTGGTGACGATGTGCCCCTGGGTGTCCCACACGAAGCCCGAGCCGCTGCCCTGGGGGATCTCGTTGGAGTTGAGGCTGAAGGCGTCCTGCTGCACGGCGAGCGAGGTGATGAACACCACCGCCGGGGAGGAGCGCTCGAAGAGGCCGATGTTCTCCTTCTCGTCCGCGTCGAGATCGCCGCGCGGCGCGACGGTCACCCCGGAAGGCACCGCCGCCGGGCGTGGCGTGCGGCCGGCGGGCGCTCCGGGGACGGTGAACGGAGCCGGAGTCTGCGCCACCTGCGCCCGGCCCCCCCAGATCGAGCCCACCAGGAAGCCGCCGACCGCCGCCAGGGCGGCGGTGAGAAAGATCAGGAAGCAGCTCGGGGCGCGGTTCATGAGACGGAAGCTTAGCAGGCCTCAGAGGGTGTCTCAAAAGTGGTTGACGACGACGCCTATGTCGCCAGGGATTGAAATCACCTGGCTACCGACTGTAGTCCCTACGGGACATGGGAGGAACGAATTGCCGTCCCGGAGGGGAAAAGAGTTGGTAGCCAGGCGATTTCAATCCCTGGCGACAAAGGCGTGGCTGTCGCTCCTTTTGAGACACAGCCCTCACGGGCGATCCTTCATCTCGGCGGAGACGGGCGCCCCCTCGGCGTTCTCCGCCGTGCCCATGGCGGTCGCCGCTCCCTCCCTCCTCCCGGCTCGCGAGGATGCGCCGGAGCTGCTCGGCGTGGCTCTCGGCGCGCCGCGCCCGCTCCTCGTAGCGATGGCTCCGGAAGTCGTTGCCGGAGCGGCGGGCGCGATGCTCCAGCCGGCGGGCGAGGGCGGCGCTCTCCTCCAGCGCCCGCATGGAGGCCCAGAGGGTGGCCTCCAGGGTCTCGCTCTGCTTGGCCACCAGGCTCTGCGGCGAATAGGCGTGGCCGGTGCGGCAGCGGAAGTGGTCGGGCCCCCGGCCGGGGCTCTCGAAGAGGGAGCCGCCGCATTCGGGGCAGGTGAAGCCCGAGGGCTGGCCCACTTCGGCCCCGCCCCCCCAGTCCGCCACCAGCAGCGTCGTCGCCGGCTCCTCCTCCCTGCACTTCGGCTCGCCGGCTGGCGGCTGGCGGCGCACGAGGTCCGCGAGCAACGGCGCCATGAGGTGCAGATGGCGCTCTCGGGCATGCTGGAGTAGAGAGCGTCGCGCGGATCCTGGACCACGGCGATGCCGCCGCAGCCCTTGATGGCCGCGAGCCCCGCGGCGCCGTCGTCCAGGTTGCCCGTCAGCACCACGCCCACGCAGCGCGGGCCGTAGGCCAGGGCCGCGGTGCGGAAGGTCACGTCGATGGCCGGCCGGTGGCCGTTCTCGGTGGCGCTGCGGGAGAGCCGCAGCCGGCCGTCCTCCACCACCAGGTGGTGATCGGGCGGGGCGACGTAGGCCTCCCGATTGGCCTCCTCGATGGTGCCGTTGAGGTCGGTGACGAGGTAGCCGAAGGGCGCCTCGTCGAACAGTTGGCGGTAGCGGTGACGCTGGATTTCGAGCGCCTCGCGAGTGCTCAGCAGCTCGTCGTTCTGCTGCTCCAGCTCCTCGTAGGCCACCTCGAGCTCGGCCAGCGAGGCCTGGAGCTCCATCAGCTCGTCGGCGAACTTTTCGGAGGGGACGTCTGTAGTTTCTTCCTGCAGCTTATCCAGGCGATGCTACGCCGAGGAGAGTCCGGACCTCAGGGATCTCTTCGGCATCGGCAAGTCCCGCCTCTCAGTGAACGGAGCCCGTTCCCGCCTCTTCGGAAACCTCCTCCATGAGAAGAATAACGCCTGCACGACCGGTGCCGTCTCCGAGCCGGGTGCAGCCCACCTGACAACGCACCGGCCTGCCGCGGCGGTTGACGCTGTCGAGCATCAGCTCCGTCCCGCGGGGGCCGCTGTCGAGGCAGGCGAGGACCGGCTGCCGGAGCCGGTCGACGGGCAGACCGATGTCGAGATCGAAAAACGCCTGCCCCTGCACCTCCTCGCTGCGCAGCCCCCACAGCTCCTGCGCCTTGCCACTCCAGATCTCCACCTTCAGATTCTTGTCGAGCACCACCACGGCGGCACGCAGGCTGGCGAGGATGGAGCGCAGGTAGCCATTGGCCCGGTCCAGCTCCTCGGACCGGCTCTGGAGCTGATCGTTCATCGAGCGCTGCTCCTCGTTGGTGGACTGGAGCTCCTCGTTCATGGTCTCCAGCTCTTCGTTGGTGGTCTCCAGCTCCTCGTTGGCCGACTGCAGCTCCTCGTAAGCCGTCTCCAGCTCCTGATTGGCCCGTTCCAGGTCCGAGCGAAGCTGGTGCTGGACGGTCAGATCGAGGAAGAAGATCGTGGCGCCCAGCAGCGCGCCGGCGCCGTCCGTCAGCGGGGCGATCTGGATCTCCAGCACCCGCGGGTCGCCGCCCACGGGATGCCAGCCGATCTCCTTCAGAGTGACGGTCTGGCGCGAGGCGCTGGCCGCTTCGATATGAGAGCGCAGCTCCACGGGGCGGTAGGAGATCTCCAGATCCTGGAGCAGCCGGCCGGTATCGCCGGGGCCGAGATTGAACAGCCGCCGTGCCCGCTCGTTCGCCAGCACCAGGTGTCCCCGGCGGTCGAGGGTGATCTGGGCCACGGGACCGCCGTCCACCGCCGCGTCGCGGATGCGCACCTGGCGGTTGCGGCCCTGCGGGTCGGCGGTGTTGGCCGGCGTGAGGGCGAGCAGGCGATCGTTGATGTTGGAGTTGGGCGAGCGCTGGAAGATCCGCGTCTTCAGGTCCATGGGCCGGAAGTTGTTGGAGTGGCTGAGCAGGGTCTCAGCCTTGCCCAGGAAGAGATAGCCGTTGCGCTGGAGCGCGAAATGGAAGCGGGCCAGCACCTTGGCCTGGGTCTCGGAGTTGAGGTACATCAGGGTGTTGCGGCAGATCAGCAGATCGAGGCGCGAAATGGCGGCGTCCTGCACCAGGTCGTGGCGGCCGAAGATGAGCGACCGCCGCAGATCGGTGCGGAAGACCCAGCGCTCACCCGTCTTCTCGAAGTAGCGCCCCAGCAGCTCGGGCGACAGGCCCTCCACCTCGGCGTCGGAGAAGCTCCCCTGGCGGGCCTGGGCGAGGGCCTCCTCGTCGACGTCGGTGGCATAGATCTTCACCCGCCGCCGGAACTCCTGATCGCCGAGGGCCTCGGCCAGCAGGATGGCCAGGGTGTAGGCCTCCTCGCCCGAGGCACAGCCGGCGCTCCAGCAGCGGATCGGCTCGTGGGGGCCCTTGGCCTCCAGGATGCGGGGGAGCACCTGCTCGGCCAGCGCCTGCCAGGCCTGAGGGTCGCGGAAGAATCCCGTGACGTTGATGAGGACCGTATTGAAGAGGGGGAGGAACTCGTCGGGATGGACTTCGAGGTAGTCGCTGTAATCGGAGTAAGAGGCGACGCCGATCTGCTGCATCCGCTTCTGGACCCGGCGGATGAGGCTGGAGAGCTTATAGCCCGAGAAGTCGAAGCCGCGGGTGGCCTTCAGATAATCCAGCAGGCGTACGAACTCGTTCGGGGGCGTCTCCTCCTGGCGGGACCGGGTCTTGGCCCTGGCCTTGGAGCGCGCTGAACCTTCCTCCTCTCGAAGAGAGGACGGAGCCTCATCCAGTACAGGCTTTTCGCTCGGCATCACACGAAGAACTGCACGTCAGAACGATTCTGGATTCAGGAGCAACGGTCGCACAAAAGCATGATTCGGGTAGGAGCTTAGTCTTTTTGATCTCGCGTTACAAGCGAGGAAAGGGGGCCGCCCCTGGCGACGCAGGCGTGGCTGTCGCTTCTTTCGAGACACCCTCTTAAAGTCCCCGCGAGAACTTTCCCGGGCTGCCGGGAAGCTTCTTACGCTTGCGAGAAGCTTCTCCGGCCGTTGAGAAGCTCCTCGGGTCCGCGGCAGCCTTCTCCGGCTTGCGGGAAGCTTCTCAGCCCGGCGAGAAACTTCTTCAGTCGCTGGGGAGCTTCTCAGGCGCGTGAGAAGCTTCTCCAGCGGCTGAGGAGCTTCTCAGCTCCGCGAGACGCTTCCCAGGCCGCCGAGAATCTTCTCATCGGCCCGGTAAGCTTCTCCGTTGGCGGATAAGCTTCTCAGTCCCGCGAGAACCTTCTCCGGCTCCTGAGAACCTTCTTGGCGGCGCGACAAGCTTCTCGGCGGCCTGGGAACCTTCCCGGCAAAAGCGGCAAGCCCTTGGCGGTGCGGGAAGGTTGCCGGCCTCATGAGAAACCTCTTTCAGGCTGGAGTGAGACAAAAAAAGGGGCGTGCACCAGGCACGCCCCGGGGGGAGTTTCCAGCCAGAACTACTTGGCCGTGGGGATCGTGGGGACCACGGGAGTGGTCGGAGGCGGCTCCGCGGGAACCGCCTTACGGGTACGGCCGCGGAACGGCTTGACTCCGAGCTCGACCAGCTTCTCGTTGCGGATGCCGTAGTGCTGCTTGACCAGGCCCCGCAGGAGTGTGACCAGCCGGCCTCCCTCGGCGTGGATTTCAGCCATACGTTGCGAGGTCTCCTGCTTCTGACGCTGGAAGAGCTTCTGGTCGACGCCGAGCTTACGCAGCTCGTCGGTCAGCTTCTCCAGGGCCACTCGCGGGATTTCCGTCTGCGGCAGGTCCGGTGCGTTGGCAGCGATGGCAGTCGTCGTTTCCTCCCACTCCTTGAGATCCTTTGCGGTCCTATCCGTGTTCGACATTGTCTTACTCCTCCTGAGCCTTCTCGGCTCGTAATCCGGCACCGGAATCGGTGCCGAAGCTCATCTCTCCGGGGTTCTCTGGGTGAATCTCGCCTGAGAGGCTCGAAAGACTTCAACCAGAGTACTGCGTGAAAATTGCCTGCCCTGCGTTGTTGAAGCGCTGTTGATGGGCAGAGCGTGCCTGAATCGAAACGGCATGTCAAGGGGTATCTTGACAAGAGTCGCGACTTTCTGCCGTAATCCATGCATGGCAACTATGAGAGAGATCCGAGAGAGGCGCCGGGAGGCGCTGGCGAACATCGTCATGGACAACCGGTCGATCCGCAGTCAGACGACGCTCCAGGAGATGCTGCGGGAACGGGGGATCGAGGCGACGCAGTCGAGCATCAGCCGGGACCTGCGGGAGCTCCGCATCCACCGGGTGAAGGGGCGCTACGTTCTGAAGGCTTGGCAGCCGGTGAAGGACGGCTCCTTCCCGGACATCGCCGGCTTCGTACAGAGGGTGCGACCCTCCGGCACCAACCTGCTGGTGATCGTGACCAGCCCCGGCGCCGCCCGCGTCGTGGCCTTCGCCATCGACAGCGCCAACATGCCCGAAGTCGTGGGTACGATCTCCGGCGAGGACACCGTCTTCGTGGCGACCCGCGGAGAGGAGGACCAGCAGATGTTGCTGGGGACTTTTGCGCGGTTTCTGGGGTGGGAGTAGGGGCGGAGCGGGGAGACGCGTAGCGTCTCACCCGACCCGGCGCAGCTCCCGCAACCACCCTCTGGCCAGCTCGGCGGTGACGGTTTCCTGTTTCACCGCTTCGCAGAACAGCTCGATCGAGGCCAGGGTCTCCCGCGCGACCCGCTGGGCGGCGAAGATCGGAGTCAGCTCGGCGGCGATCTGGCGGACCTCCGCGGCTCGGCCGTCCTCCAGGTAGAGCACTGCCAGCTCCAGGGTGGCGACGGCGGTGTCGTAGGCGATCCCTCGGGTCAGGAACTCTCTTCGCACCCGATCGAGAAGCTCCTCGGCTTCGGCTCGGCGGTAGAAGCCGGCGGCGATCTTCGATTGCAGCCACAGCACGCGCACGCTGTCGAGCGGGCGCCCGCCCGACTCCGCCATGGCCTGCACTTCGGGCAGCCGCTTCGCGGCTTCTTCATAGCGCTGAAGGTGCACCAGGTTAACGATGCGATTGAAGCGAACGCCGAAGAGGAGCCGCGGCTCGCGCGCTCCGTCGATCCGCGACTCAGCCTCCTCAAGTGTGGCAAGGGCCTGCGCGGGCGTGCCCTGCTGCTCCAGCGTAAATGCCTTGTTGAGAAGGATGCGGCCCGCGGCGTCGGGCGCGTCGGAGGCCAGGGCTTGGTCGTGAAGCTTAAGGGCCTCGAGGAACTTCCCCTGGTGTCTGCGAAGCGACGCCTGCCCGTCCCGTAGGCGCCAAGCCGCGAGGGGGATTGGCGTGTCGCCAGTCCAGGCCACCCAAAGCTTTTCTGCACGCTGAAAGGCCGCCTCGGCGCCCGGCAACGCTCCGCTTACCCGTCGCGCGTTGCCGAGAAAAATCCAGCAGTAGCTTTCTAGCTTTGACCGGCGGCCTTCCTTCCCAGGGGCGCGCTCGGCGGCGCGAAGGGCCAACTCGGCCAGCTTCAAGGCCCGTTCCGCCTCGCTGGCTGCGACCGCCTCGCTCTCGTGGCAGAGCCGCTCGACGAAGCGCCACGCCTTCACCTCCCAGGAGACCTCGACGGATGCAGGAGACAGTGAAGGGTCGGCCAACTCCACAAGGAGGGCGGCGAGCGCCGTCCGGCGAACTTCGGCGAGGACAGCGTCGAGACCGGCGACAGCCGGTTCCAGCTCGGTGAAGAGCCCCGCGGTGAAGAGGGTCAACGCCGCACGGCCGGCGCGGACGGCCGGCAGGTGGCAGGCTTCGACCAGCTCGAGCGGCAGGCCAGAGCCCTGCACGATCTTCTCGTAGCTCTTGCGCGGCATCCTCTGGCCCTTCTCGTAGCGCCGCACGGAGCTGGAATCGAGGCCGGCCTCGGCTGCCAGCTCCTCCTTGGTCCAGTCGTGGAAGGCCCGCAGGTGCGGCAGCAGCACCTTCTGGTCCTCGGGTTCCATAGGATCTTTCATCCTCGGCTCCTCTGCGTGCACACTCAGCGGGCACGGCGGTGTGCTTTTCTACACCTTTCGTTCGACGGCCACTGAAGGCCGCCCGACTCGCCAGGAAAAGGAGATCCCCATGTCGCGAACCCCCTCGTCTCGAAGAGTCATCGGCCTGCTACTCATTCTAGCTGTTGCAGCTCCCTTGACGGCGGCGCCGATCCATAGTTCCGATCCAGTCCGTTTCGAGGCCACAGCTCCTCTCGCCAGCCTGTGGGGCTGGCTCTCTCACGTCTGGGCCAAGAACGGCTGCATGATCGATCCAAACGGCCGCTGCTCGCTCGGAACTGTTCCGTCCGGCGCAGACAACGGCTGCGGCATCGATCCGCACGGTGGCTGCCATCCGGTGGCGAGCCCTCTCCCTACGGCGGATAACGGGTGTGGAATCGACCCCTGGGGCCGCTGCGGTAGCTGACCCGCCATTAAGTCTGCGGGCCGCTCCTTCCGGCCCGCCGGCTCACTCCTCAAAGTGGAGCCGCGGATTGTGTTGTGCCCTTTCAAGATACCGCAAGATGCGCAGTGCCAGCTCCACGGTGAGCCGTTCCGCCTCGGCGGCCTCACAGAAGAGCCTCAACGCCTTTTCAGCCTCCTCGTGGCCGCTTTGTGCCTCGAAGATCCACAGCGTTTGCTTGGCAAGAGCCCTGATCTCCGCGGTCCGCCCCTGAGCGCGATAGAGGACGGCCAGCTCCAGTGTCACCTTCGCGAAGTCGTAGGCAATATTTCTTTCGCGGAAGGCCTGCCGCACCTGTTTGAACGCCAATTCGGCCTCTTGCTCACGCCCAAGGCCGGCGTCGATCCGGCCGCGGAGCCAGAGAAGCCGAAACCTGTTCAGCTCGTGCCCGAGGTCAAGCGCCGTCTCTCCTGCAAGCCTCAACAGGGCCTCGGCTTCCTGGTACTTTTTCAGGTGGCAGAGGCACACGGCGCGGTTGAATTGCAAACCGAAAAGGCATTGCGGCTCACGTTGTTCGGCGATCAGCGGCTCCGCTTCCTCCAGGGTAGCTAGGGCCCGCACTGGCTCGTCCATCTGCTCCAAGGTAAACGCTTTGTTGAGGAGAATTCGTCCTCTTGCCTCCGGCGTTGCGATCATCAGGGCTTTTTCGTGCAGCTCCAGGGCACGTCCAAATTCGCCCTGGTGACGGCGCCAGGAGGCTTCGCCATCAGGCAAGCGCCAAGCGGCGAGGAGCCCGGGGTCGGCGGCGGCGCCGGCTTCCCAAAGCTCTCGCGCCAAGGCGAAGCCCTCTGCGGCAGCCGGCATGTCGCCGCCTACTCGCCGAGCGTTCGCGATGAAGAGCCACACGTATCCTTTCAGGCGGAGAGCCCATATCGAGTCGCCTTTTTCCAACTCGGCCGCGCGCAAGGCCAACGCAGCCAGCTCCTTGGCCTTTTCGGCGCTGTCCGTTCGCTCTCGTGACATAGGCACTCCGCGACCGCCCACTGGTGAAAGCTCGCCGACAGCTCGACCAACTCGCGCCTTGCCCGCGGGTCGGGCTCTTCGAGGAGCCAGCGGACGAGGTCTTCGGCGCGGTTCCGGTCTCGCCGTGCCCGGTAAGCGCGAACCAGCTTTACGAGGTGCTCGTCGATCACGGCGAGCTCCGCCTGGGTCAGCCGGGAGGCTACCTCACGGATGCGGCGACGTTCGGCTGGAGTGGGATCCACGGGCGAGAGCGGATGCGGCTCCGGCCGCACCGTGCCCCGAATGATCCCGGCGAGGATGGCGTCGACGTCCTCGGGCTCGTAATCCATGACCGCGCCGAAGGCAACCACTCTCTCCTGTGAGGGGATATCGTGACCCACCTCATAGCGGGTGATGAGACCCTTCGAGATCCCGCTCAAGGTCGCCAGCTCTTCGACATGCAAGCCGCGCGCGCGGCGCATCGTATTCAGGGTGACGCTCAATGGCGGAGGAACAGGTCGTGGCATCGCTCTCCTCTCGTTCGGCTTCCACTACTAAGGTTGCCGCAAGGCGCCTTCTAGGGACACCGAAGAAGAGAAAGTAAAGATCGCTCTAAGAAAGTACAGGACCCTGCACGCCAGCCGGGAGAATCGGCCGGGAGCGGCTTGCTGAGGCGAGAAGTCCACTAGCCTTCAGCTCATGACTGACGCGGAAGCTGCCGGCCGGGCGCTGGTTTTGGAAATCGCCGACCAGCTCGAAAACCTGAATCACCTGCTCCAATCCGTTCACGACAGTTTCCCGGCCTCTCCTTTGGAGCCCGTCATGCTGGTAGGCGAGGCGGATCTGGACGTCGCAACGGCGCTACGCTCGATGATCGAGTGCGTTCTTACAGACCAACTGGAACCCGCTCTGCGCGAGCTGAGGAAATGGGCGGCGTACAAACCGCCGGACAAGTTGGAGGAGAAGTAAAAGTTCAAAAAGGATTCTGCTCGCCAGCACGCGGCGCGAGCGCCGGCCCGGCGGAGCGTTGCTCGCTGCCGCCGGATTAGCGCGTCTACTGCCCGGGAAAAAACGCGGTCTCCCGGATCTCGACCGACCCGCCGGCCCGCAGGATGGGGCAATCCTTTGCGATGGCGTGGGCCGCTGCCTCGTCGTCGGCCTCGATCAGATAGAACCCGATCACCGACTCGTGCGATCCGGTGGCCGAACCGTTTGAGCCGGCGTAGGGTCCCTCAATGGCGATCGCGCCATCACGGTTCCGGGCGGTCTTGCCCTCCGTCCCCGGCTTGAGACGTTCAAAGCCCTTCAGCGCCCCGCTCTTCTGGAGGGAAACGGTGAAGTCTCGGAATCGGTTGAACATCTCCTCCTGAGGCTGGCCCAGCTCCTCAGCCTGGTTCCGGCGCAGGATCAACATGTACGTGCTCATCGCATTCTCCTTTCAGAGAGAGCCGGAGGCTCATTCAAAGATGACTTCACTATAGAGAATAGTCATTCGACTGAAAGGAAGGGGGACAAGGCATGCTCAATTCTCCGGGCCCAAGCTTGGCCCCCTCTCCGCCCCGCGCTATAGTCCTCCGTTCTGACAACGGAGCCGACATGACGGAAACCGACGGTACGTCTCGCAAACTGCGCGAGCTTGCTCAAAATCTATGGTGGTCCTGGCAACCGGACACCCGCGCCATCTTTCGCAACCTGGACCCGAGTCTCTGGCGGACGGTCCATCACAACCCCGTGGCCCTGCTGCAGCGGATGAACGCCGAGGAGGTGACCCGGCGGGTGCAGGACCTGGAGCTGCAGACCCGCATCGACCAGGCTCACCGCCTCCTTCAGCAATATCTGCACGGAGCCGAGAGCTGGGGCGTCACCCACGCGGGGCCCATCCTGGCCCGGCCGGTGGCCTACTTCTCGGCCGAGTTCGGCCTCCATCAATCCCTGCCCATCTACTCGGGCGGCCTCGGCGTGCTGGCGGGCGATCACCTGAAGAGCATGAGCGATCTCGGCGCCCACGCGGTGGGCATCGGGCTGCTCTACCGGCAGGGCTACGTCCATCAGCTCATCGACGAGGAGGGCCGGCAGATCGACGACTACGAGCCCATCGGCGCCGAGGAGCTGCCGGTGGAGCCCGTGCTGGGCGTGGACGGCACGCAGGCGCGGTTCAGCGTCGAGCTGCCGGGGCGGGACGTCTTCGTCCGCATCTGGCGCGTGCGGGTGGGGCGTAGCGATCTGCTGCTGCTCGACGCCTTCGACGAGGCCAACTCGCCCGAGGACCAGGCGCTGACGGCCCGCCTCTACGGCGGCGATCAGGAGATGCGCATCCAGCAGGAGATCCTCCTCGGCGTCGGCGGCCACCGTGCGCTGGGCGTGATGGGTGTGGTGCCCTCGGTGCTCCACCTGAACGAGGGGCACTCGGCCTTCGCCCTGCTGGAGCGCGGCCGCGAGCTGGTGCAGCGCGACGGCATGACGGCCGCCGACGCGTTGCGCGAGGTGGCGGCGATGAGCGTCTTCACCACTCACACGCCGGTGGATGCCGGGCACGATCGCTTCCTGCCGGAGCTCGCCCGCCCCTATCTGGAGCCGCTGGCCGAGGGGCTCGGCTTGTCTCTCGATGAGGTGATGGCCTTCGGCTCGGAGCGCCCGAACGATCCGGAGGCGCCGTTCTGTCCCACCGTCCTGGCCTTGAAGCTCACCCGCCGCGCCAACGGCGTCTCGGCGCTCCACGGCCGGGTGTCGCGCAAGATGTGGAAGGGGCTCTACCTGGGCAAGACGGAGGAGGAAGTGCCGATCGGCCACATCACCAACGGCGTGCATGTGCGCACCTGGCTCTCGGCGGACCTGCAGAGCCTCTTCGGGCAGCATCTGGGCCCGAACTGGCTGGAGAAGATCGTGCGCCCGGAGCTGTGGGCGAAGATCGACGGCATCTCGGACGCCGAGCTGTGGGAGGTCCACCAAGTGCTCAAGTCGCGGCTGCTCACGTTCGTCCGCCGCCGGCTGGCCGAGCGCCGGCAGCGGCTGCGCCTGCCCGAGCCGGAGCGCGAGCCGCTGAGCCCGGAGACGCTGACCCTGGGCTTCGCCCGGCGGTTCGCCACCTACAAACGGTCGGACCTCCTGTTCACCGACCTCGACCGCCTGGAGAGGCTGGTGAACAATCCGGAGCGCCCGCTCCAGATCATCTTCTCCGGCAAGGCCCACCCGCGCGACGAGGAGGGCAAGGCCCTGGTCCAGAAGGTGGCCAGCCTGGACCGGGACCCGCGCTTCGCCGGCCGCATCGTCCTGCTGGAGAACTACTCGATGCACGTCGCCCGGCAGCTCGTCCAGGGCGTGGACGCCTGGCTCAACACCCCCCGCCGGCCGCTGGAGGCGTGCGGCACGAGCGGTCAGAAGTGCATCGTCAACGGCGTGCTCAACTGCTCGATCCTCGACGGCTGGTGGGCCGAGGCCTACGACGGCACCAACGGCTTCGCCATCGGCCACGGCGAGATCCACGCCGACCCGGAGGTGCAGGACGAACGGGACGCTCTCTCCCTCTTCGAAGTGCTGGAGGACGAGGTCGTTCCCCTCTACTACCAGCGCGACGCCCACGGCGTGCCGCGCGGCTGGATGGGGCGGGTGAAGCGCGCCCTGCGCACCCTGGCCTGGCGCTACAACGCCGACCGCATGGTGATGGACTACGTGCGCGAGTGCTATCTGCCGGCCGCCGGCGGGGACACCTGCCGCATGCCGTGAGGTGGGCCGGCGCCCAGCTGCCGGCGAGCCCAGAAGGGGCTCTCCGGCCAGCGCCGCTCCTCGCCGTAGAACCAGGCCCGAGTCTCCAGATACCGGCCGTACTCGGCGGCGAGGAGCCGCCCGTAGCGGGCGAGGGAAGATGCGGCGCGGTCGCCGGGCCCTTCCAGGCCGTCGAGCGCGACGAACGACGCGATCTTGCCGGTGCGCAGCGCCTTGAGAATGCCCTGGGAGGAGAGCGGATCGAGGGTGCAGGCCGCGTCCCCCGCCGCCACCCAGCCCCAGCCGCCCGCACCGAAGCCGCCGAAGTCGCTGAGGCGCTGCGAGCGCGCCGCGCGGACGATGGGGCCGGCCTCGGCGACGGCTCCGGCCACGCGGGCGGCGGTGTGCCGGCTGCGGGCGAGTTGCTCGAACCAGCGCGGGCCATCGCTTAAGCCCTGACGGCGGACGAGGTCCGCGTCGCTCATCCACGCGACGACCATCCCGTTCTCCGGCGTGGCGGCCGAGTACCACCAGCCGTCGGGCTGGGCTTCGACGAGCGTGCTGGGATCGGACCCTGGAGCCCGGAAGCGGACGGCGACGCCGACCAGCCGGTCGGCGGCCAGCCGGCGCGCGCCCTGGCGAACGGCGAAGGCGGCGGAGCGGCCGGTCGCGTCGATCACCCAGGAGGCCTCGATGCGCTCGTTGAACCCGTCGCGGCGAAGCGTCAGACTCCAGTGATCCCCGGCTCTCTCGGCGGCGGTGAAGCGGGTCTCGGCGAGGATCGCGGCTCCCGCGCCCCGCGCGGCTTGGCAGAGCATGCCGTCGAAGCGGACGCGGTCCACATGCCAGCCGTTTCCCCGCGCGGAGAAGAGGAACTCGTGATCGTAGAGCTCGTCGCCGCCCCAGGCGGCGCGGGTGCCGAAGGATTCGAGGAAGTGTTGGTCAAGAAAGCGCTCCCAGCAGCCGAGGCCCGCGAGCAGCTCTCGGCAGCCGGGAGAGAGGGTCTCGCCGACGCGCCACGCCGTGTAGCGCGAGGTTTCGACGAGGACCACCCGCAACGCCGGGCGCAGGTGGCGGAGGGAGAGCGCCGCGGCGGCGCCGGCCGGTCCGCCGCCGAGGACCGCGACGTCGTACCGTTGCGTCACTTGGGCGGTGTCGTCGTCGGTGGCGGCGGCTTCGGCAGCTCGTTGGCGTCGCCGCTCTGCACGTCCACGAACCCCGGGTCCGTGGCACCGGGCACGGCGGCCGGATTGCGCAGCACGAACCCGAGCTGGGCCCATTCGGTGACCATCTGGAAGTCGCCCGTGTGGTTCTGCGGCGTCGGCGAGAACTGGCCGGAGCCGTAGTTGTGAGAGCCCGGGGGACCGAGGAACGTGTTCACCTGCATCGGCCGGTGAGCCGGCCACCAATAGGTGAGCTCCGGGTCGGGAACGACCGGATCGCCGGTGCTCGCGGGGTAGATATTGTTCCAGTCCTCGTAGGTGATGTCGATCATCTGGGTCGAGCACTCGTTGAAATCGGCCTGCCACGGCACGGCGTCGTACTTGGTGAGGTCGCCTGGCTCGAGCCCCGCGGCGAGGTTGGCGGTAGCGCTGGCCCCGGAGACGACGGCCGGTTGGCTCAGGCCCCCCGGCGTGTAGGGGGCTTGGTGGATGCGGTAGGAGCCGCTGTAGATCGCCGGGTTGCGGATGATCCAGCAGCATTCGCCGCCCGGGCAGAAGGCGCCGCCGAGCATGTTGCCGAGCGAGCCGCGGTCGAGCTCCACGCCGGGCCGCGGCGGCTGGGGCGGCATCTCCTCCAGCCGTTCGTTGATGAACTTGCCCTCGGCCCACTGGTGGAGGATGAAGAGCTGGGTGTTCGTGAGGCGCAGGAACTTCGAGGCCGCCGTGTTGTCGAGCGGGTTGTCGCCGCACAGGAAGGGCATGGCGCGAGGCTTGAGCTGCGGATCGCTGCGGTTGCCGGGCACCTCGAGCGTGTTTTCCATGCCGGGCTGGCGCAGCATGTGGTACACGAACCGGCGGTGCTGTGTGCGGTAGGCGCTCTCCCGGGGATCCTCGCCGTGGAAGGGCGGAATGGAGATCTGGTCCGGGTCCATGTTGCCGCCGGAGCCGCGGGCGGTCTCGTGGGGATCGCCGCCGGTCAGCGGGTCGAAGTCCATCACGTACTGGTAGTCGAAAGGCCGCGAGAGAATGGGCCAGACGTCGCGCCAGAAGTATGGGTAGTAGTTGGGATTCCAATGCGCCGCCTTGCGCCAGGTGGCGAGGTCGGTGGGCGGCGCCGCGTCGCACTGGAACGGCGTCACGCCGTAGATGTAGGTGTTGAAGGCGAAGTTGCGGATCGAGAGGTCGTAGACGACGTCGTCCATGGTGACGACGTCGACGATCTCGGGCGCGTAGCGCGGATACCCCACCACCACCCAGGAGCTCGCGCCGACGGCGACGGTCGCCGCCTGCTGGTCGGCGGGAGGCAGCGGCCGGCCGTCGATGCTGGACACGTTGAGCACGAGCTGAGCCGTGACGGGGCCATCCGAAACGTCGTCGAACCAGCCGTCGTTGTTGGCGAAATTCTTGATCACCGGCTGGCCGAGGCCTTGCAGAACCGAGCCCGAGCTGCCGTTGCCGCCGAGGACCACCAGGCGCGCGTAGTTGCCCTGCGGATTGGCCATGATCTCGCCGAGAGTGGTGATCGAATTCGGGCTGAGCGGCGGCGGAAACGTCTGCGGCACGCCGGGGTTCTGCCCTTGCGCGAACTGCGCCGAGTTGGGGGCGCCGCCCGCGCCCGTGACGCCCACCGTCTGCGGGCCGGGATCGATGATCAGCCTTTGGCGAGAGTCGGCGTTCTGGATGCCGGCGTTGCGCAGTGGGTGATTGGGAGCGTAGCCATGCTCGCCGGCCGTCTCCTTGAACTCGTACCAGCTCGATTTCTTGTTGGCCAGGTAGACGGTCCACACGACATCGGTCAGGGTGCCCTTCAGGGTCTGTCCGGACGTCGGGTTGACCACCTCGACGGTGTCGCCGATCTGCGCCTCGCGGCCGCCGGGAGAGGTGGCGTCGTAGACGAAGACGCGGAAGCGCGCGCCCTGGCGCTTGATGCGCTGTTGGACGTCCTTGAAACGGGTGACCGGCTGCTCCGGCCCGTCGACGGTGCCGCCGCTGTTGCAGTCGATCGGCAGGCCGCCGGTGGTCTCGGGAGCGAGGTAGAACTCGGGGCTGTTGCCGAGTCGGGCGATGCCGATCGAGGGATGGATCTTGTAGGTCGCTTGGGTTGTCGGCTGCATCGTCGTCCTCGCTCGGTCACTCGATGAAGTTGAGAGAGACGGCGTTCAGCAGCAGCGCGTCGGGCGCCGGCGTGCCGTCGGTGTTCATCACCACGAGGTTGACCTGGAAGGCCGTCTCGCCCTGAGCCTTGAGCTTGTTGACGGCGCCGGTCGCGTCGAGGCGGTAGTTGCCCGGAGTCTTCGGGTGGCGCGGGCGGCAGTCGAACCGGCGGCGGGTCTCGGGCGGCGGATCGCAGTGGCCCGGCCCGCCCACGCACTGGCCGAAGAAGGTGTTGAGCTGGCCCACGTAGTGGTCGTTGCCCCGCGTCGGGGTCTTGATGTCCGCGTCCGGCGAGTTGAGGAAGACCCGGATGTGGAACCCCGAGCTCGACCGGAACTTCACCTTGTGCAGCCGCACCTCGGCGCGGCGGTGATCGTTGAGCACGTGGGGGGCGACCGGCGTCTTGGCCGACTTGAACTTCGCCACCGGCACGGTGTTCTCCGTGGGATAGATGTTCGAGGCCTTCATGTACTCGTAGCCGAAGTTGGCGATATTCAGCGTCTGCTGGACGTTGAGCGGCCACGGCGGCAGCACGGCGCTGAGGTTGTCCGGGTTGATGCCGGGGTGCATCGACTGGTACTCCGCCCACAGCCGGTCGACGTTGCTGTGATGACCCCAGAAGATCGGATCGAAGGCGGTGACGCCGGCCGACACCATGTCGCCGAACTGCGGCTCGTTGTTGCGGTCGCTCGGGTTGGTGCCCATCACGTAGTAGGGATTGGCGCCGCCCGAGAAGTTGTGGATCAGGTTGTGGATGTTCTCCAGCGCCCCGAAGTAGTGGTTGTTGGTGGGGCCGCTGCCGAACTGGAAAAAGTTGGTGCCCTGAAGGATGTTATCGATGTCGTCGGACGATGGGTAGCTTTCGAAGATCAGGCCCTGGTCGCCGCCCGGCCAGCGCAGCTTGTGCCAGAGCGGATTGATCTCGGCGAGCTCCGTCATGATCGCGTCGTCGCTGTTCTTGTCCTGGCCGTAGGTGATGCCGGCGGCGAGGAAGAGGCGCAACCCTGAGTTGTAGGTCTTGAAGTCCTTGGGGTTGCCGCCCTCGCCCGGCGTCACGGTGACGATCGTCTTCAGCGCCGCGAGCGTCGTCGTGGGCACCCGGCCGCCGGCCGACAGGCTGTTCCAGCCGGGCTCGTCGAGCCAGCAGCGGTAGGCCTCGGGAATGATGCCGTTGTCCGTTTTGGCCGAGGGGTCCGCCTGCGCCATGTCGAACAGCGAGGCGGGGAAGTTCGGATCGTACTCGTCGGTCCAGTCCCAGTAGGGCAGGGTGACGGTCGGATCGATGTCCTGAAGCTGCTGCTCGAAGTAATAGAGGTAGGGCCGGTGCCAGGTGAGGAACTCCTCCCACCCGTGCTGGCAGTCGTTGGCGTGATAGCGCGCCCAGTAGCCGAAGCTGCGCGGGTCCTGGTAATACTGATCGAACGACATCATCCGGGCGAGAGCGTTGCGCAGCCGGGTCAGTTCCTCCCAGCTCAGCGAGTTGACGTTCTTGCGGACTTTGACGCTGTCGTCGTCGTCGAGATACTGGTTGGCCGGTCCGCAGTGGAGGGGATGCTCCTCGTCGCCCCGCGCCCGAGCCATGATCTTCGACTCGTCGACCTGGGCCGGCGTGCGCGGCTCGTCCTTCTCCGGGCAGCCGTCGTCGATCCACTGCTGAATGAACTGGATGTCCTCGCCGGACACCGCGTCGCCGTCCCACGGCAGGCGGGGAAACTGCGTGCCGTCGAAGGGGCACTGACCGCGAAGCCCGAGGATCAGGCCGGACGACGCGCCGCGGCTCGACGCGCCGGAGGTCGATCCCGTCGCGCCGGAGCCTGTCCCGCTGGCCGGCGGGCAATGGCAGCAGGAGCTCGGCGCCGGAGCGGACGGCGGCCACGCGCCCTGAGGATCGGGTGGAAACAGCGGGACGCCGTAGAGGCTCACGGCGAGGAATTCGTTCAGGGGCAATTCCCAGAACCGGCCGTAGCCCTGGTAGCTGGGAGTGATGGAGCCCTGAGCCTGATTCAGAATCGCCTTGACGCGCTGGTAGCGCGACCACGGCTGCTGCGCCTCCGGTTGCTGCGACACATCGCTCGGCATGAGTCGTCCCCTGGGTTGGATTAGACGGCAGGATCGTAGCACCTCCTTTAGGGAGCGGTAAATGGGCCGTAATCGCTCCGAGTACCTCAATCCATGGTGTCCTGGGGAGCCAGGACGATGTTGGAAGTTCGGTCGCGACGCTCATCCCCGCCCGGGCATAAATGCCAGGGCTAGGCACGACGCCGGATGAATCCGGCTTAAAGTCCCCTTCAGGGGGCGCTGTTTCATAGCCCCGGCATTTATGCCCGGGCGGAGGTCGGCACCGCGACGAGGTTCGAGCTTTCCAAATACCTTCTAAGGGAAGTGTTCGACTCTGAGGCCAAGGGGACCGATCCTTTTCTGCTGGTCAACTGCGTCCAAAATTATCTAGAATTGACAGAAGAGGAGGCGTTGGAGCTCGAGGCTCTGCGTCCCCGGAAAGAGAACAGGGAGGTTCAAGCCATGGCGCTGATGTGGTCCGAGAAGCTGGAAGCCAAGGGAGAAGCCAGAGGCAAAGCCCAAGGGGTAAGGGAGATCCTCCTGCTGCAACTCGCCGAGCGGTTTGGGCCTCTTCCGGAAGGCGCACGACGTCAGGTCGAGGAGATCAGCTCGCTTCAGGGCCTGACTCAGCTCGCCAAGCGAGTGCTGACCGCCCACTCTCTCGAAGAGATGGGACTCGCTTAGCGCCTACCGCACCGCGTCCGCCTCCGCCGCCAGGGCGAAGTCCTTCGCCGTCACGCCTCCGGCCGAGTGGGTCCAGAGGGTAACCTTCACCCGTCCCCAGGTGAAGAAGATGTCAGGATGGTGGCCCTCGCGTTCCGCCACCTCGCCCAGGCGGTTGACGTAGGCCAGAGCCTCCTTGAAGTCTGGAAAGCGGTACTCCTTTTCCAGCCGTTTCTCCTCGGCGAGGGTCCAGCCTTCCAGCTTGCCGGCCTGGTTGTGCAGCTCCTCGCCCTTCAGTGCCGATTCGCTCTGCTCACTCATGGTTTCACCTCGCCCGCAAGTGTAGCCGCTTTGCCAAGCCCTGTGCCCTCAAGGGGTGGCACGGGCATTGCCTTACCCGACGGCATGCAACCTTACGCTTACGTCGCCGAGCCCGAAAGTCCCTTCCAGGAAATGAGCCCGGCACGCCGGCGGCTGGTCATCGCCGGCTTGGTGACGGCGGGGCTTCTCTTCCTGAGCGGCTTCGCCGTCTCCGGTTATCTCTGGAGCCTCTCGCGGCGCTTTCCCTCGGCGCCCTATGCGCAGCCTTCCCGTCTCTATGGCGTGGCGACGCCTCTGGTCCCCGGCGAGGTGTTCTCCGCCGCCGACATGGTGGCCCAGCTCAGCTCGACCGGCTACCGCGACGGCGGCGAGTCCACCGGCGACGCCGAGTCGCTCTCGCCGGGAACCTGGCGCCGGACGGGGGATCATGTGGCCGTACATCTGCGGAAGTTCGCGACGCCGGAGGGTCCGGCCGGCGGCAGGATCGTCGAGGTGGATTTCAAAGGCGACCGAGTCGCGGCGGTACGCGAGGCGGGCAAGCCGGCACGCCTGTCCACCCTCGAGCCGCCGCTGCTGGCATCGTATTACGGCCGCAAGCTGGAGGAGCGGCGGCCCGTTTTGCTCGACCAGCTTCCGGACCCGGTGGTCAAGGCCGTGCTGGCGGCGGAGGACTCGGGCTTCTATCTCCATCCCGGCGTCTCTCCCACCGGCGTCCTGCGCGCCCTGTGGGTGGACCTCAAGGGCGGCGAGATGGAGCAGGGCGGCAGCACCATCACTCAGCAGCTCGTCAAGAACGTCTATCTCAACAACCGCCGCACGCTCTCCCGCAAGGCCAAGGAGGCGATGATCGCCATGGTGCTGGAGGTACGCTACGGCAAGCGGGCCATTCTGCAGGCGTACCTCAACGAGATCTATCTGGGCCAGAGCGGCCCGGCCAACCTGATGGGGCTCGGCGCCGCCGCCCGGGCCTTCTTCGGCAAGGACGCGTCGGAGCTGAGCTTGCCCGAGGCCGCCACCCTCGCCGGTATGATCCACTCGCCGGCCAGCACCTCGCCCATCGACCATCCGGACGAGGCGCGGGAACGCCGCGACTGGGTGCTGAAGCGCATGGGCGACAAGCGCTGGATCTCCAAGGAGCAGCTCCAGCAGGCGCTGGCTACTCCGCTCGAAACGCACCCGCAGACCGTGCAGGCCCGTGCCCTCGCGCCCTACTTCGCGGGCGCGGCCGAGGACGAGGCGCGGGAACGGTTCGGCCTCAAGAATCTGAAGAACCAGGGCTACGCCCTGTTCTCCACCCTGAGCTGGCGCGACCAGCAGCAGGCCGAGTCGGCAGTGACCCAAGGGCTCGCGGGCCTTGAGGCGGGTTGGGAGAAGAGCCAGCGCCGTCGCAAGCTCCTGCAGGCGGCCCTCATCTCGGTGGACCCTCGGGACGGCGCGATCCGCGCCTGGGTGGGCGGCCGTTCCTACTCGAAGAGCCAGTTCGACCGGGTCACCCACGCGCGGCGGCAGGCGGGCAGCGCCTTCAAGCCGGTGATCTACGCCGCCGCCTTCGCCAGCGGGGTGGCGATGCCGGCCACGGTGTTCAAGGACTCGCCGATCGTCGTCCGCGTCGGCAACAGGCCCTGGAGCCCGCAGAACTACGACCGCACCTTTCACGGCTACGTGACGGCGCGCACCGCCCTGGAGACCAGCCTGAACATTCCCACCGTGCGCCTGGCCTTGCAGGTGGGCATGGACCACGTGGTCGACCTCGCCCAGAGCCTCGGCTTCACCGGCACTCTCGATCCTGCGCCGGTGGCGGCGCTGGGGACCTTTGAGGTCAGCCCCCTGGAGCTGGCCTCGGTCTACTCGACGTTCGCCACTGAGGGTCTGAAGCCGCCCGTTCACGCGCTCGCCGCCGTGCTCGATCCCGACGGCGAGCCCGTCACCGGCGACGAGCTGCCGGCGCCCCGGCGAGTGATGCCGCCCGATGCCGCCTACCTGGTGACCAATATCCTCCAGGGTGTGCTGGACCACGGCACGGCGGCGGCGGCCCGCGGCCTCGGAGTCGTCGGCCCCCTGGCCGGCAAGACGGGGACGACCAACGATCAGCGCGACTCCTGGTTCGCCGGCTACTCGCCGGACCGCGCGACGGTGGTCTGGGTTGGCTACGACGACAACTCGCCCTCCCGGCTCACCGGTGCCCGGGGAGCGCTGCCGATCTGGGCCCGCTTTACCGTCGCCGTGCGCCCGGCCAAGGGCTATGCGGACTTTCCCCTGCCGGCCGGGATGGCGAAGGCGACCGTGGACCCCGAGACGGGTCAGCTTGCCACCCAGTATTGTCCGGCCCGGGTGACCGATCTCTTTCCGGAGTGGAAGATGCCGACCGTTCCCTGCGAACGGCACACGCCCGGCTATCAGGGCGACGCCGTGGCCGGCATGATCCTGGGGACACCGCCCGCGGAGCCCGGAGAGGAGGAAGAGCCGGGGGCCACCCTCAGCACCACCACCATCACTCCGGACGGTCTGGCGATCGAGCAGCCGGCAGTCCCGGTGGCCGCGGCCTCGACGACGACCCCGGGTGGTGGCGCCATCATCATTCGGCCCAGCGGCGCACCCATTGGCAAGACGGCGCCGCCGGCCGCAGAGCCGGTCTCCATCGTTCCGGCCGGGCCGGTCGGCAAGGTCGCACCGGCTCCCGAGCCGGACACGGAGGCGGATGAAACGCCGCCTCCGCCGTAGAGGAACACGGACACACGGACGCAAAGGACGAACAAGGGACGATCACGGACGGAAAATCCGAGGCTTGTCTTGAAGGTCCGTGCAGGGTCTGTGTAAGTCCGTATCCAGTCCTCAGCGCCGCTTCCCCTCCGAGAAGTAGACCGTCAGCACGGCCCGCCGCTCGGCCTGGGAAGGGCCGGGCTCGAAGGGCGCGAGGACGACGGTGCCTTGAGCGCCGCGGCTCAGCACCGGGTCCATGGGCCAGCGGCCCAGGTTGCGCGGGCAATCCTTGCCGGTGGGACAGTCGATACTGTCGCCCGCGATCTGCACCTCGTAGCGGTAGGCGGTGTAGTGCGCGTTGGCCGGCAGGGCGACCCGCAGGACGTGGCAGCCCGCGGAGAGCCCGGCTGGAGCGTTGCCGCCGGCCAGCCGCGTCGCGATGTCGGCGGCACAGCCCGTCGAGTCCCCCGGCGAGACCGTCCATTCGAGCGACAGCGCCGACTCGCCGGGCTGGCATTCGACGCAGTTGCGGTCCTTCGAGGTCAACAGGCGCTCGGCCGGAGGCGGCGGGGCCGGGGTGGGGGCAGGAGGAGGCTGTGGCGTCGGTTGGGAGGGTGGAGTCGGTTGCGGTTGGGGCGGCGGTTGCGGCGCCGGCGTTGGAGGGGGAGCCGGAGTGGGTTGAGGTACCGGCTTCGGAGTGGGAGTCGGGGCAGGCTGCGGAGCCGGCGCCGGCGGTGGAACGGGCTGGGGCGCCGGAGCCGGCGTGGGCTCCGGCCGGGGAGAGGGCTGGGTCTGAACGGGGCGCACCGGGGACGGAGGGGGTGGCACAGGCGCCGGCATGGGGCGGGCCGAAGCTGGGGCGGAGCGGGCGCGGGAGATCTGGACCTCCATCGTGCGCAGAGAGCCGGAGACCTTGATCTGCGTCGCGCCGCTCGTCGCCGGGCGGCCTCCGTCGCGCACGTTGAGCTCGACCTGGTAGGTCATGAAGCCATCGTGGCTGACCGCCAAGCGCCAGGGTCCTTCGGCAAGGCCGCCCACCGTGGCCCTTCCCCGGGCGTCGGTAAGAGCGATTTCCGGCCCGTCCAGCGGGTTGAGAGCCGTGTACTGGAACTGCACCTGGGCGCCCGCGACGGGCAATCCCTTCTGATCCTCGACCCGGACCTCCACCGCCGCCGGTCCGCGCCAGGGCTGAGCCTGGACCCCGGATGCGGCCAGAAAAAAGAGGATCGCGATGTTCCGCACGTCGAACCGCACCATGGGGCCCCTTTCTGCCGGAAGTCCGGCTGCGCGTGGATCGGACTTGGCGATTCTACGCCCGGAGGGGGCTCCGCGGCGTCTTAGGCCGCCGTCAGGAACTCGGGAGGAGCCAGGAGGCCGCGCCGGCGCAGAGGCTCGGGCCCTTCCTGCTCGCAAAGAATCCGCAAGCGCGGCATCGCTGCCGCTGAGCGAACCAGGAAGATCCGTTCGGGAGCCGCTGGTACGGACGCCGTCCAAGCCGGAGCGGGCTGACCGGCACGGCCGGCCATGATTTCGGCCAAGCCGGCGGCGAGCGCGGAACCGGTGGCATCGAGATCCTTGGGCCGGCGAACGTGAGACCAGTCGAAGCCGGACCGCTCGGCATCTGCGACCCACTGTCGCGCCGCCAGGGCGTCATAGGCCAGCAGGGCTTGCACCAGATCACTAAGGTCCATGCTGCACCTCCCAGAGGTCTTCGAATGCATACCGGGCCTTGAGCTCGCGCCCAGGAACGAGTGAGGGCAGAACCAAGGGGGCCGTAAAAAATACCCCCCAATTGACCCTACGCCTACCCTGTGTGCGCCAAACCAAGGGTGGAACTGCGCGCCGACAGCGCTTCTAGGCTATTGGACTTTGGCGCCGATAGCGGGAATCTCGGCCTGGTCGCTCTCGAACTTGCTGCCGAACCTGAAAAAACTTTCCTCCAATGCCGCGATGCCAGGCAATGTCTCGCCAGCGAGCGTTTCGATCAATGCGCCACCGGCTAAGCTGATATAGTCAATTTCTGTTTCAGAGATATCAAATTTGTTCAGCATTGCGGTTGTGTCTCCTCCGCCCATTACTGAAAAGATTCTCTTCTTAAGATGGGAGCCGATGACGAATTCTAGTATTCTTCGAGATCCTCTGTTGAAATCAATGGAGATATCGTATGCCCCTAAGGGTCCTTTGATATAAACCATGAGCTTCTGTTCTTCAGGTAGTTCATTCATCATTGATTGGATTACATCCTCGTAAAGGACAATGGTCTCGTCTCCAATGTCATAGACGCAGAACCCTTTTGGGACTTGGTCGATTTTATGGTTCGACCTGCCGGATCCATTCCTTCCCGCTACATCGATCGGAACGACAAAGACGTCTGGATGATCGCGTATCAATCTCTCTATCCTTGGCAAATAGTCCCAAACGCTCTTCCCCTTTTGATCTTGCCGCTCAAGCAGTCTCTTTGTCTCGCTGCCGAGGTCGAATCCTTTTGCGAATAGGCAAAGATTCGCCAGCAGACCTCCCGTCAAAATCTTCTTGACCAATCCCTCTTGTGTCGCTCTCTCAATTAGACCGAAATAGTCTTGTATTTTTTTTCCGCCAAGAACGAAGATACTGCTAGGATTCTTGCTGTTCAAAAAATATTTTTTCAGGTTGGATATAGCAACTAGTTCATCGTGGAGATTTGGGCCAGCGATGTTTGGTATTTCGCAAAAACCTACGACAGACCTGTGTGACCTATGCGCAATGGAGAAGGCGTCGAGTACAAAAAGATCAACACGGCACTTCTCAATGAGGTCTCTGATAAATGGAGACTTAGCGTGTTCTTTGGCGGGAAGGGACTTCGCTTCCCCGGGCAAGAAACGTAAGTTCTCCAATAAGAAGGCAGTGCCCCCCTTCATCCGAATGATTTCCTTGACAGCATCATCGTTTAGCGTGTCGCCTGCGAATGTATTGCCGATGTAGTGGATGTTTGATACACGTGCGCGTAAGCTCTTTAAAAGAACTCCAGTGCCGATGTAACTAACATCGCCGGGTCGACCATTGTGGGTCCCTACGATTACTTTCGCTCCGTGGGTGATCGCGAGCCGCTGAATGACGTGTGCTGAATGGTCAATCCGCGGATTTACTTTTATCTCACCATTGGCCAGGGTGGTGTTGGTATCAACGCGAAGGAAGATCGTCTTGTCTCTAAAGAATTGGCCATGTTCGAGGGCTTCCAACTGGCCGACGGTAAGATATCGCAGCATGAGGAGTTCTCCATCAAGCGTCAGGAACTATGACCTATGAACTAAGCTTCGGATGTCGGCGACCAAGTGAGGATGTATTCGGAAGGATCGTAGAGGTGGGGTACAATCGTTACCGAAAGGACCCCCTGTTCTTCGAGGATGTAGAGAAAGCGTATGAAAGTGTTCTCATCTATTGAGACTTCGGGTGGCACGCCGTGTTGCATGAACTCTCGGTCTCCGTCAGGCATCTCTTGTAGCCTGGTTTGGAGTTTTCCGCCCTTAGCTAGGGTCAGGATCGCGAGTCGCACTGTCTCGCTGATCACGGCGTTCCTCCTCAGCCAACGGATCTTGGACGTACGTTCTTGCAGAATCTCGCTACAAACGGAAACGAAGAGAGACTCCCGCTAAGGCTGAATACCAAACTTTGCTCCGGTCGTCAAGGTCTTGGGAAGGGCTCCGACCGAAGACTCGCAGTACCGAATTTTTCGGAGGCTCCGAGCAAGGTGGTCACGAAGAGATATAGATCTCGTCGAACGGCTCGAGCGGAACCATGCCGCTGTGGTCTTGCGGCCACTTCAAAGCCAACGGTGTCTGGGCCGACGCGGAGAGAGTGGAGGCGTTTTGGTGGGCGTGGGAGCCGACCCTGGCCTCGACGTACTCCTGCCTGCAACCTTCTCCTTTCCTCTTCCGTATCTCCCCATTGACAGTCAACGACTCGGGTAGTACTATCTCGGTAGTTGACGCGGAGGAGAACGGAAATGGAGACATCCCACCACCTCGGAGATCTACAGCTCGCCATCATGCGGGTCCTGTGGGGCCATGGCGAGGCGACCGTGTCGGACGTGCACGAGACGCTCGAGCCGGAGCGCGGGCTCGCCCTCACCACGATCGCCACCATGCTGACCAAGATGGAGAAGAAGGGCGTGGTCGACCACCGCGCCGAAGGCCGCCGGTTCATTTACCGCCCCCTGGTGAGCGAAGGCCAGGTCCGCCGCTCGATGGTTTCGGACCTCACGTCGCAGCTCTTCCGGGGTGACGTCACCGCCCTGGTCAATCACCTGTTGTCCGAGCACGACATCGACTCCGGGGAGCTCAGCCAGCTTCGGGAGATGATCGCGTCCCGGGAGCGGAAGGAGGATCTCTAGATGCTCGTCCAAGTCGCGCTCGCCTGGTTGCTCACCTACCTCCTGCACAGCACGCTGCTGCTGGGCCTCGCCTGGCTCGCGTCGAAGCCGCTCGCCCGGTGGTCCGTGGCGGCGGAGGAGACGATGTGGAAGCTCGCCCTGGTGGGCGCGCTCGTCACCGCTTCACTTCAGCTCGCCGCCGGCTGGGAGCCCGCGGCCGGGCGCTGGCGTCTGGCGGAAGTCTCGCCGGCCGCGTCGGTGATGGCGGATCGGACGGATCGGACAGATTGGACGGATCGGAAGCCGGCGATGGAGACGGCCTTGCCGCTCCGGGTCTCCCGGACGGGCCTCCCCGTAGCGGCGACGCCGGGCTCTGAACAGCCTTCCACTCCCTGGCTGCCCGCTGCCATCCTCGGTCTCTGGGCCCTGGGTGCAACCTTATTGATAGGCGCCTACGCTCGCTCGTTCTCTCGCATTCGCCAGAGGCTACGGTCGCGGCCCCGGGTGGTGGGGGGGAGCCTGCTCACCCAGCTCCGCGAGCTGGCCGCGGTTGCGGGCCTCGGCAGGTCCGTCCGTCTCTCCTGCTCGTCGCGGGTGCCGGTGCCGCTGGCCCTCGGGATCCGCTCGCCGGAGATCTGCCTGCCGCCGCGGGCGCTCGCCGGCCTCACCGAGCAGCAGCAGCAGGGTCTGCTGGCCCATGAGCTTGCACACCTGGTGAGGCGCGATCCGTTGTGGCTCGTCATCAGCCATCTGCTGACGGCGGCCCTGTTCTTCCAGCCCCTGAATTGGGTGGCTCGCCGCCGGCTGCGGGAGATCTCTGAGATTTTGAGCGACGAGTGGGCCGTGACTTTCACGGGACGTCCCCTGTCGCTCGCCGGCTGCCTGGCCGAGGTCGCCGGCTGGTCCGTCGGCCTGCGGCCCCTGCCGCTGCCCGGCATGGCGGACCGCCCGTCGAACCTCGCGCGGCGCATCCGCCGGCTCCTGGACGATACCCGGGCTCCCGAGCACCCGGCCCGCCGGCTGTGGCTCGCCGCCGGCATGGTGGCGGTGCTGGTTGCCGTCGCGGCCGCAGCGCCTGCCGTGTCCGCCTCCCGGCAGGAGCCGTCGAAGCCGGCTCCGGTGGAGAAGGCTGCCGCTCCTGCCGTCCAGACCACGGATCAGTCCTGGGTGGACGCCCGGCCCGAGAAGGACCACGCGGTCCGCGCCGAGCCTCGCGACGAGCAGGCGAAGGCCCTGGCCGAGGACCGGGAGGACTCCGAGGAGATCCAGGATGTCGCGGAGGTTGCGGACGTCGACGCCGGCGAGAGCTCCGCCGACGCAGCCATGGCCGCCACCGATGCCGCCATGGAAGAGGTCAGCTCGTCCATGGACGAGCCCCTCGACAGCATGAACGAGGAGCTCGCCTCACTCCAGGACTCCGGCCTCTCCCAGGAGCAGCAGCGGAAGCTCCAGCGCGACATCGAACGGACCACCCGCGACATTCAGAAACGGCTCCGGCCGCGCCTCGAGCAGCTCTCACGGGAGATGGGCCGGAACATGGCCCGCATGAAGACGCTGGATCCCGAGATGGAGCGGCTCACCCGGGAGATGGCGAAGCTCGCCACCCGGATGCGCCCCTCGCAGGAGGCTCTGGAACGCATGAGCGCCGAGGCTCGCAAGCTGCAGGCCGAAGGCGCCCTGAGCCGGGACGAGAGGGAGAAGCTGCGGATCGAAGCCCGGCACCTCGCCGAGTCGATGAAGCCCACTCCCGAGCAGCGCCGGCAGATCGAGGCCCTGCGCGACGAGATGCACAAGCGTCACGGCGAGATGAGCCGCGAGGTCATGGCCGAGCATCGGGAGGATATCGAGAAGGCCCGGGCCGAGATGCGCGACGAGATCGAGCGTGAGATGCGCGGCGTCCGCGAGGAGCTTCACCGCGCGCTTCAGGAGCGGCACCAGGTCGACCGCGAAGCGCGGCGCGAGGCCCGGGAGAAGGCCGTGCGGGAGAAGGTGAAGGAGAAGAAGCCGAAGATCAAGCAGAAGGCCAAGGAGAAGGCGAGAGAGAAGGAGGTCCGGGAAGACTCCGGCGACTCGCGCTGATCCTCCCCTGGTTCTTTCTGCAGGTTGGGGCGGCTCCCTGGGGCCGCCCTTCCCGTTTCTGGAGCGGGCGGGAGCATAATCGGCAGGATGGCCGGCCCTTCCAATCCTGATTCTCCCCCGCGGGAGGGGATGCCGCGGCGCCTGCGGCGCCTCAACCGGGCGGAGACCTGGGCGCTGGCTCGCGCCTGGTGGCTTCTCCTCGCGGTCGACTTGGGGCTGCGGTTCTTGCCGTTCTCGCGCCTGGAAAGCTGGCTTGCTCGGGTCCCCAGGGGGAGGGCGGCGGAGCGGGAGCCCGACGAGGCGGTGGTGTCGCGTCTCGTCTGGGCGACGGCGGCGGCGGCGCGCCACCATCTTTATCCCATGCGTTGCCTCCCCCAGGCCCTCTGTCTGCGCTGGCTGCTGGGCCGCCTCGGCATCACCACTGCTCTGCGCATCGGCGTCGAGCGCCGCCGCGGCGACCTGCGGGCGCACGCCTGGGTGGAGCGCGACGGCTTGCCCATGGGCGAGGACTTCCGTGTCGCGGACCGCTTCGCTCCCCTGCGTCCGGCGTCTTAGAAACTTCTCCTCCGCCTCTTGACAGGCACGGTCCCCGCCTCTATGCTGTTAGCAGTCACCGCCGTTGAGTGCTAACAACCGGCGTTGAGAATCCGAATCCAAACCAAGGGAGGTAGAAGCCGTGAATATCCGTCCGCTGCACGATCGGGTTCTGGTCAAGCGTCTCGAGACCGAGGAGCAGGTCCGGGGTGGAATCATCATCCCCGACACCGCCAAGGAGAAGCCGCAGGAGGCCGAAGTGGTCGCCGTCGGCCCGGGCAAGCTCAACGAGGACGGCAAGCGCGCCCCGATGGACGTCAAGGAGGGCGACAGGGTCCTCATCGGCAAGTACTCCGGCAGCGAGATCAAGATCGACGGCAACGACTACGTGATCCTCCGCGAGGACGAGATCCTGGCCGTCGTCAGCAGCGAACGGCTCCAAGTAACCGCGCTCACCCTTCCAGACATCTGGGTATCTCGATAGCAATCAGGAGGCAAAGAAGAAATGGCTAAGCAAATCACTTACTCCGGGGACGCGCGCGCGGCGATCCTCCGGGGCGTCAACAAGCTCGCCGACGCGGTCAAGGTGACCCTCGGCCCGAAGGGCCGCAACGTCGTCATCGAGAAGAAGTTCGGCTCGCCCACGATCACCAAGGACGGCGTCACCGTCGCCAAGGAGATCGAGCTCGCGCGATCCGCTCGAGAACATGGGCGCGCAGATGGTGCGCGAGGTCGCCTCGAAGACCTCCGACGTCGCCGGCGACGGCACCACCACCGCGACCGTCCTCGCCCAGGCGATCTACCGCGAGGGCTCGAAGAACGTCACCGCCGGCGCCAACCCGATGGAGATCAAGCGCGGCATCGAGCTGGCCGTCAAGGCCGCCGTCGAGGCGCATCGACAAGCTGGCCAAGCCGGTCGAGGGCAAGGACATCGCCCACGTCGGCACCATCTCGGCCAACAACGACGACGGAGATCGGCAACATCATCGCCGAGGCGATGGAGAAGGTCGGCAAGGACGGCGTCATCACCGTCGAGGAGGCCCGCGGCCTCGAGACCACCCTCGAGGTCGTCGAGGGCATGCAGTTCGACCGCGGCTACCTCTCCCCCTACTTCGTCACCGACGCCGAGCGCATGGAGACGGTGCTCGAGAACGCCAAGATCCTCCTCTACGAGAAGAAGATCAGCTCGATGAAGGACCTCCTCCCGATGCTCGAGCAGGTCGCCAAGCAGAGCCGGCCGCTGCTCATCATCGCCGAGGACGTCGAGGGCGAGGCGCTGGCCACGCTGGTCGTCAACAAGCTGCGCGGCACGCTGCACGTCGCCGCCGTCAAGGCCCCGGGCTTCGGCGACCGCCGCAAGGCCATGCTGGAGGACATCGCGATCCTGACCGGCGGCCGGGTGATCTCCGAGGACCTCGGCATCAAGCTCGAGAACGTCACGCTGGGAAGACCTCGGCGACGCCAAGAAGGTCGTCCTCAACAAGGACAACACCACCATCGTCACCGACTCCGACGACCCCAAGCGGCACGAGGCGATCGCCGGCCGCGTCAAGCAGATCCGCAACCAGGTCGAGGAGACCACCTCGGACTACGACCGCGAGAAGCTCCAGGAGCGCCTGGCCAAGCTCGTCGGCGGCGTGGCGGTGATCAAGGTCGGCGCCGCCACCGAGACCGAGATGAAGGAGAAGAAGGCCCGCGTCGAGGACGCGATGCACGCCACCAAGGCGGCCGTCGAAGAGGGCATCGTCCCCGGCGGCGGCGTGGCCCTGCTGCGCGCCATCAAGGCCGTCGAGGCCATGCCAGGCCGAGGGCGACGAGCAGGTCGGCGTCAACATCGTGCGTCGCGCTCTCGAGGAGCCGGCCCGCCAGATCGCCATCAACGCCGGCGAGGAGGGCTCGGTGGTCGTCAAGCAGCTCCTGGTCGACCAACGGCAACAGCGGCTACAACGCCGCCACCGGCAAGTTCGAGGACCTGCGTCGAGGCCGGCGTCATCGACCCGGCCAAGGTGACCAAGACCGCGCTGCATCAACGCGGCGTCCATCGCCGGCCTGATGCTCACCACCGAGGCCCTGGTCTCCGAGATCAAGGAGAAGGACGAGAAGGGCGGCGGCGGTCCGGGCGGCGGCGGCATGGGCGGCGGCATGGGCGGCATGTACTAAGAGCCGTTTCCTTTCAGATACAAAAACGGCCGGTCCGCTGCCAAGCGGGCCGGCCGTTTTTATTTGGGCAGCGGCAAAGAAAATTAGAACCGGACGCGAAGGCCCAGGTAGACCTTGCTCTGCACCCGGCTCTGGGCGCCCTGGACGAGGTCGAACCGGCCGGTGCCGAAGGCGCTGAGCTTGTTGGTGATGTAGATGTCGATGCCGAACTGGGCATTGGCGCCGAACTTGCTGTCGGTCCCGGAGAGTGTCCGGTCCTCCTCCAGCAGGGATTTGTCGATCGAGTGGAGGGCGGCGCCGACGCCGAAGAAGCTGTCCACCGAGCCGAAGGGAACGACGCCGATCAGATTGACGCCGAACAGGGTGTCGCTCCCGCTGCCGTTCTTGCCGCTCGCCTTCCAGTAGCCGATCTCGGGCTCGAGATAGCCGGTGACGCTATCGTCGCCGGTCGTCCGGTGGCGGGAGTCGTCGTCGCGCCCGCTGACGCGGATGCGTAGCGCCGCCGTGTAGTAGGTCTCCACTCCGCCCGAGGGCTCGACGAGCCCGGCGCCGATGCTGAAGGCGAAGCGGTCCCGGTTGCGTCCACCCTCGTCGTCATCGCGGCGGTCGTTGCGGTCGGAGGTCTGGGCCTGAGCCCATCCGGTCGAGAGCAGGGCGGTCAGCGCCAGCGCCGAGGCCATGGTCCAGCGTGTCATGTCATCCTCTCCTTTCGTGGAGCCGGCGCCAGACGGCGCCATCCACAGATCACAGATCGCAGTCAAAGGCTCTTTTCTTGATTGGGAATCGTACCACGTGGGAAGGCGGGCAGCCTTAAGCTCGCGGCCAGCTTCAGGCTTCGACGGCCCGCCGTGCCCCTCGCATCCGTTCCAGGAACTGCTCCCGCTCGCCGCGCCAGCGCTCGGCCTGGCCCGCGTTGCGCGCCGAAGCGACCAGCCGGCTCATCGCCTCGACCGTCTGGTCGCAGTAGCGCTGGGCGGTATCCTCGGCACAGACGGCGAGCGCCCGCTCCACGGACAGCTCCAGGTACGGTAGCGCCTTGTCCCACTCGCCGGCGGCGACGAAATGGAAGGCCAGCGCCTGGCAGTCGCGGTCGCCCTGCAGCCGCTCCATCGCCGCCGCCACCTGGGAGTGCATGGCCTGCCGGCGCAACGGGTTGATCTCCTGGTGAATGGCATTGCGGATCTCCCGGTGGGAGAACTCGAAGCTCCCCCGGCGCGCCCCCTGGGTCCAGAGCGCGAGGCTCTCGTCCTCGCGGCTGCTGGTCCAGGAATGGGAGAACTGCCGGATCAGCCAGCGCCGCAGGAGGATCTCCATTCCCACCTCGACCACCTGGACGTGCTCATCGGCGGCTTCCTGGAGGATCTGGGAGTCGAAGCTCTGTCCCATGACGGCGGCCAGGGTGGCGAGGCGGCGGGTGGAGTTGGGGAGCCGGCGGATCCGGGCGCGGATCAAGTCGCCGACGTCCTCCACCGCTGGCTTGAGCCCGGCGAGCGGGCGGGTGAGGGTCCAGCGCCCGGCGCCGCGAGCCACCAGCACGTTGTCGTCCCACAGGAAGTTGACGACCTCGGCCGCGGCCAGCGGCAGGCCGGCGCTACGCTCCTCGAGGAAGTCCGCCAGCTCCGCGGCCTGCGCCTCGCCCACCAGCGACCTGGCGATCTCCTCCAGCCCGGCCGGCTCGAGGCGGTCGACCTCCAGATGCGTCGCCATGCCGGCCTTCTCGCACCGGCGAAAGATCTGGCTCAAGGGGTGATCGCGGTCCAGGCCATCGCTGTGGCAGGACGCGAGGATCCAGATGGGGCCCTCCAGCCGCGTGGTGAGAAAGGACAGCAGCTCGTAGGAGTCGCGGTCTCCCAGATGCAGGTCTTCGAGATACAGGATCAGAGGCTCGTCGCTGCCTTCCGGTCCTCCCCGGCACAGCTCCTCCAGGAAGCGGCCGCAAGCGGTGAACAGGCGTCTTCGGCCGTCCTCGCCGTTGGTTGGGGCCGAGCCGGAAGGCCGGGAGCGTAGATCGCGCAGCTCGGGGACGAGGCGGACGAGGTCCTCCAGCAACTCGTCCGGCACCCGAGCGAGGACTTTCTCGGTGATCTCGGTCTCCTCCGCGAGCGCGCTACGCAGGACCTCGACGAATGGCTGATAGGCGATCAGCGGCGACCGCTCGTAGCACTGGCCCTTGAGCACGCTGCTGAGCCGCTTGGAGGTGGTGGCGTCGAGGAAGGACTTGATGAGCCGGGTCTTGCCAACCCCCGCCTCGCCGGTCACCAGGGTGAGATGCACCTTCCCGGAGAGCGCCCGCAACCACCCTTCCCGCAGCAGCCCGAAGGCGGGACCACGCCCGACCAGGGGAATCAGCGGGCCGATCGGCTCGGGGTCGCGTGCCGTCGCGACCTTCTCTTCCAGGTCCTCGGCCAGGATCGAGTCGTGAAGACGCCGCGTCTCCTCCAGCGGCTCGACCGCAAGATCATGCAACAGAAGGTTCGTCAGCTCCTCGTACTGAGCCAGAGCGCGGCTGCGCTGGCCCGAGAGGGCGAAGAGCCGCATCAGGGTGCGGTGTGCCTCCTCCGAGAGCGGATCGATGGCGACGAGGCGGCGGGCATAGTGGACCCCGAAGCGGTACTCGCCCCGCCGCCGGTAGCTTTCGATGAGCCGCTGGAAAACCTCCACGGCCGCTTCGCGAAAGCGTACCTGCTGAGTGCCAAGCCAATCCTCGAACGGCGGGCTGTCCTTGACGAAGAAGCCCGCCAGGAACTCGCCTCGGTAGAGCTGGGCGGCCGCCGAAAGGTGATGAGGGTCGACCAGATCCCGCTCGGTGCCACGCTCCAGTGCCTCCTCGAAAGCCTCGACGTCGAGCCAGCAATCGGCGTCCGGACCGAGGCCGATCTCCAGGCTGCGGCTGAGGATGAGGCCGGCCGGGCCCGCTGCCGGCAGCGACGAGCGCAGGTTGTAGATGGCCTGCCGCAGGGCGTGCCGGGCGGCCTCCGGCTCGCGCTCCGGCCACAGTAGCCCAGTCAAATGGTCGCGGCTGAAGGTCCGGTGCCGGTGACAGGCCAGATAGGCCAGCAAGGCGCGGACCTTCTGCGACTCGAAGCCGCTGACCTGGCGGTCACCCGACCAGACCTCGAACCCTCCCAGAAGACGTAACCGGATCTTGTTCAAGCTTTGTCCTCGCGGGAAGACCATGGACGCCGATTCGCCTCGCTCGCTCCCCCTGGCGTTACGCCGTCCCTGGCCCTCCGGATGATGCCGGAGGGATTCTAACTCATTACGCTGCAAGTTCCTGACGCTGAGCTGACGGTCGGGTGGCAGGCTTGCCGGAAGCGGAACGACCATTTTCGTGGGCAGGCCCGCACCGGCAGGCCGAGCCGTGGAAAGAACGCCGAGGCGAGGGAGCGGAGGAGGGCGCGGCGACGGTGAACCTGCCGTAATGCGCATCGTAAGGCTTCGCCCTCAAGCTGAAAGAGGAATTCTCATGTGCGTTGTGGCCTTGGGGCGTCAGGGAACTCCACTGACGTTCTCCTGACACCGCACCGGCAAAGTTGGGAACACTCAGGACAGGTGTCCACATTTGGCAGTCAGGCGGCACTTAGGGAACGCAGCACTCGTAGCATGTCGTGGGAGAGTTTTTCTGGGGAGCCGGGAGAGTGGGTATCTCATTGGAGGAGAGTTAAATGTGTTTCTTGAAATTGAAAAATGCACTGTTGGCTATCGTGGTCGTGGCGCTGGGTTTGCTCTCAGCGTTCCCGGCCGACGCGCAAACTTTTAAATGTCTGCCGAGCTGCTCGTCAGTGGATGGCCGATTCCTGGCGATTGCCAGTGGCGTTGGCTTGGTCACGCTCAGCGAGCCTACTCTCGACTTGGAGATCTCTGTGCCAGCCGGCACGGCGACCTTCACCGTCGGCGTGTTCGACGGTGAATCGAGAGGGCTCGATGGCGCCGGCGTCCAACACTGGGACACGGGCTCCCCTGCAACCTTCCAGTACAAGCTCTACGCCGACCCCAACCGGGACCACGCGGCGTCGACGGTGGTTCCGCTTTCCGGTCAGCCTTCGGTGCTCTCAACCTCCATGCCGGATAACGCCTGGATCGATTTCACGGCTAGTACCGACGCTTCGGCTCAGGCGCCGAGCGGCCACTATTTTTATCTTCTACGCATAAACCTTACAACACCTCTGATATTTCCCGCGGTAACGCTCAACGCGTTCAAAATACGGACAGGCGGCGCATTGGTAGGTGGATCGTCCCTCTTCCCGTCGCCCGAGCCTTTTTCCTACATCGCCGGCCTTACAGGGAACTCCACGACGGGAGTCGGGGATTACAAGATCATCTATCCCAGCTTCCCGGCCGTGTCCCCCACCACCTACGACGGGTTTTTCAATTTCTACTTTGACGAACCGGTGAGCCAGCGGGACATCACTATTTGGGACGGTGACTTCGATCACGGCAAGTTCGACGGCACGGAGAGCGATACCGACGATCCGGATACGCCCAACGTTCCCTTCAAGCCGCCGTGGGCAACCCTCGACACGTTGTTCGAAGGTGTGGCTGTGGGAACGCCCCCATCGACGGGCAATCCGGCGGACGACCGCAATCCCGCCGGGAGCGGTATCTTCCTTCAGCGGACGCCATCCATAAGGTACGACGTGATCTTCCCGGATGGCACGACGATGTTCGCCAACGAGAATCCGTCGGGCAACCAGGAGTGGGAGCAGTTCAAGATTTCGACCGATCCCTTCGATCCCAGTCAGATGGACTACCACACGCCGGCGCCCATCCCTCACGGCACCTACCGACTGCGGCTCCAGGGTGTCGACATGCAGAACCTGAACGCCATTCTTCTTCCGGGGAGAGCGCTCTGCGTGAATGAGTCGGGCTTGCCCTGCAAGCCTCTGCGTCCCTTCCTGATCGGCGACACCGTCTTTCTGGACACCAACGGCAACGGCATTCAGGATCTGGGCGAGCCCGGTATCATGGGCGTCATCGTCGATCTGATCGACGGCAACGGTGAGCTGGTGGAAACGGCCATCACCGATGCCAATGGCCACTATCTGTTCGAGGTCGAGGCCCTGCCCTACCTGGTGCGGATCGCGGCTGAGAACTTCGGAGACAGCGGCGTTCTCCAGGGCTACAGCCCCACCACTCCCACGGATTGCCCTCACACCATCGTCGACCACAACGTCCTCACTTGCGACTTCGGCTTCCGGATACCCTCTCTCGGAGACCGGGTGTGGAACGACCTGAACGGCAACGGGGTGCAGGATCCTGGCGAGCCGGGGATCAACGACGTCCAGGTCTTCCTCCTGGACTCCGATGGCAACCCCCTCGACCAGATGGTGACGGCAGATGATGGCAATTACACCTTCGAGAACGTCCCCGCGGGCAGCTACACGGTCACTGTCAATACCGCCACGTTGCCGGGCGGCGCGACTCCGACCTTCGACCTGGACGGCACGGCCACGCCCAATACGACGGTCGTCGTCCAGTCGGCTGCCGGCCGCACGGACGTCGACTTCGGCTACCAGGGCGACGCCTCGGTCGGCGACCGGGTGTGGAACGACCTCAACGGCAACGGGATGCAGGATGCGGGTGAGGCCGGCATCAACGGCGTCACCGTCAAGCTCCTCGATTTCCACGACAATCCTGTCGGTACGACGGTGACGAGCGGGAACGGTAACTACACCTTCTCGCACGTGCTCGCGAACAACGTGGACGAGTTCTACACCGTGCAGATCGACACCTCGACGCTGCCGGCCGGGTACGTGGAGACCTTCGACCTCGACGATGGCACGGGGCCCTTCAGCACTGCTGACGCGGCCTCGTTCCACGTCAACGCGGGCGACCACCTGACCAACGTCGACTTCGGCTACCGCGGCACCGCGACGGCCTCGGTGGGCGACCGGGTGTGGCTCGATGCCAACGGCAACGCCTTGCAGGACGCGGGCGAGACCGGTCTCAACGGTGTGACGGTCCAGCTCCTCGACGCCGGCAACAACGTCATCGCCACCACGACCACGGCGGGCGACGGCAACTACACGTTCTCGGCTCTGCCGGCCGGCAACTACTCGGTGCGGGTCGTCCCGCCGGCGGGCGTCGCGGAGACCTACGACCTGGATGGCATCGGGACGGCGAACATCGCCTCCTTCAGCCTTACCACCGGCCAGACGCGCACGGACGTGGACTTCGGCTACCGCGGCACGGCCTCGGTGGGCGATCGCGTGTGGCTCGACCTCAACAGCAACGCGGCCCAGGATGCCGGTGAGGGTGGCATCAACGGGGTGACCGTCCAGCTGCTCGACGCCGCCAACAATGTCGTGGCGACGACCACCACCAGCGGCGACGGCAACTACACTTTCGCCAACCTGATGGCCGGCAACTACTCGGTCAGGATCGTCGCCGCCAGCCTGCCGGCGGGCGTCACGCCGACCTACGACCTCGACGGTATCGCGACGGCGAACATCTCCTCCTTCACCTTGACGGCCGGCCAGAACCGTACGGACGTCGACTTCGGCTACGGTGGTACCGGCTCGGTCGGCGACCGGCTGTGGCTCGACACCAACGGCAACGGCGTCCAGGACCCCGGTGAGGCCGGCATCAACGGCTCCACCGTCCAGCTCCTCGACGGCGGCGGCAACATCATCGGCACGACCACGAGCGCAGGGGACGGCAACTATCAGTTCAGTCAGCTCGTCGGTGGAACCTACAGCGTCCGGATCGTCCCCTCGACCCTTCCGGCCGGGGTCACTCCGACCTACGACCTCGACGGCATCGCGACGGCCAACATCGCGACCTTCACCCTCGCCGCGGGCGCGGCGCGGACGGATGTCGACTTCGGCTATCGCGGCACGGCGTCGGTGGGCGACCGGGTCTGGCTCGACTCCAACGCCAACGGCGTGCAGGACGCGGGTGAGACCGGGATCAACGGCGTCACCGTCAACCTCCTCGACGCCGGCAACAACGTCATCGCAACCACCACCACGGCGGGCGACGGCATCTATACCTTCTCCAACCTCCTGGGCGGCACCTACAGCGTGCAGGTGGTGACGAGCTCGCTGCCGGCGGGCGTCGGGCCGACCTACGACCTCGACGGCGTCGCCACGGCCAACATCGCGACCTTCACCCTCAACGCCGGCGCCTCGCGCACCGACGTGGACTTCGGTTACGCCGGTACGGCCTCGGTGGGCGACCGGGTGTGGTTCGATACCAACGGCGACGGCGTCCAGGATGCGGGTGAGGCCGGGATCAACGGCGTCACCGTGCAGCTGCTCGACGCCGGCAGCAACGTCATCGCCACGGCGACGACCGGCGGCGACGGCAACTACACGTTCTCCAATCTGATTGGCGGTAACTACTCCGTGCGCGTCGTGGCGGGGAGCCTGCCGCCGGGCCTGGTCGAGACCTTCGACCTCGACGGCGCGGCGACGCCGAACATCGCGTCCTTCTCCCTCGCCGCCGGCTCCAGCCGCACCGACGTGGACTTCGGCTACCGCAGCGCCGCCACCGCCTCGGTCGGTGACCGGGTGTGGAACGACCTCAACGGCAACGGCGTCCAGGATGCCGGCGAGCCGGGTCTCAACGCGGTGACCGTCGAGCTCCTCGACGCGGACAACAACGTCCTGGATTCCGCCATCACCAGCGGCGACGGCAACTACACCTTCTCCAGCCTGGTGGCGGGCACCTACACCGTGCGCGTCGTCAACGCCAGTCTGCCGGCGGGAATGGCTCCGACCTTCGACGCCGACGGTGTCGCCACGCCGGACATCGCTACGTTCACCCTGACCACGGGCCAGGCCCGGACCGATATCGACTTCGGCTACCGCGGCACGGCCTCGGTGGGCGACCGGGTGTGGACCGACATCAACGGCGACGGCGTGCAGGATCCTGGCGAGACGGGGATCAACGACGTCACCGTCGAGCTGCTCGATGCCAGCAACAACGTGGTGGCGAGCACGACCACCAGCGGCGACGGCAACTACACCTTCTCCAACCTGAACGCCGGCAACTACTCGGTGCGGATCGTGGCCTTCTCGCTGCCCGCGGGTGTGGCTCCGACCTACGACCTCGACGGCGTGGCGACGCCGAACATCGCCTCCTTCAGTCTGGCGGGTGGTGAGGCGAAAACCGATGTGGACTTCGGCTACCGCGGCACCGGCTCGGTGGGCGACCGGCTGTGGCTCGACACCAACGGCGACGGCATTCAGGACGCGGGTGAGGCGGGCATCAACGGCGCCACCGTCCAGCTCTTCGACGGCGGCGGCAATCTGCTCGCCACCACCACGACGGCGGGCAACGGCAACTACCAGTTCAACAACCTGGGGGCCGGCACTTACAGCGTCCGGATCGTCCCCAGCACCCTGCCGGCCGGGGTCGACCCCACCTACGACCTCGACGGCATCGCGACGGCCAATGAGGCCACCTTCACCCTGGCCGCCGCCGCGTCGCGCACCGACGTGGACTTCGGCTACCGCGGCACCGCCTCGGTGGGCGACCGCGTGTGGCGCGACACCAACAGCAACGGCCTCCAGGACGCGGGCGAAGCCGGCATCAACGGCGTCACCGTCCAACTCCTCGACGGCGGCAACAACGTCATCGCCACCGCCACGACCAGCGGTGACGGCAACTACACCTTCTCCAACCTGCTTGGCGGCACCTACAGCGTTCGCGTGGTCGCCGGCACGTTGCCCGCGGGCCTGTCCCCGACCTACGACCTCGACGGCACCGGGACGCCCAACATCGCGACCTTCACCCTCAACGCCGGCACGCCCCGCACCGACGTCGACTTCGGCTATGGCGGCACGGGCTCGGTGGGCGACCGCCTGTGGATCGACAGCAACGGCAACGGCGCCCAGGATGCCGGCGAGGCCGGCCTCAATGGCGTGACGGTCGAGCTGCTCGACGCCGGCAACACGGTGGTGGGCTCGGTCGCCACGAGCGGTGACGGCAACTACACCTTCTCGAACCTGGCGGGCGGCAACTACTCGGTCCGCGTGGTGGCTGCCACCCTGCCGGCCGGTCTGGCTTCGACCTACGACCTCGACGGCGTCGCCACGCCGAACATCGCGTCCTTCAGCCTGGCGGCCGGCGCGAACCGCACGGACGTGGACTTCGGCTACCGCGGCACGGCTTCGGTGGGCGACCGTCTGTGGATCGACGGTAACGGCAACGGCATTCAGGATGCGGGTGAGACGGGCATCAACGGGGTGACGGTCGAGCTGCTCAACGCCGGTAACAAGGTGGTGGGCACGACGACCACGAGCGGTGACGGCAACTACACCTTCTCGAACCTGGACAGCGGCACCTACTCGGTCCGCGTGGTGGCCGCCACCCTGCCGGCCGGTCTGGCTCCGACCTACGACCTCGACGGCATCGCGACTCCGAACATCGCCTCCTTCAGCCTGGCCGGCGGTACCAACCGCACGGATGTGGACTTCGGCTACCGCGGCACGGCCTCGGTGGGCGACCGCCTGTGGCTCGACGCCAACGGCAACGGTATCCAGGATGCGGGCGAGACGGGCATCAACGGGGTGACGGTCGAGCTGCTCAACGCCGGTAACACGGTGGTGGGCACGACGACCACGAGCGGTGACGGCAACTACACCTTCTCGAACCTGACGGCCGGCACCTACTCGGTCCGCGTGGTGGCTGCCACCCTGCCGGCCGGTCTGGCTCCGACCTACGACCTCGACGGCGTCGCGACGCCGAACATCGCCTCCTTCAGCCTGGCCGGCGGTGCCAACCGTACGGATGTGGACTTCGGCTACCGTGGCACCGGCTCGGTGGGCGACCGTCTGTGGCTCGACAGCAACGCCGACGGCGTCCAGGATGCGGGTGAGACGGGCATCAACGGGGTGACGGTCGAGCTGCTCAACGCCAGCAACACGGTGGTGGGCACGACGACCACGAGCGGTGACGGCAACTACACCTTCTCGAACCTGTCGGCCGGCACCTACTCGGTCCGCGTGTGGTTGCCACCCTGCCTCCGGGCGTGGCTCCGAGCTACGACCTCGACGGCATCGGGACCGCCAACATCGCCTCCTTCAGCCTGGCTGGCGGTGTCAGCCGTACGGACGTCGACTTCGGCTACCGCGGCACCGCCTCGGTCGGCGACCGGGTCTGGCTCGACAGCAACGGCAACGGCATCCAGGACGCCGGTGAGACCGGCCTCAACGGGGTGACGGTCCAACTGCTGAATGCCAGCAGCACCGTCATCGCCACCGCGACCACCAGCGGCGACGGCAACTACACCTTCTCGAACCTGACTGCCGGAAACTACTCCGTGCGGGTGGTGACCAGCAGTCTGCCCGCCGGACTGACGCAGACCTACGACCTCGACGGCATCGCGACGGCGAACATCGCCACCTTCACCCTCGCTGCCGGAGCGAACCGCACCGACGTGGACTTCGGCTACCGCGGCGCCGGCGTCGGTCGGCGACCGGGTCTGGCTCGACGCCAACGGCAACGGCGTTCAGGACGCCGGCGAGGCCGGCATCAACGGCGTCACCGTCCAGCTCCTCGACAACGGCGGCAACGTGATTGCCACCACCACGACCGCGGTGACGGCAACTACACCTTCAGCAACCTGGTGGCTGGCACCTACAGCGTTCGCATCGTCACCGGCTCGCTGCCGGCGGGGGTCACGCCGACCTTCGACCTCGACGGTACTGCGACGCCCAATACGCCACCTTCACCCTGGCCGCCGGCGCGTCGCGCACCGACGTCGACTTCGGCTACCGCGGCACCGCTTCCGTCGGCGACCGGGTGTGGCTCGACACCAACGGCAACGGCGTTCAGGATGCCGGCGAGACCGGGATCAACGGGGTGACGGTCGAGCTGCTCGACGCCAGCAACACGGTGGTGGCCACGACGACCACGGCGGCGACGGCAACTACACCTTCTCCAACCTCGCGGCCGGCAGCTACACGGTTCGCGTGGTCTCCGGCACACTGCCTTCCGGTGTGACGCCGAGCTTCGACCTCGACGGTATCGCCACGCCGAACATCGCCTCCTTCACTCTCGCCGCCGGCGCCAACCGCACCGACGTCGACTTCGGCTACCGCGGCACCGGCTCGGTCGGCGACCGCGTCTGGAACGACACCAACGGCAACGGCGTCCAGGATGCCGGTGAGACCGGCATCAACGGCGTCACCGTCCAGCTCCTCAACGGCGCGACACCTGGTCGCCACCACGACCACGGCCGGTGACGGCAACTACACGTTCAACAACCTGACGCCGGCCACCTACACCGTCAAGATCGTGTCGGGCACGCTGCCGGCCGGTGTGACGCCGACCTTCGACCTCGACGGCATCGCCACGGCCAACCAGGCCACCTTCACCCTCGCCGCCGGTCAGAACCGCACCGACGTCGACTTCGGCTACCGGGCCACCGGCTCGATCGGCGACCGCGTCTGGTACGACACCAACGGCAACGGCGTCCAGGATGCGGGTGAGACCGGCATCAACGGCGTCACCGTCCAGCTCCTCAACGGCGCGACACCTGGTCGCTACCACGACCACGGCCGGCGACGGCAACTACACGTTCAACAACCTGGCGGCGGGCACCTACACCGTCAAGGTCGTGCCGGGCACGCTGCCGGCCGGGGTCACTCCGACCTTCGACCTCGACGGCGTCGCCACGGCCAACCAGGCCACCCTCACCCTCGCCGCCGGCAGCCTCCGCACCGACGTCGACTTCGGCTACCGCGGCACGGCTTCGGTCGGCGACCGCGTCTGGCTCGACACCAACGGCAACGGCACCCAGGACGCCGGGGAGACCGGCATCAACGGCGTCACCGTCCAGCTCCTCGACAGCAGCAGCACCGTGATCGCCACCACCACCACGAGCGGCGACGGCAACTACACCTTCTCCAACCTGCTGGGCGGCAGCTACACCGTCCGCGTGGTCTCCGGCACGCTGCCGGCGGGCTTCACCCCGACCTTCGACCTCGACGGCATCGCCACGGCGAACACCGGCCAGCTTCACCCTCGCCGCCGGCAGCCTCCGCACCGACGTCGACTTCGGCTACCGCGGCACGGCTTCGGTCGGCGACCGCGTCTGGTACGACGCCAACGGCAACGGCGTCCAGGACTCCGGTGAGGCCGGCATCAACGGCGTCACCGTCCAGCTCCTCGACAACGGCGGCAACGTCATCGCCACCGCCACCACGGCCGGCAACGGCAACTACTCGTTCACCAACCTGGCCGCCGGCACCTACACGCGTCCGCGTGGTCAGCAGCAGTCTGCCCGCGGGATGGCGCCGACCTTCGACCTCGACGGTATCGCCACAGCCAACGTGGCGTCCTTCACCCTCACCGCCGGCCAGAGCCGCACCGACGTCGACTTCGGCTACCGTGGCACCCTCTCCGTGGGCGACCGCGTGTGGAACGACGCCAACGGCAACGGCGTCCAGGATGCCAGCGAGACCGGCCTCAACGGCGTCACCGTCCAACTGCTCGACGGCGGCGGCACCGTCATCGCCACCGCCACGACGGCCGGCAACGGCAACTACACCTTCTCCAACCTGGGCGCCGGCACCTATACGGTCCGCGTGGTCAGCAGCACTCTGCCCGCGGGCTACGTTCCGACCTTCGACCTCGACGGCACCGGGAGCGCTCACCAGGCGACGTTCAGCCTGACGGCCAGCCGCACGGACGTCGACTTCGGCTACCGCGCTCCGGTCTGCGCGGCGGGCTCCTACAAGGACACGTTCACCACCAACAGCTTCTCCAATAGCGAGGGCACGCTCGCCTGGAGCGGCGCCTGGATCGAGAGCGACACGGCGGGAGCGGGAGTGAGCGCCGGCAACGTGACCGTCGGCACCCCCTACGCCGGCTACCTGATCCTGCGCAACAGCAACCCCACCGTCAGCACCCAGGTGAGCGCGGCGCGTGAGGCCAACCTCTCGAGCTTCGCGGCCGCGACGCTGACGGTCACCTACCACCTCAAGCTCGTCGAGCCCGACGACGCGGCGGTGGTCGAGATCTCGAAGGACGGCGGCGCCACCTACACCACGCTGGAGACGCTGACCGGCTACACCACTACCGACCTCGTCCTCACGCGCAGCTACAACATCTCGGCCTACCTCGCCACCAACACCCGGATCCGCTTCCGGATCACCGGCGGCTACACCGGCAGCGACGACCTCTTCAAGGTGGATTCGGTGCAGATCGACGGTACCTGCACGCCGCAGACCTTCTCAATCGGCGACCTGGTCTGGAAGGACACGAACGGCAACGGCGTCCAGGATTCCGGCGAGCCGGGGATCAGCGGCGTCACCGTCCAGCTCCTCAACAGCAGCAACACGGTGGTCGCCACCACGACGACCAACGCCAGCGGCATCTATACCTTCACCGGCATCACCTCCGGCAACTACACCGTCAAGGTGGTCAGCAGCAGCCTGCCCGCGGGCTACTCGCCGACCTACGACCTCGACGGCGTGGCCACCCCGCACACGGCGTCGTTCAACCTGTCGGCCAACCGCACGGACGTGGACTTCGGCTACCGTCCCACGACCTGCGTGGGCGGTTCCTTCAAGGACACGTTCACGACCAACAGCTTCTCCAACAACGAAGGCACCCTGAGCTGGAGCGGCGACTGGATCGAGAGCGACGTGGCGGGAGTGGGCGTGAGCAGCGGCAACGTGACCGTGGGGACTCCCTACGCCGGGTACCTGATCCTGCGTGACAGCCCCGACACCGGCACTCAGCCGAGCGCGGCGCGCCAGGTCAACCTCTCGGGCTTCGCGTCCGCGACGCTGACCGTCAACTTCCACATCAAGGGAGTCGAGTCCGACGACGCGGTGGTCATCGAAGTGTCGAAGGATGGAGGCGCCACCTACACCGCGCTGGAGACGCTGACCGGCTATAGCGGCACGTACATCAGCTCTCGGACCTACGACATCTCGGCCTATATCGCCAGCAACACCCGGATCCGCTTCCGGGTCAGCAGCAACTTCGGTGGCACCGATGACCTCTTCAAGGTGGATTCGGTGCAGATCGACGCCACCTGCACGCCCCAGACCTTCTCGGTCGGCAACCTGGTGTGGAAGGACACGAACGGCAATGGCGTCCAGGATACCGGCGAGCCCGGGATCAGCGGCGTCACCGTCCAGCTCCTCAACAGCAGCAACGCCGTCATCGCCACCACGACCACCGACACCAACGGTGCCTACACCTTCTCCAACGTTGCCGCCGGCAACTACACGGTCCGGGTGGTCAGCAGCAGCCTGCCTGCCGGCTATACGCCGACCTACGACCTCGACGGCATCACCACGGCTCACACGGCTTCCTTCAACCTGACGGCCAGCCGGACGGACGTGGACTTCGGGTACCGCGCCGCCGGCACGCTCTCCATCGGCGACCGCATCTGGAAGGATGCCAACGCCAATGGGATCCAGGACGCGGATGAGGTCGGTATCAGCGGTGTGACCGTCCAACTGCTGAACAGCGGCGGCACCGTGATCGCCACCACCACGACGAACAGCAGCGGCAACTACAGCTTCGCCGGCCTGACCGCGGGCACCTACACCGTCAAGGTGGTGACCAGCTCGCTGCCATCGGCCACCTTCACCGAGACCTACGACCTCGACGGCGTGTCCTCGGCCAACCAGGCCACGGTCAACCTCACGGTCAGCCGTTCGGACGTCGACTTCGGGTACCACTTCCCGAGCGCCACGGCCGGCGGCACCGGCACCCTCGGGTACTGGAAGACCCATCCGGAAGCCTGGCCGGTGCAGTCGATCACCATCGGCGGCATCACCTACACCAAGGCGCAGGCCATCACCTGGCTGGGTACTGCTGTCGGCGGCGATGAGACCATCGCCCTGTTCCACCAGCTCGTCGCCGCCGAGCTCAACGCCCTGATGAGCAACAACATCAGCTGCATCTTCCCGATCATCCAGGCCGCCGACGCCTGGATGGCACAGCACCCGGTAGGCAGTGGCGTGTCGCCGAGCAGCACCGCCGGCCAGCAGGGCAATGCCCTGGAGGTGCAGCTCGACTCCTACAACAACGGGAACCTGTGCGCTCCGCACCGGAACTAGAGACTTGCAACTTTACGGAAGGGGCCGCCGCGGCGCGGCCCCTTCCGGTCTTTCAGGCGCTCCGGAAGGCTCGGAGCGCTATTTCTTTTTCAGATGGCGGATTTCTGGCCCAGGAACCTCTATAATAGGGTGTTGATTGTGACTATGAGATGGCGCAAATGATTCGAGTTGCGATACCTGAGACCGTGCTCTTTCGTGACCTCGACGGTGAGGCGGTTCTTCTCGCCACCGAGTCCGGAAAGTACTTCGGTCTGAACGAAGTCGGCACCCGCATGTGGTCGCTGCTCCGCCTTCACGGGAATGTCGAAGCGGTATGCGATTCATTGCTTGCGGAGTACGACGTCTCGGAGGAACATTTACGGGAGGACATCGCGCGGTTCGTGGACACTCTGGCTGACCGTGGGCTGATCAAGCACGTATGAGCGGCATTATCGGCGTCGTGGACTTTGGGACCTCCCGGATCGATCCGGAGAGTCTCCGAAATATTGCGGAGTCTTCCTCCTACCGGGCTCCTGGTGGCACCAAGTACCTTTTTCTGAACGAAGCGGGTCTTGTCTACCAAGCGCTACAGGCTCCGGCTGCGGGTGAAGCGCTGGACCAGCCTCTGCTCGACGCCCGGAACCAGATCTGCGTGATCCTGGACGGCCGTCTCGACAATCGCTCTGAACTCATCGACCGGCTAGGTCCGGCCGAGGGGAGGTCTGCCTCGGATGTCCGGCTGCTCCTCGCGGCTTACCTCGAGTGGGGAATTGAGTGTGCTGATCACCTCCTCGGCGACTTCGCCTTCGCTGTTTGGGATGCTCCCCGGCGGCGGCTTCTTTGCGCCGTCGACGCCTTGGGCATCAAGCCGTTCCACTACGCCCAAGTAGGCTCGCTCGTGTGCTTCGCCTCGGACGCCATCCAAGTTTTACTGCACCCGGCGGTGCCCGATGAATATAACGAGCGGGAAATTGCTGCTTTCCTAGGGTATCAGTGCGAGGATCCGAAGCGGAGTTTCTTTGAGGCTATCAATAAGCTGGCTCCCGGCCACCGGCTGACCGCAGAGAGTGGAGTGGTGCAAGTGAAGTCCTACTGGGTACCCCAGTTGGAAGAGATCCGCTACGTTCGGGACGAGGATTACGCTGCCCATTTTCTGCAAATTTTTCAAAGATCGGTCTCCGACCGCCTCCGTGATCCTGGGTCTTTCGCGGGGGTTGCGATGAGCGGCGGCCTCGACTCGACCTCGGTGGCAGCCCTCGCACACCAAATGAGCCCTGCCACTCGTACCTACACCTTCTTCTTCGACCGCCTGACCGAGTGCGACGAGCGTGCCTATAGCGGGGCGATGACGGAAGAGTTGGGTTTAGAGGTAGAGCCTGTCGAAGCGGAGCGACACTGGAGCCTGGAATCCCGGGTCGCACTTCCCTTCAGTCCCGACACACCTTCCCTTGGTTGGCGTGGCTGCTTTGAGGAAATCCACCGCGCGATGGCGGCGCGAGGAGCCCGGGTTCTGCTAACGGGACACGGTGGAGATGATCTGCTCCGGGGCAGTCCTCTGGTGTATGCTGAACGCTTGCAGAGGGGTGACCTGGCAGTGATTCGTGATGTCGTGCTTTACGCCCGCAGCCGGCGAGAGTCGGTCTTCCGGCTCCTCTATCGCTACCTGGGACGACCGCACGTGCCTACCGGCTTCCACCGTCGCCTGAGCTCGGCCCTTGGAAAACGGCAGGTATCCCTGTCCTCCCTCATCCATCCGAACTTCTTGCTCCGGACTCAACAAGAAGAGTTTCCGGCCGGAACTCTGAGGCAGAGGGTTTTTGCAAGCCCTGCGCGGCAGGAGATCTACGACAACTTAGTGGAGAGCCCTTGGTACTTGCGGATTGCCAACTGGCACGACCGGAGCTCCGCTCCCTCGGGTGCCGAGGTTCGCCATCCCTTTCTGGATCGGCGACTTTTCGAGTACATTCTGGCGGTTCCTGTGGAGCAGATTTTCCGGCTTGGGTTTACTAAGAATCTTCTGAGGCGAGCCATGTCGGGAATTCTCCCCGAGAAGGTCCGGCTTCGGAGGGGTAAGACTAGTTTTACAAGATTCCTTGATCATCTTCTTCTGGAGCGGGCGACCGACGAAGTGCTGGAGCTCGTGCGAGCGCCACGGTCTGCCGAGTTCGGTATTTTGGATGGGGAACGGTTGCGCTCTGCCTATAGGGGCTTGGCAAACGGGGGATCGGAAGCGTCGAGGGGCGCTGTCTGGCGTGCCATTTGCCTTGAGATCTGGTTGAGGCGTTGTGACGCGATCCGGAGCCAAGGAGCACGAACAGGCAAAGCCGCTGCCTGAGCGCGGGTAGAGTGGATCTCAGAATTCTAGGAAAGGTTCTCGTGATGACCCAGGATGCCGAAACGACAGTGGAGCTTGGCTCTGTTTCCCGGTCTTCCGATCCCAGTCCACCGAGGAAGCCGTATGAAGGCCCTCATCTCAAGGAATGGGGATCGATCAATCAGTTGACGGGTTCTGGCCTTTCCGGTGAAAACGACTCAAACAACATGCAGGACGGCAGCGAAGGAGTGTGAAATCGACGGCTCTAGCTGTCGCGAGCCGGCTCACCCGGCGGGACGGGGTCGCCGGCTGTTTGGAGTGACGATAGCTGGCGACTTTCCGTTCACCGTTCGGCTGTTGCCGGGGTTTGGTCCCATCTCGCTGTCGGTTTCCATCTCCGCCCGCCCTCTTCTCCCTACTGTACGGCCGGCCGGCATTCCAATCTATACAAGCTCTCTTCGGGGCAAGGACGGTGAGAGCCTGGGGTTCCTCTATCGAGAGCCCGAAGGGGAAATTTTCCGCTTTCCCGGGGCAGGCGATTTTCGCGTCGATTCCGACCGCATTGATAGCTACCTAGCCCTTCCTGAGAACGGCTTGGCCGAGCTTCGGATGCTCGGGCCTGTCATGTCCTACTGGCTCGAACGCCATGGTCTGATCACCCTCCACGCCGCGGCGGTCGAAGTGGGAGGGCGCGCTGTCGCCTTCGTATCCCGTCATGGCGGTGGCAAGAGCGGGCTTGCGGCGGGGATGATCGCTGGCGGTGCTTCATTGCTGACAGACGACGTGCTGGTGGGGGAGGAGCGGGAGGGTGTTTGGGAAGCTCGGCCGTCGTATCCTCTGATGCGGATGTGGCCGGATGAAGCGGAGCATTTCTTCGGGAGCTATGCCGGCCTTCCTCAGGTCCGGAAGGGCTCCGAAAAGAGGAGCATCGCGGTTGGGGAAGGTGGGTTCGGCAGGTTTCGGGAGGTCTCCAGCCCCTTGGCCTGTATCTACCTGGCGACGCGTGTGGAGGGAGCGGACGTTGTGGAGATTCAGCCGGTTCCGCGTAGCGAAGCGCTGATTGAGCTCATCCGCCACTCCTTCTCGCCGCGACTCGTGGAAGCGGTAGGATTGCAGCCCGCCCGGCTGGACCGGCTGGCCCGGCTGGTGCGAAGCGTGCCGGTGCGGCGTCTCGTCTATCCCTCAGGGTTCGCGCGGCTTGAAGAGGTTGCCGGCCAAATCCTGCGTGCCAAAGTTTAGTGCCGTCGCCGGCTCGCGATGTGACGCACCGAGGCGATTTTGGGCTCGGTCGGCAAGCCAAGCTCGCTCTTGATCTCCTCGCGCTGCACGCGGGAAAGACGGCGCGCCTCCATGGCCATGCCCAGACGGCGCATCGCCAGCACCACTGAGAATTCCAGGATCACCAGGGCCAGCCCAAGAACCGTCCGCCCGGTGGCGGCGACCACCAGGGCCAGGGCGCAGAAGGAGAGGACCACGGCGTAGATCACCGCCACGATGCGGGAGCGCTTGCCGCCAAAGTGCTCGAGGATGTGGTGCAGATGGTTGCGGTCGGCCCGGAACATGCGCAGAAAGCGGGTGGTGAAGGGCCCCTTGGGACGGTCGAGAAAGCGCACGGCCATCACCAGCAGGGTGTCCATCACCGGCACTCCGAGAGCGAGGATGGGCACCAGGATGGCGACCGTGGCCGGCGCCTTGATGGAGGAGTGAACGGCCGTGGCGGCAAGGAGGAAACCCAGGGTGAGAGACCCGGAGTCGCCCATGAAGATGCGTGCCGGTTCCCAATTGTGGCGCAAAAAGCCGATGCAGGCACCGGCCAGGGACGCCATCAGGATCACGGTGCCGGGGTTGCCCTGGAGGATGGCGTAGGCGAGGAAGCTCAACGAGATGATGGCGGCGACCCCGCCGGCCAGTCCGTCCAGGCCATCGATGAGGTTGATGGCGTTGGTGACGCCCACGATCCAGAGCAGCGACACGACGCCGCGAAAGAGGCCCAGATCGACGGCGCCCAGGCCGGGCAGCCGCAGCACCTCGAAGGACCAGCCGACGCGGACCAGGAGCCAGGCGGCGAGCAGCTGGAACAGGAACTTTTTCGCTGCCGAGACCCCCATCAGGTCGTCGAGGACGCCGACGAGAAAGACGATGCCGGTGCCCAGCGCCAGAGCGACCAATTCGCCCCGGCCGGCCCCGGTGCCCAGCCGGCCCCATTGCGAAACCGCCACCACTCCGCCGCCCAGAGCGAGGCCGAGGACGATCGCGACACCCCCCAGGCGTGGGACCGCGCTCGCCTGCATCCTTCTTTCATCCGGATGATCCAGGGCGCGCAGGGCTACCGCCAGGCGCGTGACGGGCGGAACCATCAGATTGGTGGCGAGGGCGGCGACGCAGGCGGCGCCGAAGGCATACAACAGAATTCCATCCATACGGTGCTGCTTCCCTTGCGACCGGCGCTTGCAGCGCGCCCTTAAATTCATTGTTGATCGCTATTTAGACTCGCCATTGTATCACGGCTTGGCGGGCCCCGAGCGGCCGGCCATCTCCTCCAGGGCTCGGGCGACTCCTGCGGAGTCCCCAGCGTCGACCCGCCAGTAGGGAGTTGTTGCCTGGCTGGCCAGCAGATGCACGTCCGACCGCGGGCTGCCGATGTAGAGCAGGCTGCCGCCCGACTGGAGGCAGCCGTGGATCTTGGAGGGGAGCACGTAGCCCACGAATTCATCGCGCAAGGTGACGAGATGGGCGTCCGGCGTCACCAGGAGACGCGGCAACAGCTCCAGGGGCACCGGGAGGCTGCGATGAAAGGGAAGCCCCTCTCGCTTCAGGGCCTCGGCGACCCGGTCTGCCCGGGAGCCGGTGGCGTTGAGCCAGAGAGCCACCCGTCCGGAGCCTTCCCGGTGGTGCTGCCGGTACCCGGCAAGGAAGGTCTCGTGGTCGTGGGCGACGCCGAAGTTGCCGGAGTAGAGGAGGATGACGTGGCCGGCGAGCTCCGGGGGCGTCTCCAGGGGAATGGTCCCCGGGGGGATCTCCACCGGCGAGGGATCGCGCTTCAGCACGATGCGCTCAGGGTCGATGCCGATCGCGAGCAGCCGTTGCCGCTGGTCTTCCCCGAGGACTTCGAAGCGGTCCACCCGGCGGCGCAGGGCGAGGGTCCAGCGATGGAAGAGACGTAGCGCCCCCGAAGGACGGCCGAGCTCCGCCATCAGGCACTCAGGATGGAAATCGGTGATGCGGTAGGTCAACCGCCGGCGCAGAAGCAGGTTTAGCGGCCCGAGAAAATGAATGAGGAACGGCGGGCTGCCGGTGAACAGCACCTCGTCAGCCTGGCGGATCTCTCGCCGCAGCTTCCAGAGCAGGGCGAGATTGGTCCGCGCCGTCCACAGCGCCCGATGGCGCAGGTCCGCGCGATCGTAGACCGGCGCCCGCAGGCGAACGATCCGCAGCCGTCCGGCTCCCGGCCGCTCCTCCTCGACCGAGGCGGCGGTGGAGGAGAGGCCGGCGAGCACCACGTCCTCACCCCGCGCCGCCCTTTCGCGGGCGAACAGCAGGCTGTACTGGCCCACAGCACCGAAGTCCGGCGGCAGCCAGTCGCACAGGTAGACCAGCCGGTGCATCAGGGGCGGCTAGCGTTCGGTGAGCATCTCGGCGAGATAGCCGCTGACGGTTTCCCGCTGGCGGGAAGAGAAATACCAGTCGATGGTGCGGTGCAGGCCGTCCATGAACTTCATCCGCGGCTCCCAGCCCAGGAGCTGCCGGGCCAGGCGGTTGCTCGCCACGCGATTGAGCGGCCCGGTGGGCATATGGGGGAGCAGCTTGATCTCCGCCTGGTGGCCGGTATAGCGCAGCACCTCGTGGACGGCGTCGATCACGCGGGTGCGCTCCTCGGTGCCGAGGTTGACGGCCGTGCCGTCCTCGATGGTTTCGGCGGCGCGGACCATGCCGCTGACGATGTCGCCGACGTAGGTCCAGTTGCGGATCTGGGTGCCGTCGCCCCAAACCTCGAAGGGATTCTGGCGCACGAAAGCGCGGGCGATCATGGCGATGACGGCGTGGTTCTCGACACCGCGTTCACCGTAGACCGTAAAGAAGCGGCAGGAGGCCGCCTTGAGCCCGAAGTCCCGGGCATAGGCGCGCAGCGTCATCTCCGTCATCAGCTTCGCCCAGCCGTACATGTTGTCGGCGTCATAGGGCGGGCCGACCATCTCCTCGGTGAGATAGAGCTCTTTCGTGACGTCCCCCTGGAGGTGATTGGGGTAGACGCAGCCTGAGGATGCGAAGACGAATTTGCCAACGCCTGCTTCGTGGGCGGCCTTGATCAGCATGCCGTCCATGGCGAGGTTCTGGGAGCAGGCGGCCTGGTGAAGATCGACGAAGCCGCGACCGCCGTGGATGGCGGCGAGGTGGAAGACGACGTCGATCCCCGCAACCATGCTCTGAGGGACGCCGGGAGCGAGCAGGTCCTCACGGTGAAACTCCACGACTCCCGAGTCGATGTGCGCCTGAATGTTGGCCTGCCGGCCACTGGAGAGGTCGTCGACGACGCGAATGCTCCGCGCGCCCTTCTCCACGAGCAGGTCGATCAGGTGGGAGCTGATGAATGAGGCTCCGCCGGTTACCAGGACGCTCTTGTGTCGCCAATCCATGCTTCCTTCTCCATTAAGGGTCTGCATCACAAGTATCCAAGCTGATGAAGATCGTCGTCCATCGGATGTAGTGTCAAAGGCGCCCCGGGAACATCGAAGAAGCGGCTGTGAGCGCGAAAGCAGCTCTCGAGCCGGGTAGCGATCCGGGGGAACTTTGTGGCCAGGTTCAGGCTTTCGGCAGGATCCTGGCAGGAGTTGTAAAGCGCGGCCGGCCCCCGGGGACTGCGCAGGATGAGCGTCCAGCAAGCCTGCCGTACCGCCCAGGATTCCAGGCCCGGGATGTTGGGAGCGTGCTGGGTCATCAGGCAGGAATGCGACTCTCCCGCGGGGCGGCGGTCGAGAAGCGGAACCAGATCGACCCCCCGGAAATGATGGGCGCCACGGTCCATGCCCAGTAAGGCCAGGGTGGTGGGCGCTACGTCGAGAAGGCTCACGGGCGAGTCGATCGCGACTCCGGGAGAGATCTTTCCGGGGTAGCTCATGATCATTGCTACGTGCGCGGTATCCTCATAGACGTCGGCATGGCGACACCAATGCCGGCGCTCGACCGCGGGATTGGCAAGCGTCTCGCCATGATCGGAAGCCACGACGACCAGGGTGTTCGATCGCAACCCGAGCTTCGACAAAGCGTCCAGAATCCTGCCGAGCTGCGCGTCGGCGGAAGCCACTCCGTGATCATACAGAAGGCTCGCCTGCTCGATTCGGGGATCCCCCATGTTGGCGGCAGTGTTTACAATTTCAGAGCAAAGGGCCTCGGCTTTGGCGGCTTCGGATTCGTCCGCTCCGTAAGGGTAGTGAACATCGTAAATATGAATCCAGGCGAAGAAAGGCGCCTTGCCGTGGGTTGCCAGCCAGCTCATGAAGTCGTCGACCGCGAAAGATCCCCTGCGGAATGGCGTCCAGAGGCCGGAGGATCCCAGGCGGATCAGCGCCGTATTGGCGATTCGGAAAGCGGAAAGGCACATGAAGGGACTCAGGCGTCCGCTGCCGTGGAAGCTCTGGAATCCCCTGTCCAGGCCGGAGTAGTGCCCGTCGAGATGAACCACGCTGACAGCGGCGAAGGTCTGATAGCCCGCATCGCGGAAAATCTCCGCGAGAGTTCGTGCTTTGGTGGCGATTCTCTGGCCGTTGTTCTTCAACCGATGATCGACCGGATATCCGGAGGTCAGGATCGCCGCGTGCGCGGGGCCGGTCAGAACGACAGGGGTATAAGCCTGCCGGAACATCGCCCCGCTCTTGGCGAGACGATCGAGGTTCGGAGTCTTTGCCGCCGCATAGCCGTAGGCGCCGGTGTGATCGGGACGGAGAGTGTCGAGAGTGATCAGAACGACGTTGCCTGGCTGCGAGGGAGGGGGCAGCGTCCGCGCTGTCGCCAGGGAGACCACTTGAGCCGCGAGGAGGATGAGAGTCGTCGCCGGTGCGACGGCCAGCGCCAGGCGGCGAAAGAGCCTCCGGGCAGGAGGGGCGCCGGCCGTGCGGGGGCCGGTCCAGGGCAGCCACCACCAAAGAGCCGAGGAGAGAAGAGCCGCGGCGCCGAGGGTGAGGAGGAAAGCTGAGCTGCGGATGGGGAATTCCAAGAAATAGTGGCCCAGGACACCCACGGAGTAGAAAGTCAGAAGAGCCGGGATGGCCGCCAGGGTGGATCTGAGGCTCGGGCGAAGGGATGAGAAGGCCAGAATCCGCGCCACCAGGAGCACGGCGAGCGCAAGCCCGAGTCCCGCCAGCGAATAGGCCACGGAGGCGATCAACAGAAACGAGAGAGCCGCCCCCCGGACTCCAAAGGAGAGAACGCCCATCCACAGCAGGGCTGAAGCCTCGGCCAGGCCCAGAAGGGCGCCGAGCGATGAGCCGAGGAGGACCGCAGGCAGCTTGCTACCAGGCAGGCTGTTGCTCACGCAGACCCTCCTTCTCCAAGAGACCTGATTGCCCCGTCTAACCCGGCCATTGTAGCAAGCCTATACCGTAGTCGGACGGCTCCACTGCCCAGGCGCTCAGCGGAAATCACGGCGGACGAGTTGGATGAGCTCGCGGCGGCCGACAGCCTTGTCCCGCCGCTGCTCGGCATCGTGAAAGAGTACGCCCCCGAGGACCGCCAGCAGCAGGGACTCGACGTGGAGACGTACGAGCACGACGGCGCGAATCAGGCCGGGGAAGCGGATGCGGCCATGCTTGCGCAGCAGCCGGAAGCGGCCACGGTAGAACTCCTGGACCCGCCAGCGGGTGGCGATCGGGCTGCCTCCTCCCTCATGGTAGGCCACGAGGGCCGGCTCCCACCGCACGTTCCAGCCGGCCTGGCGCAGGCGTATCGACAGATCGATGTCGACATCCAGAAACCCGAGCGCCTCGTCCGCGCCGCCCACGGCGAGGAAGGCCTCGCGGCGGACGGCGAGAGCGGCGGTGTGGAGGCAGATCCTCTCCGGCCGGCGGGTGGGTTTCAAGCGCCGCAGCCAGCCGTCGAGGCGTTGGCCGGCAGCCAGAGAGAAGACGCCCGGCTCCTCGCTCCACGAGGGAGTGTCGTGGCCGTGGGCATCCACCGTGCGGAAGCCGAGGAGCCCGAGGCGGGGCTCGCCGGCGAAGGCATCGCGGACCGCCTCGGAAGCGTCAGACAGGGGGTAGGCGTCCGCGTCGAACACCACGGCGACCTCGGTGTCAATTTCCTCGATACCGCGATTGAGAGTCGCGGCGAAACCCCGGCGCGCGGGATTGATTCGGACCTCCAATCGCGAGTCGAGCGGCAAAGCCTCCGGGGCGCTGGACGAATGATCGTCCAGCACGACGATCTTTTCCAGGCTTCTGCTCCAAAGCCGCAAGGCCTCCAGGCAACGCACGGCCAGAGGCCACGACTCAAAGGTCGTGACGACGGCACCGAGGGTCACGAAAAAACTCTCCAGCCACGACGGCGGAACACGGACTGTATTTGAGAAGGATCGCGCGTGGCCAGGCAACTCGGGGCCTCATATCCCGGCAGGATCGGGGCTTCACGATCGCCGCCGAGAACGAGCCCGAACCGGTCACGGCCCAGAGCATACACGCTGTACCCGAAATCCCTCAGCGAGCCGGCCAGCGAATCCCGTTCATCCTCGTGCGCCTCGTAGATCAAGTGGCGGATACGCCCCGCGCGCAAAGAATCACGAGCTCCCGCGATCACGCTTTGCGTCGCGCCCTCGACGTCGATTTTCACGACCGCCGCGGTTCGCCCGTCGAGCGCGATATCCAGGGTCGTTATCCTCACCGGAATTCCCTCCGCTCCGGGGCTCGCGAGGCGCGCCAGCCCGCGATTGGAGGAGAAGTCGTCGCCGCAGTCGAGATGGCCCGTCCCCTCGGCGTCTCCCACGGCCATGGGAAACGCCGCGATCGGTGCCGTTCTGGGATCGGCGGCCGCGAGACCGGCGTTCGCGACGAGATCGGCAAAGACCCCGGGATGGGGCTCGAAGGCGAGCACCTGCCCGGCCGGCCCGGCGCGCAGAGCGAGAATTCCTGCCATGTGGCCGAGATTCGCGCCGACGTCGACGGCCAGATCGCCCGGGGAGGTGAGCCGCCAGAGGGCCTCGCTGACGGCAAGATCGTAGATGCCGAGCCGCCACACGGCATTCCCGATGCTCTCGCGGGGATCGACGCGCAGGCGAAGCCCCCACGGCAGCCTCACCACCGCCGACTCGGGAGTGCCGCCGCGCAGGGCCTGGATCAATCGCCGCGCCGCCTGGCCTGGCCGGAAGAGGTACTGCGGCTTGAGGAATCGGTCTCTCACGACATGACCTTGCGGAGCTGGCGCAGGACCGGGAGCAGAAAGGCGGGGAAAAACCGCTTGAGGACTCGGCGCACTCGCATGCGGAGGATGAACCGCCGGCCCCCCACCGCGATTTTCTGGATGAAACCGTCTTCCGGAATCCGCGCCTCCCCCAGCGCGATGGCGAACGTCGAGCCCTGAAGCTTGAAAGCTGTGAATCGCCGTCCCTGCCGCGCGAGCGTGCGCAGGATCTGAGCCAATGCCGGATAGATGATCCAGTCGTCGTGAAACGCGATGATCGCGCGGGAAGAGCAGGCACGGGAACAGAAATCGAAATCGCTGAGCACGGCGCCGCGCGTATGCTCGCCGTCGATGAAGCACAGGTCGGGACGCTCCGGGAGTCGCGCAAGGTCGATGTGCCGGGCGTCGGAATCGAAGCAGGCGACCTTCGAGACCTGGTCCGGAGCGATGGCGCGCAGATTGGACAGCATCCCTTCCGTGGAGTTGTCCTCGTAGCGAAACCGCTGGCCGCGATCGTCGGGAGGCTCAAGGGGCCGGTTGTCGATCGAAATGATTTTTCCACACCGCGGATCGAGGAGGTGAGGTTGAAGGCTGCCGCCACGATAGGAGCCGATCTCCAGGTAGGTATAGGAGGCGTGCCGTCGCCTCACCAGCCGTTGGAGTGCCAGCCACGAGCGCTTGTCGCCGTCATCGGATTGACTGTCGATGGCCGCGAACAGGGAAAGGTCCAGTCCTTCGATCCTGGGCTCGAAGCTCTCGGGCTGGCTCATCGCAGGACCCCGGCGATGAAATCCGCCACTTCGCCGGCTTTGACGCTCCATGCGCGTCCGGCCATCGCGCTCCGGGCGGCGCTCCCGAGCTCCTCGCGCCAGGCGGGGCTCGCCAGGCATTCCGCCATTTGGCCGGCGAGCTGTTCCGAGTTGCCCGCCTCGTGAAGGAGCCCGCCGCGGCGGTGGCCGATCAGATCCCGATTGCCGGCGATGTCCGAGGCGAGACAGCAGCAGCCGGCGGCCATGGCCTGAAGAAGAGACAGAGGCTGGCCTTCGAAGAGGCTCGGCAGAACGAACAGGTCGGCCGCGGCGTAGAGAGCCGCTTCCTCCGCGGCGGAAAAGGACGGAAGCACGCGCACCGAGCCGTGGAGCTCCGCCGGCCAGGCCGAGAGGACCTCCTCCGCCTCGGCCCCCGTGCCCGCCAGAAGGTAGCGGGCCACGACGCCGCGCCGGCGCAACAGGCTCGCCGCGTTCACCAGGGTGCGAGTTCCTTTACGGTCGAGCCAGGAGCCGAGAAAGAGGACGGTGGGGGGCTCATCCGAGACCCTCCGCGGCGTCGCGGGCAGCGAGTCCACCCCGTTTTGAAAGAGGAAGACGTCCTCCCTCCGGCGGCCATAGCGGGCCTGGACGTCGGCGAGATCGTCGCGGTTGAGAACCAGCACAGCCCGGGCGCGGCGTAGAGAGAAGTCCGCCTGACGCAGGCGCCAGAGCGGGAAGAGCAGCCGGGAGCGGGCTCGGACCGGGGGGCCGGAGGCCGCGGCGTGGGCCAGGGCCGCCTCCCAGCCCCGCCGCTCCAGGCCGTGGCTGAAGACGAACGCGGGCGCGCCGGCGGCGACGAAGGGCACGCCGGCCGGTTCGTGGACCAGGAAGGCGGCAGGCCGAAGCCCCAGCCGCCGGATCCGGCGCCAGGCCGCGAAGGGAAAGAACGCCGGATGAACCGGACGGCCGATCTCGCGGGGGCCGATGTGCAGGAAGGAATATCCGCGGTCCTCCAGCGCCTGCCGCCAATGCCAGGCCACCCGCCCCATCCCCGACTCGCGGGAGATCTCGAGCTGCGCCACATGGACGATGGTACCGCCGGGAGCTTCAGCCGCCATGGAGTCGCGGTCCGAGAACCGTCTCCTCGTAGGATCTGGCGATGGCGGGCCAGTTGAACCGCGCGAAGTAGCCGTTGGCTTCGAGGTCCTCCAGGGGGCTCGGCTCGATCGAGACCGGCGGCGGGAAGGGGTGCAGCGACTGAGGAAAGAAAGGTTGGAGATCCGCGACGCCGCCCGTTTCCGTGGCGAAGACCGGCAGGCCCGACTCCAGCATCTCGTTCAGGGTGAGGCCCCAGCCCTCGACGTTGCTGGTGAAGACTCCCGCGTCGTGAGCCGCGAGAAGCTCGAGAAGCTCGGTCCGGGAAAAAGACGGAACGACGCGGACGCGGCCGGAGCCGAGCCACTCCGGCCGCAGGTCTCGTTCCGTCTGGAGGCCGCAGCCGGCGAGGGTGATGGTGTCGTTCGGAGCGAGGGAGAGGCGCTCCTCAATCCAGCTCAGGAGCCTTTTCAACCCTTTCTGTGAGGACCACCGGCCGATCCACAGGAAGCGGGTCGCGTTTCCCTTCCCAGCCGGCGGCCTGCGGCGCCGGACTTCGTTCAGGGCAAGCCTTTCGGAGGGCGGCGGAGCGCAGACGTAGGAGCCCAGCTTGGCCTGCCAGCGTGGAAAATGCCGGCGCATCCAGGTGAGCTCGATGCTTCCCAGGCAGAGGATGAAGTGGGCGTGGCGCCAGCCGGAAACGATGGCGGCGGAGCGCGGCGCGGCCACCGCCGCATGAGCGAGGGAACGGGGCGAAGGCAGGAGATGCTTGCCCATGTCGCCGTGGATTTCCTGCCAGAGGTAGAGGAGCTCCGGCTGGATGCTCCGCACGATCAGCCGTCCCTGGCGCGCGAGGTTTCGGCTCGCGGTGCTGGCCGGCGTATCGATCACGTCGAAGGGGCCGTGCTCGGTCACGAAAGTCTCGATGGCCACTCTCTGCCGCCGCCAGATGTTCCACCAGCGGACGCCGGGAGGCAGCGGCTCCGGTGACCAGGCCGACGCGTCGTGGCCGCGGTCCCGGAGAGCCGCGGCGAGTTGGAGCGCCGTCTGAGCCGCTCCAAGCTCGCCCGTGAGCGGAGGATGACTGACGATGAGGATCCTCATGCGGGAAGGGCGAGCGTGTTCCAGGCCGCGCGCCCGAGAGGTTGCCGCCCGCCCACGGGGCTCGCGGCGTCGAACAGCCGGTATCCGTGACCGCGCAGGAGGGCGCCGGCCTCGTCGGCATTCTCCCCGGTCACCTCACAAAAAATGACGGGGCGGACCTCGCGAAGCAGTCCCGCGGCACCGCGCAGGCAGAGAAGCTCGGCTCCCTCGATGTCGATCTTGACCACCTGGGGCGCGGGGGACCGATCCAGAAGAGTATCCAGGGTGACGGCCGCGACCTGGCGCACTTCCCGAGTGCCTCCGGCCTGCGTGGAGCCCGGAACGCTCAGGAGATGATTGCCGGCACGCCCCCTCCTCGCGATGCAGAGCTCGGCGATACCTGGAGCGTCGGCGACGGCCGCGACCAGAGCTTCCACGGGGGCGTGGCTCGCCGGAGCCTCGCGGGCGGACCGTGCGATCAATGCCGCCAGCCAGTCGTCCGCCTCCACGGCAAGCACCCGGCCGGCGGGACCGGCGGCGAAGGCCGCGGCGAAGGAGAACAGGCCGATGTTGGCTCCCAGGTCCCACACCGTCATCCCCGGCCGGACGAGCTCGGCGGCCATCCTCAGGAGAAGCGGGTCGACGGAGCCCAGGTCCCGCTTCCAGAGCTTCATGGCCGCATCGGGGGATACGTAGAGGGAGTGTCCGCCATGGGCCGCCGGGAGCCGCCGGCGAAGGACGCGGCCGCGGCTCAGCGTTTCGAGCAGGGACCGGATCAACTCGGGCTCCCGTTCCGGGAGAGCACCACGCTCCCCAGCACCAGCCGGTCCATCCGCGTGCGCAGGAAGCAGTCCAGGGCTTCGGCCGGGGTGTTGACGATCGGCTCGTTCTCGTTGAAGGAGGTGTTGAGGATCATGGGCACTCCGGACCGGCGCTCGAAGGCGGAGATCAGCTTCCAGTAGCGGAGGTTCGACCGGCGGGAGACGGTCTGGAGCCGGCCGGTGCCGTCCACGTGGGCGACGGCGGGGACGAGGGCGCGCTTCTCCGGCCGGATGGGGTAGACCTTGACCATGAAAGGGTCGGGATAGTCGAGCGTGAACCAGTCGCCGGTCCGCTCCTCCAGCACCGACGGCGCGAAGGGCCGGAAGGACTCCCGCCGCTTGATCTTCAAGTTCAGGATCTCTTTCATATCCGCCCGGCGAGGGTCGGCGACGATCGAGCGGTTGCCCAGCGCGCGGGGCCCCCACTCGGAGCGCCCCTGATACCAGCCCACGACGTCGCCCCGGGCGATCGCCTCGGCGGTCTCCCCGGCCAGGCGATCCTCATCGAGGACGGTTTCGATCTCGAGCTCGCCCCAGGTCCCGTCCCGGCCGCCGGACTCCGGCAGAGCCTTGGCGATCGCCCGGCGGATCTCCGGCTCGCCGTAGGCCGGCCCCCAGGAGGAGTGCTCCATGACGAAGCCATTGCGGGGCTTGCCGAGCACGGAGTAGTGCGCGTAGAGCGCCGCCCCGAGCGAGGTGCCGGCGTCGCCCGCCGCGGCCTGGATGAAGACGTCCCTCACGTCCGTCCGCTCGAAGAGCTTGCCGTTGGCGAGCGAGTTCATGGCGCAGCCGCCGGCCAGGGCCAGCTTGTTCATCCCGGTCCGTTTCCCGAGGGCGCGCACGAGAGCGAAGAAGCGGTCTTCGTAGACCTTCTGGAGGGACGCGGCGAGATCCTTGTGGCGCTGGGTCAGCTCGTCACCCGGCCGCCGGGCGGGGCCGAGCAGCTCCTCCAGGGCCGGAGTGTAGATCGTCCCCAGCTCGGGCGATCCGTCCTCCCACGTCATGTCCACACCTTCCGAGAGGTGGCGGAAGTAGCGCAGGTCGAGGGTGAAGGCGCCATCCGGCCGCGGCGGAACGATCCGCTCCAGCCGGGCGGCGAAGGAGGGCTCGCCGTAGGCCGCGAGACCCATCACCTTGTACTCGTCTCCGAAGCCCGGGAAGCCGAGGAACTGCGTGACCGCCGTATAGAAAAGGCCGAGCGAGTGAGGGAAGTGGACTCTGTCGAGCACCTCGATGGAGCTCCCCCGGCCCACGGCCATCATGGTGGAGACGAAATCTCCGAAGCCGTCCACCGTGAGACACATGGCCTCTTCGAAGGGCGAGCAGAAGAAGGCGGACGCGACGTGGGCCAGGTGGTGCTCGACCGCATGGAGCCGCGGGACCGCGCCGCCGAAGGTCGCGGCGAGCCGTTCCTCCAGGGAAGCCACCTGGCGGAGATTGCGGGCCCGTCCGAGCGCGCGGCCCAGGCTGCGGGGATGGCTGAGAGCGAGGAGCGCCTTGCGCGCCAGGTAGGCGCGGGGCTGGCGGGCGACGGCGACGGCGGTCGCGCCGCCGTTCATCTCTCCCAGGCAGAAGCGGATGGCCTGCTCGGGAAAGCCGGCCCAGTGCTTGAGCCGCCGGAATCGCTCCTCTTCCACGCCCGCCACGAACCGGCCGTCCACGACCGCCGCGGCCGAGGCGTCCGGATGGTAGACGCTGAGGCCCAGGATGCGGCTCATGGCGGTTCCTCCCGGGCTTCCCGCAGCAGCTCCTCCAGGCGGATATCGACGACCAGGCGGAACCAGAAAGCCTGGAGAAAGTGGAAGACGAGGCCGTTCTTGCCGTCGAGGATCCCGAGCAGAAAGAAGTAGCGATAGAGGAAGTACAGCGCCGGGCGGACGAACAGCGGCATCCGGTAGTAGCGGTCCTTCAGCCAGAGGATGCGTTCGTCGGGAGTCCCGAAGAACCGCGGCGTCGTCTTCCAGGCGAGGCGGCCACGGCGGCGTTGCAGCTCTTCCCGCGCGAAGGCTTCGGCATACCGGAGGTGCTTCTCCAGATAGAAGAGGATTCTGTCCTCCTTGCGGTTCCACTCGTCGAGCGGCGAGCGCAAGCGGCCCACGGCGCCGCGGACGTAGACCCGCGTGTCCTGCTCCACGGGGTCGAGCTCGGAGCGGCTGCGCCGGAAGAGCTTCAGGAGGACCTTGCTGCCATAGCCACCGAAGCGCAGGGGCCTGCCGCGGAAGATCTGCCGGCGGCGGATGTAGAAGCCGTCCTCCCGGATCTCGGGACGGGCCAGGAGCGCCGCGATCTCCTCCCGGAGCGCGGGAGAGACGGCCTGGTCCGCCTCCAGGATGAGCACCCAGTCGTTGCGCAGCGGCAGGTTGTCCAGGCCCCACTGGAAGATCCAGGGGATGATCCGGCCGTGGTCGTAGGCAAGCGAGTGGACCTCGGCGTAGCGGCGGGAGATCTCGGCCGTGTGGTCCGTGCTCTCCGAATCGAGGACGAAGATCTGGTCGGCGAAGCCGTGGACGCTCCGGAGACAGCGCTCGATATTGACCTCCTCGTTGCGGGTGGTCACCAGGACGGAGAGGGGGATCACGCCACCCTCCCCGGAGCCCGCCGCGCCGTCGCGAGGAGTCCCCTCCAGACGGCGGCGTAATCCCATTTGGCCAGGATCGCGGCGCTCGTCCGGCGCACCCGCTCCGGCGGCAGGACCAGGGCTTCCTCGATGCGGCGGGCCAGCTCCCGGTCGTCTCCCACCGGGTAAAGAAAGCCGTTGCCGCCCGGCTGGACGAGGTCGAAGGCCGCGCCCACCCGCGAGGAGGCGACGACGGGCAGCCCGCAGGCCAGGGCCTCCTGGACGGAGACTCCCCAGCGCTCCTCGCGGGCCGGATGGACGAAGAGATCCGCCGCGGCGTAGAGGGCCGGCAGCTCGGGATAGGGGATGTAGCCGGGGAAGCGGACCCGCGGTCCGGCCTCGCGCTCGAGAGCCGCGCGATCGGGACCCTCTCCGGCGAGGACGAGCCAGACGTTCTCGTCCTTCCGCAGCCGGGCGAAGGCGCGCAGCAGGTCCCAGGGAGCTTCCCGCGAGCTGAGCTTGGCCAGGCTGAGGACGATCCGGGCGCCGGCCGGCACGCCGAGGCGTTCGCGAGCCGCCTGGCGCCGCGCCGTGGAGAGGGCGGAGCCGGACCGGAAGGCCTCGACATCCACGGCATAGGGGAAGAGGCCCGTCCGCTCAGCCGGCACGCCGAAGGAGCGCAGGTATTCCAGGGTCAGGGAACCGACGCCGAAGAAGAGGTCGTACGTCCTTTTCATATAGACGGCGAAGAGTAGCCGCTTGGCGAGATCGCGGACAAGAGAGCCGCCGAAGAGCACCGAGTCCAGCCGCAGGGCCGTCGCGACTCCAGCTCGCCTCGCGACGCGCGTCCCCAGCCGGTAGAGCGGCATGGTGTAGCCGTTGGCGATCAGCAGGTCGCACCGCTCGGGCTTCAGGCGTTGGGCAAGCCAGGACGCCGCTCCCACCGCCGGGCAGGCCTCGGAGGGATAGCCACCGAGAAGGTCGATTCCCCAGGAGACGGAAGTCCCCAATTCGGGATCGAAGACCGGACCGGCGAGATTCGAGCCGCCGGTGAACAGCACGCGGAGCTCATGCGCCGGGTCGCCGGCGGCGAACCGGTAGAACGGCGCCTCGAACTGGGTGGGGCGCTCGACCAGGAAGGCGATCTTCATGCCCGCATCCGTTCATAGACCTGCTCCATCCGCGCCGCCGCCGCATCCCATCCGAAGCGCCCGGCCGCGGCCCGGCCGCCTCGCCGGCCCATCTCCGCCGTCGCTTCCGGGTCGGCCAGCAGCTCGCGCAAGGCCTCCCCGAGCTGGCGAGGGTCCCCCGCGACCACCCGCCCGCCGCCTGTCTCCCGGACGGCCGCCGCGAGGCCGACCTCGGGAGTGACGAGCGCCGGCCGGCCCGCGGACCACGACTCCAGAACCACGTTGCCGAAGTTCTCCGAGTGCGAGGGAAGGACGAGCGCGAGGGACCGGTGAAGAAGGGCCGCCTTGTCCGCGCCGTGGACCGGTCCGAGGAAGGCGACACGTTGCGCGACGCCGCACGACCGGGCGAGCCGCGCGAGGCCGGCGGTCAGCCCTTCCTCGTCGTTGCCGGCCACCGCCAAGGTGATTCCCGGGGCTTGGGCGAGGGCCGGAATCAGCCGGTCGAGCCCCTTCTTCCAGGAGAGCCGGCCGAGGAAGAGAGCGAAAGGGCCTGCCCCGAGCAGGGTGCGGACCGGAAGCGAGAGAGCCTCGACATCGCCATCCCAGGGCGCGGGATCGATACCGTTGGGAATCACGGCGACGGGCGGCAGGGAGAGTCCCATGCGGGCCGCCTCCTCGGCCTCCAGGTCGCTGGTCGCATGGAGGGCGGCGGCCCGTTCCAGGGTCCGGCGTTCGGCGAAGAGCATCCAGGCACGCTTGCGCCAGCGCCCGCGAGCCCGCATCAGCGCCGGTACCAGCATCCCTCGTGGCGAGACGGCGTAGGGCACGCCCGCTCGCTCGGCCACCCGGGCCGCGGCGGAGGTGGGCCACAGGAAGACGGAGTGAAGGTGGAGAACGTCGAAGCGGCGCATGCCGGCCCGCGCCGCGGCGCCCAAGGCGGGGGAGACGTAGAGGCGCCGGGAAAGCACGGGGAAATACCGGACTGGGAAGTACCAGACCTCGACGCCGTCCACCGCCACCGGCTCGGCCAGGGAAACGTCCAGCCGGCCGTCGCCATGCACGTCCGTGGTGAAGACGGTCACCTCGTGCCCCCGCGCCGCCAGGGCCTTGCACAACCCGTGGACGGCGAGGATCGGGCCGCCATGCCGCCAGGCCGGGACGTAGGTCGGAACGACGTGGAGCACGTTCACGCCGGGTCTCCGAGGAGGGCGCGCAGCAGGGCGGTCAGCCGCTCGCCATAGGCGGGCCAGCCGCGGGCGGCGGCCGACCGCCGGCACGCGGCGCGCATCCGCCCCAGCTCGTCGCGGCTGCCGGCCACCCGGAGCATTCGCCGGGTGAGGGCGCCGGCGTCGCCGGCCGGCACCACCCAGCCGTTCCGCCCTTCCTGGACCAGCGCCGCGGCCCCCGCCTGGTCCGAAACCAGGACCGGCAGCCCGGCGGCCAGGGCCTCGGGGACCACCATGCCGAAGGATTCGTTGCGCGATGGCAGCACCAGGCAGTCCGCTTCGTTCAGGCGCGCCGCGAGCTCGGCCTGAGGGAGAGGCCCCAGGACGGCCACGCCCGCCGGAGCCGGGGGACCCAAAAGGGCGGAGCTGTCGCCGGCCGGCCCGATCACCAGCAGGCGCGCCGCGGGCTCGGCGTCGTGGACCCGGGCGAAGGCTTCAAGCAGGAGGTCGAGCCCTTTGACCCGGCTCGCGGCTCCCGCGAACACGAACGTCACCCCTCCCCCGGCCGGGGCTTCCGCCCGTTTCCCCGGCGGTGGAGCGAAGAGAGCCACATCCACGCCGAGAGGCACGCAGTGGACCCGTTGCGGCGGCACTCCGGCCTCGAGATAGCTCCGTCGGGCGAGCTCCGACACCGTGAGCACGTGGTCCGCCAGGGCGATCTCGGCGTCCTTGACCGCCGTGATCCCGCGGTGGAGAGCCGCGGGCTCGGCGAAGCCGTGGCGGCGGTCCTGGGTGAGGTGGTGAGTGGCCGCCGCGTCGAGGACGGTGACCATTCCCAGCCGCCGTGCCTTGCGAAAGGTCGCGAGGCACGAGATCTCGCAGCCGACCACGGCGCCGGCCGTCCGCGGCCGCAACCGGGCCGCGGCCCAGCGGTCGAAGAGCCGGCAGGCGAGGAAATCCGTCCAGGCGGCGAGCCGGGGGGGTAGCGCCCGGTTCCCCAGGTGCCGCAAAGCCGGCACCCAGGGGGCCCAGCGCACTCGCCGCGCGGGCAGGGGCAAGGGTGTGTAGCGCACGAAGCGCCGCCAGAGCCAGCCTGGAATCCACCGCCGGTGACTCTCGACGGCAGGGACCCCGGCCCAGTAGCCGGCGAGCATCCCGGCCTCTTCGAGCGCCAGCGCGGCCTGGTGCGAGTGCTGCCGCCCCGGGTGGGTCACCAGCACCTTCATCCGCTCCTCAGGGAGGAAGCCGGTGCGGTCAACGGCACCACCGGACGCGGCACGGCCAGGCTGGCCTGCCGGCTGGCGACCGCCTGGCGATCGAGCCTCACGACCAGGAAAACGAGGCCCGCGAGGAACCAGTAGTAGACGCCCGCCGTCGCGTCGAAAACCATGCCTCCGGGGATCTGAATCAGCAGGAAGAGCAGCGCCGAGATGGCCACGGCACGGTGGAACGTCACGCGTAGCCGGAGGGCCTGGCGGAAGGCGAAGAGCGCTATCGCGAGGCGCACGGAGTAGATGAAGAAGAACCCCACGGGGCCCAGCTCCAGCATCACCCGGCCGCTCTCCGCCTCGGGCGCCACCGTGCCGAGCCAGGGATTCCCCTGCAGTCCCGTCAAGGCCGCCGCCGCTTGATGAGTCGCCCCGATGCCGTAGCCGGCGAGCCCCGCGTACTGGAGCATGTCGACGGGGGATTCGAAGGGAGTCGTCAGGCGGGAGACGATGTCTTCCGATCCCGAGGCTCGCTGGCTGAAAGCCGTGACCGCGTCCTCGCCCGCCGATCTCAGCCCCGCCACCAGGAGACCCACTCCCACGAGCAGCCGCACGAAGGTGCGGCCGCTCTGTTTCTCGCGCACCACCGCGAGCCACCAGTAGAGGGGAAAGACCAGGGCGAGAAGGAAGATGGGCCCGCGCGATCCGCTCATCATGATTCCGAGCAGGGTCGTGCCGAGGGCCGCATAGACGATCAGATTCCCCCGGAAGCGCCAGCGGGTGGTGGTGAGGATCATCAGGATCAGCAGGGTGGTGGTGAGGAGGTAGGCGGTATAGCCCGAGATATAGGAGAAGGTGCCTGTGGTGCGCACGTATTTCGAGCTGCCGAACGTGGAGATCGCGGCGATGTCGGTCGGTTGCGCGTAGGTGTTGAGGGCGCTTCCCGCGGGGCTGAAGAACTGGGCGATGGAGAGCAGCACGACCGGGAAGACGATCAGCACGTAGCGCTTCAGGAAGCGGGCCAGGGCCGCGCCGTCGGGGAAGACCTCCGGGATGACGAAGAGCAGGGGCATGTAAAGGAAGTAGGCCTTGAAGCCCAGCACGCCGACGAGGAGGTTGGGCAATCTGGGATTGAAGATCTCGAGCAGACCCAGGGCCGCGGCGAACGCCATCCCGGCGTAGAGCATCGGCGCCTGGGGATAGGGCCTGGGAGCGCGGCTCCGGAAGCAGCCGATGTAGGCCCCGAAGAACAGGGCGTCCTTGGCGAAGTAGACGAGGTCCTGAGCGCCGGGCAGGAGCCACTTGCGGATGGCGCCTTCGACGATCAGGAGGAGCAGGGCGGCCTGAACGGCGAGCCGCCACCGCCGCATGGACCAGGCGAACCCGGCGGCGCCGAGCACCAGAAGCAAGGCCCGGGTCACGGCGGCCCCGCCTCCTGGCGGCGGGCGAGCGCCGCCTCGAAGACCTGGAGGTAGGCCCTCACCATCGGCTGGCCCCGGTGGCGGGCGAGATGGTCCTCCACGTCCTCGCGGGAGGGCGCGAAGCGATCCGGGCCGGTGAGGGCCGCGGCGAGGAGATCGGCCAGCTCGCGGGAATCGCCATTGCGGAACGTCAGGCCGCAGCAGCCGATGGCCTCCTTGAGGCCGCCCCCGCGCGAGCCGATGACGAGGCAGCCGCAGGCGATCCCCTCCAGGGCGACGATGCCGAAGGGCTCGTTGTATCGTGACGGGACGGCCAGGATCCGGTGCGCGTTGAGCAGCCGCGCGATCTCCTCGCCGCGGCGGAAGCCGAGAAAGCGCACCTGAGCCTCGATCCCCAGCGAGCGGGCTTGCGCTTCGAGAGCCGTCCTCTCGGGGCCGTCGCCGGCGATCGTGAGCTTGACGCTGAGCCCGCGCGCCGCCAGGAGCCCCAGGGCTTCGAGCAGGACGTCCACTCCCTTGTCGGAGACGAGCCGGCCCACGAAGATCAGGTCTTCCGTCCGCGGCACGTCCGGCAGCCGCCGGAAGAGGTCGTCGCGGTAGGCGTTGGGGATGACGACGGACGGAGTGTCGAGGTGCTCGGCCACGGCCTGGCTGTCTGAAATCGACCGGCCCCAGCGCAGGAGAAAGCGCTTGAGGCGGTCCTGGGGAGCGAGACTCCCGTCCGGCCGGTGGTACCAGCCCTGGTGGGAGACCACCCAGGGCCGGCGCACCAGCAGCAGCGGCCATAGCCCCCGGAGGCTCACGTTGGCCTGGAAGAAGACCTGGCACCAGCGCGCGAGCCGCAGCAGCTCCCGGCGCGAGGGGTGGCGTACGACACGGAAGGCGAAGGGCTCCGGACCCAGGTGGTCCGTCCGAGCCACGACGACGACCTCATGGCCGGCCGCGTGGAAGCCCGCCGCCAACTGGGCGACGTTGATCTCGAGGCCGCCGAGGCTCGGGTAGAAGACCGGACAGTAGACGAGGATCCTCATCTTCAGGGAAAGAGAAGGTCGCTGTAGGCCGCCGCGTGATGGCGCAGATCGTGGCCGCCATACCAGGCGTGGGCCCGGTCCGCGAGATCCTGAAGGTGATCAGGCCGCACGTCGGCAGCCTCCCGCGGCATCCAGGCCGGTGCCGCCGGCTCGGCGCCGTGGCGCGGCCAGGCACAGATGGGCAGCACCCGGTGCGCGCAGTACGCGGCGAAGACGCCGGACTTGGACAGGAGCTGCGCCGGATAGCCGACGAAGCCGGCGAGGGAGCCGGTGAGCAGCTCGCTCACCTCGGCCGGGGGGAGAGGTCCCAGCCGGCGTACCCCCACGGGGAGATCCGAATCCAGCGACACGTCGCCCGGCCCGGCGTCGCAGATCTCTTCGATCCCGAGCGCGCGGCAGGCGATCGCGAGCTCCCGCCTCAGCTTCCGGTACGCCATGGCGCGGGTTCCGGAGCCGCCGAAGACGACCAGCCGGCGGGCGCGGCCAGCCAGGGATGGTGCCTCGGGCCTCTCGCCCACGTTCGAGAACACCGGCAGCACGGTGATCTCCCGGCCGGGGACCCACCGCAGGAGGATGCGCCGCTGAATCTGGAGGCTGGTCACCAGCCCGTCGCTCAAAGCCGCCAGGGTCGCGGCGAGCCGCCGTTGGAGCGGCGAGAGCCAGAAGGAGCTGCGCCAGGGAGGTCCCATCGCATGGATCTCGTGAAATACCGTCACCAGCCGGCCATGGCTCCTGGCCTTCCAATCCTGGAGCCCGTCGATCAGCCACGACGGGCAGCCGCGCGGCTCGTAGGCGTAGTTCACGTAGTGCAGGAGCACGGTGGCCGCGCCGTTTCCCGCCGTGACCTTCGCCAGGGCGTCGCGCAATGCGCCGGGCGTCGCGCCGGGAACCTTCACCGCCGTCCCCTCGCCGCCCGGCTCCGGAGCCCAGGAGGGCGAGGTGACGAGAAACCGGCTCTCGATCCCGGATTGGGCGCTCAGGGCGGCGGCCAGAATCGTCGCGAAGCTGCCGACGCCGTCGGGCGGAAGTTGGGGCACGATGTGGACCACCGCTCGCTTCACGGAACGAGAGGCTCCAGAGGGCCGGCCGGCGCCGGGGGATGGGCCGGCCGCCGGAGGCGCCAGATCACGAAGTCGCCGCGCGCTTCGCGCGAGGCGGCCTGGTCGAGGCGTTGCAACAGTGGGGCGTCGGTCAGGGTGGGGTACTTGACGTCGTCGACGACGGCGGCGATCTCTCCGTCGTCGATGAGCGGGCGCAGCGCGGCGAAGCCCTGCAGCGCCCCGACCGTCTCCAGCGCATAGTTGCGTCCCCGGAAGTAGTACCCGACGTCCTTCGGGCAGGCGATCACCGCGTCGCCACCGTACTCCGCGTTGAGCGCGTCGACGGCCGCCGAGAAGCCGCGGTCGAAGAAGGGACGGTAGGGAGACCGGTCGTAGTCCGGCAGCACCACCTTCAGGGCATTCACCGGGTTGGCGATGACGACGTAGACCGTCAGACTGACGAGGACGATCAGGCGGCCGGCGGGAGCGGTGAGCAGCCGGCGCGAGATCCCGTAGAAGAGCACCATCGAGCCCACGGCGAGGAACAGCACCAGATTGCGGAAGTCCAGAATCGAATCCCGCCACGGCAGGGAGGTGAAGGCGGCATGCGGGGGGCGGATCTGGATCGCCGGCAAGAGCAGGGCGGAGACCAGCAGCGCCAGGCACAGGGAAAGATACGCGCGGGGCCGCTCGATCCGCACGCCCTGGAGCCCGGCGACGAGCTGCGGCGCGGCTCCCAGGAGTCCGAGGACGGCCCCTGGCACGGTGTACTTGCCGAAGCTTCCGCCCCAGGCGACGTAGAAGAAGAAGATCATCGCGGACGCGACGAGCAGGAAATCCGCGGCTTCCACGCGCCTCGCCGCGAGGTAGCCGCGGACCCGCGCGCCGAAGCTGAACAGCAGGAGGAGGGTGATGCCCGGGCTCAGCCAGAGGGTGTGCCAGCGGATGCTCTGGACGATCGGCCAGAGGTCGTTCGGCTGATAGATCTTGCGGTTGTGGAGGTAGGAGTATTCGAACATGAAGCTCGGCGGATAGGCGAAGAGCTTGCAATAGAGGAAGTAGGTGAGGAGAAAGAGGCCCAGGCCGACGGCGGACGCGACGATCGCCAGACGGATACCGTCGCGGAAGCGGCGGTCGAGGAAGAGGAAGAACACCGCGGCGCCCAGGAGGAGAAAGGGCGAAGTCAGCTTGGACCACAAGGCGAGCGCGACCAGCAGCCCAAGCGAAAGGCAGCGGCGCCAGGAAGCGTTGGGCGGATCCTTCAGGAAGACGTAGGCAAACAGCAGCAGGAAGAAGGTCAGGCTCGTGTTGTCGATGTCGAGATGGAGCGAGCCCTCGCTGACCAGCGGGGTCAGGAGGAGCAGGGCCAGCGGCGCGGCCTTCAAGAGGGCTGGCGTGCCGCGCGGGAGAACGAGGCCGAGGACGCGCCAGGCCAGGGCGAGCGAAGCGAGGAACCAGATCACGCTGACGCCGCGCAGCACGGCGTTGGACCAGCCGAGCAGGAGGGCTCCCAGCGCCAGGCTGTACTGGTACACGGGCGGGTGCCACAGCCCGTAGTGGGCGTCGAATCCCAGGAGCGGGCTCAGCCAGAGCGTCTTGTCCTCCGAGTAGAGGACCTTGGGCACGCCGTGGCGCAGGATGCCGGCGGCCTGCACCGGCCATTCGGCCTCGTCGAAGCGCAGGGGCCGATTGAGATATCGCGCCACGACGCAGAGGTAAGTACCCGCCGCCACGACGGCCAGGGCGAGCAGGAGGAGCGAGCGCGCGCGGCTCACGGCGTCACCCCCGCCCTCAGCGCCAGCGCGTCGCGCCAGAAGATGTGGCGCACGGCGCCGACGTAGTGCCGCGCCGCCCACGGGCGGTTCCGGAACGTGGGTCCCATGCTGAAGCGGTCCTCCTCGCGCAGGGCGATCTCGTCCTCCGGCCAGCTCCGGCCTCCGAGCTGCCGGTTCGCCTCGGCGAGGATGGTCTGCTCGGTGACGCCGATCCCCCGCTCCGCCGCGTGGCCGAGCAGGTCCGTGACCTCGCAGGCGGCCAGGAAGTCTCCCTCGGCGTAGAGGAGGCCGGCGCAGTAGTACGGCGGACGGGCGAGCTCGGGCAGCCGGCCGGGGACGAGCGCCGGGTCGTACGCCGGTTGATAGTCCGGAGACATGGCAAGCCCCGTTCCGGGCGTCCCGAGGAGCGCCTCCAGGGTCGGGGGGAAGCGGAACCAGAGGATATCCACGTCGCAGTAGAGGGTCGGAGCTTCGAGAGCGCTGGCGACGATCGCCGCCAGCTTGCGGCCCATGGCGTCGCGCTCGGCGAAACGCACCAGCGAGGCGAACCTTGGCGCGGCGAGCCGCGCCGTGAGATCCCGCCAGGAGAGAACCTCGAAAGGCCCTCCCCAACCGGCGAGGTCGCCTGCCACCGCCGCCGGGTCGAGCACGCCGTCGCAGACCGCCCGCACGCGCGGCAGGCGGGGCCAGGACCGCCCCAGCGAAGCCAGGCACTCGCGCAGCATCAGCCGGTGGGCGGCGCCGCCGAAGGTCAGGAAGGTGAGGGGGAGCAAGGGCTTGTCGCCGGTCTCCGGCCCCGGCAGCCATTCCAGCAGGCGCCGGTAGAGCGATCCCGAGCGGTAGGCCAGGGAGTTGCGGACCCGCGAGAGGGGCATCAGGGGCATCAGGGGATTGCCCGCGCTCATGACAGGAGGCAACAACGGTAGGCTTCCACGGTCTCTTTCAGACCCTCGCCGAGGTTGGTCTTCGCCTGCCAGGCGAGCCGGGCCTCGATCCGCCGGGTGTCGCAGAGGAAATCGCCGGTTTCCACCTTCTGGTAGCCGTCGGGCCAGGGTACCTCTTCGATCCCGCCGGCGCCGGCGAGGGCGACGATCCGGCGCGCGACCTCGCCCAGGCTTACGGATCGTCCGGAGCCGACGTTGAACGTTTCGCCCACCGCCTGCTCGTCCACGCCGGCGCGAAGCACGGCCGTGGCCGCGTCGCGGACGTGGAGGTAGTCGCGCAACTGGGGGCCGCCGCCATACAGCGGAATGGTTTCCCCCCGTAGCGCCGCCATGGCGAAGCGGTTGACGATGCCGTAGTGGTGGCGGTGGGAGAGCTGGAACGGCCCATAGGGATTGGTCAGGCGAAGGATGGAGTATGGAATGCCGTAGTGCTGGTGATAGATGCGGTAGTAGTGCTCGACGGTGAGCTTGTGCAGACCGTAGAGGCTCGTGGGCCTGGGCGGATGCTCCTCGTCGACCGGCTTCGTGCCGGTGACGCCGTAGACCAGCCGGCTGGAGACGAAGACGACGCGCGGAAAGCCGGTGCGGTCGCGCAGGCTGTCCAGCAGGTTGAGGTGGCCGGCGATATTGACCTGCATGTCGTTGTGAGCCTCGCGCAGGCTCTTGACGGCTCCCGATTCCCCCGCGAGGTTGAGGACGAGGTCCACGCCGTCGAGCCAGCCGGGCATGCCCTGGGAGTCGGCGATGTCCCCCTGGATCAGCTCCACCGGCCGGCCGGCCCGCAGAGCGTCCAGCCAGCTCAGGGCCTGCGGGTGCAGCGTCCGGTTGAGGATGCGGACCTCGGCTCCCGAGGCCAGCAGGAGCGGCACCAGGTTGAGCCCCAGGAAGCCGAGGCCCCCGGTCAGCAGCACCCGCCGGCCCTGAAGCTCGCGCAGACCGGGGTCCGCCGTCATGCGTGCCATTCCACCCGCCGGGGGTGCCGGAAGCCAAGAAACGCGATCATCATCTGCAGGACGACGCCCGTCGCCGTGCCGAGCAGGCCCAGGGCGAGCACGCCGGCCGTCGTCGACAGGGGCAGGATCTTCACCAGGACGATCTGAACGGCGATCTCGGCGACGAGAGTGAGCCCCTGCCAGCGCGTCCACAACCGGGCGAGATTGACGTTGACCACGTAGCCGCCCAGGAGCGACATCCCCGATCCCGCCACCACCAGCAGCAGCTCGCGCCGCAAGCCGGCGTAACGGCCGCCCAGCACCAGCAGGAAGAGTTGGGGAAACAGGGCCGCCGCCGTCAGCAGGGCCACCACGACACCGGCCAGCGCGGCGCCGAACTGGAGATAGCGGGTCAGGTAGAGCCGGTCGTTCGTGATCCGTGACAGGCGAGGCAGGAAGACGACGCCGATGAGGGCCGAGAACAGGCCCACCACCATTGCCAGCCGGGAGAGGGCCCCGACCTCGGCCATGTTGCGGGTGGACCCGAAGGTGGCGGCCAGCCAGACCGTCAGTGGCCCCTGCACGGCGAAGTAGAGGGCGCTGGGCAGGGTGGGAAACAGGTAGCGAAGCACTTGGCGCCGGTACGGCGCGAGGTCGAGGACGAGGGGCTCGGGCCGGGTCGCCCGCCGGGCCAGCAGGGCTACGGTGCCGGCGGCCAGGGCGGAGGCGAGGACGCCGGCCCAGGCCACCAGCAGCGAGGCGGCGATCATCCCCAGGGCCCATAGCAGGCGTACGCCGGCACCCGCCAGCTCGGCCCGGTAGGAGCGCCCGTAGAAGTTGGCCAGGCGCAGATCGAGCAGGCGCAGCGACGACAGGATCTGGAAGCCGACGCAGAGCAGGATGCCGATCGTCGACAGGGCGATCTCCCACGCTCCATAGCCCTTGACCGCCGCCGCCCGCGGGAACAGGATCGCCACTCCCGCGGCTCCCAGCCAGAAGACGTTGCGCCGCAGCGAGAGCACGGCTTCGTAGTAGGGGCGGAAATCCCCCTCGCCCTTGGCCGACCGGTGGTAGAAGTGGAGCAGCGAGGTGGTGCTGCCGAGGTCGGTGACGAAGTTGAAGAAGGTGATCACCGAGAGGGCGAGCGTATAGAGCGCGAACTCCCGCACCGGCATGAAGTTGATGAACAGGAGCCCGGCCGCGATGCCGGTGAGCTGGGTGATCGTCTGGGTGGTGAGATAGGCCGAGAGAATGCCGATCCAGGTTCGGACTCGCCCTCGCAAGACCGCCGGCGGCGGCTGCACCCCCTCGGCCGCCACGTTCATCGCGCGGCCCCGATTCCCAGCTCCTGAAGCACCCGCAGCGCCAGGCGCCGCGACTGGTTTCCCAGCGAGGCGCCGGCGCTCTCCGGCTGCAGCCACTCCATGACCGGAATGTAGAACCCCGCCTTCGGCCGGGCGAAGAGGGCGGCCGGCAGCTCGGGAGCGGCGCGGCGCACCAGCTCGGCCTTGCCCCGGCCCCGGGCCGGCTCGAAGCCATGGGCCGCCAGCCTTCCGCGCAGCCAGGCGTCGACGAAGGGCACGCGCAGCTCGACGGAGGAGGCCATCGACGCCCAGTCGGCGTCGCGCAGGAGCTGGTTGCGCATGTAGCGGGTCGTCTCCAGCTCGTGCACGGCCGTCCAGACGTCCGGGGCGTGCCCGTTGGCCACGGCGAGGGCGCGAGCGCCGTCGGCGACCGGATCGTAGCCGGCGAGCCCCGCCGCGGCGGCATCGCGGCCCATCACCGCCGGCAGCTCCTCCGGCAGGAAGAGGCCGCGGCGCAGGAAGTAGGCGCCCGGCAGGGTGCGGCCGTAGCGCAGCAGGCCGGCGAGCTTCGGCCGGCCCGGCGCCGCGAGCCGCGCCAGGGCGGGCCACGCCGCGGCGAGGCCTGGGATGCGCGCCGTCCGCCGCGCCGTCCTCTCCAGCCGGGGGACGTCGGCGAACGACGGGTAGCTGCCGAAGACCTCGTCGCCGCCGAGGCCGGAGAGCACCACCTTGAGCCCCGCCTCGTGCGCCGCCCGGCTGACCAGGAAGGTGTTGAAGCCGTCGATCGATGGCTGGTCCATGGCGGCGAGGGCGTCGCGCCACAGGTCGGGGAAGTCGGCCCGGCCCACCCGCCGCTCGACGTGCCGGGTGCCGAGGGCGCGCGCCACCTCGGCGGCGAACGGCGCCTCGTCGCGGGCGGTGCCCTCCAGGACGTCGAAGCGGAGGGTGAAGGTCGCGGGCGGCTCCGGCAGGTGGCGGCGGGCGAGCGCCGCGATCAGCCCCGAGTCGAGCCCGGCGGAGAGGAAGACGGCCACCGGCACGTCCGAGACCAGGTGGGCGGTCACCGAATCCTCGACCGCCTCTTCCGCGGACATTGGGGTCCTCTCCGGGAGCGATGCCGGCTCAATCGGTCTTGGCTCAGCAACGGCGCCGTCTCGAACCAGCACGAAATGCCCCGCTGGCAGTGCCCGCACCGCCCGCCGGATCGTCAGCGGCTCGGGGACGGAGCCCCAGAGGAGGAAGCCGGCGACTCCCGCCGGATCGGTCTCGCGCGACACGGCGCCCCCAGCCTCCAGCGCCTTCACCTGGGAGGCGAAGCGCAGGCAGCCGCTCTCCACCGCGAGGTAGAGCGGCTTGACGCCCAGCGGATCGCGTGCCAGCAGAAGCTTCTTGTCGCGGTCGTCCCAGATCGCCAGACCGTACATCCCCCGCAGACGGCCGAGCATGGCCGCACCCTCACGGGCATAGAGAGCGAGCACGACCTCGGTGTCGCTGTGTGAGCGGAAGCGCACCCCCTCGGCTTCCAGCGTGCGGCGCAGCTCGGCGAAGTTGTAGATCTCACCGTTGATGACGATGTGGAAGCGCCCGTCGGTCGAGGCCATGGGCTGGGAGCCGGCCTCCGAGAGGTCGAGGATGGCGAGGCGGCGGCTGGCGAGGGCGACGCGGCCGTCGCTCGACGTCCAGGCTCCGGCGCCGTCCGGTCCGCGGGCCGCCATGGCGTCGCGGGTGCGCAGCAGCTCGTCGCGGTCGAGGGCCGGCGCGCCGTCCGAGAGGCGAAGGATGCCGTTGATGCCGCACATGGGCCTTACGCCTCGACCAGTCTCGCCAGCAGTGGCTCCAGCCGTTCGCGGAAACCGTCGAGCCCAAACTCCCGCTCCCAGCGCTCGCGCCCTGCCCAGCCCATTCGGCGGGCGGCGCCCACGTCGCGCAGCAGGCGGGCCAGGGCCTTGGAGAGAGTTTCCCGGTTGTCCGGATCGACCAGCAGCCCGGTCTGGCCGTGGACGACGATCTCCTCGGCGGCGGTGCGCTCCGCGGCGAGCACCGGCCGGGCCGCCCGCATCGCTTCCAGATAGACGAGGCCGAAGCCCTCGCCGCGGCTGGGCATGACGAAGACCGCGCAGCGCCGGTAGAGCTCGGCGAGCGTCGCCTCGCTGGTGAAGCCGGCGAAGACCACCGCCGAGTCGACCCCCAGGTGCGCCGCCTTCGCCTCGAGCCGGCGGCGGTCGTCGCCGTCGCCCGCCACCACCAGGCGGGCATTGGGGCACAGCGCGAGCACGTGCGGCAGCGCCTCCAGGAGCTGATCGTGCCCCTTGTAGCGTTCGGTCGCCTCCATCCGCCCGACGATGAGCAGGAAGCCGCGTCCGATGCGGCCGATCAGCGAGGCGTCGACCGTCCCCTCGGCCGGCCGGTCCTCCAGGGCGAGCGGGAGGATGGCTGTGCCTTCGAGATCGGGACAGAAAGGGAGGGCCCGTTCCAGGGTGTGCCGGGAGATGGCGAACTTGACCGTGGCGCCGGTAAGCGCCCGGCGCCGGTCCCACTCCAGGGGGCGCCAGACCTCGATGCCGTACATCGGCAGGAGATAGGGAGACCGCAGCAGACCCGGCAGATAGCCTTGAGTCCGCGCCGGTCCCAGCAGATCGAAGACGAAAGCCTCCCGCCGGTTCGTGAGCTGCCGCCTCCAGACGTGGAGCGCCAGAGCCCTCGCGTCGCCGCGGAAATCCCGGTCAGCCGGCATGGCCTTCCCCGGCAGTCCGCCGCCGTTCAGGGTGAGCAGGCGCAGGGCGAGACTCCGCTCCCTGGCGAAGCTCGCGCAGGCCCCGGCCAGCAGCCTTCCGGCCATGGCACGGCCGCCGCCGTCCAGCCCGAGGCCGGCGGAAACGAAGACGAGATCGCGGGGAGCTCTCATGGCATTCTGTAAAGGATAACCCCGAAGGTCTCCAGGCAGGCTCCGCCCCCTTCGGTGTACATTCACGATGACACCTCGGGGGAGGGCGCGGCATTCAGCCCGCCCGGAGACTCCTCTGGCGGCCCGGCGGCTACTGGGCCGCCGCCATCGCCCGCGGTGCCCGTGGTGCCGAAGGCACCGGCGGCCGCTGGCGGAGAGGCATCAGAGCTTCGCGGTCCAGCTCGGCGGCCACGGACTGCCGCAGCAGGGTGATGGAGACGACCAGCCGGAGCTTGCCCTTCTCCCGCAGCACCTGGCCGGTCCATCCCCGGAACGGGCCGTCCATCACTTCCACCTCGTCCCCTGCCTCCAGATAGGGCAGGGCCACGAGAGGCGCGCCGGACTGCTGGAGCCGCCACAGGCTCACCAGCTCCCGCTGCAGCCCCTCCTGGTCGAGCACCGGCAGCACCTGAACGAGCAGATTGCTCCGCAGCGCCTCGAGGCGTGCCGCGGCCGGCCCGCGAAAGAAGAGATAGCCGGGAAACAGGGGAAGGCTGGAGACGAACGAGCGCCCCGCCCGGAGCGTCTGCTTTTGGGCCTGGGGCAGATAGAACCCCACCCCGTGACCGGCCAGATGGCGCGCCAGCCCCTTCTCCTGACGGCTGCGGATCCAGGCCACCCACCAGGGGTGCTCGGTTCGAGGCAACTCAAACAGATGAGAAGGAGAGAGATCGACCTCGGGCTTCAGGATAGGCACGGGCGTATACGACTCAACTACGGTGACAGTCCAGCGGCAAGATTTCCACAGGGCGCCGGACGATTGTTGCAGAAGAGTTGATTCGAGGCAAGGCAGCAGAGCTGTCACCGCTTTCGCGGCTTCTTCGCCGTCAGCCCCTGCCGGGCTCGCAACAGCTCGGTCAGGTGCTCGCCGATCCAGCGCTCCGCCCGCCCGAGGTTGCGGTACAGCCGCTCCCGGCGGCGGAACTCGGGGGTGTGGAACTGGCGCTTGCCGCGGCGCACCTCGGGCGGCATGTCGGCGTGCAGCAGCTCGTGGTGGACCACGGCCTCCACCACGTAGCGCGGCACGCCGGGGTCGTCCAGCACCCGGTGGATGCGGATCAGCTTGTCCTCATAGGAGTAGCTGCCGAGCTGGAGGCTCGACGTGCGATGGCGGCGGCAGCTCTGCGCGCCGCCGACGGCCGCCTTGCCCCAGGAGATGTCGACCGTCAGGCGCCCCTCGAAGTAGCGTTCGTTGAGGTCGTCCCGCAGCTCCCGCAGGTCGAGGGCCGAGCCCTCGGGCATGAGCCGGAGCCGGCGCTTGCGGGTGGTGGCGCGATGGGCCGTGAAGTGCTCGCGGATCACCGCCAGGGCCTCGCGGGCCCGGTCGCTCCCCCGCTTGCTCTCCACGAAAGTGGCGACCGCCGCGAGCACCTCCTCCGGCGCCTCGGTGAACGAGCGGTGGATGCGCAGCTCCAGGGGCGCCCTGTTGATCACCCGGTCGGAGCGCACGCTGAGGATGGTTCGCCGGTTGTCCGTCAGCTCCAGGGAACGGAGCCGGCCGCCGGTCAGCCGGTTCAGGCGGCGCAGGAGGTCGAACCGCGGCGCGACGTTAGGAACGGGTACGAGGGCCGGCCGTACGGCCCCGGCCGCGGGTGTTGCCGCCTGGGAGCCGAACAGCTCGAGCTGCACGGGTGAGCGTCCCGCGGAGCGTTGAGCGGGGCGAGCCGGTGACCGCGGGGGTTGCAGGGGTCGCATGGGTCTCGGGCTGTTCATCTGGCGTCCTGATGCCTCCTCGCGAGCGAAAAACTGTAGCACAGCGGATTGGTCCCGGGATCAGCCAGCTCAGCCGATCTGCCAGCGTTCCCCCACCGCCAGAATGCGCACCCGCTCGCGGTCCGCCTCCTTCTCCTCCAGCACCCGGGCCAGCACCTTGGGGGCGAGGTCGACGGGCTCGTCCGTCAGGTCGAAGCATCCCCAGTGCATGGGGATCATGAAGCGGGCGCCGAGATCGAGGAACGCCTGATACCCCTCGGCGGGGTCGGCGTGCTGGTAGCGCATGAACCACCGAGGCTCATAGGCGCCGATGGGAAGGAAGGCGACGTCCAATGGGGCGAAGCGGCGGCCGATCTCGGCGAAGCCCTGGTAATACCCTGAGTCGCCCGCGAAGTAGTAGCGCCGTTCGCCGGAGTCCAGGAGCCACGAGCACCACAGGGTGGAGTTGCGCTTCACTCTGAGGCGGTTGGACCAGTGCTGGGCCGGCAGGCAGGTGAGGGTCCACCGCCCGTGCCGGACGCTCTGCCACCAGTCGAGCTCCACCACTTGGCGGCGTCCCCGGTCGCGAAACCACTTCGCGAGCCCCAGGGGGACGAACCATGGCATCGCCGCGGGAAGCCGCCGCACCGTCCAGGAGTCCAGATGGTCGTAGTGATTGTGGGAGAGGACGGCGAAGGCGCCCTCCGGAACGCTGTCCAGAGGAATGCCCGGAGGGCTGTGCCGTTTCGGCAGCAGAGCGCGAGACCCCCAGTGGGGATCGGTCAGCACGACGTCCCCGCCATCCTGAATGGCGAACGTCGAATGCCCCACCCAGGTCGCCGAAGGCGGCTGCCCACCATCCTTTAGATACGCGCCGTCGTTGGCGACCACCGGGATGTCCAGAGTCTGCGTCTTGTCGTACCGGTTCTTCCCCATCTTCCACCGCAGGAGGGCGGAGAAGCCGGTCGGGGGAGAAACGCTCCACGGATTGAAGAAGTGGCCGGGCTCGCCGTGGGGGGCGTAGAGGGCGTCGGTGCCGGGTGCTGGCATCACGCGGCGAACCGGACGATTTCTAGCTCTGTCCGCACATCGGCCTGCCTGAGGATTTCGTCCACTCTCTTCATGACCGGATCCTCGAGGAGATATTCGGCGCAGCGCTGACACTCCAGGACGGGAAGGGCCTTGACGATAACGATCGTGGTTTCACTGACCTTGAAGGGCAGATCCCTCTGAGCTCGGACCATCTCCGATCCGCAAATGTGGCATCTCATAGCCATAGGCGGACAGGATACTCCACCCTGGCGACGTAGGCGTAGCGGTTCGCGGCGTCCAGCCGCGGGTTCGCGGTGTCCCGCCGGGCACCGGAGGGCTTCCGGCCGGTGCCTGGAGCCGGCCCGTCCCTGGCTGAGGAGGGCCCGCCAGGATCTCGCGGCCTTCCGCCGCCGTCTCGCGGAGGCGCGCCGGTGCCGGCGAACTTCTCGTCGCGGCCGGTTTGTGTCTCACCGCCGCCTCGTAGTGTGTCACCGGCTCCGCGTGGTGTGTCACCGCTGCCGTTTCGTGTGTCGCCGTTGCCATTTGGCGTCTCACCGCGACCGGCTTGTGTCTCACCGCTGCCGTTTCGTGTCTCAACGCTGCCGGCGGACGGCCCGCCGCTGCCGGCCGGAGGACTTTTTCTCGGGGTAATCGGCCTCGAACCGACCGCAGCTCATAGACTTTCAACGGGCGTCACGAAAAGCGGCGGAGATCTCCTCCATCCGCTGGCGGTTCACCCCGAAGTCCTTGCGGCCCAGGCGAGAGGCGGAGCGGAAGTGGATGCGCTTGGCGTCGTCGTCGAAGACGAAGTCGACGTCGTCCACGAAATGGAAGAATGCCGAGCGGCACTCCGCTTTCAGGGAGTCCGCCTCCTCGCGGACGATCCGGGTCCGGGGGTGGTTGCGTAGGACTCCGAGGAGCTTCGCGCGGGCTTGATCCAGCGGACCGGTATAGGGAATCGGGTCCATGTGCTTCGACCCGGCGGGCGCCTGGGTGGAGACGCAGTTGGGAGTGCGCGGACAGGGAGCGAGGCGGCCGGCGGCCGAAACGGGTTTTGCCATGGGCGTATTGTAGCGGAGTCTTTGAGACCTGCTCTATGATCTGGCGTCCTGAGGATCAGCCGGCGAGCTGAATGCTCGCCGCTTTGACGAGACGAGAAGGGGAGGGACCCACGATGTTGATGCAGGATGCCGAGACCCGGCGAGCGCTCTGGAGCCGCATGGTCGAGGCCATCGAGACGTATCTGACGGGGATCGGCGACGCCCGGGTGGCGCCCGCCCTGGATACCGGCGCCATTCGGGAGGCGCTGGCGCCTTTCGACTTCGAGCAGCCGGTGGAGCCGGTCGAGGCTCTGGACTTCGCCGTCGCCGGTCTGTGGCGCTGGCAGGTGCACGCGCCCCACCCGCGCTACTTCGGGCTGTTCAATCCCGCCACGACTCCCATGAGCATCGCGGCCGACGCCCTGGTGGCCACGTTCAACCCGCAGCTCGCGGCCTGGAGCCACAGCCCAATGGCGACCGAGATCGAGCAGCATCTCGTGCGCGCCTTCGCCGAGCGTTTCGGCTTCGATCCGGCCCGCACCGAGGGCACGTTCACGACGGGGGGCGCCGAGGCCAACCATACGGCGGTGTTGACAGCCCTCAACCGCGCCTTCCCCGAGGTCGGCCGCCGCGGCCTCGTGGCGCTGCGCAGCCAGCCCATCCTCTACGTTTCGCCGGAGGCGCATCACTCGTTCCTCAAGGCGGCCCGCCTCTCCGGGCTCGGCACCGAGGCCGTGCGGGAGGTGCGGGTGGACTCCAGCCTGCGGATGATCCCTGAGGATCTGCGTACCCGCATCCGCGAGGACCGGGAGGCGGGCCTCTCCCCCTTCCTGGCGGTGGCGACCCTGGGCTCGACGAGCGCCGGAGTCCTCGATCCGGTCGCCGAGCTCGCCCAGGTGGCCGACGAGGAGGGCGTGTGGCTCCATGCCGACGCGGCCTGGGGCGGAGCGGCGGCCCTGGCGCCGGAGCTCAAGCCCCTGGTCGAGGGGATCTCCCGCGCCAGCTCGATCACCTTCGACGCCCACAAGTTTCTTTCGGTGCCGATGGGCGCGGGGCTCTTCCTCACCCGCCATCCGGGCATCCTGGAACGCACCTTCAAGGTGTCGGCGAGCTACATGCCGCGCCAGGCGGCGAGCGGGCCGGCCGATCCGTACGCCCACTCCATGCAGTGGTCGCGGCGCTTCATCGGCCTCAAGGTCTTCCTGTCGCTGGCCGTCGCCGGCTGGGAAGGCTACGCCGAGGCGATTCGCCACCAGACGGCGATGGGTGAGCTGTTGCGCCAGCGCCTGCGCGAAGCGGGCTGGGTGGTGGTCAACGACACGTCGTTGCCGGTGATCTGCTTCGTCGATGGCGAGCGGGACGGGCGAATGGCGCCCTTCCTGAAGTCCGTGGCCGCCTTCGTCGTCGCCTCCGGCGAGGCCTGGATCAGCACCGTGGTGCTGGGCGAGGTGGGCACCGCCCTGCGGGCCTGCATCACCAACTTCCGCACCGGTCCCGAGGACGTGGAGGCCCTGGTCGCCTCTCTGGGCAGGGCGCGGGAACAGTTTGGGTCTCGCCCCCGAAGCTGATAAGATTCCTCGCGTCGCCGGCTTGTCACCGAGCCGGCTGTCCCGCATTTCGATTTCACGGCACTAAGGAAGATGAACCATTCCGTGCGGCCCGGGTGCGGTGCGTCCTCGCCAGCCGAGCGACATCGAAAAGGAAACGAGAAGGAGACGACCCCATGAGTTGGGAAGACAGAGAAGACAACACCATCTACAAGGTGGTGATGAACCACGAAGAGCAGTACTCGATCTGGCCCGCCCATCGCGAGAACCCACTCGGTTGGACCGATGTCGGCAAGAGCGGTCCCAAGGACGAGTGCCTGGCCTATATCAAGGAAGTGTGGACCGACATGCGTCCTCTCTCCCTGCGCAAGAAGATGGAAGAGATGGAGCGCGCCCGCCAGGCGGGTCAGTCGGGTCAGGAGACCAACTAGTCGTCGGCTGTGCGCTCCCCCCAAGAGGGAGCGCCGGGCCTTCCTTCCCTGACCTGACCGGAGTCGATTCACACCGTGAAACCCAGCGGCCAACCCTCTGAGCGGTGGCTCGCCTACCGCGAGGTCAATCCGCGCGCGCGGCTGCGTATGTTCTGCTTCCCCTATGCGGGGGGCGGCGCCTCGGTCTACCGGGGCTGGGCGTCGCTGCTGCCGGCGGATGTCGAGGTCTGTCCCGTCCAGCTTCCGGGCCGGGAGAGCCGCCTGCGCGATCAGCCGTTCAGCCGCCCCGAGCCCATGATCACGGCCCTGGCGGACGTCCTGCAGCCTTACATGGACATGCCTTTCGTCTTCTTCGGGCATAGCATGGGCGGCCTGATCAGCTACGAGCTGACGCGCGAGCTGCGCCGGCGAGGGCTCAAGCTGCCGCTCTACCTCTTCGTCTCCGGCCGCCGGGCACCGCACCTGCCGCCTCGCGAGGAGGATATCCACGACCTTCCGGAGCCGGAGTTCATCGCCAAGCTCCGTGAGCTCAACGGCACGCCGGAAGAGGTCCTCCAGCATGCCGAGCTGATGAAGCTGCTGCTGCCCATTCTGCGCGCCGATTTCGCCGTCAACGAGACCTACGTCTACAGGGAGGAGGAGCCGCTCGACGTCGCGATCTCCGCCTTCGGCGGCCTTGGCGACGCGGAGATCACCCGCGAGGATGTGGAGGCCTGGCGGCAGCACACCCGCGGGCGGTTCCGGTTGCGTATGCTCCCGGGTGACCATTTCTTCATCCATGGCACCAAGGACCTGATCCTCGAGGCGGTGGCGCGGGATCTGGCGGAGGTCTCCGCTTCGGTCTCCCCCGGCGACTGGTGACGGAGTTCCCTTCCCGCTCGCTCACCCGGGGCCTGGAGCTGGTGCCTGGTGAAATCCACGTCTGGCAGGTACACCTCGACCCCGCTCCCGAGCGGGTGGAGGCCTTAAGCCGCGGCCTTTCACCCGACGAGTGGCAGCGGGCTCACCGCTTCCGGTTCGACAAGCATCGCCGGCAGTACGTAGTGGGCCGTGGCGCACTGCGCACGCTCGCCGCCGCCTACACCGGTGGCCGGCCTGAGGAGATCCAGTTTTCCTACGGCCCCCGCGGCAAGCCGTTCCTGGCGCCGCCCTTCGACCGGGGCGGTCTGCAGCTCAACCTCTCCAACTCGCACGAGCTCGCCCTGGTGGGCCTCGTGCTCGGCCGCGAGATCGGCGTCGACGTGGAGCACCTGCGGCCGATGGACGACTGCGAGCAGATCGCCGAGCGCTTTTTCTCCGAGAGCGAGCGGCGGACGCTGCGGTCGATCCCGTTTCCCGCCAAGCAGGAGGCTTTCTTCAACTGCTGGACCCGCAAAGAGGCCTACCTCAAGGCCGTGGGCGAAGGGCTCGCGGCGCCGCTGGACTCCTTCGACGTCACCCTCGCCCTGGACGAGCCGCCGCGAATGCTCACCCTGAATGGAGACGCCACCCGCGCCGCCGGCTGGTTCTTCCACCACCTCCGCCCCGCCGCGGACTACATCGGAGCCGTGGCGATCGAAGGCGGGACGTGGCAGGTGAGGACTTGGACGTTCGAGGAGTGACTTCGTGAGACAATGTCGCCTCTTCCAGCAATCTTGAGGGAGCGAGGGGCGGCGATGGATCACGACAATGGCTACAAGGCGCTGTTCTCCCATTCGGAGATGGTGGCGGACCTAATCCGCGGTTTCGTCCACGAGGACTGGGTGCGGGATCTCGATTTCACGACCCTGGAGAGAGTGGAAGGGAGCTTCGTCACCCCTCGTCTTCAGCGGCGGGAGAGCGACATCGTCTGGCGGGTCCGCTGGGGAGGAGACCGTTGGCTCTACGTTTATCTGTTGCTCGAGTTCCAGTCCACCGTCGATCCCTTCATGGCCTTGCGACTGATGGTCTACGTCGGTCTGCTCTATCAGCATCTCATCAAGCAAAAGCAGCTTCCCGAGTCGGGAAGGCTGCCGCCCGTCCTGCCGCTGGTCCTCTATAATGGAATCCCGCCCTGGGGCGCTGCCCGGGATATCGCCGAGTTGATTGGAGACGTGCCCGGTGGCTTGGAACAGTACCGGCCGCAGTTGCGTTATTGTCTGCTCGACGAGCGGCGGATCGCGGTGGAAGAGATCGCTTCGTTGCGCAACGTGGCGGCGGCTCTGTTCCGGTTGGAGCAGAGCCGTGAGCCCGAGGAGATCCAGGCCGTCGTCACGGCTCTGATCGAGTGGCTGCAGGCGCCCGAGCAGATCGAGCTGCGGCGCGCCTTCGCCACCTGGGTGGTTCAGGAACTGCTACCGGCCCGGGCGCCGGGAGCGCAGATTCCCCAGGTGAGGGACTTAGAGGAGGTTAAGTCGATGCTGGCCGAACGTGTCAAGGAGTGGACGGTCGAGTGGAAGCAGGAGGGCCTGAAGGAGGGCCGAAAGGAAGAACGGGAGGTTGGGCTCACCATTCTACGCACTGTCCTGATTCGGGAGTTGGAGGCCCGGTTCGGCTCTCTTCCTCAAGCAGCTCTTCAATCCCTTACGTCGATCAACTCGTACGAAAGGCTCATGGAGCTGAGTATCGCGGCTGCTACAGCTCCTTCCCTGACGACGCTAGGACTGGACTGACCCCAGCTCCGCCACCGCCGCCTCCAGCCGTCGCACCAGCTCGGGCAACGCGGCCGCGTCCACGGAGCAGTGGGCGATGCGCAGATAGCGCGGGCGACACCCTCGTTGCGCAAGGCCTGGAGAAGGATCACCTGACTGGACGCCGCCGGCGAGTCCACCCAGGAGCGCACCAGCATCCCGGCCGCCGAAGAAGGAGAAATTCCTTGGTGGCGCCGTCGATCTTCACCGCCGCCAGGTTCGGATGAGCCCTGGCCAGCTCCCAGAACAGAGACTCCAGGGGAATCTCGGGCTCGAAGACCAGGCCGGCGTAGGCATCGTCACAGAGAACGACCAGTGGCCGGCGCTCCGCCTCGGCGAGGAGCGCCGCAATCGTGGCCCGGCGCTCCTCGCGGTCCGTCGTATAGCCTTCCGGATGTATCGCAGAGGTCAAGGTCTTGGCCTGTGGTCCCATCTCTTGTAAGTTGTCGCCTTCAACGACGAGTGATGACGATGCCGATATCGAACGCGATTACGATGATGGTCTTGACCGCGGCCCTTTCCACGGCCGGCCTGCAGGGAGCCGACATGCCCGAGCCGATCTCCTATACGTTGCGCTTTCCCACTCCCCAGACCCACTATGTGGAGATCGAGGCTCACTTTTCCACCGGTGGCCAGCCCTCAATCGAGCTGTTGATGGCCGTCTGGACTCCGGGCTCCTACCTGGTTAGGGAGTTTTCCCGCAACGTCGAGGGCTTGGCTGTGGCGTCGGAAGCGGGGAAGCCGCTCGCCGCGGAGAAGACCAGCAAGAACCACTGGCGGATCGAGACCCACGGCGCCCCCCGCGTGGTGGTCCGCTACCGTGTCTACTGCCGGGAGATGTCGGTGCGGACGAGCTTCGTGGATTCGGGCTTCGCCATCCTCAACGGCGCCGCCACCTTCCTTACCCGGGCCGGAGCCGAGGCTCATCCGCATGAGGTGACGGTGGTGCCGCCGCCGGACTGGAAAGTAGTGGAGAGCCCACTGCCCGATGCCGGCGGCCATACTTTTCGCGCCCCGAGCTTCGACGTCCTGGTGGATTCGCCCCTCTATGCCGGCAATGCCGCCGTCCACACCTTCGAGGCTGGCGGCCGGCCCGTCCGGCTGATCAACGAAGGGGAGGACGGCACGATCTGGGATGGCCCCCGCTCCGCCGCCGACGCGGAGAAGATCTTCGCCGAGCAGATCGCCTTCTGGGGCGGCGCCCCCTTTTCGCGCTACGTGGTCTTCAACCTCCTCACCGAGACGGGCGGCGGTCTGGAGCATCGCGATGCCTGCACGTTGATGAGCAGCCGCTGGAAGGCGCGCACCCGCGAAGGCTATCTGGACTGGCTGGGCCTCGTCAGCCACGAGCTGTTCCACGCCTGGAACGGCAAGCGGCTGCGGCCGGTGGAGCTGGGGCCTTTCGATTTCGAGGCCGAGAACTACACCCGCTCGCTGTGGGCCGTCGAAGGCTTCACCTCCTACTATGGAGACCTGCTGGTGCACCGGGCCGGCTTCTCCACCCGCAAAGAGATGCTGAAGGAGCTGAGCAAGACGATCGAGGCGCTGCAGATGACGCCCGCCCGCAAGGTCCAGCCGCTGGACGACGCCTCCTTCGACGCCTGGATCAAGTTCTATCGCCGCGACGAGAACACCCCCAACAGTGCCATCAGCTACTACACCAAGGGCGCCGTCGTGGCCTTTCTGCTCGACGCCCGCATCCGCCACCTGACCGGCGGCCACAAGAGCCTGGACGATGCCCTGCGCCTCGCCTACCAGCGCTACTCCGGCGACCGGGGTTACCGGCCCGAGGAGCTGCGTCACCTCTTCGACGAGGTGGCGGGCGCCAGTTTGGGAGACTGGCTGGCGCGGGCCGTGGACACCACGGCGGAGCTCGACTACGCCGAGGCCCTGGACTGGTACGGCCTGCGCTTCGCCGAAAGCGATCCGGAGAAAGGCGAGAAGGCGGAGAAGAAGGACCCCGACGCCGCCGAGCTGCCGGCCGGCTGGCTGGGAGCGGATACCGAGGTCCAGAACGGCCGGCTCGTGGTCACCGTGGTGAAGCGGGAGACGCCCGCCTACGAGGCCGGTCTCAACGTCGGCGACGAGATCATCGCCATCGGCGATTTCCGCGTGCCGCCCGAGGGCCTTGATGCCCGGCTGAAGAATTACCGTCCCGGAGAGAGGGCCGTGCTGCTGGTGGCCCGCCGCGACCGTCTGACCCGTCTGCTCGTCACCTTTGGCGAGAAGATCAAAGGCCGCTGGAAGCTGGAGCCCCTGCCCACCGCCACGGACGAGCAGAAGGCTCATCTGGATGCCTGGCTGGGGTCTACGACTCTTCCTTGATGACCGGACCCAGCATGAGAATCGCCGCGTAGACGGCCTCGGCGGCGTTGAGGAGGTTTGCCACGAGGCGCTCATCCACTTCCAGATACCCTTCATACTCGAGCGCATTGCGGCGCTGGTGGCAGGTGGCCAGCACTCGCCAAACTGCCGGCCCCAGACCGAGAGTATGGGGTAGTGCCTGGAAGGCAATATAACGGTTGTCCGAACGATAGCCCCGCCAGCGTAGTGCCGCGAGCGACAGCGCATGCGCCGCGTTGTATGCGAGGTCGAACCGGCTCTCTAGAGCCAGGTCCAACCGCGCCGCGTCCGTGAGCCGGCTGCGTGCGGACCGGACCAGCCCGTCAATCTCGGTCTGCGCTCCCGGCTCTTTCTTGAGCGTGCCGATTTGAACGAGGCGCTCGAGTTCAGGGGAGGACATCCGGCTCCCCGATCAGTGGGATCTTGGGCAGGGCCTGGACCTTGGTGACGAACGGATTTCCCTCGGTCAGCTTGCGCTTCCACTCCGCCGCGGCCATCAGGCTCACGTGAATCGGGCGCCGCAAAGTCGCTTCGGCGGCTTGCAGGGCGTCGTAGAGATCGGAGTAGGCCAAGTCGTCGCAGATGACCATCAGATCGATGTCGCTCTGGGCCGTGTCCGTTCCCTGAGCGATCGAGCCGTAGACGAATGCCGCCTGAATTCGATCCCTAAAGGGCGCAAGCGCCTCTTCCAGCGGACCGGCGAGACCGATCGTCTTGACCACAAGACCGTGCAAATCCGAGAAGACCGGCGAATCGCGATTGGCTTGGTAGTGCTTCTGATTCCCGACCCGGGTGACCGTAACCAGCCCACTGTCAGCGAGGCGGACCAGTTGGCGATGCACCGCTCCTGTGCCGGAACCTGCCAGTGCGATCACCTCGGCCCCCTGAAAGCTCCGTCCCGGCTGGCCGAACAGAAGCGCGAACACGCGCTGCTGGACAGGAGAGAAAAGCACGTCCGCCAGTCTAGTGCTCGCCTCAATTCCCATATCGGGAATGATAGTACCCAAAACGGGAACGATCAACCTAACCCACCCGCTCCCCCTGCTCGTTGTAGGTGTAGATCCCCCGCCCCGTCTTTCTTCCCAGCCGCCCGGCGCGGACGTGCTGGACGAGGATCTGATTGGGCCGGAAGGCTTCGCCCAAGGTGCGGTGGAGGAACTCCAGGATGGAGAGGCGCACGTCCAGGCCCACCAGGTCGACCATCTCGAAGGGGCCCATGGGATGGTTCAGGCCGAGCTTCAGGGCCTTGTCGATGTCCTCGGCGGTGGCCACACCCTCCTGAAGCATGCGGAAGGCCTCGTTGCCGATCAGGGCGTTGATGCGGCTGGTGACGAAGCCGGGGGCCTCGTTGACCAGGACGATCTCCTTGCCCATCTTCCGGCCGACCTGCGTCAGGGCGTCCAGCGTCTCCGGCGAGGTCTGGAGACCGCGCACCAGCTCGATCAGCTTCATGACGTGCACGGGGTTGAAGAAATGCATGCCGGCGAAGCGCTCCGGGCGGCCGGAGGCGGCGGCCATCTCGGTGATCGAGAGCGCCGAGGTGTTGGAGGCGAACACCGCGTCGTGCGGCGCGTGGAGGGTGACGGCATGGAAGGTCTCGATCTTGAGCGCCATGTTCTCCGGCACGGCCTCGATCACCAGCCCGGCGTGCTCCACGGCTTCCGGCAGACTGGTGTGGAGGTGAAGGTTGGCGAGGGCCGCTTCCGCCGCCTCCGGAGCGAGCTTCTTGAGCTCGACGCCCTTGGCGAGGTTGCGGCGGATGGCGGCGTCCGCCTTCTGCAGGGCGCCCTCCTGGGTGTCGTAGAGATGCGAGCTGAAGCCGGCGGCGGCCGCGACGTGGGCGATGCCTCGCCCCATCGTGCCGGCGCCGAGAACGGTGATCGTCTTGATCTCGGGTGCCATATGGATTGAAGAGACCTCTAGGAGACGGGAATGTTATGGACGCCGGTGGTCTTCACGGCGAGGTTGCGCAGCTCGTCGGCGATGGCCAGGGTGTTGCGCACGGCGGAGGCGGCGAGCTCCTGAAGCTCGGGCGTGATGAGGTACTTCTCCAGGATCTCCCGGCCGAGGTGATGGTGGTGCGCCTCCTCGGGCTGAATGGTGTCGTTGTAGAGGCGGGCCGTTTCCTCGTCGCCCACCGAGCGACAGAAGGTCACGAACTGGGCGTTGCGGATGAGGGCGATCGCCTCGCTGGCGAAGGGGCCGGCGGCGATGCGCTCGACGGTGGTGCGCAGGCCGCGCAGATACTGGTAGAGGGGGCTATGGCCCTCGGCGAGGGGATCGAAGTCGGTGAGGTCCTCGCCCAGCGCCACCAGGCGCTCGGCGATCAGACCGTAGTGCTTCATCTCGTCGCCGCACTGCAGGGCGAAGGCCATCTTGCCGTCCACCTCGGGGGTGGTGGGCATCCAGAAGCCGGCGAGCTCGCTGGCCTCGAGCTCGCTTTTGAGCGCCAGGCGCAGGAGGGTGACGACATCCACCTTGCCGTCCGACTCGGCCTCCAGCGTCTCCGTCTCCCCCAGCCGCGCGAACAACCCTCCCATCTCCTCCAGCAGTTGCGCGACGAAGTCCTTGCTGTTCACGGCTGATCCTCCTCTCAAGGCCGCCGCCTGAAGCGGAGGCGAATTCTCTCGTCACGGTATTCTATCCCGCCCCTGTCACGCTTCGACGGTCCTGAGGACCGCCCGCACCGGGGATGCGTCGAGCCCCGCGAGGCGAAGGGGCAAGGCGATCAGCTCATAGATGCCCTCGGGGACGCCGTCCAGCACCAGCCCCTCCAGAATGGCGACGCCGCCGCGGAAGAGAGCGTGGTGGGCCTCCAGCGTCTTGCTGTCGAAAGGATCCACCGAGGGCGTGTCCATGCCCACCAGCAAGGCGCCTCTTTCGGCCAGGAGGTTGGCGAGCTCGGGAGAGAGGGCGGTGAACCTCTCCGGAAACGTCCGGCGGTCGCGCACGCTTTCGCTACGGAACAGCAGCCGGCCCGGATTGGCGAGGTCGATTCCCGCCACGTGGTGCGGCTCGATCAAAGGCTGCGGCGGCACCCGCACCACCCGGCAGAGACCCAGGTAGCGGTCGAGCGGCATGCTCTCCATGCCCTCGCCCCGGGCCTCGGTGTGAAAGGGGGCGTCGGCGTGGGAGCCGAGGTGCGGAGTCGTGGTGATCATCGACAGATTGACGCTCGCCCCCTCGGCGAGGGACCACGTCAGGCGAGAGTGGAACGGTGTGTCACCCGGCCAGACGGGAGTCTCCGGGCGGATGGTGGGCGAGAGGTCATAGAGCATCGCGAGCCTCCTTGCCCACCGGATCATAGCGGGAGACGAGGGCGGGGACCAGCATCCGGCAGCCCAAAGAAGTTCCCCGCGAGGTCGAGGAGTGAAACATGCCGTTCCTCCTCGACCCTGGGGTGCCGTCCTGATCCGGATCAGCCGGGCTCGGAGATCTTCTCCATCACACGGCCGAAGTCCTTGCTGCCGACGGCGCCCTGCTCGCGGGCGAGGTCGGCCTGGGCGATGATTCCGGTCAGACGGTCCTGGCCGTCCACCACCGGGATGCGGCGGACCTGCTGGCCGGACATGAGGCGCTCCACCTCGTTGAGATCGGCGTCCTGCTTCACCGACGAGACGTTGCGGGTCATGGCCTCTTGGACCTTGGTCTCGGGTCCCATGCCGCGGCCGAGAACTCTCAAGGCCAGGTCGCGGTCGGTGACGATGCCGATGAGCTTCATCGAGTCGCGGTTCTCCACCACGGGGAGGCTGCCGCAGTCGTTGTCCTGCATCTGCCGCGCGGCGTCCTGCGCGGTGGTGTTCGGGGTACAGACCGAGGGGCTGCCGGTCATGATGTCGCGTGCGCTTTTTCCAGTCATGGTGTCATCTCCTTGTTGGTTCTTGCCAGGTGGCTTGAAGTGACGGATTGTCAAACCCGTCCAGGGGGACTGCAAAAGGCGGACCGTCCGCGCGGGGTCCAGGCGCTGGTGTAAGGCGCTGGTGTAGGATAGATAGCTGTTCGGAAGCCCCCTTGTAGGAGCGGATGCAATGAGCGAAGAGCCTCACGTCATCGTCCCCGGGCATATGCCGCCGGTGGCGCTCACCGAGTTGGACGAAGCCCAGCAGCGCAAGGTGGAGACCGTCGCCCACCATGTGCGAGGAATCCTCGCGGCGTTGGGGCTCGATCTCAAGGACCCCAACCTGGCCGAGACCGACCTGCGGGTCGCCAAGATGTACATCGAGATGTTCCAGGGCCTCGCCGAGGGGGCGGAGCCGAAGGTGACGACCTTCCCCAACGAGGAACAGTACAGCCACATGGTGATGGAGAAGCAGATCCCCTTCTACTCCATGTGCGCCCACCATCTCGTCCCCTTCTACGGCCACGCCCACATCGCCTACATTCCCCGCGACCGCATCCTGGGGTTGTCGAAGTTCGCCCGCATCCTGGAGTTCTACGCCAAGCGGCCGCAGCTCCAGGAGCGGATCACCGAGCAGGTGGTGAGCTTCCTCGAAGAGAAGCTCCAGCCCCTGGGCGCCATGGTGGTCATCGAGGCCCGGCACCTGTGCGTCGAGATGCGCGGCGTCAAGAAACCGGGGGCGCTGACGGTGACCTCCGCCCTGCGCGGCATCTTCCATCAGAAGCCGGTGCGCGAGGAATTCCTGGACCTGCTCCGCCATGGCTGAGGCGGGCGTGGAAGGACGATTGAGATGATTGAGAATATCAAGCGCGCTTGCTCCCTCTTGCTGCCGGTCCTGCTGCTGTCGCTGCTTGCGGCGGGTTGCGGCGGTGGCGGGTCCTCTCGCTCCATGGCGGATCTGGCGAACCCCTTCCTGGGGCCGGATTGGTCGGCCTGGCTGGTGGGCCCGATCTCCCGTCTTACGACTCCCGAGGAGACGCAAGCCTTTCTGGCCCTCAAGGACGACGCGGCGGCCGCCGCTTTCGCCGAGAGCTTCTGGAAGAAGCGGGGCGAGGCCGTCCGCCAGGCCTACGCGGAGCGGGCACTGAACGCCGATCGCCTTTACAGCGAGGGCGGCTACCTCGGCCACCGCACCGACCGGGGCACCATCTTCGTGCTCTACGGCCGGCCGGAGAAAGAGGGATTCGAGGTCTCACCCTCGCCCAAGGAGTCGGCCATCGAAGTCTGGACCTACGGCTCCAATGCCCCTTCGGGACTCGACGGCAACAAACCGAACCCGGTCTACCGCTTCATCAAGCGCGGCGATCTGACCGTCAACTACATCCCGCGAGCCCAGCCGCTCACCTTGCAGCCCGTGCAGAACTAGCCGAACTTTTCGCAGGAGCTTGAATTCTCTATGACTCAGTCTCGAGCCGTGCTCGCGGGAACCGGGATCGCCATCCCTCCGCTCGAAGTCGACAACACCATGCTGTCGCGGATCATCGAGACCAGCGACGACTGGGTGCGGGAGCGTAGCGGCATTTCGACGCGCTTTTACGTCGAGCGCGGCGTCGGCTCGTCCGACCTGGGAGCCCAGGCGGGGCGGGCGGCCCTGGAGGATGCCGGAATCGAGCCCGGCGAGGTGGATTATCTGGTCTGCGCCACGATGACGCCGGACCACTACTTCCCCGGTTCCGGCACCCTCATCCAGCAGAAGCTGGGTTTGAAGCCGTTGCCGGCGCTCGACATCCGCCAGCAGTGCGCCGGCTTCGCCTATGGCCTGCAACTGGTGGACGCCCTGATCCGCGGCGGCGCCGCGCGCACGGTCCTGCTGGTGGGGACGGACGTCCATACCTCGCTGATGCCCTTCTCGGACCGCACCTTCGAGGTGCTCCACGGCCGTGATCCGGGTCCCCTTTCAGATGAGGACTTCCAGTGGAACTCGCGCTTCCGCAACCTGCTCGTGTTGTTCGGCGACGGCGCCGGGGCCATGGTCTTCCGGGCGCAGGAGGACAGCGGCCGGGGCATTCTTTCCACGGCCCTCTACGGCGACGGCAACCACAAGGAGATCCTCTACGTGCCGGGCGGCGGCTCGGCCCGGCGCCCCTTCGTCACCTGCGACATGATCAACGCTGCGGATACCGTGCCGGTGATGGATGGCCGGCAGGTCTTCAAGCTTGCCGTCACCCGCATGCCCGAGGCGACCATTGAGGTGCTCCAGCGCTGTGGCTATACGACGAAGGACCTGGACCTCCTGGTGATGCACCAGGCCAACCTGCGCATCAACGAGAAGGCGCAGCAGATCCTCGGCCTGCCGGACGACAAGGTGCACAACAACATCCAGAAGTACGGCAACACCACCTCGGCCACCCTGCCCCTGGCCTTCCACGAGGCCCGCGCGCTCGGCAAGGCTCCGGAAGGCGCCCTGGTCGCCTTCGCCGCCCTCGGCGCCGGCCTGCACTGGGGAGCGGTATTGATGCGGGTGTGATGCGGGTGTGAGCGCCATGCCGCCGTCCCTCCAGTCCGCCGCACCCACCCCGGCCGAGATCGCCGAGGCCCTCAGCCGCCGCATCCTGGGGCAGGACGAGGCGGTGCGGGAGATCTCGGTCGCCCTCTCCAAGCAACTGGCCGGCTTGAGGGTTGGCAACATCCTGATGATCGGCTCGTCCGGCACGGGCAAGACGACTTTGATGCGGGCGGTCGAGGGCTATCTCGCCTCGGACCCGGTGCTGGTCGCGCGCTCGGCGGTGGTACGTATCCACGCCAACGTGCTGGGAGAGGAGGCCGAGCGGGGCCGGCCCGGCGAGGTGGTGCTGGGGCGACTCCTGGAGCGCGCCCGCGAGCAGCTCGGTCCGTCCGCACCGGTGGACATGCTGCTGCGCCGTGCCGCCTCGGGGCTGGTGTTCGTGGACGAGGTGGACAAGATCCGGTCGCACGTCGGAGGCCAGCCGAACGTGGCGGGCATCCGCGCCCAGGAGGCGTTGCTGACCCTGATTGAAAACGAGGCCGTGCCCCTGACCCTGCCGGCCTGGGCTGGCGGCGCCTCGGTCGTCGTCAACTCCTCGGATCTCCTGTTCGTCTGCGCCGGGGCGTTCGAAGGGCTCTACGACTCCGTCTTCGACCGGGTCACCATCGGCAAGGACCGCGGGGCGCTGCGACCGGTCACCGTGGTCGAGGGCGGCAAGGTGGCGGAGAAGCTCGTCTTCCACCTGCGGGACTGGCTGCGTAACGAGGACCTCTTCGACTACGGCATGAGCCCGCAGTTCCTTTCCCGCTTCGACGCCGTCGTGCTGCTCCAGGACCTGGGGCAGGACGAATTGGTACGCATCTTCCTGGAGACCCCCGAGTCCGCCTTCCACCAGAGCCGGAGCTACTTCGAGAACCGTGGCATCCACCTGGCGATCTCGCCGAACGCCGTGCGTCGCATCGCGACGGAAGCCGGCCGCCAGCCCCGCCTCGGTGCGCGGGCTCTGAAGGAGGTTTTCCGCAGGGTGATCCGCGACTACGAGTTCGACCCCACGAAGTCCATCACCGGCGGCGCGCTGCTGATCGACCTGCCGGAGGTGGAGGCGGTGCTGGGGAAAGTCTAGCGGGCAGCTCGGCGCTGCTTCAGCTCCAGATACTTCTCTTTGCGCTTGCGCGCCATCCAGATCTGCGGCGCCACGGTCAGCACGACGAGGAGGCCGATCGTGATCGCGAACTGGAGGTAGATCTTGTCGCGCTCCGGCCCGGCGAGGTGGACCAGGGAAGAGGCGAAGTAGGCGAACAGGAGGTTGGCCGGGATCAGGCCCAGGGCGGTGGTGACTATGAAGAGGCCGGGAGGGATCCCCGCCAGCGCCGCGCAGTAATTGACCAGCGGATAGGGGATCGGCAGCAGGCGCAACGTGACGAGGCTCCAGAATCCGCGCCGGGCGATGGCCCGTTCCACCTTCTTCAGGCGATTCCCCGCGATGTGCTGCACGAAGTCGCGTCCCAGGATGCGGCCCAGGAAGTAGGTCGTGACGCCGCCCAGCCAGGTCCCCAACTGGTTGTAGAGGAAGCCGGGGATGAATCCGAACACCATGCCGCCGGCCAGCATCATGGGCGACGCCGGCACTCCCAGCGGGCACAGCACGATATAGAGGCCAATCAACGCCAGGGGAGCCCACCAGCTCGCCCGCAGATGATCGAAGAGGGCCTGGATCTTCTCGACCGTCAGGTACTCGTGCAGAGGCGTGAACCGGAGGACGGCAGCGCCGGTGACCACGATGACCACCAGGGCGACGAAGCGGAGCAGAAGGCGCCGGGGCACCTTGGGTGCCTGTCGCGGAGGGTTCATGACCAGAGATGGGGAAGCGAAGACGGCCCTACTTGACCTGCGTCAGCGGAGACTCGCCTCCCGGCTTGGCTTCCGCCGGGAACAGGAACTCCTTCATGTGCTTGGTCAGGGTCTCCTGCGCCACGGGGTCCATGAAGTTGAGGCGCAGCTCGTTGATGACCATGACCTCCATCTTCTGCCACTCGTTCCAGCAGTCGAGGCAGATCCGCTCCCGGACCTCGGCGCCGAGCTTTCCGGGGAGGGGCTGACGGGGCAGGGCGGGCGCTTCGGGACGGCCGCAACGGGCGCATTGGACGGTCGCCGTCGGGTCAGCCATCTAGCGCACCTCTCCGGGCAGGACGATGAGGCTGTCCGCGCGCTCCAGGACTTCCTTCGGCACCCGCACGAGGAGCAGCAGGTCGCGTTCCTCACGCCGGCCCTTGAGGCTCTTCACCACCTCGTCGGGGACGGAGAGGGTGACGTAGGCCGGCCGCTTGGCGTTCTGCCGGGCGCTGTCGGTGACCAGCTCCTCGACGTGTGCGATCTCCACCCGCTGCGGGTACTTTTCGAGGGCGTAGCTCAGGGCCTTCAGGGGATCTTGCATGGCTCGATTCTACACGCGGGGCGTGCTCTGGCCGGCCAGGACGCCCCGGAAGTACGCGATGGTGCTCTCCAGACCCTTGGCCAGCGGCACCTTGGGCTCCCAGCCCAGCCGCGTGCGGGCCTGGGTAATGTCCGGCTGCCGGGTCTGCGGGTCGTCGACCGGCAGCGGGTTGAAGACGATGGGGCTCGAGCTGCCCACGGCGGCCCGGATGGTCTCGGCGAACTCCAGGATGGTCATCTCGTGGGGGTTGCCGATGTTGCACGGCTCCTCGACGTCGCTCATCAGCAGCCGCCAGATCCCCTCGACGAGGTCGTCGACGTAGCAGAACGAGCGGGTCTGCCCGCCGGAGCCGAAGACGGTCATTGGCTCGCCGGTGAGGGCCTGCTGAACGAAGGCGGGCACCACCCGGCCGTCTCGTACCCGCATGCGCGGCCCGTACGTGTTGAAGATGCGGACGATGCGCACCTCCAGGCCGTGGTAGCGGTGATACGCCATGGCCATCGCCTCGGCGAAGCGCTTGGCCTCGTCATAGACGCCGCGGGGGCCGACCGGGTTGACGTTGCCCCAGTAGGTCTCCTTCTGCGGGTGCTCCTTGGGATCGCCGTAGACCTCGGAGGTGGAGGCGAGCAGGAAGCGGGCGCCCTTCGCCTTGGCCACGCCGAGACCGTTGTGGGTACCTAGCGATCCGACCTTCAAGGTCTGGATGGGCAGCTCCAGGTAGTCGATGGGCGAGGCCGGCGAGGCGAAGTGGAGGACGTAGTCGACCGGCCCCTCGACCTCGAAGGGCTTCGAGACGTCGTGCTCCAGGAACTCGAAGCCCTCGTGGCTGCCGAGGTGGGCGACGTTCTCCCGGCGCCCGGTGAGCAGGTTGTCGACGCAGATTACCCGGTGCCCCTCGGCGAGCGCCCGCTCGCAGAGGTGCGAGCCGAGGAAGCCGGCGCCGCCGGTGATGAGAACCCGGCTCATGACCGCCCTCCCGCCGTCACGATGGCGGGCCGCGCCTCGGGAATGCCCTCCGGGCGGCCGATCGAGACGTAATGGAAGCCGGCGGCGGCCATCTTCTCCGGATCGTAGAGGTTGCGCAGGTCGATCACCACCGGCTGCCGCAGCAGCTCCAGCAGGCGGTCGAGCTCCAGCTTCCGGAACTGGTTCCACTCGGTGACGATGACCAGGGCGTCCGCGCCGTCGGCCGTCTCGTAGGCGTTCTCGCAGTAGACGACGGTGGGGAAAAGCGGCTTGCACCCCTCCATGGCCTCGGGGTCGAAGGCCCGCACCGTGGCGCCGCGGTCGAGCAGCCCCTGGACGATGGGCAGGGCCGGCGACTCGCGCATGTCGTCCGTGTTCGGCTTGAAGGAGAGGCCGAGAACGGCGATCGTCTTGCCGGCGATCTCGCCCAGGGCGTTCTCGATCTTCTCGATCATCCGCTTCTGGGTGACCTCGTTGACTTCGAGGACGGCCTCGATGATGCGGAACCTCAGCCCCTGGTCGCGGGCGATCTGGGCCGCGGCCCGCGTGTCCTTGGGGAAGCAGGAGCCGCCGTAGCCGGGGCCGGCGGAGAGGAACTTGGGGCCGATCCGGTTGTCGAGCCCCATGCCCTTCGACACCACCTCGACGTTGGCGCCCCAGGCCTCGCAGATCTGGGCCACCTCGTTGATGAACGAGATCTTGGTGGCGAGGAAGCCATTGGAGGCGTACTTGATGAGCTCCGCCGTCTCGACGTCGGTGACGATGAACGGCACGTCGGCGGCGGCGAGCGGCGAGTAGACGTCCTTCATCAGCTCCGCGGCCCGCGGGTCCTTGGTGCCGATGACCACCCGGTCGGGATGCATGAAGTCCTCGATGGCCGAGCCCTCGCGCAGGAACTCGGGATTGCTCACCACGGCGAACTTGTGGCGGCTCCCCGCTCCCTCGCGGACGATGGCCTCGATCATCCGGCCGGTACCGATGGGCACCGTGCTCTTGGTGACGATGATCTTGTAGCCGTTCAGGTGCTGGGCGATGGAGGCGGCGACCTCGCGGATGAAGGTGAGGTCGGCCGAGCCGTCCGCCATGGGCGGCGTGCCGACGGCGATGAACACCGCCTGGGCCTCCTCGATGGCGGGGCCGAGATCGGTTGAGAAACGCAGCCGGCCCTCCTCCATGTTCTTCTGCACGAGGGTCTCGAGGCCGGGCTCGTAGATGGGGACCTTGCCGCGGGACAAGGCCTCGATCTTGGCGTGGTCCTTGTCCACCCCCACCACGTGCATCCCGAAGTCCGCCAGACAGACGCCCGTCACCAGACCGACGTAACCGCTACCGACGACGCAGATGTTCATATTGAGTCAGGCTCGCTTAAGAAGTGATTGTGGTTTTGAGGCGTTCGGCGCGTTCACGATACCAGGATACGAAACGGCGCAGGCCTTCCCGGATGGGCACCTTCGGAGAGTAACCCAGGGTCCTCGCCGCCTTCGAGACATCGGCGTAGGTGATCGGAACATCGCCGGGTTGCGCAGGAAGATAGTCGATCCTGGGCTCTACGGCAAGCTCCTCAGCAATCCAGTGCACAAGATCGCGCAGGGAAGTGGTCTCCGCGCCTCCCAGATTGAGGATCTCGAAGCCCGGCGCGAGATCGAGCGCCGCCGTCAGCCCGTCGACGATGTCGTCGACGTAGGTGTAGTCCCGCCGGCTGCCGCCGTCGCCGAAGACGGGAACCGCCTGGCCTCGCCACAGCAGGTCGGTGAACTTGTGGATCGCCATCTCCGGGCGCTGGCCCGGGCCGAAGACGGTGAAGAAGCGCAGGCAGGCCACCCGGAAGCCATAGAGGTGATGGTAGTTGTAGCAGAGCAGCTCGCCCGTGCGCTTGGTGGTGGCGTAGGGACTGATGGGCTGATTGACCTCGTCGGCCTCGGAGAACGGAACCTTCTCGTTGATGCCGTAGACCGACGACGAAGAGCCGAAGATGAAGATCTCCGGGCCGTGCCGCCGTGCCGCCTCCAGCAGCCGCAGGGTGCCGATGCAGTTGACGTCCTCATAGAGGATCGGCTCGTTGAGGCTGGGGCGCACTCCGGCGCGGGCCGCGAGGTGCACCACGGCGTCGAACCGCCCCTCGGCATAGAGGCGATCGACCTTGGCCTCGTCGCGGATGTCCCCTTCGACCAGCCGGTAGCCGGGCCGCTCCAGGAAGGAGGCGACGTTCTCCCGCTTGCGGGCGGGATCGTAGAAGTCGTTGAAGTCGTCGAGCACGGTCACCCGGTCGCCCCGGGCGAGCAGCCGCCGGGTCAGGTGCGAGCCGATGAAACCCGCGCCGCCGGTCACCAGAATGTGCGATGCCATGGCTCGATTCGCCGTCCCTTTCGTCGGTCAGGCCGCGGGCGGCGGCGTCGCGGCCGGCTCGGGCGGAGTCGTCGCGGGCGTTTCCGGAGGGGCCGCGTCCCGCAGCGGCGGCCGGGGAGACGGGATCTCTTCAGGTTCCGCATCGAGAGGCTCCACCCTGCCACCCGAATTCTCGATGGCCTTCTTCGTCGCGTCGTACCGCGTCTCGATCCCCTTCTTCTGCCGGTTGCGGATCAGCCAGCGCAGGAGCTTGGACTGGTTGACGCCGACGATGATGTCGTTGACGGCGTCGTAGACCTTGGGGTCGTTGATCAGCTTCGCCGCCGAGCCGTTGCCCTGCGAGAGCTTACGCGAGACTTCGTTCAGATTCCGCACCGTCTGCCGGAGCTGCTCGGTGATCTCGCGGCCGTAGGTCTCGTCCTTGACCAGCCGCGGCACCAGGGCGTTGCTCTTCTCCAGGTTCGCCGTGAAGCTCTGCAGGTTCTGGGTCACCTGGCGCAGCGAGGCGAGGGTCTCGTCGAGCTGCGCCTTGGCCTTGGGGTCGTTGATCAGGCCGGGGAGGAGCCCGTCGCCGCTTTCGGCCTTGGTCAGCAGGCTCTGAAGGCGGTCCATGGACTGGCCGAGCTGATCGGCCAGCCGGCGGTCGTTGAGCAGGCGCGGCAGCGGACCCTGGCCGGTGTCGATCTTGTTGGCCACCCGTTGCAGGGTCTCCGAGGTGCCGATCAGCGAGTCCCGGAGCCGGTGGCCGGACTCGGAGTCCGAGGTCAGCTCGCCCAGCAGGCCCTCGCCGCGCTCCAGGCGGGAGAGGATCTTGTTGAGCGAGCTCGAGATCGTCACCACGTTGTCCATCACGTCCTCGCCGGAGGCCAGCAGGGCGTCGACGTTGGTGGGCTTCGCCGTCGGAATGGGCCCGCCGTCGGGAATGCGCTCATAGCCCGGGGAGCCGGAGGAGAGGTCGATGAACTTGTCGCCCAGCAGGCCCAGGGTCTTGATGCGGGCGACAGAGGGAAGTTGGCCGGGTACGGGCTGCTGTGCGCCCTGCGGCCCCCGCAGGCGCGAGGCGTAGCGGTTCTCCACCCGGATCCAGATCCGGATCATGCCCCGCCAGGGGTTGGATGGCAGCTCCACCCGTTCGATGGCGCCCACGTCGACGCCGTCGAGCTGCACCGGGTTCCCCTTCTTCAGGCCGCTCACCGACTTGAACTCGACGTAGTAATGGTTCTTGCTCGAGAAGAGGTTGTTCCGCTGCCCGAGCAGGAAGATGCCGACGGCGAGCACGGCGAGGGCGGAGAGGATCAGCAGGCCGACGCGGACCTCGCGACCACCTTTAGGCGACATTGTCTTCGTCCTCCTCCCGGCCGGCCAGGAAGTCGGCGACCTGTGGGTCCTGGGAGGCGTCGGCCTCCTGCCAGTCGCCGAGGAAACAGAAGCGTCCGTCGACGAGCAGGGCGAGGCGGTCGCCCACCCGGCGGGCCAGGGGAAGGTCGTGCGTCACCACCACCGCGGTGACGCCGAGCTCCTTCTGGATCGAGTTGATGAGCTTGCCGATGGTCGCCGAGGTGACGGGGTCGAGCCCCGTGGTGGGCTCGTCGAAGAGCACCGCCTCGGGGTCGAGGGCCAGGGAGCGGGCGAGCGCCACCCGCTTCTTCATGCCGCCCGAGAGGTCCGAGGGCGCTTTGCCCTCGACGTCCTTCAGGCGCACCATGGCGAGCTTCTCGCGCACCGTGCCGGCGATCTTCGCATCGTCGCAATCGGTGTGCTCCCGCAGCGGGAAGGCGATGTTGTCGAAGACGTTCATCGAGTCGAACAGGGCGCCGCCCTGGAACAGCATGGCGATCCGGCGCCGGTAGGGATAGAGCTCGCGCTCCTCGAGCTTCGTCAGGTCGACGCCGTCGAACGTCACGCTTCCCTTGTCCGGCGTCTCCAGGCCGTTGAGCTGCCGCAGCGTCACGCTCTTGCCGGTGCCGGAGCGGCCCAGGATCACGAAGCACTCGCCGCGCAGGATGTCGAAGCTCAAATCGTCCAGGATCACCCGGCCGGCGTAGCTCTTGGTCATTCCGCGAATCTCGAACAGCGCTTCGGCCATGTCGGCTTGCCGTCCTCAGGGAAAGAGGTAGAACAGCTTGGTGAGGAAGAAGTCCGAGACCAGGACGAGGATCGCGGCGAGCACCACCGTGTTGGTCGTCGCCCGGCCCACGCCGTCGGCGCCGCCGGTGGTGTTGAGGCCATTGTAACAGCCGATGATGGTGATGAAGTAGGCAAAGAAAAACGACTTGGCGATGCCGCTGAAGACGTCGCCGAAGTTCAGCGTGTCGAGCACGTCGTTGACGTAGAGGCCGGGCGTCAGGTCGAGGGTGAGGGTGGCGACGATCAGGCCGCCCAGGATGCCGAGGGCGTCCCCCAGGATGGTGAGGGCGGGCAGCATCACCAGGGTCGCCACCAGCTTGGGGGCGACCAGCTTCTTCACCGGATCGGCGGCCATGGCGCGCAGGGCGTCGATCTGCTCGGTGACCTTCATGGTGCCGATCTCGGCCGTCATCCCCGAGCCGATGCGCCCGCCCACGATGAGGGCGGTGAGCACGGGCCCGAGCTCGCGCACCAGCGACTTCGACACCACCGAGCCGATGTAGTACTTGACTCCCAGCGCCGGCAGGGAGAGGGCGGTCTGCAGGGCGAGGACCATGCCGGTGAAGAGGGTGGTGACCGCCGCGACTCCCAGCGAGCGGACGCCGATCTGGTCCATCTGGCGCACCCACTGCCCGACTTCGTAAGGGGGCGCGATCATGGCGCGGAACGCCCGCACCGTGAGGATCCCCAGGGCCCCGGTCCGCGCCGCGATATCCGCGATACGCCGGGGCATCACGAGCGGATCGGCCACCAGGAAGCGGCATGGAGGACGCTGAAGGCCAGATCGCCCGCCGCCAGGGGCCAGAGCCCTTCGAGGCCGGAGCCGGTGAGCGCCGCGATGGCGAAGGCCGCCGCGCCCAGGGCCCGGCCGGCGATGGCCACGGCGATGATCGCGCTGTAACGGCGCGGATCGTGAGCCGCGGCAAGGTAGAGCGCGGCGAGCATCGAGAGCAGGGCGGCCATGATCCACAGGTAGAATCTCCCCTCCGGCAGGGGTGGCAGCGGCAAGTTCAAGATCCGTGCCGGGACCTGGGGGGCCGCCACCATCAGGACGGCGAAGGCGAGGTCGTACATCGCCCCCGCCACCAGGCTGCCGCGCAGCAGGCCGAGCAGACGGAAGCGGCGGACGAAGGGGCTGGTCATGGCCATGGAGCGGGATTCTAGCAGGCTGGACGCAGGCGCCCGGGGCGATAGAGAATCGGAATGACTGGAGACAAGCGGAGAAACTATTGAGCGATTCCCCCCGCCCCAATGGATGGCTGACCCCCATCGCCACCGTCACCGGCAATCTTTACCTGCTGCTGGGCTCGTTCATCCTGGCCCTGGTAGGCATCGCGGTGTCCTGGATTCCGCCGCGGGGAAGCTGGATGTTCGCCATCATGCGCATCTGGTCCAACGGGCTCCTGGCGGCGAGCATGGTGCGGGTCGAGGCAACCTACGACGTGGGCCTGGAGCCGGGGCGCAGCTACATCTTCCTTTCCAACCATCAGAGCCTCTACGACATCCCGGTGCTCCTCGCCACCTGCCCCGGGCAGATCCGGATGATGGCCAAGCGCGGCCTCTTCCAGATTCCCATCTTCGGCTGGGGTCTGTGGGCCGGCGGCTTCATTCCGGTCGACCGGGCGGACCGCAGCACGGCCCGCCAGGCCTTCGCCTCGGCCGCGGAGCGGCTGCGCGCAGGCACGTCGATCGCTCTGTTTCCCGAGGGCACCCGCTCGTTGACGGACGCCCTACTCCCCTTTGAGCGCGGTGGTTTCCTCCTGGCTCTGAAGAGCGGGCTACCCATCGTGCCCGTCGGCATCCGGGGAACGCGGGCCGTCCGGCTGCGGGGAGGGCTGCTCATCCATCCCGGAACCGCCGTGGTGTCCTACGGCGCTCCCATTCAGGCGGCCGACTATGGGCTGCGACGCAAGCGCGAGCTCATCGACGAGGTGCGGCGCCAGGTGGCGGAGCTGGCGGGCCTGGAGCTGCCGGCGGACGGCGCGGACGAGGGAGCCGACTAATCAGGACCGCTGTGGTACGATTTTTGAGAGAGATTTTCCAGGAAGGACCTCCAAGACATGGAAGACGAATTCGAATCCAAGGTGTGGGACGCCCTGAAGGGGGTGAAGTTTCCGGGAATGAGCCGGGACATCGTCTCCTTCGGCTTCGTGCACCAGGTGAAAGCGGCCGCCGGCTCGGTGGCGGTGGAGCTGCAGATGGCCACCCACAACCCGGCGGCCGGCGAGAAGGTGCGGGAAGAGGTGCAGCGGGTGCTGCGCGCCCTGCCCGGCGTCTCGGACGTGACGGTCAACATCCAGGTGGTGAAGCCTCCCGGCCGGGAAGAGGCCGCCCAGAAGGCCATCTCCCAGGACGCCAACCTGATTCCCGAGGTGCGTCACGTGGTGGCGGTGGCGAGCGGCAAGGGTGGCGTCGGCAAGTCGACGGTGGCGGCGAACCTGGCGGTGGCCCTGGCCCAGCTCGGCCACAAGGTCGGGCTCCTGGACGCCGACATCTACGGCCCGTCCGTGCCGACCATGTTCGGGATCAACGAAAAGCCGCGGGTGGTGGGCAACCGCATCTACCCCTTCGCAAAGTACGGCCTCACCCTCATGTCGCTGGGCTTCATCCTGGAGACCGACACGCCGGTGATCTGGCGCGGCCCCATGGTGATGCGCGCCATCGAGCAGATGCTGGGCGACGTGGAGTGGGGGCCGCTCGACTACCTGATCCTCGACCTGCCGCCGGGCACGGGCGACGCCCAGCTCACCGTCACCCAGCGCATCGCGCTGGCCGGGGCGGTGATCGTCACCACGCCTCAGAAGGTGGCCTTGATCGACGCCCGCAAGGGGCTCGCCATGTTCCGCAAGGTGAACGTGCCGGTGATCGGCATCATCGAGAACATGTCCACCTTCGTCTGCCCGCACTGCGGCGAGACGACGGACATCTTCAAGAAGGACGGCGGCAGCCGCACGGCCGAGCTGCTGGAGACGGCTTTCCTCGGCTCCATCCCCCTCGATCCGCAGATCGTCCTCGGCGGCGACTCCGGGGTCCCCATCACCGTCGCCGAGCCCAAGGGGCCGCACGCCGAGGCGTTCCGGCGCGTCGCCCACGCGGTGGTCGCGGAGGTCGAGCGCCAGGAGGCGATGAAGACGCGGCTCTCGATCGTTTAGGTGTTGTTGAGAGAAACAAGATGTCCATCGCCCTCATCGCGGATGCCCACGTCAGCGGGCCCGGAGGGCCTGCCGGCCCGCTCGTCGAGCAGCTCCGGGCCCTGCCCGGCCAGGGGTGCCGGCGGCTGATCCTCATGGGCGACCTCTTCCAGGCCTGGGTGGGCTTCGAGAGCTTCGAGACGCCGGACATCGCAGCCGTGGTGGCGGCGCTCCGGGATCTGCGGCGCCAGGGAGTCGAGATCGACTACGTCGAGGGCAACCGCGACTTCTTCCTGGCCGGCAGCCCCTACGCCGATGCCTTCGACCGCGTCGTCCTGGAGACCTCGTTCACCGCCGGGGGGCTCCGGTATCTCGCCGTCCACGGCGACGGGCTGAACGACCGCGACTGGAAGTACCGCTTCTGGCGCCGCGCCTCGAAGAGCGCGCCGGTCCGTTTCGCCCTGCGCCACATCCCCCGCCAGCTGGCTCAGCCGGCGGTCGACTCGACCGAGCAGCGGCTCTCGCGGACCAACTTCAAGCACCGGGCCGAGCTCCCCGAGGACGCCATCCGCCGCTACGCCGCGCGCCGCCTGGCCGAGGGGTACGACGTCCTCCTCCTGGGGCACTTCCACGAGCCGCGGGTGTGGACGGTCGCGGGCGGCGAGGTACGGCTGCTCGACGCCTGGTTTCGCAGCCACGAGGTGGAGTGGCTGCGGTAGACTCGTCGGTCCCATGTCCTTTCGCGTCACCATGCTCGGCAGCGGCACCTCCACGGGAGTGCCGGTGATCGGCTGCACCTGCGCCGTCTGCCGGTCCGCCAGTCCCAGGAACAAGCGCTGGCGTGTCGGCCTCAAGCTGGAGATCGGCGACCGCATCGCCCTCGTCGACACGCCCACGGACCTGCGGGCTCAAGCTCTGCGCTTCGGCCTGCCGCGGGTGGACGCGGTGCTCTTCACCCATGCGCACGCCGACCACGTCTTCGGCCTCGACGACGTGCGCATCTTCAACTTCCGGCAGCAGGCGTCCATCCCCTGCTACGGGTCGGAGGCGACGCTCTCCCGCATCCGGCGGATGTTCGCCTATGTGTTCGAGGCGGGGCAGGAGGGGGGAGGCAAGCCGCAGCTCGAGCTGATCCCCGTCGCGGCGCCCTTCGAGCTCCTGGGGCGCACGGTGGTGCCGGTTCCCGTCTGGCATGGCCAGCTCGAGGTCTACGGCTACCGCATCGGCTCCTTCGCCTACGTCACGGACACCAACCTCATCCCGGAGGAGAGCTTCGAGCGGCTGGCCGGGGTGGAGATCCTCATTCTGGACGCCTTGCGCTACCGGCCCCACCCGACGCACTTCTCCTTTGAGGAGGCGCTCGCGGCGGCGGCGCGCGTGGGCGCCCGGCGTACCATTTTCACCCACCTCACCCACGAGGTGGATCACGATTCCCTGGCCATGCCGCTGCCGCCGGGAGTGGAGCTCGGGTATGACGGACTCGTCTTCGACGCCGAATGAGCCTTTCGTGGTGCCCGGCGGACGGCGGGCGCGGGGGCGCCTGCAGGTGCCCTCCTCGAAGAGCCTCACCCACCGCTACTTCAACCTGGCACTGCTCTCGGGCATGCCGGTGACGGTCGAGCGCCCTCTCTTCGCCGAGGACACCCGTCTCTTCATCGCCGCCCTGGGCCGTTGTGGCTTCGCGGTCGAGGAAGGGGACGACGAGGTGCGCCTGACGCCGCGCACCCCGCAGGCACTGCCGGCCGGCGAGGTGGAGATCCTCTGCGGCAACGCCGGCACCATGCTGCGTTTCCTGGTGGCGACCCTCACCGTGATCCCCGGACTCTGGCGCCTCGACGGCGTGCCGCGCCTGCGGGAGCGGCCCGTGGGACCCCTGGTGGACGCCCTGCGCACCCTCGGAGCGAGCATCGAGTACCTCGGCGAGCCTGGCTACATCCCCCTGCGGATCACGGGCGGCAGCCTGCGCGGCGGCACCGTCATCCTCGACGCCGGCGAGTCCAGCCAGTACCTCTCGGCCATCCTCATGGCGGCGCTGCGGGCCCCGGAGCCGGTGGTGGTGGAGGTCCCGACGCTCACCTCCCGGCCTTACGTGGACGTCACCCTGGGGGCGGCCACGACCTTCGATGGCCACATCGAGCGGGTGGGGCCGCGCGCCTACCGGGTGCGGCCCTCGGCATTGCGGGGCGGCAGGGTGCGGGTCGAGGGCGACTTCTCGGCCGCCTGCTATCCGGCCGCCGCGGCGGCGCTGACCGGTGGCGAGGTGCTGCTCGACGGGCTCTCCCCCGACTCCCGACAGGGCGACCGGGAGTTCATGGATCTGCTGACCGAGATGGGGGCGGAGGTCTTCTGGAAAGGGGACCTGCTGCGGATCCGGGGCGGCGAGCTGCGGGGGATCAAAGCCGATCTCTCGGGGATGCCCGACCAGGTGCCCACCCTCGCCGCCCTGGCGCCGTTCGCGCAAGGGGAGACGCTGATCCACAACGTGGCCCATCTCCGCATCAAGGAGAGCGATCGCCTGGAAGCCATGGCCACCGGGCTCGAAAAGCTGGGGGCCGACGTCCGGGAAGGGCGGGACAGCCTCTGGATCCCCGGCCTGTGGAGCGAGGGGGAGATGCCCTCCGACCCGGTCCACGTCGATCCGCGGGGCGACCACCGCATCGCCATGAGCCTGGCCCTGGTGGGGCTGCGCCGGCCCGGCGTGGTGATCGACCATCCGGAGGTGGTCGCCAAGTCGTACCCGGGGTTCTGGCGGGATCTGATGAAGATCGTCTGACCGATCGTCTGACCCTAAGAACGGCCGCGAAGCGGATCTCCGTCCTGAGTACGCTCTTGCGTTACACTGCGCGTACTCATGGTATCCCCGCCGGACACGCGAGTGTCGACCGGTATCCTTCATCCGTGCCTTGTTTCCGCGGCGCGGAGCCTCCCCTTATCCGAAGCCTGGCTGACGGACCGCCAGCGGGCCGGCGTCCTGCTCCAGGCCGCGGGCCTGCTTTCGTTCCTCGTCCGCGCCGGCCGGCATCTCGCCGGCTGGGAGGGAGCGCGGATCGCCGCGGGCGGCCTGCTGGCCCTGGCGGAGGACGGCGGGCCGGGCCGCTCTCCCCGGCCGGCCCAGGAGCTGCTGCTGGAGCTGACGGCGGTCCTCTTCGGGGACGGCCAGGTGGCGGGCCGGGGCGAAGCGCGGCGGGCTCTGCGGGCGCTGCTGGCCGGCTGGGGGCAATCGCTGGTGCCGATCCCCCCGGACGAGATCGTGGCGCAGATCCTGGAGGCGGCGCCCTTCCTCTGGCGGCTGGACCTGGGGGTGGCCCGCCGCGCCCTGGCCGGTGAGCTTGAAGGGGGGCAACCGTGGGTCGCGGGTCCCCGCGGCTTCCGCTCCCGGCTCCTGGCTCGCGGCCTCTCTTCATCGGCTTTGGGCGATCTGCTCGCCGGCCCGGACGCTCTCTCCTTTTGGAATCTCGAGGAGGATGGCGACCCTGAGCATCTGGCGATGGCTGGACGCTGGCGGGCGGCGGTGGCGGCCTGGGAGCGCCGGCCTCCGGAATCCGGCGAGGAGCGGGTCGAGAGGGCGGCGGCGCTGATCGCCCTGGGACGCTTCGAGGCGGCCCTGGAGGGGCTCACGGGCCTGCTCACGCCGGACGCCCGCGCGCTCTCGGCGCGTTGCCAGCTGGACCTCGGCCAGCTCGGTGCCGCCCAGGTCACCTTGAGGGGGCTGGAGAAGGCTCCCTTGAAACCGGGTCAGGTGGTCGAGCTGGCGGAGATCGCCGCCCGGGTGGAGGCGAACCGCAAGAAGCCCGGCCGCTGCGCCTTCTGGCTTCGCCGGGCGCTCCGTGAGTCCGCGGGAGATCCGCGCGCCGCCCTCGGCGCCCGTCTGGCCGCCGCCGGAGCGGCCTGGGACCGGCGGGACTTCGACGCCATGCACGGCTTTCTGGAGCAGGCCCGCCCTGCCCTGGGCGATCCGGACCTGGCCTGGCGCTGGCACCAGCTCCGGGCTCTCTGGGCGGCCGAGAAAACGGGCGGCGGGCCGGAGGTCGTCGAGAGCGCCGTCCGCGCCCTGCGCGCCAACCGCCGGCACCGCCGCCGGCGTGAGGCGGCCGGGTTGTGGAACGACCTCGGCCTGGCCCGCGCCAGGGTCGGAGACCTCCCCGGCGCGGAGCGAGCTTTTCTCCACCTGATGCGGCTGGAGGCGGGGTGCGACGGCCCCCGCAAGACGACGCTGGCCCTCTTCAACATCGCCGAGATCCGCGTCCGCCGCGGCAGGCTCAGCGGAGTCGCGGAGAGCCTGGCCCGGTGCCAGGAGGAAAACCGCCGTTCCGGTAACCTGCGCGGCCTGGCCCAGGACTTCGAGCTCGCGGCCCGCTTCGAGCTGGCCCTCGGCCGTCCCGCCGCCGCCCTGGCTCTCTGTGGCGAGGCCCGGGAGTGCGAGCCGGTTCGGGCTGAGCCCGATCTGATCGCGGCCCGCGCCCTCGGCTGGCTGGGCCGGCGCGAGGAGGCCGCCGCCCGTCTTTCTCAGGTGCCGGAGGTGACCCTGGAAGAGCTGGAGCCCGAGGAGCGGCCGGCGGTGCGGGCCCATGCCGCCGATCCTGAGGGAGCCTTGCGCGAGGCGGCGGGGACGCCGTTCGGACCTCTCTGGGAGGGCTTGCTCACCGGCGGGTCTCCTCCGGCCGGAAGCTGGGAGCCTCTGGCCATCCTCGAGCCCTACCGGGCTGCCCGGCTGGTCTTCGACGCCGAGATCGCCGTACCCGGCTCCGCTCCCGCCCACTGGCTGCGGACCGCGGCCGGCACGCTCCGGCGCATGGGGGCGGTCTGGCCGGCGGAGATCCTGGAGGCTCGCGACGGCGGCGCCTGGCGCCTCCTGGCGGCCTACCTCGGCCGGCGGCCGGGCGATCCGGAGGGCCTCGCCGCCCTGCTGGCGGGCGCCGGCCACCCGGGTGCGGAGCTCTCGCTGCTCACTGCTGGCGAGCTGTGGCTCCTGGTGCCCGGACCGGGAGGACCGGCGGAGCTCGTCGCGGATCTGGAAGCAGGGCGTCTGGCGCTGCGGGCCGCCGTCGCGGACGACGCCCTGCGCGCGGTCTTCTCGCTCATCGTCCGCGATCTGGGGAGCCGGGAGGCGCCCGCCACGATGCCGGCCGTGCCGCCGCCGGCGGCTCCGAGCGGCGGCCTGATCGGAGAGAGCCCGGCCCTCCAGGCGGCTCTGACGCGGATCGCCCGGCTCGCTCCGGGAGATCTTTCGGTTGTCATTCGGGGCGAGAGCGGCACCGGCAAGGAGCTTGCCGCGCGCCAGCTCCACCGCGCCAGCCGCCGCTCCGGCGGTCCGTTTCTCGCCGTCAACTGCGCGGCGCTCTCCGAGACCTTGGTGCTCTCCGAGCTTTTCGGCCATTCCCGCGGCGCCTTCACGGGCGCGGATCGTGATCGCAAGGGAGTCTTCGAAACGGCTCATGGCGGCACGGTGTTGCTGGACGAGATCGGCGATCTTCCTTCACGGGCGCAGGGTATGCTCCTGCGTGTATTGCAAGAGGGCGAGATCGTCCGGGTGGGCGAGAGCGAGCCCCGCCGGGTGAATGTGCGGGTGCTGGCGGCCACTCATCGCGATCTGGCGCGAATGGTGGAGGAAGGAACCTTTCGGAGCGATCTCTACTTTCGATTGCGCGGCGGATCCGTGGAGCTGCCGCCGCTGCGCGATCGGGGCGACGACGTCATCCGGCTCGCCGAGCACTTCCTGCGGCGATTGCAAAAGGATCCATCGAACCGATCGGATCGATCAGAGCGGCAGCTCTCGGGTGCCGTGCGCGCTTCTCTTCTCGCGCATCGCTGGCCGGGCAACGTCAGGGAGCTGCAGAACGTGATGTCGCTGGCAACGACGCTGGCGGGCGAGGGATCGATCGAGCCTGAGCATCTGGAGCTTCCAGGTTCCGGGGATTCGCCTCGCGGTTCCTATCACCGCCAGATCGACGACCTGCGGCGCCACCTGGTGGCCGGCGCGCTGGTGCGTTACCCCAACAATTTCAGCGAAGCCGCACGCTGGCTGGGCGTCTCGCGCCAGACGCTTTCCTATCTCGTGCGGCAGTTCGGGATCGACGCCAACGGCAAGGTTCAGGGAATGTAAAACGCCGCGGTTTCGCCGCCCAGGCTGGAGCTCAAGCGTTCGGCGATACGCTCCAGACCCTCACGATCCGACTCGTCGAAAGCGGCCGGCTGATGGGAGTCCAGGTCGAGCACCGCCACCATCTCGCCGCGCGGGTTGTAGATCGGAATCACGATCTCCGAACGGGCCGCCGCATCGCAGGCGATGTGGCCTGGAAACGCCTCGACGTCGGCGACGAGCTGTGTCGCACCTTGTCGCGCGGCCGCGCCGCAGACGCCGCGGTCGAAGGAAATCTCGAGACAGCCGAGCGGCCCCTGGTAGGGACCGACGCGTAACAGTTGGGGCGCAACCACGCGGTAGAAGCCTGTCCAGCTCGCATACGGCAGCTTGCGATGCAGCACGGCCGCGCAGGTTGCCATGGCGGTGATCGGGTCGTCGACGCCGGCCAGCACGGCATCGAGCTCCCGGTAGGCTTCGCGGTAGATTTCTTTCTTGGAATCGCCGTTCATGACCTGAATTCTACGGCAGAACGCGGCGCGGCGGGAGCGGGAGAAGGGGCCCGAATGAGAAATTTTTCACCGAACCATTGACAGATAGGCTCTTATTTTTGATAATGACTCTGGATTTTGATTCGAACACCCTTCATCCCATCGATTTCAATAGACAAGAGGAGGCACAAGGAACGCCATGGCTGAAACCGAAACCCGCCGGACTGATACGGCTGAGGACAAGCTCTTCACACTCTCCGAGATTTCGCAGAAGAGCGGCATTTCGATGCCGACGCTACAGCGCTACAAGAAGCTTTACCAGGCCCGCATCCCCTCGGTGGGCAAAGGCCGCAAGCAGCGCTATCCCGAAAGCGCGCTCCCGGTTTTCGATGAAATCAAGAACGAGAATGTCGGCCGCCGCGGCCGTCCGCGCAAGGACGCCTCCGCGCCGCGGGCCGAGAAGGCGCCGGTGGCGAGCAAGCGCCGTCCGGGCCGTCCCGCCAAGGCCAAGCCGGCGGCGGCGCCGGCGAAGCGCGGCGGTGGACGCAAGCCGGCGGCTGTTGCCGCGGCTCCGGTTGAGGCTCCCCGCCGCGGCCGTCCGCGCAAGAACGCGGCTCCCGTGGCTCCCGCAACTCCGGCGCGCGGCGCACGCGCGAAGAAGTCTGGTGGTTTGCTGACGCTGACGCAGATCAGCGAGACGACCGGAATTTCCTATCCGACGCTCGTGCGTTACGTCCGGCTCTATTCCGATCGCCTGCCGCACGAAGGGAAGGGCCGCGCTCGGCGCTTCCATCAGGAGGCAGTGGAAGTTTTCCGCCAGCTCCGCAGCGAGAGCGGTCGCGGCGGTCGCAAGAAGGGACCGGGCCGTCCGCCGGGCCGCCGGCCGGGCCGTCCCGCGGGCGGCGGAGTTGCGAGCGATATCAGCAATGCGATCGCGCAGCGGATCAAGGCCATCGAGAAGGGGCAGCAGAGTCTCGAGAAAAAGCTCAAGGGGCTGGTCAAGGGCCTGCAGAAGCTTTTCCGCTGATCGCTCGGGCAGCGCCGAGCGGTGTTGGAAAGGCCCCGGCTCTCGCCGGGGCCTTTTCGCTTTTACCCTGACGATCAATCCTCGGACAGATGATCCCAGCCTGCGTCGGGTAGCTTCCTGCGTCTGCCTCCCCGCTTGATGAAAATTCTAGGCTGGCCCTTACGGCTTTGGGTAGTGATCGTTCCAATACTCCGTCCACCGAGCCCGGCGGGTGGCGCGAGTGCCGGTGGCAGCGTGAAAAGCAGCACGTAGTCCTCGCCACCGGTCAGCGCCAAAGCCAGCGGATCGGCGATGCCGAGCGCATTGCAAAGCGCTGAGTATCGCGGTGCGAACGGCAGCTCTTCAGCTTGGATCTCCGCGTCCACATGGCTCTCGCGGCAGAGGCGGTGAAGATCCCGCGCCACACCGTCGGAAATGTCGATGGCTGCGACGTCAACCGGCTGCGAGCCCAGCCAGCGGCCGAGCGCAAGCTGTGGCTTAGGGTCCAAATGGCGCCGCACGGCCCGCCGCGCGGCGATGCGCAAGGATGAGGGAAACGTTTCGCAAGACGCGGGAAGCTCGACTCGTCTGCCCGCGAGACGCGCGCCGCGCTCGATCAGGATACGGCCCACCGCGGACTCCCCGACCGTTCCGCCCAACCATAGGGTATGGCCCGGTGCGGCCTCGCAGCGGCGCAGCCAGCGGGCGTCCGCGTCCTTCGTTCCGATCAATGTCAGCGTGGCGATCGTGCCGTCCCGGTGCCGCGCCAGATCGCCGCCGGCGAGAGTGAGGCCGTGGCGCCGGCAGGTAGCGAGGAAAGCAACGAAGAATGCTTTGTGATCGAAGCCCGGTTCGGCGGAGAGAGCGAGAAAGGCGTAGGCGGGCACGGCGCCCATCGCCGCCAGGTCCGAGAGATTCACCGCCAGCAGGCGGCGAGCGAGATCGGCGGCGGCCAGGTCCGGCGGAAAATGAACGCCGGCGATCTGGCTGTCCATCGTCACCACCGGTGAAGGGAGAGAGGGAAGGATCGCGGCGTCGTCACCGATCAACGGTGTCGAGAGATGGCCGCGCAACCAGGAAAGTAGCGAATCCTCGCCGGTACGGCGCATGGCTCAGACGACGGCGGTCTGCGCCGGCTCACTGCTCACGCTGGCTGAAGCCTCGGGCGTCGCGGTCACTTCGGCGGCTGGTGCCTCATCGATCAGTGCGATCTTCAGCACGTCGTCCATGTGGTCGACGAAATGAAACGTGAGCCCTTCCGTGATCGTCACCGGGATCTCGGTGAGGTCGCGGCGGTTGAGCTTCGGAACGATCATCGTGTGGATGCCGGCGAGCTTGGCGGCCAGCACCTTTTCTTTCAGTCCGCCGATGGGCAGCACGTCGCCTCGCAGCGTGATCTCGCCCGTCATCGCCACCCGCCGGTTCACGGGTTTGGCGGTGAGCACGGAGAGGATGGCCGTGCCGATGGTGATGCCTGCCGAGGGTCCATCCTTGGGAATCGAGCCCGCCGGCACGTGGACGTGGAGGTCGTGCTTGCCGAAGAAGTCCTCGGCGATGCCGTGAGTGCCGGCCCAGGAACGGGCGTAGGAGACGGCCGCCTGGGCCGACTCCTTCATCACGTCGCCGAGCTGACCGGTGAGCAGGAGCTGGCCCTTGCCGGGCACCGCCACCACTTCGATGAACAGCAGGTCGCCACCCACCGCCGTCCAGGCGAGCCCGGTGGCCACCCCCACGCGATCGCGGTTCAACAGCTCCTCGGCGAAGTGCTTGCGCACGCCCAGGAAGGTCTCCACTTTCTCGGGATCGATCTCCTGCCCGGCGGTTTCGCCGCGCGCCACCTTCACCGCCACCTTGCGGCAGATGGCTCCGAGCTCGCGCTCGAGATTGCGCAGGCCGGCCTCCTTCGTATAGCCGGAGATCACCTCGCGGATGGCGGCCTCGGAGAAGGTCGATCTGCCCCTCGGTGAGGCCGTTTTCCCGCAGTTGCTTGGGGATCAGGTGGAGGCGCGCGATGCGCACCTTCTCCTCCTGCGTGTAGCCGGTGAGGCGGATGACCTCCATGCGGTCGAGGAAGGCGGGCTGGATCGGCTCGAGCATGTTCGCGGTGGCGATGAACATCACCCGCGACAGGTCGTAGTTGATACCGAGGTAGTGATCGACGAAGCTGAAGTTCTGCTCGGGATCGAGCACCTCCAGCAGGGCCGACGACGGATCGCCGCGGAAGTCGGCGCCGATCTTGTCGATCTCGTCGAGCACGAAAACGGGATTGCTGGTGCCGGCCTGGCGGATGCCCTGCACGATGCGGCCGGGCAGCGCGCCGACGTACGTGCGGCGGTGGCCGCGGATCTCGGCCTCGTCGCGCACGCCGCCCAGCGAGATGCGCACGAACTTGCGTCCCAGCGAGCGGGCGATGGAGCGTCCGAGCGAGGTCTTGCCGACGCCGGGCGGGCCCACGAAGCAGAGGATCGGGACCCCGGGTGTCGGGCTTGAGCTTGCGCACCGCCAGGTATTCGAGGATGCGCTCCTTGATCTTCTCGAGGTCGTAATGGTCCTCGTCGAGCACGGCCTGCGCGTGGTCGAGATCGAGGTCGTCCTCCGAGAGCGTCTCCCAGGGAAGGGCCGTCAGCCAGTCGAGGTAGGTGCGGATGATCTGCGTCTCGGCGCTCTCCGGATGGCTGCGTTCGAGGCGGCGGATCTGCCGTTCCAGCTCCTCCTTGGCTTCCTCGGGGATCTTCTTCTCCTCCGCCGAGCGGCGGTAGCCGGCGATCTCCTCGGCCAGCTCCTCACCCTCGCCGAGCTCGGTTTGGATCGCCTTGAGCTGCTGGCGCAGGAAGTACTCCCGCTGGCTGCGGTCGATCTCTCCCCGCGCCTGGGAAGAGATCTCCTGCTGCATGGTGAGCACCTGGATCTCCCGCACCAGCAGGTCGCTCACCTTGCGCAGGCGCTCGATGGGGTCGATCGTCTCCAGGATGGTCTCGGCCTCCGCCAGCTTGAGCTCGAGATTGCTGGCGCAGAGGTCGGCCAGCCGCCCCGCGTCCTCCAGGTTGGCGGCGATGACCATGACCTCCGCCGAGATCCCCTTGCCCAGGGTGACGGCGCGGTCCATGCTCTCCTTGACGGAACGCACCAGGGCCTCCACCTCCATCGACGGCGCCGCGGGCTGCGGCTCGTCGATGCGCTCGATCTTGGCCTGGAGGTAGGGCTCGACCTGGCTGATGTGCTGCACGCGGGCCCGCGAGAGCCCCTGCACCAGGATGCGGATGCGGCCGTCGGGCAGCTTGAGCATGCGCATGATCACCGCCGCGGTGCCGATCTCGAACAGATCGGCCTCGCCCGGATTGTCGACGGCGGCGTCGCGCTGCGCCACCAGCATGATGACGCGGCTCTCCGACAGCGCCCGGTCGACGGCCAGCACGCTCTTGTCCCGGCCCACCGACAGCGGCAGGATGATGTAGGGGAAGACGACCGTGTCCTTCAAGGGCAGGACGGGCAGTACGTCCGGGATCTTGATGGCCTCGTCCTGCGGTTCTCCTGGCGGTTTGCTCATTGCGGTCGCGAGGTAGCCTCGCCCTCCTCGATAGGCAGTACGCGGGCCTCTTGGCGTTTGTCCGCGATCTTGGGGAATTCGAGGGTGAGCAGGCCGTCGGCCAGCCGTGCCTTCCCCTGATGAGTGTTCACCGGCGAGAACAGGTGAATTTCGCGAGAGAATCGCCCGTGACCGCGCTCGAAACAGAGAAACTTGAGCCGGCCGGCCTCCGGCAGGCTGGTGGACTTGGTGCCGGCGATGAGGACTCGCGTCGCCCGGACCTCGATCCGCAGATCGGCGGCCTGAAGGCCCGGAACCTCGACCAGGATGAGGACGGCGGACGGCGTTTCGACGATGTCGATCGACGGCTGCCACTCACCTAGAGGCAGGTCGCCCTCGCCGATCTGCAGCGCTTCCTGGAACAGGCGGTCGAGCTCGGCCTGGAAGCGGGAGATGAAGAACAGGGACTCGAACCGCGCCGCCATCTTACGACTCCTTACCCGGGTGCAGCAGAGACTTGACCACGTCCATGAAGGCGTCGATGTCCTCGAACCGGCGGTAGACCGAGGCGAATCGTACGTAGGCGACCTGGTCGAGCTCGCGCAGGCGCTCCATGATGAAGGCGCCGATCTCCTGGGTGGAGATCTCCCGGTCCTCGCGCTCGTTGAGCCGCGACTCCGCCTGGTCGACGATCGACTCCAGCTTCTTGAGCGGGATCGGCCGCTTCTCGCAGGCCTTGAGCAGGCCGCCCAGGAGCTTCTTGCGGCTGAACTCCTCCCGCGTGCCGTCGTGCTTGACGACCATGTAGGGAATGTCCTCGATCTGCTCGTACGAGGTGAAGCGCCGGCCGCAGCTCAGGCATTCGCGCCGGCGGCGGATGGTGGCTCCGTCGCGGCTTTCGCGGGAGTCCACCACCCGGTCGTGGTTCTCGGTGCAAAAGGGACATTTCATGCCCTTTTTACTCCTTGGCGTGGACGGCGATGTTGAGGCGCAGGAGGAGCTTTTCGAGGCTCGCCGCGTCCTTGATCTCCACCTGGAGGTCGCGGACGGCGTCCATCACCCGGTGCTGCTCGTCCTCGACCTGGAAGCTGACGATGAAGCGGCGGGCACGCTGGAAGTCGCTACGCCGCAGTGTCAGCTCGACGGTGCGAGAGAGCTCTCCCCGGCCGTTGGTGGGAGCGGCTCCCGCGCCGGAAGCCGGAGCGGGGGCCGGGCGCGCGGGCGGCCGGGGCCCCTGGGAGGCCGGCTGCCGCATGGCTTCGGTACGCAGCTTTTCGAGCTCGGAGAGGACGTCGACCGTCCGCTTGCCGGCCGGTCCCGTCCTGAGGGGCGGCGGGGCTGGCGCGGCGGCCCTGGCCGGTACCGGGGCCGGGGGAGCGGCTTGAGAGGCTGGCGGCGCCGCGGCCGGCACGATGAGCTGCGGCGGCGATCCGGACTGGGTCGCGGCCGGCCGCGGTGGCAGCGGCGGCGCGGTCGGGGGAGCCGCCGGGGCCGGCGGCCGTGCCGCCGCCGGGCGTGCTCCCGCGGAAACCGGCGCCGGCTCGCTGCGGCCGAGCCGCTTCTTGAGGGCCAGCAGCGTCTGCCGGGAGATCCCCTTGAGGGTCTCGAACACCCCCACGCCGGCGACCGCCGAGGACTCGAACCAGGGCCAGTTGTTGCGGTTGAGGGAGGCGTTCATCTCGTCGACGGTACAGATGTCTGCGAGGTCCCGCTTGTTGTACTGAAGGACGAGAGGCAGGGTGTCGGACGACAGCCCCATCTCGATCAGGTTCTCCTCCAGGTTGCGGAACGACTCGACGTTGGCCTGCACCATCGCCCGCTGCGAGTCGGCCACGAAGACCACGCCGTCCACTCCCTTGAGCACCAGCTTGCGGGTGGTGTTGTAGAACACCTGGCCGGGCACGGTGTAGAGCTGGATGCGGGTGTTGAAGCCGGCGATGGAGCCGACATCGATGGGCAGCAGGTCGAAGAACAGGGTGCGGTCGGTCTCGGTCTCGAGCGACACCATCTCGCCCCGCGACTCCTGGGCCGTGTGCTGGTAGATGAAGTGGAGGTTGGTCGTCTTGCCGCATAAGCCTGGGCCGTAGTAGACGACCTTGGCCGCCATCTGCATCGTGCTGTAATTGAAGAACACCATAGGGATAGGGCGCGGGCTGAAATAGGATTTTGGAGCATACCACCCGTCCCCGGGTGTGCGTCAATTCCGCCGTTCCTCCAACTCCATCCTCAGGGTCGACAACAGGGCTGAGAGATCCTCCCCGAGCCCCTGCCGCTGGTGCGCGGTCTCCGCGGCCAGGACGCGGGCGAGGGGGAGTTTGTCCGCGGCGCTCGCCTGGAGCGCGGCGAGCTGCCGGCGCAGGCTCGCGGCGTCCCCCCGCGCCACCGGCCCGGTGATGGAGGCCGCCAGGGGCCGGCCGGAGTCCAGGCCGCGGCCGGCGGCAGCCACGGCGCCGCGGGCGAGCTCCAGGTAGCCGCGGGTCACCGCCGGCGGCAGCCCCAGCCGCTCCCCCAGCTCCCCGGCCGCCGCCAGCAGAGTCACGACGCCGCCCGCCGCCAGCGTGGCGGCGAAGTGGTAGAGCGGGCGGGCGGCGGGTGGCACCTCGCCGGGGATGCCCTCCCAGGCCGCCGCCAGCCGGGCGGCCAGCTCGCGCGCCGGCGCGTCGCCGTCGACGGCGAAGAACACGCCGCGGGCCTCGGCGGGATCGGGGAGGGGCTCGGGAAAAGCCTTCAAGGGATGGAGCGAGCCCACGGCCGACCCGGCGGCGCGCAACGGCGCCAGGACGCCGGCATCCAGGCTGCCCGAGGTATGGAGCACCACCGCCGCCTGGGAACGGAGGGCCAGCTCGGCGGCGGCCGCCGCCAGGGCGGCGTCCGGGAGCGCCAGGAGGAGAAGGTCCTGCCCTCCGGTCGCCAGCTCGCCGAGGGTCCCCCGTCCGGCGACCGACACCCGCTCGGCCCCGGCCGCCACCGCCCAGCCCGCGAGGCTCGAGCCGACCTTGCCGGGGCCGGCCAGAGAGAAGCGGAGACCTGCCAGTGGCGCGCTCATGACGGCAACAATAGCCTCTCGGTCCAAAGCTGGCAAGAACCAAGAAAAATCCCGTGAAATCAGTGGTTTGGCTCTGCCGAGGCTTGACAGTGAAGCGCCGTGAGGCTACCATTCGTTAGCACTCTCATGGGGAGAGTGCTAGATCCGCGACGCATTGTACCGGTAATTAGATAAGGCCATGGCAGACCTGAAGGATCACGGCAGGCTCGGCTCTCGGGATCGGGAGATCCTCAAGGATGTCATTTTGACCTACATCCTGAGCGCCGATCCGGTGAGCTCGCGCTCGGTGGCGAAGCACGGCAAGCTGGGGCTGTCGGCGGCGAGCATCCGCAACGTCATGGCCGACCTCGAGGACTGGGGCTATCTGATGCAGCCCCACACCTCGGCCGGCCGGGTGCCCACGGCGGCGGCCTACCACCTGTTCATCGGCTCGATGATGGAGGCGCGGGCGGTGCCGGCGAAGGAGCGCCGCTACATTCAGGAGAGCCTGAAAGGCGGCGCGGCGGACGAGCTGATGGGCAGTGCCTCCCACCTGCTGTCCGAGCTGTCGAGCCAGATGGGCATCGTGGTCACCCCGGCGATGGGGGAGACGGTGCTCAAGGCGGTGGACTTCATCCCCGTCTCCGGCCGCAAGGTGCTGTGCATCGTCGTCTCCTCCACCGGCTTCATCGACAACAAGGTGATCGAGACCGAGGAGGAGATCCCCCGCGAGGAGCTGGTGCGCATCTCCAACTACCTGACCGAGAGCTTCGGCGGCTACACCCTGAAGGAGATCCGCGAGCGGTTGCTGCGGCAGATGGGCGAGGAGCGGGCGCAGATGGACCGGGTGCTCGCCCGCACCATCGAGCTGGCGCGCAGCGGCTTCTCGGTGGGAGAGATGCCCGGCGTGGTGGTGGACGGCACCTCCATGCTGCTGAACAAGCCCGAGCTCTCCGACGTGCAGCGGGTGCGGCGGATGTTCGAGGCTTTCGCCGACAAGGCGCGGCTGGTGAAGATCCTCAGCCAATGCATCCAGGGCGGCGGCGTGCGGGTGCTCATCGGCGAGGACAGCGAGCTGACCTCGGAGCTGGACTTCAGCGTCGTGGCCACGGCCTACGCCGTCGGCGACCGGCCGCTGGGTACCCTGGGAATCCTGGGGCCCTCCCGGATGGACTACGAGAAGATCATTCCGTTGGTGAACTTTCTCGGCGAGACGCTGAGCCAGGCGCTGGCCGAGGCCTTCTCCGGCGAGCCGCCCGAGCGCAGATGAAAAGACCTTAGACGACAGCGAGGTTGCAATGGCAGATAACGCAAGCAAGGGCGACACCCCCGAGGTGGCCCTCGATCTGGACGAGCAGAATACGGACTTGGAGACCGCCATGCGCGAAGCGGTGGCGGCGGTCGAAGCGGGCTCACCGTCCGGGAATTCGGCGGCGGCCGGCCCGGCCGCGAGCGAGGAAGTGGAGCGGCTGCGGCGGGAGGTCGCGGACCTGAAGGACCGCGCCGTGCGCACCCTGGCCGACTTCGACAACTTCCGCAAGCGCAGCCAGCGGGAGACCCAGGAGTTCAAGAAATACGCCTTGCTGGAGCCCATGCGGGACTTCCTGGGGGTGATCGACAACCTCGACCTGGCCTTGTCGGCGCAGGGCTCGGCCGAGGACCTGAAGCTGGGGGTGGAGATGATCCACCGCCAGATGCAGGAGCTTCTGCGCCGCTTCGGCGCCACCGAGGTGCCGGCGGTGGGCCAGCCTTTCGATCCCACCCAGCACGAGGCCGTGGCCCGGGAAGAGAGCCCGGAGGTGAAGGCGCCGACCGTGGTGGCGGAGCTGCGCCGGGGCTACCGGATGCACGACCGCCTGCTGCGTCCCTCCATGGTCAAGGTCGCGGTGCCGGTCGAGGAGAAGCCCGTTCCGTCACCCGCGGACGACCGCGGCGAGGAAGGTCCCGCCCTCTGAAAAGCTCTCGGGCGTCCGTTGGCGACGTACAATAGCCTCAAGCTTTAGACGAGCCATCCGCGATGAGCAAGATCCTCGGCATCGACCTCGGCACGACGAACAGTTGCGTGGCCATCGTGGAGGCCACGATGCCCGTGGTGCTGCCCAATCGCGAGGGCAGCCGCACCACCGCCTCGATCGTCGCCTTCTCCGAGGAGGGTGATCGCCTGGTCGGGCAGATCGCCAAGCGTCAGGCGATCACCAACCCGCAGAACACGGTCTTCGCCGTCAAGCGGCTGATCGGCCGCAAGTACCGCGACCCCCAGGTGGAGCGGGCGCGCCAGGTGCTGCCCTACACCCTCGCGGATGCGGTCAACGGCGACGTCAAGATCGAGATCCGCGACCGGCAGTACAGCCCGGAGGAGATCTCGGCGCTGATCCTGCGCGAGATCAAGGAGTTCGTCGAGGAGGGGCTGCAGGAGGAGGTGCGCGAGGCGGTGATCACCGTCCCCGCCTACTTCAACGACTCTCAGCGCCAGGCCACCAAGGACGCCGGCAAGATCGCCGGCCTCGACGTCGTCCGCATCCTCAACGAGCCCACCGCCGCGGCCCTGGCCTATGGCCTCGACCGCCAGGAGGGGACCAACACCATCGCCGTCTACGACCTCGGCGGCGGCACCTTCGACATCTCGATCCTCCAGCTCTCACAGGGGATTTTCGAGGTGCGCTCGACGGCCGGCGACACCTATCTGGGCGGCGAGGATTTCGACCAGCGGATCATGGACTGGCTGATCGAGGACTTCGAGCGCGAGACGTCGATCGACCTGAAAGAGGACCGCATGGCCCTCCAGCGCCTGAAAGAGGCGGCGGAGCGGGCCAAGTGCGAGCTCTCCTCCCATCAGGAGACGGCGATCAACCTGCCGTTCATCTCCGCCGACCGCTCGGGCCCGCGCCACCTCGCCCGCACCCTCACCCGCCGCCAGTTCGAGGATCTGGTGCGCGACCTGGTGGAGCGCACGGAGGGTCCCTGCCGCGACGCGTTGGAGCAGGCGGGCCTGCGCGCCGATCAGATCGACGAGGTGCTGCTGGTGGGCGGCCAGACCCGCACGCCGATGGTGGCCCAGGCCGTGGAGCGGATCTTCGACCGCAAGCCCAACCGCGAGATCAACCCCGACGAGGTGGTCGCCATGGGCGCCGCCATCCAGGGCGGCATCTTGAGGGGGGACATCAAGGATCTCGTGCTGCTCGACGTCACGCCTCTGTCGCTCGGGGTGGAGACGCAGGGAGGCCTGTTCACCCGCCTGATCGACCGCAACTCGACGATCCCCACCAAGAACACCCAGATCTTCACCACCGTGGTGGACAACCAGACGACGGTGGCGGTCAACGTCCTTCAGGGCGAGCGCCAGATCGCCAACGAGAACAAATCCCTGGGCCGCTTCGAGCTGGTGGGCATCCCGCAGGCGCCGCGGGGCGTGCCGCAGGTCGAGGTGACCTTCGCCATCGACTCCAACGGCATCGTCAACGTCTCGGCCCGCGACATGGCGACGAACCTCTCCCAGAGCATCCAGATCAACCCTGCGGGTGGGCTCTCGGAGGCGGAGGTCCAGCGCCTGGTGGCGGAGGCGGACCGCAACTCCCAGGCCGACATCGACCGCCGCGAGGTGCGCCAGCTCAAGAACCGCCTGGAAGGGCTGATCTACAGTAACGAGCGTGTCTTCGGACAGTTCCGCGACATGCTCCAGGAGAGCGACGTCAAGCGCATCCACGAGGCGCTGCTTCAATCCCGCATGGCGCTCAACCGCGAGAAGCGGGCCGAGCTGGAGGCCGCCATCTACGACCTGAACGCCGTATCCCGCACTCTCTCCGACATCATGCTGACGCGGGCGAGCGGCACCGGCTGATCGGTAAACCTAAGGAAGAAGGAATGGCCAAGCGCGATTACTATGAGGTGCTGGCGGTCGGGAAGACCGCCGGCCAGCAGGAGATCAAGTCGGCGTACCGCAAGATCGCGGTGCGCGACCACCCGGACAAGAACCCCGGTGACAAAGAGGCCGAGGAGCGCTTCAAGGAAGCCGCCGAAGCCTATGCCGTGCTCTCCGACACGGAGAAGAGAGCTCGCTATGACCGCTTCGGCCATCAAGGCGTGACTGGCGCCGGAGCGGCCGGCTTCGATCCGACCATCTTCGCCGACTTCTCGGACATCCTCGGCGACATCTTCGGCTTCGGGGGCCGGCGGGGGGGCGGCGGCAATGGCATGACCCGCGGCGCCGACCTGCGCTACGACCTGACCTTGACTTTCGAGGAAGCGGCCTTCGGCACCGAGACGACGCTGCGCATCCCACGCCTGGAGACCTGCTCCCGGTGTACTGGCTCGGGCAGCGCCGACGGCGCTGCTCCCACCGTCTGCTCGGCGTGCGGTGGCCGCGGCCAGGTACGATTCACGCAAGGCTTCTTCACCGTCGCCCGCACCTGCCCGCAGTGCCAGGGCGAGGGGCGGGTGATCTCCGATCCATGCCCGGAGTGCCGGGGCGAGGGGCGGGTGGAGAAAGAGCGCTCGATCTCGGTCAAGATTCCCGCGGGTGTGGACACCGGCGCCCGCCTCCGCCTCTCCGGCGAGGGCGAGAACGGCCGCCGCGGCGGCCCGGCCGGAGACCTCTACGTGGTCCTCCAGGTCCGCCCCCACAAGCACTTCCGCCGCGATGGCTCGACGGTGCTGTCGCGCCTGCCTCTGAGCTACGTGCAGGCCGTGTTGGGGACGACCGTCGAGGTCGAGACCCTGCATGGCAAGGCGCCGCTCGACATCCCGGCGGGAACGGCCCACGGCCGCGACTTCCGCCTTCGCGGCCAGGGCATCGACCGCCTGGACGGCAGCGGCCGCGGCGATCAGGTGGTGACCGTCGAGATCGCCGTGCCGAATCCGCGCGACCTCAACCCGGAAGAGATCCAGATCCTCCGCCGACTCGCCGAGATCGGCGGCCACCCGGTGAAGGAGGAGCGCACGGTGCTGGGCCGGGTGAAGGACCTGTTCGCGTAGGGAGCGCCGGCGCGGCGGGTTGACACCCTCTACCGGCGAGCCGATACTCAGACGCTGAGGTTTTGGAGACCACAATGGCCAGTGTCCACGACGTTGCTGCCTACATTCTGAAGAAGCAGGGGACGATGACGGCGATGAAGCTGCAAAAGCTCCTGTACTACTGTCAGGCCTGGTCTTTGGTCTGGGACGACAAACCGATTTTCCGCGCCCGCATTGAGGCCTGGGCAAACGGCCCGGTCGTCCCCAGTGTCTATGCCAGGCACCGGGGAAAGTTCGAATTGTCGGACTGGGAGGGAAACCCCGGAGCTCTGACGCAGAGCGAGCGGGAGACCGTAGATGCCATCCTCGGTTACTATGGCAACCGGTCTTCACTCGTGCTGAGTCAGCTTACGCACAACGAGCGCCCGTGGCTCGAAGCCCGCCGCGGGCTGGCGCCAGGAGATCGCGGGAAGCAGGAGATTACGCACTCCGCGATGGCCGAGTACTACGGATCTCTGGTTTAGCTTCACCTCTTGACCGGGCAAACCTCGTGGCCCGGGTCCCACCAGACGACGAGCATCGCTCCCCTCTCCTGGAGGATCCCGAAGATCCTCCCTTTGCCTGACAAGCGGAGAGAAAACAATTCGTCCACGTCCGGAAGGATCTTCCGAAGTCGCTTTTGTGCCTCGGGAGACATCTTCCCAATGGAGATGAGATGATGCCTGTCGGCCTGCTCGACCTTGATCTCTCGCCACGACAGGGACTCGAATTCGATGAGCTTGGCTCGCACCTCGTCCAGTTGGTGGCCGTTGAGGCTACGCCAACCGAAAGGCCCGTCAAGATCCAGCTTTTGTAGTCTCCACGACGGATGTGATTCGAGAATCGATTCGAGCCCAACGGATACCGGCCGCTTGACGGGACGAAGGACTCCGGGGTCAGCCACGTGGGGCTGCTTTGGACCCTGGCCGGTCCTTGGATGGGTGGATGCCCGTCTATTTTTCGTCATTGGCTCGCTTACAATCCCGGAACTCGGAGTCTATCAAGTGCCCTATCGCCGGCTCACCTATCGCCTCCCTCCCGACCTGGAGGACTCTTTGTCCGGCGAGCTCTGGCTCGCCGGGACTCAAGGATTACAGGCGCTGCCTGAAGGCGATGGCCGGCTTCGCGTCGAGGCATACTTTCCCGCCGGAGAGGACGACCTGGGGATCGAGCTGCCGCCGGGAGTGGAGCTGACGGCGGACGAGGTGTTGCAGGACGCCGACTGGTTCGCCGGCTGGCGGGAGCGAGCCCGCCCGTTCCCCGTGGGGCGAACGCTGTTCCTGGATCCCCGCGAGCCCGAAGAGCCGGCGGAGGATCTACCCGCCGGCCGCACTCTCCTGCGCCTTCCCGCCCGCGCCGCATTCGGCACGGGCAGCCACGAGTCGACCTCGCTCGCCTTGGAGCTCCTGGAGGACGCCGAGGTGGCGGGCCGCCGGGTGCTCGACGTCGGCACCGGCACGGGCGTGCTGGCCTTCGCGGCCCTGCTCGGGGGGGCCCGCTCGGTGGTGGGCTTCGACGTCGATCCGGCGTCCCCGTTTCATGGCCGAGACAATAGTGCTCTGAACAATCTCCACCCGAGCCTCTTCGCGGGCCGCTTGAGTGCGATCCGCGACAGTCCTCTCTTCGATCTGGCCGTCGTCAATGTCGTGCCGGAGCAGATCCTCCCCGAAATGCCAGAGCTGGTCCGCCTCCTCAGGACGGCGGCGGAAGTCATCCTCTCCGGTATCCTCGTCGAGCGGGGGCGCCAGGTGCTGGACCGGATGCGAGGGCTGGGATTCGAGGAGCGCGACCGCCGGACGGCTGGCGACTGGGTGGCCTTCCGGGTGTCCTCTATCTAAAGGAAGGGAGCCGGGCGCATGATCACCCTCCTCGTCGACGCTACGGTCTTCGTCCTTCCCGAGGTGAAGGTGGAAGGAGACTCCTACCGGCACCTCTTCCGCGCCCGGCGGGTGGAGGCGGGAGAGACCTTGCGGGTGGTGGATGGCCGGGGCAAGGCGCGGTGGGGAAAGGTCTCCCGGGTGGACCGCACCTCCGCCTCCGTCACGTTGGGGGAGCCGGCGCCGAGCCACGAGCCGGCCTTCCGTCTCGATCTGCTCGTCCCCACCTGCCGCCTGGAGCGGGCCTCCTGGCTGGTGGAGAAGGCGACCGAGTTGGGAATCTCCGGCGTCCACTTCCTGAACACCGTGAGGGCGCCGCGGGACCTGGGAGAAGGGAGCCTCGGCCGCCTGCACCGTGTCGCCGTCGCCGCTCTGGAGCAGTGCCACGGTTCGCGCCTGCCCGAGATCACCGGTCCCCACTCCTGGCGTGCCCTGGCGAACCTGACCGCCACCGCCGGTCCCCGCCGCTGGTTCCTGGACACCGGGGCCGCCGGCGCCGGCTGGGGTGAGGTCCAAGGCGAGAGCGGCGCCCTCCTCGTCGGCCCCGAGGGCGGCTGGGACCCCGGAGAGCGGAGCGATCTCCTCGCCGCAAGCTGGAAGCCCGTCCACCTCGGCGAGCGGGTCTTACGGCTGGAGACCGCCGCCCTGGCTGGGGCGGCGTTGCTTCTTTTGCCGGGTCCGGTGCGGGTTGGTTAGACGTTACTATCGAGGAGAAGGAGACGTCAAGCGCTCCCTTTCAAGCTAGATGGCGCAGGGGCCGCTGCACATGGAGGCGCCGTTATCCGTCCACACCCCGAAGATGCACGACTGGCCCTTCCACTTCTGCGTGCTGATGCAGCAGACGCCTCCCAGACGGACCCACTGAGTGGAGCCGTTAGCGCACGAGGCCAGGGCGGGCGGAGGGTTCCAGGCCAAGGCAGAGAGGACGAGGGCGAACCCTAGAACGACGGCGCGGAAGAGTTTGCTCGACATCGGGAGGTCTCCTTTTGAGTCGGCGTTTCAGCAATCCAAAACGGATAGCCTTAAAGACGACGTAGCTTAAAGGATCTCTTGAGCTCTTTCAAGGTTCCCCAGCCCGGATTTCCGGGCCCAAAATTGACCCCGCCCGCTCCTTCAAGCTAGCATCGGGCTTCTTCGTGTGGTTTGCCTAAAGGAGGTCTCCTGTGTCCAATCCCTTTGACGGTGTTCGCTGGATCTGGAAGAACGGCCAGCTCATCGACTTCGAGAAGGCCACCGTCCATGTACTGAGCCATGCCCTTCATTACGGCTCGGGAGTCTTCGAGGGGATCCGCTGCTACAACACGAAGCAGGGCTCGGCGGTGTTCCGGCTGCCCGAGCACGTCCGGCGCCTGGAGAACTCCGCCAAGGTCTATCGCATGCCCATCTCCTTCACCGGCGAGGAGCTGATGGAGGCCATCTGCGAGACGATTCGCGCCAACGAGCTGCCGTCCTGCTACATCCGTCCCATCGTCTTCCGCGGCTTCGGCAACACCATCGGGGTCAATCCGCTGCAGAACCCGGTCGAGGTCTTCATCGCCTGCTGGTACTGGGGCAAATACCTCGGCGAGGAGGCGGAGAGCGGTGTCGACGTCTGCGTCTCGTCGTGGCGGCGGATCGCCGCCGACTCCATGCCGGCGGTCTCCAAGGCGACCGGTAACTATCTGAACGGCCAGCTCATCAAGATCGAGGCCGTCACCAACGGCTACGCCGAGGGGCTGGCGCTCGACGCCCGCGGCTTCGTCAGCGAGGGCTCGGGCGAGAACGTCTTCATGGTGCAGGACGGCGTGCTGCTGACGCCGCCCCTCGCCGCCTCGGTGCTCCAGGGCATCACCCGCGACACGGTGGTCAAGATCGCCCGCGACCTCGGCATTCCGGTGCGCGAGGAGCAGATCCCGCGCGGCCAGCTCTACACCTGCGACGAGCTGTTCATGACCGGCACGGCGGCCGAGATCACCCCGATCCGCTCGGTGGACCGCAATCCGGTGGGCCAGGGCTGCCCGGGCGAGATCACCCGGCGCATCATGGCCGAGTTCAAGGGCATCGTCAGCGGCGAGATCGCCGACCGCCACGGCTGGTTGTACCCGGTCGGCGCGGCCGTGCCGCAGGCGGCCGCGGCGGCCGAGCGCTAGGCCCGGCGCGGCCCCGGAAGGAGAATCCCCCCAGATGAATATCAACGACCTGTTGAAGATTGCGGTGGAGCGGAAGGCTTCCGATCTCCACCTCAAGGTGGGGAGCCATCCGGTGATCCGTATCGACGGCGACCTGGTCCCCTTGGGCGAGCTCAAGCGGCTGATGCAGGAGGACACCATCGCCATGGCGTTCTCGATGATGAACGCCCGCCAGAAGCAGCGCTTCAAGGAGGAGCTGGAGCTCGACATCGCCTACTCGGTGCCCGGGCTCGGCCGCTTCCGCTGCAACGTCTTCCAGCAGCGGGGAGCGGTGGGACTGGTGCTGCGCGTCATCCCGGCGCGCATCCAGAGCGTCCGCGAGCTGATGCTGCCGCCGGTGCTGGAGCGCATCTGCGAGGAGCGCCGGGGCCTGATCCTCTGCACCGGCACCACCGGCTCGGGCAAGTCCACGAGCCTCGCGGCGATGATCGACTACATCAACTCTACCCGCACCGAGCACATCATCACCGTCGAGGATCCCATCGAGTTCCTGCACCGCGACAAGAAGTCGATCGTCAACCAGCGGGAGATCGACGTCGACACCCACTCCTTCGCCGGCGCCCTGCGCGCCGCCCTGCGCCAGGACCCGGACGTGATCCTGGTCGGCGAGATGCGGGACTACGAGACGATCGAGACCGCCCTGCTGGCCGCCGAGACGGGCCATCTCGTGTTCTCCACCCTGCACACCCTGGATGCCACGGAGACGGTCAACCGCATCATCTCCGTCTTTCCGCCGCACCACCAGAAGCAGATCCGCATCCAGCTCTCGCAGGTGCTGAAGTCGGTGATCTCCCTGCGCCTGGTGCCGCGGGCGGACGGCATGGGCCGTGTCCCCGGCGCGGAGGTGCTCATCTCGACCGCCTACATCCGCGAGTGCATCGAGAACAAGGAAAAGACCAAGTACATCCGCGAGCAGATCTCCCTCGGCACCAGCCAGTACGGCATGCAGACGTTCGACCAGTCGCTCTACCAGCTCTACAAGAGCGGCCTGATCACGCTGGACGAGGCTCTCAAGCGGGCCACCAACCCGGACGAGTTCCGGCTCAAGATTCAGGGCGTCCAGTTCACCGCCGACGTCTCCCGCGAGGAGATGGAGTCGTCGCTCCAGATGCCTGGAGAGTCGGACCTGATGGGTGGCGCTATGCAGTTCGAGATCGAGCAGCACTAGGGGTCTTGTGCCCCCGTCCTGTTACGACAAGGCCGTCCAGCTCCTCGCCCTGCGCCCCCATTTCCGGCGGGAGCTGGAAGGCAAGCTCGTCCGCCGGGGTTATTCTCCGGAAGAGGTCGAGGCCGCCCTGAACCGCCTCGCCGAGCAGGGGTATCTGAAGGAGGCCGAGACGGCCCGGGCCTTCGTCGAGGGACGGCAGTCGCGAGGTGGCGAGGGGCGGTCGCGCCTCAAGGCTGAGCTCGTCAAGCGCGGCGCCGCGAGCGAGGCGATCGAGTCGGCCCTGGAGGATCTCACCCCCGAGGACGATCTGGCGGCGGCCCGCGAGGCAGCCGCCAAGTGGGCCCGCGGCGGCAAGCGCGACCCCGCGGCCCTCGCCCGGCACCTCCAGCGCAAGGGTTTTCCCCCCCGTGCTATCGTCTCCGTCTTACGTGAGATGCCGGAAGGCGAGGACGCCGCGGATCTCCTGGACCTCGACGACACCGGGGAGTGAAGCCCCGGGCCGCGGCGCCCAGACAGTCAGGATATGAAGATGAAAAGCGCAGACATCCGCAACAGCTTCGTCAACTTTTTCCGGGCGCAGGGCCACCGGCCGGTGCCGAGCTCTCCCCTGGTGCCGCAGGGCGACGCGACCCTCATGTTCGTCAACGCCGGCATGGTCCAGTTCAAGGACGTGTTCCTCGGCGCCCGCCGGCCGGATTCGCCGCGGGCTGTCTCGGTGCAGAAGTGCATGCGCGTCTCAGGCAAGCACAACGACTTGGAGAACGTCGGCCCCAGCCCGCGCCACCACACCTTCTTCGAGATGCTGGGCAATTTCTCCTTCGGCGACTACTTCAAGGAGGACGCCATCCGCTTCGCTTGGCAGCTGGTGACCGAGGTGTGGAAGATCCCCGTCGAGCGGCTGTCCGCCACCGTTTTCGAGGAGGACGACGAGGCCCTCAACCTCTGGCTGCGCCTCTCGACCCTCCCGCCCGAGCGGGTGCACCGCTGCGGCGCCGCGGACAACTTCTGGGCCATGGGCGATACCGGCCCCTGCGGCCCGTGCAGCGAGATCTTCGTCGACCTCCATCCCGATCAGCCGCCCCTGCCCTGGGAGGAGGGGACGGAGTCCGGCCGCTACGTCGAGATCTGGAACCTCGTCTTCATGCAGTACGAGCGAGACGCCGAAGGGAAGCTCACGCCGCTGCCCAACCCCTCGATCGACACCGGCGCCGGGCTCGAACGGGTCGCCGCCGTGCTCCAGGGAGTGGATTCGAACTACGACACGGACCTCTTCCAGCCCATCCTCCACGCCGCCGCCGACCTGGCGGGAATCAAGTATGGAGAGGACGCAGAGAAGGACGTCTCCCTGCGCGTCATCGCCGACCACCTGCGGGCCGTCTCTTTCCTGCTGGCCGATGGCGTGATCCCCGGCAACGAGGGGCGGGGCTACGTGCTGCGCCGCATCCTGCGTCGGGCGGTGCGCCACGGCATGCGCCTGGGGTTCGAGGAGCCGTTCCTGAACAAGCTGGTGCCGGTGCTGGGCGAGGTGATGGGCGGCTCCTACCTGGAGCTGGCGGCCACCCGCCAGGCCTCCGTCGCCACCATCAAGGCCGAGGAGGAGAAGTTCCTCTCGACGGTGGCCAACGGCGCCCGCCAGGTGCAGGAGGAGATTGAGCGCCTGCGCCCCCTGGGGCAGACGACGCTGCCCGGCGCCATGGTCTTCCGCCTCTACGACACCTACGGCCTTCCCCTGGAGGTGATCCGCGAGATCGCCGAGGAGGAGCGTTTCAAGATCGACGAGACCGGCTTCAGCGAAGCCCTGGAAGCCCAGCGCGAGCAGTCGCGCAAGGCCACGGCCGAGGTGCAGAACCGCCTCGCGGCCCTGCGCGAGGTGCTGCGCGGCCACGCCGAGCTCGCCGAGACCCAGTTCGAGGGTTACGAGCGCACCGAGATGATCGAGACGCCGGCCGAGGTCGTGCGCCTCGCCACCTGGCGCGAGGGCGCGCCGGTGCGGGTGTCGACCCTGCAAAAGGGGCAGGCGGGGGTGGCCGTCCTTGATCAAACCGTCTTCTACGCCGAGTCCGGCGGCGAGGTGGGGGACACCGGCGAGATCCTCTGGGACGGCGGGCGTGCCCGGGTGGTCGACACGCAGAAGGACAACGCGGGCGTCTACTTCCACTTCATCGAGGTGGAGGAGGGGAGCCTGTCGCGCCATACCAAGGTGCAGCTCCGCGTCGACCACGAGCGGCGGCTCGCCATTCAGCGCAATCACACGGCCACCCATCTGCTCCAGGCGGCCCTGCGCCTGACGCTGGGCAAGAGCGTGCGCCAGGCCGGCTCGCTGGTGGCGCCGGACCGGCTGCGTTTCGACTTCACCTACCACCGGGCGATGTTCCGCCAGGAGCTGGAGGCGACGGAGGATCTGATCAACGAGTGGATCCGCCGCTCGGTGACCACCGAGATCATCCAGCGTAGCTACCAGGAGGCGATTGCCGCCGGGGCCATGGCCCTGTTCGGCGAGAAGTACGGCGAGCGGGTGCGCACGGTGGCCGTTCCCGGCTTCAGCCTCGAGCTGTGCGGCGGCTGCCACGTGCGCAATTCGGGGGAGATCGGCCTTTTCCTCATCGAGTCCGAGCGCGGCGTGGCCTCGGGCGTGCGCCGCATCGAGGCGCTGACCGGCACCTTCGCGCTGGAGGAGATCCGCCGCCAGCGCACCGCTTACAACGAGCTCGTGCTGCGTCTCGGCATCCGTTCCGGCGACTACGAGCAGCAGCTCCAGAAGGCCGAGCAGTTGCGCCAGCGCCAGACCGACCTGGAGTCCGAGATGCGGCGGCTGCGCATGCAGCTCGTCTCCGGCGCCGCCTCGGCGGCGGACGCCGAGGAGATCCAGATCGACGGCATCAAGATCCTGGTGCGCGAGGTGCCGCCGGCGCCGGCCAACGAGCTGCGCGACATGGCCGACACCCTGCGCTCCAAGATGGGCTCGGGCGTCGTCGTCATCGGCACCCGTGGCGACGGCAACGTCAGCCTGGTGGCGGCGGTGAGCAAAGATCTGACGGGCCGGGTCCGGGCCGGCGATCTGGTCAAGAAGCTCTCCGCCATCGTGGGCGGCGGCGGCGGCGGCCGCCCGGACTTCGCCCAGGCCGGCGGCAAAGATCCCGAGAAGCTGCCCGAGGCCCTGGCCGCCGTCGGCGAGGCGGTGCGGGAGCAACTCGGCAGGTAGGACGCCCCAGGCGCCCGCCGGCCTGAGCGGGTCGTCGTGGATCCGGACCGGGTACGTCCTTCAACTCCAGAGAAAAGCGGCTTCGGCGAAGCTGTCAGCGTCTCTCCGTACGGAGGGCACAGGGCGTGCCCTCTGTACAATGTCTCCTCGTTGAGAGGGCACGTGACGCTCCCTCCGTACGACGTCACATCCGACAGAGGGCACGGCACGTGCCCTACGTACATCGTCATGTGTTTAAGAGGGAGCGCCTTGTGCCCTGCGTATCGCGTCACATCGTACTGGGGGCACGCCATGTGCCCCGCGTACATCATCTCGTGTTTAAGAGGGCACGTCATGTGCCCTGCGTACGGCGTCACGAGATACGGAGGGCATGCTACGTGCCCCGCGTACGATGTCGCAACGTACCGAGGGCGCGCTCCGTGCCCTTGGTACATCGTCACGTGTTTAAGAGGGAGCGTCTTGTGCCCTGCGTACGGAGTTACAACGTACGGAGGGCGCGTGCCGTGCCCTCCGTACAACGTCTCGTAATTCAGAGGGAGCATGCCGTGCCCTGCGTACGAGGTCACGTCGTACCGAGGGCACGAGGCGTGCCCTGCGTACGGAGTGACGTTGTATCGGGAAAGAGAAGGGCGGACCAAGGGAGGGGAAGCGTTGTCCGGAGAGGGCGAAGCGCTTCTCGGGGACCGAGAGACCTAAGGTTCGGAAGGAACCGCCGGCTCCGGGGACGGAGTCTCCGCCTCTGCGTTCTTCTTCGCGCGTTTCCGGCCGCGGAACGGCTTGACGCCGAACGCGGTCAGTTGTTCGTTGTCGGGACCCAGGAGATACCCGGTCGGCGAGCTTCATTGCCGTCACGAGATAGTTCCCGCCACGATCATCTCGTTGCGTTGGCGGGTTGCCGCCGGTTTGCCGGCCGCATGGAAGTCGCGCTCGACGCCGAGTCGTTCGACCTCCTCGATGAAGTGCATGAGCTTGGCGTACGTGGGCTTCAGGTAGCCAGGACTCTCCCTTGAGAGGGTGTCCCGAAAGATGGCATCAGCGACTCCGCTTACCGCCCGGGATTGAAATCCTGGGCTACCGACGGTGGTCTTCTCCGGGACCGCGGTTTCGTTTTCCTGGGTCCCGCCGGGGCTCCTGGGCTGCTTACACGAGTGCCGGGGCTCGATCGGCTCCTCCAACTTCAGTTCTCCCAGATAGATATGTCCGGGTGTGGACTGCTGCGCGCCTCCCCTAGGGCGCCCCCGAAACGGCGCCTCCTTCGCATGCTTATCGCTCGGCGCCAGAGGCATTGACGAGGTTTAGGAACCGTCGTACGATCCCTAAGTTCCGAAGGATGAGGAAGATAGAGAGGTCGGAAGGCAGGCGTCATTACCTATTTCCTCAACATCCGCCTTAGCAGCCGGTGCCAGAATGCATATCCACCTTCTCTCAGAGGCCGACACGCCTCCCAAGACAAGAAGATGACAGAACTTCGATACACCTATGACAGCGACGGCATCCCTCTCTCGGCCACCGTTCCACATTATGCGTTCAAGTTCGCTGCCGTCAACGAGTACAGCATCTCGTCGCTCCACGACAAGTATCTTTGGTTCTCGCGGCCCGACGAGTTCAACGACATCTTCGAACTCCCTGTTAAAGCGCGACATGATTTTAGTGAGTCCGAACTGCGCTCTTACCTGCGGGCCAACATGACATATCACTGGCCGAAGTTCGGTATCAAGCTACCAGATGCACAGGGTCTAGACGCGCTGATTGATACCTTATTGGCGAAAGCTCCAGGTATGATCGCCGACATGTTCCAGAAACTACAGAGCACTCGCAAGGAATTGGTTCGCATTTGCTGCATGTCCATGCGTTACGACGATCCTCTAATGTGGGCACATTACGCAAGCAGCTTCACAGGCATATGCCTTGTCTTAGATTTTCCTTGTCTAGTCAATGCCGGTCCGTGGTTTCCTTTGCAGGTCAAGTACGTCGACCAGATACCCACATTCGATCCAATCTCTAGCTCGCTTAGGGAACACGCTACGGCGCGGCCATATGAGGAGGTTGCTGCACAAATGGAATACGATCAAATGCAGTTCGGCATCAAGCTCCAGGCATGGTCCCACGAAGAGGAACTACGACTATGTACGTTGAGCTCCGAACCCAAGCAGCACTATCCAGAAGAGGCTCTCATTGGAGTGATATTGGGACCTCGAGTAAGTATCGAGGCAGAGCAGTCCATCGTCCAGGTAGCCAAGAACTTCAAAAATCAGCTCGTAATCGAAAGGCTTGTAGTGGATGTTGATAACAACTTGCTAAGAGTGCCAGGGCTAGAGAACAAATCTGTCGAACTGAAGGTTGCCGGCGTCCGCAACCTCCTTAAGAGAGTCGTCAAAAGGACACCCAGTGAAGCAACGCCTAACCCAGCAACTACAGCGGGCGCTTGAGCTATCATCGGCGGTAGAGGCATGTGAGTGATCGTGATCTTTGAGAAACGGCGGTGGCCTTTGGCCGGCGCCGCTGAGTTGAAACGTTGGGCGATTAGGGGGGTGTAATGAGATGAGAACAGTCAAATCGGATTCGCTGTGGACTGGGCTCGGCCTCAGTCTATTCTCGGCAACTCTGGGATTGTTGGTAGGTGCTTCCCAAACCCCTGTCGCAGGGGTTCTTGTCACTGCCCTATTCGGAGTAGTGGTTGCAACAATTGGATTGTTTGACAACCGAAAGATTGCAACGAAGTTGGACGCTTTGAGGCCTGAGTTGAGCCGTCTGTCTATTTCTGGAGAACGCTTCGATGAGGAAAAAATCGCCTCTGTCTTGGGCCAGTCATTAGTCCCTGATTCGGCGCGGGTTGGGAAGTTGCTCTTTTTCTTCTCGGCATTCTTTCTGCTGGGCATGGTCGGCGGAGCTCTTCTGAGAGTTAACGCTTGGCCAACCCCGAAGAGTGCAGCAATTCGATTCCCTTGGTCGCCGCAAACGGCACCGACGATGCCATACAACGCTTTGGACTGGCTCGTCATCCAAGATTCACTTCTGAAGATGGGATACTCAGAGGAGCAAGTGAGGCTGCTCTATGGCCTTCAGTATTCCGCGTGGAAGAAGAGCGGAGAGAACATTCCGTCCTCTGGCCTTGTTACCAAGAGCGAACCGCTCTCTGGCTTGTTAAAGGGGCAAGTTAAACCTGCTTCCGAAGCCTCTAAAGGTCTCGTAGTCTATGAAGACAAGGTGCCAACGGGCAGAGCTGATGGTTAAAGGAAGCACGCCCAACCCAAGCGGTCGAGCGGGCGAAACCGCAAACCGCGCGGTTCCGCCGCTCACCGCCCATGCGTTGGGCGCCCGATTGACGAAAGAGTGGCTTTATGGCAAATGACAAGCCTAGAGAACCGACTCCCATGCAGATCTACGAAATTGTTCGGAGCAAGTACACTCACGAGGATCTCTGGATACAGCAAAGAGTGGGCTGGCTGCTTACGGCAAACGGCTTCCTATTCGCAGGATACGGAACACTCTTTGGCCTCAGCTACAGTGTAAAGTCTGGCAGCCTTGCTGTCGTAATATGGGAAAGTCTTCACATGATCGCGTTGGTTGGCGTGGGGCTTGCGTTTTTAGTGGGCTTCGGGTCTTTTGGCGCATATTTCGCAAAGAAGGGCGCAAAGGAGGAGTGGAGCAATCTTGTTTCGGATGAAGTACGACGTCACTTCCCCAGAATAGACGCGGCTGCCAAATTCAAATGGTTGGGCAGCTTGACTTCGGGAACTCTATGCACTTTTCTTTTTTTCGTTTGGCTCTATATCCTATTGAGTGTGCTTCCATGATGATGACCAAAATAACGCCGTGCTCTTACGTTAGGGTCACAGAGGTAGAACTGGAGACTCGATATGCGCCCAACACAGGCGTTCGAGCGGACTGCTGACGCATCCGCTCAACGCCATCGACGTTAACGGCACGAACATGCATATACGCCTAGGGACAATCGTTTGTGGGGCGCTGCTGCTCGGCTGTAGTCGGCCGGAGGAGCACCGTATCCCTGCCGGTGCTCAGGGTGACGTGTACATATTGATGGGCTACCGTAATGGCGTACGGCCGAAGAGGGAAGTGGGCAAGATCGTATTCGACATTCCTAGAACTCGCATCCTCGTAACGCAGGACGAGCCGAGCGACGGCTGGCACACCACGAGCTTCTACTACGTCGATCAGTTCGGAAAGCGGCGAAAGCTGGATTACGAATCCTCCACTATGGCGCACACAGCCGCGAATTCATCGGATCACCGACCGATCGTCTGGTTCATGAGAAACGGAGAGATCAACTCGCCCGATATTCCTTGTTCGATCCGGTTCATGCAGTACTACGTGGGGACGCCAGCTGATCTTCTTGCGAGAACTGTGGATCAGGCAAACGAGCAGCAAGTACGGCTGGAACAGTATGTCCGTGCGAACAGAATCTGTCCTTGACGTGCCGCCTAACCCGGGCCATCGAGCGGACGGCACCGCAAAAAGCGCGGCCCCGCCGCTCACGGCCAGAAGCTTTCGGCGATAGGCCAATGATGAAGTCAACTGCTTCAACTGACCACTTCGGTGACTGGGCAGAAAGTGTTTCGCGTCTGCTTGCAGCGTACCGTGACTTTACTAGTACGACCTCTAATCATGGCGAGATCCTCGGCAAGGCCCGTGAGTTTTTCGTTTCCCAAGTTCTTCGGAGATTTCTGCCGCAGGCTCTCCATATCGGCGGCGGTCAGATTGTGGACGCGGACGGTAGTTTGTCGCGCCAAATTGACACTTTGATTTACCGACATGACATGCCTCTCCTATCATCCCTCGCCGAAACCAATCTGTACTTCGTAGAAGGTGTTGTCTCGACAGTCGAGATCAAATCGAGACTTCGCGGTACTAGCTTGAGAGAATCACTCGACAACAGCATGTCGGTGAAGATGCTCAACATGGAATACATGGCTGCCACTAGTCGTGGAGCTAGCTCTGAGGAGTTCAGCGATTTCCGATACCGCGCCCCCGCGACCTACGTATTTGGCTATTTGGGCTATAGGGCCGGCAGTCTATCCGATCTCCGGAAGACTCTTTGTCAATGGGTCCAGGAGAGGGAAATTAAATACATTGCCCACCTCCCCGAGGTGATCGCCACAGAGGGATGCGTTGTCGTTAAAAACGACTACCGGTACTTCGACTCAAATAGCATCCGGCATAGGCATGGCAGCGACCCGATCTTTCTGGTCGCTGCAGATAAAACCCCTCTTCGTTGGCTCCTGTATCACCTTCTTGGGCAGGTTGGAAATGATATAAACGGTGCTCTTCCTAATAGGAGTATCTCTGAGCTTTTACGCAGGAGCCATGTATCCCGACAAGCACTTGAAGAGCGGGCAGAATTCTGGGGGGAATGGGATCGCGATGAAGACCGGGGTCGTATTGTGAGCCTAGAGTAAGAGTAGCCGGTTCAAGCCTATAAGGTTCAAGCCTATAAAGCGTGCAAGGGGCTCAGAGAAACGCTGACACGGAGGTAAGGCCGCCGAACACAGCGACTCGAGTGGACTGCTGACGCAGCCGCTCAGCCGCGATCTCGTTGGGCGGCTACCGTGTCGTAGTGACGAACATAGGGAGAAAAGGAGCGATGGCGATACATATCCTGGAACATCTGTTTCTGGTCGGCGAGTTCCCCGCGCGAGCGCACCTGCTGTCCGGACTAACGCTCGAGCAAGTCACGCTATGCCCGGACGGCGCGTCGCACTCGATCTACGAGGAGTTGTGGCACGTTGTGGCGTACCAGCAGAGTATCATTCAGCCGGGCGAGCCGACCCGCGACGTGTACCCGAGTGTGGCGCCGGAGCACGAGCACCAATGGCACGACTTGGTGCGAGTGTTCCTGGACGGCGCTGGCGCTGCGGCAGCGATGGGGCAGGCGCCTGAGCGGTTGGCGCTCGAGGTAGAGCCGGGTGTGACAATGGCCGACGAGCTGAACAGTGTGGCGGTACATAACGCGTATCACCTTGGTAAGATCGTTGCGTTACGGCAGCGGATCGGCGCGTGGCCGCCCACTGGAGCGTCGGACGGGCCGTAACCGCGGGCGCGATGCTACTCCGCCCAACTGCGGCCTAACTCTTCGCTGCACCGGACGTGGAGCCGCAACTTGCCGGGTCGCTGAGTGTTAAAGTGTCGCGTGCGGCTCCACGCCGTTGAGCTTGGTCCGTTAGACATTGTAACTTCGAGCCGAGCGAAAAGGAAGGAGCAGCTATGAGGCGAATCTTGGGGCTTTTCCTGGTGGTTGGGTGCGGCGTGGCGGCGATTTCGGCTGTGGCCGCGCAGCATACTTCGATGGAGGGTTCGCGGGCGAATCGATCGAAGGTAACGATAGAGGGAACTGTGCGCGACGTTGCTTGCCCGATTCAGAATCTGGATGGGAAGGCGACGAGCATGAGCCTGAAGTGCGTCATGGATTGCGTGAAAAGCGGGTCGCCCATTGCGATTTTGACGAAGGATGGCGATTTGTATTTGCCGATTTCGGACAAGATGCCGGACTTCGATCAGCGGCAGAAGCTGATGCCGCTTGTGGGGAAGTATGTGCGGGCGACGGGGATTGCGTTTGAGCGGAAGGGAATGCGGGCGATTGTGATTTCGGAGATTGCGGAAGTGAAGGATGTGAAGGTCAGGGATGAGGGGGACTAGGCAGGCTAGCTCTAGCCAAAAGCGAAGAAGAAGCAGGTTCATCGCGCAAGAGGCGCGCGGTGAGGGCGTATTTGGGGATTGAGGACTGAACAGAAGAAAGGAGCATTCCATGTCTCGACGTCTTCGGTTTGTGGTGGGCCTTACAGTTCTTCTCGCCCTTGCCACGGGAAGCTTTGCACCTGCTGCGGCACGAACCCTTCCGAAGACACACGCACGAAGCGCCAGTACAACAATATGGTGGACGGCATTCGTCAGGTGGATCTATAAGGAAGCACAAGCGCCACTCTCGACAACCTTCGCTTATGGGACGGATGCGCCGCTGACACCGCTCTCTTCTTCTTCGGAAAGCGCCTCGGTCAATACCTACATACAGGACGTAACGAACTCAAACATGTCTCCTGGTGCAATGGGGAGTGCTGGAGGGGGGCATTGAACGGGTCTGCGCTCCAGGCGCGATGCGTAGTCGATTGATCGTAGTCCCTGTCATCACCGACAGCGAACAGCGCGTGCTTCTATGTCGGATGTCCCCGAGGCGCCACGCGGTGCGCGGGAGGAGAAGAGCGATGACGATTGACGAACATGTCAGAGAGCTGGGGCTGGTCTTGGCCGAGCCCTTTCGCTCGCCGACGGGCGCCGCGTATCCGTTTTCTTGGGTGCGGGTACGCGGTAATCGGGCGTACGTCTCCGGGCACCTTCCGCTACAGCCGGACGGGACGCTTGCCGAGCCGCGTGGGAGAGTCGGGGAGGCATTATCGATCGAACAGGGGGCAGCGGCGGCACGGCTGGTCGGGTTGGCGATGCTCGGCAGTCTTCAGCGGGAGTTAGGCGAGCTCGAGCGTATCTCGGCGTGGCTGCGAGTGCTGGGGATGGTGAATGTCTTGCCAGGGACGACGCAGCTGGCAGGAGTCGTCAACGGGTTCTCGGCGCTGATCCTGGAGGTGTTCGGGCCGGAGCGAGGCGCGCACGCACGGTCGGCAGTCGGAATAGCAGAGTTGCCGTTCGGGGTCGCCGTTGAAATCGAAGCGGAAGTCGAGATTGTGTAAAGGGGCGCTCGGGGAACTTCTTTCCGTCCCCGTCAGTCCAACCGGTTGCACACAATGCTTACGGCAGAGCCGCTCTGCAGCTCGCCGCGGTGGGGTGACCATGAAACATCGACTGGTTGGGTTGGCGCTTGTCGGAGCTCTCTTGCCGTCGCGCGCCTCGCACCCGCCGCGGGTGATCCGGCACGAGCTCCCGCCGCTGGCTGCCGTCCGGGGCGACTTCGCTCGCTATGGCTGCCACCCCGCGGGCCTCGAGCTCGAGTGTCCGAAAGATTCGCCGGTCGGCATGCTGGGTTGTTCCCGACTGTGGACGTCTCCACTGCTGAGCGGTGTGACGCCGTCGGAGCCATTGGCAGGTTGCCAGGTCTTTGACCCTGCTCACTCACTCGACCCCGGAGACTACGTCCTCGCCCCTGAAGGCATGCTCCCAATCTATACCCGGTATCTTGCCCTCTCCGAGACCGGTCCGGTGCTCCTCAAGTCGGCGTCTGCATTTCGCGAGCGCTATGCACCCGTCGACTCGCCCGCCGAGGCCATCACCTTCGCGACAGCCCTGACGAGTCTTACTCCCCTGAGCTCCTTCGACGCGCCGAGAGGCCTGCGGTATTTCCTGCCCGTCATCGAGGAGACTGAGGTGGTCGCCACCTCATCCGGCTATCTCGTGAAGAATCTTCTCAAGAGAAAATTTTTCGGTTGTGGCCCCCACACCAATTCGCTGGTTGATGTTGCGGTGTCCCGCGACGGCTTGGTACAGGTCGTCAACGAGCGCAAGGCATTCGAAGATCCCAAAGAGGACGGCCTCTGTGTGGACTAGCAAGTCATGAGCCCTTTGCAATCTCCGGGTTCCGGGCTAAGATAGACAGGAAGTCCCCCTTTCGGTCTTCAGCGAGGTTCTGTCGTGACGAAACCGGCGAGATTCGCCGTCGCCTGGATGCTTTTCGCTCTCTGCCCGGCTTTGGCCGGCGCTGGAGTGCACGTCGAAGTCGGGGCGAACGGCCGCAAGATCATCATCAACGAGAACACCGTCCAGCGCTCCCGGCGCCTGGCGGGCCGGCTCGTGCCCGTGCCGAGCGCCGATCTCGAGCCCCTCATCCAGCGCCAGAGCGACAACCAGAACCTCGATCCGAAGCTCGTCAAGGCGGTCATCCAGGTCGAATCCGGCTACAACCACAAGGCGCTGTCGAACAAGGGGGCCATGGGCCTCATGCAGCTCATGCCGGACACCGCGAGCCTGTTCAACGTGCGCAACGCCTTCGACCCGGAAGAGAACCTCCGCGCCGGCACCCGCTATCTGCGCCAGCTCCTGGACCGCTTCGCCGGGCGCGTCGAGCTGGCGCTCGCCGGTTACAACGCGGGACCCGGAGCGGTGGAGAAGCACAAGGGCGTGCCCCCCTACGCCGAGACGCGGGACTACGTGAAGCAGGTGATGATGCTCTACCGCGGCGATCCAGGCAATGGCGGTGCTCGCGTTGCTCAGAGTGACCGCGGCAGCCGGGGAGGCGACTTCGCTCCGCTGCGCATGGCCGCGGCGAGCCCCGGGCCCGTCATCGCTCCCTCGGACCTGCCCGTGAACCGCCGCAAGCCCCGCCTCATCCGGGGCCCGAACAACCGGCTCCTGGTCACCACCTCGTTCAACGGCTCGCGGTAACGTGCGGCCTTCCTTTCGTCCGGCGGTGGCATAGAATGCCCACCGGTTGCCGCCTTACCCGTCGCTAACGATGCTCAACATCCCGAACCTGCTGTCGATTTTCCGCATCCTGCTGGTGCCGCCACTGGTGGTGGTGCTGCTCACCAAGTTCGATGGCAAGGAGTGGTGGGGGCTCGCCCTCTTCCTGCTCGCCGCGGTCATGGACTTCCTGGACGGCTACCTGGCCCGCCGCCATAAGCAGGTCACCCGCCTCGGCACCCTGCTCGATCCGGCGGCGGACAAGATCCTCATCTCGGCGGCCTTCATCTCGCTGGTGGAGATGGACCATTCGAGCGGCCACACCGTGGTGCCCGCCTGGATCGTGGTGGTGATCATCGCCCGTGAGTTCGCCGTCACCTCGCTGCGCAGCTTCGCCGCCGCCGAGCACCTGGTGATCCCCGCCGGCTTCTCGGGCAAGGTGAAGACCATCGTCCAGATCGTCTCCATCGCCCTGCTCATCATCTACAACAAGCTGGGCGAGTTCCGGCACCTGGCCCCCATCTCCCTGTGGGTGGCGCTGGCGGTGACCGTCTACTCCGGCATCGAGTACTTCGTGCGCTTCGGCAAGCTGATCCTGCGCGGAGAGGTCCGTTGACGGGCCTTTCGATCCTTCAGCGTCTCGCCCTGTTCTCGCGACGGCGGTACCGGACGGTCTTCCTTCTCACCGGCATCCTGGTGGCCATTTCGATCGGCCTCATCCTGCGGCTCACCTTCGACACCGACATCCTGAACCTGCTGCCGCGCAAGAACCCAGGGGTCCGCGCCTACATCGAGACCCTCCAGGACTTCGGCAGCAGCACGCTGCTGATCATCGCCGTCCGCATTCCGAAGGACGCGGTGGCCGAGCCCTACGAGAGCTTCTCCGACGAGCTGGCGGCCCGCCTCTCCAAGCTGCCGGAGCTCAAGCAGGTGGAGCACCGCATCGGCGATCCCGAGGAGCTGCTGCGCACCTTCTTCCCCAAGTCCGTGCTGTTCCTCAACGCCGAGGGCCGTAGCCAGCTCGCCGCCCGGCTGACCGACGAGGGCATCCGCAGCCGAGTTTCGGAGCTGCGCCGCCAGCTCTCGACCCCTCAGGGCCTGGCCGTCAAGCAGCTCGCCAAGCTCGACCCCCTGGGGCTGGCGCAGATCTTCCTCGGTCGCGTCGAGAGCTCCCGGGGCAGCCTGCAGGTGGACTGGACGAGCGGGTACTACCTCTCCCGCGACCACCGCATGCTCTTGATTCTGGCCGAGCCGACCCAGGCGCCGCAGAACCTCAAGTTCAACGAGCGGCTGGTCGCCGGCATCCGGGGCATCGTGGCGGGCACGCTGGCGGACTGGGGCAAGATCGCGGGGGCGGATGCGCCGGCCCCGCCGAAGGTGGACCTGGGCGGCGCGCACCTGACGGCGCTTTCCGACTCGTCGCTCATCCGCTACGACATGGTGGTGAACATCATCACCTCGGCGCTCGGCGTGCTGCTGCTCTTCCTCTTCGCCTTCCGCCGCATCGGCACGCTGGTCTATGCCTTCCTGCCGCTCGTCTGCGGCCTGATCCTCACCTTCGGCTTCGCCAAGGTGGCGGTGGGCTCGCTCAGCTCGGCGACCAGTGTGGTGGCGGCGCTGCTCATCGGCCTGGGGATCGACTTCGTCATCGTCTCCTATGGGCGCTACGTCGAGGAGCGGCGGCGGGGCGCGACGGTCGAGGCGGCGCTGATGGCGATGAGCGGCCTCTCCGGCCGGGCCGTGCTGGCGGGGGCCGTCACCACCACGGCCACTTTCTACGCCTTCACCTTCACCGACTTCGTGGGCCTGCGGCAGATGGGCCTGCTCACCGGCACCGGCATCCTCTTCTGCGCCACCTCCGTGCTCATCCTGCTGCCCGCCATGCTGGCCTGGAGCGAGGACCACCACCAGCGGCGCAACACGGCGCCCAACCTCTTCCTCCACAGCTTCGGCTCGGACGTGCTGATGCGCTACTGCATCCGCCACCGGCGGGTGGCCCTGGTGGCCGGCGTCGCGATCAGCGTCGTGGCCTTAGGGTTCGCCGTCTTCATCAAGTTCGACGAGAGCATGAAGACCATGCGGCCTCAAGGGAACGAGGGGCTGGACGTCACGGCCGAGGTGGGGCGCACCTTCGGCTCCGGCTTCGACTCCATGACCATCCTCCTCTCCGGCAGCTCGCCGGACGAGGTGCTGACGCTCGCCGGCCAGGCGGCGGCCGGGGCCAAGAAGCTGGTGGACGAGGGCATCCTCTACGGCTACAGCGGCGTGACCTCGCTGATCCCGCCGCCCACGCAGCAGGCGGAGGTCCTGCAATGGCTGGGGGCGGAGCGCCACGGCGCTCTGGACCTCGGGCGTATTCGCTCGACGTTCGCGGCGGCGCTGGATCAGCAGGGGATGCGCCTGGAACCCTTCGAGCCAGGGCTCGATCTGCTGGCCCGGGCGGTGAATCTGTCGGGACCGATCGGCGTCGACGATTTCCGGCAGTCGAAGCAGACGCAGCTCCTGCTCGACCGCTTCCTCAAGAAAACCGATCACGGCTGGCGCGGCGCCGTCCTGCTCTATCCGCCGGGCAACAAGTGGCGGCGCGAGCCGCCGCCGCAGGCGCTGGCCCTGGCGAAGAGCCTCGGGCCGCACGCGATTCTCACCGGCACCAACGTCGTCAACCAGACGGTGCGCCAGGAAGTGCTGCGCGACGCCTGGATCGCCGGCATTCTGGGCTACCTGGTGGTCGCCGTCATCCTTTGGATCAACTTCCGCACCCTGCGCCACACCTTCCTGGCCCTCGCCCCGCTCACCCTGGGCATCCTCTGGATGGTGGGCAGCATGTCGGCCCTCGGCATCCAGATGAACTTCATCAACATCTTCGTGACTACCATGATCATCGGCATCGGGGTGGACTACGGCATCTACGTGATCCACCGCTACCTGGAGGTGCGCGACGCTTCCGACGAGGAGTTCGAGCGCGGCATCCTGGAGACCTCGAAGGCGGTGCTGGCGGCGGCGACCTGCACCATCGTGGGCTTCGGCTCGATCACCTTCTCCCACTACCCGGGGTTGATCTCCACCGGCAAGGTGGCGATCCTCGGCGCGCTCTGCACCTCGCTGGTCGCCATCACACTGCTGCCCACCTTTCTGAGTTGGCGCCGCGACGTGCGCAAGCGGCGGCTCAGCGCTTCGTCAGATCCTCAATAGCCGCGGCCAACTCGGCCGGCACTTCTTCCTGCAGGAAATGGCCGGCCGGCGTCCGGGTAACCGGCGCGTCGGGGAGGGCGCGCTCCAGATGGCGAAGGGAGCGGCCCAGAATGGGATCGCGCATTCCCCACACCAGGGCCGCCGGACCGCGAAAGGAGAGAGCCCACTCCGCACCGCGCTGTAAAGCCGGGATGCTCGGGTGATCCGGTCCATCCGGGACCATGCGGGCGAGGGCGAGCGGGGCGATCCGGTCTCGCCACGTCCGCAAGGGCCAGCGGTAGGCCCGGGCCACGTCGCCACGGATCGACCGCTTGTCTCCCTGGATTCTCGCGAGGACGTTCTGAGGGAAGCCGAAGCCGCGGAAGACAAGGTCGCTCAATCCCGGGACGCGGGCGAAGCGATGGAAGAGCGTGCCCTTGGGATGGTCGGGCACCGTGATCGCGGTGTTGGCGAGGACGAGCCCGGCGATCCGATCCGGCAGCCGCGCACCGATCTGGGCCGCGATGGGGCCGCCCCAGTCCTGACCGACCAGAATCACCCCGCGCAGGTCCAGCGCCTCGACCACCTCCGCCATCGCCGCCCCATGCCGTTCCACCGAGTGGTCCGCGATCCGCGGCAGACGGTCCGAGAAGCCGAGACCCAGGAGGTCCGGAGCCACGCACCGGAACCCCGGCAGTAGGGCGATGACCTTCCGCCACAGGAAGCTCCACGTCGGATTGCCGTGCAGCATCACCACCGGCCGCGCCGCCGGGTCGCCGTGGTCGACGAGATGAATCCTCCGGCCCGTGTCCGGCCCCGTCTGGAGCACGTGGACGGCGCGCCGGAAGGGGATGAGAGTCGCGAGGAAGTCCGGGAGCGGGGGAGGGGGAAGGATGGGCATGGGATGTCTCAGGGAGGCTGCTTCAGGGGTGGACGAGTCTACCTGTGGCACGCCCCTCCCGAAAACCCCCTCCGCAAACTCATATTCTTCTAGGGGTTGCAAGATGAGACCGGGTTTTTCCGTTTATAGAGGGTGGAGGTTCCTACTCTCATGTCCCAGAAACACGACCGAAGTTACCGGCTGCTCTTCTCGCATCCCAGGATGGTGGAGGACCTGCTCAGCGGGTTCCTCGGAGTCGCCCGCTCTCCTGGCACCCTGGAAAGAAGGAACGAGATCTACATCAGCGACCGGCTCGAAAAGCGGGAGCAGGATCTCGTCTGGCGGCTCCGCGGCCCGCGGGGCGCCCCCGTGCTGTACCTGCTGTTGGAGTTCCAGTCGCGGAAAGATCCTGAGATGTCGCTCAGGAGCTCCGTGTACGCCGGCCTGCTCAAGCAGGACCTGCTCAAGAGCCGCGAGATCAAGCGCAAGGAGAAGCTGCCTCCCGTGCTGGCCGTGGTGCTCTACAACGGCTTGCGTAGCTGGCCCGACCTGGGAGAGGGCTACCGGCTGATCGACATGCGCCGGACCCGCTGCCCCCCGAAGAGGGCAATCTCGTAGCGTTGCTCTGTCAGTTGGAGCGGAGCCGGACGCCCGAGGCCATCGCTGGACCCGTGGAGAAGCTGGCCCGTCTGCTGGCCGGACCTCAGGACGCGGACTTGAGAAGGGCGTTTCTCACGTATCTGAAGTACTCGCTCCTGCCGGCCCGGTTTCCAACGGCGCCGATTCCTGCGATAATCGATCTTGAGGAGGTGAAACCCATGTTGCGAGAAACGGTAAAGGGCTGGACCCGGGAGTGGCTGGAGGAGGGCAAGAAGGAAGGGCTGAAAGAAGGCCGCAAGGAGGGCCGTCAGGAAGGACTTAAGGACGGACGCCGTGAGGGAGAGGTCTGGCTGCTGGTCCGCCAGTTGGAGCTCAAGTTCGGCCCCTTGTCTTCCCGCGACCGGGAGCGGATTGACGCCACAGACTCCGACCGCCTCCTCGAATGGGGTGATCGCATCCTTACGGCCCAGTCCTTGGGCGAGGTTTTCGGCCAGTAGTCCTCCAGGGGGCTTGGCGTCGGGCCCCCTACGTCTTCCCTCGCAGCTCCTCGACCTTGAGCTCCCGCTGATCCTTGATCCGGCGGCGGTCGCGGAGGTACCGGCGCCTCGACCACCTCTGCTATGCCTCTTCGTGCTCAGGGAAGGCCAGAGCCAGCCTGGCTGTGGCACGCCCCTCCCGAAACCCCCCTCTGCAAACCCATATTCTTCTAGGGGTTGCAAGATGAGATCGGTTTTTTCCGTTTATAGAGGGTGGAGGTTTCCACTCTCATGCCCCAGAAACACGACCGAAGTTACCGGCTGCTCTTCTCGCATCCCAGGATGGTGGAGGACCTGTTGAGCGGGTTCCTCGGAGTCGCCCGTTCTCCTGGCACTCTGGAAAGACGCAACGAGATCTACATCAGCGACCGGCTCGAAAAGCGGGAGCAGGATCTCGTCTGGCGGCTCCGCGGCCCGCGGGGGGCGCCCGTGCTGTACCTGCTGTTGGAGTTCCAGTCGCGGAAAGATCCTGAGATGTCGCTCAGGAGCTCCGTGTACGCCGGCCTGCTCAAGCAGGATCTGCTGAAGAGCCGCGAGATCAAGCGCAAGGAGAAGCTGCCTCCTGTGCTGGCCGTGGTGCTCTACAACGGCTTGCGTAGCTGGCCCGATCTCGGAGAAGGCTATCGGCTGATCGACATGCGCCGGGATCCGTTGCCCGCCGAAGAGGACAATCTGGTGGTGCTGCTCTGTCAGTTGGAGCGGAGCCGGACACCCGAGGCCATCGCCAGGCCGGTGGAGAAGCTGGCGCGGCTTCTGGCTGGACCTCAGGACGCGGACTTGAGAAGGGCGTTTCTCACGTATCTGAAGTACTCGCTCCTGCCGGCCCGGTTTCCCTCGGCGCCGATTCCTGCGATAATCGATCTTGAGGAGGTTAAACCCATGTTGCGAGAAACGGTAAAGGGCTGGACCCGGGAGTGGCTGGAAGAGGGTAAGAAGGAAGGGCGCAAGGAAGGCCGCCGTGAGGGAGAGGTCCGCTTGCTGGTCCGCCAGTTGGAGCTCAAGTTCGGCCCCTTGTCTTCCCGCGACCGGGAGCGGATTGACGCCACCGACTCCGACCGCCTCCTCGAATGGGGTGATCGCATCCTGACGGCTCGGTCACTGGCCGAGGTCTTCGGCGACTAGCCCCCTACGCCTTCCCCCGCAGCTCCTCGACCTTGCGCTCCCGCTGATCCTCGATGCGGCGGCGGTCGCGGAGGTACTCTTCTTCCTCTTCCTGCCGCTTTGCAGGGTCGTAGATCGTCTTCAGGCGGTTCTTGTGGAGGATCTCGAGCTCGGCGAGGCTCGCTTCGGCCTTGCGGCGGGCTTCGGCGATCAGCTCCCGCGCCTCGTCGCTGAAGGTCTCCTCCCGCGGCCGTTCGATGCCCTGCTTCTCCATGCGCTCCAGCGCCAGCTCGTAGGCTGACTTCATTCCCGTCGTTTTGTCCTTGGCGGCCATGAAAAGAGCATATCATCCGCCTCGCGTCCCGTGCCAAAGTGGCATGCGCCGGCTTTGATTGGCGCCGGGCGCCGCCGGAATGCCGCCGGAGAGCCCGGCTTTCCTTCATGTCAAGGTGGTGGCACCACGGCATCCGGTTTGCTTAGACCCGCGGCCCACGACGAAACGCAGGGCTGATTTCAGGAGGCTCCATGATCGAAGCGCACGATCTCACGCGCCGGTACGGCGACTTCACGGCCGTCAACGGCATCTCCCTGTCGGTGAAAGAGGGGGAGATCCTGGGGATGCTGGGTCCGAACGGCGCGGGCAAGACGACCACGATCCGCATGATCACCGGCTTCCTGCCGCCCACCAGCGGCACGGTCACGGTGGACGGCAAGGATCTGTTCGACTCGCCTCGCGAGGCGCGCCGGCAGCTGGGCTATCTGCCGGAGAACGTCGCGCTCTACCCCGAGATGCGGGTGGACGAGTACCTGGACTACCGCTCCCGTCTGGAAGGGCTGTCGCGCGGCGAGGCCCGCTCGGCCATCGCCGTCGCCATCGACCGCTGCCTGCTCGGGGACGTGCGGCATCAGATCATCGGCACTCTCTCCAAGGGCTATCGCCAGCGGGTGGGGCTTGCCACGGCGATCCTGCACAACCCCCGCGTCCTCGTCCTCGACGAGCCGACGGTGGGCCTAGATCCCAAGCAGATCATCTCCATCCGCGAGCTGATCCGCGAGCTCGGCCGCCAGCACACGCTGCTGCTCTCCACCCACATCCTCCCCGAGGTGGAGCTGCTCTGCGACCGCGTGGTGATCATCGACAAGGGGCACATCATCGCCGAGGGGACTCCCCAGAGCCTGCGCGAGCAGTGGACGGGGAACCCGGCGCTGCGGGTGATCTTGAAGGACGCCCCGTCGGGCGCGGCGGCGGCCCTCGCCTCCCTGCCCGGCGTGCTGCGGGTGAAGGACGGCGGCCCCGACGGCTCGTGGATCCTGGAGTGCGAGCCCGGCTCCGATCCGCGCGAGGAGGTGTTCCGCACGGCGGTCTCCGCCGGCTGGGTGCTGCTGGAGCTGGGCCGCCAGCGCGGCGCCACGCTGGAGGACATCTTCGTCCGCCTGACCACCGCCGACACCGCCGCCGTGGCCGACGTAACCGCCGCGCCGGGCGGGACGATCGAGATTGAGGAGGTGGCCTAGTGAACGGAATCCTGGCGACCTATCGCCGCGAGCTGCGGGCGTTCTTCTTCTCGCCGCTCGCCTACTTGATACTGTTCTTCTTCCTGGTGGTCACCGGCGCCATCTTCTTCTACATCGTCGGCCAGCTCAACAACCCCGCCTCGCCCGGCGGCCCGCCGCTCAAGTTCTTCTTCTCCGCCACCTGGCTGATGCTCCTCCTGCTGGGTCCGCTGCTCACCATGCGGCTGGTCTCCGAGGAGCTGCGCTCGGGATCGATCGAGGTGCTGATGACGGCGCCGGTCACCGAGGGCCAGGTGATCGCCGGCAAGTTCATGGCCGCCTTCACCTTCTACGCCTTTCTCTGGGCTCCCACCCTGGGCTACGCGATCATGATCGCCCTCTACGAGAAGGTGGACTGGGGGCCGGTGGCGGCGGGATATCTGGGTGTGCTGCTGATCGGCGCGCTCTTCCTCGCCATCGGCATCTTCTCGTCGGCGATGACCCGCAGCCAGCTCCTGGCGGCGATGATGACGGCGGCCCTGCTCTTCGTGCTCTTCCTCCTCGGCGTCTTCGAGGGAATGGCGAGCAACGAGCTGTTGAAGCGGGCGCTCGGCTACGTCAGCATCTTCAATCACATCGACGAGCTGGCCAGCGGCATCGTCGACACCCGCCGGCTGGTCTTCTACCTGTCGGGCACGCTGTTCTTCCTGTTCCTGGCCAGCCGGGCGCTCGAAGACAAGAAGTGGAGATGACGCCGATGGATCAAGCCAACCGCCGCCAGCTGGTGAGGACGGGGACCCTGTCGGCGGGCGTCCTGCTCCTGGCCGCCCTGCTCCTCATCGTCAACTACTTCGGCTGGAAGTACTACAAGCGCTTCGACTGGACGGGCAGCCAGCTCTACAGCCTGTCGGAGAAGACGGTCAACGTGCTCAAGGGGCTGAAGCGGGACGTCGACTTCTACGTCTTCCTCTCGCCGGACGAGCAGCAGGAGCTCTATCAGCCGACCTCCGAGGTGCTCGCCCGCTACGGCGCCGTCACCCGGCGCGTCCACATCCACGCGGTCGACGCGGCGAAGAACCCCGTCGAGGCACAGCAGCTCATCCAGAAGTTCGGCGTCACCTCGACCGGCGTCGTGGTGGCGAGCGGCAACGACCGCCGCGTCATCGACAGCAACGATCTCGCCGAGCTCGACTTCCGCTCGATGCAATCGACCGGCCGGCCGCAGATGACCGGCTACAAGGGCGAGCAGCTCTTCACCAGCGCCATCCTGCAGCTCTCCGAGGGGCACAAGCCCAAGATCCTCTTCACCACCGGCCACGGCGAGCACTCGCTGGACGACCAGGGGGGCCGCGGCCTCTCGGGCGCCCGGCAGCTCCTGGGGCGCGACAACTTCGATCTCTCGGAGTGGTCGTCGCTGGGGCAGGCCACCGTGCCGGCCGGCACCGACCTGCTGGTCATCGCGGGCCCGGCGGGCAGCTTCGTCAAGCCCGAGCTGGACGCCTTCGCGGCCTACATGACCGGCGGCGGGCGAATGCTGGTGATGCTCGACCCCACCATCGGCCAGGGGACGGGCGGCGGCCTCGTGCAGACCGGGCTGGAGGCCTGGCTCGCGATCTACGGCGTCAAGGTCGGGCAGGACATCGTGGTCGACCCCAACAACCCGCTGCCGTTCTACGGCCCGGTGACGATCTTCAGCCGCAACTACGGCGAGCACTCCATCACCAAGGCGCTGGCCGAGGCCAACCTGCCGGTGCTGGTGAAGCTCTCGCGCTCGGTGAGCAAGGGCAGCTCGCCGGGCCTCAAGGTGACGGAGCTCCTGCGCACCTCGCCCGAGGGCTGGGGCGAAACCAATCTCGCCAACCTGAACAAGACGTCGCGCGACGCCCAGGACCTGGGCGGCCCGGTGCCGATGGCGGTCGCCGTGGAGAGCGATCCGGCGCCCGCGGCGGGCAAGAAAGGGCTGCGCCTGGTGGCCCTGGGCGACTCGGACTTCGCCGCCAACGAGTTCCTGGAGGGCAACGTCGCCAACACCGTCCTGCTTTCCAACGCCTTCAACTGGCTGGTGGAACGCGAGGCGCTGCTGGGCATTCCGCCGAAGAAGACGGAGCAGGTGAAGCTGACGCTGACCGGCGGCGAGTTCCGCAATGTCTGGCTGCTGGCGGCGGCCCTGCCGCTGCTCTCGGCGATCCTCGGCGGCTACATCTTCTTCCGGCGCAGGAGATAAAGCGCATGAAGCCACGCACGCTTTTGATCCTGCTGTCGACCGTCCTCGTCCTGGGGGCCTTCATCTGGTTCTACGAGCGCACGCTCCCCTCCAGCGAGGAGCGGGCCGAGCTGGGCAAGAAGGTCTTCCGGCTCGACAAGGGCGAGGTCACGGCGGTGACCATCGACTCGACGAAGGGCTCGGTGCGCCTGGAGCGGGCGGTGCTGGCCAAGCGGGAGAAGCCCCGGTTCGAGAAGGGCGCGCCGCCGCCGGCGTCGTCGGAGTGGCATCTGGTGAAGCCGCTCGCGGCGCGGGCCGACGCCTTCGCCGTCGATCGCCTGCTGGAAGCCGTGGCCTCGCTGGAGAAGAGCCGCACCCTGGAAGGCACGGATCCGAAGGCGGTTGGGCTCGACAAGCCGCGGGCCACGGTGCGCCTGACCACCAAGCAGGGCGATACGGTGCTCAGGCTCGGCGCCGAGGTGCCGCCCGGCGGCAATCTCGTGGCCGGGGTGGACGGGCGCAAGGAGACCTACGTCGTCGCCGACACCATCCTCACCGAGGCCGACCGCAATCCCCTGGATTGGCGGGATCGCCAGATGGTCCACGGCGACCGCGAGGACATCGAGCGAGTCACCTTGACCGGCGCCGCGGGCGGGCCGGTGGTGCTCGTGCGCCAGCCCCAGGGCTTTCGTATCGAGAAGCCGGTCGCCGACCGCGCCGACCGCGAGCTGACGGAGGGCCTGCTGGCGGATCTGACGGGATTGATGGCCGAGCGTTTCGTGCCTACCGGCCCCGCGGGTAAGTCGGCGGCGGAGCTGGGCCTCGCCGCCCCCCGCGAGACGGTGGAAGTGACCTTCAAGGGCGCGTCCCCCCTGCGCATCGAAATAGGCGCTCCGGTGACGGGAACGGCGGCGCCGGAGGGGCAGACGGCCGGCGAGCTGACCTATGCCCGCATCGGCGACGCTCTCTTCGAGGCTCGCACCCGGCTGGCGGAAGCCGCCCGGCGCGCTCCGGCCGCCTGGCAGGCGGTCCAGCTCTCGGCCTTCGAGGTCTATCAGGTCGAGTCGGCGACCGTCCAGGACGGTGCGACGACGTTGCAGCTCACCCGCGACGGCACGGACTGGAAGCGCGGCGGCACCCTCATCTCCTTTCTCTCGGTGAGCGATCTGCTGTCCGTCCTCACCAGTGCCAAGGCCACCCGCCTCCTGCCTTCGGCCGAGGCGCAGATCGCCAAGCCGCTCCTCACCTTCACTCTCCATACCAAGGAAGGGAACGAGACGCTGACCCTCTACCCCGAGCAGAACGGAGGGGTGCCGGCGCGGGCGAGCGGGCGCGACGTGGTGCTGATGCTGCCCCCGGAGACGCTGAAGCAGATCCAGGCCAAGGTTCAGGACGTGAAGACGGCGAAGCCGGTGACGCCGGAGAAGGCGGAGAAGGGTAAGAAGTAACGACGCGACGCCCACCTCCGCCCGGGCATAAATGCCAGGGCTATGAACAGCGCCCCCTGAAGGGGACTTCAAGCTGGATTCATCCAGCGCCCTTTGTAGCCCCGGCATTTATGCCCGGGCGGGGATGTGCGTCGCGGTTGAGCTTCCTAAACACCCTCTCAGGGCGTCTCTTCCGCCCCGTCCGGCCGCGGCGCCTCGTCCTGGAGCCGCTGCTGCCGGAGCCGCTGGCGCATCCTCTGCCCGGGACGATTGGGCCGTGGCTTCTGGCCGCCGCCGAAGCCGGCGTTGGGTCCGAAGCCGCCCGGGTTGGGAATGCGGAGCTGGCCGATCAGCCGCAGGTACTCCTTTTCCTTGTCAGCGCCCAGCAGCTCGCGCGTCGCCAGGACGTTAGCGACCAGCGACTTCTCCAGCGCCAGGTAGGTGCGGCTGGATTCCTCCAGCAGGCTGTCCACCCGCGCCCGGTCGGGCTGGGGCTGGATCAGCTCGTGGCGCAGGTTGCGGTGGGTCTCCCCGAGCTGGAGGCGCAGATGGCTGGTCTCCTGGTAGAGGTTCCACTGGATGTCCAGGAACTTGCGCCGCTCCTGGCCTTCGAGGCCGAGGCGGTTGGCGAGCTGGGGGAGACGGGGCAGGGGATCGGCCGGCTGGTTCGCCGCCCCGGCCGCCTTCGCTCCCGGGCCTCCCGGCCCCAGGCGCCGGACCGCGACGGCGGCCAGAATGCCGACGTTGAGCCCCAGCGACAGCAGCAGGACGATGACCAGCCACCAGCGCTTCATGGCCGGCCCTCCGGCTCTCCGCCCGTCGTCTCGTCCACGATCAGACTCCAATAGCCCGCGGCCAGGCTGAGCTCCTCGCCGGAGGAGACCTTGAGGCCGGCGATGGCCCCTTCCGAGGTGGGCGAGGTGTCCGCCGCCGGCCAGCTCACGCCGACGCCGATCCCCAGCAGGGCGCCCGCCACCAGGGACGCCGCCGCCGTGGCCCGCACCCAGTGGGGAGCCGAGCTCCAGGAGAGCCCGCCCATGGCCTTCTCGCCGCGCACGCGGGCCATCACCCGGCCGCTGAAGCCCGCCGGCAGGGGAGAGGGGGGCGGCAGCTCGAGCCCGTTCCAGGTCCGCTCCAGCCGGTGGAAGTCCGCCGCCAGCTCGGGCTCGCGCCGCAGCCGGGCTCGCAGCTCGCGCGCCTCATCGGCCGCCAGCTCGTCCCGCAGCAGGCTCATCAGTTCGTTGGTACCCATGTCATCGTTTCCCCTCTGCGGATGAAACCCGCGAGATCTCCGCTTCCTGCGCGGCTTCGAGCCGCCGCATGGCCCGCACCAGGCGGCTCTCCACCGCGCCCTCGGTGATCCCCAGCACCTCGGCGGCCTGTTTATAGGACAATCCTTCGAAACGGACCAGCACCAGCACCGCCCGCTGGTTCTCCGGCAGCTTGCCGATGGCCGCTCGCGTCGCCTGCCAGCGCCGACGCGCTTCCAGGGTGGCGGCGGGATCGGCGGCCCGGTCGGGAGGATCGAAGGCGGGGGAGTCCCCATCGGCCGGAGCGTCCCAGCGCAGAAAGCGCACCAGCTTGCGCCGCCGGAGCTTGTTGAAGCAGTGATTGACCGCGATGCGGTAGAGCCAGGTGTAGACCTGCCCCTGGGGCCGGACGTCTCCCGCCTTGCGGTAGGCCTTGAGGAAGACGTCCTGGGCGGCGTCCCGCGCCTCCTCGGCGTCGCCCAGCAGGCGCTCGCAGAGCCGGAACAGGCGCTCCTGGTGGCTTTCGACGAGCGGCGCGAACGCATCCGCGTCGCCGGCGGCCACCTTCGCCAGCGCCTCCCAGCCTGGATCGACGGCCGCCGCCGTTACGGAATCGGTCGCCACCTCGTTGTGTGGAACCCTCCGGAAGGAGAAAGCCTGCGGAAGATCAGAGAGTCGTCACCGCGCCGGGAATCTCGTCGGGGCTCATGCGGGCCTCGGCGGCCTCGTGCATGATCTCGGGATCGTAGGAGTAGATCAGCGACCGCACGGTCTTCTCCGGCGCGAGGCCCACCCCCTCCTCATACCCCCACATGTCGATCGTCTCCCACGGGCAGTAGCGGGCGCAGAGCTGGCAGCCGATGCAGCGCTCGAGGTCGACCTCCACCAGCTTCATGAAGTCGCGGTAGACGGGGCCGGGAACGATCTCGATGCAGTCCACGGGGCAGAACGAGATGCAGGCCTCGCAGCCGGTGCAGCCCGTCTGGTCGATAACGGCGAGCTGCTTCGGCGCCTTGGCACGCGGCGGCTTGTCGATCTCGATCTTCTTCTCGTAAGGAAACGCTTCGGCCATGAGTATCTGCTCCGGGGTTGGTACCCTTCAGTGGACGGATACTCTACCAGAAACGTGCCAAAATCCCTCCGTGATCCTAGACCGCGTCAGCCGCTTCCTTTCCGCCCCCGACTCCGCCACCTTCGACGAGCTGGCTCTGGCCGCCTTCGCCTGGCAGTTCGAGCGCGTCGAGCCTTACCGCCGGATGTGCGAGCGGCGGGGGACCACTCCCGCGACGGTGCGCGAGTGGCGCCAGGTGCCGTTCGTGCCGGCCGCCGCCTTCAAGACGATGACCCTGGCCGCCGCGCCCGCCGTGGAGGTCTTCCGCAGCAGCGGCACCACCTCCGGCTTGCAGGGAGACTCGCGTAGCGAGCACCACCAGCCCTTCCCCGATCTCTACCGGCAGGTGATCGACGCGTCGTTCCCCCCCTTCTGCCTGCCGTTCCTTACCGCCGGGGCGACGCTGCCGATCCTCTCTCTCATTCCGTCGCGGGAGCAGATCCCGGACTCCAGCCTCTCCTTCATGACGGACCACATCCTCGCGCGCTGGGGGAGCCCGGAGAGCGCCATCGCCTTCGGCCCCCGCGGCGTCGAGACGGTGAAGGCCCGCTCCTGGGCGGCGGCCCGGCAGCGGGAGGGGCGGCCCGTCCTCATCCTGGCCACCGCCTTCGCCCTCGCCAGCTGGCTGGAGGCGCTGGAGCGGCTGGACCTGCGCTTCCGCCTGCCGCCGGGAACGGCCCTCTTCGAGACCGGCGGCTTCAAGGGCCGGACGACCGAGCTCAGCCGCCCGGACCTCCTCGCCCGCGTCCGGACCTGGCTCGGCGTGCCGCCGGAATTCGTGGTGCGGGAGTACGGCATGACCGAGCTGAGCAGCCAGTGCTACACCCGCTCCCTGCTCGGCGGCGATCCCGACCTTTTCGTCGCTCCCCACTGGGCGCGCGTCCGCGTGCTGGACCCCGAGACCCTGGCGGAAGCTCCGGCCGGCTCGCCCGGCCTCCTCGCCGTGTTCGACCTCGCCAACCTGGGCTCGGCCGTCCATCTCCTCACCGAGGATCTCGGCGTCGCGGAGGGCGAGGGCTTCCGCCTCTTCGGCCGCGCCGAAGGCGCCGAGCTGCGGGGTTGCTCGCTGGTGGTGGAAGAGCTGCGGCCGGCCGCGGGATCTGAAAAAATCAGCTGATGCTCCGCGACGCGTTCCTGCCGCTGCTCTTCGATCACTCCCGGGCCCCGAGCTTCCGCACCCTGGAGCATCCCGGCGTGCGCTACAGCTCGGCGCGCTGGAGCCCGGAGCCCCTGGGCCGTCTGGTGGCGGCGCTGCGGGAAGGCGAGGAGGCGCTGCGGCGCATCCCTCCGGTGGAGCTCCTCGCCGCCTGGAGCGACACCGTGGCGACCTTCCTGCGCCAGGGCTCGCTGGAGCGGCGGGCGCTCGATCCGCCTCTGGCCAAGCTCTGCGGCCTCTCCCGCGAGGGGTTGCGGGCCGGCCTGGAGGCGGTGCTGGGCGGCGTGCGGCGGGAGCCGGCGGCGGCGCTGATCTCCCGCGCCCGGCCGGCATCGGCGGCATCGGCGGGCACCGGGCCGGTGCTCGTCGTCCTCGCCTCGAACCTGCCCGGCCTGGCCGTCCAGCCGCTGCTGCCGGCGCTGGCCGCGGGCCGGCCGGTGCTGCTCAAGTCCCCCACCGCCGAGCCGCTCTTCGCCCCGGCCTTCCTCTCCGCGCTGGTGCGGCGGGAGCCCAGGCTGGCCGCCGCCCTGGCCGCCGCCACCTGGGAGGGGGGAGACGAGGAGCTGGAAGCCCCGGTGTTCGCGGGCGTGGGGACGATTCTGGCCTATGGCGGGCGCGAGGCGCTGGACGATCTGGAGCGGCGGGCGCCGGGAAAGGTGATCGGCTACGGCCCGAAGATCAGTCTGGCCGTGATCGGGAAAGGTGTCGAGCCGCGCCGGGCGGCCGAGGGGCTGGCGCGGGACATCGCCCTCTTCGATCAGCGCGGTTGCCTCTCCATCGCCGCCGTCTACACGGCGGGGGACGGCGAGGTCCTGGGCCGGGCGATCGCGGAGGAGCTGCTGGGCCTGGCCCGGCGGATGCCTCCCGGCCCTCCGCCCCGGCAGGCCCTGGTGGCGGTGCAGCACCTGCGGCTGGAGGCCGAGATGCGGGGCTTCTGGCACTCGTCGCTGGCGCCGCGGGAGGGAACGGTGGTGGTGGACCCTGCTCCCGAGCTGCGGCTGTCGCCCGGGCTGCGGACGGTGCGGGTCCACCCTTTGGCGGACCTCTCCCGTCTTCCCGAATTGTTACGGAGCTGGAAGGGCCGGCTCCAGGGAGCGGCTCTCGCCGGCGAGGCCGCCTGGGCCCTGGAGCCCGAGCTGCGCGAGCTGGGGATCTCCCGCTTCGCCTCGCCCGGCGAGCTGCAGTCGCCGGACGCGTCGTGGCACAACGGCGGGATCGATGCTCTGCAGGCGCTGGAGGTGCTTACTTCCCCTTCGCCGGCTTCGCCGCCGGACCGGTGACGATCCGGTCGAGCAGCACCTCGGGAGAGGTCCAGCCCTCGCCGGTGATCCGTCCGGTCTCCTTGCCGTTGACGTAGACGATACCGGTGGGCACGGAGCGGATGCCCGCCTTCTTCGCCTCGGGATCGTTGAAGTCGCGGGGCAGGCCGAAGTACTCGAACCGCAGCTTGGGGTTCTGCACCTGGTCCTCGACCTTGAGCAGCAGCGGCACGTGCTGCCGGCAGTGGGGGCACCAGGAGCCGAAGTACACCCGCACGGTCACCGGCGTGCCGATCTTCTTGAGATCGGCGACGGCGGCGGCGTTGGGCGTGTAGTTCCTGGCGTTCCGGACGTAGTCGGGGAGGTATCCCTTGAGGTCGGCGTTCGACTTCACGCCGAGAAGGGCCGGCCGCGCGTTGAGGCGCACCTTCTTCCCCTTGAAGACGAAGGAGACGTTCTCTCCCTCGGACGTGAAATTCCCGAGGGGAGACAGCACGGCGTCGGCCAGCAGATCCACCGAGCCGTCCTTCTGCTTGGAGACCTTCATCAGGTTCACCGTCTCGGCCTGCCCCGTGCGGGGCGAGAGCAGCACGGGCGAAGGCAGGGCGGAGGTGAGGATCAGCATGCCGGGCAGCTTGTCGTTCTGATAGATCTCGGCGGCCGGCACCGGCACGCCGTCGACGATCAGGGCGAATTCCCCGGAGGGCTGGAAGCCTCGCAGGACGGCGTCGGAGGGGACCATCCCCTGGGCAAGTGCCACGAACGGCACGGCCACCAGGGCCAGAACAGCCAGAACAGCGGATCTCGTGTGCTTCATGTCGAGGACCTCTCGGATCGAGTCAAAGGCGGCGGCAGCCCACCGAAGGTGCGCGTGACCTTCCCGTCCTCCACCATGAAGGAACGGGGCAGGCGGCGATAGAGCGGACGCAGCAACTCTTGCGGCGTCTCACGAATTTCGAAAGCCGGTCCCCACTTCCAGAAGAAGGCCCGCTTCTCTTCCGGCGTGATGGGGGAGAGCACCCAGAGCGTCGGGTTGTGCGGATCGCCGGCATAGCGGTTCAGGGCGTCGACCGCCTTGGTGAATTGCGGATCGTCGAGCTTCGCCATCACCACCAGGTGACGGCCGGTCTTGAGCTCGGGAACGATTGAGTCGAGACAGATCCGGGAGTCGCCGGCGCCGGCGCAGAAGTCCTGGGTGACGGCGCCCGGACGCAGCCGGGTGGCGAGGTCGTCGAGGGGGAGCGCCGGAGCCTTCCAGGCGAACAAGGCCACGGCCAGCGCGCCGACCACGGCCGCGACGGTGCGCAGGCGCGGCTTTTTCGTCCCGCGCTCGCGCCCCACCCAGGCGAGGAGCAGCGGCGGAACGAGCAGCCCGAGGTCCTGCCAGAAGGCCTGGGACGGCGTACGCAGAGCGAGGTTGCCGAAGCAGCCGCAGGAGGCGGACTCACTGCGCAGGCCATGAGCGGCCTGCCACCAGCCCCGGCCGGTGAGGGCGAGGAAGAAGGCGACAAGCAGGGTTGCCGGCACCAGCACCCACAGCCGCCGGACGCCGAGCAGCAGGGCGATGCCGAACGCCGCCTCCACGGCCAGGCCGATCAGGGCCAGGGTCTGCGCGGAGAGGAAGCCGTCCAGCCCCTCGGTGTGGATCTGCTCCATGAAGCCGGCCGGATCGATCGCCTTGGCCCACACGGCGACCAGCAGCACGACGCCGAGGAACGCGCCGCCGAACGTCCCCAGCCACCACCAGAGGGGATGGGAGGACGGGCGGGAGATCGCGGGCGCGCTGGTCGTGGTTTCGATCGCTTCCATGTTCACGCACTCTTCAAGGCATTGATCCTAGCGGCGCGGCACCGCCGCCGCAACTCGGGCTCCCATGGAGGAACACTTCCAACCGTCAAGAAAATCCAAAATCCGTCACGCCTCGTCCCCGGGCCAGCGCAGGTGCCGGCGCAGCTCGTCCGCCGTGGGGCCGGCGGCGTGGTCGAGGAACGGCTCCAGCGGGCCGCGGTAGAGCACCTCGCCGCCGTGGACGCCGCCGCCGGGCCCCAGGTCCACGATCCAGTCGCAGCGGGCGATCAGGTCCGGGCTGTGCTCCACCAGCACCACGCCGTCGCCGCGCTGCACCAGCCGGCGCAGCGTCTGGTAGAGGAGGTCGATGTCGGCGAGGTGGAGGCCGGTCGTGGGCTCGTCGAAGAGGAAGAGCCGCTGGCCCTCGGCGGCGGGACGGTCGAGGAAGCTCGCGAGCTTGAGGCGTTGCGCCTCGCCGCCGGAGAGGGTGGAGGTGGACTGTCCCAGGCGCAGGTAGCCGAGGCCGACGTCGAGCAGCACGCGCAGGCGCTTGACCAGGCGCTTGTGGTCGTGGAACAGCTCCATCGCCGACTCCACCGTCAGGTCCAGCACCTCGGAAATGTTCTTGCCCTTGAGGCGGACGGCCAGCACCTCGGGGCGGAAGCGGTGCCCCTGGCAGGTCTCGCAGGGTACCGTCACCGGCGCCATGAACTGCATGTCGACCTCGGTGACGCCGGTGCCCTGGCAGGTGGGGCAGCGCCCGCGATCGACGTTGAAGGAGAAATGGGCCGGCGTGATCTTCCGCGCCTTGGCGTCCGGCGTCGCGGCGAAGAGATTGCGGATCTCGTCGTAGGCCTTGATGTAGGTGACCGGGTTCGAGCGGCTGGAGCGGCCCAGGGGGCGCTGATCGACGAGGGTGACGTCCACCAGCTTGTCGAGCCCTTCGAGGCGGTCCACCTCCCCCGGCTCCACGTCCACCACCCCACGCGAGCGCTGGTAGGTGCCGTAGAGCACGTTTTCGACCAGCGTCGACTTGCCGGAGCCCGAGACGCCCGTGACGGCGACCAGCACGCCGAGGGGAAAGTCGGCGTCGACATTCTTGAGATTGTGGGCGCGGGCGCCGCGGATGGTGATGCGCGGCAGCGCCGAGATCTCGTCCGAGAGGGTGTCCCAGCCCTGCTCGCGGCGGAAGCGGGCCATGTGCCGGCGGGCCTGGGTGGGCGGCCGCTCGCGCAGATAGCGGGCGGTGAGCGAGTCCGGGCTGGCCAGGATGGTCTCGATCGGTCCTTCGGCGACCACCCTGCCGCCGTGCTCGCCCGCCGCGGGGCCGAGGTCGATGACGTGATCGGCGCCGCAGATGAGCGTGCGGTCGTGCTCCACCACCAGCACCGTGTTGCCGCGCGCCGCGAGGTCGCGCAGCAGGTGGAGAAGGCGCTCGCTGTCCTGCGGATGGAGGCCGATGGTGGGCTCGTCGAGCACGTAGAGGGTGCTGGTGAGCCCGGAGCCCAGGGCGGCGGCGAGGTGGATGCGCTGCGTCTCGCCCCCCGACAGGGTGCGGGCCTGCCGGTCCAGCGTCAGATAGTCGAGCCCCACCTTGTGCAGCACCTCGACCCGCTCCGTCAGCTCCTCGATGAGGTGGCCGGCGAGCTCCCGCTGGCGCGGCGTCCACTGCCGTGCCGCGAGCCATCCCCGGAGCTGCTCGACGCTCATGCCGGTGAGGTCCGGCAGGGTCTTGTCCTCCAGGCGCACGGCCAGGGACTCGGGGCGCAGCCGGGTGCCGAGACACTCCGGGCACGTCTCGTAGGAGCGGTAGCGGGCGAGCAGCACCCGTACGTGAACCTTGTAGGTGCGCCCCTCCAGGTAATGGAAGAACTCGGTAAGGTTGACGAATTTGCCCTCGCCGCTCCACACCCACTCCCGGGCTTCGGGCGTGAGCTCCATCCAGGACACGTCGAGGGGGATCTTGCGTTTCCTGGCGGCGGCGAGCAGTTCGTCGTACAGCTCCTCGTAGGCCGGCGTGTTCCACGGCGCGATCGGGCGCTCGGAGAGGGTACGCCGGGGATCGGGGATCACCCGTTCGCGGTCGACGCCGATGACGCGGCCGAAGCCCTGGCACTCCGGACAGGCGCCGAGGGGCGAGTTGAAGGAGAACAGGGGCGGCGTGGGCCGGCGGGCGGTCTCGCCGCACACCGGGCACGAGAGCTCGCGGCTGAAGAGGCGCACCCCGGCATCCCCCTGCGCCTCGACCTTGCCGCCGTTCATCGCCCAACCCTGCTCCAGGGTGTCGAGAATGCGCGCCGTCGATTCCGGCTTCGCCGTGAAGCGTCCGAGGACGAGAGGCATGGGATCGAGGCGGGCGGGCCAGGCGTCGCCCGGCTCCATGCGCACCACCTCGCCGTCCTTGAGCCGCCGCTGGAAGCCCTGGCGGATCAGCTCGCCGAGGGCGTCGTTGGCCCCCTTCTTCGGCCGCGGCAGCCGTACCACCAGGGTGAAGGCGCCGCCCGCGGAGCCGCCGGCCAGCTCCGCCGCCGCCTGCTCCGGCGTGTAGGTGCGCACGGGGCCATGCCCCTGCGTGCACACCACGACCCCGAGATGGGTGTAGAGCAGGCGCAGGACGTCGTGCGCCTCGGTGATCGTGCCCACCGTCGAGCGGGCGTTGCGCACCGCGTTCTTGGCCTCCAGGGCCACGGCCGGCAGGATGTTGTGGATGGCGTCCACCGGCGGCCGTTCCATCTGGTCGAGGAACTGCCGGGCGTAGGTGGACATCGACTCCACGAACCGCCGCTGCCCCTCGGCGAAGATGGTGTCGAAGGCGAGCGAGGACTTGCCCGCGCCCGAGGGACCCGTCACCACCGTCACGGCGCCATGCGGCACCCGGCAGTCGATCCCCTTCAGGTTGTGCGTGCGAGCCTTCTCGACTTGAATGGCTGGACGTTCGGACATCGATAGTTTTCTGTCTGCCTCTCTTGGAGAGAGAAGAGCGGAACATCATAGCGTGAAGGGAGGGGGGAATATTTCCGAGGCTTGTCCGGGTAGACTGCGGACCCTGTGAGCACTCCTGGAAGGATCCTCCGCGGCCTGCTGCTGGCAACGGCGGTCGCCGTGCTGCTGCTGGTCGGTGCCGAGGCGGCACTGCGCGTCGTCCCGCGCCTGCACGACGGCGCGTGGCCACGGACCAAGGCGGCTGCCTTCTACGACCAGATCGAGATCCTGCGGCGGATCTACCGCCGCCACGCCTATCTGAATACCGGCCCCCGCGAGGGTGGGAGGGCCGAGGTCTTCGGCAAGCGCGCGACGCTCAACCGCCTCGGGTACCGGTCGCCGGAGCGCCCGCGGGCCAAGCCGTCGGGCGTCGTCCGTGTCCTCGTTTCCGGCGGCTCCACCACCTTTGACGTGCTGGCGGACGACGACGCCTCGACCTGGCCCAACCTTCTCGAATCACGTCTGCGGGCCGGCGGCCGTCCTGTTGAAGTCTGGAACGCCGGCTTTCCAGGCTGGACGAGCCAGGAGAACGTCATCTCCCTCGCCATCCGCGATCAGGATTTGGCGCCGGACCTCGCCATCCTCTACCAGGGGGCGAACGATCTGCAGCCGGGTGCCCACCAGCCGTTCGATCCGATGTACGAGCACGGCCACGCCGAGCTGACCCGGCGCGCCTTGGGCCTGGAGCTGCCGTCCCCCTCCTGGCTCGGCCGTTCTCTCCTCGTGGAGAAGCTCCGCGAGCTCTCGGGCGGTCCCGCCGATCCCTGGCAGTCTCTGGGTCGTCCCGATCTCGACTCGGCGCCGCGCCGCAACGAGATCGTCCCCGAGAGTTTGGCCGTCTTTGAGAGAAACGTCCGCTCCTACGCCGCCCTGGCCCGCTCGCGAGGGGCCCGCGTTCTCCTCGTCACCCAGCCGGTGCGCATCCGCAAGGCCCAGCGTGACGCGGATCTCTCCTGGCTGGCCGGCTGGTACCCGGGATTGACCCCCGAGGCGGTTCCCCACGAGCTGGAGAGGCTGAACGACGTCCTGCGCCGGCTGGGAACCGAAGGCGTGGGCATGCTGGCCGATGCGGACCGCGACATCGCATGGACCGACGGCGACTTTGGCGATCCGCTTCACTACACCGGGGAGGGCCGGCGGAAGTTGGTGGAGTATCTGGCGCCGCGGGTGGTGACGGCATACACTTCGAAGACGTCTGTTCCATAATGAAGCGACGAAATCGAGGGAGCCGATCATGCCAAAACCAAAGACAGCCGCAGGGAAAGACGACATCGTATTGGACAAGATGGTGGACGGAGGTAAGAGGTTGCGGTTGGCGGAGCTGCCGCGGCGGGAGGCCCTCGACTGTACGCCGGACGAGCTCATCGCCACCTCGTGGGAGTAGAGCCCTATTCCTGAAAGCGCTTCTTGGAGAGGGTGTTATCCTTCTCAGCGGCGAGAGTCTCAGACAAGGACGAAAACAATGGCTATCTTGCGGCAAGACAATTTCAGAGAAGAGCGCAGACGACGCATGATCGAGGAGGCAGAGGATCGCCGGCGTCGGCATCCGGTGCCTCCTATGGAGGAAGTCCTGAGAGAGAGCCGGCGTCTGCGGGAGTCTCTGCCGCTGAATCTCAACCTACCCGACAGCACGACTCTTCTGCGTGAGGATCGGGAGCGTTGAATCAGGGTTGGGTGGTTGATGCCAGCGTTGGAGTCAAGCTCTATCTCCCGGAGGAGCTGAGCGATGTCGCCGAAAGCCTCTTCGATGTCCAGCGGAAGGGGAGCCGGAAACGGTTCTTCGTCCCCGATATCTTCTACCCTGAATGCGCCAACATTTTTTGGAAGTACGTCCGCCGCAGCCAGATTCCCGCCGACCATGCTCGTAAAAGCTTAGGGAACCTGCAATCTCTCTCACTCCTCTCGATTTCCAACGACGATCTTCTACTCAATACTCTTGAGTTGGCGCTCGAGTATGGAATCACGGCCTATGACGCTTCCTACGCCGCTCTGGCCCAGGAATTGGGCCTCCCTTTCATCACGGCGGATCGGAAACTGGTCGGCAAGCTAAAGGACAGCGGCACCGAAATCCTCTGGCTGGGCCACTTCGTCTCCTGACTCCCCCCTCTCCGAACCTGCTAGGCTCCCGCCGTCGGGAAGTCCCCGCCCCTGCAAAGCGTTCTCCTGGATCGGATCGCGGGTGGTCTTCCGTCCGTTCAGATCCGAGCCGATATGCAAAGCCTGCGTGCCAAGCTCTCTCGTCTGTCCTGGACCCGCCGCCGGTGGGTCCAGGTCCTTTTGGGCATTGCCGTGGTCTTCACGATCGCCGCGGGATTCATCATCCGCCCGTTCTGGAAGATCTCCAGCCAGTTCAAGGAGAACACCTTCCTTCAGCCGTCGCGGCTGTATGGCCGTGCGACGCGGCTCTTCGAGGGACGGAACTATCCGGCGGATCTGCTGATCGCCAATCTCCAAGGGGAGGGCTATCGCGAGGACGCCGCCTCCCCGGAGATTCCCGCCGGCCGCTACCGCCGCTCGAAGGCGGGGCTGGCCGTCCACCTGCGCAGCTTCCCCCTGCCTGACGGCAGCCGGGGCGGCGGGCTGGTGGAGATCGGCTATGACGGCGGACGCATCGAGTCGCTACGCCAGGACGGCGCCCCCGCCGAGTCCGTGATCCTCGATCCGCCGCTCATCGCCTCCTACTACGGGCCCGCCCTCCTGGAGCGGCGGCCGTTGACGCTCGGCGAGGTCTCGCCGGACCTCATCAACGCCGTCCTCGCCGCCGAGGACGACGGCTTCTACCGCCACGCCGGCTTCTCGGTCACCGGCATCATGCGGGCCGTCTGGGTCGACATCACGGGACGCGGCCGGCGCCAGGGCGGCAGCACGCTGACCCAGCAGCTCGTCAAGAACCTCTATCTCACCCAGGAGAAGACGCTCTCGCGCAAGAGCCAGGAGTTCCTCCTCGCCGTGCTGCTGGAGGCGCGGTACAACAAGAAGCAGATCCTCGAGGCCTATCTCAACGAGATCTACATGGGCGGCGGCGGCGGCGTCTCGCTGATGGGCATGGGCGCCGCCTCCCGGGCCTTCTTCGGCAAGGACGCCAGCCAGCTCGACCTCGCCGAGGCGGCGACGCTGGCCGGGATGATCCAGTCGCCGGCCAACTACTCGCCAATGTCCTCGCCGATCGGCCATCCGGACAAGGCCAAGGAGCGCCGCGACTGGGTGCTGGGCCGCATGGCGGAGCTCAAGCTCGCCACCCCGGAGCGGATCGAAGCGGCCCTCAAGGAACCCGTCGTGGCCTATCCCGAGCCGTTGACTCGGCGCCGCGCTCCCTACTTCGCCGACTCCGCGCTTCTGGAGGCCTCCCGCCGCTTCGGCGTCGAGGATCTGGAGGATGGCGGCTACGTCCTGTTCTCCACCCTCGACTGGCAGAGCCAGAAAGTCGCCCAGGAGGCGGTGAGCTGGGGGCTCGACGTCATCGAGAAGGGCTATCAGAAGGGACACAAGGGGGGTGGACTGCAGGGCGCCCTGATCTCGCTCGATCCGGAGACGGGCGGCATCCTCGCCTATCTCGGCGGCCGGCAGTACGAGGGGAGCCAGTTCGACCGCGTCGGCCGCGCCCAGCGCCAGGTGGGCAGCGCCTTCAAGCCCATCGTCTACGCCGCCGCCTTCGAGGAGGGGAAGGCCACGCCCGCCACTCTCTTGGAAGACGAGCTGCTGACGGTGAACGAGCCCGGCCAGCCGGCGGCCTGGAGCCCGAAGAACGATGACGGCCAGACTCACGGTCTGGTGACGGTGCGCACCGCCCTGGAAAAGAGCTACAACCTGGCGACGGCCCGTCTCGCCATGGACGTGGGGATGCCGAGGATCATCCGCCTCGCCAAGGCGATGGGAATCTCGACTCCCATGGAGCCGTACCCGTCGATGGCGCTCGGCGCCGCCTCCATCACCCCGCTGGAGCTGGCGACGGTCTACGCGACCTTCGCCAACGGCGGCGCCCGGCCGCCGGTGCACGAGCTGGTGGCCGTGCTCGACCGCCACGGCAAGCCGCTCCAGGGAGCGCCGCTGCCCAAGGCGCAGCGGGTGCTCTCCGCCCAGTCCAACTACCTGGTGACCTCGCTTCTCGAAGGCGTCCTCATCCGGGGCACGGCGGGCGGCGCGGCAGGAGGCATCAGCGGCGAGCTCGCCGGCAAGACGGGCACCACCAACAAGCAGCGGGACAGCTGGTTCGCCGGCTTCGCCCCCCAGCGCACGACCGTCGTCTGGGTTGGCTATGACGACAACTCGCGCACCCGGCTCTCGGGGGCCCGCGCGGCCCTGCCTATCTGGGTCCGCTTCATGGCCCGCGTCGCGCCGCCGGGAGGTTACGGCACCTTCCGCCAGCCCGCCGGGCTCACCACGGCGGCGATCGATCCGACGACGGGCCTGCTCGCCACGGAGTTCTGCCCCGCCGTCCTCACCGAGGTCTTCCGGGAAGATCAGGTGCCCACGGAGCTGTGCAACCGCCACCAGAGCTTCCTCGACACGCAGCAGATCGCCGCCAACGGCGAGCCCGGCGCCTCCCCGCAAACCGGCGACGCCGCCGAGGCCGCGGGCGAAGAGCGCCGGCCGGCAGGGGAAGAGCCCCATGTGAATCCGATCCGGCGCTGGTTCCGAAAGGTGTTCGGGAGGGATAAGGACAAGCCGCAGGAAGGCACGCCGCCCCCGTAAGGCACCCTGGGAGCGCCTCCCCTCCCAGCTTTTCCCCACCCAATCCCCTCATCACCCCCGGCCCTCTTCTCCCGCCCCCTCCCACCCCCCCACACCGGGAGAAGAGGGAGGGCGACACGAAACGGCTTCGCATGCCTTCCCCCTCTCCCGGGACGGGAGAGGGGGTTAGGGGGTGAGGGCCTTGGGCGGGGGAACCTCTGAGACACGTTAGGTATGCCTATGGGGGGAGGCTGGCCCTCATCTCCTCGTCTGCTATCATTACCGGCCCTATGATCGCCGTATCCGACCTTGGCAAATCCTTCGGCCCCCAGACACTGTTCGAGGGGGTCTCGATTCAGTTCAATCCCGGCAACCGCTATGGCCTCGTGGGGGCCAACGGCTCGGGCAAGTCGACGTTCCTCAAAGTGCTCGCCGGGGACGACATCCCCAGCGAAGGCACCATCGCGATGCCCAAGCGGCTCAAGCTGGGCGTCCTCAAACAGGATCACTTCCGGTTCGAGCACATGCCCATCCTCGAAGTGGCCATGATGGGCAACCACGACGTCTGGGAGGCCATGGTCGAGAAGGAGCGCCTCCTCGCCAACGCCGACAAGGAGTTCGACTCCGACCGCTACGCCGACCTGGAGGACCTCATCCTCCGCAACGACGGCTACACCCTGGAGTCCCGCGCCGGCGAGGTGCTGGAAGGTCTCGGCATTCCCACCGAGGTCCACCTCAACGCCCTCTCCACCCTCTCCGGCGGCTTCAAGCTGCGCGTGCTCCTGGCCCAGGTGCTGGCCGCCGAGCCCGACGTGCTGCTCCTCGACGAGCCCACGAACCATCTCGACATCCTCTCCATCCGCTGGCTGGAGAAGTTCCTCACCGACACCTACAAGGGCACCGCGATCGTCATCTCCCACGATCACCGCTTTCTCGACAACATCTGCACCCACATCGTGGACGTGGATTACGAGACGATGATCCTCTATCCCGGCAACTACGGGGCGTTCATGAACGCCAAGGGGGAAAACCGGGACCGCAAAGAGGCGGAGATCGGGAAGCGGGAGGCCGAGATCGCCCGCCACAAGGAGTTCGTGGACCGCTTCCGCGCCAAGGCCTCCAAGGCCCGGCAGGCCCAGAGCAAGATCAAGATGATCGAAAAGATCGTCATCGAGCGCCTGCCCCAGACCTCGCGGCGGTACCCCACCTTCCGGTTCCAGCAGGTGCGCCCCAGCGGCCGGCAGGCCCTGGAGCTCGAAGGCATCTCCAAGGCCTACGGCGACAACAAGGTGCTCAAGGACGTCGGCCTCAAGGTCGAGCGCGGCGACCGCATCGCCATCATCGGCCCCAACGGCATCGGCAAGTCGACCCTGCTCAAGATCGCCGTCGGCGAGACCGACGCCGACGCCGGCCGCATCGAGTGGGGCTACGAGACCTATCCCGGCTACTTCTCCCAGGACCACCATGAGCTGCCCAAGGGCGGCAAGCAGTCGGTTGAGGCGTGGCTCTGGGAGTTCATTCCGGGAGAGTCCATCGGCGTCGTGCGTGGCAGCCTGGGTATGGTGCTGTTCTCGGGCGACGACGTGAAGAAGCCCATCGGCAGCCTTTCGGGCGGCGAGGCGGCGCGGCTGGTCTTCTGCAAGCTGGCGGTGACCAAGCCCAACGTCCTCATCCTCGACGAGCCCACCAACCACCTCGACCTCGAAGCCATCGAGGCCCTGGTCGAGGGTCTGAAGAAGTACGACGGCACCCTGATCTTCGTCTCCCACGACCGCTGGTTCGTCTCCCAGCTCGCCACCCGCATCTTCGAGATCTCACCCAAGGGCGTCAACGACTTCGTGGGCACCTACGACGAGTACCTGGAGCGCCTGGGCGACGACCATCTGGACGGCGAGGCGGTGCTGCGCATGAAGCGCGAGCAGAAGAAGAAGGCCGCCGCGACGGCCGCGCGCATCGAGGCCGCCGATCCGGCCGAGATCCGCCAGCGCCAGAACCGCCAGAAAGAGCTCACCAGGAAGCGCGACCAGGTGACCGCCGCCGTCGAGCAGGCCGAGGCGCGGGTCCACGCCATCAACGAGATGTTCTGCGATCCCACCTTCTTCGACCGCACCTCCCGCGATCACGTCAAGAAGCTGGAGACCGAGCAGAAGACCCTCTCCACCAAGGTCGAGGAGCTGATGGCCGAGTGGGAGAAGATCGAGGCCGAGCTCACCGAGCTGGGAACGTAGGAACGGGCGCCTCGCGGGAGGCCGCCCGTTCCTGGGTGCTTGGCTAAACGCTTACGCCGCCGGCGGATAGCAGTCGTACGAGGCCCCGCAGAGCGAGCCTTCCCAACCCGGCACGCAGTAGAAGAACCGCACCGAGCTGCCGAGCCGCGCGCAGAAGTTCTCGACGTCCTGCTGCATGCTGTCGCAGCACTCGTCGGCCGCGGCCGGCCGAGGAGTGGAGGCCCAGCAGGCCAGGGCCAGCGCCGTAACGAGGGCAACAACCTTGAATCGCTTCATGGCTTGTCTCCTTTCGTATTCCGTCTAACCATCATGGTGCGCTGGAGCCCCGCGGCGTGTCAGCTTTCTGGAACGTCTCGTCAGCCGAGCGTGGCGAGCACGCGGTCCAGCGCGGCGTAGCTGTCGTTGAGGCCCTCTTCCATCGGTGAGGCCAGCGCCCCTGCACAATCCTCGCTGGTGAAGAACAGCGACGTGTTGACCATCCGGGTTCGGCCGTCGCCGAGGTCCTCGAACGTCACGGTGTCGACCGCCACATAGCCCGGCATCCCGTCCCATTCGGCGGTCCACACGATCCGTTCCTGAGGCTTGACCTCGCGGTAGCGGCCCTCGAAGCCCTGGGTGCCGCCGGGGTTGACGACGACGAAGCGCCAGTGACCGCCGCGCTCGACCTCCATGCGCTCGACCACGAGCTTCTTGCCGCGTCCCCACCACTGGGCGATGAGCTCCGGCTCGGTGAACGCGCGCCACACTCGGTCGCGTGAGGCATTGAAGACGCGCTCGATGCGAATCTCGCGGTCGCTGGGGGTGGTAAGAGTGGCGCGGACGGGTTCCTTCACTGAGGTGCTCATAAGTCTCCTTTCGTACGCTCGAGGAACTCCTCGAGCCGGTCAAATCGTTCCTCCAACATCCGTCGATACCGCTCGATCCAGGCCGCCTCCTCGTCCAGCCGGCGGGGGCCCAGCCTGCAGGTCCGAACCCTTCCGACCTTCTCCGTGACGACGAGCCCCGCCTCTTCGAGGATCTGGACGTGCTTCTTGAGGCCCGTGAGGCTCATCTCGAAGCTCGCCGCGAGATCGCTGATCGAGGCATCCCCCCGGCCCAACCGTTCCAGGATGCCCCGGCGGGTGGGATCGGAGAGTGCCGCGAAAGTGTCGTCGAGCGGTTCTTGATGCTGAACCATATGGTTCAGTGTAATGAGCGGGTGGGGGGATGTCAACGGGCCGGAGGCGCACCCGAATTACGCCCAACGCCCCCAAGGTAGAGACGCCCCGTGGGGAACCCCGCGGGGCGTCTCCGAGGCGGAGAAGTCCTTCTGATGGAGCGCAAACCCTCGGCGCCGGGGGGCTTGTCGCGTCTTGGCGGTGCCGGATTGGGTGTTGCCGGGAACGTGAAAACGGGACCGGCCGTGGCAACGCGGCCGTCTGGAGTGAGGTCGGGCGACCCGTGGGGCGCGGCATTCGGCTCGCGGGGCGGGAGACCCTCCCCGGGATTCGCATCACGGGACCCAAAGGGCGCCTCACAGGATCCGAGGAGCGCGCTGCCCGACCCTCGGGTCGCATCGTTCGACCCTTGGGTCCCATCACAGGACCCTCCGATTGCAACACGGGACCCTCGGGTCGCACTACAAAATCCATGGGGCGCATCACAGGACCCCCGGGTCGCACTACAGAACCCTTCGGTTGCATCACAGGACCCTCGGGTCGCACTACAAAACCCATGGGGCGCATCACAGGACCCCCGGGTCGCGTCGTGCGACCCGAAGGTCGAATCATGCGCGAGCGCTCCGTTGTGTTGCACGGAGCGGTTCGAGCGACCGATGAACGGTATTTTGTGTTGCAGAAGCGCCGCTCCGTGTCTCATCGTGGCTCGCCCATGTTGCAGGAGCGGTTGTGTTGCATCGGCCATCGCGCGCGTGGCGCCGGGAGTCGACACTTGAGACACCCCTTACAGCCGAGATGATCGCGATCTCGGTCCCCCCGAAGCTCTGCGGCGAGACGCCAGAAATCCGAGGGACCAGGCCGAAGCTTACGGCGCTGGATGTACTCCCTCAACGCCTCATGGACGGTCGCCTTTTTCGTCCGGCGGCCTCCCAAGCGGAGAGCCTCCCCCAGAAGCTCGTCGTCAATCACAGTCCCTCCCTCCACATAAGAGGCGTCTTGCTCTTCTCCACCATCAGGCAGGCCCAGCCGCCTACAGGCGTCGCCCCCCCGAATCACGCACTGCCTCCCCAAGGTAGAGACGCCCCGTGGGGAACCCCGCGGGGCGTCTCCGAGGCGGAGAATTCCTCCCCGGCACCGGGGCACTCTCGGCGTCGGGAGGAATGGGCTTGTGGCGGCTAAGCGTCGGATCGGTAAGGTTCAGCGGCGCGCGAAACGAATCCGCGCCGCCGAGGGTTCTGGCTCCGACGGCGACTGAACCGGCCGGCCCGAGTTGCGCTCCTTCTCCTGCAGATACCGAACCAGCGCTTCCGGGTCGTTCCCGTGCTCGCGAAGGAGATCTTCGCGGTGCCGGTGCAGTTCTTCGATGATCGGGTCATGCATCTTGGTGCTCTCCTAACAGTTCCTCTGGAGTGCAGACGAACGGCATTTTGAAACCTGCCTCCTCTATCAAACCGGTGACGCGAGGCAGCAATTCCGCGTTGGCGATGTGCGAGCAGTTCCAGGTCAGAAGGTACTCCAGAAACTGACCTTGCACTCCCATCTACACTGCATCGTCACCGGCGGCGGGCTCTCCATCGATGGCGACTGGTGGGTCGGGTGCCGGCCGAGTTTCTTTCTCCCGGTGCGAGTCCTCAGGAAGTTGTTCCGCGGCAAAGTCTTGGCGGCGCTCAAGGCGGCAGAAAACAACGGTGACCTGCCCGCCTCCCACCTGCCGGCCCTCGACCCGCTGTACCGCAAGTCGTGGGTGGTCTACTGCAAGCCGCCGTTCGGCAGTCCCGAGCAGGTGCTCGCCTACCTGGCGCGGTACACCCACCGCATCGCCATCACCAACTCACGGCTGGTGCGCCTGGAGGGCGAGGAGGTGACCTTCACCTGGAAGGACTATGCCGACGACGACCGCCTCCGGGAGATGACCCTGTCGGGGGAGGAATTCCTCCGCCGTTTTCTTCTGCATGTCCTTCCCGACCGCTTCGTAAGGATCCGCTATTACGGGCTGCTGGCCAACCGCCACCGGGAGAAGGCTCTGGCCCTCTGTCGTGAGGTTCTCCCCGGCCCTCCGGCACGACCGAAGCCTCTGAAGACCGATTGGTGCGATCGACTTCAGAGTCTCACCGGCATCGATCCTCTACAGTGCAAGGTTTGCGGCCAGAAGGCCCTACGCCTGGTAGGTCCAGTGGCGCCGGCTCGGTCGCCGAGGGCTCCGCCACGATGAATCGATCCTCCATAGCTCGATTCCAATATTTCTTTGCTCAACCGCGAAGCCGAGGAGTAGTGTTTCTTGACGGGCTGCTGCGGTATACTCACCGACGCGAAATCGCGGTTGGAGGAGCCTAGGCATGCGCCAGAACCCTTCACTGAGAGGTCCTCTGAAAGCCACACGGCGGCTGTTGGGGGGCGTGTGGAAGCCGGCAGGGTGTCGCGCGAAACGCCTGCGAGCATTGAATCCCCATAGGGACCGCCCCGGACTTCCCCGCGGCTTCGTTCAACCTGCGTCTATCCGAAATCCTCCCGGAACCTGCGAGGACTCCGGGATGATTTGCGTGGGGAGGATCTCGGATAGACGCTTAAAGGTTGGGCGCTAGAGAGAAGAGACATGAGAAGTAGGCTTTAGGAAAGAAGGTTTCACACATTGGAACAGCTTAGAGGAGTACCGGCCCTCCCTCCGATGCGTGCCTATCGCTCGCCAGAAGTGGTCCGTGCCTTCGACCGTTTACGGGCGGAACTTGAGCGCCGAGGTGGCTCTCCTGAGTTTTGCTGGTTTGCCCGCGAGTATCCTCGTTGTTACCGATTTCACATGGATGGAGCAGACTTCCGGTTGCGTTCAATTCATCGCCTAATGACGGCAATCCACCTTGAACTAGCTGATAAGGTTAGCTCGTACACCGAAGGTAGGGTGCTCGAAGTTGCAGTCTCCGACGAGAGGGTTAAGCAGATCTACTGGGACTTCGATTCCTACCTGTCGGAGGTCAGTGTCTCGTTGGACCTTCTAGCACGAATCGTAGGTCCAGCTTTTAGCCAAGAAACCCCACCATCTTTTGGCAGGCTGTGCAAGTGGGGGAATAGTCATGTTCTCATTAGGGTCTTTCGCAAAGCTGAGAAGCTTTGGGTCAGGCGCTTGAAAGATTATCGGGACTGCTTCGTGCATTACACTCCGGTGGACACTCAACTTGGCGTATCTCTGATCAGGTACGGAGCTAGCTGGGAGCTGCGGGCTAAGCTACCTACAAATCCAAACATCCGCGAGATTCTGGGCTTCCGATATTCACGGCGCGTTGAACTGCTCCATTATGCTGTTGCCGTTCACAAGCATTTGGTGGCCTTTGACAAGATTGTGGCTACTGCTGTCCTTCGTCTGCATCGCGAGGGTTCCTTTCCTTTTCGTAAGGAGCGCCTCTTCTTCAAAGGGTCAAGATCACGCGCGGCAAAGAAGGGTGCTGATCATGAGGCCGCGGCATAGAGCGCCCAACTCCGGGCATCAAGCGGACAACTACGTTGCCGCTTATGCCAACCCGTTAGACGACGCAGTCATCAACCAAAGGAGGTGGAATGATCGTAAACCCGATTCTGTTGATTAGCGGAAGGCTGCCATGGCGGGTCTCGCGGACGACTTCGTCCTGCCGAGGATTGCGACCTTAGATAACTTGGCAGTCGCACTCGGGTGGAAGTGACAAGCGACTTATTGTCGCCGTGTAGGTTGTGCATTCTTTGGCATTTCGCCAGAGAAGCTTTTCGCTCTCTCTTCTGCATGAGGAGGTTATCAAAATGGCTAAAGCTCCGACCTTTTCCCTGCCGGGAGTCCGGTTGCACTCTGGAAAGCCGGTACACGAAGACCGGTCGCCCCAGGGGACGACGCTCGTGGTCTTCTTCGACGGCACCGGCTCTGTTTTCTGACGGAAGCGTTTGACTGCGTTCCAGGAACGGCTCGACGCCTACCGCAGTCAGAATGTCCAGGTTCTGGGCATCAGCACCGACGACTCGGCGGAACTCGCCAAGTTCGCAGCCGACATCGGCATCGAGTTCCCGCTTCTTTGCGACAAGGGTGGCACGGTCTCAAAGAAGTTCGGGTTCTACGATAACAAGAAGCAGCGGTCCTCGCGGGCAGTCGCCGCCATCGCCGACGGCCAGTTGCTCTACTCGGGCAAGGTTACGACAACCCGAATCCCGTCCAGACTCCTGCCGTGGGTCGAATCCGTGAGCGACGGGTAGTCGGTTACGCCTAACCTTTAAAACCCTTTAAGCGTCTATCCGAGATCCTCCCCACGCAAATCATCCCGGAGTCCTCGCAGGTTCCGGGAGGATTTCGGATAGACGCAGGTTGAACGAAGCCGCGGGGAAGTCCGGGGCGGTCCCTATGGGGATTCAATGCTCGCAGGCGTTTCGCGCGACACCCTGCCGGCTTCCACACGCCCCCCAACAGCCGCCGTGTGGCTTTCAGAGGACCTCTCAGCGAAGGGTTCTGGCGCATGCCTAGGCTCCTCAACCACGATTTCGCGTCGGTGAGTATACCGCAGCAGCCCGTCAAGAAACACTACTCCTCGGCTTCGCGGTTGAGCAAAGAAATATTGGAATCGAGCTATGGAGGATCGATTCATCGTGGCGGAGCCCTCGGCGACCGGGCCGGCGCCACTGGACCTACCAGGCGTAGGGCCTTCTGGCCGCAAACCTTGCACTGTAGAGGATCGATGCCGGTGAGACTCTGAAGTCGATCGCACCAATCGGTCTTCAGAGGCTTCGGTCGTGCCGGAGGGCCGGGGAGAACCTCACGACAGAGGGCCAGAGCCTTCTCCCGGTGGCGGTTGGCCAGCAGCCCGTAATAGCGGATCCTTACGAAGCGGTCGGGAAGGACATGCAGAAGAAAACGGCGGAGGAATTCCTCCCCCGACAGGGTCATCTCCCGGAGGCGGTCGTCGTCGGCATAGTCCTTCCAGGTGAAGGTCACCTCCTCGCCCTCCAGGCGCACCAGCCGTGAGTTGGTGATGGCGATGCGGTGGGTGTACCGCGCCAGGTAGGCGAGCACCTGCTCGGGACTGCCGAACGGCGGCTTGCAGTAGACCACCCACGACTTGCGGTACAGCGGGTCGAGGGCCGGCAGGTGGGAGGCGGGCAGGTCACCGTTGTTTTCTGCCGCCTTGAGCGCCGCCAAGACTTTGCCGCGGAACAACTTCCTGAGGACTCGCACCAGAACAGGTGCCAGGGGCTTCTTGGAATCCGCCCCCGATCTGGCAAGTTTGGGAGCCTGGCGACGGTCGATTGGACGCTTTCAACCTCAAAGCAGGACCCCCGCGGCACCGACTCGACACACCTTCCCCTCAACGAGCCTTCCGGCTCGGCAGAGTGGCCCTCGGCGGGCGGTGAGTCTGTCAAAGAGCTTTTGAGCTTCCGCTATCCGGCCACGAAGGGAAGCGCTGGCGGGAAGCTCCCGGTGGGGAAGGGTGCGTTGCGGTCGCCGCGGAGCAGCCTTTCGGAGGCTTCGCGGAACGCAGCGACGAAGGCGGCGTAGATCTCGTGGAACGCCTTCCGTGCGGCCTTGGTGGCGGCGTGGACGCGTGGTGTCGGCGACCGGGCGAGGGTGGAGGGGCGATGTTGCGGATCGTAGGCGAGAATCGCCTTGACTCCCAGCACGGAGGCGCCGGTGCGCTCTCTTTCGCGGGCGGCCTCGGTCTCGATGGCCTCGACCAGACTCGCGATGCGCGCCCGGTAACGCTCCGGCGACAGATGCGCCCAGCAGGGGATGGGTGAGAGGGTGACAATTTCGACGGCGGCGAACCGCATCCGGCCGATGTCCTTGCGGCGCAGGCGGGCGGCGAACTCCTGGGTACGGTCGAACCAGTGACCCTCCAGGGGCGTGCCGTCGATCAGCGCTCCCGCGGAGTGCACCCCGGGCCACTGGCAGACCCGCTCGACCAGATTGGCCTGAACGGCTTGGCCGAGCACGTACCGTAGCCTCTCGATCTGAGCGGCGTCCTCGTCGGTGACGACGGTCATCTCGTAGCGCCGGTCGAAGACGGGACCCCGCCAACCGGTCAGGCGATTGACCTCCCGGGCCAGCTTCGAGTTGACGTACCGCATGAAGGCCGCGGGCTCCTTGGCGTCGTCGACGACCAGGAGCAGGTGAACATGGCTCGACATCACGAAGAGGGCTGACATCGTGGTTTCGTAACGGCGCTGGGCTCGCCCGAGGACGCCGAGGACGACGTCGTTGAGCTGAGGGCCGGGCCGGAACAGGAAGCGTCCCTGGACGGTGCGGCAGGTGATGAAGATGAGGGTCCGGGCATGGGGTACGAAGCGAAGTTTTCGGCTCATACCCATCTAATAAACGTAAAAACCGCCTCTCATCTTACAAGGATCTGTAAGTCGTTCTCCTGCCGTAAGTTAGGAGGCTCCCCAAATGGCATGTGGCGCGACCAGGGCAGCCATCGCCCTCCCTCAGCAGCCGCAGCGAGTCCGGAACGAGGCAGTCACCCACTCTAAGCACTGTGAGCCGTTCGAGAGGGTGCAGGCCCGGAACTGCTCCTTGGGCTGGTAGGTCGCGAGCGGAATGTTTTTGCCCAGGCAGAAGGAATCCGCGTCGTCACAATAGGGGCTGTCGCAAGCCGCCCAGGTCGACCAACTGCCGCAGGACTTGGGATTGGGGCAGGTGATGAAGCCGTGGCAGGCCGCCGCGGACGCCGGAGTCACCAGGGGCGGAGCCGTAGAGATCACCACGATGACGAGGAGAAGAGGGAAGAGCAGAGAACGGAGACGCATGTGCATGCTGATACCTCCTGAAGCTCTTTTTAGTAGAATCTCTTTTCTCTGTCAAGCGCCTTCCTGCCGCATCAGCATGAGCTCGGGCAGGAGCGCGAGAGCCTGCTCTCGTTCGCGCAATGAGTGAGCCTACCTGCAATGGCTGGAGTGGCTGGCCCACCAACTGGAGCAGGACGTGAAGCGCCCGGTGCTCAGGTCCCTGCACCCAGGGCCCGAGCCTCCGGCGCAGACCTGGCAGGAGCAGATGAAATCGATGGCAGGAGCGGGGCTGCTGACTGCCGTTACTGTGATGGTGGCGAGGGCGGCGATCAAGACGAATTTTCTGAGCATGCGTTGTCCTCCTGAGTGAACCTCTACACTGGAGGGTGCCTGGCAGGAACGGCCCGGGACAGCGCGTGAGCCTCGTCGCATGTGGCGCGACTTCGTGCGCGGGCATCGAGCCCCTCAGCGAAGAGCCTGGCACTTCGGAGGACATAGAATGAAAGTCGCCGCCTACCAGGCCCCTCTCCTTCCCTGCGGCTCGATGGAGGCCGTGGAGCTCATTCGCAGGCGCGTGGAGTGGTGCGAGGCGGCGGGAGTGGAAATCCTCTGTTGCCCGGAGGCGGTGCTTGGAGGTCTTGCGGACTATGCCGCCCGTCCGGCCGAATTCGCGCTTGACGTGGAAAGCGGTCAGCTCGGGGCCGTCCTCGCACCTCTTGCCAGCGACACGGTGACGACGGTTCTGGGGTTTACCGAGATCTCCGCGGGCCAGCTCTACAACTCGGCCGCGGTCTTTCACCAAGGCGCCGTCGCCGGCCTGTATCGCAAGCTGCATCCGGCGATCAGGAAATCGGTCTATCGCGCCGGCGATCGAACGCCGGTCTTCACGGTCGGCGGCCTGACCTTTGGAATCGTCATCTGCTACGACTCAAATTTCCCCGAGCCTGCCAGACTCATGGCCTCCCAGGGAGCGACGGCGCTGTTCGTGCCCACGAACAACGGCCTTCCTCTGGATAGGGAGGAAGTTGGCGGTGACGCCAGGAAAGCCGACATCGCCCGGGCCCGAGAGAACGGTGTGTGGGTCATCCGTGCCGATGTCGCCGGGCGCACGGGAGACCTGGTCTCCTACGGGTCGTCCGGTATCGTCAATCCCCAGGGAACGGTCCTTCAGTCCGCCCAGCGGCTCACCGAGGGTCTCCTGGTCGCGGAGCTCGAGACCGCCGCCCTTCGATCCGATCTCGTCCTTTGAGGCGCAGGGATTCGCAGGTAGAATCAATCGCTGAAACACAAGGAGAGCCCGATGCCCGGAAAGGCCATGCTTGCCCTGCTCCTCGCCGTGGTCTCCCTCACACCCTTCGCCGCGCCGGGCCACGCCCAGACGGGGGCGCTCCAATTTGGCGCCTGTGCCCCGCCGCCGGATGGGGTCCCCGACGCCGGCCAGCAGTGTGCCACCCTTCATCTCCCGCTCGACTATGCCGACCCGAACGGGAGAAAGATCGAGATCGCCGTCTCGCGCGTGCGCGCCGCCAATCGGGCCAGCCGCCGCGGCGTGCTCCTCCTCAACCCCGGCGGCCCGGGCGGTTCGGGGCTCGATCTCCCCCGCCTGCTCGCCACCCTTCTCCCCCAGAGCGTGCTCGACCGCTACGACCTGATCGGTTTCGATCCCCGCTTCGTCGGCAGCAGCACGCCGATAACCTGCGGCCTGTCCGTCGACGAGGCGTTTCAGGCCTACGTCCCGCTGCAGCAGCCCGGCGGCTTCCCCGCCACGGCGGCGCTCATGCGCGACGTCGCCAACGCCTGTGCGAGCGCCGCGGGCGACCTGTTGCCGTTCGCCACCACCGCCAACACGGCCCGCGACATGGATCAGATCCGCCAGGCGCTGGGAGAGGCGAAGATCTCCTACCTTGGGTATTCCTACGGCACCTACCTCGGCGCCGTCTATGCGTCGCTGTTTCCCGACCAGACCGACCGCATCATCCTGGACAGCTCGGTCGGCCCCGACTGGGTCTGGCGCCAGCAGTTCCGAGCCTGGGGATCGGGAGGCACCCTTCGCTTTGCCGACTTCGCGAGCTTCGCGGCCGCCAACAACGGCACCTACCATTTCGGCAAAACGCCCACCGCGGTCCAGAGCCTCTATCTGCGTCTCCTCCGCCGCCTCCAAAGCCACCCGATCCGCCTCTCGAGCGGGTTTGTCGTCGACGGGCCGCTCTTTCAGGAGATCGCGTTCAGCGAGCTTTATTCCGACTCTTTTTTCCCCGACTTCGCGGAATTCTTGCAACTCGTGAACGGCTCGAAGGAAACCGGGACAACAGGGAGCGGTTTGCTGCTGGCCTTCGAGGCCCTCAAGCCCCGCGCCGCGCTGGACGACGGGCCGCCCGACAACGACGTCGCCTCCGGGCTCGCCATCCTGTGCGACGACGTCGCCTGGTCGCGCTCCACCGGGGATTACCAGCGCGCACTCGCCAGCGACAGCCGGCGCTATCCTCTGTTTGGAGCGCTCGGTTCCAACATCTGGCCCTGCGCCTTCTGGCAGAGTCAGCCCGCCGAGCCTCCCGTGCCCATCACGCCGCTCGGTCCGTCCAACATCCTCATGCTTCAAAACCGCCGCGATCCCGCCACTCCCTACGCGGGAGCGCTCGGCCTGCGCGCCGCTCTGGGGCAGCGAGCGCGCCTCGTCAGCGTCGACCAGGGCGGGCATACGGTCTATGCCGTGACCCCGAACCTCTGCGCCAACGAGATCGGCACGGCGTTCCTGGTCGATGGGAGCCTGCCGGACGACGACGTCTCCTGTGGCGCGGCTTCATCGTCCGTCGCGGAGCAGGATCGTGGCGCGGACCCGGTCCGGCAGCGGGCGATCCGGGAGCTGATGCGGCGGGTGAGATGGTGAGGGCCGCTCGCCAACTCAGGTTCCAGTGATTTCTTGGAATCCGTCCCCGGTTTGAAGGCCGCGGGCGCTGACCAGGAGAGAGCGTGGGGGGAAGTTGAGGCGCTATGGGCCTCGGCGGGGCTATCTTTTCTCCTGCCGGTTGAGTAGAATTCCTGTAAACGATAAAGGTTTAGAAATTCATTTGCATATCGCAAGATAAGGCGACTCTTCAGGGTCGGCCAACATTCGGAGAAGATGAACCGCGACCGCGCTTTTGCGATCGCTTACTGGAGGAGAGAAAGATGAGAACGCCGCTGTTGATTATTGGAATGATAGCTCTTCTGTTCTGCGGAGGAACGGCGGGAGCAGCTCAGAAAAATCGCGTCCAAATCGAACTGGAGCGCATAATCAGCGCCATTGACTCGCCCCAAATGGCTCAACGTATCGCTACCGAGCTGGCCGCCCACCTTGAGCCGCAGTTCCCAGAGAAGAAAGTGCCGACCAAAGACGCGACCACGGTTTCACTGGTTGGGACAGTCGTGTTTACGGATACGGACTTCCTGAGCGATGGTACTCCAATCACTGTCGGCGTGATGAATGTCAATACTCCGCTTCATCAGCAAGTCTACTTTTCCTGTATAGGCGGCTCGATTTGGACACAGTGCATTTCAACCGGACGGAGGAAGCTCGATGGCTTCTTGCTCGCCGGGGACGACGTAGCTTTCGATGCCTTCCTCAATCTCGTCATTGTGACCAAGCTGACCAAATAGGCCGGTTCTGAGACGCTCCCGTGGGGAAAACCCCGCGGGACGTCTCGAGGCGGTAGCCCCTTGCCCGGTCCTTTGCTAGGCTTGGGCGCATGCGAATCCATACCTGCTTGCTGCTTACCGCCAGTGTTTGCTCCTCAGCCTTTGCCCAGGACACCCCGGTAGCCGACCGTGTGGCGAAACAGAACGCGCTATTCGAGGAGTTCTATCAGACCGGCCTGAAGAGCTCGCCGGAGAGGGCGACGTCGATCGGCGACTATCGCTACAACGCGCGGCTCGGCAATGCTTCGCTGGCGGAGATCGCGCGCCAGCACGCGGAGAACGACGCCTTCCTGGCGCGGTTGCGCGCCATCCCGACCACCGGCATGACGGACGCCGACCTGCTGTCGCATGAGCTCCTGGTGCGGCAACTCACCCGCGCCGACGTGAACTATGAGCTCAAGAACTACGAGATGCCGATCAACCAGCAGGGCGGCGTCCATACCTCGCTGGCCGACCTGCCGCTGAGCGTGCCGCTGGATTCCGTGCAACACTACGAGGACTACATCGCGCGCCTCCACCAGATTCCGCGAGTGTTGAAGCAGACCACCGAGGTGCTGCGCGCCGGCGAGAAGGACGGCCTGATGCCGGCGAAGATCGTCGTCGACCAACTTCCGGGGCAATGCGAGGAGATCGCCGCGTCGAACCCTTTCCTGCTGCCCCTGAAGAAGTTTCCGGCGAGCTTCCCGGAGGCGGAGAAGCAGCGGCTGACGGCCGCGATGACCAAGGCGGCCAATGAGGAGGTCCTCCCGGCCTACAAGGAGCTCGCGGCGTTCCTGCGCGACGAGTACGCGCCGAAGGGGCGGACCGTGATCTCGGTCGAGAGCCTGCCGGACGGCAAGCGGCGCTACGCCGAGGCGGTGAAGGCCATGACCACCGTCGACGTCACTCCCGAGGCCGTCCATGCGTTGGGCCTGAGCGAGGTGGCGCGGATCACGGCGGAGATGACCAAGCTGGCACTGGCGCAGGGCTATAAGGATCTCGCCACCTTTCGCGCGGCGATCCACAACGACCCGAAGTGGACGCCGAAGAGCAAGGACCAGATCGTCGCCGACTTCAAGAAGTACATCGACCAGATGCAGCCGAGGCTGCCGGAGCTCTTCGGGCGGCTGCCGAAGGCGCCGGTGACCGTCGAGGGCATTCCCGACTTCAACAAGGCCGCGGCGACGCACTACAACCGCGGCACTCCGGACGGCAAACGGGCCGGGCGGGTGGTGGTTGCCGTCGCCGATCCTACTCACCGCTCGCTGGTGAACGACGAGGCCGTCGCCTATCACGAGGGCGTGCCCGGGCACCACCTGCAGATCAGCGTGGCGCAGCAACTACAGGGCTTGCCGAATTTCCGGCTGTTCAGCGGCGGCTTGTCCGCCTATACCGAGGGCTGGGCGCTGTACGCGGAGCAACTGGGCAAGGAGATCGGCTTCTACAAGGACCCCGTGTCTGACTACGGCCGGCTGAGCTCGGAGCTGTTCCGCGCGATACGGCTGGTGGTCGACACCGGCATTCATGACAAGGGGTGGACGCGCGACCAGGTGATCGCCTACATGCTCGAGAACGACGTCAATGCCGTCGTCGCGCGGACGGAGACTGATCGCTACATCGCGTGGCCGGGGCAGGCGCTGGCTTACAAGATGGGGCAACTGAAGATTCGCGAGCTGCGGGAGCGCGCGAAGACGCAGCTCGGGGCGCATTTCGACATCAAGGCGTTCCATGACGAAATTCTGGACGGCGGAGCGCTGCCGCTCGACCTGCTGGAGACGCGCGTGGACGGCTGGATCAAGGCACGGCTGCCACAGAAAGCGGCAGCCGTGCGGTAACGGCGGCGCGGTAGGAGGGGCTTTCTGTACCTATCTAGGTAGAGGCGAGCAGCTGACGGGAGTCTCCCGATGGCGCGGAGTCCTCTACGAACGTCCTTTGGGGACAAGGAGGTTTCATGCGAAGGGTTCTGGTCACGCTCGGCTGTTCGCTTCTGCTCGGTCTCTCTCCTCTGGCCGCCGATCCCATCATTCAGCACGGCAACGACATCTTCACGACCATGGGAGGCGGCAAGACCTTTTATGACTTTGCCGCGAACCCGATCCCTGCCGGCTTCTTCTGCAAGGGTTCCAAGGCGTTCACCGGACGGGTGGCGTTCAAAGGGTTGCCTCTCGCCACCGAGACTCCGGGACAGCTCGGCAGTAGCGACACGATCATCGAGCGTCTCGACGACGCCGCCTTCGACGCCAAGGGCGTCGCCAGGACGCGCATCCAGTTCCGGGCCCTCTCTCTGGTCAGCATCGCCCCCGTCAAGACCGCCTGCGGTTCCTTCCACGTCTATGTCTCTCTCGCCGGCAAGCAGCGCGTGACGTCGATGAAAATCCTCCGAACCCAGGAGGGAGGCGGGACCTTTGCCGCGCCTCTGGCGGTCAACGCGCGCATGCAGTTCATCTCTGTGAAGCCGGCGCAGAAGGCCGCGCGCAAGCTGGAGCTCGAGGGGAGCTTCACCTTCCCCGCCAACCCCGTTCCGTGGAGCTTCGCGAAGGGCGAGATGGCAAAGCGGTTCAGCGACGCGGTCGTCGACACCAATGGCGACCTCGCTCCTGACACTCTGGTTGCCGGCACCTCGAACTTCCTTCCCGGCTGGTCTCCAGAGCAGTTGATGAACAAAGCCTGCTGCCGGGAATACGTGTGCCATGCGGAGTCCAGCGGCAAGGAGCACTGCTACTGGGCCCTTCCTCCCCCTGAGTGCGACAATCGCCCCTGCACATTCGATGGATTGTAGGACGAATTCCCGGCCGGCCTGGAACGACTCCAGGCCGGCGCGGCTCCTTCATCGACTCCTCTTCTCTTCGATCCACCCACTGATCAGCTGCAACGCTTCCGGAGCGAAGGTCTCTTCGATCGTTCCGTAGTCGGCGACCGCTCCCGTGGCGGCGTGCTGAAAGAGATGGTTCAGACCGGGGAGGATGCGAATCTCGGAGGTCGTATTGCCGGCGGCCGCCAGCGCATCCCGCACGGCTTTGGCGTTCACGGCGGCGGCCACCTGAAGATCCCGATCGCCGAAGAGGGCGAGCACCGGAATTTTGAGGGTCCGGAGATGGACCCCCGGATCTTCGCGCAGCAGCGAACGAAACCAGGGCGTGGCGGAGACGCGAATTCCCTGCTCGATCGCCGCCGGGTCGATTCCCAGGGCGGCCCGCTCCGCGTCGGTGAACCGCGAACGGCGGACCGCGGCTTTCGCACGGAGCTTCTGCTGCACGTCGTCCCGGCTCAGGGTCGCATCCGCGAGCAGCGCCAAGTCCTCGGACTGCGCCGCCATGGCCCGCTCGACGAGGGAATCCGCCACGCCGGCCTGCCGCAGGACATCGTGGAGCTGCCGCACCATGAGAGCCTTGATGGGCTCTCCGGGAGGCGCCAGCAGCACCAGGAAGGCAACGTCGTGATTTGTGGCGGCGACGAGCGGCGCGATCAGCCCGCCCTCGCTGTGGCCGAGAATCCCGATCGCCTTGCGGTCGATCTTCGGCTGCGCGGCGAGAAAAGCGAGGCCCGCCTCGGCGTCAGTGGCGAAATCCCGGATCGTCGATTCCATCTCATTGCCTTCCGACCCGCCCACTCCCCGGTCGTCACAGCGCAGAGAGGCCACGCCGCGCCGCGCGAGGTGGTCGGCGATCACCAGGAACGGCTTGTGCCCCATCAGCGTTTCGTCACGATCCTGAGGGCCTGATCCGGAGACGAAGACGACGGCCGGAAAGGGACCGTTGCCTTCCGGGAGGACCAGGGTGCCCGCCAGGTGGATTCCCGCGGAGGCGTTCCAGATCTTCACCTCGCGGCTTTCATAGGGTGTCGGACCTGTTGGATTCTGCGGCCGGTTGAGCGTGAAGGGCTGGGCCACGCGGCGAAAGGTGAGCGGTAGCGATCGCCCGCTCTGCGACCATGTCCCCTCAAGGACGTTGTCCTCTTTCAGCGTACCCGTGAAGGTGGCTCCAATTGCCGTAATGGCGAAGCGCAGGGTGCCCTCGGCGAAGGTGGTCGTGTCGACCGGCAGCAAGGCGTTCTGATCGACGCTGTTGAGCTTCGCGGTCAGTCCCTCCTTGTCGCCGGGCTCGACGTGCAACGCCAGCCGCAGCTTCACCGGGCCCACTTCGAGGGCGCCCATCCAGTCACCTGTCACTCCCGCAGGGCCGGCGGCTGGAGCGGCGGGGCCGGAGAAGAGACCGGCCAGAAGAATACCGATTGCAAGGTGACGTTTCATGATTCGTTCTCCTTATCGTCCATCAGAAAAATGTCTTCGACCGAGCTGCCGAACAACCGCGCGATGCGGAAGGCCAGCGGCAAGCTGGGATCGTGTTTCCCGGTCTCGATGGCGTTGACGGCCTGCCGGGAGACGTCGAGCGCATGGGCGAGGTCCGCCTGCGTCCAGTCGCGCTCGGCTCGCAGCACCTTCAGCCGGTTCTTCATGCGTATCTCCGCCGGCCCATCAGCACGCCGGCCGAGTAGGTGAAACACGTCGCGGCGAGGACATACAGAAGGTCGGACTTGGAGGCCGGTATGGCACCGCTACGCTCCAGGAGCCAGTAGGCGAATCCCCCGACCAGGCCGACGCCAAAGCCCAGGGCGAGCGCCTCGAGCTCGATCTGCCGCTGCACCTCGTCGGCTTCGTTCAGGAAGCGCCGGTACGCCAGCGCCGTCCCGAGTCCGAGACCTGCCGACACGAGGGCCGCGACAATTCCGGGCGCTCCGGAGGCCAGCCAGCCCCGTTTGAGCGCCAGAGTGACTCCTACCCAGGAGATCATCCAGACCAGCGACCAGAGGAGCACCATCCGTTGGTTGCGGCAGCTGCGTGTCATGGCGGGGCCTCTCGCCTCTGGTTTCTCGGTTGGACTCTTTATGGTCATGTCTTGTCTCCTTGTCAGAAAGTCAGGTTGTGCTGACACAAAGAGTAATGAGGGCCTGTCCAAATGTCAAGCATTCTTGACATCAATCGCGGCGGCTGACATCTGTCACCCCAAACTCCTGACATCCCTCCCTGGGGCCCTCCGGACGAATCTCCCAGAATGCCCTTGGAAGATTCGAACGGAGGATCGACATGACTCTACAAAGACAGATCGACGACGACAGGCCTCTCGCGGAGCTGCGCGGGGCGGTCAAGAAGTACGGGGCGGTCACCGCTCTCGCGGGGGTCGACTTCGCGGTCCGGCCCGGCGAGGTCGTGGCCCTGCTGGGACCCAACGGCGCCGGCAAGACGACGGCGGTGCAGCTCCTGCTGGGCCTCGTGCGGCCGAGCGGCGGCGAGGTGAAGCTGTTCGGCCAGGACCCGCGCGCCACGGCGGCGCGGGTGCGGGTGGGCGCCATGCTCCAGGTCTCCAAGGTGCCGGAGACCCTCAAGGTGAGCGAGCACGTCCACCTCATCTCCAGCTACTACCCCAACCCCCTCCCCGTGGCCGAGGTGATGGCGGCGGCCGGCCTTCTGGGCCTGGAGAACCGCCTCTTCGGCAAGCTCTCCGGCGGCCAGCGCCAGCGGGTGCTCTTCGCCCTTGCCCTGTGCGGCGATCCCGATCTGCTTTTCCTCGACGAGCCCACGGTCGGCCTCGACGTCGAGGCCCGGCGCGCCTTCTGGTCGGTGATCGAGGGCAAGGCGGCCGAGGGGCGCTCGGTGCTTCTCACCACGCATTATCTGGAGGAAGCGGACGCCCTGGCGGACCGCATCGTCCTCATCAGTCACGGGCGCATCGTGGCCGAGGGCACGCCGGCGGAGATCAAGGCCCGTGTCGTGGGGCGGAAGATCCGCTGCCGCACGACGCTGACGCTCGCGGAGGCGTCCGCCCTGCCCGGCGTGCGCGCCGCCCGGCGGGAAGGCGGGCTGACGGAGGTGTTCACCAACGACGCGGATCGCGCCGTGCGCGAGCTGCTGGCGCGAGATCCCGCTCTCTCCGGCCTCGAGGTCGAGGGAGCTGACCTGGAAGAAGCGTTCCTCGCCCTCACCGGGGCGGATTCCGAGGAGGTGGCGGCATGAGCACGACGACGACAATCCCGACGACGGCGGTCCCGAGTCCCATCAGCCGGCGCAATATCTCCCGCATCCTGGCTCTCGAAGCCCGGTACGAGTTCCTGAAGCTGCTGCGGATGCCGGCCTACGTGATTCCGACGCTCGCCTTCCCGCTGGTCTTCTACCTGCTCTTCGGCGTGGCCCTCAAGCAGGGGCCTGCCAGCACCCTCCATTTCCCCACCTATCTGATTGCCACCTACGGCGCCTTCGGGGTGATGAACGCGGCCCTCTTCGGCCTCGGCGTCGGCCTGGCGGTGGAGCGCGGGCAGGGGTGGCTGCTGTTCAAGCGGGCGACGCCCATGCCGCCGCTCGCTCCCTATCTGGGCAAACTCGCGATGTGCCTGCTGTTCGGGGCCATCATGGTGGGGTGGCTCTTCACCCTGGGCGCCACGGCCGGCGGCGTGCGGCTGCCGCTCGCCACCTGGCTGTCCCTCGCGGGCGTGCAGATCGTGGGGGCCGTGCCCTTCGCCGCCTTCGGCCTCGCCATCGGCTACTGGGCGGGACCGAACTCGGCGCCGGCGATCATCAACCTCATCTCCCTGCCCGCCGCCTTCGGCTCCGGCATGTGGATTCCCATCCAGATGATGCCGGGCGTGGTGCGGCGGATCGCCCCGTTTCTTCCCTCCTACCACTTCGCCCAGCTGGCGCTGAAGACGATCGGCATGGACGACCACAGCCAGTCGGTGGGGCAGGGAGTGATGGTGCTGGCCGTCTTCACGCTCCTTTCGCTGGCTGCGGCCTGGGCCGGCTGGCGGCGGGACGAGGGCAAGACGTTCGGATAGGATGAAAGGAAGCCGATGCGACTGCGCCCACTCCCCGACGACTCCGAAAAGGGCTGGACCGCCTACGTCTGGCTCGTCTACCTCTCGTTCATTTTCATTCAGCCGGTCATGGCGAGGGCGTCGGTTCTCCAGTGGGGGGTGACGATCGCGGGAGCGGCCGTCTTCCTGGTCCTCTACTTCGCGGCGCACTGGCTCCCCGACCGCCGGATCTGGTGGTGCATCGGCGGCATCCTGCTGCTGGCGGTGGCCTTCGCGCCCTTCAACCCGGGCGCCAGCACCTACTTCGTCTACGCCGCCAGCTTCGTCGGTTACACGGGGCCCCCCCGCGTCGCTCTGCGGGGCCTCGTCCTCATTCTGGCGGTGGCGGCGCTGGAGACCTGGATTTTTCATCTCCCCTCATACTTCTGGTTTCCGGCGGCTCTGTTCTCGCTCCTGGTGGGCGGCGCCAACATCCACCAGGCCGAGGCCTCGCGGACCAACGCCAAGCTGCGCCGGGCCCAGGAGGAGGTCGAGCTGCTGGCCAAGACGGCGGAGCGTGAGCGTATCGCCCGCGACCTCCACGACCTGCTGGGCCACACCCTGTCGCTCATCACGCTCAAGGCGGAGCTGGCCGGCAAGCTCGTCGAGCGCGATCCGGAGCGGGCCGGCCGCGAGATCCGGGAGGTGGAGCGCATCTCCCGCGAGGCCCTGCGCGAGGTGCGGACGGCCGTGGCCGGCTATCGCTCCCAGGGGTTGCCGGCCGTGCTGGCCCAGGCCCGGGTGGCCCTGGAGGCGGCCGGAGTCGCGCTCGAATATTTCGCCGAGCCCGTGGAGCTGGAGACGAACCAGGAGACCGTGCTCGCCCTCGCCCTGCGCGAGGCGGTGACCAACATCATCCGCCACGCCGGCGCCAAGACCTGCCACGTCACTCTGGAGCAGACGGCGGCGGAGACCCGCCTGGAGGTGCGCGACGATGGACGAGGCGGTGGAGCGCCGGAGGGCATCGGCCTCGCCTCCATGCGCGAGCGGGTGGAGGCCTTAAGCGGCCGGCTGGAGCGGCGGGCCGGAACGGGCACGTCGCTGCTGATCACCCTGCCGCGCCGGCCGGCGCAAGGGCAGGCTGATCCGAGGATCGAGAGGATCGAGGAGTCGGCATGATTCGAGTCCTCCTCGCCGAGGATCAGTCCATGGTGCTGGGAGCGCTCGCCGCCCTTCTGGACCTGGAGCCGGACATCGAGGTGGTGGGCCGCGCTCACGACGGCCGCGAGGCCCTGGCGATGCTGGAGACGGCGCGGCCGGACGTGGTGCTCACCGACATCGAGATGCCGAACCTCACGGGCCTGGAGCTGGCCGCCGAGATCAAGCGGCGGGGGATTCCGGCGCGGGTGGTCATCCTCACCACTTTCGGCCGCAGCGGTTACCTGCGCCGCGCCCTGGATGCCGGAGCCGCGGGCTACCTCCTCAAGGATGCACCGTCCGAGCGACTGGCCGAGGCCGTGCGCCGCGTCCACGCAGGCTTGCGGGCCATCGATCCGGACCTGGCGGCGGCCGCCTGGGACGACGAAGCCGATCCGCTGACCGACCGCGAGCGCCAGGTGCTGCGTCTGGCGGCCGACGGGCAGCCGAGCGCCCGCATCGCCGCCGAGCTCCACCTCTCCGAGGGCACGGTGCGCAACTACCTCTCCGAGGCCATCAGCAAGCTAGGCGCCGAGAACCGCGTCGACGCCGCCCGCATCGCCCGCCGGAAGGGCTGGCTGTAGAGACTCCCCGTCGCGGAGGCGATTTCCGGCTTGACGGCTCGATTTTTTGGGGTAGGATGCTGCTGGAATACGAGAAATCCCGGGGAATCGGTCGTTTGTGCCAGAGGACCGGTCCAACTTGCATCGCAGACTTCAGGACTCAGATCTCTGAGGAGGAATAGCCCATGCCCAGGCCGAGATTTGTTCTTCGTCGCTGGCTGACCGTGTCGGCGGTCTTTGTGTCCATGGTATCCATCGCCGGGACAGGGTCCCGAGCCGCCGTAGCGCAGCAGTATCAGGCGAGTGAGCTGCCGGCCGAGGCGGCAGCCTCCGAGGATGGCCGGATCGCCGTCATGGTCGAGATGTTCGAGCCACCGGCGGCTCGCATCTACGCCAACGTGATCAATCGGCGGACGCAGGGGAAGGCCGTATCGGCGGGCGACCGCCATGCCGCCATACAAGAGGCGGCCGCGGCCGGCAAGCTTCAGGTCACGCGTGTCCTCGACGAGCAATCCGCCGTCGCCGCCCGGCTGTCCGCCGCGGCGCCCGGGGCGATCGAGCTTTACCGGGTCCAAAAGGTCTTCAACGGCATCGCGATCCTGGTCTCGGCTGATCAGATCGCGCCCCTCCGGGCGGTGCCCGGGGTGCGCAGCGTGCACCCGATCGAGATGGACGTCCCCACCAATGCGACGAGCGTACCTTTTCTGGGAACGCCGCAGGTGTGGGACGCGATCAGCAGTCTGGGCCTCGGGCTCAACGCCGACGGCAGCGGCATTCGCATCGGCATCATCGACACCGGCATCGACTATCTGCACGCGGACTTCGGCGGCAATGGCTTGGCGGCCACCTATACCGCCGAGAAGGGGACCACCACCACCTTCACCACCAGGGCGGGGGGTGGCTTCCCGACCGCGAAGATCGTAGAGGGGACCGACTTCGTCGGCGACGCCTACAACGGCACCACCGTCCCGGTGCCGACACCGGACAACAATCCGATGGACTGCCTCGGTCACGGCAGCCACGTCGCGGGCACCGCGGCCGGCTTCGGCGTCACCTCCGCCGGCGTCGCCTACACCGGTCCCTACACTCCGGCGGCCGTGCCCGCCATCAAGACTCTCCGCATCGGACCGGGCACCGCGCCCAAGGCGCTGATCTATGCGCTTCGCGTGTTCGGCTGCGGCGGCAGCACCGCCTTCACCACCGATGCGATCGAATGGGCGATGGACCCCAACGGCGACAACGACCTCTCCGATCACCTCGACGTCATCAACATGTCGCTGGGCTCCAACTACGGCAGCCGGTTCAACTCCTCGGCAATCTCCTCGGACAACGCCGCCGCCGCCGGCGTCATCGTGGTCGCCTCGGCCGGCAACGCGGGCGACACCTTCTTCGTCACCGGCGCGCCAGGCGTCAGCACCCGCACGATCAGCACCGCCGCCTCGATCGACAGCGGCATCTCCTTCGGGGCCTTCGGGACAATGCACGTCAACGCGCCGGCCGGGATCGTCGGCGATTACCAGACCGCGACGGCCTCAGCCTTTGCGGACGGGCCGCAGCCGGCGGCGGGAGGTTTGACGGCCGGCGTGGTGATCGCGCTCGATCCGGCCGACGGGGCCGGGCCTTTGACCACCGACGGCTGCTCGGCGCTCACCAATGCCGCCGCCGTCGCCGGCAAGATCGCCATAGTCGACCGCGGCACCTGCGGCTTTGCGGTCAAGGCGAAGAATGCCCAGAACGCAGGCGCGGTGGGGGTGGTCATCGCCAACAGCGCCGCCGGCGCCTTCGGTAACATGGCTGGCTTCGACGAAACCATCATCGTGCCAACCATCATGGTGAGCTTCGCCGACGGCAACACTCTCAAGGCCAACGTCGCGACCCTCAACCTCACGATCTGGTCGGCGGCGGACGTCCTCGCCTCCTTCTCTTCGCGCGGGCCGCGGCGAGCCTCCTCGCCGGTGCGCCTCAAGCCCGACATCGCGGCACCGGGTCTGTTCATCAACTCCGCGCAGACGGGCATCACCTGCACCGCGGCCGCCCAGGGGTGCATCACCGTCTCCGCGACCGGCTTCCTCACCGGCAGCCAGGTGCTCAACATCTCGGGCACCTCAATGGCGGCGCCGCACATGGCCGGCATCATGGCTCTGCTGCGGCAGCTCCACCCCCTGTGGACGGTGGAGGAGCTCAAGGCTCTGGCCATGAACTATGCCACCGAGAACATCTACAACAACCACGACGACACCGGACCGCGGAACAACCCCAGCCGCATCGGCTCCGGGCGGGTATTGCCGGCCGCCTCCGCGACGGCTTCGGTGATCGCCATGAATACCGACCTCGCCGGCGGGGTCAGCGTCTCCTTTGACAGCGAGGTTTTGGGGGTCAAGACTGACGTCCAGACGGTCCGGGTCGTCAACCATGGAACGACGAGCCAGACCTACGACCTCGCCTTCGACACCGTAATCGACTCGCCGGGCGTCGCCTTCTCGCTTCCCGATGGCGCCAGCGTCACCGTGCCGCCCGGAGACACCGTCGAGCTCCACGTGCAGATGGACGCCAACGCCGCCTTGATGGACCACACGGTCGATCCTCTGCTGGCTCTGACGCAGCTTCCGGCGGGGAGCGTTGCGGTGGTTGGCCCAACCAGCCGCCCCTGGCTCACCGAGGAGTCCTCATACCTGACCTTCAAGCAGGCGGGCAACCTCAAGCTGCGGGTGCCGGTCTATATGGGGAGCCGTCCCGCCTCGGCGATGACCGCTGCCGACACCATCGTCACCGGGGGCGCTGGCAGTGGCTCGACGACGATCGCGTTGTCCGGCACGGGCGTGTGCACCGGCACCCCCGCGGGCTCGACCTGCACCGGCACCTTCCCGAACGATGAGGTCTCCCTGGTCAGCCCGGTCGAGCTGCAGGTGGTGGATGGGGCGGACCCCCTGACGGCGCCGTCGTTCGCCGACATCCAGTATGCGGGTGTCTCGTTCAACCCCGCTTCCGGTCTTCTGCTGTTCGGCGTCTCGACTTTCGGCGACTGGTCATCGCCCAACGAGGTCGCCTTCAACGTCTGCATCGATAACAATTCCGATGGCACTTACGACTTCCTGCTCTTCAACACCAACGGAGGAACCCTGGGGGGCTCGACCTCGCCTCAAGACTCCCACATGATCGCCGTCCGCAACTTGACCACGGGCGGAACCTCGTTTATCAATCCGGTCCTCTTCCCCAACGTGCAGCCGTCGAGCGCCTTCGACTCGGCACTTTTCCTCAACAACGTGATGGTTCTACCGATCCAGCCTTCGCTGGTCGGCATCGCCGGCACCACTTTCCGCTATAAGGTTGTCACCTGCCCAGGCAACTCCTGCGCGCGCAGCACGGGTGCGAACGACCACTGCACGCCGGCAGCCAACACGTTCTACGACACCACGCCCGGTCCCTACTCGTTCAACACGGCCGCGCCCGGTTTGAACTTCAGCGGCGCCAGCCTGTTGCAAGACCTTCCTGGCGCGACGATCCCGGTGTCCTGGAACACCGCCAACATGACCGCCAACGGCTCTCTCGGCGCGCTGCTACTGCATCACCACAATACCGAGGGTACCCGCGCCGAGGTCGTGCTGCTCGACACCGCGCAGAGAGCCGACCTCGCGATCACCAAGTCGGCCGCCCCCGCCAACCCGAACGTCGGTCAGAACGTCACCTACACGATCACGGTGACCAATAACGGGCCGAACAACGCCACCGGCATCGAGGTCAACGATTTCCCGCCGTCGGGTACGACCTACGTGTCCGATGACGGCGCCGGCGCCTATAACTCGGGCAGCGGCATCTGGACGGTGGGGGCGCTCGCCAACGGCGCCAGCGCCGTCCTGCACATCGTCGTCACCCTCGACTTCAGCGATCAGGCCTGCAACCTGGCGCAGATCACCGCCGGCACTCCGCTCGACCCGAACCCGGCCAACAACCAGGCCGAAACCTGCCAGCAGGCGCCGCGTACCGCCGACCTTACGACCACCGTCACGCGCACCAGCGCGGCGACCGTGAACCCGGGGGGCACCGTCAACTGGACAGTCACCGTGACCAACAACAACGGCGGCGACCCGGCTTATGCGTTGACCACCAACGAGAGCTTCACCCCGGTAGCCGCCACGGCGGGTGGAGCGACTCAAACGGACGGTGTCTTCACCCCTGGGCCCACAGGCAACTGGAAGGTCTCCAGCCTCGGCCCCGGAGTCACCCAGACGCTCCAGTACTCCATCACGGCGCCCAACATGGCGGGGGTTCTGACCAACACCGCTACGACTGCCTCCACCAAGTCTCTCCGCTTGCCCGGCAAGGCGTTCGATCCGAACCTTCCCGACAACACGGACAGCGACACCGTGACCGTGCTCTCGCCGTCGACGATCAGCACGATCAGCAAGACGGTCAGCGGCAGCTTCATCGAGGGTGGCACCGTCACCTACACGGTGACGATCTCGAACACCGGCCCCTTCGACCAGCAGGACAACCCGGGCAGCCACGAATTCGTCGACGTGCTGCCCTCGCAGCTTACGCTGGTCAGCGCCACGGACGGCGCCAGCCCGGGCACGTTCTCGAACTCGGGCAACACCGTCAACTGGGACGGCTCGATTCCCGCCGGTGGATCGGTGACGATCACCATCACCGCCACGATCAACGCCGGCACCGCGCTGCAGACGGTCACCAACCAGGGCACGGTGAACCACGACAACGATGGCAACGGCATCAACGAGACCGCCAGCTTGACCGATGACCCGAGTGCCGGCGGCGCCAGCGACCCGACCTCTTTCGTAGTCGTCTCGCCCGCCTCGGTCGGCACCCACACCAAGACCGTCGCCGGCACCTTCTCCGAGGGTGGCACGGTGACCTATACGGTGACCATCTCCAACCCGAGCGGCAATACTCAGCTCGACAACCCGGGCGACGAGTTCACCGACGTTCTGCCCGCCGGGCTGACCCTGGTCAGTGCCAGCGCCGGCAGCGGTACGGCTACCACCGACATCCCCAACCGCACCGTGCACTGGAACGGCAGCATCGCGGCCGGCGGCTCGGTGACGATCACCTTCACGGCGCTCGTCAACAACGGCACCGCCGGCACGACCCTCTGCAACCAGGGCACCATCTTCTTCGACGCCGACGGCAACGGCACCAACGAATCGTCGATCCTCACCGACGATCCGGGAGCGGGCGGCGTCAACGATCCGACGTGCTTCGTGGTCGCCTCCATCGCGCAGGTCCCGACGCTGTCCACGGTCGGTCTGGCTCTGCTGATGCTGCTCTTGGCGGGCGGCGCGCTGCTGGCTCTCCGCCGGCAGCGGCAGGCCTAGGAGTTCTTTCACGCCGGGCGGGGTTTTTGACTCCGCCCGGTGTCTTCTCTCCGTCGCGGTAAAACTACAGGTTACCTTGGTCAGTCGTTCCCACCGGCCATCTCAGCTCTTCACCTCGTTCAGTGTGCGCCGCAGGAAGGCTTCGCCGCACCAGACGGCGACGAAGGCGATCCCTACAGACCAGGCGAGGAGTCGATACGCCTCGTCGTCCTTGCCGAGCTGGACCAGGTTGTAGATGGCGAGGGAGAGAGTGGTGGTGCGGCCGGGGATGTTTCCGGCCACCAGGATGGTGGCGCCGAACTCCCCAAGGGCGCGGGCGAAGGCGAGGAGGGTACCGCCCGCCACGCCGCCGCTCGCCAGCGGTAGGGTGATGCGGAAGAACACCCGCAGCCGGCTCGCGCCCAAGGTCCTCGCGCTCTTCTCCAGCAGCGGGTCCACTTTTTCGAAGGCCACTCGCGCCGTGCGCACCAGGAGCGGGAACGACATCACGGCGATGGCGACCACCACCGCCCGCCAGGTGAAGATGATGTCCAGGTCGAACCGTTCATGAAGGAAGCCGCCCACGACGCCCCGCCGTCCCAGGATCTTCAGCAGGATCAGGCCGGTGGCCACCGGCGGCATTACCAGCGGCAGGGACACGATCGTTTCCACGATGGACTTGCCTGGGAAGCGGCGGCGTGCCAAAAGCCAGGCGAGGGCGATCCCCGGCGGCAGGATGAGGAGGACGGCGAGGGCTGCGACGGCCGCCGTGAACAGGACGATCCAGCCCTCTCCGTCTGCCATGGTCAGGGCGTGGCCGGAACGAGGAATCCGTACCGGCGGAAAACGTCGAGCGCCGGCTCCGATTGCAGATAGGCCAGAAGCTTGCGCGCGGCGTCCTGATGCTTCGAAGCGGCGATCACCGCCAGAGGATACGAGATTTTGGGCCCACCGGCTGCCGGGACCTCGTAGGCGATCTTCACCTTCTTCGAGATTCCGGCGTCGGTCCTGTAGACGATCCCCGCGTCGACATTGCCCGACTCGACCGCGGCGAGGGCGGCGCGTACGTTTTCGGTGGGGACCACCTTGTCGATCACCCGGCTCCACAGCTTCTGCGATTTGAGCCACTCCTTGGCGTAGATGCCGGCCGGCACGCTCTGCGGTTCGGCAAGCGCCAGCACCCGCACCTTCGTGGTGGCGAGGTCCGCCGGCGAGGCGATGGTCAGGTTGGAGTCCACCGGCACCACCACCACGAGCGTGTTGGACAGCAGGCTCCGGCGCGTTTCCTTCACCACCAGACCGCCCTTCGCAAGGCTGTCCATCTTGGCCTCGTCGGCGGAGAAGAACAGGTCCGCCGGGGCTCCCTCCTGGATCTGGCGAGCCAGGGTGCTCGATGCGCCGAAATTGAACACCAGCTTGTCTCCGGAGGAGCTCTCGTAAGCCGTGGCGATCTCCTTCATGGCGTCCGTCAGGCTGGCGGCGGCGAAGACGGTGACCTCCGCGGCGGTGGCCGGAACGGCGGCGGCCGCCCCGAAGACCAGGGCGAGGATCGTGAGGATCGTCTGAATTCTTCTCATGACAACCTCCTAGAACATCACCTGAAGGCGGGCGATGACCTTGTTCTGGGTATCGAGAGGAGTCGGCGCGTCGGTGCGCAGATAGTTGACCATCACCTTGAGGTCGTGCCCCTTGATGTAGTAGTTGACGCCGAGGGTCGTCGTCTTGGTGTCGTCGGCGTCCTTCTGATCGTTGGGATCGAAGGTGTCGTACTTGACGACGATCTGGAGGCGCTTCGGCACGACGAAGTACGAGGCCTGGCCATACCAGCCGTTGGAGTTGAAGCGGGGACGGGGGATTTTCGAGTCCGGCTCGAAGCGGACGTTCAGGTACTCGCCCCACAGCTCGAAGGGGCCGGAGACGAGCTGGCTGTCCACCCCGTAGGCGTTGCGCTTGCCGGTGAAGAGGCCGTCCTTGTCCGGCGTCGTCGGAGTCGAGTCGAGCCCCAGGTCGGAAAGGGCGAGGCCGGTGTCCTTCGAGGAGTAGCCGTTGGCCGCCACCGACCAGGTGGCGTTGGCGCCCGCGACCGTCCCCTGCCACGGCATGACGGAGATCCGGCCGACCTTCAGAAAAGCGTTGTTGTCGTTGGCGTTGTTGTTGACGCCGTTGCCGTTGAAGGCGCCCACGGCATAGGACACCCGCTTCTCCAAAAAGTCGCCGGCCACTTGGCCGCCGACCTGGCGGCTCTCGGTGAGCCGGTCGTTGACCAGGCTGCGCTCGATGGTGATCAGCCTCGGGTCGCCGTAGAGCTGCTCGAAGCCGAATGGGGTTTTGAACTGTCCGACGCGGACGTTGGCGGCGGGGTAGCGGTTCCAGGTGATGTAGCCGTCGGTCATCTGCGCCCGCAGGCCGGTGGTGTTCGACAGGCTCCCGGCCAGGTCCATCTCCAGGCGGAAGTCGAACTCCTCCAGGAAGCGGCCGGAGGCGTTGAGGCGGGCGCGGCGCAGGTAGAAGCGATCGTTGTCGTTGGCGAAGCGGCTGTCGCCCTTGTCGCCACCGTCGAACTGAGCCTGGATCAGACCGCCGATCGTCAGGGACGGTTCCTTCCCGGCTGCTTTGACCTCGCCCAGCGTCTGAGCTCCGAGGAACGACGGCAGGCCGAGCGCCAAGGCGAGCAACGTATGAATGGTGTAGCGCATCTCTCCCTCCTCTTGAATGCGAGGGGAGAGGCTAGCAGCGCCGTTATATCTCGTCAAGTATAACGAAACTCACTCGGCCAGGAGCTTCTGCATCTCCTCCCAGGCGGGCTCCATCGCCTTCCGGCCGTCCTCCTCCATGCGCCGGTAGATGGCGAGCGCGGTGCGGCCGGTCTCGGTAAGGACGGCGCCGCCGTGCACGGAGCCGCCACGGGCGGTGGTGACGAGCGGCTCGCGGAAGCAGGCGTTCATCGTCTGCAGGAGCTTCCAGGCCCGCATGTAGGACATGTCGAGCAGCTTCGCGGCCTCGGCCAGGGTGCCGGCGCGCTCGATGGCCTCCAGGAGATCGGCCTTGCCGGGCCCGAGGGCGATCGCCTCATGGTGGAGAATGCGGAGACGGGGGCGGAGGGTGTGGGCGGACATTCCCGGAGGATATCCTTTCGCATCTCCTCTTCGGAGGCCCCCGGGACCCCATGCTAAGCTCGCCGGTCATGGCCGGACTACCCAGTTTCCCCGCGCTTCTGACGATCCTCCTGCTGGCGGCGGCCAGTGCCACCGCCTCCGCCCCCGCTCGAAAGGACTCTTTCGCCATGAACCGTGCCGCCGAATCCTACGTCAAGCTGGTGCTCGCCGTCGGCCAGCATGACGCCGACTATGTAGACGCCTATTATGGGCCGCCGGAGTGGCGCGCCCAGGCGGAAGCGCACAAGCGGCCGCTGGCCGAGATCCGCGCCGAAGCCGAGACGCTGATCGCCGCCATCTCCGCCCACACGCCGGGGCCGAAGCAAGGGGACGAGCTCGACCGCCTTCGCCACGCCTACCTGCTGCGGCAGCTCCAGGCCATGGTGGCGCGGATCCACCTCATTTCCGGCAAGAAGATGACGTTCGACCAGGAGTCGAAAGCCCTCTACGACGCCGTGGCGCCGGCCTACGACGCGGCGCACTTCCAGGAGATTCTCGACCGGCTCGACAAGAAGGTGCCGGGTGAGGGCACGCTCCCGGAGCGGGTGGAAAAATTCCGGCAGCGCTTCGTGATCCCTCGCGACAAGCTGGACGCCGTGTTCAACGCGGCGGTCGCCGAATGCCGGCGGCGCACGGCGCGGCACATCGAGCTGCCGGCCGGCGAGAGCTTCGTCGTCGAGTACGTCACCAACAAGTCGTGGAGCGGCTACAACTGGTACAAGGGCGGATTCCACAGCCTCATTCAGGTGAATACCGACCTGCCGATCTTCATCGACCGCGCCGTGGATCTGGCCTGCCACGAGGGGTATCCAGGGCATCACGTCTACAACGCCTTGCTGGAGCAGCACCTGGGACGCGGCCGGGGCTGGCCGGAGTTCTCCGTCTATCCCCTCTTCTCGCCGCAATCGCTCATCGCCGAGGGAACGGCCAACTTTGGCATCGACGTCGCCTTTCCCGGCGCGGAGCGCACGACCTTCGAGCGCGACACTCTCTATCCGCTGGCCGGCCTCGATCCCGCCACGGCCCAGGGCTATGCCGAGGTGCGCGACCTGCTTCAGCACCTCGGCTACGCCGGCAACGAAGCGGCCCGCGGTTTTCTCGACGGAACGATGTCCCGTCAGGACGCCGAAGCCTGGCTGGTGCGCTACGGGCTCATGTCCCCCGAGCGCGCCGCGCAGCGGGTGCGCTTCATCGAGCAGTACCGGAGCTACGTCATCAACTACAACCTGGGGCAGGACCTGGTGCGGGAGTACATCGAGAAGCGCGGCGGCACCGCCGAACATCCGAAACGGCGCTGGGACGAGTTCGCGAAGCTGATCTCCTCGCCGCGGCTGCCTTCGGGTCTGCGGTAGAGCCTGCTCGACGTTCCCAAAAAGGCGCGAAGGCCGGACGGTAGCCGGACGAGGTTTAGCGACTTTGCGCCGGAGATTCGCTAGAATTCCGTCGAGCCCTCGATTCGAATTCTACGAAAGGCCTACCCGGGAGGCTGAGAGTTGGCAGGGGACCGGCGGGCCGCCGTGTCTCCCGCCGTCGCGGTTGAACAATGGAACCTGAGCACTGGCATCGCATCAAGGAGGTCTTCAGCACCGCGCTCGCGGTTCCTCCCGCGATGCGGGAGGCCTGGCTGGCCCAGACCCTGCCCGACGACCCCTTGCTGGCCAACGAGGTCCGCGAGCTCGTCGCCGTCTTCGAGGAGGGGGGCGAGATCTTCCAGGTCCGGACGCTCGTCACGGTTCCCGACCTGCCCGAGGAGCCCGAGACGGCGGTGGCGGGGCTGCGCATCGGGCCCTACCGCATTCTCTCCGAGCTCGGGCGGGGCGGAATGGGCGCCGTCTACCTGGCGGTGCGCGCCGACCAGGCCTACGAGCAGCGGGTGGCCATCAAGCTGGTCAAGCGGGGGATGGACACGGACGACATCGTCCGCCGTTTCGTCCACGAGCGGAAGATCCTCGCCGCGCTCATCCACCCCAACATCGCCCGCCTCGTCGACGGCGGCTCGACGACCGACGGCCGGCCTTTCTTCATCATGGAGTATGTCTCGGGGCGGCCGATCACCACCTTCGCGCGGGACAAGAAGCTGAGCGTCGAAGAGAAGCTGCGGCTGTTCGTCAAGGTCTGCTCGGCGGTTCAGTTCGCGCACCAGAACCTGATCGTGCATCGCGACATCAAGCCGGGCAACCTGCTGGTGGACCGCGACGGCGAGCCCAAGCTTCTGGACTTCGGCATCGCCAAGCTGCTCGCGCCCCCGGCGTTCGGCAAGCTCACCGAGCTGACTCAAGGCCACCGCCAGCCCATGACCCCCGACTACGCGAGCCCCGAGCAGTTGGCGGGGGAGCCGGTAACCACGGCCACGGACGTCTACGGCCTGGGCATCCTCCTCTACGAGCTGCTGGTGGGGCAGAACCCCGTCGCCGTGGGAAGGCTGCTGGGAGCGGGTCGGGCCGAGCGCCTCCCGAGCCAGGCCGTGCGCGGGCTCGACGGCGACCGCCGGATATCCCGCCGCCTGCAGGGCGATCTCGACACCATCGTCGGCAAGGCCCTGGAGCCTGAGCCGCAGCGGCGCTATGCCACCGCGGCGGCGCTGGCGGAGGACGTCGAGCGGCACCTCGAACACCGGCCGGTGAAGGCCCATCCGCCCACCGTCCTCTACCGGTTGGGTCGCACGGTGAGACGCCAGAAGCTGGCTTCGGCACTGGTACTGTCGATCGCCGTTTTCGCGGGGATCGCGGGCTACCAGAACTACGAGCTCAAGCGCGCTCGGGACCGCGCCGAGGCTCAGCGCCTTCAGGCAGACGAGCAACGCCGCAAAGCCCAGGCCTTCTCGGGCTTCCTGAAGGGGCTATTCCGCAGCGCCGGTCCCGAGCAGAGCCGGGGAGAGGACATCAAAGCCCGCCAGATTCTCGAAGAGGGCGCCAAGCAGTTGCGCAACCCTGGAATGAATTCGCCGCGCTGGGCTCCAATGCCGGCCGGAGAGGTTCCCCTCGATCCCATCGCACGCGCCAGCCTCCTGAACGACATCGCCGCAATCTACATAGATCTGGGTTCCTTCAAAGAGGCCGAGAATCTCCTGATCAGCGCCAGGAACCTGCGTGCGGGCAAGACAGGGCGCGACGTCAAGCTCGACGAGGCGGCCAGCTTCACTCTCCTTGGCAATATCGCTATCGCCCAGGGGGAGCTTTTCAAGGGACAGTCCTACTATCATCAGGCGATCGCCATCAAGCAGCAGCTCCTGGGACCGAACGACCTCTCCCTTGCCGAAGATCTGGACGGCTGGGGACTGGCGCTGATGGAAAAAGGACATCTGGGGGACGCCGAGACGATTCTCCGCAGGGCGGAATCCCTCTGCCGCAAGGCAGGGCTCCGCGGCCGGAAGGAATTGGCGGCCAACCTGAACAATCTGGCGGACCTCGCCGGAAGACAGAAGCGTTTCGGGGAGCAGGAGAAATTTTTTCAGGAGGCGCTGGACATCGACCGGTCGCTGCATGACGCCGATGCTCCGGAGACGCTCGAGACCGAAAGAAACCTCGGCTCGGTTTTTCTTCGCCAAAAGAAATACACTGAAGCCGAAAAGCTCTACAAGGAGGTTCTGCGAGCGCAGGAGCGGGTGCTCGGAGCGAGGAACTGGGAGCTCGTCCTCACGCTGAGCACTCTGGCGGTGGCACAGAAGGGACAGAATCACTACGCGGAGGCGGCGAAGTCCGTGGGGCGGGCTCTGGAGTTGCACCGGAGCCTCGGTCTTCCTCCCGACCTCGACGAGGCCTACGCGCTGAGGATCAATGCCGACCTGCTGCTGGAGCACGAAGATCTGGCGGCGGCGGAAGAGAACTATCAGAGGAGCCGGCAGATCTACCTCAATCTGGAGGGCGACAATCGTACGGGTGTCGCCAGAACCCTCCGCGGGTTGGCCGAGGTCAAGCGGAAGCGAAAGGATCTGCGGGGAGCCGAAGACCTGGCGAGCCAGGGCCTGGATCTGCTGCGTCAGGCGGAGGGCTCCGATGGTGAAATGGCGGATACCCTCCGCGTCCTCGCCGGGATCGAGCGCCAGGCAGGCCGCCTCGCGGAGGCCTCCGAACATGAAAAGCAGGCGCAGGAGCTGGACCGCCGCAGCCTACCGCCGCCAGCGCCTCCCCACCCATGAGCTGGGGTGGCTGTCCATTTTGCGTACATACTGACCGCGGTTTCTTCGGCATCACGCTTTGTGAGGCTGAAGGTTCTTGAATCAGCAAGGAGGAGAATCCGTCATGCGTCATCGATCGTTGTTGCTATTCCTTTGGTTCCTCGCCACACCGCTGGCCGCCCAGCAGCCTGTTGCTATTCGATCGGGAGACTTGAGCCTGGAGATCACGGATTCGACCTTTTCAGCGCTGGCGATCAGCGTCCCCGCGCTCGGAGCGAGCGTCTGCATGGGAGCGTCGCCGATCCGGGAGAAGGGGGGGCCGAAGGTGAGGTGCCATCCTCCCGACCTGTTCTCGGATGTGGTTCAGAGCCTGAGCCTCCAGGTCGTCGAAGCGCTGCCTGCCGGCGGCGGCACGACCGTCGTCCGCCTCACACCCCGCACCCTGAAGCTCGCCGGCCGCCGGCCTTTCAATACGGCCTGCGGCACTTGGCGTTACTGGCTCACTCTCGATCCGCAGGCGAGGCAGCACACCGCGAAAGCCGTTCTGCGTCCGGACGCCGGCGACGTCCTGTCGGGCGAGGTTCGTGGCGATTTGCCGATGGCGGCCGTCCTCCATCTCGAAGCCGTCGGCGGGGGATCGCGGTACGACATGCCGTTGACCCTGCACCTCGACCTCGCGGGGCACTGGACCGCGATTCCCCTGCCGCTGGCCGACGGTATGCTCAAGCGGACGGCGTCCAATCTGATGCTCTTCGCCGACCCTCTGGCAAAGCCGGGAGGGCGGTGGGCCGCCAAGAGGGAGTGCGTCGGGCTCAGCCCGTTCGTGGGCGAAGTCTGCCTGTCGGCGTCGCGGTCGCTGCTCAAGTCCCTGAACGTCAATCCCTGAGGAGGCTCGCCATGAAAATGCAAAGAAAAATCTTTCTGTCCCTGGCGTTCGCCGTCCTCTGTATCGGCCTTGGATCCAACAGGCTCTCGGCGATGGCCGCCGACAAGTTCGAGCTGGTATACGGCCACGATCGGTACTTCGAGGGGGCTCTCAAAGGCGCCGTGCCGGTGGAGATCTGCCCCGGCGGCGGCTACGTCTCCGTGGGCTACAGCCGCGCCACTGACACCCGCGCCGACTCGGACGTCTACGCCGTCCGGATCGGAGAGCACGGAAGCACGATCTGGGAGCGGACGATCGACATCGACGGCCACTTCAGTGACGACGTGGGCACCAGCGTCAGGGAGCTGCACCACAGCTCCGTTCCGGGATTCATCGTCACCGGCACGACGGCTGTCCAACTCGGCGCCGACCGCGACGTCTTTCTGCTGAAGCTCGACTGCGACGGCACTCTCGCCTGGGTCCAGCGGCTCGCGACAAAAAGCGATCAATCCGGGATTCCGACCGACGACGTCGCCAACGACGTGATCGAGGCGGATACCGGGGCACTGGTTCCGGTGGGTTCGCCGCGCCAGGGAGACCTGATCGTCGCCGGCTCCAGCCGCCGTCCCCTGGGGTCCAAAGTCTTCGACATGGACGCCTACCTGGTGCGCACCGACTCCGCGGGCAATGCGATTTGGAGCCGGACGTACTCCAACTGGGGGAAGCTCCTCAGCAACCCCATGGACCAGGAGTGGTTCAATGCCTTGAGCGAAGCCCTGCCCACCAGCGGCCAGTTGGTGGGGGACATCCTCGCCGCCGGAGCGCAGGCCGATACCGGCTGGGAGGACGGCTTGGCGGTGCGAGTTTCCGGTATCGACGGAAAACTTTTTCTTCCCCTGCACACCATGGCGACCTTCAACATTCCGGCCGATGGTCCGCAGGAGCGGCTCACCGAGCTGTGGGCGATTCGCGAGCTGCGTCAGGCCGGAACCGAGTACCTCAACATCGTCGTCGTCGGCAACATCGCGGATGACTTCGGGCTGCCCGAGGGCTACGCCGCCAAGACCGCGCCGGACCTGACCACCCTCCTGGCCGAGCGGGTGATCGGCGACGGCTTCGACGGGACGGGAGCCGAGGGTTTCGCCGACTTCGTTGAAATCACCGCCCCGACGGGCTACGCCAACTCGGGGGACCTCGCGGTCACCGGCTACGCCACGATCAATGGCAACCAGGACGTTGCCCTGCTGGCCCTGAGCACTGCGACGCTTCAGCCCGTGGCTGGCACCGGCAACCTCTTCGGCGATCATGCCGGCGGCGAGGAGCGCGGCACCGCCCTCAATCAGGCGCAGAAGGTTGGCGAGATGGAACGCTCGGGTTTTTATATCAACGGCTTCACCCGCTCCGATCCGCTTCTGGTCGCCGATCCGGAGGACATGTACCTGATCAAGACCACCGCCGGGGGACAGACGCTCTGCTCGGTATCCTGGTCTCCCAGCGACTTCGCCGACGAACACGGGTACTGCGAAGCCGTTCCCTACGATGCGAATCCAGGCACCTTCAGCGATCTCATGTCGAGCGGACACGAGGCCCCTACCTGGGATGGTCCGGTCTGTATGTGAGAGAGGCGCGGGACCGTGGGCGCTTTTGCTCACGAGAGTCGCATCCGTCACCTGTGTGGATCCGGGGCGGCCGCCCCGGATCCGGCAGGTTTGAATCAGCAGTTGAACGACGTCTGGTCAGGGGCCTTGAGGCAGGTCACCGAGCAGTCGATCGCCGTCGGCCCTTTTCCCCCAGCGACTTCCTGGAGGCAGGGCGGCCGTAACAAACGCGCTCCTCCGGTCGCCAATCCTTTCGACGGGAAGCGAAGTCAAATTCAAGAGCTCGAAGCTGGAGGTCGCGCCAGGGATCGGGCTACAACATCGCGACATTAAAGGAGGCTTTATGGGCCGCAGAATTGGTCAGTTGGCATGGGTCGTGTTGGGAGTTGTGGGGGTGTTCACGACTGTCGATCTTGGGTTTGGTCCCATTGTCATATGTAACCAATGTGGACATGGGCTGAACGTGACGTTCGGCGTCATCATGATCTCGGTCGCAGCGGCTGCCTTGTTTACCAATCGAACCGCCGCGATCGCCGCGAGGTAGCGGTTTTCTTAAGTCGCCAGAGAGGTCTTGCCTGTTCCACGGTATTCGGGGTGAATGCCGTGGAACAGTCTGGACCTTTTCGACCTCCATCACCCACCGGTCGTGAACCCGCCCATTTCCTGAAGCACGATGCCCGTGATGTAGGAGGAGTCGGCATCGCTCGCGAGAAAGACGTAGGCCGGAGCGATCTCCTCCGGTTGGGCGGCACGCTTCATCGGCTGCTTGGCACCGAAGTCCTTGAGCTTCTCGGCGCTCATCCCCTCGTCGGCGGGGTTCAGCGGCGACCACACGGGCCCCGGAGCCACGGCGTTGACGCGGATGCCTTTCTGGATCAACTGCTTCGCCAGCGATTTGGTGAAGGCGTTGATGGCGCCCTTGGTCGCCGAGTACTCCAGCAGGCGTTCCTCGCCTATGATGCCCGTCTCGGAGCTGGTGGCAAGGATCGCGCTGCCCGGCTGCATGTGCTTGACGGCGGCCTTGGACAGGTGGAAGTAGGCGTCGATATTGGTGCGGAAGGTGCGCTGCCACTCCTCGTCGGTGACCTCCTCGATGCTCTCCTTGCGGTTCTGCCAGGCGGCATTGGAGACCAGGATGTCCAGGCGGCCGAGCTCGCTCACCGTCCGCTCCACGACCTCGCGGCAGAACCGCGGGTCCCGCAGATCGCCGGGGAGATCGAGGCACCGCCGCCCCTCCTCTTCGATGGCTTGGCGGATCTCGTCCGCATCCTGCTGCTCCTCGGGGAGGTGGACGATGGCGACGTCCGCGCCCTCGCGGGCGTAGAGATAGGCCACGGCCCGGCCGATGCCGCTGTCGGCGCCGGTGACCAGCGCCACCTTGCCTTCCAGCTTGCCGGCGGCCTTGTACTTCGGCGCCCGCCATTGCGGTTTGAGCTGCATCTCCGCCTCGATCCCCGGCTTTTCCAATTTTTGCTTGGGGTACGGCGGTTTGGGCTCGTTCTGGATCTGCGGCTCCTCTTCCAGCGTCTGTGTTCCCCGTCCCTGCGATTCGCTTCGTGCCATGGTCGTTTACCTCCCGTTGTTGAAGCGCATAGGGCGTTGAGTGTCTGCAAGAGGGGTACCAGAATGGCGCAAGATTCTTCCAAGATCCGCTCGGACCTGCGTGTACACTCCCGGCCATGACAGCTTTCAGTGGTTGGCGTTCCTGGTGCGGCCTCGCGGCCCTCGTGCTCTCTCTGGGCCTCTCGGTGCCGGGCTCCCTTTTCGGGGCCGCGGCGCGGCTGCTGGTCGACGCCAACCTGGCGCGGCCGGGGACGGCGGGCCTCTACCGTCCTCCGTCGCAGCTCACGGCTCTGGGCGGCCGGGCAATCTTCTTCGTCGAGTCGTCCGACGACGCGTTCTACCAGCCGACTCCGGGTCCCGGGATCATGCTGTGGGTCACGGATGGGACGGAAGAGGGCACCCGGATGATCGCGGGCTTCTGTACGGATGAGGTCGCCGGGTGTCAGGGCCGGGCCCGGGTTCTGGGCCAGATTGGGGGAGCCGTGCTCTTTGAGCTTCCCAAGGCCCGGTTCAACTACGACCGCGAGCTCTGGCGCACCGACGGCACCCAGGAGGGGACCGTCCTTCTGCAAGCCAATATTTGTTCTCGGTCTGATTCCGCCGAGACCACCGAGGTGATTGCCGGCGGCATTCTCTACTTCGCCGGGGCCGGCGCGGAAGCCGGCTGCGAGCTGTGGCGCAGCGACGGCTCGGCGGCCGGAACCCAAAGGATCGCGATCCTCGACCCGGAAGGTCCCGTCAGCTCTCCCGATGGTTTTGCCGTCCTGGGTGAGAGGGTATTTTTCTCCTCGCCTTACTCTTTTGGGCTTCGAGTCACCGACGGCACTTCAGGAGGAACGTCGATCGTCGCCTCCCCGCTTCCCCAGTTGCTGACCGCGGCCGGCGGCCGGCTGTTTTTCATGGCCCAAGAGGATGACGGGGGCACCTCTCTGTGGACGAGCGATGGAACCTCCGCCGGCACGCGGCCACTCCGTCACTTCGCGGTCAACGCGATCTGCGACGGTCCCCACGACTGCACTCTCCAGACTCCTTTCCTTCAGCCGGACGGCGACGGCGTCGTCTTCGTGGCGAACGATGGCGCCGGTCAGCAGTTCTGGCGTAGTGACGGAGCTCCGGAGGGCACGCAGCGGCTCACCAGCACGCCCAAGCCGGCGACTCTGGGCCTCGGCGGCTGGTTGCTGGCCGGTGGTGACGCCGCCCGTGTTCCGGGGTCGCTCCTCCTCTTGGTAACAGCGGACGGCAACTCCACACGGTTGTGGTCCTCCCGCGGCGGGCCGGCCTCTCCGCTTGCGGGCTGCTCCGGAGGGTGTCCGGTCGTTGTTTCCTTCCTGCGTGCCGTGCCGGGCGGCCGGCGCGTGGTCTTTGCCGGGTGGAACCGAGACTCCAAGGGGATCGCTCTATGGACGAGCGACGGCACGGCCGGCGGTACGTACCCCATCAACGACCTGTGCGCCGGTCGCTGCTCGCCGGAGCCCGACAACTTCGCGGCGATCGGCGACGCCGTGTACTTCACCACCGACACGGAAAAGGGAGTGCCCGCGCTGTGGCGGACGAATGGCACCAAGGCGGGGACCGTCTCTCTGGGCCGCTTGTCCATCTCGGCTGAACCGCCGGGCGGCGCTGTGCTGGGTGAGCAGGTCCTGCTGGGAGTGGGCGATGGCAGGCGGGCCTCGGAGCTCTGGATCACGGCCGGCTCGGCGGCGTCCACGCGTCCTCTGGCGACCTTCGACCGGGCCGTATCCTCGTCCGATCCGCGATTCGCCAGCCTCGGCAACCGGGTTGTCTTCAGGGCCACGGGTAAGTTGGAGGCGACTCTCTGGTCGAGCGACGGCGCTACCACCCAGCGGCTGGCGACGTCCGGGCTTGGTTTTTCGGCGCCTGTGGTGGCGGGCGGCCACGCCTTCTCGTTCACCGGCGGCGGGCGCCTCGTGACCACCGACGGCACGGCCGCGGGCACGCGGACGATCGCGAATCTGGGCGACAGCATTGTGGGGTCGCCGCTCGAATTCGGAGGCCGGCTGGTCTTCAAGGTCGGTAGTATCGATCAACAGAGGCTGGCATTGTGGTCGAGCGACGGCACCTCCGCCGGTACAAAGCCTTTTCTGAGCCTGCCACCGGGAGAGCCCGTCAACCTGACGGTCGCCGGCGGCTTCCTCTACTTTTTCCACCTCGTGGACGGCGAGCTCTCCTTCTCCCGCAGCGACGGCACGACGGCAGGCACCTCCTCGTTCGGCAGCTTCGGGGGTGACGGATTCAACTTTGAGGCCGCGGCGGTGGGAAGCAGGGTCTATTTCATGGCCGACGGCCGTCTCTATCGTCTGGATGGCGCGACGATCGACGGCGACACTTTCGCGGGGTATTCCGAAGTGGTGGGCCTGACCGAATTCGGCGGCCGGCTTCTGTTCTTCGGCGCCGCAGCCGGCGACTCGCCGCAGCCGGGTCTGTGGAGCACAGACGGCACGACGGAGGGTACAAGGCTCCTGGCTCTGGTTTCGGCGCGGTCAACGGCGCCGGGTGCCTTCGTTTACGTCCCGGCCTGGTCGCGCATTGGCAATCATCTCCTCTTCCGGGGGTGGGACGCCGAGCACGGTTTCGAGCTGTGGATTACGGATGGTACCGCCGCCGGCACGACTCGGTTGGACCTCGCACAGGGGAGCCCTTCGTCCTTTCCCGACAACTTTGCCGTGGCAGCCGGTCGCGTCTGGTTCACGGCGAACGACGGCGTCCACGGCCGCGAGTTGTGGGTGAGCGACGGCACCCGGGCGGGAACTCACCAGGTTGGGGAACTGGCGCCCGGGATGCTCTCTGCCCTCCCAGAGGGCCTCGCGGCGGCCGGTGGGAATCTCTTCTTCTCGGCCACGACTCCGTTCACCGGCCGGGAGCCCTGGGTGCTGCCGCTGGCCGGCGTGCCGTTGAACTGAGGAGGGAGATCAGCAATCAGGGGGAAGCGGCAGGCCCTTGCAATAGTAGTAGTCGCAGGTGCACCGCGGATCACAGTAGGGATCTCCGTCGCACCCTGCGATGCACGCGTTGTATTGCTGGATGCAACTGAGGCTGGCCCAGGTCACCGGCGGAGAGGTCACGCCGGGAATCATGAATGTCAGCGTAGCCGGGGCCACCGAGGCCGCCGCGATTTTGGGAGCTTCATCCGCGACTCCGGCTGAGGCAAAACTGAGACAAACCAGAGCACAACCGAGAACGAGAACCGTTCTTCTCATCACACACCACCCCTTTCGGTTAGAAACGCCATTCGCAGGGTAACAAGTCCGTGTTGCCGCGTCAACGGATTGCCGCCGGCGCCTCGGCTCAAGCGAATCGGCACTTTTTTTGCAAACGTCATCACCGCCAAGCGTCCGCTTGGCGAGAGGCTTGACGTGGTTTCTACCGCGAAAGGAGACAGCATATGAGGTCAAAGCTTCATCATCCGGCGACAATCGGAATTCTGGGTCTCATGCTCCTCATGGTCCTGGCCGCCGCCGCTCCCAATCCCATTTCACAGCCGGCGCGGGTCATTCACAATCAGGTCATCGTGCCGGAAGAGGATCGCTTCACGCCGTTTTCCCAGACGATTCACGCCGGCGATGCCGTCCGCTGGATCAATATGGATACGGATGACCATACGGTGGTCAGCGACGACGCTTTCAATACCACGGGCAACCGCGGGGTCAACATCGTGCTGAAGGGAACGGACAATAACGACGGCAAGCCAGGGACGCTCGTCCTCCACTTCGGCCATCCCGGAACCTTCGTCTACTACTGCCGGTTCCACGCCCATCTGGATGGACACAATCAGCCGGCGGCGCCCGGGCCCGACGGCGGGATCGAGGATCCCGACGGGAACCACGGCACTCCCATGATGGGAATCATTACCGTGTTGCCCAGAGACTGAGTCCGCTCTCAGTCCCGCGCCAGGATCTCCCCGTAGGCGTTGACCAGGACCTTCTTCGGGGCTTTCGGGAGCTTCAGCTTCACGTCGATCGGTACGGTGGCCTCTCCCGTCAGCCCCAGCATGCCGATGCGGGTCAGCTCGTTCTTGCCGAAGTCGAGCTGGATCGGGACGAGGGTGCGGAAGTCCTTCGGAACTCCCTGCTGGCTGACCTGGCCGTGAATCCGGTACTCGTCGCCGGTCGTCTTCTCCGCCTTCAGGTCGTAGGCATAGTGGGGCGTGTCCGTGCCATAAACCCACTGGTTGAAGAACCAGTCCATTTTGCCGTCGTTGGTGGCATTCAAGGCGCGCACCATGTGCCGTTCCACCACCTTTTGAAAATCGGCGGTGGTGGCTGCTTTGCCGGCATAGGTGGAGGTGAAATCCTTCATCATGGCGATGAAGTTGGCATCTGGCGTTTTCGACTTGTCGTCCCACATCAGGGTGCGCAGCATGTGGAGGACGTATCCACCCTTGGAGTAGATCATGGCCTGCGGCGCCGAGGGCGTGTACTGCGTGCCGAGCCGCCAGCCCTGGCTGATGGGCCCCGCTTTATCATGCGCTATTGAATTGCCCGGATACTTCCCGAAGATGTACTTGCGCGCGCTGCGCCAGAAGTCGTTGTAGCCGTCCCACCCTTGCGTGTGCTGCACGGCCAGGGCGGCTGAAAACTCGGAGAAGCCCTCTTCCAGCCACTCGTCGCGATAGGTGGCACCGCCCACCAGATGCCCCCACCACTGGTGGGCGAACTCGTGAAAGCCCACACGGTTGATGAAATCCGTCATCCGGTACAGGCCCAGGGCGGCCCGCTGGGTGCCGGTCAGGAAGGCCGAGAAGGGTAGAAAGATGAGCGACGGCCAGGACTGTCCGAAGGACCACTGCGCCTGCTGCGTGATCGCGACGTGGGTTTGAGGCAGGGCGCCGAAATACGTGGTGAAGATGCGCGCGGAGTTGATCCCGTCCACGGCCGCGCTGTCGGCCAGCCGGGCGCCGGAAACCATGCCAACTTCCGGTCCCAGATCGGGATGGTCCTCGCCGGTGAAGACCTCTACCATGATGCCGCTGACGTCGTCCTTCCGCGTCATCCGTTCGAACTTGCCGTAGTTGAAGCCGGCGACCTGGACCGGCCCTTCGGTCCGCCACACCGAGATCCGCTGCTTCCCCTCGGTGCGTTCTTCCACTTTTTGTCCCACGGAAACCACTTCCAGGCCGGAGGGAACCCGGTAGACCATCTCGAACTTCGCCGGGTCGGAGAAGATGCCGAGGTTGGGATACCAGCTCTCGCGGGCTCGGACCACGTAGGTCTTGACGCCGACGCTTTCCAGGACCTCGCCTCCCTGGTAGGCGAGCCGGAGCCGGACGGTCGCTCCCTTGGGCAGCGGCTCGGGGAATACGACGGCGGCATCGGCGTCTTTCTTTTCCTCCTCCTGAACCCAGGCGAGAGGTTTCCAGGCGGGCTCGGCTCCCGCGGTCTCGATGGCATAGGAAGCGTCGCCGATGCGCAGCTTCGGCGATAGGTACAGCGGCAGCACGCGCAGGCCGTCGACCAGGGGCTGGAAGCGGACGGTGGTCAGGCCCACGAGGTCGGAGTCGCGCTTGACCTCGGTCTCGATCCGGTAGTCGAGGGCGTCGACGTGCCGCTTTTCGGGCGGGTGCTGACGGCGGGCCACATCTTCTTTGCGGTCGCAGAGGTACCAGAAACCTCCCTTGAACGAGTCGGCGACCAGGAAAACCGTGCTCTCTCCGCCCAGGCGCGAGGCGAGGTGCAGGGAGCCGGCGCCGTCGGGGTCCACGGCCGCGAGCGCGGGCGGCACCTTGCGGCCGTCGATGAGGGCCAGGAAGACGCCATCGGTGCGCCCCGGCGTGTTGAGCAGGTCTTCGAGAATCCGGAGATGGAAGTTGGTCTTGAAGTCGTTCTGCTGCCGCTTGAGCCACCGGTTGTAGGCGTCGACGGCGTGGGGATCGGGAGCGCCGGTCTGCACGGCGGCATGATGCTCGAGCTCGGCCAGGGTGCCGTCGGTGAAGAGAAGGAACAGGGTCTCGAACGAATCGGACAGCGCCTCGAAGCCCTTGTCGGCCCCGGAGGAGAGGGCGAGCTGCCGCGCCTCGTTGGGAGTGGCGGGGCTCAGCCGGTAGCTCCCCTGGCCCACGAAGATCGCGCCGACCGTGTGCCCGTCGACGGGAGCCAGCAGATGGAGGGCTCCGGAGTCGAGCTGGAACCGGAACGCATCGCGCTCCAGGATCAGGTTCTGGACCGGGATCTTCCGTCCGTCCGGCTTCGCGGCGCGCAGCGCGGTGTAGGTCGGGTCCGCGGCGGCCTGGAGAGGGCCGGGCAGAGCGGCTGCCAGGATGAAGATCACGAGGGCATGGCTCAGGCGCAGGGATATCGACATCGGCAGAGACCTCCTCGGGAATCGACACGTCAGCTTACCAGGGTAGTGCCGACAGGGTCCGATTCATTTCGCTCGGACAGGAGAAGGAGCGGCCTCACCGCACCGCGTGACTCGGGCTCATCTCGTCGAGGAAGAAAACCGCGTCGTAGAGGCGGGGCACGTCGGTGACCTGGGGCTCGTAGAAGTAGACGCCGGCCGTGAGGGGCTTGCGCAGCCAATGATCCGCGGGGAGGTCGCGTAGATTCAGGAGAAGGCGAGGCTTGCCCGCGGCGTGTAGCAGCCCTTCCAGGGACTGGGCCGCCGGGACCGGCAAGGTCTCGGTCTTCTCTCCCGCTTCGCCGTTGGTGCCGTGATGGGCCAGGGCGCCGATCACGTAGAGATCGCGCCCCAAGTCCCGCGCGAGATGCAGCCCCATCGGCCCCACCGCAGGATTGGCTTTGAGAAGCGGGCCGGAGTTGAGAGAGGTCACGTCTCGGAGCAGGTGGTAGTTGTGTGCCCAGACGATCACTTTGTGTCCGGCGAGCGGCCCGTGGAGGAGCCAGAGGAGATTCTCGGCCATGGCCGTGTCGCGGGAGTAGCCGTCGTCCGTATGGCCGGTGCCGCTCTGCCCACCCAGGGCGCGGTCCATGTTTGTGAAGCTGACCAGCGACTGGCGGACGTAGTCGATCTCGCGAGGGCTCGCATGCACCAGGAGATCCTGCCGCCGCTGATCGATCAACGCGATCAGCCGGCGCGGCAGCTCGCGGTTGTAGCGCCGCTCGCCAGGGTGCTCATAGACGGCGGCCGGCAGCAGCCCGATCGACATCGCCGTCAAGTCCGCCCGCTCCTGCTTTGAGATCAGTGCCGGATCGAGCCGGTCGAAAAAGGAGAAAATCGAGGCGGGAAAAAGCTCGGCCCGCGACTTTTCATTCGAGACCCGGCAGTCGAAGCCCACGCTCAGGATCGGATGGAGCGTCGTCTGGGTCGAACGCACATAGGAGAAGACCGGCTGCGTTTCAACGCTCTTCCACCAGATCCTGTAAAGCCCCCGTGCCGCCGCGTCCGGCAGCGGGACGTCGGAGCGGAGGGCCGCGTCGACCAAGGGAACGTCGTAGAAGCCGGCCTCCCAGGCCAGCACGTCGAACCCCATCACCTGGTGGAGGAAGCGCACCAGCCGTGCCTTGGCGAGGAACATGGCGCCATCGCCGTGCGTCACCTCTCCCAACGCCACGACACGGGAGCTTCCGATCCACACCACGAGAGGCATCAGGTCCGAGAAGTCCTCATCCTCCGGCGTGATCGAACGCACCGGCACGGCGTGCTCCGCCAGCCAGCGCACTTCTCCCGCGTCCGGGGCTTCGACGGCGGCGACGCTCTCGGCGGAGAGGCCCAGGGTGCCGATGCCAAGGATGCTGATCCCAAGGACGAGACACAACAACTTTCTCCGCGGCCCAGAGCTCATGCGATGGATTATGGCATGGGGCCGAGCTGACATGTCGGCCGGCATCGTTCGACATTGGTCGACACGTCAGTGCCGTTCGACATTGGATTTTTCCCCTGAATCAAGCTATTTTGCCGGGCACGGCCCTTGCTCACGGCCCTTGCTGAAGTGAGAGGTCCAGCCTGCTTCCGACTCTCGAAAGGAGATGCACCCGTGGGAACGTTCAATCCCCAGCAGACCGTCTTTACTCTCTCGATGCTTGCCGGCTTGGGCGACAGCTTGACCGGGAGCGTAGGGACCATTGAGCCCGCGCTGACCCAATTGCTCGAAACCCAGCTCACGAAGTTGGAGCCCCAGATCGGTTCCTGGAAGCTGGTGTGGGGGCCTGCCGTCTACGAGCTCCCAACGTCCAGCCGGCCCGACAACACCATGTTCGTCGTCAGCGGCAATGGGCAACTCGTGGTGGCCGTCGCCGGCACGAATCCCTACTCGCTGCTGGACTGGATCGTCGAAGACTTCCTCGTGACCACCCAAGTGCCCTGGCCCACCGGCTCTCCGTTCTCTCCGGAACGCAAGGTTTCCCTTGGCACCTTCATCGGTCTTTCGGTTCTTCAGAACTTGACACCGGGTCCGGGACAACCCGGCGCCGGGGTTCTTCTCAAGGACTTCCTCGCGTCCCAGGTCGGCGCTCCGATCACGATCAACGTCTCGGGTCACAGCCTCGGCGGAGCCCTTTCGCCCGCGCTGGCTCTGTGGCTCAGCGACGTGCGGGCGCAATGGGATCCCGCCGGCAATGCCACACTCTCCGTTCTTCCCTCGGCAGGCCCCACCGCGGGCAACGCGGCTTTCGCCCAATATTCCGATGCACGGATCGGATCTCAGGTCACGCGTCTCTACAATCCCCTGGACATCGTCCCCAAGGCCTGGACGACCTCGGATCTCCAGACCATCCCCAACCTTTACGCACCGAGTATCCCGCCGGACCTCTTCGTGAATGGCTTCGCCGATCTGGCTGTCGACATTTCAAAGGACGGCGACTATACCCAGATCAACCTCACGGCACCGCCGCTGCAGGGGAGCGCGGTCAACACCGGGATTATCCATCCACTCCTTCCGTCGGTCCTCAACTTTTTCGCCCAGGTTGCCTATCAGCATGTGGATGCCTATGCCATCCTTCTGGGGACGGCCGCCGCGCTGAGCCCCGTTCTTCAGACGCTCAAGACCAGCGCGCAGCTCAGGAGCCCGGTGAATGAGCTCATACGGCTCGAGGGCAAGCTGGCCAAGCTCAAGGTAAAGGTCTGAACCTTCTTCCTTCCCGGAGCGGCGCTGGGCGATATACTGTCCGGCGCCATGACGCGTCGAGAATTCTTGGGGGCCATCGGCCGGCCGGCCGCGCTGGGTGTCGTGGCGGCGGCTTTCAATCCGCTCGGCGTCCCCGCGGCGCTGGCGAGGGCGGCGGAGTCCGCGGGGTCGCCGGTGGAGGCCGCCGGGGACGAAGGATTCTGGTTCGAGATGCAGCAGGCGTTCACGGTCGACCGTAGCGTGGTCAACCTCAACAACGCGGGGGTGAGCCCGTCGCCGGCCGTGGTGCAGGCCGCTCACAAGCGCCACCTCGATTTCTCCAACTCGATGCCGCCCCCGGTGGCGCTGTGGGAGGTGCTCGACCCGCAGCGGGAGACGGTTCGCCAGCGGCTGGCCCGGATGTTCGGTAACGGCTCCGAGGAGATCGCCCTGGTGCGGAACTCCTCTGAGGGGTTGCAGACGTGCCAGCTCGGCATCGATCTGCGGCGCGGCGACGAGGTGCTGACCACCAATCAGGATTATCCCCGGATGATCGCCGCCTTCGAGCAGCGGGCCCGGCGCGAGGGCATCGTCCTGAAGCAGTTTTCCCTGCCGGTGCCCGCCGAGGACGACGACGAGATCGTGGATCTGTACCGGCGCAACATTACGCCGAAGACGAAGCTCATCCTGGTGTGCCACATGATCAACCTCACCGGGCAGATCCTGCCCGTGAAGCGGGTCGTCGAGCTGGGGCGCGAGCGGGGCATTCCGGTGATCGTGGACGGCGCGCAGTCGTTCGCGCACGTCGATTTCGATCATGCGGACCTGGGCTGTGACTACTTCGCGACGAGCCTGCACAAGTGGCTGTTCGCTCCTCACGGCACCGGCATGCTCTACGTGAAGCGGGACAAGATCCGGGATCTCTGGCCGCTGGTCGCCGCACCGGCCGCGATGGCGGACGACATCCGCAAGTTCGAGGAGATCGGCACCCATCCCGCGGCCCAGAACCTGGCCATCGCCGAGGCGCTCACCTTTCACGAAGGGATCGGCGCCGCGCGCAAGGCCGCTCGCCTGCGGTATCTGCGCGACCGCTGGGCCATGCGCCTCGCGCGCCACGAGAAGATGCACCTGCATACCAGTCTGAAGCCGGGGAAGGCCTGCGGCATCGCCAATGTCGAGATCGTGGGAGTGGATACGCGCAAGCTGGCGGACTACCTCTGGAGGCGGCAGCACATCCTCGTCACCCCGATCGTCCATCCCGAGTTCAGCGGTGTCCGGATCAGCCCCAGCGTCTACACGACCGTGGAGGAGATCGATCGGTTCAGCGAAGCGATGGAGCGGATCGCGGAGAAAGGAATCCCATCGAGCTGAGCGATTAAAGGCCGATTCAAGACAGATTTAAGACGGGTTTCAGGTTCCTTACAGGCGGCTGGACCCCCGTTGCCCCGAGAGTTGGGGTGCACGGCGGCAGTTTCGCCGCCGCGCGGATCGGGGAGCTTGATGCCATGTCCAAGTCTTGTTTTTGGGGTCGATTCCTGTGGGTCGCCACGCTGCTGTTGTCCATGGTACCCGCGGTGCGAGCGCAACAGACGCCGATGAATCTGGACGACGAGTATGCCCGGATGGCCGAGAAGGTTCCCGGCTTCGGCGGGCTTTATGTCGACGAGAAGGGAACCACGCACGTCTATCTCCAGGATCTGGCCCGTGCCGGCGAGATGCAGGGCCTCGCCGAGCGCGTGGTGTTCCATCAGGGAGACTATGATTACCGCGATCTCTATGCCTGGAAGAACCAGGTGCGGCCCGAGCTCAACGAAGCGGGAGCGGTGTTTCTCGATATCGACGAACGACGGAACCGTCTCGTCTTCGGGGTGGAGCGTGAGGCCATCGACAAGTTTACCGGGGAGCTCCAGAGCTTCCTGAAGGGTACCCGGGTACCGCCCGAGGCGGTGATCGTCGAGGCCGCCGAGCCCATCCAGCCGCTGGAGATGCTCACCGACAAAATCCGGCCGGTCCCCGCCGGGGTGCAGATCAGCCGGCCGATCAACAGCACCTCCTACAGCATCTGTACCCTCGGCACCAACGCGGTCCGCTTCGGGGTCAAGGGGTTCATTACCGCCTCGCATTGCACGGCGACGCGCGGTGTCGTCGAAGGCTCGGTCTTCTTCCAGAACACGCCGGGAGGGAGTAACCAGATCGGCGTCGAGACGATCGATCCGCCGTTCATCGTCGGCGGCTCCTGCCCTGCCGGACGGCTGTGCCGGAGCTCCGACGCGGCGTTCGTGGCCTACGATTCCACTGTCCTCTCCGCGGGCCCGAAGATCGCCAATCCGCTCGTCTGGGGTCTGGGCTCCGGGACCCTGACGGTCAGTCCGGTCACGCCGCGCCTTACGGTGACTGGATTCCTGTTCGGTAGCGTGTCCTCAGGCTCGGTGGTCTACAAGGTCGGACGCACCACCGGCGGCACCTTCGGATCGGTGACCAACACTTGTGTCGACACCAATCTCTTCGCTTCGACGATCACGATGCTCTGCCAGGATTGGACGGGAGCCGGGTCGGCCGGAGGAGACAGCGGCGCGCCGGTCTTCACCCGGAGCGGAGGGGAAGCGACTCTGGCGGGCATCCTGTGGGGAGGTAACGGCTCATCCACCGTCTATAGCCCGTGGCTCTACGTCTTCGTGGAGCTCGGCGCCGGCCCGATTCCCAACGCGCTGTAAGCACCGCGGCGCCACAGGGGGGCCCGGCAACGGGTGAGGGGCCGGAGCGCGGCGATCGGATAGACTCCAGGAGTCAATGTCCGACCGTCATCGCTTCGGCCCTTTCGAGCTGAACACCACCGAGCACTGTCTGCTGACCCAGGGACGGCCGGTGGCGCTGACCCGGCGTGCTTTCGACACGCTGCTCTACCTCGTGCTCCATCCCGGCCGCCTGGTCACCCGCGACGAGCTGATCGCCGCCGTGTGGGGCGAGACGATCGTCGAGGAAGGCAATCTCCACTGGACCATCAGCGCGGTCCGCAAGGCACTCGGCCAGGAGTCCGCGGAGACGTGGATCGAGACCGTCCGCGGTCTTGGCTACCGGTTTCTCGGTACGGTCGAGGCCAATGGGGAGGATGCGGTGCCTGCAAGCCCACCGCCGGAGCCTCCACCGGCGGCGCCCGCGGTTCCCCGGCATCGGTCCTGGCCGCGGTGGCTGGCTGCCGGCCTCGGAGCCGCGTTGCTCGCGACGGCAGGGGTCTGGCGGATCGCCGGAGGGCCTGACACCGCCTCGGCGTCCCGCTCACCGGGCGTCGCCGTGGTCGGCTTCCGCAATCTCTCGCCCGGCGGCGCGGGCGGCTGGGTGGGCACGGCACTGACCGAGATGCTCACCGCCGATCTCAGCCGTGGCGGGTCTCTGCGGCCCGTCTCCAGCGACGACGTCGCCAGCATGCGGGGCGAGCTCGGATTGCGTCTGGACACCCCGCTCGGTACCGCCGAGCTGGCGCGGATCCAGCGCCGTCTCGGCAGCGAGTGGATCCTCGCGGGCTCCTACGTGCTGCTCGCGGGCCAGGACCAGCCCTTGCGGATCGACGTCTCATTGCGCCACGCGGGCACCGGGGAGACGCGCGCGGCGATCAGCCGGCGCGGCCGGGAGCAGGATCTCTTCGCCCTCAGCGACTCGCTGGCCGGCGAGCTCCGCCAGGCGCTCGGCAGACCGCTGGCCGGGGGGACCGGAGAGGCCGAGGCACGCGGCGCCATGCCTGCCGACCTGGCGGCCCAGCGGCTCTATGCCGAGGGGTTGGAACGGCTCCAGCGCCGGGATGCGCTGGCCGCCGCCGAACGGCTGGAGGGGGCCGTCCGCGCCGATCCCGGCTTTCCCGGTGCCTGGCTCGCGCTGGCCCAAGCCTACGAGTTGCTGGGCGCCGAGAGCAAGGCTGAGAACGCCGCGCTGAAGGCCTCGCAGCAGTCGAACGGGCTGCCGGAGCCGCAGCGGCTCGCGGCCGAGGCCACCTACCTCCGCATCGCCCGCCGGCGGCCGGAGGCGGTCGACCACATGCGCCGCGTGTACGAGATCTCGCGGCATGCGTTCGCGGCCGGTCTCGCGCTGTGCGAGACCCAGGCGAAGGCCGGGCAGAACCGGGAAGCCCTGGCGACGCTCGCCGAGCTGCGCCGGGAGCATCCAGCGGAGCGCGGCGACGCCCGTCTCGCCATTCTCGAGGCGGACGCCTACGCCGGTCTGGAGGACTACCGTAGCGAGAAGATCGCCGCCGAGAGCGCGCTCGCCGCCGCCCGGAGCCGGGGGATGGTCCAGGTCGAGGTGCGCGCTCTGCGCGATCTGGCGCTCGCCCGCCGCCGCGCGGGCTCCGCCGCCGACTGCCGCCCGGCGCTCGACGATCTCGCCCTGGCCCGCCGCCAGGCGGAGGCGACCGGCGATCGTTTCCTCGTCGGCAATGTCCTCCAGAACCTCGGCGCCGTCCTCTCCGAATGTGAAGATCCGGCCGGCGCCGAACAGCTCTACCGGCAAGCGGTCGACCTCTACCGGGAGATCGGAGCCCTGGGCAAGCTGCCGGCTCTGCTCTACAACCTCGGCGTCCTCCGGCTCTCCACCGGCGACCTCCTGGGGGCGGACAGCCTGATGCGCGAGGCGCTCGACACCTGCGAGGCCCAGGGGAAGCTCTGCCGGGAGCGCTTCCTTCATCCGGTCGGCGTCAACCGGCTCCACCGCGGCGAGCTGGCCGAGGCTCGCCGGATGATCGACGAAGGGATCCAGCGCAACCTGAAGGCCGGCAACCGCAACCGCGTCGCCGAGGCCCGGAGCTTCCTGCCCGACCTCGCCTTCTGGAGCGGCGATCCGGCGCAGGCGGTCGAGCTGCAGCGTCAGGTTCTGGCCCTGCGGCAGGAGATTGGCGTGCCGAAGGGCATCGCCTGGGCCCAGTCCGACCTCGCGACCTGGCTGGCCGAGGCCGGCCATGGCGCCGAAGCGCTGGGGCCGGCGCGCCTGGCCGTGGCCATGGCCTCCCGGCAAGGGGAGCCCTCGCTCAACGCCTGCTCGCGTGCCAGCCTCGCTCTCGCCTCCCTGGTGGCTGGAGATCTCGCGGCAGCGGACCGCGAGAGCGCCCGCGCGCTCGCCATTCTGCACCCGCCGGGCCAGCCCCTCTGCTCATTCGCGGTCTGGACGGTCCGGACGCAGGTGCTCCTCGCCCATGGACAGCTCGACGCCGCCGGGGCCGCGATCGATCAAGGGCTGGAGCTGGCGCGGCGAAGCGGCTTCGTGACCTACGAGCTCCAGGGCCGCCTCTTCCAGGCCGAGCTGGCGATGGCTCGCGGCCGTTCCGGCGAAGCAAGGCAACTTGCCACGGAGCTGGCCACCGAGGCCCGCGCCAAAGGCTTCGGAATCATCGCGCAACGTTGCGCGCTACTCATTGCGCAGGCCAGGGGGCCGGCCCTGCGGGGATGATCTGTCAATTCAATCCAAGGAGACAATTCGATGCCGAATCCTCTGTTGGGACTGATCGCAGGAGTGGTGTTTGGCCTTATCTCGGTGGGCCTGATGATTCCCATGCCCTTCCCGGACAAGCGGGCGGCGCTCCTGGGAGCATTCACGGACCGCTTCGCCATTGGCCTGGTTATTGGGTGCGTGCAGCTCGCGTGGCCAGGATGGGCTCTGGGTCTGTTCTTCGGGCTGCTCCTGAGCCTTCCCTCCGCCATCATCACGAAGGCGTACCTGCCCATTTTGATCCTGGGTGGGATCGGCGGTCTGGTGATCGGGGGCCTCATTCACGGATGGAGCTGAGCCGCGCGTCCAAGACTCTGTTAACCTGACCGCATGCGATCGACTGCGGCCAGCGCGATGGACGCCTGGGCGAAACGCCCTCGACTGGACCCGGAGCTCGAGGCTCGTTTTGACGCGGGTATGGAAGAGGCTGAAAAATTCTTTAGGGGCGAATCCGACGTTCAACGCGTAGCCGCCAAGGTGTCGCGCCTACTGGAAGAAGACGGCATTCCCTACGCCGTCATCGGTGCCATGGCTCTCAATGACGGCCCCGCACCGGCTGAAGGATCTGGCGGACGTCATCGAGATCATCCGCATCCTCAAGCTCCCCGCCGGCCTCGTGGAGGAGCTCAACCCATATGTCCGCGAGAAGTACGGCGAGCTGTGGCAGGCCGCCCAAGTCGCGGAGCGGGAGTAGTGGCAGGGCCGATTCCGTAATAGATGCCGGCGGCGCGCGTTGTACTGACCATGACGCATCCAGACAGGCCGGCTATCGAAGCCATCGAGCTGACGCGCTCTCTTCCGCTCGGCGGTGAAAGCGTTCCCATCCTCCGAGGCGTTTCCTTTACCGTCGATTCGGGCGAGTGGATCGCGCTCACCGGGCCTTCGGGCTCGGGCAAGTCGACCCTGCTCGGCATTCTCGCCGGCCTCGATTCCCCGACCTCCGGCCGCATCGTCGTCGACGGGATCGACGTGACGTGGCTCGGCGAGCGCGCGATGGCGCGGCTGCGCAATCAGAAGATCGGCGTCGTGTTCCAATCGTTCAACCTGATCTCGTCGCTCACGGCGCAGGAGAACGTCGAGGCGCCCCTGCACGTAGGGCCTTCGCGGTCACGAGCCCGCGATACCGCGCGGGAAATTCTCGGGCTCGTGGGTCTTTCGGATCGCCTCGACCACCGGCCGCATCAGCTCTCGGGCGGACAGCAGCAACGTGTCGCCATTGCCCGCGCGCTCGTCACGCGGCCGTCGCTTTTGATCGCGGACGAGCCGACCGGCAATCTCGACAGCGCGACCGGAGCCCAGGTGCTCGAGCTTCTCGAATCCCTGCGCCGCGACCTTCAGTTCACCGTCGTCGTCGCAACGCACGATCCGGAGGTCGCCAAGCGCGCCGACCGCAATCTCCACATGATCGACGGCTTGCTGACGGAGCCGGCATGAACGTCGCCTTCGCATTTCGGTACGCGGCCCGCAACCTTCTGCGAGGCGGTCAAAGAACGCTGCTCGCCGCGGTGTGCGTGACCTTCGGCGTCATGTCGCTGGTCGGCTTGCAGCTTCTCTCGTCGATGATCGCGGCCTCGATCACTCTCGACGCGCGCTTCGTGCTCGGCGGCGACGCGTCGCTCTCCCGGGAGGGCCGAGCCTTCAGGGCCACGGACCTCGAGGCGCTCGAGGCGATGCGGGCGCAGGGGAAGATCGCGGCGGTCACCCTGACCACACACGATGGCGGTGCGCTCCTCAAGCGCGGCGGCGCCGGCCGGTCCTATCTCCTCGACAGGGCGCTCGGCGTGGATCCCGAGACCTTTCCCCTCGTGGGAGCGATGCGCCTGGCAGGTGCGCCATCAACCTCGTTCGGACGGTTGATCGCCGAGCCGGGAACGGCCGTGATTACGCGGGACGCCGCCGACAGGGCGGGGCTCGCGGCGGGCGACGAATTTACGCTGGGCGGCCCGGGAGTGGGGCCTTCCCGTCTGCGCGTGACCGGTATCGTCGAGCTGACGCCGGATCGCCAGGGGAATGCGGTCTATTACAGCCTCGCGACCGCCCGCAGGCTTGCGGGGCGTGAGGACGTCGCGGCTTCGGCGCGGGTGCTCTGGGGACCCTCGCGCCCCACCGGCGAGAGCCTCGCTGCCGCGGGTTGGACGGTGGCGCGGCCCGAGGAGATCGCGAAACAGCGCGCCCGCGCCGTGGATCTGTTCGGGCTGATGCTCAAGGGAGCTGGGATTCTAGGGTTGCTGCTCGGCGGCATCGGCTTGTCCAACACGATGCAGGTCTTGATGGCGCGCCGGAGACTGGAGATCGCGACGCTCAAGACGCTTGGCTACGAGCGCCACCACCTCGTAATTCTTTTCGGGGTTGAGACGGGGATGCTCGGTCTGATCGGCGGTCTTGCCGGCGCCGCGGCGGGCGCCGGTCTCGCGGCCTGGCTGGGCGTCCTTCTCGCACGAACGGGACCGATCATGCTGGGCTCTCCGATCAATCCTCTCGTGTTGGTGGGTGGAGTGGCGGCGGGCGCCGCGACCGCGGTCATTTTTGGCCTGCATGCGATCGTCAAGGCGAGCGCCGTGCGGCCGTCGACACTGTTGCGCGATCTGCCGGCGCCGAAAGCCTGGGGCGAGACGGTCGTGCTCATTGTTACGCTGGGAGCCCTGTTCTCGGCGCTCGCCGCGGCGATCCTGGGCAGCGTGCTGAAGGGTATCGGCATCGTCGCGACTGGCTTCGGGGGGCTCGCGATTCTGATCGCGGTTCTCGGCGCCGGGTTCTTCGCGGTGGTTGCGGTTCCAATGCCCTTGCCGAGCCTCGTGATGCTCGCCCGGAGAAATCTCCGGCGGCAGCCCATGCAGCAGCTCGTGGCGCTGGTCGCGCTGTTCTGCGGAGTGTTTACGATCGGATTTGCCGCCGCGATGATCTCGAACGGGCGCCAGCGGTTTTCCACCCAGGAGCTCCCGAGAGGCGGCTACAACGTCGCGTTCTATGCGGCCTCGGCGGATGCGGGTCCGGTCGCCGCGATGCTCGATCGCGAGGGCGTGAAGGCCGTTCAGCGTTTCGTGACGGCGCCGATCGATTCGCGAATCGGCGCGCGTGAGGTCACGGGCTGCGAGGAGGACCGGACGGGAACCGTGCACGTCGTCGAAGGTGTCTGGAGGAAGGAGCCGGGCTTCGCTCTCGCACCCGTGAAGCTGCGTGGCGAGCCGCCGAAGCTTGCGATGGGCGACACCGTCGAGATTTCGTCTCCGAAAGGAGAGCGGGTGCGTGTTGCGATCACCGGGTTCTATGAATTGAAGAGGGTCTCGCCGCTCATTCCACCCGTGGCCGGGCTGGTCGTGGACCCCGCGACGGTCCTACAGCTCGGAGGGAAGGCGGCGCAGGTGAGCTTCACGGGCCGGGTGGACGAGAAACGGCTCGACGCGATCGCAAAGACTCTCGGTCACGAGGCACCGGACGCCCTGATGCTGACCCGGCCCGATCTGAGCTCGGCGATGCAGGGCGAGCTCGAGAGCCTGTTCGCGTTCGTAGTCGCCACCGCCGGGTTGGCGCTCGTCGCGGGCGGGGTCCTGATCGCGAACTCGGTGGGCCTCGCGATGCTCGACCGGCGGCGGGAGATGGGCATCTTCAAGGCGATCGGATATTCGAGCGCGCGGATCCTGGCTGGGATCGCCATCGAGTACGCGCTGCTGGGGCTGGTGTCGGGGGTCGCCGGCATGGGCGCCGTCGCCCTCGCGTTCAAGGTGATCAATTACCTGCGGCCGGCGGCGCGGCTCGCGTTCGATCTCGCCCAGGCGCCGGCGATGGTCGCCGTGGCCACGGCCATCGCCCTCGCGAGCGCCGTCGCCGTCGCCTGGCGCCCGACCCACGCGCGCCCGCTCGACGTGCTTCGTCAGGAGGGGTGAGACGGGAGAAAGCCTCCGCCCGCCTCCCGGGAACGTTTCTTGCCCATCCCATGTCTAACTCAGCATGGGACGGACGGAAGGGGAAGGCCCGTCGAGGCGGCTCAAACTTTCGCTGGCCGGGCTTTGCGTGGTCGCCTTCGTCGCCTCGGCCGCTGCCCAGGTGCCTCCCAGGCGTCCAGCCCCGGCGACTGTAGCCGAGCTCGTCAACGGGGTCCGCGACAAAGCGAAATCGCTGGAGGCCAGCTCCGGCATGCGGCTGGCCTTTCAATCCTTCAACTCCAGGTTCCGGCTCCCGCCCGGCAGCGTCCGCTACTCCGACTTTGTCATCGTCCGTCTGGTGTTCGAGGCCACGCGCGATGCCGGGCTCTGGAACCTGCACTGGACCATCACCAACCGGCCGCCGGAATCGGACAACATCTGGAAGCAGTGGCAGAGCGTTGGCCAACCTCTCCCTACCGTACCCACGGCCTCGGCGGAGTGTGACGAGCTGAGTGCTCTCTTCGCGTTCCTGGCGCGATCCCTCGGCATCCATGGAGTTGGCATGCTGTGGCCTTATCCCAACCACACGGTCGCGGTCTGGGAGCTGCATCCCGCGGCGTCCAAATCCGTCCGGGTGGTGGTGCCCACGACACAGATCTTTCTCGCCGAAACGGACATGTTCGGCACGGCGAGGTTCGACCCCTGGCGCCAGCGCTCCATTTTCGAGTACACCCGCCGCGACGCCTTGCCGGCTCTCGAAGTCCCGCGTCCTCTTCTCGATTTTTTTCTCGGCCAGGCAGGGCGGTATGGGGGCGCATCCGACGCGACCTTGCAACGATTGCGCTATCTGCGCGACGCCGTCTTCCTGCGCCGTCTGACTGCGGAGGGGGCGGCCCTCGAGACCGACCGCTGGAGTTACGCTCTCGCGGCCGGTCCGGCGGAGGATCTCGCGGCCTTCGCGGCGTTTGGCCGCGAGATGCGGGCCGCCGCCAAGTAGGCACTTTGTCCCCCAAAGCCTTGCTCAAAGCACCACACAAGTAGGAGCTACATCTTCAGAGTACCTGCAACGATCTGCAGCAACTGTCCAAGTCACCCTTAGCGCAGTCCTGCCGACTGCGCTTTGTCCATGGCCGGATGATCCGGCCGCGACTGTAATTTGACTAGGAAAGGTGCAACCTCATGCAGCGAATGATACGTGCCCTGTGGACCACCCTGTGCCTCGCGGTTCTGATGACGACCGGCGCCGCGCTCGCGGACGAAGCGATATCGAAGGCCGCCCTCCACAGGCAACTCCGTTCCGCCTACGACGCCTTCAATCGTGACGCCGGCCTCAAGATCCTGGAAAAGAAGGCCAACACGAACCTCAACGACCGCAAGGCCGTCGATGCGCTTCTGAAAAGAATGCCGCTGTCTCCTCTCGAGTATCTGCAGATCGACATGGAGGTGAGGCACTACGAGATCTTCATCGCCGAGTACATGCTGAAGCTCCACGTCCGCTGGGTCGAGCTCAACGACCGGCGGGCCCGCGAGCTCTATGGCGACGAGAAGGTCAACCAGTGGCTGAGCGGCTGGCCGGCCGATACCGGCCGGGACGAGCTTGGCGATTGGCGAGTCTGGAACAAGGCGATCACGGTGGGCACCAACCGCGACGTGGCGTCGACGGCCACCCCCGCTCCCACCGACTATGACGGCGAGATCCAGATCGCGGTCAACCCCCACAATCTCAACCAGATGGTCGCCGCCGCCAACACCTTCGGCTCCTCCGCGGCCTGCAACAACCAGGCGACGCAGGCGATCTTCTATTCGAGCGACGGCGGCGTCACCTGGAACCACACCTGCGCCCCCTCGAACAACGTGATGGCTCTGGGCACCTGCACCGGGACCACTTTCGGCTCCGACCCGGCGGTCACCTGGAACGACAGCAACGAGGTCTTCCTCAACTACATGCTGCTCTGCGGCACGGCGACCACGACGAAGTACTCGATGGTCTTGGCGCGCTCGGCCGATGGCGGCGCCACCTGGGTGAAACAGGGCATCATCAAGAACTCGTGGGCGACCACAACCGGCGAGGACAAGAACTTCTACGCCATCGACACCACTCCGGCGAGCCCCTTCTACGGCCGCCACTACACCTGCTGGGACCGCGACAACAACGAGAAGATGGCGTTCTCCTCGAACAACGGAGTGGCCTGGACCGAGGTGGACATACCCACGGCGCCGGTCGGCGGCATCGACCTCGGCTGTGAGCTCGCGGTGCAGAAGAACGGCACGGTGCACATCGTCTGGGACTCGCTCGCCTGCGGCACCAATTGTACCGACGAGCGGATGTGGTACTCGCGGTCGACCAACGGCGGCGTCTCCTGGTCGGCGCCGGTCCAGGTGCACGACCACAACCTGACCGGCTTCTCCGGCGCCAACTCGCCGCCGGCCGAGGACGCCCGCAGCATCGGTCCCATGGGCGCCGTCGACGTCGACAACTCCGGCGGCGCCTGCGACGGCACGCTCTATGCCACCTATGGCGATTTCGCCTCGGGCACCGTGGCCGACACCGACATCTGGGTCACCCGTTCGACGAACAACGGCGCCACCTGGTCGGCGCCGGTCAAGGTCAATGACGACGGGCTGGCGGGCCGCACTCAGTTCCACCCCTTCCTGCAGGTGGATCAGTCGAATGGCAACGTCGTGGTGGCGTGGCACGACGCCCGCAACGACGTCAACAACCGCAAGGTCGAGATCTTCACCGCCCGCTCCACCAACTGCGGCGTCAGCTTCGAGGCCAACGTCAAGGTCAGCCAGCCGTCGGTCGAGTTCAACAACAGCGGCATCAGCACCACCGACGAGAACACCACCGACAACCCCAACGGCAATCCCAACCAATATGGCGAGTACATGGGCCTCGACGTCAAGAGCAACAAGGCCTACCTAGCCTGGTGTGACACGCGGCAGTTCTTCCCCGGCTCGGCGACCAACGCTCAGAAGGAGAACCTGGGCTTCGCCGTGGTCGACTTCGGCATAGCCGCGGTCTGCGGCAACAACCTGAAGGAGGGCACCGAGGTCTGCGACGGCATCGACCTCGGCGGCCAGACCTGCGTCAGCCTGGGCTTCACCGGCGGCACCCTTTCCTGTAACGGCATCTGCTCGGCCTTCGTGACCACGAGCTGCACCTCGGGTTGCACGGCGCCGCCGGTGCCCACCGGCGTCACCGCCACGGCGGCGGGCTCGACGCAGATCAACGTCTCGTGGACCGCGTCCGCGGGCGCGACCTCGTACAACATCCTGCGCTCGACGACGAGCGGGGGCCCCTACACCCTGGTCGGCACCTCGGCGACGACCTCGTTCTCCAACACCGGCCTGACCTGCAACACGGCCTACTTCTATGTCGTCCAGGCGGTGGTGAGCACCTGCACCTCGGCCAGCTCGGCCCAGGCGACGGCCACCACGAGCGCCTGCTCCAGCAACCAGGTGCTGACCTTCTCGGCGGCGCCGGCCCTGGCGATCCCCGACAACAACACGACCGGCGTCACCAGCACCATCAACGTCGCCAACTCGATGACCATCACCAGCGTCAGCGTCAGCGTGGGCATCACCCACACCTTCCAGGGGGATCTGGAGGTGGCGCTGATCGGCCCGGACAACACCACGGTCCTCTTGCACAACCGGACCGGCGGCGCGACCGCCAACATCAATACGACCTACAACATCACCACCCGCTCGGCGCAGGCGCTCTCGGCGTTCACCGGCAAGAACACCGCGGGAGCCTGGAAGCTGCGCGTGCGCGACCTGGCCGCGGCGGACACCGGAACGCTGAACACCTGGAAGGTGACCTTCAACGGCTACTCCACGCTGACCGCCAACACGGCGATCCCCGACAACAACACCACCGGCATCACCAGCACGATCAACGTCGCGGCCACCGGAACCATCGTCAGCCTGAGCGTGCGGGTCGACATCACCCACACCTTCCAGGGCGACCTTGAGGTCTCGTTGATCGGTCCGGACAACACGACGGTGCTGCTGCACAACCGGACGGGTAGCTCGACCGACAACATCCAGACGGTGTACGCCGACCTGACGGCACCGGCGCAAGCGCTCTCGGCGTTCACCGGCAAGGCCATCAACGGCGCATGGAAGCTGAAGGTTCGCGACCTGGCCGCGGCGGACACCGGGACACTGAATTTCTGGGAGATCGACTTCCGGACCAACTAGGTAACGGCGGCGCAGCAGTGAAGCGCGGGCGGCAGGTGGCCGCCCGCGCGATGCTCAAGGCTTTTTAGCGGGGCTCGGCGAAGTACTCGTGGCTGTCGGCGTTGTGGACGGCCTTGGTCGGCTGCGAGGTCGCCAGGCTCCTGCAGGCGGTCTGGCCGTAGGCGTAGTCCTGCGTGCCGGCGACGACGTTGAAGTGGCTGGTCTCGTGAACCAGGGTGCCGGCCTTGGAGTCGGTGCCGGTGGCGGGAGCGCTCCAGAAGGCGCCGCAGAGGTGCACCTGGTAGGGCTGGTTGGCGAAGACGTAGGCGTAGGAGCTGTCCGTGCAGTCACAGTAGAACACGAAGGCTTTGGTGGACATGGCGCTGTAGAGATTGACGTAGTCGCTGGTCACCCCGGCGTAGCGTGACGAGGTGTAGGCGCCGAACCAGGTTTTGTAGTTGACGTCGGTGGAGCGGGAAGTCGTCGGGAGATTGTTGAGGTAGTCGCGGGACCTCTGCGACAACCCCTGGGCATTGTTGAGCGCCGTGACCAGCTGGCTCTGGCGGGTGCTCGAGCAGCTCACGTAGCTCGGCGCGAGAGCTTTCCCTTGGACGGCGTCGGCGATCTGCACCATCGTCTCGATGGCGCGGGCCTCGCGCTCGTCGCGCTCGACCCCGAGGACCACCACGTTCGACTCCAGGTTCCGCGATGCGAGGCTGGAGACCGCCTTGGCGTTGTCGGCCCGCAGGCCGTCCTGCAGGGCGACCCGGTAGCGGATCGAGTATTCGCCCGTGCGCGACAGGTCGTAGACGCTGGACAGCTCGACGTCCGCCGACCGGGAAGAGCCGGCCGGGATGCGGATGTAGTCCTCGGCCTTCGGTGTGGCGCGCTTGTAGAGGCGGCCGGTGTAGGGGACGGCCTGGCCGTCGCGGCTCACGTCGAAGAGGTTCCCCTCGACGCCCTGGAGGGCGGTCTGCCAGCGGACCAGATACATGTCCTCCGCGGAATCGTTGCGGTACGTGATCTTCACGACCGCGTCCTCGGCCACGCCGACGAAGCCCTTCTGGGCCTCGAGCGTGGTGGTAAGGCCGCCGCGCATCGCGGCTGACGCCATGGGCGCGAACGCCAGAAAGGCTCCCAGCCCCACAAGTCCAAACATCGTTCCAAGTCGTCTCGACATCCTACACCTCCATCAAAACCACGAATCGCCTCAGTCATTTGTGGCGTCCGGGCAGAGCTCACAACGCAAGAGAAGAACAACAGCCTCTGGTAGGTGTAGTGCCGGAGGCGGGCCAGAGCGAGCCTCGCGGGTTCGACTTGGGGGGTGACTTGGGGGGCGGTACTGTGGCGCGTTCGAGCCGGCCGGCGGTATTCAGGGCGTATCGCCCTCCTCTTGGCTTGCTGCCAGATGGGCCTCGCCGGCCGAGGTGAGCCGATAGCGCTGTAGGCGGCTATTGGGCTTGTCGGGGATGGTCATATGGATGAGCTCAGCCTCCAAAGCGGGCTGCAGGTAGCGTTCGCGGAAGGATTTGCGGTCTTTGAGATCCAGCGCTGCTTGCAGGTCATCCCGATCCATGTCGCCTTGGAGCACCCTCAGGAGACGTTCGACTTGGGGGGTGACTTGGGGGGTGACTTGGGGGGTGACTTGGGGGGTGACTTGGGGGGCGGCCGCCGCGGCGGCCCCGAAACGAAATTCCACCCATAAGCCGTTGTCCCAGCGCAACTGCGGCTCCGGGCAACCGTGATCCTGGCATGCTTCGCGGATCAGGTCGATTCCACGGCCCCAGGACTCCAGATAGGCGGCGCGAAAGAAGGTATTCGCGATATCGGGGTTGAAGGGGTAGGAGGCGTGCTTCCGGGTGAGCTGGGCCAGAGTCCAGCCCTGAGGCAAATGGCCGGGATTCCAGATCAGGAGCTTGTCGGCATAGACGCTAACCTGGATCGGAATCGCGGCAGCATAATCCTTGTGCGCGATGGCGTTGATCAGGGCTTCCCGCACGGCTCTCGCTGGCACGGGGAGGGTTTCGATTCGCTGCGGACCCTGATAGCTGATGCCGGCCTTGAGGTACTTGGTCAGCAGCAGATCCAGCCCACGGTCGACCTGGGCAAAGAGATCCCCATGGATTTCATCGTGGTAGAGCAGGTCGCTGTCCGTCCGGAAAAATCCGATTTTGAGGAAGGCCCCGGTGACCAGGCGTTCGGGATCTATGCCGAAGAGCAGCAGGGCCGACCGCTTGAGCAACTCACCGTCGTACAGGCGCAGCTTGTCGATCAGCACAGCATCGGATTCCCCCAAGAGACCGTCGGCCAACCGTCCGCTGCGCTCGGCCATTTTTCGGAAATGGGCAAGGGCCTGGGGGGCCAGATCTTCCGTGCTGAAGCCGTGCACCGGCACGCCGTCCCAATGCAGCCCCTGCTTGCCGAGCAGGAAACGGTCCAGGGCCGCGCCCCTCAGCTCCTGTTTGGTGCTGCCGCTTCGGTAGTGGTACTCGCCCTTGTAGCTCACCGGATAGGGATATGGCTTGACCACGATCTCGACGGTATCCTTGCCCGCCTCCTCGCGGAGATTCACCTGCACCATGATGCCCAGAAGGTCCCGCACCTTGTTGGGAATCTCCTCCATGAGCCTCCCGGCATTCTCGACGCCGACGGCCACGCCCCGGTCATCACGACCGATGATCAGCCTGCCTCCCTCCGCATTGGCGAAGCCGCAGATCCACCTGAGGTAGTCGTCACGCCAGGAACTCTTCCATTCGACCTGCTGGCTCTCCTTCATAGAAGGCGATTCCTCCCCGTCCGTACCCTTGGCACGCAATTCCCTGCCGGAACTTACCTGTATTGGATATCACATCCGCCCTTCCGAGATGAATGGACGGCGATCCTGTAAGCTGGTGGCGTGCGTATTGCCTGGTGAGCAAGGCTCACCCTTTGCCGCACGAATCCCATCAGTCCGAGAACAAGGAGCCGTCATGAGCGTGAAAATCGAGGAATCCGGACGCCGGTCGATCCAGGTCCAGGTCGAGGTCCCTGGAAGCCCCGACAAGGTCTGGCAGGCCATCGCGACGGGGCCTGGGGTCTCGGCCTGGTTCGTGCCCACCGAGATCGAGGAGCGAGAAGGCGGCGCCATCGTCTCCCACTTCGGGCCGGGCATGGAGTCGCGCGCGACGGCGACCGCCTGGGAACCGCCCCACCGGTTCGCCGCCGAGAGCGCCGACCTGGGGCCGAAGGCTCCGCCGCTCGCCACGGAGTGGAACGTCGAGCCGAGCTCCGGTGGCTCGTGCGTGGTGCGCGTGGAGCACAGCGTGCTTACGAGCAGCGCCGACTGGGACGATCAGCTCGCGAGCATCGAATCCGGCTGGCCGAAGTTCTTCCGCGAGCTGCGCTCCTACCTCTCCCGGAGGACCAAGAGCGCCCCGCCGGTCACCGGCGCCTGAGGAGCATCAGCCGAGGGCTTCGTCAAAACGCCGATACGTCCGCCCGGCCGCAGAGCTGGCCCGGCGGGTTGTGGTAGGTCTTCTGCGCTCCGGTGAGGCTGTCGGTGACGGTCAAGGTGTACTCGACGTCCGAGAGCGCGCCATAGAACAGCCACGAGTGGCCATTGAGGGCGGCGCCGTCGAGCACCTTCACGGCCAGCTCATACAGGGCCGGATCGAAGAACCAGAAGAAGCCGCTGTCGGCCGTTCCGGGGAGGCTGGTTCCCACCCCAGTTGCGCCGCCGGCGTGCTGATTGCGGAAGGCGACCTCGACGCGGAAGCGGCCCCCGGCGCCCAGGCAGAGGGTGTTGGGGGAAGGAGAAGCGCAGCTTCCCGTCGCCGCTGAGGACGGCTCCGGCCGGGACACCGCGGCGGCTCGTGCCGTAGAGCCCGCTGGAGATCCGGGGAACGCCGCGGTGTCCGCCTGCCCGCAGAGGTTGCCGGCGGCGTTGGTGTAGGTGCGGGTGGCGCCGGTGAACAGGTCGGAGACCTCGATCTGATAGGCCACGTCGGAGAGGGCGCCGGAGAAGAACCAGAAGGAGCCGTTGAGGGCGGTGCCGTCGATCATCTTCACCAGCAGCTCGACGTTCGCCGGGCTGAAGAACCAGAAGGCGCCGGTCTGATCGCTACCGGAGACCGGTACCGAATGGCCGATCCCCTGGCCGCCGGGAACGTTGGGGGTCTGCCAGCGGACGGTGACGGCGAAGCGACCGCCTTGCAGGCAGAGCGTGGTGCCGTTCGCAAGGCAACCGGCGGCGGCGGAGCGCCGCATCGACCAGAGCTCGCGCCCGTGAACGTCGTCGCCGGCAAGGAAGAAGACGCGGTCGCGGGTGACGGTGATCCTGCCGGGAGAGGAGGGAGCCGGTCCCGGAGCGATGTCCTGAAGCAGGACCGTGCCTTCCCGGGTGCCGTCGGAGGCCCAGAGCTCGAGGCCGGAGGTGCCGTCGTCGGCCGCGAAGAGGAGCCGGCCATCGACGGCCGTGAGCGACTGCGGTGCCGAGCCCGCCGGTCCCGGGTTGAGGTCGGCCACCAGGCGGGTGCCGGCCGGAGTGCCGTCGCTGGTCCACAGCTCCTCGCCGGTCTCCGGATTGAATACCGCGAGGAACAGGCGGTCGCCCACCACGGTGACTTGCCGGGCGGTGGCGGGCACGGAGCCGAGCGAGAGAGCTTTGACACGCACGGTTCCCGCCGCCGTGCCGTCGCTCCCCCACAGCTCGTCGCCGGTGCTCGTGGGTACCAGGAAGAAGACCCGGGAGCCGAGGGAGACCAGCCCGTTCAGCGTGACCTGGAACTGGCGGAAGGGAACCTCGGGGAAGCTGTGAAGCTGCAAGGTGCCGAAGGGCGTGCCGTCGGTGCGCCAGAGGACCGAGCCTCCGGGCGGACAGCCGGAGAGGCCGCTCGAGGCGGTGGTGAACAACATCTGATTTCCGGCGGGAGCCGTTTCGATCAGCGAGCCGAGGCAGCCGACCGGCATCAGCGCCCGGCTTCCGCCGGAGGTCCCGTCCGTGATCCAGAGTGTCGACTGCGCCAGGTACAGCAGGCGGTGGCCGAAGGGGACGAGCCTCAGGATTCCGCCGGCCGATCCTCGGGGCTCGACCTGGCTGCTGGCGGGATCGAAAACGAAGAGGGCCTCGCAATCGCAGGCGCTGTCGGTCGCGACGAAAAACAACTTGCCGTCCAGCAGGGTCAGGAGGTGCGGGTCGAGAAAGCTTCCGGCGACCGGGGCGGTTCCCCCGGGCGTTCCGTCGCTGGAATAGAGCAGGGTGTGGCGGTACGTCGAGTCGGATCCGAGAAAGTAGAGCTTACCGGCGAGTGGGATGGCCGGGGAAACCGAAGGGATCGGGTGATCGTCCGTGTCGAGCCGTTGAGTGCCCTCCGCGGTTCCGTTGGAGGTCCATGTCCGCACCGGCCCACGAACATTGGGAGCGTAGGCGAAGAAGAGGCGGTCGTCCGCCGCGTTCAGGGAGGAGATGGGGGAGGAGACCGGATGCGGAGCATTCATCTCGCTCACCAGCCGGGTGCCGGCGGTGGTGCCGTCGGTGCGCCAGAGGGCGAAGAGGTTGCCCGGTTCTCGCACGGAGAACAGGACCGCCGAGCCTGAGGGGAAGAAACCGTAAGGGGAGGACGACCCGGTCGACGTGGTCGGCGTCGCCACGTCGGGCCCGGGCCAGATGTCCTTCAGGAGATGGGTACCCGCGGGAGTGCCGTCGCTCACCCAGAGCTCGGAGCCGGCGGCGTCACTCCGCGCGTTGAAGAGCATCCGGTCCCCCAGCGGGGTGAAGAAGCCGGGAAAGGAGCTCGCGGGTCCTGGAGAGAGGTCGAGGGAGCGAGTCCCCGCGGCGGTGCCGTCGCTCACCCACAGCTCGGTGCCGGCCGCGGCATCGGTATTGCTGAAGAACAGGAACCCGCCGCTCTCCGTCAGACTACTGGGTCCGATCAGGGCCGTGGGCCAGCTCGCGAGCTGAACGGCTCCGCCGGTCAGGAGATCCACCCGCCACAGGCCCGCCGGCTGGTCCACGCCCACGAAGGCTTCGTTGCCGCGAAAGGCGACGGAGGTGTGGGTGCTGCCGGCGCACACGGGAATGGAGTGGAACTGGCCGGCCGTGTCGTAGGTCCACAGGTTGCTCCCCTGGCCGGGCCGGCAGAATCCTGTTTGCAGCAGCAGCCGCTGCGCGGTGGCGCCGAGAACGCGGGACGGCGCGTCACAGCCGGTCGTGCAGGGGACGTTCAAGCGGAGCGTCCCCCCTGCCGTGCCGTTGCTCCTCCAGATTCCTCCCAGGTCCGAAACGCCCGGCGCGAAGTACAGGTTGCCTTCAAATGGAGTCAGGTCCACCGGCTCGAAGCGGAACAGCCCCGCAGAGAGATCCTTCACCAGGGAAGTGCCTTCGGGCGTGCCGTCGGTCACCCACAGCTCCTGGCCGGTGACTCCGTCGTCGGCGGTGAAGAAGACCCGGCTTCCGAGAACCGCCAGATGAGAGACGAGCCCGGAGTTATCCAGGCCGTCGCACGGCCCCGGGCAGATGTCCCGCACGATCCGGGTCCCGGCGCGGGTACCGTCGCTGACCCACAGCTCCAGCCCCGTGGCGTCGTCCTCCGCGATGAAGAAGAAGCGGTCGCCTGCGACGATCGCCTGGCGGGGAAACGAGCTGCAGACGCCCGGACAGAGATCGGCCACCAGCTCGCCGCCGCTGCCGTCGCCGGCGAAGCGCCAGAGCTCCGTGCCTTGAAGGGGATCGGTGCCGGCGGCGTAGAGGGAGTCGCCGAGCCGGGCCAGGAAGGCGGTGTAGCCCTGGAGGCCCTGCTCCGTACCGGTCGTGAGGTCCCGCACCAGCGAAGCGGGCTGCGCCGCGGCACCGGCGCTCAGCAGGAACAGGCCGGCAAGGGCCAGGAGAAACCTGGAATCACACCACGAAACCCAGCCGGCTCGAGCCATCGACGTTCCTCCCCTGAGACTGAATCGATGCTTTTATAGCATGAAGAGGCGGTGGGGGAGAAGGGAGGGTATGAGGCGGTAAGTCAACGTGTCTGAGAGTTCCCCCGCCCAAGACCCTCACCCCCTGGCCCCCTCTCCCGTCCCGGGAGAGGGGGAAGGCATGCGAGGCGGTTTCGTGTCGCCCTCCCTCTTCTCCCGGTGTGGGGGGTTGGGAGGGGGCGGAGGGCCGGGGTGATGAGGGTCTTGGGTGGGGAGACTCCCAGCCAAGTTAACTTGGAGCCTATGGGGAGAAGGGGGGCGGTGCGACTCCGCGATATCCTCCCCGGATGGCAGGCCACTTCAAGGACGACATCCTCGACCGGCTGGCGCGGCAGGGGAACGTTGCGCAGTTCGTCAGCTTCGGGCCGGATCTAGGGGTTCGGCATGTCTGGATTCGCGGTGTCCCTCAGGGCGAGCGGTTCGCTTCCCCGGAGGAGGCCGTGAGCGCCCTGCTCGCCGTGTCGCCCGAGGGGTCGGTCAACATCCGGAGCTGGCAGCCGGAGGATCCGAAGAACCGCTCGTTCTTCTATGGCCGGAAGGAACCCAGGGAGATCCTGGGCGAGCTGCGCCGGCTGGCGGGAGACGGGCTCTACACGATCGTCAACGAGACCATTGACGTCGAGGACGGCGGCGTCTCGGGAGTGGCCTTCGGCGATCTGCTCGAGTTCGCGCCGGGGGATACGCCGCGCTGCGTCGAGAAGCCGGGAGCGTGCGCGCTGCCACGGGACCTGGGGTTCCGGGTGCTGGAGACGGTCTACGGCTTTCAGCCGGCCTTGCCGGAGCGGCGGGAGGCGCGGGTGGAGTGGACGATCCACCCCCTGAAGCGGGGCTACCGGCGGGAGCACACGACCCTTTGGGAGATGGAGACGCCGGGGCCGCCGCCCGTGGCGCCGCGCATCGAATGGCCCCACCGCTTCAGCCGCCACCTGGGCGACAAGGCATTTGGGCTGGTGATCGCCGATGCCCTGGGCCTCTCCGTTCCCAGGACGATCGTCTTCCCCCGTCGTCTGGCGCCCTTCACTTTCGGCACGGGGACGGGCTCGTCCGAGACGTGGCTGCGCACCTGCCCCCTGGAGCAGGTGCCGGGGCGCTTCACCACCCACCGCGGCTGGATCGACCCGTTCCGGCTGCTACATGAGGAAGATCCGCAAGGCGACGCCATCGCCTCGGTGCTGGCTCAGGAGGGAGTCGACGCCCGGCATTCCGGCGCCCTGCTCGCGGGGCCGGACGGCGAGCCGCTGGTGGAGGGCGTGGCGGGCCGCGGCGATGACTTCATGCTCGGCCGCCGGCCGCCGGAGGAGCTGCCGGCGGGGGTCGAATCCTCTCTGAAGGATCTCTACCGGCGGGCCGCCGGCCGGCTGGGTGCCGTCCGCTTCGAGTGGGTCCACGACGGCGCGCGGCCCTGGATCGTCCAGCTCCATCGCGGCGCCGCCGTCTCCTCCGGCCGCGTCATCTTCCCCGGCGACGCGGAGCGCTACCATCCTCTGGAAATCTCCCAGGGGATCGACGCTCTGCGCGAGCTGATCGCGAAGGTGCAGGGTACGGGGGACGGCATCGTCCTCCTGGGGCGCGTGGGCGTCACCAGCCACTTCGGCGATCTCCTGCGACGGGCGCGGATTCCTTCCCGGATTGAAGAAGAGGGCTGAAGCATTCTCTCTGGGCGCGATATCCTCTCCCTGTGCCGCGACAGCTCAGCCTCTTCGACGTCCTCCCGGCTCCGCCCCGCCCTCCCGGCCGCGTCCTGATCGCCCAGGGGGCCCGGGCCGCCGAGCGGATGCTGCTGGAGCGGCTCGACTCTCTCTTCGAAGAGACGCGCAAGGACCCGGCTCTCCTCGCCCGGCCGGTGCGGATCGTCGTTCCTTCCCGGAGCCTGCGGCTGCACCTGAGCGCGGCCATCGTCCGGCGGCGGGGACGGTCGGCAGCCGGAGTGATCCTGCAGACGCTCTTCGGCCTCGCCTCCGAGGTGCTGGAGCGTGCCGGCGAGCCGGCGCCCAAGGGCACTTCCCTGTTCGAGGCCTTCGCCCAGCGCGCCGCCCGGGCCGAGCCCGCTCTCCGGCGGGGGCTGGAGGATCTGGTCGACGGCTACGGCACGGTCAGCGGCACGATCCGCGACCTTCTGGATGCGGGGCTGGAGCCGGTGCATGCCGAGATCGCCGAGGAGGCGCTGGCTGGCGACGGGCCGCAGGTGGCCTCGCGGGCCGAGGTGGAGCGCGCCCGCGCGCTGGTGCGCTCCGCCGCCCGGGCCGAGGAGTGGATGCGCGAGCAGGATCTCGGCCGCGTCGCCAATCTCCTGCGCCGGGCCACGGAGATCGTCGAGGCCGATCCCGATCGGGCTTTGCCCTCGCGGTCCATCCTCATTCATGGCTTCGCGGATGCCACCGGGGTCGCCACCGATCTGATCCAGGCGCTGCTTTCGAAATGCAGCGCCTGGCTCGTCCTCGATCATCCGCCGCGCCCGGAGGACTTCGAGGTGGGGAGCGTGGAGCGAACCTTCCCCGCCCGCTTCCTGGAGCGGCTCACCCTCGCCGCGCGGGTCGAGCCCATGAAAGGGGAGCGACCGGTGCCGCCGCGGCTCGAAGCCGTCGAGGCCGTGGGTTGCGAAGCCGAGGTGAGGGAGGTGGCCCGGCGGGTGCGCGTCCTGCTGGACGGCGGTGCCCGGCCGGAGGCCCTGGGCGTCGTGGCCCGCGAGTGGAGCCCGTACCGCCATGCCCTGCGCCGCCACTTCGGCCGGCTGGGCATCCCCTTCTCGGGAGTGGGGGAGAGCGGCGGCCTCGCGCCGGCCGGCCGGCGTGCCCAGGCGTTCGTGGAGCTGCTGCGGCAGGGCGAGGCCGTGCCTTCCGACCGCTGGCTGGATTCGATGGCCTCCCTCCCAGGCGGAAATCGCTCGCTCGTGGACCTGCGCCTCGCCTTCTATGCCCTGGGCGCCGGCCGGCTGCGAGGCGTCACCGAGCTACGCCTGGAGGAGGTGCTGCGCGACGGTGGATATCCCCTGCCCATCCGCCAGGGGCTGAAGGCCGCCCCGGCCGGCGACGAGGAGGAGTTTGAGGAAGAAGGCCGGGACGAAGGGCGGGAGGCCGAGTCCTATGCCAACCGCCGCCGGGTGGCCGGGCCGATCCTGGAGGCCGCCGTGAAGGCCGCGGGAAAAGTGCTGGACCGCCTCGCCGCCTGGCCGGACGAGGCTTCCATCGCCGAGCATCTCGCGCGGCTGCGTTCGCTGCTCACCCGGGAGCTGGGCTGGCGGCTCGACTCGGACGATGCCCGGCCGGTGGCCGCCGTCCTGGAGCAGATCGAGAGGGAGTCGCCGCCGGACCTCATCCTGTCGACCGGCGAGCTGCGCCTGCTGCTGGAGGATCTCCTGGACGGCGCGGGTGCCGTGCCGCTGGGCGGCCAGGGGGGCGGCGTCCAGGTGCTCTCGGTGGTGGAGGCCCGGTCGCGGACGTTCGATCACCTGTTCCTGATCGGTCTCAACCGCGACGTCTTTCCCCGCACCGTGCGGGAGGACCCGCTGCTGCCGGACGAGCTGCGGCGGGTGCTCCAGCGCGTTCTCCCCGACGTGCCGGTCAAGCGCGCGGGCTTCGACGAGGAGCGTTACCTCTTCGCCCAGCTCCTCTCGGCGGGGATCTCGGTGACGCTCTCCTGGCAGGCGGGGGACGACGACGGCAGGCCGCTCGCGCCGTCGCCGCTGGTCGAGCGTCTGCGGGACCGCGTCGAGGTGGCCAAGGCGCCCTCCCTCTGGGCGCTGCCGGCGGCCGGGCCGCTCCTCGGGCCGCGCACCGCCGCCGAGCAGGCGGTGATGGCCGGTCTTCACGCGCCCCGGCGCTGGTGGGGGCGAGTCCTGCCGCTGGCTCTGGAAGAGACCCGGGAGACAGCCGGAGCGGACCGGAAGGCCTGGGAGACCCTCGCCGCCTCCCGGCTGGCCGTGCTGGAGGAGCTGGATCCCGACCTGCGCACGCCTGAGGGGCGGGCGGTGCGCTCGCGGCCCGGCCCCTACTTCGGCTATGTCGGCCGGCTGGAGCCGGGGGCGGAGGGCGACCCTCGGCGGCGGCCGCTCTTCGTCACCCTGCTGGAGAACCTGGCCGCCTGTCCCTGGCAGACGTTCCTCGGCCGGCTGCTGCGCCTCGAACCGACGCCGGACCCGGTCGGCGCCCTGCCCGGCATCGATCTGCTGCTCCTGGGCAACACCGTCCACGCCGTGCTGGAGGGGATCGTCCGGCGAGCCGTGGGGGAGGAATGGGAGGAATGGACGGGGCGGCTCCACGAGCGGGAGCCCGTGGCGGTCGCCTGGCCTGCCGAGGACGACCTGGACCGTCTCGCGGCCGAGGCGGCGGGCCGGCTGCTGGCCGCCGAGGGAGTCTTCCTGCCCGGCCTGGCCCGTGCGCTCGCCAACCGTGCTCTCCCCCTGCTCGCCTCGGCCCGCGATTTGGACTGGAGCCGGGGTCCCGTGCCGGTCGTGGGCGCCGAGGCCGAGGGCGAGCTGGCCGTCCTCGACGCGGGGGAGCAGCGGCGAACCCTGCGCTTCAAGGCCGACCGGGTGGACCGGGACGGCCGGCTCCTGGTGGCGACGGACTACAAGACCGGCAAGCCGCTGTCGGACAAGAAAGGAGCCGGCACCCGGCGCGCGCACTTTCTGGACCGGGTCCGCAAGGGCTCCCACCTCCAGGCGGTCGCCTACCTCCTCGCCTCGGAGGAAAACTCCCTGGGACGGTATCTCTATCTTCGTCCCGGCTTCGAGAACCCGGCCGAACGGGTCTTCGAGGCCGGGCCCGGCGACCAGGATTTCACGCTCGCCTTCGCCGCCGCCGTGCGCGCCGCTCTCCGCGCCTGGGACGAGGGGGCCTTTTTCCCGCGGCTCGTGGAGCCGAACGGCCGCAAGGAGCCCGGCCGTTGCACCTACTGCGCCGTGGCCGAGGCCTGCCTGCGAGGCGACTCGGGCGCGCGGCAGCGCTTGTTCGAATGGACCCTCTCCTCGCCGGTCCCGGTGCCCGCCGAGGAGGCTCTGATGGACGTCTGGCGCCTGTGGATGAGGGAAGACGAGGAGGTGGAGGCGTGACGGAGATCCTGCGCGGGCAGGACCGCGAGGCCCGCCGCGCCGCCCAGACGCGGTTCGACCGTCCGCTGGTCCTCCAGGCCGGGGCCGGAACGGGGAAGACGACCACCCTCATCGGCCGCATCCTGGCGTGGACCCTCGGCGCCGGCTGGGAGAGGACGGCGAAGCGCCTCGCCGAGCGGGCCGCCGCCAAGCCGTTCGGCCGCCCGGGGGAGGTGACGGCCGACCGCATCGCCGCCGAGGTCCTCGGGCGGGTCGTGGCCATCACCTTCACCGAGGCGGCGGCGGCCGAGATGGCGGGACGCACCGCCCGCGAGCTGGCCTCGCTGGCTTCTTCTTCGGGCGGCGAGGTGCCGTCCTGGCTCGACGCCTCGCTGCTGCCGCCCGCCGCCGAGCGCGTGGCCCGCGCCCGCGCTCTGCTCGGCACGCTCGACCATCTCGCCGTGCGCACCATCCACGCCTTCTGCCGCGGGCTGCTGGCCGATCATCCGCTGGAGGCGGGCGTGCATCCCGACTTGGGCGTCGACGCCGACGGCCGGCGGGTGGAGCAGATCGTCCAGGAGATCGTCGAGGACTCGCTGCGGGCCGGCTACGGCGCTCCCGGCGATCCCCATCTCCTGGCGCTGGCCGCCCTCGGCTACGGACCCCAGGAGATGGTCGAGGCGCTGATCGCCCTCCTCGGCTCCGGCCTTCCCTCGGCCGAGCTGGAGGCGGACCCCTTCGGACCTGAGGCCGTGCGCGCCTTTCGCGGCCGTCTGGACGCCGCCTGCCGGGAGGTCCACGGCCTCGTCGCGCCTCGGATCCGCAAGACGCGAGGGAAGAACGTCCGCAAGATCGAGGAGGGCCTGGCCACCCTGACCGGCCGGCTGGCCGGGACGGAGGAGCTCCCGGTGGGGACTCTGAAGGAATGGGCCGCCGAGCTCCTGCCCGAGAACTTGAGGAACCATCTGCATGAATGGGCGAGAAAGAGGAAGGAGGAGGACCTCTTCGGCGACGTCCTGGACGAGCTGGCCGCGGCGGCCGGCACCCTGGAGCCGGTCCTCGATCACCTGGGATGCCTCGATCCGGAGCTGCTGGAGCACGGCCGCCTCGCCCTGCGCCCCTTGCTCGCCGCCGTCGAGGCCGAGCTGCGGACGCAAGGGGTCGCCACCTTCGATTTCCTGCTGACCGGCGCCGAGCAGCTCCTCGCCCGCCAGCCCGAGGTGCGGCGACAGGTGCGGCGGCGCATCGACCAGCTCCTGGTCGACGAGTTCCAGGACACCGACCGCATCCAGTGCGACCTCCTGCGCTGGCTCGCCCTCGACGGGGCGGCGGAGGAGCGCCCCGGCCTCTTCCTGGTGGGCGATCCCAAGCAGTCCGTCTATGGCTGGCGCAGCGCCGACCTGCGGGCCTACGACGGGTTCGTGGGCCTGGTGAAGGAGGCCGGGGGCGAGGTGATGTCGCTGGTGGAGAACTTCCGCTCCGTGCCCGTCATCCTGGAGGAGGTGGCCCGGGTCATCGAGCCCGTCATGCTCCAGCGCGAGGGCGTGCAGCCGCCGTTCGAGCCCCTGCTGCCCTGCGAGCGGCGGCAGGACGATCCCGGCTTCGTCCGCGCCGGTGCCGGCTGGGCGCCTGTCGAGCACTGGATCTCCTGGAAGGCGGAAGGGGAGCGGGGCGCGGGCAGGACTCCGCCTGGCGAGGCGGCGCAGATCGAGGCCGCGGCCCTGGCCGCCGACCTTCGCGCCCTGCACGAGCAGCAGGGCGTGCGCTGGAAGGAGATCGCCGTCCTGCTGCGCAGCACGGGCGACCTCGACGTCTATCTGGAGGAGCTGCGCCGGGCCCGCGTCCCTTTCGCGGTGGGGCGTGACAAGCAGTATTACCGGCGCCGCGAGGTCATCGAGGCCGCCGCCCTGGTGCGGGCGGTCCTCGATCCGGGGGATCATCTGGGCCTCCTCACCGTGCTGCGCTCATCCGGCGTGGGCGTGCCCGACGCGGCCCTGATCCCGCTGTGGAACCGGCAGTTTCCCAAGCTCATGACCGAGCTTGCCGGGCCCGATCCCGGCGCCCTCGCCACCCTGCGGGAGGCGATTGAGGGAGCCGGGCAGGCGATGCCCCGCGAGGTTCCAGGCCTCGACCGGGTCCGGGGCTGGGAGCGCAATCTTCTGGCCGCGGTCGAGAGCCTGGCGGTGCTGCGCCAGTCCTTCGCGACGGAGACGGCGGACGTCTTCGTCGAGCGCCTGCGCGGGCTGACGCTGGTCGAGGCCACCGAGGCGGCCCGCTACCTCGGCCCCTACCGGCTGGCCAACCTGGAGCGCTTCTTTCGCCAGCTCCTCGCCACGATGGAGGAGGGCGGCGGCGACGTGACGGCCATCCTGCGTGCCCTGCGCCGCAGCGTCGCCGAGGCGCGGGAGGCCGAGGAGGGGCGGCCCACGGACGGCTCGGAGGACGCCGTCGCCGTCCTCACCATCCACGGCGCCAAGGGGCTGGACTTCGAGCACGTCTACCTCGTCCAGCTCCACAAGGCGCCGCCCGGCGACCGTGGCCCCCGCACCGAGGCGGGACGTACCGCCAGGGGTTTTGAGTACCGGCTGTTCGGCGCGCCCACCCTCGGCTTCGACGCCGTGGAAGCCGCCCGCCGCGAGGTCGAGGCCGCCGAGCGGGTCCGCCTGCTTTACGTGGGGATGACCCGGGCGAAGGACCGCGTGGTCCTGGCCGGCACCTGGCCGGACAGACTGACCGCCAAGCCGTGGGACCAGGCCCGCACCCCCATGGATCTCCTCCTCTCCCGCCGCGACCTGCCGGGGGACCTCCACCTGCGCTGGGGAGAGGCGCTGGCGGCGGACGGCGTCCCGGCCTGGACCTTCGCCGACTCGACCGGCGCCCTGTGGAAGTTTCCCGCCCTGCGCCCGGCCGAGGATCTGGGACTCGCCGCCGAGCCCGAGAGGCCTGGGCTGCCGGGGCCGGAGGAGATCGCCCTCGTCTCGGCGGGCTTGCGGGCCGAGCGCGTCCGGGCCACGGCGCGCGAGGCACGCCCCTTCGGCGCCGCCGCCTCCGAGGAGGCTCACGCCCTGCTGCGCGAGCAGCAGGCCGAGCGCTTCACGGGCGAGCGACCGAAGCGCCGCCACGCCCCGGAGGTCGTCGTGGACCGCGAGGCGGCCATGGCGGCGGGCGGCGCCATCCATCGCGCCCTGGAGGAGTGGGACCTCGCCGCCGATCCCCGGAAGGAGGCCGGCCGCCAGCGCTCCCTGCTCCCCGCCTACCTCGCGGCCCTGGTGGAGGGGGACGAGCTGGAGCGCTCCCTCCCCGTGGCCGGGGCCCTGCTGGAAATCTTTGCCGCCGGTCCTCTCCTGGCACGCCTGAGACGGCTGAAGGAGCATCTCCTCGCTCGCGAGCTTCCCGTCCTCCTGCCGCCCGGAGAGGGCGTGCACTCCCCGGTGGGTGCGGTCAGCGGCGCGATCGACCTCCTCTACCGCGACCCGGACGACGGGGGACGAATCGTGATCGCCGATTACAAGACCGACGAGGTGGAGACCGAGGAGGAGATGCGGGAGCGGGCGGCGGTGTACGCCTCCCAGGGGTCCCTCTACGCCAGAGCGATTCAGGAAGCTCTGGAGCTGGAGGAAATGCCGCGCTTCGAGCTGTGGTTTCTACGCCGTGGCATCGTCCGGGGCATAGGGTGAGGGCGCCCGGCCGCGGTTGACTTCCCGCATTTCACGGGATACCCTCCCTCTGACTCAATCCGTTCTCGCAACACCGGATTCCGCGCAGGTGTGGGTGAGTGGGGATTTCATCTCCGCCTGACCAGGCAGTGCCCGCGCGATGAGGTGAGCCCGGTGTAGCGGAGGAGCAGAAGATTTCATGATTTCCCGCCGCCCGCGGAGCATCCGCCAAAGCGGCACGATGAAAATGCCGTGCTTCGCGTACTGATTCTCGACGACGAGTCGATCGTGGTTGACACCCTGGCCGCCTGCCTGCGGCTGCCGGGTCTCGACCTGACCACCTGCATGGAAATCGAGGCGGCGGAGGCACTGCTGCGCTGCTTCCGGTTCGACGTCGTCATCACCGACCTTTCCGTGTCACAGCTCGGCGGCCTGGACGGCATGCGTCTGGTCCGCTTCGTGACCGCCAACTTCCCTGACACCGCGGTGTACGTCCTCTCCGGCTACGTCGATCAGGCGGTGCGCGATCTCTGCGCCGTCCTCGGCGTCACGGCCGTACTCGAAAAGTCCGAAGGGTTGTCGCGTCTGCGCGGCTACCTGCTGGACCGGCGGGACATCCTGGTCGTTCCCGGCGCGCCCGCGGAGGGCGAGGGCGAGGTGCAGCAGGTTGAGCTGCTGGAAGACTTCATGGCGGCCAACCCGATCCGTGCGGTGTTGCAGCCGATCGTCAAGCTGCGGGACGGGGTGTCGCGGTTCGACATCTTCGGCGTCGAGAGCCTGGCGCGGGGTCCCGTCAATTCGGTGCTCGGCAGCCCGGCGGTGTTTCTCGCCTACGCGGCGCAGAAGGAGCTCCTGTTCGAGGCGGACATGATCTGCATCCGGGCCGCCCTGGCCGAGGTGGTCCACCTCAGCAACTCGGTGGTCACCTTCCTCAACGTGCAGCCGCGCTCGCTGACCAACCCGGAGTTCGCCGACAAGCTGTGCTCCGCCGTCCGCATCGCCGGCATCGAGGAGAAGAGCATCGTCCTGGAGCTCACCGAGCAGCAGACGATCGTCAATCCGCGCGCCTTTGCCGCGACGTTGCAACGGCTGCGCGAGAGAGGATTCAGAATCGCGCTCGACGATTTTGGTGAAGGATCTTCGAATCTCAATCTATTCCAAGATCTGCATCCCGATTTTCTGAAGATCTCGGGCACCTTCTGCCGCGGCCTCGCTCACGATCCGTTCAAGCAGATCATCGTCCAGAGCACGGCCGAGATGGCGGCGCGCGCCGGTACGGCGACGGTGATGGAAGCCGTGGAAACCGCGGAGGACGCCGAGGTGTTGCGGCTGCTCGGTATCGACTACGCACAAGGTTATTTTTTCCTCAAACCGCTGCCCGGTCTCGAGCTGGCGAAGTTGCTCCAGACCGATGCCGCCCGCCAGGATCACTCCGGAGTGCTCGAGCCTCTCGGCGCTTCGCCGTCCGGTCCCTGAGCTTTCCGTTTCGCGGCCGGGCGTTCTCCGGGCGAGGGTAAGCCTCGTGTCATTTGTGTTACCCGTGTCCGGAAGTCGTGTCACCGGCATTGTCACGGTCTGACAGGGCAGGAGCACTAGAACACCGGACGCGCGCACGTTCCGATGTCCGTTGAAGTTCTTGTTACTTTCTTTTTTGGGGGATGAAACTCGTGGCCACTGACTACCTGCCGTAAAAATACCTGAAGGTCCTGAATTCGTCGAGGTCTGTACAAAATAAACAAAAACCGGAGGAGCCTTCAGCTCCTTCTTTAGGGGAGAACTACGCTAATGCAAATTCAAACGTTTCACCTCAAGTTTACTTCTTCGGCCGAGTCGGGCAACCTCTTCCAGGCGTTACGCAACCTGAGTCTGGCGGACAATTTGAAAAGCATGTTCAGCGCGGATGACACCATCAACACCGACTGGATTGGCTGGCCGCCGATAGGTGAGAACGCCGTCTGTGAGGCCTAGACGGAAACACGGCATTGAAGGCGGCATGAAATCAGCATGAAGGTTTCACGCCAGTCTTGAGGTCAGCACCGGAGCCTGGAAGGTCTGGATCGTCTTTCAGGCCCGGTTTTCGCGGGCGAATGGAGATTGGAACAATGAATTTAGAAGATTTCGAGACGATGAAGCAACAGATCCGCACCCTGCCGGACATATCGCGCTGGCCGCTCGCGCTGGAGATGATCGATCGGCCGGAGCACCGCGAGTCGAGCTCGGTCTGGGAGTACCCGGTCGCTGCCTGCCAGGCGGTCGGCGGCAAGGAGAGCGACGCCCTGCCGGCGGCGACCGCGGTCTTCGCGTCGGTGGTGAGCATTCACCTCGTCGACGACATGTTGGATGAGGATCCGCGCGGCGACTACCGGCGGCTCGGCGCGGGGCCGGTGGCCAATGTGGCGCTGGCCTTCCAGGCCGCGGGCCACCTGCTGCTGGAGCAGGCCGCGGTGCAGCCCGAGGTGCGCGCCGCCTTGCAGGCGAGCTTCGCGTCCATGTCGCTGGCCACCTGTTTCGGGCAGGCGCTCGACGCCAAGGAGCTGGCCGGCGAGGAGGACTACTGGCGCGTGGTGACGAACAAGACGCCGCCGCTGTTCGGCGAGGCGTTGCGCATGGGGGCCCTGCTGGGGGGGGCCACGCCCGGCACCGCGGAGCGGCTGGCCCGGGTCGGGCGCGCTCTCGGTCTCTTCGTGCAGGTCAACGACGACATGGGAGATGCCATGGCCGTGCCGGCCGGCGCGGACTGGCGGCGGCGGCGCAACAATCTTCCCATTCTCTACGCTCTCACGGCCGACCACGCGGAACGCGAGCAGTTCGCGGAGCTGTCGGCGCGAGCCGATGACCCGGAGGCGCTCGATTTTGCGCAGAAGATCCTGGTGCGCAGCGGCGCCATCAGTTTTTGCATGCTCAAGCTGATCGAGCTGTCGCGGGAGATTCAGGAGCTGCTCGCCGGCGTGGAGCTGAAGGACCCCGCTCCAATGACGCGAATCATCGAGAGACACCGGGCGCCGTTGTACCGGTTGCTGGAAAAAGCGGGCGTCGAGGAGCCGGCGTTGCTGGTGGCGTGCTGAGGTGGGCTTGAAGCAGCTCGGGATGGAGACTTACTTCAAGGAGACCGCGTGTTTTTAGTAGTTTTACGTTGAACTCTTCTCCAGGCTGAGAACCTGGCATGGATGTGTGAAGGTTCTCGATATGCTTACGCCGGCTTTTGATTCTTCGGGCCTCAAGGTGGCGGCGGCTCTTCCGCGAAGCCGGCCGAGCGAGAGTCTTGCGGTTCCAGGAATCCCCCGGAGAGCGGCCCGCCTGCTACCCGACCTTTCGATCTCCCGCTGGCGTCTCAACCCTCGTCATCCGGTCCAGGCCCGGGGCCCTCCGCCGGCGTCATTTCACCCGTGCCGTCGCGGAAGCTGAAACTGACTCTTTCGGGAGGGATCAAATAATGAGAATTTGCGAGTTTTACCTGAAGTTTTCGTCCGCCGATGAATCGAGCTCCCTGTTCGCCGCCTTGAGAAAGTTGAGTCAACTCGATGCAGTCTCGGATACGGTCTTTGATAGTTGGAGTGGATGGCCACCTGTGAGCGACCCGGATCCCGGATCGCCGGGTTCTCAGGGTTTGAGGGCGTAGCAACTGTCTCTCTCTCCACAGGCCCGGCCGGCTGCGCCAAGGTCAGGCGTCCGCGAGTCCCTCGCTTCCTCCGAGACCCGCGGGCGCCTGTCACGAAAGACGGCGACGAGTGGAACAAGGCTTGAAACCCTGATATAACAGGGCCAAGCACTTGGGGACCTCGCCATGACCCACCTATTGACGCCACCGCGGCGGACGCTGGATCTCTTCATGATCCTCGTCTGTCTGGCCGTTCTCTTCCCCTGCCTCTACTACCCCTACGCCGCCTCCTGGCCCGAGACCGGTTTCACCCTGCCCGACGCGGAGTGGAAGGCCGTCGTCACCCGTCCCTGCCGCCATCCGCCGGAGAACTGCCTCAAGACGGGCGACCAGGTCCTGCGTATCGGGGCCTACGATCATGAGCGGTTCCTCCGCACACGCAAGGTGTCGCTGAGCGGTCTTTTTGGCGGCACCGGCGAGGCTCGGGTGGAGCTGCTCCGGGACGGGCAGCACCTCGTTCGGACCATCAAGCTCGAGGGTGGCCATCTCCAGACCACCGTCCTGATTTTCGTCGTTCTCTACCCGCTCATCTTCTGGCTGATGGGGACGATCGCGGTGATCTTCCTGCGCCCTCGCGACGAGCGCTGGCTGGTCCTTGTCCTCTTCAGCTACCTGACGGCTCTATGGATCGCCTCGGGACTGGGAAATCGCGCGGCGGGCGCCGCCATCGTCTTCCACGCCCTGGTCTGGTTTTTCCTGCCCCTGGCCGTCCACCTGCACACGGTGTTGCCGGTCTACCTGTTCCGGTCTCGCATCCGGGCCGCCCTGCTGGCGGTTCTCTACGGTGTCGCGCTCGTCCTGGCCGTGCTCGACTACCAGCTTCGGGTACCGTTCGCGATGACCGTGGGATTCGCCATCGGCGGCGTCCTTCTGTCGATCCTCCTGCTGCTCTTGCGGCTCGTCCTGCCGGTCGATCCGGCAGCCCGGGTAGCGGTCCGCATCATGGTCTACGGCCTGTTGCTGGGCCTGGGGCCGTTCCTGTTATTCCACGGAGTGTTCCGCCCGTTTTTTTACAAAATGCTCATCAAGGGCCTGCCCCTTTCCTGGTTCGAAAGCTTCATGGAAGGGATCTCGCTCATCTCCATGCCCATTCTGCCCATGGCGTACATCTACGCCATCTACAAGCACCACCTTGGTGCCTTGGAGTTCAGGGCCAACCGGCTGCTCGGTCTCTACAGCTTCTCCGCGCTGCTGATCGCGACCTATACGATGACGTTTTTCTTCCTGAGCGGCCGGTGGAAATCGTTGCCGGGGGACTTCCTGGCCACGGCCCTCATCGTCACCCTGGTCTTCGTCGCCGCGACACCTCTGCTGCGCGACCGTTTCCAGGGCTTCGTGGACCGTCACGTCTTCGGCATCAAGCACAAGGCGGAAGAGGTGATCGGCCTCGTCTCCGAGCGCATTCCCACGGCCTTCGATCGTGAGGTGCTGGCGCGGGTGATCGCCAACGAGATCCTGCCGACCCTGCTCATCCGCCAGTCGGCCCTGTACCTCGTCGCGGAGGGGCGCAAGGAGACCCTTTACGAGCAGGCGGTTCCCGCCGGCGAGGCGGAGCCGGGAACCGAGGAGCTCCGCGCGCTGCTGAAGCTCGGTGGTCGCTACCTGCGGCCTCGCCTGGCGGACCCATCGCCGCGGGCCTGGGTGCGCCTGGTGATTCCCCTGGTGGTCCAGGCCAAGCCCATCGGCGTCTGGCTGATTGGGCGCCGCGATCCGGACGACTACTTTCCGGCGAGCGACATCGAGCTGCTGTCGACCGTGGCGAACCAGATCGCTCCCATGGCGGACAACGTCCGGCTGTACGAAGAGGCGCAGCAGGAGATCGCTCAGCGCAAGGCGGCCGAGGAGGAGATCCGGCGCAGCGAGGAGCGCTTCCGCACCCTGTTCGAAGCCACCCTGGAAGGCATCGCCATCGTCCGCAACGGCGCGATCCTCGAGGTCAACAAAGCCCTGCTCACCATCTTCGGCTTCCAGCCCGGGGAGATCCTCGGCCGGCCGCTGGCCGATCTCGTGGAAGGCGACGTGGACCTCGAAGGAGTGCCGCGGGAGGGCTTCGGCTTCAAGAGCGATCACAGCTCGGTGGATATCGAGGTGGCGGGCAAGCGGTTCCTCTTCCAGGGCGAGGAGGTCTCGGTGGTGGCCATCCGCGACATCGCCCAGCGCAAGCGGGACGAGGCGGAGAACAAGATGTTGCAGCGCCAGCTCCTGCACTCGCAGAAGATGGAGGCCATCGGCCGCCTCTCGGCCGGCGTGGCCCACGACTTCAACAACTGCCTGCTGGCCATCTTCGGCTACAGCGATCTGCTGCTGGAGCGCTACGGCGACGACGCCTTCCTGGCGCGCAACCTGACGGGTATCAAGGAAGCCGGCCAGCGCGCGGCGGCCCTCACCAAGCAGCTCCTCGCCTTCGCGCGCCGGCAGCCGATGGAAACCCGGGTGATGAGCCTCAACCTGGTGATCTCGGAGCTGGAGAAGATGCTGCAACGGCTGCTGGGGGAGGACATCCAGCTCGTCACCCAGCTCCATCCCGAGCTCGGCAAGGTGAAGATCGATCCCGGGCAGATCGAGCAGGTCATCGTCAATCTGGCCGTCAACGCCCGCCATGCCATGCCGGCCGGCGGCCGGCTGACGTTGCGCACCCTGTCCCTCGACGTCCGCGATGGCGGCGCGGCGCCGCATGCCAACGTGCCGACCGGCTCCTATGTCCTGCTGACGGTCACCGATACGGGCAGCGGCATGGACGCCGCCACCCAGGCCCGGGTGTTCGAGCCGTTCTTCAGCACCAAGGGCGAGGGGACGGGGCTCGGCCTTTCCACCGCCTATGGCATCGTGCGGCAGAGCGGCGGCCACATCTTCGTCAACAGCGCGCCCGGCGAGGGCGCGTGCTTCTCGTCTACCTGCCGGTGACCCGCGAGACGGAGGCGGTGCGCGGCGGCGCGGTGGCCGGCTTCTCGGACCGGGGCTCGGAGACCATCCTGCTGGTCGAGGATGAGGACGAGGTGCGCGCGGTGCTCAACCAGATCCTGATCAGCAAGGGCTATCGGGTATTGCAGGCGTCCTCGGGCGAGGAGGCGCTCATCCTCTCCCGCCTCCACCGCGGCGTGGTCCACGTGCTGCTGACCGACGTCACCATGCCGGAGATGAAAGGACCCGAGCTGGCCCAGCGCCTGCGCTCCGAGCGCCCCCAGACGCGGGTCGTCTTCATGTCGGGCTACAACGACGAGCTGCTCTCGGACGGCGGCCCGGGCTCTCCCGTCTGTCTGCAAAAACCCTTCTCGCCGCAGCTGCTGGGCGAGACCCTGCGCGCCGCCATCGACGTCGCCGCGGATCTGCCGGTCGCCGGCTAACTGCCGCCGGGCGGGGAGGAGCGCAGCCACTCCGGTGCCCGCACCGTTTCGCGCCGGCCCGGCAGTGCCACGGAGAGGGATCGGATAAGTCCGTCCACCTGCGCGTCCGGCTCGATGATCCATAGCCGCCAGCGCCGCTTGAGGGCCGCGAGAGCTTCGTCGAGCTGCACCTCGAAACCGATGACGGTGCCTGCCGTGGGCCGGGCGAGAGCCCGCAGAGCCGCCGTGCGAGGGGCGATCATCAGGTCGATCACCGCGGGGAAGGCGAGAGACGTGGCCTTGTGTGGCGCGAAATGGGTGGTGGGCGGCAGGGAGCCGAAGCGGGACCCGGCGGAATTCTGCCGGAAAGTCTCGAGGTCGCTCTGCATGGAGGCTTGAAGGCCCGCCCCCTCCTTGCGCAGGGGAACCGGGATCGCCACCCAGCCGTAGGCGGCGAGCAGGCGGGCCGTGCTCTGGAGGGCGGCAGTGACCGTCCCCGGCGCTCCGGGAGACCCACGGTCCAGACTCGCGATCTGCTCGTCGGGCAGATCGAGGCCATCGGCCATCAACAGGACGGCGTGGGGACCCGCGGGCGGATGGGCGGTGAGGAAAGCCACGAGCTTGTCGAGCTGACGGCCGAGCGGCGTCGCTTCCGGTTCGGCGGGAGGAGCCGGCCGGCGGTCCTTCCGGTCGCGGTCGACCCGCGCGGCGGCCGAGAGGTCGGTAAGCTTTCGTTGCAAAGGCCGCGATTCCCGGGTGGGGCCGAGCACCTGCCGGGGATCCGAGTCCGCCACGACCACTTCGACACTGCCGAGGTGGGTGAGCTCAGCCGCGCGATGGGAGAGGGCGAGGCCGGAGTAGAAGACCGTTCCCGGGCTCGCGAGGACGCGGTCGACATAGACGACGATCGTCCACGGCGGCTCTCCCTCGGCCGAGGAGACCGGCTCGGCGCGGGTGACCTCGCGGGGCTGGCCGCCCACCAGCACCTGGAAATCGCCGGGTTTGAGCGGCTTGTTTTGCCACTCGTCCGGCAGGTCGACGAGGATCTCGCGCTCGCGGACGGTGAGCTGCCCGGAGAATCTCGGGGTCTTGGCTGCGCAAGGATGAGGATGCAGGGCCAGCGCGGCGGCCGTGACGATCGCCGCGAGCCCGGAAACGACGGAGATGCGGGCTCGGTTCATGGCCGGTCCTCCCCTGGACCGGAGGGGCAATTCCCATGCCGCGGCGATTCCCCGAGGAGAGGCAGGGCTCGCCGGCCCTCAACCCGTCAGGCGAAGGCGACGGCGCGTACGAGAAAGGCTACGGATCGGGGTCGACCACGCCGCCCACCCCGGAGCCCCGAGGGTCCGACGCCGCTTCCACAGGGCCGCCGGGCAGGCGGTGGACGGCATGGACCTTGGCGGACGTGGTGGTGATCAGTAGGGTGTGGCCGCGGCGTTCGAGCTCAGCCCGCGTTTCCGGGGCCAGGGCGTCGGGCTCGGCCTCCAGCCGGTCGGGGAGCCACTGATGGTGGAGCCGGGGACGGTCGAGGGCGGTTTGCAGGGGATCGTGGTCCACGATCGCGTTGAGCAGCACCTCGATGGTCTGGCTGGGGATGCGGGAGCCGCCCCGGCCGCCCAGGGCGTAGGCCTCGTCCCCCTTCCAGGCGATCACCGGCGTCATCGAGGAGAGCATCCGCTTGCCGGCGCCGACGGCGTTGGCCTCGCCCTGGATCAGGCCGAAGAGGTTGGGCTTTCCCGGAGCGGTCGCGAAGTCGTCCATCTCGTTGTTGAGGAAGAAGCCGGCGCCGGGCACCCAGAGGCCGCAGCCATAGAGGGCGTTCAGGGTGGTGGTGAGGGCCACGAGATTGCCGTCGCGGTCGACGACGGAGAGATGGGTGGTCTCGGTGCCGCCCGGCACGGCGGCGGCCGCCGCGGCGCCGGGCCAATGCTGCACCTGCGCCGACGCGCTGGCGTGGTGGAGGTCGATCTCCGCCGCCCGGCGGGCGATCCAGGCCGGCTCGAGGAGCTGGGCCTCGGTGGCCTTGGTGGTCGCCGGGTCGCCCAGCAGGTAGCGGTCGGCGAAGGCGCGCCGGAAGACCTCGGCCAGCAGATGATCGCGATCGGCGCCGAAGCGGGGAAGCTTCTCCCATCCCAGCTTCTCCAGCATGCCGAGGGTCTGCCCCAGGATGACGCCGCCCGAGGACGGCAGCGGCATGGCGGCGAGCTTCCAGCCGAAGGCTTCCAGGGTGAGCGGCGGGCGCCAAACCGGCTTGTAGGCGGCGAGGTCGGCGGCCGTCAACACGCCGCCATGGGCGCGCGCCGCCTTCTCGACCGCCTCGGCCACGGGGCCGGTGACGATGCCCCGCGGTCCGTGCTCGGCGTAGCGGGCGAGGGTGGCGGCGAGGTCGGGCTGGCGCAGGGTGCTGCCCACGGCCGGCGGCTGGCCCCCCTTCTCCCCTCCAGGAAGCCACATCGTGACCGTCTCGGGGAAGCTCATGAGGAGCTTGTGGTTCTCCTCGTTGCTCAAGCCGTGGCGCAGGTGGACGCCGACGGTGAAGCCCTCGGCCGCCAGGCGCCGGGCGGGCTCCACCACCTTGGGCCAGGGCAGCCGGCCGAAGCGGCGCTGCAGCTCCCACAGCCCGGCCGGCGAGCCGGGGACTCCGGCGGCCAGGGGGCCCACCAGGGAGGCGTTGTCCACCGGCTTGCCCTGAGAGTCGAGGTACATGTCCGGTTTGGCCCGGGCCGGCGCCGTCTCGCGGAAGTCCAGCGCCTGAAGCTCGCCTCCCATGCGCACCAGGGCGAAGCCGCCTCCCCCGAGGTTGCCCGCCTCCGGGTAGACCACGGCGAGCACCAGCGCGGTGGCCACGGCGGCGTCGACGGCATTGCCGCCGGCGCGCAGGATCGCCAGGCCGGCCGCGGTGGCCAGGGGGTCGGCCGAGGCCACGGCGCCGCCGGTGCCGGCGGGCGCCGGAACCGAAGCGGCGCCGGCCGTCCCGGAACCGGGAGCATGGATCGGGATGAGCATGAGGAGAGCCAGCGGCAGGGCCTTTTTCATGAAGTCTCCGGCCTGGAGTTCAAGAGTTCGAACGCATCGCAGTCTGCAAAATATCTTCCCGCTCGGCGAGAGCCCGAGCCAGGCGTTCGGCTTCACCGGCCTCACGATATCGCGCCGCGGCCAGCTTGAGCACGGCGGCCGCCTCCTTGTACCGTTTCTGGACGCGCCGTACGGCGGCCTCGAACTCCAGAAGCCGAGCCTCCACCAACAGGTCGCCGGTGCCGTGGGAGAGGCAGGCGGCGCCGGCGCGCAGGGCCTCTTCGGCTCCGGCCAGATCCTCTCTTTGGCGGCGGGCCTCGCCGAGGGCGGCCCAGGCCCGGGCCTTCAAGTCCTCCACCACCGCGGGGGCGTGGCGCGAAGGGTCGAGCCGCTCCGCTCCCGCGAGAGCCAGGATGGCGCAGTGCTCGGCCGGCTCGGATTCCGCCCTGGCCAGCAGGAGCTCGCACAGCCCCCAGGTGTGGAAACGGGACTCCCGGCGGATCCTCTCCAAGGCCGTTTCCGGTTGCAGCGCCAGCAGCTCGGCGCAGAAAGCCGGGGCCTCGGCGCGTTCCCGGTCGAGGGTCGAACGGACCCGCTCGAGAACCTCGAGCAACGGGCTTGGGTCCTCGAAGGCGGTCTGCGGTTCGGCGGTCTCGACACCGCGCCCGCTGCGATCATCTTCAACCATCGGTTGCTTTAGCCCTGGGGTGGGGCTCCGCGCCTTCCACTCCGGGAGATTTGAGGTCCTCTGTCTCACGAGTGCGGACAGGGCCCGGAACCGGGACGACGGGGTCTACGCCGTAACCTCCTGCGGTTGGAGCTGGCTGGCGGTGGCCTTGTGGAGGACCTCGCCGCCGTGCGTCAGGAGGGCGCCGGCGATGATCTCGTCGTCGAGGTTCGGAGCAACCTTCCCCTCCTTGTCGACGATGAGCTGAAGCAGGGAGTGGACGTTGCGGGCGTACAGCAGGCTGGCGTCGTGGGGCATGGCGGCCGGCAGATTGGAGGGACCGAGGATGATGACGCCGTTCTCCACCACCTCGCAGTCCGCCTTGGAGAGCTCGCAGTTGCCCCCCTGCTCCACGGCGAGGTCGACGATCACCGAGCCCGGGCGCATGGCGCGGACCATCTCGGCCGTGACCAGGCGCGGCGCGGGCCGGCCGGGCACCAGGGCGGTGGTGATGACGGCGTCGGCCGCCGCCAGGTGGCGCTGCACGATCTCCCGTTGCCGGCGCAGGAAATCCTCGCCCATCTCCCGGGCGTACCCGCCTTGCCCTTCGCCGCTCTCGGCCTGGGGCAGCTCGATGAACTTGCCGCCCAGCGACTCGACCTGCTCCTTGACCGCCGCCCGGATGTCCGACACCTCGACCACCGCTCCCAGGCGCTTGGCGGTGGCGATGGCCTGCAGGCCCGCCACCCCGGCTCCCATCACCACCACCCGGGCCGGCTTGATGGTGCCCGCCGCGGTCATCAGCAGCGGCAGGTACTTGGGCAGCCGCCAGGCGGCGAGGAGCACGGCCTTGTAGCCGCCGATCGAGGCCTGGGACGACAGGGCGTCCATGGGCTGGGCCCGGGTGACGCGCGGCACCAGCTCCAGGGCCAGGGAGGTGACGCGGCCGGCGGCCAGCGTCCGGACCATGTCGAGATCGCGGTAGGGCGCCAGGAAGCCGATGAGCACGGCGCCGGGCTTCAGGCCCTCGGCCTCGTGACGGGTGAGACCTTCGAAGTGGCCGGGAGGCGTCACCTTGAGCACCACGTCGGCGCTCTGCCAGGCCGCCGCGGGATCGTCGACCAGGTGGGCTCCGGCGGCCTCGTACTCCCCGTCGGAGAACAGCGACGCCGTGCCGGCACCCCGCTCCACCGTCACTTCGAGCCCCTGCTTGAGCATCCGCTTCACGGTTTCGGGTGTGGCGGCGACGCGGGTTTCTCCGGGCCGCCGCTCGCGTGGGATGAAGACCTTCGCCATGGATCGAGACTCCAATTCTGTTGTTCCGAAGGTGATCCTACTACTTCTTCTCGCTGTCCTCGATCTCGAGCTCCCGGGCGGCCGGAGAGTGCTCGAAGTCGCCCGCGATCTCCAGGGGATCGGGCAGGAGGACGTCCTCCGGCGGCTCGGGCACCAGCAGCGACAGGGCGATCGCCACCGCCAGGATGCCCAGCACGATGGCGAGCGACAGCTCGATGGGGATGTCGATCCAGTCGTGGATCAGCATCTTGGCGCCGACGAAGATCAGCACCAGGCCCAGGCCGTAGCTCAGGAAGCGGAACTTGTGCATCAGCCCGGCGAGCAGAAAGTACAGGGCGCGCAGGCCGAGGATGGCGAAGATGTTGGAGGTGAAGACGATGAAGCCGTTGGTGGTGACGCCGAAGACGGCGGGGATGGAGTCCACGGCGAAGACCACGTCGGTCGCCTCCACGACCACCAGCACCAGCATCAGGGGAGTGGCCTTGAACCGGCCGCCGTCCTGCTCGTCGCGGATGAAGAAGTGCTTGCCATGGTAGTGCTTCGAGAGCGGAACGAAGCGCCGGAACAGCTTGAGCACGGGGTTGCGCTCCGGATGGACCTCCGTCTCCTTCTCGAGCAGGATCTTGATGCCGGTGTAGACCAGGAAGCCGCCGAAGATCAGGATCAGCCAGGCGAAGCGGGAGAGCAGCGCCGTCCCCATGCCGATGAAGAGGCCGCGGGAGACCAGGGCGCCCAGGATGCCCCAGAAGAGCACGCGGTGCTGATGCTCCGCCGGTACGGCGAAGTAGTTGAAGATGACGACGAAGACAAAGATGTTGTCGAAGCTGAGGGACCGCTCGATGACGTAGGCGGTGAGGAACTCCAGGCCCGTCCTGGAGCCGAAGCGGTAGTAGATCCAGCCGTTGAACAGCAGCGCGATGATCGTCCAGACGACGCTCCAGAACAGCGCCTCCCGCACCCCGACCCGGTGATCGCGGCGGTTGATCACGCCGAGATCGAGGGCCAGCATCCCGAGGACCAGGATGAAGAAGATGCCCCACTGCAAGGGAGTGCCGAGATCGGCGGTGGGCATGGGGGGAGGAGACCGCGGGACGTCCGGCCGCAAGCCGGCGCCCCGCGTCACTTGCGTCAGCCCTTCTTGAGGTGTCCGTTGACCAGCTTGGTCAGCTCGAACATCGTGACCGAGTCCTTGCCGTCGAGGACCGCCTTGAGCTTGGCGTCGGCCTTGATGGTTCGCTTGTCGTTGGGATCCTGAAGCTTGTGCTCCCGGATGTATTCCCAGACCTTCTTGGTGACCTCGGTGCGCGGCAAGGGGTCCTTGCCGACGATGGCCGCCAACGCGGTGTCCGGGTTCAGCGGGGCCATGAAGCCGCCAGTAGCCTTCGGTTTCGCACTCGACTTCTTCTCCGCCATGGATTGCTCCTCCGATATCTAGGATTAGGGGTGCCCCGACTTGGAACACACCGGTGCGCTATGCAAAATTCCGGCCGTCCTGTCGTCAACAGTTCGGCTCCGTCCACCCTATCGTATCCCGTTTCCGCCGGCTTGCGCGTAGCGGGAAGCATTATGGACTTCGCGGCGGAAAGGAAGCCCCCCGTCTCTTCATGGTAGCTTTCCCTGCCATGCCCGGCCAGTTCATCACCTTCGAAGGGCTCGACGGTAGCGGCAAGTCGACTCATCTGCGCCACGCCGCCGCCTGGTTCGCCGAGCGCGGCGTCCCGCATCTCGTCACCCACGAGCCGGGGGGCACCCCCTTAAGCGACGGCATCCGCTCCCTGTTCCTCGATGCGCGCTGGGGCTCCCTCGACGGCGTCGTCGAGTTGCTTCTGGTCTTCGCCAGCCGGCGCCAGCACCTGCTGGAGGTGATCGAGCCGGCGCTGCTGGAGGGCAGGCACGTGCTCTGCGACCGGTTCACGGACTCCACCCGGGCCTATCAGGGCTATGGGCGGGGAGTGCCGCTCGCCGTCATCGAGCAGGTGGACCGCCTGGCCACCGGCGGGCGGGTGCCGGACCGCACGCTCCTCTTCGATCTGCCGGCGGCGGCGGCCCGGGCCCGGGGCCATTCCCCGTCGCGCCAGGAGCGGGGCGCCTCCGACCGTCTCGACGCCGAAGGGCTGGAGTTCTATGAGCGGGTCCGCCGCGGATTCCTGGAGATGGCCGCGGGCGATCGGCGCTTCCAGGTCGTCGACTCCTCCGGCCCGTCCCGCGCCACCGAGGCCCAGGTGCGCCAGGCCCTGGCCGGCCTGCTGGAGGGGGAGGCGTGAGCGCCTCGACGACCTCGGCATTGGCCTCGACACCGGCCTCGGCATTGACCTCGGCGCTCGCTTCGGCCCGCCAGGGACGGCTCTACCCGGCGGTGATCCTCGACGGCGGCAACGCGGAGGCCCGCTGCCGGGCGGCCCTGGAGCTCGCCCGCACCCTGCTCTGCGAGGAAACGCCCGAGGCGCGGCCCTGCGGCGTCTGCCGGCACTGCCGGCGCATCGTCTGGCCGAGCCAGGAGAAGGAGGCGACGGCCTTCCACCCCGACTTCCAGGTGCTGGAGCGGGACCTCAAGGCGTCCACTTCGGTGGACGCCACCCGCGAGATGCTGAAGACGGCCCAGGTCTCGCCCTTCGAGGCCCGGGGCCAGGTCTTCGTCGTCGCCAGCGCCGAGAGCCTCACCGGCGAGGCGGCCAACGCCTTGCTGAAGAACCTGGAGGAGCCCCACATCTCGGCGCCGCGCCACTTCATCCTCCTGGCGCCGTCGCGGCTCGACCTGCTGCCCACCCTGCGCAGCCGCTCCCTGGCCATCTTCCTGGGCTCGGCGGAGGCCTTGGACGCGGCGGCCGTCGAGCCCGTGGCCCGCGCCTTCGCCGCCGCCGTGGCCGCCTATGCGGGCAACGGCGCGCTCATCTACCTGCTCGGCGCCGCGGCGGCGCTGGCGACCGCGGGAGGGTGGGAGGACCCGCGCTCGGGCCGGCCGTGGGCCCTGGCGGCGGCGGCCGTCCTGCGCTCCCTGGAGCTCGAAGCCGGGCCGCCGGAGGCGCGGCGGGCGCGTCTCGCCCTGGCCGAGGCTCTCCTCGAATCGCCGGCCTTGCGCCTGCGGGGAATCACCGCCGACCGCATCCTCGAAGGGCTGGTGGCGCGCCATCTGGCCTGAGGGGCACCTAGTAGGAAAAGGAGGAGCGAGGCCCCAGCAGCGCTCCGTGCTAAAATAATCACCCGAATTTAGGAATCTGGTCCTGTCGCGATCTGTTCCACCCTCTGAAAGAACCGTCCACCAAAAGGAGTAGACCTATGAATCGATTCAGTAAATCCATGGCCCCGGGAGCGGTGATGCTCTTCCTCGCCCTCGGCGCCTGGCTGCCTTCGGCCTGCGCCGCGCAGGACAAGGGAGCCAAGGGCGGCGGGAAAGACGTCCTGGCCGTCGTCAACGGTCAGGCCATCACCGAGGCCGACGTCCGCACCAGCGCCGCCGAGCAGTTCAAGGGCCTGCAGCGCGAGTACGAGAAGAACTCCCACAACCTGCTCGAGAGCTCGCTGCAGACCGTCATCCAGGACCGCCTGGTCGAGGCCGAGGCCAAGTCCCGCGGCGTCACCAAGGACCAGGTTCTGGCCGAGATCAAGCCCACGCCGGTGACCGATGCCGACGTCGACGCCTTCTACGAGCAGAACAAGGCCCAGATCCCACGCCCCAAGGAGCAGGTCGCCGCCCAGATCAAGACCTACCTGGAGCAGCAGGGCCAGCAGAAGTCCCGCTCCGCGTACTACGAAAACCTGCAGAAGAAGTACAAGGTGGACATCAAGATGGAGCCCGTCCGTGTCGAAGTGGCCGCCAGCGGCCCCGCCACGGGTGGTCCCGCCACCGCCCCGGTGACGATCGTCGAGTTCTCCGACTTTCAGTGCCCCTTCTGCTCCCGCCTGACGCCGACCCTGGACCAGGTGAAGAAGAAGTACGGTGACAAGGTGCGCATCGTCTTCCGCCAGTTCCCGCTGCCCATGCACCAGAACGCCCAGAAGGCGGCCGAGGCGGCTCTCTGCGCCAACGACCAGGGCAAGTTCTGGCAGCTCCACGACGCCATGTTCAGCAACCAGTCCGCCCTTGGCGTCGATCAGCTCAAGGCCAAGGCGGTCGAGCTCGGCCTGAAGGCCGAAGACTTCAACAAGTGCCTGGATTCCGGCGCCAAGGTCGCCGTCGTCGAGGCCGACAAGAAGGCCGGCTCGGAGGCGGGCGTCCAGGGCACGCCGGCCATGTTCATCAACGGCCGCTTCCTCAACGGCGCCGTGCCGCTCGAGAACGTCACCTCGGTGATCGACGACGAGCTGCGCCGCAAGGGCGCTTCGTAGTCTTACACTCCGGCGTGTCGTACCAGGGCGGCCTTCAGGGCCGCCCTTTTCGTTGGGCCTCGTTGTACTCTTTCCCTCATGTCCCGCGACCTTCCCGCCGACGAATTCCGTACCGCCATGCACCTGGTCGCCGACCTGGTGGCCGACTACCTCGAAGGGGTGGGCGACCGGCCCGTGCTGCCCCCCGTCTCGCCCGGGGACGTGCGGCGCGCGCTGCCCGCGGCTCCCCCGGAGGCGCCGGAGGCCATCGGCGCCATTCTCGACGACTACGTGCGACTGATCGAGCCCAACACCACCCACTGGAACCACCCAGGTTTCCTGGCCTACTTCTCGATCACCGGCTCGGGTCCCGGCATCCTGGCCGAGACGCTCGCCGCCACCCTGAACAACAACGCCATGCTCTGGCGCACGGGGCCCGCCCCCACCGAGCTCGAGGAGACGGTGTGCGCCTGGCTCTCGGGGATGATGGGCCTGCCGCCGGAATTCCGCGGCCACATCAACGACACCGCCTCGTCGAGCAGCCTCGTGGCCCTCGCCGCCTCCCGCCACCGCCTGCCCATCGACGTCCGCGTCAAGGGGCTCGCCGGCCGGCCCGAGGTGCCGGCGCTCACCGTCTATTGCAGCGACCAGGCGCACTCCTCGATCGACAAGTCGGCCATCGTCCTGGGAGTGGGGCAGGAGAACGTCCGCCGCATCGCGAGCGACGGCGCCTTTCGCATGTCCGTCCCCGCCCTGACGGAGGCCGTGGCCCGCGACCGCGCCGCCGGCAAGCTCCCCATGGCGATCGTGGCGACCGTCGGCTCGACCTCGACCACCAGCATCGACCCGGTCCCGGAGATCGCCGATCTCTGCGCCCGCGAGGGCATCTGGCTCCACGTCGACGCCGCCTACGCCGGCGCCGCCGCCATCTGTCCCGAGTACCGCGCCCTGATGCCGGGCATCGAACGGGCGGACTCGCTGGTGGTCAACCCCCACAAGTGGCTGTTCACCCCGGTCGACTGCTCGGTCCTCTTCGTGCGCGACCCCGCGCTGCTCAAGGGGGCTTTCTCCCTCATTCCCGAGTACCTCAGGACGGGCGAGTCCTCCGACGTCACCAACCTCATGGATCTCGGCTTCCAGCTCGGCCGCCGCTTCCGCTCCCTGAAGCTGTGGATGGTGATCCGCGCCTTCGGCGTCGAGGGCCTCAGGGAGCGCATCCGCCTGCACTGCGCCATCGCCCAGGACCTCGCCGGGCGGATCGAGGCCGACCCCCGCTTCGAGCTGGCGGCCCCGGTGCCCTTCAGCACCGTCTGCTTCCGGGCCCGCCAGGGATCCGGAGAGGAGCAGGACCGCTTCAACGAGCGGCTCATGGCCCAGATCAACGCCGCCGGCCCCTTCTTCCTCTCCCACACCGGGCTTCAGGGCCGGTTTACCCTGCGGGTCGCCATCGGCAACCTGCGGACGGAGCCGGAGCACATGGCGGCGTTATGGGAGCTGGTGACGAAGTCTTTGGACGAGTTGGCGGGTTAGCTGGGCCGCGGCAGCCACGCCGCCATTCCCGTCAGCGCCAGCGCCGCCAGCATCAGCCCCGGAATCAATCCCGGCGACCGGTAGATCGCCTCCAGCCGGTGCGTGCCGGCCGGCAGCCAGGCCGCGAGAAAGGGGCCGTTGGCGACCAGGGTGGGATGCGGCCGTCCGTCCACCAGGAGATGCCAGCCCAGATCCTGATAGATGCTGGTGGCCAGCAGCCGCCCCTCGGCCAGATTCGCCCGCGCCGAGAAACGGGCCGGCTGCTGGCGGAGGATCTCCAGCGTCGATTCATCCGGCCGCGAGGCGCTCCAGGCCGCGGGCGTCCCCGGGGCCGGCAGCACCAGGGCGCGGACGTCGAAGTGCTCGTTCCTGGCGATCCAATCCGTCCACGGAACCGCTCCGGGAACCTCCGCGGACTCCGGGAGGAACAGGATCGGCAGGACTCTTTTCCGCTCGAAGATCCGAGTCGACGAATCGTGAAACACCTGCTTCAGGCCATGGGTGACCCGAAAGCGGTGGGGGGTGACGATCCAGCGGACCCCCAGGAGCTGGTAGATGGGGTGCTCCTCGAAGGCGAGCGTGTGCTCCGTCGAATAGGGCTTGAGGCTCACGGGAGCGATGGTGTCCACGTAGAGCTGGGGCTTCAGGGGATTCGAGGCGCGGAGGTCCGCCAGGCCATAGACCGAGGCCGCGTTGGGCAGCAACTGCTCTTCGAGCCCCGCGATCCGCGAGCCCTCGGCGTGCTGCTGGAGGAAGGCGACGGCAGGCGTCACCGGATAGAACCGGTTGCGAGGCAGCCCGGGATTGGCCGGGCCGTGGACCAGGAGCAGCTCGGCCGCGACGAGCACGGCCAGGGCGCCGAGGCGCCACACCTTCACCCCCGACATCAGGACGATCCCCGTCAAGGCCACGGCGGCGAGCTCAACGTGGAACCAGACGGCGCGAAGCGATTCGACGTCCTGCGCGGCGGCAGGGGGCGGCGAGCCGCGGTAGCACCAGGCGATGAGGGTCAGGAGAAGGATGGCTCCGGCGGCCACCATCCACCGTCGCGGCGCTCCCTCCCCGGAGCGCCAGCGCTCGACGGTGCAGGCGCCCAGATAGGAGAGGGAGAAGGCCAGCACCATGAGCAGCCGCCGGTGGCCGCTCACCGACTGGTCGAGCACCGGTAGCTCCACAAGCAGCCATTGGACGCCCGGCAGGCGGATCGCCACCGCCAGGCTTGCCATGGCCGCGCCGAGGAACAGGCGCTCCGCCGGGAAGCGGCGAGCCCCGGGAACAAAGGCGAGCAGGGCCGCCAGCAGGACCGCGCCGCCCGCGAAGCCCGTGCCGTCCTCATTGATATTGCCTTCTCCCCAATAGCTCTCGAACCGGTCGTCGCCGAAAGCGTTGGGCGCGACGATCGATACGAAACGCTTCCTGAGACTCGCGGCGCTCGTCCGCCGTTCCCCGGGATTCCGCCAGCCGCCGAGCGGGCCTTGCGCCATGATTTCCTGTTTCCGCGTCTCCGCCAAGGCATGCCGGAGGCTCTGTGGGACGTACCGGGCGGCCGGCACGAGGGCCGGCGCGGCGAGGCCGAAGGCGATCGCGCCGGCGCCCACCCAGCGGGCCACGAGACGGAGGCGCTCGGGTCGTTCCCTTCCAGACCTCCGGGCCAGCCGGGACCCCGCGAAGAGGCCGCCCACGATCGCGACGTGCAGAATGGTCTCCGGGTGGCCCGCCACCAGCAGCATGAAAAGGGCCGCGACGAGCAGCCCGAAGTCCCGCGGCGTCCCCCGGTCATCCGTCATCGCCAGGGCGTAGAGCACCAGGGGAAGGAGGGCCGCGGGCGTGGCGAGGGGCCAGTTGAGCCACAGCATCAGGAATCCGCCCAGGCCATAGGCGAGGCTGCCGAAAAGAGCCGCTCCCTCGGAGAGCCCCTGCCGCCGCATCAGGAGAAAGAAGAAGACCAGGGCGATCAGCACCTTGAGCCCCGCCGTCACCACGATCGCCTGGGACAGCGGCAGCGGCAGGCCGACGAATACAAGGGGCTGAAAAACCTGAGCCGTGGGATCCGCCAGCAGCGGCATCCCGGCCCCCACGTCGGCATTCCACGCCGGCCATGTTCCGGCGTCGAGAGCCCGCCGGACCTCGGCCTGCAACGGCACGACCTGCGTCACCAGGTCGAGCTGAAGCGGATTGCCCTCGGCCGGAGTCCTCATCTCCTCGGGTATCCGGAGCCACGCCAGGATGTCCGCGGGAAGGAGGACTCCGCCGAGGAACAGCGACGAGCCGAAGAGGATGATCACGATCACCCCGAAGACTCCCCAGACCCGGATCGGCACCGGGTCCCACCATCGCCGAAGGGCGAGGGCGAGGAGGAAGGCCAGGAGGGTGAGGTAGAGGCCGGTGAGGTGGGCGGTGAGGTGGGTCATGGATAACCGGTGAGTCTACGATGGAGGCTTCTCAATCCCGACCGGGAGAAGAGGGAGCAAGGCAAAAACTGCGACTTGCGGAGAATTCCTCGCAATACCCCCATTACTACCCTCATTTGTGCCCTCACTCGGGAGACATTACCCTCTTTCCAGGCAGGGCTGCACCCGGATGGCTCCCGGCGGACAGGTTGCGGCAATTCCGCGGGAGAGGCCCGGAATAGCCATCGGATGGCTTATCGATGCTTAGGTTGCGGCATCTAAGGATAGGATGCGTCATCGATGCTTATGTTGCGTCATATATGGATAGGCTGCGTCACCTATCTATAGGTTGCGTCATATATGAATAGGGTGCGGCATCGATGAATCGGTGACGCATCCTATCGCTATATGTCGCAACGCAGGCATGGATGCCGCAGCCTGCGAATAGTTGATGCAGCCTAAGGATAGGCTGCGTCATCGATGCTTATGTTGCGTCATCTCTGGGCCAGGCTGCGGCACCCACACGCCTGGGCGTCGGGGAAGGCGGCGACGGCCTGGGGCTCTTCTTCCGGGAGGAGAGACTGAGGTTGCTTACCCGAGGAGGGTAGAGCCGCCGGGTGGGCCTTCAAGTTGGCTCGCCTTTTGAATTGAATCCGGCGCAGACCAGCCGGCCGCCTTGGCCGGCCGGATTCATTCGACTCCAGGAGGAGTGCGGCATGTCCTCTTCATTCGGTATCTATCTGATCGGCTTCATCATCGTGATCATCGGCCTCGCCATCGGGGCCTATCTCATGCACGTTCCATCCATGTGGATCGGCGTGGGAGTGATCTGCCTCATCGGGCTCGGCATCCTGAGCGCCGTCAAGAAGACCCAGGGCCGCGCCGGGGCGGGCACGCCTCCGCCCCGGTATTAGGTCGTATCAGGTACCGCCGGCACTCCAGGTCAGGTCGCTCCCCAGATTTCCACCGACGGCCGGTTCGTACCCGCGGCCAAGGTATCTCCCGCGGGGGAGAAGGCGACCGAGGTGACGCAGGTGGCGGCGGTGGGCAAAGTCTCCAGGAGCTTGCCGGTCGCCGGGTCCCAGAGCCTGACGGCGTTCTCCAGCCCGGCGCTCGCCAGCGGCGTGCCGGCGGGATGGAAGGCCAGGGCCGAGACCGCCTGCGGCTGACCGGTGAGCTCGGCGGTGCGCTCGCCCGTCTCGGTGCTCCAGATCCGCAACGTCCGGTTGACGCTGGCGCTCGCCACCAGGGAGCCGTCCGGCGAGAAGACGACGGCCGTCACCGCCTCCCGGTGAGCCCGGAAGCTGATGCGGGTGCGTAGCGTCTCCAGATCGACGATCTCCAGCGTTCCATGGTCCGTGCCGTAGACGACCTCGCGCCCTCCGGGCGAGAGGCTGGCCGCGGTCACCGGCTCCGTGCTGCCGACGGTGCGCCGGGGCTGCCCGGTGGCGGCGTCCCAGATTCTCACGTCCTGACCCGAGCCGCTCGTCACCAGCGTACGTCCATCGCGGGAGAACTCCACGGTGCGCACGGCGCCGGTATGGCCGGCGAGGGTCGCGAGCAGGTTGCCCGTGGGCGGGTCCCACAGACGCACGGTGCCGTCGCGGCCGCCGCTCGCCAGCATCGGGGCCGCTGGCGAGAAGGCCACGACATGGACGGGTCCCTCATGCCCCGACAGCTCGGCCAGGGGCTGATCCTTCTGCGGGCACCAGAGCCGCACGATGCCGTCGGCACCCGCGGTCGCCAGCACCTGGTCGTCGGGCGAGAACGCGACGCAGCAGACGGCCTTCCCCGGCACCGCGAGCTGCCGTCTGAAGAGCCTTGCCGGCGGCCAGGAGGCCACCCTTCGCGGCGCCGTCTTCTCCGGAGAGGGAAGGGTGACGGCCGGCTGGTTCGCGATCTCCTCCCGCGCCGCCGCCAGGGCCGCGGCCACCTCGGTCGCGCTTGCCGGCCTCGTCTCCGGGTTCGGGTCCAGAAGCGCGAGGACGAGCCGCTGGAGGCTTTCCGGAATGCAGGGACCGGCACGCAGGACGGAGATGGGCGTCCGCTCCGGGGCCGGCAAGCGGCCGGCGAGAAGCTCGTGGAGCAGCGCTCCCAGAGAGTAGAGGTCGGAGCGGGGGTCCGACGACGGGCCACCGTTCATGCGCTCGGGAGCCCGGTACCCCGGCGTGCCGTCCGAGGCCACGCCCGGCGGTGTCAGGTCGTCCAGCAGCGGCGTCAGCCCCACGTCCAGCAGCTTCCAGCGGCCGTCGGGAGTGCGGACGACGTGCTGCGGATTGAGATCGCCGTGGGCGGTGCCGAAAGCGTGAAGGGCGCCCAGGGCCAGCGCCACCTCCTGGCCGAGGCCGCAAACCGCGTCGAGCGGCACCGGATGCGTCAGCTCGAAAGGATCCGTGCCCCGCACGAGCTCCATGACCAGGAACGGCGAGCCGTCCTCGGTCTCACCCACCTCGCGGGTCGCGGCCAGGCCGGGGTGAAGCAGAGCGGTCAAGGGTTCCGCTTGCAGGGTGAAGCGGCCCGGCGGCAGATCGGCTCGCAGCCGGTCGCGGCGCAGGATCTTGACCGCCCAGCGGCTCTGGCTCCCGAGGTCCAGCGCCTGGAATACCGTTCCCCGGGGGCTGCCGCCCAGGCGCCGCTCCAGAAGGTAGCGGTCCTGAAGAACGGCGCCCACCTGGAGAGCCGGCGGCTCCTCCTCGGGCAAGGGATCGGGCTCTGGTGGCGACAGGGCGGTGGTGGAGCTCGGCAGCTCGTGGCCGGCGTGGGCTCCGGCGGATCGTTCCCGCGCCGGCTCCCGAAGATCGGCCGCGGCTTCCCGGGTCGTCGCCGTCTGGAATCGCAGGAGCCCTTTCGCGTCCTGGGGACAGAAAAGGTACTCGTCGGGATAGGTGGCACTGCAGTCCGGACAAACCTTCATCGTGGACCTTCCTCGTGAATCGTCAAACGGGTTCGCTGGAAGAAGTATGCGCCATCTGCTCTGAATTGCAAGAGGTGGCGCGGCCGCGGGCTGAGTTTTCCTTGCCGGCCCCGCCTTCCGCGCCCGGACGCGATAAGATCGCCAAGACGGAAAATCATGACGAAAAAAGAGAAAGCCCAACGCATTTCCGAGATCCTCGACCGGCTCTTCCCGACCGTGGACATCCCCCTCAAGCACCAGGACCCGTTCACCCTCCTGGTGGCGGTGGTGCTCTCGGCGCAGACCACGGACAAGCTGGTCAACGAGGTGACGCCCGCCCTTTTCGCGAGAGCCTCGACGCCCGCGGCCATGGCGGCCCTGCCGGCGGGCGAGATCAAGCACCTGATCCGCCGCATCGGTCTTTCGGAGGGCAAGTCCAGGAACCTCAAACGGCTCTCCGAGATCCTGGTCGCCGAGCACGGCGGCGAGGTGCCGCGCACGTACGAGGAGCTCGAAGCGCTCCCCGGCGTGGGCCACAAGACCGCCTCCGTGGTGCTCAACCAGGGCTTCGGCCACGCGACTTTCGCCGTGGACACGCACATCCACCGGCTGGCCGCCCGGTGGGGGCTCTCCAGCGGCAAGAACGTGGTGCGGACGGAGCACGACCTGAAGCGGGCCTTCCCCGAGGAGACCTGGGGCAAGGTCCACCTCCAGATCATCTACTTCGGCCGCCAGTACTGCCCCGCCCTCTACCACGATCTCGACGCCTGCCCCATCTGTTCCTGGGCGGCGTCGAAGAAGAGGAAAGAGGAAGAGCGGCGGCGGAATGTGGGATTGCGGAAGCGGTAGGAGGAGGGCCGAAGCATTACCTCGGCAGTCTCGCACCGCACCCCTCATCACCCCGGCCCTCTTCTCCCATCGCCCTCCCGCCGACCGGGAGAAGAGGGAGAACAGCACAGGGGGCTACGTCAATTCTTGAATAAGGGTACCAGCCGGTCGCGGATTTCGCCGAGGTAGTCGGTGAGGCCTGAAAGGCTTCCTCGGTTCCTCAGAGTCTCCAGGTCACTGGAAGTCCAGCAGGTCTCCTCCCGGTCCCGATTCCCTGCGATGAGGCGCTCCAGGACGCGCTTTGCATTTCTTGGAGCGTGGGGTTCAGCCGCCGTAAGGCCCTCTGCATGGATTCTGGGATCGAAGCCAAGCTCGCGTTTCAACTCGGCAAGGGCGGTCTCCTCGGCCTCAGATTCAGGATCGAATCCCGCGAGGACCCAACATTCCCGCTTGGTGTGAGCGACGGCGAGCACGACCTCGAACGGCCATGGGGAGGCGTCTCTCGCCTGGCTCAATCCCTGCCGGCGCGCCTCTCTTCCGTCTGTATCCCGGGAGAGGACCACTGCATCGGGACGTCTGCGCGCTCCAGTAAGAAGGAGAAGGGCTTTCCGAGCCATGGCAGCATCCAAAGCCCCCGGCTCTCCCCGAAAGTGCCCGTGCGCCCTGAGATGTTTGGCGAGCTTGGGGACCCAATGCCACTCAAGATGGCTGTCTTCCTCTTCGAGGCCCCGCCATTTTCGATGCAGCTCAAGGCTCTCGGGTTCGATCCAATCGACCTCTTCACAGAGGATCCGATCCGCGAGAGCGGTGGCCATGCGCCGGTCGTCCGGAGCCTCGCAGACGACGGCAAAGGTAAAGGCAGCGGCTGAGCTCATCAAGCCGTTGCCTTCTTCTCCCTGGTAATCCAATCCTCGCCGACGCTGCTCCAGAACTCTCCGGCCGACATGAGATCTTTCCAGCGTTCGTATTCAGGGTGATCGGTCAGAGGCCGTACCACCGCGTAGCCGTCGTCGTCGAGAGAGGTCAGCAGAACTTCTTCGGCTTCCATGCAGTCGATGAGGTACGGGGAGTGGCTGGTTGCGACGATCTGAAGCTGCGGATTCTGAATCCCGCGAAGTTGCCGGATAAAGCTTGCCACCGCCTTCGGGTGAAGACCTCTTTCCAGATCATCAATGAGGACTACTTTGGGTCCATCATAGATAGACAAGGCTGTAAGCACGCCGAGCGTCAGGAGAGTCCCGTGACTGGCAGACCTTGCGGGAATGCCTTCGGCTCCCAGCATGTCGAAAAGAATTTCGTGCCCCACGGTCTCTGGCTTCAGGAGGACTCGCCCGATTCGGACTCCACGGAGGTTGGGTACCACCGTTCGCAGCCTTTCGACGATTTGAGAGAATCGTTCAGTCCGCTCAAGCTGGAGCCCTGCCAAGATCGAGGAGAGCCCTTCGCCGTCGCTGGGCAGACTAAGAGACACATCCTTCGGATAGGAAGGAGTTGCCAGCTTGCGAGGATCCAGGTCGAGGAGGACGCTGTTCCATTGTATTTGTGTGCTAGGCGTGCGCGATATGAGGTAAGCTCCTTCTTTTGTAATAAGGAGAGGCTTAAGACTGGTTACAATATCAGCTCCGTCGATTTTGACCTTTATACTAGGTTTTTCCTGTGACGTACGGCTTCGCAGAAGATCAAGTTCGTCGCGACTTGGAATACTCTCGCTGCTCAAAGCAAGCGAGATGGCGTGCAGGATCGAGCTCTTCCCCGAAGCATTCGGCCCGACGATCACCGTCAGCGGCTTCAGCTCCAGGTTGACTTCCCGCAAGACCTTGAAGTTCCGGATGGAGAGGCTCTCGATCATGATTTTCCGTCCTACGCCGGGGGGCATCCTCCCGGTCGCTTTGTAACTACTCTACACCACACCCAACCCCCGCCGGTTTTGGCGTTCTCCCTCTTCTCCCGGTTTGGGGGAGGGCGATGGGAGAAGAGGACCGGGGTGATGAGGGCGGCAGAAGGACGGCCGAGATCACAGCAGTCACTCATCTGTTTCCATAGGGGTTGGGAAAACCTCAGGCGCCGCCTCTCGGACAGTCCTCAAGATCAAGGCTGCCTTCTCAACCGCCTGTCCTGCATCGCCAGCCTCGGTGCGCTCGCTGCCGCCATAGTCTGCGGTGTACCGGAGATTGACCAGCCAGGAGAAAGCCGCCCCAACCTCTGTTGTCAATTTCCCGGTCCTGACGAGATCGCGGTGGACTGCCCGCTCGACGGCGGTGTGCTTCGAGTACGACTGGCCCTCCAATCGGGATCGCGATCCACCAGTTCCTCAGCCGTTTGAAGGGCCTGAACTGCCCTCTCCCAGAGATCCCGGACCTCCGGGCTCACAGATACGAGCCTTCCCGCTGAGCGCTCCGGTAGATGCCGTACCGCCCCTCCTTGAAAGCCTCCGAAGAGACGGGCAGGGCGTGGATCGGACGGTCCACTCTCAACTGAAGAGGGTAGAGGGCATCGACGATCGTCTCGAGGTCCCTGCCGAGCCGAACCGGTCCCTTCAAGAGGACCATGAGATCCACGTCGCTATCGTCGCCCGCCTGGTTCCGCGCCTCAGAGCCGAAAAGCAGCACTCCGCGAAAGCGATCCTGGAATGCAGCCGCGAGCCTGGGCCGGATCTCTGTTCTGATCTCTTCACTCAACACGGCGAACCTCCGTCCCGACATCTTACCCCGGCCAGGACTGGGAGACATTCTCCTCCCTCCCGCCCGGTTCTTTTTCTTCGGCTATCATCCCGCCATGGACCGCTTCGCCCGCTACGCCTGGTTCACCCTGGCCTACAACGTCGCCGTCATCCTCTGGGGTTCGATCGTGCGGGCTACCGGGTCGGGGGCGGGGTGTGGCGCTCACTGGCCGCTTTGCAACGGCACGATCGTGCAGCGGGCGCCGAAGATCGCGACGATCATCGAGCTCTCCCACCGCGCGACGAGCGGTATCGCGCTGGTGCTGGTGGTGGGGCTCGCCGTGTGGGCGTTCCGGGCCCGGCCCAAAGGCCACGCGGCGCGGAAGGCGGCGCTGTTCGCTCTGGGCTTCATGCTCAGCGAGGCGGCGGTCGGGGCCGGCCTGGTCCTCTTCAAGCTGGTGGCCGACAACGAGTCCATGGCGCGGGCGATGTTCATGGCGACCCACCTCGTCAATACCTTCCTGCTCCTGGGCGCGATGACGCTCACCGCCCACTTCGCGAGCGGCGGGGCGCCGTTCCGCATCCGCGGCCAGGGTGCTCTGGGCGGCGGCATCGTCCTGACTCTTCTCGGCATCCTCGTCGCCGGCGTCAGCGGCGCCGTGGCGGCCCTGGGCGATACGCTGTTCCCGGCGGCCTCGCTCACTCAGGCTCTGGCGGCGGACCTGTCTCCCACGGCTCACCTGCTCATCCGGCTGCGGCTGTTCCATCCCGGTATCGCTGTCGCCGTGGGGCTTCTTGCCTTCATTCTTGCCTGGCGGATGCGCGACTCCGGCTCGCCCGCGGCGGCAAGTCTCGGCGGTTGGACCTGGGGGCTCGTCTTCCTTCAGATCCTGGCGGGCTTGCTGAACGTCGGGCTGCTGGCCCCGGTGTGGATGCAGGTCGTCCACCTGCTGCTGGCGGACCTGCTGTGGATCGTGTTCCTGCTGCTGGGCTCGACGGTGCTCGCCGCGGCTTACTCGAAGGCTCCGCCGCGGCCCCTGCCCATCTCGAACGAGCGGGCGCCGGCCCCGGCCTCGCCGCTCGCCAGCGTGTCAGCTCCCAGCCGGGCCTCGGCCTTGAGCCCCTCCGCCAGCGGCAGGCCCAGTCCCTCGTAAACGGCCAGCCGGTCGTTGCGTAGCGCCGCCTGCGGGAAGGCGGCCATGGCATGGGCGAGCTCCAGGGCCCGGCGCAGGGTCTGTCCTTCCGGCACCACCTCGTTGACCAAGCCCATGGACCGGGCCTCGTGAGCCCGGACGGGCCGGCCGGTGAGGATCATCTCCAACGCCCGCCCGAGGCCGACGATGCGGGGCAGGCGCTGCGTGCCGCCGTCGATCAGGGGGACGCCGAAGCGCCGCTCGAAACAGCCGAAGACGGCCGTCTCGTCGGCGATCCGCAGGTCGCACCAGCAGGCGAGCTCCAGCCCTCCGGCCACGCAGTAGCCGGCGACGGCGGCGATGGTGGGCTTGGAGACGGCGAGCCGGGTGAAACCGAGAGGGCCATGCTCGCCGTTGACGTCCTCGGCCAGGGCGTCGAGGTCCTTGAGGTCCGCCCCCGCGCAGAAGACCTGATCGCCACCGGTGAGGATGCCGACTCGCGCGTTCGGGTCCGCCTCGAAGGCGAGCCAGACTTCGCGCAGCAGCCGGGCCGTCCGCCCATCGATCGCGTTGCGCGCCGCCGGCCGGTTGAGACGGAAGATACGGACCGGGCCGTCGGCGGAGATGAGGACGGGGAGATCCAATGGCTTAAAACTACCCTACAGCACCGTCTCGCGAACGACCTCTTCCAGCGTCGTCATGCCGTCGCGGATCTTCTGCAGGCCGCTGCCGCGCAGGGTCATCATGCCGTTCTGGACGGCTTTCTGGCGCAGCTCGAAGGAGCTGCCGCCGGAGAGGATCATCTCCCGCATCTCGTCCTCGACCTCCAGCACCTCGTAGAGGCCGACGCGGCCCTTGTAGCCGGTGTTGCTGCAACGGTCACAGCCGCGCCCCTTGAAGAGCTTGAGCGTACGCGACTCGTGCTCCGCGAAGCCGGCCTGGATGAGCGCCGCCGGGGGCACCTCCAGCGGCTCCTTGCAGAAGGTGCAGATGCGGCGCACCAGCCGCTGCGCCACGATCATGTGCACCGAGGTGGCGACGAGGAAGGGCTCGATGCCCATGTTCATCAGGCGGCTGATCGACGACGGCGCGTCGTTGGTGTGGAGCGTCGAGAGCACGAGGTGGCCCGTCATGGCGGCCTTGATCGCCACCTCGGCCGTCTCGAAGTCGCGGATCTCGCCCACCAGAATGATGTTGGGGTCCTGCCGCAGAAAGGAGCGCAGGGCCGCCGCGAAGTTGAGGCCGATCTGCTCGCGCGTCTGCACTTGGTTGATGCCCGAGAGGTTGAACTCCACCGGGTCCTCGGCGGTCATGATGTTGACCTCCGGGGTGTTGATGCGCTGGAGCGCCGAGTAAAGCGTGTTCGTCTTGCCGGAGCCCGTGGGGCCGGTGACCAGCACCATGCCGTACGGCTTGAGAATCGCCGCCTCGAACTTGCGCAGCGACTCCGGCTCGAAGCCCAGCTTCGCCATGTCGAGCATGAGCTTGTCCTTGTCGAGCAAGCGCATGACGATCTTTTCGCCGAACAGCGTCGGCAGCACGGAGACGCGGTAGTCGAGGTCCTTGTTGCGGCCGGCGATCTTGGTCTTGATCTTGATGCGCCCGTCCTGGGGCAGCCGCTTCTCGGCGATGTCGAGCCGCGCCATGATCTTGCAGCGGCTGGTGATCGCCTCCTTGAGCTTGAGCGGCGGGTGCATCATCTCGTAGAGGATGCCGTCGATGCGGTAGCGCACCCGGTATTCCTTCTCATAGGGCTCGATGTGGATGTCCGAGGCGCCGCGCTTGATGGCGTCGGTCAGCACCAGGTTCACCAGCTTGACGACCGGCGCCTGCTCGGACTCCTCCTCGAGCGCCGCGAGATCCATGTCCTGGTCTTCGTCCAGGACTTCGAGGTCGGTGCTCGAGCCCTCCTCCGAGAGGTCCGACATGACCTTCTTCAGCTCGATGGCGTGGGTCGAGCCGTAATACCGGTCGATGGACGAGCGGATCGCCGTCTCCGAGGCCACGACCGGCTCCACCCGGTAGCCGGTCATGAACTTCACGTCGTCCATGGCGAAGACGTTCGTCGGATCGATCATCGCCACCGTGACCGTGGCCCCCGACTTGCTGACCGGCAGGATGGTGTACTTGCGGGCGATGTCGGCGGGGATGATCTTGATCACCGCCTCGTCGACCTCCATGCCGCTCAAGTCGACCGACGGCACCCGGAAGTGCTGGGCCAGCGAATCGACGAGCTCCTTCTCGGTCAGGTACCCGAGCTTCACGAGGTTGGTGCCGAGCCGCCCGCCCTGCTCCTTTTGCAGGACCAGCGCTTCGTTGAGCTGGGTCTGGTTGATCTTGCCGGACCGCGTCAGGAGCTCCCCGAGCTTGTCGGGGACCTGAGACGCTTGAGAGGGCCGGCGTATCGTTTCCGGTTGTGCCATGCGAGTACCTTATCGAGCCCGTTCGAAGGGGCCGTGCAACACAGTAGGGAGAGATGTCCCTGGAGCCTGTGAGAAACCATGCTGGAGTGTATCAGCCACTTGGAAAATGGGTCAACGCAGTGGCGCATGGAAATGCGGCTATGTCGTATCTCTCAGCGCCGCCGCCGCTCTTTCCGCGACGAGGCGCGGCGGGATTTCCAGCAGGCAGGCCTTGGTTTCGGCGAAACGCTGGTAGCAGAAGCTGCACGGCAGCCGGCGGAAGAGGGCCCGTTCGGGGGCGCCGTAGGGGCCGCTGGCTTGGGGGTCCGTGGGCCCCATCACCATCAGCACCGGCGTGCCGAGGGCGTGGGCGAGGTGCGTGGGGCCGGAGTCGCCGCCCAGCATCAGCCGCGCCCGGCGGATGAGCGCCGCGAGCGCCGGCAGGTCCGCGGCGGGCACCAGGCGGACGGCCTCGCCGCCGGCCGCCTGGACTCCGGCGGCCAGCTCCTCCTCGCCGCGGGCCACCGCCACCCAGGTGGGCACGCCGGCCGCCGCGTGAATCCGCCGGGCCGCCTCGCCCCACCAGGCCGGCGGGTAGATCTTGTTGGCCCAGCCGGCGCCGGGGTGGAGGAGGACGAACGGTGGATCATCGTCCGCGAGGGCCGCGCTGTCCTGGAACAGCTTCTCCGGGCCGAAGTCCGCCGGCTCGGCGGGCAGGTCCAGAGCGTCGAGGAGGGAGAGCATCCGGTCCACGGCGTGGGTGCCTCGGGGCACCACCGGCTGGTTGATCCAGATCGCGCTCGACGGCTCGCGCCGGGAGGTGCGGGCGAAGCCGATCCGCCGGTCGGCGAGCGTGAGGGCGGAGATCGCGCCGGCCTTGTGGTTGCCCATCAGGTCCAGCACCGCGTCCGGAGCGAAGCGGTTGAGAGCGGAGAGGAAGGTTCGCGTCTCACCGAAGCTTTGAGCCGTCAGCGACCGTCGCCAATGCCGCAGCCGCACCACCAGCAGCTCGTCGAGATCGGGATGCCCCTGGAGGAGGGGAGCCATGGACTCCTCGACCACCCAGCCGATCTTCGCCTCGGGCCGGCGCCGGCGCAACGCCGTGAGCACGGGCAGGGCGTGAATGACGTCGCCCATCGCGCTGGTGCGGACGATGAGAATCCTCACGGGAGGGACTTCACTTTGGAGATCAGATCGCTCGTCGCATGGTCCTTCGGATCGCCCACCAGCACCGTGCGGCCGCCGTAGGCGCGGACGACCTCGTACTCGGGCACCCGCTCCGGCGATCCGTAGTCCGTCCCCTTGCAGTGGACGTCCGGCTGAAGCTCGGCGAGCAGGGGGGCGGGGGAGTCGCCTTCGAAGACCACCACGTAGTCGACCGGCTCCAGGGCGGCCAACAGCTCGGCCCGCTCCGCCGCCGGCACCACCGGCCGGCCGGGGCCTTTCAGGCTCTCGACCGAAGTGTCGTCGTTGAGCCCTACGACCAGGGCATCCCCGGCGGCGCGGGCGTCCCGGAGATAGCGCAGATGCCCCACGTGCAGGAGATCGAAGTGGCCGTTGGCGAAGGCCACCGTCCTGCCCTGCGCCTTGAGGGCCGCGATCCTGCCTTTCAGCTCCGGAACCGTCAGGACAATCCCCACCGCAGCTCCTTCAAGGGGAGGGGATTGCTCTCGATGGCCCGCTTCAGATCCTCGGGCGAGCAGGTGGCCGTGCCCATCTTCATCACCACCACGCCGCCCGCGTAGTTGGCGAGGATCGCCGCCTCCAGCGGGTCCGCCCCCGCGGCCAGGGCGAGGGCGAAGGTGCCGATCACCGTGTCGCCGGCCCCGGTGACGTCCGCCACCTGGTCCGTCCCCGAGACCGGCAGGTGCGCGGAGAGCTCCGGTTTGAAGAGGCTCATCCCCCGGCTTCCCCGGGTGATGAGGAGGAAGCGCGCGTCCAGGCTCTCCCGCAGGCACCGGCCCGCCGCCTCCAGGCGCTCGGGATCATCGTCGATCTTCTCGCCCAGCATCGCCTCGGCCTCCTCCTCGTTGGGAGTGGCCCCGTCGACGCCGAGAAACTCGCCCAGCCGGTAGCGGCTGTCGGCGAGGAGAATCGCCCGCTCGCCGAGGGCGGCGCGCATCTGGGAGAGCATGCCCGGCTCGACGCTGCCATAGCCGTAGTCCGAGAGGATGGCGACCTTTGCTTCTCCAGTCCGGCGGGCGAGAAAGTCCGCGAAGCACTCGCGCTCCTCCGCGTTGAGCGTCAATGTCTCCTCGATGTCGTAGCGCACGATCTGCTGTTTGATCGAATGCCTGCCGCCGCCCAGGATGCGGACCTTGGTGGGAGTCCGGTAGCCGGGGCGGATCGCGATTCCCTGAATCGGGACTTCCAGGCGCTGGAGCTCGCGAAGCAGGCGCTGGCCGTGGGAGTCGTCGCCCACCACGCCCATCGGCAGGGGCTTGCCGCCGAGAGCCGCCACGTTGGCGACGGCGTTCGCTCCGCCGCCGGGAGTGAGGCGCTCATCCTGATACGAGAGGATGAGCACCGGCGCCTCCCGGCTGATCCGCTTGGGGATACCGGTGATGAACACGTCCGCCACCAGGTCCGCCAGCAGGACGACCGGCTGCCCGGCCATGGCGTCCACCAAGCGCAGGAGGCGGTGGGCGGTGGGGAAAACCTGGACGTGGTGCATTCGGCGCGGATTGTAGCAGGGGCCGAGTTTCCTTAGCTTTTCCCCTTGGCGAGCGCCGCTTTGAGCACCTCGTCCGGCATGCCGGCGGTCTTCCATTTGCCCATGTCGTCCGCCGAGAGCGTCTTGGTCAGCGACTTCTGATTGACGTAGTCCACCAGGAGATCGGTGGAGAAGCCCTGCTTCTTCAGCTTGACCAGATCGGCGAGGAGATCGGCCGGCGCGATCGCGGGGGCGGCCGGAGCGGCGGCGGGTGCGGAGGCGGCGGTCCCTGTGGCAACGGCCTTGCCCTTGCCCGCCCACGCGTCCTGAAGCGCGGAGGTGTTGAAGAGGTTGGCGTAGGCCTGCTTCGTGGCGTCGCTCAGCACCTCGTTGACGTTCTCGTCGCTGAGCTTGCGGCCGTAGCGGGTGGCGTCGCCCGCCACGGCGCCCTCCCAGAGGGTGCCGCCCCGCGCGTCCTTGAGGGCGAACGACACTTGCACCTCGGCGGTGTAGGTGGAGCCCACGGCCTTCCGGCTCTCCAGCACGCGCAGCCGCACCAGCTTGCCGGCCAGCGAGAGGGACGCCTTGTCCGCCGTCTTGACTCCCCAGTCCGTGGCCGTCTTCTTGAGCACGTCGTTGGCCCAGGCGAGCGGATCGTTGCTGGCGCGCATGGGGATCATCTGATCGTCGTTGGCGTTCTCGCCGATGACGGCGGGATCGGACCCCGGGCGGCCGTCCGCCAGGGAGAGAACGACCGGCCGCTCCGCCAGCCCCGGGGCCAGCATCACGCTGGAGGAGCCGACGCTCTCCTGGGGCACGTACTTGAGAGCGACGGTAAAGGGGCCCGAGTCCTTCGCCTGTGCCCCGGCGGCGGCGAGCAGGAGGAGACCGCCCGCGAACGCGACTTTCCAAGAATTGGACTTCATGAGTCCTCCCGATAAACGTTGAAAAACTGAATCTGCGACGAGCGGACTGTATCAGCAGAGCCGCGATTACGCTTAGGGGACCTCTTACGGCTCTCCTGGAGGTGGGAACAACAACCCGCCGGGGGATCGCCGGGCGCCGGACTCGGCGATCCGGATCTCGACCTTGTCGTCCATGACCTCCTTGCGGGCGGAGTAGACGATCCGGGTCTGGACCTGGTCGCCGAGCCGGTAGCGGATCCGGATCTCGCCCGTGCCCTTTCCGAGCCACCCGCGGCAAGTCACGGGAACGCCCAGCTGCCCCCCGGGAGGCAATCCCTCGACGCGGCCGGTTCCGCCTCGCCCCGAAATCACGATCTCCCGTAGCGGGACCTTCCCCTCGTTGACGATCTCGAAGCGGACGAAGCTGTCCGCGACCCCCAGCGCTCCCGTGAAGGCGAGAAGGAGGACCAGGGCGATGACCGTGGACTCGAAGGCCGCCCGCTCCAGCGACGTTCGACGCCGGACGACGAGCCATGCAAGGATCAGAGGCAGGAGGACGAGGACGACGTAGAGAGAGGAGAGGTTGGCGGCATAGAACGCGGACGACTTGCCGCGGACGAACCAAAGGCGGAGGATCGCCGCCGCGACCAGGATCGCCAGGCCGCCGGCGGCCAGGGAGACGCAGGCGAAGATCCGCCGCACGGCTCAGATCGCCCGGTGCTGCGCGTCCGAGACCGGGTTGAGGATGTTCATGGGTGAGAGTATAGCTGCGGCCTGAAGTCCCCTTCAGGGGGCGCCATCAACTAGCCCCGGCATTTATGCCCGGGCGGAGGTCGGCGGTCCGAACACCTTCGGAGGAGAAACGTCAATGTCCCCGTTGCCCAAAGATCTTCGGCCTGATCCCATAATCGAGCTTTACAAGAAGGATGTGGACATGGCGGCTATCCGCGAAAACCTGAAGCTGACCTACACCGAGAGGGCTCTGAAGCTGATGGAGCGTCAGCGTGTCGCGGAGGAGTTGCACAAGACTGATCGGGATATTCCAGATCGCGCGAGATAAGCTCCGCCTCCATGCCTACCACCCTCCGCCTCCAATCCCTGATCCGCGCCCAAGGCCCCATCCCCTTCGCCGTCTTTATGGAAGAGGCCCTCTACGGCGAGGGCGGCTACTACAGCCGGGAGGACATCCCCATCGGCGAGTCCGGCGACTACGTCACCGGCGCCACGCTTTCGCCCCTCTTCGGACGGGTGACGGCCCGGCTCGTCAGGCGCCTCGACGGGCCGCTGGGAAAGCCGGCCGAGATGTTCGAGGCCGGCTTCGGGACTGGGGTACATCTCGGGAACGTCGTCTCTTCCTTAGTAGATAGGAGAGTACGAGCCTGGGACCGCGTGGCCCGGCGGGTCCCGGCTGGCGTGGAGCGGGTCGAGAATCTGGCGGCGATTGGGGAGGGGGAGATCGAGGGGCTGATCTTCTCCTATGAGCTGTTCGACGCCCTGCCGGTCCACCGGCTGGTGGGCCGAGAGGACGGCTCGGTCGGGGAGATGTGGGTCGCTCTAGATAAGGAAGGGGCGTTCGTCTGGCAGGAGGGGGACGTCTCCGATCCCGCCCTCCTGGATTCGCTGAAGAACCCCGACGTCCCTCTCCAGCCCGGGCAGGTGGCGGACGTGGCTCCTGGGTGGGGACCGCTTTATGGAGAACTGGCGCGGCGCATGGGACGGGGTCTTCTGGTGACGTGCGACTACGGCTTCGAGCGCGAGCGCCTCTTCGATCCCCGCGTCCGGCGCCACGGCACGCTCGCCTGCTACACCCGCCAGCGGGTCCACCGCAACCCTTTCGTCCAGGTGGGGGAGCAGGACCTGACGGCCCACGTTGACTTCACCACCCTGATCCGCGCCGGCGAGTCGGCCGGCCTGTCCACCGTCGCCCTCACCCGCCAGGCCCTCTGGCTCACCGCCTGCGGCCTCTTCGAGGAGCTTCAGAGCGCCGATCTCGCCACCCGCCACGGCGCGATGGCCCTGCTGGACGGCGAGGGAATGGGCGAGGAGATCCGCGTCCTCGTTCAGGCAAAGGAAATCGATCCGGGGGACGTGCTCGATCTGGACGTGCTGGGCGGCCGGCGTTGACGGAAAAGAAATTGAAAATCGGTGTTGACATCTCGTCCTCGCTCTGGTTTAATAATCCCACTATGCGCTGCTTGCTTCGGTCTTCAAGTTATCTATCGCTGGCTACCGCCAGGGGGATCGACGTGTAGACTGAAAAGCAATCAGACTGTGCGCCAAAAGCCCCCCGGTGTTGAGCCGCGGGGGCTTTTTGCATTCTGGAGACGTTCTGGAGAGTACCTGGAGGGTGCCACTGCGATGGTGCGGTAACCGGTCCCGAAAACCGGGGCGCCGGGCGATCCTCGGCGAGGGTTCGACTCCTTCACCCTCCGCCAATGTTCACTTTTTGGTTCTTTGCCAAAGGGAGAGTAGATCTGTACCAAATTCCTAAAGCCCCTCTAGCCCAATCATGGCAGAGGCGCCGGTCTCAGAAGCCGGAGGTTCTCGGTTCGAATCCGAGGAGGGGCACCATTCGCCGATGTAGCCCAATCTTGGCAGAGGCGCCAGGTCGAGAGCCTGGTCGTTGTGGGTTCGAGCCCCACCGTCGGCACCATCCCTGGCTCCGTAGCCCAATTGGCAGAGGCATCGGACTCAAAACCCGTCACCGTGTGGGTTCGACTCCCACCGGAGCCACCATCATGGAGAGGTGACCGAGTCTGGCAAGGTGCCCGGTTGCTACCCGGAGGCCGGCGGCTGTCAAGCCGCCGCGCAGGTTCGAATCCTGCCCTCTCCGCCATTGTCGCATGCCGGTTATACCGGCGTCATGAAAACGGCTGTCTTTTTTCCCTCAGGAAGGCCGCACCGCCGATACTGCTCTTCCTGGCTCTGTTAACGCCGGCAAGAACGTAAATGCGGGGTGGATCTGGCAATCAGCGCCGCCGCCGCGCTGCTTTGGCTGCAGCCTTGCCGAGCGCCGCTGGAGAGGCATTGAACGCCTCGTCCATGGCCCGCTTGGCGGCTGGTGTTTGCAGGCGTTCGAGCAGGCCGTCGAATTTGGTGCCGAGCGTATCGAGAGTCTCAGACCGGGCACTGCTCAGGGACTCGAACTCCTCGTAGGACAACAGTACAGCCTTCGGCATATCATGGCGGGTGATCGCGACGGCGCCCGACACAGAGACGCGGTCGAGGAGCTCGCCGAAAGAGTTCTTGGCCTGCGTGGCAGTCACCTCAGGGACTTCGATCAACTCACCGAGCCTGTTACGAAAAGTGTGCGTTGCCATGGGACCTCCGACTTCAGGTGCCAAGAGTAGCGCAAATAGCCATTTTGCCATTCTGGACGCCCACCATCCTGGAGAGGTGGCCGAGTTTGGCAAGGTGCCCGGTTGCTACCCGGAGGCCGGCGGCAATCCTGTCCCCCACCACTACACCTTTCCGCCGGCCCAACGGGCCGGGAGATCCCAGCCCAGGGCTGAGGCCGAAGGCCGATGCCCTGGGTAAGAAGGCATCTCTCCCTGCGGCCTGAAGGGCCGCGAGAACCGGCTTGAAAGATCGGCAGGCGAGTGTTCGAGTCACCGGAGCCATGCCTCAATCCCTCTTGCGACCTGCGGGATGGGACTGAACGCGGCCAAGGGTCTCGCGGCCCTTCAGGCCGCACCACTCCGTCATCTCGCCACCCAGGGCATCGGCCTTCGGCCTCAGCCCTGGGCTCCATTCTCCCGGCCCCTTGGGCCGGCCAGACCGCCACTCGTTTTCGGCGAGGGAATGGGCGAGGAGATCTGCGTCCTCGTCGAGGCGGAGGGATCAACCCCGCGGCAGTGCTCGCTCTTGACTTCCCAGGCCTCCCACCGCCACCTCCCGGCCGTCCGCCGCGAGTCGCGGGCGTTCCCGAGCCGCTCGAAGAGCTACAAACGGAGGCGGAAGACACACTACGGACGTCGCAAGACGATCCGCCGCTGCCGGTGGGCCGTTCGCCGCTCGGTACGGGAGGCTCGCCGCGACCGGCGGACGTTCCGCCGCTGCCGGCGCGTGTCTCACCGGCAGGTTTTTGTGTCGCACCGCTGGTGGCGAGTGTCTCACCGCTGCCCGCCGGAGGACTTTTGCCGGCGGTTCGTGTCTCACCGCTGCCGGCGGAAGGTCCGCGACTGCCGGCCGGAGGACTCGCGCCACCGGTGAACGGCCTGCCGGTGCCGGCGAGACGCCAACCGGTGCCGGCGGAGTTCCGGCCGGCTCCGGCGGACGGCTCGCCGCTGCCGGCGAATGACTCGCCGCCGGCGGCTTGTGTCTCACCGCTGCCGGCGAATGACTCACCGTTGTCGGCTTGTGTCTCACCGGGAGGGATTTGTGTCGCACCGCTGTCGGCGAATGTCTCACCGCTACCGGCGGAAGGTCTTCCGCTGGCGGTTTGCGTCTCACCGCTGGCGGCCGGAGGATTTTTGCCGGCGGTTCGTGCGTCACCGCTGCCGGCGGAAGGTCCGCGGTTGGCGGCCGGAGGACTGGCGCCACCGGTGGAAGGTCTTCCGGCTCCGGCCGGAGGCCCGGCGCTGGCGGCGAGAGACCTTCCGAGACCGGCGAACGGTCAATAGGATTCTCGGCGTCGCCCGCTCACCGGGCGCTGCGACTGTGCCCTTCCGGCCCATGGTTGGTCGACGGTATGATGCAGGTTAGACTTTCCCAATGAAAACGGTCGTCTCTCTATCCGACCCGCTTGTCGAGGCCGCCGACCAGCTCGCCGAACGGCTGGGGGTATCGCGAAGCGAGCTTTACGCGACAGCGATCGAGGAGTACCTCCGGTCCCACCGAAACGAAGGCGTTACCGAGGCGCTGAACCGGGTATACCAGGAAGAGCCCTCGGGCCTGGATCCCGTGATCTCCGCGATCCAAGCCGCTTCCCTGCCTCCGGAGGTGGAGTGGCACGGCGGAAAGCCGAAGGGTCTTCGGGGCGTCGTCGTACGGGGGGAGCCTGTTTCGGAAACGGTCATCCGAGGCCGGCGGTGATCCTCGAACCGCGCCGTGAGCCTGACCACAAATCCGACCTCACCGGTCGATCGTCCCACCGGCCCAAACGGGCCGGGAGATCCCAGCCCAGGGCCGAGGCCGGAGGCCGACGCCCTGGGAAAAAGGACACCCTCCTTGGCGGCCTGAAGGGCCGCGAGAACTCGGCCGGACCGCAGCGTTTTCAGCCCTAGCGGGCGGGGCTCTCATGGACCGTCGAGTTGGGAGAGAAAGGGTCTACCGCGCGCACCGTGCCATAGATACGGCCATGCGTGAAGTCCTCGGAGACCAGTTCCGGCAGACCGTAGAACTCGGCATAGGCCCAGAGGTGGGCATCGAACCAGGAGAGCTGATAGGTCGCGGCGCCGCGCAACGCGATGCGCACCACCTCCTCGGTTGGGTAGAGGATGACGAACTGGTTGAGCATCTCCTCGGCCTCGTGGTAGGCCTCGTGCGGCGAGAGCAGAGGGCCGGCTCCAGGTAGCGGGCGCTTCACGACGGAGACGAACTCGATGATCGCCTGATGCGGCAGGCAAAGCATTTGGAGCTCGAGGCCGGAGCGCAGGAAACGTTCCGCGATCCGTTGCTTGTCCGGATAGCGAAAATCGTAGCGATAAACGAGGACGTTGGTGTCAACGAGAACTGCCACGGGTATAGAGGTCCTCCCGCCGCCAACCCCGCTCCGTTCCCCTGTCCACCGGAGGTCTGCCCGCCTCCCGTGCCCGCTGTCGCTCCGTGGCCTCGTCGAACAGGCGGAGCCGCTCTTCGAGGCTCAGGCGTGGCGATGGGGGACGGGGGGAACGACTCGAATGACCTCTCCCGCAGGCTCCCAGTGGATCTCGTCTCCAGGATGGATGCCATAGCGTTCCGCCACCGCTTTGGGTATCGTGACCTGGAGCTTGCTCGTGACCTTCGACATGTCCTTACGGTACCAAGGACGGCGTCCTTGGTCAAATCCTTCGGCATGTTCACCCCTGGAGTCATTATCCTCATCGGTCGATCGACCCACCGGCCCAACGGGTCGAGAGATCCCAGCCCAGGGCCAAGGCCCGAAGGCCGACGCCCTGGGAAAAGGGCATCCCTCCTGGCGGCCTGAAAGGTCGCGAGAACCCGGCTTGCCAGATCGGTGAGGATGGGAGCGCCGGGCCAACGGTCTCGCGGCCCTTCAGGCCGCACCTCGTTGCTCCCTCTCCACCCAGGGCGTCGGCCTCCGGCCTTGGCCCTGGGCTCCCTTCTCCCGGCCCGTTGGGCCGGACGGGCTGGCCATGGCCTCGAAAGCGGGAGACGCCCCGACGTTGTGGTGGATCAGAGGGTATCGTATCAGGTCTGGGGCGTCTCTACGGACCGGTATCGTGTCGACCCATCGGTGGCGATGCCGGGGGCGGATGCCTGCTTGCTGACAGGCTCGATCACCGGCCGACTCCCCCCGCCAGGATACGCTGCAGGGATCGCCCAAAAACCGTGGGAGAGTTGCCGATGGCTTGGGCTTGAAACCACGCTGCGGGAAAGCTCGTAGAATAAGGCTGAGGGCGAAATCCCGCCTTCTTACTGAAAGGAGGCCAGCCTTGACGCACCTTTTGGTAAAGCCGAAACACCCTCAACACTCCGAGGGATAACCACATTCCGGCGGCTAGGGTCGGCAGGCACCATCCGGAGATTTGAGCTGTGGTCTCAAAGTGGGAGTGTTTTGCCACCAGGAGCCCTGGGCTAACCTGCAAGCCCGAATGGCTATGGGCTCTCCTTCAGTCCTGAGGCGATCTTGATTCCGCCTCAGGGCCTTTCCTCAATTTCAGCCGTTACCACACCCGGAGGAAGATATAGGATAGGGCGCATGGCAACTGTGGTCTTTTGGATGGAAGGTGACCTTGATCCTCTTCACGTATCGAATCCATCGTCACCGGAGACAATAGTGAAGCACAACTTGTTTCTTCTCAAGAACGGCCGCTACCACCCTACGGCACAGGTGAGCGCCAGCGCGACTCACCTACGCGTTACCTTTAGTAGGGAGACTTTGCCCGCCAAGCCAACGGGCGAGCACGTACGAATCCTGCTCCTCGAGCCGGACGCCTAACCTTCACCGCCAAAACAGAGTTTGGACCGACCTACCCTTGTCCAGGGAGCAAACGACTTGTCCAGGGAGGATTCGCAGCCTGCACGAGGCCGGCCGGAGACTTTCCGGCCGTCAACAACCCCGGGAGCGGGGGCGCGCCAGAGTCCCGACTCCCCTCGGCTTCCCCATCCTTGACACGCCCCACCCCGCAGGTAAGAATACGCCCGCAATCCGACCGCGCGGCGGCGTTATGGGGTTTCCCGGTTCGTATCTTCGGAGGTGAAGGCGCTCAACCATGCAGAGCTATTTGCCGATCCTCGTGTTCACCGTAGTGGCCATCCTCTTCGTGATGGTGTCGCTGGTGGCTGCCCGGTTGCTGCGGCATGGCAGCTCGGCCTCCACCAACCTCGACCCCTACGAGTGCGGTAACGAGCCCGAGACCCTCGCCCATGACCACCGGTTCTCGATCCGCTACTACCTGATCGCCGTCCTCTTCGTCATCTTCGACGTCGAGACGATCTTCCTCTTCCCGTGGGCGGTGATGTTCAACCGCCTGGCCCTGTTCGGGTTCATCGAGATGACGGTGTTCCTCGTCATCCTCATCACGGGGTACGTCTACATCTGGAATCGGGGGGCGCTGCGTTGGGCCTGATGGACTCGGTCGAGGCGAACGTCCTCACCACCACGTACGACAAGATCTTCAACTGGGCGCGCCGCTCGGCCATTTGGCCGATGCAGTTCGGGCTCGCCTGCTGCGCCATCGAGATGATGGCCGTGCTCGACCCGCGGCACGACATGTCGCGGTTCGGCGCCGAGGTGTTCCGCGCCACGCCGCGCCAGAGCGACTTGATGATCGTCGCCGGCACGGTGACGGAGAAGATGGCGCCCATCGTGCGCCGCCTCTGGGATCAGATGCCGGAGCCGAAGTGGGCCCTCGCCATGGGCGCCTGCGCCACCTGTGGCGGCCCCTACCGCACCTACGCCGTCACCCAGGGCGTGGACCGCGTGATCCCGGTGGACGTCTACGTGCCCGGCTGCCCGCCGCGGCCCGAGGCCCTCCTCTGGGGGCTCCTCCACCTGCAACGCAAGATCGACCGCATGACGGTGGGCAAGCCCAAGGCTGTCGCCGCGCCGGCATCCGCCGAGGTCCGCGCATGAGCGACGAGCCGGAGAAGCCCGCAGGCGGAGATTCTCCTCCGGCACCCGATCCGGTTCCGGCCGCGCCTGCGGAGCCGACGGAGGAGTCCCAGAAGGCCCGGGAGGTCGCCGAGGCCAAGACGGACGTCGCCGTGACCGCCGCGGGCTCGGAAGCCGCCGTGGGCGACGTGCAGCAACCGGCCGCTCCGGCCGCGGGCGCGGCCGCTCCCACTCCGGCCTCGACCGATGAGGCGAAGGCCGCCGCCAAGGCCGCGGCCCTGGAGAAGGCGAAGGCCGCCGCCGCCGCGAAGGCCGCCGCTGCCGCAACTGGTCAGCCGGCTCCGGCTGCTGGAGCTGCTCCCGCCGCTGCTGCTCCTGCGGCCCCGAGGCCTGCCGCGCCGCCGAAGCTCGCTCCGGCGCCCGACGATCCCAACAAGCCGCTGTGGGAGAAGGATCCGATCGTTCCCGAGTGGAAGGACGCCTGGGACGATCCCTTGGCTGCCGCCCTCAAGGAGGAGTTCGGCGAGCGGATCGAGTCGGCCCGCACCTTCGCCGGCGATCTGACGCTCCACATTCAGCGCGAAGCCATCGCCGAGGTCGCGGCCTCGCTGCGGACCGAGCACAAGTTCACCTATCTGGTGGACGTCTGCGGCGCCGACTACCCGAAGCGCGAGCCTCGCTTCGACGTCGTCTACCACGCCCACAGCTTCGAGGCGAACCGCCGCATCCGCCTGCGGGTGACGACGGACGAGGCAACGCCGGTGCCCACGGTCTGCCACGTCTGGCGCGCCGCCAACTGGTCCGAGCGCGAGGTTTACGACATGTACGGCGTGCGCTTCTCGGATCATCCGGATATGACACGAATCCTCCTCTGGGAGGGCTTCAACGGCTACCCGCTGCGCAAGGACTTCCCGGTGGAAGGAATCGACACGGGCTCGGCGATCTACCCCGAGTACTACCAGGAGACGGCCGGCCCCGTCGCCGGCACCGGCACGGGCTGGAAGCCGGCCAAGCCGCCCGCCCCGCCCGCGGCACCCGCCGCGGCTCCTGCGCCAGCCACGGAGAAGCCGTCATGACCAGCCCCTTCGTGCAGCCCTTCGGCGACGAGGGCCTGGGAGACAACCTCCTCAACCGCTCCGAGGAGATGGAGCTGAACTTCGGCCCCCAGCATCCGTCGACCCATGGCGTGCTGCGGCTGAAGCTCAAGGTGGACGGCGAGCGGATCATCGACTGCTACCCGATCATCGGCTATCTCCACCGCGGCACCGAGAAGCTCTTCGAGCTGCATCCGTACTTCCAGAACGTGCCCCACACCGACCGCATGGACTACGTGGCGGCGGCGACGAACAACCTTGCCTACGTGGGAGCGGTGGAGAAGCTGATGGGCCTCGTGGTGCCGCCGCGGGCGAGCTACATCCGCGTGCTGCTCTGCGAGCTCCAGCGCATCTCGTCGCATCTGCTCTGGCTCGCCACCCACGCCATCGACATCGGCGCCATGACGCCGTTCTTCTACACCTTTCGCGAGCGCGAGCTGATCCTCGACCTGTTCGAGGAGTACTGCGGCGCCCGGTTGACGCTCAACTGCATGCGTCCCGGCGGCATGCCGCACGACCTGCCGGTGGGCTGGATCGAGAAGTGCCGCGTCTTCGTGGACGGCTTCCTGCCCCGCATCGACGAGTACGAGGGGCTGCTCACCGAGAACCGCATCTGGAAGAAGCGGACGGTGGGCGTCGGCGTCCTCGATCCGCAGGTCGCGATCGACTACGGCATCACCGGCCCGATGCTGCGCGGTAGCGGCATTGACTGGGACATGCGCAAGACGATGCCCTACGAGGTCTACCCGGAGGTGCAGTTCGACGTGCCGCTGGGCAAGAACGGCGACACCTACGACCGCTACCTCGTGCGCATGGAGGAGATGCGGCAATCCAACCGCATCCTCCGGCAGTGCCTGGACCAGATTCCCGAGGGGCCGATCATGGCCAAGCGGCCGCGCGTGATGAAGGCGGTCAAGGACGGCGAGGTCTACCACGGTATCGAGGGCCCCAAGGGGGAGATCGGTTTCTACATCGTGGGCGACGGCACGGCGAACCCGTACCGCTGCCACGTGCGGGCGCCCTCCTTCATCAACCTGCAATCCGTTCCCGAGCTGTGCAAGGGAGCCTTGATCGCCGACCTCGTCGCGATCATCGGCACCACGGACATCGTGCTCGGAGAGGTGGACCGCTGATGGCCGGGCTCCTCGAATCGGTTCGCCACGCCCTGGGGGACACGCTCTTCTACTGGGCGTTCTCGCCGGCGATCAAGATCGTGCTTCTGCTCTTCGTCGGCCTTCTGCCGCTCATCAGCTACCTCACCTTCGCCGAGCGCAAGGTGCTGGGTTACATGCAGGCCCGGCTCGGCCCCAACCGGGTGGGCCCGTGGGGACTGCTGCAGCCCATCGCGGACGTGATGAAACTGCTGGTCAAGGAGGACACGCTTCCCGCCCAGGCGGTGAAGTGGGCGTTCATCCTTGCCCCGGGCCTGGTGGTGGGGCCGGCGTTGATCATCTTCTCGGTGATCCCCATCGGACCCCGGGAGGGCGAGCTTGGCCACGTCAACTGGTTCATCACCGACGTCAACACCGGGCTGCTGTTCATCGTCGCCCTGGCCACCATCGGGGTCTACGGCCTGATCATCGGCGGCTGGGCGTCGAACAACAAGTTCTCGCTGATGGGCGGCCTGCGCTCGGCGGCGCAGATGATCTCCTACGAGGTGCCGCAGGGCCTCGCGCTGGTGGGGCCGCTGATGCTCGGCGGCACGCTGTCGCTGGTGGGGATCGTCGAGGCGCAGCGCGAGCAGCACGTCTGGTACATCCTGCCGCAGCTCCTGGCCTTCTTCATCTATCTCGTGGCGGGGGTCGCGGAGTCGAACCGCAACCCGTTCGACCTGCCGGAGGCGGAGTCCGAGCTGGTGGCCGGCTTCCATACCGAGTACAGCGGCATGCGGTTCGCCCTCTTCTTCCTCGGCGAGTACGCCAACATGATCGTCGTCTCGGCGGTGGCGACGACGCTGTTCCTCGGCGGCTGGCTGCCGCCCTTCCCGCACCTGTTGCCGGGGCTCGCGGTCATCCCGGGGCCGATCTGGTTCGCCCTCAAGGCCTTCGTCTTCCTCTTTGCCTACATCTGGTTCCGCGGCACCTTCCCGCGCTACCGGTTCGATCAGCTCATGGATCTCGGCTGGAAGTGGATGATCCCGCTCGCCCTGCTGAACATCTTCTTCACCGGTCTCATCAAGCTTTGGGTTTCTGGAGGCTTCCATTGAGCGCGATCAAGAAGTTTGCCGACAAGATCATGCTTCTGGACCTCTTCGCGGGGCTCGGGATCACCTTCAAAAACATGTTCAAGAAGAAGGTCACGGTGCAGTATCCGGAGGAGCGCTGGGAGCCCGCGCACCGCTTCCGCGGCATGTTCCGCCTGGACGAGGACCGGTGCATCAAGTGCACCATCTGCGCCCGCGACTGTCCGATCGACATCATCTATATCGACTGGCACCAGGAGGTGAATCCGGAGACGTCGAAGAAGGAGAAGCTGCTCGATCGCTTCGACATCGACGTCCAGCGGTGCATGTTCTGCGGCCTCTGTGAAGAAGGCTGCCCGACGGAGCCCAAATCAATTTGGCTGACCACCAAGACCTACGAGCTCGCTTCGTACGACCGGTGGGACAACCTCTACGTGGACATGGACGAGCTCCAGGAGTGGAAGACGCGGCCGGCCTATACGGACGAGGAGATCGCCTAGGCCATGGAATTCCTGACGGCGCACGGCGCGGACCTGCTGTTCTACCTCTTCGCGGCCCTCGCGGTCGGCGGGGCGCTCGGCGTGGTGACGTTGCGCAGCCCGATGTATGGCGCGCTGTCGCTGCTGGTGACCTTCCTCTCGGTCGCGGTGCTGTTCCTGCTGCGTAGCGCGGAGTTCCTGGGCATCGTCCAGATCTTCGTCTACGGCGGCGGCATCATGGTGCTGTTCCTCTTCGTCATCATGCTGGTGAACCTGCACAAGCTGCCGGAGATCAAGCTGTTCCACGGCCAGACGCCGTTCGTGCTGGCGCTCGGCGTGGCGCTGCTGGCGCTCTTCGGCTACTTCTTCGTGCACATCGCCTTCGGCCCGGCGTTCCTCCAGCCGGAGACGTTCAAGAACGTCCAGGGAGCGGCCGTGGGCAACTCCCAGGCCGTAGCCTGGAACCTCTTCACCCAGGCACTGCTCCCCTTCGAGATCGCCTCCATCTTCCTGCTGGTGGCGATGATCGGGGCGGTCGTGCTGGGACGTCGGCAATAGTGGCAATAGAAAGGCTCCCATGTTCGAGGTGACGACGACGCACTACCTGGTGGTGAGCTTCCTGCTCTTCGCCATCGGCATCTTCGGGATCGCCTCCCGCAAGAACATGATCACCGTGCTGATGTCGATCGAGCTGATGCTCAACGCGGTGAACCTGAACCTCATCGCCTTCTCGTACCAGCACTCGGACCTGACGGGCCAGATCTTCGCCATCTTCACGATCACCGTCGCCGCCGGCGAGGCCGCGGTGGGCCTCGGCATCCTGATCGCCTTCTTCCGCTTGCGCGAGTCCACGACGCTCGACGGGGCCTCGGAGCTCAAGGGATAGCCGATGAAAGAGCTGCTCTGGATCATCCCCGTTCTGCCGTTCCTGGGCGCCCTGCTCAACGGGTTCCTGCTGCGCGGCCGCATCGGCAAGCAGGCCGTGGCGGCCATCGCCTGCGGCACCGTGGGACTCGCCGCCGTTCTGGGCCTGCTGGTTATTTACAGCTACCTGGGCAGCCCCGAGCACGCGGCCAACAAGCCGATCGAGAATGACGTCTACTCCTGGGTCGCCTCCGGCCCGCTGCTGACGGCGGCGGACGGGGTGAAGAATTTCACCATCGGCATGGGGTTCCAGGTCGATCCGCTGTCGTGCGTGATGCTCTTCGTGGTGACGTTCGTGGGCTTCTGGATCCACGTCTACTCGGTGGGCTACATGGCGCACGAGGACGGCTTCCAGCGCTTCTTCACCTATCTCAACCTGTTCATGGGCATGATGTTGCTGCTGATCCTCGGCAACAACTATGCGGTGATGTTCGTGGGCTGGGAGGGCGTGGGCCTCTGCTCGTACCTCCTCATCGGGTTCTATTACAAAGAGGAGTTTCCGCCCTTCGCCGGGCGCAAGGCGTTCATCACCAACCGCGTGGGCGACTTCGGCTTCGTTCTCGGCTTGTTTGCCCTGGTCTCGCAGTTCGGTAGCCTGAAGTACAGCGAGATCTTCCCGCGCATCGCGGCGAATCCATCGCTGCTGCTGGGCCCCGGCCATTTTGGCTTGACTCTCGCCGCCTTCATCGGCGTCTGCCTGTTCATCGGCGCCATGGGCAAGAGCGCGCAGATCCCCCTCTACGTCTGGTTGCCGGATGCCATGGCCGGCCCGACGCCGGTGTCGGCCCTCATCCACGCCGCCACCATGGTGACGGCGGGCGTCTACATGGTCTCGCGCTCGAACGTGATCTATCAGCTCGCGCCGGGCGTCTCCGGGTTCGTGGCGGTGATCGGCGCGGCGACGGCCATCTTCGCGGCCACCATCGGCCTGGTGCAGACGGACATCAAGAAGGTACTGGCCTACTCGACGGTCTCGCAGCTCGGCTACATGTTCCTGGCCGCGGGCCTCGGCGCGTACACGACGGCGGTCTTCCATCTGATGACGCACGCCTTCTTCAAGGCCCTGCTCTTCCTCGGCTCCGGCTCCGTCATCCACGCCATGGGCGGCGAGCAGGACATGCGGAAGATGGGCGGCCTGCGCAAGCACCTGCCGACGACCTACCGGACGTTCGTCATCGGCTCGCTGGCCATCGCCGGCATCCCGCCGTTCGCCGGCTTCTTCTCCAAGGACGAGATCCTGGGAAGCGCGGCGGAGCACGGCGAGTGGGTGCTCTACGGCGTCGGCCTGCTGACGGCGGGATTAACAGCCTTCTATATGTTCCGCGCCGTGTTCATGACCTTCTGGGGCGACTTCCGCGGCACTCACGAGCAGGAGCATCACCTCCACGAGTCGCCGCCGTCGATGACGGTGCCATTGTGGGTGCTGGCCGTGGGCGCCATTCTGGCCGGGCTCGTGGGCCTGCCGAAGCTGCTGGGCGAGCACGTCAACCTGTTCCACAACTTCAGCGATCCGATCGTCTACCGGATCGTCGGGCATCCGATCGGCGAGCACGAGATGGCCGTCTGGACGGAGCTGGCGCTGATGCTGGTGGCGATCGGCGTCGCCCTGCTGGGCATTATCCTCGCCGCGAAGCTCTACGGACCGGCGCGCGGGCTGGCCACGGAAGAGGCCTGGGAGCGGCGCTTCCCGGCCGCGCACCGCGTGCTCTCCAACAAGTATTACGTCGACGAGCTGTATGACAAGACGGTGATCGGCGGCACCTGGGCGCTGGCCCGGTTGCTCTATCGCTTCGATGCCGGCATCGTCGACGGCCTGGTCAACGGGGCGCGCAACGTCACGGTGACCGTGGCCACGGTTTCAAGCCTCTTCGACAAGTATGTGGTCGACGGACTGGTCAATCTCGTGGCCACCATCCTCGACGCGTTTTCCAAGCTGTTCCGCCGCCTGCAGACGGGCTACGTCTCCAATTACGCGCTGGTGCTCGCGGCCGGCATGTTCGCCCTGGTGATCGTCTACGTCGTCCTGCACCGGGGCTGAGCACTCGAGTTTGCATTAGGGGGAGCCATGCAAAACGTTCCGATCCTTTCGATCATTGCCTACCTGCCCCTCGCGGGGGCGCTGCTCATCGCCTTCGGGTTCAAGAGCAGCCAGGGGGCGTTGATCCGGAAAGTGGCGACGGGCATCGTGTTCGTCGATTTTCTGCTGTCGCTGCCGCTGTGGTTCCTCTTCAACCGTGGCGGTGAGCTGTTCCAGTTCCGCGAGAGCATGCCGTGGATCGAGTCGATCGGCGTCCGCTACGAGTTCGGAATCGACGGCATCGCCCTGCTGCTGGTGCTGCTGACGACGCTCCTCGGCGTGCTGGCCTTCCTCTCCTCGTGGACCGCGATCCACGACCGCGAGAAGGAGTACTACATCTTTCTGCTCCTCCTCCAGACCGGCATGCTGGGCGTCTTCATGGCGCTCGACTTCTTCCTCTTCTACGTCTTCTGGGAAGTCATGCTGGTGCCGATGTACTTCCTCATCGGCATCTGGGGCGGCCCGCGCCGGCTGTACGCGGCGATCAAGTTCTTCCTCTACACGCTGGTGGGCTCGGTGCTGATGCTGCTGGGCATCCTGGCGCTCTACTTCTACAATTCCGACGGCCTCTTCGGCTGGAAGGGACTGGGGAATCCGAAGACGTTCTCGATCATCAAGTTCCACGAGATCGGCCACTCGATTCCGCCCGATCTCCAGCTCTGGATCTTCCTCGCCTTCTTCGTCGGCTTCGCCATCAAGGTGCCGATGTTCCCGTTCCACACCTGGCTGCCCGACGCGCACGTCGAGGCGCCCACGGCGGGCTCGGTGATTCTGGCCGGCGTCCTGCTGAAAATGGGCACCTACGGCTTCGTCCGTTTCTCGCTGCCCATCCTTCCCGCGGCCACGCTGAAGATGCTGCCGTGGGTGGCGGGGCTGGCGCTGATCGGCATCATCTACGGCGCGCTGGTCGCCATGGCGCAGAAGGATATGAAGAAGCTGGTGGCCTACTCGTCGGTTTCCCACCTTGGCTTCGTCATGCTGGGAATGTTCGCCCTGAACGGGCCGGGCATGAACGGCAGCATCCTGCAGATGATCAATCATGGCCTCTCGACCGGCGCCCTCTTCCTTCTGGTGGGCGTTATCTACGAGCGGCGGCATACGCGGGCGATCGCCGACTACGGCGGCATCTCCCAGGTCATGCCGCTCTACGCCACGATCTTCCTGATCATTACCATGTCGTCCATCGGCCTGCCGACGCTCAACGGCTTCATCGGCGAGTTCACCATCCTGGTGGGCGCCTTCAACCGCGTCTGGTGGTGGGGCCTGGTGGCGGCCATCGGCATCGTGCTCGGCGCGGCTTACATGCTGTGGATGTATCAGCGGGTGTTCTTCGGGCCGCTCAACAACCCGGACAACAAGGGGCTGCAGGATCTCAACCGGCGGGAGATCCTCTATCTCGCGCCGCTCGTCATCCTCTGCTTCTGGATCGGCCTCTATCCGAAGCCCTTCCTGGATGTGCTGGAGAAGCCGGTGAACTACGTCGTGGCAAAGGTCGATCCGCACTACGCCGCGACGTCCTTGGCCACCTCGCCGGCCGTCCCCGCCGCTCCTGCCGCGGCGGCGGGGGAGTAGCCCGTGCCCAACGCCCAAGAATACCTGCTGCTCGCTCCGGAGATCCTGCTCGCGGCGGCCGGCCTGCTGATGCTGCTGGCCGGCTCCATCGGCCGCGGCATGGGGAATCGGGACTCGGCGCTGGTCAGCGTCGTGAGCCTGGTCCTGACCGGCGGCGTGCTGCTGCGGGTGCACGCCGTACTGCCCGGAAAGGTGCTGATCCTGGGCGGCAGCTTCGTTCTGGATGGTTTCTCCTTCTACGTCAAGATGCTGGTGCTCGTCGCCACGGCGCTGACCGTGCTCCTCTCCGTCCGCTTTCTCGAAGAGGGGAACTACCGCGCCTCCGAGTACTACTCCCTGCTGCTGCTGGCCACCTCCGGCATGCTGTTCATGGCCAGCGGCTACACGCTGCTGACCATCTGGATCTCGCTCGAGACCATGGCTCTCGCGAGCTACATCCTGGCCGGTTACTTCAAGCGCGAGCGGCGCAGCATCGAGGCGGCCCTCAAGTACTTCATCCTTGGGGCCATGTCCTCGGGGATCCTGCTCTACGGCATCTCGCTGCTCTACGGCGCCGCCGGCACGGTGCAGCTCAGCGAGCTGTCTCAGAAGCTGGCGGACCCGGCCCTGAAGGGTAACTACCTGGTGCCGCTGGGCTGGCTGCTGCTGACGGCGGGACTGCTCTTCAAAGTGGCGGCCGTGCCCTTCCACATCTGGACGCCGGACGTCTACGTGGGAGCGCCGACTCCAGTCACGGGCTGGCTCGCGGTAGCCTCGAAAGGCGCCTCGTTCGCCATTCTGCTGCGCATCCTCTACGAGGGCCTGTGGAGCGTGCGGGCCGAGTGGCAGACCATCGTGGCCATCGTCGCGGTGATCACCATGGTGTGGGGCAACATCGCGGCGCTCACCCAGGACAACGTCAAGCGGATGCTCGCCTACAGCTCGATCGCCCACGCCGGATACATTCTCCTCGGCGTCCTGGCGGTGTCGGAGGTGGGGCTGTGGTCCGTGCTCTTCTACCTGCTGGCCTACACCTTCATCACCCTTGGGGCCTTCGGCACGGTGATCCTGCTGGAGCGCCGGGAGTACGCGGGCGAGACCTGCGCCGACTACGCCGGCCTCGCGCGGCGCTCGCCGTTCCTGGCCGCGATGATGCTTCTCTTCATGGTGGCATTGACCGGCATTCCGCCCACCGGCGGCTTCGTCGGCAAATTCTATCTCTTCGCCGCGGCCTTGAAGGCGGGCTGGGGCTGGGTGGCGGTGATCGGCGTGCTCACCAGCGCCATCTCGCTCTACTACTACTTCCGCATCGTCCTCTACATGTACCTCAAGGATTCCGACCAGACGACGCCCATTCCCCTCCAGGCGCCGGCCCTGGTCGGCGCCATCGCCTTCTGCGCCCTGGCGACTCTCGCGCTGGGAATCTACCCCGGCCCCTTCATCGAGCTCGCGAAGCACAGTCTGCTGCCGCTGCCGTAGGAGCTCGCCGGCCCTCGCCGAGGGCGCATTCTTGGCACCTCGCGTGCCGAAAAGGCGACGCTGAACCGGGCCATGTATAATGGCCGGGCAGGCGCCGTTTCCCGGAGGATCGGCATCCTCCGGGGACACCCCCGATCCCAGAACAGAGCCTCCACCCTGGAGCTGCCCTGTAGGACCTGTCATCCCATGAGGACACCTGTTCCCTTTTCCTGCCGGGAGAGTGGGGCTGGAACCCCCTTTCATCGGGCGGGTGAACCGTTGGCACCGTCTATGCGTATACCTGCCAGTGGTAAGAGGTTATGCCGAAGGGGGTAAGCATGCCCAGAGAGAGCGTAGACCATCAGAAGGGGTGGAACTTCGAGGCGGCGGCAATGCCGTTCGTGGACGCCCTGTACAACACGGCCTACCGCATGACGCGCAACGCGGAGGATGCCGAGGATCTGGTCCAGGAGACCTACCTCAAGGCCTACCGCTATTACGACAAGTTCGAGGAAGGGACCAACTTCAAGGCGTGGTTGTTCAAGATCATGAAGAACACCTTCATCAACAACTACCGCAAGAAGCAGCAGGCCCCCACCCTCAGCGACTTTGCAGAGATCGAGGAGTCTTTCGAGAACCAGGTCAGCGAGGACGCGACGAAGCAGCTCAAGAACCCGGAAGAGGAGCTCCTGGAGAACGTGCTCGACGAGGACGTTCAGCGCGCCCTCGACAAGCTGCCGCCGGACTACCGCATGGTGGTGCTGCTGGCGGACCTGGAAGGGTTCTCCTACAAGGAGATCGCCGACATTCTGGAGGTCCCCGTCGGCACCGTCATGAGCCGTCTCTACCGTGGCCGCCGGCTGCTGGAGGCTGCCATGCTGGAGTTCGCCCGGGATCACGGCTACCTGCGCGAGGGCGACGAGCCGGCCAAGATGCGGAGCCGGAGTGCGAAATAGGCGTGCGTCGCCCTTGAGGGATGTCCCTTTCGTGGACGTCTTGTCGTGGAGAGACTAGGCGGAAATAACCGGGCCCGGCGGGCAGTTGAACTGGAAGGGTTCACACGCCGGGTCTGAATGCCTAATAACATCACGATGTAGAAGACTCAAGTTCGCGGAGGAAGGTCGATGGACTGCAAAGAGGTCAGCGAGGCACTGTTCCTGTTCTTCGACAATGAGATGGAAGAGGAGCTGTTGGCCCCTTTCCGGGATCACGTCGGCGCATGCGGGGACTGCGGCAAGAAGCTCGACTACACCCGGAAGCTGCTCTGGATCGTACGCGAGAGAACTTTCCGCTGTACCGCTCCGGATGGTTTGCGACATCGCATCCTCATCAGCTTTGAGCATCGCCGCGTCGCCGGCCCCCACTGATCCCCCACCTCTCGACCTCTTCGCTGGTAACGACTCCAATGAAAATCACATCTCGCCCCTGGGTGCTCGCCTTCGTGCTCTTCGCCGGCCTGTCGCGGCTCTCGGGCGCTCAGGAGATCAGCCTCTCGTGTCTGGGAGGGGAGCGGTTGAGCGAGGGCGACATGTCGCGTGGCGTCAACATCGTGGTGGTCTGGGCCTCCTGGTCCCCGCGGTCGCGTGACATCGTTCAGCGCGTCAATCCCATCGCCTCCCGCTGGAAGGGGAGCGCGCGGATTTCGACGGTCAATTTCCAGGAGGAGCGCCAAGCGGTCGAAGGGTTCCTCGCGGGTAAGAGCCTCGGGGCGCCGGTCTGTCTGGACCCGGACGGCCTCTTCTCCCACAAGTACAACGTGGCCAACCTGCCCGGCCTGCTCGTGGTCAAGGACGGACAGGTGCTGTTTCACGGCAAGCTTCCCGACGACCCGGACCGGGCGATCACGGAGCTTCTGCACTAAAGCGAATTTCTCGAACAGAGAGGATCGGGGAGCGGTCCCCTGCGCCCCGACGATCAAAGCAGCCTGTCAGTCTGAGAGGTGAAGGGCGCTTTCTACTGGCAGGTTCCCTGATCCGGCGCCTGAGGCCCCACCGGGAGGGCATGATGATGAATGTAGCAGGTCGCTCCATCAGAGGACGGATCCGAAAAGAAGGAGATCGTGAGCGTTACGAGAGCGTCATAACCCGAGGAGTAGGTATGGCTGAAGGAGGTGGGACTTCCGCTCGGGCCCGCGGAGGAACCATCGCCGTAGTCGATGACGTAAAACAAGACGTAGGGGCTGGCCGATGAGCACGAAGCATTGAACGTACAGGCACCCGTTGACTGGTTGCAAGACCAGGTGAAACAGGCTGTTCCGCCGGCATAAGAGGCTGTACTACCAAGAGCGAGTAAAGCGATAAAGAGGATCGCCGGAACGAGAACCTTTTTCATCTGCATTTCTCCTTTTGAAGGTAGTTCGGCCACCGCTTGATCGCGATATGCCGAGCCAGGACTATCGAGCAGCCTATTGAGGCCACTCTACCTAGCTATGTTTGTATAGTCAAGAAAGGGCTCACTCCCTCGGCTCCTCCAAAGAGAGCCGGGGGGTTGCATCCTGCCCCCTCCCCTGTGTAGTATCCAGCCCGAGCTAAGCCGTTCGCCAAAGTCTTCAAACCCTCTCCAGGGAGGTCTGCTCGGGATGCAGTCAAAGTGGGTATACCATGGCCCGAAGGTTCTTCGTTGGTTCCTGCCGATTGGGCTGATTCTCCTGGCAGCCGGGTTGTTTTCCTCCACCCGGACACTCGACGCCCACAACAAGTCGCCTTTCCCGCTTCTCCCTACCCCCAGGTTCTCCGGAAAAAGTGTTCTGCCAAACGAGGCCAGCCGCTGGGTCGATCAGGCCCGGGTGCCGGTGGAGGCCAAGCTGTTGCGCGGCGAAACGGTGGCTGACGTATTCGGCAAGCTCGGCCTTCAAGGAAGTGAGCTCCGCGAGGCCACGAACGTCCTCGCTCAGAAGGTGGATCTGCGCAGCCTCAAGGCCGGCAACCACTACTCGGCTTTTTTCAATAGCGGCTCGCGGCTCGCGTCCTTCGAGATGACGCTCGACGGCAGCGGCCGGATCGAGCTCGTCCGTCGCGGTGCTCAATGGCAGAGCGACTGGCAGCCGTTCCACCGTGCCGTCGAGATGCGCTCGGTCCGGGGCGTCCTGGCCGGCTCCTTGGAAGAGTCCATCCGGACGGCTGGCGGCCCGCCGGCGCTCGCCTATCGCCTGGCCGACGTTTTTCAGTGGGATCTGGACTTCACCAAGGACCTGCAGAAGGGCGACACCTTCGAGGTGCTCTACGAGGAAGTCCAGATGGACGGCCGCTTCCATGACATCGGCACCATCTACGGGGCGACCTATGACAACCGGGGCCACCTGCACGAGGCCTACCGGTATGGCGACTCGGGTGTCTTCTACGACGGCGAGGGGCGGCCGATGAAGAAGATGTTCCTGCGCTCGCCTTTGCGGTACTCGCCGCGGATCACCTCGGTCTTCAGCCTCCATCGCTTCCACCCCGTGCTCAAGGAATACCGGCCGCACTACGGTGTCGACTATGGCGCTCCGGTTGGCACGCCGGTCCAGGTCACGGCGAATGGCGTCGTGAGCTTCGCCGGCTGGGACCGTGGGGGTGGCAATGTGGTGAAGGTGCTGCACCCCGGCGGCTACCTGACCTGCTACCTGCACCTCTCCCGTTTCGCATCGGGAATCCGTACGGGAGCTCGGGTGCGGCAAGGCGACACCATCGCCTTCACCGGCGCCACCGGCCTCGCGAGCGGTCCGCACCTCGACTACCGGGTGAAGCATGGCGACGGCTGGATCGATCCGCTATCGCTCAAGGGCGTCCGCGACGAGCCCATCCCGGCGACTCGCCTGGCGGCCTTTCGGTCGTGGCGGGACTCGCTCCGCGGTGGCATGCGCGACGTGAAGATGGCGAAGACTCTTCGTGTGCCTGGCGTCCAGCGGCCGGCCACCCAACTCGCGGCCGGCGACGCCGCGCCGCAATCCTCCCGCTCCGGAGTGGCGCGCTAGCCTTTCCCTCCAATGGTTGGTGTCAGGGCCTGGTGCCGGGTCGACTTCGGCGGCGGCACCCTCGACATCTGGCCGCTGGGCCTGTTGCATCCAGGGGCCCGCACGGTCAACGTGGCGGTGGATCTCGCCGTCACGGTAGAGCTTCGTCCTTCGGCGAGCCGGTACATCGTCCGCCAAGGCGCCAGCGTGATCGAGGCCGCTTCGGCGGATGAGTTGGCGCGGCATGACGAAACCTCTCTGATCGGTGTGATCGCCGCGGCCCTGGCGCTGCCGCCTTTCGAGGTTTCGCTCTCCAGTGGATCGCCGCGTGGCGGAGGGCTCGGCGCCAGCTCGGCCATGACGGTTGCCTTCCTGACCGCGGCCGAGACGGCCTTCGACCGGCCGCGCTCCGAGCCAAGGCGGATCGCGGCGATGGCGCGGGACCTCGAGGCCCGGTTGATGGGCCTGCCTACGGGGCTCCAAGATCATTACCCCGCTCTCTTGGGAGGCGTTCTCGAGATCCTGGCCGAACCCGGCGGAGAGAGGGTCCGCCCTCTCAAGGTGGATCTCGAGCGTCTGGGAGATAGCCTGCTGGTCGTCTACTCCGGGCAGAGTCATTTCTCGGCGGGGAACAACTGGCAGGTGGTGCGGCGCCGTCTCGACGGCGAGGCTGCGGTCACCAAGCTCTTCGCGGGAATCGCCGAGACCACGGCGGAGTTGGCTCCGGCGCTGGAGTCCGGCGATTTTCCTGGAGTCGGAGCCCTGATGAGCCGCGAATGGAGCTACCGGCGGCAACTGGCGGATGGGATCTCCACGCCGGTCCTGGAGAAGCTCCTCCAAGTGGCTGCCGCCCAGGGAGCCTGGGGCGGCAAAGCCTGCGGAGCCGGCGGCGGAGGCTCCCTGGCCATCCTCTGCCCACCGGAGCGCCGAAGCGATATCGCGGCGGCCCTGCAACGCGAAGGCGGCGAGATCCTCGCCGCGCGGCCGGCGGGATCGCCGCTGGCGATCACCAAATCCTCCGCCTGACAAATTCGCAGGTAAACGCAAAAACGGCGTGGCTTTTGGCCACGCCGTTGCAATCATCGCGGAATCGAGCCAGCGCCTAGCGGCTGCGGGCGCGCTGCTTGAGGATGTCGAACGCGTGAGGCGCGTCCAACGAGCCTGTCAGATTGATCTGCTTCTGGTTGCTCCAACCCGTTCCCTGGCTCTGAAGGTAGAGAACCTTGCCCGAGTCGGTCCAAGCGACAATAGCCTCAGCACCGGAGTCTGAGAGGAAGAGCTGAGCCTCGGTCGAGCCCATGTTCGGAGTCGGGCGGTTTGAAGTGACCCGGAAGTGTATCTGATGAGAGGGGGCGGTCGGGTCGTTGGTAGGATCTAGGCTGACGACGCTCTCAAGTAACGACTTGTCCGTGCTGCCATCGCGAAGTCCACGCCCTGACAACCGAACCCCTACGTCAATAATGTTAGCGCGAGCTGCTTCGCTGAGAGAGGTAAGGTCGGAGGAGCTTGTGCCGCGATTGGCGAGGACCAGAGCACGAATCTGAGTTGCCAGGTAGTGCGTGATGTCGTCGTTGAAGGCTGCGCCTTGAGCAATAATGTAAGCATAAGCTTTGTCAGAAAGCGTTTGGAGATAGTTTGGATAAAGATTACGGCCGACGTCAATGATGTTGGCTCGGCAGCCTTCCGCCAGCAGGGAGATCTCCTCGGGAAGCACATCGATCTCAACGGATGAGATCGCGCGCGTCTCTGCTGAGGCGAAGCCCACAACCAGAGTCCGAGCATCGCGGCCTCTTTGCAGGACTGGTGATTGAAAGAGTGAATCGGGAGGAGTGAAGCTCGAACCCGACGACGTTCGACCCACCAAGTCGTTCAGGTTGTAAACCGGAGCCCAACCGAGGTAGGCTCCTTCCTCAAGAATCACTGGAGTATAAAGGACATCAGCGCCGCCTTTAGAATTTTGTTCTTCCCAGACGACATGGATGATAGTACGGTGACGGGTCGCGGGGTTTCCGTTGACATCCGTTAGCGAGAACGAGTCATGAGTGATTGCAAGTTGTGGAGAAGTCTTCGAAGAGAATGGGTTGCCGGTGATTTGAATCGGCACCCCCCAGTTTGTCCCATCGAAGCTGGCCAGCATCAGAGCGGAATTTAGCGAGTTGATCTGGTTGGACCAGACGACGAACAACGAGTTCGAATCGTCCTCATAGAGGACGGCAGGTGATGTTTCAACGTCGGCACCCGTGGTGTAAGGCACGAGGAGGCGCTGTGAAGGCGCACCCACCTGAATGAGGTCGATCGCCAACACCGTATTATCCGGCGTCGTGCCGTGGCCCTTGGGAAAGAGATCCTTGTAAGCACCTGCCTTGGGAAGGTAAACCTCACCGGCAGCGCCAAGGGCGGCGGTCCCGTCTTGGGCGAAGGCTGGGATCGCGAAGACGCCCACCAAGGAGATCAGAGTAAGAAAAGATTTCATATTCATGGCAATGGCTCGGCTTATGCGTGTAGGTTGATCAACTTCCGGATGTCGACAGTCATCAAAAATCCGGGGAGGTAGACCTCATCCGGGAAGAAGTCGCGTTGGAGGCGAGTGAAGTAGTCGCGTGAACCTTCGGTGTCTCCCCGTAGGTGAGCTGTCTCACCAAGGAGGTAGAGAGCATTCTTCACTGCGTCACTCTGCTGAGTCTGCTCAGCGAGTTGTAGAGCGAGGCACCCCCAGTGAAGGGCATAGCGTAGTCGATCGGTTTCGAGATGAGCGAAGCACAGATCGAGAAGCGTGGGCACCAGATAGCGTTCAGCTTGAGACCGCCGTAGCATCCGCAGGCTTCTATAAAGCAAGGTATAACCTTCGGCATGGCGACGCTGGAGTATCCTGCAGTAGCCCAGGTTTCCCAGGATATTGGCGCGCCAGACGCTCTGACCCTCAGGCATTAAAGCCAGCGCGGTCTCGTAGCGCCGGCATGCCTCGTCGACGAAGCTCTCAGCCAGGAGGACATTGCCAATCCGGTTGTGGGTAGACGCCACCCAGTCTTGCCGCCCCAGGGCCTCGGCGCGCTCGAGCGCGATCCGGGCGTAGAACAGGGACTTCTTATAATTTTTCGTCAGCTCGTAATAGCGGGAGATGTTGTAGGCCGCGAGCCGGCAGTTCTGCGGATTGGCGTTACGCACAAGGATTTCGCGCAGGCGGGGCAACTCACCCTCTCCACGGCCAAGCTCGATTGTTACCGCTGCGCGGTTACATAGGCCTAGATCGACTTGCCAGGGCTCTCCGTTCTCTCGAGCACAGACCAGGGCGCGTTCATACAAATCCTCGGCTTCGTCCAACTGACCTGTGCGGATTGCCTCTTCGCCGCGGCTTCGTAGCTCCTCGAAAGTTCCTGAACTCATTCGTCGCTCTCCACTGGGTCGCCGAAATACCGGTTGTGGACTTGGTGGCCCTCGTCCTTGCTGCGCTTGAAGGCGATGAACTCTTCGACTTCGCGCTGGGCGTCGTGGGGGAGGGCATTGAAGTCCTGGACGAGCTTGACGTCGCGCGGAGTGATGGACTCCTGCGCCACGCCTTCGAAGAACTCGCCGATGCTCATCTTGAACTCGGCGAGGATGCGGAAGAGGGTGTCGAGGCTGACCCGGTACTCGCCCTTCTCCATGCGGGAGAGGTCGGACTGCTGAATGCCCAGGCGGGCGGAGAGCTCCACCTGAGTCAGCTTGCGCTCCTTGCGGAGCTCCCGGATCTTGCGTCCTACCAGTTGAATCTGACGGATCTTCTCTAATGCGGCCATGATGGCATTTGCCTGTGCTACTGCTATGTCAGATTGGCATAGCTGGGTTGTCTGACGTGGATAGTACGCTGGCGCCCGGGGGCTGTCAATGGAGGGGCGGTTCCCCTGGTTCCTACCTTATATATAGGGGGTAGCCCCGGGCTGTGGCATGATGCGCCGTCCGCCAGTACCCGGAGATGCGAGTGCGACATCATTTTTTCCTCCTCAAAGAGCTAGTCAAGCGGGACTTTCAGGGGCGCTATGCCGGCTCCCTGCTGGGGTTCGTATGGTCCTTCGTCCAGCCGCTCTGGATGCTCCTCCTCTTCACCTTCGTCTTCTCGACGGTGATGAAGATCTCGCCGGTGGGCACCCGCACCGGACACTTCTCGGTCTTCCTCTTCAGCGGTCTGCTGCCCTGGATGGCGATCAACGAGGGGGTGACGCGGGCGGCGGCGGCGATCACCGACAACTCCAGCCTGGTCAAGAAGCTTCGCTTCCCCTCGGAGCTGCTGGTGCTGGCCGTGGTGCTGGCGGCGCTGGTGCACGAGGCCATCGCCGGCGTCATCTTCCTGGTCGTGCTGGCGGTGCTGCGGGAGCTCACGTTCGGGGGCCTGCCGGTGCTGCTGGTGGCGGTGCCGCTGCAGATCGCCCTGACGCTGGGGCTGGGGCTGATCCTCAGCTCGCTGAACGTCTTCTTCCGCGACACGGCGCAGATCCTCGGGATGGTCTTCACCGGCTGGTTCTATCTGACGCCGATCGTCTACCCGCTGGCGCTGGTGCCGGAGCGGTTCCAGGGCTGGCTCCGTCTCAATCCTCTGACCCCGCTGGTGGGGCTCTACCGGCAGGCGCTGCTCGGCGGGAAGCTGGAATGGGTGCCGGGGACGGGCGCCCTGGCCGTGGTGGCGATCATGCTACTCTTGCTCGGCCTCCTGCTCTTCAGGCACCTGAAGACTTCCTTCGTGGACGAAATCTAAATCTGGTGCGGATCTTGCTGGGAGCGGTGCGACCGAGGATGTTGGAGAAAGGAGTTTTCTATATGGAGTGGACCCGAAACCTCGCGGCTCGTCGTTCGATCCGTGTCTTCGCCTTGGGGGTTGCAGTTCTGCTTTCCCTTGGTATCTGTGGACTGTTCCGCGCCGAAGCGGCGCTGGCCGCCGCCAAAACCAAAGCCAAATCGGCGGCACCCGCCGTAACGCCGGCAGCCACCCCGGACGAAGGCCCCGGCTTCGGGCCGCAGCCGCCGGACGGCAAGTGGCTCAAGGACAAGGACGGCCGTCAGTACTTTCTTGAGAAGCTCAAGAAGGAGGGTCCCTTCCTGCGCATGAACGACCACCAGATCCGCACCCGCTGGGGGATCACCGTCGATGTCGAGAAAGAGGACGACAACTTCTTCTACTACAAGGTCTACAAGAGCACCGGCTCGTTCAACACGGCCCGCTCCAAGCCGACGCAGGAGGAGGTCGAGAAGATGGTGGCGAGCTACGAGGTGAACATTCCGGAGACCCACCGGCTGAGCTTCACCTCGTTCGGCCAGGGGCTGCCCACCAGCGGCCAGTGGCGCGACGGCTTCGACATCGCCGACATGAACGGCGATGGCCACCTCGATATCGTGCACGGGCCGGCCCGCAAGTCGATGGGCAACCCCATCGTTTTCCTTGGCGACGGCAAGGGGAGCTGGCGGCGCTGGACCGAGGCGAAGTATCCCGATCTGCCGTACGACTACGGGGATGCCGCGGTCGCCGACTTCAACGGCGACGGCAAGCCGGACCTCGCGCTGGCGATGCACCTGCGGGGCTTCGTCGTCCTGCTGGGGGACGGAAAGGGGGGGTTCACCAACTGGAGCAAGGGCCTCGACCTCCACGTCGCTGGCTCCGGCAACGACGACGCGGGCTTCTCGTCGAAAGCCCTCGCCGCCATCGACTGGAACCACGACGGCCGTCCCGACATCCTGGCGCTGGGGGAGGGTCCGCGGCTGGACCTCACGAGCCGCCAGGGCGTCCGGCCCGATGTGAAGACCCAGGCCTACGGCGCGGTGGTCTACCTCAACCAGGGGGACGGCACCTGGGTGCGCAAAGACCAGGGGACCTCGGGTCACGAGAACTTCGGCGATGATCTGACGTTGGGCGACTTCAACGGCGACCATCTGATGGACTTCGCCGAAGCGACCAACACTCAGGGACGGCGCGCGCTGGTCAACTTCGCCCGGAAGGACGGAGCCTGGAACACGACCGAGATCGACGTCATCCGGCCAGGCAGTTACATCCGGTCGGTGAACGGGGCCGACCTGAACGGCGACGGCCTCGACGACCTGGCCGTCGGCTACCTGAGCTTCGAGCAGGGCACCTGGAGGTCGGGGCTCGACATCCTCTTCGCTCACAAGGACGGCACATGGACCCGCCTGCCCCTGGCGGTCGAGGAGGGGCGCTCGGAGGTGTCGGCGATCGCCCATGGCGATCTCGACGGCGACGGCAAGACCGACCTGGTGGCTCTCACCGGCGACGGCGAGACCTGGATCTTCTATGGCGACGGCAAGGGCGGGTTCGTCCGCGAGACCAGCTCGGGCATTCCGGGCTTCGCGGGCGGTTGCCGCGGCTACCGTGTGCGGCTGGCCGACCTCGACGGCGACGGCAAGGAAGAGATCGTGACGGAGTTCGCCGGTGAGAACTCGCCGATGTTCGCACCGGATCTCTGTACCTCGGGTGGCGGCATGCAGGCCTGGCACGCGGCGCCAGCCGACTCGACGCCGGCGGCGCCGAAATGACCGCGGCCTGCAAAGACGCAAGAAGCCTCTTGACAGCCTGGGATGACATCCCTATAGTGCAGAAGCATAAAACATCGGTAGGGGGCAGGAGGGCGCAACCTTCGCGGACCCGCCGGCGCAAAACGTAGTAGCGAGAGCAACTTGGGGCAGCTTTGCGGAAGAGCTGACAAAGTGCCCCAGATGTTATAAAGTTCGCGGCACTCTATACTTTGAACAGGAGGTGATTTTCGTCCCGAGGAGAGTGGAGACTAGCTTTTTGGATCGTTTCACCTGGTTCAGCTTCAGCAAACTAACCCTAGGAGATTGTCTGTCATGAAGAAAACTGCATTGAGCCTCGCTCTCTTGGGCCTCTTGGCCCTCGGCGGCCAGGCCGTTGCTGTGATCTGCACCATCGATGCGGTACCTGCAGCGACCCTGCTGCTGCCGTACTTCGAGGTCGATCTCAACAACCCGAACGGGCTCACCACCCTTTTCTCGGTGAACAACGCCTCGGCCACCGCGGTGCTGGCTCACGTGAACATCTACTCGGACCTGTCGGTCCTCGTGCTCGACTTCAACATCTACCTGACGGGCTATGACGTGCAGACGATCAACCTGCGCGACATCATCGTTAACGGTATCCTGCCGCAGACGGCTTCGGCCGGGCAGGACCCCTCTCCCCCGGATGCGATCAGCCCGAAGGGCCCGAAGTCGCAGGACATCAACTTCGCCAGCTGCAACGGCCAGTTGCCTCCTCCGCCTCTGCCGCCCAACTTCATCCAGCATCTCGCCCTTTCGCTGACCGGTAAGGCCTCGCCGCTGTTTACCGCTCCCAACCAGTGCGCCGGCCGCGCCTTGGGCGACAACATCGCCCGTGGCTACATCACGGTGGACACGGTGAACAACTGCACTCTGCGCCTGCCCTTCGATCCGCTCTACTGGAGCCAGGACATCACTTTCCAGAACGTCCTCTGGGGCGACTACTTCTACGTCAACTCCGGCCAGAACTTCGCCGACGGCGATACGCTGGTCCATGTTGAGGCTTCGCTCACCGACCCCGCTACCACCACGGCCGGCCGGTACACCTTCTACGGCCGTTACACCACCCCCGCCTGGAACGCCAGCGACCATCGCGAGCCGCTGGGCACGACCTACGCCGGCCGTTTTGTCACGGGTGGCGACTTCTCCGGTGGCACGAGCTTCGTGGTCTGGCGCGACTCGAAGACCAACCAGACGCCCTTCGTCTGCTCGGCTCAGACCGGCCGTCCGTCTTGGTTCCCGCTGGGCCAGGAAGGCATCGACATCTTCTCCGAGACGGAGCAGGTGAACACGCCGCAGACGTTCCCCTTCTCGCCGCAGCCGCCGCAGCAGGGCATCATTCCGTTCCCGGCTGAGGCTCAGCGGACGCTGATCAACGGTCCGGACTTCCCGGTACCGTTCAGCTTCGGCTGGCTCTACCTCGACTTGAACACCACGGTTTCGGGCAACCCGAACCCGCCGTTCGATCCTGCGGCGGCTCAGGCTTGGGCAACGGTCATCATGGACGCCAACGGCCGATTCAGCGTCGGCTTCAGCGCCATTCAGCTCGACAGCGCCTGCGCTCCGAACCACTTCACTCCCTGATCCTGGGTAGTAAGGGTGGACCTGGTACTCCCAGGTCCACCCTTTTCTTTCCTTGGCTCCTGCGAAGCGATTCCTGGCGAAAGTCGGGAGCCGGTTTGGAAGAGCCAAGTGTTTCCCGAGTCACCCCCTCTCTCGATCGCCTCTGGCTGGTCCGACGATAGACTGAGGGTAGCGTTTCCATGCTCAAAGAGCGATTTCACTATGCCCTGGAGTGATGCAGAAGCGCCCAGAAGTGGCCGTTTCGCTCCGGCAACACGGTAAGAGGAGAGTCACCCTCATGACCCCATCCCGGTCTTCGTCCCCGCGAATCGACATCCTGTTCTCCTATCTGCGGCTCGCCTTGTTGCCGGCGCTCTTGTTCCTGCTGGCCTATCCAGTGGCCGTGCAGGGCCAAACGTACCCCGACCTCGGCCGCGCGCTTTATGCCCGGGGCTACACCGGAACGGTCTGGGTTAATGGCTTCGACTCGAGCCAGTCGTATCTGGCTCACGGCGTGTTCTATCCAGGCTCCACGACCGACTTCGATGTGCGATACGGAATGGCGGTCACCGGGTCGGGGACAGTCTCGGTCGACGCGAACGGCTTCTACACGGCAACCGGGACCGCGATCAATCCCAACCCGATCAGCTCGGACGGCTCGATCGCGATTGACCTGCTGAGCAATGGGAATCGGGCCGATGGCGTCAAGGTTCCCTTCGCCTGCGGACCGTCAGCCACTTGCTCGTGGACTGCGCGCTTCCAGACGAAGGCCCCGTTGCCCAACCCCTCCGTGCGTGTCTACCGCCACGTCGAAGGCTCGGTCTGCGGCGGCGAGTTGACCATCGATCTCAACACGGATTGTCGTAGCGCGCTCATCAGCTACTTTCAACTGCCGTCGACTTACACCTTCACGACCACCGACCAGGTCGACACGAACTACGTATCGAAGCCCGGTGCGACCACCAGCGCCCTTTGCGCCGTAATCTTTCCGATCTGCTCGGGCGCGCCGCCACCGCCGCCTCCGGCACCGACGTCAGCGTTCACCTGGAGCCCCGCCGAGGTGTACGCGGGCTCGGCCGTGACCTTCACCGATCAGTCGTCGAACGGCCCTACGTCCTGGAGCTGGAGCTTCCAGAGTGGCTCGCCCGGGACCTCGTCGGCGGCGAATCCGACGGTCACGTTTTCCACGCAGGGTCCGAAGACCGTGACGCTGACGGCGAGTAACGCTCAGGGGACTGGATCGCTCGCCAGCAAGGCCATCACGGTTCTCGACTCGAATCCGGCGGGCGCGGTTACGGTATCGGCCGCGAGCGTGACTCAATGCCAAACCGTGACCTTCACGGCCAATGCCACGGGCCTGCCGCCGCTGACCTACTCCTGGCAGGTGCTGGACCCGAACAACACGACGGTCAACCCGCCGGGCGTCGTAGCCGGCAGCTCAAGCTTCGCGTGGACCAGCGCGCCGGCCCTGGAGCCCGGAACCTATACCGGTCAGGTGACGGTCAAGAATAGTGTCAACACGACCGGCGTGGTCCTGAGCAAGCAGATCCAGCTCTCACCTCTGCCGGCATTGACCGACATCAGCGGCTCGGCGCCGACCCTCACCCCCTTCGTCGCCAACTCGGTGCAGCTCAAGGCGCCGCTTCACAACGGTGCGACAAAGTGGGTTTGGGACTACGGCGACGGCAACACCGACTCGATTACAGACCCCGTGCTGGGCCCGAGCCCGACGCACTCATATGGGGCCATCGGCACGTACAACGCCAAGGTCACCATCTCCAACTGCGTGAACACGGCCGGCTCCACCAGCAAGACGGTGAGCGTCAACATCACGCAGACGACTCCTCTTCTGGCGGCCTTCCAGGCCTCGCTGTTCTGCCAGATCGGGCAGTGCTTCGCGACCGCCGGAACGCCAGTGACCTTCAACGACACGTCGCAAGGCGCCACCTTCTGGGACTATGACTGGACCCACGCGGGTACCGACCCGCAGACGTGCAACTTCTCCGACAGCGGCCACACCTCGCCGGTGCCGAGCCATACCTACGCGAGCACCGGCTCCTTCCAGCCCTGCCTGCGGGTGCGGCGGGGTGTCAGCGAACAGGATCCCATCGTTCACGGTTTTGCAATCGTGGTGAGCTCGGCGACGCCGCCACCGACGCCGGCGGTCACGGTATCCGGCAACAACTCGGGCGTGGTCAACCAACCTTACGTGTACTCGGGTTTCGTCAGCAATTGCACGGCGAATCCTACCGGTTGGGCCTGGACGGTGGCGGGAGGCGGAACCATTGCCGGCGCCACCACCGGAAGCCAGATCACGGTCTCCTGGGCCACGACGGGCACGAAGTCGGTGTCGGCGACCAACAGCGGCTGCTCCGGCGCTCAAGGGTCACAGACGGTGGCCATCAACTCCGGCGGCGGAAATCCGGGCGGCACGCTGCAGGCCCAGTTCACCTTCTCGCCGGCGGCGCCGAAGGCGGGCGATACGGTGGCCTTCGATTCCGGCCCGTCGAGCGGCGTGCCGTCGGGCGCGAGCATCAGTTGGAGCTTCGGCGACGGTGGCAGTGCCTCCGGGACGACCGCCACGCACGTTTACGCCAGCGCCGGCAGCTATAACGCACAGCTTTCGATCTCTCCACCGGGTTGCCTCAACACGGCCTGCATCAGCGTGGTCGCAAAGTCGGTGACGGTCGCTGCTGCGGGAGGCGGTGGCGGCAATGGCGGCGACGGCAGCTCCGGAGGAGCCCAGTTCACGGTCTCGCCGGCGTCGCCGAGCGCAACGCAGGCGGCGACCCTGGACGCCAGCTCGTCGACCAACGTGGCGGCCGGATCTCTCGTCGGCTGGGACTTCGGCGACGGCAGCGCCTCGGCCTTCGGGACGGTCGTGCTCCATGCCTTCGCGGCGCAAGGTTCCTACAAGGTGGTCCTCGCCATCACGCCGCCGGGCTGCAACTCGGCAGCCTGTCTGGCCCTGGCCTCGAAGACCGTGGTCGTCGGACCGCCGCCGCCGGTGACGGGCGACTACTCCACGAGCGCTTGCACCAACCAGTTCGGTATCGAACAGTGTCAGGCTCAGGCGACGACGGTGGTGACGCTGACGGCCACCGCCGCCGACGCCACGATCTACGCCTGGGACTTCGGTGACGGCAGCAACGGCGCGGGCCGGCAGGTGACGCATGCCTGGGCCCAGGCCGGCACCTACGCCGTCTCGCTGACGGCGGTCAAGGGTGCCGCGGCGGCGACCAAGACTCGCAACTTCGTGGTCAGCCCGGCGCCGGCCCCGAAGACGAAGGCGCTGCTGCTGCCGCTGGCCACCCAGAGCCGTGGCGTACTGGTGCAGTCGAACGACCTCTACGTCCATAACCCCGGCAGCACGCCGCTCGAGGTCACTCTGGAGTTCCGTAAGAGAGGCACTCCCGACGTCAACCCGCCGCGGTCCGTCAGCACTCTGCAACCGGGGGCGACGCTCTTTGCGCCGGACATGTTGCGGAGCCTGTTCAACGTCGAGAACGTCACGGGCTTCATCACCGTGGTCACCGGCCTCGACAGCGTTCAGCCGATCATGACCTCGTTCAACAGCCAGGGTGCGACGGCGAGCAAGCTGTTCGGTCTGACGATTCCGGGCTCCGCGGTCGGTGGCGCGGGCAGCGCGTCGTCCTCGGGTCCTGCCGGCTCGCAGTTCCTGGTGGGCCTGCACGACAGCCCGGACCGTCAGTCGAGCTTCGGCTTCAGCAACCCGACGGATGAGACGGCGACGTACCACCTGCGGTTCTTCGACAAGACGGGCCGCCTGCTGACCGAGTCGTCGGACCTGACGCTTTCGGGCCACGACCAGCGGCAGTTCACGGTGCAGGAGATCCGCGACAGCTTCGGCATCAACAACCTGGACGACTACCGGGTGGAGGTGAAGAACGTGTCGGGGTCTCAGGTGTTCCCCTTCGGCTCGGACCTGCGGGTGGTGACGGGCGATCCGTCGTTCACCGAGGCGGGCATGTACACCTCTCCCCGGCTGTACCTGCTGGGGGTATTCACGGGAGCGGGAGCGGCGAAGAGCACGTGGCAGACGGACCTGCTGCTGTCGAACGTCAGCGATCAGGTTCTGCAGACGACTCTGGCTTTCACGGCGGTGAGCAACAAGGCGGCCGTCAAGGCGACGCAGGTGACGGTACAGCCTGGGGCGACGGAGCGTCTGGAGAATGCGTTGTTCAGCCAGTTCGGGCTGCGCAACGGCACCGGAGTGTTGACGTTGACTTCCACGTCGCCCAACGGCATCTTCCCGATCGCCCGGGCCGAGAGCTACGACAACACGAACCCGTCGAAGCGGTATGGCCAGTCGCTGATCGCGCTGAGCGATGCCGATGCGGCGGACACGACGAAGAAGGAAGTGCTGGTGGGTCTGCGCCAGGACGGCTCGAACAAGACGACGCTGTGGCTGCTCAACCCGAGCGGCGCGGCGGGCTTGTACGATCTGGTCTACCGGGACTTGAACGGTGCGGTGCTGGGTACTCTCTCGGGGATCCGGATCGGAGCGGGCCAGCTGCGTCAGATCTCGCCCTCTCAGCACCCGGTCAAGCGGACGGGGGTGCCCGGCGGCTTCACGGTGGAAGTGGTGGTGAAGAGCGGTAAGGCTCTGGCCGCGGCCCAGGTGGTGAGAGCCGGCAGCAACGACCCGGTCTTCGTCGCGGCCCAGGTACGGTAAGACGAAGAACGAGTCAGGTTTCAAACCTCCTCGAAGCGGGGCCGCCGGTCAAGATCAGGCCGGCGGCTCTCGCTGCTTTAGGCAGGTACCCAGGGAAAGGACCAGTCGAGGCGATGGGTGACGTAGTGGTGGCGGCGGACGGGCTGACCAAGACCTACCGGGTTTACGGGACGCCCTGGGACCGGCTGGGCGAGCTGGTCACGCGCCGCCGGCGGCACCGGGAGTTCAAGGCCCTGGAGGGCGTGACCTTTTCCCTGCCTCGGGGGGAGGGCCTGGCCCTCATCGGCGAGAACGGCGCCGGCAAGAGCACGTTGCTCAAGATTCTCGCCGGCATCACGGCGCCGACCGCGGGCTCCTGCGCCGTGCGGGGCAAGGTGGCCTCGATCCTCGAGCTGGGCTCAGGCTTCCATCCCGAGTTCACGGGCCGCCAGAACATCATGCTCAATGCCGCCATGCTCGGCCTCACGCAAGAGGAGGTGCGGCACAAGATGCCGGACATCCTTGCCTTCAGCGAGCTCGGCGACTTCATCGACCAGCCGGTGAAGGTCTACTCGACAGGCATGGCCATGCGGCTGGGCTTTTCGATCGCCACCCAGGTGGAGCCCGACGTACTGATCATCGACGAGGCCCTGTCGGTGGGCGACGGCTACTTCCAGAAGAAGTGCATGGACCGTCTTCGTCTTTTCGTCGAGGGCGGCGGCACGCTGCTTTTCTGCTCGCATGCCATGTACTACGTCTCGGCTTTCTGCCAGCGCGCGCTGTGGCTGCGGCATGGCCGCGCCGAGGGCCTCGGCCCGGTGGCGGATGTGGTGCGCGACTACGAGAATTTCCTGGTGGCCAAGAGCGCCCAGGCCGGCTCCCCGCCGGGTTTTTCCGGGCCGGAAGCCGCCGGCGTCGTAGGCGCGGCGGCGGCCCCTGCTGGCCTGCCGGCGCGCCTCGCCGCCGTGCGCCTGGTGGAGCCGGCCCCGACTTGCTTTTACCGGCCGGGGGAGGAGTGGGAATTGGAGGTGGCGTGGGAGACCGGCAATCCGCGTCTCGGGTTCCATCTGGGGGTCGGGATCAACCGTGTGGACGGCGTCGAGATCTGCTCCTTCGCCACCCATATGGACGATTGTCCCCCTCTCAGTGGCGAGACCCACCATGCAGTACGGCTGCGAATCCCCGCCTTGCCGCTGGTGAAGGGAGAGTTCAGCCTCTATGTCTTTCTCTTGGATGAGAAGGGATTGCACGTCTACGATCAGCGGGTCCTGCCCAACGCTTTCACCGTCCACAGCCCGTCCTACACGTTCGGTCTGATGCGGGTAGACCACGTCTGGGACTTCCAGGCTGCCAAGGCCGCGGCAGCCGGCTCACCGCCGGTGACCGGCGACCGATTCACCATTAGGAAAAACCTGGTCTCGGGACGATAGCCTTCTCGGGGCCGCATCTGTTATACTGTTATCCCATAGACCGTGACGTTTTCGTTACTCTTCTTCAAGCCTGACAAGTAGGGTCTGAGGATCAGAGTCGACGGAGGAGCTGCAGTGAAAAAGATCGTTCTGGCGACGAGTTTGTTGATCACTTCGTTTTCTGGAGCCGTGCAGGGCCAAACCTACCCCGACCTCGGCCGCGCGCTTTATGCCCGGGGCTACACCGGAACGGTCTGGGTTAATGGCTTCGACTCGAGCCAGTCGTATCTGGCTCACGGCGTGTTCTATCCAGGCTCCACGACCGACTTCGATGTGCGATACGGAATGGCGGTCACCGGGTCGGGGACAGTCTCGGTCGACGCGAACGGCTTCTACACGGCAACCGGGACCGCGATCAATCCCAACCCGATCAGCTCGGACGGCTCGATCGCGATTGACCTGCTGAGCAATGGGAATCGGGCCGATGGCGTCAAGATTCCCTTCGCCTGCGGACCGTCAGCCACTTGCTCGTGGACTGCGCGCTTCCAGACGAAGGCCCCGTTGTCCAACCCCTCCGTGCGTGTCTACCGCCACGTCGAAGGCTCGGTCTGCGGCGGCGAGTTGACCATCGATCTCAACACGGATTGTCGTAGCGCGCTCATCAGCTACTTTCAACTGCCGTCGACCTACACCTTCACGACCACCGACCAGGTCGACACGAACTACGTATCGAAGCCCGGCGCGACCACCAGCGCCCTTTGCGCCGTAATCTTTCCGATCTGCTCGGGCGCGCCGCCACCGCCGCCTCCGGTACCGACGTCAGCGTTCACCTGGAGCCCCGCCGAGGTGTACCCGGGCACGGCGGTGACCTTCACCGACCAGTCCTCGAACGGGCCCACGGGGTGGGTCTGGTCGTTCCAGAATGGCGCGCCCGCGTCCTCCTCGGTCGCCAACCCGGTGGTGTCGTTCAGCTCGGTGGGCTCCAAGACGGTGACGCTGAAGGCCAGCAATGGGCAGGGAGCGGGGAATCTGGCGTCGAAGATCGTCACCGTGCTCGATCCGAGCCCGGCGGGCAGTGTCTCGGCGTCGGCCGCGAGTTTGACCCAGTGCCAAGTGGAGACCTTCACGGCCAACGTCACGGGCGCGCCGCCGCTGACCTACTCCTGGCGGGTGCTGGATCCGACCGGCGCGACGGTCAATCCGCCGGGCGTCGTCGTAACCGGCGCGATCTTCCCCTGGACCAGCCTGCCATCTCTGGTACCCGGAACCTATACCGGCCAGGTGACGGTGACGAACAGCGCCAACCCCACGGGCCTGGTGCTGAGCAAGGCGGTTCAGCTCACGGCGCTGCCGGCGCTCACCGACATCAGCAACGCGGCGCCGACGACCAATGCCTTCAGCGCCAACTCGGTACAGTTCACGGCCCCCGCTTTCAACGGCGCGACCCAGGTGGTCTGGGACTACGGCGACGGCAAGACGGACACCTTCACCGATCCGGTCGCCGGCAAGACCCCGACGCACATCTATACGGCGATCGGCATGTACAACGCCAAGGTCTCCATCTCCAACTGCGCGAATCCTGGAGGTTTCACCAGCGCGACGGTAAGCGTCCATGTCCTCCAGACGACTCCGCTTGCCGCCAGCTTCGCGCCGTCTCTCTTCTGCTTCGGTAATTGTTTTGCCACGCAAGGCGTGCCGGTGATCTTCGTCGACGCCTCGACCGGAGCGGACTTCTGGGATTACGACTGGACCCATACCGATCTCAGCCCGCTGACCTGCAACTTCACCGATACCGGCCACACCTCGCCGGTCACCACGCACACCTTCTCTAGCATCGGCTCCTTCGTGCCTTGCCTGCGGGTGCGGCGTGGCAGCGAAGAGCCGAGCGTGGTGACCACGCAGACGATCGAAGTTTCGCCCGTGACGCAGCAGCAGCCGGCGATCTCGGTCTCCGGCCCCAGCACCGGCACGACCAATCAGGCTGTTACGTTCTCGGGCTCGGCGACCCACTGCACGCCCACGAGCGCGGGATGGGGTTGGAGTGTCAGCGGAGGTACCATCTCCGGCAGCGCGACGGGCAGCACGATCTCGGTCACGTGGGCCTCGGCCGGTACGAAGACGGTCTTGGCGACCAACGGCTCCTGCAGCGGCGCCCAGGGGAGCACCAGCATCGCCATCTCCAACGTGACCGGTGGCCAGACCGTGGCGCAGTTTACGGTCGCTCCCACGGCTCCAAAGGCCGGGGACACGGTGACCTTCGACTCCAGCTCATCCACCAACGTACCTTCGGGTGCCAGCATCGGCTGGAGCTTCGGCGACGGCAGCCCCGCCACCTCCGGTTCGCGTGTCACCCATGTCTACACCAGCGCGGGCAACTACAGCGCCCAGCTCTCGATCTCTCCGGCGGGCTGCCTCAACACGAGCTGCCAGAGCACGGCCACGAAGACCGTGACGGTCGCCCCCGTCACCACCACCAACCTGCAGGCGCAGCTCACCTTCTCGCCGGCGGCGCCGAAGGCGGGGGATACGGTGTCGTTCGATTCCAGCTCGTCCACCGGCGTGCCGGCGGGCGCCAGCTTCGGCTGGAGCTTCGGCGACGGCGGCGCGACGGCCTCCGGCGCGTCCGCCACCCATGCCTACGCCAACGCGGGCGGCTACACCGTCCAGCTCACGATCACTCCGAGCGGCTGCCTCAACACGACCTGTCAGAGCACCGCCACGAAGACGGTGACGGTTGCCCCGGTGATCATCGCCGGTGGACCCCAGTTCACCGTGTCGCCGGGATCGCCGACCTCCCTAGACCCGGCGACTTTCGACGCCAGCGCTTCGACCAACATCCCGGCCGGTTCCCTGTTCGGCTGGAGCTTCGGCGACGGCAGCGCCACCGGTTTCGGGACGATCGTCGCCCATGTCTTCGCTTCGGCGGGGACCTACAACGTCGTCCTCGCCGTTACGCCGCCCGGTTGCACGGCGGCGAGCTGCCTCCTGCTGGCGGCAAAGACGGTCGTGGTCACTGCCGGCAACGGGGTGCATTTCAGCGTCTCGCCGGCCTCGCCGAGCGCCACCCAGGCGGCGACCTTCGATGCCAGCACCTCGACCAACGTCCCGGCCGGTTCGCTGTTCGGCTGGAGCTTCGGCGACGGTAGCGCCAACGGTTTCGGCAAGGTCCTTCAACATACCTTCGCCGCGCAGGGCACCTACAACGTGGTCCTCGCCATCACGCCGCCCGGCTGCACGGCGGCGAGCTGCCTGGCGCTGGCCTCGAAGAGCGTGGTCGTCGGCCCGGCGCCGCCGGTGTCCGCCGACTTCTCGTCGCCGGACGGCGCTTGCTCCAGTGATCCCTGCCAGGCTCAGGCGACGACGGCGATCACGCTGACGGCCGTTGCCGCCGACGCCACCACCTACGCCTGGAGCTTTGGCGACGGCAGCAACGGCGCGGGCCGGCAGGTATCGCATGCCTGGGCCCAGGCCGGCACCTACGTCGTCTCGCTGACGGCGGTCAAGGGTGCCGCGGCGGCGACCAAGACTCGCAACTTCGTGGTCAGCCCGGCGCCGGCCCCGAAGACGAAGGCGCTGCTGCTGCCGCTGGCCACCCAGAGCCGTGGCGTACTGGTGCAGTCGAACGACCTCTACGTCCATAACCCCGGCAGCACGCCGCTCGAGGTCACTCTGGAGTTCCGTAAGAGAGGCACTCCCGACGTCAACCCGCCGCGGTCCGTCAGCACTCTGCAACCGGGGGCGACGCTCTTTGCGCCGGACATGTTGCGGAGCCTGTTCAACGTCGAGAACGTCACGGGCTTCATCACCGTGGTCACCGGCCTCGACAGCGTTCAGCCGATCATGACCTCGTTCAACAGCCAGGGTGCGACGGCGAGCAAGCTGTTCGGTCTGACGATTCCGGGCTCCGCGGTCGGTGGCGCGGGCAGCGCGTCGTCCTCGAGTCCTGCCGGCTCGCAGTTCCTGGTGGGCCTGCACGACAGCCCGGACCGTCAGTCGAGCTTCGGCTTCAGCAACCCGACGGATGAGACGGCGACGTACCACCTGCGGTTCTTCGACAAGACGGGCCGCCTGCTGACCGAGTCGTCGGACCTGACGCTTTCGGGCCACGACCAGCGGCAGTTCACGGTGCAGGAGATCCGCGACAGCTTCGGCATCAACAACCTGGACGACTACCGGGTGGAGGTGAAGAACGTGTCGGGGTCTCAGGTGTTCCCCTTCGGCTCGGACCTGCGGGTGGTGACGGGCGATCCGTCGTTCACCGAGGCGGGCATGTACACCTCTCCCCGGCTGTACCTGCTGGGGGTATTCACGGGAGCGGGAGCGGCGAAGAGCACGTGGCAGACGGACCTGCTGCTGTCGAACGTCAGCGATCAGGTTCTGCAGACGACTCTGGCTTTCACGGCGGTGAGCAACAAGGCGGCCGTCAAGGCGACGCAGGTGACGGTACAGCCTGGGGCGACGGAGCGTCTGGAGAATGCGTTGTTCAGTCAGTTCGGGCTGCGCAACGGCACCGGAGTGTTGACGTTGACTTCCACGTCGCCCAACGGCATCTTCCCGATCGCCCGGGCCGAGAGCTACGACAACACGAGCCCGTCGAAGCGGTATGGCCAGTCGCTGATCGCGCTGAGCGATGCCGATGCGGCGGACACGACGAAGAGGGAAGTGCTGGTGGGTCTGCGCCAGGACGGCTCGAACAAGACGACGCTGTGGCTGCTCAACCCGAGCGGCGCGGCGGGCTTGTACGATCTGGTCTACCGTGGCCTGAACGGTGCGGTGCTGGGTACTCTCTCGGGGATCCGGATCGGAGCGGGCCAGCTGCGTCAGATCTCGCCCTCACAGCATCCGATCAAGCGGCCGGGGGTGCCCGGCGGCTTCACGGTGGAAGTGGTGGTGAAGAGCGGTAAGGCTCTGGCCGCGGCCCAGGTGGTGAGAGCCGGCAGCAACGATCCGGTCTTCGTCGCGGCCCAGGTGCGATAAGGCGGAGCTCGAAATGAGGCCGCCGGCCCGGCCGGCGGCCCTTGCCTTTAACGCCCGGGATCTCAACGCTTCCCAGGCCCTATCCGTACAAATCAGTGCATGCGCATCGCCGTGATCCTCGTCCATTACCGCACCCCGGAGCTGGCGGCGGCAGCCGTTGAGGCGCTACGTCGCGATGCCGGCGAGAGCGGTCTGGAGCTCGAAGGGATTCTGGTCGACAACGGGAGCGACGAAGACGGGCGCGCGCTGCTGGAAAGCCTGGGCTTCGAGCGCATCGATCCCGGCGCCAACCTCGGATTTGCCGGCGGCGTCAATCTGGGAGTCGCCCGCTCGCGGGCGGAGACGATCGTGGTGATGAACCCCGATGTCGTCGTCCTTCCGGGATGCCTGAGCGCGCTGGTGGCGGCCCTGAGGGCGGGCGCGGCGGTCGCCGGGCCGCGTTTCTATTGGGACGCAAGCTGCCGCCTGGTGCTGCCGCCCGCCGAGGAGCGTAGCCGCCGTTCCGAGCTTCTGTCACTGCTGGCGACGCGGGACGAGCGCTGGGCCGTCCGCGCCCGCCGGCGCTGGCGGCGGCATGCCCGCCGGCACTGGGAAGCGACGCGGCCCCTGGCGAGCCATGCCCTCAGCGGCAGCCTGCTGGCATTGACGCGCGCCGCCTGGAACCAGGTGGGACCTTTCGACGAGGGATTCCGGCTCTACTTCGAGGAGACGGACTGGCTGCGGCGGGCCGAGCGGCTGGGGCTGGCGGCGCGCTACGTTCCGGCCGCCGAGGCGATCCATTTCCACGGCCGCAGCGCGGTCCAGGAGGAGCGGTCGGGAGCCTGGTTCGAGGAGTCGGCCCGGCGGTTCCGCCAGCGGCATTACGGCCGCTGGTTTCTCCACCTTCTGGAGGCGCTCGACCGCCGGCTGCGGCGGCACCCGCCGGCGGCGCTTCCGGCACCACCAGCCCCGGTGTCCGGAGCCGGGCTGGACCTGACCCTGTATCCCTTCCCGCTCTGGGTGGAGGTGTCGCCCAACAGGACTCGCTTTCCGGCCGCCGCCGAGCGGCTCACCGCGCCGGGCAGCGGGGCCTGGCGGCTACCGGTGGAAATCGTGGAGCGCCTCGCGGGGACCGAGCTGAGTCTTCAAGTCGTCGATCCGCGGGGGCTGGAGCTGGCATGCCATAGAATGACACGGAGCGTGTTGGTCTCGGCGTCGTCCTGACGGCGAGCCAAAGGGAGCCTGAATGATCGAGCAGCTCGTGGGATCTCGTGAAAAAATCCTTCCGGCAGCGGATCTGCTGGTGGCGGAGCCCTTCCTCCACTACGGTCCGGACCGGATCTACAACACCCTGACGGACCTCTATCTGGCCAGCGCCGAGCCCGGCTTCCAGGCTTTGAACGATCTGCGCGGCGGCCTGCTGCGGCCCGCCGGCATGCCCGCCGCTCTGCGCGCCGAGCTGTTCGCCGCCGGCTGGCTCATCGAGTCCGCCCCCGACCTCGGCGCGCGGTTCCGGCTGAAGTACGTGTCGCTCGAGGCGAGCACCGTGTGCAATCAGGGCTGCTACTTCTGCCCGGTCTCCGTGGACCGGCGCGAAGACCATTTCATGAGCATGGAGATGTACGAGAGCATCGTGGCGCAGCTCGCGGCCCACCGGTCGACGATCGAGGGCGTCTCGATGATCCACTACAACGAGCCGACGGCCGACAAGCGATTCCTCGACCAGGTGCGGGTTCTCAAGCGCTATGGCCTGCCGCCGGCCGTGCTCACCAACGGCACGGGCCTCACGCCGGCGAGGACCGACGCCATCCTGGAGATGGGCGGCCTCTGTTACCTCTCGATCAACCTTTCGACGCTCGACCGCGAGCGCTACAAGCGCGACCGCGACGGCGACCACCTTCCCCTGGTGCTGCGCAATCTTGACTATCTGAAGGACAAGCCAATGGCGCCGCGCATGGACATCGCGGTGCTCGGAGCCGGCGACGAGGTTCATCGCCAGGACTTCGAGGCGATTCGCGATCTCTACGCCGGCTCGCGGTTCCAGGTGCACTTCTACGAGGTGATGGACCGCGCGGGAGCGGTGCCGATCGGCCTGCATCCCCTGGGGCGCCACGAGCGCCTGTGCGGTTGCGAGCAGACCGGGTCGCGGCCGGTGCAGTGGGTCCACGTCAATCCGCTGGGCCAATGCGTCCTCTGCTGCCAGGACTACCACGACAAGTACGTCGTCGGCGACCTCCACGAGGAGACTCTCGACGCCATTCTCTCCGGCCCACGCATGGCCCTGATGCGGCGCTGGGTCTACGGCATGGAGCAGGCGCCGGACGACTTCATCTGCCGGCAGTGCATCTACGCCGTCACCAGCTAGGCCCAGGTGCCGGCGGCGAGCCCTCCCCCTCAATGATTTTCTATCTCGTCAACGACCATCCCGAGCCCAGCTGGGGCACGGGGATGCTCTACGAGCACGTACGGCTGCTGCGCGAGCAGGGCCACGACGCCTGCGTGCTTCATCACAGGGCGCCGTACCGGCCGGGCTGGCGCACGCTGGATGTGCCGGTGCGCTACCTGGACGAGCCGGGCTTCGCGCCGGCCGCGAGCGACGTCGTCGTGGCGCCCGAGGTCCTGGCGGGGAGCCCCGCGGTCCCCTCGCATCCCTGGCGCCGGGTGGTCTTCGTCCAGGGGAGCTTCCTCATCCTGAGCGGCATGGCGGGAGCCGCCGACTACCGGGCGCTGGGCTATGAGGCGGCGATGGCGGTGCTCCCCCACGTGGCACGCGTGGTCGGGCGCCACTTCGGCCTGGAAGCCACGGTGGTGCCGCCGTTCATCGCGCCCTACTTCTTCGGCTCGCGTCCGCTTCCCCGGCTGCGGCGGGTCCTGCTGCCCGTCAAGGAGGGCTACCGGCTGGCCGGCGTCCCGGACGGTGATATCGCGGCTACCCTGCTGGCACGGGAGATCGCGGCCCGGCCGGACTGGTCGCTGGTCCTGCTCACGGGGCGGAGCCACCGCGAGGTCGCCGAGCTGATGCGGACCTCGATGTTCCTGGTCAACGTCAACTCGCACGAGGCGTTCAATACCACGGTGCCGGAGGCGATGGCCGCCGGCTGCATTCCGCTCTGTTACGAGGCGGTCGGCGGACGCGATTTCCTGCGCGACGGCGAGAACGCCATCGTCTTCGCCAACCAGGACGTGTATGCGCTCGTCGAGCGTCTCTGCGACCTGATGGATGGGATCGATCGCGGCGACGAGGCGGGACCCTGCCTGGAGGCGCTGCGGGCGGGAGGGGAGAGCACGGCGTCGTCGTTCCAGCCGGACGCCACCGCCCGGGCGCTCGCCGGCTTCTTCTCGGACCGTCTCGGGCTGCGGGCGCCATGACGGCGACGGCGCTGCCGGCGATGGGCTTCGGCTGCTCGCCGTTTCGCGCCGGCGGCCGGCGCGTCGACCTCGCGGCGGCGGTGCGCGCGGCGGTGGCCGCGGGTTTCCGGCTGTTCGATCTGGCGGAGCTCTACGGCAACGAGCGCGCGGTGGGCGAGGCGTTGGGATCTCCCGAGGCGCCGCCGCGCGGTGAGCTGTTCCTGGTGGGCAAGGCCTGGCGGACGAGCTTCCGGCCGGCGGCCCTGCGGCAGGCCTGCGAAGGCTCGCTGCGGCGGCTGGGCCGCGACGCCTTCGATCTCTATCTGCTGCATGCGCCTGAGGCGTGGCGGCACATCGGCCCTCTGGGTGAGGCCGCGGACCTGGGCTGGGACGAGCTCGAACGGCGGGCCGTGCCGCGGGACGCGCGGGGCAACCCCGAAGCCGACGACGTGCCGCTCACGGAGACCTGGGAGGCCATGCAGGATCTGGTGCGGCGAGGCCTTGCCCGCGCGGCGGGCGTGAGCAACTTCACGCCGGCGCGGATCGCGGAGCTGGGCTCCCTTCCGGAGGCGAACCAGATCGCGTGCTCGCCGTACAATCCGAATGCCGGGATCGTGGATTGGTGCGGACGGGAGGGCATCCGTCTCATGGCTCACTCGCCGCTGTCCGCCGCCGGGCTGCTCGCCGAGCCCCGGCTCCTGGAGCTGGCGGCCTCCCTCGGGCGCTCCGCCGCCCAGATCGTCCTGCGCTGGAACGTGCAACGCGGCCTCGTGCCGCTGCCGTCGAGCGCGGATCCCGGTCACATCGCCGAGAACCTGCGGGCGCTGGACTTCGAGCTCGACCCTGCGGCGATGGACGCCGTGGATTCCCTCGCCTCCGGGCGCTTGGGCTAGACTCCCCGAGATGAAGCTCAATATCGATCCTGCGGCTCTCCGCGAGCCGTACACCACCGCCAGCCCCTTTCCGCACATCGTACTCGACGGTCTTTTCCCCGATGAGACTCTGGAGGCGGTGCTGGCCGAGTTCCCCCAACCCGACGAGATCGAGTGGGCCGCCTTCGACAATCCGACGGAAAAGAAGCTCGGCTACCGCTACACGTCGCCGCTGAAGCGAAGCCTCCGGGACTTCCTGGTCGACATGAGCTCGCCGCCCATCCTGCGCTTCCTGGAGGCGATGACCGGGATCGAGGGGCTGATCCCCGATCCGTACTTCGGCGGCGCCGGGCCGCACCAGATCCTGCCCGGAGGGTTCCTCAAGATCCACGCGGATTTCAACTGGCACCCGCTGCTCAAGCTCGACCGCCGGTTGAACCTGCTCGTCTATCTGAATCAGGATTGGCGGGAGGAGTTCGGCGGCCATCTCGAGCTGTGGAGCCGCGACATGAAGCATTGCGAGCAGCGGATTCTGCCCGTCTTCAACCGCACGGTGGTCTTCAACACCACGGACTTCTCCTACCACGGCCACCCCGTGCCGCTCACCTGCCCGGAGGGACGCAGCCGCAAGTCGGTCTCGTTTTACTACTACACCAACGGCCGGCCCGACGAGGAGCGGTCGGCGCCGCACGACACCCTCTTCCAGAAGACCCACGAGCATGAGTGGTAGGCGCCGGACCGCATGACCGAGAGCCGCGTCGAGCTGTCCGTCGTCGTGCCCGCCTACAACGAGGCGGGCCGGCTGGAGCCCGGGCTGCGGCGGGCGGTGGAGTACCTGGCCGGCCGGGGCTGCCCGTACGAGCTGCTGGTCGTCGACGACGGCAGCCGTGACGCCACCGCCGCCGTCGCCGCCGCCTTCGCGGCCTCCGGGGTGAGGGTGATCCGCCACGAGCGCAACCGCGGCAAGGGCGCGGCCGTGCGCACCGGCGTCGCCGCCAGCCGCGGCGAGCGGGTGCTGATCTCGGACGCCGACTTCTCGACTCCCATCGAGGAGGTCGAGAAGCTCGAGGCCCGTCTCGGCGACGGCACCCCCCTGGTCCTCGGCAGCCGCGGCCTCGCGACCTCCCAGGTGCAGCAGCACCAGCCCTTCTACCGCGAGCTCATGGGGAGGACCTTCAACACCGTCATTCGCATGGTTGGCGTGCGCGGCATCCGGGACACGCAGTGCGGCTTCAAGCTCGTCGCGGGCGACTTCGGCCGCAGCCTGTTCGCGGCAATGACCCTGGACGGTTTCGCCTGGGACGTGGAGATGATCTGGCTGGCCCGCCAACGGGGTGCCGGCATCGCCGAGGTGGGCGTCGTGTGGGTCAACTCGCCCGACTCGCGCGTCGATCCCATCCGCTCGTCTCTGTCCATGCTCCGCGACGTGCTGCTGATCCGGTTCCGGCACCGGGGCCGGCAGTGATCAGCGCGGCTTTTGCCCGGCGGCGGCGATGGTGGTCGCCGGCAGCCAGAGCTGGCGGTTCCTGAGGGCGGCCGGCATGCGCAGCCCGAGCTTCTCGCCGATCAGGTCGAAGGAGAAGGCGCTGGCGTAGGGCAGGCGCTGCACCGCCTCGTAGCCGCCGCGGCGCAGCAGCTCGGCCAGAGTCGCCCGGTCGAAGAAGGTGACGTGCTCGGGGATCTTGAAAAAGGGCCAGCGATAGCGCATCAAGGGGCGCCAGAAGCTCCCCATGTCGGGAGTGGCGACGACCAGCCAGCCGCCGGGCCGCAGGTGACGGCTGAGGGCGCGCAGGAAGCCTTGCGGGTCGTAGATGTGCTCGATGACGTGGATGACGGCGATACAGTCGAAGAGCTCGCCGGGTGGAAGCTCGCCGGTGCCGCCCAGGATGACGCGGTCGGCCCGGCCGCGGGCCTTCTCCAGGGCGGCCGGCGAGTAGTCGGTGCCCGTGCGGTGGGCGAAATGGCCCGCCGCTTCGTCGAGGAAGAAGCCGTAGGCGCAGCCCACTTCGAGCAGCCGTCCGCCGGTCATGCCCCGCCGGTCGAGCTCGGCGAGAAAGCGGCGGAAGGTGGGGCGCAGGGTCGCCTCCTGGGACTGATAGCTGGAGTATCCTCCCTCGCCGCCTTCGAAGTAGGAGTCGTCCTCGTACCTGGCGTGCATGGCGGGCTCGGCCAGCCGCGGATGCAGATACCACAGACGGCAGCGCCGGCAGCGGGCGACGGCGAAGGGCGGAAAGACGTAGAGGCCGGCCTCCCGCTCCTCGCTGCCGCAGAGCGGACAGGCAGAGAGCTCGAGATCGGCGGGAGGGATGACTGAGGCCATGGGAGGGTTCGGGATCGGGATGCGAGGCTCTGGAAAGGGACGGTTGCGGGCGACGCGGGCGGTAGTGTACCTCCGGGAGGGACGGCGGTGAACCCCGCTCTTCCCGTGCTGGCCCTTCTGTCGCTCGCCGGCCTTCTCCTCAGGCGGCGCGAGATCGGCATTCCCTGGGTGTTCTGCGGCCTGGCGGGGTGTGCTCTGCTGTGGCCGGCGCTGCGCCTGCCGGACGGCATCCCCAGCCCCGCCGCCACCCTGGCGCAGCAGGCTCCCTGGCAGGGGATCGCCAATCCGGCGGCGGGCAACGGCAACCTGCGGGACATCACGTATCAGGTCGAGCCCTGGCTCCTCTTCCTCCGTCACGAGCTGCGCGCCGGACGCCTGCCGTTCTGGGACCCGCACCAGTTCTCCGGCAGCCCCTACTGGAGCAACGGCTCGGGAGCGCCGCTCTTCCCCCTGCACCTCCTCTTCGCCGTCCTGCCGCTGCAGCTCGGGCTGGTGCTGCTGCCCTGGCTGCGCATCGTGACCGGCGGCTGCGGCGCCTGGCTGCTGGCCCGCGAGCTGGAGTTAAGCCGCCCGTCCGCGCTCCTCGCCGCCCTGATCTTTCCCCTGTCGGGAATGATCACCAGCTTTCTCCTCTTCCCGATGGGCAACTGCCACGCCCTGGTGCCCTGGGTGTTCCTGGCGGTCGAGCGCCTCGCCAACCGCCGGGGGAGCTGGATCGGGCTCGCCCTGGCCGGCGGCCTCCAGCTTTTGGGCGGCCACCCGGAGACGTCGGTCTTCACCGCCCTGCTCGCGGGGGTGTACCTGCTGGCGCGGGGAGTGGACCGGAAGGACGGCGGCGATCTCCGCAACTCCTGGCTGAGCGTCTGGGCCCAGTTCCTGGCCGGCTGGATCGTCGCGGGAGCGATCGCCGCCATCCACATCCTTCCCCTGTACGAGACGCTCACCGGCAGCGGCAAGTGGCTGGCCTCCACGCCCGGCCCGGCCGTCCCGCTGGGCACGATCGCGACCGTCCTCCTGCGCTCGGTGCTGCCCGAAGCCTTCGGCAACCCGGCGGCCGGCACCTGGTGGGGACCGTTCAACTACGCCGCCACGGCGATCTACGCCGGCGCCCTGACGCTGCCGTTCGCCGCCGCCGGTCTGGCGGCCGCCCGGGGCGACCGCCGCTGGCGTGCGGTGGCCGCGATGACCCTCTTCGCCCTCGTGGCCGCCTACCAGCTCTTCGGCATGCGCACGGTGCTCTACGCCCTGCCGGTGATCCAGCGGGGCCTCCACCACTACATGAAGTTCGGTGTCGAGCTGGGCCTGGCGCTCCTCGCCGCGGCCGGTTGCGAGCGCTGGCTCGCCGGCAAAGGCCGGGGCCTTCTGGCGGGCTCCGCCCTGGTGCTGGCCCTGCTCGGCGTGACGGCCTGGCGGTTCGGCGAGGCGTGGCGAGAGCGCGGCCTGCTGGGGACGGAGATCGCCTGGATCGCGGGGGCCGGCGGCCTCGCCCTGCTTCTCGCCCTCTCCCTGCGCCTGCCGCCGGGCCGGCGCTGGACGGCGTGGCTCCTTCTGCCGGGCCTGCTGGTGGTGGATCTCGTGGCGGCGCATGCGGGCACCAACCCCGGCCTGCCGGTGGGGGAGCTCTACCCGGCGACCGGCGCCGTCCGTTTTCTCCAGGGGAGGCCGGAGCGGGTGGGGGGACTGGGGACGGCGCTGTTCCCCGACGCGGCCATGGTCTACGGTCTCTATGACGTTCGCGGGGACAGCCCTGTGAAACTGGAGCGCTACGACCGGGTCTATGCCCAGATGGGCGCCGGCGATCCCGTCTACTTCCGGCCCATCCAGGACTGGCGCAGCCCCTGGCTCGACCTCCTGGGCGTCCGCTGGGTGATGGCTGGCCCGGCGGAGGCGGCGCCGCCGGGAACGGGATGGGCTCTCGCCTATGCCGGCCCGGACGCCCGCGTCTACGAGCGGCCGTCGGCCAAGCCGCTGGTGCGCCTCGAAGAAGGGGCTCAGGGCGGCACGACCCGGGTGGCCGGCCGAGCCCCAGGTTTCTGGTCGGTCGATCTCGATGCTCCGGGCCCGGGAACGCTCATCGTGGCGGAAACCTGGGACGCCGGCTGGAGCGCCACGCTGAACGGCAAGCCCGTGGCGGTGAAGCCGTACCTGGGCATCCTGATGGCTGTGGCGTGTGGCCCGGGGCGGGGGCACGTCGAGCTGCGGTATCGCCCCGACGGTTTCGCGGCGGGGACGGCGCTGAGCCTTCTGGGGCTGGCCGCCGTGGGGTTGGGCGGGATTTGGCGGCGGCGCGCCGCGGTCGCGGCCTAGCTAGAACAGATCGCTGTCGCCCATCGTGTAGTAGAGACGCGCCCGGAACTCCTCCTCCGGATCCTCGGTGAAGGGAACGAACACGAATCCCAGATCGTCCGGCTCCTGGCGGCTCTCGAAGCCGAGCTGGAGGACCTGCTTTCGCCACCAAGCGGGGCGGCTCGTGGCCCAGGTCTCGACCGTCTTGATCTCCCGGTGCTCCGGAGCGGCGAGGACGTGGGCCAGGAGCTGGCGGGCCGCGCCCGGAGCCCTGGGATCGAACAGCGCGTCGCCCCACAGCAGGCGATCCTCCTTGGTGCGGAAGACGCTCCAGCCCACGAGCCGCTCGCGGCGGAAGACGGCGTAGAGGAAGTACTCGGTCTCCGGGCAGATCGCGTAGCGCCATTCGAGATAGCGGGCGTCGCGCTCGACGAGCAGGCCGTAGGCCCCGCTCACCCGCTGGAAGAATTCGTCCCAGCGTGCGTCGAAGTGGGCGATCCGCTCCACCCGGTAGCCGGCGAGCCGCGACCCCAACGGACCCGGGGCTTTGAGCGGCCGCGCCGCGAGGTCCAGCACGTGAAACGGCAGCGACTCCAGCCGGTGGGCGCCCACGAAGCTCATGGAGAAGCGCTGGATGTTGCCGGTGTTGAAGCCGTAGTTGAAGGCGACCTGGTCCTCGCAATAGCGGGCGTAGTAGTGGCGCACGGTCCGGCCGAGCAGGCTGGTCGGCCCGCGTCCCAGGTGGCGGAAGGCCGGCTCGGTCATCGTGTCGCCGATCTGGAGGGCCGGGAACGTCCGCCGCCCGCCGTCGGCCGTGCGGTGAAAGCGCACCGGATAGCCGGCGTAGTGCGCCACAAGCTGGCCCTCCGGCGAGAAGGCCTCGCTGATCCGCAGCGCGCCGTAGGGGTTCTCCCGGTACTCCCAGCGCCAGCGAGCAAGGCCGCGGTCGACGAAGAAGCTGCGGCGGAACATCGGCAGGATCCGCTCTTCGTCGCCGTCGCGGAACTCGCGGACGACGCAGCTCTCCTTGCGCGCGAGATAGACCGCGGCAGTCGCTCCCCTCTCCGGTTTCAGGAGGACGAACCCGGTCTCCGAAAGGGCTATGACGATTTCCTGAGGCGTAACGCCAGCGTCTGGAGCCGGGATCAGCAGCTTTCCCTTGTCGCGCAGCCGCCGGTGCGCGCTTCCGAGAGCCTCACGGAGCTGCCCGCCGTCGTTCGGGGGATCGAGGAGCACGACCGCGCCGATACCATCCTCGGGATCTGGCTCTCCCGTGAGCACCGTATGACCGGCCGCGGCGAGTTCCTCGAGGAGGGCACCGAGGGCACCGAGGGGACCGGGCTCCCCTCCGGCGAGCAGCACGCTGCCGGGCGGGGAGGGGAGGAGGGGCAGCAATGAATCCGAGAGGGCGGCCAAGAGAGATCAGTTCCGTCGGGAGAGCACCGGCTCGCCGTCATTCTATCGAGAGTCGGCATAGGATAGCGCTCGATGAACGAGAGCTTCCAACCGCCGGGCTGGACCGAGCGCGTGCGCGCCGCGAGCGTCCTCGTCCTCGCTCCCCACTACGACGACGAGGTGCTGGGCTGCGGCGGCCTGATCGCCGGGCTCGCCACCTCGGGCTCGGTGGTGCGAGTGCTCTTCCTCTCCGACAGCAGTGGGGGAGCGGAGACCGTGGCGGACCGCGACGCCTACGGCCGGCGCCGCCGCGAGGAGGCGACGAAGGTCTGCGAGATCCTGGGAGTCACCGGTTGCGATCATCTGGGGCTGCCGGACGGCTCCCTGGACCAGCACCTCGACGCGGCGGAGCAGGGAATCCGGCGGGCGATCTTCACCCAGCGGCCGGATCTCCTCCTTGTCCCCTCTCCCCTGGAGATCACCCGCGACCACCGCGCCGCCTTCGCGGCTCTGCACCGCCTGCTGGGTCCTCTGCGCGAGGGGACCGTGGCGGGAGACGAGCTGGAGCCCCTGCGCGACCTGCGCATCCTTCTCTACGAGGTCAATCACCCGGGCCATCCGGATCTGCTGGTGGACGTGAGCGCCGAGGAGGAGCGGCTGGAGCGGGCCATGGCCGCCTATGCCAGCCAGGAGGAGCGGCATCCCTACTGGAACGCGGGGCTCGGGCTGCGCCGCTTCCGTACTCTCAGCCTCGGGAGCCTCGGCCCCGGCGTCGCATTGGCCGAGGCCTACCGCCGCCTCCGCGTCGACGACTTCACCACCCGCAGCCCCGCCCAACTGATCCGCCATCTCGGCGGCCTGCCGGAGATCGCCGAAGTGCGGGAGGGGCCGCGGGTCTCCGTCGTCGTCCGCACCCGCGACCGGCCGGAGCTGCTGGCCGAGGCCCTGGCGAGCCTCGCCGCGGGCACCTACCGCCGCGCCGAGGTGGTGCTGGTCAACGATGGCGGATCGCCGCCCGTCCTTCCCGAGGGCTACCCCCTGCCGGTGGTGCGGGTGGATCTCGCGCAGTCTCAAGGGCGCGCCGCCGCCGCCCAGGCGGGCGTGGCCGCGGCCACCGGCGACTACGTGGCCTTCCTCGACGACGACGACCTCGCGGCGCCGGAGCATCTGGCCACCCTGGCCGGGCTGGTGAGCGCCGCGGGCGTGCGCGTCGCCTACACCGACGCCGCCGTGGCCATCTATGAGCATGATCCCGCCGGCTGGGTCTGCCGCGAGCGGCGGCTCCCGTACAGCCGCGACTTCGATCCCGACGTCCTGCGGGTGGACAACTACATCCCCTTCAACACCCTGCTCGTCGAGCGCCGGCTGTTCGCCGAGGCCGGCGCCTTCGATTCGTCCCTGCCATTCTTCGAGGACTGGGACTTCCTCATCCGCCTCGCGGCGATCACGCCGTTCCATCACCGGGCCCAGGTGACCTGCGAGTACCGGCACTTCCGCGGCGGCGGCCACCACGTCTTCGGCGAGCGCCCCCGGGAGCGGGCGGACTTCCTTGAGGTCAAGGCGAGGGTGCTGGCCAAGCACGCCGCCGAGCTGCGGCCGGACGTCCTGGCGCGGGCGGTCGATACCCTGCGGGCCGAGCTCGTGATGGAGCGAGAAGGGGCTGCCGTCGCCCGGCGCGAGCTCACCGCCAAGCAGGAGGAGCTGGCCTGGCGGCAGGCCGAGCTGGCCGCGCGGCAGGCGGACTTCGCCTCGCTGGAGAAGAGCCATGCCGCACTGGCGGACGAGTATCACGCCCAAGCCGCCGAGCGCGTCCGGCTGGAGGAGCGCTATCACGCCCTGAACGGCGAGGCGGCCGCCCTGCGGGCCGAGCTGGCCGCCACGACCGAGGCTCACGGCAAGGCCACCGCCGAGGTGCAGCGCCTCTACGACCAGGAGGGCAGCCTGCGCTCCGTGCTCGACGATCAGACGGCCCATCTCGGCCGCACCTACGCCGAGATCGAGCGCCTGAACGCGGCCATCCGCGAGATGGAAGCCACCCGCGCCTGGCGGCTGCACACCTGGATGCGGCGCCGGCCATGATGATCAGGAAAGGGCGGACCCGCATCGCCCTCCTCTCCAGCGAGCCCATCCGGGCGCGGATGGCCGGTATCGGCATTCGCTACCTGGAGTTTGCCCGCCGGCTGCCTCGCGAAGGGATCGACGTCGTCCTCCTCTCGCCCGCGCTTCCCGAGGAAACGGCGCGGCTGGGCGGGCTTGGGGGCGTCGAGATCCGCCACTTCGAGCGCGGACGCCTCGCCGCCCTGCTCGGCGACTGCGACGGCGCGGTGGCTCAGGGTCAGCTCGCCAACGACCTCGTCCTGGAGATGCCCGGCCTGCCGGTCGCCATCGATCTCTACGACCCCTGGCTGATCGAGAATTTCGCCTACTTCGAGACCCTCGGGCTCGACCCGTACCGCAACGACCACGCCACCTGGGGCCTCCAGATGGCCCGCGGCGACTTTTTCCTCTGCTCGTCCGAGGAGCAGCGCACCTTCTATCTCGGCTTCCTCACCGCCGCCGGCCGGGTCAACCCCGAGCGCATCGCGGGCGATCCGGACCTCGCAACGCTCATCGCACCCGTCCCCTTCGGCGTTCCGGATGAGCTGCCGCCGCACCATCCGGTGCTGCCGATCCGTGCCCCGGGGGAGCGGCGGCTCCTCTTCGGCGGGCTCTATGACTGGTACGACCCGTGGACGCTCCTCGACGCCCTGGGTCAACTCGATCGTCCCGGCTGGACGCTCCTCCTCATCCGCAACCCCAACCCGGAGAGCACGCCGCAGCGCCTCTTCGCCCGCGTCGAGGCCCGCTGCAAGGAGCTCGGATGGTGGGGAAGCCGCGTCCAGGCGCTGGATTGGGTGCCCGCCGAGCGGCGCTACGATCTGCTGCGCGACGTCGATCTCCTGGTGGCTCCCCACCGGCCGAGCCTGGAGACCCGCCTCTCCCTGCGCACCCGCTTCCTCGATGCCCTCGCCGCCGGTTGTCCGGTGGTGACCAGTGAGGGAGGCGCCATGAGCCGCCTGCTCGCCGAGCACCGCGCCGGCTGGATCGCCCCGACGGGAGACGCGCCGGCCCTCGCCCGCGCTCTGGCCGAAGCGCTGGACGACCCAGCCTCGCGCCAGGCCGGAGCCCGGACGCTGGTGGATCAATTTCGTTGGGATCGCGTCCTCGAGCCCCTGGTGGCCTTCTGCCGCGACCCCCGGATCGACGAGACCAAGGAGCGCTTCGGCCAGCGGCCGGCCACGACCGCTCCGGCGGATCGCCTCGCCTTCCGTCTTCGCCGTCGTCTCCGGCACTGGGGATTTGGAGCGTGACGGCCCTGCGCAAAGTGGCCGTCGCCATCCTCTCCTGGAACGGCAAGCACCACCTGGAGATCTGCCTGGAGGCCCTCGCCGCGCAACTCGACCCGGGAGTGGATTGGGAGATCCTGGTTCTCGACAACGGCTCGACGGACGGCACCGTCAACTGGATGCGGGAGCGCTGGGGGCGGGATCACCGGGTACGGCTGATCGAGAGCCCCGTGAACCATGGCTTCTGCGGTGGCAACAACCGCCTCGTGGCCGCGACGGCTGTGGACGCCGACGCCGTGGCGCTGCTCAATAACGACACCCGGCCGGAGCCCGGTTGGCTGGGCTCGCTGGTGGCGGCCCTCGGCTCGGCGCCGCCCGACGTGGCCGCCGTCTCCGGCAAGATCGTGGACTGGGCCGGCGAGCGCCTGGACTTCGGGCGCGGCCTCATGACCTTCGACGGCCACGCCTTCCAGCTCGACTACCGCCGGCCCCTGAAGCGGGCGCGGGTGCCGGCCGCCGGGGCAGAGCTGCCCTTCGCCTGCGGCGGCAACATGCTCGTCCGCCGCGCCTCCTTCCTCGCGGCCGGAGGCTTCGACGAGGACTACTTCGCATACCTGGAGGACGTGGACCTCGGCTGGCGCCTATGGTCCGGCGGCGAGCGCGTCGTCTTCGCCCCCGAGGCCGCCGTCCACCATCGCTCCGGCGCCACGAGCGACCTGCTGGGCCTCTACAACCGCGGCTTCCTCTTCGAGCGCAACGCCTTTCTCACCGCCTACAAGAACTACGAGCCCGGCCTGTGGGAGCGCATCCTGCCGGCCGTGATGCTGACCCTGACCAGCCGCACCCAGGCGCTCCTCGAAAGCAACCCCGGAGCGGAGATCCTGAGCGTCGATCCCTACGCCGGCCACATCGCCAATACGGCGGGGAAGACCGCCGCGTCTCCCCCAGTCCAGCCGCTGGCCGGCCCGGAGCTGCCTCCCGCCACCAGTTGGGAGGGCTTCAAGATTCGCTGGAAGGGCTACGGTCCCCGGGAGTTCCTCCGCCGCGGGCTCGCCAAGCTGGGAGGCGGACCGCCGCCGGCCGTCCCCTCTCCCGTCTCCAACTCCGGCGTCGAGCCACCGCGTCTCACCGACGAGCGCACCGTGGCGCAGCTCCGGGCCACGCACTGGCTGCTCGGCCACCTGGACGGCGCCGCCGCTCACCGCGCCGAGATCCAGAAACGCCGCCGCCGGCCGGATCTGGAGATCTTCGAGCGCTTCCCCGTCTACCTCGTCCCCACCTACCCCGGAGACCACGCCCTCTTCAACAGCGCGGGTTTCCGCGACTGGCTGCCGAAGGAGCTGCCCCTGACCGAGGCGCGCCTGGAAGACATCATGGAGATGTGACGGCGGCGGAATGCCCTCCCCGCCGTTCCGGCCGCCCCAGCTCTCTCCTACTTCGCCGTCCCTTCGCCGGGAAACTCTTCCAGGGGGTCGGCATGTCCGGACGGCTCTTCCAGAGTCTTGTTGTAGCGGCGTGGCGTGAAACCGTACCGGATCAGCTCCGCGGAATCGAAGCCGTGCCTGCCGCGAAGGCTCGCGCCGATCCTGCCGCGGGGCCGGTCGCCTTTTTGCGAGAGTGTCCGGAGCTGTCTTGTGGTCTCCCGGACCTTTCCCATGTAGTAAACCTGCTTGGCGGACAGGGTGCCAATTTCCTTATCGACAGACTCCAAATCGTTGAGCTCCTCCACGAGATGAGGAAGTTTCTCCGCGATCGCTTTGCGGCTGAAGATAATCAGGTTCCATCGGTTCCGGCGCTGAGCGAGCGACCGGCCTTGGGAAGACGGCATCGCGATTCCTCCTGAGAAAGCCTTGAAGCTTTGGTGGCGGGGGTGACTCTAACAGCTAAGCGGTAAAAGTTGGGAGCGCGGCGGCTGAGCATGGGAGCGCAGCCGGTGAGTCTGGGAGCGCGGGGGCATTGCGACGGAGCGCAGGCACTGTGCATCGGAGCGCAGCCTCTGTGCCTGGGAGCGCTGGCGTCCTGCCAAGGAGCGCCAGGCCTGAACCATGGAGCGCAGCCTCTGAGCCTCCCAGCACTGGGGCCGCGCTATGGAGCGCAGCGGCGAAACCATGAAGCGCGGAGAGCGAGCGGTTTCAAGAGAGCCTCCAAGAGCATCTCACCCAGGCTCGTGGGCTCTCGCTTGCGCAGCACGGCTACTCTAGCCGAAAAGCCGCCCGCGAAACGCTACCGCCAAGCCGAGAACCTCGCCTCCGTCGTCGTGGGGCGTTGGAGAATCGCGCAGGCGTCGATGTCAGGACGGCCCAAGGGGCCGATTCTTCAGCCCAGGGCATCGCCCTGGGTGCCAGGCCGTGTCCGAGACATGCGGCCTGAAGGGCCGCGATACCGAAGCATGGGGGAGGTCTGAAAGGCTGCACCCAGTGATAGTCGACGACGCTGGGATTGGGATTCAGGCTCGCAACGTCTTCAAGGGACGGACCTTCTGGATCCGGTCGAAGTCGTCGTCATCATGGAGAAGGACGCCATCATGCTCCATGACGAGTTGTGCGATGGAGCAATCCGCGGAGCTACGAATCGTCAAGCCCTTACGCCGACAGTCATAGTAGATCCGGGCGGCCTCTCGGTGCGTCGAAACGGCGTCGGAAGGCACCAGCAGATCCTGGGATTCCAGGTATTCTAACAATAGCGCCCACTCCCTCTCGTCCTTGGCTCCCTGCAGAACCTCTTGCAAGCAGACGACCGGTATCGAGAAGGGGATTCTGTCGTTTTCGAGATCCTGCAGGCGGTCCGTAGCCGGGGTTGCCCTGCCCTGAAGCAAATCGATCAGGACGGAAGAATCGACGACGATCAACGCTTGTCAGTCCTGAGAGACTTGTAGTCGTAACCCGGGGCGAACTCGATCTTGCCCTTGAGGTCCGACAGATTTTTCCTCTTCTTGGTGGAAACAAGCAGCCGCAAGCCTTCATGGACCACGTCCTTCTTGGTCTTGAGCCCCGTCACCCGGATCGCCTCGGCCAGGAGATCGTCGTCCAAAACGATGTTCGTTCGCATGAGGTTACCTCCATACACCCCATCATACACATCGCGGCATGATGAAGCGAGCCTCCAGGTCTCACCGCTCCGCCGCTAGCCAGGAAAGCTCCCCGCAAACGCCTCCGCCAAGCCGAGAATCTCCTGAACGGGCCCCAGAGCGACGAGATCCCGAGGCAGTTTGGAGAACCCCAGGTGCGCCCCCGTCACCTGCCCGGCGATCGACCCAATCGTATCCGTATCCCCGCCGGCCTCGACCAACTCGCCCAGTCCGGCCGCGAAGGTCTCCGCGGTCATCCGCCGCGCCAGGAAAAGCGCCAGGGGGACCGTCTCGACCACATACCCGGAAGAGCCGAAGCGCCGGACGATCTCCCTCAGCGGTGTCTCGGGAGCCAGATCTCCGAAAAGGACGAGCCGGTCCCGGACGCGGCTATCCGGCAAAGCCTCCGCGAGATCCTGGAAGAACGACGGACTGGAGAGGCCGGTCTCCCGGCGGATCGCCAGCACCACCGCCAGCGCCCCGAGATACGCCTCGTCGCTGTGATGGGTGATCCGGCAGATGTCAGGGTCACCCGGTGCCCAGGATCGAGAGGATCGATCCGGAACGCGAGAGGCGCAACCCGCATCGCGACCCCGTTTCCCGCCGCCATCTCGCCGCGTGCGCCGGAGAGCGCCCAGTGGGCTCCCGCCGAGAGGTCCCGCAGAGCCTTGAGGAGGGTAGACGACCCCATCCCGGTAACCGCCCCTCTTCGGAACCAGCGCAGGAAAGCCGTCGCGATCTTCTCGGGCGAGACCTGGCCGTCCAGCAGGGCCTCACAGGTGGCGAGAGTCAGTTGTGTGTCGTCTGAGAGGGAAAGATCCCCCCGCTCCGGGAAGCCGCCCACGGCGTCACCGATGGCGCCGCCAATGAGGCAGCCGAGGATGCTGTCTTGGAGTGACATGGGCGGAATTCTATCTTGCGCCATTCGTTCGCCGACAACAAAGGGGGGCGAGGGCTATAGAGTCAACTCGCAGCCGGCGAAGCCGCCATTGGCGAGAGCGGCAGTGTCGCCCGCGGAATCACGTTCCGGAGGCTTATGCGGTACAGCGCATGGCTTTGACGACAAGCTTGAAGAGAGGTAGAGTCAATCGAACCGTCAATCTACCTCAAGATTTGGTCGAGGCATGGCCTAGGAGTTTTCGATGGCTACACAACTCGAGGATCACAACCAAGGCCAAAAAGACGGCACCGACGCGGGGTTCTTGGACATTATGGCTGTAAACGACGATGAAATTCACCTAACCAGTGGATTCACAGTTAAAGAACGCAAGAACTTCCGGGCAGAGCTCGACAAGTTCGCCAGCCAGGCTGCGAGTGACTGTGGTCACCCGCTCGAAGCGGTGGTGCAGGAAATCCGTTATTGGCAGCAATCTACAAGCGCAGGGCGGACAAATCCAAATGCGAGAGAGAAGCGAGCGAGCTTCGCCTACTGGAAGCAAACATGCATCTGCGGCGAGCGAATCGAGTCGCTCGCGGTCGCCACGTTCCATCATTTGAAGAGAGGCGTGACAAATCTCCACGATCCAGAGAATATGCGGCCTCTCCATCGCGACGAGAGCAGGGGTTGTCACGAGAAGCTCCACGGAGCGCCGCCAGGATCATTGACCGCAGGGTCGCAGCGCCGGAGAGCGTAGAATAGTAGTGGCGGCGCTGTCCGACGGCGCTGGCGCCAGAATAGGTTCCAGAGTATTCCAGGAGAAAGCCACACGGGACAGCTACCATTTTCTACAGGAGGTCTTCAGGGTGACAACGCGCATACTAAAGCGTGCCCCGGCCATCCTCTTCCGTTACCGACCACCGGGGGAGGTTGCCAACGGCTACTTTGATGACTTACTTAGGGCCGATAAATTTTTTGCAACGCCGCCACGCAAGTTCAAGGACGATTTTGATTGTCGTGCAAGCATCGATAGCAGGGGGACGAAGTCCGAGTGGCTTAGGTACTGGAACCACAACGGCCAAGTTCTTGGTTTGACTGGTAAAGCTAAGTCCCGCTTCGCGAGTGAAGCCGTGAAGATTGGAGTCTGGAAAGACCCGGCAAAACATGAAGAGGTGAAAGATGCGATTCAAGCCCGCTTAGACAATTCAGGCGTTGTTTGCCTCACGGAAACCGCTCTTAGCGGTCGAATGTGGGATGAGTATACCGAAGGCGGCAAGGGCATCTGCTTGTGCTTTGAGTCTTTCGGATCCCCCTTTGACGAGATGCTGGAGGTCCAGTACCTTCCGGCACACCCGACGGTTAGATTCGACGCGACAGCCGATGAGTTGGTCGAGGCCTTTCTGTTCGCTAAGACTACTCCCTACGCTTGGGAGAGAGAGTGGCGGAAAGTCTATTTCAACCAGGGGGGCGGGCCGAAGCCGATTCCGGCGTCCAGCCTGCGGGCTGTTCTGCTGGGCCCTACAATCTCTTCTTCTGACCGCCACAGCGTTCTTCAATCCTTGGCGAAATGGAAACCACACGTCTTTGTTCTCGAAGTGCAGCACATTGCTTCGGAACTAACTTTAGTCCCGGTGGTTCACCATCGCGGCAACGGCTTGATGCCGCCCATCAAGGAATGGGTTGAGCCGGAGCCAGAGGGGCAAAACGATCTCGCCCGGCTACTCGAGCACCTGGCAGCTATACCAGCCAGCGACCGTCGAACCCCCATCGACGCCCGCATGCAGCGAGCATTGCAAGGCCTCGAAATGGTGCTAAGTGTGAAGCACCCGCCGCGACCTTCTGAGGCGGCTAGCGTGCGTCTCGCTCTGAGGGAAGCGCGTAAGATTTACGTGGAGCTAATTGATTCGACCGGCGGTGCGCCAACCGGATATGGGCCTATCGCAATCCTGCTCTACCGGATGGTGAGAGCAATCGAACTTACTCTTCCGACCGGCGTAAGTCTCTAGACAGAGCTGCTTTGATTAGATTCTGTTCCCGCCCAGAATAGGTTCCAGGGACGGCGCCCACATACGATCCCTCATTCTCGTCGTTGCCCAACACGCTTGAGCGGACTGCTGACGCAGCCGCTTAGCCGCGAGCACGGTTGGCCCTCAGAACGTACGTCAGTGTACTTGTTCGAGTTTTCCTAACTCGAGAAAGACATTCAGCTTGGAATGGAGAAATCCTGACCGGCGTCCGTCTAATTGGGGTGTAGGAGGGAACAATGCCCTCCTCGAAAGGAGCTGAGAATGATGCGCACCGTGGTGTATCCTCTCCCAGGCGCCGCCGACGCGGCTGTAAAGGGTCAATCGGCGCAACAGCAGTCGGACAATTATGGTGACAAGCTAGTAAAGTACATTCCCGCCGAGGTTATTGCATTTTTTCTTCCTGCCTACACTCTTGCTGCGAAGCTGCAGAATTTGTGGTGGGTTGGCTGGCTCATTCTCGTCCTCTCCACCTTGGCTTTGATAGGCTACCTTCTTCTCCGATCCGATCAGAATAACCCACCCCACTGGTACTTCTACATACTTTCTGTTGGAGCCTTCCTCGCCTGGGCAGTAGGAACCAGTTCCGCCGGGGTAGATCTCTTCCACCTCGATCAATCTGAAATTACTGGAAAGCTCATCGTGATGGGGGCTGTCTTCCTGATACCGCTCGTGGACGAGTTGCTGACGCGCTACCTTCCATAGGCCTCTCAGGGGCGCCAGAATAGGTTCAGAATAGGTTCCAGGGTATTCTTGCGGCGATCGACCCGATCGTGTCCGTATCCCCGCCGGCCTCGACCAACTCGCCCAGTCCGGCCGCGAAGGTCTCCGCGGTCATCCGTCGCGCCAGGAAGAGCGCCAAGGGGACCGTCCCGACCACATACCCGGAAGAGCCGAAGCGCCGGACGACCTCTGCCAGCGGTGTTTCAGGAGCCAGGCCCTCGAAAAGGACGAGCCGGTCCCGGACGCGGCTATCCGGCAAAGCCGCCGAGAGATCCTGGAAGAACGACGGGCCCGAGAGGCCGCTCTCCCGGCGGATCGCCAGCACCACCGCCAGCGCCCCGAGATACGCCTCATCGCTGTGATGGGTGATCCGGCAGATGTCCCGTAGTGTTACCCGGTGCCCAGGATCGACCGGATCGATCCGGAACGCTAGAGGCGCAATCCTTATCGCGGCCCCATTCCCGGCCGCCATCTCGCCCCGGGCCCGGAGAACGCCCAATGAGTTCCCGCCGAGAGGTCGCGAAGAGCCTTGAGCGTCGAAGACCCACTCCGGTAATCGCCCGCGCCGAACCACCGCAGGAAAGCCGCCGCGATCACTCACACGAGCCACAGGCTCGCCAGCCTGGCCCTCGGACGGGCGGTGAGGCTGTCAAAAAGCGCTTGGCGCTGCCGCTATCCAGACGAAGGGCAGGAGGTACCAGGCGGATTCTTCTGGTGAGTCGTCTGCAGAGCCTACGGCAGATCCGGGCGACAGACAGTCTTGATGTGCCACATCACGCCCGGCTGTGCTACATACTGTCCGGAGGTACAGAGATGAAGACCCTCTCCATCCGTGAAATGCGTGGAGCTCTCGGGCGGTTGGACCAGCTGGTCGAGCAGGAGGGTGAGCTGATCATCACCCGGCGGGGTCAGGCGATTGCCCGGGTGTCGCCGTTCAAGCCTCAGCGGGTGATGCCGTCGCACGCCGAGCATCGTAGCCGGTTGCCGCAGCTCTCGCCGAGCGCCGAGCTGGTCCGCGAGGATCGGGATGCCCGATGAGGCCGAGGTGATTCCAGCCTGGACGCCCTTCACCTGGCGGTCGCCGAAGCCGCCGGATTCGAGGTCGTCGCCACCGCGGACCGGAGCATGGCGAAAGCGGCCAAGGCTCTGGCGCGACTCTATGCACGGGCAGTAAGCGCCTTGGCGCTATCTTTCAAAGCGCCAAGCGCTTCAGGGACAGCCGCTGGGATCGACGGCCGCACAACTGCCCAGGTACAGAGACCATCGCCTTAAATTAATCACCGTCAAGCCGATTTTTCATCGCCAGGGTTTGTCGCAAAACCGGCAGCACGGCTCGATCCTTCTCGCGATTGGCTTGTTCTTTGGTCTCAATGACGGCGCCCAACTCAAGGACACGAACGCTCGATTCTCCGAGCTCATAGGAAACGGTACGGCCGGCGAGATCCTGGTAGGTGAGGCCGTCCCCTATCTCGCCAAGAACGTCGAGAGCTCCGAGATCGGTGAGGAGGCGATGCAGCCGCAGGGTCTCCAGTTTTGCGAGATCGGGCTCGATGTGGCGTCCCGCAGGATCACGATAACGGGCGTTGAGCTCGCGGAACGCGGTGAGGAGGTGGCCAAGGTTCTCGGGAGTCTTCTCGAACAGGACATCCAGATCCAGGGTCAGAATTGGAGCCCCCTCAAGTTGGGCGGCCACTCCACCCACGACGAAGAAGTCGACTCCATGGCGGAGAAGAACTCGAAGGAGCCCGAGGAACTTGACGCTATGCGATTCGGCCATGCCGGAGCTCGGTGAGCCCGTCCACCCAATCCTGCAGCAACTCGAGGCGTTCGAGCGGCGTCAGGCTGAGGGTCCACCGAATCAGGGTGAGATCGACTCCGTCCGGAGACTCCTCAGACAGGAGGGGCGGCTCGTGGATGTCAGGTTGCCGGGAAGACTGGGCCATGGCAACACTATAGCGCAGCCACCTGTGCCGACGATACATGTCTTCGCAGTTGCTTTTGCCACTTGAAAGATCCTGAATAGACTTCCCAAGCCCCGCCCCCCGCCCCGCCGCCGAATCGCTGAGACGAGCCCCTGGCTCGCCAGTCTGGCCGGGCATTGAGGCGTCCGCTTCGACGAGCCGACGCGAGGCGATATCGAGGCATGGATCGAGAGGTGTTTTTCTCGTCACTACTCACGGAGCGGCTGGAGCGATTTCCTCGCTTGAGGCCGGGCTCGTCCAATCCACTAGCCCGCTTTCTGCCGCCCGGTCGAGCAAGGGCTTTGCCAAATCCCGCTTGGCCGTGAGGCGCAGAAGAGACTGAATTTCGCCGGGGGTCAGATCCGGGTGGAAAAAATCGAAGACGAGGACGAAACGCGGTTCGTCACTATCGTTCCACGCCGAGTGGAGAAAGGAATCGTCGAACACGATACATTTTCCCTCTTGTTGCTCGATTTCGTGGTCTCCGACCTTGAGCTTGCAGCGACCGGGAACCCGCAGCGGCAGCTGGCAGCGCAGCTTCGCGTTGGAATGTCCGTAATGAGGGGCGATATGAGTGTGGGGAGCGAGCGCCGAATAGAGCGTGGTGCCGAATTCCGCGACCCCCGGAATCGAGCTCAGGATGCGGGTGGTCTCCGGGCACAAGCGGCACGTCTCCTCGACCCTTTTGCCGAAAACCCAGAGATAGGAGGCGGCCCACTCCCCCGTGCTCGTCTGCGCGCGATAGACGGACGAGAACCCGGAACCGGCATCCACAAGCTGGGCGAATTCCTCCTGGATGAGCGGGAAGGAGCTCTCGAGCGTTGCGACCCAGGGAAAGCGCTCTCGGTCGTGGATCTCGCGAGTGTCGAGCCCTGGATAGAATTCCATCGGCCGCTGCAGCGCGAAATGAGAGCGGAGCGGAAGAGAAAGATCGGACTCCATCGCTTGTTCGAAGAGAGCGAGCCGCGAGGGCGCCTGCGAGGTGGACTCGGAAATCCGCAACAACCCCTGCACGATCCATAGCTGAAGGAGCTTCACGAAGCTCTCCCGGTCGACCTCCCACTCCTGGGTAGCGGCTTCGTAGGCTGCCTCCGCGGCCTGGGATCGCGCGAAGTGGAGCAGAAGGGAGGCCCATTCCCTCGCGACCTCGACCGTTGGTTTTCCTGCCCCACCGTCCACCTGCAAGTTGCCAGCCGGCGTGGGGCGAAAGCGCAGGCTCGCAGGGATTACGTACGGGCGATTCCAGTCGAAGTCAGACTCTTGCATGGTATGCCTCAAGAACCCGCAGGGTCACCGTTACTCATCGAGCTCTCTCCATATTTAAGTCTAACATCCTCCAGCCGTGGAACGTTTGTAGATTCTTGCTATCTTGCGAAGGCTGCTTCCCGCTCCTGCCCGGTTTCTAGCGGACGCCGACGAGGTCGGCCCCGTATAGCTCGCACAGTTGGGCTCGGACCTTTCCTGCCAGGGCCTCGCCCGGCCGGTCGATCCACGCCGCTTCCGCGATCCGGGCGACGATCTCGTCCAGGGAGGCGGACTCGGACGCCGCTTCGAGGACGCGAGCCGCCATGGAACTTACCCGCCGGCAGCGGATGTCGTTGCCCTCCTGGTGGCGTAGGAAGGAGATGTCGCTCTCGGGGGGCTCGGGGTCGGTCGTCCCGAGCCAGGACTGCCAGTCATGGCGGGTCCAGAGGAGCCGGGTGCCCCGGCGACGGGAGCCGGAGGCGACCGGGCGTCGGCATCCCCGGACATTGATGAGTGAAATCTCAATTCTGATGAACAATAACGCCGATTATCTAAATTTTACTTCTCATTTTGACCTTTTTGTTTTACTATACACAGGGGATCATAGAGGTCCCCGAGCCGATGAGGCAGCCGCTCTCCACCGGCTCGATCCACAAGGAAAGGAACCGTCATGTCCAAGAAGCTCTTCTGGTTTGCGACCTCCCTCCTGATGACTCTGGCCTGCCTGGTCGGTCCCGCGAAGCCCGCCGCCGCCTGCCCGACGGGTTGGTGCAGCGCCGCCCACAGAACCGCCTGTTTCCTGGAATGCGAGGGGGTTCTGCACTGCGACGTCACGACCTGCACCGACGACTGCTTCTGCCCCTAGCAGGGTCTCCTGTCCTGCCAGGGGCGCTCCTCGGCTCGGGGAGCGCTCCTGGCCGTTTCCTCACGGTCCGCTACCATCGGGCCTCCTGGACCCGGGCTCCTGCTCGGAGCCCGGCGTGCGCGCGGGCCTCGACCGGACGGTCCAGCCTCCGTTCTGCTCGGGCCAGGGCGGTCAGCGCCTCCATGGCGAGGGCGGGAATCCTGACGGCGCGGGCGAGGTCGACCGCCAGCCTCAGGCTCCGGATCGCCGGCTCCGGCTGCTGCAACGCCAGATACGCCCGGTTCGCCGACTACACGCCGGAGGCCAACCGCCGGCTCGTCGCCTCTTCCTACCGGAAGGTGCAGAGCGCGGTGAAAGTCCGTCCGGAGGAGCTCGACGCGACGCTCGCCCAACCCGCGCGAACCACCTGCACTCTCAGTGCGCCGAAGCGTTAGCGGGGCCCACCGAAACGCCTGGCTCCTTGCGCGCCTTGGAGGGATGATGAGATCCGGGCTCCATCAGGGCGTGCCGCTCAGTGTGACCGAGAGGCAGTTGCCGCCGATGGTACAAGCCGCGTTCGTAGACGAGTGCGCGACGACATAGTAGTAGTAGGTCATCCCATTGGCGACATTGGTGTCGGTCCAGGTCCCGGACGTGTTGTTCTGGAGCACCCGGGCGAACCCGGAGTTGCAGCCTGTCTCGTTGCGATAGACGTCGCCGGGTGCGCCGCTATAGACCGCGATGAGGTCCAAGGTGATCGAGTTGCTGCCGGTGGATGAGAGGAGAAGGTCGGGCGGCATCATCACCGGGCAGGAGTTGGAGCAGGTGTTGGCTCCCGAATCCGACGTGCAGGCAATGCCGTGCCGGTTGAAGGCTGCGTACAAGTTGCACGAGTGCGGTGTGCCGTTGGCCAGATTCCCATCATCGTCATCGACCACGCGCATGGTCCGCCAGAAGCTGCCCGTGGCACAGCCGTCCGAGGTCCAGGTAGCTCCCGTGGTGTTGCAGTTGAAAGCCTTCGTCGAAGTCGGGCGCGAGAGGTACCAGAGGCGGTCGGCCGTTGCCCAGGCGAAATTCGAGCCGGGGCCCGGCAGGTCGCGAGCCGCGAAATCCCAAAGGGCTTCGGACGCGACATAGGACTCGCAATGAGCTTCCCGGCCACAGGCCCCGAACTCCGATCCTGTAGTCGGGCAGTGCGGCTGGATGAAGTTGGCGACCGTGTGGGGAGTATTCGAAGAGTGTTTGGCCCAGTCGATGTCACGGAAGGCTGAGCAGGATGTACACGCGTCGCCGTAACCGCCACAGTTGGAGGAGCTGAATGTTCCGTTGCCGATGCAGGAGTTGTGGGTGGCGAGAGCGGCAACGATGTCGGCGTAGGCCTCAGCCGTCCCCTGCTCGGGAGAGTAGCCATTGCCGTCGTTGGCGTCCAGCCCATGACCGTATTCGTGGAGCGACAACCCGGTGATTTCGCCGGTGTTGCCGCAGCCCGAGGTCGCTTTGTAGAAGTTGAGCGTCGATCCGTTCCAGTAGGAGTTGCAAAGGGCCGAGATGTTGACGTTGACGGTGAGCTGACTGCTGAGCCAGGTCGCTGACGGCAACCATCCTCTCCCGATCTCCTTGCCGCGGTTGACCCAATAGAACTGCATGCGCGAGGCGTGAGTGTTCCCGGCCCCGCCGCTGCCGGGGGTTGAGCAATCGGTGCCTGAGGAGGTGCCGAATTGAATCTGCCCGCTCGCGTTCGAGCTCTTGGAGATCGCGCCGCAACTATCGACGATCTTGACGTAGGAGCCGGCGAGCGTCGAGCTCGGGGTGCCCCCCAGATAGTTGTAGCGCCCCGCCGAGTTGGCCGGGCCGCCAGCCGAGACGTCGGCGAAGGGCATGGGACGTACAACTTCGTTGTGGAAGCTGTAAGATTCGGGGTATATCCCCCCGCTGACCTGAGCATATTCATTGATATCAACGAACTCAAGCAGCTTGCCCGTCTCGGCATCTACCAGGGCACGCCATGTGCCGAGAGCTCCCGCGCGATGGAAGACGATCCGCCAGACCTTCGCCAGGCCGTAGCCCTTTCCGAGCTCGAAGCCAGCCACAAGCCCAGCGTCTCGAATCGCCGTCGGTAGGAGGTGAAGGGAGCCGGGATCCACGAAAGAGTCGCGTGTAGGATCGAAGCCGCCGATGTATGCAGAAACCACTGCAGCCGCCTGGGACTGACTGATCCGCTGCGCCGGTACCGGCACGTCCGCGGAAGGCAGCCGCTCCGTGCCGAACTGGACCAGGTTGCCGTGGTTTACCGTGAAGACCACCCGGGCGCCTTCGATCAGCATCCCCTCTCGAGAGACGTCGAAGTCAATGTACCAGAGATAGTCCGCGACCTGGCCCGAGCGGCCGGGATGGAGCGTCAGCGTCGAGTTGCTTACACCCAGCAACTTTTCGATCCGGGCGGCGAAGCGACGAGCGGTGCGCTCAAGAGCCGCAAGATCTGGCTGCTGCCGTCCCTGGAGCTGCGAGGCGATATCGGCAAGCCGAAGCTGGTTGCCACTTCCCGGAATCCAGGGCAATCCCGAACCCTCGGCGATCTCGAGCCGACCGCTGCGGCGATCGATGTATGCCTTCCACTGACCTCCAGCATCGAGCCGGAAGCCGTGCCAGGAATCGGCCACCTCCGGAGCGAGGCTGGCACCTACCTCCTCCATGGGCGCGACGACTTCCGAAGGGGCGAGCAGGTCGCTGGCAAATGCCAGGCGGTCCAAAGGAGAATCCAGAGCCTTGATACCCTGGCCCAAGGTTGGGATCGCACCGAGCAACAGGGTGATCAGGTTGACACCGACGAGAGCAGCCCTAAGTCGTAGACCAGCCATGGAGATTCCTCCTGTGTTTGAAAACAAGAATATCATAATCAGCTGCTGATTGGCAACAACCTCGGCAAGGTCAAGGGCCTCCGCCGTGGCAGGAAGGTCATCTCCGTTGATGACATGGCAGAGTCCGAACCAGGCACCGCTGAGCCTGGCCGTTAGACGGAGCAGACGACGCCAATGGGTCCGAGGCTGGCCCCGCGGCTGACGCAGCTTGGAGAGTCCATCTTGATTCCAAACGATGCGGCGTTAGCGATTTGTAAGCCGCCGGATGAGGGAGATCCGCAAGTCCGATGAGCGCCCACCGCCGACTCTACCTTTTAGCAAGGTAGTCCCGGCGCAGGAGGATCCCCGAAGAAGAGATCTATAGGGTCCCCCGCGCCGGGTGCAACCGTTTGTTAGCCAGCGCGGCCCAAACTAAACTTAAGATATCGTTTTCGTAATCGTAAGCGTGACAGTATCACCTGGAACCGGGTATGGCTTGTCCTTAGGATCACCGCCAAGCCACTTGCCAGCTTTCCTGGCCTGTACTCCAACGCTCAGAGACTTGAAGGCGCCGACCTTCAACTCTCCCGTAGAATTCGGTTCAACCCAGACTTGGTCGAAAGCAAGTAGGTTGTCCCCTGCTTTGAAGCTGCTGAAAAGTAATTTGATGTCTGACTCATTTTTTACTGTGATCGGGGTTTTCGCCATTTTGTGCTTCCTCCTTTGTGTGAAAACTGGTGAGTTCGGCGTTTAATCGACCCGTCCCCTACCCTGCCAGCAAGACAATTCTTCCGCTGCCTGGGCGGTCGGAGGGAGAGGCGGCATTGATGGGCTATTCCGTCGTTGGCTGAGTTTAGCGGTCAGCCTAACGCGCCAGTGCCTTCTCGTCAATCCCATAGTGCCTGTTGTAGTTTGAACGACAGAAGGCCGACGAGGTCGGCCCCGTACAGCTCGCGGAGCTGGGCTCGGACCTTTCCGGCGAGCGCCTCGTCCGGCCGGTCGATCCCCGCCGCTTCGGCGACCCGGGCGACGATCTCGTCCAGGGAGGCGGGCTCGGACGCCGCTTCGAGAACGAGGGTCGCCATGGGACCCACGCGTCGGCAGCGGACGTCGTTGCCCTCCTGGTGGCAAAGGAAGGAGATGCCGCTCTCTTGCGGCGGCTCGGGGCCGGACGTCTCGAGCCAGGGCTGCCAATCACGGCGGGTCGAGAGGAGCCGGGTGCCCGGCGTCAGGGTGAAGGTGGCGGTTCGGAGGTCGATCTCCTCCCAGGCCGGACGGACGAGGAGGCGCAGCACGGCCTCGGTGTGGTCGACGAGCTCCAGGGTGAGCTCGTAGCGGACCCGCTCGGGCTCGAAGGCGTCTTCGAGCGTCTCGCGGAGATCTCCGCTCTCTTCCCCGAGACGGGCGACGAGGATCTCGTGAGCCTCTTCCACCGGGCTGCGGACGAGAGGCTCGCTGCCCGGTCCCCAGGAGGGCAGAGAGGGACCCGGAGGAGCGAGACGCGACCAGACGCCAAGGGTGATGGCGAAGAAGTCGTCGGCGGACTCCCGGGCGAGCTCTCGGAAAGTGGTCTCTTTTCCTTCCGTCGCCGCTTTCGCGGTTCGCGGGCGCAGCAGGAGGATCGACGGAGTCTCGGGATCGGCGAGGCGCAGGTAGAAGGCGCCGATTCCGGCCTCACCCACGAGCAGGCTGGGATCCGGCACGCCGCCGCGGGTTCCGCAAGGCCAGGGCCGTCTCCGCGCCTCGTAGGTTGCGATGCCTTCCCGCGCCGCCCGTTCCGCGACCTGGCGCAGCTCCGGGCGCCCCAGGAGCTCGGCGGCCAGCAGCGGCAGCTCACAATTGCCGCCGATGCCGTGGCAGAGGGAGTAGTTCCCGCCCTGTGACAGCTCGTCCTCGATGGCTTGGAGCGTCGAGCGAAGCGCCGCTTCGGCCTCCTTGCGATAGTGGTCCTGGCCGGTGAGCTCGAAGGCCCGGAGCCGGGCCAGGCCGATTCCTGGCGAGCCGTGGCACCAGGCGGTCAGGTACCTTACCTCGTACACCGGCGGCTTCCCGTCCCGGACCGCCTGGCGCGGATCGTCCATCCGCAGGTCGGGCCAGTTCGCTCGTTCCTCGTTGAAGAGGCGGCGCTCGTAGAGGAAGGCCATCTCGGCGGCGAACCGGAAGCGGCCGTCGCCTGTGACCCGATCCAGCTCGAGGAGGGCGAGGCTCACACCTGAGGCGCCGTGGGCGAAACCGGCCAGGTTGCGGACCGCGTTCTCCCCTCCGGTGGCCCAGGACCAGCCTTCCGGCCGCCGTTGGGCCTGGCCGATCAGGTGCTCCCCCAGCTTCCGGGCCGTCTCCCGGAGCACTTCCCAGCCGGCCTTCTCGGCGAGGTCCAGGCAGGCGGGGATGGCGCCGCCGGCGCCGCCGATCACGTCGAGCCCCGCATCGTCGGCCTCCCGGCCCGCCAGGGGCGCGAGGAGACGGCGAGCCCGCTCGGCGTAGTCGGGCCGCTCGAAGATCTCGGCCAGCCGGACGGCCACCCAGGCGATCCCCACCCGGCCGCTGTGGAAGCCGAACAGGTCGGAGAGGTGCTCGCCGCGGGCCAGAGCGTGCTCCAGCCCCCCGCGGGCTGCCTGGCCCACCTCCGCCTCGCCGGTGGCGCGGTAAAGCTCTCCCAGGAACCAGGCGATTCCGGCCGCTCCCTGGTAGAGCTGGCCCTCGGCCCGGGTGGTGCGGATACGGTTCTCCGGGTCCGGCTGGGGGTCCAACACTTCCCACGTACAGGTCCTTCCCTCCCACAGGGCCCGGCGAGCGAGGCGCCGGCCGATGGCGAGAGCCGTGTCGAGAAACTCAGTCACCACCATGCTCCCAGGTGCCGGCAGCGATGCGGTGGAGGAGCATGGCGGGATTCTATCCGCGGGGCGGACGATCTGCCCCGCGAGGCGGCCGGTTCACCTCGCGGGGGTGTCGCAGAGGCTCAGAAGGAAACCAGGAGCCCCAGTTGGACCTGGCTGAAATTGAGATCCGGCGCGGCCGTGAAGGCCGAGTGGTAGTTGTAGGTCAGCTCGAGGGCGAAGATGGGGGGCAGCGGCACGTTGATGCCGATGCCGAGGTTGCCACCGCCTTCGAAGTTGCCCGGAGCGAAGTGATACGCGCCGATACCCCCATTGAGGAACACGCGCACCGCCGCGGCCGGATTGAAGGTGTATTTCGCGTTCGCCGACAGCGTGTCGACGTCGGTGTCGGGCAGGCCGGCTTTGCCGTCGAAGCTCGAGCGGCCGAGCCGGACGTCCCATGCCCAACGGGGTCGGAAGGGATAGACGAAGTCCAGGTTGAAGGTCGATCCCTGCTTGGCGACGCTGCTCAGCGCCCCATGCGGCTCGACCAGACCGGCGTGGAGACTGAGGAACGGAGGCGTCCTGGCGTCCAGCGTACGGCTCACCACCGGAGTATCCGGATCATCGCTCGTCACCTTGAGCTCACAGGTCTTGTGGCCGGCGAGTTGGGGGGTGAATCGGACGACGAGATCCAGGCAGGCGCCGGGACTCACGGACGCGGGGAAGGGGTTGTTGACGAGCGTGAAATCGGCGCAGGAGACCGCAGCGGCCGAGACCGCCAGATTGCAACCGCCGGTATTGCAGACCGAAACTGTTTTTTCCGCCGGCGTCCAGGCGGACGGGATGCCGAAGTCGGTCGATCCGGTGACCCGGATATCCGGCTCCGTTCCGGCTGCCGTGACCTGGACGGCGGTGTTGGGGCTTCCCAGATCGTTGCTTACGATAGTCAACGTCGCGGACTGCGGGCCCGCAGCCGTGGCATCGAAGACCACCTGGAAGGGGAAGCAGAAGTCGTGGCTGATCGTCACCGGGAAACCGGCGGACGGCGCCGTCACCGAGAATCTGGGATTCGAGGACGTGATGCCGCTGACGATCAGATCCTCCTTCCCGGTGTTGCAGACGTTGAGCGTTCCGTTCGTCTTCGCGCCCGTGCAGACATTCCCCAGGTTCACAGCGCCGGGCACCTGGATCTGTGGCCCGGTCCTGACGCGGAAGAAGATCGGATCGAGCTGCGGCGTGGTGCGTCCGATGGAGGCGCCGGTGAAGACGCCGTAGAAAGTGGAGCCTTGCGCGGTCAGGCCCTCGTAGTCCCCCCACAGGAAGCCGCTCGCCGCGTTGAACAACGGGCCGGGGTCCATGCTCTGGAGATTCTGATGGCTCCAGGTGGCGCCGTCGTTGGACGACTGCGCGAAACGGTGGCGGAAGATGGTGGCCGCTCCCGAGTCGTCGAAGTCCACATAGAGGACGCCCACGATGCCGTTGGCCGTCACCGCGATCTCCGGATATGCGGAGTGATGGGTGCCGTCCGTCACCCGGTTGTTGGTCCAATTCAAGCCGCCATCCGTCGAGCGGGCGACATAGATCTGGCCGAAGCCGGAGCCGTCCTGATCCACATAGGCGGCGTAGATGTCGCCGTCGCCGGGATCCGCGGCGATCCAGGCGTCGCTGCTGCGGGCTCGGGCTACCTTGCCTTTGGCGAGATTCCCGAAGGTCGTGGTCATCCAGGTCTGCACCTGACCCGCGCCGTGGACCGACACGCCGGCGGCACCGATCGCCGTCCAGGTCACGCCGCCATCGTCGGAGCGGTTGACACGGAAGTGCGCGTTCTCGAAGCCGCCTGCGATCCCGCCCTCCCGGGTCTTGTAAATGATGTAGGCGTGCCCGTTCGGTGCCAGGGCGATGCGGGTCGTCCGGTTCGGAAAGGCGGCGTTGTTTCCCCCCCGACGTTGGTCACCGCAACGCCAAAGTTGGTCGAGAAGGTCACCGTCGATCGCTCATTCGCCTGGGAGAAGTCGAGCCAGGGTGAGTAGAGCTGATTCAGGAAGGCCGTGGCCGAGCGATCGATGTCGAGGTGCGGCTGGTCGTCGCCATAGAGCGCGCCGCCGGTCAGCGGATCGTCGGCGCCCGCCGTCTGGCGATAGATCAGGCAGCGAGGGATGGCCAGGCCGAAGCCGAGCTCGGCGATGTGCAGGCGGCCATTCTGGCTGAAAGCGATCTTCTGATCTCCCGGCGACGGCGAGGTACCCGGCTGCGGGAGCTGAAACACCTTGCGCCAGGTGGCTCCGCCGTCGCTGGATTTCCAGACCGGAGCCGGATCGCCAGGCCCCCAGCCTTCGGAGAAGCTGACTACCGCGATCTCCAGCGGATTTTGTGGATTGACGGCGATACTGGGCTCCGTATCGGCGAGGTTGAAGGGATCCGTGACATCCGTGGCGATATCGACGAGGGTCTGGGCGCTCGCGGTGCCGGACAGCGCCAGCAGCTCCGCCGCGAGGAGGACCCGGACAGACCCTCGAACGAGGGAGGAGAGGCGCGAGTGTTTCATGGCGTCGCCTCCCGGAGTGCGGACGTGAGTGCCGGCACATCAATGAAGACCCGGCTCACCAAGCCGGGCCGCGGCGCCACATCCGCCTCAGCGAAGGCGATGGCACCACCGGCGAAATGGTAGATGGTGAGAATCACCGGCCGCCGCTCCCTGCCGTCGTCGAGCACTTCGGTCGTGACCCGTTCCGCCTTGCCGAGCCGCTCCAGCACCGTGGCGATCTTGAGGCCTGGTGGCAGGAAGTGGGCATCGGGCTCCAGCGCGGCCACCCGGTAGCTCCCATCGTCGACGAATTGGATCGCGGTGGGCTTCAGGGCCACAGGCCGCTGGGCCTGGAACCGGCGGCGCACGGCGGCCGCGAGCGCCGGGTCCTGCGTGCTCTGCAGAGTCCTGTCCAGGGAGAGTGCACCCCTCTCCGCCTCCGCCAGGCTGCCGTGCTTTTTCGTCCCGACGACGCGGTCGGCGAAGACCTGGAGCCGCTGCTCACCAGCTTTCTGGAAGCTGGGGAGGGAAGCCAGCAATCTATAGAAATCCTCGCCCCACAAAGCGCGATCCTCCACGATCCGGACCATCATCGCGGTCCGGCCATCCGTGTCTCCCTGGCAGATGGTTGTTGCCGCCAACAGGACGGCTCCTGTGATCAGGAGAGTCAGCGAATTTCGCATCTTGTTTCCTCCTTCTCTCCAGGAAGGACCTCGCGTCTCGTCGGTGGCACCCTGCGCCATCGTCAGACGGGGCGAAGGTCGCGGAGAGTATTTTCGCACTCATAGGCGAACGAGAATGGGATTTGTTACAGAGGAGGGCCGGGCGGTGCCCCCCTCAGTCGCCGCCATGCTCCCGATCTTGGCACGATCCAGTGCGCGGTTTCAGGTGAGATAGGCCGCGGCCTATCCGTTCCGGGTGGTGCGGCGCTGACCGCGCGAGCCGGGTCAGCCGTTGCTATCTCCGCCATTCCGGCCTTGCCCCAGGGTTCCCGCGATCAGCACGGAGAGATAGGACTCCTCCTGGATCGACACCCCGAGCCGGTTGTTCATCATGTGGACATAGCTGGGCACGATCCAGCTCACGCACTCGTCCCAATCGGCCGCCGGCTGCTCATGGAGGCGCAGGCGTCCCTGGTCGAAAAGCTCCCGGAGCCGGCGGGCCACGTCTTCCATGTCCCGGCGATAGGAGTCGAGCTCGGGCGTCAGCTCGCCGCCGGACTCGAGAGCCTCCCAGGCCACCTCCACGTAGCCGGCGAGGCGGTCGGCCTGGCGGTCGAAGGCCTCCTGGAAGGTCTGGAGCCACTGCTCCTGCTCTTCGGCGTTCCCCGTCCAGATCTTGAGATAGTCCGTGCCGTAGCTCCGGGCAAGGCCGGCGGCGTCCCGGCGCTCTCCCCGGTAGAGGAAGAGGAGGACCAGCATGGCCAGCAGGCCTTTACCCAGGCGCTGCGGACGCGTGCCGGGTGGGATCTTGGCGAGAAGGGCGAGAGCCGTCTCGCTCTGGAGGTGGAAAAGCTCCTCGGCCAGGGAGAGGCCGCAGGGACCGCCGTAGCGCTCCACCTCGGGCTCGTAGAGCTCCCGGGTCGAGCTCACCACAAGCCCCGAGGAGGAGGCGGCGGCCTCGGCGACGCGGGGCCAGATCGTCTCTTCCAGGACCGGGCCCGGCGCGAGGAAGCGCAGGCGCACGTGGCTCGCCTCTTCGTCATACCGCAGGAAGAACCAGCGGACCGCGTCGGGACGGCACGCCCGGGCGAGCGGCGCCACGACCTCGCGGATCACGCGGTCCGCCGCCTCGCCGTAGACGTGGCCTTCGAAGAAGAGGTAGGCGGTGAGCCAGAGGGGGGCGCCCTGGGGCGGTTCCATCGCGGGGATTCCCTAACTCTTCTTCTTCGGCTGCTTCTTCGGCTGCTTCTTCAGAAACTCGCCCACCTCCGCCGCCAGCTTCCGCGCTTTCTCAGCATCCTCGGGGCCTGGGGCCGTGGCGACCAGCTCCTGGAGGATGACGTGCGCCTCCTTCACCTTCTGGGCCTGAAGGAGGGCCACGGCTTCGTTGTATCGCCGGATGAAGCGATTGTGCTCCACCACCGGCCGGATCTCCGCCAGTTGCCCGGCGACTTTCCGAGTCCGGTCAGCCGGCGCCCGGTGGGTGATCTCCTCCAGGATCGCCAGCGCTTCCTCTCCCTTCTGCTCGACCAGGAGGCGATTGGCCTGCTGGCTCACTTCGTCGCTCCAGGTGTCCCAGGCGACAGGACGGAGGCTGGGAGTGAAATCGCTTTCGATCATCCCGGCGGCACGGCTTTTCTGGCCGGAGCGTACGTAGCCAATGATCAGACCCCGGATCGTCCAAGCATCATCCGGGCGCAGCCGCCAGGCCTTTTCGAAGATGGGGATCGCCTCCGGCGGCATGGGGTTTTCGTTGAGGTACGTCATGGCCAGCTCCGTCCAGGCCCTGCCGTCGTCCGGTTTCTGTTCCGTCACGCGGGTAAGCGCCTCCCGTCCCTTGAGCTCCGTGGAGGCATCCTGCGGTCCCTTCTCCCGGAGAATCCGGGCGTACCGGCTCTGGAGGACGGCATCGTTCGGAGCGGCCTTGGCGGCTTTCTCGAAACAGGTGAGAGCCTCGGCCGCGTGCCCCGCTTCCGATTGAATCTGACAGAGGCCGGCCTGGGCCGGACCATACCCGGGCTTTTTCTCGAGGGCCGCCCTGTAATGCTGCTCGGCCTCGGGAAACCGTGCGGCATCGCGTTGGTAGAAGAGGAGATCTCCGAGCCGGGTGAGCGTCTCATGCTGCGGCAGGGGCTCCAGGCGGATCGTCACCTCCGCGGCCGGCTTCACCGGGATCTGGACGTAGTTGAACAGATTGCGGTGAACGTAGTCTCGCAGCTCCTTCTCGATCTGCTCCTCCGTCGTCTGGAACGTGCTGCGGAAGGTTTCCAAGGCCGGCGCCCCGTGCGACACGCTCTGGAAGAACTGGAGCGTCTGGGCGCGCCGCGCCGGATTGCTCATCAGCAGATAGTGGACCAGGGCCCAGGACTCCGCATAGAAGATCCCCTGCCGGTAGCCTTCGTTGTAGTCCTTCGAGTCGTGGGTCACCGCGAAGAGCCGGGAGAGGGGGATCATGTTGGCTTCCCGGAGCGTCCGGATGTGGCCCTCCAGGGCCCGGCCGATCTCCGCATGCTGGTCGGTAGGATGGAACGTGCTATAGAACTCGGCCATCCCTTCGTTGAGCCACAGGGGAAGCCGGTCGCCTTTGGCCCCCATCACCGAGTGCAGGAACTCATGGTAGAGAAGGTGCTCGATGTCCGCCCCCATCTCGGCCTGCATCACCATGTAGGTCGTATCCTGGCTTCCCAGGAAGAAGCCGGCGACGTTGGCGGGCTTCCCGTCGTAGAGCGGCTTGTAGGGGACCATGGCCAGATTGTTCTCGAAGACGTAGATGTTGAGGGGTCGCCCGGAGTCGACCTCCAGGCCTGGATTGAGCTGGACCAGGACATCACGCAGGCGTTCGAGGTTGACCGCGATGCGGCGGGTGCTCCTCTCGCTCGCATCGCTGAAGAAGACGAAATGGGCGCTCTCGACCCGGAGCCAGGAGTCCCGCTCGCGCGGCAGGGCGAACGACGGCAGGGGAAGGAGGACCAGGAGGAGAGTCGCGAGAGTCCGGGGGAAAAGCAGAGGCTTCATCGCGCGATTTTACCATTCCGGCGAGGCGGAGCCGTCGAAGGGCTCGCCGCGAGGGCGATCCGGAATGGGTCGAGAACCCCCTTCCGTCCCCCGCATCGCCACCGATGGGTCGACACGATACCGGTCCGTAGAGACGTCCCAGACCCGATACGATGCCGTCTCATCCACCACAACGTCGGGGCGTCTCTCCCTTTCGAGGCCACGGCCGATTCCTTCCCGGGACGGTAGGGGCGACCTGTATCCTGGGGGAACGGTCCCACCGGGTAGGAACCCTATCGGCCTGCGGGAGACGCCCCGACGTTGTGGTATTTGAAAGGGCGTCGCAACGGGTCTGGGGCGTCTCTACGGACCGTTGTCGCGAGGGCGGTCCGGTGGGGGTTCGGGGGAAACCCTCTCCGTCCCCCGCATCGCTGGGCCAGGCGGGCTTACAGTCTGGGTTCGTGAATCCACCTGCGGGGCGATCAGGCCCCAATCCGTCGTCCTTTTCGTGCAAGACCCTGGAGCTGCCGCATCTCGTCCAGCCGACGGAGTCGTTCCGCTGGGGTCATCCGTAGACCGAGGCAGAGATGGTGGCGGCGAGCCCCCTCGAAATCCCAGGCGATCTCCTTCTTGTTGGTCACCTGATCCTTGGGCACAGATGGCTCGCTCATTGGCTCCTTCGGCATCTTCCGGGTAACGAGGCGCCATGGCTCAGCGCCTAAGCAGAAACAGACGGATCGATAACCTCGAAGGAGAAGAAGATGAAATCAACCATCGCAAACATTCGGATATTCATCCTGGGTAGCGCGCTTGCCATCGCATCGGGCGCTGCTCAAACAGCCCACGCGCAAGCAGTCCCTACGGACGCTTCCGGAGGCTGTCCCATCTCGCCCGCCACGGTTGCGAGCTTTTTTGAAAGCGGCTCGGTCACACTCAATGGTGTCGTGAAACCCGCGGACAGCACGCTGGTGCTGGCTCCCAACTGCGGCTTCTTTCAATGGACCGAGCAAATGTTTTTATGGCTGACGTCGCCTGCTCCGAAGCGTTACGGCGGTGGCAGCCGCATCATGTTCTCGCCACAGTTTTTTACCGTGACTCCAGAAGACAGCAACGGTCGTCGCACGTTCATTCGCAACGACCCGCGCTTGCCGATCCGTATGAACCTGCGCGCCATGGAGCTCGGTCCGCATGGCCTGCCCATGGTGATGTCACGTACCGGTCAGGTCGTGGAGGTACAGCGCGAAGCGCCAGGTCAAAAGCCACCGACCCTCAACCTGGCAAATGGCGCGCCGGCGCAGATCTCCAGGGTCCAAAAGACAGCGGAAGGCAAGCTGCAGTTCTTCGACAAAGGCGGCAAGCAGGTGCAGCCGCGAATGCTCAAGCTGGCACCGGTCGTGCGGCAGCGCATCCTGTTGGCACCTGGGCAGCCTGCTCCGGTGGTCCCTGTGGGCGCGTTCAAGGAAGCCATTCAGGCTCGTAAGCTGGTGATCAACAAGATTCCGATCTTTCTCGATCCGGCCGGCAGTGTGATCGACGTCGAGCCCGGCCAAGCCGATAGCGGCGTGTTGATCTCACAGAATGGGTCTCTGATTTTCTACATCACCGCCGTCAACGACGTGTTCGCCTACCATCGTTCGATGCAGGGCGCAGCACTCATTCCGTTCAACACCACAATCACGTTCCCGAGGACAGCGGCGGAAGTCGCTCCGGTGGTGACGTTCGCATCGGGCAAGGGGCACACGGTTCTGGATCCGAAAGCGCTGGCGATTGAAACCAAGTCGAGCTGGATGGCGGCGAGCGCCGTGCCGAATCCGAACGACTACATTCAAGTGAATGCGGTCGTGCCAACATTCAACAAGAGCAACCCGAACAACTGGGTGCCTAATGGACAGACCACCTTGAAGCTGGTCATGCTCGGCATCCACGTGGTGGGCTCGACCAACGGCCATGGCGAAATGGTGTGGGGCACGTTCGAGCATCTCGGCAACGCGCCCAATGCCCGGTATGCCTACAACTCGACCAGCGGCTTGAAGACGATTGCTCAAAACACGGCGGGCACCTGGCTGTTCACGCCGAGCGGATCAGCGGGTCCGTTCAATACAACGAGCAATAGTTGGACGGGCGGCGCTATCACCGGCTCGCCGGTTGGTCCGGCCGCGGTGCTGCGTGCCAAGCCATGGGGCTCAAACGACGGCGGCAATCCTGCCAATGCTGCGAGCTTGAACACTCAGGTGATCTCGGCCAATGCCAGCGTGATCTCTCAACTGAACGCAGCGGATGTACGCCGGAAGTACTTCCAGCTAGGCACTACGTGGACCATTGGCGGCGCAGCACCCAACGGCAGCAACGAGGTGGGGACCAACCACCTTGCCAATGCCACCCTGGAGACGTTTGCGCAAGGACAAACGCCGTCGGATCCAAGCTCGAACTGCTTCTCGTGTCATGGCACAAACAAGGTGATAGTCAGTCACGTTTATCGTGAGTTGCTACCGTTGCCTTAAAGTCGCCAACGGCTGACCGATCACGTGCCGCCCTGCCACCTCTCTGGCTGGCCCGGCTCGGGCAGGATCTCGACGTACCCGTCAGTTCCGTGTACGCGGGTCCGCTGCCCATCCCGGACCAGCCGGGTGGCATGCTCCACCCCCACGACGGCAGTCCTCGCAGACCTTTGACGACATCCTCGCGGGCATGACACCATGCCCGAGGCACCCATGGAGGATTGACCCTTGGCAGCTCGCCGCAAAGCAAAGCCTCGTCCGCTTCCGACGTTCGCCCCAGTGCCTTCCTCCCAGTTTGGCCTGGAGATACTCGACCGCTCCAAGGCCTGAATCGAACCCGTCCGCCGTCACCAGGCCGGGGCTCGAGACCGCGCCCGCCGGCTCCTCCAGTGCTGGCAGCGCAGATACGAACTGTGAACCTTCCGGGGCCGGCGTTGCGAGCCGGCGGCCGATTGGGCGAACCTGCGCCTCTTCATTCCCTGAGGCTTGTCAGAAACAAAGCGCACGGCTCGAATGCCCTCTGTGAAACCGAGCAACACAGAGGAGACATCCCAATGCGACTGTCGATCCAGAACCCGGTCACTGTAGCCCAATAGGTCGGACTTCCCGTGTCCGCTTTTGACTTCACTCGCAACGAGCGAGAAAGGAGATGTGTCATGAAAACCCGGACGTTATTCTTGATTTTGGTACTGGCCGCCGGCGGTGCATCGACCGCGCAGTCCACGGCGGATCCGTCGGTGGAGGCCGACCTGAGGACCTTGCAGAAGGTCGCCGGCGAAGCCCTGCGCGAGCTGGTCGAAAGACCCGAGAGCACCGCGCTCAGGATCACTTTCGTCGGCAAGGGAGCCACGACGAAGAAACCGCAGGCCGAGCCCACCCCCGAGCCTCCCGACGAGCGGCGCGCAACGCCGCTGCGCGCCTTCAGGGCGTTCAATCCGGTCACCGGCAACGAGTTCCGCGTCGAGCTTTCCGCCGGGGCGCAAACGAAAATCGTCGCCGCCGCCGAACGCCTGAAGCTCGGGGTCGGCAATCCCGGCCCCGCCGGAAGCCCGGAGAGCCCCGAAAGGATCGAGCGCACCCGGCCGGCGGAGGCACCCAAAGGACAACGCGGATTCACCACCGCGGCGCTCCGCGACTGGCCGCTGCAACCGGCCCGGCCGATGCTGGCCTCGTGGAGCAACAACTCTGACGACCGCAATCGGTTGTCTGTCGTCGGAACCCCAACCACAACGTGGCCGTGGAGGACGATCGCCGACATGGGCGGGTGCACGGGCACTCTGATCGGGCCGCGCCACCTGGTCACCGCCGGCCATTGCATCTGGAACCGCACCAACAAAGTTTGGTACTCGGGGTTCGTGGTGACGCCCGGGCTTGCCGGCAACCAGTTTGCCTATGGTCAGGTGACCTTCCCGTCCGCCGGCTTCAACTGGTACTTCACGCCGGAGCAGTATCGGGAAGACAACCCGGCCGGAGGCGTCGGACAGTATGACTTCGGCATTCTCGTGCTCCCGCAGAGCCTCGGCAACGCGACCGGCTGGATGGGTTGGTGGCACGGGACAAACTCCTTCCTGCAAAGTACCAACATCTTCAACCGCGGTTTCCCTACCTGCAACGGTTCCGCCAATGGCACGCCGCGTACCGACGATCCGGGCGATCCTGGCTCGAACGTCGTCTGTATCGAGAACCACCTCTACGGCGATCCGAAGACCTGCTCGCTCGGCAACTTCACCAAGATCGACCCCTCCGGCTGGGCCCGCCGTGTCGCTCACTCCTGCGACGCGAGCGCCGCGCAGAGCGGCTCGCCGCTCTACCTCTACGTCGATGGGGTGCCCGCCGTCACCGCGGTCCATACCAACTCGTCGTGCGGCAAGACTGCGGCTGACCCTGCCTGTACCGCCGCCGACGCCAGGCCGTTGACCGCCACCCGCATCACCCGCGAGTACAGCTCCTGGATCAGCTACTTCCGAACCTGGAAGCCGTAGAAACCGTTTCCGGCGCCGTCCCTCACGGCGCCTTCTTGGGCTCCATCCTCGGCCGGTAAAGCACCGGCCGGCCCGCCTTCCAGACATAGCCGCTTGGCCGACTGGTGGTGCGCGTCACGCCTCCTCCGAGGAGCCGGGCGATCAGGCCCCAATCCTTCGTCCTCTTCGTGCGAGTCCTTGGAGCCGCCGCATCTCCTCCACGGTCTCTTCCAGCCAACGGAGTCATTCCGCAGGAGTCATCTGTAGACCGAGGCGGAGATGGTGGCGGCGAGCCCCCTCGAAGTCCCAAGCTATCTCCTCCTTGTGGTTCACCTGACCCTTGGGCACGGCTGGATCGCTCATTGTTCATCCTCTGAAAGACCCAGGAGAGCCTCGACATCCTTGATGTCCCCGGCCCGCCCTATTCTTTCGAACGTTCCGCAACTTCCAGTGGTCGCTTCGGCGGGAGAGAGACCACCTTGCGGCCACTTTGCCGTTCCTGCTCCTTGAGGTCTTGGAAAATCCTTACCAAGTCATAGTCGAAACGAGCAGCATGCTCCTCGCGAACCTTTCGGACTTCTTCGACGATTGGGTCCTTCCACATGAGATCAGTCTCCCATCAATCGGGGAGAAGAGCGAATGAACCCACCGCCGTCCGGCCCAACGGGCCGGGAGAGCGGAGCCCGGGGCTGAGGCCGAAGGCCGATGCCCCGGGTGGGAGGGGAGGACAATTCGTTGCGGCCTGAAGGGCTGCGGGAGCCTTCTTGCCGAGCCGGGTTCTCGCGACCCTTCAGGCCGCAACGATGGGGGCACTTGTCTTCCCAGGGCATCGGCCTTCGGCCTCAACCCTGGGCTGGGATCTCCCGACCCGTTGGGCCGGACTGAAGTTGACTCGATCAGAACTGGCACATTTATTCTGTGACGAGTCCTAATGCCATCTTCCACGTCTCCCTCTGGCCGCTGCGGCACCTCTTACCGATGACGGTCGGCTCGGACGCCTAAGCTTTTCGCTGAGCCTTGATTTGCTCAGCGATGTCCTTGACCGACAAGCCCTGAAACAACTCCATGCGCTCTGCGGTGTAGTTGCCGCTACCCGCTCGGAACTGGTTGAGGAAGCGTATCGTATCCACTACGCCGAGCTCTTTGACGAGGACATCTGTGGCGCGCTGAGTTACCTGCGCGATGGGCTGAAGCTGTGCGCTCATTTTGTGACCTCTGACACAAGACCTAGTGCCGATATAATCTTGCAGGCCAAGCCTTGAAGCTGCTGAGCCTTCTTGCTGAGTCTGGTCTTCTGAAGGCAGCAATTGTCAAGATAGATTCTCAACTGAGGGATTATATCGCGTGAACACTACCCGTATAAGGGCGAATGGACCCGCCGCCTCTCACCTGGACCAAGGCCACCTTCCATGTCCCCATCCATCCGTGATGCCCCTGTACGGCCCCAGGTCTCCGGGCCATGCCAAAGGCGGCCAAGTGCAGAGCTTGTTATTGGGTGGGACCCATTTCACCATGCTACTCCTGGTGAAAGGAGTATCCGTGCTCAGCCAAAAGACCTGGAACGTTGTCTGGCCCAAAGAGATGGCCACATCCTACTACAATGAGGAGTTCGCGCTCCGCTTGCTCTGACTCTTGAATCGCCCGGAGCAGAGGCTCTACCCATCTCTTGTTTCGGTCGGTGAAAAGGGAACGGGTAATCTCCGGAAACCCCGACCACAAGTGAGGTAGTTCCAAGGCTTCGGAGAGAGCGGCGAGGTCTCCCTTCCGCCAAGCAGCAGCAGCAGCCCGCATTCGGGCAGGATAGCGTTTTGTATCTTGCAAGAAGTGCTTCAGGGCTCCTAGTTGCTCCGCCAGAGGAGCTCCGCCTAAGGCTGCAAACTGGTCCTCAAGGGTCTCAAGGTGAGAGGGCTTGACGTTGAGCGGCAGAACGCGTTCGACTCCGCTGAGGACGCTGTGGTCCTGAGGCAGTAGGTTCATCGCAAGGACGGTGAGAAGACTAAAGGGAAAGATCCTGTCGAGGGCTGCATAGTCGAGATTCAAGTGTTTAGTGAGACTTTTAATTGCCGGAGTGAGGCCCGGCGCCAACGCGGAGACCTTCATCTTCGCCGGCAGTTCCGGGAAAAGTACTGATTCTGGGATCGCGACCTCGTATATGACCGCTTCGGCGGCTCTCGCGGGGGCAGTGGCCCATTCCGGGAGGGGCTGGCTATCGAGGAAGTGAATAGAGCCCAAGAGTGTAGTTCTTGGTGTCTCCGAGCTTCTCCACAGCATCGTTGCCATTAGTCTATCCCCTCTGAGACCGTCATGATGTTCGGCCGAGAATGCCAGAGTATCAGAACGCAGATACCTGGGCATCGAGAGCCCAGAAGGGCTCGCTCTGGGTGAGCAGCGGCTCCATCACGCCTCCTCCGGCGACGACGTCCCCTCCCGTTCCGGAAAGTCCACCTGCAAAATCATCTCGGTGACGAATCGTTCCTCTCCGCAGGGGATCAGATGGTCCCGCCCGGGCAGACGCTCTTCAAGAATCACCTGAAACCTCTCGAGGTTCTCCGTCATCCGGCTGAACAGATCGACCAGCAAGGGATTGCGGAAGTCGACGTACTGGGCCTTGGCGAGGTGATCGCGGAGGCCCGGTTTCTTTCCGGGTGAGTTCTTTCCTTGCAGAATCTGCCCGGGCCACATCGTCTCGGGCAGCACCCTGCGTTCTCCCCCCGGGTCCACGATGCGGACGAAGACCTCCTCCGGCAGGTCGAGCTCCTCGCGCCAGCGCCGGATGCGGAGGAAATAGCCGGCCTCGCTCTCCTGCCGGTCGCGGGTGGGGAAGAGAGCCTGGGGCAGGGTCCAGCGTCTTCGGGCCAGGACCAGCCGGCCCCGATAGGTCACCCGAGGCCGGTGGATCACGTGCCCTGGAGTCTCGCGGCCGGGTTCCTCCGGGTGTGAGGGTGGGCTCAGCACGAAGGCGGAGGCCGGGGTCATCCGGGAGAGCATCTGGAAAAGGAGCGGGCGCATCTGGGGGTTGCGGAACCCCAGGTCGACGGGGATGACCTCCCGGCCGGTGGCGGTGTTGACGAGCTGCACGCGGAAGGGGCTCCGGGGATCGGGCTCCACCGTCAGGTCCGAGACGGAGATCTGATCGCGGGTGCTGCCCCCTTCCGCCGTCGGGTAGGCGATCTCCCCGGGCAGCAGCGGCGGGTGGAGGTCCGCGTTGTAGCTCGCGTCGCCGCAGATCTCCGCCAGCTCGCTCCGGGTGAGACGGCGGTTCGCGGCCACGAGATCCTTTTCCACCTCTTCGGGCAGAAGGTAGAGGAAGCGGGAAAAGTACTTGCCGAAGCCGGCGAGAACCTCGTCGATCACCAAGCCGTCCGGCACAGACTGAACGAAGAGGGAGACCGAGCGGAACGGCGCTTCGAGGTCGGGGAGCCCGGCGGCCAGCTCCTCCAGGTCCCGGCGCTCGAGGACGATCTCCTCCGCGGACGGAGCCGCCCGCCAGAGCTCGCGGATGCGCTCGCCGAGACCCTGGCGCGCCGCGTTGAGCTGTTCCACCAGCTCCAGCCGGAAGGGGTTGGCCAGTTGCGCGAGCGCCTCCCGTTCCCGCTCTTCGTCCGCTTCCCCCGGACGGTGCCCCCAGACTTGCTCCTGGCGTTCCAGGTGGTGCGCGAGGTGCTCTTGGTAATAGTCCTCGTAGAAGCGGAGCAGAGGGACGGGCTCCGAGCCGTAGTGACGGTCGAAGAAATGGCGCATGTTCGCCTGCTCGCCCAGGAGCCAGATGAAAGGCCGGATCAGCCGCACGTACTCGGCCAGGAGATCCCCGAGGTCGCCGACGAGGCCGAGGTCGAGAACGAGGCTCGCGTCGCCGTCGGCCGCGGCGGCGTCCTCGAACAGCGTCTCCGTGCCCGGGACCCAGCCTTCGGTCTCCTTCACGCTCGCGAAGTAGCCGTCGACCAGGGCGGTCACACTCTCCAACAGAGCTCTGCGCCGCGCGAGCGGGGCCTCGGCATAGGCATCGGCGAGACGCCGGTACTCCCGGAGGAAATCGACGGTGCGCCGGGCCAGATCGTCCTCAATGCCTTCGAGGAGCCGGCACAGGCAGCGGTCCCAATCGAGCTCCTGCTCCCGGATGCCGAGCCGGAAGCGCAGGAAGCCGGCGTCCAGCAGCCGGTCGAGATAGGCGGCGATTTCGTCCTCGGAGGCTTCCACGTCTTCGAGGAGAGCCTCCGCCAGGGTGGCCAGAGGCAGGGGGCCCCGCTCTCTCAGGACATCCAGCAGCAAGCCGAGGACCGGATTTGGCGTCAGGTGCTGGAAAACCTCCCGCCGGCCGAGTCCGGTCAGGAAGCACCACCGTCCGTCCATCCGGCGCAACGTCGGATTGAGCTCGACGGAAAGGTGGCGGCGCACCGCCGGGCGCGCCGTGACGGCTTGGACCAGAAAGGGGACCATGGCCTTGTTGAGGCGCAGGACGCTCGACTTCTCGCGGGGATTGCCGAGGAAGCCGGCCGCCCCCGGAGAAGGATCGTCGCGGAGCCGTCCGGGGATCCGTCCGGGAATAATGGCGCAGAAGGTGCTGAAGGGTGAGGTCTTGACCGCGGCCCGGGTGTAGTAGCGCAGGAGGCTCCGTTCGACCTGGCGCGCCTTCGCTCCAGGGTGCTCGGAGTCCGCCCTCGTGTAGCGTTCGATTTCGTCGAACAGGGTGGTGCTGGCGAGGAGCACTCCGTTGCGGAAGTCCTCGTCCGTGACAGCCTCCTGGAAGCGGCGCCGGATCCGGACGAGCTCGGCCTCGAAGCAGGCCTCGAAGCGGGCTTCGGCCTGCCGGAGGGAGCCGGTGAGACGGTCGTAGCGTTCCAGGTCGGAGACCAGGCTCCGGACCTTCTCCAGATCGGAGCGGTCCGGAGGGCGGAGGTTGTGGACGTCTCGCTTGAGCCGCAGAAGGGCTCGGCGGAGCCCCTGGTCCTCCAGGCCGCCGACGGCCTCGAAAAGCGCCTCACCAAGAGGATCGCGCAGTTGCCAGAGCTCGGCCTCGAGCTCCCGCAGGGCACGATAGGAGGTCACGGATTCCGTGGCGGCCAGATCCTCCAGGCCGCCGACCGGCACCCCTGCCACCCGACAGACGAAGTGGGGAAAGAGCTGGCTATCGGTCATGCTTCGGAGTCAGTTCGGAACCCGCCCCGCCAGCTCCGTAAAGCTGGCGGGGACGGCTCATCGGAATCACCGAGCCCAGTCTAGCAGGGCCCGCCGCGAGGGCAGGAGGAGTGCGCACAGCTGAGAATCGACGAGCTGGACGCGCTGCCGCCCAACACGATCGGCGCCACCTTCGTCTCGAAGCTCTCGATCTCGAGATCATCCAGGCTCAGCTTCATTTTCTTCTGTTCCTTTTTCATCACTTTCTCCTTGACCAGGTGGACGATTCCGGGAGACCTCGTCCGGGTTTCGGGTGTCCGCGGCGCGCCACGGCGTTTGGGGGTGCCTACAAGCTCAGGTGCGCGGCCTCTTGCAAAGCGAGCCTGAGCCGTACAGTTAGCAGAATAGGTTCTACCAAAATAGGTTCCAGGGTAGGGTGCAGCCCGCGGTGAAAGTCCGGCCGCGACCGGACTCTGGCGGAGGTTGGGGAACCATCCGCCAGCTCCTGCGTCTAATCAAGCCATGAGACTCCAGCGTCAGCTCCGCGGCCTCCTGATGATCTCCCTCGCCACGGCGTCAGCCGTCTTCACGCAGTCGTGTGCGTCGTCCCGCAGGACGGCGGAGGATTTCGGTCCGTCGTCTCCATATCCGTTCTCTTTTACGATGTACGAGGTCTCGGACGACGAGAGCTGTGCCGACATCGTGCTCACGGTCGACCTCCAGATCCCGGACGCCTATACCCACACGTACGAATTTCCGATCCGGGCTCGATTGTACGTCGACACCGGCAAGGGCACGGCGATTCATATCGACAGTGTTGGAGGAATCTCCGCGGACAATCCGTTCAACGGCACCGGCTTCAACGGGAGCGTCAATGTCTTTGAGATTACAGCGACGAGCGCAACCGTGTCGGCTGATTTCTCTTGGACCAATTCGAAGCACGAAAAGGGTGAGCTCAAGCAGGATCTCAAGATCCCCTACGGAAAGCCGCTCTCCGTTCGGCTCCCTGATGGCTCCACGATCGAGATCTCCTGGCGAAAGCCAAGATCGGCTTCACGGGAGGAACCACCCGAAGAAGACGCCGACCCGCCGCACGCCGTTCAAAACAGATCGTAGCCAGGCCAAGCCGAAACTTGCCGGCTCGCTTTTCCGGGCAGAGGACACCCTTCCTGGTGTACGTAGCCCTACCAAAAGGAGAGCTGATGAGACGAAGCTTGAGCTTGTCCGTTACCGTCGTCGTCCTGTTGTTTGGATTTTTCCTGGCGCCGCACGCCTATGGCGCTGCTGGCAACCCGCACGCGGGCAATAATGCGGGGGCAATACCCAGTCTTCTTCCCGCTCATGCCCCGCTGGACGTCTCATTGGCCCCATCGCAGGCGCAGCCAGGCGAGCCCATTGCGTATATCGGCCATGGCGGCTTCTTCGACCGGACCGGCCGGCAGATCGTGCCGACCGCCGATTGGGTGGCCAGAGTGCAGAGCTGGTACCGCGGGCGGCTCCTCGCCGGCCTCAAGCCCAGCCAGAAAGCTGAATTCTCCGCTTTCGAAGGGCGATTGAACAAGGGGCTCAACGTGGGGGGGCAGGCGGGGCTCGTCATGCAGCAGCGCTCGCTCGATTGGCTGATCGCGAGCTCGCCGCGCACGACGGCCGTGGGACGCATGCAGGCCAAGCTGAACGCATTGAAATACCGGCTGAGCTGGCGGCTTGCGCTCAGCGACGATCTCAAGCAGCTCGAGGAGCTTCAGCCCTTCAAGCTCGATGCGAAGATCGCAGCCCGGCTCAGGCTACCGGAATTCGCTCCGGTGGACACCAAGACGGCCACCACGAATAGCGGTGCGGCCTACACCGCGGAATGCATGGCGGCTGGTGTGCCAATTCCGCCCTCGATTGGCAACCTGGGGGTGGGTGGGTGGACGAGCCAGGGCTTCATCCCGATTGCCGATCAGTTCATTACCGGAACACCGGCTGAGCTCCGGACCTTTGAAAACGCCCAGGGCATGTGCATCGCTCTGCCGCGGTACACGAGCAGTACCCTGGCGACCGTAAAGCTGGACGGCGTGATCTGCTTGAGCAAGACGACCTCGAAGGTCTGTTTCTGGGATAATCAGATGAGCGGCGCGGGCTTCTGGTTTCCGACCGGCACCCAGATTCCCATCGGCGCTCCCGACCTGCTCGTCAACGCGGCTGGCCAGTACCAGGCCGGCGGCGCCGAGATCGAGTTTGGCTCCGGCGGCGTCTGCACCGACTGCCACGCGGGCGAGAACCCCTACATCATCCATCCGAACTCCAACCTCGGCACGGTCACGATGGGTGGCCTGAACAGCTCGCTGGCCCTGCCGACCTTCGGGCCGAACCGGTATGATCCGCTCGTCGGGGCCTCCTGGCCTCAGAACTCGCTCTCGCAGGCGGTGGATGTACCGTTGACCTGCATCGGCTGCCATGTCAGCGGCAGCGCCGGCCGATTCCCGCATCTGTCAACGGAATATAATGGGCTGCTGGAGGGTTATTGCAAGACGATCCTGACCCAGGCTCTCACTCGCACGATGCCCCTGGGCTCCCCGGGGACCGAAGCGACCTCGGCGGCGGTCATCACCCTCAAGAGTTGGTGCGGCATCGCGGCCACCTCGGGCCCGTCGAACCGGGGTGACCCACACCTCACCACCACCAACGGCATCAACTACGACTTCCAGTCGGCTGGTGAGTTCACCTCGCTGCGCAACTCGGACACGGGGTTCGAGCTGCAGACCCGCCAGACCCCGGTGCTCACCAGCTTCACGCCCGGCGCGAACGCCTGGACGGGCCTGGCGAGCTGCGTGAGCCTCAACACCGCCGCCGCCCTGCGCGTCGGCGGTCACCGGATCAGCTATCAGCCGAGCGACCAGATCACCGACTCGAGGATGCTGTTGCGCATCGACGGCAAGCCGGTCACCCTGCCGTCGGGCGGTCTCAACCTGGGCGGCGGCAACCGGATCGCCACGGCCGCCGCGGGCGGCGGTATCGACGTGCGGACGGCGGATGGAACCCGTGTGAACATCACGCCCAACTATTGGAGCTCGGAAGGGTATTGGTATCTGAACGTCGAGGTTCTCAACACCCCGGCCCGGGAAGGCACCATGGGCACGATCCTCGGCTCCGATTGGCTACCCCAGTCCCCGAGCGGCTCGTCCTACGGGTCCGCGCCGGGCGGCCTTGCGGCCCGGCATGCCCTGCTCAACGGCACCTTCGCCGACGCCTGGCGCGTGACGAATACCACGAGCCTGTTCGACTATGCGTCGGGTACGTCGACGGCGAGCTTCACTGAGCGAACCTGGCCCCCACCTCCCGGCTCGACCTGCACGACGATCCGCAGCAATCCCTGGCCCGGCGGACTGCCTCGGCGGCCCGTGTCGCCCATGGACCCCAAGCAGGCCCAGAGCCTGTGCCGCGAGTTCTCGGACCCAGCGGTCTTTGACGCCTGCGTCTTCGACGTGACGGCAACCGGCAATGCGTCCATGGTGGATGCCTACCGGCTGACGCTGCAAGTCAGGGCCCTTCCGTAACACCCGCCGGCCGGCGCGGGACGAATCAAATCGTTCCGCGCCGGCCCTACCTTGCGGGTTTAACTCGGTCACGAAGTAGATTCCGCATGACTTTCACCTCCAGAGAGCTTGCAGCGGGCCGGGAGATCCGGCCGGCTCTACTTCCGAGAGTGCGTGGTCTCAGGTTTCGCGAGCCTTCTTCAGTCCGGGCATGAGGGGGCAGAGAATGACCCGGTCCTGGTGTGCCGGCGCACCTTCTCTTTAGGAGGCGGCCGGTTTCCTGCCGGTCCCGTCAACCCAGGAGATGACCGTATGAAAAAGCCAGTCCTCGTACTTCTCGCCCTCCTCTGCGTCCTCCCGTTCGCGCAGGCCATGGCCCAGACGCCGGCGGCGGTCCCGGTTCCTGACACCGCGCAGTTTCTGGCGTCCCTCGCCGACGGCCAGGCCCCGGTTTCGAGCGACCTGATTCCCGCTCCCTCCCTCAGGACCAGTTGCACCAGCGGCGCTCAGTGCCCGACGGGCCAGCTCTGCTGCTGGGTTTGTGGCAATCCGCCCCTGACCGCCGGCGCCACCTGCCAGGCCTGCACCACACCGGTCAAGGGCCGCTGCCCGCTGGTCGTCTAGCGGAGATCCCGAAGGGCGGGGTCTACTTGAAAAGCGAAGCGAGCTTCGTCTCGGCCTCCCGGTGCAGGCTGGGTGGCGCACCGAAGTAGACCCCTGCGGTGCGCCCCTGGCGGTCGAACATCAGGAGCGTGGGCATGGCGCTCACGTCGCCGAAGGCGCGGCCGATCTCCGGCGTGCCTTTCACCCAGGTGAAGGGGAGCTTGAGCTCGGCCATCCGTTGGCGGATTCCAGCCTCCTCGGACTCGACCGCGATGGTGACGACCGCGAGGCGGTCGCCATACCGTTTCTTGAGCTCGCCCAGCCAGCTCAGCGTGCCCCGGCAGGGAGGGCACCAGGTGGCCCAGAACTCGACCAGCACGACGCGTCCCGCAAGATCCTTGGGCGTCAGGGTCTTGCCGTCGAGATCGGTGAGCCGGACGGCGGGGAACGCGGCGACCTCACCCGCTTTCGCCGGCGCGGCAGCCGCTCGGGCGGCGTCCTTCCGGCCGGCGAGGATCAGCTCGATCATCCGCTTGAGGTCGGTGCGGAACCGCTCCTGGCTCGCCGCGTTCCGGATTGGCGCGTAGCGTCCGCCCGACTTCGCCTCCCCCTCGTCTCCCTTGCCGTAGAAACCAAAGTCGTTCGGCGTCGCCATCAGCACGTCGTCGACGAAGATGGCGGGGTAGCGCTTCACGCCGAAGCGTTTCGCCAGCTTCGATTCGCCATAGTTTTCCGAGATGAAGCCCGCCTTGCCGCCGAACCCTGTAACCACGTTTTGAGCCAGCAGACCTGCTGGATCCGAGAGGTTTCACGTGTAGGGCCAGCGGACGAGGGTGACGATGACCTCGGGTTTGGGTCTCGGGGCCTCGGACTGGGCGGCAGCGAGCGCGGCGAAGTAGCGCGGCAGCAAGTCGGTCGCGATCTCGACCGCTCCGGCGGGGCTCGTGCCCGGCGCGGCCTTCGCCACCTCGTCCTGCGCCGTTTCGAGCATCAGCCTGCCGATGCTGTGATCGATGTCGCCCGCGGAGAGGCGCGCGGCGAATTCGTCCAGCCGCTTGCGTAGCGCGACGGGCGCCGGCGGCGGCACGGGGGGCCGCAGGGGCGCGACGAGCCCAGCCGCCTCCAGATAGCCGCGCATCGCGCCATAGCTCAGGCCGGCGGTGTCGAGCTCGCGGACCTCTTTCAGCACCGCGTTGGCGGTGATGAAGGCGCGATGCCGGTCGATCGACGCCGGCGGCCGGTAGGCCTTGAGCACCTCGGACTGCAACCCGTCGATCTCGGCGTGCAGCGAGCGCAGGGGAGGGGGCTTGAGGGACGAAGGTGTCGAGAGCCGGTGGCAGAGTTCCAGGATCTCCCGCTGCGCCTGCGCGGTGGCCAGGTAATAAAGGCCGTCGTCCGGCGTCGTGTTCCGGCCATACTCCAGGCTGGCCGTGTAATACGCGCGCACCTGGGGAATCGCCGCCTCGCCCAGGGCCCGCAGGGCCGCGGGCTTCACGCCCGCGAGAGCGGTGGGAGACGGCGGGCCGAGCTCGCCTCCCAGCACCTTGCCCATGCGCGCCCACTCGGCTTCGAAGCGCGCCAGGTCCTTGTGCTGGTCGGCTGGGCGCCCGCCCAGGTAGGCCCCGGTCGCGAGGGCCGCTCGCGCCACGGCGAGGCGCCGCAGGGCCAGCAGGCGGCGGCCGCCGGCCAGATCCTGCGCGGCCAGCGCGAGCAGGGGCTGATTCTCCTTTTTGAGGTCGTCCCCGATCCCGTGGGAGGCGTCGCCGCCGCGCAGGAACGCCGACCACCGCTCGATCTCGGCGGCGAGCGGGTCAGGCGTCGGGCTCGACGGGCCGGCGCCGAGACCGGGGGCGACCCTCATCAGCGCGAGGACCAGTAGCATCGCGGCGGCCGCGATCCCCATCCGGTAGACACCTCGATCTCGGCGGTTCTTCATTCACCCTCCTCAAGGGCAGATCCTAAACTAGAGGGCCCCGCGTTGACACCCTCCGCCGATAGTGGTCAGATCCCCCCGCCTTCCTTTCTGTCTTTTCGCGCCGGGGCGCCCCCGGTTCCCGTTCCTGCCCGAGGAGGAGATTCGATGCCGCACCTCGCGATCGACACCGGCAACACGGGCTTCATGCTGTTGTGCTCCAGCCTCGTCATGCTGATGACGCCCGGCCTCGCGTTCTTCTACGGCGGGCTGGTCGGCCGCAAGAACGTGCTCGCGATCATGATCCAGAGCTTCGTCTCGATGGGGTGGACGACGGTGCTCTGGTGGGCGTTCGGCTTCTCGCTCTGCTTCAGCGGCGATCTCAAGAGCGGCACCGACTTCGCGGGCATCATCGGCAACTTCGACTGGGCGTTCCTCCGCGGCATCACGCTCGACACGCCGTCGCCGGTCAACGCGACGATTCCGATGTTCGTCTTCTTCGCCTACCAGATGATGTTCGCCATCATCACGCCGGCGCTGATCACCGGCGCGTTCGCGAACCGCGTCACTTTCAAGGCCTACATGCTGTTCCTGACCGGCTGGCTGATCTTCGTCTACTTCCCCTTCGTTCACATGATCTGGGGCGGCGGAATGCTCGCGCAGTGGGGCGTGCTCGACTTCGCGGGCGGCATCGTCGTCCACAACATCGCGGGTATCGCGGCGCTCGCCTCGGTCCTCTACGTCGGCAAGCGCACGGTGGCGGACCGCGGACCGCATACGATTCCGCTCGTCGCGCTCGGCACCGGCCTGCTGTGGTTCGGCTGGTACGGCTTCAACGCGGGCAGCGAGTTCCGCGTCGACTCGGTCACCGCCGTCGCCTTCCTGAACACCGACCTCGCGGCCAGCTTCGCCGCCATCGCCTGGCTCGCCCTGGACTGGAGGACGTCGAAGAAGCCGAAGTTCCTCGGTCTGCTGACCGGCGCGGTGGCCGGCCTGGCCACGATCACGCCGGCCGCCGGCTACGTCTCACCCGGGGCGGCCGTGCTGATCGGCTTGATCGCCGGAGTCGTCTGCTTCTACGCCGTCGCGCTCAAGAACCGCCTCGGCTGGGACGACGCGCTCGACGTCTGGGGCGTCCACGGCGTCGGGGGATTCATCGGCATCGTCCTCTGCGGCGTCTTCGCGACCACGGCCTTCAATCCGGCGGGGGTCGACGGCCTGCTGCGCGGCAACTCGCACTTTTTCCTGGTGCAGCTCGCGGCGGTGCTGATCTCCTCGATTTGGGCGTTCGTCTTCACCTACGGAATGCTCTGGCTGATCGAACGGGTGACCGCGGTCAAGGTCGGGGCGGCCGGCGAGAGCGAGGGCCTGGACTCGGCGCTGCACGGCGAGGTGGCCTATACGGAGTCGATCTGACGTGAAGGGGGCTCAAGGATGCTGTCCAGAGCCTGTAGCTTTTCCGCGAGGTAGATGGGCAGCGACAGGAGCCGGTAGGACAGCTCGCCTTCGGGCATCCGCACCTTGAGATGCTCGTCGGCAAGCTGACCTGTGTGGAGGCGGACGCCGGTGGATTGACCCGCGCGCCAGAGAAACTGGTGCAGGGACTTGAGCGACCCCGCCGCCGCTGACTTGACCTCGACGGGCACCGGCCGGCCGCCGATCGGTATCAGGTAGTCGACCTCGGCGTTGCTGCCCGACGATTCGCTGACCCAGAAGAAGATCTCACCCGGAAAGCCGGGTGCCGAAGCCAGCAACTGCTGGCCGGCGAAGATCTCGGCGATGCGCCCATCCAGGATCTGGCCGAGGGGCAGACCGCGCGCCGTCTCGAATCCGGAACCCATGGTGTAAAGCGCCAGGCCCACGTCGAGCGGCAGCAGCTTGGCCGCCGAGCGTGGCCGCTCGCGAAGGGGAAGCTCCAGGGAGCTCGTCGGCAGGGCTCGGTGAATGAGGAGAGCCGCTTCGAGCTTGGCGAGGGTGTTCTTCATCAGTTGGCTGCGGTAGCCCGGAGCGAAATTTTCGTACCGGAAGCGCAGGCCGGCGTGGTGGCGGAGATTGTCGAAGGCGGCTTCGAGATAGCCGACCTCGCGCAGGTTGCCGAATCGCTGGAGGTCCTCGGCCAATGCCTGGATGAGGTCGCCATGGACGCTGCGCACGGCGGCCGGATTGTGCCCGGCGACCCAGCGGGCCACCGCCTCGGGCATGCCGCCAACCAGCAGGTAGTCGCGCAACAAATCGAGAGCCTGCTCATGGAGAGCTGCCGGGATCGGCCGAACCTCGGCCACTGCGGCGGCCAGATGGCTCGCCAGCACGTCCCGCTCGTTCGCCGCGAGGAACTCGAAGAAGGTGAAGGGACGCATCACGCGGAACGTGACGCGGCCGACCGGAAACGAGAACCCCCGCTCCTGGAGCCGGACCTCCAGCAACGAGCCTGCCGCCACGACGAAGAGCTGCGGATGGTCCTCGCGCAGGAACCGCAGCCAGGCCACCGCCTCGGGGCTCTCCTGGATTTCGTCGAGAAACAGGAGGGTGCGGACCGGGAAGCGCTCCAGGTTGTGGCGTACCGCCAGCGCGGTGAGAAGCTCGTCGGCCGAGCGGCAGGAGCGCACCAGCGACAGGTCTTCGAAGCGTTCGAGGTTGAGCTCGAGAAAGAGGTCGAAGTGCTCGGAAAGCCGGCGCACCGCTTGGGTCTTACCGGTCTGGCGTGCCCCGCGCAGCACGAGAGGTTTGTGATCGTCCTCGCGGCTCCAGGCCAGCAGGATCGCGTCGATGCTGCGGGGCAAATACACCCTGTGATCATAAACAGGGGGGTGTTTCGCGTCAATCCGTAGTGAAACACGGGGGTGTTTCACCGCCTCTGGTAACGCAACACGGGGGTGTTTGCCAGAGCGCCGCTACTCCAGCATGTGGTGCGCGATGAGCCAGCCCCTCGCCTCCTCGTCGTTGAAGGCGAGGGCGATCGTCAGCAAGACGCAGAAAGGCAGGCGGCGAGAGCGCATTCAGGTCAGGGTACTGCAATTGCGTTGAGTCTCGCCGCCCCCTTCGCCGTTTTCAGAACCGCCAGCCCAGCCCCAGCGAGTAGTCCACGCGGCTGTTGCCGTCGTTCAGCCCGCTGTCGAGCCAGCGGCCGCGCACCTCCGGACGCAGATAGAGCCTGGATGTCAGGCCGATCTCGGCGCCGAGCCCCGCGTGCAGGATCAATTGGGGATTTTCGCCTGAAACCTTGATCAGACCTGGCGAGGCCACGGCGTACATCTCGAAACGGTTGGCATGGAGGAAGTACGCCTTGGCGGAGAAGTCTCCGCTCCAGGAGTCGGTGTCCTTGCTGCGATACAGCGATCCCTCCAGAGCCCAGACGTTGCTGAAGCGGTAGCCGCCGCGTACGCCGTAGGAGTCCATGTGAACACGATCGCCGTCTCCGTTGGACACGGCATGGGCGCCGAAGAGATCGAAAGAGGGACTTCTCACTTCGCTCTGCGCCGAGGCCGGGGAGGCGAAGACCAGCGAGAGCAGGGTGGCGGCGAACAGGCTGGAAAGCCGATCGATTCGTCGGGTCATCTCAATCCTCCAGATAGAAGGCTCAAGGTTTCTCCTGAGCTTTGGGATGTGAGCACAGGGCAAGGCGGGTGCCATGCCTCGGCGTACCTTGACGACCTCACGTAAATGCAGCAAGGTAAAGGTTTAGCGGAAACCGACCGAAGGGATGAAGGCCGAGGATGCGGCGGAATAGTGTTCGCAGCCCTTTACAACCGTCTCAAGAAACCGACGCTGCCGGGCGGCTCGCTGAAATGTCCTGACCCTCCGGGACACAAGGATCAGGAAAGGACCACCGAATGAAAAAGAGCCGTCTCGTCTCCTGCCTGATCCGCGTCTGCCTGATCCTGCCGCTCCTCGGGGCCATCCGGGCCGGGGCGGTTGACTTTCCACCCATCACCGACGAGGAGCGCGGCCTCACCGCCGTGCCCGGCGAGCCCAACGCTCCCTCGGTGGTGTTGTTCAAGAAGGGCGAGCTGCGGATGGCCGGTTACGGCTTGCAGCTCGGCAACCTGGAGACCTCGACCCTGCACGTCCAGGTGCGCCGGAAGATCCTGACGGAGCAGGGCCGGGGCAGCGGTGAGATCACCATTCTCCACAGCGACTTCGAGCGCCTCCACAGCTTTCACGGGCGCACGGTGCTGCCCGACGGCCGGGTCATCCCCGTCCCCGCGGACGCGAAGTTCCTGCGCAAGGTGTCGCGCTCTCAAGGGACCTTCGTCACCGCCGTCGCCTTTCCCGCCGTGCAGGTGGGCGCGATCCTGGACTACGATCTCGAGCTCAAGTTCGACAGCCTCTACTATCTGGAGCCCTGGTACTTCTCGGAGGACGTGCCCGTCCGCTACTCCGAGATCGAGTTCAAGGCCCCCAGCCAGGTGGCGGTGCAGTCCTGGAGCCACTCTCCCCCGGAGGCGAAGATCCAGATGTCGAAGCTCACCGGCAGCCCGTTGGGCTGGACGGTGAAGGCCTGGGTGGAGAACCTGCCGACCGTGCCCAGCGATCCCTACGGGCCGCCCTATCAGGACCTCGCGGCCCAGATGATGCTGCTGCCCAGCGCTTGGATCGAGGGCACCGCGCACGATCCGCTGATGGAGAGCTGGCCGGTGGTCTGCAAGGTGATCGGCGGCGTCTACGATCAGGTGCGCAAGCGGGACTCCGGCGTGGCGAGGAAGGCCCAGGAGATCGCCGCCTCGGGCACGCCGCGGGAGAAGAGCGAGGCGATCTACCGGTTCGTCCGCGACCGCATCGAGACGGTACCCTCCGACGCGGGTGCCCTGCTGGACCCGGAGGCCGCGCTGGGCAAGGTGCTGGCGGCGGGGCGCGGCGACCGGGCCGAGAAGGCGCTGCTCCTCCAGGCGATGCTCAAGGCGGTGAAGATCGACTCGCGGCTCATCTGGGCCGGCGACCGGGGACGCGGCGCTATCGATCCCCGGCTTCCCAATCCAAGCTGGTTCGACGCCGTGTTCGTGATGCTGGAGCCGGAGGGCAAACGGATCTTCCTCGATCCGTCGGACGGCGCCCTGGGCTTCGGCCAGCTCCGCTACGGCTACGAGGGCACGCAGGCCCTGCTCCATGACGAGAAGAAGCCGGAGTGGATTGTGCTGCCCGAGACTCCCGGCGACCAGAACGTGCAGCGGGCCGAGGTCGATCTGGCGCTGGACGACAAGGGGCGGCTGGCCGGCACCGGCTCCCTGCTGCTCACCGGCCACCACGCCTGGGAGCGTATCCACTGGCAGAACGGCGAAGCGCAGACGCTCGCGGCCTGGAAGGAATGGCTTCAGGGGCGCTACCACGACTTCCGGATCGCGGACGTGAAGGCCGTCGAGCGGCCCGACGAGCGCAAGGTCACCGTCACCTGGTCGATGGCGCAGTCGGTGGACGAGGCGCTGGGCGACGAGGCCTCTCTCCTCGCGGCGGCTCCCCTGGGACCGGTGGAGCAGCCCTTGGTCCAGCCGGCCTCCCAGCGGCGGACGGGTGTGGCGCTCGATTATCTCGAACGCAGCGAGGTCGAGCTCCATCTGCGCTGGCCCGCGGGCTGGAAGATCGAGAGCCTGCCGGGAGAATCCACCCTGATCCGCGCCGCCGGCACCCTGGAGACCAGCGCCGAGCGCAAGGACGCGGACCACGCCCTGGTCTTCACGCGGCGTCTGGACCTCACCCGCCGGACCTTCAACACCACCCAGGACTACGAGGCCATCCGCTCCCTGTTCGGCGAGACGGAGAAGAGCGATGCGCAGAAGGTGGTTCTGGTGAGGCGGTAGGCCGATCTCGCCAGCGCTCAGCGCAGGTAGCCGAGCGCTTTGAGCTGGTTCTGGGTCTCGGGGTCGAGAGGCTTGGCCTCGCGGGCTTTGAGCGTTCCGAGGCGGGAACGCTCCGCGGCCCGGAGCTGAGTCCAGAGGTAGCCCGCCCGCACCGGCTGCTCGCCGGCCAGGTTGTGATTCTCTCCGGGGTCGGCCCGCCGGTCGTAGAGGAAGGTCCCGGAAACCGGGAACCGCTTCTCGACGAGCCGCCAATCGGGGGTGGTCACCGCGGCCGACTGGAGGCTGCGTTCCTCCAGCCAGGAGAAAGCCGGCTCTTCCTGCGGGTCCACTCCGGGCCCGTCGGCGAGGGTCAGGAGGCTTCGGCCTTCGAGACCCGCGGGGAGGGGAAGGCCCAGGGCGTCGAGGATCGTCGGGACGACGTCCACCTGCTGAGCCTGCCGCTCCACGACCTTGCCGCCGGTTCCGGGAACCCTCACGATCAGGGGGACGTCGAGCATCTCGTCATACAGGGTCCGGCCATGCTCCCAGCCCCCGTGATCGCCAAACTCCTCGCCGTGGTCGGCGACGAGGACGATCACCGTGTCGTCCCACAGCTTGCGCTGAACGAGGAGATCCACCAGCGCGCCGAAGGCCTCGTCGTTGGCGGCGATCTCGGCGTCGTAGAGGTTCCGCAGCCCCTGGCGCACCTCAGGCGTACCCACGGCGTCGCCCTTTTCGAGCGCCTCCACGAATTCCATCCGGGTCCAGGCCGGATTCCGCAGGCCGGGGGCGAAGCGCCGCAGGAAGGCGGGCGGGGGATCGTAGGGCGCGTGCGGCTCCATTGTGTGGAGATAGAGGAAGAAGGGCGCGTCCTTCCTCCATTCGGAGTCCAGCCACTCGGCGGTGCGTTCGTTGACGCCCGCCGCGGTCCGTCGCCTGGGTCCCAGCAGGCGGTAGAGCTCGAAGCCCTGGTCCAGGCCGAAGTTGGGGGCCACGTTGGGATTGGTGACGAAACCCGCCGTGTGATATCCCGCCTCGCGCAAGCGTTCGGCCAGGGTCACGGCCTGCGGAGCGAGCGCGTCCCGGTGCGAGAACACGTTGTGAGTGCGGGGCAGCAGGCCGGTGAGGATGGTGGTGGTCGTCGGCCGGGTCCAGGAGGATTGGGCCACCGTGTGGCGGAAGACGGCCGACTGCCGGGCGAAGGCATCGATATGGGGCGAGACGGGCCGCTTGTAGCCGTAGCAGCCGAGGTGGCCCGCCCGCAGCGTATCGACGAGGTAGATGATGACATTGCGCGGCCGCCCCCCCGGCGCGGGTCCTCGCAGGGCCGCTGGAGTTGCCGGCGCCGCCGGTTTCCGGGCCTCGGGGCCGGTCCTGACGATGGCCGGTTTTCCCAGAACGATGCTGCCGGCGGGCCCGCCCGGCCGTTCGGGTACCGCGAAGAGGGAGAGGCGCACCGGCTCGTTCCCCGAGCTCGGGAGCACCACGGTCGTCGGGCCGCCATCCGTGGGGAAGCGGGCCAGCTCGCGCTCCTCGCCGCCGGCCGGCCGCAGAGTCACCCGCAGCTCTCCCCGCTGACTGCCGTGCAGGCGGCGGCTGTCCATCGTCAGCACCGCTCCGGCGGGCAAGCGCAGATAGGAATTCATCCGCCAGCCGAAGGGGAGGACGAGCCGGTTTCCGGTCGCCTTCACCTGGGTCTGCTCGTCCACGCCGGTCTCGAAGCGAAAGGCGTTCCACGCCACGGCGCGCCGGTGCTCTCCGGTGAGCCCCGCGGCGCCATCGGAAGGCGCGAGCGTCCAGGCATAGCGCAGGACGAGGCGGTTCCCTCCGACTTTCAGATGATTCTTGGGGAGTACCACCCGGGCTTCTTTGGCGCCGGGTGCGATGGTGAATTGGTTCAAGGTCTCGTCGTTGAGGACGAGCGTGACCTTCTGGGCCGCCGGTGCCTTGCGTTCGGTGAACGGAACCCAACTGAGCGTCAGGGGGATGTCGCGGGCCGTGGCGAGGAAGAACGCCAGCTCCGATTCCGGCCCATCGCTCCAGACGAAAGTCTGGTCGCCCTGGTTCTCGTCCAGCCACCAACCCGGCCCCAGGTTCGCCCGGGCCGCGGGGGTGCCCAGGTCCACCAGGCCGGGCTCTCTCTGGAGCTGGGCCAGATCGAGATCGGCCACCAGGTCGCGCACCACCGTGCGAGAGGGCGCGGGCTTCTCCGGCGGTCCGCAACCCGCCAGGAGACCGAGGAGAAAGACCAGGAAGAAATTCCGGAGGAAGCACAGCATGAACGGGTGAGAATAACCCAACTCGCCGGCTTGCCCGGCGGGTTGTCTTGAAAGGTTGACGACGACGCCTATGTCGCCAGGGATTGAAATCACCTGGCTACCGACGCTTGTCCCGTCCGGGACTGCAATTCGTTCCCATGTCCCGTAGGGACTAGAGAGGGTAGCCAGGTGATTTCAATCCCTGGCGACGTAGGCGTGGCTGTCGCTCCTTTCGAGATACCCTCTGAGGGGTGGCATTTGGGCCCGATCTTTGGTCCAATCCAGGGCCATGAACCAGAAACGCTCCTTCAGCCGTCTGCTTGCTGGCTGTTTCCTGTTCGCCGCCGCGCCCGGCTTGGCGGCCCCGCCTCCGCAGCCGCCGCCCCCGGCGCCCAAGACTCTCTCTCTGCCGCTCGGCAAGCTGGTCGAGCGGGTACCCTGCGCGGGGCATCCCGAGCAGACGTACGCCCTGTATCTGCCGCGGGGTTACACCCCGGAGCGCCGCTGGCCGATCCTCTACGCCTTCGACGCCAGCTCCGACGGCAAGTCGGTGGCGGCGCTCTTCCAGAGCGCCGCGGAGACGTATGGCTGGATCGTCGTCAGCTCCTGGAACACGGCGAGCGACGGGCCGATGGAGCCCAACTTCAAGGCGATGAGCGCGCTGTGGCCCGACACCCACGCCCGCTTCTCGATCGACGACTCGCGCGTCTACGCGGCCGGTTTCTCCGGCACGGTCCGCTTCGCCTGCATCCTGGCGCTCACTTCCCCGGGAACCATCACCGGCATCATCGGGGCGGGCGCCGGCTTTCCCTTCGGCTCGCCGCCGAAGAAGGGCAACCCGTTCGTCTTCTTCGGCACCGTGGGGGACCGGGACTTCAATTACTACGAGATGAACGATCTCGACGCGGCGCTGGCCGGCCTGGCCGTGCCGCACCGCATCGAGCACTGGGCCGGTCCCCACGCCTGGCCGCCGGCAACGCTCGCCACTCAGGCGGTCGCCTGGATGGAGATGGCCGCGATGAAGGCCGGCAAGCGGCCCAAGGACGCGGCCCTGGTCGAAGCGCAGTGGACGGCGGACCGCGCGCATGCTCAGGGGCTGGCGGCAGGCCATCCCGCCGACGCCCTGCACATCTGGAGATCGATGGCCGCCGACTATGCCGGCCTGCGCGATGCCCGCGATATCGCCGAGGCCGAGAAGGAGGCCGCCGCCCTGGCCGCCTCGCCGGCCTGCCAGAAGGTGCTGCGCGACCGGGAGGAGCGGGACCGCCGCGACAAGAAGATCCTCGCCGACGGACCCGGCATCCTGGCCCGGATCAGTGCGGGAAACGACCCGGTGACGGTGGGCCAGATCGCCGCCCAGCTCAAGATTCCCGAGATCAAGGTGCGTGCCGCCTCGGCCGACCCCGAGGAGAGCCTCTCGGCCAAGCGCATCATCAACACCTATCTGGGGCAGACGAGATTCTACCTGCCGCAGATGTATCGCGAGCGCAAGGAGTATGACCGGGCGGTCTTCGTGCTCTCCGTCGGCGCGGAGCTCCTGCCGGACGACCCCTGGACCTGGTCCGAGATCGCCCGTTTTCACGCTCTCAAAGGGAAGGCGGGGAACAAGAAGGCGCTGGAAGCGCTGCACAAGGCCGTCGACAAGGGGCTCGCCGACCCCATGATCCTTACCGACGGGAAGGACTTCGCCGCCCTGAGCCAGGAGGAGGAGTTCCGCCAGATCCTGGCTCAGGTGGAGAAGCGGAAGACCGGCTCGTAATGAGTACGGCCGGCTGCGCAAGGTGGAGTTCGACTCCGTATATAATTCCGAAGGCCGATACGATGCCGCCGCTTCAGCAGGCACTGCTGGCGCAAGGGCCTCTTTTCTATGGCTCTGTCAAGAAACGCGACGTCCGTCCGGAAGGAGAATCGCCATGCGTCCTCACCTGTTCTCCCTCGCGTTGATCGTCTTGTTGACAGGGTCGATGGGAAGCGCCGTAGCTCAGGAGTGCATCAACGGCACCAACCCGGCGAACTGCCCCGCCAACGCCGGGCCCCTGACTGCAAAGATCTGCGGCGTCGGCGATCCGGTGTGCACGGCCCCGTCGGACCCGTCGATGCCGGCGCAGTGCTGCACGAGCGGCGTCCCCGGCGGCACCGGCGGGCAGACCTGTGCGCCGGGAGGGTGCAACGGCGTCAACAACTGCCGACTGCCGGACGTCCCCGCTCAGCCGACGACGCAGATCATCGACAACGGCAACGGCACCTTCACCGCGCGCCTCAAATTCGACGTCACCGCGCGCTGGAACAACTGGGCGGCGAGCCAAAACCCCGCCGGCATCTTGACCTTCGAATGGCTGCCCGGCGCGACCGCGGACTCCTGCAACAGCCAAGTCGCGCTCTGCCAGTACGCGCAGTCGGATCGGGCCGGCTGCTGGGTGGAACGGACTGGCCTCACCTGCGCCGGCGCGCCCTATGACTTCGGGCTGGTTTCGGTGCGCATCTCGACGTGTTCCGGCAGCTTCGGCGGCTGCTTCTGCCAGAACAACCCGATCTTCTGCCCCTGCTGGCGCAAGGTCGACCGGCCCGGCCTGAGCTTCACGGTGACCAAGGCACAGCTCGGCTGTCCGCTGCCGCCGCCCGACTTCTGCCCCACCCCGCCGAGCGCGAGCGGCGACTCTGCGATGTCCTGCCCCGCCTGCCAGCCGGCGGCTCCCGGCTGGTCCACCTCCGGCGACGGCCTGTTGGGTGGCTCGCCCGGCGACGGCAACGCGCAGCTACACTACGCCGGCGGCGGCGTCGGCGCCGACGGCACGCCGGGGCTCGCCGCCTGGCGCACCACGCTGGGACGCCACTGGACGCACGACTTCGCCGAGCGCATCGTGCTCGATCCCGATCCCAGCCACGTCTGGCTGCTGACGCGCTCCGGCGGCTTCCACGAGTTCTACAACCTGGCCTCCGGCGGCGGCCTGCGGCTTTACCAGAGCCGGGCGCCGCTGGACGAGTTCCGCAAGCTCTACTACGACACGGCGACGGCGACCTGGCAGCTCAAGGGGCTCGACGGCTCGACCGTGCTGTTCCACAGCGACGGTCAGTGGGACCAGACCACCACGATGCAGGATCCCCTGCACCCGACCCGCAGCATCTACAACGGTAGCAATCATCTGGTCACGGTCGAGTTTCCCGACGGCCACAGCGACTCCTTCACCTACTACCCGGGCGGCAAGCTGGCCTCGATCACCCAGGTCGCGGTCGCCGGGACGGGAACGCCCTCGCGCACCTGGACCCTCACCTGGACCGGCGACGAGCTCACCACGGTGGCGCGGCCCGACGGCACCAGCCACGCATTTGTCTACGACGCCACGCGCGCCGGCTATCTGGCGCGGGTCGACCTGGTCGCCGGCGGCCAGCATCGGGTGCAGGCGGCGTTCTCCTACCTGGCGGGCACCAACCGGATCGAGAAGACCTGGCGGGGCGATACCAGCTTCACCGGCCCCAACGCCACGGACAAGGTGACCTACAGCTATACCAACCCGAGCCTGCCGACCCAGGTGGTGGTCACGCGCACGGTGTCCCCCACCTTCGACCGCGTGATCACCTTCAACCTCGAGCATGTGGCGGCGAGCAACAACAAGCTGCGCGTCACCTCGTTCACCGGCTCCTGTCCGACCTGCGGCCTGTCGCCGACCACCAGCTTCACCTATGGCGGATCGAACCCGCAACTGCCGTCGGCGACCACCGACGCCAAGGGCACGCGGGCCGACTACACCTACACTGTCGATGGCCGGCTGCAGACGCAGGTCGAAGCGGCCAACGTGCCGGCGCTGGCTCGCACCACAACCTACAGCTACGACGCCAATTTCCCGGGGCTGGTCACCCGGGTCGAGGTGCCCTCGACCTCCGGCGGTAGCAACAAGCGGCGTACCGACGCCGCCTATGACGCGACCTCGGGGGTGATGACTTCGCGCACCACCGACGGATTCGAGGGGGGCGCGGCGCTCCCCTCGGGCTTCAAGACGACGAGCTACTCCCGCAACGGCTCGGGCGAGCCGCTCAGCATCGACCCTCCGGGGTTCGGCACCACCGACGCGAGGTCGTTCACCTACAACCTCACCGGCCGCAACGGTCACGTCGCCGATACCCGCACCGATCCGCTCATCGGGACGACGACGTTCGGCTATGACGGCCTCAACCGGCGCATCTCGGTGACCGACGTCAATGGTGTACAGACTCTCACCGCCTACGACAGCATGAACCGCGTCGTCGAGATCCGCGAGCAGGGGGCGATCGCCGCCGACGACATGGTCACGACCTTCATCTACAACGGCTTCGGCGACCTTTTCTGCACCCGGCGGCCGCGTGGCAACGGCATCGAGTACGGCTACGACGGCGTCGGCCACCTGACCGCGGTGGCACGGGGCACCGTCGTCGCGACACCGTCGTCGACCAACTGCCTCGATCCTGCCGAGTCTCGCGAGCGCATCGCCTATCAGCTCGACGGGACCGGCAACCGCACCGAGGAGAGCCGCGAGCGCTGGAGCGGCTCGACCTGGGTGAGCGACTCGAAGACGAGCCACGTCTTCACCTGTCAACTCGACAAGACCACGCAGGGCGCCGGCAGCGCGACACCGAGCGTCACCGAGTTCTGCTACGACCTCAACCAGAACCTCGAGAAGATCTGGGACGCGAATCATCCCAAGGCGAGCCACCCCAACCCGACGATGCTCTACGAGTACGACGAGCTCAACCGGTTGAAGAAGCTCACCTCCGGCGTGGGGGCCGCCAACGCCGCGCCGACCACCTACACCTACGACGTGCAGGACCACCTCGCGTCGGTCATCGACGCCGAAGGCAACCAGACTACCTACATCACGTCCGACCGCGACCTCCTCACCCAGCAGGTGTCGCCGGTCTCGGGAACGACGAGCCACGCGTACAACGAGCATGGGCGGCTCGACAAGACGACCGATGCCCGGGGGATCGTGGCGGATCCGACGGTCGACGCCGCCGACCGCGTCACGCAGCAGACGTTCGGCCCGCCGGGGTCGCCGGACGTGGCGCTGACCACAACCTACACCTACGGCTCCACGCCCGCTCAATTCGACGTCGGGCGGCTGATCGGCATCACTCGCGACACCGACACCCTCACCTACGCGTACGACCGCTTCGGCAGGCTGGTGCAGGATGGGGGGCTTGCCTACGAATACGACAAGAACGGATATCGCACGGCGATCACCTATTCGGAAGCGCCGGTGATCGCCAACTACGTCCCCGACTTCAGCGACCGCGACGCCGCGTTGAGCTATGACGAGGGTTCCGGCCCGCAGCCGCTGGTGACGGACGCGGCCTACGCCGCATTCGGCCCCTTGACCTCGCTCACCTTCGCCAACGGCATCGTTGAGACGAGGACCTTCGACGCCCGCTATTTCCCCGACCGCATCCAGGCTGGAAGCCTGATGGACTGGGACTACACGGTCGACGCGCTCGGCAACCCCACGTCGATCACCGGATCCCTCGCCGGCAGCAGCTATTCGGCTTCCTTCACCTACGAGGACAACCTCTATTTCCTCACCGGCGCCGATGGCCCGTGGGGCAGCCGCGCCTGGACCTACGACCGCAGCGGCAACCGGCTCACGGCATCCGGCACGGACCTGCCGACCTCCACCTACGCCTACTCCGGTACGGGTCACAACCCCAAGCTGCTCAGCGTGACCCCCAATTCCCACGACCCCGCCTGGGCCTACGCCTACGACGCGTCAGGCAACCAGACCAGCATCTCGCCGGTGTCGCCGGGGAGCGGAGAGACCAGCTATTACGAGACCGGCGCCGACGGGCGGCTGGCCGCCTTCGGAACCGTCGAGGGCGCACGGACGGATGCCACATACGACGGGCGAGGCTTCCTCCGGCAGGCCAACCTGTCCCCAGCTCTCGGCGAGCCGGTTGACGTGGTGCCGGTCTACGAGAGCTCTGGCACGCTCCTGAGCACCACCACGACGCAGCATCCGGTCCTTGCAACCCGGACGGCTCCCGTCACGACAACCAGCTTCCTCCATTTCGCAGGCCGGCCGGTGGCGCTGTTCTCCGGCTCGGACCGGCAATTCCTGAGCACCGACCACCTCGGCACGCCGGTCGTGGGGGCGAAGGCCTCGGGCGCGTTGGTTTCGCTCAACGTCGGCGAGCCCTTCACCGCGGGAGAGGACAAATCGCACGTCATCCACTACCCGGGGCAGTGGAGCAGCGAGGTCTTCGCAAGCCCGGCAGCGCAGGGCGAGCTGTACTACAACCTCCACCGCTGGTACGAGCCTCAGACCGGAAGGTACATCGAACCGGATCCGCTTCGTACCGAGCAGGCGCTCCGGCCCTATGGTTACGCCAACGACAATCCGGTGCGGGAGATCGACCCGCTGGGCCTGGTGTGGTCCGACGCGGATTGCGATTCTTGCTGCACCCTCGCAGACAGTGCCCGGGAGCTGCAGCAGATCCGCAACTTCATGCGCGCAAACGGCCGAAACTATCGCAAGGTCGGGCATCCGCTTTCCTACGGCTGCGGCCAGGCGGCCGATGCTGCCGGCAGTGATGTCGAGCATTCGGTCAAGCCGAAGTGTTGGATCACTCGCAGCCAGATGCTCGCGCCTGGCCACATTGCCGTGCTCGAGACCTACGTCGTCGTCCACTTCGTGCCAACCTTCCGGCCGTGCGGAGGTCACGGCGCCCCGCAAGATGATCTCGAGGCCGACCCCTACAAAGGAGATGACGAGCTGCGTCCGGCGCGAACCGAGTGGTGGGTCGACGATCTGTACTGCCCGGCTCCTCCCCGATTCGGTAACCACCCCATCGTCTCGTGGTAGCCGTCTGGAGACCGTCTTCCGTGGCTTCCCTGAGGATGCAGGTATGCCCGAGACCAGCGCCAGAGTTCGACGGCCGCCGGGCGTGATCCGGCGAACGCTGGTGCTGGCGGCAGCCCTGTGGTGTGCCGTGATTCTCTACGTGCTCGTTGCCGTGAGTCTCCTCGGCGTGATGTATCCGCTGGGCCAAGGCATCGTGGCCACCTGGGTCTATGGTCTGCTCTTCCTGCAACCGTACTTTCCGCATGGGGGGAAACTCGACCTTCCGATCGGACTGATTCACGCGTTTGTACTTTACAAGTGCTGCCAATGGATCTGGCGGCACCGGAGACCTTGATGGCTGGCCAGACCGAGAGGGTCTGCCCTACACCGTGAGGGCTCGATCCCGTTATCTCCCGCCGTTGCGCTCCCGGCCCAGAGACCGCTTCAGCTCGTCGAGGCGGGCGAGCGATTCGGGTTGGAAGAGACCCTGACGACTTTCCAGAAGGAGCTGCGCGACCGGGAGGAGCGGGACCGCCGCGACAAGAAGATCCTCGCCGACGGACCCGGCATCCTGGCCCGCATCAGTGCCGGAAACGACCCGGTGACAGTGGGCCAGATCGCCGCCCAGCTCAAGATTCCCGAGATCAAGGTGCGTGCCGCCTCGGCCGACCCCGAGGAAAGCCTCTCGGCCAAGCGCATCATCAACACCTATCTGGGGCAGACGAGATTCTACCTGCCGCAGATGTACCGCGAGCGCAAGGAGTATGACCGGGCGGTCTTCGTGCTCTCCGTCGGCGCGGAGCTCCTGCCGAACGACCCCTGGACCTGGTCCGAGATCGCTCGTTTTCACGCTCTCAAGGGGAAGGCGGGGCACAAGAAGGCGCTGGAAGCGCTGCACAAAGCCGTCGACAAGGGGCTCGCCGACCCCATGATCCTGACCGACGGGAAGGACTTCGCCGCCCTGAGCCAGGAGGAGGAGTTCCGGCAGATCCTGGCGCAGGTGGAGAAGCGGAAGTAGAAGATATAGACTCCTTTCCACAAAACCTTCAAGAGAGGAGGACGTCAATGCCCTTCGGAAGCTTGTGGCTGCCCGTCGTCGTTTCGGCCGTCGCGGTCTGGATCGTGAGCGCCATCGTCCATATGGTTCTGAGATACCACCGGGCCGACATCAAGGGGCTCCCGGACGAGGAGTCCGTCGCCGTGGCGTTGCGCAAGAACGCTCCGGCGCCCGGCATCTACTTCATCCCTCACTGCGCCGACATGTCTCAGTTGAAGGACCCCGCGATCCGCAAGAAGTTCGAGCAGGGTCCGGTCGCGATCCTCACCCTCCGGCGCAACGGCCTTCCCCCGCTGGGGGCGAGCCTCTTCCAGTGGTTCCTGCTGTGCTTCCTGGTGAGCTTCGCCATCGGCTACATCGCGCGCCACACGCTCTTGGCCGGCGCCGATGGCCTGGCGGTGATGCGCCTGACGGGAACCGTCGCCTTCTTCGCGTATGGTTGCGGGTACTTTCAGGACTCGATCTGGAAGTCGGTTCCGTGGTCCAACACCCTGCGCAGCCTTCTCGATGCCGTGCTGTATGCCTTGACCACCGGGCTGGTGTTCCGCCTGCTCTGGCCGGCCGCGTAACGGGAGCTTCCGATCTGTCCGCGGCGCTGGCCTGCGCCGCGGCACGTCCGTCCGGCCTCAAGACTCTCTCAACAGGCCTCGCCGCCACTCCGATCTGAGGCGCCGCAATCCGGGTGGTGTCATCGCTGCCTCGGGAAGAGTCACGACGGTTCCACTCCGAATCATCGCGATCCTGTTCTGAGTCACTACCATCGATACAGGCACCACAGCTTTGCGGATAGGCACCACAACTCCAGGTCCAGCCATCACAGCTCGTGCTCCAGGCATCACAGCTCGTGCTCCAGCCATCACAGCTTCAGGTCCAAGCATCACAGCTTCAGGCCCAGGCATCACAGCTTGAGGTCCAGGCATCACAGCTTCAGCTCCAGCCATCACAGCTTGAGGTCCAAGCATCACAGCTTGAGGTCGAGCCATCACAGCTTCAGGTCGAGCCATCACAGCTCTCGCGGTAGCTGCGACGCAATCCGAAGAAGCTGTCGCTCCTACGCGGGATTGCGTAGCGCTTCAGGAGAGTGTTGTGATTCAAGTCGGGGGTGTAGTGATTCACGAACCGGCGTTTGTGTCTCACGAAGCGGATTCGTGTGTCACCGCCGCGGCCGTAGTGTGTGCTGACTCGGGTGCGACCGCGGCGAGAGGAGTCAGCTCTGCGGATCGGCCACAGGCTGTGGCTGCACGAAGAACTTGTAGCCAAAGGCGATCGCCAGAGCTCCGTAGAGAGCCAGGACTCCGGTGAGCGGAATCGAGAAGGGAACACGTTTGACGATGTGCCCCAACAGCAGAGCGGCGCTACCCGCATGCGCGAGGTTCGCGGCCACGAGGGGACGCCCGAAGATGCCGCCGACTCGCGAGTAGCGACTCACCCAGTTGAGCATCGCAAAGCCGAAGAGGGCGCTGCCCAGGAGTTGCAACAGGGTGACGTCCAGGATTGAAGGCGGCGCGCCGGCGTAGGTCAGCAGCTCGTCGGGAGCAAACAGGAGAGGGAGTGCTCCGGCGAAGTAGACGGCGGCGCTGAGGATGAGCAGAAGGCTCGGTCGTGGGTTCATGGCCATCGCGTCGTCGAGCTATCCGGTCTTCAAAGGCCCTGCGACTTTGTAAGTACTGAAGATGATGCCGGAGGGGAATGCATTCGTGCTGACGAGCTCGAATGAACGCGGCGGGGTTCCCTCTGCAAAGAAACGCTTGCCCGTGCCCAACAGGACCGGATAGACGGCCAGCAGGACTTCATCCGCAAGCCCATGTTCGAGCAGCGTCGATGTCAGCGTGGAGCTACCCGAGAGGATAAGGTTCGGGCCGTCCTGGGACTTGATGCGGCGAACGCTTTCGACGAGGTCCGGTCCAAGGCCCTCGAACGGGCCCCATTCAAGACTTTCCGGACGGTGGGTCGCGATGTATTTTGTTGCCGCATTGAGGCCGTCCGCCATCGGGCTGCTCGGCGCCTTTGGCCAGAAGCCCGACCAGATATCGTAGGTGCGACGGCCAAGCAGCAGAGCGAAGCTCTCGCCGTATGCGGCGAGCATTGCATCTCTGCCGGCGGGGGTCCGATAGGGCGCGGTCCAGTCGCCGTAGGGGAAATTGCCGTCATCGGCGGAGTGCTGGATCACGCCATCCAGCGAGATGTGTTCGATGATTTTGAGCTTTCTCATTTGAGCCTCCGTGTTCTGGGGTTGGAGTTTCTATTCTATTGGCATTGCGAGGAGCTCGCGCACCTCGACCGATGGGCGGCGTGCGACGACGGCTTTGCGTCCCCACGCCACGGCCTCATCCATGTTGGCTGCGCTGAGGCGCGCGTCGGGAAATCGAAGAAGGTCATGGTCAACTCGCCCGGGAGCGCCAAGGCCCTCTTGGCGTCCAGATTCCTTCGCGCGTGCTGCCGCGGCGGAGGTCGTCGAGGATTGGCAGCAGGAACGCGCCGAGCAGGCCCGCGATTTCGCCCGCGCCGGGCTCGATGATTGACGTCAGTCCGGCGCGCCGGATGAATGCATTCACTTGAGCCGGACGCGACGGATTCTCCCAGTATGCGGACGTCAGACCGATGGGCTCCTCGTCGGGGATCGGTGTCTGCCGCCTCTCGAACGTTTTGCGAATCGCCTCCGCCAAGGTCATCCGGTCGAAGTCGAAGTGGCTCGCGAGGTGGTGAAGATCGAAGAAATCCTTGATCCGGCTGTTGCGGTTGCCGAGGACGACCAAGGCTTCGACTTTCTCCGCGATTACTGCCTCGCGTGGATACGCCAGCACCTGTGGTGGAGGGAAGTCGAGTAGCGCCGGATAGGCGCAGGTTCGGGGCGCGGGCCATACTGAGTCCCCCAATCCCATGTCGATCTGTAGAGTCAATTTCGCCGTGCCACAATGCGCCAGCAGCGTGGCCCGGGTGCCTGCGTACTCATCCTCGGCTCGAATCGCCTCGATCCGGATCGAGGCGGAATCAACACGATGGAGTCCGGCTCAACCTTGGTGGTACAGATTGCCCGAAGGTCGCTCCGAATTGCTTCGAACGAACCGTCACCCTTACGGAGCAGGTCCAGATCGCGAGTTGCCCGATAGGGTTGATCCGACCATAGGCGAAGGAGCATGGCGCCCTTGAGCACGAAGCGCTCGCGGATGTCGGACATTCCAAGGCGATACAGGAAGCGTTCGAAGCAGAAGCTTGTGAGAAGGGTCTGGTAAACATCCCCGGTCTGCTTGGCGCGATTGAGAAGCCGTGCCGCGACGGAGGCAGACAGGTTGCGCGGTTGGCCGGTCATGCGATCGCATCGAGGTAAGGCTGCATGACATGCGTCACACGGCAGATGCGCGCGAAGCGAGCCAGCTCGGTTGCGCCTCCGCGATGCCGGCGGCTGAAGTCGCGCAGAGCCTCGACCGCCACGTCGATCCCAACTTTGTTGCGATACTTGAAGCAGTCGGCGACCGACTTGGCGGCAGAGTACACGCGCACGTCGACGTGCTCCAGCCGGTGGGTTTCGATGCCTTCGGTCAGAGCCAGTCCGGAAAACCGGGCGACTCGCAGGCGAGGGTAGTCGAGTCGCGGCTTGCGGGCTTTCTCGGGTAGCGCGATCCACACCTCGGCAGGATCCTGCGTGGTCAGCTCGTGGAAGCGCAGTGCGGTCAAAAGGCATAGAACGCCGCCCGGGACCCTCTTGGCGACCTGTGCGAGTGTGTGCTCGGCAGTGATGGGGTGCCTGCTCGCGACGTAGATCCCCCGGGCCTGCCGTTCGATCAGACCCTTTCGCAGCAATTGGTAGATCTGCCCTCGCGGGATTCCCTGCGCTTCCAACTCGGCCGCGCGCGCGATTCCAAGCTGACGAATGATCCGGAGGGTCTGCTGTTCGCGAGGGGCAATCACAAGAGACAGCATACAAAACGTCGGGGGTTATCCACAACTCCCGACGTTTTGGACTTTCCCGCGGCGGAAGGGAGTAAGGTAGACTCGCTCCATCATCATGGTGACCACCGTGGACTCACTCCCGGGCGATATTGCCGGCTCGCTCCGGCACCGGCGCATCTTCATTACGGGCGCCACGGGCTTCGTGGGGCGCGTGCTGGTGGAGAAGCTGCTTTGGTCGGTCCCAGACGTCGGCAAGCTCCTTCTGCTCATCCGCCCCGGCCGTGACCAGAGCGCCGAGGAGCGGCTGCACGGCGAGGTGCTCGGCTCAACGGTCATGGACCGGCTGCGCGTGCGCCACGGCGACGACTGGGACGCCTGGGCGGCGAGCCGGGTGGAGGTCGTGCCCGGAGACCTCGGGCAGGACTTCTTCGGTCTCGACTCCGAGCGGTACGCCGCGCTGTGCGGAAGCGTCAACATGGTCGTCGCCAGCGCCGCGACGGTGACGTTCGACGAACGGCTCGACCGGGCCTTGGAGCTCAACACGCGGGGTGCGGGACGGACCCTGGCGCTGGCGCGGGACGCCGGCAACGTCCCCCTGCTCCACGTGTCCACGTGCTTCGTCAGCGGCACCCGGGAGGGCGTGGTGCCCGAGCGCGTCCTTCCGGCACCCCCAGCCGGACAGGTGGGCAGCTTCGATCTGGGCACGACCCTGGCGACGCTTGCGGAGGCCTGCCGGGGGATCTCGGCACGTGGCGATGCGGACCCGCCGTTCGTCGCCGCGGGCTTGGAGCAGGCGCGGCTCTACGGTTTTCATGACGTCTACACCCTGACGAAGGCGCTCGGAGAGCTCCTGCTGGTGCGCGATCAGGGCGCGGTCCCGATCACCATCGTCCGTCCCGCCATCGTGGAGAGCGCCGTCGAGCAGCCCTTCGCCGGGTGGATCGATGCGATCCGCGTCGCGGATCCCCTGCTGGTCGCCTACGGCCGGGGGCGGACGGGCGAATTTCCCGGCGCCGCCGGCGCGGTGCTCGACATCGTTCCGGTCGACCACGTGGTCCACGCCATGATCGCCGCGATGGCCGAATCAGCCGGGCTCGAGCGCGGCACGCCGCCGCCGGGGTGCACCGTCTACCAGGTCGGCTCGAGCCGGAATCCCATCTCCCTGGGTGAGCTCGTGGACTACGCCCGCGAGGGGTTTGCGAAGACACCGCTGCGCGACGAGCACGGCGAGCCGATTCAGGTCGGGCCGGTGCGCTTCGTCGAGCCGGCGAAGCTCCTGCGCAGCCTTCACAGCCGGCGCGGCAGGGTCCGGGCTCTGGCGCTCGGGTTGAGCCGGCTGGGTTCCTTGCGCTCGACCCGGCTCGGGCCTCGCCTGGCTCGCCTGGGTAGTGCCGAGCGGACGCTCGACCACTTCATCCACCTCCTGAAGGTGTACGGTCCCTATGTCGCCCACCGGGCGCGGCACGACGACGAAGCGACGCGCGGGCTGTGGAGCCGGCTGGCGGCGGAGGACCAGGCCAACTTCCCGTTCGACATCACGGCTCTCCGCTGGCGCTCCTACATTGCCGAGGTTCACGTTCCGGGGGTGCAGCGCTTCGCCCTGCACGCGGAAACCGGCGCGCCCCCGCCCCCACGGCAGGACGACAGGCTCGCACGCCTGCACGCCAAGGGTGAGTTCGCCTCCGATCAGGCGTCGACCCTGTACGATCTGTTCGCGACGGCGGCGCGGATGGATCCCGACGCCGTGGCCTTCCAGACGTACCGCGGCGGCCGTTGGCTGCGGTACACCTATGGACAGGCGCTCACCTGCACGAGCAACATCGCCCACCGCCTGGCGACCGGTTACGGCATCGCGCATGGCGATCGCGTCGTGTTGTGGGGCACCGGCAGCCCCGAGTGGGTGCTCACGGCGCTCGCGGTCTACCGTCTGGGTGCGGTCACGGTACCGCTCGATCCGCAGTGGCCCGCATCGGAAGTCGAGGATGCCGCCAGGCTCACCGAGACCAGGCTGATCTGCGCGGCACCGCGGCTCGCCGAGACGCTCGGCGCCGCGAGCTGCCCGGTCGTCAAGCTCGTCGCGCCGTTCGTGCCCGGACCCCACGTCGGCCTTCTGCCGGGCGCGACGAGCGCCGCCGGCGCGGAGGGCGATTCCGGTGGTGTTTCTTCCAGTGATCTGGCGAGCATCATCTTCACCAGCGGCACGACCCTCGCGCCGAAGGCGGTTCCTCTCACTCACGAGAACTTCCTGTCGAACGTGCGCGCCGTTCTTCAGTACGTGCCCTCGTCCCGAGAGCGCATGCTCTCCATGCTGCCGATCCACCACGTTTTCGAGTTCGTGATGGGTCTGCAGGTTCCTATCGCCAGCCTTGGCACGATCAGCTACATCGCGGAGATCAAGCCCGGAGAAATCCTCTGGATGATGAATGCGACCCGCCCGACCATGCTGGTCGTAGTGCCGCGGCTGCTCGATCTGTTTCTCAACGGCGCGCGCCAGAAAGCCGCCGCCGGTGGCCCGCTGCGCGCTCTCGCTTTTCGTGCGCTGTCCGCGCTCAGCGCGCGGACCGGCGGGCGTTTCGGCCGCGTCCTTCTCGGCGGCGTCCACAAAGGATTTGGCGGCGCGTTGAGACGCCTCGTGGGGGGCGGATCGACGCTCGAGCCGAGGCTTGCGCAAAGCTGGAAGGACATGGGCTTTCAGGTAACCGAAGGGTACGGGCTGACGGAGACCAGCCCGGTGCTGACCGCGAATCCCTGGGGAGCGGTTCGCTTCGGGTCGGTCGGCAAGGCGCTGCCGGGAGTGGAGGTCGAGGTCCGGCCTACGGAAGGTGCGGAGGGCGGCGCCGGGGAGATCTGGGTGCGTGGCCCCAGCGTCATGTCGGGTTACTACCGAAACCCGGAGGCTTCGGCGGCCGCGCTGCAAGCCGGCTGGTTCTGTACGGGAGACATCGGCCGCCTCGATGCGGACGGGTACCTTCACCTCTCGGGCAGGACCAAGGAGATCATCGTCACCGACGCCGGAAAGAACGTCTATCCGGAAGAGGTGGAGTTTCGGTACCGCGGCATTCCCGGCGTGCAGGAACTGGTGGTCCTCAGCATGCCGGCGAGTGGACGCGGCGAGAGCGTGTATGCCGTGGTCGTGCCACAGCCCGGTGCCACGGAGCCGCAGCTCGAGCAGATCCGGTCCGCCATCGCGGCGCGTTCCGCCGATGTTCCGAGCTACCAGCAGATCGCGCAAGTGGAATTCTGGTGGGCCGATCTACCCAAGACGGCGACGCTCAAGGTCAAGCGCGGCAAGCTCCGCGAGGCCCTGCTCTCCGGACAGGGGAGCGGCCGGCCGCCGGCGGCTGCTGCTCCGGCGGCGAAACCCGCTGCCGGCCCCGGCCCGACGCCGGCGGAGCTGTGGGTGATCGCCACGCTTTCCCGCCTGACCCACGTGCGAGCCGACGGCGTCGGCGCGGCGCATCGCCTCGCCGAGCTCGGCCTCGACTCACTGGCCAAGGTCGAGCTCATCGGTGAGCTCGAGGCGCGCTTCGGCCGCCGTGTGGACGAGGCGTCGGTCGCTGCCCTGAGCCGCGTGCAGGATCTCTTCGACCTCGTGCGCGCCGGCTGACGGCATTCTTCTCACTCCCAAGCCGAGAACACCGCGCAGGTGTTGTGCCCGCCGAAGCCGAAGGCGTTGTTGAGGGCGACTTTCACGGTCCGGTGGACGGCCTGGTTGGCGGCGACGTTGACGTTGCAGGCGGGGTCCTGGTCGGCGAGGTTGATGGTGGGGGGCACGACGCCGTGGACGATGCTGAGGACGGTGGCGATGGCCTCGATGGCTCCGGCGGCTCCCAGCAGGTGGCCCGTCATGCTCTTGGTGGAGGTGGCCGTCAGGCGGTCGGCGTGGTCGCCGAAGAAGCTCCTCACGGCTCGGGCTTCGGACTCGTCGCCCAGCGGTGTCGAGGTGGCGTGCATGTTGATGCTGTCCACCGTCTCCGGCGCCAGCCCGGCCGTCTCCAGACCCCTCTTGAGCGCCAGGGCGATGCCCCGGCCCTCCGGGTGCGGCGCGCTCATGTGGTAGGCGTCGGCGGAGGCTCCCACCGCCCGCAGCTCGGCGTAGATGCGGGCGCCCCGGCGGACGGCGCGGCCCGCCTCCTCCAGCACCAGGGCGCCGGCGCCGTCGCCCAGCACGAAGCCGTCCCGGTTCACGTCGAAGGGGCGGCTCGCCCCCTGGGGATCGTCGTTGCGCGTCGACAGGGCCTTCATGGCGTTGAAGCCGCCGATTCCCATTTCCGAGACCGACGCCTCGCTGCCGCCGCAGAGGATGAGGTCGGCCTGCCCTTCGAGGATCAGGGAAAGGCCCTCGGCCAGGGCGTGGTTGCCCGTGGCGCAGGCGGAGACGACGGCGTGGTTGGGACCCTCGAAACCGTAGCGGATGGAGAGGATGCCGCCCGCCATGTTGGGGATGATCATCGGGATGAAGAACGGCGAGATGCGCCGGGCGCCGTGCTCGAAGTACTCCCGGGCCTGGTTCTGCAAGGTGTGGAAGCCGCCGATGCCGCTGCCGAAGATGATGCCGGCCTGCTGGCGCTCCTCCGGCGCCATCTCCTCCGGCTTCAGGCCGGCGTCGCGCAGCGCCTCGTCCGCGGCGGCCACGGCGTAGTGGCAGAAGGGATCCAGATGGCGCGCCTTCTTGCGGTCGAAGTAGGCGAGGGGGTCGAAGCCCTGGACCTCGCAGGCGAAGTGGGTGTGGAAGGGGGAGGCGTCGAAGCTCGTAATGGGCCGGGCGCCGCTCTCGCCGCGCAGCAGGGCGTTCCAGAACGTCTCAACCGTCAGGCCCAAAGGAGTTACCGCTCCCAGGCCGGTCACCACCACCCGGCGGGCGGGATCATTGGGCGTGTGTAGGCTCATCTCAGGTCTCCAGGAGGGAAAGGAATGGGCTGGACCGTAGACCGAGTACCGGGGGGCGGTCAAGAGCCCGGACCGGTCCGCGGCCGATTTGGACTTTTTTTCTCGGGATGTCACGGTCCTGACTCGAAAAGACACCTCCTCTACTAGAGCATTCAACTGATAGCAATGGGGCAGAAATTTATATTGAATTTGAAGAGATCCTAGCTTCGCTCTCTTCAATATCCGGCGGCGATCTCTTGCCGCCAAGGAGGCCGACCATGGAGTTGTTGAAATCGGTACGTCTGCTGTCCAACGTGCTCTTCTACCGGTTCAAGTGGGGCCACCCCGGCGAAGTAGACCGCCATTGGGAGAACTACTGGCGGAGCATCCGGAAGACGGGTAAGGGTGGCGAAGTGCTTTGGGACAATGAACCGGAGCGCGCCTCGGCGGAAGACCTTCCCCGTTTCAGACCCCACCTTGACCTCTCGCTGCCGATGCTCGACTTCGGCTGCGGCAACGGCCGGCAGTCGAGGTTCCTGGCCAAACACTTCGACCGGGTGATCGCCACCGACGTCTCGCCGACGGCCATCGAAAAGGCGCGCGCGGAGACGCCGGCGGATTTGAAGATTGAGTACCGGCTGCTCGACGCCCTCAAGCCGGCTCAGGCCAAGGCCTTCCACGATGAGTTCGGCGACGTCAACGTCTATATGCGAACGGTGATGCACGTGGTGCAGAAGCCGGACCGCCCGAGGTTCGTGGAGACTCTCTCGACCCTGCTCGGCAAGCGGGGCACGCTGTACCAGATCGAGCTATCTCTCTGTGCGCTCGACTACTTCCGGACGCTTCCCGGCAGCAGCCCCTCGGGGCTCCCGTCGCACGTCCACAACGTGATCCGCACCGGCGCCACCTCGGTGGGCTTCGACCCGAAGGAGCGCTTCACCCTCTATCCCGAAGGCCGGTTCGAGGTGCTGGCCGAGGGGGACGACGTGACGATCAACACCGTCACTCTCGGCCACGGCGCGGAAGGCATGGTACCCGCCAACTACCTGATTGTCCGCAACCGCAACGGGCACAACGGGCACCAGCGAGTCCAGGAAGCCGGGTAAGACGGTTCGGCCCCGTGTGGAGTAATCTCTCCCCATGGGGCCTGAGGTTTCCGTCGTCATTCCCACCCACAATCGCCTGGAGGTTCTCGCCGAGGTCCTCCAGGCTCTGGAATTCCAGCAAGGTCCTCCGACGTTCGAGGTCGTCGTCGTGGACGATGGCTCCACGGACGGCAGCGGCGACTGGCTGCGCAGCCGGTCGTTCCGCATTCCGTTGCGTGTTCTGCTTCAGGAGAACCATGGACCGGCGGCGGCCCGCAACACCGGCGTGGCCGCGGCGGCCGGCCGCTGGGTGTTCTTTCTTGGGGACGACACCGTCCCCTCGCCAGGATGGCTGGCTACTCACCGGGAGGCCCATCGCCGCCGGGGGGACGATCCGCATCTGGCGGTGATCGGCTACACCGCCTGGCACCGGCGGATGCGGCTCAATCCCTTCCTGCGCTACGTCAACGAGTATGGACTGCAGTTCGGCTATGCCCTGATCGGGGACAAAAAAGAAGACGTACCGTTTAATTTTCTGTACACCTCGAATCTGTCGATGCCCCGCGATCTGCTGCTGGCGGAGCCCTTCGACCTGCGTTTTCCCTATGCGGCGTGGGAGGACATCGAGCTCGGCTACCGGCTGAAGCGGCGTGGCATGCGTCTTGTTTATGAATCCGCCGCCATCGTGGCACACGACCATCCCACCGATCTCGCCCGTTTCGCGGCGCGGCAGGAGAGGGCCGGCTACTGCGCCGTGGTCTTCTACCGTCTGCATCCGGAGCTGGGAGGGTTCCTGGGATTGGGCCCCGACGGACCGCCGCCGCTGCCGCCGGAGGCGCCGCAGAAGCGGCGGGAACGCCTGGTCCGGGCTTTGCAAAATTGGCCTGTGAGGACGCCGAAACTGTGGGAAGATGTCCTCAGGTATCATTACATCAAAGGACTTCACCGCGCTTGGTCCCAGTTGGGCGCGGAGCAGGAAAAGGAGAGCACCCATGAATACCCCCAGACCAGCCGGCAGACGGTTCCGGGCTGAGGCGGTCCCCCTCGCGCTCGCGGCTTTGCTGGCCGTGAGTTTCCCGGCCTACGCCCGTGGCGGCCATTCGGGCGGCGGTCACTCCGGTGGCGGCCATTCGGGCGGCGCCGGCGCGACCCGTTCCGGCGGTTCGCGCGGCTCGACGGGTTCGCACGGCTCGACAGGCTCGCACGGCTCGACGGGCCGCACGGCTCACGAGACACCGGGCGGCTCAGGGCACGGCGGCCACGATGGCGGACACGATGGTGGCCATGGTGGTCACTTCGGCGGCCACGGCCACGGCGGCAGCCGGATCTTCATCGGTGGTGGCTTCGGCTACGACCCCTTCTTCTACAACTTCTACTATCCGTTCGGCTATTGGGGCTCCAGCGTCTACTGGGGACCGGATTACGACCCCTATTACAACGGCCGGCCCCGCGGCTACTACGACCGTGACGAGATGGGCGCTCTGGACCTCGACATCAGCCCCGGCCGCACCCATGTCTTCGTCGACGGCGAGGATCTGGGCGCCGTGGACAACTTCGACGGCTGGCCGGACTACCTGTGGCTGCCGAAGGGCACCTACGACGTCGCCTTCTATCTCGACGGCTTCAAAACCATCGCCCGCCAGATCTCCATCTACCCCGGCAACGTCATCGACATCGACGACCGCATGGAGTCGGGCACCTCGGTCCGGCCCGAGGATCTCGCCACCAAGACTCACGAACGGCGCGACGAGCGCCTGAGCGAGGAGCGGGAGCGCAGCCGCCGGTACGAGGGTCAGGGCGAGGACGAGGGGTGGCGTGACCGGGTTCGCCGTGACCGCGGCCCCCGGCGCGACGACCGCGGTGATCGTGCCGATCGCGGTGACCGCGGCGGGTACCGCGGCCGGCCTCCGGCGGGCGACGACTCCGCCCGCGGCCGGCTGCACCTCGACGTGCAGCCCGAGGATGCCTCGGTGTACGTCGACGGCCGCTTCGTCGGCACCGGCTCGGATCTCGCCATGATGCGCGCCGGCCTCCCCCTGGCTGTCGGCGACCACAAGCTGGCCATCGTCCGCCCCGGGCGTCAGGCCCAGGAAAAGACCTTCACCGTCAAGGCCGGTGAGGACGTCAAGCTCGACGTCAGCCTCGACTCCAACCCCGGCTGATCCCTTTTTTACCCGCACCGATTCAACCCTTCTCTCTCGCGCTCGCGGGAGGGAAGGGTTGAATGCCGTAGTTTTGGATTTGAGTTGGAAGAAGCGGTAAAAAAGGACGAGATCGGCGGCGGCCAGAGGAGCTGCAAGAAGTAGTATCGCGCCACCAACCCGTCCTGCCTCATGTTGTCTTCAAGACCCGTGCCAGCTTAGACTCCGCCTCTCGCGCGAGGAGGGAGCTTGTGGCATGGCGCGCCGTTCAGGCGCCGGGGAGAAGCTCGCCTGCCGAAACGTTTCGCGCCGCATCGTCATGGAGTGGAGACTCTGTAAAATCGGCGAACCTTGTAAAAGCTGCGAACCGGAGAAGACGATGCCCACACGATGGTACGGGTCCACCGCGAGCCTTGCGCTGGCCGCCGCGGTGTCGATCGCCGCGGCGCCTCTGGCCGCGGCCACCTTGCTGGAGCGGATGATCGACGTCGAGGTCCGGCCGGACGGCTCGGTCCTCGAGCGGACCCATCTGCGGGTGCGGCTGGACGGGCCGGGCGATTTCGCGCGCTGGTCGCCGTACTACGTCTATCTCGACGACAACCGGGAGCTGACGAGCCTGGAGGCCTCGGAGACCGGGCCGGACGGCAAGACGGTCAAGGTCTCCCGCCGCGATCTCGACACCCGGCAGTTGGCGGGCCGCGACGAGCTCCACTCGTCGCGCTCTTTCCGCACGGTGGCCTTCCCGCCCATTGCCGCGGGCTCGGTGCTGGCGATGGACTACACGGTGAAGGAGACCCCCTGGTTTCCGGGGGGCGAGATCCACCTGGGCTCGGAGGATGCCATCGAGTCGCTGCGCGTCTCGGTGCACGGCGCCGGCGCCGGCTGGCGCTGGCGGGTCGACGGCTCCCTGCCGGGGCTCGCGCAGCAGGAGTCCACGGGAGGGGTGACCGTCACCGCCTCTCATCTGCCGGCTCTCGCGCCGCCGGCCAAGGCGCCGGACAGCGCGAGCGAGGGCGCCGTGCTGCGCTACGCCTGGGGCGCAGCCGCCGGTTGGGACGGGGTGGGCCGATGGTTCGAAGGCTTGCTGACCCAGGTGCCGCGCAACGCCGAGCCCGTGCGCCGCAAGGCTCGGGAGCTCATGGCGAGCCAGGCGACCAGGCGCCAGCGGATGGAGGCGCTGGTCGACTTCGCCCGCCGGCAGGTGCGCTACGTCGCCGTCGAGGTGGGCATCGGCGGTTACCGGCCCGCGCCGCCGCAGCAGGTGATGGAGAGGCTCTGGGGCGACTGCAAGGACAAGGCGCTGCTGCTCACCGATCTGCTGCGCGAGGCGGGTATCGAGGCCTACCCGGCGCTCATCCGGCTCGATCCGGGGGACCGCGTGGACCGCGAGTTCCCGTCGCCCTTCCAGTTCAATCACATGATCGTGGCCGTGCCCGTGGAAGGCCTGGGCCTCGACGCGGGCGTGCCGGTGGCGGACGGCTTCCTGTTTCTCGACGCCACCCAGCGGGAGGGCGGGCTCGAATGGCTCAACCCGGGCGTGCAGGACCAGGAGGCCCTGGTGGTGAGGAGGGGTCAGGCCCTGCTGGTGCGGACGCCCATTCTCGTGGCCGCGGAAGCGACCCGGCTGACTGTCGACCTGGCGCTCGCGGCCTCGGGGGAGTCCACGGGCAACGCCCGCCTGGAGCTCACCGGCGAGCTGGCGGCTGCCTTCCAGGAGCTGCGCGCGGGCGGCACGCCCGTGGAGCTCGACCGGGCGATCCGCAAGGTGTTCGCCGGCCTGCTGCCGCCCGGCGTCACGCTGACCGGCATCGGCTGGCAGTCGACGGAAGGCGGCACTCCCTACGTCAAGGTGGAGGCCCAGGTGAGTCTGCCGGCTCTGGGGGCCGCCGCCGAGGCGGGCGCCCTGCCGCCCATCCCCATGCCGAGCCGCATCGAGCTGCCCTCGCCGGGTCTGCTGGAGGGCCGCACGCTGCCGGTCGTGGCCTCGCCGTTCTCCAGCCGCACCACCTGGCGCGTCACGCTGCCCAACGACGGCTGCAAGCCGGAGGGCCAGGACGTGATCGTGGGCAACGACGTCGGAGCCTTCCGGCAGACCACCTTCGTGGAAGGCAAGCTGCTCGTCGTCGAGCGCCAGTCCGAGCTGCGCCGGCGCTGGATCGAATCCGCCGCCTTCCCGGCCCTCAAGGAGGTTTCGCTGGCCGAATCCCGCGCCAACAAGCGGCGGCTGCGGCTGAGCTGCCGGGTGACGTTGCCTTAATAATCGATTTTTCGCGGGACCGACCTGGAGCGCAGCCATTCAAGAAAACAGCCACGGTCGATCTCACCTGCCGCCAAGCTCAAGATGGTGGCCTCTTGCTCATCGACGGGTGCCTTGATTTCCATTCCGTTGAGCAAGAGGAAAGTTTCCAACGCGGCATGTCCAATTCGCTTGTTGCCGTCGACGAACGGGTGGTTCATGATCAGGGAGAAGCCGAGAGCCGCCGCTTTTTCCAACAGAGTCGGGTAGAGATCCTCGCCTCCGAAGGTCATGTGAGGTTGCGTGACGGCGGATTCCAAGGCATTCAGGTCTCGAACGCCCGGTGACCCACCGGACTGCTCAAGGAGGAGCCGGTGTAGCTCGACGACCTCCTGAAGGCTCAGGTAGCGCAAGCGAGGCTAGGCCAATCGCCGGTAGAGCTCTGCGTTTTTCTTGAGCACGTAGGCCGCCGCGTCCGCGAAGTCGGCCCTGGGATGAGTCAGCCACTCTTCGACGCTGACTCGAAGGAGCTCCTCAGGTGGGATTCCCGTTGACTTCGCGAGCTCTTCGAGCTTGACCGCGCTGTCGTCCGAGAGGGCGAGAGTAATGGTCGTCATGGAGGGAGTATACGACGCGACTTCTCCTCGCGCGACTTGCCTCGAAGGAAGGGCGCGTTTGGGCGCCCGCCGGCAGGTGTGGAAACCCGGGGCGGCATCGCCGCCTCGGAGACGTCCCGCCGTCGTTGGCCTTCGAAGGGTGACGTGGGCGGGCTGGGAACGTCTCTACATTCTTCGGCCGCCGTTCATGAGATCCTTGGCGGCCATGGCTCTGAAGACTCTCTCCGGCGCCCTTGCGGTCCTGTTCCTCGCTGTGGTTCCGGTGAAGGCCTGGAATCTCGTGGAGTGCCCTCCGGAGGTGGTGGCGACCTGGGCTCTGCCGGACCAGTTTCTTCGGGACGCCAAGCCGGGTAGCCCTCTCTATCTTCCCAAGCCGTTTCCCAAGAGCCGGGAGGCGGTTCTCGCGGACTATGTCTACGAATTTCAAAGGCTCCTGAAGGACACTCCGGCTGAGTCTCTTCCCAAGGGAGCGGCAGGGGTGCTGGAAGGGCTCCGCACGAAGACCCTCCGCTACGACGTCCTGCGGATCGCGAATTGGTCGCCCACGCGGTGCGGCAAGGAGCGCCGGCTGGACGCCTACCATCTCATTCGCGTTCTCGAGGGGCGCAGCGGCCGGGAGATCACCCGCTCGGTCCTCGAAGAGAACGGCCGGCTCGGAGTCGTCTCCAGCACGATGGACGACGAGCGCGGCGACTCGCGCGAGCTTCAGGCCAGGCGGCTCCTGCCGCCGGAGGAGGAGATGCGTGGCGTCGTGGCCCGGTTCAAGATCCGAGGCGACTCTCCGCAGTACGTCACCACTTTCGGGACTCTGCGGTGCCCGAACGTCACCCCCTGCCTGGCCTTCCGCGGCGGCGGGCACGTCTATCTCGCCTCCTATGACGGAGAGCTTTTCGAGGTGGAGCCGAACGGCCGCCGGCTGGAGATGGGCAAGGATGTCGGCTCGCCGGAGAAGAACGCGCCGATTCTTCAAGCGATCGGCCGGGACGGGCGGCTGGTGTCGCTGGGCGGGAAGGTGTTTACGACGGCGCGGAAGGTGAGGGAGTGATCTGATGGCGATCAGTCCTGATGGCGGTCAGACCGCGACCGGGTACCCCGCGCCGGTGTCGTCCAACGCCCCTGAGTCCTCCGCCAGAACCTCGCCATAGGCCGCGAGGTAGCTGTCGACCATCTTGGCCGGCGTGAGCTGGAGGGCGCGGGCGCGGCCCCCGGCGGCGAGTGCCGAGCGGCGGTCCGGATCGTCGATCAGCCGGCGTACGGCATCCGCCAGGGCTTCCGGGTCGCCGGGCGGCACGAGGACGGCCCGGTGACGCCAGATCTCCCGCAGACTGGGGATGTCGCCCAGCACCAAGGCGCAGCCAGAGAGCGCGGCCTCCAGAATGGAGAGGCCGAAAGGCTCGTAGCGCGACGGCAGGCAGAAGATGGAGGCACGGGCGAGCCAGGCGGCCAGGGCGCGGGGCGACAGCCGGCCGAGTTGCCGGGTGTGATGCGGTCGGACCTCGCCGCCGTCCCCGGCGACGAAGACGGGCCACGGCAGGTGGGGCGCCGCCGCCTCCAGGGCTTCGAAGTTCTTGGCTTCGTCCCCGAGACGGCCGGCGGCGAAGACGATGGGCTCCTTGGCGCCGGGCTTGAAGGTCCGGGCATCACGGCCGTTGTAAATTACGCGCGCGCGGCGGGGCTTGCCGTAGTGGTCGGTGAGCGAGGCCAGCATGGCCTCGGAGGGCGCGATGACCAGGTCCGCGGCTTCCAGGCCGGCGGCGACCTCGGCGGTGTACCGCCCGCAATCGGGCGCGTCCTCGGCCTTGACGGCCCGCCACCAGGAGCGCAGGCACGAGTGCCCCACCATCACCTTGGGCGCGCTCCACGGCAGGGCGCCGTGCGCGTAGCCGTTGAGGTGGATGACATCGGGGCCGATGCGGTCCTCCAGACCGAGGAGCCAGTCGCCGGCCTTCTCGACGTCGCGCCAGGGATCGTCCATCCACTCCGTCTTGAAGGAGCTCTCGAACACCTTGAGCCGGGGGATGCGGTCCACCTTCTCGCGCTGGGAATCGTTCAGCGGGTCGCCCATCGTGGCGAGAGCCACTTCGACACCCCGCTCGGTGAGGCCATAGGCCAGATCGACGCTGTAGGTCCACACGTCGTCCGTCGTATCCGCCGTCATCAGAACCTTCCTTGGAGCTGGATAGGTCTCGGTCATGCTGGCCCCCTTCGAGTTACTACCGCGGACGGTTCATCCAAAATTCATGCCGAAGCAGGGGAGCCGGCGCCGCCTTCGCCCCCGGTTCCGTCCTCCGGCTTGAGTGAGCTGATCCGGAGGACGCACTTTCATAGGTTTACGCACGCCGGTGTCCCGGCGTCGGGGGGCTGGAGCAGGTCTGTGGGGTCCAACAATCTCGTGTAAAGGTTGCCCACCCCCGCCGGTTTTTTCACGCGGCGGGGGAGCCGCTTACCTCTTGACCGGCGGAACGGCGAGGTCGAGGGGAGTCACCTTCCCGTAGGCGGTGAGGGGCTTGTCGGTTCCCTGGGCCGGACCGACGACGACGATGGAGAAGTCGTCCGGCCGGAGGTGGCGGGCCGCGGCACGCACCTGCGCGGTGGTGACGCCGTCGATGGCGGAGCGGTAGCGCGACAGCCAGTCCAGCGGGTAGCCGAAGTACTCCAGGGTGATCTGGCGGCGCAGCACCTGGCGGCGGTTGTCGTAGCTGAAGACGAAGGAGCTGAGGAGGGCCTGCTTGGCCTTGGTGACCTCCTCGTCCGTGGCCGGCTGGGCGGTGAGGTTGCGGGCCTCTTCCAGCAGCGCGTCGATGCTGGCGCCGGTGGTCTGCAGCTTGGTGGAGACGAAGAGATAGGCCAATCCCGGATGGTCGTAGTCGCTGTCGATCGAGCCGTTGACGGAGTAGGCGAGCCCTTTGCGGGTACGGATGTCGTCGACCAGGCGGGAGGCGAAGGAGCCGGAGAAGAGCTGGTTCAGCACCTCCAGGGCAAAGTAGTCGGGATCGCTGCGCAGGCCGCCCAGATGGCCCATGGCGATCCACGACTGGGTGCTGTCGTCCTTGCGGCCGAACCACACGCCGGGGCTCGGCTGCTTGCGGTACGGCACCTCGACCGCTTTCCAGGCCGGGCCCTTGGGCCAGTCGCCGAAGGCGCCGCGGATCTGGCGCAGGGCGTCGTCGCGCTGGAAGTCGCCCACCAGGCCGAGGATGATGCGATCCGGATGGAAGACCTCGCCATGCCAGGCCACGAGGTCGTCGCGGTGGATCTTGCCCAGCGAGGCGAAGGTCTCGGTGCGGCCGTAGGGAGAGTCGGGCCCGTAGAGCACCTTCTTGAACTCGCGGAACATGCTGCGGCCCGGATCGTCGTTCTGCCGCGCCACTTCGGAGACGGCCTGGTTGCGGGCCACGTCGAGCTTGCGGGCGTCGAGGGCCGGGTGGCGCAGGGTGTCGGCGAAGGCGCGGAGCACGTCGGGGAAGTCCGCCTTGAGCGAGGAGAACGAGGCCTGCAGGTGATCGTCGGCGGCCCGCAGCTCGATCGACGCGGCGCGGCTCTCCAGGTAGTCGTCCAGCGCATCGCCGGGACGCCCCACGGTGCCGCCGGTGCGCAGGACGGTGGCGCCGAGCTTGGCGAGGCCGGCCTTGTCCGCCGGATCCTGCCGGCTGCCGCCGCGGATGAAGGCCGTGGCCTCGACCAGCGGCAGCTCGTGATCTTCCAGGAGCATCACCACCAGGCCGTTGTCCAGCACCACACGCTCGGGTTGGGGAATGTCGAAACGCGGCAGGGGCGGATAGCGCAGATCCTCGGCGTGGACGGCCTGGGCCGAGGCGGCGGCCGGCAGCGAGAGAACGGCGGCGAGGAGGAGCGTCGAGGCGGTTCGGATCTTCATGGCGTCCTCCTAGTGTCCGCTCTTGGGCGCGGCCGGCGGCTGAGCGCCGGCGGCCTTGTTGACCAGCATGGCGACGGTGCGGTTCTCGCTGCGGAAGGTCTCGCCGGCCACCCGCCGGATGTCGGCCTTGGTCACCTTGTCGAGCTTGTCGATGGCGTGGAACAGCTCGCGCCAGTCGCCGAAGAGGCGCTGGTACTCGGCGAGCTGGTTGGCGAGCCCCTGGTTGTTGGAGAGCGAGCGGATGAGGTTGGCTTTGGAGCGGGTCTTGAAGCGGGCCATCTCCTCGTCCGTGGCGTCCTGGGCCTTGAGCCTGTCGAGCTCCTCCCGTAGCGCCGCCTGCACCTGCTGGTTGGTGATGCCGAAGGCGGGCACGGCCAGGATGGCCCAGAGGTTCGGGTACTTCTCGCCGGGATAGCCGGAGAAGGACTCGACGTCGATCGCCAGCTTCTTGTCGCGTACCAGGGCACGGTAGAGACGCGAGGTGCGGCCGGTCGAGAGGATGTCGTCGATGGCATCGTAGACCGCCTGGTCGGGATGCGTGGACGCGGGCCGGTGGTAGGCCTCCAGGTACATCGGCTGGGACGGATCGTCCAGCACCACGGTCTTCTCGGCGACCTGCGGCGGCTCGACCGTACGCAGGGGCGGCGGCGCCGGGCGCGCCGGAATGCGGCCGAAGTACTTGTCGAGCAGCGGGATCAGCGTCTCGGCATGGACGTCGCCGACGACCGCGGTGATGAGGCTGGACGGCACGTACCAGGTGCGGAAGAAACGCTCGGCATCGGTCATGGTGATCGACTCGAGATCGCTGGCGTAGCCGATGGCGGGCTGGTGGTACGGATGGGCGGAGAAGGCGGCGAGGGTGAACTGCTCGACGAGCCGGCCGATGGGCTGGCTCTCGGTGCTCATCCGCCGCTCTTCCATCACCACGTCGCGCTCCTCGTAGAACTCGCGGAACACCGGGTGGAAGAACCGCTCGGACTCGAGGTACGCGAAAAGCTCGATCTTGTTGGCGGGCAGCGAGTAGAAGTAGCGGGTGGCGTCCGCCGAGGTGGAGGCGTTCATGCCGACGCTGCCTTCCCGCGTGAGGATGTCGTCGAACGCGCCCTTGAGCACGAAGCCCGAAGCGGTCTGCTGCTTCGCCTTGAAGTCGGCGAGGAGGCTCTGGACCTTCTTCGCGTCAGGATGGGGTGCCAGCCGGGCGGCCTGGTAGGCCTGATAGGCGGCCTCCAGGGCGTCGAGCGCCTTCTTCTCGCCCTCGTAGTCGCTGGTGCCGAGGTTGGGCGTGCCCTTGAAGGCCATGTGCTCGAACATGTGGGCGAGCCCGGTGATGCCCGGCACCTCCTGGGCGGAGCCGACGTCGGCGACCGTGGCGAAGGAGAAGACGGGGGCGGCCGGCCGCTCGACGATGATGAACGTCCAGCCGTTGGGCAGGACGTGCACCTTCGTCCTCGCCTCGAAGGAGGCGAGATCCTGCGCCGCCAGGGGCGAGGCGGCGGCGAGGGTAAGGACGAGCAGCGCGAGGGCCGCCCGGGACGTTGTGTTTCTTTTCATGTCGGGTCTCCCAGAATCTGCGTGGGAGTTTAACCCGATTGGCGACGATCGGCTGCGGGCCCGCCGTCCCGGGACGTCAGGCCGCTTCGGCCAGCCGCTGCCGAGCTTCCATCAGGGCGAAGCCCAGGAGGTTCTGGCCTCTCCACTCCTCGGGGTTCCGGCAGCGGACGTCGTCCGAGGCGAGGCCGATGCCCCAGAGCGGATCGAGAGGGCTGGCCTCGACCAGCACGCGCGGGCCGGTGGCGAGGAGGAAGCTGAGCAGATCCTTGTTCTGGCTGAACTTGTGGAGGTTGCCGCAGATCACGACCTCGAAGCGGGCCTGATTCCAGCGCTCCTGATCGAAGCCCTCGACCTCGCGGCCCAGGCGCTTGGCCTCGGAGGGGCTGGTGGCGGCGATGATCTTCTCCTGCGTCGCCGTGTCGCCGAAGAGCCGGGCCTTCTCCGCCATCATGAAGTGCTCGGCGGAGGCGTAGCTCACACCGTCGACGGTGAAGCTGGCGGGCCACCATTGGCTCAAGCAGCTCTTGCCGACCTTGCCGTCCTTTTCGGGCTGATGTCCCCAGAAGTAGAAGTAGGTGACTTTCTGACCCTCGGTGATAGCTCGTTGGAGCTGGGGGACACTTCGTACACTCATGGGGATTCCTTCCAGGCAGGACCGGACGATTGTGTCCGAGACTGCAAACAGTCTACAGGATTTGTTGAACCTATGCGTTTTTATCGCCGGATTGCCGCCTGGAACGCCTCGAACGGCAGCGTGTTGAGCACGTCGGCCGCGGCGAGCCCCGCCCGGCGGGCCTGTTCGACGCCGTAGCGGATCTGGTCCAGCTCGCGGGTGTGGTGGGCGTCGGTGTCGATCACGATCTTGCAGCCCAGCTCGCGGGCGAGCACCAGGTGCGTGTCCTTCAGATCCAGCCGGTGGGGGCTGGAGTTCAGCTCGACGGCCACGCCGAGCTCGGCGGCGCGGCGCAGGATGAGGTCGAGATCCATCTCCACCGGCTTGCGGCGGTTGATCATCCGTGCCGTCGGGTGGCAGAAGACGTTGACTTGCCGGTGCTCCAGGGCCTTGAGCACGCGCTCGGTCTGCTGGGCCGAAGGCAGGTCGAAGCGGGAGTGCAGGGAGACGAGCACGAGGTCGAGCCCGGCCAGCATCTCGTCCTCAAGGTCCAGCGAGCCGTCGCCGAGGATGTCCACCTCCATGGAGCGCAGGATGTGGATCTCGGGATGCCGTTTGCGGACGCCGTCGATCTCCTTCCATTGCAGGCGCAGGCGGTAGGCATCGAGGCCGCCGGTCATCGCCAGCGCCTTGCTGTGGTCGGAGATCACCATGTACTGGTAGCCCCGGGCGGCGCAGGCGATCGCCATCTCCTCGATGGAGCACTTGCCGTCCGACCAGGTGGAGTGCATGTGGAGATCGCCGCGCAGGTCCTCGATCCGGATGAGCTCGGGGAGCCTCCCGGCGGCGGCGGCCTCGATCTCGCCCCGGTCCTCCCGCAGCTCGGGGGCGATCCAGGGCAGCCCCACGGTGGCGTAGACGTCCGCCTCCTCGCGGCCGGCGATGCACTCGCCCCCGGTGCCTTCGACTTCGCCGCTGGCCTGCGAGCTCTCGGTGCGAAAAACGCCGTACTCGGAGATCCGCAGCCCCTTCTCGACCGCCCGGCGCCGCAGCTTGACGTTGTGCTCCTTCGAGCCGGTGAAGTAGACGAGGGCGGCGCCGTAGCACTCCGCCGGTACGACGCGCAGGTCCACCTGGAGGCCCGAGCCGAGGACGATGGTGCTCTTGGTGTCCCCGGCGTTGAGGATTTTATCCACCTGGGGATAGCCGCGGAAGCGTTCCATGACCGGGACAGGTTGCGAGGCGATGGCGAGCAGGTCGACGTCTCCGATCGTCTCCTTGCGCCGGCGGTAGCTGCCGGCCACTTCCAGGCGCTCCAGCTCGGGCGTCTCCCGCAGATAGCCGAGGAGGGGCTCTACGAGGCGCTCCACGGCGGGCAGGAGGAAACGGCTGCCGTGCTGGCGGTACTCCGCGATGCCGGCGAGGATCTTCTCCTGGCTCTTGGCGCCGAAGCCGGGAAGGGCGGCGATGAGCCCCGCCTTGGCCGCGGCCTCGAGCTCGTCGACGGAGCCGATCTTCAGCTCGTCGTAGACCTTCTTCGCCTTCTTGGGTCCGAGATTGGGGAGGCGCATCAGCTCGATCAGCGAGCGCGGCACCTCGGCCAGCAGCTCGTCGCGAAAGCCGAGCGTGCCGGTCTCCACCATTTCCTTGATGTGGTTGCCCATCTCCTTGCCGATGCCCGGCAGGTCGGTGAGCGGCCGGTTCTCCTCCACCCACTTGCGCAGGGGAGTCGTCAGGCCCTCGACGGTGCGGGCGGCGTTGCGGTAGGCGCGAATGCGGAACGGATTGTCGCTCCGGATCTCGAGAACGTCGGCGATCTCTTCGAAGACGCGGGCGATTTCAGGGTTTTCCATGAGAGTCAGCGCAGAATCATGAAACCAGGGTGACCGGCGAGTTTGCCGTCGAAGGAAATCGTATCGTCGCAACCGGCCCGACGGTTCTGCTGGCCGATCAGATAGTCAGCGAAGTCGCCTTGGCCTGCTCCGTATTCCTCCACCGCCTTCTTGGCAAGATCCCGGTCCTGGATCTCGAATTGGCGGACCGAGAAGAGAGCTTCGAGCATCGGGCAAATCTTGTCTCGTTTCAGATGGTGCGTGGTGCGCAATACCCAGACCAGCTCGCAGAGTACGATGCAGGTGACGTGATAGCGCTCGTTCCTCTCGGTCCCTTCGGCAAACAGGGCCTGCACGACCGCGATCTGTTGAGGATCGTCCAGAGTGAGAAGCCGAACGAGAATGTTGGTGTCGAGGCCTCTCAAACCTCGCCCTTGAGGATCCGTTCATTCTCCTCGGCATGGAATCGGCCTACTGCCTCATTCATCTCCTCGACGCTGACAGTCCGCATTCCCGGCTGATGGAGGAGCCCGAAGAGACTCTGAATGGACCGCGAAATAGGGCGCATCTCGACCTTGCCTTGGTCGTCGATCATGAACTCCAGTCGGTCGCCTTCATGAACGTGGAGATGTTCCCTAACTTCTTTGGGAAGGGTGATCTGGCCCTTGCTGGTGATGGTGGTGGTGGACATTCCTTACCTCCGGTAAGGATGATACCACTGCCGCAGATCACACGTAATACCCCCACCGCCCATCCAGCCGCTCCGAGCCGGTGTTCTTCTCCAGGCCCTCGGAGACCATGCGGAAGGCCTCGACGATGCCGGGGACGAGGAGCGGATGGTCGAGCTCGTCGAAGGGGATGTGGGCGCGGAACTCGTTGGCGGTGCCGAGGCGGGGCTCCAGCTGCTGGGCCAGACCGCAGAGCCCCCGCAGGCGCACGAGCAGGGCGATCAGGCCGCTGGTGGTGAAGTAGCTGTAGGGCTCGACCCGCTCCAGAGCCGCGAGGAAGGACGCCTCGTCGCGGAACACCTGGACGTTGCCCCGCCAGGCCTCGTCCGACTTGGCGGTGACCAGCACGGCGACGGGCCGCAGGTCGGCGAAGCCGAAGTTGGCGATATGGAAGTCGGTGAAGAGGTCGAAGTCCTCCTCGCTGCCTCCCCCCAGCGCCTCGAACCGCTGCCGCAGATGCCGGGCGAAGGTGTCGCGATGGGTGACCACCCGGTCGAGCGAGGCCGCGTAGTAGCCGGCCACGACCCGCCGCCGCGCTTCCTCTTCATGGACCTCTTCATAGACGATCGGCGTGCCGATCGAGGGCACCGCCCAGACGGCGTGGATGGCGGCCTGAAGCACGCGGTGGGCGGCCTCCTGCCGGTTGGGATGGCTCTGGTAGAAGTGCTTGAGCGGCGCCAGGTCCTTCTCCTCCCGGGCTCTCACCAGCAGGCGCAGCTCGCGCGCCAGCGGTACCGCGGTCCAGGGGAGCACGTTCTCCAGGGTGAGCCCGCGCGACTGGCTCTCGAAGAATCGCTCGGGCTGGAACTCCGCGAGATCGACGTGCGGCGGCAGGGCGTCGAAGTCCAGGGTCTTCAACCGGTGGAGGAGGATGAGCAGCCCCAGCGTGTGGAGCTCGGCCTGGTGCTTGGCCGAGCCGAGGTCCTGCAGCGCCTTGGGCTGCAGGCCGCTCTGCTGATTGTGCCGCAGCCGGGGCTGCCCGAGGAGGTCGAAGACCTGCCGGCTGTTGTCCGTTTCGGTGTAGTAGCAGGCGCTGCCGGGAAACATCGGGAAGTGCGGATCGTCGCCGAAGACGGCGGTGCGCGCCAGCAGGAGGCCGAGCTCGCTGCCGGTCGTCACCCGCATCACGCGGTAGAGGGCGTCGGCGTTGGGAATGGTGAAGTAGCCGTTCTCGCCGCTCTTGAGGACGTAGTCCAGCACCAGCGGCCGGCCGTGCTGGAACGCCACCGGCTCGTGGGGCTCGGCGAGCAGCTCGAGGTCCACGGGAGGATAGACGGCCAGACGCGCCGGCGGGGTGGGCAGGATCACGCTGTGCCCCTCGCCTTGCGCGCGGGCGAGCTGGCGGCGGATGGCGCCGTTCATCGGCGGGCTCTCCTTGACCAGCACGGCGTCGACGCCGATGGCGGCGGCGGTGATCAGCATCTTGATCTGCTTTTCGGCGTAGAGGCGGGCCAGCTCCTCGGCGAAGATCTGCTTCTTGCGCAGCTTGTCGTCGATGGCGCTGTGGGCGAAGCCGAGACGGATGGTCCTGGAGCCGTCCTCCTCCTCGTCGTACATGCCGCCCACGGCGGTGGTATGGGCGGCCAGCACCTCGTCGGCGAGGTGGTCGCGGACGTTCGCGAGGTCGTCCCGGATGGCGGCGAGGTAGACCTCCTTGAGCTCGTCCATGCGCGAGCTGCCGCGCTCGACGCCGAGGAACGGGCCGGCCTCGTCGAGGTCGGCCAGCTTGTAGGCGGCGACGCTCGCGAGCGGGATGCCCACCACCACCGACCGGAAGCGCTCGCGGCCCCCGGGAAGCGGGCCGCGGTCGACCCGGTAGCCTTCGAGAAAGCGGCTGAACGGCTGGCCGACGCGCCGGCGCAGGGCCTCCTCCAGAAAACAGGCCTTCTCCTCGGCCGGGCTTTCGAGTCCGAGGCCGCTGCCGGCGAGGAACTTGCGGATGGCCTCGTGGCGCCCGGCCTCATCGGCTTGGGCGAACTCCTCGAGACCGGGGATCGACGGATCGACGCCGAGCACCGTCAGCTCGACGGTGACGCCGCCCACCGTCTTGTAGCCAAGGCCGTCCAGCGCTTCGGGATGTTGGCCATGGTCGCGCTGCTGGAGCTCGAAGAGAAGGCGGGTGAACTGCCGCACCTCGGCCCGCGAGCGGCCGGTGATGAACAGCCGCGGCGAGCGCCCCGCGGCGGCCGGGTTGCCCGCGGCGGCCTCCTCGAAGAAGCCGATCATTTGCAGGGCGGTCGCGCCGCCGACGGCGCCCGTGCCGCCGAAGAGGACGTGGACCTGGTCGAAGAACGTGGGATCGAGGGCCGCCCGGCGAAGCTGGGGACCGAGACGGTATCGCTTGGAGCGGCTCATGCGGGGGGATTGTACAGAACACGGACTGACACGGACGAACAGGGAAGAGCACGGACGGTCATGGACGAAGTTCAGTCCCTGTGAGTCCCTGTCTGTCCGTGCTCGTCCGTGTTCTTCAGGATCGCGGCGCCGGTGGCCGCTACGGAGGGCAGGTGGTGCAGGGGATGTTGGTGCTGCAGTCCACCAGATAGTGGTTCTCGGAGTAGCCGAGCTGAGCGGAGGGGGAAATGCGCCGGAACTCCCACTTGATCAGGCCCAGTCCCTGCCAGGTGCTGGTGGCGGGATTCAGCCAGCGGCCGTAGGTGTAGTACTCGACGAAGTTGCCGCCCCAGTGGTCCTCCCGGATGATGGTGTCCACGTTGTGCCAGGTGCTCTGGTTGAGCGAGGCCGTCCGCTTGTCCTGCAACCAGCCGCTCAGCGTGCCTCCCGGGTAGACGCTGCCGTTGGTGCCGCTGCCCGTGTCCACGCGGTCATGCTTGGTGTTGAAGCAGACCGGCTGTCCGAGGTTGTCGGTCCAGTGTTCCTCGACATAGGCCGGGATCGTGTACGACGCCCCTCCCGAGCTCATCGTCGCGGCCATCGAGATGATTCCCTTGCTGCCCGACGCCGTATCGCGGAATGCGCGGTAGTCGGTAATGGCGCCGGTCGACTGGTCGTAGCTCAGCTCGATCATCTGCTTCAGGTAGCCGCCCTGGACGTAGAAGCTCTCCGAGCTCCAGGGAACGCTGCCGGCCCCCTTGGCCGCGTAGTAGACGACCAGGCCGGGACAGTCGTTGACGCCGCCTTTGGACTGCCGCGAGAAGGTGCCGGGATTGTTCGGATCGCCCGCCGTGCAGGCGCCGCCGATCTGCGTCTCGAAGTAGGAAAGATTGTCGATGGTCTGGGCGGTGACCGGCAGGCAAGCAGGCAGGGCCAGCAGAAGCGCTACGAGCCTGCCGGGACGGATTCTTCTCAGAAATCTCATGGATGTTCCTCTCTGAGCCTCTCGGCGCTGTCGTTGTATAGACTTTACGATATATCTATCCATAAGTCACTGCGCCAGCAATGCCCCTTTGCCATTCGGCCTCTTTTCCTCTACATTCCGCGCCGTCCATGGCCGACAAGACTTCCCTCCCCGCGGTCACCATTTACACCGATGGCGGCGCCGACCCCAATCCGGGGCTGGGCGGCTGGGCGGCCATCCTTCTGGACCCTCTGACCGGCAAGGCCCTGGAGCTTTCCGGCGGCGAGCCCCGCGCCACCAACAACCGCATGGAGCTGACGGCGGCCATCCGCGGCCTGGAGTCGCTGAAGCGCCGTTGCAAGGTGACGGTGTTCACCGACTCGCAGTATCTGAGGAAGGGGATCACCCTGTGGCTCCCCGGCTGGGTGGCACGCGGCTGGAAGCGCAAGGACGGCGAGCTGCAGAACGAGGATCTCTGGCGCCATCTTCACGAGCTCATCAAGCTCCACGACATCCGGTGGGACTGGATCAAGGGGCACGCCGGCAACCGCTGGAACGAGCGGGCGGACGAGCTGGCGACGCTGGAGATCCGCAAGCAGCGCGGTCAGGGCGCGGCGGCTACCGCCGGCACGCCCGCCGAGCCGGTGGATGTGGACGTCTTCCTGCGCGTCTCCTGCGCCGGCAAGAGGGGCGGCTGGGCGGCCCTGGTGCGCCGTAATTCCGGGGATCTTTCGGAGGAGGTCCTGTCCGCGGGTCTTTCGGGCGCCACCCCCAATCAGCTCGATCTCCTGGGAGCCGTCGAAGCCCTGGAGAGCCTGCCGCCGGGGATCTCGGTGGCCGTCCACACCGGCTCGGACTACCTGCGCAACGGGGCCAGCCGCTGGATCGAAGGCTGGCGCCGCCGCGGCTGGAAGACCCAGGAGGGCAAGCCGGTGCAGAACCGCGAGCTCTGGCAGCGGCTGGAGAGAGCCCTGGCCGGCCGGCGGGTGACCTGGCCGGAGGTCAAAGGCCGGCAGGTGGCGGAGCTGGAAGCGTTGGGAATGCTGGGGACATTGGCGAAAGAGGCCGCCGGCTCCTGACCGTATCGTCCTCCACCCACGCCCAGCAGTCCGGCCGTTCGCGCAGCGCCTCCAGCAGTGCGTAGTGCAGCAGGTGGCCGCCGCGCTCGATCTCGACATGGCCCCAGAGCGGGCTGCCGGTCAGCGAAAGGTCGCCGACGGCGTCGAGCGCCTTGTGGCGCACCGGCTCGTCGGGAAAGCGCAGGGCGTTGTTCGGCCCTTCGGATGAGAACACCACGCAGTTTTCGAGGTCGCCGCCCAGCCCCAGGCCGCGCCGGTGAAGCTGCTCGACGTCCTCCTGGAGGGCGAAGGTGCGGGCCGGCGCCAGCTCGCGGGCGAAGGAGTCGCGGTCGACCACGAGGTCGATCTCCTGATGGCCGATCGCCGGATGGGCGAAGTCGATGGCATAGGTGATCCGCAGGCCCTCGTAGGGGGAGATCCGGATCCGCTTGGCCCCCATCACCACCGCCAGCGGCGCGGTCACGGCGAGGATGCGCCGCCGTGCCTCCTGGACCCGCGGGCCCGCCGCCTTCAGCAGGTGGAGGAAGGGCAGGGCCGAGCCGTCGAGGATGGGCACCTCCGGTCCGTTCAGGTCGACGAAGAGGTTGTCGACGTCGCCGGCCCGCACCGCCGCCAGCAGATGCTCGACGGTGGAGATCGTCACGTCGTCCCGTCCCAGGGTGGTGGCGAGCTCGACCGAGCTGACCGCGGTGGAGAGGGCCGGGATCTCGACCCCGCTGTCGATGCGGCGGAAGACGACCCCCGAGTCCTCCGGGGCCGGATGCAGGCGCAGGCGCACGGGCCGCCCGGAATGGATGCCCACGCCGGAGATGGCGACCGGGCGGGCGATGGTCTTCTGGCGGAACCGGGTATCGGAAGTGACGTCGCGGGTTTGGGTCATGTCGCTTTATCGCCTTTGCAGAGAAGATGCCAGGGAGGGGGGAGCCTCTCCCGGTGCCCCCCTCAAGGGCCGGGGGAGTGAGGGTCTTTCGCGTGGCACTGTCTCCCAGATCCGACACCTGTGGTCCCTGATAGACTCTCCCGGATGGCAACCAAGGCCCCAACCAAGGCGCCCGGCAAGGGCAAGGACGAGGTGCGGCCCCTCGCCTCCAACCGCCGCGCCCGGCATGAGTACACGGTACTGGAGACGGTGGAGGCGGGCATCAAGCTGAGCGGCACCGAGGTGAAGGCGGTGCGCACGGGGCGCGTGCAGCTCAAGGACAGCTTCGTGGAGTTCCGCGACGGCCAGGCCTGGCTCATCGGTGCCCACATCAGCCACTACACCCACGGCAACCGGGAGAACCACGAGCCCGAGCAGCCGCGCAAGCTGCTGCTCAAGAAGCGGCAGATCGACAAGTTCTTCGGTCGCACCCAGCTCAAGGGCCTGACCGTGGTGCCGCTCTCCGTCTACCTCAAGGGGAACTGGATCAAGCTGGAGATCGCTCTGGTGACGGGCAAGAAGGAGTATGACAAGCGGGAGACGGAGAAGACCCGCGAGCTCGACCGCGAAGCCGAGACCGCGGTCAAGACCGGCCGCTGGTGACCGGGACAACCGACCGGCTTGCCGCGAGTCCCCTGGAGCCTATTCGCTCCCAACCTCCTGGCGGCGCCTCCGGCCGCCGGTGTCCTGAATCCGTTCCAGGGCCGTCTGGCCGCCATAGCGCGCCACGATGCGGTCGTCGTAGTCGTCCGAGACGGTGGCCACGGCGGTGATGGCCCGCAGCAGATCCCGGGGCTCCATGTTGCTGCCGAAGAGCGAGTGGGCGAAGAAGATGTCGTTGCCCACCACCGAGAAGTGGCCGCACGACATCGTGTGATTGAGCTCCAGGAGGCCCGCCAGCAGCTCCTCTTCGAGCTCCACGTCCTGCACGCAATACGACATGATGACCACCGCCGCTTCGTCCGAACCGAGGGGCTCGACGGAGATTTCCAGCACCGTCGTGCCGTAACGGACGTAGAAGTGGTCGTTTTCGGGATCGTGGTAGGGCTCGTCGAAGAGCTCCCCCAGATATTCTCTCAACTTGTTGAAGGTCTCATGATGGACCGGACTTTCGAACATGATCCTCACCTCCAGAGGAGCCTACTCTACCAGCAGTTCAGGACACCGCGGGCGTTGACACCCCAGGGAGTTGGGACTAACGTTTACACGAGCCGAAAACACGCCATCCGAGCCCCGATTCTCACTCCTGAGGCGTTTTGTCGGAGGAGACAAGTCGGAGGAGACAAGAGGGCGCGGTCCACTTTTTTTCCAGTTCATGAGCTCACCAGACAGGAGGAATTCAATGCAGAGGCGAGAAGGAGTGATGTGGAGGGTCCTGGGCGCAGCGGTGGCCCTCGGCGCTCTGGCCGCGGTACCCATGCACGCGGCCGGATTTGGCATCTTCGAGCAGGGAACGAAGGCGATGGGCCTGGGCGGAGCCTTCACCGCCCAGGCCGACGATCCCTCGGCGCTGTTCTACAACGCCGGCGGTCTGGCCTTCGTCACCAAGATCGACGGCTCGATCGGCGTCACCTACATCCACGACACCAAGGCACATCTCTCGGGGGCCAACCCCTTCCCGGGCGACGGCTACTCGGCGGACCAGAAGAAGCTGTCGGCGTTCCTGCCGCACGCCTACTACGTGCAGCCGATCAACAGCACCTGGAAGTTCGGCATCGGCATCGAGACGCCGTTCGGCCTCACCACCGAGTGGAAGGACCCCCACCACTTCGCCGGCCGCTTCATTTCCACCAAGGCCGCCCTGCAGGCCATCGACGTCAACCCCACGATCGCCTGGCAGGTGACGCCCAACTTCGGCATCGGCCTCGGCGGCATCGCCCGCATCTCGAACGTCGAGCTGAACCAGGACATCCCGGTCAACAACCCCTTCACCCAGTCGATCGTCAGCGGCGCCTCGCTCAAGCTGAAGGGCGACTTCAACGAGGGCTACGGCTTCAACGCCGGCATCCTCTGGAAGGCGACCCCCGAGCTCTCGCTGGGCCTCTCCTACCGCAGCAAGATCACCGTCGACTACGAGGGCAATGCCCGGCTGACCCCGATCTCGACCGGCAATGCCCAGCTCGATCTGGCCATCGCCGCCGCGCTGCCGCTCAACACCAACCTGCCGGTCAAGACCTCCATCGACTTCCCCGCCATGGCGAGCCTGGGCGTGGCCTACAGCTTCACCCCGAGCTTCCTGGTCGAGGGCGATGCCAACTGGACCGGCTGGAGCTCCTTCGAGCAGCTGCCCATCACCTTCACCGGCGGCGCGACGAACTCGCTGCCGAGCAGCGTCAGGGTCCAGGACTGGAAGGACGTCTACAACTACCGCATCGGGCTGCGCTGGACGGCCAACCCGACCTCGCAGTGGCGTCTCGGCTATGTCTATGACCAGACGCCCCAGCCGGAGGCGAACGTCTCGCCCTTGCTGCCGGACGCGGATCGCAGCGGTTACAGCATCGGCTATGGCTACACGGGTGGCTGGAAGGCGGACTTCGCCCTCATGTACCTGCCGTTCAAGGACCGCGCCCGCAATGTCACCCGTCCCGGCGACGCACCGTTCCTCGGCAGCTACCAGACGACGGCCTGGCTGCTCGGCGTGACGCTCACCTTCTAACGCGACGTTCAAGGAGACAAGAAGATGCATCGTGTCAAGATACTGGCGAGCCTCCTCGCGCTCGCCCTTCTGGTGACCGGGGCCGCCTTCGGCCAGGCCACCCTGACCAAGTACGTCGCCCTGGGCGACAGCCTCACCGCCGGCTTCTCCAGCGGCAGCATCAACTCGACCTATCAGTCCACCAGCTACCCGGCCCTGCTCGCCAAGCAGTTCGGCATCGCCAGCTTCCAGCAGCCGCTGGTGAGCCCCCCCGGCCTGCCGGGCATCCTGCAGCTGACGCGGCTGGTCCCCACGCCGGTGATCGCTCCGACCCCGGGCGCCGGCACGCCGACGAACCTCAACTATCCGTTCCCCTACGACAACATGGCCGTGCCCGGCGCCACCGTCCACGACCTGCTGACCAAGACCCGCTCGACCAGCGCCAACGATCCGACGGACCTCATCCTGCGCCAGCTGGGCTTCACCCAGCTCCAGCAGGGGCTGTCGCTGAGGCCGACGTTCGTCACCCTGTGGATCGGCAACAACGACGCTCTCGGCTCCGCCACGGCGGGCACCGACCAGCTCCTCACGCCGCTGGCGAGCTTCGAGGCCGACTACAAGACGATCGTGGGCGCCATCGCCGCGAGCGGCGCCAAGATGGCCATCGCCAACATCCCGGACGTGACCACCATCCCCTTCGTCACCACCCTGACGCGGTTCATCCCCAACCCGGCCACCGGCCAGCCGGCGGTCATCAACGGTAACTTCGTGCCCCTGCTCGGCCCCGACGGTCCGCTCCAGCCGGGCGACTTCGTGCTGCTCACCGCCACCTCCGAGCTCGCCCTGGGCCGCGGCATCCCGGTCGCCCTCGGCGGCAGCGGTATCCCGCTCTCCAACTCCGTGGTGCTCAACGCCTCCGAGGCCGCCAACGTCCGGGCCCGGGTCAACGCAGTACAACGCCGTCATCGCGGCGGCCGCCAGCCAGGCCGGCGCCGCCCTGGTCGACGCCAACTCGCAGCTCACCAAGCTGGCCACGACCGGCGTCAACGTCGGCGGCATCACCTACACCAGCGCCTTCCTGAGGGGCGGCATGTTCTCCTACGACGGCGTCCACCCGACGAAGTTCGGCTACGCCTTCATCGCCAACCTCTTCATCGACGCCATCAACGCCAAGTTCGGCAACGACGTGGAGGAGGTCAACCTCTTCCCGTTCGTCTTCGGCTCGTCCGCCGCCAGCTCGTCGGCGCAGGCCGCCGTCGAGCAGTCCGAGTTCGGTCCTCCTTTCATCTTCACCCACGAGGCGAGGCATAGCCTGCTGCTCTCGCTGGGAGTGCCCGAGGCGTACATCGACGGCACGCCGGCAGCCCCGGCTCCCCGTCCGCGCCGTCCGGGTCACGGCCGCCGCTAAGCTTGGTAACCCACCCTCGGAGGGGCCTGTCAGGGCTCCTCCGAGGCATCCGCTCTACAATTTCTGCTCTTCTTCCACGAAGTGTCACGCTTTTTGGCCCAGAAGCACCTATAATCGGAATCTATTGCTGGTCATTCTTTTTTGCTTTGCAGTCGGTCCATTGGAACTCCCGGGTTGGACCTCCCGGAGGAGAGGCTGGAGGCATTTCTTGTTGGAGGTCCCATGCGCGTGCGAGCGGAAGCAAAGTTCGTGGGCGGGCCTGTTGCGTGGCTCGCCGTCGCGGTCTGGCTGTCGGCCGGCCTGACCGCCTGGGCTCAGCCGGTCCCGGGGACTCGGGGCGGCGCCGGTGCCCTCGGCCTTCGCCCTGGAGAGAAGGTATCGCCGGGTAAGATTCAGGAGATCTACCGCAAGGTGCTCGCCGACTGGTCGGCCGGCGAGACGGAGCGAGCGCCGGAAGAGCTCATCGAGCTCGAATCGGCCGTCGTACTGGACGCCGACGCGGCCACCCGCAAGGTTCTCCTCAAGGAAGAGCAGGCGGTCATCCACCAGGTCGGCGCCGCCGACCTCGAAGTGCTGGTGCCCATCGCCGTGCTTCACCACGAAGCCTACCGCCGTCTGTTGGAGCGCGGGTTTCACGGCCACGCGCTGGCCATGATCCACACCCGCACCATGGCGCGGGACCTGGCCGTCCTCTATCACGATCAGGCGGGCTCGGAGGGGGCGTCGCTCGTCTCCAGCCGGCTGCTGACCAGTCTGGGAGGCTTGCTCCAGCAGAGTGCTCAGCAGTTCCCGGCGGCGGAGATGTTCCAGCAGGCCGTCGAGCTGGACCCCAAGAACGTCGCCGCCCTGCTGGGCCTGGCCACGATCTACGAAAAGAACGCGCAGACCGAAAGTGCCATCAAGCACCTGCGCCACGTCCTCGAAGTGGAGCCCGGCAACGTCGAGGGCCGGCTGCGCCTGGCGATGAACCTCCGGCGCCAGCCGGACCACTCGCCGGAGGCGGCGAAGCTCCTCACCGATCTCACGGCCGTGACCGAGCCCTCCTGGGCGCTGCCGCTCGCCTTTCAGGAGCTCGCCCGCCTCGACTCGGACGAGGGCAAGACGGCCGAGGCGGAGAAGGTGCTGCGGCAGGCGCTGAAGCGCTATCCGAACGATCTGCGGCTGCACGTCCAGCTCGCGGCGGTGCTCGACCGGCGGGGCGCGCCGGGTGAGGCCACGGCGCTGGTGGAGAAGGCCCTGACCCTGCCGATGGGGGAGGAGGCCTCGGCGCGCTTCCTGTACAACACCGTGCGTCAGGACGCCTTTGCCGCGTCGCGGACGTTCCTGGCCGAGAACTCGCGCTCCCGGCTGCCTGTGCTGGCCCAGGCGTTGGGCACGCCGCCGCCGGCCTCCGGAATGGGGGTGGGCAAATGAGCCTGAAGAAATTGAGCCTGAAGAGATGGCTCCTTCCCGCCCTGGCCGGGCTGCTCCTGGCCGCCGCCGCCCAGGCCCAGGTCGCGGTCCGCATCCTGAGCCCTGAGGCCGGCCAGCCCGTCTTCGGCGCCACCGACGTGCGGGTGGGCGTGCAGGCCGGAGTTCCTATCGACCGCGTGGAAGTCTTCATCAACGGCAAGCTGGCGGGTACGTGCCAGAAGCCGCCCTACCACGTCCAGGTCGACGTCGGCGAGGAGAACATCAAGCGCGAGTTCAAGGCCGTGGCCTACACGCCCACCGGGGCTTCCGGAGCCGACAGCGTGCTGACCCAGCCGGTGACGATCAACGACGAGATGAACCTCAAGCTGCGCGCCCTGTTCGTCTCGGTGACGCGCGACGGCCTGCGGGCACTCAACCTGGGCAAGGACGACTTCGAGGTGAGGGACAACGGCGCCCCGCAGGAGGTCGTCACCTTCGGCCGCGACGAGCTGCCACTCACCGCCGTCCTCCTCCTGGACACCAGCGAGAGCATGCAGGGCAAGAAGCAGGAAGCCGTGCGGCGGGGAGCCAAGGCCTTCCTCGACGGCATGAAGTCGTCGGACGAAGCGATGATGGCGCTCTTCTCCGACCGGCTGCTGCGGTTCACGCCGTTCACCTCGGACAAGAAATCTCTCGAGACCGCCATCGCCGGCACCCAGGCGGCCGGCGGCACGGCGGTCAACGACTTCCTCTACATGTCCCTCAAGCTGCTCGACGCCCGCCAGGGGCAGCGGGTGGTGGTGCTCTTCTCCGACGGCTCGGACGTGCACAGCGTCCTGCCGGCCTCCGACGTGCTCTGGAAGTCGCGGGCCGGCCAGGCGCTCATCTACTGGATTCAGCTCGGCGGCAAGCATGAGTCCTTCACCTCCTCCTGGCGGGACTTCAAGGCGAACGACAAGGAGTACGAGGAGCTGGAGAAGACGGTGAAAGAGAGCGGCGGCCGCATCCTCACCATCGAGCGCCTGGAAGACCTGGAGGACGCCTTCCGCAACGTCCTCAAGGAGCTGCGCGAGCAGTATGCCGTCGGGTATTACCCGAACAACTCCAAGGGCGACGGCAAGTGGCACAAGCTCGACGTGCGGGTCCGGGGCGGCGGCCGGGCGCGGACCCGCGAAGGGTACGCGGACTATTGAGGCCGGCCATTGAGCCGGTCTACAACAGCTCCGCCTTCCGCGCCCGGCGCAGACTCTCGCCGCCGAGCAGCCCGTAGGCCGCCGCGCCGGTGGACCAGCTCGCGAAGTCGAAGATGGGGCGCCCCTGGGCCGGCGCCTCGGCGAGGCGGACGTTGATCGGGATCTCGGTGCGGAAGACTTTGGAGCCGTACCGCTTGCGGATGGCCGTCACCACCTCGTCGGTGAGCTGAGTGCGGTGGTCCACCATCGTAAGGAGGATGCCGAGCAGCTCCGGCGTCCGGCCGAGCCGGGGCTTCAGCTCATCGACCAGCCCGAGGAAGCCGTTGAGCGCCTCCAGGTCCAGCCGGTGCGGCGCCACCGGGACGATGAAGGCGTCCACGGCGGCCAGAGCGTTGACGGTGAGGATCGAGAGGCCGGGCGGGCAGTCGACGAGGATGACGTCGTAACGCCGGCTGATGGGGGCCAGGGCTTTCTTCAGCAGCTTCTCCGGCTTGTGCTTGCGGGCCAGGGCCAGGTCCGATCCTGCCAGCCGCAGAGCCGAAGGCAGCAGGTGGATGCCCCCGAAAGGCGTCTCCACGATCGCCTCCGCCGCCGTCTTGTCGCCGCTCAGCACCTCGGCGGACGAGGCCTCGACCTGATCCCGCCCCACTCCCAGCGAGTAGCTCGCCGAGCCCTGCGGATCGAGGTCCACCAGCAGCGCCGCGAGGCCGCTGCGGGCGAATGCCGCCGCCAGGTTGACCGCCGTCGTCGTCTTTCCGACTCCCCCCTTGAGGTTGGCCAAGGCCAGCTTCATGCCGTTCTCCTTTCAGCCGGAGGCGCACACAAACCCGAGGATAGGTTATAGTCCGCCCTAACTTCTAGGAGAATCGTATGCTTAGTCGACGCTCGGTGCCTCTTTTTCCGATCGCAGTCGTTTGCGGATGCCTCGTATTCTCCCTGGTCTCGCCGCTTGCTGGGGCCTCGGGCCCCTTCACCGTCGAGGCCGCGCCGGGCAGTGCGATCAAGGGTTCGGCCCCGGTGACGGTGACGCTCCACGTCTCCGGCGATGCCCGGAACATTCTGCAGAAGATGCCCGACCGGCCCTCCGACGGTCCCACCGTGCGGCTGAATCTCAACGGTTTCAAGGCGCCCTCCGGCGCCAGCGTCCGGGTCTTCCTCAACTTCCCGCAGGCCAGCATGTCGACCGGCACCGACGATCACCATTACGTGGGCGCCATGTCCTCCTTCGAGACTCCGGCGGCCGACGCGCCCGGCGATGACATCATCCTCGACGCGGCGCCTGCCCTGCGCAAGCTCAGGGGGAAGAACGAGCGGGTCATGCCGGGCGACAACGTCGCGGTGACGCTGGTGCTGGTGGCGGGAAGCGCTCCGGACGACGCCTCCATCACCGTCGACAAGGTGAGCCTGACGGTCGAGCCCAAGGCGAAGTAGGGGAACTGGGCGGCAGAGTCTAAGACCCACTCGGTCAGCGTGCTGAGGAAGCGGCTGCTGAATCGATGCCGCGTGGATAGAGCGCTCGTTCTTCGTTGCGCCGGCCCCGCCCGGGCATAAATGCCGGGGCTACTTAACGACGCCGGATGAATCCGGCTTTAAGTCCCCTTCAGGGGGCGCAATTACTAGCCCTGGCATTTATGCCCGGGCGAGGCTGGCGCAACGTGCGCCGTCCGCCGTTTCGATGCATTCCCCTCCCCGCCTTACCTGACCTTGCCCACCTTCCTCGCCACCTCGTGGTCGTTCCGCACCACGGCGCCGCCCTTCATCACGAACTCCACCTTCTCCAGCTGCTTGAGGTCCGCCAGCGGATCGCCGGGCACGGCGATGAGGTCCGCGTCCTTGCCGGCCTCCAGGGTGCCGGTGCGGTCCGCAATTCCTAGGAGATCGGCGGCGTTCATCGTGGCGGCGCGGAGAATTTCGAGCGGCTTGAGGCCGGCGTCGGTGTAGGTGCGAAACAGGTCCAGCGCCGCCTGGCCGCGCGTCTTGCCGGGCAGGGCATAGTAGGCGTCGGAGCCGGCGGCAATGGGCACGCCCAGCTTCACGGCGCGGGTCAGGCGGTCGTGGACGCGGGCTGACATCTTCTCCAGGCGCTCGCGGAGCGCCTTCTCATCCTCCGCGGTCATCCCCGGCCGGCGGATCACCGCCGCGAAGTCGTCCACCGTGAAATCGGTGGGCACCAGGTAGATCTTTTTCTCGGCCATCCGGCGCAGCAGGTCGTCCGATACGAAGTATCCATGCTCGATGGAATCGACGCCGGCGTCGACGGCGAGCGTGATCGCTTCCGTGCCCCCGGCATGGGCCGCGACCTTGCGGTGTGCCCGGTGCGCTTCCTCCACGATGGCCTTGAGGTCTTCCGGCGAGAAGGTGCCGCCGCTTTCGTTGACGATGAGCTTGATGCAGTCGGCGCCGTCGAAGAGGGCCTGCTTCACGGCGCGGCGGCCTTCCTCGGGGCTCGTCACCTCCACGTAGTCCAACGGCACGAGCGCGGTCCCCTCCGGCGAGAGCCGGCGGAACTGGCCGCCGATGGGCGACAGGGCGCGGGTGGAGACGATCATCCGGGGCCCTGGAACCCAGCCGTCCCGGATGGCGTCGCGCAGGGCCACGTCGCCATTGTGCCCGGAGTTGCCGAGATCGCGCACGGCGGTGAAGCCCGCGTCGAGCATCTCCCGCGCCATGGCGGCGCCGAGCAGCGCGCGCTGGGCAAGGCTCATCTGCGTGTACATCATCATCGCCTCGCCCTGCTGGTCGCCAATCCCGGATGGCAGGTTCGAAAGCAGGTGGGTGTGAGAGTCGATCAAACCCGGCAGGCAGGTCGACGTCCCCAGGTCGATCGTCTTCGCTCCCTCGGGGATCTTGACCTCGGCCCCCGCGGCCGTGATCTTCCCCTTGTCCACCAGCACCACGGCATTGGCGACCACCGTGCCGCTCTTGACGTCGATCAAATGGCCGCAGCGGATTGCGGTGGTGGTGGTTGCGGAGGCGGCCGCGAACGCGGCGCAGGGAATCGAGGCGAGCAGAGCTGCAAGCAGGACAAAGCGCGTTGCGCGTGGCATTTGAGAACCTCCCGAATCAGAATTCGGGAGGAAAGTACCATGCCTCGCCTACCGGTGCTTCCGCGCCGCCTCGAACTCTTTATCGAACCCCGGCAGGATGGCCTTCACGAAGGCGTTCGACAGCAGATTGCTGATGACTTCCCAGGTGCTGGTGTGGGGATTGCTCAGAGGGCCGGAGAGATCGGCCACCGTGGCATCCTCGCCTCGGCGGTTCTCCAGGACGTGAGCGACGCCGCCCACGATCTTCTCATAGAGCTTCTTGAGGAGGGGCTTGTCCTTGTCCTGCTTGGGATCGTAGACCTTCACGTCCGCGAACAGCGGCTTGAGGTAGCCGTCGATGCGGCCATTGTGGACCTTGACCTCGGAGTAGACGGAGAAGGTGCCGCCGGCCACGTCGAGCTTGCCGTAGGAGCGCAGGAGATCGTTGAGCGAGGGCAGGCTGGCGTGCTCGACGGCGAGGAGGAAGCTGAAGTCCGGGCCGTTGCGGTCGTCGCGGAAGGTGGCGGTGCCATGGGCTGTGCCGCTGCCCATGAAGCGGCCGGTGAGGCGAGCATGGGTCGGCCCGTTGCGAAAGCCGGTCGAGATGTTGGTCACCTCGAGCTCGCCGCCGTCGACGAAGAGATGAAAGTCGTGGCCGGGCACCTTGTTGATGACTCCCACTTTGCTGCGGGTGAGCAGCAGGTGCTTGATGAGCGTCGGCACAGGCGGGCTGGTGTCGCGGGCCACCGCGGCGACCTTCTTCTCCCGGGCCTTCTCGGCGGCGGCGGTCGCCGTCGCATGGATGTAGTCGAGGTCGAGGCCGCGGATGGAGACGTCGTCGATCCGCACCTCCTTGTGCCGCGGTCCGTACTCGACCTCGCCGTTGGAGGCCAGGGTTCCGCCGCGCAGTGAGAGATTCGCCTTGGCGCTCAACGGGCGCAGGCGGTCCAGCGGCACGTTGGACACCCGGTACAGGGCATGGACCCCGGGATAGGGATTGGCGAGGAAGTCGGCGTTGCCGTCCACAACGGCCCGCCCGGTGTCGAAGACCACGCCGTCGCCGTGGATGGCTGACGGGTAGACCCGGTCCGGGGACTGGATGTTGCGGATGTTGGAGGCCGTGAGATTGACGTGCGAGACGTGGAGCGGCTTCGTCTGATCCTCGTTCAGGTAGACGACGTCGCCGTCGTGGACCGCGACGACGTTGAACTTCAGGGGATAGATCGACTCCATGGCCTGCTGCCAGCCGCGCTCCCGCATCTTCTCCGGATTCCGGCTCTCCGCCAGGAGCTGGGGCAGGTTGACGTGGACCCGAGGCTGAGTGAACACGGCATCGGCCACCAGATGGAACGTGAGCAGCCGTCTCCACTCGACACTCGTCTTGAGCCGAGGGATATCCGCTACGGGGGGCTCGGGGTTGGCCTGCTGGCGAATGGTGAGCTGCTTCAAGGTCAGCGAGAACGTGAAGGGGTTCAGGTGGGCGTGCCCGACGCTCACCGTGTACCCCTTGAGATGCTGGTTCATCTTGGCTTCGAGATTGCGCCGCAGGTATTCGTCGAACCGGCTGGCCACCAGGAGGAGGATCAGGGCGATGCCGCCGAGGACGGCCAGCCAGATCCACCCGCGCCGGCCGAGGGGACGGAAGGGCGTGCGCCTTGGAGGCGGCTTCGGGCCGGTCGCCTCGGGCTCGTGAGGTTCAGGCTCGGTAGGGTGCGGGTCGAGTGGAATTCTTGCTGCGTTCGCCATGATGTCTCACGGTCCGCGTCGGGCGGGCCGTCCGGGTTGGATGTGTAGCAAGGGCTCTGCCAGGGGCGGGACCGACTTCCCGAGAAGTGGGGACCTATGGCCTGCGGCGGAACTCAAAGTCGTCGAAGTCGAAGGTCACCTTCCCAAGCCCGTGAGATTCGATGCCGAGGCCTACTCCCCCAGAGCTAAAGGTTGCATCGGAGACCTGATCAACTTTTTGGTCGTTTATAAACAAGGTCAAGTCGGAACCTTTGGCGACAACCGCGAGGGAGTTGGTCTGATTTGGGTGAATGGCCGCTGAGAGCGTCCAAGGCCGAATGACACGCCACTCGCTCGTGTAAGCTGTGAACTCATAGCTATTCTGGTTGATTTCAAATGCGTAGTGCTGCCGTCTATCGGTGCTAATACGGAACATAAGGCCAGCATTCCCTGTGTCAAATCCAGTGCTCTTTCTCAGGTCGACTTTGAGGTAGAAATCCGTGGCGGGTGTAGTTAGATTGGCCGGAAAGAGGGCAAAGGTTCCTTCCTTCAGCTTCGAAGCTATAGACGAGCGAAGGAAGCCCAAGGTAATCACACCCGTTTTGGTACCCTGCTCAGCTTCGGTATGAAGGTCTGTAAATGTTGAGGTTTCCATGGAGTCGAAGCTGTCAGCCAGGACGAGCGGCCAGGTCTTCGCTTCCGTGAGCAGGTCGATCGTTGCCTCTTGGGTGGAGAACTCAGATACGACCGGAGGTAGTGGCTCTGCGGGTTCGTCGTCGAAATGCTTGTTGGTCTGTGAGATCAGTAGGGCGACCGTCCCCAAGAGTGCAAGAACTCCCAAAGCGATCCAGATCGGCTTGGGTGACGCCTTTTTTCGAGAGGTGTGCGGAAGCTCCCCGGAGGCGCCAGAGGGTGGCGGTGCGGGCTGACTGGGGCCTCCTTCATTGCGGTCAGGAGCAGGAGCCGGTTGGGGTTCCGCGGGCTTCGACTGAGGAACCGGCTCCGCTTGCTCTAGAGCAACAGCCGCGAGAACCTCGGCGGCCGCCATCGCGACCCGCCGGCTGTCGTCGTCACGGGCCTGCTCCGCGGCTGCGCGAGCGGCCTTGGCCAGACCGGCGTCGCTTCCCCGGAGGTACCGCCCGAGCTCGCGGACAGCGCCTTCCCGCACTGCGGCCAAGGGGTGTTCCAAGGCCTGCATTAGCTCGGCCGGCAGCGGACGGATCTTGGATCCCACGGGGTTGCGCGCAAGGAAGATCTCTCCTTGCTGCTTGGAAGTCGACTTTCCTGGAGTCTGTCGAGGGTTTTCTTCGACCACTTGGGCATAGACATAGTCGTAAAGCTCATCGACACTGATGAAGCCGTCGCCGTCGAGGTCGGCCTCGCCGCTCTCGAGTCCTGCTACCAGATGACGGGTGAAGACCGATAGGCCTCCCTTGCTGGTGGCTGCGACATCTTCCCAGGCGAGTTGCGTCGAGTCGCTGGCGGTCAGCACGAATCGCCCAAGGCCGTTGCCCGTAAAGGCGGTAGCCGGGTTGGCTGTCGATCCTTTGGCGCCGCGCTCGAAGGCTCCGCTATAACAACAATCCAGGATCAGGATCTGTCGGCGCGACCGGCAGTTGTCCATTTCCTCCGAAATGTAGGCGGCTGGGACGGCGGTTCCTCTAAGCAAATCGGTCTCGGTGTCTGGGGCTGCCAGATACAAGCCTCCTCTATCGTCACGCAGGCCGTGGCCGGAGAAGTAGAGGAGCAGCAGATCGTCCGGGCTGCGGCCGGAGAAAAAGCGCGCGACTTCCCGTCGTGCGGCGGCGCTGTTCGCATCGAGAAGAGGCTTGACTTCATCGAAGCCGCCGATTGCCGGATCGGCGAGAACCTTGGCGAGAGCGGCGATGTCGGCGTCGGGCTTCTCAAGAGGTGGGAGGCCCGGGCCGTACGTGCTGTTGCCAAGGAGCAGGGCGAGTTTGCGGCTCACGGCTTCTCCGGTTTGCCCTCGGTCGGTTTGGCGCTCAGGGTCCGTAACAGCTTGTGAATCTCCGCGTGACTGAACTCACCCGTCGGGAGCTCTACCTCGTAGGCCGCCGTCTTGAGCTTGATGGTCTTGCCGTCTCCGCGCTTGAGCCAGCTCTGGAGGAAGGTGACCAGGTTGGGCAGAAAGGTGGGAAGAACTCCTGCCATGAGCATTCCAATGACTGTGACCTCTCCCGCTTTGGTGCCATGGCCCGGCTGGCCGTCGGAGACCAGATTGGCCGATTCCAAAGGAAGCTCTCGTAGCTCGCTGAGCAAATTGCGGGTCAGCCGGTCGACTTCCTCGACATCCGCTCCGCTCGCTCCCACCTCAACCAGCAATTCGACCGGTGTCTCGTCAGCCACGATCACCTCTCTGGATTCAGTTGTTTAGCGGGAGTCTAGCATCGTGGCGCCGTTGGCGCTAATGCCCCGAAGGGGCAACGGCATGTAGCCCGGGGCTGGCGCTTTTTGCCAGCCCCGGGTCAACGTCCTCCCCAACCAATCCCAAAGCCCCGAAGGGGCGACGGCGGATCGGTGTTCGATATCGCCGCCTGTCACCCGTGGCAAACGCCGCCTTCGCCCTTTCAGGGCTTTTGGGTTTGTGTGGTTCCATGACCCGGGGCTGGCAAACAGCGCCAGCCCCGGGCTACATGCCTGAGCCCCTTCGGGGCAAAAGACGGGGATGTGCGCCTGGAAATTCTCGCCGGAGGGTGTAGAGACGCTCCCAGCCCGTTTACGATAACGATCGCAGGCCTATAACGGCGGGACGTCTCCGCCGGGGCGGCAGCCCCCGGCCCGTCCAACCCAACGTATGGCGGAGAGATCTGGACCTAGCCTTGTGGAAACCGCGGAGCGCCGAGAGGCGGCATTGCCCCGTTACAGCTCATCGGAACTCGGGCGGCCGTGGCCGCCTCGGAGACGCCCCGACATCATTGACCTGCGGATGGTGTCGTGAACGGGCTGGGACGTCTCTACGTCCTTCGCTGGGACGATGACGATACCGTCACTTCTTGAACCGCAGCGACGGATTCCCCCGCGCGGCTTTCAGGTACTCCGAGAGATCGCGGAGCTTCTCCACGGTGAGGGCCTTCTGGCGCGCCGCCTCCTGGAAGAGGAGAAGGGCGGCTACGGCTTCGCGGTGCACGTCCTCGGCTTTGAAGATGTCGTGCATCTCCTCGGCGATCCGGAGGGCCTCGTCCGCCCGCCCTTGCTGGGTGTAGATCGTGGCGAGGTCGATGGAGACCATGGCCGCGTCGTAGCCGGCCTGTTCCGCGATGAAGCCGGAACGCGTGGCGAGGAACAGGGCCTCGGCCCGCTCCAGATGTCCCAGGCCGTAGGTGATCTTCCCTTCCAGCCAGGCCAGCCGGAGCTGCGTCCAGGCGTCGGGAAACCGGGCGTAGAGGTCTCGGTCCTGCTGGAGGGCCTCCGCGGCTGCCGGGTAGTTTCCGGCCTCGCAGTGAAAGAGGGCCAGGTTGTGCCGGGCGGAGAGGTACATCCGCGGGTCCGCTTCCTCCGAAAGGAGGTGAGCCGCCTCCTGGGTGGCCTCGATGGCCTTCGTGTAGTTGCCGCGATGGAAGTGGACCAAGCCGAGCGTGACGAGAGGCTGAGCCGCCTCGTCCTTCTCTCCGGCAATGGTGTAGAGAGTGATAGAGCGCACCAGCAGTTCCTCAGCCCCAGCGAAATGACGCTGATCCAAGCGCATACTTCCTTCGAGCCAGTCGACCTCAGCGTACACTCGTGGCTCGGCGACACCCTCGTATTTGATCAGGTACCGAGCGTAGTCGAACCTTCGCTGGGCTTCTTGTACATCGCCTCGCATCCGGCTCACGTTGGCGAGGTAGGCGGAGGTTCGGGCGGAAAGATCGGCGACACCTCGTCCAGCCGGTGAACGCTGCAAAACAGCCTCCGCTGTTTCTGCAAGCTCTTGTACGGTTTCAAGATCGCCGGGCATGGCTTTCCGGCTCTCATCCAGAAGTAGCGACGCAAGGAAGGCACCGCGAAACCGGTTGAAGGAGCGGCTTATCTTGGCGAGACGTCTTTCCAGCGGGAGGCGTAAGAGCTCGTCCAAATCTCGCCGCGCCCTCTTTCCAACATCCTTCAGATCCTGATCCTGCCGCTTGAGAATCGTCGTCAGAGCCAGAAGAGACGAGCCAGCATCGGACTTGATTTCCCGCTCCCTCCGGAATGCCGCAAACTCCTCGCGGCAGACCCCGCACAGTCCCATCAGGTGCTTATAGCCGTACTCGATCAACGTCTGGGGCGGCAGATCTCCCCTCGCGACAGCACGGAGTAGCTCATGGGTGATGTGGATGTCGCTCACGATGCCTCCTGGGTTGAAATTCTCTTACGCCGCTAGTATATGCTCGAAAAGTGGCACGGCGAAGGAGGTTCCAAGGGAAAAGAGTTGCCGGCCCGCCACCTGCTGACGGGCTCGGCTGATCAGACGGAGCAGACATCTAGCCGTTAGGGTCCATCCCCGGTCCCCGTTCCCCATCGGCGGGCGCAACAGCATCTGGAACCTGCGGCGTGGTCCCCGGGTCCACAACACCAATGGGGTCCATCCCCGGTCCTCGCTTCTCGGCAGGACCAGTGCCCGTCAAGGCATTCCAGACGCGGAGTACCAGGCCAGAGATCTGCTCCCCGAGCCGGGGCGGCGATGGCCAGGACGGAGCGGCGAAGGCGGGGGAGGCGAGCAACAGGAGAGCGAGGAGAGCGGCGGACGCTCGGTGGGCATTGCGCGACATGGACGGCTCCTTCCGGCGCGGCGTCCTTCCGGCCCCACCGCGGGGCGGTGCGGCCGCTCCGGATGACAAGGAGTGTGCCAGAGACAGGGCACTCTCACCTCGAATCTTGGAAGCTTCCAGGGTCGCGTTGGATTCTTCCGACGTGACGTCGTACTTTCCGATGAGCCGTTGGCATCTTCCAACGGAGCGTGGATTCTTCCAACCTGACGTCGGACTTTCCGATGAGCCGTTGGACTCTTCCAATGGAGCGTTGGATTCTTCCAACGTGACGCCGGACTTTCCGATGAGCCGTTGGATTCTTCCAACGGAGCGTTGGGTTCTTCCAACATGACGTCGAACTCTCCGATGAGCCGTTGGACTCTTCCAACGTGACGCCGGACTTTCCGACGAGCCGTTGGATTCTTCCAATGGAGCGTCGGACTCTCCGATAAGCCGTTGGACTCTTCCAATGGAGCGTTGGATTCCTCCAACGTGCCGTCGTACTTTCCGATGAGCCGTTGGACTCTTCCAATGAGCCGTTGGATTCTTCCAACGGGTCGCCGCCAGCCTGCTGTACACTCCCGCAGCGCTTCGAGGCCACACCATCCGACCCGCCCGTCCTGGAAGGAGAGGGCCGCCATGAGCACGGGATCGAGCCCGGGGTTTGCCCGGCGTCTGACGTTGTTCGATGCCACGATGATCGTCATCAGCGGCATCATCGGCTCGGGCATCTTCATCAATCCTTATGTCGTGGCCCAGAAGGTCCACACGCCGTTCCTCATCCTCGCGGTGTGGATCGCCGGCGGCGTCATCGCCCTGTTCGGCGGCTTCGTGTTCGCCGAGCTGAGCACGGTGATGCCGAAGGTGGGCGGCCAGTACGCCTTCTTCCGCGAGGCGTTTTCCCCCTTGGTGGCCTTCCTCTATGGCTGGGGCCTGCTGCTCATCGTGCAGACCGGGGCCACGGCGGCGGTGGCGGTGGCCTTCGCCCAATACGTGGCGCGGCTGGTCGATCTCCCAGGCGGCTCGACTCCCTGGCTCGCCGCGGCGATCCTCGTGACGCTCGCGGCCTTCCACGCCCTGGGCATCAAGCCGGGGGCCATCGTCATCAACTTCCTCACTTTCAGCAAGACGGTGGCGATCGCTCTGCTGATCGTGGGCGCCTTCGTGCTCACCAAGAAGTCGGGCCTCACCTGGGAGCCGCTGGTGCCGCCGGAGCTCGACGGTGGCCTCAATCTGCTCTCCGCCTTCTTCGCGGGGCTGGTGCCCGCCATGTTCGCCTATGGCGGCTGGCAGAATCTCAACTATGTCGCCGAGGAGGTGAAGGAGCCGCAGCGCAACCTGCCGCGCGCCATCCTGATCGGCGTGTTCTGCGTCATTGCCGTCTACGTCTCGGCCAATGTGGCCTATGTGCACGTGCTGGGGGCTCCGGAGCTGGCCGCGACGACGACACCCGCCGCCGCGATGGCCTCGCGGCTGGTGGGGGAGACGGGCGCCAAGGTCATCAGCCTCCTGGTCGTCATCTCCACCTTCGGCTTCATGAACCTGGCGCTGCTCTCGGCGCCCCGCGTCTACTACGCCATGGCCGCGGACGGCCTCTTCTTCCGCCGGCTGGCGCGCCTGTCGCCCCGGTTCCGGGCGCCGACGGCGGCGATCCTGCTCCAGGGCGGCCTCGCCGCGGTCTACGCGTTGGCGAACACCTACGACAAGCTGCTGGGCTACGCGGTGTTCGCGGATTGGATCTTCTTCGCCCTGGCGGGCGCCTCGCTGATCGTCTTCCGCCGCACCCTGCCCGAGGCGCCGCGGCCCTTCCCCGTGCCCGGTTATCCCGTGGTGCCGCTGCTGTTCATCCTGGCCGGAGTGGGCATCGTGCTCAACACCTTCTTCGCGGACACCCGCAACGCCCTCATCGGCACCGCCATCTTCGCCCTGGGAGTGCCGGTCTATTATTTCTGGCGAGGGGCGGGGAGGCCCACGGAGAGGTATCGCCCATGACCAAACATAGCGTCTACATGCGCTGGGCCAAGGAGCACGCGGCGGCGCGGTACAACCTCGCCAACAGCGGCATGGTGCCGGCCGGCGTCGAGGATCTCGAGCTGGAGCCGGGCGACGTGGTGGTCAACGGCGACAACCGGGACGGCTATCCGCCGCTCCTCGAAGCGATCGCCAGGTTGTACGCCTTGGAAAGCCCGCGGGAGGTGGTGACGGCCGGCGGCACTTCGGGCGCCAACTTTCTCGCCTTCGCCACCCTGATCGAGCCCGGGGACGTGGTGCTGGTGGAGCAACCGACTTATGAGCCGATCCTGGCCGCCGTCGAGTTCATGGGGGCCGAGGTGCGCCGCTTCTCCCGGCGTCATGAGAACGGCTATCGCGTGGATCCGCGCGAGCTGCGCCTGCTGCTGACGGACAAGGTGCGGCTGGTGGTGCTCACCAATCCTCACAATCCCAGCGGCGTGATGCTGCCGCCGGAGGAGATCGGCGAGCTTTGCGGGCTCGCCGAGACCGGGGGCGCCTGGGTGCTGGTGGACGAGGTCTATCGCGACCTGTGGTTCGAGTCGGCGCCGCCGAGCCACGTCCACCTCGGCCCCAACGTCCTCGCCACCAGCAGTCTCACCAAGACGTACGGCCTTTCGGGATTGCGCTGCGGCTGGATTCTCTGCGGCGAGCCCAGGATCGCGGCCCGGCTGCGGCGGACCTTCGATCTGATGGACGCCGGAGGATCGGTCCCCAGCGCCACGCTCGCCCTCGCGGCCCTGCGGCAGCTGTCGCGCCTGATCGCCCGCAGCCGCGCCATCCTCGATCCCAACATCGAGCAGGTGCACGCCTTCCTCGCCGAGCACGCCGAGTGGCTCGATTGCGTGGTGCCCGAGCGATCCATGACCGTCTTCCCCCGCCTGAAGCAGGAGGAGGACAGCCAGGGTCTTCACGATTGGTTGCGCGAGCGGGAGACTTCGATCGTGCCGGGAAGGTTCTTCGAAGACCCCCGCCATTTCCGGCTCGGCTTCGCCGTGCAGCCGGAGAACGTGGCGGAGGGATTGCGCCAGCTTTCGCTGGGACTGAAGCGCGCCTGATACCTGCCGGGGCTCGTCAGGCGGTCATTGGACCCGCCGCGTCATTTCGCTCGGCAGGAGGCTCAGGAAGACGGGGTCCATCTCCCGTGAGGAGGTTCTCGGAGAAGGTTCTACCCCCTCCCGGATGCTGAGGCGCAGCAGGTTGTACCTCACCGCCTCGTCGCCGCAGTGCCGGCAGCCGTCGATGAAGTGGGCGACCACACGCCGGGCCTCGTCTCGGTCCAGGCGCCCTTCCACGAACCGGCGCAGATCCTCGGGACTTGGATGCTCTTCCATGCGACCCCCCTGTCTCAAGGCGAAGCGACTTTCGTTACCCGCCTTGTAGTGGCAGGCTCAGGGTAGCGAGGGATTGTTACAGGCTCCATTACGCCTGCCCGAGCTTCCTCCCGCGGGCAGGGGGACGGGAAGCGGCGGCGCGCTCCTGCTTCAGCGCTGTGTAGAGCCCCTCGAAGAGGGCGGCGCCGTTGCGTTCGAGCTCGGAGTCGGGCCAGCCGGCGGAGGACCAGCCGCGCAGGATGCCGTCGACTCCCGGCACCTCGGGCCGGGTCGAGGTGCCGTCGCGGAGGTCGATCTCGTGGACGATCTCGGCCAGCATGGCGAGGGCAGGATCGGCGCCGAGGCCGAAGGCGGCGAGCATCGTCTCGAAGCTGCAAAGATTGCCACGGTGGCCGAAGTCGGCGTCCCGCAGGTCGAAGGAGACCTCGCCCTCCTCGGGCGTGTCGCCGTAGCGGATCACGGCTTGGCGGTCGACGAAGCGGCGGATGAGCCAGGCGCAGGCCAGCCGGTCGACGTGCGGATGAGGACGGGTGACCCAGCGCCGGCCCTGGTAGCGCTCGCGTTCCGCGGCGGGCACCTCCGGGGAGGGCGCTTCGCGGCCCAGGGCGGCCTCGATCCGGGCGAGCGCCGCGGCGGCCCGGGGACCCTCGGCGGCCTGGAAGAAGTCGAGCCGCGCGATCTCGGCGAAGCGGCGGCGCAGCTTCTCCAGGCGTTCCCGCAAGCCGTCCTGACCCGCGGGCTCCAACGCCTCCCCGGCGTCGGCGGCGAGCTTGCGGTAGTCCTCGTCGCGGGCGGTGCGGACGAGCTCGATCAGCCTGGCCTCGGCATCGCGCTCGAAGCGGTCGACGCGCAGCACCAGCGCCTCGCCGCCGCCGTCCTCGATCTCCTGGGCGAGCCAGTCCAGGGCCTCGGCGTTCTCCGAGCCTTCCGGCAGCAGGTAGAGCCCGCCCGTGGGCGACACCGCCCCGAGCTGCCGCAACCGCCGCCAGACGGCCACCCGCTTGCTCGACGCCGAAGCCGTGGGGAGGGTGTAGGTGAGGCCGAGCCAGCGCATGGGGCCAGAGGATAAGTCAAATGCCCGCGGGGACGCTGGGCGCGTCCCCCGGTCCCCACCGGGCGTGCACCCCAAAGCCGGCGGCTCCCACCGCGAACGCCACGTAGAAGGGGAGCCGGCGGTCAAAAATCCAGAGCCAGCCGCCCACCATCGGAGCGGCGAACACGGCGAGGCCGCGAATGAGGTAGTAGAGGCCCACGGCCCGGCCCCGCGCCCCGGCCGAGGCGAGGTCGACGATCAGCGCCTTGCGCGCCGGCTCTCCCGTCTCCCGCAGGCCGGCGACGGCGAAGGCCGCCACCAGCCAGGCCGTGCCGTGCGCCGTCACCAGCACCAGGGGAAAGAGGGCGAAGAAGGCGAAGGTGAGCAGCACGAACGGCTTGCGGTTCATGCGGTCCGCCACCCGCGCCACCGGGATGTAGACCACGGTCGCCGCGAGCATCTGCACGCTGGTCAGGGCTCCGAACTCGACGGCAGAGCGGCCGAGGGCGTCGAGCACGAAGAAGACGATAAAGACCCGGGGAATGCCCTCGGCCCAGCGCGCCATGACATCGGCGAGCAGCAGGCGCTTCAGCCCCGGGTCCATCCGCCGCCAGAGGGCGGGCAGGTTCTCCAGATCCGCGGGCGGGGTCGCCTTCTCCACGTAGGAGCGGCGCAGCACGGCGATCCCCAGCAGGGCGAGGAGGATCGTTGCCACGAGCCCGGCCCGCACTCCACCCTGAAAGCCGAGCCGGGCGATGAGCCAGCCGCCCAGGGGAGGGGCCAAGATCATCGGTACCCGCTTGAGCAGGGCCATCACGCCGAATCCGGTCGCCCGCCTCCCGGGCGGCAGGTGATCCCCGAGCACGGCGAAGATCGCCGGCACGGTGAGGCTGGTCCACGCCATCACCAGCACGGTGCCGGCCAGGATCCACGGCCAGCTCGGCGCCAGCAGGTAGCAGACATAGCCGCCGATCGCCAGCAGCGCGAAGGTCACCAGCGCCGCCCGCCGCCCGATGCGGTCCGCCAGCCAGCCCCCGGGATAAGGGTAGAGGGCGTCGAGAAGATCGTGCAGCGTGCCATAGACCGCCACCGCCAGGGCACCGGCCCCCAGCAGCTCCAGGTACTTGGGAATGAAACGCGTCCACATCTCCTCGCCCATCCCCAACGCCAGGAACATCGCGAGCATCGCCACGACGTTGCGCTCCAGCCCGAACGCGGAGCGGAAACGGGAGAAGCGGGTGGGGAGGGCGACGGAGTTCATGCAACGAAAATTACAGCATGGAGGAATGATGATTACAAGGCATGGTCGAGATTCTGTCGCGTCGTCACCTCCGCCCGGGCATAAATGCCGGGGCTATTGAATGGCGCCCCCTGAAGGGGACTTCAAGCTGGATTCATCCAGCGCCTATACCTAGCCCTGGCATTTATGCCCGGGCGGAAGTGACGATGCGACTGGGTTGCGCAGTTTCCGGAAACTCTCCGCCCGGAAGCGGCACAACCCCTGCATTGCCTCCGATCCCGATGAGCGAGAGGCTGACTCCCCCCGCGAACTACACCCCGCGCCGGCTGCCCGTGGGCGCCGAAGTGGCACCAGAAGGCGTTCACTTCCGAGTCTGGGCGCCCCGGTGCCGGAGGGTGGAGGTCGTATTCGAGGGGGAAGCAGGAGAGTTGGAGCTGGCGCCCGAGGCGGGCGGCTACTTCTCAGGGCTCGTCGCCGGGGCGGGCGACGGCGCCCTCTACCGCTACCGGCTCGACGGCGGCGACTCCTATCCCGATCCGGCGTCCCGCTTTCAGCCCGAGGGGCCTCACGGCCCCTCGCAGGTGGCCGATCCCGCGAAATTTCGCTGGACGGACGCGGAATGGAAGGGCGCCGGCCGCGAAGGGCAGGTGGTCTACGAGATGCACATCGGCACCTTCACTCAGGACGGAACGTGGGCGGCCGCGGCGCGAGAGCTGCCGGCGCTGGCCGAGCTCGGGATCACGATCGTCGAGGTCATGCCGGTGGCCGAGTTCCCCGGCCGGTTCGGCTGGGGCTACGACGGCGTCGACCTCTTCGCGCCCTACCACCTCTATGGCGAGCCGGACGACTTCCGCCGCTTCGTGGACCGCGCCCACGCCGTGGGGCTCGGCATCATTCTCGACGTGGTCTACAACCACCTCGGGCCGGACGGCAACTACCTCAAAGCGTTCTCCGAGCACTACTTCACGGACAAATACACCAACGACTGGGGCCAGGCGCTCAACTTCGAGGACGCCGAGCCGGTGCGCGAGCTCTTCATCGCCAACGCCGGCTTCTGGATCGACGAGTATCACCTCGACGGCCTGCGGCTGGACGCGACACAGGATGTGAAGGACGCCTCCGCGGTGCACATCCTGGCCGCCATCGGCCGCCGGGCCCGCGAGGCCACGGGCGGCAGGCCGATCTACATCACCACCGAGAACGAGCCCCAGGACACGCGGCTGGTGCGGCCCGTGGAAGAGGGGGGCTTCGGCTTCGATTCGCTGTGGAACGACGACTTCCACCACTCGGCGATGGTGGCGCTGACCGGGCACAGCGAGGCCTACTACTCGGACTACCGGGGTACGCCCCAGGAGATGATCTCTCTCGTCAAGTACGGCTATCTCTACCAGGGGCAGCGCTACTCGTGGCAGAAGCAGCGCCGGGGCTCATCCGGCCTCGGCTTGCCGGCCTCGGCGTTCATCAACTTTCTCCAGAACCACGACCAGGTGGCCAACTCCGCCCGCGGCGATCGCGTGCACAAGCTGGCGAGCCCGGGAGGCTACCGGGCGCTGACGGCTCTCCTGCTGCTGGGGCCGGGAACGCCGTTCCTCTTCCAGGGCCAGGAGTTCTGCGCCTCGACGCCCTTCCTCTACTTCGCGGATCACAACCCGGAGCTGGCGGCGGCGGTGCGCCAGGGGCGCCTGGAGTTCCTCGCCCAGTTTCCCAGCCTCGCCCTGGCGGCGACGCAGGCGGGCGTCGCCGATCCCGAGTCGCCGGAGACCTTCGCCCGCTGCAAGTTGGACTGGAGCGAACGCGAGACTCACGGCGAGGCCCTGGCCCTGCACCGCGATCTGCTCCGGCTGCGGCGGGAAGACCCGGTCTTCCGTGCCCAGGGCGCCGGCTGGCTCGACGGCACGGTGCTCGGGCGCGAAGCCTTCGCCCTCCGCTTCTTCGGCGAGACCGCGGGTGACCGCCTGCTGATCGTGAACCTGGGAAAGGATCTCGACCTCGAGCCGGTGCCGGAGCCCCTGCTGGCGCCGTTGACGGGGTCCCGTTGGGAGGTTCTGTGGTCGAGCGAAGACCCTAAATACGGCGGCAGCGGCGCGCCGCCGCCCGAGGACGACGAGGGGCGCTGGCGGCTCCCCGGTCAGGCGGCCGTGGTGCTGAGTGGGGGAAAGGTCCGAAGACGAAGCAAGTGAAGACAGGAGTAGACGACATGATCGCACCCGAGAGATTTATCCCCCAGTTAGAGGTAGCGGCCGAGCCCGAGCCGGCCCTGAAGCCCGTCCTGGAGGACATTCCCCTGGCGCCTCTGCCCGAGACGCTGCTCACCCGTGAGTGGCTGGTCACCAACGGCCTCGGCGGCTACGCCTCGGGCACGCTGTCCGGAGTGCCCACCCGGCGGTACCACGGCCTGCTGGTGGCGGCGCAGCCGGCACCGCTCGGCCGCATGCTCATGCTTGGCGAGGTTATGGAAGTGCTGCACCTGCCCGACGGCACCATCGTCCGCCTCGGCGGCGAGCAGCGGGCGGGGCAGGCGCCCATGGCTCCGGGAGCCGGGCACCTCAAGGACTTCCGCATGGATTGGGGATTGCCGGTGTGGAGCTACGAGGCCGGTGACTTCCGCCTGGAGAAGCGGGTCCTCCTCGCCCACCGCCAGAACACGGTGCAGGTCTTCTATCGGCTGACGGCGGGGGAGGGCGTGGCGCGGCTGGAGATTCATCCCACCGTCCACTTCCGGCCGCACGACGCGCCGGTCTCGACGCCCCTCGACAAGGGCTATCAGCTCACCGTCGTCGACGGCCGCTACGAGCTGACCTCGCCGTGGCCCAACCTGCCGCCGCTGCGCCTGGCCCTCGACGGTCTCCATCCCACGTTCACCGTCGCGCCGCGCCGCATCGAGGACGTCTACTACGGGATCGAGGACCGCCGCGGCTACGAATCGGTGGGCGATCTCTGGAGCCCCGGCTTCTTCGGCGCCAACCTTTCGCTGGGCGAGGACGCGGTGGCTCTCACCGCCTCCACGGAGAGCTGGGAGGTGATCTTGTCCCTCCATCCCGCCGAGGTGGCGGCCGCGGAGCTGGAGCGCCGGCGGCGGCTGATCGAGGCCGCCGTCCCCGCGGCCCGGTCCGGCACGGCGGCGGAACTGGTGCTGGCGGCGGACGACTTCGTGGTCACTCCCGGCCGGGCCGAGGACGCCGCCCGCGCCCACGCCGCGGGCGACGAGGCCCGCAGCGTCATCGCCGGCTACCACTGGTTCACCGACTGGGGACGCGACACGATGATCAGCCTCGAAGGGCTGACCCTGGCGACCGGCCGCGCCCTGGAGGCCGGCTACATCCTGCGCACCTTCGCCCGCTACGTGCGCGACGGGCTCATTCCCAACCTGTTTCCCGAGGGCGATCGCGAGGGGCTCTACCACACCGCGGACGCCACGCTCTGGTTCTTCCACGCCCTCCATCGCTACCTGGAGACGACCGGGGATCGCGAGACCCTGCGGGTCCTCCTCCCCACGCTCCTCGACATCGTCGACCATCACCTCTCCGGCACCCGCTTCGGCATCGGCGTCGATCCGGCCGACGGCCTGCTTCGCCAGGGAGCCGAGGGCTACCAGCTCACCTGGATGGACGCCAAGGTCGGCGACTGGGTGGTGACGCCGCGCCGGGGCAAGGCGGTGGAGATCAACGCCCTCTGGTACAACGCCCTGCGGCTCCTTCAGACTTGGGTGGCGACGCACGGCGATCCCGGCAGGGCCGAGGCGTCGGCCCGCAACCTGGGCACCCACGCCGAGCGCTGCCGTGAATCGTTCAACCGGCGGTTCTGGTACGCCGAGGGCGGCTATCTCTACGACGTGGTGGACGGCGTTCTCAACGACGAGCCGGGGGACGACCCCGCCTGCCGGCCCAACCAGCTCTTCGCCATCGCCCTCGATCATCCCGTGCTGGACGAGGCGCGCTGGGAGTCCGTGCTGCGGGTGGTTACCGAGCGACTGCTCACCCCCGTGGGCCTGCGCTCCCTGGCTCCTGGCCATCCCGACTACAAGCCGCAGTACGATGGCGACCTGCGAGCCCGCGATGCCGCCTATCACCAGGGAACCGTCTGGGGCTGGCTGATCGGCCCCTACGTGGACGCCTGGCTGCGCGTCCATCCGCAAGATCCGTCGCGGGCCCGGCATCTCCTGGAAGGCTTCGTTCCCCATCTCGGACGAGGCCTGCCTCGGCACGCATCAGCGAGGTCTTCGACGCCGAGGCTCCCTACACTCCCCGCGGCTGCATCGCCCAGGCCTGGAGCGTCGCCGAGGTGCTGCGCTGCTGGGTGAAGACGGCGGAGTGAGGGGTGCTTGGCTGTTCTCCCTCTTCTCCCGGCCGGGGGGAGGGCGATGGGAGAAGAGGGCCGGGGTGATGAGGGGTGCGGTGGGAGACAGGTCCAATGTACGCCTCCGGTCCCATCCGGTCTCCGGGGCCACGTCCCCAACCCCGGGTTCTCACCGGCTCCGCCGGCTCTCACCCGGGGCTACGGGAATGCTGCCCTGACGGGCTTTCTTCGACGCCTTGGATCGTTCATGGGTAGCAGGCCCTTGTCGATTCCGTGCCGATGGGCATTCAGAAATGATTCTGGGCGAGGCCGACCTAACGAAGCGGCGAGCCCGCAGGGCGGCATTCTTCTAGCCCCGGGTGGGAACCGGCGGAGCCGGTGGGAACCCGGGGTTGGCAGGCGATCCCCACCTTCCCAACCCTGCCAAGGGTGACGCTGGGAGAAGGCGCCGATCTTCCAGCGGGGGGATGATGGGTCCTGTTGCGATCCGAACTCCGACGCTTCCGCGTATAGACTCCCGGATCGACCCGAGCCCGAGGGAGACGCCTCTGCGACCGATCACCCAGCGCTGCATGCTACTCTTCGCCCGCACAGCGAAGGAGGAGGCGTGCGCCAAGCGGCTGCCGCGAGCGCGGGGGCTCTTCACCTTCGCCCGGCGGCGGATCGCGGCGGCGGCGGCTTCGCTTCCCGAGGTGGATCTCCTGATCGTGGGACCGGGAGGCGCGCTGGCCCAGCGGGGGAACGATTTCGCCGAACGCCTGGCCAACGCCTTCGCCGAGGCCCGTGCCCTGGGGTACCGGTCGATTCTGGCCGTACCCACGGACGTGCCCCGCCTCGGCCTCCGTGAGCTCGCCGAGGCGTTCCGCCGGCTCGAGGAGAAGGCGGTCGTCCTTGGACCTTCGCCGGATGGCGGCGCCTACCTCATCGGCTGCCGCACGGAGGTCTCCACCCTCTTTGCCGGCGTGCGCTGGCAGACCTCGCGAACGTTCGCCGACCTCGCCGCCAACGCGGGAAATCCGGCGCTGCTCGATCCCCTGGAGGACATCGACCGCTGGGCCGATATCGCCGCCCTCGGGGTCCGCCCCGGGTTGGACCATGCCCTGGCGGCTTTGGTCGCGGGCCTGCTGCGGCGCTCCCACTCCGGTCCATGGGATAAGACTTCTCCCCGGATACTCCTGCCATTCCTCCTGCCGCTCGCGAACCGGCCGCCACCCTCGCTCGTCCTCCCCTCGCTGTAGCTGTCGCATCTGAGATCGACCCGCCGGTGGAACGGTCCGCCGGCCTTTCGTGGGAGGAAATCCGTGTCGAGAATTCTGAGGAGCCTCGCGGCTTCGTGTCTGATCGCTGTGTGCACCGCCGCCCTGCCGGTCCTTGCCCAGGACAAGCCCTCGTCCCCCTCGCCGGTGGACGACGAGATCCAGCAGAAGGTCAAAGCCGAGGTGGAGAAGCAGCTCAAAGAGAGGGAGGCCAGGACCTGGACGGCCGGCGTCAACCCCCAGGGCGGCGGCGTCTTCGTCAAATCGCCGGACGGCAGGACGCTGTTCCGGCTCTATGGCTACGCCCAGCCCACCTTCACCTATACCGACCGCGACAACGGAGCGACGTTCGCGGAGACCGATTTCCGGGTGCGCCGCGCCCGCCTCGACTTCGCGGCCGACTATGACGACCGCTACAAGCTGTTCGTGGAGGTCGACGGCGCGCCGGCGGACGGCACGGCCCTGGTGGAGGCGTACGTCCAGGCCGCCTACGTCCGCGACCGCCACTATCTGCGCTTCGGCAAGTTCATCTCGCCCTTCAGCTCCGAGAACCTGCGCTCCTCCCGCGCTCTGGACACCGTGGAGCGCTTCCAGGCCCTCAACGCCATGTTCAGCCTGCCGGCCCTCGACGTGCAGTTCGGCCCCATGCTCTGGGGCTACCTCGATCCCGGCAAGAAGGTCGGCTACTTTCTCGCCGTTCTCAACGGCAACTCCTCGGCCGGCGCCGCGGTGGTCACCGGCCAGCGCGGCAACGCCCGCGACAACAATGGCCACAAGGAGGTCCAGGGACGGCTCAACGTCAAGTGGACCGATTCGCTGACCACCGGCGTCGCCGTCGACGACGACAAGGAAGAGTCCCAGACGCTCACCCTGGCCTCCTACTCCGGCAGCCGCTTCATCGGCATCCCCGTCCTCGGCGACCGCCGCGGCTGGGATGGCGATCTCCACTTCAAGCACGGCGTCTTCTCCCTCGACTCCGAGTGGCTCAGCTCCGATTTCAAGGACAGTGCCGCCAAGCTCTCCGGCGGCTACCTCCAGGGAGCCGTCTGGGCCCGGGGCAGCGAGGCCAAGGGCGGCGTTCAGGCCGTCCTGCGGGTGGAGCAGGCGGAGCTCAAGGGCGACGCGTTGCGCACCGTCGACGGTACGAAGCTCGAGGCCGTCACCCTCGGCGCCAACGTCTGGTTCAACGGCTGGACCCGCTGGCAGATCAACGCCATCGAAGAGCACTTCGACGGCCGCGGCAACGGTCCCTTCAAGGCGGGGGCCGGCTGGCGGCCCACCGTCCTCAGCCAGCTCCAGGTCAAATTTTGATTCCGGGAGACATCCTCATGCGCAAGACAATCCTCGTTCTCTCCCTGCTCGCTCTCTCTTCCGTGCTGGCCGCGCGGGCCGCGGATGAAAAGATCGTCATTCAGTACGACTGCATCCCCAACTACGCCAACTGGGGCGGTGTCACCGCTCTCTACAAGAAGGTCGCGGGCGTCACCGTGCCGCCCGATCCCAAGGGTTCCTCCGTGGCGCTCGCCGCCTTGGAGAAGGAGAAGGACGCGCCGCAGGCCGACACCGCTTACTACTCCGGAGCCATCGGTTTCCTGGCGGCCGAGAAGGGCCTGCACGATCCCTACAAGCCCAAGGGGTGGGAGAAGATCCCGGCCGCCTTGAAGGACCCAGCGGGCCGCTGGTGGACCGTCCACACCAGCGCCATCGCCTTCGTGGTGAACACCAAGGCCCTCGGCGGCGCGCCCGTGCCCCGCTCCTGGGCCGACCTGCTCAAGCCCGTCTACAAGGGGAAGATCGCCTATGACGATCCCACCTGGGGAGGAACCTCCTTCACCCTGGTCTACGGCGTCAACGAGCTGTTCGGCGGCAACGAGAAGAACTTCAAGCCCGGGCTCGACTATCTGAAGAAGCTGGACGCCAACGTCTCCTCCTACCCGCGCGAGTCGGTCTACAACTCCGTTCTGCGGGGCGAGATCCCCATCTGGATCAACGCCGACGGCAACGGCTACAAGATGAAGTGGGTGGACAACGGGCCGGTCGAGGTCGTGCTCCCCGCCGAGGGGACGTTCTCCATGCCCCTGGTGATGGGCCTGGTGAAGGGCGCGCCGCACAAGGAAGAAGCGAAGAAGTATCTCGACTGGCTGCTGACCGGTCCGGCCCAGGCCGAGTTCGCCCGTGGCTACTTCCTGCCGGTCGTCGCGGGCAGCCTGCCGGCCGAGGTGGCTTCCCACGTCCTCCCCGCCAAGGAGTACAAGCGGGCGCGGGCCCTCGATCTGGCCAGGATGGCCGCCGCCTCCGACGCCCTGAAGAAGGCGTGGACGGAGCAGATTCGGGGGACGGGACGGTAGAGAGGTGTTAGATTCTGCATTCCATGTTTTGGATTTGCGGATAAGCTAATGGGGTGACTCGCTCGTTGAACCGCTCCTCGGCGACAGGGGCGCTGCTGGCGCTCCCGCTCCTCGTTTTCCTGGTCGCGGCCGTGGCGTGGCCGCTCACGTCCCTGGCCGGGCACGCGCTCTCCGGTCCGGGATGGGGGGCCGTGCGGCAGGTGCTGGCCGCCGGGCGCTACCGCACGGCGCTGGTGAATTCGCTGGGCCTTTCGGCGGCGGCGGCGTTCTGCTCGGTGCTGCTGGCGGTGGGGCCGGCGTGGATTCTCGCCCGCGAGCGCTTCCCCGGGCGGGACGCGCTGCGCACCGCCATCTCCCTGCCGCTGACCTTCTCCGGCGTCCTCGTGGGCTTCCTGATGGTGGTGCTGATGGGGCGCATCGGGGTTATTCCCGAGGTCCTCGGAGTCCTCACCGGCCGGCGGATTTTCGAGGGAGCGGCGTACACTGTCGCCGGATTGTTCGTGGCTTATCTATACTTCGAGCTTCCGCGAGCGGTGATGACCCTGGAGTCGGCCTTCCGGCGCTTCCCTCGCGAGTTGGACGCGGCGGCGCGCACCCTGGGGGCGGGGCCCCTCCAGCGTCTGCTGAAGGTCGGGCTTCCGCTCGCGGCGCCCGCCCTGCGCTCGACGCTGGCGGTGACGTTCTCGGCCTCCATGGGCTCGTTCGGTGTGGCGTTGATTCTTTCGCGGCGATTCACCGTGGCGCCGCTTGAAATTTATACGGAGATGACGGGCTACCTGAACGACGAAGTGGCCGGAGCCCTGGCCCTGATACTGGCTTTTTCGACCTTGGCTGTGGATCGTTTGCTGTCGATGGGGAAGAGATGAGCACCGCGATCGTCCGCCGGGCGGGCATTGCCGCCACGGCAGTCCTGGCATTGGCCCTGCTCACGCCGATCGTCGTCACGGCGGCGGGCGCCTTCTCGCGGGCCGAATGGTATGGCCGGCGCTCCGAGGGCGCCGAAGTGGCTGGCGTCCTGGACCTCTTCCGCTACGTCGCCGGCATCTGGGGCGGCGCCTTGCTGCGCTCGGTGGAGATCGTGGCCGCGGTGGTCCCCTTGGCGCTTTTGATTGGCGCGCCGGCCGCCTGGTCCTTCCGCCGCCGGCCGTTTCCCGGCTCCCGATTGCTGGAGTCCGCCGCCCTGGTGCCCCTGGCGGTGCCGGGCGTGGCCCTGGCGTTCTCCCTCATCCAGGTGGCGGGGCACACGCCGCGCTTCGCCCTGCTGGTCGCGGGCCACCTGGCCTACACCCTGCCGATGGTGGTGAAGACGGTGACCAACGCCGTCGAGACCTTCGACCCGCGCCTGGAATCGGCGGCCCGCAGCCTGGGGGCGACCGGCTGGGAGACGGCGGTGCGGGTGACGGTGCCGCTGCTGATGCCGGCCCTCGTCCTCTCCTCGCTCCTCGTGTTCGCCGTATCCTGGGGGGAGTTCAACGTCAGCTTCCTGCTGGCGACGCCGCTCGTCCAGACCTTTCCGGCGGCCCTCTACGTCACCTACACCACCAACTCCTTCCCCGTGGCCGCGGCGGCGACGCTGATCTTCCTGGCGCCCGTGGTGCCGGCACTGCTCGCCATCCAGGCCCTGGGCGGCGAGGCGTTTCACCGGAGCTTGCAGGCATGAGGGTCCACGTCGACAACGTCTCTTTCGCCTACGGGCGGGAGCCGGTCGTCTCCGGAGTCTCCATGGAGCTGCCGGAAGGCGGGATCACGGTGGTGATCGGCCCCTCCGGCTCGGGCAAGTCGACGCTCCTCCAGCTCCTCTGCGGCCTGCTCCACCCGCTCCAGGGGTCGATCCTGTTCGACGGCGAGGACGTGACGGGCGTGCCCACCGAAAGGCGGGACGTGGGTGTCGTCTTCCAGTCCTACGCCCTCTTCCCGCACCTCACCGTGCGGGAGAACATCGCCTTCGGCCTGCAGACCGGCCGCCGCCGCCTCTCCCTGCGCAGCTCCCGGCGCCGGCCCTCGCGGCGCCACGTGGAAGAGCGGGTGTGGGACACGGCGGCCCTGCTGAGCCTCGATCATCTTCTGGACCGCAAGCCCGCGCAGCTCTCAGGGGGCGAGCAGCAGCGCGTGGCCCTGGCCCGGGCGGTGGCCCCGCGCCCCTCCCTGCTGCTTCTCGACGAGCCCCTCTCGGCCCTCGACGCCCGCCTGCGGCGCAGCGTGCGCACCGAGCTCGCCGCCCTGCTGCGCAAGCTGGGCACCACGGCCTTCTACGTCACCCACGACCAGGAGGAGGCCATGCTCCTGGCCGATCACCTCCTGGTGCTCAATGATGGCCGCGTGGTGCAGGCGGGCGATCCCCTGGATCTTTATCGCCGTCCGCAGACGCCCTTCGTGGCCTCCTTCCTGGGCGAGGCCAACCTGGTGGAAGTCGAAGCCCGGCCGATCGCCAGCGCCACCTCCATCCTCCCCGTCCGCAGCCAGACCCCGCTAGGAGCCTTCGTCCTTCCCCCCTCCGCCGACGGCGGCTGGCTCCTGGTACGTCCGGAAGACCTGACCGAAGATCCCTGCGGCACCCTGGCCACGGTGGGAGACGCCCGAGGCCTGGGTCCCCACGACCGGGTGATCCTCCTGCTCGAAAACGGCACCGAGATCCTGGCCCATTTTCCCCCGGAAACGGCGCCGAATCCCGGCAGCAAGGTACGGATCGGAGTGCGGACGCGAAGGCCGCATTTCGTGGCTCATTCGGAGTAGGCACCCCTGGGAGCGCTGGCGTCCCGCCGGCCGGCTTACTTCGCTTTCCAGACCTCTCCACAGGCGAAGAAAAAACGGAGTTAGAAGGCCGGCGGGACGCCAGCGCTCCCAGGGGGTGCTGCGTCAACAGGGCCACGCGCGGCAGGACTTCGTCATCGCATCCTCCGCAAATGGTTCGACGCGCATCGATATCCTCCGTTCAGGATGACGCTGTGCACCAGCGGCGGGAAGAGGTCGAGGTGGACCCCCAGGCCCTCGAAGGTGTCCCGGGTGAGGCGGTCTCCGGCCGGAATTTGCGAGGCGAAGCCTTCGGCCCGGAGGGTCTTCTTGCGGTGCTCCACGACGACATTGTTCCAGGTCATGAGGAAGCTGGGATGGCTGAGCCCGGCGTGATCCTGGAGCAGCGCGGTCGGGACGGAGAGCAGCGGCAGGCGGCGGACTGGAAAGCCTTGGGATTTGAGGTGCCCGGCGGTGAGATCCAGGAAGGAGCCGAGGTCGTCCATCGGGTCGGTCCTTTGGGCTGCGATGAGCGCCGTCTTCAACGCGTCTCCCGTGGGCTCCAGGCCGTAGGTGGCGCGCAGGGCATTCCAATCTTCCGGCGCCAGCTTCGCCAGCAGGTCGCGGCCGGCGGCGACGTCGGCCACCAGGGCGGCGGTGCCTTTCCTGGCGGGCACGAAGGTGACGATGGAGTCGAGGTCGGTGCCGGCGCCTCCCCCGATGTGCCGCATCAGCTCGGTTCGCGAGGCCAGGTCTCCGGTGCGGGGGAGCGGGTGGACGAAGCGGACGGGCCGGCCGTACAGCGATCCGAGCTCGGCGGCGGCTTGGTCCGCGGCGGCGAGGTAGCGGTCGATCCCCTCGGCGGTGCCGAAGCTCTCGACGGGGACTCGGTCCACCCCCAGGAGGACGAGGATGCGCGGCTCCAAGGCATGGATCGTCAGCCAGGCGTTGTCCTGGGTCAGCAGCACCTGGCCGTTGTGGAAGGGCACGGGCGCCACGGTCCAGGTGGGCCGGCCCCAGGCGCGGTCGAGGTCGTCCGGCAGGTTGCGCACCAGCTCGGGACCGAGGTTGGCGTCCTCCTCACGGCCCGGCTGGAGGTTGGGCCGCACCACCACGCGCACGCCGCCTGCCTTGGCGTGGGCCAGGGAGAACGGGTCCCGGGGCCACGGCGTGAAGGCGTGGCCGTGCGTGTCCAGCAGACGCAGGCCCAAGGCCTTGGCGCGTGGCGCGAGGCCTTCCTTCAGAGGGGAATCGGTGAGCACGATCAAGGTGCGGCCGGGGGCGGCGGCCCGCACGGCGGTGAGGAAGGCGTCCGCGGCGGGCAGATCGAAGAAGGAGGAGGGGAGCGAGTAGACGGAGGCGGCGAGATGGCCCTCGGTGTCCGCGTCGAACCGTTGTCCCTTGGGAGCGTAGGGGGCGAGCCGGCCGGCGGCGGCGAAGGCGAAGCCGGCCAGGCCGCAGAGGGCGAGGCCCGCCAGCAGGACGGCTCGCGGGACTCTCAAACGGCCAATCCCCTTACTGCCGGGCCTCGGAATTCAACTGCTCCAGGTTGGCGGCGGCGTTCTTGTCCTGTGGATTGATCTGGAGCACCTGCTGAAGGAGCCTGCGGGCCTCGTCCTTCTTGTTGACGTTCATCAGCAGCACGGCGAGGTCGCTCATGGCTCCCGTGTGGCGCGGCGAGAGCTGCAGCGCCTTGCGCAGATCCACCTCGGCCGCGCTGTACTGCTGGAGGGACATCTCCACGGCGCCCTTCAGGTAGATGTAGTCAGGGTTGTTGGGATCGGTTTTCCGCGCGGCTTCGGCGGACTTCAGGGCTTCCGCGGACTTTTTCTGCGAGAGCAGAATCCTCACTTCCAGCAGGCGCGCCTGGGGATCGTTCGAGACGCCGATCTCCTGGCGGGCGGCGGCGAGGGCGCTGTCGAGCTGGCCTTTGGCCATGAGGGTCAGGACGTTCTGAACCGCCGGGCTGAGAGGTTTCGCCTCCGGCTGCGGGGGAGCGGCCGCCGCTCCTCCGACGGCCGCCGCGGTCCGCGTGACCGGTTTCGACACCTCCTCGGCACGGGCGCGGGCGTTGCGGGCCGCGTCCTTCTTGCCGTTGGCGTCGAGCCCACGGGCGAGCGTCTTCCAGGCGTCGGCGTTGCGCGGGTTGTAGCGAGCTCCCTTGTCCAGGAACGGCAAGGCCTCGGCGGCCCGGCCGGCATCGAGCAGCAGGGTGCCGTACTCCAGCGCGATGGCCGAGGCGGGCCGCGGATCGCCCAGGACCTCGGGATCGCTGGGAATCTTGGCGGCGAGCGGCTGGAGGGTGGCCATCGCGGCGGCGGCATTGCCGGCCTGGCGCTGCGCGCGGGCCAGGGTCAGAGTGAGAGCCGGGTGCCCCGCGGTCTTGCCTTGGAGGAGGGCGACCGCCTCCGCCGGCTTGCCGGCCAGCATCTGCGCCTCGGCGAGATCGCGGCGGATCTCGAGATCCATACCCTTGGGGTGCTTCGCCAGCAGCGGTTGCAGGAGAGCCACGGCGCCGGGGCCGTCCTTCTTCTGCACCCTCACCCGGCCTTGCAGCAACTGGATGGCCGGATCGTTCTCCGGCTGCCCCACCAGCATCTCCGCGGCTTCGGCCGGACGCTCCAGCGTCAGGGCGAGGTTGGCCGCCATCAGCCGGGCGTCGGGGTCCGTGGGGTTGTGCAGGGCCCAGGGGCGGAGCATCGAGTAGGCCTCCACCACCCGGCCTTCCCGCGCCATCAGCATGCCGAGCTCACGGGCCGCGGGAGAGGCCGGCTCCTTGACGAGGGAACGGGTGAAGTAGATCTTCGCCTCGTCCCGCCTGCCCGCCGCCAGGGCCGCCCGGCCCGCCTGGTAGAGCACCGCCGGCTCGGCGTCCCCAGAATCGGCGAGGGGCTTGAGCACGAGCATCGCTTCCTGAGCCTTGCCCAGCTCGAGATAGAGGACGGCGACCAGGACGCGGACGGGCGTCGTCGTCGCGGGGTCCTTCTCCAGAGCCTGGAGGCGCGGGATCGCCTCGGTCACCTTGCCGGCCTGGACGAGCCGGCTCACCTCCTGAACCTTCCTTTCCAACTCGGTGGGCGGCGCGGCTTTCGGGGCCGGTGCCGGGGCTGCCGGTGCCGCGGGCTTCGCGGGTGAGGGCTTCGCGGCGGGCGTCTGGGCGCGGACGGCCAGTCCGAGGGAGACCAAGGAAAGGATCAGCAAGGCAGGGATTTTCTTCATCGCTGGACGCTCCGAGCCGAGAGGCTCAAAAAAGTTGGGCAACTCTGCTCTGTGGAACACGCGGGAGAGGCGAGGTGTTCCCGGAAGACCCCGGAAATCATGCCGGAAGACTTGGGGGAGCGCCGGCGGTCCGCCGGCGCTCCAGAGGAGCTTTACAGCGACTTCAGGAACTCCTGGGCGTCCTTGGCGTATTTGCTGTTGGGATCGAGCTGCAGCAGCTTCTGGAGGTCGGCCTTGGCCTCCTTGTTCTGGCTCTTGTTCATGTGAACGAGGGCGCGGTAGTAGTAGGCGTCCGGCAAGTCCGGGTTCTCGGTGACCACGCGGTCGAACTGTGCCAGGGCCTCGTCCATCTTGCCCGAGTTGAAGGACTTGATGCCAAGGTTCAGCAGGGTGTTGGAGTCGACCTTGGTGCCCTGGGGGAGCTTGGCCATGTAGGTCTGGGCCTCGGCCTCACGGCCGGCGCCCACCAGAATGTTGACCAGGAGCTGCAGGGTGACCGGGTCGTCCGGGGCGATCGCCAAAGCCCGCTTGAGCGCCTCGATGGACTGATCGGTCTTCCCTTCCTTGAAGTAGGACTCGGAGATGGCCCGCAGGATGGCGGGGTGGAGGGACTTGTCCTCCAGCTTCGTCATGCCCTCTTCATAGGCGGCCCGGGCGTCGGCATACTTCTCCTGGGCCAGCAGGGAGTTGCCCTTCTCGATGGCGGTCTTGGCCTGGCCGGTGGCGCTCTCCTTCTCGGCCTTCTGAATGACCTCCTTCGGAATCACCTTCAGGGTGACGATGAGCGGCTGGGCGACGGCGAACTCGTTGACCGAGACCCGGCCCTCGGAGGGAATGAAGCCCGGCTTCTCGATGAGCACGCCCCAGCCGCCGCTGGTGAGCCCCAGGATGGACCATTTGCCGTTCTTGTCGGTGGTGAGGATGGCCGGGCCGTCCTTTTTGGGATCGACCGCGTCGTTGCCATTGCGCAGGGTGATCCTGGCTCCTTCGACGGGCTTGCCGGCCTCGTCCTTGACCTGCCCCTGGAGGCGGCCCTTACCCGCCCAGGACTGTCCGTACCCGGGGACGCCGGCGACCACCAGCAGGACCGCCAGCGGAAGAGTGAATTTCGCGATACGCGGGACCATGACGTTGTCTCCTTTGGGTGTTCGTGGAAGCACGGGCCTTTTTCCCCATCCCCGATCAAGACGGGAGGCGCTCACCTAAGGGGATGCAAACCGCGTGCGCGAGGAATTGTATGCCGCCGGCGGGCAAAAAAAACCGCCGGGGGTTGCCCCCCGGCGGTACCAACCGTATCAGCCTTTAGAGAGCGCCGATTTACCGGAAGCTCAGACGCGCACCGAAACGGAAGATGCGCGGGCTGGTGATCTCGCGGACGTTGTCCGACGTGGACTGCTGCAACCGGTGGTTGCGCTGCAGGACGTAGGACTCGTTGAGAAGGTTGAAGCAGTCGACGCCGACCGTGAGGCCGAAGTCGCTGAAGGTGAACTCCTTCTCGAGGCGAGCGTCGACGATCGCGATGTTCTCCAGCCGGAACGAGTCCGGGCGGTTCGTGGCCTGCACGTTCTCCGAAGGACCCGTGACGTACTGGTCGGTCGGGAGGAAGACGCGCTGGAAGTACGGCACCGGATAGCCCTCGCGGCCGTTGAGGTTCAACGCGGCGTTGAAGCCCCACGGACGATCGGGAGCGATCTGGTACAGGCCGTTGATGCTGTAGGCCCACTTGCTGTTGATGTAGACGCCGCCCTTGGAGCCCGAGCCGGTGCCCGAACCCTGGAGAACGGCATCGCCTTCGCGGGAGCCGCCACCCAGGAACAGAGTCTGATCCGGGTTGGAGCTGTCGGGAACCTTGCTCCAGGTCCAGTCGGAGTAGGTGACGTTGCCGCGCAGCATCCAGCGGTTGGCCAGACGCTTGTTGAAGACGATCGACGCGCCCTTGTAGGTCTGCTCGTCGTCGCCGTTGAAGAGGAAGCGACCTTCGCGGGTCTCGAGGCCCGGATGGATGACGTAGAAGGGACGGTTGTAGGTCGTGCCGTTGGGCAGCGTACCCGTGATGGTACCGCCCTGGATGTAGTCAGCCCGGGTCGCCCGGCGGCCGACGGTGTTGATGTTGGCCGCGGAGTAGGCGGAGCCGACACCGTCGAAGACCAGGAGATCCTGCTGGAGGATATCGGTGATCTTGCGGTAGGTGAGGTTGACGCCGACCACGAACTCGGGCAGCAGCGCGTGCTCGACGCCGAGCAGAAGCTCGTCAGTCTTGGGCGCCGACAAGCCGGAGTCGAGCGCGTTGGACTGCAGGAGGCCGCCGGTGAAGGGGTTGACGTTGCCGCTGAAGCCCAGCGAACCACCGAGCTGCCCCAGGGTGACGTTCGGGGTACCGGTGTTGCTGGTGGCGAAGTAGGCGTAGCCGGGGCCGCCGAGCGGATTCAGGAAGGAAGCGGTGCCCTGCCCCAACTGGTCCGCGAAGCGGGAGTAGCTGGCCCGCAGAAGGGTCTTGCGCTCGGCGCCGAGGGCGTAGGTGAGGCCCAGGCGCGGAGTGAAGTCCTTCCACTCGAAGCCGATGTCGTGCTGCGACACGGAGACCGCCGGCAGGACGCCCGGCAGCAGGGTGCTGGCCGGTTGGCTGCGCGACAGGTTGTCGCCGTTCTGGATGTCGTAGCGAACGCCGATGTTGGCCGTGAGGTTGCCCGACGTCAGGGTGTCCTGCAGGTAGACGTTCTTGTAGTCGGTGCGGACGCTGGCGCCGCCATTGCGGGCCACCGCGAGGACGTTGAACGACGTACCGAAGAAGGCGGGGCCGTTGTAGACGATGCCCGCGCCGCCCCACTGGGTCAGCGAGGTCACCTCGGCCTCACGGAAGCCGGCGCCGAACTTCAGCTCGTGGCTGACGGCTCCGGTGTTGAAGAAGTTGGAGGCATCCGCCTTGTACTGCGTCTGCGGGCGCAGGGTGGAGTTGAGGAAGAAGGTGTTGTGCCAGGTGGCGGTGGCGTCGACGTAGGACGTAACGTCGAGGCCGCCCTCGGGCGCCAGCTGGAAGCCGCCGTAGACCTTCGAGTAGAGACCCGTGAGGTAGAAGCTGGAGCTGAAGATGTGAGTGTCCTCAGCCTTCCAGGCCGTCGGCTTGGGGCCGAAGTGGCCCTGGTCCCAGGTGGTCTCCTGAGGCCGCGTCGGACCGGCGTTGCGGCCGATCTTGGTCTTGTCGCTGTTGAGGATGAAGGCGGTCGCCGAGTTGTTGGAGGCGATCTGGGCGTTCAGCTTGCCGTTGTAGGTCTTGAGGTCGGTCTTGTCGCTGACTTCAGCGATCGTGAGGAGGGACACCTTCTGCTTGCCATAGGAGCCCCAGATCCACAGGCGGTCCTTGACGATCGGGCCGCCGAGCTCGACGCCGTAGTCATCGACGCTGACGATCTGGTTGCCCTGCGTGAAGTGCGCGCTCGGCTTGTTGCCGAGCAGGCCGAGCTGGAACTGCACCAGCTGCGACCGGGTCTGGCCGGAGCCGCTACGGTAGAGGCAGGGATGGGCCGCCGAGCAATCGCTGGCCGCCAGGTCGGCATCGCCGAAGCTGGTGTCGGACTGGTAGCTGTCGGAGGTCTTGTAGTAACGGCCGCTGCCGCGCCACTCGTTGGTGCCACGCTTGGTCACCATGTTGAGCACGACGCCGCCGGTGGCGATGGTGGAATCCGAGCCGCCGGTCGTGACCTGCATCTCTTCGAACGAGTCGAAGTCGTAGTAGGAGGGGGAAGAACCGAGGGCCGCCATGTCGGTGATCACCACGCCGTCCACGGACCAGACGGCTTGGTCGCCGCCCGAACCGGGGCCAACGTACTGAGACTGCTGGCCGCTCTCGTTGCCACCGACGTTGATACGGTCGGTGAGCACACCCGGAGCCGTCTGGAGGACCGACCAGGGGTCACGCGAAGTCGGGATCTTCTCGAGCTCGGTCTGGCTGACCGTGGCGCCCGTGGAAACGCGGCGCTCGTCCAGCAGCGGGCTCTCCGCCGTGACGGTGATGACGTCCTCGACGGCGGCCGACAGCTTCACCTCGATCTGGGTGTTGCGGCCGATGTTGATCACGATGTTCGGGTAATCGATGGTGGAGAAGCCCTCGAGCTCAGCTTTCAACTGATAGCTGGCGGGCGTGAGACCCAGGAAACGGAACTGCCCCTGGGCGTTCGTCACCTGGACTTGCGGGGCGCCGTTGCCGGTGGTGGTCACGGTGACCCCGGGCAGCGGAGCGCCCTTGTCGTCGGTGACGGTGCCGTAAAGGTTGCCGGTCTGCAACTGAGCGAAGGCGGTGCCGCCCGCGACCAACAGCAGCAGAGCTGCGACGGCGACGATCCGTCCCCAAAGGTTGTTGCTCTTCATTTCAATAGACCTCCCGTTTGGTGGTTTGTGAGCCGGAAACGCGAATTGCCCGCGGCGGCTCCCTGAGTGACGACAGACAAAATAAGGTTCTACCGTGTGCGAACGGATGCCGTTGCAACACCTCCTTTCGGAGCTGGTTGAAGCCAACTCCAGTTCAATCTCGGATGACTTACAAAGCTGGTTGCAGTCTATAGGAACTGGAGCCAACCGAGGCTCCGGTTCGTTTTCACGTCTCAAGCTGGCCCAAGGATGCCCGGGAGTTAAGGAAGGTGGAACTCTGGGAGGGGGGCACCCTCATCGTCCTGCTTGTTTTCAAAAAATCTCAAACAAAAACCAATTCCTCTTTGCTCGATAGAAAACGCCGGGGGTCGCCCCCCGGCGGGAGTCATTGAATCAGCGGAAGCTCAGGCGAGCTCCGAAACGGAAGATGCGCGGGCTGGTGATCTCGCGGACGTTGTCCGACGTGGACTGCTGCAACCGGTGGTTGCGCTGCAGGACGTAGGACTCGTTGAGAAGGTTGAAGCAGTCGACGCCGAGGGTGAGGCCGAAGTCACTGAAGGTGAACTCCTTCTCCACGCGCGCGTCGACGATGGCGATGTTCTCCAGCCGGAACGAGTCCGGGCGGTTCGTGGCCTGCACGTTCTCCGAAGGACCCGTGACGTACTGGTCGGTCGGGAGGAAGACGCGCTGGAAGTACGGCACCGGATAGCCCTCGCGGCCGTTGAGGTTCAACGCGGCGTTGAAGCCCCACGGACGATCGGGAGCGATCTGGTACAGGCCGTTGATGCTGTAGGCCCACTTGCTGTTGATGTAGACGCCGCCCTTGGAGCCCGAGCCGGTGCCCGAACCCTGGAGAACGGCATCGCCTTCGCGGGAGCCGCCACCCAGGAACAGAGTCTGATCCGGGTTGGAGCTGTCGGGAACCTTGCTCCAGGTCCAGTCGGAGTAGGTGACGTTGCCGCGCAGCATCCAGCGGTTGGCCAGACGCTTGTTGAAGACGACCGACGCGCCCTTGTAGGTCTGCTCGTCGTCGCCGTTGAAGAGGAAGCGACCTTCGCGGGTCTCGAGGCCCGGACGGATGACGTAGAAGGGACGGTTGTAGGTCGTGCCGTTGGGCAGCGTACCCGTGATGGTACCGCCCTGGATGTAGTCAGCCCGGGTCGCCCGGCGGCCGACGGTGTTGATGTTGGCCGCGGAGTAGGCGGAGCCGACGCCGTCGAAGACCAGGAGATCCTGCTGGAGGATATCGGTGATCTTGCGGTAGGTGAGGTTGACGCCGACCACGAACTCGGGCAGCAGCGCGTGCTCGATGCCGAGCAGAAGCTCGTCAGTCTTGGGCGCCGACAAACCGGAGTCGAGCGCGTTGGACTGCAGGAGGCCGCCGGTGAAGGGGTTGACGTTGCCGCTGAAGCCCAGCGAACCACCGAGCTGCCCCAGGGTGACGTTCGGAGTACCGGTGTTGCTGGTGGCGAAGTAGGCGTAGCCGGGGCCGCCGAGCGGATTCAGGAAGGAAGCGGTGCCCTGCCCCAACTGGTCCGCGAAGCGGGAGTAGCTGGCCCGCAGAAGGGTCTTGCGCTCGGCGCCGAGGGCGTAGGTGAGGCCCAGGCGCGGAGTGAAGTCCTTCCACTCGAAGCCGATGTCGTGCTGCGACACGGAGACCGCCGGCAGGACGCCCGGCAGCAGGGTGCTGGCCGGTTGGCTGCGCGACAGGTTGTCGCCGTTCTGGATGTCGTAGCGAAGGCCGATGTTGGCCGTGAGGTTGCCCGACGTCAGGGTGTCCTGCAGGTAGACGTTCTTGTAGTCGGTGCGGACGCTGGCGCCGCCATTGCGGGCCACCGCGAGGACGTTGAACGATGTACCGAAGAAGGCGGGGCCGTTGTAGACGATGCCCGCGCCGCCCCACTGGGTCAGCGAGGTCACCTCGGCCTCACGGAAGCCGGCGCCGAACTTCAGCTCGTGGCTGACGGCTCCGGTGTTGAAGAAGTTGGAGGCGTCCGCCTTGTACTGCGTCTGCGGGCGCAGGGTGGAGTTGAGGAAGAAGGTGTTGTGCCAGGTGGCGGTGGCGTCGACGTAGGACGTGACGTCGAGGCCGCCCTCGGGCGCCAGCTGGAAGCCGCCGTAGACCTTCGAGTAGAGACCCGTGAGGTAGAAGCTGGAGCTGAAGATGTGAGTGTCCTCAGCCTTCCAGGCCGTCGGCTTGGGGCCGAAGTGGCCCTGGTCCCAGGTGGTCTCCTGAGGCCGCGTCGGGCCGGCGTTGCGGCCGATCTTGGTCTTGTCGCTGTTGAGGATGAAGGCGGTCGCCGAGTTGTTGGAGGCGATCTGCGCGTTCAGCTTGCCGTTGTAGGTCTTGAGGTCGGTGTTGTCGCTGACATCGGCGATCGTCAGCAGCTTGACCTTCTGCTTGCCGTAGGAACCCCAGACCCACAAGCGGTCCTTGACGATCGGACCGCCGAGCTCGGCGCCGTAGTCGTCGACGCTGACGATCTGGTTGCCCTGCGTGAAGTGCGCGCTCGGCGGGTTGCCCAGCAGGCCGAGCTGGAACTGCACCAGCTGCGACCGGGTCTGGCCGGAGCCGCTGCGGTAGAGGCACGGGGTGGCCGCGGAGCAATTGCTGGCCGCCAGGTCGGCGTCGCCGAAGCTGGTGTCCGACTGGTAGCTGTCGGACGTCTTGTAGAAACGGCCGCTGCCGCGCCACTCGTTGGTGCCGCGCTTGGTCACCATGTTGAGTACGACGCCGCCGGTGGCGATGGTGGAATCCGAGCCGCCGGTCGTAACCTGCATCTCTTCGAACGAGTCGAAGTCGTAATAGGAAGGGGAAGAGCCGAGGGCCGCCATGTCGGTGATCACCACGCCGTCCACGGACCAGACGGCTTGGTCGCCGCCCGAACCGGGGCCAACGTACTGAGACTGCTGGCCGCTCTCGTTGCCACCGACGTTGATACGGTCGGTGAGCACACCCGGAGCCGTCTGGAGGACCGACCAGGGGTCACGCGAAGTCGGGATCTTCTCGAGCTCGGTCTGGCTGACCGTGGCACCGCTGGAAATGCGGCGCTCGTCCAGCAGCGGGCTCTCCGCCGTGACGGTGATGACGTCCTCGACGGCGGCCGACAGCTTCACCTCGATCTGGGTGTTGCGGCCGATGTTGATCACGATGTTCGGGTAATCGATGGTGGAGAAGCCCTCGAGCTCAGCCTTGAGCTGATAGCTGGCGGGCGTGAGACCCAGGAAACGGAACTGCCCCTGGGCGTTTGTCACCTGGACTTGCGGAGCGCCGTTGCCGGTGGTGGTCACGGTGACCCCGGGCAGCGGAGCGCCCTTGTCGTCGGTGACGGTGCCGTACAGGTTGCCGGTCTGCAACTGAGCGAGGGCGGTACCGCTCGCGACCAGCAGCAGTAATGCAGTGACGGTTACGATCCGTCCCCAAAGGTTGTTGATCTTCATCTAAGCAAGCCTCCCTTTTGGTGGTTTGTGAGCCGGAAGCGCGACGTTCGCGCGGGCTCCTTGAGAGACGACAGAGAGTCGAGGCCCTGCGTTTGATCTCTCGCCGTTGGAACACCTCCTTGCGGAAAGAGCTGAAGTCCGTTCATCAGCTGTTGGCCAGGGTAAAGCAAGTGGGGTGCCATCCGGAAAGCCGTGAACAAGGCTATTGTTTTCAGTGTCTTGCGATAAGACCATAGGTTGCGATCCAGTGCCTTGAACCGGCCCGGTCCAAATTCTTGAACGAGTCGGACGCGTCCGGTCCGCCTCTCCCTCCGGGTCCGCCTCCGTGCCACCCCTGGCACGGTCCCTGCTTGGCCATGCGGTATATTGAGGCTCTATCGAGGAGTTCCATGGCCAGTAAGATGCTGCGTTTCGTCCCCCTGCTCGCCCTGCTGCCGGTTGCCGGTTGCGCCACCTATCAGCCCTTCGACACCGCCGCCTACCTGCGCCAGCAGTACGCCCGCGAGATCGGCGCCCAGGAGGCCCAGCGCGTCGAGGTCCCCTTCGAGCTCGACGAACAGATCCGGGCCACGCTGGGCAAGATGCCGCCGCTCGCCAGCGAGCTGCGGCGGATCAACCAGGTCAACGACTTCATCTTCGACGGCCTGCAGCTCCAGTACTCGCTCACCCCCACGCGCAACGCGGTGGACACCTACCGCACCCACGAGGGCAACTGCCTGTCGTTCGTCAACCTGTTCGTGGGCGTGGCGCGGGACCGCGGCCTCAATCCGTCCTATGTAGAGGTCACCGACCTCCACAAATGGAATCACCGCGACGGCATGGTGGTGAGCCAGGGGCACATCGTCGCCGGCATGTACCTGGACGGCGTGCTGCGCACCTTCGATTTCCTTCCCGACCGCAAGAAGGCCTACCGGGACTTCAAGCCGATCGACGATCTCACGGCCGCCGCTCACTTCTACAACAACCTCGGCGCCGAGGCGCTGCTGGCCGGCAACCTCAAGCGCGCCGAGGAGCTGCTGACGGTGGCCACCCGCATCGCTCCCCGCTTCGACAAGGCGATCAACAACCTCGGGGTCGTCCTCGCCCGCGGCGGCCGGCCGGAGAAGGCGCTGGAGCTCTACCAGCGCGGCCTCGCGATCGCGCCGGAGGACTCGCCGCTGCTCACCAACATGGCCCGCACCTACCAGCAACTGGGCCGCGGCGAGGAGGCGGCCGCCCTGCTGACCCGCATCGAGGGGGCCAACACCTCCAACCCCTTCTTCTTCATCTACCAGAGCGAGGTGGCCCTCAGCCGCGGGGAGACCGACAAGGCCCTGGACTACATGACCCGTGCCCTGCGGCTCGACAGCGAGCTGCCGGAGGTCCACCTCGGGCTGGTGAAGGTCTACCTCGCGATCGGCGACATGGAGAAGGCTCGGCATTACCTCGGGCGGGCCCTGAAACTGGACGCCACCAACCACGACGCCCTCCAGTACGCCCGCATGCTGGGACAGTGAGCCGGCCTCGTTCCGGGGGCCGAGCTGTACGGGAGGCCGCCGCGGTAGTACCATCATGAGTCCCTGTTGGTCGAAGGAGGCCGCGATGAGCGTGTTTCGAGCTGTCCGCAACCGTCCGTCCCCTCACCTGCTGCCGGTCCTGCTGCTGCTTCTGGTGGCGGCGACCCCGGCTCCGAGCCGAAAACCGGCGGATGTCTTCGAAGGCGCTTCCCATGTCGTCGCCGTCGAGGTGCCGGTCAACGTCGTCGGCCGCGACGGCGTACCGGTGCAGGGGCTCAAGGCCGAGGACTTCGAGGTCTATGACGGCGGCGACCGCCAGAAGGTCACCTCGTTCGAGGTGATCGATCTGAAGAAACCGGCCGCGCCCGTGGCGGGCGCCGCGGCGCCGGCGGCGGCTCCCGAGCGGGCTCCCGAGGACTTGCCGTCGGGCGTGCGCCGGCGGTTCCTCTTCCTCTTCGACCTCTCGTTCTCCAGCCCGACCTCGGTCCTCAGGGCCCGGCTGGCCGCCCGCGACTTCGCCCTCCACTCCCTCCACCCGGCCGACCTGGCGGCGGTGGCGACCTACTCCATGGAGTCCGGGCCCAAGCTGGTGATCACCTTCACTCCCGACCGCGCGCAGCTCGCCCGCGCCATCGACACCCTGGGCTTCCGCCAGTCGCTGGATACGCGCGTCAGCGACCCGCTGCGCTTCATGGTCGACTCGCCGGCCAGCGCCGCCAGCGAAGCGTCCCAGAACCTCACCGACAGCCTGGACCTGAAGGGGCAGAAGGACCAGGCTCTGCTCGACTACCTGAAGACCATCTCCTTCGTCACCGAGCGTAGCGAGCGGTCGTTCGAGGTCAGCAAGATCGCGGGCTACTCCCGGGCGCTGGGCGAGATGGCCAGGGCGCTCAACTCGGTGAAGGGGAGGAAGCACGTGCTCTACTTTTCCGAGGGCTTCGACAGCCGGCTGCTGCTCGGCCGCTCGACCACCGACCAGGAGACCGAGGCCGACAACGTCAACATCATGTTCGGCCAGACCTGGATGGTGGACAACGACGCCCGCTACGGCAACACCTCCTTGCAGCGCAACGTGCAGCGCATGCTGGAGGAGTTCCGCCGCGCCGACTGCGTCATCGACGCCGTGGACATCGGCGGCCTGCGCGCCGGCGCCGACCAGAACTCGCGGCCCAGCGGCCAGGAAGGGCTGTTCTACCTCGCCAACGAGACGGGCGGCGAGCTGTTCAAGGACGCCAACAACCTGCGCGAGCCCCTGGAGAAGGTGCTGGAGCGCACCAGCGTCACCTACCTGCTGACCTTCGAGCGCTCGGACCTCAAGCTCGACGGCTCCTACCACCGGCTGCGGGTGAAGGTGGCCAACCTGCCGTCCGGGGCCCGGCTGGCCCACCGCACCGGCTACTACGCGCCGCGGCCCTTCAAGGACCTCGATCCGCTGGAGAAGAACCTCCTCGCCTCCGACGGCATCGCGAGCGCGTCGCCGAAGCGGGACATCGAGCTCAACGTGCTGGCGGCGCCCTTCCGCGCCACCCCCGCCCTCTCCTACGTGCCGGTGATCGTCGAGGTGGGCGGCCGCAGTCTGCTCGAGGGGCAGGCCGGCAGCAAGCTGAACCTGGAGATCTACAGCTACGTCAGCAACGCCGAAGGGCAGATGAAGGACTTCTTCAGCCAGCGGGTGGACCTCGACCTGGGCAAGGACCGCGGCCGGCAGGCGATGCTCGAAGGCGGCGTCAAGTACTACGGCCATTTCGACCTGCCGCCCGGCGAGTACCACGTGCGGGTGCTGGTGCGTAACGCCGACACCGGCCGCACCGGCGTGCAGACGGCGCGCGTCGAGGTTCCGGCCTACGCCCAGACCCAGGCCGTGCTGCTCCCCCCCTTCTTCATGGAGGACCGGCAGAAGTGGCTGCTGGTGCGGGAGAACAGCCACGACGGGCAGCAGGCGAGCGTCGTCTATCCGTTCACCGTCGAGGGGCAGCCCTACGTGCCCTCCGCCCGGCCGACGCTGCGCGGCGAAGCGACGGCCAAGCTCTGCCTGGTGGCCTACAACCTGGGCAAGGGCGACGTCGCGGTGCAGGGGCAGGTCGTGGCGGCCGATGGCACGGCCTCGGTGCCGGGGCACCTGTCCAAGGTGCAGCGCACGGCCACCGGCATCCAGGGTCTCGACAAGCTGGTGGCGACCTTCGATCCCGCGGGCCTCAACGCCGGCAACTACGTCCTGCAGGTGGCGGTGACCGATCCGACGACCGGCCTGCGCCATGCGAGCTCGCTGCCGTTCCAGGTGATTCACTGACCTTTCACGAGGAGTGACCATGAAGACATGCAGGGTTCTCGCGGCTGTTTTCGCGGCCGCCTGGGCAGGGCTCCTTACGACGGGCCAAGTGGCCGCCGCGCCGCCTGCGCAGCAGACCTTCGGCGGCTCCACCGACGTCGTGGAGGTCGAGGTGCCGGTGCAGGTGGTGCGCGACGGCCAGCCGGTGCGCGACCTGAAGGCCGAGGATTTCGAGGTCTACGACGGCCGCACCCGGCAGACCCTCACCGGCTTCCACGCCGTCGACCTCGCGGCGCCCGGCGCCCAGCGCGCGGCCGCCGTGCCGCTGGCCGGGCGGCGCCAGTTCCTCCTCTTTTTCGACCTCGCCTTCTCCGATCCCAAGTCGGTGGTCAAGGCGCGGGACGTGGCCCGGGAGCTGGTGATCAAGGGGATGCGTCCCGGCGACCTGGTGGGGGTCGCCACCTACAGCGCGGCGCGCGGGCCGCAGATCATCCTCGGCCTCACCTCCGACCGCCGGCAGGTGGACACGGCCCTCGGCGCCCTGGGCACCGTGCACCCCGACCGGGCGGACGATCCCCTGCGTCTGGTGATGGGCCACGGTAACGGCAAGATACGGCCCGGGGGTGGCGGCGATCGCCAGATCGCCGAGCACTCGCAGGAGGCGGACGCCGCCCACACCAACGATCTGCTCATCGACCTCGGCACCGAGCAGGCGACCCTGAACCGGGACACCAACCGCTCGGCGCAGAAGGCTTCCATCACCGCCCTCACCCGCGCCTACGCCGACATGGCGCGGACGCTGGCGGCGATTCCGGGGCGCAAGCAGGTGGTCTACTTCTCGGAGGGGTTCGACAGCACCCTGATCACCGGCGCGACGCCGTCGCTCACCGACCGGCCGGAGGAGTCCGCGGTCCTCGGCAAGATGGTGCAGCCGGGCGTCGGCAGCTCCGACGCCCATCTCGAGAGCACGGACGAGACCTTCGGCAGCACCCAGGCGATCAACGCGCTCGAGAAGATGCTGGAGGAGCTGCGCCGCGCCGACTGCGTCATCCAGGCCGTGGACCTCGGCGGCCTGCGCGCCGGCGGCGAGCAGCGGGTGACCCGCACCGCCGGCAAGGACAGCCTCTTCGCCATGGCCCGCGGCACCGGCGGCGAGCTGTTCGAAGGCTCCAACGATCTGTCGTCGGCGATGAGCGGCCTGCTGCAGCGCACGAGCCTCACCTACGTCCTGTCGTTCCAGCCGGACAAGGTGAAGCCGGACGGCGCCTACCACAAGCTGCGGGTGGAGCTGAAAAACGCTCCCCGCGGCACCCGCGTCGTCTTCCGGCCGGGCTGGTACGCCCCCAAACCCTACCGCCAGCTCAACCCGATGGAGAAGCTGTTCGAGGCCTCCTCGAAGCTGATGGGTGGCGCCGAGTCGGGGTCGATCCCCAGCGCCGTGCTGGCGGCCCCGTTCCGGGCCGATGGCGCCGCCGGCCAGGCCTATGTGCCGGTGCTCATCGAGGTGGACGGCCCGGCGCTGCTCGAGAGCAAGCCGCAGGGAGTCCTGCCGGTGGAGATCTACGTCTATGCCCTGGCCGCCGACGGCGCCATTCAGGACTTCCTCTTCCAGACCCTGGGTCTCGACCTCTCCAAGACCGAGGCCACCCTTCGCCAGGGCGGCCTCAAGTTCTTCGGCCACCTCGACCTGCCGGCCGGCGAGTACTCGGTGCGCACGCTGATCCGCAACGGCGCCACCGGGGCGTTCAGCCTGCGGGCCTCGGCGCTGACGGTGCCGGCCTTCGCGACGGCGGGACCGGTCTTGCTGCCACCCCTCTTCCCCGAGGCGGGGAACCGCTGGCTGATCATCCGCGAGGCGCAGCGGGGGGCGCAGGTGGCCTACCCCTTCATGGCCCGCAAGCAGCCGTTCGTCCCCGCGACGCGGCCGGCGCTCGCCGCCGGCCAGGAGATCCCCGTGGCGCTCCTGGGCTACAACCTGGCGGCGGGAGACCTCAAGGCCGAGGCCCGGGTGACGACGCCCGACGGCAAGGACGCCGCCGGAGCGGAGGGTGGCGCGGTCCTGCGGGTGCTGGGCCGGGAGAAGGGCGGCGATGGCGGTACCCCGGACCGGCTGACGGCGACCTTCAAGCCGCCGAAGCTGCCGCCGGGCGAGTACCTGCTGCGGGTGACGCTGACCGGCGACGGCGCGCCGGCCGGCTCCAGCAGCGCACCCTTCGTAGTGGGCGGCGGACGCTGATCGGTGGTACCGTAGTCTGAACATCTGCTGTTTTCTCCTTTGAAATTTTTGAGCTGGGAGCTCCATTTCGCGAGGGCCGAAAGGACGTTGCATGAGAAAGGGTAGTCAGCTTCAACGCATCACCGCCGTGCGCATCACCGCCGTAATGATGGCGGGGCTGGGGCTGTTGTCCTGGCCAGGGTTCGCCCAGCAGACCTTCTCGGGAGCCACCGAGGTCACGGTCGTCGAGGTTCCGGTGCAGGTCGTCAAGGACGGCGAGCCGGTACGCGGGCTGACGGCCAAGGACTTCGAGCTCTACGACGGCCGCAAGAAGGTGCCGGTCACCGGCTTCGAGGTCCTCGACCTCACCGCTCCGATACCGGCCGCGGGCACGCCGGCCGCCGCGGCGCAGCAACAAGTACCGGTCTCGGCGCGGCGCCACTTCCTGATGCTGTTCGACCTCTCGAACTCCGAGCCCAAGTCGATCCTCAAGGCCCGGCAGGCGGCGGTCGGCGTGGTCGACGGCCTGCACCCGACGGATCTGGTCGCGGTCGCCACCTACAGCTCCCTTCAGGGACCGCAGCTGGTGATCGGCTTCACCCCCGACCGCAAGCAGATCGCCGTCGCGCTCGAGACTCTGGGAGTGCCGAAGCTGATCGACCGCTCTCCCGATCCATTGAAGCTGGTGCTGTACGACGTCCAGAAGGAGGTCCAGTCGGCGCAGGCGAACACGGTCGGGAGCCGCGCCGACGAGGCGAAGGCGGCCAAGGAAGCGGAGCTGCTGGACAACCTGAAGAGCATCTCCACGCAATCCGAGCGCGCCGAACGATCGGTTCAGCAGCAGACGCTCAAAAAGATGACCCGCTCCTTCACCGACCTGGCGCGGTTGATGGGCGAGGTGCAGGGGCGCAAGTACGTGGTGTTCCTTTCCGAGGGTTACGACAGCACCCTCGTCTCGGGCAAGGTGACGACGCTGGGGGCCGGTTCCGACGAGGCACCGGTGATGGGCGACGAGAGCCGGATCATCGCGCCCACCGGCGGCACCGGCTCGGACGACAAGTTCGGCGACACGGGGTCGCAGAACTCCGTCGAGAAGATGCTCGATTCCTTCCGCCGCGCCGACTGCGTCATCCAGGCGGTGGACATCGGCGGCCTGCGCGCCGCCGGCGACCAGGGCGGGCAGCGGCCCAGTGGCCGCGAGGCCCTGTTCAACATGGCGAAGAGCACGGGCGGCGAGCTGTTCGAGAACTTCAACAACCTGCAGACCGCCATGGGCCAGATGCTGCGCCGCACGGGCGTCACCTATGTGCTCTCCTACCAGCCGGACAGCCTCAAGGCGGACGGCACCTTCCACCCCCTCAAGGTGGAGCTGAAGAACGCGCCGCGCGGCGCGCGGGTGGTGGCGCGGCCGGGCTTCTATGCGCCGATGCCCTACAGGCAGCAGTCGCCGCTCGCCCGTCTGCTGGAGACCTCCAGCACGGTGCTCGGCGAGGAGAGCGGCGCCATCGTCACCGCGGTGCTGGCGGCGCCCTTCGCGGCGGCCGGCGGCGACCGCGCCTGGGTCCCCGTGGTCATCGAGGTGAACGGCGCGTCCCTGCTGGCGGGCAAGCAGGATCCGAAGCTGCCGGTGGAGATCTACATCTATGCCCTGGACGAGAACGGCTCCGTGCAGGACTTCGTGACCCAGACCGTGGGGCTCGACCTGACCAAGGCCGAGTCGCAGCTGCGGCAGTCGGGCCTGAAGTTCTTCGCCCAGCTCTCGCTGCCCAAGGGTCACTACACGCTGCGCACCCTGGTGCGCAACGGCTCCACGGGTTCCTCCGGCCTGAAGGTGACCGAGATCGCGGTGCCGGCCTTCGCCAAGGGCGAGCCCGCGCTGCTGCCGGCCTTCTTCCCGGAGGCCCCGGGCCGCTGGGTGATGGTGCGCGAAACGCCCAAGGCGGGGCAGACGCCGATGCCCTACCCCTTCATGCTGAAGGAGAACCCCTATATCCCGTCCTCCAAGCCGGTGCTCGCGCCGGGGCAGGAGACGCAGATCGTTCTCCAGGGCTACAACCTGGCGGCGGGCGAGGTCAAAGCCCAGGCCAAAGTGCTGTCGGCCGACGGCAAAGAGGTCGGCGACGGCGTCTTCAAGCTCGGCGGGCGGGACGGCGCCGGCGCCAGCCTGACTCGGCTGGTGGCCAGCTTCAGCCCGCCGGCCCTGCCGCCGGGCGACTACCAGTTGCGGGTGACGCTCGTCGATAGCGCGGGCAAGGAGCAGACCAGCATGGCCCGCTTCGCCGTGGGCTCCGCGGGAGCGGCGCCGCGCGGGAGCCACTGAGCCGGGAGCCCGAGCTTATGACGTGTCTCGGTAAGGCGTGGCGTTTCGGGGCGGGTCTCGCGCTGGCGGGTCTCGCTCTCGCCCTGCCGGAAGTCTCTTCGGGGCGGGCGTGGGCGCAGGTCCCGCCGGCCCCTCCGGCCGGGCCGGCCGCAGTCGTTCCAATGGCCCCGGCGGCCGTTCCACCGGCTTCGCCGCCTTTCACCTCGACCACCCAGGTGCTCTCGGTGGACGTGCCGGTGCAGGTGGTGCGCGACGGCGAGCCGGTGCGCGGCCTCACCGCCGCCGACTTCGAGGTCTGGGAAGGCCGCCGGCGATTGCAGGTCACCGGCTTCGAGGCCCTCGACGTCGCCGCCGCCAAGCCGGCACGGACCCCTGTGCCGGCCGCGGCGCGGCGCCATTTCCTGCTGCTCTTCGATCTCGCGTTTTCCGAGCCGAAAGCCATCGCCCGCGCGCGGACGGCGGCGGCCCGGCTCGTCACCCAGCTTCAGCCCTCCGACCTTGCGGCCGTGGCGACCTACAGCGCCACCCGCGGGCCGCAACTCGTCCTGGGCTTCACCTCGGACCGCCGGCAGCTCGACAACGCGTTCGCGTCCCTGGGCCTGCCCGACCTGATGACCCGCCCCATGGACCCTCTTCGGCTCGTGCTGCAGGAGGTGCTGAGCGCGAGAAACGCCGCCGGCTCGGCGCCGGTGGCGAGCCACGATTCGCTCGCCGAAGCCACCGACGCGGCCACCTTGACGCGGTTCGAGGCGGTGGCCAACGCCATCGAGGGAGCCGATCGTACGGCCCTGCGCAACCACGTCAACAACTTCACCCGATCGATCGCCGACCTGGCGCGGCAGATCGCCGTGGTGGAGGGCCGCAAGTACATCGTCTTCCTCTCCGAGGGCTTCGACACCGCCCTTTTCCAGGGTTCCGGCGACGCCGCCCGGCAGGAGGAGATGCGTGAAAACGCCCTGCACGGCGAGTCGTGGCGCAACTCTCCGGAAGAGCGTTATGGCCTCACCGAGACCAGCAACGACGTCGAGCGGATGCTCGAGGAGTTCCGCCGCGCCGACTGTGTCATCCAGGCCGTCGACATCGGCGGCCTGCGGGCCGACGCCGAGTTGGGCGCGCGGCGGCCCGTGGGGCGCGACAGCCTGTTGATGATGGCCAAGGGGACCGGGGGCGAGCTCTACGAGAGCTTCAACGATCTGGGCGTGGCCTTCACCCAGATGCTCCAGCGCACCAGCGTCACCTACGTGTTGGCCGTGGAGCCCGACCGTCTGCAGCCGGAAGGTGAGTATCACCGGCTGCGCGTCGAGCTCAAGAAGCCGCTGCGCGGTGCCCGGCTGGTCCACCGGCCCGGCTACTTCCTGCCCAAGACCTATCAGGAGGAGACCTCGCTCGAGAAGCTGCTGGAGACCGCCAACCTGGTGATGAGCGGCGAGGAGAGCGATGCCGTGGCCACCGCCGTGCTGGCGACGCCCTTCCGCGGCGCCGAGGAGAAGGCCTACGTGCCGGTGCTGATCGAGATGGACGGCCCCAGCCTGCTCACCGGCCAGCAGCCGCCGGTGCTGGGAGTGGAGATCTACCTCTACGCCCTCGACGCGAGCGGAGCGGTGCACGACTTCGTCACCCAGACGGTGGGCCTCGACCTCGCCAAGGCCGGCGCGGGAGTGCGCTCCCGGGGCCTCAAGTTCTTCGGCCACCTCGACCTGCTGCCGGGCGACTACTCCCTGCGCATCCTGGTGCGCAACGCGGCATCGGGCCGCTCGGGGTTGCGGGTCCTGCCCCTGCACGTGCCCGCCTTCGGCGCCGAGGCGTGGCTGCTGCCGCCCCTCGTTCCCGACCCGCCGGACCGCTGGGTCATCACCCGCGAGGAGCCGCGCGGCGAGAGCAAGCAGCCGCCCTCCTATCCCTTCCTCCTGGGAGGAGGCCAGTCCTTCGTGCCGGCGTCGAAGCCGCTGTTCTATCCCGGCCGGGAGACGCGGCTCCTGCTCTTCGGATCCAATCTCGCGGGAGCCGATTGGAAGGCCGATGCCAGGGTGCTGACGCCGGACGGTCATGAGCTTTCCGGCGGCACCCTCGAGGTCAAGGAGCGGCTCGCCGGTACCGCCACCACGCCCGACCGCGCCATCGCCCACTACAAGGCGCCCGATCTCAAGCCGGGCGAGTACGTGTTGCGCGTCACGGTGAACAGCTCCGGCGCCGCGGCCGACAGCGCTCCGGCGGCGAGCTCGATCCGCTTCGTCGTCCCACCGCCGGTGCCGCCCCACGGCGCGAGGAACTGAGCGGTTCCTTCGCCGCCGCCGGGCCGCGAGGCCCACGTCCACCTCAAGCCAGGTCGCGACAAATCCGTCCGCGAAGGACACCCGTGGATCTTTTCGGGCTCCGTCGCGAGGCTGGAAGGCCCCGCCGACGCCGCGGTGGCCCGGGTTTTCGATGCCGGTGGCAGGCCCCTCGGCTTCGGTTTCAACAGCCCGCTCTCGCAGATCCGCGTCCGCATGCTGGGAGCCGGCTCCGGAGACGCCGACCAGGCCTTCTTCGCCGCCCGCATCGCCGAGGCCCTGGTCCTGCGCGAGAGTGTTCTGCCGCCGGAGACCACCGGCTACCGCCTGCTCAACGCCGAGGGGGACGGCGTGCCCGGCTGGACGGTGGACCGCTTCGGCGACGTGCTGGTGAGCCAGGTCACCGCCGCCGGCCTGGAGGCGCTGCGCTCCGAGGCCTACGCGGCGTTGACCGCGGCCCTGCCGTCCTGCGCGCTGGTCCAGACCAACGACGTACCGGTGCGCCGTGCCGAGGGTCTGTCCTTCGCGGGGGAGGAGGTGATCGTTGGCGATCCGCCCGCCGAGGCACGATTCGCCGAGTCGGGCCTGATCTTCACCGCCGAGCTGGTTGGGGGGCAGAAGACCGGCTTCTACTGCGATCAAAGGGAGAACCGCCGCCGCGCCGAGCGCCTGGCGAGGGGCCGCAGCGTCCTCGACCTCTTCTCCCACTCGGGGGCCTTCGCCCTCTACGCCCTGAGGGGCGGCGCCGAACGGGTGGTCTGCGTCGAGTCCTCCGCGCGCCTGCTGGAGAGGGGCCATCACCATCTGGAGCTCAACGGGTTGGCGCCGGACCGCATCGAATGGGTGAAGGCGAACGTCTTCGAGGACCTGCGGGAGCGCAAGGACACCTACGGATTGGTGATCTGCGATCCGCCGCCCCTGGTACGCAAGCGTCCGGACGTCGACGCCGCGGCCAGAGCCTACAAGGACCTGAACCGCCTTGCCCTGCAACGAGTTGCGCCCGGAGGCTTCCTCCTCACCTTCAGCTGTAGCGGAGCGGTCGACACCAAGCTCTTCCGCCAGATCTTCTTCGCCGCCGCCGTCGAAGCCGGAGTCCGAGTCGCCCTCCTGGAGCCCCTCGCCGCCGCCCCGGATCACCCGGTGGCCATTACGCATCCGCAGGGGGAGTACTTGAAGGGGTGGCTGGCGATGGTGCGGGGACGGGTGGTGTAGGGCGGTAGGCGCAACCCTCACCCCCTAACCCCTCCTCCCGGGGAAAGGCCCTCGCCTTTTGAGCGATTTTCGCCGCCTCGGAGACGCCCCACGGGGTAGCTGGCGCTACCCCCTGGGCGTCTCTACAGTGGGGGACGAACCGGCGACGTGATCTGGATCGACGGCGCCCGTAGGAGGCGATCAGGTGATGATCAACCTTCCGGAAAGACCTCAGCGTTCCAATTTCCACACCGGTGCGACCCCAATGTAGCGTCTCAACCGGCTGGACCGGACAATGGCCGGGAAGAAACTGTGTGGTGGTGAGGTAGGGTAAGAGTGCGCGTCGCCCATGGCCGGCGTCTCACTGGTGCGGTTTCGGCCGCCCGTAATGTAGCGTGGTCGGGGTTTCGTCAATGTCATTGGTGAGGTCCGCTGCGGCGGCCATCCCGTTTGAGAGACTGAGCAATATCGACGATTCCCACGCGGCGCGCATCCCCTCAATTGTCTTGTCCAGGAGGATGCGACATGTCCAAGTCACCGAAAGCAGTTGCGAGCGCCCCGCGGCGTAAGGGTGCGAAGACGCCCGGTAAGCGATCACGCAAGAAGGCAGCGGCTTTGCCGCCGCTGTCCATCACCTATCCCGACGCTGCCGGCATCGACATCGGCGCGAGCAGCCATTTCGTAGCCGTACCGGCGGATCGGGACGCCGAGCCGGTGCGCGAGTTTGCTGCCTTCACCGACGATCTGCAGCGTCTTGTGCAGTGGCTGCAGGATTGCCAGGTTACAGCCGTGGCCATGGAGTCCACGGGCGTCTACTGGATTCCTCTTTACGAGATGCTGGAAACCGCGGGTTTTGAGGTTCACCTGGTCAACGCGCGACACGTCAAGGGGGTGCCAGGTCGCAAGAGCGATGTGCTCGACTGCCAATGGCTCCAGCAGCTCATGAGTTTCGGACTGCTGCGCGGGGCCTTCCGGCCGGCCGATGAGGTCTGTGCGTTACGCGCCGTCTGGCGCCACCGCGACATGCTGCTGTCGTATCAATCGCGCCATGTGCAGCACTTGCAAAAAGCACTCACGCAGATGAACGTGCAGTTGCACCATGTCATTTCCGACATCATGGGGGTGACAGGCCAAGCCATCGTGCGCGCCATCGTCGCGGGTGAACGCGACGGGCAGGTGCTGGCCCGTCTACGCCACCGGGGCATCCGCGCCAGCGAGGCCGAGATCGCGCGGTCCCTGAAAGGCAATTGGCGCGCTGAGCACCTATTTTCGCTCAAGCAGGCCCTCGCGCTCTATGACACCTATGCCAGTCAGATTGCCGACTGTGATGTGGAGCTCGAGCGACTGCTCAGCGCCTTGAAGGCCCATGAGGTGCCGCCGCAGGCACTGGGGCCGCGGGGAGGATCGCCGAAAAACGCTCCGCGCTTTGACGCACGCAAAGCGCTGGTCGAGGCCGTTGGCGTGGATCTGACGCGTATCCCCGGGATTGAGGCCAGCTCGGCGTTGAAGATCATCAGCGAGATCGGCACCGACTTACGCCGATTCCCCACCGTCAAGCGCTTCACCTCCTGGCTGGGTTTGTGCCCGGGCACCAAGATCTCCGGCGGCAAATCCCTCTCGGGAAAGACCAAGCAATGCGCCAACCGCGCCGCGCAGGCCCTTCGCATGGCCGCCCAGTCTCTGAGGACAAGCCAGTCGGCCCTGGGCGCCTACCATCGTCGGCTGTGCAGCCGCATGGACCGGGCCAAAGCGATTGCCGCCACCGCCCACAAGCTAGCCCGGTTGGTGTACCTCATGCTGACTCGCGGACAAGCCTACGTTGACGCCGGCCAGAAGCAGTACGAGGAGCGCTACCAACAACGGATGGTTCACAACCTCGCCAAGCGCGCGCAGGCCCTGGGATTCCAACTCATGCCTGTTGCACTACCTGCTCCTGAGCATGGATGAAAAACATCTTACGAGGCGACCGTCTACCCGGGAGTTTCTTGAGAGAGACGCCCGCAGGGTAGCGCCAGCTACCCCGTGGGGCGTCTCCGGATCGGCAATGACCGTCCAACCTGAAACCAATCCAACCGCGGCAGATCGAGCCCTGTCCTCCTGGACGGCGCCGGGCTCATCGGTCAGACTGTCCGCAGAGTCTGGCGTCCTTCCTGGGGAGACCTCGATGGTACTGATGCGTACGCACACACTTGCTTGCACCGCCCTGCTTGCCTTGGCCGTGGCCTGCGCGCAGGCTCCCGGACCCTCGTCTCGGCACTCCGCCAATGCTATCCCGCAGGGCGAAGCGTTCCTCCTTCGCTTCGCCGCCTATGGCGACACCCGAGACGGCCACACGGTTCACCGCAAGATCGTCGAGGACGTGATGAGCTTCTATCCCGCTCTCGTCCTCCAGACCGGCGATCTCGTCCACGATGGCAGCGCCGCCGACCAGTGGCGGATCTTCGACGACATCACCGGCGCCATGCGGAAGCAGGTTCCCTACTATCCGGCCCGCGGCAACCATGACGTGGGACCCGAGGGGTTCTACGAGCAGCGGGTCACCCAGCCGGTTCTCTCCGGCAACAAGCTCTACTACTCCTTCGAGAAGGGAAGTCTTCACTTCGTCGCGATCGACACGGAACAACCGCTCGGTCCCAAGAGCGACCAGGGGCGCTGGCTCGAGACGGACCTCGCCCAGGCGCAGGCCGCGGGACGGTTCATCGTGCCGTTTTTCCACAAGGCGATGTTCTCGATTGGCCCCCACGCCACCGACCCGGGCGTGCTGGCCCTGAAACCCATCCTCCATCCGCTCTTCCAGCGGTATGGCGTCCGCCTCGTCTTCGAGGGCCACGACCACGTCTACTACCGAACGGTCCGCGACGGCATCACCTACGTCATTACGGGCGGTGGCGGCGCCCCGCTCTATGACGGCATGCACCCCGAGCTTGGAATCCCAGGCGACGTCTTCAAGAAGGTCAACCACTTTTGCGTCGTCGACGCCTACACCGACCGTCTCGTGGTCACCGCCTATGAGACCGATCTGGGGAAGCTCGACCGGTTCAAGGTGGCGGCGGGGAAGCCTTGACAACCGCCGGACTCCATCGTACCGTATGCACATGGTCACAGGAACCGAGGCGACGTATTCAGGGATGATTGGATGGCTGGTCTGGTTCAGCTCGGCACTGAATGCGAATGCCGCGGATCTGGCCCATCTGGAGGAGGCGCGCCTCCATCCGGCCAGGATCGTGGCCGACGTAGCGGGGATGGCCCGGAAGCAGGCGGCGTTCACGGCCAGCGAGCAGGAGTCTTCCGGGCAGCTCCAGAAGCACCACGGCCCCCGGTCCGAAGCTCCGGCTCCGATCCCGGCAACGACGACCGCCCATCCCGCGGCGGACACCAACTCCACGCAGTAGATCCTCCGCAGCACTCCCTGCGCCAAGCGGCGCGCCCCCTTTTTTTAGCCTCCTGCGTCCTCCACGGGCCGGCGTATGATCCAGCTCAGCCGCCAGGGAAACTTTCTCGGTCTCGCGCCAAACTCTTCGGGCCGCTGAGAAGTTTCTCCGGTGACGCGCGAAACTTTTCGCGCCGCTGAGAAGTTTTTCTGATGACTCGCGAAACTCTTCAGGCCGCCGGAGAAGTTTCTCGGGTGACTCACGAAACATTTCGTGCCGCTGAGAAGTATTTCGGGTGACTTGCGGAACTCTTCGGGCCGCTGAGAAGTTTCTCCGGTGACTCGCGAAACTTTTCAGGCCGCTGAGAAGTTTTCCCGGTCAGGCGCCAAACATTTCGTGCCGCTGAGAAGTTTTTCCGGTTCCGTGCCAAACTCTTCCGGCTGCCCGTGAAGTTTTCCCGGTCGCGCGCGAAACTCTTCGGGTCGCCAGCGAAACTCTTCAGGCGGTTGAGAAACTTTTCCGGTCGCGCGCCAAACTTTTCGGGCCGCACGAAAAGTTTCTCCGGTGACTCGCGAAACATTTCAGGCGCCTGAGAAGTTTCTCCGGTCTCGCGCGAAACTCTTCGGGCCGCTGAGAAGTTTCTCAGCCGCGTGAAAAACTCTCCGGAGATTCGGGAGAGGAGGGAACGCCGCGTTCCCTCCTCTCCCGCCGGCCGAAAAGACCTTTCCGGTGACGCGAAAGACCTTCTCGAACAGCCGAAGAGCCTTTCCTGTGAGGCGAAGACCTTTTCTGACCGCCGGAAGACTTTCTCAGCCGGGCGAAACGCCCCTCAAATGGGCGACCCTGATTTTTCGAGGACCTTGAAGCGTTCACCCGCAACCCTGTCCAGTGTTTGGACGGCCCAAGGGGCCGTGATTCCTAAGCCCAGGCCAACGGCCTGGGTTGGGAGGGGATCCGAAGATGCGGCCTGAAGGGTCGCGATACCATCGACGTCGAGTCGGCTACGACGAGCAGTAGGTCTGGGCTGAGGAATCGATCCGTGGTGCGGGGCTCATTATCGCGCCCCGTTGGGGCGCCCTGTCCGGTAAAGGATCAGCGTACGCAGGCCGGCGGCCTGGGCTGAGGGATCACGGGCCTTTGGCCCGGCGTGGCGGTCAGGTCGTCCCATGTCATGGGAATCGAAGAGAGAGCAGGATGTCGAAGGTGCTTGCTGACAGGCTGGATCATCGGCCCACGCCCCCGGGCAGGATCGGAATTACGTTCCGGAGACCTTATATGGCACAGCAAATAAGTTTGACGAAAAGTCTGATGCCATGTAAAGTCAATCGAACCTCAAGCGTCCAAGGAGATTAGCTCGCTGGAGACCAGAGGCCATGGATGCTCTTGGAGGAATGGAAGCGATGCTATGGCTGCCCTAGGGAGCGGGCATCGCGTCGCCGAATCATAGGTTGAGCGGCTTTAGCGCCGATGGTGTGAGTGAGATTGAGAAAAGGGCATGGGAGAAGAAGACACCAATCCCTACTATGAGTACACAGCAAGCTCGAACTCTTTCCTGGAGCGAGCGTGCGAGCTCATTGCACGATTCGACGAAACTCAGGATCCATGTTTTTTCTTCTACTGTGCGCTGGAGCTCCGAATGGGCATTGAGGCTCGCCTATTCGAGTACCTTGAGGCAGCTGCGCGATCAGGGGAGAACCTGCCTCGCTTTAATAAGGACTATAACGCCGAGAAACTGCTTAAGAAGCTCGGATCTGTCTCTCAAGATGCGCTCGAGCCTACGGTTTTTACGTTTACACTTGAAGGTGATTCTTCGTCAGCGTCCTTCGAGTACACACCCGTAACTCCTGAGCTGGCTAGAATGCATAACCGGCTTGGTGGTTTTCTACACTTCAATTACTTCCGGCAGAATCCAGACTGGCTTTATCGATCTCGACTTAAGGAGAGGGGGTCCATGTCGCTTGCCGACCATCGGGATTTCCTCGGAACAGTTACCGAGGAGTTGGCAGAGGCCTGCAGGGGGGGTGTGCTGTATGCGTCGCCGATTCCGGCCGAGATACGCAAGCTCCTAGTTGAGCAGGCCTCTGAAGGAGAATAGGTGAAGCTGCCGCCGAACCCCCACTTGGAGCGGTTATGCAAGACCGTCCGTGGCCGCCGTCCGCTCAAGCGTCTAAGCGGTAGGCGGCAACGCGAGGAGCATAATATTTGGCTAACGTAGCTAATACGGCATCCGAGCCGTGCGGAGGTGTGTAGATGGCCAGAAATACAGGTTCCCTAATCGGCGGACTCGCCATTGCAGCTTTCTCAGCATTTATGGGCTTCCTGTTCAACGAGTATCAATATGAACGCCGCCTCAACCAGGCACAGTTGATCCACTGCTGGGTCTTTGAGTCTCCGGGAAACAAGGAGACACGCAGTATGCTAAGTGCCTTTCTGATCAAGAATGGGCAACCCAAGCTCTCAGCCACCAAATTCCTATATGCGCTCGATCACTCAGCTCTACGGAAGCAATTCATTAAGGAAAATGAGGTCAAGCCTCTTAAAGGCTGTAGCGACTAGCATTGGGAAGGCCGCCCCAGCCATGATTCCGCGCCCTATATTCTGTGGAGATTCCTGCGAGTCATCCTTACGGGCGAACTGATTAGTTGACAGCCAAGGTGTGGCCCAGCCGGGACAAGCCGGCACGTCTGTGGTTCTGCGGTACTATCCGGAGATGAAGACCCTCCATCGGTTCCTGCCGCCGGCCGCGATCCTCCTCGCCCTTGTTTCGGTGTCATGCAACCGCGCCGTGCCCTGGGCGACGACAAGCCCCGCGCCGTGGTCCTACGTCGAAAGGTCTTGGGGCGGAATCGCGGTGGGGAACCCGACGATGGAGGCCGGCCAGGTGGCGCTGCCTTTCAGACTCTTTGTGCATCCTGTGGAGCGCGTCGATTCCGCCATCTGTGTACGCCGAGCGACCGGCCGCGTCGAAGAGGGCCGCGTCCTCATCCGGCTCGATAAGAGCCTCTGTGAGGCAGGTCACAGGCCAAGAACGGCTGAAGAGCGCGCCAACGACTCGGTGGTCCACCTCGGCAAACCCGAGCCCGGGAAATACGCCGTGGTCTACGATGATGCGAGCGCGGGGTTTCCGAAGATCGGGGAGGTTGAGGTTCGCTGAAAGCAGAGCTGCCGCCGCCCCTTCGGGGCAAGGAACATCCCTAAGAATGCAGGTCTTCCATGCTGGCGGAAAACGTCGCAAGCGCTTCACGGAAGGCGGAGAAGGATCAAAAAGCAGCAGAACATGCTGACGGCCAGCAAGCAGGAGGTCTCGAAGCTCAGGGTCGCCATGGTCGACGACGATCCAGGCAACAAGCCGCCGCCGCCCCCTTCGGGGCTTCCGGAACTTATGGGTGACTCCTACCTGGGGCTGGCAAACAGCGCCAGCCCCAGGCTACACGCCGTTGCCCCTTCGGGGCAGAAAAGGGAGGGCAAGGACTGCAAGGACATGAAGGACGCCTGCGATGCCTTGGTCTTTGGTGACCTTGATGCCCTGTGGCCTGCTATCTTCCTCTGTGAGAAGAAGCTCCGCCCTGCCCAATTCGCCGGGGCCTTTCCGCGCCGACCAGCTTCGCCCTGGCGATCCCTATGAGCTCTCGCACGGTCATCCTATCTTCTGCCCGCCCGAGGGCCGGGGTGATGAGGGGATTGGGAGGGGGGAACCTTGCAGCAAAGTTGGCGCCTATGAGGCCCGGGGACGCGGCCTTTCCGGACGGCAGCACCCCCGCGTTGACAGCGTCCCATCCCTTTGCTACCCTCTCCCTCCCTTGGGAACCGAGAAGTCGGTCGAGGAAATTTTAGGCCCGTAGCTCAGTTGGTTAGAGCGCTACGTTGACATCGTAGAGGTCAGCGGTTCGAATCCGCTCGGGCCTACCAGGGTCTCTTCCAGGAGTCGGAAATCGGAGCCAGAACGAGCGAGACACAGAGCTGTACCAGGGTGTTCGACCTCTCGGGTGAACCGACTTCCAGCCTCATGCCCAGGCGCTTAGCTCAGCTGGTTAGAGCGCTACCTTCACACGGTAGAGGTCAGCGGTTCGAGTCCGCTAGCGCCTACCATCCCCCTTTCTCGTGACTTCCGCCGGCCTGGGCCGCGGCCCGAGATACAACCCGCGTATTGTTTTTGTCGCCCGGTAAGGGCGACCGGTGCCCCATGGAGACGACCACGGAAGCCATTCAACTCACCCTGCCCGATGGATCCGTACGCACGGTTCCCGCGGGCACCACGCCGCTCGAGGTGGCCGCTTCGATCGGGCCGCGCCTGGCGAAGGACTCCGTCGGCGCCGAGCTGGACGGCCGCAAGGTCGACCTGCGCCTGCCGCTCACCGCGGGAGGCAAGTTCCGCATCTTCACGACCAAGAGCCCGGAGGCCGGCGAGTTCATCCGTCACAGCGCCGAGCACGTGCTGGCCGACGCCGTCAAGCGGCTGTGGCCGGAGGCGGAGTACGACGCCGGGCGCCAGGATCACAGCGAAAAATTCCAGTACGACTTCCGCTTCCCGCGTCCCTTCACCCCGGACGACCTGGTGAAGATCGAGGACAAGATGCGTGAGGTGCTCGCCGAGAAGAGCGGCTTCGAGCGCGTCGAGGTCAGCCGCGAGGAGGCGGAGCGCATCTTCCGCGAGATGGGTGAGTCGCTGAAGGTGGAGCGGCTGAAGGACATTCCCGAGGGGGAGACCATCACGCTCTACCGCGACGGCCGGTTCACCGACCTGTGCCGCGGGCCCCACGTGCAGAGCCTCGCCCAGGTCGGCGCGGTCAAGCTTCTGGAGGCTTCGAGCGTCTACTTCAAGGGCGACGAGAAGAACGAGCGGCTGCAGCGCATCTACGGCACGGCCTTCGGCTCCGAGAAGGAGCTGGCGGAGTACCTGGAGCAGGTGGAGCTCACCCGCGCCCGCGACCATCGCCGGCTGGGCCAGGAGCTGGATCTTTTCAGCTTCAACCCGCTGGCGCCGGCGATGCCGTTCCTCCACCCACGGGGCGCGGCGATCTACAACGCCCTCATCGACTACGTGCGCGACCTCTATGCGCGCTACGGCTACGGCGAGGTGGTGACGCCGCAGATCCTCGACGTCGAGCTGTGGAAAACGTCCGGCCATTACGACAACTATCGCGAGAACATGTTCTTCACCGAGGCGGACGAGCGCCAGATGGCGGTGAAGCCCATGAACTGCCCCTCGCACTGCCTGATTTTCGCCACCCGGCTGCGCTCATACCGCGATCTGCCCATCCGCTACGCGGACTTCGGCCGGCTGCACCGTTACGAGAGGAGCGGCGTCACCAACGGTCTTTTCCGAGTACGCTCGTTCTCGCAGGACGATGGCCATATCTTCTGCACCGAGGAGCAGATCGAGTCCGAGGTGCTGGCGGTGACGGAGATGATCCTGGAGGTCTACAGGACCTTCGGCTTCGACGAGGCGCGCATCGAGCTGTCCACCCGGCCGGCGAAGCGGCTCGGCTCGGACGAGCTGTGGGACAAGGCCGAGGCGTCGCTGGCGCGGGCTCTCGAAAGCCGGGGGATCGAGTTCCAGGTCAATCCCGGCGACGGCGCCTTCTATGGGCCGAAGATCGACTTCCACGTCAAGGATGCCCTGGGCCGGAGCTGGCAGCTCGGCACGGTGCAGCTCGACTATCAGATGCCGCAGCGGTTCGGCCTCAAGTACGTGGCCGCCGACGGCGCCGAGCACCAGCCGGTGATGATCCACCGCGCCATGCTGGGCTCGGTCGAGCGCTTCCTCGCCATCCTCATCGAGCAGACCGCGGGCGCCTTCCCCCTGTGGCTGGCGCCGGTGCAGGCGGTGGTGCTGCCGGTGTCGGAGAAGTTCGTCGAGTACGGCGGGAAGGTGCGGGCCGAGTTGGCCGCGGCGGGAGTTCGCGTGGAGCTGGACGACCGCAACGAGAAATTAGGCTATAAGATCCGGGAAGCTCAAGTTTTGAAAGTGCCCTACATGCTGGTGGTGGGGGCTCGCGAGCAAGAGGACGGCACCATCGCGGTGCGCCGCCGGGCGGGCGAGGACCTCGGGGCCCTGGCCGTGGAGGCGTTCCTCACCCGGGTGACCGGGCAGGTCGCGTCCCGCAGCCGGGAGCTTTGAGCACTGTAGGCTATATAAACGACGACTTAAAGGAGGTACGATCTGAACACTAAACTCCGGGCAAAGGCCCGGCGCTCTCAGGGGGTGAGCTGACATCGACAAGGCAACGCGGATCAACGAGCGCATCCGGGTGCGTGAGGTGCGTTTGGTCGAGGCCGACGGCTCGCAGGCCGGCATCGTGCCGATTGAAGAGGCGCTGAAGCGGGCACAGGACCAGATTCTCGACCTCGTGGAGGTGGCGCCGACGGCCAAGCCGCCGGTGTGCCGCATCATGGACTTCGGCAAGTTCCTCTACGAGCAGAAGAAGAAGGCTCACATCTCGAAGAAGAAGCAGAAGATCATCCACCTCAAAGAGGTCAAGTTCCGGCCCAACATCGACGAGCACGACTACGACTTCAAGCTCAAGAACGCCATCCGGTTCCTCGGCGAGGGGGACAAGGTGAAGGCCACCGTCCAGTTCCGGGGCCGTGAAATGGCGCGGCAGGATCTCGGCCACAAGCTGCTGAAGCGCTTTGCGGAAGACTTGGGGGAGCATGGAGTGCTAGAATCGTCCCCCGAAATGGCGGGCAACCGGATGCACGTGATCTTCGGTGGGCCACGCCACGGTACGAAGCCGAAGCCGACCCCCTGAGCCCGAAGGGGCTGAAGAGTCGAACTCCGGGAGGGGTTGGTGCCCTTCCTCGGGGTCTCGTTTGTTTGTAGACGCTTTTACGAGATCAATTTTTAGAAAGGAGCCACCCTTGCCCAAGCAAAAGACGCACAAGGGGGCTGCGAAGCGGTTCAAGATTACAGGCACCGGCAAGGTGGTCCGTCACCAGTCGATGAAGAGCCACATCTTGACCAAGAAGACGACCAAGCGGAAGCGCCACCTGCGCAAGTCCGTGGAGGTCTCTCCCGCGTTCTCAGCCATTCTCACCGGAATGCTGCACAACTAGGACGGCCCGCGGCCGCCCGCCAATGAATTTCGGCGCTCGGAGGGACGGACCTGCCCCCCGAAGCCGCGGCCCCCGGTGCTTCAAGGCGACTCAACGCCGCGCCGTGCGGGCCAACTTAACCGCTCCCCCTCGAGAGGCGTGGAGCAGAAACGAGGTTCGGTAGATGGCACGTGTCAAACGTGGAAATAAGCGGCTGCTGAAGCGCAAAAAGATTCTCAAGCGCGCCAGCGGCTTTTACGGCACCAAATCAAAGGCTCACCGCGTCGCCAAGCTGGCGGTCGACAAGGCTCTGGGTTATGCCTATCGCGACCGGCGGCAGAAGAAGCGGCACATGCGCAGCCTCTGGATCGTCCGCATCAACGCCGCCGCCCGCCTGAGCGGCCTCTCCTACAGCCGCCTCATCGCCGGCCTCAAGCTCGCCGGCTCCGAGCTGGACCGCAAGGTGCTGGCCGAGATGGCCGTCGCCGATCTGGCGGGGTTCGCTGCCATCGCCGAGCTGGCTAAGAAGGCGCTGGGAGACAGCGAGGGCGCCTCCGCGCCCGCCGCGGGAGGCTAGGGTGACGGCCGGCGGCGAGCACCCGACTGGTAATCAATCGGATCAGCCGGCGCTCGCCGCCCGCACCGAGGAGTTCGAGGCCGCGGCCCGCGAGGTGCGGGACCGCGGTGCCTGGGAGGCCCTGCGCGTCCAGTGGGTTGGACGCAAGCAGGGCCTTCTGCGCACTCTCCTGGACGACATCAAGAAGGTCGAGCCTTCAGGCCGCCGCGCCTACGGCGAAGCGGTCAACAATCTCAAGACGTTGGTGGAGGGGCGCCTCGCCGAGCTCGACGAGGAGCTCACCGCCCGCGAGCGGGAAGCCTCCCGCCGCGCCGCCGCCGTGGACGTCACCCTCCCCGGCCGGCGTCCCCTGCTCGGCAGCATCCACCCGGTGAACCTGGTCTTCGCGGAGATGGAGCAGATCTTCGCCGAGATGGGCTACAGCGTCGCCGAGGGACCCGAGGTCGAGGACGACTACCACAACTTCGAGGCCCTCAACTTCCCCCAGGATCACCCGGCGCGCGACACGCAGGACACCTTCTTCGTGGAGGGCGGCCTGCTGCTGCGCACCCATACCTCGCCGGTGCAGATCCGCACCATGCTGTCGCGCAAGCCGCCCATCCGGGTCATCTGCCCCGGACGGGTGTTCCGCAACGACAACGACCTGCGCCACTCGCCCATGTTCCACCAGGTGGAGGGGCTGGCGGTGGCGGAGGGGATCACCGTCGGGCATCTCAAGGGGACGATCCTGGCCTTCATGCGCCGGCTCTTCTCGCCCACCACGGAGATCCGCATGCGGCCCAGCTTCTTCCCCTTCACCGAGCCCTCGGCGGAGGTGGACGTCACCTGCCAGAACTGCCAGGGCCAGGGGTGCGAGGTCTGCTCCGGCACCGGCTGGATGGAGATCCTCGGCTGCGGCATGGTGGACCCGCGGGTGCTCCACAACTGCGGTATCGATCCGGACGTCTACTCCGGCTTCGCCTTCGGCATGGGGGCCGACCGCGTGGCCATGAACCGTTACGGCATTCCGAACATCCGCCTGCTCTTCGACAACGACGAGCGGCTGCTGCGGCAGGTGCGAGGCTGATGGAATTCTCCTGCGACTGGCTCGCCCAATATGTCGACCTGCCGGCGCACCCTGAGGAGCTGGCCGCGCGGCTCACCGCCGCCGGCTTGGCCGTGGAAGGGATATCCGCGGGCGCCGCGCACGGCGACGACACGGTGTTGGACGTCGACGTCACCACCAACCGGCCGGACTGCATGAATCACTTCGGCCTGGCGCGGGAGATCGCGGTGCTCTATGGCACGCCCCTGCGCCGGCCGCCGGCCTTGCCCGCAGAGGGCGTGGAGAAGAACGCCGACGCCGCGCGGGTAACGATCGAGGATTTCGAGGGCTGCCCCCGGTTCACCGGGCGCGTGGTGCGCGGGGTGAAGATCGGCCCCAGCCCCGAGTGGCTGCGCCGGCGGCTGGAGTCGATCGGCCTGCGGCCCATCAACAACGTGGTGGACGTCACCAACTTCATCCTCTGGGAGCTGGGGCAGCCGCTCCACGCCTACGACTTCGCCAAGCTCGCGGCAGGTGAGCTCATCGTGCGCCGGGCGCGGCCGGGCGAGAGGCTGATCACCCTGGACGGCGTGGACCGCGAGCTCGATCCCGAGATCCTGGTGATCGCCGACGCCGAGCGCCCGGTGGGTCTGGGCGGCGTCATGGGCGGCCTGGAGAGCGAGGTCACGGCGGAGACGCGCGACATCTTCATCGAAGGCGCGCACTTCGACCGCAAGCGGGTGCGGGCGACGGCCAAGCGGCAGGGCATGCACACCGACGCCAGCCATCGCTTCGAGCGCGGCGCCGATCCGGAGATCTGCGGCGAAGCGGTGAGCCGCGCCGCCCTGCTGATCGCCGAGATCGCCGGGGGCACGGTGCTCGCGGGAGTCCTCGACGAGCGGGATCCTGCCAGGATCTGGAACCGCCGGGGCCGGCTGGATCTCAAGAAACTGGACGCCTTCGCGGGCGCCACGATCGATCCGGCGGACTCCGAGCGCTGGCTGACCGGCCTCGGCTTCGGCGTCGACCGCTCGGGCGGGACCCTCTGGGGGATCACCGTCCCCTCCTGGCGGTACTTCGACTTCCAGCCGCGCCCCGAGCCGCCGCACGAGGTCTACCCGCAGGACGTCTATGAAGAGGTGCTGCGGGTCTTCGGGCTGGACCGGATCCCGGCGGCGCTGCCCGGGATTCCGGGAGCCGACGCGCCGCGGGCCGAGACGCTCATCCGCCGCGACCGGGTCCGCCGGCAGCTCGCGGCGTCGGGCTACACCGAGGCCATCCACTTCGCCTTCCTCGATCCGGCCCGCGACGCCGCGTTCCCCAGCCTGAAGGCGGACGCGAAGCCCATCCGCCTTACCAATCCGATCTCCGAGCAGCTCTCCGTGCTGCGCCGGTCGATCGTGCCGAGCCTGGTGGACACCGCCCGCTTCAACCAGCGCCGGGGCCTCGCCGCGGTGCGCATGTTCGAGATCGCCAACGCCTTCTACGCGCGACCGGAGGGGCTGGCGGGGGATATCCCCGACCAGCCGGAGCACGTCGGCCTCGTCTGCGGCGGCCGGCTGGGGAGCCCGTGGGAGCGGGAGGTCGAGCTCGATCTCTTCGATCTCAAGGGCGCGCTCGACGGGCTCTTCGAGGCCTTCGGCGTGAGGCTGGAGGTGCGGCCGGCGGAGCTGGTGGGCGTCCTTGAGGGCAACTCCGCCGAGCTGGTGCGGGGCGGCGAGGTCGTCGGCTGGTTCGGCCGGGTCGCGGAGGAGGAGGGCTATCCCCTCTACGCGGCGGAGATCGCCACGGCGGCGCTGGCGGGCGGCGATGTCGGCCTGCAAGTAGATCTGCCGTCCAGGTTCCCCGGCGTCTCGGCCGACTTCACCTTCACCCACAGCCTGGAGACACCCTGGGCGGAGATCGAGGGGCTCATTCGCGAGACCGCGCCGCCGGACCTCGTCTCCTGGCAGCTCAAGGATCGCTACCGCGGTACCGGCGTGCCGGAAGGCGCGGTCAACACCACCCTGTCGTTCCACTACAACGCCCGCGAGCGCTCGCTCACCCAGGAGGAGGTCAACGCCCGCCAGGGCGCCCTCAACCAGGAGCTCGAACGCCGCTTTGGCTGGAAGGGGTAGCCGCTTGCAGATCGATTGGTTGGAGGGTCTCGAAACCCGCGTGCACGACGCTGTCGCGCAGCTCGGCGAGCTGCGGCAGGAGAACCGCACGCTCCGCGAGACGGTGCAGAATCTCGAAACCCGGCTGGCCGGCTCAGCACCGGCGCCCTGGGAGGACTCGGGAAGCGGGGAAGGGGTGGAAGTGCTTCAGGGTCGCGTGCAGGACCTGGAGCGTCAGCTTGCCGAGGCTGAGGCGGCGGCGAAGACCTGGGAGGCCGAGCGCGAGGAGGTACGGCGGCGGGTGGAGGCGCTGACGGCGCGGTTGGAGGGGCTGGCTACGGGGTAGAGGTCCTCCAGCCCGGGGTTCCCCTCCTGGTCCAGCTTTTCCGCCCGGTTTTCGGGCTTCTGCTACACTCCAGCTCATCCCCCTCAGTCCTTACCTGAGAGTGGTAAGGATAATGCTGGAAGATCCTCCCAAGAAACGGCCGCCACCGAAGCGGGCATCCCGCAAGCGATCCCTCGTCCCGCCGGAGGTTGCGGAGCCGGCCGGCGAATCCCCGCGCGGTTTCTTCCCCATCGTCGGCATCGGAGCGTCCGCCGGCGGCCTCGAGGCCTTCCGGCAGTTGCTGCAAAAGCTCCCCGCGGACACCGGGGCGGCTTTCGTCCTCGTCCAGCACCTGGATCCCAAGCACGAGAGCATCCTGCCCGCGCTCCTCGCCCGCGCCACCGCGATGCCGGTGGGCGAGGTTCGCGACGGCGTAAAGATCGAGCCTGATCACGTCTACGTGATCCCCTCCAACATGGACCTGGCGATCATGAATGGGCACCTGAAGCTCCTGCCGCGGGCGGTGGCGCCGGAACGGCACATGCCGATCGACCTCTTCTTCCGCACGCTGGCGGAGGTCCGGGCCGGCAAAGCCATCGGGGTGGTCCTTTCGGGGACCGCTTCCGACGGCACGCTGGGGCTCCAGGCGATCAAGGCGGCCGGCGGCATGTGCCTCGCGCAGGACCCCCGGTCGGCCGCGTTCGACGGCATGCCGCGCAACGCCATCGCGTCGGGCTGCGTCGACGCCGTTCTGTCGCCCGATGGCCTGGCCCTGGAGATCGCGAGGCTGACCCACAGCTCCTATATCCGGGAGCCGGGAGACTCGGCCGTGCCCGAGGTGCTGCTCGAAGCCGAGCGGGCCGCCCTGGACATGCTCTTCATGTTGTTGAAAAAGGCCACGGGGAAGGATCTCGCCGGCTACAAGAAGCCGACGCTGTTGCGCCGCATCCGGCGGCGCATGGCGCTATGTCAGATCGAAGGGTTCGCGGACTATGTCCGCTACCTGGAGAGCGACCTGTCCGAGATCGAGGACCTGTACCAGGACCTGCTGATCAATGTGACCTCCTTCTTCCGCGATCCGCAGGCCTTTGCCGCCTTGAGCCGGGACGTGTTGCCGCGGCTGTTGCGGAACCGCTCGCCCGACGCGCCGGTCCGGGTGTGGGTGCCGGGCTGCTCGACCGGTGAGGAGGTCTACTCGCTGGCCATCTGCCTGCTGGAGAGCCTCGACGCCGTCGGCTCCGGGCCGTCCATCCAGATCTTCGGCACGGACGTCCGCGACGGCGCCGTGGAAAAGGCGCGGTCCGGGATCTATCTGGAGAACATCGCCGCCGAGGTCTCGCCGGAGCGCCTGGCGCGTTTCTTCGTCAAGACGGACGGCCACCTGCAAGTGAGCAAGGCCGTCCGCGACCTGTGCGTCTTCGCCCGCCACGACCTGATCCGCGACCCGCCCTTCTCGCGCCTCGACCTCATCAGTTGCCGCAACGTCCTCATCTACCTCGAGCCCGGGGTGCAGCGGCGGGTGATCGCCAACTTCCACTACGCCTTGAACCTGCAGGGTTTCCTCGTCCTGGGGAGCTCGGAGACGGCGGGCGCGGCGGCCGACCTGTTCCTGCCGGTCGACCGGGAGCACAGGGTCTTCGCCCCGGTGGAGACGGTATCCCACGCCATCTCCGGCCCGGGCGCCTATCCGGGAGGGGTTGCCTTCGGCACCCGGACGGCCGCCGTCGCCCGCGATGCCGGCGACCGCGGCGAGGTGCAGCGGGAGGCGGACCGCATCCTGCTCAGCCGGTATGGCCCCCCGGGCGTTCTCGTCGACGACAACCTGGAGATCGTGCAGTTTCGCGGCGACACCCATCCCTACGTCGAGCACGCGCCCGGCAACGCCAGCCTCAGCCTGCCCCACATGATCCAGAAGGGGCTGCTGGCCGGGCTGCGCGAGATGATTCAGGAGGTCCGGGCCACCCGCGTGCCGGTCAGCCGGCAGGGCCTGACGTTCCGTCACGGGGACCGTTTTCGCAGTGTGGACCTCGAGGTTCTCCCGGTCCAGGGGCGCTCCTCCGGACAGCTCTGCTTCCTCGTCCTGTTCGCGGAAACTTCGGAGGCTGGCGTCCAGCCGGCAGCGCCGCTCTCCCCGGGTAATCGCCCGCCCCATGGAGACACGGACCGCCAGATCGAACAGTTGGAGCAGGAGCTGGCGACGACCCAGCAGTACCTGCAAGCGGTCATCGAGGACCAGAGCGCCGCCAACGAGGAGCTGCAGGTCGCCAACGAGGAGATCCTTTCCAGCAACGAGGAGCTGCAGAGCCTCAACGAGGAGCTGGAGACCGCGAAGGAAGAGCTGCAGTCCAGCAACGAAGAGCTCAACACGCTGAACGAGGAGCTCCAGCACCGCAACCTGGAGCTGGGCCTGCTCGGCGACGATCTGATCAACCTGCTCACCGGTCTCCACATCCCGGTGGTGCTGCTGAGCCCGGACCTTTGCCTGCGCCGTTTCACCCCCGCGGCGGCGCGGCTGATGAACCTTCTCCCCACGGACGTCAACCGGCCGCTGAGCGACATCCGGCCCAACTTCGATCTGCCCGATCTGGAGACCTCGATCCTGGAGGCGATCCAGACCGTCACGGTGGTCGAGCGGGAGGTCCAGGACCGCCAGGGCTGCTGGTACTCGCTACGCATCCGGCCTTACAGGACGCGGGACAACCGGATCGACGGCGCGGTGCTGGTGCTGGTGGACATCGACACCCTGAAACGTGCCGCCGCGGAGGTCGCCGAGGCTCGCGATTTCGCGGACGCCATCATCGAGACGGTGCGGGAGCCCCTGCTCGTGCTCGACCCGGAGCTGCGGGTGGAGAGGGCGAACCGCACCTTCTACGAAGTCTTCCGGGTGAAGCGCGAGAAGACCGAGGGCCGATTCCTCCATGAGCTCGGCAACCGCCAGTGGAACCTTCCGGCGTTGCGGACGGCGTTGGATTCCATCCTCACGGACGCCCAGGAGATCCGGGATTTCGAGGTGGAGCACGACTTTCCCCAGATCGGCCGCAGGACGATGGTGCTCAACGCGCGCCGGGTACGGCGGGCGGGGATCGGGGCGGAGAAGATCCTGATCGCCATGGAGGACCGGACGGAGCTCAAGAAGGTTGAGGGGGAGCGCGCCCTGTTGATGGCCCGCGAGCGGCACGCGGCGCGCCAGGCCGAGGCGGCCAGCCGGCTCAAGGACGAGTTCCTGGCCACCGTCTCGCACGAGCTGCGCGGCCCCTTGAGCGCCATGTCCGGATGGATCCATGTGCTGGGGACGGACCGCGTGGACGCCGCCACCACCGCCCGCGGGCTGGCGGCGATCGAGCGCAACGTCCAGGCCCAGGCGCGGCTCGTCGAGGATCTGCTGGACGCGGCCCGGATCACGACGGGCAAGCTGCGCCTCTCCCCCTTCATCATCGACCTGCTGCCGGTGGTCGAGGCGGCCGTCGAGACGGTGCGCGCCGCGGCCGACGCCAAAGGCGTCATCCTCGAGCTGACGCACGATGGCGGCATCAACGCCGTCCTGGGCGATCCGGATCGCCTCCAGCAGGTCGCCTGGAATCTGCTCTCGAACGCCGTGAAGTTCACGCCGGGCGGCGGCCGGGTCGAGGTCTGGCTGGGCCGCCAGGAGAACTTTGTGCAGTTCTGGGTGCGCGACTCGGGCCAGGGCATCAGTCCGGAGTTCCTGCCTCACGTCTTCAAGCGCTTCCGCCAGGAGGAGAGCACCGCGGCCCGCAGCCAGACCGGGCTCGGCCTGGGGCTCTCCATCGTGCGCAACCTGACCGAGCTGCACGGCGGAACGGTGTCGGCGGCGAGCCCGGGAGAGGGCCAGGGGTCGACGTTCACGGTGGATCTGCCGGTTCCGGCGCTGCTCATGGCGAAGCCGCCGGACGGGCTGGCGCAGGCCGACACCGGTGACGGCGCCGGAAGGCCGCTGGCGGGGCTGCGCCTGCTGGTGGTGGAGGACGAGCCCACCGGTCGGGAGATGCTGGTGGCGCTCCTCGAACAGTACGGCGCCGAGGTGGTCGCGGCCGCTTCGGCGGAAGAGGCCCTGACGGCGCTGGAACGCGCCGTTCCCGACGTGCTGCTGAGCGACATCGGCATGCCGGGGGAGAGCGGTTACGACCTGCTGCGCCGGGTGCGGGCGCTCTCGGCCGAACGGGGCGGCCGGGTGCCCGCCATCGCCTTCACCGCCTACTCCTCCAGCCAGGACCGCCTGGAGTCTCTCGACGCCGGCTTCCAGGCCCATCTCGCCAAGCCGACGGACCCTGCCCGGCTGGTCGCTATGATCACGGCGCTCGCCCCGCGGGGCGCTTGAGATCCCTACCGATCCGCTCCGATCACTTCCGCGATCCCCTTCGCTCCATCCCTCTCCATCAGCGCCAGCAACTCCTCGTTGATGCGGCGGGGCAGTCCCGGCCCCTCGTAGATCAGGGCGGTGTAGAGCTGCACCAGCGAGGCGCCGGCCCGCAGGCGGCGGTAGGCCTCGGCGCCTGAGTCGATGCCGCCGGCGCTCACCAGGATCGTCTTGCCGTAGACGGCCCGCGCCACTTCCTGGAGGACCGTGAAGCTCTTCTCCCGCAGCGCCCGGCCGGAGATCCCCCCGAAGTTCTTCGCTCCCGGCACCTGGGAGTAGTCGATCGTCGTGTTGGTGGCGATGAGGCCGGCGGCGCCGGCCGCCACGGCGGTCTCGGCGAGGGCTGCGGCCTGGCCCGGCGCGAGGTCGGGGGCGATCTTCACCAGGACGGGTTTCGCCGTGATCCCCGCCGCCAGCGCCAGGATCTCGCGCACGAAGGCGTCGTTCTGGAGGTCGCGCAGCCCCGGCGTGTTGGGCGAGGAGAGGTTGACCACCAGGTAGTCGCAGAAGGGATGGAGGCCGCGGATCAGGGTCTCGTAGTCCTGGATGGCTCGTTCCGAAGGCGTCGCCTTGTTCTTGCCGGCGTTGACGCCGAGGGGGAGGGCGGCGGGGTAGACTTTCTCCAGCCGCTCTCGCATCGCCGCCATGCCGCCGTTGTTGAAGCCGAGGGCGTTCTGGAGGCTGGCTTCCGCCGAGTGGCGGAAGAGCCGCGGCTTCGGGTTGCCCGGCTGGGCGAGGGGAGTGACGGTGCCCACCTCGGCGAAGCCGAAGCCGAGGGCCGGCAGGGCGCGCACCACGGCGGCGTCCTTGTCGAAGCCGGCGGCGAGGCCCACCGGATTGGGAAACTCGCGGCCGAAGAGCGTCTGCCGCAGAGGAGTCGAATCCACGAGGTTGCGCCGGGCGAGAGCGCCCGCCAGCCCGGGGAGTCCCTGGGCGACTCGCAGGGCGGCCATCCCGGCGCCGTGGGCGGTTTCGGGGTCGAGACGGAAGAGAATCGGGCGCAGAACGGGGTAGACTTGCACGGTCGGGTCATCATAGACGACTGTGTTATAGTGTGCCTCGCCAAACCGCTGGCATCACGTAACTTGCCGGCATGGGGAGGCGATCTGAGGCATTCTGACACCGGACGGGGAGACCATGCCTTCAACCACCACACCGGTTGAGATTTTCGGCGAGGTGTACCACGTCCGGGGAGACGATGAGAATGGGTACCTCCAGACTCTGGCCGACCTCGTGGACCGCAAGATGCGGGAGGTGGCCTCGCATGTGAAGACGGGCGATACGGCCCGCATAGCGATCCTGGTGGCGCTCAATCTGGCGGACGAGCTGTTCCAGAATCAGAGCCGGCAAGAAGGGGAACGGGTCGAGATCAGGGAGAAGGTGACGGCGCTCACGGAGGAATTAACCCAGGCCCTCGAAGGTTGAGAGCCTTTGTAAGTGACGGCGTCAACTCAAGATATGATGGAACAAGGGTTAGCATCCCCTGCGTGGTTCGTGGGTACTACGGTTGTAGGACCAACATTCATACCAAGGGAGTCTTTTACCCGTGTGGCCCGTGCCAGCCTCGCATGTACGAGGACGCTGAAGGCTCACGGAGCGGACACCCACCTGGCGCGTCAGGTTCTAAACGCACGGCGCTCACGGCTGCGCGGGGGATGCCCTTTACTTCTCGCTTCGAGAGGACCTTCCTGATCCACCCCGGTCCCCATCCTGTTCGGATTAAGGGGTAACCGGTGACTACCGAATTCATCATCCTGGCCGCGTCGATCTTATTCGTCGTGGCCGCGGTTGTCGTACTGGGCATCGGACTGCGCTCCAATCGCCAGGAGGGGCAGCGCATTCGCGAGCAGGCGAAAGCCGACGCCGCCAAGGTGCTCGACGACGCCAAGCGCCAGGGCGAGGCCCAGATGCGCGAGGTCGAGGTGGCCGCGCGCGAGAAGCTCCTCCAGGCCCGTAGCGAGTTCGAGAAGGTCTCGCGTAAGAGCCGCTCGGAGCTCGAGGCCCAGGAGCGCCGCCTCACCCAGAAGCAGGACAGCATCGACAAGAAGGCCGACGAGCTCGCCCGGCGCGACAAGGAGCTCAACCAGCTCGACCGTTCCGTGACCAGCCGCGAGAAGTACGCCGAGAAGCGCGAGGCCGAGGTCGAGCGGATGTTCGAGGAGGAGCGCGGCAAGCTCGAGCAGATCGCCGGCCTCACCGCCCAGCAGGCGCGGGAGGAGCTGGTGCGGGTGATGGAGGACGAGGCCAAGATCGAGGCCGCCCACATCGTCAAGCGCATCGAGGACGAGGCCCGCGAGCAGGCCGGCCGGCAGGCCCAGCGCATCATTGGCATGGCCATCCAGCGCTCGGCCTCGGACTACGTTTCCGAGACTACGGTCTCCGTCGTCATGCTGCCCAACGACGAGATGAAGGGGCGGATCATCGGCCGCGAGGGGCGCAACATCCGCGCCCTGGAGATGGCGACGGGCGTCGACCTCATCGTCGACGACACGCCGGAGGCGGTCATCCTCTCCGGCTTCGACCCGTTCCGCCGCGAGGTGGCCCGCGTCGCCCTGGAGCGGCTGATCGTCGACGGCCGTATCCATCCGGCGCGCATCGAGGAGATCGTCGAGAAGGTGAAGGCCGAGTTCGAGCAGAAGATCCTCCAGGAGGGCGAGGCGGCGTTGCTGGAGCTGGGCATTCCCGGCATGCACCCGGAGCTGGTGAAGCTCCTCGGGCGCCTGCGCTACCGCACCTCCTACGGCCAGAACGTCCTCCAGCACAGCAAGGAAGTGGCCTTCCTCGCCGGCACCATGGCCGCCGAGCTGCGGGCCAACGTCGCCATCGCCCGCCGCGGCGGCCTGGTGCACGACATCGGCAAGGCCATCGACCGCGAAATGGACGGCACCCATCTCCAGATCGGCATCGACCTGCTGCGCAAGTACGGCGAGACCGAGGAGGTCGTCCACGCCATGGCCTGCCACCACGGCGACTACGATCCGCAGACCGTGGAGGCCGTGCTGGTCACCGCCGCCGACGCCCTCTCCGCCGCCCGCCCCGGCGCCCGGCGCGAGGTGCTGGAGACCTACGTCAAGCGGCTGGAGAAGCTCGAAGAGATCGCCTCCAGCTTCAAGGGCGTGCAGAAGACTTTCGCCATTCAGGCCGGTCGCGAGGTGCGCATCATCGTCGACAGCGGCAAGATCGGCGACGAGCAGGCCCTCTGGCTGTCGAAGGACATCGCCCGCCGCATCGAGCAGGAGCTGACCTACCCGGGTCAGATCAAGGTGACGGTGATCCGCGAGACCCGCTCCGTCGAGTACGCCCGATGAAGCTTCTTTTCGTCGGCGACGTCATCGGCAAGCCCGGCCGCAAGGCGCTCCAGAACCTCCTGCCCCGCCTAGTGGACCACCACAAGGTGGACTACGTGGTGGTCAACGTCGAGAACTCGGCCGGCGGCTTCGGCGTCACGCCCGACGTGCTGGCGGAGATCGCCAATCTGCCCATCGACGTCTACACCACGGGCAACCACATGTGGGACAAGAAGGAAGGAGTCGCCCTGCTCGGGCACGAGCCTCGGCTGTTGCGCCCGCACAACTACCCGGCGGGGAATCCGGGGAGCGGGCTGCACGTGGGGGAGACGGCGGCCGGCGTGCCGGTGGCGGTGATCAACCTCGAGGGCCGTGTCTTCATGCATCACCTCGACTCGCCCTTCCTCGTCGCCGACGAGCTGCTCAAGAGTCTGGATCCCAAGGTCAAGGCGATCTTCGTCGACTTCCACGCCGAGGCCACGAGCGAGAAGCAGGCCCTGGGCTTCTACCTCGACGGCCGGGTGAGCGCCGTGGTGGGCACCCACACCCACGTTCCCACCGCCGACGACAGAGTGCTGCCCGAGGGCACGGCCTTCCTGACCGACGCCGGCATGACCGGTCCCTACGAGTCGGTCATCGGCATGCGTCCCGACAAGGTCCTCAAGCGCTTCCTCCTCCAGACCCCCGCCTCCTTCGAGGTCGCCAAGCGCGACGTCCGGCTGGCCGCCGTCCTCATCGACATCGACGAGGAGACCGGCAAGGCGCGGGGTATTGAGCGGATGCTGGTGCCCGATCCCCAGGATTGAACGGCGACGGCAAGCCGGAGCTTGCGACATCCTCGAAAAGCTTGTACAACAGTGCCTACCTGACGAGGAGGCATTCCATGCGAGCGTACCGGCTGTTCAGTGTGTCCATCCTTCTGTTGCTCATCGCGGCGTTCGGAATTCCCGCCCAGGCGTGGGTTCCGCAGCCCCTCTGCTTGCAGTCCGACCAGCAGTGTGCGAGCTGCGGCTGGGGCTGTGAGATGCTTTGCGCTTACTACGATTGCGACGACGGCACCACGCGCGTCACCTGCGGCTCCTGCGATTGCATCCGGCAGTGCATCGTTCCCTGAGGGCCCGACTCTTCCCGCCATTCCCGGCCGCATTTCAATGGCTTTCAGGGCGAGGTGGTGCCGGTCTGCGAGGAACGAATCACAGCTTCGTCGACTTGGGCGCCGAGCGAGAAGCGAGACATCCGGCTGGCCGTCGCCTTCGGCGACATCGACGTGACGATCGGTCTGCCTACATAGCTCGGATTAACTATGTCAGGTAACGCGCGCGCTAAGTTTCGAGGAAGAGATCTTCTCCCCGGCCCGATTCGAGGGATCACCAGAACTTCTCTTTGGAAATCCTGGAAAGATTTGCGGAAAGAACTGAAGAAATCCTCGGTTCGTGATATTGTAGATTTTATCGATTTTGACGTGAACCCTGACGTATGGATTAATCGACTCCTCGCTAGAGTCGCCTCTGGCTCTTATGAGCCTGAAGTCCCGATACGCTTCACTCTTGGGAAGTCGAAGGGCTTCAGTCGAACTATGACTCTCCCGGCGGTGCCAGACCTCGTGCTTTATCGCACTATCGTTAACTATCTTTATAATCGCTCGCGAGGACGGCACCACAAAAATGTCTATTTTCTTCAGGACACTCTCACGAAGATTCAGCGAGCAGCTCTCTCCGAAGGAAAGAATCGGATGGAAGAAGCAAGGGATTTTGAGGAAGTCGAAGGCCAGTATCGGTTTACGGGTCGTCAAAGTTTTTATAATTGGCTTCGTTTTAGCCAGTATCGAAAGCACCTCATCTACGAAGAAGCTCACGAAGTCATTGTTGTTACCGATATCGCGAATTTCTTCGATACAGTTCTCCACTCACACGTAACGGAGGCAGTTCAAACGCTCAATGTTCCGCCCAGAATGATTGGCCTTCTCTTTTTTCTTCTGGAGCATCTTTCAATTCGGCAGGACTATTCTTCGTCGCACGGAATTAGCCTGCCGACTGACGAGTTCGACTGCTCGCGAACGCTCGCGCACATGGTGCTTTATCCGCACGACGACGCCATGGTACAACTCGTGGGCGAGGCAATGTATGTTCGCTGGATGGATGATCAGAATATGGCAGTTCAGACAAAGGCCGAAGGGCTCAATGTCTTAAGGGAGGTCGGCCGGTCGCTTGCAAGGCTTCATCTCACTCCAAATGGACAGAAGTCGAAAGTGATGACGCTCGAGGAGGCGCGTCGGCATTATCACCTAGATATCAACGATTTGCTCGACGAGGCTGATTCCTTGGGTAAGAAGGTGGCGGAAAGCGCAGGCACAAGAAGACGGTTTCAAAGTAAGGTCAGAGGAATATGGCGAAAGGCTCGTAGGTATGAGGGCATTGGTGAATTTGGAAAGATCCTTAAGCGGCTTTACCGCTTGGCCGGTCTCGCGAGGCTCGATATTTTTCGGGATCGAGCTGCGCGTGATCTTCTCTCAGATCCGGCTTTGGTCAATCGTATTGCTGACTACTATCGATGCACGGGAACGGTCTCAGAATATCTCGGCTTCGTGAAGGCCGTAATGACAAATCCAGAGCAGATCTACCCTGACGTCAACATAGCGCTTGTAGAGAGCCTCCTTCGGCTTGAACCTGTTGGCCCGGAGATCAAAGAGCTTCGTGATCTGACTAAGAAGGTGATTCGGAGAGAGGATAATCTTCCAGGTGCCGAGCAGTGCACTGCAACTGCAACATTGTTGACTCTGCGTTTAGGGAGTCGGGGATTTGGAGTACTGCTGAAGCGCTGCTTCGAAACGAAGAAGCACTTTGGGCAGCGACCAGTGGTGCGGGCAGCGGCAATTGTATATGCTAGCCAGAATTCCAGTGCGTACGATGAGGTTCGGAAGGTGGCCAGTACGCTCCTTCGGAATCATCTTTCGACCTTAGTACTGCTGATCGCAGAAATAAAAAAATATGAGAGTGTACCGGATCGCTATCGGAATCGTTTGAAGAGTTTAGGCTGGGACAGCGTTGCAGGAAGGAAGTTTATCGACATGCGAGTCATTCTTATCGCGAGACTTCTACTGCTCAATGAGAGCCAGGGCGTTCGCGCTTGGTTGATTGATTGGCGAAATAGAACATTGAAAGAGAAAATCTCGGCCTATGATCGAAGGATGCTTCTTCGTTTGGTGAAGTGATATTTTTTAGTTTCAAAAATTTTCGTGGATGATCGATTGCCCAGGCCTTGTGCCAGAAGCTGGCGAACGCTTCGAGAGCTGCAGGCGGAGACGAAAATGACCTCGCTGGGCCGGCCGAGGGAGCCTCGGATACCCCGAAGCTCGGCCGCCAGAAGCGGCAGGTTCTCCTCCTCGTTGAACACCGGGAAGATGACGGAGATCTCGGGAACTGGGGGTAGCTTGCCGGCCCCCTCCTCCCACGATTGCCCCGACGGGCGCCGACTGGCGGGGGCAATCAGAGCAACTCGTTCAGGAGCGTTTTGAGGTAGTTCCTGAAGGACCAGCTGAGATGCAGGGTGCTGTCGCGCGTGAGGGAGTCAAAGGAGTTCGCCAAGTCGTCTCGCGAGAGCCTGCCCGACACATAGGCACGTACGAGTATTCCCACGGATCCCGCGACCTTGCCTCCATGACGCTCCAGAACTTGGCGCAGAGCGAGGTCGTCCGTCAAGGTGAGCGATTGAAACGCGCCAACTCTTGCCAGAACAAAGACCTGTGCGTCCGCCGGCTGGATCTTGGCCCCGACCGTGCGCAGGACTTCCTGCCAGTCTGAAGTCTCGACTCGAGAGATCCTGAACTGTACGCCGGCCTCTTGCAGGGAACCGGCGCCCGAACGCCGGTCCGCGAGTTCTTGCGCGACGAGGTCTGGAAGGACCAGCGGCTCCACTACGGCGAGCGTCGCCAGTTTTCCGATTTCTTGGAGATGGAGAACTGGTCCAGTATCCGAGATCGCCTCAGGCACCCTTCAGGCCCCACTCGAAATCGCGGCGTAGTGCGTCTCTCTGGTATTCGATCTCTTCGAGCCGTTCCGGGCCCAACTCTTCAAGGGCAGTAACTCGGGGAACTTGCCCCAGGAGGTACGCCTCGGTGAGCGCTTCCTGGTAAAGGGCCTCGACTCCGGCTCGCAAGGCTTGTGCGATCACCGTGGCCTCGTCCTCCCCTTTACGGGTGACGAGAAAATCCAAGTGTTCCCTCAGGGCCGTGTCCCTCATCTCATACCTCTCGATGAGAGTTTACACCGGCGCGGTACCGCCGGGGTGATGAGGGCGCAGGACTGGAAACACAGGTCACAGCGCAGGGGGCTCAAGGAGCGGGGTCCACGGTCTTTGGGGTCTCTGGGATCTGCGGGGTCTGTGGGCGGTGAATGAACCACAGGTTGCGGGTATAGATGAAGAAGCCCGTGGCCTGCCCCACGATGAAGACTGGGTCGCGCTGGTGGATGGCATAGATCAGCAGCACGCTGCCGCCGGCCAGGCTCAGGTACCAGAAGGCTGTCGGGATGACGCTCTGCTTGCTGCGCTCGGAGGCGATCCACTGCACGAAGAAACGGCCGAAGAAGAGGGCCTGGCCGAGGAAGCCGATAGCGATCCAGAGGTAGTGGGCGTTGAATGGCAAGGGTCGATCTCCTCAGGCGCGCGGCGGTCGATCCAGCGCCTCTGCATCCAGCGCACGGCGAAGAGATCGACCAGCGACCGCCAGATGCGGTTGCGGATGTTGTACTTGGATTGGCCGTGCCGCCGGGGCCGGTGGTTGACGGGTATGGCGGTGAGCCTGGCCCCCTCCAGCTTGAGCAGTGTCGGCAGGAAGCGGTGCATCCCTGAGAACAGGGGTAGGCGCTTGAGGTACTCGGTGCGGTAGACGCGCAGGGTACAGCCGGCGTCGGCGACCGGATCGCCCGTCAGCCGGTTGCGCACGCCGCCGGCGATGCGCGAGGAGGCTCGGCGCAGCCAGCCGTCCTGACGGTCGGTGCGCACGCCGCAGACGACGTCATAACCCTCCAGATGGCCGAGAAGCCGTGGGATGTCCGCCGGATCGTTCTGCAGGTCGGCGTCGAGGGTGACGACGACCTCGCCGCGGGCCGCGCGGAAGCCGGCGGCGAGGGCCGCCGACTGGCCCGCGTTGCGCCGCAGGCGGACGATCCGCACGCCCGAGTCCTGAGCCTTGAGCCGGCGGAGCGCTTCGAGGCTGCCGTCCGTGCTGCCGTCGTCGACGAAGATCACCTCGCAGGGCCGGCCGAGGGAGCGCAGGACGCCCTGAAGCTCCGCCGACAGGATCGGCAGGCTCTCCTCCTCGTTGAACACCGGGACGACGACGGAGATCTCAGGGACGGGCACAGGGGTATCTTAAGGGGTCTCTTGAGCCGGGAAGGCCACCAGTGTTATACCGGCTGCCGTGAAAATCTCACGAGCCACAATTCTTCCTGCCCTTTTCATCCTGGTCCTCTGTGCCGCCACGCCGGCCCAGGCGCTCGACGAGGTGGCGGCGAGCGCCGGCCGCTTCCGGGTCTCGGACAACGATCACATCAGTGAAGGCGGCCTGGAGGTGCGCTTGGCACCGCACACCTTCCGATGGCTTCCCCGGCGGGTCCACTTCGTCCCCGCCTTCGGCGTCATGGTGAACTCGGACTCCTCCTACTACGGCTATGGCAGCTTCCGCTTCGAGGTCCCGGTAGGAGAGCGCTGGCAGGTGACGCCGCAGCTCGGTTACGGCCTCTACGACCGCAATGGCGGTTTCAACCTCGGGGGCCAGGTGGAGTTCCGTTCCGGGCTGGAGGTGACGCGGCGGATCGGCGAGCGCTACCGGCTGGGGCTGATCTACTACCACCTCTCCAACGCCGGCATCTACGTGCACAACCCGGGGTCGGAGTCGCTGGTGCTGTCTTTCGCCTACCGCTTGTGAGCCATGCTATCCTGCGCCTATGGCCGTTGATCCTGAGCTACTGGAAATCCTCGTCTGCCCGAAGTCGAAGGGCGAGCTGGAGCTGATCGAGCTGCCGCGGGAGGTTCGCGGCGGTTTGGTGGAGAAGTACCGGGAGCACTTTCGGGATGAGGAGCCGGTGGTGGAGCAGGGCCTGTACTGCGCCACCTCGGGCCTCGTCTACCCCATCGTTTCCGACATCCCCATCATGCTCATCGAGGAGGCTCTCCCCTCCTCCGCCGTCGGGCGCTGACTCCCCTGGCCGTGGCCAGCCCTGCCGAGGTCGCCGAGCGCCGCCGCGAGCGCATCGGGTTCTGGCTCTACGCCGCGAGCGTGGGGTCGATCTTCAGCCTGGCCATCTCCAACGTCATTCTCGGCCTGACCCTGCTGGCCCTCCCCTTTACCCATCGCCGCCCGGTGCCCTGGGGCCGCACGCCCTGGCTCTGGATCTTCCTGGGCCTGTACGTGCTGCTTTATGGCAGCGCCATTCTCGCCTCTTACGAGCTAAAGATCAGCGCCAGCGGCGCCACCGAGGTGTTCACCCTCTCGTCGCTCTTCATCGCGCCGCTCCTGCTGCGCCGCGAGCGCCAGGTGCGGTTCGTGGTGGATGCCCTGGTGGCGGTGGCCGCCCTGCTGGCCTGTCAGGGTTTGTCGCAGTACCTGTTCGGTTTTGGTGACATCGACCGTCGCATCCGCGGCCCGTTCTCCACCTACATGACCTTCTCGGGGTTCCTGCTGATCTGCGATCTGCTGCTCGTCGCCTCGATGGTCTATGCCCGGCGTTGGCCCGGTCTCTGGCGAAATTTCTGGCGGTGGGGGGCTCTCGTGGTGATCAACGCCGCCCTGCTCGGCAGCTACACCCGCAACGCCTGGGTGGGATTGATGGCGGCGCTGACGGTGCTGGCGCTGATCCGCGCGCCGCGGCTGCTGCTGGCCTTCGCGCCGGCGGCGGTGCTGTTCATCATCCTCGCGCCGGTGCCGCTGGTCCACCGGGTGACCTCGATCTTCAACCCGCGCGACATCTCCAACTACGACCGCCTCTGCATGCTCGAGGCAGGGTTGACGATGGTGCGGGAGAGCCCGGTGTTCGGCATCGGCCCGGACGTGGTGCGTCACCGCTATGCCCTCTACCGGCCGCCCTCGGCGCCGCGCTACAACGTGCCGCACCTCCACAACAGCCTGCTGCAGATCGCGGCGGAGCGGGGTCTGCCGGCGCTGGCGGCCTATCTCGGGCTGCATCTCGCGGCGATGGGCCTCGCCTGGCGCCGCTTCCGGATGGAGGGCCGCACCCGGGGGACCCGGGCCGACCTCTGGATCGGCGCCCTGCTCGCCATTCTCGCGTTCAACGTCGCCGGCCTGTTCGAGAACAACTGGGGGGACGCCGAGGTGCAGCGCACGGCGCTGTTCGCCCTGGCGATCCCCTTCTGCCTCGAAGCGGCGGAGCCCGATGAGGAACGCCCGCGAACGGGTGATATATAGCCATGCGCCTCGATCAACTGCTGGTCCAGCGCGGCCTGTTCGCCAGCCGGGAGGCGGCGCGGCGCGCCGTGATGGCGGGTGGCGTCGAGGTGGAGGGGCGGCGGGTGGACAAGCCGGGCACCGCCGTGCGCGAGGAGGTCCGCATCGCGGTCGCCGCCCGCGAGCCCTTCGCCTCGCGGGCCGGGCGGAAGCTGGCCGCGGCCCTGGACCACTTCGGGAATTTCGGGGTCAATCCCGCCGGCCTCGTCTGCTTGGACGTGGGCGCCTCGACCGGCGGTTTCACCGACTGCCTGCTGCAACGCGGAGCCCTCCGCGTCTACGCCGTCGACGTCGGCTACGGGCAGCTCGATCTGCGGCTGAGAAACGACCCCCGGGTGGTGGTGATGGACCGCGTCAACGCCCGCCTGCTGCCCGCCGACGCCCTGCCGGAGCGGTGCGGGCTGATCACGGTCGACGTTTCGTTCATCTCGCTGCTGAAGGTGGTACCGGCTTTGCTGCCTCACTTGTCGCCGGGGGCCCCCGGCGGGCTGCTGCTGCCGATGATCAAGCCGCAGTTCGAGGCGGGGAGGGGGGCCGTGGGCAAGGGCGGAATCCTGCGCGACGAGGCGGTGCGCCGGCGGGTGATCCAGGAGTGCGCGGCCGGCATCGCCGCGCTCGGCCTCGAGCCTCTGGGCGTCTTCGACTCGCCGGTCGCCGGCACGGGGGGAAACCGGGAAGCCTTCGCTCTTTTCCGGAGCCATTCATGAGCCGTAAGCAGATCTCCAACCCCGAGAGCCCGTTCCAGCGCGTCGGCATCGTCGCCAAGGCGGGGAGCCGCGCCGCCGCCGCCGCCGCCAACGAGCTGGCCGAGTGGCTGCGCCGGCGCGGCCTCACCGCGACTCTCGACGAGACCAGCCTGCGGTCCCGCGGCAAGGGGGGCGAGGTGCCGGCCGTGCCCACCGCGGCCTACGACCTGGTGGTGGTGCTGGGCGGCGACGGCACGCTGCTGGCCGCGGCGCGCACGCTCAAGCCCGGCATTCCCATTCTCGGCGTCAACCTCGGCAACCTGGGCTTTCTGACCGAGATCAACCGCGGCGAGCTCTACCCGGCCCTGGTGGAGGTGCTGGAAGGGCGGTTCAAGACCGAGGAGCGCTCGCTGTTCGACGTCGAGCTGCGGCGCCAGGGTGGCGCGTCCTCGCGCTTCCGGGTGCTCAACGACGCGGTGATCACCAAGAGCGCTCTGGCCCGCATCATCGAGCTGACCCTCCAGGTGGACGGCAATCTCATCGCCCGTTTCCGCTCCGACGGCCTCATCATCTCCACTCCCACCGGCTCGACGGCCTACAACCTCTCGGCCGGCGGCCCCATCGTCAATCCGCTGCTGCCGGTGGCCGTGCTGACGCCCATCTGCCCGCACGCGCTGTCCATGCGGCCCATCGTGGTGCCCGACGCCGCGCCCATCGAGGCCACCCTGGAGACCCGCCGCGAGGAGGTCTATCTCACCCTCGACGGCCAGGAGGGCACCTCGCTGAGCTTCGGCGACACCGTGAGCATCGTCCGTAGTGCCGCCACCGTGCGGCTGGCCAAGGTCAGCGGCCGGCGGTTCTACGAGAGTCTGCGGGGGAAGCTGCGCTGGGGCGGCCTGGCGGGGGAGACGGAGGTCCCCCCCGGCGGCGAGAGCGGAGGCAGCCCGGCGTGAGCGAGACGCCTGAAAGCGCTGCGCCGCGGGATCCGCCGGCCCCGCCGGCGGCTCCTCCAAAGCCGCGCAAACGCCACGGCCGGGTCCGGCGCTGGATGGTGCGTCCCCTCGTCTGGGGCCTGCTGCTGGTGGTCGCCTTGCTGGCCGCCGCCCTTCTCCTGATTCAGAGCCGCTTCGCCCACGAGCAGGCCCTGGCCCGGCTGGTGACCCTGGGTACCACCTTTTTCGGCGGCCGGAAGATCCAGGTCGGCAGCGTCGATTACTCCTTCTTCCCGCCGGCCCTGGAGCTTACGAATGTCGTGATCCCCGGGCCGCATCCGGGGGATACGCCGGTGCTGCGAGCCCCCTTCGTCCGCGTCGGTCTCACCATTCACGACCTGCGGGGACGGGTCTTCGACATCGACCAGATCGAGGCGATCCGGCCGGAGGTCTACCTGCAGACCAACCCCGACGGCAGCACCAACCTGCCGAGCTTCGTCCTTCCCCAAGGGGGAGGAGGGCGCAAGCAGCTCGACGTCCGCATCGGCCACATTCTGGTGCAGGACGGGGTCTTCCGGCTCAACGAGCTCCATTCGCCGCTCACCGTGGACGCCAGGGCCATCTGGGGGCGCCTGACCGGGCGCGCCGACCGGCACGGCGAAGGGGGCAACCGGCTCGACTACCTGCTGACCGCCCAGGAGGTCGCGACGAAGCTGCCGTTCGCCAAGCCCTACCGGTTCACCGCCTCGGTGCGTGGCAGCATCGTGCCCGAGAAGGGCCGGGTGGAGATCGCCACCACCCGCATCGCCGGCCCGGACGTCGCCCTGCGCGTCGACGGCTTCATCGATTACCGGGAGGCGACTCGCCGCATCGAGCTGCACTACACCGGCCAGGGCGCGACGCACATCGTCAACCGGCTGGGCTACATGACCGATCCCATCGCCGGTCCCTTCGCCGTGCGGGGCCGCTTCGACTGGACCAACGACGCCTGGTCCTACTCGGGAACCGCCACCTCGCCCCGCGTCGCCACCTTCGGCCGCGTCTTCCAGGACGCCTCGGCCACCTACCTGGGCACCCTCAAGGGGATCGACGTCAAGATCGACCGCGCGAAGTATGCCGGGGGCGCGGTGTCCGGCCAGGTCGGCGTCGAGTACTCGAAAGAGACGCGCGAGGGGATTCCGGTCGCCCTGGATCTCGACCTCTCGGGCCTCGAGATCCAGAAGGTGATCGCCGATCAGTTCCCGGGGCAGGAGCTGCCGATCGTCGGCGGCCTCGTGGGCCTCGCCGGGGGCAAGCTCAAGTACCAGTTCGGCCATCTCGCGGTCACCGCCGGCACCGGCCGCGCCGACCTCCACGTCAAGGGACAGGGCGGCGGCGGCCTGCCCCTGGAGGGCGACCTGCCCGTCGCTCTCGACCGCGGCGTCGTCTCGGCGACCAACCTTCACCTCACCTCGCCGGGACAGGAGATCACCTCCTCCGGCTTCACCTACGACATCCCCCACGCTCGCGGCCAGCTCGACTTCAAGCTGGTGAGCCAGGATGTGAGCCCGCTCAACCCGGTCCTCGCCGGCCATCCGAAGCCCGGCGAGCCGCCCGCCCTGTGGCTGCCCACGGCAGGGAAGGGAACGGCTTCCGGGACTTACACCTTCGACCACGCCGACTACAACCTCCGTCTCGATCTCGATCTTCAGAACGCCGTGGCCCCGGTGACCCGCGCCGACACGGTGCGCGGCTCCCTGGCGCTCAACCCGCGGGCGGTGGACGACCTGCACCTGGATCTCACCCGCGAGGGCGGTGCCGTGCTGGTCACCGGCCGCGTGCCGCTGCCCCCCACCGGCAAGACCGTGGCCACGGAGCCGATCGCTCTGGCCGTCGACGCCGTGCAGTGGCCGGCCGACGGCCTTGGCTACTTCCTGCCGCCGCGAATGGCCGGCCTCGTCAAGGGGCAGCTCTCTGGCCGCGTCGACCTCTCCGGCCCCGTCGACCAACCCGACGCCCGCGTCGACATCCAGGCCCAGAACCTGGAAGTCCAGGGCTTCGCCGTCGGCAAGGCGAAGGCCGTGGCGTCGTTCGCGAACGGCCATTTCACCGTGCAGGAGGGGCAGGTGGAGATGCCCGCCGGCATCGCCATCGTCCGCGGCAGCTACGACCAGGCGACGGAGAGCTTCGACGCCACGCTCACCGCGCCCGGCCTGTCGCTGGCCGCGGCGCCTTTCCGCGAGCCGCTCGGCGGCGCCCTGACCGGCCGGGTGTCGGTCGACGCCGCGGCCTCCGGCACCCTCGATCAGCCGAAGGCGATGGTCTCCATCCGTGGCCGGGATCTCGCCCTCGACGGCCGCCCGATGACTGAGCAGACGGGCCAGCAAGGGGAAACGCAGCTGGTGGCCACCTGGACGGGCGAGCACCTCGACGTGCAGGGATCGCTCCTCGGCATGGCCACCTTCCAGGGCGGTGGACGCCTCGACCGCAAGGGAGCGGACTTGGGCGTCGACCTGCGTAGCGACAACCTGGGCCCGCTCGCCCGCGCCTTCTCGCGGCAGTCGCTGCCGCCGGATCTCAACGGCTCGCTGGTGGGCACCGTGGGTCTCGGCGCGAATTTCGGCTCCGGGGCCTACCGGGCGGCCGTCCGCCTCTCGGACCTGCGGCTCCACTATCAGGGGCACGACATCTCCAGCCGCGAGCCGGTGGTGGCGGAGATCACCCCCGACCGGGTGACCCTGCGCTCGTTCTACCTCGGCGAGCCCGGCACGGAGAACGAGCTGGTCCTCTCCGGCGGCCTCGGTCTGAAGCCCGGCGCGCCGCTCGACCTGCGCTTCCAGAGCACGCTCGCCGCCTCCTGGGCCGAGCTGTTCCTGCCCGGCTTGAAGGCGCAGGGGGCTCTCGAGGTCCTCGGCAGCGTGCGCGGCACCGCCGCCAACCCGGTGCTCAGCGGCCAGGGGGAGATCCGCAACGGCCAGCTCATCGTCCCCGGCCTGGCGCAGGCCTTCGACAACGTCACCGGCACCCTGAGCTTCAACCGCGACCGCATCGTCGTCGACGAGATCCAGGCCCATGTGGGTGGCGGCACCGTACGGGCCACGGGCTCCTTCGCTCTGCCGGGCGGCGAGCGGGAGACGGCGTACCGCTTCGACGTCTCGGCGAACGACATCTCCCTGCGTTTCCCCGAGTTCCTCCTCAACCGCGGCAACGCCGAGCTGTCGCTGATCTCCAACGGCAGCGGCGGCGGCCGGCAGATCGTGGGCCAGGTCAACCTCCAGCGCTCCCTCTACGTCGAGGACATCACCGTCGATCCGCTCCTGCTCCTGCAGCGGTTGATCCTCCAGCGCCAGCGGCTGCTGGCGCCGGAGACGGACGATTTTCAGTCCACCACCCAGCTGGCCATCACCGTCACCGGGGCGGATGCGCTACGTGTCCGCAACAACCTCGCGAACCTCTCGGGAGACGTGGGCCTCACCATTCGTGGCAGCGTCGCCCGGCCGGTGGTCTTCGGCAAGGTGACCGTCAACCCGGGCGGCAGCCTGGTGTTCAGCGACAACAAGTACGAGGTGCTGCGCGGCAACCTGTCGTTCGACAACGCCACCAAGATCGATCCGGTGATCGATCTCGTGGCGCAGACGGAGATCCAGGGCTTCACCGTCACCCTCAACCTCGGCGGCACGTTCGAGAAGCCCGACGTCCACTTCGCTTCCGACACCAACCTCGCGGACCTGGAGATCTTCTCGCTGGTCGCGACCGGCCAGCGCCCCTCGGCCGAGGCGGCGTACACGCCGCCGCCCACGGCCGACCAGCAGACCGCGCCCGGCGACGTGGCGCGGCAGTTCCTCTACGGGCAGGCGGCCTCGGCTCTCACCAAGCGCGTCGGCACCCTCTTCGGCTTCGACCGCTTCCGCATCGACCCGTTGACCTCCGCCGGCCAGCCCGTCTCGGGGGTCGGCTTCACGGTCGGCAAGCGGTTGTCGAAGGACGTCTTCGTCACCTACTCCTACGATCCCACCAACAACCGCCAGTCCATCGTCCAGGTGGAGTGGCAGCTCCGCAAGAACGTCACCCTGGTGCTGACCCAGGTCGGCGACGGCACCTACACCGTCGACGCGCAATGGGAGCGGCGCTTCTGAGCCGGCTCGCGCCGCGGGGGTTTGTCCTCGCCCTAGTCCTGCTGGCGCCGGGCGCGGCCTTTGGGCAAACGCCTCCGGCCTCGCCGGAGCCCCCGCCGCCGGTCGAGGAGGTCACGCCCGCACCGGCATCGAACCCCGATTCGCCCGCGGAGACCCTTGGACCCCTCGTCACCGCCGTCGAGGTGCGCAGCGACGCGCCGCTCGACGAGTCGCTCAACCTCGAAGACCTGATCGAGGTCGAGGTGGGCCAGCCGCTCTCCGATCTCGCCGTCCGCCATACCCTGCGCAACCTTCAGGCGACCGGCGACGCCTCGGAGCTCGAGCTCTACACCCGCGACGATCCGGCCGGCGGGGGAGTCGTGGTCGTCGTGGTGTTCCGCGCCGTGGTGCAGGTGGAGGAGATCCGCATCGCCGGCGAGCTGGGCCTCGGCCGCGACGACCTGCGCCGCGTGGTGCCGCAGGGTGTGGCCCAGCCGCTTTCCGAGGAGAAGGTGGTGCAGGGTGTCTTCGCCCTCCAGGACCTCTACGAGACCAACGGCTACTTCAAGTCCCGGGTGCGGGTTTCGGTCTCCACCAACGCGATACGCCAGCGGGCCGTGATCACCTACCAGGTGCGCAGCGGCCCCCGCTTCCTCCTGCAGACGATCGAGTTCGATCATCTGGTGACGCCCTTCGCGCCGGCGGCCCTGGTCAAGCAGCTCAAGCTCAAGCTGCGCGACGGCTACAACCGCAGGGACGCGAAGGAGGCGGCCGACCGCCTCCAGGAGTGGCTGATCGGCCAGCACTACGGCAAGGCCCGCGTCGACTCCCCCAAGGAGGATGTCAACCGCCGGTTCAACACCGTCAAGCTCACCTACCCCATCGAGATCGGCCCGAAGATCGTCCTCAAGGTCATCGGCGCCGAGGAGGGTACGCTGCGCCGCAAGGGGCTCCTGCCCTTTCTCGGCGAAGCGGGGTACGACGAGGCCCTCGTCCAGCAGGCGGTGGGGCGGCTCAAGAGTTACTACCAGCAGCAGGGGCACTACGACGTCAAGGTCACGACCGAGGAGAAGGCCGCCGAGGGCGAGCTCCAGCTCACCTTCCGCATCGAGCCCGGGCGCGTCTACACGCTCAAGGGAATCGATTTCCAGGGCAACGAGCAGCTCGAGACCCCGGAGCTGATCAAGCACATGAACACCAACCGCCGCACCCTGCTGCGCCCGGGTAGTGGCCGGCTGGTGGATTCGGAGCTGCATGACGACCAAGACAACCTGCGGCGCTTCTACGCCCTCTCGGGCTTTCCCAACGTCAAGGTGGGACCCGCGTCGGTCGAGCGGAGAGGGGACGATCTCCAACTCGTCATCCCCATCAAGGAAGGGTTGCGCCAGCGGGTGGGCGCGCTCGAGTTTCAGGGCCTGGACGGCCTCGACTTGAAAGCCCTGAAGCCCAACCTGGCCCTCCAGGAGACGGGACCTTTCCATACCGCGCTCCTCGACCTGACGCTGGATGGCATCCGGGCGGCCTTCGCCGCCAAGGGCTATCCCCAGGCCCAGGTTTCGGCCCGCCAGGACTGGGATCCCGCCCACACGGTGGTCAACGTGACCATACAGGCGCTCGAGGGGCAGCAGCGGCTGGCGGACCGCATCATCGTGAGGGGCAACCGGAAGACCCGCGAGGAGGTTATCCGCCGCACGCTCGACCTCAAGCACGGCGACCCGATCAGCGACACCAAGCTGCTGGAGGTCGAGCGCAACCTCTACCGCCTCGGCATCTTCTCGCGGGTGGACGTCGGGCTCGTCCAGGCGGGGCTCGACGCCTCGGAGCGGGACATTCTCATCCGTGTCGAGGAGGGAAAGGCCCGTTCCCTCACCTATGGCCTCGGCTGGGACTCCGAGTCCGGCCTGCGGGGCCTCTTCGGCTACTCCGACAACAACGTCCTCGGCCAAGCCTACAGCCTGCGCACCGACGTGCGCTGGAGCCAGCGGGACAAGCGCTTCCGTTTCATCTTCAACCAGCCCACCCTCTTCGGTCAGCCGGTCTCCCTGACCTCCACCGTCTTCTACGAGGACGCGGCGCAGCTCAACCTCCCTTTCGAGGTCACCCGTTATGGCGCCCGTAGCGAGGCCGTGCGGGTCTTCGGCAACCGGCGGTTGAGCCTGGCTCTCGACTACCGCATCGTCAAGCTGATGGTGAATCCGGGCGTCGCCGCCAACGACATCGAGAGGAACGACCAGCCCTACCAGATCACCAGCCTGGTGCCGAGCTTCTTCTGGGACCGCCGGGACGACCCCATCGCCACCACCAAGGGCTGGAGCTCGCTGGTCCAGCTCCAGTACGCCTTCCCGGCCTTCCGCACGGACACCGAGTTCCTGAAGCTCTTCGTGCAGCAGACCGGATTCTTCAACCTCGGCAAGCCGGGCGTGATCGCGGCCAGCCTGCGCGTGGGAGCGATTCAGCCCTACCTCGCGTTGCCCGCCAATGCCGACGATCCGTTGCGGAATTTCCCGAGCCGCGACGTACCGATCGCCGAGCGCTTCTTCGCCGGCGGCGACTCCACGAACCGCGCCTACGGCCGCGACGAGCTCGGCATCCCGGGCGAGACCCAGATCCTCAAGACGAGCGGCTCGGGCTACCTGCCGGTGGGAGGCGACGGCCTCCTGCTCTTCAACCTCGAGTACCGCTTCCCGGTCTTCGGGGATTTCGGCGGCACGCTCTTCTATGACGCGGGAAACGTCTGGGCCGACTGGCACTCCATCCGCCCCAGCGACGTGAAAAGCGGTGTCGGCCTCGGCGCGCGCTACCTCTCGCCCATCGGCCCCATCCGCGCCGGCATCGGCTGGAAGCTCAACCGCGAGAAGGGCGAGCCGGGGTACCAGTTGTTCTTCAATATCGGGAATCCGTTCTAAGAGGCTTCCCCGGCGGAACATACGAAGGAATCAACGTACGTTGAAATTGACGTACGTTGATTTCATCGTATGATCTCGACACCCTACAGGCTTGTGGATGGCGGGCGGAGATGAAATGTCGCGGAAAGCCCCCTTAAAGTCATTGCACTCGGAGGGCTCGTTGAGTCAGCCGAAGTTGGTCACCTACAGGAAGCTCTCGACCGAGGAGCTGGTAGGCTCCTTGCGTCCGGGTGAGGTGGGAGCGCTCAAAGTAAAGCCAGATGGCACCATAATGGATGGGCACCACCGCGTTTGCATCCTGCGGGAGCGTGGGGTGGACGTCGATGCGCTGCCGATGGAAGTCCTTGAATGAGAGCCGCTACCAAGAGAGGACGCTGGCGATGAGAGCTGAAGTCTACTGGGTACCGGGTCCCTGGCCGGGTCGACTGGGAATTGTGCCTCGCCCGCGAGGTGGCGATTGGCTCGCGGATGAGGTCCGGTCGTGGCGAGCCGTCGGCCTCGACGTCGTCACTTCTCTTCTGACCCCAGACGAAGTCACGGAGTTAGAGCTCCAAAAAGAAGAGGCGCAGTCTCGCGAGGAGGGGCTGGAGTATCACTCGTTTCCAATCCCTGACCGCGGTGTGCCACGATCCCGGATGGACCTGATCAAGCTCGTGGGCCGGTTGGAGAAGGCGCTTGAGGTGGGGAAGAACGTTGCCGTTCACTGTCGCCAGGGTATTGGCCGGTCGTCCATGGTTATCGCATCCCTGCTCGTCTCCGCCGGCGAGGAGTCTGCCGAAGCTTTCCGCCGCATCGAAAAAGCCCGTGGGACTTCGGTGCCGGACACCCGGGAGCAACGAGATTGGGTCGGCCAGATTGCGAGTCAGGTAGCACATGGACGCGCCGCCTGAAATCGTCGTCGTCGACAAACGCCTCGACCGTGGGGAGTTGATCCGGCTGGTCAAGCTCTTCTTCGAGGACATGGTGAAGTACGTCGTCGACATCGAGCGACGGATCGCGGCGGTCGGGGGAGACCTCCATGCCGATGCAGAGCGGCTCCTCCTGGAGTCGGGAAGCCGTCAAACCGATCTCTGGGGAGCTAATTACCTTCCCGGCAAAGGGCCCGATGAGTGTATCGAGTACACCTCTCTGATCAACATCCGTCCTTCTCAGGGGAATCGGGTCATGCTGATCACCGACCCCGCCATTCGCGATCGAGTTCGGGAGATTACGTTCGCGCTGATCGGCGAAGGGGAACCTCTCGAATGACCCAGCACGCCTCCCTGTCCCCGGAACGCTGGGCGCAGTTCAACCTCGACCAGCAGATCCTCATGATCGGCAATGAGATGAACCGCGGAAAAGGGTCACTCAATGGGCGGGACCTGCAGGGTCTTCGCCTCTCCTACGAGCGGGTCCTGCGGCTCGTGGATCTCACGGTTGAGGTTCAAAATCGCTCCTCCCTTCGACGTGAGCTGCTGCGATGGCGCGATCTCGTCGCGGCGCTGTACATCAGTCCCGAGCCGAGCAGCGAAGACCATAGAGACGCTTTTCGTTGTCTTCTGCTTTTCACGCCCGTCGCGGCCCAGCAGATCCCTTACGTACTGACCTGAGCCGGAGCAGGGATCCGCGCCCCGGTTGACCGCCACCCCGCTGCCACGTAGACTGATTCCAGGTCGCCTTCGCGTCCACTTCTCTCCGTGCGTTCCGGGGCGGCGCGACCGGCTCCGGGCGAGAAAGTCTTAAGCGCCATGTCCAACGAAACTCCCTTCGCTTCCATCGAGGAGGCGATCGAACGCTTCCGCCGGGGCGAGATTGTCATCATCTGTGACGACGAGGACCGCGAGAACGAGGGCGACTTCGCCATCGCGGCCGAGAAGGTCACCGCGGCGTCCGTCAACTTCATGGCCCGGTTCGGCCGCGGCCTCATCTGCCTGACCCTCACCGAGGAGCGCTGCCGCGATCTGGACCTTCCCCTGATGGTGGAGGCCAACAGCTCGCCGTTCGGAACCGCCTTCACGGTGTCCATCGAGGCCCGCGGCAAGATCACCACCGGCATCTCCGCCGCCGATCGCGCCGCCACCATCCTCACCGCCATCGATCCGGCGACCCGGCCGGAGGATCTCCTGCGCCCCGGTCACGTCTTCCCCCTGAAGGCCAAGCGCGGCGGGGTGCTGAAGCGGGCCGGGCAGACGGAGGCCTCCGTCGATCTCGCCAAGCTGGCCGGCCTCAAGCCCGCCGGCGTCATCTGCGAAATCATGAACGACGACGGCACCATGGCCCGCGTGCCCGACCTGGTCAAGGTGGCCCAGGAGCACGGCGTGCTCATGATCACCGTCGCCGACCTCATCAGCTACCGGCTGCGCCACGAGACGCTGGTCAGCAAGGTCGCCTCGCCCAAACTCCCCACAGTCTACGGCGACTTCCGCATCCACGCCTACCGCTCGGACGAGACGGGCGACGAGAACGTGGCGCTGGTGATGGGGGAGATCCACCCCGAGGAGCCGACCCTGGTGCGGGTTCACAGCCAGTGCCTGACCGGCGACATCTTCGGCTCGTGCCGCTGCGACTGCGGCCCCCAGCTCGAGCAGGCGCTCAACCGCATCGCCGAGGAGGGCAAGGGCATCCTCCTCTATCTCCTCCAGGAGGGCCGGGGCATCGGCCTGATGAACAAGCTGCGGGCCTATGAGCTTCAAGAGCAGGGCCACGACACCGTCGAGGCGAACGAGCGCCTGGGCTTCCGCCCCGACCAGCGGGACTACGGCATCGGCGCCCAGATCCTCGTCGATCTCGGCGTGCGCAAGATGCGGCTGATGACCAACAATCCCAGCAAGTACGTCGGCCTTCACGGCTACGGCCTGGAGATCGTCGAGCGCCTGCCTCTCGAAGTGCCGCCCACCGAGACCACCCGGGCCTACCTGCGAACGAAGCGCGAGAAGCTCGGGCACCTGCTGAAGCTCGTCTAGAGATCCTGACCGGCGAGGGCCCAGAGCCCTCGCCCCTTCCCGTCATGAAGATCCTCTACGTCACCTCCCGCCACCCCTGGCCGCCGCGGCGGGGCGACCAGATGCGGGCGCTCCAAGTGCTGGATTTTCTCGCCGCCGAGCACGAGGTGACGCTGCTCACGCCCGTGGCGGACTCAGGGCCGCCGCCTGGGCTGCCCTACCGGGTGGAGACCTACCGGCCGAAAGGTGGTCTCGTCCTGGTCTCGGGGATGGCGCGGGCGCTCCTCGGGGGCTTGCCTCTCCAGGCCGGGCTCTTCTACCAGCCGGACCTCGGCCGCCGCCTGCGGGAGCTTACGCCCGGGTACGACCTGGCGGTCCTCCAACTCGCGCGGCTCTCCATCCACCTCGCCGACTTCGGCGACACGCCCCTCGTCGTGGACCTCATCGACAGCCTTGCTCTGAACGTCGCCCGGCGGGCGGAGGTGGACCGCTGGTGGCTGGTGCCGGCGCTCAAGCTGGAGGCGCGGCGGCTGGCCGGGGCCGAGCGGAGGCTGGCCGAGCGGGCCTTGGCCCTGCTCGTGGTCTGTGAACGCGACCGCCAGGCGATGGCCAACCGCCTGCCGCCGGAGCTGGCGGCGAAAGTCGCCGTCGTGCGCCTCTCGGTGCGCGAGCGGAAGGTGGACCCGGCGGAGGAAGGAGACAGGCTTTGGCGGGAGGGGGACAAAGGGCCCGTCCTTGCGATGACCGGCAATCTTGGCTACTTCGTGAACGCGGACGCCGCGACGTGGTGGCTGCGGGACGTTTGGCCCGAGATTCGCCGCGTACGGCCGGACGTACGGCTGGTGATCGCCGGCGACCGGCCCTCGCGAGCCTTGCGGCAGGCGATCGACCAGGCCAAGGCGCGTCTCATCGAGTCGCCGCGGGATCTGCGCTCGATCATTGCCCAGGCGACCGTCTCGATCGCACCGATGCGTTGCGGCTCCGGGGTGCCGGTCAAGGTGCTCGAAGCCTGGGTGGTGGGCACACCCGTGCTGGCGTCCACCTGGGCCGGAGCGGGAACGACCGGACAACAGGACGAGGATTTCAGACTTCTCGGTCAGGACCCCGGCGACTGGGTGGCCGCCGTTACCGATCTCCTGGACCATCCCGAAGCCCGCCGCAGGCTCGTGGAGGGCGGCCGCCGGCGTCTCGCCGCCGACTACTCCCGCGACGAGGTGCGCCGGCAGTTGCTGGATGTCATCGGCGGATTGGCGCCTCTTGCATCGCGGGCCGTACAGCCTCTCAGTCCTCTCCCCGAGGCCGTTGCCGGGGCGCGCGCCCAGCCTGCTTCAGAGCGCGCGCCAGGATGAAGTCGATCTGCGCGTTGACGCTGCGCATCTCGTCGTCGGCCCACTTGCGGAGAGCTTCGTAGACCTCCGGATCGAGCCGTAGCGGGTAGTTCTTCCGCTCCGCCATTGAGGACCTGCTTAGTAGAGGCTCCCGGCGTTGATCACCGGCTGGGCGTGACGGTCGCCGCAGAGCACCACCAGGAGGTTGCTCACCATGGCGGCCTTGCGCTCGTCGTCGAGCTGGACGACTCCCTTCTCGGCAAGCATCTGAAGGGCGTGCTCCACCATGCCCACCGCGCCCTCGACGATCTTCGACCGCGCGGCCACCACGGCGCTCGCCTGCTGGCGCTGGAGCATCGCGGAGGCGATCTCGGGCGAGTAGGCGAGGTGCGAGATGCGAGCCTCGACGACCTTCAGGCCGGCCTGCTCCAGCCGCTCCTGGATTTCCGCCGAGAGGCCGATGGACATCTCCGCCGTGTGGCTGGAGAGGGCCATCTCCCCCTCGTGATCGGCGACGTAGGGGAAGTGGGTGGCGAGGTTGCGCAGGGCCGACTCGCTCTGGACGTGAACGAAGTTGATGTAATCGTCAACATTGAACAGCGCCTCGGCCGTGTCCACCACCTTCCAGACCACGACCGCCGCGATCTCGATGGGGTTGCCGCTCTTGTCGTTGACCTTGAGCTTGCCCGTCTCGAAGTTGCGGGTGCGCACCGAGACCGCCCTCTTGGAGAAGAAGGGGTTGGCCCACCGCAGACCGGCGGTGCGGGCCGTGCCGCGGTAGTCGCCGAAGAGCTGTAAAACCTTGGCCTGATTGGGGTTGACCACAAACAAACCCGCCAGCCCGATGATCGACAGGATCATCCCCAGAATCGAGCCGACGACCCCTAGTCCCAGCCCCAGAGCGACGGATTTGAACAGCCCATAGCCTGAGGCGAAGAACAGAGCAAGAAACAACAGAAGCACTCCGAGGCCGGAACCGCCGTGGTACTCCTTTTCGCGAATCATGGTGACGTATCTCCCTTTCTTGGATACCAGAGTGATATCACTCTGATGCCAGATACGCAAGGGAGCCGGGAAGGTTTCGGGCTCAGGAGAGCCAGGGCTCGACGATGGGCCGCACGACGTGCACGATGATGTCGATCACGAAGTGGGAGAGGATCACCGCCTCCAGGCCACGGCGAAAGTAGAGCCAGCCGAAGGCGAGGCCCACGGGTACGATGATCAGCATCGTTCTCAGGGCGACGATCTCCGGCACGGACGCGGCGAAGAGCTGCTCGTTGCTGATGTGATAGCGGCAAAGAAACGGCCCCGGATCGCCTTCTCTATTTTCCTATAAGCCTAGCAAATAGAATCATTTACGGTTTTGCGTCGTTCGACTCCGGAGCGCCGACGGAGTCGCCGTGTAAGGCCCCTGTAAGGTTGCCGGCCCACTTCGGCGCCTTCCCGTCCACGCGATTCCCCAGAAAACAAGAAACGGCGCCACGCGGCGCCGAGCATTGCCCCGCTTCCGATTCCGGGGGCGGTAAACCAAGCGGCCCGGCAGGGTGGTGACACACGTCTGCCGGACCTGACCCGAGCACAGGAGATACCCCCATGCAAGAGCTGTCTAAGTGTATCCCGCCCCCGTCTCCGCCTGAAAAGGCCGTCTCCCCGCCCGTCATCGATCCGGAGCGCTGGGAAGACTTCCCTTGCTTCCGGGAAATCTTCCTCGTGATGTTCACGGACGCCCGCGCCAACGATGCCGCTCGCCGGTTCGGTCTTCTGCAATATGAGATGGCTATCGAGACGTGGGGCCAGTGGCCCGACCATCGGGAGGGGATCTTCCCGGCGGAGTTGAGAGCGGCGGTCGCCGATCTCCGGCACGTCCAGGGTGCCATGTCCTCGTGGTGCGGGCCGGCCTTCACCAATACCGGAGAGTATGAAATCCGCCTTGCAGAGGTCGGCAAGGCCGTAGCGCTGGCAGTGGGCGAGCTGGCAGACCGGCTGGAAACGGAGCTGGATTCCTGGCTCGGGAAGGTGTCTTGAGCTGGCCCGGCCCCCCGAGCAAGCCCGAGACCAAGAGCTACACCGTCACGGCCTTGCGGGAGCAAGCGGAGTGCTGGCAAGCTGCGGCCGGGGCGGCGTCGTTGTCGGTCGATTCTTGGCTCGCCGAGACGGCGGACACCTACCTGCGGGAGCTGGTGCGGGCCGGCCGTGCGGCTCCCCTATCCTGGTATCAGGGGACCTTCAAGGTGCGCATAACCGACGCGACGGCCCGGCCCGAAGTGGCCCACGAGACGGAAGTGCGCGGGCCGGTAGGCCATTACTTCGGGATCTTCCGCGGCAACGGCCGGGGCTTGGGCGAGCCCGGCTGCTTCTGCTACTCCCTGGTCCACCGCCCCACGGGGCGAATCATCGCCACGCTTCCCCTGCGGAAGAGCTGCAAGGCGCTCGCGGCGGAGCTGGCCGCGCTCCGGATCGACTGGCAGGAGGTTGACCCCGAGAAGGTGCTCGGCGCGGCTCCTGACCGGGTGAAGGCGCAGGAGGTCATCCGGCTGTTTAAGCAGCTCACCTAAAGCGTAAGAGGTATGGGGGCCGGTTCCGAGAGGGGCCGGCCCTTTTCGCTTCTGGTGTCCATGGCTTACGGGCACGTCGCGAACGCCGAGCTGTCCTGAATCGGCTGGAACTTCGCTCCCTGTGGGTTCTGATAGGTCTTGAAGGTGCCGTTCTTCGTATCCGTCACCGTCAAGGTCACCGCGACATCCGTCAGCCCGCCGGCGTAGACCCAAAAGCGCTGATTAAATGTACAGGCGTCGATGACTTTGATAACCGCTTCGACGTTGGTACTCGCGAAGAACCACAGGTAGCCGGTTTCGTCGGTCAGCTTCACGACCTGGGCGGTTCCTTGCGGCTGGCCGGGTGCGGTGAAGGTGGCCTCCACCTTGAAGCGGCCGTTGTTGAGGCAGAGGGCGGTAGCAGAGGGAATGCAGTTCCCCGCCGCGCCAAAGACCGTGCGAATCCCAAGCGCGTAGGTCCCCGTCACTACATTGGCCGGCCCGATTGGGGTCCCGATAGTTTCCGAGTTCGATGAGGTGAGGTATTCGAGGCGAAGCTTATTCGATGCGGCCGTCTGGTCCGAGCACACGAAAAATCCTGTGTCTGAGCCGGGATGCCAGATCGGACCGATAAGGGCTTGCCCTGGGAGTATGATGTTGGAGCCGCTCACGTCGTAGCGGAAAAAGCTACCCGCTGTTCCTCCCTGAGGGAAAAGAGGGACGCCGTTCGCCTGGAGATTCGGAACGGTCCCAAGCAACGGGCCTACAACTCCGCCGCGGAAATCCCAGACGCCCAAGTCGAAGTGAACAGTGCTTAGCCCACCTGATCTTGCCCAGCAGAGACATGCAGCGTTAAGGCGGACAGGATAGGACGGGGATTGTGTGAGTTGGAGCCATCCACCTTTGAAGACGTTTGCTGCGTTCAAACCGTCTCCATTTTCGAAAAAGCCGTCGTCATAGACAACGCCGTCAGCGCAATTGGACGGCTGGGCAAGGAGCCGCGAGGAAGCGGCGAGTGACAAAAAGACTAGAACCGACAGAGCTTTGCGCATATCTCTACCTCCGTTAAGGAATTCTTTAACTATCCCCTTTCGGGAGAGATCCTGTCCACACGCCGCCCTTACGCCCCATGCCGCGCGGGCCGATACCTTCCGGGGCGGGGGAGCATTCCTTGCCGCCCTTCGGTCCTCAAACCGCTGGCCGGTACTGCGCGCCCGGGGCCAGAATTCAGAGGGGGGGGGAGCATAGCCACGCGCATAAGGCCGCATGAATGCCCCGCGAAGTGTGTGATTTTGCCCCGTTTCGCCCGCGTTTTCGGGCCTTTTTCCCCCTCCTGCGGGCCTTTTCGGGCCTTCCGGAAAACGCTCCCGGGGAGGTCGCCGGGGAGCCCGGGAGCCGCTAAAACCGTTGCCCCGCTTGCGTTTAAGCCCTGAGCCACCTCCTTGACACAAGGTGGCACGGGCCTTGCTTTACGCGCGCGAACCCCCACCCATGAGAAGTGGACGCACACGCATTCCGCTCGCCAGCGGTAGGCAGGAAGGCGTTCAATTTAAGATCAGCATGCCCCCCTACCCCGCCCTCTACCGCCCGCCATTGCGAGCCCGGGGGCGGGGGGCCGCCGCGGTGGTGGTCTTCTCTTTCCTACTATTCTCCCGACTCCTGAAACGCCATTAGAGCCCAACTGAGCCCGGATCTCGCCGGGGCGGCTCCGGTACTACCTCCCTCGGTGCCGTTTTGCCGTCCCCCGCCGGGCCTGCCGGGGTGGCGATGCCTTCCGGGCCTTGCCCTTGCTCTGGTCCCCGGCCCATGGCAGGCGCTTCGCACTTCGGGCAAGCGGGGAGATCCTCCGGCCGCGCCATGCTTACGCCGTAGCAGCCGCTACGCCCGCAAGTCACAACGCGAGCCGCGCCGGGGAGGACGTGGCCGCCGACGATTCCCGCAACTTGCCGGGCCGCGTTCCTGTCCAGGCGTTCGCCTGCCTCTTGCCGGTCGTGGTCCTGCCGCCGCGCGTTGCGCTCGCCGCGGTCTTGAGCTTTCGCCGCGCGGTAGCTTTGGCCTTGCTTTGCGCTCATGGCTTGCACCTCGCGAGGTCGCCGCCCTGGTCCCCGGCCGCGTTGCCGTGGCGCTCGCCGGGGTTGCGGTCGCCGCCCTCCTGGTCCCCGAGTCCCGCGAGGTCTTCAGCATCCCAGGCGCCCGCAACCCTGGCACCACTCCCGCAGTCCAGACAAAGCCAAGCCCCCGGAGCCACTGCCGGAGCCATGGGCCGCCGGTAGCGCTTGCAGTCCGGGGTCAGGCATCTCGGCGGGGGTGGGGTGGGGATCGGTCGCGAGTCGTCGAGCGCTTCAGCCGCCAGCACCACGGCGAGCGCTTCAGCCTTGCCCTGCCGGAGCACTCCGGCCGCTTCCGGGGTCAGGAGCGCCGCGGGCCGGATGACAAGGTTCCCGCCCACGGTGCGGAAGCGAGCCCCCGCGAGGTAGAGCCCGTCGAGCGCCACGACTGCCGGGGAGTCGGCGCCCGAGGCCGGCAGGCCCGCGAGGTCCGCCAGCTCGCCGCCGGAGGGGATCGCCGAGCCGCTCATATCCTCACCTCTTTAGCGTCCGCTGGAGTAGACCGCGAAACAGACTCAACCCGGGGGCCGGTGTGGGGGGGTGTGAGTCTGTCTGTCTCTGGTCTGTCTGTATACAGACCCAGACAGACCGACAGACCGGACTCCCCTTCCTCCCCCGGGCACGGGTCTATCCGGGTCTGTTCAGGTCTGTCTGAGGACTCCAGGCACACCCGTAGGCGGTAGCACTTCGCCGTCCTTTGGTGGCCGGGAGCGCCTTCCCTGTATTCGATGGTACCGGCCGCTTCCAGGGCCGCGAGCGCCCGCTGTACCTTCGGCAGTCCCACGCCGGCCGCCTTGTGAAGCTTGCCTTGCGTTGCCCATTCCCCGCCCGCGAGCGCCGCCAGCACTGCGGCGGAGATGTCCTCCTCCGGGGCAGGATTGACGCCCACGCGAGCGAATCCGTCCGGGTGAATCAGCTCTAGAACCCATTGCGTACCGTGCAACTCGGGGGAGTCCCGAACCTTTTTGAAGTCCAGGACGGCTCGGTGCTTGCCGTCTTTCTTCAGGTGCAGGAGTGTTTCCGGAGCCCGATCCCAGGCGCCGGAGATATCGCCGGCCTTGTTTTCGTGGGTGATAACCACCACGGCGAAAGGTCGCCCCGCGAGCATGCGCAGGTCCGCGAGCATCTCCTCCACTTCGGTCACGTCGTCGGGAGTGCCGCCGCCCTTGGCGCCGAGCCGTGCCAGCGGTCCCATAATGACAACGTCGGCGCGGAAGTCCTGAATCAGCGCCGCCAGCGCCGCCCTATGGTCGGGCCTTGCCAGGGTGACGCGTCCCCAGGTGCCGCCGTCGGCGCCGTCGTGAATCGCGAGCCGCGAGGTGAAGTCCCGCCCTTCCCACCCGTCCACCTTGCGAGCGATCTTCTTCCGGAACTGAAACCGGGAGCCCTCATTCTCAATAATCAGCACCCGCAATGCCATGGGCACGGGGAGCCCGAGCCAGTCCGTGCCGCTGGCAAGGTGCACCGCGAGGTCTAGCGCTAGGGTGGTCTTACCGCTCCCGCCCTTGCCATAGAGCAGAAGGAAGCCATCGCCGGGGAGAAAGCACTCATCCGGGGTCCCGACCAACGCATCGGGAGCCGCTTCTTTGGTGCTGGCGAATACATCCGCCGTCTGAATTGAGAAGCGGAGAGCGCCGCCCTGGTCCTCTCCGGCCGCGCCGACGGCGCCCTGGTCCCCGTCCAGGTCGTGGGGGCCGCCGTCGAGCTCAAAACGGGCCGCCGGTTCCTCTCCCCGCACAACGCCCGCCAGGATGTCAGCCAGCGCGCCGAGCTGCCGCGACTCTTCCGCGAGATCGCCCACCGCTTGCCTGTGGATCTGATCGTAGAGATCCCCGCTTGCCTCGGGTTGGGCCGCGAGCCAGTCGATGGGGCTTGCCTCGGGATCGAACGTCTTCACCTTCAGGCCCGGAGCCAGCTCCGCGAGCGCCTGCCGGATCTTTTCGCAACGTCGCCGGCCGCTCACGGAATTCGGAGGCCAGACGGTGACGCGACCCTCACGGGCCGCCAGCACTCCCAGGGCTTGAGGCGTCGGCATCGCCGAGCCGAAGGCCAAGACGTGAACGTAATCCGGCAGGCGGGGCCTGGCGCCGCACACGGTCGCCAACCCTGGCAAGGCCCGACCATAGGGCGGCGCTGGCGGCGCTGATTCAGGCTCGCGGCCGGCGACCGCCACCGCGGCTCCGTACCGGCCTCCGGCGCCTCCGGGGACGTTTTCCGACCTTGCCCAGGCCGCGAGCGCCTGCAAGGCCTCGGGATAGGTGACGCCGTGGGCGATCTGGTATAGGTCGATGCCGTCGCCGCCCGAGGCCCCGCAGTTGCGGCACAGGAAGGCGCCGCCCTCTGCGATGTTGAAGGGTCCCGGCTTTTGCCCCCGTTGCTTGCCGTGTCCAGGCGCAGGGCAACGGCAAGCCAGCTCCGCCCCTGCCGGTGTCAGTTCAAGCCCCAGCACGCGACGCGCTACGTCAGCCGTAGGAGCCGCCCGCTTGACCGCGTCTCGCAAGGCATCCGGAAGCAAGCCGCTCAAGATGCGCCGCCCGCCCCTTTCTGCTCTTCCCCTTGATCGGCCGCGGTAGAGGCGAGCGTCCGGCGCGTGATAAACCTTTGCACCTCCGCCACGTCATACAGGACTCGGCTTCCCGCTTTGATAAAAGCGAGGTTCCGTCCCTGGAGTCTCCATTTGGCGAGAGTCTGCTCCTTGACCCGTAAGGCTTTGGCGACTTCGCGGGCGATGAGCATTCGCGGGAGTTCCGTTGCCGTCTCGGTTTGGCGCTCTCGTTCTGGGCGGGCCATTAGCTCGCCCTCCGGAGATTCGCGGCTTCGAACCGTTCGACTTCCTGGAGAGGGTAGAGAACCTTACCGGCGAGCCGGAGGTACGCGGGGCCGTACTTGCGCATCCGGTGCTTGGCGACCGTGTGCGGCGCCAGGCCCCAGCGTTGCGCGAGCTGTTTGGTGTCGAGGTATTGCTGTTCCGTTCCCATCATGGCCCAATGATGGGAGGAACCTCCCGCCCGCGCAAGATGAGAAAGAATCCGGAATTCTATATTACATGGGAACTAATTCGGGATTGTTTATTACTGTCTCGTTCGGAGGAAGTCTCGAAGCTTCGGAACCGCCGAATCCAAAGCGCGCTTGAGCGCCGTGAGTGGGACGTCGTGAACTGTAGCGTAGTCGCGGAGGAGTTCGCCTCGGATGATTCTTTCCAAATCTGCCCCGAACCCTGCCTCTATCATGGCTCGAAAGATGTCCTCGTGCTCTCGCATTAAACTACGCCGCGCTAGCGCTTCTTTTTGGTCGCTCTCAAGCTTTTGAAGGTACGCCACGGAGACCCCGGCGCGCTCGGCAACGCGTGACTGGGCTCTCTTTTTGCTCGTCGAGCCGGCCTGCATTTCGGCCTCTATGTCGGCGAGGAGGGTCGTGTCGAAGAGCCGAATCATTATCTCTTCATCGGACTCTTGTGCGGGTCGCCCAGCATGTCCTTTCCGAACAAGGTGAAGGGCGTCATTAGCGTTTCCGTGGCCGCTGCATTTTTTGAGGTAGGCATCAAGATCGTCCTTACGCCCCCGGAGGTCTTCGGGTGGCCCTCCGATCCGCGCAACCCATTGCCCAAGATCTAAGAAACTGGCGTCATCAAGGCCCGGCAGACTTGCCCGCGCGCGGTTCCGCTGGTCCGGGTCGCGGTACCCATAGGCTCGGCTCCCGTCTCCCCCAATTTCGAAGAAGGCGCGAGCCAGATATTCCCGAAGAGGCAGAGACATGGGGGCGTCAACCTTTATGCAATTGCCGGCAATTCGAAGTAGTAGCCGCGCTGCTTTCGTGTCGCCTCCTTCGGCGGCGGCGATCAGCCGAGCGTCGGTTTCCGCAGAGGTCGCGGCGAACCGCTCCCGCTCACGGGCATGATCGCCGAATGCTCCGTCCTTCAATCGCGCGAGCTCGTTGCTCCAAGCCATGTAATTGCTCATGCCTGAGCCGCCATGGCAGTCTGTGCGACGGGGAAGGCCCGGAGGTTGGACGGCTCAAGCGCCACCGGCGCGCCGAGCATCTCCCACAGCCGAGACGAAACGAGGTCCGCGTCCTTCAAGAGTAGATCGGGCGCGAGGTGGACGTATCGCTCGTGGACGTCGCCGCCGACCACGTGCCCGACCAGATGCCGAGCCCGGCGACCATCGATCCCGAGAATCTGCGCGTAGGTGATCCAAAGGTGTCTCACTACGTCGTAGATCCTCATCCGCTCCGGGAGATGGCAGGCAGGTTTGAGCTTGAGCCAGAGATAGGCAAGGGACGATATGTGACGGTCGGGCGTTCGCCCCGGGAAGGCGTAAGGCCCCGCCATGCGCGGCATGGATTCGAGGAGCCTTGCGGCAGGCTCGCCGAGGTAGCAGAGGCGCGGTCCCGTCTTGGAATCAGGAATCGACCACACGCGTCCGCTGACGTCGGCCCACCGTAGCGCCATCGCTTCGGCGGGCCTGCACCCCGTCAGAAGATTGAACAGGAAGGCGAGAGCGGGAGTCGCTGCCCCCTCTCCCCGCAGATAGTCGCCGATCCGCGCCAGCTCCTCCGCGGTGGGCGCCGAGCCGCGCTCCCTGTCCTCGCGGAATCGGTTCGAAAGGCCCGCCGTTGGGCTCGGCGCGTCGCTCGGGACAATGCCTTCCTGTCGCGCGAACGTCCACAGGGAAGCTATCAGGGAGATGGTGCGGTTCGCCTGATACGGCGCTTTCTTCAGGATGCTGCGATACAGGCGGGAAACGTCCGGGAGACCGAGATCCGCGAGCTTCCGGTGCCTGAATTCCTTGAGGATGTACAGCTCAAAGAGCGCCGCGTAGTTTCTCCGGCTCGACTCACTGAGCCCGGCCGCATGCTCCGCCATGAATCGCTTCGCGACGTTGGCCACGGTGGGGGCCTCGCGCATCTCCCGCACTTCGTCCGCCGGATCGCCGCCCCGGATGGCTTGCCCGCGTAGCCCGGCCGCTTTGCTGCGGGCCTCGGTCAACTTCATCTCTGGAAACTTGCCGAGCGTCATCCTTCGCTCGCGTCCCTGGTGTGTGTACGCGAAGATGAAGGACTTGGCGCCGTTCGGAGTAATGAGGACGCCGAACCGCGGCACCTCGGAATCTCCGAGGATGATCGTCTTGGCACCCGGCGCCGTCTCTTCTATGAGCTTGGCTGTCAGTTTGACGCGCTTCGTTTTCTTCGGCTTGCTCGCTTCCATGGTGGGCGGTCCTCTCGATTTCGTGTAAGGCCCGTGTAAGGAACTTGTGTCAATGTCTAGCATAGTCTATACTAGCCCCATGAGCCAAATCCCCTCTGCGCCGGGCTTTTCAGGAATGCCCGTCAACTCCCTGGAATCTGTTATCTGCCGATGTGATACCAGGCGAAGAAGAGAGCCGTCAGAACGTTGGCGCTCCAGAGTGCTACCAGACGTCCCCGTCCCATTTCCGAGACGCGGAAGAGCTTCATCCCCAGCCAGGCGAGGAGAGAGAGCAGGAAGAGCCGGTCGAGGATCTCTTCGGCGAACGGTGCCCAGAAGCTCGCGAGGCCGCTGCGCCACCAGGCGACGTCGATACGGGCGTGGATCTCGGGCGCCGGGAAGGTGACGCCGAACCCGTGCAGGAAGAGGGCGTCGACGCCGAAGGCGACGAGCGCCGTGACCGCCGCCCAGAAGAGCGCCGGCTTCACGATCGACGTCCAAGGCTCGGCCGGCTGAGGCCCCTGATCGAGCCAACTCTCCAGGTAGGGAGCGCCAAGGCCGATCCGGCGCGCCACGAGAAGGCCGAGGCCCGCGGCCGGAGTGAGGATCAAGAAGTTGCGAAGCAGCGCGCCCCACACCAGCGAGCCCAGCGAGATCGACTCCGGCGTGACGGGAGCCGTGGACTCCAGGCCCAGGGCATAGGGAATGACGAGCGGCCCGGTGAGCGTGCACGCGGCCGTCAGGACGGCGAACGTCTTCCAGGGGTAGGGACGCGATGCGGGGCACATGGTGCCGCCGATTGTAGAAGATTCTTCAGGCCGGAGAACCAATGCCACCCCGTCCCGCTTCAGGACAGGGTGGCCAGCTCCCGTCAGACGACTAGGAGGTTTGCGGGCACCAGATGCAAACCGGCACCGGCTCGCAGACGAAGTAGGGGCTGGTGACTCCCGAGTCGATCGAGGCGCCGCAGCAGTCCACGCCGCGCGTTCCTACCACATGGGAATGAGTGGCATCGCTGAAGTAGGTGCAGTCCTGGTTGCTGACGGCCTCCGCCGTCCGTGGCGCGACCGCCAGCACGGTGAGAGCCAGGGCGAAGGTCAGGCCGAGGGCGACGGCGAGCTTGCGCGAGAGGGTCTTCTTCTGGGTCATGCGGATCTCCTGAGTGCGAGCGGAAACAGGACTGTTTCGGCTCTGTCTATTAACGTAGGTGCGCGAGAGTTCCCCTCACGGGCCGGGACGGCGGCGGGTTCCCGTGGCCTGGGACGATGGTGCGGGCTTGGCTCCTTCGCGCCTCCAGAGCCCGGATCTTCTTCGCCCTGCTTCTGTGCCGGCCTTACGCGAGCGCTTCCGGCCACGGAAGGGCACGATGCTGAAGGCGGCCAGTTTCTCGTTGTCGAGCTTTTGCCCCGAAGGGGGCTCAGGCATGTAGCCCGGGGGCTGGCGCTTTTTGCCAGCCCCGGGAAAAAGCCCGACAAGTCTCTCCAGCCCCAACGGGGCGACGGCGGCGTCTCATCACCACATCTCTCCCTAGACCTCTATCGAGTGCGCTTTGCCTCTCTGGTCGAGTCCATAGAAACGGACGCGGCGATTCGGCGGAGCCAATCGGGTCGCTTTGTGATCGGCGTGGAGGCGATTCTCGCGATGGATCCCCAGCACCGTCCTGCGGACTCGCGAAATCACCGGCGCCGCTCGTCCACGACGTCACCAAAGTGGCGCGGCGTGCCTTTTACGAGGCCTACTCCTGGTTTGTCGCGGCCTTCCGGATGGCGGCCGAGGCCTTGAAAGCCGGAGATCGAAGCGCGCCCTTTCCCGCGGGTAGCTTTCCGCCGGCCTTACCCGGCCTTACCCTTCGCCGCCGGCTAGCCTCGCCGGTCGCGTTCTTTGACAGCCGTCCGCCCGACGCAGGGCCATTCCATCCCGGGCCCCGGGCTCGAGAGGTCGGAGGTGTGTTCGGATGGCGACTCCAAGAGACCTAGCCAGCGGGAATCAGCCCATTTCGAGCCTTTCGGGCCGACTTTGAGTTGCCCTTCTTAGATTATTGGCGCTTCCTTCAAGGAGTCGCTGGCACCTGTTCCTGGCTTGAAGGCGACCCCGAAAGGCTTGAAGTGGGCCGATCACCATGCCAAGGAGTCGCTGCAGTTATTCCTCGCGCTCACGAACAGGGAATCTGCTGAATTGATCCGTCTAATCTGGTATCTCGCTTCGCGAAGTGGAGCGCGTGAATACGAGCTACCCACGAATGCCTAGAAAGGACGGAACATGAAAGCCCGCATTTTTCTTTTCGCATTACTTGCCGTGGCAATTTCGTGCTCGAAGCCTGCAGAAGATACTCAAGCGGGCGGAACACCGTCTCCTACTCCGGTGACAAGCCCGCCTAACGATGCGAGCACGCTTGCGCCCTATCCGCTCGAGCTATCTGCTGACGCGCTACCACATCAAGAGCAACCTGTTCCAGTTGAGAACAAATTTGTCACAGGCTACGTTATCCACATAGCAAGCCTGTGGAATACCGGAGATACTCTAACTGTCTGCTTCATCGAAGGTGACTCGAGTATCCGCCAGACGATTGTCTCGACAGCGTCCGAATGGACAGCCCCGGGAAGGGCTAATCTGAAGTTTGATTTTGGGGGTGCTCCGATTTTTAGAACATGTACTGTCGCTGACGAAAGTAGAATCCGTATTGGCTTCCGCGGGCCGGGCTACAACTCATTCGTAGGAAGCGATAGTGTTTATCAAGGTATACCAGGCAAAGCCACGATGAATTTTCAGAATTTTGACCGCTACCCTCCAGAGAGGCGCTACCTTAGGGCAACAATCCTTCACGAATTTGGGCATGCGCTTGGGCTTGAGCATGAGCATCAGAGCCCAAAGGAGGGCTGTGATGCCGAATTCAGCTGGCCTCAGGTGTATGCCGAACTTGCCAAGCCACCAAATAGATGGAGTTCAAAAACGGTCGATTTCAACCTTAGAGCTCTTCCTGATAGCTCAGCATTCTATGCATCGATCCGTGACCGTTTGTCTATAATGCATTACCATTTGGATGCATGGATGTTCGTTAAGGGTGAACAAAGTTCCTGCTATGTGCCACAGAACTACGAGCTCTCTGCATTGGATATCGAAGGAATCAAGAAAGCCTATTCCTCGAATCCGGGCGCGGACCAGGCTCAGCGGATCGCTCTAGTTAAGGGAGCCATGAAGATTGTGCCCCCTCAGCAAAAGGTAGATACGGCATTCTTGACACGAGCCATGGCGCATATGCAGCGGCCAGTGGGTTAGCCTTGGCGAGAAGCTATAGGGGCGACTGGATACCTGGGACCTTCAAGAATCTTGGGCACCTATTCCTGCTGAGGGCCAAGGTCGGCGTGGAATCCGCACGGGCCCTACTCGAGGGCGAGTCGTTGATAGGTTACTGGTTCAATCGGACGAGAGAATTCGCCGAGCCCAACCTGCGCCTACCATCGAGCCTCTGCAGTTCGCCACAGAGTTCTGGTAGAGATAGCCGCGGATCGAGGCGCCTTTCGTCGAGGAGGTTGAGGTCCGGCCTCGGGGTCGAGGAGGCTCCGCTGGTGGGCATGCTTCAGAAGATGCTAGCAGAGGGCGTGGTCATCATGACGGCCGCTGTCGCCCTTTCAGGGCTGGAGGTGTTGGAGGACCGGATAACCTGGGGCTGACGCGCCCAGGCTACATGCTTTCGCCCCGTTGGGGCTGGCGTGGTCCGGAGCCAGTTCGGCGATGCCTGGTCAACCTGCCTTGACGACCCTCAATCCAAGATGCTGCTCGAAGCCGTTGAAATCACGGTCGTTGTGGAGGAGCATGTGTCCCTCCCGGAGGCAGAAGGAGGCGATCCAGCAGTCAATCGTCTTGCGGACGGTGATTCCCACTTCGCGGAGGGCTCTGTAGTTGTCGGCCGCGATCAGGGCCAGATCAGTTCCTCCCGTTGGCAGGATCTCGAAGGCCAGGAGGTATTGCCTTACGCGGGCAGCCTCGCTTCGCCCCGGACTCCCTGGAGTACCTCACAGAGAGTGATATCGGTCAGCGCTACCCGCTGGTTGGGCAGATTCTGGTCCAGCCAGTCGGTCTGAGCGGTCCCTACGCCGTTGAGGTAGTCGATCCAGACGGTCGCATCGACCACGATCATTCGTGGCCTTCCAGAAAACGACTCGTGCGCGACTCGTCAAGGTCTCCCTCCCACTTCACCTTCCCGCGCAACTCTCGGAACTTCTCCTGGGCGTTCAACTGAACGAGGAGACGCAGTCCAGCCTCCACCACGTCGCGCTCGGTCCCGAGCCCGGTGACAGACTTCGCCCTCTTGAGAAGATCAGTATCGACATCGACATGGCTTTGCATTTCGGTCTCCTTGCGGCCTCTAAGGATACTCCACCCTTCACCCGCCCTCTACCGCCGCAAACTCAACGCCCGGAAAAACTCCTCCGCCACCTTCGAGGGATTGGACTTGGCCGCAAGCCCTCGCATTTCAGCTCTAGTTGGTATCTACTTCCATCCAGGAGGTACACAAATGCGGAAGAAGCCGCTCGTCAAGCTTGGATTCGCAGTGTTGGTCGCGACCGCCACGATGTTCGGTATGGACCCGTCCCCGGCCCGGGCCTTAAGTTGTCCCAGGGGCTACGGCTCTTGCGAGTTGGACAGCATGTCCTTCGAGGACGGGCAGTGCTGCTGCTACTACGTCAACGTCGACGACCCCGAAACCATTTGTCCTAATTTTTGCAGCTAGGCTAGGAGGCACGCAAGTGCAGAAGAAGCCGCTCGTCAAGCTTGGATTCGCGGTGTTGGTCGCGGCCGCCGGGCTGTTCGGCATGAACCCGTCGCCAGCCCGAGCCATCGACTGCCCATCCAGTTACGGCTCCTGCGTGATGGTCGACCAGATCTGCGATGAGGAGCAGTGCTGCTGTTACTACGTCAACGTGGTCCATCCAGCAGTAACTTGCCGCGATTACTGCGTCTAGTCAAACTAAGCTCAAGCCAGCTCAACAGCGCAACCTGCGGCGGCGTCCTCTCGGGACGCCGCCTGCCGCGCCCTGCCCCCTACCGCCGCAAACTCAACGTCCGGAAAAACTCCTCCGCCACCTTCGAGGGATTCCCCACCAGCGCTCCGGCGCCCTCTTCGGGGAGCCAGTCGGCGGGGAGGTAGTCGCGGTAGGGGGCGTGGAGGAAGCGCTGGTCGAAGAGAGCGATGACGCCGGTGTCTTCCGGTGAACGGATCAGGCGGCCGGCGGCCTGGACGACGCGGGTCATGCCCGGCACCACGAAGGAGTACTCGAAGCCCTTCTCGAAGCGCTCTTCGTAATAGTCTTTGAGGAGCTGCTGCTCCAGGCTCATCCCCGGCAGGCAGGGACCCACGATGGCGACCGCCTTCAACACCTCTCCAGGATAGTCCACGCCTTCCGCGAAGACGCCCCCCGCCACCGCGATGAGCAGGATGTCGCCGAACACCGCCGAGCGCAGGGCCTGGAGGAGAAGCTCCCGCTCCTTCTCGTTGTCCGCCTGGCGCTGGATGAGGATGCGCTTGTTGTGCAGACGCATCCGGCCCGTGATCTCGGAGAGGAAGGCGTAGCTCGGGAAGAGGGCCAGGCAGTTGCCTGGCACCGCGTCCGCGAAGCCCCCCAGGCGCTCGGCGATGCGGTCGTAGTTCATGGGCCGCGCGCGGAAGGTCGTAGCGACGGAAGGGTCGATCACCACCCGCCGGTTTTCCGCCGGGAACGGGTTGGAGATCTCGACGAACGCCGTGCGGCCGGTCGCGAAGCCCAGGAGGCCGGTGTAGAACTCCGGCGGCGATAAGGTGGCCGAGAGGCCGATGGCCGCGTGGGCACGGTTGATCACGCCGCCCAGGAAACGGCTGGGATCCTTGCAGAGGATCTTGATGCGCCCGTCCCCCCGCCGGTACTCGACGACGTGGCTGAAGGCGGAGTCGGAGACCATGAGGCCGTTCAGGAAGCGGAGGAAGTTGAAGTAGAGCTCGACGAAGGGATCGTCGGCGCGGAAGGTGCGGGTCTCCCTCTGATACTCCAGGTAGTCGACGAAGGCGACGTCGAGCTCGGAGCGCAGGCGCCAGAACTTGTCCTCGGGGAGCGGCCATTCGACGGCGCGGTCGCCCGGCGGCCCCTCTTCCAGGGCGTCGGCGACGAGCCCGTCGATCAGCGCCGCGAGCTTCAGGCACAGGGTCTCGATGCGGAAGTGGATGGGCTCGCCCCAGCGGCCCACGACCTCGCCGGCCCGGCGGGCATCGCTCGAGGACAGCTCGGGGCTGTAGTACCCCCGGCCGCGATCCACCAGGTTGTGGACCTCGTCGATCACCAGGATGACGTCCGAGAGATCCTCGCCGGGGCCGAAGGCGGTGAGCGATACGTAGGGATCGAAGACGTAGTTGTAGTCGCAGACGGTCACCTGCACCCGGTTCGAAAGCTCCAGGCTCACCTCGAAGGGGCAGACCTCCGCGGCTTGGGCGGCGCGGTAGACGTCGTCCGGCTCGATGGCTGCGTGGGTGTCGTAGATCTGCGCGAGGACTCCCGAGGTGACGAGCTTCAGGCCGTAGTCCTTGGCGAAGCGGCAATATTCCTCGTGGCAGATGATCTGGTCGTTGGCGCACATCTTGGCCTTGGCCCGCAGGCGCAGGGAGCGGAAGGCGCGGTCCTGGTTGAGGAGAGCCAGGACGGTGGTCGCCATCTCCTGCTGTGTGTTCTTGGCGGTGAGGACGAAGAGGCGCTTGTCGTTCGCCAGGGCGTAGCGCAGGGCGGGGTAGAGGGCGGCGACGGTCTTGCCGATGCCGGTGGTGGCCTGGAGGAGGAGGTGCTCCTGATTCGCCACGGCGGTCTCGACGGCGGCGAGGATCAGCTCCTGGCCCGGGCGCGTCTGGCCATAGGGGAAGACCAATCGCTCGGCGGCCTCCCGGCGCTCGGCGGAACGCTTCTGCGCGGCCTCCCAGGCGCCCAGGATGCGGTTGACCCGCTGGCGGACGGAGGCTTCCAGGGCCTCGAAATGGGGATCGAGGCTCTCGCGCTCCGTCTCGTCGCTGCCGATGGCGATGAGCACCAGCTCGGCGCGGACGTCGGGGCTCCCTTCGGCCCGCGAGAGCATCCAGGCGTAGAGCAGGGCCTGGCGCTGGTAGCTCTCCCGCACATGGGGAGGCAGGGCGCCGCCGCGGCGGACGGACTTGATCTCCTCGACGATCAGGGTGCCGTCCGGCTCCTTGCGGATGCCGTCCGCCCGGCCCTGCACGGTGACCTTCCATCCCCGGTGGTCGAAGGTATGGGAGATCACCACCTCCCGCCGGTACGACGGGTCCTCCTTTAGCTTCTGCTCCTGATACCGGCCGTGAATGGCCTGCCCCAGCCACAGCCGCTCATAGCCGCCGCGGCTGGAGAACCCCAGGCTGCGCAGCATGGGAGCGTCCAGCAGATCGGCGACGGAGAGGTCGATCGTGAGGGTTTCGGAGTTGAAGCGCGGCGCCATCGGAGGCTAAGTATACGGCGCATTACCGTCTGGGGCCCGATGAAGGATGGGATCTCGCCGGTCTTGCCAGGGATTGAAATCGCCTGGCTACCGACTCTTGTCCCTGCGGGACTGCTAGCTGCAAGTCCGAGGATGCCGCGCGGCGGGAGCTTGTCCCGCCGCGCGATCTCGCTCTACTTCTTGGAGGCGTAACGGCTGTCCAGACGTTCCCAGGCGTCGCGCGAGGCGTGACGGGCCTCGGTCCAGGGCAGGCGCGAGGTGCCACGGGCCTCGTTCCAGCCCTTCTCGAGATCGCTCTCGGCGTTGTTCCAGCCGTGATCCCGGTGCTTGGACCAGGTCTCCCAGCCGTACTGGTAGGCGGGTCCGAGCTCGTCGTAGCTCTTGGACGAAGCGTACGGACGATTGCCGTAGTTGTCGCGCCAGTAGGCCTCCTCCTCGGAAGGATTGACCGACTCGGCGACCTCCTTGCCGGCCAGGCCCCCGGCGATCCCGCCCACGGCGGCGCCGATCATGGCCCCCACGGGTCCGCCCACCGCGACGCCGACGGCCGCGCCCGCCGCCGCCCCGCCCAAGGCGCCAACCCCGGTGCCGACCGGGTGCGATGCGGGCTCGCCGGTGATGGGATCATGGTTGGCCTCGATCCGCGCTTCGTTCTCGATGGCGGCCGTAGTGGTCTTGCCCTTGGTCGTATAGGTATCGTCGTCGCTCATGGTGATCTCCTTGTAGAGGATGGAATCTTCATTCGGCAGGAGGGATGTGCAAAGAGGAGGCCAGGTTTTCGCGGGGTAGGGCGGATACTAGCTCCCACCCAAGCCATAGCCGCTAACGTAACGAGTCTGAGAGTTTCCCCCACCCGAAGACCCTCATCACCCCGGCCCTCTTCTCCCGCCCCCTCCCAACCCCCCACACCGGGAGAAGAGGGAGGGCAACGCGAAACGGCCTCGCATGCCTTCCCCCTCTCCCGGGCCGGGAGAGGGGGTTAGGGGGTGAGGGTCTTGGGCGGCGGGACCTCTCGGGCAAGTTAGCGTCCCCGGCTTCTATCGTCGGCGTTTGGGTGATACCCTCCCGGGCGAACATGCTGCGACAGAAGGCTCCCTGGACTCTTGGCCTCTGCCTCGCCCTGATTGCCGGCCTCGCCGGATCGGGGTGCAACAACCTCGCGAAGGCGGCGGGCGACCCGAAGAAGGTCCGGGTCGGCATCGTCTTCGACAGCGGCGGCAAGGACGACCGCTCGTTCAACGCCGCCGCATACCGGGGCGTCAAGCGGGCCGCCAAGGACTTCCCCATCGTGCTGCGCGACGCCGAGCCGGGCGATCCCGCCTCCCTGGAGCCCGCCATGCGCGCCTTCGCCGAGGTGGGCTACGACCTCATCATCGGCATCGGCTTCGCCCAGACGCCCATCGTCGAGGCGGTCGCCAAGGACTATCCGAAGCAGAACTTCGCCATTATCGACGGCGTCAGCGACCTGCCGAACGTCGCCTCCCTGATCTTCAAGGAGCACGAGGGGAGCTTCCTCGTGGGGATGATCGCCGCCCGCACGACGAAGACCGGCGTCGTCGGCTTCGTGGGTGGCATGGACGTCCCCCTCATCCATAAGTTCGAGGTTGGCTACGAGGAGGGGGCGAAGGCGGCCAATCCCAAGGTCGAGGTGATCCAGAACTACGTCGGCGTCACCGAGGCGGCGTGGAACAACCCGGGCAAGGGCAAGGAGCTGGCGGTCTCGCAGATCGGCAAGGGGGCGGACGTCATCTTCGCCGCTGCCGGCAACTCGGGGCTGGGCGTCTTCGACGCCGCCGAGCAGTACCAGAAGTTCGTCATCGGCGTCGATTCCAACCAGAACTGGGTCAAGCCTGGCTTCGTCCTCACCAGTATGGTCAAGCGGGTGGACAACGCCGTCTATCAGATCATCTCCGACCTCGTGGGCCATCACTTCAAGGGCGGCATCCACGTCTACGGCCTGCCGGACGGCGGCGTCGGCTACGCGATGGACAAAAACAACGAGAAGCTCATTCCGCCGGACGTCCTGCGCCAGGTCGAAGAGGCCAAGGCGAAGATCGTCCGCGGCGAGATCAAGGTCACGAACGCGATGGAGAAGTAGCCTCCGGCTTCCCCCAACATGATCGAGCTGCGCAACATCTCCAAGCGTTTCGGCGACGTGCAGGCCAACGACCGCGTGAGCTTCGCGGTGGCGCCGGGGACGATCCACGCCCTGGTGGGGGAGAACGGCGCCGGCAAGTCCACCGCCATGCGCATCGCCTACGGTTTCTACTCGGCGGACTCGGGCGACGTCGTGGTGGACGGGCAGGCGCGCCGCTTCACGAGCCCTCAGGACGCGATCGCCCTGGGAATCGGCATGGTGCACCAGCACTTCATGCTCGTCGAGCCCATGACCGTGGCGGAGAACATCGTGCTGGGCACCGAGCCGGGCAGCTCGCTGAAGCTGGACACGGCCGGCGCCGTCTCCCGCATCCGCGCCCTGTCTGACGAGCTTGGATTGGCGATCGATCCCACGGCGCGGATCGCGGACCTCTCCGTGGGGCAGCAGCAGCGGGTGGAGCTGCTCAAGGCCCTCTACCGGCAGGCCCGCATCCTGATCCTGGACGAGCCCACGGCGGTGCTCTCGCCCCAGGCCGTGCGCGACCTCTTCGGCATCCTGCGGCGGATGCGGGAGCAGGGTAAGACGATCGTCATCGTCACCCACAAGCTCTCCGAGGTGCTGGAGATCTCGGACGAGGTGACGGTGATGCGCGACGGCAAGGTGGTGGGCAACCGCCCGACCGCCCAGACCAACGCCGCCGAGCTGGCCCGCCTGATGGTCGGGCGCGACGTGCTGTTGCGGGTGGTGAAGCCCGAGGGCCATCCCGGCAAGCCCGTGCTCGCCGTACGCGGCCTGTTACTCGGCGCCCTGGGCGCCAAGAGCGGGGAGAAGCGGCTGGACGGCATCTCCTTCGAGGTACGGGCGGGCGAGATCGTGGGCATCGCGGGCATTGAGGGGAACGGCCAGACGGAGCTCATCGACGCGCTCGCCGGTCTTGCGGACTCGGGCGCCGTCACCGGCGTCGTCGAGCTGGAGGGGCAGAACGTGGAGAGCCTTTCCGCCCGGCAGCGCCGGACGCACGGCATCGCCCACGTTCCCGAGGACCGCCACCGGCGGGGCCTGCTGCTGGATTTTGACCTGGCGGAAAACTCCATCCTGGGCGCCGACGACCGGCCGTCCGTATCGGTGGGGCCGTGGCACTGGTGGCTGAACCGGGACGCCATCCGCCGGCGGACGGAGAAGATCCTGAAGGCCTTCGACGTGCGTCCGCCGAATCCAGATCTGCCGGCCCGCTCGCTGTCCGGCGGCAACCAGCAGAAGCTGATCCTCGGCCGCGAGCTTGAAGAGGCCCCGAAGCTGCTGCTGGTGGCCCAGCCAACGCGGGGGGTGGACATCGGCGGCATCGAGTTCATCCATCGCCGGCTGGTGGAGATGCGGGACGCCGGCTGCGCCGTGCTCCTCGTCTCCTCCGAGCTCGAGGAGGTAACGGCCCTCTCCGACCGGCTGCTGGTGATGCGCGAGGGACGGATCGTGGGCGAGGTGGACCCGGCGCGGGCTACCCCCGAAGAGATCGGATTGTTGATGACCGGCGGCAACGCGGCGGCTTGATCGAACGGGAGATCATCGATGAACGGGCTTCGCCAACTGATCTTCCCCCTGTGCGCCGTGCTCGCGGCGTTCGTCGCGGGCAGCTTCCTGATTCTCGCCGTGGGCGACAGCCCGCTCGCCACCTATGAGCTGCTCATCGGCAGCGCCTTCACCTGGCCGGACGGCATCGGTTACACCCTCTTCTATGCCACGCCGCTCATCTTCACGGGCCTCGCGGTGGCAGTGGCCTTTCGTTGCGGATTGCTGAACATCGGAGCCGAAGGTCAGCTTTACATCGCCTCGTTCGTCACCGCCTGGGTGGGGATCACGTTCGCGGGTCTGCCGGCCATCCTGCTCGTTCCCCTCTGCTGCCTGGCGGCGGTGCTCGCGGGCGGCGTGTGGGGTGGGATTCCCGGCGTGCTCAAGGCGCGGTTCGGAGCGCATGAGGTCATCACCACGATTATGATGAACTTCATCGCCATCGCGCTCGCGAGCTACTTCACCCAGTACCACTACAAGCCGCCCGGCGACGCCATCCTGGAGACGGTGCCGATCGGGCCGGGCGCCCACATCGCGCGGATGGGGAAGTTCGTCCACGGCTTTCCGGAGCGCATTCCGCTCAACCTGTCCTTCGTGCTGGCGCTCGTCACCTGCCTGCTGGTCTACCTTTTCCTCTGGCGCACGCGCTGGGGCTATGAGATCCGGGCCACGGGAGCGAGCCCGGCCGCGGCGCAGTATGGCGGCATCGCCACCGGCCGGCAGATCGTGCTCGCGATGGCCCTTTCCGGCGCGCTCGCGGGAATGGTGGGGATCAACGAGGTCCTTGGCTATCGCTACCGGTATTACGACAGCTTTTCCTCCGGATATGGCTTCACCGGCATCGCCGTGGCCCTCCTGGGGCGCAACCATCCGGTGGGCGTGATCCTGGCGTCGCTTCTCTTCGGAGCGCTGCTGCGGGGCGGCCTGTTCGTGGACATCTTCACCGAGCACGTCTCCAAGGACCTGGTGATGGTGCTGCAGGGGATCATCATTCTGTTCGTGGCGGCCGAGGCGCTCTTCAAGGGACCCTTTGGACGGAGGATCAAGAGCGTATGAGCAACATCCTCATCGTCGCGCTCCTCTTTTCCGCCGTCCGCCTGACGACGCCGCTGCTGCTGGCGGCGCTGGGCGGCCTCTACTCCGAGCGCGCGGGAGTGATCAACATCGCCCTCGAAGGATTGATGCTGGCCGGGGCCTTCACGGCCGCGACGATCACCCACTACACGGGAAGCCCGTGGATCGGGCTGGCGGCGGCGATCCTGGCCGGCATGGTCGTGGCCCTCGTCCACGCCGTGGCGTGCATTCAGTTCAAGGCCGACCAGGTGGTGAGCGGCACGGCGATCAACATTCTTTTCCTGGGCATTCCGGCTCTTCTCTCCGGAGCCTTTTTCGAATCGACGGGCGCGACGCCGCAGCTTCCCCAGGGGCAGCTCATTCCCAACGTGCCCATCTGGCTGGCCTTCGGGCTGGTGCCCGTGACGTGGTACGTCCTCTATCGCACGCCTTTCGGCCTGCGCCTGCGGGCGGTGGGAGAGAACCCCGAGGCCGCGGATACGGCGGGGGTGAACGTCTCGAAGGTGCGCTACCTGGCGGTGATGCTGTCCGGAGCCTTGGCGGCCATCGGCGGCGCCTACCTCTCGATCGGCCAGTCGTCGCTCTTCGCCCGCAACATGACGGCCGGGCGAGGCTTCATCGCGCTGGCGGCGCTCATTTTCGGCAAATGGCGGCCGGTGCAGACGATGCTCGCCTGCCTCCTCTTCGGCTTCGCCGAGGCGCTCTCCATCCAGATGCAGGGAGTCTCCCAGATTCCCGTGCAGTTCATCCAACTCATCCCCTACGTCCTGACCATCGTCGTCCTCGCCGGCTTCATCGGCCATTCCCGGGCGCCGCAGGCGTTGGGGATTCCGTACCAGAAGAAGCGGTAGGGGGCGAGGCCATGCCGTCTGCGGGCTCGTCTTCGCCGGAAGGAGGGAAAGCCTCTTTCCCTCCTTCCGGCGTCTCTCGTATCGATCCGGCGTCTCGCGGTAAGGAGGGGAAGCTTCTTTTCCCCGATCCAGGGTCTCGCGGTATCGATTCCACGCCTCGCGGTAAGGAGGGAGAGCTCCTTTCCCCCGATCCCGCGTCTCGCGGTATCGATCCCTCGCTTCGCGGTAAGGAGGGAAAGGCTCTTTCCCTCGATCCCCGCCTCTTCATAAGGCTCCCTCGTCACACGGTAAGCAGGGAAAGCTCCTTTCCCTCGCTCCCGCGTCTCGCGGTATCGATCCCACGCTTCGCGGTACGGAGGGAAAGACTCTTTCCCTCGATCCCCGCCTCTCCATAAGGCTCCCTCGTCACGCGGTAAGCAGGGAAAGCTTCTTTCCCTCGCTCCCGCGTCTCGCGGTATCGATCCGCCGCTCGCGGTACGGAGGGAAAGAGTCTTTCCCTCGATCGGCGTCTCTCGGTATCGATCCTGCGTCACGCGGTAAGGAAGGAAAGAGGCTTTCCCTGCCTCCCTGGAGGCGAGGGACGGCGGCGTCGGGACGCCGGACGGGAGGGCGAGCCGTGCGATCGGATCGGCGAGGGACCGGAAGGTTATGGAGTCTCGTCGCCGGCATCCCCCGAGGCATCGTCGGGAGAGGCCGTCTTCTTGGCGCGCTTCCGGCCGCGAAAGGGCTGCATCCCGAAAGCGGCGAGCGCTTCGCTCGTCGGGCCGAAGTGTTCCCGGAGCCCGATTTTCAGGGTGTTCGCCGTCCTGTTCCCATCCTCCAGCGCGATCTGGAGCTTCCGGGTGGCTTCCTGCTTCTGCGCCTGATGGTAGTCCCGCTCCAGGACGAGCTGTTTGGCTTCCACCTCGGTCGCGACGAGCTTGGCGCGCGTCCACTCCAGAAGGGGATGGCCCGCCGTCACCTCGGGAGTGACCGTCGTCGTCAGCGTTCCCCAACGGCCGAGCGTGTGATCACGCGGGGTCCTCGGCATGGTGGTGTCTCCTCGGGTTGGTTCAGGATGGGGAATGGTAGCACGACGGGGGGCCCTTCCGGACTCCATCCGTCCCCGCAAAGGCGACTCGCCCGACTAGAGAGACAGGGCTCCCTCGTCACGGAGTTGATGAATCGCGCAAGCGTCGGAGTCAGGACGGCCCAAAGGGTCGTGATCCTTAAGCCCAGGGCACCGCCCTGGGTACCCGGGCCGTCCAGGAGATGCGGCCTGAAGGGCCGCGATACAGGAGGCAAGGTCGCCTTTGCCTACGACCAGGTCACCCGGCCGAGCTTCTTCCTCCCGGTGCGAGTCCTCAGGAAGCTCTTCCGCGGCAAAGTCCTGGCGGCACTCAAAGCGGCAGAAAAGAACGGTGACCTGCCCGCCTCCCACCTGCCGGCCCTCGACCCGCTGTACCGCAAATCGTGGGTGGTCTACTGCAAGCCGCCGTTCGGCAGTCCCGAGCAGGTGCTCGCCTACTTGGCGCGGTATACCCACCGCATCGCCATCACCAACTCGCGACTGGTACGACTGGAGAGCGAGGAGGTGACCTTCACCTGGAGAGGTGACCTTCACCTGGAGAGGTGACCTTCACCTGGAAGGACTATGCCGACCACGACCGCCTCCGGGAGATGACGCTGTCAGGGGAGGAATTCCTCCGCCGGTTTCTTCTGCATGTCCTTCCCGACCGCTTCGTGAGGATCCGCTATTACGGCCTGCTGGCCAACCGGCACCGCGAACAGGCCTTGGCCCTCTGTCGTGAGGTGCTTCCCGGGCCCCGGGCGCGACCGAAACCGCCGAAGACCGATTGGTGCGATCGACTCCAGAGTCTCACCGGCATCGATCCCATGAGGTGTGAGGTTTGCGGTCAGAAGGCCCTGCGCCTGATCGGTGAAGTGGCGCCGGCCCGGGCGCCGAGGGCTCCGCCGCGATGAGCCGACCCTTCATAGCCCGATTCCAATATCTGTTCGCTCAGCCGCGGAGCCAGGGAGCGGTGTCTCTTGACGGGCCATTGGGGTATACTCGCCGACACGAAATCACGGTTGAGGAGCCTGGGCATGCGGCAGAACCCTTCGCTGGACGGTCCTCTGAAAGCCACACGACGGCTGTCGGGTGGGTGTGCAGGCCGGCAGGGTATCGCGCGAAGTGCCTGCGAGAGATTGAATCCCCATAGGGACCGCCTCGGACTCCCCCGCGGCTTCGTTCAACCTGCGTCTATCCGAAATCCTCCCGGAACCTGCGAGGACTCCGGGATGATTTCGTGGGGAGGATCTCGGATAGACGCTTAAAGGTTAGAGCCGCAGGGGCGACTTACTTGATTCGAGACAGAAACTTACTGAGGAGGACAGGCGTGGGGATTCTAAATCTGTTCGGCAAGTGGATCCGGCAATCTCCTGCTGATCACCGAACTCTTGAGGAACCCAGGCCCGAGGCAGCGAAACCAGAGAGGATTGTTTCCGAATTGAACCGAGTATCGTGTTCAAAGTGTGGCGTAATGATTCTTTCTTCGGTAGCCGATCGATATAACGGTTTCTGCGTTCGTTGCGCCCCACCGGGATTGGTGGAGAAGGTGCGTGCCGAGGCGCGACGGCGGAGATCAGAAGAATCCCCGCATGCTAATGTCACTGCTGGCAAAGTTGAATCTGCCTCTGCGAGGGAGGGTACAGGCGTTGGTCCGCAGAAACAAGAGGGAACAGCGGCAGGTCGCATTTTTGACTACGGCCGTGGCACTATTGAGGACTTCTACGCAGACATGTCCAAAGATCTTATACGAGTTCACGGTCCTTTGATGCGAGTCGATTACATTACCCACTATCCAACCTTCGCCATATGGTTCTTCTATAAAGATGGAACCTCCATCTACTCTGGCCAGCGCACTGGTCGCCATGACATACATTTTTTGTCCTTAGGATACGTTGGCGAAGGACCTAGATACGCCGAGCAGTTTCTCGCTGCGGCTGGTTTTATTTTAACTTCAGAGGAGATTGAATCTATTGATGCGGGAGATGGCATCGAACTCAGAGGAGATAAACCTATTATAGTCCGCAAGCGAGACAAAGTCAATGAGGATGAGGTAGTCAAATTTTCGCACGAGAGAAACGAGCAATTTGCTGGATTCCCTGCTATTTATAGGCATTACAAGGCTCCCAGCAAGGATTCTGCCATGGTATTTCTCGGAAAGCAGACGATAACAGCGCAATCTTTCTTCATTGTGGTCGAGACGCCAGAGGGTACTTTTTGCAAAGACAGGATGGGGTTGTTTGAAGGCAAACAATAAGGAGCAGCTGCCGCCTAACCCTGGCCTCAAGCGGACGGCTGACGCCGCACGCTTAGGCTCAAACACGTTGGCGTCGCAAGACTGGAGGAAGAGATTCGATGAGCAAAAATAGTGACTATGAAAAAGGCAGAAGAGACGAGGCAGAAGGGAGAGATTCACCGCCTAGCATGGGTATTCTTGTCGGCATAACAGGTTCTCTTAAAGAGCATGAAAATCTTGAGCAGCGTAGGCATAGCTACTACGAGGGCAAGGCAGATAAAAAGCGTGAGCTCGAGGAGGAGAAGAAGGACGGGAAATAGGGTGGCACGGCCGGTCGTTGCTTGATCGATGATAAGGCGACAGAAAGGAAGGTGAGCAAAATGAGCACGTACAACGAAAAGGATGCTGCAAAGGAAACGGAATCTTCGTCCAAAGATGTTGCTGAAGCTTGGCATCAGGCTCGTGACGACTCCGGTGCTCGCGAGGGCAAAGACAGCGAGCACTTCGAATCGCCGCCAGATTGGGCGGAGAAGTCGACAGAGTCTGGAATCCCCCTGTTTCCTGACCGAGGTAAGTAAAAGGAAATCGGTAGACGTTCTTGCACAGGAGCAGGCAACCAAGGGCTGGCGTTAAGCCGGATCAACCGGGAGGCCCGCTGGTGGATTCAAACCATAAGTGATATTACTCTCGCTGAGGTCACGACCAATGTCCTTGAGCCGACAAACCCTGTGGGACGACCAGCACTTCACCGTCCAAGTCGGCGCTATTGTTGGTCCCCATAGCGTTCCCGCCACCGATCTTGGAGCTGGGCTTATCTACTACCCTGGCGACGTCAACCTGACGCACCACCTCGGCGGCACGAATCTCATGGCTGCGCCGCTCTCGCCCACGGGACTCCATATGCTCTGGAGCACCGGCACCGCCTTCGAGACAGTCACCATCAGCGAAGCGTCCTGCTCCTTCATCCGTGTCGAGTTGAAGCCGCCTCCACGACTGGTTGCTGAATTACCTGATGATTTCCTCGGCCTCGCCTCCGCCGCCCTCCTGCAGGACGACTGGGCCGAACCCTTCAAGTCGTCTGTGCGCGAGGACCTCGACACGATTCGCGCATTTATCGAGCCGCTGAGCGTCGGCGATGCTCTGGCTTCGGGATCTCTCGAGCGCGCTGTCCTCGCCAAGCAGGACCTCGATCTCAAGCTGCTCTGGTCCGCAAGGGAATACCGTAATCGCGGCGTCTTTGGTCAGGATGCCCAGGTTTTCGCATATTCAACCCGCCTCGCCGCCGTCACTCCTGCCAACGGAATGATCAATGTTACTGTCAATACCAAGGACGCAGCGAATACCGCCGTTTCGGGCTGCGTCGTCTGGTATGTCACACGTATCAACCACGCCAACCCCGGCTTCTACAAGTCTTTTTCGCGATTCAGCACACCAACGTCCGAGTCCCTGGCCGTGGGCAATTACGAGATGTGGACGGAAAAAGGAGGTACTACCGGGCCCAGACGCCCGATATCCATCAGCAGCGCCGCCACCAAGCAATTTGTCGATCTATGGGCGCCGTGACCGATGGCCGCTGTTCCGGAACCGCTGACCCTCAAGCCTATCTTCGACGCTGGCGTCGCCTTTATGGGGTTGATGAGTGGTGGGCTCAAGAGCATCGCCCCGCCCGACATTCCTAAGATCTGGGTTGTCGTCGGCACGATCGCGGCATCGGCCGCGTTCTTCTCAGCGAAGCTGCTCTTCGCCGGCGTGCCGCTGACCCGCAACTGGTGGTTCGCCGCCTCCGTGGTATTCGTGTGGGCCGCCGTTATCGTCGGCATCGTGTACGTCCTCACACGCCGCGCCCGTACCCTCATCTACGAGGGTGAGACGAAGCTGGCAGGATCCTCCGAGGAGTATCTCCCGAACGTCGCCAACGATCCACAGAACCAGGGCAAGACCCGCGAAGATCTCGTTCGTGATGCCGCCGGCGTTGTCGAGCATGTATGGCCCCCCCACGCGCTCGCGAAGTCGCGCACGATTCTCGGAGTCGAATACACGCTCTTCATCGCGCTGCTGGCCCTGGGACTCTACCTCGGCATCGAAGCCTTCGCCGCGCCCAATCCCCTCCCGACCTTCGCGGAGAAAGTCGCCAAGCTGCGCGATGTGCACTTCGCTCTCGCCCAGAACGATCTCAGCGCCGACGCCGAGGCCGTTCTCAGGGCCGACGCGGACATTCTTAGCGACGTGTTCAACCAATTCGCCAGGACAACGGTGATCGTGGAAGGTCATTGCGACGATCGCGGGACCGACGAATACAACTTCGTGCTCGGGTACCAGCGCGCTGAGGAGGTCCGTAACGCCCTCTTGGATGCCGGCATCGACCGGAACAGGCTTACGGTATCCAGCCACGGCAAGAAGGAATCCACGTGCGCGCCGGACGACGAGTCGTGTCGTCGGAAACAGCGCCGGGTCCATCTCACAGTAGTCCGGAACTGACGCTTTCGTAACCTCCCCTGGCGTCGCGCCGAATGGGTGTCAGCCGATTAGAAGGGACGGCCCTCCGCCGAACGATAGGCGTATTAGCTGCCTGGCGCCTCCGCTACGCTCCGGTGCCAAACAGCTTGGAGCCGCATCTTCGTCCAGATCGGACGTGGTACAACTCAAGCCAGCTTGGTGCCTCGCTACGCTCCGGAACCAAACAGGCATTTGCGGGTAGCGGAACTCCTAGCCACAGCGCGGTGTTCGGGGTAGAATTGGAGCAGCCGCTACAGAGGAGAAGTTGCATGCAAATATCGCAACCTATTGGTAACGCGGCCAACCCACGCGGTCGAGCGGACGGAAACCGCAAAAGGCGCGGTTTCGCCGCTCACCTCTTGCGCGTTGGGCGGCTACCGTGTCGCAGTGACGAACACAGGGAGAAAGGGCGCGATGCGATGCATATCCTGGAGCATTTGTTTCTAGTCGGCGAGTTCCCCGGGCGAGCCCACCTGTTGTCGGGGCTGACGCTCGAGCAAGTCACGCTATGCCCGGACGGCGCGTCGCACTCGATCTACGAGGAACTGTGGCACGTTGTGGCGTACCAGCAGAGTATCATTCAGCCGGGCGAGCCAACCCGCGAGGTATACCCGAGTGTGGCGCCGGAGCACGAGCACCAATGGCACGACTTGGTGCGAGTGTTCCTGGACGGCGCTGGCGCTGCGGCAGCGATGGGGCAGGCGCCTGAGCGGTTGGCGCTCGAGGTAGAGCCGGGCGTGACAATGGCCGACGAGTTGAACAGTGTGGCGGTACATAACGCGTATCACCTTGGTAAGATCGTTGCGTTACGGCAGCGGATCAGCGCGTGGCCGCCCACGGGAGCGTCGGAGGGGTCGTAACCGCGGGCGCGATGCTAGACGCTTAAAGGTTATACGCCATGTGCGGCAAGTACCGGCGTCAGCAGTGAAGCGAGGAAAGGAAGGATATGACACTTAAACGGATGGACAACGTCCTCATCGTTGTCGACGATCTCGAAGCCGCCAAGGCGTTCTTCATCGAACTGGGCCTCAAGCTTGAGGGCGAGACGACAGTCGAAGGGCCTTTGATCGGGAGACTGATCGGGCTCAAGGATGTCCGGGCCACCCTAGCGATGATGCGGACTCCCGATGGGCAGGGCATTGAGCTGGACAAGTTCCACACGCCCAACGCGATCAGGTTTGGGCCCGTGGACGCACCGATGAACACGCTGGGCATCCGTCGCATCATGTTCGCCGTCGATGACATCGACGCTGTCGTTGCGCACATGCGCGCCCATGGGGCCAAAACAGGTGGGGCCAAAACAGGTGGGGCCAAAACAGGTGGGGCCAAAACAGGTGGGGCCAAAACAGGTGCCTGTGTCTTTTGGGAAGCTGCCTTCATTTACCCGGTTTGGGACCCTGATGGCGGGCAGCCCCCCACGCTGACAACCTGGTGAGGACGTCGCGAGCGCCGATCTGGACACACGTCCTCCTAAAATGAGCCTTCGGCTCACGAGCCTGGCCCTCCTGTGGGCTGTGAAGCTGTCAAAGAGCACTTGGGCGATCGCTATCCGGCGACGAAGGGTAGGGCCGGCGGGAAGCTGCCGGTGGGGAAGGGTGCATCGCGGTCGCCGCGCCTCAACCTCTCAGAGGCTTCACGGAAAGCTCCGACGAAGGCGGCGTAGATCTCGTAGAACGCTCTCCTCGCGGCTTTGGTGGCGGCGTGAACGCGCGGTGCTGGCGATCGGGCGAGGGAGGATGGGCGATGGAGCGGATCGTAGGCGAGAACCGCTTTGACTCCGAGAACGGAAGCGCCGGTGCGTTCTCTTTCCCGCGCGGCTTCGGCCTCGATGGATTCGACCATCTCCGCGATGCGGACTCGATAGACCTCAGGCGACAGATGTGTCCAGCAAGGTATGGGAGAAAAGGTTACGGTCTCGACCGTGGCATAGCGCATCGGGCCGACGTCCTCGTGGCGAAGGCGGGCAGCGAATTCCAGGGTGCGATTGAACCAGTGACCCGTGAGAGGCGTACCCTCGATCAGCGCTCCCGCGCAGTGGACGCCCGGCCACTGGCTGACCCGCTCGACCAAATTTTCCTTCACAGACTGGCTGAGGACGTAAGCAAGGCGCTCGATCTGGGCGGCGTCCTCGTCGGTGACAACGGTCATCTCATAGCGCCGGTCGAAAACGGGGCCTCGCCAGCCGGTCAGGCGGTTGACCTCCCGGGCGAGCTTGGACTTGGTGTAGCGCATGAAATCGGCGGCCTCGCTCGCGGAGTCGACGATCAGGAGAAGGTGAAAATGTGACGAAAGCGCTGAGAACGCCGAGATGGTGGTTTCGTAGCGTCTCTGGGCTCGGCCGAGGACGCCAAGGACGATGTCGTTGAGCCGGGGGCCGGGCCGGAGCAGGAAGCGTCCCTGGACGGTGCGGCAGGTGATGGAGATGAGGGTCCGGGCATGGGGGATGAAGCGAAGTTTTCTAGGCATACTCCTATAAAACGGAAAAACTCTCGCTCATCGCTCATCCGCTCATAGCGATTACGGATAAGGCAGATGCGGCGGGCTTTTGCGAGAGCGGTCAGGAACCTACCTCCGTCTCGTGGAAGGGTCCGATGTGCGCACAGCAAATGCGCGAAAACACCGTATCCAGCAGGAAGGGCCCAGCAGGAGAGCCAGGCTCTTCTTCACGCTTGGACGCTCGTGCTAGATTCCGCACCGGGGGCCGCACATGGCCGCGACAACACCCGACATCCCGAGGCCGGTTCTTAGGCCAATCCCCGCGATTGGCAAATAGGAGACGTAGAATGCCCGCGAAGGAGCCAGCCGCCAGGAAGACGTCCACCGCGCGGACGGCCAAGCGCACGGCCGCGCAAGGCGAAGTCACCACGACGCTGCTGGCCGCCATGACCGGGAGGGCAAGCGCCGCGAAGGCGAAAGTCGGCGACGAGCCTGTCTTCGCCTACATCCGCAGTCTGCCGCAGCCGCAACGCGCCATCGCGGAAGCCGTCGATGCCCTGGCTGCCAAGACGCTGCCGGGCCTGCAGCGCTCCGTGAAGTGGGGCATGGCTTTCTATGGCATCGGCGATGGCTGGTGCTTTTCGTGCGGCGGCTTCGCCGGCCACGTCAAGCTGACCTTCGGGCACGGCACGGCGCTCGAGCCCGTGCCGCCGATGTCGCCGATCGGGATGGGGAAGCAGTCGCGGGGGGTGGACCTCGCTTCCGTGGACGACCTCGACGAACGCCAGGTCGCAGCGTGGATGAAACAAGCGACGGCCATCCCCGGCTTCGGGGGGAAGAAGCGATGAGCCCTGGGACGGCCCGCGAGGCGGATTCCATTAGACGGTGAATCCAAGGTTAGGCCCCACTCCACGTATAATCATCACACTGCTTATGCCAAATCAACCTACACCGCCGTACATCGATTTACTCCGCGCGGCCTACGCGGCGTTCAATGCGCGGGACATTGACGCCGCCCTCGCCCTGATGACACCGGACGTGGCTTGGCCGCGAGCGTTTAAAGGCGGTTTTGTCACAGGGCCTGAAGAGGTCCGTGAATATTGGACCGAGCAATGGAGCGAGATCGACCCCCATGTGGAGCCAGTGGCTTTTCAGCAGGAGGATGCCGGACGGATATGGGTCGAAGTGCACCAAGTGGTGCGCGATATGGCTGGAGCCGTTCTTGCCGATGAACACGTTGGTCATCGCTTTACCTTGCATCACGGTCTGATTCAAAGGATGGAAGTCTGTCCACGTCCAACATCTAGCCATATCGCCTAACCGCACGACAATTCAAGTGAAAACTTGAGGCAAAAAGTTGAGGTGCGGGTATGCGGCCTAACTCAGACGGTTCAGCATCGAGGTGAGGCGGTAACCCGGTCAGTCGAGCGGACGGATACCGCACTATTGTGCGGCACCGCCGCTCATTTCCTGAGTGTTACACTGGAGCCACCATGCCCGAGCTCACTTCCATCCTCGATGCCGTGACCGTTTTTCCCGACCGCGCGCGGGTGACGCGAAGCGGGCGGATGGCGCTGGAGCCGGGTCTGCATCGACTGGACTTCTCCGGCCTGCCGGTGTCCCTGACGGCTGACAGCGTGCGCGCTTCGGGGAAGGGCACGGCGCGGGCGCGGCTGCTGGGTGTCAGCTTGCAGGTTGCCCACTTCGTGGAGACTCCCGCCGAGGCGGCTCGCGAGCTGGAGGCGAAGATCCAGTCCACGGCGGACGCGGACGCCGATCTCGCGGCCCAGGCCGAGGTGCTCGGGAAGGCCCAGAAGGCCCTCGACGGCCTCGCCGAGCAGAGCGCGGTCTTCGCCCGCGGGCTCGCCTTGCGCGACCGGTCCACCCACGATCTGGGCGCCATCTACGACTTCGTCGCCGAGCGCGGGCGCGCCCTTCAGGCCGAGATCCTCGTCGCCGGCCGCGAGCGCCGTGAGCTCGCCAAGGAGCAGGACCGCTTGCAGCGCGAGCTGGCCCGGCTCAAGGCCGCGCGTCCGCGCCAGCGGCTCGTGGCGAGCGTCGAGGTGGATGTGATCTTGGCCGGCGAGCTGGAAATCGAGCTGACCTACGTCATTCAGTCCGCCCGCTGGCGGCCCCTGTACGACCTGCGGCTGATGGACGGCGAGATCGAGGCCACCTACCTTGCCGAAGTGACGCAGAGCACGGGCGAGGATTGGGCCGGCGTGGCCCTGACCCTGTCGACGGCCCGCCCTGCGCTCGCCCTGGTGATCCCCGAGTTGGAGCCCTGGTACGTCGGACCGCGGCCGCCCCCGGAGCAGCTCCGCGGTAGAGGAATGGCTCTTGGCGCGGCCCAGGCAGCCCCCATGGCGGCGATGACGTTCCGTGCCGCGGCGGAGGATACCGAGTCTTTCGAAGGGATACTGGAAGAGGCTCCCCTGGAGCTGCCGGCGGCCTCCGTCTCGGAGTCCGGCGCGGCCCTGACCTATCAGATCCCCAACCGCGTGGACGTGCCCAGCGGCGGCGATCCCCGCAAGGTGACGGTGGCGAGCTTCAAGCTCCGGCCCGAGCTCGACGGCGTCACCGCGCCCAAGCTGGAGCCGGTCTGCTACCGCCGCGCCCGGGTGCGCAACGAGAGCCCCTACACGCTGCTGCCCGGCAAGGCCCAGCTTTTTGAAGGCGACGACTATCTGGGAGCCACCGAGCTGAAGCTCACGGCGCCGGGCCAGGAGCTCGAGCTGGCCCTGGGAGCCGACGAGCGGATCCGGGTGGAGCGCGAGCTGGTGGGCCGCGACGTGGACAAGACCTTTCTCGGCGACCGCCGCATCCGCTACAAGTACCGGATCGAGGTGGAGAACCTCCGGGACACGCCGCAGGTGGTCTTCGTCCGCGATCAGCTCTTCGTACCCAGGCACGAGCAGATCAAGGTCAAGCTCGAAGCGGCCGAGCCCAGGCCCGCCAAGCACACGGATCTGAACCAGCTCGAATGGAAGCTCACGCTGGCGAAGAAGGTCAAACAGGTCGTCCAGTTCGAGTTCAGCGTAGAGTTCCCGCGCACTCTGGACGTAGTGGGATTGGCGTAGACCCTCCGTTAGCGGAGGTGATGTTCTTCGTCCAGTTATTGAGCCGGGAAGGAGGCCCCCTTGCGCCGTTTCCTTACGCTGTTCGTTCCTTTCGTGCTGTCGGCCTGTAGCCAGGGCCCGGCTGCCATGACCGCGCCCTCGGGCGCTCCCCGTTCGGTCGACGCGGCCTTTCAGGCGGCCCGGCGGGATCCCAACGCCTTGCGGGCTTTTCTTCTCGCGATGCCCAAGGGCGGCGACCTTCATCATCACTTGACGGGCGCGGTCTACCCCGAGGTGCTGATCCAACTGGCCAGCTACGAGGGCCTTTCCGTGGATCTCGCGAGCTCGGCCTTCGCCCAGTGCGCGGGGACTCCGCCGGGGAGCAGCGCCGGCATCCCGGTCTCCGCCATGACGGCCGACTGCAAGGCCTGCGCGGACTCCAGTGTCTGCACGGCCCCCTCGCCGCAGTGCGTGAGCGGGTCGAAGACGCTGACCGGCTCGTTCGTTCCGGCCTGCTGCCTCTGCTCGAACAGCAACCAGTATGACGGGGTGGTCAACGCCCTCTCCATGCGCGGCCAGCCGTGGGGGACCCTCGCGGCCCACGACCACTTCTTCGCCATCTTCGGCAAGACCGGCCCCGTCACGGCCGACTCGGCCTCCATCCTCGCGCAACTGCGCCAGCAGGCCTCGCGAGAGAACATGCTCTATATCGAGAGCATGTCCTCGTCCGTGAGACCGCCCGGGGACGCTCTGAAGGCGTTCCAGGCGCTGTTCTCCGGGGACGGCTCCGGCGGCGCCTTCTGCCGGCAATTGATGGCGGGGCCGGTCGATCCGGCGTCCCTCGGCAGCGATGGCAAGGTGGTGCTGGCCGCCGCCGAGGCCCTGGGCCGGCAGACCGCCGCCGCCATGGCCGGCCAGCTCGACGCCAGCTCGACTCTCCTGGGCTGCGACTCTCAACCGGCGGCCGCGGGCTGCGAGGTGACGGTGCGCCGGCAGATCGAGACCCATCGCAGCCTGGCTCCGATCATCATCTGCCAGGAGGCGCTCCTCGGGTTCGCCGCCTCCCACGCGGACCGCCGGAACCTCGTGGGGATCAACATCGTGGCCGCCGAGGACGGCTACGTTTCCCGCATCGACTATCTGCCCCACATGAACCTCCTCGGCAACCTGGGACGGATCTATCCGGAGGTGGGGCGTGCCCTCCACGCGGGCGAGCTGGCCGAGGGGTTGGTGCCACCCAACGACCTGCGCTTCCACATCGGCGCCGCGGTCTGCACGGCGGGCGCCCAGCGCATCGGCCACGGAGTGGACATCACCTATGAAGCCGATTCGGGCCAGGTGCTCCGCGCCATGAGCGGCAAGACCGGCTGGTGCCCGCCCCGCGCCGCCGGCCCGGTCGCCGTCGAGATCAACCTGGTGAGCAACGCCCAGCTCCTGGGCGTCCAGGGGCGGGAGCACCCGCTGCCGCTCTACGTCGCGCAAGGCGTGCCGGTCGTGCTGGCCACCGACGATCCCGGCATCATGCGCACCAGCCTCACGGAGCAGTACCGGCAGGCGGGATTGGACTACCCCGAGCTCCGCTACGCCGACCTGCGCACCTTCAACCGCAACAGTCTGGAGTACAGCTTCCTGACCGGCACCTCGATCTGGGAGGACCCCGGCGTCTACCGGCGGCCGGTCGCGGCCTGCCGTGGGGAGGCAGGCGGGCTGGATGTCGGCCGCTGCGCGACCTGGGCACAAGCCCAAGGCGACAAGGCCCGCGTCCAGGTGGAGCTGGAGCGCCGGCTGCGGACTTTTGAGGCGCGGTGGGAATAAAACGGCCCGCGAGGACTCCGGGGGCTGGACAAGGAGGTATAGAAGGAGCAGAATGCGCAGGAATTTCACTGCGAATGGGCGGGTTTTACAGTATCCATGCCCAACGCGTCCGCGCGGGAAACGCGTGTGACAGACATCAAGGAGGCCTTCTTCTCGTGAAACTGACCTGGTCCCCCTCCTCCTCCAGCGCCTTTCAGTTCAAGAACCGTGCCTCCGTTCTTTGTTTAGCTCTCCTTCTGAGCCTCTTCGCCTCCGCGGCGGCCTTCGCGAGCCCTGCAAGCGCGACGGCGGTGCCGGCGGTCTTTTCTCAGGGGGCTGAAGGCCTCTCGCCCAAGGTCCTCGCCATGGCGCTCAACGCTGCTGCCAGCGCCCGTGACCGCGGCATCGTCGGGAAGAGCGATCTGCTCACGGTCATCGATTATTCCCTGCCGTCCACTCAGCCGCGCCTCTGGGTGCTCGATCTTACCCGCGGCAAGGTGCTCTTCCATGAGCTGGTGGCCCACGGAGCGGGTAGCGGTGCAAAATTTGCAACCCAATTCTCCAACGTGGACGACAGCCGGCAGACGAGTCTCGGCCTCTTCGTCACCGCCGATACCTATGAAGGCGGCAATGGCTACTCGCTCAAGCTCAAGGGACTGGAAGAGGGGATCAACGACCGGGCCGAGGAGCGCCACATCGTGATGCACGGCGCCTGGTACGTGAGCGCCGACCATGCCCGGCAATACGGCATGCTGGGCCGGAGCTGGGGTTGCCCGGCGCTGCCTCAGGCGGAGGCCAAGCCGGTCATCGACACGATCAAGGGCGGGAGCTTCCTCTTCGCCTACTCGGCGGCGGCTCCGGCGACGCTCCACGCCTCTCTGGCTTCGGGTCCCGCCCGCACCTCCCGCGGCCGTGGCGCCGTGGCGAGCAGTCGCTAGGAGCCTGCGCGGCAGAAAACACGGATTTACAAGGACGGCAGGGACCTCTAAGACACGGACGAGGATATCAATCCGGCAATTTGCTATCCTTGCCCGTCCTTGTTGTCCTTGTTCGTCTTTTCTGTCGCTGAGGTAGCCGCCATGGGACGTATTTTCGAAACCAGAAAACATACGATGTTCGCCCGCTGGGACCGGATGGCGAAGGCATTCGCCCGCATCGGCAAAGAGATCACCATCGCCGTCAAGGCGGGCGGCCCCGATCCGGTAGGCAATCCGCTGCTGCGCCGGGTGGTGCAGAACGCGCGCTCGGTCAACATGCCGAAGGACAAGGTCGAGGCGGCGATCAAGCGCGCGTCGGGCAAGGATTCGGCCAATTACGAAGAGATCCTCTACGAAGGCTATGCCCCGCACGGCATCGCCGTCATCGTGGAGACGGCGACGGACAACCCGACGCGCACGGTCTCGAACCTGCGGACCCACTTCAACAAGGGCGGCGGCAACCTCGCAAGCCCTGGCAGCGTCGGCTTCCTGTTCAAGCGGATGGGCGTCTTTCGCCTGAACCCGGCGAAGCTCGACGCGGACGAGCTGGAGCTGGAGCTGATCGACTTCGGCCTCGAGGAGATCGGCGAGAGCACCGGCGAGAAGGGCGAGCCGCAGCTCGTCATCCGCTGTGCCTTCAACGACTTCGGCAATCTGCAGAAGGCGCTGGAGGACCGGGGCATCACGCCGCTCTCCGCCGAGTCGGAGTACATTCCCACGGGGCCGACCGAGCTGCCCGAGAACCAGGCAGCCGAGGTGCTCGCACTCGTCGACCGGCTCGAGCAGGACGACGACGTGCAGAAGGTCTTCCACAACCTCGGTTGACCGTTTTCCGAGCAAAAAAGAACCCCGGCGCGAAGCCGGGGCTCTCCCTGCAAACCGATTCGGGTTGGCGTTTTAGCGCGTCTTGATGCACGCGTTGTTGGCGTTCGACCACTCGTACTGGTAGGCATAACCGCCGGTACCGATGAACGGCGTCGGCGACCAGGCGCACTGGTCGTCGGCCTCGGCGCCGGTGCGGCTGTTCCACCAGCCGTTCACGGGGTCGGTCACGGCCTCGCGGGTCTCGTGGCAGACGAAGTGCTCCTGGTTCTGCACGTCCGACCAGCCCGAGACCTTGCAGCCGCTGCAGCTCGGATAGGGCTCGATGGAGTAGAGGACGGTCCCGGAGGAGCCGCTGAACGCGCCGTGATAGGCGCAGTAGGCGAGGCTCGGTCCGCCGCACGAGGTGCTCGAGCCGCTCGAAGAGTACGAGCTGCTCGGGGTGACGACCTCATAGATCGTGCTGGAGTTGTAGGCGCCATGGCCGCCCGAGAAATACCGGTTGACCTCGGCCTGAACCGTGGCGTCGGTGACGTTGGTCGGCGGCGCCGAGGTGTCGAACCAGTCAGCGGTTCCCGAACCGAGGTTCGTCAAAGCGATCCCGGAGTACTGAGTGATGGTGTTGTACTCCCCGGTCGTGCCGAACTGGTTGCGGAAGGCCTGCAGCGTCGTAGCGTAGGCATTGTCGGGAGACGCGGCGTTCGCGAAGTTCGGACCCCAGAAAATGAAGACCACCTTGGCCGAGACGACCACGCCGCCGCCATGGTTCGTCAGGGTGTTCCTGGCCTTGGAAATGACGGCATGATTGGTGGGGGCGTAGACGACGTGATCGGCGTCCGCGAAGGGTTTCGCCATCTGCTTCTCGACCGTGGCAGCGTTCGCGGCGACGGCCAGAAGGCCACAAGACAAGGCCAGCGCAAATTTCAAACCTCTGCTCTTCATTACTCGCATCCTCCAGAAACCCGAAAGCGCCGCCAGGCGGGACGAGCTCTCCGCATGAGAGCTGAGCTCCTGGGGCAAGGAATGATGAGACGGCCAGTGCTCGCCGTCTCCGGACTGCAGAGAGTGGGGGCGGAGTTTCGTATCATACTCATCGAAGAACCTTGAGGCCGGCTTACGCCTCATAAGTCAGTGTATACCTCTAGAGTGCAGGAAGCGGGGAAAAGCGAGCCGTCTGCCCGCAGATCGTGTGCCGCTGCCATAAGATGGTTGCAGAGCGAGGGAGGCGAGGATGTTCCGCGGGCAGGCCTGGAAGATCGGTGTGGCTCTGGTGGTCCTGGCTCTGGGGACCGCGTTCCTGCTCTCCCGTTTCCAGCGGCCGGCCGGTCGGATGGCGTTCGCCGCGCCAGCCGGAGCTGCCAGGACGCCGCCGGCGCTCACCGATCCGGCTCCCTATCTGGCGGCGCTGGGCGAGATGCTGGCCGCCTACCGGCAGCTCATCGTGCTGTTCGCGGACGAGCCGAGCCTCTCCCCACCGGAGCGCGAGGCCGCCGATCGCGTGGGCCACGAGATCTTTCACGACAATCTGGAGCGTAGCGCCGAGCTCGCGAGGTCTCTGGAGAGCCTCGCGCGCTCAGCCGTCCCCAAGCGGTTCGAAGCCCTGGGGACGGTTCTGGGCTGGGTGGAGTCCGGGGAAGGCCTGTTCGACGCCGACCGCCTGGCGTTCCGGGAGATCCTCCGCGGCCTGGAAGGCGCGGTGGCGGCCGACACGACGTTGCCGGCGATCCGGCTGCATCAGCGCCTCGAGGAGGATCTCGCGGCTTTGACCGAGATCGAGCGGCGCTACGAGAAGGAGGTCGGGCCCATCTTCGGGCGTTTCGCTCCGCGCGCCATCCCACAGAAGCGCGAGCGCTGGAGCGACTACGTGGCCCACCTGAGGACGATCTACTCCCGGGAGCGTCTGCTCAAGGATCACGGCTTCGTGCTCCCGTCGCCGCCGCGATCAGAGACGCGGACGAAGCCGCGGCGGGAAGGGCGGGAGGAAAAGGAGATCTTCGGCCTCCGCCTCCCCCCGAAGACCATCGTGCTGACCTTCGACGACGGCCCCCACAACGTTTACTCGGAAGAGATCGCCGCCATCCTCCAGCAGTATGGCGTGCCGGCCGTGTTCTTCGAGGTGGGCCGCAACCTGGGAACGGTGGACGCCGGCGGGGTGGCTCACCTCAGCCCCGGCGCGGGAACGAGCCGGCGGTTGCTCAAAGAGGGATTCGTGCTGGCCAACCACAGCTACTCCCATAGCCAGCTTTCCAGGATGACGGGGGATCCGCTGCGGGCTGAGATCGTGCGGACGGACACCTTGCTGAAAGCGGTGGACCCGGGCCGCTCGGCGCTGTTTCGCTTTCCCTACGGCGCGCGCAATCCGGAAGGGTTGCGGATCCTCTCCGAGATGCGGCTCCGGTCGGTGCTGTGGAACATCGATTCCCTGGATTGGGCGGACCCGGTGCCGAGCTCGATCGCCGACCGCGTGCTGCGCCTCGTGGATCAGCAGGGGCGAGGCATCATCCTCTTTCATGACATCCACGAGCGTGCGGTGAAGGCCCTGCCACTGATCCTCGATCGCCTGCTGGCCGACGATTACCGGTTCGCCGCCTGGGACGGCCAGTCTTTTGAGGTCACGAAGGCGGCCGCACCGGTCAACGAGGCGCGCCTCACCGCCGGCTACGGCGAGAGCTGGGCCATCGTCGTCGGCATCGACGACTACGCCAAATGGCCGAAGCTGCACTATGCGGTGCGGGACGCGGAGGCGGTGTCGAAGCTCCTGGTGGAGAAATTCGGCTTCGCCCAACAGCGCGTCTTCACGCTGGAAAACGCCGCTGCCACCCGCGCCGCCATCCTCTCGCTTTTCGAGGACAAGCTGGGGAATGGCGTCCTGAAACGCGACGACCGAGTCTTCGTGTTCTTCGCCGGCCACGGCGCGACCCGCCAGCTCACCTCGGGGCGCAACCTGGGCTACGTCATTCCCGCGGACTCCGATCCCCAGCACGTCGCCGCCGACGCGGTGCCCATGACGGAGATCCAGAACCTTGCCGAGAGCCTGGAGGCCAAGCACGTCCTGTTCGTCATGGACGCCTGTTACAGCGGGCTCGGCTTGACCCGGGGGGAGCGATCCGGCCAGTTTCTGAGCGAGAACGCGCGGCGGATCGGCCGCCAGATGCTCACCGCGGGAGGCGCCGATCAGATGGTGGCCGACGGCGGGCCGAACGGCCATTCCGTGTTCACCTGGACCCTCTTGCAGGGCCTGGCGGGCAAGGCCGACCTCAACGGCGACGGCTTCATCACCGCCACCGAGCTCGCCGCCTATGTGGCGCCCGCGGTGGCCGGCGTGACTCATCAGACCCCGGCCTTCGGCAGCCTGCCCGGCTCGGAGGGCGGCGAGTTCGTCTTCATGCTTCCCGGGGAGAATGAGTTCCTGAGCGCCCAGACGGCCCAGCTCTCGCCCGAGGCCATCGCCCTCAACGGCAGGCTCGATGCGGGACCAAGCCGGCCTCTGGCAGCGGTGACCATTCCCGACCTGCAGGGCCAGGAGCAGCGGATCGCTCCCCCCGCGCCGGTTTCCACCTCCGCGCGCCAGCTCGCCCAGAGGGCCAACGACCGGGGCCTCCAGCTGTACAAGGAAAAGCAGTACGCCGCCGCCGAGGATCAGTTCACCGAAGCTCTGAAGCTCCGTCCCGACTTCGCCCTCGCCGCCAACAACCTGGGCTTCGTCTACTTCAAGCAGGGGAAGTACCGTGAAGCGGCGCGCTGGTTCGAGAACACGCTGCGCATGGATCCCTCGCGCGCCGTCGCCTATCTCAACCTGGGGGACGCCCGGCGTCTCGGCGGCGAGCGCGGGAAGGCGGCCTCGGCCTATCGCATGGTGCTGGAGCTTGCGCCCCATGGCCCTGCGGCCGAACAGGCGAAGCAGCACCTGGAAGAACAGTAACCCTTCAACCGGCGATCGCCACGTGGATGGCCTTGGCCGCCGGCTGGCTAAAGCGGAGAAGGCGTTCGCCTTCCTCGGTCACGGCCGCGAGGGCCTGGCGCGAAAGTCTCTCGAACGGTTGCAGCGTCAGCGTCGCCTCGCGCCGCCGCTCCGCGGCCGACCAGGTGCCGGCCATCATGCCGTCGACCAGGAACGCCGGCAGGATCCGCAGGTTGGCGCGCACGTAGACCTTCTCCCGGTGGGCGTCGGGCAGGATGCGCTGCCGGCGTTTGGCGGCGTAGGCGAGCTGCACGCTGTCGAACTCGGGGAGAAAGCGGACGGGCGCGGAGATTTCCGGGTCCGGCCGGGGCGAGCCGGGCAGGTCGTAGAGCGCGCGGCCGGCCTCGTCGGTGAAGCGGGCCAGCCCGGGCGCGAGGCGTTCCAGTGCCGTCCGCACGGGCGGCGTCTTCCACCCGATCCAGTCCGCCACGTCGTCGGCGCCCGCCGGTCCGAAGGCCCGCAGGTGGCAGCGGATGACGGCGTCCAGCGCTTCCTGGGAAGAGACCGGCGACCCCGCCGGGGAGGCGAGGAAGGCAGCCGGCACGCGCTCTCCCCAGACCCCGTCGGCGGGAACCCGGACGAAGTCGCTCGTCGAGCGGATGGGGCGCCACTTGTGCTCCCGCTGCAAGGCGGCTTCCTTCTCGTCGATGGCACCGGGATGTCTCGCGATCCACGTCTCCAGAAAGGCAGGGATCTCCTCGGCGTTGCGGGGGACCGCCGTGTACTCCCGAAGCTCCGAGCGCAACGCCTCTTTCTGAGCCAGGGGTTCCTTCGAGGTCCGCTGCCAATGGTTGACCCCTGAAGCCTCCACGGTCTGTGCGTACCGCGGATGCTCGCGGGCGCTGACCAAGTGGAGGGTGCCACGCAGCAGCGTTCCCACGACCAGCTCCCGCCGCTCCAGCGCGCGATAGAGGTCTTCGGCCTTGAAATCCCGGACCCTCGACCAGAGGGCGACGGGGAGCGCCGGCCACGACTGCGCCTGGAGCGCGCCGATCGCCTCGACCGCTTCGACGAGCGGGACCTCCAACCTTTCGAGCAGCCCCTGCCGGGCCAGCAGAGCCCGATTGAGCGCGCGGATCGTCATCGTTCCGGCCATGCGGTGCCTCCCCTCGCGGGAAAAGCTACCATGGCCTCCCGCTCTCTTACTCCCTTGCTCGCTATAGCGAAGTTCGTTATAGTATCCGGCATGCGATCCTTCACCCTCTCTCGCGACACTCTCCACATTCTCATCGCCTTGGCAGATCGCGACCGGCATGGCTACTCGATCATGCAGGAGATCGGGGAGCGGACCGGCGGCCAGGTCCGGCTCAGTCCCAGCACCCTTTACAGCGCCATCAAGCGGCTGCTCGAAGAGGGTTTCATCGAGGAGCTCGCGGAGCGGCCCGATCCCGAGCACGACGACGAGCGCCGCCGCTACTACCGCTTGACGCAAGAGGGCAGGAGCGCGGCCGTCGAAGAGGCTCGCCAACTGGAAAAACTGCTGTCGGACGCCCGCTCCAGCGGCCTGGTGCCCAAGCGGATCTGAACCATGGCGCAGGGGCGACTCCTGGAGGCGGAGGTTCTCCGTCTCTACCGCGGCTTCCTCCGGTTGTACCCGGCCGAGTTTCGCGCCGAGTATGGGCGCGAGCTCTGCCTGGTGTTCAAGGATCGCTGGCGCGAGGAGCGTTCGCTGGCGCGACTGTTAGGGGTCTGGTTCCACGCGGTCTCAGGAATTCTCACCGAAGCTCCCAGGGAGCATTGTCAAATGATCGTTCAAGATCTCCGCTACGCGCTGCGTATCATGCGCAAGGACGCGCTCGTCACAGCCGCCGCCATTGCCATCCTGGCCCTGGGGATCGGCTCCACGACTCTGGTCTTCAGTCTGGCCAATGGGCTGCTGATCCGGCCGCTCCCTTACCCGGAGCCGGACCGCCTCGTGGCGGTGACTGAGTACAGCCCTTCGGACCCCAGCGAGGCGAGGGCGATCAACTTCCTCAATTATCTCGACATCCGTGCCCGCTCGCGCAGCTTCGAGGACATCGGCGTCTACTATGGCGACGACCTGCCCATCCGCGGCGAAGGCGTCGCCGAGCGGGTCTACGCGGCGCAGATGACGGATGGCGTGTTTCGCATCCTCCACGTGCCGCCGCTGCTCGGGCGCGTCTTCACCCGCGAGGACGATCTGCCCAACGCTCCCAAGGTCGTGGTGCTCGGCGAGGAGCTCTGGCAGCGGCGCTATGGACGGGACCCCAAGATTCTCGGTCACGTGATCGACACCGGGGGCGACCGTTACACTGTGATCGGCGTCATGCCCGCGGACTTCCATTTTCCCGACCGCGTGGAGGCCTGGCTCCCGGTCCAGATGGACCCCGCGAAAGCCGCCCGCACCGACTACTTCATGCGGGGTCTGGCGCGTCTCAAGCCCGGCGTCTCCACGGCCCAGGCAACGTCCGAGGTGCATTCGCTGCTGGAGCAGATCCATCGCGAAAATCCGGCCGCCAACAACGGCTGGCACGCGCGTGCCGTCCCCATCCGCGAGATCGTGGCCGGCCGCTACCGCACGGCGGTGATCACGCTGCTGGCGGCGGTCGGCCTCCTGCTGCTGATCGCCTGCGCCAACGTCAGCAACCTGCTGCTCGTCAAGGCGTCGGCGCGCGTCCGCGAAATGGCTTTGCGCACGGCGCTGGGCGCCTCGCGCCGGCGGATCGTCCGCCAGCTCCTTTCCGAAGGCCTTCTCCTGGGGCTGGCGGGGGGAGCCCTGGGCGTCCTCCTCGCCTACCTGGGAATTCCCGCACTGCTGGCGCTCATTCCCGTGGACATGATGCCGCGCTGGATGAATTTCGCGGTCGACCATCGCGTCCTGGGATTCGCGCTCGCCGTGTCCCTGCTCACCAGCGTGATCTTCGCCATCGCGCCGGCCTTCGGCCTGTTCGGCGGAAACCTCACGGATACGCTGAAGGAAGGGGGCCGTGGCGGCAGCGCCGGCGTGCGCCAGAAGCTTCTGAGGAACGCCTTGGTGGTGGGCGAGGTGGCGCTGTCGGTCACCCTGCTCACCGGCGCCGGTCTCATGGTGCGCAGCTTCTTGGCGTTGCGCCTGCAGAACCTCGGTTTCCGCTCCGAGAGGGTCCTGGCGCTGGACGTCGGCTATCCGCAACAACGGTATCCCGACGGTCCGCAGGCGCGGGCGCTGCTCCAGCAGCTCACGGCCGAGGTCGCCTCGCTGCCGGGGGTCACGTCGACGGCTTTCACCTCCGGCGTGCCCCTGAACGACGGCTGGGGGCGCATCTACACCATCGAAGGGCGCCCGGTGGCTCTCAAGGACATGCGGTTCATCAATCACGTCGTCACCACTCCGGGGTATTTCCGTACGCTCGGCATTCCACTGCTCAAGGGGCGAGACTTCACCGCGGCGGACTACGATGCGCCGCATATCGTGATCGTCAGCCAGGCTTTCGTGAAGATGCACTGGCCGCGGGAGAACCCCATCGGGAAACGGCTCCGCTTCGGTCCCCCCGTAAAGAACGAGCCCTGGCACACCGTCGTCGGCGTCGTCGCCGACAGCCGGCACGGCCAGCTCAAGGGCGAGGACCGGCCCAACGTCTACCTGCCGTTCAGCCCCGAGTTTTCGATCGGGTCCCTGCTCATCCGCACCTCGGCCGATCCGCTGAAGCTGGTGAAAACGATCCGAGGCCGGATCGTCGGTACGGATCACGACATCGACGTCAGCCATGTCTTCAGCCTCGAGCAGATCGTCGATCGCGTGGCGTGGCAGGATCGTTTTTTCACCGTGCTCTTCGGAGCCTTCGCCGTGCTGGCCCTGGTGCTCGCGGCCGTCGGGCTTTACGCGACACTCTCTTACACCGTGTCCCTGCACACGCACGAGATCGGAGTCCGCATGGCCCTCGGCGCCTCGGCGTCCCGGGTGCGCAACATGGTGATCCGGCAGGGCCTCGCGCTCGCCGGCACGGGCCTCTTGACCGGCATACTCGCCGCCCTCGCCCTCACCCGGCTGCTCAAGGCGCAGCTCTACGGGATCTCGCCGATGGACCCGGTCAGTTACTTCGTAGTGCCGGTGGTCCTTATTCTCGTGGCGCTGCTGGCCGCCTCCGAGCCGACCCGCCGCGCGACCCGGGTCGATCCCATCGTGGCTCTGCGCCACGAGTGAGATTTTCGCTCAAGGCCGTTTGGGAGAGAGGAGCGCCCGGCCGTCCAGGCGCGCCGGCGGAGTGATGCCGGCCAGCGCGGCCAGCGTCGGGGAGAGGTCCGTGGCGCGAACCTTTTCCGCCGAGCGGCCAGGGGCGACTCCGGCGCCGAAGAAAAGAAGCGGCACATGGCGGTCGTAGTCGTAGGGAGAGCCGTGAACGACGGAATCGAGATCGATCACGGCGCCTTCGGCGAGGCGGACCATGACGCCGGCCTCGGCGATGGGGGAGGTGCCGTCGTCGAAGGAGAACAACGGGAAGCGCGGTACCCGGTCCGGACGCCAACTGTGGCGATAGAGGGCCAGGAAGGGATCGCCCGGCCGGCCGGTACCCGCGAGGTCCGCCGGGGTCATGACGTCGGCCACGAAGTCGGACTTCTTCACCACCGCGGCCACACGGGCGGCCCTCTCTTCGGGTGAGACCGGGGTCTTCGCGGCGGCGCGTGCCTCCGCCAGCACGGCGTCGATCTCGGCTTGGGCGACCCGCCGGCCGGGCTCTCCTGCTTCCCGCCGGTGCTCGGGAATGTCCGGCGTGGCATGGTCGGCCGAGAGCGCGAGAACGTAGCGCCCCGCACCCACCGTCCGATCGAGGAAGGCGAGGAAGGCACCGAGCTCGCGGTCCAGGCGCAGGAGATTGTCGAGTTGCTCCTGGCTTAGTGAGCCATACCCGTGGCCGATGTCGTCCACCTCGGAGATCACGATCGAAAGGGCATCGGTAGAACCCCGCTGACCCAGCGCCAGCTCGCGCACCGCGACCTGGGCCAGGTCCAGGGTCGCGGCGTCGAGCATGGGGGTACCGGCGAGCCGCCAGGAGATCCCTTCAGCGTTCTGCCGCTCGGGCGGGACCTCGTCCTTGAAGCGGTGTGGGAAAGTGGGGTGCCGGCCCCGCGTCTCATACGGTGAGGCGTCCGGCCGGGCGAGGGCGCGGGCCGTCTCGGGCACGGTGCTCTCCCAGTCCTGAGCCGCTTCCTTGAAGCGCGGCAGCTTCTCGCGGTTGAAGCGCGCCACCCACGCCGCCTCGTCATGGCCGTAGAAAGTGGAGGTCACGTAACGGCCGGCTTCGCCCGAATACCAGTAGACGTCTCCCTGGGCGTGGCCGGCATGAAGGAGGGAGGAGTATTGCCCCGAGCCCAAGGCGACCATGCGTGCCTTGGGGTCGGCGGCCTCGATCCACTCCGACAGGGTGCTGACGAGGATCTTTCGCGGCGAGACGCCATGCTGAGCCGGAGCTCCAACGATCGACTCGGCGGAGTCGGTCAGCGCGTCGACGAAGCGCCGTGCGCCCGGCGGCCCCTCATAGAAAGCGGCGTCGACGATTCCATGCCGTGAAGGCGACGCGCCGGTCGCCAGCGTCACATGACCCGGGTGCGATACCGTAATGGCATGATCGACCCAGGCCTCGGAGAAGCTCATTCCCCGGTCCTTCAGTCGCCGAAACCCTCCGGTGAACAACGGGTCGTAGCGCTCGATGAGATCCTCGCCGAGCTGATCGACGGCGATCACCACCACCAGTGCCGGTCGTTCGGTGGTGGCATGGGCCTTTGCGGTGGGGCGCGGGGTCGCACAGCTCGCAAGGGCCAACGAGGAGAGCGAGAGGAGGGCGTGGGCGGCAGCTCGGCGGAAAGAAGTCATGGCGAAGATACGGCAGGCCCGACGCAGGGTTGCGTCCGGCCCCGGGAGAGACCGACAGGTCGGGAGAATCAACGATGAGTATCGATCCACGGGCGGGGAAACCCGCCGAGCCGTCCATGCTGGTGGACGTGCCGCGGCTGATGACAGCCTTCTACACCCTGCGGCCCGACGTGTCGGTCTCCGCGCAGCGTGTCGCCTTTGGCACTTCGGGTCACCGGGGCTCCGCCTTTGACGTCAGCTTCAACGAGGACCACATTCTCGCCATTACGCAGGCGATCTGCGAGTACCGGTTTCAGCAATCGATCAAGGGGCCGCTCTTTTTGGGGGCCGACACGCATGCGCTGTCCCGCTCCGCCTGGGCGAGCGCCATCGAGGTGCTGGCGGCGAACGGGGTGGACGTCATGATCGATGACCGTTCCGATCGCGACGGCTATACGCCGACGCCTGTCATCTCGCATGCGATTCTCACCTACAACCGCGGACGCTCCGCGGATCTCGCCGACGGCATCGTCGTCACGCCGTCGCACAACCCGCCGCGCGACGGGGGTTTCAAGTACAACCCGCCCAACGGCGGTCCCGCCGACACCCAGGTCACCGGCTGGATTCAGAACCGCGCGAACGAGCTTCTGGCCGGCGATCTCGGCGAGGTGAAGCGAATCTCCCTGGCTCGCGCGCTGGCCGCCTCCACCACGCATCGCCATGACTTCATGGGCTCGTACATCGACGATCTCGCGAGCGTCGTGAATCTGGACGTTGTACGCAACAGCGGCCTCAGGCTCGGCGTCGATCCCCTCGGGGGCGCGGGGACGTATTACTGGGGACGGATCGCGGAGCGCTACGGCATTCCACTCACCGTCGTCAGCGAGGTGATCGATCCCACCTTCCGGTTCATGACCGTCGACTGGGACGGCAAGATCCGCATGGATTGCTCCTCGCCCTACGCCATGCAGGGTTTCCTCGACATCAAGGACCGCTTCGACGTCGCCTGGGCGTGCGACACCGATCACGACCGTCATGGCATCGTGACCCGCAAAGCCGGCCTGCTGAACCCCAATCATTATCTTGCCGTCGCCATCAACTACCTTTTCGCGAACCGTCCGCGGTGGCCGGCGCAGGCCGGAGTCGGCAAGACGATCGTGAGCACCAGCCTGATCGACCGGGTGGCGGCGCGCCTGGGGCGGCCGCTGGTCGAGGTGCCGGTGGGGTTCAAGTGGTTCGTTGACGGGCTCGTCAGCGGCAGCCTGGCGTTCGGCGGCGAGGAGAGCGCGGGGGCCTCGTTCCCGCGGCGCGACGGCGGCGTCTGGACGACGGACAAGGACGGCATCATCCTTGGGCTGCTCGCCGCCGAGATGACGGCGGTGGCCGGCCGCGATCCCGGCGAGCTTTACGAGGATCTCACGCGGGAATTCGGCGACTTCGCCTATGAGCGCATCGACGCGCCCGCGACGCCGGCCGAAAAGGCCGCGCTGCTGAAGCTCTCGCCCCGGCAGATCGCCGTCTCCGAGATCGCGGGCGACAGGATCACCAGCCTGCTGACCAACGCCCCGGGGAATGGCGCCGCCATCGGGGGGCTGAAAGTGGTGCTGGAGAACGGCTGGTTCGCCGCGCGTCCTTCCGGAACCGAGGAGGTCTACAAGCTCTACGCCGAGAGCTTCACCGGCGGCGACCACCTGCGCCACATTCAGGAGGAGGCGCAGGCGATTATCCGGAAAGCGGTCACGGCGGCGGGTTGATCCGCCAGGGAATTCCCGCCTCACGGCGTAAGTTGTAGGGCAGGCAGCATCCCAAAAAAGCGAGGAGGCTTCCATGTCCATCCGTTCCATCAAGAGAATCTCGCAGGCCACTCCGGCCCTCGAGGGCGCTGGCGTTCATCTGCGCCGGGCTTTCGGATTCGGAGAGACCGGCGATTTCGATCCGTTCCTGCTGTTCGACGATTTTCGCAACGAGCGGCCGCAGGACTATCTGGCCGGCTTTCCCTGGCATCCGCACCGCGGCATCGAGACGATCACCTATGTTCTTTCAGGCACCGTGAGCCATAACGACAGCCTCGGCAACCAGGGCGCGCTCGGCGCCGGGGATTTACAGTGGATGACCGCGGGGCGCGGCATCATCCATCAGGAGATGCCGCGGGGCGATGAAGCCGGCCGGATGCATGGCTTTCAGCTCTGGGCGAACCTCCCGGCGTCGCTCAAGATGACCGCGCCACGGTACCAGGACGTCAAGTCCGCCGAGATCCCGGAGGTGACCGACGACGACGGCACCCGGGCGCGCATCCTCTGCGGCACCTTTTGGGGCAAGACCGGGCCGGTGGACGGCATCGCCGCCGACCCGAGCTACATCGACATCTGGGTGCCGCCGGGCCAGCGCAAGACCCTGCCGGTCGAGACCTCGCGCCATGCCTTCGCCTACGTCTTCGAGGGCTCGGGGAGCTTCGCCAACGCCTCGGCGCCGCGCGCGGTGCTGACCGAGCCCATCGACGGCGACGGGCCGGCGACCTGGGAGACCGCCGGCAACCGCTCCCTGGTCGTCTTCGACCGCGGCGACGAGGTCGTCGTGCGGGCCGGAGAGAAGGGCATCCGTTTCCTCCTGGCTTCGGGAAAGCCCCTGGAAGAGCCGGTGGCCTGGCATGGACCGATTGTCATGAACACTCAAGCCCAGCTTCAGGAGGCGCTCTCCCAGCTGCGCCGCGGGACCTTCCTGGAGCAAGGTTGAGGCCAGCTCGACTCCCTTCCGGTCTCCCGATCCGTCCCGGGGTAGACTAGGCCGTCTCGAAGATCGGAGGATTCATGCATCGTCGTGCTCTGCCTGTTTTTCTGACTCTGTTGCCCTTGGCCGGCTTCGCCTCCGCGGCGAAGCCGCCCGTTGCCGCCGTCTCCTCGGACGCCTTGACCGCTTCCGTGGAGCGGATGGCGAAAGTCAGCTCCAGCTTCGCGCCCAGCCTCTCGCCGGACGGCAAGCGGGTGGCCTTCCTCTCCAACCGCGGCGGCCTGCCGCAGGTGTGGATCGCCGAGGTCGACCAGGCCGGGCCGCCGAAGCAGGTGGGCGCGTTCGAGGACCCCGTCTCAGGCGTCGAATGGTCGCCGGACGGGAAGTGGCTGGCGCTGCTGGTGGCGCCCGGCGGCGGCCTCAACCAGCAGGTCTACCTCATGCACCCGGACGGCTCGGGCGTGCAGCGGATCACCGGCGGCGGCAAGGAGAACAACACCCTCGCCGGCTGGAGCGGCAAGTGGCTGCGCTACAGCTCGAGCCATGACAGCCCGGGCTCGCTGGAGCCCTGGCTCTACGACTCGGAGACCGGGAAGAGCCGCAAGGTGGCTTCCGGCGGCGGCGTCTCGACGCTGACCGACGTCAGCCGCGACGGCAAGTGGGCGGTGGTCTCGCGCCTGGTCAGCCGGGGTGACAACAACCTCTACCTGGTCGATCTCGCGACGGGCAAGGAGTCGCTGCTGACCCTGCACGACCCTCCTGGCTCGTTCGGCGGCGGCAGGCTCAACCCCAACGCTTCGGCGATCTACCTTTCGTCCAACCGGGATTCCGACAAGACCTACTTCGCCAAGGTGATGATCGGTCCGGGAGGGCTGCCGCTCTCCAACCAGAAGCTCGGCTCGCGCGACGACGCCGAGGTGGACGAGATCGCGCTGTCTCCCGACGGCGGCAACGCCTTCGTGATCTTCAACGTCGCCGGCCGCAACGATCTGGCCTTCATCAACCTGAAGAAGCAACAGCGCATCGAGCTTCAGTCCCTGCGCATGGCGGGCGAGATCCTCGGCGGCCTGAGCTACTCGGAGAACGGCAAGCGGCTGGCGTTGACGGTGGGCGGGGCCAACCTCCCCACGGACGTCTGGGTGATCGGGGTGGAGGGGCACAGCGTGCGCCAGCTCACCTGGAGCCCGCACGAGGGGGTGGATCTGGAGAAGCTGAAGGTGCCGGAGCTGGTGCGTTTCAAGGCGCACGACGACCTGGACCTCTCGGGCTGGCTCTACCGCCCGCGCGGCGACGGCCCGGGCCCGGTGGTGATCAGCTTCCATGGCGGCCCGGAGGGGCAGGAGCGGCCGAGCTTCAACTCCACCTACCAGGCGCTGGCGTCGCGCGGCATCGGCGTCTTCGCCCCCAACGTGCGGGGCTCCTCGGGCTTCGGCAAGAAGTTCGTCAACCTGGACAACGGCGCGCTGCGGGTGGAGGGCGTGAAGGACATCAAGGACTGCGTCGACTACCTGGTCAAGGCGCGGATCGCCGATCCGAAGCGCATCGGTATCATGGGCGGCTCCTACGGCGGCTACATGACTCTCGCCGGCCTCACCGAGTTTCCCGATCTCTTCGCCGCCGGGGCCGACCTTTTCGGCATCGTCAACTTCGAGACCTTCTTCGCCCAGACCGAGCCCTGGATGGCCGCCATCTCCACCAAGGAGTACGGCGACCCGGCGACGGAGAAGGATCTGCTCCACCAGCTCTCGCCCATCCACAAGCTCGACAAGGTGAAGGCGCCTCTGCTGGTGCTGCACGGCGCCAACGACACCAACGTTCCCCTGGTGGAGGCGAAGCAGGTGGCGGAGGAGCTGAAGAAGCGGGGCGTGCCGGTGGAATCCGTGATCTTCCCGGATGAAGGGCACGGGTTTCGCAAGACGCCGAACCGGGTGCGGTCGACGGTGGAGATCGTGAAGTGGTTCGAGAAGTATCTGAAGCCATGACCCGGCAAGCGAGGCCGATGCAACAGCGTAAGCGACTTCTTTCCCTTTCTCTTGGGCTCTTCCTGGCGTTTTTCAGCGGCGCGCCTGCGTTGCCGCAGGCACCGCCGACGCCTCTCAACCAGGCGGTGCAGGCCGAGGTGGCGCATGCGCAACAGACATCGCGGGAGGTGGGCGTCAACATCGTGCAGCTCGATACGGGCGAGGCGGTGTTCTCCTACAATCCTCAGCAGCCGCGGGTGATCGCCTCGAACAGCAAGCTGTTCACCACCTCGACGGCGCTGGACACCCTGGGGCCGGGCTTCGTCTTCGAGACCCGCTTCCTGATGCGCGGCGCGGTGGCGGACGGCGTGCTGCATGGCGATCTCGGGGTGGTGGGCGCGGGCGATCCCCAGATCTCCGGCCGTGAGTTCGAGGGCGATCCGTTCGGCGCCTTTCGGCCCTGGGCCGCGGCGTTGCGGGAGCGCGGCGTGCGGCGGATCGTGGGGGATCTCTATCTGGCGCACGGCCTGTTCGAGGCGATGGATATCCATCCTGACTGGCCGCGCGACCAACTCGCGGAATGGTACGAGGCGCCGGTGGCCGCCCTGTCGTTCAGCGACAACTGCATTCTGGTCCGCGTCTCTCCCGGCAAGGCGGCGGGGCAGCCGGCCGTCGTCGAGACGGTGCCTCCGGTCTCCATCTTCCGGGTCGACAACAGCACCTCGACGCGGGCGGCGCGCCGGGGCACCAAGCTCTTCGTGGGACGGACGGGCGACCTGCTGACGGTGCGGGGCACGATCGACGTCCGGTCCGGACCCTTCGAGACCTGGGTGACGGTACCCGATCCGATCGCCTACTTCGGCGGCGCGCTGCGGGCGGCGCTGGCGGAGGAAGGAATCACGATGGAGGGCGGCCTGCGGTCCGTGGATCAGCTCCCGGGACCGCTCTGGCAGCGGGTGGCGGTACACCGTAGCGATCTGGTCACGGCGATCCGCACCACCAACAAGCGGAGCCAGAACTTCTACGCCGAGAGCCTGGTCAAGCAGGTGGGAGCGAAGCGCTGCGGCCGTGGAACCTGGAGCGACGGCGTCAAGGTCATCACCGAGCTGATGGCCTCGATCGGCGTGCTGCCCGGGGAGCTTCATATGGTGGACGGCTCGGGGATGAGCCGCGAGAATCAGGCGTCGCCGCGGGCGATCACCACCCTGCTGCGCCACATGTTCTACCACCCGGCGGGGCCCGAGCTGGTGAAGTCCCTGCCCTTCGCGGGAGAGGACAACAAGTCCTGGAAACGGCGCCTGGCGGCCCCTCCCTATTTCGGCAACGTCTTCGCCAAGACGGGCACCCTCGCCGGCGTCTCCGCCCTCTCCGGCTATGCGCGGGGCGTCTCGGGGAAGTCCTACGCCTTCTCGATTCTCCTCAACGGCACGCACGGCGACCCGCACGGCGATCAGGACCGGATTCTGCGGGCGTTGATCGATCACGGGTAGGAGCGGCGGTCCGGGAGTAGAATGGCTCTCGGCGTCCTCTGTAGCCAGGCCGAACAGGAAGGGAGATCCGATCTTGATCATGTCCGAAGCTCGCCCGGTGAACTACCAAGCCCTGATGAAGAAGGTGGAGCAGGTGGTGGCGGCCATGGACCGGGACGAGGACGTCGCCGCGACGATTCCCTCGCTGCTCGAGACGATCATCGACAAGTTCCGCGACGAGCTCGGGATCTACGGCGGCCGTCTCTACCAGCGCCGCGGCGGCTACTACGTGCTGCAGGCGACGTTCGGCGAGGCCAAGGAGGTGCCGAAGGGCTTGAAGGTGCCGATCTCCTACCGGCCGATCGAGCTGCTGCTGGAGAACGGCACGGTCTACATGGGCGACGAGGACCCGGACATGGACCGCAACCTGGAGAGCCAGCTCGGGGTGCAGCGCTTCGCCGCCATCGAGGTGGGTAGCGAGGAGTACGTGCTGGCCTTCGACGTGGCGCCCGGCCACGACCGCGACGACATCCTCTTCTCCCTCGGCATCCTGCGCCACAGCGTCAACCAGAAGATCCGGCGTGACCGCATGGAGGGGATCTTCGAGCAGGCGCGGAAGATCCAGGCGTCGATCCTCCCCAAGCGCGTGCCCGAGTATGGCGCTTTCGACATCTACGGCCAGTCCGAGCCGATCGAAGGCGTGGGCGGCGATTACTTCGACTACATCCCGGTGACCGACAAGATCCTCGGCCTCTCGATCGCCGACGTTTCAGGCCATGGCCTGCCGGCGGCGCTCCAGGTGCGCGACATCTACATGGGGTTGCGGATGGGGCTCGCCCGCGACTTCAAGATCGTGCGCACCGTGGAGCGCATGAACAAGATCATCCACAAGAGCACCCTGACCAGCCGCTTCGTGTCGATGTTCTACGGCGAGCTGGAGCTCAACGGCGTGTTCATCTACGTCAACGCCGGGCATCCTCCGCCGTTCCACATCACCGCCGACGGCACGGTGCGCTATCTGGAGGAGGGGGGCCCGGTGCTGGGGCCGCTGCCCGACGCCAGCTACAGCCGGGGCTTCGTCATCATGAAGCCGGGCGACATGCTGGTGTTCTTCACCGATGGCATCTGCGAGACCCAGGGGCGCGACGAGGACGGTCGCCAGATCGGCGAGTACGGCATGGAGCGCCTGGTGGAGGCCGCCCGCGAGCACCAGGGGGAGACCGCCCGCGAAGTGGTGGAAGCCATCTTCGCGAGCGTCGAGGCCTTCAGCCGCCACGCGCCGCCGGACGACGACCGCACGGTGATGGTGGTGAGCCACCCGGTGATCGACACCTCGGTGACCCAGGCGTTTCCCCGGCCGGTCCTATAGGCCCGCTACGCCTGCGGCACGATCTCCAGATTCTGCTTGAGCTTCACGAGGTTCCCCGCCGGGTAGATCCCGGCGCGGAGCTGTACGCCGGGGTAGATCTGCGTCCCGCGGCCGACGATGCAGCCAGGGTGGAGGACGCAGTTGCAGCCGGTGAGCACGCCGTCTCCAAGGATGGCGCCGAGCTTGCGGCGGCCGGTGTCGAAGCGGGCGTCGCCGGGATTGAGGGGAGCGCCGGGAATGCGGATGGCGCCGCCGTCGTGGCGAAAGTTGGAGAGGACGGTGCCGGCCCCGAGGTTGACGTCCATCCCCAGGATGGAGTCGCCCACGTAGTTGAGGTGCGGAGCCTTGGCATGGGGGAGGAGGATGGCGCGCTTGAGCTCCGTGTTCGCTCCGACGACGCAGCGGTCGCCGATCCAGCAGCCGCCCCGGATGTAGGCGCCGGGCCGGATCTCCGCATCGCGGCCGATGAAGACCGGCCCTTCGATCACCACGCTGGGGTGAATGCGGGTGCCCTGGCCGATGACGATACGGTCCCCCGCGAGATGGACGTCCGGCGACAGGCCGGTTTGAATGTCGCTCGACGGCAGGGCGGCCAGGATCTCGTCGAGGGCATCCCCCAGGAGATTCCAGGGAGCATGGGGATCGAAAAGGCCGGCAAAGACGGCCGGCAGCTCGGCGAAGAGTGGCGAAATTTCGGGTTGGGGGGGCTTGAGGCTCATAGCTGGCTGGGATGATACCGTTCCGCGGGTCGCATGAGCCGCTTTCGCCCCCTCCCGCCGTCTTTCTACCGCCGGCCTGCCGAGATCGTCGCGCGCGATCTGCTCGGCCGCTACCTGGTGCGCGAGCTCGACGGGGAGCGACTGGTGCTGCGCCTGGTCGAGGTCGAGGCCTACCTCGGCGGTCCGGACCGGGCGAGCCACGCCTGGGACGGCCGGCGCACGCCGCGCAACGAGAGCCTCTATCTGCCCGGCGGGCACGCCTACGTCTATTTCATCTACGGCATGCACTTCTGCCTGAACGCCGTCACCGGAGATGCGGGCGTGGGGAGCGCCGTGCTCCTGCGGGCAGGCTCACCCGTGGAGGGCGAGGAGCGCATGGCGGAAAACCGGGGCTGGCTGAAGAAGGTTCGCCCGGGCGACCTCGCCGGAGGGCCGGGGAAGATCTGCCGGGCTCTCGCGATCGGCCGCGAGCTCGACGGCGTCCTGCTGGACCGGCCGCCGCTCTACATCACGAAGGGCGAGCCCGTAGCGGCCGAGCGGATCGTCGCGAGCCCCCGCATCGGCGTCGACTACGCCGGCGAAGCCGCCGCATGGCCGTTGCGGTTCTCGGTGGCGGGGGAGAAGAATGTGTCCCGGCCCTGGCCGGGGTAGAGAAGTCCTACCGCATCGGCTGCGTTCCCCGCGTGCCCGAGGGGTTCTTCGGCGGCAGCAACCTGATGTAGCCGACCTGGGCCAGCTTCCAGAACAGCATCAGGGCGTCGAGCTGCCCCATCGGCGTGATCTTCAGGATCGACTGGATGTCGTAGGTGCCGTTGATACGGGTGAGCATGAAGCCCTCCGACGGGGAGAGCTGCGAGGAGGTGAGCTGCTCCATCGTCGCCGTGACCTGCGGAATCGAGCCCAGGGTGACGCCGGACTTCTCGATGTGCTCGCGGATCTTCTTTTCGGCGAGAGCCAGCACCTCCTGGGCGTCCGGATTGTCCGGCTCCAGGACCTTGGCGGCGCGCAGGTGCCGCAGCGAGGCGTCGAAGTCCCCCTCCTTCATCAGCGTCCGGCCCGCCTCGATATGGGCCGCCGCCGTGGGAATGCCGCCCCCCGAGCGCAGCTTCACCAGCTTGAGGTGGCCCGCCTGGTACTGGTCGAAGAAGAGCTTGCAGATCTGAAACTCGGTGACGTGGGTCTGCTCGCGCATCTCCTCGATGGTGAGCTGGTCGTCCACCAGGGCCAGGATCCGCCGGTTGCCCGGGCCGAGATCCGGGACGGAGGAGAGATCCACCAGCGCCACGGGAATCATGTGCCCGTCGGGGATCACCTGCCGGATGCGCCGCCACTCGTCGACCCGCTGCACGCCCTCCATGACGATGCCGGTGACGTCCATCCGCATTGGCACCATGGCGCTCTCGGGCAGCATGTCGTCCAGGAAACGGAAGTCCCCCTCGGCCCACGAGAAGATGTCGTAGATGCTCTCCTCGGCCTTGAGGCGGAGCATGCGGGCGAGGTCCCGCTCGGCGATGGCGCCGTTCTTGACCAGGATCATGCCGAGCAGGGTGCGGCTCTGCTCCTGGAGCTCGACGGCGCGGTTGAGCTGCGCCTCGTTGATCAGCCCATGGCTCACCAGGAAGTGGCCGAGGTACTCCTCCGGCTTGTTCGAGGCGGACGACATGATCAGTCCGTCCTTGAAGAAGACCTTCTTCTCCGTCTTGCCGTGAACGATTTCCAGCGTCCCGTTCTTCTTGCTCTGGGAGAGCCACTGGAGCAGCTCTTCGAGCTGCATCGTTCTGAGGTTCCCGACGATGCCCATAATGACCGGGCCGATTATAGTCCTATGCGTATAGGAAGAGATTGACCAGGCCGCCAGCGCGCTCCGCATGCGAGGAGATCCTCATCGTCGTGCCGGAGTCGTCCCTCTCTGCCCCTGGTAGTGGCTGGACGAGCCGGGATCGCCGTATGCGATGTCCGGTTCGGACTCCATGGCAATGAAGATGAGTTGTGCAATTCGCCTGCCCGCCTCCAGGACGAAAGGCTGCGGCCCCAGGTTCTGGAGCTCGAGGGTGATCTCTCCCTGGAAGCCGGGATCGCACCAGCCGGCCAGCGAGTGGTTGATCCACAGGCGGCCGAGCGTGGACTTGAGCTTGAGGTCGCAGGCCACGTCGCGCGGGATGCGCACGTACTCCATGCTCGAGGCGAGGACGACCTCGCCGGGGAAGAGCTTGATGCTCGGGGCGTGGATCTCCTCCGGATCCCGGGTGGGGCAGATCCAGTGACCGGAGACCCTGATGTCGTAGCTGGCGGCATTGACCTGGCTCTCCTCGAAAGGGGTGACCCCCCCGCTCCGCCCCCATTCGCGGATCCAGCGGTCCGGTTTGATCATTGCCGGTCTCTCTACAGGAACCGGACCGGTGTCGTCACCTGCTCGCGGTCGATCGAGTCCACGAAGCGGATGAGCTTGCGCGACAGGGACATGAAAAGGGTTGAGGTGCGGGTGCCGCCGCCGAAGAAGCGCACGCCTTTCAGCAGCTCGCCGTCGGTCACCCCGGTGCAGCTGAACAGGATCTCGTTGCCGGGAGCGAGCTCCTCGGTCTTGTAGATCTTGGTCAGGTCGTGGAAACCGAGGGACTTGACCCGCTCCCGCTGCTCGGCGTCGGTGGCCCGCAGGCGGCCCTGGATCTCGCCGCCCAGGCAGCGCATGGCCGCGGCGGTGATGACTCCCTCGGGGGCGCCGCCGGTGCCCATCACGGCGTGCACGCCGGTGCCCCGCACGGCTGCCGAGATGCCGGCCGACAGGTCGCCGTCGCCGATCAGGCGGATGCGGGCGCCGGCCGAGCGGATGTCCGCGATGAGCTGCTCGTGGCGGGGGCGGTCGAGCACCACCACGATCAGGTCGCTCACCTTGCGCTCGAAGGCCGCCGCGATGTTGCGCAGATTCTCGGCCACCGGCGCGTCGAGGTGGATCGAACCGCGGGCCGTGGGGCCGACGACGATCTTCTCCATGTAGACGTCCGGGGCGTAGAGCAGGCCGCCGCGCTCGGAGGCGGCGAGCACGGTGATGGCGTCGGGCGAGCCGGTGGCGCAGAGGTTGGTGCCCTCCAGGGGATCGACGGCGATGTCCACCTGGACGGCACCATCGTGCCCGCGCCGCGCTCCCACCTGCTCGCCGGTGTAGAGCAGCGGCGCCTTGTCGCGCTCGCCCTCGCCGATCACCACCCGGCCGTCCATGTCGAGGGTGTCCATCTCCCGGCGCATGGCCTCGACGGCCACCTGGTCCGAGTAGCGGCGGTCGCCGAAGCCCATGGTCTTCGCCGAGGCGATGGCCGCCTGCTCGGTGACGCGGATGAAGCCCTGCTCGAGGAGATGGTCCAGGGCCATCAGCGGGCGCTCCCCAGACTGGCGGTTTCCGCCGCCGGCGCCGCCTGCTTGGCGGCTGGCCGCTCCGGGGCGTTGAAGGCCGGGATGCCGGTGATGGCCTCGCCGATGATCAGGGCGTGGATGTCGTGCGTCCCCTCGTAGGTATAGACCGACTCGATGTTCAGCATGTGGCGGATCACCGGGTAGTCGTCGACGATGCCATTGGCGCCGAGGATCTCGCGGGCGAGCCTGGCGCTCTCGCGGGCCACCCAGACGTTGTTGCGCTTGCCCATCGAGATGTGCCAGTGCTTGAGCTTGCCGGAATCCTTCAGGCGGCCGAGCTGGAGGTTGAGGAGCTGCCCCTTGCTGATCTCCATCGCCATCCACACCAGCTTCTCCTGCACCATCTGGTGGCAGGCGATGGGCTGGCCGTTGAACTGGATGCGCTCCTTGGCGTAATCGAGCGCCGTCTGGTAGGTCTCCATGGCGCTGCCGATCCCTCCCCAGGCGATGCCATAGCGCGCCTGGTTGAGGCACATCAGGGGGCTCTTGAGGCCGCCGGTGGAGCCGGGCAGGAGGGCGTCGCCGGGGACGCGGCAATCGTGGAAGCCGAGCTCGGAGGTGGTCGAGGCGCGCAGCGAGAACTTGCCGTGCTGGTCCGACGAGGTGAAGCCAGGCGTGCCCTTCTCCACCAGGAAGCCGCGGACGCCAATATCTTCATGACCATCATTCGTCTTCGCCCAGACCACGGCGACGTCGGCGAGCGTGCCGTTGGTGATCCACTGCTTGGAGCCGTTGATCACCCAGTCGCTCCCCACCTTCTTGGCCCAGGTGCGCATGCCGCCGGGGTTGGAGCCGAAGTCGGGCTCGGTGAGGCCGAAGCAGCCGATGGCCTCGCCGGAGGCGAGCGGGGGGATCCAGCGGTCCTTCTGCTCCTGGGAGCCGAAGGCCGAGATCGGGTACATGACGAGCGAGCTCTGCACGGAGACGAAGCTGCGCAGCCCGGAATCGCCGCGCTCCAGCTCCTGCATGATCAGGCCGTAGGCGACGCCGCCCAGGCCGGGAAGACCGTATTCGGAAAGGCTGGCGCCGAACAGGTTGAGGGCGCCCATCTCGGGCACCAGCTCCAGGGGGGTGCGCCCTTCGCGGTGGCACTCCTCGATGATCGGCTTGACCTTGTCGTCGACGAAAGCGCGAACCGTGTCGCGCACCAAACGCTCCTCCTCGGTGAGAAGCGAGTCCAGCTCCAGCAGATCAACGCCTGGGAAGCGACTCAAGAACGTACCTCCTTCGAGCTTGCGAACGGATATTGAGCGGCCGGCCGGCACCGCAAGGGAGGAAGAATATCACGGAGAATTCTTGGCTTCCCCTTTCTCGGGATATCATCCCCGGCCTATGCCGTTCCCCGGGGGTAGCGCCTACGCGATGACGAGAGACGTGGCGGAGGGCTACGTGCTGCTCACCGAGCGGAGCTTCAAGATGTTGACTCGCGCCGATCTCGATCAGCTCGTCTTCGAGTTCGACCGCCATCTGCGCGAGCTGCGGGGGGATCAGCCGTCGCTCGACGATCTGGCGGCCATCCAGCTCCGGCAGCGGAAGATGCAGCGGCTCAACAGCGCCCTGATGATGCTGCGCGGCTACCGGCAGAGGCAGAAGATCTGATGGCGCCGCTCACCGGACCCCTGGCTATCACTCTCGGCTTCGCCGCCGCCTTCGCTCTCGACTGGCTGTGCGCGGCGCGTGGGCTTCTGCCCCCGGGCTTCCGCGTGCCCTGGCGCCGGGTGATGGCGGGCCTGATCGTCGCGGCCTTCCTCGGCGCGGCGGTGTTCCTGCCCCTGGCGGCCGCCGTGACCGGCGCGGTGGCCGAGCCGCCGAACCTCTCCAAGATCGACAACTTCCAGCTCTTCGAGCTGCACCTCATCATGATCGTCGTCATGGCGCTGTGGCTCCTGCTGGGCTTCGCCGGCCGGTTTGCGCCGGAACCGCCGCCGCCGGTACAGCTCCTGCCGGCGTCGCATCCTCTCGGGTGGGACGAGATCCATACGGGAGAGCTGGCGCTCCAGCCTCTGGAGCCCTCCCCGCCGCTTCCGCCCCCGGCCGCCCCCATCCCTCTGGGACGGCAGCTCCTGGCGCAGCTCGGGTTCCTGGCGCCGAGCGTGCCGCGGGAGATCGGCCTGGGGCTGGCCCTGGGGCTCGGCGCCTGGCTGGCGGTGCTCGCGGCCCTGGTCGCCATCGCCGGCGTGCTCATCGCCCTGGGCGGCAAGGACATGGTTCCCCAGCAGCCGCCGGCCCTGGTGCCCCTCATCGCCGCCCTGCCCTTCGGAGTGCGGCTCGCCGTGAGCCTGTCGGCGGGCCTCGTGGAGGAGACCTTCTTCCGCGGCTTCCTCCAGCCGCGGATCGGTATCGGGCTGTCGACCGCCTTCTTCGCCCTCGCCCACCTTTCCTACCAGCAGCCTTTCATGCTGGTGGGCATCACCCTGCTGTCGCTCATCTACGCCTTCCTGGTGCGCTGGCGGCAGAGCCTCTGGGCCGCCATCGCCGCCCATGCCCTGTTCGACGGCATCCAGCTGCTGGTGGTCGTCCCCATGGTGCTCAAGCTGGTTCACGGCCCCGCCGGGAAATCGGCGGCCTGGCTGGGACTCCTCGGATGAGCCTCGGCCGGCGCGAGGAGCCTGGGCGGGAACCATCTGGCGATGGGGACCGTCCAAGTGATCTGCTAGACTCCCCGCCGGGGATCGCGCCGATGACCATGGACTATCGCTTCCATCTCGCCGTCGGGAGTCGTTTCGAGAACATCGAGCTGGTTCAGGTGGTGTTGAAAGACTGCCTGCAACGGATCGGCATGGACGACGACGCCCAGCACTGGGTCGACGTGGCGGTTCGCGAGGCCCTGGCCAATGCCATCAAGCACGGCAATCTTCAGCACCCCGACAAGCAGGTCCAGGTCGACCTGGCGGTGGAGGGGGACGACCTGGTGATCCGGGTCGAGGACGAGGGGATGGGGTTCGACCCCTCGGTGATCGGCGATCCGTTGGCCCCGGAGAACATCCTGCGGACGAACGGGCGCGGCATCTTCTACATGCGAAGCTTCATGGACGACATCACCTATAGCTCCGGCCCCGGCGGCGGCACCATGGTGACGCTGCGCAAACGGTTCGCCGGGCCGAAGACGGAACCCAGCGACTAAAGATTCGAGGAGGGAACTGACGAAATGGACGTGAACAAGCGGCAGGTCGGCGACGTGACCATCCTGGACCTCAAGGGCAAGATCACCATCGGCGTTGGGGACGTGCAGCTCCGCAACGCGGTGCAGGAAGTGATGAACGGCGGTGCCACCAAGGTCCTGATCAACATGGCCGGCGTCTCCACCATCGACTCCTCCGGAATCGGCGAGCTGGTGAGCGCCTACACGACGGCCACCAACCGCGGGGCCAAGCTGAAGCTGATCAATCTGCCGGCCAAGGTGTCGGACATCCTCACCATCACCCAGCTCATTACGGTTTTCGACGTGTACGACAGCGAGGCCGAGGGCATCCAGGCCTTCTCCTGAGGTGGTAGGGCAGGTCCGGATCTCATGACTGCGGGCTCGCTCCAGTCGCCTCCGGCGGCGGCTCCCACGGTGCTCGGGGGACGCTTGGCCGCGTGGGCGGAGCGGGTCCACCGCCATCTGCCCGGCCTCCTGCCGCCTCCCACCGCGCGGCCCGAGCCGGTGCATCAGGCGATGCACTATGCCCTCACCGGAGCCGGCAAGCGGGTGCGGCCGGTGCTCACCCTGGCGGTGGCCGATCTCTTCGGCGTGCGCTCCGAGCCCGTGCTCGACCTCGCCTGCGCCGTCGAGATGGTCCACGCCTGTTCGCTGGTGCTGGACGACCTCCCCGCCATGGACGACGCGGCGCTACGCCGCGGCCGGCCCACCGTCCACCGGGCCTTCGGCGAAAGCGTCGCGCTGCTCGCGGCTCTCGGCCTGCTCAACCGCGCCTACGCCCTGGTGGCCGAGGCCGCCCACCGCCTTTCCCTGCGCCGCTACACCACCGAGGACGTCGTCCATCACTTGGCGGCGGCCATCGGCAGCGACGGCCTGATCGGCGGCCAGGCCCTCGATCTCCTGGCGAAGCCGGAGGAGATGAACCTCGACGTCCTCGAGTACATCCACAGCCACAAGACGGGCGCTCTCTTCATGGCCGCCGGCGAGCTGGGGGCCATGGCGGCGGACGCCAAAAGGAAGGATCTCGAGGTGATCGCGCGCTACGCCAAGAATCTAGGACTGGCCTTCCAGATCGCCGACGACCTCCTGGACGTCCTGGGCACTCCCGAGGTGACGGGCAAGGACACCGGCAAGGACGAGGGCAAAGTCACCTTCGTCCGCCTCCTCGGCGTGGAAGGCGCCCAGTCCCTCGCCGCCGAGCTCCTGGGCTTCGCCGTCGATTCCCTGGCCCCCCTCGGCCGCAAGGCCGAGCCGCTGCGCGAGCTGGCGGTGTTCGTTCAGCACCGGTCGCGTTGACCTGAAGAGCAGGAACCAAATCCCTTCCCCTCCCCTCTAATTCAGACGGGGAGCGCTCCCTTGCCAAACATCGCGGGTTTCGCCGCTGACGGCGGGCCCGGTTCGAGATCCTCGACCTGGATTTCGTGCCCCTTGGGGCTGGAAAGGAGCCTGCCGTGAACACCGCACTCTTGGGCCTCGTCGGGAAGATCAGCGCCACGGGTTTCGTGGTGATCGCCATCCTCGTCCTGCTCTCCGTCTGGTCGCTCGGCGTCTCCATGGAACGATTGTTCGTGCTGTCGCGGGCTCGCCGGCAGTCGATCGCCTTCGCGCGGGCGGTCTCTCCCCATCTCGCCGAGGGCGGCCGGGCGCAGACGGCCATCGAGGCCGCCCGCCGGTTTCCCCACAGCCATGTGGCGCGGGTGGTGGCCGCCGGCCTCTCGACCTTCCAGCAGAAGAGCGCCAAGGGATTGACCGCCGCCGAGGTGATCGAGGCCACGGGACGGGCCCTGGCGCGCACGGCGATGCAGACTACGGAGGAGCTCAACCGCGGCGTCGCGAGCCTGGGAACGATCGCCACCACCGCCCCCTTCATCGGCCTCTTCGGCACGGTCATCGGCATCGTCCACGCCTTCAAGCAGATCGCCGTCGCGGGTGCGCAGGGAGGATTCGAGACGGTGTCCCAAGGTATTGCCGAGGCGCTGGTCACCACGGCTCTGGGCCTGGTGGTCGCCGTGCCGGCCGCCTGGATGTTCAACTTCATCAGCCAGCGGGTACAGCACCTCGGGGTCGAGATGGAGAGCTCGTCGTCGGAGCTGATCGACTACTTCCTGGAGCGGGAGCGGGGCTAGGGGGGAGTGGCGCCCGGGGTACACTACGGGCGCCATGACTCCCCGCCACGATCTCGACGGAGTGCGCTCCGAGCTGCGGCGGCTGGGGTATCTGGATCGCGGGTTCGAGCGCTTCCTGCTCCAGGACGCGCTCAAGCCGCGGCAGCCGGCGCGGGCGCTGCTGGGGCTCATCGCCAAGGTGGGCCTGCTCGCGGGATGCGCTCTCGCCGCCGCCCTCTCCCTCGCGCTGGTGGTCGCCAACGGCAGCCTGACGGCGAGCCCGCTGGATCTCTTCGCCCTCTTCCTTCATCTCTTTCCGCCCCTGGTGCTCTCCACCGGCCTCGCCTTCCTCGCCCTCTGCGGCGTGATTCTCCTGGTCATCCGCCTCACCCATGTGCGGCGTATCGAGACGCTCTCCCTGGTGGTGGCCCTGGCCGCCGGGGCCGGCGTGCTGGCCCTGGCGCTGCGGCTCGGGCGCGAGGTGCTCTCCGAAGGGCGGGTGGAGCAGGTGGCGGTGCTCGTGCTCGCGACGCCGATCGTGGTCTACCTCCTCATCAAGCTGGTCTATCAGGGCCTGCTCTCCCTCGCCATCCGCTTCACCGAGGAGGCGCCGCTCGGGCGGCTATTCTCCCGCCGCTGGATGGGGTTCGCCATCGTGCTGGGCATCGCGCTGCTGACGCTGCCGGCGGTCGTCCTCGCCGGCCGTACGCCCGCTCCGGCGCCCGTGGCCCTGCCCACGGGGCCGGGGGAGCGGGTGATGCTGGTGGGGATCGACGGCGTGCTTCCCGAGGAGATCGACTACCTGATGACGCTGGGCGAGCTGCCGCAGGTGACCCGTCTCGCCAAGGAAGGCCGGGTGTTCAGCTATCGCCGCCGGCCGGAGCCTCCGGCTTCGTTCTGGACGGCGGTCGCGACCGGCGTGCCGGGGCCGGATCACGGCGTCACCTCGCTCGACAGCTTCCTGCCACTGGGCTGCCGCACGCCGCTCGCCAAGAGCGGTCCCCTGCGCGTCTGGTGGAGCTTCGTCGAGGTGCCCCTGGGCCTCGCCGAGCACCGGCCCATCCTGGCCAACCGGCGGCGGGCGTTCACGGTTTGGGAGCTGGCGTCCCGGGGCGGCGATCCGGCGTTGGCGGTGAACTGGTGGGCCACCTATCCGGCGGAGCCCATCCCCGGGCTGGTGGTGGCGCACGGCGCTTATCAGCTCCTGCGGGAGAAGGCCGACGGCGCGGTGGCCCCGAAGACCGAGGCGGCCGGCATCGCCGATATCGCCGGAATTGCCGCCGCCTCGGCGGTCCATCCCGGCAACGGCGATCCCCGTCTCGCGGCGGCACTGCCTCCCGCCCTGGCGGCCGAGGTGCTCGACCGCGCCATCCTTCCCGACCGCTTCTACCGCGAGGTCTTCGCCCGCCACCTGGGCACGAGCCCGCGCGCGGCGGCCCTCTATCTGCCGGGGCTCGACCTCGCCGCCGCCGGCTGGCGGGGCGGCGACGTGGCTTTCGCCGATCTGGTGCGCTCGGAGCTGGCGGCGACGGACCGGCTGCTGGCCGGATCGCTCGACGGCGTGGGCACGGTGATCCTGGTGCTGGACCCAGGAAGACGGAAAGAGGGGGGCGAAGGGCGCATTCTCCTTTGGAGGCGCGCGGGCTGCGCCGGTACTCAAAGGGAAGGCATGGCGAAAACGTCGCCCGAGGCGGTGGCCGCCGCCCTGCTGCGGGCCCTGGGCCTGCCGCAGAGCTCGGAGCTGCCCCTCCCTCTCCCGGGATGCCGGTGGGAGCCGCCCCCCGTGATCGTCGCAGGGTATGGTGAGCCGCACCGCGGCATGCCCGCGGGCCCGGAGAGCGAGGAATATCTTCGGAGTCTGCGCTCGCTGGGCTATCTTTAAGGCGTGCTGTTGGCCGGTGGCGCGGCTTGTTGTCAGTTTGACTCCGGAATCGGGGTCAGGCGCACCCTTAGGAGAAGGAGATCCTTATGTCCTTGCGGATCGTGCCTGTGTTGCTCGCTCTGGCGGCTGCGCCGGTCCTCGCGGAGATGGCTGAATCCATGCAACTGCCAGTTGAACACGCTACCGAGAAACGCATCGTCTACCCGGAGTCGGCCCGCGGCGAGCAGGCGGACGACTATCACGGCGTCAAGGTGTCCGATCCCTACCGCTGGCTGGAGGACGTCGACTCCGAGCCCACCCGCGCCTGGGTGACGGCGCAGAACCAGGTGACCACGGCGTACCTCGCCGCCATTCCGGACCGCGATCCCATCCGGCACCGGCTGACGGAGCTGTGGAACTACGAGCGCTACGGCGTCCCCTCGCAGCACGGCGGGCGCTACTTCTTCAACCGCAACAACGGCTTGCAGAATCAGAACGTCCTCTTCCGGGTCGACTCCCTCAACGGCGAGGCGAAGACGGTGCTGGACCCCAATCTGCTGTCGCAGGACGGCACGGTGGCCCTCTCCGGGGTCAGCATCAGCGAGGACGGCAAGCTGCTGGCCTACGGCCTCTCCTCGGGCGGCTCGGACTGGCAGGAGTGGCACGTACGCGAGGTGGAGACCGGGCGCGACCTGCCGGACGTCCTGAAATGGGTGAAGTTCTCCGCCGCCGCCTGGACCCACGACAACAAGGGCTTCTTCTACAGCCGCTATGACGAGCCCCGCGAGGGCCGCCAGCTCGAGGACGCCAACTTCCATCAGAAGCTCTACTATCACCGGCTGGGCACCCCCCAGGCCGCCGATGAGCTCATCTACCAGCGGCCGGACAGCAAGGAGATGGGCTTCATCGCCTCCGTCACCGAGGACGGCCGCTACCTGATCGTCCATGCCTGGCGGGGGACGGAGACCGACAACGGCATCTTCTACAAGGATCTCCAGGTGCCGGAGTCCAAGGTCGTGGAGCTGCTGCCGAAGTTCGACGCCTCCTACTCCATGATCGAGAACGACGGCCCGGTCTTCTGGTTCCAGACCGACCTCAACGCCCCCCGCGGCCGGGTGATCGCGGTGGACATCCGTCATCCCGAGCGCGAGCACTGGCGGGAGATGATCCCGCAGGCGGCCGAGACCCTCCAGGGGGTGAGCTGCCTGCACGACACGCTGGTCGCCCTCTATCTCAAGGACGCCCACTCCCAGGTCCGGCGGTTCGACCTCAAGGGCAAGTTCCTGCGTGAGCTCGCGCTGCCCGGGCTGGGAACGGTCGAGGGTTTCACCGGGCGGCGCAAGGACAGCGAGACCTTCTACTCCTTCGCGACCTACACCTCGCCCGGCACCATCTACCGCTACGACCTGGAGACGGGCCAGAGCACCGTCTTCCGCCGGCCGGAGATCCGTGGCTTCGATCCCAATCAGTACGAGACGAAGCAGGTCTTCTACCCCAGCAAGGACGGCACCCGCATCCCCATGTTCCTCACCTACAAGAAGGGGCTGAAGCTCGACGGCTCGAATCCGACCTACCTCTATGGCTATGGCGGCTTCAGCGTCTCGCTGACGCCGGCCTTCTCGCTCTCGCACGTGGTGTGGATGGAGCGCGGCGGCATCTACGCCGTGGCCAACCTGCGGGGCGGCGGCGAGTATGGGGAGGACTGGCACCAGGCCGGGATCAAGCTGCGCAAGCAGAACGTCTTCGACGACTTCATCGCCGCCGGTGAGTGGCTGGTGACCAACGGCTACACCTCGCGCTCGAAGCTGGCGATCGCCGGCTACAGCAACGGCGGCCTGCTCACCGCCGCCTGCATGGTGCAGCGGCCGGACCTCTTCGGCGCGGTGATCGTGGGCGTCGGCGTGCTCGACATGCTGCGTTTCCACAAGTTCACCATCGGCTGGGGCTGGACCTCCGACTACGGCTCGCCGGACGACCCGCAGGATTTCAAGGCGCTTTACGCCTACTCGCCCTACCACAACCTGAAACCGGGAGCGGCCTACCCGCCGACGCTGATCACCACGGCGGACCACGACGACCGGGTGGTGCCGGCCCACAGCTTCAAGTTCGCGGCGGCCCTGCAGAAGGCCAGCGACGGCTCGCATCCAACGCTGATCCGCGTCGAGACCCGCGCCGGCCACGGCGGCGGCAAGCCGGTGTCGAAGAAGATCGAGGAGGCCGCCGACGAGCTCTCGTTCCTTTTCAATTCACTGGGCCGCAAGCCGGTACCCGCGGCCGTGGAGGGCGCGAAGCGGACGGCCGGGGAGTGAGGGGCCGGGCAGGACTGGGGCTGCTCCTCACCCTGCTGGCGCTGACCGCTCCCCTGCCCGCCCAGCCGCAGCGCTCCCGGGAGTCCGAGCTCGCGCTGCTGCGCTCGGAGATCGCCCGGCTGACGCAGCGGCTGGAAACGGCGCGGCAGGCGCAGTCGGGCCTCCAGGGTGAGCTGCAGACGGTGGACGTCGAGCTGCAGCTCCAGGAGACCCGCCTCGCCGAGGCGGCGGCGGCCCGCGATCTCGCGGCCCGGCGGGTGGTGGAGGGCGAGGCGGACGTCCACCGCCTCGAAGGTGAGCTGGCCACGGCGCGGGTCGATCTGCGGCGCCGGATCGGGGGCCTCTACCGCCTCGGCCGCCAGGGCTACCTGCGGCTCTTCCTGTCGCTCAAGCCCGACCGCCGTCTCCTCCCCTCGGTGCGCCTGCTGCGCTACCTCGCCCGCCGCGACCGCGCCGCCATCGACCATTATCAGCAGGCGCGGGCGGCCCTCGACCAGGAGCGCGAGCGGCTGGTGGCCCGCCGGCGGGAGACGGAGCAGTGGATTCGCGACGAGCAGGTGCGCCGCGGCCAGCTCGTGGCAGTGCGCGAGCACAAGCAGCAGCTCCTCGCCCGCGTCGTCAAGGAAGGGCAGAGCCTCACGGCCCGTGCCACCGAGCTTCAGGACAAGGAGAAGAAGCTCGCCGCCTTCCTCGATTTCCTCGCCGGCAAGAACCCCGGCTCGCCCGCCGGCACCCCCATCGAGCAGTTCCGGGGAGTCCTGGACTGGCCGGCCGAGGGGCGCGTGACCTCCGGCTTCGGCGCCATCCTCGACCCCCGCTACCGCACCAAGGTGCCCCACACCGGCGTCGACCTCGCGGTGGCCCCGGGAACGGAGGTGAAGGCGATCTTTCCCGGCAAGGTGCTGTTCGCCGCGGTCTTCCAGGGTTATGGCAACACGGTGATCGTGCAGCACCCGGGTCGGGTGTTCACCCTCTACGCCGGGCTCGGCACGATGCGGGTGGCGAAGGAAGATATGGTATCTTTAGGGGACGCAGTGGGGCTCGCCGCGGACAAGCTCTACTTTGAGATCCGCGTCGAAAACCATCCAGAAGACCCCTTGACTTGGTTACGGTAGGGGAATCATGAGCCGCAGTCGTATCGTCTTCTTCCTCCTCTCCGCCATTCTCGTCTTTCCGCTGCTCGCGGCGACGCTGCTGAGAGCGGCCGACGCCGGCCAGGCCAAGCCGGAGGACGACTCGTTCTACAAATACCTCGCCGTGTTCAGCGAGACGCTCGGCTTGGTGCGCCAGGCCTACGTCGACGAGCCGAACATGGACGTCCTCATGTCCGGTGCCCTCGACGGCACCACCGACGCCCTCGATCCCTTCTCGCTCTACGTGCCGGCCTCGCAGGTCTCGGGCTACCTCCAGGCCAACACGGTCGGCAAGCGCTACAGCGGCATGACCCTGCTCAAGGAGCGGGGAATCGCCTTCGTGGTGGCGGTGGAGAAGGGGAGCCCGGGCGACGGCGCCGGCATCAAGCCCGGCGACATCGTGGCCAAGATCAACGACCGCTCGACCCGCATCATGCCGCTCTGGGAGATGCAGGAGGCGCTCGCCGCCAAGCCCGGCAGCAAGGTCACCATGGAGCTGATCCGCGCCGGCGAGCCAAAGCAGGTCGCCTTCGAGCTCAAGGCCTTCGAGCCGCCGCCGGTGAGTCTGGACCAGGTCGACGGAGTCGCGGTGCTGCGCATCCCGACCTTCGACGACAAGACCGCCGCCGCCGTGCGCGAGACGCTGGCGAAGAACGGCGACAAGGTGAAAGACAAGCTCCTCGTCGACCTGCGGGGGGTCTCCTCGGGCGACGCGGAGTCGGCCTATGCCACGGCCCGCCTGTTCACCACCGGCGACCTGGGCACCCTGAAGCGCCGCGCCGAGGAGCTTCAGGTCTTCAAGAGCGAAGAGCAGCCGGCCTGGAAGGGCAAGATGGTAATCGTGGTGGACCGCGGCACCCTCGGCGCCGCCGAGGTCTTCGCCACCGTGCTGCGCCAGAAGCAGAAGACCCAACTGGTGGGCGAGCGCACCTTCGGCCACGCCGGCCGTCAGGGCTCCGCCGACCTCTCGTCGGGCGGCCGGCTGCTGTTCACCGAGGCCTTCTACACCGGCCCGGACAAGAAGCCGCTCAACGAGGCCCTCAAGCCCGACCTCCTGGTCGACGAGCGCAGCCGCACGTACCTCGAGAAGGACACGCCGATGAGTGAGCTGATTCTGCGCCGCGGCATCCGCCGCCTGCTGGGTCAGGAGACGGAGACCGAAGCCAAGGCCGCCTGACTCTGCGAGAGCCTTCTCCGAAACGCATGGCCCGACGCCCCCCCCGCTCGCGTGGATCGAGATCCGGCGGGGTGTGGCTATTCCTGCTCGGCCTGGCGATGGGGGCCGGCGCCCTCTACTTCTTCGTTCAGCGTCCGGCGAATCCTCCCGCGTCCCCCCCCGTGCCGCGGGAGGCCGCTCCCGTGAAGCCACGGCTCGTCCACACCCTCCCCGCGGTCTCATCGGGCCGATCGGACCGTTCCGACCGATCAGAAACTGTCGAGCCGGCGCCGACGGCGACTCCGGTGACGGTCGCCAGCGGCGCCATCCACGGTGTCCGGGTGGCGCTGGTAATCGACGATCTCGGCCGGAGCGTGGACGATCTCCGCCTCCTCGCGGCCCTGGGAGCGCCGCTCACCTACGCCGTCCTGCCGTTCGAGACGGAGACCCCGGCGGTGGTCGCCGAGCTGCGGCGGCGCCACGCGGAGTTTCTCCTCCACCTGCCCATGGAGCCGAAGAATCACAGCAACCCGGGTCCCGGCGCCCTGCTCGAACGGATGACCGACGACGAGCTGCGGATGAAGACGATCGCCGCCCTCCAGGCCGTTCCCGGAGCGGTGGGGATGAACAACCACATGGGCTCGCTGCTGTCGTCCGAGGAAGGGCCCATGAACACGGTGCTGGGAGTGATCGGCGAGCGCCGGCTCTTCTATCTCGATTCCCGCACCAGCGGCGGCAGCGTGGGCTACAAGGTGGCGACCGAGCTCGGCATCCCCGCCGCCGAGCGCCAGATCTTCCTCGACGACGATCCCAGCCCCGAGACCATCCGCGCCCAGTTCCAGCACCTGCTGGAGCTCGCCCGCGCCCGCGGCTCGGCGATCGCCATCGGGCATCCCCACCCCACGACCCTGGCGGTGCTGATGAGCGAGGTGCCGAAAGCGAAAGCGGCGGGGTACGACTTCGTGCCGGTGAGCTACCTGCTGACGCGGCCGGGCGGCGAGTGACGGGAAGGGAGGAGTGAAGGGGCGACTGCCATCCGGAGGCCCTCATCGCCCTGGCCCTCTTCTGCCTTTGCCACCCCCGGGCCGTTGCCGTAGGTCCTCCTGGCTGCAATGACTGAACAGTCCGACTCCCACCTGAGAGATGTTTGCGTGACTACACAAGACGGCCGCCGGCGTGTCTTTCTTCTCGAACCGACCTGGGGAGGGAGACATGATCGCGCAAGACAAGGCCATTGCAAAGTGCCACTGGCATTCCCTGGTGGAGCCCGTTGGGAACTGCGCCGCCTGTGGGCGAGGCGGCTGTAGTACGTGTCTGGTCCAAGAGGCCGGCGGCGATAGGTGCCAGGAGTGCATTAAGAGAGGCCGGCAGATCATCCAGCCGCCGCCCGTCCAACTACAGCCTCTGCCCCCCGCGACTCAGGGGCAGGCATTCGCCACGGCGCAACTGCCGCCGGCCCTGCCTTCTATAAGTCTCCCACCTGTTCGGTCCACCTCATCACAGTCGGCCCTCGAAAGGTTCGTCCCGAAAGACGCCAAGATCCTTATCTCTCTGTTCATATTTCTGGCCGGCGTTACGATCCCTTTCTTTGTGGTGGTCGAGGGTGCTCCTAGACCAACCCTGAGCCAGCACATCGCGTTCGGCTATGTGCCATGGGCTCTGTTCTGGGGTGCGCCGGCGTCTTGGAGGCTGGGCCGCAAGCTCGTGTTCTGGCTGGCTTCATTCGGTTGCCCTGGGATGGGACTCGGATTCGCTGTCGCGTGGATCGCTGGATGGTTCTACTGCCTTTGTGGCGGCGGCATCTATCAATTCGCCAGACATTGGTGGTTCGTGAAGCAGCGGACCGCCTGGCAGGGGTGAGCCATGGAATATCAGGACTTCGTTGTCAGCATTGAGCGGGACGGTCCGGGAGCTTACCGCAAGCGGGTGCTGGAGTCGCCGGCGGGGCAGGGGAGTGACTCTTTCGAACCGCCCTTTCCGCTGGAAGGACTGTCGAGTCTTCTGGGCAATCTGGGACTCGACGTGCAGTCTGGACGTGGACTCAGAGAGACAGGAACGGCTTTGTATCAGGCGCTCTTCTCCGGCCAGGTCGGGGCCCTGTACGCCGAGAGTCGAGGCCGAGCGGAGGGCACCGGCTGTGGCCTCCGGATCAAGCTTCGGTTCGATCCCGGCGCTTCCGGGTTGTCCTGGGTGCCGGTGCTACCCTGGGAATTGATTTACCGGCCCGACACGGAGGAGTTCCTGGGTTCGGACCTGCTGAGCCCGATCGTGCGCCATCTGGAGGTCCCGCGCTCCTCCGCCCTCCCTATCTTCCAAGCTCCCTTACGAATCCTCGTGGCGCTTGCCAGCCCACGAGGCGGCGACAACCTGGACCTGGAGGAAGAGCGGCGGAGGCTCGAAAAAGCACTAGGCGGCCGGCCAGGGGAGATCGAGCCCGACTTCCTGGAGCACGCAACTCTGGGCTGTATTCGCACAAAGCTCCGCTCGCGACGCTTTCACGGCCTCCACTTCATGGGACATGGAGAGTGGAACCCCACGTCCGCCGAGGGGAGCCTCCTGCTTGAAACCGCGGACGGCAACCGCGACCTGATAGGCAGGTCGCTCCTGGCCGACGTAATCAAGGGCACGTCCATGCCCGTCCTTGTGGTCCTGAATGCCTGCAACACGGCGCGGTCTGCGGGCTTCGAGGGAGCGAGCCCGTTCGGCGGAGTCGCTGCGGCCCTGGTCCGCAAAGGGGTCCCCGCGGTGGTCGCCATGCAGTTCCCGATTACCGACGACGCGGCGCTGCCTTTCGCCGGCGCGCTCTATTCCCGGATCGCCGCCGGAGACCCGGTGGACACCGCGGTTACCGAGGGGAGAATGGCGATTCGCACGTCCCTGCGCGATTCCATGGAGTGGGCGACCCCGGTGCTTTTCATGCGCACTCCAGACGGTCGGCTCTTCGAGAGCCACTCCAAAGAGCGTGAGGAGTCGCCCCATCCTCCCCCGGCAACCGGGCCTTCCAGTGAGCGCAGCCCCCGTATCGGGGCGATCCACGCGACCCAGGTGAACTATGCGGAGGGAGACATCCACCAGAACAATAGTTTCCAGGCGGAGCTCCCAGAGAGGTGACCATGCCCAACCTAACCTTGGAGCAGAAGCTCGTCAAGCCGGCTCTTGACGCCCATCCGGTCCCGGATCACGACCTCGTCGTCTTCCGGAACCTGGGAGGCGGAGGGCCTGCGTTTCCACGCCCTCCTGGAACCGGAAGACAAACTCGGGTTCGTCGACAAGATCCGTCTGGGCTCCAGTGTCACGGTCTACGCAGTAAACCGTGATCAGAACCTCCGTCACAAGATGTCCGTGGCAGGTCTGAAGAGCGCCGACCATGTGGGGCCGTTCACCCTCGATTTCACGCTGGCCTTTCGCATCGCCGATTCACAGATCCTAGTCGAAAAACTTGAGAGCGATCCGCTAGAGCGCCTGACGAGAGAGGTTCGGGAGGTACTCGGCCGTGTGGCATCGCGTATGGACTGGGCCGGTATCCAGGCATCAGTCGATGATTTCGAGAATCAGCTCCTCTCGACAACGGTGATGGACGAATCAGGCCGGCGCGTGGGGAGTCTGGCTTGTCTGCAACGATTTGCCGCAGAGCTCGGCATTGACCTCAAAGGCATCCAGGTCTCCAGACAACTTCCCGCCGAAGTGGGAAAAGCTACGCGAGTCCTTTTACAGCAGCGGGAGCAGCGGATCATCGACGCGGCCATGCAAGAGACCGCACTCAGGAACGAGCAGTTCCAGGCTCAGAGGGAGGAATTCCAGGCCTGGCAGGCCAATGCTCTCGGCAACATCCAGAGACTGGGGACCATCAGCGCCAGTGCCACCAACAATCTGGCCAAGGTGCTGGAGCAGATCGCGGACAAAGTGGACACTGCACCAGCCTTGCGAAGCGTGATGAACGAGCTGATCGCCATGCGGGACAAGATCGCCATGATCTCATCCGTGGGCGGCGGCAACGGCAAGGGCGGCGAACAGGGAGTGAAGACGTTTGGAGCTGTCCCCGCCCCCGGCCTCCTGGGAGCGGCGCCGACCGCGGGCCTGGCAGGACTCCTTGCTCGACTCGCAGCTCTGCCTCTCGAGGTGGCGGATCGCGACCGGCTCCACGCCAGCCTGTTCCATCTGGCCGGCGAGCTCTCCAGTCAGAACGAGTCGCACCCAGGAGCGATCGACGAGTGCTTCCGGAGCCTCGGAGACCAAATGCCTCGCTTGGTCCAGGCCGTCCAGACCGCGGATCAACGCGATCTTCTGATCCGCCTCCAGGACCCGGATTGGCTGCGGGCCGAGCTGAAGCGGGGTTAGATCATGGAGCCGTTGGAGCCTTCCCCGGCGACTCCTCCCGCGCCGGTCCCACCGCCAGGACCGGAGCCCGTCGTGCCCCCTTCCCTGGAGCCTCAGGGGGGGACGATTCCCGCCGCCACAGATCCAAGCAATCTCGGCAGCCGGATCGATGAGATTCGTGCCCGTACAGTCAATATGGCCGGGACTCTGAACCAGTACGACGTGAGCATCCTTGAAAGGGAGACCTCGCGCCCACAGGAGCTCTCCCTCGACCGGAATTTCCAGAGGTGGGACCGCCAGGAGCTCGATGACTTCGCCGACAATGCCGTGTATGACGAGGACGAAGATCCGCCGTCTGGAGGAGACCCTTTCCGAGCGCCGCCTGCTGGTGATCACGGGAGAGGAGGAGGTCGGAAAAGGGGCGATTGCCCGGCTGTTGGCGGCTCGGCTGAGCGCCTCCAGCAAAGTCTTCTATTCAATGGGACTGAGTAACGATGTCGCCGTGAGCCTGGACAGATTGAGCGAAAAGGAGGGGTGTTACGCCGGGTGCCTGCTCATCTTCCGCGACGCCTTCGTCTCTCAGAACCAGGGCTTGCTGCGCATTCCCCGGGAATTGGATTCCAGCCAATTCGGGCGGCTGCAGCAACGCCTCGCCGCGAGCGGTACCTTTCTCGTCCTGACCAGCGATCACTCCTGGCTGCGTGGAGCCGATGCCGAGGCTCGGCTCCAGGGCCTGGGGGTCCTGCAGGAGGTCCAGGGGCCCGGCACCGAGCGCCTGCGCCAGGACCTCCACCGCCGCGCACAGGTCGTGGGGCTCGATGAGGGACTTCGCGACAAGGTGGGGCGTGTGGTGGGCGAGCATGACCAGCGGATCGTGGCAGAGCTCCGCACCGCTCCAAGGATCGACCGCTTCGTGCGCTTCTACCTTGTGGCCGTCGCAAGAGAAGAGCTCGAATTGGACGAGGCGCTGGCCCGTGCCAAGAACCGGGATGCGTGGCTTTTCTCGGAGTTGGTCTCGGACACTGAGGCGTGGTCCTTCGCCCTCGCCCTCGTACTGGCCCAGCCCCTGCCCAACCCTGAAGGGGTGCCCTGGTACCTTTTTCATGGCCTCTGGCGTGAGATCGCGAGCTATCTGCGGCGGGAGCTGAGGCTCCCTCGGGAGCCCCGTCCTACCAAAAGCCTGATCGTCGACCGCGAGCTCTTGGACCGGGTACGCGCCCAGGTGCGGCGGGTTCTGCCGGGAACGGACATCATCCAGTTCCAGAGCTCCGTCGATCCTTTTGTGCTTTGGGAGGCGCTTCTCGGTCCAGGAAGGTCGCTGGTCAGCTCTCTGGTCCCCCTGCTGAAAAGGCTCGTTGATGAGGGAGACTTCTCCGTGCGTGAGGCCGCAGCCCGGGCCCTGGGCCGCATTGGCCGGGTGGATCCGATGAACGTAATCTTCCCGCTAATCCAGGATTGGTCCAAGCCCAATGCGCCCGACGGGCATCGCATGGCTCTCGGCCGAATGCTTCAGGGAGTCTTCGGAGGAAGGGACGCAGAGTATCGAGAGCTCTGCCTGCGTCAGTTCCGATACATTGCGCTATGGCGTTCAGGCAAGAATGTCTGGCCTGGCGCAATAGCCCTTAGGGAGATCGGTCGCCTGGATCTCTCCTTGGCAGTCCGCGAACTGGTGGACCTGCTGGGCCGGGGGCTTCGGGACCGTCCGGGTCACGTGAGCCCACTCGACCGGGAGCGTCTTCGGATCTACGAGAGGGAGCGCCGGTCTCAGGCGGAAGGAGAGAGCAGAACTGAGGGGGAACGGATCAGCGAGGCTCTCGGCCTTGCCGTGCCCGTGATGTTCAGCACGGAGGACGAGTTGCACGCTTTCTACGCCGTTCAGATCGCCTTGGCGGGGCTGTGCCTCGCCGGCAGTCCAATCCGCGTCCTGAACGAGTTACGCCTACGCTTACTGGAGAGAGCGGAAGGAAAGCTGCTCCCGCTCATCACCCTCCTGTTTCTGGATACCGATGGGATCGCCGACCGTCTCGAAAGGAATAAGACCTCCTTGCCGGTGACTAAGGCGGAAGAGGGGAAGGCTGCGTTCACCGTCTCTGTCAACGATCTTGTCTTCTACGCCTCGGTTGAGGACGATGCCATCGAGAGCCTGAGCAAGTTTCTAACAACCTTGCTGCGAGGAGCCGACGAGTTCCCGGGTTTGATCGCCCGCAGCTTCAAGGGACGGTTCGCGCTACTGCTTAAGTCCCTCGCCAGGGACGCCGTCCAAGTCCCCAGTGTGCAGCAAGCCTGCGTAGCTCTGTTCGCAAACCTGCTCGACGCCGAGGACCGGGACCTCAAGGAAATGGTCTTCCAGTTGTTGAAGCGAGATCCGGACTTCACGAAGGAAGGGTCGAAGATGGCAGAGCTGGCCCGGCAAGCTCTGATCCCGCAGAAGCCCCACAGGAAGCTTCCGGCTGCTTGAGCCGGAGCAGGGCGGAAAGTCGGCTCTTGGCTCAACCCACGATAAACAATCTTTCGGGCCTCAGTGTCCTATCGAAAAGAACGCCGATTGGATGACGTGAACCATGAGAAGACACATACTCCAAGGCTCTCAACCCGCCGTCCAGTCGCGAGCTGGAACCGTGGTTTCACAAGGCTCCCCGACTACGCGGGCTCAGCTCGAATCAAGGCTCCGGCGCAAGCGCTCTGCAAGCTACGTCGAAGCCATCCGGCGACTGGATGCCGGAACCCATGTGGCCGATCAGGGAGCTCTGAAATCCCTCCTCGAAGAGATCAGCCGCGAGCTCCCGGACCTCTCCCTGGACCAGCGTCTGCTTGGAATCGTGTCCACCTGCCATCTTGGAGCTCCCTACCAAGTCCATGTTTGCGACCTGGGAGGAGAGATCGTCGAGCACTATGAGACGTTCCGCCCCATGCCGGCACCCTTTGAGGGAGCCCGTACCCTCGCGCTTCACCCTTCGTACGCTTTCGTCGAGGTTTACGCAGATGGCTGCCGCGCGGTGAGCGCCGATGGCGCCGTCGCCTGGATTGGAGGTCCCGCATGAGCCAAGTGATTTCCGTCGACCTGTCGCCCGTGATCCGGAGACTCGAGGTGGTGAATGACAACGTTGCCCGAGTCAACCAGCAGGTGTCTCTGGTCTCGCAGCAAGGCGAGCAGACCCGAAGCCGGCTGGAGCAGCTCTACCAGGAGTTCATCACCTACGTCACCGCCGATGCCCTTCGCAGCGAGTTACAACTCGCCGAGACCCGGCTGGTCAAGGTAAGGCAGGAGCTCGATCAGCGCTTCGGCCACTATTCCGACGTCCGCCGGCGGGTGACGGGAATCCTGCAGGCCACGGACGTGGCGATTGTGCGCCAGGAGACCATGCGTACCGCGACAGAAGAGCTCATGCTGGCGGCGCCACGCTACTGGCTCGCGCCCGGCTTGGTCGCCCTCACCGCCTGGATCGCCGACAACAAGCCCCTGGGCGAGCGCGCCCTCGGCGAGGCCCTGAATCGCGACAGCAACAAGACGGCCCTCTTCTTCGCGCTGGTCTGCCGGCGTGCGAAGCGCACGCGTGCCCTGCTCCATTGGCTCGGACGCTACTTCCTGCTCCAGAATCCGCAGACGCTCGACCGTGAGGTGATCGTGATGCTCGACGCCGTGGCGAGCGGCGTCTTTGGGAGCTCGGCCCAGGAGGTTTGCCTCCGGGTCAGCTCGGGCTGGATCCAGGAGTTGGAACAGGCCGGGAGCTTCCTCGACGAGCAGCGCCACCGCTGGTCCGAGGCTCTCGACGCCCGCACGCCCAAGGTCGGGGCCAGCGAGTTCCCGACCCTGCGCCAGCATAGCCCGACCTGGCCGCGGCTGGAGTCAGCTCTCGCCTCGGCGCGACGCAACGGCCAGGTCGCAAACTATTTCCACAAGCTCTTCGAGGGCGAGATTCCTGTTCCGCCGCAGTTGGAGACGGCAGTCGACGACCTGCTCGACTCCCTGGTCACCAACTTTGACGACGAGGAGCTGCCGCTGCGCAAGGAAGACCGCTTTCTCCAGCTCATCGTGCAGGAACAGGGAAATCGAGACGCCGCGAGCCGCAGGATGGCGGCCGAGGATGAAGCCTTCGCCGAGACAATGCCCTTCTCTGCCCTTCTCACCAACGCGGCCATGCACCCGGAGGCCTCACAGGCGAGCCGAGCCACTCAGCGATACGCCGTAGGCGTCTCCAGGGAGTGGATCCTCATGGGCCACCGCGATCTCGTCGCGCGGGACCGTGCCGCCGTGCCCGCGGAGGTTGACCTTTCAATCGGCCCCTGGAGAGGCAAGAGCCGGGACGGTGCCAACGAGGCGGAGTTGGTGGCGAGCCAGGACTCTTATTACCGGCTCCAGCAGGAGCAAGCCATCCAAGCTGTGGGCCTGGGAGCCGCCTTCATCTTCGCGATCATCGGTGCGCTCTTCGGGGTCGTGGCCCTGCTCCAAAAGGGCTGGCTGTTCGGTTTTCTACTGCTGACCGTGGCTGGCGGCCTGTTCTACATGGCGAAGAAGAACCAGGCGGCCGCCCGGGACAAGGCTCTCCAGCAGATCGGAGCCGAGCGGGAGAGCGCGCTACGAATCCTCCGTGCCTGCCTTGCGGAGCTCGTGGATCTGCGCCGCGCCTGGGCGAGCGCGGATACGGAGGCCGATGCTGTGGCCGACATCCTTGAATCGATCCAATCCGACCAGCATCTCCTCCGCCGTCCGGAGGAGGCACGAGCCATTCTGAGCTGAAAACGAGGAGCCCTCACATGTCCCAACCTCTGCCACCCTTGGACTCACAGCCCGCCGATCGCGCGTCAGCTCCAGAGCCGGCAACCTTTTCTGCCCAGGCGCCTGCACCCCAGGCGCCCCAGTCCCCACTTGCCTCGCAGCTTCCAGACTGGGACCTGCTTCCGCCCACGAGCTTCGTCCGTCGGAGAAGGATCCCTTGAGCGCGCCGGTTCCACCGACGACCTACGCCGGATGGCAGGATCTCTTGGACCGCTTTCGCACCGGCGATGACGGCGTGCTCGTGGCTCTCGAAGGCGGCCGTATCGAGTGGTCTCCGGGCATGGCCGAGCGCTGGACCTCCCGAATGAACGAAGTCCTCGCGGATCGCCTGCGGGCCCTGTCTTCCCAGCTTCAAAAGGATCTCGACCGAGCCCGGGGAGACCGGCATGGGATCGAGTCAACTCTCATCCGCGCGGGCCGCGGCATCGATCCCCTGGCCCGCTTCTGCCGGCTACCTTGCGCGCCGGCTGAGGTGCGCTCCCACCTGCTGGGCGAGTTGGAACGCTGGTCGCGGCAGACCCGTACATCTCTGGAATCGACCCTCCTCAGTGAGCGTGGTGACCAGGGCGTCCTCCTGCGCTCGGTCCGTGCGGCAGCCACGCGTCTGGAGATCCCGCCGGAGCCGCCATCGGCGGCTCCGGCTCCGTCCTTAGGCGAACCCGCAACCGCCGACCGCCGCCGCCGCATCCTGAGCTGAGCCATGCCTGACTTCACCATCTGCCGCCAGGCCCTGCACCGATACCTCAAGGCACGGATTCCGTTCCTCTCGCTGCGCACCGAAGAGCGCGACCGTGCCCTGGAGCTGTTCCGGGGGCTGTCCTCCGAGTTGGGGATTCCCATCTACTGCCATACCCTGTCTCAGGGAATGCGAGACCTCGCTACGAATCGGAGCGTCAACGAAGACAGATCGGCGGCAGGAGCCCTCGACTTCGTAGGGCAGCAGATCCTTCAGAGACAGAATCTCACCTTCGTGCTCACCGAGGTACAGGATCTCGAAGCCGACAACGCGCTCACCCGTCAGCTTCTGGACGTGGTGCATGAAGCAACGGCGCGGGGCGGGACCTTGGTGGTCTTGACATCGGGGCCGGTCTGGCCGCGCCTGCAGCGCCAGGGCATGTCCCTGACTCTCGATCTGCCGACCATTGACGAGATGCGCGAGATCATCGAAGGTCAGCTCGCCGACTACCGCGGTACTCTCCCGATCGAATGGGCGGATCCGGAGCTGAGCGAGGCGGCGACGATCCTTTCCGGGGTGAGCCGAGTCGAGGCAGAAAACGCGGTTGTGACCCTCTTGGCCAAGGGGGCGGTGACCCGGGACGACCTGACCGAGCTCTCACAGATTAAGGATCAGATCTTCTCCGACATCTCGGGCTTGGAGCGTGTCCAGGTGGCAGGTCAAAATCTGAGCCTTGGAGGGCTCCAGGGTCTGCGCGCTTGGCTCGACAAGCAGCGGCCGTTGCTGACCATGGATCTCCGGGAACGTGGGCTCCGTCCGCCGCGGGGAGTGCTCCTGGTTGGGGTCCCGGGGTGCGGCAAGTCTCTCTCGGCTAAAGCCGTTGCCGGAAGCTGGAACCTTCCCCTGTATCGGCTGGACCTCGCCAACATCCACGGGCAATACCTAGGTCAGAGTGAGGCGCGCCTCAAGGAGTCGCTGGCCATGGCCGATCGGGTGGCTCCCTGCGTACTCTGGATCGACGAGATCGAGAAGGGGCTCGCCGGCGCCGGTTCTTCAGGCGATGGTGGTACCTCGACACGCTTGGTAGGCCATTTCCTCTACTGGATGCAGGAAGGCCGGGCGCGCGTCTTTGTCGTGAGCACGGCCAACGACATCGGCAAGCTGCCGCCTGAACTGTTCCGCCGCGGGCGCTTCGATGAAATTTTTTTCGTGGATCTCCCCGATCCTAGCGAGCGCAAGGAGATCCTTTCCCTCTATGCCAAGCGCTATCTGCGGCGGAATCTGGAAGGCGCGCTACTCTTGGACGAGCTCGTCGATTTATCTGAAGGTTACGCAGGGAGCGACCTCGAAGCTTCCGTAGCGGAGGTCGCCAAGGAAGCCATGCTCAAAGGGGACGGGGCCGTCGACGACGATTACTGGCGCAAGGTCTTCCGCAATACCGTCCCCCTCTCGAAGACGAACCCGGAAGCGATCGATGCGATCCGTGCCTGGGGGCGAGAGCGTGCAGTCCCGGCATCGGGCCAGCAGTCTGCCGCCGCAGAGGCAGGGCAGGCAAAGACGCGCCGATCGGTGTTGGTCTGAGGCGCTTCGACTCCGGTCTGAAGTGTTACCTATGTCTCCGGCTGTCCAATCCGCCAGAGCTCCGGCGGCGGGCTGGATCGGGCGAGTCTCAGAACAGGGCGCTCAATCGAAGCGTACGAGGCCGCGCCGCGTGGCGACGCGGACGGCTTCGGTGCGGCTGGTGACGCCGAGCTTCTCGAACAGGTGCGCGAGGTGGGTCTTGACGGTGCGCTCGGAAATCCCCAGCGAGGTGGCGATCTCCTTGTTGCTCTGGCCATTGGCGAGCACCCGGAGCGCGGCCAGCTCCCGCGGCGTGAGCTGCACCTGCGTTACCCGCTCCGCCAGCTTGGCCGCGGCGGTCGGCGCCAGGTAGGTCTTGCCGGTGAGCACGTCGCGGATGCAGGCGACGAGCGCGTCGGCCGAGATGTCCTTGAGGATGTAGGCCTTGGCGCCGGCTTGCAGCGCGCGGGCGATGTCCTCGTCCGCGTCGTAGGTGGTCAGCACGATGACGCGGGCCTGCGGATCGACCTCGCGAATCCGGCGCACGGCCTCGACGCCTTCCATCTCGGGCATCCGCAGGTCCATCAGGACGACGTCGGGCCGGTGGGTCCGGAACGCTTCGACGGCCTCGCGGCCGTTGGCCGCTTCGGCGACGACCGCGAGATCCGTTTCCTGATTGATGATGTTGGCCACACCCGTGCGCAGCAGGGAGTGGTCGTCGACGACCAGCACCCGCGCAGGCCCGGGCACGACGCCGGCCGTCGCTCCGCGCGGCTCAGCGATCGCCATCGGCCGCCTGCTCTGCCCGCGGGATCGCGAAGGCCGCCGGCTGCCACGCCAGCACGACCTCGGTGCCGGCCCGCGCCGCGGTCACGAAGGTCAACGAGGCTCCGATGCGCTCGGCGCGCTCGCGCATGCTGGTCATGCCGAAGCTTCCGGGGCCGAAGTCGCGGGCGATCCCGCGGCCGTCGTCGGTCACCGACAAGCGGAATCCGACCCCGCGAACGGCTCCCGCGCGCACCACGATGCGGCGAGCGTGGGCATGGCGCACGGCGTTGGTCAGCGCCTCCTGCGCGATGCCGATGATCTCGCGCTCGACGCCCGCGTCGAACGCCGGCAGCTCGTCGAGAACGAGATCGACGGGCACGTCGTTCGTCCTCTGCGCCAGGTCGACCATGCGATGGAGCGCCGCGGGCACGTCCTCGCGCTCCTGGGGTTGGGGCCGCAGCGCCGCCACGGAGCGGCGGGCCTCGACAAGGTGCGTGCGCGCGAGGTCCACCGCCGTCGCGAGGCTCCGCGCCACCTTCGGCGGGAGGTTCGGGGCGCCGCGCTGCGCCGCCTGCAGTTGCATCAGGATGGCGCCGAAGCCCTGGGCCAGGGTGTCGTGGATATCGCGCGCGATCCCGTTGCGTTCCTCCAGCACGGCCTGCCGGCGGGCCTCGAAGAGGCTCTGCTCGACGAGGCGGCTGTAATAGAGCGCGAGCGTCGCCTGCCGCGCGGTCGCGTCGAGCAGGGCCGCCAGCCACTGGCGCTCGCATTCGGAATCGGCGACGCTGGAGAGCGCGATCCAACCGAGGGTCTTCGGCGGCAGGTTGAGCGGCGCGACGAGCAGCGCCCGCACTCCGGCCGCCCGGTTGAACGCGCGGACCGCTTCCGGCAGACGCTCGTCGTCGCCCTGGTATTCGAGAGTCGCGGCGCGGCAGTCGTCACAAGCGACCAGATGCGGGGCCATGCTCTCGCGGGGCAGATCGAGCGAGGCCCAGCCCGGGCTTTCGGCCGTGAGCGTCTCGCCGCCGATGTTCGCCATCCACAGGTCGCACTCGTTCGTCGACTCGTCGAGGAGCCACACGCCGCAGGCGTGCGCCCCGGAGTCGTCCACCAGGCGCTTGATGAACATGCGGAAGAAGCCGCGCAGGTCCGGGTGCGTGACCAGCAGATCGAGCGCGAGCTGGACGGCGTCGCGTTGAATGGACGCCATGCACTCGGCCCGCATGTTCTCCTCGCGGAGGCGGGAGAGCTCGGCTCGGAGCTGCACGACGCCCGTCTCCAGGGTCTCCGGCGGCAAATCGAGCGGTTTCACGCCGCAGGGTGAGAGATCGTCGAGGATCGCCATGGGTCGATTGTACGGCCAGAGGGGCTCGCGGGGCACTCGACCGTCCGGACCATGTCTCCCTCGTCCCTTTGGATGAGGGATGCCTGCCCCGGACGGCCGAGCCCGGCCTGCCGTATTCGGATGACTCCGGCCTCGGGTATCTGCCGGATTGTGGCCGGCCGTCCTGCGGGGCCATCCTGAAGGGGCCATGAACAAGCCATCACGCACCTCTCTGCTTCCTCTCCTTCTCGTCCTTCTCGCCGGTGGCGCGGCCCTGGGCCTCGCCGCTTGCGCCCGGGTCGCGGCCGGCGGCGCGCCGCCCCCGCTTCCCCAGGTCACCGTCGCCCATTCGGTCGCCCGCGACGTCACGGAGTGGGACGAGTTCACGGGCCGGCTGGAGCCCGTGCAATCGGTCGCCATCCGTCCTCGCGTCTCGGGGCTCGTCACGAGAGTGTCGTTCGAGGAGGGCAGCCTCGTACGGCAGGGCCAGCTGCTCTTCCAGATCGACGACCGCCCGTTTCAAACGCAGGTCGACCGGTTGCGCGCCGAGCTCGCGCAGGCGAAGGTGGCTCGGGATCGCTCCGGAACCGAGATGCGGCGCGCCGACCGGCTGGCGAGCGAGAACGCGATGCCCCTCGAAGAGCGGGAACGCCGCACGGGCGCCGCGGCCGAGGCGGAGGCCCACGTCGCCGCCGCGGCGGCCGCTCTGCGCGCCGCCGAGCTCGATCTGGAGTGGACCCGGGTCGTCTCGCCGATCGCGGGCCGCGCGGGCCGCGCCCTCATCACCCGCGGCAATCTCGTGTCGGGCGGCCAGGCCGAGGCCACGCTCCTGACCACCGTCGTGTCCATCGATCCGATGTACGCCGCCTTCGACGCCGACGAGCAGACCTTCCTGCGCTACGGCGACCGTGTGCGCCAGGGGGCCGGCGCCGGCAAGGGCAGCCTGCGGATCGAGATGGCGCTCGCCAACGAGCAGGCTTTTCCCCATCAAGGCACGCTGCGGTTCCTCGACAACCAGCTCGACTCCTCGACGGGGACGATCCGAGGCCGCGCGATCTTCAACAACCCCGACCGCAGCTTGACTCCGGGCCTCTTCGTCCGCCTGCGCCTGCCGGGGACGGTGACCTACAAGGGCGTGCTCGTCGAGGACCGCGCCGTCGGGACCGATCTCGACCGGCGCTTCGTGCTGGTCGTCGGCGGCGACAAGAAGGTCGAGTCGCGCACGGTGACGCTCGGGCCGCTCGTCGACGGCCTCCGCGTCGTCCGCAAGGGCATCGAGCCCGGGGAGTTGGTGGTGGTGAATGGCCTGCAGCGGGTGCGGCCCGGAGCCCAGGTCAACGCCACGGTCGCGGTGATGGGTGGTGAGACGGGCGGTGCAAAGTGAAGTTCTCGTCCTTCTTCATCACCCGGCCGATCTTCGCCGTCGTCCTCTCGGTGGGGATCGTCGTCGCCGGTGCCCTGGCCCTCCTGAAGCTGCCGATCAGCGAGTATCCCGCCGTCGTGCCGCCAACCGTCATCGTGCGCGCCGCCTTTCCGGGCGCGAACCCGAAGGTCATCGCCGAAACGGTGGCGGCGCCCCTCGAGCAGCAGATGAACGGCGTCGAGGACATGCTCTACATGTTCTCGCAGGCGACGTCGGACGGCGCGCTGACTCTGACCATCACCTTCGCCGTCGGCACCAACCTCGACACCGCGCAGGTGCAGGTGCAGAACCGTGTGGCCCAGGCGCTGCCGCGGCTGCCCCAGGACGTTCAGCGGATCGGCGTGACGACCGAGAAGGCGTCGCCGGACTTCCTGCTCATCGCGCATCTCGTGTCGCCGGACGAGCGCTACGACATGCTCTACCTTTCGAACTACGCCCTGCTGCGGGTGAAGGACGAGCTGACCCGCCTGCCGGGCGTCGGCGCCGTCCAGGTTTTCGGCGCCGGCGAGTACAGCATGCGCGTCTGGCTCGACCCGAACCGGCTGGCCTCGCGCCAGCTGACGGCGAGCGACGTCGTGCGGGCCATCCGGGAGCAGAACATCCAGGTGGCGGCCGGGGTGCTCGGAGCGCCGCCAGCGCCCTCCGGCGCGACGTTTCAGCTCACCATCAACGCCCAGGGACGCCTGACGACGGAAGAGGAGTTCGGCCACATCGTCGTGCGGGCCACGAAGGACGGCCAGATCACCCGCCTCTCGGACATTGCCCGCCTCGAGCTCGGATCCAGCCGCTACTCCCTGCGCAGCCTGCTCAACAACAAGCCGGCGGTCGCCATCGGCGTCTTCCAGCGGCCCGGCACCAATGCCCTCCAGGCGTCGGCCGACGTGCACGCGACGATGGAGCGGCTGAAGCAGAGCTTCCCGCCCGGGGTGGACTACCGGATCGTCTACGACCCGACGGTCTACGTGCGCGAATCGATCACCGCCGTGGCCCATACGCTTCTGGAGGCGATCCTGCTGGTCGTCATCGTCGTGGTCGTCTTTCTCCAGACGTGGCGGGCCTCGATTATCCCGCTCGTCGCGGTGCCGGTGTCGCTCGTCGGCACCTTCGCGATCATGCTGGCTCTCGGGTTCTCGCTCAACACGCTCTCGCTCTTCGGCCTCGTGCTCGCCATCGGCATCGTCGTGGACGACGCCATCGTCGTCGTCGAGAACGTGGAGCGGCACATCGAGATGGGGCAGGAGCCGATGGAGGCGACGCGGCGGGCCATGGCGGAGGTCTCGGGCCCGATCGTCGCGATCGCCCTCGTCCTCGGCGCCGTGTTCGTGCCGACGGCGTTCATCAGCGGCCTGACGGGGCAGTTCTACCGGCAGTTCGCGCTGACGATCGCGATCTCGACGGCCATCTCGGCCTTCAACTCGCTGACCCTGAGCCCGGCCCTGGCCTCCCGGCTGCTGCGGGCCCACGGCGCTCCCCGCGACCGCGCGCAACGGGTGATCGATCGCCTGTTCGGCTGGTTCTTCCGCGGCTTCAACCGCGTGTTCGCCAAGGGGTCCTCGCTCTACGCGGGCGGCGTCGTGCGGGTCCTGCGGGTGGCGGTGCTGGCGCTCGTCGTCTACGGCGGGCTCATGGTGCTCACCGGCGCCGGCTTCGCCAAGGTGCCGCAGGGCTTCGTGCCGGCGCAGGACAAGGACTACCTCGTCGCCTTCGCCCAACTGCCCGACGGGGCCACGCTCGACCGCACCGACAAGGTCATCCGCCAGATGTCGGCGCTGGCGATGGCGCACCCCGGCGTCGCGAACGCCGTCGCGTTCCCCGGGCTGTCGATCAACGGCTTCGTCAACGCGCCGAACACCGGCATCGCCTTCGTGACCCTCAAGCCGTCGGACCAGCGTGCGGGGCACCCCGGGCTGGACACCAACAGCATCGTCGGCGAGCTCAACCAGAAGTTCGGCGGCATCCAGGACGCCTTCGTCGCGATCTTTCCGCCGCCGCCCGTGCAGGGGCTCGGCGCCGTCGGCGGTTTCAAGCTGTTCGTCGAAGACCGCGCGAACCTGGGGTTCGAGGAGCTCTATAAACAGGTGCAGACGGCGTCCGCCGCGGGCCAGGCCGAGCCTTCCCTTCTCGGGCTCTTCTCAAGTTTCCAGGTCAGCGTGCCGCAGATCGACGTCCACGTCGACCGCGAGCGCGTGAAGACCTACGGCATTCCCCTCACGGACGTGTTCGACACCCTCCAGGTCTATCTCGGATCGCTCTACGCCAACGACTTCAACCGCTTCGGACGGACCTATCAGGTGAACGTGCAGGCGGAGTCGTCGTTCCGCTTGCAGCCGGAGCAGATCGCACGGCTCAAGACCCGCAACGACCGGGGTGAGATGGTGCCGCTGGGGTCGGTGCTACAGGTGAGCCGTACCTACGGTCCGGACCAGGTGATGCATTACAACGGTTTTCCGGCCGCCGAGATCAACGGCGCTCCGTCGCCGGGACACAGCTCGGGCCAGGCGCAGAGCGCGATGGCCGCCCTGCTCAAGCGGACGCTGCCCAACGGCATGACGTTCGAATGGACGGAGCTCGCCTACCAGGACGCGATCTCCGGCAACACGATGTTCCTCATCTTCCCGCTCTGCGTGCTGCTCGTCTACGGCGTTCTCGCCGCCCAGTACGAGAGCCTGTCGCTGCCTTTCACGGTTATTCTGATTGTTCCCATGACCTTGCTATCGGCGATCGGTGGCGTGTGGCTGACGGGCGGCGACAACAACGTGTTCACCCAGATCAGCTTCCTGGTGCTCGCCGGCCTGGCGTGCAAGAACTCCATCCTCATCGTCGAGTTCGCGCGACAACGTGAGAGCGAGGGGGTACCGCGCCGCACCGCCATCGTCGAGGCGTGCCGCGTCCGGTTGCGCCCGGTGCTGATGACCTCCCTGGCCTTCATCATGGGAGTCGTGCCACTCGTCCTGGCGACCGGCCCCGGCGCCGAGGTGCGGCGCGCGATGGGTATCGCCGTGTTCGCTGGCATGCTCGGCGTCACGCTGTTCGGGCTCATTCTGACGCCCGTGTTCTATGTCGTCGTGCAGGGACTGGCGGCGAGGTTGTCGCGGCGGACACGGGTGGCCGTGCCGCAGGTAAACCCTACGATCGCGGAGAGCCACTGACCGTGCGCCACACATACAAAATCAAATCGATTGGTTCCCTGCTCGTCGTGGGGCTCGCGTGCATGGCGATCGCCGGCTGCGCGGTCCACACGGCACCGCCGGCCGCCGCCGTGCACCAGACCGCTCTGGTCGGCTGGGACGCGGCGTCGTTCTCGGATCAGGCGTACGACCCGCGATGGTGGCGGCAGCTCGACGACCCGGTGCTCGAACAGTTGGAGGACGCGGCGCTCGCGGCCAACCACGACGTACGGTCCGCGATGGCCCGGCTCGACGAAGCGCGCGCCGTTTTCGACGAGGACCGCCGCGCTCTGTATCCGAAGGTGACGGCCGGGGTCTCCGCCGATCTGCGCGATCAGGCGCTGCCGGGGTTTACCGAAGCGCCGGTGCGCATCAACACCTACCGCGCGGCGTTCGACGCCTCGTGGGAGCTGGACCTCTTCGGCCGGGTGCGCGCGGCCATCGCCTCCGCCTCGGCCAATGCCGAGAGCCTTCAGGCCGCGCTGGCGGCCGTGCGGGTGAGCGTGGCGGCCGATGTCGCCCGAAATTACTTCGAGCTGCGCGGCCTGCAACAGCGTATGGCGGTGCTCGACCGCAGCCTGGTCAACCAGCGCGAGACGCTGCGCCTGGCGACGGTGCGGCGGGACGAGGGGATTGGCGAGGAGCAGGACGTGGCGAGCGCGTCGGCCCGCGTCTCGGCGATCGAGGCGGAGGTACCTCCCGTTCGCATTGCGCTCGCGGCCCACGAGCACCGGCTGGCGGTGCTGACCGGCCGCGCGCCCGGTGAGCTCTCCGTCGATCTGGCGCCCCGGGCCTATCCGGTGCTCGCGAAGACGATTGCGCTGGGGCCCCCCGACCAGCTCCTGACTCGCCGGCCGGACGTGCGGGCCGCGGAGCGCCGTCTCGCCGCGACGGCCGCGTCCGAAGGGGTCGCCGCGGCGGATCTGTACCCGCGAATCACGATCTCCGGTGTGCTCGGGCTGCTGGCTGGCCGAGGTCATCTCTTCGGCACGGGCGATTCCCGGGCGTGGGCCGTCACCCCGGCGCTGCAATGGAGCGCTTTCGATCTCGGCAGTGCCCGCGCCCGGCTCCGCGGCGCCCATGCCGTCACCCAGGAAGCGCTCGCGGCGTATGAGAAGACGATGTTGCTGGCCCTGGAAGAGACGGCGACGGCGCTCGTGACCTACCGGCAGCAACAGGAGCGCCTCGTCGCCCTCAACGACGAGGTGCGCGAGAGCGCTCGCGCCGCGGGGATCGCCCGCGCTCGGTATCGCGAGGGCGTCGCCGACTACCTCCTGCTGCTCGACGCCGAGCGCACCCAACTCCAGGCCGAGGACGGCGCCGCGCAGGCGGAGTCGGACGTCTTCACCGCCTTCGTCGGGTTGTACCGCACGGTCGGTGGGATGCAGTAGGGAGCTCTACTCCGCCCGCAGCACTTCGATCGGCCGCCTCTGCAACGCCCTGTAGCTCGCGGCGAGACCCGCGACGACGGCCAGCAGCACGGTGCCGACCAGGGCCACGGCCAGGGATGCGGGCTCGAGCTGCCAGGGGATCTGGAACCCCCGGGTGATCACACCGTAGGCGAGAGCCGTGGCGCCGAGGGTGCCGATGCCGCCGGCCACCAGGCCGATCAGGGCGTACTCGGCGGCGAAGGTGGCGGCGACGCCGCGGCGGGTCATTCCGAGCGTCTTGAGCAGCGCCACTTCTCTCCCGCGCCGGGCCGAGCCGGCGCTGATCGCTCCGGCCAGAATGGCAATGCCCGCCACCACCGTGAAGCCGCCGAGGAAGCGGATGCCCAGGCTGATGCGCTGCAACACCTTGAACACCTTCTCCAGGATCTCGCGGATGCGCAGCAGGGTCACGTTGGGGTAGCTCGCGGCGAGGGCGTCCTGCGCCCGCTGCTCGCCGCCCTTGGGCAGCCGGGCCACGGCGAGGCGCATCTGCGGCGCGGACTCCAGCACGCCGGGCTCGACGACGAGGAAGAAGTTGATGCCGAAGGTCTGCCAGTTCACCGTCCGCAGGCTGGTGACCTTGAGGTCGAGGGGCACACCCTGGATGTCGAAGCTCAGGGTCGAGCCCAGCCGCGCGCCGATCCCCTCGGCGAACTCTTTCTCGAGGCTCACCTCCGCGTGATTGGGTGAGGGATCGGGATCGCTCCACAGCTTGCCCTGGACGATCTGGTTGTCCTTCGGCAGCTCCTTCATGTAGGTGAGGCGCTGCTCACGGGTGAGCCCCCAGCGGCGCTCCCCCTCCTTCCGTTCCACCAGTTCCTCGACCTTGACGCCGTCGATCGCCCGCAGCCGGGCCATGACCACCGGCACCGACTCGACGCGGGTGGCGCCCGCCTCGTGAAGCACCTTCTCGATGCCCGGCCATTGTCCGGGCTGGATGTCCACCAGGAAGGCGCTGGGCGCGTTGGTCGGCATCTCCGCCGAGAGCTGGGCGGCGAGGCGCTGCTGGACGAGCGACATGCCGAGCACCACCAGCACCCCGAGCCCCAGGGCGACGATGGCGCTCGCGCCCCCGGCGCCCGGCCGGGCCAGCGCCGCGAGACCCTGGCGCAGCCACAGGCTGGCGAAGTCGCGGGGCAGCCGGCGCACCAGCCAGGTCACCAGCAGGGCGGCGCCGCCGAGGAGGGCCGTCACCACGCCCACGCCGAGCGTGAACTGCCCCCCCAGGAGCGCCGAGTGCGACTGGAGAGCCGCCATGCCCCAGATGCCCACTCCCAGCACCAGCATCGTGGCCGCCGCCACCCAGCGGTGGCGGGGGAGGGGCTCGGCGTCGCGGCGCAGCACCCGGGCGGGGGGAACGCGCAGCACGGCGGAGAGCGGCGGCAGGCTGAACAACAGGGCGACGCCCACCCCGAGGCCCAGGCCGCGCAGCAGGGCCACCGGCTGCCAGGGGTTGATCAGCTCGGCCGGGATCAGATCCGGAAACAGCCGCGGCAGGATGAGCTGCACGAGGCCGCCGGCGACGATCCCCACGAGGCTGCCGGCGAGGCCGAGCAGGACCGTCTGCCCCAGATAGAGGGGGAAGATCTCCCGCGGTCTCAAGCCCAGGCACTTGAGGATGGCGATCGAGTCCAGCCGGCCGGTCAGCCAGGCGCGCACGCTCTGCGCGACGCCGATGCCCCCTACGAACAGAGAGAGCAGGGCCACGAGCCCGAGGAAGCGCTCGATGCGCGAAAGGTTTTCCCGCAGCGCCGGCTGCGCCTGCCGGTAGGTCTCGACGCGGTAGTTCTCGCCGGGCGGCAGGACGCCCTTCACGGCCGCGGCGGCGGCGCTCAGCTCGGCGGCCGAGAGGGTCTCAGGCAGCTTGAAGAGGGCGCGGTAGCTGACGCGGCTCCCCTGGCCTTCGAGGGAGGAGCGGGCGAAACCCTCGCCGGAGAGGAAGGCCCGGGGGCCGAGGGTGAAGGAGATGCTCACGCGGTCGGGCTCGGAGACCACGGTGGCGGCGACGCGAAACGGCTGGCCGCCGATCAGAATGTCGTCGCCGACCTTGCGTCCCAGGTGGGCCAGCAGCTCCGAGCCCACCACCGTCGTGCGGGCGTTGAGCAGCTCGTGGAGCGGCCGGGCGGGTTTCAAGACGAGCTTGCCGTAGAAGGGGTAGACGCCGTCCACCACCTTGAGCTCCACGAGCTGGCTGGGGCCGGGCTGGCCGTTGACGCCGGCTACCGTGGCCACCGTCACCGTCTCCCGGAGGTTCGTGCGCTGGATTCCAGAAATTTTGGCGAGCGCGCCGTTCACGGCCGGCGGGATCGGCTGGCTGCCGCGGATGGCCAGGTCAGCCGCGAGTAGCTGGCGAGCTTCGCGGCGGATCCCCTGGTCGAGGCTCGCGGAGAGGCCCGCCACCGCCACCACGGCGGAGACGCCCACGGCCAGGCAGGCGATGAAGAAGGTCAGCCGGCCGCGCGAGCCGCGGGATTCCCGCAGCAGGGTGCGGAGGAAAAAGCCGGGGCTCAAGCCAGGGCTCCGGTGACCTGGGACGCTTCGGGCACCGCGGTCTCCGGCGTCTCGTCCTTCTCGACGCGGCCGTCGCGGAGGTGAATCCGCCGGTCGGCGAGAGCGGCCACGGCCGGATCGTGGGTGACGAGGATCAGGGTCGTCCCCTCGCGGCGCCGCAGCTCGGTCAGCAGCTCCAGCACCTTGCGGCCGGTGGCGCCGTCCAGGTTGCCGGTGGGCTCATCGGCGAGGAGGATGGGCGGCCGGGCGGCGAAGGCGCGGGCGAGGGCCACGCGCTGCTGCTCGCCCCCCGAGAGCTGGCTCGGGTAGTGATGTCCGCGGTCGTCGAGGCCCACGGCGGCGAGCAGCTCGTTGGCGCGGCCCACCGGGTCGGGCTGGCCGAGCAGCTCGATGGGAAGGAGGACGTTCTCCCGCGCCGTGAGGTTGCCGAGGAGCTGGAAGCTCTGGAAGACGAAGCCGATCTTGTGGCGGCGCAGCAGCGCGAGGCCATCCTCGGACATTGCCTGAATGGGGGTGCCGTCGATGATCACCTCGCCCGAGGTGGGGCGGTCGAGCCCGGCCATCAGGGCGAGGAGCGTCGACTTGCCGCTCCCCGAGGGACCCAGGACGGCGGCGAACTCGCCGGCCTGGAAGGTGAGGTCGACCCGGTCGAGGATCGTCAGCTCCCGTCCACCGGACGGAAGCCTGCGGGTGAGCTGTCGAAGCTCAATGCGTGGGGTCTTCATGGGAATAAGCGCATGGGAAATAAGCGGCGGGCCTGACGGTTTTCTCAAGTGGAATGATCGACTCTACGTGGCGAAAGCTGGCAACCCTCACCCTCGTTCTCCTTATTCCCCTGGCCGCCGGCTGCCGCCAGCGGGTGTCCGGGGATGGCGCCGCCGTTGTACGGCAGCCCATTTCTGCTCCGGCGGCTCCGGCGGTGGCTTCCGGCGCCCCCGTGGCAGCGAAAGCACCGCAAAAGCTTCCCGTCGTCGTCTTCCTGGGCGACAGCCTCACGGCCGGTCTGGGATTGAATGAGGACCAGGCCTATCCGGCGCTCCTCGGCAAGCAGCTCCAGCAGGAGGGTCTCCCCGTCCGCGTCATCAACGCCGGCGTCAGCGGCGACACGACGGCCGGCGGCCTCGCGCGCCTGAGCTGGCTCCTCAACCAGCATCCGGACGTGGTGGTGGTGGCCCTCGGCGGCAACGACGGCCTGCGCGGCCTTCCCGTCCAGGAGGTCAATCAAAACCTGCGGGAGATCGTCCGCCGCTCGCAGGCGGCCGGCGCCCGCGTTCTCCTCCTGGGCCTCCAGATGCCGCCCAACTACGGCCCCGAGTACACGGCCGGCTTCGCCGCCGTCTACCCGAAGATCGCCCAGGACCTGAACGTCTCCCTCCTCCCCTTCATGCTGGCCGGCGTCGGCGGCATCGCGCGTCTCAACCAGATGGACGGCATCCACCCCACGGCGGCCGGGCAGGAGATCGTGGCCAAGAACGTGCTGCCTTACCTGGAGAAGGTGGTGCGGGAGCTGGCCCCGAAGGCGTAGTCGTATTTTCAGAAGACGCAAATTTCCGGAATTGAGCCGCAAAAATCCCCGATTGTGCCGCAAATGCCCTGACAGCAATGATTGCTCGTGACCGAGCAGCCGCAGCAGCCTCTTCGCGAGCCGCTACTCTTCAGATGGGTGTCGCGACTGATGCTTCGGATGTCGCGAAAGTTCGTCAAGCAGCCGCAAATGGCGGATGAGCGTTCATGGACGGACTGGAAGCAGCCGCAAATATCCTCGATGGAGTCGCGAATGGAAGGCGTGATGCCGCAAGTGGAGATCGAGCAGCCGCAAAAACATCGATGTTTGCGGCTGCTTACAGACTGCCGATCTCTGCTGCTCGGAAATTTGCGGCTTTTGAAGAGGTAGTTGCGGCTGCTCGACCGAGAGCAATGACTGCTGCCCCGGTATTTGCGGCATCTCGAAAGGCAGTGGCGGCTGCTGGGTCTGAAACGAGGATCGCGATGGCCACGTTTGCGGCAATTGGCGGGTAATTTGCGGCAGAAAGAGGGCGAGCGATGGGTGCTGTCTGTAGGAAGCTGTGCTCGTGGAGTCGTGGGATCTGCTGTTGCGGGGCTCTTTTTTGAAATCGAGAGGCGGTATCGCCCCGTCGTAGGTGCGTCGTCTTTCGAATGTTTGTGGCCGCCGCGGAGACGTCCCGCCGTTATTGGACTGCGAAGGGCGTCGTGGACGGGCTGGGAACGTCTCTACGCCCTTCGCTGAGAGGGTAGTGTTTCTGAGGGGGGTTCTTACCGCTTCCCCGCCCCATCCGCCCCTTTAGCCGCCTCCCAAAGCTCGTCCATCTCCTCCAGGGTCGCTTCCGCGGCCGTCTTTCCCCGGGCGGCGAGGCCTTCCTCGATCTTGGCGAAGCGGCGGCGGAACTTGAGGTTGGTGCCGGCGAGGGCGGCTTCGGGGTCGACGTCGAGCTTGCGGGCCAAGTTGGCGAGGGAGAAGAGGAGGTCTCCCACTTCTTCTCGCACCGCCTCCTTGTCGTCCTGGGCCAGGGCCTCCCGAACTTCGGCCAGCTCCTCGTCGACCTTGGCCAGCACCGCGGCGGCGTCGGGCCAGTCGAAGCCGACTCCCGAAGCCTTCTGCGTCAGGCGGTACGATGCTAAAAGAGCTGGGAGGGAAGAGGGTACGCCGGAGAAGAGGGATTCCCGCTTCGGTTCCTTGGCCAGCTTGCGCCGCTCCCAGGCCTGGCGCACGGCCTCGGCGTCGGCCAGCACCTCGGTGCCGAAGACGTGGGGGTGCCTCTCCACCATCTTCCGGTAGACGCCGTCGATGACCTGTGAGAGGCTGAAAGCTCCGGTTTCCTCGGCGAGACGGCCGATGAACGCGGCTTGGAAGAGAAGATCGCCCAATTCTTCGGCGATCTCCTCCCAGTCGCCGGCGTCGATGGCCCCGGCCAGCTCATGCGCCTCTTCCAGGAGGTAGGCCCGGACGTCGGGCAGGTGCTGCTCGCGGTCCCAGGGGCAGCCATCGGGAGCGCGCAGGCGGGCGACGAGGTCGACGAGCTTCTGGAGATCAGGCGTTTCTGGCATCGAAAGGAGTAGCAATCCGAAGTGGCGAACGAGAAAAAGGAAATCAAGATCACCGACAAGCGGATGTTCATGCCCGACGGCAAGCTGAAGGAAGAGTATAGTTTCCTCGACGAAAAATCGACCGCCGAGCCGGCTCCCGAACCCCCGGCTCCTCCCGCTGCTCCGGCACCGGCCGCCGAGGCCAGGAGGCCGGAGCCCGCGCCGCAGTGGGAGCCGCCGCGGCAGGCGGGCCCGGCGGGTTGGGATTCGTCGCCGCTACCGGCCGAGCTGGAGGGCGCGAGCTTCTTCGACCTGGTGGCCATGCTGGCCGAGCCGGTCCCCATCTACCTGGGGGATGCCCCGCTGCCGGACGGAGGGTCCGCCGAGAATCCCGAGATGGCGCGCTTCCACATCGACCTGCTGGACGTCCTGCGGCAGAAGACCGCGGCCAGCCTGACGGCGGAGGAGTCCGCCTTCCTTGAGGACCTGTTGTACCGTTTGCGGGTCCGTTATGTGCAAAAGACCCGGGGATGATCGGCACGGCCGGCGGCATTGCCCGCCGGCGGCAAGGTCCGCGATGATCGCGAGTTCCGCGACGATCGCGAGGCTCGCGGCCGTCGTGATGATCGTGCTCGGTCTCGTTCTCCCCACGGGAGCGCGGGCCGCCTCCGTCTCCTCGTCGCAGGTGACGGGGGTGGAGATGACCGCCCAGGTGCGGCAGACGCTGAAGCAGCTCGAAGAGCAGTGGCTCCAGTGGCTGGTGCAGAAAACTCCGCAGCAGGCCGGCAAGGCGCTGAACGACCTGATGGAGACGGCGCGCCAGCTCGGGATGACCGGCCTGCCGGACCTTTCGGCCGGCGCCCTGGCGCGGGCGGTGGAGGCGGCGCGGCAGGGCGACTTCGCCCGCGCCCACTGGTCTCTCGACGCCGCCGAGCGCTTCGATCCGGGCCGCCCGGAGACGGCCTTCGCCAGGGCGGACGTCGACTGGCTCCAGGGAAACCGGCTCGCCGCCGCCGGATCGTGGTTCAAGGCCTACCCGCGCCTTCTCTCCCGGCCCCTGGAGCGTTTCCTTTGGCTCCAGAACCTCCTCATCTGGGTGCTCGCCCTGTTGCTGGTCAGCGGCGGCCTGTTCGTGGCGGTGCAGATGCTCGCCCGCGGCAATGCGCTCTTCGGCGATCTGGAGGCGCTGTTCGGCCGCCGGGTGCCGCGGCCGGCCGCGTTGGCGCTGGCCGCCCTGGCCCTGCTCTGGCCCCTGGCGCTGCCTTTCGGCCCCCTCTGGCTCGCGGTCTACTGGTCGCTCCTCCTCTGGGGGTACGGCTCGGCCAGCGAACGCGCCGTGCTCATCGTCCTCTGGCTGCTGCTGGGAGTCACTCCCCTCCTCATCGACATGCAACGGCGGTACGTGGCCGTGGAGCTGTCGCCACCCGCCCAGGCGATGCGCAGCCTCGAGGAGCACCGTCTCTACGGCAGCCTGTTCTCCGACCTCGGGGTGCTGCGCTCGGTGTTGCCGTCGAGCATCGCGGTCAAGCACCTGCTGGCCGACGTCCACCGCTCGCTCAACCAGTGGGAGATCGCGCGGACCCTCTACCGCCAGGTGCTGGAGAAGGAGCCGGACAACACCGCGGCTCTGATCAATCTCGGCAACTACGCCTTCCTCAAGGGGGACTTCAACGGCGCCATTCAGAGCTTCCAGAAGGCCGCGGCGGTGGATTCCCATAGCGCCGCCGCCCAGTACAACCTGAGCCAGGCGTACTCAGGGGCCTACATGTTCGACGAGCAGAAGGTCGCGCTCGCCAAGGCCCAGGAGATCGACGTCGCCCAGGTGAATGGTTGGATAGCCAACCAGACGCAACGGGTGGTGCCGGTGCCGGGCGGCTTTGCCCGCATCCCCCAGATCCGGCGCGAGCTCCAGGCGAGCTGGCATGGCGGCGAGGACCGGGGCGGCTCCCCGCTGCTGCGCCGCGGCCTCTCTCTCTTCCTCGCCCTGAGCCTCATTCTGGTGGCGGTGGCCCTCCACCTGGCGCGCCGGCCGTTCGGCTATACCGACCGCGCCGGCGACGTGGTGCAGGAGGGGACGTTCGACCGCTGGGCGCGCGTCTTCCTGCCCGGCCTGGCCTCGGCCGAGATCGGCGAGGGCGGCCGGTCCTTCCTCGCCATTCTCTTCCTCGCCGGACTGCTGATGCTGCCCTTGTTCGGAACCATCGGAGTTCACATCCCTTGGAGGTATGATCCGGGCAACTGGGCGTCCTGGACTCTCGCCATCACGGGGCTTGCGCTGTTTCTCGGGTTGCGGTTCCGGCGGGAGCTGCGCGACGCAGTCTAAGAGCCCGTCCGCGCAAGCGGCGTGGCTGAGGGCCTGTGCTCATGGCGGTTGAGGGTACCCTAGACCTCTTCAAGCTCCCGGAGATCCTGCAGCTGATCTCCCAGCAGAAGAAGACCGGCATCCTGACCGTCCAGGGTCAGCAGGACATCGTCGCCATCTCCTTCCTGAATGGCCGCATCGTCGCCGCCGACGCTCTCAGCCAGACGCTGGAGGAGGGGCTGGCCCAGGTGCTGGTCCGGGAAGGGATGATCACCCCCGTCGATCTCCACCGGGCGGCCGGCGAGCACCAGTCCGCGGGCGGCCGGCTGATCGACGTGCTGGTGGAGCGGCGGTATCTGGAACGGGCGCAGCTGCTTCAGGCCCTGCGTCTCCAGACCTGGAGGCTGCTCGAGCAGCTCCTGCGCTGGAACGAGGGGGACTTCAAGTTCTACAGCGGCGACGAGGTCTCCTACGAGGAAGGCTTCAACCCGATCGCGGTCGAGGAGCTGTTGATCCACGCGGCTCCGGCGACCGCTCCGGCGGCCCCGGCTCCACCGCCGCGTCCCGCCCCTGCGCCCGCCACGCCCGCGGCAGTGCCCCGGGCGCCGGCTTCGGTGGCGTCTCCCTCGGTGGTCATCGACCCGCGCTTCGCCCCCCGGCCGGCACCAGCCGTGGCTCCGCCCCCGCTGGCCACCCTGGCGCCCGTCGTTCCGTTCGGAGAGGAAACGGGCCAGTTCCGCCAGATGAGGGTCGAGCCCAAGCCTCTGGTACCCCTCGGCGTGCCCTGGGGCGGCCGGATCCTGGCCCTGCTGCTGGCTCTGCTGGCGGTGGGCGCCCTGTTGCGGGTGCCCGACAGCCTCATGATGCCCTTCTCCTGGCAGGAGCGCGAACGGGCGGCCCTGGCGCGGGATCAGCGAGCGGCCCTCTACCTCAAGATCGATCGCGCGGCCAAGACCTGGTTCCTGCTCAAGGGGAGCTTCCCCGACCATCTGGAGGATCTCGTCAAGGCGGCGCTGCTCTCTCCGGCCGACCTCAAGGATCCGGAGGGACGCCCGTTGCGCTACACGGCGAGCGAGGAGAGCTACACCCTGCAGCCCCTGGAGGGCGGCAAGCCGGTGTCCGGAACCGAGGCCTCCGAAGCGATCACCGGCAACTTCCTTCTCGATCCCGAGGTGCTCAACGTCGCGCCCGAGTCCCAGGCGGCCCCCCTGGTGCTTCTCGACTGAGGTTCTCTTCTCTCCGGCCGGAATAAATCTGCGTCCAAGTTTGTCAAACATGGCGTGGAGCAAATTGACGCTGCGCCACTAAGGTTCTAAGCTAGGGACTTGCCGGAGAGAGCGTTCGGCGGTCAGCCGGAAGCCAGCCCTCAGAGAATGACGAAGGAGGAGAGCACAAATGAGCAAGATCATAGGTATCGACCTGGGGACGACCAACAGCGTCGTCGCCGTGATGGAAGGCGGCGAGTCGAAGGTCGTTCCCAACGCGGAAGGCAACCGCACCACCCCCTCGGTGGTGGCTTTCGCGAAGAACGGCGAGCGGTTGGTGGGACAGGTCGCGAAGCGGCAGTCGGTGACCAACCCCAGGAACACCGTCTTCTCGATCAAGCGCTTCATGGGACGCAAGTTCGATGAGGTGGGGGAAGAGATGAAGATGGTGCCCTACGAGGTCGAGCGCGGCGACAACGGCGACGTCCGCGTCGGCATCGAGGGCAAGAAGTTCTCGCCCCCCGAGATCTCGGCGATGATCCTGGGCAAGCTCAAGCAGTCGGCCGAGGACTACCTCGGCGAGAAGGTGGACCGCGCGGTCATCACCGTGCCGGCCTACTTCAACGACGCGCAGCGCCAAGCCACCAAGGACGCGGGCCGCATCGCCGGCCTCAACGTCGAGCGGCTGGTCAATGAGCCCACGGCGGCGGCGCTCGCCTACGGCCTCGACAAGAAGAAGGACCAGACGATCGCCGTCTACGACTTCGGCGGCGGCACCTTCGACATCTCGATCCTCGAGGTGGGCGAGGGCGTCGTCGAGGTGAAGTCGACCAACGGCGACACCCACCTGGGCGGCGACAACATCGACCAGCGGATCATGGAGTGGCTGCTCGACGAGTTCAAGAAGGACCAGGGGATCAACCTCGGCAACGACCCGATGGCCATCCAGCGCCTGAAGGAGGCCGCCGAGAAGGCCAAGATCGAGCTGTCCTCGGCGCAGGAGACTGACATCAACCTGCCCTTCATCACCGCCGACGCGGCCGGCCCGAAGCACGTCAACGTGCGGCTGACCCGGCCGAAGCTGGAGCAGCTCGTCGACGACCTGATCCAGCGCTCGATCGCGCCGTCCAAGCAGGCGTTGAAGGACGCGGGCGTCGAGGCCAAGGACATCGACGAGGTGGTGCTGGTGGGCGGACAGACCCGCATGCCGGCCATCCAGAAGCTGGTCAAGGACCTCTTCGGCAAGGAGCCCCACAAGGGCGTCAACCCCGACGAGGTGGTGGCCATCGGCGCCGCGATTCAGGGCGGCGTGCTGGCCGGCGACGTCAAGGACGTGCTGCTGCTCGACGTGACGCCGCTGTCGCTGGGCATCGAGACGCTGGGTGGCGTGTCCACCTGGCTGATCGAGCGCAACACCACGATCCCGACCCGCAAAAGCCAGGTCTTCTCGACCGCGGCGGACAACCAGACGTCGGTCGAGGTGCACGTCCTCCAGGGCGAGCGCGAGATGGCGCAGGACAACCGCACCCTCGGCAAGTTCCACCTGGTGGGCATCCCCTCGGCGCCCCGCGGCATGCCCCAGATCGAGGTGGCCTTCGACATCGACGCCAACGGCATCGTGCACGTTTCGGCCAAGGACCTCGGCACCGGCAAGGAGCAGAACATCACCATCACGGCGTCGAGCGGCCTCAACGACAAGGACATCGAGCGCATGGTCCGGGAGGCCGAGTCGCACCGCAGCGAGGACCAGGAGCGGCGCAAGCAGGTCGAGGCCCGCAACAAGCTCGACAGTCTGGTCTACTCGACCGAGAAGACCTACGATGAGCACAAGGAAAAGCTTGGCCCGGACGAGAAGGGCGAGCTCGAGCAGGCGCTGGCCGGCGCCAAGAAGGCTCTGGAGGGCGACGAGGCGGCGCAGATGGATTCGGCCGCCGAGCGCCTCACCAAGGCTTCGCACAAGCTGGCCGAGGTGATGTACCGTCAGCAGCAGGCCGGCGGTGGTGAGGCGGGCGGGCCGGCGCCGGGTGGTCCGGGAGCGGGAGCGGGTCAGCAGAGTGGCGGCGCCGCGGACGAGGTCATCGACGCCGAGTACGTGGAGAAGTAGAGTCCTTGCGGAAGTAGCGACAGGAGGTTTTGAGTCATGGCGCCCTTGAAGAAGATCTACCTCGAAGAGCTGGGCCGCATCCAGGATCGAATCAACGGTCTCTTCGAGCAGGCGCTTGTGACCTCGGATTACGAAGACCGCGAAGGGGGCCTGCCCGGCACCTGGTCCCCCGCGGTCGACGTGCTGGAGACCGAGGACGGTTATCTCGTCTTCGCCGAGCTGCCCGGCGTGGGACGTGACGATATTCAGTTACAGGTGCGGGACCGGCGGCTGGAGCTTTCCGGCCGCCGGCAGCCGCTGGGGGAGAACCGCAACTTTCTCCGCATGGAGCGCAGCTACGGCCCGTTCCGCCGTACCTTCGATCTGGGGGTGCCCGTCGACGTCGACAGCATATCGGCCGGCTTCGAAAAGGGCGTCCTCCGCGTCCATATCCCCAAGCTCGTGGGCGGGTCGTCGGCCCAGGTCGAGATCGCCGACGCCGCGGAGGAGGCCGGCTGATGGCAAGCCGCAGAAAACCCGACCAGAAGTTCGTCATGATCAGCGTCATCGCGGAGCGCTATGCCATTCATCCGCAGACCCTGCGGCTCTACGAGCGGGAGGGCCTCCTCAAGCCCACCCGCAGCGCCGGCAACACCCGCCTCTACGACGAGGAGGCGATCCGCCGGCTGGAGATCATCCTCACCCTCACCCGCGACCTGGGGGTCAACCTCGCGGGCGTCGAGGTGATCCTCAACATGCGCGAGCAGATGGAGAAGATGCAGGGCGAGGTCGACCGCCTGCTGGAGTTCGTCAAGCGGCAGGCCGAGGAGCGGCGGGCGGACCCCTCGCGCCAGCACGCCCTGGTGAGAATCCACGCCGGCGCGCTGAGCAAGATGCGCTGAGATCTCCACGACGCGTCGTGCGTGCTACGATTTCAGCATGCCGGCCAGTGAAGTCCTCGAAGAGCCCTGCTCCGAATGCGGTGGCCGAGGGTGGGTTGTCGTCGCCGACCGCGGGGCGGGCACGGCCCGGCCGTGTGGCTGCCAGCGTCGCGACGTACTGCCCCGTTTGATCGAGGCGGCGGGGATTCCCGCCCGCTACCGCCACTGCCGGCTGTCGAACTTCCACGTCTCGAGCGGCCGGTCGCGCCAGGAGCCGCAGCTCGTGGCGGCGCGCAAGGCCGCTCAAGGATACGTCGACGAGTTCCTTCAGGAGGGAATCGGCTTCCGCCAGTCGGGCCTCCTGTTCGTGGGGCCGCCGGGCGGCGGCAAGACGCACCTGGCCGTCGCCGTCCTGTTGGAGCTGATCGAGCGGTTTCAGCTCCGCGGCCGCTTCGTCGAGTTCACCTCCCTCATCCACCAGCTTCAGTCCACCTTCGATTCCGGCTCGCAGGAAACCAGCCGGCAGGTCCTCGATCCGCTGTCCGAGGTCCCGTTCCTCGTGCTGGACGAGCTGGGAGCGCAGCAGCCGACGCCCTGGGTCAAGGACATCCTCTACCTGATCATCAACGCGCGCTACACCCGCCGGCTGCCGACGCTCTTCACCACCAACTACCGGCTCGACTCGGACGCGGCGTCGAAGAAGGCCCCCGTGCGGGTGGCGGGACGGACGACGCTGGTGCCTTCGGCGGCAGCCAAGACGTTGGATCGCGGGCCTGACGCCGTCCCTCCCCAGGAGGAGACGGCGCTGCTGTCGACGCGGCTCCCTCCCATGCTGGTAAGCCGGCTCTATGAGATGGCGCAGCCGGTGCCGCTCGACGCCGTCGAGGACTTCCGGCGCGAGCAGGCGGTGCACGGGGCACGCTTGCGATGAGTGCGATGAGGCTCTCCGCGGGCGACTGCCTGCGCCGCGGCTGGACCAACCTGGCGGCCAACTGGGAGCTGGTGCTGCTCCAGTGGTTGCAATCCCTCGTCGTCCTCGTCCTGATGGCCCTCGGCCTCCTGTTGCCGGTGGTGACGCTCGGGGCGGACGCGCTGGGGGCGGGGAGGAGCGCCGCGAAGGTGCTCGCGGTCGCGACGGCACGTCTCGGTCATCCGGGCCGGCTCTCCCCGCCGGTCATCCTGGCCGGCGTCGCCATGCTCGCGGTGTGGCTGCTGTCGGTGCTCGTCCACTCCTGGTTTCAGGCCGGCACCTACGGCGTGCTGACGTCGGCGGAGCGCCAGGCGCTGCCCGGCCGGCGGCGGCCCCGCCTGCTGTTTCGCACCTTCAGCCTGCGCGACTTCTCCGGCTGGGGAGGCCTCTACCTCGGGCGGTTCTTCCGGCTGCTCGTCGTCTTCTGGGCCCTGGCGCTGCCGTTGGCCGTCGCCGTCCTGGTGTGGCTGATCAGCCTGGCCGTGGGGGGGAGGTCTGGGGCAAGCCGGCCGTGCTGGGGATCGCCCTCGGCGGCCTCCTCCCGCTGGGCTTCCTCTTCCTGGTCGCCGGGCTGTGGAGCCACGTCGCTCAGGCGGATCTGGCGCGGGAAGGCTCAGGAACGCGCGCCGCCGCGCGGCGAGGTCTCACGGTGCTGGGCCGGCGCCTGGGCGCGGTCACCGTCCTTGTCTTTCTGATCGCGGCGGCGGGCATGGCTCTGGCATTTCTTTTCGTGCCTGTTTCGGTTGTGCCGGAGATCCTTCTCTCCGGCGCTCCCAAGCTACGGGCCTTCGTCCTGGTCGTTCTTTTTCTGCTGCAAGGAATCCCCAGCGCCCTGCTCACGATGGTCCTGGCCTCGTCCCTGGTGGCCCTGGTTCGTAGCGAGTCGTTGCGCCAGATTCGTCCCGAGGTGCAGACCGCGTGAAATTGAAGCTTCTCCCCGTCGTCCTGATCCCTCTGATCCCGCTGATATTGCTGGCGAGCTGCGCGCCGAAGACTCCTCCCCGGGTCGTGAGCCGGACTCCGCCCCCGAAGAACCGGCCCGTCGCGCCGTCCGTGCAGCCGGCTCCCCCCGCCAAGCCTCCTGTCCAGCCGGCGCCGCGCCAGCCCGTGCCCCAGGAGACTCCGGCCGAGACGCCCTATGACGAGAAGGAGCCTCTGCTGGTGAAGGTGGGGCTGGCGAGCGATCTCGAGACCGTGACCTTCCCCTGCTGCGAGGAAGCACTCCAGGTGTTTGTCGATACCCAGGAGGTGGCCGCCGGCACCTCGATCAAGGTCGAGCCGGCCGCGGCGTCGGCCCAGAAAGGGTTCTACCGGTTGCAGGTGGCGGCGTTGCGCGACGAAAAGCAGGCCCAGGACCTCGCCAAACGGCTGGAGAAGGAGAGCGGCCAGCCCGGCGAGGCCTACTTCGACGCGGGCATCGACCTCTACCGCATCCGGGTGGGGCACTATCCCGCCCGCGAGGTGGCCGAGGCCGACCTCAAGCGCCTGTCCACCATGGGCGTCACCGGCGGCTTCGTGGTCAACGAGGGCGGCAGCGTCACCGAGCCCGCCTTGCGGCTCACGCAAGGGGCATCCTCCCGGGTCTATCCCGGCCGCTGGCTCTCGGTGGCACCGCTCGCGAGCACGAGCGTCAGGGTGCAGGGGAAGCGCTACCGGGGGCGGATGCTGGTCTATCTCAACGACCGCGGCGCCCTCAACCTGATCAACGAGCTGCCGGTGGAGGAGTACCTGCGGGGCGTGGTGCCGAGCGAGATGGGCCCCGAGCTCTACCACCAGCTCGAAGCCCTGAAGGCCCAGGCGGTGGCCGCCCGCACCTACACCCTGCGCAACCTCGGGGAGTTCGGTCGCGAGGGGTATGACATCTGCGCCACGCCGCGCTGCCAAGTCTACGGCGGCCTGGGAGTCGAGCACTCGCTCTCGGACCGCGCGGTGTCGGAGACCGCCGGCCAGGTGCTGCTCTACAAGGGCGAGCTGGTCGACGCCCTCTACAGCTCCACCTGCGGCGGCCACACGGAGGACGTGCACGTCATCTTTCCGCTCAAGAACGATCCCTATCTCAAGGGTGTTCCCTGCATGGAGAGCGGCATGGCGCGGATCGACGGCGACATGCCGCCAGGGGCCGTCTTCCCGGACGGACTGACCCGCCGGCTGCTGCCGCCGGCCGCCGGGGCCTCTCCTGCCGCGGTGCTCGGCGCCCGGCTGGAGCACCTGGCGTTGCTCGCCGGCCTGCCGGCGCCCCGCGAGCCTCTCGCCTCGCTAGATCGCCGCGAGGTACAGCGCTTCGTCGCCTCCGCCTTCGACTTGGCGCTCGACGCCCGGTTGTTCCTGGCGCCGGAGGACGTGCGCTATCTGCTCACCGATCCGCCGGCCGACTGGAGCGACGAGGATCGCCGACGGGCGGCCTACCTATTGCGGAGCGGCCTGCTCAGCGGCCCCCTCGACCAGCCGCTCTCGGCCGACCAGACCGAGCGCATGCTCCTCGCCCTGGCGGAGCTGCTCCACGTGGTGCGCCGCGAGGAGGCCTCGTTCTTCTCCGTCGCCGACGGCAAGCTCGCCGTTCGCTCCGGCAAGGACGACAAGGTCTACGATATTTCGACTGGGATGGCCACCTTTCGACGCCAGGGAAGCGAGCTCTACAGCGCCGGCCTGAACCTGGTGCCCGGGGATCTGCTGACCCTCTTCTGGCAGGGCACCCGCCTGGTGGCGCTCAACCAGGAGCTCGACCTTGATGGCGTCTCCTTCGACCGCAGCAGCCCCTACAGCGCCTGGACCCGCTTCCGCACCGACTCGCAGCTCGCGACGCAGGTGAACACCCGCTTCCCGGGCTTCGAGTTTCGCAGCTTCGACGTGCTGGAGCGGGGCGAGTCGGGCCGCGTCGGCAAGATCAAGATCTACAACGACACGGGGCAGTCCGTCCAGGTGGACGGGCTCGCCGTGCGCTGGACTCTGGACGTGCCTGACACCCTCTTCACCGCCAAGCGCCTGATGCCCAAAAACCAGGAGCCCGGCTGGCTCTTCACCGGCCGGGGCTTTGGCCACGGCGTCGGCATGTGCCAGGTGGGAGCCTACGGCATGGCTCAGCGGGGCCACACCTACCGCGAGATCCTCACCCACTACTACACGGGCGTCGAGCTGGGGAAGGTGCGGATCCGGAACCGGCCGGGGGCGCCGCGGTAGGCGTCGGCCTAATGGTAGAACCCGAGAACAGTCTCCGTATCCCCGGGGCCGCATTCACCTTCGATGGATTCCAGAGGTGGGTAGAGTCCGAAGAGTTCCCTGAAACGGGGCGCATCGACTACCTGCAAGGTGACATTGAAGTCGATAGGAGCCCGGAAGACCTGTACACGCATGGGATTCCCAAGACAGCGATCTGCGCCGCGCTGCACCTTCTGATCGCGGGCCGGAGCGGCGATGTCTACGTGGACAGCACCCGCGTCACCTCCCGCTTCGCCGGGCTTTCCGCCGAACCGGACATGGTGGTGGTCCTTTGGTCCTCTCTGAAGAGCGGGCGCGTCCGCTACGTTCCGGCCGCCGTTCAGCAACCTGATCGCTTTTCGAGAATCGAAGGCGCGCCGGACTTGGTCTTGGAAGTGGTGAGCGACGGCTCGGTGACCAAGGATCTGAAGCTCCTCCCTCCGATCTACGCCAAGGCCGGCATCCCCGAGCTGTGGACCGCGGATCTGCGAGATGACAAGGTGAAGTTCCAGATTCACACCCTGGAAGATGGCGAGTATGTCGCCTTGGCGCCGGCCAGGGGAGGCTGGATGCGCTCACCCCGTCTCGGGCTCGCATTCCGCCTGACTCGCCACAGGACTCCCATGGACTCGTGGCACTACGTGCTCGAACATAGGGAGAGTTGAGTCTGGAAGGAGCTCGGGCGGGGGAGCGGACCCGCCGAGTGGGCTACAACTCTTCTAAGCCGGGCTGCGCGACCCATGCGGCGCGTCGCGCGACCGGCCGGATCCGCGAGGCGACCCGTCCCCCGGGTGCCGCGACCCGTGGGTCGAGCTGCGGGACCCGTGGGGCGAGAATCCCGATCCCGAGGTCAAGAGTCCCGGGGCCGGCTACGCGACCCGTGGGGTAAGTGGGGTAGACCTCTTGGCCGCTGCAATGGTCGCCGCGTAAGCCGGAGCCGGTTGAGTTGAGGGGTATACTCTCAATCCTTCAAGGAGGATTCATGAAAAAGAAAACGACGGCAAAGAAGCTGGTGCTGGCGAAAGAAACGTTGCGAAGCTTGGACTCGGCACTCAGGCAGGTCGTTGGAGGCACCGAGACTGAGCTTACCTGCGCTATCTCCAACCAACAGACTTGCGGGTGTCTTACCGACACCTGCACCGCGCAACAGCCTAGTCAACGGGTGGTGTGCAGGAGGTAACATGTCCACCCTGGGGGCAGGTACCCGCTGCCCCCCTTCATCCTCCTAAGGCAGCAACACACTAAAACCCCACTACCACCCGTGGGTCCGCAGCCCTAATCTTTGGGTCGAGCTACGTGACCCTTGGGTCCGGTTACGCGACCCAAAGGTCAAGAAATCCTGACCTACGTCAGCCTCGGCGGCCAGGGAAAGGATCGCCGCTTCATCTTTACCACTACGGCCCAGCCAAGACATCCTCGACGCCTCGATCCAGAAAGATCCCAGGGAGCCGCCTCGGAGCCCTCTTCTCCCAGCCTCCCCCCCATCCGCCGGGAGAAGAGGGAGAACAGCAAGTCCGCCCGACGCGATGTTTTAGCCCTCTCTCTCCCGGCGGCCGGGGGGGAGGCTGGGAGAGAGAGGGTTGGGAGAGTGAGGGTTGGGAGAGTGAGGGTCCTCGAAGCGGCGGGTAGCGGTCCGATTCAGAAGGTCGCTCGGCGTCAGGTCAAGACTGCTCGCACCGAGACACCCAGTCAGACGATGCCATCCCCGTCAAGAGCTCTCTGGATCCGCGAGGCCGGAATCATCCGGGTGCCAGCCGGCACCTCGAAGACAGGAAAGCGAGAGGCGACCCTCTTCACGAACAATTCGGACAGCACCCGGCCGAGCCGCTTGACAGTCGACTTCATGGCCCAGATGGTACACCCGCCGGTCTATTCAGTCTCCGCGTGTCCGGCCGGAGGTGCTAAGCTTCCAAGCCTATGGCTGTCAAAGACATCTCCCCCCGGCCTTCCCTGGTGCCGCAGCCGTCCGGGCCTCACCCGCACCCCGACCCTTCCGAGGAGCGCAATCCGGGGACTCCCTTGGAACTCGACTGGGTGCGCGAGGTGCGGGTCAATACCAGCGCGGCGGAGCGACGGGCGGCGACTTTGCCGAAGCGCCGGACGGTGAAGAAGGAGTGGCAGGCGGCCTGGTATCTGCGGGCCATCACCTGCATCGACTTGACGACCCTGGCGGGGGACGACACTCCGGGCCGCGTGCGCCGGCTTTGCGCCAAGGCGCGCCAGCCCGTGCGCCGGGATCTCCTGGAGGCTTTGGGCGTCGGCCATCTCGATATCCACACGGCTTCGGTTTGCGTCTACCACAACCTGGTGGAGACGGCTCGCGAGGCGCTGGCAGGTTCCGGCATTCCGGTCTGCGCCGTGTCGGCGGGCTTTCCGGCGGGGCAGAACCCGTTCTCCCATCGCCTGGCCGAGATCCGCGAGTCGGTGGCGGCGGGGGCTGGGGAGATCGACATCGTCATTAGCCGCGCCCACGTCCTCACCGGCAACTGGCAGGCCCTCTACGACGAGGTCCGCGCCTTCCGCGAGGCCTGCGGGCCGGCCCATCTCAAGACGATCCTCGCCACCGGCGAGCTCGGCACCCTGCGCAACGTGGCGCGGGCGAGCCGCGTGGCCATGATGGCCGGGGCCGACTTCATCAAGACCTCGACGGGCAAGGAGAAGGTCAATGCCACCCTGCCCGTCTCCCTGGTGATGGTGCGGGCGATCCGCGACTACCGTGAGCGGACGGGATTCCGCGTCGGCTTCAAGCCGGCCGGCGGCATCTCCACCGCCCGCCACGCCACGGACTGGCTGGCCCTGATGAAAGAGGAGCTGGGCGACGCCTGGATGCGGCCCGCTCTCTTCCGCCTCGGCGCTTCGAGCCTCCTCGGCGACCTCGAACGCCAGCTCGAGCACTACGTGACCGGCCGGTACTCGGCCTCCTTCCGTCATCCCCTGGCCTGAAGACTTCATCAGAAAGAGAGGCGATATGCGTAGAAAGCTCCTCCTGCTGACCCTGGCTCTGATCGCTACTCTGGCGAGCTTCCTGTCGGCACCGACCCAAGCCGCGAGCGGCTGTTACCAGATCTGTGTCCCCGAGCCGAGTGGCCCTTGCTGCAACACCTGCTGTCAATCCGCGACCGGCACTGTTTGCACCAACCGGTCCTGCCCCTGAGCCGCCTCTTGACGCCAGGTACCCCGAGGAGATCCTGAATGCCCGCCATCGCCGAGATCTTCGAGACCCTGGAGTACGGTCCGGCCCCCGAGAGCGCCGATGCGGCACTGGCGTGGCTGGAGGCCCGCGGCCGGGAGATCCTCCCGTTCATCGGGGGAGCCTTCCGCAAACCGGCCGCCGGCGAGTGGTTCGAGACCCTGAACCCGGCCACGGCCAAGCCCCTCGCCCGCGTCTTCCAGTGTGGCGCCGCCGAGGTGGACGCCGCCGTCGACGCGGCGCGGGCGGCTCAGGGTCCCTGGTGGGATCTGGGCGGCCACGGCCGCGCGCGCCATCTCTACGCCATCGCGCGGAATGTGCAGAAGAACGCCCGTCTCCTTGCCGTCCTGGAGACGCTGGACAACGGCAAGCCCATCCGCGAGACGCGGGACATCGACGTTCCCCTCGTGGCCCGTCACTTCTACCATCACGCCGGCTGGGCGCAGCTCATGGAGCGCGAGTTGTCGGGCTACGTCCCGCTCGGCGTCGCCGGGCAGATCATCCCCTGGAACTTCCCGCTTCTCATGCTGGCCTGGAAGATCGCGCCGGCCCTCGCCATGGGCAACACGGTGGTGCTCAAGTCCGCCGAGTTCACTCCCGTGACGGCGTTCGCCTTCGCCGAGATCTGCCGCGACGCCGGCCTGCCGCCGGGGGTGGTCAACATCGTCACCGGCGACGGCCGCACGGGCGAGATGATCGTCCGCCACCCGGGAGTGGACAAGATCGCCTTCACCGGCTCGACCGACGTCGGCCGCATCCTCCGCGAGGCCACGGCGGGCACCGGCAAGAAGCTGTCGCTGGAGCTGGGCGGCAAGTCCCCGTTCCTGGTCTTCGACGACGCCGACCTCGACGGCACGGTCGAGGGCGTGGTGGACGCCATCTGGTTCAACCAGGGGGAGGTCTGCTGCGCCGGCTCGCGCCTGCTCGTTCAGGAGGGCGTCGCCGAGACGCTTTACACCAAGCTCCGCGCCCGCATGGAGACGCTGCGGGTGGGCGATCCGCGCGACAAGGCCATCGACATCGGCGCCATCATCGCCCCGGTGCAGCTCGAGCGCATCGACCGGCTGGTGAAGCAGGGAGTGGAGGAGGGCGCCAAGATGTGGCAGCCGTCCTGGAGCTGCCCGCGGGACGGCTGGTTCTATCCGCCGACCCTGTTCACGGAGGTGGAGCCTGCGGCGACCATCGCCCAGGTCGAAATCTTCGGTCCGGTGCTTGTCGCCATGACCTTCCGCACGCCGGAGGAGGCCATCGAGCTGGCGAACAACACCCGCTACGGCCTGGCGGCGAGCCTGTGGACGGAGAACGTCAACCTCGCCCTGGACCTGGCCTCGAAGATCAAGGCCGGCACCGTTTGGATCAACAGCACCAACCTCTTCGACGCCGCCGCCGGCTTCGGCGGCTACCGCGAGAGCGGCTTCGGCCGCGAGGGCGGCCGGGAAGGGCTGTGGGAGTACGTGCAGCCGGGCTGGGAGGCGGAGGCGAAGAAGGCTGGGGACAAGAAGGACAGCAAGGACGGTAAGGAGAAGAAGGTCGCCAGGGACGAAGCCGCTCCGGCCGGGCTGCCCGTGATCGACCGCACCGCCAAGCTCTACATCGGGGGCAAGCAGACCCGCCCGGACGGCGAGGTGATCCGCAAGATCCTGGGTGCCGACGGCCGCCTGATCGGTGAGGTGGGCGAGGGGAATCGGAAGGACATCCGCAACGCCGTCGAAGCCGCCCGCAAGGCCGCTCCCGGCTGGGCGAAGGCGACGGCCCATCTGCGGGCGCAGATCCTCTACTACATCGCCGAGAATCTCGCCGCCCGGCGCGACGAGTTCGTCCGCCGCCTGGACGCCATGACAGGCGCCGGGAAGGACGCCGCGGGCGCCGAGGTCGATCTCTCGGTCGAGCGCCTCTTCATCAATGCCGCCTGGGCGGACAAGTACGCCGGCCAGGTGCAGGCCACGCCCCTGCGTAATTTCACCTTCGCCGTCTACGAGCCCATCGGCACCCTGGCGGTCGTCTGCCCGGACGAGCACCCCCTCCTCGCCTTCGTCTCCACCGTCGCGCCGGCCGTGGCGATGGGCAACGCCGTCGTGGCCGTTCCCTCCGAGCGCTGGCCGGTGGCCGCCACCGACCTCTACCAGGTCTTCGACACCTCGGACGTTCCCGCCGGAGTCATCAACATCGTCACCGGCAGCCGCGACGCCCTAGCCGGAGTCCTCGCCGCCCACGACGACATGGACTGCCAGTGGTACTTCGGCAGCCAGGAAGGCAGCGCCGCCGTCGAGCGAGCCTCGATCGGCAATCTCAAGCGCACCTGGGTCAACTACGGCCACGCCCGCGACTGGACCAACCCCGAGCAGGGCTCCGGCGAGGAGTTCCTGCGGCGTGCGGTTCAGGTGAAGAACATCTGGGCGCCGTTTGGGGAGTAGGGCGCTTGACCGATATAGGAATCCTATATACGATAGTCCCATGAGGCCCATCTCGGTACATGTTGATGAGAAAGACTACAGAGATCTGAAATCTTTGGCTGACCGTATGGGTCGTTCGGTCGGTGAGCTCATTCGTGAGGCTATGTCTGAGTACTTGGGTAAGCGAAGCGGCCGAAGCAAGGGTTCAATTTTTGATATTCGCCCTCACGATAGCGGGGCTCAGCTCAAGCAGTGGACTCGCGAAGAGCTGGTCGACGAGATGCTCGACAGGTGAGCCTGGGCATCGATACCGATGTTCTGGTGTCCTGGGTAATGACCGGTGCCGCACGTCATCGTGATGCCAAACACCTGATCGAAACCGAAGTCCGTGAGCATGGAGGGTCTCTCGCCCTCACACCCCAAGTCGTCCACGAGTTTCTCCACGTCGTAACTGATCCCAAGCGCTTCGAGAGGCCACTCTCAATGGGCGAGGCTCTTCAAGAGGTTTGGGGAATTTGGGATTCGGAAGAAGTAGTGCAGATTCTGCCGTCTGCGGAAGTTTTACCGCGGACGCTTGAATTGCTCGCGGATCGAAAGTTGGGTCGAAAGAGGATCTTGGACACGGCCCTTGCCGCCACTTTGGATCTTGCCGGGATTCATCGTCTTGCCACCTTCAATCCCGCCGATTTCAAGATCTTCGAGTTCCTGGAGATCGTCAGTTCATCGAGACCGGGTCCTCGGGCTGTTTGAGTCAGGCGAAGAACCTACAGCTTCGCCCAATCCTCGATCACCGCCTCCGCCGCTCGCCGCCCGGAGACCATCGCGCCTTGAAGCGACGGCGTCTCGCGGTGATCGCCGCAGAGATAGAGACCGGGCTTCCGTCGCACCGGCAGGGCCGCCGGTTCCAGCGAGCTGCGGGCGGGGAGGGCCCAAGGGATGCGGTAGGTGCGCAGGTGGCGCCAGCTCTCGACCGCCGGACCGAACCAGGAGACGAGGTGCCGGCGGACTTCGGACTCCAGATCCTTTTCGTCCGCTCCCGCCGCATCCACCACGGTCGCGGAGACGAGCGACTTGCCAGGCGGGGCCATGCTCGGGGCCACGGCGCTCGGCACGCAGAGGTTGTCCACGGGTCCCCGGCCCTCGCCGTTGAGCACCAGAATGGGCTTGGACAAGGGCGGCTGGTCTGCCGCGAAGTACAGGCAGGCCGTGCCGCGAAAACCGGGAGGATGCAGGCCCGGCAGCAGGCGGGCCGCCTCGGGAGCCTCGGTGGCCAGGACCACGGCCGCCGCGGGAATCTGCTCGCCGCCTGCCAAATGCACTTCTCCGTTTCCCAAGCCCTCGACTCGAGCCCCGAGCCGGAGGGTTCCTGCTGGCAACCGGGCCGCGAGCTGCTGGGGAATGGCGCCCATGCCGGCCGAGGGAAGCGCGGCCTTGCCCTGGCTGAACATTCGGAAGACGAACTCCAGCATCCGGCTGGAGGTGGTGAGGTCGGTCTCCAGGAAGATGCCGCCGAAGAACGGGCGGAAGAAGGAACCGATGATCCGGTCGCTGAAGCCGAATTCGAGGAGCGTGTCGAGCGACGAGGTCTCCGGCCGCTGGAAGATCTCGTCGATCGAGACCGAGAGGACGTGGCGCCTCAGGCGCGCGATCCGCAGCTTGTCCTTGAGATTCCCGACGGTAGAGAAGAGCGTCGCGGGTAGCGTCCAGGGCTGGCGGAACGGATCGGAGATCCGGTGGAACTTGCCGTCCATCCGGATCAGGGCGCCCGGAGAGAACGTCCGCAGCTTGAGCGCCTGATAGTTGAGCAGGCGGCGGGCCTCGGGGTAGGCGGTGAGCAGCACCTGGAACCCGCGGTCAAGGAGGAAGCCATCCACCGTGTCCGTGCGGATGCGCCCGCCCACGGCGTCGGACGCTTCGAGAACCGTGCAGGAGATCCCCTTCTCCTGGAGCTTCAAGGCACAGCAGAGGCCGGCCATCCCCGCCCCCACGATTGCGACCTTCGCCCCCGCCCGCTCGTTCGGCTTCATCGGGAGGATGATACAGCCTTCATGCAGGAAGACTGGTAGGCTTGTGACCCATGAGCGACAAGAACCGCTTTCCCCCGACCCTCCGCATCGGCATTCTGGTCTTCGACGCTTTCGAGCCTATCGACGTCTGGGGCTTCGTCCAGGCGTTCAGCATCTCGCGCTTCATCGATACGAACTATGCGAGCCCGCCGCCCTATCCGTTCGAGCTGGTGCTCATCTCCAACCAGTGCCGGCCGGATGGCGCGGGGAAGAAGGCGACGCCGGCGCCCGTGAAGAGCTTCAACGGCCCTCGCGTGGCGCCGGACTACTTCCGCGACGAGGCGCTCGAACAGAAGCTCGACGTGCTGATGATTCCGGGCGGCATCGGCACGCGTGCCCTGCTGAGCGACAAGCACCCCAAGGAAAGAAAAGCGCTCGTCGACTGGGTGCGGGCGATGGACAAGAAGGTCGAGCTGATGACCTCGGTCTGCACGGGAGCCTCGATCCTGGCCTTCGCCGGGCTCCTCGACGGCCTGCCGGCCGCCACGAATCACGCGGCCTTCGCCTGGGTCACCAGCCAGGGTCCGCGCGTCCTCTGGGACAACGTCTCGCGCTGGGTCGACGCGGGCCGCTACGTCACCTCCGCGGGCGTCTCCGCCGGCACTGACATGGCTTTCTACCTCGTCAAGCGCCTCGCCGGCCGCGCCGTGGCCGAGGTGGCGGCAGCGGGCGCAGAGTACGGCTGGCACCGTAATCCCGAAGAGCCCATCTTCTACCCGCAGCAGGCGGCGGTGCCGGATGGCACGGAGTGACACGGGGGTGGTAGGGTGTTCACTGGCGGTTTCTCTTGCCGCCACAGGAGCGACATGGGCGGGCTATTCACTATCGAACTGGAAGAAGTGCTGGCAGCCGTCGAGGAAACGGGCCTGTACAAGAGCAGGGAAGCTTTTCTCACCGACGCCATAAATACGCTCTTCGCTGCGCGACCCGACATACGCGAAGCCGTGGCCTGCCGGCTCTACAAGAAGGGCGTGTTTTCCTTGGGCCGTGCCGCCGAATGGGCGGGTGTCTCCATCGTGGATATGAAGGAGAGCCTCCACCGAGCGGGCATCTCGCGGGAGGCTCCTGAAGGACTGGAAGAGACCGAGGCAATGGCTCGATCCGTCTCGGTGGCCTGGAGGCACCGTACCGCGCCTTCAAGAACCTTGGTAGACGTTTCAGACTTGACAGAGGTCTGGAAGGCCTGCAGGCACTTGCCGACGCTGAGCACGTTGGCAACTGTCGATCAGGGATTGGAGCATCGCCGTAGTCTTCCGGACGGGGTCAAGGCCCATTCTGACCAAGTCTTCTCTGGCGCTGTTCGAGGTTTCGTCCGCTGGAATCGCGGGCTGAAGATCCATCAGTTACCGGAGCAGGTCTGGGTGAACGTTGACTCTGCGGCGGTTCGGAAGCCCGGCGCAGGCACGACAACGGGTGCTCCTCAAGTGCTGGTGAGCCCTACACCCGCCAGCCGAGGCCCCTGGCGCCTGAAGGCCCTGATCGACGAGAAAGGGCGTGCGGTGACCAGCCATTTTCTGACGGTCCGCCCCTGCGAAGAAGCCCCGCTCGGCTATCTATGGGCCTTACTTAACTCTCCTTTTGCCAATGGGTTCGTCTTTGCCCATTCCGCGAAAGGGCAGTCTCTCAAAAAAACGCTCAGTCATCTGCCCGTCCCCAGGGCTTCAGAGACGAGCATGGCAGCAGTCGCTGAGGCGACCAGAGCCTATTTCACCGAAGTCCAGACGAGCGGCCGCGATGAAGAGGCAGCGAAGGGGCTGTTGCTCAGGGTCGAAGCGGCGATTCTTCGACTCTATGCGTTGCCGCCGCGGCTGGAACGCAAGTTGCTGGACCTTTTCAGCGGATCGCGGCGTCCCGGCGTTCCCTTTCAGCTCTCTGAATACTTTCCCTCGGACTTCGAGCCTACCATTCCTCTGCATTTCTATCTATCCGAGGAGTATCGGCGCTCGACGGCGGGGGCTCTGCACGCCAGACACCAATCTGAGACCTCGCCTGAAATCCTCAAGGCCCTTCGGCGGGCGGTAGAGGACTTTCCCGAGTGAGGTGGTATTGAGGGGCTACCTGCTGGATACGAACATAGTCAGCTATTGGTTCACCGGCGGGTCTCTGCAGCACGAGCTGATCAACACGCGCATTCAATCCTTGCCGGAAGACTCTCTGCTGGCCGTTTCGGCCATCACGCTGGGTGAGATCGAATATGGCCATCGTGTCGTCTCTTCCCACGAGACCCCAGTGCAGGCTCATTTCCTGGAATTCATAGAAGAGCGGTTGCCGGCGGTCTTTCCTGTTGAGGCGACCACCCTACTATGGCAAGCTGCGGGCTCTTCTCTTCGAGCAGCTCGTTCCATCAGGGAAGAAGAAAACGGGGCTTCGGCCGGAGCAACTCGTAGACCCTGTGACGTCCTTGGAGCTGGGGATTCAGGAAAATGACTTGTGGATTGCCGCCCAGGCGCTCGAATACAATCTCGTCCTGTCACCGCGGACAAGTTGCAGCGAATTCGAGAGGTCGCTGCCGAGCTTGAGATTGAGAACTGGGCAGCTTGAATTGCCCCCTCACCGACTGTGCTTGGTTCAGGCGAGGCCCATCTCTTCCAGGGAATGGGCGGAGTGAACCCGTTCCGCGAGCTTTGTCAGCCGATTCAGCGAGGTGATGGTCTCAACCCGCTGCCGGACATCCTCGGGAAGGGGGCCGAACCGCTTGCCGAGGAGGTGCAGAAGAAGTAGATGAGCCCCCTGGGTGCGTCCCTCGAGACCAGCGTCTCCGATCACGTCATCGCCATGGCTTGAACCTCCGAGTTCTCTCTTCGGGAGCGAAGCGCATCGAACTCCGCGACTTTCCCTGGACCTAATCATAGACGGTTCTCGACACCGACAACAAGCGGTAGCTGAGTGCCTGCATTCTGAGGTCAGGAGCGGGTCATGCTACGAGTCAGCGAGAGAACATCTGTAACGAATGCGAACGCCCATCTCCTTAGTAGGTGAAGGCCGCACACGCCGGCCTCGCCCCGATGCCGAATAGGCGGCATCACAGAAAGAGGAGCACAAACGCATGCAAACGCAAGATACGACTCCCCGCGATTTAGTTGAAGGAAGCCTTCTCAACTGGGCACCGGACGCGCCACGCGGTGGCAGGGCCGTCATGAACCGGTTCCTAACGGAGAAGGCGACGGTGCCTCTGTTTTTTGCGCAGACGCTAATCCAGTCTCTGCGAGATGTGGGTTACAACCACACGACCTCCGCTCTATGCGAACACGTAGACAATGCAATCCAGGCCAAAGCGACAGAGGTACGGGTGTTTTTCCGCGAGACCGGAAAAAAGGGCAAGAAGGGTAAGGTCGATGATTACCGGATCGACGCCGCTGTATACGATAATGGTGTAGGCATGGCGCCGACTATCTTAAAGATCGCTATGTCATTCGGAGGTTCGTTGAATTTTGATAATCGTCAGGAAATCGGTCGTTTCGGAATGGGGATGAAGACTGCTGCGCTTAGCATGTGCCCGGCGTTTGACTTGTACTCTTGGCAGGAGCCCGGGGGAATCTATAGCATGACGCTCGATGTCGAAGCCGTTGGCAAGGAACGTGCAAATCTTGTCGAATTGCCAGAGCCGACTCTGACAGATCTCCCGGATGAGGTCTCCGAACTTTTCAAGAAGCCGATGGCTTACCCCGATCGAAGCGACCAGAAGCTATTGCTATCAGCTGACGAGGACCTCACGGCATGCTTGAGTAGGACGGGTACCATGGTGTACATGCCGCAGTGCGACCATTTGACATATGTCCGGTCAAGAACGCTCGTAGATCACGCCATAAAAGAAATGGCTAGAGTTTATAGAAGGGCTATCGCAAATGGCTTGAAGCTTTATGTGAATAACCGACTCGTGGAGGCCTCCGATCCTACCTACTCCATGGCAACCGCTCGGCACACTCGCTTGGTTGATCTCACCGTAAAACACAGTCGCTTGATCGTCTCCAAGCCGGTCCACCTAAAGGTGCACGAGAATGGCGACGAGACTGCTCCGATTACCATTAAGCTGTTCCGGCTACCAATTGAGGAATGGTCGCTTCTTCCACGAAAGACCCTTCGTAACGATCTGCATGTGTTTGACGGACAAACCATCTCCGTCCTGCGCAATGATCGAGAGCTATTTAGCGGTACTATCGCAAGGATCTTGCCTCGTCATAGCATCACAAACTGGTATCGGCTACAGATAGACTTTCCGGGAGTGCTTGACGAAGCCTTTGGTGTCGCTGCCAATAAACAGGGTATTCGGCTTAAGGATTATGTTGAAAAGGCCATAAAAGAAGCAATCGGTGATGAGATATCCACAATAACCGATGAGCTGAAGCGGTTTCAGGCACAACAAGCCTCAACGCGTAAAGCGGCACTGCCAAGTGCAAGCGAGTCGCGAGCCAGTGAGGCCGATCCCTTCCAGCAGAATTCGCTTCCTGCGACATCCTCGCCTGCTGAAGAGGCGCAACTAATGGAGAATTTGAAAGGGCTTGCGGCTACTTTAAAGAGAGCTGGCGAGAGCGACGACGAAGCTTTCGATCGGGTGAAGCGATCCACCTACATCATCACCTTTCGCCACGACGAGTATTGGCCATTCTATGACGTCAAGCACCGTTTCGGCCGCGTCATTCTTACGATTAATACGGCCCATCCATTCTTCACAGAACTCTACGACCCAGTGAGCAAGATGGCTGCGCCGCCAGTTGGTGCGGACGACGAGGATGCGATGACCCCGGCTCCGCCGGAAAACGCCGGAGGTGCGATTCTCGCGCTGGATCTTCTCCTTCTGTCCTTAGCGAGGACGCAGAGCAGGCTGTCTGGTACTGGCGAAGAAGAGCGCAAGTTGCTGGATCTACTGCGGCGGGAATGGTCAGAGACATACCGGATCCAGATGACCACCTAAGAGTCCAAGGGAGCGACCAACTAAGGTGACACGGCAAGGAGAGGGCCCCTCCTGGGGCCCTCTGGTACACATACGAGGTTCTTGCTAGCAGGCATTAAAAGAGGTACTCTATTCTCAGCCGGTCTCGGAACGCTCCCAATTGCGCACAGCGTCGTGGTGGGAAATCCCCGAGTAACGGCTTCAGGTACTACCCCGCAGGCCAATAGCGGTCTGCATAGAAGGAGGGGAGAAAGATGTCGGATCTTACGGATCCCTGGTCCAGCTATGGACTCTTGCAGGCCGAACTTGCTCGTCGGAACCAAGTCGATAACCGAAGCTGGGGCTTGGAAGCAGGCTTAAACGGGTTCCTGAAATCAGCCCAAGGTAGCCCGCCTCTCACGAATGAAGACATGAGCCGGGCCGTCGCCGGAGCCTGCCGACGAGAACGGAATAGGGCTCGCCTCCGCCTAGTTCATCTTTCCCGCAACGTTGGAACTGCACACCCTGAGGCGGCGTTTCTCTGTCGCCACGAACTTCTAGCTATAGAAGCCCAGCTTGTCACTCGCGATTGGGCACTGCTATGTGCGGTAGCCGAAGGTGAGCCGTATAAGAATTTGGCTATAAGGGTGGGCTTGACCTCTGGAAATCTGCGCGTCCGCGTTCTTCGGATTCGGAGGCAAATTGGTGAGCGCCTTGCCGCTTAAACCTCGTAGCGAGCGAGGCTCTGGGTCAAGTACGGCAGGAGATCGGTATGAGCTACGAGTCTAGGGTTAAGGATGCAGCCGACTGGGCGAAGGAACTGGTCTATGAAGCAGGGCTCGACTATCCCTTGGCAAATTTCAAGGCCGCGGAGAGATTTGGTGTCGAAGTCTCCTCTGTCGCGAGTGAACTTGGCCAGCGGAGCGCATTCAAACGAGCCCAAAGGCTCCGAGAGGGCTTGTCAATAGCCCATAAGAGGATCCTCCGCACCCTTTTCCTTGGTGGCCGCCTGATGGTCCAACCTGATGGATTGGCGGTCTTATATGCGGTCGAGGAGGATATCCCCTTCGAGACTTTTGATCGAGCATTCATAGAGGTTCTGAGAGATAAGCAGATCCTAACTTCCAATCTGAAGCTGACGAAGACGGGCAAAGATGTCGCGGCTGAAATAGCCACAGACGGGATTGGCAAGACGAAGTAGAAATTGGCAGTGGGAGGAGGATATGGACTCTGCAATGCGAGCACGTAAGCTCGCGGGCTGCCCTGAGGCAGCCCGCGTGGTCAGTGGGCGCTACTCAATGGGATCGGCGACGGCTTGCCAGGTGAAGGGGAGAGCCGTCGGCTGAGTGAATCCGCCGGAGAGATTGACCAGCAGGACAAACGTTTTTCTCTTGGGCGAGCGCTTGTCCTCCTCGAAACGGATCCGGAAGGCGACGTTGGTTTGGGCTACATTGTTGGCCGTCACGCTGAAGGTGTGACAGTCGGCCGTTTGGATTGCCGACGCGACGTTCGACGAGAAATCCGGCTTGTAGCTGATGCCGTCGGTGGTGCAGCCGGGGGGAAGCGGTAGAGTGCCGCCGTTGCCGCCGCAGACGAAGCCGTGCCGGTTTTTCACGGCGAAGGTGACGGCGAAGGTTTTCGCTCCGGTGCGCGTGATCTTCGAGGCGTTGAGATCGAGAACTGGAACTGGCTGGGCCGCTCCATCCACCGCGCGTGGCGGTAGAAACCTGGCGAATGAACGTGCCGTCGCCGGCCGGCCGCCAATCCTCGTCGACCATTCTCACGCCGGACCAGTCGAGCGAGGCGAGCTCGCCGTGGTCCAGGAGCGGCTGCACTCCCAGGTCTCCCTGGCTGGGCACGGAGGCCACCAGGTCGATCTCCTGGAGATAGCGCGGCGCCGTGCCGGCGAGGGTCACGGGCTGCATGGCGCTGTCCTGAAAAAAAAGGCTCAAGCCCACGGGAATGTCCGTGCCTTGAGCGCCGGCGGTGAGCGCGAGCCCGGCGGTGAGACCGAGCCCGGCGAGGAGCCCGGTACCGAAGATTCCATTGAGGAGCAGCCTTTTCCAATCCATCGCCTTCCTCCTGACGTTCACGGGTTGGTGAACGCTCAGGGCGATGGTTTTCCCTCACCTCCTATCCCAGATCGGGAGGCTTCAGGCCGGTTTCTTCGGGCGCACCGGTTTGCGGTCCTCCCAGCTGGCCGGCTCGATCTCGACCTCGTAGAATAGGTCCGCCGTTCTGGGTGCGGCCTTGAGAGCCGCGTCGATCTGGCTGGCGGCGGGCTGGAAGATGAAGGGGCGGCGGGGGTAGGGACGGTCGTTGACCCAATATCGGTTCCATTCGTCGGTCGTGGCGATGAACTTCTGGGTGAAGAGGCCCGCGGTGGGATACCTGCCCTCGACTTCGAGGCAGCCATGGATGCAGATGTCGACGTAGGACTGGACGATCGGGAACTGGGGAGTGGCCAGGTTGTCTTTGAGCTCGTCCTGGGTCAGCAGGTTGATATAGGCCCACACCAACCCGTCGAGAGGCTCCTTGCGGCCATCGAGCATGGTGATCTTGTCGATGTCGATGGAGCAGCGTTGATAGCCGGCGCTCTCCCGGCGGTCCGTGGCGGCGAGCTCCTCGGCGGAGACTTTGTAGAGGACGCCGTTGCACTCCGCCGCGGGATCGGCGATCGCGCCGAGGAAGGTCGTGGTCAGCCCGCTCTCCGCTCCTCGCGCCCACCAGCCGCGGCGAATGCCGCTCACCGTCGCCGGCCACGCGTCGCGCGCCGACGGCGTGGTCCGCTGGCGCGACTCGTCCTCGATGAGCGATCCATAGCCGAAAATGTAGTTCTGCGGCCCCTTGGAGCCACCGCCGCTGATGTCGATGCATTTCATGCCGGTCCTCCCTTCGCCTGGTCTCGTGGAGCCACTATAGCGGAGATCCGAGCCGCCGCGGTTCACGAAGCCGCCTCGGGACGGCGGGCCTTATAATCCGGCCGGGATCGCGGCGAGGATCGGAGTCCTGGCGAGCTGCCGCGTTCCTCCCAAGGGAGACTGAAATATGGCGAGCCCCTCGAAAGACCTGCCGATCGTCGACGCTGGGAGCCAGTCCGCCTGGACGAAGTGGCTGAAGGAAAATCATGCGAAGTCGGCCGGCGTCTGGCTGCGTCTGGCGAAGAAAGGCTCCGGGCTGAAGTCGGTGACCTACGACGAAGCGATTGAATCGGCTCTGTGCTTCGGCTGGATCGACGGCCAGAAGAAGGGCTACGACGAGGCGTCCTGGCTGCAGAGGATGACGCCGCGCGGCCCCCGCAGCATCTGGTCGAAGATCAATCGGGACAAGGCCGAGGTGCTGATCGCGAACGGGCGTATGAAACCGGCGGGTCTGGAGGCGATTGAGCGAGCCCGGGAGGGCGGCCAGTGGGATGCGGCCTACGATTCGCAAAAGAGCTCAACAGTACCGCCCGATTTGCAGGCGGAGCTCGACATGAGCAAAGAGGCGAGAGACTTTTTCGCCACCCTGAACAGCGTCAACCGTTACGCGATCCTGCACCGGATTCAGACCGCCACGAAACCCGAGACCCGCGCGAAGCGCATCCAGAAGTTTGTCGAGATGCTGAAGAGGAAAGAGAAGATCCATCCGTGAGCTGTCGCGAAGCAACTCAGGCGAGACCCATCTCTTCGAGGGAGTGGGCGGTCAGAACCCGCTTGGCGAGTTGGGTCAGGCGCTGGAGCGAGCTGATTTCCTCGACCTGCCGGCGCGCGCCTTCCGGAAGAGGCCCGAACCTCTCGGCGAGTTGCAACAGGAGGATCTCCCGAACTCCTTCCCCCCGGCCCTCGGCTTTCCCCTGGGCTGCAATCTTCTCTGACCATGTCATTGCCACGGTTCGAACCTCCTGGTTCTCTCTTCGGGAGTGAAGCACCTCATACTCCGCAACCTCCCGTGGGTCCAATTGTAGATAGTTTTCGACGCAGTCCACAAGTAGGAACGGATCCATCCTCGTCCTTAGCCTGGTGATCCGCCGTATACAGGCCATCTTCAACTCGGGGCGGCTCAGAGCGCCGGGCTTCATCAGAGCGGCGAGGGCCCAGGCCAAGGGCTCGGGCCGGGCCAGGTACTCTGCGGCTTGGCAGCCGGCGAGGCCGAAGCAGACGTACCGGGGCTCCGGGAAAGAAGGACCGAGCTCGTTCTCCCAAGACTTCAGGTAGATGCCTGGACGGCCTCGCGTCAGATTGATCAAAACGGTCAGCACCGGCCTGCCGTAGCGGGCCAGGATCTGGTTGCGGTAGCCCCAGAGGCGCTCCTCCATGCCCGGTTTCGCCCGCGCCTCGATCTCGACGTAGATCATGATGGACCGTCCGCTGGCGGCGTGGACCCGGACGAGCAGGTCGAGCTCCCGCCGTTGGCAGCGTGGACCTCTCTCGAAGAGCTCCTTATCGAGAAACTCGGGAGACGACAGGTCCAGCCGGTCGAACGTCTCGGGGACGACGAGAAGCAGGAAATCGGCGAGAAAGGCGTGCAGCAGTTGCTTGAAGATCTTGTCGTGTTGGTTGGCCATTGGGCGATCCCGAGTCCGAGATCGCCGTCCAATCGGCGCTCTCCCTCCGCCTATATAAACGGAAAAAAGAGGACCAATCTTGCAACCCCCCGCCGGATATAGGTTTGCGAGGGGGGTTTTGGGCTATTCAAGAGGTGACTGAAAGTCTTTGCGGCCCTCTTCTCCTGCCGGCGGCCCTTGCCGCCTGCCCGCCAGCAGCACGTTGGCATACGGCGTTCCCATGCCCATGGGTTGGACCTCGACGGCGAGGCCGAGCTGGTTGAGCATCTCCTGCCACTGGGCCGCGCTTCGGTAGTGGAACCGCGGGCGCAGGTAGCCGCGGAACAGGGAGGAGACGCGCTCCTGTAGGCGGGTGGCGGTGAAGCGCCAGCCGGCTCCGGCGTCGGCGTCGCGCAGCAGGAGGACGCCGCCCGGGGCCAGGGACGCGGCGGCTCGGGAGAGCAGCGCCTCCTGATCGGCGGGCGCGAGGTAGTGGAGGACGTCGAGGAGCAGGATGACCGCGGCGGTGGGCAGCTCGGCGGTGCGCAGGTCGGCCGTTTCGATGGTGGCTTCGTCTCCCAGGGCCTGGCGGGCGGCGGCGGCCGTCTTGGGACGGCCCTCGATGCCGTGAAACGTGAGCTGCCCTGGCGGCGGCGGCCAGTCCGGCGGGTAGAGGTCGCGGCCGAAGAGCTCGCGGGCGGCGAGGAGGAGGGCGAAGACGATCCCCCGGCCGCAGCCGAGGTCCAGGAGCAGCCCCTCCTGGGGCAGGAACCCCTGGTTGAGGAGGCAGAAGTAGAGCGGATCGTGCCGCAGCTTGCCGCGCACGAACTCCCAGTGGAGCATGCCGGTGTCGAGGTAGTGGCGGGCAGCCTCCTCGCGCAGGGCCGCGAGCTCGGGGTTCAGTTGCCTCTTGCGGGTGGCCCAGAGAGTGAAGAGGCCCAGGATCGCCGCCACCACGCCGCCAATGACCAGGCTGCCGAGGGTGAGGTCGATTCCCGCCTGCCGCCAGCCGATCTCCCGCAGGCTGTTCAAGTGAACCCGCAGGTAGCTCTCGCCGCGCAGCCGCCGGCCGGTCTCCAGCTCGGCCAGCGTGAGGAAAGGCCAGACTCCCGGCAGGCTGACGTGGGAGGCGAGATAGGCGAGGGCCGGGTTGACCCGCAGCAGACGGGCGAAAACGATGCAAAGGAAGAGATGGAGCCCGTAGAGCGGCGTGCAGCCGATGAAGGCGCCGAGGGCTACCGCGATCGCCTGCTCGCGAGGTGAGGTTCCCTCCGTGCGCAGACGGTAGAGGAGGTCGCGCAGGCCCTTGGTGAGCTCCTCTTTTCTCCACTTCTTTTTCCACTTCACCCGGAAGTCTCCAGGGCGTCCGGGACCGGCACCGGCCGCAGCTCGTGCGCCGCCAGCACGTCCAGCAGACGGGCAAGGACTTCCAGGACGACCGGGTTGCCGCCATTGCCTCCTCGTTTGAGGCCGGTGGAGCCGTCGTGGAGAAGGAGGATGTCGCCCGGGGTGAGGCCGGCGAGGAGACGGCGGGTGATCTTCCGAGGGTCCTTCTCCAAGGCGTCGAAGCCGCGGCGGGTCCAGGAGACGAGGCGCAGGCCGGTGCGGAAGAGGGTCCAGTCGACGAACGGGTTGCGCAGGCCGGCCGGGGCCCGGAAGAGGCGGGGAGCGTGGCCGGTGGCGCGGGCGATGGACTCCTGGGCGTCCAGGATCTCCCGCCGCAGGGCTGGGACCGGATAGCAGGCGAAGAGATGGGGGTGGGTCTGGGTGTGGTTCTCCACCCGGTGCCCGCGGCGGGCGATCTCGGCCGCGATCTCCGGGTGGGTTCGCACCCGTTCGCCGATACAGAAGAAGGTCGCCCGGGCGCCGTGGCGGTCCAGGAGGTCCAGCACGCGCGGGGTGACGACAGGGTCCGGGCCATCGTCGAAGGTCAGGGCCACCTCGCCGCGCCGGGCGGCGGCCGGAGGCAGCCGGCTCTGGTTGGCGCCCACCGCGGTGCCGCGCGGCCAGAGGCTGGCGGCGGCGAGGACGACGTGATCGGCGACGAGAACGCCGGCGATGGCGCGCCAGTGCCGGGGAGCCACGGCGAGGGCCAGGGCGCCCGCGGCATGGAGGGCGAGGGAGCCGGCCAGCAGGGGAGGCGGGCGATAGCTCGCCCCGTCGTGGGGCTCAGCCACGGGGTTCGACTCCCAGCGCCGCGAGGGCGGAGCGGTCGAGCTTGCCCCGGGAGTTTCGCGGCAGGGTTTCGACGAGGATGACGCTGCGTGGCACCTTGTGCGAGGAGAGGTGGGAGCGGCACCAGGCCACGACGTCCTCGGCGGTGAGGCGGCCCGGCCGGCAGGCGACGACGGCGCGCAGCATTTCGCCGCTGCGGCCGGCGCAGGAGACGCCCAGGACGGTGGCCTCGTCGACTCCGGCGAGCTGCGCGAGGACGCCTTCGACCTCCCGCGGGTCGACCTTCTTTCCCTTGATGTTGACCACGTCGTCCAGCCGGCCGCGCAGGACCAGCTCGCCGTTGCGCCAGGAGGCGACATCGCCGGCCCGGAAGCGGCCGCTTCCCAGGCGCTCGTCGGGCTCGGGAAGATAGCCGAGGGAGACGGCGGGAGATTCGACCGTGACGATTCCGCAGGGACCCAGCTCCTCGCCCTTGCCGCCGGCCGGCTCCAGGAGGATGCGCACGCCCTCGACCGGCGAGCCGACGGTGCCCCGTTCGGCGGCGCCGCCCTCGCGGTCGTAGCAGATGCCGCCGCACTCGCTGGACCCATAGAAGACATGGATGGGGACCCCGAACCGCTCGCGGAACCGCACCGAGGTGGCGGCGGCGAGGGGCGCGCCGGCGGTGATCACCAGGCGCAGGCAGTCAGGGCGGGGGGAGGGTCGGACATGCGCACCAGGGCGTCGAGATAGGCGGGGACGGCGGGGTAGAAGGTCGCCCCCAGGCGTGCCGCGGTGACGAACGGATCGTAGACGCTCCCCTCCTCGGGAGTTATCAGCAGCGTGCCGCGGACGAGGGCGGGCACGGCCAGGCTGGAGAGCCCGTAGGAGTGGGAGAAGGGGATGGTGGCGAGGAAGCGGTCGGTGGGCCGCAGGCCCATCGAGGCGGTGAGAGCGGCGTCGTCCGCCATCAGGGCCTCGGTGGGGGTGGCGATCCCCCGCGGCGTGCCGGTCGAGCCGGAGGTCAGCTTGATGAAGCCCGTTTCTGGCTGGGCAGGCTCGGCGGCGCCGGCCGTTTCCAGGGCCGTGAAAGTCCAATCCCGCGGCCCGGAGGGCCAGCCGCCGGGGCAGCGGAGAAGAGCCGGGGCGCCGAGCGAGCCGAGGATGCGCAGGGCCTCGGAGCCGGGCGTGCGGGCGTCGAGCAGCAGGACGGCGAGTCCGGCGCGGCGCAGGGCGACGACCGAGGCGAGGAATCCCGGACCGTTGGCGGCGGCGAGGCCTACGATGGTTCCAGGCGCGAGGGTGCCTTCCGCGAGGACCGCACCGGCTGCCCGCGCCAGGACATCCACGTCCCCGGTGGTGGCCATCCTCTCAGGGGAGGCCACGAGGGGCGCCAGCGGATCATGCCGGACGATCCGCTCGAAGGCGCTGAGTAAAGGGTCCTGGGGCATCAAGGGGTGCGGCTCTGCTCCTCTCCATTTTTCCCGGGCTCGGGGGGCGAGATCATACTAGACGAAGCTCCGGCCGGGAGCGGCGCGCCCAAGTTAAGAACTTGAACAGGAAGGGGTTGGGATTTGCCAGCCCTCCCTGTGACTGGTAGCATGACCCTTCGGTGTACAGACAGCCTGCGGAGTGGCCGCACGGTGGACTGAAAACCCCACCGAACATCAGAGGTTTGCGTTATGTCGGAAGTCATCACCACTCAGGACCGGATCAAACGCCTGATCGTCGAGAGCCTCAACCTGGAGGGGATGAAGCCGGAGATGATCGAGGACGGCGCGCCGCTGTTCGGCGAGGGCCTGGGTCTCGATTCGGTGGACGCCCTCGAGCTGGTGGTGGCCCTCGAGAAGGAGTTCGGCATCAAGATCAAGAGTCAGGAGATCGGGCGCGAGGTCTTCTCGTCGGTCTCGACACTCTCCGAATTCATCGCGGGCCGGACGGCTTGACCCCACCGCGAGATCGTCTCACAGGGCAGGTGGCGGTGACCGGGGTTGGCGCCGTCTGCGGCCTGGGCTGGGGCGTCGACGCTCTTTGGCGGGGCCTGCGGGCCGGCCGCTCCGGAATCGGCCCCTTTTCTCGTTTCGACCATTCTCAGCACCGGACCCATCTGGCCGCCGAGGCGCCCGGCGCGGACGATCCGCCCTGGGAGCTCGCCCGGCTCTGCCCGGGCTGGCGGAGGACGTCGATCGCCGACCGCTTCGCCCTCTTCGCCGCCCTGGAGGCCGTGGAGCAGGCCGGTCTCGACCCGACGGGCACCCTGCCTCCCGAGGACGTGGGGGTCTACTTCGGCAGCAGCACGGGCGGCATGTACGAGAGCGAGCTCTTCTTCGCCGATTTCCTGCGCGATTCGCGGCGGGCGCGGCTCTCCGCCCTGGTGGCGCAGCAGGTGAACGCCCCGGGCGACGCCGTGGCCCGCCAGCTCGGGATCACGGGGCCGGTGGCGACCTTCTCCTCGGCCTGCGCCTCCGGAGCGCTGGCGCTGGGCGCGGCGCTGGATGCGGTGCGCTCGGGGGCGGTGGAGGTGGCGATCGCGGGCGGCTCCGACTCCCTGTGCCAGCTCACGTACGCCGGGTTCAACGCCCTGCGCTCGGTGGATGAGGTACCCTGCCGGCCGTTCCGGGCGGACCGCGCCGGGATGTCGTTCGGCGAGGGAGCGGCCGTCCTGGTGCTGGAGCCGCTGGAGCGAGCGCTGGCCCGGGGCGCCGAGCCGCTGGCGGTGCTCGCCGGCGCCGGCTCGTCCTGCGACGCCCATCACATGACGGCGCCGGACCCGACCGGCGCCGGGGCGGCGGCGGCGGTCGAGGCGGCGCTGGCGGACGCCGGCCTCGCCGCCGGGACGGTGGATTTCGTCAACGTCCATGGCACGGGCACGCCGCTCAACGACGCCGCCGAGTGGCAGGCGCTACGGCGGGTCTTCGGGGAGCGGGCCGGGGAGATGCCGCTGGTGGCCACCAAGGCGCTGATCGGCCATCTGCTCGGCTGCTCGGGCGCCATCGAGGCGGTGGCGACGGTGCTCTGCCTGTACCGGGGGGAGCTGCACCCGGTGCGGCGGGACGGCGAGGCGGATCCGGAGTTGCCGGTCTCGCTGGTGCTCGACGCGCCCCTTTCCCTGCCGGATCTGCGAGCGGCGGTCTCCACCAGCCTCGCCTTCGGCGGGTCCAATGCCGCTCTCGTGTTCTCGCGCTGGGCGGGCCCGGCCGCTTGAGCGCGCCGGTCGTCATCACCGGCCTTGGTACCCTGGGATCCTGGGGTAGCGGCTCGGAGCCTCTGGCGGCGGCCCTGGCGGCAGGCGTTCCGCTGACCTCCGAGGTCGACGGCTCGGCCGGCTATCATCGTGCGCACGGAGCGCGCCGGGCCTGCCTGGTGCCGCCGGGTCAGCTCGCCGGCTGGCTTTCGCCGGCCGAGTCGCGCCGCATGAGCCCGCCCTCGAAGCTGGCGGTGGCGGCCTCGCGCATGGCCCTCAAGTGCGCGGGCCTCGCCGGCAGCGAGGAGGAGCGGACGGCGGTGGTGATCGCGACCGCCTTCGGGCCGTCCACCAACACCGAGGTCCTCCTCAAGCAGATCCTCTTCGAAGGGCCTGAGTCCGCCTCGCCCTCGCTGTTCATGGAGAGCGTCGCCAACGCCCCGGCGGCGCAGATCGCCATCGCCTTGAAGGCCCGGGGATCGAGCGTCACGCTGTGCCAGCGCGAGGCCGGACCGCTGCTGGCGCTGGGTACCGGCGCCGCCGAGATCGCCGCCGGCCGTGCCCCGCGGGTGCTCGCCGGCACCGTCGACGAGATGACGCCCCTCCTCCACGCCCTCCTCGACCGTTTCGGTGCCCTGGCCCGGGGCGGTCCCGAGGGCGAGGAGCAGGCCCGCCCTTTCGGCCGCCGGCGCAACGGTTTCCTGGCCGGAGAAGGGGCGACCGTGCTGGTCCTGGAGAGCGAGGAGAGCGTCGCCGTCCGCGGCGGCAAGCACCTGGCGCGCGTCCTCGCCTGGGGGAGCGGCTTCGACCCCACGGCGCCGCCCTCCGGTTGGGGAGAGGGGCACCAGGCGCTGGCCCGGGGCCTGCGCCGCACCCTGGAGCGTGCCGGCCTGCGGCCCGCCGACGTGGACCTCGTCGTCTCCGGCGCCTCGGGAGCGCGGGACGGCGACCGGCTGGAGGCCCAGGTCCTCCACGCCGCCTGGGAGGGGGCGTCCCTGCCGCCCGTCGCCGCGCCCAAGGCGGTGACCGGGGAGTACGGTGGCGGCCTGCTGGCATCGGCCGTGCTGGCGGCGGCCGGCTCGCCCCTGGGTCCGACTCCCGGCTGGGAGGATGCCGATCCCGAGTTGAAGGTCGTCCTGTGCGGTGGCTCTTCCCTGCCGTCCCCCGAAGTCGTTCTCGTCACCAGCCTGGCGGCGGGCGGCGCCGGGGCGTGGGCGGTGCTGGGGCGGGGTGTGGGATAATTCCGTTATGGCCAAAGAAGCCGATTTGACCTCGCGGATCGCGGCCGTGATTCCGGCATATCAGGCCGCGCCGTCGGTGGGGGAGGTGGTGCGCGGCACCCTGGCTTTCCTGCCGGAGGTGCTGGTGATCGACGACGGCTCGACGGACTCGACGGCCGAGGAGGCGCGGCGGGCCGGGGCACGGGTGATCTCGTTTCCCCGGAATCGCGGCAAGGGAGCGGCGCTCGCCGTGGCCTTCGCGGACCTGTTCGGCAGGGGATTCGATGCCATGGACGCGGTCATCACCCTCGATGCCGACGGCCAGCACCTGCCGGAGGAGATCCCCAAGCTCCTTGAGGCGGCGGCGGAGCAGGAGGGCGATCTGGTGCTGGGCATCCGCGACCACCTCTTCGGCAAGATGAGCGGCGTGCGCCGGGCGAGCAACCGGTTGTCCTCCAAAGCCATCTCCTTCGCGGCCGGGCAGCAGCTCGCCGACATCCAGACCGGGTTCCGCTACTACTCCCGCCGGCTCATCGAGACGGTGGGGTTTCCCGAGGCCCGCTTCGAGGCCGAGAGCGCTGTGGTGGTGCGCGCCGCCCGGCGCGGCTTCAAGGTGGTGACGGTGCCCGTGCACCTCGCGTTCGCCGACGGGCGCACGACGAGCCACTACCGGCCGCTCCTCGACAGCCTGCGGATCGCCGGGGCCGTGACCCGCGCCCGGCTGGAGATGATGGGTTGGGCCCGGTCCTCGTAACCGGCGGCAGCCGGGGGCTGGGGCGGGCGATCGTCGAGGCCCTCGCCGCCGAGCCCGGCGCCCGCGTGGCCTTCACCTTCAGCACCGGCGAAGCCGCAGCCCGCGAGGTCGAGGCGGCCACCGGCGCCCGCGCCTTTCCCTTCGAGCTGCGCGACCGCAACCGGGCGGACGACCTGGTGGCCGAGGTGGAGGAGGCTCTCGGCCCTCTCGAGGGATTAGTCAACAACGCCGGCATGCGGCGTGAATCGCTGCTCGCCCTGACCTCCGACGAGGACTGGGAGGCGGTGGTGGACGCCAACCTGGGCGGGCTCTTCCGCTGCTGCCGGGCCGTGCTGCGGGGTCTGATGGTGCGGCGCCGGGGGTCGATCGTAAACATCTCCTCCCTCTCCGCCCTCCACGGCGTGGCGGGCCAGGGGGCCTATGCCGCCGCCAAGGCCGGCATCCTGGGACTGACGCGGTCGCTGGCTCGGGAGGCGGGCAAGCGGGGAGTGCGGGTCAACGCCGTGGTGCCCGGTTTCGTGGCCACGGACCTGACCGCCGGCCTGCCCGCGGCGGCGGTCGCCTACCTGCGGGCCGGCGAGTGCCTGGCCCGGGGTGTGCACCCGGGAGACGTCGCCATGGCCGTGCAGTTCCTGCTCTCCGACCGTGCCGCGGGCATCACCGGCCAGTCTCTGGTGGTGGACGCGGGGGCGTCCGCTTGAGCCGCGAGTCTCCCGGGAACGGCGCGCTTTCGCGCTTCTCGGCCGCCCTCGCCGCCTTCATCGCCCGCCGGCCGAGGCTGGTGCTGGCGGCGACGCTCCTTCTGACCCTGGCGGCTCTCCTCCCGGCCTCGCGCTTTCGCATCGAGACCCAGCTCGAGGCCCTGCTGCCCGAGCGGGCGCCGGCCTCGGAGGACTACCGCACCTTCTTGCGGACCTTCGGCGGCTTCGAGAAGGTCTTCGTGCTGGTGCGGGCTCCCAATGGAAAGAAGACCGAATCGGAGACCCTGGTCAACGCCGCCAGCGAGCTGGCGGACCGCATGCGCGAAAGCCCCCTGGTGGCCGACGCGCGCTCCGGGCTCACCGAGGAGGACGAGCACTTCTTCTTCACCTACGTCGCGCCGCGCATGCCCCTGCTCGCCCACACGCCGGGCTGGCGGGAGGATCTCGCCAGGCGCCTGGAACCTCAGGCCATTCATGACCGGGTGGCCCAGATGCGGCAGGCCCTGCGCAGCCCGGCGGGGGGCATCGCGGCGCCGCTCTTCGCCGCGGATCCCCTGGGTCTCTCGGAAGGGCTGCTGGGAGCCGCGGCGGCGTCGCTCCCCATCGACCCCTTGAGCGGAGCCTTCATCTCCCCCGACGGCGAGGCGGCCCTGGTGATCCTCACGCCGGCCCGCGCCGAGGTCGATCCGGAGGGGGGCCGGGCACTCCTGGCGGCGCTTCAGGGGGCCTACGGCGGGGTGCGGAAACGGTTGGGCGTGCCGCTCGACTTCCAGGCGGTCGGGGGGCCGATCTACGCCGCCCAGGACGAGGCCGTGTTCCGCGCCGACCTCACGAGCACGGCCTCCGGCACCATTTTCGGGCTCGCCCTGGTGATGATCCTCGGCTTCGAGGGGCTGTTCCTGCCCACGGCCATCCTCGCCGGCGTCGCCGCCGGCACGATCTGGATGGTGGCGGGCGCCGCTCTGGAGCTGGGCAGCATCAGCGTCGTGGGGGTGGGATTCGGTTCGGCCCTGCTGGGGATGGGGGTCGACTTCGGCATCCTCGGCTCGACCCTTTTCCGGGAGCGGCGGCTGCGTGGCGAGAGTGTCGCGGCGGCGCTGGCCGCGGCCTTCCGGGAGACGGGTCCGGGCAACGCCACGACGGCGTTCACCACGGCCGCCGGCCTCGCCGCCTTGAGCGTCGCCCACTTCCGGCTGCTGCGCGAGCTCGGGCAGGTGCTGTCGGTGGGCGTGATCGCGACCCTCGCCGCCACCGCCACCTTGTGCGCCGCCGTCCTGGCCGCCTTCCCCGGGGCCTCCATCCGCTTTCGCCCGCTGCGGCTGTGGCCCCGTTTCGGCCGGCCGCTGCTGACGGGCCTCGCCGAGCTGTCGGCCCGGCGGTGGCGGGCCTGCCTGATCCTGACCCTGCTGGTGACGGCGGCGGCGGGCTGGGGGATCTCGCGATTGACGCTCTCCACCGACCTCAGGGCGCTACGGCCGGCCGATGCCCCGTCGGGGGCGGCCGAGCGGCTGCTGGTGGAGAAGTTCTCCCTGGGGCTCGACACGTTCTCGGTGGTGCTGCGCGGGCGCGATCTGGGCGAGGCCCTGGACCGCGCCGCGGCGGCGCGGCGCATTCTGGAGGCGCGCTTCGGGCCGCGGGCGGAGATCACCTCTCCCGCGGACTGGCTGGTGCTGGGCGGCCGGCTCCGGCAGCGCATGGCGGAGCTTCAGGGGCTGCCCCTGGAGCGGGCGGCGGACGATTTTCAGCGGGAGCTGACGGCGGCCGGCTTCAAGCTCGACCCCTTCGCGGCGGCGTTGTCGACCCTGCGCGCCCTGGGCCGGGGGGAGGATCCGGGCGCGCCCTCCATCGCGCAATGGCCGCGCTGGATGTCGGAGCTGGTGCGGTTGGGAGCGAAGGGGCCGGCGGTCGTGGCCGTCCATGTTCGTCTCCCCCTGGGTGCGGGCGCGAAGGTCGACCCGGTCGCCCTGGCGCGGGAGCTCTCGCATCTGTCAACCGACCGCCGGGACGTGGCCCTGGCGTCCATCTCGTGGGTCGGGGCGGAGCTGCGGGACATCGCCCTGACCGATCTCGCGCGGTCGAGCGCCCTGGCCCTCGTCCTCGTCGGCGCGGTGGTGCTCTTCTCGTTTCGCGGCCGGGTGCGGGACGCCCTCCTCGCGGTGCTGCCGCTGACCCTGGGTGTCCTCTGGACGTTCGGGCTGTGGGGCGCCCTGGGCCGCCCCCTGGATCTGCTGTGCGCCTTCACCGTTCCCCTGCTCCTGGGTACCGGTACGACTCTCGGCGCCAACGCCGTCCACTGGCGGCGTCTGCATCCGGAGCGGGGGCTCAAGGGCGCGCCCGCGGACATGGGCCTGGGGCTGTCGCTGGCGACGCTGACGACGGTGATCGGCTTCGGCAGCCTTGCCGGCTCGCGGGTGCCGGGGCTGCGGCACGCCGGCATTCTGGTGGCCCTGGGGCTCTCCGCGTGCCTGCTGGCCACAGTCCTGGTGCTGCCGGCGCTGGAGGCGTTTCTGGAACGCCGGCGTCCACCGCGGACCGAGCCGTGAGAAAATAGCGGCGACGAGACTTCTTCACCATGAGCGTAGCCCTTCCTCGCGGCAGTTCTTCGAAAGCGCCTCCGCAAGCGCCGCCCCACGCGCCCGAGGGCGGCTGGACCCGCCGTCTTCTGGGGCCGTTCCACGTCACGGGAGTGTTCTGGTTCCGCTTCCATCGCTTCGGGGTGATGATCCTTCCCGCTCCGGCCCTGCGGGTGGTCATCGCGTTCTTCGCGGCGTTCTTCTGGGTTACCTTGCGCAAGATTCGCGACGCCGTGGCCTCGAATCTGGAGGCGGTTCTCGGACCCTGTGGCTGGTGGGAGCGCCAGCGCCGCATTCACCGGACGTTCCTGACCTTCTCCTGGTGCCTCTCGGAGCGCTACGAACGCTTGAGCACCGACAAGACTTTCACCGTCGAGGCCGAAGGTCTGGAGGCGTGGAGCGAGCTGACGAGCTCCGGCCGGGGTTTCATCCTGGTCACCGCCCACATCGGCGCCTGGGAGGTGGGCTCGATGCTGCCGGCTTCCCGCGAGGGACGGCGCATCCACGTCGTGCGCGAGGCGGAGACCGATCCGCGGGCGCAGGAGTTCATCGAGGGGCTGATCCGAAGCTGTGGGGGCGAGCTCTACACCACCCACTTCGCCGAGGACCCGCAGCTCGGCATGACGCTCCTTGATGCATTGCGGCGCAATGAGATCGTGGCCCTTCAGGGCGACCGCCCCCGCTCCGGCGGCCGGACGGTGGAGGTCCGCCTCTTCGGCCGCCCTTACTCCCTTCCTCTCGGTACCGCCGCCCTGGCTCGCGCCGCCGGGGTACCGATCGTGCCGGTCTTCGTCTTCCGCGAAGGGCGCCTGCGCTACCGCTGCGTCATGCGGCCCGCCATCGCCGTCGCCGAGAGCCCCGACCGGCAGCGGGATCTTCGCGAGGCTTTGGAGCGGTTCGCGGGCGATCTCGAGGAGGCCATCCGGCGCGAGCCCCATCAGTGGTTCTGTTTCCGCAAGCTCTGGAAGAAAGAAGAAGCGCTATAATACCTGAGTAGACTCTCGTGATGGATGTTGTTTCGTTGGGGTGATGGAGGCCGATTCAGGGACTGGTCGTTGCGTGGACGAGTGTGCCCGTCACGATCTTGACCCCTGATCAAAGGAGAACAGTATGGCCTTCCAGCGTCGAATCCTATTCGTGTCCCTCGCCTTCCTGTTGAGCCCGGTCGCTTCCCGAGCTCAGCAGACCACCTTCGAGGCTCCGCCCGGAGTCAGCGCGCTATCCTTTTGCGACAAGCTGCACAGTATCGGCACCTGCGACACCTTCCATGTCGAGGCGTCATCCGTCGCCGTCGGCACGAAGCTGACTCTCGGTGGGACCCTCTACGTCGTCGAATGGATGGGACCGGGATATTACCTGGAGTCCGGGCTCGTGCTCGAGCTGCTGGGCGGGTCGTCGGCAGGGCTCAAGAATCAGCGCTGGTTCGAGGTCTACCCACACCCGGGGAGGATCCACATCTCGAGCTCCTGGGGGGATGGCGACCGCAACCGATTGCTGTCCGTCGCCGATACCTTGACGCTCGAGGACGGCCGTGCCTCGCGAATCCGCGATGTGCGGCTGCACGTGCGGGCAAGCCCGGCGCCACCGCGGTGACTCGGGCGCTTCGAAGTGCGAAGGAGACGATCCAGTTTTCAGGGCGATGCGGAGATGCTAATCTTTAGCCAGCCACGGCACGAAGAGCTCCGCTCTCGGTGCGGGCGCTTCCAAGCATGAGCGTTCCCCTCTCTCGCGACCGGCGGCCCGGTCCGCGCAAGCTGAAAGACGACGCCGGATTGACGGCGGTGGGAGTGATCTGCCTCGCCTTGGGGATCTGCGCCAGCGTGACGGTCTTCAGCGTCGTCGATGCCCTGCTGCTCCGGCCTCTACCCGGTGTCGCACGGCAGAGCCGGGTCGTCTCCCTGGGGCCGAAGCCCCTGATCGTCGATGGCTTTCCAGCCGGCCTCACGCTGGGCCTCTCCTACGCGAGCTTCCTGCGCTACCGGGATGCCAATCGTTCCTTCTCCGCTCTCGCGGCCTATCAGCCGGTGCCGCTGAATCTGCTGGCGGGGACGGAGCCTCTGCGGGTGCAGGGGCAGGTGGTCACCGACAACTATTTCACCGCTCTCGGGCTGCGGCCCGAGGTGGGCAGGCTGCTGGTGCCGGGAGAAGGAGCGCGGGCGGCGACGGCGATGCCGGCGGTCATCAGTCATGGTCTCTGGATGCGGGTCTTCGGCGGACGCCCGGTTCTGGGCCGGGGCATGAAGCTGAACGGCAGCCTGTTCACGCTCGTCGGCGTGGCGCCCGAGGGATTCAGCGGCACCCTGCACGGCGATCCCGCGGACGTCTGGCTGCCGTTGGAGGCGACGCCTCAGGTGCTGTTCACGGTGACGCCACAATCGCTCTACCAGCCGAAGCCCGGCTGGCTGTTCTGGTTTTTCGGGCGTCTGGCTCCAGGAGTGAGCGTGGAGCAGGCCCAGACCGAGATGGACCTGCTGGCAAGCCGGCTTGACCCAGGAGTGCCCAGCGCGGAGAAGCCGCCTGCGCTCCAGATTTACCTGGGCCTCGGCGTCTGGCCGGGCAGTTTCGATCCACTGGCCCGTCCACTGGTGCTGGCTTCCATTCTGGTGGGGCTGCTGATGCTGGTGGTCTGCGCCAATCTCGTCGGCCTGCTGCTGGTCAAGGCGGCGGCCCGCCAGGAGGAGATCGGCGTGCGGCTTGCCCTTGGCGTCACCCGGGGCCGGCTGGTCCGCCAGCTCTTGACCGAGAGCCTGACTCTCGGGATGCTGGGAGGGGCGGCCGGCTTCGTCATGGCGCTGTTCGCTCGCGACGCGATCGAGGGCCTGCCGCTGGGGCAGTTCCTGCCGACCATCGAAAACCTCAGAATCGACGGCAAGGTCGTGGCTTTCACCCTGGCTCTCTCGCTGGGAACGGGTCTGCTCTTCGGCCTCGTTCCTGCCCTGTGGTCGACCCGGCGCGAGCTCGTTCCCCTGCTGCGGCCCGGTGCCGGCAACGGCCTCCTCGACCGCGGCCGGACCCGCTTGCAGGAGATCTTCGTCGTGGGGCAGATCACGATCTCCCTGGTGCTGCTCATCAGCACGGGGCTCTTCGTGCGGACGCTCCTGAACCTCCAATCCCTGGATCCGGGTTTCGACCCTGGCCGGGTGGTCGACATGCGGATCGATCTGCTGAGCCCGGGTTACTCCGAGGCCCGGGGTGCGGCCTTCTACGATCAGCTCCTGGCGGAGGTCCAGAAGCTGCCCGGGGTGGACTCGGCGGCCCTGACGCAGACGGTCCCCCTGTCTCAGACTTACGGGAATCGGGGCCTTTCGGAATTGTCGGTGGCCGGCGGCTCCCGGCAGGCGTTGCAGGTGGAGTACTTCGTCGTCTCCCCCGGCCTCTTTCACACCCTGGGAATACCCCTTCTCCGTGGCCGCGACTTCTCCGCGGCCGACCGGCATGGCGCCCCGGGCGTGGTGATCGTGGACGACTCCGTGGCGGCCTCGCTCTGGCCCGGCAAGAACCCGCTCGGAGAGCGAGTCCGCATACCCTGGTCGAAGGAAGCCTGGGAAGTGGTGGGGATTGCCCGGAGCATACGGGTGCGGCAACGGGAGGCTCCGAAGCCGCTTTTCTATCTCCCCCTGGCCCAGCACTACCAGCCGGACATGGCTCTCCAGGTGAAGGCCGCGGGCAGCGATCCCCTGCGGCTGGCACGTCTCGTGGGCGGCATCGTCCACCGGCTCGACCCCAATCTGGCGGTGCAGTCGAACCGGCTCGCCAACGAGGTCGAGGCCACGCTGGCGCAGTCCCGGCTTTTCTCGTGGCTGCTCGGCGGCTTCAGCGGGGTGGCGCTGCTGGTCACCGGCATCGGGCTCTATGGGACTCTCGCCTATACCGTGAGACGGCGCACCCGCGAGCTCGGCATCCGGATGGCGCTCGGCGCCCGGTCGTCGGAGATCATGACCCTGGTGATCCGCCGGGGTCTGGCTCTCACGCTGACGGGCCTGGTCCTCGGCCTCCTGGGAGCGGCGTGGACGACCAGCGTCTTCGCGAGCCTCCTTTATGAGGTCACGCCGACCGATCCGGCGGTCTTCATCGTCGTCGCCCTGGTGCTGACCGTGGTGGGGCTCGCCGCCAGCTCACTGCCGGCCTACTCCGCCACCCGGGTCGATCCCATGAACGTGATCCGCCACGAGTAGCGGCGGGTAACCCTCAGGAATCCGCCAGCAGGAAGGTGCTGAGAGCGCCCGCGGCCAGCTCACGGCCCGCCTCGCTCAAGCTCACCGCATACATCGAGAGAGGGAAGGCGCCTCCCGTGAGCCGGGCGGCGACGCGGAAACAGCGTCCTGCCGGCAGCGACGGCACGGCGAAGCGGGCCTCCCGAATGCCCACCAGATAGCCGATCCGCGGGCCGGACGCCCCGTGCCGGCCCAGGGCTTCCAGCGCCGCGGCGCCCTGGGCGGCGGCCTCCAGGGCGAGAAACGCGGGGAACCGGCCATCCACCACCAGGGGATGGCCAGGAGGAACCTCCGCGACGGCCACGATGCCGTCCTCCGCGACCTCCGAGATGGCGTGGAGGAGGAGAGCCGGAGGGCCATGGGGCAGGAGAGACTCCGGCGGCGGGAAGTCTGTGGCAGTGAAAGCTGGCTCACCGGCGATACTGTCCTCCGGTGCCGGACCGGTCCAGACCTCGATCGCTCCCTGGCTCGCCGCCGCATCGCCGCGGCGCACCTCGAACCGCGCCAGGCCGTCCTCGCCGGGAGGGCCGATCCGAAGCTCCGGCAGGTCTCCCGGGACTACGGTCCGGCGCAGCTTGAGAGAGCGTACGGCGGCGAGAGCCACCTCCCGGCCCAGGATTTCGCTCAGGGCGCTCTGAGCCAGAGCCAGGTGGGCGATGCCGGGGAGAATGGGATGGCCCGGAAAGTGTCCGGTGAACCACGGGCTCGCCGCTGGGATTTCGACGCCGAACCGGTGGCCCTCCCCGCCGGAGCCGCGGGCGATGAGCCGGAGGGGAGGTGTCATGAGCGGTCAGGGGACGATCGGACGCGTCCGATTGAGCTTACCGCCGGGGCTCGGGAGCGTCAACAAGGGACCCCCGCGAAACGGCGGGAGATGAACCCCTTCCAGGCCCGCCGTAGCGGCTCGTCGCCCGCGGCGTCCAGGATCGAGTCGAGCTGGTCCAGCAGAAGGCTCATGGTTCGCGGCGAGCGGCTGCGCTCCAGGCGGCAGAGCAGGGCGACCAGGTTGTCGTCGCCGGCCGCGGGCGGCAGCGCGTCGTGGGCGGCGTCGAAAACCAGATAGGGAACGCGGGGCAGGTGGCGCTGGAGCGAGCCCGGGATGGGCTGGAAGAGCTCGAAGGCATCACGCGGCGCGCTCCAGGGCGATCCGCCGCCGTAGAGCACCACCGGTAATACTACCGGCAGGGGCCTGCGCCGGTGGGCCTCGCGGCGGTGGAGCAGGTGCCGGTAGAACAGACCGCGGTCGGCCCAGAGGCGCACGGCGGCGAAACGGTCGTCCGCCACCAGCGGCCGGAGAAGCAGATAGACGGCGGCCGAGCCGCCGTGCCAGCGCAGCCGCCAGAGGAGCGGCCCGGCGAGCGGGTCCAGGGTCGCCTCCGTGGCGGGGATCGGCCGCGGCTCCAGGGTGCCGGGGTCGAGCCAGCCGATCCACTCCTCGTGCAGGAAGCCGCGCAGCAGGTCCCGCACCATGCGGGGTTGTGAGAAGAGAAGCCGGTATTCCGATTCGTGTCTCTCGTCCATGATTGTCTCAATCCTCCTCTCCTATTAATCGGAAAAACCGCCGGCAATCTTGCAACCCCTAGAGGTTCTAAGGCCAAACGCGCACGTTTTCGCGCGGCCCGTGCCACATCTCGCGGCCCGGGAGGCTCGACGGGAGGCTCGATATGACGTCAATACAGGGCTACGGTGGTGCCGTCGGAGAGGTGGACGGCGGGCTGGGAGGTCCGCAGAGTCCTGCCGGCCAGGCGCAGCGTTTCGGCGCCGAGGAGCGGCAATCGGACCCGGGGCGGACCGGCCGCCGGCAGTGCCTCACCGGCGGCGCCCGTCAGCCGTTCCCAGATCTCCCGGCGGCGGCCGCGGCGCGGGTGGATGGGATCGATCCCATACCAGGAGGCCTCCGGCTCCACGATCCGGGCTCCGTGCTCGCGGCCCAGCCGGCGCAGCCGCTCGTCGAGCTCACGGGCCCGCTCCAGCAATGCCGGCCAGGGCGCCTGGCGGCCCGGGAACAGCAGCGAAACGGCCAGCCGGACCTCCCGGGGAGACAGCCTTTCGAGACGGGCGAGAGGAAGCAGGGTGAGGACGATTTCAGCCTGGCGTGCCGCCAGCCGTTCCAGGCAGACCTCGATCCCGCGGGCGATCTCGGCGACCTCGGCACCATAGACGAGATCGTTGCCGGCGTCGGTGAGCAGGGCGAGCGTGGGGAGGCCGGGCCGGTCTTCCAGGGCCGGCCAGAGGCCGCACCCGGCGATTCCCGGCAGGTGGCGAATGCCGAGAAACCGGCTCCAGGCGATGTAGGAGCGGCCGTGGCCGCAGGCGGCCAGCACCTCCACGGGGCCGGCGTAGCGGCGCCGGAGCAGATTCACCATCAGCGGCAGGGACGCTCGCAGATTGCTGGCTCCCAGGAGCACGGCCCGCCGGTAGAGCGAAAGCTCGTTCACCCGTCCAGTCTGACACGCAGGCGCTCGACGGCCTCGTGAATCCGTTCCTCCGCGCCGGGGGCGGCCAGATCCTCCAGGCGGAGAGAGGCCAGGGCCGTGAGGGTCCGGGCCGTTCCGGCCGGAGTGCGGTCCTGGCCGCGCCCGGCGTCGAAGCGCTCGAGGCTCAGGGCGGCCTCGCGGATGAGCCGTTGCAGGACGAGGAAGGCACCGTCGGAGAGCGGCGGCTTGCCGCGGTAGAGGTCCAGCCGGGCCCCGGCGCGATAGCGGGGAAAATCCTCCAGTCCGAGGAAGCGCAGGAACCAGCCGGCGTCGAAGCGGCCGGTGGCGCCGACCAGGCCGGCGTAGTCGGCCATCAGCTCGTCCAGCAGGTTGTTGCGCATCGAGCCGAAGAGCCGGCGCGTCAGGTAGTGGGCGCACTCGTGGTCGCGGCGGATCACCAGGGAGAGCTGCCGCCATTCGGCCTCGTCCAGCCCCAGGTCGCCGGCCGGCACGGCGCTGTAGGGGCCGTCGGAGAGGAGGATGAAGCGGTCCTGGAAGAGCTCCCGCCGGGGCTGGAGGCGCTGGAATTCCTCGCCCCAGGTCGCCCTCCGCCGGGCGGCGGGATCCTCGGCCTCCCAGCGGCGCCGCAGCTCGCGGATACGGCTCCAGTTGCTGTAGCCGGCGAGCATGAGAGCCCCTTGAGCGCCGGCGACGGGCTCCGGTTCGTTCTTGCGGGTCAGGGCCTGAATCAGTGCCACGAACTCCGGGCGGCGGCGGGCGATGAGCAGCGGGATGCGCCCCGCCGGGCTGCCGTGGAGCACCACCTCGACGGCTTCGGGGTGCGCCAGCTCCAGGCCCGTGGCCTCGGGGAGGGTCTCGACCGGTACGCCGCGCAGGGTGGCGTCGCGATAGGCCTCGGTGCGGCTGATTCCCTCGCGGATGGGGAAGGCGAGCTGCGGCAGATGCTCCCGCAGCACGGCGAAGGCGCCCCGCTCCCGGCTCTCGGCGGCCACCTTCTCCCAGAAAGCCACGAAAGGCTCGTCGGGAAGGGGAAAGCGGGTCTCCGGCCCCAGGGCGCCGAGGTCGAAGACGTTCTGGTTGTAGGCGAGCAGCTCCGCGCTCTCGGCAGGCGAGGCTCCGAAGGACTCCAGGGCGTCGGCTTGCAAGTCGGGGTTCATGTTGGTAGCGTAAGCCAGCTTGTCTCTACAAGAAAAGTTGGTCGTGCCTCCGGCCGGCCGCCTGCGCTCCCTGATCGTCTCCGTGCTCCTGCTGGGAGCTTGCGAGATGGCGGTGCCCGGCGTGTGGGCGCAGCCGGTGCCCGGCCCGGGTCTCGGGTTGCTCGACGCGGTCCGGCTCACCCTGGCCCGAGATCCCAATATCGCCATCAGCCAGGTGCAGGTGGAGTCGGCCCGCGGGGCGTTGAAGATCGCTTCCAGCCCCTTCGATCCGGTGCTGACCTCGGCCACCTCGCGCAGCGCGACGAACGCGCCGGTCTCGGAATCGGACGGTCAGTTGACGACGCTCCTGAACGACACCACCAGCTGGAGCCAGACCTTCCGCAACGGCACGAGCATCGCGCCGGCCTTCGAGCTCAACCGCACCGGTGCTCCGGGCGGCTCCGTGGTCGACACCGGCACGGTCTCCTTCCGCATCCGCCAGCCGTTGCTTCAGGGGCGGGGGCGCGGCATCGCCGACGCCGCCGAGCGGTCGGCACGGCACGGGCTGGTGGCGAGCGAGCTCGATCTGCGCTTCGCCACCTCCCAGCGTGTGCTGACCGTGGCCTCGCAGTATTGGCAGGCCCGGGCGGCGCAGCTCAACCTCGACGTGCTGACCTCCAGCGAAGCGAGCGCGCGGGAGGTTCTCGCCAACACCCGGCGGCTGGTGGAAGCCGACGAGACGCCGGCGGGCGAGCTGGTGCAGCTCGAGGCGAACCTGGCGGCCAAGGAGTCGGTCCGCATCGACGGCGAGCGCTCCCTCTTCGCCGCCCGCCAGGCGCTCGGCCGCGAGATCGGCCTCGACCAGGGCGAGATCGCCACCCTGCCGCTGCCGGCCGATCCCTTTCCGGTGATCCCGCCCGAGAGCCCGCCGCCCCTCGCGGCGGCGGGCTCGCTGGTGGAGGTCGCCCTGCGTCACCGCGCCGATCTGCGCGCCTCCCGGGAACGGCAGGCGGGGCTCGACATTCTCGTCCGCGCCGCCGAGAATGGCCTGAAGCCGCGGCTCGACCTGGTCTTCACGCCCAGCTATACGGGATTCAAGGAAGGAGCGGGCACGTTCACTTTCTTCTCGCCCCTGGTGAGCAACATTCCGGGCGTGAGCTCGCTGCTGTCGCTCAACCTGACCTGGCCCACGGTGAGCAATCTGGCGCGGGGGCAGCTGCTGCAGACGCGGGCGTCCCAGAGCCAGAACAGCCTGGGCACCGATCTGACCGCCAAGAGGATCGGCGCCGACGTGCCCACGGCCCTGGACGCGGTGCGCCGCAACGCTCAGCAGCTCCAGAAGGCCCGCGAGGCGGTGGGCCTGTTCGAGAGGACCGTGACGAACGAGGAGAAGAAGGTGCGGGCGGGTACCTCCACACTCATCAACCTGATCTCCCAGCGGGATCGTCTGACCTCGGCCCGCCAGGTCGAGGTCTCGGCGCAGCTCTCCCTCGCCCTCTCGCTGCTCGATCTGCGCTTCCAGACCGGGACGCTGCTGGCGGAGGAGCGGGGAGAGGTTTCGCTCCAGCAATCCCGTTTGACCAGCTTGCCGTCGCAGGAGGACTCCGCGCCGTGATCTTCCGCAAAGTAGCCCTGGAGAGGCTTTCCTCTCCCGAGCAGCTCGACCAGCTCGTCCAGGTGACCAACCCGCGGGGCTGGCTCGCGTTGGGGGCCCTGGGCGCCATGCTCCTGGCGGCGATCGGCTGGGGGATCTGGGGCTCGATTCCAACCCAGGCCACGGGGTCGGGGATACTGATCCGCCAGGGCGGCGTTTCGGACGTGGTGACCGCGGCCAACGGCCAGGTGGAGGAGATCCTGGTCAAGGTTGGAGACGTCATCGCCAAGGGGCAACTGGTGGCGCGTATCCGTCAGGACGCCATCGTCCGGCAGATTCGCGACAATCAGTCCAAGCTGGCCACCTTGCGCGCGGAGAACGGGGAGATGTTGCGCGCCGCGCAGGAGCAGAAGCGGCTTCAAGGGCGGGACCTCACCCAGCAGAGGGCCAACCTCGACCGCAGCATCCAGGCCCTGGAGAAGGACCTGACTCTCCTGGGAGAGAGGCTGGAGGCCGAGCGCAAGCTGCTCGACGACGGCCTGATCACCAAGCAGGCATTTCTGGCCACCCAGCAGTCGCTCAACGCCAAGCGGGACGACCTCGCGTCGCAGCGTCTCCAGCTCGGCGGTCTGGACCTCAAGCATCTGCAGGACGATCAGCAGCTGCGCGAGCAGCTCAAGGTCCGGGAGGCTGTCATCCGCGACCTGGAGCTCGAAAGCCGCGAGCTCAACGCCAAGCTCACCGAGAACGTCAACGTGGCCTCGTCCTACTCCGGCCGGGTGCTGGAGATCCTCGCCGACCGCGGCGGCGTGGTGAGCCCCGGCACGCCGATCCTCAGCGTCGAGGTGGTCTCGGAAGATCTGATGGCGGTGCTCTTCGTTCCCGCTTCCGCCGGCAAGCAGGTGCTGCCGGGAATGACCGTCCAGGTCTCGCCGGGTACGGTCAAGCGGGAGGAGTACGGGGCCATTCTGGGCCATGTCACCTGGGTCGCCGATTTTCCCTCCACCTCCCGGGGAATGACCCGCCTGCTGGGCAACGAGGCGCTGGTCAACAAGCTCATGACCGAGGGTCCGCCGATCCAGGTCGACGTCGCGCTGGAGCGCGACCGGTCCACCCCCACCGGTTTCCACTGGTCCTCGTCGCGCGGGCCGACGCTGAAGATCAGCAGCGGCACCCTGGCGGATGGCAGTGTCGTCGTTCGCGAGGTCCCGCCGATCCGGCTGGTGATCCCCAAGATCCGCGAGAAGCTGGGGCTCTGAAATGCTGTTCGGCAAGGGCAGGCAGCAGGGCGGAAAGCCGCGGCCGGGCAAGCGGGTGCGCACGCCGACCATTCTGCAGATGGAAGCGGTCGAGTGCGGTGCGGCGGCGCTCGCCATCATCCTGGCCCATTTTGGCCGCTGGGTGCCGCTCGAGAAGCTGCGCATCGTCTGCGGCGTCTCGCGAGACGGCAGCAAGGCGAGCAACATCGTCAAGGCCGCCCGCTCCTACGGGCTGGTGGCCAAAGGCTTCAAGAAAGAGCCGGGCGACCTGCGGACCCTGACGCCGCCGATGATCATTCATTGGAACTTCAATCATTTCATCGTGCTGGAAGGCATCCGGAAGGGGAAGGTCTATCTCAACGATCCCGGCCTCGGTCCGCTGATCATGACCGAGGAGGAGCTGGACCAGGCTTTCACCGGGGTCGTGCTCACCTTCGAGCGGGAGCCCGGCTTCAAACCGGGAGGCGAGCCGCCACGCCTTCTCGGATCGCTCAAGAAACGGCTGGTGGCGGCGCGGGCGGCGCTGGCGTTCGTCGTCCTCGTCGGCCTGGCCCTGGTGGTGCCCGGGCTGGTCGTGCCCGTCTTTTCGAAAGTGTTCGTCGACAGCGTCCTGCTGGAGGGACGGCACGACTGGCTCCAACCGCTGCTGCTGGCCATGGGGATCACGGCCCTCCTCACCGCCGCCCTCACCTGGATGCAGCAGACGTACCTGTTGCGGCTCGAGATCGAAGATGGCCCTGTCGTCCTCCAGCCGCTTCCTCTGGCACGTGCTGCGTCTGCCGGTGGAGTTTTTCAACCAGCGCTTCCATGGCGACGTCAGCTCCCGCGTGGCGATCAACGACCGCGTGGCTCAGCTCCTCTCCCGCGATCTCGCCACCAACGTCCTGGGCGTGTTGATGATCGTGTTCTTCGCGGTGCTGATGTTCCAGTACGATCCCCTGTTGACCCTGGTGGGGGTGGCCATCGTCTCGCTCAACATGGTCGCCCTGCGTTTCGTCTCGCGCAAGCGGGTCGATCGCAGCTACCGCCTTTTGCAGGAGCAGGGCAAGCTCCTGGGCACCGCCATCGGCGGCTTGCAGATGATCGAGACGATCAAGGCGTCGGGCGGCGAGGCCGATCTCTTCGCGCGCTGGGCCGGCTACCAGGCCAAGGTGGTCAACACCCGGCAGGAGCTCGAGCGCTACACCCAGCTTCTGGACGCCGTACCACCGCTGCTCGCCGCTCTCAACAGCGCCGTCGTGCTGGGCCTCGGCGGCCTGCGGGTGATGAACGGCGGCGCTCAGCCTGGGCGGGCTGGTCGCCTTCCAGGCGCTGATGGCCAGCTTCATCGCGCCGGTCAGCCGCCTGGTGAGCCTGGGCGGGCGCCTGCAGGCCGTCGAGGGCGACATGGCCCGCCTGGACGACGTGATGCGCTACCCCGTGGACGAGCAGATGGGGGACGCGGTGGGGGAGCCGCCCGCCGAGGACTTCCCGGTGAAGCTTGCCGGCCACCTGGAGCTGCGCGGCGTTTCCTTCGGCTACAGCCGCCTCGATCCACCGCTGATCCAGGACCTCAGCCTGACGTTGCGGCCGGGAGCCCGCATCGCCCTGGTGGGCGGGTCCGGGAGCGGCAAGTCGACGATCTCGAAGCTGGTCACCGGAATCTACGAGCCGTGGCAGGGGGAGATCCTGTTCGACGGCCGGCGCCGCGCGGAGATTCCGCCCGGCGTGATGGCCAACTCGCTGGGCTTCGTCGATCAGAACATCTTCCTGTTCGAAGGCACGGTGCGCGAGAACCTGACGCTCTGGGACTCGACGGTTCCCCTGCCCGAGGTCGTCGCGGCGGCCAAGGACGGCTCCATCCACGACGACGTCGCGGCGCGGTCCGGCGGCTATGACAGCAAGGTCCACGAGGCGGGAGCGAACTGGAGCGGCGGCCAGCGGCAGCGGCTGGAGATCGCCCGTGCCCTGGTCAACCGGCCGTCCCTGCTGGTGCTGGACGAGGCCACCAGCGCCCTCGATCCCGTCACCGAGAGCGAGATCGACGAGAGCCTGCGCCGCCGGGGCTGCACCTGCCTGATCGTCGCCCACCGGCTGAGCACCATCCGGGATGCCGACGAGATCATCGTGCTGGAGAGGGGCAAGGTCGTCCAGCGCGGAACCCACGACGAGCTGAGGGCGATGGACGGCCCTTACGCTCAGCTCATCAGCATGGAGTGACCGTGACGGCTTCGACCAGCGACAGGGCGGCCGGCGCGGATCTCCCGGGCGGGCTCTGGGAGGGCGCTCCGGTGATCGCGGCGAGGGGCAACGCGCCGCTTCGCCTGCCGGCCGATGCGGTCTGGCGCGTCGAGGCGGGCAAGGTCGAGATTTTCGCCTGCCGGGAGGACGCGGGTGGAACGCGCGTCCATCTCGCGACCGTCGGGTCCGGCGGCCTCGTCTTCGGCGCCGCCGAGGCGCACGGTCTCGCCCTGCTGGCGGTCGGCAGCCGGGACTGCCGCCTGGGGGAGGTCGGAGCGGCCCGGGTGAGGCAGGTGGCCGCGGATCCGGCCCTCGCCTCCCTCCTGGCGCCGCGGCTGGACGAGTGGATCTCGGGACTGCTCGGCGAATCCCTCGGCGCGGTGGCGCCCAAGGCGTTCGTGGAGCTGCGGCCGGGCGAGGAAACCAGCCTGGAGCGCGAGGGGGTATCGGCCCGGCCGCGAGACGGCGTGGCCTGGGTGCGTTGCCTCCAGGGGGAGTGCTGGCTGCTCGGCGAGCGCGAGCTGCCGCTCGCGGCGGGAGACTTCCTGCCGATTCCGGAGGTGGCCTGGCTGACCGCCGCCGGGGAGGCCCGGCTCTCCTCGCTCGACACCCTGGCCACGTTGCGGGAAGGTGGCGATTGGGAGGCCGCGCTCGTCCGCTTTCATGCCCTCTATCTCGCGCACCTCGCGCTGCGCATCGACAGCTCGCTCCGGGACGAGAGAGTCCGGCTGGGGCGCAAAGCCGATCTCGACCGCCGGACTCTGGGCTCGGCCTACTCCCGCCTGGCCTCGGTCCTCACCCGCCTGCCGCACCGGGAGCTGCAGCCCGACGAGATCTCGGAGCCGCTGCTCGCCGCCTGCCGGCTCGTGGGGCAACCGCTGGGCATCTCCTTTCGTCCCGCCGCCGAGGGCGGCGGGAGCAAGCGGGATCAACTGGCCGCCATCTGCTCCGCCTCCCGGGTGCGCACCCGCCGGGTGATCCTGCGTGACGACTGGTGGCGCCGCGACAACGGCCCGGTGCTGGCCTTCCGCGTGGTCGGCGAACAGTCGAAGGAGCGCCGCGCGGTGGCCCTGCTGCCGACCTCGCCTCGCAGCTACGAGATGGTCGACCCCGTCGCGCAGACCCGCACGCCGGTCGACGGCGCCGTCGCCGAGACCTTGAGCGGCGACGGGTTCATGTTCTACCCGCCATTGCCCGACCGTCCGCTGACCAAGTGGGACCTCGTGGGCCCAGCCCTGCGGGACCGCCGGGCCGACCTCCTCACCATCGTGCTGATGGGCATCGCCGGCGGCTCGCTCGGTTTGCTGCTGCCCGTCATCACCGGGGCGCTTTTCGGCAGCGTCATCCCCGGGGCGCAACGGGGTCAGCTCCTGCCCATGGTGCTGGCGTTGATCGTCGCGGCCCTGGCCACCGCCGTGTTTCAGATCACCCGCAGCATCGCCGTGCTCCGGCTGGGGGGAAAAATGGACGGCACCGTGCAGGCCGCGTTCTGGGACCGCCTGCTGGGCTTGCCGGTCGACTTCTTCCGCCGCTACTCGGTGGGCGACCTGGCGAACCGCTCCATGGGCATCGACGCCATTCGCGAGCTGCTCACCGGCAACGTCATCACGTCGATCCTGGCCGCCATCTTCTCGCTCTTCAGCTTCGGGTTGCTCTTCTATTACGGCTGGCGTCTGGCGCTCATCGCGACCGCCCTGGTGATGGTGCTGATGGCGGTGACGATGTTGCTGGTCTGGCTTCAGGTCCGTCACCAGCGCGATCTTTTCAAGCTGCAGGGAAGGATATCGAGCCTGCTCTTCGGCCTGCTCGGCGGGCTCTCCAAGCTGCGGGTGGGCGGCGCGGTGCCGCGGGCTTTCACCCTCTGGGCCCAGCGCTTCGCCGAGCAGCGGCAACTGACCCTTCGCGCCCAGCGCATCGCCAACGTACAGACCACGGTCAACGCCTGCTTTGGCGTGCTGACCTCGCTCAGCCTGTTCGCCGCCGTCGGCTTCTACACCGAAGCGGCCCTGCCGGTCGGCGAGTTTCTGGCCTTCAGCGCCGCCTTCAGCCAGTTTCTGGCGGCCGCCTTGGCGATGACCGGAGTTTTTTCGAGCGTGCTGACGATGGTCCCCATCTACGAGCGCCTGCTGCCGATTCTGGAGGAGGTGCCGGAAGGCGATGCCTCCAAGATCGACGCCGGCGAGCTGTCCGGCGAGATCGAATTCAGCCAGGTCTCGTTCCGCTACTCGGAGGACGGCCCCCTCATCCTCGACCGCGTGTCCTTCCGGGCCGCTCCCGGCGAGTTCATCGCCCTGGTCGGGCCCTCCGGCGCCGGCAAGTCGACCTGCCTGCGCCTCATTCTCGGCTTCGAGAAGCCCACCTCGGGCTCCATCTACTTCGACGGCCAGGACCTGGCAGGCCTCGCGGCGCAGTCCGTGCGCCGCCAGATCGGCGTCGTCCTCCAAAGCGGCCGGCCGATGGCGGGGAGCATCTTCACCAACATCGTCGGCAGCGCGAACCTGGGGATCGACGAGGCCTGGGGGGCGGCGCAGGCCGCCGGGCTGGAAGAGGACATCAAGGCCATGCCGATGGGCATGCACACCGTCATCAGCGAGGGCGCCGAGACCTTCTCCGGCGGCCAGAAGCAACGCATCCTGATCGCCCGGGCCATCGTCCACCGGCCGCGAATTCTCCTCTTCGACGAGGCCACCAGCGCCCTCGACAACCGCACCCAGGAGATCGTCAGCCGCAGCCTGGAGCGTTTGAAGGCCACGAGGATCGTCATCGCTCACCGCCTGAGCACCATCCAGAACGCCGACCGCATTTACGTCTTCGAGGGTGGGAAGGTGACGGAGCAGGGCACCTTCCAGGAGCTGCTGGCCCGCGGCGGCACCTTCACCCGCCTCGCCGAGCGGCAGATCGCCTGAACCGGACTCCAGGGAGCCTCAACCATGCGCAAAGTCCTTTTCCTCTTCGGCCAGCTCAACGACGACGACGTCGAGTGGATGCTTCGCGCGGGCACCCAGCGGTTCGTTCCGGCGGGCGGCGTCGTGATCGAGCAGGGCGTCCCGTCCGACTCGGTGTTCATCCTCCTCGAAGGCCAGCTCGCCGTCTGGCTCCAGCCCCGCCGGGGCGAGAAGAGGGAGCTCGCCCGCCTGAACGCCGGGGAGATCGTGGGCGAGATGTCCTTCGTGGACTCGCGTCCCCCCTCCGCCACCGTTCTCGCCGGCCAGGATTCGACGGTCTTCGCGCTGACCAAGGCCGTCCTCAACGCCCGGCTCGACGCCGACCAGGGCTTCGCCGCCCGCTTCTACCGAGCTCTCGCCATCTACCTCTCCACCACGGTGCGCGAGCGCCACCGGGCCGAGGGCGGGGACGCGCAGGACGAGGAGGACGACTCCGACGAACTCGACGCGAACGTGCTCGACGGCGTCTACCTGGCGGGGGAGAGGTTCGACCGGATGGTCAAGCGGGTGCTGGTGACCTGAGGGAGGCGTTCCGGAGCGGGATGACACCTCGCCTCAGTGGGGGAGAGCCTTTCCCGAGTGGAGAGACCGTTTTTCGAGCAGGGAGGAGGCTCTCCCGAGTAGGGGAGGCCTTTATTCGAGTTGGGCGAACGATCCCCAAGTCGGGAGAGGTTCTCCCCAACTCGTTTTAAGCCTCTCCCCAGTCGGGAGAGCCTTCCCCAACTCGGGAGGGCCTCCTCGCCCGGCGGATCGTCGCCACTAGGATCCGACCGGGCTCGGCCTGACACCGCGATGTGAGTAAGGGACACTCCTAAATCATCGTGCTGACAGGCGAAGCGGGAAAGATAGTCGTTGAGAGGCGACACGCCGCAGCCGAATTCGGCGCGGCGATGGTCCCCGGCGCAACGGTTCGATGCGCCAGTCAGACGGCATCAGGCGCGGCGGTCTCGATAGCGCTGCGCTGCCGCCTCAAGTCGCGGGCGGGGCCGATCATCATCCCATGTTGCCACGACGACCTCCCAATCGCGGGCGGTAAGGACGATCGGTTCGGTCTCGGGCGTCAACCGCCCGAGATGCTCATCATCGGAGAATTCATTGCGCTCATCGCGACGGGCAGCCACATTGGCAGGCATAAATTCTCCCTTCCCATTGTGCACCAAGTTGCCGCACACAACCGTTAACAGGGTACACCACTCGTCCCCGACATCTACGCCATTCAGGGGTTTAAACAGTGGCATCCTCTTGGTCTAACTTGTTCAGTCTACTGAGAATTCCGAGCTGCGCTCCTGGCAGGAAGGGCCGGTGTCATGAGGGAGTGCAATCTGAGGCCGGAGCGGGTGCAAGCGGCAGAAGGGGAAGGCTACCCCTTCGGTCGGCGGATGGCTTGCGGCGGCGGATCGCCACTTGCAGGTCGGGGTGCGAAGCGGACGGCCCGTCCCTCTGGTACCGTCGAGCGCGGACATTGGACCGTCGTCCGCGGACGAAGTTTTGTGGAGCGCGTCCCATTTCCGTCGTCTCGATCCGGCGTTCCGTCGTCCGCGGCCGATGAACCGTGGAGCGCGTGCCAATTTCATCGTCTCGGGCCGACGAACCGTCGAGCGCGGACGATGGACCGTCGTCCGCGGCCGAAGTTTCGTGGAGCGCGCCCCAATTTCATCGTCTCGGGACGACGAACCGTCGAGCGTGGACAATGGTCCGACGTCCGCGGCCGAAGTTTCGTGGAGGGCGTCCCATTTCCGTCGTCTCGATCCGGCGTTCCGTCGTCCGCGGATGATGAACCGTAGAGCGCGTCCCAATTTCATCGTCTCGGGCCGACGAACCGTCGAGCGCGGACAATGGACCGTCGTCCGCGGCCGAAGTTTCGTGGAGGGCCTCCCATTTCCGTCGTCTCGATCCGGCGTTCCGTCGTCCGCGGCTGATGAACCGTGGAGCGCGTGCCAATTTCATCGTCTCGGGCCGACGAACCGTCGAGCGCGGACGATGGACCGTCGAGCGCGGCCGAAGTTTCGTGGAGGGCGTCCCATTTCCGTCGTCTCGATCCGGCGTTTCGTCGTCCGCGGCCGATGAACCGTGGAGCGCGTGCCAATTTCATCGTCTCGGGCCGACGAACCGTCGAGCGGGGACAATAGACCGTCGTCCGCGGCCGAAGTTTTGTGGAGCGCATCCCATTTCCGTCGTCTCGAGCCGACGTTCCGTCGTCCGCGGCCGATGAACCGTGGAGCGCGTCCCAATCTCATCGTCTCGGGCCGACGAACCGTCGAGCGCGGACAATGTGGCCGCAACCACTTGCGCCAGCTCGAGGATCTGGCCCGTCGGCGCCCGGCGCGCCGGCACGTCAGCCCAGACCCTCACGCCCGATGCTGGGTTCCACGCCTGCTATGGCCGCTGGGATCGCCTGGAAGCCCTGAAATGTGCGGGAGTTGCTGGCGGCCTAGGTTGCCGCCTCCTCTTCGACAATTCTTCCTTTTCCCTTCAGGATTTTGATGTAGCTTGCCAGCGTCAGATTGCAATCTGAAAACTCAAGGGTTTGATGGTGCGTAATGAACATGTCCCCCGGTATGTGCCCGTGCCCACTATCCTTGCTTGAGCCGCGGCGAATCCCAAAACTTAGAATCAACATACCTTTGTGATAGAATTCTGCTTGGTCGTGAGCCGTGCGGTTCTTGACAATCTTGGCCTTAAGTTTCTTAGCGATCTTCCGGGCGTCCTGCTTGGTTATTGGTCGGGACATGGACGATAAACTCCCTAAGCACGGCAAGTTGACGCTTCGGCCCCGGACCAAGCTTGTTGGGCGACAGGCTATTGAGGCGGTCGAAGGTGTCTAAAATCAGCTCCTTGGTGTTGGCGAACGCTTCCTGCTGAGTATCGCCAGACGAGTTAATATTGGCATCAACAAAGGAGGCGATGAAGCCTTCCGGTTGACGCCAAACCACAATCCCAAACGGCTGTTTAACAGCGTAAGGCTCGGGCGCGAACGTGGCTACCGGGAACGTTATCGCGCCCGGCTCCGCAAGCTCCCTTAGTTTCTCTTCGGTTGCTGCCAAGCGTTGTTCAAGAATAATAAAGCGCGCATTTTGGCCGCGCTTCGTGATTGATGCCGAGTATTCGGCAATCCCATCCTTCCACGGCCTGAAGGGAAGGTTGAGGTCCGAGTCGACATCTATGCACGCGTCACCGTGCCAGTCTGCTACTCTTCGGGCTTGCCGCGGATTCGCCGGTGCGGGAGTTGCTGAGGACGAAGCTTTGATAGGCAGCATAGGAAACCTCCAGGGTGTCAACTAGATAAGTGTCGGAGATCACGCTCGGGCGCTGAAGAACGATATCCACGATAATGACTTCATCCAGCGCCTCCCATTCGATAAAATCCACGGGTCCGGAGTCGAGCTGGTAGCGAGCGCCTAACAGGCGTACTCCCTTAAAGCGTGAAGGCGTCGTCTTGGGGTGGCCGGCAAGAATGAGCCCGTCGGGCGGCAAGGATGTCCTCAGCACGAAAAATTGGGCACGAAAGTAAAGGTCAATCTTGCATCCTAGATACGCCTCTAGCGCCTTGTCAAAATCGGCTTTCTTGTGTGTGGTCTTGGGGGGCCTTCCTCCAAAATAGGCGCGATTGGCTAGGTCAACATGGACGTGAGCAACAGGAGTACCAGTCTGTATCAGGCGAAGATAGTTAGTGAACTGCTGCTTTCGGTACCGAGCAATCAACACCTCGCCGGGCGTTTTCGGCGAGGCTTGGACGCCAGTGCCAATAGTACGGCCGCAAGCCTGGACGTAACCACAACTGATGTCTACAAGCGTAGGCAGTAGAATGGCCATAAAGGTCAACCTAGCCTCCCTGAAGGGAAGGCTCCTCTTCCATCGGCTATACTACCTGATTACAGAAGAAAAGGGCCGGCCCCTGTAACTACGTCGCCTCCGCCCTGGCAAGCCAAGCCACGCAGGAAGCAAAACCTCCGAGTCCGCCGCCCGTTTCCAGGCGATGGACTGCGGCATGCTACTGCCATCGGCCCTCTCCAATCTCCCCCAATCTCCCCTCTACCCGGCGCGCCAGATGGCCGATCGGCGGTACACTGTCGGCAAGGCGAGCCGAGCGATGACGTGCCCTCAATGCCAGTTCGAGAACCCCGCGGGGATGAAGTTTTGCGGCGAATGCGGCGCGAAGCTCGCGGCGCGGTGTCCCCAGTGCGGCGCGGAGAGCCCTCCCGGCTTCAAGTTCTGCGGCGAGTGCGGCTCCCCCCTGGGGGCAGCCCCCAAAGTGGAAGCTCCCGCCCCAGCGCCACCGCCCGCTCCTGAGGTCTCCCGCTCCGTCGCTCCCGCCCAGAGCTACACGCCTCAGCATCTGGCCACCCAGGTTCTGCAATCGAGGTCCGCCCTGGAGGGTGAGCGAAAGCAGGTCACGGTCGTGTTCTGCGATCTCGTGGGCTCGACGGCGCTGGCCGAGCGGGTGGGGCCGGAGATCATGCACCTGCTGCTCAACCGATTCTTCGAGCTGGCGCTCTCCGAGGTCCACCGCTACGAGGGGACGATCAACCAGTTCCTGGGCGACGGTTTCATGGCCCTGTTCGGGGCCCCCATCGCCCACGAGGACCATGCCCGCCGGGCGGCCCTGGCGGCTCTCGGGCTTCAGAAGCTGCTGGCCGAGCACCACGCCGAGCTCGGGGAGCGCGGCGGTGTCGAGCTCAAGTTCCGCATGGGGATCAACACCGGCTGGGTGGTGGTGGGCGGCATCGGTGATCAGCTCCGCCGCGACTACACCGCCGTCGGCGACACGACCAACCTGGCCGCCCGCCTGCAACAGCATGCCGAGCCGGGAGTCGTCCTGGTGAGCGAGGACACGAGCCGCTTCCTCCAGGGCTCGGCCCGGCTGGAGCCGCTGCCGCCGCTGCAGGTCAAGGGCAAGGAGGCGCCGGTCAAGGCCTTCCGGCTGCTGGGCGTGGGGCTGCTGCACTCCGAGGACGCCATTCTGGGCAGCGCGGCCCGCTCGCCGTTCGTCGGCCGCAAGCGGGAGATGGCGATCCTCGAGCAGCTGCGGGAGCAGGCGGCGGCCGGAGCGGGGCAGGTGGTGGGCATCGCCGCCGAGGCCGGCTCCGGCAAGTCGCGGCTGGTCTACGAGCTGCGGCGCCGGCTTCGAGAGCAGCCGGTCCTCCTGCTTTCCGGGCGTTGCCTCTCCTATGCCGGCGGCGTGCCCTACCTGCCCATCCTCAACATGCTGCGCAACGCCTGGGAGATCGGCGAGGCCGACGACGCGGCCACGGTGGCGCTCAAGGTGACGGCCGGCTTGCGGCGGGCCGAGATGGAGGTGGCCGAGGCGCTTCCGTACATGCTACATTTGCTGGGATTCAAAGAAGGCACAGAGGCGCTCGCCGAGCTGAGCCCCCAAGCCTTTCAGGCGCGCACCTTCCGGCTGTTGCGGCAGATGATTCTGAACGAGTCGCGCCGCCAGCTCGTGGTGTTGGAGATCGAGGATCTTCACTGGGTGGATCGCACGTCGGAGGAGTTTCTCTCGTTGGTGGTGGAGGGGCTTTTCGCTGCTCGTATTCTGCTCATCGGCACCTATCGTTCCGGGTATCGGCCACCATGGATGGAGAAGTCCTATGCCACGCAGATCGCCATCGCCCGCCTGTCGGACGCTGAGGGCGAGGCCGTCGTGCGCTCGGTGCTCCGCCGCGCCGAGCTGCCCGAGAAGCTGGTCGCCGAGGTGCTCGGCAAGGCGGAGGGAAATCCCTTCTTCCTGGAAGAGCTCGCGCGTTCTCTGGTGGAGCACCCGGGCGTGACGGTTCCCGACACGATTCAGGGCGTGCTGATGGCCCGCATCGACCGCCTGTCGGAGGAGCACAAGCGGCTCCTCCAGACGGCCTCCGTGCTGGGCCGCGAGTTTCCCCTCAACCTGCTGACGGCGGTCTGGGAGCAGGCGGGCGAGCTGACGCCGCTGCTCACCGATCTCACCCGCTGGGAGTTTCTCTACGAGGAGCCGACGGCCGAGGAGCCGCGCTACCTGTTCAAGCACGCCCTGACCCAGGAGGCCGTCTACCAGACTCTGCTGACGGGCCGCCGCCGGGCGCTGCACGCCGCCGCCGGCGGCGCCTTCGAGGCTCTTTTCGCCAGCCGGCTGGAGGACGTCTACGACGCCCTCGCCTACCATTTCTCCGCGGCCGGCGAGGCCGGGAAGGCCATCGCCTATCTGGTGCCCTTCGCCGGCCAGGCGGCTCGCCGCTACGCCCACGCCGAGGCCGAAAAGGCCTTGCGCGAAGCCCTGGCGCACTGCGAGCACCTGCCCCAGCCGGAGGCGGACCGGCACCGCATGGAGCTGATCCTGCTGCTGGCCGAATCGCTTCTCCCCCTGGCCCGCTTCCCCGAAACGCTGGAGCTGTTCGTCGGCCAACGCGAGCTTCTGGATCGGCTTCAGGACTCCTCGCTGGCCGGCCGTTACCACTTCTGGCTCGCCCACACCTACAGCTATCTCGGCGACCAGGAGGAGGCGGCGGCCAACGCCCGGATCTCGATCGAAGCGGCCCGGCGCTGCGGCGACCTGGCCACCGAGGGCCGTGCCTGGTACGTGCTCTGCCGCGACGCCTTCTGGTCGGGCCGCTTCTCGGAAGGCATCATGCACGGCCGGGAAGCCGTCGATCTCCTGGAGCGCAGCGCGGACCGCTGGTGGCAGTGCCAGGCCGACTGGGTCGCGGGCTTCCATCACTACGTGCTCGGCCAGTTCGAGCAGGCGTTCGACCGCATGCAGCGCGCCGAGGCCCTCTACCGGGCGCTTCAGGACCCGCGGCTCGACCCCTCGTGGAGCACGGGCTACTTCCATGCCTCCCTCGGCGACTTCAGGCGGGGCATCGAGGAGTGCAAGGGCGGCCTGGAGCGGGCCCAGGACCCCCTCAACACGGCCGCGGCCCTCGGCTTCCTCGGCTACGCCTACCTGGAGCAAGGAGACCTCTCCCGCGCCGCCGAAGCGCTGGAGGACTCGGTCGAGCGCCTGCGCCAGACGGGGATGAAGCAGCTCCTGGGCTGGTTCTCCGCCTATCTCGCCGAGGCCCGGCTTCTCGCCGGGCTTCCGGACGAGGCCCTGGCCCTGGCCCGCGAAGCGCTCGCCGCCACCGAGGCGGTGCAGTTCCACTACGGCAGCGGCATGGCGCAGCGGGCCCTGGGCCGCATCGCCCGGGCCACCGGCGACCGCGAGGCGGCGGCGACCTGGCTCCAGAAGGCCCTGGAGACCTTCCGCACTCTCGAGGTTCCTTTCGAGGAGGCCCGCACCCGGCTGGACCTCACCCTGCTGGCCGGCGCCGGGTCCGAGGCGGCGGCGGGGCAGCTCGGAGAGGCCCGCCGGCTCTTCGCGGAGCTGGAGCTGCCGGTCTACGTGGACAAGGTCGAGCGCCTGGCCGCCGAGCTCGCGACGGCGTCGGAACCCGCGGCTTCCTGATCCCTCTCCGGCAGCGCTCCGCTCCGGGTTTCCAGGTGGGAGATCAGGAGGTAGACCTTCGCCTCCGGCACCCTTCCCGGCCGGGCCGCCACCTTGACGTGGCTCAACGCGCGCACGCAGAAGCCGCGCGCGCCTGCCTGCTCCAGAGGCCAGTCCGCCGCGGCCGTCCAGAAGCTGTCATATCCCACCCAGGATTCAATGGCGCTGCTCTCTTCGGGCGTACAGAGGCCATGGGCGACGAGGCGGGCGAGAAACTCCGCCCAGCGAGGATCGCGCTGGCGGGCGAAGGAGCCCTCGAGGCCCACCCGCGGCAGGATCTCCCGGCCGTCGCCGACGTCGAAGGAAAGGTGGGGCCGGTCGACCCCCGCGAAGAGGGGCGCGATACCGGCCAGCCCGGGAACCGTGTGGGGAGCGACGTGTCCCAGGTAGGCGACCGCGGCGTCAGGGTCGAGCCCAAAAAGCTCCATCCGGACGGGACATCCGGGGCGGGAAAGCAGGCTGAAGACATAGAGGAGGCTGGCCTCGCCTGGGAGCTGGCCGTGGCAGCGCCGCACCAGGCCGGCCTGTGCCGCGCTCAGGGGCTCGCCGCGCAGGGCTGGCAGCAGGGTTTCCACGATCCAATCCAGCTCGGCGTGCCGCGGCAGCCGGGCACAGACCGAGGGCGTGGGAAAACCCTCCGTATCCGAGTCCAGGTCGAATTCCAGCCAGAGGCAGGGAACGCTGGAAAAGCGATCCTCCCGCTCGGACCATTGTTTTAGAAAAGCGCGGAGGTGGGCGGGGAGAGGAAGCTCCGCCATCTCCCGGGCCTGCTCCGGCGTCTCGACCCGGATCGACAGATCCACGACTCCGGCGTCCGCTCCCAGATGAAACTCGAGCGCTCCCTGGCAGGTCCCCGGCAGCCGGGCGCCGAGAGCGAGCAGACGCTCCCTGGCCTGGAGGGTGCAGAGAGGCGGAACCAGGGATCGCCGCGCAGCCTGAAGCCAGCCGGCGAAGGGGGGGCCGCCCAAGGCGGTGCTAGCCACCCCCCGAGGGCGGCGGCCACGCGGTATCGCCTCCGGCGACCTTGTCGAGCTCGTCCTCCGCGAGCTCCTCGTCGCAGCCCGCGATCTCGGCCAGGTCTCCCGGCGTCAGGCGATAGCCCCGGCTTGCGGCCCAGCGGATGGCCGCCTCCGGTGTGGCCAGAAGGGATCGAAGCTCTTCCATCAAGTCGGGCTTCGTACGAACGCTCTGCAGAAAGCTCTTGAGCTCGTCGCTGATCATCGTCTTGTTTCTCCTGTGGACGGTGTGGCACCACAATGCGCGAAACGGGGCGGTAAATCAACCCCCCTGACGCGGAGTACGCAAGATTCGTGTCGGCGCCCGTGACTCCCTCGCTATTCGTAGCGAATGGCCACTTGCGGGTCCACTTGGGTGGCCCGCTGCGCCGGTACGTAACAGGCGAGGAGCGCGACCGCCGCGAGCACCAGGGCGACGCCCAGGAACACGACGGGATCGCCCTGCTGCACCTGGAAGAGGAAGCTGCCGATCAGCCGCGAGATTCCCCAGGCGAGCAGAAGCCCCGCGCCGAGGCCGATCGCCAGTTGCCGGGCGCCCTGGCCGAGAATCATGGTGAGCACGTCCCGCCGCTGCGCCCCCAGGGCCATGCGGATGCCGACCTCCCGCGTCCGTTGCTGGACGGAGAAGGCGATCACACCATAGATGCCAACGGAGGCGAGGACCAGGGCGGCGATGCCGAAGAGGCCGAACAGGGCGCCGAACAGGTTGTAGGCAAAGGCGTTCTTGGACACCACCTCGTCCATGGTCTGCACGGAGTAGAGCGGCAGGTCGTGGTCGATCGCCGCCACCTGGTCCCGCACGGTCTGGGAGAGCGCCAGCGGGCCGCCGGCGGTCTTGACCGCCAGCCGCAGGCCAGCCGCGGGCTCCTGAACGATGGGGAGATAGACCCCGTCCGCCCGGTCCGTGGCGTCGAAGCCGTTCATCCGCAGATCGGGCGCCACGCCGACCACCGTCCGCCAGACGCCGGTGTCGCCCTTGCCGAGCCGGATGCGCCGGTTCAAAGGGTCGTCCTTCGGCCAGGCCCGGCGCGCGAAGCTGTCGTTGACGATGGCGACCGGCAGCGAGTCGGCCCGGTCCTCGGGACCGAAGTCGCGGCCGCTCTTCAGGCGGGTGCCGAGGGTCGTGAACAGCCCGGCGGAGGTGAGGGCCTTGTGGGTACGCGGGCGGTCCTTCTCGGTGGCGTAGACCTTTCCCTCGACGGTATAGCTGTCGACCCGCGCGGTCTCCGTGGGGAGGGAATCCGCGAGGGCGACCGATTGCACTCCCGGCTTGCCGTTGAGACCTTGCAGGAGCTTGTCGTAGAAGCGCGCGCGATCCTCGGGTTTCGGGTAGCTGGTCTCGTCCAGCGTCAGGCCGGCGGTGAGCAGCCCCTTCTTCTCGAACCCGAGATCCAGATTGCGGATGTTGAGAATGCTCTTGATCATCAACCCCGCGCCGACCAGCAGCGCGCAGGATAGGGCTACCTCGAAGATGACGATGCCGCGGGTGAAGCGGCCGATCCGCATGCCGGTCGAGCCTCGCCCCTGGTCCTTGAGGATCTGGTTGACGTTGACCTGCGACGCCTTCAGGGCCGGCACCAGGCCGGAGATCAGGCCGGCGATGCCGCTGATGACCAGGACGAAGAGCAGCGACCGCACATCGATCGCGGTGTCGAACCAGAACGGCGGGCTGGCGTCGGCGATCGAGTTGTTGAAGAGCCGGATGCCCAGACCCGTGATGACGAGCCCCAGGAGCGCTCCGGCGAGCGCCAGGATCAGGCTCTCGACGAGGATCTGCGCGATCACCCCCTTGCGCCCGGCGCCCAGCACCGAGCGCAAGGCGAGCTCCTTGGTGCGGATGGACGCGCGCGCCATGAGCAGGCTCGCCACGTTGGCGCAGGCGAGCAGGAGCACGAGGAAGACGACGCCCAGCATGACGAAGAGGAGCGCCGCCGCCTGAGGGTTGATGTACTTCTCCGTATAGGGGCCGGTGAAAGCGCTCACCCCCTTGTTGGTCTCGGGATTCTCCTGCTCCAGCGTCTTCGCCAGCGCGCTCAGCTCCGCCTGGGCCTTCTCGCGGGTCGAGCCGTCCTTGAGCCGGCCGAGGACGTCGAGCTGGGGGCCGGAGCCGCGCTTCACCGTGGCGGGATTCAGCCGCAGCGGGACCCAGATCTCCTCGTGCACCGGGAACAGGAAGCTCTCCGGCATGACGCCGATCACCGTCGCCTGCTGGCCGTTGACCCGGATGATCTTGCCGGCCACCTGCGGATCGCCGCCCAGGCGCAGTCGCCAGATCCGTGCTCCCAGGAGCACGACCGGCGCGGCTCCGGGGGCGTCCTCGCCGGGCGCGAAGGTGCGGCCCAGCATCGGCTTGACATGGAGCAGCGGCAGCAGGCCGGCGGACACGTAGGCGCCTTTGACGCGCTCGGGCGCTCCGCTGCTGCTGAGGTTGAACGTCGACTGCTGGAAGGCGGCCAGATCCTCGAAGGAACCCTGGCGGGCCTTCCAGTCGACGTAGTCGTGAAGGGAGACCGTCTTGGTGACCTCGTTGCGGTCGAGGAGGCGCGTGCCCAGGAAAAGAATCCGGTCCGCGTGGTCGAAGGGCAGCTCGCTGAGGACGATGCCCTTGACGATGCTGAACATCGTCGCCGTCAAGCCGATGCCCACGCCGAGGATCATCACCGCGATGAGGGTGAGGCTGATGTTCTTGAACATCATGCGGATGCCGAAACGGATATCGCGCAGCAGGTTGACCATGCGTGTCGTCTCCTTGAGGCCCGGCTCGGCGCCTAGATCGTGCCTTCCTCGTCCGTGGCCGCCCGCAACAACCCATCGCGGATCAGCCGGCGTACGAGCACCAGCTTGCTTTCGTCGTCCAACTCTCCCGGCAGATCCCGTACCCGGAAGCTCTCGTGGTCGCGGATGTGCCCGGCGGCCGGACCCATCACGCCGGGGAGGGGGACGGTGCTGGCCGCGAAGCGGATGGACACGCCGTCGTCTCCGGGCTCGACGAGCGGCGTGAGGCCGTCGCGGCGGCGGATCACCGTGCCGGGGCCGATCTCCCCCAGGCGGACGAGCTGGGCGAAATGACCGTCGGCGGGGTAGTGCGGCGCCGGGCGCCGGGCGCGCGCCACCGTGTCGAGCGTGCGCTCGAGCGAGGCGGCTTCGCTGAACCGGCGGATCATCGCCGTGAACTGCTCCGGCAGCCCCGGGGGCATCCGCCGGCTGTTGAGGAAGCCCGGGCTGACCGCCTTCGCGAGCTCCGGCTGATCGATCGAGGCCACCTCGACGGCGGCCTTGAGCAGATCGACCCACGACACCGGAGTGATGCAGACCGTCAGGTGGAGCGACGGGCTGTCCGCCGGAGCCGCCGCCCGGTGGGGGAGGCCGCGGGGGATGTAGAGGAAGTCCCCCCGGCGCAGGGTCGCTCGGTCGATGAGGGGCGGCTCCTCCATCACCGGCTTGACGTGGCCGCGCAGCTCTCGGAGGTAGGTGAGCGTCTCCAGGCAGAGCCCCTCGCGCTGCTCGTAGAAATACCAGTCCTTGGCACCTTCCATCTGCAGCACGAACACGTCCTGCACGTCGGGATGGAGGGGGGCTCCCTGGGCATTGGCCGGCGTCATGTACAGATTGACGTGGACCCGGGCGCTGAAGGCCTCGGCCAGGGAGGCCGCGAGCGATGCCACGGGCGGCCATGCCCTCTCGATGTTTTCGAGGACGAGGGTGTTGCCGGCATGGAAAGTGGAGTAGAGCTGGCCGAGGCTGACGTCGCGCAGCTTCTTGCGTTCGGTCTTGCGGCCGCTGCCCGGCGGCGGCACGACCAGCAGCAGCTCGGCCGGGTTGCCCTGGGAGGCGGCGATCCAGCGGTCGACGTCGGCGAAGGAGAAGAGCGGTCCGTAATAGGCGGGGTCTTCCCGGTGAATGACGAGGTGGCGCCGCTCCCAGTACTCCGCCAGGAACCGCTCGGCGCCGAGCGGCGCGACGACGTCCTCGAAGCGGAGGCCGCGGGCCGCTCTGTTCGTCTCCTGGACCGTGACCATAGCCGTTTTTATCTCCCGGGGAAGGCGCCCGCTTCTGAAGCGGCCGGAACGTCCGTTTCCATGACGGTGGCGAAAGCAGCGGGAAGAAGATCCTCTAATCTCTCTTCTACGTCAAGTAGGTCTCCGAATGCTGCTCGCCAGGCCTCCCCCAGGCCGGGATCCAGCCCGGTGGCATCGTGGCCCGCCCGCCAGAGGATGCGGCTGAGGAAGGCCTCCTCGGGATTGGAGATCCCCAGCCGGTTGGCCGCCATGTGCAGGTGGCTCCTGAGGATGAGCCCGCTCGCCGGCGGCGCGATGCGGCGCACTGCCGCGGCGAGCCTTCGCGCCCCCAGGCCGGCCGCCTCGTGGGCGCCGCCGGAGCAGGCCTCCCGGAGGAGGCGCCGGAAGGTTTCCGCCTGCTGCTCGAAGGCGCGGTCTCCCTTCCCGGCGAAAGGCGCCAGCGGATGATTCGCCGTCGTCGCCGCCGTCGCCGCGTAACCGAGCAGCCCGGCCAGCTCCCTCTCGTCGCCGGCCAACCCCGCGGCCAGGCCGGCCAGCGCCCGCAGCAGCCAGGGAATCTGCCGCGAGCGGGGCTCGCCGCCGTGGAGCCGCGCGAAGCGGAGGGCCAGCACGCTCGACAGGGCGAAGAAATCCAGAGCAGCGCCGATCAGCCGGGGGCCGCCGTAGCGCTCCACCTCCGGCCGGAAGGGGACGATGCGAAGAGAGTTGTCGGGGTAGGCGGTGGCGTCGGTCTCGCCCGGGTCGGCCGCCAGAATCTCCCGGGTCCGCCGCAGCACGGTCTCCGGCGGCCGCGGCTCGGCCGACGGCCAGCGGGTGAAGAAGTCTTCCGCCGCGGCCTTCACGGCCTCTTCCACCGGCGCATCGGACGCGGCTCGCAGCCGCAGCCGCACGTGAGGGCCGCCGAGCTCGTAGCGAATGAAGAAAAAGTGATCGATGACGCCGGCGCGCAGCAGGGAGCTCACCAACGGAGCCACGAGATGTCCGAGCAGGAGGCCGGCGTCGCCATGGTAGTGAAGGTGGCAGGATTTCCACCGGGACCAGTCCGGATTCAAATTTCCTCCGGCTCACGGGAGGGGGTCTGGAGAAAACCCAACCCGCCCGGAGGACGGGTTGGGAGGGACCGCGTCTTTAGACGGCGGCGACGTTGGTGCAGCACCAGACCGAGCAGCCGCCCGCGACCGACTCGAGATCCTCGTCGCTGAGCGACTCGACACTGATCTCCTCGAGCTTCGCGATCTGCTCTTTCACCTGGGCAACCTTCTCTTCTCTTTCCTTCTGATCCATGTGCCTGTCTCCTCGAAAATGAGCCCTTCGGCTCGCGTTAGACGAATCTCCCGCCGGCGGCGAGAGAAGACCAAACTGGTGAAAAACCCGCTTCGCCGCCAACCTCGGCCGGGAGATCGTCCGGCCCGAGCGGCAGGGTGTCGAGGTGGAGCTCGGCGGCCCAACGCTCCCCCTCCGGTCCGGGCGGCAGATCGCCCGCCGCCGGCAGCATCTCCTCGAACGTCAGCGGATCGCCGTTGATGCGCAACGCCGAGCGGAAGACCTCGACGAACAAGGGGGAGGTGAAATCGAGGTATTGCGGTTTGTACACTTCACCCACGAGATCATAGTGCGTCTTCTCGATCCAAAAGAGACGCTCGGGAAGATTTTGCTCCAGGCGCCAGCGGTTGACGGCCGCGAAGACCTCCTCGTCCGCCGCCTCGGCGGCCTGCCGCCGCAGATCCTGGCCCACGGCGACCACCCATCGCCGGCGGGCGAGGACCAGGCAGCCGGCGGTGAGCCTCTCCAGGACTCGTACCGAGCCCACCTGCCGGGCCGGGACGGGGGAGGCGGGAGGGCGAACCTCGCCCGGGCCCCACTGCGCCAGGAACTGGATGAGGAAGGGCATCATGCCGGCATTGGTGCCGCCCAGGTGGACGGGCAGCAGGCGGCGCCCCGTGGCGTCGGCGAGCCGGGGCAGCCCCGTGGCCGCGTCGAGCGAGACCCGCAGGTCGCCCAGCGCCACCGGCTCCGCCGCGTTGGGGTCCAGCGTCTCGCCCGGAAGGGCCAGAACGCGGGCCGTCTGCGCGGCGTGGACGTTCAGGGTGTCGCCGCGGCTCCACATCAGGTCCAGCAGATCGGCGGGCTCGCCGTCCACCTCGCGCGCGGCGGCGCGAAGGTAGGGGCCGGCGTAGCGATGGCGGGTCTCGGGGTCCATGACGGCGGTGTAGCGGCTGCCGTAGCGGCCCGTCCCCTCGAAGATCCGGTTGAGCACCCAGAGATTCCCGGCGGCGTCCGCCGGCTGCACGAACAGGCAGGGTCCCACGGCCGGCGCGTAGCGCTCGGGAATGAGCGCCGCGAGATCCTCCAGAACCGCGAGAGGCAGGGCCTCGCCGGCGGGGAGGGCCCGCAGAGTCTCCCGCAGGCGGCTCCAGATCTCGGCTCGCAGGCGGGCGAGCGCCGCGACCTCGTCGAGGCCCAGGGGGTTGAACGCGGAGTCTTGCGCGCCCGCCTGGGCGGCGGTGTGCTTGCGGTACTCGCGCCACAGGGGCTGGGCCGCCGCGAACAGCTCGAGGAATCCGACCTCGGCGCGCCCCGGCCAGAGCCGGCTCTGGAGGGCTGCCAGGGAGTGCAGGAAGTCGAAGCGGGTGCCCTGGAAGGCGGCGAGCCGTGCCCAGGGTGCTGCGCTACGCACGATCTCGCCTACCACCCGGCGGGAGGTCTGGAAGGCCTCGCGGCCGCCGGGCGCGGAAACCAGCAGGACATCCTCGCAGAAATCCCGCGGCTTGTTGCGGGACCGCTCGATGCCCGGCGCGAGCCCTGCCAGGGGCGCGGCGGCCCGCCAGAGGTCGTCGAGCGCGCGATCGATCTCCACCACCGAGCGGGCCGGCTCGGCGGCGGTGGCGAAACCCTCCTCCAGACGTACCAGGCGGTCGAGAGCGTCGACGACGGCCGCCAGCCCGGGTTCCTGGGGCAGGGTGCGAAGGTGCGCGAGGAGCCTTTTTTCGAGATAGGGCTCATTGCCCGGCCAGGGGGTTTCGAGGAGCAGGACGCCGGCCTCGATCAGCGCGTCGAGCGTCGCCGGCGCCCCGGCCGCGCCCTCGGCGGCGGCGAGCTCGCGGTAGGTCCGGGAACCCTGGCCGAGCTCCTGGAAGACGCCGGTCACCAGGGCGGCCGGCAGGCTCATCTCCACCCGCGAGGCGTTTTCGTGCCGCAGCTTCCCAGCCGCGGCGTCGGGTACCCAGCGCTCCGGGCGGAGAAGGCGGAACCGCTCGGGGGCGGTCTCTTCCAGGGTAGGGTTCAGCGCCAGCTCCAGCCCTTCACGGAAGGGGCCATAGCGTCGCATCAGCTCCACGTCCTGCTCGGCCAGGTAGCGGCGCACGCGCAGCAGCGAGCGCTCGCTCCAGCCGCCCGGCGTCCAGGCGAGGGGCTCCGGCGACTCGCCGCCGACCTTCCCCAGGGCGACCCGGGTCAGGGTCGAGAACGGGGAGAGCTTGAGGGTGGCACGGCTGACGTAGCGCAACAGGCTGAGGTCGAGACGCGACTCCCGGCGGCCGGAGGAGATGCCGGCCCCGGTGCGGCGCGCCCGTTCGGCGGCCTCGGCGAGCACCGGGCTCGCCAGGGCGAGGCCCCGGCGGAAGCTCGAGCTTTCGAGGACGGAAAGGAGCGCCCGGTGCTCCCGGGCCCGCTGGCGGCGGTAGGCCGAGGCATACCCCTGGCGCCAGCTCTCCCGTTGCTCCTCCAGGGAGGAGACCCGTTCCGCCACGGGACCGGCCAGGCGGACGAGATCGCTCCACCGGCTGTCCGCTTTGAGCCGTGCGAGACGCCGGCCGTTGAAGGCGTCGCGCTTGACGTCCAGGAGGAAGCGCCGGAGCTCGGGCGAAGCCGTCCGGACGAGCCCGTGGAGCCGCTCGACCAGCTCGGCGCGGGTCGCCGCGAGCGCCTGCTGCCCGGAGGCTTCCGTAGCAAGCCATTGCCCGCAGAGATCGCTGGAAAACTCTTCGATTGTGGAGGCTGGCAGTCCGGAGATCCGCGCCAGAAGGGGGTTGAAAGTTTCGTGGAGGGTTCGCGGATGCGCCGGCATCAAGCTGAGCTCTAGGACAGCAGGCTCCAGAGAAAGGATTGGACTGGAGAGTTCTCTGAGATTAGCCGAAGAGACCTGGAGGGTCAAGCGTCCGCCGCGGCTTCAACCCTGAGGCCCGCGAGATAGGCCCGATGATCCGGAAACTCGCTCGCCACCTTCTCCAGCCGCGGTTTCCATGGCGCCAGCCAATCGGCGGCGGCGGGCCACGGGGTGGATTCGGATCGGCGCGGGTGCGGCCGGCCTGCCATGCCGAGCAGGATCGAGTACCAGGACACGGCGGGGAAAAATCGGCCGATCCCTTCTTCCTCGATGAATCTGCGCAGGCTGCCGCGCTGCCGCCACTCGGCGAGCACCGCCGTCACCCGGTCCGGGATCTCCCGGCGCCGGCATTCCTGCCAGAAGGGGCTGTCGTCCCGCTCGGTCAGGCAGTAGTGGAGCACGAGGAAGTCCCGGCACTCCTCGAAGTCCGCGGCCATCTCCCGGTTGTAGTGGTCCCGGCCCTCGGCGTCGAAGCGGCGGTCGCGGAAATGTCCCAGGAACTTGGCGACTCCGCGCTGGATCAAGGCGATGCTCGTGGACTCCAGCGCCTCCAGGAAGCCCGACGCGAGCCCGACGCTCAGACAGTTGTTGACCCAGGACCGCCGGTTCCTGCCGACGCGCATGCGCAGATGGTTCGGCTGGCTGGCGTCGGCTCCCGGCCCGAGCCGCGACCGCAGCTCCGCCTCGGCCTCCTCGCGGCTCACAAAGTCTCCCGAGTAGACATAGCCGGAGCCCTGGCGGGAGAACAGCGGGATCCTCCAGGCCCAGCCGGCGCTCAACGCGTCGAGACGGGTGTGCGCGGCAAGCTCGCCGTCGCCCTGGGGGTGCGGCAACTGGATGGCGACGGCGCTGTCGCACAGCAGCCAGCGGTTGTAGGACTCGAAGGGTTCCCCCAGGGCCTCGTTGATCAAAACGCCGCGGAAACCCGAGCAGTCGACGAAGAAGTCACCCGCGATCTCGCCCTGGGTCTCCGTCACCACCGAGCGGATCGCGCCGGTCTCCTCGACCTCGACGCGGACCACGTGGTCCTTCAAGTGCCGGACTCCCCGCTGGACCGACCACTTGCGGAGGTACTCGGCGAACAGCTTCGCATCGAGATGATAGGCGTAGCCCAGCGGCGACTCGTAGGGGTTGTCGCGATCCCGCTTGGAGGCCTTCCGCCGCGCCGAGAGTTGCCCGGCGATCGTGAAGCTCGTCATGAAGCCCTGGCCGTCCATCGTCCCCTGGTCGAGAAGGTCGTGCCAGCGCCGGGAGCGGACCTCGTCGCCGGCATGGAGGCCCTCGATCAGTTGCAGCAGGGGCTCGTCTTTTTCGGCGCCGTAGAAGAGGTGGTAATAGAAGTCATCCGGGTCGGTGGTACGCCAGTTCGCGAACCGCAGCCCGGCTTTCAGACTGGCGTCGCACTCGCGCAGCAGGTCGCTCTCGTCGATGCGCAGGGCACGCAGGAAGTCCCTGAGGACAGGCAGCGACGCCTCGCCGACGCCGACGGTGCCGATGCGGTCGGACTCGATCAGGGTGATGCTCAGGCTCGAACCGAAACGGGCCTTGAGCAGGGCGGCCGCGATCCAGCCGGCGGTCCCGCCGCCGACGATGACAAGGGTCTCTACAGGCTGGTTCACGATAGGCTCCCCGAGGAACGGTGGAGTGACGGTAGCCGAACAGGCCTCCGCGGTCAACCGCGGCGCCAGGCGTAGAGAGCCGGCGGAATCTGGAGGACGGACGGCACGCCGAGCTGCTTGAGGACGCAGTGGTCGATCTCGCGCAGCAAGGGCCACGGCGAGGCGAGCCCGCCGCCGAGAATCTGGCGGATCAGGCCGGGGAGCCCCGGCCAGACGGCGCCCCGCGCCGCGACATCCCGCCAGGCCCGGGCGAGGTCCGGATGCTTCGCGCCCACGTCCGCCGACAGCCGGGTGAGGGCCGCGTCCGTCTCCTCCGGGCTCATCCCCGCGAAGAGATCCGGGAGGAGGGTGGGGATGTGGTAGCGCCAGTAGTCCGCCGGCCGGGCGCCGGCGAGGCGCAGCTCCCCGCTCACCGAGGCCATGTAGCGCCGGGCCGCCCCCAGGGCCGGCGACCCGGGCCGGGCCGCGAGCTGGCCGATGGTCCACAGCGTGAGGCCGGCCACCCGCTCCCACAGCTCGTCCTCGCCGGCCAGGCCGGCACTCAAGGCGAAGGGATAGCCGCGTGCCGGATGCTCGAAGATCTCGAAGGTGTTGTTGGCGCCGAGGCCCGGCCGCCCGTCCGGCTCACACTGCCGCCGCAGCCGCGACGCCCCGTCGCGGCTGGCGAGGTGCTCGGGCTGGTGCACCTTGGTGCTGGGGTGAGCGGCGAGGTGGCCGCCGAGCTGCCCGGCCAGCCGGCTGGAGATCTCCGGCACGGCCTCGCGGGGCACGATGACGACGGCGAAGAGATGGGGTCCGCGAACGTCGAAGCGGTCGAACCAGAAGCCGCCGGCGAGCCCCTGGCGGCGCAGCTCGACGACGGCCGGCGCGAGACACTCCAGCAGCAGCCGGTCCTGGTGCGGCGCGCCCCAGAGGTAGATGACGATGCCGAGCTTGACCGTCATCAGGTGATCAGGGATAGGGGATCACGAAGCCCGGCAGGGCGTAGATCCCCAGGATGAAGAGATCGAACAGGCGGTACCGCGTCGCGTCGTCCGTCAGCTGCCGGGAGAACTTCTCCATCTCCGGATCGATCGGCGGCAGCCCCTGGAAAAAGGCCTGCACTTCGGCCAGGGAGACCTCGCCGCCGCCGGGGAGCGCGCAGAAGGGAAGGCTGCCGCGGACCATGGCGAGGGCGCGGTCGGCGTGCCGGCGCATCGCCTCCCATTGGCGCCGGTCGCGGGCGATGCGGGCGTGGTGAAGCTCGAACTCGGCGCAGCGATAGGCGAGCGGCATCAGGAACGGCTCGAGCTCGATGGCGGCGGCGAGGGCCCCGGCTCCACGGTCGAGGTTCCGTTCCGCGGGCGCGAGCTCGCCGGCACGGTAGTCGTAGAGGGCGAGGAGCGGGTAGTAGAGCGACTCCAGGACGAGGCGGATCGACGGCCGGGCGTTCCGTTCGCCGAAGGCCTCCAGGGCCTCCCGCGCCTCCGCCAGGAGCCGGCGCGCCTCGTCGAGCCGGCGGCGATGGAGCAGCGGCAGGGTGCGGACGCCGAGGTCGACGATCGCGAACGATTCCGGCCGCCGGAGCTCCTGCTCCCAGGCCCGGCCTCGCTCGCCGCTCACGGCGGCGAAGTAGAGCCAGCCGTCGTGCTCCTGAAGCAGGGCCTTGGGGAACGGTCGGGAGATCCCGGCCGCGGCCGGGTCCGTCATGCGGCCACGGCTCTCCCGAGGAGGTGATGGGCGAAGGCCTCGTTCAGCATGTTCAGGCCGAGCTGGTTGGCGCCGCCGTGGAAGGCCTTGAAAACCGGGGAGAAAACGATGTCGGTGGCGAAGGGATCGAGCTGATAGTCCGCGTTGCCCCGGAACCGGTCGAGGTAGGCCTGGAGGTCGCGCAGCGCCTGCCACCAGCCGCCGTCGGTGCCGTCGAGGCTATCGCGTGGCCCGCCGCTCCAGGCGTCGAGGGCCATCGCCCGCAACGGCTCCAGGGCGCCGGCCATCTGGTCCGCCCGCTGGTCGAACTGGGCGAGGACCTGCTGAATCTTTTCCGATCCCGTGTTGGAGCGCGAGGCCGTGAAGCGCAGCAGCCAGTCGCGGTGGTAGGCCAGGTAGGCGGCGCTCTTCTCCGCGCCGAAGCCGAGGGCTCCGAGCCCGCCGGTCACCAGCCGCAGCAGCGCGGTTTGCCGCGGGCTGTGGGGGAACTGTCCCTCGCCGTTCGGGCGCAGCGAGGAGAGCACGGCCTCGCAGCTTCGGGAGAGGCAGGTGGTGATCAGCGCCGCGTAGCGGTCGTCGCCCAGCAGCGGCGGGCCGCCGAGCGAGACATGGCTGCGCTGGTAGTGGGTCCACAGGAGGCTGCGGTCGGGTTGAAGGCCCTCCTCGGCGTCCTCGACGTCGATCGGCGGCACTTCGTTGGCCTCCTTGCGCGTCTCGCCCTCCGCCGCCGGCGGCAGGGCCGCGAAGCAGATCTCCACCGCCGCGGCCAGGAGCTCGCGAAGCTCGTCCGCCGCCCCCTCGGGGCCGTGCAGGCGCACCTTGAGGTGCTCGCCGCGCCGGGGGTAGCGCACGAACCAGAGGCGCCAGAGGCCTTGCGGGTCCCGCCCGGTCATCGCCAGGCGCAGGGGAGCGAGCGCGCCGTGGATCGCCTCGTCCAGCCGGCGGTCGCAATAGACGTTGGCCGTCACTTGCGGGTCGGGCAACGTAGCGCTCAATCTTCCCGCGCCGCCGGCGGGTCCACGACCGTGAAGTGGAAGGTGGTGCCGACTCCGGGCGCGCTTTCGAGCCAGATGCGGCCGCCCATCTGCTCGACGGCGGAGCGGGCGATGGCGAGCCCCAGACCGGTGCCGTCGGCGATGCCGGGATGGGCGCGGACGAACTGCTCGAAGACCCGGTCCTGCATCTCGTCCGGAATGCCCATGCCGTTGTCCGAGACGGAGATGCGCCAGAAGCCCTCCTCGTCCCGCTGCACCGAGAGGCGCACCCAGCGGTCCTCCTCGTTCGGATCGGAGTACTTGACGGCGTTGCCCACCAGGTTGATCACCGCCAGCTCGACGCGGATGGCGTCCACCTGCACGTCCGGAATGGGCTCCCGCATCTCGATGCGTACGCCCTTCTCGTCCGCGATCCCCCGCAGCTCGTCGACCGCCTCCTCGAGCAGGGGCCGTAGCGACAGGCGCCGGCCCTGCGCTCCCTCCTCGCTAGCCTGGGCGATGGCGAGGGAGTGGACGTCGTCGGCCACGCCCTTGATGCGCTGCAGGGTGTTGCCCAGGGTGCGCAGCGTCCGCTCGCGGGTGGCCGGCTCGATCGACTCGCTGCCCAGCAGGTGCAGGGCGGCCTCCGCCGTGCTCAGGCGGTTGCGCAGCTCGTGCGCCAGATCGCGGCCGAAGCCGCCGAGCAGCCGGGCGCGGTCCCGGCGGTCGCGGAAGCCCTCCTCGCGGAAGGTCGTGGCAGTGATGGCGGTGATCGACGCCAGCGAGCGGTAGAGGCGCTCGGCCACCTCGATGGCGTAGTCCGGGGGTACCTTGCGGCCGAACTTCCGCGCCTCCTCGCGCAGGGCGTCGTAGAGGATGTCGCCGAGGATTTCGAACTCGATGAGGATCTCTTCGATGTCGTAGCCCTGCTCGCGCCGCAGCCGGGCGAGCTTGCCGAACTCGGAGCGCAGCATCTCCTCGTGGTCGAGCTCGCCGTCCGAGCAGAGATAGTCGGAGACGGCGCGCAGCACGTCGGGGATGTGGTTGAGCAGGGCGTCGGTGGGAAAGATGCGTCGCGGCTGCACGTCCAGCCGGGCGATCAGCCGGTCCAGCCAGGCGCGGGTCAGCTCGGTGGAGCGGCGATGGAGCTCGGCGCCGAGGTGCGCTTCCAGCGCGAGGACGTTCTTATTTCTTTCCGGTTTCATGAGAGCCCTCGGCGCCGCCGGGCGCGAATGTCGGAGCTAAGGAATCGCCCGATTGTACCCCATGGACCGTCGTACCGGGAGCGGCGCACCTGCTGGCGAAGGCCGTTGAAAATCCAGGGCGCGGCATGGCCGGCGGATTCTATCGTCAGGGATTAAAAAGGCGAGATCGCCACGCTCCACGGCTCCCGCCCGGCGAAGCCGTCGTCGGCGGTGAAGTAGAGGCGGTCACCGACAGGCGTCATCAGCATCGGCGCGGAGGAGACGGCGCCGGAGGCGATGTCGTCCACGAGGCGGGTGCCCGCGGCGGTGCCGTCGCTCGTCCACAGCTCGCGGCCGTGGAGCCCGTCCCCGGCGGAGAAGTAGAGCCGGCCGCCGGCTGCCGCGAGACCTTGAGGATCGGACGATGGCGGCCCCGGCACGAGATCCAGCACCCTCGTGCCCTCCGGCGTGCCGTCGGTGCGCCACAGCTCCGTGCCGTGATCCGGGTCCCAGGCGCGAAAGAAGACCGCGCCTCCCAGGACAATGGTCTGCGGACCGGGGTCTTCGCTCAAGCCGAAGGTTTCGGCCGCGGCCAGGGGGACCGGCGAGTCGCCGCCGGCGCCGGCGTCGATGCGGTACAGGACGTCGGAATCGAGATCCGGGGCGGTGCCGAACACGAAGACCCGGCCGCCGAGGGTGAAGGGGCCGCCGGTGACGACGATCGGCGGAGTGCCGTCCGCGTCGGGGATCAGCGCCGGCATGGTCCCCCCGGCGGTGCTGTCGGTCTTGTAGAACTCGTCGAAGGCGGTGAAGTAGACGGCGTCCGCGGCGCGCGCGAAGCGCACCGGGGAGTTGTCGATGCCGAAGCAGCAATCGGCAATCCTCAGGAGGGTCCGCGTGCCGGCGGCGGTGCCGTCGCTGCGGACGATGTCGCTCCCCGACTCGCGGTCGACCTCCAGATAGATCTCCGCGCCCAGGAGAGTGAGGCCGTTCACGCCCAGGGTGTCGTCCGGCAGGGTGAAGAGCTGGACGGTGCCGGCCGCCGTGCCGTCGCTGGTCCAGGCGCTGGGGATGTGCCGCTCCCCGTCCCCGGCGGGAGTGGCCAGGAAGAGGAGCCGGCCGCCGAAGTCGTGGAGGTCGCCGAGCGTCCTGTCGGGGAAGAGGGTCACGATGGAGCTTCCCGCCGCCGTGCCGTCGGTCACCCAGAGCTGGACCGCGCCGCCGTCTCCGGGGTCGCGGACGAAAAAGGCCCGGCCGCCGGCGGCGGTCACTTGCGCCGGACCCACCTTGCCGGGCACGGCGGTCCCCGCCACGGCCGCGGCGCCCGAGGCGTCCGCCGACCAGAGGGCGGTCTGGGTGCCGTCCCAGGCGGTGAAGAGCAGCCGGCCGCCGAGCGCGGTGAGGTTGGCGGGCTCGGAGGAGGCGGCGGTGGCCGGCAGCACGCTGACCCGCGCGGTGCCCGCCACGGTGCCGTCGGTGACCCAGGGCTGCGCCCCGTCGAGAGCGTCGGTGCCGGCGAAAAAGACGCGATGACTGCCGGTGCCGTCGGTCGCGAGGTCGAGGCCGATGGCGGTGGGGATGGGCGCCAGGATGGCGGTGCCGGCCGCGGTCCCGTCCGTGCGCGCCAGGTGGTCGATGCCGTCGAGGGTGACGCGGAACCAGATCCTGCCCGCGAGGGCGGTGAAACCGGCGGGTGCGGCGTCGCAGGCGCCGGGGCAGAGATCGGCGAGGAGGCGGGTGCCGGCCTCCGTGCCGTCGCTCGCCCACAGCTCGGCGCCGTGGTCCGCGTCGCGGGCGGCGAAGAGGATCCGGTTGCCCACCGGCACGAGCGCCGTGCCGGCCAGCAGCTCGGGGCAACCGCCGGGACAGGCCACCAGCGGTGCCGTGGTGGCGAGGCTGCCGCGGGACGACCACAGCCGGGCGCCGGAGAAACCGTTGTAGGCCACGAACAGCGTCCGCCGGCCCAGCACCGCGATCTGGTCGTCGCGCAGACCGTCGACGCTGGAGGTCCCCTGAAAGGCGGTCAACGGGACGGTGCCGCGCCGGGTGCCGTCGCTACGCCAGAGGTTCGCCGCCGGCAGGCCGGCGCGAGCGGCCACGAAGGTCACCTGCCCCTCGGCGGTGGGCTTCAGATACCGATTGATGCGCGGCACGAAGTCGGGACCGGGCTCGAAGAAGTTGCGCACCAGGGCGGTGCCACGGGCCGTGCCGTCGCTCGTCCAGAGCTCGCTGGTCGAGTCTCCGGATTTATAGAAGAGCCGCGAGCCGGCAGCCGTGAGCAGCCAGGTCCCTTCGGTGGGGCGCAGGTGGCGGACGGCCCGGGTGCCCTCCGGCGTGCCGTCGGTGTGCCACAGGCTGTCGATATCGTTACCGTCGGCGCCGAAGAAATAGACCTCTTTTCCCCGCGTCTGCGTGAGATCGGTGAATTGGCCGGGGGCGAGGAGAACCGTGCCCGCCGCCGAGCCGTCCGTGGCATAGAGGCCACAGTCGCCCTCCTCGGTGCAATAGCTCGCGAGGAGCCGGCCTCCCGCGCTCCCTACTCCCAAGACCAAACCGGCGGGAGACAGGGAAAAGGTGCCGGCGCCGGTGCCGTCGGTGCGCCACAGGCGTTCGAAGGGGGACGGGTCGTCCGGCAAGGCGGCGAGGAAGAAGGCAAGGCCGTGCAGGGTGCCGAAAAAACGGGGAGACCCAAAAGTCCCGAGCGCGCGCGTGCCGGCGTCGGTGCCGTCCGTGGCCCAGAGGATCGAGCCCGCTTCCGGCGTTGCGTCCGGCACGAAGAACGCCGAGCCGCCGGGCAGCGGCATGAACGTCCGCGGCACCGGAACCTCGGCCGGCGCCGGCGGTCCGGGATGGACGTCCGCGACGAGCGTCGCCGTTTCGGCGCCGGCCGGTTGAAGGGCGGTCGTGCCGAAGGCGGCCAGGGCCGCGGCGAGGAGCAGGACGGGCTGAGCTTTCAACGGTCTTTGCACGAGAGGCTCCTGCCGGTTAGTCCGGGCCGAGGGGCAGAACCCAAAGCTCCCGGCCCGTGAAGCCGTCGTCGGCGGTGAAGAACAGGCGGTCGCCCGCCGGGGTTAGCTGCTGGGGAGTGGACGCGGCCGGACCCTCGGCGATGTCGCCCACGAGGCGGGTGCCGGGGACCGTGCCGTCGGTCACCCACAGCTCGCGGCCGTGCTCGCCGTCGTCGGCGGTGAAGTAGAGGCGCCCGCCGGCCGCGGTCAACTGGGCGGGAGACGACGAGTCCGGGCCGGGCGCGACGTCGGCCACGAGCCGGGTGCCGGCGCGCGTGCCGTCGGTGCGCCACAGCTCCGAGCCGTGGTCCGCGTCGGACGATACGAAGTAGAGGAGGCCGCCCGCGGCCGCCAGTTGGGCTCCCGGCTGAGTGAAAAATGGGGGATCCTCGCTCACGTCGGCGATGAAGTTGGTGCCCGCCAGGGAGCCGTCCGAGCGCAGAAGGGTACGGGCCGAAAGATCGCGGAAAAAGAGCGACCCGGCGAACGGTACGATCTCCGCGCTGGAGTCCGCCAGGACCTGCCGTGTTCCGGCCACCGTGCCGTCGGTTCTCCAGAGCCCGAAGGCGGAGAAGTACACGGCGCCGTTGAAACGGGTGAGCCCTGAAACCTTCAGGTCCCTGGCGAAAAACTGCAACAGCCTGCGGGTTCCCGCGGCCGTGCCGTCGGAATGCCAGAGCGTGATGGCCTGCTGGTCGTCCACGGCCTGAAAGAAGATCTCCCCGGGCGGACCTCCCGGCGGAGTGGCCAGCGGGGTGGGGCCAACGTCGGGCAGATCGGTGACCTTGACCGTGCCGCCCGCCGTGCCGTCGCTGGTCCACAGCTCAGAGCCCTGCGACGTGGCGTTCTGGATGAAGATCACGAGCCGGTCGCCGGCCGTGCCCAGGCTTACGGCCGTCCGGCCGGGGGGCAACCGGGTGATGGGGAAAGTCCCGCCCGGCGTACCGTCGTTGCGCCAGACGTCGAGCCGCGGCGGCGAGGCGTCTACGCCCAGGAAGTAGGCGGCGTTACCGAGTCTCGCGAGCGAGTCGCACCGGGCCGTGACGTCCGACAGCGGGAACGTTCCGCCGGCTGTGCCGTCACTCGTCCACAGGTGGGTCGGGAGGCTGCCGCAGGTGAGGAACCGGATCTCGTTGCCGAAGGGGAGGAGGAGCGAGGGATCCGAGCTCGCGCCGTGGTACAGGTGAACGTCCAGGCGCCGGGTGCCCGGGGCGGTACCGTCGGTGACGCCCAGGCCGGGGCCGGAATCCGTGGAAGACGTGGCGAAAACCACGCGGCCGCCGACCGCCTCGAGAGCTCCCGTGGCACCTTCGTCGCTCAGGAGCACGGTGCCGCCGGCCGTGCCGTCGGTCGCCCAGAGTCGCGCGTTTTCGGAGAAGAAAACCCTTCCCAGGAGGACGGAGAGGAATTGCGGAAAGGAGCTGCAGGGGCCCGGGCAGAGATCGACCAGCCGGCGGGTGCCGGTCGCCGTGCCGTCCGTCAGCCACGGCTCCTGCTCGCTGCCGGGGTTGGCGGAGCTGATGCCGGAAAAGAACAGCGTGCCGTCGTGGATCGGCAGCGTGGAACCGAAATTCGGCAGGGGACAACCGCCCGGGCAGCCGCTCAGCGGCTGGGTGCTGGCGCGGGTGCCGCGTGTGCTCCACAAGCGGCGGTCGAAGCCTTGAAACACGAAGCGTCCTCCCACGGCGGAGCCCGTCAGCGGCGAGGGGAAGCTGTCGCGGGGCGGGGTGTAGGAGGTCAGCCGCAGAGTCCCGCGAGGCGTGCCGTCCGTTTTCCAGAGGTGAAGGCCGTGGGCCCGGTCGAAGCCGCTGAAGAGGAGAGAGTCGCCGAAAGCCCCCACCAGCGAGGTAATTCCGAGGCCGTTGCCGCCGGCACGGTCGAAGGGCGGCACCGGCCGGGTACCGGCGGCGGTGCCGTCGCTCGTCCAGAGGCTGGTATGGAGAGAGCCGAATCCTCCGTCCACGAAAAAGATCCGGTCCCCGGCGGCGGTGAGGTCGTGGCTTTGGGAGAACAGCGGCAGTGTGGCCACCCGTTGCGTGCCCGGGCTGGTGCCGTCGGTCGCCCAGAGCGCCGGCCCCAAGGCATCGTCGGCCAGGAAGTAGAGACGACCGCCGGCGGCGGTAAGCTCGTGGGGGATGCTGCTCGCCGCTCCTGGAACGAGGTCCCGCAACGTCCGGGTGCCGGCGGGGGTGCCGTCGCTCGTCCAGGGCTCGCACCCCACTTGCAGCGTGCAGCCGGCGAAAACGAGACGGCCCTGGTAGAGCGAGCGCGATCCAGGGTTCCCTAAGGTCACCTTCAGGTCGAAGGTGCCGGCCCCGGTGCCGTCGGTCCGCCAAAGCTGCCAGTCCGGGTTGTCGTCATCCCGCAGGGCGAAGAACGTGACCCTGCCGTTGCCGCCCAGACTGATGAGGTCGCCCGCAAAGGACCGCAGCCTCTCCGTGCCGCTCTCCGTGCCGTTCGTGGTCCACAGCTCCCGGAGCCGCGGGGTCTCCTCGAATCCGTTCGATTGCAGGAAGAACACGGCCCGTCCGCCCAACGAGACGAATGGGTCGGCGACAAGCTGGCGGTCGCCGTCGGAACGCGGCTCGATGTCGCGCACCAGCATGGGTGTGGCCGGAGCAGCCCCGAAGGCGAGGGACGCCCCGGCCAGGAGGGCGAGGCAGAGGGCGGAGACGCGGAGCGACATCATTTCTTTCCGGTTTCATGAGCGCCCTCGGCATCGCCGGGCGCAAATGTCGGATTAAGGAATCGCCTGATTGTACCCTATGGATCGTCGTACCGGAAGCGGCGTACCTGCTGGCGAAGGCCGTTGAAAATCCAGGGCAACGACTGCGCGGTGCCGCGCTCGACGGCGAACCGCGGCGTCAGGCCGCCCGGATCCATGAAGAGGCGGCAGACGGCCAGGGTGCGTGCCGGCCCCAGCGCCGTCAGGCGCCAGGAACCGCGGAGCCCGGCGAGGTTGCCCGAGCCGGGCACGAACGCCCAACGGATCACCCAGACTGTCCTCTGGGGTCCTTCCCGGTCCGTTTCAACTCCCTGCGTGAACCGGACGGTATAGCGACGCTCGCCGGCCGGAGCCGGCAGGGCCATCACTTGCCGGCTCAAGCGCGAGCCGTCCGCTTGAGGCCGGGCATCGGAGCGCTTGAGGAACGGCATCCACTCCGGCCAGTGGGCGATGTCGGCGAGCGCCCGGAAGACCCGCTCCGGCGGCGCCTCGACAACCCCGCGCCCCACCCCCTCCCGGGGCAGTCCCGCCCCGGCCGGCACCATCTCCACCCAGACGTCGCCGGTCGTCGTCGGCCGGAGATCGCCTGGAAAAGGAGGAGGCGCCGGAGGCGCGGCGGCGGCGAGCGCTATCAAGAGGACGGCGAGGCGCGGCATGGCCGGCGGATTCTACCGTCAGGGACTGACCGGCAGTGTGAAGCTCCAGGGCTCGCGGCCCGTGAGGCCGTCGTCGGCGGTGAAGAAGAGGCGGCCCCCCACGGGGGTCAGCAGCATCGGCGCGGAGGAGAAGGCGCCGGGGGCGATGTCGTCCACGAGGCGGGTGCCGTCGGCCGTGCCGTCGCTCGTCCACAGCTCGCGGCCATGAAGCGAGTCCCAGGCGGAGAAGTAAAGCCTGCCGCCCGCTGCCGTGAGACCCTGGGGATCGGACGAGCCGGAGCCCGGCACGAGGTCCAACACCAGCGCGGTCCCCTGCGGCGTGCCGTCGGTGCGCCACAGCTCCGTGCCGTGGTCCGGGTCCCAGGCGCGAAAGAAGAGCACCCCTCCCAGAGCGGTGAGCTGAGGTTCGTAGACGTCGCCCGGGCTGGCGCTTCCGGCCGGGGCCACCAAGGCCGGCTGGCCGCCGTCGGCGCGGAACAGGACGAGACGGTCGCCGATGTCGCGGCCGATCGCGAAAACGAACAGCCTGCCGCCGAAGGTAAAGGGGAAGCTGACACCATAGACCGGCGAATTGCCGTCGGCGTCCTCGGCGAACACCGGCGAGGTTCCCGCCGCGGTGCCGTCCGTCCGGTAGAGCTCACTCGAGGCGGTGAAGAAGACTGTGTCGTCGAGTCGCGCGAAACTCGGCGCGAGGCCGCCGAAGCAACAGCCAAACTTCCGGATGGACCGCGTGCCGGCGGCGGTACCGTCGCTACGGAAGATGTCCTCCTCGGACTCGCGGTCGACCTCCATATAGATCTCGGCACCCAAGGTGACGAGACCGGCCACCGCGAGGGTGTCGTCCGGCAGGGAGAGGAGCTGAGCGGTGCCGGCCGTCGTGCCGTCGCTGGTCCAGGCGCTGGGGATGTGCCGCTGCGCGTCCCCGGTGGGGGTGGCGAGGAAAAGGAGCCGGCCGCCGAAGTCGTGGAGGTCGCTCAAGCTGCGGTCCGGGAAGTCGGTCAGGACGGCGGTGCCCGCCGCCGTGCCGTCGGTCCGCCAGAGCTGGGCGCTGCCGTTCTCCCGGTTGAGGGTGAAGAACGCCCGGCCGCCCGCGAGGGTCACGTTCGTGGGACCCGCCTTGCCGGGCACGGCGGTCCCCGGCACGATCGCCGCTCCGGAACCGGACGCGTCCGCCACCCAGAGGGCGGACTGCGTGCCGTCCCAGGCGGTGAAGAGCAGCCGGCCGCCGAGCGGGGTGAGGTTGGCGGGCTCGGAGGAGGCCGCCGGGGCGGGCAGAACGCTCACCCGGCGGGTGCCCGCGGGGGTGCCGTCCGTCACCCAGGGCTGCGCCCCATCTAAAGAATCGGTGCCGGCGAAAAAGACGCGCCGGCCATCCGTGGCGAGGTCGAGGCGGCCGGCCGCGGGGATGGAGGCCAGGACGGCCGTGCCGGCCGCGGTGCCGTCCGTCCTGGCCAGATGATCGATACCGCCGAAGGTGACGCGAAACCAGATCTTGCCCGCGAGGGCCGTGAAGCCGGCGGGGCCGGCGTCGCAGCCGCCGGGGCAGGGGTTGGCGAGGAGCCGGGTGCCCGCCGCGGTGCCGTCGCTCGTCCAGAGCTCGGAGCCCGCGCCGTCGCGGGCGGCGAAGAGCACGCGGTTCCCCAGCGGGACCAGCGGCGTGCCGGCCAGCAGCTCGGGGCAGTCGCCGGGGCAGCCCACGAGGGGCGCCGTGGTGGCGAGGCTGCCGCGGGAAGACCACAGCCGGGAGCCGGAGACGCCGTCGTCGCTCACGAACAGGGTGCTCCTGCCCAGCACCGCGATCTGGTCCGCCCGCAGGTTCTTGACGCCGGAAGTCCCCTGAAAGCTCGTCAGCCGGACGGTGCCGCGAGGCGTGCCGTCGCTGCGCCAGAGGTCCGCGGCGAAGTTTGGGCCGCGGGCCGCTGCGAACGTCACCGTGCCGTTGCCGGTGGCTTTGAGAAAGTCGGTGACGCGCGGAATGAACTCGTGTCTGGACTCGAGGAAGGTCCGCACGAGCTGTGTGCCGCGAGAGGTGCCGTCGCTCGTCCACAGCTCGCCGCTCTCGTCGCCGGTCATATAGAAGAGCCGAGGGCCGGAGGCGGAGAGCAGCCGGGTCCATCCGTTGCGCAGGTGGCGGACCGCCCGGGTGCCTCCTGGCGTACCGTCGGTGCGCCAGAGGTTGAAGCTTTGGGTGACGGCGAAGAAGTAGACGTTTCCCTGTGCCGCCGTGAGATCGAAGGCCGGGATGCCGCCCAGGCGAACCGTCCCTGCCGCCGAGCCGTCCAGGAGATAGAGGCCACAGTCCTGCGTCGAAAGGAGACACAGGGTCGTGAGGAGCTTGCCGTTCACGACCGCCGGATCTCCAGGGCGGCTCCCCAGGGCGGTGGACAGGGGAAAAGTGCCGTCCTGTGTGCCGTCCGTGCGCCACAGGCGGTCTGACTCCGTCTCGCCCGGTGAGCCGGCCAGGAAGAAGGCGAGGCCGGGCAGGGTGCTGAAGAAGCGGGGGTTCAGAAAAGACCCCAGGGACCGGGTGCCGGCGTCCGTGCCGTCCGTGGCCCAGAGGATGCTGGCCGCCTCGGGCGTCGCGCCCGGCAGGAAGAACGCCGAGCCGCCGGGGAGAGTCATGAAAATCTTCGGGGCAGGCATGTCGCCGGGCGCCGGCGGGCCGGGACGGATGTCCGCCACGAGCCGCGCCGTCGTCTGGGCGGCTGCGCCGGCCGGCCCGAGGGCTGCCACGGCCAGGAGAAGGAAGAGGACGCAGGAGATCTTCGCAGGGCGATGCACGGGGCCTCCTAGTTGTTGGGGCCCAGGGGCAGGAGCCAGAGCTCCCGGCCGGTGAAGCCGTCGTCCGCGTTGAAGAAGAGATGGTCGCCCGCCACGGTCAGCTCGATGGGAGAGGAGGAGCCCGGGCCGGCCGCGATGTCCGCCACCATCCGGGTGCCGGCCTCGGTGCCGTCGGTCACCCACAGCTCGCGGCCGTGCTCGCCATCGTTGGCGGTGAAATAGAGGAGCCCGCCGGCCGCGGTCAGCCCGGCGGGAAACGACGAGCCGGTGCCGGGAGAGATGTCGGCGACGATCCGGCTGCCGGCGCGGGTGCCGTCCGTCCGCCACAGCTCCGCCCCGTGGTCCGCGTCGATGCTGACGAAGTAGAGGACGCCGCCGGCGACGGTCGGCCGGGGATCAACCGCATTGAGGGATTGGGCATCGCTCAGGTTCGCGATGAAGTTGGTGCCGGCGGCCGAGCCGTCCGAGCGCAGCAGAGTCTGAGCGGACTGGTCGAAGAGAAAGAGCGAGCCGGCGAAAGTTACGATCTCCGGGATCGTGTCCTGCAGAACCTGCCGGGTCCCGGCCGCCGTGCCGTCGGTTTTCCACAAGCCGCCGCCCCCGGGAGAGAAGTACACGGCGCCGTTGAAGCGGGTGAAACCCGTAAAAGTAAGATCGGGAGAGAAAAATCCGACCAGTCTGCGGGTTCCCCCTGCCGTGCCGTCGGAAAACCAGAAAGTATTGACGCCTTCAGCGTCCGTGGCCTGGAAGAAAAACTCGCCCGGTCTGCCTCCCGGAGGGGCGGCGATGAAGCTGGGAGCCAGATCCGGCGGATCGGTCACCTTGACCGTGCCCACCTCCGTGCCGTCGCTCGTCCAAAGCTCGGTGGTGCCCGAGGCGATATCCTGGATGAAGAGCACGAGGCGGTCGCCGGCCGTGCCGAGGCTCAGGATCGTCCGGTCGGGCGCCAGCCGGGTGATGGGAAAGGCATCTCCAGGAGCGCCGTCGCTACGCCAGACCTCGAAGCTCTGCTCCTGATCCACGCCGATGAAATAGACGGCGCCGCCGAGCTTCGCGAGCGGTGCGCAAAAAGAGGAGAGGGTCTCGCCGGTCAGCGGGAACGTGCCCCCGGCCGTGCCGTCGCTCGCCCAGACCTGGGCCGGGTACCTGTCGCAGGTTTGAAACCGGACTTCGTTGCCGAACGGAACGAAGAGGGTGGGATCCGAGCTCGCGCCGTGGGAGAAATGGACATCCAGGGATCGGGTGCCGGCCGGGGTGCCATCGGTGACGGTCAGACCCGGGCCGGAGGTTTCGGAACCGCTTGCGAAAACGATGCGGCTGCCGGCGGCTGCGAGATTCCCGTCCCCACGGCCCAGGAACACGGTGCCGCCTGGGGTGCCATCGGTGGTCCAGAGGCCCAGGTCCTGCCAAAAGAAAACGCGCCCCAGGACGGGCGGAACGAAAAACGGATTGGAGGAGCACGGGCCGGGGCAGAGATCGGCCACGCGGCGGGTGCCGGCCGCCGTGCCGTCGGTCACCCACGGCTCTTCTCCGCCGCTCGGGGTACGGCCGGAAAAAAACAGCTTGCCCTCGTGGACCGGCGATCCGGCTTCGAAATTGGGCAGAGGACAGCCGCCCGGGCAGCCAACCAGCCGCTGGGTGCTGGCGCGGGTGCCGCGCGTAGTCCATAGCTGCCCGTCGGCGCCCTGAAAGACGAACCGTTCTCCCACGGCGGCTCCCGGTGCCAAGGGGGCCACGCTGGTGGGCGGAAGGGGGAGAGGGGAGGTCAGCCGGAGAGTCCCCCGGGCAGTGCCATCCGTCTTCCAGAGCTGAAAGCCGCTGAAGCGGTCGAAGCCGACAAAGAGGAGAGAGCGCCCCAGCGTCCCCGCCAGCGAGTCAATTCCGGGGCGGTTGACGCCGGCGTGGTCGAACGGCGGCACCGCCCGGGTGCCCGCCGCCGTACCGTCGCTCGTCCAGAGACTCTCATGGTTGGAGCTGGTTTGCAGGAAGAAAAGCCGGTCGCCGGCGGCCGTGAGGTCGTGCGCCAGAAAGAACGGCGGCAGCGTGACCACCCGCTGCGTGCCCGCGGCGGTACCGTCGCTCCCCCAGAGCGCCGGACCCGTGGGGTCCTCGGCCAGGAAATAGAGCCGTCCCCCCGCGTTCGCGAACGAACGGGGCCGGCTGCTCGCCGGCCCGGGAGTGAGGTCGCGCACCTGCCGGGTGCCGGCGGCGGTGCCGTCGCTCGTCCACGGCTCGCAGCCTCCCTGGGGAGTGCAGCCATCGAAAACCAGGCGGTCCTGATAGAAGAAGGGTTCGTTGCCGGCACGCTCGGGGTCCGTCACGGTGACGTTGAAGGAGAAGGTCCCCGTGGCGGTGCCATCGGTTCGCCAGAGCTGCCAGGTCTGATCGTCCGCGTTCAAGACGGTGAAGAAGGCGGTCCGGCCGTTGCTGCCCAGGCTCAGGAGGCTGTTGAAAAACGACCTCAGCCGTTCCGTGCCGCTCGCCGTCCCGTCGGTCGTCCAGAGCTCCGGGAGCCGGGCGTGGTCCGGGAACGAGCTGTCCGGTCCCAGGAAGAACACGGCCCGGTCTCCCACCGAGACGAGCTGGTCCGGAGCATGCTGCGGGTCGTCGGGCTGCTGGTTGAGGTCCCGCACCAGAAAGGGTGTCGCCCCAAACGCGAGCGACGGCCCGGACAGGAGGGTCAGGCCGAGGACGGTGGCACGGAGCCGGCTCGAGACCCTCAACCGACAGCCACCGGCGCATCCGCGTAGACGAACTCGACAGGCTTGTCGACGCCCTCGGCGAGGCTCCTGTGGACGGGGCAGGTGAGGGCGGCGTTCTCCAGCTTCTTGCGCTGGGCCGCGGAGAGCCCCTCCGGCATGGTGATGGTCACCGGGATGGCGCCGATGCGCCGGGGATCGGCGGCCATGTGCTTCTCCAGGCGGAAAGAGAGGCCCGTGAGGTCGATGCCGTCCCGCTCGCCGACGATGGCGATGAGGGTGAGCATGCAGGCCCCCAGGGAGGTGGCGGCCAGGTCGGTGGGAGAGAAAGAGCTGCCGTCGCCCTGGTTGTCCACCGGGGCCGCGGTGCGGATCACGGTTCCCGAGGGGCCGTGGGTCAGCTCGGTTTTGAGGTTGCCAATGTACTTGCCGGTGATCTCTACGGCCATGACGGTTCTCCTGTGAAAGATTCGCCCACCAGTCTAACAGCCCCCCTCCGTTGTAAGCTCGGGGTCCCGATGCGCGTGACCTTTTTTCTCGACGGCGAGGAGGATCTGGAGAGCCTCCGGCGCCTCGATCCGGACCATGACTGGCGGCAGTTCCAGCGCGGCGAGCAGGTGTGGGTGGTCCAGACCTATCTGCGGCTCGCGCGGGCGGGGCTGCCGGTCGAGCTGGCGGCGGTGCCACCGGGCGAGGGCTTGGTCGTCTTCCACGCCAAGCAGGCCCGGGCGCTGCGGCGGCAGTCCCACCTTCTACAGGACGCCATTCTGGTAGGGGCGCGGGCGGACAACCGGCAGCCGCTGATCGCCGACTTCGAGATCCTGCAGAACGGTACCTTCGCCGATGGCCGGCACCGGTTCCACATCCCCCACTGGCCGCAGCCGGGGCTCCTGCCGCGCGATCCCGCCCGCGGCACGGCCATCCGGCGGCTCGTCTACAAGGGGTTCGACGCCAACCTCAACCCCGAGTTCCGCGGCCCCGAGTGGCGGCAGCTCCTCGCCGGGCGAGGCATCGAGTGGGTGGTGGACGCGGCCCCCTTCGCCGGCCGCGAGACGGACTCGCAGGCCATCGACTGGCCGGACTTCCGCGAGGCGGACCTGATCCTCGCCGTTCGCCCTCCGGACCGCCGCCTGGCGACGAACAAGCCGGCCTCGAAGCTGGTCAACGCCTGGCTGGCGGGAGCCCCGGCGCTGCTGGGGCCCGAGGTCGCCTACCGCGAGCTGCGCCGCTCGGAGCTGGACTATTTCGAGATCTCCTCGCTGGCGGAGGCGCGGGAGGCCGTGGACCGGCTGCTGGGCGATCCGGGCCTCTACAGCGCCATGGTGGAGAACGGGCGGACACGCGCCGCCGGCTTCACGGCCGAGGCCCTCCTGTCGCGCTGGGAGAAACTGCTGTTCGAGACGATCCCCGCCCTCGCGCCCTCCTCCTGGACCCGTCGCGTGCCTTTGGGCCTGCGGTCCGCGGGGAGATGGCTGAGCCGCACGGCGGCGCGCCGGCCGGCGCGATAGGGTCGCCCCCTCTTCGCGGCCGATTTACCCGAGAAAAAGTCCTCTCGCCGCCAGCGGCGAACCTCTCGCCGGCTCCGGCGAACCGTCCGCCGCCAGCGGCGAGTCGATTTTCCCTGGCGGCGAGCCTCCCGCCGGCAGGGGCGAACCGTCCGCCGGTAGCGGCGAACCTCCGGCCGGCGCCAGCGAATCGCCGCGAACTGCCGGCCGGACGTCTTCAGTCGCGGGCGGCCCGGCTTCGACTCGGGGCCAGCCTCCTCCCGTGGGCCGTGGCTCGCGAGATATCCTGACCTGGACGACAGTAGCCAAGGAGAGAAGATCTTGAAGATACTTGCATTCCACATCGACGCTTTCGCTGGGGCGATCTTCTCAGGAAATCCGGCCATGGTCTGCCCGCTGGACCACTGGCTGGCGGACGAGACGCTCCAGCTCATCGCCCGGGAGAACAACCTCCCCGTCACCGCCTTTTTCGTCGAGTCCGGCGACCACTATGAGCTGCGCTGGTTCACCCCGACGGTCGAGCTGAATCTGTGTGGGCACGGCACCGTGGCGGCCGCGGCGGTCCTTTTCGATCTCATGGCGGTGTCACGGGAGGCCGTGTCCTTCAAAACGAAGGGCGGGGTCTTCAAGGTGGTGAAGGACGGCCAGCGCATCAGCCTTGATTTCCCTATCCATGAAGTGGCCGCCTGCGCGCCGGGACCCGAGGATCTGGTGGGGGCTCTGGGCGGCGAGCCCAGGGAGATCTTCAAGGGGCCGTCGAACTATCTGGCCGTGTACGAGCGAGAAGCCGAGATCCTCGCCCTCGCTCCGGACATGGAGCTGCTGAAAGAGGTTGACTGCGTGGGGGCGATCGTCACGGCGAAGGGGGACGACGTCGACTTCGTCTCGCGCTACTTCGCCCCGAGGCTCGGAGTCGGCGAAGACGCCGCCACCGGCTCGGCGCACTGCACGCTGGCGCCCTACTGGTCCAGGATCCTGGTCAAGCGAAAGCTCCACGCCCTCCAACTCTCGCAGCGCCGAGGGGAGATGTGGTGCGAGGTGCTGGAGGACCGGATCAAGATTTCCGCGAAAGCGGTGCGGTATGCGGAGGGGTTCATCTACGTGTGAGGGGGCTTCTTCTTCAGCCTCGCCATACCGGACGATCCTCGTAAAGGCCTCCCCAAGTAGAGACGCCACGTGGGGAACCCCGTGGGGCGTCTCCGAGGCGGCGATATCGGTAGGATCACGCAGACGCTCCGGCGAGCACGACGTGGTAGCGTGCCGCGAACAGGGGGAGAGCGTGAAGACGAAAAAAGCGGCTCCGAAGCGCAAACGGGCGATGACGAAAGCCATGCCGGGAGTGATGGTCGACGAATCGTTCGCCGAGATCGTCGGACTCATCGAGCAGGCGCGCCAGCGCGCGTACCAGGCGGTCAACACCGCTTTGATCGATCTGTACTGGCAGGTTGGAGAAGAGATCAGCCGCAAGATCGCGGTCGCTGGCTGGGGCAAGGGCACGGTAGACGAACTGGCACTCTATATCCAGCGGCAACAGCCCGGCATCCGGGGTTTCTCGCCGCAGAACCTCTGGCGGATGCGCCAGTTCTTCGATGCGTACCGGGGCGAGCCAATTCTCTCACCACTGGTGAGAGAATTGCCATGGTCCCACAACCTCGTGATCCTCGCGCAGTCCAAACGACTGGAAGAGCGCGAGTTCTACCTGCGCTTGGCGATCCAGGAGCGCTGGGGCAAGCGCGAGTTGGAACGGCAGTTCCGGCAGGCCCTCTTCGAGCGTACCGTCTTGCATCCGCCAAAACTCTCACCAGTGGTGAGAGAAATTCACGGTGCCGGGGCTGGCAGCGTCCTCAAGGACGCCTACTTTGTCGAGTTTCTCGACCTGCCGGCCTCCCACTCCGAGGCCGACCTGCATCGCGGCCTTATCCTGCGGCTCAAGGACTTTCTCGGCGAGCTCGGACGCGACTTTTGTTTCGTCGGATCGGAGTACCCCGTCCAGGTCGGAGGCCGGGACTTCGAGCTCGATCTGCTGTTCTTTCACCGGGGCCTCAACTGTCTGGTGGCCATCGAGCTGAAGGTCGACCGCTTCGAGCCGGAGTACCTCGGCAAGCTGGAGTTCTACCTCGAAGCTCTCGACCGCGATCATCGCAAACCCCATGAGAACCCTGCTCTGGGGTTGCTGCTATGCGCCTCGAAGGACCGAGAAGTGGTTGAGTACGCCCTTAGCCGATCGTTGTCGCCGACGCTCATTGCCGAGTATCAGACCCAACTGCCTGACAAGAAGCTGCTCGCGGCCAAGCTCCATGAATTCTATGCCCTGAATGCGCCGGAGCAGGCCACGATCGAGCCACCGAAGCGGACGAGGAAGAGAGCCGCCAAGTGAACGCCACGGCTGGGAGAGGTCCTCAGCGACTCCGCTTCTCTCCCAGCCTCTGCCTGCCGACGGTGGTCCCCTCCGGGACCGCGGATCCCCGGGTCTTTCTCTCCTGGTACACCGGCCGATTCTCGTAAGGCGTCCCAACGTAGAGACGCCACGTGGGGAACCCCGTGGGGCGTCTCCGAGGCGGCGATGTTGGTCAAGACCACCTGGACGCCTTGGCGGGCGCGTCATGCAGGCCGCGGCCAAGAAAGTGACACCACTGGTGACACAATTCCTGGGAGTCCGAGGACTGTATAAGCAGACCCGTCAGGCGCTCTTCCTTCGTTTCGAGGAGGCCGCAAGCTGAAAGTAGCTGGCCGTCGCCTGCTCCAGGAGGAGGGCGGCGACCTGCATTGGGCTTACCTGCCGTCCTCCTTCGCTGAGGAGGTGGGACAGCTCTTTCAGGCGCTCCTCGGTTTCTGTGGCCATCGGCACTTTTGGCCTTTTGCTCCAAGCCGCGTAACTGGGGCGTCCAGGTCTCTTGCCGACGCTCGGCTCAGCTGTCTCAGGGTATCCGCCAGCGCTGCAACGCCTAAAGCGCCTGACGAGTATTCGGGTACGGTGTCCACTACGATGGCGCCGAGTTTCCGCGCCGGTAGCCGCTTTAACTTGTCGATCATTCCCCGTTTCCCTGCGCAGCAGCTCTGTGAACATGCAGCGTTGCGTTCTATCCTCAAGGAATCAAGATTGAGTTGGCGGCAAGTTGGGTTCCCGCGTACCGACCTCGGCATCGTCTCCCAGCATGAAAGCGAGATAATCTTGCGCCCTGGCTCAAGCTTTTCGCTGCTAGAAGTCAACATATGGGGGCTTCTTTTTTACGCGACTGAAATCGACGGCAAGGGCGAGAATTACCCTGGAGTGCATTTGAACCGGTTCCTCGGCCAATTATTAGTCTTTCTCAAGCATGCGCAGAGTATGGTTGGCCGGTTTGGTTATATCGGTCCCCTTTTTATCGAAATGAATCTCGAAGGTATTTGCGGGGCGCAATGGATATTCTTTGAGCACAATCAAGCCCAAAGTGGCCCAGTGTCGGATCTGGACGAAAATGTATCGATTTCAATATCGAGCACTACCGAAGACCTATCGACGAGGTTTGACGGTGTCGCAAGGGATCTCCTGCGGTTCGTGTTTTTCGCTATGAACTGGCCCGATCTCGCTGAAAGCGAAAGCACGTTGAACGATGCGATTTATGACGGATACTCTTATAATAGATGGGAGCGGCCTGGAAAGCTTGATCTGTGACGGCCGGTAATCTTGTGAAGAAACTCAGACAGACGGTTTCTCCGCCTTGGCTCGTGGTCGCCAGCGTAGCGGTTCTTGCGGTCGCCACGTGCATTGTTCTCTATGCGAGGAGTGCCGATCGTGAAGGTATTGAGCGCGAGGTTACAAAAAGCTTAGTTCAGCTTGTGGTCGTCCTAATTCTTGGTGCGGCAGTAAGCGAAGCTCTAAAGGAGCGAGAAAGAGAACGGCAGCGACGAGAAAAACTCCAGGACCGCGAACATCAAGAAGAGGAGCGGTTGGCCCTATTCAGAGAGCATGTTCGTAGGCGAGTTGCTGAAGCATATCAAGCAGTTAAGAGGGCGCGCGCAATGTTGCGCGTGGGCGGTGTCACCCCAGAACGCTTAGCTGTTGGTCTGGGTGTAAAGGATTCCGCCGCTATAGAAGCCTACAGGCGCGAACTTGAGGCTATCAACGAGGTCCAGCTTGACTTCGAGAAAATATGGCATGAGGTGGAGTGCTTTAAGGAGACATTCTCAAGCGCGGAATACCTCATTCGCAAGCTGAAAATGATGTCGGGCTACCTTCGCCGACTTCTCGATGAGTACGATGAAAATTGCAACCTATTGTTTACAGCAGAAGGAAGCTCCTTGCAACACACCAAGCTCTCTGGGCTTGTGGCTTCAACTAAAGACAGTGAATTTCGGGAAAAATTCTGCGATCGGTATTCTGAGGTCACGGAGCTGATAAGTAAGGATATCTTGAGGCCCATGATTGGTGGTGGAGGGTGAAAGCATAGGAGCGGTTGACTTCCTGCACAGCATCCTTCTTGTCCTTTCAACCCCCTGCTCGCGAGCGCGTTCTTCCGCGCCGGCTACATCGAGTCTTGGGGTCGGGGCATCGAGAAGATCGAGCGCGAATGCCGCGAGCACGGAATCGAGGCTCCCCTCTATGACCCCAGCATGTCGGGCCTGATGCTGACGTTCCAGGCCAATCCGCAACATCTGAGGGCCGCGCTGGGCCACGAAGAGGCCTCAAAGGTCGGAGAAAAGGTCGGAGATAGGGTCGGAGAAAAGGTCGGAGAAACTTCGGAGAAAGGGTCGGAGAAAAAGGTCGGAAGAAAGGGTCGGAAGAAGGCTTCACTCCAAACCAGAGGCAAATTCTTTCGCTCTTGAGGCAAAACGGCCGCCTTACGGCCCGCGAGTTGGCTGAGGAGGTGGGAATCTCCAGCCGCAAGATTGAGCAGAACATTGCCAGGCTGAAGGAATCGGGGACTCTGCGCCGGATTGGCCCCGACCGAGGCGGCTCCTGGGATGTCTTGAAGTGAACGCGGCTGCGATATCCTCCCTCCCATGAGCCCAACCTCCTCAAGCTTTCCTGACCTAGCCGGCAAGGTGGTTCTGGTAACCGGCGCCTCCCGTGGTATCGGCGAGGCCGTGGCCCTCGGCTTCGCCGCGGCCGGCGCCCGGCTGGTACTGGCCAGCCGCAAGATTGACGGCGTCTCCGCCGTGGCGGAGACGATCCAGGAGCAGGGCGGCGAGGCTCTGGCCGTCGCCTGCCATACCGGCAAGGCTGCCGACGTCGAGGCCTTGGCGGCCCGCGCCAAGGAGGCGTTCGGGGGCGTCGACGTGGTGGTGAACAACGCCGCCACCAATCCCCACTACGGTCCACTGCTGGTGGCGGACGAGGCGATGTGGGACAAGACGTTCGAGGTCAACGTGAAGGGCTATGCCCACACCATCCGCGCCTGCCTGCCGATGATGCAGGAGCGGGGCGGCGGCTCGGTGATCAACGTCGCCTCGGTGGCGGCCCTGGTGCCGCACTCAGGGCTGGGCGTCTACGGCGTCACCAAGGCGGCCGTGATCATGCTGACCAAGACCCTGGCGATCGAGCTGGCGCCGGAAAACGTCCGCGTCAATGCCATCGCGCCGGGCCTCATCCAGACCCGCTTCAGCGAGGCGCTGTGGACGTCGCCCGAGGCGCGCGAGCGGGCGCTGAAGTCCATCCCTCAGCGGCGGATCGGCCAGCCGGAGGATCTGGTGGGCGCGGTGCTCTATCTGGCGAGCGATGCCGCGAAGTTCACCACCGGGGCCGTGCTGGTGATCGACGGCGGTCAGACGCTGGGCGGCGCGTACTGAAGCCCGCCTAGCGCCCGAGGATGACGTCAATTCCGGTAAGCACCAGTTCCAGATCACGCCGCGCCAACTTGCCGACGCTTTCGGTGAGTTGGTGTCTGTCGATTGCGACGATCAGCGAAACATTCGCGACAGAGTCTCTTGGAAGGCCTGTCGCTCTTGCGGGACAACCGTGCTGACCCGGCTTTGATTCAAGGCATCGCACTGCACGACAACGACGGGCCGCCGATAGCCGGGGCCGGAACGGATGGGCTCTCCCAGATCGGCCCACCAGATCTCCCCCTGGCTGATCACCATTCGACTTGGTCCAGCACCAAGCGCGCGGCTCTCCGGCTGAACTCGTCGACCTCGGTTCCGACCGCGTCGACCACACGGTTCATCGCTTCCGTCAAGCGATCGGGCGTATGCCGGGCCACGAACTCTCGCAGGGCGCGGCTATAAAGCTGGCTGCGTGAAGTCTCCAAGTCAGCCGCAAGGCGCTCTGCCTCTTCGAAGATGTCGTCGGGAATCGAGACCGCTGTTTTCATACCCTAAGTATAACCAGCCCCCAGCTTTTCTTCCAGCGCCGCGACGTCCTGTAGGAACCCGGCGGCGGCGCCGTTCAGCCAGTGGGCGTCGAGGGTGGCGAAGAGGCGGTCGCGGCGGTCGCGGTTCTGACGGGCGAGGGCGATGAGGCCGGACTCGCGGGAGCGGCGGCGCTCGGCCCTCAGGCGGGGGGAGTCGGGCTCGCCCTCCAGAGTGAGCTCCAGCAGGCGCCGCGCCCTTTCGGCGGCGGCCTCTTCCACGGCTTCGGCCAGCTCCTGCTCCAGCACGTGGGAGTCGTGAAGATCTCCCAGGAGATCCTGCAAGGCCTTGAAGCGCTTGACCACGGCGGCGGCGCTCTCCGGCAGCTCTTCGGCGAAGGGCTCCAGGAGATACCGGACGCGCTTGGCGCTGATCCGCGACTGGTGGGCCTCGTCCACGTCGTCCGCGTGCCGGACCTTGGCGAGGTTTCCTTCCAGCTCCGCGACCTGGTCGCGAAGGATCCGGGCCGTCACCGCGCCGAGAGTGGGAGGCGCGGTCTCGGGATCGAGAAAGATCTTGGTCCGGTAGACGGAGAGGTGGCGCCGCAGGTCGCCGTCGACGGCGGGAAAGTCGCGGTCGATCTCCGCTTGCAGGTCGCCGTAGGCGTCGCGCACACGGCCATTCAGGCGCGCCAGCATCCAGGAGTGCCCCTGTCGCTGCTGGGAACCGAGCTTCGAGCCGTGGCCGCGCAGCCATTCGAGCTGGACCTCGGCGTCGCGGCCCGGTCCGGTCGCTCCCGCCAGCCGCTTGAGGCGCTTGGCGAGCTTCCTGGGCACGCTGCCCCTGAGCGTGTCGTCGTAGGCGCGCAGGATGCTCCGCAGGCGGCGCAGGGCGACCCGGAAGTCGTGTAGGGCCTCCGCGTCCGTCTCGTCCTGTAGCCGCGCGCGGGCGGCGGCGGCCTGGTCGAGATAGGAGAGGGCGATGAGACGGGCGCCCTCTTCGGGTGGGCGGGCAAGGAGGCCGGTGGTCATCGAGGTTCCGGCCTAGTCGGCCAGATCCCGGAGCTGGCTCGGGGTCAGGGTCCAGATCAGGGTCGCCGTGCCGGCCCCCACCTCGCCGTCGAACTCGATGAGGCAGGCGCCGCCTTTGCGGAACGAGAAGATCCGCCGCTCGGTGCCGGTCAGCAGCCAGGAGAGGATGAGGCTGATGCTGGGCTCGTGGCCGACGACGGCGATGGTGCCGGCTTTCTGCTTGCGCAGCCAGCGCAGGAAGTCGGCGGGAGTGGCCTCGGGCGTGAGCTCCTCGATCTCCACTTCGGCGAGGCCGCCATAGACGGAGTCGACGATGGCTCCCGTCTGGGCGGCGCGGGTCAGGGGGCTGGTGGCCAGCAGGTCGATGTCGGGGATGATTTCCCGCAGGCCTTTGGCGCCCTGCTTCATCTTCTTGCGCCCTTCGGCGGTCAAGGGGCGCAGCCGGTCGTCCTTACCGGTGCGGGAGAATTCCTCCCGATCTTCGGCGATGGCATGTCGCACGAGTAGAAGCTTCATCCGGGCACCTCCCGGGGGGGAACGTTATCGCGCGCGGGGCATGGATGCAAAGCCGGCGGGCGTGGCATTGACGTGACGATGACGGCGAAAAAGGGGGCACGCTTTTCACAGTCTCCCGTGATAGCGTTTTCCACCTCCGCGGAAGGGGACTGAAAAGCCAATGGCCGAAGCACAGACCTTGAAAAGGACGCCGCTCTACGACTGCCATCTGGAGGCGGGAGCGAAGATGGTGGATTTCGCGGGCTGGATCATGCCCGTGCAGTACCAGGGGGTCATCGACGAGCACCGGGCCGTACGCACGGGCGCGGGCCTCTTCGACGTCTCCCACATGGGCGAGGTACGGGTCAAAGGCGCGGGGGCCGAGTCTTTCCTGCAGCGGCTCACGCCCAACGACGTCACCAAGCTCGCCCCCGGCCGCGCCCACTACAGCGGCCTGCTCACCGACCAGGGAACCTACGTCGACGACATCCTCATCTACCGGCTGGCCGCCGACGAGTTCCTGGTGGTGGTCAACGCCTCGAACGCCGAGCGCGATTTCCAGTGGATCGCGGACGCGGCGTTCGGCAAGCCGGAGGTGGTCGTCACCAACGAGAGCGATGATTTCGCCCTGCTCGCCTTGCAGGGACCCAAGGCGCTGGAGATTCTCGCGCCTCTGGCGACTCCCGGAGTCGGCGAGCTCAAGTACTACGGTTTCCGCCAGGGCGAGGTGGCCGGAGTGCCGGCGCTGATCTCCCGCACCGGCTACACGGGGGAGGACGGCTTCGAGCTCTATGTGGCCCCGGGTGATGCGCCGGCCGTCTGGCGGCGTCTGGTGGAGGCGGGCGCGGTGCCGGCCGGCCTCGGCGCGCGCGACACCCTGCGCCTCGAAGCCGCCATGGCCCTCTACGGCCATGAGATCGACGAGACCACGACGCCTTTCGAGGCGGGGCTCGACTGGGTGGTGAAGCTCCAGAAGGGTTGCGACTTCCAGGGGCGCGATCCCCTGGTGGCCCAGAAGGCCAACGGCATTCCCCGCAAGCTCGTGGGGTTCGAGGTCGAGGGACGGGGAATCGCGCGCCAGGGTCACGGAGTTGTCTCGGAAGGCGCGCAGGTCGGGAGCGTCACCAGCGGCACCTGGAGCCCGACGTTCGAGAAGGCGCTGGGCTTGGCGTACGTGCCGCCGGAGCTGGCGGCGCCCGGTACGAAGCTGGCAATCGACGTGCGCGGCAAGACGCTGCCGGCGGTGGTCGTGGAGACGCCCTTCTATCGCCGCCCGCGATAGAGCTAAGATGTTGGCTTAACCAGTACTAAACCGGAGGGTGGGAACAGGCATGTACCCGAGCGAAAATCTCTACACGCGAGAGCACGAATGGGTCCGCGTCGAAGACGACGTCTGCGTTCTGGGTATCACCGAGTTCGCGCAGCACGAGCTGGGCGAGGTGGTATTCGTCGAGCTGCCGGAGGTCGGTCAGGTGTTCGATACGGGCGATGAGTTGGGGACGATCGAGTCGGTCAAGGCCGTGGCCGAGATCTACACGCCGGTGGCCGGCGAGGTGATCGAGGTCAACGAGTCGGTGTCCGACGATCCGGAGCTGCTCAACGAGGACCCTCACGGTGAGGGCTGGCTGATCAAGCTCCGCTTCTCCTCCGCCTCCGATCTCAAGGACCTCATGAAAGCCAATCAGTACGAGGAGTATGTGAAGAGTGGTGAAGCTTGAGGATTCATCGTCAATGAGCGCTCCGTCTTCCTCTGGATCCGTTGGCGCCGTGGCGATCGAGCCTCCGGTTTCGCCGGAGGCGGGCCACGGCGTCGTCCTCGATCCCACCGACACCTTCGTCCGCCGCCACCTGGGGTCGAGCGAAGGCGAGGTCCGGCAGATGCTGGAGACGCTGGGGATCGGCTCCGTCGAGGAGTTGGTGCGGGAGACGGTGCCGGAGTCCATCCGGCTCGCGGCCCCTCTCGCGCTGGCCGGTCTGCCGGAGCGCCAGCTGGGCGAGGCGGAGCTGCTGGAGTCCCTGCACGAGATGGTGAAGAGGAACCGGATCTTCCGGTCCTTCCTCGGGCTGGGCTACTCCGGCACGCTGGTTCCCGGAGTCATCCAGCGCAACATCCTAGAGAACCCGGGCTGGTATACGCAGTACACGCCCTATCAGGCGGAGATCTCCCAGGGCCGTCTGGAAGCGCTGCTCAATTTCCAGACCCTGGTGGCGGACCTGACGGGGCTGCCCATCGCCAACGCCTCGCTGCTCGATGAGGGCACCGCCGCGGCCGAGGCGATGAATCTTTGTCACGCGATTTCGAACGACAAGCGCAACGCCTTCTTCGTCGCCCAGGACTGCCATCCGCAGACGATCGCCGTGGTCCGGACCCGGGCCGGCGCGATGGGGATCGAGGTGCGCGTGGGCGATCCGGCGGCCGTCGACTTCTCGGCCGGAGACCTCTTCGGCGTCCTCCTTCAGTACCCGGCGACCGACGGCCGGGTTGTGGACCATGGGCCGCTGGTGGAGCAGGCCCACGCCGCGGACGCGCTGGTGGTGGTGGCCGCCGATCTGCTGGCGCTCACCCTGCTGCGGGCGCCGGGCGAGTTCGGGGCGGACGTGGCGGTCGGCTCCGCCCAGCGTTTCGGCGTGCCGATGGGTTTCGGCGGTCCGCACGCGGCGTTCCTCGCCACGCGCGACGAGTACAAGCGGCAACTTCCCGGCCGGGTGATCGGCGTCTCGAAGGACCGCCACGGCCGCACGGCCTACCGCATGGCCATGCAGACCCGCGAGCAGCACATCCGCCGCGAGAAGGCCACGAGCAACATCTGCACGGCGCAGGTGCTGCTCGCGATCATGGCGGGGATGTATGCCGTCTACCACGGCCCCAAGGGGCTGCGGGCCATCGCCCAGCGGGTGCACGCGCTGGCGGCGGCGCTGGCGGAGGGGCTGCGCCGGCTGGGCCCGAGCGTTCCCGCCGAGCCGTTCTTCGACACGGTGAGGGTGGATCTCGGAACGCGCTCGGCGGATGACGTGCTGGCCGCCGCCCGCGAGAAGGGGATCAACCTGCGGCGTCTGGGCGACCACGCGGTGGGCATCTCTCTCGACGAGACGGTGACGGCCGCCGAGGTCGACGAGCTGTTTTCGATCTTTGGCAAGCCGGATTTCAAGGCCGCCGAGCTGGCCGAGACCCTCGATCTCTCGCTGCCGGCGCCCCACGCCCGTAAGTCGGAGTATCTGAAGCATCCGGTGTTCAACAGCTTCCACACCGAGCACGAGATGCTGCGCTACATCAAGCGGCTGGAGGCCCGGGACCTTTCCCTGGCCACCTCCATGATCTCCCTGGGCTCGTGCACGATGAAGCTCAACGCCACCTCCGAGATGGTGCCGGTGACCTGGCCGGAGATCGGGGCCTTGCATCCCTTCGCGCCGCCGGACCAGACGGCGGGGTACCAGGAGCTGTTCCGTACCCTGGAGGCGTGGCTCTGCGAGATCACCGGCTTCGCGGCCTGCTCGCTGCAGCCCAACGCCGGCTCGCAGGGCGAGTACAGCGGGCTGATGGTTATCCGCGCCTATCACCATGCCCGGGGCGGCGAGCATCGGGACGTCTGCCTGATCCCCGTCTCGGCGCACGGCACCAACCCGGCGTCGGCGGTGATGGCGGGCCTCAAGGTGGTGGTGGTGGCCTGCGACGAGGGCGGCAACGTCGACCTCGCGGATCTGAAGGCCAAGGCGGAGCAGCACCGCGACAAGCTGGCGGCGCTGATGGTGACCTACCCCTCGACCCACGGCGTGTTCGAGGAGGGGATCCGCGAGATCTGCCGCATCGTCCACGAGGCACGGCGGGCAGGTCTACATGGACGGCGCCAACATGAACGCCCAGGTGGGCCTCTGCCGGCCGGGCGACTTCGGCGCCGACGTCTGCCATCTCAATCTGCACAAGACCTTCTGCATCCCGCACGGCGGCGGCGGTCCGGGCATGGGGCCGATCGGCGTGCGCCGCGCATCTGGCGCCGTTCCTGCCGGGGCATCCGGTGATCCACACCGGCGGCAGCGAGGCTATCGGCCCGGTGTCGGCGGCGCCCTGGGGTTCTGCCAGCATCCTCGTCATCTCCTGGGTCTACATCGCCCTGATGGGCGGGCGTGGCCTCAAGGACGCGACGGGGATGGCGATCCTCAACGCCAACTACATGGCGGCCCGGCTCTCGAAGCACTACCCGCTGCTGTACTCGGGGACGCATGGGCGGGTGGCGCACGAGTTCATCCTCGATCTGCGGCCGTTCAAGACGACGGCCGGCATCGAGGCCGAGGACGTGGCCAAGCGCCTGATGGACTACAGCTTCCACGCGCCGACGATGTCGTTCCCGGTGGCGGGGACGCTGATGATCGAGCCCACGGAGAGCGAGTCGAAGGCGGAGCTGGATCGCTTCTGCGACGCCATGATCCGCATCCGCGAGGAGATCCGGGCCATCGAGGAGGGGCGGGTGGAGCGCCAGGGCAACGTGCTCAAGAACGCGCCCCACACGGCGGACGACATCACGGCCGCCGAGTGGAACCGGCCTTACACCCGCGAGCAGGCAGCCTTCCCGGCGCCCTGGGTGCGGGAGCGGAAGTTCTGGCCTTACGTCGCCCGCATCGACAACGTCTGGGGCGACCGCAACCTGATGTGCTCCTGCCCGCCGGTGGAGAGCTATGGCTGAAGCGGCAGGCCGGTGACTCCCCCGGCGACACCGGCTCCGTCCAATGACTGGAGCCGTTTAGAGGTGATTCTCCTGGGGCTCTACCTGGCCTGCTGGGTCTTGAGCCTGCTGTCGTTCACCCACGTGCTGTCGCTCGCCGGGAGCCTGCCGCTGGCGCTCTACCCCTACTATGCCGTGGCGGTGGCCCTGGGCTGGGCCTTCGGCATCCTCTACGTGCAGCGCACGCGGGGCTTCGAGAAGCCGTTGCGCCGCCGGTTTCTGTTCATCTACTACCTGGGGCCGCCGGCCATCCTGGTGCTGCTGCGGGCCATGGCGCCCATCGCCTACCAGCGGGCGGCGCCGCTGGTGCCGCTTTGGGCGTTCGGGGTGTTCTCGATTCTCTTCCTGGTGCCGGTGACGATGAAGTTTTCGGGCGGGACGAACACGGACTGACAGGGACGAACACAGGCGAACACCTACGAAAACTTTGACCGTTTGTGGTTGTCCGTGTTCGTCCCTGTCAGTCCCGGACGCGCGTGCTAGCATCGACTGCCATGCCTGTGCTCGAAGCCATCCTCGCCGACCTCACCCGCCGCGGCTCGGTGCTGGTCGCCTACTCGGGCGGCGTCGATTCCGCCGTGGTGGCGGCGCTGGCGTTTCGGGCGGTGGGGGAGCGGGCTCTCGCGGTGACGGCGGCGGCGGAGACTCTGGCGGGGGCGGAGCTCGATCACGCGCGGCGGCTGGCGGCGGAGATCGGCATCCGCCACGCGGTGGTCACCTACAGCGAGCTCGATGATCCGGAATTCGTCGCCAACCCCAGCCACCGGTGCTACGTCTGCCAGGGGATGCGGATGGGGACCATGGTCCGGCTGGCGGCGGAGCGGAGGTACGCCGTGGTGTGCGACGGCACCAACGCTTCCGATCCCGGGCCGGACCGGCCGGGCCTGAAGGCCGTCCAGGAGAGCGGCGTCTACTCGCCGCTTCTGGCTCATGGGATGGACAAGGCCGCCACCCGGCAGATCGCCCGCGAGATGGGCCTCTCGGCGTGGGACCGTCCGGCCAACGCCTGTCTTTCATCTCGCATCCCCCATGGGCAGCTCGTCACCCTCGGGAAGCTGCGGCTCATCGAATCGGCGGAAGAGATCCTGGCGGGCGCCGGGTTCCGCGTCGTCCGCGTGCGTCACGACCGTGGGGCCGCCCGCGTCGAAGTGGCCCCGGACGAGGTGTCGCGGCTGGCGTCGATCTGGGGCGAGGTCGAGCCAAGGCTGCGGTCGCTGGGCTTCGATCAGGTGGCGTTCGATCCTCAGGGATACCGCCGGGGCGGCGCGGACCTGGCTTCGTGAATCCCGCTCAACTTCAACATCTTCTGGAGGCGGTCGCCGCCGGGGAGGTCTCTCCCGAGGCGGCTCTGAAAGACCTCGCCGAGCTTCCCTACGCCGATCTGGGATTTGCCAAGCTGGACCTGCACCGCGAGCTGCGCAATGGCCAGCCCGAGGCGGTCTACGCCGAGGGGAAGCGGACGGCGGATTTGAAGGCCATCGTCGAGCGGATGCTGCGGGCCCACGGCCGCGTCCTCCTCACCCGGGTGGCGCGTGAGCCGGCGGCGGAGCTGCTCGCCGAGTACCCCGACAGCCAGTATCACGAGCGGGCGCGGATCCTCGCGTGCGGCGGGCCGCCGCTGCCACTGCCGGGACGGATCGCCGTGCTGGCGGCGGGCACCTCGGACTTGGGCGTGGCCGAGGAGGCGGCGGTTTGCGCCTCATGGTTCGGCCATGAGGTGGAGCGGTGCTACGACGTGGGCGTCGCCGGCCTTCACCGGCTGCTCGGCAACCTGGAGGCCATCCGCCGGGCGGACGTTGTGGTGGCCGTGGCGGGCATGGACGGCGCCCTGCCCACGGTGGTGGCGAGCCTGGTGCCGGCGCCCGTCGTGGCAGTGCCCACCAGCGTCGGCTACGGCGCGAGCTTCGGCGGCCTCGCCGCGCTCCTCACCATGCTCAACGGCTGCGCTCCCGGGGTCGGGGTGGTGAACATCGACAACGGCTACGGCGCGGCCGTGCTGGCGAGCCGTATCGCTCGCCGTTCGATTCCTTCCACGAGCATGGCGTCGCCGTAGGAGTAGAAGCGGTATCCCTCCCGGATCGCCTCCTCATAGGCGGCGAGAGCTCTCTCCCGGCCGGCGAAGGCCGAGACCAGCATCAGGAGCGTCGAGCCAGGCAGGTGGAAGTTGGTGAGCAGGACGTCCACCACCTGGAACTGGAAGCCCGGGGTGATGAAGATCCCCGTCGAGGCGTCTCCCGCCCGCACCTCGCCGTGGCTGACCCGGGCGGCCGACTCCAGGGTCCGGACCACGGTCGTTCCGACGGCCACGATCCGGCCGCCCCGTTCCCGGGCACGGCGGATCGCCTCCGCCGCCTCGTCGCCGATCTCGTAGCGTTCGCGCTCCATGCGGTGATCCTCGATCCGCTCCGCCGTCACCGGCTTGAAGGTGCCGATCCCCACGTGCAGGGTCACCCGGGCGATCTCGATGCCGGCGGCGGCGATCTCTTCCAGCAGGCTCTCCGTGAAGTGGAGCCCGGCGGTGGGCGCGGCCACGGCTCCGGGGTTGCGGGCGTAGACCGTCTGGTAGCGCTCGCGGTCCTCCGGCGTGTCCGGCCGGTGGATGTAGGGCGGCAGGGGGACGTGGCCGAGCCGCTCCAGATGGGGCTCGACCGGCTCGGAGAAACGCAGCAGGTGGCGGCCGTCCTCCCGCTTGAGGATCACCTCTGCCGTCAAGTGCTCGTCGAGCTCGATCACCGTCCCCGGCTTGGCCCGCCGCCCGGGCTTCACCAGGGCGTCCCACTCCGTTTCTCCCAGCCGTTCGACCAGCAGCAGCTCCATCTTTCCCGGCCAGCCGGCGCGGCGGCCGAAAAGGCGGGCGGGGATCACCCGGGTGTCGTTGAGCACCAGCAGGTCGCCCGGGCGCAGCAGGCGGGGGAGGTCCCGTACATGGGCGTGGCGGTCCGCGCCCTCGCGGTCCAGCACCAGCAGACGGCTCTCGCCGCGCGGGGCGGCCTCCTGGGCGATGCTCGCCGCCGGCAGCTCGAAGTCGAAGTCGCTCGTCAGCACGGCCAGAGCAACTAGATGACCGTGACCTGCCGCAGCACGCCAAGGGCGATGAAGAGGGCCACCACCATCAGCGCGCCTGCCGCCCAGAACGGCGACGCGGCACCGACCGCCCCGAAGAGGAAGGTACCGGCGGCCGGCCCGAGGGCGCGGGCCAGGGCGCCGAAGCTGCGGGAGAGGCCGATGGTGCTCCCCTGCGCGCTCTCGTCGGTGAGCCGGGAGAGCAGGCCGAGACTCGACGGGTTGTGCATCCCCTGGCCGACGGCAAGCAGGCCAAGGCTCAGCAACAGAATCCAGAACTGGGACAAGGGGAGGATGGCGAGGCCCACCGCCATCAGCACGATCCCCCAGAGGATCAGCGAGCGCTCGCCGAAGCGCTTCACCAGGCGTCCCAGCAGCCCGCCCTGGACGATCACCAGGATGATGCCCACGTAGACGAAGAGCCACGAGGTCTGCCGCACTCCGAAGCCATAGCGCTGCTGGCAGAAGAGGGCGAGCGAGGCCTCCATCATCGAGAAGCAGAACATCACCAGGAAGAAGAGCAGCATGAGCCCGCGCAGGGGGCTGTCGCGCCAGACGAGCCTCAGGTCCGACCAGCCGAACCAGGAGCCGCGCACCGCGCGCGCGCGCGCGTCCGGCGACAGCGACTCGGGGAGGCCGAAGAAGGCGACGAACAGGTTCATGGCGGCCAGCATGGCGGCGGCCAGCGGCACGATGCGCGGGTCGCCCGCCTGCGCCAGGATGCCGCCAAGGGCCGGTCCAAGGACGAATCCCATGCCGAAGGCGGCCCCTACGAGCCCCATGGCCTTCGAGCGCTCCCCGGGAGCGGAGACGTCCGCCATGTAGGCCTGGGCGATGCCGTAGTTCGACGCCGCCACACCCGCGAGCGAGCGGGCGAGGAGCAGCACGCCGTAGCTGGGAGCCGCGGCGAAGAGCAGGTAGGCCGCGACGCTGCCGGCGATCGAGGCGAGGAGAAGAGGGCGCCGGCCCACGCGGTCCGAAAGGCGGCCCAGCATGGGCGCGAACACGAGCTGAGTCAGGCTGTAGGAGGTGAACAGCAGGCCGATCTGGAACGGTGTCGCGTGGAACCGCTCGGCGTAGAACGGCAGCAGCGGGAGGATCATCCCGAAGCCGATGAGATCGAGCAGGATGGTGAGGAAGACGGTGAGCCGGGCTCGCCGTCCTACAGGTTGTCTGGAAGCGTTCACAGGCGCGGCAGTGTAGCAGCCCTGGGATCGAACGTGTCCCGCAGCCCGTCGGCCAGCAGGTTGAAGGCGAGGATCGTCAGCGCCAGGGCGGCGCCCGGAAAGGTCGCCACCCACCAACCCTGGAGGAGGACCTCCTGCCCCTCGGCGATCATGTTCCCCCAGCTCGCGATGGGCGGCTGCAGCCCCAGCCCGAGGAAGGAGAGGGCCGACTCGAGGAGGATCATGTCGGCGATCAGGAGTGTCGCCCGGATGAGCGCGGGCGTGTAGGCGTTGGGCAGGAGGTGGCGCCAGAGGATGGTAAAGGGGGGCTGGCCCAGGGCCCGGGCGGCGGCGATGAACTCGCGGTTCTGGAGGCTCAGGATCTCCGCCCGGATGAGCCGGCTGATCTGCATCCAGCTCGTGGCTCCGAGCATCACGACGATCAGGCCAGGGCCGGGATGGAAGAAAGCCGAGAGCGCCATCATCAGGACTATGAAGGGGAAGGCCATCAGCGCGTCCACGCCCCGCATGATCAGGAAGTCGGCCGGCCTTCCGCCCACGGCGGCGGCGGACCCCACGATCACCCCCAGGGTGAGGGACAGCGCCACCGAGAGCAGTCCCACGGCGAGCGAGACCCGGGAGCCGTAGAGCACGCGGGAGGCGAGATCGCGGCCGAACTTGTCGCTGCCCAGGAGGAAAACCCGGCGGTCGGCCACGCCGTGGGCGGTGAGGTTGGCGACCTCGCGGCCGGAGAGGGTCTCCATGGCCCCCAGGCGCTCGATCTCCAGCCCCGTGGCGGTGCGCCGCACCCGGTCCGCCAGCCGCCAGCCGCCGCCGGCGAGGTGGACGGCGGCCAGCACCGTCCCGGGCGGGCGGTAGAGGCCGGCGGGCGGGTCGAGCTGCTCCGCCGGGTCATAGGGCGCGAGAAGCGGCGCCGCCAGGGCCGTCAGGGCGAGCAGGGCGGCCAGGGTGCCGCCCCAGAGCAGGGTGGCCGCCGGCTTCCTCCGGCTCATGACACCTCGCTCCGCACCGTTGGATCCAGCCAGGCGTGGAGCAGGTCGGCCGCGAGGCTGCCGAGAATCACCAGCGTGGCGCTGAACGTAACGGAGCCGAGGATCAGGGGATAGTCCCGCGCTTGAATGGCATTGAAGGTGAGCAGGCCGAGGCCGGGCCAGGAGAAGACGACCTCGATGAGCACGGCTCCCGAAAGCAGGAGGGGCAGCATCAGGGAGAAGAGCTGGACGATGGGCACGGCGGCGTTGCGCAGGGCATGCACCCAGAGCACCCGGCGCTCGGAGAGCCCCTTGGCCCGGGCGGTGCGGATGTAGTCCTGGCTCAGCACCTCGATCATCCGCGAGCGGACGTAGCGGGCCGTGCCGCCGGCGACGCCGAGGCCCATCACCAGCGCGGGCAGCAGGAGGTGGCGGCCGACGTCCAGGAACCGGCCGGCGGGCCCGAGGGTGTCGAAATCCACCGAGACCATGTGGCTCGACGGCAGCAGCCGCCAGACGTAGGAGAAGAGGAGGACGGCCATCAGGCCCAGCCAGAAGATCGGCAGCGAGTAGAACAGGAGACCGCCGACGCGGATGGCGTGATCGAGCCCCGAGCCGGGCCGCCGGGCGGCGGCGATCCCCAGCAGGAGCGCCAGCGTGTACTCGACGGCGAGGCCGGCCACCGCCAGCAGAGCGGTGGCCGGCAGGGCGTCGAGCAGAGCGGCGGAGACCGGCCGCTGCTGCGACAGCGAGGTGCCCCAGTCGAACCGCAGAGCGGCGGACGAAACCCAGTCGAGATACTGCGCGCCCACCGGGCGGTCGAGGCCGTAGAGTTCGCGCAGGTGGTGGCGCTGAGTCGCCGTCAGGCGCGAGCTCTCGCCGAAGTTGGTGGGATCGCCCGGCATCCGGCGGACGAGGAAGAAGAGGAAGCTGACGACCAGCAACAGGATCAGGAGCGAGGCGGCGAGCCGCCGCAGGAGGAAGCCGGCCAAGGGGAGGCTCAGGGCTTCGGCTCGACCCACCACTCCTTGAGGTTGAAGAACGAGTAGGCGAGGGTGGGGCGGACGTCCTTCACCCGCTTGTTGACGGCCGTCAGCCGCTGCGACTCCCAGAGGAAGGTCACCGGCTGGTCGCGGTGGACGAGCTGCTGGATCTGGTTGAGATAAGGCAGCTCCGCCTTCATGTCCGGCTGGTTCTCCGCCGCCTCGAGCAGGCGGTCCATCTCCGGCTTGCGGTAGCGGACGTAGTTGGCTCCCTCGCCGATGGACCTGCTGTGGAAGTTGCTCGTCATATCGAGGCTGGTGTCCATGGTGAAGCCGATGAGCGTCGCGGCGAACTTGCCGTCGCTCGTCTCGCTCGCCAGGGTGTTGAACTCGACCTGTTTGGGCCGGGCCTGGACGCCGATCTTCTTGAGCTGGTCCTGGATCATTACCGTGGCGTCGGCCCGCAACTGGTTGCCGGTGTTGGTGATCAGCTCGAAGCTGAAAGGCTTGCCGCCCTTGTCGAGGACGCCATCGCCGTCCGTGTCCTTCCAGCCCTTGGCGGCGAGGATCCGCTTCGCCTCGGCCGGGTCGTAGGGCCAGGGCTGAATCGAGCGGTCGTGAGCCCAGACCATCGTCAGGATGGGGGAGTCGGCCACCCGGCCGTAGGGTCCGAGCAGGGTGTCCACGATCGTCTTGCGGTCGATGCCGAGGGTGAGGGCGCGGCGCACCTCGGGGTCCTGGAAGAGCGGGTCGTCGGTGTTCCAGCCCACGGCGACATAGATGTTGAACCAGAGGGCGATGAGCTGGATGTCTTTCGCGTCCTTCACCCGCTTCACGTCGCCGACGGCGACCTGCGGCAGGAAGTCGAGCTCGCCGTTCAGCAGCTGGGTGAGGCCGACCGCCTGGCTGGGGATGATCCGCATCACCACCCGGTCGAGGCGGGGGAAGCCCTTCTCGTGATAGCGCTCGTTACGCTGCAGCACGACCTGCTGCTGCGGCTGCCAGGAGCCGAGGGTGAACGGCCCGTCCACCACCAGGTGCTGCTTGAACCAGTCGCCGCTCTTGCGCCACTGGGCGAAGGGGAGCTTCTCCCAGGCGTGCTTGGGCAGGATGGTGCCCTCGTTGGCGTCGAGGAGCTGTTTGGCGTAGACGCGGGAGAAGTGGAAGCGCGCGGTGTGCGGGTCCACGATCTCGACGTCGGTGATCGACTTCTTGGCTTCCGACTGCTCCCAGACCACGTCCGGGCTGATCTGCGCCTGCCAGGTCCAGCGCACGTCGTCGGCCGTCACCGGCACGCCGTCGCTCCACACCACGTCCTCCCGGAGGTGGAAGGTCAGCGTCTTGTGGTCGGCGGACCATTCGAACGAGCGGGCGAGCTCGGGCTTGAAGCTGGGAGGATGCTGGTCGAAGTCCGGCTGCTCCTCCAGCAGGTGGAGGAACATGCGGAACAGCATCTCGTGGGTGGGCTGGCTCGACGGCAGGATGATCTCGTTGACGCCGGCCGGCTCGTTCGTCCAGCCGGTGACGACGGTGCCGCCCCGGCGGGGGACGCCCGTCCCGGTCTCCCCGGTGGCCTTCGGCTCGCGCCGGCAGCCGGCGAGCAAGGTCACGGCGGCGAGAAAAATCGCGGCGGCGAGTGTTGTCTTCTTCATCAGAGCCCGTGCATCGTATCCGAGGGGAGGCCGCCAAAGGAAGCCCCGGCCCCGGGTGCTATCCTGGTCGGGTATGGAAAGCGTGTCGCGACTGACGTTCTCTCGCCGGCTGCTGATCGCCTCCGCGATCTTCGGGCTCTTCGTCCTGTTCGACATCGCCCTGTTCGGCTGGCTGATCTTCCGCTCCCTGTCGCAGCGCGAGGTGGAGCGGGTGCTGCTCGAAACCCGCGCGCAGGCCCAGACCCTGGCCGGTCAGATCGCCCACCGGGCGGCGAGCGAGGGCAAGGACCTCTACACGGCGGTGGCCGTGGAGAAGGAGACCCAGACCTTCATCGACCAGATGCTCTCCCAGCGCGACATCGTCAGCACCCTGGAGATCCACGACAAGGCCGGCAACCTGGTCTTCCAGGGGCGCCGCGAGGCCCGCATCCCCACCGAGCCGCAGCCGTCCGTGGCACCGCCCACTCTGGGGTCGCCGGAGCTCCAGCAGGGCATCTCCCAGCCGCGCGTGGAGGATACGGTGCGCAGGACGGAGCTCCAGGTGCCCGATATCCAGGTGCCCATCGGCGACTACGGCTCGCTGCAGATCGGTATCAGCGCCGGGCAGCTTCAGAAGCGTATCGAGGTGTTGCGCCAGGAGCTGATCCACCAGGCGGAGCTGATCGGCGTCGCCACCCTGGCGCTGCTGACGGCGGCCTTCGTCGCCGTCTGGCTGCTGCTGCGGCGCTCGCAGCGGCTGGAACAGCAGGCCGCCGAGGCGGCGCGCCTGGCCTACATCGGCACCCTGGCCTCAGGGCTCGCGCACGAGATCCGCAACCCCCTCAACTCGCTCAACCTCAACATGCAGATGCTGGAGGAGGAGATCGGCGAGGGGGGCTCGGTGCACTCGGCGCCCACGGGCAAGCGGCTGCTGTCGATCACCCGTTCGGAGATCAGCCGCCTGGAGCGTCTGGTGACCGACTTCCTGGCCTACGCCAAGCCACGGGCCCTGGAACTCGAGGAGATGCCGGCCGTGCGGCTGCTCGACCGGCTGCGGGAGGTCCTGGCCGGCGAGATCCAGAAGCGGCGCGCGCAGATCGAGGTCGAGGACAAGAGCGGCGGCGCCCGCGTCAAGGTGGACCCGGCGCAGATGAACCAGCTTCTCCTCAACCTTGCCCAGAACGCCTTCGCCGCCGCCGAGGAGGCGGGCCGGGCTCCCGTGCTCAAGCTCGCGGCTTACCGGCAGGGCCCCGCGGTCTGCCTGGAGATGGGGGACAACGGCGCCGGCATGACCAGTGAGGAGCAGGCGCAGATCTTCGACCTCTTCTACTCCAACCGCAAGGGCGGTACCGGCCTCGGCCTCGCCATCGTGGACCGCATCGTCCGCGCCCATGGCGGGCGCATCGGCGTCCGTTCGGTCAAGGGCGTGGGGACCTCGGTCATCGTCGAGCTTCCCGCCGCGGGCGCGACCGAGGCCCATCGCGCCGCCGTCGAGGCGACGGCCTAGGAGAGGGGCTGCGGGAAGAAATCTTAGCGTTTTGGAGTCACATCGGTCATGGCGTCGATCTCGTCCGGCTGGACGAACTGCTCCGGGTCGTCGTTGCCGCAGACCTGGCAGAGGATCTCGGAGACCTTGCCGTCCTCCCATTCGAAGGTGTAGCAGGGGGCCTCGCACTCCAGGCAGATGAGATACTCGGGGCTCGCCATGGCTCGTGTCTCCGGGGCTCAGAGGGTCCGCTGCGATTCTATGACGGATTGACCGTATGGCGGCCTTGTGGTAGTTTCCGCCGTCCACGCGTGCGTGGCGACTCAAGTGGGAGCGGCTCTAATGTATGCAGTGATCGAAAGTGGTGGCAAGCAGTACCGTGTTTCTCCCGGCGATCTGGTCGACGTCGAGCTCCTTTCCGGTACGGAGACGGGGAAGCCGGTGCGCTTCGACCGCGTTCTGGCGGTTGTGGGTGGGGACAACGGTCCCCATCTCGGTGAAGCCCTGGCGGGCGCCGCGGTGACGGCTTCCTTCGTGGGCGAGGTTCTCGGCCCTAAGATCCGGGTGTTCAAGAAGAAGAAGCGTTCGACGTTCCGCCGGACCACCGGCCACCGGCAGCATCTGCACCGGGTCCGTATCGACGAGATCCAGTTGCCGTCCTCCCGCTAAGGGAGGTTCCCGGCAGGAGGTTCCAGCTCATGGCACATAAAAAAGGACAGGGCTCCAGCCGCAACGGCCGCGACTCCAACTCCCAGCACCTGGGGGTGAAGGCGTTCGGCGGCCAGACGGTCACGGGGGGCACGATCATCGTCCGCCAGCGCGGCACGAAGTTCAACCCCGGCCAGAACGTCGGTCTGGGCAAGGACGACACCCTCTTCGCCAAGATCGACGGCGTCGTCAAGTTCCAGGACCGCGGACGGCGTGGAAAGTTCGTCCACATCCTGACGGCTGCTCCGGACGCTCCGGCGGCCGCCGGCGAGTAACTCGAATCAATCCCTGGAGGCCGGGCAGACCCGTCCGGCCTCCCGCCGTACTCCCTTTCGGTACTTCCTTCCTAATAAAGCGACCTTGATCTTCCTCGACGAAGCCGCGATTCGCGTCCAGGCCGGACGTGGCGGGAACGGCTGCATGGCCTTCCGGCGGGAGAAGTATGTCCCGAGAGGGGGACCTTCGGGCGGCGACGGCGGCGACGGCGGCTCGGTCTATCTGGTGGGGCACACCAACAAGAACACCCTCTATCACCTGCGCTTCGCCTCGATCTACGCCGCCGACCGCGGCCGTCACGGCGAGGGCTCGAACATGAAGGGCCGGTCCGGGGAGGACCTCGAGATCGCGGTGCCCCTGGGCACGGTGGTCTATGACGCCGAAACGGATGAGCTCTTGGGCGAGGTCCTGGCCGACGGCGAGCGCCTGCGGGTGGCCAACGGCGGGCGGGGCGGCCGGGGCAACGCCCGTTTCGCCACCCCCACCAATCAGGCCCCCCGCCGGGCCGATCCCGGGACGGAAGGCGACGACCGGCAGCTGCGGCTGGAGCTGAAGCTGCTGGCCGACGTCGGCGTCATCGGCCTGCCCAACGCCGGCAAGTCCACCCTGATCAGCGTCGTCTCCGCGGCGCGGCCGAAGATCGCCGACTATCCGTTCACCACCCTCGTGCCGCAGCTCGGAGTGGTGGCCGAAGGGCCGCTGTCCGAGTCGTTCGTCATCGCCGACCTGCCCGGGCTCATCGCCGGCGCGGCGCAGGGCGCGGGCCTCGGCATCCAGTTCCTGCGTCACGTCGAGCGCTGCCGGGTTCTCCTCCACCTGGTGGACCTCTCGCACTTCGAAGGCAGCGCCGCCGCCGATCTCGCCGTGGTGGAGCACGAGCTCGGCGCCTTCAACCCGGAGCTGATGACGCGCCCGCGGTTGATCGTGGGGAGCAAGCTCGACTCCGCCCGCCCCGAGCGGCAAGAGGAGCTGCGGCAGGCCGCGGCCGAGCGGGGCCTGCCCTACCTGGAGATCAGCGCCGCCACGCATGAGGGAATCGCGCCCCTGGTCGCGGAGCTGGCGCGGCGCCTGCGGCAGCCGGCCGTCTCGCCGGCGCCCGCGCCGTCCGCGCCATCCGCTCCGGAAATGCCATGAAGATCGGCCTTTTTGGCGGCAGCTTCGACCCCATTCATCGCGGGCATATCGAGCCCGTGCGCGAGGCGCGCCGGCTGCTGGGGTTGGAGCGGGTGATCTATCTACCCACGGCGACGCCGCCGCACAAGCCGCGGCGCGCCCTGGCTCCGGCCCATGCCCGTTACGCCATGGTGGAGCTGGCGCTGCTCGGCGAGGAGGGGCTCTACGCCTCGGCCCACGAGCTGACGCCGGACCGCCCGGCCTATACGGTCGACACCCTGGAGCATTTCCGCCGGGCGATGCCGGACTCCGAGCTCCATCTGCTGATCGGCGGCGACTCCTTCGCCGATCTCCATCACTGGGTGCGCTGGCAGGAGATCGCGGACGCGGCACGCCTGGTCGTGCTCGCCCGGCCCGGCTGGGATCTGGACTCCATCTCCCTGGACCCCGGCGTGGCCGCCCTGGCGCGGACCGACCGGGTCCTCGTCGTGCGGCAGGCGGCGGTGGACGTGTCGTCCACCCGATTGCGCGAGCAACTGGCCGCCGGCCTTCCTCTTTCTCCCGGGGACGTCCCGGACTTGGTGGTACGATACGTGCAGAAATACGGTCTCTACCGATGAATCCAGAACTCATTCCGACCCATCCCGAACCCGTTCCGGTCGTTGCCAATCCTGACACTGTCGCCAGAGTCCACGAGGCGGTGGCCGCCGCCGAGGACCGCAAGGCCGTGGACCTCAAGGTGCTGCACTTGCAGCAGGTCAGCGACTTCACCGACTACTTCCTGATCTGCGGCGGCACCAACGAGCGGCAGGTGCAAGCCATCGCCGACGCCATCGAAGAGCGCCTGCGGGCCAGGAAGGTGCGCCCTCTGCACATCGAGGGTCACAGCCGCGCCCAGTGGGTGCTGCTCGACTACGGCGATCTCGTGGTGCACGTCTTCCTGGAGGAGCCGCGGCGGTTTTACGCCCTGGAGCGGCTGTGGGGCGACGCGCCGGACGTGACGGCCGATTTCCGGACAGACCGCGAGTGACCGCTGGGTGACCGCGGCTTCCCCCTTCGCTCTCTCCCGTTTGTTGCAAGACTTCCCCGCGCTGGCTGACAGCCTGCGGGGCATCGAGCGTGCCGCCGCCACGGCGGCCCCGGTGCTGCTCCTTGGCGAGGCCGGCACCGGCCGCTCGACGGTGGCGCGAGCCCTTCACGGCGCCAGCCCGCGGGCCGCGGGCCCCTTGGTGGAGGTCGATCCGGGCTCGATTCCCAGCACCCTCTTCGAAAGCGAGCTGTTCGGACATAGCGCCGGAGCCTTCACCGGCGCCGATCGCGCGAGCGAGGGTCGCGTGGCCCGCGCCGCGGGCGGCACGCTCCTTCTCGACCACGTGGAGGAGCTTCCCCTCGCCTCGCAGCCCAAGCTGTTGCGGCTGGTGGCGGAGCGGCGCTACTCGCCGCTGGGCGGCGCGGAGGTCGAGGCCGACGTCCGTTTCGTCGCCATCGGCTCCGAGGATCTTCCCCGGCGGGTGGCCCGCGAGACCTTCCGCCCCGACCTCTTCTATCGTCTCGAAGTGGTGGCTTTCCGCCTCCCGGCGCTGCGCGAGCGTCGGGAGGATCTGCCGCGGCTGCTGGACGGGCTGCTGGCCGATCTCGGGGAGCGTTTCGGCGTGCGCGAGCTCACGCTGGCGCCGGGAGCCCGCGCCTGGATGCTGGAGTACTCCTGGCCGGGAAACCTGCGGCAGCTCCGCAACACCCTGGAACGGGGCCTGATCCTTTCCGAAGGCGAGCCGATCGATCCGCCGCAGCCGGTAGATCCTGGCGAAGACCGCCCCCGGACCCTCCTCGAAGTGGAGAAAGAGCAGATCCGCAACGCTCTCGCCTACACCCGCGGTCATCAGGGCCGCGCGGCGGAGTTGCTGGGGATCAGCCGCAAAGCGCTGTGGGAGAAGCGGAAGCGGTACGGAATCCCCTGATCTTCAGGCGATCGCTTCGGGATCGAGAACCTTGACCACCGGGACCGGCGGCGGATCGCCCTGCTTCGCCGGCAACCAGGATTCCCACAGCGCCACCTGATCCAGCAGATCCGAGATGTCCAGCCCGCAGGCGACGGGAGCGTAGGGCTCCAGGCGGACCCGCGCCTTGGCGAGGGTCCTTCCAGGGGCTTCCTGACGGTGGAGATCGAGAAACTGGTGGAGCGCGGCGGCGATCTGGATCAGCCCCTGAAAGAGATTTTTGGGCTCCGGCGTGGTGGAGCGCCAGATATCCTCCCAGACCTCGTGAGAGTCGTAGAAGCTGCCGCCGTTGAAGAGCTCGATGCCTTCCAGGAACAGCCGCCGCCGCTTCTCCGGGGTGAGGTTGGGATGCAGCTCCCGGTGTCCGCCGGCCACGCCCGCCTACGCCTCGGCCCGTCTCTCCGGCTCCGGCTCGGCCAGCGAGTCCAGCAGGTCCGCCGGCAGCGACAGCCCCGGGTGGACGTGCTTGCACAGCTCGCGCAGGCGGCGCAGCTCCACCTCGGACAGCTCGGCGAAGGCTTCGACGATCACGGGGTCGAGCTGCTGGCCCGCCACCCGCTGGAGCTCGTTGATGGCCACCTGGTAGGGGCGGGCCCGCCGGTAGGGGCGGTCCGAGGTGATGGCGTCGTAGGTGTCCACCACCGCGAAGATGCGGGCGGCGAGGGGGATCTCCTCTCCCGCGATGCCGCGCGGGTAGCCCTTGCCGTCCCAGCGCTCGTGGTGGCTGTAGATGATCTGCAGGGCCGCGGGCTGGAGGAAGCTGACCTCGGCCAGCATGTCGAAACCCCAGGTGGGGTGCTGCTTCATGATGTGCCACTCGTCGGCGGTGAGCGGGCCCATCTTGCGCAGGATCTCGTCGGGGACGACCATCTTCCCCACATCATGGAGGAGCGATCCCCACTCGATGGCCTTCAGCTCCTCGCCCCGGATGCCCAGCGCCTTGGCGAGAGCGATCGCGTAGAGCGAGACGCGGAAGGAGTGACCGGTGGTCTCATGGTCGCGGGCGTCCGCCGCCGTGACCACCGCTCCCACGGCCTCCACGTAGGACCGCTCGCGGGCGCGCTGCGACTCTTCGAGGGAGATGGTGAGCGCGCGGAAGGTCTCCTCGATGAGCCGCACCTCGCTGCCGCCGCCGGCGGCTTGGAAGTCGCTCCGGAGCTGCCCCTCGCGAGCCATCACGGACATGGTCTCGGCCAGCCGCCTCAAGGGGAGATTGATGCGTTGCACCACCCACCAAGCCGCGCCGGCCGCGAGGATACCGGCCGAGAGACCGATGAACAGGAGGTTCCAGCCGATCTGGCGGGCGAGCTCGGGATCGTTGGAAACCGAAACCAACTGGTAGACCAGCAGGAGAGCGATACCCAGGACGGTCGTAGAGATGGCCGCCGTGAATAGAGTGGACTTGGCACGCAGATTCAAAACTATGGACTCCATTCCCCTGGAGGCACGCTCCCCGCATCCCTCTGAACGATCGCTTGCCTGCGAAATTACACGGAGTATACGCGAGCTTGGCCCACTAGGCGAGACTTTCGTGGCCGGAACCCATAGAGCGAGCACGGCAGTCGTGGGCTTGCGGGGAGCATGTGCTCCGCGAGAGGACGCGTCTTGAGATCGCATTCATCTAAGTAGGTGCTTCGAACGGCTCTTTTCGAGTCATCCGGAAGAGAAGTCCCTGTTACGATCCGGTCTCATCATGATGTCGCCTGCCAAAATCGGCTTGGTCCTCGGCCTGTTTCTCGCCGCCACCCCTGCTCTTGCCGCGCCGGACGCACGCGAGGTCGCCTCCGGCCTTGCGGCACTGGGGCCGCGGGACGACCCGGTGGCCCGCGGCCGGGCGGTGAAGTATCTGCTGGATGCCATGGGGCGCGCCGGGCTCACCGCCGTGCGGGCGGTGCCCGCTCAGGACGGCGGATATGTCAACGTCGAGGGAGTCGTGCCGGGGCAGACGGCCGAGGAGATCGTGCTCTCCGCCCACTACGATTCGGTGTCGGGAAGCCCTGGAGCGGGCGACGACGCCTCGGGGTGCGGCGTCGTTCTCGCCACGGCGGCCGAGCTGCGCCGCACACCCCTGCGCCATACCGTGCGGGTAGTCCTATTCGACGGTGAGGAGGAGGGTTTGCGGGGGAGCGAGGCCTGGCTCCGTCAGCGGGGACCGGAAGCGGAGCGCCGGATCCTGGCCGATCTCAACCTGGAGATGCTGGGCTGGAGCGGCAGCGCAGGGCCCGTCATCGATATCTTTCCCAAGAGGATGGGCTCTCAGCGGGTGCTGCCTCCGGGCTGGCTGGTGCACGCCGTCGAGCGCAGCGGCGAGGCGGTGGGGTGGTCCTATGCCGTGGCCGACCGTCGCCATCCTCTCCTGACACAGTTGCTTCTTCGTGCCGCCGACGTGACTTTCGGGGCCGATTCCAACTCTTTTCTGCGGCGCGGCATCCCCGCCGTGACCCTCTCGGACAGCTCGATGTCGGACCTCGACCCCGCCTACCACCGGTCGACCGACGTCGCGGCCCGGCTGGATGCCCAGCGCCTGGAATCCTGGACGCAGGCGACGGCGGCGGCCGTGCGGCGGCTCGACGCCTTGGCGGGCCGGCCTCTTTTCGAAGACCAGTACCTCGGCGTCTTCGGCCGTGTCTGGCTGCGTCGCGACCTGATCTGGATCGGCTTCCTGCTCTGGGTGCTGCTGGTCTTCCGCGGCCGGCCGGGACGCTGGCGGGGAGCCCCCGCCGTGGAGCGCCGGCGCCAATTGCGGTTCTATCTGCCGGGCTTCCTCTTTCGTGGGTTGTTCGTGCTGGCGATCTTCCTGGCGCCGGTGCTCTCCGTGCTGCTCTGGCCCGCGGCCCTCCTCTCCCTGGCCTTGCCGAAGCCGTTGCCCTTGCGGGTCTTATGGGCCGGCCTGGGCTGGCTGCCCCTCGCGATCCTCCTGGCGGGAGGGATCGAGGCCCTGGCGGGCGAAATCCTCTGCGCCTCCTGCGGCTTCCAGGGTGGAGCGGCAGCCGCGGTGCTGATTCCCGCGACCCTGCTGGCCTATGGGATCTCGGTAGTCGTCAGGCGAGGCCCATCTCTTCGAGAGAGTGGGCCGAGAGAACCCGTTCCGCAAGCTCCGTCAGCCGATCCAGCGAGCTGATCGTCTCCATCCGCCGCCGAACGTTGTCCGGGAGGGGTCCAAAACGCTTGCCGAGAAGGTGGAGGAGAAGCTGGCGGGCTCCTCTCTGGGCGCCTTGGACCATGCCCTCGGCTCGCCCTTCTTCTCGGCCCTTCGCCTGCTGCGTCTCCGACCAGGTCATCGCCATGGCTCGCACCTTTCTGTTCTCTCTTCGGGAGCGAAGAGCCTCGAGCTCCGCGACCTCCCGAGCATCCCGAGCGCTCATCTTACAACCCCCCACCGCATATGGTTTTGCGAGGGGGGTTTCGAGCTATTCAAGAGGTGACTGAAAAGGCCTTTAGCGCCCCGCCAGCTCCTTCAACACCGCCACCGCATGCTCCAGCTCCGCTTCCGTGTTGTAGAAGTGGGGCGACATCCGGATGCCTGCCCGGGGCCTGTAGTCGCACAGGATCTGGCGGTCGATCAGCTCGTGGCAGAGGTGCTCGGCGTCGGGGTGCCAGATGGAGACGGTGCCGCCTCGCTGCCTGGGGTCGCGCGGAGTGCGCAGCTCGAAGCCGGCTTCGGTGGCGAGGTCCATCAGGTGCTGGGTGAGGGCCATGGAGCGCTCGCGGATCTTCTTCTGGCCTACTCCGGCCACGATCCGATAGCCCGCGCGGCAGGAGTAGAGGGCGGGGATGTTCGGCGTGCCGGTGAGGAAGCGCCAGTTAGACTCGGAGCGGAGGTGGATTGGTCCGGGACGGAAGGCGAAGGGCTCCTCGTCCGCCTGCCAGCCGATGAAGGAGGGCTGCAGGGTGTCCGCGATCTCCGGGTTCACCCAGAGGAAGCCCGCGCCCGGCCCGCCGCACAGCCACTTGACCGAGCCGCCCATTGCCGCGTGCACTCCCCAGGCCTCCAGCTCCAGCGGCACGGCCCCGGCCGACTGGTAGACGTCCAGCAGCAGGATGGCCCCGACCTCGCGGCAGCGCCTGGCGATGGCCTGGGCGTCCTGCACGAAGGCGCTGCGGAACAGCGTGTGGGAGATGGGCACCAGACGCGTACGCTCGTCGATGGCCGCCAGCAGCCGCTCGGTGGGCACGCCGATGCCGTCGTCGGAGGGGACGGTCACGATCTCCGCCCCCTTCTTCGTCTCCCCTTCCATCAGATACATGACGTTGGGGAAGTTCAACTCGGTGTAGACGATGCGGTTGCGGGCCTTCGGATAGTCGATCGCCGAAAGGAAGATCGCCGCCGCCACGGCGACGTTCTGGTGCATGGAGACGGCGCCGGGCTTCACTCCCAGGAGCGGGCACAGCAGGTCGCCGGTTTCCGCCGACATCTCCCACCAGCCTTCGCTCCAGGCCCGCACGCCCCGCGTCCCCCAGGCGTGCTCGAACTGGGCGAGCTCATCGTGGACGCCGCGCGGCATCGCGCCGAGCGAATTGTTGATCAGGTAGGTCGTGTGCTCCAGGATGGGGAACTCGGCGCGCAACGCCAGAAGATCCTCATGGGGAGCGGTGGCCTTCGTGGAGGTCGCCATGGTGCTCATCTCCTCACCGTCCCGTCCATTCCGCCGGCCGCTTCTCCAGGAACGCCTTGACGCCCTCTTCCTTGTCGGCGGAGGAGAAGCAGAGGCAGAAGAGGTCGCGCTCGTAGGTGATGCCGTCCTCGACCGGCAGCTTCTCGCTCGCCCGCAGCGCTTCCTTGGCGACCTTGAGGGTGAGCGGACTCTTGCTGGCGATCTTGTGGGCCAGCTCCAGCGTCTTCGCCCGCAGCTCGTCGGCCGGGACGACGATCTCCACCAGGCCGATCTCCTTCGCCTCGGCGGCGCCGATCATGTCGCCGGTGAGGATCAGCCGCATGGCATTGCCCACGCCCACCAGCCGGGGCAGCCGCTGCGTGCCGCCGCCGCCCGGAATCAGCCCGAGGTTGATCTCCGGCTGGCCGAAGCGGGCCTTCTCGGAGGCGACGCGGATGTCGCACGACATGGCCAGCTCGCAGCCGCCGCCCAGGCAGAAGCCGTTGATCATGGCGATGACCGGCTTGGGGAAGCTCGCCATGATGTCGAAGACGCGTGGGCTGCGCATGGCGTGGCGCTGGTCGAAGGGGGTGCGGCCGGCGAATTCGCCGATGTCCGCCCCGGCGATGAACGACTTCTCGCCGGCGCCGGTGATCACCACGACCCCCACCGAGTCGTCGTGCTCGAGACCGGCGAGGATCTCCAGCGCCTCGTCGCGCACCTGCTGGTTGAGGGCGTTCAGCTTGTCGGGCCGGTTGATGGTCAGGATGGCGACGCGGCCTTCGCGTTCCACCAGAATGGTCTCAGGCATCGGGATCTCTCCTCTCCTCCAGGATAGGTGCGGGGCCGAGCGGCAGCCGGGACGGGAAGACCGCCCCGGGCTCGGGATACAGGTAGGGGATCATACCGGAGGCGGGCCGTCCTCGCGCTACGGATGGCAGGGGCGCGGCGGTGCCGCGTTCGGATTCCGGCCCACCCGCTGGTCCATCCAGTCGAGGAGGGTGGCGAAGGTGTTGGGAGCCTGGAAGTGAAGGTTCAAGTCATGCCCGGACTGGGGGATGGCCTTGACCTCCAGGCAGGCGTCCGGTGCGAAGAAATCCGCTTCGATGGACAGGCTGCCGGAGGCCGTGCAGCTCGGCGGATTGCAGAAGGCGCCATCGAGATCGCCGACGGCCAGCAGCACCGGCACGTGGATTCCGGTCGTCAGGGCGAGGGCGGGAACGCCGGTGTTGAGCTCCTGGACGGTGACCGTTTCTTTCTTCTTCTCGTCGACCGCCTTGACCTGAGGATCGAAGAACGGCGCTTCGTAGAAGATGCCGCGCGTCCCGGGGACGGTCGTCAGATAGCCATCCGGCAGGCCCAGCAACGCGAAGCGGGGATCGAGGTTCGCCGGGTAGGCTTGCACCTCGGTCAGCCGCGAAGTGACCGTGTGGGAGATGCCGGTCAGGACCACCCCGTCCACGTCGTCGTAGGTAGCCGCCTCGGTGATCGCGACCAGCGATCCCAGCGAGTGCCCCACGAGCGCGATCCGGTCCGCCTTGAGGCGGCCGAAGACGGGCACCGCCCGTCCGCCGCTACGTAGCGCCTGCACGATCTGGTGGACGACGAAGGCGTTGGAGTCGACGTCCACGAGGTCCGCCGACGGGTGAGAGCTCCGCCCGCTTCCGATCCGGTCGAGATTGAGCACGGCGTAGCCGGCCGACGTCGCCCGGAGCATGTAGGAGTAGCGTTCGGGTTGAAAGGGCCAATCCCAGTAGAGATGGCTGTACGTCGCGCCATGGAGGGCGATCTGGAGCGTCTTCTGCTGGATGCCGCCGCGGGCGCAGAGCACGCCGTACACCCTGTAAGGAGTCGCGTCGCCAGGGGCGATGGTGACGGGGAAGATCACGTCCACGCATTTCAGGGCACCCTGGGCTGCCCGGGCGTTGGCCGGCACGAGGGCCGCCAGTAGCGTGAGGCCGCAGAGCAGCCGCGCGGCGAGCGGAAGAAGAGGTAGTTGAGGGGGCTTGGAGAGTTGCTGGGTCCGCATCGTTGTCTCCTCCTGTAGACGAGGTGGTTGGGATAGACTTTCCCATATGAGCACACCCTACGAAAGCGCCCAACTGATCCTCAAGATCTTCGAGATGCGTCGCGAACCGGTCCTGCGCGAGGCGCGCACCTGGTTCGTCCGCGAGCTCCACCCGGCCTCCGCCGACGAGATCCTCGCCCTGCCGGCGGACGACAACCGCAAGTTCCGCATGGTGACCGGCTACTGGGACATGGCCTGCTCCCTGGTCACCCACGGCGCCATCGACCGCCAGATGTTCCTCGACGCCAATGGGGAGCTCTTCGGCACCTTCTCGAAGGTGCAGCCCATCCTCGCGGACCTGCGCGAGCGCCTCAAGGTGCCGACCCTGATGACCCACACCGAGCAGGTGGTGATGTCCGTTCCGGATGCCGAGGCGCGCCTTGAAGCGATCCGCAACCGGCTGAAGGCCATTACGGCGCAGCACGCGGCGGCGAAGAGCTGATTTCGCGGCCGGCGGCCATCGCCGGCTACACCGCGGCCTGTACACGCACCTTTACTTTTAAAGGAGGCCGCCTTGCCCGATCTCGACCGTTTTTCTCTCGCCGGCTGGTCCAGAGCGCTCACTCTGAGCGAACGGGCAGCCGGTTGGCCGGCCGCTGGCGTGCGTGCGCCGCCGGAGGACGCCGAGCGCGCCGCTCGGCGCCTCGCTCGTTGGCAATCCCAGAACCCCTTCGGCCAGGATGGCTACTTCCAGCGCCGCCTCGCGCAGGAGGGGATCGGCGTGGACGACCTCCTTCACATCCTCGGCGAGCCGAGGGAGGCCATCGCCGCCCGGGTGGAGGAGCGCCCGGCGTGGCTCGTCCAGCTGGAGCGCGCCTGGACGACTCCGCCGGCCGCTCGGTTCCCCCTCTCTCCCGAGCTCCTCGACGGCAGCCCTCAGACGGGCCTCCTCGAAGTGATCCGCCCGCTCCTCGATGCGGCTTACTCCGACCTGACCGCCGGCCTTCGCGAGCTGGCGGAACGCTTTCCCTCGCCGCCTTTCGATCCGGCGACCGCCGGCGGTCTGCTGGCGCGCAATCCGCCGTGGCCGCTCCTGAACCTCCTCATGCGCACCATGGCCCTGGAGCTCCACCTGGCGGGCCATGCCGGGCGACTGGCCGGTGCGACGCCGGAGGAACGGTTCCAGAGCTTCGTCGATTCGCTGCGCGACCCGGCGGTCTCCCTGGAGCTGCTGCGCCAGTACCCGGTGCTCGCGCGCCAGGTCGTCGAGACCACCACGCGATGGGTGGACTACAGCCTGGAGATCCTCGGCCACCTGGCCGCCGGCGCGGAAGAGCTCCGCGAAGCCTTCTCGCCCGGTCGCGACCTGGGCATCCTGACCGAGCTCCGCACCGGCCAGGGTGACTCCCATCGCGGGGGGCGGTCGGTGGCGCTCCTCGCCTTCGATTCCGGGCTCGGGCTCGTTTACAAGCCACGGTCGATGAAGGTCGACGCGGCTTTCCAGGATCTCCTGGAGTGGACCGGCGCCCGTGGATTCGTCCCGGCCTTTCGCCGTCTGCGGGTCCTGGACGCCGGCGGGCACGGCTGGGCCGAACGCGTGGCGGCGACTCCCTGTGCGAGCGCCGAGGAGGTCGAGCGCTTCTATCTGCGTCAGGGCGGCTATCTCGCCCTCCTCTATGCCCTGTCGGCCATCGACATGCACCACGAGAACCTGATCGCGGTGGGGGAGCATCCGGTCCTGGTGGACCTGGAGGCCCTGCTGCACTCCCTGGACGAGACCCTGGGGCGCACGGAAGAGGACCCTGCCCTCCCCGACACCGTGCTGCGTATTGGATTGCTGCCGTCGGCGGATTGGGGGGCGCTGCCGGGTCAGGCGGGCATCGATTTCTCCGGCCTGTCCGCGGTGGACGGACAGATCCTGCCCCGGCCGATCCTGCGAGTCGAGGGCAAGGGGACGGACCGGATGCGTTTCTCCCGCGATCCCCTCGCCATTCCTCTGGACGGCGACCACCTCCCGACTCTCCAGGGCGCCAGGGTCGACCTCGGTGCCTACAGCGGGGAGATCGTCGAGGGGTTCTGGCGCATGGCCCGCCTCCTTGCCACCCACCGCGACGAGCTCCTCTCCGCGTCCGGCCCCCTGGCCGCCTTCGCCGCGGCACCGGTGCGGTTCCTGGTGCGCAAGACCCTCGCCTATGGCAACCTGGCCTTCGAGGGGCAGCACCCCTATGTCCTGGGTGATGCCGTGGATCGCGACCGCCACCTCGATCTTCTGTGGTCGGCAGTGCCGGAGACCCCCGCCTTGGAGCGGCTGGTCGCCGCCGAGCACCGCGATCTGGAGCATGGCGACATCCCGATGCTCACCACCTTGCCAGCCTCCATGGACGTGTGGACGAGCGACGGCGAGCGGATCGCGGGCTTTCTCTCCGCCACCTCCCTCGACCGCGTCCACGAGCGCCTCCGCGGCCTCGACGAAGCCGAGATCGCGCGCCAGGCCTGGATCGTCACCAACTCCCTCCAGGCGGTGAGCGGCCGCCCGACTCTCCCGGACCGCCATGTCCTCCGCGAGGCGGCGGAAGCCCCCTCGCGCGACGAGCTGGTGAGCGCGGCGATCGAGGCGGGATTGCGCCTCGAAGCGCTCGCTTTCCACAGCGGCGACGCCGCTTTCTGGTTCGTGCAGACGTTTCAGAACGGCCCGAGCCCCTGCACGCTGGCGCCGGCGGGTCCCGACCTCTACCTGGGCATGTCCGGGATCGCGCTCTTTCTGGCCTATCTGGGCGACGTCTCCGGCGAGGTCCGTTTCACCCGCCTCGCCCGTGCCGCCACCGTCACCCTGCGGGCCCAGGTCGCTCATAGCGGCCGGTTGGTGACCGCGGTCGGCGGCTTCGCCGGCTGGGGAGGAATTCTCTACGCCTTCACCCACCTGGGCGCTCTCTGGCGGGACGAGTCCCTCCTCGACGTGGCGGAGCAGATCGCTTCCACCCTCGGCCCGCAGATCGACGCCGACGAGTACTCCGACATCGTCGGCGGCGCCGCCGGCTGCCTCGTCGCCCTCCTCGGCCTCCATACCCGGCGGCCGTCCGGTCCGGCCCTGGCTCTCGCCGTGCGCTGCGGCGAGCGTCTCCTCGCGAGCGCGCGCCGCATGGAGCGCGGTTGGGGCTGGATCCTCGAGCTGGCTGGGATGGTTCCCCTGGCCGGCTTCTCCCACGGTGCGGCGGGGATCTCCTGGGCCCTCCTCCAACTGGCCGCGGCGACGGGCGACGAGCGGTTTCACCAGGCGGCCCGGGAGGCTCTGGAGTACGAACGTTCCCTGTACTCCCTGAGCACCGGCTGGCCCGACCTGCGCCACGGCGCTCCCACCGAGGAGCATTCGATGTGCGCCTGGTGCCACGGCGCGCCGGGAATCGCCCTCGGGCGCCTGGACAGCCTGCGCTTCCTGGACGACGCCGCGATGCGGGAGGACCTCGAGACCGCCATCGGCGCCACCTTGGCCGGCGGCTTCGGCAAGGGGCACTCCCTGTGCCATGGCGACCTCGGCAACCTGGAGATCCTTGCTCTGGCGGCGAAGATCCTGGGTACCCCGGGATTGGACGACCGCGTCGGCCGCTTGGCGGGAGGCATCCTCGGCAGCATCCGTGAATACGGCTGGCGGTGTGGAGTCCTCACCCGCGGCGAGATGCCCGGCCTGATGCTGGGGCTCGCCGGCATCGGCTACGGCCTGCTGCGGGCGGCAGAGCCGGAGCGCGTCCCTTCCGTGCTCCGCCTGGCCCCGCCGGTTGCTTAGAGATCGCCCTGCCCGGTGCGAGGATGATCTCGCGCCGGTTTCGCAGAGAAAGGAGTTAGCCATGAGGAAGATCGACCTTATCCGCGCCTTCCGTGACGAAGACTACTTCCTGAGTCTGACCGCGGCCGAGCGCGCCAGCCTGCCGGCCCATCCGGCGGCCATGATCGAGGTGAGCGAGGAGGAGCTCCGGGCGGTCGCGGGAGCGACGACGGAAGCCTGCTCGAGAACCGGCATTTGCAGCCCCTGTCCGCCACGTGTGTGCCAGTAGGCTGCAGACGGATGTTTGAAGGTAAGGGTGGGCGCCTGCGGCCCACCCGCTTTTGCCTCACATCCGGAGAAGTCGGCGTGACTCCCTGGAAGTCGTCGTAGATCTGCGGATGCCGGAAAAAACTCTGGAGAAGTCGGGGAAACATCCGGAGAAGTCGGCGTGACTCCCTGGAAGTCGGCGTGGATCTGCGGATGCCGGAGAAAACTCTGGAGATGTCGGGGAAACATCCGGAGAAGTCGGAGTGACTCCCTGGAAGTCGTCGTGGATCTGCGGATGCCGGAGAAAACTCCGGAGAAGTCGGGGAAACATCTGGAGAAGTCGGCGTGGATTTGCAGAAGTACGGCTAAGTACTCCCTACCATAATTACGGTGAAGTAACCTGTCATCACGGAGGTTGGTGACTTGCGCCGTCGTTGGTGCCACGCCGGCCCAAGGGGCCGTGATTCCTAAGCCCAGGCCAACGGCCTGGGTTTGGGAGATGATCCGCTGATGCGGCCTGAAGGGTCGCGATACCATTGACGTCGAGTCGTTCTACGACGAGCAGTAGGTCTGGGATGAGGCAGCGGTCCGTGGTGCGTGGGGGCCAATTATCGCGCCCCGTTGGGGCGCCCTGTCCGGTAAGCGTACCCAGGCCGTTGGCCTGGGCTGAGGGATCACGGGCCTTTGGCCCGGCGTGCCGGTCAGGTTGTCCCATGTCGTGGGCATCGAAGAGAGAGAAGGATGTCGAAGGTGCTTACTGACAGGCTGGATCACGGGCCGACGCCCACCGGCAGGATACGTCACCATACTTACGGTGGAAAGTACTTAGCCGGCATCGTCGGGCCTCGGGTGACCGTAAAGATAGCGGTCGATATTGGTCGCCAGATCCGAGATCCCAGTCTCTGCGGCTAGGTCTGTGATGCGGAAGAGCGGATCGGAGGCCGCTTTGCCGGCCAAGGGCTCGTCAGATTCCAGCTCGATTCTCACAATGGAACCTTCCGGGAGTTGGGAACCTGAATCCAAAATGATTGCGCCGTCTTTGACTCTACCGCGATACGTCATAGGTCCCCTCCACCCTCTACCGGATCAAGACGCGCCTCGAATCACCGCGTCTCAAGCATTCCTCTCAGTGGCTCGCAATGCCTCCCAATCGGCCTCCGCGAACTCCTCTGCAACTTGAACGGCCTCTTTCTGATAGGTGATATCGCTTGCCATCTGAGCAAATTCCGCATCGATTGCGGCCCGGCGAGACGCTGCGAGTTGCTGTCGGATCGCCCTTTCGAGAAAGGCGTTGCGGCTGCCGGCCGCTCCTTTGCCCATAGTCGATGCCCCGGATATTTCCTTGGCTTGGTTCTCTGCTACCGGTTCTTCCACACCGGCCGCCGCTTCTCCAGAAAGGCGGCCACCCCCTCCTCCAGATCCTCCAGGAGGAGAAGCTCTTCCTTATAGATACGCTCGGACTCCGTCAGGGCTTCTGAGAAGGGGAGGTCCCTGCCGGCGCGGACGGCTTTCTTGGTGAGGCGGGTCACGGGAGTGCTTCGAGCCGTGATGCCGGCGACGAGGGCGGCCATCGTCGCGTCCAGGCTGCCGACGGGGACTCGCCGGGTGACGAGGCCCAGCCTTTCCGCTTCCTCGCTGTCGAGGATGCGGCCGGTGAGGAGCAGGTCGAGCGTGCGGCCGGCGCCGAGGCGGGGCGGCAGCAGGACGGCGGCGACGGGGGCGAAGCAGCCGAGCTCGATCTCGGGCTGGCCGAAGCGGGCGCCGTCCTCGGCGATCACGAGGTCGCAGGCGAGCGCCAGCTCCATCCCTCCTCCCAGGCAGTGACCGTGGACGGCGGCGACGGTGATTGCGTCGAGGTCCCGCAGACGGCGGATGGCCGCGTGCAGGGTCTCCAGCATCGAGACCACCTTGTCCGGCGTGTGGTCCTGCACGGCGACTCCGGAGGAGAAGGCCCGGTCGCCGGCTCCCCGCAGGACGACGATCTGGAGGTCCGGATCGGCGGCTAGGCCGGCCACGGTCTCTCCCAGGAGAGCGATTGTGGGGATGTCGAGGATGTTGAGCGGCGGACGGTTCAGAAGGATCGTCGCCGTTCGCGGCGACTGCTCAGGACGCTCGAGGACGATCGCCGGCCCGGTCATTTGCCGTCGTTGGGGAGGCCCGCGGCGCGGGCGAAATCCACCCACAGGGCACGCTGCTGGGGGAGGGCGATGAGGTTCTCGGGGTGCCATTGGACGCCCCGCACCCACCAGTCGGGGCGGTCGAGGAAGGCGGCTTCCACGAGGCCGTCCGGCGACAGGGCCACGGGGTGGAACCCCTCGGCCACCTTCTTGAGAGCCTGATGATGGCGGCTGTTGACCCGCGGCACCTCGCGGGCGAGACGCTCGGCGATGGGCGCGCCGGGGGCCACCACGCGGACGGTGTGGGCCAGCGTGTCCGGCGTCTCGCAGACCTCGTGGTTGACGCTGGTCGGATGCTGCGTGGGCAGGTCCTGCCAGAGGGTGCCGCCGAGGTAGACGTTGAGCACCTGGAAGCCGCGGCAGACGCCCCAGACGGGGAGGCGCTTTTCGCGGGCGGCGTCGAGCAGGGCCCACTCCAGGGCGTCGCGGTCCGCCACCGGGTCGACGTTGGCGCCTTCGAGCATCGTCTCTCCGTAACGCTCGGGCACCACGTCGGCGCCGCCGCAGAGGACCACGGCCGCGGCCGCGGAGGCGAGAGCCCCGGCGGCCTCGATCTCCGCGGGCGTAACGACGAGAATCCACTCCTCGGGGACCCCCACGGCCAGCAGCGCCGCGACGTAGGGCTCCGCCTTCTCCTCCGAGGCCGTGGAGACGAGGATGTCGCCGTTCACGCGGCCTCCCGCTCCACGAGCGCCGCGAGCCCCAGGCCGCCCGAGACGCAGAGGGTGGCGATGCCCCGCTCTCCGCCCCGCGCCGCCATGCCGTGCAGCAGAGTGACGAGGATGCGGGCGCCGGTGGCGCCGATGGGGTGGCCGAGCGAAATCGCGCCGCCGTCCGGGTTCACCGTCTCGTGCGGGAAGTCGAGGTCCTTCAAGCAGGCGAGCACCTGGCAGGCGAAGGCCTCGTTGAGCTCGACCTCGTCGATGTTTTTGATGTCGATCCCGGTCCTGGCGAGCAGGCGCCGCACCGCCGGCACGGGGCCGATGCCCATGATCCGCGGCTCGACGCCCACGACCTCCCAGCCCACGAGACGGGCCACGACCGGCAGCCCCAGCTCTCCGGCCGCCCGGCGGGAGGCGACGACGATCGCCGCCGCGCCGTCCGTGATGCCCGAGGCGTTGCCCGCCGTCACCCGGCCGCCCTCGCGGAAGACGGGCGCCAGCTTGGCGAGCGAGGCCAGGGTGACGCCGTCGCGGGGATGCTCGTCGGCGTCCACCTGAAGGTCGCCCTTTTTCCCGGGGACGGTCACGGGCGCGATCTCCGAGGCGAAACGGCCCTTGGCGCGGGCCCGCTCGCTACGGCGCTGGCTCTCGACGGCCCAGGCGTCCGAGGCCGCACGGTCGATGCCCGCCTCCTCGGCCAGCTCCTCGGCCGTCTCGCCCATGACGAGCTTCGACAGCGGATCGTTGAAGCCGTCCTGGTACATGCCGTCGACGATCTCGGTGTGGCCCAACCGGTAGCCCCAGCGGGCGCGGGGGAGGAGGTAGGGCGTGTTGGACATGCTCTCCGTGCCCCCGGCGAGGACGACCCGCGCCTCGCCGAGGAGGATGGCGCGGGCGGCCGAGATCACCGCCTGGAGCCCCGAGCCGCAGGCCTGGTTGACGGTGAACGCCGGCCGGTCGACCGGAACGCCGGCGCGGTACGCGATCTGGCGCGCCGTGTTGGGGCCGCCCCCGGCCTGGCGGGCATGGCCGAAGATCACCTGATCGACGCGCCCCGGATCGAGCGCCGCCCGTTCCAGGGCCGCCTTCGCCGCCGCCGTGCCGAGATCCGCCGCCGTCAGCGGCGCGAGGACGCCGCCGAACCGGCCGATCGGCGTCCTCACCGGGGCGGCGAGGACGATGTCGCCGTCGAGCTTCTCCCGCATCACCAGCCCCGGAAGTCGGGCTTGCGCTTGTTGACGTAGGCGTCGAGCCCTTCCTTGGCGTCCGGGCTCTCGAAGAGCTGCTGCTGCAGCTCGCGCTCGATGGCGAGGCCGCTCTCGAACGGCACCTCGGCGCCGGACTGCACGCTGCGCTTGATGCGGCCGACCGCCTTGGCCGCTTTGTTCGGCGGGCAGAACTGCTTGGCGTAGTCGTGGATCTGCCCGGCGAAGTTGTCGGGCTCGAAGATGTGGTTGACGATGCCGATGCGCTGCGCCTCCTCGAAGTCGATCAGCCGGCCGGTGACCATCAGCTCGATGGACTGGCTCTTGCCGACGCGCCGGGCGAGCCGCTGGGTGCCGCCGGTGCCGGGGAGCACGCCGAGGGTGACCTCGGGCAGGCCGACCTTGCCGGAGCCCTTCTTGGCGATCAGCACGTCCGCCGCCATGGCGATCTCCAGGCCGCCGCCGACCGTGTGGCCTTCCAGCGCGGCGATGACCAGCTTGGGCGTCTGCTCCAGGCGGTTCAGCGTCTCGTTGGCGTGCAGGCAGAAGTAGTACTTGAAGTACGGATCGGACGACTTCAGCATGTTGATGTTGGCGCCGGCGCAGAAGAACTTGTCGCCCTCGCCGCGGATGACGATGACGTAGACCTCCTTCTCGAAGCGGGCCCGGAGGATGTTCTCGTCGAGCTGGCGCATCATCTCGTGGGTGTAGGTGTTGGCCGGCGGATCGTCGAGCGTCAGGTAGGCGACGCCGTCCTTCACCTCGTAGTGCACCAGGGTCTTCTTGGCGGTCGTCGGTTCCTCGGTCGTGGTCTCAGCCATATGGAGATCTCCTCTCGTGGGGAATTGGATGGATTTTGGGAGCCGGGCCGAAGCCGCCCGGGCAGGATGCCGCGCGTATTGTCCCACGAGACGGGGGGAGCGTCCACGGGTGGGGGAAAACGATCCTCTCCCCCTTGACGTCTTAGGGGAGCTGGGTCTATCATTCCCCTGGACAGCTTAGGGGAGGTGCTTCATGGCGAAGATGGATCTGCTGCAGGGAACTCTGGACGTCCTCATTCTGAAGGCGCTCTCGTGGGGGCCGCTCCATGGCTACGCGGTGGTGCGCTGGATCACCCAACGGACGGACGACGCACTTCGCATCGAAGAGGGTGCCCTCTATCCGGCGCTCCACCGCATGGAGCAGCGGGAGTGGATCGAGGCCGAGTGGGGAGTGTCCGAGAACAACCGCCGGGCCAAGTTCTACCGGCTGACCGAGACGGGCCGGAGCCAGCTCCATTCCGAGTCCGAGTCGTGGCGGCGCTATGCCGAAGCGGTGGGCAAGGTGCTGGCGACCGCGACGGCCACGGCCTGAAGGAGAAAGGAAGATCATGGCGGCGTGGCGGCGAGCCTTCCGGCTTCATCTTCGCAAGGGCACGGTGGAGCAGGACGTGAACGACGAGATCGCCTTCCATCTCGAGCAGGCGGCGCGCGAGCTGATGGCCGACGGCTTGGAGCCGCGGGCCGCCCGCGACGAGGCCTCGCGGCGCTTCGGCGAGGTGGAGCGGGTACGGCGGACCTGCCGCGAGATCGGCCGCCAGCGGCACCGCGGGCGGCGGCGGACCGAGGTGTTCTCGGAGCTCTGGCAGGACGCCGTCTTCGCCGTGCGCCAGCTCCGCAAGGCTCCGGCCTTCACCCTCATCGCCATCTTCACCCTGGCGCTCGGCATCGGCGCCACGACCGCCATCTTCAGCCTGCTCGACGCGGTCGTGCTGCGGCCCCTGCCGTTCGCGCATCCCGAGCGGATCGTCCAGCTCTTCATGACCGACCGCGGCAATCTCCGCTCGATCTCCGCCGGCAACTTCCTGGCCTACCGGGCCGGGGCGCGGTCGGTGATCCACTTATCCGCCAAGACCGACGGTAGCTTCAACCTGGCGGGAGAGGGCGAGCCGGAGCGGGTGACCGGGGCCCGCGTCTCGGCCGGCTACTTCGAGACCTTCGGCGCCCGGCCGCTGCTCGGCCGTACGATCGAGCCGGCGGACGACAGCCCTGGCCGCGACCGGGTCGTGGTGCTCTCGCACCGGCTGTGGCACGACCGGTTCGCGGCCGATCCGCGCGTGGTGGGCCGCGACCTCCATCTGAATGGGGTGGTGCACTCGGTGATCGGGGTCATGCCGGCGTCCTTCGACCTGCGCTCCAACGACAGCCGGCTCTGGGTGCCGCTGGCTCTGACCCCCGAGCAGGCGACCAACTATGGCGACAGCTACCTGCGGCTTCAGGGCCGCCTGCGGCCGGGCGTTCCGCTGGCCGCTGCCCAAGCCGAGCTGTCGGCCCTCGCCAAGCGGCTGGAGACGGTCGACCTGCGCTCCAACCGGGGCCGCGGCGTCAAGGTGGAGACGTTCCTGGACCGCCTCCTCGGCGGCCTGCGCCGGCGCCTGCTCATTCTCCTTGGGGCCGTGGGATGCGTGCTGCTCATCGCCTGCGTCAACGTGGCCAACCTGCTGCTCGCCCGCGGCGCCGCCCGCTCGCGGGAGATCGCCATCCGGGCAGCTCTCGGGGCCGGCCGCTGGCGGATCGTCCGCCAGCTTCTCACCGAGAGCCTCGTGCTGAGCCTCGCCGGAGCCGTCGCGGGCGTCGGCCTCGCCCATCTGGGCTTGCGGGGGCTGGTGGCGATCAGCCCGGGCGGCGTGCCCCGCCTGGCCTCGGCGGGAATCGATGGGCCGGCGCTCGCCATCTCGTTCGCTCTCGCCCTCGCCGCGAGTGTCCTGTCCGGGCTGGTGCCGGCGCTGCGGACGGCCCGGCCGGACCTCCAGACCCTGCTGAAGGAAGGGGGCCGCAGTCTCGGCTCGGGCTCTCCCCGCGACCGGGTGCGGACGGGTCTGCTGGTGGCCGAGGTGGCGCTCGCCCTGGTGCTGCTGGCCGGCGCCGGCCTGCTGATCCGTAGCGCCATCCAGCTCCAGCAGGTGGCGATCGGCTTCGATCCCGCCCGAGTGCTGACGGCGCAGGTCTCTCTCCCTCACGCCGACTATCCGGAGCCGGTCCGCGCCGTGGCCGCCGTGCAGCGGGTGGTGGATGATGTCAGCGAGGTCCCGGGTGTCGAGTCCGCGGCCGCCGTCTCCATCCTGCCCCTGTCGCGCAACGACTCGTCATCGACCCTGGAGATCGAGGGCCATCCCATGCCGGTGGAGAAGCGGCTGGAGGCCAGCACCCGCGAGGTCAGCCCGGGGTACTTCCAGGCGATGCGCATCCCGGTCCTGCACGGGCGCGACTTCACGGCCGGCGATCGCGCGGGCGCCCCGGGGGTGGTGGCGGTCAGCCCGGCTCTGGCGCGGCTGGCGTGGCCGGGCGAAGATCCGGTCGGCAAGCGGCTCGCCTGGTCGGTCGACGACAAGACCGGCCCCGACTGGCGGCAGGTGGTGGCCGTGGTGGGCGACGTCCGTCAGGGCGATCTGGCGGACCCCATGCGGCCGACGATCTATCTGCCCATGGCGCAGTCGGACCTCTTGGGGCGCGACGTCGAGATGGCGGTCGTGGTGCGGGCACGCACGGGCGATCCGGCCGCCTTCTCCGCCCCCCTGCGGCGGGCCGTCCTCGGCGTCGATCCGCGGCTGCCGGTGTTCGACGTCACGACCCTGGACGAGATCCGCGCCGCCTCGGTGGCGACGACGCGTTTCAACATGTTGCTGCTCACCGCCCTCGGGGGGATCGGCCTGCTGCTGGCGGCGGTGGGGATCTACGGCGTCATCTCCTGGTTCGTGAGCCAGCGCACCCAGGAGATCGGCCTGCGCATGGCGCTCGGGGCGACCGAGCGGGGAGTGCTGAGGCTCGTGGCCTGGCAGGCGATGCGGCCCGTGCTCGCCGGGCTGTTCGTGGGCCTCGCCGGAGCGGTGGCGGCGACCCGCGCTCTCTCGGGGCTCCTCTTCGGCGTCACGGCGACCGATCCGGCGACCTTCGCGGGAGTGCTGGTCGTCCTCGCCGGCGCGGCGCTCCTCGCGAGCTGGCTGCCGGCCCGGCGGGCGGCGCGGGTGGAGCCCACGCGGGCGCTGGCGCCTTGACGTCCTGAAGCCACGGAAAGCGCATGACCTCTTGAAGGAGGGGCTCTACCCTCCGGAAAGAGGTATTTGACCATGGCATGGTGGCGGCGGATCTTCATCCGGCTCCGTTCCCGGAAGAGGCCGGCCGGCGAGCTCCCTGGCTACGTCGAACAGTGGATGCGCGAGCTCATCGACGAGGGGATGGATCCCGAGGCCGCCCGCGAGGAGGCCCTCCGCAGCTTCGGCCTGCCGTGAAGGGGAACAACCGGCCGGTAGCCTCACCTCACCTTGAGCGCCCGCGTGAAAATGTCCGGCTGGCGGACGGAGGGATCGAGGCGTGAGGGACTGTAGGTCCCGATCCAGAGCGGATAGAACGTCCTGGACGAGGTGACGAGCCCCTGGTAATCGCCGAGGAAGAAGCCATTCGACGTGGCCGCGAACCGCAGGTCCGAGGAGGTCGCGGTCACGCGCAGGCTCTTGGCGAAGCTAAGGCCGCCATTCTTCGATACGGAGAGATACTCATCCACCAGCACGTGCGAGGGGTTGTTGCGCAGGGAGTAGTAGGAGACACCCACCCACCCCTCGGGAGTCACCGCCACGGCGGGCGTGAAGTTGGGAGCGTCGCCGGGGCCGTCGGAGACCCGGATCGGAAGGCTCCAGGTCTGGCCGCCATCGGTCGAGCGCGAGAGAACGACCTGGTCGGTGGACGCCGTGAAACTCTCGTCCTGCCACACGACGTAGAGCGCCCCGGTGCGGCCGTCGACCACCGCCGAGGGGAGGCCCGCGGCCGTGCGCGACCCGGCGACGCCGCTCGCGCGAACCGTGGAGATGGTGACCGGCGCGCTCCAGGTCTGGCCGCCGTCGGTCGAGTGGGACGCCTGCAGGGTGATCAGCCTTTCCCCGATCAGGTTGAGGCGGAAGTTGAGCCAGACGGCGTGGACGATCCCCCCGGGCCCGACGAGCGGGATGATGCCGAGGCTCGCCCCCTGGGCGGTGAGCGTGACGGCCGGCTGGAACGAGCTGCCCCCGTCGTCGGAGTAGGTGATGAGCTCCGCCTGACCGCTGATGGTGATCATGTCCCAGCCGACGTAGACCCGGCCTTTGTAGGGGCTGTCGTCGCGCGTGTCCACGACGACCGCCTCCTTGTCGTCGAAGCTCTGGGTGCTATTGCCGCTGTGGACGGCGACCGGATCGCTCCAGGTCAGTCCGCCGTCGTCCGAGGAGGACAGATAGACCCCGTTCCGGGGCCTCGTCTCGTCGACGCCGAGAGCGGCGAAGTACGCCCTCCCGCCGGGCCCGAAGGCGACCCAGGGGTCTGACGTGCGCTCATACGATCCGCCGCCGGCCACGGTCAGCCCGGGGAGGAGGCTCTCCTGCCAGGTGGCTCCCCCGTTGAAGGAGACGGCGGCTGTCAGGATGCGGCATCCCCCGTCGTTCGGAAACCGGTCCTCCTGGTAGGAGGCGATCAGGTGTTTGGGGTTCTCGGGATCGACGGCGAGGAACGGCTCGGTCTCGGTCTCCGGCTGGGCGCTGCCGCCGTCGGGAGAGAGGATGTCCTGGCTCACCCGCACCACGCCCTTCGGAATGCCGGTGGCGGGCGGCCTGGGCTTGGCGAGCTGATCGAGGAACGCCGCGAACCGTCGCGGATCCCCGGGCACGAGATTGTCCGGCGTCCTGGCTCCTCGCTCCATCTGCTCTTCGAGCCAGCGCGTGCGGGAGAAGCCGGTCTGCGGCTGCCGGTCGACGGCTTGGCCGCCGAGTGCGAAGAGGACGGAGACCAGGAGGAGCAGGAGAAGGACGGGCTTCTTCATGGCTTGAGAGCACCTCCGCTCGAGAAGAACATGGCGAGCTTCTGTTTCGAAGGTACTCTCTGCAATCCTGTCGCCAGGCGGACGCCCGTCGGATGAGCCGCCTTTCCAGGGAGGGGACGCTCTCTCTCGCTCCGCGCCGTCCCTTCGCGAGGACGGCGGCCCGCTGTTTGAGGGGACGCCCGACGGCGCCTACCCCCCGATCTGCATGAAGCTCAGCAGGTTGCCGTAGTTCCCTTGCGTGAGCATGTGCTCGGCCGGCTTCTCCTGGAGGACGCGGAGGATCTCGGACTCCAGGGCGGCTTCCGGGTCCGGCGCCGTGAGCAGCGGGCGCAGCGGGTAGACGCGGTCGGCGAAGAGGCAGAGGCGCAGCTCGCCGCGGGCCGTCAGGCGCAGCCGGTTGCACTCGGCGCAGAAGGTGTGGGAGAGGGGGGTGATGAAGCCCACGGATCCGCGGGCGCCTTCGAACTGGAAGGCCTTGGCCGGGCCGGTGCGCGGGCCGGAGTCGAAAGGGGTGAGCGGACCGAAGCGGGATTCCAGGCGGACTCGGACCTCATCGCAGGAGAGATAGCGCTCCGGCTGCAGGTGCTGGTTCGAGGCCGTGCCCATGAGCTCGATGAAGCGGACGTGGAGCGGGCGGTGGAGGGTGAGGGCCGCCAGCCGCTCGGCATCCTCCTCGCCGCCATCCGCGAGCAGCACGGCGTTGAGCTTCACCGGTTCCAGGCCGGCCGCGAGCGCCGCCTCCACTCCCTCCCACACCTCCTCCAGGTTGCCGCGGCGGGTGATCTCTCGGAAGCGCTCGGGGTCGAGGGTGTCCATGCTGATATTCACCCGGTCGAGTCCGGCGGCTTTCAGCTCCGGGGCGAGGCGGGCGAGGCCGATGCCGTTGGTGGAGAGGGCGAGGTTCTCGATGCCCGGCAGCGCCTTCACGCGGCGGACGATCTCCAGCAGGTCGCGGCGCACCAGCGGCTCGCCGCCGGTCAGCCGCACCCGGCGGATGCCGAGCCGCGCCAGGGAGCCGACGATCGCCTCGATCTCGGCGGGCGAGAGGAAGGCCCGGTCGCCGAAAGGGAACTCGGTGTCCGCCGGCAGGCAGTAGGTGCAGCGCAGGTTGCAGCGGTCGGTGACGGAGACCCGCAGGTAGGTGAGGCGCCGGCCGAAGGCGTCGATCAGCCGCGTGTCGTCGGGTCCGGTCTCTTGGGCCGCGGCCGGAAACGACGCGAACAGGGGAGACTGGGGTGTCGTGCCGAGGACGGTGAGGGGGCTCGTGCGGGTGGTCATAGGGACGAAATACCTCTCCGCCCCCGAGCCTCAAGGCTCTTCGCCACGCCTTTCCAAGCACGGGAGGCGGCCCGGTTTCCCGGACCACCCTGTCGGCCTGCTCTCCCGCCGGATCTCCGGGGAGGGCCCGAGCAGGCTCGGTGGGCTCCAACTATTGTAAGCTGAAACGGTCGCCCTTGATTCCCTGGCCTCCACTTCTTAGAATCCACTCGCCGTACCAACTGGCTCTCAGGAAACGTCTGCCTCCCTTAGGCGCCTTGCGCATGATCACCGGCTACAACACCGACGTCCGCCACGGCGAGGTGGTCTACCACGTCCAGACGGAGGACAAGGGGGTCGCCAACCCCTTCATCGAGAGCCTCGTCTACGTCGGTGGCCAGGTGCTGGCGAGCAAGCGGGCGAGCTACGCCGAGCTGCTGGCCGAGGGGCGGGAGGAGAAGGAGATCATCGCCTTCATGGACCATCAGCACCGGACCATGATCGCGGCGATCCGCCATGGCAAGCTCGACGCCAAGCTGGCGGCCATGACCGCCGCCAAGCAGACGGGGCAGTACCCCGCCTTCGAGACGCCGCTGGCCCCGGGCCGGCCGGTCTCCGGCGTGCACCTGGTGACCACGGCCGCCGGCGGCCCCAGCGAGACCCTGTCGCGCACCGGTTTCGCGACTCCGCCTCCGCCGACCCAGCCCCTCACCGCGCCGCCGATGCCGGTCGTGCCGCCGATGCCTGCCGCTCCACCGCAGGCCGCACCGCCATCGCCGGTCTCGCGAACGCCGGCGCCGGAGCGCACCCTGGATCAGGTGATTCTCGAGTACCTGACGAGCGAGGCCGATCAGGAGCAGCTCGTCCTGATGCTGGAGGAGGAGCGGAACCTGGCCCTCGGTCACGCCGCGACCCTCGTCCTGCGCACCAGCTCCAGCAAGAACGGCCAGCCCATCGCCGGCACCCAGGTCTCGGTGCGCATGATCTCGACCGTCGTCGAGCCGCGCGTGCTGGCCAATGGCCGCACCGACGACCGCGGCCTCCTGACTCTCGGCTTCGACATCCCCCAGGTGGGCCGCGGCACCTCGGCGCTCATCATCAATGCCGTCAGCAGCATCGGCCGGGCCGAGCTGAAGCATCTTTTGTAAGGGGTGGTGATATCGTTCTCGACCTGATTGACCTGATCGTCAACGGCGAGCCGCGCCAGGTGTCCGGCGGGTCCACGGTCGCGGATCTGGTGAGCGGACTGGGCAGCGACCCCCGCACGGTCGCCGTGGAGCGCAACGGCGACCTCGTCCCTCGGGCGCGGTTCGCCGGCACGCCGCTCGCCGCCGGAGATCGCATCGAGGTGGTCCGCTTCGTGCAGGGAGGTTGAGCCGGAGCGAGAGGAAACCTCGGGGAATGCGGGTCCCCCTGGAGCTGTTGGTAGAGGACCGGGCGATCCGGTGCGAATTTTTGAGACAGGCGGGACGGAACATTGTCACCGCGGCGATCTTTGAGTATGATCCACCTTGCACGGGCCGCTAGCTCAATTGGTAGAGCAGCAGACTCTTAATCTGCGGGTTGGAGGTTCGATTCCTCCGCGGCTCACCACTCCCCCTAACCCCTCACTCCTCCGTTACCAGGAGGTTCTCTTAAGCGAAAGTGGCGGAATTGGTATACGCGCTAGACTTAGGATCTAGTCCTGAGAAATCGGGTTAGGGGTTCGAGTCCCCTCTTTCGCACCATAGATAGAAGAACGAGGAAGACAATCTGATGAGCGTGGTTCTTTCCCAGCAGGACGTGGGGCCCTGCCGTAAGCAGTTGAAGGTCGAGGTTCCCGCACCCGCCGTCGAAGCCGAGACGCAGCGCGTCATTCAAGAGCTCGGACAGAAGATCAAGATGCCCGGCTTCCGCAAGGGCAAGGTGCCCGCCGCGCTGGTGCGCCAGCGGTATGCCAAGGACATCGAGCACGAGGTCAAGGAACGGTTGCTGCCCCGCTACTGGCGGCAGGCGCAGGCCGAGACTTCCCTCGAGCCGCTGCTGCCGCCCGAGGTGGACGAGATCACCGACCTGCTGCCCGGCGAGCCCCTGACCTTCGTCGCCACGGTGGAGACGCGGCCCCAGATCGAGCTGCGCAACACCCAGGATTTCGACCTTCCCGATCCGCAGACCGAGCCGGGCACCCTGGAGATCGAGGAGCGGATCGAGGAGATCCGCAAGCAGACCTCCGGCTGGATTCCGTCGGACAAGCCGGCCGCCCTGGGCGACCGGGTGGATCTGGAGCTCACCAACGTCGCCTCGTCCGAGCATCCGGAGGAGCGCACCGACAAGGCCCAGGTCGAGGTCGGCGATCCGAAGGTCTGGCCGGAGCTTTCCAGCACCGTGCGCGGCATGTCGGTCGGGCAGGAGGAGACCTTCACCCGCCGCCACGAGCATCCGCCGGCGGAGGAGGGGGGCGCCCCCGAGGTGCACGAGCAGACTCTGCGCGTCAAGGTCGTCGGCGTCGAGGAGCGCGATCTGCCTCCGCTCGACGACGCCTTCGCCGCCAAGCTCAACCCCGAGCTCAAGACCTTCGAGGATCTGCGCCAGGCGGTGGTGCAGCAGTCCCGCCACGAGAAGGCGGACCAGCGCCGCGAGGCGCGCCAGCGGGCCCTCCTCGATCAGCTCCGGGAGCGTCATCCGCTCGAGCTGCCGCAGGGGGTGGTGCGCAAGGAGGTCGAGGGAATGGTTCAGGACCAGGCCGAGAACCTGGCCCGCCGCGGCGTCGACGTCGAGCACGCCGGCATCGACTGGAACCGCATGGCCGAGGATCTGACGCCGATGGCGGAAAAACGGGTCCACGCCCGCCTGCTGCTCGACGCGATTTCGGACGATCGGAAGATCGTAGTCACGGAAGAGGAATTTGAACGCACTCTGGCAGTGTTGGCCCGCGCCCAGGGAGTATCCACCCCGGTCCTGCGCCGCAAGCTGGACGAGGATGGCCGTCTCGCCAGCCTGCGGTCCCAGCTGCGCCGCGAGAAGACGATCCGCACCCTGCTCGGAGAGCCCGAGCTCGGAGCGGCCGTCGCGGGCTCCGAGCTCCCGGTTGAGACTTAGAAGCTCTAGGTAAGGAGAGAACTTAAAGCATGCTAGTTCCGATGGTGGTCGAGCAAACGAACCGGGGGGAGCGCGCGTACGACATCTACTCGCGCCTGCTCAAGGACAACATCATCTTTCTCGGCCGGGCGGTCGACGACGACGTCGCCAGCCTGATCATCGCCCAGATGCTCTTCCTGGAAGCCGAGAACCCCGAGAAGGACATCTCCCTGTACATCAACTCGCCCGGCGGCTCCGTCTCCTCGGGCATGGCCATCTACGACACCATGCAGTACATCAAGCCGGACGTCTCGACCTACTGCGTCGGTCAGGCGGCGTCGATGGCGGCGGTGCTGTTCGCGTCGGGAACCAAAGGCAAGCGGACGCTGCTGCCCAACAGCCGGATCCTGATCCACCAGCCGTGGCTCTCCGGGCTGCAGGGCCAGCAGTCGGACATCGAGATCCACGCCAAGGACATGCTGATGATGCGTGACCGCCTGGACGAGATCCTGGCCTTTCATACAGGAAAAACGAAAGAAGAGATCCACCACGACACGGAACGCGATAGGATTCTGGGAGCGAAAGAAGCGGTGGAGTACGGTCTGGCGGACCGGGTGATGCAGCGCCGGCGGCCGGATGGTCCGGTGCCGGCACCGGTTCGGTGACGTTTCGGGGCGTTCGCGCACCTGACAGGTCAGGAGCGAACGCCCTTCCAAGGGCCGGCAGCGCGGCGGAAATACCACCCGTCGTGGCGCCTGTTCTACCAGGCAAGATGTTGACAGGGGTAGGTCTCGGTCCCTAAAGTGAACGAAAGCCCCGGTCACCGCCCGCCACAACGGAGGAGAAATGCCGAAGAAAGACAGCGGCGATGAAGTCCTGAGATGCTCGTTCTGCAACAAGAGCCAGCGCGAGGTCAAGAAGCTGATCGCCGGCCCCACGGTGTTCATCTGCGATGAGTGTGTCGACATTTGTCTCGACATCATCGCCGAGGACCGGATGCTCGAGCAGCAGCAGGACACGACGCTTCCGAAGCCCAAGGAAATCAAAGCTCTCCTCGACGAGTACGTCATCGGCCAGGAGCAGGCGAAGAAGAAGCTCGCCGTGGCGGTGTACAACCACTACAAGCGCATCGACTTCGCCGAGAAGGCGCACGGCGACGTCGAGCTGCAGAAGTCCAACATCCTGCTCATCGGCCCCACCGGCACCGGCAAGACGCTGCTCGCGCAGACCCTGGCGCGGCTGCTCTCGGTACCGTTCACCATCGCCGACGCCACCACCCTGACCGAGGCGGGGTACGTCGGCGAGGATGTCGAGAACATCATCCTCAAGCTCTACCAGGCTTCGGGCAACGACAAGGAAAAGACGCAGCGCGGCATCGTCTACATCGACGAGGTGGACAAGATCTGCCGCAAGAGCGACAACCCGTCGATCACCCGCGACGTCTCCGGCGAGGGTGTGCAGCAGGCTCTGCTCAAGATCCTCGAAGGTACCCAGTGCAACGTGCCGCCGCAGGGCGGGCGCAAGCATCCGCACCAGGAGTTCCTGCAGATCGACACCACGAACATCCTGTTCATCTGCGGCGGCGCCTTCGTCGGCCTCGAGGACGTCATCGAGCGCCGGCTGAACCAGAAATCGCTCGGCTTCGGCGCCGACATCAAGGGCAAGCGCGACAAGAAAACCGGCCAGTTCCTGGGCAGCGTGCTGCCCGAGGATCTCATCAAGTACGGCCTGATCCCCGAGTTCGTCGGTCGCCTGCCGGTGGTCGCGACGCTCGAAGAGCTCGACGAGGAGGCGCTGGTGCGTATCCTCCACGAGCCCAAGAACAGCCTTATCCGGCAGTACCAGACCATCCTCGAATTCGAAGGCGTGGAGCTGAAGTTCTCGGACGAGTCGCTCAAGGCGATCGCCGGCGAGGCGCTGAAGCGCAACGTCGGTGCCCGCGGCCTGCGCATCATCCTCGAAGAGCTGATGCTCGATCTCATGTACACAATTCCCTCGCAACGCGACGTCAAGCAGATCCTCATCAACGAGGAAGTCGTGGCGAGCCGCATCCAGCCGATCATGCTCTACAAGAAGGCCGGCTGAGGAAAGGGTCAGGCGAAGTCATGCCCGCGTCGTATGTGACGAAGAAGCGAGAAGTCCTGCCGCTGGTTCCCCTTCGGGACATGGTGGTGTTCCCCCATATGATGGCCCCGTTCATCGTGGGCCGCGAGAGCTCGGTGCGGGCCCTGGAGCAGGCGCTCTCCGGCTCCACCAAGCGGATTTTCCTCGCCGCCCAGAAGGATCCGCGGATCGACGATCCGCTGCGCGACGACATCTGCGACATCGGCGTCATCGCCTCGGTGATCCAGAACCTCAAGCTGCCCAACGGCAACGTGCGGGTGATGGTCGAGGGCGTGCAGCGCGGCAAGATCGTCGCCGTCGTCGACACGGATGGCGCGCTCAACGTCGAGGTGGAGACCTACGACGTCAACTACCCGCTCTCCGAAGAGCTGCGCACCTACATGAGCAAGGTCCTCGCGGCCTTCGAGCAGTACGCCAAGATGTCGCATCATCTGGCGTTCGAAGGCCTGATGTCGACGCTCAAGCTGGACGACGCCGACCGCGTGGCCGACATCCTTTCCGCGCATCTGATGGTGGCCACCGCCGAGAAGCAGTCGCTGCTCGAGCTGACCAATCCCTATGAGCGCCTGCAGCGCCTTCACGACCTGCTCGACGTCGAGATCGAGAAGATCAACATCGACAAGCGGATCAACGTCAAGGTCAAGAAGCAGATGGAGAAGGCCCAGAAGGAGTACTACCTCAACGAGAAGATCAAGGCCATCCATCAGGAGCTCGGCCGCAAGGACGAGCGCGGCGACGAGCTGACCGAGCTGCGGGAGAAGATCGACAAGGCCGGCCTGCCCAAGGACGTGAAGGAGAAGGCCGAGCAGGAGCTCAAGCGCCTGGAGGCCATGCCGCCGGTCTCGGCCGAGGCCACCGTGTCGCGCAACTACATCGACTGGCTGGTCTCCGTTCCGTGGCGCAAGCGCAGCAAGGAGCGCAAGGATCTGGAGCACGCGGAGAAGGTGCTCAACGAGGACCATTACGGCCTGGAGAAGATCAAGGACCGCATCCTCGAGTTCCTGGCGGTGCGCCAGCTCGTGGGGCAGACCAAGAGCTCGATCATCTGCTTCGTGGGCCCGCCCGGCGTCGGCAAGTCGTCGCTCGCCAAGTCGATCGCCCGCGCCACGGGGCGCAAGTTCGTGCGCCTGTCGCTCGGCGGCGTGCGCGACGAGGCGGAGATCCGCGGCCATCGCCGGACGTACATCGGCGCCTTCCCGGGGCAGATCGTCCAGATGATGCGCAAGGCGGGGACGATCAATCCGATCTTCCTGCTCGACGAGATCGACAAGATGTCCACGGACTTCCGGGGCGACCCGTCGGCCGCTCTCCTCGAAGTGCTGGACCCGGAGCAGAACGACTCGTTCCTGGACCATTACCTCGACGTCGAGTACGACCTCTCGAAGGTCATGTTCATTGCCACGGCCAACGTGACCCACTCGATTCCGCCGCCGCTCAAGGACCGCATGGAGGTCATCAGCCTCTCGGGCTATACGCTCAACGAGAAGCTGGCGATCGCCCAGCAGTTCCTGGTTCCCCGGCAGCTCAAGGACCACGGGCTCGCGGCGGACAAGATCGTCGTCGAGGCCGAGGCGGTGCGGGTGATCATCGAGAGCTACACCCGCGAGGCCGGCGTGCGCAGCCTGGAGCGCGAGATCGCCTCCATCTGCCGCAAGATCGCCCGCCGGGTGGTTCGCGAAGGCCTGTCGCTGACCCTCACGGTGACGCCCGAGATGGTCTTCGAGTTCCTCGGCAAGCCCCGGTTCCGGGCTCGCCGCAAGAACGAGGAGTCCGAGATCGGCGTCGCGACGGGCCTCGCCTGGACCGAGGTGGGCGGCGAGCTGCTGGAGACCGAGGTCGGGCTGATGCCGGGCAAGGGGAAGCTGACGCTGACCGGCAAGCTCGGCGACGTGATGCAGGAGTCGGCCCGCGCCGCGGTGTCGTACCTGCGTAGCCGCGCCGACATCTTCGGCATCGAGCCGGACTTCAACGAGAGCATCGACGTCCATCTCCACGTCCCCGAGGGAGCGATCCCGAAGGACGGGCCGTCGGCGGGCATCACCATGGCGACGGCGCTGATTTCGGCGCTGACCAAGATCGCCGTCCGCAAGGACGTCGCGATGACGGGGGAGATCACGCTGCGCGGCAAGGTCCTGCCGGTCGGCGGCATCAAGGACAAGGTTCTGGCGGCCTACCGTGGCGGCATCAACGAGGTGATCCTTCCCAAGGAGAACGAGAAGGACATCGAGGAGATCCCGAACGAGGTGCGCGAAGCGATGGAGTTCCACTTGGTCGAGTCGATGGACGAGGTGTTGCGTCTTGCCCTGGACGGCACCATCATCCCGCTGCCCAAGAAGGATGGAAAGTTCACGGAGCCCTCTCCGGAGACTCCGATCGGGTCGGATTCCCTGGCCCATTGACCTCAAATTTGAAAAATCCGAAGCGTCGTGCGGCAGCCGTCCGATCCGGCCTATCCGGCGCTCCCCATACGGGAATGATGGAGCCACCCCGCGAACGCAGGCGAATCGCTTGAAGCTCGAGACCGCGGAGTTCATCCGGTCCGCTCATGGGAACGGAGATTACCTGCGCGACGGACGTCCGGAGGTCGCTTTCGTGGGGCGCTCCAACGTCGGTAAGTCGAGCCTGCTGAACCGGTTGCTGGGGCGCAGAGCCTTGGCCCGAATCAGCTCCACCCCCGGCCGAACCCAGGCGGTCAACTACTTCCTGGTGAACCGGCGCTTCTATTTCGTCGACCTGCCGGGTTACGGCTATGCCAAAGCCGGGCGGGAGGACAGGCGGGAGTGGGCGGGGAGGGTGGAAGGATACTTCCGGCAGGCGTTGCCGGGAGCACTGGTGGTCATTCTGGTGGACGGCAAGGTGGGGGCAACTCCGCTCGACGTCCAGGCGTATCAGTACCTGTCGAGCCTCGGAGCGGAGATCGTCATCGCCGCCACCAAGGTCGACAAGATGCCGCGGGGTCGCTGGGCGGCCATCGTCCGGGAGGTCCGGGCGACGCTGGAGCTTGAGGAATCGATCTCCGTCATCCCTGTTTCCGCTCGCTCGGGAGATGGGATCAAAGAACTCTGGGGCGCCATCGCCCCCCATCTCGAAGCGAGTCCAAGATGATTGACAAGATGATCGAAGCGAAGAGGAACGACATGCCAAAGCCACAGCAGAACCAAGTAGAGAAGGTGGGGGCCTCGGTCGAGTCTCTCGACATCCGGGCGCTCAAGGAGATGAGCATCTCCCAGCTCACCCAGATCGGTAAGGACCTCGGCGTCGAGGGCGTTACCGGCATGCGCAAGCAGGAGCTGATCTTCAAGGTGCTCCAGGCGCAGACGGAGAAGAGCGGGCTGATCTTCGCCGAGGGAGTGCTCGAGTGCCTCCCCGACGGCTTCGGCTTCCTCCGCGCTCCCGAGTACAACTATCTGCCCGGGCCGGACGACATCTATGTCAGCCCCAGCCAGATCCGGCGCTTCGACCTGCGCACCGGCGACACCATTTCCGGCCAGGTCCGCCAGCCCAAGGAGGGCGAGCGCTACTTCGCCCTCATCAAGGTCGAGGCGGTCAACTTCGAGCATCCGGAAGTCGCCCGCAACAAGATCTTCTTCGACAACCTGACGCCGCTCTACCCGCAGGAGCGGATCAAGCTCGAGGTCGCCGGCGACATGTCGTCGCGGGTGATGGACCTCTCCACTCCCATGGGCAAGGGGCAGCGGGCGCTGATCGTGGCGCCGCCGCGCACCGGCAAGACCATGCTGCTGCAGTCGATCGCCCACTCGGTGGAGAAGAACCACCCCGAGGCGATCCTCATCGTGCTGCTCATCGACGAGCGGCCCGAAGAGGTCACCGACATGCAGCGTTCCGTCGCCGGCGAGGTCGTCTCCTCGACCTTCGACGAGCCCGCCACCCGTCACGTGCAGGTGGCCGAGATGGTGATCGAGAAGGCCAAGCGCCTGGTGGAGCACAAGAAGGACGTGGTCATTCTGCTCGACTCCATCACCCGTCTGGCCCGCGCCTACAACACCGTTCAGCCGCCCTCGGGCAAGGTGCTCTCCGGCGGTATCGACGCCAACGCCCTGCACCGGCCGAAGCGCTTCTTCGGCGCTGCTCGCAACATCGAGGAAGGCGGCTCGCTGACCATCATCGCCACCGCCCTGGTCGACACCGGCAGCCGCATGGACGACGTCATCTTCGAGGAGTTCAAGGGCACCGGCAACTGCGAGATCCACCTCGACCGCAAGCTGGTGGACAAGCGCGTCTTCCCGGCCATCGACATCAACAAGTCGGGTACCCGCAAGGAAGAGCTGCTGATGCCGGAGAGCGAGCTGCACCGTGTCTGGGTGCTGCGCAAGGTGCTCAACCCCCTCTCGACCGTGGAGAGCATGGAGCTGCTGCTCGACAAGCTGTCGAAGGCGAAGACGAACCAGGACTTCCTGGGCGCCATGTCCAAGTAGGGGAGATCTTGCCCAAGCTGCGCGTCGGCATCGTCAACTTCCTGAACAGCAAGCCGCTGGCGTGGGGGTTCCTGAAAGGACACCACGCGGATCTGTTCGCGCCGAGCTATCACCCACCGGCTCTGGTGGCGCGGTTGCTCGGGCAGGGAAATCTCGACATCGGGCTCATTCCATCGATCGAGGTGCAGCGCATTCCCAACCTGCGGGTGCTCCCCGACATGTGCGTGGGGGCGAAGCAGGAGGTGCGTAGCGTGGTGCTCGTGTCGCGCGGCCCGGTCGAGCAGATCCGCCGCGTGGCGCTCGACCAGAACAGCCGGACCTCCTCGACTCTCGTGCGCATTCTGCTGCGCGAGCGCTGGGGGCTCGACCCTGAGTACCTGCACGAGCGTCCCGATCCCGAGCGCATGCTGAGCGAGGCGGACGCCGCCCTGATCATCGGCGATCCGGCCCTGCGCCTCGACCGCGAGAAGTATCACGTCATCGATCTCGCGGCCGAGTGGAAGACTCTGACCGGTCTCCCCTTCGTCTTCGCCGTCTGGGCGGTACGTCCCGAGGTGGAGATCCCCGACCTTCCCTTCTACTTCAAGAGCAGCCTGCGCTACGGCCTCTCCTCGCTCGACACCCTGGTACGCGAGGCCGCGGCCGAACTCGGGCTCGACTCCTCCGAGGTCCGCACATATCTCACCGAGAACCTCCACTTCTTCCTGCGCTCCGAAGAGATCGAGGGTCTCGAAGAGTTCTACCGCCGGGCCCACTCCCACGGCCTGATCCTCGAGCCGCGGCCGATCGAGTTCTGGAGCTGAGAAGCAACACCCTCCTACTCCTTGCCGTTGCGCGACCCCACGGTGATGCGGACCTCCCGGGCTTCGCCGCCACGCAGGACCTTCAGGGTGGACTCGTGGCCGATCCTCTCCTCTTCCAGCAGGGGCAGCAAATCTCCCGGGTGCCGCAGGGAGGTGCCGTCGAAGGCGAGGAGGACGTCGCCGAGCACCAAGCCGGCGTGGTCGGCCGGGCTGTCCGGCTGTACCGAGCTCAGGAGCAGCGCCGTTCCCTGCCCGAGTTGCTCGCCGAGGGCGGCGGGGAGACGCACCGGCTGGGTCACGATGCCGAGGTAGCCGCGCTGCACCTGGCCGTGGGCGAGGAGCGACTCCACCACCCTCCGCACCGTCGACGTGGGAATGACGCTGGCCACGCCGCGGAAGAAGCCGGCCGTATTCACGCCAATCACCCGGCCCCTGAGATCGACCAGGGCGCTGCCGGAGAAGCCGGTGTGAATGCCGAGATCGGTCTGGATCTCCGTGTCGATCCGGCCGCCCATGGGCGTGCGCCAAGCCTCCCCAACCGCGCCGACCATCCCGAGGCTGGGCCGGATCCGCGGTCCCGGCCGGCTCATCGACAGCACCAGGTTTCCCGCTTTCACCTCGCCCGCGTCTCCCCACTCCGCCGGCCCCGAGATGGCATCGGAAAGGCGCAGAGCCGCGAGATCGGTCGCCGGGTCCCGGCCCGCCACGGCGGCGATGGCCGTGGTTCCATCCGGAAGGCCGATCTCGATGTCCTCCTCCCATTCCAGGACGTGATGGGTGGTGACGATCACCCCCTCGGACCACAGGACACCGCTCGACGGCCCGCGCCGCCGGCGGGCACTGATCCGCACCACGCCGGGAGCTGTCTTCGCGACGACCTCGGCGAGACTCTCTGAAAACTGCCAGGCAAAATCACTCATCGTCTGCTCTCCTTCTTTCATGAGAGGGCAGAGTAGACCTCGCCGGGGACGGGCCGCATCGCCTGAAAGGTTGGGACGGGGCTGAACCTTTGGGGAGGATAGTTCGGGAGGAGGCTCAGTCAGCCGGGACGAAGCGCTCGCGAGCCGTCTGGCGCAGGGCATCGATCTGCTCCCGGCAGGAGCGGACGAGCGGCACGGTGCGCTGGAGCTCCGCCCGCAGCCGGGCATCCGTGAGCGTCAGGCCGCCCTCGGCCACCATGCCATAGAGCGCGGAGACGACCGCCTGCTCGATCTCGGCCCCGCTGAAGCCCTCGGCCTCCCGCGCCAGTGTCTCGAGATCGAAGCTCTCCGGCGTCTGATGGCGCAGCCGCAGGTGAATGGCGAAGATCTCGCGGCGGGCCGTGGCATCCGGCAGGTCGATGAAGAAGACCTCGTCGAACCGGCCCTTGCGCAGTAGCTCCGGCGGTATCGAGGTGATGTCGTTGGCGGTGGCGACGACGAAGACGGCCCCCTCGCGCTCCTGCATCCAGGTGAGGAACGAGCCGAACAGCCGCCGCCCGAGTCCCGCGTCGGACTCGGACGAGCCGCCCGAGGCGAAGACCTTCTCGATCTCGTCGATCCACAGGACGATGGGGGCCAGAGCCTCCGCCGTTTCGAGGGCGTTGCGCAGGTTCCGCTCGGACTCGCCGATGTACTTGTCGAACAGGCGGGCCGGGTCGAGCCGGGCGAGGGGCACGCCCCAATCGCGCGCGATCTCCCGGGCCGCGAGGCTCTTGCCGCACCCCTGGACGCCGACCAGGAGCACGCCGCGCGGTGGCCGCAGCCCGAGCTGGCGGGCGCGCTCGCTGAAGCCTGCCTGGAACCGGTGAAGCCACTCCTTCAGGCGCCATAGCCCGCCGAGAGGAGCGGTCTCAGGATCGAAGGCGATGATTTCGAGAACGGTGGACTCCTCCAGCTCCTCGATCTTGGCATCCATCGCCTTGGGAAGATCGGTGGCGTCGAGCGCGCCGTCGTCGAGCAGGCAGCTCGTCACCAGCCGCCGGGCTTCCTGCAGCGACATTCCCGACAGGCTGTGAACGAGCTGGCCCAGTTGCGTCTGGTCCAGGCTGAAACGCAGGTTGCGGCCGAGCTTGAGCTGGTTGAAAGTCTCCAGAACGCAGTTCCGAAGCTCCTCCGGGTTGGGCAACTGCAACCTGTAGCGAGCCGCCAGCTTGCGCAGCTCCATCGGCAGCTCGATTGCGGGCGAGCAGAGTACGAGCGTCGCCAGATGGCCTGGCTCCTGGGCCAGCTCGCGCAGGGCTCTCACGATGGCCGGCTCGGCGAGGTAGGGATGGAAGTCGTGCAGCAGGTAGAGGGCGGGTCCGCGCCGAGCCCGGATCTGTTCGAGCAGCTTCGAGGGTTGCCGGGTCTCTTCCAGAGCGTAGGTGTCCTCGCCGTGAAGCCCTTGATTGACCGACCAGGTGAAGAAGGAGAGGCGCAGCTCGCGGCAGACCCGTAGGAGCCTCTGCGCCAGCCGCTCCTCGTCATAGCTCTCGACGTAGAGGAGCGGGTAGCGCGACTGGATGAGAAGCCGGAGGTCTTTCAAGGAGGCCTAGCTTGGCAAAGGCTCGGCCGCGAAGCAAGCACCGGCGCTCTCTCCCTCACTTCACCGATTCGAAAGTCCCCGATACCGGGTGCCACTCCTTGTCGTTGGAGGCGAAGCCGTACAGCTGTCCGGAATCGAAGTTCAGGGCGACGGTCAGGGTGTATCCCGACTCCGGAGCCAGGTAGGACACGAGCTGCACCTCCGGGGCGACCTCGAACGCGGCGTACTTCTTGACCTGGGTGCCTTTGCCGCTCGCCGTGCCGCCTTCCACTTTGCGAAAGACGACGCTGCCGTCCGTTTCAAACCTATGCTCGTAGGTCGACCCAGCGGTCGGGCCGTCGTTGATCGTCCAGCGGAGGGTGCGGCCGGCGAGTGAATTCGAGGTTGAGGTGGTGGGCATGGTGGGCTCCTTTGAGTTAAACGTCTCAAGGAACACCATTTGCAGAATTGGTGCCTGAAAAGCACCCCTGCCGAGGCTCTGGACCCAGATCACTCAGTGCGGCATGGCGGCACTGGGGTTGTCCCGCGCAAGTCGCCTCTAGCACCTTAGCATATAGAGGAACGTTGCGCGGGCTTCCTCGCGCCGGCTCCGGCAGCCTGCTGGACGAACGGCGCTCTCGAAATTGTGCCATCCGGCCGCGGGGATGCTTTTTGAGTGGAGGTCAGTCCATGCGTAGCCGTAAGAACATCACGTTGGTAGCTTCTTTGGGTGCCCTTGCCATCGCCGGAGCTCTCTGGGCGGAAGGAGCCCGCTTTTCGATCCCCATGATCCGGGGGCATCATACCCAGAAGAGTACAAGGGCCGCGATCAGCTCGGTTGCGGAGACCATCATCAACAACATCGACCGCTACGATCCAACAAATCCTGAAAAGGCCTACCACGCCAAGGTCACCGATCCCAGCGTGCCCTGGCAGGAGAAGTGCAATCTTGCGATCCAACATGGCCGCTTGGCGTTGCTCGCAACCGATATCGGTGGAGGTCTGGGAGGAACCCGCGAAACCGGCAGGTCGGTGCTGCGGGTCCACCTGCTCTGCCCGACCGAGATCGCCGTTCTCGACATCCCGGCAAGCTTCGTGGTCGACACGGCGCCCCATCCCGACACGGTCCAGGAGATGAGCTTCGATACCGACATGTACTCCATCGAAGGCACGCTGAAAGATGACCCTCTCTTCTCCTCCTTCCATCTCGTCGGCGGCAGCGCCAACGGGTTCAAGAGTCCCGGCCATACCTCGCTGATCCCGGCGGGTAAAGATAGCTTCGCCATCGACAGCACCTTCAACATTGGTTACCACGTGGAGTTCGTGGGAGCCAAGGGTGGGCCGCTCGAGGGCGCGTCGGGCAGCGCCGACTCGAGCATTCTGATGAAGGCTGTCGGCAAGTAGAAGGAAACAGGGGCGGGGCGGAGCCCCGCCCCTGTTTCCTGAACAGCAAGGATCGCCCGCGTCCCCGGCTTGGCGCCGGAGCTGGGTGCCTGGCGCCAGGAGCTCGTAGCTCCACTTCACACCTTCCGGAGTTTTGTATTCGGAGGAAGGTACCAGTCGATAGCCCATCCGACCCTCGGACGGCCCGAAATAAGGATCGACAGCCCAAAATAAGGATCGACGGCTCATCTATCGATCGGCGGCGCGAAATAAGGATCGATGGCGTGAAATAAGGATATATGAGCCATATATCGATCGACAGACCAAAATAAGCATCGCTGGCTCATCTATCGATCGATGGCTCAAAATAAGCATCGACGGGCTGTGGATCGATCGATGGACCGAAATAAGCATCGATGAGCTGTCGATCGATCGATGGACCGAAATAAGCATCGATGAGCCGTCGATCGATGGGTGGCGCGAAATAAGGATCGACGGCACGCTCCGACGATCGACGGCAAGGAGTAGGGGAGAATACGGCTCGTATCGATAGGGGGCCGCGCCGAGGGCGCCCTGAGAAGGATCAGCGATGTGGGATTGGAGCTTGTAGCGGGGTGCCGGGGCCTGCGAAATGGAAACGCGCATTCCGGATACCGCGGAACGGTGTGACGAGCTGCCACGTGTCCATCTCCAGGCCACGCGTCACCAGCGTCCCGATCTCGACTTGGGGCGCCAGCGCTTCTGAGCTTGTCGTCTGCGTAGACATTTTACCTCTCCGTTAAAATCGCTGCATCTTATGCGTAACATGCCGGAAGAATGGCATATGGACAGGGGCATAATGCATGAGACCGGCCGGGTCGTCAAGGGACTGGACCAAGTCAGCTCCATCGACGAGGCCCGCCCGGCCTCGCGCCACACGGTCAAACGAGCTCGGGCCGCCAGCAGGAGGCGCCTCCTTCACTTCGCGTCACTGAAGCCGCCAAAGCCGGCGGCGCCAGCCTGGGCGATGTCCTTGTAGCTCACCGGTTGAAGGAGGACTTCGCCGCCGTTCCTTCCCGCCTTCAAGGCTTTCAGGACTCCTTTCAGGTCCGGAGGCTCAACCTGCCGGGCCTCGCCGTAAACGGGCTCGATTCCCCTCCAGTCCAGGGCGTAGCTGACCGTCAGAGAGGGAAAGCGGGCGATCACCTCGCCGTACTTCTCTTTCTCTCCGGGCGCCATGGAGAGCTCGACTTTCGTCTTGGCGAGAAGGGTGTACTGACTGCCGGCCTCCAGACAGGCATTGAAGGCGAGGGTGGCGTTCAGAGGTCCGGTCAGCGCACAGACCACCGGGGGAAGGCCCGAGCCGAAGAGCTCGAGCTCGATTGAGATCTTCGAGCCCTTCGAGGTGATCGGGCCGGCTTGGAATGCGACGTCGAACCAGTAGTCGGTCGTCGCCGCGGCTATGAACGTGTAGCCGAAACCCGCCTCCTGGAAGGCGGTCTCCGGCCGGTTCACCAGATTCGAGCCGAGCTGGTTGACGACGCTGCCATCCCCTGGAAAGATCCGAAAGCCAGCCCAGGAGGCAGAGGGGTTCGAGTACCAGAACTTCCGGTAGTTGCTGATCGGAGGGTTGGCGTAGGGAGGAGAATACATCTGGCGGATGACTCGCGTTCCAGCGATGGCTTCAGCTCGTGTCCCGATCGGCTCGATCAGGGTACGAGCGGCAGTAAGATTCGGTTCCATGGGACGACTCCTTGTGTGTTGGCTGGCATTCAGGCTCACCGGCCGAGCTTCTTGAGCTGGAACCTCCACGGGCCACTTCGAGCTTAGGCGATGGAAGGGTCCCAGATGTTCCATGTGACATGGTGTCTCGAGGGATGGCTTCATTTCATCCTGATTTTGCAATAGGCCTACGTCGCGCCCTTCCCGAGGCCTTTGGGGCGACGACATGGCAATCAAAGGCTCGGGTGATAGCATTCCACCCGCACTTGAGGTGCGAACCATGGAACCGGAGAAGGCATGGAATATCGTGGGCGCCACGCTGGGAACGCTCATGTCGCTCAACGGCTGGAGCTCGAGCGAGCTTGCCAAGGCGGCCGGCGTGTCCCGGAGCACGATCTGGAGATACCAGCTCGGCCGCCTGCGCCTCACGCGCGAGAAGCTCCGCCACTTGGCTGGCGTGATGGGCCTCTCAGAGTTCACGGCCGACGAGTTCTTCGTCTCCATGCGCGAGAGCCTTGGCGGCCACGGAATCGTGACCGCGGGGTCTCCGCCGCCCGTCGAGCCGCCGGCCGGGGCGGTCCCGCCCCAGCGGCCAGGGCTCAACGACGGTGTTGAAGAGCGAGAGATGGCGCTCATCCTGCGCACACGCTTCGACCTCTTCGAGCCCCGTGTGCACCATGCCTTCATCCGGGAGATCCCGGAGTATCAGAGCTGGGCCCTTTGCGAGTTGCTCTGTGCTGACAGTTTTGACATGGCCTATGTCGACGCGCAGAAAGCGCTCGAGTTGGCGGACCTCGCGCTGGCCGTGGCGCGCGTCTGCCCGGGCGATGAGCCCTGGCGGTACCGCGTCCTCGAATACGCCTGGGAGCACATGGCCAACGCGCGACGCGCGACGGGCGACCTCGCCGGCGCGCAGGAGGCTTTCCTGAGCTCGCAGGAGCTGCGCCAGGCCGGCGCCGCCGCCTTCCCGGGACCTCTCAACCCGGCTTGCGGGTTCCACGTCGAGGCCTTGTTGCGGCGGGACCAGGGACGGTACGGCGAAGCCCTGAAATTGCTGGAGCGTGCCGAGCGTATCGCCTCCCCGCCCGAGCTTCCCGCGGTGATGGCCGATAAGCTCCCTCTCCTTGTCGCCAGCGGGGACGAGATACCTCCCTTCGACGATCTGCAAGAGGCTACGCGTCTCCTCGCCACGATTTCGAACCGCCCGCCACTGGCGTTGCGCCTGGGTACGGTCCTGCTCACCGCCCTCGCCGACCTCAGGGCCGAGAAAGACGTCCTCATCCCTTCGACCTTCAAGCCTTTACTCGGCGCGCTCAAGGAGCTTGCGGAGAAACTGTGCGATCCCAAGACCGCGGTGCGTCTTCTCTGGTTGGAGGGTCGCCTGGCCACGTTCGAAGGACAGACGAAGCGGGCCGCCGATCTCTTCAGCCGGGCACGAACCCAGGCGCTCTCGGGCGGCTTGGTCGCGGAAGCCGCCCTGGCGGCCCTGGAGCTCGCCGTGCTCCACCTCGGCTCGGGAGCCGCCGTCGCCGCGGAGGACTTCGTGCCCTTTCAGGACGCCGAAGCTCTCGCTCCCGCCGCCCGTTCGCTGTTCAAGCTCTTCCACAAGCTGACGCTCAAGGGCAAGCTGACCGCGGCCAGCGCGCGGAGTTTCCTTGCGGACTACCGGCGAATTCAGAACAGCCTGTGCTGATGGCCATAGAATCGGCGCTGGCGGCTATTACGCTCCAGAAGCGCTGAAGCAGCGACCATCGTTGCGAAGGCCGCCGTCATCAAAGCGTTCCTGCTGCTACCCCAAGTCTACGGCTTCGAGAAGACAAAGACTTCGTCGGTAGGGATGGGACCGGCTCCCACCGCGAAAGGGCCTACGAAATGAAAACCGGCATTTCCCTGCGCCGTTAAAAGAGTCTGAAGCTGCGCCGCGGTCATTGGGCTGGGAGCGGCGACGACTCTGTACTGAACCACTCCTGATGCCTTTTGGGTGACTTCGCCTTGTCCAAACAGAGCCACTGCCAGGACGGAGGCCAAGAGAATCGTTCCGAGGGTGATCGTGACAGCCAAACGATTGCGGGTCATTTTTAAGCTCCTTGCTACTGAATTTGAAGGGTTTTTGGCAGCCGATCGCGCGAAAGCTGCCGGCAACAGCGACTCCCTCGACCCAAAGCCACCGCGCCCGCCGCCGACTCTACTGTAGGTATCTGGGACCTACTGCACCTATTGTTCATCTTTAGTTTTTTGAGATTCGATCGCAATTATTTGATGCAAATTTTTAAACACCTTGAACAAACCATCCTTATTTGACTCTGATTCCATCGCCTCCTTCACTTGGCGCCAGTGTTGAGTATGAAGTTTTTCGGCCATGTCGGCTATCTGACCACGAAAATCGACGCCAGCAAGCATCTTGTCATGATACAGAGCATAAGCCACATCGAATAGATATCTGTGCTCTGGTTGAGTTGAATGTCTGTAAATTGCCAAAATTATGACAAGGAGAGAGCCGACGAGATGTGGTCTAAAGAACAGGCCTGTAAGAAAATCAAAACTCTGTTTCTTGTCGACAAGGTCAATAATAAACCGAGATGCCTCCGGAGTAATCCACCCTGTAACTCCGTGGCCACGACCCTTCCATAGGTAATCAGGCCAGCGACCGGCCAAGAGATGATCAAGTATGCATTTGGCGGCAAAATATTCTGCAAATGAACGGTGAACAAACGAATAGTATCCTCGGGGGTCACGCACGAGAAAGGTGCAAGTCCTTATATCAGCTTCAAAATAATCTAGGTCACGGAATGTTCTTAAGCCAGGAAATTTTTGTTTAATATGCTTTGGAAGGTCGCGAAACCAAATTTCGGAAATACTATTAAACAAAAAGTGGAGCGCTAGTTCCTTCATAAAAAATTCACGCTGATCATGGGTCATCCGAGTGCGCCAGTCATCTCTGTCGAGCCAAAACCCGGTGTAGGTTGAATACAAATCTGAAGGCGTAACCAATGTGGAGCCCTTCAAAACTTCCGGAACGGTCGTCATGATCATGTCAAGAAGAATGGGGTGGCGTGAAAGTTCTTTAAGGTTATACGTCGAGTCAATAACGGATAAGTATTCAGTCGCTCGACTCGGCTCGTACTTGTGCACCAACGCTATAACATCTTCCTCGCTAAAGGACAGCAGGGAGCAAAGCTCGTAGGGCTTATCGCCTTCTTCCAATTCACGATATAGCGACGTCCCGGAATGGACCTTCTTTAGTTGATCTTGGTCCTTGAAGAAGTGGGTCCTGCATGTCAATATTACAAGGGATCGTTCTAGTACGAGAGACCGAAGTTCTCGAAAATTTGAAATTATCTCACCCTCTTCGGCGCCAGTAGCCATTTCATCGAATGCATCAAGTATGAGCAGTAGGCGCCCTTGTTCATTGAGAGCTTTGAATGTGGTGTAGTCCTTGATTCTTATGCCGTAGTCGTGAAGGAGAAGATCCATGATAAGGCTTCGTATGTTGACTTCCTTGCGGTATCTTTTGAGTGGGACGAAAACCGGAATACGATTCGCAAGCGGGTCTGCGAGATAGGCTTTGCTGGAGGCCCAGAGCAGTCGCTGGGCGAATGTGGTCTTCCCCGTTCCGTAGTCACCTAGAATAGTGAGGAAGCGACCGCCCTTCGCAAAGAATGCGGGTACGTATTCGTCAATAAACCCGAGATCTTTACCGGATTCAGAATTACATCGTAACTGCCTGTATAAAGATTTTGAGTATATCTTGGATGCTTCATAATCTTGGGCAGACTTACTCAAATAGCCAGAAAAATCCTCTACGCGCCGGAGCAGGTCAGCAAGGGTTATTGTCTTCACTCCAAGAGCTTGTGCAGCGCTGAGCGCCTCAGGCGTAAAGCGATTGGCGCTTACAATGACTGGAAGGTCAATCTTCCCACTCTGTCTAAGATGGTGAAGCTTTTGAGCTGCGGCTGATACTTCATTTACTCCTACGGATTTGTCATAGTTCTTACATTCGATGCCTATACGAGTTGGAAAGCCGTCTGCTCCTAAGACTTCAACATAAACATCTAATTGATGGCCGACAAGGCGGAGGTTCATTAGTACAGGATCTGCTCCAAGGAGTCGATACGCGGCGGCCACGCGCTGCTCAAGAACTACTCCCTTCTCATAAGTTGAGCCGTAATTTGGATCTCCACTAGGTGCTTTCATAATCTTTTGCCCCAAGGTAGAGCCACTTGTCTAATGCTAGGCAGTTTTTTGAGAATCGCTACATAGAAATCCAGTAGGCAGAGAAAATTTCCTAGATGGATTTCCTTTAAGTCAACACCAAAGAGCGTAAGCCTCAAACTATTCAACCTATCGACGTAGATTATCCTATAATGATTCCTTATGCTCGTCAATACAGCGCGGTCCATGTGAAGCTCTTGGAGCCGCTGAATTCTGTCGCTAATTCGCAACTGTCTATGTCTAATTGATGCAAAGAGGCCAATTGTAACCCACTCGGCGGGTCCCGCTTCCCCGTCGAGGAAGCCCGGTGCCGGACCCTCGCCAAGCTATCAGCCTGGTCCCCCTTCACAGCACCACCAACCCCAATCGCACCGCATGCACGATCGCCTCGCTGCGGCTCTGGACGCCCAGTTTGCCGAGGAGGGCGTTGACGTGGAACTTCACGGTGTGGTCGCTGATGCCGAGGCGCTGGGCGATTCGCTTGTTGGGCAGGCCCTGGGAGAGGAGCTGGAGGACTTCGCGCTCGCGGGGTGTCAGGGGCTCGGCTAGCTCTTCAGGCGGAGCGGGCACGTCTCGAAGGAGGAGCGGAGCGAAGGACTCGTCGAGGGACAGCAGGCCCTGCGCCACGGCCCGCACGGCGGCAGCCAGGCGCTCACCATCCACATTGCGGGGGAGGACGGCCCTCGCGCCGGCGGACAGGGCATCGCGGGCGTCGTCCTCGTCAGCCACCACCGCCAGAATGGGAAGTCCTCCTGGATCGGCGGCCTCGCGAAGGAACGGGAGACCGGACGTAGGGCCCAGCCCGAGGTCCCAGACGACGACGTGGGGCGCGTCGGGATCGCTCGGCCCCGGCCAGTCGTCGTCCGCTCCAACTTGGCCGGACACGGCGATCCCGTCCCGGTCGGCCAGCAGCAGGGCCAGGCCGGTCCGGGCCAGGGGATCGTCGCTCACCACGAGTACGCGCAGGTCCTCCATTCCTCAGACAGGATACGGCAGGTGGGATGGTCTCGATCCAGTTGCCGAAGTCCCAATTTGGGACTACCATGAGATGGTGCGGGTTTTCGCCCTTTCAACGCTCAGGGCTTTCTGGGAGGACGTGGCCTACGCTGATGCGAAGGGACCTCTTCTGGCCTGGTATCAGCATGCTTTGCATGCGGACTGGGCATCGCCGGCCGACGTGAAGGCCGACCTCGGACGAGCCAGCATCCTCAGGGACGGACGGGTGGTTTTCAACATCGCGGGGAATAAGTATCGCTTGGTGGTGTGGATCAATTATCGGCATAGATGCCTCTACATTCGCTTCCTCGGTACTCACGCCCAGTACGACCGGATCGATGCCCAGACAATCTGAAGGAGGATCAGGATGGACATCAAGCCAATCAAAACCGAAGAGGACTATCGGGCTACCCTCGGTGAGATCGAGTCGCTGATGAGGGCTGAGCCCGACACCCCCGAAGGGGAGCGGCTCGACGTGTTGGTGACGCTGGTTGAAGCCTACGAGCGCCAGCACTTCCCTATGGAGCTTCCCGATCCCGTGGAGGCGATCAAGTTCGTGATGGAACAACGCGGGCTGACGGTGAAGGATCTCGAGCCGATGATCGGGCACTCCAACCGGGTCTACGAGATTTTGAGCTACAAGCGACCGCTCACCCTCAAGATGGTCTGGCGGCTGCACCAGGGGCTCGGTATCCCGGCAGAGAGCTTGATCAAGCAGCGACCTGACAAATCCTTGGCCGCCTGACCCGTGGGTTGAGGAGCTTGCGCGGAATCCCAAGAGAAGGACCAAGGGACGACAGGGACGCCAAGGACCTTAAGGACACGACAGAGGATGCCAAGTCATGTATTTCAGAGTCCCTGCCGTCCTTGGAGTCCTTGCTGTCCCTGCTCCCGATCCCGTCCAGGATACGGTAGGATAAGGGTGCTATGAACCTGGAACCCTCAGGACGACCCGTCCAACAGATCCTCGACGACGCCGTGGCCGGCCGCCGCATCTCGGCCGGTGATGCCCATACGCTGATCCTTGATGGCGACCTGCTCGACCTGGGACTGGCTGCCAACGAGGTGCGCAACCGCTTCAACGACCCGACGGTCGCCACGTACAACGTCGACCGGAACATCAACTATACGAACATCTGCGTGTACAAGTGCAAGTTCTGCGCGTTCTACCGCGAGCCGGGGGACCCGGAAGGCTATCTCCTGCCGTTCGAGGAGATCGGCCGCAAGGTGGAGGAGACGCTGGCGCTCAACGGCACCGGCATTCTCATGCAGGGCGGCGTCCATCCCGATCTGCCCATCGGCTTCTATGAGGATCTCCTCCGCTATCTGCGGTCCAACTACCCGGCGTGCCACGTCCACGCGTTTTCGCCGCCCGAGATCAAGTTCATCGCCCGGAAGGAGCGGATGAGCTTCCATGAGGTCATCGCCCGCCTGAAGGCTGCCGGGCTGATGTCCATCCCCGGCGGCGGCGCGGAGATCCTCTCGGACGACATCCGCAAGGACGTCCTGGCCTATCCCAAGTGCTCGGCGGAGGAGTGGATCGACGTCATGCGCCAGGCGCACCGCAACGGCCTGCGCACCTCGGCGACCATGATGTATGGCATGGGGGAGACGATCGAGGCGCGGATCGAGCACTTCCAGCGGGTGCGCGACCTCCAGGACGAAACGGGGGGCTTCACGGCCTTCATCTCCTGGACCTTCCAGCACGACCACACGGAGATGCAGGACGTGCCCGAGACGTACGCCGAGGAGTACCTGCGGACGCTCGCCGTCTCGCGGCTGTTCCTCGACAACGTCGTCCACTTCCAGACGAGCTGGGTCACCCAAGGCAAGAAGATCGGCCAGATCGCCCTCTCCTTCGGCGCGGACGACATGGGCTCGATCATGATCGAGGAGAACGTCGTCGCCTCCGCCGGCACCCACTACCGGATGAGCCAGGACGAGATGGAGCACCTGATCACCGCCGCCGGTTACAAGCCACGCCAGCGCACGAACCTCTACGAGCGCCTCGTCACCCGCGAGGACACCGCCGAGATGGCGCGCAAGTACCGCCAGTCGCTGACGCCCGCCAACCGGGATCTCGTCTCGGCGGCGGCGCCGGTCTTGCTGCCGGTGCTGGGATGAAGCCGGCAACACCCAGAATCGCAAGATTCTGCAAAACTCCTCGCTCGCCGGCGCGTACTCTCTGATCATGAGCGAGGAGTTGAAGCCAACTTACGAGACGATCGACGATTCGAACTGGATTGTTCCAGGATTGGCGATCGAAAGCCTGTACAAGAGCCCGTCCTTCGCCGTGACGTCCTGGCACTGCCGTTGCGGCCGGACTGGCATGTCCGACGAGAAGATCCAACTCGAATACGTCATCAGCTTCGTCCATGAGGGAGTCTTCGTCCTGCACTCGGAGGGCCGCTCCGAGGTCATCGACCGCACCACGGCCGTCCTCTTCAATCCCGCGTCCCCTTTCCGGTCCTCGCATCCCTACGGGTGCTCGGACCATGGCAGCTCCGTGGTGGTGCGCCGCGAGGTGCTGCTCGACGTGATGAAGCACTACGATCCGGCGGCCCAGGAGCGGCCGGAGGCTCTGTTTCGGAACCCCCTCGGGTGGGACCTGTCGCAGGCGTTCCTCCGTCACCGGCTGATCGTCCAAGGGCTTACTCAAGGTGTGGTGCCGGATCCTCTCGCTCTGGACGCGACTCTCCTGGAGATCCTGGGGCTGGTGGCGAAGTCCAGCAGCCCCCCCAAGAAGAACCGGCACACCGCGGCCGGCGAATCCTCGCGAGCGCGCCGGCGCTACGTCCACGATGCCCAGTTGATCCTCCAGAAGCGGTTTCGGGAGCGTTTTCGCCTGGAGGACGTGGCGCGAGAGCTCTACGTCTCGACGTTCCACCTGTGCCGGCTGTTCAAGGAGGAGACGGGGATTCCCATGCACCGCTACGTGAACCGGTTGCGGCTGCGCGAATCGCTGGAGCAGCTCACGGACGGGGCGCCTCTCACCGAGCTCGCCCTGAGCCTCGGCTTCGCCGGGCACAGCCACTTCACCACCGCCTTCCGCAAGGAGTTCGGCGTGCCGCCCTCCGAGGTGCGGCGGCAGGCGAACACGACGCTCCTCGCCGAGATGAGGAAGTCCCTCTCGTAGCGGAGCAGCCTACCGGTGGGCCGCCCAGCGGGTGCGGGCGGGAGCGTCGGCCGGCAGCTTGAGGCAGTCCAGAACCTGGCCCCAGCGGGGATCGGAGTGCAGGGAATCGAAGGCCGGCTCGACCGCGGCATATGGAGACCACATTCCCTGCGGCGTGCACTGGTGGGTCAGCAGGTCCAGAGCGCGGTCGCGCTGTCCCAAGGCCATGGCGTTCTTGGCCTGAGCGACGGGGTCGACGGGTTGAGTCCGCAGATAGTTCTTGATCCTCTGCTCCCGTGCGTGCCAGAACTCGTTCAGCTCGCGGACTTCGTGAAAAGGCGCGAAGTACTTCTGGATCTCGTTCGCGGCCTCGATCGCGGTTTCGCGATCGCCGAGCGCCCGGGCGCTGTTGAGAATCGTTTCCTCACAGTAGAATTTGCCGCCTTTGGCCGACATGGGTGAGGTGTCGGCGCTCACGGAAAACAAAGAGATAATGATCTTTCCCTCGCGGATGGCCTCTTCGTAGCGATGATCCAGGTAGAAGTACCAGGCATAGTTGGAGCCGATCATCATCGAGGCCGGATCGATCTCGCGGGCTCGTCTCACCGAGGCGATGGCCTCGGCGTTCCGGCCCAGAGCCGCCAGGTAGCGCGAGTAGTCATGGTGGGCGCCGGCGCAGCCCGGGGAGAGGGCGAGGGCGGTCAGGATCTCTCGCCGAGCGCCTTGCCAGTCGCGGTGATAGTTGAGAAGAAGCTGCCCGAGAGCGAGATGGGCCTCGGCCAGTTTGGGATCGAGCGCGATGGCGCGACGAGCGGCGGCCTCGGTGGCCCGCAGGTCCGGCGTGTCGATGTTTTGGACGTTGAGCCGCGATTGGGCGAGCGCTGAGTAGGCGGGCGCGAGGGCTGGATCGAGAAGGACCGCTTCCTCGAGAGTCGCCACCGCCGACTCGAATTGCTCGTGCCGCTGAAGGTAGACGCCCCGAAGATAGACCTCGTAGGCCGGCGACGGGGCTTGCGCTTCCTTCGCCGGTTTCTTCAGAGGTGAGCTGAGCCGCAGGTCCAGCTGGCGTGCCACCTCGCGCGCGACCTGCGTGTAAAGGCGCGGCGCGTCCTTGAGGTCGCCGGGGAAGCTCTCTTCTCTCAGGACCTTGCCACCGGAGACTCGCGACAGCCGCAGCGTCAGCTCCAGCTCCTGCCGGTTCAGCACCGCTGCTCCAGAGAGAAGGTAGTCCGCCTTCAGGCTGCGGCCGATCTCCGCCGGGCTCTTCTTCTGGTACGCCAGGACCGACGACGGGGCGATCACATCCAGATCCTGGGGAAATTGACGGGCGAGCTCGCCGGTGAGCGCTTCCGTGATGCCGCCGCAGATCTGCTGGTCGGCGGGTTCCTGGCTGCGGCAGTCCAGGGGAAGGACCGCGAGCCGTGTCCGGAGCGGCGTGTGTCCGACGCGGCTGCCGACCAGGATGGTCAGCAGGAGGAGCAGGACTAGAGTCACACTGAGAGTGGCGAGCCGCGACCTTCGCGTGGCCAGCGGCACTCCCAGCAGGGGAGGAGCGGGCAGAGGGGGACCGGCAGGGGGAGCGGAGGGCGGCTCCCCGGCGACCGGCGCGATCTTCACGGACTTCAGGAAGCGGTAGCCGCGGCGGGGGACGGTCTCGATGAAGGTCGGCGAGGTCGCGGAGTCCCCGAGGGCCCGGCGGATCTCTTTGATGCAGAAGTTGAGGCTGGCGTCGGAGTCGACGTAGGAATCTCCCCAGACGAGCCGGCGGATCTCCTCGCGGCTGACGACTTCGCCGGAGTGGCTGGCGAGGATCTCCAGGATCTTGGCGGGCTGGGGCTGAAGCCGGACCAGCGAGCCTGTTCGCAGGAGCTCGCCACTGTCGAGACGCAGCTCGAACCCCTCGAAAAGGAGGCGTTGCGGCCCCGTGTCTCCGGTCCCTTCCCGGTGAGCAGGATTCATCGTCACTTCATTGTACGTTGGGCCGCCCGCCAGAGTTTTGGCCCGCCGCCGGCGGAAAGCCATCCTCAGGCGTCGCCTCAGGGCGCCTCATCTCTTCCTCATCTTCCGCTCATGGCGATTCTCCCGGGGCGGACCTACCCTCAAGGGCATGAGCGATTCCGCAAATCTCACCCTCGACGGCACCATCTTGAAGTTCTCCGGAAATCACGTGGGCTGGCTCTATCGCGGCCCGGGGCTCGGTATCACCCGCTGGGATTGCGCGGGCGGCCGGCGTGAGCTCTCCGGCGAGACGCAGCAGCCGATGCATGTTATTTCCTTCGTCCACTCGGGAGCCTTCGTGCTCCATGCGGCAGGCCGGTCCGCGGTGATCGACGCGACCTCGATCGTGCTCCACAACCCGGGCGACCCGTACCAGGCCGAGCATCCCTTCGGATGCTGCGATCGGGGCAGCGTGATCGCGGTGAGCAGCGAGCTGTTGCTGGAGGTCATGGCCCACCACGATCCGGCGGTGAGGGAGCGGCCGCAGGCCCTGTTCCGTCAGTCCTATGCTCACGGCTTTTCACGAGCCTGCCTGTTGCAGCGCCGGCTGATCCGCGGTCTTCAGGGGCAGGCGCAACCCGAGCCGCTGGCGGTCGAGACCGCGGTCCTCGAGGTGTTGGAAGAGGTGGCGGCGGGGTGTGCCGGGGGGCCTTCCGCTCCCCGCCACGACGCGGCGCGAGTACGAAGGGACTACGTGCAGGATGCCAAGGCTCTCCTTCAGGAACGGTTCCGCGAGCCGCTGGGGCTGGAGGACATCGCGGGCGCCCTCTACGTCTCGACCTTCCACCTGTGCCGGCTCTTCAAGGAGGAGACCGGCATGCCGATTCACCGCTATCTCAACCGGCTACGCCTGCGCGAGGCCCTGGAGCGGGTCTCCGGCGGCGAGATGGCCCTCACCGAGCTCGCGCTGAGCGCCGGCTTCTCGTGCCACAGCCATTTCACCCGCGCCTTCTGCCGGGAGTTCGGCGTGCCCCCCTCGGAGGTCCGGCGCCTGGCGGAGTGAGGGGGGCGCTACTCCCAGGGGATGTCCGGCATCCGCAGCCGCTCGACCTCGCGGCCGTCCTCCAGCACGGTCTGCTGGAGGATCTCCTCGACGTCGTCCACCGTCACCGCCCGGTACCAGAGGTTGAACGGCCAGACGGCGACGGTGATCCCCTGGCTGCAATGTTTCAGGCAGCCGGTGCGGGTGACCATGACGCGGTCGCGGATGCCCAGCTCCTTCACCCGGTCCTTGAAGCGATGATAGACGGCGAGGGAGCCGCGCGCGCCGCAGCTCGGCTTGGGGCTCTCCGCCGGGCGCTCGTTGAGGCAGATGAGGATCTGGATCCGCGGATTGGACATGCGGGGATGATAGCCGACGGCTGGACGGACCGGGCGGGATAGAATGCGAGCCGGATGACCCATCGCCTCGCCCTGATCCTGTTGGCGCTCGCCGCGCCTGCCGCCCTGCTCGGTTTCTGCTTGGGCTGGCCGTGGATCGGCGCGGTGGCCGGAGGCGTCGTCCTGCCCCTCTCTTTGATGGCTCTGGGCGCGGCGCGGCGGGGCCGGCTGGGACGCCTGTGGCTGCCGCTCCTCGCGACGGCTCTCGTCTTCGCGGCCGGCTGGTGGGCGATCCTGGCGCTGCCTCACGGCGGGCCGGATATCGCGGGCCTGCCGCTGGCGACGGCGCTGATGATCTTCGTCCTGATTCCCGTGCCGCTGGTCGTCACGGGCCTCGCCTACGCCCTCACCTTCGACCGGCTGGGGCTGACTCCCGAGGATCTGGAGCGGGTGCGGGCGGCGAAGCGCGAGGCGGGGTCTTAAGTTGCCGATTCTCTCCCGTCCGCTGATCGTCGCCTCGGCGCTCGTCTATTTCCTCGCCTGCGGGGCGCTGGGCGTCTGGTCGCTACGCCGCACGCGGAGTGCCAGGGACTTCTGGGTGGCTGGGCAGGGACTGGGCGTGCTGTTCACCGGCCTCGCCACGATGGCGGCGGCGTTCTCCGGCTTCGTCTTCCTGGGCGGGCCGGGCTTGACCTACCGCATCGGCCTCACCTCGCTGTTCATCAACCTGTCGGTGGGCTTCACGCCGGCGCTGCTCTGCTGGGTGGTCGCCAAGCGTCTGCGCCTGCTGGCCGAGGTGCGGGAGATCTACACGATTCCGGATGCCATCCTCTGCCGTTACGGCAGCCGGGCGGCGTCGGGCGCGGCGGCGGTCGCCGTGCTGGTGGGCTCCGTGGGCTATCTCGGCGCGCAGCTCCTGGCCCTGGGAACGCTGATCGAAGCCGTTCTCGGGCTGCGGGGGTCGCTCGGCGCCTGGGGCTTTCCGGCCGCGGTCGCCATCGGCCTCGCCGTGCTGCTGTTCTACGGCGTGGCCGGCGGCATGATGGCCGGCGTCTATACGGACGTCTTCCAGGGCACGCTCATGCTGCTGGCGGCGGTGGCGGTGTTTTGCTACGCCATGAGCGCGGGCGGGGGATTCGGCGACGTCGTTCACAGCATCGCGGCCTCGCCCCGCTTCGGCCGGCAGTTCCTGGAGCCGCTGGGGAAGACTCCGGCGCTGACGGCGCTGGGGTTCTTCTTCGTCTTCGGCCTCGGGGTGCTCGGTCAGCCGCACATGCTGCACAAGTTCTACATGATCCGCGATCCGCGCCGCCTAAAGTGGCTGCCGCTGGTGCTGGGCGGCTCGCAGGTCGTCTGCCTGCTGATCTGGCTGGGGCTGGGGCTGGCGGTACCGGCCCTCGTGGCGCAGGGGAAGCTCGCGCCGCTCCATCGGCCGGACGATGCGACGCCGGCCTTTCTCCTCGGCTTCGCGCCGGAGCCTCTGGCCGGCCTCGCCGTCGCGGGTATCCTCTCCGCCATCATGTCCACGGCGGACTCCTTCACCAACCTGGGCGCGGCGGTCCTCGTCCGCGATCTCCCCAAGGCGCTGGGGAGACGAGTTTCCCGGGAGCTGCTGTGGGGGCGCATCGCGACGGTGGGGGTGACGCTCGCCGCGGCGCTCCTCGCCGTGTTCTACAACGATCTGATCGCCCTGCTGGGGACCTTCGCCTTCGGTACCTTCGGCGCCGCGCTGGCGCCGTCGCTGGCGGTGGGGCTCAACTGGAAGCGGGTTACGGCCACGGCGGCCACCGCCTCGATCGTCACCGGCACGGTTCTCTGCCTGGGCCTGGAGATCCTGGGCCGCGAGAAGATCCTGCCGCACGTTACCGGCCCGCTGCCGGCCGCCATCGCCTTGGCCGCATCGTTCACGGTGCTGCTGGCGGTGTCGGCTTGGAGTCGGCATCCCGTTCTCGACGACGACGTGCTCGCGGTCATGGAGGCCTGACATGGCGGAACCTGGCTCGATCCGTTTCCTGGTCAATCCCGCCTCGGGTCGCGGCACGGGGAGAGCCCACGTGGACCGCATCCGGGTGCTCGCCTCCCGTCACGGGGCGGGGCTGGTGGTGACGCGCAAGGTCTCCGACCTCTGGGAGCAGGCTCGGCGGGCCGCGGAGGACGGCGTCGAGCGCCTGCTGGTGGCGGGAGGCGACGGCACCATGCATCTTGCCATCCAGGGGCTGGCCGGCAGCCAGTGCGCGCTCGGCGTGATCCCCCTGGGCACGGGCAACGATTTCGCGGGGACACTGGCGGTGCCGCCCGAATTGGAACCCGCTGTCGAGCGGGCCGTGACAGGAGAGATCCGCGGCATCGACCTCATCCGCGTCGGGGAGACCTACAGCGTGAGCTACGTGGGAGCAGGCTTCGACTCGGAGGTCACTCGCTATGCCAACGAGGGGGTGAAGCTGCTGCGCGGGCCGCTGGTCTACTTCTACGCCGTGGTTCACACGCTGATCACCTTCGTGCCGCCGCGGATGCGGGTGGTCCACGACGGCGGCACCTTCGAGGGGAAGGTGATGTTCGCGGTGGTGAACAACCTCCCCCGCTTCGGCGGCGGCATGCGCATCGCCCCCGACGCGAAGATCGACGACGGCCTGCTGGATCTGGTGATCGTGAGGGAAGTGCCGAAACCTGTTCTGCTGTCCATCTTCCCCAAGGTCTACACCGGCAAGCACGTCGGGCACCCGGCGGTCCAGATCGTCCGTACCAAGAGGGCTGAGATCACGATCGACCGGGCGATCACGATGTACGCGGGAGGCGAGCCCCTGCGGCCTATGGCGGCCGGGGAGCCGGTGGCGGTGGAGGTGGTGCCGGGCGGGTTGCGGGTGGTGGGGTAAACCTTAGGGGGTGTTTCTGGAGCTTGCGATAAAATTATCCGCAGAGATCGTCCACTCGGGAAATTTCAGTAGCATTCCGCCATCGAAGGTGACGACCTTCTGTCCTGTATTGACCGCCAGCGCTATGAAGAGAGTGTCATAGGCGGGGTGAACGCGGGCGACTGCCAGATCCAGAGCGTCGTCCCAGAGGTCGTCCACAGGCACGCTGTAGGTCAGCAGCTCATTGATATCTCGCAATGCGACGTGTGCAGTCTCTAGGGAGACCTCTTTCGCACGCACCCACTGCCAGAGGACGTTCACAAACTCTGCCTGCAATGAATCCGGGACCCAGACTTCGTGGGCTGATTCCAAGGCGAGCGCTGCGGATTCGTAGAATGGGGCGGTCTTCAAGAGAGCGTAGGCGAAGACCATCGTATCGAAGACCACTTCAGGGTCGGCCTTCTTTAAGCCATTCTTCGATCTCTTTAGGCTTGGTCTCCGGGAGATCCTTCCAGCGCTCGCGGATCCGCCTCAGTGCCTCACCCCTGGAACCACCCGAGCGAACCGAAACCTTCTCTTTGACGGCGAAGCGGCTCTCGATCAGGGCGCGTAGCTCCTGCTCCATGGACCTCCGGTTCTGATTCGCCGTGCTCTGGATGCGCTCAACGAGATTTTCCGGGACGTTCCGTAGAGTCAGGGTCGCCATAGACGTTTTCCTCAAGAAGACGATAGCCTAGTCTGTTGCTCTACGGCAAATCTTTTTTGTTGGCACCCGCACTCCCAGAGAAGAGCAACTACTCCCCGACCTTGAACTCCACCCCCTGCGCCAGGGGCAGCTCGGTGCCCCAGTTGATGGTGCAGGTCTGGCGGCGCATGTAGGCCTTCCAGGAGTCGGAGCCGGCTTCGCGGCCGCCTCCGGTCTCCTTCTCTCCCCCGAAGGCGCCGCCGATCTCGGCTCCCGAGGTGCCGATGTTGACGTTGGCGATGCCGCAGTCGCTGCCCACGGCGGAGAGGAACTTCTCGGCCGAGCGCATGTTCAAGGTGAAGATGGCCGAGGAGAGGCCCTGCGGCACGTCGTTGTGGATGCGGATCGCCTCGTCCAGATCCTCGAACTCGAAGACGTAGAGGATGGGCGCGAAGGTCTCCTCGCAGGTGATGGCGAGCGGCTTCGGCACCTCGACGAGCGTCGGCTCGACGTAGAAGCCCGGACGGTCGATCTTGTGGCCGCCGTAGAGGATGCTGCCGCCCTCGGCCTTCACCCGCTCCAGGGCCGCCATCATGTTGTCGACGGCGGTGCGGTCGATGAGCGGACCCATCAGGGTGCCATGCTCGGTCGGATCGCCGATGCGGATGGAGCCGTAGGCGCTCACCAGCCGGCGCTTCATCTCGGCGGCGATACCCTTCTGCAGGAACAGCCGGCGGGTGCTGGTGCAGCGCTGGCCGGCGGTGCCGACGGCGGCGAAGAGCACGGCCCGGAGGGCGAGATCGAGATCGGCGTCGTCCATCACCAGGATGCCGTTGTTGCCGCCGAGCTCGAGGAGCGAACGGCCGAAGCGGTCGGCGATCACCTTGCCCACCTCGCGGCCCATGCGGCCGGATCCGGTCGCCGATATGAGCGGAACGCGCGTGTCGGCCACGAGGCGCTCGCCGACGCCGGTGCGGCCACCCATCACCAGGTTGAAGATCGGCGGCGCGCCGTTGGCCGCCAGCACCTTCTGGGCGATGCGGGTGACGGCGATGGCGCTGAGCGGTGCCTGATGAGAAGGCTTCCAGATCGTCGAGTCGCCGGCCACGGCCGCCACCATGGCGTTCCAGGCCCACACGGCGACGGGGAAGTTGAAGGCGGTGACGATGCCTACCGGCCCCAGCGGATGCCACTGCTCGTACATCCGGTGGTTCGGCCGCTCGGAGTGCATGGCGAGGCCGTAGAGCTGGCGCGACATGCCGACCGCGAGGTCCGCCATGTCGATCATCTCCTGCACCTCGCCGAGACCCTCGGAGAGCACCTTGCCCACCTCCAGGGCCACCAGACGACCGAGGTCGTCCTTGTGGCGGCGCAGCTCGTCGCCGAGCTGGCGCACGACCTCGCCGCGATGGGGCGCCGGCCAGGTGCGCCACTCGTGGAAGGCGCGGACGGAGGCGGCGGCCACCCGCTCGTAGTCGTCGGCGTTGGCCAGACGGACGGCGCCGAGGGGCTCGGCCGTCGCGGGATTGAGCGACTCCACCCGCTCGCCATGCGTATGAATCCACTCGCCGTCGAAGGCGCCCGGATTCTCAGCCTCGACGCCGAGGGCGTCGAGGAGGGTTGAATGGTGGCTTAGAGTATCGGTAGTCATGGGGAAAGGATATCACCTGGGGAGGCAAGCCAAGGACTGACATGGACTTCCAGGGACAGCCACGGACCAACACGGACAAAGAAGAGAGGAATTGTCCGTGGTTGTCCTTGCGGGTCCGTGTCAGTCCGTGCAGGAGGCTGCGCCCGAGCCGCTACAATGCCCCACCTATGACCTGCCTCCTTCCCGCGCTGCTGCTCGCCCTCTTCGGCGCCTGGTGCGGCACGTTCGCCTGGGGGGCCACGGCGCCGGCCAGCGCGGCGGGGGCCGTCCTGCTGCTGGGAATGCTGGCCTGGACCCGGGTTTCCTGGCGCGATCCGCTGCGGCTGGGCACGGAGGGGCGGCTGCTGCCGGTGGCGCTGTGGATCGCCGCCGCGGCCTCCGCCTGGGCCTCGCCGGTGCCCCGGGCCGGCCGGGTCGCCATCCTGATGCTGCCCGCCTTCCTCGCCCTGCCGGCCGCGATGGCGCGCTGCTGGCGGCGCGAGACGGACCGGCGGATGGGCCTGCGCGCTCTGGCCCTGGTGGTGGCCGGCGTGGCTCTCTGGTCCCTGATCGACTGGTGGTTCCTGGGCTCGCCCCGGCCGGCGATGCCCCTGGGGCACCACAACCTGCTCGCCGCCTGGCTGGTGATCCTCCTTCCCCTGGCCGTGCTGCCCGCCCGCGAGACGGGCCTCTGGCGCTTGGCGGGCCTCGCGGCCGGCAGCTTCGCCCTGCTGGCGATTCTGGCCAGCCGGTCGCTCGCCGGCTTCGCGGCTCTGGCCCTGGTGGCTGTGGCCGGCTTCCTGGGCCGGGCAAGCGAGCGGCAGCGGCGCTGGTGGGCCATCCTCCTCGCCCTGGCCCTCCTCGTCTCGTTCATCCAGCTGCCGCGCCTGTTGCGCATCGCCTCCGGCCAGGACCCCTCGGCGCGCGCCCGTTCCGCCTATGTGACGGCGGGATGGAAGGGCTTCGCGTCGCGGCCCATGCTGGGGTGGGGGCCGGGCTCCGCGGCCTGGACCGCCGCCGCGTTCCTCGATCCGGTGCCGGGCGTGAACCCACGGGGCGAGGCGGTGGGGGAGCTCCACTCGCTGCCGGTGCAGCTGGCCTATGAGCTCGGTCTCACCGGCCTGCTCCTCTCCTTCGCCCTGCCGGTGCTGTTCTTCATCCGCCGCATGGGGGAGCGCCAGGAGGGGCGGGACCCGGCGCTGCTCGCCGCCGGGCTCCTGGGACTGATGGCCGGCGTCGTCGCCGCCCTCGGCAGCGGCGCGCTCGCCGTGACCGCCCTGCCGGTGGCCGGCGTGGTGGCGGCCGGCGCGGCGCTGGCGGGAAGCGGGCGGGGCAAGGCGCGGCCGGAGTCGCCGTGGCCGGTGTGGGGCTACGCGGCGCTGGTGCTCGTCGCCCTCTTCCCCCTGGAGCGCGCGCATTGGCTCTACGACCGCGCCGTCGCTTCGGATCTCAGCAACGACAGCCCGCGGGCCGAGACCGAGCTGGCCGAGGCGATGCGGCTCGATCCCGGATTCCCTCTCTATCCGGCGCGGCTCGCCATGCTGCTGAACCGGCGGTCCGGGGCCAATCCATCGGCCGCCGCCGAGCTCGCCTTGCGCGGCGCGGGCAAGGGGCGCGGCGTGCCGTCGCTCTGGATGATCGCCGGCATTCTCGGCTATACGGCGCAGCGGCCCTGGGCCGCCGACGCCCTGGATCGAGCCTGCGGACTTGATTCGTTCAACCCAATTCCTCCGTTCTATCAGATGCTCAACAAGCCAGGAGGGCCGGACGCGGCGGCCCACGGCGCGCATGCGCTGCTCGCCGAGCCCAAGCTGGCCGCTGCCCTTTTTTGGGAGCGCCACCCGCCGCTGCTGGGCGCCGCGCTGAAGGCGATCGAGGTCTGGCCGGGGGTGGACGCGGGCTGGAAGCAGGCTCTGCTCCACGCTGCCGCGGCCGGAACGCCGCCGCCGCCGGGGAAGCCAGGGTCTGTCGAAGTGCTGCCGCTGGTCCTCGATACCGAGGAGGCGGAGACGATTTCGCTCCCCATCTTCCGCCGCCGGCAGTGGCCGGCCCGGTGGGGACTCGTTCAGGTCCGGAGCGAGGTTTTGGCCCGCCTCGATCTGCCGCCGGCCGCCGCGGCGCCGGCCACCTCGGCGGTTGCTTTCGCCGCGGTTCCGTGCCACCGCCGGTCAGTTCGTGAGCAGGAACTGCTCAGGCCGTGAGCGCCTTGCCGGGGCGCCGGCGATCTCCACAACACCTGTTGAAAACCCTGTGGGAAAGCCCCCTCCAAGGGGGCAAAACGCTCGGCGGCATAGGGGTTTGCCGCTCTTTGAACAGTTTTTTGTGCAGTCCGGGTAAGTAGCTTTGAATCAGTGAGTTGAAAAATTTCGTTCGCCTTCCACGGAGAGGATTATGCGAAATTCTCTCCCCGTGGAAGGGACTTTTTCCACAATTTGAAGGCACGTCCTCTGGGGAGGGCGTTTCAAGCACCAATCCGGTGGTATCAGCGGTGATAAATCTCTGAAACGAAGGGGCCGGCCATGAAGTGGGCCGGGTCGACCTGGCTCTGCAGGCAGACGCCCTGGACATCCTCGCTGAGCAGGAAGCGGGCCGACTCCGCGAGACCGGCGGCGGTGGTCCCTTGAATGGCCTTGAGCCTGCGGGCGCCCACTTGGCGGGGACGGATCAAGCGCGTGCTTTCCGCCCGCCGGAGAACCCCCTGGTGGTCGCGCCCCTCGACGGCGGCGTAGGTCACCACGAGGTCGTCCTCGACGAAGGGGACGGCCTCTTCCATCTTTCCCAGCAGGTAGCCGGTGAGATCCACGCCGGCGGGGGCGCCCGCCAGGAGCTGCTCGATCCAGTCGTAGTGGCCCGGGTAGCGCAGGGTCTTGTAGTCGAGGTGGCGGACCTTGCCCGCGAGGGCGATGGGCAGGTCGGCCGCGCCGCCCGAGGTGAGGGCCTCTTCATAGACGATGCCGTCGAGGACGATCGTGGCCCGGTCCTTCAGCGACGGCCGGATGGTGCGCTGGTGGTCGCGCAGGACGGTCGCCGGCTCGACGTACTCGGTGGCGACGCCGACGGAGCTCCAGGTGAAGCCGTAGAAGTGCGGCGGCCGCACGGTGGTGGTGAGGGCGCCGACGCGCATCTCCAGGCAGTCCACCGAACCGACCTTGTACTCGCGGCAGAACTCCTGGAAGAGGTGATGCCCGAGGACGTCGATGTAGCCCGGCGCGAGCCCCGTCTGGAGGAGAAAGCCCTGCCGGGCGCCCTCGGCGATCTCCTGGATCTCCTCGGTCTCCTTGACGTGCTCGGTGAGGTTGGCGTAGTGGATCTCGTGCTTGCGGGCGAGCCGCGCCATGCGCGGCGCCTCTTTGCCCGGCAGGCAGTCGAGGAGGATGTGCCCCTGGGCGAGGACGCTTTCGAGCTCGGCGCTGGTCCCTTCGGCGGGCAGGTGGAAGGAGTGCACCTCTCCTGGCCGGGTCGAGCCCTCGCGGACCCACGCCGCCGTGCTTTCAGCCCGCTCGAGGCTGGCATCCCCGAGGAAGAGATCGACGTCGAAGTCCCCGAGCTCCCGCAGCAGGAGACCCGTGGCACTGCCCATTCCGCCGGCTCCGGCGATGATGACCTGGTGTTTCTTTCTCATGGTTTGACGCGCCTCCGTCGCGCGGCTCTCTTGGGCGAGTCGCTCGCGGATCTCGATTGATCCCGTGAATAATCCCGTGCGTGGGGTCAGGGGTTGCCTGGGTTCGATCTCGCCGATCGACGTCCCGGCGGGCAAGCCGGCGCATCCTAGCATCCGGCATTATTAGGGGTCAAACCAGGGGTCAAACCAGGGGTCAAACCGGGGGTCAGCGCGCGAAGTCGGGCGCGGCGGCGCGGCGGCGCACGGGCTGGCCGGCGAGGGCCGTCTTGTTGCGGCCCGTCTCCTTGGCCACGTACATGGCGGCGTCGGCCAAGCGCAGCAGGGTGCTCTTGCTGGCTTCGATCGAGAGCTCGGGCTCCAGGTGCAGCCGCATCGTGGCGATGCCGATCGAGCAGGTGATTCCCTTCAGGTAGAGCGGGTCCGGCTGGATGTCGCCCGGGGCGGCGCAGAAGGTCGCGCCGACGATCTCCGCCCGCAGGTCCTCGGCGACGTCGATCGCCGCTTCGAGCTCGTAACCGGGAAGCAGCAGCACGAACTCGTCGCCGCCGTAGCGCGCCGGAATGCCTCCCAGCGGCTTCACCTTGCGGCGCAGCAGGCGCCCGACCTCGCGCAGCACCTGGCTGCCGGCCAGATGGCCGTGCGTGTCGTTGACGTGCTTGAAGTAGTCGAGGTCGAGGAACAGCAGCGAGAGATCGAGGTCCTCGGCCTTGCAGCGGCGAATCGTGTCCGACAGCGCGATGTGCAGGTAGCGGTCGTTGAACAGGCCCGTCAGGTTGTCGCGCTTGGCGATCTCCTGCGCCTGGCGGCCGTCGAGCACGTTCTGGATGGAGATGGAGATGTAGCCGGCGAAGATCTCCAGGAGGTTGCGGTCCTCCAGGCTGTAGCCCGGGGCGTCCCGGCGGTTGATCAGCTCCAGGACGCCGCAGACCTCGTGCTCGATGCGGACGGGGATGGCGACCAGCGACTGCGTTTGATAGCGGGTCTGCTCGTCCATCGCCCGGTAGAAGAAGCGGTCGCTGGGAGCGTAGGGAGTGGAGTAGGTCTCCCCCGTCATGTAGACGCGGCCGGCGATCCCCTGGTCGGCGGGGATGGCCTGGCCCACGAGGCAGGACGACTTGTCGCCGAAGGCGGCGATAAAAGTGAGGGTGTTCTGGCGCCGGTCGTCCTTCTTGCCCGCCGGATCGTCGAGGAGGATCGAGCCGGCGGCCGAGGGCACGAAGCTGTTGGCCCGGCGCAGCACCTCCACCAGGTTCTCGGCGAGGCTCAGCTCCAGCGGGAAGGAGGGGTTGGCCCGGCGCCGCTCCAGGAAGCGCTCCAGCTGCACGGGTTCCAGGGAATGGAACGCGTCCGGAGTGCGAAATCCTTCGTCTTCCGTCATGCTGGCCCGTAGCAAGTCGTTACCCACGTCTTCCGTACGCTGTCTTCCGTAAATAATCGACGCCTCGAAATTTCATCGCTGACCTTGAGCAGACTGCGAATTGTGAGAACCGGCGCGACGACGATAGCAGAAGTTGCGGTCCAACGAAACCGGCTTATTTACACCGTTGTATCAAGGATTACCGGAGCCGGCGTAACAGCCGGCGGCTGCGGGAGAGGGCCTCGGCCCGCAGCGTGTCCGTGGTGGAGAGCTGCGGCGCGTTGCGCAGATAGTCGAGCTCGTCGAGCAGCGCTTCGAGCTCGGCGAGGCTCGCGTCCCCCACCGGGTGGCTGGCCAGCGCCGCGCTCCACTTCGTGACCGGCGTGGAGCGGCAAAGTCCCCAGCGTTCCACGAGAAAATCGCGCCAGGCTTCCTCCAGGCGCGCCGCCACCTGGCGTGGGCGTTCGGCGGCGACCTCGGAGAACGCCTGCTCCAGCCGTGCCGCCGCCGGGCCACCTCCCGCGCGGCTCGCCGCTCCGTCGAAGGAGCGCCGGCGTAGGAGGAGGAGCACCAGGGCCAGCCCCGTGGGCACGGCGAAAACCCATGGCAGCAGGCGAGCCCATCGCCCGTCGCCGCGATTTCTGGTCTTGAGTGCCGCATGGACGGGGTGAGGCTCGCCGCCTCCCGCCGCGGCGACCGGCCCCACCTTGGGCCGCGGCAGGGCCGTCAACCCCAGGGCCGGCGCCGTGGCCGTCCGGAACTCGCGGGAGACGGGATCGAAGTAGGGGACACGGGGCGGGTCGAGCTGGTAGCTTCCCGCGCGGGCGGGGACCACCACGTAGCTCCAGGAGCGCCGGCCCCGCACGGTGGTGCCGGCGATCTCGTCCCTCCCCTCCCGTTGCGGCGGGTAGAGCGTCAACCCGGACGGCGCGGTCACCTTGGGCTCCGGCAACCCTTGAAGGTAGCCGGTACCCGCCAGCTGCACGGTGAGCGTGGCGGCTTCGCCGATCCGGAGCTGGCTGGGCTCGAGCCTGGCGGTGAGCGCGAGCTGCCCCACGGCGCCGGCGAACCCGGACGGCGCGGGCGGCAGGGGCTGGACATCGAGAATCTGTCCCTCGGTGCGCAGCCGGACGGTCTCGGGGCGAAGGCTGGCCGGGCCGAAGAAGATGGTCCGGTCATAGTGATCCACCGTCAGGTCCAGGGTCGCGCCCTCGATCGGGAAGGCACCGGCGCGCAGCGGGAACAGGGCCTTCTGGATCAGCGGTACCTTGCCGTAGCGCCGGCCGTCGAGCTCCACCATCTCCATGGGAGGATGCTGGGGGTTCGGGATGTCCTGCACCCAGAAGCCCTTGAACGCCGGCAGGGCGGCCGGCGCGATGTTGGCGATGTCCTCGCGGGTGAAGAGATAGATGGTGTAGAGCACCTGCTGGCCCACCACCGGCCGGGGGGGCTGCAGCTCGGCGCGCAGGAAGACGGCCGGCTGCTGGTCGTCCTGGGGGAGACGCCAGCGCGGCATCGGCATGCGCCCGAAGAACTGCTTGAACGGATCGTCCTCGTCTTCGCCGCGGTCGCGCTGCCGCTGCGCCTGCCGGGTGAGCTCCTTCTGGACGCGGATCTCGCGGTCCGGGAGCTGGATCTGCTTGTCCGCGATCTGCACCACGACGTTGTGGACTCCCGCCTTGCCGAGCCCCTGGGGGCGCAGCTGCCAGGTGAGGCGGAAGGTGCGGCTGAAGTGGCCGTTGGTCCAGCGCATGTCCTCGAACTGGGAGGGATCGCCCGCGGCTTCGAGATTGTCGAGCTGCAGGCTGGGCCGGAAGCGCAGGCTGGAGACGCCTTCGCCGCGCACCTCGATGGTGAAGATCGCGGCTTGGTCGATGCCGATGACCGGCGGCTCCAGCGTGGCCTTGACCTCCACCTCGCCGGCCATCGCCGGGGTGGCCGGCACGGCGGCGGCCGCGAGGGCCAGCAGAATCAGGGCGCGGCCCGTCCTCATCACCAGTCCTTCCCCTTGGCGGCGCGCTGCTTGGCGCGGCGGGCCGCCTGATCGCGGCGCTGCTGGCGCTCCAGGTTCTCCACCGCCGCGAGCACCGACGAGGCCTCCTGGGCGCTCATCTCCGGCTGGTTGCGAAACTGCGGCAGTTGGCCCCCCTGGCCCTGCTGATCCTGCTTCTGGCCCCCCTGCTGCTGGGGCTTCTGGTCCTGATCGCCGTTCCGCGGCTTCGGGTTCTGATCGGGGCGGCCCTTGCCCTGCGAGTCCGAGGGGTCCTGATTCCGCGAGCGGTTGCCGCGCGAGCCCTTGGGAGTGCCCTGGCCGCCCATCTTCTGTTTCTGCTCCTCGCGCAGGGCGAGCTCCAGGTTGTACTTGGCGTCCTGATTGTCCGGCTGGAGGCGCAGCGCCTGCTTGAAGGCCTCGGCCGCGCCGGCCGCGTCGCCGGCGGCCAGCCGGGCACCTCCCAGGTTGTAATGCGCGGCCGGCGCCAGCTCGCGGCTGGCGCCCTTCACGGCCTTTTCGAGCGGCGTCACCGCCTGGCGTCCATGGCCGGCTCCCAGGCGGGCCGTGCCGGCGTCATACTGGACCAGCGGATCGTTCGGTGCCAGGCGCAGCGCCGTGTCCGCCGGCCCCACCGCGTCCCGTGGCTTCCCCTGCTTCTGCGCCTCCAGCGACCGCTCGACCCGCTCCCGAGGGTTGTACAGATAGCGCTCCACCCAGTCCGGCCAGTGCGGCTCCCACGAGAAGGGGAGGGAAGGCAGGGCGATCAGCAGCAAGGTGGGCAGCACCATCGAACGTGCGACAACCGCCGGCCTCCCTGCCGTCCTTGCCGTCCTTGCTGTCCCTGCCGTCCTTGTTTTCGCCGCCGCGAAAGGCCCCCGAGCCAGATGAATCAGCAATGCCAACACCGCCAGAGCCAGCGGCCACTGGAAGCGTTCTTCCAGCGTGCTCAGGCTCTGGCTCTCGAAGGTCCGCTTCTCCATGCGGTCGATCTGCCGCACCAGCGGCATGGGATCGGCGGCGGCGCTGGTGACTCCCAGGTAGGAGCCGCCGGTCGCCCGGGCGAGCTTCTCCATCACCTCCGGGTGAAGCCGGGTGACGACGACGTTGCCTTCGGCGTCCCGCTTGGTCTCGCCGGAGGAGCCGGGGATGGGCACCGGCGCGCCGTCGACCGTTCCGATGCCGAGGGTGTAGGCGACCACGCCCGCTTCCTTGAGCTTGGCCGACTCGTCTTCGAGGCCGCCGCCCCAGTCCTCGCCGTCGCTGAGCAGCACCAGCACGCGGTGCTTCTCGGTCCCTTGGCCGAAGGTGCGCAGCGCCATGTCCATGCCGCTCGCGAGCTCGGTGCCCGGCGTCGGCATCGAGCCCGGATCGATGGTGTCGAGGAGCAGGTCGAGCACCGCGCCGTCGAGTGTCAGCGGCGACAGCATGACGCCGTCGCCCTCCGCCTGCACCAGCCCCACCCGGTTGCCGGGCATCGCCCGCGCCATGCGGCGCACCAGCGACTTGGCGACGTAGAGGCGGGAGGGCGGCACGTCCCGGGCGCCCATCGAGAGGGAGGAGTCGAGAAGGAACACCACGTCGACGCCCTTGCGCTCCACCTTCTCCTCGCCGGCTCCCCAGCGCGGCCGGGCGAGCGCCAGCGCGGCGCCGAGCACCGCCACCGCCAGCCAGAGCACCGAGAGGGCGACGCGGCGCCGAGAGTAGCCGGGCAGCAGGCGGTCCCACAGGCCGCGGGTGGCCCAGGCGGCGTCCGCGGCGAAGCGGCGGCGCCACAGCCAGAGGCTGAGAGCCGCCACCGCCGGAGCGAGCAGCGCGAGCCACAGCAGGAGGGGAGCGCCGAAGGTCATGGCTCGGCCGTGACCTCCAGGCCGGCGGCGGCCAGGGGCAGCAGAAGGAAAAAGAGCCCCGCCCACACCAGCGGCGGGAACACTTCCTGATAGCGGACGTAGCGCTTGACCTGGATCTGCGTTTTCTCCAGCCGGTCGATCTCGCGGAAGATGCGCTGCAGGCCCTGCGTGTCGGTGGCGCGGAAGAACTGGCCGCCCGTGCGCCCGGCGATCTGGCGCAGCAGCGGCTCGTCGACCGGCACGTCCATCATCACGTGGCGGGTCACGATCTGCCCGGTCACCGGGTCCTGCATCGGCAGCGGCACCGACACCCGGCCGGCCGCGCCCACGCCGATGGTGTAGACCTTGATCCCGAGACCCTTGCACAGCGCCGCGGCGGACCCCGGATCGATGGCGCCGGCGTTGTTGGCGCCGTCGGTGACCAGCACCATGACCTTGGTCTTGGCGGCGCTGTCCTTGAGGCGCGCCGCGCCGCTCGCCAGCGCCACGCCGATGGCCGTGCCGTCCGGCAGGGTGTTGAGCTGCACCGAGTCGACGAGCATCGAGAGCATCTCGCGGTCGGTGGTCAGGGGCGCCCGGGTGAGCGCGCCGCCCGAGAAAACGACGATGCCGATGCGGTCGCCCGGCCGGCCGGCGATGAACTCCTTGACCACCTGCTTGGCGACGCTCAGGCGGTCCTTGGGCTGGAAGTCCTCGGCCCCCATGCTGCCCGAAATGTCGAGCACGATCTGGATGTCGATCCCCTCGGTGAGGCTCTCCTCCCAGGCATAGCCGAGCTGCGGCCGGGCGAGGGCCAGCGCCAGGCAGGCCAGGGCCGCGAGGCGGGCGTAGAACGGCAGGTGCAACCGCCAGGCGCCGCGCCACAACCCCTTACCGGCTCCCGCCGGGAGCCGGCTATAAGTGAGAGCACCTGAGTCAGGGCTTCGGTGATGCAGCCAGGCGAGCAGGGGGATCGCCAGCAGCAGCAACAGCCACCAGGGGCTCGCGAGATTGGGGAAGAGGCGAGTCATCCCGCCGCCTCCAACTTGTGGACGAGCGCGTCGGGCTCGCGGGGGGCGAGATGGCTCTCGAGCTCTCCGGCCAGCCGGCGCGCGGTCTCCACCCGCTCCCGAGCCTTGAGCGGATCGACGTCCTGGCGGGCGAACTTCACCAGGTCGCAGGCCCGCAGCAGCTCCACCGCCTGGCGGGCCACGGGCCCGGGCATGCGGCGGGAGAGGAGCTGGCGCTGGATCTCGGAGGTGGTGCTCTCGACGGCGGGGAAGGGGAGCCGCCGGCCGAGGTAGCGCCGCAGGGCGAGGCTCAAGCGGGTGTGGTGCAGGACCATGGACGGCGAAGGCTCGGCCGCCAGCCGGTCGAGCTCGGCCGCGAGCTCCTCGAAGGGCGGCAGCACGGGGATCTCGACCGCGCCCGCTGCAGCCGTCCTGCGGCGGCGCAGGAGCAGCCAGAGGCTGAGGAGCGCCACGGCCGAAAGGATGCCCAGCGTCCACCAGAACCGGGACCCGATCCCCAGCGGGCGCATCGCGGCCGGCGGTTTGGGGACGGGGTTCTTGTCCTCCGCCGGAATCACCGAGCGCACGGCGAGCGCCAGGCCGGCGGGCGTCTGGTACTTCAGGGTGCCCTGCTTGACGGGCACCTCCACCGTCACCGGCGGCAACGGCACGCTGCCCGTCCGGAACGCCCGCAACGTCAGCGTCTGCTGCCAGGTGGTGACGCCGTTCCGTTCGCCGGTCTTGAGCGGCGCGTCCTTCTCGATGATCTCGGCCTCGCCCCACGTCTGTTGCCAAAGGGGGAACCGCGGCGCGCCGGCGAGGTCCGCCGTCGGCACCGTCACCCTCACGACCGCCTGCGCCGCATCGCCCACCGTGATGCCATTGGGCGCCAGCGACACGTTGACCGGCGACGTCTGGGCGAGGGCGGGGGAGGCGGTGAGGGCGACGAGGGTCACAAGGGTAGGGAGGATTGCGAAGTTACCGCGCGAAGCCTCACCCCCTGTCCCCCTCTCCCGTCTCCCGCCCAAGCCCCCGCCGGGAGAGGGGGAACCACTGCGGTCTCTCCTGTCCGCGTTCTGCCATATCGCTCGCAGGCTTTCCCCCTCTCCCCCCGGGAGAGGGGGCCAGGGGGTGAGGGCGATGCGGGCATGCCCTCCCCGAGTGATGAGCGTCTTCACCGCCGCAACCTCTTCTTCCGCGCCTCGAAGAAGGCCAGCAGCGTGTTGATGTAAGGCCGGTCCGTCCGCAGCTCCAGGCGGTCGACGCCGAGGCGGCGGGTGAGCTTGAGGAATTCGGCCCGCTCGCGGCGCCGCTGCTCGGCGTGGCGGCGGGCGGAGCGCCGGCCGCTGACCAGGGCCGTCTTGCCCGTCTCGGCGTCGCGCAGCACGACGGGTCCCACGGCGGGGATCTCCTGGTCGCGGGGATCGACGATCTCCACCACGACCAGATCGTGCCGGGAGGCGGCGGCCTTGAGCGCGCGCACCGGGGGCGGCCCCAGGAAATCGGAGATGAAGAAGAGGACGCTGCGCCGCTTGAGCGTCGCGAGCACGGCGGCGAGGCCGCGCTCGAGGTCCGTGCCGCCATGGGCGGGGCGGTCGAGGATCTCGCGCACCAGCCGCAGCACGTGCGTGCGTCGCCGCCGGGGCTCCAGGAACAGCTCCAGCCGGTCGGAGACCAGGGCGGCGCCCACGCGGTCCTGATTGCGCAGCGCCGCGAAGGAGAGCAGGGCCGCGATCTCCGCCGACAGCTCCCGCTTCAGGATGGCCCGCGAGCCGAAGGAGAGGCTGCCCGAGACATCCACGACCAGGAAAACGGTGAGATCCCGCTCCTCGACGTACTTCTTGATGAACGGCGTGCCCATGCGGGCGGTGACGTTCCAGTCGATCGTCCGCACGTCGTCGCCCGGCTGATAGGGGCGCACCTCGGCGAACTCCATGCCGAGCCCCTTGAACACCGAGTGATAGTCGCCGGCGACCCCCTGATCCACCATGCGGTTGGTGGCGATCTCGATGCGCCGCACCTTGCGCATGAGATCGGCGGGAAGAGCGGCGCTCCGCGGCTTGGCCACGGGAGCTGTGGCGGCTTGGACAGCAGCCTTCCCTTCAGATTTGCTCCGGCGCGAGAAGAGACCGAACATCGGGCTACCTCGCGGGCTCAAGGAACCGGAATGCGGTCGAGCAGGCGGCCGATCAGCGCGTCGGTCGAGATCTCCTCGGCCTCCGCCTCGTAGGTCGGCACGATGCGGTGGCGCAGCACGTCGGGCGCCAGCTCTTTGACGTCCTCGGGAATGACGTAACCGCGGCCGCGCACCAGGGCCAGGGCCTTGGCGGCGCGGGCGAGATAGATCGTGGCCCGCGGCGAGGCGCCGTAGGAGATCAGATCGGTGAGATCGGGCAGGCCCGCCGCGCGCGGATCGCGGGTGGCGAGCACGAGGTCGAGAATGTAGTTGCGAATCTTGGTATCGAGATAGACCGAGTCCACCACCTCGCGCAGGGCGATGAGGCGGTCCTTCTCCAGGACCGGCGAGGCCTTGAGGTCGCCCGCCACCAGCATGCGGTCGAGGATCTCGCTCTCCTCCGAGCGCGACGGATAGTTGATCTTCAGCTTCATCATGAAGCGGTCGACCTGCGCCTCGGCCAGCGGGTAGGTCCCCTCCTGCTCGATGGGGTTCTGCGTGGCCAGCACCATGAACGGCTCGGGCAGGTGATAGCTCCGGTCGCCCAGGGTGACCTGCCGCTCCTCCATGGATTCGAGCAGGGCCGACTGCACCTTGGCGGGCGAGCGGTTGATCTCGTCCGCCAGCAGGAGATGGGTGAACACCGGCCCGCGGCGGGCGAGGAACTCGCCGCTGCGCTGGTCATAGATCAGCGTGCCGACGAGGTCGGCCGGCAGCAGGTCCGGGGTGAACTGAATGCGCTGGAAGTCGATCGCCAGCGTCTGGGCGAGCGTCTTAACCGCCAGGGTCTTGGCGAGGCCCGGCACGCCTTCGATGAGCACATGGCCGCGGGCGAGAAGGCCCACCAGCAAACGGTCGAGCAGGTAGTCCTGCCCGACGATCACCCGGCGCAGCTCGGACTCGATGCGCTTCAGGGTCAGGGTTTCGCGTTCTACGTCTCGGTTCAGTGTGGCGACATCGAGTTCCATGGTCACTCCTGGCTGGAAGCCTGGGCTGCAAGTGGGGTGCCATGGGCCACCCCCGAGGAATACCCCCAAGAATACAAGAGACTTGCGGCGTTTGAGCCGCCTGGAGGCGGTTCTCTCCGGCGTCTCTCCCGGCCAAATTGGCACGCAGCGAGGAGCCTCTGATACCGTTCGGCGGTGCGCAAGCCCCCACTGCGGAAATCCCTCGGCCAGCACCACCTCACCAGCGGCGCCCTGACGCGGCCCCTGATCGAGTTCCTGGACGTCCGGGACGCCAGAGTCCTGGAGATCGGCCCCGGAGGGGGAGTTCTGACCGCCGAGCTGCTGGCCGCCGGAGCCCGCGTCACCGGCTGGGAGCTGGACGCCGGCTGGGCGATTCACCTAAGACGAGCCCTGCCGGACCCGCGCCTTGCTCTCGTGGTGGGAGACGCCCTCCAGATCGCCTGGGACCATCTCCAAGCGCCGACGCTGGTGGCCGGCAATCTCCCCTACAACGTCGCGACCGCCATCCTCGAAGACCTCCTGCCGCACCACGCGAGAGTGCCGAAAGCCGCCTTCCTCGTTCAGAAAGAAGTGGCGGACCGCATCATAGCGAGCCCCGGCACCGACGCCTACGGCTCCTTCAGCGTCCTGGTCGCCGCCTGGGCCCACCCGCGCCTCCTGGGGAAGGTGAAGCCCGGAAGCTTCCGCCCGCCCCCCAAAGTGGACAGCGCCTTCGTCGGCCTGGAGCTGCACCCGCCACCCGTGCCCGATGACCAGATGCCTGCCTTCGTGGCGTTCGTGAGGCAGGCCTTCGCGCAGAGGCGGAAGACTTTGCGGAACTCGCTGGGGGCTTCCTGGGGGAAGGAGCGAGCGGCCGCGGTGCTGGCGGCGGCCGGGGTCCCGGAGCGGGCGCGGGCGGAGGAGTTGGGGTTGGGGGAGTTTTTGGAGATATTTGGGCGGTGGAGAGGGCTCCCTGTAAACTCTGAGAGGCGGAGGCATCCATGACCAGAACAACCATCTCCCAGACCGATCCGGCCAAGCGAACCCAGGAGCTCGTCGATCGTGTGAAGCACGGTGAGGTGGCGGTCGTCGAAACCTCTGGTCAGGAGCAGGCTGTTCTGTTGGAACCCCTCGATTTTCGGCTTCTTCAGGCTCTCGCTCAGTGCGCGATCGAAGAGAAGAAGGATCTGGGAAAAGAGGCGAGCCATCCTGATGCAAGGAGCCTGCGAGCCTACCTAGCTGGCGAGATCAGCTTGGGTAAGGCTGCCGAGCTTCTGGGCCTCTCATGGTTCTCGCTACAAGCGAGCTTCCTTCGACTCGGAGTCCCGCTACGCCTGGGCCCGGCTACTCTGGAAGATGCCTGGGAGGAGATCAGGGCAGCGCGGTCTCTTCCTTGAGAGAGCGTCTGAAAAGCTGGTGCTTCATGCCCGGTCTGGGCCCCAGGCTACGGCGATTTCCGAGCGGGACCTTACAGGCGTTGGATGATTCTCCAAGTGCTAAGGGTCGGAAGTCGCCGCACAATTGTTTCGAGGGTTATTGTCGCGTTTTCAGAGGCCAAGCTACGAAATCTATCATCCTTCTCCTCGTCTGCGTGGTCAGAAATGCCTCTAACGATAAATATCCTTTTGTTCTTGTGCCAAACTCAAGTTGTTCTTCATAGAAAGCTCGCGCAACTCCACCTGCCTCTGTTTCGACGCAGAGCGTCTTGTCATTTACCTTGAGAAGGTACTGTCGGGTAGGTGCTTCGCGGTACCCGATTACGGCGTCGCCTGTTCCAATCGGTCCGAGTTGGGCTTTAAACTCGCGCGAACCGTCTCTTGATCGGAGTATAGCTGGATTCCCGTATCTGACGAAAAAGTCGTTAATCTCAGGTATAATCCATGCCGGTGGTTTGTCGGGACTGAGGCGATGCGACACGCCAGTCTGCGTCTCCTTGCGCTCGTCGTAGTATAAAATACGATCGGCAATGGCGACATCGCCGAGGGTGAGGCTCGAGTGGATGCCACCCCCAATCCCGAGCAGAACGATAAGGAGCGGCGCGCCTTCGTCTCGGAGCGCATTGTAAGCCGGAATAATCGATCGATTTCCTTGGGCAAGAGCTTGAGTCGCAATCACACGATGTGTACCATTCGCCGACGGTATTAACCCATAATAAAAAATGTGAGCTGACTTCCGCCCTCGCTTTCGCTCGCACGTGCCGTGGTGTTTCAGTGCGTCGCATACTGCCTTCATCTCTTCAGAGACTATGGTCAAGATTCCTATGTCTACTCCGGCGCGTAGACGCCGAGAGCGCCGCGAAGGACTAGCATGGGGGGGAAGGTTCTCCTGTGGCGAGTAGTCCTCCGGCCTGGAAGGCGGGGGTGCGTTCTCCGGCGAACGCGGCACATCGTGCTTATCACCATGGCCTTGGATGGGGTCGAGTTCGGAGGAAATGCCGCCGACGTTGTAGCTTACTCCTGAGGGTAATTTTTGCTCCCATATCGTGAGCAAAGACTCGAGTTGTCCTCGGAGCGCCCTGTGAACCTCAGGCCTTAAGGTTCCGCGTAACAGGAGCTCACCGACCCTCCCTACAGTTATAGGGTCCTCTGCTACTCTGGAGACCTCCAAGCGAAACCAGGTAGCGAAAGTTAAGCCGAAGGCGTCGCCTTTCTCTTTGGCAAAGATCAGCGCTCGGCCAAGCTGCACAACTCTCCTGTATTGGCTCGCGCTCACCTCAACTCGGCCACCACCGGCACCGTCCTCTGGAACATGGATCACGGCTAGAGTCTCTCCCTCTCCTGGGCGGTCGTCCCTGGCACAGAGCGGGCATGGCTGGGCATTGAGGCTTTCCGGCATCTGCAACCTGCCTACGGCGAGGAGCCCCGCCTCTCTGTCCGACCAAACTCGCTCCTCCAAGAGGAGCGAGCCAAGGCAGTTGTTGCAGAACAGGCAGCGCGACATCAAATGGAGAAAGACTCTTAGATCGAGCGGTTTGAAGGCCGCATCCCGGCAGATGGGGCAGAGAGAAGCATCCTGCGGCAGCACTGCGAACTCCCCCGTTCGCAGCAACAATCCTCCCGCGGGGCAACCATAGAGGTTAGCACAGAAGGCACCCTTAACGGCGGACAGCTCCGCTCTACCGAAAGGGATTCGTAGGACGCCGCAGACCGAACACCGCTTCCCTCCCGTCCCCGGGTCGGGCACGGCGTGCAGGGACTTGCGGTGCGTAACCGTGATGCAGGCCGAGCAGTACTCCAGGAATCGCTGGCAGCGCGGGCACTGATCATCGTCGGTAGCCAGTGGGAAGTCACAGTGGCCACAGAGAACTTCGTAGCGGCTTTCCGGATCGCTTGCTGTGAGAAAGACATGAGAGCCTGGTCTGCGAAACAGGAGAATAGCACGGTGACTCTGCGCTGAAAATGGGGAGTTTTCCGGCGGGCTTTGTCCCCAATCTTGAGTGCCGCGAAGTGGCATGCGGAACTCTTCGTCCCCATAAAAAGATCCCTCGTGGTGAACGGGAATTAGTAACGTTCGACAGGCCGGACACCGGCAGCCCTCTGGAAGATGATGGCGGCTGGCAAGGGTAGCGAACAGTGGCTCGTCATGTCCATTGACGCCGTTTCGGTAGAAGGGAACGAGATCTCTAGAGACCCTGAAGGGTGTATATGCAGGATCGTTCTCAGCGAGATCGGCGCAACGCGGACAGAGGATGCGATCCAGAAGGTCCGGGCGAAGGCTGATCCTCCCAGTCGGCCAAGCGATGGGATCCTTCTCATGCTCTTCTAGGCAACGCGGACAGCGTTCCTGGGCTAAAGGTATGTCAATGGCAATCTTCCCATGTTTCCGGCAAACCCACCAGGCCGCATGGTTGAACCCGCCACAAGAAGGGCAGGATTTGGCTGCGCCCTTCTCCTGCCGATCGAGGTCGTCTGCCGTGCAGGATGGATTGCCGCAGCGGCTTCCGATGAGACAGTCGCAATTTGGGCAGATCAGCTCTGTACGCGGTAAGTCCGCGATGTTTCCAACGCAATCCGGATTGCTGCAACGCACGGGGTATGGTTCGTTGAAATCGACAAAGAGCGGATTCGCCAGCATCCTCCGGTCAATATGGAACAGCTCCTTTTGCTCATGGCTACTGTAGGCGACAAAATAGATGTCGATGTCCTTGATGTTGCCAACCGGATTGAAGAGGTCTTCGAAGTAGGCCCACACCCGTTCCCCATTATAGGCCTCGACCATGAAGCGGCTTTCCAGAATAGAAGATAGCTCTGCCTCGACAGAAGCTTCCTTCAACTGCTCTGGCGGAAGCTCGCTTGGCAGCATGACCAACGTGAAGGACCTTCGCTGCTGCTTGGGAACCCTCCGCTCGAATATCTTCTGATAATGCTGCAGTAAGATTTGGGCCAACTGCTGCTGGGTCGGCCTCCGGCCAGAGCTGTATGGCTTCAAGAGGTTCTGCAGCAGCTTGGAGAAAATGTTCTTGGGCGTGGTGACTGGCTTCGGTTGGATTGAAGCCGATCTAGCGGTGCTAAAAGTGAATGATCGTGCAGGCCAGTCTCCGGCACTCGCCGATATTGTGTTGCTCACGATGGCAAGGATCTTTTCTTGGATCGTCACCTGGAGCTGCGGCAAGATTGTTTCAGCAAGTTGTGCGGCCGCAGCCCCAATGGCGTCTTTACCTGGAGCGGTCGTGCCATTCGCAAGAAAAATTCGCGCCATGAGCTCTTCTCCAGCTACCGGTACCATGGTAGGAGGAATTCGAAGGTATTGGGCGTCGAATGGAATCGATTGTTGCTTGAGATGGTCAAGCTCTTTGAGGCATGCATAGGCGTTCTGATAAATAAGATCACCGCCAGCCACACTTGTAAAGACATCTGGTAGGAGGAGGTAGCCAAACACTCGGGGGCGGTGTTGCTGTCGTCTGGCAAGGTAGGCCATGTCGATGAGCATCCCTGCCCCGGTGCCTCCGGCGATGGAGGAAACCAGGATTACCCGCCGTTCGTCTGCGAGCCTGGCCGGATTCGGCTTCTGCACTATATCGAATAGCGCCCGACGCAGAGAACCCTCGATCAACTCATCGTTCAGGAAAAAGCCGAGCCTACCGAGGCAACGAAGCCGCCTCGTTCCAACTCCTGCAGCCTCGGAATCCGGGACACGGAGACGAGACACATCCGGGAACCAGCATAGGATATTTTCCCAGGCGGATTTGCCGTCCTGTTGCCGGTCGAGGTTACGGAGGACATCATGGATGGGCTGTGGATCCAAGTAATAAAACTCGCCCTCCGCGAGCTTCGCAAAGCGGTCGTCCCGGAGCCTGGTCTCCAGCGCCAAGCGATCGAAATCATAGGCGAGGAAGGACGCCGGAACCCTCTCCTTATCCGGTAGCTCCTCGTAGAGTTTCTTGAGCGCGCGGAGCGTCAGGACTCCCGTTCCACCCAGACCGACGACTAGCGTTGGGATCGCCATCACCTATTCTACTGAACGCAGAGGAAGGGTAAGAGATAGGGCAGAAGGCCGAGCCTTCCACGGCCCGGGTTTACCTGGTCGGGATGTTTCCATGGGCCAAAGTTTATACTGAAAGGAGAGCCGCCTCGCTCTTCAGTGGTCGACTTCGCTTCGTTACTGACTGCTGCCGCCGGGCCCACCCCGTGTGCAAACCAGCGACCGGCAACCCGGGGTGTGACCGGCACGATGACGGTCCCGGATACGCGAGGGGGCGGATACGCATGGAACGGACTGGCATTGGGCCTCCGCAGGATTCGATTCCGCCACGCGAGGACCGGCCACGCCTCCCATCCCCGGGTTCACACCAGCTCCGCTGGTTCCAACCCGGGGCTACGGGGTCCTCGCCCTGACGGGCTGGCGGTGGCGGACCGGATCGTCGCCACCCCCGGAACCGACGCCTACGGCTCCTTCAGCGTCCTGGTCGCCGCCTGGGCCCACCCGTGCCTCCTGGGGAAGGTGAAGCCCGGAAGCTTCCGCCCGCCCCCAAAGTGGACAGCGCCTTCGTCGGCCTGGAGCTGCACCCGCCGCCCGAGCCCGACGACCAGATGCCCGCCTTCGCCACTTTCGTGAGGCAGGCCTTCGCGCAGAGGAGGAAGACTTTGCGCAACTCGCTCGGGGCCGCGTGGGGGAAGGAGCGTGCGGCCGCGGCGGGCATTCCGGAGCGGGCGCGGGCGGAGGAGTTGGGGTTGGGGGAGTTTTTGGAGATCTTTGGGCGGCGCGCGGTCTAACCCAAGGGTCTGGCGGCCATCCCGGCCATTGCTTTCGCCAAGCTTCTATATGGGCGGACGGCCAGCCGGCACCGGCCAGCCTCTCGCCCCTATGGAAAGTCCGATTGCCCATAGGGAAAGTTGGCTCGCCGCCGGCGGCGAGTCAACTTTCCCCATATTGCGGGCATAGCGCCATATAGAAAGATCGCTCATCCCTGCCGGCGGTCATATCCGGAGACGACGCGGGCCATGCGCATCTATAAAATCGCGGCAATTTCATATGGAGGTTTTGGACAGCCTCATTCGGAGCCCTCAGGCCTTGGCGAAGCTCACGACCGATGCTCATCTCGCGGCGCTCGCCATTGAGCATCAAGCGGAGCTCCATTCGAACGACGGCGATTTTGCACGGTTTCCAGGTTTGCGCTGGACGAACCCCCTCCGGTGACGGAAACCCCGCCCGTCAGGGCGACACTCCCGTAGACCCGGGTGTCGTCCGGGGACCGGGCAAACCCGGGGTAGGAAATGCCGGCGACCGGCACCCGGGGAATTCAGGGGAAATGTGGGTTGGGAAATGCTGGGCGGGATTCGATCCGGCCATGCAGGAGACCGGCCACGTCTCCCATCCCCGGGTTCACACCGGCTCCTCCGGCTACCACCCGGGGCTACGGGACCGTCGCCCTGACGGGCTGGCGGCGTCGCCCCGCCGGAGGTCGTCGTTGTTCAGGGCGTTGTAGCCGCGGCGGAGACGTTCCGCCGTTGTGGGCCTGCGGAGGGTGTCGTGGAGGGGCTGGGAACGTCTCTACGTCCCTCGGTGAACGGTTCACCCCATCGGCAGCTCCACCGTGAACACCGTCCCCTGCGGGGTGTTGTCCTCCACCCGGATCGATCCCTGGTGGTCGGTGACGATGCGGTGGACGATGGCCAGCCCCAGGCCCGTGCCGCGGCCCTTGGTGGAGTAGTAGGGGAGGAAGAGTTTCTCTTTGGCGTCGGGGGAGATGCCGCGGCCGGTGTCCGTCACCTGAATCTCGAGGTGACCGTCGACCGGGTGGGCGAAGACGGTGACGCGGCCGGGGGCTTCCGTGGCTTCGACGGCGTTGTCGAGCAGGTTGATGAGGGCCCTCTTGACCTGCTCGCCGTCGATCCAGACGGTGGCGAGCGATGAGTCCACCTCGGAGCCGACCTCGACGCCGGGCTTCAGGTTGCGGTAGAGGTGGAGGGTCTCGGTCACAAGGCGGTCGAGGTCCACCGGCGCCGGGCGGGGGCGGGGCATGCGGGCGTAGCGGGAGAACTCGTCCACCATCCCCTGGAGAGTCACCACCTCGCGGACGATGATGTCCACCCCCTCTTCGATCGCCGCGGTGAGGCCGGGATCGCCCAGGCGGCTCTTGCGCTGCAGCCTCTCGGCGGCGAGGCGGATGGGGGTGAGCGGGTTCTTGATCTCGTGGGCGATGCGCCTCGCCGCCTCGTTCCAGGCGGCGAGCTGCTGCGCCTTGATCAGCTCCGTCAGGTCCTCGATCACCAGCACCTGCCCCTGCATCGCCCCCTCGGCGTCGCGCAGGGCCGTCACCTTGACGTCGAAGGTCTTCCACTCTCCTCCCAGGGTGAGGTGGACCTCCTTGTTGGTCCCGGACTCTCGCAGCACGGCCGCCAGCTTCGACCTCTCGCGGTCGCCCCAGGCGTCGGTGACGGCCCGGCCCACCACCTCGTCCTCGCGCTGGCGCAGCATGACGAGGGCGGCGCCGTTGCAGGTGAAGATCCTGCCCTCCGAATCGATGGAGACGACGCCGGCCGCCACGTTCTGGAGGATGGCCGCGATCAGCGCCCTTTCCGAGGCCAGCCGTTCGTTGCTCGTGGTGAGCTCCCGGTTGCTGAGCTCCAGAGCGCCCTTGTTGCTCGCCAGCTCGTGGGTCATGCGGTTGAAGGACTCGACGAGCACGCCGAGCTCGTCGTCCGCCTCGACGTCCACCCGATGGGAAAGGTCGCCGCCGCTGATGATGCGCGTGCCCTCGGCCAGGGCGAGGATGGGCACGGTCACCCGCCTCGCGAGGTAGAGCCCGGTCCACGAGGAGGCGAGGAGGATGACGAGGGTCACCATCACGAAGAGCAGCATGTGGCTCGCCTTCAGCTCGTCCTTCTGCACCTCGAGCTGGCGGTAGGCCTGGAAGTCCTGCACCAGCTGCTCGCGCTGCGCCGAGAGGACGGGATCGAGCAGGGTGCCGACGATGACGATCACCGGCGGGCGCACCTTCGCCCTTTCCTCCTCGGTGGTGGGAACGGGCGGCAGGACCGTTCCCGCCGACGAGGCCACGGCGGCGAGCAGCAGGCTCCCCTTGGTGCCGGCCGCCCCCGCGGCGGCGGTGGCCTGCCCTTTCTTCGCCGCCTCCTCCAGGAACGAGCGGTCCGGCTCCGGCAGATCACGGATGCCCGTCTGCGTATCAACCATGGCGTTGACCAGTTCGCGCCCCTCGTAGACGGCGAGCAGGTCGAGATGCAGGCTCTCCAGCAGCTCCGTCATCCGCCGGTTGAGGCGCGGGCGCTGGTGGGCGTCGCGCAGGTCGAGGCCGCGGATCTCCTGGAGCACCTGGGTGGCGTCGCGGATGTTGGTCTTCTCGATCTGGTCGTAGAGAGCCTGGGCCACGGCGTTGCCGCGCTCCAGGGCGGGCGCCACCGGGGTGTTGAACCAGCGGTCGATCGACCCCTGGAGCAGCTCGCTGGCGATGGCGAAGAGGAGCAGCACGGGGATCAGCGACATGCCGACGTAGGTGACGACGAGCTTGAACTTGAACGTCGAGCCGAGCACCTTCTGGCGGCGCTCGACCAGCAGCTTGAAGAGGTTGCGCAGCAGGACGAAGAGCACGCCCAGGATGAGGATGACGTTGACGTACCAAAGCACGAACATCAGCACCCGGTTGGTGACCAGGGCCGAGGGCAGGTCGCGCCCCCGCACCGCCATGTAGTACATGGCCGTGAAGAGGAACAGCAGGGCTCCGACGCCGCCGAAGATCAGGCGGTAGTTCTTGCGGTGGTGGAGGAGCTTGTCGCGCAGGGACATGGGAGAGTGGAAGTCACGGCCTCCGCGGCGCGCGGAACTTCGGGGACTCCTTCCAGTCCGTTTTGATGGAGACCGGGATGAAGGAAAGGAGGGTGCGCGAGCCGGTCTCGGCCTGGATCTTGAGCAGCGAGCGCCCTTCCCTGGGGATGTTCGCCACCTCGAAGACGGGGAGGCGGTCGATCACCGTCATCGCCTCCTGAAGGGCCTGGCGGTCGCGCAGGGTCTTGCTCTCGATGAGCTTGTCGTTCAGCTTGTAGTGGACGGTGTAGGAGCGGGCCACCGCGTCGTACATCGCCACCACTTCCAGGGTCACGTCGCGGAGCTTCTGGTCCCACCAGCGCTTGCGGTCGCGGTCGAGCTCGATCTGGTAGAGGATGGAGGTGGGCAGGCCGCTGTCCACGCGCTCGGAGAGGCGGCGGTCGAAGGCGTCCTGCAAGGCGAAGCTGGCCAGCACTCTCTCGCCGTCGAGCGTGACCTTGATTTCGGAGATCTTGGCGTCCGCCAGGGCCTGCGAGACGAAGAAAAAGAAGCCGAGGAGCGCGAGTTTCGCTCTCATTTAGAACCGCAGTCTACCGTATTGCGGGTCACGGCTCGAAGTAGCCGTCCTGCGTGCGGGGCACGAGGCCGTTCGGCACCTCGACGCGCACGGGATGCCAGGTGCCCTTGCCGCCGGTGCGGCGCGGCGTGATCCCCAGGACATACTGGTCCCGCAGCTCGGAGAGCAGGGCCGTCAAGGTGGCGGGGATCTCCTCGACGCCGGCGAGGTCCGCGATGCGGCCGCCGCTGCCCAGCACGGCGTCGCGCAGGTGATCGAGCTCCCTCTGGTGGCTGGGAGCGTCCCGCCAGGCCGAGTTAATGAGGATCTTCTTGCCCTTGGGCGCTTCCGTGTCGCCCCGCAGGCGCAGCCAGTAGAGGGTCACCTGGCGCCTCGCGATGGCCCGGGCGGCGTCGATCGAGAGGACGCTCTCGACGTCGACGCCGTCGGAGAGCAGCACCGCGATCTTCCTCCCGCGGCGGGTCTCCAGGCGCTTCGAGGCGAGGTACAGGGCATCGTTGAGGGCCGTGCCGCCGCTCGCCTTCACGCCGCGCAGCCCCAGGGTGAGCACCGGCTGGATGCTGGTGAAGGGGGTCTCCAGCAGGATGTGGTCGGAGAACAGCATGAGCTTCGCCTGATCGAGGGCGCCCATGCCGGCAAGGAAGGCCCTGGCGCCGTCCAGCGCCTTCTCCAGCCGGCCGCCCGCCATGCTGGCGCTGGCGTCCACCAGCAGCACGGCGGTGAAGGGCGCGTCGCCCCGGCCGAAGGTGGAGAGCGGCGCCTCCACGTCCTGATCGAAGACCCGGAACTCGGCGCGGAGGAGGCCCGGCACCGGCCTGCCGTCGCGATGTACGGTGACGAAGAGCTGCTGGAGCTCCACCTGCACCTCGGCGTCGGCCTGGAGCTTCGGGGTGGTGACGGACGTCCTGGCCTGGGCTCCGCCGGCCGTGCGGGCCACCGCCTCCAGCTTGTGCTGCTTGTTCTCCTCGCCCGCGTCGACGAGGACGCGGAAGGGCGCCCGCTCGGCCACTCCGGCCGGCTCGCCGTCGAGGAAGATCTCCACGCGCTCGACCGCCGTTCCCGGCGGTAGCACCTCCACCCGCACCTCCACCTCGCCGAAAACGGGCTCGCCCACTCCAGGCTGGACGATGCGGACCTCGACGGCCCGGACAGGAAGCGAGACCAGGAAGAGAAGGATGGCGAGGCTCCGGATCTTCATGGCGCCGTCTTCTCCAGGGCCGCGGCGAGGACGGGGAGTTGAGTGGCGGCCTCAGTCGTGAGGGCGGCGAGGGTCGAGGCGAAGGGCTCCTCGGGCGGCAGGCTGTAGCGATGGCGGGCGGCGCCGCCTCCGCCGCCCGTCTCGGGCTTGAGAGCCGCCACGGTTTGGCGCGCGGCGGTGCTCGTCCAGCTCGTCTCCTGAAGCTCGGCCAGCAGCAGGGTGAGCTTCTCGTCGCCCGGCAGGCGCTTCAGGCCCTCGCGCAGCGTCGCCTCCGCCTGGGTGGGGTTTTTCGCGGCCCGCTGTAGCCGGGCCAGCTCCTGATAGGCGAGGGCGAGGCGCCAGGCCTCGGCCTCGTCCTTGAGGAGGGCGGCGAGCCGCGTCTCGGCTTCGGCGGCGCGGCCCATCCGCGCGAGATCGACCGCCTGGCGCAGCCGCGCCTCCCGGTGCTCGGGATGCGCTTTGAGGAGGGCCTCCAAAGGCCGGGCGGCCGCCGCGTGGTCGCCCCGGCGCTCGGCATCGGCGGCGATCTCGAGCAGGGCGATCTCGTCCCCCGGCTCGTCCGACAGCACGCGGCGCAGCACCTCCTCGCCCACGTGCCGGGTGCCGCTACGCATCAGCTCGGCGCCGAAGACGGCCAGAAACCGGTGCGCCAGGGAACCTCCTCCCTTGCCGGCGCGCAGCAGCTCGACTCCCTGAAGGAAGACGTCGCGGGCCACCGTCGAGCCCTGGAGCCGGTGCCGCTCCGTGGCCCCCTGATAGAGCCGCTGGTGGAGGCGCAGCACGGGCACCAGGCTTTGGGGATTGATGCCGGCCAGCTCCTTCTCGGCGCCGGCCTCGACCTCCACCAGCCGCTCCACGGTCATGGGGTTGGCGCGCAGGAGGAGGGAATCCTCGAAGGCGGCCGCCGCCTCCAGCGCCTCGGCCTCCCGTCCGGCGGCGAGGCGCGCCAGGATCTCTCGGTAGCCCGTCCGCGCCAGAGCCCGCAACTTTCGCCCCTCAGCGGTCTCCGGGGGCGGAGCGGGGAGAGGCAGCGGCGCCGGCGCGGCGTTGGCTGCCACGGTCGCCGGGGCGTCGTCCGGGAACGGCGGCGGATCGAGGGGGCCGAGATCCGCCGTCCGCGCCGTGGGCCGGGGATCGCTCCCGGCGGCGGGACGTGGCGAGGGGAGCGGCGCGTTCCTCAGGAACGCGAGATCGGGGATGGTGATGGAGAAGTTGCGCACGGCGAGCTTCCCGGTGTCGAGGTTGCGCGCCAGCATCCGCAGCGAGTAGGCGCCGGGCTTGAGGTCCAGCCCGGTGAGGAAGTCGACGCCGTCCCGTTCGACGGCGGCGCGCCGGGAGGAGAGGTCGATCTCGATCCTCTCCAGGGCCGACCCCGCGATCCCCTCCCCGGCGCCGAGGGCGTAGAGGTCCCCCTCGATCTTCAGGACGTTCCCGGTCTGTCCCGCCAGAAGATCCTTGCCGCCGAGCCGTACCCGGACGAGCAGCCGTGCCCGGTCGGCCGCGTTGCCCTCGCCGGGAATGGGCAGAGCCAGCGCGCCGAGCGCGATCTCTCCGCCTTGCTGGCCGCTCATCAGCAGGGCGGCGGACTCGACGCCGAGGCTGACCGAAGGCGAGCTGTGGATGGCCTCGGGTAGGGGCGGGTCTGGACGGGTGGGCGGGGGCGCGACCCGCCCTGCCGCGGGACGTTCCCCGCCCTTCCCAGGAAACTCGGCGCGGATCACCCCCTGCGTGCCGCCGAGATCGTCGCGCATGGCCACGGCCACGAGGCTGGCGCCCGGGCTCAGGTGGAGGGTGAATTTGTAGCCCGCCGTCTGGCCCGGGGCGGAGAGCAGGTGCTCGTTGGGAATCTCGATGGGGACGTCGGCCTTGGGCAGCCCCGTGATCTTCCCCTTGCCGTCCCGTGCCACGAGGGCGAGCGTCACGTGCGCGTTGTGGAAGTGTTCCTGCGGCTGGATGGTGAGGGCCGAGAGCGGGAAGGTCACGAGGCCGGAGACCAGGAGCCGCCCCTGGTCGTCCTTGCCCTGCTCGTCGAACGCGAGCTCGGCCCGCAGCGGATTCGCCCCGCTCGCCCCGGTCTCTCCCGCCCAAAGCGTCGCAAGGGCCTCGCGCAGCAGCGGATCGCCGGCATCCCCATCCCGCCGCGTCTCGCGGTGCCGGGCCACCAGCGCGCCGCCTTTGACCGTGACCTCGACCTTGTGCGTCCCCGCAGTGCGTTTCTGGGGTGGCGCGTAGGCCACGAGATACGAGGACGAGAGATCGCGGCCCATGATCTCCAGGAACGAGGCGGGGTTGAGGATGTCGACGATCACCCGGCCGCCGGTGCCCTCGGCGAGGGTGCGCATCGCCCGGCCGGAGTCCTCGGCGTCCGAGCGGGCGCCGCCCACGGGCAGGGCGAGGGCGAAGAGGGTAATGCCGGCGCCGTTGGCCCGGTTCACCACCTCCTGAGCCTGCGGCCCCGCGTCGTAGCGTGAGACCTCCATGGGAGAGAAGGCGAGCTCGGCGGCCATGACGGCGAAGCGGCCCTGCCAAGCGGCGAAGAGGTCCGCGCCGGGCTGGAGCGGGGGGCCGCCGCCGACGTAGAGGAGGGCCTTGCGCTCCGGCAGGCCGCCGAGCAGCACGAGCATCTGCTGCAGGGCGCCGAAGGTGGCCCGCGCCTCCTCCGACCGGGTGCGGGCGTAGGCCCGCAGGTCGTCCAGGGCCGCCTTGGCCTGGGAGCGCGCGAGGCCGTTGGCCCTCTCCTCGTCCACCGGGTTGGCGTCGCGGATCTCCCGCTGCACGGCGCTCCTCTCCTGGGCCGAGCGCACGCCGGACGGCAGGCCGGCGCCGAGCTTGTCGAGCGCCGCGCGCAGCACCGCGGGGTCGCCCGTGGGCTCGGCCCGCACCTCCAGCGAGCCGTCCCAACCCGCCAGCAGCACGCGGTCCCCCGGCTTCAGGCCGGCCTCGAAGAACTTGCGAAGGGCGGCGAGCGCCGTGGCGCGGGAGGAGACGTCGAGCGTTGTCTGGTCGAAGAAGATGGCGAGATTGAGGCGCTGGGAGGAGCCGGGCGCGATCCCCGTGACCTCGGCGGGCTGGCCGTCCTCCAGCACCTTGAAGTCGTCGCGCGTCAGGTCCGGCACCGGCTTGCCGTCGCGGTCGGCGACGAAGACCTCGACCTCGGCGACGGTGACGTCGACGCGGCCGGCGAAGCTCGTCTCGTTGGGAGGAGCCTGCGACACGGTCTGCGCACCCAGGAGGGCCGGGACCAGCAAGAGGGCCGCGCAAACGGCCTTCACCGGGGACACGAAAAGCATCGTAGCATCATGCAACCATGAACCTCCTGGACCTGTTCGCCATCCCTTGCCGCCGGGCGCCGGAGAAGGCCGCCCTCCGCTTCCGCGATGCCGCTGAAGACGCCTCCGAGGAAACCGTCCTCACCTACGACCGCCTGTTCGCGGCGGCCGACTCGCTCGCCGCCGGTCTCGCGGCCTGGGGCCTCGGGAAGGGAGACCGCGTCGCCTTCTTCCTGGGCAACCGGCCCGAATTCGTCGTCGCCTACCTGGCCGTGATCCGCCTCGGAGCGGTGATGGTGCCGATCAACCTCGCCTACCGCCGCCGCGAGATCGCCCACATGCTCGGGGACGCCGAGCCGCGGCTGATGATCACCGATCGCTCGCTCCTGCCCATCCTGGACGAGCTCGAGGCGGAGGACCGCCGGTGCCTGGAGCGGGTGATCCTCGCCGAGGAGCTGGAGGACCTTCAGGGCTCCTCCTCGTTCCTCCCGCCCGTGGCGCCTGTGGTCGCCGGCGGCGATGCCGCCATGCTCCTCTATACCTCGGGGACGACCGGGAGGAGCAAGGGAGCGATCATCACCCATGACAACGTGCTCGCCACCGTCACCGGCCTCCTCGCGGCCTGGGCCTGGGAGCCGGCGGACTCGCTGCTCCTTTCGCTCCCCCTCTTCCACACCCACGGCCTCGTGGTGGGCCTGCACTGCGCTCTCGCCGCCGGGGCCACCGTCCACCTGCGCCGCCGCTTCGAGGCCGGCGGCGCCGCGGCCGATCTGCTGGCTGGGGAGGCGACCCTCTTCTTCGGCGTCCCGACCATGTACGTGCGGCTGGTGGAGGAGTTGCGCCGGCGCCGCGCCGCGGGCGAACCGTTCGGCCTCGACCGCCTGCGCCTCTTCTGCTCCGGAAGCGCGCCGCTGGCGCCGGAGACCTTCGCGGCCTTCCGCGAGCTCTCGGGGCACGACATCCTGGAGCGCTACGGGATGACGGAGACGGGAATGAACCTCTCCAATCCTCTCGCCGGCCCCCGGCTGCCCGGCACCGTGGGGACGCCGCTGCCGGGCGTCTCCATCCGCATCGTGGACCGCCAGGACAAGGATATGCCCCCCGGCTCCGAGGGGGATCTCCTGGTGGCGGGCTCCAACGTCTTCGCCGGCTACTGGCGTTCGCCGGAGAAGACGGCGGAGAGCTTCGTCCACGACGATCTGGGCCGGCGCTGGTTCCGCACCGGCGACCTGGCCCGCGAGGACGCCGCCAACGGCTACATCACCCTGCTCGGCCGCAGCCGTGAGCTGATCCTCACCGGCGGCTTCAACGTCTACCCGCGGGAGGTGGAGGAGGTGGTCGCCACGTATCCGGGTGTGCGCGAGGCGGCCGTCGCGGGCCGTCCCCACCCGGAGTGGGGCGAGGTCCCCGTCGCCTTCCTGGTGGTGGAGTCGCCGTTCGACGCGGCGGCCGAGGCGGCGCTCGTCGCGCACTGCAAGTCGCAGATGGCGGGCTTCAAGGTGCCGCGCCGCTTCGAATACTTGGAAGCCTTGCCCCGCAACGCTTTGGGCAAGGTCCAGAAGCACCTTTTGCCGGGGTGAGGGCCGGCGGGGTGATATAAGTCGGAGGTCATGAAGATCTATCTCGGCGTCGACCTGTCCGGGGAAGCTGGAAATACCGGAGTCGCCGAGATCTTCGAGACCGACGAGGGTCTCTTCTACCGGTTTCCCAAGGGATGCTGGCAGGGGCGCGCCGGGCTCGCGAACATCGAGGCCCATTTCCGCGGCGCCGAGAAGACGGCGGTCGATCATCCCTTCGCCTATCCCGCGCCCTGCATGCGCTGGTTCCTGGGCGACATGGACACGGACAGCAACGGCGATCCCTACCTCTGGCGGCGCACCGACCTCGCGCTCGCCGAGCGCCTCACCAACCTGGGAATCCCCCGCAGCACCGGCCAGCCGAGCAGCCGCGGCACGGACATCTGGCGCGCCATCGAGCTCGCCAATCTCCTGGGTCTGCCGCGGACGGTCATCTGCGGCGGCAAGGGCCGGCTCTTCGAGACCCACCCCCGCGTCTCCTGGGCGGTCATCGTCGCGAGCCTCACGGACCGCGACACGGCCGAGGACCTGGTCGGCGACTACAAGGACGCGAGCCTCGAAGACCGGACGAACCGCACCAGGCAGCGCGAGCACCGGGAGAAGATGCTGCGGGTGCTCACCGACGGCACGGGCCTGCGTCCCCAGTCCGAGACGCAGAAGGACGTGGCGAGCAAGACCGACGACAACCTCGACGCCCTGATCTGCGCCTTCGTGGCCTACCTCTCCACGTTCGCGGGGGCCGAGCGCTGCCTGCCGCTGAACGTCACCGAGGAAACCGTCCTCCTCGAAGGCGCTGCGCTGGTGCCCAGCTCGGACTGGCAGGCGCGTTTGTTGATGCGGAAGAGCTGAGGAGTCCTTGGGACGCCCCAAAACGATCTTGCGGCGCTTCGCGGAGAGCTTGCGATGCCTCGACCAGACTTGAGGCGGCTCATCGAGACCTTGCTGCGTCCCGGCTCAGCTTAGATACGGCCGCCGCCAAGCTTGGCACTCCACCCCTCAAACCGTGTCCGGCGCGTGTCAGCCTTGCCATGAGACGCCGCAAGCTTGCCGCGTGGCGCCGCAGCTTGGGGAGGGACGAGCCAAGCTCGTCACATCACGCCGCGAGCTTGCAACGGAACGCAACGATCTTGAGACGCCTCGCGGCAAGCTTGACGCGCGACGTGGCATGCTTGAGAGGAGAGATGGCACGCTTGGGCTGAGGCGACGCAAGCTTGGGCATCGCGGCAGAAGTTTGATTCGTCTCGCCTGAAGTTTGATTTGTGGAGCCGCAGGGTTGGAACGAGGTCATCCGCCCCCGCATCGACACCGACGGCTCGACACGATACCGGTCCGTAGAGACGTCCCAGACCGTTACGATACCTTCTCATCCACCACAACGTCGGGGCGTCTCCCCCTTTCGAGGCCCCGGCCGTTTCCCCTCCGGGACGGTAGGGTCGATCTGGATCCTGGGGCAACGGTCCTACCAGGCAGGAACCCGTATCGGCCTGCGGGAGACGCCCCGACGTTGTGGTATCTGAAAGGGCGTCGTAGCAGGTCTGGGGCGTCTCTACGGACCGTTGTCGCAAGGGCGTCCGGTAGGCGTTCTGGGAAAGGCGTGATTGGAGAGGATGGCGCCCGTAGGAGGTTTTTATTGACCTCCGCACAGAGGGGCATCCTGAGACGATGCCCCGGCGAAACGCGCGCCATCACCTCCTCGTGAATGATTCGGACCTCCGAGAGGGTCTATCAAGAAAGGTGCGTCGAGAGGGGTGGAAGGGGTCAGGAGGGAAGGTCTCCGGTGTAAACTTCCCCCCACTTGAGAGAGCCCACCCCTTGAGCCCCGCGGAAACTAGCACGGCGGCCCCTACCCGGGTGCCTCTGGCGGCCGTCGACCATGCGTGGCTGCGCATGGACGATCCGACCAATCTGATGATCATCAACGGCGTCCTGGTGCTCGGGGCGCCGGTGAGCCGCGAGCGCGTCGGCCGGCTCCTGACGCAGCGCCTGCTGCCCATCTCCCGCTTCCGCCAGAAGGTGGTGCTGACGGGGGGCGATCCGCACTGGGAGAGCGTGCCCGAAGTGGACCTCGACGCCCATCTCGTGGAGGTGACGCTCCCGGCTCCGGGCGGCGACGCGGAGCTGGCCGATCTGGTCAGCGCGCAGATGAGCGAGCCCCTGGATCTCTCCCGGCCGCTGTGGCGGTTCCTCCTCGTCCAGGGCTACGGCGGCGGCTCGGTGATCTTTGGCCGCCTCCATCACTGCATCGGCGACGGCCTCGCCCTGCTCCTCGTGCTGCTCTCCCTTACCGACACCGACGCCGGGCCGCGGGAGGAGAGCGGCAATGTCGAGGCGGAGGCCCTCGACAACCCGTTCCTCGGCCTGCTCCTCGATTCGCCCCGCAGCCTCGAAGCCGAGCGGGAGATGATCGCCCGCATCATGCCCGACGGCCTGCGCCTGCTCGAGGCCTCCGCCGAGGCGTTCAAGTCGACGGGGGTCCTGACCACCGGCGCCGCCTCGACCGTTGCCATGGGCCGCCTGGTGCTGCGCCCCTCCGATCCGAAGACCGTCTTCAAGGGGCCGCTCGGGGTGGCCAAGAAGGTCGCCTGGTCGGACAAGATTGCGGTGGAGGAGGTGCGGGAGATCGGCAGGGCGCTGGGCGGCACGCTCAACGACGTCCTCCTCTCGGCGATGACCGGCGGCCTGCGGCGCTATCTGGACCGCAAGGGGGAGAAGGGGGAGGGGATCAACTTCCGCGCCGCCATGCCGGTGAACCTGCGGCCGCTCGCCCGGCTGGCGGAGCTGGGCAACCAGTTCGGCCTCGTCTTCCTGTCGCTGCCGGTGGGGGCGAGCAACGCCCTGGAGCGCCTCAAGGAGCTGCGGCGCCGGTCGCTGGCGCTCAAGCGCTCGGCCGAGCCGGTGGTGGTCTACGCCATCCTGCGCATGCTGGGCATCGTGCCGCTCGCGGTGCAGAAGATGGTGGTGGCGATCTTCGCCACCAAGGCGACGGCGGTGATGACCAACGTCCCGGGGCCGCGCCAGACGCTCTATCTCGCGGGCCAGCCGATCGACGAGATCTTCTTCTGGGTGCCGCAGTCCGGCCGGGTGGGGCTCGGCATCAGCATCTTCAGCTACGCCGGCCACGTGCGGGTGGGCGTGGGCACCGACGCCGGCCTCATTCCGGACCCCGAGGCGGTGGTCGCCGGCTTTCACGAGGAGTATGCCGAGCTGCGGCGCCTCGCGGCGATCGAACCAGGCAGGTGATAGACTAGGCGCTCACGCCGGATTCCCGAGCTGATCCCTACTCTAGGAAGCTACCGTTTGATCGGCAGCACAATCTCCCGCTACAAAATCCTGGAACGCCTCGGTGGCGGTGGCGCGGGGGTCGTGTACAAGGCCGAGGACACCCGGCTGGAGCGGCTGGTCGCCCTCAAGTTCCTCTCCTCCTACCGCGCCGGCAACGAGTCGGACAAGCGCCGCTTCCTGCGCGAGGCGCGCACCTCCTCGGCCCTCGATCACCCCAACATCTGTACCGTCTACGAGGTCGACGAGACCGACGACGGGCGGCTGTTCATCGCCATGGCCCTGTGCGAGGGCGACACGCTCAAGCGCCGCATCGAGCGCGGGCCGCTGCCGCTGGCCGAGGCGGTCGGACATCGCCGCCCAGATCGCCGGCGGCCTCGCCGCGGCCCATACCAAGGGGATCGTCCACCGCGACGTCAAGCCGGCCAACGTCATCATCGCCCCCGACGGCCGGGTCAAGCTCGTCGACTTCGGCATCGCCAAGCTGCCGGATCAGTCGCGCCTCACCCGCGACGGCACGGCCGTGGGCACGGCGGGGTACATGGCGCCGGAGCAGATCCGCGGCGACGCCATCGACGCCCGCACCGACGTCTGGGCCCTGGGCGTCGTGCTCTACGAGATGATCACCGGCCAGTCGCCGTTCGCGGCGGAGACGGATCACGACCGCATCCGCGGCATCCTCAGCCGCGATCCCGAGCCGATGAGCGCGTTGCGCAAGGACGTGCCGCCCAACCTCGAGCGCATCGTCAACCGCACCCTCGCCAAGCGGGTGGAGGAGCGCTACCCGCGGATGGAGGAGCTGCGAGGCGACCTGCTGCGGGCCGCCGAGACTCTCGGCATGCCCGGCTTCCAGGACGGCTTCGATCCCACCATTCGCGATATCCCCTCGAGCTTCTCGCGGCCCCGCGCCACCTCGGAGGAGACCGGCCACGGCCTCTGCGGGCAGATCGTGGCCCACTACCGGGTGGGCGAGCTCCTGGGCGGCGGCGGCATGGGCGTCGTCTACAAGGCCGAGGACCTGCGCCTCAACCGCACGGTGGCGCTCAAGTTCCTGCCCCCCGAGCTGACCCGCGACCCGGAGGCCAAGGCCCGCTTCCTCCAGGAGGCGCGCTCGGCCTCGGTGCTGGACCATCCCAACATCTGCACCATCCACGAGGTGGGGGAGACCGACGACGGCCGGCTCTATCTCGCCATGCCCTCCTACGACGGCGAGACGCTGCGCAAGCGGATCGAGACCGGGCCGCTCGCCATCGACGAGGCCACCGACATCGCGCAGCAGATCGCCCGCGGCCTCTCCAAGGCCCACCGCCACGGCATCATCCACCGCGATATCAAGCCGGCCAACCTCATCGTCACCAGCGACGGCGTGGTGAAGATCCTGGACTTCGGCCTCGCCAAGCTGGCGGGCTCGGCGGCCCTCACCCGCACCGGCTCGTCGGTCGGCACGCCGGCCTACATGTCCCCCGAGCAGGCGCGCGGCGAGGAGGTGGACCACCGCGCCGACCTCTGGTCGCTGGGCATCGTGCTCTACGAGATGGTGGCCGGCCGCCGGCCGTTCCGCGGCGAGCACGAGCAGGCGGTGCTCTTCTCGCTGCTCAACGATCACCCCCGGCCCCTGCACGAGTTGCGCAGCGAGGCGCCGCCTGAGCTCGAGCGGATCGTCGACGGCCTGCTGGCCAAGGACCCCGGGGACCGCTACCCCACGGTGGACGGCCCGCTGGGCGATCTGACGGCGCTGCGCAACGAGTCGATGACCACCACGGTGCGCACGCAGCCCGGCGACGCCCGGCCGCCGGCGACGCCGGTCTGGATGTGGCCGGCCGCCCTGGCCGTGGTGGCGGCCCTGATCGCCGGCGGCCTCTGGCTGTGGGCCCGTAGCGGCCGGCACACGCCGGAGCCGCCGCCGGAGGCGAGCTTCACCCGCCTCACCGACCTGGAGGGGAGCGAGTCGTTCCCCAGCCTGTCGCCGGACGGCAAGAACCTCGTCTACGTCAAGGCCCACAGCGGCAACCGCGACATCTACTTCCAGCCCGTGGCCGGCGGCAACACGATCGATCTGACGGCGGACTCGGCCGCCGACGACACCCAGCCCGCCTTCTCTCCCGACGGCTCCCAGATCGCCTTCCGCTCCGAGCGCGAGGGCGGCGGCCTCTTCGTCATGGGCACCACGGGCGGCGCCGTCCGCCGCCTGACCGGCGCCGGCTTCAACCCCGCCTGGTCGCCCGACGGCGCCCGGATCGCCTTCGCCACCGAGGGCGTCTCCGGCCCCCTCCAGCGCCAGACCGTCAGCCAGCTCTGGCTGGTGGACGTGGCCACCCGCAAGATGCGGCAGATCGGCAAGGACGACGGCGTGCAGCCGAGCTGGTCGCCGCACGGCAAGCGCATCGCCTACTGGGGCGTGCCCACCGGCACCTCGCAGCGCATCCTCTACACTCTGCCGGCCGAGGGCGGCGCGCCGGTGCAGGCCATCCGCGACGGCCACGACAACTGGAACCCCATCTGGTCGGCCGACGGGCGGTATCTCTACTACGTCTCGAACCGTAGCGGCAGCATGAACGTCTGGCAGCTGCCCATCGACGAGGCGACGGGCGCGCCGCAGGGCGAGCCCAAGCCGGTCACCCCGTCGTCGCAGTCCGTGGGCCTGCTCAGCCTCGCCGGCCGGCAGATCGCCTATGCCACCGAGGAAGGGAAGTCGAATCTGGAGCGCTGGGCTTTCGATCCTGCCACTTTCAAGATGGGCGACAAACCGCAGGCGGTGACGCAAGGCTCGCGCTCGGTGCGCTCCGCCGCCGTCTCGCCCGACGGCCTGTGGATCGCCTTCGACACCTCGGCGCCGCAGGAGAATCTCTATCTGGTGAGGCCGGACGGCACCGGTCAGCGCCAGCTCACCACCGATGGAGCGAAGGACCGCGTGCCGCAGTGGCTTCCCGGCGGGCGCCTGCTGTTCTACTCCGACCGCGGCCACAGCTACGGCCTGTGGACGATCGGCGCTGACGGACTGGGGTTGCAGCCCATCCCGCGTCCCGGCATCGAGCTGACCAACCCCATTCCCTCGCCGGACGGTCAGGAGGTCGTGGCCAGTCTCGGCTCCCAGGGCTCCACGCTTCTCGACCTGACCGGCGGCGCTCCGCGCAAGCTCCCTCCTCCCGGCGGCGGCAAGGAGATCTTCGCCGCCCACGCCTGGTCTCCGGACGGCAAGCTGCTGGCGGGTACCCTGGAGCAGGAGGAGGGCTCGCCGGCGGGTATCGTCGTCTACTCCTTCGCTCAGGGCCGCTACGAGCGGCTGACGGACGCCGGCTCCCAGCCGATCTGGCTGCACGACGGCAAAACCCTGCTCTACCTCTTCGATGGCAAGATCTTCCGCGTCGGTTTGAAGGATCGCACGCCCCGCCTCGTGCTGGCCCCGCCGCCGAGCTCCGCCTTCCGGTCTCTCGCTCTTTCGCCCGACGACCGCTCGCTCTACGCCGTGCGGCCGACCGACGAGGGGGACATCTGGATGCTGACCCTCAAGTCGGCGCCGGGCTCCTCCGGCCATTAAATCGCCGGTTCAGCACCGAGGCGTCGAGGTTGTAGTGAGTTCTGCTAGACTTCTCCCCATTGCTTGCAGTGGATTCAGCGTAGCCGCGGGGTTCGCGGCTTGTACGGGGCAACGCCCCAGGAGGAGAGGATGAGCTTCAAATTCAGGGAAATCATGACCGACGTCCTTCTCGCCCGCGCCTTTCAGCCCGGAGCCCCGGGCTTCGCCCTCTGTACCGAAGTGACGCGGCCTCCCGACGAGGGGGACGACTTGGAATGTGAGGTCACCCGTCCACCCTCCGATCCGTCGAGCAGCCGCCTGGGGGATCTTGCCATCCTGAGGCAACAGCTCCTCCGGACGATGTCCGCCGGGGCGGCGTAGCCCGGCTTCTCTGAAACACACTCTACGAGGTCGTCCGCGCAGCGGCCGGCCTCGCCATGGTTGCGGGCCGGGACCTTTGGCACGCCGCTTGCTCTCCAGTGAATTCCGAGAGCGGTGGCCTGCAGGTCTCGCAGGTCCGGTCAGTTCCAACTTTGGAAAGGAGTGCGTTTCATGGCGAATCGAAACGATTTCGGCGGCGGGTCCACATCCACGCTGCCCGACACCGGTGATCTCAAGCAGAAGGCTTCGGACGTCCTGGAGGATGCCAAAGGGCAGGCCAAGGATCTCGCGTCGGAGGCGAAGAAGCAGACGGTGAAGCTCGCGGGCCAGGCCCGCGAGCAGGTCAATCAGCTGGTTTCCGAGCGCAAGGACCAGACGGCCGACCGGCTGGGCGGCCTGGCGGGCGCCCTGCGCGACACCGCCCACAAGCTTCAGAACGACGATGCGGAAGGTTTCGGCCGCTATGCGGACCGTGCCGCCGAGCAGGTGGAGAAGCTGTCCTCCTATCTGCGGGACAACGATCTGCGCGGTTTCGTGCGCGATACCGAAACGCTCGCCCGGCGCCATCCCGACCTCTTCCTGGGCGGCACCTTTCTCGCCGGCCTGTTCCTCGCGCGGTTCCTCAAGAGCTCGGCGCCGGAGCGTCCCGCCGGCTACCGGCCGTATCAGCAGCCGGCCACCGGCTTTCGCGGCTCCGACACCCGGCCGGCTCAGCGCTCCTCGTGGGCTCCGGCGACGGGGACCGGAGCGACTCCCGCCTATGACGCGACGCTCGGAGGTTGAGCCATGGCTGTCGCGGGCGTCAAAGAAGAACGTTCGATCGTTCAGTTGCTGCGTGAGCTGACCACCGAGACCCGCACCCTGCTCAAGCAGGAGGTGGACCTCGCCAAGACCGAGATGACCGAAAAGGCGGCGCGGGTGGGTACCAACCTCGGTGCCCTGGCCGTCGGCGGCGCCGTGGCCTTCCTCGGCGCCCTGGCGCTGCTCGCGGCCGTGGTCTACGGCCTGACGTCGATCCTCAGCCAGCTCATATCCCTCGGCATCGCCGTCTGGCTGGCGCCGCTCATCGTCGGCGCAGCCCTCGCCGCCGTCGGCGGGTCGATGGTCAAAAAATCCCTCGGAACCCTCAAGCACGAGAGTCTCGCTCCCCAGAAAACCACCCAAAGCTTGCAGGAGAACAAAGCATGGCTCAAAGAGAAGATTTCGTGACCGGCGGCGCCAGCACGAGCGCCGATCCTGGTTTCGGCGCCGATCGCAATTCCGATCAGATCCGCTCCGACATCGACCGCACCCGGGCCGACATGGACGAGACGTTCAACGCCTTGGAGTCCAAGCTCACTCCGGGCCAGATCGCCGAGGAGGCCTGGGGTCTCTTCAAGGGCGGCTCCAGCGCCGGCGCCACCAAGCTCCTGGCGATCGTCCGGCAGCATCCGCTGCCCTCGGCGGTCATCGGCCTCGGCGTCGGCTGGCTGCTGGTCGAGAGCTCCCGCCGTTCGGAGCCTGGCTACGACGACGGCTACGACGGCTACGACGGCTACGGCTCCGCAGAGGCCTGGAAGCGCGAATCCCAGGGCGTCCTCGCCTCTGCCAAGGTAACGGTCAAGGACGTGGCGGGCAGCGCCAAGGAAGCCGTCTCCAACGCCGCGGACACGGTGGGCGAGAAGGCGGAGCACCTCAAGGACCAGGCGCTCGATCTGGGCCATCAGGCCCAGGACAAAGCGCTCAAGCTCAAGCGCAAGGCCAAGACGGGGGTGCGGCGCGTCCGCACGGGCTTCTGGGAGACCATGGAGTCGAACCCCCTCCTGGTGGGCGCCGCGACCCTCGCCCTCGGCATCGTCGCCGGTCTCGCCATTCCCTCCACGGACGTCGAGGACGAGTGGATGGGAGAGACCCGGGATCAGCTCGTGGATCAGGCGAAAGAGCTCGGGCAGGAAGCCCTCGACAAAGGCAAGGGGATGGCCGGAACCGTGGCTGACAAGGTCAAGGCCGAGGCCGAGCACCAGGGTCTCACTCCCCAGGCTCTGGCCGACAAGGTGAAGAGCGTGGCGCAGGAAGCCACGAACACGGTCAAGGACGAGGTTCAGAAGGCGGTCCCGCAACCGGCCGCGCAGCCGGTGATGTCCAACCAGGGCTGACCGGGAAAGGGCGCGGTCTATCGGGCCGCGCCCTGATCCGCTATCGTGGCGGGTCATGACGATTCAACGCATCGAGCCCGGTCCCGGACAAGAGTCCGTCTGGGACTATCCGCGTCCACCCCGGGTGGACGAGTCCTCCCGTCTGATCCAGGTTCGCTTCAACGGCGTCACTCTCGCCGAGACGCGCCGCGCCCTGCGCGTTCTGGAGACCAGCCACCCCCCGGTCTACTACTTTCCACCGGCCGACGTCCGGATGGAGCTTCTGAAGCCCAACCCCCGCGCCACCTGGTGCGAATGGAAGGGCCTCGCCCGCTACCTCGACGCCGAGGTGGAGGGCAAGGCGGCGGCCGCCGTCGCCTGGTACTACCCGCTGCCGACGCTGATCTATGAGCCCATCAAGGAGTACGTCGCCTTCTACCCCCAGGCCATGGAGGCGTGCCTCGTGGACGGCGAGCAGGTACGGATTCAGGAGGGCGACTTCTACGGCGGCTGGATCACCCGCGACATCGTGGGCCCCTTCAAAGGTGCCGCGGGGACGCTGGGCTGGTAGCCTCCGAGGCGGGAACCCCCGGCCCGATCCACCCCAAACCGATGGCGGGGGGAGGGATCGAGGCGCCCTTTGCTGAGAAGATGACGTTTCTGCCGCGCACCCTCCTAGGCGCCTGCGGTGCGTGTCTTTGAGCGTTCCATCGCGGCGAGGAGACGAGCCGCATTCCTTGGGGAGCGCAGAAGATGGGCGGTCTCGATGAGACTCGACAGCTCGGAAGCGGTAATCAGAGCGACATCCTCGGCTCCTCTCCTGCTAATGATCACGACCTCGCGGTTGCTGGTCACCTCGTCGAAGAGGGCCGCCAGGTTCGCGCGGGCCTGGGTGTAAGTGGTGCGTTTAGCCAAGGCTTGATCCCCCTCTACAAGAAGGCTATACAACTCGCGGCCGGTTGGCGTCAACTGACCGGTAGACGCGCTAAGCTCTGCCCGCGTGAGCCACGCAATTAGGAGGTCAGGATGCAGGCCCAAGGTATCGACGACGTGCTTCAGATTCTCGACGGCATCATCGCCGACTGCAAGGCGAAGAGCGATCCGCTGGGATATTTTCCGGCCCTCTACCGGCAGGTCACGCTGACGGTGAAGAAGGGCATCGACTCCGGGTACTTCGACAACGGCCCCCGGATGGACGGCTTCGACGCGCTGTTCGCCAACCGTTACTTCGCGGCCTATGAGGCATTCCGTTCTGGCGGACAGCTCACCAAGAGCTGGCAGGTGGCCTTCGACGCCACCCGGTCGGGACATCTGATCATCCTCCAGGATCTGCTGGTGGCGATCAATGCTCACATCAACCTGGACCTCGGCGTAGTGACCGGCGAGACCTTCCAGGGCCTTCAGCTCGCGGGCTTCCATGACGACTTCAACAAGATCAACGCCATCCTCTCTGACCTCCTCCCGGCCGTGGAGGCGACCGTCGGCGAGTTCTCGCCCCTGCTGGATCTGCTCGAAAGAATCGGCGGCAAGGACGCCGCCGAGGTTCTCGACTTCAGCCTGGACGCTGCCCGCGACGACGCCTGGCTGCACGCGCAGATCATCTCGCTGCAGCCGCCCTCGTCCTGGCCGCTGACGGTGCGGGCCATCGACGACAAGGTGAAGTTCCTGGGCCGGTTGATCGCTCAGCCCGGAGGCCTCGTCGCCGCGGCCGTCGCCCTCATCCGCGACACCGAGAGCAAGGACGTGCCGGCCATCATCGACGCCCTCAACTCGATCGTGCCGGCGGCGTGATGGCGAGCAACGCGACGATGGCGAGGGCGGACAATCCTCGCGTTCAGCAGCTCCTGCGTACCCTCCAGCAGGCCTACGAGCGCAAGGCCTGGCACGGCACCAACCTGCGCGGCGCGTTGCGCGGCCTCTCGGCGGAGCAGGCGGCGTGGCGGCCCAGCCCCAAGCGGCACAACGTTTGGGAGCTGGCCCTGCATGCGGCTTATTGGAAGTACATCGTACTGCGCCGCCTGCTCCTCTTCCAGAAGAAGGGGGAGACGCGGTTTCCGGTGCCGGGCAGCGACTGGTTCGCCCGCCCTGGCGAGGACGCCTCGGAGCGGGCCTGGAAGGACGACCTGGGGATTCTCGGCGCCATGCACCGCGACCTCCTCGCGGTCGTCGACGCTCTCGCGGATGCCGACCTGGACCGCGCGCCCGAAGGATCGCAGACCCTGCTGGGCGATCTGATCCTCGGCGGCGCCTTCCACGACATCTACCACGCCGGGCAGATCCAGCTCCTCAAGCGTCTGTACGAAGGCCGGTGACGAGGAGTGCCCATGAATCCTGAGACCTCGGGCACCGAGCCGGGGCGTGGCGAGCTGTGGATCGTCGGGGCGGCGCTGCTCGTCTTCGGCCTCATCGCCGTCTCCCTCGCCATGCCGGCCGAGGAGGACGCCTTCATCTATTACCGCTATGCCTGGAACTGGGCGCACGGGCACGGCCTCGTGTTCAACACGGGCGATCCGGTGGAAGGGTTCTCCGGGCCGGTCTGGATGATGGTTCTCGCCCTTCTGGCGCGGGCGGGGCTCGACCTGCCGCGCGTGGCGCCGGCGCTGGGAATTCTCTGCGGCGGCGCCACGCTCATAGCCACCTGGCTGCTCGCCCGCGCGGCGGGCTTGAGCCGCTTCGGCCGCCTCGCTCCCGTCGTGGCGCTCGCGCTTTCGGTGCCCTTCGCCGTCTGGGCGCGAAGCGGCCTGGAGACGCCGTTCTACTCCCTGGCGATCGTCGTCGCCTGCGGCGCCTATCTATCCACGGAGTATCCACTGACAACAGGACTCCAGCGTCCCTGGGTACGCTGGGTGGCGATGCTGGCGCCGCTCGCCGTCACCCTGGGGCGGCCCGAGGGAATGCTGCTGGTGGGGCTCCTCGTCGCCGACCGGCTCACGGATGGATGGGATATTCGGGGGGCCTTGCGCTACGCGTTCCCCACGGCGATCGGCTACGGCGGCTATCTGGTCTGGCGATTCCTCACCTTCCATCGCCTGGTGCCCAACACCAGCGTCAAGCTCTACCCGCTGCTGATCGACCGCTCCGGCGGCCAGTTCCTCGGCTACGTGCTCTACCTCGGCGCCCTGCCGCTGCTCCTGCCGCTGCTGGCGCTGTGGCGATCCGGGGACCGGCGGACCGAGCGGCGGCGCCTCCTCCTGCTGCTCGCCGTGCCGGGCTTCCTCTCCGTTGCCTTCAACTTCCTTTCGGGGGGTGACTACCGGCCGGGGTTCCGCTATTTCATTCCCACGCTGCCCGTGCTGCTGGTGGCGGTCTGGTGCGGCTACGAGCTCCTGGCCGCGGGCCGGAAGAACGCGGGACGAGCCGTGCTCCTGGCCATCCTCCTCGTGGGGCCGCTGCTGGCCCTGCGCGACAACCCGCCGCGGATTGCCGGCTGGCGGCGGGAGGTTTTCGACCGCTGGCTCGATCCCTTCTCCGACGGCTCGCACTGGGGTATTCAGACCGCCCTCTGGATGGACGCGCACATTCCCCCGAACAGCGTCGTCGCCTTCGGCCAGATGGGACGCATTCCCTACTACCTGGCGTCGCGCGGGCACGAGGTTATTTTCGTCGACACCCTGGGACTGGTGGACCGGCAGGTGGCGGAGGTCTATCGCTTCGACCGCAAGCTGAAGGATCTGTTTCGCGACCTGCGGTCCGGGAGATCCTGGCCGGAGGCGCTCGAGAAGGGCCGGCGGGAGCGGGCGAACCGCCTGGTCGAGGTGGTCCTGGCGCGCCATCCCGATTTCATCCTCCTCGAAACCGCCCTGGACGACTATGGAATGATGAAGGCGCTGGTCGCGAGCCCGGGACTCGCGGCGAAGTACCGCCTGACCGGCCAACTCCCGCCCACGGGAAAGGCATATGTGAGGATCTATACCTATAAACGAAAGACCCCGGTCCCTGATGGGGCCGGGGTCTCAAGGGTCCGCTTCGGTGGCGTTGGGTTATCCCTCTCGGGCTAACCTCCCTGTGCCACGGACACGTGACGTGGAGGATCCCCTTACGAGGACGCCACCTCCGTAGAACCGTGTATACCTTCGATCACTGGACCACCTCCTTCCTGGGCGAATCCGTTATTGGCAGGTCCCAGCCCGCCCAGCTCCTTGGGCCGCCCAAGCCTCATCGGAGCTGCCACGCCGCTCCTTGGAAGGAGGTCGTGGACCCTTGGACTGGGGATATGTTGAGGAATCCCGCCGCAAAAGTCAACGCTTTCGTGGGATCTTGTTTCCCTCGGGCGCGCCCTCCCTGTGCTACTGTTCCCCGGTGTTTTCGTGAGACCGCTTAAGATCGGTTCACGACCTGCCTTACAACGAGTGTTTTCCAGCAGCTCCCAAGATCCGGAGGAATTGAGAATATGAAGAAAGTTGGAATCCTTTTCGGCCAGGAGGAGACCTTCCCCCAAGCCTTCGTCGAGCGCATCAACGCCAAGCACGTGGACGGCATCGCCGCCGAATTCGTCCACATCGACAAGCTCGTCCAGGGCGAGCCTTCCGGCTATGACGTGATCTTCGATCGCATCTCCCAGGACGTTCCCTTCTATCGCGCCTACCTGAAGAACGCGGCCCTCAATGGCACGGCGGTGGTGAACAATCCGTTCTGGTGGAGCGCCGACGAGAAGTTCTTCAACAACGCCCTGGCCACCAAGATCGGCGTCGCGGTGCCGAAGACCGTGCTTCTGCCCTCCAAGGAGAACCCCACGGACACCGCCGCGAAGTCGTTCCGCAACCTGGCCTATCCCCTGGATTGGGAGGGGATCTTCGACTACATCGGCTTCCCGGCCTTCTTCAAGCCCTTCGCGGGCGGCGGCTGGAAGAACGTCTACCGGGTGACCAACCGCGAGGAGTTCTTCCGCGCCTACGACGAGACCGGCCAGCTCGTGATGATGCTCCAGGAGGAGATCGTCTTCAAGGAGTACTTCCGCTGCTACTGCCTCGACTGCAAGGACATCCGCATCATGCAGTACGACCCGCGCCAGCCGCACCACCTGCGCTATGTGAAGGACGGCCCGCCGGTCGACCCGGCGATCCTCCAGAAGGTCCATGACGACGTGATGGCCCTCAACGTCTGGCTGGGCTACGACTTCAACACCGTCGAGATGGCGATGCGCGACGGCGTTCCCTACGCCATCGACTTCTGCAACCCGGCGCCGGACGCCGACGCCAAATCCATCGGTGACGAGAACTTCGCCTGGGTGGTGGAGGCGGCGGCCAACATGGCGATCCGCAAGGCCCAGCAGCATGTGGAGGGTGGCGACAACCTGCGCTGGGGTCAGTACGTGAAGCGCGCCTCCGCGCCCCCGGTCTCCGCCGTGGCCGCGCAGGTGGCCGCAACGACCGCGGCGGCCGCTGAAATCCCGGCGTCCGCCCAGCCTGAGAGCCCGAGGACCGCCGTATGAGCGAAGCAGGTCTCTTCACGCTGGGCATCGAGGAGGAGTTCCAGATCATCGACCCGGCAACGGGAGACCTGCGCTCGCACGTGCAGCATCTGATCGACGACGAGCACACCTTGCAGGACCAGTTGAAGCCGGAGCTTCACCAGTCGGTCATCGAGGTCGGTACCAACATCTGCCGCGACATCAAGGAAGCCCGCAGCGAGGTCCTGCGCTTGCGCAGCGACCTCGCCAAGCTGGCGCGCCGCAACGATCTGACCATCGCCGCCGCGGGCACCCATCCCTTCGCGCATTGGAAAGATCAGGAGATCACGCCGCACGAGCGCTACAAGACGATCGTCGAGGACATGCAGCAGCTGGCGCGGGCGAACCTGATCTTCGGCCTCCACGTCCACGTCGGCATCGAGGACCGCGAGCTGGCGATCCACATCATGAACTCCGTGCGCTACTTCCTGCCGCACATCTTCGCTCTATCCACCAACTCACCTTTCTGGCAGGGCCGCAACACGGGCCTCAAATCCTTCCGCAGCAAGGTGTTCGATCGCTTTCCCCGCACCGGCATTCCGGATCACTTCCAGAGCTTGTCGGAGTACGAGAACTATCTCAAGCTGCTGGTCAAGACGCGGTGCATCGACAACGCCAAGAGCATCTGGTGGGACATCCGCCTGCATCCGTTCTTCAACACGCTGGAGTTCCGCATCTGCGACGTGCCCATGCGGGTGGACGAGACCATCGCGCTCGCGGCGCTGATCCAGGCGGTCACCGTCAAGCTTTACAAACTGATCAAGCAGAACCTCGGTTTCCGTCTCTACCGCCGGCTGCTGCTCAACGAGAACAAATGGCGCGCCGCGCGCCACGGCATTTCAGGCAAGCTGATCGATTTCGGCAAGCAGGAAGAGGTGCCCTGCGTGGACCTCATCCACGAGCTGCTCGCCTTCATCGACGACGTGGTGGACGAGCTGGGCAGCCGCGAGGAGATCGACTACATCCACCAGATCCTGCGGGCCGGCACCGGCGCCGACCGCCAGCTCCAGGTCTGGGAAGCGACCCAGGACACCCGCGAGGTGGTGAGCTTCATCGTGCGGGAGACGCATCACGGCCTGAATCTTGCTTAGCCATTGGAAACCATGATTCTCGAAAACTCACCCGTCGTTGCGGATTTTCTCCCAGGCGCCTACAACGCCATCCATACCTGTCTGCGCCTGCAACCGCAGGAGCGCATCACCGTCATCACCGACCGCGAGACGTCGGACATCGCGGCGGCGCTGGTGCAGGAGATCGCGGAGCTGGGGGCGGAGCACAACGTCTTCGTCCTCGAGGACTACGCCCCTCGTCCCCTCGCCGCCGGCATGCCGAAGCCGATCCTGGACGACCTCGAGCGGTCCCAGGTCTCCATCTTCGCCGCCCAGGCCCAGCGCGGCGAGCTCGGCTCCCGCATCGCGATGACGGAGGTGGTGAACCGGCGGGGAATTCGCCATGGCCACATGGTGAACATCGACGGCAAGATCATGCGCGAGGGGATGCGGGCCGACTTCCTGGAGGTGGACCGCCTGAGCTCCTGGCTGATCGCCAAGGCGCGGCCGGCGCGGGAGATCCGGGTGACCTCGAAGGCCGGCACGGACCTCCTCGCCACCTTCTCGCCAAGCCTCAAGTGGCTGAAGACGAGCGGCATCATCACCCCCGAGAAGTGGGGGAACCTGCCGGGCGGCGAGATCTTCACCGCGCCCGCCAACGTGGAAGGGCGCTTCGTCGTCGACGGCGTAGTAGGCGACTACCTCTGCCGCAAGTATGGCGACCTCAAGCACACCCCCCTGACCATCGATATCCGCGACAACCGCATCTCCCACCTGGCCTGCGCCAACGCGGCTCTGCTGGAGGAGTTTCGCCTCTACACCTCGACGGACGAAAACAGCGACCGCGTCGGCGAGTTCGCCATCGGCACCAACCTCGCCGTCCAGGACATCTGCGGCAACATCCTTCAGGACGAGAAGATCCCCGGCTGCCACATCGCCTTCGGCCATCCCTACGCCGAGCACACCGGCCAGACCTGGGTCTCCACCACCCACATCGACTGCGTCGGCCGCCACTTCGACATCTGGATCGACGGCGAGCCGGTGATGACGGACGGCAAGTTCCTGCGCTAGACATCCTGCAGAGACCGGCGATAGGATTCCGGCGGCTGCTGGGGGCAGCCGCCAGTCCGCGGAAAGGGCCGAGCCCGCCTCCTGGTGACATTGACGTGCTTCGTCACCTTCTTTCTGCCGAGGATCAGCGGACGATCGGCGATTTCCGAAAGGAGGTGGCTTCATGCCCCTATCCCTGCCGTCCCGTCCGCACCTCGATCAGCTCCGTAAGCAGGCCAAGGACCTTCTCGCCGCTTGGCGGGCCGGCGACGCCGAGGCCCTGACCCTCTTGCGCGAGCATCATCCCGAGCACCCACAGGGCACGGTTTCCGCCGAAGATCTCCGGCTGGCCGACGCGCAACTGGTCACGGCCCGCCGGTACGGCTTCGCGAGCTGGCCGCGCCTCAAGGAAGAGGTCGAGATCGCGAACCTGGCCTTCGCCGACCGGGTGAGCCATTTCGTCCGCTCGGCGACGGACGAGTCGACCGGTCCCGTGGAAGGTCCCTTCCTGCTCGCCAAGCGCATGCTGGCGCGCGAACCGGCCCTGGCGAAGGCGGACGTCTATACGGCGCTGGTGCTGGGCGATGCCGACGCGGTGCGCCGGCAGATCCAGCGCGACAGTGCCTGGGTGAAGCGGAAGGGCGGCCCGCGGCCTCGCCACGAGCCGCTGCTTTATGTGGCCTACTCGAAGTTTCACCGCGAGAGCCCGGAGATCGCCGAGGGCCTTCTGGAGATCGCCCGGCTGCTGCTCGACGCCGGCGCGGATCCCGACGCCGCATTCGTCAACGATCAATGGGACAGCCCGCTGGGCGCCCTCCTCGGAGCCTGCGGAGTGGCCAACTTCCCGGCCATGGCCGGGCTGCTGCTCGATCGCGGCACGACGATCGACGATCACGAGTCGGTTTACCACTCGACGGAGCACGCGGACACGCGATGCCTGGAGCTGCTGCTGGCGCGGGGCGCGAATCCGAAAGGGACCAACGCGCTCAACCATGCCCTCGACTTTCCCGGCCTGGAGCGCACCCGTCTCCTCCTCGATCACGGAGCGGACCCCGACGAGGTAATGGGACACGACGGCACGTCGTTTCACATCGCGATCGAAAAGGGGCGTGAGCTCGCCTTGCTGAAGCTGCTGGTGGCGCATGGCGCGGATGTTCATGCACGGCGGCCGGACGGCAGGTCGCCCTATCAGGTGGCGATGCAGCAGGGTCACCACGAGGCGGCGGCGTGGCTCGCGGCTCTCGGCGCGGCGACGGAGGTGACCCCGTACGAGCTCTTCGCCGACGCTTGTGGACGGGGAGACCGTAGCGCGGCCCGTCAGATCATCCAAGACAATCCGCGGCTGTTGGAAAACCTTTCGATAGGGGATCGCGGCGCCTTCGTGCAGCTCGGCGCACAAGGGAAAACGGCGACCCTCGCCGCCATGATCGACAACGGTGTGCCGGTGAGCTCGCGGGGGCACCATGGCCAGACGGCGCTCCACTGGGCCTGCTGGCACGGCTGGCGGGAGACGGCGGCGGCGCTGCTGGAGCGTGGCGCCGACGTGGCCGCCCGAGAGATCGAGTTCGGGGCCACGCCGCTCGGCTGGGCGGTGCACGGCTGCGACAACTATCCGAACCCGCAAGGGGACTATCCCGGCGTCGTGCGCCTGCTGCTCGCCGCGGGCGCGGATACGGCGGTCATCCAGGAGCTGCCGGATGACGCGGCCGTCGCCGATCTGCTGCGGGCGGCGGGAGTGAAGGACGCGCCGGAAGAGTGAGAGAGCGGCGGCGGGCCTGAGGTGGCGGCGAGGAGGGGTGGTATAAAGGGCGGATGGAAAGTTCCCTACAACCGCCCCCTCCCGACTCCTTTCAAGCCCTGGGCTTGAGCGAGCGGCTCCTTCAGTCCGTCGCCGAAGTTGGATACGAGGCCCCGACCCCCATTCAAATCGCGGCCATCCCGCCGCTTCTCGCCGGCAAGGACCTGATTGGCCAGGCCCAGACCGGCACCGGCAAGACGGCGGCGTTCGGCCTGCCGCTGCTCCAGGCCATCGATCCCGCGCAGCGCTCCATCCAGGCCCTCGTTCTCACGCCCACCCGGGAGCTCGCCATCCAGGTGGCCGAAGCTCTTCATAGCTATGGCAAGAACCTCCAGGGATTGGTCGTGCTGCCGGTCTACGGCGGTCATTCGCTGGAGGACCAGACGCGGCGGCTGCAACGCGGCGTTCACGTCGTCGTCGGCACGCCGGGACGGATCATGGACCATCTGCGCCGCGGCACGCTACGCCTCGACCGCCTGCGCATGGTGGTGCTGGACGAAGCCGACGAGATGCTGCGCATGGGCTTCATCGAGGACGTCGAGTGGATTCTCTCGCAGGCGCCATCCTCGACGGCGGGCCGGCAGACGGCGCTCTTCTCGGCCACCATGCCGCCGGAGATCCGGCGCGTCGCCCAGCGCCACCTCAACGAGCCGGTGACGCTCCAGCTCGCGCACAAGACCCTCACCCTGCCGGCCATCACGCAGCGCTACCTGATGGTGCCCCAGCCGCAGAAGCTCGAGGCGCTCACCCGCTTGCTGGAGATCGAGCCCACCGAGGCGGTGCTCGTCTTCACCCGCACCAAGAACGCCGCGGCCCAGGTGGCCGAGCGGCTGGAGGCGCGCGGCTACTCGGTGGCGGCCCTGCATGGCGACATGGGGCAGCCGCTGCGCGAACGGGTGATCGACCGGCTGCGTAGCGGCAGCGTCGAGATCGTGGTGGCGACCGACGTGGCGGCCCGGGGGCTCGACGTCGACCGCATCAGCCACGTGGTGAACTACGACATTCCCAACGACGTCGAGGCCTACGTCCACCGCATCGGCCGCACCGGCCGCGCGGGGCGGCCGGGTATCGCGGTGCTGTTCGTCACCCCCCGCGAGCGCCGCATGCTCCAGGACATCGAGCGCTTCACCGGCCAGCGGGTCGAACCGATGAAGATGCCCACCCCGGCCGACGTCGCGGCGCGCCGTAGCGAGCTGTTCAAGGAGAGCCTGCGCAAGGCGATCGGCGAGGCCGAGCTGGAGCTCTATCTCACCCTGGTCGAGGATCTGGTGGAGGAGGGTTTCGAGATCGCCGAGATCGCGGCGGCGGCGGCCTATCTCGCCCGCCGCGAGCGGCCTTTGGTGGAGGTGGCCGTCGAGCCCGAGTCGCGAGAGCTGCCCGGGACCGCCGACGGCATGGTGCGCCTGTTCCTCAACGCCGGCCGGCAGGGCGGCGTGCGGCCGGCGGACATCGTGGGCGCCATCGCCAACGAGGCGGGCGTTCCCGGCCGGGAGATCGGCTCCATCGACATCTACGACCGCTTCTCGCTCGTCGAGGTGCCGGCCCGCTTCCAGCAGCAGATCATCGACAAGATGACCGGCTCGACGCTGCGCGGCCGGTCCCTGGAGATCAAGATCGCCGGCAAGGACCGCGTCGATCAGGATGACCGGGGCGGAGGACCTCGGCCGGTGGAAAGGCCGCGGCGGCCGCCCTCGCGGGCGGACCGGCCGGGGCCTCCACGCGCGCCGTGGAAAAAGCGTCCCCGCTGAGCCGGCTTGGGGGTCTAGGGCGTCCGGATCAACTCGCCGTACTTGAGCGGCTCGCCCTTCTCCCACGGCCGGTAGTCGTTGCAGAAGTCGATGCGCTCGCCGAGCGGCGGGTGGCTGGAGCGCCAGATCTTGTAGAGCAGGCTGGGCCGCGGGTTGCCCAGGTTCTCCTGCTGGAGCTTGACGAACGCCGTGGCGCACTCATGGTTGTCGCGGGTGATCTCCAGGCCGAAGCGGTCCGCCTCGTGCTCCGTATGCCGGGTGAAGGCCAGGAGAGCGGGGGAGAGCAAGAAGGTCACGAGGCTGAAGAGCAGCGCGATCAACGGCAGCGAGGCGATGTCGGAGAGCTGCACGAAGCCGAAACGGTCGCGGTAGCGCGCGATCAGCCTGCCCGCCGTGCGATGGATCACCCACAGCCCGAAGAAAACCAGCACCGAAGCCAGGGCGACGAGCTGGGGCACATGGCCCAGCACGTAGTGCCCCATCTCGTGGCCCATCACCAGCAGCACTTCCGGCGGGCTCAGCTTGCGTAGCGTCGTGTCCCAGAGAACGATCCGCTTGGTGCCGAAGACGCCGGTGACGTAGGCGTTGACCGTCTTGGTGTCGACGCTCTTGTCGACCTCGTAGACGCGGCCGCCCTCGATGCCGGCGCGACTGGCGAGGCCCAGGATCTGGCTCTCGAGCGCCTTGTCCTTCATCGGGCCGAACTTGTTGAACAGCGGTTCGATCCAGATCGGGGTGACGACTAGGAGGAAGACGATCATCGGGATGGCGGCGAGGCCCGTGTACAGCCACCAGCGCTTGGGGCTCGCCTTCAGCAGCAGATACGGCACCCAGAGGGTGAGCGCGCTCGCGACGCAGCCGATGGCGAGCCCGGTGAGCGCATCCCTCCACCACTTGGCGGCGGTCTGGTCCGAAAGGCCGTAGGCGTGCTCGCGCACGAAGCCCGCATACCAGTCCAGAGGCAGACTGAGGAGAAACGTCGCCACGGTGAAGAAGAGGCCGTAGATGACGATGGTGAAGAACCAGTTGCGGCCGACCGAGCGTGCCGCGTCCCGCATTCGCGCCGAGAGGCCGGTGAACAGCAGGAGGGCTGGCACGGCGAACCCCCACAGCGTCTGGATCACCCAGAGGACGTTGCCGCTCCGGTAATATTGCATCGCCTTGTCGCTGGGCGCCGGCACGGGGACCGGCGGCGACGGCGTGCTCGCGACCGCCGGCGACGGGGTCGCCGGAGTCATCGGAGTCGCCGCGGCTTGGGCGAAGAGGGGACCGGCGACGAGGCCGGCGAGCAAAAACAGGACGGCGAAGATGGCAGGACGCATCGGGGTTCTCTCCTGGCTTGAGGCATTAAGGCTCTAGCCTGAAGAGTACGCGGGAACGGCGCCAGAGTTACAAGCTCAAACCTCGTAGACGAGCGCGGCACTCTTCGCGCGGGCCTTGCGGGCGAGCAGCCGGTCGATGTGGAAGACCGTCTCCTCGGCGACGAGCACCTCGCCGCAGTCCGGGCAGACGTCCGCCGGCACGTTGTGGATGACGAGCATGCGCTCGCGGCGAATGACCGAGTGGCTGATCGTCTGGGGCTGATGTTCGCCGGTGCAACCTGGGCTTTGGCATCTCATGGCGTGTCCTCCTGTTTCCCTCTCAAGAAACCGCGCTACCGGGCCGTTCATTCCGTCATGCCAAAGCCTTGCCAGGCTCGGGGCCGCTCACCACTGTAACCAATTTCTCCTTCGCGACTCTGTTCCGTGCGAAAGGAGAGTGTTCCTATGTCGATTCGAAGGCCGCTCTTGTTGCTTGTCCAAGCCGCGCTGCTGTGCAGCGCGGTCCTGCTCCTCGCTCTCGATGTGCCCGCGCTGGCTCAGAAGACGGGGGAGTCCTCCCGGCCGGTCGATACCATCGCGGCGCATGCCCGGTCGATGGTGAACGAGGGGCGCCAGACGTTCCGTTACGAGACTTTCGGCGATCAGGCTTTCTGGACCGGCACGCTGCAGATCCACAAGGCGCTGGCGACGGTGAGCCCCCGCACGGCCCTGGCCGTGGGGCTCAAGGTGGATTCCGAGGCACTGCCTCAGGAGGTGCTGCACGCCATCCGGCGGGGGAAGGTCAACCTCGACGATCCGGCCGTCACCGCCGCGCTGCTGAAGCTCAATGCCGTGGTGGGCGTTCAGGGCACCTTCGCGCCGGACGGCCGGCTGACCACGGCGGCGATCTCCTGCGCCCTCTGCCATTCCACGGTGGACAACTCCGTCGCCCCCGGCATCGGCAGGCGTCTCGACGGCTGGGCCAACCGTGATCTGGACGTGGGCGCGATCGTCAACCTCTCGCCGGACCTCTCGGCGGTGGCCAGCCTGCTGGGGGTGGACGAGCCCACGGTGCGGACGGTCCTCAAGAGCTGGGGCCCCGGCCGCTTCGACGCCGAGCTGTTCCTGGACGGCAAGGCTTTCCGCCCGGACGGCAAGACGGCCGCCGTGCTCATTCCGCCCGCCTTCGGCCTCGCGGGGGTCAACCTCCACACCTATACCGGGTGGGGCTCGGTGACCTATTGGAACGCCTTCGTCGCGAACCTCGAGATGCATGGCCAGGGAAACTTCCACGACGCGCGGCTGAACGATCCCGCGAAGTTCCCGGTGGCGGCGCGTGCCGGCTTCGCCGATCTCAAAAGCGAGGTCGACCTCATCACCCCGAAGCTCGCGGCTCTCGAGTTCTATCAGCTCGCCATGCCGGCTCCGCCACCGCCGGCCGGCAGCTTCAACGCCGGGGCGGCGCAGCGGGGCAAGTTGGTCTTCCGCTCGGCAGGCTGCGCCAACTGCCACGTGCCGCCGCTCTACACCGAGCCCGGCCACAACCTCCACACTCCGGAAGAGATCGGCATCGACGGCTTCCAGGCCGACCGCTCACCCGAGGGCGGCTACCGGACCACGCCTCTCAAAGGTCTTTGGTCCCACGCCAAGGGCGGCTTTTATCACGACGGCCGCTTCGCCACCCTCGACGACGTGGTGAATCACTACGACGGCACCTTCAGCCTGCAACTCTCCGCGAGCGAGAAGGCCGATCTGGTGCAGTACCTGAAGTCGCTGTAGGCGGTCCAAGGCGCCGCCCGGTCCAGGATGGCTCCGAAGTCCGTCCCCGCCGGCAGGGTGCCGAACGCCCGGCCGCCATCGCCGCCGAGCCGGCTGGCGACGAAGGCGTCGGCGACGTCCGGCGGGGAGTGGCGGATGAGGAGCGAGGCCTGGAGGGCGAGGCCCAGACGCTCGACCAGCCGGCGGGCGCGCGTCTCGGCGTCCGCCGGGTCGTCCAGGGACTTGCGCAGATCCATGGCGAAGGTGTCCAGCCGGTGATCGGCGCCCCGGGCCTCGCGGATCTCGGCGAACAGGGCGGCGAGCGACTCGGGGGACTTCTGGAATGCCCGCAGCACGTCGAGGCACTGGACGTTGCCCGATCCTTCCCAGATACCGTTGAGCGGCGCCTCCCGGTAGAGCCGGGCGAGCCCCCACTCCTCCACGTAGCCGTTGCCGCCCAGGCATTCCAGAGCCTCGGCTCGTGGTTCTGACGTGCGTATCTGGAGAGGTATTCGTCCAGGGCAGGTTCGCCGCATCCGAATGCGGCTCGGTCATGGTCTCGATGCAGCGCCTGGATGCGCCAGTCAACCGACATCGGAGAGGCGGCAGTTCCGATAGCGCCGGACTAACGCCTCAAGTCGCGGGCGTGGCCGATCGACATCATCCCAGGCCGCCAGAAAAGCTTCCCAGTCACGAGCCGTCAGGACGGTGGGTTCGGTCTCGGGCGTGAATTGCCCGATATGCTCATCGGAGAGCGGCTCGGTGCTTTCATCGCGACGACTGGCCGCGTTGGTGGCCATGATGCGCTCCGTTCAAGTCTTTACTGTCTAGCTGGGGGCGGAGAACATGTTTCCCAGCTCCCGTGATGGCCCATCTTACACCTTTGAGGTGTAGGCATCCACACCATAAGGCAGGTAGAAGCGTGGCGGCGATGGTCGTCCCGCTATCTTGGCCGGCGGATTGGACGTCTTGGGGCTCCAGGTCGCGCCCCCCAGCCGAGGAAGCCCGACGCCGGACCCGGCGGGCCACAAATCGGGTACCATCCCCTTCGAACCAGCACTACTGGAGCTTCATCATGGCGATTCGCGAAGGGGTGTGGGATTGCCCGTCCTGCGGCCGGAAAGGGAACCGTGGGCCGGAGAAGTACTGCGGCGGCTGCGGCAGTCCCCGGGGAGCGGACGTCAAGTTCTACCTGCCGGAGGAGGCGCCGGAGGTCACGGACGCCGAGGCCCTGAAGAAGGCGCAGGCGGGAGCGGACTGGATGTGCCCCTACTGCGGAGCGGACAACCCGGCCGCCAACGGCTTCTGCTCCGGCTGCGGCGCCCCTCGCGACGGCGCCAAGACCCGCGAGGTCGTCGATCGCCCGCTGGTCGAGCCGCCGGCCGCGCCGGCACCGCAGCCACTCGTCGCGCCGGACTCGGGCAAGGGGCGCTGGGTCAAGAGGATAGGTCTCGGCTGCCTGGGCCTGCTGGGTATCATCGCCCTCCTGATCTTCCTCGGCCGGCCCAAGGCGGACACCCTGACGGTCACCGGCCACCACTGGGTGCGGACGGCCAACGTCGAGGTCCAGAAGCCGGTCACCGAGCAGGCCTGGGAAGGCGAGGTGCCGGCCGGCGCCCGCATCCTCGGCACTTCCCGGGAAGTCCACCACGTCGACCACATCCAGACCGGCACCCGGACCCGCACCCGCACCGTCTCCGAAAAGGTCCAGACCGGCACCCAGAAGGTGAAGACCGGCCACCGCGACCTGGGCAACGGCTACTTCCAGGATGTCTTCGAGGACCGGCCTGTCTACCAGAACCGCTCCCATCAGGAGAGCTACCAGGACCCGGTCTACCGCGATCAGCCCGTCTACCGCAAACGCATCCGCTACGAGATCGAGAAGTGGGTGAAAGACCGCGAAGCCAAGGCCGAAGGCAGCGATCTCGCCCCCTCGTGGCCGAGCTCCGGCCTTTCCGCGAAGCAGCGCGAAGCGGACCGCAAGGAGATCTACGAGGTTCTCTTCAAGGACTCCAAGGGCAAGCCCGCCCACTACACCGCCCCCGACGAGCCGACCTGGAGGCGCTTCGAAGAAGGGCGCGGCTACAAGGGGAAGGTGAAGAGCGACGGCGAGGTCGTGGAGGTGAAGGAGGGCGGGTGAGGGCCGGGGCCCCTCTAGCTCACCGGTACCAGCCGCTTCGCCGCCGCCGCGTCGAGGATGGCGGCGTTCTCGGGGATGGAGAAGAGGTAGCGGTGGCGGAGCTGGCTTTCGAGCGGCGCCGCCTTCTGCATCAGCTCCTCGTAGGCCCGGTTCAGATAGTAGAGGGGATCGGCGGCGTCGAGCCGGCGGGTGCCGCGCAGGCCTTCCAGGCCCCGGTAGAGCCGGAAGTCCAGCGAGACGCCGTGGTGGGTCGGGTCGTGATGCTGGAGCTCGGCGTCGAGCTGCGCGCAGAGGTGGACCGTCAGCGAGCCGTCGCGCTGCGCCAGCGCCTGCTCGAGCTGCCAGCCCTGATCCACGAGGGCGGCATTGACGTCGCCGTGGCGGCGGTGAATCTCCAGGGCTGCGGCCATGTGCTGGCCCGCCGCATCGAACTGCTTCTGGCGCAGGGCGATGCGTCCCAGGAGCTGCTCGGCGTCGCCCAGCAGCGACAGCTCGGGCAGCAGGCTCAGATCGAAGTGGGCATGCCGCGCCTCGTCCAGGGCGGCGTCGACGTTGTTGAGGTCGAGGTAGTTGGCGGCCACCGCCAGGCGGGCGATGGCTTCGCCGATGACGTCGCCGCGGGGCTCCCGCAGGACGAGGGCGCGGCGCAGGGCGCGGGCGGCGCCCATCGAGTCGCCCAGCAGGCTCAAGGTACGGCCGATGCCCATCAGCGCGAAGCTCTCCTCGCCTTCCTCACCATGCTGCTCCAGAACCTCGGCCGCCTCGCGGTAGAAGGCGAGCGCCTCGGAGAAGCGCCCCTGGGCGAGCGAGACGGCGCCGAGGGCCGAGAGGGAGGCGCCGATCGTCTTCAGGCTCTGTTCCCGCCGGCGGGTTTCGAGCGCCCGCTGGTGGAGAGCCAGGGCCTCGTCCAGGCGCCGTTCGTGGAGGGCCACGTTGCCGAGGTGGAAGAGGCAGGTGGCCACGAGCTGGGTGGAGCCCAGCTTCTCGAAGGCCTTGAGGAGCTGCTCGAAGAGAGCGCGAGCCTCTTTGCGGCGCTCCTGGCGGGCGAGGATCTGCCCGAGCTGGAGCAGCAGCACGGCCTGCCGTGCCGGGTCGGTCTTCAGCACCATCTTGAGGGCCTTGCGCAGGGTCTCCTCGCTCTCGGTGAGGCGGCTCTTCTGCAGATCGAGCTCGGCTTTCAGGCTGGCGAAGGCGAGGTACTTGCGCGGCTCGCCGGCCGTGATCTCCAGGGCGCGGTCGATCTCCTCATCCAGGCCTTCCAGGCGGTTCATGCGCCGGGCCAGGGGGAGGAGGATCCAGAGGAGCTGAGTCTCGGTGGCCGTGTCGCCGCCGCGCTGGCGGTGAGCCTCGAGCTCGCGCTTCAGACCTTCCAGGATCTTGGCGGGTGGCGCGTCGCTCGCCGCGCCCTGAGCCAGCTCGAGGATGGACGGCACGGCCTGAGCGCTGCCGGAAAGAAGGTTGTAGGCCTGCCAGAGGGCTCGTGGCTGATCGCTGGCGGCGACCAGCCGCTCGCCCAGCACCTGCCGCAGGCTGGGCACGACCTCGGGCATCACCGTCTGTGCCAGGGCGCGGGCGAAGACGGGGCAGGCCAGGTCAACGCCCAGCCCCCAGGCGGAGGGCGCGCGGTGGAAGATCTCCGCCGCCAGGAACGGCGCTTCCCAGTGCGGCGTCACCCCGGCGCCCAGGAACAGGGAGGCTGAGGCGAGCTCCAGGGCGGGGACGGCCGTTTCGGCGAGCGCCAGCAGGCGCGCCGGCATCGGTTCGCCGAGAGCGCTCACCTCGGCTTCCAGGTGCTGGATCAGCCGGAACGAGGGCTCGAAGTCGTCGTCCTTGCCGCCGCTGTAGAAGAAGTTGCCGTAGTGCCGCCGCAACCGCCGCCGCTGAATCATCCGCGCCAGGATCTCCTCCAGGGCGAAAGGGCAGCGGGCGGCGGTCTCCACCAATCTCTGCTGCACCTCGGCGGGCATCAGCAGGCCGCGGAAGAGGCCGGCGGCGAGCGCCGTGGATTGGGCGGCTGTGAACAGAGGCACCTCGACCTCGGGCAGGGTGGCCCATGACGCCGGTCCCCGCGTCCGCTTGCGGCCCACGAGGACGATGCGGGCGTTGCGCCGGGCTCGCGGATCGGCGGTCAGCGCTTCGAGGAGCTTGAGATCGGCGGCGGAGGCCGCCTGCAGGTCGTCGAACACGAGGCGCAGGGGTACAGTCGCGCCGGTCGCGTCCCTCCACAGCTCCAGGGAGCGGGCGAGCAGGCCGGGAAGGTCCAAGCCTTCCGGCCGGTCGCGGTCGCCCAGCAGCCATTCGCCATGGGCTTCGAGCCCCAGCCGCGCCAGGGCGCGCCAGGGGTCGTAGCCGCCGTCGCGGATGCCGGTGAGATGCAGCAGCTCGCGCAGCACCTCGGCCGCGAGGTCGAACCCCGTGCGGGGAGATCTGAGAGCGATCGACAGGTAGGGCGCGCCCGGGTTGGCGCCCGGCCCCAGAGTCCGCCAGAGGCTGCGGGATTTTCCGCAGCCCAGAGGTCCGGAGACCCGCAGGACGGGAGCGTTCGCGTGCTCCAGCAGCTCTCGCTCCACGACCACCCGCGGCACGTAGTCGAGGTGACGGCCCATGAGGCGGGCGGTGTGCCAGGGAACGGCGTCCGGTCGGGGGCCCGAAAGCTGGAAGAGGGGGATGTGGCTGCCCCCCATCGTCTCGCAGGTGCCGGAGCGCTCGGCGCTCCAGCGCGACTCCAGGCGGCTGGCGGCGCGGCCGGTGAGATGAACCTGACCGCCCGCGAGGCTCGCCGGGCGCTGGTGCTCCAGGTCGTCGAGCAGCGGCTCGGGCTCGGCGGTGATCCCCTCCGGGCCGATGCGCACCTGCCCGGGAAGCACGATGACCGTGAGCCCGGCGGGACCCTGCCGGCGCAGCCGCTGGGCGATGCGCACCGCTTCCTCCACGTCCCCGGGATCGCCGGGAATGGGGAGCACGGCGAGCAGGTGCGGACCCAACTGGTGGAGGCCGGGCGGATGGCCGAGCAGCGAGCCGGTGATGTCGGTGCAGCGCTCGTCGCTGACGTGCAGCAGGACGGCGGGGATCTTCAGTGGGATATAGGACCGGTCGGACATAGTCTTTGAGCCTCGGCGGTTGCGTAGCAGGCTATCCCGCAGACGTTAAGAGGAAGATTACGGAGCCTCGCCCGGCATCCGCCTCCAAGCGCGCTCTTCGAGTTTTCCCGGTAGCGCTGTACCATTGCCGCGCCGAGCGACCCTCCGGCTTGACCCGAGGGGGTTGCGGCTTGGTCCCGGGACCGGCGAACGGCGGCGGCAGGCGGTGACTGTAATCTCTGAAAGATTCGAAAGGAAGAACCGCAGGATGGCTTGTTGCGTCAAAATAGAACACGCGTCGACGGCCGCAAACATCCGGTTTGCCGGGACCCTTTCATTTCACCTTTCTTTACACGCTCTTCAATCTCCATGACCGATCCGCTACGATACGCAGCCGTTCCACACCTCCAAAGGTTTAAGAAGGGGGATGAGGCCCGGCCGATGACCGATGTCGTTCAAAAATTCTGGGGCTTCTGCCACACGTTGCGTCATGACGGTATCGATTACGGTGATTACATTGAACAGATCACCTGTCTGCTGTTCCTCAAAATGGCGGACGAGCGGGGGATCGACCTGAGCCGCATCGCCGTGCCGGAGGACGGCAAGCCGGCGTTCGACTGCTCATGGCCGACGCTCGCCGGCGCAGACCAAATGACGCTCATCGATCACTATAAGGGCGTGTTGAGCACGCTCGGCCGCCAGCCGGGGCTGCTGAGCGACATCTTCAAGGAAGCCATGTCGCGCTTCAAAGATCCGGCGAACCTCAAGCGGTTGATCGATCTCATCGACGAGACGGAGTGGTCGGCGCTGGAGGTGGACCTCAAGGCGGCGGTGTTCGAAGGGCTGCTGGAGAAAGCGGCGAGCGAAGGCAAGAAGGGCGCCGGCCAATATTTCACGCCGCGCCGCCTGATCCAGTCCATCGTGCGCTGCGTGCGGCCGGATCCGCGCGAGAGACCCGAGTTCACGATCTGCGATCCGGCCTGCGGCACCGGCGGTTTCCTGGTCGTGGCCTACGAGTGGTTTCTTGCCGAGTGCCGGGAGGTCGCGCGCGATCCGGAGCTGCTCAACCGGGTGCGGCGTGGCACCTACTTCGGGCAGGAGCTCGTGGACCGGCCGCGGCGGCTGGCGCTGATGAACCTCTTCCTGCACGAGTTGGAGCCGGAGATCAAGCAGGGGAACTCCATCGACCTCCCCCCCGGCGAGCGGCGGTTCGACGTCGTGCTCACCAATCCGCCGTTCGGCAACAAGGGAGCCAACCAGGCGCCGAAGCGCGACGACCTGGCGGTGAAGACGTCGAACAAGCAGCTCAACTTCCTGCAGCACGTGATGACGCTGCTCAAAGCCGGCGGCCGGGCGGCGGTGATCGTGCCCGACAACTGCCTGTTCGCCGACCAGGCGGGCGAGGTGTTCCGGCAGCTCACCGAGGACTGCAACCTGCACACGGTGTTGCGACTGCCCAACGGCACCTTCACGCCCTACAGCGCCGGCACCAAGACCAACGTCGTCTTCTTCACTAAGGGGCAGCCCACGGAGACGGTGTGGGTCTACGACGCCCGCACCAACGTGCCGCGCATCACCAAGAAGGACCGGCCGCTGACGCACGACCATCTGCGCGCCTTCGAGGAGTGCTACGGCCGCGATCCGCTAGGCGGCTCCCGGCGTTCGGCCGCGGATTCGAAAGAGGACCGCTGGCGCCCGGTGTCCATCGCCGAGGTCCGCGCCCGCGACTTCAAGATCGACGGTCTCAAATGGCTGAAGGAGGAGTCTCTGGACGACGAGCTGCCCGAGCCCGAGGAGCTGGCGACGGAGGCGATCACCGAGCTGCGCAAGGCCGTGGCGGAGCTCTCTTCCATCCTCCTCCTGCTGGAAGACGACGCGGAGCCGAAACGGCCGCGAGTGCTGCAGGGTGGCTCGTGACGAGCGCGGTCTCCGATTGGGAGATCGGCCGGCACGAAGGCGAGCTGTCCGAGGGGTGGGCGAAGGCCACGCTGGACGAGGCCGTCGTCCACATCCTGGGCGGCGATTGGGGCGAGGCGCCCGAGGCGGCGGAGAGGAATCCCGAGCTGGTGCTGGTGCGGGTCCTGCGCGGCACCGAGTTCCGCGACTGGCACCGCGCCAAGGGGGCCACGGCCGCGTTGCGCGCCATCAAGCGCTCGAGCCTCGCCAAGCGGCGGCTGATGGCGGGCGACCTGGTGGTGGAAATCTCGGGCGGCGGCGCCGGCCAGCCCGTGGGCCGCACGCTGGTCATCGACGAGGAAGCCCTCCTGCGCGCCGATGCGCCGCTCATTTGCAATAATTTTTGCCGCCAGATGCGGCTTCACCCCGACGTCGATCCGTTCTACGTCCACCTTGCCCTCCAGTACCTTTATCTGAGCGGCGGCTTCGACGAGTATCAGACGCAGACGACGAACATCCGCAACCTCAACTTTTCGAGCTTCCTTTCCGGAGTGATCATTCCTCTGCCGCCGCGCGCCGAACAGGTGCGGATCGTCGAGACGGCGCGGGAGCTGCTGGCGCGGGTACAGAGGGTTCAGGAGAGCCTGGGGCGGGTGCCGGAGATCCACCGCCGCTTCCGCCAGTCGGTGCTCGCCGCGGGCTACTCGGGCCGGCTGACGGAGGACTGGCGCGCCGGGCGGCGGGACCTCGGACCCCTCTCCGGCCTGCTGCCCCAGGCCTTCGCGGCGCGCCGTGAGGAGTACCGGCTCGCCTGCCACGACGCCGAGGCTTTCGACCGCCGGGCGCCCCGCCGGCCGAAGAACCTCGCGCCCACGAGCTGGGAGGCACCGGAGCCGCTGGAAGCGCCGGAGGTGCCCGAGGGCTGGTGCGTGCTGGCTCTTCACGACCTCATTCGCCGTGCGCAATATGGCCTGTCGGTCAAGGCGGACCGCGACGTCAGAAGCGGCCTGCCGATGCTGCGCATGGGCAACATCCAGGAGGGGCGCATCGACGCCTCCGATCTCAAGTACGTGGCCCTCAAGCCGGCGGAGACGGAAGCCTACCGGGTGCGGCGGGGCGACATCCTGTTCAACCGCACCAACAGCCCGGAGCTGGTGGGCAAGGCCGCGGTCTACGAGCTCGACCTGCCGGCGGTCTTCGCTTCGTACCTGGTGCGTATCGAATGCGACGAGCGGTTGCTCTCGAGCCAGTACCTCTGCGGCTGGATCAACTCGCCGTGGGGCCGGCGCTGGGCGAGGACGGTGCGCACGGACTGCGTCAGCCAGTCGAACATCAACGTCTCGCGGCTGCTCACCCTGCCGGTGCCCGCGCCGCCGCTCGCCGAGCAGCACGAGATCGTGCGGCGCATGGAGGAGCTGTTCGTCTTCGCCGACGAGATGGAGCGGCGGGTCGAGATGGCCGCCGAGCGCGAGCACAATCTGTGGCGCACTCTGCTCGCGCGCGCCATGCACGGTGAGCTGGTGCCCACCGAAGCCGAGCTGGCGCGCGCCGAAGGGCGCCCCTTCGAGTCGGCGGCCGACCTCCTCGACCGGATCGGCGCTCATCGCCTGGTCCAGGCCAGTCCGGGCGGCGAGGCGGCGAGCGCCGAAGAGCCGGTCTCCGAGACCATCCTCGCCGCGGTCCGCCAGGTCTGTTGGGGAGCGGGCGCGGTGCCGCGCGAGGAGCTGATCGGCCGGGTGGCCGCGCGCCTCGGCCTCCCGAAGCTCGGCAAGAGCGTGCGCGCCCGTCTGGAGAAGCACCTGGAGATCGCGCTGGCCCGCCGCATCGTGGCCCGCGAGGGCGACCTCCTCGCCGGCGCCACGCCGACCTTCGGCCGCTATGACTATCAGTTCCTCGTGCACACGGCGCAGGCGCTGCTGCGGGGCGGCGAGCGCGAGCAGAGCGATCTCATCCGCGCCGTGGCCGGTCATCTCGGCTACAGCCAGGTCACCTTCGCCATCCGCGTGCGGATGGAGCGGGTGTTCGTGTGGGCGGTGCAGAACGGGCTGCTGGGGCTGCGCGACGAACGGTACTACTTCAACCACTCGAACAGCTCATAGTGCTCGCGGCTCATGCCGAGCCGCTCGTAGACGCCCTGGGCGGCGGCATTGCGCTTGTCCACGTAGAGGCGGATGCCTTTGAGCGCCGGATCGTTCTCGACGCGGTGCTTGAGGTGCTCGTAGAGGGCGCGATAGACGCCGCGGCCCCGCTCCTCGGGGACGACGTAGACGGACTGGATCCAGAGCACCGTGCCGTCGCGCCAGTCGCTCCACTCGAAGGTGGTGAGCAGCGAGCCGACGATCCCGCCGGCCTCGCCTTCGCGTTCGGCCACCCAGTAGCAACCCCTTGCGGGATCGGCGAGGACGGCGGCCACGCCACGCACGACGGTATCGCGGTCGAGCTCCAGATCCTCGGTCTCGCGGGCCATGAGGAGCTGAAAGCCGGCGATCGCCGCCGCGTCGCCTTCGTTCGTGCCGCCGGGGCGAATGCGGAGCACGGCGCTCAATCGGCGGCCCCGGCCGCCTTCTCGGTGGCCGCTTCGATCTCCGCGTGCAGGCGGTCCATCAGGCGCTTTTCGACCGCCTCGTCGCGTCCGGGCTCGCTGAGGATCTCCCGCAGGGCGAAGACCGCGGCGGAGAACTCGCTGCCGAAGCGCTCGCAGTCTTCGCAGTCCTTCACGTGCTCCTGAATGCGCCGGGCCCGGTCGGCCGGCAGACCGCCGTCGAGGAACGCCGTCAGCTCGGCCAGCACCTCGCCGCAGTGGAGCCCGGCCAATATTCGATCGGTCCGGTCGGTCCGGTCCTCACGATCCCGAGGATCTTCGGAGCTACTCTCCCGCAGCCGGGTCATCAGCCGTAGCCGGGCGCGGTGCAGCCGGTTCCGGCCCGTGCCTTCGGAGAGGCCGGCGACGCTCGCCGCCTCGTCCGGCGAGAGCCCCTCGAGCTCGCGCAGGATAAGCATCTCGCGGTCCTCGGGGGAGAGCGAGGCCAGGACGCCGGCCAGCGCCTCGGCGTCCAGCAGGCGATCGACGAATCCTTCGTCCTCGATCCCCCAACCGGCGGCCCTTCCCTGCTCGCGCAGGGAGACGAAGGGCGCCGGATCGTCCGCCCAGCGCCGGTGCCGGCGGTAGATGGCATGGCGGGCGATGGACAGCAGCCAGGTGCGGGCGGAGGTGTCGTAGCGAAAACGGCCGGCGGCCCGCCAGGTGGTGAGGAAGGTTTCCTGGAGGGCCATCTCGGCGTCCGTCTCATCGTGAGCCAGGGCGCGGGAGAAGCGCAGGACGGCCGCCTGGTGACGCCGCACGAGGCGCTCGAACGCGGGGCGATCTCCCGCCGCCGTGCGGCCGATCAGCGTCGTGTCGCTGATCCGGGCGTCGTCGGCTTCGGCGTTGGCGGCCGGCTCCGGACCGGGGGGGCGGTGTGGATCTCCTTGCATACCGATGGCGAGATCTTACACCGCGCCGCCGGGATCGGCTGCCCCGGGATCTTTTCTAGAAGACGATCCGCCGGTAGCGGGCCAGCAGGAACGAGTAGACGCCAAAGGCGGCGAGCCCCACGGCGGTCGCGCCGAGCAGCCACTCGCCGTGGGGCTGCCGGGCCAGCGCCTCCAGCGCCCCTCCCAGACCGCGGGCGCGGCTGGCGTCGAAACGCAGGGCGGCCTGGATCAGGAAGCCGCCGATGATCAGGAAGACGATGCCACGGGCGATCAGCCCGAGCTTGCCGGCGCGCAGGGCCAGGCGGCGCTGGGTGGCGGAGATCCCCTGAACCAGGGTGTCGCTGAGCTTGCCCAGCCAGCCGCGGCGGATCTGCATCACGCCGCCGACGAGGACGCCGATGCCCACGCCGGCCACCAGCCAGCGGCCGAAGGGCAGGCTCATCAACCGGGCCGTCCAGGCCTGGGTGACATGGCCACCGCCGTCGTGGGCGCCCATGGCGAGCTTGGCAGCGGCCAGGGCCAGGCCGCTGTAGATCACGCCGGAGCCCACCATGCCGGCCCGCTTGGCGAGCCCCTTGGGATCGTCGCCCTTGCCTTCGGTGTCCAGCGCGCCCTGCGCGAGGCGCCACAGGGCATAGCCGAGCAGGCCCACGGCGAGGAGCCAGAGGAGCGGAACGCTCGTCTCGGCCACGTACCGCAGAGCGCCGTGGGAATCGGTGGCGTGCCGGCGGACGCCGAGCGCCGTCTCGATGGCGAGCCAGCCGATGAGCAGGTAGACCACGCCGCGGGCCGCGTAGCCGAAGCGCGCCAGGGGTTCCACCCAGGGAGGGACGGCGCGCACCCGGCGCGCGGCTTGGACGAAGGGACGGGGAAGTACGGTTGTGCGAGCCATGGGCTCCTCCTCGCCCTGGTACCAAAGCAAGGGGCGTGCCGCCCGCGATCCAGTCCTGGATGATCCCCCGTCCCTACTTCAAATACCTTTCGAACAGCTTGAAGATCCGCCGGTACTCGTCGAGCCAGCTCGTGGGCTGAACGAAGCCGTGGCTCTCCACCGGATAGATCGCGGTCTCGAAGTTCTCCTTCTTCAGCTCGATGAGCCGCTGCACCAGGCGGACGTTGTCCTGAAAAAATACGTTGTCGTCCTGCATGCCGTCGCAGATCAGCAGCGGCTTGCTCAACCCCGCCACGTACTCGATGGGCGAGCTCTTGGTGTAGGAGTCCGGATCGTCCTCCGGCCGGTTGAGGATGTTCGAGGTGTAGTCGTCGTTGTAATAGGTCCAGTCGGAGACGGGGCGCAGGGCGGCGCCGGCGGCGAAGAGATCGGGCGCGCGGAAGAGGGCCATGTAGGTCATGAAGCCGCCGTAGGAGCCGCCGTAGACGCCCACTCGTTTGGCGTCGACGCTCTTATGGGCCACCAGCCAGGCGACGCCGTCCTGGAGGTCCTCGAGCTCGGGATAGCCCATCTGGCGGTAGATCGCCGTGCGCCAGGCGCGGCCGTAGCCGGCCGAGGCGCGGTAGTCCATGTCGATCACCACGTAGCCGTGGCGGGTGAGCAGGGTGTGGAACATGAACTCGCGGAAGTAGCTCGACCAGCCGAAGTGGACATTGTGCAGATACCCCGCGCCGTGGACGAACATCACCGCCGGGTACTTCTTCGCCGCGTCGAAGTCCTTCGGCGTATAGACCCGGGCATGGACGGGTGCCGGAGCGCCGTGGGTGGAGGCGATGGCAACGACCTCCGGCACCGCCCAGTCCTCGGCCAGGAACTCCGCCGTGCGGGTCTGGGTCACGGGCCTGGCCTCGGCCTCGACTCCCGCCTGGATGTAGAGCTCGTCCGGCCGGGTGGTGCCGGAGTGGGTGAGGAGGAGCCGGTCCTCGCTCGGCGACAGGTCGAACTTGGTCAGGCCGCCCAGGTGCGTGAGCTGCTCCGTCTTGCCGGTCGCCACGTCGACGCGCCAGACGTCGTAGTTGCCGGGATGCTGGACGTTGGCCTGGTAGAAGATGGAGGAGCCGTCCCAGCTGAGCACGGGCTCGCTCACCTCGAAGTGCCCCTCGGGCGTCAGCGGCCGGATCTTCCCGGTCTTGATGGAGAGCAGGTAGAGCCGCGACCAGCCCCCCTCCTCGGAGAGGAAGTACAGCGTTTCGTTGTCCCGGAGCCAGCCCTGGACGTTGTAGTCCCAGTTGATCCACGCCGGATCGGTCAGCCGGTGGCGGGGCGTCAGCTTGCGGCTGCCGGCGTCCCAGGTGGCGATCCATCGGTCCTTGTTGTCATAGGAGTGCAACATGAGGGCGAGCTGGCTGCCGTCGTCCGACCAGGTGAGCGACTGCACGTCGACGGGGCGCGGCTCGCTCTTCTTGTCCTTGTCCTTCTCTTTGTCCGCGTTCTTGTCGTCCTTGTCCTGGTCCTTTTTCGCCGCGGCCTTGGCGGCCAGCTTCCTGTCGTCCTTTTCCTTGCCCTTCTCCTCTTTCCGGGTGGCCTCGTCCTTGGTCTTCTCGGTCTTCTCGTCCTCGGCCGCCTTGTCCTTCTCGCCGGCGTCGGCGTCCTTCGCCTCGGCGGCCTTTCTCTTCGCCTTCTCCGCCTCGCGGCGGGCCTTGGCGGCGTCCTTGAGGGACTTCAGGGGATCGTCCTTGATGCCGGGCAGAACGCCGAGGTCGAGGTCGATCCGCCGGTGCTTCACGAGGTCGAGGAGAGTGACGGAGTGGGGGGCCGGTCCCTCGGTGCCAACCTTGGAACGCACGTCCCTGGACTCCACCTCGCCGCTCTCGGTGACGTAGTTCGGCATCTTCGAGGGCTTGAGCTGGTCGTCCCGCTTGGGAGTGGTGACCACGGCGAGCCAGCCGCCGGAGGGTGAGAGCCGGACCTCCTCGATCGTGACCTTCTTGCCGAAGTACCAGGGGAGAGACGGGCGGGTGGAATCGGCCTTCTGCCGGGCTCGTTCCTCCGCGAGGTCCCGCTTTTCCGCCTCCTGCTTCTGCCGGATGACGTCGAAGAGACGGGTCTGCTCCGCCGCCAGATAGGTGGGCTCGTCCTTCTCGGCCGGGTCCTTGTCGAGCCGGATCTCGGCAGGCTGCGAGATGAGCCCGGAAGCGGGGTCATAGATGAAGACCGCGGGGCCGCGGCGGAAGCGGACGCGCTGGCCGTCGGCCAGGAAGCGGGGGTCGCTCTCCTTCTCCGCGGTGCGGGTGATCTGCCGGATGGCGCCGGTCGTCAGATCCTTGAGGAAGATGTCGCCCTCGCGGGCGTAGGTCTTCCACTTGCGGTCGCGGCTGCGGTCGCCGCCGGGAGCGTCCGCCTTGCCGCGGTCCGCCGGCTCGACCTTCACCGTCTGGCCGCTGGTGAGGTCGAGGCGGTAGAGGTCCTTGGGATTCCTGCCCTCGCCGTCGCGCTCGCGCTCGTAGTAGAGGGAGCGGCCGTCGTCGGCCCAGTAGGCACCCTCGGGTGGGTTCCCGATCCAGTCGGGGTCGGCCATGATTCGCTCCAGGGTGATCGGGGGTGGCGCGGCAGCCGCCGGCGCGGCGCCCGCGGGCAGGACGATCAACAGACAGAGGGACGCTGCGGTGAAGCGGAGTCTAGGGTTCCGGGTCATTGGGGATTTTCCTCGCGCGACGGTCAAGGGAGATTCTGGCGCGATCATCCCACGCTCGGGGAGGACCGCGCCAGCCGGGCCGCCGCCTAGCGCGTCGCCGCCTTGGGCGCCGCGAACCGCTCGGCGATCCACTGGGTGACCGTGTCCAGCGCCAGCGGGTCCATGGTGACGTCGATCTTCATGTACTCGGTGGGGCTGCCCGACTTCGCCGGCTGGAACAGGTGGTTGAGACCGGGCAGGCGCTTGAGGGTGAAGTCCTTGTTGCCGCCCTCCTTGAGGGCTTTTTCGATCTCCGGCAGGTTCTGGTCCGGGATTACCTGCAAATCGAGCTCGCCGTTGAGCGCCAGCACCGGCACTTTCAGCTTGCGCAGGGAGGGCCGCGGATCGTAGGCGAGGAAGTAGCGGAACCAGGGGCTGTTGAAGGTCTTGGTCGTGTTTTCGACGACGGCGTCGGTGCCGCCCGCCGCCTTGAGCTCGTCGGGCGTCAGCGTCGCCGCGTCCTCCCGGGCCGCCTGCCGCAGCTTGGCCTCCCGGGCGGCGGGATCGTTCTCCGTAAGCACGGCGTCGATCAGCCTCCGGATCGACGCCGACTGCCTCCGGATCTTCTCTTCGGCCGTGCCGTCGGCGCGGGCCATGCGCTCACCCTGGAGAACGAGGATCTCGGGGCCGGGAACGCCCGTCCCCGCGAGCATGACGACGAAGGCCACGTCGCTCGACTGGCTGGCGGCGAGCGGTCCCACCACGCCGCCCTCGCTGTGGCCGACGACGCCGATGCGATCGCCGGCGATCTTCGCGTGAGCCTTGAGGAACCGCACGCCGGCCAGGGTGTCCTGGGCGAAGTCGGCGGACGTGGAGTCGGACACGCTGCCGGTCGAGCCGCCGATGCCGCGATCGTCAACCCGCAGCACGGCGATGCCGTGGCGACTCAGGTGGTCGGCGAGGACCAGGAACGGCTTGTGGCCGAGGAGGGACTCGTCGCGGTCCTGGGCGCCGCTGCCGGTGATCAGCACCACGGCCGGGAAGGGGCCGTCGCCAGGCGGCAGGGTCAGGGTGCCGGCGAGCTTGACGGCGCCGTTGGTGTAGGTCACTTCCTCGGCGGTGTAAGGGAACGGGGGCTTGGGGTCCTGCGGCCGGACGGGCTTGACCACGGGGTCCCGCCCCAGCCGGAACGACAGCGAGGCGCCGCCCTGCGTGAAGGTACCTTGAATTGACTGAGCAGGCGCGGCGGTCAGCGTGCCGTCGAACGTGGGGGCTCCGGGTATGCCCTTGATCTTGAAGTGGACCTTGCCGTCCTGGACGGCGATCTCCTCCAGCGGCAGGGCCTTGGCGCCCTGCATCGGAATGTCGATGGTGCCCGTCCAGGCGGCGCCCTCGCGCAGGTCGATCATCACCTGGAGCTTGCCGGCGTCCTGAGGCAGGTTGATCTCCCCTTCCCAGTGGCCGGCGGCCTTCAGGGAGGGATCGGCGACGGGAGCTTCCGCCGCCCGGGCGAAGGCGGGGGTGAGGAGCAGCAGGATCGGCAGGAAATTCCGGGTGAGGCGGCGGGCTGGCATGGTCGTCCTCCTTGCGGCTCCCGGCGGAGGGCCGGGAGCCCCTGAGGATACGATGCCGGCCGGGCAAGGTTTTACTTGGCGGCCCGCTGCTCGGGCGACTGCTGGCCGGTGACCTTGAGGGTGTTGATGACGCCCTGAAGCACCTGGTCGTTCTTCTGGTAGTCGGCGTCGGGCGAGTTCATCAGGAAGATGACGATGTCCTTGTCCCGGGGAATGGCGATCCAGTGCTGGGTGGTGCGCACGGTGCCCTTGCCGTCGATGGCGGCGCCGTTGCCGTTGCCCGTGACCACCAGCGAGAAACCGCGCATGCCGGCGACGTCGATGACGTCCTTGTTCTTCACCTCGGCGCCAAGCCCCTTCTCCAGCGCCTGCGCGCTCTGTTCCAGCAGCACCCGCGGGCTGTAGGGTTGGCCCACGGTCTGGACGAAGACGACGACCGACGCGACGTTGTCCGGCGACCAGGCGCAGCAGATGTTGCCCGGTACGTTGAAGCCCTTCGGATCGCCCTGCTTCCACCCTTGAGGCGGAGCGAAGGAGAGGCCCGCTTCCTCAGGGGTGACGATCTTCTTCTCGGGCGCGGGCGGCGGCGTTGGCTGGCCGGTCTGGGCCTGGCCCTGCGCCTGGGCCTTGGCGGCGTCCTGCGGCGGCGTGACCTGCTGCGTCGGGGCGGGTTGCTGCGTCGTGGGCGCCGTGGTGGTGGGCGTACCCTGGGGAGGGTTCTGGCCCGGAGGGCCCTGGGCCGCCGCTCCAGCCGGAAGGAGCATCGGCGCCATCAAGCTGGCTGCGACCGTGAAAGCCTTGATGCTGGGAATCATTGGTTGTCCTCGGCTCGGTCAATGGCATTTGAAACAATGCCGGGGTTGATCTTCGGAGATCCCTGCGCCTTCGCGCGGACCCTCTTGACTGCGTGAAGCAACAACGGGGCCGGGCATCTCCTTATTTCGCCGCACGCTCAGGACGATTATGCATCTCCCGTGCCTGAGGTGTACCTACTCGATCCGTCCTTGTTTCCGCAGCCGGTCCAGGTGGGCGAGAATCTGGCGCTGGGCGAGCGGCCAGGCCTGGGGCGGTACGTCTTCGTAGACGGTGGGCAGCATCGCGGCGGGCGCCTGCAGGCCCGCGTTCCAGGCTTCCAGGATACGTTCCTCGCGCCAGACCCGGTGCTTGATGTACTCGCGCAGCTTGGCGCCCGCGTTCTTGATCGCCGGGCCGTGGCCAGGGAAGAGCGTCTCGGGGCGCAGGGTCGCCAGCCGGGCGAGTGAGCCCAGGTAGTCGTCCATGTCCCCCTCGGGAGGATCGACGACGATCATGCTCACTCCCGAAACCATGTCGCCGCACAGCAGCGAGCCCTGCTCCTCCTCCAGGAAACAGACGTGGCCCCGGGCATGCCCGGGAGTGTGGATGACCTGGATGAAAAAATCTCCGCCGAGCGCGATCTGCTGGCCGTCCTGAAGCTCGCCGTCGATCTTGATCCCCCGACCGGCGAGCCGCTCCGCCGTCAGCGGATGAGCCAGCACGGGTACGCCGAGGACGGCGCGCAGCCGCTCGACGCCGCCCACGTGGTCCGGGTGATGATGGGTGAGCCAGATCGCCGTGACCTTACGGCCGAAGCGCTCGCGGGCGTCGGCGATCGCCCTCTCCAGGCGGTCGAGCTCCTCTTCGGACGAGGCGCCGGGGTCCACGAGCACGCAGTCGTGAAGCCCCAGCAGGTAGGCGTTGGTGGTCGCCGCCGGGGGGAGGGTATAGGTGAGGAGCGGGAACATCAGCACGCCGGGCCGCATCTCCACCCGGCGCAGGGGGCCGAGCCAGGTCTCGGCCGGGTTGCGCAGGCGTTCGAGGCCGCGGGCCGGGCCGTCCTGACTGAGGACCTCCAGAACGTGGAGGATGGGAGGTGCCATCAGCACGCTTCCTCGCCGCCACGCCTCCCAGGCCTCGGCGGCGAGGATCCACCCGCCGTGCTCGAGCTCGCCTTCGATTACCGCCGGCTGAGTCGAGGTGTCCGGCGGCCACTCCAGAAGGAAGAAGCGGTTGTCGAAGCGCACGGGAGCGAAGGGCGGCGTCACCCAGCGGCCGGCATACACCAGGGGCGAGGCCGCGAGCTTCACGTCCAGGGCCTTGAGGATGTCCTCGAAGGTACGCTCGCCCGCGAGCAGGGCACGGCGCGGCTCCGGCAGCTCCTCGGGATCGACCGCCGGGGTGGACAGCAGAATCCCCGTCTCCTCGAACAGCTCGCGCAGGGCACAGGCGGCGAGGCCGGGTACGAGGTCCGGGCCTGGAGCCTCGGGATCGACCGCCGCCGGGGAAGCCTCGGAGGCGATCTGCGGCTCGCCGGAGACCGGGAGACCGGCATCGGACCGCGACATGCCGCCGCCCGGGAACGCGTGCCAGCCGCCCATGAAGGCGAGCTGCTCCGACCGCTTCACCCAGTACACCTCGAAGTCGCCCGCGCCGCCTCCCTCCAAGCGCCGCCAGAGCACCACGGAAGCCGAGCTGCGAGGTGGCGGCAGGCTGCCAGTCTGGGGGCCTAGGGGCCGTCCCACGACGTTCTCGTAGAGGTTGCCGGAAGGATCGTTGGCCATGGCTGGCTTATATCAGATTCAGGCTTTTGACAGCCCTTGCTTTGGACTTTCTCGCTAGCTAGGAGAACCGCAGGAGACCCTCGGCCTGAGCAATTTCAGCGGCGACTCGGACCGCTTGCCGAAAAACATAGGGGTGGAAAGGATCGCGGAGAGCCTGCTCGTGCTCCAATTTCGCCACTGCCTGGCCCAGCCGCCGGCCCAGAGACTTCAAGGTTGTGAAGGTGGGTTCGCGGCCGCTCGTCCCGAAACAATCGAGAATGCAACGATAGACCCCGTCCTGTGTGCCGTCATGAATATGAGGATCGAGCCCATTGAGATCGCTCAGGCTTACCTGAAGTCTGTGGGAGGCTTGCTCAAGAACGAAGACGCTGTGATTTTGCTTCCGGCTGATGGAGTAGGCCAATCCCAGCTCGAAGGGCATATTGAACCGTGGGACCCGAAAATTGCCCGACAAGCCTACCCGGCTGAGGTCGTGGATCGAGGAGCCGCAGCTCTCGATCAACTCAAAGATGCGATCGAGTCTGTTGCGGCCGGCCGACGGGACCTCCAACACGCAATGGGGCTCGCTTCCGAGAGCGGCCAAGCCTGCGATCAGCGCGATAAAAAGGGGGCGATACTTCAGGTCGAAAGGGACGTTCAGGAATACTGCCCGGTCCGCGAGGAGCATGGACGATTGCACAGTACCGGGAGTACGAGGGATCGTCCTAACTCTTCTTCCTGGTTTTGTTTTCCAAACGTTGTCCCGGCCGGATCAGCGCTCCGGATTTTTCGTCCCGGAGGTACCCCAGCTCCGAGAGGACCTTCCTCACCAACGCCTTATCTTTCTTGGTCACCCCCACGCCGCGAGAGATCTCCTCGACGGTGCCAGGAGTCACGATATGCTTCTTCGTCCGCGGCCTCCTTGAGACGCCGGGCCGATTCGCGATCTCGGGAGAGACGGCTTCCTTCATGGAAGGATCGTACCATAGGCCAGCTCAGATCCAGGCTTTTGACAGCCCCTGCCGTTCTTGGGATCGTCTCGCATGGCCCAGGGCCGCAAAGTATCGATCCGGCGCGACGCCGTAAGCATCGGCGAAGCGTTGGATCGATCCGGCGGGCCGCCCTATCGATCCGGCGGCTCGACGGATGGATACGGCGGAAGGCCGTAAGGATACGGCGTGACGCCGCAGGCATCGGCGAGGCGTTGTATCCGTATGACGGATCGCCGTAGGGATACGGTGGCTCGACGGATGGATACGGCCTGAGCCCGTAAGCATCGGCGGGCCGATGGATCGATCCGGCGAGTCGCCGTATGGCTACGGCGGCCCATCGTATCGATACGGCGGAGCGCCGTATCGATCTGGCGTGACGTCGTAGGCATCGGCGAAGCGTTGGATCCATCCGGCGGATCGTCGTATCGATACGGCGGAAGGCCGTAAGCATCCGGCGTCAGGCCGTAAGCAACGGCGAGACGTCGTATCGATACGGCGGCCCGATGGATGGATATGGCGGAAGGCCGTAAGGATACGGCGTGACGCCGTAGGCATCGGCGAAGCGTCGTATCGATACGCTGGCGGAATGTATCGGGACCGTCCGCCGCCCGGGAGAGGAGAATAGGCCCCCCAACCCTCCGCGTTGAGTACAATGTCAGCACGTCGTCACCGGCCTGTCACGGGCCGGGCGACCCGTCCCCAGATCCACGATGATTCTTTCCGCAGAGGAGAGTTCCCGATGAAGCCTCCCGAGACCCTTCGGCTGACCCCCGGCAAGCGGGTGCTGTTCCTCACCAAGGACCCGGACCTGATCCGCCGCCAGCTCCAGGGCGAGCTGGACCTCCGGATGGAGGATCTCCAGGTCGAGGATCTGCTGGACGACATCAACACCGACGCCATGACCCCGGCCTGGGTCTGCTTCAGTCACCGGCCGGAGGACATCGCCCGCGACGCCTACGCCGGCCTGATCGTCGACGGCAAGCGCCTGTTCGAGCGCGACGCCCTCATCAACGGCAACTTCGAGGTCATCGTCTCCGGCTTCCGCAAGGGCGTGGGCAGCTCCCGCGAGACCGCCGTGCAGGCGGAGAAGTGGTCGGGCATCCGCATCGCCATCGCCGCCTCCTTCGCGCCCATCCACGCTCGCAACAACATCTCCCAGGGTGTGCTGATGGGCGATCACGAGGTGATCCGGCGCTTGCAGGCGGGGGAGGGCATCCCGCTCGAGGAGTTCTGCGACGGCTGGGACCCCATCACCCAGATCGTCATCCGCCAGGGTGGCCTGTTCCCCTTCTCGAAGGCGCTGGCCGCCGGCGAGATCGAGCTGCCGAAGCCGCACACCGGGCCGCGGCCCATGACCATGGCGGAGAAGATCCTCGCCCGCCACATGGCTGGCGAGGGGCCGCACTACGTCAAGCCCGGCGACGCCGTGGTGGTGGCGGTCGACGGCGGCTACTCCCACGAGTTCACCACCGCCCAGGTGCACTACTTCCTGGAGCAGGAGTACGGCCCGGATTACAAGGTCAGGAACCCGGCGAAGTTCGCCGTCTTCGAGGATCACCTCATCTACGCCGACGAGGTGCCGAAGATGCGCGTCTTCCTCGACAAGATCGAGACCCTGCGCGAGCTGCAGCGCGAGTTCCAGGCCCACACCGGCGTGCGCAACTTTTCGGCCCAGAACGGCGTCTCGCCCGGCATCTGCCACGAGGTCGCCCGCGAGGAGCTCATCGAGCCCGGCGACTTCATTCAGGCGACCGACAGCCACACCTGCATGGGCGGCGTCAACAACGCCCTCACCTGGGGCGTCGGCGCCACCGAGTACGCCGACCTCATCTACCAGGGATTCACCCAGGTCGAGGTGCCGGAGTCGATCCGCTTCGAGCTGACGGGCAAGCTCCAGCCCGGCGTGACGGCCAAGGACCTGATGCTTTACATCCTCCTGAATCACGCCCGCCCCCAGGTCACGCTCGACCGGGTGATGGAGTTCGTGGGCCCGGGTGTCGCGACCCTCTCCATGGACGAGCGGGCGACGCTCACCAACATGGCCACCGAGTGCGCGGCGAAGACGGCCATCGTCATCGCCGACGACGAGACCTGGCGCTGGCTCGCCGAGTGGCGGCCGGGCGTCGACCTCGAGCGGCTGAAGGCCCGGGCCGTGGCGCCCGACGAGGGCGCGGAGTACGCGGGCGGCGTCCATGTGATCGACCTCGCCTCCCTGCGCCCGATGGTGGCTCACCCGGGCGACCCGGACCACGGCGTGCCCTCCGATCCGACCAACGGCGCCTGGGTCGACGAGATCGGCGACGTCAAGATCGACATCGCCTATGGCGGGTCGTGCACGGCGGGTAAGATCGACGATCTGATCTTCTATCACCAGGTGGTCAAGGAGGCCGTGGACGCCGGCCTGAAGGTGGCGCCCGGCGTGCGCTTCATGATCCAGTGCGGCTCGCAGGCGGTGGAGCGGTTCATCTGGCGGAACGGCCTCGCCGATACCTTCGTGGTCGCGGGCGTGCAGCTCATCCACCCCGGCTGCGGCGCCTGCATCGGCTGCGGTCCGGGCGTCTCGGAGAGCGCCGACGAGGTCACCGTCTGCGCCATCAACCGCAACTACAAGGGCCGCTCCGGCCCCGGCAAGCTCTGGCTCGCCTCGCCGCTCACCGTGGCCGCCTCGGCCTTCACCGGCAAGATCACCGCCTACACGCCCGGGATGTTCAAGAAGGTCGCGGCGCAGCCGGCGCTGAGCCCGGCGTAGGCAGTCAGCAAGTTTCTGCAAGCCCCGGTGGCGGGCGCGATGCTACAACCGGCACCTGGCTCTATCGCCAAAGTGGGGGAGGCTGCGCGTCAACACCGCGGGCAGCCCGGAGCTCCTCGCCTATTCCACGGAGAAACGGAATTCCACTTCCTGCCACCAGGGGGTAGCGCTGAAGCACCGGAGCTCCAGGTAGATCGTCGCGTCTGACGCGAGTTGGACCTGGAACGCGCATTCGGCGAGTAGAGACCCTACGCGTTTTGTGCTGGACCTTTATGGATGCAGTCTGTTCGAATCGGAGGGATTCCCATGTTGAGATGCCGTTGGATGATGTTGGCTGGATTGTGGTTTTTCTGCGCGCTGTCTTCTCAAGCGCTGGGCCAGACGCTCTCTTTCATCGAGGCCACGGGGGGGCCAACCCTGGTGCTGGTGGAAAACGGCACCGCGCGGGTGCGGGTGACCGGACCGGCGGCCAACGCCGATCCCAACCTGGCGGAGACGGTGACGGCTCACCTCCAGACCCTCTACAGCCAGGACCAGGAAGACCTGGCGTTGACGGAGACGGGCCGGGACACCGGCGTGTTCGAGGGCTCGATCCGCCTCAACTTTGCTCCCAGCGGCACCCCCTACAACGGCATGCTGGACACCGCGAACAACGGTTCGGCCCCCATTCAACTGGATGAGGTCACGGCGACGTTTGATGGCGCCAGCGCCCAGGCGCGCATGGTCGGCTCGCGGGTCTGGTTCGTCGACCGGTTCGGGCGGGTCGCGCCGAGTTTCCCCGTGGGGGGCACCATCGGCGTGCGGGTGGAAAAACCGGCCGTCGGCAATCCTGGGTCTTGGGATCAGATTTTCAACTTCCAGATCGACGTCCAGGAAAGCAATCTCACGCGGTCTTATTATCTGACTCTCAACGAGACCGGGCCGGACACGGGCGTTTTCGAGGGGACCATCCCCAGCTCGACGGTCGAGAGCGGCCTCTCCGTGGTCCGGGGAGCTCCGGGCCTGACGATGCAGGCGATCAGCCAGGGCACCTTCTCGTATGACCCGGCGACGGCGAGCGCGGTGTTCACCGGCAGCCAGGTGCTCTTCGTGGACGCCCAGGGTCAGCCGGCGAGCGTCTACCTGGAAGGGACGCGGGCCTATCTGCGGGTGGAGGATCACCTGGCCGCCGGTTCGCGTAGCGTGCAGGTGACGGATGAGCTCCTGGGGGACCAGGAGACCGTGTCGCTCCAGGAGACGAGCGCGGGCTCGGGGATCTTCCAGGGCTCGATCGGCCTCCGATATTACGATCAGGGTCCGCTGCCGGGCAACGGCGTGCTCGAAACCGGCGAGAGCGTGGGCCCGCCCTTCCAGTACGAGACGCTCCACGCCATCTACACCGATTCGGCCGGCGGCGCGAGCTCCGCGGCTGCCTCGACGCTGGGCTACCGCATCTGGTTCCTCGACGCCTACGGCAACGCGGTGAGCACGTATCCCCAAGGGACGCGGGCGTACGTGCGGATCGAATGGCACAATTTTGTCGATCCGAATGTCTTCGACAGCCTGACCGTCCGCATGCAGTCCGGCTCCGGCGATTCCGAGTACCTCCAGGTGATTGAGACCGGCAGGAATACGGGCATCTTCGAGGGTTCGATTCCGCTGGACAGCTCCGCAGGCGTGAGCAGCGGGGATGGACGGCTGCAAGCCTCGCCTGGAAACTGGATCAGCGCCGACCGCAACGGCAACACTCCGCCCATGCCGGTGGTTGCCCGGATCGACTCCGCCAGCATCCAGATCATCGACGACGCCGGCCGGCCGGCGGCCGAGGTCCTGCAGTTCGGCGCCGCCCGGGTGCGGGTGGTCTCGCCGGCGGACAACCACAGCTCCTCGTCCGTGGAGACGGTGACGGTTCAGGCGAGCAGCCGCTACAAGCTCGACGCCGAGACCTTGACGCTCGCCGAGACCGGCGCGGACACCGGAGTCTTCGAAGGCTCGATTCCGCTGGTCTACACGCAGGGCAGCGCCCTCCCCGGCAACGGGGTGCTCGAAACGCAGGACAACGGCCCCATCCTGCCGCCGAAGCCGGAAGAGGTCGCAATGGCCTACGGTGGCTACTCGGCCACCGCGCGGGTGATCGGCTCGCGAGTCGTCTTCATCGACGACTTCGGGCGTGAGACGTCGACCTTCCCGGTGGGCGCCAACGTCGGCGTGCGGCTGACCGAGCCGGCCTCGAACAATCCGGGGTCGTTCGACACGGTCAACTTCGTGGGGATCGGCGTTCAGTACGACGCCGGCCCGAACAGCCCTGGAACGACCTACTACAACCTGAACCTTGCCGAGACGGGAGTGGATACGGGGGTGTTCGAGGGGCGTCTGCCGAGCTCGTCGAACAGCTCCAGCCAGAGCGTGATCCTCGCGGCTCCGGGCCGTCTGCTCAAGGTGGAGCACTGGAATCCGTACTCGCCTCTGATCGCCACGGCGAGCGCGGCGTTCACCGGCAGCCAGGTGTTCTTCGTGGACGCCCACGGCCAGCCGGCGAGCGTCTATCTGGAGGGCACGCGGGCCTACCTGCGGGTGGAGGACCATCAGGCGGCCGGTCCGCGCACCGTGCAGGTGACGGATGAGATCTCGGGGGACCAGGAGACCGTGCCGCTCCAGGAGACGAGCGCGGGCTCGGGGATCTTCCAGGGCTCGATCGGCCTCCGATATTACGATCAGGGTCCGCTGCCGGGCAACGGCGTGCTCGAAACCGGCGAGAGCGTGGGCCCGCCCTTCCAGTTCGAGACGCTCCACGCGACCTACGCCGATTCGGCCGGCGGCGCGAGCTCCGCGACGGCCACGACGCTGGGCTACCGAGTCTGGTTCCTCGACGCCTACGGCAACGCGGTGAGCACGTATCCCCAAGGGACGCGGGCGTACGTGCGGATCGAATGGCACAACTTTGTCGATCCGAGCGTCTTCGACAGCCTGAGCGCCCGTTTGCAGTCCGGCTCCGGCGATTCTGAGTACCTCCAGTTGGTTGAGACCGGCAAGGATACGGGGATCTTCGAGGGCTCGATCGCTCTGGACAGCTCCGGAGCCGTGAGCCCCGGGGACGGCCGGCTGCAAGCCCTGCCCGGAAACTGGATCAGCGCCGACCGCAACGGCAACACACCGTCCATGCCGGCGTATGCCCGGATCGACTCCGCCAGCATCCAGATCATCGACGAGGCCGGCCGCCCGACGAACGAGGTCCTGCAGTTCAGCACCGCGCGGGTGCGGGTGGTCTCGCCGGCCGACAATCACAGCTCCTCGTCCGTGGAGACGGTGACGGTTCAGGCGAGCAGCCGCTACAAGCTCGACGCCGAGACCTTGACGCTCGCCGAGACCGGCCCGGACACCGGAGTGTTCGAAGGCTCGATTCCGCTGGTCTACACGCAGGGCAGCGCCCTCCTCGGCAACGGGGTGCTCGAAACGCAGGACAGCGGTAGCGTCCCGCCGCCGAAGCCGGAAGAGGTCGCAATGGCCTACGGTGGCTACTCGGCCACCGCGCGGGTGATCGGCTCGCGGATCGTCTTCATCGACGACTTCGGGCGAGAGACGTCGACCTTCCCGGTGGGCGCCAATGTCGGCGTGCGGCTGACCGAGCCGGCCTCGAACAATCCGGGGTCGTTCGACACGGTCAACTTCGTGGGGATCGGCGTTCAGTACGACGCCGGCCCGAACAGCCCTGGAACGACCTACTACAACCTGAACCTTGCCGAGACGGGAGTGGATACGGGGGTGTTCGAAGGGCGTCTGCCGAGCTCGTCGAACAGCTCCAGCCAGAGCGTGATCCTCGCGGCTCCGGGCCGTCTGCTCAAGGTGGAGCACTGGAATCCGTACTCGCCTCTGATCGCCACGGCGAGCGCGGCGTTCACCGGCAACCAGGTGCTCTTCGTGGACGCCCAGGGCCAGCCGGCGAGCGTCTATCTGGAGGGCACGCGGGCCTACCTGCGCGTGGAGGACCATCAGGCGGCCGGTCCGCGCACCGCGCAGGTGACGGATGAGATCTCGGGGGACCAGGAGACCGTGCCGCTCCAGGAGACGAGCGCGGGCTCGGGGATCTTCCAGGGCTCGATCGGCCTCCGATACTACGATCAGGGTCCGCTGCCGGGCAACGGCGTGCTCGAAACCGGCGAGAGCGTGGGCCCGCCCTTCCAGTTCGAGACGCTCCACGCGACCTACACCGATTCGGCCGGCGGCGCGAGCTCCGCGACGGCCACGACGCTGGGCTACCGAGTCTGGTTCCTCGACGCCTACGGCAACGCGGTGAGCACGTATCCCCAAGGGACGCGGGCGTACGTGCGGATCGAATGGCACAATTTTGTCGATCCGAATGTCTTCGACAGCCTGACCGTCCTCCTGCAGTCCGGCTCCGGCGATTCTGAGTACCTCCAGTTGATTGAGACCGGCAAGGATACGGGGATCTTCGAGGGCTCGATCGCTCTGGACAGCTCCGGAGCCGTGAGCCCCGGGGACGGCCGGCTGCAAGCCCTGCCCGGAAACTGGATTGGCGCCGACCGCAACGGCAACACACCATCCATGCCGGCGTATGCCTGGATCGACTCCGCCAGCATCCAGATCATCGACGAGGCCGGCCGCCCGACGAACGAGGTCCTGCAGTTCAGCACCGCGCGGGTGCGGGTGGTCTCGCCGGCGGACAATCACATCCCCACGGTCGCGGAGACGGTGACGGTTCAGGCGAGCAGCCGCTACAAGCTCGACGCCGAGACCTTGACGCTCGCCGAGACCGGCCCGGACACCGGAGTGTTCGAAGGCTCGATTCCGCTGGTCTACACGCAGGGCAGCGCCCTCCTCGGCAACGGGGTGCTCGAAACGCAGGACAGCGGTAGCGTCCCGCCGCCGAAACCGGAAGAGGTCGCAATGGCCTACGGTGGCTACTCGGCCACCGCGCGGGTGATCGGCTCGCGAGTCGTCTTCATCGATGACTTCGGGCGTGAGACGTCGACCTTTCCGGTGGGCGCCAGCGTCGGCGTGCGGCTGACCGAGCCGGCCTCGAACAATCCAGGGTCGTTCGACACGGTCAACTTCGTGGGGATCGGCGTTCAGTACGACGCCGGCCCGAACAGCATTGGAACGACCTACTACAACGTGAACCTTGCCGAGACGGGAGTGGATACGGGGGTGTTCGAAGGGCGTCTGCCGAGCTCGTCGAACAGCTCCAGCCAGAGCGTGATCCTCGCGGCTCCGGGCCGTCTGCTCAAGGTGGAGCACTGGAATCCGTACTCGCCTCTGATCGCCACGGCGAGCGCGGCGTTCACCGGCAACCAGGTGCTCTTCGTGGACGCCCAGGGCCAGCCGGCGAGCGTCTATCTGGAGGGCACGCGAGCCTACCTGCGGGTGGAGGACCATCAGGCGGCCGGTCCGCGCACCGTGCAGGTGACGGATGAGATCTCGGGGGACCAGGAGACCGTGCCGCTCCAGGAGACGAGCGCGGGCTCGGGGATCTTCCAGGGCTCGATCGGCCTCCGATACTACGATCAGGGTCCGCTGCCGGGCAACGGCGTGCTCGAAACCGGCGAGAGCGTGGGCCCGCCCTTCCAGTTCGAGACGCTCCACGCGACCTACACCGATTCGGCCGGCGGCGCGAGCTCCGCGACGGCCACGACGCTGGGCTACCGAGTCTGGTTCCTCGACGCCTACGGCAACGCGGTGAGCACGTATCCCCAAGGGACGCGGGCGTACGTGCGGATCGAATGGCACAACTTTGTCGATCCGAGCGTCTTCGACAGCCTGAGCGCCCGTTTGCAGTCCGGCTCCGGCGATTCTGAGTACCTCCAGTTGATTGAGACCGGCAAGGATACGGGGATCTTCGAGGGCTCGATCGCTCTGGACAGCTCCGGAGCCGTGAGCCCCGGGGACGGCCGGCTGCAAGCCCTGCCCGGAAACTGGATTGGCGCCGACCGCAACGGCAACACTCCGTCCATGCCGGCGTATGCCTGGATCGACTCCGCCAGCATCCAGATCATCGACGAGGCCGGCCGCCCGACGAACGAGGTCCTGCAGTTCAGCACCGCGCGGGTGCGGGTGGTCTCGCCGGCGGACAACCACAGCTCCTCGTCCGTGGAGACGGTGACGGTTCAGGCGAGCAGCCGCTACAAGCTCGACGCCGAGACCTTGACGCTCGCCGAGACCGGCCCGGACTCCGGAGTGTTTGAAGGCTCGATTCCGCTGGTCTACACGCAGGGCAGCGCCCTCCTCGGCAACGGGGTGCTCGAAACGCAGGACAGCGGTAGCGTCCCGCCGCCGAAACCGGAAGAGGTCGCAATGGCCTACGGTGGCTACTCGGCCACCGCGCGGGTGATCGGCTCGCGAGTCGTCTTCATCGACGACTTCGGGCGAGAGACGTCGACCTTCCCGGTGGGCGCCAGCGTCGGCGTGCGGCTGACCGAGCCGGCCTCGAACAATCCAGGGTCGTTCGACACGGTCAACTTCGTGGGGATCGGCGTTCAGTACGACGCCGGCCCGAACAGCATTGGAACGACCTACTACAACGTGAACCTTGCCGAGACGGGAATCGATACGGGGGTGTTCGAGGGGCGTCTGCCGAGCTCGTCGAACAGCTCCAGCCCGACCGTGATCCTCGCGGCTCCGGGCCGTCTGCTCAAGGTGGAGCACTGGAATCCGTACTCGCCTCTGATCGCTACGGCGCAGGCGGCGTTCACCGGGGGCCAGGTGCTCTTCGTGGACGCCCAGGGCCAGCCGGCGAGCGTCTATCTGGAAGGAACGCGAGCCTACCTGCGGGTGGAAGACCATCAGGCGGCCGGTCCGCAAAACGTGCAGGTCACGACGGAGCTCTCGGGGGATCAGGAGACCGTGACGCTTCAGGAGACGAGCGTGGGCTCGGGGATCTTCCAGGGCTCGATCGAGCTCAACCTTTCGAACGTCGCCTCGCCGGGCAATGGAACGCTCGAAACCGGCGAGAGATTCGGCCCGCCGTTCGAGTACGAGACGATCCATGCGAGCTACGCCGGCTCCAACGCCACGGCCACGACGCTCGGTTATCGCGTCTGGTTCCTCGACGCCGGAGGAGCGGTGGTGAATTCCTATCTTCAAGGTTCCCGCGCTTATTTGCGGCTGGAGGATCATAACCACAACAATCCCAGCTTCATCAACACACTCTACGTGCAGTTGGACTCCTCCTCGGGCGACCAGGAATTCCTCCAGGTGACCGAGACGGGCCTTGCCACCGGGATCTTCGAAGGCTCGATCCCGCTGGACCTCGGCGCCGTGGCCCTGGGGGACGGCCGCCTGCAAGCCCCGGCCGGCGGGGAGATCACCGCCGACCGCCAGGGTGCCTGGTTCCCCGCCCCCGTCCGCGCCGGTATCGCCGCCGCGGCGGTGGAGTTCATCGACGAGACGGGTGCCAGAACCGTGGAGCTTCTGGAGAACGGCACGGCGCGCGTGCGGGTGTCCAGCCGCCAGGGCAACCTCAACCCAGCCGCGGCCGAGTCGATCGGGATCGTGCTCCGTAGCCGTTATGGGAACGATCAGGAAAACCTTACGTTGACCGAGACGGGGCTGGACACGGGCGTCTTCGAGGGATCGATTCGCCTGCTTTTCAACGCCACTCCGGGGCTCGGCAATGGCATCTTGGACACCCGTCTCTCGCCGGGATACCAGCCGGAAGAGGTCACGGCGACCTATGGCGCCTATAGCGTCACGGCCCACGACGTGCTGCAAAGACTGGCTTTCCTCGATCTGCGCGGGCAGGTGGTGAGCTCCTATCCGTTGCGCTCGCGGATCAACATCCGCGTGCTCGACTCGATCGCCAACAACCCGTCGCAGATCGACAGCTTCTCGGTGAACCTGCAATCGCTCGGGAATGACACCGAGAGCTTGTGGGTGACGGAGACGGGCCCCGACAGCGGTGTCTTCCTGGGCTCGATTTCCAGCACCGAGCAGACCGGGAGCTCCTACGACGGTGTTCTCAGCGCGCAGGCCGGCCAGGTGCTGCAGGCCCAGACCTTCTCTCCGAACGGTCCCAGCCCGACGGCCCAGGCCACCATGACCAACCTCTTGGCGCCGCGGGCCCAGGACGATTCGGCGGAGGTGGCCGAAGGCTCGCAGGTGATGATCGACGTGCTCGCCAACGACGGCGGCGGGTCGCTTTCGGTCGCTGAGTACACCCAGCCGCAGCACGGCTCGGTGACCTTCGACTCCCAGGGAGTGGCGACGTATACGTCAACCGTTGGCTACAACGGTCCCGATTACTTCACGTACCTGGTGGTCGATCCACAGGGGAGCCAGGCGATGGCCTACGTCGCCCTGACGATCACGCCCGCGAACCGGCCGCCGGTGGCGGGCGACGACGTGGCCGCGATGAACGAGGACGGTACGATCGACCTCGAGGTCCTGGCGAACGACAGCGATCCGGACAGCGACACCCTGTCGGTGGAATCGATCACCCAGCCCTCGCACGGCACGGCTGCGATCAACCCGGACAAGACGGTGCGATACGTGCCGCAGCCGAACTTCAACGGCACCGACTCCTTTACCTACGTGGTGGGAGAGGGTCATTTCACCGCCACCGCCACCGTGTCGATCATTATCCGGCCTGTCAACGACGCACCGGTGGCCAATGCCGACACCGCGACGGTGGCTGAAGACGGCACGGTCAACGTGCCAGTCCTTGCGAACGATACGGACGTGGAAGGGGATACTCTGACAGTGACCGCGGTCACGCAGGGAGCTCACGGCGCGGTCGTGATCAATCCGGACAAGACGGTGAAGTACACGCCGGCCGCGAACTACAACGGTTCTGACTCGTTCACCTATACGGCGTCCGACGGCAACGGTGGGACGGCGACGGGTACGGTGACGATCACGGTCACCGCCGTCAACGACGCTCCGGTCGCCAACGCCGACTCCGCGACAGTGGCCGAGGATGGCACGGTCAACGTGACGGTGCTCGGGAACGATACCGATCCGGACGGCGATACACTTTCCGTGGCTTCGGTCACTCAGGGAACTCACGGGACAGTCGCGATCAATCCTGACAAGACGGTGAAGTACACCCCGGCCGCGAACTACAACGGTTCGGACTCTTTCACCTATACGGTGTCCGATGGCAACGGCGGGACGGCGACAGCTACGGTGAACGTGACGATCACCGGAGTCAACGACGCTCCGGTCGCCAACGCCGACGCCGCGACGGTCGCTGAGGATGGTACGGTCAACGTGTCAGTCCTCGGGAACGATACTGATCCAGACGGCGACACCCTTTCCGTGGCTTCGGTCACGCAGGGTACTCACGGCGCCGTCGTGATCAATCCCGACAAGACGGTGAAGTACACACCTGCCGCGAATTACAACGGATCGGATTCTTTCACCTACACGGTGTCCGATGGCCAGGGTGGGACTGCGACGGGAACGGTGACCATGACGATCACCGCCGTCAATGACGCTCCGGTCGCCAACGCTGACTCCGCGACGGTGGCGGAGGATGGCACCGTCAACGTGACTGTTCTCGGGAACGATACCGATCCGGATGGCGACACCCTCTCGGTGGCTTCGGTCACTCAGGGAACTCACGGAACAGTCGCGATCAATCCTGACAAGACGGTGAAGTACACGCCGGTCGTGAATTACAACGGTTCGGACTCGTTCACCTACACGGTGTCCGACGGCAACGGTGGGACGGCGACGGGTACGGTGACGATCACGGTCACCGCCGTCAACGACGCTCCGGTCGCCAACGCCGACTCCGCGACAGTGGCTGAGGATGGCACGGTGAATGTGGCAGTCCTCGGGAACGATACGGACGTGGAGGGGGATACCCTGTCGGTGACCGCGGTCACCCAGGGCACTCACGGCACGGTCGCGATCAATCCTGACAAGACCGTGAAGTACACGCCGGCTGCGAACTACAACGGTTCGGACTCCTTCACCTATACGGCGTCCGACGGCAACGGTGGGACGGCGACGGGTACGGTGACCATGACGGTTACCGCCGTCAATGACGCGCCGGTCGCCAACGCCGACGCCGCGACGGTGGCTGAGGATGGCACGGTGAATGTGGCAGTCCTCGGGAACGATACGGACGTGGAGGGGGATACCCTGTCGGTGACCGCGATCACCCAGGGCACTCACGGCACGGTCGCGATCAATCCTGACAAGACGGTGAAGTACACGCCGGCCGCGAACTACAACGGTTCGGATTCGTTCACCTACACGGCGTCCGACGGCCATGGTGGGACGGCGACGGCGGCGGTGGCGATCACGGTTACTCCAGTCAACGACTCTCCGGTCGCCAACGCCGACTCCGCGACGGTGGCTGAGGACGGCACGGTCAACGTGACGGTGCTCGGGAACGATACCGATCCGGACGGCGACACCCTTTCCGTGGCTTCGGTCACGCAGGGTGTTCACGGCGCGGTCGTGATCAATCCGGACAAGTCGGTGAAGTACACGCCGACCGCAAACTACAACGGTTCGGACTCCTTCACGTACACGGTGTCCGACGGCAACGGCGGGACGGCGACGGGCACGGTGTCCGTGACGGTCACTCCGGTCAATGACGCACCAGTCGCCAATGCCGACGCAGCGACCGTGGCGGAGGACGGCACGGTCAACGTGACGGTTCTTGGGAACGATACCGATCCTGATGGCGACACCCTCTCGGTGTCTTCAGTCACCCAGGGTGCTCACGGCGCGGTCGTGATCAATCCAGACAAGACGGTGAAATACACACCGGCGGCGAACTACAGCGGTTCTGACTCCTTCACTTACACGGTGTCCGATGGTAACGGTGGGACGGCGACGGGTACAGTGACGATCACGGTCACCGCCGTCAATGACGCTCCAGTCGCTAATGCCGACGCCGCGACGGTAGCTGAGGATGGCACCGTCAACGTGACGGTTCTCGGGAACGATACCGATCCGGACGGCGACACCCTTTCCGTGGCTTCGGTCACTCAGGGGATTCACGGCGCGGTCGTGATCAATCCGGACAAGACGGTGAAGTACACGCCGGCCGCGAACTACAACGGTTCGGACTCCTTCACCTACACGGCGTCCGACGGCCATGGTGGGACGGCGACGGCGGCGGTGGCGATCAACGTGACTCCGGTCAACGATCCGCCGGTGGCGGTGAACGACGCGGCCACGGTGGCGGCGGGATCGCCGGTGACGGTCTCGGTGCTCGCCAACGACGCGGATCTCGACGGGCCGAGCCTCTCGGTGACCACGGTCACTCAAGGGGCGCACGGCTCGGTTGCGATCAATCCTGATAAGACGGTGACCTATACCGCCGCGCTCTTCGTCGGAACGGACAGCTTCACCTACACGGTGTCCGACGGAGCGGGCGGCACTGCGACGGGCACCGTCAACGTGACGATCACCGCCCCGGCGCGCGTGGCGACCGGCATCCAGGCTCGGTACGACTTCAACGAGGGGAGCGGCTCGACGGTGAACGACTCCTCGGGCGTCGGCACGCCGCTCAACCTTTCGATCAGCTCTCCCTCCTCGGTGAGCTGGGTCTCGGGTGGCCTCAAGGTGAACACGGCGACGGCGATCTCAACGTCCGGCGTCGCCTCGAAGATCATCAGCGCGGCGCAGTCGAGCAACGCCTTCACCGTGGAAGCCTGGGTCACTCCGATCAGCCTGACCCTCACGGGCCCGGCCCGCATCGCGACGATCGTGAAGAACTCCGCGCAACGCAATCTGGTCTTCGGGCAGTCGGCCAACCGGTACGAGACGCAGCTCAAGACCTCGACGGGCACACCCTCCGTGCAAAGCCCGGCGGCGAGCCTCACCCAGGCGCTCACGCACGTGGTCTACACACAATCGAGCTCAGGGCAGGCGGTCTTCTACATCAACGGCGTGCAGGTCTCGACGCAGACGACCACCGGCAATCTCTCTACCTGGGGAACGGACCAGAAGCTGACGCTCGCGGACAACTGGCAGGGGAGCTACTTCCTGCTGGCGGTCTACGGCCGGGCACTCACCGGCCCGGAGGTGCAGCAGAACTACCTGGCGGGTTCGAACGCCAACTGAAGCGCGAAGGGAAGAAGGCGAGGTCTCCGGACCTCGCCTTCCTGGCTCAGCCCCTCCTCCTAGCTAGAACCGCCACCTCACCGTGCCGGCCCAGCGCTGCTCGCGGGCGGTGTAGGTGCCGGTGCGGCCGGGGTTCTGCACCTCCTGGTTGCTCACCCCGCGGTTGCTGTAGGAGAAGTAGGAGTAGGCCATGTCGAAGGAGATCTGGGGGAAGTTGTAGCTGAAGCCGGCGCCGTAGACCGTGGCGTCGCCACGGGGGAAGCCGGGCTCCACCGTGCCCCCCGGCACGGCTGAGGGCTCGGAGGCGATGCCGCCATAGAGCGAGAAGTGCTCCGTGAGGTCGCCCTCGATCCCCAGCCGCAGAGCCGTCGTGTCCTTCCAGTCGCGGGCCGTGTGGACCGTCGGGCCGTCGCCGAACGCGTCGGGGTTGAAGGTGATGTCCGTCGTACCAAGGTCCGACCAGGTCTGGTAGGAGGCGTCGAATTCGAAGCGCAGCTCAGGGTAGGGGGCGTACCAGATACCGGCCCGCAGCTCCTGGGGGATCTTGAAGGACTCGCTGATGCTGCCGGAGCCGAAGCGGGCATTCAGCAGGGCGTCGATGCCCGGGATGGCGGGAACGTCCCGCGGTCGGTAGCTGACCGAGCCATTGCCCTTGAGGTTCGCCTCGCTCCGGTAGACGGCGCCCCAGCCCCAGTGCGGGTCGGCATAGTGGACGGAGAGATCCCAGGCGTAGGCGTCGACGTTGGCGCCGGCGTTGCGCTCGACCTCGACCACGACGGTGGGCGGGGGAGTGACGACGAACAGGCCGTTTCTCTCCTGGTCGAAGTTGCCGCGCAGATAGCGCAGGCCGCCGCCCACGCTCCACCCCTCGCCCAGGTCATAGGCCAGCACCGGATGGACCTCGAAGAGCCGCAGCTCGACGCGGCGGGCAAGGAAGCGGCCCGGGAACAGGGCCTCTTCCCAGTCTTGCGTGAGGTAGACGGGCGAATCGATGCCGATGCCGAAGGCGAACGGGTTCCCCTTGGGCTTCCAGGTGGCGTAGGCGTGGGGCGGGAACTGGATGACGTGATGCGCCTCGAAGTCGCCCGAGGCGCTGTGATACTGGTCGGTGGGGTTGCTGAAGTCGAGGCCGGCCTCCACCTGCAAGCCGTCCAGCTTGGTGATGGCCGCGGGGTTGTAATACACCGCGGAAGGTTCCGAGGCACGGGCGGTGAAGGCCCCCACCTGGCCCATGGCGCGGGCGCCATGCTGGAACAGTCCGAAACCGGAGGCACCTGCCAGCGAGGCTCCGAAGAGCGCGGTGAGCAGGCCCAGCGAGGTGACGCGAAGGTGATATCGCATTCTCTCTCCTTGAGGATCTTGAATCAGGAAAAGCCGAGCTTGAAGTTGAGCCCCGTGGCATCAGTCGAGGGTCAGAATCTCCGGCTCGATCCGCCGGCCGGCCACGGTGAGGATAGCGAGGGTGAGCGGGAGAAGGAAGCGGCGGGGGCCGCAGGCGCCGGGGTTGAGCAGCAGGCAGTCGCCCTGCCATTCGACCTCGGGCCGGTGCGAATGGCCGAAGATCAGCAGGCGTAAACCCGGCATCCAGGACGGATCGACATCCTCCCGGCGGTGCACCATGCGGAACGGCAGGCCCGCGAGCTCTCCCGCCACCGCCACCGGGAGCTTGGCCGTAGCGCCAAAATCGGTGTTGCCGCGCACCGCCTGGACCGGCGCGATCCGCCCGAGCTCGTCCAGGATTCCGAGATCCCCGATATCGCCGGCATGCAGGATGAGCTCGCACCCTGTCAGCCGCTCGAGCACCTCGGGACGCAGGAGATTGTGGGTGTCCGACACGACTCCCACCCGCATCGCTTCCTCCGGCACTCCCTGCTGCTCCATGGCCTCTCCCCCAGCTTGCTGGCAGTCGCCGAAATTTCGGCTCGATGGAGCCGCAACGAATGCAAGATCGGAGCCGGCGGGGGCCTTTGGCGAGCCTGGCCAAAAAACAAAAGGAGCCTGCATCCGGGTTATCCGGTTGCAGGCTCCTTGCCTTACGCTAAATTCGCGCCTTTGACGAAGACTTCAAAAAGAAAGGACCCGGACCGGATTGCTCCGCCGGGTCTCACCCCAAAGCAAACCTCTAAAACAAAAACACAAAGACTTAAGAGTTCCTCTCCTCCACCCCACCTGAGACCTACAAATCAAAAACTTCAAAGTATTTTGGAGTAGCGGCCTTCCCTCCGGTCCGCCGCCTCTCCCCTCCCCTCGGGTGCTGCCTGCGATGACGGGACTCCTCTCCTCCACCCCACCTGAGACCTACAAAATCAAAAACTTCAAAGTATTTGGAGTAGCGGCCTTCTCTCCGGTCCGCCGCCTCTCCCCTCCCCTCGGGTGCTGCGATGTCGGGAGTGTAGGGGGGGGTGGGCTCAAGAGTCCTCACGGAAACGCTCAAGCTTCCTCAAAAAACATCAAAGCGCCCTCAAAGTCCCCCTCCGGCCGCCCTGATATACAATCCGTTGAACTTCAGACGCCTCGAAGCGGGGAGCTTGTGACCCTCCCGGAGACCCCGGACGGTTCGCGATGTCCCCTTTGGGGCGTTTCAGGCGCACCTAGCTTCGAGCCTCGACCTTGATGAGCACTCTAGAGACCCGAACCGAAAGATCCCTGTATGAGTTCGGCAGCTTCCGGGTGGACCCGGTGCGGCGCCGGCTCTTGCGGAACCAGGAACAGGTACCGCTCACCCCCAAAGCCTTCTCCATCCTCCTCATCCTGCTGGAGAGGCGGGGTGGAGTGGTGGAAAAGGAAGAGCTGATCCAGGCCGTATGGCCGGACACCTTCGTCACCGAGGCCAATTTGACGCAGAACGTCTCCTCGCTGCGCAAGGCGCTCGGGGAGCGGGCCAACGATCATCACTACGTGGTGACCGTGCCGGGCCGGGGGTACAGCTTCGTCGCCGACGTCATCGAGATCCCCCGCGAGCCGACGGGGGAGTTTTTGATCGCCTCCTTTGCGCCCCCGGCCGTGACCGCTCCGTCGGCGGCTGCAATCCCGCCCACCCCGGAGCCGGTCTCTTCGACCGCCATCTCTCTGCGCCCGGTTTCGAGGCCTCCGATGTCCGCGGACCAGGCCCACCTCGACGATACGACGCTCTTTGGAATGACGATGACCGTCGTGCCGGTCTCCCAACCACCGGCCCTGGATCGTCCGTTCCTGGCTCCCCGCGGCCGCCGCCGTTTCCTTTTGGCCGGCCTGGTCCTGGGGCTGCTGCTGGCGGCGGGCGTCGCCGGCCTCTACTACTTCTATCTGCAACGAACGGCGCCGCGGGTCCCGGCGGGCGCGCCGGTCAGCGTGCGGCCCACTCTGGCGGTGATGGGCTTCCGCAACCTCTCCGGCAACCACGACCAGGACTGGCTGGGCACCGCCCTGGCCGAGATGCTCACCACCGAGCTGTCGACCGGCTCGCGGGTGCGGATCGTGTCGGGCGAGGAGGTGGCGCGCGTCCGGCAATCGCTGCCGGCGGGCTCCTCGATCGAAGACCTGAACGAGGAGAACCTGGCGCAGATTCACCGCGTCCTGGGTGCCGACCTGGTGGTGGTGGGCTCCTACCTCTCCCTGGGTGCGGTGGGCGACGGCAAGCTGCGCATCGACCTGCGGGTGCTCAAGGCGCCGAGCGGCGACACCGTGACCTCGCTGCCCGAGGCCGGCACCGAGGACAACCTGTTCGATCTCGTGTCGCTCCTCGGCCGTGAGATGCGGCGCGAGCTCGGTTGGGCCGACCCCTCGCCGGAGCAGGTGAAGGCGGCCCAGAAGCTGCAGCCGGAAAGTCCAGAGGGGGAGCGTTCCTACGCCCAGGGCCTCGAAAAGCTCCATGTCTATGACGCGCAGGGAGCGCGCGACCTGCTGCAGGAGGCGGTGAAGGCCGAGCCCAACTCGGCGGTGATCCACTCGGCCCTGTCGCGGGCCTGGGCGGGGCTCGGCTACGACGCCCAGAGCCTGGAGGAAGCGCGGCAGGCGGTCCACCTCGCCTCGGCGCTGCCGAACGAGCAGCGGCTGGCGATCGAGGCGCGGTTTCACGAGGCCAGCCGGGAGTGGGCCAAGGCCTCGGAGATCTATCGCTCGCTCCTCACCTTCTACCCCGACAATCTGGACTACGGGCTGCAACTGGCCAACAGCTACTCGGTCAGCGGCCGCAGCGCCGAGGCCCTGGCCACGGTGGCGGTGCTACGCCAGCAACTTCCCTCCCCGTTGCGCGACGATCCGCGCATCGACCTCCAGGAGGCGCAGATCGCTCGCCGGCTGGCCGATCCCGGCGAGGAGCTGCGGGCCGCCAAGGCCGCCGCCGACAAGGGCCGCCGCCTGGCCCAGAGCCAGATCATCGGCGAGGCCCTGCTCCTCCAGGGCGACGCCCTGTTCACCATGGGCCGGCCGCCGGAGTCGCTCAGCCGCTTCCGGGAGGCTCGCGGCCTGTTCGCCACGGCGGGCAATCAGGCGGCCATGGCACGCACGCTCAACCGGATGGCGGCGGTGCTGGTCTACACCAGCGATTTCGCCGGTGCCGAGAGGCATTACCAGGAGGCCCTCGCCATCGCGCGGCAGATCGGCTCGAGCGAGCTGGTCGCCTTCCAGAACGTGGGGTTGGCTTTCGTGGCAGGCTTCGTGGGAGACCTGGAGCGCTCGCGCGACTTGGCCGTGGAGGCCCATACCCGATTCGTCCAGCTCGATGACCCCCTCTACGAGACCCGGAGCCTGTTCAAGGTGACCGAGGCCGCCTGGGATCTCGGCGAGGTCGCGGGAGCGCGGAAGGGCTACGACGAAGTGCTGAGCCAGGCCCGCAAGTCCGGCAACCGGGTGGAGGAGGCGCGGGCGCTGAACAGCATGGGCCGCGTGCTGACGTCCACCGGTTCGCTGCGCGAGGCCCGGCAATACCAGGAGGAGGCGTTCCGGGTGGCGCGCTCCTACGGGGATCCGGTCGAGGCCGCCTCCTATCTGGCAGCGCTGGGACAGACGCTCACCCTGCAGGGTGACCTCAAAGCGGCGCAACGCCGGCTCGCCCGCGCCCTGGAGGACAAACGCCGGTTCGGCGACCGGCTCGGCGCCGCCCTGGTGTTGGGCGCCCTGTCCGACCTTGCCTACCGGCAGGATGATCTGGCGACCGCCCAGCGCTACGCCACCGAGCAGTGGACGCTGGCGCAACAGGTTCGAGCCGTGCTGGTGGGGGCCGCGGCGTTGCAGCGGCAGGGCCGCCTGCAGATCGCGGCCGGCGATCTGGCGGGTGGCCGCCAGCGGCTGCTGGAGGCCTTGAAGCTCGCCGATGCGCGCAAGGCGATGCTCCTGAGCGCCGGCATCCGCCTGGACCTCGCGCGCCTCGGCCTTTTCGCCGGGCAGCCGGCCGAGGCCGAGAGCCTAGCCGGCGAGGCGGCGCGGTGGTATGGCCAGCGGGGGCTGTCGCGCGATCAGGCGCGGGCTCTGGCCTTGCGGGCCGAGGCACTCGTCGCCCTGGGGCGGCCGGGTCCCGCGAGCGAGGCCGCCAGCCAGGCCGCCGCCCTCGCCCAACCGAGCGAGAACCCCGATCTCCAGATCTTCGTGGCGACGGCCAGCGCCGCCGCCGCGGCCTCCCCGGCGGCGGCGCTCGACCGGCTCCGGGAAGCGGCCGCCCAGGCGGACCAGCTCGGTTTCGTCGCCGCCGGCCTCGAAGCCCGGCTGGCGCTCGGCTCCCTCCAGCTCGCGACCGGTAAGGCGGCTGCCGGCCGCGCCACTCTCGAAGAAGTCCGGCGGATCGCCGAGAAAAATGGGCACAAGCGCCTGGCTCAGAGCGCGACGCAGGCCCTCACCGGCACGCCGCCGCGCCCGAGCTGACGCGGGGCTCCCGTCCATCGGCAATCAACCGCCCGTCTAACCGAACAGCCGTCCCACCTCCACCGCCAGCTCGGGCACCAGGGGCGTGCGCGCCCAGTCGCCGGCCTGGCAGGTCTCGGTCAGACGGTAGAGCTGGGCGTGGCGGTCCAGACGGAAGATCTCGATGAGCTTCGCGGTGCCGTCCGCCAGCCAGAGCTCCGGCACGCTGTAGCGAGCGTAGGCATCCATCTTGATCACCCGGTCCAGCCGGGCGGTGGAGGGAGAGAGGATTTCCAGGATCAGGTCGGGCGCGCCGCGCACCGTGAGGCCGGAGGTGCCCTCCTCGTCGACGATGGCGAGGTGGTCGCCGAGAATGAGAAGGAGGTCCGGCCGCGCCACGGTATCGCGGGCGAGAATCACGTCCACGGGGGAGGAGAGGACCCGCGAGCCGTCGCGAAGCGCCTCCTCGAACGCGCGGGCCAGACGCTGAGCCGTCCGCTGGTGGGGCAGCGTGGGGACGGGCGATTCGAACAGCTCGCCGTCGAACAGCTCGCGCTGGCGGCCACGGGGAGAAGCGAGGAGATCCTCATAGGAATGGCGCGGCCGGGCGAGCGGGGCGTCCATGGACCAAGTGTACACGGGAACCGGTGGCGAAAAGCTGGAGTAGGATTCGGCCCCGAACTCGAAGTTCCTCCCGAAAGGAGCCCGCAATGCCGTCGCTTCGTGCTCTCATCGCCCTCGCCGGTCTCTGCCTCTCGGCTTCCCCCGGACTCGCCGCGGCTCCCCTTGCCCCTTCCGCTGCCGCGTCTACCGAGGCCAGGGCCATCGTCACCGAGCTGGTGGCGTGCGGTACGCGCAACTCCCTGTCCTCCTGGACGGACCCGAAACGGGGCATCGGCTGCGGGCGGGACGCGGTGGTCAGGCGATTCGGGGAGATCGCCGCGAAGTCCGGCGGCCGGCTGAAGGTGATCGTCGACAAGTACGAGACGATCGGCCCGCGCACCGGCAACGCCAAGGTACCGATGGAAAACGTCTACACCGTCCTCGACGGCACGGACCCGTCGCGCAAGGCAACGGCCTACGTCGTCTCCGGGCACCTCGACTCGCGGGCTTCCGACGTCATGGATTCCAAGATCGATGCCCCCGGGGCGGACGACGACGGCTCGGGGGTGGCGGCGTCGATCCTTTCGGCGGCAGCCCTTGCCGCCAGGCCCGGAGGCTTCCGCGCCACCCTCGTCTTCGCCGCCGTGGCCGGCGAGGAGCAGGGGCTGCTCGGCGCCAGGCGTCTCAAGGAGTGGCTCGGCCAGCAGGGCTATCAGGTCGGCGGCATGATCACCGACGACATCGTGGGCGCCACCAACGGCTCCAGGGACCGCCGGCCTCGCGTCTTCAGCGAGGGCGGCCCGGACGGCGTCGACTCTCCCGGCCGCGAGATGGCCCGCCGGCTGGAGGAGATCGCGGGGCGCGAGCGGGTGCGCCTCGTCTTCCGGCGCGACCGCTTCGGCCGTGGCGGCGATCATCTCCCGTTCGTCGAGGCGGGTCTGCCCGCCGTCCGCTTCACCGAACCGCTGGAGATCTACGAGCACCAGCACCAGACCGTGCGCGAGGAGAAGGGCGTCGCCTACGGCGACCTGATCCAATATATGGACTTCCCCTTCCTGGTGGAGGTGGCGGCGCTCAACCAGGCCATTCTCGGCGAGCTGGCCGCGGCGCCGGCGCCGCCGAAGTCGGCGGTGCTGGGAGGCGCCGTGACGGCGGCGGCGAAGATCACGATCGACGCGGCGCCGGACCCCGAGCGCAAAGGCTTCGAGATCCTGCAACGGGAGACGACCGACACGCGCTGGAAGATTCTGCGGACGGTGGAGCAACCCGGTCAGGTGGTGCTCGAAAACACCAGCACCGATAATGAGTTCTTCGCCGTGCGCAGCGTCGGCAGGGACGGCCACAAGAGCCTCGCCATGCCGTGCGTGCCGGCGCCGCCTGCCGGCAGCGTGCCGCCCAAGCCGCCCGGCCGCTAACTAAAGGAAGGGGAAAGAAAAAAAGGCGGAACGGTTCTCGAGCATGAGAGAGAGCCGTTCCGCTTCGAGGGGAAAATTTTTGCTGCTCGGGCGCGGGGCCCAAGCTGCTACAAGAGAGAGACTAAAGCCTCAACCTTACGGATGACATTAAGGCCCGGAGGAAGGTTGCCGGGGCGTTGCCGCGGCCATCACGCGGATCAGAAAGAAGCGGCTCAGCATCTCCCCGACCGGATTCATCCTGCCGCGCTGCTCGCACTCCGGGTGGGTCTCGCCGAGGATGACCTCGCGGGCCCGCAGGCGCCCCATCTCGATGATCTGGGTGAGCACCGGCCAGCGCCGCTCCGTCCAGGCGCAGGGGAGGCGGTGCCGGGGGCGGATCACCACCGTCCGCTCAGCATACGGCGAGGGGATCTGGTGCTCCGGGTCGTGCCCGTTGCGGTATGGCAGCCCTTCGCTCTCCCCTTTCATGGTGACCAGCACCACGGCGTCGCAGCCTTCGTCGAACGCCTTGCGGTAGGGGAGATTGTCCGCTTGTCCGCCGTCGCCGCACCGCTCGCCGTCGAGGCGCGGCGCGTGCGTGTAGAAGAGAGGCACGTAGTTGGAGGCGAGGCCCAGGGTGAGCGGGTCCTCGGCCATCCGCGCGTCGTAGTAGAAGGGCTTGCGGTCCCGCAGGCGTGTGACGCCCACCCACACCGGCAGCGCCTCGGGCCGGCGCAGGCGCTCGGCGCCCACGTACCTGGGGAAGGTGCGCCGGTGCATCTCGTTGAAGCGATAGGGCGAGTGCTCGCGCAGCAGGTTGCGAAAATCGACCGGCTGCATGCGGGAGAAGGCCCGCCAATAATGCCGCAGCCGTGCTTCGGTGCCGGCGGCGATGGCCATGGCGTTCCAGGCTCCGCCGGAGACGCCGACCGTCAGCGCGGGGCGGATCCCCATTTCCACGAGGCTCTCGATGACCCCGATCTGGAAGGCGCACCGGACGGATCCTCCGGAGAAGGCGAAGCCGATGCGGCGGGCGGAGCGGAGTAGAGCGAGGGCTGGCTGGGCTATGGCTTCGGCGGGTGTCGAGCTCATCGGCGGTGCATTCCGCCGCTAGAGTAGTGCAACGCGCGCGCCACTACCAGGTGGAGTCGGGAGGGGGAGAAAAAAAGGGGGAGCGGCCCCTACGCCCTAGGCGCCGCTCCCTAAGTCCATGCGGGCGTGTCGCCGACATGGGGGGAGACTTTTTTGGTGGCTGGCAGGGCGGGACGGGAAGATCGCGCTCCAGAGAACGCGCACCGGAGAGAGGGGCCTTGGTCAGCGAAGAGAAGAATATCGAGGCTAGATTACGCCGCACATTACGGCCCGCAGGAATTTCGCATCCCTCTCCTTATCGCGACTCCCGTCCCCGGCCTGTCCTCAATGATGAGTGTCGTGGCCGTACTTGTGGAGCGCCTCGCCGACGGCGAGCTTGCGCACCCGCAGCCGGCCGCCCGCCATCGTCTCGGCGCCGTCGGGATCGATGTTGTCGACGTCCGTCTTCCGGCCCTTGAGGTCCAGGACGATGGCGTCGAACGTGAAGGCGGTCTCCGCCGTGGCGCGCAGCCAGTGCACGTTGTTCTTCTCGTCCGAGATCGAGGAGTGGCTGCCGGTCCGGGCGATCTCGTGGATCGTGGGCTCGATGACCATGTGGGTGGCGTCCTCCTCCACCTTGTCGTACTGCTTCAGCTCGAATTCGCCTTTGAGCACGTAGTGGCACGAGGTCATGTTCCGATGCCCGTGAGGGATGATGGCCCGGTCCTTCTTCATGCCGAGGATCTTGCGCACGAAGACGATGTCCTGAGGAATGCCGTCGAGGCGAGGAAACTCGACCGGCCGGGTGCTCACCCCTAGGTCCGGATACTCGAAGCCGGCGCTCAGCCGGTTGAAGTCGATGGTGGCCAGGAGGTCGGGCAGCTCGACGCGGTCATAGAGCTCCTTGACCTTCGCCTGCCACGCCGCCGGAGCGATGCGGCCGGTCTTCAGATCCCGGCACATCTCGTTGAGCTCCCGCACCCAGCGGTCGGTGATGGGCTTGACCGGTGAGGCGAACGCGTCGTGGCTGAAGAGCGTTTCCAGCAGTGAGAAGGAGGCGAGGGTGCCGAGGGCGGACTTGAGGAGATCTCTGCGGTTCATGGTGTCTCCCGGCAGGGCACTAGCCCGAAGTCTCTGTGACGGTTTCTAATTCTACCGAACGGAAAGCTCTTCAGGGAGGAGTGCATGGAAGAGGACCGGCTGTCGTTCGACCTTGAAGATCTGGATCGGGATGCCCTGATCGATGAAGCCGTCGAGGTGTTCCAAAGTTCCGTGACGCGATCCGCCCGGAGCTGGAGCTTCAGCCCCGAGCCGGACGTGGTGGGCATCCTCCAGGCCCTGAAAGCGGAGAAGGCCGCCTTCGGTCCCCGTCCGGAGGTTCTGCCTCTCGAGTCCGAGGACCTGAAAGCGCGGGGCGTCGACCTGGACAACCGGGTCAAGGCCCTGTTGGATCGGTTCGATTTCTACGACGTGACCTTCCCGGTGACCCTGTTCCCGAAGCGGGGCTGGGCCTTCGATCGCCTGGAGTGCCAGGTGGAGTTCAACCCTGGCGAGAGCCCGGACCGCCGCCCCCTCGCTCACGACATCTTTCCAGGCAGCGACTGGGAGACCCTGGCCAGGGCCACGATGCATCTGGAGATCGGCATCACCGAGGCCCTGGAGTTCCGGGCCAAGGCGGCCGTCCCGTCGCTCGCGAGTGCCGGAGCCGAGGGCAATCTCGGCGCCGGCGCCGGCTTCCTCTTTCCACCGCGGGATTATCACGTGAAGCGGGCCCGGCTCGTCAGCCGAGGCAAGGACGCCAGCGAGGTCTTCTGGCGCCTGGACGACGAGAGCTTCTTCGAAAGAGACGAGCCCCGCCTGGGGGTGATCCTCAAGGTGCCCAAGGGCGTGACGCCCGTCAAGGCCAAGGGAGTCCTCGCGGCCTACCGGAGCTTCAACAAGCTCGGCGCCGACCTGGGAGTCCTGGCGGATTATCTCAGCGAGCGGGTGCGGAGTTTCTTCAAGAAAGGGGCGCCGCTGGTGGACCAGGGGGAGTGGGAGATTGGCTGAGCGGCGCTTACCTTAAGGCAGGGAGCGGAACTACTAAGTTCAGTGGTGGACGGAGTCGAGCCACGTGGCCTTCAGCGGCTCCCTGCGGCCCTGTCAAGGATTCCGCCGCCCCGCCGCCGGCCTTGCCGGCTCCCGGGTCCTTGTGATGCAATGCCTTGCATCATGACGCGAAACGAATACGAGCAGCGCAATCGGCGCCTGGAGGAGGAGCTGCGGGCGGGGGTCGAGCTCCTGGAGACGGCGTACCGGCACCAGGTGCGGGCGCTGCAGCTCGTCTGGGCCGCCGCGGGTGGAGATGTGGAGATCCCGCCGTCCGTGATGGCCGCATTCCCAGGGGGGCCCGCTTCGGCCGCTCCCGCTTTCCAGGCGCTGCCGGCGGCTTCTCCTCAGCCCGCCCGGCGAGGCGCCTGGGACCTGTACAATGATGTCCAGGACGCGCTCGACGAAGCTCCCGAGGTCTTCGACCGTAGCGACATCTGCCGAATCCTCGGCTACGAGCCGAATCGCGGCTCCCTGTACCGAACTCTCCAGGAGCTGATTCGGGACGGCGCCTGCGTCCTTGAGGAGAGAGGCGCCGGCAAGGTGCCGGCGCGCTACAGGAAGATCGAGCCGAGCGAGGCTACAGACGACGAATGACACACAGACCGCTTCGGCGAGAGCCGCCGGCTCTTCGTGCGACACTACGGGGCTTTCGTGCATCACCGGCACCGCGATATGGATCACAGGACCCGCGGATTGCGTCGCGCACCCCAAGGTCTGAGTGACGCAACCCGTGAATTGCATCGCGCGACCCAAGGTCTGAGCGACGCAACCCGAGGTTTGTGTGACTCAATTCGAGGTTTGAGCGACGCAACCCGAAGTTTGTGTGACGCAACCCGAAGTTTGTGTGACGCACGCCGAGGTTTGTGTGACGCACGCCGAGGTCTACGCGACTCAATGGCCGGTCCGCATGACGCAATTCCCTTTGGCCGTGATGGAGCTCGCGGTCTGTGTCGCGCAGACCTGGACGGCGGTGATCCACGCCGAGGCCGCGGCGACTCACGCCCGGAGGGCTGCGGCTCAGACCCGGGGCGCAATCCCTCCCGCCGCCCGCACTCTGTAAGGTGAGGCCCTTACGGTCTCTACTGACGCTTCGAGGAGGAGAGACGAATGAAGAACGCTCTGCTGTGCCTGCTGCTTGCCGCTCTGCTGGTCATCCCCGCCCAGGCCAAGGTCACCCGCTACCTGACCGGCAACGCCGCCGACGTCGTGGTTCCCCTGGCCGGCCCGGCCCACGATTTCGGCGGCGGCGGCACCGATGTCGACGCGGGTCTCCAGTGGATCATCGACCAGGTGCGCGGCTGCACGAGTTGCTCGACGAAGATCGACGTGGTGATCCTGCGCGCCACGGGGACCAACGGCTACAACGATTACATCTTCGCCATGAACGGCGTCGACTCGGTCGAGACCCTGGTCATCACCAAGGCCGCCGACGCCAACACGACGGCGGTCGAGACGACGGTCAAGAACGCCGAGGTGGTGTTCTTCGCGGGTGGCGACCAGTGCGATTACGTCACCCTGTTCAAGGGCACCAAGGTGGAGACGGCGGTCGAGTTCGTCTATGCCAAGGGGGGCGGCGTCGGCGGCACCAGCGCCGGGACGGCCATTCAGGGCGATTTCACCTATGACGCCTGCGTGGGAGGCGTCACGTCGGCCCAGGCGCTGGCCGATCCCTACCACCGCTATGTGACCTTCACCTACGACTTCTTCCACTGGGCCAACCTGCAGAACACGATCACCGACGATCACTTCGTGGTGCGCGACCGCATGGGGCGGACCCTGGCCTTCCTGGCTCGCCAGATCAAGGACGGCAAGACCACGAGCGCTCTGGCGATCGCCGCCGACGAGGTGACCTCGGTGGAGGTGGACCGCTTCGGCCTCGCGACCGTCGTGGGCACCGGCAACGCCTACTTCATCCTCGCCGACCACGCGCCCGTGACGTGCGTCGCGGGCACGCCGCTGACCTATTCAAACTACAAGATCTGGAAGGTGGCGCCCGGTGGCACCTTCAATCTGGCGAACCGGCCCACCACCGGCTTTTACCTGCGCAGTGTCAACAACGGGGTGATCGACCAGAACCCTTATTGAGGACCTGCTCCTCCCTTCACCAGCCGGTAGCAAGCGTGCAGGAGCTCCATCGGGACGTCGCCCTGGAAGGGGCCGCGGACGATGGTGCCGTTGGTGGTGAGGGTCAGGGGCGTCGAGCTTCCCTGGTTGTTCCGGAGACGCAGGACGAAGCCGGCCGGCGTCGAGGTGGAGCAGGGATTGCTCAGGTAGGGCGGGGGAACGACGACGTTGTTGTGGAAGTTCCCCCAACTCACCGACACCAGGGTGTGCTGCGCCGTGCCGCCAGCCCGGCTGTAGTTGATGACCGTGTAGATGAGGCCCGGCTCGGCCGGCGGGACGTACGTGGCCGCGGACACCTTGCCGGGGGAGGTCCGGGCCAGGGCGGCCACCGAGGCCAGAAGGATGAGGATCAGGGCGGCTGAGAGCTGAGGTTTGCGCATGGTCGATCTCCTCGGAAGTGCGAGCTGCTGCTTTCCCTGGCGATCAGTGGCTGCATTTTTTGTTCCACGCCTCAGAAACCGAAGTAGCGGACGAGGTTGAAGCCGAGGCGCACGTCCCGCGTCTCGAAGCCTGCCGCGGAGTCTCCGCCCAGCATCTGGTCGACGGTGGTGGCGCGCGAGTTGCCGAAGACGATCTCGAAGATGTGCCCGCCCACCTGCTTGGAGAGGGCGGCGTGCCAGGCGGTGCGGCTGGCGTCGAGGCTGTGGTTGCGCGGCGCTACCTCCACCTCCACGAGGTAGTCGTGGGGCAGGGGGAAGGAGAAGCCGATCGGGACGTTGAAGGCGTTGCGGAGCCGCGGCGTGTCTCTCACCCAGGAGGGAGACAGGAGGAGGTTGACGCCCGGGACGATCTGCCGCGCCAGGAGGAGCTGGAAAAAGGGGCGGCCCGGATCTTGGACTCCGGGCCGCCTAAGGAGGTCGGCACCCGCCCGTATGGCGACGGAAACGGGTACCCGTGGAGCCTGTTCGAAAATCAGAAATTTGCTGGCGATCTCGAAGTCTTCCTGGAAGGAGGCTCTGTAGAGTGAGAGATCGAGCTTGCGGGTGAGCCCCACGCCAATCCCGATGCCCACGTCCGAGCCGCTATCCAACCCCCAGAGGTTGTGGGAGTCGCCGTTCTGTACGGACTCCTGGAAACGGTGGGTGAACAGCACCTCGATCTTGCGGGCGCCGATCGGATAGGGGGTCGAGCCGTTGACCAGCCGCGTGCCCAGCGCGTCGCGGCGGATAGGGTCGTAGGGGCCGCCTGGCAGATCGTCCTGAGCCATCGCGGGAAACGCTCCGAGTAGCAGGGCCAGGACGAGAAGGCGGGCCGTGGGGAGAAGGATGCGCAAATTCAGATCCTCAGTTGTTGGGCGCGCCGGCGCGAATCCAGCCGGCGATGCCGTCGATCTGCTCGGCGGTGAGATAGGGGGGCCCGTCCTGCGGCATGCGCTGGCCGCTGATGGAAGGGTCGCCCCGCAGCTTCAGGATGATGTAGCTGGTCTCGGGGCTCCCCGGCTGCACCCGGTTGAGGGCGCTGTTCTCGGAGGCGGGATGGCCCACCAGCAGGCTGTAGCTGCGGCCCGCGTCGAGGATCAGGCCCTCCTGCCCCCCCGTGGAGGCCGCGTGACAGCCGGACTTGGCGCAGGTGGGCGTGAAGATCTCCCGCTGGATCCGCGAGAAGGTGAAGGCCGCTCCGGAGCCTCCCGGCGCCGGAGCCTCGGTGGGGGACTTCACCGTGCCGCAGCCAACGAGCAGAAGCGTCAGCAGCCCCAGAGCCGCGGCTTCAGGGGCAGGTCGCAAAAGCGTTGACATCCTGCACCGGCGCGGCGCTCGTGTTGAGCGGGTTGAAGTAGACCCTCACCTTGCCGGATTGGGTGTCCGTCACGGTGGTGGTGAATTCGACGTTGGTGGTGGCGGCGAAGAACACCCAGTAGTGGTTGAACGGTGCCACGCAGGCGTTGAGCACCTTGATCAGCATCTCGATGTTGTCGGCGCCGAAGAAGTAGAAGAGCCCGGAGCTCGGCGCCGAAGGCAGGGGCACGGTCTGGCCCTGGCCGGTGCCGGTCGCGGTGCGCCAGGCGATCTCCACCTTGAACCGGTTGTTGATGCACTGGATGGTGGGGCCGGCGACGCAGGGCGCCGGCACCGCGTCGGTCGCCTCGCTGGCCTCGTTGGAGTAGGCGGAGAAGGTGCTGCCGCTGCCGGTCGCCCGCACGCGGAAGAAGTAGAGCCCGGCCGCGTCGAGCCCGGTCGCGGCGAAGGCGGTGACGTTGGCGCCCACCGAGCCGATCTCCTGGTAGGTGCCCCCCGGGCTCTTGCTCTCGACGGTGAAGCCCGTCTCGTTGTTGGCGTTGTCCGTCCAGGCGAGGCCGATCTCGGAGGTGCTCTGCGCCGTGGCCGTCAGGCCGGTGGGCGCGGCCGGCGGCGTGTTCGGCGGCGGGCCGTCATTGTCGAGGATGGTGAGGAGCGCGGTCTTCTGGGTATCGTCCAGAGTCGCGCCGCCGGTGGGGCCTGAGAGGCTGAGGAGGACGGTCTCGCTGCCCTCCTGCGCCGTGTCGTTGAGGACGCCCACCTTGAAGGTCTTGCTGCCGCTGTCGCCGTTGGCCCAGGTGAGGGTGCCGCTGGCGGGGCTGAAGTCCAGGCCCGCCGTCGCCGTGCCGGCCGCGGCGCTGTAGGCGACGGAGACGGCGCCGTCCGCGCCGTTGATCCGCTGCACGGTGATCGTCGCCTGGCCCACCGCCTCGCTGACGCTGGTGCTCGCCTGGGAGAAGCGGAACGCCCCCGGATGCGGATCGGGCGGCGGAGTCACCGCCGTGACGTGGACGACGCCGGCCATGCCGAGTCCCCCCGGCGCGCCATGGTTGTCGCAGTAGTAGGCGAAGGTGCCCGCCGTGTTGAAGGTGTGGACGAACGTCCAGGCGATATCCGACAGGCCGTTGCTGAAGGTGTTGTCGTCGGCCCGCACGTTGTGGCTGCCGCCGGCGTTGCGCCACGTCACCGAGTCGCCGGTCTGGATGTTGACCGTGGCGGGAGTGAACACGGTGGCCGCTCCCCCCACGGTGACGTCGACATTGGCCCCCCGAGCGGGTACGGCGAGGAAGACGGCGAGGACGGCGAGCAGCCAGAGGACCGGCGGGGAGATCGACGGAAGGCGTGGGGCACTGCGGTGCGGCATGCGGACGGTTCCTCCTGAAAGAGCTTCTGAAAAAAAGCGCCAACTTGGGGAGTCAGTCCCGGCGAGGGGCGAAAAGGTTCTCGCCTCCGCGATTGAACGCTTCGCGGGGTTTCGGGGACATACTGTCCGACATGCCGCCGGACGACGAGCTCGTGCTCCTGAGACGGGTGGCCGCGAAAGACCGCAAGGCCTTCGAGGCGCTCTACCACCTCTACTACCGCCGTCTGTTCGGCTATGTGCTGAAGCTCACGCGCAAGGCCGACGTGGTGGAGGAGGTGGTCAACGACGTCATGCTGGCCATCTGGAGCCATGCGCCGGGGTTCGACGGGCGCTCGCGGGTGTCGACCTGGATCTTCGGTATCGCCTATCACAAGGCGCTGAAGGCGCTGGCGCGGCGGCAGCCGGAGCCGGCCAACGGCCGCGAAGGCCCCGAGCCGGTGGCGGAGGGCGAGCCCGAAAGCCTGGCGGCGCGGCGAGAGCTGGCGACGGTGCTGGGGACGGCCCTCCAGCGCCTGTCGCCCGAGCAGCGGGCGGTGGTGGAGCTGACGTATTTCTACGGGCTTGCCTACGCGGAGATCGCCGAGATCGTGGGCTGCCCGGTGAACACCGTGAAGACACGGATGTTCCATGCCCGGCGCCGGTTGAAGGAGCTGCTGCCCGAGCTCGGAGTTTCGAGCCACACGGGTTAGGAGATTTGCAATGCACGAACGCGAAGACCACGACGAGCGCATCCATCAGCGGATCTGGGAGCTCCTCCCCTGGTACGTCAACGGCACGGTTTCCGGTGCGGACCGGGAGCGGGTCGAGGACCACCTGACCGGGTGCCGGCGCTGCCGGGACGAGGCCGAGACCTGCCGGCGGACGGCGGCGGCGATCAAGGGCCTGGGCGACGTGGCGCCGTCCCCCCACCCGGTGCAGCTCCAGCGCGTGCTGGCCCGCATCGACCGCATGGAAAACGAGGAACCGTTCACCCCCTCGGTCCGCCGGTTCGGCATGCCCCGGCGAGCGTTCCGGATGCTGGTCGCGCAGGCCGCCCTCATCGTCCTGCTGGTGGGCGTGCTGGTCTGGCGCGAGCTGCGCACGTCCTCGCTGCCGCTCTACCAGACTCTCTCCGACTCGGCGCCGGCGCCGGCCGGGCGGATGATCCGCCTGCGGATGATGTTCTCGCCCAAGGCCACGGAAAAGGAGATCCGCGACCTGCTGCTGGCCGTCCACGGCGAGATCACGGCCGGTCCCTCGCCGATGGGCGCCTACACGGTCGAGGTCACGGCGGCGGATCCCGTCTCCGTCGTTCTCACCCGCCTGCGCTCGGACTCCCTGGTGACCTTCGCCCAGCCGGCGGCCGGGGGCGCCCCCGCCAGGAGGGCTCGGTGATTCACCGCCGTCCGGGCGCCGCGGCGTTCGTCCTGCTCGCCCTCCTGCCGCTGCTGGGCTGCGCGAGCGCGGCACCCGCGCCGGCCGCCGGCACGGGCGGCGGCGAGGCCGGCTCCCAGGCCGATACCAGCCAGCAGGTGATGGTGGTCTACCCGCAGGCGCCGCCGTCGCTCTGGGCGCGCAACACCGCGGAGCTCTCCCGGACCTATGGCATGCGCGTCGTCGTCGCCTGGACCCTGGCGTCGATCGGCGAGCACTGCGTCGTTTTCGAGGTCCCCCGGGGGCGGTCGCCGAAGGAAGTGATCCAGCGGCTCTCGTCCGATCCGCGGGTCGGGCTGGCGCAGGCCGTCGGGATCTTCGAGACGCAGGCCGCCGGCGATCCGCTCGCCAATCTCCAGCACGGCTCGCAGGCTCTCCACGTCCAGCAGGCTCATCGCATGGCCACCGGCAAGGGAGTCAAGGTGGCGGTGATCGACACCGGGATCGACTTTCAGCATCCCGACCTGATCGGGCGCATCGTCAAGGCCAACGACTTCGTTCACCAGCGCAACGCCCCGTTCACCGCCGACATCCACGGTACGGCGGTCGCCGGCGTCATCGCCGCCGGGGCCAACAACGACGTCGGCATCGTGGGAGTGGCGCCGGGGGCCGACATCTACGCGTTCAAGGCCTGCTGGCCGCGAGCCCCCGGATCCCGCGAGGCGGATTGCAACAGCTACACGCTGGCCCTGGCCGTGGAGTCCGCCCTCGGCGAGAAGGTCCAGGTGATGAACCTGAGCCTCGCCGGGCCGGAGGACCCGCTGCTGACGAGGCTCCTGGGCGTCGCCGTGTCGCGGGGCATCGTGGTGGTGGCGGCCGACGGCGGCGCGCCGGGCCATTCGTTTCCAGCCAACGTCAAGGGGGTGCTGGGAGTGGTGGGCAGCGACGACCTGAAAGGAGGGCTCGCCCGTCCGTCCGGGCGCTTCACCTCGTCGCTGGCCGCGCCGGCGGTCGACATCATCTCCACGGCTCCTCCCAACTCCTACGACTTCTTTTCCGGCAGCTCGCTCGCCGCCGCCGAGATCTCCGGCATCGTCGCCCTCCTGCTGGAGAAGAACCCGAAGCTGACCCCGGCCCAGATCCGCGACCTCCTCACCCGCTCCGCCCATCCCCTCGTACCCTTATCCGCGCGACCGCCCGGCATTCCCGACCCGCCCGTCGCCCAAGCCGACGCCTGCGCCGCCGTGGCCCTCCTCTCGGGCGCGGAAGGGTGTTCTTGAGAGCAGCAGGTACGCTTCTGTTAAGTAATGTTCGTTGTAAGGTCGAGGGGCGAGAGTGGACCCTGTTCCAGGAGGTGAAGGAGCATGGACAGGGTGTCTTCCAGCAGTCCAAACGTGCTGATCGTCAGCTTCCTCGAACAGGGGCCGCGGTGGCTCGCCGAAATCTGCAAGGCGCTCACCACGGGAGACGTCGGGTCTCTGGCCCTGGCGGCCCACGACCTGGCCGGAGCCTCGTCGGTGCTGGGCGCCGGCCTCCTGGGAGAGCAGTGCATCGAGGTCGAGGTGCTCGCCCGGCGCGGCGAGATCGACATCGTCGGCGAGCGTCTTCCGTCGCTGATGGCGGCCTGGGAGAACGCCGTCACGGAGCTCCGGGCAGTCCATAGCCTGACGGCTCCCGCCTCGGCGCACGCCGCGTCCCCAGCCCCTTTCCTGACGGCCTAGCCCGGCCTACCCCCTAAGCGCGTCCCACCATCTGCTCCCGCACCAGCTCCGCATAGAGCCCGCCGAGCGTCAGCAGCTCCTCGTGGGTGCCCTGCTCGGCGACGCGGCCACCGGCCAACACGAGGATGAGGCCGGCGTTCTTGACCGTGCTGAGGCGGTGCGCGATGACGATGCGGGTGCAGTCCAGCGCTTCGAGCTCGCCCTGGATCTTCGCCTCGGTCAGCGCGTCGAGGGAGCTGGTGGCCTCGTCGAGCAGCAGGATGCGGGGCCGCTGCGCGAGGGCGCGGGCGATGGCGAGCCGCTGCCGCTGACCGCCCGAGAGGCCGGCGCCGCCTTCGGCCACCAGGGTCTCGTAGCCCATGGGCAGGGCCACGATCTCCTCGTGCAGATGAGCCTGCTTCGCCGCCTCGACGACGCGGTGGAGCGGCAGCGCCGGGTCGCCGAGGGCGATGTTGTTGCGGATGCTGCCGGCCAGCAGGTCCGGCGCCTGCGGCACGATGCCGATCTGCCGCCGCACCGAGCGCAGGTCGAGGGCCGCGAGGTCGGCGCCGTCGAAGAGCACCCGCCCCTCGGTGGGCCGGTGGAGGCCGAGGAGAAGATGGGCGAGCGTCGTCTTGCCCGCCCCCGAGGCGCCCACCAGGGCCACGAAGCCGCCGGCCGGAATCTCCACCGACACCTCGCGCAGCACCGGCGGCAGGAACGGGCCGTAGCGGAAGCTCACCCGGTCGACGGTGATCCGCCCCTGGAGGGCGCCGGCCGCCGGGGCGCTCCCGGGCTCCTGCTCGCGCGGCATCTCCAGGATGTCGTCGATGCGGTCGAGGTAGCTCCCCAGCAGTTGCACCTGGAAGCCGGTCTGCACGAGCTGGGTCAGCGGATCGAGGAAGCCCACGGCGAGGGCGTTGATCGCCAGCATGGTGCCGAGGGTGAGATCGCCCGCCAGCACCCGCCAGGCGCCGAGCACCAGCACCAGCAGCGGCGAGCCCACGGCGAGGGCGCCCAGGCTCGAATCCACCAGCGCCTGCAACCGGCCGCGCGCCAGCGAGGCGTTGAGCACCCGGGCGAACAGGTTCGACCAGTGGGCGAGCGCCCGCGGCTCGGCGCCGATGGCCTTGTAGGTCTCGATGCCGGAGAGGAGCTGGGCCTGGAAGGAGCCCGCCTCGGCCTCGGCCTCCAGCGACTCGGCCGTCAGGTCGCGGTAGCGCCGCCGGTTCCAGAGGAAGAGGGCGATCCGCGCCAGGCCCAGCCCGAGGACGACGAGGCCCAGCCGCCAGTCCGCGAGCAGGATCAACACCAGGTAGGCCAGCACCAGGGCGCCGTCGAGGGCGCCGGAGAGCACTCCCGAGGTGAGGATCTCCCGCACCATGGCGTTGCTGTTGAGGCGCAGCAGGAGATCGCCCACCGTCCGCGTCTCGAAGAAGGAGAAGGGGAGCGCCATCAGGTGCTCCAGGAAGTCCGCCGTCATCTTGGCGTCGACCGCCGTGCGCAGGCGCAGCAACTGGTAGGAGCGTCCGAGCGACGAGGCGAGCTGCGCCACGGTGAGCGCCGCCATGCCCGCCGCCGTCACCGCCAGCAGCCGGTAGGCCGAGCGCGGCACGATGCGGTCGACCACCACGGCGATCAGCAGCGGCACCGCGAGGCCCAGCAGACGCACGAGGATGGAGGTGGCGAGAATGCGCCCCAGCAACCCGGAGCCGGTGATCGCCTTCAGGTACCTCCCGACGCTCGACGTTCGCTTTCCAAGCTCGCGCGGCGCGAAGCCCTCCCCCTTCTCGAAGAGCAGGGCGACGCCGGTGAAGCTGCGGTCGAGCTCCTGGCGCGACACCCGGCGCCGTCCCCACGCCGGATCGGCGACCCAGGCGCCGCCCTTGCCGTCCGCGCGGTCGTAGACGACGAAGTGGTTGAACCGCCAGTGGAGGATGGAGCCGCGAGGGAGCTGCTCCAGGGCGCCGACCTCGTCGATCCGCACCCCGCGCCCGCGCAGGCCATGGGCGGCGGCCGCCTGAAGCAGCGCCGCCGCGTGCGCGCCGTAGAGGGTCACCCCCATCCGCTGCCGCACCTCTTCGAGGCGCACCTCCAAGCCGTGAAAGCCGAGCACCATGGCGAGGCACGCCGCGCCGCAGTCCGCGACCGCCATCTGCTGCACGAGGGGGATGGGCTTGGCGCGACGCCAGGGGACGGTCCTGCTCGTCCTTGCCGTCCCTGAAGCCCTCGCTGTCCCTTTTTGCTTCGCCGCCCCCACCATCTCCCCCTCCTCCCCCAGCCCCTTGGCCTGCTGCGCCAGCGCCGCCGGACGATAGGTGATCTCCCCCTGCGGCGCCGCTTCGGCGGCCAGCCGCGCCGCCAGCGCGAAGGCGTGAAAATGGGGGGCGACCTGCCAGGCGAGGGCCGCCAGCCGCTCCCGGCCGGCCGCCGCGAAGGGGGAGCTTTCCGGACCGCGCTGCACGGCGAGCACGGCCAGGGGGAGGCCGTCCGGCCCCGCGACCGGCGCGGCGAGGAAGCGCTCCGGATCGGCGCCCGGGAGGCCGGCGGGTATCTGGGTACCGGGATCGCAGAGCCGGCAGGCCGCGCGATCCGCCGCGGTGAGCTGGCGGGCGATCTCAGCCGTCGCCGCGGCCAACTCGCGGGGATCGCGTTGCACCGCGGCCCGCCCGGCCGCTTCGAGGAGCAGCGCGGCGGTGCGCTCGTCGGGAGGAGGGTCGGGCGGGGCCACGCTCACGAGGATACCGGAGGCTCCAGCAGGAGGACGGACGGCACTTGCTCCGGCGAGGCCAGCCGCAGAAAGCCGTAGCCGATGCCCGCGAGGCCCGCCATCAGCCCCGGGACCTCCAGGGCCGAGGGGAGACCGCACTTCCAGCCGCGCTCGGCGACGCTGGCCAGAACGAAACCGGTGATGCGCTCCGCCTCGGCGCGCCAGCGGCCGCCGTCGTCGAGGATCTCGGCGGCCTGGAGGAAGATCTCGACGTTGCCGAGATCGCCGTGGCAGAGGCAATGGCTGCGGTCGAAGCCGGTGGCCGCCGTGGACTCCAGGGCGATCCGGGCCTCGGCGCGCAGCGCCGGATCGTCGACGTGGCGCAGGGCCCGCAGGCGGGCGAGGCCGGCGCCCGGAGCGCCGTGGCACCAGGCCATCATGAAGGTGTCGTCTCCCACCCTGCGGGCCAGCAGCAGCTTTTCGAGCTGGCGCACGTCGCGCCAGTTGCGCTGCTCCGGAACGTACAGGCCGCGCTCGTACTCGAAGGCTTCGAGGGCGGCGGCGCGGAAACGGCCGTCGCCGGTGGCCGCGGCCAGCTCCAGCAGCACCCAGGCGATGCCGGCGGCGCCGTGGGCGAAGCCTGCCATCGGCTGCGCGGCGAGCGACGAGGTGGCCGACGACGTCCAGCCTACGCCCCGCTCCATGGGCCGGGCCTGGGCCAGCAGATGCTCGCCGCCGGCCACGGCCACGGCCAGCAACCGGTCGGCCGGCGCCGTGCGGTGCAGGGCGAGCAGGCCGGCGAGGCCGCCGGCCGTGCCGTTGACGATGTCGAGCGCGGTGTCTTTCGCGATCAGCGCGGGCAGCCGTTCGGCGATGGCCCCCGCCTCGGCCAGCAGGGCGCCGTCGTCCCACAGCCGGCCGAGGTGGGTGAGGGTCCAGATCAGGCCGCCCCACCCTTCGAAGCCGCCGACCGAGGTGAGGACTCCCCGCAGCGCCTCCCACTCCCGCCACAGGGTGCGCCAGCCGGCTTGCGCGAGGCGGCGGTAGCGATCCTCGCCCGTGGCTTCGGCGAGGTAGGCGAGGAAGACCACCACCCCCGGCAGGCCGCCATAGAGATCGCTGCCCAGCGGGCGCAGGTGCCAGTCGCGCCCCATCTGCGAGCGCAGGCCGATCCAGGTGGCATCCTCGGCGCCGTGCAGCGCCAGCGACTCCAGCCGGTCGCCCACCGCCACCGCGGCGGCGAGGAGCCGGCTCCCGTGGGTCTCGGCGGCGGTGGCGGCGTCAGCGCCGGCGAGAGCGGAGCCCGGGGCGAAGACGTCGTCCTCGACGCCGAAGACGTTGGCGTGATGGGCGGCGAGCGAGGCGCGGGTGAACCACACCTGCTTGGCGAGATCGGTCTCACTCAGGGTGGCGAGCCGGCTGCGTACCAGCTCGGCTCCGGAGCGGTCGAAGAAGTCCGGCCAGCTCTCGCCCCCGGCGCCCAGCAGGACCCGCGAGTCGAGCCGGGCGCTGAACAGGGGGATGTCTCCCGCCAGCAGCTCCCGCTGCTCTCCGGCCACCACCCGCTCGATGGTGGGCGACTCCGCGACTCCCTGCCAGAGATGGTCGAAATGGCGGTCGCGTTCCAGGGCGTCGCGCAGCAGGTGGGGATGGAAGCTCTCCTGGAGCAGCAGGGCGTAGGTGCGCGTCGGCCGCAGGAGCACCCGCACCTCGTCGCCGGCCATGCGGGCGAAAGGGCCGTGATCGGCCGTCAGCTCGTCGCGATGCGCCCACAGCAGCCGGTAGGCGCGGGAGAACCCCTCCACCAGCTCGTCGGCGTACTCCTGGATGTCGACCTCCTCGCCGCCGAGCGTCGGCTGGTTGTCGGCTCCCCGCATGGGAAGCTGGTGCCGCTGGAGCTGCATCGCGTCGGTGCCCCGCTCCTCCCAGTAGGGGAAGCGGTCGGGGCTGAGCTGGCCGGCCGGCGAGCCGAGCCCCGAGATGTCGACCCCCTCCCCGGCGCCCCCCCAGAAACGCTGCGGCAGCAGGCCGATGCGCAGCACCGATTCGCCCATGATCTGGTTGGCGATCCAGTCCGCCCCGGAGTCGGGCGGCGCGGCCACCCGCGGCTGAACGATCGATTCCAGATCGATCAGCAGCGGATGCTCAGCCGTGGCGATCAGGTTCTCGTAGTGGAAGTCGGAGGCGTCGAGGGCGTAGAGCAGGGCGAGGTAGCCGCCCATCCGCAGGTAGAAGCGGCGCACCTCCTCGGCGGAAGCGCAGGGCCCTGCCGTCGCGACCTCCATCCAGCCGTAGCCGGGCCGGGCGAGCACGCCGAGCCGCCGGAAGGCCGGCGCGAAACCGCGCTCGTTCAGCCAGCCGAGGAGATCCTGGAAATGGCTGGCGATCTCCATCGGGCGCGGCTTGTAGACCACCCGCCAGCCGGACGCGAAGGTCAGCAGGCAGACCGTCCGGCCGCCACGGTGGCGGTCGCCGGCGCCGAAGGTCACGGCGGTCAGGGGCCCGGGCTCCGCGTCCGGCCCGAAGGCGGCGCGCAGCTCGTCCAAGTCGTGGGTGAGCCGGCTCAGCAGCTCGACGCAGGCGTCGGCGAACCAGCCGATGCGCGAAGCGAGCTGGCGGGCGAGCACGGGGTAGATCGCCAGCAGGGCGAACCCCTCCTCGGGACGCCGAAGGCTTTCGGCGAAGGCGGCGAAGCGCTCCTCCGGCGTCTCGCCGCCGATGCGTCCCTCCAGCCGGGCCACGTTGAGCTCCAGCACGGCGGCGCGGGTGATCGTCCACAGCAACTGGTTGGAGAGACCGGAGAGCAGCAGCGGCCCGATGGTGGCGGCATCGAAGGGCAGGGGCCGGCCCGCGGCGCCCAGCTCGGCCACCGTCGCGGCGATGCGGCGCTCGGCCTGCTGAATCAGGGGCGACGCCAACCCCAGCAGGCGCACCTCCGGCTCCTCCTCGGGGAACGGCAGCGGCACGCCGGGCGTGGCGAGCCGGAAGGCCTCGGCGAGCTCGCTCAGCCAGGCGGGCGTTTCCCCCAGGCGGGCCGCGAGCGCCTCTCGCGGCTCGTCGAGCAAGGCGAGCAGCCCGGCCGTGTCCAGGCCGGCCCCGGCGAGGCGGCGGCCAAAGAAGCCGTCGCGGTCGAAGGGCGCCTGCGTGCGCCAGCGCTCCAGCCGTTTGCCGGCCCTTTCGCTCGCGGGCGAGCCGGGGGCTGGGCGCCCACTGAGCGCCGCGCGCTCCTCGAGAGTCAGGGCCGCGGCGAAGTCCGGATGGTCGCTGAGAGAGAACGTCACGCCATGCCTCCTCGGGTGTCGGGAGCCGTTTGCAAAAACGATTGCCGCGCCTCGGAGTCCGCGGCTCCCGAGGCGCGGCGGGGATCTTCAGCCTAGCAGCAGCAGTGGCCGGTGGCCGTGGCGCAGCTATTACAACAGTCGGAGCAGCAGCTGACCTTACAGGAGGCGCCGCCGGCCACGGTGGTCAGCGCGTCCTGGCTGAGCTCGATCATGCCCACCGGGTTGGCCGGCAGCAGGGCCCGCTGCGCGTCCGAGAGGTCGAAGAAGTAGTCGGCGTCACGCCAGGCGCGGATGATTTCGTCGTTCTTCATGGGTCGTCTCCTTGTGGAGGATGTAGGTGTTGATGAAAGAAGAGCCTCCTGCGTCTTCCCCCACCGCGGGAGGTCAGGCCGGGAGACTCCGGGTACACCATCGAGCGAGCCGGTCCAGCGGGTTTCAGGAGCCGGAGGCGAACCAGCCTCCCATCCAGGGCGGAATGATCCCCTTCAGCATCGAGTAGCTGATCATCCGTCCCAGGTTTTCGCTATCGCGGGTGACGAGGGCCAGCACGTCCTCGTAGGGGGTGCTCTCGCGGTTGTCGATCTTGAACGTCTTGAAGAAGTCGGCGTCGGGCACCGAGGCGACGGCCTTGCGGGCATGCTCGAACGATTTCCTGAGCATGTCGATCACCTTCGGTTTCGCGGTCTTGCCCTGGTCGAGGTAGTTGCCGCAGAGGGTCAGCTCCTCCGGCGGCTTGACGCCCCAGCTCTCCGGCTGGGAGAAGTTGCCGCGCGCGGTGTGGAGGAACATCTCACCGGGCGTGCGCATCTTGTCGTTCGGCCGCCAGTCGTACGCCTCGGGCGGCAGGCCCTCGGCCAGCGCGACCATCATCTTCTGCGTCTCTTCGAGCTGTTGCAGCAACCGCTCCTTGGCGAAGGCGCTGGGGGACTTGGCGGGCGCCGCGGCGGGGGCCTCAGGAGTGGCCAGGAGCGCCGGCTGGGCGGCAAGGCTGGCGGCGAGCATCAGGCAGAAGGTCAGGGGACATCGGGCTGCTCTCAAATCGATCCGTCCTCCATGCGCCGGGGTGCGAGGCGCCGTCTACTTAGAACCGGTGCCTGTGACCCAGGTGGGTGGGACAGAAAGGAAAGACTCAGTGGTTGAGAGGGTACTCGTGCCGCGCCCCGGGACCGCGGCTCCCGGGGCGCGGCGGGGGAGCTTTCAGGCCTAGCAGCAGCAGAGGGAGCCGCCGGAGGCGCAGCTGTTACAGCAGTCCGAGCAGCAGCTGATGTGACAGGAGGCGCCGCCGGCCACGGTGGTCAGGGCGTTCTGGCTCAGCTCGATCATGCCGACCGGGTTCTCCGGCAGCAGGGCGCGCTGCTCGTCGCTGAGGTCGAAGAAGTAGTCGGCGTCACGCCAGGCGCGAATGATCTCGTCGTTCTTCATGGAAGTCTCCTTTCAAGGGACTTTGCCGTTGACGGACAGACCGGAGCCTCTCGTCGATCCTCGCCGCGGGAGGGCCCGGCCAGGAAGCGCCGGGGGTCCGAGGCGCCGTCTACTAAGACCGGTGCCTGGCACCCCGGCGGAGGGGACAGCCTGCGCTATCGTTCTTCGATGCCCCCCTCAATGGTTCAAAGGAAACTCATTCACCCAATGAAATCCCCGGCTGATGAGCAGGAAATCCGAGGTGTCCGACCGCTTCAGGGTCGCCCGGATCTTCTTGCCGTCGAACGTTCCCTCCATCGTCATCAGGTCCGGCGCGGTCCGCGCGTAGGTGAGGGTGGCTTTCCACTTCGGGTCTTCGACTTTGGTCAGGTTCAGGACGTTGCTCTTCGGCGGCTGCTTGAAGAGGAAGCGGCGGCGGGAATCGGTCATCGCCTGGATCGCCATGCGGATCGGCCGGTCGAAAATCACCCGACGCCAGCGGAAGGGGTCGGTGATCAGCGGCGGCAGCACCTGCCCGTCCGCCTCGAAGATTTCGACGTTCCAGACGCCGTAGAGCGGCGCCCGGGGCGCCAGGTCGCCGTAGGTCGTGCGCCCCGTCCAGCCCTGATTCAGCGCCAGCCAGGCGCACCAGGCGATCAGGAGCGTCCGCGGCACGAGCGCGCCCTGGTTCAGCCGCTTCCGTTGAAACAGGGGCGGCAGCGCGAGAGGCTCCACCGGCCGGTTGAGCACCAGGAAATTCGCCAGCCGGCGCAGATCGGGGAGACAGAGGAAGATGGCCATGGCGAGCAGGTGCATCGAGTAGAGCTTGACGGGTACGTCGTAGCTGAAGTTGAGCATCACGATGTTGCTCAGCACGGCGATGCTCAACAGCGCTCCCAGTAGCGTCGTGCGCCGGGCGGTGAGGAGAATGCCACCGAGGAACTCGCAGAGCCCGGTGAAGATGTTGTAGGGCTGGGAAGAGCCCATGAAGATCCACAGCAACCCCATGGGGGAGAGATCGCCGACCGGCTGCACGAGCCGGTCGAGCGTCGGGCTGGGGAACTGGGACTTGATGATCTTCACCCCACCGTACGAAATCATCGTCGAGGCGAGAGAGAAGCGAATGTAGATCCGCAGCCAGCGGTAAAGCCGCGTGTACTGCGTCCGCCGCCGGTCGAGGACGGTCCAGACGAGCGCCGCCACGCCGGCGGCAACGGCCAGGACCAGAATCTGAAGGTAGTTGTAGGTCGTGTCGCCGCTGCCGTTGGGGCGCACGGTGACGTCGAGATGAAATAGAAGCTTTCCCGTCCCGGTGATGGCCCAGGTCCAGAGCTCGTCGTAGGGTGACACCCACTCGGCGACATAGGGCAGCAGGTTCAAAGGGAATGGAAAGAGATACAGCGCAAAGTACACCAGGAAAAACCGGAAGAAAAACCGGTTCAGGGGATGCCAGACCAGGGGTTGCGGGTCGGTGGTGGCGTCCACGAGGCTCTCCGGGGTCTTCGATGGGCGGATATCGGTAGAGTCCGACGGCGCGCATGGTCAGGAAAGTCTATCGCAGGACAGCCGCAACGGATTTCCCTGCTAAGATTCCGGTACCAGGAAAATTGCAGCGCCAGGGCGTCTGGAAGAGCGGCCATGACCTGTCCGGACTGCGAGCCGGCCCTAAATCTCTGGAGGTTAGCCATATGCCGAACGTCGACTCTACGCGCCGGACCGGACTCGCGGTGGCTCTCTCGCTGGTGTTTGCCGGTGTGCTGGGTGCCCAAACAACGGCTCAAACGCCGGCCCAGACACCGGTCCGGAAGCCGGCCGCGACACCGGCTCCCGCCGCCTCGCCGGCCCCAACGCCGGCGCCGCCGGCTGCGGCCGCGAATGCCGGCGATCCCGTCTGCAAGAGCGCCGGCGCGAGGGTGACGGACGTCTACAACGCAGTCCCCACCAACAAGACCGCGCGGCTTGGGAACACGATCACGATCCAGGTGACGGGGCTCGATGGCCTCATGGAAGAGGCGAGGTGCCGTGGCAAAGCGAGCGGTGCCGGCAAGCCGGAGGACATCGTGCTCTATCTCGACGACCGGCCGCTTCCCGACCTGGCCGCTTTCCCTCCGACGGATCCGCAGGCCGGAGTCCTGAAGTTTCCATTGCGCCGGTCGGAGGACTCACGGGACGTCTGGACGTACGTCCTGGGCAAGCCGGGTTTCGATCCCCGGAAGATGAAGGTCAGTATCGGCCTCAAGCACCAGTATGCGATTCCTGTCCGGGAGGATATGGAGCCCATGCTCCTCCAGGTCATTCCCAAAGTCTGGTTCCTCTTCTGGCTCGTGCTGTTCGTCATCTTCGTGATCGGCTTCTACCAACTGGCGCGCCAGACGGACCTGCTGCGCGAGCCTGTTCCCCTGCCCGGGGGAGACGCGCGGCGGCCCTACAGCCTGGCCCGCACCCAGGCGTCGTGGTGGTTCTTCCTGATCCTGGCCTCGTACCTGCTCATCGGCATGGTCACCGGCGACTTCAGCACCTCGATCACCTCGACCTGCCTCATTCTCATGGGCATCAGCGCGGGTACGGCGGTGAGCTCGGCGTTCATCGATGCCAGCAAAACCACTCCGGAGACGGCCAGGCTTCAAGCCGCCGCGAAGCAAGGTCTCGCCGCCGACGTGAAACGGCTCAGCGCGGAGGTTCCGACGGCCGAGGGCGCCGCCAAGGAGAATCCCAACGACCCCAACGCGGAAGCGGCCCTGGCCGCCAAGTCGGCGGAGCTTGCCGCAAAGCTCTCCCAGCTCCACAAGGTCAAAAACGAATCCGAGTCCTTCCTCCAGGACATCCTGAGCGATGCCAACGGAGTCAATTTTCACCGCTTCCAGATGCTGGCCTGGACGATCGTGCTGGGGATCATCTTCGTCGGCAACGTCTATCGGGACCTGGCGATGCCGGACTTCAACACCACCCTCCTCTCCCTCATGGGAATCAGTGCCGGCACCTACCTGGGGTTGAAGATTCCGGAGGACACGGTGCCCAAGACGGATCCAGCGCCCAAGCCGAATCCGTGAGGCCTGCCCGGCTCAGAGGTCCCCGCGCCCTGACCCTCACCCCCTGACCCAAGGGTCTTCGGTGAGGGGACCTCTAGGTCTTGCCGGATCTCCCCTTGACCGGGTGACGGCCGGCCCGGATACTTGGCGAGCCAGCCCCAGGCCATGGCCATGACCGAGATTTCGCCAGAAGTTCAGGAATCCGCCGACCGTGTCACGGCCCGGCGCGCCCTGGTGGGAGTCGCCAGCTATCCCCTGGTGGTCGGGGTTCTCGGCTGGGCGGCGGACCTGCCGGAGCGCAACCACTACCCATACACCGTCCTCCTGAGCGCCATCCTGGTGCTGGCCGGGATTCGCCTGGTCCTGGTGCGGCGCTTCAACCCGATCTATCGGGCCCGGCCCCGGCTCTGGCGGATCACCTTCTACAGTGCGCTGATCCTCAATGCGGTGGTCCTCAGCGGCACCTTCGGCCTCGCCATCCAGAGCTTCGGGCCGCGGCTGGAGTCGTTCTTCGTCTTTACCGTCGCGGCGGTCATCGCGAGCATGGCGGTCATCCTCTACTCCCATGCCCTGCGGGTGGTCGTCCTCTTCGTCGTCGTCCTGATGGCGCCCGTGCTCTTCATGTTCAACCGCATGCACGGCCAGTCCGCCTGGCGCCTGAGTCTCTGGGAGTACGTCTGTCTGGTGGTCTTCTTCGGCTACCTCTTCCTGCTGGCGATGCAGCTGCACCGGGAACGTTGGGAGGCGCTCCATGGCGCCCATCTCCTGGCCATCCGTGCCGCCGAGCTGGAGCGGGCTCGCAACGAGCTCGATCAGGTCCGCGACGGGTTGGAGCGGCTGGTCGACGAGAGCACGCAGGAGCTGCGCAAGGTGAGCGAGGATTACCGCCGGATCTTCGACAATGCGCACGATCCGATTCTCGTCTTCCGGCCCGCGGATGAGGTGGTGCTCAACGTCAATCGCCGGGCTTGCGAGATCTATGGCTTCAGCCGCGAAGAGTTCGTCGGCATGTCACTCATCGACGTTTCGGAAAACGTGCCTCGGGGGCGCGACCAGGTGGCACAGACGCTGGAGAAAGGGGCTTTCTACAATTTCGAGAGCGTCCAGCTCCGCAAGGACGGCAGCCGGATGTTTCTCGAGATCAATGCCTCGTTGATCGAGTACGAGGGCCAGCCGGCCATCCTGAGCATCAATCGCGACGTCACGGAACGCCGGAAGGCTGGGGATATGCGCCTGGCGAAAGAGGCGGCTGAGCAGGCCGATCAGGCGAAGAGCCGCTTTCTGGCCAATATGAGCCATGAGATCCGTACCCCGATGGCCGGCGTGCTCGGCCTGGTTGACCTGCTCCTCAAGACCGAGCTCTCGGCGACGCAACGCAGCTATGGCGAGCTGATCCAGACCTCGGCGGGCTCGCTGCTGAGGCTGATCGACGACGTCCTCGATTTTTCCAAGATCGAAGCCGGTCGGCTGTCGCTGGAGCGGGTGCCCTTCGAGCTGCACGCGACGCTGCGCGAGATCGTCGAGCTCCTGCGCTTCCGCGCCAGCGCGAAGCGCACCGAGCTCTCTCTGGTGCTCCGTCCTGGAATTCCGGAATGGGTCTGGGGCGATCCCGGCCGTCTGCGCCAGGTGCTCACCAATCTGGTCGGCAATGCGGTCAAGTTCACGGAAGGCGGGCAAGTGGACGTCCAGGTGGAGCCGCTGGCGGACGCCCGGTTACGGTTCCTGGTGACGGACACCGGCATCGGCATTCCCCAGGAGGTGCGGGGCCGCCTCTTCAGTCTGTTCTCCCAGGCTGACAGCTCCACCTCGCGCCGCTTCGGCGGCAGCGGCCTGGGCCTGGCCATCAGTCAGCGGATCGTCGAGCAGATGAACGGCGAGATCGGCTATGAGAGCACACCGGGCGTGGGTTCGGTTTTCTGGTTCATTCTGCCGTTCGAGACCGCCGCGCCTCCGGCCCCCGCGCCGTCCCCGCTCTCGGGAGACTCAGAGGCCCGATCCGAGGGCCGGCAGTACCGCATTCTGGTCGCCGAGGACAACGCCATCAATCAGCTCGTCATCACCCACGAGCTGGCCGCGCTGGGGCACGAAGTGACCGCCGTCAACAACGGCCTGGAGGCGCTGAAAGCCCTGGAGGAAAAGTGTTTCGACCTCGTGCTGATGGACTGCCAGATGCCGGAGCTCGACGGCTACGAGGCCAGCCGCCGCATCCGGGCGAGCCCGGGAGAGGTCCGGCGCATCCCCATCGTGGCCCTGACCGCGCATGCACTGAAGGAAGACCTGGAGCGCTGCATCGAGGCGGGCATGAACGACACCATCACCAAGCCGTTCCGCGAGGACGTCCTGCGCCAGAAGCTGGAACGCTGGCTGGGCGTCAAGACGGAGGTGTAACCTCAGTTTTTTTCGGCGCCTTGGGCTCGGCGACGACGATCGTCTCCGCGATGCGGTCGTGAGTGGTCTGCCGGTTGGGGTGGAAGAAGTATGAATAGAAGCCGAAGCCGAGCTCCGCCGCCGAGGCGGCATAACCGAGGGCTCTCTCGATGGAATGCCAGAGGGAAAGGTGGTGATGGGTGAGGGAGACGACTCGGATGCGCAGGAGACGCTTGCCGAGCGTCTGCCCATGGCCGTAATAGGTGGCCAGGCCCGAGTAGAGCACCAGGATGATGAGCGACCACCAATCGTGAAACGGGTTGATGTCGAGATGAACGTCATGACCCTGCGCGATCTTACGGTATTCCAGCAGCAGACCGACGGGGATGGAAAGCAGGATGACGAGGAAGAGATCGATCATGAACGCGACGAATCGGGCCTTGAAAGAGGCAAGGGGCCTGGCTTGCAGCTCACCCACACGGTCAGGAGTGGGAGCGATCAGTTGAAAGTGGTTATTCAGTTGGATCATGAGGTTCCTCAAGGCAATTGAACCGTCTGGCCGAACAGCTCGTCGAGAGCGCGCTCCGGCGTCTCGCAGAGGCCGGAGTGCACGGGCGAGACCTGGATCATCGTGCTGCGCGGCGCCACGAGCCAGTGGAAGCGCTCGCGCAGCGAGAGCCGGGCGATGGGGCCCGCCTCGGGGCTGCCGGCGCAGACCTTGGGGATCGCCTCGAGATGCTGCCGCACCAGCTCCAGGTCGATCGCGGGCCAGAGCGCGAGCAGCCGGGGCTCGTTCACCTCGACGCGGGCCTGGAGGAAGTCCCGTTCGAGGCAGAAGAGGATGACGCCGGCGTTGACCATCTCGCCGCGCTCGACGCGCGGCACCACGCGGAGGATGGCGTAGTCAAAGGAGCTTGGCGCGGGCATTCACCGCCTCCTCGACGAACGCCGCCGCCCCGGCGAGGCGCTGCGTCAGGAACTCCACGTAACCGGCGCGCATCCCGGGCTCGTCGGCCGGCATGGGAATGCCGCCCGGGACGGTCGTCAGCCAGACGGACGGGATCTGCTCGACGATGCCGCGGAAGAGAGCCTCGTCCAGGAGTGGGCGCAGGCGGCGGTCCACCTCTTCGAGGCGGCTCGCCCAGGGCAGGAGGACGTGATCGCGAATGGCGGTGAACCGGCCGCGGGCCATCGTCTCCAGGCTCGGCCAGTTGTGGTGGAAGTAGAGCGCGGCGCCGTGATCGATGAGATAGAGCGCCTTGTGCCACCACAGGAGGTTGGGGTTGCGCGGCGTGCGGTCGACGTTGGTGACGAAAGCGTCGAACCACACGACGCCGGAGGCGAGATCCGCCTCGGCGCGGTCGGCCGCGGCATCGAACGTCGCGGACCCGGGCAGATAGTCGAGCCCGAGGTTGAGCCCGACGCTGGCCCGCAGCAGCTCGCGGATCTCCGAGTCCGGCTCGTTGCGCCCGAGCACCGCGTCCACCTCGACGAGCACGATCTCGGGGACGGGAAGCCCGAGAGCCCGGCCGATCTCACCGGCGATCAGCTCCGCCACCAGGGCCAGAGGCCCCTGCCCCGCCCCCCGGAACTTGAGAACATAGAGCCCCAGATCATCGGCCTCCACGATCGCCGGCAGCGAGCCGCCCTCGCGAAGGGGCGTCACATACCGCGTCGCGGAGACGGTGCGGAGTGTGGGGCTGGGGTCGGGCATGGGGGCGATCCTATCCCAGGAGGCGCTGCGGGATGGTATCCCTTCGTGGCAACCGTCGCGACGCCGACCAAGCCGCCTGAAATCAGAATGCCCCGAAGGGGTAAGAGCATGTAGCCTGGGGCTGGCGCTTTTTGCCAGCCCCAGGTCAATGGAGAATTACCAGTTCAATAGCCCCGAAGGGGCGACGGCAGACGGTTCTCGATGAGTTCTCACAAACTGCCGTCGCCCCTTCGGGGCTATGTGAAAAGTGGGTGTTTATGTTCCTGGGGCTGGCCAAAAGCCGCCAGCCCCAGGCTACATGCCGCTGCCCCTTCGGGGCAAAAATCTTACGTGCTCAGCAGTCGGGTCGTCGCGCGGACATAGGGCCGTCCTGGGCAATTCTAGCCGGGTGCGATGCGGTTGTCTTTGTACGATCTTGCTCTTTGCGTCGTAGACTGCGGTGATGGACCGGGGCTCTGAGCTGCGCTGGGCGGGTGGGGTGGCCATCGTGGCTGCCGCTGCCGCCGTGTATGCCGACCTGATGCTGCAATACACGCCGATTGCCGCGCATCTCGGCTCGCGGGACTACCTCTATCTGCTCGACGTCCCGGCCGGGCGGCTGCTCATCGGCCACTTCGCGGGCGTCATCGCGATTCTGCTGGAGATCGCCGGGTTCTGGCAGATCGCGCAGGGCTTGCTGCCGGCGGGTGCGGGGAAGTCGCGGGCGTTTTTCCTTCTCAGTGCCTTCACTTTCGGCGTCGGCGCGGCCTTCCATGCGATGTTCGCGAGCATCGGCCTGGCTCTCCAGGCGGTACGGGGAGCCGGCGGATCGGCGGCTCGGATGGGCGAGGTCGCGGCGGCGATCCGCCCCGCCCATGAAGCGTTGGGTGTTGTCACCGTACTGGGCATCGCGGCTCTTTCCATTCTTTTTTCAGTCGTGGTGGGTCTGAAGAAGACGATGTATCCGCGCTGGCTGGCCTGGTTCAGCCCACTGGCGATCGCCTTGGTGCTGGCCCTCGCCAGCCGCTTCTCGATTCAACTGCGACTGGTGTTGCTGCCCTGCTCCCTCAATCTGGCGAATCTGGTGCTCTTCACGTTGTCGACTCTTCTTCTCTGGAAGAAGACCGTAGATTTGCCTCCCGGCTCCTGATGGTGTCGGATCGGGCGTTCAGTCGACGGTTCCGTGGCGTAATTTTTCCGCCAACGCGTCTCGGAACCTCTCCAATTCGTCTGAAGTGAGAGGCTCGAGCATCTCGGGCAAGGGACGGGTCGGAAACTGGGCGAGGAGCCAGGCCAGCACGCCCGGATCGATTCCCGAATCTTTGCGCGATGCGATTTCGAGATCCCGTTCGGGAGGAAACCCGGCTTGGTCGAGAAAATAGAGATCGACCAGATCGCGGGGCTCGGAGCGCGAGAGGATACAGGTCAGCTTGTTCGCCCGCAGGTCGGTGAGTGACTCGATGACGATCCCCTCGATCGGCGGTGGCGGAATCGCGATGTCGGCGACGGGCTCGTGAACGACGTCAACCTCGATGCTATGTCCATCCCGATTTTCAAGTTGCGCTCGTACCAGGTGCCCCACGTCACGCACCAGACTGACGCTGATTCCGGCATCTGCGGCGGCGGCGGAGAGAAGCCCGACGAGGGCCCGCATGTCCTCGGAATCATGGACGAAAAGATCGATATCACCGGTCGTCCGATGGCCGAGATACGCTCCGGCAAGAGCCGCGCCTCCACCCAGATGGCAGGGAATACGCCTCTGGCAGGCCCGAACGAAGTCGAGGACAAAGTCCGGAACGACCCGGCGATCAAAAGTTTTACGCATGACTGGAGCGGATCTGGCTCAGCGGCGGCCACTCCGGCGGCGGGAGCCTGAGCAGCCAGGCCCACATGTCGCGGGAGCGTCCCAGATACCGGATCAGGCTCGGCCAGAGCTCACGGATCTCGCCGGCATTGACGAAGAGCCAGACGTCCCGAGTGTTGGCTTCCCGCAGGAGGGCGCCCATCCAATAGGCTCGCTCTTCGCGGTCGGGCGAGCGGAGATGCTCCTTGAGCTGGCCGACCGTGGCGCAAGTCCACCAAAGAAAGTAGGGCCGTGTGCTGTCGTCAAGAAGAGCGGCTGTGGTCGGTGGCAGGCGACCCGAGGGCACGGTGAGATTAGCGCTGCTCATCGCGATGATCTTCCGGGATCGACAGTACCATGGACGGCCCGGCCCTCCTGCTGCCCTGGCGAATCCACCCCAATCTGTGCGACAGTGTCGATGCCGCTTTGCGGCATAGGAGCTGCCATGACCCGCAAGACCCACCTTCGTCCCTCCGATCTGCGCGGCGTCAGCCGGCTCGCCGTGGAGGCCACGGCGGGCGTTACCGGCGCGGTGGAGGCCATGCACCTGAACATTGCCCGCTCTTCCGGCCTCTTCGGCACGCCGGCACGAGGTGCTACGAGCGGCATCACGGGGCTCGTCTACCGTGGAATCCGGGGGGTGACACGGCTGGTGGGCGGTGGGCTGGATGCCGTTCTCGGCTTGGCTTCATCCGCTCCGGCCGCCGGCGACGAGAACTCGTCCCGCGGGCGCGAGGCCTGGCTGGCGGCGCTCAACGGTGTGCTGGGCGACCACCTCGCCGCCTCCCGCAATCCGCTGGCGATCTCCATGAGCCTGCGCCGGGAGGGACAGTCCCTGGATTTGGGACCCGGGCTGGCCTCGGCGATCCCGGAGCCCGGCGGGAAGGTGCTCGTGCTGGCGCACGGCCTGTGCATGAACGATCTGCAATGGGATCGAAAGGATCACGATCACGGCGCCGCGCTGGCCCGCGATCTCTCCTACACGCCCCTCTATCTGCACTACAACACGGGCCTCCACATCTCCACGAACGGCCGCGCGCTCGCCGATCTGCTCGAATCGGTGGTGACGTCCTGGCCTGTGCCGCTGGCAGAGCTCTCGATCCTCGGCCACAGCATGGGCGGACTGGTGGCCCGCAGCGCCTGCCACTATGGAAAGCTTGCCGGGCACTCCTGGCCAACGCATCTGAAGAAGCTCGTCTTCCTGGGTACGCCGCATCATGGCTCGCCCCTGGAGCGCGGCGGCAGCCGGGTGGATTTCCTCCTGGGAGTCAGCCCTTACGCGGCACCTCTGGCGGGCCTCGGGAAGATCCGTAGCGCCGGCATCACCGACCTGCGCCATGGCAATCTGCTGGACGAGGACTGGGCTGGACGCGACCGCTTCGAGCGATCCTCCGATGCCCGCCAGCCGGTTCCCCTGCCGGATGGGGTTGACTGCTACGCGATGGCCGCGATCCGGGAGAAGAAAGGACAGGCCTCGCGGACTCTCGGCGCGTCGTGGCCCAGCGACGGGTTCGTACCCTTCGCCAGCGCGCTGGGCCGCCATGAAGCTCCGGACCTCGTTCTACCGATCCCTGAGTCGCGGCAATGGATTCTCCGTGGAATCCATCACTTCGACCTGCTGAGCGATCCCGAGGCCTACGAGAAGATCAAAGAGTGGTTGCGATAGCGGCAGCTACTTGAAAACTCCGAACGCGATCAGCGCCAGGATTACCAGCACCAGCCCCAGGCAGATGCGGGCGGCCGTCATCAGTTGGGTGTTGCCCACCTGTCGGGTCCCTTTGCCCTTGATTCCGGTAAGGGCGACCAGCGCGATGACGATGACGACGATTCCGAGGATGACGATCCAGCTCATGGCTCTCTCCTTGCGCGCGCCATCAGTGGCTCGCCGAAACCCTCAGGCGGAGCAATTTGGGTGCCACCTGCGCGCCGAGGGCCTGCTGGAAGAAGAATGCCTTGATCGAATTCGAATGGATCAGAGGCGAGGTGCCGCCGCGGGATGTTACCGCGGCGGCGATGTCATAGATGGCCGGGCTCAGCAGTCGTACCTGCACTCATGGAAACAATTGATTGCGGTGCCCCCTCCGTCCCAGCAGTCGCAGTAGCAGAAACCGCAGCCCACGCAGCCGCAGTACGTGGTGGTGCCGTCGCAGGTGATCCAATAGGTGCCCACCGAGCACGACGCCGCACCCGAGCAACTGATCGTCGTATGGTTCCCAAGAGGAAGCGGGCAGTCGAACTGTGCCGTGCAGCCCGTGTCGAAAACCGGCTGGGGGACGCCGGCGCCGGTCTCTCCGAAGAAGGCCGGCCTGGGAGCCCTGGCAGACGACGAGACGTTGGAGGCTGTGTCGCACGCGGCCGGCTTGGCCGCCAGGAACGGAGCGACCGGCGTAACAGAGCGAACCGGAGCACTCGACAGCACCAGAACCACGGCGAAGAGCAAGTAGCTTTTCATGGAATCTCCTTTCGTCGCGCATACTGTAGCATAAAGACGTGGATATAACGCAATACGCGGAACGAAAGATTCGGCCTGCGAGGGCGCGGCGAGGCAGGCAATCTGGCAAGAGAAGACGCAGGAGGATGAATTGGACCGGCGCACGTTCTTGAGGACCCTCGCCGAGGTCGCGGGCGCCGCCACGCTGGCCGGCGTTGCGAGCCCGGCTTGGGCCGCGGAGAGAAGCGAGGAGGACCCTCCCCCCGACCGGCTCAGGCTGGCGGCGGTGGGGGACTGTATTCTCGGCCGGCGTTTCGTGGAGAGCGGAGACGCCGAGGTCCGCGCCGTCGCCGATCTGCTGCAGAGCGCCGATGCGGCCTGGGGAAACTACGAGCGGGTCCAGCCCGATCCGCGGGCCGATCCGCTCTCGGCGCTTGCCGGCTGGCCCGCCGCGGAGCTGCGCGCCCTCGGCCTGCGCCTCGTAGGTACGGCCAACAACCACACACTGGACTACGGCGACGACGGTCTCGCCGCCACGCTCGAGAGCCTCGATCGGGCCGGGATCGCGCATGCCGGCGCGGGGGCGGATCTGATCCAGGCGGCGCGGCCGTCGATGTGCGAGACACCGGCCGGTCGGGTCGCGGACGTCAACTGCGCCTCGACGTTTCCCGAGTGCTTTCCGGCGAGCCCTCCCCGCTCCTACCGCAAAGGACGCTCCGGCATCAATCCACTGCATCTCGACGCCACCGTTCAAGTGGACCGTGAGCTGTTCGCCAGGCTCAAGCAGGTAGAGGCACAGCTCGCCAAGCTCGAAGCGGCCTCCGAGGCCGAGGCTCTGGCGGGCGTGCCGGAAGGCGGCCGGCCACCGGATCTCGCGACCGTCGAGGGAGTGACGTTCCAGGCGGGCCCCGGTGTCGAACGGTTTGCCGCGCCGCGGCCAGGGGACCTTACCCGTCTCACTCAGACGATTCGCTCGGCGCGGCAGGACGCGCGTGTCGTCATCGCCTCGATCCACTCGCACGAGGCACGAAACGTCCTGGAGCAGCCCGCGGCTTTCCTGCCCCGCTTCGCCCGTGCCTGCATCGACGCCGGAGCCGACCTCTTCGTGGGGACCGGCCCCCATGTCCTGCGCGGAATCGAGCTGTACAAGGGCCGGCCGATCTTCTACTCGCTCGGCAATTTCATTTTCCATTTCTACGGCGAGAAGGTCGGCTTTCAGAAGCAGCGGCGCTTCTGGCAGAGCGTCGTGCCGCGCCTCACCTGGGAAGGACACCGCCTGGCCGCGGTCGATCTCCACCCGATCGCCTTGGGGTTCGGCCAGCCTGCGGAGCGCCGCGGCACTCCCCGCATCGGAGCGCGGCGGCAGTCGGGTGGATTTCCTCCTGGGAGTCAGCCCCTACGCGGCACCCCTGGCGGGTCTCGGGAAGATCCGAAGCGCCGGCATCACCGATCTGCGCCATGGCTATTTGCTGGATGAGGACTGGGCCGGACGCGACCGCTTCGAGCGCTCCGGCGACGCCCGCCGGCCCGTTCCCCTGCCGGATGGGGTGGACTGCTATGCCATGGCCGCGATCCGGGAGACGAAGGGGCAGGCGTCGCGGACTCTTGGAGAGTCGTGGCCCAGTGACGGCTTCGTGCCGTTCGCCAGCGCCCTGGGCCAGCATGAGATCCCGGATCTCGCTCTGCCGATCCCTGAGTCGCGGCAATGGATTCTCCACGGCATCCATCACTTCGACCTGCTGAGCGATCCGGAGGCCTACGAGAAGATCAAGGAGTGGTTGAGCCCGATATGATAGAATGATCTGAATTGCTTCACGTTGGAGCGGCGGGGGACCGCCAGGAGGGTTGAACGTGAACATTCTTTTCTCTTCTCCTCGTCTACATGGGTTGTTGCCGCTGATTCTGGGTGCGGCGGTTCAAACGGCCGGGATGGCACAGGAGCCACCCCAGAAGCCGTTCGTCGAGCCGTCGGAAATGCATGAAAAAACCAAGGTTCGGGCGATGGTGGAGACCGTCCCCGCTCAGAACGGCAGATGGGACACTCTGCCTTCGTCCATGCCCATCAACCCCGTGCACATCGCCCTGATGCGCACCGGTAAAGTGCTGGTCGTCTCCGGCTCTGGCAACGATCCCGACAACAAAGACCTCCAGGCGGGGGTTTGGGATCCCAGGACTCATACGATCAAGACCTTCAAGATCTCTTGGGACATGTTCTGCAATGGCATGGTGGTCTTACCGAACGGGCGGCCGTTCGTCCTCGGAGGCACGCTCAGTTACGACACGTCGGCGCACGGCTTCTTCGGAGAGCCTCGGACCTCGGCGTTCGACCCGGCCGGCGAAAAGTTCGTGGACATGCCGAGGATGAGTGGAGGCCGCTGGTATCCTACGGGCACGGTGCTGGGCAATGGCAGGACTCTGGTCTACTCCGGCTTTGGCACGAGCGGAGGCATCAATCCCACGGTCCAAATCTGGACGGGAAAAGCCTGGACCGCCGCCGGAACCGCCTTTGCCGGTGTGCCGCTGTATCCCCGGGAGCATGTATTGCCGGACGGTAAAGTCTTCGAATCCGGCTCCAATCAGGACTCGCAGATCTACGATCCTGTATTCCACACTTTTTCCACGGTCGCTTCGACCAATCTCAAGCGCAATCGGGACTACGGCACCTCGGTGCTGCTGCCGTTGACTCCGGCCAACGGTTTCAAGCCGAGAGTGATGATCCTGGGCGGCGGCAACCCGACGGCGACGAACACCACCGAGCTGATCGATCTATCGGTTCCTTCGCCAAAATGGGCCTTCGGTCCGCCGATGGTCAAAGGGAGGATCCAGTTGAACGCGACCCTTCTGCCCAACGGCAAAGTCCTGGTCTCTGGTGGATCGGAGAACGACGAGGACAATGCCACGGCGGTGAAAGAGGCCCAGGTTTACGATCCGGAGAGCAATACCTTCGCCTCCGCCAGCTCGATGGAGTTTCCGCGGCTGTACCATTCGAACACCCTGCTCCTGCCGGACGCCACGGTGCTATCGCTCGGAGGCAATCCGCAACGGAAGGTCTACCAACCCGAGATCGAGATTTATTCGCCGGCTTATCTGCTCAAGGCGGACGGTAGCGCCGCCAAACGGCCCAAGCTGACCAGCGTCCCGACAAAAACCATCGGCTATGGTTCGTCGTTTCAGGTGCGCACGCCCGATGCGAAAAGCATCAAGTCGCTGGTGTTGATTCGTGCCGGCGCGGTGACCCATGCCTTCGACATGGATCAGAGGCTGGTGGGCTTGTCTTTTACCGCCGGCCCCGGCGTGCTGACCGCCAAAGCGCCCGCGAACGGCAACCTCGCGCCTCCGGGCTATTATCTGCTCTTCATTTTGAATTCTGACGGTGTACCCTCGGTCGCCCAGTTTGTGCACCTGCAAAAGGTGATTACCCCCAAGCATTGACGTCCTGAAGCTACTTGAAGACGCCGAGGGCGATCAGCACCAGGATCACCAGCACGACTCCCAGACAGATGCGGGCGGCACCCATCAGGTGGGTGTTGCCCACCTGGCGGGTGCCCTTGCCCTTGATGCCGGTCAAGGCGACCAGGGCGATGACGATGACGACGATTCCGAGGATGACGATCCAGCTCATGGCTCCCTCCTTCTGCGCGCGCCAGTAGCGGCTCGCCGAATGCTTGATTGCTCATAGCCTGAGGCAGAGCAATTTGGGTGCCATGGCGGGAGAGGCGGCTGCCCGCCTTGACGGTCTTCCCTGGCCGTTCTACGATCTCGTCCTCTTTCGGCGACGAGGAACTCGAGGCTGCTCCGGCCGGCTCGTGAAATGGAATGCCGGTGTCGGGCATTCCTGGATGACCAAGGAGGATGTCCGGCATGATTTGTCCAAAATGTGGCTTCGAGCAGCCCGACGGTGTGGAGTGCATGCGGTGTGGCGTCATCATCAGCCGCTACAAGGGACCGGTCGCGGGCGCGCGCGGCGATACGCCACCCCCGTTCTCTCCGGGGGCGACGCCTCCGCCCTTGCCTCCGTCGTTCATTCCACCTCCGCCGGTGATCGCCGGGGGAGCCGTCCATGCCCCCATTCCCCCACCTCCGCCGGTCTCGCCCGCGGGAACGATGTATGGCGACGCTCCGGCCAATCCCGCCGGCGGCACGGTGTATGGCGGCCCGCCTCCGGCTCCGGCCGGGAGCGGGGCGGTCTATGGCGGCGGCGTCGCGCCGGCGTTCTCGTCGTTTCCGGTCTTTCACGGAACGTTCGAGACGGGCGCGATCACGAGCGAGGTGTTTTCTATTTATTTCGCGAATATTATTCCCTTTCTCATGCTGGCGACGCTCGCCCTCTCGCCGGTGCTCCTGTTCTCTGCCTGGGCGTCGACGCTTCCGGCGGGTGATCCGATGGCCGTGTCGGGACGGTTGCTGGCCAATCTGCTTCAACTTTTCTGCGCACCCATCGCCACGGCGGCGATCACCTACGGGGTCTACCAGCAGATGCGGGGTGCCAGCCCGTCGATCGGTGCCTGCCTCAAGGTGGGGCTCTCGACGCTATTCCCCCTGGTCGGGCTCGCCATCGTCCAGGGCTTTGGCATTGGTCTGGCGAGCCTGGCCTGCCTCGTTCCCGGCATCATCCTGGCCGTCCGATGGTCGGTCGCCGTCCCTGCCAAGGTGGAGGAAGGGGTGGGCGTCGGCGATGCGTTGAGCCGCAGCACCCTCCTGACCGAGGGCTTCCGCTGGCAGGTCTTCGGCGTGCTGTTCGTCATCGGGGCGATCAACGTAGGATTGACGATCATTCTGGTTCTCGCCTTCGCCGCGAAGACCCAGTCGGGAGGTTTCGCGCTCTCGGCAGGCCTTTTGAGCATCTTGACCACGGGCCTTTCGGCCACCGCATCCGCCGTCATGTACTACCGCTTGCGCAGCGTCAAAGAAGCGATCGACGTTGTCCATATCTCTTCGGTCTTCGCCTGAGCGCCGGCGGCTCCTCGTCGCGCTGCTCCTGGCCGGCGCGGCGCTGGTGAGCCCGCCGGCGGGCGCGCAGACCGGCCCGGCGGCGGCCGGCGAGCGGGCGCGGGCGATCCTCAAGGACTCGCGGTATCAAACGCACCTGCCGCAACATCAAGAGCCGAAGGATCTGGCCGACGGTGGTGAGGCTCCGCGGCCGTTCGGCAGCGGAGTCAACCTGCCCCGGATCGCCGCGCCGGTCATCGGAGCCGGGGCCGAGCTGACCCGGATCGTCTTCATCGTCCTGGCCGTCGCGGTGGTCGTCCTGATTCTCGCCTGGGTGATTCAGACCCTGTTGCAGAAGACGGCGAAGGGCCGCCCAGGCGCCGAGAGCGAGACCGAGGCCAAGGGCGGAGAGGCCGAGCCGGTGCGCGAGCTCGACGTCGAGGACGCCAACCGGCTCGCCGCCGAAGGGCGTTTCGGCGAGGCGATTCACGCGCTGCTGCTGGCGACGATTCGGCACTTCGCGGCGCGGGCCCGCATGGAGATCCAACCCTCGCGCACCAGCCGTGAGCTCGTCCGCCTGCTGCCCCTGACCGGCGACGCGCGGCCCAGGTTCAACGAGCTGGTGATGGCCGTGGAGAGGATCCTCTTCGGCGGCGAGCCCGCGGGAGCGGAGGACTTTCAGCGCAGCCTCGAGAGCTTCCGCTCGCTCGTCCGGAGGGCCGCATGATGGCCCCAATCGTGGAGCCGGTCGAGGACATCCTGCCTGAGACGGAGCTCGAAGGCGGCTTTTCCCGCCGCCGGCTGGCCTGGGCCGTGGGAGTTGCCGTCGCCTCGTTCGCGATCTTCCTGCTGCTCCTCGCCTACGGCCACGATCTGGAAGGGCGGCCGGTGCCCGGACCCAACACGTTCAGCCAGAGCGCCCTTGGATATCAGGGAGCCGTCGAGCTGTTGCGGGCGATGGGGCTCGGCGTGGTGTCGCGCCAGGCGACGGCGGGCAGCGGCGTGGGCCCCGACCATCCGCTGGTGATCGCCGAGCCGGACCCCGGCCAGGGTGGAGGCTCCACGCGCCAGGAGACCCTGTGGCAGGAGGCCGAAGGCCGCAAGGCGCCGCTGGTCGTCATCCTGCCCAAGTGGGCTCCCGGCGAGGCCCGGAAGGACAAGCCGGAGTGGCTGGCGGAAGTCGAGCTGATGCCGGACCTGCGAGTGCGATCCGCCCTCGGTCCGCTCCGCTCCACGGAGCATCCCACCGAGATCCGGCGTCTGGCGCATGCCCGCGGCTGCCGGGCGAGTTGGGGCCCTGGGGAGAGAGAGGCCGTGAACATCGACACCGAAAACGTCGTCCAGCTCCTGGTGGCCGACGAGTCGCTCGCGCCGGTGATCGAATGCGCGGGAGGGCTTCTGGTGGCCCTGCGGCCGGCCAAGGAGAACCGCCCGCCGGTGCTGGTGATCGCCGATCCGGACCTGTTGAACAATCACGGCCTGGGCCGGGGCGACAACGCCGCGGCCGTCTATCAGATCTTCTCCAAGACACTGGGGGCGAAGGGTGTGGTGTTCGACGAGACGATCCACGGCTTCAACCGGACGCGGGGGCTCATCGCCGAGACGTTGCGCTTTCCCATGGTGCTCGCCGTGCTTCAGGGTCTGGTCCTGCTGGGCATCGTGCTGTGGGCGGGCATGGGACGCTTCGGCAAGCCGCTGCCGGCGGCGGCGGGGCTCGGGGCCGGCAAGGCAATGCTCATCGGCAACACGGCGGAGATGCTGACTGGCGGCGGCCACGTGGCCGACAGCGCGAGCCGCTACTTCCAGCAGACGACGCGGGCCGTCGCCGCGTTCTACTTCCTGCCGCCGGACCTGCCGGAGGCGCAGCGTCTGGCGCGGCTCCAGGCACTCAGCGAGGGGCACGGCAAGAGGCTGAACCTGATCGCTCTGGAGGCGGACCTCCAGCGGCTCCCTGCCGGCCGCCGCGGCCAGGATCAGGCGGCGTGGATCGCTCAAAGGCTCTATCAATGGCGAGTGGAGATGACGAATGTCGACCGAAAAAGTGCGTGAGCTGGGCCAGGCCCTCCGGGAGCGCATCTCGCGGGTGATCATCGGACAGGACGAGGCCATTCAGCTCCTGATGGTGGCCTTGCTCTCGGAAGGGCACGTGCTCTTCGAGGGGCCGCCCGGCACCGGAAAAACCTTGCTGGCGCGCGCCTTCGCCGCCTGCCTGAAGCTGGAGCTCAAGCGCGTCCAGTTCACGCCGGACCTGATGCCGGGCGATCTGGTGGGCACCAACCTGTTCAACTTCCAGACCAATACTTTCGCCGTCACCAAGGGGCCGATGTTCACCGAGATCCTGCTGGCGGATGAGATCAACCGCACGCCGCCGAAGACGCAGGCGGCGCTGCTCGAGGCCATGCAGGAGCGCACGGTGACGATCGACGGCACCTCGCACCCGCTCTCCGCCGGCTTCCTGGTGGTGGCCACCCAGAACCCCATCGAGCAGGAGGGCACGTATCCGCTGCCCGAGGCCCAGCTCGACCGCTTCCTGTTCAAGATCCTCATCGGGTATCCCGGCCGCGACGAAGAGGTGATCATGGTGCGCACGCATGGCCACCAGACGGCGATGCCGAAGCTCGACCAGCTCGGCCTCGCGCCGCTGTGCGACCTGCGTTTCATCGAGTGGGCGCGGCAGGTGGTGGCGGCCATCCGCCTGGCGGACGAGACGGTCGCCTACGTGGTGGACCTGATCCGCGCCACCCGCAACCATCCGGCCCTGCAATATGGCGCGAGCCCGCGGGCGGCCAACATGCTGGCCGCCGCCGCCCGCTCCGCCGCCGTGCTGGAGGGGCGGGAGTTCGTGATTCCCGACGATATTAAAACCCTTTTCAAACCGCTGCTGCGCCATCGCGTCGTGCTCGCCCCGAGCGCCGAGGTCGACGGCCTGGGAGCGGATCAGGTTCTGGATCAGGTGCTGGCCCAGGTGCCGGCACCGCGGTAATTAGCGGTAATCAAGGGAAATAATGCGACCGACTCGCCTTGCCATCGTCGTCGCCGTGGTGGGACTGGCCGTGGCCCTGTTGCCGGCGGCGGTCGATCCACGGCTGTGGGCGTTGTGGCCGGTATATCTGGGGGCGCTGGTGCTGGCGCTCGGGGCGGACGCGTTGATGGTGCCGAAGAAGGCGGACGTGAAGGCGACGCTCGCGATGCCGGGCACCTTGTATATCGGCGAGGAGGAGGAGGCGGTGCTGACGGTGGCGGTGCCGTCCGCCCGGCGGGTGCCGGTGACGGTGGCCGTCGATCTCTCGGACCGGCTGCTGCCCCAGCCGCAGCTCCGGGGACGCGCCTCGCGCAAGGGCACGGAGCTGCGCTTCCTGCTCGCTCCCACCCGCCGTGGACGCATCATCGTGGAGCGCGTCTGGATTCGCTACGCGGGTCCCCTGGGATTGATGGCGAACGTCGCGCGGCTGGATCTCATGCGGCAGGCGCCGGTGGTGCCCAACATCCGGCCGGTGAAGACCATGGCCTTGCGTTTCCTCACCGACCGCGAGTTCCGGCTGGGCCTGAAGATCGAGCGCTACAAGGGGGACGGCACGGAGTTCGACTCGCTGCGCGAGTACACCCTGGGTGACGACCGGCGGACGCTGGACTGGAAAGCTTCGGCCCGCCACCGCAAGCTGGTGGCCCGGCAATATCGGGCCGAGCGCGATCATCAGGTGGTGATCGCTATCGATACCGGCCACTTGATGTGCGAGCCGCTGGCCGGGATTCCGAAAGTGGACCACGCGGTGAACGCGGCCCTGCTGCTGGCCTACATCTCGCTAAGGGCGGGTGACCGGGTCGGCCTCGCGACCTTCGATTCGAAACCCGGGCTTTACGTCGCTCCCAAGGGCGGCTTGAGCGGTTTTCAGATCCTCAGCCACATGGCGAGCCAGGTGGATTACTCGGACCGCGAAACCAACTTCACCCTCGGCCTGACCTCAATCGGCCAGCGCCTCTCGCGGCGCTCGCTCATCGTGGTGCTCACGGACTTCGTGGACACGATCACGGCTGAATTGATGGTGGAGAACCTCGACCGCCTCTCCCGCCGCCACGTCGTGGTCTTCGTCGCCCTTCAAGACCCCGGCCTCGCCGACATCGCCGCGCAGCCGCCGAAAGGCATTCTGGAGCTCAACCGCGCCGTCGTCGCCGGCGGCCTGCTGCGCGACCGCGAAGTCGTTCTGCGCCGCCTGCGCCGCCTTGGCATCTTCCCGATCGACGCCGCGCCGGGCCAGGTGTCGCCGCGGCTGATCAATACGTATCTGGATATCAAGCGGCGGGAGCGGATTTGAGGAATGAGTAGGCCCGGACGATCCACCCTCACTCACACCTTCCGGGGCGTTTTGTTCCCGGAGGAAAGTACCGGTCCGTAGCCGCCCCGACCCTTGGACAGCCCAAAATAAGGATCGACAGCCCAAAATAAGGATAGATGAGCCATCTATCGATCGCTGCCGCGAAATAAGGATCGACAGCGTGAAATAAGGATATATGGGCCATCTATCGATCGATAGACCAAAATAAGGATCGACGAGTCATATAGCGATAGATGGCGCGAAATAAGGATATATGGGCCATATGCCGATCGACGGCTCAAAATAAGGATCGACGGGCCATAGATCGATGGATGGCGCAGAATAAGGATCGATGAGCCGTAGATCGATGGATGGCGCGAAATAAGGATCGACGACACGCTCTCTTCGAGAGACGGCACAGGGGGAGGGAAGCTGCGACTGGTGGCGATCGGGAAGGGGGCCGCCCCGAAGGACGCCCTGAGAGGGATCAGGGATGCGAGATTGGAGCTTGCTGCGGGGCGCTTGGGCGGGAAACCGCGATATGGGAACGTGCATTCCGGAGACCGCAGGGCTTTGCCGCTGTCTGCCTGCTGGCCGTGAGGACGGGCTGCCGCGTGCCGATCACCGGGACACAGGTCACCAGCGTCCCGAGCTCGACCTGGGGCGCCGGTACTCCTGAGCTTGTCGTCTGTTTCGACACTTCCTTCTCCTGTAAGCACGTTGCATCTTATGCGGTGTATGTCAGTCCAGCCGTCCTGTTGGCGCGTGGATAATGCATGAACCCGGGCCAGGCGTCAAGAGGTCCGTCTCGGAGGGGGTAGAGACGCTCCCAGCCCGTTTCACGATACCGACCGCAGGCCCATAACGTCGGGACGTCTCCGAGGCGGAAAACCCCGACCCGATCAACGCCAGCCCACGGACGGGAGAAGGATTTTGTATCGAGGAAACCGGGAGCCCCGAGAGGCGATATCGCCCCGTCGTAGGTTCATTGTTTTTCGAATGGTTGTGGCCGCGGCGGAGACGTCCCGCCGTTATGGGACTGCGGAGGGCGTCGTGGACGGGCTGGGAACGTCTCTACGTCCTTCGCTGAAGGGGTAGTGGGGCGCCATCCCGGTCGTGTAAAATGTCCAGGAGATCCCGTACCCATGACCGCGCCCGCCTTCACCCTGAAGTCCGCCCAGTTCCGCCGTGAGCGGGAGGAGGCCTGGCGCGAGTTGGAGACTCTTTTAATGCGGGTGGAGTCGCGAGGGCTGCGCAACCTGACCGCGGGGGAGCTCAACCGGCTGCCGGTGCTCTACCGCGGCGCCGCGAGCTCGCTCTCGGTGGCGACGGCAATCAGCCTGGACAAGAATCTGCTCGATTATCTGACGGCGCTGGTGGGGCGGGCCTACATCTGCGTCTACGGCGCCAAGCGGCGGCCGGAGGAGGCGGTGATCGAGTTCTTCCGCCACGATTTTCCGGCCGTGGTGCGCCGGTACTTCGGCTTCGTGGCCCTGTCGTTCGCCCTGATGGCGCTCGGCATCGTCGCCGGATACCGGATGACGAAGGCCGATCCGGAGCGCTACTACAGCTTCGTCGGCGATGCGCAGGCGCAGGGCCGCACCCCCGCGGCTTCCACGAAAGAGTTGCGGAACGTGCTCTACAGCGGCGGCCGGGGTGATCTGTCGGTCTTCGCCTCCTTTCTTTTCACTCACAACTCGAACATTGGGATGCTCTGCTTCGCTCTCGGCTTCGCGGCCGGCGTGCCGGTGATCTTCCTGCTCCTCCAAAACGGTCTGGGGTTGGGGGCCATGGCGGCGCTCTATGCCTCCCGGGGTTTGGGAGGAGAGTTCTGGGCTTGGATCCTCCCGCACGGCGTCACCGAGCTCGGCGCCATCTGCCTGTGCGGCGCCGCCGGCATGGTGCTCGGCACGTCGCTCGTCTTTCCCGGGCGCCAGACAAGGCTGCGCAACCTGGCCCTGCACGGGCGCGAGGTGGCGCGGCTGGCCGTGGGAGCGGTGGTGATGTTCCTCGTCGCCGGGGCGATCGAGGGCTTTTTCCGCCAGCTCGTGCAGGACGTGGGCGTGCGCTGGTGCCTCGCCACCGTCACTCTCGTTTTTTGGGTGTGGTACTTCCTCGCCGTGGGGCGTGAGAGCAACCGCGAGGCGCGGCCATGAGCGCGATCGCGCTCGCCAAAGACCGCATCCACCGGGTGCCGACCCCGGAGGGGATCTCGCTGCCCTTCGTGGTAGCCGCGGTGGGCGACCGGGCCGCGGCGTTCCTCATCGATCTGCTGATCATCACGGGAAGCACGATCTGCGTCTGGCTGCTGGCGCTCCTCGGTTCCCAGGTGGGGCTGGGCTCGGTGGGGGTGTCGTTCGCCCTGCTGGTGGGCTTCCTGCTGTGGAACTTCTACTTCGTGCACTTCGAGATCAGCGGCGGCGGCGCCACCTTCGGCAAGCGCAAGATGGGAGTGCGGGTCATTTCGCGGGACGGCGGACCGTTGACCGTCGAGTCCGTGTTCGCCCGCAACCTGATGCGCAATCTGGAGTTCTACCTGCCGGTGACCGCCCTGCTGGTGCCCCAGGCGTTGGTGCCCGAATCGCCCGGCTGGGGCCGGCTCCTCGCCCTGGGATGGCTCGGGGTCTTCGCCCTGATGCCCTTCTTCAATGAGGATCGCCTGCGCTGCGGCGATCTGGTGGCGGGTACGCTGGTGGTGAAGGCGCCGGCGGCGGTGCTGCTGTCGGATCTCTCCGACCGCGCCACGGTGCGCCCGGCGGCGCGGCATCAGCCCACCGGAGTGAAGGGTCCGCCGCCACCGCCGCCGCCGTCCGAGGAGTTCCCGTTCACCCGCGAGCAGCTCGACATCTACGGCGTCCACGAGCTGCAGGTGCTGGAGGATCTGCTGCGCCGCGACGACCAGGGGACGCTCGACAGCCGAGTCCTCGAGGACGTCTGCGAGAAGATCAAGGCGAAGATCGGCTGGCCGGCGGACCGCTGGCAGGTGCCGGTGCGGCCGTTCCTGCAGGCGTTTTACCGGGCGCAGCGGGCGGCGCTGGAGCAGAAGCTGCTCTTCGGGCAGCGGCGGGAGCGCAAGAAGGGGTGATCATGTCCTTCTCACCACCACCACCGTCACGTCGTCTGGCGGCTCTTCGGCTCCGAGGTGGCGGCGGCAGTCGTTGAGGAAGGCGTCGACGATCTCCAGGGGCGGGCGGTGGCCCATTGCCTTCAGGACCTCGCGGGCGCGTTCGAAGCCATAGGCGTTGCCGTTACGGTCCAGGGCTTCGAACAGGCCGTCCGAGCAGAGGAGGAGGACGCTCCCGGAGGGCAGGGAGAACGGCCGGTTCTCGTAGCGGCGGGCGGGGCCCTGGCCGAGGGGCAGGCCGGGCAGCGAGATCTCGGTGATCTGGCCTTGGGTGAACACCATTGGATAGGGGTGGCCGGCGTTGCCGAGCAGGGCCTCGCCGGTGGCCGGATCGAGGCTCAGCAGGGCGAGGCTGGTGAAGCTGTGCTCGGAGCCGGCGGTGCGCAGCACGCGGTCGAGCTGGGTGAGGACGCGGGCGGGCGTTTCGCCCGCTTCGATGAGGCTCATGAGGCCCGCCTTCACCATCGCCTGCATCACGGCGCAGGAGTAGCCATGACCGGCCACGTCGCCGGCCGCGATCCACAGGCCGCCCGCCTCGTCGCGCAGGAAGTCGTAGAGGTCGCCCCCGGCCTCGTGGGCCAGCACCGACCGCGCGGCGATCTGCCAGCCCTCGACGCGCGGCATCTCCGTGGGCAGGAGCCCCACCTGCATGCGCGCCAGCAGGTCGACCTCGTGGCGCAGCCGGCGCTCTTCGGCCAGGCGGCGGACGAAGGCTGGCGTCGGCACGCTCCCGGTCTCGATTCCCTCCGGCCGGGAGAGCCCCACCAGACCCTGGACGGCGAGGGCGAGGATCAGGCCGGCGGTGACGGCGAGAGCGCCGGGCATCCACGCCGCGTGGAGGATGGAGAAGAGGAGAGCGGGCAGGACCAGGGCGACGACGCAGGCCGTGAGCAGGGCGGTGAGGCCGCGGCGGCGGCAGAGCCAGACCAGGAGCCCGGCGAAGCCGGCGTTGAGGGCGAGCTCGACCGGGAAGGGGGTGAGCTGGAAGGGGGAGACCGCGTAGCCCGCCAGCAGGGCGGCGGTACCGAGCGCCCATCGCGACGGCAGGAAGCGGAGAGCCAGGGCCAGGGCCAGGGCGATGCCGGCGGCGAGGAAGATCCCCTCGCCCACCGGGCTGCCGGTGATCACGAACACGGGCGCGTCCACGCTCGGGGCCGCGGGCGAGAGGCCCGGAAGGATCGTCGCCAGCGCGTAGACGCCCAGGCGCAGCCCGGCGAGTGCCGCCCCGGCGCCGAGGCCGAGGAGGAGCGCCCGGCCGCCGCGGGGGCCCAGCCGTCCCAGGCGCAGGGTGTCGAGGCTGGTGGTGAAGTCGGGGTCGGCGGTGCGCAGCAGCGACTCGCCGGCCGACCAGACCAGGAAGACGAGCAGGGCTCTGCCGGGCGCCCCGGTGATCAGGCCGACCACGGCAAAGTAGAGGGAGGACCGCAGCTCGAAGAGGGGCCGCAGGTCCGCGCTCACCAGGGTAATCAGCGCGAGGATGGCGCCGTTGACCAGGTCGATCCTCCCCCGCACCAGGAGGGCGAGGAAGATCACGCCGCTGACCAGGATCATCCCGAGGGGTATGGCGGTGGCGGCGAGCCCCTGGAAGAGCCTGGAGCCGAGGTTGCCGGCATGGTTCTCGCGGCCCGGCCGGCGTTGGGCGGAGACGAACCGCGGCTGCGCGACCAGCAGCTCGAGGTGCTGCGGGGGAGCGCTCCCCGCGAGATCGACCTGGATCTTGATCGGCGAGTCCCCGATCTGCTCCTCGTGGAAGGGACCGAGCGACTCTCCGGCCGACGGCAGCAGGCGGGCCAGGCTCGCGGCCAAGCGGACGAAGGCCGCACGGTCGCTGGGCTGGAACGGGGACGCCGCCAGATCCTGCCAGTCGACGCGGACGGGCCGGCCGTCGAGACCGAAATAGACTTCGAAAACCTCTTCCCCTGGGGCACCCGGACGATGGACGCCATGAGCGACGTCCGCCACGACGACCGTCCGGGTGCGGGTGAGCCAGGAGGCTCCGGCGTGTCCCAGCGTCTTGTAGGCCGCGGCGAGGAAACCGTGTGGAGTGGCCAGGTCGATCCGGGGCCGGCCGGGAGCGAGCTCGAAGCCGGCTTCCCGTGCCATGCGCGAGTAGCTCTCACGCAAGACGCGGTCGCCGGGCGGCTCGCCGCTCCGCCATTCGGGGAGCAGCGCCAAGGCCAGGCCGGCGCCCACGGCGAAGGCGGCCAGCCCCGCTCCGATCCGGGCGAGCAGCGTTCCGCGTGGAATCGATTCCGGCCCGTTCATCCCGGTCCTTCCGCGCGCCGCAGCACCACCAGGGTCGTGTCGTCGAGCGGCGCGCCGCCGCTCAGGTGCCGCCGCCAGTCGGCGAGGAGCGCCTCCAGGATCTTGTCGGCCGCGCGCGCTCCGGCGCTCTGGAGGATCTCCCGCGCCCGCTCGTAGCCGTACGGCGCGTCGCCTGCGTCCATGGCCTCGAACAGGCCGTCGGAGCTGAAGACGAGGGCGGCGCCGGGCGGCAGCTGCAGGGCATGATCCTGATACCGCCGCGGCGGACCCAGGCCCAGCGGCAGCGACGGGACGGCGATCTCCGTCACCTCGCCCGCGGCCCACAGCAAGGCCGGGGGGTGGCCGGCGTTGCTCAGCAGGGCGTCGCCGGTGGCCGGATCGAGGCGCAGCAGGGAGAGGCTGGTGAAGTTGCGGGACGCCCCCGCGGCGCGCAGCACGGTGTCGGCCCGCTGGAGGACCTGGGCCGGCGTGCGGCCCGGACGGATCAGGCTGGCGAGCGCCGCCTTGGTCATGGCCTGGGCGACGGCGCAGGAGTAGCCATGGCCCGCGACGTCGCCTGCGGCGAGCCAGAAGAGCCCGGAATCGTCCTGCAGGAAATCGTAGAGGTCGCCCCCGGCTTCGTTGGCCAGCACCGAATGAGCGGCCACCTCCCAGCCTTCGAGGCGCGGCAGGGTGCGGGGGAGCAGCCCGCGCTGCATCCGCGCCAGCAGATCCATCTCGTGCACCAGCCGGCGCTGCTCCTCGAGCCGGCGGACGAACACCGGGGCGGCCAGCCGCTGAAGCTCGGCCGTGGGCGAGCGGGCCAGCCCCAGCAGGCCGAGCCCCGCGACGACCGCCAACAGGCCCGTAGTGATTGCGAAGGCGAACGGCGTCCAGTCGAGATGAAGGCCGGTGAAGACGGCTACAGGCAGCAGCTTCGCCACGATCGCGGCGGTGAGCAGGGCGGTCAGCCCGTGACGGCGGCAGACGTAGACCAGCAGGCCGGCGACGAGGGCGTTCGCCCCCAGCGCCGCCGGCAGGGGGTACAGGGCGAGCGGGGGGAGCAGGATCCCCACCGCCAGCGCCGCCGCCGCCGGCGCCCAGCGCAGAGGCAGCACACGGAGCGCCAGGGCGAGCGCGAGCGCGGCGCCGGCCGCCAGGGAGGCGCCATCGGCCACCGGGCTGCGAAAAGGCTGGAAGACGGGGAGGTTGAAGCTCGCCGCCTCCGGCCAGATCCTCGGCAGGGCCACGGCCAGCGACAGAAGGGCGAGGCCGAGCCCGGCCAGACCGGCGCCGAAAGCGAAGCCGGTCAGCAGGCCGCGTCCGCCGCGCGGGCCGAGCCGGCCGGCCCGCAGCGCGTCGAGACTGGTGGTGAAGCCGGAATCCGTGGAGCGCAGCAGCGACTCGGCGCACGACCACGCGAGGAAGATCCACAGCACGGTAACCATCATGGCGGTTACGACGAAGGCCGGCCCCAGGGCCTGAAGCACCGGTTGCGGCGACAGGGTGACGAGGCAGAGCAGAGCCAGGACCGCGCCGTTGACCACTCCGAGCCGCGACTTGATCGCCAGTGCCACGAACAGCACCAGCACCGCCAGAATGGAGAGGATGTGCCGGGCGGACTGGCCGGCGCTGCGATTGAGCAGATCTTCAAGAGAGTCCGGGGGCGCCCCGGATACCGCTTCGGCCCGGCGCCCGACAACGCCGCCGAAGGGGGAGATCATCGCCAGCAGGCGCTGGGGCGGGGAGCTCCCCACGATGGGTGCCACCAGCCGGGGAGCGGTGCCGAGCATGTCGGTCCGCACCGGTCCCAGCGATTCTCCGGCGCCCAGGATCACCGGCATGACCTGTTGAGCGAAGCGCAGGTCCGCCGCCGGATCGTGGGGCTTGAGCAACGACACGAGGTCGCCGGTCATCCAGGCGAGCCAATGCGGCCGGGCATCGAGAGAGAAGTCGACCAGGAGCCGGCCCCGCGTCCGCGTCCCCGTGTGATAAGCCTTCTGCATGACTTCAACCCGGATACCGGTATGGGTGGCGAGGAGCCAATCCGTCCCCCGATCGCCCAGGGTCCGGAAGGGCTCATACTCCAGCGGCCCGCGCGTTGCCAGCCGGATCTGCGGCTCGCCGGAGCCGAGCACGAAGCCGGCCCGCGCCGCCAGCTCGGCGAAGCGGGCCCGGAACACCTGCCGGGGCACGGGGCGCATCTCCCGCCACTCGGGAAGCCAGGCTTGAGCCAGCGTCAGTCCGGCCGCGAAGACCGCCAGTCCCAACGCGATGCCCAGGAGAAGGATGCCCTTGCGCGCGGGAAGGGGAGTGGTCATGCGTTATGGAAATACGCGGAACGGGTCCCAAGGGTTTGGAGCTCGCTCCGCGCATCCTATGTCAGGCCGGGGCTACAGAAACGGCGACAGCCACCGCGCCATGCGGTCGCCGATCTTCTTGAGCAGGGGACGGCGCTCCCAGTCTTCCCGCTTGATCTCTTCGGCGTCCTTCAGGTCGTTCAGAAAAGCCTTTTCCAGAGTGGCTGCCGTGGTGGGGCAGATCATCAGCAGATCGCACTCGGCGTTGAAGACGAAGGAGCGAAAGTCGAGGTTCGTCGAGCCTACGACGGAGACGAGGCCGTCCGCCACCAACGTCTTGGCGTGGAGAATGGCGGCCTGGTACTCGAAGATCCGTACTCCCCGTTCGAGAAGCTGTCCGTAATAGCCATGGCCCGCCTGGCGGACGATGGGCACGTCGGTCTTGCCGGGCAGGAGGAGCCGCACGTCGACACCCCGCGCCGCGGCGTCGCCGAGGACGTCGATCCCCCGATGGCCGGGAGCGAAGTAGGCGTTGGTGATCCACAGGGTCTTCCTCGCCGCGGAGCTGATGGCCGCGAGCGCCGCCGCCGACTCGGCCTGGCCGCGGTTGGGCCGCGAGTCGAGCACCATGATCCGCGATCCCGGGGCGTCCGCTTCCTCGCTCGATAGCGGATCGATGGGGAACAGCTCGCCGTCGGAGTGGACCCACCCTTCGGAGAAGACCACCGCCATCTGCCATGCCGCGGGGCCGGTGACGCGCACGTGGGTGTCCCGCCAAGTCTCCCCAGGCTTGGGGCGGCGGCGGATCGATCCATACTCCTCGCCGATGTTCATGCCGCCGGTGAAGGCCACCTTCCTGTCGAGCACCAGGATCTTCCGGTGATCGCGAAACGGCTGATACCAGAAGCCTTTGAACATGGGGTGGAAGAGGTGCACCTCGATGCCGTGGCTCTCCATCTCCTGCCAGAACTCGGCACGGGTGGAGGCGGAGCCGAGGGCGTCGGCGAGCACGCGCACCGTGAGACCTCGCTCGGCGGCCGTCTTCAGGCTCGCCAGGAACTGCCGCCCTGTCGAGTCGTCCTTGAAGATGTAGGACTCGAGGAGGATCTCCTTCTCGGCGGCCTCGCCGGACTCGCGCATGGCGCCGAAGGCGTCGCGGCCGTTGAAGAAGACGTCGACGCGATTGCCGCCGAAGAAAGGCGCGCCGTCAATGCGCCGCAACAGCACCTCGAAGCCGGGATCCGCGAGGCCCTCGGGCAACGCGCAGGCGATCTTCTCGACGCCGCCCACCCGCAGATCGGGCGGCAGCTTGTGCCCGGGGAACGGGCGGAGGATCGGGCGGAACAGCCGGTACCGGCGTCGATGACGGGAGCGGGCCATGTGCGAGGAAGTATGTCAGAAGGTCCGCGTGCCGCACTCGTCGGAGGTCTTACCCCCTTCCCTATCCACCCCTCCTCTTTTCAGTCATCTCTTGAATATCCTCAACCCCCCCCTCGCAAACCTATATCCGGCGGGGGGTTGCAAGCTCGTGCGGGTCCGCTCCTTCAACGGACGGCCCCTCATGGTCCATGTCGAGGTCGAGGCAAGGGCGAGCCCGGAGATGGAGGAGCGCCTCCGGCGCTACCGCAACCAGATCCTGGCCCGCTACAACATGCTGGTGGTGACGATCTTGATCAATCTCACGCGTGGCCGTCCAGGCGTCTGCCTGAAGTCCTGGGAGACCGACCTCGGTCCTTCCTTCCCGGAGCACCGGTATGTCTCCTTCGGCCTCTCCGGCTGCCGGGCCGCGCAGTACCTGGCCCGCCCCGAGCCTCTGGCCTGGGCCTTCGCCGCTTTGATGGACCCCGGCGCTCTGAGCCGAGCCGAGCTGAATATGGCGTGTCTACGGCGGATCGCCGGGCTCCGGGGACGATTCGATTCCCACCTGCTGGTCAACTGCGTAGAAAACTATCTACAATTGACAGTCGAGGAGGCCGCGGAGCTCGAGGCTCTGCGCGCCCGGAAAGAGAACAGGGAGGTTCAAGCCATGGCGCTGACGTGGTCCGAGAAGCTGGAAGCCAAAGGGGAAGCCAAGGGAGCCCGGGAGATCCTTTTATCGCTGCTCGCCGAGAGGTTTGGGCCTCTTCCGGAAGGCGCCCGCCGTCAGGTCGAGGAGATCGGCTCGCTCCAGCGCTTGACCAAACTCGCCAAGCGGGTCCTGACCGCCCACTCCCTCGAAGAGATGGGCCTCGCCTGAAATCCCCTCTACCGGAACCCAACTTCTCCCTCTGCTCCTGGCGGACGGGGGAGGTTGGGGGCTCGTCGGTTCGAGCAGCATAGAATCAACCGCCATGCCCTGCCAATCCGCTCTCCTCTTGATCCTCCTTCTGGCTGCTCAGACCCTTCTCGCCCAGGCGCCCCCACCCACCCTCGCGGCTCCCAAGGACCCGGCCAAGGTGGCCACCGGATTCGTCGACCTCCTGCTCAAGGGCGACTACCCGGCGGCCGCCGCGCTGGAAGGCGGTCCTATGAAGGAGGCGGCGCCGGCGGCGAAGCTGAGTGAGATCTGGGCCGGCATCCAGACCCAGTTGGGCGCCTACAAGCGGCGGCTCGGCACCCGCGGCGAAAGGCAGGGACAATATGACTTCGTCTTCGTGACCACCGCCTTCGAGAACAAGACGGTGGATCTCAAGGTGGTGATCGACGACGGCGGCAGTGTCGTCGGCTTCTTCATTCTCCCCGTCCAGCCGGCCGTGCCGCCGGCCGACGCCGCGCCTCCCCCCTATGCGAAGCCGGACTCCTATCGCGAGAGCGAAGTGACCGTGGGCTCGGGAGAGTGGGCTCTCCCCGGGACGCTGACGCTGCCGGTGGGAACCGGTCCGTTCCCGGCGGTGGTGCTCGTCCACGGCTCAGGACCCAACGACCGCGACGAGACCGTCGAAGCCAACAAGCCGTTCCGCGATCTGGCGCTGGGCCTGGCCTCCCGGGGCATCGCCGTGCTGCGCTATGAAAAGCGGACGCGAAAGTATTCCGGAAAAATCGCGGAAGTGAAGGGCTTCACCGTGCAGCAGGAGACGGTGGAGGACGCGCTGATCGCCCTCGCCCTGCTGCGCGGCAGCCAGGGCATCGATCCTCGGCGGGTCTTCATCCTTGGCCACAGCCTGGGGGGCATGCTCCTGCCGCGCATCGGCCAGAGCCAGCCGGCGCTCGCCGGTCTCATCGTGATGGCGGGAGCGGCACGGCCGATGGAGGATCTCATCCTCGAGCAGGTCACCTATCTCGCCGGCATGGATGGCGTCGTCACCGATCCGGAGAAGAAGCAGATCGAAGGGCTGCGGGCTGAGGTGGCGAAGGTCAAGGCCCTGAAGCCCGGCGCTTCCGAGACCGTTCTGGGCGCTCCCGCTTCCTACTGGCTCGACCTCCAGGGCTACGATCCCGTCCAGGGCTCGAAGTATCTCCCCCAGCCCATGCTTATCCTCCAGGGTGAGCGCGACTACCAGGTGACGATGACCGACTTCGCCGCCTGGAAGAAGGGCTTGGCGGGCAAGCCCAACGTCATCTTCAAGCCCTACCCCAAGCTCGACCATCTCTTCCTTGCCGGCGAGGGCAAGAGCAGCCCGGCGGAGTACGAGAAACCGGGCCACGTGGACCCGGCCGTGGTGAACGACATCGCGGCGTGGATTCTGGGTCAGGGGAAGAAGCCTGCGGAGCGGGGTTGGTAAGCTCGCCCTGCAAACCCCACTATGAGAAAGTATCCCCATCATGAAACCCCAAGCCACGAAGCCAAGCCAAACGGGTGCTCAGGTGTGGCGGGTGCAGCCGGACGCGGTGGAGGAGCGGCCGGACCAGTTGGCGACCGAGGAGCCGCTGGAGATCCGGCTGGTGCGCGAGGGGCGTCGGCGGGTCGTGGCCGTCACCATGCGCACGCCCGGAGCGGACGCTGAGCTCGCCCTCGGCTTCCTCTATGCCGAGGGCGTGATCGCTTCGCGCGACCAGGTGCGCCGCGCCGCGCCATGCCTCGATCCCCAGGAAGGCGAGGCCTGCGACAACATCCTGGAGGTGGAGCTGGCCGAGGGCGTGGCCGACCCGGAGCTCTCCGGCCTCGACCGGCATTTCTTCGCCACCAGCGCCTGCGGCGTCTGCGGCAAGGCGGGGCTCGAAGCCCTGCGCCTGCGAGTATCCGGGGCGGTGGCCGCGGGGCCGGTGGTGACGCGGGAGCTGCTCGCCTCGCTGCCCGCCAAGCTGCGGGAGGCGCAGGGGATCTTCGACGCCACCGGCGGCCTCCACGCCGCGGGCCTCTTCGATGCGAGTGGAACGCTCCTCGCCGTCCGCGAGGACGTGGGGCGCCACAACGCGCTCGACAAGCTCATCGGCTGGGCCTTGCTCAAGGGCCTTCTCCCCCTCTCCGGCCACCTCGTGATGGTGAGCGGCCGATCCAGCTACGAGCTGCTGCAGAAAGCTATGGTGGCCGGCGTGCCCATCGTCTGCTCCGTCTCCGCGCCGTCGAGCCTCGCGGTCGACCTCGCCGAGCGCTTCGGCATGACCCTCGTGGGCTTCCTGCGCGGCGACCGCTTCAACGTCTATGCGGGCTTGGAGAGGCTCGCCGGAGCCTATCCGGCCGGAGCGCCCCGGAGGCGGGAGCGGTCGGTGCTGCGCACGGTGGGTTGAGACATCATGAACGCCTACATCGAAAGCTTCCTGCCGCTCTTCGTGGCCATCAACGCTCCGGGCATCATCCCCATCTACCTGAGCGTCACCGAGAACCTCACCCAGGCCGAGCGCCGCCGCCTGACGCTGCAGGCCATGGTCACCGTGCTGGTGATCGCGGTGCTGATCCTCTTTGCCGGGCAGCTGATTTTCTCCCTGCTCGGCATCACCGTCAACGATCTGCGCGTGGGCGGCGGGCTGATCCTCCTGGTGCTCAGCATCTCCAACCTGATCTTCGGCGACTTCCGGCGGCGCGACCCGACAGGCGGCGAAGGCGGTGAGGACGACCCCGCCTCGGTGGGCATCGTCCCCATCGGCATCCCGCTGATCATGGGACCGGCGGCCATCACCTCGATCCTCGTCTCCCGCGAGGCGTTCGGCTACGCGCCGACGCTGGTGTCGCTCGCCGTCAACATGGTCCTCGTCTTCCTGACCCTCTTCGCGAGCCCGCACATCGGCCGCTTCGCCGGTCCCGCCGTCTCCCGCGCCATCGCCAAGGTCGCGAGCCTCTTCCTCGCCGCCATCTCGGTGGCGATGATCCGGGCGGGAGTGATCGGGATGATCAAGGCGGCGGTGGTGAGGTAGGGCTCTCCAGCACCTCTCGCCGCGCCGACTCCAGATCCTCCAGGCCCTCTTCCATCCGGTCGCGATGCGTGCGGAAGGAGAGGACGCAGATGCGCAGGGCGAAGCGGCCGTCCAGCAGCGTGCTCGTCAGGAACACCCGCTGGTGGGCGTTGACCCGCTCCAGCAGCCTCCGGTTGAGCCGGTTGAGCTCCTCCGGATCGTCCACGCCCGGCGGGTGGAGACGGAAGGCGAAGAGGGAAAGCTCGGGCTCCGCGAGCATCTCCATCCCCTCCATGGCGCGGATGCGGTCCGCCGCCAGCTTCGCGAGGGCGAGCTTCTCCTCGAGCTGGTCGCGGAAGGCGGCGGCGCCGTGCATCTTGAGCGGCAGCCACACCCGCAGGCCCCGGAACGGGCGCGAGAGCTCCGGCGAGTAGAGGCAGAAGTCCACGAGATCGGGATCGTCCTGCATCGGGGGCAGGTAGTCGGCGGTGAGGGCGTGGGCGCGCTTCAGGGCCAGGCCGTCGCGCACCAGCACGGCGCCCGTGCCGTAGGGAAGGAACAGGCCCTTGTGGGGATCGAGGACGATGGAGTCCGCCCGCTCGATGCCCTGCATCGTCCGTTTTCCCGCGTCGGTCAGCAGGAAGAACCCGCCATAGGCGGCGTCCACGTGCAGCCAGAGCTTCTCCCGCTCGGCCACGTCCGCCAGCATGTCCAGCGGATCGACGGCGCCGGTGTTGGTGGTGCCGGCGCTGGCGACGATGAGGAAGGGCGTCAAGCCCTTGGCGCGGTCCTCGGCGATGGCCGCTTCCAGGGCGTCCACCCGCATGCGGTACTTCTCGTCGGTGGGAACGATGCGCAGGTTCCGCTCCGAGAAGCCGGCGAGCAGGGCGCCCTTGGCCGAGGCGTAGTGGGCCTGCTGGGTGACATAGATCACACCGGAGAGGAAGTCGTCGGGCAGGCGCTCACGCCGGGCCGTGAACAAGGCCGTGAAGGTGGCGAGCGAGCCGCCGGAAGAGAGCGTCCCCCGCGCCTCCCGCGGATAGCCGGCGATCTGGCAGAACCAGTCGATGACGTTGGCCTCCAGGCGGGCGAGGGCGGGAGCCGGGGTGACGATGGAGGTGTAGCGGTTGATCGAGTCGGCGATCAGGTCGGCCACCGCGGTCTGAAACAAGCCGCCTCCCGGGATGTAGGCCAGATATCCGGGGCTCGCCGTGTTGTACGTGGGCTTCACCGCGTGATCGAAGAGGAGGTCCAGCAGCTCGGAGGCGGGAGCTCCCGTCTCCGGGAGGGGCTCGGCCAGCGAGCGGGCCAGCTCCATGCCACCCCGGGTGTTGGAGGTCGCCTGACGGGGAAGGGAAGAGATATGGGCGACGATCCGCTCCATCGTCGCCTCCACCAGACCGCGCATCGCAGCCGTGTCCAGCTCCAGAGGGTAATCCCGGCCGTCGGACGTGACGTCATTGGCAGGCCGGGCGAGGGGGTCGGTCATGGGGAGGTCTCCTGGGAAGGGGCGGGGAGAAGGATAGCAGGAGGCGGTAGGAGCTTCCCTGGTGAGAAGAGTGGAGATACCGAGGTATCTCCGCCTGTGATACCCTGACATCTATGAAGATTGGAGTTTCCCTGCCCCCAGATCTCCTTGCCTTTGCCGACGAGGAAGCGCAACGTCGTGGTACCACCCGGTCCGGTTTGCTGGCTCGGCTGCTCCAGGCGGAGCGGATCCAGGCGCAGGTTCGGCAGTACATCGACCAACATGGTTGGGATGTTGCCGACGACGAGGGGCAATGGCGGCAATATCAGCAAGCTCGGATGGCCGAGGAGTACCGTGACGACGAATGGTGAACCGCTACCCAGCCGGGGCGAGGTCTGGTGGGTTCGGGTGGATAAGCACAGGCCGGCCGTGGTCGTCCAAAGCAATTCCGTGCGAGAGCCGCGAGTCCGCTCGTTTCTCGTCGTGCCTCTGACCAGCCGTCTCCACCTGGCGGACTTGCCGGGCAATGTTCAGCTTTCCCGGCAAGCAACAGGATTGCCGAAGGCCTCGGTGGCCAACGTCTATGACGTGCAGAAAGTTCTTCGGACCGACTTCCTCGAACGTACCGGTGCCTTGCCGGCGGCGAGCCTCGCCAGCTTAGACGCTGGGCTTCAATTGGTCCTCCACCTTGAGCCACTTTGAGCGCGCGTCGCCGATCTTCTGCGAGTAGGTGTCGGGTTTCAGGACCGGGTCGCGAGGAAGGCGGAGGACTCTTCAGCGCCCGGCTCCTGCCGGCATTCTCGGTGATCCGCCTGCCGGAGAGGATGGAGACTTCCAAGGACGGGCCGGAGGCGTGCGCCGCCGGCCCGCGGTGTGGGAGGGGGTGCTACGGCGTGCCGACCGGCGGCGGCGTGCCACCGGGGTTGGTGCCCTCGGGGTCGATCCGGGGACCCGCGACGACACCGCCGCCGCTGCCACCATGCGAGGTGGTGACCTTCTCGATGAAGCGATTGATGGCAGTCTGGAAGAAGTCCAGAACGCCGAGGTGGGTGGGGGCCTGGACCGCGTGTGCCGTCCGGGCTGCGCGAGGGGCCTGGGCAAGGACCGGGGCCGCGCAGAGCAGGAGGACAAGAGTCAGGGCCGTCAAAATACGTCGTGCGCTGAGGGGAGACATCAGATTAGGGCTCCTTTCGGACAGCCTCATCCCATTGGCCGGCGCGGCCATGAGCGAACTGCCCACATGCAAACAGTGCTACATGACCTCGTGGGCCGGACACCTTCGAGGTGTGAGATTCTCCAAGGCCTAAGGGTAATCGATCTGGGTCTCCGCCGGAAGCCCTGAAAGTCGTAAGGGGAGCATTGGCTCCGCGGTAACTGAGAGCTATCTGTTGATTCCCAGCCCGGCCGGCCGCAATCTTCCCTCCACCCAGCCCAGCCCCGAATCGACCAGCAAGGCCAGGAGGGCCGCCGGAATCGCTCCGGAGAGGATCATGCCGGTGTTGGCGAGCTGGAGCCCAGTGACGATGGGCTCGCCCAGGCCCCCGGCACCGATGAAGGCGGCGAGGGTGGCGGTGCCGACGGTGAGGACGGCGGCGGTGCGCAGGCCGGCCATCACCACCGGAGCCGCGAGGGGCAGGCGGATCTCCCGCAGGATCTGCCCGGGCGTCATGCCCAGGGCCGTGGCGGCTTCGACGGCCTTGGGATCGGCGTCGCGCACGCCGCTGTAGGTGTTGCGTACGATGGGGAAGAGGGAGTAGATCCAGAGCGCCGCGATGGCCGGGACGGTCCCCACGCCGAGGAACGGGATCATGAAGGCCAGCAGCGCGAGGGAGGGGACGGTCTGAAAGATCCCCAGGACGCGGATCACCGTCTCCGCCCAGCCCCGCCGCCGTTCCAGCCACAGCCCCAGGGGAATGGCGAAGAGCGCTCCCAGGGCCAGGGCCGCCGCCGAGAGCTCGAGATGCTGGAGCGTCAGCCGGCCCAGCTCCCGCCGCGCTCCCCAGACGTGGGCGCAGAAGCCGGTGCCCCGGATCTCCAGGTCCAGACCGGACGCTTTCTTGTTCGACAGGCCCAGGGATCGCAGAGCGTCGCGGGCGACGACGGCCTCGCTCTCGTGCCCTTCCTGGAGGCGGAGGTTGTAGGCCCGCATGGTGTCCTCGTCCAGCGAGCCGGCGAGGAGGCCGAGGATGGTCCCCACCTCGGGATGACGCTTCAGGGTCTCGCCTCGCACCAGGGCCGCCGCCTCGTAAGGCGGGAAGAAGTGGCGGTCGTCCCGCAGGACTTTCAGGTTGTAGAGGATGAGCCGGCCGTCCGTGGAGTAGACGTCCAGGGCGTCGATCGTCCGCTGCTTGGCCGCCTGATACTGGAGCGCCTGCTGGAGGTGGTCCACGGACTTCCACTCCAGGCCATAGACGCGCTGGAGACCGAGGAGGCCGTCCTCCCGGCCCACGAACTCGTGGCCGAAGCCGCCGTGGAGGGTCTTCGAGACGCGGGCGAGATCCGAGATCGTCTCCAGGTGCTCTCTCTCGGCCAGCTCCTTGGGGACCGCGATCTCCCAGGAGTTCTCGAACCCCAGGGGCGAGAGCCACCAGAGGTTCCAGCGGCCGAGGAACTCCGAGCGCACCCGGTTGAGGGTCTGGGACGGCGAGCCGGTGACCTTCTCGTTGAGGATGGAGACGAGGCCGGTGCCCGTGTACTCGGGATAAACGTCGATGGCCCCATTCTTCAGCGCCTCGAAGCACACCTGCGTGCCGGCGAGACCCAGCCGGCGGTCCACCTGGAGGCTGGTGCGGCTCTCCAGAAGCTGGGCGAACATCTCGGCGAGCAGGCGGCTCTCCTCGAAGTTCTTGGAGCCTACGACGATGCGGTCGGCGGCGATGAGAGGGTTGCAGAGAAGAAGAAGGAGGATCGGAAGCATCGCCGCGGAGGCGAAGGCCCTCATCACCCCGGCCCTCTTCTCCCAGCCTCCCCCCCGCCCGCCGGGAGAAGAGGGAGAACAGCAAGACCCCTCATCGCCCCAGTCCTCTTCTCCCATCGCCCTCCCCCCGGCCCGGAGAAGAGGGGGAACAGTAAGAATAGGGGTGCTGCTGCATTCCCAGCCCTGAAGGGGCGACAGCATGTAGCCTGGGGCGTCAGCCCCAGGATGGCGAAACCCCAAGAACCTCTTTAGCCCTGAAAGGGCGGCAGTGGCGCTCCACGCAAGACTGCTGCCGCCCCTTCGGGGCTTTTGGATTTCTTGGGGTCCGGTATCCCTGGGGCTGACGCCCCAGGCTACATGCTGCCGCCCCTTCGGGGCTAACTCACACACGCCGCATCTCCAGCAGCGCCTCGACATACGGGTCCGCCGGACTCTTCGCCAGCTCGTCCGGCGTGCCGAGCTGGAGGAGGCGGCCGGAGCGCATGACTCCGATGCGGTCGGCGAGGCGGAAGGCTTCGGCGAGGTCGTGGGTCACGAGGACGGCCGTCTTGCCGAGGGCCTTCTTCAGATCCAGGAACTGGCGGTGCAGCTCCAGGCGGGTCAGGGCGTCGAGGGCTCCGAAGGGCTCGTCGAGCAGGATGAGGGGGGGATCGGCGGCGAGGGCGCGGGCGAAGGCGACGCGCTGGCGCTGGCCGCCGGAGAGCTCGGCGGGATACCGGCTGGCGTGGGTGGGCTCCAGCCCCACGAGCTCGAGCATTTCGCGGGTGCGGGCCTGGCGGCGGCCGCGGTCCCAGCCCAGGAGGCGAGGGACGAGGTCGACGTTCTTCTCGATCCGCCAGTGGGGGATGAGGCCGCCGTCCTGCGGCACGTAGCCGATGCGGCGGCGCAGGACGATCGGATCCAGCCCGGCTACGGGTTGACCCTCGACTCGCACGTCGCCCGCCGACGGTTCCACCAAGCGGTTGAAGGTGCGCAGGAGGGTCGTCTTGCCGCTGCCGCTCTCGCCCACCAGGGCCACGGTCTCTCCCGGGGAGACGGTGAGGCTGACTCCGCCCAGGGCCACGGTTCCGCCCTTGTACGTCTTGGCGACGTCGACGGCTTCGAGGAAGGGCACGGCGGGCACGCGGGCAAGTCTACTCTGGAGTGCTACGATCCAGGGATCATGGAAAACGAAAATGTGAAGCCCCCTGAGGTCTCCGCACCGGAAGTTCCCATCCTTCCCGACGCCATCAAGGACGGCGAGGTGACGGTGACCGGCGGTCCCTCGGGGTTCGCCCAGCAGATCGTGGCCGGCCAGCACCATTTCACCGTGGATGAGCCCACCGGCTTCGGGGGCACGGGCCAAGGACCCACACCGTACGACTTGGTGATGGCCGGGCTGGGGGCCTGCACGTCCATGACCCTGAGGCTGTACGCCGATGCCAAGAAGATCCCGCTGGAAGGGGTGAGCGTCCGGCTGCGCCACGGCAAGATCCACGCCGCGGACTGTGCGAGCTGCGAGTCGAAGGCCGGCAAGATCGACCGCATCGAGCGGGAGATCGAGCTCCACGGCCCGCTGACGGTCGAGCAGCGCCTGCGACTGATGGAGATCGCCGACCGCTGTCCCGTCCACCGGACGCTGACGGCGGAGATCGAGATCGTCAGCCGGCTGGTTTAGGGACTCTCCGCTCCGCCACCAGCTTCTCGATCTTCTCCTTCAGCTCCGGCTGGCGCAGCCCCGTGGCCTTGGCTTCGGCGAGCGCCGCCGCCGGAGCCTTCCCCTTTTCCAGCACCAGCCAGGCGTACCAAAGGGCGCCCATGCGGCTGTCGGTGCCGTCGTGGACGAGCACCGGCTTCTGGGCCTTCTTCATCGCCGCCAGGAAACGGTCGATCGTCGCCTGATCCAGGGTGGCGGGGTTGACCGGGAGGTTCACATAGACGAGGCCGGTCAGGCGGGCGGCCTCGACCTCGTCGAAGCCCCTCGGCTCGGCCGGCACGCGCAGATCGATGAGCGTTTTGTAACCGTCCTCGGCCGCGAGCTGGATCTGCTCGCCCGTGGGCTGGCCGGTGAGAAGGACTCCGGGCTCGGGGGATGTGGCGTTCGGGCCGTAGACATCCGGACGTTCTGCATTCGCACCCACAATGATGCATAGGGCTAGGAGGCCGGCTGCGGTCAGGACGTTGTTCCATCGGGCTCGCATGCGGTGTACCTTACCGGAGACAGGGGTGCCAGGAAAACTGTCCAAGCTAAGAGCTTGTCTCAAAAGGAGCGACAGCCACGCCTACGTCGCCAGGGATTGAAATCGCCTGGCTACCGACGCTTGTCCCTTCCGGGACGGCAGGTAGTTTTTTCCCTGTCCCGTAGGGACTACAGTGGGTAGCCAGGTGATTTCAATCCCTGGCGACGTAGGCGTCGTCGTCAACCAGTTTTGAGATACCCTCCCCCGATCTACGCCGCATCGGAGCTCTCCAAGGCCGGGGTTTTGTTACCATCCCCCAGACCCTTGAGGAGACCCGCCTTGAAATCCCGCCTTCTTTGCCTGTTCATTCTTCTTCTCCCCGGCGCGCTACGGGCGGAGGAGACTCTCGGTTACTACCGGTTCCCGGCCCTGCATGGCGACACGATCGTGTTTTCGGCCGAGGGTGACCTATGGCGCGTGGGGCGCCAGGGCGGCACGGCGGCGCGGCTGACCACCCATCCGGCGGATGAGACGTATCCCGCCATCTCGCCGGACGGCCGGACGATCGCGTTTTCCGCCTCCTATGAGGGACCCAACGAGGTCTACACCATGCCGATCGACGGCGGCCTGCCGGTGCGCCGCACGTTCGAGGGGAGCGACGCGCGGGTGGTGGGATGGACTCCGGGCGGCGAGATTCTCTACACGACCCGGCACTGGTCGGGCCTGCCGGCCAACCAATTGCTGCGCCTTGATCCGGCGACCGGCAAGAGCGCTCTTCTCCCCCTGGCCCAGGCCGCCGACGGCGACTTCACCCCGGACGGCAAGACGCTGTTCTTCACCCGCTTCGCCTTCCAGGGGAGCCACACCAAGCGCTACCAGGGCGGCACGGCCCAGAGCCTCTGGCGTTACCGGGAGGGCGAGGCCGAGGCCGTCCCCCTGACCGCCGACTTTCCGGGCACCAGCCGCGAGCCCATGGTCTGGCAGGGACGCCTCTACTTCGTCTGCGACCGCGACGGCACGCTCAACCTGTGGTCGATGGACGAGGACGGCCACGATCTCAAGCAGCTCACCTCGCACCGCGGCTGGGACGTGACCTCGCCCAGCCTCTCGGAGGGGCGCATCGTCTATCAGCTCGGCGCCGACCTGCGCCTCTACGACGTCGCGGCGGCCAGGGACGAGCCGCTGTCCATCCGCCTCGTCTCGGACTTCGACCAGATGCGGGAGGCGTGGGTGCAGTCGCCCATGGACTATCTGACCGCCTTCGATCTCTCGCCCAACGGCGACCGCTTTGCCCTGACGGCTCGCGGCCAAGTCTTCGTGGCGCCGGTGAAGAAGGGGCGGCTGGTCGAGGTCACCCGCAAGCCCGGCGTGCGCTACCGCGAGGCCCGCTTCCTGCCGGACGGCAAGAGCGTGCTCGCGCTCTCCGACGAATCGGGCGAGGTGGAGATCTGGAAGCTCCCCGCCAACGGCGTCGGCAAACCCGAGCAGCTCACCTCCGACGCCAAGGTGCTGCGCTGGGAGGCCCTGCCGTCGCCCGACGGGAAGTGGATCGTCCACCGCGACAAGGACCGCCAGCTCTGGCTGCTGAACGTGAAGACCCGCAAGAACAACCGCATCGCCGTGTCGGCCGACGGCGACTTCCAGGATCTCGCCTGGTCGCCGGACAGCCGCTGGCTCGCCTGGGCCGTCAGCAGCCCCAACACCTTCCTGCGGATCTATCTGTATGACACCGCCGGCGGCAAGACCGTGCCCCTCACCTCGGACCGCTTCAACAGCTGGAGCCCGGCCTGGAGCGCCGACGGCAAGTGGCTCTGGTTCCTCTCGGACCGCGAGCTGCGCACTCTCGTCCAGGGGCCCTGGGGGACGCGCCAGCCCGACCCGTTCCTCACCGCGACCACCAAGATCTTCGGCGCCGCCCTGAAGAAGGGATTGCGTTCGCCGTTCCAGCCGCCGGACGAGCTCCACCCCGAATCGGCCAAGGACGAGGAGGGCGACGACAAGGCGGAGGCCGCTTCCGAGGGAAAACCGGAAGGGAAACCGAAAGGAAAGACGGCGGAGAAGAAGGGTAAGGAGCCCGAGGACGACGACAGTCCCAAAGTGGTAAAGGTGGAGATCGATCTCGACGGTCTGGCGGAACGGCTCGTCGAGGTGCCGGTCGAGGCCGGCAACTACGATTCCCTCTCGGCCAACGAGGACCGCCTGTACTGGCTCTCCTCCGATCCCTCGTTCGACGAGGAGCCCACCTCGTCGCTGATGACGTTGGCGTTCAGCGCCGGCGCCGAGAAGCCCGAGGCCAAGACGGTCGCCGAGGGGATCACCGACTACCAGCTTTCGGACAACGGCAAGAAGCTGGCGATGCGCAAGGCGAAGGCCCTCTACGTCTTCGCCGCCGGGGACGATTCGCCCGACGATCTCGACGGCGCCAAGGTCGATCTCGCCGGCTGGACGTTCCCCCTCGATCCCAAGGAGCAGTGGCGGCAGATGTTCCGCGAGGCGTGGCGCCTGGAGCGGGACTACTTCTACGATCCCAAGATGCACGGCGTGGACTGGCCCGCCATGCTGGAGAAGTACCGGCCGCTGTCGCTGCGGGTGACGAGCCGGGCCGAGCTCAACGATCTGCTGGGGCAGATGGTGAGCGAGCTGTCGGCGCTGCACACCTTCGTCCATGGCGGCGACCGGCGCAAGGGGGACACCGACGTCGAGGTCGCCTCCCTGGGGGCCGTGCTGGCGCGCGACGAGAAGGCCGGCGGCTACCGGGTGGAGCGGCTCTATCGCTCCGATCCGGACCTCCCGGCCGAGGCGCCGCCACTGGCCGTTCCCGGCGTCGACGTCAAGGTGGGCGACGTCGTGGAATCGATCAACGGTGTTCCGGTGCTCTCCGTGCCCGACGCCGCCCTCCTGCTGCGCAGCCAGGCGGAGAAGCAGGTGTTGCTGCGGGTGCACGACGGCAAGACCCGCACCGCCCGCGACGTGGTGGTGGTGCCGCTCTCCCCGAAGCAGCTGGACGACCTGCGCTACACCGACTGGGAGCTCTCCCGCCGAAAAGTCGTGGAGGAGAAGGGGAAGAGCCATCTCGGCTACCTCCACCTGCGGGCCATGGACAGCGACGACTACACCTCCTGGGCCATGGATTTCTACCCCGTCTTCGACCGCGACGGGCTGATCCTCGACCTGCGCAACAACCGCGGCGGCAACATCGAGAGCTGGCTGCTCGACAAGCTCCAGCGCAAGGCATGGTTCTGGTGGCAGCCGCGGGTGGGCTCGCCCTCGCCGAACATGCAGTACGCCTTCCGGGGCCACCTGGTGGTGCTGGTCAACGAGAACACCAGCTCGGACGGCGAGGCCTTCGCCGAGGGCGTCAAGCGCCTGGGGCTGGGCAAGGTGATCGGTACTCGCACCTGGGGTGGGGAGATCTGGCTGTCGTCCTCCAACTTTCTGGTGGACAAGGGGATCGCCACCGCCGCCGAGTTCGGCGTCTTCGGCCCGGACGGAACCTGGCTGATCGAAGGGCACGGCGTCGATCCCGACGTGACGGTGGACAACCTCCCCCACGCCACCTTCCTCGGCAGCGACGCCCAGCTCGACGCCGCCATCGCCTATCTCCAGGACGAAGATCCGGAAGAATCCGGTGCCGCCGATCAAGGCGCCGGCGTATCCGAACAAGTCGTTGCGCGACCCCCACCATCCCTGAAAGGGAGGCTTGCCATGTCACACGAGGTCTTCACGCAGGACTGGGCCGTCGCCTGGGGCGAGGCGATCCGCGCCAGCGAGAGCTATCGGACGGCTGCCCAGCGCTGGCAGTGGCCCGTAGTCGTCATCATGACCTTCGATCCCGCGCTGGAGCTGCCGGAGCGCTCGGTCTTCCTCGACCTGTTCGAAGGGGATTGCCGAGAGGCGCGGAGCGCCACCGAAACGGACCGGGCCGCCGTGCCCTATATCCTCAGCGCCGATTTCGAGACCTGGAAACAGGTGCTGGAGCGCGAGCTCGACCCCATCCTGGCGCTGATGACCCTCAAGCTCAAGCTGCCGAAGGGGAGCGTTGCCGCGCTGCTTCCCTACGTCACCGCCGCCCGCGAGCTGGTCGCCACGGCGGCCCAGGTGCCTTACCGGTTCCCGGAGGGGGTGCCGGGCGGAGCGTGATCTCTCACTCCAGCCCGAGCTGTTTGATCCGCTGTTGCAGTCCCTTTCTGGAGACTTCCAGGCGCATTCCCATGGCTTCGAGGTCGCCGGCGCACTCCTGCCGGGCTTCCTCGACCTGTTCCGCGGTGAGATCGGACGCCTTGCGGATGTTCGGCGACTTGTCGATCAGCAGATAGAGCGACGGACGCGAGATGCCCAGGAGGTGGGCGGCCAGCTTGACCTCCCAGCGGCAGGAGCGCAGGGCCTCGATGATCTCGGCTTCCGAGACCGCGGAGGGAGACCGGTAGTCCTCGACCGTGGGCCGGCGACGCCGGACGCCGGACGCCACCTTCGGAGCCTCCCGGACGCCCTCCTGGCCGTAATCCGTGGGCGACGTGGGAGCAGGCTCGGGGCTACGCAGCAGACGCTCGATCTGCGGACCGATCTGCACCGTTGCGAAGGAGCGGCTGGCGATGACGAGCTGGCGCACGGCGTTGTGGAGCTGCCGCACGTTGCCCGGCCAGCGGTAGCGCGCCAGGCGCGCCACCACCGTCGAGGGCAGCCACGGCTTGTCGTCATCGCCGGGCGGGTCGAGCCGGTGTTCCTCGCCGATGGCCGCCAGCTCTTCCCGAAGGAAATGGAGGAACAGACGCCCGAAGTCGTCGCGGCGCTCGCGCATGGGCGGCACGAGGATCTCGTAGCCGGCCAGCCGGTGGAGCAGAGGCGCCCGGAAGCGCCCCTCTTCGATGGCCAGCTCCAGATCCGCGTCGGTGGCGGCGATGAGGCGGACGTCCACCTTCTGAGGCTCGAGGCCGCCGACCCGCTGCACCTCGCCGGTCTCGAGGACGCGCAGCAGCAGCACCTGGACCTCGGGCGGGGCCTCGCCGATCTCGTCGAGGAACAGGGTGCCGCCATGGGCGCGCTGGAAGTAGCCGGCCTGGTCGCGGACGGAGCTGGTGAAGGAGCCCCGGGCCGAGCCGAACAGCTCGGAGACGGCGAGCGAGACTGGAATGGCGGCGACGTTGACGAACAGGCAGGCGTGGTGGCGCCGCTGGCTGGCTTGATGGATGGCGCGGGCCACCAGCTCCTTGCCGGTCCCCGTCTCGCCGCGCAGCAGAATGGGCACGTCGAGATCGGCCACGCGGCGGATCTCGTGGCGGATGCGGACGATCCCCTCGCTCTCGCCGACGAGGCCGAAGCGCTCGGGCGTGGGCATCGGCGTCGCGGAGAGCGTGTGCAGAAGGAGGACGATGCGGTCCGCCAGCTCGATCACGACGCCGCGCTCCACGTCCTCGGGAGAGAAAACGCAGGCCTCGAAGATCGGCGCGCCGTCGGCGAAGGCCCGGGTGCGGCTCTCGCCCAGCGAGAGCTGAAGGGCGCCGTCGCCGCGGATGGGGGTCAGCAGCAGAGGGGAGCGGCTGAGGTGGCGGTCGGACAGGGGGCGCCGGTCCGCCTGGCCCGGCATCGCGAAGCTGGGCTCCAGCCGGGAGAGGTGCACGACCTGCCCCTCCATCAAGGGTTCCAGGAGCGCCCGTTCGCCCACCCGGCGGACCTCCGGGTGATAGAGGATCGTCAGAACGGGGATACGCGAACGGGATCGCTGCCTGCGTTCTCCGCTCGCGGACAGTCCTCCCCAGGAGGGCAACTCGGCAGTCAACCCCGTTTTCGTCTCGGACATTTTGCGTCAGTGTAGCGAGGTCTCCGCCGGAGAGGCAAGGAAATGCCTTTCGGCTCTCCGGCCTCAGTGCGGTTTCCCACCGCCTCGCCGCTTGGCTGGAGGCTTGAGTTTGGTCAGAAGGTTGCGGGCCTGCTCGGCCTGGGCGGGGTCGCGGACCGTCTCCGACAGCGGCGTCAGAATGGCCACGGCGCCCTGAACGTCGCCCCGGTTGACGAGCTCGACCGCCTGGTTGTACCCGGCGACGAAGCGGTTGAAGTCCAGGGCCTTTTGGATCTCGTCGATGCGCAGCTCCAGCGTGCGGCGCCGCTCGGGCCGGCGGGTGTCGTCGCGCACCCGCTCCAGGAGGGGAAGGGCTTCGGCGGGCTTCTCGTGGTCGATCAGCTCCTCGGCATGGCGGTAGTCCTCGTCGAGCAGGGCCTCGCGGGCGCTCAGCACCTCGTCGGGATCGGCGCGAGGCGCCAGAACCTGCTCGATGAGCTGTGAGGCCTGCTCCCGGTGGCCGGTGCGGGCGTAGGCGAGGGCGAGATTGTGGGCGACGTCCATGTGGGAGGGTAGCAGGCGGTGAGCCGTCTCCAGAATGCGGACGGCGTTCTCGTCCAGCGACTCCTCGGCCTGGTAGGTGTAGCCGAGGTGAGCCCAGGCCTCGCCGAAGTCGGGCCGCAGGGCCACCACCCGGGTGAGGGCGGCGCGGGCCGCTCGCAGGGAATCCGGCCGCGGATCGTCCAGAAGGTTCAGGGCGTAGCGGTACTGCACGAGAAAGTCGTCCGGTGCCAGCTTCGCGGCCTTCTCGTAGAAGGACCGGGCCTCCTGCGGGTGATTGGCCAGCTCGGCGAGAATCCCAAGCCCGGAGAGCGACGGGCTGTGATCGGGTTGGACCGTCAGGGCGGCGCGGAAGTGCTCCTGGGCGGCGGCGTAGTGCTCCGCGCCGAGGTTGGAGAGGAGATCGCCGAGGCGGAAGAGGACGTCGGGCGACGCCATGGGCCGCGCCTCCATGGTGAGGTTCGCGCCCGGCTGGATGGGAGTGCGGTTGTAGTCGAAGGTGTAGACGTTGATGTAGGCGTGCAGCTCGCGTTCCAGGACCGTGGGATCGGCGCCGAAGACCTTCTGGAACGCCTCGTTGCCGGGGGCTCCTTCCTTCGTCAGCCGGAGCAGCTCCTGGAACTGGGCGCGACGAGACGGGTTGCCATCGAGGAGATAGTGGGTGAGCGCCCACGACTCGGCGTAGAAGGCGCCTCGGCGGTCGGTCTCGTTGTACTCCTTCGAGGTCTGGTCGACGGTGAAGAGCTGGGCGAGGGGAATCCAGGAGTGCTTCCGCAACCAGCGCAAGTGCTGCTCGATGGGCAAGCCGAGGCGGGCCTCGCTCTTCGTCACCTGGAAGGTGCTGTAGTACTCGGCGAGGCCCTCATGCAGCCACGCCGGCAGATCGCCATAGTTGTTGCGCGCCACGTAGTGGAAGTACTCATGATAGATGATGGCCGACGGGTCGCGTCTGGGGCTGGCGTCCACCGCCACGTAGTTACCCTGCGGCCGGGTCAGGAAGTAGCCCCCGGCATCGATGGGCTTGCCCTCGTAGAGCCGCTGGTAGGGCGTCATCGAGGCGGTGCTCCTGAAGACGTAGATCCAGGTCGGCGACGGGGCGTTGAGGGTCAGTCCTGGAGAGAGCTTCGACAGCGCATCGCGTAGCCGTTCGAGATCCTCGCCCGCCCGGCGGGTATCCCGCTCGACGGCGTTGCTGAACAGCGTGAAATTCGCCGTCCTCACCTCGATCCAGGGCTCCTGCGGGGGTGGCAGGGGCCGCGCGGGGGCGGCGATCAGGAAGGCGGCGATAGCGAGGCAGGGCCGACGCATTGGAGACTAGGATACCCCGCTTTTTCAATCCGCCCGCCGCGGATCGCCCCTCTCGCTGGCGGGCACCCTCCAGGTGACGAGATAGGTGGCTTCGCGGTGGTCGAAGGTGAGGTCGCGCCATTCGAAGAGGCGGGCCAGGCGCTCCAGGATGCGGCGGCCGCCGTAGCTCTCGCTGCGGTCGCGGGCGGCGCCTCCGGGCTCGGCGGGAAGCGGGTTCTCCACCTCGAAAACCAGCTCGCGGCGCACCCGGTCGAGGGCGATGCGCACCGCGGGCGTCGAGCCCGGCCGGCCGTGGCGGATGGCGTTGATCAGCACCTCGCCGAGGAAGAAGCCGAAGCCGCCCCGCACCGGGCAGGAGAACCACAGCTCCTCCGGCCAGTCCAGCTCAAGGGTGAGGACCGGCGCCGTTGGATCAGGCCGCTCCGAGAGCACGCCGTTGTCCCAGTGCAGGCGGGCTCGCAGGTCGGCGTCGCCGGCCGCGAGGCTGAAGACGCTCGCGAGGCGATCGATCGTCGTCCTCGCCTGCGCGGCTTCCACCGAGCTGTCCGGCGGCAGCGGCGGCTGGGCGTCCCAATGATCGAGCAGCCAGGCGGTGGTGCGCAGCCGGCGGTCGACGTAGGCGGCGAGCCAGGCCACGAATTCTACCGATGAGGATGCCGACGCCCCTCCCGCCGTGCTCCGCAGGCCGTGGGCCAGCACCCGGATGAGCGCGTCCACGCCGTGGGAGAGGAGGCCCGCGAGCTTGCGCCGCTCGTCCTGCCGGGTGTCGTGCTCCAGGTCCTCGGTGAGGAGAGCGAGATCCACCTCCGGCTCCAGGATGAAGAGGACGCCGAGGCGGTGCCGCTCGTCGGCCTTGAGCGCCTCGATCGGCGCGGTCACGGCCACCGAGCGCACGATGGCGTAGCGCTCCTGCTCGCTGCCGTCCTCGCCCCTCACCCGCACCGGAACGCCGTAGGCCCGCCGCGGCTCGGGCTTCGCCACCTGCATGCGCTCGTAGTGGGCCCGGGCTCGCGGGTCCGGCGACACGCGGTCGCCGAAGCGGGTGCCCGGCCGCACGCCCAGATTCTCCGCCGCCTGGTTGCCGAAGACCACCTCGTCCGTGTTGGGGTCCACCACCATCAGCGGCACCTGCATGGTGTTGAGCAGGTTCTGCTTCTCCGCCAGGGCGCCCTCGGCCTTCTCCTGCGCCCGCTCGGCCCGCCGCCGGTTGAGCTCGAAGCCGGCGAGGAGCGCCACCAGCATTACCGCCGAGAGCAGCACGGGCAACAGGGGAAGGGGCGAGCGGGTCTTGGGGAAGAGCACCACGAGCCAGGTGGTGGCCGACACCTGGAAGGCCGCCACCGCGCCCTGGCCCTCCACTACGCCGTGCAGCAGGTAGGGCGTGCTCTCGGCCGTGGATGGCCCCACTGGCTGCGCCGCGAGCCCGGAGACGGCATTGCGCAGGGCCGCCGGTCTTTTGGGCGTCGCGCCCAGGAGGTCGGCCCAGGGATGGTCCCGGGCCGGGGCGGCGGCGAGATGGACGACGCCGGCTGTCATCGGCGGCTCGATGCCGCGGGCGAAGGCCTCCCAGTCGATGTCGAACGTCAGGTCCGCGCCTACCAGACCGCGCTCGCCGGCTCCGGCGTCCCGCAGGGGCACGGTGATGGTGGCGACGAGCCCCTGGCCGCCCAGGTCCAGGTAGAGGCCCGAGTAGAAGGTCTGGTCCTCAGGCCTCGCGCCGTAGTCGAAACGGAAGTAGAACTCGTTGGAGACGAACGTCGGCCGCTCCGGCGAGTTGCGGAAGCCGTGTCCCTCGTTGAGCGCGGCCTGCCGGCTCGCCTGGGGATCGAAGAGTCCGCCTGTCACGGGCAGCGAGACGAGCGTGCCGTCCTCGGCGAGGGCGTAGAGGCGCACCACCCGGGGCGGCCGGCTTCCCGGCAGCGCCGGCAGCGGTTGCCCGGCCAGCACGCCGGGCAGCGCCGCCGAGAGATCGAGGAGGTGCGTCGCCGTAAGGCTGAGAAACCGGTTCGAGGGATTGGAGAGATCGGCGAGACCGCCGGACTCCAGGGCCGCGCGCCGAGTCATGGCGAACCAGTGATGGTCAAGCTCCAGGAAGCTCTGGGAGCGAAGGGAAGAGGGCTTGGGCGGATCGTGCAGTGGGTCCGGAGAAACGAGGACGGGGGAGACCGCGGCCGCCGGGCGCCGGACGGGCCTTGCAAGGAGCTGCCGTAGCGGCAGGAAGAACGGCGGCACCGAGCGCGTGTCCTGCCACTCCGCCACCTCGCCGTAGAGCCGTGCCTTGGCGGGATCGGCGATGCGCTCGCGGTAGCGCCGCAGCTCGAAGTTGAGCCACGCCGAGGCCCCCGGCGTCTCGAGCGGACGGGCCGGAACCTTCCCCTGCACGAGTTGGAAGATGACGTCCGCCCGGCTCTGGCCGATCCGCTGTTGCCACTCCTGCCGGATGGACATGGCGGCCAGCGCCACCAGGACGGCGAAGAGGAGGACGCCCAGCAGCAGCAGGCGGGAGCCCCAGCGGGAGCGGAGAGACATCCTCTCAGTATAGTAGCGGGCCATGAGCTGGGTCGGATCGACGGGTTTCGCGCGGCGGCCTCTGGTGATCGCCGAGGATCATCTGCATCACGTTTCCGAGCTGCTGGCCGTGCTGGCGGAGGCCGATGCGAGGCTCCTGGCGCAGACGACCGTGCTCTGCCTGGACCGCCCGGGGCCGGACACCACCCGCCTCGCCGCCGGCTGGCTGGAGCAATATCCGGGCTTGCAGGTCGCGGCCCGTTTCGAGACGGACGTGCCGGAGCTTCTCCGTTCCCGCCGGGCGATCCTCGATGCCGCCGTCTTCGAGAACGCCAACCGTTTCGCCAAGGCTCTGGCCGGGCTGCTGAGGCCCGGCGGCCTCCTGCTCCAGGACATCCAGCTCGCCACCCTGACCTTCATTCCGCCGGACCGCTGGTGGGAGTCCATCTTTCTCGCCACCACGGTGCGGGGGATGTTCGCCGAGAACCCTCCGACCTGCCGCTTCCTCTCCAATAAGCGGGGCTACGAGGCCACCTTCGGCCGCGACCTCCTCGACGCCGGCTTCGACCCGCGGGACGTGATGGACAAGAGCGAGCTGCGGGGGATGGTCGCGCCGGTCGTGCGGGCGTACCTCGACCGGGCCTTCCCCCTGGCTCTCCAGGTGCCCGGGGCCGGGGAGACGTGGGTGGCGAAGACGGAGGAGGACCGGCGCGAGGTGGAGTCCGATCTGGACCTGGTGGTCTGGCAGGGCTCCGGCGTGGAGATCGGAGGCCGCCTTCTGCCACGCCTCTCCTGCAAGGCGGGGAGCCAGGAGGCGATCACCTGGATCGAGCTGGTCGAGGACCGTCTTCGCGGCGGCGAAGGCGTCCCGGTCCTAGAGGTGGGGACGCGAATCGCCCCCGAGGGCGCCGGCCGGGCCGAGATCACCAACCTCGCTGCGCGGCACATCCACGGCCTGCGCAGCCGGCTCAAGGAAGGCGGCGCGATCGTGACCGCGCATCATGCATACCGGCTGGGTGAAGGTGTGCGGGTGGGTCGGGTGATGGCCCGGCGTTAGGCTGCTTGGTCAGCGCCCTCTCACCAAACCTCCCGAAGGGTCTTGAGACTCTCCCGATAATCTTCGAGGCGAAGGTCCGCCGGGATTCCGTGCTCGGCGAGGAGGTCCATCATCTCGCTCACGGAGACGCCCGCCACCTCGGCCGCCTTGCTCAGGGAAGCCTTCCCATCGCGATACCTCTCCAAGGCCAGGAATCGGCGTCCCCGGAAGAGGAGGTCGCGGACAGCAGTGGACAAATCCTCTTTGTCAGCCTCCGCAAGACCGCTGAGGAACTTGTAGTCATCCGCTTCCAGGCGGATGCTAACCATTTTCTGAGCTTTCGCCATGAGAACCTCCAATCTGGCGCGCAACTTCCTCAATGATTTCCGCCCTGAACCGCCCAAAGGACCTCAACCGTTCAAGGCAGCGCATCCCTTCTTCGGGAGTCAAGAGATTCTTTTCCACCGCCCGTGCCAGGATACCCAGGGACGTTACGAACCCGATCCGCAGAACCTTACAGCCCCGGATGGCATTCCGGTCGTCGGTGGCGACGATGGCCAACTCGCCATTTTCCAGAGCAAGAGCCAGCGCTTCGGCTTCTCCGGCGCCCAGCCGGAAGTCCTGAACGAGGCGGGCGACGACTTTGGGTTGCTGGATCTCCACGACGGTAAGACGGCCCTCCTCAAGTCTCTGCCTGATAAGAACGCCGTCAGGACGTTCCGGATAACCCGTGGACTCTGCCTCGACCGCTCCCGGCATGAGGGGTACGCCCGGGAAGTCATCCAGGAAGAGGTCGAGCAGATCCGACTTCGCCAGCAGAATCAGCGTCGAGGCGTCGAAGATCAGCACGCAAGACAATGTATGACAAATGTCTGACGAGTGCAAGGACAATCAGCGCCTCCATCACCCCGGCCCTCTTCTCCCGTCGCCCTCCGCCCCCCCGACCGGGAGCGTGGAGGGGGGCCCACTGGGCGAACGCACATTCCTGCATTGGGGATTCTCGACAGCGTCGTTGAAGCGCTGCTCAACCACGTCAAGGGAGAGATTGAGGGGACCTACAATCTGTATAAACTACTGGCCGGAGCGAAAGCGCTGGGGCTCTGGCACGAGAACCGCCTGGAGAGTGAGGCCCGGCAGGGGGCGGCGTAGCGCTTCCGGTGCGCTGGCAGCGCGCCCGGCTTCCGCTTCGAGCGCGCTCCAGCGCCTCTTCGGCCTGCCGACAGCGCTGAATCCCTACCGTGTTTAAGCCCCAGGGCGAAGAGCAGCGGTATGCGCCGGGCGATCCTGCCGCATTCGACTGCTCCTCTTCGCCCAAGCTATCTGCGCCGCCCGAGACATGGAAGTGGGCATCACCTCCACCAGCCCTGTCTGGCGCGACCGGGACAGCAACCGCCAGGGCACGCCTAGGTGAGATCGAACAAGTTCAGTTCTAGTACACTGTATAATAGATGCCACACTTCAGAGGAGACGCTAAGGTGTCCACCGAATTTTATGTCCACATGATTGAGTCTCCCTCGCCTGAGGATCTTCTCGCCGGAGATCTCGAAGGCTACGTTCTGTCCCAAGCGCTAGGCCTTGGCCGGGTTGATGTTGCCTACCATATCGCGGCCACGAAGAAAACATTCTGGAGAGCCCTGGACGACCTCCTCCCCAGGATTAACTCGGACAATGCAAAGAGATGGCCTATTCTCCACCTCAGCGCACACGGTTCTCAAGATGGCCTCCAAATGACTAACACTACAGAGTCGATAAGATGGGATGAAATGACCGAGTGCCTACGGCAAATTAATGATAGTCTCCAGGGAAAGTTGATTCTCGCCGTCTCCTCTTGTCATGGTAGTTACGCCATCCAGGAAGCATTGAAAAAAGGTACTCAACCATATTTTGCATTAGTTGGCTCTGGGGACAAAATTCCCCTCTCCGATTTGGCAGTTGGGTTTACGGCCTTCTACCACATTCTTAATAAAAATTGGGATCTCAATTTGGCTCACAGAGCGATGATTACGGCTTCCGGCAACCCTAACTTTAACCTATTCTTGACCGAGAAGGCGAGAGGCGATTACAGATTATTTGTGTTCCAACAAGAGCTAGAAAACATGCTAAAAGCTCTGCCGTTACCATCGCCTTAGCGTTTCCGCGGGCTCTTCGTAGGGGGCGCTTCGGCCACAATGTGTCGTTCTAAGGCACCTACGTAAGCTCAGCGAGGGAGACGCCTAACTCGTTGCAGGCGAGCATGGAGATGACAGGTGCCATGAGCTATCGAGAATACCGAGAGCAACTCCGGAGAAAGGCTGGCTATAGGTGCGACTATTGCGGTGTCGCTGAAGGTGCGTTTATGCTCGGAGGGGTAGAAGGCTGGGGCGTATTTATGGTAGAACACTTTCTCCAGGAGGCTAGTTCGGGATTAATTGACGATGTACAGTATGGTCTATACATTTGCCGTTTGTGCAATTTGGCGCGAGGGGTAGTTAGTTCGGACGATTCAGGCAGAAAGATTATTCATCGCAGAATGCAAGACTATAGTAGCCATCTCTATCTCGACGACCGAGGGATATTAAAAGCGCGATCAAGCGCGGGTAGGTTTTCCATATCCGCCCTTAAACTCAATGATCCGAGAAAGGTCAAGCTCAGACTTGAAGAGCTTAAGGCTGTGGAATGGCGTCGAGAAGTTCTCCCGGAAATCCCCCGTCTTCTTGAGGGCGTGGCCAGACTCTCAGGCGAAGCCCGCGACGACTCTATGGTTGCCAGGCTAGAGTTGCTTGTTAACTTTATCCGCGAATCTTTCGATAGATTTCCAGGATCGGAATCTCCTTTGTCGCTATTGGTGCAGGCTGTTACGTATTCTTATGGCGAAACTGAGCAGGGAAGACTCGTGCACTCTATCACCCCCGTCTGGCAATTAATAGCCAAGCTTCTAAGTGAAAATCCGAGCTTAATGTTCGAAATTGCGCCACATAAATGGGAAGAGCTAATCGCGGCAGCTTTTGATGAGGACGGGTATGATCATGTCATCTTGACTCCAAGGAGTGGAGACCATGGGCGTGACGTCATAGCCACTAAGGAAGGCGTCGGGGCAATCAGAATCGTTGGGTCGGTGAAGGCCTATAAGCCAGGCCTCTTGGTTCGTCATGATGACGTCCGTGCCCTTCTCGGCGTTTTGTCCGGTGACAGGAGCGCATCTAAGGGCATTATAACAACTACCTCTGGCTTCGCTCCAAATATCAAGACAGATCCGTTTATAAGTCCATTCATTCCATACCGCCTCGAGCTTTTGGGTGGCAGCGAACTGTTAAAATGGTTCGAGGAGCTGCTCCGGAAACAATAACCCTCGAAGGGAGTCTGCTTCACATCCATGCTGACCGGCTCTCCGAAACCTACAGCGTTTGAAGAGTAATCTCTTCGGCCTCGAAGCGGAGCCTCTCACTCCTGTGACAGAATGCGTGTCAGCTTGGCCGCTTCCTGGTCCGGTTGACGGACACCTAAGCGGGCCGCTGAGGTGCTGACAAGCGCGCTGCGCTGCGCCGGCACTGCGTGATATGTCCGGCGACTCTCCGCTGGTCCAAGTCCCAGAATCCGCAGAGGCTGCAGGGAGCGTGCTTTGGCAACGGAGCGGGAGCGCTCAGAGCGGCGCTGCCAGCGCGTTCACCTTGCGCTGGCAGCGCGTTGAGCTGCGCTTCGACTGCGCTCCGGCGAGCTTACTCCTCGGCGATACGGCCGAGCAGGTGGGCCTCGTAGGAGGCGGGCAGGCCCGAGCCCTCCCGCACCACGTCGGCCCACAGACAACCACAGACGCATAAAGTGGACAGCAGGCCGAGTCCAGCTCCCCATGCAACCCGTAAAGCGCGGGAGGAAAGGATCTGCCAGAGGGGAAGGGCCTCCAGACCGGAGACCGAGAGAGGGACGATTCAGAGCATTCAGAACGATGGTGATGGCCACCCAGAGAGAGCAAGGCCGGCATGGCGTCGGGACACGACGGCTAGACCGACATAGACCTCGGCGAGCCCGACCGGGGCAGTGATCCCTCGCCATTGATGGCCCCCGGCGGTCAGGGCCTTGACAAGGATCGCGAGGAGCGACAGATTTCTGTCATGCAAACGACTCTACGGCTGGATGACGAACTTTACCGGCAGGCCAAAGCCCGAGCCGCGATGCTCGGCATGAGCCTGACGAAGTTTCTGGAGGAGGCTCTTCGGGAGCGTCTCCAAACGCCCTTGCCCACCCCGCATCGCCGCCGGCTTCGGCTCCCCGTGACCTCGGCGGACGGGGGATTGGCACCTGGGTTCTCAACGCTCAAGGCCGCCGTGGCCGCCGCCGATCTGGCCGATGACAGGCTCAGGGTGCGTTGAGCCATGTTCCTGCTGGATGCCAATACCTGCCGGGTTACATGAACCTTCGTATCGGCGTCGCAACCTCCTGCAACCTCCCTTTCTCTCGCCCGCCCCACCGAAGGTCGCGGGATAGAGCTCCACCCGGACCTTCCCCTAACCTCGTTCCAGACTTGGAAGGAGGTGAACGAGGTGGCCAATCCGTTGTTTGCCTGCAAGCCCTTGAGCGTCCTGCTGGAGGAGCTCAAGGGAGAAAACCGGCTGCGCCGGGTGCTCGGGCCCGTGCAGCTCACGAGCCTGGGAGTCGGAGCGGTGATCGGCTCCGGAATCTTCGTCTCCACCGGGGCCGTGGCCCGGCAGACGGCGGGGCCCGCGTTGACGCTCTCCTACGTCGTGGCGGGGCTCGTCTGCGTCTTCGCGGCCCTGTGTTACGCCGAGTTCGCCTCCATGGTGCCGGTGGCCGGGTCGGCTTATACCTATGCCTACGCGACACTCGGCGAGCTTTTCGCGTGGATCATCGGCTGGGACCTCGTCCTGGAATACGCCGTCAGCTCGGCGACCGTGGCGGACGGATGGTCCGGCTACTTCCAAAGCGTGCTCGACGTGTTCGGCTGGAAGATTCCCAAGCTCCTGGCGGGGCCGATTGTCAATTACGACCCGCAGCTCGGAAAGCTGGTCGCCACCGGCTCGTTCATCAATCTGCCCGCGGTGCTGATCGTCCTGCTGATCACAGTCATCCTGGTGATCGGCATCCAGGAGAGCGCCAGCTTCAATACCGTCCTGGTCGGGATCAAGCTGGCCGCCGTCCTCTTCGTGATCGGGGTGGGCGCCTTCTTCGTGAAAAGCGCCAACTGGCATCCGTTCGCGCCTTTCGGTTTCACCGGCCTCCAGGTTTTTGGCCACACTCTCCTCGGCCAGAGCGACGCCGGAGGCAGGCCCGTGGGCATGCTCGCCGGCGCCTCTCTGGCCTTTTTTGCCTACATCGGCTTCGACTCGGTCTCCACGCACTCCGAGGAGGCCAAAAACCCGCAGCGCGACGTGCCCATCGGCATCATCGTCTCGCTCGTGCTGTGCACGCTCCTCTACATCGCCGTCGTCGCGGTGCTCACCGGCATGGTGCCCTACGATCAGCTCGACATCAACGCGCCGGTGGCCGATGCCTTCCGGCGCGTGGGGTTGCGCTGGGCGCAGTTCCTCATCGCCCTCGCGGGACTCGCGGGCATCACCTCCGTGCTGCTGGTGACGATGCTGAGCCAGGCCCGCATCCTGCTCGCCATCGCCCGCGACGGCCTGCTCCCCCAGGGCTTCTTCGGCGCCGTCCACGAGCGGTACCGTACGCCGTGGAAATCGACCCTCGTGACCGGCCTTTTCGTCGGCTTGCTGGCCGCCTTCCTGCCCATCAGCGTGCTTTTGACGCTGGTCAACATGGGGACGCTGTTCGCCTTCGTCATCGTCTGCGCGGCCGTACTCGTCATGCGCCGCACCCATCCCGACGCCGAGCGCCCTTTCCGGGTGCCGCTCGTGCCCCTGGTCCCGATCGTGGGCATCGCTAGCTGCCTGCTGCTAATGTTCTCCCTTCCGTCGGAGAACTGGTTGCGGCTCATCGTCTGGCTCGCGATCGGCCTCGTCATCTACTTCTCCTACGGCCGCAAGCACAGCACCCTGCGGCGGCGGGCTGCAGAGACGAAGAGCGAGGTGATATGAGCAGCAGACTGCGGAATCTGGCCTCCGGTTTCACGCGCACCTTCTGGGTGGCGAACGTCCTGGAGCTGTTCGAGCGCTTCGCCTTCTATGGCTCGAAGGCGGTGCTGACGATCTATCTGGCGACGCGCGTGGGGCTGGGGCCGCGGGCGGCCGGATCGCTCGCCGGTCTGTTCTCGGGCGTCCTCTACTTCCTGCCCATCCTGGCCGGGACGCTGGTGGACCGCTACGGCTTCAAGAAGAGCCTGGCGGCGTGCTTTTCCATCTTCTGTGTCGGCTACTTCCTGATCGGCATGGCGGGGCTTCAGTTCGGCCAGTCGATCGTCGTCGCCGTGGGGCGCGGTCCCTACATCTTCGCCGTGCTGATGCTGACGGCCGTGGGCGGCTCGCTCATCAAGCCCTGCATCGTGGGCACGGTGGCGAGCACGACGACGCCGCAGACCAAGGCGCTGGGATATTCCATCTATTACACGATGGTCAACTTCGGCGGCGCGATGGGGCCGATCCTGGCCTTGCAGGTGCGCCAGAGCCTGGGGATCGAGTACGTGCTGGTGGTGTCGTCGATCACCTCGTTCTTCTGCCTGCTCGGCACTCTGATCTTTTTCCGCGAGCCGGAGCGCGCTCCCGGCGACGTGGCGCCCACCTCGTTCGGCAAGGTTTTGCGCGACATGCTCCAGGTCTTCCGCAACGGCCGTTTCGTGGGCTTCCTAGTGATCTTCTCGGGCTTCTGGATCATGTTCTGGCAGATGTTCTACTCGCTGCCTTTCTATCTCACCGAGTCGCTGCGCTTCGAGCGCTTCGAGCTGATCGAGACGGTGGACGCCTGGACGCTGATCCTGGTGACCGTGCCGATCGCGGCCCTGGTGCGGCGCTGGCAGCCGATCCGCGCCATGACCGCGGGCTTCTTCGTGGCCTCCTGCTCGTGGCTGCTCATCGCCGTCTTCCACACCTGGCAGTCGGTGGTGGCCGCCATGTTCGTGCTGGCGCTGGGCGAGGCCATGCAGGCCCCGCGCTTCTACGAGTATGTGGCGGACCTCGCGCCGCGCGACCAGGTAGGGACCTTCATGGGCTTCGCCTTCCTGCCGGTGGCGATCGGTTCGATCGTCGGCGGCGTCCTCGCCGGCTCGCTCGTGGAGCGCTTCGTCCGCCATTCCACGAATCCCAGCGCCATGTGGTGGGTGATCTCCATGATCGGCTTCGCCGCCACGGTGGGGATGTTGCTCTACGACCGCTTCGTGGCGAAGGAACCGGCGGCGACTACTCCGTAAGCATCGCGATCGCGCGCTCGATGGCGCGGGCGCAGACGCCGCACCAGGTCTTGGGATTGCGGCTGAACATGATGCAGTCGGCCTCGGGGCGATAGAGCCCCTTGGCTTCGTAGGAGGCGCCCTGGAAGGCTCCGACGTGGCCGAAGTACTTCTCGGCGCGGAGCATCGGCGTCGTCGTCTCGCGGATCTCCTGGAAGAGGGCCTCCATCTGCTCCTCGGGGGCTCCCCTTTCCCGCAGCTCGCGCCTTTTCTTCTCGTAGGCGAGCACGATCCTGTCATAGTCCTCCTGGTTCCAGGGCGTGGGGAGCGGCGTGCCCGCGGCCACGAGATCCTTCCATTTCACGTTTTTGGGATCGAGGAGCGCCGTGACGTTCGGCTCCCACGGCTCGCTGCCCGCCGGATTGAGCGTCTCGTAGGAAACCTGAGAGGTGTAGTACTCGTCCCCGAGGCCGGCGAAGGAGTGGCCGAACTCGTGGATGAGAAGGTAGGCGGACTCGGCGCTGTCCACGGCGGCCGTGTTCCACAGGTTGAAGATGCCGCCGCCGCCGTACTTGCGGCTGTTGGAGAGCAGGACCAACTCGTCGTAGGGCGCCTGGGCCGCGATCTCGCGCACCGCCTGATCCGCGAAGGTGAGCATGTAGCGCTCGGAGTCGAAGGCGTTGTAGGCGAGGCCCAGCGGTGTCTTGCGCCAGGTGGCGGTGCGCGGATCGGTGACGCCGGAGGCGGGAGACGGGACGTCGATCGCCCGCACGTTGAAATCAGGCCGGTGGCTCTTGAACGGCTCGGTGGCGAAGAGGGCGTCCGTCAGCCTTTTGACGTCGGCATGGAACTTTGCCTTCTCGGCCGCCGTGTAGCCGTCGCCCAGGATCAGCAGATCCACCTTGACGGCCGGCGGGCCGCTCTCGAAGACGCTCCACACCGTGCCCACGGCGGGCACCGGCGAGCGGTCCACGAAGCGGCTGGCCGGGTCCGCGAGCGTCGAGTAGATCTCCCGGAAGGCGCCGTCCGCCGCCCGCTTCTTGAGCACGAGCTGCACCCTGCCGCGCGGCTCGGGAAAGCGCATGGACTCGTGAAACGTGCGCCAGACGCCGGCTCCGGCCTCGCCCGTCGTCTCCCACTCGCCGTAGATGCTGGAGAACCCGCGCGACCAGATGGCCTGGTTGGTGCCGGGGTCGATCACCTCGAAGAGGTACTTGCCGAGGTTGGCATCGTCCAACAGGTGGACGCGGCTGCCGGGCCAGTCTCCCTCAAGCCGAAGGCCGTCGAGGCTTACGTGCTCTTCCTTCGCGATGCCGCTATGGAAGTAGTCGAAGCGCAGGGTCTTGCCCGTAAAGCGGGAATCGAACCGCGCATTGAACCGGGCATCGGCCGGGGTATGGACCGCGGCGGCCAGGGCCAGAACGAGGCCGAGGAGGTGGATCGGCATGGCTGGGGTCTCCTGGCTGCGAAGGTCTCCCGCCTAGCCCAGGATCTCGAAAGCTTTGTGACCGTGGCCTTGACGGATGCGATAGGTAGAAAAGTCGTTGCGATCAACGGTAAAGATCTTGCGGGTCTTCAGTGCTTCGGCCGCAGCTACGAGGGAGGCATCGGCGAGGTCCATGGGATGATCGGAGTATTGATCCATGAGATCGAGAGACCGGTCCAGGGCAGGCCGGTCGAGAAACCATACGGAGAGCCCTCCTCGCTCGATGAAATCTCGGAGTCTTGCCGAGCCCGGGCTTGCGGGATCCAGCAGATAGAAAGCTTCCACCAGGACGGGAACGGTAGTTATGAGGTCTTCGCGAACTTTCCGGAAGGCGATTTGGCAGCGATCATGGTATGGGTCCTTCGGGTCGAAAAGAGCTTTGAAAGGTCCGGCGTCCACCAGGATCATCGGCCATACTTTCTCTGGATGGCGTCCCGGACACCTCGCTTCGCTTCAGCCGAAGACGCCACGCCATAGCCTCCGGGCCCCAGATCCAGCTCCTTGTAGATCTCGTAGGCTGGCCGCCGTGGCGGGGCAGGCAACTGGTCGCGCAAGGCCAGAAGCCCTTGCTTGAAGACCGCGGAGATCGAGAGGCCGGTCCTCTTGACGAGTTGCTCCAGCACCTCCTCAGTGCCTTCGTCCAATCGTACCGTTCTAGATGCCATCGACGCCGTCCTCCTTGTAAGACAGAGTGTATTACGCCTGACAGTAAGGCGCAATGCCAGGGCCAGAACGAGGCCGAGGAGGTGGATCGGCATGGCGGAGTCTCCTTGCTGCGAAGGTCTCCCGCCGATCTTATCCTCCCCGGCCCGTCCCGCCGGGCTATCGGCCTAGAACAGCTTGTGGCCCGTGATCTGGTGGACGTCGATCGCCGAGCTCACCCCCTGCTGCCGCTGGGTGGAGTCGAGGCAGTCGAGCTTGCCTGTGGACACCACCCAGTTGCTGCACGCCTGGGAGGTGTAGACGGCGGTGATGTCGAGCTCGACCGTGCTCTGGACCACGAGGAAGCCGATGGTGAGCGGAAACGGCGTGGGGATGTTTCCCGGGCCCCAGAGGAGCTCGCCGATGCGGTTGCAGTCGTCCATCGTCGCTTCCTGGCTCTTCAGGGTGATGCCGTCGGTGACGGTCGTGCCGACGGCCCTGGGCTCACGGCCCACGGGCTGGCCGCGGTCCACCAGCAGGATCACGTTCTTACCGATGATCGCGTCGGTCGGCACCGTGGAATCGACGTTGAAGTTGAAGATGTTGATCTCCGTCGCGTAGTTGCCGAACTTGACGGTCGCCTCACCTTGCTGGACTACGAGGCCCGTGGGCAGCGTCGTGCTGCCGACATTGCTGGGGTTGTAGCCGCAGACGAACTTCACCGCGTAGCTGTAGAGGTACTTGGCCGAGGCGGCCTGCGCCCCCACGAGGGCGAGCAACAAGAGGGCGACTCCCTGAATCCGTACTTTCCGTGACATGACGGCTCCTTTTTCGCAAAAGCCCGCCTTCAGGGCGAGCGGGTGGACCCTGTAGTCCTGCTGCGACGGCCGCCGCTTCAACATCCGAAAAGACCGGATGCGGAGATCTCTAACTTTAATCAGTGTGCAAGAGGCGATAAGCGGGACAAGCGGATACAGTGCCGTCTCGTGGCCGGCGAGTCCCTCCTCCGCACCTTCCGCGCCGACCGCGGCGATGCCCGCGGGAGGCTGGATCTCGTCCTCATGCGCCACCTGGCGGACCGCGACGACATCACGCGCGCGCAGGTGCAGGCCTGGATCGCGGCGGGACTGGTGAGGGTCAACGGGCGTCCGGCCGCCAAGCCCGCGAGCCGCGTCGCCTGGGAGGACCGGGTGGAGGTGAGGCTGCCGCCTCCGCCGCCGCGCCGGCAGATCGTGGCCCAGGAGATGCCCCTCGCGGTGCTCTACGAGGACGAGCACTTTCTGGCCTTGAACAAGCCGCCCGGCGTGGTGGCTCACCCGGCCCCGGGGCACCGGCAGGGGACGCTGATCAACGCCCTGCTCTGGCGGGCTCAGGGCTGGCCGGAAGGGCAGCGGCCCGGGCTGGTGAGCCGCCTCGACCGCGACACCTCGGGGGTGATGCTGGTGATCAAGGCCCCGGCCGTCCATTACCGCCTGGCGCGGGCCCTCAAGGCCCCCGGCGCGGAGAAGGAGTACCTGGCCGTAGCCTATGGCGGGATCCCCTTCGAGGCTTTCGGCCAGGGCCGGATCGACCTCAAGATCGACCGCGATCCGGAGGATGTAAAGCGGCGCGTCGCCTCGAAGACCTCGGGGCGCGACAGCGTCACCCTCTACCGGCGGCTGGCGGAGTCGGCGGGGGTGAGCCTCCTCGGCTGCCGGCTGGTCACCGGCCGCACCCACCAGATCCGGGTGCACCTCCAGGCGGCGGGAATGCCGATCGTCGGCGATCCGCTCTATGGCGAGCCGCGTTGGAAGGGGATCGGCGATCCGGAAATCGCCGCCGCCTGCCGCGATTTTCCCCGCCAGGCCCTCCACGCCTGGCGCGTGGCCTTTGTCCACCCGGTGACGGCCGAGAGCCTGGAGATCGCCGCGCCGGTGCCGGACGACCTGGCCGGCCTCCTGGCGGCCACCGGGCTCAAGGTTTCACTGGATCGACCTGGGTGACGAAGTACTCCGTCTCGCCGAAACAGTCCGAAGGCACGCCCTTGTGCTGCTCATAGTGGACGTGGACGCGCTGGCCGACCGCCTGATTGAGGCGGGCGGCCACGGCGGGATCGCGCACCGAGAACTTGAAGAGCTCCGGCATCGTGCCAGGGAGGTTCACCATGGCGAGCTCGCCCTCCCAGGTCTTGCAGACCCAGCCCTTGCGGGAGAACTTCTGGATGAACCCCGCCCGCTCGCCCTCCGAGTAGCTGATGTGGAGGGTGGACCAGACGTACGCGGCGAAGCCGCCCACGACGAGGAGAAGGAACAGGATGAGGAACAACAGCGGCTTGACTCGTCGACGGGGTCTGCCGGCTGGGGCCTGCGCGGTTGCGGCCATGAAGGGGTCTCCTTGGGAGAGGGCGTACGACCCTCGCGAGGATCATTCCACAGATTTGAACGGTAAGATCCGATCGGCACCGCCATGTCCGAAAACGTTCCCATCTCACCCCGCCCTCGCGGACGCCGGCGCCTGCGCCGGATCGCCTGGACCTCTCTCTTCGTCCTGGTGGTCCTGCCGGTGCTGCTCGTCGTGGGTACGGTCGTCGCGCTACGCGGGGCGTCGGTGCGGCGGGCGGTGCTGGACCGTCTCTCGGCAGTGCTGCGAGAGGATTACAGCCTCGCCGCCACGGCCGAGGACTTCTCGCCCCTCTGGCGCCGCGGCGGCCTCGTGCTGCGCAAGGTCCGCCTCGGGGTGCCCGGCGCGGCGCCGCTGGCGACGGCGGACCGGGTCGAGGCCGTGGTCGATCTGGGCTCGCTGCGCAGCCGGCCGCTGGTGATCCGGTCGCTGACCGCCGAGGGCGTGCGGGTCGATCTCGCGGCGCCGCTGCCGAAGATCCCGGCGTCACCCCCTTCGGTCGAGCCGGGACCGCCGATCGAGATCCTGGCGATCACCATCCGGCGCGGCGAGATCCGGGGGGCACCGCTCGTGAAGCCGGCGGCGGACTGGCTGCGGAGCTGGGAGGCCCGGGAGATCGAGGCGCGTGGCGAATACCGTGGCGGCCGGATGGACCTGGAGGTCACGCGGGCGGCGGCGATCCTCGACCGTCCTGGTTTCGGCCTGCAGACGTTGCGGCTCGCCGGCCGCGTTGGGTACGAGGACAAAAAGCCCCTGCGGCTCGACGGCCTGATGGTGACCGGGGACGGCCTGCGCCTGGCGGCTTCCGGCACCGTGGGTCTGGAGCCGGGAGAACCCACCGCGGGCCGGTTCGAGCTCGAAGCCGAGCCACGGGCACTCGTCGCGGGCTTGCCTCCACGCGGCCGGATCCGGGCGAACGGGGAGGTCGATGGAGGCACAGGCAAGGGAACGGTAACGGCCCAGGAGATCCCCGCCGAGGCGCTGAAGCCCTATCTCGATCCCAAGCTGTATGACGATCTCGCCCTGGCCGGTACGCTCGTGGACCTCAAGGCAAGCGCCAGCCTCGGTCCCGGCGATCTGGCGCGGGTGGGGGCGCAGGTATCGGGAAATGCCCAGGCGGGCTGGCGGCGCGGCGCCCGGCGGCTGGCCCGGGCCGAGATGTGGCTCACGCCGGGCGCGTCGCCCAATCAGCTCGACGCCACCATCGTCGCGAACCTTCTACCGGACTCTTCCGGCAGCCGGTCCGTCCAGGCCGTCCTGCACGCCGCGGGCTGGGCCGCGCTGGCCAGCGCCACGGCGGAGACCGCCCAGGCCCAGGTGCGGCTTCCCGACGTGCGGGCCGCCCTGGCGGAGGCCCGCTCGCTCTGGCCCCGGCTGGTTCCGGCGCCGCCGGCGGGCGTGCCCCTCCAGGGCTCGCTGTCGGCGGACGCTCATCTCGCGGGCTCTCTCGCCGCGCCCTCGGGCAGCGTGGACGCCACCTGGCGTCCTCAGGAGGGCGCGAGCGTTCATCTGACGGCAAAGGGGCAGCCGCGGACGCTGACCGGCTCGGCGACGATGCAGACGGAAGCGCTTCCCTTGAGCCTCCTCGCGGACTTCGCTCCAGGTCTGGAGGGGACCGTCACCGGCACGGCGGAGCTCGACGGCTCTCCCGGCGGCTACCGCACGAAGGTGAACGCCGCCACGGCGGCCCTCTCCCTGCCCCCGAGCCTCCAGCGGCTGGGGAGCGGCACGCTGGCCGGCGAGGGCACGCTCCGGCTCAAACCGTTCTCCTACCGCGGCACGCTGTCCGTCGCGGGCGCCGGCCTCGTGGCGATGCCGAGCGCCTCGGCCACGGCCCGGATCGAGACCTTCCAAATTGCCGCGGACGGTACGCTCTCCGGCCAGCCCCTGCTCTACGACGGCTCGCTGGCGCTCGACGGCACGGGCGTCGAGATCCCGGGTCAGGCGACGGTGGACCATCTGGTGATCTCCGCCCAGGGGAAAGGCGGCGCGGATTTGCGGTCGCTCGCCGGCAAGGCGAAGATCGACGCCGGTCATCTCGCCCTCATGACGCAGGGCGCGGAGATCTTCAAGCTCCACGTCGAGGCCGAGGGAGACGCTCGCGAGGTACGCCTCGCCGCCTTCTCCGACGAGCTGCCGGCAGGGAAGACCTTCGCCGGTTCCGGCCGCGCCACGTTGGACCCCTTGCTCGCCGAGGCCGATCTCGATCTGCACCTGGTCAAACCCCTCGACGCCCTGGCCGCGGCGGATCTCACCGCCCGGCTGCGGGACGGCGTCCTGGAGTTGACCTCGCGGCGTCTCGATACCGCGTCCGGCCCGATGAGCCTGAGGGCGCGGGTGCCGCTGGGTGCCCTGAAGCAGGTGCCCGCGCTCGCTTCGGCGATCGATACTCTCCCCGGCAAACACGCCACGGGGCCCGTGACCCTGGCGCTCGCAGCCCCGGCGCTCGACTCGCAGCCCCTGCTGGCCGCGCTGGGCCTGGCGCCGCGCCCCGAGCGGATACGGGGGGACTTACGCGCCGAGCTGACGCTGGACCTCGACGCTCCGGCCGCCGGGCAGGGCGAGGTGCGGATCTCCGGGCTGACCGCCGAAACGCCGGACGGCCGCGTGACCGCCAAGGGACCGGCCGTCCTGAAGCTGGCCGGCGGCCGGCTGGAGCTGCTGCCGGTCCATCTGGTCGCCAACGCCGAGGGAGGCGATATCGAGGGTGTCGGTGCCGATCTCCACGCGAGCGCCGACCTCTCCCGCTCCTGGCGGCTCACCGACCCGCCGGCCGGGCTCGTCACCCGCCTCGCCGCCGAGGCGAGCGGTACGCTCGACGCGGCGCTCCTCAACCCCTACCTTCAGGGCGGTGCGGCGGCCGGCACGCTAGCCTTTTCGGCCCACGCTTCGGGACCGCCGGACAAGCTGACCGGTACCGTGAAGGCGAGCGGCCCCGGCGCGTCGTTCTTCTTCTTGTCCGCCGGCGTGCGTATCACGGACCCGCGGCTGGCCGCCGATCTGGCGGACGGCCGCTGGACGATCCGCGAGGGCAGGCTGGGCGTCAACGGCGGCACGGTGGACCTTGCGGGCGGTTTCTCGCCCCAACGCGGGGTGGAGATCGACGCCCAGCTCGCGAAGGTCCGCTACCGGCTGGATTACGGCATCGACACCCAGCTCTCCGGCCGGCTCGCCTTCCGCGCTCCCCCGGGCGAGCGCGGCCGCCTCTCCGGGCGGGTGGTGGTCGACCGCGGCGTGCTCGACCGCGACCTGAACCTCGACCGCGAGGTCTTCACCCTGCTGTTCAAGCCGCGCGCCACGCCCAGCACCGAGCAGAGCGCCCTCGCCGCCGTCGACCTCGCCCTGGAGATCGAGACGGCCGACGGCGTGCGGGTCAAGAACAACGTCGGCGACCTGCGGGCCTCCTGGCGCCGGCTCACGCTCGACGGCTCGCTCGACGCGCCGGTGCTTCGTGGCCGCATCGACATCGATCCGGGCGGCCTGTTCTACGCCTACGGCCAGACGGTGCGCATCGACAGCGGCTCGCTGCTCTTCACCGGCGATGCCGCGACCGATCCCCAGGTGTCGCTGACCACCACCACCTCGCTCCAGGACCCCGGCATCGCCAGGCTTCAGGGCGAGAGCCCGCTCGACCTCCTCGCCCAGCAGGGAGATTCGCAAGGCGTCGACACCGGGGCCGCATTGACCGCCGGCTTCGCCAGCTACTACGGCGCCAGCCTCCTCCAGGGCTTAAGCCAGTCGGCCGGCCTCGGCGGCTTCTCCGTACGGCCGGTGCTGGTGTTCGGCGAGGCCGATCCCAGCGCCCGGCTCACCGTCGGGCGCGACCTGTCGCGCAACGTCTCGCTCGCGGTTACGATCGACCTGCGCAACGCCGAGCGCCAGACCTACCTCTTCTACGTCCAGGAGCTCTCCGCGCTGCCGGGGCTGCGGGCCGAGGGCTTCACCAACGACTTGGGACATCGCGGCGGCAGCCTCCAGCAGGCGTTCAACTTCGGCGGCGCCGAGGTGAAAAAAGAGACGGGGCCGCGCCTGCGGCGTCTCGACGTTTCGACGCCGAAGAAGGGGGTCTCGAAGCGCGAGATCCGCGCCGCCGTCCGCTTGGTGAAGAAGCAACCGGTCCCCGAAGGCGCGGCCTTCGGCGTCGAGGTGGACGTGACGGAGCTGCTGAGGAAGAAGGGCTACCCCGATCCGCGCATCGCCGTCGCCCTCTCACCCGTAGATTCCAAGCCCGGCTGGGTGGACGTCGCCGTGACGGTGGAGCCCGGTCCCAGGGTCTCCTTCGTCTTCGCGGGCGATACGCCTCCCCGGGCCCTGCGGCCGGCGATCACCGGGCTCTACCGCACCGACTTCTACGAGAAGAGCTCGATCGAGGAGATGCGCAAGGCCGCGGTGCGTGCCTTCCGCAGCACCGGCCATCTCGATCCGCGGGTGGAGATCGGCGTCCAGCGCGAGGATCAGAGGGCCGTCGAGGGTCCGCGCACGGTGACGATCCGCACCGAAGCCGGCCCCCGGCAGGCGCTTCAGAGGCTGAGGATCGTGGGCCTCGATCCCGCCGAGGAACAGCTCGCGGCGGCCAGCTTCCCCGGCACCCTGGCGCGGGCCGAGCTGGCTGCCGGGCTGCCCAACGCCGACTCGCGCCTGCTGGCGGCGCTCAACACGCTCGGGTTTCCCGCGGCGCGGATCGCCGGCCGCTCGCTGGAGGGCGACGGGCTGGCCGTCACCGTCGAGCCGGGGCCGCGGCAGATCGTGGCGGCGGTGCGGGTGAATGGCGAGGCGCTGACGCAGGAGGAGAGGGAGCGGCTCGCCGCTCTCCTTCCCTTGCGGGCCGGCGATCCCGCCCGGATGGACCTCGCCGCCCGCGGTGGGCAGCTCCTGGAGGACGATCTGCACCGGCGGGGTTATGCGGACGCCAAGGTCGTGCGCTCCGCCTTCGTGCCCGTCGCGGACGCGCCGGGCGGGGCCGAGCTGCGGTACGACGTCGATCCGGGGACCGCCTACCGGCTGGCGGCCGTGGCCCTTACCGGCGAGCGCTGGTCGCGGCCGGGGCCGCTGCTGCGCGCCACCGGGCTCGCCGGCCTCAAAACGGGCGAGCCGTTCACGGAGGCCGCGGTCGAGGAGGCCCGCACCGGCCTGTTCCGCACCGGCCTCTTCTCCCGCGTCGACGCGGAGGTGAAGAAGGGCGATGACGGCGAGGCCCGCGTCACCCTCGGCCTCGCCGAAAAGCCCCGCTTCCACCTTGGCTATGGCGTGCGCTGGGAGAGCAGCGTGGGCTCTGCCGCCGTGCTCGACTTCGTGGATCAGAACTTCCTCGGCCGCGCCATCACCGTCGGCCTGCGCGGCCTCTACCAGACGGACGACCGCAGCGGCCGGTTCTATCTGCGCACCGGCGGCGTCCTTGGCACCCCCATCTCCTTTCAGAGCTACGCCGAAGTGCGGCGGGTGGTCTCGCCGCGCGACAACCTGGTGGAGGACCGGCGGGAGGTGGCCGTGGAAGCCCTGCGCCCGTTGGGAGAGCACGACACGGCCCACCTCTACGTCCGCTACCGTACGACGCATATCTTCGATCTCCATTTCGACCCGGTGAACGTCGCTTTCGACACGCAGATCCGTCTGCCGCTGGCGGGTCTCCAGCTCCTGCGGGACACCCGCGACGACAAGATCGATCCGCGGCGGGGTCTCTTCGCCAGCCTCGACCTGTCGGGAAGCGGCACCTTCCTGGGCAGCGATTTCCAGTATGCCCGCCTGTTCGGCCAGGTGGCGTCGTTTCGGGGCGTGCGGCTGGCCGGCCGGTCGGGGACCTGGGCGCAGTCGGTGCGGCTGGGGTTCGAGCACCTGTTCGGCGGCCAGGAGCTGATCCGCGACGAGCTTTTCTTCGCCGGCGGCCCCTTCTCGGTGCGCGGCTACCGGCAGGAGACCCTGGGTCCGCAGGAATCGCTGGGTGTCATCGTGCGTCCGGCGGGGGGCGCCGCGCTGTTCGTCATCAACGAGGAGCTGCGCTTCGCCCTGCCGTGGTCGCTCACCGGCCTCGCCTTCTTCGATGCCGGCCAAGTGTGGGCCCGCCCGCGGGACGCCAGCTTCAGCCTTGCCAAGTCGATCGGCCTCGGCCTGCGGGCGTCCACGCCGGTGGGCCTGCTGCGGCTCGACGCGGCCTTCCCGCTCGACCGGCGACCGGGGGACGGCCGCTACAAGATCTACGCCGGTTTCGGCAACGCCTTCTAGTGGCCCACGGCCCGCAGCACCGCCTGGGCGCGGGCGGCCTCCGGAGCGTTGGGCGCCAGGGCGAGGAAGCGGCTCATGTCGTTGACCAGCAGGTCCTTGTGGCCGAGCTTGTCCTGCACCAGGCCGCGGTAGTAGTAGGCCATGGCGAGCCCCGAGTCCAGACTGATGGCGTTGTTGAGCTGCTCGGCGGCGGCGGCCCAGCTCTCCTGGAAGGCACGGGTGACGCCGATCTGGTAGGGAATGAGCGCCGGCTGCGGAGCCTGCGCGCCGGCGAACGTGGCCACGGCGTCGTCGTACTGCTTCAGCCGCTGCTGGGCGACGCCGAGGTAGTAGGCGGCTTCGGCTCCGCCCTTGGCCCGGGCGGCGTCGGCGGCCTGGCGGAAGACGGCGCTCGCGTCGGCGTCCCGGCGCTGGCGCAACAGCACCTCTCCCAGGTAGACCAGAGGCGCCGGATCGGCGGGCGCCAGCGCGGCGGCCTTGCGCAACCGGGCCTCGGCGTCGCCGTAGCTTTTCTGCTGCTCGAGGACGCGGCCCTGGGCCGTGGCCACGAAGGGGTTGGTATCCGCCTGATCCGTGAATTTCGACAGGGCGTCGCGGGCCGCGTCGGTCTGGTAGTGCCAGAGCTTCTCGCCGACGGCGTCGAGCCCCGGCGGCGGCAGGGGATCGGGCTTCGCCGGCTGGCTCTCGGGAGTGGCCGGCGTCGCGGAAGTGCCGTTTGGCTTCGGCGCCGGTTTTTTCGTCTTGGGCGGCTTGGCCTCCGAGGCCCAGGGGGCAAGGAGGAGCGCGCAGAGGAGGGCGGCGAAAGATCGGCGGATCGCCTGCGATCTGGAAACCATGGCACCTCCGGCGTTGTCGCCTGTCCTGGTCGCCGACAATGGCGACACTCTTCAGTATACCGTCGAACGGGACCCATATCCCCGGAAGGCGTGTCGCGGTACCATGTCGCCTGCGAGGAGTGTGAATGATCCGATACATCGTAGAGCTGAGGCTGGCCTCCATGCTGACCCTCGACCGGGCGACGATCGCCTCGCTCGTCGCCGGCAGTGCCGAGCGCTATGGCGGCGACAGTGCCCGCGAGCTCGGCGACCTCGCCCAGGTCCTGGGGAGCGCGGAGCCTCCGGAGCTCTTCTGGGGGCTCTTCCAGGCCTTCACCGCCCAGCCCATCGAGTCGCGTCGCTATCAGCAGCAGGCGCTCGCCGGCGGCCTCCTCCTGCGGCTGCGGCCACCGTGTCCCCTGCCGGCCTGCGACGCCATCCGCGACGTCCTCGGCGGCTGGGAGGTGAGCGTCGAGGAGCTTCCCTGGTATCTGGCCCTGGCCTGCGGCGAGGCCGCCGTCTGGAACGCCATGACCGAGCTCGAAGCCGAGCCCCTCGACGACCGGCAGCGGCTCGTCCTCCATACCTTCCGCTATTGGCTGCTCCCCGGCTGGCAGGCCAATCCCTTGGCCCGGTCGCGCCTCGCCGGGGAGTGCCCGGGATAGATCCCTGGCTCAGCCTGGCTCCTCCGGAGTCGCGGGCGGCGGCGCCGCCGCCGCCGGCTTGCGCCGGAACCAGGCCCACGGCCGCCAGCCGCCTCCCGTGGTGAAGCTGCCCCAGCCCCAGCGCAGCCAGCGCAGCAGGGCCTGCGCCAGCCACAGCGCCCAGGCCAGCATCGCCGCCCGGTAGATCAGCAGCGGCACGGAGAGCATCCACGCCGTGGGCGGCACGGCGCCGGCGCGGTCCGCGTACCAGCGGAGCTTGAAGGCGGTGGAGCCGTTGCCGGCGATCTGCATCTCGGGCGTCCCCAGCAGCCCCTGCTGAATGCTCCAGAAGAGAATGCCGAGCGCCACCAGCGTCCACACCGCGAGCAGCATCTGGCCGAGGTCGAAGACCTTGTCGCGGCGCACCGTGGCGCCCCTCTCGCGGCGCAGCCCGAGGGCGAGGAGCCAGCCGGCCACGATCGCCGCGGCCGGCAGCGGCGCCTGGGAGAGGCCCACGCCCAGGAGCGCCCAGTGCCGAGCCGTGAGCGGCGTCCAGCGCACCCGGCCGAGGCCCCAGGCGACGAGCAGGATCACCAGCAGGACACTCCAGAAGAGGACGGCCGGCCCCAGCCGAGGTCCGCCGGCGAGCAGCAGCCAGCGCCCGCGCGGCACTTCGGCCACGGTGAGGGCGTTGACGCTCGGCGTCTTCAGATCCACCGCGGGGGTGGTGAAAAGGAGCGAGATGCCTCGCGGCTCACGCCACGTGAGGATCACCCGCTGAGCTCCGGGGTGAAGGGGGATCGTGACCTTGCGGCCCTCCTGGCGAATGGGCTGCGTCTCGCCGTCGATCGTCATCGCGGTCAGCTCCGCGCCCTGGGGCAGGACGATCGTGTGCTGGCCGCCGCGGCTGCTGCGCAGGGCGAGGTCGAGCGAGACGTCCGTCGACCGCACGCCGGGGCTCAAGCCGAGCTGGCTGTGCACGACGGTGAGCGAGCGGCCGGCGATCCCCTCCGGCCGGTCGATGGCCAACTCGACGCGCTCGCCGGGCCACGGCCGCCATTCCGGAACCCTCACGTCCTCCGGGTCGGGGCTGGTCGGGTTGAGGACGGCGGGAATGCCTTTCGCCTCGAAGTGCCAGATCGGGCTCACGTCGAGCCGCCAGACCTCCGTCCACTCCAGGGTGCGCGGGGCCGCGAGCACCAGCTTGGGAACGATCGCGAGCGACGAGGTCCAGGTGACGTCGGTCGCCTGCGGCCCCAGGCTCACCTGCACGGCGCCGTCCTTCACCCGGATGCCGCTGGTGGTCACCGATTCGCCGGGCAGCAGCGGGATGCTCGCCGCCGCCGGAACGCCCGCGGGCGAGCGGCGGGAGACGCGGGTCTCCACCGTCCAGGTGAGACCCAAGTGAACGGTGCGCGCCACTTCCAGGAAGGTCGGCAGGGCGCCCGGCTGCAAGGACCCCGAGGCGGCCGGACCGCTGCCGCGCAGGCGGGTGAGCTGCAGGGTGTCGTCCGCTTCGCCGTCCTCATGCACGCCGGAGACCGTCCAGCCGCTCGCCGTCACCTCCACGCGGTGGGGCTTGAGGGGCAGGGGGATCTGCACGCCGTCGCGGGGCGGCAGGGCGCCGGCGAGCAGGATCTCGTGCCGGCCGGGACCGACCTTCACCCAGAGCCGGCCGTCCTCGGTGCGCGCGACACCCGCCGGCTGGCCGTCCACCTGGACCTCGGCGGGCACCCACTGCTGCGCGCCGCCGGGGATGGGAACCGCCACCTCCGCCGCCGCTCCCACCTCGAAGCGGGCGCGCAACTCCCCCGGCGCGACGTCGAGGAAGAGGCGCGGGCTCGCGGCGCAGTCCGGGAAGCAGTCGGGCTTCTCGGTGAGCGCCTGGCGCAGCTGACCGAGGAGGTCCCCAGACGGCGTGGCCGGCACGGGCGGAGCCTCGCCGGCGGCCCTCGCCGCCGGCGTCAGCGCCGGAGCGAGGAGCAGCACGGCGAGCAGGAGCACCGCGGCGGGCCCGGCGGTCGGTGGCCGTGGCGCGGGACGCCAGGGCAGGCGCAGTCCCGCGAGGTCCAGTGTCAGCAGCAGCACCAGGAGGAGCAGCATCACCCGCACCAGCGTGACGAGCCGGTTGGCGAGCGGCGAGAGGAGGAAGAAGCGCACCCGCTGCGTCGTCTCGACCGGGCCGCTCCAGCGCAGGGCCACCTGCGTCCACTCCCAGTCCGGCAGGCCCGGACCGGTGTCGGCCACGGCCCGTGGGTCCATCTCCTGGAGATCGGTGGAGGAGGACGCCGGGGGTACCGAGCCCTTGACGCTTTCCAGCTTCATGTCCCGGCGTGCCTGCGGCGGCGGTGGGGGCGCGGGGGGCGGCGGCGCATTGAGCGGGGAGTCGGGTACCTTCTTGGCTACCGGCTCCGGTACCTCGACACTCTGGGGCTGCGCCGCCACGGCTCCGCCCGCGCTGCCGTCGATATACGCGCTTCCGGCGGCACTGCTCAGGGAGTTCTGCCGCGTCAGGTCCTGCACCTCGCCGCCCGCTCCCAGCGACACCTCGGGCCGCTCCAGGGCGGGGTAGATCGCCTGCCGCGCCTGCATCGCCACGAAGCTGACGGTATAGAGAACGAGGCCGATCCGGGCGAGCACCGACAGGGCGCGCACCGCCTGCCGGGCCTGGCCCGCGGCGGGGAGCAGCCGGCGCAGCGCCTCCAGACCGAGCACCACGATCCACATCCACTGCGGCGCGTCCGGCTCCTGCCAACTGAGGATCATGGCGGCCAGGGCGATCAATCCCCAGCGTGTTCCCCACAGGTGGCGCACGGCGAGGGCGATCACCAGCACGAGGAAAAGGTCGAGCAGCGTCCAGTCGCTGATCCAGGTGCCGGGCACCTCGTCGACGCCGGTGGCGCCGAGCAGCCGCCAGCCCGGCGGCAGGTGAAGCTCGCCCGTCACCTGCTGGAAGCCGTGATCCCAGCCCACGGCGGGCAACGCCCAGGTGTGCTCGATCCGTCCCTCGGCGCCCAGGAGCACCGTCCCCTGGCGCACTTCGACCCCGGCGACCCCCACGGTCCCCGGCGAGCCCGGCGCGGAGCGGCGGGTGATCACCTGATCGCGGCCGGCGATGGCCACGCGCTCCAGGCGGCTGGGCGCCGCCATCTCCAGACGCCAGTTGCGGGTGAGGGTACCCGTCAACCGGTCCGACCAGGTATAGCCGCCGCCGTCGAAGTCCAGCCACAGGACGCGGTGGAGCGTCAGCCGGTCCGGTGCCGGATCGGCGCTGCCGCGCCGGTGCTCGGCGAGGCGCATCGTCTCGCCCGGCCGCAGCCGGTAGGCGGGAAGCTTCTTCCAGACGTCCGGCAGGTTCGTCTGCTGCGGATCGACCGCCGTCACCCCTTCGACGTCGGCGAGGCGCAGATCGGGCTGGGCTTCGAAGACCCAGATCTCCTCGTTCGCCCAAGGGCCGCCGGGCACCGGCGCGGTGAGGGCGGCCACCGGGCCGTCGTGGCGGCCGGATAGCTCCAGCGTCCAGGAGCCGGGCCTCACCTGCACCCGCAGCCGGCCGTCCGGTTCGACGCGGGCAGGCAGCGGCGACTTGAGCTCCAGCGGCAGGAAGCCGTCGGGAAGAGCTCGCCCCAGCAGCATCTCGCGGGCCTTGCCGGCGACGGCAAGCTCGATCCGCGTCACCAGCACCAGCGGCACCGTGTCCACCACCCGCCGGTGCACGATCACCTGCAGGCTCTCCGCCTCCGTCGCCGTGGTGCTCGTGCGCTGCAGGAAAATGCGGCCGTCGGCGTCGCGCTCCGGGAACGGCACCGCCGCGCCGCGCACCCTGAGGGCCACCAGCCCCACCTCCTGCGACAGATCGAGCGACTCGGGCAGCGAGTCCCAGCGGAAGGCTCCCGCCACGGTATGGCGCCCGGCCGCGAGCCAGAGGCCCGGCGTGCCGTCGTTCGCCACCGCCGCCGCCGGCCGGCCGTCGACCGTCAGCTCCAGCGGCCAGTGCGCCTCCTCGCCGGGCAGCGGCACGAAGCCGGAGATCTGGAGGTTCCAATCCTGACTGAAACGCCCCTCCTTCTCACCGAGATCGAGCACCAGCTTGCCGGGCCAGGCGCACTGTCGGCTGGCCGTGGCAGGGTCCTCCGCGCCGAGCAGGAACGGGCAGACCTCCGCCTCGTGGCCGCGCATCACCCACTCCGTCCAGGGCTGAAGAGGCGCCGGAACACGGTCCTTGGGAATCGGGTCCGCCGCGAGCGGCGGAACGGCCAGGAAGAAAGTCAGCGTCAGAAGCGAGCGGCGCATCATGGGCCACCTCCACTCGAAAGATCCTGCTCGTAGGAGTTGGACACGCTGGCAACCCAGAAGGTTCCCGAGACGTTCAGCTCGACAGCCGCCTGCGACTTCTGAAGGTTTCTTTTCAGGGCCCCGGCTACGCCGTTCGCCGGCGCATGGCCGCCAGGCCGGACAAGACCATGAGAACCATCAAAACGATCATTCCCCACCCTGAGAGTGTGGGGACCGTCGCAATGGGAGGCGGCTGCACCGGCAGGCCGGGGCCGCCGCTGCAGATGGTGACGTGGCTGTTGTCCAGCGTCACGGCACCATTACGGGCCAAAACCCTTCCGTTCACGCTGGCGCCGGTATTCAGGGTTATGCTGGAGAGCGCGACGATGTTTCCCGCCAGCGTGGTCCCTGTCCCCAGGGTCGCGGAGCTGCCCACCTGCCAGAACACCCCGCAGCTCGACGCACTGTTGATCAGGAGGACCGACGAGGCGCTCGCGGTGGTGAGCGTGCTCCCTATCTTGAAAACGAAGCGGGCATTGGAGTTGCCCTGCGCGTCGAGAGTGAGCGTTCCCGTCAACTGCGCCGAGGTCGTAAAGCAGTAGACGCCCGGCGTGAGCGTCAACCCACCGAGATCCTGGCCGCTCAAGTCGGTGTTGCACGCCTCGCTCGCCAGGTTGACGTACAAGTTCGTGAGGTCGCTCTGCGCCTGGGCCGCGACAGCGTCCGCGGCATGGATGGTTCCTCCGACCACCATCCCCGGAGGAAAGCCGGTGACCGCGCTGCCCGGGCTGACTCCCAGATCGCCGGTGACGACCGTCGGCGTCGCGGTATTGGTCACCGTCGAGCCGCCCAGCACCGCGAAGGTGCTCAATTGCGCGACTGCTTTGGAGGGGCCGTAGAGTAGCGCGGCGAATCCCAGGACCAGGATGGTCAGGTACTTGTGCTTCATTTTGCACGTTCCTTTCACAGAGGATCGCCAAGGAGGGAGGCCCACCTAGAAGGCCAGCCACGCCGGCACACTACAGGATTTGCCGCGATGTGGCAATACGCCTTTGGCGAAAGCTTAGTCGAGGAGGGCGGAAAGGGAAGGCTAGGCGGGCTGATTCTATCGAATGAAGCGGAACGGGCAAAGACCCGACTCCGCTATGGGGTCGAGCTCATGATGATCGCTTGTTACCAGAGTCGCGTTTTCCCGAAGGGTCAAAGCCAAAGCGAAGCAGTCGGCCAGTGACACCCGACGCCACTCGGCCTTGAGCTGACTGGCCTCCTGCCAAAGTACCGGTAATAGCGAATCTATGAGCTCGAAGCTGTAACTTTTCAGAAGGCCTTCTAACTTGGTCGCTCTCTCTTTGTCGGCGCGCCTGTAGACATGGTAATAGACCTCACAAACATTGAGGAGGATGTGGATCAGGCAACGACGGCCTTCTCCCTCCAGGAGTGCCTCTACGACCTCGGAGCCCTGCTCGGCGTCCAAGAACGCAATGACTGCGCAGGCGTCGAATACATAGACGTTCTCAGCGGGCAAACTTCCGTTCCTCGAGCTCGAGCTCTTCCCGCTTTTGCCTCAGAAACTCTTCACTCGACGGAAGCAAACCTTTGCCAACGCCCCGCATCCGGCGCAGCCGGGACCGGCGCTCCTCGAGCGGCAGCTCACGGAAGGGCCGCGGATCACGAGCAGCCTCCGCAGCGGCTGCATCCCACCGCGCCAAGGCTTCCTGGCTTGCCTTCTCTAGCGGCGCTTCACGTTTTGCCGAAACGAGCACGATCAGCTCGACCTGGCCGGTAGGCACCGTGTCAGGAAACTCGACCATGATTCGGCGATTCTCGGGAACGGTTACGTGCATTCTGTGCGCTTGCATGGGTTCGATCTCTGCAAAGACTCTACCACACGGGATACGGTTCAGCGGCCGGCTGCCCCGGCGAACGAGGTGGTTGCGGGACGCCGGCGCGAGGGTATGTCCTCGGCTTCGCGGCTCGGGCCGAGGAGTCGGGCGGCTCCCCGGCCCGGTTTTTTCAGGCGCTGAGCTGGACTTCACAATCCTCACCGAGAAAGGCACGGATCGGCTGCACGGCGGTCCCCAAACCGGAACCGGAGGGCAGGATCTCTGAAACGTTGTCGAAGCCCCGTGAGCGAGCAATGGCGATCTCGCCGCTGTTCAGAAACTGGATTTCGGCGTAACGGTCATCAAGGGCGAAAGCGATGCAAACGCCGCCTTCCAGGGAGGGCAGCATCCAGGATGGCTCCAGGCCGTGCTCGGCCAACAGGCGGAGGGCGCAATCGGCGGATTTGCTGGCATGTTCGCTGGGCGCTTCCACGGTCTCCTCGGGCCATTCAGGAGGGAGCCCGAGGCCGATGAGCCGCTGACGGGCTGCTGGGAGCCAAGAGGGTGATGTAATGGGGAGTAATGTCGTCTCGTTGATCATTGGGTGTGTCCTCCTTGGGTAGAGCCGAGAATAGACCCTGGGAGTGACATTGGCAGTCGAGACGCGGTTCCAAGATGGTTGAAGTTTGATCTGGGGCGACGCCACCCCACCAGCCCGCCAATCCCGCCCAGCAGATGGACGAGAGGTGTGACGTGGACACCCGTGGGCAGGGGGCCCGCGAAGAGCGTCTGCCCGGCGAGAGATTCGAAGGCCGCTTTCGAAAGGAAGAGCGCGGCGGCCGCGATTGCCAGGATGCGCGGCCACGGCTCGGGCGTGTCCGCGGCGCGGACCGCGGCCAGGACGAAGAGCGCGGAAGCCACTCCGGAGCCACCTCGATAGAGCAGGAGATCGGGGGAAAGCGCGTGGACGGCGAGGGCGGTGAGCCCCGCGCCCAGCGCCAGGCTGGTGATCAGGAGCCGCCGGTCCCCTCGGAGCTCCAGCCAGATCCCGAGCCCGAGCACCATTCCAACATCGAAGGCCGCCATCCGCGGCGTCCAGTGAACGAGCTGCCCGGTGACGAGCCGCCAGACCTCTCCCGCGGCCATGCGGGCGCGGTCATACTCCAAGAGGTCCGAGGGCAGGAGCCAGGCGGCCGCGAAGAGGCCGGCGAGCGCCGCCGCGATCACGGGGAAGCGCCAGGGAAAAGGTTTCATTCAGACCTTCGCGGCACGCCGCCTGAAAAACAGGGACAACCCGATCAATGCCGCCAGGATCAGCTCCGGAATCCCCAGGGCGCCGCCGCCACCGCTGCCGCGCGGGCCGGTGATGCGCTCTCCTTTGGCGCTGTACATGGCGATGGCCGGCGTGCCCGGGCCCTGCACCGTGCCGTGTCTCGCCTGCTCGTCGAAGCGGTCCAGCGCGGCGCGCAGATTGCCGATCAGGCTCTCGGTCGCCTTGTCGAATCCCTCGGAGGCGAAAACCCGCCGCTTGCGTTCCACGTTGAGCGGGCTCGAATGGCCGTTGACCGTGCTCTCGCCGGCCGCGCGGAAGAGCAGCGCCTCCGAGTCGATGTCGTAGACCACGGCGTCCATCACCGTGCGGGTGTCGTTTTTCTCCGCTTCGATCAGGAGAGGGCCGACGACCGTGAGATACGTCCACGAGGCGCGCGTCGACTCGGTGAACTGCGCCTGGTCGTACGACACGAGAACCATGAGGTCGAGCCCCAGCGACTTGCGGATCTGATCGAGATTGGCGAAGCCTCCCGCCGGTTGCAGATAGGTCGTGGGCACCACCTCCAGGTGGCTGACGGCCTTGTTCTCCTTGAACGCGGCGGCGACCCGGCCCAGGAGCTTCTGCTTCTGCTCCTCCGTAATCGGATCGCGCTGATAACCATAACCGCGATTGGGAGCGAAGGCGAGGCCGACGCGCAGCGGCAGTTTGAGGACCACTTCGCTCGCCGGAGCGGCGGTCGTGATCCCCTGGGGATAGAGAAAGTCCAGCGCGCTGTTGACGCGATGGGTCGGCGCCAAGGACCCGGCACAGCCGGCCGCCAAGGCGAGCACCAGCGGCAAGACGCAGAGAAGAGCGATGCGATTCCTCATACCAGCCTCCTTCCAAAGAGATGACTCCTGTCCGGTCCAGGACAGAGCGAGGCCCATGCCAGAGCGAAGCTAGCAGCTATGTCTCTGCAAAGAGGACGCTTAGAGCGCTAGGCCCCACTTCGGCGCAGCTCACCGCGTACATCGGTTGTACACCCTCAGAGCAGCAGGCGTCTCTCTCACTCACTTCTTCTCCCACCGAGGAAGGGAGAGGGGAGACGAGTGCCGGGGTAATGAGGGGGCCGACGCGTCAGGACCGCCGACCGACGCGTCAGAAAACATTTTCACCCATAGTTTCACCCAATTAGTGCCAAATATCCTGGCATTTCTATTGCACTGTAACTAAACCGAACGAAGAAATCGAAAGCCTTCGGGCAAGCAGAGCCGAAATACTTCAGCTCTGATCGGAAAGGAAGCAAGTCCATGAGCCACGCGATTGAAAGTGCAGTGGAAGAGACCGTGATGGGAAAGACGGCGGCAGGCACGGCGAAGAAGCTTGCCGGCGCCGCGATTGGCGCTCCAAGTTCGGGCGTATTCATCTCACCCTGGACGCCGGATTCGAACCAGACGAGCCACCCCACGGTGTTTCAACACGGCCTGGGAACGATTCCGCAGTCGCTCCTGATCCTGTTCAGCCCGGACGGCGACACGGTCTACCCCCTTCAGTGGTCCTGGGCGACGAACTCCGGAAATCCGGTGACGGTTTCGATGACCGCGACCAACATTACCCTCAACATCTTCAACGGCGCTCCCTTGCACGCCGTGTGGACTCCAGTCAATAACTGGACGAGTTACACGAATGGCTACTGGCGGGTGATCGCCAAGGCTTCGGCGTAACTTCCAACCGGTCACGGATCGCCGGCGGGCGGGGTCAGGGGAAATCCTCCCGGGCCTCGCCTGCCCGGGTCTCGGGGGTGTGTTAGTGTTTTTCCGGTCCGGCTTCCGGTCCACCTGAACACGCCCTTCATGAGCGACTCCCGTCCTGCCCCGCCCACCCCTTCCGCCACGCCCGCGCTGGCGCCGCTGATCCCGCTCGACCGACAGGCCTCCATGCCGCTCTATCGCCAGATCTACGGCGGGCTGCGCACGGCCATCGTCGAGCGCCTTTTGCGTCCCGGCCAGCGCCTGCCGTCGACGCGCGCGCTCGCCTCCGAGCTCGGCGTCTCCCGCATCCCGGTCCTCGAAGCCTTCGAGCAGCTCCTGGCGGAGGGCTACTGCGAGAGCCGCGTGGGCAGCGGCACCTTCGTGGCGGAAGCTCTTTTCGGCGAGCGCTCCCCGGGCATTCGCGGCGACCGAGCCCTGGCGCGGCCGGTGCCCGGTCTCCCGGCGTACGACATGGTGCCGAGCGAGCCTTGGTACCGGGGTGCCGGCGCCTTCCGCATGAACCATCCCGACGTCGAGCGTTTTCCCATGCACCTCTGGTCGCGGCTGGTCGCCAAGCACGCGCGCCAGCCGCCCCCGCACGAGCTGTATTACGGCACGGCGCTCGGCCTGCCGGCGCTTCGCGAGGCGGTCGCCGAGTACCTGCGCACCTCCCGCGCCGTGCGCTGCGAAGCCGAGCAGATCATGATCACCAGCGGCTCGATGCAGGCGATCGAGATCGCGGTGCGGGTGCTGATCGATCCCGGCAGTGCGGTGTGGGTCGAGGAGCCGGGCTTCGGCGGCGCCAACGAGCCGCTGCTGCGGGCCGGCGCCCGCCTGGTGCCCGTGCCGGTGGACCACCAAGGGCTCGACGTCGCCGCCGGCATAGAGCGGGAGCCGAGAGCCCGCGCCGTCTACCTCACTCCTTCCCATCAATATCCGCTCGGCGCCACGATGTCCGCGGCCCGCCGCCTCCAGGCGCTCGCCTGGGCGCAAAGCAGCGGCGCCTGGATTTTCGAGGACGACTACGACAGCGAGTACCGCTACGGCCACCAGCCGATCGCGGCCCTCCAGGGTCTCGACCGCGACGCGCGGGTGGTGTACATCGGCACCTTCAGCAAGGTTTTGTTCCCGGCGCTGCGCGTCGGCTACCTGGTAATTCCAGCGGACCTCGTGGGGCGGTTCGCGGCGGTGCGCGCTGCCATGGACATCTGCCCGCCGAACCTGGTGCAGAACGCCCTCGCCGAGTTCCTCCGCGAGGGCCACTTCGCGCGCCACATCCGCAAGATGCGGTCTCTCTATGCGGAGCGCCGGAGCGTCCTGGTGGCGGCCCTTCAGAAAGAGTTTGGCGATCGTCTGGAGCTGCTCGGCGACCAGGCCGGCATGCACCTCGTCGCCGCCTTCCAGGAGGATGTGGGCGACCGGCTCGTGGCGGAAACCGCGGCGGGCCAGGGTCTCTGGGCGATGCCCCTGTCGAGCTGCTACCTCGGCACGCCGCGGCGGGGTCTCGTCCTTGGCTACGGCGGCACCGAGACGCGGCGGATTCCTGCCGGGGTGCGCCAGTTGAAGGCCGTGATCGAATCCCTTCCGGCAAGTGGTATTGAGCGCCGAGCCTGAATTGGCTCTACACAGCGATCCGGCGCTTCGGTAGGGTTGCCTCCCAAGGAGGACGTAACCGATGAGATCACTCCGCCGTCTTTGCACTGTTTTTTCCGCCGGGGCGCTGATCGCCCTGTTCATTCCCCTGGCGACCGCGGCGCAGCCGGGAGCCGGCGCGCCCGCCCTGCGCGACGGGCAGCACGACTTCGACTTCGAGCTGGGCAGTTGGAAGACTCATCTGTCGCGTCTCGAGAAACCGCTGACCGGCTCCACCAAGTGGATCGAGTTCGACGGCACGATCGAGTCCCGGCCGATCTGGGGCGGCAAAGCCAACCTCGACGAGTTCGAGGCGGACGGCCCCAGCGGGCATATCCAGGGTTTGACCCTGCGTCTCTACAACCCGGAGTCCCACCAGTGGAGCCTCTACTGGGCCAGCAGCAAGACCGGCACCTTGCCGCCACCGCCCACCGTCGGCTCCTTCGACGCCAAGAATGGACGGGGAGAGTTCTACGACCAGGAGTCCTTCAACGGCCGCATGATCTTCGTCCGCTACGTCTGGTCGAACATCACGCCGACGACGGCGCGGTTCGTCCAATCGTTCTCGGACGACGGCGGCAAGACCTGGGAGGACAACTGGATCTCCACCATGGAGCGCGTCCAGAAGTAGAGGGTCCTCAGGCCGGGCCTCAAAGGCTGAGCGTCATGTAGACATTGGCCGACTGGTAGCGGATGTCCGGCGGCAGCGGCTCGTGTCGAAAGCCCAGGGACTCGTAGAGGCGGATCGCCTGGACGAGCGCGGTGTGCGACGTCAGCTCGACCTTGGAGGCGCCCGCCTCGCGCGCGAACCGGATGACGCGCTCCGAGAGCTGCCGGCCGAGCCCCCGGCCCTGGGCCACGGGCGCCACGGCCAGCTTGGCGAGCTCGACAACGCTCGCCGAGACCCGGATGGCCGCGCAAGTGCCCACAACCTCCCCACCCTGAAGAGCGCAGAAGATCTGGCCACCCGTCGAGAGAATGTGGAGCTCGGGGTTCTGGAGATACTCGACATCGGCCGGCTCGATGAGCGAATGAGCCTCCAGCCACTCCCGGTTGAGGCGCTCGAACGCCTCCCGAAACTCCGGGCGGTAGGTCACGATGATCGTGTCGGGCGTTCCAGAGGGGCTCGGCATGGTCCGCCCGATGCTATCAGGGGTCCGTGTTCCGAAGTTGGGAGGCTTTGAGCCGTCGTTCGGAGCCGGCCTGAGGTTTGTCGCGTACGACGAGACGTTGTCGCCGTACAGGCTGTGCACGGAGGCTGCCTTCAAGCCGGAGTGTAGAGAAGAAGGAACATCTGGGACCGAGGGCAGGGTAGGGAGGGATGCCTCACGCCCGTGCAATGATAAAGTCAGGATCATGGGACGCGACGACGTTCTCTCGGTTCTCACGTCACACCGGTCCGAACTGGACGGCTTCGGCGTTCAGTCTCTGCGCCTGTTCGGCTCCGTGGCGCGAGAGGAGGCCTCGACTGACAGCGACGTGGACCTCCTCGTCAGCTTCCAGGGGAAGCCGACCTTCTCCAACTTCATGAAGCTGAGGATCTTCCTCGAAGACCTCCTCGGCGTCAAGGTCGACCTCGTCACCGAGTCGGGCCTCCGGGCTGCGGTCCGCCCCTATGTCGAGAAGGACGCCATTCGTGTTGCGTGACGCTCGCCTGTTTCACTGGCTGATTGTAAAATGAGAATCTGGCAAATTGCGGCAGGGGAAGCTAGCAGAGACTACCGTGAGCTATTCTTCGACCACGATCTCATGATCTTGGGACCAAATAGCCGCGGAGATGCTCGCGATGGAAGATATGCAGTTGGTAAGGGAACACGGACGATAGACAGGTAAACAAGTTTGCCAAAGGTCCAACTTCAGGAGATAGGGTTCTAGTGAGATTCGGCCGCGATGTCATCGGAGTAGGACAGATTCCACTCGGGGAGGAGGGCCAGTACGCGTTTGACCCCACGTTTCAATCTGTCTATGGCTGGGATCTCTGCCATCGCCGCCGAGTTAAGTGGGGGACTTCCATAGACCTAGGCCGATTGGCTGCAGTCTACCTTAAGGCGAAGCAGAAGCCCTCTTTCACTGAAGTCCACGAGTCTGAAATTGTTAAACTCGTCCAGGGCATAGCCTCCTCTCATTTCACTGGGCCGTTAAAGCCTCTACCCGTGGTCAACGCGAGCACCTACACCGAAGACGAGTTAGGTGTAGAGCTGTTTCGTTCGGGGGTAAGCAACAAGAATATAGACGATATTTTGGCCGCTTTGAGACAAGCAGACCGCCTCTCCACATGGTATCGGTCCGGAAAGTCGGGCCGCTCTCCCACGGAGCATGAAGTCGTATCACACATTGTGCTATCGCTCTTCTTAGGCTTGGGTTGGTCTCATCAGCAGATTGCTGTCGAGTGGAAGAAGGTTGATATGGCGTTTTTCAAACGTACTCCTACGACTAAAGAAAATTGTGTGATGATTCTGGAGGCGAAGGGCTTGGGCAGAGGTTTAGGTAAGGTTCTGGATCAACCTAAAAAATACGTCCAAAATCTGGGGCTCACCAATGTCCGTTACATAGTCGTGAGCGACGGCGAGAATTTGCTCGTATATGAACGAGTTGAAGATGGCTGGAATATGCACCCTGTAGGATATCTAACGGTTTCAAGTCTGCAAAAGGAGTATCTTCTTCCGAAAGGGACAAGGTCTATAGATACGCTGGTGCGTTTACAGCCAAGCGCGGTATAAGAGTGAATGGCGATGAGCACTGAAAATTGGCTGTTCGAGTTAGTGTTAGTAGTTATTTCTTCTATTCGCCTGGGCAAACCCTTGAGAATCATGGACCAGTCCATGCAGCGGACGGTCGAGGCCATCGCTAAAGTGCACCTCCATGGACCGTCAGAGAGGGAGAATCGTCGTGGCTGAAATCTCCGACAAGCGCCTCATCTCTAGGCTGATTGCAATTATCAGCTTCTTAGCGGCAGTTGTAGCGCTTTTCACGTTTGTTAGCGGCTGGCCAAGTCTCGCGCATGTCAAGAGAGCGTTTAGCTCCGAACCCACACCTCCCTCCGATCATGCGTCAGCGGTTGAGCCTGATCTGTCTTCTCCAAACCTACTCCAAAGCCTAGCCGACTATCAATTCAAACTAAGGCTTGGAGATTCGAATAACGGTTTCTCTTATGACACGTCTGGTCAGGTGCTCTTCCATGATTCACCGTTTAAGCCGCGAGTCTATTTCACGCCGGGCGACACACCTGAGATCCTCATATCTCTACCTAACGCGCTCTCCTTAGCCGGGATTATAGGCTTGGATAGCGATGGGCAGAGATCTTTCTTCGTCGCCAGTCTCACCGATAGGCATAGCATTTTTTGTAAAGCTCCCGCGAGAGAACTTTATTGGAGTCCCGATCGGCGTTGGGTAGTATCCCTCAATGTCTACGAAGGGCAGTACTTTTCCTCCGTTGATCTCGACACTGGGGTGGTCAGGACCAGCCGCCCTCTGGGGCTACGCGACACGCTTTGGTACGTTGAGGGCAAGCTGCGGTGGTCTCCTGATGGGCGCTACTTCTTAGCGAAGATCGTGGAGACGATGGATCCTTACGAGAATCCTAAGAGAGTTGATAATACTCCAGTAAATTCCTTCCCTGTAAGGGTGAGCGTTCAAAATATGGCCATTACCATATTAGAATAGCCGAGGAATATGCGTTTCGGCGAAGGTCGAGACGAAGAGAATAGCCAACTTTATGGTATAGCGGATGCGCCCGCCGCTCACTACCCGCTCTGTGGCGCGGTCGCCGTACCGAATGCGGCTATGCTGAGCAGCGAAGGAGATCCCTGTGGACTTCAATCTCGACGACACTCTTGCGGTGTTGGAACGCACCCCGCCGACGCTCTTGGCGCTTCTTTCCGGGCTGGCCCCGGTTTGGGTGCTTGCCACCGAGGGGGAAGGAACCTGGAGCCCGTTCGATGTTCTCGGGCATCTGATTCACGGCGAACGCACGGACTGGATTCCTCGTGCTCGCCACATCCTTGCCGGGGATGCACGACCCTTCGAGCCCTTCGACCGGCATGCCATGTTTGCGGAGAGCCGGGGAAAGGGTCTTGACGATCTCCTGGAGACTTTCGCACGGCTGCGGGCCGAGAACCTGGCCGAGCTTCGGGCCATGAAGTTGTCGCTCGCGGATTTGGAGCGCACCGGGCGGCATCCCGAGCTTGGGGTCGTGACGCTTCGGCAACTCCTGGCGACGTGGGTCGTCCACGATCTGGATCACCTGGGACAGATCGCCAGGGTCATGGCGAAGGTCTATGCCGACGGGGTTGGTCCGTGGCGAGCCTACGTTTCGATTCTCAAGGACCGGCGCCCGTGATGCGTAGCGCGAGCGAGGGATCATGACCGACCCCGATCGACTTCCCACCATCCCCGCCCTCCGCGTCGTTCTACGCCATCTGACCGAGGACGACGTCGACGCCCTCTTCGCGATCTTCTCGAATCCCGAGGTGATGCGCTACTGGAGCACCCTGCCGATGACGGATCGGCGCGAAGCCCTGGATCTGCTGGAGCACGTCCACGGGAGCTTCCGCCGCGAGACCCTCTTTCAATGGGGAGTCGCGCGGCGCGACGACGATCTCGTGATCGGGACCTGTACTCTGTTTAATTTCGAGACGGACAACCGCCGGGCGGAAATCGGCTACGCCCTCGGCCGCGAGCACTGGGGTCAGGGCTACATGAGAGAGGCTTTGGAGGCGCTCCTCGGCTACGCCTTCGGGGAGTTGGACCTGCAACGGCTCGAGGCGGACGTCGATCCTCGCAACTCCTCCTCGATCCGCAGCCTGGAGCGCCTGGGATTCCAGCGCGAGGGATATCTCCGCGAGCGCTGGCGGGTCGGCGGCGACGTGCAGGATGCGCTCTTTTTCGGTTTGCTGCGGCGTGAGTGGACGGGGTGGAAGGCTTGATATGGAAACGAGGAGGTGACCATGAAATGGCGGATTTGGGTTTCACCCGTTCTTGCGGCGGTCGGTGTAACGTGGTGTGTCGTCATGGGTTGCTGGCTGTGGTTTACGCCAATGCGGTACGTGAGCATCGCTTCAGATTCGGGCCGGGCGGTAACCCTGTACCGATCGTTTTCAGAGGTGTCGCAATTGGGTCCGCTGCCGCTAATCATTCCGGCAGGCTTGGCGATGATCGCGGCTTGGGCGGCGTGGCGAGGGAATAGGGTGGGCCTTGGCGTGTCGACGCTCCTGTTTGCGGGCTTCACGTATATCGCCGGCTTTTCGATCGGGAACAACTACATTCCAGCGGCGGGCGCTCTGGTTCTGGCGACGTTGTTCGCCCTACTGCCCGGCTCGGGAGACGCCAAGCGAAAGTTGCCGGCTGACGGGCGTTGACGGCGCCTGACGTTCCGCGGTACGCCGGCGCCAACGCTTTTCAGGCTTCGTAAGCCGAGGAATCTTTATCCACTGCGGGCCAGGAGAAAATCTCCTCGGTCGGGGGCCCAAGCGGCTGTGTAATGGGATCGATTCCACTTATTTCGAGAACCTGCTCTTTGAACCACTCGTCGAACTCGGCATGCGACGCAGAGTATTGTTCCCCCCGCTTTGTGGGCTCGTCGATTTCTGATACTGCGATCACCCAGAGCCCGTGGGGAGTCTCCTGCAGGTGCCAGGATTCGGACGTAACGCCGAAACAGGTACAGAAGTGCGCCATGTCTGCCGCGCGGTCCGTCGCCAGGGACTTGACGAAGGCCCGCACGACGCCTTCCTTCCCCTTCAGAACCGGAAACGCTCGGACTACCAGGGACATGTTGTCTCCTTTCAGCGCCACAGGTCGGCAGCAACCCGGGCCTGTCACCCCCTATTCTACGCCGACTCCTGGCAGGGCCTCACGGGTCACTCCGGATCCGGCCGGAGCCTGGCCCTCGCTTGATCGACGATCACGCCGTAGTCGTGCATGAAGGGCTCGGCAAGCTCACGCTCCAAAAGAGCCGAGAGACTCCAGAGGGCCTGCTCCTCCGCCGGATGCTGGAGCTCGAGCCTCTCAGTCTCCTCGAAGTGGTGCAGCAGGTCGAACAGGACCAAGGCTTCATCCCGCGTGAGCTCAATCTTGACCGGACCTTTTGGGGGCGTCATGGACAGCTCGTTGCGGCTTAAGAGGGACGCCTGCATCGTTGGGTTGTCGATGTACGGCTGGAAGCTCAGCACCTTGCCTTCGCGGAGCCGCCAGAGATGCACGATCGGGACATCGAACGGGTAGCCCGTCGCGACCGCCGTTCCTTGCGTGCGGCCGATCGCGACGACCTCGTCCCCAGAGTCGAGGTAACGTTCGAAAACCAGTGTCGAGTTGATGTGCTGGGTCAGGTTTCTGAAGAAGAAGCCGAACTGCTCGGGACCCTTGTAGACCCCGCCCCAGGGTAGAGCGGTGGACTGCGTAATCTCCACTTCCGGTGCGAGCCGGCTCAAAATCTCCGGCACGTCGCGGCGGGCAAATGCGTCGTAGAGCCGCTCTACGATCTCAACGTTCTCGCGTGACATGAGTGTCTCTCCGATTCGAACTGGGTCCGAGGTCACTTTGCCGAGGCCGCTTCGACGGTTCGCACGACGATTCCGGGATCGCCGTAGAGCTCCCAGGCGCTGCCATCGTAGCCCTCCGCGAAGTGGGGATCGCTTCGGCATGGCGCGCGACGATCTCGTCGGCGCTCGGCAGCGCGGGCGGAGAGTCCGCCCGGAGTGAGCCGACTGTGATGCTGCCAGCGATGGCGACGAACAGGACACCGGTCCTCATCATGGTTGTGAATCCTCCACTTCGGTAGACGCAGGACCGGAGGGAAGGTTGCGCACGGGGCTCTCGGCCGCGCCCCAGCCGTGACAAACTCCCACGGATGACATTCCGGAGGAACTGAATCGATGAGCACAACCGCAACTTTGAAGACTCCGACGCTGCGCGCCCTGGCCGACGGCGATCCGCAGGAGCTCACCCGTGCCGTTTCCGGGATGCGCCCGGCGGATCTCGCCGAGGGTATCGACCGGCTCCCGGCCGAGCCAGCTTCCCGGGTACTCGCGGCCCTGCCTTTCGATCTCGCCGTTCAGGTCTTCGACGAGCCGGAGCTGACGAAGCGGTGCCGCCTGATCGAGAACATGCCGTTCCAACAGGCGGTGGCCCTTCTCGAAGCCATGTCGGCCGACCAGCAGGCGGATCTCTTCCGGGAGCTTCCAGAGGCCGAACGGTCCCGCTTCCTGGCGGCCCTCCAGCCGTCCACTCGGAAGTCTCTCTCCGAGCTCATGGCCTACCCGCCCACCTCGGCCGGCGGCATCATGACGACCGAGCTCATGAGCGTCCCGGCGGACTGCACGGTCGAGCGGGCATTGGCTGAAGTCCGCAAGGTGGCGCGCGAAAAGGAGACGGTCTACGCCATTTACGTGGTGGACCCCAAGGATGAGCACCTGGTCCACGTCGTTTCGCTACGCGACCTGATCGTCGCGGAGCCGGGCGCCGCCATTCTCGACGTCGGCAAGCGGCGTGCGCCGCTGACCGTGAAAGCCCGGGACAGCCGGGACGATGTCGCCGCCCTGATCTCGAAGTACAACCTGCTCTCCGCGCCGGTGGTCGACGACGCCGGCCGGCTGCTCGGCATCGTCACGGTGGACGACGTCATCGACGCGATCGTTTCCGAGCAGACGCAGCAGGCTCAGCGCCTCGGCGGCGTCGAAGCTCTCGAAAAGCCCTACACGCAAATCGGCTTCGGCACGATGATCAAGAAGCGCGCCGGCTGGCTCTGTGTCCTTTTCCTGAGCGAGATGCTCACGGCGACGGCCATGCAGCACTTCGAGGGCGAGCTGAGCAAGGCGATCGTGCTGACGCTGTTCATTCCCTTGATCATGAGCTCGGGCGGCAACTCGGGGTCGCAGGCCACGTCGCTCATCGTGCGCGCCCTGGCGCTGCGCGAATTGAAGGTCGGCGACTGGTGGAAGATCGCTCTGCGCGAGCTGCCGACGGGAATCACCCTGGGCTCCATTCTCGGCGTGATCGGCATCGTGCGCATCTTCCTCTGGCAGCACCTCCACTTTTACGACTACGGAGTGCACTGGGAGCGGGTGGCATTCACCGTCGGGGCGGCGCTGGTCGGCGTCATCACGTTCGGCTCGCTCGCCGGCTCGATGCTGCCCTTCCTGCTGCGGCGGCTGGGATTCGATCCTGCCGTCTCCTCGGCGCCCTTCGTCGCCACCCTGGTGGACGTAACCGGTTTGATCATCTACTTCAGCGTCGCCTACCTCATTCTTCACGGCACGCTGCTGTAGAAACGAATCACCGCCGCGCGTACACCGGCGCCAGGAAGATGGCTTCGATGTCTGGCCCCGGCACGGGGATCTTCAACGCCACCTGCCAGTAGGCGGCCTGTTCGGGGCCAAGGTCGTTGCCGGGGAGATCCGCGGGGAGATCGAAGGCGAGCGGCAGCTCGCGCAGGGTCTCACCCGGAGGCAGGGTCTCGAAGCTTTGCTCATAGAGGACGTAGGGCTCGAGATAGGACGTGGGGCCGCTCTCCGTCGCGTGCTCGACCCGCTCGTCGCGCACGCAGCGCAGCCTCACCTGAATCGAGCTCATGACGTGCTGTTTGGGACTGATGGTGACGGTCCCCTCCAGACGGCCGCCGAGGAAGGCGGGAAAGGTCGTCCAGCGCATCCGCGTGCGGGGATGGCGCAGCCAGTGTCCGAGCTTCAACACCCAGTCGAAAAGGATCAGCAGGCCTGCGAGGTCGGCGAAGCCGGCGACGATCTTGAGGCCGAGGTAAGGCGAGAGGAATCCCAGGTTCGAGAGGGCGATGAGCGCGAGGAGCGCGGCCCGCTTCAGCACCTCCGGGCGAATATCCCGCGCACCGTCAGGCTTCATCTTTTCGGGACGCCAGAAGTGATCCGAGGTCCAGGGCTGTGCCGGGTCCACGGGCTGCCGGTTCGGGCGCTGGATGTTTTTCAGCGCGGCCCGGGGTGGGACGAACAGCAGGTAGCGCTCGCGGGATTCTTGGATGGGAGGCATGGGAGCTTGGATGATAGCAGGGTCCGCCGGTCTTGACCCGGCGGCCGTCGCATCCTACGCTGACCGCATGAAGATCGAAGCCACTCCAGGCCGCGTAAAAGCGGCGCGCATCATCGCCATGGCGGCCGACGCCATCCAGATCGGCGGTTTCGCGGCCTTCCTGCCGGGCTATGCCTCACCCTTCGACGACGTGCTCGACGTGGCCGTGGGATTGACACTGACCTGGCTGGTGGGTTGGCACTGGTCGTTTCTGCCGGGCTTTCTCATCGAGCTTGTGCCCGGCATGGATCTCGTCCCCACCTGGACGGCCGCCATCTTCCTCGCCACTCGCGGCGGGGGCACCGCGGAAGTGGCGCCCGATTTGGAGCAGGAGCCGATGAAGGTGATCACGCCCGGGAAAGGGTAGGCTACGCCGCCTTCTCCGCTTCCAACTCCGGCTCGACCGTCTTCTTCCGGGTCCCCCGCAGGTCGTCGAAGATCGAGTAGAACACCGGCGTCGCCAGCAGGGTGAGGAGGAGCGAGAGGCTCTGACCGCCGATGACGACGACGGCGATCGCTCGTCTCTCTTCGGAGCCCGGGCCGGTGCCTAGGGCGAGAGGGAGCATGCCCGCGACGAGGGCCAGGGTCGTCATGAGGATGGGGCGCAGACGGTCGCGGTTGCCTTGGATGATCGCGTCCAGCCGCTCCATTCCCTTGGCGCGCAGACCGTTCATGTGATCGATCTGCAGGATGGCGTTTTTCTTCACCACGCCGAACAGCACCAGCACGCCGAGCGCCGAGTAAAGATTGAGCGTGTTGCCCGTGGCCCACAGGGAGAGCAGGGCGAAGGGCACGGCGAGCGGCAGCGAAAGCAGGATGGTCAACGGGTGGACCACGCTCTCGAACTGCGAGGCGAGGATCATGTACATGAAGATGATCGAAAGCAGCAGCGCCCAGATGAACTCGCTGTAGGTGCGGGCGAGCTCCTTGCCGCGGCCGGCGACGGCGGTGGTGTAGGCGGCCGGCAGGTTCATCTCTTTCACGGCCTGATTCAGCGCCTCCAGCCGGTCGGCCAGCGCGAAGCCCGGCGCCACGGTCGCTCGCAGGCTCACCTGGCGCTGTCGGTCCATGCGGTCGACGCGGGAGGCGGTCGTCTCCTCCTTCAGGTTGACGAAGTTGCCGAGCTGATAGAGCTTGCCGCCACGGCCGGGGACGAAGAGGGCGAGGATGGATCGCGGATCGTTGCGCACGCCGTTGGTCAAGCGGAGTTGCACGTCGTAATCGTCGTTGATCCCGGGATCGTGGAAGCGGGAAACCTGATCGTCGCCGCCCACCATCAGGCGCAGGGCGTCGGCGATGTTGGACATGTCGACTCCCAGGTTGGCGGCGCGGTCGCGGTCCACCACCACCCGCAGCTCCGGCCGGTTGAGTCTCAGCGTGATGTCGGCGTCGACGATGCCGCCGAGCTCCTTGGACTTCTCGCGCAGACGGTCGGCGTAGGCGGCGAGCGACTGGAGATCCGGACCACGCAGAACGAAGTCGATATCCCAGTTGCCGCCGCCGATGTTGAAAGACGTCACGTTACGCACGCCGCAACGCAGATCCTTGAAGCGGCTGAGCCGGCGGCGGATCTCCGACATCACGTCCGCCTGGCTGTAGTTGTCGCGGAAGGCCGCCGCGGGATCGAGATGGACGAGGCCCTTGAAGAACCGGGGGATCGAAAACCGCCGTTCCTCCTGCGGCACGAGACGCACGAAGGCGCTTCCCTGGTTGACGCCGCCGAGGAAGCCGCCGCCCGCCGTGACGATTACGCTACGCACGCCATGCGTCGTCCGCAGCTCTTTCTCGACGGCCGTCATGGCCTCGGCGATGCCCGCGAGGCTCGTGCCTTCCGGCGCGTTGACGTTGACCTCGAACTCCGACTCGTCCACGTCGCTGGGGATGTATTCCACCTTCACCAGCTTGAAAATGGGAATTGAGGCCAGCATCACCCCGACGCAGACGAGAGCCGCGAGCCGCCGGTGGGCCAGCGTGGCGCGCAGCATCCGTTCGTAGCCCCGGTCGATGCGGGTGTAGAAACCCTGGCGTGAGTGAGTGGCCTCGCCGGCGGGATGGTGGTCTCCGGGGGCTCCGGAGTCTCCGGCGTGACCGCCAGCCGCGTCCTCGGCGCGCAGCATGCGGGCGCTCATCATCGGTGTCAGGGTGAAAGAGACGAGCAGGGAGACGAGCACCGCCGCCGCCGCCGTGAGGCCGAACTGATACAGGAAACGGCCGGAAATACTCGACATGAAGGAGACGGGAACGAAGATCACCACCAGCGACAGCGTGGTGGCGAGCACGGCGAGGCCGATCTCCTGCGTCGCCGCCTTCGCCGCCTCGAACGAATTCATCTTCTTTTCCTCGATGAAACGGAAGATGTTTTCGAGCACCACGATGGCGTCGTCGATCACTACGCCCACCATCAGCACCAGGGCGAGCATGGTGACGCTGTTGAGAGTGAAATTCAGGGCCTTCATCATGCCGAAGGTGGCAATGGTGGAGGCCGGAATGGCGACCGCGGCGATCACCGTCGAGCGCCAGCTCCGCATGAAGGCGAGCACCACCAGCGAGGCGAGGATCGAGCCCAGGATCAAATGGAGATTGATCTCATGCAGAGCGGCGTAGATGTAGCGCGACTGATCGCGAACGATCTCGATTTTCAGGTCTGGCGGGAGCTGCGCCTTGACCCGCGCCAGGGCTTCCTTGGCGCCTTCGATCACCTCGACGGTGTTGGCGCCGGACTGGCGCAGCACCTCCAGGGTCACGGTGGGCACGCCGTCGAGCCGGGCGAGCGTGCGTTGCTCCTTGGTGCCGTCCTCCGCGTGGCCGAGGTCGCGCACCCGCACCGGTTGTCCGCGCAGGTTGGCGACCACCAGATCGTTGAAGTCCGCCGAGCTTTCGAATCGTCCCATCGTGCGCAGCGTCTGCTCCCGGCCGCCGGAGGTGACGTTGCCGCCCGGGGCCTCGGAGTTTTGCCGCACCAGCGCGTCGCGCACCGTGGCGATGGGGAGGCCGAAGGCCGAGAGGCGGTCGGGATCGATCCAGATGTTGATCGCCCGCGAGAGGCCGCCCACGATGTTCACCTGCCCGACGCCCGTCGAGCGTTCGAGCTGGACCTTGACGACTTTGTCCCCATACTCCGTCAGCTCGCGTAGCGACCGGTTGCCGGAGAGCGCGATCGACATGACGGGCGAGGAATCGTTGTTGAACTTGGCGATGACGGGCGGCAGCACGTCCTTGGGCAGATTGCGGACGATGCCTGAGACGCGGTCGCGGATGTCCTGCGCGGCGGTGTCGATGTTGCGGTCGAGATTGAAGGTGACGATGACGAACGACGTGCCGCCCGAGGAGACGGAGCGCAGCTCCTGAATACCGTCGACGGTGTTGACGGCCTCCTCGATCGGCTGCGAGATCTCGGCCTCCGTCTCCTCGGTGGAGGAGCCGGGCAGGGCGGTACGCACGGAGACGGTGGGCAGGTCCACCGACGGGAAGCGGTCCACGCCCAGGCGGCTGTAGCTGGCGGCTCCCACCACCACCAGGGCCAGGATGATCATCGCCGCGAAAACCGGCCGGCGGATACAGATTTCTGCGAGCTTCTGCATGATGCTTCCTTCTTCAGCCGGCGGCCTGGCGGGCGAGGTCCAGCATGTCGTCCAGCAAGGCCTTCAAAGCGGGACACTTCTCGTAGGCACGGTCCGGGGAGAGCGACTGGAAGAGGTATGCTCCGTCAGTCACCTTCCTGTAGTTCCTTCCCAGCCTCTCCCGGTAGAGTCGGGTGAGGAGCCGGGCGGGCGGGTTGTCGAAGTTTACGGTCTCTGGCCGGGAGGCCCCACGGGGAAGAGCTTTTCTCACTTCCTGCGGAAAGACTTCAGGCTGGGCCAACAGCCATGCTTCGGTCTCATGGACGGCGAAGTGCTGGCGAAAACGAGGGTGTCCGACCCGGCGTTCGAGATGCTTCTTGCCCCAGGAGTATCGCTCGTCCGCGGTTTTCTTGTCCGGCGGATAGAACGTCGGCCCATACAGGTCGAGAATACCTATCGCGGCAATGATCTCGGCACCGGTTTTGCCAGCGAGACTGAACTCGACTCTCCTCTTGATACCGGTGTAATAATCGGAAAGCCCTTCGGAACGGCTGACGTGAATGCCCACTGGCATAGGCAGACGGGGATCAAGCCACCGTTTCAAGAAATGAGGGAGGGCCTGCTCGGTAAAGCCTTCGACGAAAAGTATAAATCTCATGCCAAGGCCTCGAGCTGGCCGGAGCGGAAAAGCGCACCCAGACTGTATTCCTTCAGCCACCTTGCCAGCTCGTCTCCGTCCAAGACGGAGAGGCGGGTCTCGCCGTCGACCAGCTCCGTGACCGTGGTCGTAGGGGGATCATCTCTGAAGGCGTCGAGGAATTGCGGAGAGTGGGTCGTGAAGATAACCTGGGTGCGCTCGGCGGCGTCCATGGCGAGCTCGGCAATGACGGGTGCCATTCTAGGGTGGAGACCGGTTTCAGGTTCGTCGATACCAAGGAGGTCTCCAGGGTCCGGATTCGCCAGGATCGCAATGAGGAGCAGAAATCGAAGCGTGCCATCTGACAGCGAGGCTGCCGTTTGAACGCTCTTCAGAGATCGCCACCGAAGTCCAAGTTGAACTCTCTGATCAGAAGCATCGGGCTGAAATACGATCTTTTCATATTCTGGGCCGAAGGCGGCGCTCATGGCCGCGTCTAGAGAATACTCGAACTCTCGGCTGCCTGTGTAAAGAGTATGGAGCACGGAAGTCAGGTTTTGTCCGTCAGCTCTGAGCCTCTTCTCAGAACGCGAGACGGAAGCTTGTCGAATAGACGCCTCCCGGTCGACCCGGAGATCGTGATATATGTTCCAACTCCGCAGGAATTGGTGAAAGTTGAGGGTTCTCGGATCTGTAAATTTGGGGAAACCTATCCTCGGCAAGGCAGTCTGGTCTTCTGGTGTGGTGTCTTCAGCATCGATCAGAATCCCATGGCGATCAAGAAAGAAGGACTCACCTGAACCACGCTGGATCAGAGCGGTCTCAGCAGCCTTGAGCACCTCCTTCGAGAGTTTGTACGAGCTCGTATTGCCGCGCCTCTGAAGCTCGATCTCGTAGAAGTAGAGCTCTTCTCCTGCCGCCGCTTTGAGCGTCCAGTCGATGATCCCCGTCTGTTCATCCCAGAGGAGCGGAGCGATTCCACCTTCTCGCAGGACCTCTTCCGGAAGCTGTCCCTCTGCTGACGCCTTTAGCAACTCCAGGGTATGGAGGAGATTGGACTTCCCCGAGCCATTCTGCCCGATCAGGACGTTCAGCTTCCCCGGCGTCCAGCGGACGTGCCGAAGCGACCGAAACCCCTTGACCTCCAGCTCCTTGATTCCCATTCAGCCTCTCTCTGACATGGTCTGACGGACCGATCCCGTCCTTCTCTTCCTGCCGAGCATATCTCCATTGAGATCAGTCGGAGGCAGGCACCGCCCGCACCGCCTCGCCCGAGACGAGGTTTCCCGGCTCGACCACGACGGAGTCGCCAGCCTTGACGCCGTCGACGATCTCCACGCGGTCGCCGGCTTTGCGGCCGGTCTTCACCCTTTTTTCGACCGCCTTGCCGCCCTCGACGCCGATCACCTTGTCGATGCCGGCGAAGGAGACGATGGACGAGGCGGGCACCAGGACGGCCAGGTCCGCCGCCAGCACGACGATCTCGGCCCGGGCGAAGGAGCCCGGCCGCAGGTGGCTGTCGGTGTTGGGCACCTCGGCCTCCACCATCAGGGTGCGGTTGTCCTCGCTGATCGAGGGGCTGATGCGCGCCACCCGGCCGGCATGCCTGACGGGGTCGCCCTCGACCGTGAGATCGACCCGCTGGCCGGTCTTGATGCCGGCGGCGTCGCGCTCGGGCACGGCGAGGCGCAGCCGCAGGGGGTGGATCTGTACCAGCACGGCGATGGGCGCGCCCACGGCCACGTAGTCGCCGGCGTTGGCCAGCCGCTCGCGGATGATGCCCTCGAAGGGCGCCGTCAGCACCGAGTCGGTGAGCTGCTGCTGGGCGAGGCCGAGCTCGGAGCGGCGTTGGCCGAGGATGGCCTGGCGGGTGCGGGCCTCCTCGACGGCTTCCTGGTGCCGGCCGTCGGCCACGCCGAGCGCCGCCTCGGCGGAGTCCAGATCGGAGCGGGGAACGAGCTGCTGATCGAAGAGCCGCTTCATGCGGTCGAGGTTGAGCTGGGCCTGCTTGAGTGTGGCCGCGGCCTGGCGCACGCCGGCCGTCTGCTCGGGGGGAACGATGGCATCCGGCCCTTCGGGGGGCAGGCTGAGGCGGACGCGGGCCTGCACCAGGGCGGTCTGGGCCTGCTGCACCCGCAGCTCGAAGTCGGTGGGCACCAGCCGGGCGATGGCCTGGCCCCGGCGCACGGGGGTGCCGATGTCGACGAGTATCTTGTCTAGGCGGCCGGCCACCTTGAGGCCGAGCGTCGCCTGCTGATCGGCGGCCAGGGTGCCGGAGACGTCGACCGTACGAGCCAGCCGGCTCTCCTCGGCCTTCACCACTCGCACCTGGCGAGCCTCGGCGTCCGAGCTTTTCGCGTTCTTTTTCGCCGCCGATGCGGAATCGCCGCCGCAGCCGGCCAGCAGGGCGGCCAAGGGCGCGGCTAGCGCCAACCCAATCCAGTACGTCCTCAAAATCGTCTCTCCCCGGGGAGCCTCCGCTGGTGGAGGCTGACCAACTACGGATTCCAACTCCAAAAGTTGCAGCCCGCCCCGGGAATTCCCAGGAGCGGGCGTGGGAGTGTAACGGGAGTGTAAAAGGTCCGGGAGGAGACCGTCCGCGCACACCGCGGCCGAAACGGATCCAGACCGGCTAGGGCGCTTCGACTGACCCGATGTCGGGTTGAGGGCCTTGCGGCCTCTTGACCCCGCGTTGATCGGTGGTGACGCCGGTTACCATGACCGCCTCGTCGATCGCGGGGCTACCCGGTCGCGGCAGGTGCGTCATCGTCGGGCCGCCGTTGTTTGCGAGAGGGCCAAGCTTCGCGTCGACGCCGATCCTGTCGCCGGGCTGGGTGAATGCGCTGCCGCAGTGGGTGTCACTCGAGAGATTATGTCCGCGCGAGGTCAGCACGCCGTCGCAATCGCCGCCCATGTTTTTCGAGAGCAGTGAGTTTTGCAGCGACAGGCTGCCCGGCTTGGAGCCTTCCTTGTACACGCCCGCGCCAAAGCCGGCAAAATTGTTCGCGACCGTCGTAAAAAGCATGACCGCCTCGCCGCTGTTCTGGAAGAGACCGCCGCCCCCATTGCCGGCTTGATTGCCGCCCAGGGTGCTGTTCGTGTAAGAGGCATCTCCCGAAGCGTAAACGCCGCCGCCATTGCTGATCGCCGAGTTGCCTGTCAGGGTCGATGCCGTTAGGACGAGTGAGGTTCCAAGATGAGCGATAGCGCCGCCCAGGCTGGCCTGGTTTCCGCTCAACGTGCAGCTATCCACCGTCATTGTACCTGTATTGTCAATCGCGCCACCGGCGCCAGGCCCCTCGTTACCCAAGAAAGTCGAGAGCCTCACGCTCGCGCTGGCATTGTTGAACAGGCGCCGCCACCGGTCGCAGTCGAGTTGTCGGTAAACCTGCTGTTGCCAACCGTAAGAGCTCCAGCCAGATTGCCGATCGCGCCTCCACCGGCGAACAGGCCAGTCGTGCCGGTGATCTGATTTTGATCGAACGTGGCGTTCTCCACATTCACCGTGCCGCCATCATTCCAGATCGCGCCACCGCCGTTCGCCGCCTTGTTCTGGCTGAATGTACTGTCGCGCACGTTGAGCGCCCCGTGATTGACGATCGCGCCACCTCTGTCGGTGGCAGTGTTGTTGGCGAATGTGACGCGGTTGGCTTCCGTCGTGCCGAGGTTTTCGATCGCACCTCCGGAAGCGTCCGCGCCATCGGTGAGACTGAGATTCAGCAGCGATAGGGTCTTGCCGGGAAGGACCTTGAAGTGATGGGTGCCAAGGGCCTTGAGCGTAATTTTGTTGTTGCTGCCGTCGATGATCGTATCGATGGAGATTTGCTTGGCCACCGTGAGTGTGATGGTGAGCGGATTGGCGCCGCAGGCGAACACGACTTTGCCGCCGCCCACGAGCGCCGCATTGAACGCGGCTCGGGTGCAGGAAGCGGGCGTGCCGTTGCCGACGGTACCGCCGGCATTCGCCGGCGAAGGGCCGAGCGCGGTGGCGATCAAGAGCGCGAACAGCAGCAGTGTGAGCCGGCGAAGGCGGGCGAGACGATTGGTTTGCATGGCTTGTCTCCTTTGATATTGTAAAGCACATAATGTGCTTTGATGAATGCAGTCGAAGAGAGCAGGATCGATGCCAGGCTCAGAGTCGCGCCAAGAGTCGGAGGAACAGGATGAATTGTGACGATTTGACGAGAAGCGATCAGAGATAGAGGCTGTCGAATCGGATACGGGGTGCCTATCCGATCAGATAAGTCATAAGCAAAAAAGCCCTCCTCTCCGGCCGGTGAGGGCATGGGGGTGAGAGAGGAGGGGTTGAAAAGGTGAGAACGTTTGAGCTGCTCGGCTGGTTTAAACGTTCACGCTTCCACGCAAGAGGTTTCCCCCTTTCGCGAGGTAGATGAACCCGCCGTCCACGGAGATTTCGCCATCCCAGCCGCCGCTTCCTACCTGCTGCGTGGAAACACCCGAAACTTCGGCGACCCGGCCGCGCAGGAGGTTCCCCCCGGCCGCGAGGTAGATGAAGCCGCCGCTTGCCGCGATGTCGCCGTTCCATCCACCGTGGCCGATCTCGGTGGTGTGAACGGCCGAAGAAATGACGCCGCGCCGGAGATTGCCTCCCGTTGCCAGATAAATAATCCCCGCGTCCACGGTGATTGGACCGTTCCAACCCCCGTGACCGATCTCGGTGGTATGCACGTCAGGTCCGATGAGGCCGCGGCGGAGGTTGCCGTCCACCGCCAGATAGACGTAGCCATCGTCGACGGCAATGAAGCCGTTCCAACCGCCAGTTCCAACTTGCGCCGTGTGGACGGCCGCGCCCAGGGTCCCTTGGCGCAGGTTGCCATTCACCGCCAGCCAGATCATGCCGTTCTTTGCCGCGATCGATCCGTTCCAACCGCCAGTTCCGATTTGCTCGGTCACTCTGATGTCCGCCATTGCGATCTCCTTTTGTTTTGACGTTATCGATTTGAAGAAAAGGGCAGCCGCCTTGGGCCGGCGGCTGCCCCAGTTTTTTCAGCTTGACCGTCCAGAGGGGGCTTACGCTCCAATGGCGATCCAGTTGACCGATACGCTGTAGATTTTCGTGTCCGCCCAGGTACTGAAGCGAAGCTCGAAGCCCAGCGGGTCGACGCCGATGACGTTTACGCTCAAACGCGCGTTGGCGGTGTTTCCCATGTCGAATTCAGAGAGCGCCAGTTGTACGACCGGCGGGGTCGTGAATGCCTTGGAGAAGCTGACGTGATGGTCGACGATTCGCGGCCCGTTTCCCTTATCGAGGGGCCAGGCTGGATTTTTCTGATAGTTGTCGTCGAATACACCTGTGTCGATTTGCATGTCGTTCATCCTTCCGAAGCTCCAGAGAGCCATGAGATCCGCTCGCGACATGCGAGCTGGATTTTCGAGACGCCTTGACCCTTGAGCATGGACGATGCCAAGGTGTGCAGGCTGGCTGCTGGAAGAAGGTAAATGCAAGAAAACGCGATGGGTTCAGGGTGTCAGGCGAGGACCCATTACTCGCTTTCGAGAAGAAAGGCTATCTGTTTGGACGGGATCGCACTATCTTTTCAGATATACGTTCCGATCAGCTTTGGCCCCGCAACTCCAGATTACTGATCAACCGGTGGAGATAGGTGGGATTCAAGTCGAGCCGCTCGGCCGCCTTGGTGACGTTGCCGCCGGTCTGGTCGAGGGCGTCGAGGATCAATCGTCTTTTGAAGCCGTTGACGCTCTCGTGGTAGGCGCCGACGGGGCCGCCAGTGGCAGCGGCGGCGGGTGCGGTTTCGAGGACGGTCTCCGGCAGGTCCTCGGGGCGAATCAGCTCGCCTTCTCCCAGCACGAGGGCGCGCTCGACCGCGTTGGCGAGCTCGCGTACGTTGCCGGGCCAGCCGTAGCGCTGGAGGCAGGCGCGGGCCTCGGGGGTGAAGCCGGCGATGCGGCGGCCGAGCCGGCGGCTGAAGAGGGCCGCGAAGTGGCTCGCGAGGAGGGTGATGTCCTCCCGCCGTTCGCGCAGGGCGGGCAGCGTCAGGGTGATGACGTTCAGGCGATAGAAGAGATCCTCGCGGAAGGTCCCCTCGCGCATCGCTTTTTCGAGATCGCGGTTGGTGGCGGCCACCACCCGCACGTCGGCCTTGAGGGGGCGGGTTCCCCCCACGCGCTCGTACTCCCGCTCCTGGAGCACGCGCAGGAGCTTGGCCTGAAGTTTCGGCGGTAGCTCACCCACCTCGTCGAGGAAGAGGGTGCCGCCCTCAGCCGCTTCGATCTTGCCCGTCTTGCGGTCCACGGCACCGGTGAAGGCTCCCCTCTCGTGGCCGAAGAGCTCGCTTTCGAGCAGGGTCTCCGAAAGCGTCGCGCAGTTGATGGCCACGAAGGGGCGGTTGGCCCGCCGGCTGCCGTGGTGGAGAGAACGGGCCGCCACCTCCTTGCCCGTGCCGCTTTCGCCGCGCAGCAGGACGGTGGAGTCCGTGGGGGCGACGCGGGCGAGGAGGCGGCCGATCTCTTTCATCCGCGGGCTCTCGCCCACCATGTCCGTCTCGAGCGCGGCCTCGATGCGCTGGTTCTCCTGCCGCAGCCACTCCAGCAGGCGGGCGTTGGCCAGGGCCGCCGAGGCGATACCCGCGACGGCGGTGAGCAGGTCCAGATGGCGCTCGTCGAAGCGGGTGCCGAGATCGCGGGTATCCAGGTAGAGGACTCCGGAGGGCCGCTTGCCTCCCGCCAGATTGTCTCCCGTCAGCGGCGCCGCGATCAGGGACTGCAGCCGGGCAGCCGCGACGCTCTCGACGCCGCTCCAATCCCCCACTCCCTCCGGGACGTCGTTGGCCAGTACGGCCGTGCCCTCGGCCACGATGCGCTCCACGAGCGTGCGGGAGACGCCGAAGGGCGCCGTCGATCCCCGGCGGTCCAGGGCAAAAGAGCTGACGGGCTCGGCGGTTTCCGTGGTGTCCGCGTCGAAGAGCAGGACGGTGGCGCGCTCGGCGGGGATGGTCTCGAGGGTCAGCTCCAGCAACCGGCGGGCGATGGGTTCCGTGGCGTGGAGGGCGTGGAGGTCATTGCCGATGCGCAGCAGCGCCTGGAGATCGCGGGCGGTGCGCGCCTCGGGAGGCAGGGCCGCCTGGAGCGCCTCCGGCCGCAGATAGCGCGACTCGGCGGGGACGATGTGCGAGGTGCTCCCCGCCGTGAAGCTCGCGCCGTCGAGCAGGACGGAGTCCGGCGGAACCGCGGCCTCCTCTTCCCGGGTCTCGAAGAGGAAGAGGGAGGCGCCGAGGGCGATCAGGTCGCCCGGCTCCAGATTCCGCTCGCGCACCGGTACGCCGTTGACGAAGGTGCCATGGCGGCTTTCGAGGTCGTGCAGGCGGAAACGCCCTCCCTCCGCCTCCAGCACGCAGTGGCGCCGTGAGACGGCGAGGTCGCGCAGATGGATGGTATTGGCGTGGTCGCGGCCGAGCGTCAACGGCTCCGTCCCGAGGGCGAAGGTCTGGCCGGCCAGGGGACCGGAGACGGCGATCAGTCGTGGGCTCGACACGGGTCTCTCTCTTGAACGGGATACAGTCTATCGGATCGGATACGGAATTGGCAGGGGCGCCGGCGACCGAAGCTCCTTGAGAATCAGAGACTTTCGGGGAAATCGGGCCGTCCCTGCGGCCTGGCATCCGCCGTGCTATTCCAGGATGCGGGGCCAAAGCCCCAACGATCAATTTGAAAGGAGACCGCAATGAGCAAGCAGGAATCATATTCAGTCTTGACCGAGCCGGAGGCGGATTTTGTGAGCACGACCCGGCATCTGACGGTTCAGGTGGACAAAGAAACTTCTTCCTTCATGATCGAGGGTGCCGGCAATGATCGATTCCCGGCAACGAACGACGATACGGTGGTGTGGCACTTCAAAGGGATCACGAAAGATGATAAGCCGGCGATCGTATTCACGGATAAGCTTGATTCAAAGCCGCCCGGAGACCCAGATGATGAACCCAAGATCAGTATCGCCATCCACGAGAACAAGCCTGACTCAATGAAACCATGGCCTCCATACGAGGCGCACTATGAGGTGACGCTGGACGGCAAATCTCTCATTTTCAAGGGCACGTCATTGGTCGACGACCCCACGACCTCACCGTCGCTTGTGATCGACGGCTTGGGCAAGCCGCCGGGCCGGCACAAGCCACCCCACCCGCATCTTCACTCTGTAGGCTAGGCCGAGAGGAGCCGGGGGCTCAAGGGTGGGGGGGAGCTCCCGGCGCCTGGCGGAGAATCTCACGAAACTCGGGATCGCTCTGCAGAGAGTTGAAGGCCGGAAGATTGAACCAATAAGACCTGACTCCTTTTTCCAGGGCGCTCTTGATGTTGACGAGGGCGGAGTTGCGTTCTCCGGCCAACGCATACACCAGAGGAGCGGATTGCAGGACACTGGGGTCGTCTGGGTTTTGGCGCAAGGCTTTCTGTGTGATCTCGACCGCCTCTCGCTTGCGCCCAAGGTGGGCCAGGCACTGAGCCTGGGTCATGCTGGCTTCAACCGAGAGGCCTCCGGGGGGACGATTTTTCTCGATGTCCTTCAGCACCGCATGGAAATGTTCCTGAGCCTCCCGTGTGCGACCCAGCGCCAGCTCGGCTTCGGCCAGGTTCAAAGTTACGTCGACCTGGCCCGGGTCGAGCGCCAAGGCCTTTTGAAAGGCGGCGATAGCCTCCTCGTACTGGCCCAGGAGAAATCGAATGATTCCGAGATTCGTGAAGTTGTTTCGCTCCGGGGCCTTGGCGATCAGCTCTTGAAAGATCTGCTCGGCATTCTTCAAATCGCCGAACAGAAGCTCGATTCTGGCGAGTTGGGTCAAGGCCCAGATGTTGTTGGGAGAGTCTTCCAGAAGTTTTCTCAGGTGTTGGCGAGCCTCGGCTATGTGCCCCGTCCGGGCTTCGAGATCGGCGAGTGCGAAGAGGTTCCGCCAGGAGGGGAAGCGTTCGGCGGCGGACCCTAGCGCGGAGAGCGCCTCGTCCATGCGGCCCTCCCGCTCGGCAAGGTCCGCCCGCAAGCGGAAGATTCGCGGGTCACCGGGCAGTAGAGATTCGAGCTGTGCCAGGGTGGCGGCCGCCACCTGTGGCTGATCGCCGGCCAGCTCGATGTCAAACTGAACCTCCAGCGGGCGAGGATCGTTCGGAGCCAGCTTCCGTGCCTCCTGAATGAAAGCCAGTGCCTGCTCACGGTAGGCGACTTCCTTGGTGGACTCGAAGCGGTTCAGGAGGGTTCGCGCCGCGAGCACCCGCGCTTCGAGAAAGCGCGGAGACTGCGCAACGATGTTTTCGAGGCTCTGCAGGTCGCTCGGGGACGGCACTCTCCCGGAGTCGATGCCCTGCTTGATCTTCAGGAACGCGGCGTAGTCCTGATCCCGCACCTCCGGTGCGAAAGTCCCGGACCGCTGTCGCTTCTCAGGATAGCCGCGCCGCAGATGGATGCCCACCCCATCGGCCAGCAGGCGGAGGTCCGCGGCTTCGATGGAAGTGTCGAATGTATCGGTCCACAGAACCCGGCCACTGGAGCCCTGGACGCGCCGTAGGGTGATCCTGCTCATGCCGCCGGCCGCGTCGAGGGTTGCCACCAGGACCTCGTTCGCCGCCGCGGCCCGCGCCATGTCCTGGACTGAAGATGGCACTCCTTCGATTTGAGAGGGGTCGATCGCGGCCACGCCTTCGAGTGTGCCGAGGGTGTTGAGGGAGGCGGTGAGGACTCCCGAGGCCGCGAGTTGCAGACGTTCGTCCTTGCCGTTCACCTGCGGCTGGGGTACGACCACCCGGAGGGGAGCCGCGACCGGCGGGGTGAGCTTCCGGCCGCCGGCGAGCTGCCGGCCCACCAGGACGCCGAGCACCGCCAGCGCCAGCACCGCCAGGACGGCGCCGATTCGTACCGCCCGCCGGCGGGTGAGCACGGACATCCCCGCCGTCGAGCCGCCGGCCGGGGCGGTCAGGGGAGGCAGGGCCCAGGCCGTGGTGGCCTCGCGAAGCCCGGTGGACAGCTCGCTGACGCTGAGCTCGGCGGGTGCGATCGACTGGAGCGTGGGGCTGCCGAGGGCGCGGATCACGGCGCCGGCATTCTGCGGGCGGTCCTCCGGGGCCTTGGCGAGGAGCCGGGTGATCAGGGCGCCGAGCTCGGGAGGGACGTCCGCCCGGACCGCGATTATGGGGGGCGGGTGATAGTTCAATACCCGCAGCAGGGTCTCGCGGGGAGTCGCCGCCAGGAAGGGTGAGACGCCCGTCAGCATGTGGTACAGGAGGATGCCGAGCGAGAAGAGGTCGGAGCGGGCGTCGGCCTCGCCGCCGGCCGCCTGCTCGGGTGACATGGCGTGGCAGGTGCCGAGGATGAAGCCGTGCTGGGTGAGGATCATCTCGTCGGTGGCGCCCGAGAGCCGGCGGGCGAGGCCGAAGTCGAGCACCCGGGCATGCCCGGCGGGGGTGACGATGACGTTGTCGGCCTTGAGGTCGCGGTGCACGATACCGGCGGCGTGAGCCGTGGCCAGGCCTTCGGCGATATCCCGCGCCAGCCGCAACGCCGTCTCGAGCGGCAGGGGACCCTCGCTCAGCCGCGCGCCGAGGGTGCGACCCTCGACGTATTCCATGACGATGCAGTCGCCCTCGTCGTCGGCGATCAGGTCGTAGATCTGGACGATCGCGGAGTGGCTGAGGCTGGCCGCGGCGCGGGCCTCCCGCAGCAGGCGCTGGCGCAGAGTGGGGGAGACCTCGGAGTCGCCGCGGATGCGCTTGATCGCCACCTTGCGCCGCAACCGGTCGTCCCAGGCGAGGAAGACCTCTCCCATGCCGCCCCGGCCGAGACGCCCCAGGACCCGGTAGGAACCGATGTGCTCCGGCAGGTCGCCGCGGCCCGCGGAAGCTCCGTTGCCAGAATCCGGCGGCGGAGGCGTGGGCTCATCCATTGCACTTCTCCCGGTCTTCTCCAGGGTAGCTCATTGGGGATTGGCGACATTATACGCACAACGGCTGCTTGACCGTTCGGGTTTTGCCCGTAGGCGACGCCGCCGATTCGAATCACGTCGCCTTGGATATTTCGGACCTTCGATCTGCCGCGGTTGGATTGGTTTCAGGTTGGACCGTCATCGCCGATCCTGAGACGCCCCACGGGGTAGCTGGCGCTACCCTCTGGGCGTCTCTACTACATTGGGGTCGCACCGGTGTGGAAATTGGAATGCTGAGGCCTTTCCGAAAGGTTGATCCCTGATCGTCTCCTACGGGCGCCGTCGATCCGGATCACGTCGCCGGTTCGTCCCCACTGTAGAGATGGGATGAGAAGGCCAACCTCCTGTGACGCAGTGCCAGAATATGGCCTGCAAACAGGTAACCGCGCGACTAGACGCGAAGGAGGTTGACCGTGATTGAGCTTAGCAAAGTTGAGGCGCAAGAGGTGATGGGCATGGATCTCGGGGATCGTTCGAGCCGGATCTGTCGGATGGACAGAAAGACCGGGGCGATTTTGGAGGAGCGGCGGCTGTCCACCACGACAGCCAGCGTCCAGCGCTACTTCAGTTCTCTTGCCCCTCAGTTGGTGGCGCTGGAGAGTGGAACCCACAGCCTGTGGATGACGCGGTTGGTGAAGTCTCTGGGCCACGAGGTCATCGTGGCCAATCCCAGTCAGGTGCGGGCCATCTCGGCGAGCCTGAAAAAGACCGACGAGCGCGACGCGCGGTTCCTGGCGCACTTGGTTCGGGTCGATCCCCAGCTGCTGTCGCCGGTGGAGCCGCGCAGCGAGGAATCTCAGCAAGCCATCACCGTGGTGCGGGCTCGGGAAGGTCTGGTCAAGGCACGCACGATGCTCATCAACCAAGTGCGCGGGGTGGTCAAGTCCTTTGGCTACCGGATAGGCTCCTGCTCCACGGCGGCGTTTGCCCACAAAGCGCGTCGGGAAAAGACTCTGCCGTCCTCGCTGATGGAAACGATGGAGCCTTTGCTGCGGGTCCTCGACGAGGTGAGTCGGGAGATTGCCCGCTTCGACAAGGAGATTGAGGCCTTGGCCCGGCGCTGGCCGGTGACGCAACGTCTTCGTCAGATCAAGGGAGTCGGAGTGCTGACGTCGCTGGTGTTTGTGCTGACGCTGGGCGATCCGTTGCGCTTCGCCAACTCACGCGCCGTGGGAGCTTACCTGGGCTTGGTTCCCGGCAGTCGCAGCTCGGGCCAGTCGACGCCCCAAATGCGGATCACCAAGCAGGGCGACCGCCTGGCGCGGCGCCTGTTGGTGCAAGCCTCCCAATACGTCTTGGGTCGCTTCGGGCCCGACACCGACCTGCGTCGATTTGGGCTGCGGCTGGCCGAGCGTGGGGGCAAGAACGGCAAGAAGCGAGCCGTGGTCGCCGTAGCTCGCAAGTTGGCGGTGGTACTGCACCGCCTCTGGGTTGGCGAAACGGACTATGAACCTTTGCGCCAGGCGAAAGCCTAGAGCCAGGAAGCAAGAAGGAAAAGCTCAGCAAGCAGAGAAGCGTTGTCGGAACTGTTGATAGGATCGTTGACAGAATCGGAGCTGGGAGTCTCAAACCCCCGTTGTCGGCGACTGCGTTATGGCGTCATGAGCCCTTCGAGGCCGCCGTAGAGAGTGCAGCGCCGCAGCGGTGGCAACCCCTCATGCACCGAGCCCGAGAGGGCTCCTTGAGAGTGCGGATGGAAGACTCGGGGACTGACACCCGACTCCGATCGAGAAGAAATAAGGTCAGGCCGCCCTGGCGGCCTTGCAATTTGGGGCCTTCTCATGGAAGACGCCCAGAGGGTAGCGCCAGCTACCCCGTGGGGCGTCTCCGAGGCGCGGCAGCCCCTGTTGTCCCTTGCTCTTACGGGTTCAGCGAATAAGGCCGCAGGGCCGCGGCGGCCCGCCCCAGAGTGCGCTCGAAGGCATCGAAACGGATGAGGGTCTCGGCGGTCAGACCGTCGTGACAGGCCTGGGCCAAGCCCTGCAGCTCGGTGAACGCGGCGCGCAGGAGCTCCGCGGCCCGCGGGTCCGGTGCCTCCAGGGCGACGGGGTCGCTGAGGAGGGGGCTGTCGGCGGCCATCAACGCGTCGCAGGACTGGGTCAGCGAGGAGTCGGTGACGCCGGCATTGCGCAGGCGCAGGTAGGTGGAGAGCGCCGACTTGACCCCGCCGACCTTGGCGGCGTAGCGCGGATACCAGGTCTTCATCGCCTGGCCCCGGTCCTCCGGCGACTGCGGGCTTTGAGTCTTCACTCCCAGCCGCGGCACGGACTCCGGTTGAGGCTCGTCCCGCTTGCCGTAGAACTTCTTGACGGCGACCTCGTGCTCCACCTGCTGCTGGGCCTGGAGCTGCTGGGAGACCTGCCACTCCCGCTGATCGCTCTCATAGTCCTTGACCGGCACGGCCGCGGCCGCGCGCTGCTTTTCGCGGGCCGCGGCCCGGGCCTCCTCGAGGCGCGGACCGTACTTGTGGAGAGCGAAGCGCGAGTCCGTATCGCTGAGGGTGTACAACGGAAGCAGCTTCTCCTCGGCGGCTTTGTAGGCGTTCTCGGCGGCCTCCAGGGCGTCCCGATACTTCGCCGACGCCTGCGCCTGACGGGCCGCGGCGCAGACCTGGTCGTGAGCCGCGGACAACGCTTCCACGGCGGTGGTCAGGTCGTTCGGTGCCTCGGCCTTGACCTTCGAGAGCAGATCCTGAATGGCACCCTGGACCGAGTCCGCCGCCGCCAGCTCTCCGGCGGCCTCCTCGTTCAGATACTTCTTGAAGACTTCCGCCGGCTGAGGCGCCTTGGCGGGTTCCGGCGCAGGATTGGAGTCGGTCCTGACTTGCGGCACGAAGAGCCTCCCGGTGCGGAGGTCCAGCTCCGCGCGCCCATCGGGCCTGGCCGCGTTGGCCTCCAGTGTCCTGGCGGCATCGCCGGCCACCTCCGCTTCCGCGGCGGCGAGACGGCGCAAGCCGTCCTGGCCGATCTTGGAGCAGCGCGCTTCGTTGTCCCGCACGAGGGTGACCGCCTCGGGCGTCGCCTGGAGGAGGTCCGGCGACTTGCCGCGGCCGCAGCCGAGGGCGAGGATCGATAGCGTGATCGCCAGTCCTGGCGGAAGTCTCCGTCGCATGCCCTTCTCCTCCTTGGCGTTGGTGTGAGGCGTTGATTCTATAATGACGCGAATCCCGATTGCATTTCGAGGAAGGAAACCGACTGATGCCCAGGACTCTGGCCGCCGCCCTTCTCTGTGCGCTGACCGCCGCCGGCGCCGCGCACGGCGCTCCGGCGCCCGGTGGACCGCGGCCGCTCACCGACGCCGAGCGGCAGGGCGTGATCTTCGCTGCCGAGTACCTGGAGCGGGGGCCCGCCGCCTGGTGGGATCACCTGTCGCGCACCTCGCCGCTGCGCCATCTGGGCCGCGGCGCCGTGATGGCCGAGATCGAGGTGCGGGCCGGCTCTCCCGACGAGGCGCAGTGGGAGCTCCAGGCCGCCGCCCCAGGTCTTTCCGCGTCCGGCGCCGTCTTCGCCCTCCAGTTCCCCTCAGGGCTCGACGACACCCTGATCCTCAACCTCGTGCGGGAGGGCGGAGAGTGGAAGATCGACTCTCTGCGGGTTTCCGCCGAGCCGGTGGCGGTGAGCGACGAGGCCTTCGTGGCTGCCACAGCGGTCGGGCATCCCGGCGCGGCGGCGGCCCGGCCATGGGCTCCACCGCGCCGGCTCGCCGCCCTGCTCCGGTGGCCTCTGTGGCTGATCGGCGGGGTCGCGGCCCTCGGCCTGCTCCTGCTGGGGGCGACGTGGGACCAGCGTCACCGGCGGGGCGTCGTTCTGGGGCTTGCCATCGCCGGATCTCTGGTCGTGGGGGCGGCGCTGGCCGCTCTGGTCGTGCCGAGGCTGGGGTCCCGAGAGCTGGCCAGGGTCGCGAAACATGAGCCGGATTCCGGGGAGCTGCGCTCGCTTCTGGGGCTGCGCCGGGCGCTCACCCTGCCGGGAGGGACCGCGCCGGAGGTGGCGCCGGCCGTCGTGGGGGACCCCGGCGCGGCCAGCCGTGTCGCCAGCCTCTGGTGGGCACAGCACCTCCTGGGGCGCATGGACGTCCAGGGCGTCGACCGGATTCTCGCGGTTTTCCCCTCGCCGGGCAGGTTCCCCCTGGCCGAGCTGCTGCGGGCGCGTCTGGCCTTCCTGCGTCTCCAGGAGCTTCCCACGGCCACGGCATACCAGCGGGCCGCCACGGTGGGCTCGCCGCGGGAGGGGCTGCTGTCGGAGAGCGCCCAGGCCTTCCAGGTGCTGGGGTTTCCCGGCCATGCCCAGGCGTTTCTGCGCCAGCTCCAGGAGCTCGGATCGCGGCGGGCCGACACCTACTTCGAGCTGGCGGAGATGGCGATGCGGGACCACCGGCCGGCGGCAGCCGAGGAGCTCTTCCGCACCGCGTGGCGATTGCAGCCGATCGCGCGTTCGGAGGTCATGGACCGGCCGGCGCTGCTCGCCCTGTTCCAGGACTCCGAGATCCGCCGGCTCATCCATCTGGAGTCGGCGACGGATCCGGTCGTGACCTGCGCGGGGGTCTCCCGCCGCGCCCTGTCGCCGCCGGCCGGTTTCGAGGCGCGCCTGCTCGGCCAGACTCTGCGGCTGACCCACGGCTCCGGGGAGCTGCGAGTGCCCGGGGGTTGCGACCTGGCGCCGCCGGGTACGCGGGCCGATCACGCCGGAGTCTGGAACGGCGAGCGGGAGGCGAGGATGCTGGCCCGCCTGCCGGCGCTCCTGGCGGCGGTGCGCTCGCCGGGTGCCCTGGCCCAGCCGTCGCTGCGCCGCCGGACGGTGGACACCGCCGAGGCCCTGGCCGGCAGGCAGCGGTGGGCCGAGGTGCTGACGCTGACCGAGGGTCTGGCCCAGGAGGTCGCGAGCCTGCCGTCCGAGCTCATGCGGCTGCGCGCCGAGGCGCTGCGGCGCGCGGGGCGGGCGGGAGAGGCCCGCGATCTGCTCGTGCGCGTGGTGCAGAGCGACAAGGCCGGCCAGCGCATGGACCCCGAAACGCTCTACCAGCTCGCCGATCTGCTGACCGCCGAGGGGAATTTCGACCTGGCCCTCAAGCTGGTGGCCAAGGCCAACTCGCAGCTGCCCTTCGAGGCCGGCGACGAGCGCATCCGGCAGCTCCAGATGGAAAAGCGCCTGGCGGCCTCCGCCGAGGTCTACCGCAGCCCGCATTTCGAGATCCACTACCCGCCGCTACGCGGAGAGGCCTTCGCCAGGAGCGCGGCTCGCATCCTGGAGGCCGAGCGCAGCCGCCTCCAGGCGTGGATTCCCCTCAGCTCCTCGAAGTCCACCGAGGTCCATCTCCTGCGCTTCGACGACTTTCGGGCCGGATATTCACCGGGCATGGACATCCTCGGGCTCTACGACGGCAAGATCCGCGTGCCGCTGGGCGATGCCCCGAAGTTCGGGACCTTCGTGGTCAGCATCCTCACCCACGAGCTGGCCCACGCCATGATCGCCGAGCGCACGGGCAGCCGGGCGCCGCACTGGTTCCAGGAAGGCCTGGCGCAGCACGTCGAGATGTTGCAGGAGGGGGTCAACCCCATCCAGGGCTACCGCGACAAGAGCAACCTGCTCGGCTTTCCGCTGTTGGAGCCCGCCATCGGCAGCCTCTCGCCGGCGCTTATCGCCATTGGCTACGACGAGTCGCGCTGGGCCCTTCATTACGTCGAGCACCGCTATGGGCGGGAGGGCATCCACCGTCTTCTCAACGCCTTCAACGACGGCAAGACCACCGACGAAGCCATCGCCACCCTCGGCATCACGACCGAGACGTTCGACCACGATCTCTGGCAATGGGGAGTCACCGAGGCGCCGGGGATCTGGAAGGTGACGCTGGTGAAGTACGACAGCGACGACGACGAGGAGTGAAAACGAGCGCCCCCGGCCGGGCGGCCGGGGGCTGGGGTGTGGGGCGTCGTCAGGCCGTGCGGCGGCGGCGCATGAGGATCAATGCGGCGCCGGCGAGAGCCAGAACGAGGGTCGCGAGACCCAGGTCGTTGAGGGTCGGGACTTCGGCGATGGCCCCCATGGCCACGAACGCAGTCGGATCGGCAGGCGCCGCGGTTCCGGGATCATCGGTGGAACCGGTCCCGTCGTTGGTGCCATTGGGCTCCGTATCCCAGGAGAAAGTGCCCTGGTTTGAGATCGTCTGGCCGTCGGTGCCGGCGTTGATCATGGCTTTGATGGTGATTGTCACCGAGCTGTTGGCCGGGATGCCGCCGTTCCAGGTCACGGTGTTACCGGCGGGGGTGACGGTGGGGGCGGTGGCGGTGGCGCTCACCAGAGTCAGGCCCGCCGGCAGGACGTCGGTGAACTGGACTCCCGGAACGCTCGGCTCGGCCGCCCCGCCGCTGTTGGTCAGGGTGACGGTGTAGGTGATCGTCGAGCCCACGCTGGGACTGCCGACCACCGTCTTGGTGGCGGTGACGCACGGCGCCGGCGCGACGGTGACTGATGTCGGGTCGTTCGCCGCGCCGGTGCCCGGATCATCGGTCACCGCGGTGGACTCGTTGGTGCCGTCGCCGTCGCCGTCGAAGGCGATCTGCCCCTGGTTGGAGATCGTCGTGCCGCCCGTGCAGGGCTTGATGGTGGCGGTGATGGTGATCGTCACCGTGCCGCCGGCGGGAGCGATGGTGCCGTTCCACGTCACCGTGTTGGTGCCGACGGTGGCGACGGCGGTGCCCGAGTCCGCCGTGGCGCTGACCAGGGCGAGGCTCGCAGGAAGGACGTCGGTGAGCTCGTTGCCCGGATTGTCGGCTTGTACTCCGGAGCCGCTGTTGGTGAGGATCACCGTGTAGGTGACGGTGCCCCCCACCTGGAAGGTGCCGCTCGCCGTCTTGGTGCCGGTGACGGCCGCGGCCGGCACGATGGCCGAGCAGGCGAAGGTCTCTGGAGTGACGATGAGCGACCACGAATTCAGCGTGCCGGTGTCGAGGAAAGCCGTGTCGGTGAGGTGGACCTGCCAGGTGCCCAGCGTGCTCTGGCCGTCGAGCCGCGAGGCGAGCTGACCGATCGGGTCCGGGCCGAGATTGGGAACCCCGAACAGGCTCCAGATGACCGAATTGAAGGCCGGCGTCCAGCTACCCGTGAAAGGCGCCTGGGTTGAGTCGGTGAGATTGAGGTCGTCGGTGGCCGCTTCGTCGATGACGGTGTTGGTGAAGTTGTCGCCGTCGGGGTCAATGAAGAAACCGCGCAGGTAGATGAGATCGGTGCCGTAGCCGTTGGGCGCCTTGAGCTCGACGGTGAGGTCGCCGGTGAAGGTGTGGGTCAGGTCGTCGACACGGAACTGAAGGTCGTCGATCACCAGGTCGTCGGTGATGGCGAAGTTGTCGGTCGTGCCGTTGAAGTCATCGTCCGGGATGGCGAGGCCGCCCGGGACCGTGCGGGTGTAGGTCACCGGCGCGCCGGGGCCCGTGGGATTGCCGACGCGGAGCACGAAGTCGAAGCTGGCGGTGCCCAGGGTGCTGGTGGTGGTCAGGGTGAAGTGCAGCGACTGGCCGCAGAGCGCGGCGGTCGAAAGGGTGAAGAGGAAGGTGTCGCCGTTGGCCGTGCCCTGGGCCGGGATGGCGGGGTAGGTGGAGGCGTTGTCGTAGATCGTCACGCCCGGGGTCGACGAGGTGAGGGTGGCCGTGGCGCCCGGCACGCCGAAGGCGGCGTTGTGCCAGGGGTTCACCAGTAGGACCGTGAGCTTGATCGGCTCGCCGGGATCGATGGCGCCGTTGTTGTTGCCCGAGCTGTCGTCGATGGTGGTGGTCTTGAGGTCGAGGAAGGGCAGCTTGAACGACTCGCCGATTCCCACGTGGCCGCCGACGCCGAAGAGGCCCGACTGGCCGAGCGGCGCGACGGCGCCGTAGCCCAGGCCGCGGTCCGCGAAGCCGCCCCAGATGGACTTCTCGTTGGCGCAGGCGTTGGTGACGCAGTCGGCGGCGATGAGCGCGTCGCGGGCGTCGGTGAAGCTGGGGTTGATCGGCGTCATCTTGAGGGCGTCGGTGGTGAGCTGGAGCATGGTGGCGTTGCCGGTGGGCACGTCGCCGTTGGCTCCCGCCGGATCCGCGATGATGCGGCTGCGCACCTCCCACAGCGACAGCGCCCAGATCTCGCCGACGTTGTGGACCTCGAGCGCGCCGTTGAAGCCGAAGCCGAGCGGGCTGACCGGCAGGCCGCCGGACTCGTCGTAGGTGACGTCGTCCACGTCCGCCCAGGTGAGCGGGTTGACGGTGTTGTCCGTCGAGTAGGGGAAACGCCGGATGCCGTAGAGATAGTTGTCGGTGAGCCCGACGAGCTGGTAGGTGGCGTAGGCCCCGGCCGCATACTCGGCGTCCGGGGGATAGGCGTTGCTGTTGTGGGTCAGCGACAAGGCGTAGAAGTCGCTCCACCCTTCGCCCATGCCGTTCCCCACGTCCCAGATCAGGCCGTTGGCATTGCCGATCAGCCGGTTGGAGAGGCCGTGCGTCATCTCGTGCAGCACGATCGTGGCGTCGAGAGCGCCGTCGCGCTCGGGGGTCGGGAAGTCGAAGAGATACATCTGCATGCGGCCGGGGTTGCCGTCCGGCGCCGTGGCGAAGTTGGCGTTGTCGGTGCTCCCGCCGTCCTGGGTCTCGGCGAGCACCGGGTCGCCGTCCACACCCATGCCGCTGAAGTTGGTGGTCTGGAAGTTGCCGGCCGCCTCGTCGAAGCCATAGCCGGCGAGCTGGTCGTGATACCAGTTGGCGAGGTAGAAGAGGTGGGTGACGGCGCCGCGCTGATACGGAGCGAGGGTCGGATCGTCGCCCGCGTCCGGGTCGCCGGCCAAAGGCGGCGGGTTGTAGGTGTAATCGCGCGGCGTGTTGCCCAGGAAGTCGCGGTTGTTGGTGTTGGCGTCCGGATTGCCGACGGGCCGCCCGTTGTTATCCAGGGCTCCGGTGTCCGGAGCGTCGTCGTTGTCGGTGTCGAGATAGGCGTCGACGTTGTTGCCGGTCGTCGTCGTGCCGCCATCCGGAATCCAGCCGTCGGGGCTGAAGGTCAGGTTCTGCGCCGTGGACATGTTGACGTTCGTGCGGGCGATCACCGGGAACTGGGTGCCGGAGCCGGGCGTCACCGTGGTGGGCGAGTTCGGCGCCGGGCTCTCCGCCGGCGTCGTGCCGTCGGCCTGCACGTAGACGCCGAAGCGTGCCTCCTGCGTCGAGACGTGGGCGCGGATGTTCTTGCGCCAGAGGACCGCGCCGGTGGTGGCGTCGGTGACCGTGTACCAGTCGGCGTCGGTCTTGGTGAAGGCGATCTGCCTCCAGGCGGGGACGAGCACGCCCGGTCCCGCGGGGAAGTAGACGAGATCGCTGGGTACCTTGCCCTTGATCTTCGGATCGTTGGCGATGACCTGGGTCACCGTGCCGGCGGCGTTGGTGCCGGTGACGGCCATGCGCGTGACATCGAGGGGAATGCCCACCGTCTGCATCGCCTTGGCGAGAGCCTGGGGAGCGGTCAAACCGCCCGGCACGGGGAGCTGGGCCGCGGCGGCATTCGGCATCAGCAGGCCGAGGGAGCGCCAGACGCGGCCGGTGCGGTCGAGGATGAACCGGCTCTCGCTCTGGAAGACGGGACGGTTGTTGACCAGTTGCTCGACGCGCACCATCCGCATGCCGTTTTTCGGGCTCTTGCTCTCGCCGAGGAAGTGGAGGGCGTCGATCTCCGCGTCCGACAGGCCATAGAGGACGCGGTTGGCGTGCAGGTAGGCGCGCACGACGTCGAAGCCCGAGCCGGTGGCCGCGACCGAGAGCGGCCCGCGCTCGCCGGCGACGACCTCGGGAGCCACCGTGATGGGTGAGAAGCGCGCCGTCGCGCCAGGCGAGGCGGCCTGGAGGCTTTTCAGGGCGCTCTGCATGTCCTTGATCTGCACCCGCAGCTGCGCGGGCGTGGGGGCCGGCCTGAGCGGCGTCACGGGCGCCCGGGAGACGACCTGGGCGAGGGAGTGGCGGGCGCCAACGCGGATGTCGAAGTTGCCGGCCTGCCGTGGTGGTTTGGCGGCCGGCGGATTGACCGCCCAGCCCGGCAGGGTGGACAGAGTCAGCAGTAAAACTCCTGCCAGAGTGGGCGCGGCACGACGACTATTCGAGAATTTCCAGGGCATGCAAGTCCCCTTTCCAAGGTGGCCAGACGGCGGAAAACCGCGCGGGAGCATAGCAGGGGATGGCTCGCGGAGTGATTTTACAGATGTAAATTCATCTCAAAGAGATCATAGAATGCGGGGATGAACCTCCAACAGACTCTCGAAGCCCTGCGATCGGCGGGCAAGGAGCAGACGAGGAAGACCTACCTCCGGCATGGCGCGGCTGAGGATTGCTACGGCGTCAACACACCGGACCTCACCAAGCTGCAGAAAAAGATCAAGCTGGACCATGGGCTGGCGGGAGAGCTGTGGGCTTCCGGCAACCACGAGGCCCGCATCCTGGCGACGACGATCGCCGATCCGGAGAAGCTCGACGGCGCGACCCTCGACGCCTGGGCGGCGAGCCTCGGCAACTACATCGAGACGGGCTACCTGGGCGGTCTCGCGGGGAGGTCCCCGGTGGCGCGGGAAACGATGGAGCGCTGGCGCGAGTCGCCGGTGGAGCTGACCGCCTCGGCCGGCTGGATCGTCTTCTCCCACCTCGTGGCCGAAGGCGAAATCTCCGACGCCGAAGCCGAGGAGGCCCTCGCCCGCATCGAGCGCGAGCTTCCCGGCAGCCCGAACCGTGTGCGCCACCAGATGAACGGCGCCCTCATCTCGATCGGCGGCAGGAAGCCGGCGCTCCAGACGAAGGCCCTCGCCGCCGCCGGCCGCATTGGCAAGGTGCGGGTCGACCACGGCGACACCGGCTGCAAGACGCCGGATGCCGCCAGCTACATCCTGAAGATGGCCGAGCGGCGGCGATAACGGCTCCTCTCCTCGTGAGTGCATTGGGCACCGTCTTCCGCTGATGGAAACTTGGGCTGTTGCCGCACGTTTCGCGGAGATCTCGTGCTTCTTTCGGGTTCCTCCCCGGGGACCACCCGCCGCCCAGCGGGGCCGAAGGCCCGTTTCTGCGGGATGGTGCTCTTTTCCTCCTAGACTACGTCTAAGGTTCTAAGGAGGAACGACCATGAGTCCGAAGAAACTCGTGGGGCTTGCGATTTTGCCGCTGCTCATAATGCTCCTGGCCGGTGTTCCCGGCATGGCTGGAGCGCAGCAGGTGACGCTGCCCCTGACCCAGTACGAAGATCTGCGCGCCCGCGCCAATCCGGCGCCGGAGACGCTGACGCCTCCTCCCGCCCCCTTCGCCCTGGAGCTGGCCGATTTCGACGTCACCGTCGGGCCGGTGAGCGCCCGGGTGGTGCAGCGGTTGCGCCTGACGCTCTACGACGACAAGTGGCAGGCGGTGCCGCTGGGCGATCCGGGGTCGTTCATCCTCGCCGATCTCGCGGGGGTCGAGGGACGGGTGGACGCCTCGGACGCCGCGGGCACCGGCTGGGTTCTGCACGTGCGGGGGCGCGGCCGGCACGAGGTGCGGCTCGAATCCGCCGTGCCCGTGTTCCACGACGAGACGGCCACCCGCCCGACCTGGCGCTTCGGCGTGCGGCTGCCGCCCGCCGCCGTGGTGCGCGGGCGGATCGCCGTGCCGGCGGCCGTGGAGGAGGTGGAGATCGACGGCGCCGGCCAGATGAGCCCCCAGGAGGGCAAAGCGGCCGGGAAGCCCTGGAGCTTCGTCGCCCTCCCCGGCGGGGACGCGCACTGGACGCTCTCGGGGAGGGCCACGGTGCCGGCCCGGGCGCTTCTGCCTTTGCGCTGGGAGGCGACGTCCGCCACGGCGGCGGTGCTCTCCCGTACCCGGCTGCGGGTGCTCGGCTGGATCGAGGCGCGCGTCGCCCAGGGGCGTCTCACGGAGCTGCGGGTGCCGATTCCCGAGGGGCTGGAAGTCGCCTCGGTGCAGGGCGGAGCCGGCTGGAAGATGGAGGGCAGGACGCTGGTGGTCACGCCGCAGACCCCCATCGAGGACACCTTCGCCGTCGAGCTGGAGCTGACCGGCGAGCCCAGGGACGCCTTTGCGACAATGCTGCTCGCGCCTGTGGGCAGTGCCCGCACGATGTTCTTCGCCAAGGCCATGCTGAAAGGCGACGGGCTTCTCAGCCTCGCCGATCCCGGCTCGCTCCGGGCGGCGGGCGACGCCGACGCGAAGCGGCTCCCCGAGTCGCTGCGCTCGGCCGAAGGCAAGCTCTACGCCGTGGCCGACCCGGCCCGGCCTCCCCGCTGGGCGGCGGAGTGGGCCGAGCGCACGGAGGTGCTGGCTTCCCAGATCGACCGGCTGCTGGTGGACGTGGTGATCGGCGAGGCGGGCCGGGCCTCCTACCAGCTTTGGGCCGAGGTGCGAAACCGTGGCGCCCAGCAGCTCACCTTCGCCATGCCGGCGGGCTTCGAGCTGGCGGCCGCCCAGCGGGACGGCGCGGCGGTGACGCCCGGCACGGCGGCCGGCGGCGGCCTCGCCGTTCCTCTGCTCACGGCGGAAGCGGCGCAGGTCGTCCACCTGAGCGGCCTCCTGCCCCTCGGCCTCCCTCGCGACGACGGCAAGCTGGAGGTGCCGCTGCCATCCCTCTCGGCACCGGCCGCCCGCGTCGAGATGCGGGTCATCCTTCCCGGCGGCCACTCCTACAAGCTGGCCGATACCGCCCGCGCCGGAGCCATCTCCTTGCCACCCACGACGGCCGCCCGCAAAGCCGTCGGCGGCATGGCCAGGCAGGTGAACGCGCAGATGAGCTCGGTTTTGCCCAATTCTCCGCTGCCCGCTTCCGTCGCCGCCTTCTTTGCGGCACCTCCGGGCTTTTCCGAGATCCACGCCAGTTGGAGCGCCCTTTCGGCCACCCCCGCCCCTCTGGTCCTGCGCGCCGAGGTGGAGAAGGAGAAACCGCAATGGTTCTGAAGCCGAAAGCCCTTGCCCTGACGATCATCCTCTTGATCTCCTCCAGGCTCCTGGCCGACGATGGCGGCCCCCGGCCGGGAGCGATCTCGCTTCCTTTGAAGGATTACCTTTCCCTGGTCGAGACCGTGGAGCGGCTCGACCGCGAGCGCACCGAGCGGCAGGCGCGGCGCGAGGAGCCGCTGGCCGAGGTGACCTCCCAGCGCGTGCACATCCTCTTCAAGGAGGGCACTCAGGAGGACACGGCGGACGTGACCTCCGAGCTCGAGGTCCTCGTCCAGGGCGAGCCCAAGGGGCCGGTGTCGCTCCTCATCGCCGGCGTCCCCCAGGAGGTGGAGGCGAAGACCCTGGATGTTGGGGTTCCCGGTACGGGCGCCGCGGGCCTTGCCGCCATCACCGCCGGCGCCAAGGAAGGAGAGCTGCGGCTCGTCGCTCCCGGGCCGGGGCGCTATGCCGTCAAGGTCAGCGGCCCGCTGTGGGTCGGCAAGGGGGTAGCCCGCATCAGCCTGCCGGCCGCCGTGGCTCCCGTGGCGGTGACGGAGGTCGATCTGCCGGCCGGCCGCGCTTTCGACGCGCCCGGTGCGGTGATCGTCGGCGACCGCACGGAGGCAGGCCGGCGCCGGGTGCGGCTCACCTCGCGGCGCGGCGAGGCGCAGGTCGTGGAGGTGCGGCGCCAGGTGGATGGCAGCGAGGCCGGGAAGCTGCTGGCGCAGAGCGTCGTCCTCACTCTCGTGCAGCTCCTGCCGGACGGCCCCCGGCGGCACGACGTGGTGCTCTACGAGATCTCCCGCGGCGGCCTGGGGAGCTTCACGGTGGATCTGCCGCCCGGCCTCGCCGTCGAGCAGGCAGGCACGGACGAGGGCGACGTCATTCCGGTGATGGAGTCGCGCCGGCTGACGATCAACCGGCGCCATCAGCTCCGTGGCACGGGCTATCTCGTCCTCACCTCGACGCCGGCCCCAGGCGCCGAGATATCCCTCGAGCCCATCGTCCCGGTCATGCCGGAGACGGAGGTGCGGGCCCGCTATCTGGCTCTCGCCTCGGCGGTGGCGGCGGACGCGCGTCCGCTGCCGCAGGCGAGCTGGTCGCGGGTGGATCTCGACGATCTGCCTCCGGTGCTGCGCGAGGCCTTGAGCTCCATCGACCTCGCCGCGGCCTGGCGGCTCGGCGCTACGGCGGATGGCAGCAAGATGGCCGTGGCGCTGCTGCCGCTGGCGCCGTCGCTGCCGCTGCTCGTCGAGCGGCGGGACACCACGACGTTGCTGACGGTGGACGGCACCCTGCTGCACCGCGACCGGCTGACTTTGCGGCCTCCCGGCGGGCTGGGGGCGGTCCTGGACGTCGTGCTGCCGGCTACGGCCACGCTTTGGTCCGCCAAGGTGGACGAGGTGCCGGTACGGCCTCTGAACCGGGGGAACGGCACGATCTCCGTCCCCCTGGGCTTCGAGACCGGCAAGGAGCCGGTGATCGAGATCGTCTCCGTGCTGGAGAAGGCCATACCGGCGGGCCGCTCGGAGCTATCCCTCACCCTGCCGCGGATCGCGGTCCCCGTGCAGGCCCACGCGTGGCGGGTGCTGCTGCCGGACGGCCCCCAATACCGTTTCCGCTCGGGCGAGCTGCGGCCGGCTTTGCGGAGGAAGGTGAGAGCTGTGAGCTCCACGTCTCCCGTCGCCTATGTGGGACCGGGCTCGGGAGGAGACCAGGCCGTCTGGAGCGTGGATGGGGCCGTAATCACCGACATGAATGCCTTGGGCTCGTCCCCCAGTTACTACGATTTCGACGCGTTCGAGGAGATGGTCGACGTGGAGAAGGCCCCGGCGGCTCGCGCGGATCTGGATGCGAAGCGGAAGGCTGACTTCGCGAAGGAGGCCAAGGGGCTCCAGCAGGGCCTGGTCGGCGGTGTGAAGCCGCTCTCCATCGCCATTCCGGAATCGGGAAAGGTGCTGTACCTCACCGGCGCCCTGCCGCCGGTGAAAGTGGGACTGGAGCTGGACGTGAAGGGGAAATCGTAATGATTCTGAAAAGAAGAGCCGCCGCCCTGACATCGACCCTCTGGATCGCCATCGCTTTATCCCCGGCGCTGCGGGCTGCCGACGCCCTGCGCCCCGGGGAGGTGATGCTGCCCTTGAAGGATTACCTCGCGCTGGTCGAAACCGCGGAGAAGCTCGACCACGAGCGCGCTCAGCGGCTGGCGCGGCGCGAGGAGCCGCTGGCCGAGGTGACCTCCCAACGCCTGCGCATAGTGTTCAAGGAGGACGCCAAGGAGGAGACCGCGGACGTCGCCTCGGAGCTCGAGGTCCTCATCCAGGGCGAGCCCAAGGGGCCGGTGTCGCTCCCCATCGCCGGCGTGCCGCTGGAGGTGGAGGCGAAGACCCTGGGCGTTGCGGTTTCCAGTACGGCCACCGCGGCCGTCACCGCCGGCGCCAAGGAGGGAGAGCTGCGGCTCGTCGCTCCCGGGCCGGGGCGCTACGCCGTCAAGGTCAGCGGTCCGCTGTGGATCGGCAAGGGAGTCGCCCGCATCCGCCTGCCGGCGGCGGTGGCGCCCGTGGCGGTGACGGAGATCGATCTGCCGGCCGACCGAGTTTTCGATGCGCCCGGCGCGGTGATCGTCGACGACCGCACGGAGGGAGGCCGGCGCAGGGTGCAGCTCACCACGCGGCGCGGCGAGGCGCAGGCCGTGGAGGTGCGGCGCAAGGTGGATGGCAGCGAGGCCGAAAAGCTGCTGGCGCAGAGCGTCGTCCTCACTCTCGTGCAGCTCCTGCCGGACGGCCCGCGCCGGCACGACGTGGTGCTCTACGAGATCTCCCGCGGCGGCCTGGGAAGCTTCACGGTGGATCTGCCGCCCGGCCTCGCCGTCGAGCAGGCGGGCACGGACGAAGGGACGGTCATTCCGGTGGTCGAGTCCCGCCGGCTGACGATCAACCGGCACAATCAGCTGCGCGGCACGGGGTATCTCGTCCTCACCTCGACGCCCGCCCCGGGCGCCGAGGTCTCCCTCGAGCCCGTCGTTCCGGTCTTGCCGGAGACGGAGGTGCGGGCCCGCTATCTGGCCCTGGCCTCGGCGGTGGCGGCCGATGCGCGCCCGCTGCCGCAGGCGAGCTGGTCCCGGGTGGACCTGGACGATCTTCCTCCGGTCCTGCGCGAGGCCCTGAGCTCCATCGACCTCGCCGCGGCCTGGCGGCTCGGCGCTACGGCGGATGGCAGCAAGATGGCCGTGGCTCTGCTGCCGCTCGCGCCGTCCCTGCCGCTGCTCGTCGAGCGGCGGGAAACCACGACGTTGCTGACGGTGGACGGCACCCTCCTGCACCGCGACCGGCTGACTTTGCGGCCTACCGGCGGGCTGGGGGCGGTCCTCGACGTCGTGCTGCCGGCGACGGCCAACCTGTGGTCCGCCAAGGTGGACAAGGTGCCGGTACGGCCTCTGGTCCGGGGGAACGGCACGATCTCCATTCCCCTGGGATACGAGACCGGCAAAGAGCCGGTGGTCGAGATCGTCTCCGTGCTGGAGAAGGCCATTCCGGCGGGCCGCTCGGAGCTCTCCCTCACCCTGCCGCGGATCGCCGTGCCCGTGCAGGCCCACACATGGCGGGTGCTGCTACCGGACGGCCCCAAGTACCGTTTCCGCTCGGGCGAGCTGCGGCCGGCCGCGGTCCGCGTTTCTCCGCGGTCACTGGAGGCGCGCGATCCTTGGAGTCTGCTGCAAGCAACACCCGGAGTGCTCACCGATCGCATCAACGTGGGAGGCAACGAGGCCGGTCAACAGAGTACCTATGTCGGGCCCCCCGGGTCTCCCCTGGTCGACCAGCGACGGGTCAGCACCGGCGCCACCGTCTCCGCCGAAGAGTTGAAGAAGATTCCGACCAAGAAGGATGAGGCAGACCAGGAGGGGAAGCAAAAGGCCCTCTTCGCCAAGGAGGCCCAGGGGCTTCAGCAGGGCCTGGTCGGCGGCGTCAAGCCGCTGTCCATCGCCATTCCGGAGTCGGGGAAGGTGCTATACCTCACCGGCGTCCTGCCGCCCGCGAAGGTGGGCGTGGAATTGGAGGTCAAGGGAAAGCGGTAGGGGGCGTCATCCGCCGCGACTAGCCACTCTGCCTGTATAACCCCGGGCGCCCGATCTCCATGTGGCGATCGGGCCTTTTGACCTCCGTGAAGCCGAAGGGGCGGTACAGCTCGTGGGCGTCGCGGGTGACGAGCGAGATTCGGCGCAGACCCTGGAGGTCGGGGTGGGCCAGGACGCACTCCATGAGCCACGTCCCCAGCCCCCGGCCGCGCAGATCGGGGAGCACGTAGACGTCACAGAGGTAGGCGAAGGTGGCGCGGTCGGTCACCATCCGCGCCAGGCCGATCTGTCGCGGCCCGTCATAGAGGCCGAAGCCGAGAGAGCTCGCGAGCGCCCGCGCCACGGTCTCGCGCGGAATCCCCTCGCTCCAGTAGGCGGTGACGAGGAAGGCGTGGATGGCGTCGAGGTCGAGCCTCGCCGGGTCGGTGGAGACGGTGAAGCCGTCGCGGTGGCGTTCGTAGACCATGGCAGGGAGATCCATTCCTTGTCCGTTTACATCGTTTTACAGTCTACCGCCGAACCTTGCGGCGGTCCCTGCGTAAAGAGTCGAACGACCTTTCCTGGAGGAAACTCATGATCCGCAATCCTGTCCGCTCCTTCGTCCCGCTGGCCGCGGCCCTGCTCCTTGCCGCCGGGCCCACCTTCGCCCAAGGCGGCCTCACCCTGCCGCCGTCCGGCAACAACCAGTACTCGTCCGTCACGCAGGGGATCGGCCTGGTGAAGGTGACGATCACCTACAACAGCCCCCATGTCCATAGCCCCCAGGGTGAGGACCGTCACGGCAAGATCTGGGGCACTCTCGTTCCCTACGGTATGGCCAACCTCGGCTTCGGCTCCTGCGGCGACCAGTGCCCGTGGCGGGGCGGAGCCAATGAGAACACAGTGTTCACCGTCTCGCACGACGTCCTGGTCCAGGGCAAGTTCCTGCCGGCGGGCTCCTACGGCGTCCACTTCATCCCCGGCAAGGACGAGTGGACGATTGCCTTCTCGAAGAACTCCACCTCCTGGGGCAGCTTCTTCTACGACGCCAAGGAGGACGCCCTGCGGGTGCAGTCCAAGCCGGAGAAGAGCGACTATCACGAGTGGCTGACGTACGAGTTCACCGAGCGCGAGCCGGCCAAGGCCACGGCCGCCCTGAAATGGGAGGACCTGCAGCTCCCATTCACCATCACCGTGGAGCACCCGGACGACCTCTACGTGGAGAGCATCCGCCGCGAGCTGCGGACCAGCCCGGGGTTCAATTGGCAGAGCTGGGACGCCGCGGCTCAGTACACCCTCACCAGCAAGACCCATCTCGACGAGGGTCTGCGCTGGGCCGAGGCGGCGGCCCACCAGCCGGGCATCGGCCAGGAGAACTTCACCACGCTCAGCACCCTGGCCCAGCTCCAGGCGGCCAACGGCAAATCAGAGGAGGCGAAGAAGACGATGGAGAAGGCCCTGGCCGATCCCTCCGCCGGGCCGATTCAGATCCACCAATACGGCCGCCAGCTCCTGGCGCAGAAGAAGAACGAGGAGGCGATGAAGGCCTTCGAGCTCAACGCCAGGCGCTACCCCAACGCCTGGCCGGTACACGTCGGCCTCGCCCGCGGCCACATGGCCCTGGGCCACACCAAGGAGGCGCTGGCCGAGGCCAGGCTGGCCGTCAAGCAGGCGCCGGACGAGGTCAACCGCAAGTCGCTGGAAGGGATGATCAAGCAGCTCGAGGAGGGGAAGACGGGCAACTGACGACGACGGGGAGAGACGCCCCAGACCCGCTACAATGCCCTCTCATCCACCACAACGTCGGGGCGTCTCCCCCTTTCGAGGCCACAGTCGTTTCCTTCCCGGGACGGTAGGGTCGACCTGGTTCCCGGGGGAACGGTCCCACCAGGCAGGAACCCATATCGGCCTGCGGGAGACGCCCCAACGTTGTGGTATCTGAACGGGCGTCGTAGCGGTCTGGGGCGTCTCTACGGACCGTTGTCGCGACGGCGGTCCGATATGGGATACGCGGTCTATGGGCTATCTCCTAGCGGCGACCCTCTGTAGAACCTTCCCGATTTTCTCCAAAGCTTGCCCTATCTCGCCGAGTAACAGACGATCTTCTCCGGTGAAGACCTGTTGAGTGATGATGACCGGTTCCTTGCGAGGCCGCCCTTTCCTTGCTAAACCCTCCTCCCGGAGTTTGAGAAAGACGGGTATGGCTTCCGGGGGGTAGCGGCGCTTTCTTCCCTCTCCCTGGCTCGGTATGCGCGCCGAGTACTGACTGACATATTTTGAGAGAGTTGTAGCGTTGATACCAGTCTTTTCGGCGATCTCCAGGAGGGTATAAAGCGGACTCTCTGTCACTGCCTGAACCTCCGATCATCGGTCACCAAATCTACGCGGGAAGGACGGGGAATCCAGTTCACTCTCAGATGAGCAGAGATTCTACCCGAGAATCCTGCCTCTATAAACTCACCAAACTCTATCGCCCGCCCAATCAGTCCCCATAGACGGAGGGTATCATCTCTCAAACCCCATGCCTTTAATTTTTCCTCCATCCTTTGGGCCAGCTTGATCGCTTCGGGAATCCGCCGCAAATAGAGGAGGACCTCAATACGGTCCAAGGTTACCAAGGTAGCGTCAAAGTGCAGGTGAACTCCAATAAACGTATTGTAGGCAAACATCAAGGATGCGCCAGATTTTTCAAATTGACTTGCGCGTAAATAGATCTTACCTAAGCCATCGCCTATTCCCAACTGTCGCGGCATCTAGAAATTGCCTGTACAGATGATCGTAAGTATCGACAATTGCGCGAGCTTCTTCATGGTCGCCTAGTTCGTTGTAGCACCAAGCGATCGCGTGATGAGCAGTTAGCTCATCGTAGTTGGAGGCAATCTTTAGGCGTGGGTTTGTCTCCATCGCGATGACCTGCTGGCACAATTTACAGTCCGCGATTAGATGAGAAACAATGAGCATGCACTCTTCTTTCCCAAGTTCCGCCCTGGCGAGAAATTGAGCAAGTTGCTCGGGGCTGGGGTGCTGATAGTCCATGGTTCCCTCCACTGGTTACGTAGGGAGAGTATAGCTCAAATAGGGGTAAGGTACCGGGGGAAACCGATTTCCCCCGGCTAAAACGGCAAGACGGTTATCTGGACGGGCAACCCCACGGGTCCAAACCGCCTCTACTATCGCAGGCGGGCGCGTCATTGGTGGTGGGCGCGGCAGAAGGGCAGCCCCACAGATCGATACTGCCCCGGTTGTCGCATGTGCCACTCAGGAGAGTGCCGAGCTTGACGGTCAGAGCCTCCCAGAGCGATACAACAGCTACAGGGTGGACCACGGGGCGGGGTACGGGCTTGGCCGTCACTGCGGAGCTGCACAGGGCGAAGGAGAGGGACAGGGCGGCAAGGGTAAGGTGGGATCGACTTGACATGAGCGTCCTTTCCGGGGGGATGGCTCTCCCGTCCGGAATGGATAGGAGATGTCCCCCATTTGGATAGGTGAGGACGCTACCCCGTTGGGCGCCGAAGGGATAATCTCTAAACGCCACGACCTACATGGTTTAGCGCGCTAAAACATCGGAGTGCTTGTTTTAACGGGCAGCTTAAAGTATTGTTCCGTGCCGTCAGAGAGAAACAAGATTCCGAGGGGACGACACCTTGCCCCAACCGGGAGAGAGGGAGCGCTCCAAAAGGCAGTCTTGCTCTTGGCTGTTCTCCCTTTTCTCCCGGTTGGGGGGAGGGCGATGGGAGAAGAGGCCGGGGTGATGAGGGGATTGGGAGGGGGCCCCCGCCTCACTTCTCGATCTTGAAGCTCGGCGTCGCCGTCCCCTCCTCCGGCCCCCCCAGCACCGTCCAGAAGTACTCGACACCCGGTCTCAGGCGCCGCTGCTCTTCCGGCGGGAAGACGACCCGGCCGGTGACGGTGGGCTCGCTGGTCCACGTGTAGCTCTGTGCCGCGTCGAAGACCTTCACCCGCCGTGGCTTATCGTTCGGGCCGGGAAGGCTGAACTCAGCCGGCGGTGCCTTCAGCACGCCCGAGGGCGACCAGGTCACGGCCGTCTCCTGGCCGCCGCGTTCGACGTCGGCTTCCTGGAGGTTGCGCTGCACGATCCAGATCCCCAGGCCCAGGACGCAGGCCGTCAGGACCGCCGCCAAGGCGAGGGCTGGACTCCACCGGGATGGCCGGCGGAGAACCGGAGCCTGTGCGGGCTTGACGCGCCCGCTGTTCCGCCAGGCGTGCCAGGCGGCGTCGAGGGCGGCGGCCGGCAGCGGCTCCGGCTGGTCGAAGGCCTCCTGGCGTGCCAGCTCCTCGGAGCATTGGGCGCAGCCGGCGGCGTGGCGCAGCAGCCGCTCGGAGGCGGGGTCGCCCGGAGCGTGGCGGGCGAGGTACAGCTCCTCGGGGGCCGGATGAGGACCGGAAGGCCTCAGGGGGATGGGTTCGGTCATGGCGGCGGCTCCTCCATCAGGCTTCTCAGGCGTCTCCGGGCATTCCAGATCTGTACCTTCACGGTGGGTACGGCGAGCGACAGCCGCTCGCCGATCTCCCGGTATGACAACCCCTTCTGCACGTGCAGCAGCAGGCAGGAGCGCATTCCCGCCGGCAGCTTCGCCAGCGCGTCGAGCGCTCGTCGCAGGTCCTGCCGGTCCGTGGTCCGCGTATCGGCCGAGGGAGTCTCGTCGGGGGTCGTCTCGCTCAGGGGCTCCTCCTCGCGGCTGCGCCCCTGACGGCGCCACTCATCCCGCGCCACATTGCGGGCGATGGAGTAGATCCAGGCGTCGATGCTGCCGTCGCCGCGAAACTGCCCCCTTGACTTATAGACGGTCCATAACGCCGTTTGACTTAGATCCTCGGCGTCGGAGGTCTGAAATCCGCAGGAATGGAAGAAGCTGCGCAAGCGCGGGAAGAACTCCACGAAGAGCTCGCGGAACTCTTCGCGCTCCTCTTTGGGCAGGGGATCGACGGGTCGAAGCACTCTTCGATCTCAACGTAAGCCGGCCGCGCTGTCAACGTTCGCCCCGCGTCTAATACCGCCGCCTCCCGCCGCCGTCTCCCTTCTGACAGGCCCTCGCTCGCCATGGTGGCGATGAGACCGCCGGTCCATCGAGGCACGAGACATGAACGCACGAAAGACGTTTGCTTCCCTACCGGCGCTGGCCTTGCTCGGCTTGCTGGCGCTGCCTGCCGCGGCTCGCGCCGCCAACTCGTGGGTCCCCCTGGGGCCCGACTTGATCAATAACGGCCAGGCCTGGCCTGGCCGCGTGCCGGTGACCGGCCGCATCAACGTCGTGGTGCCCAACCCGTTCAATCCGCTGGGCGACGTGTGGGTCGGCTCGGCCGGCGGCGGCGTCTGGCACGGCACCGTGTGGCCGAACAACTTCTGGGACCCGATGACCGACGGCGCGGCCTCGCTCGCCGTGGGCGCCATCGCCCTCGACTCCTGCAACGCCTTCAACTGCGCCACCGTTTGGGCCGGGACGGGGGAGGACAGCATCCGGCGCGACACCCAGTACGGCGCCGGCATCCTCAAGGGCACCTGGAACTCCGGCACCAACGTCTACGACTGGACGCAGCTCGGCGACACCAAGTTCAGCCGTGGCGCCGTCACCAAGATCGTGCTCGACCCCACGACTCCGGACAACGGCGGCAAGGTGCTCTTCGCCGCCCTGTCGACCGGCCAGACCTCGAACTCAACCGAGTCGACGGTGACCACGAACCCGGCCGGCCACCTGGGCGTGTGGCGCTCCAAGGACGCCGGCCAGAGCTGGGGTATCGTGCTCGACCACAAGACCCCGGCCACGGATCTGGAGATCGATCCGCAGAATCACAACATCCTCTTCGCCGGCCTGCGGCGCGACGGCCTTTACCGCTCGCTCGACGGCGGCTCCTCCTGGCAGGCGATCGGCAAGGGCATCCCCGCCGCCGTGCTGACGGGCGCCGACTGGCCGGAGATCGCCGTCTTCCGCAGCGCGAAGATGACCGCGGCCACCGTCTACGCGGTGCTCGGCTCCTGCCCGCATCCGCACGAGAAGGGGCCGGTGTTCTGGTGCTCGCCCGCCGTCTACCGGTCGCTCGACGGCGGCAGCACCTGGGAGCTGGTGCACGCCGAGGTCTCGCCGCCGCCCACCTACGGCGAGCCGCTGACCGGCTACGCCTCCTACACCCACGCGCTGACCATCCATCCGACCAACCCGAACATCCTGTGGTTCGGCGGCATCAACCTCTACAAGTCGACCAACGCCGGCTTCACCTGGACCAAGATCGGCAACCAGTCGCTCCACCCCGACCATCACCAGGTCGCGGTCTTCGCCTCGAACAAGTCGAGCACCGGCCTGATCGCCTATGACGTCAACGACGGCGGCCTGTTCGTGGGCGACGCCCAGGACGGCTGGCGAGGCGATTTCCAGCAGGGGCTGGCGGTGACGCAGTTCCAGTCCGTCTCCACGAACACCAAAGGCGACTTCGTGTTCGGCGGCACGCAGGACAACGGCACCAACGTCTATCAGGGCACCGAGGTGTGGGAGCACGCGGACGACGGCGACTCCGCTTCGACGCTGGTCGACCTCGACGACGAGAACATCCTTTACGACGTCTACGTCGGAGCGGATCCGCGCCGCTGCAAGGGGCCCGGTTTCTGCCCCACCAACTGGCCTGACATCACCTGGGGGCTGCCCCAGGACGCCAACGTCTCCTGGTATCCGCCCCTGGTACAGAGCGCCACGGCGGCCGGCGGCGTCCACCCGATCTACACCGGCACCACCCAGCTCTTCCAGACCCTGAACCACGGCGACCTCTGGTCGCTGGTGCCGGCGGACCCCTCGCAGCCCTGGCCGCTCGGCGGCGTGGGCACGATCGCCGCTCTGAACAACATCCAGAACCCGATCACCGCCATCGCCGTGGCGCCCAACGATCCCAACCGCGTCTACATCGGCTTCTACGGCGGCCAGGTCTTCACCACCGCCAACGGGCAGAGCGCGCTGCCGCAGTGGACGCCGGCGGGCGCCGGCCTGCCGGGCCGCCCGGTGACCTCCCTCGCCGTCCATCCGGTCAACGGGAGCACGGTGCTCGCCTCGGTCTCGGGGTTCGGTTTCCACAGCGTCTATCGCTCCACCACGGCCGGCGCCTCCTGGGGAGCGCTCGACGACAGCGTCGACGGCGGCTTCGCCGCCGCGCCGGTGAACACCCTCGCCATCGCGCCCACCGCTCCCTACGGAGTGTGGGCGGGGACGGATACCGGCGTCTACTCCCGCTCGGACCCCGACTCGTCCGTGGCTCTCTGGTTCAAGTCCGACGGCGGCCTGCCCAACGCCGCCGTGTACGGCCTGGCGATCGTCGGCGGCAAGTTTCTCTACGCCGCGACCCATGGCCGCGGCGTCTGGCGGCTGCCGCTCGGTCTCGATCTCACCATCCCCAACTTCTACGAGGAGGCCTGCTGCGGCTACTTCGATCCCTACATGCCGGCGCCCTACGTCACCGTTCAGGTGGAGGGGTTCGACCCGGTGCAGAAGTGCACGATGAGCCTCTACGAGAGCGGCCGGCTCTGCTCGACCTCCGCGGTGGACGCCGACGGCGGCGCGCTGGCCACCGACGTCCACGGCTTCCTGGTATCGAGCAAGGACGGCTACTACAGCAACCGCAAGGTGACCCTGGCCTGCTCCGGCGGCTCCTGCGCCGGCGGAGTGCCCTGGTCGCGCTGCAACGTCAGCGACGTCCAGGTCGACTGCGGCGGCCGGTCGGTGCGGTCGGCCGTGCGTACGGCCCAGGAGACGAAGACGCCCACCAGCACGCAACTTGGCTTCACGCCCCAGGGCCGCGAGGGCTCCTTCGCCCTGACGCCGACGATCAAGAGGAACGGCGGTCTTTCGACGGCCCTCTGCTCGGTGGCCGTGAGCTATGCCGCGGGGGATGACGACGCCCGGGTGCTCGCCAAGGCGGCGGACGCGGTCAACTCCGACGTGCGCTGCCAGGAGGCAGGGGTGCGGGCGGCGGTCGCCGGCTCCACCGCGGCGGGAAGCCATGAGGACCTCGGGCCGACGCCCATCCGGCTGTCCTTGTTGGTCGCCGGGCAGATCGGGGTGCAGCTCGTCACCGAGATTACCGGCCACGGCCTCGCCGCCTTCACCGTGGGTTCCTACGGCACGCCGCGGACGGGCAGCTTGATCGCACCCCTCGTCGCCCTGGCCGGCGTCGCCTCGGGCGGACGGGTGGAGGTGACCGAGAGCTCGCTACTCGGCACCTGCACCTTCGGCGTCGACACCCTGGCGGGTGATGCCCCCGAGACCGTGGCCGCGGCGCTTCAGCGGGCCTTCCTCGGCCGGCCGGACACCTCCGTGTTCCTCCTCGGCGGCGGCTGCCCGGCACGGCAGAACGCCCGCGACGCCAACCTCAACGGCGCCGTGCTGCAGTTCGCTCTCGCGCAGCAGGTGTCGGTGCGGAGCACCGATCCGGGGCTCTCCTTCACGGTCGGCAGCGATCGGTAGGAGGTATCGCCTGGGATGATGGGGCGGCCTCCGCGGAGGCCGCCCCTTTTTTTATTTTTCCTATCTCCAGTCGCCGTTGAGCTCGAAGGCCGCCCAGGAGTAGGGGTGGGAGAACCGGCCCTCGCGCAGCAGCTCGCGCTGCGCCTCGGCGAGGGCCACATCCTTCGGGTTGCCGGCCCGCAGCTTGGAGTAGAAGCGGGCCATCAACGCCGCGGTCGAGCGGTCCGAGACGGCCCACAGCGAGGCCAGCACCGACCGGGCGCCGGCATACTGGAAGGCCCGGGTGAGCCCGATCAGTCCCTCGCCGCCGGCGTCGCGGCCCAGGCCGGTGCCGCACGCCGAGAGGGTGACGAGGTCGGAGTCGATGCGCAGCCGTTCGAAGATCTCCCAGGCTTGGAGCATGCCGTTGTCGTCGCCCTGGGAAGCGGGGGCCGCGGCCAGGGCGAGCGCGGAGTCGAGCGGGAAGCGCCGGTCGAGGAGGGCGTGACAGGCAAAGTGGAGATAGCGTGTCCCGGTCGGCAGGTGCTCGACCTGCGCTTTGGTCGCCGTGGCGCCGAGGTAGACCTTGGCATCGCGGCCGTAGAGCGCAGAGAGGGCTTTCACCTCCTCCTGGGCTCCCGGCAGGGGAGGCAGGCCGGCCCGGTACCGCCGCAGAGGCGGATCGTCGGCCGCGGCCGTCGCGCCGCGGACGGGCCGGTAGGCGGGATCGGCCAGGGCCACGAGCTCTCCCGGACCGCTCCCGGCAACGCGCCGCCGGCCCGCCTTGAGCTGAGCATAGAGCGTCGCCGACAACACGGTGTGGACCGGCTTCCACTCCACCAGCCAACGCGGCTGCTTTCCGGGGCGCACGAGAGCAGCGAACGGCAGGGTGTGGAGCGCTCCGTCCGGCGAGATCAGGATGCGGTCGGCGTGCTCGATCCAGGGTGCCGCCGGCGCGATCAACAGGTCATAGAGCTTCCGTCCCTCGACGAGCAGGGCCGGCTCGACCTGCTTCGCGTCCTTGCCGCGCAGGATCAGGCCGCGGTAGACGGCGGCCTCGTCCGCCAGGGCCGTCTGTCCGGCCGCGAGCCGGAAGACATGCAGGCCTTCCGGATCGCCGTTCGCCGCCGGAGTCACGACGAAGAGCACGGTCTGACTCGCATCGACGAAATACGACAGCAGGACCGTTCCCGGGTCGAGGGCGCCGCGGGCCGCCGCCAGGTCGAGCGGCTGCGGGTGGCGCAGCGAGGCGTAGCGGGGGGAGGCGTGGACGATCGAGTCCTCCAAAGCCGAGCGCTGGTTGCGCAGGCGAGACAGTTGGACAAGGTGGCCCTCGATCTCCGCCTGCTGCCGCGGGTCGGTTTGAGCGAGCTCGACCTGGCTTTTCTCGTAGGCCCGGTCGAGCGCCTGCTGCCGGGCCAGCAGCGGTGCCGGAATGTCGGCGCTGAAGGTGAGGTCGCGCTCGGCGATCTGCGCCAACAGGCCCCGCGCCCGCCAGCGCTCCAGGGTCTGGAAGGCCGCGGCCTCCTCGCCGTGCTCGATCTGAAGGGCGATCAGGTGCTGATAGATCTCCGCCGATCCCGCTTGGAACGCCGATCGGGTCTCGCTGGTGCCGCCGAGCCGGCCGATCTGTGCTTCGATCGCCGAGACGGCTGCCTTCAGGAAATCTTCCGCCGCGGCGAACTGGCCTCCTCTGCGCAGACAACTGCCCAGGAGATCCAAGGCCCGGGCTTCATCGCGGCTCTGGGGCGACAGCCGGTGGCGAATGACCAGCGCCTGCCTCCCGTAGCGCTCGGCCTCCGCCAGGTGACCCGCATCGAGAGACACGGAGCCGAGAAACTCCAGCAGGTCGCCCTCCAGCATCGCCCCGGGCGCGATGCGGTGCTGTAACGCCAGCGCCTGCTCGCCGAGGCTGACCGCCGTGCGGTAGTCTTTGCGGCGCGAGGTGATCGAGCCCAGGATTGACAGGCTGGTGGCCACCCCTGTGCTCCCGGGAGAGAGGCTGGACCGCAGGGCGAGAGCCCGGCGGGCGCAGCGCTCCGCCTCGTCGAGGCGGCCGCTCTGCTGCAGCACCCAGGCGAGGTTGCTCAAGCTCATAGCCTCTTCGAGGGAGCCTGGGGAACGCTTCCTCTGGATCGCAAGAGCCCGGCGGAACAGCGTTTCCGCCTCGTCGAAATCGAAACGCTCGCGGGCGATCATGCCGAGATCGGTGAGAAGGTTGGCGACCTCGAGGCCCTCCGGCGCGGTGACCTCGTAATGGTGCAGCGCCGATTGCTCGTACTCTTCGCCGAGAGCGAGATCGCCCCGGTCCACGGCGAGGGTTCCAAGGTTCACGAGGTTGCGGACCAGGTACACCCCGCCGGGATCCTCCCGTTGGAGAATCCGGTTGGCTTGCACGAGGTAGGTCATCGCCGTGGCGCTGTCACCCTGGTTGCGCGCTACGAGGCCCAGGTTGTTGAGCACGCGAGCTTCGTCCAGGCTGCCCGGCGCCCGCCGGTGGGTGAGGTCGAGGGCCTGGAGGTAGAAGGGCTTGGCGCGCACCTGATCGCCCCGGGTCATGGCGACGATGCCGAGATTGTTGAAGCTCGATGCCAGCTCGAGGCTGTCCGGCGCCAGGCGGGTCCGCAGGGCAAGCCCCTGGCGCAGGCCGGCTTCGGCGCGGCTGAAGCTCCCCCGGCGCCATTCCAGCCGGCCGAGCAGGTGCCAGGCGGCGGCGGCCTTGAGGCTGCCGGGCGCGGCCGTGCTCAGCAGCCGCAGCGACTCGCGCAGGTCGCTCTCCTCCTCGGCGAACTCGTCGCGGCCGAAGTGGGCGACGCCCCGCTGCTGGAGGACGACCGCCTCGAAGCGCGGCCGCCGGTTGGCCCGGGCCCAGCTCGCCGCCGCCGTAAAGCCCTGGAGCGCTTCGGCCCAGTGGCTCTCCCGGGCCGCCAGCACCGCCCGGGCATAGGCTGCGCAGGCCGCGGTCTCCGGGCCCGAGGCAACGCGCGGGCGGACACCGATCTGCCATTCGCCGGCTGGAACCCGGACCGTCGAGACGGAGCTCCCGCGCTGGATGCGGATCTCGATAGGCCCGCGGGGGGCTTCCTCGCTCTCCACCTCGGCGACGTCCGGGCAGGAGGCGAGATTGCCTTCGGCCTCGCGGGGGTTGGCCGGCGCCGCCGCCGGCCGGCGCCAGGACAGCAGGACGTCGCCGGCCCGCAGGCCGGCCCGTGCCCCGGCACCCTGAGCCCCGAGCGACTCCACGACGACGCCGGGCGAGGGTTTCAGGCCGCCGCGCGAGCAGGCGAGGAGACCCAGGAGGGTGGTGGTCAGAAGGGCGGTACGGGCCGGCCGCCAGGGATCTCGCGGTGCGCTCATGAATGAAAGGTGACCGTCGAGAAGAATCGTGTCGGCGTCTTGAAGAAAGGGGACAGGGGACGGTCCGGGCCGAGAGGAGTATCATCCCACGCGGGAATGCCGCCAAAGCTCATTTTCGAAGAAGTCCTCGGGCGCCTGAGGCGCCGGCGGCTCAACCGCCGCGCCGTGCAGGAGCTCAGCCGCTCGCTGGCGCTGATCGTCGACCGCGAGGCCCTGGAGGCCAGCGTGGCGGCCCGCATCCGGGAGCTGTTCAATCCCGGCCGCATGGTCGTCCTCGAGCCCGACCCGGCCACCGGGAGCTTCCTGCCCGGTTTTTCATTCGGGTTGGAGGAAGGCGATCTCGCCGGCTTGCGCCTCGCGGCCCGGGGCAAGCTCGCCCGCTGGCTGGCGGTGAACGAGACCTGCCTGCTCCTCGACCGCCAGCCGGGAGTCCACGAGTACCTCGATCCGGCGGAGCGGGATCTGCTCGACGGGCTGCGGCTGAACGTCTGCGTGCCCATGGTCTCGCTCAACCGCCTGACCGGCATCCTCCTCCTGGGTTCCGGCCGGCCCGGCTGGACCCTGCGCCGCGCCGACGCCGAGCTGCTCAATCTGCTCGCCTCCCAGGCGAGCCTGGCTTTCGAGAACGCGGCTCTCTACCGCGCTCAGCGCGAGCGCCTCGACCGCCTCCACCGCGCCGAGCGCCTCGCCGCCGTGGGGCAGCTCGCGGCCGGAGTGGCGCACGAGATCCGCAATCCCCTGACGGCCATCCGCTCGACCATGCAGTACCTGCTGCGCGGGCTCGATCCCGGCGAGCCGAAGCACCAGCTGGTCGCGGAGCTGTTGAGCGAGGTGGACCGCATCAACGGCACGGTGGGGGGGCTGCTCAGCCTCAGCCGCTCGGGAGAGATCCGGAGGAGTGAGATCGACCTTCGCGAGCCGCTCGGCAAGGCTGTACAGCTCGTCCAGGCCCGTGCCGCCGAGGAGGACGTGACGATCGAAAGCGATCTGGGCCGTCAGGAGCTGCGCATCCTCGGAGATCCGGGCGCCTTGCAGCAGGTGTTCCTCAATCTGCTGCTCAACGCCGTGCAGTCCATGCCCGGCGGCGGGCGGATCTCGGTCGGGGTGGCGCCTTGGCCGGCTCTGCGGGGTTCCGGCGGTCCCCGCTGGGCGGAAGTCCGCATTGCCGACACCGGCCCGGGGATTGCGCCCGATCAACTGAGGCGCGTCTTCGATCCGTTTTACACCACCAAGCGGGACGGCACCGGTTTGGGCCTGGCGATCTGCCATGGCCTCGTCGAGCAACACGAGGGAGAGATCCGGATGGAGAGCGAAGAGGGAACGGGAACCACCGCCTCGGTGCGCCTGCCCTGGATCGGGGAGTAGCGATGGCCAACGTTCTGATCGTGGACGACGAGCGGCCGATCCGGCGCATCCTGTCGGTGCTCCTCCAGGAGCGGCATCACCGGGTGACGGAGGCCGGCTCGGGCGAGGAGGCCCTGGCGGCGATGGCCGCGGGAGTTGCGGGAACCGAGGCCAAACCCGACCTCGTGCTGCTCGACCTCAAGCTGCCCGGCATCGACGGGCTGGAGACGCTCAAGCGGTTGCGCGCTCTCAAGCCGCGGCTGGACGTCGTGATGATGACCGCCCACGGCACGATCTCCTCGGCGGTGGAGGCCATGCGCCGGGGAGCGTTCGACTACGTCTCCAAGCCTTTCGACAACGACGAGCTGCTGATGGTCGTCGACCGCGCGCTGGAGATGCGCCGCCTGAGCTCCGAGGTCGAGGCGTTGCGCGAGGATCTCGAAGCGCGCTACGGCTTCAGCGAGATCGTCGGCGTCAGCCGCGAGATCCAGGAAATCTTCCGGCTGATGGCCAAGGTGGTGCGGGTGGACGTGACGGTGCTGGTCACCGGCGAGTCGGGCACCGGCAAGGAGCTGGTGGCCCGCGCCATTCATCGCCGTAGCGCGCGCGCCCAGGGCCCCTTCGTCGCCGTCAATTGCAGCGCCATCCCGCAGACGCTCGTCGAGTCCGAGTTCTTCGGTCACGAGAAGGGAGCCTTCACCGACGCCCGGGAAAGCCGCCCGGGCCGCTTCGAGCAGGCCGACGGCGGCACCCTGTTCCTCGACGAGATCGGCGACCTGGCTCTCGACGCCCAGGCCAAGCTCCTGCGCGCGTTGCAGGAGCGGCAGATCCAGCGCGTCGGCGGCCGCGGCGCGAGGCCGGTGGACGTGCGCGTCGTCGCCGCCACCAACAAGGACCTGGAGAAGGAGTCGCGCGAGGGCCGGTTCCGGGAAGACCTCTTCTGGCGCCTGAACGTCATGCACATCCGCATCCCCTCGCTACGCGAGCGGCCGGCCGACCTGCCGCTGCTGATCGACCACTTCGTCGACCGCTTCAACCGCGAGCTGGGGCTGGCGGTGGAGTCGATCGCCCCGGACGCCCGCCAGCTCCTCTGCGAGCACGCCTGGCCGGGCAACGTGAGGGAGCTCGAAAACACCATCTGCCGCGCCATGATCCTCTGTGAAGGAGACACGCTGACGCTCGCCGATCTGCCAGGGCGGGTGCGGGGCGAGACGGCCGGGGAGGGGGGGCCGCCGCGCTCCGACCTTTCTCACCTGAGCCTCGCGGACGCGGTCGCCGAGGCCACGGAGCGCCTCGAGAAGGTCATGATCCTCGCCCGCCTCGCCGAGCACCAAGGCAGCCGCACCGCCACCGCCGAGAGCCTGGGCGTCTCGCGCAAGACGCTGTTCAACAAGATGCGCCAGTACGGGCTCTCGGGGGAGGAGCCGGAGGAGGCTTCCTAGGCCCGCTCCCTCAAGCCCCCCCGCATGTAGTCGAGGTAGAGCTTCTCCAGGTTCTCGTAGCGCAGCTCCTCCCGCGAGCGCGTCAAGGCCTGACGCCCCTCCTGGAGGATCCCCACGCGGTCGGCGAGCTGGCGCGCCCAGAACAGGTCCTGCATGGTGATCAGCAGCGCCTTGCCCTGATCCCGCAGCTCCTCGAGGAGCTCCACCAGCTCGGCCGCCGCCTTGGGATCGAGGCCGGAGAGCGGCTCGTCGAGCAGCAGGGCGGGTGCCCCTTTCATCAGGGCGGCCGCGATGCCCAGCTTGCGCGTGCCGCCGGGACCGAGCTCCGAGACGCGTTGCCCGAAGGCGGACTCCGGCAGCCCGACCTCGCGCAGGGCCATCTCGCACTCCAGCCGGCTGGGATGGCGCCGGCCGCCCAGGCGCGCGAAGAAATCGAGGTTTTGCAGCGGGGTCAGCCGGCGATAGAAAGTCGTGGTGTCCGCCAGGTAGGCGACCTGGGTCTTCGCCTTCAGCGGCTCCCGGGCCACGTCGGTGCCGGCGATGCGGGCCTTGCCGGCGGTGGGCTCGGCAAAACCCAGAAAGAGATCGATGGCGGTCGTCTTGCCCGCCCCCTTGGCGCCCAGCAGGCAATAGATCTCGCCGGCCGCCACCCGCAGGTTCAAGGCATCGAGGGCCAGCCTGCCGTTGGAGTAGCGTTTGCTCAGGTCGATGGCTTCGATCATAAGCTCACCCCGCTGCGGGAGAAGAAGAAGAGAGCGACGCCGGCGAGCGCCAGCGTCTCGCCGGCTAGAATTGCCACGCTGGGCCACGCCGCCGCCAGGCCTTGACCGATCGTTTCCTCGCGGAAGGTGAAGCGCGGGATCGGTCCTGTCAGGGGTTTTCGCGAGACATAGCCGCTGAAGAAGAGAATGTGCGGGCTTTCCGCGTCTCGGGCGTCGAGGGCGCGCAGCCATCGGCCGAGCACCGTGCGAAAAGCCCAGGCCTGATCGAGGAAGCGGGCGTCGCGCGCCAGGCCCGTGCCCGTCAGCCGTTCGGCGATGTCTCCGGCCAGGGAGGCCGGCGAGAGGCAGGCCAGGGCCTGGGCCAGCCGCGCCTGGCCGAGCTTGCGTTGCAGGGCGCGGCGGCGGACCTCCTCCTTGAGGCCGAAGCGTCGCGTCTCCGCCTGCGCCGAAGTTCGTTCCCAGGCGAAACCGTCCTCCGCCGCCCATTGCATTGGCCGCCATTGGCGATCCCGCCCGGCGTGCTCGTGAGAGATCCGCTGATCGATCGCCGCCATTTCCCGGGCGGTTTCACTCTCGGCCGGGACGGAATGCAGACGCCGGGCGAGCAGTCCCCCGACCGCCGGCACCACGAGGACCGCCGTCACCCAGAGCCACACCAGAATGCCGAGGCTGGTCGAGGAGGCGCGTGCCAGCGAGGAGACCAGCAGAGCGGCGAGCACCGAGAGCAGGAGAACCCACAGACCCACGAGCACTACGAGGGCCGCCTTCGCCAGATCGCCGCCTTGGAAGGGAATTCCCCCCAGCCGGGCGGCGATCAAGCTCACGGTGGCCGCCCCGAGAAACGGCGCCGCGAGCGTGCTCCAGATCGCCAGGAGCTTGCCCATAAAAACCTTCCAATGGGCGATCGGGTAGGTCAACACCAGCTTCAGCGTCCCTGCCCGGCGTTCCCCGCAAACCGCGTCATAGCCGAGGAGGAAAGCGGCGAAGGTGAGCACGAGGCGGATGACGAGGCCCCAGTCGACCGGCGTCGAGAACGGCAGCCGCTCGTTGCCGCGATGGATACGGAAGAACCGCGGGGGCACGCTGGGGCTCAAGGCCTGGCTGTAAGCGTCGGGCGTTGCCGACTGACCACCGTCCACCACCAGGGAGAGCCGCCAGGGAGCTTTGAAGGCGGGCCGCGGGATCTCGACCGCCTGGTCCACCGTGGCGCCGCGAAGCTCCCGGGAGCTATCGTCTGCCAGCCCTTGCTGTTCGATCTCCTGGCCGCGGTACCGCGCCGCCGCCGTGATCGCCGCGAGGAGCATGAGAAGGAAGATCAGGAGATTCAGGGCCCGGTACCGGAACGTCGCCGTCAACTGGCGGACCTCGTGCCGCAGCACCGCGGCGACGGTCCCCCCGCTGGAGGCTCCACCGGCGCTCGTCCAGGACATGGCGAAGCCCGCGGTCTCCGGCAGGGGCAGCTCTCTCAGTCGTTCCGACATGGCTTCATCCCAGCTCGTAGCGCCGGAAGCGCGTCCAGGCCGCAATGGCCGCGAGCCCATTGAGGAACAGAAGGGCGCCGGCCGCGGCCGCTCCCTGGCGAAGTGAGGTCGAGAAGTCCAGGCTTCGGTAGGCGAAGCGAGGCATGTCGTCCAAGGACAGACGCCGCGCGGGGTCTCGCTGAGCCTGTTCCCGGTCCTGCCGCACACGGGCAGCCACGGCGGGCTCGCTCAGCCGGCTGAAAAGCGCGGCCACCCGCTCCGGCGGCACCTCTTCGGGAGACAGGCCGAGGTACAGCGGCCAGGGGTGGAGCGCCGCGGGCTTGTCGTCGGTGAACCAGCGCCAGGACCGGAACGCGTTCTTGCGTTCCAGGTAGGAAAGGAGCGCGAGCCGATAGGCGCGGGAAGCGGCGAGGAAACGGTCGTGCTCGGCGATGGACGTGCCGGAGAAGGCCTCCGAAAGCAGATCGAGGAGGGAAGCGGGCGAGGCCAGGGCCAGGGCTCCCGCGAGCCTCTCCCCGGCGCGCAGCCTCGCCTCGTACCGCTGCTGAATCGCGAAGACCATCACGGCACTCCGGGCTCCGGCCCTGGCCTCGAACCCGTAGTAGCGCGCGAGCGAATCGTAGTAGGCCGCGGAGCCGTTCCGGTAGCGCACGGCCCGGTTCTCGCCGTTCGCCACGGAGATGGCATAGTGACCGCTGAAGCTGGCGCGTAGAGGGTCCCGCCGGCGCTCCCTGCCGAGTTGCCGGCCCTCCTCCACGGTCAGCTCGCCGATCTCCCGCTCGGAGCTCCTCCGGGCCGCCTCGGTATCGACCAGATCGCCGGCCACGACGCGGGTCGCACCGGGCAGGACGATGGTGAGAGCGAACCAGAGGAGAACCGAAATGCCGAGGGCCCGGGAGGTGCTGCGGAAGTGAAGCGAGATGAGAAGGCCGAGCAGCGACATCAGGGAAAGATAGGCGACGTACCCGCCCACCAGGCCCGCGACGCGCAACCACTGATCCGTCGTGAGCGAGGCTTTCACCTCGAAGCGGAATAGCCCCAGGCTCACCAGCAGCCCGACCGCGAGAGGCAGAAGCAGGGCGAGGAGGCCGCCCGCCAGCTTGCCGGCGAACACGGTGGACCGCGTGACGCTATTGGCGAAGACCGCTCGCAGCATCCCATCTTCTCGTTCGCCGGCAATGGCGTCGTGGGTGAGAAGCAGGGCGAGCAGGCCGAGGACCACGCTCACGATGGTGGTCAGGTCCACCGTTGGCAGAGAAACCAGGAGCTCGTTGCCGCCATGAGCGGACGTGGCCTCGACGGGGATGGAAAACCCATGGATCGCCACTTCCGTGCCCAGCCGGGAGTCGAGGCCCTGATCGAGGACGCTCAGCGGCTCCGGCGGGCGGATCAGCACGGGTTGCAGGTAGGAGTACACCGTCAAGGCGGCCAGCTCCTGCCGGTGGCTCGCGACGCGGTCGCGGTACCGGCTCAGCCGCAGGTTGTAGTCCCGAGCCGCGATCAGGGTGGAGGAGTAGGCCAGGACGATCGTCAGCAGCGCTCCAACCCAGAAGCGAAAACTCGCCAGGTGATTCCGTAGCTCTTTTCCGGCGATCGCGGCAAACAACGGTTTATCCCTCCAGGTCTCGATCGGTCATCGAGAGGAACCACAGTATAGCCGTTGACTGTGCAGCCCTCGTGCCATCCTTTGAAGGCCTTTTCGCCGGGATTTCAGACGGATCGGGGTAGGGAGTTACCCGGCTCTGGGTAAGCCGTTACCCGGCCCTATCGCTCCCTCGCCTGGCATCCACTCTATAAACTTCCACTTTTTCCGCTTTCTGGGACCTGGCGCGCCGCTTGCACCAAGCCGTTGGCGTCGCACAGCGGTTACATCCAACGAACCAACGAAGCCGGGAGGCATGATGCTCCGCACGAGCAGTTACACGATCTTCGTCAAATTGCAGGATCAGGATGAGGACGTCTTGCTGGTTCACGGCTACACCGGCGCCTACGACCGGGTATCGAGCGGCGTGGCCGCCTTCCTGCGCTCGCGGGAACCGAAGCGTGCCGCCAAGCCGCTATATGGCGATTGGAGCCACGAGGCCGAGCCGCCGGCGAGCGTTGCCGTTTCGGATGCGACGATCGATCAACTGCGCGAGCAGGGCTATCTCACCGAGCTCTCTGTAGAGGAGGAAGAAACCTTTTTCTCCGCGTTGACGGTGAAGCTTCACGAGCGCGCTCTGCGGCAGGCACCGAGCTTCATCTTCATGCCCACCTATGATTGTAACCTGCGGTGCTCCTATTGCTATCAGGACCACATGCGCACCGATTGCAGCTTCAAGCACCTTTTGCAGTCGATGCGCAAGCCGGTCGTCGACCGTATTTTTTCCGCCATGCCGGTGATCGAGACGCTGCATGGCCTCATCCCCCAGGCTGGGCGCCGCCGCAACATCGGCTTCTTCGGTGGCGAGCCGCTGCTCGCCGCCAACCGGGAGATCGTGGGGCACATCCTGGGCCGGGCGTTCGAGTTGGGGGAGGCGGACTTCTGGGCGGTCACCAACGGCACCGAGATCGATGCCTACCGCGACCTCCTCGGCCCTGCCGGCATCGCCCACCTCCAGATCACGCTCGACGGGCCGCAGCAGGAGCACGACAAGCGGCGGATCTACGGCGACGGCTCGGGCTCCTATGAGCGGATCGCCCGCAACATCACCATGGCCCTGGAGCTCGGCGTGGCGGTGAGCGTACGGCTGAACGTCGATCGCACCAACCTCGGCATCCTGCCGGCCATGGCGGACAAGATCGTCGCCCGCGGCTGGGATCAATGTTCGGGATTCGGGGCCTACACCTCGCCCGTGCGGGCCGGCAACGGCAAGACCGACGCCGGGACGACCCTCAGCTCCTGGGAGCTCGACCGCGACCTGACCCGGATGCGCGAAGACCATCCAACCTTAAGCGTCCTGGCCCGGCCTGACGAAGGGATGCGGGCCAAGGTGGGGCGGATCTTCGCCGACAGCCGGGAGATCGTCCCCAGCCTGCGGCCGAGCTTCTGCAGCGCCCACGACCGCATGTACATCTTCGACCCCTTCGCCGACATCTATGCCTGCTGGGAGCGGACGGGAGACTCCAAGGTCCGCATCGGCCGCGTGACGCCCGAGGGCGAGGTCGAGCTGCGCGAGGATCAAACCCAGCTCTGGCACAACCGCACGGTGGCCAGCAATCCCGTCTGCCGGCGTTGCCGTTACGCCCTGCACTGCGGCGGCGGCTGCGCCATCCTGGCCCTGAATCAAAATGGAGCCTTCAACTCCAATTATTGCGATGGTTTCGCGAACCGCTTTCGCGCCAGCATCGCCGAGGCCTACCTGGAGCACGTCTCCGGAGCCGGCCCGGCGCGAGTGCAGGCGCGGGTCTGCGATCTGTAAATCTTGATCTGTTATCCGGTGAGGAGAGATGAGCCATGAAAAAGACCCGCGTCGAGATGACCCGCCTCAATGGCGCCGCCTTTCGGATTGGTCCCGGTGCGCTTTGTAAGGGCGGCTTGGAGCTGTTGCTGGAAGAAACCCTGTCGGAGGTGCTCGGCAAGGTGACCAATGGCGCAGCCTGCACCGAGTTCACGTGCAATGTCTACGCGCCGCCGCCGCCGCCTCATTAGAGCCAAGGCTGCGAACACAAACTTCGTCCGAGGAGCTGAACATGAACGCCACGACCCCCGAACGTACCATCACGGATCTTGAGCCGGGTTCCTCCAGCAAGGGTTGGAGGGATGCCTTGAGGGCAACGGGCAACTCGGTTGCCGCCCTGACCGCCTTGCTGTTGCTCGTTCTCCTCGTCTCGAATTTCCTGATCATCAAGCAGAACCGAAGCCTCAAGGGTCAGTTGCTGAAGAAGGGGCCGCAATATCTCAGCGCGGGAGACTCGGTGCCCACTCTGCGCGGCCTGGACCTGGACAACAGGATCACGAGCGTCTCCCACGGCGGCGGCCAGAAGCCTGCTCTCTTGTTCGTTTTTTCTCCGTCCTGTGGCTGGTGCAAGATCAATCTGCCCAACTGGCAAGCCATGCTCGACCAGGCTGCGGGTCGCTATCGGGTCGTGGCCATCTCGATTTCGCGCGAAAAGACGGCGGAGTTCGTTCAACAGCATGGTCTGTCGAGGGCGTCCGTCATCGTCGAGCCCGAGCCCCGCGACCTGCTGGCCTACAAGTTCCAATTGACTCCGCAGACGATCCTGGTGGATGCGGAGGGGACGGTCCGGAAGAACTGGATGGGAGCTTTCGGTGTGAAGGACCGGCAGGACATCGAGAGCACCCTGGGCATCCGCTTGCCAGACCCATACTTCGATACAACCGCAAAACAAATCAGCCGAATCAGCGCCGGGCTGAGCTCCAACTAACCGTTCGTAAAGGAGATGAAAATGAACAAGCCGAGAATTAGCCGTAGCGTCCTCTTCGTCCTGGTGATCACGGTCACGCTGGTCTCTCTCCTTCAGGTGTCGGTGAACGCCGCCGCCAAGCCGACGTATGAAGCCCTGGCAGCGTGCGCCGGACTCCGGTGCAACGATGCTGGCGATTGCGGCAGCTTCTGCTTCTGCAACAACCCCACCGACACGACCGGCACGTGCTATAAAGACGAGGCGACCATCCAAACGTTCCTGAAGGCCCAGAAGGACTCAACCCAGTCCCAGCAGTAGTACCGTACTGTTGTCCGGCGCTAATCTTACCACCGCTGTCCTCAGAGGCCTGGCCGAGCGCGGCCAGGCCTTTCCCTTTACCTCCCGCGAGGGCGCAGGAGTAGGCAGTTACCCAGCGTTGGGTAACTCTTTTCCCGCCGCCGTGTCTTCTAGAAGCCGCCACACCTGTGAGACCTCCACTTTTTCTGAGTGTCAAACCTGGCCCGCCGCTTGCACAGGACGTTGGCGTTGCCCAGGCAGGAACGATCCAATGAAAGAGTTCTCGGAGAGGCGGATGCCCCTTCTCTCCCCAAACCGAAGGAGGTCGAGCGATGCGAAAGATATCCTGTCCGTTGATCTTTGGCGGTCTGCTGCTGATGGCACTTCCCTGCCTGTCGGCGCAACGGCCTTCCTTGGACAATTCACTTCGGTTCGGCTACGCGTTGAGGGACGGAGCGGTGGCGATCGATCCCGCGGTGGTCTTCGTGTACTGCCCCGATACGGACACCTTGGTCGTCCATCCCGATTTCACCAAGGACGCGGCGAGCGACCTGACCGCCGAGATCCTGCCGAGCGGGGAATGGTTTATTCCGGGCGGCAAGCTGATCACCCCGCAGGTGGCGAAGCTGATGATCGTGACCGGCAGCAACGAGAAGGCCGCCCTGCGCAACCTGGGCTCGCTGGAGGCGGTCGGCTTGGACCAGGTGGCCATGGCGGTGGTCACCGAGCCGGGAACGCCGGGCGAGCCCACGCCGGTGTGCCAGGTCAAGCTCACCGGGTACAAGTGTCAGGCCTACGACTGCTCGGGCTGTGCCGGCGGCACGAAGAAGTCGGGCGGCGCGATGTCCTTCTGCACCCCGAGCGACAAACCCACCGACACCTGCACGCAGACCGGCTCGATCAAGACGTGCAACATCACGCAGTATCAGAACGCCGACTGCACCGGCGCTGTGATCATGACGTCGGCAACCAACTTCAACGTCTGTAACTGATCGCATTGGGCTCACCAAAATTCAAGGAGATCGTGAAATGAAATCGACTTTCTGGCTCGGAATCGGGTGCTTGTTCGCGGCGGCTTCTCTTTGCCCGCTCCATGCTGCGGAGCGAGCGTCTCTCGATCACTCGTTGCGGTTCGGGTACGCACTGGAGGATGGAGCGGTGGCGATCGACCCAGCGGTCATCTATGTGTACTGTCCCGCGACCGATACGCTGGTGGTTCACCCCGAGTATCTGAAAGACGCGGCGGCCGAGCTGGCGGCCGAGGTCCTGCCGTCGGGAGAGTGGTTCATCCCGGGCGGCAAGCTGATCACGCCCCAGACCGCGAAGCTGATGATCGTAACCGCGAGCAGCGAGAAGGCCGCCATCCGGAATCTGGGTGCGCTCACGGCGGTCGGCCTGGATCGCGTGGCACTGGCCGTCGCCCTGCCGACAGAGCCGGGCGAACCCACGCCGGTGTGCCAGACCAAGCTCGCCGGATACAAGTGCAAGAACTTCGACTGCAGCGGGTGCAGCGGCGGCATTCAAAAGACCGGAGGCGCGCTGACCTACTGTGACAAGAGCGACAACGCTCAGGACACCTGCACCCAGACCGGCAGTTTCAAGACCTGTATCATCACGACCTTCACCAACGCCAACTGCACGGGCAGCGTGCTCCAGAGCACGACCGCCAACTACAACTCCTGCCAGTAAGCCCTGCCGATGAATCTCCAGGTTCCCGCCGGCCCTGCCGGGCCGGCGGGAACAGGTGTCTACCTCCCCATCCGCTCCGCAATCCGCAACGCCATCTCCAGCGCCTGCTCATAGTTGAGCCGCGGGTCGACCTGTGAGCGGTAGGCGCGGCGCAGGTCCTCATCTTTGATGCCGCGGGCGCCGCCGATGCACTCGGTGACGTCGTCGCCGCTGAGCTCGAAGTGGACTCCTCCCAGGTGCGAGCCCGCCTGCTCGTGGAGGTCGAAGGCGGCTTCGAGCTCCGAGAGAATGTTCTCGAAGCGCCGCGTCTTGTAGCCGTTCGAGAGCGTCTCGGTGTTGCCGTGCATGGGATCGCAGACCCACAACACCGTGCGCCCCGCCCGCCGCATGGCGTCGATCAGCGGCGGCAGCTTTTCCGCGATCTTGGCGTGGCCGAAGCGGTGGATGAAGGTCAGGCGGCCGGGCTCCTGCTGGGGATCGAGAACCTCGGCGATCTCCAGCAGGCTCTGCGGAGTGACGCTCGTTCCCACCTTGACGCCGACCGGGTTGGCGATGCCGCGCAGGTACTCCACGTGGGCGCCGCCCAACTGCGCCGTGCGCATGCCGAGCCAGGGGAAGTGGGTGGAGAGGTTGTACCAGCCGGCGCGCCGCGGCACCTGGCGGGTCTGCGCCTGCTCGTAGAGGAGCTGCAAGGCCTCGTGGCTGGTGAAGTAGTCCACCCGGTTGATTTCGCCCGACTGGGGCCCGGCCAGCGACTCCAGGAAGTGGAGCGAGTCGCGGATGGCGGCAACGCGGCGGTTGTACTCATCGGCATGGGGCGAGTGCTGCACCCAGTCGAGGTCCCAGTACTCCGGGTGATGGAGGTCGGCGAAGCCGCCGTCGATCAGGGCGCGGATGAAGTTGATGGTGAGCGCCGACCGCTCGTAGCCGCGCAGCATGAGCTGAGGGTCCGGCGTGCGGGCCGCGGCCGTGAAGGCGATTCGGTTGATGAGGTCTCCGCGGTAGGACGGCAGGGTGACGCCGTCGCGCGTCTCCAGGTCCTCGCTGCGCGGCTTGGCGTACTGCCCGGCGAAGCGCCCCACCCGGATGACCCGTCGCCGGGCGCCATGCACCAGCACGAGGCTCATCTGCAGCAGGATCTTCAGCTTGTTGGTGATGGCCGGGGAGGTGCACTCCTCGAAGCTCTCGGCGCAGTCGCCCCCCTGGAGGAGGAACCGTTCGCCGCGCGCCGCTTCGGCGAGCTGGCTCTTGAGGCGCTCGATCTCCCAGGAGGTGACCAGCGGCGGCAGCAGCGAAAGCTCGCGCACCACCTCCTCGACGCGCCGGGCGTCCGGATAGTGTGGCTGCTGGAGCGCCGGCTTCGTCTGCCAGGAGACCGGGGACCAGGTGGCGATGGAGCAATCGGTAGCTAGAGTCATGGTAGTCAGCCACTTTACACCAGGATTCCGGCATTCAACCCGGGGCTGGCGTGAGGCTCTAACAGGGGAGTGCGGGAGAAGGGCGAATGGGAGACAGCAACTCGGGCTTGCCCGCAGGTCATTCCGGCACGCGCACCGGAATACCTGCTTCTACGCTCCAGGGAAAATGAACAGTGGCATAGACCTTGCGATAGGTAAAGACGACCCCAATGTTGGGGACGACAAGAGAAACGAGAGGAACTCACATGAAGAAACTAACACCGCTTCTCCTGGCCTTAGGCCTTGCTTGTACCGCTCTGCTGAGCGTTCCCGTTCCGTCCCATGCCCAGGCTTGCACGCTGCTTTGCATCCAGGGCTATCACTGCTGCGTGCACGGTAACAACCAGACCTGCATTCCGAACTCCGAAGCCTGCAAGTAGCAGGTTGACTTAGAGGGCGCCCCGGGCGGGGCGCCCTTCGTTCAAAAACTCTTTACTTCTTGACGTCGAACTCCTTGGTGCCGGCCGAGACGCCGTCCGCCAGGATCTCGACCTTGTAGTGGCCTACGGGCCAGCCCTTCGGCTTGGAGACGTGGAACTCCGTGGCGCCCGCGGTGCCGTTAGGGGTGACCTTCTGGTCCTCGTCCTTGACGGACTGGCCCTTGTCGCCGAACGTCCACTTGGCGGTCAGCTTGACGTCAGGGCCCGTGCCCTCCGAGGAAACCACGGCATAGACCGTGTCCTTCGGCGCGAAGGTGGTCGCCGCGTCGGTGACCTTCTTGTCGGCGCCGATAGCCTTGCCAAGGTCGATGGACGTGACCTTGAAGGGCGCCGGAGCCGGTGTCGCCACCGGAGCCGGCGTTTCCACCGCGGCCGGGGTGACTTCGGGAGGCGGAGCCTCTTCCTTCTTCTTGCAGCCGAACAGGGCGAGGCAGCCTACCAGCAGCACCAGGATCAGGGTCGTCGTACGATGAAAGCGCATATCTCTCTCTCCTATTTCTTCTTACTCAGCGGGGATTTTGATCGTGTGCCCGGGATGAATCAGGTCCGGGTCCTTGATGGTGTCGCGGTTGGCTTCGAAGATCTGGCGCCACTTGCCGGCATCGCCGTAGAAGTGCTTCGCGATTTTCGACAGACTGTCACCGGACTCAATGGTGTACGTCTGTTCGGCGGGCTCCGGAGTCGGGAGCGTTGACGAGCTGCCACCCTCTACGTCCGAAAAATCTGGTCTCTCCTCATCAGCCATACGGTCCTCCTTTCGAGGTCAGTGCAAAATTGTCCCAAGGGGTTCGTGGACGAATTGGAGAAGCGGGCTCGGGAGGCGTCCACAGCAAGCGGCTCCAGAATACACCACATCGATTACGAAATACCTTACGGCGGGATGAAAATTTTCTGTTCCCGCCGGCCGGACCGGCTGTCTCATCCAGTGAACGCGGGGCTCCCGGGCTCTCCGGCACCCCGAAACGCTTCAAGGAGGCAGTCATGATTCACCGCACTTTCGCTCCCCTCGCCACTCTCGCGCTCCTCGCGCTGACCCTCGTCGCCACCGGCTGCTCCCACGGCAGCAGCCCCACGGAGCCGGCCGAGCCGGCCGTCTCGAACCTCGCCTCTATGTCGGCCTCGTCCTCGACCGCAACATCCTCGATCGGGACCAAGCGGCACGGTGCCGACGATCCGGCGGGCGACGACCGTGGCGGCCAGGCTGGGCGCGGCGCCGACGATCCGGCCGGCAACCGCCAAGGCGGCCAGCAGCGCCCGGCACGGGGTGGCGAGTTCTCCGGCGTGGTCTCCGCGGTGGATGGACAGATGCTGACCCTGGCCAGCGGCGTCCACGTCACCGTGAACGCCCAGACCCAGTGGAACGCCCGGGGCGATCTCAAGTCCCTGGACCGGGTCGCCGCCGCGTTGGCGGCGGGCAAGCGGACGCGCGTCGAGGGGCGGGGGGCCCGTCAGGCCGACGGCTCCCTGCTGGCCCAGACGATCAAGGCCGAGACCGGACGGTAGACGGAAGGAGAGGTTGGAAGGACTGCCGGGGGGAGGGGAAGGTCTCCCTCTCCCCGGCTTCAAGCGGTTAGCAGATGCAGGAGATCGCCGTGCAGGCGATACCGCAGGATCCGCAGTTCGTATACTTGTTCGACGGATCGCCACCGGCTGCTTCGGCCAGCTTCTCGGCGTCCAATCCGCGAAGAGTTTCCTTGGTCAGGGTGAGTTTCTTGAGGTTGGCCTTCTTCATCGTCGGTTACTCCTGGTCGTAGTTTCAACGTCTGGAGCGCGCTCGGGCGCTCCCCCTTCACAAAACCCTGAACGCGCGTCAGCGTACAATCTCCGGAGAGGCTGGTTCCTCCGCGCGTCCAGGAATGTCACCATACCATAGATCGAAAGGATGCCAAACCCATGACCGTCACCTGGATCTGGGTCCTGATCCCCATCGCGGCGATCGCCACCAAGGCTTTTCGCAGCTGGCTGGTCTTCCAGGCCACGCAGCGCCAGCTCGGCACCTCCACGCACGACTTGGAGCACGAGGTCGCGAATCTTCGTAAGACCAACGAGACGGTCCTCGAGAGGCTCCAGAACCTGGAGGCCATCGTGGTGAGCCAGACCTGGGATGCCCTTCACGATCGCGGGCTCACGCTTCCTGAGCGCGACCTCAAGGTGGCTTCCGTGGCGCGGCGCGAGCTGAAGGCGCCGGACGCCTCGGCCGCCAACCAGCAGCGGGCCGAACAGCTCGCTCAGCGTCTGCAGGGCTGACTCCCGGGGAGGTCTTTTCTAGAGGAGGGCAACCGATGTTTGCTTCCGGCGCAGTCTGGATCCTGATTCCCGTCGTGGCGATCCTCGCTGGGACCTTCAAAGAGTGGATGGAGTTCAAGGCCAAGCAGCGCCAGCTCGGCGCCTCCACCGACGAGTTGGACCATGAGGTCGCGGAGCTGCGGAGACTCAATGGTTCCCTCCAGGAGCGCGTCCAGAATCTCGAGGCGATCGTGGTGAGCCAGACCTGGGACGCTCTCCATGCCCCCGGGCTCACACCCACCGAGCGCGAGCTCAGGGTAACCTCCGCCGCCCACCGCGAGCTGAAGGCCCCGGACGCCACGGCCGCCAACCAGCACCGGGCCGAACTGCTCGCGCAGCGATTGCAGGGTTGACGAACGCCCTGAAACCATCCGCTCCTCACTTCGTAGATACTTCTCTCAGGGCGGCCTGGCCGTCTCTGGCATTTTTCTGTCTGCTGAAGGAGCTCTTCAATGATGCAGCGTCTTGCTGTTGTCTCGCTTCTCGCCCTCCTCGCTTTGGCCGGATCGCCGGCCCGGGGCGCGGAGCCCACCGCCGCGGAGCGGCCGATCACGGCTCTGCCGTATACACCGAGCCTCGATCCGTCGGTGATGGACCGCTCGGTCGATCCGTGCGCCGATCTCTTCAAGTTCTCCTGCGGCAAGTGGCTGGACAAGAACCCGATCCCCGCCGACCGTCCCCGCTGGAGCGTCTACGCGAAGATGGGGAACGACAATCAGAGAGTCCTCTGGGGGCTCCTGGAGGAGGCGGCCCGACCCGTCGCCGGGCGCGACGCCAACACCCAGAAGATCGGCGACTACTTCGCCGCCTGCATGGATGAGCCGGCCATCGAGAAGGCCGGGCTCTCTCCCCTGAGGCCGGAGCTGACGGCCATCGGGGGGCTGAAGTCCCGGGCCGGGCTGGCCGCCCTGATCGGCCGGCTGCACCTGGAGGGCGACTCGGGTCCCCTGCTCTTCGGCTTCGGCTCCGGTCAGGACCCGCGCGACGCCGCCAAGGTCATCGGCTTCGTGGGAGCGGGCGGTCTGGGTCTGCCCTCACCCGAGGATTACATCAAGACCGACGCCAAGTCCAAGGAGACCCGCGACCGCTACCGTGCCTACCTGCGGAAGCTTTTCGAGCTGCTGGGCGATCCGCGGCCGGCGCGCGAGGCGGTCGCCGTGATGCGCCTGGAGACGGCCCTCGCCAAGGCGTCCCTATCTCCGGTCGAGCGGCGCGATCCCTACAAGACCGCCCATCCCATGAAGCGCCGGGAACTTCAGTCGCTCACCCCCGCCTTCTCGTGGAACGTCTACCTCAAGATTCTCGGCCAGGACGGCCTCGCGGACTTCAACGTCACCGAACCCAAGTTCTTCAAAGAGCTGAACCGGCAGCTCGCCACCGCTCCCCTGGGCGATCTGCGGGCCTATCTCCGGGTCCATCTCGTGAGGATCAGCGCGCCCTACCTCTCCACGCCCTTCGTGCAGGCGGACTTCGATTTCGACCGCGCCTACCTGAATGGAGTGAAGCAGCAGTCGCCGCGCTGGAAGCGCTGCGTCAACTGGATCGATCGCGATCTCGGCGAGGCGCTGGGCGAGGTCTTCGTCCGCCAGGCGTTTCCGGCCCAGTTAAAGAACGACACGGAGCGAATGGTGAAGCAGATTCGCGAGGCCATGGCGGTGCGCATCGAGCAGTCGCCCTGGATGAGCCCCGAGACCAGGAAGCAGGCGCTGATCAAGCTCCAGACGATGCGGGACAAGGTTGGCTATCCGGACCGGTGGCGCGACTACTCGGCGCTGGAGATTCGGCGCGACAGCTTCGCGGGCAACGTCCAGCGGGCGATCCTCTTCGAGACCCGCCGCGATCTCGCCAAAATCGGCAAGCCGGTCGACCGCGGCGAGTGGGGGATCACGGCGTCGACGGTGAACGCCTATTACAACCCGCCCATGAACGACATCAACTTTCCGGCCGCGGTGCTGCTGCCGCCGCTCTACGACCCCAAAATGGACGCCGCGCCCAACTACGGCAACACCGGCGGCACCATCGGCCATGAGCTGACCCACGGTTTCGACGACGAGGGCCGGCAGTTCGACGCGAAGGGGAACCTGCACAACTGGTGGACGCCGGAAGACGACAAGGAGTTCCGCAAGCGGGCCGCCTGCGTTTCCGATCAGTACGCGCGGTACACCGTGGTGGACGACATCAAGATCAACAGCCAACTCACCCTGGGAGAAGATGTGGCCGATCTCGGCGGGCTCATCCTGGCGTATCTCGCCTGGCAGGAGGAGACGAAGGGGCAGAAGCTCCAGCCGGTGGACGGCCTCACGCCCGAGCAGCGCTTCTTCGTCGGCTTCGCCCAATGGGACTGCGGCGGCGACCGCCCCGAGGCCCTGCGTCTGAGCGCCCGGGTCAATCCCCACTCGCCGCACGAGGCCCGCATCAACGGCGTCGTCGTCAACATTCCTGAGTTCGCCAAGGCCTTCTCCTGCAAGCCCGGCCAGGCGTTGTACAAGGAGCCTGAGAAGATCTGCCGGATCTGGTAGGGGGCGCCGGCCCCCTACTGTTTCATTCTCATCGTCTTCTTCAACTCCCCCGGCAGCTCGTCGTACTTCGTGTCGTAGGCCTGGATGTAGGCGCGCAGGAAGGCGATGAGGGTGGGGTTGAAGATGTCGTTGTGGTCGGACATCACACCCTTGTCGGTCTGCACCACGATGTAGGGAGAATGGACGTCCCAGCCCCGCCGGAGGCGGTCCTCGGTGAGGCCGAAGTCCAGGCCGCCGCCGATCGTCCGGACGCCTGAGCTGGAGTCGAGCTGCACGTCGAGGGGCGGCATGGCGGCCAGCCCCTCGGCGACCTTCGGGCAGCCGCAGTCCGGCGAGACGGTCGTCTTCTCGCCCTGGTGCCGCTGGGGGGCGGTGAGGCGGTGCGTCACCTGCGGGGCGTAGCGCCCCATCCCCAGGCGGTACATCGCTCCCAGCTGCCCCCAGTGGAAGGTGAACAGCGCCTGGAGAAAGCGGGCCGGTGGAAAGGCGGTGCCGACGGCGGTGTCGGCTTCGGAGGCGATGGTGAGCAGCACGGGGAGCTGCCATTTCGGGTAGGGCGACAGCTTGTCGTAGGGCAGACCCTGGCGCAGCAGCTCGGCGCGGCAGTCGGGACCCTTGCACTGCACCCGGTCGTCGCGCAGATCGGCGTCGAACGGCAGGTACTCGCTGGCCTCCAGGGCTGGATTGACGAGCACGACGAGATCCCCGAACCCTGCCCGCCGGGCCTTCTCCTTGCGCTCCAGGGCGTCGACCCGGCTCTCCTCCGCGCGCACCACCCGGAGCTTGCGGACCTTGCCGAGCTCGATGTCGGAGACGTCGCCTGTCAGCTTGCCCTTGACGGCCGAATAGACGAGAGCGCCGCCGAGGCTGTGGCCGATGGTGATCATCGACAGCTCGTATTGCGTCTGCCAGACCCGCCGTTCGAGCTCGAGGAGGATCTCCTTGCCGGCGGTGCGGCCGATGTGCTCGGCGACGCGCTTGCGCCCCCAGAGAGTGGCCGTGTTCCAGCCGCCGTAGGGGAGAGACTCGCCGCGCCATCCCAGATACAGCCCGACGACGTTCTTGCCCTCCCCCGCCATGCCGGCCTTCTTCATCTCGCTCAGCATGGTGCGGAAGCAGCATAGATTGCTGTCGCAGGTGCGCGCCCCGTGATGCCAGCCGTGCGCGAAGACGACGAGGATTCCCCCCGGCTGGGTCTCGCGCTCGATCCAGTCCATCACCATCTTTTTCTGCTCCGGGTTGACCGAGCCTTCGTCGCTGATCTCGATTACCCCGAGGGAGAAGTCTTTGTATTTCTCAATGGATTGATGTTCCATCGAAATCTGTCGCGCCCGGTGAATGTCATCGGTGCCGACCAGGTCGCCGACGGCCATAGGCTTCAGGAAGCTCTCGGTGCCGCGGACTTGATAAGCGGTCGTGCAACTTGTGAGGGTAAGGGACGCGAGCAGCAGCGAGACGAGGCGGCGCATGGGGTTCCTCCTGGCAATGACCGGCATAGATGCATGGAAACAGGGACTAGCGCCCGGGATTCTATACGAGCCCAGACCGGCGTAGCTCCAGAGAAATCGCGCCAGCATCTGGAGAAGTCGGCGTGGATCTGGGGATGTTGACGAAAACTCTGGAGAAGTTCCGCTGACTCCCTGGATGTCGGCGTGGATCTGGAGAAGTCGCGCCGGCATCTCCGGAAGCCGGCGTGGATCTGCGGATGCTGGAGAAAACTCTGGAGAAGTTGCTCTGACTCCCTGGAAGTCGGCGTGGATCTGGAGAAGTCGCGCCGACATCTCCGGAAGTCGGCGTGGATCTGGGGATGTTGGAAAAAACTCTGGAGAAGTTCCGCTGACTCCCTGGAAGTCGGCGTGGATCTGGAGAAGTCGCGCCGACATCTCCGGAAGTCGGCGTGGATCTGGGGATGTTGGAAAAAACTCTGGAGAAGTTTCGCTGACTCCCTGGAAGTCAGCGTGGATCTGGAGAAGTCGCGCCGACATCTCCGGAAGTCGGCGTGGATCTGCGGATGCTGGAGAAAACTCTGGAGAAGTTGCTCTGACTCCCTGGAAGCCAGGAGGGCTCTGCTACGCTAGAACCATGAATACTCAAGTTTCTCCGCCACCCGGGCGCGATTACTCCCAACTCCTCGGCTCCATGAACGAGCTCCTGGCCGTCTTGTCGAGCGAAGGCGGCGAGGACGCGGCGCTGCGCGCTTCGTTCGAGGCGGCGGCAAGAGGGTTCGGCGCTCAGAAGGCATTGCTGCTGGTGATCGAGCAGCCGGAGCCATTGCGCTCGCGCGCCGTCCACATCCTGGGACCTCTCACCCGCGAGCAGATCGCCGCCTGCGAGCGGGGCGATTCCGTGCGCGGCGTCAGCCCGTCGCTGATCCAGCGCGTGGTGGCGAGCGGCCGGCCGGAGTTGATCGAGGATCCGCGCCTGCAAGCGGACGCCTCGCTGGGGAAGCAAAACGGATTAAGCCACCGAGACCCGCCGGCCGTCAAACCGCCGCAGGCTGAAGCCCGAGAAGAGCTCGTTGCCTGTGAAGGAGAGCTCCTCCAGGATGCGGATCGCCACTTCCTCGCCGAGCTTTAAACCTTCGGCGCCATCCGATCGCCAATGCACACCGCCGAAGTCGCGGCCGAGCGCAATATTGGACGCCAGCTTGTCTAGCTCTCCGCCGACGGTGAGATCCGCTCCCTTCCAGGGCTGCAAGGAAAGCCCGTCCTGGCTCGCCACCACCGGCTCGGGAAGGACGTGCGACTCGTCCAGGCATGCCTTGAGCACCGTGGCGCAGGCGCCGGAGATTGCGGCGTGACCGGCAGGATAGGAAGGATGAGTGGGACAGCCCTCCGGATACGCCTGTGCCAACAGAGCTGAACCAAATCGCCGCCGCGTCTCCTCGAGAGCCGAGGAGGAGAAGAGGCTGGCGTGGATTGGCATCTCGATGGACTTCCGGAGATGGATCTCGACGCGGCCGGCAAACTCCTCCGGCCGGATGCGCCGGTGCACGATCCACTTTTGGTACCAGCAGGCCGTGAGGGCGGCCTGCGTGACCACCGCGAGCAGGTACAGGAGATACGGTTGGCCGAAGGTCGTGAACCCGCTCTGGGTGCGCGAGTGCTTGTAGGGATTGCCGCCGTCCGGCATCGTGCCCGCCTTGAGCGCGATCAGGCAGGCGCTCAGGAACGATTGATATGTGAAGTCCCGGTGTACGTATTCGCCGAGATCGCGGCCATTGCGGACGAAACGGGGTGAGGCGTCGAATTGATTGACGCCGGCGAGCGCTCCGTTTTGGATCGCCAGCCAGCCGTCAAAGTCGGTCATGTAATCGATTGCCGGGACCGCCGTCCGGATCTTCTGCTCGATGCGGATGGGCAGGAACGGGATCGGCTTCCAGAGGAACTGCGAGATATAGGGTCCGAGAAGATCACCGGCGGTGGTTCCCCGGAACAGGGTGTCGGGCGTGACCTTGCCGCCCTGCTTCGATCCCCGGAGCCCGGCAAGCCCGGAGAGCTCGGTAGCCGCCTTTTCGATCACAGGGTTGGAGCTGTAGTCGCTGAATGGCACGTCGCGGGCGAGCGCTTGCCAGTACAACTCGATCATCTCGGCCGCCTGCTCGGCGCTGGAGAACCCCGGGGCTGCGGGACATTGGACCTGCGAGCTGTCGGGACCGATCAGCTCGAACGCCAGGGCGGACTGGGGATTTACCAGCTTGACAAAACCGCCGAGGGGGATGCGCTCGAAATCCTCCGGCTTGCCCGTATGCAGGGCCTTCAGATATACGTCATAGGCCTTAGGATCGACCTCGCCGGCCCGGTTGTGCGGCAGCCCCTTCGAGTAGCAGGCGATCCTGCCGGGCAGCGAATCCTCCTCGCCGTTAGCGTGTACGACCCCGGTGCCGAAGCCGCGCGCGTGCTCGGCGGCCTTGTACCGCGTCTCGAAGGCTTGGGCCAGGCGCCGCGCCGCTGGTGAAAGAGGCTTTCCGGGGGAGGGGCGACCCGCAACTCCCGCCGGAACGAGGCTCGTGCCGCCCGCAAACAGAGCGGCGCTTCCCAGGCCCGCAGCTCCGGCGAGGAGTTCCCGACGGGTCAGGTTCAGAGCTATAGGGCGCCTGTTCATAAACAGAGAGGCTTTGTCCCTGCCCATATGAGCTCCTCAGTGGTGGCTAAAGACCGAAACATTCACCGCGGGAAAGGATGTTGCGGGGCTGGCGTCCATTGCTGGAGCCCTGGGAGCAGTGATATCGACCACTTGGACGGCAGCGACATAGGCGAGTCGCTCTGGGGCTCCTGTTGTCGGCAGACCGGCCCGGAAAGGGAGGCGAGCCGGGAGACCGGGAGCGACTTCGCGGCCAAAGGCGGCGAGGGCTGGACTGCGCTCCATGCGACTGTCCGAGTCAGGATCGTGAGGGCTTGTAGAGTATGGTTCGCCACCACAAGATCGGGAAGACTGTCCTGATCCATGTCTTCAATGGCGAGAGCGACAGGGCCCGCCAGGGTAGCGAAGCGCTGGGGCTTCTGGAACGTGCCGTCTCCATTGCCCAGCAACACAGCAACATCCTCCGAGCCGCCGTTGAGGGCGATGAGATCCGGTCGACCGTCGCGATCGATATCGGTGACTTGCACATCAATGGGACTAGAACCCGAGAAGTCCACGGTGCCCGAGGAGCCCGGGGAACCAGAATCGTAGTACACCGGCGCTTGGAAAGTACCATCCCCGTTGCCCAGGAGCACTAACAGACCCCCGTTGGCATCAAACGCTGCTACGACGAGATCTGTCAGACCGTCTGCGTTCAGGTCGGCGGACGTGATCGCCGACAGCTCGAACCCCAGCCGGATCCGGTTCGCATCGCGGAAGGTACCGTCGCCGTTGCCCAACACTACAGCTATATCCTGGTTCAAAAGTTTCGCCGCTACGAGATCCAGTGCGCCGTCCCGGTTGAAATCGGCGACCGTGACGGCCTGAGGATTGCCCCCCACGAAAACCTCTGGTTGCCGCAAGAAGGTACCATCACCTTTGCCCAGAAATACTAGGACACTTGCGGCACCGCGCTCGGGCACAATAAGGTCGATAGTGCCGTCTCTGTTCACGTCAGCCGTCCTCACCTGCACGGGAACGGCCCCCGACGTGGCGGACCCGGACCGTTTCTCCTGGAACGTGCCGTCGCCGTTGCCCAGCAGGATCGGGATATCTTGGAGGCTGACCACCCCACAGCACGGTACGTTCGCTGTCGCCAAGTCCAAATTTCCGTCGTGGTTGAAATCTGCCAGAGTGAGTGGGCCAGGATTCAATGGGTCCTCGGTCACGCTCGTCACACTGGTCACGTTCTGGAACGTTCCGTCTGCATGGCCCAGCAACACCGAGAGAGCTTTTTTGTCACCACTGAGGCGGTCATTCGTAGTCACGACATCCTGGAAGCCGTCGTGATTCAGATCCCCCACGGCCACAGCTCGGGGATGCTTGTCGAGAGGGACCGTGCGGAAGCTTTCTGGGAGTCCGTCGCGATCACCGAGGAAGACTACGAGGTCCGAAGCGATGCCGGAGAGGCTTGGGAAGATCGACAACCGCGGGAGGGCGATAACGAGGTCCGCGATCCGGTCGCGGTTCAGATCCGTCACGGCGACGGCACTGAAGCCGCTGCCTGGATCGAAGCACCGCGCGGGCAGGAAACTGGTCGTGCCGGTCCCCTTCGACAGGCACAACTCGTGGTGGTTGACACTCCAAGTCACGAGGTCGAGCTGTCCGTCTCCATCGAGATCGACTACCCAGACACCATTGGGATCGGGTCCTGCGGCGGCGGCATCGACCTCCTGAGGAGTCCCGGCGGCGTTCCCGAGGAAGATGATCAACTGGCTCGTCAGGATGTCCACGGCCGCCAGATCCGACTTGCCGTCGCCATTGAAGTCCCCCACTGCGATCGGCGGGCCCATCGAAGGCAGAATGCGCCCGAGCCCCCGTCCGAAGCGTACCTCGGGCTGGAACGTCCCGTCGCCGTTGCCGAGCAGGAGCGAGAGGTCCCCGCTGCCCCGATTGGCAACGACGAGGTCGGCGAACCCATCTCCATTGAAATCGCCCACCACCACGTCTGCCGGCTGAGCGCCCACTGCGAGACCATGCCGTGCTGCAAAGGTCCCATCGCCCTTACCCAGGAGAATAGAGACGCCCGCGAAACCACCGTCGTCGTCCCCGGCGTCGGCTGCGGCAAGGTCAGGCATTCCATCGCCGTTGAAGTCGGCGGTCACCAGCGATGTTGGGTTCTGTTCTGTAGGGTATCTCACTCCGGCTTGGAAGCTGCCGTCGCCATTGCCGAGCAACACTTCCACACTGGAGGTGTCGCCGGTGCCGGTCGTGCTCGCCAAGTCGAGCTTGCCATCGCCGTTGAAGTCGGCGGTCACGAGGGCCGCGGGAGAGCCGCCGCCGAGGTCCTGCCGCCGCTCTGGCTGGAAGGTGCCGTTCCCTTTGCCGATGAGAACCGACAGATCGGCGGAGGTTGCATTCGCTGTTGCCAAGTCCGGGACGCCGTCACCGTCAAAGTCGCCGGTGACGATGGCGATCGTTTGGTCGCCCACCGCGGACTTGGGACCCGGGAAGAGTGGATGCCGCCCCAGGATCACATCGCCCATGACCGTCATCCCGCCAGGGACTGGCGGCACCGGCGCCGACTTGCCAGAAAGGTTGTCGACTCTAAGAACGACGCATTTGAGGAAACTCTGGAACGCCGGCACGCCGCCGATCGAGAAACTCCCGTCCGCAGCCGAAAGACCCTTCACACCGGCGCATAGAACGTCGGCACCTGCCACGGGATGGCCGTCAGCATCGATAGTCCTACCTACGGCTGTCGTGCCAGGATCGGGAATCACGTTGAGATGCACCTCCATCGCTGCGGCTTGGTGCCCCAGGTTATCGGTGGCCACAGCGCCCAGGGCAAGGTCCGTCCCACCCACCGGCACGGTGACGATCGTCTCATAGGGCAAAGCTCCAGCTATCCCGACCGGCACTCCATTGGCGAAAAACGCGACCGAGGCAATACTGTCGAGGTCGTCCGTCGCCCGCGCGGCGACGAGGATTGGGGAGCGCTCGATGACCGTCGCTCCAGCGACTGGAGAGGTGATGCTTACCGTCGGCGGCTGGTTCGGTGTCACTGTCACTTGGACCTCTTGGGCCAGCGTGGTGTGGCCGCTGAAGTCCGTGGCCCGAGCACCCAGAGTCATGCTCGTCGCCCCGACCGGGACCGCAACAGTGAGCTCAAGGTGCGCGACAGTGACTGTGGCGACAACCTGCCCATTCACCAGGAGATCGACCGAAGCAACCTTAACGTCATCCGACGCTAGGACGGCGACGTGCAGATTCGCGCCCTCCACAGCCGAGGAACCTGGTGCCGGTGAGGTGATCGCGACCACCGGCGGCTGGTCGGGCGTTACTTTCACTTGGATCTCCTGGGCCAGCGTGGCGTTGTCACCAAAGTCTGCAGCTCGAGCCCCGAGGGTCATGCTCACCGCCCCGACCGGAATCGAAACGTTGAACTCATAGGGCGCTGCCGTATCGGTGGCCACGACCTGCCCATTGACCAGGAGATCGACCGCTGCAACCCCCAAGTCATCCGACGCCTGGACGGTCACTGGTAGCGTCGAGCCCTCTATGACCGAGAACCCTGACGCGGGCGAGGTGATCGCCACTACTGGTGGAATGCCAGCCGTGTCCACCGTGCCGATGTATTGGCCGATGTAGAGGCGCGAATCACCAAAGGCGTTTTCATCCAGGGAGGCGCTGGCCGTCAAATAGACATAGCGTGCATCCACCGCGATGCCGGTGCCGTTGTCATCTCGGAATCTCTGAAAGTCGAGGATCGCCCGCGGGAGGGGATTCGCTGGATTCTCGATATTGACGATCGGGACGCCGTTGACGAAAAAGATGTCCGCGCCGAAGGCGAAGCTGCCGGCGAGGGCCACGTCCAGCAGCCGGCCACCGGTCTCCAGCGGCGTCGAAGCGAGCACTTGCGGGTGAGCCGGATCCAGGAGGTCGACCGTCGTGAGGCTGCTCGAAAGGTCCGCCACGAAAGCGTAGCGATCACGCAGCACCACATTGCGGGCATCGCCGGTGGCAACGCCGCCCACGATTACGGGATTGACCTCGTCTGTCAAATCGATCACGCCGATCCCATTGAACGGCGCGCTCCCTTCCACGTCGCCGGCAAACACCGCCCGGGAGCCTTTCCGGTCCACACCGCGGATAAAAACCGACGTCACCCCGGCGGGCAGCGGCACTGTGCGCAGCAGCACGGGATGCGCCGGCGCCGAGACATCGATGAGTTGGATGCCGCCTGGGCCGTCCGCCACCAGGGCACGATTGCCCGTCACCACCACGTCCAGAGCGTCGCCCGGCGTATCCACGGAGCCGAGGAGGACCGGAGCGGCCGGATCGGCGACGTCGACGATCTCCAGCCCCGACGGGCCGTCGGCCAGGTAGACGAGGTTACCCACCACCTTGACATTGTCGGCTTTGCCGGGGGTGTCCAGAATGGCCACGATCTGCGGGGCGGTCCGGTTCGACACGTCCACAACCACCAGCCCGGCGGAGCCGGCGGCCACATAGGCGTAGTTGCCGTTGATATCGACGTTGTGGGCGAAGCCCGGAATGGTGATGAACGACAGCGCAGTGGGTGAGAATGTGGTCACGGTGCCGTTGGCCTGGGCGGAGAAGCGGTTGTTGCTGGCCGTGATGATGCAGGTGCCGTTCGCGCCCGCGAAGATCTGGCCGCTCTCCGCACCGAAGTTGCAAATAGCGAGGTCGCTGGAAGAGTAGCTCGTCCTCCGCGAGGCCGCGGTCAGGTCGATGAAGAAGCCATCGATCAACTGGCCCACGACCCGGAGCTGCTGCGACACCTCGCCGGCGATCGTGTTGACCGTGAGGACGAAGTTGGCGGGCGTGATCTCGATCAACCGTAGCGCGGCCGCCAAGTTGTAACTGTTGGGATCGTTCGGGTCGCTGCCGGTCTGGATTTCCAAGCCGTCGCGCAGGCCGTCGCCGTCAGTGTCGGCGAGCAGCGGATTGGTGTGGTAGAGGTTGACCTCGTCGCCGTCCGTCAGGCCGTCGCCGTCGGTGTCGGCCTTGCGGATATCCGTGCCGTAGACCATCAGCTCCTGGAAATTCGTCAGGCCATCACCGTCAAAGTCCGCGAGGGCATCGGCCGGATTGTTCGGATCGAGGCCGTTGGCCAGCTCGATATCGTCCGGGATGCCATCGCCGTCCGAGTCGCCGCCCATTGATACGTCGATCAGGACGGCGCCGAGAATCGCTTCGTTGAGCGCCGTCACCAGGGCCCGGCCGCTGCTCACGGCGGTGACTAAGCCGTCCGCGCTTACCGTGGCGACTTTCGAATTCGTCGTCTGATAAATCGTGCCTGTGGTACCCGCGGAAAAGTTCTGCGTCGAAGCATCGGCAAAAGTGGCGGCCACCGAAAGCTGGACCGTCTGCCCGGTAGCGGTCAGATGGGGAGAGGGGGCGGAGACCGAGATCTTGATTGGGATAGGAGCGGGGGCGCCGAGGACGACCTTGGGAACTCCGCTTACCCCGTTGGTGGCAATAGTGAAAAAGCTCGAGGAGCCGCCGATCGTCTGTCCGTTGGCGATACAGGTCACGCGGGCGCGGACCGGCCCCATGTTGGAAGGGACGTTGGGCAGCACCCAACTTCCGTCCGGTTGGACGAAGGCGGTCTGATTCAGAATACTGACGGTGCAGACGCCATCACCCACGGATTGCGCGTTCGCGCCGGTCAAGGGAAAGATCGCGCCGAGCAACACCGGAGGGAAGAGACGGATCCATCGAACCAGCTTTGCTTTCAACATATCGCTCTTCCTTTCAACGTTCCCAACGGATCAGGAGATCACGCGCAGCCCCGCCCAAGGAGCATGCCTCTCCGCGGTCCCTAGAATCCCGCCCCAATGGCGCCAGCCATTCCGAAGGCTCCGATCATGCCGCCTTTCCGCAGATCCTCGAGACCCTGATCGAGGGCTCCGCTCTTCATCCCCTTCGTTACCAGGGTGCGGCGGTTGGGGTGCAGGAGCACCACGACCGCCGCTACCTTAGGTCTTTCGTCGTCCGTGAGACCTTCAAGTCCCTGGCTCAAAAGCCTATCTGGCCATCGCACGGCCGCGATCAGCGCAGCCGTGCTCCGGATCAGCTCGTTCTTCGCCACTAACGCTTGGAAGGTTAGAGGCTCCCCCTCGCCGCCCGAGACGAAACGCAACATCCCGATGAGCCGCAGATCGCGCCGAAACTCGAAATAGGCGGTCCGCTCCACACCCGACGCCTGGAGGATCTCGGCCATCGTCCGGCTTCCGAACCTGGCAAGGAAGCTTTCGAGTCCCTGGCGGAAGAATGCCGCAGCGGCGGGGTCCGACGACGCCAGCGCCGCTGCGGCGGCGCACCTGACGACCTGGGGGCGCGACTCGTCCTGATACACGGTGCGGGCCAGGAGCTGCTCGTCAGGCGGCAGACCCTGGAGAGCGAGCGCCAGCCAGAATCCCCTGAGACCTGGCTTCGCTAGGACTGCCTGCCGCAGTCGGTCGACATCGGCTGGGTCGTCCGACTGCGCGAGCAGAATGGCTGCGAGCTCCCGAGAGGAAGCCGGTCCATCCGGCTCACCTGCAGTACGCGGAGGAGGCTCACCAAGGACTTGGCGTGGCACCGCGAGCAGAGCTCTTGGAACCGCCTGGAGCCCTGACAGTTGCACGATCGTTTGCAGAATGACGAGCCGACCGTTCTCGCTCCATCCCGCCAGGGCGTTGCAGAGGGAAGGGATGGCTTCGGCCGCACCGTCTTCCAGAAGAGTCCGCGCAGCCACCACGGAGAGATCCTCGTCGGCCTTCTCCACGACGGCGAGGAGACCGGCCCGTCGCTCGTTTTTCGGCAGCGCTAAGAGGACCTGGAGGGAGGCCATCCGCTCCTCCGGAGACCTCCGGACATCGATCACCGCCGCCATCGCCCGAATGGCTGGCGAGGCGTCCGGGGGAGCCGACCAGGAAGCGCTCTCTGAGGCAAGGGCACACACGACCGACAGGACCAGCCGGCCCAGCGCTCGGGGGGCGAGTCCCGCGACCTGTTTCGAGATGTCGAGCACGATGGTCTTCTCCTCTCAGGGTTGCGTATAAGGAGGCGTCCTAGCGCTCGCATCCGCCGGAGCCGAAGCGTCTCCACAGCGGCCTCCCGGCGTGATCCCGCCGGGCCCCGGGCAGCTCACAGTACCAAAGGGATAGGGGTTAAGCTGGAAGTTGCCGCGGGGGCTCGGAGCCTGCGAGACACGATTGAAGAAGCGCCCGTTCCGGTACTCGTAATAGGTCGGGTACGGTTGCATCACGACCGTAGGGGTCGCTCCGCCGTCGAAGCGAAACTCGATCTTCGATCCGATGTCCTCCCAGAAAACGGCCGTTACCCCCGGCGGAAGATCCTTGCCGGTCAAGGTGTTGAACGCCCGAATGGCACTTGAATCCGGGCTCCCGTCGTTGATCAGAGTTGCACGCTGGTTCGTCGTCAACCTTGAGGGAGGTCCATTGGCTGGCCCCGGCTGTCCGGGAAAGTCCCCTAAGCCGCACGGGCTCTCCGTAGATCCTATGCTGGCCTCAGCATGCAGGATGGCGGGTGGCACCTTGAAACCGAAGCCGTCTGCTTGGAACTTGATCTGGAAGTGGTTGAACAACTTGTAGGAAGTAAAGCTCACAATAAACTGGAAGACCTCGCCGTATGAGATCTTCGAGCCGTTAGCGTCCCGGAAGTCGCCGCCGGGGATGACGGTGGCGGGATCAGGGTTGGAAGCAAATTTAAAGAGCCAGTGGAGGATGTAGTCCCGATCGACCAGCGTCAGATTGTTAAAGTTCGGAGTGGTGATATTCTCCGACAGCTCAAAAAGGAAAAGACTGCAGTCCAAGACAGACAGTAGGGAAGGTCCAGTCGGCGGAAGCAATGTGGTCAACCAGCCGCTGGCGCCACCCCGCAGGTTCACGCCGTCGCCGTCGATCCAGCCGACGAGAATCACGTCGTCAGTACGGACGCCGACCTCGATTTTCCTCGTCTTTTCGACCCGACCTCCGCCCTGAAACTCGACCACAACCTTGAACTCCAGATCTCCGATCTGCGGTTTGATATCCCCCACGTTCCACTCGGAAGCCGTGGGTGAGGGCGAGGGCGGAGTATAGGCGGACGACCCGGCGCCGGCCACGGTCCAGGTATAGCGCAAGATCGGGAAGCCCGGAGGCGAGACCTCGGCCTTCAGCTTGAGATTGTCTGCCGTTGAGGGCTCTGAGCCGCCATAGACCAGGTCCTGAGTGAGAGGAGCGAACTCATCGTTGTCAGGGGTGTCCTGATCGATGGCCTCCGCCTTGATTTGGACCTGGGGGAAGAGGACGTCGATCTGATCCTGTGCGGTAGCGCCAGTCCGGGTACAGATCAGCGTCACCGTCGCTAGGGTGATGCCCGGTGCCACACCCATTGCCGACGTGTTGCAAATGCCTGAGTTGGGGCAGAGACCGCTCCCCGAAGGTTTAAGAGTGGCGATCCTCGACTCGCCGATGGACCATGAGTAAACCACGTCCTGGGAGGGGCTTCCCGTGGCGTTAATGGGCAGCATCTGATTCTCTCCGACGATCACGGGCGCGCGGGTTGTGATCCGCACGTTGGGTGTGACGGCGGCACCGCTGCCGCTCGGCGGCGTGCCGCAATGCCAGCCCGCCGCCACGATCCCGAAGCCGGGATCGGACTGCACTACGAGCCCGTCCTCGCTCACCGTGCCGGTGCCGATCGAAACGAACTGGCCGATGTCGTGATCGAAGGAGAACAACTCGGTCACGGTTCCCGGCGCCAGGCCGTCGACGTTGGGCAGGGTGAACTTCGCCGGCGGGTCGAAGCGTGCGCCGACCGGCTGGATGGTCACAATGAGGCGCGGCTGCATTCCCGCCCCCGGCGGCATGGGGACGCGGTCGGCGTGGACAGCCGTGACGCTGATGATGCCGCTCCTGCTGCCCCCAGGGAAGGTCACCGAGCCCGGGGCGATCTCCAAGGCGAAGCCGGGAACCTCGGGGAGGGTCACCTTACCGCCGTGCGTCTCGTCGACGAGGACGCCGTTCGGCAGATCGAGCGGCAGGATGTAGACCGGCCGCGGCAGGGTGTTGTCCACCCCGGCAATGGCGAAGAACTCGTATTCGAGGCTGGCCCAATTCCCCGGCCGGGTGGTGGTCGTGGCGTCGACGATCAAGAAGACCTGCCCCACCGGCACGCCCGTCAGCAGGAACTGGCCTTCGGCGTCAGTCGTGGTCGTGAGGCTGGTGTCGCGGACGCGCATCGTCACGCCCGGCACGGGTTCGCTCTGATTGTCCAGCACGACGCCGGAGACCCGCGTCTGGGCAGGATCGCCGGGCAGGAACCCAGAGGCCCGGAAAGTCGCGGGGAAAGTCGTCTGGTCCGCGAATGTCGCCTCTACCGAATTGTTGTCCAGTCCTTGAGCGGGCCCGAGGGTGAGACGTACTGAGGCCAAGCCGCTGGCGTCCGTCTCGGCGACGGCAGCATCGGCCCCCGCCGCTTCCACAAGCCCGCCGCCACCCTCGGCAACGCGGAAAGTGACGGCCACTCCCGGCACGGGGTTGTGGCCGCTATCGGTCACCACCGCAAATAGGGGGAGGGCCAGCCCGGTGCCGACGGCACCGCGCTGGCGGTCGCCCGACGCGACATCGATCTGGGCCGGCAGCCCGGTGAGAGCGGTGGTCGAGAAGCTCACCTCCCCCGCGACGCCGACCGCTGTCACCCGCACCCGGTCGACGCCCACCCCGGCGCGGCTGCCGATCGTCCAATGGATGGAAGCGTGTCCCTGCGCGTCCGTCCGCACCACGGCGGCACGCACCCCGCCCTCCAGGGTTCCATTGCCCCGGACGACCTGGAAGACGACCTGCGCATTGTTCTGCGGCTGGCCCGCCGCATCGCTGACCGCAACCACCAGAGGTGCCGGCAGAGCAGTCGAGATGGTCGCCGACTGACCGTCCCCGGAGACGATCTGGAGGGTCGGGACGCCCGTTGTCGCATGGTAGGCGACGTGGACCTCGGCGGTCGTCCGGTTGCCAGCCCGGTCCGTGGCTTCAGCCATCAGAGTGTTGCTGCCCGGCTGGAGGGGGACTCCCGGCGCGACGAAGCTGCGGTTGACCACGCTGGCCGCAACACCGTTGACGGTCACCGTGACATGGGTGTCGCTCACCGTCCCGATTGTCAGGTCGTTGACCAGACCATTGACCCAGACGGACGGTGTGGACACCACCGCGCCATCGGCCGGGAAGGTGATGCCGAGAACTGGCCGCGTCGTGTCGGCAATGACCCGCACCGTGGCCATGCCGGTATTGCCGGCGGCGTCCTCAGCTACTGCGACCAACTCGTTGACGCCCTCGTGGAGACCGAAGCTGTCGATCGAGAACGTGCCCGCGCCGAGCTGTGCGGCGACTCCGTTGACGCGGACCGACGTGGCCGCGGGCGAGACTGTTCCTGTAACCCTTACCAAGGCCACCCCGGTCAGAAAATCGGGCGATGGCGCGGTGAAGGCGATCACGAGCGGAAACTCGAGGGCGAAGTCAAAGCTGGCATGAGCCACATTGCCGCGCAGGTCCGCCACCTGCGCGGCGATGGAATGCGGGCCGCGCGCCAGCGCCGAGGGCTGACAAGTCGCGGACGATGGCCCGACTTGGCATTGCGCTCCCAGATCGATCCCGTCGATGGCCACGCGGAGAGAAGAAAGATCGATTCCGCTTCCCGCGTCTGAGTAGTCGACACGGATGGCCGGAGAAGCGCTTCCCATCACCAGCGGACTGCTCGGTGACGAGATCGCAAGGACTGGCGCTTCCTGGTCGAGAACGGTCTCGAACGTAAACTTGGCCAGGGCGGCATTCCCGGCCAGGTCGTGAACCTCAGCCGACAGAGTGTGCTGCCCCGCCGCCAGAGGAGGCGTCTCGCAGCTGGCGCTGGACTCGGTCAGGGAGCAACCCGAAGTCAGGTCGCTGCCGTCGAGACCGATGCGCAACGAGCCTAGAGCGATACCCGATACGGCATCGGCGTAGGCGAGGCGGATCGGGACCCTCTCCACACCGGAAAGGACGGATTGCGAGGGCTCCCGGATCGACAGGTCCGGAGCTTCGCTGTCCACCTTGAAATGCACCGCAACGCTCGTCGAATGGCCGACCCGATCGCTGACGACGATCGTCGCCGAGTGAGGTCCCTGCGCCAAGGGGGAAGCGAGGTTCAGGATGAGCGTCGAGAAATCGATCTGTGCCTCGGCAGTCCGGTCCGTGCCGTCCAAGCTCAAATGAATGGTCGCAGGCTCTACGCCAGCACCCGAGTCGGAATAGGCCGCCATGATCCTGGGAGTCGTCGTCGGAAGGAGGTCTCCCTCAGAGGGGACGAGGATGGCGACCGCCGGGGCTTCTGTGTCCTGGTTTCCCTCCAACATCAGATCGAAGCTGAATGAGGCCATGCCAAGGTTCCCCACCCCATCCTTGACCTCGGCAGTCACCGTGTGATGGCCGGCGGCGAGCGCGGGTGGCGTGCAGGTCGCGGACACGGGGCCCACAGTGCAGTCCGCGAGCGCCGTGCCGTCAATGGCGACCTTCAGCGTCGAGGCATCTAGGCCAGCGCCGGTGTCCGAGTAGGTCACGGCGACCGTGGGAGTCGGGTTGTTGGTGATCACTGGCTGGTTGGGCGAGGTGATGGCGACCGTCGGCGATGTCGTGTCCAGATTGAAATTGAAGCTGGCCGTTCCCCGGTTGCCTGCCCGGTCCTTGATTTCGGCGGACACCGCGTGACTGCCGTCGGCCAAGGCTGGCGGCGTGCAAGTGGCGGAGGCGACTCCCACCATGCAGCCCGCCAGCGCCGTGCTGTCGATGGCGATCTTCAGCGTCGTTGTGTCCACTCCAGCTCCCGCGTCCGAATAGCTCACTGCCACGGTCGGAATCGGGTTGTTGTTGATTACCGGCTGGTTGGGCGAGGTGATGTTGACCGTCGGCGGCGTCGTGTCCAACACCAGTTGGAAGCTGAAGCTGGCCGTGCCGAGATTCCCCGCGTGGTCCTTTACCTGGGTGGTCACCGTGTGGTTGCCGGCCGCAAGAGCCGGCGGTGTGCAGGTGGCGGAGGCGACCCCTACCGTGCAGCCCGCGAGCGCCGTGCCGTCGATGGCGATCTTCAGCGTCGTAGTGTCCACTTCGGATTGGGCGTCGGAGTAGGTCACGGCGACCGCAGGGGTCGGATTGCCCGTGATCACCGGCTGGTTGGGCGCGGTGATGGTGATCGTTGGCGGCGTCGTGTCGGTCTGCAAGGTCACGCTCACCGCCGCCCGGCCGGTGTTCCCCGCCGCATCAGTCGCCACGACCGTGATCGTGTTGGCGCCCGCTACCAGCGTCACCGTGGTCGAGAAGACGCCGCCGGCTAGACCCACAGCCTGGCCGTTGACCGTCACCGCAGCGATAGCGCTCGCGTCGCTGACCTTTCCGGTCACCTGGAGCGAAGGGCTCGTCACCGTCTGCCCGTTCACCGGACTGGTGATTGTGATCGCCGGCGGCAGGGTGTCGGTCGTAAAGTGGAAAACCGTGTGCGCGACGTTCGCGGCGTGGTCGGCGATCGTGACGTCGATCGTGTGCGGCCCCTCCGGCAGCGCCTGGGTGGGGGTGAACGTGAAGCCGGTCGCAGAAACCGTTGCCTGCGGGGTGCGGTCCGTCCCATCCAAAAGGAAGCGCAGGGTTGTGAGCTTCAAACCCGAAAAGTCGTCGCTCCAGCCCACCTGGATCCCCGGCTTCGCCGTGTTGAGGAGGGCGCCATTGGCAGGCTTGAGCAGTTGGATCGTCGGGGCGACCTGGTCAAAGTTGAGAAAGCGCAGTTGCACGTTGTTGCCGAGCGAAAGGTTGCGGAGCGCCACGACGACGCCGGTGAAGCTCGTTCCCACACCGAGAGTCGCATCATGGCCGGCATAGAGCACGCCGCGCAACGTACGCCCGCTATCGGTGAGGATATCGTTGACGGCAAGGAAGGACAGCCGGGTCGCAGAGTCGAGCGTTCCAGCCGCCGGCGCTGCCTCGAAGTGGAGGTCATGAGCGGCGATGATCGTGCCCACGCCCGCGACGCTTCCGTGGATCGTCACGTCGCCGTCCACGAAGACGACGTCGTTGATGACCGCGTTGGTGAAGAGCTGGCCGCCAGGGAGCACCCGGTTCGCCATCTTCTTCAGATCGGCGTTGGAGGAGAGGACTGGGAGGGAAAGAGCCGGGGCATTCGCCGTTGCCGTGCCGGTGATCGTGCCGCGGTTGGTCAGTTTGCCGACCGCCGAGACATTGCCCGTGAGGGTGCTGGACACACTCATCTCGAAGGTGCCATTCGAGTGGACGTTGCCGGCAACCGACGAGTGGTCTCCGATCTTGAGTTTGGCCCCCCCGAGGAGACCATACCTATAGTAGAGGTCGGAGGACGGATCGGTCAGGCGGAAGTCGGCGGAAGCCGCTACGGCCATCAGGAAAAGTGCAATCCAAAGCGGAGAGACCGCCACGATCCGATGGCAGTGCCTCCTCCGGCCATCCCGTCCGCGAGCCCCAGTGGCAAAGAAACTCCGCTTGTAGAGATCCATGGATCAGCGCTCCTCAGCAGCTCAAAGACCACAGAGGTGATGACGACTTGCCAGGGCACCCGAGACCTTCTCTCATCTCCAAGCCTTCCTCCTGCGAGCACATCGTTTTTGAGCTTTCTTGGAGATAGTGTCTCGATCCCGAAATTCATTTCAGCTCCCCTGCACGGCAACCGAAAAGCGGCCAGTCGGGACGGATCTCCGGGCCGGGATGAGGCCGTCATCGCTAGCTCATTCGGCTCCTTCCAATATGGCCAACATGCTCTAAGATCGATCCAAGCGCTCTCTGTTACACTGCGCGCTCTGCCCAAACCCGGGCCGCCCTCGACCCTCGGACCCCGCCCCGCCCCGAGTCGCCCCTCCGAAAAGTTCCGCCCCCCTGTAACCTTTTGCCCTCTCCGCTCGTAGACACATGCGAGAGGCAATTCGGCATAGCCCCGACACCCCTGAGCCGCTCTCTCAACCCGGCAGTGGAACGGAAAAGATCAAGAAAGAGGGATTCTCATGCGCAAAAAATGGCTGATAGCGGGTTCCGTGGTGGTGGTACTGGCCGGCAGTCTCGTGGTGGCACGGGCGACGACCAAGTCGAAGCCCAAGGATGTGGAATCGCCGTTCCGTCTCGGCAAGGTGCAGGCCGAGGATCTCCAGGTGAGCGTGCGCGAGGTGGGCGTGGTGGACCCCGAGATCAAGGTGGACGTCAAGTCCGCCGTCTCGGGACGGATCCAGACGCTCCGGGTGCGCGAGGGCGACGTGGTGAGGACCGGGCAGGTGCTGGCCGAGGTCGAGCCCGACGTCAACCAGGCGCAGTCGCTCTCCGACGTCAAGGGCGCGGTGAGCCAGGCGGAGATCAAGCTCAAGGACACCGAGCGCGAGCTGACGGCGCAGACGGCGCTCTTCGACGCGGGGTTGATCCCCAGCCAGACGCTGCGCAACTTCCAGACCTCGCGTGACCTCGCCGCCGACTCGCTCGCCAGCATGCGCTCGCGCTACAAGATCGTCGAGGACCACGGCATTCCGATCTCAGGCGCCTCCACCACCCAGCAGGCGCGGGTGACGGCGCCGATGGGCGGCGTAATCATCAAGAAGGGTGTCGAGCTCGGCGAGACGGTCACCTCGGGCGTCTCCTCCTTCAATGAGGGCACGGTGATGTTCACCGTCGCCGATCTCAAGTCGCTCATCATCCGCGTCAATCTCAACGAGGTGGACATCGCCAAGGTGCGCGTCGGCCAGCCGGTGCGCGTCACTTTGGACGCCTATCCGCAGAAGATCTTCGACGGCAAGGTGCGCTTCGTCGCTCCCGCCGCCAAGCTGGTGGACAAGATCAAGGTTTTCGAGATCGAGGTCGCGCTCGCGCAGCTCGATCCCGCCTTCCGCACCGGCATGAGCGCCAACGTCGAGATTCTGGGCGACCGGCGCGCCAAGGCGCTGTCCATCCCCCTGGAGGCTCTCCAGCGGCGCGACGGGCAGACGGTCGTCTACCGCATGAAGAGCAGCGTGGCCGCGAAGCAGGTCGACAAGGCGCGCGAGGCGCTGAACGGCCGCAGCAAGTTCGTCTGGCTGTCCGAGAATTGGAAGGATTATTTCGAGCCGGTGCCGGTGAACGCGGGCATCGCGACGCTCGAGCGGGTGGAGATCATGAACGGCCTGCGCTCCGGCGATCAGGTGGCGCTGGAAGACGTGACGCGCAAGAAAGTCGAGAAGGACGATGAGAACAACTGATTCTGCGAGGGGATCCCTATCCATGAACATCATCGAAACCCGCGGTCTCAACAAGGTCTACGGCGCCAACGGCAACGCGGTCCACGCCCTGCGCGGCGTCGACCTGGTGGTCGAGCGCGGCGAGTACGTGGCCCTCATCGGCCCCTCGGGCTCGGGCAAGAGCACGCTGATGGCGATCCTGGGCTGTCTCGACGTGCCCAGCGGCGGCACCTACGCGCTCGACGGCCGGCAGGTGGAGAAGCTCACCGGTGCCGATCTCGCGGCCATTCGCAATGAAAAGATCGGTTTCGTCTTCCAGCAGTACAACCTGCTGCCCAAGGCGACGATCCTGAGGAACGTCGAGCTGCCGATGCTCTACGCCGGCGTGCCGGGCAAGGAACGGCGGCAGCGGGCGCTCGAGCTGCTGGAAAAAGTGGGCATTCCGGACAAGGCGGGCGTGCTGCCCGGCGCCCTTTCCGGCGGCCAGCGCCAGCGCGTGGCCATCGCCCGCGCGCTGGCCAACCGGCCGGCCCTGCTGCTCGCCGACGAGCCCACGGGCGCTCTCGATTCGAAGACCGGTCACGAGGTGCTCGCGTTGTTCCGCGAGCTCCACGCGCAGGGCAACACCGTCGTGCTGGTCACCCATGACCCGGCTATCGCCGCCACGGCCGAGCGCCGCGTCGAGCTGTGCGACGGGCTCATTCTTCGCGATCAATGGGAGAAGGCGGCATGAGCACCAGCGGCGCCTTCCGTGCACGTTTCCTGGAAGCCTGGATCGAGCTGCGCCAAAATCCAGGCCGCTCCTTCCTCCAGGCTCTGGGCGTGATGCTGGGCGTCGCCTCGGTGCTGGGCGGGTTCTCGATCTCCGACAGCCAGCGCCAGCAGTCGATGCGCCTTTTCGCCCGCATCGGCGGCATCGACAAGCTGAACGTGCTGCCGACAGACACTGTATATCAGGGCACGCCGAGCGCCTTGCGCAACGCCAACCTCGGCCTGCGCCTGGAGGACTCCGCGGACGGCGAGAAGCTGGCGTCGGCCAAGGCGGTCAACGCCGTCAGCGTGACGAAGCAGGCGCGCGCCCGGGTGCGCTCGGAGTTCGCCGACCAGGAGCGCGACGTCAACGGCATCGGCGCCGACTACGTGCCTCTGAACGGCTACGAGATCGAGCAGGGGCGCGGCTTCTCGTCGCAGGACTACGCCGCCGGCAATCCGGTTGCCGTCCTGGGCTCGGAAGCGGCGAGCGTCTTTTTTCCCACCGGCGAGATCGTCGGCAAGCCCCTGCGGATCGGCAACGTACCGGTGACGGTGATCGGCGTCTTCCAGGAAAAGAACTTCCGCTTCCGCGAGGGTCAGCAGAACATCTTCGCCTGGCGCAACCGCATCGTGGCGGTGCCGTCGCTGCTCGTCGCGGCGCGCATGGAAGGCGACCAATACCACCGCGTGAACCGCGTCACCTTCCGGGTGCCGGACCTCAAGGCGATGGCCGTTTTCGCCAAGGACCTGAGCTCGCTGGTCACCGCCAATCACCGTTTGCAAACCGATTTCCGTCTCGACGACGTGGGCAAGCGACTGCAGCGTCAGATGAGCCAGGGCGACGTCTACAACCTGATCTTCATGCTCTCCGGCGTGCTGGCGCTGATCGGCGGCGGCATGGTCAACGTCAACATCCAGCTCGCCTCGCTCAAGGAGCGGGTGCGCGAGGTGGGAGTGAAGATGGCGATCGGCGCTCCCGGCCGCGAGATCTTCAAGGGCTTCATGACCGAGGCGCTGCTGCTGACCTTGCTGGGAAGCGCGGGCGGCTACCTCGTCGGCATCGCCTTTTCGTGGGCGATCACCACATCGCTCGGCATCCCGCTGTCGCTGGCTCCCTTGAGCTTCCTGTGGGCCACGCTTCTCGCCGTCGTTTTCGGCTTTCTGTTCGCGCTCTATCCGGCCGCCAAGGCCAGCCGGCAGTCGCCGATGGAGGCACTGCGCTATGAGTGAAGCCCTGACGTTCGTCCCCTCTTTCGAGGAACCTGCGCCGGCCGCCATCCGCCGCCCCCGCAGCCTCGCCGTGCGCATCGCCCTGGTGTGGGAGGTGGTTAGGGGCGGCCTGATGGAGCTGTGGTCGCACAAGCTGCGTTCGGTGCTCACCCTGACCCTGTTGATGCTGGGCGTCTTCGCCCTGGTGGTGATGAGCTCGGTGCTCGACGGCGTTCAGGACAAGGTGTCGACCGGTTTTGCCGGCATGAGTTGGGACGGCACGCTGGTGCTGGTTCCCAAGCCCGCGAAGACCTCCGAGGAGCAGAAGCGTTTCGCGATGAGCCTCGGGCTGCGCGCCGAGGATCTGGCCCGCATCACGGCGCCCCACCCCAAGGTCCTGGGGTTCTCGCCGCGGGCCACCCACCGCAGCGTGGTGCAGGGCACGGCCGGCGCCGAGCGGATCTTCGTCAACGGCGTCACCGCCGATTATTCCTTTCTGATGGACCGCCCCATCGGCCTCGGCCGAGGCCTCACTCCGGACGACCAGCGGCGTCATTCGGCGGTGGCGGTGATGGGTGCGACGCTCGCCTCCAAGCTCTTCGGCGGCAGCGACCCGGTGGGGAAGGACGTGGTGATCGAGGGCGTGCCCTACCGTATCGTCGGCGTGCTGGCGGGCGGGCAGCTCTTCAACGACGAGATGTATCAGGATGCCAACGGCGTGCTCGTGCCGCTCGAAACCTACATGGACCGCCTGGACAAGGATCACCAGCTCACCCTGGTGACGGTGAAGCTGAAGTCCAAGCGCGACCTCGACGAGATGAGCGCCACGATGCTGGCGCGCGCCCGGCAGGCCCATCACGGTATCGAGGACGTGCAGATCAAGGATCTCGACGCCGAGATGGCGCGCTCCTATCAGCATTTTCAGGACGAGATGCACGGCTGGGCGGTGGTGCTCTTCAGCCTCGCCGGCACGGTGCTGCTGGTGGGCGGAGTGGGAGTCCTGTCGGTGATGTTGATCTCCTTTTCCGACCGGCGCTACGAGATCGGCCTGCGCAAGGCGATCGGCGCCGACGACGGCCAGATCCTCGTGCAGTTCCTGCTGGAAGCACTGGTGCTGGCCGCCTTAGGAGCCACCGTCGGTACCCTGGCCGGCAGCGCCTTCTGCCGCGCCCTTTCGGACATGTTCCCCTGGGGTCTGGTCGTGAATCCCTACGGCCTCGCCGCCGCCTGGGGCATCGCCCTCGTCCTCGCCGTCACCTTCGGCCTCTATCCGGCCATCCGCGCCGCGAAGCTGTCGCCGATGGAGGCGATGCGGTAGGGGTGGTCGCCAAGAATCACCCCGTGGCGATCAGCACTCCCAGTCGCAATTCCAGAAGTGCACGCTGGGGTTGGAATAGTAATAGGTGCAGGTGCAGCTCAGTTGGTTGGAGCAGGAGTCGGTACAACCCATTTTCGATCCGATGGTCGTACAAGAGGTGCCCTGCACGGCCGAGCAGTACTGCAGGAAGGGCCTGATCATTTCGAGCGGCTGGACCCGCCCCTCGATCTGCGGGTCGAGTGTCGTCGCGGGAGCGGCCTTTGAGATCTCGGCTGAGATCTCGGCGGCCGAGGCCGGAATCGTGAGGGCGAGCAGCGCGAAGGCGACCACGAGCGCGAAGTATTTCATCCCATGTCTCCGAGTGAGGTTGAGGAGAGCCGCAGGCAACCCAATCCGGCCTGCGGCGGAAGGAGCACCGGCTCCTCTCCTGCACCAGTAGGTGCGCTACCGGGCGGTTGGCGAGCCGTTGGGGGGGAAGCTGCCGGGGCGGAGGTGGGGGCGGTGCGGCAGGCTCTTTCGAGCAAGCGTCTCCCGACGGCAACAAACTTGCCGGGCTGTTTCCCGTGTCCAAGTGGGGGTCACCGAAACCGCGCCGCTGTCGCCGATGCGGTAGGGAGGCGGGGCGGGAACGTGGCGGCTTGGCCCGTGTCGCCGTGCCCCATTCGAAACTCTCGGCGAGACCTCTTTTTCGTCGCCTCAGCCTGTCGGACAAGCCCGCTCTCGGGATAATGAAGACCCGAAGTACGCGAATAGTGGAACCACTCTTGCTTTCCTGTTCCCAAAGTAGGGTACCATTCTTGTCCAGGTATGTCGAACTCGCTCCTCCCTCCGAGTCCTCCCCGCCGGCCCTTGGAGATCTCCGAGAGGCTACACACTGATGTGGCGTTGCCGATCTCGAAGAAAACTGAGCTTCTCAAGAAGCTAGCTCGCGAAGAAGGGCGTCTCGCTGAGCTCAACCAACTACGGGAGACAGCTCACTCGCGAGTCAAAGCCTTGCGTGAAGAGCTTGCCCTCCTTCCAACTAATCAATCTCACCGATCGGTCTTGCCGGTCATCACGACTACCCAGACTCCCACCTCAGTAGAGAAGGTCCGTCTCTTCCGGTCGCTATTCAAGGGCCGCAACGACATCTTTCCCACAAGGTTCGAGAGCAAGAGGACTGGAAAGCCCGGGTATGCGCCTGCCTGTGCGAACAAGTTCGTGCGAGGAGTTTGCGAGCTTCCCAAGGTCAAGTGCCGCGAGTGTACGAACCAAGCCTTCATTCCAGTGGACGACCGGGCCATCCTCGATCACCTTCAAGGACGCCAGGTAATGGGGGTCTACCCACTCCTCGAAGACGAAACGAGCTGGTTCCTCGCGGTTGACTTCGACAAGTCTTCCTGGCAGGACGACGTGGGGGCTTTTGTCGAGACCTGCGGCGCAGTCGGCTTACCGGTCGCAGTTGAGCGGTCTCGATCTGGCAACGGCGCTCATGCGTGGTTCTTCTTCGCATCTCCGGTCATGGCGAGCGTGGCTCGTAAGATGGGCTGCTACCTCCTCACTGAGACCATGGCCCGGCGGCATCAGCTCAGCATGGAATCGTATGACCGACTCTTTCCGAACCAGGACAACATGCCGCGTGGGGGCTTCGGCAGTCTGATCGCACTGCCCTTGCAATATGAACCGCGCCAACGGGGGAACAGCGTCTTTGTAGACGGAGATCTCCAGGTCTATCCGGACCAGTGGAACTACCTCGCCTCCGTACAGCGGATCGCGTCGTCGACCGTGGAAACCGTCGCACAGGAAGCCACGCAGCGTGGACTCGTCATCGGCGTTCGTTTGTCTGAAACTGACGATGGCGACGAAGCGACACCATGGATGTACCCGCCTTCCGGCCATGCCCGACGCGTTGTCATCTCGGATCCCTTACCTAGAGAGGTGCGTGTCGTGCTTGCTCAGCGCCTCTTTGTTGACAAGGTAGGCCTCCCATCCCCGCTCCTCAACGAGATCAAGCGGATCGCCGCCTTTCAGAACCCCGAGTTCTACAAGAAGCAGAGCATGCGGCTTTCAACGGCGACTACCCCACGGGTCATCGCTTGTGCGGAGGATCTCCCACAGCACGTTTCGTTACCGAGAGGCTGTCTCGAAGATCTGGAAGAGCTCCTGCAGACGCATGGTGTGGGCCTTGTTTTCGAAGACCGGCGCCACGCAGGGGAAATTCTCTCTGTGGAGTTCAAAGGCGAATTGACGCCGATTCAGCAGCAAGCTGCGCGAGCGCTTCTCCTGCACGACGTCGGCGTGTTCGTCGCACCGCCCGGTATCGGCAAAACCGTGCTGGGTACCTTCCTCGTGGCACAGCGCAGTAGGAGCACGCTTGTGCTGGTTCATCGTCAGCCTCTCTTGGATCAATGGAGAGCCCAGCTCTCTATGTTCCTTGGGATCGAAGAGAAAGAGATTGGCCAAATCGGAGGGGGCAAAAGCAAGCCTAACGGGAAACTTGACGTGGCAATGATCCAAAGCCTTGTTCGCAAGGGACGAGTCGACGACATTGTGGAGAGCTATGGCCAGGTCATCGTCGATGAGTGCCACCATGTGCCAGCGGTGTCCTTCGAGCGTGTGCTCTCGGAGGTCAAGGGCCGTTATGTGGTCGGACTGACCGCCACACCGCACCGTCGGGACGGACACCACCCGATCCTCGCCATGCAACTCGGCCCTGTTCGCTTTGCCGTGAACCCAAAGAGCCAGGCTGCACGGCGACCGTTTGATCATCGCCTCATCGCGCGTAGGACAGCATTCCGGTTGGAGGGTTTGAGCGAGAACGCCGCAATTCAGGACATCTACGCAGCGCTTGCCCAGGACGAAGCACGCAATCGTTTGATTCTGGACGATGTCCTCCATGCGCTGGAAGAAAGTCGTTCTCCGATCCTCCTTACCGAGCGAAGGGATCACCTCGAGTACTTTGCCGAGCATCTTCGAGGTTTCGTCCGCCACCTCGTCGTCCTTCAGGGCGGAATGAGCGTCAAGGAGCGACGAGAGCTATGCGCGCGGCTTGTTGAGATTCCCGACAGAGAGGAGAGGCTCGTGCTGGCAACGGGCCGCTATATCGGAGAGGGATTTGATGACGCACGGCTCGATACCCTCTTCCTGGCCATGCCGATTTCCTGGAAGGGTACGCTGATCCAGTACGCCGGCCGGCTGCATCGCATTCATCCGAACAAGGGGGAGGTTCGAATCTTCGACTACGTCGATCGTGAGGTGCCAGTGCTGCTGCGCATGTTCAAGAGACGACAGCGAGCCTACCAAGCCATCGGCTACGCTCGCGGCGAGGCACCGCTCGGCCACGTGGAAGCTGCCGGTGAACGGAGGGTGGAATATGACGAAGAGGCTCTCCGCCATTTCGAGGAATCTATGCGAGCGGCAAGTTGACCAACCTTATTGTCTGGCATCGGCAATAAATTCTGGACGAGGCGCTGAGGCGAGGCGTCTGTCGCGAAACCGGGAGGAGCTCATGAGCGAATACCAGTACTACGAGTTTCAGGCCATCGACCGGCCGCTTACGGTGAGCGAGATGCGGGAGTTGCGCTCCTGCTCGTCGCGCGCCACCATTACGTCCAGTCGATTCGTGAACCATTACGAGTGGGGGGAGTTCAAGGGCGACTCGTCCCTCTGGATGGAGAAGTACTTCGATGCGTTCCTCTATCTGGCAAACTGGGGGTCCCACGAGCTCACGCTCCGGTTGCCTCGGAAGGTTCTCGATCCCGCAACGGCGATGCTGTATTGTCGTGGCGGGGCCGCGTCGTCCCGTAGTAAAGGCGACTTCGTGATCCTGGATTTCGAATCGCAGGAAGGAGATGACGGCGAATGGGACGAAGGGGGCGGCTGGCTCTCTGCGCTGATTCCGCTACGCTCCGACCTCGCGGCTGGGGATTATCGGGTACTTTATCTCGCCTGGCTTCTCTGCGTGCAGTCCAGGAGCCTTGAAGACGACGAGACCGAGCCGCCGGTCCCCGCAGGCCTTAAAGAGTTGACCGGACCTCTCACGTCGTTCGTCGAGTTTTTTCGGATCGATCGCGACCTTATCGCGGTGGCTGCGGCTCAAAGCACTGGGACTCCAAATACCTTGCCTGATCAGGAGGTCCAGCGGTGGATCGCGGCATTGCCTGACGTCGAGAAGACCGATTGGCTCGTAAGACTGGCGATGGGAAGGGAAGCCCACTTGGGCTCCGAGTTGCAGCAACGCTTCCGCGAGTCTTGCAAAGCCATGCCCCAGGGAAGCGGAGAGTCCCGGCGGACGGCGGGCGATCTCCTGGACGCGGCTGAGGAGCTCGCAGAAGAGCGGCGACGGAGGGAGGCTGAGCGGGCTGCCACCGAGCGCGCCCGTCGTGAGCGTGAAGAGGCTGAGGCGCGAGAACGATATCTGGCCAGTCTCGCCAAGCGTGAGCCTCAGGCGTGGAACGAGGTCGAGATGCTGATCGCCACCAAGCAACCGGCCAGATACGACGAAGCAGTGAAGCGCCTTTGCGACTTGCGGGGCCTGGGTCTCCGAGATGGACGAGCGGCCGAATTCGAGGCCCGTCTGCTCCAACTCGCTGAAAAGCACGCTCGGAAGCCGGCCTTCATCGAACGACTGAAGAAGGCGGACCTGAGGACGTGAGGCGAGGCACCTCAGGCTTGAAATTCGGCGATCTGACGCGTCACTGACGCGTCAGCGGCGCGGTCGACGCGTCTCTAAGTACAGGAATTCTCAGAACTTCCCCGTGTCTCCGGAGCAGACGAGCCCGGCATATCTCTTGCTCTCTGGGGTTACTGCGATCCAACTTTCACTCAGACAAATGAAGGAGAGATGAGTCATGGCCGAAACCGCGATCCAGCAGAATCCCGCCACCATCCGTCCATGCACCGCACAGGGCATCATCTACCGTGCCTACAAAAGGCCCTACGACGGTGGGCCTTCCAACGTGCTCACTCTGTTCGCAAGTTGCTACTACGGCGACGCGCCCTGGGAGATTTTCTTCACCGGCGTGGAAGGGCAGGCGAATACCTACACGCTGATGGAGAAGGTACCGGGGATCGTCTACTTCCTCATTACCTATTATTCCGCGACGTACTGCTCAGGCGCGGGCCTGGTGGAGCTTGGCGACACCGTCACCATCATCGACGCCTACGGCAAGCATCAGGTGGCGGTGGAGCTTCTTTCTTAGCGCCGGCCCAGCCAGGCGTCCAGGCTCAGCAGATCGCGCCCTGTGGGTGCGGCGAGGACGAAGGTGAGGAGGACGAGACGCGGGAAGATGTGGTGCGTGGTGTCGAAGAGGGCTTCCTTCAGGAGGTGGCCATAGTCGACCACGATGAGGATGAAGCCGATGGCGATTCCCGCTTCCCGCACCCGCAGGCCCAGGCACATCAGCGCGCCCGCCACGAGCTCGACGATGGGGATGACGGTGCCGGAGGCCCAGAGCAGCCACGCCGGCAGCCAGGTGTCCGCGTAGGGCTCGACGAACAGCCGCCTCGCGTGCTCCAGCGGCCCGAGGTCGAAGGTCTTCCACCAGCCGGCCATGAAGAAGATCAGGCCCAGCACCCAGCGCACGAAGAAGATCGCCCAACTCCAGCCGTCGAGATGTCTGCTCCTTGTCTCGTCCATTCTTACCCTCCTGGGCCCGCTGGGTTCAGGGTCTGGCGGGGATTGTAGGGCATCCGCGCGCTCGGGGAGCGGCTGCGGGCCTCCGCGAGGAGGCCTGTCGCCGCTCAGGGATTCATGAAGCGTGTCCAAGCAAAGACGGCATGCCAGGCGGGGCTCGACGTCACGAGAAACCGGTCAGCCCGGCAGGACGCTGCCGCAGATGCACAGGCTGGTGCAGGTGGAGGAATCGCACACCAGGCCGATGCCCTTGCCGTGACAGGTCTGGGAACAAGCGAGTCGCTGCGCGCTGGTGCAGAAGGTCGAGGGGCAGGCGGCGGCCGGGGTCGAAGGGACGAGCAGCGAGGCAGTGGTCAGGAGGACGGCGGACGCAAACCATAGAAGCTTTTTATTCATCGAAGGTACTCCTTTTCTCAAGTTTCGGTAAGTGTCGGTCCCCCGCCTGGGGCACGGGGAAACAGCCCCGCATTAAAGAAGGTGAGGAGCCGGGGCGGCGGCGGGACAAGACTCCGGGAACCAAAGGGCCGGCCGTGGCGTCCAATCCGGTGAGAGGCGCCTCTCGAACCGTTCGATCAACGCTGGTCCTGACCAGGGAGGTCAAGCTCATGTCACCGCTATCCCCGCAAGGCGCCGTCCGCAGTGAAATCAACGTCACCCCTCTCGTCGACGTCTGCCTGGTGCTGCTCATCATCTTCATGGTGGTGGCGCCGATCCTCCATGCCGGCGTCAAGGTGGAGCTGCCCAAGACCGCCGCAGGACCCCTGGGGGGATCGAAGGAGCTCACCGTCTCGGTGGCGGCGGACGGCGGCGTCTACGTCCGCAGCGCGCGGGTGTCCCCGGCCGACCTCCCCGCTCTCCTCGCCCAGATCCACACCGCCGAGCCGGACCACGACGTGATCGTCCGCGGCGACCGTCATCTTCAGTACGAGACGATGTGCGAGGTGTTGACCGCCGTCAGAAGGGCAGGCTTCGCCCACGTGGGGCTGGTGACCGAGACGGCGAAGGCGGAGGAGACCGCGAGAACGGCTGGGTGATCTTCACGCCGGCGCTCGGTCCCGGCGGCCGTCTCGAGCCCGGGGAGGTTCGGGTGCCTCAAGCTTCGCTATGCGGTCCGCGATCCGGGTTGTAACTGAAGGTCTCGGGACGGGTGGAAGGCGGCGAGCCGGGCCGGCACGACGGCGACAGGCCTCCCCAGGGAAGCCTGCGGCCTTCGGCCCCGCTTACTGGTTGACGATGCAGTAGTCGTAGCAATCGTACTGGGGGCCTGCCTCGCAGCAGCCGTTGACGGGATTGAAGGTGTAGCCGCAGATCTTCGGGCAGGGAGAACCTGTGGCGAATGCCGGCTGCGGAGCGGGCGCGAGAGCGAGGAGCAGGGCGGCGGCCAGCGTCAGCTTCCAGAGCTTCGAGATCGGGTTCGTGGTCTTCATGGCGATCGTCTCCTTCCCCAGGGGGGATTGATGAAGCGTGTCTACGCAAAAGGACGGCGTGCCAGGCGGGGCTCGACGTCACGAGAGACAGGTCAGGGCGGAACGCTGCCGCAGGTACACGTGCTGGTGCAGGTGGTGTTGTCGCACACCAGGCCAATGCCCTTGTTATGACAGAACTGGGCACAGGCCAGCTTCTTCGCGATGGTGCAAAAGTCGGACGGGCAGGCGGCGGCCGGAGTCGAGGGGACGAGCAGCGAGGCGATGGTGAGCAGGATGGCGGACGCAAACCATAGAAGCTTTTTATTCATCGAAGGGACTCCTTTTCTTAAGTTTCGGTAAGTTTCGTTCCCCCGCCTGGGGTGCGGGACCGGAGCCCCGCATTAGAGAGGTGAGCTGGCGAGGGGGTGGCGGGACAAGGGACCCGGGAACCAGAGGGCCAGCCATGGCGTCCAACCCCTTGTGAGGCGCCCTTCCCGGCGCTCCTCGTTCAGATCCATACCGCCGAGCCGGACCACGACGTCATCATCCGCGGCGACCGTCACCTTCAGTACGAGACCGGCCTGGAGACGAGGACGGGGTGGCTTTTTGGCATCCAATCTGCACTTGGATGCGGCGTGCGAAAAATCGGAAGCATCCTGCGTCCCTTCTTCTTCCTGAGCCTCCTGCTCGCCCTGCTGGCGACCGCCTACGGCAAGCCGCAGGCCACGGCTCCCGGAGCGCCGTCCTCCTCTCAGACATCGCCCGCCCAGGAGGTGGCGGCCGCCGCGAAGCAGCCTCAGGGCAGCGGCGACGTTCAGGCCCAGATGCGCGGGGTCAATTTCCGGATCGATCCCCAGTTGGTGCTCGAAGTCCGCAAGCTGCGCGGAGCCCTGCAGCCGACGCAGGAGGGCAAGCCGCCCTGGTTCGATGATCCCAATTCTTTCGCGCTGAAGATCGACGCCGCCGAGATCGCCATGACGCCGGCGAGCCTGGCCGCCGTGATGAACCACTACCTCTTCGCCGGCCCGGATGCCCCCGTCAAGAACGTCGCGATCGAGATCCGTAACGGCCGCCTCGTCCAGACCTCGACGCTCAACAAGAAAATCCCCGTCCGCGCCACCCTGGAGGGCGAGATCTCGGCGACCCCGGAGGGGGATCTGAAGCTGCACACCACCAGGATCTCGGCGGGGAAGCTGCCGGTCAAGAAGGTTCTCGACCTCTTCGGCGTCGAGCTTTCGGATGTCATCAAATCCCAGGAGTCGAAGGGGCTGAAGGTCGTAGAGGACGACTTCATCCTCGATCCCGAGAAGCTGCTGCCTCCGCCCCGGATGCGCGGCCGGGTGTGACCGCGGCGCGGATCGAGGGCGACCGCGTGGTCCTGGTGTTCGGGGGCGATGCGAAGGAGCGACCGCTGAAGCCGTCCTTCCCCAAGGCCCGCAACTACATGTACCTGAGCGGCGGCACTTTGAGCTTCGGCAAGCTGACGATGCCCGGAGCCGACCTCCAGATCATCGACGCGAACCCCAAGGACCCCTTCGACTTCTTTCTCTCCCAGTACGCCAGGCAGCTGACCGCCGGCTACTCACGGACCCTCCCGAACAAGGGGCTGGTCGTCTACATGCCCGATTCCGACCAGACCGGCAAGCAGCTCAGGCCCTGATCCCAAGCGAGCGCCCTCTCCAGGTTCCACCCCTGTCATCGGCAGGGGACAAGCGTCTGCTCCCCGGTACCGCCCTCCCGTCCCGGGAAACCCATAAACCTTTGTTTATCAAGCCTCTCCCGTTGCCGGCGAGCCCTGGCACGGATCGTGGAATCCAAGGAAAAACGAAGCTGACGACGATGACCCGAAACGACCCAGGAAGCCAAGCCGCCCCCCGCCGGATCGACCGGCTCGGCGGCCGAAGATAAGACGACGGACAAGTTCCTCTCCCTCCGGTGCCGGGGCGGGTTTAATGCCCTCCGCCCGTCTCGGCCCCCTTTTTTCTCCTTGTCGCTTGCCACCACCCTACCGCTCTCGATAGAGTCGGCCAGCGCGTCCGCGTGGACGCGGCGACCGACAAGCCCTTTCGCATCCGACATATAGCCGCTCATCGATGGTTCACGAGGACTTCTCCAAGCAAGCCGTACGAACGAAAGCCGAGGGAGAGCCGCGCATTCTGGAGCGTGCCGAGCACCCCATCTCCCGCCGGGACATCGACAAGAACGCCGTCAAGGTCCTCTACCGGCTCAACAACGCCGGCTATCACGCCTACCTGGTGGGGGGCAGCGTGCGCGATCTGATGATGGGGCGCAAGCCCAAGGACTTCGACGTCGGCACCAACGCCAAGCCGAACGAGATCCGGCGGCTGTTCTCGAACTCGCGGATCATCGGCCGGCGGTTCCGGCTGGTGCACGTCTTCTACCACGACGGCGGCGTCGTGGAGGTCTCGACGTTCCGCCGCGATCCCGATCCGGAGGAGCAGCGGGGCGAGCCGGGCGAGCTGCTGATCACCAGCGACAACGCCTATGGCACTCCCCGGCAGGACGCCTTCCGCCGCGACTTCACCATCAACGCCCTGTTCTACAGCATCGCCGACTTCAGCGTTATCGACCACGTCGGCGGCATTGAGGACCTGGAGCGCAAGCTCGTGCGCGCCATTGGCGATCCGGGTGTGCGCTTCCAGGAGGATCCGGTGCGCATGCTGCGGGCCTGCGAGTTCGCGGGCCGGCTGGGCATCGGCATCGAGACCAGGACGCAGGAGGCGATCCACCTTCACCGCAAGGAGCTGGAGAAGGCGTCGCCGGCCCGGGTGACCGAGGAGATCGTGCAGCTCCTCAAGTGCGGCCGGGCGGGTGCGGCCATGCAGTGGATGCTGGAGCTGGGCCTGCTGGAGGTGCTCCTCCCCGAGGCCTACGCCATGCTCACGGCGGGGGCGCGGGGCCTGGGTGACTTCGGGCAGATCCTGCCGGTGATCGACCGCATGGTCGCCGAGGAGCGCCCACTGTCGGACACCGCCTTGCTGGCGGCCATCCTGCTGCCCAAGATCATGTTGCGGCGCATGGACATCGAGGCGGTGAAAGGGCCCATGGCCCGGCCGGCCATCGAGCTGATGATTCAGGAAGAGGTGGCCCCCTTCTTCCAACGCCTGACGCTCTCCAATCTCCGCTCTCAGCAGATGGTGCATGCCCTCGTCGGCTTCCAGCGCCTGTGCGAGCCACGCTGGACCGCCCCGGAGCGGTTGCGCTTCGCCCGCAAACCCTACTTCGACGACTCCCTGCTGCTGTTCGAGATCCTCGTCCTGGCGACGGGGGAGGGGCAGGAGGCGCTCGACGTCTGGCGGGCCGCGGCGCGCCGCCGGCCGCCGCTCAAGGCCCCCGTCCCAGGGGAAGCTGCCCCCGCGGACCGGCCCGCCGATCGGCCCCGGCCGCGGCGCCGTAGACGCCGTCGCGGTCCGGCCTTGTGACAGGTTTCACAAACCCGGAGAGATTGGCGTAGGATAGTTCCGGTCCGAGCTTCCGAAGAGGAAACCCCATGTCCTGGTTCACTGATCTCTACCAATCCGCAGTAGGCAAGAAGGCGGTGATGGCGGTCACCGGCATCATCCTGTTCGGCTTCGTGCTGGTGCACATGATCGGCAACCTGAAGCTGTACGAGCCGGGGGTGTACTGCTCGTCTCTGAACGCCGCCGGCGCCTGCTCTTCGAAGGAAGTCCCCTACCTCGACGCCTACGGTGCGTTTCTCCGCCAGATCGGCGCGCCGGCCCTGCCGGCCAGTGGCGCGCTCTGGATCGCCCGCATCGTGCTGCTCGTCGCCGTCATCCTGCACATCTGGGCGGCGTGGCAGGTGACGCGGCTCAGCCAGTCGGCGCGTCCCCGCGACTACGCCAGCCGGCCCAAGCGGCACACCAGCTACGCCTCGCGTACCATGCGCTGGGGCGGCGTGATCATCCTGCTGTTCGTCATCTACCACCTGCTGGACTTCACGGCGGGCACGCTCAATCCCGGGTTCCAGGAGGGGGCGGTGCGCCGCAACATGCTGGCGAGCTTCAGCGTCTGGTACGTGGCACTGTTCTACATCGTGGCCCAGGTGGCCCTCGGGTTCCATCTCTACCATGGGCTGTGGAGCCTCTTTCAGTCGCTGGGCTGGAACAGCCCGCGATTCAACAAGTGGCGCAGCACCTTCGCCCACGCCTTTGCCTGGATCATCACGATCGGCAACATCTCCTTTCCCCTGGCCGTCCTCAGCGGCCTGATCCACTAGAGGGAGCCCGCGATGACGCTCGACGGCAAAGTACCCTCCGGCCCGCTGGAAAAGAAATGGGACGAGCAAAAGGGGCACCTGAAGCTGGTCAACCCCAACAACAAGCGCAAGTTCACGATCCTGGTGGTGGGCTCGGGCCTCGCCGGTGCTTCGGCCGCGGCGAGCTTCGCCGAGCTTGGCTACGAGGTGAAGTGCTTCTGCTTCCAGGACAGCCCGCGTCGCGCCCATTCCATCGCCGCCCAGGGCGGCATCAACGCCGCCAAGAACTACCACAACGACGGCGACAGCGTCTTCCGGCTGTTCTACGACACCATCAAGGGCGGCGACTTCCGCTCCCGTGAGGCCAACGTCTATCGGCTGGCGCAGGTGTCGGTGAACATCATCGATCAGTGCGTGGCCCAGGGCGTGCCGTTCGCCCGCGAGTACGGCGGCCTGCTGGACAACCGCTCCTTCGGCGGCGCCCAGGTGGCCCGCACCTTCTACGCCCGCGGCCAGACCGGCCAGCAGCTTCTACTTGGCGCCTACCAGGCTCTGGAGAAGGAGATCGCGACCGGCAAGGTGAAGATGTTCCCGCGCGCCGAGATGCTGGATGTGGTGCTGGACGCCAAGGGTGTGGCGGCCGGCATCATCACCCGCGACCTGGTGACCGGGGCGCTCGAACGCCACGCCGGCCACGCCGTGGTGCTGGCGACGGGCGGCTACAGCAACGTCTATTACCTGTCGACCAATGCCAAGGGCTCGAACGTCACCGCCGCTTGGCGCGCCCATCGCCGCGGCGCCCTGTTCTCGAACCCCTGCTTCACCCAGATCCACCCGACCTGTATTCCGGCCTCGGGCGACTACCAGTCGAAGCTGACGCTGATGAGCGAGTCGCTGCGCAACGACGGCCGCATCTGGGTGCCGAAGAAGCCTGGGGACACCCGCTCGCCGGATCAGATTCCGGAAGGCGACCGGGACTACTACCTGGAGGTCAAGTACCCGAGCTTCGGCAACCTCGTGCCCCGCGACGTCGCCGCCAGAAACGCGAAACAGGTGGTGGATTCAGGGCGCGGTGTAGGGCCGCAGAAAAACGGCGTCTATCTCGATTTCAAGGACGCCATCGCGCGGGTCGGCAAGGCCACGATCGAAGAGCGCTATGGCAACCTTTTCGAGATGTACGACAAGATCACCGGTGAAAATCCCTACGTGGTGCCGATGCGCATCTATCCGGCTCCCCACTACACGATGGGCGGCCTGTGGGTGGACTACGACCTGATGACCAACGTCACCGGGCTCTATGCGATCGGCGAGGCGAACTTCTCCGATCACGGCGCCAACCGCCTGGGGGCGAGCGCGCTGATGCAAGGCCTGGCGGACGGTTACTTCGTCATTCCCTACACCATCGGCAACTATCTTTCCGGGCATCTGGGCCAGGCGCTCAGCACGGAGACGGACGCCTTTCGCGCCACCGAGGCGGACGTTCAGGAGCGCATCAAGAAATTGCTGTCGATCAACGGCAAGCGCTCCGCCGACTCCTTCCATCGTGAGCTCGGGAAGATCGTGTGGGATTACTGCGGCATCACCCGCACGGCCGGCGGCCTGAAGAAGGCGCTGGAGCTGATCCCCGCTCTGCGCGAGGAGTTCTGGAGCAACCTGCGGCTCCTGGGCGGCGCCAACCAGCTCAACCAGGAGCTTGAGAAGGCGAACCGGGTGGGCGACTACTTCGAGCTCGCCGAGCTGATGTGCATCGACGCCCTGGAACGCGACGAGTCGTGCGGCAGCCATCTGCGCGAGGAGCACCAGGATGAGCTCGGCGAGGCCCAGCGCGAGGACGACGACTTCTCCTACGTCGCCTCCTGGCAGTGGAACGGCGTGGGCAAGGCGCCGGCCTTGATCAAGGAGCCGCTGCATTTCGAGTTCGTGAAGCCCACGCAAAGGAGCTACAAGTAATGAACCTGACCCTCCACGTCTGGCGTCAGAAGAGCCCCGCGGACGAGGGGCGCATGGTCCAATATCAGGTGACGGGCGTCACCGAGCACGCCTCGTTCCTGGAGATGCTGGACATCCTGAACGAGCAGCTCGCGGCGAAGGGCGAGGAGCCCGTCGCCTTCGAGCACGACTGCCGCGAGGGGATCTGCGGCTCCTGCGGCTTCATGATCAACGGCGAGGCTCACGGCCCCCAGCCGCGCACCACGGTCTGCCAACTCCACATGCGCCACTTCAAGGACGGCGACGTCCTGCATCTGGAGCCCTGGCGCTCGAAGGCGTTCCCGGTGATCAAGGACCTGGTGGTCAACCGCGGCGCCTTCGACCGCGTCATCCAGGCCGGCGGCTACGTCTCGGTGATGACGGGCAGCGCGCCCGAGGCCAACCTCACGCCGATCCCGAAATCCCTGGCCGACCGGGCCTTCGACGCCGCCACCTGCATCGGCTGCGGCGCCTGCGTGGCCCAGTGCCCCAACGGCGCGGCGCAGCTCTTCACCTCGGCGAAAGTCTCCCACCTCAACATGCTTCCTCAAGGGCAGCCCGAGCGCTACGACCGTGCCCTCTCGATGGTCGAGGCGATGGAGAAGGAAGGCTTCGGAACCTGCTCCAACTACGCCGAGTGCGAAGCCGTCTGCCCGAAGGGGATCTCGATCGACTTCATCGCCAGGATGAACCGGGATTACCTGAAAGCCAAGGCCACGGCGATGCCGAAGACGGGGGCGGCGGGCTGAGGATGATGGTTCAGGACGGGGAAAAGCCCTTAGTCGTCTACAGTCGGTCTCTGGATCGGGTGCTACCCATACGGGACGCACGAGCCGAGTTCGCGCGCGACTCCGGAAAATCCCGGCAGGAGGAGCGTGCTGAGGTCCAGGCGTTCCTGGCGAGCAAGAAGCGATTGATCCAGTCGTATCCTCAGTTGACCGCGCAGGAGAAGCAGGCAGCCATAGCGAAGATCGACGCCTCCCTCGGAGAAGGCGAGGACCGCCCTGCCATACCTTGCCCGTAGAGACGTCCCAGCCCGTTTACGAAACCTCATGCAGGCCATGGACGGCGGGACGTCTCCGAATCGGCGAACGCGTTCGGTAATTCGTCTACGTTGGACGGCACGCGGAAATCCTGAATTCCAAAATTCCCAATCCTGCGATGTGGGATGTACGCTCTTAAGGTCTCGTGTGCTCGGACCCTCTGCGCACGCTCGGAGACGTCCCGACGTCGTTGGCCTGCGGAGGTTGTCGAGGACGGGCTGGGACGTCTCTACGGAACTGATCGCGCGATCATTGCTCCTCTGCCTGTTTCTGGGCTGCTCGGGCAGCACCCCCAAAGGCCCCATCCGCCTGCTGCTCGACGGCAACTACGCGCCGGACGTTCTCGTCGAGCGGCGGGCCGTCGCGTGGCCGCCGGCTCTCGACGGGAACCGGTTTCTCGCCGGATGGATTCCGGAACGAGGCGGAGGGGGCAAGGCTCTGATCCCTCCGGTCGATGGCGGGAGCGCACGGCTCGAGATCGTCAATCTCGATCAGAAGGACGAGACCCTGGTGCTGGACCTCGCCGAGTCGCCTCAGGGAACGGTGAGCGTACAGGCCGGTGGGCGGGATTTCGGCGTCTTTCCTCTCAAGAATCCCCTCGAAGTGCCGCTGCCGTTTTCCAAGATGCCGCTGGGGCGGGTGCTGGTCAGCCTGACCTTCCACGCTCCCCGGGTGGCGGTCAAGGGCGCGGCGATTCGTGCGGCGTCCGACGGTGGGGACGTGCGCGTTGTGGGTTCCAACGTCTTTCAGGCAGGACCTTCGATAGCGGATCTGGCGCGGCCGGTGACGGGCGGCGAGGTTCTGGTGGGGAGTTTCGTGCCTCCGGAGTCCCCTCACCCAGGCCAGAGCTTCGAGCTGACGGTCGAGCGGGAGGACGGGAAGACGGCGGGGAGTTTTTCGTGGACGCCCCGATTCTGGCGGCGAGGCCGGCAGGAGATCGCGCTGCCGGTGGGGGCCCGTGAAGGGTTCGTGCGGATCCGCCTGCGGGCGTTGGGAGACGGTCCCGAAGGACGCTGGGAAGGGCTGGGGCTCGTGGGCGGCACAGCGTCGAAGAAGACGGAAAAGGCAAATTTTCCCAAGAAAGATCCTCCACGACTGGTCGTGGTCTACGTGATGGACGCCCTGCGGGCGGACCGGCTCGATTGCCTGGGGGCCAGGCTTGGAGCCTCCGTCACCTGCGACCGTCTGGCCCGCGAGGGAATGCTGTTCCGCGCTCATCGCAGCGTGGCGCCCAACACCCTGCCTTCCACCAAGGAGCTGTTCACCGGCTACGCCTTCGTCGAGCGCGGCGGCTGGAAGCTCGTCCCCGAGGACGGCCCGACCCTGGCCGAGCAGTTCCATGCCGCGGGCTACCACACGGGTCTCTTTTCGGGGAATCCGCACGTCAGCGCGGCGTTCGGTACGGACCGGGGCTTCGAGCACGCGGCTCCCGAGGTGCTCATTGACAGCTACAAGAGCGCCGGCTACAACGACAACGCGGCCCGGGTCCATGCCGCCGCCCTGGCTTGGTTGCATTCTCTGCCGGCGGGCTCGAAGGCGTTTCTCTATCTCCACACCATTCATCCGCACAATCCCTATGATCCGCCCGAGCCCTTCCGCTCCAGGTTCACAGCGGGAGCCGCCTCGGCGATCGACGGCGGCACGGATACCCTGACAGCCGTCAAGCAGCGAAAGGTCGAGGCGAGCCCGGCGGACCGGCAGCGCCTCGCGGGGCTCTACACCGGCTCCTTCGCCTACGACGATGCCGAGCTCGGAAAGCTGCTGGCGGGCCTCGCCGCCTGGGCGCCGCTGGCGGAGACGCTCGTCGCCGTCACCGCCGATCACGGCGAGGAGCTTTTCGATCATGGCGGCGTCCTCCACGGCTACACGCTCTATGAGGAGATGATGCGCATCCCGCTCATCCTCTGGGCGCCGGAGCGGCTGCGGCCCGCCGCGGTCGAGGCGCCCACCAACACCCTGGACCTCAACGTCACGCTCCTCGAATTGGCCGGTCTTCCTCCGTCCGCGAGAGCGGAGGGGCGATCGTTGCTCCAAAGCGCCCGCGATCCTCGCGAGCCGCGCCTGGCTTCGGCGTCGAGCCTGAAGGGCGGCATCTACTCGGCCTCCAACGGCCGCTTCAAGCTCGTTCTGGCGCCGCGAACGGGCCTCGACTGGGGGCAGGGCGAGGGCCTCGGCCGCTCCCGCGATCCCGAGTACCTCTTCGATCTCACCAAGGATCCGGGGGAGATCGTGAACCTCGCGGGCAGGGGCGGCCTCGAAGCCGCCTGGCTGCGCTCGCGCCTCATGGCCTGGATCGCGCGCGGCCGGACCCCAGTCCAGGGAAGCGGGGAAGGCCCCGTGGACCGGGAGACGCAGGACAAGCTGCGGGCGCTGGGATACGCGAACTAGCGTTCGTCCTTGACCGCCCCCCGACGCGGGCGATATCGTTTCCTCCAGAGTTTCGATTCAGCAGTCCGTCAAGAAAAAGGGGGTCACCATGTCGCGACGTTGGGGCGTCCGTCTTCTGGGCCTTGCCATGGTCCTCGCCTGGGTGCCGGGAATTCTCGCGCAGTCCCAGGCCACGACCGGTGTCATCGAGGGAATCGTCACGGATGAAGGCGGGGGAGCTCTGCCGGGAGCGACCGTCGCCTTGCGGAACACGGCGACGAACTTTGAGAAAACCGTCGTCTCCGGGAGTGATGGCGGCTTTCGCGCGCTGCTGCTGCCGCTGGGTCCCTATCGCATCACGGTCGAGCTGACGGGCTTCGCCAAGCTCGTGCGCGAGGGGCTCGATCTCGGGGTCGGGCAGACGATCAACCTCAAGTTCCCCTTGCAGGTGGCCGCCGCCGGGGAGATCACGGTCACCGGCGAGGCGCCGGTCATCGAGACCAACCGCGTGGAGGGGGCCGTCCGCATCGATCAGAAGGCGGTCGAGAACCTGCCCAACAACGGCCGCAACTTCCTCGACTACACCAAGCTGACCCCGGGCGTGACCACCGTCCAGGGTCCCGACGGCGACGAGCTGTCGATCAACGGCCAGAAGGGGATCCACAACAACATCTCGGTCGACGGCGCGGACTTCAACAACCCGTTCTTCGGCGAGCAGCGGGGCGGCCAGCGGCCGGCGTTCACCTTCAACCTAGACGCCGTCAAGGAGGTCGTGGTGGTGGCCGACGGCGCCAACGCCGAGTTCGGCCGGTCCTCCGGCGGCTTCGTCAACGTCGTCACCAAGTCGGGCACCAACCAGATTCAAGGCAGCGCCCACGCCTACTTCAAGAATCAGGATCTGACCTCGCGCGCCGAGAAGCCGAACGGCGACCAAGCGAAGAAGTTCGACGAGAACCAGACCCAGGCCGGCCTCACCCTCGGCGGGCCGCTGGTGCGCGACAGGACGTTCTTCTTCCTCTCGACCGACTATCAGCGCGGTCGCTCGACCAAGCAGACCGACCCCGCGCGCATCGATCCGCGGGTCGTGGACTACTTCGCCAGCATCGGCGATCCGGGGGAGAATCTCCCCATCGAGCGCACCAACGACGCCCGCGTGCTGCTCGCCAAGGTGGACTGGCAGGCCTCCGAGAGGACTCAGTACACCCTGCGCTACACCTACACCTGGGCCGAGCAGGAGAACGGCACCTTCGACGTCGACTCCTGGGGCCGCAGCGCCAACGCCATCGAGAAGGACAAGTCGAACGCCGGCACGGGCTCGATCATCTCGACCATCTCCGAGTCCCTGCTCAACGAGGCGCGCTTCCAGTACGCCCGCGAGGACCGTCCGCGGCCCTACGACGGCCCGATCATCGGTGGCCGTCCGCTGCCGGACACCGCCTTCGACTTCGCCAACAGCTTCCGCTTCGGGGAGCCGTTCTTCATTCCCGTCAAGTATTACGACGAGCGGTATCAGGTCAACGAGAACCTCTCGGTGCTGCGCGGCGACCACTCGCTCAAGGGCGGCCTCGAGTACAACCAGGTGAGCTCGAACCAGACGTTCGTTGGCTTCGCCAACGGGCGCTTCATCTTCAGCTCGACGGAAGGTTTCCTCAACTACGCCAAGAACCCGAACTACGTCGAGTGCTCGGACGGCAGCTCCTCGCAGGCGGGTGTCTGCCCGCCCGGGACGTCGGTCACCGGCCCGGTGCTCCTCTATCTCCAGCAGGCGGGCGCCAACGGCAACACGGTCGAGCAGGCCGGCACGCAGAAGATCCCGCAGAAGGAGCCCGCGGTCTTCCTGCAGGACAGCTGGCAGCCGCGCGCGAACATCACGGTTCAATATGGCCTGCGGTACGAGGCTGAGATCGAGCCCGACCCGCTGACGCCGCCCGACAAGGTCTTTTTCGCGGGCTTCATCGGCAAGACGGTCAACACGGCGGCCGGGGCGCAGCACTTCCCCTCGGACGGCAAGATTCCGTCCGACTACAACATGTGGCAGCCGCGCCTTGGAATCACCTGGGACCCGAAGGGAGACGGCAAGGGCGTCGTCCGCGCCACGGCGGGCATCTTCTACGCGCGCATTCCGGGCCTTGCCCTGGCATCCACGCGCTCGACCAACGGCACCCTCGGCCAGTCGATTTTCCGCAACAGCGCTCTCGCCGGCATCCTCGGTCCGGTTCCCGCGTATCCGAACCTGATTCCTCAGGCGCAGGTCGGCTCGCCCTTCGATCCCGATGTCTTCGTCTTCGACAAGGACTTTCAAAATCCTCGGACCACGGCGGCAAGCCTCTCCTACGAAAAGGAAGTGACGCCGGGCTTGGGGCTGCTGGTCAAGGCCAACTATGCCAAGGGTGATCACATCACCCGCTTCGTCAATCGCAACGATCCCCTGCTGGGCTCGCCCTGGAGCACCGGACTGGGAGCCGACGGCAAGAACGGTCTCGGCGCTCTGACGACCGTGGAGTCGAAGGCGAAGAGCCGCTACTGGGGGATCACCATCGGCGCCAACAAGCGCTGGACGGGAAAGTTCCAGTATCAGATCTACTACACCTACTCGAAGGACAAGTCGGACGACGACAACGAGCGCGATCCGTTCACCCTTCGCTACGCCAAGGTCACCGATCTCGGCGCGGAGTATGGCTATTCCGACCGCGACCAGCGTCACCGGGTGAACGCCTTCATGCTTTGGAACGCGCCCTACGGCATCGACGTCAGCCTGCGTTATGCCTACCGCTCGGCACAGCCGCAGTCGATCACCGCGTCGGGCGCCGTCGCCAATACGCCGCAGGACCGTATCAATCCGGACGGTTCGGTGACGCAGCGCAACCTGGGCCGCAAGGACAACCAGTTCAACTCGCTCGACCTGCACCTGTCGCACGACTTCCACGCCGGCCGGCTGACGATCCAGCCCAGCCTCGACGTCTTCAACGTCTTCAACAGCTCCAACTTCCGGCGGCCGGAGGTCACCAGCCTGATCTTCAACTTCGACGGTACCGTGCAGAGCGGTAACGGCGACCCCCGGCAGGCGCAGATTGGGGTGCGGATCCTGTTCTGATCGCGGGAACCCTATCGTAGGATCGAGACGCCCGGCTTTACGCCGGGCGTTCTTGTTTTCGGGCGGGACCATCATAGAGTGGTGCGGTGAATAGCAAGCTCGTTACAGATTTGGAGCTACCTCCACTCTTCGAGAAGGCCGATCGCGCCATGAAGGAGGCCGTCGCGGCAGCGATTGCCGAACACTGGCGAACCGGCCGGCCTGTGCACATCTGGCAGGACGGCCAGGTCATGGCGCTCTATCCCGACGGGACTTGCGTGCCGGAGAGCGAGGAACGCTCAGTCAGCCCAGGCGGTGCTCCGTCAGGGGACCGCTGAAGGTCTTTCCTCCGACATCTAGATAGAGCTCCCGGCCCGCCACGGAGAGGTGAATCGTCATCCGGCGATCGAGAAGAGCGACGAGCTCGTCCAGGACGGCCCGATCCGGAGTCCAGATGGGGATCTCCGCCGCGCGGTGAATGCGCTCGCCTTCCAGCCGGCGCAGGAGCGAGGCTGGATCCTTGATGGTGTAGACGGCGACCCGCTCCGAGGCCTTGGCGGCCTTGTGCAGGCGGTCCGAGTCGGGAGAGCCGATCTCGATCCACACCTTGTAGCGGCCCGCCGGATCGCGAACGAAGAGGGTGGGATCGTCGCTGTCGCTGACTCCGCCCTTCGAGAAGGAGATCCCCTCCTCGTACTCCAGACAGTAGGCGAGCACCCGGGTGATGAGGAACTCTTCGGTCTCCGAGGGGTGGCGCGGCACCCGCAGCGAAAGGTCCTCGTAGACGCCGCGATCGGAGTCCGCGAGAGCGATGTCGAAGGTGTGGATGGTGGAGGTCAGTGCCATGGTAGTTACTTGAAGACCTTGAAGAACGTCCCGAAAATCTTCTTCACCGCCGGCGTCAGCGCTCCGCGCCGCCACTGATCCGCGGCTTTCTTCACCGCTTCGCCCTGGGTGGGGTAGGGGTGGATGACGCTCGCGATCTTCTTCAGGCCGACGCCGTGGGTGACGGCGAGGCAGAGCTCGCCGATCATGTCGCCGGCGTGCTCGGCCACCAGCGTGGCGCCCACGATTTTGCCCTCTTTCGAGCCCTTCTCGACGTGCACCCGGAGGAAGCCCTCGTCCGCGCCGTCGAGAATTGCGCGGTCGACGGTGGAGAGGGGAACGGTGACGGTGTCGACTTGGATCCCCTTGGCCTCGGCGTCTTTCGCATAGAGGCCGACGTGGGCGATCTCCGGCGTCGTGTAGGTGCACCAGGGGACGGTGAGCGCCGAGGTCTTGGAGTGGCCGAAGAAGAGGGCGTTCTGGATGACGATGCGGGCCTGGGCGTCCGCCATGTGGGTGAACTGGAAGCGGGAGGCCACGTCGCCGCAGGCGAAGATGTTCTTGTTGCTGGTGCGCAGGTTGTCGTCCACCTCGACGCCCCGCTTGCCGTAGCGCACGCCGGCCTCCTCGAGACCCAGCCCGTCGACGTTGGGCGCGCGCCCCGCCGCCACCAGGATTTCGTCCGCCATCACCTCATGTTTCAAACCTCCGCGCTCGAAGACGACGACCTTCTCCGCGCCTTGGAGCCGCACCTCGACGACCTTCATGTGGAATTCGAAGTGGACGCCGTCGCGAATCATCGCCTGCTGCACGATCTCGGCCGCGTCGGCGTCCTCGCGGGGCAGGATGTGACTTTCCTGATTGAGCTGGGTGACATGGCTGCCGAAGCGGGCGAACGACTGAGCCAGCTCGCAGCCGATGGGGCCGCCGCCGATGACGACGAGCCGCTTCGGCAGCTCGGTGAGATTGAAGATCGTCTCGTTGGTGCGGAACCCCGCCTCGGCGAGCCCCGGGATATGAGGCTCGGCAGCGCGAGCGCCGGTGGCGATGACGGCGCGGCGGAAGCGCAGGCGCTTGCCGCCGATCTCCACCGTGTCCGGGGAGACGAACTTCCCCTGGCCGAGGAAGACGTCGATGCCGAGATCGCGGTATCGCTTGGCGCTGTCGTGGATGCTGATGCCGGCCCGCAGGCGGCGCATGCGCTCCATGGCGAAGCCGAAATCGCCTGCGGCGTCTTCCGGCACCACCGGGCCGCCGAAGCGCTCGCGCGCCTCGCGGGCGTCCTGCCAGGAGCGGGAGGCGCGGATGACTCCTTTGGAGGGGACGCAGCCGACGTTGAGGCAGTCGCCACCCATCAGGTGGCGCTCGATCAGGGCCACTTTGGCGCCCAAACCCGCCGAGCCGGCGGCCGAGATCAGCCCGGCCGTGCCGGCGCCGATCACCACCATGTGGTACCGCTCCTGGGGCTCGGGGTTGGTCCAGGAATCCGGATGGACGTTGTCGAGGAGCTTGAGGTTGTGCTCGTCCTTCGGCTCCACGGGGAAGGTGTGAGTCTTCAGGGCGGGCTTGGCGGAATCAGTCATGGCGCTTCTCCGAGGCCTTGGCGTCCGGCGTGTCGATCTGCTGGCGCAGTGCCTTTCCGGCCAGGCGGGTGACGAAGGCGGTGACGACGATGGTGGCCAGCAGGCCGACTCCCAGCACGATCCAGAACGCCGGCCCCTTCTGCGTCTTGGCGCCGCTCGCCAGGGCGGCGAGGCTGCCCAGCGCCTTGCCGTAGTAGACATAGAGCAGAGTGCCGGGGAGCATCGCGGCGCAGGCGGCGAGGTAGTGGAGGAAGGGAACCTTGGTCAGCCCCAGCGCATAGTTCAGCAGACTGAAGGGGAAGACGGGGGAGAGGCGCAGCAGGGCGACAATCTTGAAGCCCTCGCGGCCCACCGCCTGGTCGATGGCGGCGAACTTCGCGTTGCCGGCGATCTTCTTTTCGATGCGGGCGCGGGCGAGATACCGCGCGATGAGGAAAGAGCCCGAGGCGCCGAGGGTGGCACCGATCAGCGTGAAGACCGTGCCCTTCGCCAGCCCGAAGATGATGCCGGCGGCCAGGGTGAGCAGCGAGCCCGGCACGAACGCGATGGCGGCGACGGCGTAGCCCAGGATGAAGACGACCGGCCCCCAGACTCCGAGGCTCGCGACCCACTCCGCGAATTGAGGGATGTAGTGCGCGATCTTCCCGCCGCCGAGGATGAGGGCGGCGACGACGGCCAGACCGATGACGATGTAGAGAATCAGCTTCGTCCGGGATTTCGGTCCCGGGGCAGGGCTCTTCGAGGCTTCGACGGGCGTGGCTGCGTTCACTTGCGACGGCTCCTGTCGGGGACGGGTCCGGCGGCGTGCCGGTCCGACAACACTACGGCCGGCAGGGGATGGGCGGATTACCCGTCGCCCTGGGCCGTGACACGGAGAGCCGATGGAAGAGCTGCGCTAGGCCGCCGCCCAGAGCGCCGCCGCGAGCAGCACGCCGCTGATGCCGACGAGCATCGCGATCAGCGACGCCGCATTGCCCCAGCCGGTGCCTTCCTTGGCGGTCTTGCCGAGCAACATCAGGCCGCCGCAGGCGACGGCGAGCTGCCCGAAGACGAAGACCCCCGTCCAGGCCGAGGGGTACGGCTCACCCGCGGGCTTCTTGAACCCGATCGCGAGGTTCGCGGCGATGAACACCACGCCGACGACCAGGGAACCGATGGCGATCCAGTCCCAGAGCTGCGGGCGCGGCAGGTCGATCTTGGGTAGCTTGACTGAGGGCATCTTGACAGCCTCTCCCATGGCTTTCCTTCCGTTGGATGTCACAAGACGGCGGAAGGATAGCATGATGGGACCATGGTACGATCTTCTCCATGAGCCAGCGGACGTTAGCCGAGTCGCCAGCCGCGCCCGAGCTATCGCTCGATGAGTGGTTTGCTTTGGCCGAGGATGAACCCGGCGAGCTCGTGAACGGACATCTCGAGGAGGAGGAGGTGCCCGACTATCTTCACGAGCTTCTGGTTGCGCTTCTGGTGCGAGCTCTCGGCAACTGGATCTTCCCCCAAGGCGGTCTGGTCGCCGGCTCCGAGGCCAAGTTTGCGATCAGCTCCCGGCGCGGCCGGAAACCGGATCTCACTGTCTATTTGCCAGGTCACCGGCCACCGGCCCGGGGCCTGATCCGCGTCCCGCCCGATATCGCGATCGAGATCGTCTCGCCAACGCCCCGCGATGGCCGGCGCGACCGGGTGGAGAAGCTGGCGGACTATGCGGCTTTCGGGGTGGCCTGGTATTGGCTGCTTGACCCGCAGCTTCGCAGCCTGGAAGTCCTCGAGCTCGATGCGCAGGGCCGGTACCTCCACGTCCTGGGAGCCAGCACGGGAACGCTGGATAAGATTCCCGGTTGTGACGGGCTGACGCTCGATCTCGACGCGCTCTGGGCAGCGATCGACAGTCTCGAGTGACTGTGACGGATCGCGGAGACCTTCCGCTCCAGTCCTCTGTTCAGCGAAGGTTGTAGAGACGCTCCCAGCCCGTCCACGGCATCCTTGGCAGGCCTATAACGGCGGGACGTCTCTTCGAAGCCATATCCTTACAACCGGCAACACCCACTGAAAGATCGACAGCGCGTCCTGGTTTTCTCGAAAACAGAGAGGCCGCGTCGTGCTCCGGTTCGGGATTGCAGACGGCACCGGTATGGCTCCGAGGGAGACGTCCCGCCGTCGTTGGCCTGCGAAGGGTGTCGTGGACGGGCTGGGAACGTCTCTACGTGCCCTCCGCCGCAGAGTTTTCAGCTATTTCCGGTTAAACCACTCCACCGCCCGAGCCCCAGGCCTTCGGATACACCCGGCGACGCATTCTGGGCTGGGGAGGCCGCCACCCCACGCGGAATTTTCGGATTCCTCAACCCTTGGGCGCTGTCCATACACAGAAATCGGAAAATCGGTGTATGGAAACGGGCGCTATACACTAAAAACACTGGAATGTGTGTATGGAAGGCCTCGGGAGACTGGGGACGGGCTTTGGATACACCAAATCGCGTGAAATTGGCGTATGAAAGCCTCCCCCCAAGCTGGGAACGTGGTAGGGAGGGCGGAAAAACGGTTTGTATACACAGGAAAGTGGTTCGGGGGTGTATCGGGGGAAGATTCTGTGTAGAGCGGGGGACAATCTGTGTATGGCGGGACAGGGGACCTTCGCTACTTCCGGTTCAACCACTCCACGGCCCGCTTGATCCCTCCGAGCGTCAGGTCCTCCATCCGGAAGACCTCGGCGATCCTCTTCATCGTGGTCCTGCCGTAGGCCTCGGGCCAGTTCTCTTTGGGAATGGGATTGAGCCAGGCGGAGTGGCGGAAGCGGTCCCTCAGGCGCTCGAGGCGGCGGATGCTGGGCTCGGCGTCCTCGTCACCCCAGGTGATGGCTCCGCCGGGGTAGAGGAGCTCTTCGGGGGCCATGGAGGCGTCTCCCAGGATCAGCAGTCTTGTTTCGGGGGAGCGCTGGAGGAGCTTTTCGAGCGGCAGGGGGACTCGCCTCTGCGGGTCTTTGTAGACCGAGCCGTAGATGGTGTTGTGGAAGAAGTAGGTGTCGGCTCGCTTGAAGCGGTCCCGCACCTTCGAGAAGAGCAGCCGGGTCAGCCCGACGTGGGGCAGCATCGAGGTGCCGCCGTTGTCGATCAGCAGCACGACCTCGATGCGGTCCAGCAGGTCGCGGCGGAAGACGAGCTCGATCTCGCCGCCGTTCCTGGCGCTCTCGTAGATGGTGGCGTCGAGGTCGAGCTGGTCGCGGGGACCCGCCGGTTTCAGGCTCTTCATCGAGGCCAGGGCCTGCGAGAGGTTGGCATGGCTCAGGATGTTGTCGTCCGAGTAGTCGATGTAGCGCCGCTCGCCGATCACCTTCAGGGCTGAGCGCCGCCCGCCCGCGCTCCCGGAGGGGTCCACCTTTACGCCGCCGCTCGAGTTGCCGGAATGACCGAAAGGCGAGTTGCCGCCGGTGCCGATCCATTTGCTGCCGCCGTGATGGGCCTCCGTCTGCTTGCGCATCGTCTCCCAGAAGCGCTTCATCAGCTCGTCCGGCGGGAAGGTCCACAGCGCGTGCGGTGGCAGCTCGCCTTCGCGGATGGCCGTCTTCAGCCACTCCCGGAACTGCGGCGTGTTGAACAGCTCCGGGTCCCCCAATGCCACTCGCGGCAGGTCGATCCCATAGAAGTGAAAGGCGAACGCCCGTTCATAGGAGTCGACATGCTCCACCCGGCGCACGAAGGCGAGGCGGGCGAAGAGGAAGAGCGAGTCGAGATCCGGCGCCAGGCCCCGCTCCAATCCCTTGTAGAAATCGATGGCCTCGGTCAGCGAGACCGGGACGCCGGACTCGCGCAGACGGAGGATGAAGTCGTCGAGAAACACTTGGGTCCAGGCTTTCGGGGTCAATTCACCCGCGGACGCTTCCCGCCGCTGCGGTAGGAGAGGATGTCCTCCGTCCGCTTGAGGAGGGTGCCGACGAAGGGGACGTTGAGGCGGTCCGGCGTGACCCGGGCGTGCTTCAGGGCGCCGAGCCAGTTGAGCAGCTCGGAGGTCGCGGGTGGCTTCTCGAAGCCCCGTCCCCGCAGCTCGTAGAAGATGCCGAGCGCCGAGTCCAGCAGGCCGCGGTCGAGATCCGGGAAGTGGAGGTTGACGATCTCCCGCATCTGCTCCGGATTGGGGAAGGCGATGTGGTGGCAGTAGCAGCGCCGCAGGAAGGGGTCCGAGAGCTCGCGCTTGGCGTTCGAGGTGATGATGATCACCGGCCGGATCGCGGCGCCGATGATCTGGTTCACCTCGCGGATGGTGAACTCACAGTCCTCCAGCACGTCGAGCAGGTTGTCCTGGACGTCGGACTCCGTCTTGTCGATCTCGTCGAGCAGCAGGACCACCCGCTTCTCGCTACGGAAGGCGCGGCCGATGGGACCCCAGATCACGTAGTCGAAGAAGCGGTTGACGTCGCGGCCCGTCTCGGCGGTGCCGAAGCGCGCGTCGTTGAGGCGGAGCACCGTGTCCTGAACGTAGCAGGCCTCCTCGCCCTTGATGGTGGACTTGCAGCGTAGCGTCTCGATGTCCATGCCGAGCGAGCGGCTGATCTCGAAGGCGAGCTGCGTCTTGCCGGTGCCGGCCTCGCCGGTGAGCAGCAGGGGCTTCTCCATGGCGATGGCCATGTTGACGATGGCCCCCAGCTCGGGGTCGAGGTAGTAGCGCTCGGTACTCTGGAACTCCATGCGGTGAGTCTCTCCCTTCCTTGCCGTCGGGCGGTTTGGCCCACGGTGGCGATCCTCTCAAGTCCGCAGAGTCTAGCAAAGCGGCCGGCTCACGGCGCATTAGAGATTCAGTAAGGCTCGCAATTTAGAGTTGCTGACACCTTTGATGTAGGGCGTGTCAGGCCGTGGTATTGGATCGCGGCCCGCCCCGAGACCTGTCCCTGGCCTGAAGGCTCGGGACTTCAACGAAGGAGGACCTCCATGAAGAAGACGCAGAGGATCTTGACCGGGGCAGTGCTGCTGGCCCTGATGTTCGCCGCCGGGGCGGTCTACGCCCAGATTACGCCACCCTGCAACGTCCCGGACAATGGCTCAGGCACGGTTTCCCTTCCTCCCGCTGGCTGTGAGTATCTGACGGCCACTCAGGTCCATGAAATCATCGACGGCCTGCCCGTGGGTACGACGATCGAGCTGGCGCCCATTCACAAAGATTTCATCTGTGAGACGACAGGGGCCTGTGGGACTCCCGGCGGACCCTTGGGTGGTGAGACCGAGACCTTCACTTCCACGGGTCTGTTCCAACTCTCCGGAACGGGCGCGTTGCTTGGCTGGCACCGTCTTCTGTCGCTTCCCCTCAATGTACAGATCGCCACGGGTCCGCGTTCGCCGGGGGCTCCGGTACAGTCCTTCCCGACCGACATGCTAATCATCCAGGGCGCGATTGGGCCTGGCGATCCCGATTTTGCTTCCTTTCAGATCGTAGGGGGCACGAATAACGGCTTTCCGAGCCCGGGCTCGACCACGCTGACTCGGCAGTCGAATGGCACCTTCAACGTCGACAGTACTTTCAACGTCCGCTACTCCATCAAGTTCATCGGCGCTACGGGCGGCCGCCTTCAAGGCTACGGCGGCACGACCAAAGGCTCGGTGAAGATGCAGGCGCAGAAGTAGGATGGCATTCCTTCCGTGAGGCCCGGCTGGGGCGGCGGGCGGCGCTTCGCCCGCTCCCCTGGCTGAAATCGTTGAGCCCCCGTGCCCCTGCTCTCTCTTCCTTGCCGTCAGTCTTCCTCCGAGCAATTAAGCGACGGCTCGTTTTTTTGCATTCGATACACCTCCAGGGTTAGGGGGCGTTCCAGCCGTGGTAACTGGATCGCGGCTCGCCCCGAAACCTGTCCTGGCCTGAAGGCTGAGGACCCAACAGGAGGAATCTCATGAAGAAGACGCAGAGAGTCTTGACCGGCGCGGTGCTGGTAGTGCTCGGCCTGGTGCTGGCCACCGGAGCGATCTACGCTGTAGCAGCTCCTCCGGCTACGTGCAACCAGTTGGACAATGGCACCGGTACGGTGGACCTTCCCCCAGGCTGCCCGTACGTCAGCCCCAGTCAGCTTCACCAGATCATCGCCGGTCTGCCGCCGGGATCCACCCTCATCCTGTCGCCGGCCCATTTCGATTTCATCTGCCGCTCGTCGACGTCCACCGGTCCCTGCCGCTTGCCCGGTGGGCCGCTGGGCGGTGAGGTCGAGAACTTCAACTCGACCGTGGTGTTCCAGTTGAGCGGCACCGGTGCGCTGAGCGGGTGGACCCGCACGGTGACCGTCCCCCTGGGCGTCCAGGTCGCCACGGCGCCGCGCAGCGCCGGGGCTTCAGTCCAGACCTTCAACACCAACATGGAGCTCATTCAGGGTTCTATCCCTCCCGGTGATCCCGACTTCGCCACCCTCCGGATCGTTGGCGGCACGGCCAACGGCTTCCCGAGCCCCGGCTCGACGACCCTGACCCGGCAGACCGACGGCAGCTTCAACGTCGTCAGCTCTTTCAACGTTGGCTACAGCATCACGTTCGTCGGTGCCCAGGGGGGCAAGCTCTCCGGTCTCGAGGGCACCACCAAGGGCACCGTGACCATGCAGACGGGCCATTAGGCATTCCTTCCGGCAGGCTTGGCCGGGCGGGCGATAATGAGTTTCCGCCCGGCTTTTTGAGGCTGGAGAGATCCCACCGCGCGTGAACCCTCTGTCCCGAGCCGCCCTGCGGCATCCCGTCCGGACTCTCGCCGTGGTGGCCGTGCTCACGGCCGCCGCGGCGCCGGGCCTCGCCCGCCTGGAGCTGCGCACGGACGGGGCCGCGCTCATTCCACCCCGAGAGGCCGCCGTTACCTACGATCGCGACGTTCGCCGCCGTTTCGGCATCCGCGATCCCATGGTGGTCGTGGTGCGGACCGAGCGGCCTGAGGGGATTTTCAACCCCGGAACCCTGCGCCGGGTACGGGACCTGACAACGGCGCTGGCGCGGATTCCGGAGATCGGGCCGGACGGCGTCACCAGTCTCGCCACCGAGAAGGGACTCCGCTTCATCCCTGGAACGCTCCGGAGGCGAACCTTTCTCGATCCCCTCCCCGAAAAGCCCGCCGAGATCGCCGAGCTGCGTTCGGATCTGGCGCGAATCGGTGTCTACGACGGCGTTCTGCTGGGGGCGGGAGGCCGGGCCGCGGCGGTGGTGGTTGGGGTGCCTCCCGGCGTGGATCGCCAGGACCTCTATCGCCGGGTTTTCCAGGAGGCGCGCGGCGTCGAGGGCGACCGCGTCGAGGTGCTGGGCGCCCCGGTGGCCGAGACGCTGCTGGGAAGCCACATCCTGGCGGATCTGGGGCTGCCGGCCTCTTGGCTGGGGGCGGGAGCGGAGGGCTCCGGCCGCCTCATCGGGCTGGTGCCGGCTTCGCTCGCGATGATGGGGCTGGTCTTCCTGATTGGCTTTCGCCGTCCGGCGGCGGCCTTGGTACCGCTGGCCAAGGTGGGGATTTGCCTCGTCCTCGTGTTCGGCGCCATGGGTTGGCTCGGCGTGCCGGTCTATCTCACGACCGCCGTGCTCCCTGTGCTCCTCCTGGCGGTGGGAACGGCGAGCGAGGTCCACCTCTTCCGGCGCTTCGGACTCAAGCGCGCCGAGCGGCCCTTGGCGGAAGGCCGTGAGTTGGCCGCCGCCGCTTTGGAAGAGGTGGAGGCGCCCGTGTTGCAGGCGGCGGCGACCACGGCGGTGGGGTTCCTGTCGTTCTCCCTCTCGTCCATCGGCCCGGTCCAGGTGTTCGGGCTGGCGGCGGCCGGAGGCGTCCTTCTCTGCCTGTTGGGATCGCTCGCCGCGACGCCGGCCGTATTGGCCCTGGTGCCGCCGGGTTGGATCTCTCGCCGGCTGAGAATCCCAGCCGAAACGAGAGGAGGATCTTTCAGCCGGATCGCCCGTTTCGCCGTTCGCCATCGCCGGGCCATACTGGCCGTGGCCGCTGCCGTGGCGCTGCTGGCGGTCGATGGCGTGCGGCGCTTGGTGGTGCAGGACAGTTGGGTGGACGGCTTCGCTCCCGAGAGTCCATTCGCCCTCTCCATGCGGCAATTCGACCGCGATTTCGCCGGTGCCCACATTCTCCAGGTGGTCGTGGAGACGGAGGCGCTTCACCGTGCGGGCGAAGTGGCGGGTATCGCCGTGGGAGACCGCACTCTGACCCTCTCCGCTCTTTCCGGGATCTCGGCTCCACAGCTCCTCGGAAGCTTTCTCGATCTCGAAGGACCCCGGGGAGGCCCTCAGCCTCGGCAGTGGTCTTCCTGGGTGGCGTCGGCCCGGCCGGAAGGGGACCGGATCGTCCTGAGCTGGCCGATCACGGGAGGATCGCCCCGCTTCTGGCTTGCACCGCGGCCGGAGGACCGGGTGGGCTGGACTCTACGCGGCGAGCCGCTGGCGGTGCCGGCCGTGCTGGAGCGCGTGCGGGAGCTGGAGCATTTTCTGGCCGGACGTCCTGGAGTCGGGGGTGTGCTGGGGCCGGCGCGGTTCCTGGAGACCGCTTCCTTCCTGACCTCGCCGGACGATCCCGGTTCCCGGCATCTGCCGGACTCGCCCGAGGCGGCGGAGATCCTTTGGCACAACTCCGGGGTGGTGCTTGGGCCGGAGCGGCTGGGCAGGATCGTGGACGCCGATCACGCCCGCGGCCTGGTCACCGTCTTCCTCCGCGGCTCGAACTTCGCCGGTACCGGAAGGCTGATGGCCGATCTGAGATCCTGGGAGCGCCGGCATCTGGCACCGGCCGGTGTGCGCCTTGGATTCGCGGGAGATGTCGCCGTGAGCCAGTCGCTGATCGGAGCCGTGGTGACCACGCAGGTGGAGTCCCTGGCGCTGTCGCTCGTGGGCATCTTCGCCGTGACGGCGTGGCTCGCCCGCTCGGGAAGGCGGGGCCGGCTCTGCGTCGTGCCGGCGGCCCTCGCGGTGCTTCTCGACTTCGCCGCCATGGGCTGGCTCGGCATTCCCCTGGGAGTCGCCACCTCCATGTTCGCGGGCATGACCCTGGGAGTGGGGGTCGACTACGCCATCCATCTCCTGGCGAGGGCCGAGCGCCTGCGGCAAGAGGGGATGGGAAACGAAGCGGCCCTGGCCCAGGCCCTGACGGTGACGGGCCCGGCCATCCTCATCGACTCGTCCAGCAGCATCCTCGGCTTCGCCGTTCTCCTCCTCTCCCAGGTGCCGGCGAACCATCGCCTCGGCGGATTGCTGTCGCTGAGCCTGGGAGTCTGCGTCCTGGCGACGCTCTGGGTGGTGCCGGCGCTGGCGTTCAGAGCTTCAGAGGGAGGGCATGAGGTGCTATGATTTTCCCGATGAACAGGAACCCGCAACCCAGGTCTCAGGGACCCTTTGTCGCCGATCAGCTTCGGTCCGGCGATCCGTACGAGCTGTCCAATGGCCACCCCATTCACTGTCTGCCCACGGGAAGACGGGGAGGGAGGGCGGTGAACGTGGGAGGCGGAGTGCTTGCGAGCGATCCGGCGGTCCAGGACGTTGGGGTCGACACCGGCTTTTCCCCGTCCCCGGACGTGCTCCGGGCTCCCGATCTCTCCGTGGGCGAGATCCCCGATTTGCCGGGATGGGCTGAGGGGGCGCCTCCGCTGGCAGTCGAGTACGCCGACACCGGCCAAGACGAAGCGGATCTGCGGATCAAGATCCAGGAGCTCTTCGCTGCCGGTACCCGCTACGTCTGGGTAGTGCGGCTGACCGGCCCGCGGCGGGTGGAGGTGCATCAGCCGGGCCAGGGGATGCGTATCGTAAATCCTGGTGAGCAGCTCGAAGCGCCGGGAATCCTCGCCAACCCGGTACCGGTGAAGGCTCTCTACGATCGAGACACCGCGCGTCAGGTCATCTTTCGCAATCTCCTTCAGCGAGAGGGCTACGCCAGCCTGGAAGAGGTTCGCGCCGAAGGAGAGGTCGAGGGGCTCCGGGAGGCTATCGCCGAGGTTTTGACGGCCCGCGGCTTCGCGGTGGCCGACGACCTGAGGACGGCACTCGCCGGCTGCGGCGATCTGGCGGTTCTCCGGGCGGCCCTTCGCCAATCGGCGACTACCACGGCAGCGGCTGAAATCGTCGCCGCGCTTCAGGGTTGACCTGGGTTACCGATTCCGTGCTCCACCCAGCCGGCGAGCCCGCCATGCATCCCGCCGATACCCGTCACACCAACGGCGCCTGCCCGCCTCTTGAACGCGGTTCGAACGGCGGGCAGGCCTTCAGCCGGAGCTTCTGCTCCAGCTTTTCACCCAGGATGAGCAGGACGAGGGTCAGGGCGACGGCGGTCAGCGAGATCGCCCATTGACCCGCGCCGCAGGCGATGCCCAGGGCGGCCACCACCCAGACGGAGGCGGCCGTCGTGAGGCCATGGACGCTGTGGGTGGAGTCGTCGCGCAGGATGACGCCGCCGCCGAGGAAGCCGATGCCCGCCATGATGCCCTGAATGGTACGCAGCACGGCCGCGGGGTCCGCACGGGCAAGATCCAGGCTCGCCAGGGTGATGAGGGCGGCGCCCAGGGAGACGAGCCCGTGGGTGCGCATGCCGGCCGGCTTGCCATACAGCTCCCGGTTCAAGCCGATGACGCACCCGATGAGGGTGGCTACGGAAAGGCGGATGAGGACCACCTCGAAGGACAGCGTGGGGACGGCAATGTTCATGTGAGTACCTCTCGATCGATCGCTACTCCTCGTCTAGCTCGCTCTTCGGCGCGAAGGCTTCGGTCCCGTTGACCCAGCCGGTCAGGCCTTTGGCGTTGGTCAGCTTAACCCACCAGACGGCTCGGGGTTTTTCGAAGGCTGCCAGTTTCGCGCTCTCCACATCGAGGTCGTAACCCTGATACCAGACGTGATAGCGCTCCTCGCCGGCTTCGTGGAGAAGGTAGACGCGTTCGCCCATCCTGATCTGCCAGTCGCCGAGAGAGACCTTTCCCATGACAAAGGCCTCGCCGGCCCTCTGGGTGAGGACGAAGCCGGTCTCAGCCCAAGCCTTCTCGCCAGGCTTGAGCGTGAAGACAACGGCTGCCTTGGCTTCTGGTTTCTTCCGGACGACGGTCCGCCGGCTGGCCGCCCACCAGCTCCGATAGGTGCATGCCTTGGAGAGGCAGGCGCCGTCATCTTTGAATGGCAGGGGAGGAGTTGATCGGGTGGCGACCGGCGGTGAAGTGGGCACCGCGGCGCGTGGGCTCTGGGGGGGAGCCGGAGCGGGCCGCTCCGGGAGATCCAGGATTCTGGTCTGGATGGCAGAATAGTAGGCCACGCCCAAGGTGGTTGCCGCGAGAAATGCACAGGTGACGAGGGCGGGATAGGGGAGGACTGCGCCGCGCGCCCGAACCTTGTAGGAGGCGGGGCCCATCATCCAGGCCGCCGAACCGAAAAGGACGGCCCATGCCGCGGCCGTGCTGAATGGACGCTCGACGAAGTTGATCTGGATCCCCAGGACGAGGAGCAGAGACCAGAGCAGGCCGGCGAGCCCCGCCTTGCGGCTCACGGTGAACCCGGCCCCGGTGAGGCAAAGGCCGGCGAGCCAGGCAGACGCCTGAGCCAGCGTCCTGGCTTCCGTGAGGAAGCCGGCCGGCAGTCCGAGAATGAAGCCCACGAGCGTGCTGCCCATCACCAGCGAGAGCCGGAGCTTGCGCAGGGCAGACTTCCGCAAGTCGACAGCCAGATTGACGGTCAGCGTGGCCTCGCCGCCATTGGACCGGACCGTGATCTGCCCCGTGCCGGTGAAGCCCGGCGGCAGGTCTTTCGCGTTCACGGTCACCGGGAGGGTCTGAACGTGCCGGTTGGGATCGATCGCGCCCGGGCAGGACAACCAGCCTCTCGTGGAGTGCAGCGATCCGGTCAGGACTCCGCTGCCCTGATTCGAAAGGGTTATGGAATGGGAGACCGTGGCGCCGGCTTGAACCTCCTTGAAGTCGAGCCTCGCCGTGCTGAGGACCAGCTTCGGTGCCCCGGCGGCCGACCTTTTGGCGCCCGTCTTCCGGATCTCCTCTTCGAGCACCGTCTCGACCTGTTTTTTCGTCAACTGCGTCTCGAGGCCGCGATTGATCAGGTATTCCCGTTCCTTGGAGGTGATGACGCCGTCCGCCAGCGCGAGCGCGATGAGGCCGCGTAGGTGGCCAAGCCGCGTTTCCAGGGAAGGCAGAGGCGCTTTGGAGTCGGCGAGAGCGATCTGAGCCCCCAGGGAGTTGGGGAACGAATCCCGCCTCATCGCCTGGGCCCGCTCGCACCAGGGGCACTGTTTGAGATGCGAAAAATAAATGTGGTTGGCGTTGACCGGGCAGGTCAGGAGCAGGGACTCGCGGTTTCGCAGGGTGTCATACCACTCCTGCGCCGAAGGCCGGGCCGCCGGATCGCCGTGTCCCTCTTCGAAACATCGCAGGAACAGCTTGCGAAGGCTGGGATCGAGCACGTCGAACGGCGGCGCGAAGGCGGGCGGCGAGACCCCCCGTACTCCGCGGGCATAGGGGAAAAGACCTTTGGAGATCTTCTGTTGCGACGAGGGCAGGTCCTCCACGGCCTCGCCCCGGGCCTGGTAGGGATGAGTTCCCTCCATGAGGAGCTGGAAGAGGAGGACGCCGAGCGCGAAGCGGTCTGTCGCCAGCGTGCGGTCGATCTCGCCATAGCGGCCCTGAAGCTCGGGCGCCGTATATTCAGGCTTGCCCACCCGGCAGCGATAGATCGTGCCGGTGGCCGGGTCCGGCACCTGAAAGGAGTCGCAATCGATGATCGTGATCAGCGCGTTGGGCGCGATCAGCAGGTTGCTCTCGTTGAGGTCGCCGATGCAGTAGCCTTTTTCGTGCAGCGCGCCCACCGAGCTCGCGATATTGGTTGCCGCGGTATAGAGATACTTCCAGTTGAAGGCGCCGCCGAGGTCCTTGACGCGGGATTCCGGGGAGAGATAGCTCAGCGCCGTGCGAAAAACCTTGCCATCGACGCGCGGCATGAGAAACCCGGCAAAGACGGTTTGGCCGGGAGCCTTGAACAGGAGCTGCTCCGGCCAGGCGATCGAGTGGTGCCGGCTGGTGCCCAGGGTGGGATCGAGAGGCGGCCGAGCGATCATCACCGAGAGCTTGCCCAGCGCGGTTGCGGCGGTCTGACCGCTGTAGAGCTTGATGCAGCGGGTTGGATCGCCCCGCACCTCCAGAACGGTGCCCTCGCCGCCGCGGCCCAGCTCGGCGCCCGCGATGACGGTTTGTCCCGATCCGGTGGTGAAAAGCTGGCTCATAGGCTGTGGACCTGATCCCGGCGAATCCACGAGCGCTTTTCCTGGCGCACCACCCGGAGCCAGCTTTCGTTGGCGTAGTCCACCTCGAGCACGGCGCCACGGGACACCTGCTCGACGACACGCGCCGCCAGATCCGGCCGGCTGAGGAGATCCGCGGAGTCTTCCGTCACCGCGACGCGAAACGTCTTGACCGGAGCCGGAGCCGGCGTCTCCGGCAGAGCCACGATCTTGTTCCAGATGCCAGGAAAGTAGAGGACGGCGGTAATCGCCAGCACTGCGCAGGAGAACAGGACACGGTAGGGGGCGAGAGCGCCGCGCGCTTGCCGCTGGGTGGGCAAGAGGGAGCCTCCCCACCCTCCGGCGAGCTTGCCGGGCAGTGGCCGCACCGTGCTCAAAACGGGCCTGGGGGCTGGGATGCCTGACCGTCTGGCGCCGGCCTTGCGCATCTCTGCTTCGAGCAGCGTTTCGACCTGCGCCTTGGTCAATTGCAGCTCGAGACCGCGATTGATCAGGTAGTCCCGCTCCTGCGCGGCGACGACGCCGTCCGCCAAGGCGAAGGCGACGAGTTTGCGCAGCTCCCTATGCCGGGCCTCGACCGAAGGCAGGGGTGCTCTGGGGTCGGCGAGGGCGATCTGCGTGCCGAGGGGGCTGGGGAACGAATCCCGCCCCATGATCCGCGCCCGCTCGCACCAGGGGCACTGCTTGAGATGGGAAAAATGGATGTGGTTGTCGTTGACCGGGCAGATGAGCATCAGGGACTCGCGGTGGTGGAGGGTGTCATACCACTCGTGGGCCGAGGGCCTCGCCGCCGGATTGCCGTGGCCGGCGTCGAAGCAGCGCAGGAAGAGCTGGCGCAGGCCGGGGTCGAGCAGGTCGAACGGCGGCGCGAAGGCCGGTGGCGAGACGCCCTGGATGCCGCTGGCGTAGGGGAAGAGCCCCTTGAGGATCTTCTCTTGCGTGGAGGGCAGGTCCGCCACGGCCTCGCCCCGGGCCTGGTAGGGATGGGTCCCCTCCATGAGGAGCTGGAAGAGGAGGACGCCGAGCGCGAAGCGGTCGCTGGCGAGCGTGCGGTCGATCTCGCCATAGCGGCCCTGAAGCTCGGGCGCCGTGTACTCGGGCTTGCCCACCAGGCAGCGGTAGACCCTGCCGGTGGTGGGGTCGGGCACCTGGAAGGAGTCGCAATCGATGATCGTGATCAGCGCGCTGGGCGCGATCAGCAGGTTGCTCTCGTTGAGGTCGCCGATACAGTAACCTTTTTCATGCAGCGCGCCCACCGAGCTCGCGACGTTGATCGCGGCGGTGTAGAGATATTTCCAGTTGAAGGCGCCGCCGAGCTCCTTGACGCGGGACTCCGGGGAGAGATAGGTCAAGGCCGTGCGGAAAACCTTGCCGTCGACCCGCGGCATCAGGAAGCCGGCAAACGCGGTCTTGCCGGGAGCCTTGAACAGGATCTCCTGCGGCCAGGCGATCGAATGGTGGCGGCGATCGCTCAAGGTGGGATCGAGGGGGGGATGGGCGATCATCACCGAGAGCTTGCCGCGCGCGGTCCCGGCGGTCTGGCCACTGTAGAGCTTGATGCAGCGGGCTGGATCGCCCCGCACCTCCAGAACAGTGCCCTCGCCGCCGCGACCCAACTCGGCGCCCGCGATGACCGTCTGTCCCGATCCGGTGGTGAAAAGCTGGCTCATGGCGACTGCGGGCTGAGCGGCCCCAGGATGCCGATCACCAGGGTCTTGTCGTCCTCGGAAACGGCCGCGAGCTTGGAGGACGCCAGCAGGCCCTGGATCTCGACCGTGCCTTCCGCGAGGTCCGCGAGCCCGGCCACGTAGTCGAACACCGGATTAAGAAAGCCGTCGTGGGGCTCGTACCCCGCCGCCGACTTGCGCAGAGCCACGCGCTGGCAGCCGTCGGTGAAGAGGGCGACGCCGCGGACGTCGCCCGACCGCGCGCCGATCCGTAACGCCTCCCGCCAGCCCGGGCTGGTGAGCGGCACGACCTCGTTGACGTACTCCGACTCGCCGGGCGCGGAGGCCATCTCCAGCCCCTCGCCGGTCAGCATCACCACGGCGCCGTCGCCGATGTGAGCGGTGGCGATCTCCCGGGCGGTGGCGGCGAGCACCAGGATGGTGCAGGCGAGATCGCGCAGTGGACACCCCTCTTGGGCTGCCAGATCTTCGAGCGCGATGCGCGCCGTGGCCACGGCTTCGGCCACGACCGCGGCCATGGCGGCATCGTCTGCCAGCCCTGCCTGCAACACGCCGAGCGCCGCCTGAACGGCGGTCTGGGCCCCCAGATCACTGCGCGCGGCGCTGCCCAGGCCGTCGCACACCACGGCGATGCAGTAGCGGGACGCCTGGACCTCGAAGGCGCAGGCATCCTGGCAGGGGAGACCCAGCGCGGAGTGCGAGGAGCCGATCACCGACGCACCGAGGACGAACGGCACCTTTGGCGGCGGTGGCAGGCCTAGACCTCCGCCCAGCCGGTGAGAGCGGGCAGCTTGACGGCGTCGCCGACCGAGGAGGCGGAGACCGCGGCCTGACTCTTGGAGAGCCAGACGAAAAGCTCCTTGAACTTCGTGCCCTGGAGCTGGACGGGCGGCCGGTTGGCGGGAGCGATCTGGGAGAGCTTGTCGAGGTTGGCCGGCTCCACGGCGACGGCGAAAAACAGGTGCTCCTTCTTCGCCTCGCCCTCGTGAATCCTGTGGATCACGGTGGACCAGAGGTCGTCGCCGGGGTTCATGTCCGTGGGCTCGCCGTCGGTGATCAGGAAGATCCACGGGCGGAAGTAGTCGATGCCCAGCTCCTTGTACTGGCGTTTGCGCTCCGCGATGAGATCGGCGGCCTTGAGGATGGCCTCGCCCATGGGAGTGGAGCCGCCGGCGGCGAGCTCGGGCGGCGTGAAGTCCTCGACCGACGAGAAGTCGTGGGCGACGCTGACCGAGTCGCCGAAGGTGACGATCGCGAGATCGACGCGCTTCGACGCCAGCTCGTCCGACGAGATCTCGGTCTTGAAGGTTTTGAGGCCTTCGTTGAGCTGATGGATCTTGGCCCCGGACATGGAGCCCGAGGTGTCCAGCAGCAGGACGGTCGCGCAGTGGGGTTGCTGGGGGTTCGCCGGCAGGACGACCCGGTCTTCGAGACTCGACATCGCTCTCTCTCCTCTTGGACCTTCAGGGACTGTCCCGAGATCCTATCGCATCGGGCCGGCTCTCCCCATGAAACCTTCCCGCCTCTCCGGCGTCTAAGAGACGGACGGGGATATCAGGGCATCCAAGCCTGGCTTCGAACCCGTTCGCCTCATCTTTCTCATGCTTTTCCGGGGCGGGCCGTCCGGACGGTCCGCCCCGTTTCTGGGCCGTGAGGGCTTTGCTTCTCGCCGTGCGTTGCTTCTCCAGGCTCTCCTCTCGTGTTATACCGAAGCGTCTCCGCCGTCGTAACCGCGAGTTTCGCCGTAACCGTGAGGTGAGCAGGCCATGCATCCGTCCACCATCGGCAAGTATGCGGTCGTCGGCAAGATCGGCCAGGGGGCCATGGGCGAGGTCTTCAAGGCCCGCGATCCCATTCTCGACCGCTTCGTGGCGGTGAAGACCATCGCCCCGGCCGCCGCCGCGCAGTGGGATGACGCCCTGGGCGAGCGCTTCCAGCGCGAGGCCCGGGCCGCCGCCGGGCTCAACCATCCGAACATCGTCACCGTCTATGATTTTGGTGCCGAGAACGGTTCGTTCTACATGGCCATGGAGCTGCTCGACGGGACCGACCTCGCCGAGCTGCTGCGGCGCAGGGCTCTGGTGGATCTCGAGGCCCGGCTCGCCCTCATCGAGCAGATCTGCGACGCCATGGCCTTCGCTCACTCCCGCACGGTCGTCCACCGGGACCTGAAGCCGGCCAACATCCAGGTGCTGCCCAACGGCCGGGTCAAGATCATGGACTTCGGCCTCGCCCATTCCGGCGAGCCGCAGGCCACCAGCTCCGGCTGGATTCTGGGCACGCCCCATTACATGTCTCCCGAGCAGGTGCGCGGCGAGCGGGCCGACGTCCGCTCCGACGTCTTCTCCCTCGGCGCCCTGTTCTACGAGGTGCTGACCTACCAGAGGCCGTTCCCGGCGGAGTCGGTCCACGCCGTCCTCTTCCAGGTGCTGGAGCGCCAGCCGCTGCCGGTGCGAAGCTGGGACCCGGCGATCCCCCTGCTGCTGGACCGAACGATCCAGAAGGCCCTGGCGAAGAGCCCCGAGCGGCGGTTCGCGAGTGCCGGCGAGATGCGGGAGTGCCTGCGCGGCGTACGGGCCGTCCTGAAGGGCGAGCTCGCCGAGAGCGAAGCCCTGGCGGCGCTGGGTGGGAGCTCTCCCCAGTCCTCCGGAGCCCTTGGAATCCCTGGAGGAAGGCCGGCCCCGGTCTCCCTTCCCGCCTCCGCGGCGGAGTCCCCGCAGAGCACCCACGATATCCGGGTCCCTGGCATGCCGGCCCGGCTGGCGACGCTTTCGCCCGGCGTCTCCCGCGTGGCGCGCGTCACCTTCCACGGCGAAGAGGGGGGAGACCGGGTGGTGCCGGTCGAGCAGCCGGACCTGAGCCTGCTGGAGATGGCCCTGAAGGCGGGCATTCCCCACTTCCACGAATGCGGCGGCCGGGCCCGTTGCTCCACCTGCCGGGTGCGGGTGATCGCGGGCGGCCAGCACCTGCCGCCGCGCAACGCCGAAGAGGCGAGCCTCGCCGCCCGCTTCGGCTTCGGCGACGACGTCCGTCTCGCCTGCCAGGTGCGGGTCGCGGGCGACGTGGCGGTGCAGCGCCTGATTCTCGATACCGACGACTTCGGCCTGCTGCGGCACGAGGCACGGCAGGCGGCGCCGGCCCAGGAGGCGGCGCTCGCCGTGCTGTCCTGCGAGCTGCGGGGGCTCGCCGCCTTCGCCCGCAAGGTCCCACCGTACGACGTGGTGCACGTGCTCAACCGTTACTTCCTGCAGATCGGCGAGCCCGTGCCGGCCAACGGCGGGCGCATCGAGCGCTACGCCGGGGAGGAGATGACGGCCCTCTTCGGCCTCGACGGCGGCAACGCCCGCGAGAAGTGCCTCGCCGCCGTGCGCGCCGCCCTACGCATGGCGGCCCGCATGGAGGCCTTCAACCGCTATACGAAAAATCATTTCGGAACCGGTTTCGAGCTTGAGATCGGCCTGCATTTCGGCCGCATGATCGTGGGCGAGGTGGGTCACCCCTCGAAGATCCAGATGGCCGCTCTCGGCGAGGGGCCGGCCGTGGCGCGCCAGGCCCATCAGGCGAACCGCGAGAGCGGCACGGTCATTCTCGCCACCGAGGATCTGATCAACGTCGTGGAGGAGGACGTGCAACTGGGCCGCGTCGTCCAGCGGGCTCCCGGGGAGGGGCGCGAGAGGGCGCTCTACGAGGTGCGGGATTTCCGCAAGCCGGACGCGGTGCTCATCGTGCAGTCGTCCTTCGAAACCGTCCAGCACCGCAGCGAGGAGGCCGCCGAGCTGTTCTATCAGCTCCTGTTCGAGATCGATCCGGAGACGCGGAAGCTGTTCGCCAGCACCGACATGAAGACTCAAGGGAACATGCTGATCAGCATGCTGGCCGCCGCCGTGCGGGGCCTCGACCGCCTCGACGAGCTGCGGCCGGTGGTGGCCGACCTCGGCCGCCGCCACGCCGGCTACGGCGTCCAGTTGAAACATTTCGATTCGGCCGAGCAGGCTCTGCTGGAGACCGTGCAACGGATGATGGGCGAGCGCTTCACCCTCGACGTCCGCTTGGCGTGGACGCGGATCTACAACCAGCTCGCCTCGATCATGATCGAGGCGATGACGGCGGCGTAGATATCGCTTCTACGGACAGGTGGAGAAGGCGTCCGTATCCGTGACCGCGGGCGAGGTCCGGCCTAGCGGGTTGTCGTAGTGGACGGTACGGCCGTTGAGGGTGTCGGTCACCGTCAGGTGGTACTCCACGTCCGTGGTGCCGGCGGCGAAGACCCAGAAGCGGTGGTTCAGGGCGCAGCCGTCGATCACCTTCACCATCAGCTCCCAGTTGTCCGCGCTGAAGAACCAGAAGAGGCCCGAGTCGTCCGCCGCCGGGGCCGCGAGGTGGGCCGTGCCGGTGTGGCCGGCCGCGTCGCGCCAGGTGGCCTGGGCCTGGAAGCGGCCCTGGTGCAGGAACAAGGACGTCGCGTCCGGAGCGTTGTGGCAGCCGGCGCTCCCGGCGTCGGTGTAGGTGCCGCCGCGCACGGGCAGGAACTGCCAGTCGTAGCCGTCGGTGCGCAGGCGCAGCTTCAGGATGCCGAGATCCTGGGCGTTGCGCGCCTCGCTGTTGGGGCGCAGGGTGGTGAAGGGACGCACCTCCCGGCCGCCGGTGCCGGCGACGATCTCGCGGATGCCGTGCGCCGGATCGGCGTGGGCGTCGGGGTCCTGAGGCGCGAAGCGCTCGTAGTCATGGTCGTGCCCCACCAGGATGAGGTCCGCGCCGGCCGCGTAGAGCGTCCGCCAGAAGGTGTCCGAGAGCGGATCGTTGTTGTGCAGGCCCGAGGAGAAGCGGGGGTGGTGCCAGTAGGCGAGCGTGCAGGCCCGGGGATGCCCGGCGAGGTCCGCCTCCAGCCAGCGGAGCTGGGGCGAGCCCGGGCCGCAGCCGCCGATGGCGGCGCAGTTGGAGTTGAGCACCACCACGTGCCAGGTTCCCAGCTCGTAGCTGTACCACCCTTCCGTACGCTTGCCGGCCGCCGCCCCGAAGTAGTCGAAGTAGCCGGCGGCGCCGGGCGTCTCGTACTCGTGATTGCCGGGCGCGGGCCGCAGCCGGGAGCCGAGGCGCCCCCAGGTGGGGGCGAAGACCGTCTGATACTTGAAGAGCGCGCCGTCGAGATACTGATTGTCGCCCAAAAGCAGAACGGCGTCGAAGCCCCCGGTCAGGGCGAGGTCGGACGTCGCCTCCTGGCGGCACGCGGTGAGCGTTCCGAAGCCGCCGTTGTAGAAGGTGTCCTGAGGATCGCAGGCGATGTCCCCGGCCGCGGCGATCACCGGATCGGCGGCGTGGGCGGCCGGGGCGAGGGCCAGCAGGAGCTGGAGGAAGAGGGCGCTATAGAGTTTCACCAGCATGATTCTAGCTCTTTATCCTTCCTTCATAGGGGTGCTGGTTTTCGTGTACGCTTGAAAGGCTGTTCTTCTTTGAACCCGGAAAGGAGGGTCCCCGTGAGCCACAGAACCCTATGGGGATTGTTCGCCGTCGTCTTGACCCTTGGGATCGCAGGACTTTGCCCTGCCTGGGCGGCGCCGCCCGCACCTGGGACGGCGTTCGTGTCGGTGACCCTGGACGGCGTGCGCCTGGGGGAGGATTTTACTCCCAACTTCCACTCCCTCTTCCCGACCATCGTCTTCGACTCCACCACAGGGCTCTTCCATCTCTGGGTTTTCGACGGCAGCGGCTTCCAACTCTCCGCCCTGCGCCACGGCACCTCGATGGACGGCGTCCACTTCACCTCGACGGGCAACCTCTCCTATGCCGGCGGCCCTCCGTTCCCGGGCTTCGGAGCTCCGGCCGAGCCGGTCATGGAATTCGTGCGCGCCGCGAAGACGGGAACCGACTGGAAGCTGTTGATGTGGACGCCCAACGACCCCAGCGGCGCCAACGGCCAGTACAACTACAACATTAGCGTCAACGACCTCGGCACGAGCCCGAACAACCTGAGCGTCACCCACCAGGGGCCCGTGCAGCCGATCGGCGGCGGCGTCGCCGGCCAGGTCAACGGCGCCTGGGGATTGATCGGCTCCCTGCTCTTCTTCGAGTGGGACAACGTGGGGGGCGTCGGCCGCTTCGGCTACACCGACGGCGCGCCCCCGCCCGTGGCTGGCTCCTTCGCCGCCCAGGATCTGATCACCGGTACCGGCTTCGTCTACGGCCTCTCCAATCCTTCCGATCCGCTCGCCGTCTACCCGCACAACGTCGGGCGGACGATCGACCAATCGGACGGCACCCTCGGCACCTACTACTCCTTCCGCTTCTGGCAGACGGGAGCGCGGGTGAACAAGCAGATCTACTACTCGGAGTCGGCGGATGGCGGGGCCACCTGGGGAAGTCCCGTGGGCCTCTTCGCGGACGGCAACCTGGTGACGGTAGACGGCAATCCCAACCAGGAGAATTTCTCCCATCCCGAGGTCGCCTTGGTCGCCGGTGCCCGCATCCTCTACATGAGCACGCGGGCCGGAGACGGCCATCTCGTGGTGGTCACCAATGCGCCGGGCGTTCTGGCCGGATTGGCGCCGGCCATCCCCGCCGTCAGCCCGGCCGGGCTGGCGATCCTCGCGGCCGGTCTGCTGCTGGCGGGATGGGCGGTGCTGCTGCGGCGGGCGGCGTGAGGGCCTGACGCTCGCCGACTCCGTTACTTTTAGGAGCGAGGAAAATCTCCCTACGGCCCAACGGGTCGGGAGAACCCAGCCCAGGGCTTCGGAGGCCGGAGGCCGATGCCCTGGGAAAAAGGGTGCCCTATCCTTGCGGCCTGAAAGGTCGCGAGAGCTCGTGGGCGACCTTGAACGACTGGCCCCTTGGCCCTCAAACTTCGGGCCAACGGTCTCGCGACCTTTCAGGCCGCACCGAATTGACGATCTCTTCACCCAGGGCATCGGCCTCCGGCCTCCGAAGCCCTGGGCTGGGTTCTCCCGGCCCGTTGGGCCGGCCATTCGCGGCATATTACGCAGCGGCGTCGAAAGCTCCCGCTTCGAGGTTCTCTTTCAAATTATGGAGGAGTAGGAGCGTACTCAGGATTCTCAAGCGTGGATAGCTCCCGGCCTTTGGATCATTTCACGAGGACTTGGCGAGCTTGTCGAATAAGGCTCTGCGCCTCCTCATACGCCGGGCGAAGCCGAGCGTCATACTGCTCGGAAATCTCTTTGGCTTCCCGCGCTTGCAAGGATCGCAGTCTTTCCCGGAGAGGGTGGAGAGCATCGCGGAGCCCGGGCTTGCCAGCTTGCCTGGTGATCAGGGACCGCATCGCGTCGTAGGTTTCATCGATGGCTACCGCGATTTCCTTCATCCTGTCAGCTTACCATCGCTGCGGGGAGGAGCCGGCGTTGTAGGATCTGCTGCCATGGCATCCAAGACTGGACTCGACGCCGAGATTCGCGACCTCTACCGGCTGCCCCCTGAGGAGTTCACGGCGGCGCGCAATGCGCTGGCGTCGCGGCTGGGCAAGGAGAAGCGCAAGGACGACGCGGCCGAGGTCAAGGCCCTCCCCAAGCCGACTCCGTCGGCCTGGGCGGTGAACGCGCTGTTCGAGCGGCAGGAGCAGAAGATGGACGCCCTGATCGCCGCCGGCAAGGCGGCGCGGACCGCGCAGCGGCAGGCGGTCTCGGGCAAGGGGGCGGAATCGCTACGGGAGGCCATCAAGCTCGCTCGCGGCCTGGCGGACGAGCTGCGGTGGGACGCCGCCCAGATCCTCGCCGAGCGGGGCCGTCCGCCGAGCCGCGATCTGGTCGAGCGTATCGCGGCCAATCTCCAGGCCGTCGCCTTCAGCCCTGTCGCCGCCGAGCAGGTCGCCCGTGGCTGGCTGGATCGGGATCTCGATCCTCCCGGCTTCGAGGTGCTGGCCGGCTTGCAGGTCGCCGCCGCGCCCGTGGTGGACATCGCCAGCCACCGCCCCCCTCCCGAGCCCCAGGAGAAGAAGGCCAAGGAGAAAGAGGAGCCGGCGGGGCCGGCGCGCCGCAAGAAGAAGGTGCTTCCCATGCCGCGCCCGCCGGTTCCCGACGCCCGGGAGATCGCCCGGGACAAGGCTCGGGCGGAGGAGGAGGCGAAACGTCTCGAAGCCGCCGAGGAGGCGCGCCGCGAGAAGGAGGCGGAGGTCCAGCGGCGGCGGATCGCCGTGGCCGAAGAGAAGGTCGAGCGCGCCCGCGCCGAGGCGGACCCGCTGCAAGAGGAGGCCGACCGGCTCGCCGGGGAAGCGGCCGAGGCGAAGCGGGCGGCCGAAAGGGCCGAGCACGCCGCCGCCAAGGCCCTGGAGAAGGCCGGCCGCGCCGCCGAGCGTCTGGCCGCGGCCCAGGAGGCGTTGCAGCAGATCCGGAAGGAAGGACGCTCATGAGCCAGCCGCCTCTTCCGACGCGCCAGGGCCCCCGCATCCGGCTCGCCTTTCCCGAGGAAACGGACGCCGCGGAGCTCATCGAGCTCCACCGCGTCAGCCAGGGGCTCTACCATGGATTGGCGACCCCCTTCGTCACGCCCGAAGGGTTCGCCCGGTACGTGGAGCGCTGCCGCCAGCCCAATCACGTCGGCCTGCTCCTGCGCCGCCTCTCGGACGACGCCATTCTGGGCTCGATCAATCTGAGCGAGATCGTCCGGGGGCTGTTCCAGAGCGCCTACCTCGGCTACCAGATCGGCGCTCCCTACGCCCGCCATGGCTGCATGACGGAGGGCCTCGGGCTCGTCCTGCACTACGCCTTCGTGCGGCTGAAGCTCCACCGTCTCGAGGCCAACATCCAGCCCCAGAACCGGCCTTCGCTGGCGCTGGTGACGCGGCTCGGCTTCCGGCGGGAGGGCTTCTCGCCGCGCTACCTGAAGATCGCCGGACGCTGGCGCGACCACGAGCGCTGGGCCATCCTGGCGGAGGATTGGCGAAAGAAAAAGTGAACCTGCAACAAAAATCCTCCTTGACCGTTCTAAGAATGGAGATGGGTCAAGGAGGGTGTTTCAAATGGCGACCACGATTCAACACAACCAGAGCAGTCAGCGGATTCGCTGGACGCTTTTGAGCCTTGCCGGAATTCCCTGCGGTTTGATCGTTGCCCTGGCCTTCGGAGTACCGCTTCAGACCGTGGTGGGTCTGCTGCTGATCACGCCGATTCTCTCCGGCGTCGTGGGAGCCGGGTTCGCGACGTTGGGGGCCTTGCGGGGCCGCAATGAAAATCCCCGCCGGCGCTAAAGGGGTCAATTCAATCTCAAGGAGGTTCCGGCGCAGCCGGTCACTCCAAGTATGGAGAAAAACTGGATTCGGTCTGTCTTGTCGTTCCCGACGGTCGCCCTCCTGATCGCTTGCGCCGGGCAGACCCTTCCTGTCCAGCCCGCTCCGGTCCCAGCACTTGCGCCGGCGGTCTCTCCGCCCCGGGCTGAGCCGGCGCCGAATCCGGCCCCGGTGGCCGATTGGCCAACGGCCACTCCCGAAGAGGAAGGTTTGGATTCGAAGGATCTGGCGGACCTGCTGGAATCGATCTGGACGCAGGGAGATCCCGTCGACAGCGTGCTGATCGTCCGCGACGGACGCCTGGTGCTCGACGCCTGCTTCTATCCTTTCCGGAGCGGCCTGCGCCACGAGCTTCGCTCCGTCACCAAGAGCGTCACCTCCATGCTGGTGGGTATCGCCATCGGGGAGGGGGCAATCCCTGGCGTCGAGAAACCGGTCCTGGCTTTCTTTCCCGAGCGGACCGTCTCAAATCTCGACGAGCGCAAGCGGGCGATCCGTCTCGAGCATCTCCTGACGATGTCCTCGGGGCTCGACTGGGAGGAGGTGAAAATTCCTTACTGGGCGCCGCAGAACAGCTTCACCCGCATGGCGCACAGCAAGGATCCCGTCCAGTTCTTCCTCGATTCGCCGATGAGCGTGGACCCCGGAACGAGGTTCAGCTACAACACCGGGAGCTCCCATCTCCTGTCCGCGATCGTCCAGAAGGCCACCCGCGGGAGCACCCTCGACTTTGCCAAGTCTCACCTCTTCGGGCCGCTGGGAATCTCCGACGTGTCGTGGTCGGCGGATGCCCAGGGAGTGAGCTTTGGGGGCTTTGGGCTCCAGATGGAACCGCGCGATCTGGCCAAGCTTGGAGAGCTCTATCGCAACGGCGGCGCCTGGGAAGGCCGGCAGATCGTCTCCGCAGCCTGGGTCCGCGAATCGGTCAAGCCTCGGTCTGTGGTCTCGGAGAGCCTTCGATACGGCTACCAGTGGTGGCTCCAGCCCTCCGGGGGTTATGCCGCCAAGGGCTATGGAGGCCAGCTCCTTTGGGTGGTTCCCGAGTTGCGCCTGGTGGTTGTGATGACGGGCGGCTCCCAAGACCCTGGGCTGCCCGATACGCTCACGGAGCTGTTCATCCTCCCCGCGGTGAAAGGGGATGGGCCGTTGCCGGCGAACCCCGAAGCGAGAGCGAGACTTGCGGCGACGATCCAGGCGGTGGCACAGCCGCAGCCGCAGGCCGTGCCGCTCCTGCCCAGGATCGCTCGCGACATCGCGGGCAAGACCTACACGATGGACGACAATGGCTACGGCTGGAAATCGTTCTCGTTGAGCTTCGAGATTGGAGAGGCGGCGATCGAGGTTCATCGCCAGGAAGGGTCCGTGAAGTTGCCTATCGGGCTTGACAACGTTTTCCGGATCACCGATCTGGCAGGGATCGGCACCCTGGCGGAGCGTGGCGCCTGGCTGGACGATCACACCTTTCAGCTCAGCGAGCGTTTTCTGGGGGACTCGACCCGCGGCGAATTCAGGTTCGTCTTCCAAGGGGACCGGATCGAGGTGACGGCGAAGGGTCTGGATTCTGGATTTTTGGAGACGTTCCGGGGGCGACGGGCTCAGTGAGCTCGATGCGAAGGGCTTATGACTGCCGCAACGCCGCCAGCGGATCGAGCTGCGAGGCGCGATGGGCCGGCAGGTAGCAGGCGACGAGGGCCACGAAGGTCAGGATCGACGAGACGATCGCGAAGGTGAAGGGATCGTTGGCGTCGACGCCCACGAGGAGGCCCTGGAGCAGCCGGGAGAGACCCAGGGCCCCTAGCATCCCCAGCACCACGCCCAAGGCCACGAGGGCGAGGCCCTGCCGCAGCACCAATTTCAGGACGTCGTCCGACTGCGCGCCGATGGCCATGCGGATACCGAACTCCCGCACCCGCAGGCTCACCGAGTAGCTGAGCAGCCCGAAGAGGCCGATCACCGCCACGGTCAGGCCGAGCAATCCCAGCAGGCCGGCGACCTCGGCGTACATGCGCGGTCCGGCGAGGCTGCGGTGCATCTGCTCGTCGGAGGTCGTCACGTCCACGAAGGCGAGGTCCGGGTGGGCCGAGCGGGCCGCCGCCCGTAGAGCCGGCAGCAGGGAGGAAGGCGGCACGGACGAGCGCACCACCAGGGTCATCCGCGAATGCTTGTGCTGGTCGTAGGCGAAGTACAGGGTCGGCTCGGCCGGATCGGCGGCCGACACCATGCGCGCATCGCGGACCACGCCCACCACCTGGAAGTCCGGTCCGAGCTCGCCCGTGCGGGGCGGCTCGCCGCTGGTGACCCAGCGGCCTGTGGGATCGGCATCTCCCCACAGCTTTTGGGCCAGAGTTTGATTGATCACCACGGCCGGGGAGGTGTCCTTGCGGTCCCGTTCGTCCAGAGCGCGGCCCTGGACGATGGGCGTGCCCACCGAGGCGAAGTAGCCGGGCGCCACGATGTTGAAGGCTCCCTCCTGCCACTTGTCGGGATGTTCGTGGCTGGCGAACCGGCTGGCGCGGGACCAGCCGGCGAGGGGCGTCATCAGCGCGAGAGTGGCGCTGCGTACCCCCGGCAGCCGCGAGGCCAGCTCCAGGATGCGCGGGTAGACCGTGGCGCTCACGCCGTCCGCTCCGGCGCTGCGGGGCACATACATCGTGGCGTACAGCAGGCCTTTGGGATCGAAGCCGGTATCCGTGCGCTCGGCGTTGCGCAGGCTGCGCACGAGAAGGCTGCCGCCGAGGAGCAGCAGCGCCGAGAGGCCCACCTGGATCACCACCAGCAGCCGGCGCAGGGTGAGCCCGCCCGACTGGGAGGCGGTGCCGCCGGAGTCGGCCTTCACCGATCCCAGGAGATCGCCACGCAACGCGTGCAGCATGGGCGCGAGGCCGCAGAGCAGGCCGCAGAGGCAGGCGGTGACGAGAGCGAAACCGTAGGCCCGGGCGTCGAGCCGCAGCAGGGTGGCCCCTTCGGAGAGATTGCCTAGACCGCCGAGGGAGGTATGGAGATAGGTCTCGATGCGGTACGACAGCGCCACCGCGAGCCCCAAGCCCGCGAGGCCGGCCGCCAGGCACAGGACGAGGCTCTCCGTGAAGGCACCGGCGATGAGCTGCCGGCGGGAGGCGCCGAGCGCCGACCGGATGCCCCACTCCCGCCGCCGCGCCGTGGTCCGCGCCAGCAGGAGGTTGGTGACGTTGGCGCAGGCCAGGAGGAGAAAGAGCACCGCCGTGGCCATGAGGATGCGGGCCGCCGAGAGGTAGCGGTCGGCCTGCGGGCTCGGGGCGTAGCTGTTCATCCGCACCAGCGAGAAGACGCGCTTGCCGTCGGGCAGCGGCGCGCTCTGGTCGAGGGCGTGGGCGGTGATCCCCAGCGCGGCCCGGGCCTGCTTCAGGTTGGCCTCTGGCGCGATGCGCCCGACCAGGTTCAGCCACCGGCTCTTCCGGCTCTCCAGCCGCGCCATGCCGGTCACCCAGTCCGCATGCACGGCCGGCACGTAGATGGCGGGGGAGATGCCGAAGCTCGGCAGCCCTTCGGGAGCGATGCCGACCAGGAGGATCGTGCGGCCGTTGATCCGCAGCGGCCGGCCCACGACGGCCGGGTCGCCGCCCAGCACCCCTTTCCAGAAGGTCAGGCTGACGACCGCCACGGGCTCCGCGCCGGCCCGGTCGTCGCTGGGCTGGAGCAGGCGCCCGAGGACTGGCCGGACGCTGAATAGCGGGAAGTAGTTGCCGGTGACCAGTTGTCCCCAGGCGAAGAGCGTCGTGCCGCCATGCCCCACGGTGGACCCCATCGCGGAGAAGGCCGCGAGGTCGGCGATGACCTTCTGCTGGTGCTGGATGTCGAGGTACTCCGGATAGGAGGTCGAGGCGAGCTTCTCGTCGGCCGAACCGGTGTAGAGCCAGACCATGCGCTCCGCTCCCGGCGCGTCGATGCTGGGCCAGAGGATGGAGGCGAGATAGGCGAAGAGGGCCGTCGCCGCGCCGATCCCCAGCGCCAGCGTCAGCACCACCACCACGGTCATCTCCGGCTGGCGGGCGAGCGACCGCAGGGTGGTCCAGAAATTCTTGGCGAAATCGCGCATTCCCGGGAGAAGTTTAAGGCAGTTTTCAAGGCCGCGCCCCGGCGCGCTGCTCGAACCACTCCCGGGGACGGATGAGCTTGAAGTCGCGCTTGCCGTCGAGCATCTCGATGCCCGCCGATAGGTGCCCGTAGCGCACGAGCAGATCGCCCTTCTTGCTCTGCTTGGAGAAGCTCATGCGGGAGCGGACCTCCAGCTTGCCGCCGGCCGCCTGGAACGAATCGATCGCCACCACGCCCTTGTCGATGCGCAGGACCCCCCGGGCGGTGACGCCCTCGACGCTCAGCACGCTGTCGAACCACTTGACGGCTTTGCTGCGCTGGGCGAACAGGGCGATCAGGGGCCCCGAGTCCCGCATCTCCACCTGGCCGGCGGCGCGCAGCGAGAGCGGCTGGCCCCACTCCACCGCGGCGTCGGCGATGCGGGCCCGGGCCCACCAGCCCGGCGAGGCGCTCGGCTCCTTGTCGCCCGCCTGGCGGTAGGAGATGTTGTCCAGCGTCAGCCGGGCGCCGTCGAGGTCGAAGTGGCGGCCCGCGAGGTCGGGGCTGGAGAAGGGGGCCTGAAGATTGACGCGCCCCTGGATCTCCAGATCCTGAAAGGCCACGGTCGCCGAGTCCGAGGCGAGGGAGGCCGTGCCGCGGGTGGTGCGCGTGGCGGTGGAGAGCGCCAGCCCCAGGCCTACCCGCCCGGTACCCGAGAGGAGATAGAAGCCGGCGCCCGCGGGCAGCAGGGCGTCGAAGACTTTCAGGTCCGGCACCACGGCGTCGTTGAGAGTGAGGGACGCGTCGAAGTCCGGCATGGGCACCGCGAGGTCCAGCGGCGCCTTGGAGATCGCGGTCATCCGCAGGTTGCGGCCCCGGATGTAGTCCGGCCGCCCGGGCTGCCGCAGGTCGGCCAGGCCGAAGCGGTCGAGATCGACGCTCATCGCCGTCCGTCCCCGGGGATCGACGGTCACCGCCAGCCGTCCGGAGCCGGAGGCGAGGCTGTCCAGCAATGTCGCCCGCAAGCGGGTGACATGGACGCCGAGGCGGCTGCCGGAGGTGAGCCGGCCGGCGTCGAGGCGGACGGACGCGTCGAGATTCCCGTCGCCCTGGAGCGCCAGCCAGGGGACCTTGCGCAGGTAGGGGTCGAGGAAGGCCAGGGAGGAGACGCGGGCGCGTACGTCCGCCGTGCCGGAGACCTGGCGCAGGAAGGCGAGGCCCTGGGAGCCGACGGCCAGGGGGCCGGTGCGGGCCTCCGCCTTCACGGCGAGGTTCTGGGCGACCGGCTGGCCCTGGCGCAGGAGGGCTCCGGAAGGCAGGGTCAACGCGGCGCTTTGGACCTCGAGGTTTCCCGCCGGGTCATAGGTGAAGGTGGTGTCGAGCTGGGAGAGGCCGGTCAGGCGGAAGGGATCGATGCCGATCTCGCGGATGCCCACCAGCCGGGCGCCGGAGATGTGCGCGCCCCACGGGGCCTTGGACTTCTGGTTGGACGTGGCGGGCGGAAAGGCGACCTGCAGCGAGACGCCTTCCCCCACCAGGCCCTCGATGTCGGCGTCGCGGCGCGCCAGGGCGGCGAGGTCGATGCGCCCCGTGGCGTGATCGACGTCCAGCCGCACATGGGCACGGATGCCGGCGGCTTCGAGCCGCACCTTTTCGAGGCGCATGTCCGCTTCCAGGGGCGCGGCGGCGGCGAGGTCGGCCTTGGTGCGAATCTCGCGGGCGGTGAGGAACAGGCGGCGGAGCTGGACCGCCGGGGTCAACACGGTGCCGGCTAGGGCCGCGCACTGGAACGCCGGCGGCCGGCCCGGGGATCGCCCGGCCACGAGGCCTTGGGCCCGGAGGCTGAGGCGCAGCTCCGGCGGCTTGAGCCCGGCCGGCACGAGGGCGGTCATCTCCAGGGCCGCCGGAGATCCGGGCGCCGAGCCGGTGATCGATCCGGTGATGAGCTCGGCGTGGCTCCCCGGCGTCAGGCGCCCATGCTCCACCCGCAGATCCGCCACCAGCCGGCCGGGATCATGAGTGCCGTTCAGGCCGCTGGCGTCGAGGAAGGGCAGGCCGGGCACCTGCCCGTGGGCGGTGAGCGAGCCGGAGAGGAAATCCCAACCCTCCAGGCCCGGGTGCTCGTGGGGCACGAAGGGGGCGAAGCTCACCGTGCCGTCGACGTGGAGATCCTGGGCGATGAGAGCGTCGCTCCACCACAGACGACCGGCCGGCATCGCCAGCCGGGTGTCGCCCATGCGGAACTCCTGGCCGAAGACGAACGAGAAGCTCCCCGAGACCCGGCCCCGCCCGTCGCCCGTCAGACGCAGGTCGTTGTACCCCACCTCACGGACACCCGCCAGCTCGACGTGATCGATCACGACCCCCCAGGGGGGCCGTGGCTTCTCTCCGGGCTTCTCCGGTTCAGGCCTTCCTCCCTTACCTTCCCCGCGCGACACCGAGGAGCGCACGCCTTCGCCGTGGAAGCCGTCGACCACGAAGCGCCGCCGCACGAGGGCCGGCACGTCGATCCAGCCGTGCCCGCGCTCCACGGTCACCGTCCACTCCACGTCGTTCGCGCTGTGACCGCGCAGCGCGAGCCCTCGCACCCACACGCCTCCCGGCCAGACGCTCCATGCCGAGGACCACGTCGCCCGGAACCGCTCCGGCCGGCGATTGATGGCCCAGGACCCGAGCCGAGTGTTCAGGAAGAGGTTGGCCGCCAGCAGATAGAGCGCGGCCAGGGCGAGGAGGACGAGGAGCAGGCGCTTCAGCCCGAGGGAGGGTTTCGCGTTATCTCTGAGTGCGATCGATTCGTCTCCTTGGAGGGCAGGCTGTCCCTCGCCGCCGCTTGCAGGCACTGTCTTGACTAGAGAGACTTAAGCAGGAGTCTTGCCAACCTCACTCAAACCTCGAAGGAGAAAGACATGAAGATCCGGCCTTTCGTCTTGCTGGTGCTCCTCGCGCTCGCGGCTCAGGCGGCTTTCGGCTCGGGCCCCTACCAGATCACGGGCACCGCCGCGAGCCGGGACGGCGATCTCGTGCGCACCGAGTACACGGTGCGCGCGGGCAGCCATCCTCTCGACCGCTTCAAGATGGTCCGCGTCGTCAAGAACGGGCCGGCACAAGCGCTGCGCGGCTCGATTCTGCTGCTGCCGCCGCTCGGTCCCCCCTTCAGCTTCTACGAGCAGCGGGACCCGAGCAATGCTCCCGGCACCTCGATCGCCGAGTACTTCGCCCTGCGCAACTTCGATGTCTACGGCTACTCGCCCCGCTTCGAGGGAATCCCTGCCGGCACCTGCGAGGCCGGCGTCCTCGACTGTTCGATCATGGCGACGTGGGATCTGGCCTCGATGGTGGACGACATCGCCTTCGTCCGCTCCCAGATCGAGATCCTCCATCCGGGCACCCGCATCGTCGCGGGCGGCGCCTCGCTGGGTAGCATGCTCGCCCTGGCCACCGCCAACGCCCATCCCAACGACTACGACGGCATCATCTCCTGGGAGGGGATACTCTTCAGCCTGAACCCGCAGGTGAGGACCATCAATCAGGGCTACTGCACCACCCTCCAGGCCCAGCTCGCGGCCGGCCTCGTGTTCGACGGCGTGGGCGAAAACGTCATCAAGGACGTCACCAAGTTCGCCCGCATGACGCCTTCGGGGCTCACGCCCAACCCCCTTTTCCCGCCCACCTTCACCAATCATCAGGTCCTGGTGGCGGTGCTCGCCGTGCCCACGCCCGGGCCGGCGACCATGCCGGCGCCCAACTACGTGCTGATGAACGGCAGCCTCGCCGAGGACCGGCTCTTCAACGCCTCGGAGCCGCGGGTGTTCGATGGCATCGAGCGGTTCACCTCCTATGCGCCGCTGTCGCTCGTGCGCGATATCAGCTGCTCGCTGGCCGGAGTCGAGGGGCAGTTCACGTCCAACCTGGGAAGCTTCCACGGCTCGGTGCTGGCGATCGGCGGCGGCCGCGGCTTCGGGCCATACTTCGGGGATCAGCTCGCCCAGATCGGCTCCACCGACAAGACCTTCCTCTTCCAGCCGGCTTTCGGCCACATCGACCACTTCATGAGCGCCAACCACCGCGACTTCGTGGAGAGGCCGATCTTCGACTGGGCGACGCGGATCTTCGGCCATCCTTGAACCTTGCAGGCCCCTTGAGGGACTAACCAGGTTCAGGGTATGGTGAAGTTGCTTCAGTTCTTTCTCGGCTCGTCCAACAACTCAAGGAGGTGAACGATGAAGAAGAGAGTTCCGACGCTCCTCGTCCTGCTGTCGTTGCTGACGATTTCGGCGTTGCTGGCCCAGAACGTCCGGGGAGTCGCGACGGCCCATCTGCGCTCCTATGAAGAGGTGCCGGCTCTGTCCACCCCGGGTACCGGGGAATTCGTCGCCACGATCAACGGGGCGGGCACCGAGATGAACTACCAGCTTCGCTTCTCCAACCTGCAGGGGAAGGTCCTCCAGTCGCACATTCACTTCGGGCAGAAGTCGGTCAACGGCGGCATCATGATCTTCCTCTGCTCGAACCTGGGCAACGGCCCCGCCGGCACCCAGGCCTGCCCCGCGGACGGGGGGACGATCAGCGGCGTCATCCAGGCCGCCAACGTCACCGGCAACGCCCAGGGCATCGCTCCAGGCGAGCTGTTCGAGATCATCCAGGGCCTCCGCGGCGGCGTGACCTACGTCAACGTTCATACGGACCTCTTCCCGGGTGGAGAGATCCGCGGCCAGCTCCAGTTCTCGCGCCACTAGGCACAGGGAGCTGTCTCCCTACCCGGGCACCGCCGCCAACGGCGGACGTGGGCGACGGTTCCCGGGGCGCGGAAGACCTCGGCTTCGACGGCGCGGGTGCGGGTGGCGTACTTTGCGGTCGCCACCACGTCGTAGAGGCCGGGGCTGAGCTGGGTGACCACGGTGGAGATCCTGCCGTGGCCGAAGTCGTGGGCGGACTCGCCCGGGTAGTTGGGATCCTGGGCGAGATGCGCCACCGCCTCGGCCACGGCGGCGTCTGAGAGGGCGGTGAGAATGACCGTCTCGGCGTCCTCGCGCACCAGGCGCATCCGGAGCTGGAGCGACCCGGCGAGCAGGGCGAGGGCGATCGACACCAGGAAGAGCACCATCAGCGCCATCAGCAGGCCGAAGCCCGCCTCCCCGCGGCGATGGGGATTCACCACGTGGTCCCCAGCCCGCCTCCTCGGGGGAGGAGGAACATCCGCTGCGTCAGCTCCTCGTTCAAGGCTCCCCGGTACGCCGGCAGCACCGCGAGCGGCGTGCGGGGCACCGAGCGGCGGCGGTAGGTCACCTGGAGATCGACGACGCTGGTGCCGGGCACGATCTGGCAGCTCCAGGCCGTCACGCCTCGCCAGAGGAGGGCCGGAGGTTTCGGCGGATCGCCGTTCGACGGCACGATCGAGCGGAAGAGGTCCGTCCCCTGCTTGGCGTAGACGACCTCGCCCTCGGGTCCGCCGACCATCGTGATCGCGGCGAGCGAGCCGTTCGTCAGGAAGACGGGAGCGGCGGCGGCCGAGCCCTGGATATCGCCGCGGATGCGGGAGATCACCAGCGGCACGGGCGTGTCGACCGACTCGCCGGAGATCTCCGCGAACAGCTTCGACGTCTCCATGAGGAGCTGCGAGGCGAGCAGCAGCCCCAGCATCATCAGCACCAAGGCGATCGAGACCTCGATGAGCGTGAACCCGCCCTGGGCTTCCTGGCTCCTCATGGCGGGCTCCAGACCATCGTCTGAAGCTCCTTCCGCATCTTCTGCTTGTCCGCCGTGTATCGGGCCTCAAGGGTCACCTGAAAGAGACCGGGAAGATCCGTCCGATCGACCTGCATGAAGATCTTGAGGTCTTTGGAGGCTGGGGTACCGACGGCGGTGGAGAAGGTGCCGAGGTTCGCCGTCTCCAGCGGAATCACCCCGCCGCGCACCGACTCGAGGGTCGATTCCATGGCGCGAAACGCCTGCCGCTCGCCATCCATCCGGCGCACCACCCGAGGATTCTGAAGGACCAGCTCGACGCCCATGAGCAATGCCATTCCCAGCAGCACGAGCGCGATGAGGGCCTCGATAAGAGTGAATCCGCCCTGACCGGGCTTGGAGGGGCCGGAAGGAATGGCCATGGTGTTGAAGACCGGGGGGAAGGATAGCACCTTGCCCTCGGGGTGATGGGTCTACACCAAAGCCAGCACCCGCAACGGGCTGCCGCTGCCATGGACGATCTTCAGCGGCGCGGCGATGACCACGGCCCCGGTGGCGGGGAGCTGATCCAGGTTGCGCAGGCTGGCGAGGCCGAACTTGCCGGCGCCGTGCATGAGGGTGTGATTGGGGAAGGGGGGATCGAAGGTGCCCGCCTGCCCGGCGTCCGTGCCCACGGTCTCGACTCCCACGCCGAGAATGTCGCGCTCCTCGGCCAGGAACCGCGACGTCTCCGGATGGAAACCGGGGGAGTGGGGACCGTCGGGGCCGACGTTCAGAAAATCCTCCGCGCCCTGGCGCCGGCTCCAGCCGGTGCGCAGCAGCACCCAGGCGTTGGCGGGGATGCGGCCGTGCTCACCCTCCCAGACGAGGAGACGCTCGCGGGTGAGGAGAAAATCGGGATTGGCGGCCACGTCGGCCGTGACGTCGATCACGCAGGCCGGTCCGACGAAGCGCCGGGCCGGGATGGTGTCGCAGGCGTTGTCCGGCAGATCCTTGCCCGTGATCCAGTGGACGGGCGCGTCGAAGTGGGTGCCCGTGTGCTCGCCGAGGTGGAGGGTGTTCCAGTACCAGCCCGGCCCCTTCTCGTCGTAGTGGGAGATGGTTTCGATCGTCACGCCGGGCGACGAGGCGAAGATCGGCGGCAGGCCGATGACCGGCGTCTCGGGACCGAGGGGCTGGGAGAGATCGACGACGCGGATGCTCCCGGCGTCGAGCTCGGCGACGAGCTGTTCGAGAATGCTCAATCCGGACCTCCTTCTCCTGCCTTCGGTTGGCGCAAGTGCCGCAGATGCCGCTGGAACTGGAAGCGGCTCTCCAGATAATGAAGATCGATGAAGTAATTCGGCGGCCCCACAGGCTCGACCTTGGCCACCAGCGTCGAGAGCTCGCGAGCCGCGAGGGCATCGACGAAGGCGGCGCGGAGCTCGTCCTCCGTGCGGCAGGTCGCGGTGCGAGATACCCCCGCGGCGGCGGCCATGGCGGCGAGATCCGTCCCGGTGGCCGTGGCGGTGGTGAAGCTGCGGCCCACGGAGAGGAGGACCTCGTTGTCGAACACGATGTGAATGAGATTGGCGGGCTGGTAGCGGGCGAGCGTCGTCAGGCTGCCGAGGTTCATCAGCAGCGAGCCGTCGCCGTCGATCACCACCACCCGCAGCTCAGGGCGGCTGAGGGCGATGCCGAGGCCGACCGACGAGGCGAGGCCCATCGAGTGCCAGACATAGAAGAAGCCCGGCTGATGGCCGAGCGAGAACAGCTCGGCCGGAGCGAAGCCCATGTTGGTGACCACGATGCACCGAGAAAGCTCGGGATAGATGGCGCGCATGGCGTCGACGCGGAGCATGCGGGGCATCGGATCAGTCCTCCCACATCAGGCCGCGGCCCAGAAGCAGGGCCACGGGCTTGAGGCTCGCCTCGGCCAGCGCCGAGGCCTGGCGAAGCCGCGACGCCACATGCTCCGGCGAGTCCAGGAAGAGATAGGGGATGCGCAGCGCGTCGAGGACGTGCTCGGTGACGCCGCCCCCCTCCGTCTGCCAGGGGTGCTCCTCCCCGAAGCCGCCGCGGTGGCTGACCAGCATGAGGAGAGGGATGCGGTAGAGCTGGGCGAGCGACACGATGCCGTTGATGCTCGCCAGCAGCCCATGGTTCTGCATCAGCAGAGCCGACTTGACCCCCGCCAGATGCGCCCCGGCCGAGATCCCCACCCCTTCCTCTTCCTTCGCGAGGCGGACGAGGATCATCTCCGGATCCTCCTCCGCCAGAGTCACGAGATGCACCAGCCACGTCTCTGGCAGTACCGACAGCAGCCGGATGCCGAGAGCCTTGAGGGCGTCGTAGACGATCTGCGAGTTGGGGGCCGAGACGGGCATGGCAAGGGTTCCGTAGGCGGCGAGTTTAGCGCAAAGAGGCTCCCTCATCACCCCGGCCCGTCTTATTTGGAGGTTCTCGCGCTTGGTCTACAGCATGGACCAGCTTAAGACCGAGACCCCGCGGCGCTGGTAGCTGCGGTCTCCTCCATAGATCAGGGCGGCCGGCGCCTCGGGATCGCCTACCAGGTTGCGCCAGAAGTCGATGCCGGCAAAGAAGTCGCTGGCGACCGTCTGCGCGGACTTGACTTCGATGGCCACTCTCTCGTCGCCCTGATCGATCAACGCGTCGATCTCGTGGCCCGTGGAGTCACGCCAGAAGTACAGGTCGGGCTCTTGGCCCCGGTGGAGAAAGTTCTTGAGCAGCTCCGATACCACGAAGCTCTCGAAAATGGGACCGCGGCTGCCGTGCAAACGGAGATCTTCGGGGGAATGTATCCGCAGGAGATAGCACAGGAGCCCGGTGTCGAGGAAGTAGAGCTTGGGGCTCTTGATCAGGCGCTTGCCGAAGTTGGTGTGGTAGGGCCGGAGGAGGGAGACGAGAAAGCTGGCCTCCAGGATGGAGATCCATCGGCCGGCTGTGGTGTGAGTAATACCGCAGTCGCTGGCGAGAGAGGAGAGATTGAGGAGCTGTCCGGTCCGGCCCGCACAGAGGCGCACGAAACGGCCGAACGACTCGAGATCGCCCACATTGACGATCTCCCTCACGTCGCGCTCAACGTAGGTCTGGTAGTAGCCCGAATACCAGGTGGACGGATCGAGATCCTTGTCGTGAATCCGCGGATAGAAGCCGCGCAGGAGGACATCCATGACGTCAGAAGAGTGGGCCGGCCGCCTCTCGGGAAGCTCATGTCCCAGCTTCTCCAGCGGGAAGGGCTCCCGAGCCTGGAGCTCGCCGAGCGACAAGGGGAGCAGGTGGAGAATGGCGCTCCTGCCGGCAAGAGATTGACTGATGGACCGCAGGAGGAGGAAGTTCTGTGACCCGCTCAGGATGTATCTTCCGGGCGCATCCTCCCGGTCAACGAGCGTCTGGATGTAGGAAAAGAGATCAGGTACCCGTTGCACCTCGTCGAGGATGACACCCCCGGTGAACTGGCCGAGAAAACCGCGGGGATCCTCGAGCGCGAACGCACGGACGTCGGGTTCCTCAAGCGAGGCATACTCGTGCTCAGGAAACGCGGCCTGGACCAGCGTGGTCTTTCCCGACTGGCGCGGGCCGGTGAGTGTTACCACCGGATACTGCAGCGCGACTTTCTTGAGAACGGTCTCCAGGTCTCGTCGAATCATGCAGATTGAACTTCCAAAATTCAATCTACAAGAACCTAAGCCGCAGGTCAAGCCTCCCCACCCGAGACTGAGATCTCCCGGAAGGGGTACACTGAAGCCCCTCGAGCGCTACACGCCACCGCGCCGCGCGCGCCTCGGATCGATCAAGCCGATGAGAGGGGCGACGAGGCCGGCCGCGATGTGCGAGGCGAGGACTACCGTCGTAGCCCGGGTCTTCAGGCCCGGGCGGTCAGGCGGATATCAACACTTTCAAGCCCCCCCTTAAGACCCTACCCGCGACCCAGATACCGCCAGAGCCCTTCGAGCGCCACCCTCCACTGGGCGCGTCTCTGCTCGACCTGCTCGGGGCTGGCGAGGTTCGAATTGTCCGCCACGACGCTCGCTCCCTTGGGCTTGCCGGTGATGCGAATCTCCACCTTGCCGCCGTCCCACGGGAAGCGCAGCCAGGCGTAGTCACTCTCCTTGGTCTTCACCTCCCGCGGTTTGTCGCCCAGGAAGGCGGCATCCAGCGCCTGGGCGAGACCGGGGTCAGCGCCCTCGAGCCAATCAGCCCGCTGGCCGGCGCTCTCCAAGGCCTCGATCACTACGGCCACGGAGGCGGGCACTGTCTTCGAGACGTTGACCTGGAACGTGCCGGTGCACGACTGGTTCACCTCCCGCAGCCCCCTTGCCCGCTCATAGGCCACGGTGATCCCCTGGGCATACCAGCCGGGAATCCCGTGCTGCTCATAAAGATGCGTCGCGGCGGCGGTGTGCCCCTTGGTGGCCGCGCCGAACGTATCGAGCACGGCAAACCAGTGATCGTGGCCGAAGCCGGTCTTCTTGCGCGCCGACTCGTCGCTGACCGAGCCCTTGGTGGTGGTGGCTTTGCGGAGGGGTGGAGGAGGAGCGGGTGGCGCCGGATCGGCAATGACAGCGGCTGCGGCTGCGGACGGCTCCGGGGTCGCCGCCTTCTTGTCGTGCGCGAGGAGGATCTGCCGGCGGGCCGCGGTATAGCTCTCTCCGGTCTTCTCAGACCGGGAGCGGATCGACTTCTTGAGCTTCTTGAGTTGGGTCATGTGCATCGTCTCCCGGATACACGACGGCAAGCCCCCGCCCGCCATCGGCTCCAGAAAAACGAAGTCACACGACCCGAGGCGTGGAGACCCCTTTGCCCCGGCCGAGGGTCTCGCGGGGGGAGACCGAGCGGGGTTGGGCGATGGGTCATCGCCCGATGGAAAAAGTTTGGCAGGAAGTGCAGGGAGCGTCAAGGGGCAAAATCTCTAACGGACGACGTCAAAATCAAAAATTGACATCACTGCTTGGCAGAGCATACCCTGTGGACATGCCTAGAAGGGCCACTACCTACAGGATCGATCCAGTCGTGCAGTCGGGCCTCTCCACGCTGAGCAAAGTACTGGGCCGGCCGCAGAACCAACTCGTCAATGAGGCGGTCCGCGACTTCGTCGCGAGGCGCAGCAGAGAGGTTGAGATTGATCTCGAGGCCACCCTTGAAGCTTTGCGGGCCTACCGTAAGAGTGATCCCAATTTCGAGCGGGCCATCGCCGACTATGTCGACGCCGAGGCCTCACTGAGGGAGGATCCAGCCGAAGGGCAGAGAGCGGAGGATATCGGTCCCGCTCAGAAGAGAGTCCTCGACCTGCTCAATGGCTGACTGGGACGACGATACGCCCCGCCTCCGTAGCAACCTGGCCAAGGTCTTTGGCAAGGTCCGAGACGAAGCTATCCGGCGGGAGCCTCTGACGATCGAGGTCGCTCGCGGCTGGCAGCTCGACATCATGCAGGGACTCGTCGCGCCAGAACCGCAACTGGTGGGAAGATTCCGAGGCGGGACTGGACTCGAAAATTACAACGTCAAAGTTGGTGATTTGCCTGGCGTCCGGGCATCCGATGTGTCGGCTGAGCTGGCCGAATTCGATCGGAAGGTTCGGCTGGCGATCGCTGAGCTGGACCAATTGATCCGTCCGGCTCAGGAGCTGACCGGCGACGATTTGGCGGCGATTCTCACCTTGAGTGCCTGGGCTCATTCGGAGTGGATACGCATTCACCCCTTCGCCAACGGCAACGGGCGCACGGCGCGGCTCTGGGTCAACAGCATTGCAATGCGCTACGGCCTCCCGCCCTTTCTGCGCCTTCGACCAAGACCGGGTGGCGGGTATGACCGTGCCGCCGCTGCGGCAATGCAGGGAGACTGGCGTCCCACGATCACTCTATTCCGCCGGATATACATCGAGTCTCTGCGCGCCTGATACGACCACGGTCTGGTCGCTGGATATAACGGCGAAGATCAGGATGAGGAGTCCCTACACCCGCGGCGCCGCGATCACCGCCGCCTTCGTCCCTTCCAGCGCGGGCGTCACGACCTCTTCCAGGAACTCGTCGACCTGCTGGGCCGAGCGGCCGGTGAAGGCTTTCGGGTCGAGCCAGGGATCCACTTCTTCCTGGGTCAGCCGGAAGTCGGGGTCACTCACGATCAGGCCGATGAGGGGATTGTCGCCTCCGGTCTCCACGGTGCCCTGGGCCTGGAGGCTGTAGCCCCTGATCCTTTCGTGCAGCTCCTGCCGGTCTCCTCCCCGCAGGGCGGCTTCCATCAATAAAGTTTCCGTGGCCATGAAGGGCAGCTCGCGGGCGATGCGGGCCGAGATGGTGGATTCGCGCACGACGAGGCCGGCCGCGATGTGCGAGGCGAGGCCGAGGATGGCGTCGGCGGTGAAGAAGGAGTCGCCCAGCACGAGGCGGCGGTTGGCCGAGTCGTCGAGGCTGCGCTCCAGCCACTGCGTGGCCGTGTTGAGCGGACCGTTCAGGCTGTCGGTGATCAGCCGGCGGGCGAGGCCGCACATTCTCTCGGCGCGGATCGGATTGCGCTTGTAGGCCATGGCCGAGGAGCCCACCTGCTCGGCATCGAACGGCTCGGAGAGCTCGCCCACGCCCTGAAGCAAGCGCAGATCGGTGCCGAACTTGTGGCAGCTCTCGGCGATGCCGGCGAGGGTCTGGAGCACCTGGCTGTCCTGCTTCCTCGTATAGGTCTGGCCGGTGACGGGAAAGCTCTCCTGAAAGCCGAGACGGCGCGCGAGGCGGCGGTCGAGCTCCCTTACTTTGGCGCCGTCGCCCTGGAACAGCGTGAGGAAGCTCGCCTGGGTGCCCGTCGTCCCCTTCACCCCCCGGCAGCGGAGGTTGGAGAGGCGGTGGCGCACCTCGAAAAGGTCGAGGACGAAGTCCTGCATCCAGAGGCAGGCCCGCTTGCCCACGGTGGTGAGCTGGGCCGGCTGGAAGTGGGTGTAGGCGAGGGTCGGCACCGCCCGGGTCCGGCGCGCGAAGCCGGCGAGCTGGCCGATGGTGGCGGCGAGGCGGCCGGCGAGCAGCTCCAGGGCCTCGCGGATCAGCAGCACGTCCGTGTTGTCGGTGATGTAGGCGCTGGTGGCGCCCAGGTGGAGGATGCCCCCGGCGCCCTCGTGAATCTTGTCCGCCTGCTCGGCGTAGTGGCGCAGGTGAGCCACCACGTCGTGCCGGGTACGGCGTTCGAGCTCGGCGACGCGGTCCAGATCGGCGTCCCCGGCGGTCCGCTTCAGGGCGTCGATCTGCTCCGCGGTGATCGGCAAGCCCAGCTCCCTCTCGCATTCGGCGAGAGCGATCCACAGCTCCCTCCAGGTGCGGAAGCGGTGGGAGGCGGAAAAGATCCTCACCATCTCGGGCGAGGCGTAGCGTTCGTAGAGAGGGTTCTGGGGCGTCTCAGGGGGCATGGCGGGGAATTGTAACTTCGGAACGGCTATCCGAGGTGGACCTCGGCCAGGGCCTCATCGGGCAGCGCGAACGAGCCGGCGATCAAATCCGAGTCCGGCTCGGCGATCTCCGGCCAGCGGGCGCGCAGGATCTGGACGTCGAAGATCTCCTGGACGAGCCCCTCGAAACGGAGGAAGCCCGCGATCTTGCCGCTGCGCAGATCGACCACCCAGATGCCGCAGAGCTTCTCCTGAACCCGCTCGGTCAGCGGCAGCCCGCCGAAGATGTTCGACTCGCGGACCTGCGAGAGGCCGACGAAGGCGTAGGGGCCCGCGAAGGCCAGGCCGCGGGTGAAGCCCGGGAGCTCGGTGACGGTCTCCAGCCGTCCGGTCACGGGGTCGGCCGCCGCCAGCGTCCCTTTTCCGGATTCGAGGACCCAGAGCCGGCCGCCGTGCCAGCGCGGCGAATGGGGCATGGAAAGCCCCCGCGCCACGATCTCGCCCGACTCGACGTCCAGCAGCACGCCCCCGTGGGCCTTGGCCTCCCTCCAGCCTTGGGGAGTGTTCGTGGCGCCCAGGGCCGTGACCCACTTCAGGCGGCCGTCCACGACCGCAAGGCCGTTCAGGTGGCAGCGGTCTTCGGGAGCCAGGGCGGTGACGAAGGGCGGGCGCCAGCGCGGCGCGAAGCTGTGCTCGCGGTCCAGCGCCGCGAGACAGGAGAAGCGGGTGTTGACCATCCACAGCTCGTCGCCGGCGAAGGCCATCTCGTGGATGCGGATGTCGCCGGTGACGTGGCTCACCCGCGGCAGGAAGACGGCGTCGTGGCGGCCCGGCGGGTCGAGCCGGCGGCCGACCTCCGGCTGGTTGCAGTACTCCCAGACGTGGCGCTGGGTGCCGAGCGCCAGGTAGCGCGGCCCGACGGCGATTCCCATCGGGCTCGCGAAGGCCCGGAAGTGGGTATTGAGACGGTCGCCGTCGGCACGCACCACGATCAGCCGGCCGCTCTGGTAGGTCGAGACCAGCAGCGACGCCCCGAGCTCCCGCAGGAGGGCCGGAACGCCGGCGGTGTAGGAGCTGCGGAAGGCCTCGGGGTTGCCCGCCGGGACGGGACCCGGTCCAGCGGGGGAGGCGGCGGGGCGCGGGCCCTCGGCGCTGGAGCGGTGGACGGGGCGGCGCGCCGGTGGCCGGGCGAAGATCGCGCGGGCGCGCTCGGCGACGGGAGTCACCTGTGCGATCGCCGGCTGGAGCTCCGGCGCGTTGTGGCGCCATTTCTCGGCGGCCGGCGAGGTCAGCGTGTGGCGCGACAAAGGGAGCGGCGCGGCCAGCTCACGGTCCCAGGAAAGGCCGGCGAAGTCGCGGAGACGCTCGATCTCCGTCTGAGGGTCGGCCACCAGCCGGTCGTAGCCCGCCACGCACCAGCGGCCGGGTGGCAGCGCCTCCAGGTCGTCGAGCAGGACCTGCGTCGCGGTGATCCACTGGCGCGTGACGATCTCGGCGAGGCTCCGGCCCTGCAAGTCGCGCCATCCGGGCACGAGGAGCAGCGACCAGGGGAGGTCCTGCCATCCGGGCAGGCCCGGATAGGTGACGAAACGCCCGGATTTCCACGCGTCGAGCATGCTGGAGATCGTCTCGCGCGGGTCGCGGTACAGGTAGATGAAGAGAGCGTCCGGGAACGCTTTCGCCAGGAAGGGGACGCGCAAGGAGTTCTTCGGTGTCTTCTCGAGCAGGCGCAGGGCGTGCGCCCCGTGCGGCGGGCGGTTTCCTTCGCGGTCCCGCATCTCGGCCAGGAACCGGGTCTCGAGCTGTTGCACGACCTCCGGCCGGGCGTCCTCGCCGGTGAGCCGGTTCGAGTCCCAGCCGCGCGCCGTGGGGTGAAGCCCCTCGATTCCCTCGATGAGGCCGTGGCTCTCGCCGCCGATGGTCCGGACTCCCGGCGCCTGCGACAGGGTTTCGAACAACAGGCTCGTCCCCGATCGCGGCGAAGCGACGATGAAGAGAGGACGGTCGAAGCGGGCCTCCCCCGTGACCGACCGATCCGACCGGCCGGTCCGATCCATCCGCCCAGGGGGGTGAGGGGCCAGATCCGGGTTCAACCCCGGCAGCACCACGGCATGACGGATCGCCTCGCCGGCCTCCTGCCCGTTGACCAGCCGCAAGCCGGCGAAGGTGGGGAGGCGCGCGGCGAAGACGTCGAGCCGGTGGCGGCAGGCCGGCCAGCCTTCCGGCGACTCGCCCCAGCGCGACCAGAGGCAGCGCCAGTCGCGGCAGAGGGCTTCGACCTCGGCGTGGAGCTCCGGGGACGGCGTGGTGAGCTCGGCCAGGAGGGGAGCGAGGAGCGACTCCAGCTCCCAGGGGGACATGACCACGGGCAGGTTGACCGTCTCGGTGGCGATCTCCGGGTCCGCTTCGGGATCGAACGGGAGGAAACGGGGCTCGCCGCCGGACCGCGCGACCAGGTCCCAGAAAGCGGCCGAGCCGGTGGTATCGGCCACCAGATGGATGCGCCGGGTGGGGTTCGGGTTGAGGACGTTGTGGCGCCGCCAGGTGTCGAAGATCCACGCCTCGCCGGCGGCCATGTGGAGCTCCCGCTCGCCGCAGAGGAAGCGGACCGCGGGATCGGTGACCACCGGGACGTGAATCCGCACCCGCTGCATCCAGTAGTAGTTGACGTCGGTGTGGGCGACGGCTTCGGCGTTGCCGTCGAGGCGCATGAGGCGGGTCCGCCCGAGGACCGACTGGAAGGCGGCGAGCACCTGCCGGAGGTAGGGAAGGCGGGCCAGGTGGGGCGTGGGGCGCATCGGCCCCTTCGCCGCATCGTTCAGCGGCTCGCCGCCGGCCGCGATCAGGGGGAGGGCGGAGTTGCCCGGATGCCCCTGAGGGTGGGGCCGCCAGGAGGTCTCGTCGATCCGTGCGACCTCGGCGGCCAGGCGTTCGGCATCGAAGCGCAGCGGCAGCTTGATGAATTCCGTGTCGAGTCGCATGGTCGTCGTTGATCCGGGAGGGGTGCCTGTTATACTACCGTCCCGATCGTTGTTCAAGACGTTTCCAAACCAAGCTCAGGGGGGCTGCAATATGGGTCGAGCTGCACGCCGGGAGACCGGAAGGGTGGGGAGCAAGGTCCGCAAAGGCGCAGTCGCCGCCTCGGGCGCCGCCGCGGCGCTGGGCGCGCTGGTCGCCGGAGCCCCGGCCGATGCCGCCACGTTCACCGTCATCAACCTCAACGATTCCGGAGCCGGGAGCCTGCGGCAGGCGATCGTCGACGCCAACAACGCGGTCGGCGCCGACACCGTCGTCTTTCAGGCGGGGCTCACCGGCACCATCACCCTGACCACCGGCCAGCTCTACATCGCCGACTCCGTGGACGTCCAGGGACCGGGAGCCGCCGTGCTCACCGTGAGCGGCAACAACGCCTCGCGCGTCTTTTATCTCTACAACTCCGACACGACCATCGACGTCACCATCTCCGGGCTCACCATCACCGGCGGCAATGCCAACATCGGCGCGGGTGTGGTCGACTTCGACGAGAACCTGATCCTGGACCACGTGACGATCACCGGCAACACCGCGACGGGCGATGGCGCCGGTCTCTGGGGCGACGGCTTCAACATGAACCTGACGGTCCGGGACTCGACGCTCTCGGGCAACACGGCGGGCGGCAAAGGCGGCGGCATCTACGTCGAGGACACCGGCGGCCCCCTCCTCATCCAGAGGACGGTCATCACGGGGAACCAAGCCGCGGGGAGCGGCGGCGGGATCTACTTCTACGATCCCGACGACGACGTCACCATTGAAGACTCGACGATCTCGGGCAACACGGCGGGCGGGGTGGGCGGCGGCATCTATCTCTACAGCCCCGACGCCGGCGTCTTCACCATCCGGGGGACGACGGTCTCCGGCAACACCGCCCAGGCCGGCGGCGGCGTATTCCTCTACTCCCCGGACACCGCCGGCAGCATCGAGAACAGCACGATCTCGGGCAACCAGGCGATCGCCGGAAGCGGTGGCGGCATCTACCTGTACAACCTGTACAACTTCGCGCTGCACCACGTCACGGTCTCCGGCAACACGGCCTCGGGGGGCGGCGGCGGCATCTTCGTGCAAAGCTCGCTTCTGCCGGTCGACAACTCGATCGTGGCGAACAACACAGCGGCGGCCAACAACGACCTGGACAACGGCGACGGGGGCGGCTTCGATCTCTCCTTCAGCCTGATCGAGTCTCCGGGCACCGCCAGCATCACCGACAGCGGCGGCAACATCCTCAATCAGGACCCCCAGCTCGGTCCGTTGCAGAACAACGGCGGGCCCACCCAGACCCATCTGCCGGCTGGCGCGAGCCCTGTGGTCAACACGGGAAGCAGCGCCTTCACGGTCGACCAGAGGGGAAAGCCGCGTCCGGTCGGCGCCGCGGTGGACATGGGAGCGGTCGAGGTCAACCCGGGGACGATCCAACTGACGGTGAGTGCCGTCAACGTCAACGAAAGCGGCGTGAGCGTGACGATCACCGCGACCCGCACGGGAGGCGCGGACGGCGCCGTCTCCGTCTCGTACACCACCAACCCCGGCACCGCGACGAGCCCGGCCGACTACGCGGCGGCCGCCGGCACGCTCAACTGGGCCAATCAGGACAGCGCCAACAAGTCCTTCCAGGTGACCATCGTGAACGACACCCTCGACGAGCCGGATGAGACCTTCACCGTGACCCTCTCCACTCCCACCGGCGGGGCGGCGCTCGGCGCCATCACCACCGAGACCGTGACCATCGTCGACGACGACGTCGCGGCGATCGCGGAGGTGCCGACGCTCGGCGACATGGGCAAGGTCCTGTTCGGAGGTCTGATGGGCCTGGGAGGCGTCCTCCTGTTGCGCCGCAGGAACGGAATCGCGGCGGCTTCGCTGGTGATCCTGAGCCTCGCCGTGGGTGAAACCGCGGTCGTCTCCGCGGCGCCGGTCCACAACCGCGAGCGGCGAGCCTCGACCCTGACGCAGGTTCAGGTCGCGGGCGATCAGGCGACGATCCACCTTCAGGACGGCACCACGATCGTCGTGGCGCTCGCCGACCTGAAGGTGAAGGATCGCCGGCACCAACGCACCACCGGCGCCTCGGTCAATACCCTGAGCGCCGGACAGGCGGTCGCCGTGAAGCTCCGGCCTGGAGCCGGCGGCCAGGCCAAGCGGGTCCGCATCCAGATCTTCGATGACCTCGCCCAGGCGCAGTCGGTTCTGGCCGCCGGTCACAAGTAGATCCCTAGGGCGCCGCGGCTTGCAGGTGCCGCGGCGCTCCACCCCTCGCTGAAAAAACGAGATGCGCTCTCTGCTCTGGTCCCAGGCGGTTTCCATTCTAGGGCCCTTCGTCCTCGCGGCCGTGCACGCCTCGACCAGCGCCGAGGACGCGGACGACGAACCCGCCCGGCTGGTGACCCGTATTCAGGCCGGCGACCGTGACGCCGAGGCCGAGCTGGTGGCGCGATTCAGTCACGGTCTCCTCCTCATGCTCCGCCGCCTCGCCCAGAATCCGGCCCTCGCGGACGATCTCCATCAGGAGACTCTCGCGCTGGTCCTCGAAAAGGTTCGCCGGGGCGAGGTACGGGAGCCCGAGAAGCTCGCCGGCTTCATCCGCGGCACGGCGCGCAATCTCTTCATCGCAGACCGGCGCAAGGAGGCACGGTACCGGCCCATGGAGGACGGAGAGGAGGAAGGGGCGCGCCCGGTGCCGGGACTCGTCGACCGCGGACCGGCTCCGCTCGACCGGGTCGTGGCCAACGAGGAGGCACGGCAGGTTCAGAGGCTCCTCGGCGAGCTGCGGTACGACCGGGACCGCCAGCTTCTGTTCCGCTTTTACCTTTCCGATGATACCAAGGAGGAGATCTGCGGGGATCTTGGGATCGAGCCCGAACGCTTCCACAAGGTCCTGTTCCATGCTCGCGAACGGCTGCGGGAGCTTTGGGAGCGGGCGGAGAAGCGGCAGAGGTTTTTCGCGGGGGCGCAGAGAATTGTGGGCAGGATCGGCGGCGAGCCCTCACGAAGGGAATAGGGCTGGAGAGACGCGACGTCCATGGACCATCAGAGCATCGACGCCGGCAACATCGCCGAGCGCTACGTGACGGGCCGCCTGACTCCCGAGGAGGCGGCCCGCTTCGAGGAGCACTATCTCGACTGCCCGGCCTGCTGCGCGCGAGTCGAGGCTGCCGAGCGCCTCCAACGCGGGCTGCGGCGGCTGGCTGAAGAGGCGGCGGAAAGCGCTCGAGCTCCCCGCTGGAACCGCTCGCCGCGGTTGGCCCTGGCGGCGGCTGCCCTGCTCGCGGTCGCCCTCGTGCCGGCCTGGCTGGAGCTGCGTGAGATCCAGCGGCTGCGTTCCGATCTCGCCCGGACGAAAGTGGAGAAGGGCTCCGCGGACCGCCTGAAAGGGGAGCTCCAACAGGTCCGGCGCGACCTCACAGCCGAGGCGGGGAAGCGCGAAGCCCTCGCCCGGGAGATGGCGGCGGACCGTCAGCCCCAGGCGAACCTTCCCATCATTCCTTTGACGCCGGTGCGTGGTGGCGCCCCTGTACGCTCCCTCAAGCTCCCCGCCAAGCCGGGCTGGGTCGCCTTCTGGGTGGAGCCTGGGGACGCCGAATATCCGGCCTACCGGGCGACGCTACGGAAAAACGAGGGCGCCGTGGTCTTCGAGGCTTCCCGCCTCACGCTCAACGACCTCGGCGCCCTTCTCATCACCGTTTACTCGCCCTCGCTCTCTCCCGGCTCCTACCGGCTGGAGGTCGACGGCCTCCCCGCGAGCGGCGCGCCGGTGCCGGTCGGCCGGTTCCCGTTGCGGATCGATTGAGATCAAAGCGAAGCTCCGCCGGAGACCGGCGGAGCAGGTAGAGGAAGCTCGCGGGATCAGCCTTTCGGCGTGGTCGGCAGCCAGGTGCTGACCGACGGCTCGGTGCGGTCGTTGGGCCCCAGGAAATGCTCGAAATTGAGCGTGTACATGGAGCGGAACATGTCCACGATGAGGCGCGCGCCGTTGACGCCCTTGGCGTTCGGGTCCTTGGCCCGGTCGGGCGTGCGCGACAGAAAGTGGCCCAGCGGATCGTAGAGGTCGAGCTTGTAATCGTCGACCGCCTCGCCTTCACCGGTGTAGGAGAGCACGTAGAGGAAGCCCTGCATCTCCACAGCGAGGTCGAGATAGGTGACCTCCTCCGCGGGGTCGGGCACGCGGAGACTCAGGGTGGGATTCCAATAGATGGCCTGGAGCTTGGTGGCGTCCTGGTCGTCGCGGGAGATGCGGTAGGCCTGAGTAGCGTCGGTGTCGTCGACGATCCACAAGCCGCCCGGCGTCTGCACCCGTACCACCACCCTGGAGGTGAGCACCGCCTGGTCGGTGATGACGACGCCGCGGGTGGCATAGGCGGCCTTGAGGTCGTTGGAGATCACCCCCTGTGCCAGGTCGACCTGGTAGGAGCCCGGCACGTGCAGGCCGTCGCCGGTGACGTCGGCCTGCCTCGACAGCTCGATGCCGTGCGCGGCGAACGCCGCCACGATCTCCTCGGTCACGCCGCCGCGGTCGAGCAGGATACGGTCGTCGAGCGGCAGGTCGAACGGAGGCTGGACCTGAACGACCAGCCGGCCGGTCTCGGCCTTGACCGGATAGTCGCCGTTGGCGTCCCTGATCAGCCACTGGCTGGAGAGGTCGGCGCCGTTCTGCTGCAGATTGAGCCGGCCGCTCGCGTCGAGCTGGATGTCGTACTGGTTGGGCCCGTCGGTGATCGTCCAGTGGCTGGACAGGACGGCCCCGGCGGCGGCGAAGGCGTCGCGCAGAGCCATGGTGGCGAGCCCCTGGTCGAGCGCGGGGGCGAGGGCGCCGTCGAGCGTGGCGAGGTTGCCGCCGTCGAAGCTGGCCACCGGATTGCCGTTGAGATCGAAGGCCTGGATGCGCTGGTTGAGCCCTTCGAGCACCAGCAGCCGGCCGTCGGCGGCGACGGCGACGGCGATCGGGCCGTTCATCAGGCCCTGGCGGCTGCCGCGGCCGGAGACCATGGCGGCGGGCTGCGCCTTGGCGTCGGGTATGCCTTCCGCAGGGATCTGGATGATCTCCATCTTGTGGTTCGTGAAGTTGACGCCCACCACGTAGCCGGCGGGATGAACCACGATCGAGTCCAGGTTCGGCTGGGTGAAGTAGCCGTAGGAGAGGCCGGGATTATTCGGGTCGAAGGGGGTCTTATCGTCGAGCACCACGCGCCGCAGGTGATAGAGGCCGGAACGCGGATCGACGTAGAAGTTGTTGAGGCTGAGGACCGGCGTCGGATAGCTGAAGACGCTGATGCGGCCGGTCGCCTCCCGCCGCAGGTCGTAGGTCGGATCGGTGAGGCCGGTGAAGATCAGCCACCGCACGGTGGCTTGCTCCACCTGCACCCTGGCATTCGCGGGCAGCGCGTAGCCGTTGGCGGCGAAGGCGGCCCGCAGCTCGGGCGTGATCTTCCCCTGGTCGAGGCCCGACTGGACGCTGCTGTCGAGTGAGAACCGGGGTGCCGGTCCGAACTGGTCGTATACCAGGGAGGACTGGGCCGAGAAGCCGCAGCTCGGGAACTTGAGGGCGGCCTCCGGATCGGCCAGGATACTGATGTTCTGGAAGGTGTAGATCTGGCCGTTGGTGGGGTCGGGAAAGCCGCAGAACGGCAGGCGCTGGCCCGAGGCCTGCCAACTGTAGCCGAGCAGGTGGGCCTTGTTGTTCAGGGTGATGCTCACGGGCTCGGCGAGGTTGTGGCCGGTGCTGCCGCCGTCCAGATCGGTGATGACGGCGGTGGGCTGATCCCCCTTGCGCCAGACGTGGCGGCCGCTCCGACTGTCATAGGCCAGCTTGCTGTCATGGAGGTACTGGGTGTCCGGCGACAGCGGCACCAGCCGCTCCTGGATCTGGCCCTGGAGCTTGAGCACGCCATCGCTGCCTGAAGGCGCCACCGCGTCCACCCAGGAGCTCACCCAGTTGCCGGCCAGAAACTGCGTGGGGGAGTAGACGCCGAAGACGACCTGAAACTGGCCGCCTCCCGGCAGCTCGGGGAAGCTCACCACCACCGGCTGGTCGCGCTTCTCGGGCAGGTCGCCGGTGACGGTGAAGTTGGTGCCGTTGCGGTACTGCACGACGGCGACGTAGCTCGTGGCGACCTGGGGCCAGATGCCGTGCAGCGGGTCGGGTGACACCGTCAGCTCCAGGGCGAGCTGGCGCCGCACCTCGACGGTGTAGGTGGCCGGCGAGATCGCCACCTCGATCGTCGTCTCCAACAGGTTGCGGAAGGTGATCACCATATTCGCCATGCGGAAGGCGAAGCCGAGGATGGGGATGGCGTTGACGATCTGCGCCGCGGTCAGCTTGGCCAGGATGTGCTCTGCCAGCTTTTCCAGCCCCTTGTCGACGATGATGCCGGATATGGCCTTGGCGAAGTTAGAGAGCACCTTTTTGGTGTTGCCCAGCGCCGGGTCGTCGGCCGTGCCGACGCCCACGATGGGGAAGACCGCGAGGAGGACGGTAATGACGTTTTCGAGGTTCGACAAGAAATCCTTGAAAAAGGCATTGCTTTCGACGGCGCCTCCTCCCAGCAAAAAGAGCGTGGGAATACCGTACTGGAAAACGCCGGTGAGGATGATGCCCGGGGGATCGACGGTGCCGTTCCAGTTGCGGGTGCCGATGCCGCCGAACAGGAGTTGGCTGGACGCCGCCGTCTCCGGGAAGGGAAAGGCGAGCTCGGTCGGATCGGTCGGCAAGGGGATGCCGAAGATGACCTCGACGGGGGACACCGAGCAGATGTACTTCGTGCTCGGGGTCTCGAAAATCTCCCGCAGGCGCTCGGGGAGCCGCTCGATCCAGCCCGGCGGGTTGTCGATCGGCTTGCCCTCGGAGTCGAGGAACTGCACGTAGGCGGAGAGGGTGCGCAGGAATTTGTTCTTGGCGTCGATCGAGAGCTGCCCCTTGCGCGGATCGTTCGGGTCGGGGATGAACTTGAGCGATTCCTTGGGCACGCTGAGGCCGTAGCCGGGCGTGCGGTTGTTGAGCGTGAAGGTGAATTCGCCGGCTTCGGGGGCGGCCGCTTGGAAAGCGGCGAAGCGGGTGGCGGTGGCCTCGCTCGACTGGCGGACGTCGGGCGTGCCCTGGAGGACGCTCCACGACTGGTTCTCCAGCCGCGTGTCGTCCTGCGAGGTCCGCAGCGCCTGGTTCACCGTGCCGAGGCCCGAGCTGTCGCCGGGCGGCTCGTCGGCGGTGCCGGCGATCTTGTTGTCGAGGTCGTAGTAGTAGACGGTCGAGCCTTCGGGATGCCCCTCCGCCTCGTAGCCGGGCCCCCACGTCAGAGGCTTGCCGTCCTTGTCGACCGAAGGCCTGATCGTGGCCCAGCCGCCCTTTTCGGTGGCCTCACCCAGGCTGGAGATCAGGGTGGCGAATGCCAGCAACTCGTCGGTGGTGTCGATGTGGTCGTCCACGATCACGGCCGCCGTCTCGGCGTTGCGGGTGGCGAGCTGCGGGTGGCTGAAGGTGAGGCTCCTGGCGACGTCCAGCGGGGAAGCGTTCACCAGGTCGGCGTCCGCCCAGAGCGCCAGCAGATCTTCCTCGGCGAGATCTTCGGTCGCCGGCAGCATGGCGCCGAAGTGGGAGAGGACCGTGGGCTGCCGGTGGCGCAGGCGTGCGAGGTCGCGGCGGCGGTTGGCGAGCCGGGCCTCGGCAGGGATGTAGGTGATGAGGCACGCCAGGGCCGGCAACGGGGCGCCCGCGAGGTCATGGGTGACGCGCAGGAAGCGGGCCACGTCCGCCGGCAGGGCGACCTCCTCGGAAAAGTGAGTGATTTGCCGGAGCTGCTCATCGGAGAGCAGAGCCAGGGCGCGGTTGCGCTGGCGGTGCTCGGCGAGAGTGGCCTCGGTGTGGGGCTTCAGAACATAGCTGCCGTCGCCGGTGTCGAGCGTGAATTCCTTGGCCGCGTGGTCCGGCACGTAGGTCAAGCCGAACTGAAGGGTTTTGATTTCCGTGGGCTGTCGGTAGCTCATCTTTCTTTCTCCCTCATTGCATGTCTCATGATGGTGGAGGACAAAACTGCTTGGGGCTCGGGATACAGGGAGGGGGGGGCGGCGGCGAGACGGCCGTCAGGATCTCCTTCCAGGTTGCCCCGTTCTTGACGTTGGCGCCGTAGCTGCGCTGGTTCGGGCAGGTGGTGTTGTCGTCGAAAGCGTCGGGCGACAGCGTGGTGGGCTTGAGGGGGATGGGAACGAGGGTCAGTTTGCCGTCGTCGTCGGGGCGGATGACGGTGACCTCGGAGCCGAAGACCTGGATGTTGTCAGGGCTCTCCATCTCCAGGATCAGGTTGAACCCGGTGTAGCCGAGCCCGGCCATCGTGACCCGGGTCAGCCGTTCGCTCAGTGTCCAGCTGACGGCGGTCTTCACCGAGATCTTCGGATTCATGCAGGGCGGCGGCGGGTAGCCGTTCTTGGTGAATTCGGCAAGCAGATCTCTGGCGAGCAGTTTCTTGTCCAGGGTGCCGGCGAAGGTCTTGTCCACCGTGAACAGCAGCTTCGGAGGAGCGGTATCCGAGAGGCCGCTGACCTCGATCCCGGCGCTCTTCAGGGCGAGCCCGAGCTTCCTGAACTGCGAGCCGCTGGGGCCGATCGGCTCGCCGGTCGAGATCTGCCAGCGTCTGCCGGCCTGATCCACGAAAACGCTGGGGTCTTCGCAGTCCACCAGGGGGTAGCCGTGGCTGGTGAAAGCCGTCACCACCTCGGCGCTGAGCTCGCGGTGGTCGAGATCGCTCTTCAGAGTCGCGGGGGCCTTGAACAGCACCACTCCATCGGCCAACGACACGGCGGCGTTGGAGAGGTTGGCGCCGTCGAGCCTGGCGCCGGTGAAGTCGGCGCCCTGCAGGTTGGCCTGCACCAGCGACGAGGAGATCAGGTCGGAGGTGGGCGTCAGGTCGGCCCCTACGAGAACCGCGTTGACCAGGGTGGCGGCATCCATCTTTGCGCCCGAGAGCTCGTCCCGGGTCAGGTTGACGCCGCCCAGGTTGGCGTTCGAGAAATTCACCTGCTGCAGGGTGGCGTTGTCCGCCTTGGCCAGCGCGCCGTAGAAGTTGACGTGCGACAGGTTGGCGCCCGTCATCTCGGCGCCGGTGAGGATGGCGTTCGGCATGAAGGCCAGCGACAGGTCGGCGGCGGGCAGGCCGTCGGCGCCCTGGAGGACGGCGCCGGTCAGATCCGCGTGCGTGAGAATGGCGCCCGAGAGGGTGGCGCCGCTGAGCTGCACCTGGTTCAGCCTGGCGTCGGTCGCGTCGGCCTGGGAGAGCTGGGCGCGCCGCAGGTCGGCGCTGGAGAGCACGGCTTTCTTGAGGTTGGCGCGGATAAAGAAGGTCCCCTGCAGGCGGGCTCCCACCCAGCGGGTCTGCGACAGGTCGAGTCCCGAGAAGATGACACCGTCCATGTGGGCCTTCGAGAAGTCGCGCCCGGCGAGCTCTCTTAAGCAGGCCTGGACGTTGGCGCGGTTGAGCTCCAAGTCCTTCCACTGCGGGATGAATTCGCAGTTGAGGACGGCGTTCTGGAAGCTCGTCCGGCAGGCGCCGCTCGGGTCGGCCGCCTTGATGACCGGGCCGAAGGTAGCCAGCGACAGATTGGTATCGTCGAAGACCGTGCAGGGGAGATTGGCGAGCTGGAAGCCCGACTCTCCCACCGTAGCGGTGTAGAAGCAGGCGTCGGTGAGGTTGGCCCCGCTGAAGCTGGACCGCTTGTCGGTGGTGGACCGCCCCATCTCGGCGCCGGTGAAGTCGGCCGCGTTGAGGATGGCGTTGCTGAAGTTGGCGCCCTTCAGCTTGGCGTTGGTGAAGTTGGCGCCGGTGAGGTTCTGGTTCGAGAAATTGCGATCGCTCAGATCCTGTCCGGAGAAGTTGGGGCCCTTATGGGTCACCCGCGGGCAGGCGTCGGCGGCGAGGGCGGCCTCCGCGGCGAGGACGAGCACGGCGGCCCCGAGGGCCAGCCGGAGCGGACGGGGATGGGTCAGCGGCATGAGGACTCTCCTTGTTGCGGTTGTGGAAGCGCGGATCAGAAGGTTTTCGTGTCGGCCACCAGGCCGTTGACACCGTTGTCGCCAGGCGGAGCGGCACAGGCGCCGCCCACGATGGCACCGCCGCCGGCGCCGCCCTCGCCGGGCGTACCCGACTGGCCCGGGTAATAGGTGAGGTCGCTGGCGTTGATCGTGGAGCCGCCGACGAGCGCGGCGCCGATGGCCGGGCCGCCGTTGCCGCCGGCGCTGCCGCCGGCAGCGCCGCCAGCCCCGCCTCCATTGCCGTCGCCACCGAAGCCGCCGTTCTCGTTGGTGGCGCCACCGGCGCCCGCACCGCCGCGGCCGCCGCGGCTGCCGCGGCCGCCGTTGCCGGCGATGCCGCCTATCCCCGCCACGATGCCGCTGCGGGTGAGGGAGACCGTCGAGCGGAGGGCGATCAGGGCAAAGGAGGCGCCGCCCTGCTGGCCACCGCCACCGGCCCCGCCGCGGCAGCCGCCGGCGCCACCGCCTCCCCCTCGATTGCCGGGGGTCTGGGTCTTGCCAAAGACGCAAACGCCGGCCTTGTAGCCGCCGGCGCCGCCGGCGCCGGCGCCGCCGCCATCGCCGCCGCTGGTGCCCGCACCGCCGGCGCTCGCCATCCAGTTGTCTCCGGAGAAGCTGCCGGCGAGGCTGCTTGAGAGAATCCCCTTGCTGCCGCAAGAGGCATTGGCGCCGGGGTTGCCGGTTTCCCCCGTCTTACCGCGGTTGGTCACGCATGTCCCACAGTTGTCTTCGCCCCACCGCCCGCCGCTGGCGGCTCTGCCAGTGGTGCCTGACCCACCATTGAAGCCAAAGCAGTTGCCGGCGCTGCAGGAGGGCGAACAGACGAACCGGCCGTCCCGAACGAACACCTTGACTTCCCTCCTCACGGCGCCCATGCCGCCGCCGGTATTCCCGCAGGCGCTTACGCTGCCGCCGTTGCTGCCGGAGCCATTGCCTCCTGCGGTCCCATCGCTGCCGTGGCCCCCGGACGTCCCTTGAGCCCCCCGGTTGGCCACCAGATGGGTGTCGAGCAGCGACAGCCGGGAGCTGTCCTTCACCAGCAGGGCCACGCTGATCGCGGCGCTCGTCCCCGCCGCCGCCGAAGCGTTGAGCTGGAAGGCCTGGAGGACCGTCCCGCCGTTGATCGCCGACGCGCTCGTCACCGGCTTGCCGCCGCCGGGGGCCGTTACCGCCGAGTAGTAGTCCGGCCGCGACTGGCTCCGCGGCAGGCAGCCGCCGTAGACGTTGACGCCGTCGCGCAGCGCCAGCGTGTCGGCCAGGCGATACTCGTCCCAAGCCACCAGCACGCCGCATCCGGAGGCGGCGCACCGGCCGATGCCGAAACCGACCGTCTTGCAGGGGGCCGAGTAGCTCGTGCCGCAGGTGTCGTCGTCGGTGCCCGTGTTCGCCACGAAAATGCGACTGGTCAGACCCGAAAGGTCGGCTCGCCCGCAGACGATGTCGTCCGCTTCCGGTGCCGCCGGCACCGCCGCGGCCGGCTCCCATCGTGCGCCTTCCACATCCGTCGTCGCGGCATCCAGGGCGAGATTTCCGGGCAGCCGTGCGTTGCGGAACGAGGTCTTGCGCGACCCGGCGATGCCCGCCTTGATCCGCGGTCCGAAGACCGCGCGCGTCAGGTCAACGTTCGAGAAGTCGGCGCCGCCCAGCTCGGCGAACTGCAGGTCGGTGCCGTTCATCTCGGCGCCCTGGAACGAAGCTCCGCTCAGATTCGCCCGCGAAAGGTTGGCGTGCCCCTTGTCCGAGTCGTTCAGCTTGGCGTTGTCGAAGTTGGCCCCGGCGAGATTGGCGCCGATGAGAACAGCCCCATTGAGGATGGCTCCCTTGAAATTGGCGCCAACCAGGATCGCCCCCGTCAGGTTGGCGTTGGTGAGATCCTGGCCGGACACGTCGGCCCCGGTCATGTCGCAATAGGGACATGAGGCGACCTCCGGGATCCTGAATGTCCTCTCCGGTCCCGCCAGGTCTCGGGGAGCCTGGGCGACGGTGGGGCCCGCCGCCAGGGTGACCATCAACCCCGCGACAGCGATCAGCCCGCGGCCGAACCTTGGAATGGCGGTTCCTTGTCTCGGCATATCTATTCCTCCTTGAAAGCAGGCTTCGCCCCAAGCGGCGAAAGCCGTCGCGTGATACCTGTTCCACGGCTAGGAAGCGGCCGTCTGGTGCTTTGCGAGTCGCTTCGTCTCAGGAGTGAGGCGCCGGCGCGGTTTGTTCCAAAAAATTTTGGGGCGGCCGGCTGTCGCTCGCCGGGCCGCCCCAAGAGGTGAGGTCGAGAGTCGCCGGCCCTATTCGCCGGCCGGTTCAGGCGCGGACCCGGGTACGTAGTCCTCGGCCGTCCACGACCCTGCTAACGGTCCCAGTCCCTTCGGGCCGAACATGATCTTGGGCGGATTGCCTGGCATCATTCTGATCGCGTGGATTTTCCCATCGAACGTCACCTCGATCGTATTGTCCGTGTAGCTTCCCGTCCCCTCGCCGTAGAAAAAAGAGGGATCCTTCACGCAAAGGATGGTCACAGGCCCCTTGTCGTCCGGTCGGTCGAAGGTAACGATCGAGTCGATTGGACACTCGACTTCCTCGGAGATGGTGATTTTCCAGAACCCCTTGAAGTCCTCGAATGGCATGATCCTTCTCCTTTCGATTTATGGAACGTTCACTGCCAGTCTCCCTGGAGAACGAAGGCTCCCCAGTAGGAGGGATCGCGGAAGCGGTGCTGGCGCGCCAGGGAGAGACGGGCCTTGCGGAGCGCGGCGGCGGGGCGCAGGCCCTCGGCCCACAGGCCGCGGTAGAACGCCGACATGAGCGCGGCCGTCGCCCGGTCGTCGATCCACCACAGGCTCGCCACCACCCGCGCCGCTCCGGCGTAGAGGAAGCCGCGGGTGAGCCCGAGGAGTCCTTCGCCGCGGATCTCCTTGCCAAGAGCCGTCTGGCAGCCGGAAAGCACCACGAGGTCGGCCGTCAGGTCGAGGCCGTAGATGTCGCGCAGGCGGAGGAACCCTTCGCGGGGGTTGCCCGCCGGATCGACGCGGGACAGGGCGAGACCCGAGAGGTCCGGCCGCTCCGCGTCGAAAACGCCGTGGGTGGCGAAGTGGATGTACCGGAAATCGCGTAGGCCTCCGGAGAGGACGAAGTCGCGGCCGGCCGCGAAGTCGAGCCGGGTGGTGACCGCGCCCGGCGGAGCCAGGGTGGCGATCCCCCGGGCTTCCTGGCGGCTGAAGCGGAGGCGGTCCAGGCGCGGAGCCACGGACGGGCCTCGCTTACCGCTCGGGGTGACGCGGGGATCGTCCGCCTGGAAGACCGGGTCGGCGAGCACGATGGCCAGCTCGCGGGCTCGGGGCCTCCGGGCGGTCTCCCGCCGCTCGGCGGCCAGGACGGACGCCGACGGCAGCTCGACCACCTCGTGCCGCACGACGAGGGGATTCGGCCGGTCTTTGCTTCGAGGATCGGGCAGGACGTCGAAGGGGATGTAATTCAGGGCTCCGTCGGGGACGATCACCAGGCGGCGATCTCCGAGATCCCCGGCCACCGGGCCGAGAAGCATACGGCTGAGCGCCTGCCCGAGCCGCTTCCGGTTGCCGCCGCCGGTACTGGGCGCCGGCGTGCTCAGGGCTTCGTGAAAGGCGCGGGCGGCACGCTCGATCTCCTCCCGTCCGGGCAGGACGAAGGAATGCAGCACGGTCGCGTCTACCGCCCAGAGATAGCTCCGCTCGCGTCCAAGGGAGTATTCGAGGAGGAGCGTTCCAGGATCGAGAAGCGCCTGGACCTCCTGCGTGCTCGCGGCCCCGGGATGGGTGAGATCGGCGTAGCGCGGGTGTCTACGCCGGATCTCGGCGTCGAGGTTGTCCAGCTCGGCCCGGATCTGCTCGCTCTCGATCTCCAGGGTCCTGATTTCCGGAGACGGGGCCTGGTCTGCCTTGCCACGGGCGAGGAGGGTCTGACGGCGGTCTGCCTTCAGGGCCAGGCGACGTTCGAGGTCGCGCTGCCGCGCCGCGAGCCTCAAGTCGATGCCGGTCCTGATCTCCGCACCGCTCTCGCGCAGAACGTCGAGGAGCGACCGGGCGCGCGCATGCTCGCTCGCTTCGAAGGCGGCCCGATCGAAGCCCTGGCCGGGGCGGGAGGCGGCGAGGCGCATCAGGATGTCGACGCGAAGCTCGTAGATATCGCTACGGGAGCCCAGGAAGGCGGCGCGAAGCTCGGGATTGCCCAGCCGCGCGCGGAGCGATTCGAGGGCTGTAATGGCCGCCTCGGCATCGCTCGCCGCCCTTTCGAGATTACCGAGATCGCCGGGCTCCCGCCGATCCCGCAAGGCGCGGGCCCGCGCGGCGAGGGTCAAGGCCTCATTGATGCGGTCGCCCAGGGCGCGTGAGGCGAGAAGGGCCTGCTCGAAGAGCGGCAAGGCCTCCGCGGCCTGCCCGCTGGCGGTCAGGGTCTCGCCCTTTCGCCTCAGGGTGACGGCTTCGTTCGATCGGTCCCCGGTCCGGCGGTGGAGAGCGAGGGCCTGGTCGAAGCTGGCGAGCGCCTCGGCGGAGCGGCCGGCCGCGGCCTGGGTCTCTCCCAGGTTGCCGCGGATGATCCCCTCACTCCGCACGTCGGACGTGGCGCGGGCAGCCGCGAGGGCCTGGCTGTAGAAGGAGACCGCCTTACCGGCCTCCCCGCTCATACGCTCGAGCAAACCGAGGTTGCTGAGGGTCACGATCTCGCCACGCCGGTCCTCGACGGACCGGCGGAGCTCGAGCGCCTGCGCCAGATAGACCCGGGCTCGCTCCGTCTCGCCGATGGCGCTGTAGGCAACCCCCAGGTTGTTCAGGGTGGCGGCCTCCTGCCGGCGGTCGTCCAGAGTGGCGAGGATCTCCCGGGCTTCACCGTAGGCCTTGAGCGCTTCGTCGATCTCCCCCAGGCTGCGGTAGAGGACGGCGAGGTTGTTGAGCGCCTGGGCCTCCCCGGCCCGGTCGCCGATCGTGCGGCGGATCGCCAGCGCCTGCCGGTAGCTCTCCTCGGCCGGCTGCGGCTCGCCCAGGCTGAAGGAGGCGAAGCCGAGGTTGTTGAGCGCCGCGGCTTCGTCCTTCCTCTCGCCGAGCTGATGGAAGAGTGCCGAGGCTTCCCGGTAGCAGGCCAGCGCCGGCTGAACGCCGCCCCAGGCGTGGAGGACCAGGCACTGGTTGTGGCGCAAATCGGCCTCTTGGTAGACCAGACCGAGGCGGTGCGCAAGGTCGAGGCCGCGGACGAGAGCCTCGTCGGCAGCGGGCAGCTCGCTCATCTCCCAGAGGGTGAGCCCGAGGTCGTTCCAGGCCATCATCTCGCGCTCGGGCCGCTTCAACTCCTGCCAGCGCGAGACCGCCTCACGATAGAGCTCGACGGCCTGGCTCCGTTTGCCCAGGCGATGAGTGACTTCGGCGAGGGCGGCGACCGCCTCGGCCTCGCCCGGGCGGTCACCGGCGGCCTGGAAGTGAGCGCGCGCTTCCTGGAAGGCTGCCAGGACCTTGTCGAGGCTGCCCGTGGGTTCGCGGCGCAGGATGGTGCCCGCCTGGGTCATCGCGGCGAGGGCGGCGATCCGTTCCCGGTTGGATGCAGTGGGTTCCGCGATCTCGTCCAGGCCGATCACGCAGCGGCCGGGTCCGACGCCTTTCCGCTCGGCGCGGATCTCGATCTGGAAGACGCCCGAGGCGGTAGGATGGAGGAGAACCGTCTCCAGGCCCCAGCGGTCCAGGGGGGAGTCGACCGCGGCGACGCTCCCGCCGTCCGGCCCCTTCAAGTCGACGGCCAGATGAATGCCTCGCTGCTCGACGGTCAGCAGGTACACCTTGCCGGCGTCGAGCCCGGCGGTGAAGACCTGGGGCTCGCCGGCCGCGAAGGCGCGCTCCAAGGCGGTGCCCAGGGAGAGCTGGAGAGGATCTGGAGAGGCGGGAATGGCCGGGCCGGCGGCGGCGAGAAGTACGGCGAGACCCGCCCGGAATCGACCTTGCCAGCGCATGAGCTTCCCCCGTCGCAACGCCCACCTTCGCCCGGGCATAAATGCCAGGGCTATGAACTGCGCCCCCTGAAGGGGACTTTAAGCCGGATTCATCCGGCGTCGTGCCTAGCCCTGGCATTTATGCCCGGGCGGGGATGAGCGTCGCGAGCGAGCTTTGCCAAACACCTCTGAAAAGACCGTCCGGAGTCTAGATCTCTCCTCTCCGGCTGTCCAGGACGACCGGGCCTCCCCGGCCGCCCTCAAGCCTTCTGCTACAATGCGCCGCCGCCCGTCCCACGGGCGCGCACCTTCCCTGGGGTAACTGCATGCCGATCAAAGTCGATTCTGAAATCGGGCGCCTGCGGCGCGTCCTGGTCCACCGGCCCGGGCGCGAGATCGACTGGATGGTGCCGTCGATGATGGAGAGCCTGCTCTTCGACGACATCCTGGACGGCGACGAGGGGCGTGAGGAGCACGACGGCTTCCGCCGCGTCATCGAGGCGGCCGGCGTCGAGGTGCTGGATGCCCAGGATCTGCTGGCGGACGTCCTCACCGAAGAGCCGGTCCGCAAGCGCCTGCTCGACGAATTGGAGGCGGAGTACAGCGCGCCTTTCAACGTCGTGCGCCGGCTGTATGACCTGCCGCCCCGGGAGCTGGCCTCGGCCCTCGTCGAGGGCATCCGGACGCCGGCCGAGGTCTCCGACGCCGGCCGCAAGGTCTTCTTCGATCTCAATCCCGTGCCCAACTACTTCTTCATGCGCGATCCCCAGGTGGTGATGGGCAACGGCGTCGTCATCTCCTCCATGGCGACCTCGGCCCGGGAGCGCGAGCCGCTCCTCTCCCGCACCGTCTTCGAGCATCATCCCAGGCTGGCGGATCACGGCACGCTCTACGAGATCGACGTGCCTCCCACCGGCGCGCCGCAGCACAACCCGTACTTTCCCTATCCGAGCCTGGAGGGGGGCGACGTTCTGGTGGTGTCTTCCGAGATCCTCCTCGTGGGCCTCTCCGAGCGCACCAACCGCCGCGGCATCGAGGTCCTCGCCGGCTATCTGCGGCGGGTAAAGACCTCCTTCCGCCATCTGATCATGGTCGAGCTGCCGCGCAAGCGTTCCTACATGCATCTGGACACGGTCTTCACCCTGATCGACCGCAACCTATGCCTGGCCCACGTGCCGGTGATCGAGCCGGGCGGCCCCGAGGCGGCCCACGTCTATTCGATCGACCTCCACGCCAAGGACCTGACCTTCACCCTGCGCGGCTCGCTGCTCGAAGTGCTGAAAGAGCTGGGGCTGGACTTGGAGGTGGTGCCCTGCGGCGGCTCCAAGGAGGCCATTGACCAGGAGCGCGAGCAGTGGACGGACGGTGCCAACGCCTTCGCCCTGGCGCCGGGGCTGATCCTGCTCTACAGGCGCAACCGCAAGACCCTGGACGAGCTGTCGCGGCGCGGCTGGCGCATCCTCTTCGAGGACGAGGCCCTCTCCGGCAAGCACGACCTGGTGGGCGGCGGACCGACCGCCGTGGCCCTCTACTCCAATGAGCTTTCCCGTGCTCGCGGCGGCCCGCGCTGCATGACGATGCCGCTCGAACGGGATCCGCTGTGACCGCTACGATTTCATTTCCCCTTGAGGAGATTTCATGTCCCGCCATCTGATCTCGATCCATGACCTGACGGCCGCCGAGGTCGCCGGCCTCTTCCGGCTGGCCGCCGATGTCAAGGCGAACCCCAAGAAGTACGAGAACCACATGCACCGCAAGACGCTGGCGATGATCTTCGAGAAGTCGTCGACCCGCACCCGCGTCAGCTTCGAGGTGGGCATGGCCCAGATGGGCGGCCAGGGCCTGTTCCTCTCCAGCCGCGACATCCAGCTCGGCCGCGGCGAGCCGATCGCGGACACCGCCCAGGTGCTCTCCCGCTACGTCGACGGCATCATGGCCCGCACCTTCGCCCATCAGACGGTGACCGACCTCGCGAAGTACGGCTCGGTGCCGGTGATCAACGGCCTCACCGACGACCTCCATCCCTGCCAGGGTCTGACGGACTACTTCACGCTGAGCGAGGTCTTCGGAAGTATCGAGGCCCTGCGCGGCCGCAAGATCGCCTACGTGGGCGACGGCAACAACATGGCCCACTCTCTGCTGTTCGGCGCCGCCAAGGTGGGGATGGACATCGCCGTGGCCTCGCCCCGGGGCTATGAGGTCAAGCCGCAGTATGCCGGCCTCGCCTTCGAGGACGCGATGGAAGCGGGCACCCAGATCACGCTCACCAACGATCCCAAGGAAGCCGTCGCCGGAGCCTCGGCCGTCTACACGGACGTTTGGGCGTCGATGGGGCAGGAGGCGGAGGCGCAGAAGCGCATCCAGGACTTCCACGGCTACATCGTGGACAACGCGCTGATGGCCCATGCGAAGCCGGAGGCCGTCTTCCTCCACTGCCTGCCCGCCCACCGCGGCGAGGAAGTGGCCGCCGAAGTCGCGGACGGCCCCCAGAGCCGCATCTTCGACGAAGCCGAGAACCGCCTGCACACCCAGAAGGCGATCATGCTGTGGTTGATGGCGGGGGTGGCGATTTAGGGCGGCTTGACGCACCGCCGTAAGCATACGGTGGTGAAATTGAAGGATACGGTGGCTCGCCGTCAGCATCGGCGGAGCGTCGTATCGATACGGCCGCCCACCGTATCGATACGGCGTCACGCCGTAAGCATCGGCGGAGCATCGTATCGATACGACGGCTCACCGCATCGATACGGCGTCACGTCGTAAGTATCGGCGGCCTGATGTATGGATACGGCGTCACGTTGTATCCATACGGCGTCTCGCCGTAAGCATCGGCGGAGCATCGTATCGATACGACGGCCCACCGTATCGATCCGGCGTCATGTCGTAAGCATCGGCGGCCCGATGTATGGATACGGCGCCACGTTGTATCGATCCGGCGTCTCGCCGTCAGCATCGGCGGAGCATCGTATCGATACGACGGCCCACCGTATCGATCCGGCGTCATGTCGTAAGCATCGGCGGCCCGATGTATGGATACGGCGCCACGTTGTATCGATCCGGCGGCTCGCCGTCAGCATCGGCGGAGCATCGTATCGATACGACGGCCCACCGTATCGATCCGGCGTCACGCCGTAAGCATCGGCGGCCCGATGGATGGATACGGCGTCACGTTGTATCCATACGGCGGGCCGATGGATGGATACGGTGGCCCGCCGTGAGGAATGGCAGAGTCTTTGCTCCAAAGGAGCTTAAGCATGTAGCCTGGGGCTGGCGCTTTTTGCCAGCCCCAGGTCCACCGCGATCCCAGTAATCCAAAGCCCCAAAGGGGCGGCGGCAGTTTGTCCTTTCGGGGCCGAGCTGCCGTCGCCCTTTCAGGGCTTTTGGGTTCTATCGGATCGCCCTGTCCCTGGGCTGGCAAAAAGCCGCCAGCCCAGGGCTACATGCCTTGGCCCCTTCAGGGCATTGAAGAAACAGAGCCAGAGATGCGCGCTACGCCTGCTCGGTGGGCGGCGCCCCTTTCCGACATCGTGAGGGGAAAGCCGCCACGCCGGCGTTCTCCCTGGGTAGCACTTCAGTCACTCCACCCACTGAACCGAAAATAAAGGACTCATTATGTATAAGGTATCCCCCCTCACCCGGCTGCCCGGCCGGGCATTCCTGCTGGCGCTGTTCGCTGTCTTCTTAACCACCAGCCAGCCCGGCTGGTCCCAGGATTGGCCCCAGTGGGGCCGCACTCCGCAGCACACGGGAGTTGTGAACGTTTCGGGCCAGAAGGTCCGGCATATTCTCGACGACGTGATCTACGATTCCTTCGCGGAGGCCGAGAAAGCGGTTTTTGGCGATGGCGACCTGCACGTCCATTATCAGGTGCCGCTGACCGACGGCGACGACGTCTACATGGAGTTCAAGTCGGGCGTATATACGCCCTTGGACTGGAACACCCAGGTCTGGAACGAGAAGAAGCTGCGCCGGAGGCACGGTCACTTGACGGAGGCCTGGAGCTTCGAGAGCGACTGGAAGCCGTTGCCCTTCGTCCTCACGAGCGCCAGGGGCCCCTTCGTGGAGCCCGTCTTCCACGCCGCCCTGGTGGGCGACTCCGTCTACGTCCCGGGCTTCGGCGGCTCGATCTTCAAGATCTCCAAGTCCGACGGCCACCTGGTGGCGCGCATCAATCCGTTCGGCTCCAAGCTCGACCCGGACGCCTATGTCGCCAGCGTGCTCACCGCGGACGCCGCCGGCAACGTCTATTACGATGTCCTCAAGATCGACCCTGACAACCCGTGGGACGTGAACCCGCCGGCCTCGTATCTGGTGAAAGTCTCGCCCGACAACACGGCCCGCGCCGCCACCATCGCCTCGCTGACACCCGGCGCGCCGGGAGCCGGCGACCTGTGCCTCGGCAGCTTTCGCTTCGCCCAGTTGCCGTGGCCGCCCAGCCCCGACGCCGTGCCGGGCATGGTGACCTGCGGCGTCCAGCGGGTCGCCCTGAACTCCGCTCCCGCCATCGCGCCGGACGGCACCATCTACATCGTCACCGTCGCGCACCTCGACTTTTTCGAGGGGTATCTCGTCGCCGTCAACCCCGACCTGACGCCGAAGTGGAACGCCTCGCTCGCCAACCGGCTCACCGACGGCTGCAACGTCAATCTGCCACCCAACGGTTCGCCTGGCGGCTGCCGCGCCGGCGCCCGCACCGGCGTCGACCCAAGGCAGAACCGGAACGGCTCCGGCCTCGTGTTCGACGACTCCACCTCCGGACCGGTGGTGCTGCCGGACGGCAGCATCCTCTACGGCGCCTCCGGCTTCTACCCCTATTTTCAGGGGCACCTGATGAAGTTCAGCTCCAGCGGCCAGTTCCTCGCCGCCTACCCCTTCGGCTGGGACGATACGCCGGCGGTCTTCCCGCATGATGGCACCTACTCCATCATCACCAAGGACAACCATTATTCCGGCTTCTTCGGCTCCTACTGCCCTATCGACCAGTTCTGTCCTCTGGATCGCACCGCCAGTAACCCGGCCTCCCCCGAGGCCTTCTACATCACCCGGCTCGACAGCAACCTGCAGCCGGAATGGCGCTTTCAGAGCACCAACACCCAGAGCTGCGACCGTGACTCCCACGGCAACGTGAGCTGCGTTTCGGATCATCCGGCCGGTTTCGAGTGGTGCGTCAACGCCCCGGCGGTGGACCGCAAGGGCAACATCTTCGTCAACAGCGAGGATGGCGGCCTCTACGCCCTTCGCCCGGACGGCACACTGCGCGAGCACCTCTTCCTCGATTCCGCCCTCGGCGCCGCCTACACGCCGCTCTCGATCGACAGAGAAGGCAGGATCCTGACCCAGAACAACGGCCACCTCTTCGTGGTCGGCGAGGAGGAGGACGACGACTAATCCTACGGCAGCTTGTTGACGGTGACCGTGACGTCCGCGCCCTTCACCTGCACGGCCAGATAGTTGTGATAGCCGCCGGTCGCGGGGGTCGCCTTCTTGGTGAGCGGCGCTCCCGCTCCGCCGGAGACGACGTAGGCCGGCTTGACCCCGGCGGGGTCGGTACGCTGGAACGGCCCCGTCTGGTAGGGCTTGGCCTTGTCGTGGAAGTAGAAGAGATGCTGATGGGAGGCGAAGACGATCGACAGGTTCGGAATCTTCGCCGTGTTGTCGAGGATCGCCTTCAGCGGGTCGCGGCTGGCTTTCGCGAGCTGCCCGTCGGGGTTGACGGGGCTCGCTTCGAGCGGGCGGTGCATGAAGACGAAGATATGGGCGACGCTCGGGTCCGCCGCCAGCCCGGCGAGGGTGGCGGACAGCGCGGCCTGCTGGCCGGGCCCGACGTAGCCGTTGTACATGCACGGCGGAATGGTGACGCCGGTCCCCACGGTGTCGTCCGTGTTGAGGGAGAGGAAGGCCGAGTTGCCGTAGCGGAAGACTCCGTAAGGCAGGCCCATCGAGGCCTCCCAGTACTGCAGGAGAGTGCCGCTCGGGTCGGGCTCGTCAATCGCCTTCGGGCAGCTCTGCACCTTGGGCTTGTCGTTGAGCTCATGGTTGCCCGGCGCCGCGAAGAACGGAACCCCGGCGCCCTTGACGATCCCCAGGAACTCGTCGTACTCCTTCTTCATCTTCTTCTGATGGTTCGGCTTCTTGCCGGAGATCGTGTCTCCCGACCAGAGCGCGAACGCGGGTTTCAGGCCCTGGATCGCCTGGACGATGGCCGTCAGTGTCGCGGGCTGCGGATCGCCCGACTTCGCGGGGCGGTTGTCCCCCGCCACCACGAACGAGAAGTTGTTCGCATCGGCAGGCGGCGCGAGCGTTCCCGTTCCGGGAAGAGGCGCGAGGGCTGGAAACGTCTGAGCCCACGCCATGGCGGGCAGCAGGGCGAGGAAGCACAGGAGGAACCGAGAGCGGATCATCCGAGGCATGGCGTTCTCCAGGAAAGTGACGAGTACTTTAACCTGATCGCGGCCGGGGGATCAAGAAGCCATGTGGCATCGGGGCGGAGGGGTAGAGACGCTCCCAGCCCGTCCACGATACCCACCGCAGGCCATGGAAGGCGGGACGTCTCCGGGGCGGGAATCCCTACCCGATCATCCCCAACCAATGGCGGGGAGATTCGGGATCTTGCGTTGCGGAATCCTGGGAGCGCCGAGAAGTCACATCGCCCCGTCCTGGGTCGTCGATATCCGGGAGGCTACCCCCGACTCGGAGACGTCCCGCCGTTATAGGCCTGCGGAGGGCGTCGTGAACGGGCTGGGAACGTCTCTACGTGCTTCGCTGGGCAGTTTCGTTCAGCAACCCCAACATCTCCCGCCAAGCCTTCCCCCGATGACTGACGGCCCCCTTCCCTGCACCGGTCAGCTCGGCGAAGGTGTGCGTGGTGCCGTCGGGGAGGAAGACGGGGTCCCAGCCGAAGCCGTGGGTGCCGCGGCGGGGGAGGATGAGGGTGCCCTCGGTGCGGCCCTCGGCGATCAGTTCCTGGTCTCCATCCTTATAGAGAAGGAAGCAGCGCGAGGTGGCGCGGACGTCGCCCAGGGCGGCGGCGGTGCGGGCGAGGCCCTCGGCGCCGACGGCATCGAGCATCCATTTGACCAGCGGGCCGGGGAAGCCATTCAGGGCGGCGAGGTCGAGGCCCGCTTCTTCCACGATCAAGGGTCGGCCCACCTGGCGCCAGGCCTCGTCCGCCTTGGCGCGGAGCACTTCCAGGTAATCGAGGGACTGGATCTCGGGGAGATCCGCCAGTTCGGTCTCCACGTCACCGCCCAGGGCCAGCCGGGCTTCGGCGATCTTGCCGAGGTTGCCGGTGACGAGGACGAAGGGTCTCACCGCTCGGCGGCCAGCCGGCGCAGCTCTTCGATCAGCTCGTCCGCCTGACGGCGGAGGTGGTCGAGATCGCCGGAGTTGTCGAGAATGCGGTGGGCGGCGCAGCGGCGCTGCTCGCCGTCGCCCTGAGCGAGGAGACGGCCGCGGGCGGAAGCCTCGTCCATGCCGCGGGCGAGGGCGCGCTCGAAGCGCAGCTCGCAGGGTGCCTCGACGGTGATGCAGAAGTTGAATCCGGGTGCGTAGCCGGCCTCCACCATCAGCGTGGCTTCGAGGACGATGACCTCCGTCGCCTTCGCCGCCAGCTCCTCGAACTTTTTGCGTACCAGGGGGTGGATGGCACTCTCCAGGGCGAAGCGGGCCTGGGGGTCCTTGAAGACGCGCGCCGCGACCTTGGCGTGGTCGACGCCGCCCCGCTCGTTGAGCATCTCGGGTCCAAAGAGGGCGCGCACGGCGGCGGCCCCCTCGCCCCCAGGCTGGTGGAACTCGGCCACCAGCTTGTCCGCGTCCACGACCTGGAAGCCCGCATCGCGCAGCCAGCCCGCGACCGTGGACTTGCCGCTGGCAAGGCCGCCGGTGAGGCCGACACGGAGAGCGCGGTGACTCATGGCGCGGTGGGAAGCCCCTGGCGGCGCCGGGCGGCTTTGAGGGTGTTAAAGAGGACCATGGCCACGGTCAGCGGTCCCACCCCTCCGGGCACGGGGGTGATGTGGGACGCTTTGGAGGCCACGCGGGTGAAATCCACATCGCCTATGAGGGTATACCCTTTTGTGGCCACTTGCTCACGCCGCGCCGCGTCGCCGGGAAAAAGGCGCTCGGTTTCGGCGGCGTCGGCCAGGCGGCTCATGCCGACGTCGATCACCACCGCCCCGTCGCGGACGTGATCCGGGCCGATCATCGCCGGGCGGCCGATGGCCGCCACCAGGATGTCGGCCTGGCGGGTGACGGCGGCGAGGTCGACGGTCTTCGAGTGGCACACCGTCACCGTGCAGTTCTCCCGCAGCAGGAGGCCCGCCATGGGCTTGCCCACGATGGCGCTGCGGCCCACCACGACGGCGCGGCGGCCGGCCAGGGCGATGCCGTTGCGCTTCAGCAGGGCGACGATGCCGGTGGGAGTGGCCGGCGTGAATCCCTCCTCGTCGAGCCACAGCCGGCCGACGCTCACCGGGTGGAAGCCGTCGACGTCCTTGTCGGGGGAGATGCGGTGGAGGACGAGCTTCTCGTCGATCTGGCGCGGCAGTGGCAACTGCACCAGGATGCCGTCCACGGCGTCGTCCGAGTTGAGGTCGTCCACCAGGGAGAGGAGCTCCGCCTGGGAGGTCGTGGCAGGCAGGCGCACGTTGCGACTCAGCATGCCGACCTCGCCGCAGCCCCGCACTTTGCTGCCGACGTAGGTCTGCGAGGCGGCGTCGTCGCCCACCAGCACGGCGACGAGCTGGGGAAGACGACAGCCGGCCGCGGCCATCTCGCGGACGCTGACGGCCATCTCGGCGCGGATTTCGGCGGCGGCGGCTTTGCCGTCGAGGATCTGGGTCATGCGGGAATCCTTCCTTGATAGATGCAGACGGTGCCGCCCGAGAGCTCCTCCCACGCGCGGTCGGTGAAGCCCGCGGCCGCCAGGCGGTCGAGGAAGTCCTGGCGCTGGGGAAAGCTGAGGACCGAGTTGGGGAGATAGGTGTAGGCCCCACCCTCCGGCGAGATGCGCCGGCCGATCCAGGGCAGCAGACGAAGAAAATAGAAGAGGTACAGGCCTCGTAGCGGCTGCCACCGCGGAATGGCGCACTCAAGGACGACCAGCTTGCCGCCGGGCCGGAGCACGCTCGCCAGCTGGCGCAGGGCGGCGTCGAGGTCCGCGACGTTGCGCAGGCCGAAGGAGACGGTGGCCCCCTGGAAGTGGCGGGCGGGAAACGGGAGGGCCAGGGCGTCGGCGGCCAGGGCTCCCGGCCGGGGCGCGGCGAGGCGCACGAACTTCTTGCGCGCCAGGGCCAACATGGGGATGCAGAAGTCCGCCGCCGCCACCCGGGCCCCACGGCGCTTGAGGGCGGTGGATTGGTCGCCGGTGCCGCAGCAGAGGTCGAGCACGGGGCTGCCGGCGGGGGCATCCAGAACCACCGCCGTCCGCCGCCGCCAGACATAGTCGAGGCTCGCCGAGAGGACGTGGTTGAGCAGGTCGTAGCGGGGCGCCACCCCCGCGAACATGTCGCGGATGGTCTGGCCCGACTTGTCGAGGGCGGGAGCTGGAGTGGTTGCGGTGATCGAGGCGTCGGCCATACGCGGGGAAGTGTATACTGTGCTTCGCCGGGGCAGGCTTCCGGCTGGCGGTGGACTCCCTGGTTCCGGCCTTCCGGGACTCAAGATCCTAAAGTCCTCCCTTGACAATCCTTGTCTCCGGCCCTACCATGTGGCTCCTTTGCGCCGCGAAGGCGGGAGTCGTACGCCGCGCCGGGGCCAACTTTTCCCAGCCAGAGCCGACCTGCCGATCTGGACCGACTGGAGTCATTGAGATGCTGAAGAAGACCTACAGCCCGAAGCTCGCGGAGATCGAGCATCGGTGGTTCGTGTTGGACGCCGAGGGGATTCCCCTGGGGCGCCTTTGCTCGCTCGCGGCGCGTCTGCTGATGGGCAAGCACAAGCCAACCTATGCCACGCACATCGACACGGGCGATTTCGTGGTCGTCATCAACGCCGAGAAGGCGGTGCTGACCGGGAAGAAGGAAGAGCAGAAGGTCTACTACAACTACAGCGGATATCCGGGCGGCATGAAGGCCGAGACGGCCGCCAAGCGGCGGCAGCGCCGGCCGGCCAAGCTGGTCGAGGAGGCCGTCTGGGGCATGCTGCCCAAGGGGCCGCTCGGCCGCAAGCAGCTCAAGAAGCTGAAGGTCTACGCTGGTGGCGAGCATCCGCACCAGGCGCAGCAGCCCGAGACTTTCGACGTCGCCGCGGCACTGTAAGCCGGTTCACAAGGAGAGACAAGAATTGAGCCAAGTCAGCTACTACGGAACCGGACGCCGCAAGACGGCAGCGGCTCGCGTCTACATGCGGCCGGGAGCCGGCGAGGTGAAGGTCAATGGCCGCACCCTCGACGTCTACTTCCCCAATGAAGTTTTGAAAATGGTCATCAAGCAGCCCCTGCAGCTGACGGAGACGGTGGAGAAGTTCGACATCACCGTCACCGTGGCCGGGGGTGGCAGCGCGGGCCAGGCCGGAGCGATCCGGCACGGCATCTCGCGCGCTCTGCTCGAGTTCAACATCGAGCTGCGCGACCGGCTGAAGTCCGCCGGCCTCCTGACCCGCGATCCTCGCAAGAAGGAGCGCAAGAAGTACGGTCAGAAGGGCGCCCGGGCTCGTTTCCAGTTCAGTAAGCGCTAGGCTCAGAAGGAGATTCGCTTGGTAGAAGTCACGATGAAGGAACTGCTGGAGGCCGGAGTCCACTTCGGGCACCAGACCCGGCGTTGGAACCCGAAGATGAAGCAGTACATCTTCGGCAAGCGCAACGGCATCTACATCATTGACCTGCAGAAGACCCTCAAGCTCTTCAACCAGGTGGCCGCTTTCGTTCAGCAGCTCTCGGCGGAGGGTAAGCGCATTCTCTTCGTAGGCACCAAACGGCAGGCCCAGGAGGCCATCGCCGAGGAGGCGCACCGGGCGGGAGAGTTCCACGTCACCCACCGCTGGCTGGGCGGCACGCTGACCAACTTCGTCACGCTGCGTACCTCGATCCAGCGGATGAAGGAGATCGAGGGTCGCCTGGGCGACGAGAACAGCTCTCTGACCAAGAAAGAGAAGCTGCGGCTGGAGCGCGAGCGGGAGAAGATGTCGAAGAACCTCGAGGGCATCCGCGACATGGACGAGCTGCCGGACGCGCTCTTCGTCGTCGACCCGAAGAAGGAGTACATCGCCGTCTCCGAGGCCAACAAGCTGGGCATCCCGGTGATCGCCATCGTCGATACGAACTGCGATCCCGAGCTGATCGACTTCCCGATTCCGGGTAACGACGATGCCATCCGCGCCATCCGGTTGTTCGCGTCGCGCATCGCCGACGCTTACCTCGCCGGCGCCGGCAAGATGGAAGAAGAGATGATGGTCCGGGCGAAGGACAGCATGCCCGTTCCCGTTTACGACAAGGATGCCGCGAGCGGCGCGCCGGCCTGAGCCCGGATTTCAACGCGCGCCGACCGGTTCCCTCCGGCCGGCGCGGAGGAAGAGGTCAGTCGAACGCGCGTCGATCTGACCTTTTCTTTTGTCCGTCCGCATACCAAATACCCGCCTGCAAGAGCGGTTCGCAAGGAGAACAAGTCATGGAAATCACCGCCCAGATGGTCAAGGAGCTCCGGGAGCGCACGGGCGCCGGGATGATGGATTGCAAGAACGCCCTCAATGAGGCGAAGGGCCACATGGAGAACGCCGTGGACGCGCTGCGCAAGAAGGGCCTTGCCGCGGCGGCCAAGAAGGCCGGCCGCATCACGGCCGAGGGCGCGGTCGGTTCCTACATCCACGGCGGTGGCAAGCTCGGCGTGCTGGTCGAGGTCAACTGCGAGACCGACTTCGTGGCGCGCAACGACGCCTTTCAGGAGCTGGTGCGCGACATCGCCATGCACATCGCCGCCGCCGAGCCGCGCTTCATCCGTCGCGAGGAGGTCACGCCCGAGGTGCTGGAGCGTGAGAAGGCCATTTTCCAGGACCAGGCCCTCGCCTCGGGCAAGCCGGCCAACGTGGTGGAGAAGATCGTCGCGGGCAAGATGGAGAAGTACTACTCCGAGTTCGTGCTGCTCGAGCAGCCGTTCGTGAAGAACCCGGATCAGACGATCTCCCAGCTCATCGCCGAGCGGGTGGCCAAGATCGGCGAGAACATCCAGGTCCGCCGGTTCTCCCGCTTCAAGCTGGGCGAGGGGATCGAGAAGCGGCAGGACGACTTCGCCGCCGAGGTCGCGGCCCAGGCGAGCCACTGATGGGTGAAGGGACACAAGGGGAGGCCGCCCAGACCGCAAAGTATGGGCGGGTCCTCCTCAAGGTCTCGGGCGAGGCTCTCATGGGCTCGCAGCCTTTCGGCATCGATGAGGCGGTGGTGGCCGCCGTCGCCGACGAGATCCGGGGCATCCACGCCCTCAAGGTGGGGGTGGCCGTGGTGGTCGGCGGCGGCAACATCATCCGCGGCCTCGCCGCCAGCCATCGCGGCATCGACCGCGTGACCGGCGACTACATGGGGATGCTTGCCACGGTGATCAACGCCCTGGCCTTGCAGGACGCCCTGGAGAAGCGCGGTGTGGCGACCCGGGTGCAGACGGCGATCGACATCCGCGAGGTGGCGGAGCCGTTCATCCGCCGCCGCGCCATCCGGCATCTGGAGAAGGGTCGGGTGGTGGTCTTCGCGGCCGGCACGGGCAATCCCTACTTCACGACCGATTCGGCCGCGGCCCTCCGGGCCAACGAGATCCACGCCGAGATCCTGCTCAAGGCGACCAAGGTCGACGGCCTCTACGACTCCGATCCGGAGAAGAACCCGAACGCCATCCTGCTGCCCGAGGTCACCTACCAGGAGGTTCTGGAGAAGAACCTGCAGGTGATGGATACCGCCGCGATCAGCCTCTGCCGCGACAACGGCATCCCCATCGCGATTTTCGACCTGATGACCACCGGCAACATCCGGCGGGTGGTCTGCGGCGAGCGGGTCGGCTCGCTCGTGCGTACCTAACCCCTTGGATTGACAGCTCTCGGCCGGCCGGGGGAAGATTTTGCTTGAAGGCGGTCGCGTTCTCAAGGCCGCTCTGGGAGGAGGAGGGTAGCCCAATGCCAACGAAAGCACTGTTCCAAGAAGTCGAGACCCACATGAAGCACGCGGTGGAGCACTTCCACGGCGAGCTGAAGCACCTGCGCACGGGGCGCGCCTCGCTGTCGCTGCTGGAGGGGCTGACGGTCGACTATTACGGTAGCCACGTCCCCTTGAACCAGGTGGCGAACCTGTCGGTGGCCGACGCCAGCCTGATCGTCGCCCAGCCGTACGATCCGAGCCAGAGCTCGGCCATCGAGCGGGCGATCATGAAGTCCGACCTGGGGCTCAACCCCTCCTCCGACGGCAAGGTCATCCGCATCCCCGTGCCGCCGCTCACCGAGGAGCGGCGCAAGGAGATCGTCAAGAAGGCCCACGACTTCGCCGAGCACGCCCGCAACGCCGTGCGCCAGGCGCGCCGCGAGGGCAACGACAAGCTCAAGAAGATGGAGAAGGACAAGACCATCGGCCAGGACGACGAGCGCCGGGGCCTCGACGAGGTCCAGAAGCTCCACGACCACTACATCGCCGACGTCAACACCGCCCTGCATAAGAAAGAGCAGCAGATCATGGAGGTTTAGAGGGGCAAGGCGCTGATTGAACGTGTCTGAGACCCCCCGCCCAAGACCCTTACCCCCTAAACCCCCTCTCCCGTCCCGGGAGAGGGGGAAGGCATGCGAGGCCGTTTCGTGCCGCCCTCCCTCTTCTCCCGGTGTGGGGGGTGGGGAGGGGCCGGGAGAAGAGGGTCGGGGTGATGAGGGTCTTGGGTGGGGGAGCCTCTCAGATTCGATCAGATCTTGGCTTCGAGGTTGTACTGGAAGTCAGGGGTGATCTCAGCCCCCTTAGCTGTAATCTCCCGAAAATCGGCATCGGGAAGATCGCTGACCACCACGAATCGGCGTTTCTCGGATTCGAGGAGGACGGGAATCCCCCTCCCGTGCAGGAAGTTCACGACATCTTGGTACGCTGCCGGGTTGAGAGTCTTGACCTTGTACCGCATGAAGCCAGTGTAGCGCCATGTTCCTCTACGGCTACCATCCCGTCCGCGAAGCCCTGCGGCACCGTCCTCATGAGGTCGTCCGCGTCCTCGTGTCGGCGGCGCGTACGGGCCGGCGGCGGGAGGAGATCGCGGAGGCGTGCGAGCGCCACCAGGTACCGTTCGACGTGGTGCCCGAGGGAGCTCTGGCCCGAATCGCCGGCGCCGCCCACAACGGCATGGCGGCCGAGGTGCGGCAGGAGGCGTCGGCGGCCCAGGCGGCAGGGGCGGCGGGTGATCCGGAATTGGTGGTGCTGCTCGAGGACGTGCAGGACCCTCGCAACCTCGGCGCGCTGTTGCGGGTCTGCGAGGGAGCAGGAGTCGGCCGGGTACTGATCCGCGACCGCGGGTCGGCGCCGGTCTCGCCGACCGTGACGAAGACCTCGGCGGGCGCCACCGAGTGGCTGGCGGTCGAGCGCATCACCAACTCCGCGGTGGAGCTGGAGCGCCTCAAGAAGGCGGGCTACTGGGTCTACGGCACCGACGCGGGGGGCGAGCCGCCCTGGGAGGTGGATCTCACCGGGCCGGTCGTCCTGTGCCTGGGCGGTGAGGAGAAGGGCCTGAGGGTGCGCACCCGGCAGATCTGTGACCGCATGATCGGCCTGCCCATGGCGGGCCGGGTGGGCTCGCTGAACATCGCCACCGCGGCCGCGGCCGTCCTCTATGACGCCGTGCGGCAGCGCAGCCGGCCGCGCGGTCCCAAATAGCTTGCATCCAGAGCCTTGGAGAGGCTAGACTCTCCGGGCTCCTGGAATCCGGGGTGACTCCGGAGAGGTAGGTGGAGTCTTGATCCGCCGGCATAGCTCAGGGGTAGAGCTACAGTCTTGTAAACTGTAGGTCCCCGGTTCAAATCCGGGTGCCGGCTCCACCCCGATCCGGCGAGCAGAGAAGTTCTTTGGAGGTGTGGCCGAGTGGACAATGGCAGCAGACTGTAAATCTGCCGGGCTTCGCCCTACGGAGGTTCGAATCCTCCCGCCTCCACCATGTATCTTGTATTGAAGGCGGGAGTAACTCAGGGGTAGAGTCACAGCCTTCCAAGCTGTTGGTCGCGGGTTCGAATCCCGTCTCCCGCTCCATCCCCTCTTTTCGCAGGACCTTCTCTACATCTGTATCTCGCTGACCGGCGGCTGGTAGGCGTCGGCGGCCAGGGCTCCCGTCATCTCCGCCTCGGTGGAGACCTCGGGCAGGGCTCCCCGCAGGTTCACGATCTCGCGGGTGAAGTAGGCGTGGAGCGGTACGATGTGCAGGTGCTCGTCCTTCCATTCGCCGAACAGGTTCTCCAGCAGGTGGTGCTCCGAGAGCATGCGGTCGCCCCGGTAGTGCCGGATCACCGGATGCAGGAAAATGCTGCGGTCCGCCTTCTCCGGCACCGGCTCGCGCTTGATGCTGAAGGGATCGCCGTCCACCTTGCCGAACTCCAGGGTCAGGAAGTAGTAGTCCGTGTTTTTCCCGAAATCGGAGTCGGGCACGTAGGCCGTGGGCAGCTCCTGGTAGTAGCGCGCGCTCCGGCCGTCCTCGTTCACCACGATCAGGTCACCGAGGAAGCCGAACTGCTGCCAGAGCGCCGAGGCCTGGTTGATCCGTGCCAGCGCGGCGTCGGCGAGCCCGGCGGGGTCGGCGGCAATCGTATGGCTCGGCCACGGCGTGCTGTGATGGCGGCTCTCGAGGATGCGGTGGAGAGTCCGGGAGTTGTAGCGGTAGCCATGGATGAAGCCGGAGGTCGACTTCTTGAAGTCCCGCATCTGGGTCAGGGTGCCGGCGAAGTAGAGGTCCGTGACGTTGACGGACTCCCAGGCGCTGGTCTGATCCGGGAAGCGGTCGTTGATCGTCAAGGCGGGGCGTGCTGAGGCGTCGAAGATCGAGTCGTCGAAGCGGAACCCCGTGCAGGCGATGACCCGGTCGTAGTGCAGCTCCTCGCACTCCTCGCTGGCATGGGTGTAGCGCACGGCGACGGCATACCGCCCGTCCTCGCGCCGTGAGATCGACACGATGGCGTCCAGCACGGCGTTCTGCGTCTTGAGCTGGTAGGTATCCAGGAAGTTGTTGTTCACCGCTCTCAGATGGCCGACGAAGTGAGTCTTCCAGGCGAAGTTGACCGGATGGGGGCTGGCGACGTGGATCACCGCCGCCGTGCTGATGAGGTTGTCGGCCGTCTCGAAGGCGGAGTTGCCCTTGCCGAGGATCAGCACCTTCTGGTCGATGAAATCAGCCGGATCCACCGAGACCTCGGTGTAGTTCTCCGCCAGCTCGAACCCTTCAATGGGTGGCCGGTAGGCCTTGAACAGCCCGGTGGCCACGATCAGGCGGTCGCAGGTGAAGACCTCGCCGTCCGCCGTTTCGACGCGGAAGCGGCCATCCTTGGCGACGCGCTCGGCGCGCGTGCCGTAGCGAATCCTGATCTCGAAGGTCCGGGCGAAGGCCTGGAGGTACTCGACCAGCACGTCCGCGGGTGGGAAGTACTGCTTCGAGAAGTCCTTGAAGAGCACGCCATAGTCATCGCTCAACAGGGAGTTCCAGTCGAACCGCATCCGGACTTCCGGATCGTCGTAGCCGGTATAGACCTTGTTGCTGGAGATCAGCGTGCGATGGCGGGGAAAACGCTTGAAGAAGGACCCCGCCGAGTCGCCGGCCTCGAGGATCAGGTAGTCCCTTCCGGTCTGCTGCAGGTAGTAGCCCAGCTGAAGCCCTGCAGGTCCAGCTCCGAGAATCATGTACTCGTGGTGCTGCTCAGGCGTGCCGGTGCTCATGGCAACCTCCTTAGGGTAGGAAACAGGTGTGCGCGGGGTGAGTTCGGGGAGGGGAGAAAAAGGTTCATCTATTACAGATAGGCAGAGAATGCTATGGATTCTCGCTTAAAAGGTGTAGGACTACAGAGCACAATGCGCGGAGTCGCCGGGAGCGGGACGGCTCGTCCGCTCCCGGCGATACACCTCTCCCCTGCGGGACGGGTCCCGCTTCAGGCCGGCTCCATCAGGAGGGGCCGGATCAGGGCTGGCGCTTCATCGGGGTCGGCGGGGGCAGGGGCGGGACGGGCTCGCCGCGCTTCTTGAGGGCGTCGACGTAGGAGTTGGAGAGGCTGCGCCAGACGGCGTCATTCCCTCCTTGGAGCTCCAGCGACTCTCGCAGCTCGGCGGGGCCGGCCGGCTTGTCGCGGAAGGCGAAATCCTTGACGCGGACGGCGAATTTCAAGGTGTTTCCTTCGACCGTATAGTCCGTCGCCAGGAAGATCTCTTTCTGCGGAGCTCCTCCCCCCTTCAGGTACTTGTACCAGGTCTCCACGATGCGGCCGTCGGGGTGGACCTCCAGGTCGAGGGCCCGCACCTTCTTACCGTTGCCCCCGTCCTTGGTTTCGGGGGTCCAGTCGGCGCTCCAGGTGCCGGCGAAGGGACGGAGATCGCCGCGTGCGTCCGCGGCCACGGCCCGGACGGTCACCCCCGAAGCCGCCAGGGCGATCCCGCCGAGCACCAGCAGGGCGGCTCCCAGCAGGGCGCGGGCCGCCGGCAGGCTCACGCGGGGACGGTGATCCAGAATGCTTTTCATACGCACCTCCAGAGTGTGGGCGTCGACGACGCCCAGGGTGTGGGTGGGCGGGGGAAGGCCGGCGGCGCCGGCGGCGAGGGAGAGCAGGGACCGGGCATAGGAGCGGCGCCCGAGCAGCGTCTCCAGGACCGCCTCGTCGCAGGCCATCTCCCGGGTTTCCGCGAGCCGGCGGCGCACCAGGCGCACCGCCGGATGAAACGCAACGGGGAGGAGCAGAGCTTCACAGAGAAGGTTGATGGGGTAGTCACGGCGCCGCACGTGCGCCATCTCGTGGCCGAGGGCCGAAAGCGCTTCGTCCAGGGAAGCGTCGTCGAGAAAGCGGGGAGGCAGGAGGATGGCCGGCCGCAACGCCCCGAGGGTGATCGGCCCGGTCACTTCTCCAGAGGCGAGGAGGGTTATGGGACCCACGCCCATGGCCTGGCGGCAGCGGGCGACGAGGGACGCCGCCCGTTCGGGTACGTCCAGGGGGCTCGCCCGGCGGGCCAGACCGAGCGTGCGGCGCCAGGTCTGCCCCAGGCGGACTCCCCGGAAGAGGAGCAGGAGCGCATAGCCGGCCATCACCGCGGCTCCGGCGGCGGGAGCGTAGCGGGCCGGCCGCCGGAGGCCCTGCGGGACCAGCTCCGGACCGGCCATGGGCGCAGGAGCGGCAGGGGTCCCGGAGACCGCCGGCTGGCGGGAAGCGGGATCCGGCCGGCGCAGGCTCGCGGCCGGCAGCGCCAGGCAGGCCACGGCCACCATCAGCCAGAGGGCGTGGCGTTGCCGGGCCGGGGCTCGCCGCAACAGCCGGGCGCCCAGGAGCCCGCCGGCCACGGCGACGGGGATCTGCCAGAGGGCGTTGAGCAGGAAGGTGAGGAGAAGCCCGTCAAGCCCTTTCATCGCCATCCTCCTCCTCGCTCTTGTCGATCAGCGCCGAAAGCTCGGCGAGCTTCTCCGGCGTCAGCTGGCGCGCTTCCACCAGGCTCAGCACCAGGCTCTCGGCCGAGCCGTCGAACATGCGATGCACGAGGTCGCCCAGGGCATGCCGCGAGGCCTGAACGCGGCTGACCGCGGGGGCGTAGAGGTAGGCGCGGCCCTGGAGCTCGCGGGTCACCTTGCCCTTCCGCTGGAGGACGTTGAGCATCGTCTGCACCGTGTTGTAAGCCAGCTTGCGCTCCGGGGCCAGTCCCTCCTGGACCGTCTGCACGGCGGCCGGCCCGGTCTCCCAGAGCACCTTCATGATCTCCAGCTCCAAAGGGGTGAGCGGCTCCCCGCTGCTCTTCGTCCTGGCCATCGGCAGTTACCTCCTAACGAATTAGGATGATACTCTCGCCCGGTTGCCATGTCAACTAAATCTTTAGGAGAAGTTTCGCGATCGAAGCCCGGCTGGGCGCGCTGGACGCGCTGGGCGATGGCGGCGCTCTGGGTGCTGCCGCTTTGGGTGACGCCCTTTCCGCCGATGGTGGACTACCCGCAGCAGCTCGCGCTGGCGGCGATCCTGCGCTGGTACGGCGATCCGGCGCGGCGGTTCCGGGAGACCTACGAGCTGGCCCTGTGGGCTCCGCACGGGCTGTTCAAGCTGCTGGTGGCCGGGCTCGCCTGGGTCCTGCCGATCAACGTCGCGGGCCGGCTGGTGGTGTCGCTCTGCCTGGTGGCGGTGGGGGCGGCGGGGCTTGCCCTCTGCCGGCGGGCGGGCCGGCCCGCGGAGTACGCGCTGCTGGCGCTGGCCCTCACCTACAACTACGCCTTCTTCTGGGGGTTCGTGGACAACCTTCTCGCCTATCCCCTGGTGCTGGGCGGCGTGGCCCTGGCGGACCGCCTCTTCGAACGGCCGTTCACGGCCCGTTCCTGGCTGGCGCTGGCGGCCGTGGGGCTCCTCTTCTACGCGGTTCATCTACAGTTCCTGCTGCTCTTCGCGGGCGCCGTGGGGTGGCTGGCGCTCTGCCGGCGGCCGGGCTGGCCCCGGCTGGCGCTCTGGCTCTCGGCCCTGGTGCCGGGTTTGGCGGCCGGGCTGGCGGCGATGGCCTATGGCGTCCTGCGCTCGGCCGCGGGGGTGATCACCCCCTATGAGCAGCGGATGCGGAACCGCCCCCCGGTGCGTTTGCCGGTCCTCGCCAAGCTGCGCTACGTGCCGGAGCTCCTCTTCGGCCCCACCGGGAACTGGGTGCCCTGGGCGGCGTGCGGGCTGCTGCTGGGGATCGCCGTGCTGGCGTGGATTTTCCGGGAGCGTTGGGAGCGGGCCGCCCGTCCGGAGGCTGGGGAGATCCCGCGCGGGGATCTTCTCTTCCGCATCCGCTTTGCCACGCTGGCAGGCTGGATCGCCTTCCTCTACCTGGTGCTGCCCGAGTTCCGTGGCGGCTATCTCATCGCGCAGCGGATCGCCCCGCATGGCCGCGATGGTGGCGGTGACGGCCCTGCCGGTGGCCCGGGCCGGGCAGCGGCGGCTGGTGGCCTGGGCGGCGGCCGTGCTGGTGATTTTTCAGCTCGGCCAGACGCTGACCGGTTTCCTCCGCTTCCGTAGCGAGAGCGCCGGGCTCACCGAGATGCTGGAGGCCACGGAGCCGGGGCAGAACCTGGCCGGCCTGATCGTCGAGCGCCATTCGGGCGTCTGGCCGGAGATGGCCCTCTACGTCCACTTCCCGGCTTACTACCAGGTGTTCCAGGGCGGCCGGATACTCTTCTCCTTCGCCGAGCTGTTCCAGACCTCGGCGCGCTTCCGCCCCGGGAAGAGCTGGGAGGATCTCCTGTCGCAGTGGAACGAGTGGAGCCCGGAGCTCTTCGACTACGACCGTCACGGCGGGCGCTTCCGCTACTTCCTGGTGCGCGGCGAAGCCGGCGACGTGGCCGACGCCTTCGGCGACGACCCTTCCCAGCGGGGGCTGCGGGTCCTGAAGGCCGGGCATTGGTGGCTGGTCGAAAAAGACGTGTCATCTACCCCCTAGACAAGCCGGCGCGGCTCTGGCACAATGCTCGTCTTCTCCTCGGGCGTCCTTCCCGGGACGCTCTCGCCGGGCAACCTGCAAGGCCGTTACCTGCAAGTGAAGCGTGCGAATGAGCGAAACGAAGGGGCTTTACACGTCTTGGGGGAAGATGTAGGATCGCGCGGTTTGACCGTCAGGGACGTCCAGGCACGGGCCTTGGGCGAATCTACGGGTGTCTCAAGCCCACGTGGCTCAGGGGTAGAGCACTTCCTTGGTAAGGAAGGGGTCACCGGTTCAAATCCGGTCGTGGGCTCCATGAATTTCCGGCTTGGCCCGGAACAGGTTTTGAAACTCGACAACGACAACAGCTTTTAGGAGGCATCGGACAAAGCCATGGGCAAGGAGAAGTTCAACCGTTCGAAGCCGCACGTCAACATCGGTACGATCGGCCACGTCGATCACGGCAAGACGACGCTGACGGCGGCGATCACGCAAGGTTCTCGCCTCGAAGGGCCTGGCGAGCTTCGTGGCCTTCGACCAGATCGACAAGGCGCCGGAAGAGCGCGAGCGCGGCATCACCATCGCCACGGCGCACGTGGAGTATTCCGAGCGAGAAGCGCCACTACGCGCACGTCGACTGCCCGGGCCACGCGGACTACGTGAAGAACATGATCACTGGCGCGGCGCAGATGGACGGCGCGATCCTGGTGGTGTCGGCCGCGGACGGCCCGATGCCGCAGACGCGCGAGCACATCCTGCTGGCGCGCCAGGTGGGCGTGCCGTACATGGTGGTGTTCATGAACAAGTGCGACATGGTGGACGATCCGGAGCTTCTGGACCTGGTCGAGCTGGAGCTTCGCGAGCTGCTGTCGTCGTACGACTTCCCTGGGGACGACATTCCGATCATCCGGGGCTCGGCGCTGAAGGCGCTGGAGAGCGGCGTGGCGGACAGCGAGTGGGGCAAGAAGATCATCGAGCTGATCGACGCGGTGGACAGCTACATTCCGGTTCCGGAGCGCGCGATCGACAAGGAGTTCCTGATGCCGATCGAGGACATCTTCTCGATCTCGGGCCGTGGCACGGTGGTGACGGGCCGGGTGGAGCGCGGCATCGTGAAGGTGGGCGACGAGGTGGAGATCGTGGGCATCCGTCCAACGACGAAGACGATCGTCACGGGCGTGGAGATGTTCAAGAAGCTTCTGGACCAGGGCCAGGCGGGCGACAACATCGGCGTTCTGCTTCGGGGCACGAAGAAGGACGACGTGGAGCGCGGCCAGGTGCTGGCGAAGCCGAACTCGATCAAGCCGCACACGAAGTTCAAGGGCGAGGTGTACATCCTGACGAAGGAGGAGGGCGGCCGTCACACGCCGTTCTTCAACGGCTACCGCCCGCAGTTCTACTTCCGTACGACGGACGTGACGGGTGTGGCGAAGCTGCCGGACGGTACGGAGATGGTGATGCCGGGTGACAACGTGAACCTGGAAGTCGAGCTGATCGCTCCGATCGCCATGGAGAAGGGCGTGCGTTTCGCCATCCGCGAGGGTGGCCGCACCGTCGGCGCCGGCACCGTCACCGAGATCGTGGCATAGGTAAGAGGAGTCCAGGCCAGTAGCTCATAATGGTAGAGCATCGGTCTCCAAAACCGAGGGTTGGGGGTTCGAGTCCCTCCTGGCCTGCCAATCTTTTTTTGAGTCTGAAGATCGGGGTCTCGCAATGAACTGGTGGAACAAGGCCAAGGAATTTTTGTCGGAAATCCGCTCCGAGATGCGGAAGGTCTCCTTTCCGTCTCGCGACGAGGTGGTGGCGACGACGATCGTGGTCATCATCACCAGCTTCGTCTTCGCGGTCTTCCTGTTCGTGGCCGACCAGCTGATCATTCACGCCTACCAGGGCATCGTCGAAGGCGCTCATAAGGTGTTCGGATGACCGATCCGATGAGCCCCGGCAACCCTGGCCGGAAGTGGTACATCGTCCACACCTACTCCGGTTTCGAGGAGCGGGTGAAGGAGACTCTGCGCCAGCGCGCCGAAGCGCTCGGCATGGGGGAGGCCTTCGGCGAGATCCGCATTCCGACCGAGACGGTGGTCGAGTACAAGGGCGGGAAGAAGAAGGAGACGCAGCGCAAGTTCTTCCCCGGCTACATCCTGGTCGAGATGGAGATGTCCGACGCCGCCTGGCATGTGGTGAAGAACACGCCGAAGGTGACGGGCTTCGTGGGCACCGGCAAGAAGCCGACGCCGCTCTCCGAGGACGAGGTCAACAACATCCTCGAGCAGGTGGTCACGGCCAAGGAGAAGCCGAAGCCGAAGTACATGTTCGAAAAGGCGGAGCCGGTGCGGATCACCGACGGCCCCTTCAACAACTTCACGGGCGTGGTGGACGAGGTCAACCTCGACCGCAACACGCTCAAGGTCATGGTGACGATCTTCGGCCGGCAGACGCCGGTCGAGCTGGATTTCTCGCAGGTGCAGAAGCTCTGAGCGAGGGGGGTTGAGTCATGGCCAAGAAGATCACAGGACAGATCAAGCTGCAGATCCCGGCCGGCGCGGCGACGCCGGCGCCCCCGGTGGGCCCGGCCCTCGGCCAGGCGGGCGTCAACATCATGGACTTCGTGCAAGAACTTCAACGCCCGCACGGCGGCGCAGGCGGGCCTGATCATCCCCGTGGTCATCACCGTGTACGCCGACCGCAGCTACACGTTCATCACCAAGACGCCGCCGGCGGCGATCCTGCTGCTCAAGGCGGCGGGCGTGCCGAAGGGCTCGGGCGAGCCCAACAAGAAGAAGGTCGGCAAGGTGACCCAGGCGCAGGTCGAGGAGATCGCCAAGACCAAGCTGCCGGACCTGAACGCGGCGAGCCTGGAAGCCGCGGTCAAGACCATCGAGGGGACAGCCCGCTCGATGGGGATCGAGATTCAGGGGTAGACCCGGATCGGAAGGAGAACGATCATGCCCAAGCACGGAAAGAAGTTCCGGCAGTCCGCGACGAAGGTCGAGCACCGGCCCTACGCGCTCGAGGAAGCCATCGAGCTCGCTCGCGACGCTGCGTTCGTGAAGTTCGACGAGACGCTGGAGATCGCGATGCGCCTGGGGGTCGATCCCAAGCACGCCGACCAGATGGTGCGCGGCACCGTGGTGCTGCCGCACGGCCTGGGCACCGTCTCCCGGGTGCTGGTCTTCGCCACCGGCGACAAGGTCCGCGAGGCCGAGGAGGCCGGGGCGGACGTGGTCGGCGGCGAGGAGCTGGCGAAGCGGATCGAGGGCGGCTGGCTGGAGTTCGACTCCGTCGTCGCCACCCCGGACATGATGCGCGTCGTCGGCCGGCTCGGCAAGGTGCTCGGCCCCCGCGGCCTGATGCCCAACCCGAAGGCCGGCACCGTGACCCTGGACGTCGCCAAGGCGGTGCAGGAGATCAAGGCCGGCAAGGTGGAGTTCCGCGTCGACAAGACGGGGATCATCCACGCGCCCGATCGGCAAGCTGTCCTTCGGCACCGACCAGCTTCGGGAGAACGCCGAGGCCCTCATCGGCGCGGTGCTGAAGGCGAAGCCCAGCGCGGCCAAGGGCAAGTATGTGCGGGGAGTCTTCCGTCTCCTCGACGATGGGCCCCGGCATCAAGGTGGACGACACCACCCTCACCGCCGTCGAGGCCTAGGAGCACAGTAGAGGAGATATCGACAATGCCTTTGACACGCAGCGACAAAGAGCAGATTCTCGAGCAGTACGAGAACGGCCTCGCCAAGGCGCCGCACGCCTTCCTGTTCGGCTTTCAGGGGATCACCGTCCCCCAGGTGACCGAGCTGCGCAACCGCGTGCGGAACTCCGGCGGCGAGTACGTCGTCGTCAAGAACACGCTGGCGCTGCGCGCCATCGACAGCAAGGCCCTGGCGCAGCTCAAGGAGCACTTCGTGGGTCCGACGGCGGTGGTCTTCAGCGCCAAGGACCCGGTGGCGCTGGCCAAGGCCCTGACCGACTTCGGCCAAGGACATGCCGGCCCTCGAGTTCAAGGCCGGCCTGGTCGAGGGCCGGGCCATCGCGGCCGCCGCAGATCAAGGACGATCGCCTCGCTGCCCAGCCGCGAGGAGCTGGTCGCCAAGCTGCTGTTCCTGATGCAGTCGCCGATCGCCGCTTCGTGCGGGTGCTGGCGGCCCGGGTCCGCAGCCGCTCGTGTCGGTGCTGGACCAGGTGCGGAAGAAGAAGAAGAGCCGGAAGAGCAGGCTTGAAGACCGGGCGCATCCCGCTTCCCGAGATTCTGGAGCCTTCGAGGATAAGAGAGTCAAAGAGAAGAATTGCGTAAGGAGAGAACATGGCTATCGCGACCGAAGAATTCATCAAGCAGATCGACGGGCTGACCGTCCTCGAGCTGAACAACCTCGTCAAGGCTCTCGAGGAGCACTACGGCGTGTCCGCGGCGGCCGCGGCCGTGGCGGCTCCGGCGGGCGGCGGTGCTGCTGCGGCCGCTCCGGTCGAGGAGAAGACCGAGTTCGACGTCATCCTCAAGGCGGCGGGCGACAAGAAGATCAACGTCATCAAGGCGGTGCGCGAGGTCACGAGCCTCGGTCTCAAGGAGGCCAAGGACCTCGTCGAGTCCGCGCCCGCCACCATCAAGGAAGGCGTCTCCAAGGACGAGGCCGAGACGATCAAGAAGAAGTTCGAAGAGGCCGGGGCCACGATCGAGATCAAGTGAGCGCGGGCAACGAGGAACAACGCCACGCGCTCGGCTCGACAGGACCTGCTCGCAGGTCGACGAGAACCACCAGTCGCCGGACCAGGGCCGGCCTCGGGCATAAACCGGGGCTCGGGCCTGTTCTGGAGTTTGTTCACCATGCTTGGGTGACCTTCCGCGGGGAGAGCGGGGGGCCGGGCATGGTGTCTCCTGCTTCCGGAACAGGAGCTTACGGCCCCCCACGGTAATGCTGGTTGCCCAGTAGATCTACCAAAGGCATCGAGGAGATATCAAGATCCCTATGGATACGTTTCCCACCCCGCAGATTCCAACGCGCAACGGCCATCGGAAGGACTTCTCCCGAATCAGGACGTCGCTACCGATTCCGAACCTGATCGACGTCCAGCGGCGCAGCTACGAGCGCTTCCTGCAGATGAACCTGCTGCCCGAGGAGCGGGCGAACCAGGGCCTGCAGGCCGTCTTCACGGGCATCTTCCCGTTCTCCGACTTCCGCGAGACCTGCTCGCTGGACTTCGTCAAGTACTCGATCGGCGACTGGCAGTGCAAGTGCGGCGAGCTCAAGGGCCTCGAGTACCTCCGCATGACCTGCACCAACTGCGGCGCCAAGATCATGACGGACCATCCGCACGAGGAGACGGTGACCTGCACCGAGTGCGGTTTCGTGAACAAGAACCGGGTGACGAAGTGCGACATCTGCGGCAACCCGGTCGACCTCCAGCTCAAGTACTCCATCTCCGATTGCCAGGAGCGGGGGATGACCTTCGCCGTGCCGCTCAAGGTCACCTTCCGCCTCTTCGTCTACGACCGCGATCCGGAGACGGGCACGCGCATGATGCGCGACGCCAAGGAGGAGGAGGTCTACTTCGGCGACATCCCGCTGATGACCGACAACGGTACCTTCATCATCAACGGCACGGAGCGCGTCATCGTCTCGCAGCTCCATCGCAGCCCCGGCGTCTTCTTCACCAAGGAGGGGCCCCGCTCCTACCTGTCGAAGATCATCCCGTACCGCGGCTCCTGGGTGGAGTTCGAGTACGACCAGAAGGACGTGCTGTCGGTGCGCATCGACCGCAAGCGCAAGTTCCACGGCACGGTGTTCCTGCGCGCCCTGGGCCTGGAGTCCGACGAGTCGATCCTGCGCCAGTTCTACACTCCGGTCGGCCTCACCTCCGAGGGCGGCGGCAAATTCAACCTGCACGTCACGCCCAAGGTCCTCGACCCCGAGCGGCTGAAGGACCGGCAGAGCCGCGGCCGGCGCGAGACGTACCCGATCTTCGCCGGCATCACGCTGTCGCGCGAGCAGATCGGCAAGCTCGACACCGGCCAGACCATCGCCTTCGAGGTCGGCCAGGAGGATCTGGAGCGAGCCTTCTTCATCGCCGACGTCGTCGACCTCGACACCGGCGAGGTGCTGTTCGAGGCCAACGAGCTGGTGCCCGAGGACATCGAGGAGCGGCTCGACAACCGCAGCTCGACCCCGGTGCAGGTCTTCTTCCCGGACTGGGAGCTGGTCGGCGCGACGCTCTCGCAACACCCTGGCCAAGGACACGACCCGCAACTCCAAGGAGGCGCTGATCGAGATCTACCGGCGCATGCGCCCGGGCGATCCGCCGACCCTGGAGAGCGCACGGTCGCTGTTCTACGGCATGTTCTTCGACGCCAAGCGCTACGACTTCTCGCGCGTCGGCCGCTTCAAGTTCAACATCAAGCTCGACACCGAGGTGCCGGTCGACCAGAAGACCCTCTCGGCGGACGACTTCTTCCGCGTCATCGAGTACCTGCTGCGTTTGCAGAAGGACGTCGGCCGCGTCGACGACATCGACAACCTCGGCAACCGCCGCGTGCGCGCGGTGGGCGAGCTGCTGGAGAACCAGTTCCGCATCGGCCTCGTGCGCATGGAGCGGGCGATCAAGGAGAAGATGTCCGTCCACCAGGACATCGACTCGGCGATGCCGCACGACCTGATCAACTCCAAGCCGGTCATCGCGGCGATCAAGGAGTTCTTCGGCTCGTCGCAGCTGTCGCAGTTCATGGACCAGACGAACCCGCTCTCGGAGGTCACCCACAAGCGGCGGCTCTCGGCCCTCGGACCGGGCGGTCTCTCCCGTGAGCGCGCCGGGTTCGAGGTGCGCGACGTCCACGCCACGCACTACGGCCGCATCTGCCCGATCGAGACGCCGGAAGGCCCGAACATCGGCCTCATCTCCTCGCTCGCGACCTATGCGCGGATCAACGACTACGGCTTCATCGAGAGCCCCTACAAGAAGGTGGAGAGCGGCCGCGTGCTCGACCACTTCCGGGTGCTCAAGGTGGGCGACGGCGCCTTCCGGCTCGGGCAGATCGTCACCGGCGACGAGCTCAAGACGGAGAACGCGCGTCTGGAGAAGGCCGGCAAGCGGCAGGTCGACGCCGAGCCCCACGCCTTCTACCTCTCGGCCTGGGAGGAGGAGAAGTACATCATCGCCCAGGCCAACGCCCGTCTCGACGAGAATGGCGTCTTCGTCAGCGACCGCGTCATCTCGCGGGCCGGCGGCGACTTCATCACTCGCCGAGCGCGACCGCATCGACTACATGGACATCAGCCCGAAGCAGCTCGTGTCGGTGGCCGCGGCGCTCATTCCGTTCCTCGAGAACGACGACGCCAACCGCGCGCTGATGGGCTCGAACATGCAGCGCCAGGCCGTGCCGCTGCTCCGCAGCGACTCGCCGCATCGTCGGCACCGGCCTCGAAGGGATCGTGGCCCAGGACTCCGGCGCGGTGGTGCTCACCAAGCGCGGCGGCATCGTCGACTCGGTGGACGCCGAGCGCATCATCGTGCGCGTCGAGGGCGAGGACCTGGATACCGGCGAGACCAAGGACTTCGGCGCCGACATCTATCAGCTGATCAAGTTCCGCCGCTCCAACCAGAACACCTGCATCACCCAGAAGCCGATCGTCTCCGAGGGGCAGCGGGTGAAGAAGGGGGACGTGCTGGCCGACGGCCCCTGCACCGAGCTCGGCGAGCTGGCTCTCGGCCGTAACGTGCTGGTGGCCTTCATGCCCTGGCGCGGCTACAACTTCGAGGACGCCATCCTGATCTCCGAGAAGCTGGTGCGGGAGGACTACTACACCTCCATCCACATCGAGGAGTTCGAGATCGAGGCCCGCGACACCAAGCTGGGCCCCGAGGAGATCACCCGCGACATCCCGAACGTCTCGGAGTCGGCCCTCAAGGACCTCGACGAGAGCGGCATCGTCCGCATCGGCGCCACGGTCAAGGCCGGCGACATCCTGGTGGGCAAGGTGACGCCGAAGGGCGAAACCCAGCTCACGCCCGAGGAGAAGCTGCTGCGGGCCATCTTCGGCGAGAAGGCCGGCGACGTCCGCGACGCCTCGCTCAAGGTGCCGCCGGGCATCGAGGGCACGATCGTCGACGTCAAGATCTTCTCCCGCAAGGGGGTCGAGAAGGACGTGCGGGCCAAGGAGATCGAGCACTACGAGATCGGCCGCCTCGAGAAGAACATCAAGGACGAGGTGCGGATCCTCACCGAGGAGCGCAACAAGAAGGTCAGCGACCTGCTGATCGGCAAGAAGGTCACGCGGCACCGTCAAGTCGCGTACCGGCCAGGAGCTGCTGAAGACGGGCGAGGCGATCACGCTGCCGGCCCTCGAGCGGCTCACCCGGCAGGAGATCCTGCGCCTGCCGCTCGACGAGCGGCGGCTGATCGACGCCGTGGAGATCGTCTACAAGAAGACGGACTCGCACATCGAGGTCCTGCACCGGGTCAACGAGGAGCGCATCGGGCTCCTCCAGAAGGGCGACGAGCTGCCCCCCGGCGTCATCAAGCTGGTCAAGGTCTACGTCGCCATGAAGCGCAAGCTGCAGGTGGGCGACAAGATGGCCGGCCGCCACGGTAACAAGGGCGTCATCTCCCGCATCCTGCCGGAGGAGGACATGCCCTACATGCCGGACGGCACGCCCGTCGAGATCGTGCTGAATCCGCTGGGCGTTCCCAGCCGTATGAACGTCGGCCAGATCCTGGAGACCCACCTCGGGTGGGCTGGCAAGGTGCTCGGCCTCAAGTTCGCGACGCCGGTGTTCGACGGCGCCCGCGAGACCGACATCAAGGACCTGCTCAAGGAGGCCGAGCTGCCGTCGTCCGGCAAGACGCCGCTGTTCGACGGCATGACCGGCGAGGCCTTCGAGCAGAAGGTGACGGTGGGTTACATCTACATGCTCAAGCTTTCGCACCTGGTCGACGACAAGATCCACGCCCGTTCGATCGGACCGTACTCGCTCATCACCCAGCAGCCGCTGGGAGGCAAGGCGCAGTTCGGCGGTCAGCGTTTCGGCGAGATGGAGGTCTGGGCCCTCGAGGCCTACGGCGCCGCCTACACGCTGCAGGAGCTGCTGACCGTCAAGAGCGACGATGTGGAGGGCCGGAGCAAGGTTTACGAGGCGATCGTCAAGGGCGACGTGCCGGAGCCGCCGGGCCTGCCGGAGTCGTTCAACGTTCTGGTGCGTGAGCTCCAGAGCCTCTGTCTCGACGTTGAGCTCCTCAAGGTCTAAGGGAGGAAAGACAGTTGCAACCATTCAGCAGCTTTGACAAGCCACAGTCGCTCAAGGATTTCAACGCGATCAAGATCTCGATCGCTTCTCCGGAGAAGATCCGTTCCTGGAGCTACGGTGAGGTCACCAAGCCCGAGACGATCAACTACCGGACTTTCAAGCCGGAGCGCGACGGCCTCTTCTGCGCCAAGATCTTCGGTCCGATCACGGACTGGGAGTGCCTGTGCGGCAAGTACAAGCGGATGAAGCACCGCGGCGTCATCTGCGACAAGTGCGGCGTCGAGGTCACCCGTTCGCGGGTGCGCCGCGAGCGCATGGGCCATATCGAGCTCGCCTGCCCGGTCTCGCACGTCTGGTTCTTCAAGGGGCTGCCGAGCCGCATCGGCCACCTCCTGGACATCAGCCTGCGCGACCTCGAGCGCATCCTCTACTTCGAGAGCTACGTCGTCATCGATCCCGGTGAGACGGAGCTCAAGGAGCGGGAGCTGCTCACCGAGGAGCGGTTCCGCGAGCTGCGCGACAAGTACACCGAGGAGGCGTTCACCGCCAAGATGGGCGCCGAGGCCATCAAGGAGTTGTTGCAGCGCATCGACGTCGACGAGCTGGCCGAGGAGCTGCGCATCATCATGCGCACCGAGACGAGCCAGATCCGCCGGCTGAAGGCGGCCAAGCGGCTCAAGGTGGTCGACGCCTTCCGCAAGTCGGGCCACCGCCCGGAGTGGATGATCCTGGACGTCATCCCGGTCATCCCGCCGGAGCTGCGGCCCCTCGTGCCGCTCGACGGCGGCCGGTTCGCGACCAGCGACCTCAACGACCTCTACCGGCGCGTCATCAACCGCAACAACCGGTTGAAGAAGCTCCTCGAGCTGCGGGCACCCGAGGTCATCGTGCGCAACGAGAAGCGCATGCTCCAGGAGGCGGTCGACGCGCTGTTCGACAACGGCCGCCGCGGCCGCGTGCTCAAGGGCTCGAACAACCGGCCCCTGAAGTCGCTCTCCGACACCCTCAAGGGCAAGCAGGGCCGCTTCCGCCAGAACCTGCTCGGCAAGCGCGTCGACTACTCCGGCCGTTCGGTCATCGTGGTCGGTCCGGAGCTCAAGCTCCACCAGTGCGGCCTGCCGAAGAAGATGGCGCTCGAGCTGTTCAAGCCGTTCATCTACAACCGTCTGGAGGAGAAGGGGCTGGTGGGCACCATCAAGGCCGCCAAGGAGATTGGTGGAGGCCGAGGTGGACGAGGTCTGGGACGCCCTGGAGGAGGTCATCGAGGACCATCCGGTGCTCCTCAACCGCGCGCCCACGCTGCATCGTCTGGGCATCCAGGCGTTCCAGCCGACGCTCATCGAGGGCAAGGCGATCAAGATCCATCCGCTCGTCTGCGCGGCCTTCAACGCCGACTTCGACGGCGACCAGATGGCCGTTCACGTGCCGCTGTCGCCCAAGGCGCAGATCGAGAGCCGGGTGCTGATGCTCGCGTCGAACAACATCCTGTCGCCGGCGCACGGCCGTCCGCTCGCCGTGCCGACGCAGGACCTGGTGCTCGGCGGCTACTACCTGACCCTGGGCAAGGCGGGAGCGAAGGGCGAGGGCCGGATCTTCCCGGACTTCGACTCCGTGCTCCTGGCCCTGGACGGCGGCGAGGTGGAGACGCTGACGCCCATCAAGGTGCGCTACACGGGCCCCTACATCAACCTCGACACGCAGCTCGACAAGCAGGACATCGTGCACGCCGAGCTCGAGGAGCTGGATCGTCAGCTGATCGATACCACCGTCGGCCGGGTGATCTTCAACATGCACTTGCCGAAGGACATCCCGTTCATCAACGGCCTGCTCAAGAAGCGGGGCCTGCAGGACCTCGTCGGCTACTGCTTCATCAAGCTGGGCAACGAAGGCACGGTGCGCATGCTCGACGAGATGAAGGAGGTCTCCTTCCTCTACGCCACGCGGGCGGGCATCTCCTTCGGCGTCGACGACATGGTGGTGCCGAGCCGCAAGCCGGAGATCCTCCAGCAGGCGCGCAATGAGGTGGTCGAGATCGAGAAGCAGCGCTCGGCCGGCGTCATCACGCAGGGTGAGCGTCACAACAAGATCATCGACATCTGGCACCGCGTCACCGAGAAGGTCTCCGAGGAGATGTTCAGGGAGATGCGGGAGGTCGAGAAGGTGACCGGGGTGTTCAACCCGATCAACCTGATGGCCGACTCCGGCGCCCGCGGCTCGCGCGAGCAGGTTCGCCAGCTCGCCGGCATGCGCGGCCTGATGTCCAAGCCCTCGGGCGAGGTCATCGAGACAGCCCATCACCGCGAACTTCCGCGAGGGCCTGTCGGTGTTGCAGTACTTCATCTCGACGCACGGCGCCCGCAAGGGCCTCGCCGACACGGCGCTCAAGACGGCCGACTCCGGCTACCTGACCCGCCGCCTCGTCGACGTGGCGCAGGACGTCATCATCAACGAGCTGGACTGCGGCACGATCGACGGCATCTACGTGACGGCGATCATGGAGGGCGGCGAGATCCTCGAGCCGCTGCGCGACCGCATCGTCGGCCGCGTCAGCCAGGAGGACATCTACGATCCGATGACCGGCGAGCTCATTCTTTCCGTCGGCCAGGAGATCACCGAGAACCTGGGCACCGCCGTCCAGTCGGCGGGCATCGAGCGGGTGAAGATCCGTTCCGTGCTCACCTGCGAGACGCGGCGCGGCGTGTGCCATCTTTGCTACGGCCGCAACCTGGCCACCGGCAAGATGGTGGAGATCGGTGAGGCGGTGGGCGTCATCGCCGCGCAGTCGATCGGCGAGCCCGGCACGCAGCTCACCATGCGTACCTTCCACTACGGCGGTACGGCGTCGCGTGTGTCCGAGCAGTCGAAGCACATCTCCAAGAACCCGGGCATCGTCAAGTTCTTGAACGTCAACACCGTCGAGAGCCGGCGCGGCTCGCTCATCGTCATCAACCGTTCGGGCAAGCTCGTCATCACCGACGAGAAGGGCCGCGAGCGGGAGCGCTACGCGTTGACCTACGGCTCGCAGCTGCTGGTGCACGAGGCCGACGAGATCGAGCCTGGCACGGAGCTCGTGACCTGGGACCCCTTCACCTCCGCCATCCTTTCGGAGATCGGCGGCAAGGTGGAGTTCCACGACATCGTCGAGGGCGAGAACGTCCGCGAGGAGACCGACAAGGTCACCGGCCTGTCGCAGAAGATCATCGTCGAGGCGTCGGCCAACGAGAAGCGCGTGCCGGCGATCCTCATCCACGGTGACGACGGGCGGGAGAAGCGGTACCTGCTGCCCTCGGGCTCCCACCTCGTGGTGCCGAACGGGGTCGACGTCTTCGCCGGCGACACGTTGGTCAAGATTCCCCGCGAGACCACCAAGACCAAGGACATCACCGGCGGTCTGCCCCGCGTCGTCGAGCTCTTCGAGGCCCGCAGTCCCAAGGAGCCGGCGATCATCACCGAGATCGACGGCGTCGTTCGCCTGGGCGATGTCCACAAGGGCATGCGCAAGGTGGTCGTCGAAAGCGAGCTCGGCGACAGCCGCGAGTACCTGGTGCCGCGGTCGATCCACATCAACGTGCAGGAGAGCGAGCGGGTGCGGGCCGGCGATCCGTTGATCGATGGCGCCGATCAACCCCACGACATCCTGCAGGTGCTGGGCGAGAAGGAGCTGCAGCGCTACCTGACCGACAAGATCCAGGAGGTCTACCGCTCCCAGAGCGTGGCCATCAACGACAAGCACATCGAGGTGATCGTGCGCCAGATGATGCGGTCGGTGAAGATCGAGGAGGTCGGCGACACGGAGTTCCTGATCGACGAGCAGGTGGACCGCTGGAAGTTCCAGGAGGAGAACGAGCGCGTCGTCGCCGCCGGCGGTACCCCCGCCATCGGCCGGCCGTTGCTCCTGGGCATCACCAAGGCGTCGCTCTCGACGGACAGCTTCATCTCCGCCGCGAGCTTCCAGGAGACCACCCGGGTGCTCACCGAGGCCGCGATCAGCGGCAAGGTGGACGGATTGAGGGGTTTGAAGGAGAACGTGATCGTCGGCCGAGTCATCCCGGCTGGAACGGGCATGGACCACTATCACGACTTCCACATGGCCGAGGAGTTCGTCGAGTCCGAGCCGGAAACCGAGGAGGAGCTGTTCTTCGAGTTCGGCGACGAGGAGATCCGCAGCCTGCCGCAGGAAGTGCTCGAAGGCGAGTAGGCTAAAAGCACCTCATCGGATGGAAAAACCAAGGGCGGCCTGTCAAGGCCGCCCTTTTGGTTTCCGGTGGTAAGATATGGAGACAATGAAAGGGGCGTCCGCCATGCGTCTCCGTTCTCTCCCGGTTCTTCTCCTCCTGCTGACGGCCCTTCCCGTCTTCGCCGACAACGTCTATCTCGCCAACGGGCGAAAGTTCGAGGACGTCATGGCGGAGACCACCGACTCCCATGTGCGAATTCACCTCCAGGGCGGCGTGCTCGTCCTGCCGAAGAGCCAGGTGTTGCGGGTGGAAGCGGGCGACTCGAACCTCGGCGAGTACCTGCGCCAGAAGGACGCCCTCAAGAAGAACCCGTCGGCCCGGGCGGCGGAGTGGGTGGAACTGGCCCGCTGGGCGAAGAGCAAGCAGCTCGACCAGGCCACTCGCGAGGCGGCGCTCGCCGCTGCGGTCCTCGATCCTCACGCCCCGGGCCTGGCTCCCATCCTGCGTGGCTTCGGCTACGTCCTCGACGAGCCGATGGACCGCTGGGTGCGCTATGAGGACGCCATGCGCCGCAAGGGCTTCGTGCAGTCCAATGGCCAGTGGATCACCCACGAGGAATCTCAGGCGCGAGCTCGCGTGCAAGCCGACGAGGAAGCGCGGCGCCGTGCCGACCGCCAGGAGCAGGCCCGCGCGGCTCGGGAAGAGCGGCTGGAGGCGCTGACCGAGCTCGCCCTGACCCGTGAGCTGGCGCAATCTCAAGGTCCGCCGCCCTACTACCCCGGTCCTTATACCCCCTGGGGCGGGTCGGTCGTTCTGATTCCCGGCTTCGTGGCGCCCCCGCCGGGAAAGCACGATCACGACCGGCGGACGCCGGACATGTTCCATCCGGAGCCGGACTTCGGTTCCACGGATTTCGTCCACATTCCCGGCAGCCTGATCCCTGGGCGCGTGCCGGGCTCCCACCATCACCGCTGAGCCTCGATGAACGCGATCGAGGTCGAAGGCCTCCGCAAAACCTACGCGGGTGGAGTGGAGGCCGTGCGCGGCCTCTCGTTCGGCGTTCATCCCGGAGAGGTCTTCGCGCTCCTCGGGCCCAATGGCGCGGGCAAGTCCACGACCGTCCGTATTCTCGCCACTCTTTCAGTCCCCACGGCGGGTCAGGCGCGTGTCGCGGGTTTCGACGTGATCTCGCAGCCGCGCGAGGTGCGGCGGCGCATCGGCTACGTCGCCCAGGCCTCCGGAGTGGATGTCACCGCCACCGGCCGTGAGAACCTCACCCTCCAGGGGCAGCTCTTCCGCCTCTCGGGCGCCGCTCTCCGGGGCCGGGTCGAGGAGCTTCTGGAGCTCTTTCAGCTTGCGGCCGCCGCGGACCGGCCGGCCGCCACCTACTCCGGCGGCATGCGGCGCCGTCTCGACGTGGCCATGGGACTGATCCATCGTCCCGAAGTGCTGTTCCTGGACGAGCCCACCACCGGCCTCGATCCGGAGAGCCGCGCGGTGATGTGGAAGGAGGTCCGCCGTCTGGCCGAAGGCGGGCTGACTCTGCTCCTCACCACCCACTATCTGGAAGAGGCGGATCAGCTCGCCCAGCGACTGGCCATCGTCGATGGTGGCCGGATCGTGGCCACCGGGACTCCGGACGAGCTGAAGGGCCGGCTGCGCGGGGATGTCGTGTCCGTGGAGCTGGCTGACCGAGGCCGCACGGCCGAAGCCGAGGGCGTGCTCCGCGCTCACGAAGAGGTGGCGAGCGTGATGGTGGACGGCAACCGCCTCTACGCGCAGGTGAGCCATGGCGCCCGCGCCGTGCCCGCGCTGCTGGCCGTCCTGGAAAAGGCCGGCCTCGACGTGGCGCAGGTTTCCCTCGCCAGGCCCTCGCTCGAAGACGTCTACCTGACCGCCACCGGTCACGTCTACCGGGAACAAGGCGAGCCGTCCGCTCCCTGAGATGCCCTGATGGACTTCTTCAAAGACACCTGGCACCTCTTCGTGCGGCTGATGCGGGCCACGCTGCGGATGCCCGTTTTCGTCATGATCTCCATCGTCCAACCCATTCTGTGGGTGCTGCTCTTCGGCCAGCTCTTCAAGTCGGTGACGACGATCCCCGGTTTCGAGAGCCACGCCCACGCGCCATCGATCTCCTACGTCCAGTTCCTCGCTCCCGGAATCTCCATCATGACGGCCCTCTTCGGCGCCGCCTACTCTGGGATGGGCCTGCTCGGCGACATCGACCGCGGAGTGCTCGATCGTTTCCTCGCGACGCCGGTCTCCCGCGGCGCTCTCATCGCGGGCCGCATTCTCCACGCCGCCGTTCAGGTGGTCGCGCAGGCCGCCCTGATTCTCGTCGTCGCCTGTCTTCTGGGAGCCCGGCCGCTGGGCGGAGTACCGGGGATTCTCACGGTGTTCCTCGCCGCGGCCCTTCTCGGCGCCGCCTTCGCCTCGTTCTCGAATGCCCTGGCGCTTCTGGCTCGCCGCCAGGAGCTGGTCATCGCCGTGATGAATTTCGTCGTGCTGCCGACGACCTTCCTTTCCAGCATGATCATGTCCCGCGATCTCATGCCGCAATGGATTCGTGGCGTCTCCCGCTTCAATCCGGTCAACTGGGCGGTCACCGCCGCCCGCGCCGGTTTCCAGGGAGAGGCTACGTCCGAGATCGCGGTTCACCTGGCCCTGCTGGCCGCCTTTGCCCTGATCTGCGGAGTCCTGGCGACCCTCTCCTTCCGCCGGTACCGTAAGGCGATGTAGGCAGAGATATGCCTCCCTCTGATCCCCTGGCTCCCGGCCTTGATCCTTCCGACGCGGAATCCAGGCGTCTCCAGGAGGACTCCCGGCGGGAGGTCGATTGGAAGCGCTGGGGCACCTACCTCGCCGAGCGGCAGTGGGGGACCGTGCGGGAGGACTACTCGGCCGGCGGGGACGCCTGGACCTATCTACCCCACGATCACGCCCGTAGCCGCGTCTACCGCTGGGGCGAGGACGGCCTGCTGGGGCTCTGCGACCGTCAGTGCCGCGTCTGCTTCGGCGTCGCCTTGTGGAACGGGCAAGATCCCATCCTCAAGGAGCGCCTCTTCGGCCTCTCCGGCCCGGAGGGCAATCACGGCGAAGACGTCAAGGAGTGCTATTTCTATCTCGACGCGACGCCCACCGGCTCCTACGCCAAGGCGCTCTACAAGTACCCGCAGGCGGAGTTTCCCTACGCCCATCTGTTGGAGGAGAACCGCCGGCGCACCAAGGACGATCCGGAGTTCGAGATCCTCGATACCGGCATCTTCGACGATAACCGCTACTTCGACGTTTTCGTGGAGTACGCCAAAGCCGGACCGAACGACATCCTGATCCGGATTACGGCCGTCAATCGCGGGCCGGAGGCGGCGGCTCTCCATCTTCTGCCGACGCTCTGGCTGCGCAACTCCTGGTGCTGGGGGCGAGCGGGCGAGGAAGGATACTGGCCCAAGGGATCGATCATTCGCGACGGGGACACGAACCCCTCTCTGATCGCGGATCATCCGGGGCTCGGGAGATTCCGGATGGCGGGCGAGGAGCCGCCGGCCGAGATCCTGTTCACGGACAACGAGACCAACATTCAGCGGCTGTTCGGCACGGCCAACCCCTCGCCCTACGTCAAGGACGCCTTTCACCGTTACGTGATCGCGGGGGAGAAGGACGCCGTCAATCCTGCGGGAACCGGGACGAAATCGGCCTTCCTCTACCGGCGCGAGGTACCTGCCGGCGGCGAGGCCGTGCTGAGGCTGCGGCTCTCGCTGACGGCGGAGGCGCCCGCCGAAGCCTTTGGCCCGGGGTTCGATACCCTGTTCGCGGACCGCATCCGCGAAGCGGACGAGTATTACGCGCAGTTCATTCCGCCGGGAGCCACGGTGGACGGCCTCCGTGTGGCGCGCCAAGCCGCCGCCGGCCTCCTGTGGACCCGCCAGTACTATCACTACGTCGTGAAGGATTGGCTCGACGGCGATCCCGGCCAGCCGGCCCCTCCGGAGGGCCACCGGCAATCGCGAAACACCGGCTGGGCACACCTCCACAGCCGCGACGTCATCTCCATGCCGGACAAATGGGAGTATCCGTGGTGGGCCGCGTGGGACCTCGCCTTCCACATGCTGCCGTTCGCCAGAATCGATCCGGAGTTCGCCAAGGAGCAGCTCATCCTTCTGTTGCGCGAGTGGTACATGCATCCGAACGGCCAGCTTCCGGCCTACGAGTGGGCTTTCTCGGACGTCAATCCGCCGGTGCACGCCTGGGCCGTCTGGCGGGTCTACAAGATTTCGGCACCCCGCGGCCATCGGGACCGGCTGTTCCTGGAGCGGGCATTCCAAAAGCTTCTGTTGACCTTCACCTGGTGGGTGAACCGTAAGGACGCGGAAGGCAATCACCTCTTCGGCGGCGGCTTCCTGGGATTGGACAACATCGGCGTCTTCGATCGTTCCCAGCCCCTTCCCGGTGGCGCCACCCTGGAGCAGGCCGACGGCACGGCGTGGATGGCTTTCTTCTGCATCACCATGCTTGCCATGGCTCTGGAGCTGGCGCGCAAGGACCCCGCCTACGAGGACGTGGCGTCGAAATTCTTCGAGCACTTCGTAGCCATTAGCGACGCCATCAACAGCCTCGGTGGAACAGGGCTGTGGAATGAAAACGACGGCTTTTATTACGATCAGATACTGATCAACGGCCAGCGCCTGCCGCTGCGCATTCGCTCGATGGTCGGCGTCATTCCGCTGTTCGCCGTCTCAGCCTTGACGGAGGAAGTGGTCTTCCGGCGCCTGCCCGGCTTCGCCAAGCGGATGCGCTGGTTCATGCGCAACCGTCAGGATCTGGCTCGCAACATCTCCCTGGTGGAGTCGCCCCAGCGCGTGGGCGATACCATCTTCCTGCTAGCCATTCCGTCTCGGGATCGCCTGGTGCGGGTGCTGCGCATTGTCTTGGACGAGAACGAGCTCCTCTCTCCCCACGGCGTGCGATCGCTGTCGAAAGCCCATCGCGATCATCCCTTCGAGCTGGGGATCAACGGCGAGACCCACCGCGTCGAGTACGTGCCCGGGGAGTCGCGGACCGGGCTCTTCGGGGGTAACTCGAACTGGCGGGGGCCCATCTGGTTTCCCGTCAACTACCTGTTGATCGAGGCGCTGGAGCGGTATCACCACTTTTACCATGACACTTTGAAAGTGGAATGTCCCACGGGTTCGGGAATCATGATGACCCTCCAGGAAGTGGCAACCGAGCTGCGCCGCCGTCTCGCCCGCCTCTTCCTGGCCCGCCGCGACGGCAGCCGGGCCTGCCACGGCACCGATCGCCGCTTCGCCGAAGATCCCCACTGGAAAGATCTCCTCCTCTTCCACGAGTACTTCCATGGCGACACCGGGAAGGGCTTGGGGGCGGATCACCAGACGGGGTGGACCTCGCTGGCATTATTGATCATGAACGATCTGGCACGGGAGAAATAGCCAATCATGAAAGCCAAGCTCTTGCTTGTTTTGGTGTTGATCAGCGCGGGTCTGTTCGCTGAACAGGCGCCGTCCAATGAGCCGCAATACACCAAGGAGGGCGAGCTCATAAAGCCGGAGAATTACCGGGAATGGATCTATCTCAGCTCGGGGCTGGGGATGACCTACGGCGCGCCGATCGCAAAGGATGAACAGGACTTTGACAACGTCTTCGTCACGCCCCAGGCCTACAAGGCCTTCCTTGCCACCGGTACCTGGCCCGACAAGACCATGATGGCGCTCGAAGTCCGCTTCTCTGCGAGCAAGGGATCGATCAACAAGGGCGGCCGTTTCCAGGATAAATTGGCCGGGGTCGAGATCCACCTGAAAGACGAGATACGCTTCCCAGCCACCAAGTGGGCCTTCTTCGGCTTCAATGGACCCGAGACGACCGCCAAGCCGCTGAAGGCGGACTCGGTCTGTCAGAAGTGCCACTCCCAGAACGCCGCCGTCGACGAGACGTTCGTGCAGTTTTATCCGACCTTGATCGCGGCGGCCAAGGCGAAGGGCACTTTCAAGGCGGAGGCCGAGAAGTAGGGTCTCAGACACCATGATGACTCTCAAGGAAGCGGCGTTCGAGTTGCGCGGCCGTCGCAGGGGCGGTGCGGGGGTGGGCGTCTTGGCTTTCCGGGTGCGGCCGCGGAACGGCTGCATGCCGAACTCGGCGAGTTTCTCGGAGCGGATGCCGTAGTGCGACTTGACCATCGCGCGCATGGCATTGGCCAGCCGCTGGCCCTCGACCAGGACCAGCCTGTACTGCTTCGATGCCTCGCAGCAGGTTCGGCGATTCGGCGATGTACTCGCTCAGCAGCCGGGGAGAGTGCCCCCCGGTCAGCGCACGGCGCGGATCTCGACGGGAAGCCCGAGGTCGAGCCAGATCCGGTCGGCCGTGATCGCTGGAAGCCCCAGAACGGCGGCGGTCGCCAGACAAGCGCGGTCGCCGAGAGAGAGGCGCGCTTGGCGTGTGGCAGCCCGCAGCCGGGCGGTGGTCTCGGCGACAGGCGCGGTGAAGGACAGGATTTCGAGGCCCAGCGCCGCGAGCTCGTGCCTCATTCCTTCGATCTCCGCCTGCCATTCGAGAGCCTTCTGCGCGACCTCGGCCCAGTTCACGCTGGAGATCAACGCGCTCTCCAGAAGCTCCTGGACGACCTCCCCTCCGGGCTCGCCTTGCAGCATGGCGAGAAGAGCGGAAGCATCCAGTACGCAACTCCGCTCCCCGGCCGGAGGCATCCGCTTAGTCTTCTCGCCGGGATTCTTGCCGCCGCTCGGAGATAAGCTCGTCCGCCAGACTGACTCCGGTGGGGATGTGCGCGAAACGCCGGCGCAGCCGCTGGAGCACCACGTCACGCTTCTCGAGCACGAGACGCTCATCCTCGACGAGAGCGATGAGGACATCGCCGGGAGAGATCCCCAACTGCCGGCGGATCTCCGAGGGGATCACGAGGCGGCCTTGGGGGCCGACGGGAACCTTGGTCGAAGGGAGAGGCTCTTTCATAGCGTCGCTATTATGCCACAGATTGTCCCATCGTGCCACTTGGTCGGGGATGTGGCACGGGCAGCCGGCCAGCGCCTTCATGGGCACGTAGCGAAGGCGCTGGTGTCCTGAATGGGCTGAAAACTTTGACCGAGGACATTGTGATAGCTCACATGGGCGCCGGTTTTCGAGTCGGTCACCGTGAGATCCACTTGGACGTCGGTCAGGCCGGCGGCGAAAACCCAGTACCGATTGTTCAAGCCACAGCCGTCGAGGACTTTGATCGTGGCCTCAATGTTGCCGGGATCAAAGAACCAGAAGTAGCCGGAGTTATCGGTCACCGGCACGAACTGTCCTTGGCCGCTGGCGCCCTGTGCCGTCCTCCAACTCGCAGTCACATTGAAGCGCCCTTGGACCAGACCCTGGTTTGCGGTGCTCGGACCGAGCTCCGCCGGTGGCGGGGTGACCCTCGATCGTGCCGCCACCGCATCGCCGGGCCTACAGGTCGCAAAAGCGTCCGTGTCCTGGATGGGCTGGAAGGGAGTGCTCTGGGGGTTGGTGTAGATCTTGACGGCACCGGTTGCCGTGTCGGTTACGGTCAAGCGCACCTCGACGTCGGTCAAGCCGGCGGCGAAGACCCAGAAGCGCGGGCTGCCTGCGAAGCTGCAGGCGTTGAGCACCTTGACGATGAGCTCGAGATTGGACTGGTCGAAAAACCACATGAATCCGCTGGCGTCGCTGTTGACGTAGCGAGGGGCCGCGTGGCCGCTGTTGCCCTGATGGTCCGTCCAGTCCGCCTCGATTCGGAAACGGCGCGCCGCGATGCACAGCGTGTCGGCGGTGTCGCACGCCACGAGAATCTTCTGCACTTGGAGGCCGGACATTTTCACTGTCGAGCTCTTGGGGCCCAAGACTCTGAGCGCGAGCTCGCGATGCCCGGTGAGGCCATAGACAGGCAGAGGGCCGATCTGGACCGAGCGGTTGGCCGGAAAGCTCGCCAGCGAGCCCGACCAGAGCAGCACGTCGTCCAGCAGGACCACGGCGGACGACGTGGCGCCGGCGTTGGCCACCTCGAGATTGAAGAGCAGATTCCTCGCATAGACCGGAAGATCGATTGCCTGTTCGCTGATCCGCTCCTGTGAAGTGCTCGTATCGGTACTGAGCGGGAGCGCGCGATCAACGCTCGCCTGGCAGGCTGTGCCAACGCCGAGGCATGCTGAGACGGGTTCTTCGCTGATGGCGGCTGGATCGCAGGAGGTGTCGGTTGGAAAGGAATCAGGAGAAGGTCCCACCAGAGAGGCATTCCAGCCAGCCTCACATGGACTGAGAGAGGAGTTGATGACGGGATCTCCCAGCAGAGTAGGTGAGGTAAAGGTCGTACCGGAGCAAACCTGCGCATCGTTCCGCGTCGCCGCGATAGCGTTCGGGTCGATCGTCCAGCGGTACCATTGATGAACGCCCGAGTGATCGATGCTGAATCCGGCGATCCTCTCGTCCCTGAAGTAGCGGTCACCGATTGAGGAGGGATCCAATAGTCCCTTTGGCCTCCGGTGGTTGTAGACCTTGGCTCCCGAAAGGCACTTCGTGACGTCTCCCACTCCAGTCCCGGTCGTCGACCAGTAGTTGTCGAGTCTCAGGTCCAGGCCCGAGCGCACGACATCCTTGAGGATGGACGGGAACGAGTCGGAGTTGAAGCCGTAGCGGGTAAAGTCGGTGTAGGCGGAATCGTGCAACAGTTTGTTAACGTGGTCGGGGCGGTCTAGCACGGTGACCTGAGCCTTTGTAACCTTCCTGGCGCTTTGAAGGAACTTCGCCGCGGCGCGGCCACAAACCACGCTGCCTAGAGAGTGACCGACGAATTGAATGGGCTGGCTGTAGCTGCTCCCCAAAGCTGCCGAAAGTTGGTTGGAGAGTTGCTGAGCGGCGTCCTCGACGTACTCCCAAGCCTTGAGATAATCCGTGGCGAAGGCATTCGTCCTGCCCTGGCCGGCTCCAGACCAGACGAATTGAGCTTTGTTTATATTTTTTCCCGTCAGCAGATCGCCCACCGAATGATTGACGTTCGATCCGTCACAACCGGCAACGCAGGACCAGAGGCCATGGCCGCTCTGATCGAAGCCCTCGACCTCCAAGCCGTGACAGAACACGATAGTCGGCAGCTTCGGATTGAGAGACTTCGGGATCAGAGTCGTCGATTGGTTCTCGGGAAGCTGAATTTCGACATTCGCCACACCTTCGACGCCGGGGCAGCTCGTGTTGGTTACGTGAAGGGTATGAGTCCCATCTTCCGTCCAACCCAAATTTGTGGAGGTCGTCTGGCTGGCAATCGGGAACGTCCCGAGCCCTGAGGTGAGACCGTGGTCAAACTTCACGAGGCCGACGTCACTGGTCCAAGCCCAACCGAAGTTGTTGGGGATGCATCCGGACGCCGTGGCGGTGAACTTAAGGGGCAGGAGGGCGGTTCCCGAGGCCGGGCCCACGAGTTGGATGGCGACCTGCGGTGAAACGGTGACCGGATGGCTGCTGGTGCCGCAGCCGAAGGCATTGCACGCCGTCAGTTTCACCGTGTAGGTTCCAGCGGTGCCATAGGTCCGCGTTGGGTTTTGCGCCGTCGAGTCCGTCGCGCCATCGCCGTCGAGATCCCATTGCCACGAGCTCGCGCCACCGGACGATTGTTCGGTGAACTGAACGTTCTGGTTGACCTTGGGAGTCGCCGGTTGCCAGGTGAAGGCTGCAACTGGAGCGGAGCCGCTGCCGCCATTCAGGGCGAGATCCCCCAGGCTCTGATTCAGTGAGCCTGATCCCAAGGGGATCAGGCTCGCCGTGGCCTTGTTGACCCAATAGAGCCGTGATGAAGCTCCGAAGAAAGAGGATGTATCCTGACCTGCGTAAAGAGCTCCGTCCCCAGCGATAGCGAGTCCGAAGATATTATTTGTGCCGAAGCTGCCGACATACGTGGACGTTCCGCTGTGCGGATCGATCCGGATCAGGTCGGCTCCCGTCGAGCCGTAGAGTGTGCCGTCGAGGTCGAAAGCCAGGTCGCCGCCGGCGGCATGGCCGGTGGCACCCACGAACGAAGCCGTACCGGTAGTCTTGTCCAACCGGTAGAGGTAGCCGTCGTTATGTCCCCACGTGAAAAGGCTGCCGCCAGGGTCGAAGGCCAGGGCTACCAGCCCGGAGTTGGCGACGCCTGTGTCACCGATGAGGATGGCACTCGCCGTTTGCGCGTCGAGCTGGTACAGAAGGCCGTTGTCGTCGTCCAAAGCATATAGAATTCGGGTGGTCGGGTCGATCGCGATCGCAGGCTGCCTCAGCCCCGTTTGACCTAGCACTGTCGCATGCGGATTCGTCGCGTAGTCATCGATGCGAAAGAGCACGGCGTCCGAAGAGTTTCCGTTGCCATAGAGCACTCCCGGTTGGGCGGGAGTTACCGAACAGCCACCGCCGAAGGAAAAGAGCTCGCCGCCGGAGGAATTCTGCAAAGTCGCGAAAGACCAGTAGACGAAGGACGTTCCGCTGCTGTTGAGACTCTGGAGAGCGACCGAGACGTAGTAGCAACCGGCGGGGGGCGGGGAATAGGCGACAAAGCCGGAATCTACGTTGTCGAATTCGAAACCGTTTTGGAGCTGACCGAGCGAGTAACTGCCAAGGACGTTGGCGGTCACGGAGTTGCCGAATACAGGCTTGGTGCTGGTCGCCCACAACCGAAGGAGCAAAGACGGCGAGGTGGATCCGGTGGTGTTTACGATGCGCTGCGCCTGCATCCGGACGCCCGAGCCGCCCCAAGTGGCGGAGACCGTTCCTTCCAGATCCAGCCCGCTGCCCTTCAGGGTTAGACCAGGGGCTCTCTCGCTCGGCTGGGGTTGCGTATGCTCACCTAATATGCGCTGATCAACCGCCCTCCCTTGAGGCGGGATCTGTACAAGCGTTACCGGCGATAGCTTGCGGAAAGCCGATCCACGATCTGCCTGCACGGGAGCCGGCAGAAACGCAAGCGCTCCCGTGAGTACGGCCATCAGTCTCATCGATCGGTTTCGCATAGCTCCTCGCTTTTCCAGATTTATTTCAATTGACGCCGAAGGTGTACACCCTCTCTCCGGCCGAGAAGAAGCCAATGGATCCCTGAGGAACGAAACCGTACTCACCGGCTTTTAACTGCGCATCCGGCGTGATCTTGAAGTAGCCGTCCGGAGTCTTCTCGAACTTGTACGGGACCAAGTCTTCCTGCGAGATGTTGAACGACATATTGAACGGAGTGGTGCGGCCCACGGACGTATTCCGTTCATCGCTTCCGGGGTCCAGGCTGAAGTGGACAAGAGGTGCATCCGTAGGGTTTATACAGCTCAGAAACTGGGTCCGGCTCGGTACCCGTAAGCCGGCCTTGATGGGGTGGAGAACCAACAGCCGAGTACCGAAACCGGCGAATCCGACATGGGTAATGGTACCTCGTTCGTAATTGACCTCGGACCTGTCGCCCTTATCGGGATCAACCATCCACATGGCGGGTGAGGCGCCGGAGAGCCAGGGCGCCTGCCCGCCAGGAGGCACTTGGCAAGGAGCCGGCGCACTTGGATTCGCGCCCAGTGTTGCAACACCGGGCGCTGGTTTGAGCTCCGCCGCCGGATTCACCATGATTCGAATCACATCGCCGCTCACGCCTGCCTTTTTGAGGGCGACCAAGGCTTCCGTCGAGGTGTCAAAGGCAGTTTTGGATGATTTGATTTTCTCGATCACCACTTCCTGCGGGAGCCCGGCTTGCACCATGCTCAGGATGTCTTCGTTGGTCAGAGGTTTCTGGGTCGGAGGAGCGGCGCCTGCCGATGCTACGGTGAGCAGCAAGAAGCAGCAGGCCGCCATCGCGATAGCTGCCCCGGAGAAGATCTTCCGGGTGTTAAAATTAGTTGACATTAATCATACCCTCCTAGAAATATAGGTCGATTGGCTCAAGGGCTTGAAAGACTCGATCCCATCAAGCTGGAGCTGAGCCGGGGTCGGGAGAAGCGTTGTCCAGTGTCGCAGAGCCTAGCAGCGCTTGAAGCAATACGGCAACCCTATGTGGCAATAGCTATCCCGGAATGCTAGGATGCGCTCTTTCCGGCCACGAGCATCGGGTCCGATCTCCGCGGCGTCCAGCAATCCCCAATGCGAGTCACCCATCCCAACCTCCGGCCGGGCCAGAAAGAGGTGGTCATCGTCGGCGCGGGGCTTGCCGGGCTCAACACGGCCAAGGAGCTCGCCAACCGGCCGGAAGTCCACATGGTGCTGGTTGATCAGAAGAACCATCACCTGTTCCAGCCTCTCCTCTACCAGGTGGCGACCGCGGGGTTGAACCCGGCGGACATCGCGGTGCCGATCCGCGCCCAGTTCTCCGACGCCGCCAACGTCAGCGTGCACCTGCTCCGCGTGGAGGCGCTCAACCTGGCCGAGAGGTGGATCGAGCTGGAGGGTGACGTCAAGCTGTCGTTCGATTATCTGGTCCTTGCCTGTGGCGCCCAGCACAGCTACTTCGGCAAGCCCCAGCCCAAGACGATCTCGGTCAAAGATCCCCTGCGTCTGGCGAGGCCGAAGACGGAGTTAGCGGCGGAGGGAACGCGGTAATAGGCAGGAGGGGAGGCCTGAGCCGGCCGCGGCCCGGTGCCGCGTTTCGCAGCACGGCACCGGGGAAGGAGACTACGTGGATCCTACGGTATCTGGCACCCGTCGCAGAGATAGAAGCAGTGCATGTCGCCATCACCATTGTCGTGGCAGATGGTTTGGCCGTATTTGGCGAACCCTGCCATTCCGGGCTTACTGGAGCGGCTCGACTGTCCGGCGGTGAAGTTCGAGGTGCCGGGCAGATAGGTGTCGGCCACGCCGTCACCATCCGTGTCCACCTTCACGAAGCCGTTGGGCGTCGGCGCGGCGGTCTTGGTCCGCCAAGGAAAATTGGGGATCGCCGGGAAGCGGATTTCCTTCGTGATCTCGAGGGCCTCGCGGCTTTCCCGGCCGACCGGTGTGAACTTCACCCGCACGTTGAGCGCGAGCGGGGCGGAGAACCGTCCACCCTCCTCGTCCTCCCGGGTGATCTTCATCTGCGTGATCGGTTGAACACCGTCGAGTCTCGCGGTGGCGGTGAATTGCCCGCACGAGGTCGCGATCGGCGCCACGCTCTTGAGCGACAGGGCGCGGAACTGCAGACGGGTCGTCGCCACGCCCCGCTTGTTGAACGCCGCGTCGTCCAGGCGCTGGACGATCGTGTCAGTCGCCCCCAGGGCACCCGGGGTGCCGGTCACGACAGGCACTCCCTCGAACGCCAGCCTGCCGGTGAAGGGCGCCGAGTTGGCGCAGAAGAAACCTGCCGGTATCGGGTTCGTCGCGAAGTCGAGGAAGGTCGAGCCGTCCCCCCTCGTCCTCCAGGCGTCGATCCCGTTCTGGATGATGCGATCCGCTGCGAATACGGACGTCGTGAGGCTGGAGAGCAGGAGAAAGATCCCAAGAGTACGACTACTTTTCACGTACGGGCTCCTTTCAGAGGTGCGGCAGGTTTCGCCTTTCACGACAGGCGTGTTCTGTTAGTTATGGTGTCTTGCCTCGGGAAAAGTGAGCCACTGCCCTCAGGGAGGTGTTTCGGGCGACTGGCCAATCAGTTCACGTCGATCGATCAGGAGAGGTTTCGCGAGCCCGGGACCGCTCATCCCGAATCTCCAGAGCGAAGAAAGCCGGGGGCGCGCAACGCGCCCCCGGCCCAGTCTGTAACTCAGAGGTTAGGGGCAGATTCCGCCGCCGCAGCACTCGCAGGGCTCATAGTCGATTACCACGTCGTGAGACGGGGCGACGATGGTGCCGTTGACCGTCAGATCCAGCGTGAAGCTCGCGGCCGTGGCGCAGATCGACCTGGTATAGGTGCTGCCGGTACCCACCACGGTGCCGCCGATCTTCCATGAGTATGACGTGGCGGTGCAGCCGGAGACGACCGCGGTAAACGTTCTGCTCCGGCAGCCGCCGGTGGCGAAGTACTCGTAGCTGGTGCCGGAGATCGAGGCCGTGCACGGTGTCGCCGGGCAGGAGCTATTGGTGTCGCTGGTCGAGTAGGAGATGCCCAGAGCCGTGCTGGTCGCGTAGGAGCTGGCCTCGGAGTAGCAGGGCGTGCCGGTGACACTTCCGCCGTTCACGGTTCCCGCGGCATGGCTGCTCACCGAGGTTCCCGTATGCGGGTCGGTCTGGGTGATGGTCGTCGTGGTGCCGCCCGAGGTCGCGCGGGCGTAGGCATAGGCGTAGGTATCGCCGGAGTAGCCGCAGGTGCTGTTGAAGGTGGCGTCCGCGACCGCGCCGACGCCCTGGGTGGAGGTCAGGGGATAGGCGTCCGCCGTCGCGCTGTAGCAGATGGAGCTGCAACTGCCACCCGTGACGGCGGCGGTAATGCTGGACAGGCCCTTCGCCGAGCTCTGCTCCATGCGCCAGAGCTCATGCCGGGCCTTGGCGCTTTGGAAGGTCAGCTCGTCGATGGTCTTGGTGAGCTTTGCGGACGGATAGGTCTCATTTTCCTTGCGCAGGTGCTCGATCCTCTGGTTCATCTCGCCGATGGTCCAGGCGAGGCCTTCACGGCCATAACCCAGATGCTCGACCTTGTTCGGGCCCAATTGGCGCTCGAACACTCCTTGGGAGATCTCCTTCCAGCCCTCCGCCTTCATCTTGGCCTGGATCTCCTCCGCCTTCTGCCGTTCGGGGCTGGTGGCTGCCCACAAGTGGCTCCCCCCGCCGAGAGTCATGAGACCGAGACAAATGGCGGAAGTCCAATACTTTCTGCTTAGCATTCAGGCTCCTTATCCTTGATGAGAAGCCGGCCTTCATAGCCGGCTTCGATAAGCCGCTAGAGAAGAAGTATGTCTTCGAGAACGCGTGTGGAGTCTAAGCAGGGTTTTCTGGGGAGTCAAGCAGAATCAGCCGCGATGGGCCGCATCAGCGGCGAGCGGTACTCGGAGGGGGGCGCGGAGTCAGCGTACGGCGCGGATCTCGATGGGGAGCCCGAGGTCGAGCCCGATGCCGTCGCCGAGGCAACGGCTCGGCTACGGGCCATTACACGCCAAGCGGGCCTCTCCCTCGGCGACCGCGCTTGCCTGGCGACGGCCGCCGTTCTGGGCCTGGCCGCGATCACGGCATCGGCTAGTCTTCTCGCCGTAACACGAGCTCTTGTCAGAAATTCGAAACCTCCGGCGAAGACTCCTTGTGTGCGCGTAATTCGGTAGGGCCCGGATGGACCGGCGCCTCGCTGAATCGCAGCCAAGGAGAAAACTATGGCCCAACAAGACCTGGATGCGCTCCGCAAGGGCGCCCTCGATTCAGTCTCCAAGCAGTTGGCCGGCAAGAAAGTGGAGCTCGTGTTGGAGGATACCGACACCGTTCCCTCGTCCAAAGAAACCCTTCGCAGGTTCATCGTCAGGCCGGCCGGCGAACCCAACGGAACCCACTCGACGGTCGTCCTCGACGCCGCCGGCAAGACGGTCGATCTGGCGAAACTTTCGCTGGCGGAAGGCAGGGAATTCTTTGCAGTTCCCGAGCTGAAAGTCGATCTGCCGGAGGCGTTGCTCGCCCGGCGGGTCACGATCAATCCCACGTTCAACGACATCCATCTCACCGAGTGCGGCTTCCGGGAGACGATCACGGTCACGATCCCCGCGCAGCCGATCGCGCAGAAGGTCGACGTGTACTTCCTGGCCGACAACACCGGCAGCATGACCGGCGCGATCAACAGCGTGAAAGCCGGTGCGAGCACGATCATGACCACGCTCGCCGGGCTCGTCCCCGACATCCAGTTTGGTGTCGGCAACTACCGGGACTTCAACGATTTACCGGCCTTCCCTCCTCCCATCCTGCCGGCGTTCCAGAATCAGTTGTCCATCACCGCCAATCAAGCGGCTGTGAGCGCGGCGATCAATAACTGGTCCGCCCAGGAAGGGGGAGACACTCCCGAGGCCTCGCTCTATGGTCTGAACCAGGTAGCGACCGGCGCGACGGGCTGGCGCTCCGGTGCCATGAAGTTCCTCGTCTGGTTTGGGGACGCCCCGGGCCATGAGCCGGTCTGTGCGCCCATCTGGGGTGGAGGCTTCAACATCACCCGGGCCACGGTGATCGCCGATCTCAAGTCGGCGCCTTTCGTTACGGCCATCCAGCCCAACGGCCTCGCGGTCCTGGGGGTCTCGGTCAACACCGGACCCGGTCTGGACGGCGCCAGCACCGGCGGCTACACCAACTGCAACAGCGACGGTCTCACCGGCCAGGCGACCGCCATCACCTCGGCCACCAGCGGCTCGCTGACCAGCGGAGTCGATCCGGCGGCCGTCGCCAACGCCATCCTCAACGCGCTGATCACGGCCATTTCGATTCAGAGCGTCAGCCTGGTTCCGTCGGGCGCGATCGCCCCGTTCGTCACGTCGATCACGCCTCCCGTCGTCCTGGGGCCGCTGGACCCGACCAAGCCTCACACGCTCAAGTTCGACCTCGTTTTCGAGCGCGGCTTCGAAACGTGCTCGTTGCGCGACCAAGTCTTCACGGGCTCGATCGACGTCGTGGCGGACCACGTCGTCATTGCGAGGAAGCCCACCAAGATCACCATTCCCAAGTGCCGCTATTACTACGTGGCGAAGTTCGTCTGCGGCGTCAACGAGGTTCCGGACGAGCGTTGCACCCCGGTGCGCCCGGGCCGCTACGCGACGGAGATCAACATCTACAACGGTTACTGCTCGGAGGCGGTGATCGAAAAGCACGTCATCGCGGTGGTCCTGAATGGTGAGGCCATCGGGCGCGAGCCTCGATTCGCCAAGGACATCGTCCCAGACCGGATCGTGCTGCCGCCGCTCACGGCGACGATGGACGATTGCTGCCGCCTGGCCGAGCTGCTCAAGCAAAAGCCGGTGGGTCCGCTCACCATCGGCTTCCTGGAGATCGTCAGCAGCGTGCCGCTGACCGTGACCGCGGTCTACACGGCCACCGGCCTCAGGGACGATGCCGTCAGCATCGACGTCGAGCAGATCCGCGAGGTCCGCCGGTAAATCGATCGATTCGATCGATCATAGCCCCGCCCCTTGCCATGTACCTGCGCGGCAGGGGGTGGGGCTTTTCGTTTATCTGAAATCATGGCTCGGCACCGCCACCAGCTCCTTGAGCGACCAGAACTTCTCGCCTTTGACGGAGATCGTCCCATCCCGTTTCTGGAGGATTCCCTCGACCAGCAGGCCGGGAGAGCCGACGATCAGCTTGCGGTGCTCTTTCAGGAGGTCCGGGGAGACGACGGCCTGCGACATGCCGGTCTCGTCCTCCAGGGTGAGGAAGAGGAGCCCCTTGGCGGTACCCGGACGCTGGCGCACGATCACCGAGCCGGCCGTGCGCACGCGGGCGCCGTTGGGGAGGGCGTCGAGCCCTCCGGCGGGAGTGACCCCCTTCTTCTGGAGCATCTCGCGGTAATAGCTCATCGGGTGAGGCCCGAGGGTGAGCTGGGCGGTGCCATAGTCCGCCATGGTCTCCTCGGCCGGGGTCATCTCGGGTAGCGGCGAGGGCTCGGGGTCCGTCAACTGGTCGAGCAGGGGACCGGCGGGCCGTCCCAGGCGGGCCACCTGCCAGAGCGCGGCCCGCCGGCTGAGCCCGAAACAGGACAGGGCGCCGGAGGCGGCAAGGGTCTGAAGCTCGTTCTCCTGGAGATCGCAGCGCCGCACCAGGTCCTCGGCGTTGACGAACGGCGCCTTGGCCTGCTCGGCCTCGATCGCCGCTCCCGCCCGGCCGCGAAGGCTCCGCACGAAGCGGAAGCCGAGGCGGATGGCGCCGGCCGGTGGCGCCTGGCCGGTGCGGGCATCCCGAGCACCCTCGCGAATCTTCCGGTCCTCCCAGCGGCACCGTACGCCGGAGGTCTGGATGTCGATCGGCCGGATCTCGACGCCGTGGCGCTGGGCGTCCTTCACCAGGGTGGCCGGGTGATAGAAGCCCATGGGCCAAGCGTTGAGCAGCCCCAGGTAGAAGGCCGTGGGATGGTGGGCCTTGAGGTACGAGCTGGCGTAGGCGATGAGGGCGAAGCTCGCGGCGTGCGACTCGGGGAAGCCGTAGAGGGCGAACGAGGTGATGCCGAGAACGATTTCGTCCTGGGGTTTGCCGGTGATGCCGTTCGCCGTCATGCCGCGGCGCAGCTTCTCCACGATGGCGTTCATGCGTTCGACGGACCGCTTCGATCCCATCGCCCGTCGCAGCTCCTCGGCCTCGCCGCCGGTGAAGCTCGCGGCCACCATGGCGACTTTCAGGAGCTGTTCCTGGAAGATGGGGATGCCGAGCGTGCGCTCGAGAATGGGCTTCAGGCTCGGATGCGGATAGGTGACCGCCTGCCTTCCGTTGCGCCGCTCGAAGTAGGGGCTCGCCAGGTTTCCGGCGATGGGACCGGGGCGGATGATCCCCACCTGGATGACGATGTCGTAGAACTTCGTGGGGTGATTGCGGGGGAGCGAGGCCATCTGGGCACGGCTTTCGATCTGGAAGCAGCCTACGGTGTCCGCCACCTGAAGCATCTTGAAGACCTTGGGGTCGTCCGGCGGGAGGTGGGCGAGGTCGACGTGCGTCCCCTCCCGCTCCTTGATGGTCGGCACCATCTCCTCCAGGGCCGCGAGCATCCCCAGGCCCAGCAGGTCGACCTTGATGATTCCGAGGTCGGCGCAGTCGTCCTTGTCCCACTGGATCACCACCCGGCCGGGCATGGTGGCCGGTTCGAGGGGGACGACCTCGTCCAGCCGGCCGGCGGCGATCACCATGCCGCCGGTGTGCTGGCCTAGGTGGCGGGGGAGGTTGTGGATGCGCGTCCACAGATCCATGAAGTGCACCAGGCGCGGCTCGGTGGGATCGAAGCCGGCGGCGGTCAGCTCGGCGGTGAGCGACTTGTCGTCGCCTTGATGGATGTCGTAGTTGAAATGGCCGAGCTGGCCGGCCAGCTTGTCGATCTGCTCCTCGGAGTAGCCGAAGACCTTCGCGACCTCGCGGGTGGCGGAGCGGTCGCGGTAAGTGATGACGGTCGCCGTCATCGCGGCGCCATGGGGGCCGTAGCGCTGATAGACGTGCTGGATCACCCGCTCGCGCTGGTCGCCCGAGGGGAGATCGAGATCGATATCCGGCCATTCGCCCCGCTCCTCGGAGAGGAAACGCTCGAAGAGCAGCTCCATCTTGACCGGATCGACGGCGGTGATCGAGAGGGCATAGCACACCGCGCTGTTGGCCGCCGAGCCCCGCCCCTGGGCGAGGATGTTTTCGCGCAGGCAGAAATTGACGATGTCCCACACGATGAGGAAGTAGCCGGCGAGGTTGAGCTTCTCGATGAGGTCCAGCTCCTTCTGGATCTGGGCCTGCGCCTTGGCGGTCAGCGGCCGGAAGCGGGCCTTGGCGCCGTTCCAGGTGACGTGGCGCAGATAGGAGGCGGGCGTTTCGCCCGGCGGCAGGGGGTAGTCGGGGAAGCGATAGCCGAGGCCGGCCATGGTGAAGTCGAGCTCCGAGGCGAGCTTGGCGCTGTTGGCGAGCGCCTCCGGCAGATCGGCGAAAAGCCGGCTCATCTCGGCGGCACTCTTGAAGTGCCGCTCGCGGTGCGAGGCGAGGAGCCGTCCCCCCTCGTCGAGCGTCGTGTGGTGGCGGATGGCGGTGAGCACGTCGTGGAGCGGCTTGTCCTCGGGCTTGGCGTAGCGCACGCCGTTGGTGGCGACCAAGGGGAGGCGCAACCGGCGGGCGAGGTCCACCAGCACCCGGTTGCGGTGCTCCTCCTCGCGCAGGTGGTGGCGTTGCAGCTCGACGTGGAGGCGGCCGGGAAAGAAATGTCCCAGCCGTTCCAGCAGCTTGCGAGCGGGATCTTCCCCGCCGTCGGCGATCTCACGGGCGAGGGGGCCTTCGTCGCTGCCGGTCAGGCAGTGGAGGCCGCCCGCGTGCTCGGCAAGAAGACCCCAGGAGACCCGCGCCTCCCCCTTGGGCCGGCCGCGGGCGGCGGCCGTGGCCAGCCGGCAGAGGTTGCGGTAGCCGGTCTGGCTGGCGGCGAGCAGGGTGAGCCGGGCCTGCGTGTCCACCCCCCGCCGTTCGACGCCCGGCTTGGGATCCGGCACCAGGCCGATGGGACCGAGGCGGGCCCGCTGCTGGAAGAGGCTGGGCTCGTCCTCCAGCGTCATCTCGGCACCCACGAGAGCCTTGAGCCCCGCCTGTTTCGCCGCGGTATGGAAGCGGGGAGCGGCATACACGCCATTGGCGTCCACCAGGGCCACAGCCGGGAGCTCCAATGCCGCCGCCCGCTCGACCAGATCCTCCGGGAGCGAAGCGCCGTCGAGGAAAGAGAAGGCCGAAGCGGCGTGGAGCTCGGCGTAAGGGGGCGGCGTAGTCTTCCTCGCCAGGGTCGCCATGGCGTAATTCTATGGCGGAAGAAGGGCGTAAGACAAGGGCGGAGGAGAGACGAAGTGGGCGGCCATTGCTGAAGGCCGGATCTTCACGAGTGCGCCGCCTCCGAAACCGCGGCCCACTTTCCCAAGGCTGCGTTGGGGGCTCGGCGGTCTATGCTATAAGTAGCCTCGGAAAGATACTCGTAGAGCACGGAGCCTTATTTCCGGAGACGAATTGTCAACCCAGCGGCCGGAAACAGCCAATTGTGGGGCTGCGGTGTAGTTCGACATAGCCAAATGCACTTCTAGGTCACTCTTACAGATAGCTCTGCCACTCTATAGGGATCGCCAATGTTCGGCAGTGTCTGCTTCTTCAACAACAAGGGTGGAGTCGGTAAGACTACACTTGCGTGTAACGTCGCGTCCTACTTGGCCGAGACGCAGCGTCTGAGCGTCCTGCTCGTCGACGCGGATCCTCAGTGCAACGCCACGCAGCTTGTGCTGTCCGACGAGATGACCGAACGCATCTACTCGGCGGCCGAGGTTCCCCCGGAAGTCGATACGCTAAGAGAAGTACTCTCTCCGCTCCTCGCGGGGGATGCCTCTCTCTCAGATAGATATAGGCCGGCAACCCCGTCCACCAACCGGTTCGGCGTGTCCGTGCTGGCGGGTCACCCGCAGGTCGCCTTGCTCGAGGATAAGCTCAGCAGCGGATGGACGGACTTCCTTGCCGGCGGCCTGGGCGGAGCGCGCGTCACGAACTGGAACACTCAGCTACTGAGTCATCTCAAGCATCAGTACGACCTGATCGTCTACGATGTCGGCCCAAGCCTCGGGGCACTGAACCGGTCGATTCTTGTCGGCGCCGACTACTTTATGGCGCCGATGAATTGCGATATCTTCAGCCTGATCGGGATCGAGAACATTGCTGCCTGGCTCAATCGGTGGAGTGGAAACTACGATCAAGCCTACGCGCGCTGCGCCCTAGATCATGGAGCAGATTTAAACAACAAATACGCGGGCGAATTGCGAATCTCTTCCTCAGCACGCTTCGTCGGTTACACGGTGCAGCAATACATCACCAAGACGATCCGGGAGGAGAAGCGGGCGACGGGGGCCTATGAGAGGATCCTCGCGCAGATCCCTGAGAAGATTCGAAATAGCCTGAGCCCGTTCATTGCTCCCCATCTGAGTTCCGAGGACGTGAGACTTGGTGATGTTCCGCACATGTACAGCCTCGTGCCCTTGGCGCAGACGGCGCACACGCCGATTCACCGGCTGACGGCGAAGGACGGCTTGTCGGGCGGGCAGTATCAGCAACAGCGGCAGTACGAGGAATTCATCAATGCGCTGGTGAGCTCGCTCATGCGGAATCTCAAGAAGAGTGCAGGGACGCCGGCATGATTAGCTGGCCCGAAGACCTCGTCAAGGACATTGCCGCACGTCGTTCCGTACTCTTCCTTGGCGCAGGTGTCTCGAAAAGCGCCTGCAACGACAAGGGCGAGCATCCGAAGGACTGGAAAGAGTTCCTCCAGCACCTTGCATCGCGTGCCCCGGATTTAGCACAGCGGGCCGAGATTCTGCTCTGCATAAGCGAGGGGGACCTCTTGACTGCGTGTGAGCTGGCTCGAAAGTCTCTTCAGCGAGATGGCTTCAAGACCGAACTGCTTCGGGAGTTCGCCGACAAATCCTTTCAGCCCGCCAAAATCCACGATAATCTGAGTCGAGTGGACTCGCGGTTCGTCCTCACAACGAATTTCGACAAGCTGTACGAGAACCGCGCAAATCAGATCCAGAAGAACACCGTCCTGGTTAAGACTTATTACGATGACGACGTCGCGGACGTGTTCCGTCGGAGCCAGCGCGTCGTCCTGAAGGTGCACGGCACCATTGACTCGCCCGAAAAGGCCATTTTCACGCGCAGTCAGTACGCGCTGGCCCGCCGCAATCACGCCTACTTCTACCAGATGCTCCGGGGTCTGTTCGTCACCCACACCCATGTTTTCCTCGGCGCCTCGCTCCGCGACCCCGACATCCAAATCCTGCTGGAGGACCACGCACACCACTTCGAAGGGTCGCGGCCGCACTTCATCGTAATGCCGCGCGACTCGATCCGCGCCGGAACTTTGAGAGTGATGGAGGAGACGATGAACCTCCGTGCACTAACTTACGACCCTGCTGACAATCACAGCGAGCTGGCGCGATCCGTGGCTGAACTCGTCCCGCTGGTCGAAGCAGCCAGAGAGAATCTCGCGCGGACCGCGGACTGGTGAGCGATGTCAATACTCCTCGGTCTTCCCGCCCTTGCCGCTCCACCGGAGTGGAAGCGCCCTGCGACAGACGCTGATAGCACGCTTCACCAACTCGCGCCCTACATCGGGAAGCTGAAAGCTGTCATTGCACGGGAGCTGATCTTGCGCTTTACGAAGCCAAAAGATCTCGTCCTTGATTGTTTTTCAGGGTCAGGCACGGTTCCGCTTGAAGCAGTGCTACTCGGTCGCAACGTCCTTGCATTTGATCGCAGTCCGTATGCCGTTACGTTGACCCGCGCCAAGCTCGAGGCGCCGCAATCGGTCGAGCAGGCCATTCAGAGGGTCGAGCTACGCTTACGCCGCGCGCTCGGACGATCTCTGTACGCAGAGAGCCGCGTGCCGGAGTGGGTGAAGCAATTCTTCCATCCGAACACTCTGCAGGATGCGCTACGATTCGCGGATGAATGTATCGAGCAGGACGACCAATTCCTGCTCGCTTGCCTGCTCGGAATTCTTCATCACCAGCGGCCAGGCTTTCTGTCTTATCCAAGCAGCCACCTAGTTCCGTATCTGCGTGACAGGAAGTTCCCGCGCGCGCAGTACCCAGAGATGTACGAGGAACGATCTCTCGCCCCTCGCCTCATCGCGAAAGTGCGCAGAGCTCTCAAGGTACCAATGGAACGCCCGGCTGGGGTGAAAGCCTATGCTTCGCAGGAAGATATCGCCCATCTGATGTTAGATCATGAGGTCGATGTAATCATTACGAGCCCCCCATATATGAATGCACTAGACTATGTCCGGGATAACCGCCTGCGGATGTGGTTCCTCGACCGCAAGACTTCGGATTATTCACCGGAGCCGACCGACAAAAAAGAGGAATTCGACACTCTTACTGCGGCGTTTGCCAGGAACGCGCTATCCCGACTAAGACGACGTGGGCGATGTATCCTCATCATCGGCCAGACAGTGCGGCGGAAGCGGATGACATCGCATCCTGCAGAGCGGATTCTCGCACATTTGCTGACTAATGATCCCTCGGCAAGGCTGGAGCAGATAATAGAAGACGATATCCCGGACGTGCGCAGGACCCGGCGTGGCACCGCAGCAACAAAGCGGGAACTGATACTCGTGATCAGGAAAAGCTGAGCTACCCGCGCCGCAGGTTCGGCAGGAGCGTGAGGCCCTGGACGGATGAACCGCCGAGGGAGCATGGGCAAGGGTAATAACACAAGTCGCTCGACTCTTGGATCTGGGGTGCCGCGTAGGAGTTGAAAATGCAAGCGCACGTGCTCAGAGGAACGAAGCAACAAATCGCCGAGAACCTTGCCCAGATGCCCGGCGAGGTACGCGAGGCCATCGTCTTCGTGGACGAGCCGGTATCGCCGGAGGCGCGGATGCCGGCCGGGGAGGACATTTTCGCTGAAATGCGCCCCTACATGGTGAACGTTGAGGACCTGGACGAGACGCGCGAAGCGGTCTATACGCGCGGTTGATGAGTTATCTCCTTCTTCTTTGGCCACCCGCTCCGATCAGACGCGGGCTGGTGCGTCCCTTGTCTTGGCGAACGGCCGGAGCCACGGGCGTCAGCCGCCGACGAACCGTAAGGAGGGCGGAACGCTCCTCCCGGGCTCTGGAGGGTTCGCCCTCCTCCGCGGAACACTCATCCTGGGTTACGGAAGGCAAGGAGTCTGGTAGAGTCGAGTCATGGACGAACCGCAGCTCCTGCTCGAGCCCGACCCGGTCATCGAAGCCTATAAGAAGGATGTCGACCGGACCCTTCTCCGGGAGAACCTCAAGCTGACCGCCGAGGAGCGACTGCGCAATTTGATGCGGCACCAGCGCTTTGCAGAGGAGATGAGGCGGGCCGGGCGGCATGCCTTCTGTGGTTGATCTTGACCAACTCCTACCGGCTTTGAGCAGAGCCGGGGTCGAGCTCATCATCGTGGGCGGGGTGGCGGCGAGATCGCGGGCGGGGGTACCTACGACACTCTGCTCCCCCACAGCCGGAAGTTGTCCGTCTTTGGTATCGAGTGCCACTGCCTGGGCCTGGATCGCCTGATCCAAGCCAAGCGAGACGCCGGCCGTCCCAAGAACCTCGAAGCCATCGCCGAGCTCGAGGCGCTCCGCGAGGAGTGACGTCGCGAGATCGCCACCGGCGTCGCCAGCCAGTCCATGGGATCGTGGCGGATCCGCCCCTCCCCACGAGTTTGATGCGCGAGCCGGATTTTTCTGGGAAACAGAAGCGCGTTTCCGGGATGCCGCAAATGTGGCGGGATGCCGTAAGGTTCGGAGCGCCGCCGTAAAGTTTGCTGCGCCAGCGTAAAGTTTGGCGGAACGCCGTAAAGTTTGGCGAGACGCCGTAAAGTTTGGCGGGCCGCCGTAAAGTTAGCAGCCGCGCCGTAAAGTTTGCTGGGCCGCCGTAAAGTTTGGCAGAGCGCCGTAAAGTTTGGCAGCCCAGCGTAAAGTTTGACGGGGCGACGTAAGGTTTGGCGGAGCACCGTAGAGTTTGATGGGACGCCGTAAAGTTCGGCACGCCAGCGTAAAGTTTGACGGGACGCCGTAAAGTTTGGCGGAGCGCCGTAAAGTTTGGCACGCCAGCGTAAAGTTTGGCGGGGCTCCGTAAAGTTTGATGGGCCGCCGTAAAGTTTGGCGGAGCGCCGTAAGGTTTGCTGGGCCGCCGTAAAGTTTGGCGGACCACCGTAAAGTTTGGTGGGCCGCCGTAAAGTTTGGCGCGCCAGCGTAAGGCTTGGTGGAGCGCCGTAAAGTTTGCTGGGCCGCTGTAAGGTTAGGAGCGGCGCCGGAGCCCAAGGAGGACTGGACTAGTCGTCGTCTTCTTCATCGCCGACCACGAACAGGTGACCGTTGTTCTGGGTCAGGATCCTGCCGTCGTTGGCGAGGGAGAGCGGCGTGTAGGCGGCGCCGACGGCGGAATCGAGGAAAAGGTGATCCCGCAGGGTGCCGTTCGGGCGAATGGCGTAAAGGCCGCCGTCCTCGCTGTTGACGAAGACGTTGCCGTTGCGGTCGACCGCCGGGGCGTTGACGCACCACTCGAAGCCGGCCGGTTCATCCGAGACGCAGCTCACCTGGCCGTTGGAGTCCCGCGAGCAGCTCTGGGTGTTGGTGCTCTGGAAGCGCCACTCCGGCTCCAGGTTGCTGTTGAGCCGGGTGATGAAGTAGGCCTCCGGGGAAGCCGGGTCGCTGGCCGTGCGGTCCTTGGGGCAGAACTGCTCGACGGGGCAGTAGGAGCCCGTCCTGCCGTAATGATTCTCCTTGGTGATGATGGAGTAGGTGCCGTCGTGCGGATAGACCGCCGGCGTGTCGTCCCAACCGAAGGGATAGGACGCCAGGAACCGCCCGCCGGAGCTGAACTTCATCAGGTGGCCCTGAAAGTAGGGATAGCGGGTCAAGGCGCCGTAGAGGACGGCGCCGTCCGGCAGCACCACCGGCACGGAGGTCGAGTCGTCCCAGACGATGCCGGCGCCACCCCGGTTCTGCGAGGGATCGACGCCGGTATGCGCGCCGGCGCGGCAGCCGCCGGGCGCGCCGTTGGGCGGCAAGGTGACGTTGCAGCCGTCGAAGAGACGGTTGGCGAGCGAGGCGATCCACTTCGGCGTCAGGTCGGGATTGACGGCGACGAGAAATCCCTCGCGGATCCAGAGGTGCGCGGTGGTGACGATGTAGAGGGTGCCGTCCGGCGCGATGGCGGGAGCGGAGTTGACCGGCACCCGCTGGGCGCCGCAGGGCCGCGTGGGCGGCACGGCGTCCGGGCTCGGCGGCCACGGCAGGTCGGCGGGGCTGAAGCTGCCGAGGCACGGGTCGCCGGCGCCGGGCGCGCCGGGCGTCAGCGAGGCGATGGTGGCGGTCCGGGTCGTGTTGTTGGGCGACACCTTCACCAGGTACGAAGCCGGCGGGTTCACGTCCCAGGGGTTGTTGTGATCGAGCTTGAGAGCGTCGTAATAGACGTTGCCCTTGGCGTCCGCGGTGAGCGGGCCGACGGCGTAGGTGTCCGGGTCGAGCGTGGAGCCGAAGGGGTTGATGCGCGCCACCAGGCGGCCGTCGGACTTGGCGAGCTTGAAGATCGAGCCGCCGAAGCCTGGAAGGTAGACGTAGTCGCCCACCAGGACGGCGTGGAAGACGGGCTCGTCGAAGGGGCCGTTGCCGGTCAGGAAACTGAACAGGGGCACCGGCTTCCAGTCGCTTTCGAAGCTCCAGGCCTCCGCCAGGCGGCCGTGCTTCCAGTGCAGCTTCTTCTCGTTCCAGATCTGGGTGTTCCGGGTCAGGACGCTCGTGTACGCCCCGGTCTTGAACTCCATGTAGACGTCGTCGCCGTCGGTCAGCGGCACCTGATAGTGGACCGGCAGGTCGCCACCCCCGAAGGTCGGATCCGCTTTCTCCGCCTCCACGAAGGGATCGTAGACCACGTCGTCGAGCATCTTCTTGGCATGTTGCCCTGAGACATTCGCAATTCCCGTGTGCCGCGGGTTCTGACCCCACTGCGGCCAGCCTTGGAACCGAGAGCCATCCTCGGACCAGCCCGGCAGGCTGGCCAGCAAGAAGAGGGCGAACAACGTCGAGCTTCTCCGTATGGACACGTAACCTCCTTCCCAGGTTCTCTGGGGAAAGTCACGACAAAGTGCGGGTAGCTTCCAGTGCTTTGTGCATGACATTTTTTTCTAGTCGATTCAGTGAGTGCTGCATACGGAGAACGCAGGCGCGGGGGCTTTTCCCTCACCGGCCGGAAATGCCGGGGAGCGAGGCGAAAAAACGAAAGCGGGAAAGATGGGGGGAAGGAAGGAACAGGGGCGCGGCATGGGCCGCGCCCCCGCGGACCGCGGAGCGGACTTTTTAGTTGCCGACCACGAAGAGGTGGCCGTCGTTCTGGGCCAGGATTCTGCCGTCCGACGCGATGGAGATCGGCGTGTAGGCGGCGCCTAGGGCGAGCTTCAGGAAGAGGTGATCGCGCAGGGTGCCATCCGGGCGGATGACGTAGACGCCGCCGTCCTCGCTGTTGTTGTAGACGACGCCGTTGCCGTCAACCGCCGGAGCGTTGACGCACCACTCGAAGCCGGCCGGGTGATCGGAGACGCAGGTGACGTTGCCGCTGTTGTCGCGGTTGCAGCTCAGGGTGTTGGTGTTCTGCCAGCGCCACTCGGGGACCAGGCTGCTGTTGAGGCGGGTGATGAAGTAGGCCTCCGGGAAAGCCGGGTTGTAGGCCGTACGATCCTCCGGGCAGATCACCGGGTCGTTGCAGTAGGAGCCGGTTTCGCCGTACTGGTTGTCCTTGGTGAGGATGGAGTAGGTGCCGTCGTGCTGGTAGATGGCCGGCGTGTCGTCCCAGCCGAAGCGGTAGGCGGCCTGGAACGCACCGGCGGAGTTGAACTTCATCAGGTGTCCCTGGGCATAGTTGTAGCGGGTGTAGGCACCGTAGAAGACGCTGCCGTCCGGCGCCACGATGGGCGAGGAGGTCGAATCGTCGAGCACGCGGCCGGCGCCCGGCCGGTTCTGCGCCGGATCGACGCCGGTGGTCGCGCCGGTACGGCAGCCGTTCGGCAAGCCGTTGGCGGGCAGCAGGACGTTGCAGCCGTCGTTGAAGCGGTCGCGCAACGAGGCGGTCCACTTCGGCGTCAGGTTGGGATTGACGGCGACCAGGTAGCCGTGACGGGTCCACAGGTGGGCGACGCTGATCGTATAGATCGTGCCGTTCGAGGCCACGGCCGGGGCGACGTTGAGCCCGGGGCGCTGCGAGCCGCACTGCACCGTGTTCGGCACCGCGTCCGGAGCCGGCGGCCAGGGGAGCTGGTTGATGTTGAACACGCCCAGGCACTTGTCATTGCCCGCGGGCGCGCCCGGCGTCAGCGAGGCGAAGGTGGCCGTCTGGAAGGTGCCATTGGCCGCGATCTTGACCAGCCAGGAGTTGTTGACGTCGGAATTCCAGGCATTGCCGTGGGTGAGCTTGATGGCGTTGTAGTACACGTTGCCGGCGTTATCGACCGTCAAGGGGCCGGCCACGAAGATGTCCTGATCAATGGCGCCGAAGGGCGAAATACGCGCCAACTGCGCGCCCGTCGTCTTGTTCAGCTTGAACACGGAACCGCCGGCGCCCGGCACGTAGACGAAGGAGCTGGTGAGGGCGGCATGGAACACCGGCTCCCAGAACGGGCCGCCGAAGTTGGTGCCGAAAGGCTCGGGCTTCCAATCGCTCTCGAAGCTCCACTTCTCCACCAGATGGCCGCCCTGCCACTGCAGCCGCTTCTCGTTCCAGATCTGCGTATCCCAGTGGGGTACGTCCGTGAACACGCCGCTCTTGAACTCCATGTAAACGTTGGTGCCGTCGAGCAGCGGCACCTGGTAGTGGACCAACAGGTCGTTGCCGCTCTGGGGATCGGCCTTCTCGGCGTCCACGAAGGGGTCGTAGATCACGTCCTCGAGGATGTGGGTCGCCGTCTGGCCCACGGCGCTCGTCGCGTTGGTGTGAAGCGCGTTCTTTCCCCACTGCGCCCAGTCCTGCGACAAGGCCGGCAGACTTGCCAAAACCAAACCTGTGAAGACCACCAATAGATTCTTTCGCATTCAGCTACCTCCTTCCAGGTTTCCCTGGAGAAAAGTGATGACAAAAATGGTGGTGCCCCCAAAAGCCGAAACCGAGACTTTTCGCCTGGAAGAGGCCGGGGCGCGGCCGGCTGCGCCCCGGCAGGTTGCGGACCGGCTCAGTTGTTGCCGACGGCGAAGAGGTGACCGTCGTTTTGGGTCAGGATCTTGCCGTCGGAGGCGATGGAGAGCGGCGTGTAGGCGGCGCCGATCGCGAGCTGAAGGAAGAGGTGATCGCGTAGCGTGCCGTTGGCGCGAAGGACGTAGAGGCCGCCATCCTCGCTGTTGGCGTAGACCGCGCCGGCCGAGTCGACGGCCGGGGCGTTGACGCACCACTCGAAGCCGACCGGGTGATCCGAGACGCAGGTCACGTGGCCATGAGAGTCGCGGGTGCAGCTCTGGGTGTTGGTGTTCTGCCAGCGCCACTCCGGCACCAGGTTCTTGTTGAGCCGGGTGACGAAGTAGGCCTCCGGGAAGGACGGGTTGGTGCCGGTACGGTCGGACGGGCAGAACGTCTCGTCGTTGCAGTAGGAGCCGAGCTCGCCGTACTGGTTGTCCTTGGTGAGGATGGAGTAGGTGCCGTCGTGCTGGTAGACCGACGGCGTATCGTCCCAGCCGAAGCGGTAGGAGGCCAGGAACTGCCCCGTCGAGCTGAACTTCATCAGGTGGCCCTGATCATAGTTGTAGCGGGTGAAGGCGCCGTACAGGACGCTGCCGTCCGGCAGCACCACCGGCACGGAGGACGAGTCGTCGATCACGCGGCCGGAGCCGCCCCGGTTCTGAGTCGGCTCGGCGCCGGTGTGGGAGCCGGCGCGGCAGCCGCCGGGCGCGCCGTTGGGCGGCAACGTAATGTTGCAGCCGTCGAACATCCGGTTGGCCAGCGAGGCGATCCACTTCGGGGTCAGGTCGGGCTTGACGGCGACGAGATACGACTCCCGGTCCCAGAGGTGGGCCAGGGTGACGATGTAGATCGTGCCGTCCGGCGCGATGGCGGGGGCGGAGTTGACGGAAACGCGCTGGGCGCCGCAAGGTACCGTGCCCGGCACGGCGTTCGGGCTCGGCGGGAACGGCAGGTCGGCGACGTCAAAAATGCCGAGGCACTGGGCGTTGGCGGCGGGCGCGCCGGGCGTCAGCGAGGCGATGGTGGCGGACTTGAACGTATTGTTGGGAGCGACCTTCACCAGGTAGGAGGCCGGCGGGTTTACGTCCCAGGGATTGTTGTGGTCGAGCTTGAGGACGTTGTAGTAGACGTTGCCGGCGGCGTCCGCGGTGAGCGGCCCGGCGACGAAGGTGTCCCGGTTGAGCGTGTTGCCGAAGGGCTTGATGCGCGCCACCAGGTGGCCGTCGCTCTTGGCGACCTTGAAGATCGAGCCGCCGGCGCCGGGAAGATAGACGTAGCTACCGACGAGCACGGCGTGGAAGACGGGCTCCCAGAAGGGGCCGTTGCCGGTCACGAGGCTGAGGAAGGGCGCCGGTTTCCAGTCGCTCTCGAAGCTCCACTTCTCGACCAGGTGGCCGTGATCCCAGTCCAGCTTCTTCTCGTTCCAGATCTGGGTCTCCCAGGTCTCGAGGCTGGTGAACGTCCCGGTCTTGAACTCCATGTATACGTCGTCGCCGTCGAGCAGCGGCACCTGGTAGTGGACGAGCAGATCGCCGGCTTCGTCGGGATCCGCTTTTTCCGCGTCCACGAAGGGGTCGTAGATCACGTCTTCGAGTATCTGCTGGGCCCGTTGCCCCGCAACGCCGGCGGCTCCCGTGTGCTGCGGGTTCCGGCCCCACTGGGGCCAGTCTTGCGACCGGCCGGGCAGGCTGGCCAGCAAGAATACTGCGAACAACACCAGCGAGCTTCTCCGCATGGACATGTTGAAACCTCCTTCCCAGGTTCTCTGGGATAAAAACAGCGCCATAAACGAGAGTGCTCCGAAGCCTGAAACCGAGACGCCGGCTGGAGGAGCCGGGATAGCTTCTTCATCACAGCGAGGACGAAAATTCAGGGTCGGACGCATGTCTGGCTCCGAAGCAGCGTGAGATGGAGCCCGACACTACGCCCGCCTCCGGGAAGCTGTCAAGTGATTGCGGTTAAAGGATTTTGGTGAAGATAGGAAGGCAAAAAAGTCCGGAAAGATGAGTCTTCTCCCTCGGGTCATTCCGGAATTAGCTCTGGAATTTACCTGGAAAAAGCGGGTGGCGGGAATCGAGGAAGGAAACAACGGACCCGTCCCCGTCCCGGAGTCACGGGGGACTCCGGGAGGCGGAACGGGCGGCGGGTCCGCGAGGGGCTAGGCGGCGTTGGCCATCTGCTGGCGCCACTTGGCGAAGAGGGCGCGAGCCTCCTCTTCGTTATCCGCGAAGGAGACGGGGTTCTTCTCCGGACCCATGCGGAACAGATTGGCGGCGGTCAGCAGGAGCTTGGCCAGCACGCGCGCTCGCAGTGGAGCGTTGAAGACGACCGTGCCCCGTACGGGAAGGAGCTTGACCGTGGCCGAGGCCTCGCGGCGCACGGCGGCGGGAAGATCCTCCAACTCCGTCAAATCGATCCAATAGAAGAAATACTCCACCTCTTTGGCGAAGTCGAGGTGGGCCTGGTTGATCTCACGGCACTCCTCGAGCGTGACCTCGCCCACCAGCTTCATGATCACGATGTCCGGGAGCTCCAGACTGGTACTCTGACGACCACACTGAACAGTTCTCGACGTCGACATTCGCGGCGTTCCTCCTCGGAGGCGCAACGGCCTGAAAAGCTACTCAAAAGAAGTTGGTGGCTATCATAGAGAAGCCGTAGAAATTTCTCAAGAGTTGGACCAAAGAATCCTCGGATCTCCTGCCCGGGACCGGAAACGGGCCGGCCGGTCGCTGTTATGCTCGGGGTAAGGAGGCCCGCGGCCCCAAGACTTCTACCCTGGAGGAGTGACGATGAACGAGGATCTGCGGTACCCCGTCGGCAAGCTGCAGGACGAGGGTCCGCTCGGCGACGAGCGGCGCCTGGAGCTCATCGAACAGATCGCCGAAGCTCCGGAGCGGCTGCGCGCCGCCGTCCGGGGCTTGAACGCCGAGCAGCTCGACACTCCCTACCGGCACGGCGGCTGGACCGTCCGGCAGGTGATTCACCACGTCCCCGACAGCCACCTCAACGCCTACGTGCGGTTCAAGCTGGCTCTCACCGAGGACTCTCCCACCATCAAGCCCTACGCGGAGGATCTCTGGGCGGCGTTGCCGGACACCGGCCGCACGGCGCCGGAAGTCTCCCTGACCCTGCTCGACGCCCTCCACAAGCGCTGGGTCATCCTGCTGCGGACGATGGACGCGGCGGACTGGTCCCGGACCCTGCGGCATCCGGAAAGAGGGCTCCTCACCCTCGACCAGGTGCTCGTCACCTATGCCTGGCACGGCCGTCACCATGTGGCCCACATCACCTCGCTGCGCGAGCGCGAGGGGTGGGGATAGTTTTTGGAGGTCGAGCCGCCGTGAGCGCCGAGCCCTTCCGGGACAACGCCGTGCTCCTCACCGGGGCCTCGCGGGGAATCGGCCGCGAGATGGCCCTCCAGCTTGCGGCCCAGGGCGCCCGGCTCGTCCTCTCGGCCCGCGAGGCGGAGCCGCTCGAGGCGGTCGCCGCGCAGTGCCGCGCCCTGGGCGCCACGGCGGTGGCATATCCGGCCGACGTCGCCGAAGAGGCTCGGTGCGGCGAGCTCGTGCGGGGCGCCGTCGCCGCCCTGGGCCGCCTCGACACGCTGATCAACAACGCGGGCATCGGCATGTGGGCCCGCTTCGACGAGGTGACGGACCTCACCATCTTCGACCGGCTGATGCGGGTCAACTACCTGGGGAGCGTCTACTGCGCCTGGCACGCTCTGCCGCATTTGAAGCGCAGCCGCGGCCGCCTCGTCGGGGTGTCGAGCCTGACGGGAAAGACGGGAGTGCCCACCCGCAGCGGTTACGCCGCCAGCAAGCATGCCATGGCGGGCTTCTTCGACTCGCTGCGCATCGAGCTCACCGGTACGGGCGTCGCGGTGACCATGGTCTATCCCGGCTTCGTGGCCACCGAGATCCGCGAGCGGGCCTTCGGCGGCGACGGCCAGCCGCTGGGCAAGAGCCCGGTCCGCGAGGGCGAGGTGATGACGGCCGAGACCTGCGCCCGCCTGATTCTCGCCGCCGCGGCGGATCGCCGCCGCGAGTTGGTGATGACCCGCCGTGGGCGGCTCGGGATGTGGCTCAAGCTGCTGGCTCCCGGCCTCGTGGACCGCATCGCCCGCCGCGCGATCGAGCAGGGGAAGTAGGGCGGGACAGGCGGCCGGAAGGCCCGGCCGCCCCTCCCTTCGACGGTTCAGCTCTCCGAGCCGCAGTTGTTGATGCAGCGGTTGTAGTTGAACTCGCAGGACACCAGACAGGGGACCTTGCTGCAGATCACCTGGCACTGGTCGAACTGCGTGCGGCAGTCGATCTCGCACTGCGAGGCCGCGGAGCTGTTGCCGGCCGTCAGAGCCGTAACAGCCAGGCCCAGGGCGAAGCTCAGCATCATCATCTTCTTTTTCATGTCCTCGACTCCTCTCAGAAGGGATTGGGGTGATAGCTTCGGAGAGAGTAACGAAGGAAAAGGGCAGATCCCCTCAGAGGTGTCTCCGTTTCCCTCTCCCGCCGTTATGAGGTGCTCTATGCTGAATCGGGTCGTTGGCGTGGCAGGCCTCTTTTGCACAGTCGCCGTCATTCTTGCAGCCGTTCTGACGTCTGCTCCCGCTCCACGGCCGCCCGGTCCTGGCGAGCCCCGTCATTTTCGGGTCGGGGGTGCCCCATCGAGCGTCGCCATCGCGGACTTCAATCGCGACGGGAAGCCCGATCTCGCCGTCGCGAACAACGGGAGCGGCGACGTGACGGTTCTTCTCGGCGACGGCAAAGGGGGCTTTGGGCCTGCGGCGGGCTCGCCTTTTCCCGCGGGGAAGAACCCGAACGACATCGCGGTGGGCGATTTCGATGGCAACGGCACGCTCGACCTCGCTTTCCCGAATCACGACACGCACGGCGTCACCGTGCTCCTCGGAGACGGGAAGGGAGGCTTTCGTCCGGCCGCGGGCTCGCCCTTCCCGGTCGGGAGCCGGCCCCACCCGCACGGCATCGCCACGGGCGACTTCAACGGTGACCGCCGGCTCGATCTCGCGGTCGAGAGCTGGGGAGACAACGCGATCGAGGTCCTTTTCGGCAATGGCAAGGGCGGTTTCGCGTCGCCCGGCCGCAGGTTCGCGGTGGGACGGATGCCCTATCAGCGGCTGCGCAGCGCCGACGTCAATCGCGATGGCAAGCCGGACCTGCTGACGACGAACTTCGAGGGAGGCAGTGTGAGCGTCCTCCTGGGAGACGGCAAGGGCGGCTTCACGAACGCGCCCGGCTCGCCGTTCCCGGCGGGACGTTCTCCATTCTGCCAGGCGATCGCGGACGTGAACGGAGACGGGAAGCTCGACGTCGTGATCGGCGGCTTCTCCGGCCATCCGGAGGACCCCTCCGCGGATGGTGTCAGCGTCCTGCTCGGCGACGGAGCGGGCGGCTTCCGTCTTCTCGCCGGTTCGCCCTTCGAGGCAGGGCGCACACCCGTCTCCGTCGCGGTGGGTGACCTGAATGGCGACGGTGTTCCAGAGATTGCCGCGGCGAACATGGCGGGAGATACCGCCACGATCCTCTCCCGTGGGCCGAACGGGCGCTACCTGAAGACCGCGACGATCCCCGCGAGCGGCGCGGAGGCGGTCGCCATCGGCGACCTGAATCATGACGGAAGGGGAGATCTCGTCATTGCCGCGTTGAAGAGCAATGAAGTGCTCGTGGTGCTCGGGCGGTAGGCGGCCGGATGCCCGGCCGCCTGTCGTCCGAGTCAGCGGGGGCTAGCTCGTCGAGCCGCAGGCCGCGAGACAGTGGTCGAGGTTGTACTGGCAGGGGACGAAGCAGGGGTTCTTGCTGCAAATCTGCTGGCACTGGACGTACTGAGCGTGGCAGTCGTTCTCGCACTGCGTGGCCGCGGAGCTGTTGTTGGCCGTCAGGGCCGTAACCGCCAAGCCGAGCGCGAAGCTCATCATCATCATTTTCTTTTTCATGTCGTTGACTCCTCTCAGAAGTAGTGTGGGGTGTCAGCCTGCACCGGGGGATAACGAATGGGAGCGGTGAGAATTCTCCGTCCCAGCTTCAGCTCTCGGATCCGCAGGCCGCGAGGCAGCGGTTGAGGTTTTCGTCGCAGGAGACCAGGCAGAAGTTCTTGCTGCAAGTGTCCTGGCACTGGTTGTAGTGGTTTTGGCAGTCGATCTCGCACTGCGACGCCGCGAAACTGTTGCTGGCCGTCAAGGCCGTAACCGCCAAACCGAGCGCGAAGCTCAGCATCATTATCTTTTTTCTCATGTCGTCGACTCCTCTCAGAAGTAGTGAGGGTGCTAGCTTTCAAAAGGGGACAACGTATGACGACGGTGATAATTCCCGCCAGATCCGAGCAACATCGACCAATATCTTGGAAACCACGGCCTGAAGCGCTTTTGGCCGAGCCGGCGACCGTGAAATTTTGACATAAAATAGCGAAAAAGGGGGAAAATTAATAGAAAAGATCGGCAGAATTTCTACTGCTGGAGGGTTGGTTGTGGCCGCGGCGGAGACGTCCCGACGTTATAGCCCCGCGGAGGGCGTCGTGGACGGGCTGGGAACGTCTCTACGTCCTTCGCTGGGAAGATGACGTTCCGCGGCTCCCCCGCGCACGCAACTTGCAGACCTCCCCGCCGGCTTGTCATTGCGAGGGAGAGAGAATCGATGAAGATCCATCCAGGAGCGCCGTTTCCCCTGGGCGCCACGTATGGCGGCGCGGGGACCAACTTTTCCATCTTCTCGGAGGTGGCCGAGCGGGTCGACCTCTGCCTCTTCGATGCGCGGGAGCAGGAGACCCGGATCGAGCTCCCCGAGGTCACCGGCTTCTGCTGGCACGGCTACCTGCCCAACGTCGTGCCCGGCCAGCGCTACGGCTTTCGCGTCCATGGGCCGTGGGACCCCGGTCAGGGGCACCGCTGCAACCCCGCCAAGCTCCTGCTCGATCCCTATGCCAAGGCGATCGACGGCCAGGTACGGTGGCACGAGGCCACGTTTCCCTACCACTTCGACGATCCGGACGGCTCGCGCAACGATCTGGACAGCGCTCCCTACATGCCCCGGTGCGTCGTCATCAACCCATTCTTCGACTGGGGGAACGACCGCACGCCCGGCCGGCCGGCCCATGAGTCGGTGATCTACGAGGTCCACGTCAAGGGCTTCACCCAGCGGCACCCGGCGATCCCGGAGGAGGCGCGGGGCAGCTACTCGGCGCTCGTCGATCCCGCGGCCCTCGCCCATCTCAAACGGCTGGGAGTGACGGCCGTCGAGCTCCTGCCCGTCCACCAGTTCGTGCACGACAAGAATCTGCTGGATCGCGGTCTGCGCAACTACTGGGGCTACAACTCGATCGCCTACCTGGCGGCGCACAACGAGTACGCCGCGTCCGGCGGCGCGACGGGGCAGCAGGTGCAGGAGCTCAAGCACATGGTCAAGACCCTCCACCAGGAGGGGATCGAGGTCATTCTCGACGTGGTCTACAACCACACGGCCGAGGGCAACCACCTGGGCCCCGTGCTCTCCCTGAAGGGGATCGACAACGCCGCCTATTACCGCCTGATGCCGGACGACCGGCGCTACTACATGGATTACACCGGCACGGGCAACAGCCTCAACATGCGGCACCCCCACGTGTTGCAGCTCATCATGGACTCGCTGCGCTACTGGGTGCTCGACATGCACGTGGACGGCTTCCGCTTCGATCTCGCCTCGACGCTGGCCCGCGAGCTGCACGACGTGGACCGCCTGTCCGCCTTCTTCGACATCATTCAGCAGGACCCGGTGATCAGCCGGGTCAAGCTCATCGCCGAGCCCTGGGACGTGGGAGAGGGGGGCTACCAGGTGGGCAACTTCCCGCCGCTGTGGTCCGAATGGAACGCACGGTACAGGGACACGGTGCGCGACTACTGGCGGGGAGAGCCGCAGACCCTGGGCGACTTCGCCAACCGCTTCACCGGCAGCTCCGACCTCTACGCCACCACCGGCCGGAGGCCCTCGGCGAGCGTCAACTTCGTCACCGCCCACGACGGCTTCACGCTGCGTGACCTCGTCTCCTACAACGACAAGCACAACGAGACGAACGGCGAGGAGAACCGCGACGGCGAGAGCCACAACCGCTCCTGGAACTGCGGCGTCGAGGGTCCGACGGATGACGAGGGGATCAACAATCTGCGCTTCCGCCAGCAGCGCAACTTTCTGGCCACCCTCTTCCTCTCCCAGGGCATCCCCATGCTGCTGGGCGGCGACGAGATGGGGCGCAGTCAGGGGGGAACAACAATGCCTATTGCCAGGATGGCGAGATCTCCTGGTTCGACTGGGAGTCGGCCGACGGGCACCTGATCGACTTCACTGCCCGGCTCATCGCCTTCCGGCGCGAGCACCCGGTGTTCCGCCGCCGCGGCTGGTTCCTCGGCCAGGCCATTCACGGCGAAGGCGTGCGCGACCTCGGCTGGTTCCGGCCGGACGGCGAGCTGATGAGCGACGAGGACTGGCGGAGCGGCTTCGCCCGGTCGCTCGGCGTGTTCTTGAACGGCGACGCCATCCCCGGGCTCGATCCCCGGGGCGAGCGGGTGGTGGACGACACCTTCTACATCCTCTTCAACGCCCACCACGAGCCCATCCCCTTCCGTCTTCCCGCCCGCTCCGACTGGGGCGAGCGCTGGACGCGGGTCTTCGACACGGCGCTGGATGGCGTCAAACAGACGGACGAGACCTTCGAGGCCGGCGGCGAGGTGCCGGTCGAGGGGCGGTCGGTGGTGGTGCTGTTGCGGGCGGTGGCGAAGCTGAGCGTGGAGGTTTATGCTAAATTCCGCACAGTCGCACGGGTGCGTCTACTGCCGGCGATCACATGATCTTCGCCGGCCAGAGGCGGAACGCCAGCCAGGGAGAGAAGGATCCGCGCTTCCGGGACCTTATCCTCCAGGGCACGACGGCTTTCTGGGACGCCTACCTCAAGGGTGACGCCGCGGCGAAGTCCTGGCTCTCCCGGGGCGGGTATGCGGGGGTGCTGGATGGGGATGGGAAGCTGGAGATGAAGTAGAAGGTGCCGTTGAGCGGCTGGCCTTCCCGGTACGACTCCGCCGCTTGGTGGGTATCAACCCAATCAGGGTTCTTAGGGCGTGGTTCACGGACTCTGAATCGGGGAAGTACTCCTTGACGTCCGGCTCCAGCATCACTGCGCCGTCCTGCAAGGTGAAATACTGGGTCGTCGTCGCTCCATCCGAGTGATGGACCTTCACTGTGTGGCCTTGGCGGTATGCCGCGGCGTGCTTCCCGCGAACGCCGCCGCGAAAATCGTACTCGGGCTGCATCTCATCTGCTTCAGTCCGTTCTTGCTCACTCACTGCCTTCTTCATAGATTCTCCGTTCCGCCTGCGTTGCCCGTCGGCAACTGATCAGTCGGATTGCCAGGCCCCGCTCAGTATAGGAAACAACGAGAAGCCGGTCTCCTACCGAGCGCCCAATGTCATTGTACCGATCTTCATCCTGGGAGTGGCCAGGATCCGAGATCGTGATTGCCAGAGGGTCACCAAAAACTGTCTTTGCCTCCTCGAAGGAGACCTGATGTTTGTGCAAATTGGCCCGTGCCTTGTCCTCGTCCCACTCGAAGATCAGGTCCCTCACCCCTCCTCCTCCCCCTCCCCAGCCGTCCCCGGCCGCCGCAGGCCCAGGCTCTTCACCTTCTGGTGCAGATAGGTGCGCTGCACGTCCAGCAGGCGGGCGGCGGCGGTGAAGTTCCAGCGGGTACGGTGGAGAACGCTCTCGATGTACTCGCGCTCGCATTGGGTCTTGAAATCCCGCAGCGGCACGATGGGCAGGCTGGTGGAGGAGAGGAGCAGGCCCGTGCCGGGGTCCTGGCTGGGCTCGAAGAAGGAGGACGGGAGCTGGTCCGGCGTCAACGGATCGGCGCCGAAGACCACCAGCCGCTCGCAGAGGTTCTTCAGCTCGCGGACGTTGCCCGGCCAGGCGTAGCGCTCCAGGTAGGAGTAGACCTCCGGCTCGGTCTGCCGCGGGCGCGCCCGGTGCTGGCGGCAGAAGTGCTCCAGAAAGTGATCGAAGAGGAGGGGGATGTCCTCCCTCCGCTCCCGCAGCGAAGGCACCGGCAGCGGCAGGTGGGCGAGGCGGAAGTAGAGATCCTCCCGGAAGCGCCCGGCCTTCACCTCCTCCGCCAGGTTGCGGTGCGTGGCCGCCAAGACCCGCACGTCCACCTGCCGGTCGCGCGTCTCGCCCACCCGTCGCACCCGGCCGTCCTCCAGCACGCGCAGCAGTCGAGACTGCATGATCAGGTCCATGTCCCCGATCTCGTCGAGGAACAGGGTGCCGCCGTCCGCCTCCTCGAAGAGGCCGGGCTTGGCCATCTTGGCGTCGGTGAAGGCTCCCTTGGCGTGGCCGAACAGCTCGTCCTCCACCAGATGATGGGGAATGGCCGCGCAGTTGATCTTGATGAACGAGCGCTGGCCGCGCGAGCTCTCGCGGTGCAGGGCGCTCGCCACCAGCTCCTTGCCCGTGCCGCTCTCGCCCACGATGAGCACCCGGGCGTCGGTGGCGGCCGCCCGGGCGATGAGCTGGCGTAGCGCGGCCACCGACGGCGAGGCGCCGAGGATGGGCGGCTCGCCTCCGAGGTCCGCCTTGAGCGTCGCCACCTCGCGCTTGAGGGCCTGGTGCTCCAGGGCGTTGCGAATGGACTGCAACAGGCGTTCGCGGGAGAACGGCTTCTCGATGAAGTCGTGGACGCCGAGCCGCAGCGCCTCCACCGTCTCGCTGATCGAGGCCTCGCCCGAGATGATGATGGTGGGCGGCATGCGCTGCATCGTGGCCAGCCGGCGCACCAGCTCGACGCCGCTGATTCCCGGCAGCCGCACGTCCAGCAGCAGCAGGTGGGGAAGGGAGACGCGGCCGTCCCCGAAGTGGACGAGGGCCTCCTCGGCCGACGACAGGGCCTGCGGCGCGTAGCCCTCCTCGCGGAGCTGCAGCAGCAGGCTGCCGCGGATCTTCTCGTCGTCCTCTACGATCACCAGTCGGGTCATGCCGTCAGATCCTCTCGTTTGCGTGGAACGGTGAGCCGGAAGGTGGTGCCCGCGCCGGAGCTCGCCAGCACCTCCAGGTCGCCGCCATGATCCAGCAGGATTTTTTTCGAGATGGCGAGCCCCAGACCCATGCCCTCGCCCACCCGGCGGGTGGTGACGTAGGGCTCGAAGACCCGCGAGCGGATGTCCGGCGGAATACCCGGGCCGTCGTCGGTCACGTCGAGGATGACGCCTCCCCCGGTCTCACCCGGGCGCAGGGTGACGGTACCGGCCTCCTTGCCGGCCGAACGAATGGCGAGGGCGCTGTTGTCGCAGAGGTTCACCAGCACCTGCCGCAGCATGTCGCGGTCGAGCGCCGCCGGCAGGGGCTTTCCCGGAGCCTCATAGCGCAGCGTCAGGCTGGGCCAGGCGGCGGCGAAGGTGGCGACGAACTCCTCGACCACCGGCCCGAGGTCGTGCACCGCCGGCCGCGGCAGGGAGAGGCGGGCGAAGGAGGTGAACTGCTGGGTGAACTTGCCCAGCCGCTCCAGCTCCTCGCCTACGCTCAAGGCAGCCTGCCGCAACTCCTCCTGGCTGTCTGCGGGGTCCACCGGGTTCTCCGGCAGGAGCTGCTGGAGGCGCGACAGCTCCAGCCGGGCGGCGGTCAGCGGCGTGCGCATCTCGTGGGCGTGGCGGCGGGCGGTCTCCTGCCACACGGAGAGGTTCTTGAGATAGAGCAGCCGCTTGCGGTCCCGCGCCATCACCCGCGAGGTCTCCTCGATCATGCCGGCGATCCGGCCGAGCGTGTCGCGGCCCCGGTCCTCGATCCGGAGGTCTTCCTCGCCCGCCGAGAGGGCGACGAGGGCCCGCCGCAGCCGCTCCAGCCGGGCGTCCTGCCGGCCCTGGCGCAGCAGGTGGGCGCCGCCGGCCAGGGCCAGCACGCCGCCCACCGCCGCGAGCACGATCAGCTCCCAGCGCCGGGTGATCCGCTGGCGGTTGTGCTCCAGGATGCGCAGGTGGTTGAGCAGCGACTGCGTGGCCTCGAAGCGGGCACGGTACTCATCCCGCCGCTGCGGCTGAAGATGAGCCAGCCGCTTCTGATCGTCCATCGACTGCTCCAGGGTGGCGGTGATCTCCGGGTGCAGCCCGAGCCGGAACCAGGGGCCCGAGATCTGCCGCTCGAAGAGCCAGAGCACCGCGACGGCGGCGAGCAGCATGCCGCCGACGGTGACGGCGGCGGAGCGCAGGTTCATCGCCTCTTCCCCGCCTTCTCCGGCGTCAGCGTCAGGTTCCATTCGAGCTCCAGCAGGGGCGCCCGGCCGATCGAGGTCGCCATCAGCAGGTTGAGCACCTGGCTGAACGACTCGGGCTGATCCTCGACCGCCTCGTTCACCGCTCCGGCGCTGCCGGTCTTCTCCGCCGAGAGCGCCTGGGAGAACCAGCGCTGGGCGTCGAGCTGCTCGGCGTGGGAGAAGGGAATGACCGAGAGGTGCACCTCGGCGCTGCGAGCCGTCGCCGCCGCCTGCGGTCGCAGGGCCACCAGGCGCACCTCGCGCCACCACTCGGCGAGCTTCTCGAACGACGGCAGCGTCACCCGCACCGGCCGTCCGGCCAAGTCGATGCGGGTCACGATGTAGACCTCGTCCCACAGCTCGTAGCGCACGTCCACGCGGGCACCGCCCTTGACCTTGCCGGCACCGCCCTGCGCCTTGACCTCGAATAGGAAGCTGGTGGTAAGGCCGGTGCCGAGCTGCTTTTTGACGTCCTCCTCGGTGAGGATCGGCGGCAGCCGGCTGAGCACCAGCCCCTCCCTGGCGATCTCGGCGGCGGGCGGCGGCGGCTTGACCAGGGCCCCGAGCCGCGCGGCCGGGAGCCAGAGCAGCATCGCCCACAATGCCCACAACAGGGGGCGCCGCATCACGGCACGATCTCTCCCAGATCCAGATAGGTGAGAGTCGCCCGCACCCGTCCCCACGGGTTGCGGAAGACGAGCCCGGTATGGGCCGAAAAGCGCTTGAGCGGGCTGGGGCCGTAGTCCGGCGAGGTCTTCTCGACGCCGATCTCCGCCCCCGTCTCCCACCGCACGTCGACGAAGTTGTCCTTGCTGCGCGAGTGCCGCAGCGTCACCGAGTGCTGAATGCCCACCGAGCCGCCGTAGGAATTGACGCTCGTCTGGTCCACCGTCCCGCTGCGCAGGCGCAGGTTCTCCAGGCGGGACGGTCCGCCGAAGACCTTGCCCATAAAGGACACCGTCTGCCTGGAAGTGATGGGCAGGTGCCAGATCCCCGACAGGGCGGCCACCACCTGCTCGGAGTGGAACGGGGCGACCCGCTGGATCTCGAAGGGAGGCTCGGAAGGGATCTCGCGCAGGTCCTCGCTGGAGAAGCGGGCGGCCTCGACGCCGGCCGAGACGCTGATGCCGCTCGTGGGCAGGAAGGGGTCGTCGCTGGTGTCGTACACCCACTTTCCCTCGGCCCGCTGGTACTCCAGATCTCCTGACTGGCCGAAGAGCTGGCGGACCCGGTCCGGCGTGTCCTCGAGCACGCCGCGATGGCTGCCGGCCTCGCCGCGGCGGTCGCTCAGGGAAACCTGGAAGGATTGGCGTCCGCCGAGGGGAATCGACATGCCCAGCGATAGCTTGAGCGAGGAGTCGAAGGTCCAGGACGAGAAGGTCGGATCGAGGGCGAGCGGCAGCACCTCGGTGACGCAGCACAGCTCCCGCGACACACCGGCGCTCGCCAGAATGCCGCGGTGGAGGAGATCGTACTGCGTAAAACCCAGCTGCAAGCCGTCGCGGGAGTCGAAGGCGCCGAACAGCTCGCCGGAGCGGCCCACGAAAAGCCGCGCCCCCACCACGCCGCCGATCGACACGCTCGTGCGGTCGCCGTGGAACGTCTCGTCCCCAAGGTCCAGAGGGTGCTCGAAGGTAAAGGCGCGGATCCAGTGGTCGAAGAAGAACCAATGGGCCGGCTGCACCGAGATCACCAGCTCATAGGCCCCCCGCCGGCTCCCCTTGCGCAGCGCGAAGGTGGCGTCGAGCACGAACGGCAGGCGGTGAATGCGGTAGACGGCCAGCCGGAGGTCCCTCTCCGTGTACGACTCGCCCGACCGCAGCAGCGTCTCCGCCTTGACGATGTTGGCCGCCGCCTCCTTCGGTCCCTCGACGGTGATGGTCTCGATGAGGAAACGGGCCGTCTCCGGCGGCGGCTCCTCCTGGGCCGCGATGGGGAGCGCGGCCAGAACGAGCAGGGCGAGGCTCAAGATACTGCGTGTCCTCAACGACGAATCCTCCGGAGACCTGGTACGGCCAGTATTGGCGCGTGGCTTTCGCCGAAGGTCCAGGGCAAACGCGATGCCCGGTCCCGCCCTGACGCCGGAGGTGTCTGGAAACTCTTGGAAAACAAGGCGCTTCGGGGCTTTCCTGGCTGTACGAAGATGGATGAGGGATTCGCGAGGCCGCTCGGGCTGTATGGAGGAGCATACACCTGTCGAGTCGGAGGGAGGAGAGGCTGACAACACAGTATGCTCGGCTCATGGTGAACCCATGATTGGAGACTCCTGGGGCGTTGAGCCCGCCGAGAGGGCGATCTCTTTCCCCTGCGACCGGCTCCCCGAGGACTTCGACGCCGACTACTATCGGGGAGTGACGGTCCACGCCACGCCCGCCACGACGTTCCGCTGGCTCTGCCAGCTTCGCGCGGCTCCGTACAGCTACGACTGGATCGACAACTGGGGCCATCGCAGCCCGCGCCAGCTCATCCCTGGCCTCGAGGACCTGAAGCTGGGCCAGACGGTGATGACCATCTTCAACCTCATCGACTTCGAACCGGACGTCCAGCTCACCTGCCGCATAAAGCCGAGGACTTCCCCTAGCCGTCTCTTCGGTGACGTGGTGGTGAGCTACCTGATCGTTCCCCGCGACGACCACGAGTGTCGCCTGCTGGCCAAGGTGCGCGTCAGCTATCCCCCGGGACTGATGGGAAGATTGATGCGAGGAGTTCTGCCGCCGGGGGATCTGGTGATGATGCGGCGGCAGTTGCTGAATCTGAAGGGACTGGCGGAGGCCGAGGGGCAACGCGAATCCGTTCAGCGAAGGCCGTAGAGACGCTCCCAGCCCGCCCACGTCGCCCTTCGAAGGCCAACGACGGCGGGACGTCTCTTCGGAGCCATACCCTTACCTTCATTCATAACCATGAGAAGACCGACAGCGCCTCCTCCCTGGGAAGCAGAGTAGCCGCGACATGCCCCGGTCAGGCATTGCAACGGGTACCGTCATGGCTCCGCCGGAGACGTCCCGCCGTCGTAGGACTGCGGAGGGCGACGTGGACGGGCTGGGAACGTCTCTACGTGCTATTCGCGATTGTCACGCTGAACCCATCCTACTTCGCGATCCCGGGAGTTGCCTGCCCCCACAGGGCACGGCCGCTCACCGGGTCGTGAACGGTGAAGATCAGACGCTGCTTGGGGTCGCGCAGCCGCACCACGGTTTGAAACCGGGCGTAGGTTCCGGCCTGCGGCAGGGAGGCGATCGTGACCTTCAGCTGCGGTCCCGAGAGGTTCGCCCGGCGTCCGTCCTCTTCCTCGGTGGAGACGGCGAGGGGGACCACCGCCAGATAGCCTTTGCCTTTGGGCGTCAGGGCGAGGGCCTCGACCGGCACGCCGAGGGTTACCGGCACTTCGAAGACGTCTCCTCGCTTCGCGGGCTCGCCGAGCTGGACGATGAGGCGGTGGTCGCCGCTCGCGCCGCCGAAGAGGAGCACGCTCTCGGCCTTCATGGCCGCTTCGGTCTGGTGCGACAGATCCGCGAAGCCACTTCTCGATCGCACCGCGAGCCCGGGCTTGCGAACCTCCACGGTCACGCGGTGCCCCCGGTCGTTCGCTTTCCAGGCGGGTGTGAAGCCGAGCCAGTAGTAGGTGCCCGAGTCGGCCACGGCCTCGCGGAAGACGGCGTTGTCCGCCGGAATCAGGAGCCGGCCGCCGGTGGCCCGCGCCAGGGTGTCGAGGGCCGTCGCCTCGTAGGCGTCCGACTGCGAGGCATCGACCGGATAGACCGTGTAACCGAGCTGATTGGCGGCCTGCACGACCGGTCCGTAGAGCCGCGGCGCCACGGAGAGCGACCAGGCTCCGGAGAGGAGCAGCATGACCTTGCGGCCGTTCGGCGTCTCGAAGCCGCGCATGGCGGCGGTGGCCGCGTCCGTGGTCTTGCCGAGCTGGGTGCGGGCCTCGCCGCTGATCCTCTTGGACGTGGCCTTGAAGATCTCCTCGATCTCGCTGACCTTGGGGCCTCCCACCCGGGTGGCGGAGTCGCCGGTCTCGATGCTGTCCGCGTTGTCCAGCACCCAATCGACGTCAACCTGCAGCTTGCGCTGGTGGGCGAGCATCTCCGCGCCGAGCGCCGGGCGCTGCCGGGCAGCTCCCAGCGCCTCCCGGAGGGTCTTCCGATCGCCGGTCCAGCCGCAGAGCACGCTGACGCGGGCGCCGTCGAAGGCGAGGATCGCCATGCGGTCCGCCGGCCCGAGCAGGGTGAGGTCGCGCTCCAGCTTCTCCAGGACGTCGTTGCGCCGGTTGGCGAGCGAGAAGGCGTCGTCGACATAGATCAGATAGTTTCGTCCCACCTCCTCGCCCGCGGCGACCGGAGCCTTCTCCGCCTGTACCGATTTCCCTTCGGAGATCTCGGCGAAGTACTCGACAGGCACCTCGCGGCCATCGACGAGAAGGCGGAAATCGGCCGCCGACAGGCCGGGCACCCGCTGGCCCGACGCGGCGGTGACCACGGCCTCGACGTTGACCACGCGCACGTCGATCGTCTCGCCGATGATGGGGATGTCAGGTTTGGGTTTCTGGGCGGTCGCGGGAAGGGGCAGGCTCAGGACCAGCAGGGCTATCCAGAGGGTGGAGACCTTCATGCGTCCTCCTTCGAAGCGTAGGCGTTCGGTTCGTGGCGCAGCAAGAGAGATGCCGGGCGCGACTCTCTCCAGGAGGAAACGGTCGTGGGGAGGAAATGCCCTCACGGGAGGACGCCGGGAATCCTCTCGGAGGGACGACTCGTCCGCTGAAAGGTTTTTCCACCGGAGAGCATTGAGAAGAGAATAGAGACGATCAAGAAGGAGATGAGAATGACGACCGTGGTCATGATTGCGGCTGCGTGGATTGGAACCCTGGTGTTGCTTTTCGCCGGCGGTGGGCTTCTGAGCTGGGCAACTCTGCGTGCCGCCCGTCGCGTGCCGCCGCAGCCCAGCGGCCAGGCCCAGGGAGCCGATGCCTTGCTGCGCCGGGTGTACCGGGCCGTGCTCTGGATGTCCTGCGCCTTCTACTGGGTCTCGATCCCGCTCGTGGCGCTGGTGGTGCTCGCCGCGGCCGGTGGGTTGATCTACCTTCTTTTCTCCATCGGCCGTATTCCGATCAAGCTCGTTCTGATCATCGTGGTCCTCGCCGGCGTGACCCTCAAGTCAATCGTCAAGAGCCTCTTCGTGCGGACCACGGACGACGATCCCGGGCTCCGGCTCGACCTTACCGGCCAGCCGCGTCTGCGCGCTCTGCTCGACGAGGTCGCGGCGCGGATCGGCACCCGGCCGGTGGACAACGTCTACCTGACTCCGGGGACCGACCTGGCGGTGATGGAGCGCGGCGGCATGATGCGGCAGCTCGCCGGCCAGACGGAGCGCTGCCTGATCCTGGGAGTCGGGGTCCTCGAAGGGCTCGATCAGGGTTCCTTCAAGGCGATCCTGGCGCACGAGTACGGCCACTTCTCGAATCAGGACACGGCGGGTGGCGGCTTCGCCCTGGCCGTGCGCCGCTCCATGATGACCCTGGCGAGGCATCTCGCCGAGGGCGGCGCGGCCACCTGGTACAACCCGGCCTGGTGGTTCGTCACGGGTTTCCACCGGGTGTTCCTGCGGATCTCCCAGGGCGCGTCCCGCCTCCAGGAGGTGCTGGCGGATCGCTGGGCCGCCTTCACCTACGGCGCGGCGGCCTTCGAGCGCGGCCTGCGGCACGTCATCGAGCGCTCGGTCCTCTTCGACGCCCACGCCGACGTCGCTCTGAATTCAGCGATCGCGGCCCGGACGCCGGTCGTGAACCTCTACCAGTTCAGTCCGGCGGAACTCCCAGGGCAGGCGGATTTGAGCTACAAGATCGCCGAGGAGCTTCGGCGCCAGCCCACTCCCTACGACAGCCATCCCGCGCCCCTCGACCGTTTCGCCTGGGTACATGCCGTGGCCGGGCTCGGAGCAGAGCCGGCGGAGACGGCCGAAGCCTGGAGCCTGTTCGAGGATCGCCAGGGCCTCGAGCTCGAGCTCACCCGCGCGGTCTGCGACCACCTCGCGAGCCAGGGGGTGGTCTTCGCCTCGTAGGGTCGATGGTCTTACATTACAATCGGCCAGCATCCAAGAAACCATCCCAAAGGAGAGTCGATCATGAGCGACGCCAACGTATTCGTGGGCAGGTGGACCTACCGGAGCTGGCTCAACGACGTGAATCTGGCGACCTCGCCGAACGATCTCCTGTTCGGCTCGGGGACGATCGACATCGTCGAGGCGCCGAGCCCGATTCTCAAGGGGACGATCGGCGGCTCGGGCTGGCAGCTCGACCTCCACGGCTCGCGCAGCTACGGCGATCCCGGGACCGTCCGCTTCCAGGGCAAGGGCGTGGTGTCCGGCGCCGAGTGGATCTACGCCTACCTGGGCTACCTGGTGCCCGAGTGGCCCGACGGCATCAATCAGAAGACGGCGATGGTGGGCTCGATCGTGCGGGTGATCCCGCACCCTTCCGGCAGCGGGGGCGTCTCGCCGGCCGGAGTGACGGCCTCCTGGTACGCGGTCAAGATCGGCTGAGACGGCGGCCCGGACGTCACACCTGATGCTCGGGCCGCAGTAGATCGAGCACCGTTTTCACCGGTGCGAAGGTCGCGTCGGGCACTTCCACGAAGACGGTGTTCCAGCCCGCCATGGCGCCGTTCCAGAGGCCCGGGCGTTCCAGGGCTTTCAGCGGCCGGCCCTCGTGCGACTTCTCGGAGATGAAAGCGGTCGACTGATCGATGGTGCGCTGGAGGTCGTAGGGCCGGCCGTGGCGGTCGCGCAGGCCGCAAGCGAGGTCCACCGGATTGAAGTGGCTGGAGGCCTTGAGGACGGCTTGCTGCTCCGCCGAGGCGGGATCGATCTGCGAGGCCTCGACGATCTGCGGAGAGATGCCGCCGGAGGGGGACTCCACCCAGAAGGGGCCGCCTCCCGGCTCGCCCTGGTTGCGCACCACGCCGCAGACGCGCAACGGGCGGTCCAGCGCGTCCATCAGGAAGGTCTTCCTTTCGGCCGTAGAGGCGGCGTGAAAACCGGCGGGGAGAGGGCGGCAGAGCTCCGTCGCCAGGAAATCGCCGGCCTCCTTCAGCACCGCTTCGGCCGCGTCGCCCTGCACGCCGTCCAGGGCCTCCAGGCGGTCCAGATGGCCGAAGGCGCGCTCGCGCACGGCCAGCAGGCAGCCGCCGAGGAGGCGGCGCCAGAGATGCGCCAGGGGCTTCTTCGCATCGGGCACGACGTTGTCGATGTTCTTGAGCACGACGATGTCCCAGCCGTCGCGGCCGAGGTCGTGCAGGTTGTCGATCAACGCCCCGTGACCGCCGGGCCGGAACAGCAGCGAGCCGTCCTCCAGCCGGAAGGGCTGGTTTTCCAGATCCACGGCGAGGGTGTCGGTCGCCTGCCGCTGGAAGGAGAAGGAGACTTCGAAGCGGCAATCCAGGCGCTCTTCGAGCTCCGGGCGCACTTTTTCGAGCCGGCGCTCGAACCGCTCCTCGTGCTGCTGCGAGACGGTGAAGTGCAGCAGGCAGAGGCCGTTCTCGTCGCGGGTGAGGTCCACCGCTTCGACGAGATGCTCCTCGAACGCCGTGCGGACGCCCTCGGGGTAGCGATGAAAGCAGAGGAGCCCCTTGGGGAGCTGGGCGTAGCCGAGGCCTGAGTCCTCCAGGAGGTAGCGCAGGACCAGGCGATGGTCGCCCCGCCGCAGAACGCCAGGCAGATCCACTCCGTCGGCTCCCAGGGCGGCCACGAGATCCTCGTAGAACGGGAACCGCTCCAGATTGTCGAAGAAGGCGCGGACCTCCCGCGGCATTTCCTCTGAGGGTGGGGATGTGAGATAGGACAGCAATCCCTGGAACATGCGGGTCGCGGCCCCGGAGGCCGGCACGAGCTTGCCGATGCGTCCCCGGCGGGCCGCGGCGTCGTATTGCGCCAGAAGCGCCGCGTGTCCTAAATCCTCCAGCGTGCGGATCCCGTCGCCGGGCCGGCAGGGGCGCAGCACGTGGGTGAAGGGAGGCGGGTTGCGGAACAGCTCCATCTGGCGGGCCGCCTCGCGGGGCGACAGGCCCATCGCGCTCATCTGCTTGCGGTCCCGGGGAGTGAAAAGATCGTCGTGCATGGAGGCCGCGGGCGTTGCTACGGAAAGGGAATCATGGCGAGTCGTCATCTCAGGAGTCTTTTTCCCCAGGGGCGTTCGATCGATGCAGAGTCTCAGCCAATGCCGCGAGAGCCGGCCACTCGCGGTCCTTGGCGTTGAGGACGGGAGAAACGACGGGCCACTCGATGCCGATCTCCGGATCGTCCCAGCGCACACCGATCTCGTCGTTGGGGGCATAGAGGTCGGTGCACTTGTACTGCACGGTGGCCGAGTCGCCGGTGACGCAGAAGCCGTGGACGAAGCCGGGCGGCACCCAGAGCTGGCGGTTGTTCTCGCCGGAGAGCACGGCGCTCACCCAGCGGCCGAAGGTGGGGGAGCCGGGCCGGATGTCCACCGCGACGTCGAAGATCTCACCGTTGAGGGCACGCACCAGCTTGCCCTGGGGCTTCCGGAGTTGCGCATGGAGACCGCGCAGGACGTGGCGATGGGAGAACGACTGGTTGTCCTGGACGAAGGTGCCGGGCAGGCCGGCGGCCTCGAACTTCTCCCGGTGGCAGACCTCGAAGAAAAAGCCGCGGTCGTCCTTGAAGATGTCGGGCTCGATGAGGACGACGTCGGGGATTTCGAGCGGTACGAACCTCATGCTTTGGCTCCCAGGCCGAGACGCTCGCGGCCGTACGTCCCGGTCTGCACGGCCTCGCACCAGGAGCGGTTGGCGAGATACCAGCGTACGGTGGCGCGCAGGCCCGAGGCGAAGTCGTGGCGCGGCTCCCAGCCGAGCTCGGCGCGGATCTTGGTGTCGTCGATGGCGTAGCGGCGGTCGTGGCCGGGACGGTCGGCGACGAAGGTCTTCAGGTCCCGGTAGGCGGCGATGCCGCGGCTCGCGAGGGCGGGGTTGTCCGCCGCCGGCCGCTCGCTCTCCAGGATGTCGCAGAGGGTGTCCACGATCTGCAGGTTGGTGCGTTCGCTACGGCCCCCGAGGTTGTACTTCGCCCCCGGTTTGCCGTGTTGCAGCACGGTGAGAATCCCCCGGCAGTGATCGTCCACGTAGAGCCAGTCGCGGACGTTGCCGCCGTCGCCGTAGATGGGTAGCGGCTTGCCCTCCAGGGCGTTGAGGATCATCAAGGGGATCAGCTTCTCGGGATATTGATGGGGGCCGTAGTTGTTGGAGCAGTTGGTGAGCAGCGCCGGCAGGCCGTAGGTCTCGTGGAAGGCCCGCACCAAGTGGTCCGCCCCCGCCTTCGAGGCGGCGTAGGGGGAGTTCGGGGCGTAGGGCGTCGTCTCCGAGAAGGCGCCGGTGGGCCCCAGGCTGCCGTAGACCTCGTCGGTCGAGACGTGGAGGAAGCGGAAGCGCTCGCGCTCGGCGGCCGGCGCGGCGGCGAGGAAGGCGCGGGCCGCGTCCAGCAGCTCGAAGGCGCCGACGATATTGGTACGGATGAACTCGGAGGCGTCGTCGATCGAGCGGTCGACGTGGCTCTCGGCGGCGAAGTTGACGACGGAGGCGGGGCGCTTCTCGGCGAACAGCCGGCGCACCGTGGCCCGGTCGGCGATGTCCCCTTGCACGAACTCGCAGCGCGCCTGGAGGCGGGAATCGTCGAGCACGTCCGCCAGGCTTTCCAGGCTGCCCGCGTAGGTGAGCTTGTCGAGGATGAGCACGCGCGCCTCGGTCTCGGCGAGGGCGAGCCTCACGAAGTTGCAGCCGATGAACCCGGCGCCGCCGGTGACGAGAATCGTATCCATTGGATTTGGGCCGCTCCCCGAGTGTGGAGCCGCCGGGGGAGTATAGCGGTATACGCGTCAGGCCTCGCCTCCGTCGTAGAATCGGCTGGCCCGGCGGCCGGGCCCCATCCAAGGAGATCCTTCCATGCTCAGAGGTTTCACGCCGTGACGCCGATTCAGGCCGTCGTCCTGTCGATCGTCCAGGGAGTCACCGAGTTCCTGCCCATCAGCTCCTCGGGCCACCTGATCCTCGTCCCCTGGTTCCTGGGCTGGCCCGATCAGGGGCTGAGCTTCGACATCGCCACCAACACGGGGACGCTGCTCGCCATCGTGGCCTACTTTCATCGCGACCTGCGCGACCTGATCGCGGGCGTCTTCAGCGGCGCGCCCCTCTCGCGGGACGGCGAGTTCGTGCCCCGCGCCATGGCGCTCAACCTCGTCATCGGAACCATCCCCGCCGGCCTCGCCGGGCTCGCCTTTCACCACATGATCGAGCACGAGGCGCGCAACCCGCTGCTCATCGCCGGCACCACCTTCACCTATGGCCTGCTGCTGCTGCTGGCCGACTTCGTGGGCCGCAAGACGCGGGTGCTCAAGGATCTCTGGTGGCGGGACGCGCTGATCATCGGCATCGCGCAGGCGCTGGCCCTGGTGCCGGGCACCTCGCGCTCCGGGATCACCATCACGGCCGCCCTGCTCCTCGGTCTCACCCGGCCGGCGGCGGCCACCTTCACCTTCCTCCTGAGCGTGCCGATCGGCGTGCTGGTGGCGGCCAAGAAGACGAAGGACCTCCTGGAGACCGGCGCCAGCGGCCACGATCTGGCCATGATGGGCATCGGCGTGGTCGTCTCCGGCCTCGTGGGCTACGGTGTCATCGCCTGGCTGCTCAACTGGCTGCGCCGCCGGAGCCTGACCGTCTTCGTCGTCTACCGGGTGCTGCTGGCGATCGTGATCCTGACGGCGATGTACTTCCGCTAAGAAGATGAGGAATTCATATTGACAAAAGCGTATGACTCGACTAGAGTTCCGAATGCGGGGAGGCAAATCCTCCTCTCATCCCTCCCAAAAAAGGAGCGCACAGCGCTCCTTCTTTTTTTGTCCGGGAGATGAGCGAGGGGGCGAATCCTCACCCCCCAAGCAGGGCCTTCTTGAAGTCCTGGCCGGGATCGGGATTGGGGCCGATCCAGGTGGAGAGGATGGCATCGCCCACGGGCTTGCCGGGGAGCGTGCCCTTCACCTTGCCGTTGACCTCGACCTGGGTACCCTCGCCGGGGACGTAGGTCAGCACCAGCTCCTTGCCCTTCTCGATCGGCTCCATCCAGCCGCAGAGCGTCGTGAACTCCTTCTTCACCTCGGCCGGGGCATTCGGGGTGTTCGCCGCCAGGCCGTCGTTCCAGGCGTCGCACATCTGCGCCTTGCTGACGCCGTAGAGGAAGTGCATCACCTGCCGCCGCGGACCGTCGGCGCCGAGGATCTTGGCCGCGGACTTCTCCTTCTGGGGAAGGTAGAGCCCGGCGACGTAGACCTTGATGAAAAACTTCGTGCGCAGGGCGATGCCGTTGAGCGTCAGGCTCTGGCCTTTCACCTCGGCCTTGTCGGGCAGGGTGACCCCGGCGAGCGAGGCGGCACCGGCGGGCACGGTGAGGAGCAGGGAGAGGAGGGCTGAGTATAGAATTCGCATCGGTTCCTCCAATGAAGGTTGGCTCTTGGGGAGCGTTCAGCGGCAAGTCTAGCCGAATTCTCAAGGCAACTCCGCGGCCGCCGCCTCCGTATCTGACGATCATGAAGACAGACGCCGAGCTGGTCGCCAGTACTCTGCGAGGCTCCCAGGACGCCTTCCGCGAGCTGGTGGTGCGCTTCGAGCGGCCGGTCTACACCCTCGTGCAGCGCATGGTCCAGAACCCGGCGACCGCCGAGGATCTGGCGCAGGAGGTCTTCCTCAAAGCCTACCGCCGGCTCGACACCTACGATCCGCAGTGGAAGTTTTCGAGCTGGCTGTTCAAGATCGCGCACAACACGACCATCGACCACCTGCGCCGGGGCGTGCCGGAGACGGTGCCCCTGGAGTCGGAGGACGAGGACCGGGGGAGTCTCTCCGCCGTGCTGGCGGACGAGACGGGCGAGAGCCCGCACGCGGCGGCGGAACGGCGGGACTTGGGGCGCTCGCTGGAGCGGGCCCTCTCGCACCTGCGGCCGGAGTACCGCGTGGCGGTCGTCATGTTCTACGCTCAGGGCGCCTCGTACCAGGAGATCTGCGAGGTCACCGGCCTGCCGCTCGGCACGGTGAAGACCAACCTCCACCGGGCGCGCAAGGAGCTGGCCCAGGTGATGACGGCCCTCGGCTGGGGGCCGGGGGGCACGGCACCGGCGGGTCCCGCTGAAACCGGAAACGCCCGCGCCTCGTAGGGCGGCTCAGAAGGAGAAATGACGGAATGCGCCCCCATCCCCAAGACACCCAAGACGCCCTGAACCGCTGGCTCGCCGCCGAGCAGCTCGACAGCTCCGATGCCGCTGATCGTGCTCTGCGCGAGTTGTTCGAGGCCCTGCCCCTGCTCGCTCCGGCCGCCGGTTTCGCGGACCGGGCGTTCGCCCGGGCCGGGTTTCGGCCGGCGAAGCGGGACGTCTTCGCCTCGCTCGGACTCCGCCTGGTGCTGGCCGCCAGCCTGGTCGCCCTCAGTCTGGGTGCGATCTGGCTGCCTCCGGCTCTGCGGGCCCTCGGCGGCTGGTTCGGAGGGTTGTTCAGCCTGAGCGGCGTGGTGGGGTTGGGGACGCGGGGAATGTCCGAGGCCAGCCGTGGGCTGGCCTCGGTCCTGAGCCTGGGCGAGTGGCTGTTCTCGCTCGGTCAGGCCCTTTCCGGGCTGCTGTTGGCGCCGCGGGTCATGGCGGCTCTCGCCACATGTCTGCTCGTTTCGGGCCTGGCTTTCCGTTTTCTCCGCGCCCACATCTCTGGTGAGAGGAGTTTTAGCTATGTCGACCCCATCTGATTGGCAACGGTCCGCCGGCAAGAGATTTTTCCGCGCCGCGGTCGTTTTCTTGAGCCTCGGCGCGTCCGGGGCGATGTTTTCCGCGTCTCTCGCGGCGCCGCAGCCCGCCAGCAACCCGCCGGCTTCGGCGGAGGAGAGGACGAATCTGCGTCAGACCCTCGAGAGCCGGTACGAGGTGCTGCCGGTGCAGGGCGGCATCGCGCTCAAGCCCCGCCAGCCCAAGGCGGGAATCCGTACCATCGAGGTGACCTCCGACGGCGTGGCGGTCAACGGTGAGCGGGTGACCGCCCGCACGCTGCACGACTGGCTTGGCACCGACGCCGACCTGGTGCTGCGCCTGCAGAGCTTGAGCGCGGCCGAGCAGCGGCAGACCTTCGGCCTCGAAGGCGGCGCCCCCGCGCCGGCTGCCCCCGCGGCCCCTCCGGCCCCCGCGGCCTCTCCCGCGGCGGAACCGGGCGAATCGGCCGGCAAGGACGGCGAGGCCGAGGTGAGCGACGAGCCCGCGGCCGAGGAGACTCCGGAGGCCTCCGCCCCCTCCGCGCGTCACGGCGACCGCCATACCTCCGGCAGCCGCGTCAACGTCGGCGGCAGCGTGACCGTCAGCAAGGACGAGGTGGCGGAAGAGGTGGTGGCCGTCGGCGGCTCGGCGACGGTCGAGGGCGAGGTGGAGAGGGACGTCACGGCCATCGGCGGCTCCGCCCGTATCAACGGCAAGGTGGGCGGCGAGGTGGTGGCGGTGGGCAGCGGCGTCTATCTCGGCCCCAACGCCGAGGTGGAGGGGGACGTGACGAGCGTCGGCGGTACGGTCCACCGGGAGCCGGGAGCGAGAGTGCAGGGCAGGACCAACGAGGTGGGCATGGGTATCCTGCCGTTCGGCCGCCACGTGCACTTCGGCCGCTACGGCCACGATTGGGAGCCCTGGGGCGGCGTCTCCCGGGTGATGAGCAGCACCCTGTTCACGGTGCTCATGGGGCTGCTCGTCTGCCTGGTGCTGCTCATCGCCCGCGCGCCGTTGGAGCGGGTGGACCGCCAGCTCGTGGCCCGGCCCTGGCCGTCGGCGGCTACGGGGCTCGCCGGGTTCGTCTTCTTCTGGCCGCTGGTGGCGGCGATGACCATCCTGCTGGCCATCACCATCATCGGCTGCGCGCTGTTCCTGCTCTACCCGTTCCTGTTCCTGTTCGTCGGGCTGCTTCTCCTCCTGGGCTACTCGGCGTCGGCCTACCGTCTCGGCCGTCTGGTGGAGGGCCGCTTCGGCCGCAACTTCGGGAGCCAGTACGTGGCGGCGCTGGTGGGCGTGCTGCTGATCCAGGTGTGGTCCATCCTCGGCCACATGCTGGACCTGCTGCCCGGCCCTCTCGGCTTTTTCGCCGCGATGGTGGGGCTGTTCGGATTCCTGGTGCAGGCCGTGGCCTGGATCGTGGGTTTCGGCGCCGTCATCCTCGCCCGCTTCGGCCTCGAGCCGGGCTACTGGCAGGGGCAGGGGCCGCCAATGGCGCCGATGACACCCGCTCCCGTGCCTCCAGATTCCTATCAGGAGCCCGGCGAGCCGCTGCCGCTCTCCGACTCGGAGCCGCCGGCCGAGTGGCAGGAGCCGCCGCTGTAGGGCAGGATCTCGGTCAGGACGGCTCGCCGGAAGGTCCGGCGAGCCGTTCCGAATCACGGCCCCTTGGACCGGCGTAGCACCAACGCCGGCGATACTTGGTCCCGCTCCACCGGACCCTTGCCTCATCGCAGGTTACTGCTCGGCGTAGCAGGTGAATCGGGGCTGTTTAGCCGAATGCTGCAGCGCGATCCGCCCGCGCCAATTCTCACAGAGAGTTTAGTTAGGTCCGGAATCCGAGCTTCCAAAGACTTCGGGTAGGGTAACCGCGAAAAGCGCCCCCCACGGCACGCTTAACACATGCCGGCCTTGGTATTGACGCGGTTTAGAAACCGGGGTACAGTTCTAACCACCCGAAGAATGAAGCAGATAACCAAGCCTGAGGGATTCTGGATTTGAGCTGGGCTGAGTCCTAAGGACTTGGCGGAGAAGTTCAGAGTAAAGTTCGGCGCCGATACGTGGAATTCGAGTCTAGCTAAGCTAAAGGGAGGTAGAAATGACATCCAATACGGCATCGCCAATTTTCAATGTTTTCGGACTCCGGCCGGCCCTCAGAGGAAAAGTGAGCTTAATCGTGATCACCCTAGTCGGGGTACTCGTAACCCCATCAGTTCTATATTCGGCAGAGCAAAGCTCCTCACCTGCAGTCGAACTGGGTAATAGCGGGAAGAACGCTCCGTCGACATCAAAATATCAAAGTGCGGCAGGGAGGTATCTTGAGCCTGGAGAAGTTACCGACCTAGCTGAGGAGCGGAGCACTGCAACACCGTCACTTTTGGTTGGGAACGCGGCCGCCGGCCCGTTTCTCGTCTCCGCCGCACAATACGGCATTGTCAGTCTTAGTCAAACTACAGGCGCGATCAATTTCTGTGCAGGTTATACCTACCTGAATTCAGGTATGCCATTTGGAAAGTGCAAAAAGATCGGAACTATTTCGCCAACAGGACTCTTGGGTAACGCTAGAATAGATGCGACATCGAATACCCATGCCTTCGTCACAAATACTGCCACTGGGCTGGTTGTTGAATGCTATCTCGGTTTCAACTCTGGTAGTGGCGAGCCTGTCGGGAGTTGCATTTCGCAGCAGCTACAACCATAAAGATAAAAAGCGGCCGCCGAACAGCTCCCCTTGGCTGGCGTGATGAGGTTGATAAGGAAAGAGAAGATCTACATCTCGCCGGAGCAACAGGATCGTATCGCGTCGATTCTCGCTCGCCTTGGCGATTTAGGGAGCCGGACGGTCCGCCGTAGGCATACGGTGGTGGAATGTACGGATACGGCGGCTCGTCGTCAGCATCGGCGGCCCGATGTACGGATACGGCGCCACGTCGTAAGCATCGGGTGGAGCGTCGTATCGATACGGCGGCCCACCGTATCGATACGGCATGACGCCGTCAGCATCGGCGGCCCGATGTATGGATACGGCGCCACGTCGTATCCATCCGGCGTCTCGTCGTCACCATCGGCGGAGCGTCGTATCGATACGACGGCTCACCGTATCGATACGGCGTGACGCCGTAAGCATCGGCGGCTCGATGTATGGATACGGCGCCACGTCGTATCCATCCGGCGGCTCGTCGTCCCCATCGGCGGAGCGTCGTATCGATACGACGGCTCACTGTATCGATCCGGCGTCATGCCATAAGCATCAGGCGGCCCGATGTATGGATACGGCGCCACGTCGTATCCATCCGGCGTCTCGTCGTCCCCATCGGCGGAACGTCGTATCGATACGACGGCTCACCGTATCGATCCGGCGTGACACCGTAAGCATCGGCGGCCCGATGGATGGATACGGCGTTACGTTGTATCGGTACGACGTCGGTGATCTCCACGGTTGTGCTGCCATTCACGGCTCGCCGGCAGGTCCGGCGAGCCGTTCCGCCAGCCGCGTAAAGCGCGCCCGCACCCGCCGGTTTCCCACCGCGATCCTCAGCGCCTTCTCCTCTCCCACCAGCACGGCCAGCCGCTTCGCCCGGGTCAGGGCGGTGTAGAGCAGGTTGCGCTGCAGCATCACGTAGTGCGTCGAGTGCAGGGGGATCACGACGCAGGGGTACTCGCTGCCCTGCGACTTGTGGATCGAGCAGGCGTAGGCGAGGACGAGCTCGTCGAGCGAGCCGTGATCGTAGATCACCTCGCGGCCGTCGAGCGCCACGGTCACCAGCTGGTCGACCTCGTCGATGGCCACGATGCGCCCGATGTCGCCGTTGAAGACCTCCAGGTCGTAGTTGTTCCGCACTTGCATCACCTTGTCGCCCACCCGCAGCGTCTGGCCGCCGCGGGTGATCTCGACCCCCGAGGGATTTAGCAGGTCGCGCAGCACGGCGTTCAGGTTCTCGGTGCCCAGGGGGCCGCGGTTCATGGGAGTGAGCACCTGGATCTGTTCCACGGGATCGAGGCCGAACTTTGCGGGAATGCGGCGGGCGACGAGCTGGGCGAGCGTCTCCACCAGCTCCTCGGGCTGGGCGCGCTCGATGAAGAAGAAGTCGCCGTCGCTGTCCACCGACTCCAGGATGGGCATCAGCCCCTGGTTGACCCGGTGGGCGTTGACCACGATCAGGCTGCGCTCGGCCTGGCGGAAGATCTCGGTGAGGCGCACGACCTCGATCGAGTCCGAGCGGATGAGGTCGGCGAGCACCCGGCCCGGCCCCACCGAGGGGAGCTGGTCGACGTCGCCGACGAGGATCAGGCGGCCGTGGTCCGGCACCGCCCGCAGCACGTGGTTGGCGAGGACGGTGTCGAGCATCGAGGCCTCGTCCACGATCAGCAGGTCGCAGGAGAGCGGATGATCGCGGTTGCGCTGGAACTGGCGGGTCTTCGGGTCGATCTCCAGCAGGCGGTGGAGGGTCGTGGCCTCGGAGCCCGTGGCCTCGGCGAGGCGCTTGGCGGCGCGGCCGGTGGGAGCGGCGAGCAGCACCTTCTGGCGCTTCTTTTCGAGGATCTTCACCAGCCCACGCACCAGCGTGGTCTTGCCGGTGCCGGGGCCGCCGGTGATCACCAGAACCTTGCGGGTGAGGCCGGCGCGCACGGCCTGGCGCTGCTGGCGGGCGAGCTCGATCGTCTCGCTCTTCTCGAACCAGTCGAGGGCGCGGTCGACGTCGATCTCCAGCGGCAAAGGCGGCTGGATGAGCAGGGCCCGCAGCCGCGCCGCGACACCGGTCTCGGCGGTGTGGAGGGACCTGAGGAAGACCGCTTGATCCTCTGGCGCGTCCAACGGTTCCAGAACGATCTGCTCGGTGTCCGCCAGCGCCGCGAGGGCTTGGTCCACCAGGGCGGCCGGGGCTTCCAGCAGCTTCTCGGCCTCCTCCAGCAGGGTCTTTCTCGGCAGGTAGACGTGTCCGCGGTCCCCGGCCTGGCCCAGCAGGTAGAGCGAGCCCGCCTCGATGCGCTGCGGCGCCGTGGGCGGAATGCCGAGGGCGGCGGCGATCTTGTCCGCCGACTTGAAGCCGATGCCGTGGATGTCCGTCGCCAGCCGGTAGGGGTTCTCCCGCACCAGCTCGGTGGCATGGGCGCCGTAGGCCTTGTAGATCTTGATCGCGTAGTGGGTGGAGACGCCGTGCGACTGGAGGAAGATCATCACCTCCTTGATCTCCCGCTGCTCCTCCCAGGCGCGCAGGATGTCGCGGCTGCGCTTGGGGCCGATCCCCTCGACCTCGACCAGCCGCTCCGGCCGGTTCTCGATGACGTCGAGCGTCTCCAGGCCGAAGGTCGCCACCAGCCGCGAGGCCATGACCTTGCCGATGCCGCGGATCAACCCGGACCCCAGGTACTTCTCGATCCCCCCCACCGTCGCCGGCGTCACCGTGGCGTAGGAGGCGACCTTGAACTGCTTGCCGTACTTCGGGTCCTGGATCCAGATGCCGGTGAGCCGCAGGTTCTCGCCGGGCTGCACTCCCAGGAGGTTGCCGACCGCCGTCACCAGGTCGCGCTGGCCGGGCACGGTGAGGCGCGCCACCGTCCAGGCGTTCTCCTCGTTGCTGAAGACGATCCGCTCCAGGACCCCTTCGACGGTGGTCTGGGAGCTGGGCGGCTTGGGATCGAAGGGAAGAGTCATATCCGCGGGAGGGGATCAGTTTATGACAGATGGCGACTTCCGGGCTCGCACCCCCATCCCGGTCCCGATTGTGCCAAAATGACCGCCTCATGTCCGACAAGCCTCTCATCCTGGTCATCGACGACGAAACCGGTTCCCGCGAATCGATGGCGATCGCGCTTGAAAAAGCGGGGCTCGCCGTGCGCACTTTTGACGACGCGAGGAAGGCTCTGGAGTTCCTGGACGAGAACGAGGCCCGCCTCGCCGTCTGTGACCTGCGCATGCCCGGCATGGACGGGCTCGCTTTCCTGCACGAGGTGCGGGAGCGCAAGCTCGACCTCGCCATCATGCTGGTCACCGCCTACGGCTCCATCGAGTCGGCGGTCGAGGCCATGCGGGTGGGAGCCGACGACTACCTCACCAAGCCCGTGGACCTCTACGAGCTGCGCAAGCGGGTGATGAACCTGATCGAGAAGCAGCAGCTCAAGGAAGAGGTGTCGAGCCTGCGCGAGCAGCTCGATAAGCGCTTCGGCTTCGAGAGCATCATCGGCCACTCCGGCCCCATGGAGCGCCTCTTCGAGCAGATGCGGATGGTCGCTCCCACGCGGTCGAGCGTCCTCATCATCGGCGAGAGCGGCACCGGCAAGGAGCTGGTGGCCAACGCCGTGCACCGGGCGAGCCCGCGCCGCAACGAGCGCTTCCTCGCCATCAACTGCGGCGCCATTCCCAGCGACATCCTGGAGAGCGAGCTCTTCGGCCACGAGCGCGGCGCCTTCACCGGCGCGGTGACGCGCAAGATCGGCAAGTTCGAGCTGGCCCACAAGGGCTCGCTGTTCCTCGACGAGATCAGCGAGCTGTATCCCGAGCTCCAGGTCAAGCTCCTGCGGGTGCTCGAAGAGCGGCAGATCATGCGGGTGGGCGGCAGCGATCTGATCTCGGTCGACTTCCGGCTCATCGCGGCCACCAACCGCGACCTGGAGAAAGAGGTCGCCGAGAACCGCTTCCGCGAGGATCTCTACTACCGCCTGAAAGTGGTGACGTTGCGCATTCCGCCCCTGCGCGAGCGGCCGGGCGACATCCAGGAGCTCGCCGAGCACTTCCTCGCCCTCTTCTGCCAGGAGCACGGCAAGGCGCCGAAGCGGCTGAGCGAGGGGACGCTGGAGCTGCTGTCCCGCTACCCGTGGCCGGGCAACGTGCGCCAGCTGCGCAACGTCATGGAGTCCGCGGTGGTCTTCAGCCTCGGCGAGGAGGTCACGACGGCCGACCTGCCCATCGAGGTACGGGAGTCGTCCACGGTCTCGACGACCGGCTCGGCCGTCCAGCCGGTGGCGGGGGAGCCGCGCACCATGGCCGATATCGAGCGGCAGGCGATCCTCGAGACCCTGGATCGCACCAGCGGTCACCGCGCGAGGGCGTCGGACATCCTCGGCATCGGCTTGCGGACGCTGCAGCGGAAGCTCAAGGAGTACAAGGATGAAGGCTACATTCTGGAAGATTGAGGAAGACGGAGGAGCGAGCTCATGGAGCTTCACACGGCGGTGATGATCCACAACGGGGTCATGGGAATGAAGGGCCAGCGGGGCGTTCTCTTGCAGATCAGCTCGGACGGCTATTACGAGATCAACTGCACCTTCGGCGAGCGGGTGCACCGCACGCTGCTGCCGATCGACGGCACGGTGCTCATCAGCCTCGAGCCCGAGGAGCCCACCCGCGCCGATCAGGAGATCGAGCGCTGATGGCCGCGAAGGGCAAGCGCCAGGGCGTCCGCCTCTCGGTCAACGTCGATCACGTCGCGACGCTGCGGCAGGCGCGCAAGGCCCCGTATCCCGACCCCGTGGAGGCGGCCCGCATCGCCGAGGACGCGGGCGCTTCCGGCATCACCGTCCATCTGCGGGTGGACCGCCGTCACATCCAGGACGCGGACGTGGAGCGGCTGCGCGTCAGCGTGCGCGGCAAGCTCAACCTGGAGATGTCCACTTCCGAGGAGATGTTGAAGGTGGCCTTGAAGACCCGGCCGCACCAGGTGACCCTGGTCGCGGAGCGGCCCGAGGAGGTGACGACGGAAGGCGGCCTCAACCTGATCCTCTATGGCCGGCGGATCGTCGATGTCGCGGACAGCCTCGCGGCGGCGGGGATCGCCGTCTCGCTGTTCGTCGATCCGGACCCCCGCCAGATCCAGGCGCTCGGCCCTCTTCAGGAGCACGGCGTCACCGGCTTCGAGATCAATACTGACGCCTACACCCGCGCCACCCTGGCCGCGGCCTCCACGGCGCCGGAGGCGGTCCAGGATCATCTGCGGCAGATCGCCGAGGCGGTGGAGCAGGGCAGGGCGTTGGGATTGAAGGCCTACGCCGGGCACGGCCTCACGACGGACAACGTCGGTCCCGTTGCCGCGATCGCCGGCATGGAAGAGCTGAACATCGGCCACGCCCTCATCGCCCGCGCGGTGATCGTGGGCCTGGAGGCCGCGGTGCGGGAGATGCTGGCGGCGATGTCAACTGGCACGTCGTAAAGGAGGCCAGGGAACCGCGCGCTCCAACTCATCCAGGAGGCGTTGGACGTGCTCGGGATCCATAGGGTTTTCCAATTCCGAGCGTTGCAAGGCCATCCCGGAAAGCTCGCCGGTGTAAAAGCGGATTGTCTCGCGGTCGAGCTGGTCGATTCGCCGGCCTTCGTGAGCCTCAATCTCCTCCAGCCAGCGGCAGGCGAGCTCCTGCTCCTCAAGACTCGGCTCGCTGGAAGAGCCCGCCAGGAGTGGGTGCTTGCGGAGATCTTCCGGGGTGAACCAGTGCTCCAGCGCAATCCGGGTGTAGTAGGTCACGTTCATCAACTGCTCGGAGCTGAGTGTGGCCGCAGCGTCAAACATCCATCACCTCCAAGTCCAGTCTAGCACGTCGAAGTGCGACCGCGGCAGGCGGGCGATTCTGTATTCCCGCGAAAACGGATGGGCCCGCTCGGAGATGGGCACCTCTTCGACCCGCTCCGCGACTCCTTGAAACGGAATGACGAAGAGGAGAGGCCGGAAGGATTCCAGTGGAGCCTTTGAAACGATCTTTTCGAGCTCCCGGTGCTGCTTCGCCGAGATCACGCCGTCGGCTCGCTTCGCGGCCAGCCCGCTCTTGATCCCACTCCGGTTGTTGCGGATTGCCGCGCTGTGACGGTCCTGACGCTGCACGTCGTCCAGGTACGTCCGGCAGATGTCGCAGGGAGTCGAGGACGGCGGGGCTTGATTGTCTAGCGCCGAAGTCGCGCCGGCGTTGAAAAAGGGGCTGCACCAGACGTAATGGATCTGTCCGTAGAAATGCTCGTTGATCCGGTACGCCATCAGTGTATTCACCGAATACAGGACCAGTGGATCGGTCATTGGGCTCCGTTCGCCGGAAGAAATGTCGAAGGAGCACAATTTATCCCAGCCGTCCCGATCCCTGCAAGCCTCTACCCCGCCCCCAGCTCCCCGCGAATCGCCGTCGCCAGCTCGGCGGCCAGCTCATCGATCAGCTCCTGCTCGGGGCCCTCGATCATGATGCGGGCTAGGGGCTCGGTGCCGCTGTAGCGCAGGACGAGCCGGCCGTCGTCGCCGAGGCGCTGCTCCACCTTTCGGGCGGCGGCGGTTACGGCGGGCAGGGTGTCGAACGGCTGCTTCCTCGCCACCCGCACGTTGAGCAGCACCTGGGGGTAGCGCCGGAACGGCGCCAGCATCGCCGAGAGCGGCCGGCCGTCCTGGTGCCGCAGCCAGGCGATCTGGAGGGCCGTGAGCAGGCCGTCGCCGGTGCTCGCCAGGGCGCGCTGCACGATGTGGCCGGACTGCTCGCCGCCGAGCAGGATACCCTCCCGGCGCATCGCCTCCACCACGTAGCGGTCGCCCACGTCGCAGCGTACGAGGCCGATACCCTCGGCGGCCAGGGCTTTCTCCAGCCCGAGATTGCTCATCGAGGTCGCCACGATCCGCGGCGGCTGGAGCCGGCCGGAGCGGTGCAGGCAGGTGGCCCAGAGGTAGAGCATGGCGTCGCCGTCGCGCACCTCGCCGCGCTCGTCGGCGAGGATGCAGCGGTCGGCGTCGCCGTCGAAGGCGGCGCCGAGATCCGCGCCCTCGGCCGCCACTTGGGCCGCCATCTCGGCCGGCGCCGTCGAGCCGCACGCCTCGTTGACGTTGCGCCCGTTCGGCTCGGCGTGGAGCAGGACGACCCGCGCCCCCAGACGCTCGAAGAGCTCGCCCGCGTAGCCGGAGGCCGCGCCGTTGCCGGCGTCGAGCACCACCCGCAGGCCGGCGAGCGGGTTCTCGCCGGGGAGGGTCGAGGCCAGGTGGCGCAGGTATCTCTCCCGCAGCTCCGGCTCCACGGCCAGCGCTTCGGGCGGAATCTCAGGGACGGGAGATGTCGGTTGGCCCAGGAGGTCTTCGAGCGCCGCCTCGTCCTCGTCGCTCCACTTGAAGCCCTCGGGGTCGACGAGCTTGATGCCGTTGTCCGGCCAGGGGTTGTGGCTCGCCGAGACGATGACGCCCGCGGCGCATCCAAGCTCGTGGGTGAGCCAGGCCACCCCAGGCGTCGGGATGACGCCCGCGTAGCGCAGCTCGACTCCGGCGGCCAGCAGGCCGGCGGCGAGCCAGAGGCAGATCTCGGGCGTGCTCTCGCGGGTGTCGCCTCCCAGCACCACCTGCGGCCGCCCATCCTTTCCCTGAGAGCGCTGCCGTAGCGTCGCGGCCAGGTGAAAGGCGAGGGCGGTCACCGTCTCGCGGTCGAGAGGGGGCTCGCCGAAATGGCCGCGGATGCCATCGGTGCCGAAGAGTCGCTGGGGTTTGGGGGTGGAGATCAACGGGGGTCCTTTCGCGGTTTGACCTTCAAATCCTTGGGCTTCGGCTCGTCGGGCATGGTCATCGGGATCTTGACCGTCACCTTGGTGGGCTGCACGATCTGGATCAGGGGATCGGGCGCGACCATCGGCACCGACTGCTCGAAGGTGATCGCCCGGCCGTCCAGGCTGATGGGGATCGTGGAGAGGTGATCGATGCGGGAGATCATGGAGTCCGGCCCCGTCACCAGCACCTGGCTGGGGAAGATCTCCGGCTCGCCGACCATGGCCCCCGCCGCCGGCTCGCCGGTGAGCTTCGCCACCACCGGCACGCGCTGGGTGATCTCCTTCTCGAGCTCCACCCGGATGCTGGAGGGCTCGATGGAGACCACCTCCAGGCCCTCCGGCGCAGTGACGCTCTCGGGGCCGAGATTGATGGTGACCATCCCCTCCTGGCGCTGCGACAGCTCTACCGTCACGTCCACCGTCTGCGGATTGAGCCTGCGGATGGCCTTTTTGTTGCCGGAGAGCCGCACGTTCACGCTCGACACCGGGTTGATGATCATGAACCCCTGGGGGTGGTTGTAGCTGACGCTGGCCTCGACCAGCCGCTCGCTGGACGCCAGGCGGTCCTGCAGCGAGGCGTTGAACCAGATGCCGAGGGCGATGCCCAGGGCCAGCAGGCGCAGGCCCCAGGTGCGGGCCGTCTCGCGGGACTCCTCGTTCATTGGCCCCCCCGCTGCACGCTCAAGGTCAGCAGGTGCTCATAGAGAGCGTTGCGCAGGCCGTGGCTGTCGAGGTCGCGGATCATCGCGCCGTCGAAGGCCACGGAGATGATCCCCGTCTCCTCCGAGACCACCACGGCCACCGCGTCCGTCTCCTCGGTGAGGCCGAGGGCGGCACGGTGGCGGGTGCCGAACTCCTTCGACAGCTCGGGGTTGGGGGTCAGAGGCAGGAAGCAGGCCGCGGCGGCGAGACGGTCGGCCTGGATGATGACCGCGCCGTCGTGCAGCGGCGTGTCCGGCTGGAAGATGTTGATCAGCAGGTCGTAGGAGACCACGGCGTCCAGGGAGATGCCGTTCTCGATGTAGTTGCGCAAGCCGTGCAGGCGCTCGATGACGATGAGCGCGCCGGTGCGCCGGGCCGACAGCGTCGTGGCGGCGAGCACGATCTCGCTGAACGACGCCACCACCTTCGTCTGCTTGGCGAGCCCCCACAGCGGGTTGCGCCCGAAGCTCACGAGCGCGCGGCGGATCTCCTGCTGAAACAGCACGATGACGGCGAACGGCAGCACGATCAGCAGGTTCTCCAGGATCTTCTGCAGGGTGGGCAGCTCGGCGAGGATCGCCCCGTAGTACACCAGCCCCAGGAAGAAGAGGCCGAGCAGCATCTGCACCGCCCGCGTGCCGCGGATGAGCAGCAGCAGGTTGTAAATGATGAGGGAGACGGCCAGCACGTCGACGGCGTCGCGCCAGGTGAGGATCTCCAGGAAGCGCAGGAGGGTCACGATGCGTCTCCTTGCCGCGCGATCGCCTGCCACACGTCCAGGAGCTGCACCGTCTCCGCCACGTCGTGCACCCGCACGACGGCGGCCCCGAGCGCCGCGGCCCAGGCCACGGCCGCGAGGCTGCCGCCCAGCCGGCGGTCCGGCGGGGCGAGGCCGGCGATATCGGAGTTACCGGCGCCGGGCCTCTGCGCCGCCCGGGCGAGAAAGCTCTTGCGGCTGGCCCCCACCAGGAGCGGCCGGCCGAGCGCCGCCAGCTCCGGCAGGCGGCGGATCAACGCCAGGTTTTGCTCCCAGGTCTTGCCGAAACCGAGGCCGGGGTCGAGCACGAGCTGCGACTCGCCGATGCCGGCGGCGGCGGCGCGCGCCATGGCCGCCGCCAGCTCCTCTCGCACCTCGGCCAGGAGGTCGGTGAAGTGGATGCCCTGCTGCATGGTGGCGAGGTCGCCGCGGCTGTGCATCAGCACCAGGGGACAGCCGGCCGCCGCCACGGCCTCTCCCAGCGTGGGGTCGGCGAGGCCGCTGATGTCGTTGATCAGGTCGGCGCCGGCGTCGAGCACGCGGCGCGCCACCTCGCCCTTGCGGGTGTCGACCGAGAGGGGGGCATCGGTGGCCCGGCGCAGCCCGTCGAGCACCGGCAGCAGGCGGGCGATCTCCTCCTCCGGCGGCACCGTGCGCGCCCCCTCGCCGTAGACGCCGCCGCCGGGGCGGGTCGACTCGGCGCCGAGGTCGAGGGCGTCGGCACCCTCGGCGAGCATCGCCAGACCGTAGTCGACGGCCCGGGCAGGATCGTTCCGGTCATGCCACAGGCCACCGTCGCTGAAGGAATCAGGGGTGAGATTGAGGATGCCCCAGACCCGCGGGCGCGCTCCCAGGGTTTCCGAGGATACCAGGGGGAGCGAGCGGCCGCGGGGCAGCCGCAAGGTCCAGGTCCGGGCGGTGTCGGGTAAGGTCGCGGTCGCCATCCAGTGGGTGTGGATCGACCTTACCCGGTGACTTGTCCGACCTCTTCCGACACGTCCGCGGCGCCGGGCATCGCGGTGGGGGAGGTGCCGACGGCGCTGCTGCGGGCCGCGGTGACGACCGACTCCGGCACCTCGTGGCCGCCGACCACCAGCCCTTCGCCGGGGGGCACCGGGCGGGTGGGGGCGTGGTCGTGCCCGGTCATGACGCGGATGGTGTTGTAGACCTCCTCGCCGTCGACGGTCTCGCGCTCCAGCAGGTCCTTGGCCACCTTGTCGAGCACGGCCCGGTTCTGGGTGAGCACCACGCGCGCCTGCTCGTAGCCGGTCTGCACGATCCGGGTGACCTCGTGGTCGATGCGGTTGGCCGTGTCCTGGCTGTAGTCGGCCCGCTGGGCGAAGTCGCGGCCCAGGAAGACCGGCTCGTCCTTGGTGCCGTAGGCGAGCGGCCCGAGCTCGGACATGCCCCACTCGCAGACCATGCGGCGGGCCATTTCGGTGGCACGCTCGATATCGTTGCCGGCGCCGGTGGTGATGTCGTCCTGCGTCAGCTCCTCGGCGACCCGGCCGCCCATGAGGATGGCGATCTGCGCCTCGACGTACTGCTTCTTGTAGGTGTACTTGTCCTCGGTGGGCAGCTGCATGGTGAGCCCCAGCGCCCGGCCGCGGGGAATGATGGTGACCTTGTGCAGCGGGTCCGCGCCCGGGGTGAAGGCCGCCACCAGGGCATGCCCCGCCTCGTGATAGGCGGTGATCGCTCCGCTCGTCCTCGGTCAGCATCATGGTCTTGCGCTCGACGCCCATGATGACCTTGTCCTTGGCGAACTCGAAGTCCTCCATCTCGACCTTCTTCTTGTTGCGCCGGGCGGCGATCAGGGCCGCCTCGTTGACCAGGTTGGCCAGGTCGGCGCCGGCGAACCCCGGGGTGCCGCGGGCGATGACGTTGAGCAGCACCTTCTCATCGAGCGGGATGTTGCGGGTGTGGACCTTGAGGATGCCCAGGCGGCCGTTGATGTCCGGCCGGTCGACCACCACGCGGCGGTCGAAGCGGCCGGGGCGCAGCAGGGCCGGGTCGAGGACGTCGGGCCGGTTGGTGGCGGCGATCAGGATGACGCCCTCGTTGGACTCGAAGCCGTCCATCTCGACGAGGAGCTGGTTGAGGGTCTGCTCGCGCTCGTCGTGGCCGCCGCCCAGGCCGGCGCCGCGATGGCGGCCGACGGCGTCGATCTCGTCGATGAACACGATGCAGGGAGCGTTCTTCTTGCCCTGCTCGAACAGGTCGCGCACCCGCGAGGCGCCGACGCCGACGAACATCTCGACGAAGTCGGAGCCGGAGATGGAGAAGAACGGCACGTTGGCCTCGCCGGCGATGGCGCGGGCGAGCAGGGTCTTGCCGGTACCCGGAGGGCCCATCAGCAGCACGCCCTTGGGGATGCGGCCGCCGAGCTTCTGGAACTTCTGGGGCTCCTTGAGGAACTCGACGATCTCCTGCAGCTCCTCCTTGGCCTCCTCGACGCCGGCGACGTCCTTGAAGGTCACCTTCTTGCCGGAAGTGTTCAGCAGCTTCGCCTTGCTCTTGCCGAACGAGAGCGCGCGGTTGCCGCCGGACTGCATCTGGCGCATGAAGAAGATCCACAGACCGACGATCAGCAGCACCGGCGCCCAGGTCAGCAGCACGGCGAGCAGCGGGTTCTCCCGCGGCTCCTCGGCCTTGATCTGGACGTTGGAGCCCTGCAGGTCCTTGACCAGGTCCGGGTAGTCGGGGAGCTGGGTCTTGAACTCCCCCGTCCCGTAGCGGGACTCGCCCGCCGTCGACCGGCCGCTGAATTTGCCGCTCAGCTGCTTGCCGCGGATCGTCACCTCCGAGACCTCGCCATTCTTGACGGCGGACGTGAGCTCGGAGAACGTCAGCTCCTTCTGGGTGGCCTTGCCACCTTGGAAGGTATTCCAGAGCAGGATCACCACCCCGAAGATGGCCATCCAGAGAAACAGTGTTTTGACCGTAGAGTTCAAGGCTCGGCTACCTCATTGGGCTTCGCATCTGAGCGCCCGTGGGCGCTGCTCATTCATTTTCGTCGCGATCCGGGACGAAACGTCCCTTCCTCGTGACAACCTCTCGGCCGGTGCGTTCGATTCCCTCAAGCGGCCCCTTCGCCCAGCCGCCCAACGTAGGGAAGATTGCCGAAGCGCCCGTCGTGCTTCAAGCCATAGCCCACCAGCAGCCCTTTGCGATGGGTGGTCAGGGCGCTGTATTGAAGGTTGAAGGCGGTCTTGCGCTCGTCGGGCATGTCGATCAGGGCCGCGAAGCGAACCTCCCGGGCGCCGTGATCGCGCAGCTGCTGCTCCAGGTACGGCTCGGTGACGCCGGAGGAGACCACGTCCTTGAGCACCAGCACGCTCTGGCCCGCGATCTCGATGGGGATCGGATACTCGATCCGCATCACCTCCGCCTCCTCCTCCCCCTGGGCCGGGTCGGCGCGGTAGGCCACGTCGATGAGCCCGTAGCGCACCGGCTGCTCGATGGCCCGCACCAGGTCGGCGAGGAAGATCACCGAGCCGCCGAGCAGGGCGATCAGCAGCGGATCCTCGTCCCCCAGCTCGGCGGAGATCCGGCCGCCCAGGGCGGTGACGCTGGCGCGCACCTCGGCCTCCTCGAAGAGGATCTCTATACCCGCTTGCGGAATGTCTACTGTCATGTCGTCGCAACCTCGGCGACCCAGGCGGTCGCGTGTCCAGCCAGACGGAAGCGCTGCTCGATTGTAATGCCCGGCACCCAGGCGATCCGTTCGCCGACGCACAGCAGCGGAAGCCGCTCCCGGGCCGCCCGCGGTATGCGGCGGTCGATGAGCACCTCCTTGAGCCGCCGGCTGCCGCCCGCTCCCAGGGGATGAATACGGTCCCCGGGCCGGCGGTTGCGGATCGTCACGCGATCTCCCTCCGCCAGGGGCAATGCAAGGCCGGCCCGGTACGGCGACCCCCGGAACATCCAGGGCTCGACCGCGCGGCGGCAGAGGCGCATCCTGACGGAGACCTCCGGGATGTCCAACTCTCCCGGAACCTCAAGAGTATAGGTGAAGTCGGGGACCGGTTTCCGCGTCTCGGCCGCGCGGCGCAGAACGAGGAGGCCGTCGCGGGCCTCCCAGCGCCAGCCGCCCCCGCAGTCGCTTGCCGTCCGCCCCGGCCCCCCCAACTGGCGCAGGAGCTCGGCGCGGGCCGCCGCCCCGGCGGGGTAGGGTGCTGCCGCGCGGCGGTGGAGCCAGGAGAGGGCGAACGGCCACAGCTCGGCCGGCAGCTTCTCGAGGTCCGCCCTCGGGACCGACACGCCGCCGTCCTCCGCCGAAACCGTCAGCAGACCGGCGAGCCGGCGGTCGAGCGCGTCGCCCGCTGTGCGAGCGCGGCCGGCCAGGCGTGCCAGGCGGCAGGCGAGGTCCGGATCGGCCGGATCGGTCGCATCGTTATCCTGGAGAGCCGGCAGCAGCCGGTGCCGCACCCGGTTGCGCGGCACGGCGAGGTCGCGGTTGGTGGGATCGTCGACCGGCGCGAGCCCTGCCGCCGAGACGGCGCCGCCGAGCTCGGCGCGCGGTACCTCGAGCAGGGGCCGCACCACCGTACCGTGCACGGGCCGGATGCCGGCCAGCCCCTCGACGCCGCTGCCGAAGAGGAGGCGCAGCAGCACGGTCTCGGCCTGGTCGTCCCGGTGGTGGGCCGTGGCCACCCAGCGGGCGCCCGCCGCCCGGCGCACCTCTTCGAGGAACTCGTAGCGCGCCCGCCGCGCCGCCGCCTCGGGGCTCTCGCCGTCGAGGATCTCCCGCCGGGTGGCGATGAAGGGCACGCCCAGCCGGCCGGCGAGGCGCGCCGCCGCCGCCGCCCGGGCCGGCGAGCCGTCATCCATGGCATGATCGAGATGAGCCGCGAACAGGCGTAGCGCAAGCCGGGGGGCGAGCTCGGCCATGCCCCACAGCAGGGCCGTGGAATCGGGGCCGCCGGAGAAGGCCACGACGACGCCGTCCCCCGGGACGAGGAGGACACCGGGGGTCCGGAAGAAGCCCTCCAGGCGCTGAAGAAGATCCATGAACGAGATTGAAATTGGTGGCGGTGACGGGACTCGAACCCATGACCTAGCGGTTATGAGCCGCTCGCTCTAACCAACTGAGCTACACCGCCGGGATTCGCAAGAAGGAAGGGATGGCGACCCCAGGAGAGGTGACAACCCTTCGGCGCGGGCGGATTATACCCGAGAGCGGCCAGGATGGAAGCCGCGTCTGCGGAAATGCGGGGCAATCGCCTGAAAATACGAAGGGCGCCCGGACAGGCGCCCTTCACTCCCCCCATGGGGCGGCCTCGCTCGCAGATTTAACGCATAACTTCCTGGCAACTACGGAATTGACCGAAGAACTCCTGCATCGACGTCGACAGTGCATTGTCGTTCAGACGGTAGATCACATTCTGGCCCTGGCGCTGGTCGACGACCAGCTCCGCCTCTTTGAGCACCGACAGGTGACGGGAGATCGTGGGCTGGGAAAGATTGAAGTTCCCGACGATCTCGCCGACCGTGCGTTGGCGCCCTTCGAGGAGCCGCAAGATCTCCTGTCGTGTGCCGTCCGACAGAGCCTTGAAGACTTTGGTCAGATGCCTTTCCTCACGTCTGAAGTCATGGGTGACGCGGTCCAAGTTTGCCATGTCCGTCTTTCTCCTTCGAGCGGGGTTACATATAGGCCGCCTTCGATGGATAGAGTGTAACGGGATGCGGATTGAAAGATACTTGATACTGCATGGCAAACAATGCAGATGGCTGCTCAATTAGTGAGCATACAGGTGCAAACTTCTCTATAAACAAAAAGTTAGGTCGAACCTCGTGTAGCTTTAGCAGGTAGCCTGAGTCGAGAAAACGTGACAAGGCTCCTCGTCGAGGAGCCTTGCCGGAGTGTTTTGGGGGGGTGCCCCGGGAGGATCAGCCGCGGGCTTTGCCGTAGCGTTGGGCCACCGCGGGCCAGTTGACGGTGTTCCACCAGGCGGCGAGGTAGTCGGGCCGCTTGTTCTGGTACTTCAGGTAGTAGGCATGCTCCCAGACGTCGATGCCCAGGATGGGCGTCTTGCCCTCCATCAGCGGGCTGTCCTGGTTGGGCTTGGCGACGACCTCAAGCTTGCCGCCACTCGCCACCAGCCAGCCCCAGCCGGAGCCGAACTGGTTGGCCGCGGCGTTGGTCAGCTTCTCCTTGAAGGCCTCGAAGCTGCCGAAGGCCTGCGTCAAGGCATCCGCCAGGTCGCCCGCGGGGGCGCCGCCGCCGTGCGGGCCCATGATCTCCCAGAAGAGGGAGTGGTTGGCGTGGCCGCCGCCGTGATTGCGCACGGCGGTGCGGATCGCCTCGGGCACGCTGTCGAAACCGCGCAGCAGATCCTCCACGGACTTCGCCTGCAGCTCGGGATGGCTGGCGAGAGCCTCGTTGAGCTTGGTGACGTAGGTTGCATGGTGCTTGTCGTGATGGATCTCCATCGTCTTGGCGTCGATGTGGGGCTCCAGCGCGTCGAAGCCGTAGGGCAGAGCAGGCAACTGATAGGCCATAAGTCACTTCCCTCCTTGGTTTGAAGTCGGGTGGCCGCGGCGGGACCGGACGGGTCGCCGGCACGGTTGAAGGCGGGGGGCGGGGAGTGGTTGGGATTCGCCTCCCGGCCACGGCTATTCTTACAGAAATTGTCTTCTGGAAATACCCGCGCAGAATCGCCGCAAAAAAGCGAAGGCCCCCGCGAAGGGGGCCCGGAGGATCGATGGGCTTGAGGAGGGGGTGCGCGTCAGCGCAGCTTCTCTTCCACGAACTCCACGTGCTTGCGGACCTTGGGGTCGTACTTCTTCATCCGCAGCTTCTCGGTGGAGAGCTTCTTGTTCTTCGACGTGGTGTAGAAGTAGCCGGTACCAGCCGACGAAACCAACTTGATCTTCTCGCGCATCTTGAGGTCTCTCTTCTATCTAGACGATTCTAGGAAGCGATGGATTGGCGGGGCCGACGGGGCTCGAACCCGCGACCTCCGGCGTGACAGGCCGGCGTTCTAACCAACTGAACTACAGCCCCGCAAAGAGCTTTACTGCCTTGAGCAACTGCTTGAACAACTTCCGCGGCGGTCTCCCTCGACCTCATGGTGGGAGGTGAGGGATTCGAACCCGCGACCCCCTGCGTGTAAGGCAGGTGCTCTAACCGCTGAGCTAACCTCCCCTGCCGCCAAGGAGCGCCAATGATAGGGAAGGGCGCAGGGGTTGTCAACGGGCTTGTGGCTCCGGGGGCGGCTCGGGTATAAAGAGAGCTCCCCGCTTGCCGCACCGGGCTCGTCCTCAAATCGAGGGCCCGGGATTCCGCCGTTCCCTTTTCGTCGCCGCTTCTCTCTCCTTTCCCGCGAGGAGAGAAGGCCATGCCGCCATTGAAGGGGAAGCGCCGCCGGGACCGGCGGCGCGAGGATCTGTACGAGTCTTCCTGGGAGGATCTGGTGGGCCGCTACGGCCACCATTTGCGCGGCCAGGTGCGCTGGTCGCTCTACCGCGCCGGCGTCAGCGCCGAGCCGGACCAGGTGGAGGATCGGGTGCAGGAGGTCTACTGCCGCCTGTTGCCGGGAGGCACGCCGCTGCTGCGGCAACTCCGCCGGTGGAGCGAGGTGCAGGTCGTGCGCTACCTGGGCCGCATCGCCCGGCGGGTGGTGTGCGACGAGAAGCGGGCCGCCCAGGCGGTCAAGCGCGGAGCCGGTTGCGAGATCGCCCTCGCCGGGCGCTTGGCCGAGCTCGCCAACCGGCTCGTCGACTCCCGCGGCACACCCGAGGAGCTCGCCATGCTCGCCGAGGCCCGCCGCGCCCTGCTCGCCCGCTGCCGCCGGCTGGCCTCGGCGTCCATGTACGCCGAGGACCGCCAGCGCAACCTGCGCGTTCTGCGCTGGGCTTTCGTCGAGGGTTGGAGCAGCCGGGAGATCGTGCGCGCCGAAGGCGGCCTCCTGGCGGTCAGCACCGTCGACACCCTCGTCCATCGGGCTCGGCGGCGCCTGGGCGACGGCTTCACCCTGCCCATCCGGACGCGCGACAGGAGCGATATGATCGGCGCGCCATGATCCGCATCTTCACCGCGGCCGCCTGCCGCGAGCACCGCACCCCGCCCGGCTATCCGGAGAAGCCGGAACGGCTGGCCGGCGTGGTGGCCGGGCTGCGGGAGGGCGGCTGGACGTTCGCTGAAGGCGAGGAAGGCGGAGACGGCCTCGGCGATCCGTCCCCGGTCCGCGAGGCGGTGCTCGCGGTTCACGACGCGGTCTACGTCTCCCGTTTCGAGCGCGCCGTCGGCCGCGGCGACTCGCTCCTCGACTCGGCGGATAACCCGCTGTCCCCCGGTACCTGGCGGGCCGCCTGGGCGGCGGCCTCGGCCGCGGTGGCGGCGGCGGACTGGGTGGCGGCCGGCGGCGACCGCACGGCGCTGGCCGTGGTCCGTCCCCCGGGCCACCACGCCGAGCGCTCGACCGCCATGGGCTTCTGCTTCTTCAACAACGTCGCCGTCGCCGCCGAGCACCTGCGCCGCCTGGGCGCCTCGCGGGTGGCGATCTTCGACTTCGACGTCCACCACGGCAACGGCACCCAGCACCTCTTCGAGGCGCGCTCCGACGTCCTCTATGCCAGCACCCACCAATATCCCTTCTACCCCGGCACCGGCGCCGCGAGCGAGACGGGCGTGGGCGCCGGCGAGGGCTTCACGGTCAACGTCCCCCTGCCCGCCGGCACCGGCGACGAGGGCTTCGCCGAGGCGATCGAGAGTCGCATCCTCCCCGCCCTGCGGCGCTTCGCCCCCGACGTCCTCCTGCTCTCCGCCGGCTTCGACGCCTGGCAGGCGGACCCCCTGGGCGGCATGCGCGTCACCCGCGACGGCTTCCGCGTCTGGGGCGACCGGTGCGCGAAGCTGGCGGCGGAGATCTGCGGCGGCCGCGTCCTCGCCCTGCTCGAAGGGGGCTACGACCTGCGCAACCTGCCGGGTCTCGTCGAGGGCCATCTGGAAGGGCTGGCGGGCGGGCGTCCCACCCTATAGATAAACGCCAATATTGACTTTCCCGTCGCATCTCAATAAAATCCCTGAAAGCTCAGGTAATACTTTAAGGTTGACCCTCTAGGTCTGCGTCTTTCGGCTGTTTCCGGCGATTCACACCGTAGGTTGCAGGGCGGAGTGGTTGTGGAGGAGGTAGGAGCATGAAGCGCAAAGTCATCCTGTCCGTGCTCGCCGGGGTCCTGCTCTGCGTGGCCCCAACTCTCGCGGCGGCGCCTTTCGGCTGGTTCGGCGGCGTCCTGGGAGCCGTCGACAACGGCGGCTCGGCGATCATTCCGGTGGCCGGCTGGGCGCTGGACGACGGCGGCGTCAAGGACGTGGACATCCTGGTGGATGGATCGCTCGTGGGCCGAGCCTTCTACGGCCTGTCCTGGGAAGGTGTCGCCGCGAGATATCCCAACTTTCCGGACTCGGCGCTTCCCGGCTTCGGCTATTTTCTCGACACCTCCCACTACCTGAACGGCCTGCACACCGTGCAGCCCAGGGTACGCAGCAAGGCCGGCGAGGTGACCCTGCTCGAGCCTCGGGTGATTCAGTTCACCAACAACGAGGCCACCATGCTGCCGTTCGGCGCCATCGACTTTCCCAAGGCCCAGGCCGAGCTGCGCGGCACCTGCACCCCCACTCCGCTGACCCGGAAGCGCTTGAGCGTCGTCTCCGGCTGGGCCCTGGACGCCGGCAACACCCCCCAGGACTACGGCGTCGGCTACGTGCAGCTCCTCATCGACCGCGCCGTGGCCTTCGACTCCGACCTCGACTGCTTCTCCAGCCCCCTCACCGGCGGCCTGGCCGAGTGCTACGGCCTGCTGCGGCAGGACATCGAGAGGCAGTATCCCAGCCTCAAGGACAGCCCCCACAGCGGCTTCCGCTTCGTCCTCGACATCGGCTCGTTGCTGCCCGCCCCCGGCCAGCTCCCTTCCGAGGCTCCGTACAGTGAGGGCGCGCACCTCCTGACCATCCGCGCCGGCGATCACGCCAACAACGCCCGCAACATCGCGGAGATCCCCGTCACCTTCTCGTGCGACGAGGACAACGCGAACGAGAACTCGTTCGGCGACATCGACGTGCCGCTCAACGGGCACATCTACAGAGGTGTGATCACGACCAGCGGCTGGGCCCTGGACTGGGATGGAGTCAAGGCGGTCTTCATTCAAGTGGACGGCACCACAGTAGGCACCGCCACCTATGGTTTCCCGCGGACGGACGACGAGCTGGCTTTCCATCCCGGCTACCCGAACAGCCCGGGCCCCGGCTGGCGGTTCTCCTTCGACACCCGCCAGTTCTCCAACGGCGAGCACTCGCTCGACGTGGTGGTGCTCGACGACTCCACCCCACCCGGAATCAACACCTACATCGGCAAGCGCCGGTTCGTGATCGGCAACGACCTGTAGGCCGCCCTTCCAGTCGGGCCCCTCCAGACGCCCCGCCGGAACCCGGCGGGGCGTTTTTCATGCTCTCGGGCCATGTTTTTTTGCCGGTGCTATCCTTCGCGCGGATGTCTGCGATCGACCGGATCCTCTTCTTCGGCACGCCTGAATTCGCGGTTCCCACCCTTGCGGCCCTCGTGGCGGCCGGGCGGGTGCCCGTGCGCGTCGTCACGCAACCGTCGCGCCCGGCGGGACGCGGCCAGCGGCCGCTGGACCCGCCCGTGGCCCGCTGGGCGCGCGAGCAGGGAATCCCGGTGTCGCAGCCCGAGCGCGTGCGCGAACCCGCATTCCTGGAGGAACTGGCCTCGCTGGCTCCCGACCTTGCCGTCGTGGTCGCCTTCGGGCAGATCTTCCCGCGCGCGCTGCTCGGCCTGCCGCGCCTCGGTTGCGTCAATCTCCACGCCTCGCTGTTGCCACGCTGGCGCGGCGCCTCGCCCATCCAGGCCGCCGTGGCGGCCGGCGACGCGCGCACCGGGGTATCCACGATGTTGATGGAGGCGGGGCTGGACACCGGTCCCATCCTCCTCGAAGAGGCGACGGAGATCGGCGCTCAGGAGACGGCCGGCGAGCTCTCCCACCGGCTGGCCGAGGCCGGCGGGCGACTCATGGTGCGAACCCTGCAAGAGCTGGAGGGCGAGCGGCTCGTACCCCGGCCCCAGTCGCCGGAAGGGGCCACCTACGCGCCACGCCTGACCCGCGAGAGCGGCCGCATCGACTGGTCGCTCGCCGCGCTGGAGATCCACCACCGGCTCCGCGCCTACACGCCCTGGCCGGGGCTCGCCGCCGAGCTGCGGGACGCGCCGGTGAAGATCTCGGCGGCGGAGGGGATGGAGGGCGGAACGCAGGAGGCTCCTGGAACGTATCTGGGGTTGCGCGGCGGGCGGCTGGCGGTGGCCTGCGGTAACGGCACCACTCTTGGCATCGCGGAGCTGCAGCGCCCGGGCAAGCGGGCTCTTCGCGCTTCCGATTTCGCCAACGGCGAGCGCCTGAAGGTTGGAGAGAGGTTCTCCTGAGCGGTCAGAATCGAATGTCGAAGCGTCACTTCGCTCCACCCGCCCACGCCCAGACCGACGCCGGCCGGGGCCGGGCGCCCCGGCGTACGCCGCAGGACAACGTGCGTGCCGCCGCCGCCTGGGTGCTGGAACGCACGCTCCAGTCGCTGGCGCCGGCCGACTCGTTCCTCGACAGCGCCCTGCCGCGCTTCGACGACCGCGATCAGGGCCTGCTGCGCGAGCTGGTGATGGGGAGCCTGCGCTGGCTGCGCCGCCTCGACCACATCATCGGGGTGGCGAGCAACCGCTCCTTCTCGCAGATCGAGGCGCCGCTGCACGCGCCGCTGCGGGTGGCGGTCTACCAGCTCCTGTTCCTCGACCGCGTGCCCGCTCACGCCGCCGTGCACGAGGCCGTGGAGCAGGCACACCAGATCACCCACCGCGGCGGCGCGAGCTTCGTCAACGGCGTGCTGCGCCGTATCGCCCGGGCGCCGCGCCTGGAGGACTGGCCCGTCGAGGAGGCCGACTTCGTGCGCCGGCTGGCGATCGAGAAGAGCCATCCCGACTTTTTGGTGGCGCGCTGGCTGGAGCGTTTCGGTTCCGCGCGCACCCTCGAGCTGCTCGACGCCAACAACCGCGCCAGGCCCATGCAGGTGCTCGCCTTCCGCGACCGCGGCGGGCGCGAGCTGCTGGCCGAGGCGCTGATCGACGAGGGCATGGAGGTGGAGCCCGCCACCCTCTCGCCGCTGGGCCTCATCGTGCGCCGCGGCAATCCCCTGACCTCGGGCGCCTTCCAGCGCGGCGAGCTCTACGTGCAGGACGAAGCGAGCCAGGCCGCCGCCCTCATTCCGCCGCCGCGGCCGGGCGAGTCCATCTTCGATGCCGCCGCGGCGCCGGGCGGCAAGAGCTTCTCCCTGCTCGCCGCCGAGCCGACGGTGAAGCTCACCCTGGCCGACGTCTCCCTGGGCCGGGCTCACGCCCTGCGCGCCAACCTGAAGCGGCTGCGCCGTCCCCTGCTGCCGCTGGCGATGGCCGATGCCGGCGCGCCGCCGTTCACGCGGCCGTTCGACCGTGTCGTGCTCGACCTTCCCTGTACCGGCACGGGAACGCTGCGCCGGCATCCGGAGATCAAGTGGCGCATCAGCGAAGGGGAGATCGGCCGCCTGTCGCGGCAGGCCCTGCGGCTGCTGGAGGGGGCCGCGCCGGTGGTGGCTCCGGGGGGCCTGCTGGTCGCCATCACCTGCTCGCTGGAGCGCGAGGAGAATGAGGAGGTGACGGCACGCTTTTTAGCAACTCATCCAGAATTCGCCCCGCTGCCGCTCGACGGTCTGCTCGAAAAGCCAGTGGCCGCTGGAGTCACGGGTCCGGGAGCCTGGCGCATCCTCACCGGCGCGGACCACGACGGCTTCTCCGTCCAGGTGCTCGCGAAAGCCCGGATCTAGGCGGTCCGCACGCGTTCCGGCTGTATTGACAGCCCCCCCGCGTTGCCTTATCGTTTCTGGCAGTCACTTTCGTTCAAAAAAACGACTAAGGAGGAGAGAGATGGCTGGTAAGGCTGACCTGGTGAATAGCATTGTGGACGCCGTAGAGGGCATTTCCCGGCGGCAGGCCACCGCGGCATTCGAAGCAGTGTTCTCGGCAATCACGGACGCGCTGAAGGCTGGCGAGTCCGCCAAGGTTCCCGCCTTCGGCAGTTTCGGTGTCGCCGAGCGCGGGGCACGCAAGGGTCGCAATCCCGCGACGGGCGAGGCCATCACGATCAAAGCCAGCAAGACCGTCCGCTTCAAGGCCGGCAAAGAGCTCAAGGAGACCGTCAACATCAAGAAGCGGGGCCGGAAGTCCTGACTTCTTCGTTCTCCTGAAGCCCCGCGCGCGTGCCGGCGTCGCGGGGCTTCGTGCTTTTAGGCCTCACGCTTTCGGGCCTCAGCGGATCTGCCGGTAGAGCCGTGCCAGCCGGTGCGGCGAGACGCCGCCGAGAAACAGCAGCCAGATCAGCCAGTTGATCGCCACCGTCCGCACCGATCCCAGCTCGAGGAAGCGCCGAGCGCCGGTGGTGACGGGCTCCTCGATGATCGTGAAACCCGGCAGCCGCCGCAGCCGCCGCATGAAGTCGATGTCCTCGAGCAGAGGCCAGTTGGGGAACCCTCCCAGCGTCTCGAAAACCTCCCGCGTCGCCCACTGCGCCTGATCGCCAAGGGGTACTCGCAGCCACCGCGTCCGACGATTGACCAGCCACGAGCCCAGCCGCTGCATGGGGCGGTCGCCGTCGAAACGCACGAAGAAGGCACCGCCCGGAGCGCCCCCGGCCACCGCGGCGCGCACGGCCCCGGCGCCCCCGGCCGGCAGCGTGGTGTCGGCGTGGAGAAAGAGCAGGATGTCCGCCCCCTCTTCCATCGCCGCCGAAGCGCCGTGGTTGAGCTGGACTCCCCGGCCCGGCGGGCCCACCACGACGCGGGCTCCCAGGGATCGCGCCACCTCCACCGTGGCGTCCGCGCTGCCGCCGTCCGCCACGACGACCGCGTCCGCCACCGCCAGGGCGGCGGGCAGGTAGCGGCGCAGGGTGTCCTCTTCATTGAGAGTGGGCACCACGATCGCCAGTCGCATGGGGTTCAAGATGGGCAAGATGCTAGCATGCGGGCGGATTCATTCGCCGGAGACGTCACTTGCCATGAGCTCGCAAGGTTCCTTCAGCCATCTCGATCCCCAGGGCGCCGCCCACATGGTGGACGTGTCGGAGAAAGCCGTCACCCGGCGCGTCGCCGAAGCCTCATGCCGCGTGCTGCTCTCCGCCCAGACGTTGATCCGGCTGGCCAACCTCCCCAAGGGGGACGCCTTCGCCGTCGCCCGTCTCGCCGGCATCCAGGGCGCCAAGCGCACTTCCGAGCTGATCCCTCTCGCCCATCAGATCCCCCTCGACCAGGTGGAGATCTCGATCGATCCCATCCCCGAGGGCGTCGTCATTCGCAGCCACGTCGTGGTCAACGCCCGCACCGGCGCCGAAATGGAGGCGCTCGTCGCCTGCTCGACCGCGGCCCTCGCCCTCTACGACATGGTGAAGGCCCTCGAAAAAGGCGCCGTCGTCACCGACCTGCGCCTCGAAGGCAAGAGCGGCGGCCGAACGGGCGTTTTTCGGCGGACGGGATGAATCGGGAGAAAAAGCCATGACCCGCACCGGCCTCGACCGACTCCTGACTCAGGCGGACCGCTTCGCGGGCCGGCGCTACGGCGTGCTGGCCCATGGCGCGTCGATCACCTCCGCCGGCGTGCCGATTCACCTGGCGCTCGCGGCCAGCGCGGCGGGGCCGCCGCGGGCCCTGTTCGGGCCCGAGCACGGCTTTTACGGCATCGAGCAGGACATGATCGCCGCCGAGAGCGGCCGCGATCCGTGGACGGGCGCGCCCATCGTCTCCCTCTATGGCGACTCGGCGCGCTCGCTGCGCCCCTGCCCCTCCGCCTTCGCGGGGCTCGACCTGCTGATCGTCGACCTTCAGGACGTAGGCTCGCGCTATTACACCTATGCGGCCACCGGAATCTGGGCGGCCGAGGCGGCGATGAGCGCCGGCTGCGAGGTCTGGGTGCTCGACCGGCCCAACCCGCTGGGCGGCCTGGTGGTCGAGGGCAACCTCCTGCAGCCTGGCTATGAGTCCTTCGTGGGCGCCTTCCGCCTGCCGGTGCGCCACGGGCTCACGCTCGGCGAGCTGTTCCGTCTGGAGGCGCGCCGCCGGAGCTGGACCGGCGCCCTGGCCAACTTCGCCGTCTGGTATCTGGAAGACTGGCGCCGCTCCATGACCTGGGAAGAGACCGGCCTGCCCTGGGTGGCGCCGTCGCCCAACATGCCCACGCCGGCCACGGCCCTCGTCTATCCCGGCGGCTGCCTCGTCGAGGCGACGGAGCTCTCGGAAGGCCGCGGCACCACCCGGCCCTTCCAGCTCACCGGCGCGCCGTTCGTCGACCCCAGGCGCCTGGCGGACGGTCTCAACGGCCGCGGCCTGCCGGGGGTCGTCTTCGTGCCCACTTGGTTCCGGCCGCAGTTCCAGAAGCACAGCGGCGACCTGTGCGGCGGCGTCGAGCTGCTGGTGACGGACCGCGACACCTTCCGCTCCTACCGCACGGGCGTCGAGCTGCTGGACATGCTGTACCGCCTCTGGACTGAGGAGTTTGCCTGGCGCGAGGCGCCCTACGAGTTCGTCTCCGGGATTCCCGCCATCGACCTGCTCACCGGCGGCCCTGAATACCGGCAGGCGATCGAGAGAGGAGACGACGGTGAAGAGCTGGAGGCCTGGATCGCGACGTGGGGGCAAGACGAAGCGGCCTTCCGGGCCGAGCGCCGGGAGATCCTGCTCTACCCGGAAGAGGAAGCATGAAGTCGCCGCACCTCCTGCGGGTGACCCTCCCCCCGGACCGCTTCGCCTCCCTGATCGAGGCCGCCCGCGCCCTGAAGCTTCGCATCGGCTGGCTCGACTGGTCCGCTGAAAGCTCCGCGCCCTCGGTCCTCGACGGGGCCGCGGATCTGGGAGTCTTCCGCGCCGTCTCCGTGCAAGAAGGACGGACGGTCTCCGTCAAGCCCCTGCGCGGCCGGCCCGTCCTCAAGGATCTGCTGCGCGAGCACTTCCTTGGCTGTGCTCTCGTCCTGGTGCGGGGAAACGTGGACGCGCCCGCCTTGGAGCCGGACGGCGACGGCTGGCGCATCGCGCTGCCAGAGAACGCCTCCCGTCGGCTCACGACGGCCGATCTCTCGGAAGCATTGCGCAAGCCGCGTCCCTGGGACTGAAGTCCCGAGAGATCCGTGTCGCGTAAGGCGGCGGGCAGCCTCGCATGTGCGTGCGCTCAACGTTGACCTGGATTATGAGCGATGCCTATAATGGCACTTGTGTATGGACTGCGCCGCACTGCTGCGACGCTGCTAGACGAGGAGCTTGCTTATGCAATCGACCGCCAAAAAAGTGTCGCCGGATGGTTCCGCGAAAATTAGTTTTCGTAGAGTTTTCAGGCTCTTCGCCATTGTCGGCATGTTCATGATGATAGGTTCACTCTTACCGCTGGCCGCAACTGGAAATTTCTGTTGCCTCGACGACTGGCAAGGCGGAGGCGTTTGTCCGCCAGGACAGAGGCTGGCCAGCTACTGTAGCGGCGGCACGTGGGCGTGTGAAAATTGTGGGACGTTCTTTTGTGTGACTGAAGGCAACCGGCCCCCTACAGTTTGTTATCACTAGGCACACCAACAGCTCCGGCGAGGCTGGTGGAATGTCCTGCTCCGTAGATTCCGCAAGAGCCACACGCCTCAATCTTCGCCACCGGATCAATACTCCCAAGACCCATTTGGGACGGACAGTCCCGGGTCATCAATTGGACCGGCGTGGAGTCTGGAGCCTGAGCACCTGAGGCCCAGCTACCTGGGAGGAGGCTGGCCTGCCTTGGGCGGCTGCTGCCCCAATCGGGAGACGGGATCGAATCGGCCCGGCCTCGCGGCCGGGCCCCGTTTTCGCCGCACCTAATAGCTGGGCTCGACCGGGCAGAACGCGGTGCAGACGCAGTGCGCCCCGTCCTCGTACTGATGGCAGGTGATCACTGCTTGTTGTAGCTTTTCAAGACCGCTTTGGTGCGCGGCGGCGAACCCGGCTGCGAAGTTCGAGGTCCCGGGCAGGTAGGTGTCCGGCTGACGGTCGGCGTCGGTGTCGACCAGGACCATCCCGGCGTGACGCGTACCCCCCCTGCCAGCCTCAAAAGTCCACTTGGCATTCAGCGTCGGCGGGAAGCGGAACTCGCGGTAGAGCTCGAGCGCTTCCGTGGCGCGGCGGCCGATCGGAGTGAAGACGATTTTGACGTTGACGGAGATCGGAGCCACATAGATACCGCCCTGCTCGCTCTGGCGCACGATCTTCATGCGCGTGATGGGCTGCTCGCCATTGAGCATCACGGTCACCTTGAACTGGCCGCACGAGGTCTTGATCGGCGCGCTCCCTTCGAACTGCAACGCGCGGACCTGAATCCGGGTCACAGCCACTCCCTGCCGGTTGAACGTCGCGTCATCCAGGCGCTGGATGATGGTGTCCGTCTTGTTGAGAGTGCCGGGGACGCCGGTCGCCAGGGGCACGCCGCGGTAGGCGACCCGCTCGGCGAAGGGGGCTGAATTGGCGCAGAAGAAGCCGGCGGGGATGGGATTCTTGGAGAAATCAGAGAAAGTCATGCCATTGCCGGCGGTGATCCAGGGGTCGATGCCGTTGGTGATGACGCGGTCGGCGGCCAGGACGGACAGAGAGGCGAGAATCAGCATGAGCACGAACAGGAACGTGATCTTTCGCATATCGTTCTCCTTATTGGAGTTGAGGTATCAGGATCGACGATTCCGCACCACGATCCCCTCTGCCAGGAAGGAGGCCCACGGGCCGCGCCGTGGAGAGACGAGTCTCCATCCAACCCCTTGGGTGGTATCTCGGAAATACGGATGTGCGATCCTCCTGCAATGCTTGGTGCCTACGGAAGGCAAATGCGCGCCTGTCCGCCAGGAGGCGGGTACTTGGGGTCTCAGGCTTATGCGGGCTGGGAGCCCGGCAGCGTGAAGAAAAACGTCGTCCCCACGCGTGGCGTGGAGGCGAGCCAGATTCTTCCGCCATGTTGTTCGATCAGCTTGCGGACGATGGTCAGGCCCGCGCCGCTGCCGCCGCCGAAAGCATCCGGTGTGTGCAGCCGCCTGAACATCCGGAACACCTGGTCGTAGTGATGGGGAGAGATGCCGATCCCGTTGTCGCGGACGTAGAACACCGTCTCCGCGAGAGCGGCCTGGGGAACCGTGCTCCGGTCGAGGATCTCGGGCGCGGGCTCTTCCCGTGCCACGAATCCGATCTCGACCCATTTGTGCGGCTTGTCGTTGTACTTGATCCCGTTGGCGATGAGATTCGTGAACACCTCCCGGATGCGTGCCGGATCGCACCAGATCTCCGGCAGGGGTCTGGCGATGTGGATCTCGATGCCGCTCTCCAGGACTCGGGCTCCAAGCATCTCCACCGCTTCCTGCACGATGGACTCCAGTGACGCGCTCGTGAAGGCCGGCTTCAGTCGCCCGGTTCGTGAGAAGTGCAGCAAGGAGTCCAGCAGGGTATCCATGCGGCTGGTGAGCCGCAGGAGAAGCTCGATCCGCTCGATGGCCTGGGCATCGAGTGCCCGTCCGGCCTTCGCCTCTTCGAGGAGGTAGCGGGCATGCGTATGGATGCCACGCAAAGGCTCCTTCAGGTCGTGACCCGCGACGTACGCGACCCCATCCAGATCCTCACGGCTGCGGGCCAGATCGGCATTCAGAGCCGCGAGCTCTTCGTCCCGGCTGGCGACCAGATCGGTGGCCAGCAGGCGCAGCTTGAGCGCCGCCTCGATCTCCAGGGGCAGCCACGGCGCGGCATGCCCGTGCACCTGTTCCTGCCACAGCTCGAAGCTGCGGCGCGGGGTCAGCCGGGGACCGTGAGGGCCGACGATCTCCGGCTTGTCCTGGGGATTGCCGGCCCACTGGAACGTCTGCTCCTGCTCGGGCCGGAACCAGAGGATCAGGCTTCGCCGCCTGCGCTATACGGGAATCGCCAGGAGCCCACTGGCCAGGGCCTGGTACTCCGAAGAGGGGGCGAAGTCCTGGGCGAGACGATCCGTGGCCATGATCGGGCGCAAGGGGTCGGCGAGCTCCGGGCGGCCGCGGAGCCACTCGCCCAGGGCGTTCAGTTGTGATTCGTCCGGCGTCAGGCCGGTGGTGATCCACCGTCCGCGATCGAAGACGGCCGCGCCGGTGGCTTCGATGCCGTCCAGCAGGTTGGGTTGGCCTCCGGCCATCTCCGCCAGCCCGCCTTCGCCCGCGGCCTTGGCGAGCAGGCCGTGATGCGCGGCGTCCAGGCGCACGCGATATTGCCGGTGCTCGCGGTCCTCGGCATTCTTGAGCTGAAGCGACACCACCTGCGCCAGAAGCTCCGCCGCCGCCCGCACCGGATAGGGGAAGGTAGTCTGTGTGTAGTGGTGGCCGGCGATCAACCCCCACAATTCGCCGTCGCGCAGGATCGACATCGTCAGCGACGCCGCGACGCCCATGTTGCGCAGGTACTCGGTGTACATCACCGACGCGCCGCGCAGGGCGCAGTGGGTCATCTCCAGCGGCCGGCCGGTGTCCGGGTTCACCAGCGGCACCATCTCAGCCATCTCGGCCGAGGCGTCCGGCAGCGGCCGGATCCAGATCTTCTTGAAGATCTCGCGGGCGGGCTTGGGGATGTCGTCCGCCGGGTACCGCAGGCCGAGCCAGGGGGCCAGGTTGTCGCGCTTGTCCTCGGCGAACACCTCGCCGCTGTCGTCGGGGTGAAACTTGTAGACCATGACGCGGTCGAGGCCGGTCGCCCGCCGCGCCTCCGCCGCCGCGACTTGAAAAAACTCGCGCAGCGTCGGGGCGGCCTGGAGCCGCGAGATCGTCCTCAGGACCAGTCCGTAGTAATCCAGGCCCGGACTGTCGCCACGTCCGGCCGGCTCCATCTCGACGAGCAGCACCCCGTCGGCGGAATGGACCGTCACGTCCAGGGCGGCGATCGTCTCGGCGCCCCTCACCTCGGCCGTAAAAGCGTAGAGCGGATTGCGCTCGACCGGCTCGCTCTCGACCAGACCGCGCAGCCGGGCGGCGTAGCTGTCGCCCAGAATCGTGGCCAGGCTCTGCCCCAGCAGCGCCTCGGGGGACTTACCAAGCCATTGCTGGCAGTTTTCGCTGACCTGGACGATCGTCAGATCGGCCGGCCGCAACGCCAGCAGCACGCCGTGGGATTGAATGCAACCGGGAGTCCGGATCGGCTCGGCATCGCAATTGGTGATCGTGACCCCGTGCCGCTTGACGCTGTAAGGGTACGGAAGATCCGGCGGCTCGCTCATGGGCTCACCCCGGCCACCGTTCGCCAGGAATCGCCGAGACCGGCGCCCGCGACGCTCAGACAGCGTTCGAAGACGGTGAACGTCGCGGCAGCCTCCTTCAGGGTTTCGCCGGTTCGCTCTTCATCGTCACCGCAATAGGCTTCCATCGCCGCGCAGAAGCCACGCCACATCACCCCGGACTGGCCGCCGTAGCAGGCGTGGAACGAGCCGCCGGACGACGGCTCGACGCCCAGCGTCTCGCGCACCTGGCGGGCGATGATCTGTCCTCCCAGCGTTGCACCCTCGAGCACGTAAAGGACCCCGAACGCTCCGGCGAGGGTCGTGGGAGCCGGCGTCTCCTGACGGTGGGGAAGCGCCCGCACCTCGTTGGCGGTCAAGCCGAGGACGGCCAGATCGGCCCGCAGAAGGTGCGCTTTGCGGCGGACCGGGAAGTCGATCCCCACCGCCAGCCAGTCAAATTGGGACAGGTGATCTTCGAGCGGAGTGTAAACATCCAGCAGCAGCGCCAGCAGGCGGCGGTACGACTCGACATCCCCGCACCGGGAAGGCAGATCTACCGCACGCTCGGCCCGTCGGTGCAGGGGCGCCGTATGTTCGCGGAGTCGATCCAACATGATGGACGCCCTCCTGGACGCCTCCGCAGGATGGTAGTTACGTTCAGTTGTCACCGCCGCACGGTGGCGGCGGGGCGCAATCCAGGATGACGCAGCGCCCATTGCAGCACTGCTTGTAGCAGCAGATGTAGCCACATGCGTTGGCAGCGGTGCAGTAGGTCGTGCACCCCGCGGCGGCCTTCGCAGGGGCGGGGGAGAAGAGTCCGGCCGCGGAACCGGCCAGGGCCAACATCGCTAGCAGGATCAATTTGCGCATGCTCGCTCCTTCGTGGGTTGAGGAGCCAAAGTATAGCGAAGATCGGGTCACTTCAAGCCGGCCCCCCATCCTCCGGTCAAACTGCAGGTGATTTTTCTCGGTGGCCTTAGCTAGCGCGGGTGTGGCGGCACACCAACGATCACCGAATCCCCCACCGCAGCCTCGCCTGGCAGCACCACCCGCATATAGATGCCACGCAGGTTTCTGTGTCGTAAATCTGGCTTGGATACGAAGCGCAGCGCCTCGGGGCCGAAGCGCGCGTGGAACTTCTGACAGCCGTTATGCGGCTGCGGAGTCACCACGAGGATCGCGCGGCCCACTCGCACCTGACTGCCAACTGGCAGGTTCGAGACCGAAAGATCGAGATCAACGATCAGATTATCCCCGAACAGCGTCAACGGTTGTCCGTTCGCAATCAGCGTGGCCACGTCGATCTGCATGACGGTCAGCTGCGCCTCGGGATTCGGCTCGGGCTTGCGCCCCCACGCGTCTCCCGGCAGGCCGGCATCCGGAGACAGGTGAATCCGGTCGAGCTTCTCCCGCCGGCCGCCGTCTCCGCGCCGGATGAGCATCACGACCCGCCCCGCCGTGCTGGGCGCCGCCGGCAGAGCGGCGAGGCTGCGTTCCAGATGCTCCAGCGTGGGATGGCGCGCGGGATCTCCGGTTGAGCTCGAATCCACGTGAGGTTGGGAGGTCATGATTCAGACGCCGCGCTTCTCGGGCCACGCCGCCGCGGCGAGCATCAGCCCGGGAACGATGAAGATGAAGAAGAACGGATTCCCTGTGGCCACCATCGCCCAAACTCCCGAGATGAGGTACAGGATGGCAACGATCAGGGCGGGAAGGGGCGACACCGCTTCGCCGCGAAGGCGCGTGGCGAAGATCGCCAGAACGATGATGCCGAAGGCGAGCATTGCCGCACCCGCGAAGTGCCAGCCGATGGCGAGGCCCTGAATCAGATCGGCCGGAGCCTGGGCCGTCACCAACCGGGCCCGCAAAGCCTTCCAGCCGAGGAAAGAGTGAGCGGCGCTGCTGAGGACGAGAATCAACCCGGCGATGAGTCCCAACACGGTCCGTACTCGCGTCATACCGCCTCCTGGGTCGAGAGAGCCGGGAAGAGTCGTCCCCGTCTGCGCTCCAGCGCGCACTTGTCGAGGATACTAGCGCCTCCGCCACCAACTTGCGCCGGGGGGAGGCGTTTTGCCAGAATGCGGCAAGGAACGCGAGGCAACTGCCGGGGGAGGAGATTGAAATTCAGTGAGCTGGTGAGGCTGCTCAGGGGAAACGGCTTTACACTGGTGAAGGAGAAGGGCTCAATCCGGTACTATGCAAAGGCTGGATGGCCGAACCTCATCCGGGTTGACTACCACGGGCCCAAGGAAGTTCCGACTGGCACATGCCATTCCATCCTGGCGGCTGCAGGAATCAGGAAAGTCTAGGAGAACTCGACATGCTCGACCTTCCCTACTCGCTGGTGATCGAGGCGACGAACGAGCCGGACTACTTCGGCTTTTACTCCCCGGAGCTGGAAGGCTTCTCGGGAATCGGGAGCTCCGTGGAGGACTGCCTCTATAAGGCCAAGTGGGGCATGAAGGAGCACGTGGACCTGCTCCGAGGGCGCGAGCTTCCTGTGCCGGCGCTCAACCCTGCTCCTACGGTGGTCATCCAGAACGAACAACGCCGGTCCGCGGCCTGATGCCGCCGCCCCGTCCCTCTCTGCCGCCTTTCGCGCACCTCTGAGGTACGCCGGCACCCTCCCGCCACCAACTTGCGCCGGGGGGAGGCGTTTTGCCACAATGCGGCATAGACGACAGGGACTCCCGTTGGGGTCCCGGTGAGAAGAGGTGTCCCGTGACTGATCCCAAGACTTCCAAAGTTGATTCCGTAAGCGAGCCCATCAAGTTCTTCCTCCCCGGGCCGACCTACGTCCCCCAGGACGCGCTGCAGGCCATGACCCATCCCATGGTGGGCCACCGGTCGGCCGGATTCAAGGCGTTCTATCTGTCGCTGGCTGAGCGGCTTCCGAAGATTCTCCGCACGTCCGGCGACGTCATGGTCGCCACCGGCAGCTCGACGCTCATCATGGAGAGCGCGGTCATATCCTGCGCCGCCCAGGACGTGCTGAACCTCACCAACGGGGCCTTCTCGGAGCGCTGGCACTCGATCTCCAAGTCCATCGGCAAGGCCGCGGACAAGGTGTCCGCTCCCTGGGGACAGCCGGTCGATCCGGACGTCGTTCGTTCCGCGTTGCGGCGTAAGAAGTACGACGCCGTCACCGTGGTCCACAACGAGACGTCGACCGGCGTCCTCTCTCCCCTCGCCGAAATCGCCAAGGTGATCCGCGAGGAGAGCGATGCCATCATCATCGTCGACACCGTCTCCTCCCTGGCCGGCGCCCGGGTGGAGTCGGACGACTGGGGGCTCGACGTGGTGCTCGCCGGCACCCAGAAGGCCGTCGCCGTGCCGCCGGGCCTCACCCTCTTCACCCTCTCGGAGCGGGCGGCCGAGCGGGCGGAGAAGGTGCCGCACCGCGGCTTCTACACCGACCTCCTGCGCTATCGCGACAAGCACAAGGAGGGTGGCTTCATCACCACACCGGCCATTCCGCTGCTCTACGCCCTGGACGTGCAGGCCACCCGCATCGTCGAGGAGGGCATGGAGGCGCGCTGGGCCCGCCACCAGCAGCTCTATGAGCGCACGGCGCAGTGGGCCGCCTCCCGCGGCTGCACCTACGCCGCCGCCGAGGGAGCGCGGTCGGTGACGGTGAGCTGCCTGTATCCACCGGAGGGCGTCGATCCCCAGGCCATCGTCAAGGGGCTGGCGGCGCGCGGCTACACGATCGGCGGCGGGTATGGCGACTGGAAGCCCACGACGTTCCGCATCGGCCACATGGGCGAGGTGCGGGGCGGCGATCTCGAGGCCCTGCTCGCCGAGATCGATCAGGTTCTGGAGACGGTCGCCGCGCAGGCGGTCCGCTGACCATGGCGGTTTCAGAACAGAAGCATCGCATTCTGATCGCCGATCAGCTCGATCCCTCCGGCCTCGGCCTCTTCGAAAAGGCGGGAGTCGAGATCCATCAGCTCACGGCGGAGGAGAGGCCCCGCCTGCCGGAGATCCTCGCCGACTTCGACGCCCTGGTGGTGCGCAGCTCGACGCAGGCCACGGCCGATCTGCTCAAGGCGGGCAAGAAGCTGAAGGTGGTGGGGCGCGCCGGCATCGGCGTCGACAACGTGGACGTGGCCGCCGCCACGGAGCTGGGCATCCTGGTGGTCAACGCCCCGACGGCCAACCTGATGTCGGCCACGGAGCACACCTTCGCCCTCCTGCTCTCGCTCGCCCGGCGGGTGGGCGAGGCCGATGCCTCGATGAAGGCGGGAGAGTGGAACCGCAAGCTCACGGGTATCGAGCTCCAGGGCAAGACGCTGGGGATCATCGGCTTCGGCCGCATCGGCCAGCGGGTGGCGGACCGCGCCCGCGGCTTCGAGATGAAGATCCTGGCCTACGATCCCTTCCTCGACGCCGCCGCGGCCCGCCGTCTGGACGTGGAGCTGCTGCCGCTGGACGATCTGCTGGCCCAGGCGGACATGGTGACCCTCCATGTGCCGTTCACCGAGCAGACGAAGAACCTGCTGAACGCGGGCCGGCTGGCGAAGATGAAGAAGGGCGCCCTGCTGGTGAACTGCGCCCGCGGCGGCGTGGTCGACGAAGCCGCCCTGCTGGAATCGCTGGAGGCCGGCCACCTCGGTGGCGCGGCCCTGGATGTCTTCGCCGAGGAGCCGCCCAGGGATCTGACGCTGGTGCGCCATAAGAAGGTCGTGGCCACGCCCCACCTGGGAGCGCAGACCCGCGAGGCCCAGGAAAGGATCTCGATCGAGACGGCCGAGATGGTGATCGCCGCCCTGGCCGGCTCGCTGGCCGTGGCGGCCGTGAACCTCCCCTTCCGGCCCACGGCCGCGGGGAGCCGGGTGGAGCCGTTCATGTCCCTCGGGGAGACCCTGGGCTGCATGGCCAGCTCGCTGCTGGGCGAGGCGCCGCAGCGTCTGCAGGTCGACGTCTGGGGGCTCGACGAGTCGCTGCGGGTACCGGTGACGGTGGCGGTGCTCAAGGGGGCGCTGACGCCGTTCCTGGGCGAGGCGATCAACTACGTGAACGCGGAGAAGATGGCCCAGAGCCGGGGCATCGAGGTGGTGCGTTCGGTCCACAGCGCCCAGGGCGATTACCCGCAGCTCGTCGACGTCACCCTTTCGGGCGGCGGCCGCAGCATCGAGCTGGGGGGAACGCTCTTCGGCGAACACGGCGACAGCGATCCGCGTGTCGTGCGCTTCGAGGGCTACCGGCTGGAGTTCCGTCCGGAGGGGAACCTGCTGGTGCTGGTCAACCTGGACAAGCCCGGCGTGGTGGGGAAGGTGGGCACGCTGCTGGCGGAGCACGACGTCAACATCGCGGACATTCACCTCTCCCGCCGTGGCAACGAGGCCCTCGCCGTTCTGCGGGTCGACCAGGAGCCCAGCCAGGATCTGGTGGAGAAGCTCGGCGCCCTCGCCGAGGTGAAGTCGGCGCGGCGGGTGCTGTTGGGGTAGCTTTTAGATTTAGACAAACCTCTCCCTCTTCTCCCAGCCTCCCCCCCGGCCGCCGGGATGGGTGGCCCTTTTGCCATCATCTCCGAGAGAGGGGGAAGGTTCGCGAGGTCGATGTCCACGATATCCTTGTGGATCGTGATCCGCTTCAGGAGGCTCTCGACCACCCGGCGCTTCTCCGGGATGTCCATCGTCTGCCACTTGTCCGCGAGGTCCCGGGTTTGGCTCACGATGTCCTCCTCCATGACGTTCCGGATTTTGAGGAAGTCGATCTCCCCCTGAAGGCGGGCGATCTCCCCTCCTAAGGCGGCGAGACGCTCCTCAAGGGGTCGGTGCTTCTCGCGGAAGCCATCGACCGAGAGGGCGTCCTCCTGGTAGAGGCGGTAGAGCTTGTCGGCCTCCTTCGTGAGCCGCTCCCGCTCCCGGAAGAGTGCCGAGAGAAGCTCCTCCCGCCCGGCGAGAACCTCCGCGCCCTGGGCGAGCCAGGCGGCGATGGCCTCAGGCGAGAAGGTGAATTCCCGGAGTTCGTCCCGGAAGAGGTTGTCGAGGTCCACGATCGGGATCTTCGTGTGGCAGGCCTTGCAGACGTACTTCGGGGTATTCGAGCGCACGTACATCTTCTCTCCGCAGGCGCAGTACGCGTAGCCCGCGAAGACGTAAACGGCCCGCTTCGCGACCGGTTTCCGGGAAGCCCTGCGCCCGAGAAGGAGCGCGTTGCACTGCTCCCAGAGTTCCTCGGAGACGATCGCCGGGCAGGGCACCCAGATCCACTCCGCCTCCGGCTTCTGGACCCTCTGGCCCTTGACGAGCCTCGTGTAGCTCACGCGGCGCAGGCCCTTCGCGGTCGGGTCCACGATGAGCTTCTCCACGGTCGTATCCCGGAAGAGCTTGCCCTTCCGGCCCCTATGGCCGGCCTGGTTCAGGATCTCTGCCACGGTTTTGAGTCGCCGGTGCTCCTTGAAAAGCTCGTAGATGAGGCGGCGAAGCGGAGCCTCGTCCGGGCTTACCTCCAGGCGCTTGTCTACCCAGCGGTACCCGAGGGGGGCGACGCCGCCCATGGGCTTCCCGAGCCGGGCGCGCACGGGGATCGAGGCCATGACCCGGGAGGCGATCTCCTCGCGCTCCCACTCGGCCATCGCCGCAATCATGGTGTAGAAGAGGCGGCCGTGCGGGGTCGAGGTATCGATCGACTCCTGGAGGGAGACGAGGTCCGCCCCGTGCTCCCGGAAGAACTCGGAGAAATCCAGGAGTTCCTTCGTGTTCCTCGCGAGTCTCGCGAGCTTCGAGAAAATGAGGCCCGCGATCCGCCCGCGGCGCACGTCGGCCATCATCCGCCTTGCCTCCGGGTGCTCCATGACGGACTTGCCGGAGACGCCTTCGAGGCGGTAGACCTCGCGGACCTCCCAGAGGCGGGACTCCGCGTAGCTTTTGCCCCGCATCTCGTGGTGCTGCGGGCTCTCGCCCTGGGCCTGGTCTTCGGTCGAGACCCGAATCCAAACGCCCACGGGCTTTGTCTCAGCCCTCGGATCGTTCGCGCGTTCCATGCTCGTTCCTCCTTGGCGTTACAGGGTGGGGATTTTGGAAAAGGACTCCCGTCATGATGGAGGTCAGGCGCGCACGAAAAAAGGCGGCAGGTTCCGCCCCCTTCCGCCCTACGGCTTCTCCTTCTTCCCCATGCGCCTGAGACTCTTGCCGATAACATCTTTGAGCGCTTGGTAGCGGGCGGCCTCTTCTTCGGGATCGACCGGGGTGCGGCGGACCCTCACCTTGTATCCGCCGACGACCTTCTCCCTCGTTACGGGCCGCATGGAAAGCATCGTGAAGAGTTCCTCGGGCGAGAGGAAGTGCACCCGGGCGAGATCGGAGGGCGGGAGCTTGGCCTTCAAGGCGGCCTCGATCTTTTGAAGGCGCGGACGCTTCAAGGCCAGGATCGCGACCTCATGAAAGCCGGCCTCAAGGCACTTCAAGGCGTTTCCGACCTCTTGGGCCACGGTGGAGGTGACCGAGATCTCGCAGGCGAGCGAGAAGTCGTCGGTGCGAAGCGCCACATCGACCTTGCCTTTGCCCTCCGGGATCTCCTCCTCGACCACGGCGCGGTAGCCGTGGGACTCGCCCCAGCGCTTCACGAGTTCCTGGAGGTACTGGTGCTCGGGGCCGCCGCGCCCCAAGGGCGGGACGGGCTCCTCTTCACGCGTCGCTCTCTTCGGGGGCGGAGGCGGTTGCGGTGCAGCGGTCGGTATTGGCGCGGGAACTCGCGGCGCTTCCGGCTCTACCGCCGGAGGCGGAGCCTTGCGCGCCGGCTCCGCTCTCTGCTGTGTCTCCTCTCTCCTTACGGCATACCGCTCCCGGGAGCGTGCGGCGACCCTCTCGCGCCGCTCTGTGGCGACCTCGGCCGGAACCGCCGGCAGGAGCCGGGTCGCGAGGTTGCAGTCGCCCTGGGAGTTGTCGATCCGCGCGATGGCCTCTCCGACCCTGAGGCTCGTGAGGTCGGCCGGTCCGAAGAAGGACAGTCCCTCAGAGAGAGCCTTCGCATCCCGGTCGCCCACCCGGAAGGCGATGCGCGTGCCGGCGTTCCCCAAGAGTGCGGAGGAGACCTCCGGGGCCTTCGCTTCAAGCTGCCGGAGATCCTGATGGGCGAGGGTGAGCCCCAAGCCGTACTTCCTGGCTCCCGCAAGGAGCTGCGCCATCGAAGCGGTCGCGACCTCCTGGCACTCGTCGGCGTAGAGGAAGAAAGGCCGGCGCTCTTCCCGCTTCACCTCCTGCCGGCTCATGGTGATCTGGTGGAACTTGGAGACGAGGAGGCTCCCTAGGAGTGCGGCGTTCTCTTCGCCGATCGCACCTTGAGAGAGTCTTGCGAGGAAGATCTGCCCCCGGTCTACGACGGAGCGCAGGTCGAGGCGGCTTTCCCTAGCCCCTACGATCTGGCGCACGGTTTTCGAGCGCAGGAAGCCATCGAGACGAGTGAGGATCGCGCCCACGCTTTTGCCGGCCGCAAGCTGGAACTCGTGCCGGAAGTATGAGGAGAGGTACGGATCGTCCACTGCGGCGAGGAGCCGCTCTCGGGTCGGACGGTCCACCAGGAACTCCCTGAGATCAAGGAGGGTCGCGCCCGGCGTTTCGAGGAGCACCAGGACCGCGTTCCCCAAGACCGAGGTCATCTGGTCGCCCCAGGAGGTCGAGAAGCGGCGGAAGATGCCTACGAGGTCCGAGGCGAGGAGCGTGCGCTCAAGCTCGGAGTGGGCTTCGAGGATGTTCCAGGCGAGAGGGTGTTCGGCATCGGCCGGGTCGAAGAGGATCGCGTCGCCCTGTCTCTCCTCGGGGATGCGTCCCAGGATCTCGTCTACGAGATCGCCGTGGGGATCGAGGAGGGCGACTCCCCGGCCCGCCTCTATGTCCTGCGAAATGAGGTCGAGGAGGAGGGTTGACTTGCCGCTTCCCGAGGCGCCGATCACGTGCAGGTGCCGGAGGCGCAGATCATTCGGGAGCCTGACCGCCAGGGCTCGGCCGTGATGCAGGTTCTCGCCAAGGAGAATCCCCGGGCCTTGAGACAGTGCGGGCGCCGCTTTCGAGCGCCGTATTTCCCTCTGGAGCTTCGGGACCCGGACCGAGGCGCTCGGCAGGTGGGCGAAGGCGGCAAGTTCGTCGCTTCCGAGGATCATTCCCGGCCGGCGCGAGGTGCGCGAGCAAATCTCCGCCATAGCCTCTCCGCCCTCAAGGGTGGCGAGAGGCAGAAGCTCGTTCCCGGCGGGAGTGCCGAAATGAGTCAGGGCGCCCGCGAGATCGCGGACGATGCGCCAGGCACCGGTCGTGTCCGTGCTCTTCGCGGCCACCCGGAGACAGGCGGCAAAGAGCGGGCGGGAGACCTTCTCCCGCGCCTGCTTCGTGAGTTCGGGGTAGTCCACAAAGATGGGCTCGCCGCCAGGAGCCACGACCGACCGCATGACGCTCTCGGTCCAGGGCTCCCTTACCCGCTCAAAGAGGACTTGCACGAGCCCCGCCTCCCCGGGCTCAAGCTCGGCCATCGCTCCAAAGAGCGGTAGCAAGGGGTCAGGATCGAGGGAGCGGAAGGAGGCCAGGGGCAGCATGAACTCGCGCGCCAGGCCGAAGTGGAGGAGGACGGTTTCGCCTTGCTCCCTCGTCCATGCCTCACGCAGTCCCTCCGGCTCCGCTTGGACCCCGACTTCGGGGAAGAACGCGCGGAGCTGGTTTCCAAGAAGCGCGGCATCCGGCACGCGGGAGATCACTTGTACCTTGAGGCTCTCGGGGAGCCCTACGATCTCGAAGGCGAGCGGCAGCTCCGCGGCGGAGAGGGCGAGGAGGAAGCGCTCGGCGCTTTCCGCTTTGACCGCCGCTTCAGAGGGCAGTGAGACCGCACACTCGACGAGCGCTTCGTCGCTCTCGAAGGTCTCCGGTTCCGGCTCCTCGGTCTCCGGTATCGCGGGCTCCGGCCGGCGCGGCGCGAAGAGGCGCCCCAAGAGTCCCGGCCGGTGGCCGTCGTCCTGGGCTCGGGGAAGAAAGTATCCGGGAAAGGGACGGAAGGGCGGCTCAAGAGCGACCGGCCAGGGAAACTCCTGCCAGCCGCGCCCCCTCAGTTCCCAGGCATAGAACTGCTCGGTCAGGCGATCGGGCAGGGACGGTTCAGGCATCGCTTACCGCCAGCGGCTCAGCTCCTCCTGCCGCGTGGCTCAAAGGTTATCTTACGCGCCTCCTCGGAGAGTCCGCGCACGCCTTGGGCCGTGGTCACTTGGTCGATGGCCTCCGTGACCGCGTGATGCACCGATTCCCGGAACATGATTGCGGTGTCCTCGTTGAAATATGTGGCCGGACGGAAAATGAGACCGTAGACGAAGCCCGTAATCGGCATCGAGAGGACGGTGGGCTCAAGGCCGCGGTCCCCGTAGCGGACGAGGAAGCCGAGAGCGAGAAGGAGGCCAAAGAAAAGGATGGGCTTGAGGAGGAGCCCGGCGCAGCCAGGGCTGGGTTCGACTCCCTCAGTACCCCCGGACATACTCCGGTAGAGGAGGTATCCCACGAAGAGACAGACGAAGATGAAGAGGAGATCGAGGAGCACCCTTGAGATCTTTGCGAGCCACCAGGAGAAGAAGTACCCGGTGCCGAAGGGCGCGGCGCAAATATCGAAGTTCAGGCCCTCGCGGCTTACCCGGAGATACACCCGCTTCCCCGCACCGAGGCCGCCCTGTTTCCATTCCACCTGGGAGATATTGAGGTCGGGGATCTCCCGCCGGGCGATGCCGGCTTTGACCAGCTCGTAGAAGTCCAGGGATGAGGTCGAGAACCCCTCAATCAGGCTGTGCCAATGACCCTCCACCTGCGGCTTGCCCATGGCTTGGCTCCTTTCCGAGACAGATGTCTATATCTATAAGTGTACGGAGGAGAGGGGCTTGGTGTCCAGTGCAGGCGTAGTCATTTGACCCTCGCAGTTGAGGGGAAGATGGGTATGCCGCGCGCGCGGAGGCACATCTTCCTTCGCGCCCGTTACTATGGCCGGAGCCGCGTCCTTTCGACCGAGCCGCACGTAGATATCCAGCTTCTGAGAATAGCCCATCATGCCCGATCTACTAGCGCCGCAGCGAATCCCAAGGCGTCGAAGACGTTCATGCGGGCGTCCTCTGTCGTCCAAGCCTTGCGCTTCCTGGGGAGTCGCTCGGCGAGGGCCGGAAAGATCTCCGCGAGCCGGAGTGCCACCTCAAACTTGCTCTTCCCGGGCGCGAAGGCGTCTCTGACCCCAAGGCGGGACATCCGTTCCGTTGCCAGCCCTCGCTTCAGTGCCAGGAGTTCAATCGAGCGGATCTCCTTACCTGCTCGCTTCCGGCGTCGGCCGCCAGGGGCGGCAAGATCTTCGATCACGAGCAGGGTGGGCTCGTAGCGCGAGAGTAGCTCGTCCACCTTGCGAAGCAGACCGCCAGTCTTTGCGGGTACGACCCTCTCGCCCCAATCCACAAGGAAATTAGGCGGTTCGAGGACAGCAAAGGCGAAGCCCCTTGAGGTCGGATCTATGGCGAGAATGGTTTTTGTCATCTCACACTGCATGGCGAGAAGCAGAGCCGACTCTCTGCCGTTTCTCTTCCTTCGCTTCGAGTCTCCGCCGCCGCTTTGCGACTTGCTCCGCGATCTCCTCGCATCTGCCGCGGAAGAGCGTGCAGACGGGGACGCCAAGAGCGGCCTCGTACGCAAGCCCGGTCTCAAGGGAAGGCGTGCGGTTCCCGGATTCGTAGCGCGACACCTTCACGCCCGTAGAGGCGCCGAGGAGATAGGCAAGCCGCGCCTGAGTCAGATGGGCGTGGCGGCGATAACTGCGGAGGTAGTAATTAAGTGGCCGTCGTTGAATGTGTTTCATGGCAGCACAAAAAAGAGGCGGCTGGCGGGGTCGTCGGTTGAAAGCTGAGCGGGAACTTCAGACGAGAGGAAAGATCGGAGAGAAACTCAGAGAGCTTATTCTGCACGCAGCAGAAAGCCCACGATCTGACCAATTTACTCCAACATTATACGTTAATGTCGAATGGGTGTCAAGTTTCAAGCGCAAGGGTTTTTGAACATCGCCAAAAAGAAAGCCCCAGGATTGCTTCCTGGGGCTGATACGAATGGAATTGGTTTGAGGTGCAAACGGACTTCAGGCTGCTATGTCAATCGCGACCGGAGCTGAGGCATACTCCTCGCCGACGAGGCCCAGGCGCTGGGTACCCAGGCAAGCCCCTATAGACCTCCCGCCATGGCTGCTTGCGCTCTCGCGTACTGCTTCGCAGCCCACTCCACCCGTCTCTTGAGCGCTCGATCAGTCGCAAGGGTTTGTTGCGCCTCCTCGCGCTTGATCAAAACCTCCTCGGGTGTGCGGGAGGGTCGCCAGAGCACTTTCTCCAGATCGGGCCCCATGTGGCGGCACCACCTTCGTTTCTGTGCGCCTTGCCGCCGCAGCGAATCGACGGTGACATTGGCGGCGACTTGACGCACGTAGGGCAGGCAGTTCAGCTTGTCTTCGGCCCTCGACTTCCAGAGTCCCAGCAACACTTCCTGCACCAGGTCTTCGATGCACTCCGCCGAGAGCTGCCGCCCGAATCTCGCGGCGGTTGTGGTGACAGTTCGCCGGATCGCCGTGAGGTGCTCGGGGGTGGGCGCCATGTCACGCCGCCGTGCCGCTCTTCTCATGCAATGGGTAAACTTCGGCCTACGCTCCTTCATTAGGAACTTTCCTCCTTTCGTCTGGAATGGGAGAGGTGTTGCGGGTGAGGCTAGATGAGGCCAGCTAAGACGATGCCGCTCCGGACCGTAGTCGTGCCGCAGACCTCGCACCAGCCTTGCCGCTGGTCGGGCTCGACTTCAGCCGTGTAGAGGCAGCCGGGATTCATGCAGATCCCGGGCACCACATCATCCAGGGCGTACTCCTCGATGTACTCCCCGACCGTGAGAGCCCACTGGTCGGCCAGTTCGTCAAGCTTCGAGAACTCCTTTCGTGCGGCGGAAAACATGAGAGGCTCCTTTCTGAAAAAGGTTTTTAAGAAACCGGATTCAGGGTAAGGGCGGGAGCGAAGCGAGAAAAGGCGGCACAAAGTGCCGCCTTGAAGAGGAGAGGAATTTTGTCGTCCTATCGATCAGCTTCGACGAGGCAGTGAAATACCCGGCAACACACGAGCCGAGCCTCACGGCTCCCCGCGGGTATACATACCCCGCTACATACAAGGTATGTACGGGTCCCGCCCGAGGCGGACCGCCGAATCCCCATACGGGGATTCAAAGTACTGGCTCCCCACCGCTGTCGGGCTGCGCCCGACTGGCGTGGTTTCCTGACGGCTATCGGGTCTCGATCTTTCCCTATCGGTCGGCCCTTTGACCAAACCCCGCCAGTCGGGCGCACCGGCCTCGATACTCGGCCTTCCCGACAGCGGTGGGGCACTGGCTTACGAAGGGCCGACGCTTCGCGTCACTACTGGCGAAGGCGTCGAAGCTCTCCGCCTTGGCAGGAAGGAAACCACGCGCGAGACTTACGCTCGCGCCTACCTCTCTTGCCGCGCCCGCTCGGTCACCACACGCCGTATTGCGGGCGTCACCGTGGAGCTTCCAGGCACGGGTTCTGCGGTCCTCCCTAGCGGGGAGGACACTGGCTCCCCATGGGGAGGGGAAGAGAGGTCGGGCGCCTTCCTATCCCATGGACCACACCCCTATCGCAATCGGCACCCGCACGTATTGGGTTTCGGATGACCCGAAGCTTGTTTTGCTGCATCCCGAGGACCGGGCACAGCACCTCTATGTCGTCGGAAAGACGGGGCTCGGCAAGAGCACCTTGCTTCGGAACCTCATCCTCCAGGACCTCTATGCCGGGCGAGGTGTGGGTCTCCTTGATCCTCATGGAGACCTCGCGCGCGATGTATTGGACGCGATCCCGCGCGGACGCACGAACGACGTGCTCTATTTCAACCCCGGCGACCTCGCGCGTCCCGTGGGCCTGAATCTCCTGCCCAGGGTTCCGCGCGACGAGGAACATCTTGTCGTGGCCGGAGTCCTCTCCGCCTTCCGGGGGATCTGGGGCTCGAGCTGGGGACCGCGCCTCGAATACATCCTGGGACATGCCCTGGCGGCGCTCCTTGACCACGGCCAGCTCACGATCCTCGCCCTACCTCGTCTCCTATCGGACGACGCCTTCCGGGAGCGCCTCACGGCGCGTGTTCGAGATCCGATTGTCCGTGCCTTCTGGCGCGACGAGTACGCCCGCTACGAGAAGCGCTTTCGGCTTGAAGCCATCGCCCCGATCCAAAACAAGATCGGGCGCCTCCTCTCGAACGCTCCGATGCGGAACATCATGGGCCAGGTGAAAAGCCGCTTCGACGCGGGATTCCTCATGGACCGGAGCCGGATCATGATCGCCAATCTCTCGAAAGGCGTGATCGGCGACGACCATGCCCGTCTCCTTGGGGCGCTTCTCCTCTCGCAGTTCCAATGGGCGGCGATGCGGAGGGCGGCGTTGCCGTATGCTGCCCGCACCCCCTTCCACCTCTACATCGACGAGTTCCAGAGCTTCGCGACCGATGCCCTCACCTCCATCCTCGCGGAGGCCAGGAAATACGGGCTCGCCCTCGTTCTCGCCCACCAGTACCTCGATCAGCTCACCGACGAGATCCGGCAAAGCGTATTCGGCAATGCCGGCAACCTCATTGCCTTCCGGGTGGGCCAAGCCGATGCCCGTATCCTTGAGGACGAGCTCGGCGGCGACGTGAAGATGGGGAACCTCGTTTCCTTGGGGAAGCACGAGATCTATGCCCGGCTCCTGGACGAGGGCCGGATGCGGGAGCCCTTCCGGGGCAAGACCCTGGCGCCCGTCCGGGGCACCGCGACCGGCCGGCGGGAGGCGGTGATCCGGCAATCGCGGGAGCGGTATGGTAGGCCGCGGGCGGAGGTGGAGGGGAAGATCGAACGGTGGCTTGGCGGCTGACCACGCCGCCTTTGCGGGCCATCGGCCGGCCGGTACGCTGACTCCCAATGTCCCATCTCCAGACCCGCAGACCCCGCTTCGATCGTGCACCGGTGCGCGGCATCATTCTTACGCCCCGCGACCTCGAGATTCTCCGCGCCGTCTGTCGCCACCGGCTCCTTCGCTCTACTCATCTCGTAGCTCTCTCCGGAGGAAGCCCCCAGGCGACGCTTCGCCGCTTACAGCTCCTTTTCCACCATGGCTACCTCGATCGGCCGCCCATGCAACTCGACTGGTACGCGCGAGGATCGGAGCCCATGGTCTATGCCCTCGGGACTCGGGGTGCGGAGGTTCTCGATACCGAGGGTGAACTGAGGCGGGGCGGTGTGCGTTGGGACACGAAAAACCGCAACCTCTCCCGCGTCTTCCTTCATCACACGCTCGCGGTCGCCCAGGTCATGGTGGCCTTCGAGGTCGCTTGCCGGAGGCGCGAGGGGGTGCAGTTCATCTCGCCGGAAGACGTGCTTGCCGGAGCGCCACCTGAGACTCGGCGTCTGCGCCTTCCCTTCCGCTGGCAGGTCGAGGTCCGCCAAGGCGGCAAGCTCTACCATCTGGGCGTCGAGCCGGATCGGGTCTTCGGCCTGCACTTCGAGGGTGTGCCGGAGAACCGGAGTCGAGCGTTCTTCTTCCTCGAAGCGGACCGGGGCACTATGCCAGTTGAGAGGAAGGGCCTCGTGCAGACAAGCTTTCTCCGCAAGATCTTCGCGTACCGAGAGACCTGGCGGCAGGGACTCCACAAGGAGCACCTCGGCATCCCGAACTTCCGAGTCCTCACTGTAACGACGAGCGAGGAGCGGGTGGGGCACTTGGTTGGGGCGTGTCGGTCGTTATCCGGAGGCGGCTCGCGCCTTTTTCTCTTCACGACCGGGGAACTAGATCGCGAAGACATTCTCGCCCAATGGTGGGAGAGTGGGAGGGGCGAACTCGTGAGACTCTTCGGGGCCACCCGAACCTCCCCGCCGGAAGTGAAGGATACACATCTCTTGGAGGGGCCGATGACCTCCTCCGAGACTTAGGTCCAACCACTAGTCGTCTGAGTCCGCGCGCACGAGATCTCTCTAGGCGACATCCTCGGAAACTCACAGCTTCAGTGCCGGAGCGGGAACCGAGTGTGCTAGACTGCCAGAAGTTGCGGCTTTTAGCTAAATAGCTATAAGCAAGATGCGCTGTGTGTCTTGGCCCTATAAGTTTGCATGAATCCTCAAGGGGTGTGCAGCAATGCAAGACGGTTCGAGTGGCAGAAAAAGATCTTCCAATTTTCAGATAGCTCGCCTCACAGATCCTGAAGCAGTGAATGTCCGCCAATATGGAGGAAAGATTTCGAACCTTGCCCGTCTAACTACGATAGGTAGTCGTGTCCCTTCAGGCTTGGCACTCGGCAAACAAGTGCTCGCCTATTTTCTTAGTGAAAACGAGATTGACCTCGCGGCTCTCGACCAAATTCATAGCCGCGGCATGATTTTCCTTGAATCAGCTCTAAGCGAAGCACAAACGTGGCAAGAAAGGATCGTCTCAACTATCCGGGATGGAAGATTCCCTCCGGATATACAGGCGACGCTCCTTGATGAGTTATTCGACGGTCGTCGATATGCGGTTCGTTCCTCGTGTGTAGTAGAGGATTCCTCCTCTACCTCGTTCGCAGGACAGTACATGACGGTTCTCGGTGTTTCGGGTCACAGCGCACTTCTAGACGCAATTCGTTCATGCTGGTCATCTCAATATGACGGTCGGGTTCTCACTTATGCTCTCTCTCGCCGTGGAATGCCTGTTCTCATTCCATCCATGGCGATTCTGATCCAGGAAATGCTGGAGCCGGAGTTTGCTGGCGTTTGCTTTTCTGAGGGTCCGACTCCACGAACTAGAGACTTCACAATTGTCGAGAGTGTTGATGGTATTGGAGAAGCGCTAGTTAGCGGTGAAAAGACACCAGCACACTTCGAGGTTGCGAAGGATGGCTCCATTCATCGCGCATTGGTTAATCCCGCGACTGGAAAAGTCCCGACCGAGAACCAAATTGTAGCTGTTGCCGACGAGGCAAAACGAATTTCTACAGCCTTCGGTTCTCCCCAGGATATTGAATGGGCAATTGCCAATGACCAACTTTTCCTTCTTCAAGCACGACCAATAACAGTTCTCGGAGGCCAAAGAACGGCATCCATTCCTACATTCGGTGGAGACCAGACTAAGAGACCTTCTCTTGGCGGTGAACAGGTTGTCGCGACTTCCGAGATCCTTCGCGACGATCTTCATGAGTGGCTGATCGCGCGGATCGATCCACTCGTCTATCGGGGAGCGGCCTACCTGCTTTCGAAACAGCATGAGGATGGGTCTTGGAAGGTTGAGGGTCATCCAGAGTGGGATTGTGTTGCCACGGCTCTGACGGTAAGACTATTGCTAGACGGTGGTGTTCCGAGCATGTTGACGTGGTCACTACCAGGGCGGGCGAATGACGCACCTGCTCTCGGAGTTCAGGCTGCAATAGGCTGGTTAGTAAGAAATATAAAAGAGGATGGCAGTTGGGGAACTGATCTCTGGGATACCTGCCAAGTAATCAGAGCTCTCCTACGCTCGGGATTCACCCTTGATGAGCCTATTCTAGCCTCAGCGTTTACTCAAGTGACATCGCAATTGGCCAGGGGGATGACCAGTGTCGCAGAGCAAGAATGGGCCGGTGCCGGCTTTCTCGCTGTTGTTCTGCAACTCCTACATGACGCTCGAAAGCAGCCAATGCTCGATGATTTCATGTCCCTTCTCCTGGAAGCGCAAACAGCAGAAGGCGATTTTCCTGCGTTCTACCGCGGCAGTCGCGACCCAGTTCCATCGGAATGGCACACGGCCCAAGCGATCACTGCTCTTAGTCACTGTTGCGCTGGAAAAGGCGATGTAATGACTGCCGTGCAAAGAGCACAGGATTGGCTTGTTTCACGCCAGCATGGCAACGGTTCATGGGGAGTTAGCGCTGGGTCCTATTCCCATTTCAATACGTTCTTCACATCCTATGCCATCGTCTCTTTCTCAAACGAAGACCTCCCTCGAAGCGATACCGTGACGAAGGCCCTAAGGTGGTTACGCGGAAAACAACTGGCATCCGGCGCATTTGGCGACATTGCATCATCGTTGATGGCATTGAGCGCCTTCCAACATGTCCGAGGGCGAATATTTTCCCTTGATATGCCAATCCCTCTTTTTCTGAGAATCCAAAGTTGTCTTAGTAAGGCATGAAACTCAAACGAGGATCTCCAAAATGAAAGACTTTAGTCCCCCCTTTCTCTCTTCGCTCGTTCCCATCTTAGAGGTCATTCCGAATGACCTGCTTCCTTGGATTGCAGAAAAGCATATGGGTTACCTGGACGACCGTATCCATAAGATAGATATTCTTACAGACTATCTAGCCGAATGTGATTCGGTTGCCGCCCAACGCAAGGAGTTCATTGCGTTTGTCGATGGATGGACCCGTCAGGAGTGTGTTGACTTCCCTGTTTACATGACTGAATATCGTTCTCGGTATACCGAAGTGCGGGTTGGTGTAGAGGCGCAATGCGAACGTATCCTTGACGATGAAGAACTTTGGAAATCACCCGTAACGCTCTTGGAATTTTGGCGCGACTTCACCCTGCTCAATGAACTTGACAGTCTCCATGGGATGTTTCTCACCTCCGGCCGTTGGTACGTTAACGTCATGCTTCCAGTGGTGAAGGAATTGGTACAGTGTTCATTGCCTAACGAGATATCACCGGGCGATCGAGTCAATCTCTCATACTTAGTCGCTCGGCGGGTAATTACCCCTCGGTTCGCAGAGGTGCCGGCCGAATTTCCTTCCCATCTAGAGCGCCGATTTTCCTCTCTCTTCATTCCCGTCTTGCAGTACTTTGATAGGCAGTTATTGTTTTTATTTGAACAGATGTCTGATCTTCCCCTGCCTGACGATTATTCGATCCGGAAATTTGCGATGGATGTAAGCAGCAACCCCGATCCCTATCGAAACCTGTTGAGCCAAGGGATTTACCCGCCGTTCGCTTGGCATGAACTCTATTCGAGTAAAAGGCAGCGTCGCCCTGGAAAGAGTTTTGAAGAAGCAACGGCTAGATTTTTGGAGAGCGTGACGGAAGAGGACCGTCCGCGCGCTGACCAAGCGCTGGAGTTTCTTCGCTATATGAAAGCATTTGAACTGAACTACAATAATTATAATTACAAGGGCAAGTTTGGCTTAGTTTCCAAATATTTTTACTGGCGCACAAGTCAACTTCTAAGATCAGAAGACGTCTCGCCTTTTCTCGACGCTATCTTAGGCGATCGTTTTTTTGAAGCTCTTGGAGTGCTTGAGCGCGCTCTTCTGGCGAAAGGAGTTTAGGAGATGGTAACCATTATCGGAATCAGTGCGTCGTCGGGTAGGGCGAAAGGCACTGCGAAGTGGATTCACACTGCTGAAGATCTTGAGGCATTTCAGGTTGGCGATATCCTGCTTGCCAAAATGACATCTCCTGATTGGGGACAGATCTTTCAAAAGGCAGGAGCAGTTGCGACAGAGCAAGGAGGGATGCTTTGTCACGCTGCGATCGTTGCCAGAGAGGAAGGAATTCCTGCTGTAGTAGGTCTCGGAGATGAGCTGGCGCAGATTCAGAATGGTACAGTGGTTACGGTGGATGGTGATGAAGGTACGGTGGAAGTAGAGATTGCTTGAAGTAGCCGTCGAGTAGGCATATCATCAAACCATGAAAGGAACGCAAATGGCCAGCATAGAAGTGTTATATGAGGGTTACGTTAAGGAAGGCGATGGTGGTGACATCGTGCGCAACACTGTCTGCCTCGTGCTGGATGATAACGTGAAGATGGTTGTCGATCCTGGTCTCGTAGAATCGCCGAGCATCCTGCTCAATGCGCTTGGGCGCTTCAATCTAACTGCTGACGACATCACTCACGTCTATGTGACTCACTATCACATGGACCACGTACGCTATGTCGGTCTCTTTGCAAAGGCTATCGTAGTCGACTACAAATATTTCTATGATGGCGAACTATGGGGTGAGCACGAAGGAGATGGGCATTCGATAACTAAGAATATCCGAATACTTCATACTCCCGGCCATACGCTGGACGACTCCGCGCTCCTGGTAGATACCGAAGATGGAGTAGTTGCAATTTCGCATATCTGGTGGTTTCAAGACAGAACACCTGAGGATGACCCAATGGCAACTGACCAGAGTCTTCTTGACGCCTCTAGAACCAAAGTGGAGGCAGTGGCTCAATGGATTATTACGCCACACGGTGGCAGAATCGAGATCACGAAGAAGTAAATGACACTAGTCCAAGGAAACAAACAGGAAGGTATCGGAAGTGCTGATGCAAGTGTCGGGGAGGAGCCCCCCCCGCGCTTGCTGCTCGTCCGAGAATGTTCCCGATCTTGCTCGGCGACAGTTAGGCCTGTGCATAAGAAGTAGTTGATGCCAGAGTAGGCACACTCTTCCCAGGATCGACGGCGAGGCAGCCGTCCGAAGCGGGGGAAAGGTCCAAGCCATCGCCGGGGAAGTAGACGAGCCTGCTTACTGATGGACTGTACTGGTCTGCCGCTGCTACCAGCCGGTCCCGAGGAAGATTGGCGCTTCGCGAACCGGGCGATCTGCATCCATTGGGGGAGAAGGATTCGGGTCGAGACCCTTCCTAGACTGCCAAGCTGTTGCGAACTTACATTGAGATATCCCTCTTAGCCGATTTCCGGTTTAGATATCAGGGCTGTAGACTATGTAAATGCCGACTTCCCCAGACGTTTCGACTGAAATTCTCCAATGGTCGCAGGATCGCCCCGGTTGGCAACGGGACGCACTTCGGCGGCTTCTCTCGACAGGAGAGATTTCAACCACCGAGATCGATCAGCTCCTTCTCCTGTGCAAGGCGGCCAGGGGACTTGCGCAGCCCACCTCTCCCAATGTCCTCACCCGGAGCCATCTTCCTACCAAGAGCACCGGCGGGGACTCGACCTCGTTGGTTACTCTGACCCACCATTGCGGCGCGAACGCCTTGGCGTCCGAACAAACCATCGCATTCGGCCCACGCCTCACGATCGTCTATGGCCAGAATGCCGCGGGCAAGTCAGGCTACACAAGAATTCTCAAACAGGCATGCCGGTCGCGGGCCACTGAAAAGATTCTGGGCGATCTTCTCAGCGGTGCATCGCCGGTGAAACTACAGGCCACAATCTCGTTCCGGCACGGCGCCGAGGAAACTCCAACGCTGTGGGCAATGGGCGATCCGCCTTCGGATGCTCTTGCGGCGGTTAGTGTATTCGACTCGGGCTGTGCGCCGGTTTATCTCCGGGATAAAACCGATGTCGCCTTCCGTCCCTTCGGCCTTGATATATTCGACCGGCTGGCTTCCCTTTGTAGCGAACTGCGCAATCGACTCGAAAGCGAGAAGGTAAAGCTGAACATGCTCGCCTCGCCACTTCCGACATTTGCTGAGGCAACGAAGGTCAGATTCTTTATTGATCATCTGTCTTCCCTCACGAAACCGGAAGACCTTAGAAGCTTGGCCATCCTCTCGTCCACTGAGAGAGCACGCCTTGAAGCGCTGCGAGGACACCAGCGTGATCTTCTCTCCGCCGATCCTAAGGCCCGGGCCAGGGAGCTAACCTCAAGAGCCGACCGTGTTGACTTACTCAAGCGGCATATAGCGGATCTATTTGCGGTTCTACGGGGAAGCGCGCTATCAGATCTTCAAAAGTCGGCTGAGGCACTTCGGGCGGCGCAAGCATCACTCGCTCTCTTGAGGACTACAGCATTAACCCCCGACTTGCTTCCTGGCACAGGAGAGGAGAACTGGCGGAAGATGTGGGAAGCAGCCGAGGGATTCTCAGGAATAGCTTATCCCGACTCCCCCTTTCCCGCTCTGACAGATGATGCGCGATGCCCTCTCTGTCAGCAGGAGATAGGCGTGGAGGCTGAAGCACGACTTCGGCATTTTGCCGAATATGTCGCATCAACGGCTCAAACGCGAGTACGCGAGGCGGAGAGAGCATATGGAGCGTCTCTTTCCCTGTTAAACCAAGCGGTGATTGTCCGGCCCGATATTGAGTTGGCGATTAGCGAGCTCCGCCTAGAGAATGAGCAACTTGCCCAGAGCGTCCAAGGCTTCTTGCAAAACGCTGGACAAACTCGAAAAGGGATCAATGAAGCTCTAGCACAAGGCGTGGGATTCTTGGCAAGCGTGGTCCAGAGTCCCGAAGCGGAATTGCAGGCAGCTGCCTTGAGCCTTCGCGAACGAGCCAAACAACTATTGGCCGAGCAGCCAACGATGAATCCCGAAGCTATAAGCGAGCTGAAGGAGCTAGAGGCCCGTTTGACCCTTGGCGAGCATATGGACGCTGTCCTTGAGGCGATTGAACGCAAAAAGCAATTGGCGGCCTACGAGCTGTGCCTATCCGACACGACAACCCAAGCAATAACTCGGAAGAGTACGGAGTTGACAACCCAATTGGTGACAGATCAGCTCAAGGCTGGATTCCAGGAGGAGTTGAAGGCTCTAGAGTTTAATCATCTCGCTGTTGCGGTCCAGCCAGCGGGAGGCGCCAGAGGAACGCTGTTTCACCGGCTTATCTTCACCAACGCACCAGGAGTCACTATCACCAATGTACTTAGCGAGGGAGAGTCGAGGACTCTTTCGCTCGCTTCTTTCCTCACAGAGCTAAAGACCGCCGAGAGTCGCTCCGCAATCATCTTTGACGACCCCGTTTCTTCGCTGGATCATATGTGGCGGGAGAGAATAGCTCGAAGACTTGTCGCAGAAGCTGCGACGCGTCAGGTCATCGTGTTTACTCATGACATTCTCTTTCTAAGATTCCTCGCAGACGAAGCGACAAGGTTTGGCGTAGACTGCAAGCATCAATATATCCAGCGTGACACTCAGGTCGGTATATGCACGGAAGACCTCCCGTGGATTGCCATGAATACCTCTGCCCGTATCAGAAGAATGCGGGAGCGCTATCAGGAAGCCGAGAAGCTCTTCCGCACCTTCCCCGAGAAATACGAGGACGCGGCTCGCGGTATTTATCGCCTCCTTCGAGAGGCATGGGAGCAAGCAACCACAGAAGTTCTCCTCAACGATGTTGTTCAGCGATATCGTCCGAGCATCGAGACCAATAAAGTAAGGCTTCTACATGATATTACTCCTGATGACTGCAAGGCGATCGAAGCAGGAATGACAGAGTGCTCACGTTGGCTCCACGATCAGCCTGCCGCCGACGGCACCCCTTTTCCAAGGCCAGATGCCCTCAAAAGCCGGATTGATGACCTTGACGGATTAGTGAAAGCCATTAAAAAGCGACGCCCTTAAGGCGCTCTAGTCGCTTAGGCTAATGCTTCCATTGTTCCCTTGGGAACTGACAAGCATCAGCATTAACTGTCGCAGAAGCTTATCCCAAGTTCGAGGTACGTCTCGGTGTGGGGCACCAGACCAATTTTTTACCCGCTCGGCAACTAGTTTCGCTTCCGGAAGCGCTGTAAAATCAATCGTCTTTTGATTCACTTGCCAGTTCGAGGTGAACAGAGCGACCAATTCGCGCTTTTCATCGTTCGTGCCCGATTGATACAGAGAATACGCGGAATCCAGCCGTTCGAGGAATTCGGTGAGCTTCTTCGGTCCGCTCCGCTCCGGATCGTCCAACGCAGCAAGCTTCTCTTCGAGCGCCTGCTTTTCGGCAATGAGTGCCGCCTTCCGTTCCTCGAAGAGATCGCGGTCGAGGAGCCCGTCCACCACCGCATCGGCGAGGCGTCCGCGGCGCACCGCAAGCTGGCTGAGTTGCAGTTCAATCGTCTTTCTTTCTCTGGTCGCGTCATCCTCTTGGGTTGCCGTGAGGCTCCCGATCTTCTCGCGAATGTAGTCTCGCTCCTCCGGATCGAGCTGGCCGGCTTGAAGGAGCGGGGTGAGCTTCACCTCCGGCCCGTCCTCCCGCACGCTCGTGGTCGGACAGGTTCTCGTGTGGCAGCGGTAATAGACGTAGCCCTTCTGTCGCTCGCCGATCAAGGCATAGCCGCAACCTGTGCAATGGAGCGTCCGCCGGAAGAGGAAGTCGTGCATCACAGGCCGTGCGGAGAGCTTGCCGTCTAGGGCGGCCTGCACTCGCTCGAAGAGCGACCGCGAGATCAAGGGCTCATGAATGCCCTCGTAGACCTCGCCGCGCCGCTTGATCTTGATGAGCCCTACGTAGAAGGGATTGCGGAGAATGCCCGCGAGGCTGTTGATTGAGACCTCGCGGCCCAGGCGGTTCCTGAGGCCCTGCCGGTGCAGCTCCTCTTGGAGGGTGTGCAGGGTGTATCTGCCGGTTGCATAAAGCTCGAAGGCCCGCCGCGCGAGCGGCCCCTTCAAGGGATCGATTGTCTTTGGCTTTCCCGCGCCGCAGTCCAGGTATCCAATCGGCGCCTGCATCGGGAAGATGCCCTGACTTAGGCGCCCGTTGATGCCCTTCAAGGTCTCCTCGCGGAGATTGCGGATGAAGTCGGCGGCGACAACGGCCTGGATGTCGGCCGACAGGCGCCCGCCTCGGGTTTGGAGGTCGAGCGTCTCGTTTACGAAATGCACGGCGACGCCGCGGTCGATGAGTTCGCCGAGTTCCGCCCAGTCCCGGAGGTTCCGGGCACTGCGGTCAATCTTGTGGATCAGGACCCCTTTGGCTTTGCCCTGCCGCAAGAGCCGGAGCATCTCCGTCCACTCCCGTCGGCCGCGCTTGGCGGCCGTCTCCCGCTCCTCAAACCAGCGCGCGACCTCGAAGTGATTGCGCTCCGCAAAGCGCTCGATCGCGGCTCGCTGTTCCTGAAGCGAGACATGGCGCTCGCCTTGTCGGGGCGTCGAGACGCGGATATATCCATAGAACATCACTTCATTTTGGTGTGGTTTCTTTTGAGGAATCGACCTTTCCTGCCATGCTAGGACAGGAGGCGTGACTCGTCAACGTGAGGAATCGCTCGTATTCCTTTGGGTCGCTTGAGATCCGCTCATACATACGGACGATCAATGCGGCGTAGCTGGTGTACCAAGTATCAAGCGACGCATATTCGGCCTCGGTGAAGCCGGGAAACATTTTCTTCAAACTCGCGAGCGCTGGCGTGGGCGTGACATCCGGCATGGAACGGAGCGTACTTGCCAGATGCGACGCGCAAAAGGCGCCGGCCGCCGCGTGCTTCGTTTTCTCTCTCAGAGTAAAACCCTTCGTGCATCGGACATAAAACCGATTTGTTAGCCAAGGCGGAAACTTTTGCCGTCTTTTTTCCTGTAACGGGGACGATACCCTGAGACCCGCCATGAGCACGATCATCGCGCGGTCTCGCTTTTCAATACTCCTCCCCGACATCCGCGCGGGTCCTCTGCGTTTTTTTAAGCACGCAGTCATCACTAACCACCACCCTCTTTCTATGTCACAAACTCCTACCCACCCGACTCGCATCTTCGCCTTGGACCCCACGACCAAAGGCTTTGGCTACGCCGTCCTTGAACTGCCTTTTCGCCTCGTCGATTGGGGCCTTGCCCATGTCTCCGGCGAGAAGGAATCCGGCGCCGTCGCCCGCTTTGAGGCGCTTCTTGATCAGTTCCGGCCGGATCTAGTGATCCTTGAGGACTCTGCAGCCCCCGGCTCGCGCCGCCGCCCCAGGGTGCGCAAGCTCTTGGGCACGCTGGTAGAGACCTCTCGCGAGCGCGGCATCGAGGTACAGGCTCTCCCGCGGCTCGCCGTCATCGAGTGCTTCTCCTCGCCGGACGAGCGCGCCACGAAGTACTCGATCACCAAGCGCCTTGCCGAGACCTTCCCGGAACTCGCCGAGAAAGTGCCGCAGCGCCGCAAGATCTGGCAGAGCGAGGACGAGCGCATCGCGACCTTTGACGCCCTGGCCTTGGCGGTGACCTACGCGATGAAGTAGCAGTCACACCGCAAAGGTACGAGTCACGCAAGACGGCTCCGGGAGCCGTCTTTTGCGTTTTGATTCCGGCCTCTACTCTGACCGCAGAACCTCACAATCTGAGAAGAAAGGAGGATGCGATGTCACAGGGTTTCGTGTCGTTTGCGGAGGTGAAGCGTGCGGTCACAATGGAAGCGGTCCTTGTCCGCTACGGACTCAAGGAGATCCTCGTTCCCAAGGGCAAGAATCTCGCAGGGCTGTGTCCCTTCTGCAAGGGGAAGTCAGCGCGGCAGTTCCAGGTGAATCCCGTAAAGAACGCCTGGTACTGCTTCGGCTGCAAGGCGGGCGGGAACATCCTGGATTTCGTCGCGAAGCACGAAGGGGTGAGCGTACGCACCGCGGCCTTGAAGCTCAATTCCTGGTTCGAGCTCGGGCTCGCGGAAGAAGCAGAGAAACCTTCGGCGCCTTCCGCCCCCGCCGAGACGCCAAAGGTCGCTGAGGAGCCACCTCCCGCCGCCGAGGAGACCTTGCCCGCCGAAAATCCGCCCCTCACCTTCACCCTCAAAACCCTTGACCCGAACCACGCGGAGCTTGCAGCCCTGGCGCTCAGGACGGAGACCATCGAGCGTTTCGGCGCGGGGTACTGCTCGAAAGGACTCCTCAAAGGCCGGCTTGCGATCCCGATCCACGGCGACCGCGGGGAACTCTTGGCCTACGCCGGCCTTGCGGTCGAGGAGGGCGAGACCCCGCGGTATCTCTTCCCGCCGAAGTTCCACCCGCCTCTCGAAGTCTTCAACCTGCATCGCCTGATCGATGTCGCCGAGGAGACGGGACCGCTTTATCTTACGTCCGAGATCGAGGGGGTCCTCAGGCTCGCCGAAGAGGGAGTCGCCTCCGCGCTTGGCCTTTTCGACGGGTCGCTTTCCCCGAAGCAGGAAGAGACGATCGTGGGCGCCCTTTCGCTCTACGAGGGCTTCCTCCTCGTGGGCGAGGGCTTTGAAGACCGCACGATCGCCCGCCTCGCGCGCTACGCGACGGTGTCCTGGGTTCCCGATCTCCCCGCGCAATCGGCGACCGGCGTCTCCGCCTAGTCCGCCCTCCCGACTTACCCCGCACCAAAGAACCTCTTGGCCCGAAACCAACCCCGACCATCGCGGTCGGCTGCGGTCGAGCTGTGTCACGACGCAGGTCACATGAGAAGGAGTCCCTATGCACCGTAAAGCCACGGTGACCTCATATTTCGACACGAGGGTGAGCGTTCCGATGATCCGCCTCCGCGGCCGGTGGCTCATGCGTGCCGGTTTCCGTAAAGGCGATGCCCTGCGGATCGAAGTCGTGGAAGGGCGCCTGATCCTCACCCGACCCGGAGATCCACTTCCTACGAGTATCCTCCCTCCGGAAGAGCACTGATTCCCATAGCCCCAGGCCACGACCGCCCGGGGCTTTTTCTTATTCGATCTTCGGAGACCACGAAGCGCAGCCCTCCCGGGCGAGCACTTCACTCGGGCAGCTCGGGCGTTTGGCGCTCGCCCCGAAGTCGTGCGAGGCCCGGCGACCAAAGATGGTCCGATCGACCCGCTCGGCTCTTTCCGGCGAGGGAGAGGAGAGGGGTAGGAGTATGCGGAGCATTCTCCTCGCGCGGGTCGCGCTTCGGCTCTGGCCGTCAGTCTTCAATCCCGAGATAGGCCCGGAGCGCCCGCCGGATGACCTCGGCCTTCGAGCACCGCTCCTTCTTCGCCCGCTTCGCGAGCGCCTCCGCTTCGTCCTCGTGCAAGTAGCTCACCTCACGGACGAGGTTCGTGCCGGCGAAGCGCTTCCGTTCGTCCGAGGTCTTCTTCTCGTCGCTCATGGCTGGAGAGGATACTTCATACAGTCACTCTGAGTCCAGGCTAGACACAGCATAGGCACGGGTAGTAGAATCGCCCGACATGAGGCGGTCCGGGATAAAGGCGGGAGCCGAAGCCCGCCGGAAAGCCCTAAGAGGATCGCGTGAGAGCGGGGAGCGCGTATCTCCCCATATCCAAGGAAGCGGCCCCGACAGAGGCGGTCACCTGCTGCCGGAGCCTAGCCACGCATGAAGGAGCACTCCATGCCTGACCGCGACGAGTCTACCCCAGCCGCCCCCATCCCTCGCATCGATCCCACCTCCTGGGAAAAGCACGAGGGACTGCGCGAAACCCTCCTCCTCCACTACACCGACCCCGAGGCAAACGAGACGCTCCGGCGGCTCGGCGGCTTCTTCTACAACGCCTCGCTTGCCTGCGCTCCCTCCTGGCCCCACCAGCCCGAAGGCGAGACGCGGGCGGAACTCAGGGCCGCGCTCGCCGACCTGCGGCACCTCGAAGGCTTCCTCGCGTCAGTCGGCCGAGAGCATCGGGTCTCCTCCCTTTCCCCCCTCGACGAGGCGCTCTCGGAGTTTGCGGAGCGTCAGACGCTTGAACTCTCCCGGATCGCCGACGGGATCGAAGAGGCGCTTGGAGCGGGGGCCTGAGCCATGGCCCGTATTCCTGCATCCCGGAGGAGGTCATCCGCCCTGATCTCCAGGAACTCCGGAACATCCACGCCGGCCTGAAGCCCGATTCCTGGATCGCGAGCGACTGGCGGAAAGGAGAGGAGAAAAGAAGTAGACAGTGCGCCGCACCCGCCGCACCATAGCCCCCCCGAGCCCGGCCATTCTCTGGCCGGGCAGCCTTCTCACGAGAGTCCGCAAAGAAAAAGAGCCACCCTTGGGGTGGCTCTGATGTTTTAGAAAAGGAGCATGGCATTCACGGTCGAGGCATTGAGCCCGAGCCGTCTGGGAGAGACTCTGCCGCTCGAAGCTTCCGCGGACACTTCCGAGGAGGCGGCATCGGGGCGGTAAGGCGCAGGTGGTAAAAGGGCAACTCGTCTCCCGGGAGAGAGGGGAGCCAAACGGCGGCGGGCTGACTTTCTCCCCACTCAAGATAAACTCCCCCCGTCCCCGCCCCCGCAGGGGACGCCACCCACAGGAGAAACCCGCATGGCCCACGTCGGAGTCGTCTTTGGAGGTCGCAGCGTCGAGCATCAGGTCTCGATCCGCTCGGCGCGCACGGTGATCGAGGGGCTGCGGAAGGCCGGCCATACGGTGACGCCGCTGGGGATCGCCGCGGATGGCTGCTGGATCGACGGCGAGGCGTCCGCGGCGGTGATCGGCGGGGACATCCGGGAGATCCCGCCGGTGGGCGTGCCCATCGCGCCGACGCTGCGGCACCTGCTGGCGTCCGGCATCGAGGTGGCCTTCCCCATCGTCCATGGCACCTGGGGCGAGGACGGCACCCTGCAGGGCCTGTTCGAGATGCTGGACATCGCCTTCGTGGGCGCGGGGGTCACGGCCAGCTCTCTCGCCATGGACAAGGTGCTCTCCAAGCGGCAGTTCCAGGCCGCGGGCGTGCCCGTCGTGGACTATGAGGTGGTGACCAGGCCTGAGCTCGAGCAGGATCCCGCGGGCGTCGTGAAGCGCTGCGAGCGCCTTTCCTTTCCGCTCTTCGCCAAGCCCAGCGTGGGCGGCTCCAGCGTCGGGGTGAAGAAGGTCGAGGGCCGTCACTGCGTCGAGACGTCGCTGCGTTTCGCCCTCCAGTTCGACGACGTGGTGCTGGTGGAGCGGGGCGTGAAGGGGCGCGAGCTGGAGTGCGCCGTGCTCGGCTATCGCAATCTGGAGGCCTCGGCGGTGGTGGGGGAGATCGTCCCCAGCCAGGACTTCTACGACTATGCGGACAAATATCTGCTGGACTCCGCCGGCCTGATCGCTCCGGCGGATTTGCCGGAGGCCGTGACGGAGCGGCTGCGCGGGCTGGCCGTCCAGGCCTTCGCCGCCCTCGGCGGCGCCGGGCTCGCCCGCGTCGATTTCCTCTATGAAGGCGGAGAGGACGGCCTCTACGTCAACGAGATCAACACCCTCCCGGGCTTCACCAGCATCTCGATGTACCCCCGCCTCTGGGAGCTCTCGGGAGTCCCCCTCCCCAAGCTCGTGGACCGGCTGGTGAAGATCGCCCTCGAACGCCACCAGGACCGTCGCCGGCTGGACGACGGAATCAAGTCGTTTCTGGCGGAGCTGGGGTAAGGGAACGCCTCAGAGCGGCGTGATCTCGACCTTCACGACGCCCGGGGCCACCATGCCGAGGGTGCGGGCGGCGCCGTAGGAGAGATCGATGTCGCGACCGTGGATGTAGGGGCCGCGGTCGTTGATCTCGACCACCACCTTGCGATCGTTCTCCAGGTTGCGCACCAGGACGTGGGTGCCCAGCGGGAGAGTGCGGTGGGCGGCGGTCATGGCGTTCATGTCGAACGGCACGCCGCTCGCGGTGTCGAGGCCGTGGAACTGCGAGCCGTACCAGGAGGCCTGGCCGCGGACGGGGAGGCGGGAGAGTGGAATGGCGGCGTTGTCCTCCGGCAGCTCGAAGCTGCCGAAGAGATGGGGTCCCCCTTCCTGATTCCCGGAGGCGATCGCCACTCCCAGGTAAGCCAGGAACGCCAGTCCCGCCACCCACACGAAACCTGCCAGCTTCAGCCGGGATGGCCGGTCGGGCTGAATGGTCGTGGAACGCTGGAGAGTACCTTCTCGCATCGTGTCCTCCCTCGGAGTAACCCTTACAGACTGTGCGGACACTCTACAACCTCCATCAGAGGGGGAGGAATTCCGCCGCTCCCTGGCGGATTTCCCCCCGGCCGGCACTTCGGATCAGTGCGCGGAGACGACGACGGCCTGCATGCCGATGACCGTCAGCTCGCGGCGCAGCGACTCGGCGTGGTCACGGTCGTCGAAGGCGCCGATCTGGACCCGGTGCCAGGTGCCGTCCGAGTCGACGACAGCCTCCGGGTAGTAGCGCGCGATCTCACGCTTCAGAGCGGCTGCGTGCTCCGGATCTCCGAAGGCACCCACCTGGACGGTGTGGCGCGGGGGCGCTCCGGTCGCGGGCACGAGGTAAATCTCGACGCTCGCCGTGCCCGCCCCTACGACGCCGATCTCCTTCGCCGCGGCGTAGGAGAGATCGAGAATGCGGCGCTTGCTGAAGGGGCCGCGGTCGTTGACGCGAACCACGACCTCGCGCCCGGTACGGATGTTGCGTACACCTATTTGTGTGCCGAAGGGGAGGGACGGGTGAGCGGCGGTTTTCTCGTACATGTCGTACCGCTCGCCGTTGGCCGTCCGGCGGCCCTGGAACTTGGGGCCGTACCAGGAGGCGGTTCCCCGCTGAAGCGGCACCCTGGGCTCAAGAGAGGTCGCAACCTTACGGTTGTTGGAGCACCCGGCCAGTAGAGCGAGGCAGAGGAATGACGAGGCGAGGGTGACCTGGGAAAGAACGAACAGTGTGTCCGGCCTTCGACGCATGGGCTTGGGTTCTCCGTAAGGTGGTGTTGAGCCATCTTCGTGAGAGCTCTGGGGTCCAGTAGCTCGAGGAGCGCTGAAACGACGTGCGCTGAACCGGATGTTACCACAGTGTAAATTTTATGCCTGATCTACGCCTTCTGGCCCCGCCCAAGACCCGTCATCACCGCCTCTGGCCCTTCTTCTCCCAGCTTCCTCCCCCCGAGCAAGGACGCTACGCCCATACCCCCCTGGGAGCGCTGGCGTCCCGCCGGCCCACAAATTCCGCTTCTCCCCTGCAAACGGCGCTTCAACGCTTCACGGGCTCTTTGCGCTTCGGGGACTTCGGGGTCTTGGGCTTCCCCCGCTGAAGCTCCAGAGCGCGCTTTCTCTTGCCTTGAGTCTCGGAGGAGACGAAGACGCCCCAGCCTGGGATCTGGGTCCGGCCTTCGGGACGGTCCGGCCGCTGGAAGGCCAGGACGTTGGCGAGGAGCTTCCAGAGGTGATCGAAGAGCGCCTGGAAGGAGGCTTGAATCTGCTCGACCGACGGCCGCGATTGAAGCTTGGCGACCAGCTCGTCGATCGAGACTCCCGCCTTTTCCGCCTGCTCGCGAAAGTAGTTGAAGCGGGCAATGTTGTAGGCGTCGTCCCATATATCGATGACCGCGCAGTCCAAAGCCCCGGCGATCTTGTCGATCGTGGCCCCGTCCATGCCGCGAGTGCCCTTTTCATAGCCGTTCATCGTAGACTTGTGGACTCCGATTGCCTTTGCGAGCTCGCCCTGGTCCATGCCTCGGACTTCCCTGCGCAAGGCCACGGCCCTTCCGAGGTGTTTGTCGTTGAACATGGGAGCATCCTAGGCAGGAGATTCCGCAGGATCAATGCGAACAAATCGAGTACGGGAATGATGAAATACAAAGAAATTGGCGGAAATTCGCCAACTTTTCCTCGCGAAACCCAATAAGGTGAGCGAAGTACGGCAGCAGCCGCGGATTCGTTGTTCAGATTGACAAAATGCGGGAAAAGAGAAAGTTCATACCGATCGACGTGATTCCTTCCGGGGAAGAACACCAGCCCCCTCATCACCCCGGCCCTCTTCTCCCATCGCCCTCCCCCGACCGGGCGAAGAGGGATAAAAGAAGCGGAGTTAGCTGGCCGGCGGGACGCCGGCGCTCCCAGGGGGCTCCGCTCGGCCAACGTCTTGCTGTTCGGCTCTCTCTTCTCCCAGTCGGCGGAGGGGAGGTTGGGAGAAGAGGGTTGGAGTAATGAGAGCCGTTCTTGGCGATCGGCGCTCAGCGTCGCTCCCCGCCACCCTCCTCTTTCCCCTCCACCCGCCGCAGCACCTCCGCAAAGGGCACCTGCGCGAACGCCCCAAAGAGCGGATGCGACTTGAGCTTCCCGCGACTCAAGCGCGGGGAGGGGAGCCCCGTCAGGAAGCGGGCGAGGGCTCTTGGGGAGGCCAGGTCTTTGATTTCCCGGCGCAGGCTTGCGGAGCGGTGGAGGCTTACTTCGTCCAGGTGGACGGGGGTGGGTGGGAAGAGGGGGGTGGGCTTTTGGCCGTTCTCGCACCAGGAGCAGTGGCCGCAGGGGTGGGGGAGCTCCTCTCCGAAGTGGGATGCTAGGAAGGCGGTTTGGCAGCCGTCGTGGGCGGCGAGGGTCAGCACCTGGTCGAGGCGGGCGATCTCTCTCGTCTCCCTTTCGAGGGTGCGATGGCGTAGGGACTGCGCCATCGCCTCCAGGTCGTCGGGTTGGCGGAGCCAGCGGTAGGGATGGCGCAGGCCGGCGGCTTTGACCTCCAGGAGTCCCTGCTCGGCGAGATAGTCGAGGGCCCGGACCAGCCGGTCTCGCGGCGCTTTCAGGGCCTGACAGGCCGTTTCGAGGTCGAGGCGATGCCAGATCTTGGCCTTCCTGGCCTGTTGGAAGATGCCTCTCAGGAACTCCCTTCGTTCTCCCGCGAAGCGGCTCAGGATCTCGTCGAGGGCCACGAGCGGCCGGAGCTCGTACTCGGCGTAGATCGGCGTGCCGGCCTTCAGGTAGCCGTCCAGCTCCAGGTAGGTGAGGAGCGTCCGCACCACCAAGAGCCGGATGTCGTGGCGCGTGGAGAGGTCGTAGAGGGCGAGCTCCATCGCATCCGGGCTTTCCGAGGATCTCGCGAGCTCCGCGAGGAGGCTGCGGATCCCTTCCGGGTCCGGCGTGTCCCCGTAGGCAAAGTTCTGGAGGGCGAGGAGATCGTCGGTGCAGGTCAGGATCTCGCAGAGCGCGGCTTGGCCGTCCCGGCCGGCGCGGCCGATCTCCTGGGCCAGGTTCTCAAGGCTCTTGGGCAGGTTGTAGTGGACCACTTTGCGGATGTCCGACTTGTCGATCCCCATTCCGAAGGCGATGGTGGCGACGACCACCGCGTCCTTCGACTCCAGGAACCAGTCCTGCACTCGGGTCCTCTGGGCGTCCTCCAGGCCGGCGTGGTAGGCGAGCGCCGGCAGCCCGGCGCGAATCAGGGCCTCGGCGACGTCCTCTGCCGTTTTCTGCAGGGTGACGTAGACAATGGTCGGTCCCGGAGGGCCAGAGGTGAGCCGCTCGCGGAGCAGGGCGTCGCGATCCACGGCTTGGACGGGGGTGAAACGGAGGGTCAGGTTCTTGCGGTGGAAGCCGGTGCGGACGGCGCAGTCGGGGGCGATGTCGAAGGTGCTGCAGATATCGCCGAGCACCTTCGGGGTGGCGGTCGCCGTGAGCGCCAGGGTGCGCTCGGCGCCGCAGAGCTTCCCGAAGGCGGCCAGCTTCAGGTAGTCGGGGCGGAAGTTGTGTCCCCATTCGGAGACGCAGTGCGCCTCGTCCACCGCGAAGAGCGAGATCTGCACCCGGGAGATCGCCTCCCGGAAGCGCTCGTTGTTGAAGCGCTCGGGCGCCACGTAGAGGAGGCGCAGGGCGCCCTGGCGGATATTGTCCATGAGGGCGCGCACCTCGTCCCACGAGAGCGTCGAGTCGAGGCGGCCGGCGGCCACTCCGCGCCGGGTGAGCTGGTCGATCTGGTCCTTCATCAGGGCAATCAGGGGCGAGACCACCAGGGTCAGGCCGGGCAGCAGGAGGGCCGGGATCTGGTAGCAGAGGGACTTGCCGCCACCGGTGGGGAAGACGGCCGCGGCGGATCGGCCGGCCAGGAGGTGCCCGATCACCTCTTCCTGCCCGGGGCGGAACTCCCCGTAGCCGAAGGTCTCCGCGAGGGCCGCGCGGGCGGGGTGAGTCGGGGCGTCGGTGACGTCGGGGAGAGGGACGGGGGGTTCGGAGTGAAATGTTGTAGTCATACACTCTATAAACGGAAAAAATCGATCTCATCTTACAACCCCCCTCCAATCTCCCGGGCGAGAGCCTCCGTTTCGGCGATCCACTGGGTCACTTGTTCCGCCGTGGCTCCCAGGAGGATCTCGGAACCTCCCCTCAGGATCCGGACGAGCCTGAAGTGAGTGGAGAGGTGGGTTTCGACCCAGGTGTTGGGGATTTTTTCGGTTTCGGGAAGGTCCGATCCCTCCAGAGTTGCCCGGGAGCGCAGGGCGAGCTCGACGCCTTCTCTCAGGGCGGGGAGGGATTCGACGGGGAAGCCTCCTCCGGCGAGGACGGCGGCCATGCGGATCTTCCTTTCGGACTGGGCGAGGAGGTCGCGGGCGGCGGCGAGGCGGCGGTCTCTTTCGGCGTCCCTTTCCGGCGATCCCAGGGCCGGGGAGCGGTGAAGGAGCCGGCGGTCCTCGGCGGCGTAGCGCAGGACTCCCATTTCGATCAGGCGCTCGATGGCCGCGAAGGCGGGACGGTCGATCAGCTCCAGGGTGGCGGTGGAGTGTTGGGAGGATTGGAGGACGACCTCCAGGGCGGAGCGGTCGATCCCGGCTTTGGCGTCTTCCACGACGGCGAAGAGGGTCTCTCGGCCGTCCGGCGCGGTCCAGGCTTCGAGGCTCAGGAGACGGTCGCCGAGGAGAGGTTGCAGCTCGGCGGCGAGGGGATCGATGGCGGCGGTCCCGGCGGTTTCGGCGGGTTGGGTTTCGGATGCGGAGGCAGAAGAGGCTGTAATCCCGGTCAGGGCTTCCAGTCTCTCCACCAGGGCTCGGCGGCCGGAGGGGAGAGCAATGACTCCGGAGTCGGCGTGGCCGTCGAGAACGCTGTCCGCCAGGGCCTGCTTGCCGGCGAGGAGGGGGATCATCCGGTGCTCGATCGAGCCCTCGGTGACGAGGTGGAGCACGCGGACGGGGCGCCTCTGGTGCTTGCGCCAAGCCCGGGCGATGCGCTGCTCCAGCTTGGCCGGGTTCCAGGGCAGGTCCAGATTGATCACCACGTTGGCAGCCTGCAGGTTCAGCCCCACGCTGCCGGAGTCGGTCGAAAGGAAGAGGCGGCAGTCCGGGTCGTCCTTGAAGCGGCGGATCTCGCCCCGGCGGAGCATCACGGGCACGGAGCCGGTGTGCCAAGCGTAGCCGGTCTCCATTTCCTGGACGAGGTCGCGCACCAGCTCGAGCATCCGCTCCCACTCGGAGAAGATCAGGATCTTGGTGTCGGGATCGGCCAGGGTCTCGGCGAGGATCTCCTTCAGCTCGGCGAGCTTGGGGCAGATCCGGCAGTCGGAGTCGAGGATGTAGGGGGTGTCGCAGATCATCCGCATGCAGGCGAGCCACTGCTGGAGCTTTTTGAGCTCGTCCGGAGTGAGCGGCCGGCGCCGGGCGATGGATGCGAGCTTGGCCACTCGCTTCTCGTACTCCTCGTAGCGGATGCCCTGCTCCTCTTCCATGCCCACGAAGTAGTGCTTGTCCGTGCGGCCGGGGAGCTGGCCCTCGACCTCCTGCTTGCGGCGGCGCAGGAGGACGGGAGCGAGGCGGCGGTGGAGCTCGTCGAGGTTCTTGTAGCCGGCGGGCCGGCCGCGGTCGTCCAGCTCGTAGAAGTCGCGGTTGAAGCGGAAGAGGGGACCGAGCAGGGCGGGATCGAGGAACTGGAGGATGGAGTAGATCTCGTCGATGCGGTTCTCGATGGGGGTACCGGTGAGAACGAAGGCGTAGGGGCTGCGCAGGCGCTTGACGGCGTGGGCGGTGCGGCTCTGCCAGTTCTTGATGCGCTGGGCCTCGTCGAGAATGATGACATCCGGAGCGAGGCGCTGCTGGAGGTCGCCCGCGTCATGGAGCATCTGCTCGTAGCTCGCGAGATAGAAGAAGGTGCCGGGGCCGTACTGGCGGAGGCGCTGGGCGCGGGGGCCGAAGATGATCCGCGACGGCAGGTCGGTGAAGCGGGCGATCTGCTCCTCCCACTCGGCCTTGAGGGAGGCCGGAGAGATCACCAGGACGCGCTCGACGTTCCGCAGCTTGCGCAGCAGGGCGCAGGCGGCGATGGCCTGGACGGTCTTGCCGAGGCCCATCTCGTCGGCCAGCAGGGCGCGCTCGGTGAAGGCCAGGTGGAGCATGCCCTCGCGCTGGTAGGGGAAGAGGGGGAGCTTGACGAGGTCCAGGGTCTCGCGGCCGGCCTCGACCTCCGCGAGGAAACGCTCGCGGGCCGTTCCCCGCGCGGCTCGGCGGCTCTCGTCCTCCACCCAGGGGAGGAGGTGACGGGAGAGGCGGATGCGTTCGCGCACCCGGGGGGGCGCCGCGGTGAGGGCCCGCGCCAACTCGGGGAGGAGGGTCAGGGGATCGCCGCGCAGGGCTCCGCTGGGGAAGAAGAAGCGGTCCACGAGGGCGAAGGCACCGGTCCGGCGGAAGCCCACCGGCCCTCCCGGCCACTGCGCCCGCACCTCCGGCCTCTCGCCGGCGCGGCGGAGGAAGACCTCGATGCGTGTCTCCCCCCGTCCTCCTCCCCGCACGATCTTCGGCGTCCGTACCCGGGCGAGGACGGCCTCGACGTGCTTGCAGGTGCCGAGGCCGTTGACCTGGAAGTCCGGGCAGCCGCAGGAGTTGTCGGGGTCGGTGAGGGAGCGGATCTCGACCTCGTAGGAGCTGCCGACGTCCGAGGAGACCCGGAAGCTGCCGAATACGGGATGAGCGGATTCGATCGGCTCGATCGTCAGCGGCTCCGTGGCGGCCCGCTGCCGGCGGCGCTCGATCTCCTCCTCGTCGGTGCTGCGCCAGCCCTGGAGGCGGAGGACGGGTTTCTTGGGCTTGGTATCCTTGGAAGGCTTGGAGCTGGCGGCGGTTCGGAGTCTCGGCATGGCAGGATTTTTATCACATGGCGGGTACTTTGTGTCCTTTAGGGGGTGTCTCAAAGGAGCGACAGCCACGCCTACGTCGCCAGGGATTGAAATCGCCTGGCTACCGACTCTTGTCCCCTCCGGGACTGCAATTCGTTCTTCCTATGTCCCGTAGGGACTACAGAGGGTAGCCAGGTGATTTCAATCCCTGGCGACATAGGCGTGTCGTCAACCACTTTTGAGAGACCCTCTGAGAACGCCACGCACGAAACCCCTCATCACCCCGGCCCTCTTCTCCCGGCCTCCCCCCCCGCCCGCCGGGAGAAGAGGGAGGGCAACACGAAACGGCCTCGCATGCCTTCCCCCTCTCCCGGGCCGGGAGAGGGGGTTAGGGGGTGAGGGTTTTGGGTGGGGGGAGTCTCCGGCCGGAAGACGACGGAGCAAGAACCCCCTGATCGGGTAGGGATCTATGGTTTTCCCCTCTGCTACACTCCCCCCGCTCCTCGGGTCACTCCGGGCGGGCTCCAGTCGAAATTTCAGGTTCCTAGAGAACTTCCGCGGAGGATATTTGTCTTGAAGATTCATGAATATCAGGCCAAGGAGATCCTGCGCCGGTACGGGGTGGCGACACCTCGCGGCAAGGTGACGGACAGCCCGGACGAGGCGGCGAAGATCTGCGAGGAGATGGGCGGCCGGTGCGTCGTCAAGGCCCAGATCCATGCCGGCGGGCGCGGCAAGGGGGGCGGCGTCAAGCTTGCAAAATCCGTCGAGGAGGCCCGCGAGCTGGCCGGGAAGATCCTTGGGATGCAGCTCGTCACCCACCAGACCGGCCCCGAGGGGCAGCTCGTGCGCAAGGTGCTCATCGAGGAGACGGCGGACATCGCCCAGGAGCTCTACGTCTCCATCACTCTCGACCGGGCCCAGGGCAAGCCGGTCATCATGGCCTCCAGTCAGGGGGGCATGGACATCGAGGAGGTCGCCGCCAAGGACCCGAAGGCGATCTTCCGGCAGGCCATCGATCCCCATCTCGGAATCCTGCCGTTCCAGGCCCGGGCGGTTGCCGCGGGGTTAGGTCTGAAGGGCGCAACGGCCGCCAAGGCCGCGAAGCTGATCACCGGCCTTGCCAAGGCCTATGTCGATACGGACGCGGCGCTCGCCGAGATCAATCCTCTGATGGTGACGGGCGGCGGCGACGTCATGGCGCTCGACGCCAAGATGAGCTTCGACGACAACGCCATGTTCCGTCACAAGGACGTGGCCGACATGCGCGATCTCGCGGAGGAGAATCCCCTGGAGGTCGAGGCCAGCAAGTTCAACCTCAACTACATCAAGCTCGATGGCAACATCGCCTGCATGGTCAACGGCGCCGGCCTCGCCATGGCGACGATGGACATCATTCAGCTCTACGGCGGCGAGCCCGCCAACTTCCTGGACGTCGGGGGCGGCGCCTCGCAGGAGGCGGTGAAGAACGCCTTCCGCCTCCTGGTGTCGGACCCGAACGTCAAGGCCGTCCTCATCAACATCTTCGGCGGCATCGCCCGCACGGACCGCATCGCGCGCGGCGTGGTGGGCGCCATCGAGGAGCTGGGCAACGTCACCCTGCCGGTGGTGGTGCGCCTGGAGGGGACGAACGTGGAGGAGGGGCGGCGCATCCTGAGCGAGGCGCCGTTCCCGTTCATCGTGGCGAAGCAGATGGCCGACGCCGCCGAGAAGGTGGTATCCGCGGCCGCCGCAGACAGAGGAGGAAGGTAGACCATGGCGATCTGGGTGAACAACGACACGCGGCTGGTGGTGCAGGGCATCACCGGCAAAGAGGGGACCTTCCACGCCCTGGGCTGCCGCGACTACGGAACGAAGGTGGTGGCCGGCGTCACGCCCGGCAAGGGCGGCGAGACGGTCGAGGGCATTCCGGTGTTCGACTCCGTGGCCGAGGCCCGGGAGGCGACGGGCGCCAACGCCACCATGATCTTCGTGCCGCCGCCGTTCGCGGCCGACGCCATCATGGAGGCCGCGGCGGCCGGTATCGAGCTGGTGGTATGCATCACCGAGGGCATTCCGGTCAACGACATGCTGAGGGCGAAGGCCTTCCTCAGGGACAACCCGACGCGGCTCGTCGGTCCCAATTGCCCGGGCGTCATCTCGCCGGGCTTTGCCAAGATTGGCATCATGCCGGGGCACATCCACAAGCAGGGCCGCATCGGCGTCGTCTCCCGCTCGGGCACGCTGACTTATGAGGCCGTCTGGCAGCTCTCGAACCTCGGCCTCGGCCAGTCCACCTGCGTCGGCATCGGCGGCGATCCCATCAACGGCACCAACTTCATCGACGTCTTCACCAGCTTCGCTCAGGACCCCGACACGGACGGCGTGGTGATGATCGGTGAGATCGGCGGCAACGCCGAGGAGCTGGCCGCGGAGTGGATCAGAGCCCACTACAAGAAGCCGGTCGTCGGCTTCATTGCCGGCCGCACGGCGCCTCCGGGACGCCGCATGGGCCATGCCGGCGCCATCATCTCCGGCGGCAAGGGCACGGCGGCGGAGAAGTTCGAGGCGCTCAAGGCGGCGGGGATCCACGTCGTCGAGTCGCCCGCGGCCATGGGCGAGACGATGGCGAAGGCTCTGGGGGTGTAGGAAGGCGGTATCGATCCTGGGGTGCTGGCCCTCATCACCCCGGCCCTCTTCTCCCAGCCTCCCCCCGCCTGACGGGAGAAGAGGGAGACAAGCAAGAACGCTTCAACCGGACTCCCTGGGAGCGCCGGCGTCCCGCCGGCAACTCACTCCGCTTTTTTGCCTTCTTTTCCGGCTGGAGAAGCGTTCTCAACGTAGAGACGCCCACGTAAACGTAGAGACGCCCACGAGGGTAGCGCGAGCTACCCCGTGGGGCGTCTCCTTCGAAGGGTCGCCCTCGCCGTTTCCGGAACGTTTTGGGGCGCGTCTTCGCCGGTCCTCAGATCTTCCAGGCGACTATTAGGATCCTGCCACCGGGTATCGAGAATAGCGAAGGATCGGTACTCAGAAGAGCCTGGCGCTCTGCGGAGACTGCGCTCTGCCGAGTCGCGCTGAGGTCTTTGAGAACCTGGTCGAACGGGTCTGCCAATGGCCGGGCGTCCACTGTGCGGGAGCGTTGATCGAGGGTACGCCTCTCGTGGGGCACTGGTTCAATCGCAACCTGGAATTAGCTGCCCGCCTTCGCCTTGAGGATGTCGGACCTATGCGCTACGCCACGGTCGAGACTGTGACCTGTCCTTGTCCCTGCTGGTTCCTTCTTCTTAATACACAGATTTCCCCAATCCATACACAGAATCCTCCGCCAATACACCCCTAAACCGTATTTCTGTGTAGAGAAACCCTCTCCCCACTGCCCCCGTCGCCATCCCGCCTCGCGTCGCGGCATTCCTACACCCAATCCACGCGATTCGGTGTATCCGCAGCCCATTCCCAGTCCCCGGACGCCTTCTATACACAGATTCCATGGTTCTTAGTGTATGAACCCAGTTTCCATACACAGATTTCCCAATTTCTGTGTATCGAGAGAGTCCAAGTCTGTGAGAATCCATAAATCCGCATGGGATGGCGTCCGTCCCGCTCAGAAACACGTCGGCCCCGTGTATCCGAAGGCCCGCGGCGGAGAGCGACGCCCCGCCCCACGAGGACGAGCTTCCCACCCCCGGCGGCAAAGTTTTCAAGCCTCCCCACGGCGTCCAAGAATCCGAGCATTCAGGAAAAAATTCATGCCAGGACAGAATGACGGTGGGATTGCCGCACCTATGTAGCAGGCTCGCAGAACGACGGCTGGCGCACCTACTTCCTTTAGTAGAGAGCTCGTGCTCTTGCGAAAGGAGAATGCATGATGAGAATGCCCCTTACTGTGCTCAAGGCTGCTGCGGTCGGGTTGTTGGTGCCGCTGGCGGCGTTCGCTCAGTCCCACACAATCGTCGTACCCGGATCGGGGTCGAACACCGCCAACGGAACGGCGCTGTACAACGCCGTCGCGAACATCACCTCGCCCAGCGCCACGAACCGCTGGCTGGTCAAGGTCGAGCCTGGGACGTTCGACCTCGGAGGCCAGCAACTGGTTTTACGGAACTACGTCGACCTTGAGGGCTCGGGCCGCGGCGTCACGACGGTGACCTCGAACGCCGTGATCACCGTCCATGCGCCCGATGTCAGTCACAGCGACATCAACAGCGAAGTGCGTGACCTTACGATCCGCAACTACGATTCCAGCACCAGCCCGAGCCCCAGCGCGGTGCTCCTGGAGGTGAACGGCATTCGCCTCACGCGGGTGGACGTCGATTTCGACGTCGCGGGCAACGGTTCGGGGGTGGCCTTGGTGAACACGACGGCCCGCCTGTCGCACGTCTCGATCATAGCGAAAGGGAGCGTCTCCAACACCGGCCTGGTGGGCGTGTTCATCTCGGGCGGGAGTCCGAATCTTCAGGACGTGACGGTGACGACCGACGGTGCGCCGACCGGCAACCACCGTGGGATCGTCGTGAGCTCAGCCCCGGGCACCGTGCTCGACCGGGTGAACGTCACCGTTCCGCGCGACCTCGTTTCGGCGAGCGGCAGCACCGGTGTCAGCTTGTACGATTCGACAGGCGTGCTCGTCACCAACAGCCAGGTGACGTCGGGAGCAGGGACGACCTCGCCCATCACCACCTACGGCTTCTACGTCGAGGATGAATCCACCGCCGAGGTACGCAACACCGTGATCAACACCGTGAACGCCTGGTGGGCTCCCGCCCTGCTGATCACGAACGGTTCCTCGTCGTCCGTGCCGGTGGTCAACCTCCAGGGCTCGCGCCTGCGCGGCCAGGGCGGCACGGGTATCGGCGCTCAGAGCTACGGCACGGGCACTATGAACATCAGCCAGTCGATCGTCGAGGGAACCTCCTATCCTTACCTCATCACAGTCAATTCGAGCGGCTACGGCACAATCAACTTGGGTGCCAGCCAACTGATCGGTACTCGGAGCTACCCGTACGGCGGCCCATTCGCGAAATGCGTCGGCGCCTACGACGGCACATTCAACCCGATCGCCAACGGTTCCTGCTGATCCTCGGGGAGCGCGCCGGCAAGGGCCGACCTGGATCCTGGCGGGAACGGTCCTACCCGGCAGGAACCCGTATCGGCCTGCGGGAGACGCCCCGACGTTGCGGTATCTGAAAGGGCGTCGTAGCGGGTCTGGGGCGTCTCTACGGACCGTTGTCGCGAGGGAGGTCCGGTAATGGGTACGCGGAAACCCGCTTCACCGACGGGCGTCCAGCGTTGGATCGCCGAGGCTGTCGTTTAGGGCGATCGCCTCCCGCGCCAAGCGACGCACGGCCGCCGGCGCGATCGTCATACCCTCTCGCAGCTCCAGGTTCGCCATCTCGTACTTGCCGCCCGGCTTGAGGCGTGGCTCGATTTCGAGCAAGCGCTTTCCACGCCAAAAGCCGAGCAGAACGCGGTCATCTTCCGCGCGAATCAGCAAGACCGGTCCGTTCGACGCATACACGAGGTGACCCCATTTCACCGCCTCCTCCAGGGTCCCGGCAGCACGAACCGAGGAGCGAAGGCTCTTCACGAGCTCGGCACGCCAACCGGTCAAGGCCTCGACATACGCCTCCGGGTTTGCAGCCGGCGCCATCTTCTTCATGGAGCTCCTGCATTGGGCGAGCGCAGAACCTCGGTTGCCAGGCGCTGCAAGTTCTGTTCATTGGCTGCTGTCACGAACCGGGCAATTTCCTCGTAGTGTTCAACCGTGTCAAAGGTCTGCCGCCAACGTCAACTGTATCAATCTGCTCCTCCAAACGGGGCAGGGGTGAGGGTCTTTGGGCAGGGACGCATTCACTGAGCGTGAAGCTTCTCCGCGATGGGAAAGGCCAGGGCTCCCTTCTCGGTATACCAGGTCATCACCACGACCTCGAGGCGTCCCGCCTTCACCGCGGGATCGTCCTCGGCCAACTGCTTCGCTTCCGCAAGGCTCCCGACGCGAAAGAGCTCAAGACCGCGCCAGCGAGGGTCGGGCTGGTCGTCGAGCGGCCCGGCGACCAGGAGCTTCCCGGCCTTGGCCAGATCGCGGAGATGGCCGATGTGGGCCTTCTGAATCTCTTCCAGCTTGTCCGCCGGGTAGTCGCGCGGGTGCTCGGGCCGTTGCAGGACGACCAGTTGGTACGACTCCAGGTTGGGAGGCGGGGCCGCCGGCTTCGCCGCGGGAGTGCTGACGGCCGCTTGAGGTTGGGAGGGGGATGCGGCTTGCGCCTGCGCGAGCAGTGCAACGGCAAGGGTCATGGGGATCAGCATGGTTTTGGGGACCTCTCCTTTGAAGCGTTCGGCGATTTATACCAGATGCGGCCCGGAGGAGCGGGATAGGGAGAAGCGTTCTCAACGTAGAGACGCCCTCAAGGGTAGCGCGAGCTACCCCGTGGGGCGTCTCCTTCGAAGGGTCGCCTCGCCGTTTCCTGAACGTTTTGGGGCGCGTCTTTGATCCGCTCCCCCGAACCGTACAAGAAGAGCCTGGCGCTCTGCCGAGACGCGCTGAGGTCTTTGCGCATTTGCTGTGCGCAGATCGGACCTCTTCCACGGCCGGAAGTGGGGTCTTACCAGCTTCGCGAAAGCCTGCCAAATATGGCTTATCTCACAATCGCCATGAGCGGATGAGCGATGAGCGCGAATTTTTCCGTTTTATAGGGGTATGCCCAGAAAACTTCGCTTCGTCCCCCATACCCGGACCCTCATCTCCATCACCTGCCGCACCGTCCAGGGTCGCTTCCTGCTCCGGCCCGGCCCCCAACTCAACGACATCGTCCTCGGCGTCCTTGGCCGAGCCCAGAGGCGCTACGAGACCACCATCTCGGCGTTCTCAGCGCTCTCAAGCCATTTTCACCTGCTCCTGGTCGTCGACTCGGCGAGCGAGGCCGCGGACTTCATGCGCTACACCAAGTCCAAGCTCGCCCGGGAGGTCAACCGCCTGACCGGCTGGCGAGGCCCGGTCTTCGACCGGCGCTATGAGATGACCGTCGTCACCGACGAGGACGCCGCCCAGATCGAGCGTCTGGCCTACGTCCTCAGCCAGTCCGTCAAAGAGAACTTGGTCGAGCGGGTCCGGCAATGGCCGGGCGTCCACTGCGCGGGAGCGCTGATTGAGGGTACGCCCCTCGTAGGGCACTGGTTCAATCGCACCCTGGAATTCGCCGCCCGCCTTCGCCATGAGGATGTCGGACCGATGCGCTACGCCACGGTCGAGACTGTGACCTTTTCTCCGATACCCTGTTGGGCGCATCTATCGCCTGAAGTCTGTCGAGTGCGGATCGCGGAGATGGTCGAATCCATCGAAACCGAAGCAGCGCGGGAAAGAGAACGCACCGGCGCCTGCGTGCTCGGAGTCAAAGCCATTCTCGCCTGCGATCCGCTCCATCGCCCATCCTCCTTGGCTCGGTCGCCAGCACCGCGCGTCCACGCCGCCACGAAGGCCGCAAGGAGAGCGTTCTACGAGATCTACGCCGCCTTCGTCGGTGCCTTCCGGGAGGCGTCCGAGCGTCTGAGGCGTGGCGACCGCAACGCGCCCTTTCCCGCCGGAAGCTTCCCTCCCGCCCTGCCTTTCGTCGCTGGCTAGCGCGGCGGCAACGTTCTTTGACAGCCGTACCGCCCGCCTGAGGGCCAAACTCCTGAGCCGGAGGCTCGAATAGGGGGAAGGTGTATCCGGTCCGGCGCCCACGATGACTATTCCGAGGTTTTCAGCGCACGAACTGTCCGTCGCTTGGGACCCTAACCAGCCAAATGGAAGAGGGTTCCAAAAGACACAGGCACCTGTTTCGGCAGTTGGTTGGCAAGTAGAGCGCATTCCCGTTATTCACCACTACACACGGCGAACAAAGGCATGACTCTTCGCTGTTGCCAGTTCTCGACCCACCCGGTCCATAAGGATTGCTGTAATATCGTGCCTATCACCGCCGAAGCGCGCTTCCGGAAGCAGCCAATGCCCATCAGCTGTCACGGTCGCTCTGCCTTGAGGGTACATTGCGTCAGTGCGAATCACTACTTCGACTTGCAAATAGTCCTTTTCCAAATTCTCCGAAGAAATACCGACAACCCTCCCTGAGATCGGGATCAGATTGGGGCGATGAGCGGAGAGCGGCGCCTCCAGAACCGCTCCCTCGCGAGGCTGATCAATGACCACGCCAGCAGAAGCTGAAAAGTTATTGGTGCCCTTGCTGTGTCCTCTCTTAATCAGGGCTGCAATGATCAGGGCTGCCGCCCCAATTAATGCCACAACGATTTCGACAGGCATCTTTCCTCCATCCGATGATAGCTATGTCTGCCTTTAACTCATACCCATCCAAACCAATAGCCCCCGCTTGCGTAGGACATTGCCGACAACGTAGAAGATCAGGAGGAACACGAGAAAGATGCTGAATAGTTTGCCGATGTATTCAGCGTCGACTTCTTGTGCCGGGTTAGGCTTTCCGATGAAGCCAAACACACCGAGTTGAAGCGCCGCGACAGCGGCTGCAACGTTACCGCCCGTGGCGGCTCTTGAAGCACCTGCCATGAAGCCTACTACACTGCCACCGAGAATTGCTGATATGATGATCCAATTCATAGATATCCGCTCTTCTCCCCCAACATCGGAATGATGTAGGCCATTCAGTCTCTGTAATGTATAGATTGTACACTGGGTGCTCCACTCCTCGTCAATATCGGTGGTGCTGTCGGGAGGTGGGGGTGACGGCTCGATCTGGCTATAAGCGGCCGTCTCCGATTCTTGGAAACTGCCGCCGCCCCTTCAGGGCTTGGGGGCGTTGAGAACGTGGACTCCCGGGGCTGGCAAACAGCGCCAGCCCCGGGCTACATGCCTTGGCCCCTTCGGGGCGGACAGAGCCCTGCGGGGCTCTCCCGGCCCGTTGGGCCGGACTCGAGGCGGGGACCGGGAGCTTGCGCGCCAGGAAAACCCGTACGAAGGGGCAGAGACGTTCCCCTTTCACGAGACCCTCGGCAGGCCCACGTCGTCGGGACCTCTCCGAGGCGGGAATTCCGGCCGGATCAGCCCGAACCTATGACGGGGGGAGGGATCTTGCATTGAGCGGCGAGAACGGCAAGCGATATCGTCCCGTCGTAGGTTCATCGGTTTTCGGGTGGTTGTGGCCGCCTCGGAGACGTCCCGCCGTTGTTGGACTGCGGAGGGCGTCGTGGACGGGCTGGGAACGTCTCTACGTCCTTCGCTGAAAGGGTGATGTTTTTGCCGCGCAGCGTCTTGCACACGCAGTCCTGCCGAGGAGGCTCGATCGTGTAGGATGTCGCGACATCATGCCCAACCCCATCCAGCGCATCCCCGGCTCCGGCTGGCTGACCCTCATCGGGGGCGGCGAGTTCAGCTTTGGGGAGACGGAGGACGCGGATCGCACCTGGCTGGAGAAGGCGCCGGCGGGGCCGATCGGGTTCATTCCAGCGGCTTCGGGGTCGAATGACTATCCCCGTCACTTCGCGGAGTACATGGCGGACTTCGAGCGGGAGGTGGAGATCATCCCCATCTACCGCTCGCGCGACGGCCGGCGGGGGCGCAACTCGGAGCGCATCCGCGACGTGGCGGCGGTCTACTTGGGCGGCGGGGTGACGGACCACCTGCTGGAGGCCATCGAGGACACGCCGGCCGCCGAGGCCCTGGCGCAGAAGATCGCCGGGGGCGGCCTAGTGGTGGCCATCGCCGCCGCCGCCCAGTGCGCGGGGCGCTTTGCCCGCAGTATCTTCAAGGGCGACCTCATCCCCGGCTTCGGCTGGCTGCCGGACGGAGTGGTGGAGCCCAACTTCGATCCTGGCCACAACCGGCGGCTGCGCAAGATGCTGGACGGCGCGGGGGTGGGCTGGGGCCTCGGCATCCCCGCCGGCTCGGCCGTGCTGCTGGGTCCGGACGGCGTGGTGGAACTGGTGGGCGAGGTGTTCCGGATCGAAGGCGCGGAAGGGGACATCGAAGCCGTGTAGCCTCTTATCCGGTCACCGGACGCGGATCGCCGCCACCACTCGCCAGACGGTCCACCCCAATCCGGAGGCTCCGACCAGCCCGAGGTAGAGCATCGTCAGCCGCGGATCGCCCAAAACGCAGTCGCTCCGCCGCAGCCCCGCCCGCCAGGCCTTGGCATAGGCATGAAATCCCGCGAAGGCGAAGACCGCGGCGACCAAGGCCGGCGAGCAGAGCCATGCGAGCAGGGCGATGGTCGTCCAGACACAGAAGCGGAGGGGATCGGCGAACGGCGGCCGAGGGACCGGCTGGACTTTTTCCATCTCTGCCACGAGCGCCGCCTGGGCGGCGCGGGCCTGACGGGCGGCCGCGAGGGCCGGGGCCTCAGGTTCGGTGCACGGCTCGTTCATTTCCAGACCTCCTGGAGCGCCGCTCCCCGGGCCTGCCGGCCGGCGCGCTCGGAGAGCTTCATCTGGGCGAGGGCCGGCCACGCCTGGGCCGCGCAGAAGGGGATGCACTGGTGAGCGGCCGTGCCGTCGGTCTGGTCGCGCGCCGTGCCCACGTGGACGCAGCACTGCATCAGGCGCTCTTCGAGCATGGTGTGGACGTCCATGAAGGGCTTGACCGTGATCCTTTTGACCCTTGTCCCGAGCAGCTCGCGCAGGACCTCCTGCCGGCCGAGGAGGGCGGAGCCGGCGAGGCGCACGAGATCCGAGAGCCCCAGGTCGCAGCTCTGGCAGACGCTCTGGAACATCTCGCCGATCGCCGGCTGGGCGAGCGAGCTCGACTCCGAGAAGAGGCCGAGGAGCGACTGCTTGACCAGGGTCCGCAGCTCGGCCGAGAGCTCGGGATCGATGATGCGGTTGCTCACCAGGCCGAGGTGGTTCTTGAGGCGCTCGTGCCCGAGGATGGAAGCGAGCGAGCGCCAAGCGCCGCCGTCGGTCTGGAGCAGGTAGCCGATGCTGCAGCAGTGCGGGTGGCTGCAAGGGAGGGCCGTCAGATCGCGCCAGGTGACGAGGCCGCCGGTCTGCGCTCCCAGCCGGGCGAGGACGCCGGTGTGGGTGAGGCGCGCCTGAGGATCGATCGGCGTCGAACGGCCGCTCCCGAACTGGGGCTGAATCGAGACGCCGCCCACGAACGGCGTGGCGAGGGCGTAGAGCAGAACGTCGCCGATCTCGTCGTCGTTGACGCCCAGCGCCGCCGTCATGGTGAGGGTTGTGAACACGCCGGATGCGGAGAGGCGCTCGACCGCCTGCTGCTTGATCCGCCGCAGGTCGGCGCCGCGGTGATGGCGATGGGTCTCCAGGCGGAAGCCGTCGAGCTGGAGGTAAACCTCGATCCGCTTCCGGTGCTTCTCCAGATAGGCGAGCAGGCGGTCGTTCTGGGCGATCTCGATGCCGTTGCTGTTGAGCAGGATGCGGCCGATGGGGCGGTCGAGCGCGGCGTCCAGGACCGCGAGGAGGCGCGGGTGGACCGTGGGCTCGCCCCCCGAGAGCATGAGCACGTCGAGCCGCCCGTCCTCGCGCGCCAGGCGGGCGTCGATGTTCGCCAGGACCTCGGAGACCGGCACGGCGCCGGAGAGATCTGGGGAGCTCGACGCGTAGCAGTTCGGGCAGCAGAGATTGCAGGAGAGGTCGACGTCCTCCAGCAGGATGCAGGTGTGCTGGGTCTGCATCTCCGGGAGACCTTTGAGATAGGCCTGGGGCACGGGATCGAAGTTGCCGGCGACGTCCGGGATATGGCGCTTGGTCGGCGCCGTCCACTCTTCGAGGTAGGCGAGGATCTCCGCCGATTCGTCGTAGAAGGTCCGGACCTTGCCGTGCTCCGGGCAGCCGCGGACGAGCCAGACCCGGCCCTCTTCCTGCGCCAGGTAACCTGAAAGCCGGCGCACCTCGGCGAGCGGCCGCTCCGGCTCCTCGGCATGGCAGTGCGGGCAGAAGGCCGTGACATAGCGCAGGAGGCGGTCACCGCGTAAGGGCATGCCGGGCATAGGGAGCTCCTCTGGGAAACATCGGGTGAGGCGGTTTCACGGGTTCGTGCTTCCGGCGTCCTCCTCGCTCTTCTCTCCTCCGCTCTCCACGCCCGAGGACGCCGGCCGCTTTCGCCATATGGCGCGGATCAGCGCGCCGAAGACCAAGACCACAAGGAAGAGCACGACGAGGACCACCACACCCAGACTGTGTGAAGTGTTCTTGTCGGACTCTTGCGTCATGATGACCAGGTATCCGCCCACGCAGCCTCCGACCAGAAGGATCGCGAGAGCCACCACCGCAAGGATCGCGGTGGCGGTCGCCCTGAGCAGGTCCATCCCCGAGGAACCGGAGGACGCCCGGCGCTCGGCGAGGTAGGCCTGGACGGCGGCCTCGACCGCTGCGGCGTCGTGGGTCTCGGCGATGAGTTGATCCCGCAGTGCCTGGAGCCCGTGCTGCTGCCCATACCGGCGCAGGTACGCAAGAAGAGTCTCGGGGGTGGGCGTCGGTCGGGTAGGCACTCCAGAGGTTTCCCGGGCCAGGTAGGCCTGCACGGCGGTGTCGACGGCCTCCTCGGCATGGCCCTCCGCCACGAGATGGGCACGCAGAGTCTCGATCGCGTGGCTCTGCCCGTGCGTCCTCAGATAGGCGACCAGGGCCGCGTGGCTCGCCTCAGGCATCGGCCGGCTCCGGCGAAAGGGGAGGAGGAGGGGTTGCTGCCATCCGCCGCCGCTGCAAGAAGGCCCAGGCGAGGAGGGGAACCGAGGGGATCAGGAAGAGCTGTGAGCGGGTGAGCCCGTGCCAGACGACCGGGTTGCCGCGCACGAATTCGAGCAGGAACCGGAATGGCGCGTAGGCCAGGAGATAGAGCTTGAAGAGGTCGTCCCGGAAGGCGCCGCGGGCGCGCAGGCGGAATAGGAGACCGGTCATCAGGAAGTGAAAGGGGATCTCGTAGACGAACGAGGGGTGCAGGGGGACGCCGATCCACTGCGGCGGGAAGCCCGGGATGCGCGCCGCCCGCGCCGCGTCGACGATCACTCCCCAACTCCCGCCCGTGGGCACGCCGGGCGCCTCGGTCAGCAGGCAGCCGAAGCGGCCGACGCCGATCCCCAGGGCGACGGCGGGAGCGAAAAGATCGCCGGTGCCGGCGCGGTAGCCAACCAGGCGCTTGGTCGCGACCGCTCCGAGGTAGGCGCCGCTGAGGCCACCCAGCACGCTCTGGCCGCTGCGGAGCAGGAAGCCGAGGAGCGACGGCACGGCGACGGAGTCGAGGTAGCGCCAGGCGACGGCGAGCTTGGCGCCCAGGACGCCGCCGATCAGGGCTCCCAGGAGGACCGCCATCAGCTCGTCGCCGAGCGCTCCGCGGCGCCTGGCGGCGAGCAGGAAGACGACGGCCGCGACCACACTCCCGAGGAGGACGAAGAGGCCGTGGAGGGGCACCTCGAAAGGGCCTGGGGGCGTTCCGGCAGGCGCTATCACGTTGCCCGCAGCGTATCAGATCTTTCAGCAGTGCAGCTCATTCGCCGGAGGTGCAGCCCGGGGCTTGGCGGTTTGGGGCCCTGCCCTTACAATGCCCCCGGCCGGCAGTCCGGCCCTACCCCTATTCTTTACGGAGACGACGAATCCATGCAGACCACTCTCGCCATTCTCAAGCCGGACACCGTGGCGGCCGGCAATGCGGGCAAAGTTCTCGCCCATCTCGAAAAGGAAGGCTTCACCATCCGGGGCCTCCGGGTTCTCCATCTCACGGACGCGCAGGCCAAGGCCTTCTATGAGGTACACAAGGAGCGGCCGTTCTATGGCAGCCTCGTGGAGTTCATGACCAGCGGTCCGGTGATCCCGGTCGCCCTGGAGCGCGAGGAGGCCGTCACCCAGCTCCGCAAAGTGATGGGCGCCACGGACGTGTCAAAAGCCGAGGACGGCACGGTCCGCAAGCTCTATGGCACGTCCATCGAGCGCAACGCCATTCACGGCAGTGACTCGCCGGAGAACGCCGCCATCGAGCTCGCGTTCTTCTTCTCCCGCGCCGAGCTGCTCGCGGCCCGCTGAAAAACGATCCGGTATCTTTCGAACGTCTGGAGACGGTCATGTTCAGAATGCCTCACGCGGCGCCCGAGAGTCAGATCCCCGAGGAGAAGCGGGGCCGCACCATCGGCCGCTTCTGCCTGGTGTGCTCCACCATCTTTCCCCTTCACCGCGCCAGGCATGCGGGGAAGGGGATGTACGGCCGCGACCACGTCGCCTCTCCTTGCGCTCACGAGGGGGAGAGGTTCGAGGCGGGGGCGGACTGGTGGGAATCGGCGGTGGAGATTGTGCCGGAGGCTCTCGCGGCCGGCGCCGCCGAGCTCGTGGCGGGCTCGCCCGCCAAGGGTACGGCCCCGTAAAGTGAGCCGTCTTCCAGTCGTAGGCGAGGGCGCCGGCTGGGAGGCGCTCGACCATCATCTGATCCAGGTGCGGGGCTGCCGGATCTGCCCCGCCGTGGAGCCGCCGCCGGTGGCGGCGCGGCCCGAGACCTGGCCGCGCCTGATGCTGGTGGGGCAGGCGCCGGGGCCGAAGGAGGTGGTGGAGCAGCGGCCTTTCGCTTACACGGCGGGGACGCGTCTCTTCTCCTGGTTCGCCCGCCTCGGAGTCCCCGAGGAGGAGTTTCGCCGCCGGGCCTACATCTGCGCCGTGGCCCGCTGCTTCCCGGGCCGCGCTCCGCAGGGCGGCGACCGCGTTCCCAGCCCGCAGGAGATCGCCAACTGCGCTCCCTATCTGGAGAAGGAATTGAGGCTGATCCGTCCTGCCACGGTCCTGCCGGTGGGGCAGCTCGCCATCAAGGTGTTCCTTCCCGAGCCCGCGCCGCTTCATGAGAGGGTCGGGAGCAGTTTTCAGGTGTCGCGGGGCGACGTGACGTTCGAGGTGATCCCTCTGCCGCATCCTTCCGGGCGGAGCACCTGGCTGGTCAAGCCGGAGAATCAGGAGCGGCTGGAGCGGGCGCTGGCCTTGGTGCGGGGGAGTGTGGGGTGGCGGGAGACGTTTGGAGTTAAAGGCGGTTAGAATCAGCCGGATTTTCTGGAGGGATTCCATGGATTCAGCGAAAGCGGAGCAAGTCATCCTCGCTCGTTTCAAGGAGAGGTGCCACACGGCGGGGGCGATTCAGGCCGGCTATGGCATGCGGGCTCAGGCCATTCGCGTCGTCCTGCCGGCCGGCACCGATGTCGACGGGCCGCTCAAGGGGATGGTGGAGAAGGGGTGGCTGAAGGCCAACCCGGCGGGGACTTGGTATTACCTGACGGTGGACGGGGCGGACCGGGTCAAGGCCGCTTGAGACGATGGCTTGAGGTAATCTAGCTCCGAAGGAGGCGGCGAATGGCCAGGGACGGCAAGCGCGAAGATCTTCCACGGCCCCCGGAAGGGCTTTCCCGCCGTGATTTCCTCCGCGGTGGCGCGGTGGCGGGCGCCCTGGGCGGTGCGGGCTTGCTGGCCGGGGAGATGCTGGAGGCCGCGAAGAAGGGGCCGCATGCTCCACGGATGGAGGGCGGAGTCGAGGTCTGGGGACCGGGGCCGGTGCCGATGCGGCTGCGGGTCAACGGCAAGCCCTTCGACGTTCTGCTGGAGCCCCGCACGACCCTGCTCGACGCCCTGCGCGACGAGCTCCAGCTGACGGGCGCCAAGCGCGTTTGCGACCGCGGCACCTGCGGCGCCTGCACAGTATTGCTGGACGGCAACCCCGTTTACGCCTGCAGCGTCCTCGCGATCACCGCTCAGTACACGCCCATTCAGACCGTGGAGGGCCTCGGCCGGCCCGGCGCGCTCGGCGCGATCCAGGACGCCTTCGTGGAGAACGACGCCCAGCAGTGCGGCTTCTGCACTCCGGGCTTCATCATGGCCGCGAGCGCGCTGCTCGACCACAATCCGAACCCCACGCTCAAGGACATCCACCACGGATTGTCCGGCAACTTCTGCCGCTGCGGCACCTATGCCGGCATGCGCCTGGCCGTGCTTGCCGCGGCCGCCGTGGAAGCTGCCGAAGACGAGGAAGACAAGAAGGACAAGAAGAAGGACACCGAGCCTCCCAGGGAGCCGAAGGGGGTGGGCCGTGGTTGAGTACTCCTGGCCGGAGGCCAAGGATCGCCATCTCCTCGGTACGCGGGTCTCGCGTCTGGACGGTCCCGCCAAGGCGAGCGGCCGGGCCAAGTACACCTACGATCTCCAGCCCCAGGGGATGCTGTGGGGCAAGATCCTGCGTTGCCCCCATGCCCACGCGAAGATCAAGTCGCTCGACGTCTCGGCGGCCGAGAAGATGCCGGGGGTCAAGGCGGTGCGGGTGATTCAGGGTCCCGGCACGGAGATCCAGTGGGCGCTCGACGAGGTGGTGGGGGTCGCCGCCACCAGCGAGGCGCTGGCGGAGGAGGCGCTGCGCGCCGTCAAGGTCGAGTACGAGGTGCTGCCGCACTTCGTCAACGAGGCGGATCTCACCAAGGCTCCCAAGGTGGACGCCGGCGCCGAGGAGGTGGTGGGCGATCCCGACGGGGCGATGGCCACCGCCGAGGTGAAGATCAAGGGCACCTACGGCATGCCGCCCGTGGCCCACAACTGCATGGAGGCCCACGGCCAGATCTGCGAGTGGACGGGAGCCGACACGCTCAACGCCTGGTGCTCCACCCAGGCCGTGGCCGGTCTCGCCGGCCAGTTCGCCGAGGGCTTGGGCATTCCGGCCGCCAACGTCCATGTGATGAGCGAGTACATGGGCGGCGGCTACGGCAGCAAGTTCAGCGTCGATCGCTGGGGCATCGAGTGCGCCAAGCTGGCCAAGCTGGCCGGCGCACCCGTGAAGCTGATGCTGGACCGCCGGGCGGAGATCACCGTGGCGGGCGACCGGCCTTCCGCCTACGGCGAGATCGAGGTCGGCGCGAAGAAGGACGGCACCCTGGTCGCCTGGAGCTCGAAGTCCTGGGCCTCGGGCGGCCCCGGCGGCGCGGGCAATCCGCCCATTCCCTACATCTTCCAGGTCCCCAACCGGCGGCACAAGCACACGTCGGTACCCACCAACCGGGCGAGCGCGCGGGCCTGGCGGGCGCCGAATCATCCCCAGGGTGCATTCCTGACCTTCAGCGCCCTGGATGATCTGGCGGCGGCGCTGGGGATGAACCCCCTGGACTTCGTCATCCAGAATCTTTCCATCTCAGGGCAGTTCGAGAAGGTGTACCGCGAGGAGCTGCAGATCGCGGACGACCTCATGGGCTGGCGCACTCGCTGGCACCCGCGGGGGGATTCGGCCAAGGGAGCGATCAAGCGCGGCCTCGGGCTCTCGCTCCACACCTGGGGCGGGCGCGGCCATCGCAGCAACTGCGAGGTGACGGTCCATCCGGACGGCGTCGCGGAGGCGAAGATCGCCACCCAGGACCTCGGCACGGGCACCCGCACGGTGATTGCCATCGTCCTCGCGGACTCGCTGGGCCTGCCTCTCGATGGGGTCAAGGTGAGCCTGGGCGACAGCCGCTACCCGGCCTCCGGCGGCTCGGGGGGCAGCACGACCGTGGGCGGCGTCAGCTCGGCCACCCGGCGGGCGGCGCAGAACCTGCTCGTCACCCTGTTCGGGAAGGCGGCTCCGGAGCTCGGAGTCAAGCCGGAGGAGCTGGAGGCGGCGGAGGGGAAGATCCGCGCCAAGGCCGATCCCGGCAAGAGCCTCACCTGGCGCCAGGCCCTGGCGCTCTTCGGGCAGACGCCGGTCACCGCCACGGGCGCCAACCCCGGGACGGGGGACCTCACCACCAGCGGCGTCGGCGGCGTGCAGATGGCGGACGTGTCGGTGGATATCGAGACGGGCGTCGTCCGCATCAACAAGATGGTCGCGGTGCAGGATTGCGGCCTGATCATCGACCTGAAAACGGCGGAGAGCCAGGTCTACGGCGGCATGATCATGGGGATCTCTGCTGCGCTTTCGGAGGAGAAGGTGCTGGACCCGGTGACCGGGCAGGTGCTGACCACCGATTTCGAGTCGTACAAGATGGCGGGCATCGCCGACGTGGGCGAGCTCGTGGTGCACATGATGACCGGCCCGGGCTATGACGAGCGCGGCGTGATTGGCGTCGGCGAGCCGCCGGTGGTCTCGCCCGGCCCCGCGATCGCCAACGCCGTGGCCAACGCCATCGGCGTCCGAGTCCCCTTCCTGCCGCTCAATCCAAGACGGGTGCTCGACGCGCTGGCTGCTGCCGGGACCGCCGCGAAGAAGGAGACCGCCTGATGCATCCCTTCGAGCTGGCGAGCCCCAAGACCCGGGAGCAGGCCGTGAAGCTGCGCGGCACCGATCCGGCCCAGGCCACCTTCCTGGCCGGCGGCAGCGATCTACTGGGCCTGATGAAGGACCGCATCGAGACCCCCAGCCGGGTGGTCTACCTCAAGAGCGTGGGCGGCCTGGTGGGTGTGCGCAGCGAGAAGTCCAGTGGAAAGCTGCGCATCGGCGCTCTCACCACCGTGGACGACCTCTCGGCGGACGCCGCCCTCGGCTTCGAGTACCCGGCGATCACCGCCGCGGCGGGGCGCGTGGCCGGGCCGCAGATCCGTAACGTGGCGACCGTCGGTGGCAATCTTCTCCAGCGCCCCCGCTGCTGGTACTTCCGCAACGGCTTCGGCCTCCTGGCCCAGCGCGACGGCAAGTCGATGGTGGTGGAGGGCGACAACCGCTACCACGCCATCCTGGGCAACGACGGGCCGGCCTACTTCGTCCAGCCCTCGACGCTGGCGCCGCTGCTGATCGCGGCGGGGGCGCAGGTCGTCCTCTTCGGTCCCCAGGGGGAGCGCTGGCTCGATTTGGAGAAGCTCTACCGGATTCCCAAGACGGAAGGGGAGCGGGAGCATGACCTGCGGCCTGGGGAGATGCTGACCGAGGTCGTGCTGTCACCGGCCGCCGGCCGCAAGATCGCGAGCTACGAGGTGCGCCAGCGGCAGACGCTCGACTGGTCGCTGGCGACCGCCGCCGTCTCCCTGGAGATGGAGGGCGACAAGGTGGCGCGGGCGCGGGTGATCCTCGGCCAGGTGGCGCCGGTGCCCTGGGCCGCCACGGAGGCCGAGGAGCTGCTGAAGGGGAAGACGGTGGACCATGACCTGGCGGCGAAGGCGGGGGAGGCGGCGGTGGCGAAGGCCAGGGCGCTCTCCCAGAACAACTACAAGATTCAGCTCGCGCGGGTGGCCGTGAAGCGGGCCCTCATCGCCGCCGCGGGCCTCACGGAAGAGGGGGCTTGAACCATGGAACCCGTCAGCAAGCCTGTATCAGGAGGACAGCCGGGACGCCAGATGTGCTGCCTGCATCTGCGCTGGAAGGGGATGTATGTGGATGTCGAGCCCGATCCGTCGATCCCCAACATGCGCGACGGCCTGTTCTGGTGCAGCCATACCATGACATGCCTGGGACCCGACGGCGAGGTCGCGACGGAAGCTCACTGCTGCGATGGGCGGGGGTGCTTCAACCCGGTGTAGGGATCGGACGGATCGGTCGGATCAGGAAGGATTGGAAGGTTGAGCTGGTTTGAAGTGAAGGAGGCGTAAGCATGAAGAGACATCGCCTGATCTGGACCTTGCCGATTCTGGCCTTGTTGGCTGCGGCACCGGCCTGCCTGGCGGCGCCCTTGATCTCCGGGATCTCCGGCGACTACCTGGAGGCCCGCACCTCCGACGTCTACACCGGTCCTTGCTTCGCCAACTCCGAGGTGAACACGGCCGGCGAGGAAGCGGTCTTCGCCTGGCGGGTGCGCCAGGGCGCCTGGAAGGGCGTCGCGATCGATGGGCTCTCGGTGGTGGCGGTGGTGCGCGCCGCCGCGACGCTGGGCGATCCGACCCGCAGCCCGCTGCCGGCGCGGTCCGTCCTGCTGGTGGACGAGCGGGCCGACGCCGCCCAGAAGGCGGCGCTGCTGGGCCTCGCCCATGAGATGGGAGGCGAGCTCCTATCGGAAGTCGTCTCCGTCGAGAGCGTTCCCATCGCGCTGACCGTCGAAGCCGGCGCCGTGCCGGAGGCACATCCAGGTCACGCGATGGCGTCGGCCCTTTCGGGCGTCGCCAGCCTCACGGCCGGCCCCGACGTGGAGCTGCGCACCCGGGCGCTCAACCACCACGACCACGTTTGCGGCAACGAGGAGGTCTACTACCCGCCGCTGACGCCCACGGCCGAGGCGATGCCGGCGGTGACCGTGGCCCATGCGTTCCGCGGCGCCGGGCTCGGCAAGACGTGGAGCAGCCCGGGGAAGCGCAGCGCCTTCGTGGGCCGCTTCGAGCGCTGAGTCTCCCTTCTCCCCAATCCTCCTCTCTCGTCCCGGTGTCCACAAGGCGTGCCTTCGCCTGGTCCTCTCTTTCCTCTCTTCCCGCGAACCTCGTGGTCGACTTTCAGGCAGCGGGACCGCTTTTAGGGAAGAAGTGTCACTCTTCACATTAGGGGGGATGTAGGCGGCCATGAAGGCCGCTTAAAGATAGTCCGCCCAAAGGAGAGGCCCGTCATGTCTGGAAAGATCCGTTCGGCTGCCTTGGTTCTCGTTCTAGCTGCTCTCTTCACGTCTTCCGCGCACGCCCTGCCGCCCGTTCACGCCGCGGGGAGCTCCCGGTCCGAGGGATTCCTCACCGTCGCTTGGAACTGGTTCGCGTCCTTTGTCCTCTCCACCGCCCCAGCCGGCACTCCTGGATTGACGGCCCTCTGGGAAAAAGCGGGAAGCTCGATGGACCCCAACGGAATAACTGACAATTTTTCGCCGAATGGAGGTCCCGATTTGAGTAGTTCCATGGACCCGAACGGCTATAAGTAGGCCCTCTAGAATCTTTGTGGCGCCGGTCCCCGGCCGGCGCTTATTTTTTGTGGGTTCGTGTTGTCACGTTTGGTCCCTCTGCGGTAACTAATGTTGTAGAGGCGGAATCGTCTTCCGTCTCATACTTTGCTTTCCGGAGAGGAGGACCCCGCGTTGAAGATCCACCCCAATGGATTCACCCTGGAGGAGTTCCTCGTGTCGCTGTCCAGGTCGCACCTGGAGGTGGTGGACCACCTCATAGGCTGCGTCACCTGCCGGCGGCGCTTCCAGGGCCTCGTACGCCAGCGAGCCATGTCGAAGAAAACCGCGGACATCCTGCCATGGCCCCGAAGGACCGCCGAGAGTGGTGGACCCGCCCCGGCGCAAGGACAGGAGCTTCTGGACCGCGAGCGTGCCCTGGTGAAAGAGCGGGCCGAGGCGCCCGGCCTCTTCGTGGAGCTGACGCGGCACCCCCGCGACCAGCGGGATCTCCTGCTGAGCTCGCCGCGCTTCCATACCTGGGGTCTTTTTGAGTTGCTCCTCGAGCGCAGCCTGGAAGCTGGGATCAACCTTCCGGCCCGGGGCGAGGAGTTGGGTCAACTCGCACTACAGCTTTCCGAGCACCTGGACGCTCAATTCTATGGCGAGGCACTCATTGAGGATCTGCGCGCCCGGGCTTGGGGCTACACAGCCAACTCCTACCGCCTGCGGTCGGACCTCCAGGCTGCCGACGAAGCCTTTATCGCTGCCTACGAGCATCTGCAGCGGGGCACCCAGGACCAATTGGAGCGTGCGATTCTCCTGGACCTTGAAGCTTCTTTACGCCGGGATCAGAGACGCTTTGAGAAGGCCTTCAAGCTCCTGCGGCGGGCGGTCGCGATCTTCCTGGAGATCGACCAGCGGCACCGGGCCGGCAGATCTCTGGTCAATCTGTCGACCGTCTACCACTACACTGGTAATCCGGAAGGGGGAATTCCGATTCTCTTTCAGGCGGTCGAGCTGATCGATCCGGAGCAGGAGCCGCGCCTACTCCTCTGCGCCCGGCACAATCTGATCGACTATCTCGCGTCTTCGGGGCGTTATCTCGAGGCACAGAGGGTCTATCGCGAGGCGCGCTCCCTCTACCGCAGCTTTCCGGATGCCTGGTCACAGAATCGCCGCAAGTGGGTGAAGGGCAAAATTTCTTACGGACTGGGGCAAGTTGAACCTGCGGAGTCGCTGTTCCTGTCCGCCCGTGACGGCTTCATCCACGAGGGAATTCCTTACGACACTGCTCTTGTCTCCCTGGAGCTCGCCGTTCTTTACGCCGAGCAGGGGCGGATGGCCGACTTGAAGAGGCTGGCAGCGGAGATGGTGCCGATCTTCTCCTCACTTCACATCCACCGTGAAGCCCTGGAGGCCCTGGCCTACCTCAAACAAGCCGTGGAGACGGAACAGGCCAGCCTCGCCCTCGTCAACGGCATCGCCGCCTATCTCCGTCGCGCCGAGCATGATCCGTCGCTGCGGTTTCAGGAGCAAGGGGAGTAGAGGCCGCGAGCTGCGGATCTCCCCAATCCCTCCATCCTGGGACACAATACCCCCTCCGGTTGACCGGGCTTCCCGACCTGGAGGGGTGATGCTCCGCGAACGCTCTCGTCTGGTCCTTGTTTTCGCCTTTATTCTGCTGGCTTCTCTGCCACGGGCTGCTCGGCCCGCGGTCACTCTGGAGGGGCTGCTGGCGGCGCCTTTCCCCTCGGAGCTGCTGGCGTCTCCCGTGGGCGGCAAGCTCGCCTGGGTCCAGAACGCCAACGGGGTGCGCAACCTTTGGGTGGCCGAGCCTCCGGAGTACAAGGGGCGGCAGGTCACCCGCTACAGCCTGGACGACGGCCAGCAGCTCGGCGGTCTCGAATGGATTCCGGACGCGAAGACTCTCCTCTACGTCCGCGGCGGTGGCGCCAACCGGCAGGGGGACGTGCCCAATCCGACGAGTGACCCGGCGGGAGCCGAGCAGGTCGTCTGGCGCCTCGCCGTCGACGGTTCCGAGTCCTTGGCTCCGGTGAAAGTTGGAGCGGGGCACGGCGCGGCGGTCTCCCCTCGCGGCGACGGCGTGGCGTTCGTCAACCACGGCAAGATCCTCTGGGCACCCTTCGCCGGCAAGAGCGAGCCCACTGTGTGGGTCGAGGCCCGAGGCGGCGCCCGCCAGCTCCGCTTCTCTCCGGACGGCTCGCAGCTCGCCTTCGTCAGCGATCGTGGCGACCACGGCTTCGTCGGCGTCTACGATCTCGCGGCGAAGACCCTGCGCTGGATGGCCCCCACCGTCGACTCCGATACCGAGCCGGCGTGGTCGCCGGACGGCACGCACTTGGCGTTCCTGCGTGTTCCCGCCTCGTCCAAGGTCACGCTGTTCCACGCCAACCCGAGCGCCCAGCCGTGGTCCATCCTCGTGGCGGACGTCTCGACAGGGTTGGCGAAGACCGTCTGGCGGGCCGATCCGGGGCCGGGGAGCGTCTTCACGGAGATGGTGGCCGCCAACCAGATTCTCTGGGCCGCGGGAGACCGCCTGGTCTTCCCCTGGGAGAAGGACGGCTGGCTCCATCTCTACTCCGTGCCGGTTGGGGGTGGGATGGCGACCCTGCTGACGCCGGGCGACTTCGAGATCGAGACCGTCAACCTCACCCCGGACCGCCGGCAGGTGGTTTTGAGCTCCAATCAGGACGATCTCGACCGGCGCCACCTCTGGCGAGTCGACGTCGCGGGTGGCAAGCCCGTTCAGCTCACGAAAGGAACGGGGATCGAGTGGCTGCCCGTGGCCCTCGGAGACAAGGGTCTGGCGTACCTCCGCTCCGGCGCGAAGAGGCCGGCCGAGGCGGTGATTCAGGTGGGAGGCGGCGGGGAGGCCCGACCGCTGGCCGCTGGCACCATACCCTCCGCCTTCCCCGAAAGTACCCTGGTCGAGCCCCAGCCGCTGATCTTCAATGCCTCCGACGGGATGCGCATCCACGGCCAGCTCTTCCTGCCGCCGGGCCTGAAGCCGGGAGAGCGGCGGCCGGGCCTGCTCTTCTTCCATGGCGGCTCGCACCGGCAGATGCTCCTGGGATGGCACTACATCGGCTATTACAACAACGCCTACGCCATGAATCAGTATCTGGCATCACGCGGTTACGTGGTGCTGGCGGTGAACTACCGCTCGGGCACCGGGTATGGCCTGTCGTTTCGCGAGGCTCCCGCGCAGGGGGCTACGGGTGCCAGCGAATTCAACGACGTGCTGGGCGCCGGGCTGTACCTGCGCAACCGGCCGGACGTCGATCCCACCCGCCTGGGCCTCTGGGGCGGCTCCTACGGCGGCTTCCTCACGGCGATGGGGCTATCCCGCGCGTCGAACCTGTTCGCCGCCGGGGTGGATCTCCACGGCGTGCACAACTGGAACGTGGGCATCCGCACCTTCATCCCCAACTACAGCCCGAAGCCGGACGAGGAGCGGCTGGCTTTCGAGTCGTCGCCCATGGCCTCGCTCGATACCTGGAAATCGCCCGTGCTGGTGATCCACGGGGACGACGACCGCAACGTCTCCTTCCGCGAGACGGTCGATCTGGTGGAGGGACTGCGCGAGCGGCACGTCGAGGTGGAGCAACTCATCCTGCCCGACGAGATCCACGGCTTCCTGCGCACGGCGAGCTGGCTCGCCGCGTACAAGGCGGCGGCGGACTTCTTCGATCGCCGGCTGGGGCGGGCCGCCCCGTGACCGGCGGCGCCCGGCCTCCGGGCCTCTATAAGATCCGGGGGATGATGGTCGTCTTCCATCTGCTGGTGGAGGGCGAGCGCGCCTGGCTGATCGACACGGGGATGGCGCCGCCGGAGCTGGGGCCGCTGCGGCGCCTGCTGCGAAGGCTGGGCTTGAGCCTTCAGTCCATCGAGGCGATCCTCCTCACTCACGGGCACTTCGACCATGCGGGGAACCTGGCCGAGCTCAAGGAGGCGACGGGTGCGCCGGTGTACGGCCATCCCGCCGAGCAGCGGCACATCGACGGCGAATATCCCTATGAGGGGTTGGCAAGATGGTGCGGACGCATGGAGGCGTTCGGCCGCCGGACCTTTCACTACCGCCCGGCGCGGATCGACGAACCTCTGGGCGAAGGCGACGAGCTGCCATTCTGGGGGGGCTTGAGGGTCGTCCACCTGCCGGGCCATTCGGACGGCCATTGCGGTTTCTACAGCGCCCGGCACGATCTGCTCTTTTCGGGCGATCTCTTCGCCAGCTACTTCTTCAGCACCCACGTCTCGCCGCCCATCTTCACCAGCCGGCCCGAGCTGCTGCCGGGCAGCCTGCGGCGGGTGAAGGATCTCGATCCCCGCTGGATCGTCCCGAACCACTATGACGTCCTGGACGGAGAATTGCACAAGCGCAGGTTCCTGGAGCTGTACCGCAAATCTCTTGGATAAGGAGGTCGACATGGAAAGCCCGCTCTGGCTGCTGGGCGCCATCCTGGTGGTGGTGGGGATCGCGGGCACCGTGGTGCCCGCCCTGCCCGGGTCGCCCCTCGTCTTCCTGGGGCTGGTGTGCGCCGCCTGGGCGGACGGATTTCAGAAGGTCGGCGCCTTCACGATCTCCATCCTGGCGGTCCTGATGGTGCTGACCTTCGTCGTGGACTTCCTGGCGTCGCGGTGGGGCGCCAAGCGGGTGGGAGCGAGCTGGCTCGCCTTGCTGGGAGCCTTCCTGGGGACGATCGTGGGCCTCTTCTTCAGCATTCCCGGCCTCATCTTCGGCCCGTTCCTGGGCGCGGTGGCGGGGGAGTGGCTCTCCGTGCGCAACCTCCGTCAGGCCGGCAAGGTGGGGCTCGGCACCTGGCTCGGGATGATCCTCGGCATCGGCGCCAAGCTGGCGCTGGTGTTCGTGATGGTGGGGATCTTCACGCTGGCCTATACCTTCTCAGGGCACCTCTGACGCCGCCGCTTCCATCACCAGCGGCGCCACGCAGTCCGGCGCGTCGTTGGCCGGGCTGTTGACGTTGCGGCTGACCGGGAAGGCTTCGAAGCCCTCCACGGCGTGGGGGACGAGGAGGGGCTGGAGCCTGGCCGTGTCTTCCACCTTGGGGTCCAGCCAGAGATCGAAATTCTCGGGATCGACGATGACCGGCATGCGATTGTGGAGGGGGCGCATCAGGTCGTTGGGGTCGGTGGTGAGGATGGTGAAGGTCTCGACGGGGACTCCGCCGTGCTCCCTGTCCACCCAGGAGGACCAGAGGCCGGCGAAGGCGAAGGGCTTGCCGTCCTGACGGTGGATCAGGAACGGCTGTTTGGTCTTCCCCTCCTTCTTCCATTCGTAGAAGCCGTTCGCCGGAATCAGACAGCGCTTCTTCTTGAAGCTCCATTTGAACGAGGCCTTCTCGGCGATCGTCTCGGCGCGGGCGTTGATCAGCTTGTTGCCGATGGCCGCCTCCTTCGCCCAGTAGGGGATGAGCCCCCAGCGCAGCGGCACGAGCTGGCGCGGCGCCCCCGGAGCCGGCACCCGCACCACCGCCGCCTCCTGCGTGGGGGCCATGTTGTAACGCGGGATGACCTGGGGGAGATCGTGGAGGTCGAAGAGCAGGGCGATCTCGTCGCTGGATGAGCTGAGTGTGTAGCGTCCGCACATAGCATGATTCTACCTCAGTCTCCAGTTGTGCCATAATGCGGCATGAAGGGAGAAAGTCCAATGGCGATCATCAAAACGGTGGGCAGCAGCGGCCAAATCGCTCTCGGCAAGAAGTACGCAGGCCGGCAGGTGGTGGTAGAAGAACAGGAGCGGGGAGTCTGGATCATCAAGCTGGGAGAGTTCATTCCTGACAACGAGCGCTGGATCCATACCCCTGAAGTCTCGCGGGATCTCGACGAATCGCTGGCCTGGGCTGCCAGGACCCCTCCGAAAACGACCAATCTGAGAGAGTTGGAGGAGAGACTTTCGCATGAGCCGAGCCTCCGGAAACGTTCAGCTTGACCTCAACAGCCCCGTTTTCCAGAGGCACCTCTTCAACCTTGACAAGGACCAGCAGCGAACGGTCCTGACGACTCTGAAGAAGATCTCAGAGATGACATGGGACCAGCTCTATCGGGACTCCGGTCTCAAATGGGAATTGGTGGTCTCCAAGAACCGGTGAGCGCGGGGAGCGAGTCTACAGTCTCCGCATGGGCAAGGGATTTCGTGCACTCGCAGACCGGCAAGGCGACCGGCTTCGCCTGCATTCCGCGTATCCGGACCACGACTCTGCCTATGGCCGCTGAGGTTCCCACTCCCCACCCACGCACGTCGCCGACACCACCTCCTCCGTCGCCCCGAAGATCACGGACTCCAGCAGCGTCTCCGGGGTCCAGCCCGCCAGGGAAGGGGACTCCAGGTCGATCGCGGCGAAGTCCGCCCATTGACCCGGGGCGATGCGGCCGGCTTCGATTCCCAGCGCCTTGGCGCCTCCCAGGGTGGCCGCTTCCAGGAGGAGCTTCGCGACGTTTCCCTCTTCGTTCCGCAGTGCTCCCCGGCTCTGGGTGGCGAGGCGCTGGCCGTACTCGAGCCATCGCATCTCCTCGATGGGGGAGATGCGGTTGTTGGAGTCGCTGCCCAGGCAGAAGGCTCCGCTCGCGGGGTGAGCCCTGGGGGCGCCCGGGATGCCGTCGCCCAGGTTCCCCTCGGTGAGCGGGCAGAGGCAGACGGTACCGCCCGAGGCCAGGAAGCGCTCCATCTCCTCGGCGTCGGTATGGGTGCAGTGGACGGCCGTCAGGTCTGTCGCCGTGCCCAGAGTCTCCAGGAGCAGGGCCATGGGACGCCGGCCGTAGAAGGCGATGACGTCCTCGATCTCCCGCTGCTGCTCCTCGACGTGAAGATGGAACGGCAGGTCCCGCCGCCTCGCTTCCTGATAGATGGACGCCAGATCCTCCGGTCCCGCCGCCCGCAGACTGTGCACCGAGGCGGCCAGGCTTTGCCGGCGGGGATCGACGAGCTCCGCCAGACGCCCCATCTGTTCCCAGTAGACCTCGGGGGACGGGGAGCGGAAGCGGCGTTGCGCCCCTTCGAGCGGCTGGCCCACAGCCCCCGTATGGTAATAGCTCTGGATGAGAACGATACGGATGCCCGCCTCGGCGGCGGCGGCCAGGACGAGCGCGTCGAATTCGTAATCGGCGGCGTCCGGTCCTTCCACCCGATGGTGGAAGTAGTGGAACTCCCCCACGGTGGTGACGCCGGCCGAGCGCATCTCGCGGAAGGTCTGGAGGCAGAGGGCGCGAAAGGTGGCGGCGTCGAGCCGCGACACGAGGCCGTACATCGCCTCGCGCCACGTCCAGAAGCTGCCGCTGCCACGGGGGAAGGTCTCGCCCCTCCCCCGCAAGCCGCGCTGGAAGGCGTGGGAGTGCGCAAGCACGAAGCCGGGCATCAGGGCTCGGTCCGCGAGGCGGACGTCCGGCGTCCGGCCCAGATCGCCCACGGCCTCGATGCGGCCATCCTCACCCACGGCGATCTGGATGCCGGATTCGAACCGGTCGCCGGTCCAGGTCAGGCCGGCCTCGAAAACCTTGGGCATCAACCCTCCTCCCGGCAGAACGTCTCGATCGTCCGCGCCAGCAACCCCCGGGCGGCGGCGAATTCCGCTTTCGGCAGGTGCTCGTTGGGCTTGTGGGCGACCTCGATGGAGCCGGGGCCGAAGATGGCGCAGTCGAGGCCGAGGCTCTGAAGCCAGCCGGCATCGGTAGCAAAGGAGACGCTGGCTCCCTCGGTCTGGCCGACGAGAGCGCAGAGGTGACGGTGGATGGGAGCGGCCTCGTCCAGGAGCAGGGGCGGGCTGTCCGAGAGCAATTCCACCTCGGGGATGAAGGGGGATGCCGCGGCGCGCACCGCCTGGCTCACCCGCTCGATCAGCTCGCCGGAGGTGATTCCGGGCAGGGGGCGGACCCCGGCCTCCACCACGCAGCGGTCCGGTACGACGTTGATGGCCGAGCCGCCGTGGACCGTGCCGACGTTGAGGGGCACGAAAGGGACCTCCGGAAACAGCTCACGGTTGAGCGGCGTCTCGGCTTCGAGATCCCGGCGCAGGGCGGCGAGGGCCGTGATCACCCGGCCGGCGGGCTCGATGGCGTTGGTACCCAGATGCGGATAGCCGCTGTGGGCCGCGACGCCGTGGAGGGTCACCCGCAGCTTGAAGTGCCCCTTGTGGGTGCGCACGACCTGTAGCGACGTGGGCTCGCCGATGATGGCGCTGCGGGGAAGGGCTGCCGCTTCGGGAAAGCTTTCGGTGAGCCGCTTGGCCCCCAGGGTACCCACCTCCTCGTCGTAGGTGAAGACCAGGGCCAGTGGGGCATTCCAGGTGTCCGTGACCGCTTCGGCGGCGAGGTTCGTGGCGAGAGCCAGAAAGCCCTTCATGTCGCAGGAGCCCCGCGCCACCCAGCGGTCGCCGCCGTCGGTCAGGGTGAACGGATCGCTAGTCCATCCATCCTCCTCGGCGGGAACGACGTCCATGTGCCCCGAGAGCACCAGCCCCCGCCGATCCCCCGTGGGCTCGGGTCCCACCCAGGCGACGAGATTGGTCTTGGTGCCGTCCGCCGAGGGGACGCGGGAGATGCGGATTCCCGGCCGGTCCAGGTAGTCGCAGAGGAAGTCGGCGAGGGGCAGATTGCTGTTGCGGCTGGTCGTGTCGAAGGCGATCAGGCGAGCCAGCAGGCCGGCGTCCGGGAGCAAGGGCATGGCGACAATCCTACCCGCGATGGCGCTCGTGGAGGGTCATGATCAGCACGGCGAGGACCACCGCCACCTCCTCGTCGTCCGCGAGCTGGCCGGCCTCGTTGGTGATCTCGAACTCGCTTCCGAGCAACGAACGGTGCTTGGAGAGCCGCAGGGCGATCTGGCCGGTGTCCGTTCGTTTGACGTCGTACCGCGGGTTGAAGAAGAAGCCGGTGAACATGCCCAGGATCGGGACCTCTTCCAGCAGACGGTCGAGCACCTTGACCCAGGGGTTCTCCTCCTCGATGAGGAAGATCTGGCGGCCGGCGGCATCGGCGACCTCGTAGGTGGCCCGCCACAGGGACTTGGCGCCCAGGCGTCCCACCGCGCCGAGCACCCGGCCCTGGGTGTCGGTGAAGGTGAAGCGGGCGGACCAGTCGAGGATGCGGTCGGCGTCGATCTCGTAGAGCTGGTTCGCCTGGGAGCTGTCCGCGAAGACGCGGATCTTGTCCTTGAGCTTGAGGAGCTTCTGCCGGACGTAGAGGATCTCGTTGCCCGACGCGTCGCGGACGTAGATCTGCGGCGCCAGGGCCGCGATCTTGAAGCTCAGCTTGAGAGGGAACATGTGCATCGACGGACTCCCTTCGGGAGAGTAGGGAAAAGAGGAAGGAGGCTTCCTCGGGGGGGATTATAGAGGCGGGAGCCCGGCGGCCTTCAGACGGACCGGGGATTGAGAGAGGCGCTCATCGAGCGTACCAGGCCGGAGGGGTTCTTCTCCTCCCAGACCCGGTGCAGGTGAGCCCCCAGTTCCCGGATGAGGTCGGCGGAGGATTTTTTCTCCGCGTCCTGCTGGAAGGAGAGCAGGGCGATCATGGTCTCGCGGTACATGGTGCCGGAGCGGAAGAGGGGGAGCATCTGGTCCGCCAGGCGGCGCATGGCGAGGCCTTTGCTCTCGGTGGCATACAGCAGGGCGAGGTCCATGGCCGCCAGCGCCGCCTCGTAGGAAAGGCCTTCCCGCGCCAGCTCGTCCCGGGCCTCGGTCAAGGCCCCCTCGGCGCCGTCGAGGTGGGGAGCGAGCTTGCCCTCCAGCCAGCGCAGGCGGCCCAGATGCTGGCGGTCGCCGGCCTGGCGATACAGGCGGCGGGCGCTGTGGAGGGAGGAGGCCGCTTCGCCGGCCCTGCCGCTCTCATTGAGGAACCAGATGAAGTTGTGGGTGGCGCAGACCATCAGGCGCGGCTCCCGCGGCGGATCGATCAGGTCCATGCTGTGCCGGATCAGGCGCACGGCGATGTCCGGGCGGCCGGCATTGCCGAGGACCGTCCCCTTCTTGAGCAGCGTCCGGCCGAGGAGGTGGCGGTCGCCTTGCCGCCGGTAGAGGGTCGCCGCCCGGTTGAGCAGGCCGAGAGCTTCCTCGAAACGGCCGCCATAGGCGCGCAACGAGGCCTGCAGGGTCAGTAGCTCGGCACGGTTTCGGAGCGTTTGACCTCTTCCCGCCTTCAGCAGGCGGCCGGCCGTGGTCATCGAGGCTTCGGCGGACCGAAGATCGGCCACGACGCGCTGCGTTCCGTGCAGATAGGCCCAGGCGCTCGCCCGGGCGTCCTGGACGACCGGGGCGCCGTAGACGTCGAGGTCGAGCTGCTCCGCCGCGATGGCCGCCAGGTCCATGGCCTGCCGCGCCTGCTCGGGCGCCTCGCTCGCCAGCTCGCGGCTCTTCTGCAGCAGCAGCTCGCACAGCGCGAGGCTGGCGTACCGCCGGGTGCTATGGACCTGGAAAAGTCCCTCGACGGCCTGATGGCCGAGGAGCTCGGCATACAGCGACGGAGCACGGGTCGCGAGTCCCTCCGGACCCCTGGCGAGCCGGCCCTCCAGACGGTCGAAGACGGTATCGTAGGTTTCGGTTTTTGGCGGCAGCGCCAACGATTGATTCCGTGTTTCTTCCACGATCCGTCCACATCTCGAACAGCCGGCGAGCAAATGCCGAACGATCTCCCGGGTTTCCGCCGCGGTGGCCGCGCAACGGACGAGCCGCTCGAAGGCTCCGCGCGGGGGGTGCTCAGGCCACGGCCGCATCCCGGATACCTCCTTGGGGCTCACGCCGGAATATTAGTACCTGCATGAAAGTCTAGCGGAAAGAGAGGGTTTGCAAGCGGGTTTGGAAGAATCTTGCGATCAATTGTCGTCCAGGGTCTCGTCGCCAGGTACCGCGCCGGCCGAGCCGTCGGGCAGGGCCTTCGGCGCCTCGCGGGCGGCGCAGCGGGCCTCGTCGTGGGGCCGGCCGAGCTCGCGCCAGAGGCTCGCAGCGTCGTTCCAGCGCTCCTCCCGCTCCGCCTGCCAGGCCGCGACGACGGCGGTGGGCGAAGAGAAGAGGCCGCCGGGCTCTTCCGCCTCCAGTGCCCGGACGGCTTGCTCAGGCTCTCCAGCCGCCACCCAGGCCCGAGCCCGGCGGACCGGATCGCGCACTGTCTCGATCCATCGCCGCCGGGCGTCGGTGGCGCGTTGGGTGTCGCCGAGCTCGGTCCAGAGGCGGGCGGCGCGTGACCAGGCGCCGGACGTCTCGGCACTCAGGGCGTTGCATTTCTTTTCCAGGAGCTCGAGAGAGCAGAACTCCTGCCAGACGAGGCGCTCTTTTTCCACGAAGACGAACCAGGGGAGATCCGGCAGACGGGAACGCAGCGCCTCCATGCGCGCCCGCGCCAGGCGTCCGGCGTCCTCCCAGGCCTCCGCGTCCATCAGCTCGCGGACGCGGGCCATCACCCGCTGCCGGCTCTCGGGCTGCACTCCTTCCAGGCGCGCCACGGACTCCCACTCGCCTGCCTGGGCATAGAGGACGACGGCGCGCTCCGCCTCGCCGAGCCCCTCCCAGGTGCGGGCGGCCCGTTCCGGCCGGCCGGCCTCCTCGTGGGCGCGAGCCCGGCAGCGGGCGGCCTTCTCGGGCTGCCGGGCACAGCGGAACGCCGCCGCCGCCCGGCTCCACTCGCCGCGGGCCTCGTGATGGAGAGCGAGGGCCAGGGCCGTCTGCACGCGGTCTTCCGCCTGGCGGAAGCAGCGCGCGGCCTCCTGATACCGGGTCAGCTCCAGCCAGGCGGCGCCGGCGAAGGCCCAGTCGTCCCGCGCCTCGGCGGCGCGCGCGGCGGCGACCAGGGCGCGGGTCTCGTCTCCCGCCCGCCCCCAGCCGCGGGCCGCCTCCTGCAACAGCCCCAGCTTTTCCCAGCCTTCGGCGGCCTCGGCCCAGGCTCCCCGCCGCTCCAGCAACCGCAGCTCGCAGATGCGGGCCTCCTGCTCCAGCCCCAGACGGCGGTAGAGGAAGAGGGCCTCCTCCAGCCGGCCCAGCCGCTCCAACAACGGCGCCTGCCGGGCGATGTCGCCGAGGCGGCTCCAGAGCTCCAGGGCACCGCTCCAGTTCTCGGTCTCCTCCTCGGCCAGGGCGAGGGCCTCCATCTCGCGTTCGAGCAGCCCGGCCCGCCGGTAGCACTCGGCGGCCTGGCGAAAGCGGCCCCGCTGGTGGAAGTAGTCTCCCTCCCGTTCCCACTCGGCCGGCGAAGCCGTGGGGTGGAACAGATGGAGCAGGCTCTCGGGCACCTCGGGCTCGATGCGGCCGCGGAAGCGTTCCTGATTCCAGAAAGGATCGCGCGCCGTGCCCTCGTAGACGGCGAGATGCCGCCGCGCCCGGGTGGTCGCGACATAGAGGTACTGGAGGAGGCGCAGGAAACGGGGCTCCCGCTCCAGCCGCTGGTCGCCGCGGCAGAAGCGGTCCACGAGGTCGCGGTCGGGAGTCAGCAGCCGCCACAGCACCACCGTCTCGAACTCCAGCCCCTTGGCTTCGCGGACGTGGAAGACCCGCGACGTGCCCAGGCGCAGACGCAGACGCCGGGTCTCCTCGTCGTCGAGGGTCAGCACGGCGCAACGCGGCCCGAAGCCGGCGATGGCGTTGAGCACCTCCTCCTCGGCTCCCGCCACCTCGATGGGCACCGGCCCCTCGATCACCGCCTCCTCCGGATCGTCCTCCTCGGTGCGGCCGAAGACTTCGCGGCGCAGCAGCAGCAGGGTGTTGGCGAGCTCGACCAGGGGCCGGACGCTGCGCAGGTTGCGGCGCAGCCGCGCCACCGGCGGCGCCGACTTGGCATGGGCTGCCTTGCTGGCGAGGCGTTTCACCTCGGCCCAGCGGAAGCCGCTGGGGTTGACGATCTGCTGCGTGTCGCCGGTGAGCAGGAGACCGGCGAGATCCGAGCGGGCGCAGAGGGAGAGGACGAAGGCCACTTCGAGCTCGGTCAGGTCCTGAACCTCGTCGCAGACCACCACGTCCCAGCGCCGGGCCTTGTGGTGGCGCGACTCGACCAGGGCCCGGCGGCAGAGGTCGATGCGGTCGTTGCGCCCCTCCTCGGCCAGCCACTCCTGATAGCGCTGGGCGATGCGATAGATCTCCGGCCGCTCCTTGATGAACAGCGGCGCGCGCTTGCGGCCGAGCTCGAAGTAGGCCGCCTCGTCGAGCATCGGCTTGGTGAGCGAGAGGCACGAGCCTTTCAGGATGCTGCGCAGCTCCTCCCAGACGAGGGCCGGATCGAGCGAGCGGCCGGACTTGCGGAACCATTCGCGGAACAGCCCCTCGTTCATCGGCCGCGCCTGGTGCTCGCGCAGCTCGCGGGGGATGAGGGAGCGGTAGAGGTCGCCGAAGGTGAAGAAGTCAGGAGGATTGCGACCGGGATCCTCGCCACGGGACCGCAGCAGATCGCTCACCAGCGCCCGGGCATGCTCCACCAGGGCCTTGCTGTAGGAGAGATAGAGCGCCGTCCGCCGCGGGCCGGGCGCGCTGGACGACACGGCGGCGGCGGCGAGCCTGTGGGCGGCCACCGTCGTCTTGCCGCTGCCGGCGCTGCCGGCGAGGAGCACCGGGCCGGGGGTGGCGAGGATCTCGTACTGCTCGCGGCTCAGCTTGAGCTCGAGCTCCTCGCCGCCGGAGTCGAAAAGATGCTGAAACTCCTCCTCGCTGGCGAGGACGGCGGGGTCGAGGAGGTACCAGCGGATGCCGCCGGGAATCCCCTCCTCCGGCTCCGGCAGGGCGCCCTCCGGCGGCAGCAGGAACTGAAGCAGGGGATCGGCCTGGTTCCAATCCTCGGCGTTCTCGGCACCGGCGGCGATATCCGAGAAGGCGGCATCGGGATGGGGAGGCGGCTGGTCGATCTCGAACTGCTCCAGCGTTTCGAGCTCCAGGAACTCGGCTTCGGGAGAGCGATTGCGCCGGGCGACGCGCTCGGCGTCGTCGTGCTTCACGAGATCCCACATCTGGAGGTGAGAGGCGAGGCGGCCGGGCGAGTCGGCGAGGGCCGAGCGGACGACGGTGAAGATCAGGCGATCGCCCGAGTCCGTGCGCGCTTCGTAGACCGGCCGGGCAATGCCTTTCAGCCGCTTGACGCGGGTGCCACCGCCCCAGTGGCCGTCCCGCAACCGAAAGAGCGTCTTCCAGACACGCGCCTTCTCGGCCTGGCCGCTGGAGCGCAGCCACTTGTACAGGTCAGGGTGCAAGAGCACCGGAAACATGGCGCACCCTCCCCCTGGCCGGAGCGCCGGCCGCGAAAATACCCATCATCCAGTCACGGCAACAAGAAACCACCCCTTATTGTAACCGGAAACTGAAATTAGGAGCGCCGAAGAAGGTCGGCCTTCAAAGAGGGAACTTGGGGAAGCGGGCGGGGGGAAACCCTGCCTACGGAAACCGTACCGGGCTGAGGCCGATGTCGACGATGCTGCAGCCAGGCACGGCCGGGAGGCCGCGGCGCCTCGCCTCGTCGAGCACCCGGGCATCCGCCGAGCCCGGATTGAGCCAGACCTCCCTGGCGCCTTTCGCGGCGATCTCGTCCAGCATCTCCAGGGTCCTGGCCGGCGGCAGGTAGACGCTGATGCGCTCCAGCTCGCCGGGTACGTCGGCCAGACGGCGATAGACAGGGAGGCCCTCGATCTCCGTTTCGGCCGGATGGACCGGGAACACCTGCCAACCCGCCGAGAGATAGGCGCGGACGCACTTGTTGCCGTACTTCTCGCGATGGCTGGAGGCGCCCAGCACGGCGATGGTCCTCATCCGCCGGTACCGGCCGCCCCGGCCGCGGGGGCTGCCGGGCGCACCACCATGCGCTCGTCGCCCAGGCGGCGGGTGGCCCCCGACGAGTCGAGGTGCTCGAGCAGCGGGATGGCCCACTTGCGGGTCAGCCCGAAGCGGTCCTTGAAGTCGGCCACCGAGAAGCGCTCCCAGGAGGTGGCCAGCAGGTCGCGCCGCAGCCCGCTGAGGGCCGAGGCGGCGAGGATGAGGCCGCTGGGCAGCTTGACGAGCTGGCCCCGGGTCACCAGGTGGCGGATGACGCCTTCGAGGATCTGGGGTTTGGCGTTCAGCTCCCGGGCCACGTCACCCGGCGAGGGGGGCGCGAGCCCCGCCCGGTCGAAGGCCGCGAGCACGTCCACCGACAGCTTCGACTCCTCGTTCGTGAGCTGCGAGCCCCGCCCCGGCAGCACCACCTGGTCGCCCTGCACCGCCAGCACCTTCTGCGCCTCCAGCCACCCCAGGTAGACGTCGGCAAGCTCGGCCGCCCGGCCGCGCAGGATGCGGCGCACGGCCTCGGCTTTGGGCATCGACTCGGCGAGGCGGTCCTTCTGGAAGTACTCCTTCAGCACCCGCTTCGCCCGCTCGGTGACTCGCTGCACGGCCGACGGCGAGATCCAGCGCCGGGCGCGGCCATGCTCTCCGGGGACCTCGATGAGCCGCTGCCCCTTCGCCAGTACGCTGAGCGGGCCTTCCACGGCGGCGGGAGGCTGGCCGAGGCGGCGGGCGATCCCGGCCGCGTCCACTCCGCGCTCGCCGGCCTCCTGCACCCAGAAGGGGAGGGCGGAGGGCAGGTCGCCCTGGAGGGCGGTCAAGCCCTGGGCGAGGATCGTTCCCCGGTGCCGGCGCCAGCGCGGATCGAGGATCTCGCCGCCGCCCAGGGTGGTGGCGGGCGAGGGGCGGCGCAGGATGTAGCGATCCCCCCGCATGGCGGTGACCGGCCCCTGGAGGCGGATCTCCACCGGCCCCGTCTCGCCCGGAGCGAGGCCCGCCGCGGAGAGGGGACGCATGCGGCCCATCATCTCGCTGGCGAAGAGATGGAGCCGCACCGGCACGAAGCCGCGCACGGGCGCCGGGGCGTCGGGTAGCAGGGTGAAGCGGGCGAACAGGCTGGTGGTGGCGGTGAAGGCCTCGGGGGTGCCGAGCGTCATGCCGCGGCCGAGCTCCTCCAGGGTGACGCCGGTGAGTTGGAGTGAGGTGCGCTCGCCGGCGTCCGCGACCTCCCGGGGCTGGCCGTGCACCTGGATGCTGCGCACCCGTGCCTTGCTCCCCTTGGGGAGCAGCTCCAGGGTGTCGCCCGGCTGCACGGCGCCGCTCGCGAGGGTGCCCGTCACCACCACGCCCAGCCCCTTGAGATGGAAGGCGCGGTCGATCGGCAGCCTTGCCGGCCGGTGCGGGTCCGGCGGCGCCGCGTGCCGCCCCGCGAGGTCGAGCAGCGCCCGTTCGAGCTCGGGAATCCCCGCGCCGGTGACGCTGGAGACGGGCAGCAGGGCGGCGCCGGCGAAGGGGGTGCCGGCCAGCAGCTCCTCGACCTCGAGCTGGGCCAGCTCCATGAGGTCCGAGGCGACGAGGTCGCTCTTGGTCAGCGCCACGAGCCCGGCGGGGATGCCCAGCAGCGAGCAGACGGCGAGGTGCTCCCGCGTCTGCGGCTTGACCCCCTCGTCCGCGGCCACGACCAGCAGCATCACCCGCACGCCGCCCATGCCGGCCAGGGCGTTGTGCAGGAAGCGCTCGTGGCCGGGAACGTCGATGAAGCCGATCTGGAGGTCCCCCTCGGTGCGGTGGGCGAACCCGAGGTCGATGGTGATCCCCCGGGCCTTCTCCTCGGCCCAGCGGTCGCAGTCGATCCCGGTCAAGGCCTGGACGAGACGGGTCTTGCCGTGGTCGATGTGGCCGGCGGTGCCGACGATGACCCGGCGCATGGCTCCCGCGTGCGGCGCTCCCTCGCTCAATCTGTCCTCAGCCGGCGGGCTTCGCCAGCACCTCGCGGGCGATGCGGTTGATGGTGCCGCCGTCGGCGCTGGAGCCGAAACGGGCGAGCAGCTCCTTCATGATCGGCCCGATGGCGGCCGGTCCCGAGAGGCCGCGGGAGGACACCATCTCCTCAATGGCGGCGCGGATCTGCCCCTCGTCCACCTGGGCCGGCAGGAACGTCGCGAGGAACTTCGCCTCCGACTCCTCCTTCGCCGCCAGCTCCTCGCGGTGGCCGTGGTACTGGGCCGCGGCCTCCTCGCGCTGCTTGATCGACTTGCGGACCAGCGAGACGAAGCCCGCCTCGTCCACCTCGCCGCCCTTCCGGATGCGCTCGTTCTTGATCTCCCCGAGGAGCATGCGCAGGGTGGAGAGCTTCTCTTTCTCCCCCGCTTTGAGGGCGGCCTTGACGTCGGCTTCGATGCGTTGCTGCGGTGGTATGGTCGTGCTCATGAGGGGCATTATAGGGGGAGTCCTCCTCCTCTTCGTCTTCGCCGCCTGCCGGCCCGCCGCTCCCGGCCCCTCGGGTGAGCGCATCCGCGTGGCGGTCTCGGTGCCGCCGCAGGGCGATTTCGTGGAGCGGATCGGCGGCGACCGGGTGCGGGTGGACGTCATGATTCCGCCGGGATACTCCCACGTCGACTATCCTCTGACGCCGCGGCAGATCGTGGCCCTGTCGCGGGCCCGGCTGTACGTGGCGGTGGGGCACCCCGCCTTCGAGTTCGAGCGGATTCAGCTCTTCCCTTTCCTCAAGACCCTGCACAACCTTCAGCAGGTGGACATGTCGGTGGGTATGCCGCTGCTGGCGGGGGAGGGCGAGGGGGCGGACACGGACGAGGAAGGTCACAATCACGCACTGGGCGATCCCCACGTCTGGGTGGCGCCGGCCACGGTGGCCGTAGCGGGGCGCAACATCGCCGCGGCCCTGGAGCGCATCGATCCCGCCCATGCCGGCGAGTACCGGGCCAACCTGGCCCGCTTCGAGGCCGACGTCGCCGGCCTGGACCGCGAGATCCGCGCCGAGCTGGGCCCGTTCCGCGGCAGCCGCTTCATGGTCTACCACCCCACCTGGGGGTACTTCGCTCATGAGTACGGCCTCCAGCAGGTGGCCATTGAGGGCGAGGGGAAGGAGCCGAGCGCCCGCCGGCTGATCCGGCTCATCGACGAGGCGCGGCGCGACGGCGTCAAGGTCGTCTTCGTCCAGCGCGGCTTCCCCCGCAAGAGCGCCCAGGTGATCGCCGACGCCGTGGGCGGCAGCGTCGTGATCGCCGATCCCCAGGAGCGCGACTGGCTGGCGAACCTGCGCCGGGTGACCCGCGCGCTCAGCGAGGCGTTGAAACATGCCTGAGATGAAGATTGGGTCGACTGAGAAGCTCGTCGAGGTCCGCGACGTCACCTTCGGCTACGGCCGGGAGGTGATCCTCGACCACGTGAACCTGGACGTCGAGCGGCGGGATTTCCTCGCCGTCATCGGCCCCAACGGCGGCGGCAAGACGACCCTGCTCAAGGTGATTCTGGGGCTCGTGCGCCCGTGGTCCGGGAGCGTGGCGTTTCACCTCCGGACGGGCTCCGACCCCCGCGGCTGCCTGGGCTACGTGCCTCAGTTCTCCACCTTCGACAAGGATTTTCCCCTGCGTCTGGAGGACATGGTGCTGATGGGCCGGCTGGGGAGCCAGGCGCTGCTGCGCCCCTACAGCCGGGCCGACCGCGCCGCCGCGGATCTTGCGATGGAGCGGCTGAGCTTGCGTCCCCTCGCCCGCGCCCACGTCTCCGAGGTCTCCGGCGGCCAGCTCCAGCGGGCGCTCATCGCCCGCGCCCTGGTCTCGGATCCCGACGTCCTCTTCCTCGACGAGCCCACGGCCTCGATCGACGCCGAGTCGCGGGAGACCCTGCGGGAGCTGCTGGCGGATCTGAACCGCACCATCCCCATCGTCGTGGTGACGCACGACGTCACCTCCTTCGCGCCCATGGTGAGCCGCATCGCCTGCATCAACCGCCGGCTCTTCTACCATGGCGCCCCCGACCTCTCCCGGGAGGTGATGGAGGAGGTCTATGGCTGCCCGGTGGAGCTGGTCACCCACGGCGTGCCCCACCGGGTGCTCGACGATCACCCCCATCACAATCACCACGACCATCGCCACTGACCGGAGCGGCCCCTTGCCCACCTTCCTCGAAGCCCTCTCCTACGACTTCCTGCGCAACGCCCTGATCGCCGGGGTGCTGGCGAGCGTGCTGTGCGGCGTCATCGGCACCTTCGTGGTGGTCAAGAAGCTGGCCTTCATCAGCGACGGCATCAGCCACGCCGCCTTCGGGGGCATGGGGGTCTGCTTCTATCTGGGGATCGATCCGCTGCTGGGAGCGATCCCCGTGGCCCTCGTCTGCGCCCTGGCCCTGGGCGCGGTGGACCGCGAGACGATCCGCTCCTACGACGCGCTGATCGGCGTCCTCTGGGCGGTGGGCATGGCGGTCGGCGTGGTCTTCGTCTACAAGACCCCGGGCTACGCGCCGAACCTCATGACGTACCTGTTCGGCAACATCCTCCTGGTGTCGCACCACGACCTGCGGGTGATCCTGGTGCTGGCGGTCTCGGTGCTGACCCTCCTCTTCCTCTTCTTCAAGGGGATCGTGGCCGTCTCCTTCGACGAGGTGTTCGCGAGGGTGCGGGGAGTGCGGGTGCGGTTCCTCATGTCCCTGCTGCTGACGATGATCGCCCTGTCGGTGGTGATCCTGATCCAGATCGTGGGCATCATCCTGGTGGTGGCCCTGCTGACCATTCCCTCGGTGATCAGCCTGATGCTCTTCCGCGACCTCAAAGCCGTCCTCGCCGGCTCGGTCGTAACCGGCGTCGCCATCACGTTGGGAGGATTGATCCTCTCCTTCTACTACGACCTGCCCTCCGGGCCGGCGATCATCCTGCTGGGAGCGGTGCTGCTGGTGGCGGCGTATGGGGTCAAGAAGATGTCGCGGCGGCGGGGGCTCGCCGTTCCCGGTCCCGTCTCACAACACTAGCGGCACTGTCTTCTGTAGGGGCCCCATGGCGAGGCCCCGATCCTTAGGAGACTGAGAATCATGAAGAAGACCAGGGCCTTACTGCTCGCCAGCGCCTTTCTCCTCACCGCCGCCGCTGCGGTCCGTCCGGCGAAGTCGGATGCCTGCTTCATCTTCGGCATGTGCAAGACCTGCAACACCTCCACGCCCAAGGCCCAGCCCTGCACGGTGGTGGTCTGCGGTACCCACAGGACCGAGAACTGCGGCACCTGTGTCACCAACTGCGTGCCGCCTCCGGACTAGGTGACAGGGAGCGCCGGCGTCCGTCGGCGCCCCCCTACGCCCCGCCCGGAATCTCGAACCAGAAGGTGCTCCCCACGCCGGGCTCGCTGTCGACACCGATGCGGCCGCCGTGGTGCTCGACGATGGACTTGCAGATGGCGAGGCCGAGGCCGGTTCCTCCCTTGTCGCGATTGTCGGCGGTCTCCACCTGGGCGAACCGTTCGAAAATCCTCTGCTGGTGGCTGTCGGGAATGCCTTGCCCGCGGTCCTCCACGAAGACCCGCACCCAATCGGCATCCCTCTCCTCGGCCCAGATCCGGACCTCGCGGTCGCGGGGCGAGAACTTGACGGCATTGGAGATGAGGTTGATCAGGATCTGGACGATGCGGACCGCATCCGCCCGCAACCGGAGAGCGGTCGGCGTGCAGGCGAGAACGATCCGCTGCTCGTCCGCGACCGGGCGCACCGATTCCAGCGATTGGTCGAAGAGAGACTGGAGGTCGACCTCGGCGATCTGCATCTGGGCCTGCCCCCCCTCCAGACGCTCGAAGTCCAGGATGTCGTTGATCAGGGCGGTGAGGCGGACCGAGTTGCGCTCCGCGAGGAGGACGAGATCCTTGACCGGCGGCGAAAGCGGTCCCAGGACGCCCGCGGCCAGCAGTCCCAGGGAGCCGCGGATTGAGGTCAGCGGCGTGCGCAGCTCGTGGCTCACCGTGGAGACGAACTCCGATTTCAGGCGGTCCACCTCCCGCCGCTCGGAGACGTCCTGGAAGTTGCAGGCGAAACGCCGCCCTTCGGGAGCTTCGAACTTGAACAGAGCCACCTCGGTGGGGAAGATCTCGCCGTTCTTGCGCCGCCCCCAGGCCTGGGTGACCCGGCCGACCGCCATCCGGTGCGTTTCCCGAAGGTACGGCTCCGGATTGGAGGCCGGAGCATCGGCGATGAGGACGGCGAGGCTCTGGCCGATCAGCTCGTCCTCCCGGTAGCCGACGATCCGCTCGGCCGCCGGGTTCACCGATTCGATCCGGCTCTGCTCGTCGATGGTGAGGATGCCGCCGAGCATGTTGTCGAGAAGGGCTCGATTGCGCGCCTCGCTCACCCGTACCACTCTTTCGGCTCGCTGCCGCTCCTGCAACTCGTTCTGGAGCTCGGCGGTGCGGCGCACCACGAGCTCCTCCACCCTGGCCGCCCGCGCCGTGACGACGTAGACGAAAGCGCCCAGCAGGCCGGCGAACAGGAAGCCGCCGAGGAGGATCCACCAGGAGCGCCGCTGCCCGAAGCCTTCCGCGAAGGCAGGCTTCGCCGCCACGCGTACTTCCCAGGGGCGTCCGCCGAACGGGAAGCGCTCCCGCCAGACCAGGCTGCCCGCGGCCTCGCTCCACTGCGCGTCCTGGTATAGCAGCTTGGGTGCCAGCGGGTCGTGACGGTCGAAGAGGGCGATGGTCACGCCGTTGCGCGGCAGATCCCGGATCGCGGCCTCCACCAGGCCGCCGAGGCGAAAGGCGCCGGTGGCGTAGCCGGTGATCTCCTGGCGGCGCTGCTCCAAGGTTGCAGGCTCCTGGCCGACGCCATAGACCGGCGCGAAGACGAGGACGGAGAGTTGCCCCGGCTGGTCGTTGACGAGCTGGATCGGCCCCGAGGCCGCCGGCCGTCCGCTGTCGCGAGCCTGCTCCACGGCGTCGCGCCGCACGGGCTCCGACGACACGTCGAAGCCCACGGCAACCCGGTCCGAGGGAGGCTCGATGTAGTCCACCACGACGTACTCGGCCCTCGGTGCCGCCGGCCCGCGATGCCCCTGCGCATCGACCTCGGTGATCTGAATTCCGGACTCCGCCTCGAATCGCGCCCGGCCGGCCGCGTCGAGCCGCGGGTCCCACGACAGCCCGCGGATGCCGGTGTGACCCCGCAGGGAACCGGTCACGAAGCGCCTGAACTCCTCCAGGCCGACCTCCGGCATGCTGGTGAACAGGGCGCCCAGCGAGGAGAGGACCTCCAGGTGTCCATCGCAGCTCACGCGGACCGCCGAGGCCAGCGTCCGGGCCCGGTCCTGGAAAGCCGTTCGCAGGGCTTCGTCCTCCCGGCGGCGCGCGGCAGAAAAAAGGCTGACGGTCAACAGACAGATCGCGGCTGTCAGGAGGGATGCCAAGAGCCGCCGGTGCCGTAGCAACCCGAGCACCGCAGCCTGGGGCCAGCGTCTCTTCGTTCGGATGTCTCGCAAGCTAATGCTGACGATACTACGATCGCGGGGCTTTCCGGGCAGGTCCGCCGGCGGGGCTTGGACACTTTGGGCCTCTGGCGCGTATCATGAGTAGAGGAGCCCCGATCCGGGTTCGGGTTCGTCTTGCTTGGGAGAACGTGCATGCGACGCTTCAGCACCGCCATCGTCCTCGGAGGCCTGCTTCTTCTGGGAGCCAGCGGGAGTCTCGGGGCCTCCGACACCGCCAAGGCTCAGCGGTCCGCGCGGCGGAAAGCCGTAACTTCCAGGCCGGCGGGCAAGATCGACGTCAAGCTGGACAATCTCTACGTCGACTCGGAGATCGGCCAGGTCTTCACCGTCAACCTGGGCCGGGCGGACCAGCCGGCCGCCGCCGAGGAGACCGCGAGCCTCGGCAGCGTTCAGGTGTACCAGATAGGTGGTCACGAGAGCGAGCCGCCCGCATCCGCGGAACCGGAGGAGCCCGAGGCCATGGCTCCCCCGGACGACGAGGAAGCCGCGCCGGCCGAGATGGATCCGGCTCCCGAAGCCGGTGAGGCCGCCGAGGCTCCCGAAGCCGGCGAGGAGATGGAGCCGGCGGACGACACCACGCAGGAGCCGGCCGTGGCTCCCCAGGATCCGAAGACCGGCCAGGCTCCCGCCGCCAAGGCGCCGGCCGCGAAAGAAGCTCCCAAGACGCCGCCGCCCGCCGGCTCGTCCCAGACTTCGCCCCCGCCGCCTCCTCCCATCCGCTAAGATCCCTCCTCTTTCAGCCGGCACGGCCGGCAAGCAGGAGGCTAGGGAACCATGGGACTTTTGAGCGGAACGGTCGCCGTGACGCGATTCAACGTGGTCGTGCCCCCCGAGGGGCCGGATTTCGAGCGCGCCCGCTTCTGGGAGATCGAGCCGGGCTCCGAGGTGCGGGAGCGTATGGGCTTCGTGCCCTTCGAGCTCGACGCGCCCTACGAGGCGGCGCTGGGGCGGTATGTCTTTCGCGTCCGGGTCGACCGCATCCGGCCGGACGCCACGGCGGTCAAGGAGCGGCTGCGCGAGCTGGTCAAGACCGAGATGGAGGCGACGGGCAAGACGTTCGTCGGCTCGAAGACCCGCAAGAAGCTGCGCGACCTGGCCGAGAGCGAGCTCGCCCTGCGCCAGGCGCCGCGCACCAAGATCATCGAGGCGGTGATCGACGGCTCGGTCCTCTACGTGGCCAGCACCGCCAAGACCTGGCTGGGAACGGTCCTCACCCTGCTGCGCCAGGCCGGCGTCGAGGGGGACTTCAAGGCCCCTTGGCTCGACACGGCCCCGGAGACGGACGAGCGCAGCGACGTCGTCATTCCCAAGGAGCCGGGGGAGTCGGTGCTGGGCTGCCGCTTCCTGCGCGCCTTGCTCGACGAGTCGGACGTGATGGTGGAGCCCGAGACCGGCAGCGTCCGCCTCGCCACCCGGGAGGCGCGGGTGACGCTGGCGGGCGCCGTGCTCCACGATCTCGTCCGCTACCTGGACGAGGGGGCCGAGATCCTCTCCGCCAAGATCCACGTCGGCCTGGTGATGATGCGCTTCGAGGCCCTCTCCTACCGGCTCAGCGGCATGAAGCTCGAACCGGTGAAGAACGAGCACTGGACGATCGACCTCGACCAGCGCCTGGAGCAGATCGCCGCCATCTTCGAGACCCTCGACACCAAGTACGCCGCCCTCAAGGACAAGATCAACGCCGTCGGCGGCCCGCCGGCGCCCGCTCTGGTGGCGGAGGACTCCGGCGAGCGCCCTCCGGACGCCGGCACGGCGCCCTGGGAGGAGTAGCTTTCCTCAGAACCGCGTCGCCAGCGTCAGCCGCAGCCGGCGGGCCGGCAGGCGGTAGTACTGCGCGTCGCCGAGCTCGCTCTCGGAGACCGCCGGCCGGGTGTCTCCCAGGTTCTCGCCCGTCAGGCGCAGCTCCCAGCGTTCCTGGCGGTAGCCGATTCCCGCCGACCATGCCGTGTAGGACGGCGCCAGCGCCGTGTTGCGCTTGTTGAGGAAGCGGTCGCCCACGTAGTTGGCGAGGACGAAGGCGTTGAAGCCCCGGGCCGGGGTGAACAGCAGCCCGAGCGAGCCGAGGTTGCGGGCCGACATCTCCAGCCGGTTGCCGGCCAGCTGCGTCGGAACGCCGTCGAAGTCCTGCTCGAAGTCGCGGAACTTGGCGTCGTGCCAGGCGTAGGTGCCCTGGGCCACGAGGCTCTCGGCCAGGGAGAAGCGTGCTTCGAGCTCGGCGCCCTTGAAGCGCTCCGAGCCGGCGTTGATGAGCTCCGGCAGCCCTTCCTCCGAGGTGGAGGCGACCACCAGGTTCTCGAAGTCCATCTGGAAGCCGGTCAGCTCCACTTCGAGCCGGCCGCAGCGGCTCTTGACTCCCACCTCATAGCTCTTGGCCGTCTCCGCGTTGAGGATGTCGGGCTCGGCCTCGGGGCCGAAGTCGAGCGCGGCGGGCTTGAAGGTGTTGCGGTAGTCGGCGAACAGCCAGAGCCCCTTGTCGCCCTCGCTCCAGGCCAGCCAGTTGACGCCCAGCACGCCGCTCGCGCGGGTGGTCTTGCGCTCGTCCGTGCCCTGGTCGCCCGGATCCGGGAAGCTGAGCTCGCGGTCGCCGGCCGTGCGCTTTTCGACCGTGTGGTTGAGCCGGGCGCCCGCCAGGATGTGGAAGCGCGGCGTGGCGTCCCACTCGGTCTGCAGGTAGAGGCCCGAGAAGTTGCGGGTGTCCTCCAGGTTGAAGCCGTGATCGAGGGGCTGCTCCTGGCTCGACGGGGCGCCGTGGCCGGAGAGCGGCACGAAGTAGTCGAAGGTCTCCGCGTCGGCCTTGGCCTTGCCGTAGAGGTGGTCGACGCCCACCACCACCCGGGCCGCCGAGCCCAGGCCCCAGGCCACGTGGCTGTCGAAGTAGAGGTCGTCGGTCTTGAGGGTCTGATTGAAGCCCTCGGCGTTGGGGTCGGTGTCGGCGAGCTCGAGCAGGAAGCCGCGGATGGTGTCGCGCTTGCTGTGCGTCAGCGCCAGGGTGGTGGACCAGGAGCCCCCCGCCAGCTCACGGTCGAAGCCGCCCACGAAGTGAAGCCGGTTCTCGTCCAGCTTGGCGTCGCTGGGATTGTAGTTGGCGTCGAGCGGGGTGAGCGACGAGAGGACCTTGCCCTCGCGCACGTGCGGGCTCGCCGGATCCTGGTTGACGACCGAGCCGTCGAAGTCGAAGCGGAAGCTGCCGCCCGCCGCCTTGAGGGTGGAGCGGTAGAGCACGTGGCCGCGGTCGACGTTGGTGCGGTCGTCCTTGAACCCCTTCTTCTCGCCGTCCACGGAGATCGACTGCTGGAAGGTGTCCGAGCCGGGCAGCGGCGCGGAGATGGAGGCGTCGTAGCTGCCGAAGCTGCCGCCCGAGATGGAGGCGTAGCGCCCCGGCGCCCCGGCGGCGCGGTGGATGATCTGGATGACGCCGACGAACGAGGTGGCGCCGTACATCACCGGCGCCGCGCCGCGCAGGATCTCGATGCGCTCCACGTTGTGCAGGTCGAGGGACGGCAGGGCCGGGTTGAAGGCGCCGCCCCAGGGCACGCCGTCCACCACCAGGAGGAAGGCGTCGAACTCGCGCAGCCCCCAGATCTCGGGGACCGAGGAGGCGGGGCCGGAGTCGCCGCCGGGACCGACGGAGATACCGGCCGCGAGCGCCAGGGCGGAGGGCAGATCGGTGACGCCCCGCGCCTCCAGCTCCTCGCCGCGGACGATGGAGATCGACGCCGGCACGGATTCCACGTCCTCCGGGGTACGGGTGGCCGTGACCTCGATGGTCTGGGTGACGGTGGGGACGGGGGGCTGGGGCGGATTCGCCTGGGCGAGCCCGGGAAGAGCGACGAAGAAGGCGGCAGGACCGGCAAGGCCACCGATGAGTTTCAAAAAGCGCATGCGAAAATCTCCTCTGAACGGAAAGACGAACGAAAATCGGCGAGCACCCAGCCCTGCGATGGCGGGTCGCTCCAGTGAGCAAGACGACGGAAAGCCGCCCGCGGTTTATTCGTTCTGCCGTTGCGTGAGAAGAAGGATGTCGAGAGGCGGGAGGCCGGTTGGCGCTCCGGCCGCGGAAAGAGGCCGCCGGGGAGACGGAGGAGAGGCGCTCCCGCTCGCCGCCGACAGCGCGGTGGAGGGACCTGCCCCCTGGGTCGCCAGGACGGGAGTCTCGACGCCTGGCGATGGCGGACGCAGGGCGTTCGCCAGGGCGGGAGGCGGGGCCGCCACCACGGCGCGCAGGCCTCGGCCCTGGCGCGAGCCCTCCACCCAGGCTACTACGCCGGCGCGCCCGGGCAGCGCCGGCTCGCCGGGGAGAGCGGCCCGGCGGGCGCCGGCGCCGAAAAGGGGAGCCGCCCAGAGGGCCTCGGCGATGGCGAAGCGCTGGGGTAGCTCGACGGTGGTCTCATGGCGTTCGTCGCCGAAGCGCAGCAGGAGCCGCGCGTCGTTGGTGGGGATCGCCGGCACCTGCCAGCGCACCCGCCGCAGCGCCAGATCGAGGTGCGGCGTGATGCGCACCGGGTAGGTGGCGCCGCCGTCGAAGCTGAGGAAGGCCTCCCACTCCTCGGCCCGGCCCAGAGCCTCGGGGTGCGAGAACGGCTCCCAGGCCAGCTCGGCCGTGTCGCCGGCCCGCAGCGTCGCTCCGGCTCGCGGCGCTTCCAGCCGGACCGGGCTGGTCAGTCCGGCGGCGGGGAAGGCGATCCCCAGAAAAAGCGCGAGAACGAGAAGGTGACGGCGCATGTCGAGCCTCAAAGATACAGGCCCCGGGGGCTGCCCGGCAAGTCATACGGCCGGGCTAAACACTTGCCCCGGCTCGTGCGTATACCAGGATGGAGACGGAAAAACACAGACGACAATCTCCAAACCTCCCTCCTCCAAAACCCCGCTGACGACGCGGGGTCTTTTTTTGTCCGGAAGGCTGGCGATCGTGGCGATCATCGCGGCGGGCGGCTCCCCGGGGGAGCCGCCTTAAGTGCTCTCCTACTTCTTCACGTTCGGCGGATCGATGTCGCGGGCCAGCGAGCCGCCCGGCGAGATCCCGTGCCTGGAGATCTCGTTCTCCGTGTAGGCGGCCATCACGCTGTGCCTGCGGCCATAGGCGAAGTAGATGATGAGGCCGAGGAGCAGCCAGCCCAGGAGCCGCCACCAGTTGGCCGTAGGCAGCGAGAACATCAGCATCAGGCAGGAGAGGATGCCGAGGACGGGCACCACCGGCACCCAGGGGCAGCGGAAGGGGCGCTCGGCGTTCGGGTACTTCTTGCGCATGATGAGCACCGCGGCGCACACCACGACGAAGGCGAAGAGCGTGCCGATGTTCGTCAGATGCAGGAGGGCGTCGATGGGCAGGAAGCCGGCCAGCACGATGACGAAGCAGCCGATCAGGATCGTCGACCGCCAGGGGGTACGGAACTTCGGGTGGACGTCGCCGAAGAAGCTCTTGGGGACCAGACCGTCGCGCGCCATGGCGAGGAAGACGCGGGGGCCGGAGAGCATCATCACCAGCAGCACCGAGGTGATGCCGGCCACGCCGGCGGCGGCGATGATCCCCTCGGCCCAGCCCAGACCCTGCTGCTTGAAGGCCAGCGACACCGGGGCGTTGACGTCGAGCTGGTCGTACTTGACCATGCCGGTGATCACGGCGACCACGGCGATATAGAGGAAGGTGCAGACCAGCAGCGAGGTGATGATGCCGATCGGCACGTCGCGCTGCGGGTTCTTGGCCTCCTCCGTGTGGGTCGAGACCGAGTCGAAACCGATGTAGGCGAAGAAGATGATGGCCGCCCCGGCGAGCATCCCCAGGGGATTGCCGCTCGGATCCTGCTGCCCGGCGACGTGGTTGCCGAAGATGTTGAGCCCCGACCAGCCGTAGGGCGCGAACGGGTGCCAGTTGGTGGTGTTGACGTAGAAGATGCCGACGCCGATGACGAACAGCACGGCCGCCAGCTTGATGGCCACCATGATGCCGTTGAACGTGGCGCTCTCCGAGATGCCCTTGACCAGCACCGCCGTGATGACGATGACGACGAGGACGGCCGGCAGGTTGAACCACGAGCCGGTGCCCACGAAGCCGCCGGTCGTGCCGTCATAGCGCCAGGGAGACTCGCGCAGGACCACGGGAAGCTGGAACCCCAGCTTCGCCATGACGTTCTGGAAGTATCCCGACCACCCGGTCGCCACGGTGGCGCTGCCCACCGCGTACTCCAGCACCAGGTCCCAGCCGATGATCCAGGCGAACAGCTCGCCCAGGGTGGCGTAGGCGTAGGTGTAGGCCGACCCCGCCACCGGCACCATGGCGGCGAACTCGGCGTAGCAGAGGGCGGCGAAGATGCAGGTGATGCCGGCGACGACGTAGGAGAGCATCAGCGCCGGGCCGGCCACGTTGTGGGCCGCGGCGCCGGTCGCCACGAAGATGCCGGCGCCGATGATGGCGCCCACTCCGAGGGCGGAGAGCTGGACAGGGCCGAGCACCCGGCGCAGCCGGTTCTCTCCCTTCATCTCCTCGAGCAGCATCTCGAGGGGCTTGCGGGCAAAAAGAGGGTTGGCCATGGACTGTCTAGACCTCCAAATCGAGAGTTATGTCCTCGTCTCCCCCGGAGCGGGAGAGCCCGGTTTGCGCCACGCGAAGTACACGGGAATGCCGGTGAGCACGATGACCAGCCCCGGCAGGCTGGTGGCCGGCTTGTAGATGAGCAGCACGAGGGCGATGGCCGACGCGGCGAGAATGTAGAGCGCCGGGATCACCGGGTAGCCGAACGCCTTGTACGGCCGCTCCGCGTTGGGCTGCTTGCGCCGCAGCACGAAGAGGCCGGCGATGGTCAGCACGTAGAAGATCAGCACCGCGAAGATCACCCAGTCCAGCAGCGTGCCGTAGAGGTTGCCGTAGGTGACGCTGCCGTCCGTGCCCAGCGAACGGGTACGGGGCAGCACCAGCAGCGACGCCCAGAGGCCCTGGAGCACCAGGCCGTAGGCCGGCACGTGCCGTTCGTTCAGCTTGCCGGTCTTGCGGAAGAACAGGCCGTCGCAGGCCATGGCGTAGTAGACGCGGGCGCCGGCCAGGATCAGCCCGTTGTTGCAGCCGAAGGTGGAGATGATGATGGCGATCGCCATGATGATCGCCCCGCCCGAGCCGAAGATCACCTGCAGGGCGGCGGTCGCCACCCGGTCGTCCGGCGCCGTCTGGATGGCGTGCAGCGGCAGCGTGCAGAGATAGGCGACGTTGGCCAGGATGTAGAGGCCGATCACCAGCGTCGTGCCGGCGACGAGCGACAGCGGAATATTGCGCTTCGGGTCCTTCACCTCGCCGGCCGTGAAGGTGATGTTGTTCCACGCGTCCGACGAGAAGAGCGAGCCCACCTGCGCGACGCAGAAGGCGATGAACAGGCCGAAGGCCCCGGCCGTCGCCGCGATGGGCGCCGCGAGGGGCAGGTCCGGCTTGATGGTGGTGACGTCGTGCGGCGTCCAGAGATCGGTGAAGTTGGCGGCGATGGCGCCGGCGTTTCTCCCCACCAGGATGCCGAGCACGATCAGGGCGAAGAGCGACAGCGTCTTGGCCGAGGTGAAGGTGTTCTGGATCAGCTTGCCGAGATGGATGCCGCGGGTGTTGAGCCAGGTGAGGAAGAGGATGAGCAGCACGGCCACCAGCTGCTGCATCGAGAGGCTCACGGCATAGCCTTGAGAGAGCTTGATGGGGGCGACGAGGAAGCTCTCCGGCGAGATGCTGGGCACCAGCACCCCGAGGAAGCGGGCGAAGCCCACGGCCACGGCGGCGATGGTGCCCGTCTGGATGACCAGGAACAGCGTCCAGCCGTAGAGGAAGCCCCAGAGGGGCGAGAAGGCCTCGCGCAGGTAGACGTATTGCCCGCCGGCCCGCGGCATCATCGCCGCCAGCTCGCCGTAGGAGAGGGCGGCGGCGATGGTCAGCAGCCCCGTCACCACCCAGACCATCAGCAGCCATCCCGCCGAGCCCACCTGGCGGGAGATCTCGGCGGGCACGATGAAGATGCCCGAGCCGATCATCGAGCCGGCGACGATCATGGTCGAATCGAGGAGGCCGAGCTCGCGGACGAATCCCGTCCCCCCCGCGCCGCTTTTACCGTTCTGAACGCTCGTCTTCATGGCGTCGAAACGTACCTCCCGCGAAAGCGCTGCGGCTCATCGCCGGTCAACGGGTTAATTTGTCGGCGGTGAGGATAGCAGAGAGGATGAGGCCGGGCTACCTGTCGTGGTCAGAAGCCAGGGGGCGGGGAGCGCTGATCCAGTTGCCCTGGGCGAAGTCCACCCCCAGCAGCCGCAGGCGCTCCACCACGGCGGCGCTGCTCACCCCTTCGGCGATGGTGCGCAGGCCCATCACGTGGCCCACCTGGTTGATCGACTCGACCATCGCCCGGTCCAGCGGATCGGTGACCACGTCCTTGATGAACTTGCCGTCGATCTTGAGGAAGCTCACCGGCAGCTCCTTGAGATAGCCGTAGGAGGACATGCCGGTGCCGAAGTCGTCGAGGGCGAAGCGCACGCCGCGGGCGCCGAGCCGCTCCATCAGGCGCTGCGCCTGGGAGAGGCTCTCGATGGCGCACGTCTCGGTGAGCTCGAAGCACAGCTTGCCGGCCGGCACCCCGGAGGCGTCCAGCTCCTCCTCGACGAACCCCAGCAGCTCCTCGTCCCCCAGCGACACCGCCGAGAGGTTGATCGAGCAGAGCCGCAGCAGGTCGAGGAACGGCGGCGGCTGGTCCATGAGGGTCTTGATGCAGCAGCGGATCACCCAGCGGTCGATCGAGCGCATCAGGCCGTAGCGCTCGGCGGCGTGAATGAAGTCGCTCGGCAGATGGATGCGGCCGTCGTCCTCCAGCATGCGCAGCAGGACCTCGAAGTAGAGCCCCGGGGCCGCCTCGGGGGTCAGCGGCTGGATCTGCTGTGAGAACAGGCGGAAGCGGTCCTGCTCCAGCGTCTGCTGGATGCGCACCACCCAGTTCATGTCGCCGTGCCGGCGCACGAACGTGGCATCGTCCTCCTGGTAGACCTGAATGCGGTTGCGCCCCTTCTCCTTGGCGGCATAGCAGGCATGGTCGGCGGCGGAGAGCAGGTGGGCCACGGTGCGGAAGTCGCGGGTGATGGGCACCAGCCCGATCGAGGCGCCGACGGTGAAGGTCTTGTCCCGCCAGTTGAAGCGGAACTGGTTGAGGGTGCGCAGCAGCTCCGCCACCTGGCGCTCGGCTCCTTCGAGCGAGCAGCGGGTGAGCAGCACCCCGAACTCGTCGCCCCCCAGGCGGGCCACCAGGTCGGTGTCGCGCATCGAGTCCTGGAGCAGGGCGGTGACGCGGCACAGCAGCTCGTCGCCGGCCAGGTGGCCGCAGGTGTCGTTGACCAGCTTGAACTGATCGAGGTCCATGTAGCAGAGGGCGTGGGTGTTGGAGGTGCCGCGGGCCTCTTCCAGGGCGCGCTGCAGGTGGCCGTCGAAGGCCTGGCGGTTGAGCAGGCCGGTCAGCTCGTCGTGGGTCGCCTGATGGGCGAGCTGGAGGGCCATGAGCCGTTTGTCCGAGACGTCCTGGAAGACCAGCACGGCGCCGATGATGCGGCCGTCGGAGGCGCGGATGGGAGCGCAGGTGCTCTCGATGCCGTAGTGCCGGCCGTCGCGCCGTTCGAGGCTGATGCGCTCCGACAGCCGGAAGCTGCGGCCGTCCTCCAGGCAGTGGCGCAGGATTTCGTCGATCCTCTGCTCGCTCTCCGAGAGGTGGAAGATCTCGGGCAGGGGCTTGCCGAGGGCTTCGGCGCGGTCCCAGCCGGTGAGCTTCTCGGCCACCGGGTTCAGGTATTTGATCCGCCCCTCGCCGTCGGTCGCCAGCACGCCGTCGCCGATCGAGGCCAGGGTGACCTGGGCCAGCTCCTTTTCCGTGTAGAGCTCGGTCATCTGCCCTTCGTAGGCCCGCGTCGTCTGCGTCAGCAGGTTGCGCAGGATGGCGTTGTCGAGCTCGAGCGGTCCCCTCACTACCCCGCCTCCCGAAGCAGTGCCAGCACGGCGGTGTGGTTGTAGTAGGCGAGGTCGCCGCGCGGCGTGGGGCCGATCTCCCCGGAGGAGTAGAAGCCCGAGAGAGAGATGCCGCCCAGCGCGCCTTGGAGGGCGGCCACCTCCCGCGCCGACTCTTCGCCGAGCGTCAGCTCGCGGCCGATGCAGGAACAGAGGAAGGCGGCGTCGGGCGGGTGGTCCGGGGAAGAGCCCGCGAGGAGCTCCGCGGCCGTGCCCGCGAGCGAGATGTCGTTGCTCATGCTCAGCCGCACCCGGTCGCCGATCTCCAGGTCGCCCCAGAAGGTGACGGCGCCGCGGGGCTGGTCGAAGGCGCGCAGGGAGCGGTAGAGCCCCTGCCGCTCCGGCCGGGGCCCCTCGATGAGGAGGGGAAAGCGGTTCGCCGTCTCGGGCATGGGGGCGAGCGCGCCGCCGACGGTGAAGAAGCGGCGGTACCACGCCGCGGCCGGCTCGCCGTCGATCTCCCAGACGGTGCCCCCTTCCGCCCGCGTCACCGTGTAGACGGGGGAGGCGGGGCTCCAGCCGCGGAGGACCGCCACCTGCATGGCGATGCCGTGAAGGGTCAGTACCAGGCAGGCCGAGGGCAGCACCCGCTCGCCCGCGAACACCCGGGCCCCGGACCCCCCGGCCGGCTCGAGTTGCGACGCCAGAGCTCCCGCGGCCGTCGCCTGCAACCCGCGCAGGCTCTTGCGCAGGTCGGCGAGGAAGCGCTCGGCGGGGAAACGCAGGCCGTCCATCAGCAGCAGGGTGCCGTCGGCGGCGACGACGCGGCGGGCGATGCTCTCCACCCGCTTCAAGGGCGGCGGCTCGCCGTGCGTGCCGGGAACGACCTCGACGCAGGCCTTGTGGCGCGGATCGTCGAGCCAGAAGAGCTGAACGGTCCCCTGCCGGGTGATCTCCGCGCCCGCGATCTGCGTCACGGCCTCACAGCCGAGACGGACGGCGTCCGGCCACGCCAGGGTCATGGCGGCCAGGATGGCGCGCAGGTTCTCCCCGGGAGGCAGGAACGCCAGGACGAAATCGGGCGGCCGTCCAACCTCTCCGGCCGCCGCGACCAGCGTGTCCCGCGGGTTCGTCCCTCCCGGCAAATGGACGGTTCGGCTCCGCATGACGACATGTGAGACCGCTTGGGCGAGCCAAAGCGTCTCCCCTCCAAGTGAATTAAAACATGTGCGGGCGGATTCTACGCTCAGGGAGCGGGCGGGGGAAGGGCGGGGGCGGCGATCGCCCTCCCCCCCGACCGGGAGAAGAGGGAGAAAGGCGGGAACGCCCCAGCCCAGACCCCCTGGGAGCGCCGGCGTCCCGCCGGCCAACTAACTCCGTTTTTTAGCTCGATCGAGGGCCGGACTGTTTTTCGCCGCTTCTCGCGTCCCGTGGTAGAGTTTGTGGCTGAAAAGCAATCCGGAGATCCCGATGCCATGAACCCTGACAAGCTCTCCCCAGCTCTGCCGAAACGTTCCTCGGGAAGGCGGCTCCACCCCCGGAGTCTCGCCAAGGCGAAGCTCGTCGCCAGGCGAGACGAACATATCGAGGAGGAAGAGGTCCGGAGGATCAAACAATCGGTCTTGGATCTGTGCGCTCAGCTTGACAGGACCGACTTGAAAGTCGCAGCTCACCTGAAGCAGATCGACCAGAATCTGGCCGACATGGCGATCCAGAGAGAGCAGATCCGTATCCTCGAGCGTGGGCTGGGCATTGAGCGGCAAGGCTGAGGCACTCTCGGGTCTGCGGAGCGTCCTCGAGGACCTCCTGGCTCCACGCGTCAGTCGCTTGGACATCCAGGTGGAGCTCCTGGGACGACGATGCGATGATCTTTCGGACGAGATCCGGGACATCCGCGAGGCCCACAAGGCCCTGCTGGCTCATCTGAACGAGCAACTCGCGTCCATCAACAGCCGTCTCGGCAGGCTGGAAGGCCGGTCCGACGGGCTCAAGAGCGAGCTGACCGCGGTGCTCCAGATCGAGATCTTGAAGGCGGCTCAGAGATTCCAACCCTCCCTGCCTCCCCCGAAGACCGATAACTTGCTGTCAGAGGCTCCGGAATAGCTACTCCAGATCCGCCTCCCGGTACTCCCCATAGATGGCGCGCAGGCCGTCCGAGATCTCGCCGAGGGTGACCTCGGCGCGGACGCAGTCGAGGATGGACGGCATGAGGTTGCGGTCCTCCTGGGCGGCGGCGGTGAGGGCGGCGAGCGTCGCGGCGGCCTTTTTCCCGTCGCGCCTCTGCCGCAGGGCGCCCAGGCGCTCCACCTGGTCGCGCTCGGCGGCGGGATCGATGCGCAGGATCTCCCGCGGCACCTCGACCTCGGACTGCAGGGTGTTGACTCCCACCACCAGCTCCCGCCCCGCCTCGACCGCCATCTGGAAGCGGTAGGCCGCCTCGGCGATCTCCCGCTGCTGGAAGCCGCGCTCCAGGGCCGCCATGGCGCCGCCCATCTCGTCGATCTTCGCGATGTACCCCCTGGCCCGCTGGACGATCTCCTCCGTCCAGGCCTCCACCACGTAGGAGCCGCCCAGCGGATCGGCCACGTCGGCGACGCCGCTCTCGTGGGCGATCACCTGCTGGGTGCGCAGGGCGAGGCCCGCCGCCTCCTGGGTGGGCAGGCCCAGCGCCTCGTCCAGAGAGTTGGTGTGCAGCGACTGGGTGCCGCCGCAGACCGCCGCCAGGGCCTGGACGGCCACCCGCACGACGTTGTTCATCGGCTGCTGGGCGGTGAGCGTCGAGCCCGCCGTCTGGGTGTGGAAGCGCAGCCAGAGCGATCGCGGGTCCTTGGGCGCGAAGCGCTCCCGCATCAGCTCGGCCCACAGCCTGCGGGCGGCGCGGAACTTCGCCACCTCCTCCAGGAAGTTGTTGTGGGCGTTGAAGAAGAAGGAGAGGCGGGGGGCGAAGTCGTCGACGGCGAGGCCCCGGTCGAGCGCCGCCTGCACGTAGGCGAGGCCGTTGGCGAGGGTGAAGGCCACCTCCTGCACGGCCGTCGAGCCCGCCTCCCGCATGTGGTAGCCGGAGATGGAGATGGTGTTCCACTTCGGCACCCGGTCGGCGCAGAAGGCGATGATGTCCGTCACCAGCTTGAGCGACGGGCCGGGAGGATAGATGTAGGTGCCGCGGGCGGCGTACTCCTTGAGGATGTCGTTCTGCACCGTGCCGCCCAGCCGCTCCCACGACGCCCCCTGCTCCTCGGCCACGGCCAGATACAGGGAGAGGAGGATGGCGGCCGTGGCGTTGATGGTCATCGAGGTGGTGACCCGGTCGAGAGGGATGCCCTCGAAGAGGCGGCGCATGTCCTCGATCGAGTCGATGGCGACCCCCACGCGGCCGACCTCGCCGCGGGCGATGGGGGAGTCCGAGTCATAGCCGATCTGGGTCGGGAGATCGAAGGCCACCGAGAGGCCGGCGGTGCCCTGCGACAGCAGGTACCGGTAGCGCTGGTTCGACTCGGCCGCCGAGGAGTAGCCCGCGTACTGGCGCATGGTCCACTTGCGCTGGCGGTACATGTCCGCATGGAGGCCGCGGGTGTAAGGGAACTTCCCAGGGTCGCCCACCTTCGCGTCATAGGCAACGCCGGCGACGTCCGCCGGCTGGTAGAAGCGGCGGACGGGGATCTCGGAGGAGGTCTGCCGCTCGGGTTCCGCGTCGACGGTGGAGAGCTCGGTCTTGGTTTCGGTGGCCATGGGGCGATTGTATAGAGATCGGGGGTGCTAGAGTTTCGCCATGAAGATCGATTCCTTCGACGGCGACGCCGCCACGGTGCGGCTGAAGGCCCTGGAGATCCGTACCCTGCGCAACGCCCTGCGGGAGGCGGTGCTCGGCAAGGGAGATCTGGAGGAGCGCCTCGGCGCCCCCCGCGAGGTGGTGGAGGGCCTGCGGGACACCCTCGACGCCGTGTTCGACCAGGTGGACCCCGGCGACCTCTGAACGGGTATAATTCCGCCCGTAACGTCAGCCCCTTAGTTTTATGAGCTCAAGGCGAAGGCAAGCAACCGCCTCCCCTTGGACTCTTTTATACCCAGAAAGGAAGATTTTCCAATGTCCTCATTCCGTAGAAACGGCGTCAGATCAATCGTATTCCTGGCATTGTCGGCGCTTCTCCTCCTGCCGGCCACTCAGGCGTCGGCCAAGCCCAAAGAGAAGCCCGCTCCGACCCCGGCCACCTCGGTGACCCCGGCGGCGGACGCCAAGGCTCCCAAAACCAAGAAGCCCAAGGAAGCCAAGAACCCCGGCGGAAGTCAAGGCCGAGAAGACCCCCAAGGCGGAGAAGACTCCCAAGGAGGAGAAGACCCCCAAGGTGGAGAAGACCCCCAAGGCCGAGAAGACTCCCAAGGCCGAGAAGACTCCGGCGGCTCCCGTAGCGCCCGCCGCCCCCGCGGCCCCGTCGAAGGGCAAGAAGGGTCCGGCCGGCTCGGTGGACCTCAACAACGCCACCCAGAAGGAGCTCGAGTCGCTCCCCGGCGTGGGCGCGCCGACGGCGAAGAAGATCATCGCCGGCCGTCCCTACTCCTCCGCGGCGGACCTTTCCCGGGTGGGCGTGCCGGCGAAGACCATCACCACCATCACCCCGATGGTGACGGCGGGCGCCTCGTCCGCTCCGGCCCCGGCTCCCAAGGCGGCACCCGCCCCGGCCCCGGCTCCCGCGCCCAAAGCGGCTCCGGCTCCGGGGGGACGGACGACTCCCGCCAGCCCCTCCTCGATCACGGCCCAGGTGCCGCCCTCGCCCGGCATGGTGTGGGTCAACCTGGACTCCAAGGTCTTCCACCGCCAGGGCGACGCCTGGTACGGCAAGACCAAGAAGGGCCAGTTCATGACCGAAGCCGACGCCCTCAAGGCCGGCTACCGGGAAGCCAAGAAGGGCGGCAAGGCGAAGCAGTAGGCGAGCCTTCCGGCCCCGCGCCCCTCTTTCTCCGGAAGAGGGGCTTTCTCCCGCCTTTTTCCCTCCCTTGCAAGCGTTTTCCACAATCCTCCCGAAGAGGCCGGGCAAATCCGGCTGTGGAAATCCTGTCGAGAAGGCTGAGTCTTGTAAGTTCTTCTTTCCCCCGCCCCCTCCTCCCCGGGGCGCCGCCTGTGACAAACCACAACATCTAGTGGCTTACCTCTTGACTCCCGCAACCGGCAGGAGTAGCGTTCGAGATGCGCGTCACGAAGGATCGCCAGTGCAGCCATCCAATAGATCCATTCCCGGAACTGTTTGTGGGTAGGTAGGGAGTCGTGCGCGGGAGCGTTGTCAGACGCGGTATGGAAGTTCTGGGGTCCGAGTCGATGACGCGGGGCTTGCGGTTTCTCCCCGCGACGAAAAAGTGTGTCTGGAAGGAACGAGTACGGCATCAGCCGGCCGCGCCACCTTCATCAACATCTCCAAGGGGGTTGCAATGATCGCCACGATGAGAGTCATCAAGCGTACAGGCGAGGTGGTGGATTTCAACATCGCGCGCATCCGTAACGCGATTCTCAAATCGGTTCGGGCGACGCGGAGCGAGCTGCCGGACGGCACGCTGGAGCAGATCACCGAGGCGATCGAGAGCGAGATCGCGGATCGATTCGTCGAGTTTTCTCCGAATGTCGAAAACGTGCAGGACATCGTCGAGAAGCACCTGGTTCGGCACGGCCTTTATGAGATCGCAAAGGCTTATATCCTCTATCGCGCCGAGCGGCAACGGCTGCGGGCGGAGGCCAAGGAGCGGGCGATCGTCAGCGCCCAGCTCGGCAAGCTGACGGTCACCAAGCGCGACGGCCAGACGGTTCTCTTCAACTTCCGCAAGATCGAGGACACGATCCGCCACGCCGCCCAGGGGCTCGACGGCATCTCGGTCGAGCTCATGGTGCGCGAGGTCATGAAGAACGTCTACGACGAGATCACGACCGAGGGGATTTCGAAGACGCTGGTGCTGGCCGCGAGCTGCTTCATCGAGCGCGATCCGGCCTACAGCTGGCTCGCCGGCCGGCTCCAGTTACAAAACCTGTACAAAGAGGTGATGGCCCGTTCGGCCACCGAGGCCGAGCTCGACGGGCTCTACCGCGAGAAATTCATCGACGGCATTCGCGCCGGTGTCGACAAGGGTATCTTCGACGCAAAGCTGCTGAATTACGATCTCCGGCTGCTGGCGGAGAGCCTGCGCATTCAGCGCGACGGCATGCTGCAATATCTCGGCGTGCAGACGCTCTCCGAGCGGTACCTGGCGCGCTATGACGACCGGCGGATCGAGCTGCCGCAGGCCTTCTGGATGCGCGTCGCCATGGGGCTCGCGCTGCTCGAGCAGGATCCCAATGAGCGTGCGATCGAGTTCTACGAGCTGCTGTCGAGCCTGCGCTACGTCTGCTCCACGCCAACTCTCTTTCACTCCGGAATGGCCAGGCCGCAGCTCAGCTCGTGCTATATCAGCACCGTCGAGGATGACCTGCGAAACATTTTCAAGCTATTCGGCGACAACTCGCAACTGTCGAAGTGGTCGGGCGGCCTGGGTAACGACTGGAGCAACATCCGTGGCACCGGGGCGCACATCAAGAGCACCAACGTCGACAGTCAGGGGGTCATCCCGTTTCTCAAGATCGCCAATGACGTGACCACGGCGATCAACCGCAGCGGCAAGCGGCGAGGCGCCACCTGCGCCTACCTCGAGACCTGGCACTATGACATCGAGGAGTTCCTCGATCTCCGCAAAAACACCGGTGACGAACGGCGCCGCGCCCACGACATGAACACCGCCCACTGGATCCCGGACCTGTTCATGAAGCGGGTGATGGCCGATGCCGAGTGGACTCTGTTCTCGCCGGACGAAGTGCCCGATCTCCACCACCTCTACGGCAGCCGCTTCGAGGAGCGCTACCTGGTTTACGAGGACAAGGCGCGGCGCGGCGAGATGCGGCTCTTCCGCACTCTGCAGGCCAAGTCCCTGTGGCGCAAGATGCTCACGATGCTGTACGAGACCGGGCATCCGTGGATCACGTTCAAAGACGTTTGCAACGTCCGCTCGCCCCAGGACCACGCGGGGGTCATCCACAGCTCGAACCTCTGCACCGAGATCACTCTCAATACGTCGGCCGACGAGATCGCCGTCTGTAACCTGGGTTCCGTCAACCTGGCGCGCCACTCCGTCAACGGCAAAATCGATCACGAGATGCTGGCGGCGACGGTGAAGACGGCGATCCGCATGCTCGACAACGTGATCGACATCAACTACTACCCGGTGCCCGAAGCCGAGGCGTCGAACCTCAAGCATCGCCCCATCGGCCTGGGTTTGATGGGTTTCCACGACCTGCTTTATCAGGTCGACCTGCCCTTCGAGTCGGCAGGCGCGCTGGAGCTGGCCGACGAGGTCATGGAGTTCCTTTCCTATCACGCCATCCTCGCCTCCTCCGAGCTGGCCCGGGAGCGGGGGACCTACGAGAGCTATCCGGGCTCGAAGTGGGAGCGCGGCATCTTCCCGCTCGATACGGTCGATCTCCTCGAGGCCGAGCGCGGCATGCCGGTCGAAGTCTCGCGCCAGCAGCGGCTCGATTGGGGCCCGGTGCGCGAGCACGTACAACAGTGGGGCATGCGCAACTCGAACACGATGGCGATCGCGCCGACGGCGACGATCGCCAACATCGCCGGTTGCTATCCCTGCGGCGAGCCGATCTACAAGAACCTCTACGTCAAAGCGAACATCAGCGGCGAATTTACAGTCGTCAACTCCTACCTGGTGCTGGACCTCAAGAAGCTCGGCCTGTGGAATGAGGAGATGCTCGATCAGCTCAAGTATTGCGATGGCAGCGTGCAGCCCATCGCGGCCATTCCGGACAAGATCAAGGCGAAGTACAAGGAGGCGTTCGAGATCGACCCTGTCTGGTGCCTCAAGCTGACGGCGGCACGCGGCAAATGGATCGATCAAAGCCAGTCGCACAACGTGTTCATGCGCGGCATCTCGGGCTCCCTGCTGCACGAGATCTACACTTCGGCGTGGCGGATGGGCCTGAAGACGACTTACTACTTGCGGACGCTTGCCGCGACACAGATCGAAAAATCGACGCTCGATACCAAGTTCGGCTTCACCCAGAAGCGCACCCACGCGCCGGCCGAGATGGTGGCTGATACCGCGGACGTTCCGTTATGCCGCATCGGTGATCCCGAGTGCGAAGCCTGCCAGTGAGTTGATCCTGGCCGGGAAGAGTGGAGAGGAGTCCTTCATGTCCATCATCAACGGCTCGAAGACCGACCCGAACAAGATTCTGCCCATGCAGTACCTGTGGGCCCGGCAACATTACAAGGACGGCGTCGCCAACAACTGGACGCCGGAAGAGGTTTCCATGCAGAAGGACGTGGAGCAGTGGAAGTCCTCCCGCGTCCTCTCGGAGAACGAGCGCCGCCTGATCCTCTGGAACCTGGGGTTCTTCTCCACCGCCGAGTCGCTCACCGCCAACAACATCGTGTTGGCGGTCTATCACCACATCACCAGCCCGGAGGCCCGGCAGTACCTGCTGCGCCAGGGTTTCGAGGAGGCGATCCACACCGACACCTTCATCTATTGCTGCGACTCGCTGAGCCTCAACCCGGACGAGATCTACAACATGTATCAGACCATCCCCTCCATCCGCGACAAGGACGAGTTCGTCGTCGAGCTCACCAAGTCGGTTTTCGACCCGACGTTCCAGGCCGTGGACGTCGAAGGCATCAAGCGTTTCGTGCGCGACTTGATCGGCTACTACGTGATCATGGAGGGGATTTTCTTTTACGCCGGCTTCGCCATGATGCTGGCGCTCAAGCGGCAGGGAAAGATGGTGGGCATCGGCGAGCAGTTCGAGTACATCATGCGCGATGAGAGCATCCATCTGGCATTCGGCTGCGACCTGATCGGCACGATCAAGAAGGAGAACCCTGCGATCTGGGACACCGACTTCCAGGCCGAGATCCTGCGGCTGGTGGAAAAGGCGGTGGAGCTCGAGTCGCGGTACGCCCACGACGCCTGCCCCGAGGGACTGCTGGGGATCAATGCCGAGCAGTTCAGCCTTTACGTGCAGTACATCGCCGACCGCCGCCTGGAGCGCATCGGCCTGCCGCGGCGCTACAACGTGGAGAACCCGCTCCCCTGGATGTCACAGGCGACCGACCTGGCGAAGGAAAAGAACTTCTTCGAGACCCGGGTCACCGAGTATCAGATCGGAGCGTCCCTGCAGTGGGACTGAGCCTCCCTGGCCGCGAGCTCGCGAAAGGTCGCCACCATGTGGCGGCCGTCCGCGAGCCCTTCGCGATGGATATAGGCCTCCACTCGCCATAGGGCCTCGTTCAGGCTCCTTGCTTCCCCCTCTTCCCGCCGGATCAGCTGCGCCAGGGCCACGAGCTCCGGATCCTGGTCGAGATCCCGCTCCCAGCGCCGCACCACGCGGGGCAGGACGGCCGTGGCGTCCGGATCCTCGCTCAGGATACGGCGCAGCAGGGGGCGCAGCTGGTCGGTGTACACCCGCGAGGTCAGCTTCCAGCGGTCGAGCAGCGCGGCCACTTCACGGTAGCGCAAGGGAACGTCAAACTCCGTGTCGCCGGGCGCGAAGATCAATCCCTCGTCCATCGCCAGGGTCGTTTCCTCTTTGATCACCCGCAGATTGATCCCCTTCGAGTAGTAGCGCCAGCGCACGGGGATCAGGAGAAAGAGCAGAAAGGCCTCAACGGCCTCCAGCAGATTGGTCTCGGGAGCGAGCAGGATGAAGTTGTTTCCCAACCGGACGCGGCGGCGGCCGAGCGCGCGGTTGACAGCCATCAGGCCGGCCACGCCATAGCCGGGCTTGCGGTGCTGACGGATGACGGCGTTGGAGGTGCCGTCGGTGCCGAAGCTGATGGCGAAGGGGTTGTCCCAGCTCAGCAGGGAGATCAGCTCCTCGTTGGGCTCGGCCTGATCGGCCAGCAGGTCGCGAATGGTGTTCTGTCCGGGATGGAAAATGAAGTCGCGGTGGAGGCCGCACGCCCGGCGGCGGCGCAGGTACTCCGCGATCACGTCGCGGTTGACCAGGGTGTTGTCCTCAGAGGTCTGGAGAACGAAGCGCGGCCCGGCCCACGCCGGCTCCTCGCCGCGCCGTCGCCGGATCTCCCGGCATGCCAGGAGCTCGGCCTTGGCCAGGAGCCAGATCTCCTTGCCCTTCCGGGCGCCGATCCGGTCCCCGGAGACGGCCGTCAGCAGCCGCCGGGGATCGGCGTCGAGCTCCAGGACCCCCGAGATTCCTCCGGCGGCCTCCAGCAATGGCCGGTCGATCAGCTCCTCGAGGTCTGAGAGGAGCGCCTGGGCGTCGTGCCGGGAGGGGCCGCGCCGCCAGAGCAGATCGAGGGCGAGAGCGAGGCGCGGAGGCGCGTCGATGCCGAGCCGCGCCTGGAGCGTACGCGCCAGCTTCTCGGCCGCCCCGGGCGGCAGCGGGAGATGGTCGGCCACGGCCCTTACGGTGTAGCCCCACAGCTCTTCGACAGGGCCGGCCCGAAACTTCCGTCCCTGGTGGTTGGGACAGAAGTCACAGAGATAAGGGCAGCCCCGGGTGAAGTTCATGAAAAGGTGGCGCCGGCCGCCGCGGCTCCACGCGTAGGGAAGCGGGCAGGAGATCACCGAGGCGCGGTTGTTGGCGGCCGAGTCGCAGACGGCGACGACGCGGCCGATCCGAAGAATCACGCCCCGCAGGCCAGCCGCCCTCGCGAGAGCCGCCGAGATGTCGCCGGCGTCCAACAGCCGAAGAATGTCGAGAATCTCGGGGAGCGTCTCCTCAGCCTCGCCGCGGATGATGGCATCCCAGCCGGCGATCCTCTCCTGGACTCGCTCGACATGGCGAGCCTCGGGACCGCCCAGCACGATCTTCCCTGAGAAACCGGCCTCCCTGAGGTCGCGCACGAGCTGTGCCACCTCGTCGCGGTTATGGATGTAGACGCCCACGCACACGGCGTCAGCCCCCAGCAGCTCGGGCAGCCGCCCCACGAGGTCGCTCGGCATGATCTTCAGGTAGCTCACCCGCGCGCCTTCGTTCTCCAGCCGGTCGCAGAGGAAGGCGGCGCCGACCTCCGGAACTCCACCGAGAGGGTGCGGCAGCGACGAGGGGACATAGACGATCCGTACCTTGAGCCCGGAGAGGCGGCCCGGCTCCGGCACCTCCTCGCTTCGTGCCTTGAGCAACGCGTGGCTCCAGGCCACGGCCGTGGCGCCGGCGTGCTCCGGAGCCACCTCGGCGAAGGGGGGGCCGAGGTCGGCGATCCGGTCGAGGGAACCGAGGAAGCTGGCGATCGCGTCGTCGTCCGCTTCCAGCTTGATCGAAGCCAGGGGCCATGGCTCCTCGCCGGGCCGGGAGACGAGCAGGGTGAGCCGCTCGTCCCGAACCGCCAGCTCCGAGCGGAAAAAGGAGGGCTTCGCCGGCGCGCTGACGGATTCGAAAAGGCTCCGGTCGAGGCGAACCGTACGGCTGGCCGGGGGCCGGGCCTCCACTTCGGCGCGCACCCGGCGGCGCAGCTCGAAGGAGTCATCGATCGCCTCCGAGCCCGCGGCAAGCTCCAGGACGGAGGCGGCGGAGAGGGACAAGCCGCCGGCCTCGTCCAGGGGCAAGGTGCTGATCACGTTCCAGCCGGGGACCGGGGAGGAGCCCGGCGGGAAGAGGACGTGCTCGGCCGCGGTTCCGAGGCGCGTGAGCGCGGACTCGCCACCGGTTCCGAGGAGGAGCCAGTGCCCCTCGGTGCCCAGCCGCTCCAGCACGGGTCTGCCCTGGGAGTCGAGGTCTACGTACCAGCGGATGTGCCCGGCCGCATTGGTCTTGCTCTGACGTACCCGGCGCAGCAGCATCACCCGCCGCTCGATGGCCAGCCAGGCGCGGTCGTCCTCGGAGAGCGGCTCGCCAAGGTCTCTTTCCAGGGCCCGCTCTCCTTCGTCCGGCTCTTCCAGGAGCCGTACGTGGTGGACGTGAAGGAGCCTCAGGAGGGGAGCCCGGAGAGGGAGGCGGGCGAAGCGCCGTACCATCCGTTCGGCGAGCAGATCCTCGAAGCCGCTCCCCAGAGCCCGGGCCGAACCGGCGGTGAGGCGCGGAGTGTCCTCGATGAGCCGGGCGAGAGCCGCGGCCAGAGGGCGGGCCGACGCGCGCCACGGCTCAAGACCGTCGAGCAGGGTGAGGGCCACGGCGTCGAAAAGCCGGTCGTCACCCGTCTCGAGCCCCGGCCGGGGAGCCGATCCGTACAGCGACTCGCGCCCTTCGGGGGGCAGCGCCTCCAGCCCGGCGTCGATAGCTTCCCAGTGGCGGGCGATCAGGCCGGCCCGCGCGTCGAGCTGACGGAGCTCCGCGTCCGGGGGAGGGTTGCGCAGCATTCGCGCCGCTTCCCGAAGGGACGGGCTTTTTGGATCGATTCCCGCGAGGAAATCCGCCAAGTGGCAAAGCTCGGTTTGCAAGCGCAACCTCCTTTTCTAAATCTTAGCATGCCACAGTTCGCCCGTGTTCCGCGGGTCCGTCCCGGCTGCGCTATGCTTGCCCTGCCATGAAAATGCTCAACGCCTTCTCCCCTCGTGCCCAGCGCCTCACCCTGGTGACCGCCCTCGCCGGCTCCCTCCTGCTCCTGAGCTGCGGCGCCGGCTCCGGTGCCGCCGGCGCCTCCAAGGCGCCTGCCGTCAAGACCAACTTCCGCCTCCAGACCCTGGATGGCCGCTCTCTCGGTCCCAAGGACTTCGGGGGCCAGGTCGTGGTGGTGGACTTCTGGGCCACGTGGTGCCTGCCGTGCCGGCTCCAGGCCGAGATCCTGGAGCCGGTCTACAAGGACTTCAAGGGGCGGGGCGTGCAGTTCCTGGCCGCCAACGTGGGCGAGGAGAAGGACGTCGTCAAGCAGTTCCTCAAGGACAAGCCCTTTCCCTACCCGGTGCTGCTCGACCCCAAGCAGTCCGTGGCCTCCGACCTCGGCGTGCTCGGCCTGCCCACCCTGCTGATCATCGACAAGAAGGGGAAGGTCTCCTACTTCCAGTCGGGCATCGCGGACGGCGACACCCTGCGCCAGATCATCAAGCAGGCCGGGACGTAGCCGGTAGAGTAGACGCACACGGGGCTGGAGCCGTCGCCGCCGCGGTTTGCGTCACTACAGCTGCCCCGTGAATCACCGCCGGCTTGGCCTGCATCACTGCTGAGCCTTCAGGAACCACGACTCAGCCTCCAGGCATCACTGCTCGGCCGGGAGCCATCACAGCTCGACCGCCAGCCATCACAGCTTGACCGCGAGGCATCACAGCTCGACCACCAACCATCACAGCTTGACCGCGAGCCATCACAGCTCGATCACGAAGCATCACAGCTTGACCGCGAAGCATCACAGCTTGACCGCGAGGCATCACAGCTTGTCCGCCAGCCATCACAGCTTGACCGCGAAACATCACAGCTTGACCACCAGGCATCACAGCTCGATCGGGAGCCGTGACGCCTTCCGGCTTAGCTATGACTCACGAGCCTTCTGCTATGACTCACGAGCCTTCTGCTGTGACTCATGAGCCTTCTGTCGTGACTCATGGAGAGGCCTCGTGTCTCACCAAGGCCGCCGTGCCTCACGTAGCGTCCGCCGTAGTGTTCGCTCGCGTCTTCTTGTAGCGCGCCGGGTGCCTGCCCGCGCCTGATTGCTCGATGGCTATGACGCCTTCCTCGATCAGCCCCTGAAAGGTGCGGTAGAGGGAGCCGCGATCCGGCTCGTAGCCGATCGCTTGGCAGATGTCGTTGCGGTCGAAGACGGCGGGAACCTTGAGCAAGGCGGTCTCGACGTCATCAAGGAGCTCCCACGCGCCCCGTCGCCGGGAGGGAGGAGGAGGCGCCTCCGGTGCCGGCGGCGGCGCGGGGAGGTCGGGCGCGGCGGGCAGGAGCCTGCTCATCTCCGGCAGTGCCATCACCAGCGACGGAATCTCCACGTCGCCGCCCGCGGCTGCACAGACGAGTTGCAGGGCCCGGATCTGATGACGGAAGGCCGTCTCCAGGAGGGCGACCCCGGCGCGAAGCTCCTCCTCCAAGCGTCGCTTGCGTTGCTCGTATTCGTCGTGTGTCATGGCGTGGAAGATAGCATCACAAGCCGGGAGGAGAGCAGCCTGCGGCCAGAAACCCAAAAGCAAGGACGACAAGGACAACAAGAACCGCAAGGACCGCAAAGACAGACCGTTTTGGTACCCAGTCCGGTTTTTCTTATCCCTGTTGTCCTTGGAGTCCTTGATGTCCTTTGTTCGGCTTCCTGGCACACGGGTTTTTCGGGGGCCTGTCGGAAAACTCCCCACCGGCCCAACGGGTCGGGAGATCCCAGCCCAGGGCTTCTGAGGCCGGAGGCCGATGCCCTGGGAAAAAGGCCACCCCCATCCTTGCGGCCTGAAGGGCCGCGAGAGATTGCTGAACGATGTCGTCGGCCACTTCAAGAAGAGCGCGAACGGCTGGCCTCGCAACCGCGGCCCTCAAACGCGGACCAAACGGTCTCGCGGCCCTTCAGGCCGCACCGTGTGGTCTATCTCTCCACCCAGGACATCGGCCTCCGGCCTTAAGATGCCCTGGGCTCTGTTCTCCCGGCCCGTTGGGCCGGACGGGCCGGCACGCGCTCGGTCTTTGCCCCGAAGGGGCAGCGGCATGTAGCCCGGGGCTGGCGCTTTTTGCCAGCCCCGGGAAGGCGAATCCCCCAAACCCCAAAGCCCCGAAGGGGCGACGGCAGTTCCCGGTTCGAAGCCAGATGCTGCTGGTCCCGTTCGGAGCGCCGCATAACACAAAGGCAGCCGATATTCTGATCGCTCACCCGTGAAGTCGACGCGGCAGCAGGTCATCGCAATGGCTCACAGGACGTGGCAGATTCGGAACAGGCATGGCAGGTGACTCGCCCGCTTCAATCCCCCGACAGGGTTTATCTCCGGAGGCGGTCGTGATTGGCATAGTCCTTCCAGGTTCACCTGCTCGCCTTTCTGCCGCCTTCGCGATATCGCGGCCCTTCAGGCCGCATCTCCTGGACCGGCCTGGTACCCAGGGCGATGCCCTGGGCTTAAGGATCACGACCCTTTGGGCCGTCCTGACTTCGCCCGCTTGCGCGATTCGCCAATGCTTACCGCGAGACGCAGAGCGTTACAGAGGAGAGACGACGGCTCGCGGGAAAGAGACTTTCTTCCTTCCGCATCGCGAAGCACCTCCCAGAGATCTCCAGCCCCTTGATCGTCTGCGGCGAACCCTGAAGGGCGACCTCGACGCCATCGTCCTCAAGGCGATGGCGCGGGAGCGCTCGGCCCGCTACGCCTCCGCCGCGGAGCTCGCCGCCGACCGGCCCCACCGCGGTCACGGTGACGGTGGCCGCCGCGGAGGTGAACAGCCGCTCGCCCACCCGCACCTGCGGGCCGCCGATCTGCATCGGCAAGCTCGTGCCCGCCTCGGGCGCCGCGACCCGCATGTTCCAGGGCTTGCTGTCCTATCTCGCGGCCCCACCTTCCGAGGAGATGCCGAAAGAAGTCCGCACCTTTTTCGACAACCTCACGCGCTTCCCCTTCTACCAGGATCTCGTAGCGGCCCTGAGAGCCGACGGTGCCAGCGTCGACGACGCGGTACGGAAGGGCGAGCATCGCCTGATCCTGCGCTGTCTCCTCGAGGACTCAGGGCTCGGCTACGCCCAGCTCCCCAAGGGGCTCCTCTGCTTCCATTGCTACCCGACACGGGACGTGGCGTGGCAGATGACACGCCCGGTATGGCAGGTTAGCGGCGAAGCCGGCAAGTGGTTTTTCTTAGGGGTCGGCTGCGGTATACTCATTAACATGAAGAAGTCTTCCCGGATCATCCGGAGGAATGGTGGCGATCTCGCAGAGAGGACTTCAGACCCCTAATGGTTAGGCCCCGCGCATCCCTAAACCGCCGCATGAACGCCCCTGGCGCCATCGTTAGCTTCCTCCGCCGCCGCGACTATACCTTTCTGAAAGTTCTGGGACAGGGCGCATGTGGCCAGACGGTCCTACTGCACGATGATCAGATCGACGGTCATTTCGTCTGCAAGAAGTACGTGCCGTTCAGCGAGACACAACGCCAAGAGCTATTTAAGAACTTTCTGCGAGAGATAAAGCTTCTCCATGAAGTTCATCATCAGAACGTTGTGCGCGTCTTTAACTACTACATCTATCCTGAGCAACAGGCGGGATATATTTTGATGGAGTACGTTGAAGGTCAAGATATCGAAGAATGGCTAGGGCATTTTCCAGAGACTGTTAATGCATTATTCCTTCAAGCTATCGAGGGCTTCGCCTACCTCGAATCTTGTCTCGTTTTGCACCGAGATATTCGCCCAGAGAACATTCTCGTGCGAAGCGACGGAGTGTTGAAGGTCATTGACCTCGGTTTTGGAAAGAGAGTTGAAAGCTCTAAGGATTTCGACAAGAGCATCAGTCTTAACTGGTGGTGTGAGACACCTCAAGACTTCGTGACGTCAACGTATGATCACTCCACGGAGGTCTACTTTGTTGGTAAGCTCTTTGAAAAACTCATTGTCGAACTTAGCATAGAGCATTTCAAATATCCAGCGCTGCTTGCGCGGATGTGCCAGAGGAATCCGAGTCAAAGGATCCCCACGTTTTTTGAGGTCAAGACGCAGATTATTCTGGATCAGTCAGATGATGTCGCATTCAGCGATGAAGAGCGTCAAGCTTACGTAGAATTTGCAGACCAGGTTTCTACAAATTTGACAAAAATAGAATCAAGTGCGAAATATAACGACGACCTTGATTCGATTAGGTCCCAACTTGAATCTGCCTATAGAGCGTGCATGCTTGAAGATTTCGTTTCCGATTGTGCTGTCATCTTTAGGCCGTTCGTGCGCGGCGTCTACTACTATCGAAAAACCGGCTTTCCTACGCAAGTACTAAGGGCTTTTCTACGCCTCTTGAGAACTGCGTCAATTGAAAAGCAACGTATCGCCCTTTCGAACCTACATTCACGACTCGACGCAATTCAGCGATACACCCCAGATCCCTTTGACGATGGCATTCCCTTCTAGGCCCAGATTTCTAGGCTGAATGTGCTCATGGTACAGACTCACTGGCTGCTGACTCGACCAAGAGGTGGCCGTTAAGCGAGGCGTCCTCGGGGTAGTTGGTACCGGATATTACGTCGCGCCCACGGCAACCAGGGAGACCGCGGCCGATGTCGCTACGGCAGATTAGGCCTCAAGGGATCGTCATAGACTCGTGCGGCGGCCGACGCGCAAGGAGACTTTGGACTATGAGACAGCACTATGAACTCAGCAAGTTGAAGGTCAAGCGGCGGGGACCTCCGCCTGCCTTTCGCGATGCCGCAGGACGGCCAATGAAGGTTCGCATCACCATCATCCTGGATCAGGATCTGGCGGAACCCCTCCCAGAGGCGAAGGAGTGAAGGGATTCAGGTGGTTGTCGCTTATCGGGTCTTCAGGCCTGAAGGGCCGAGATCCTTTAGCCTAGGGCAACGCCCTAGGTAAGCGATCCCGGATGATTTTTCAGCCCTGTAGGGGCGAGATAAAGGCCGGATCTCGCCCCTACAGGGCTGGGGTTTTGGGGCCGGCATTCCTAGGGCGTTGCCCTAGGCTAAAGGATCTCGGCCCTTCAGGCCTGCGGACGTAAGGATGTGGTGCCCGGCGGGCATTGACGAGTTTGGTGAGATGTCGCCGCCGCCGAGACGTCCCGCCGTTATAGCCCTGCCATGGGCGTCGTGGACGGGCTGGGAACGTCTCTACGCCCTTCGCTGAAAAGATGGCGTTTCTGTAGCGCTCCCTCCCCCTACTCCTCCTCGATCATCCCCTCGAACTTCGCCTTGTTGCTGGCCTTCATGTAGGCCTCTCTGGGGGTGATGCGCTTCTGATCGACGAGGGTCATGAGGGCGTCGTCCATCAGTTGCATGCCGGAGGAGCGGCCGCCCTGGATGATGGAGGTGATCATCGGGGTGTTGCCCTCGCGCACGACGTTGGCGAGGCCGGGGGTCTTGAGGAGGATCTCGTTGACGGCGCAGCGGCCTTTGCCGTCCGCCGTCTTCAGCAGGAGCTGCGAGACGATGCCGGCGATCGACTCGGCCAGGGTGGTGCGGATCTGCGCCTGCTCCTCGGCGGGGAAGGCGTCGATCAGGCGGTCGACGGTGTTGGCGGCGCCGTTGGTGTGCAGCGTGCCGAAGACCAGGGCGCCCATCTCGGCGGCGGTCACGGCCAGGGAGATGGTCTCCAGGTCCCGCATCTCGCCCACCAGGATGACGTCGGCGTCCTGGCGGATGGCGGAGCGCAGGGCGGCGCCGAAGCTCTCGGTGTCGGTCCCGACCTCGCGCTGGGAGAAGACGGAGAGCTTGTCCTTGTGGACGAACTCCACCGGGTCCTCAATGGTAACGATGTGCTTGCGGTAGGTGCTGTTGATGACGTCGATGACCGCGGCGAGGGTGGTGGACTTGCCGGAGCCGGTGGGGCCGGTGACCAGCACCAGCCCCTGCTGGAGATGGGCGAGGCTCTCGATGGCCTTGGGCAGGTTGAGCTCCGCCAGCGGCACGATCGTCTCCGGGATGATGCGGAAGACGGCGCCGCAGCCGTTCTCCTGGCGCAGGAAGTTGGCGCGGAAGCGGGCGAAGCCCTCGAGGCCGTAGGCGAAGTCGAGGTCGCCGCAGGCCATGTAGTCCTCCCATTGGGCGTCGCTCGCGATCTCCCGCAGCAGCTCCATCAGCGCGCCGTCCGTCAGGACGCTCCATCCCCGGACGGCTTCCAGGGACCCGTGACGGCGGATGCGCGGCTCCAGGCCCGCCGCCAGGTGCAGGTCGGACCCCTTGTTCTCTTTCAGATAGTGAAACAGCTCGTCGATGCGGGCCATGGCGTGCCTTTCCCGATTTACACGAACTCCAGATTCGGATCGTCCCGGATGTAGGCGAGCTGACGGCCCAGGTAGGGGAGAGCGGGCAGACAGTGCCAGGAGCGGACGAGATGATAGGTGGGGGAGGTGACGAGCCGGGTGGCCTCGACCGCTTCGAGCCAGTCGGGCTGGCGGATCTGCTCGACGGTCTCGCGGTCCGGCAGGAGGCCGAAATCCCAGGCCGAGCAGAGGCGGGCGAGGAAATCCACACGGTCCCCCAGAGTCGGGAGATCGTCGGGGACGTCGGTATCCGGATAGAGGGTTCCGTCAATCCAGTTGTGCATTGAGTAGCTCTCCAGCTCAAGCGAATTTCGCCGGATCGTCGGTGTGCTTGAGGGCCTCTTCGCGGGTGATGACGCCCTTTTTGACCAGGTCGGCGAGGGAGGCGTCGAGCAGGCACATGCCCTGGGCGCCGCCGGTCTGCAGCACGGACTTGATCTGGAAGGTCTTGTTCTCGCGGATCAGGTTGCCCACCGCCTTGTTGACCACCAGGATCTCCAGGACCGGCACGCGGCCGTTGCCGTCGGCCCTTGCCACCAGGCGCTGGGAGACGACGGCGCGCAGCGATTCGGAGACCATGGTGCGGATCTGATCCTGCTGCGACGGCGGGAAGACGCCGAGGATGCGGTTGACGGTACGGATGGCGTTGTTGGTGTGCAGGGTGGCCAGCACCAGGTGACCCGTCTCGGCCGCGGTGAGGGCGAGCGAGACGGTCTCCAGGTCGCGCAGCTCACCGATGGCGATGATGTCCGGGTCCTCGCGCAGGGCGCCGCGCAGGGCGCGGGCGAAGGAGCTCGTGTGGGACCCGACCTGGCGCTGGTTGACCACGCACTGCTTGGAGGGGTGGATGTACTCGATGGGGTCCTCGATGGTGATGATGTGGTCGCTGCGCTCGCCGTTGATGATGTTGAGCAGGGCGGCGAGAGTCGAGGACTTGCCGCAGCCGGCGGGGCCGGTGAGCAGCACCATGCCCTGGTGGAAGTTGGCGAAGCGGGCGAGCGAGCTGGGCAGGCCGAGCTCTTCCAGGGTGGGGGGCTGGGGCGGGATCGCCCGGAACACGGCGTCGGTGCCCCGCTGCTGCCGGTAGGCGTTGCTGCGGAAGCGCCCGACGCCCGGCAGGTCGTAGGCGAAGTCGATCTGGCCCTTGTCGCGCAGGGCCGCGGCCTGCTCCGCATTGAGGACCTCCAGCACCAGCTTCTCGGCCAGTTGCGGGTCCATGGGCTCGGGCGCGAGCTCGGCGAGCTGGCCCTGGCTGCGCAGCTTGACGGAGGAGTTGCTATGGATGTGGAGGTCGCTCGCGCCGCTGCGCAGGGTGTGCTCCAGCAGGCGGTCGAGGCCGCGGGGCGAGTCGAGGTCGAAGTCGCGCAGCGAGGGGGACTGGGGCGCGGCGGGGTCGTCCGCCTTGCCGAGGGCCTGCTGCTTTTCGACGTAGTCGTGCTGGACGGCGAGGAGCTGATCGAGGTGGTGACGCGTCAGGTAGCCCTTGTCGACGAGGATCTCGCCGAGCCGGATCTTGCTACCCTCGCGCGCCTGCCACTCCGCGGCCTCGACGAGCTGCTCGCGGGTGACGAGCTTGTAATGGAGGGCGATACGCCCGAAGAGAAGGTCGTCCGTACCGGCGGTCATCCCTGTGAGGGTATTGAAGGGGACGCTGCCCGTCAATCTCCCGCCCTCCTGCTAGAATCCGCCGCACTGGAAAAACCGCCTTTTGAGGAGCGGCATGAATGCCGCGGGAGAAAAGACCATGGCCGAGCAGGCTGGTACCAGAGGTATCGTCAAACCGGGAGAGCCGCGGAGCGCAGTCGGGCTGATCGTCGCCTTGGTGCTGCTCGGGCTGGCCCTGCTGTTCGCGATCACCCAGGGTGGGCCGCCGGCCCCGAAGGGCAAGGACGCGCCGGTGACGGAGTTCTCGGCCGGCCGGGCCGGCGAGGTGCTGCGCGACCTGCTGGGCGACGGCTCGCCGCATCCCCTGGGCTCGCCGGCCAATGCCAAGGTGCGCGAGCGGGTGATGGCGCAGCTGCGGGCGCTGGGCTACTCGCCGGAGGTGCAGACCGGGGACACCTGCCAGGCGGGATGGGGCTGTGCCAAGGTGTCGAACGTGCTGGCCCGGCTGCCGGGGCGCCAGCCCGGCAAGGCGGTGCTGCTCGTCGCCCACTATGACTCGGTGCCCGCGGGGGCCGGGGCCAGCGACGACATGACGGGCACGGCCGCCGTGCTGGAGGTGGCCCGCGCCCTCAAGGCGGGTCCGGCGCCGCGCAATACCATCCTCTTCCTGCTCGACGACGGCGAGGAGGAGGGTCTCCTCGGCGCCAAGACCTTCGCCGAGAGCAGCCCAGCGGCGGACGAGGTGGGAGTGGTGGTGAACCTGGAGGCCCGCGGCACCGCCGGTCCCAGTCTGATGTTCCAGACCAGCCGCGACGATGCCTGGCTGCTCGACGCCTGGGCCCCGCGGGCGTCGCGGCCGTTCACCAGCTCGCTGTTCTCCACCATCTACCGCCTGATGCCCAACGACACGGACCTGACGGTGTTCCTGAACCGCGGCGTGCCGGGGATGAACTTCGCCTTCATCGAGCATCCGAGCGAGTATCACACGCCGCTAGACAGCTTGGCGGAGTCCTCGCCCGGGAGCCTCCAGCATCACGGCGACAACGCCCTGGCCGCGGTGCGCGGCCTGGCCGAGGCGGACCTTTCCCGTCCGCACCCCGGCAGCGCCGTGTACTTCGACCTGATGCATCTGGTCGTGGTGCGCTGGGCGTCGGCCCTGAGCCCGGTGCTCGGCGTCATCGCCCTCCTCCTGATGCTGGCCTCGGCCTGGCTGGCCCGGCGGCGCGGCCTTCTCACCTGGGGTGCCGTGGCCGTGGGCGCGGTGTCGCCGCTGCTCGCCTTCCTGCTCTCCCTGATCGTGACCTTCGGCCTGCGGACTCTCCTCGCCAGCGCCTTCCCCGGACAGTGGGTGGCCCAGCCGCTGCCCGCGTTCCTGGCGTTCTGGCTGTTGCCGCTGGCGGTGACGGTCGCCCTGGGCGGACTGCTGGGGCGGCGCCAAGGCGGCACGGGGCTCTGGGCCGGGCTCTGGACCGGCTGGTCGCTGCTCGGCCTCATCCTCGGCCTCACGCTGCCGGGGGTGAGCTATCTGTTCCTGCCGCCGGCCCTGGTGGCGGGCGTGCTCGGCGTCGTGGTGTTCGCGGCCGGCGGCTCGGCGGCCGGGCGATTGGCGGCCGCGGTCATTCCGGTGCTGGTGGTGGGGCTGCTCTGGTTCCCCCTTCTCGGCTCGCTCTACCTGGGCCTCGGGCTTCTGGGTCTGCTGGGCACCTCGGTCCTGCTGTCCTTCGTCTACAGCTCGCTGATTCCCCTGGCGGGCCCGGCGGGTGGCTTAAGCCGGCGCTGGCTGCCTCTGACGGCGGCGGCGGTGGGCGTCCTCGGCGCGGTCGTGGCCATGGTCACGCCGCCGAGCTCGCCGGAGGTACCGCGCAACATCGTCCTGCAACTGCATCAGGACGCCGCCACGGGCGTCAGCCGCTGGCTGGCGTTCGTCGAGCCGCCGTTCCCGCCGAGCCTGCGTCAGGCCGGCGGCTTCGGCACGAAGCCCGAGGTGCCGTTTCCCTGGCTGCCCCCTGGGGCCAGGACCTTCATGGGGCCGGCTCCCAAGCTCGACGTTCCCGGGCCGGACCTGGTGGTGGAGCAGGATGCGATCGTCGAGGGCAAGCGCCACGTTCGACTGCGTCTGACCTCGCCGCGAGGAGCCCAGGTGGGGAGCTTCGCGATTCCAGCCGAGGTCCAGCTCGACTCGATCAAGATCGACGGGCACGCCTTTCCCACGACGGTGCGCCGGGCCGGCCCGCTCAACCGCGCGAAGGGATGGAAGCTGTTCTCGAACCTGACTCTGGCGCCCGGCGGCTCGGAGCTGGAGATCGTGCTCGGCTCGACGCAGCCGGCCTTCTGGTACGTGATCGACCGCTCCTACGGGCTGCCGCCCACCGCCGCGCCCCTGCTTGCGGCGCGGCCGAAGGACGTCGTCACCATTCAGGACGGCGACGTGGTGATCATGACCAGGAAGGTGAAGATCTGAGGCGGGGACGGCGAGGCGGGTGAGGACGGGAGGGGCGCGGCGGTCCGCGCCCCCTTTTCAACCGAGAGAATGCTTCAGGCGCCGGCCTTGGCGATCGACTCGACCTTGATGGCGGTGCCGTCGGCCTCGCCGGTGACCTTCACTTCGTAACCGAGGTTGGCCTTGGCGGCGTCCTGGTTGTCCAGCGAGTAGAGCTTCTTGTCGGCGTTGTTGAAGAACACGAGCTTCTGGCCCTCATGGGCGCACTTCTCGGAGCAGCCCTTGTGCTCGGCGTTGGCACCCTTGGCGCCGCACTTGGTGTCGGTGATCCAGCCGGTCCAGGAGCCCTTGGTGCCGGCGGCGCCCAAGGGCATGACGAGAAGAGCGGTGAGGGCGAAAAGAGCGAGCAGGACAGTGGTCTTCTTCATGGCGATTCCTCCGAAGAGTTGAAAGAGCTGAGACTTGGGACTCCGTGTAAATCTCGTAGAGCGATGGGATGTTAGCACTAGTTCGTCAGGGGTTGACGGAGGGCCTCTCCTGGTGAGCCCTCGTTATCGCCTGCCGGCCCCGCCCGGGCATAAATGCCAGGGCTAGTTGATGGCGCCCCCTGAAGGGGACTTGAAGCCGGATTCATCCGGCGTCCTCAACTAGCCCTGGCATTTATGCCCGGGCGGAGGTGGGCGTCGCGACGGAGTTGCGCACTTTCCTTGGGATGACCATAGAGATAATGATCGAGGTTCTTCGAGAGGTCTCTCGGAACCTTCTCCCACTCCTCCATCGGGACGCTGGCTCCGATCTCCAGGACCTCTTCCCAGAAGGGCCGGGCGGTCGGGTCGAATTCGGGATAGCGCGCCGCCCCTGGCTCGCCCTGATCCACGGTGACCACCACCTCCGCTACGGCACCCGTGGGAAGGGCTAGATCGTGGATCTCGATCGTTCCACCCGGCTGAACAGTGACTCTTTGCCTGATCGTCATCGCATGCTCCTCGATCCGCCCTACTCTCCGGAAACGGGAACCGCGGGCTCGATGGGGCCCAGGGGCGGGTCGCCGGAGTAGAGTACTCGTTCCAGGAACAACCCGGAAGGCGGCGCCGTCCATTCCGCCGGCAGGCCCTTTCCCGGCGCGGGGGCCTTCGCGGCGATCAGCTCTCCGAAGCCCTTGCGGTCCAGCTCTCCCGCTCCGACTTTCACCAGCGTGCCGACGAGCCGGCGAACCATCTTCCAGAGGAAATGCGAGGCCGTGACGCGGACGAGGATCAGCGCGCCGGCGGTGACGATCTCGACCTTGTCGACGACCACCACGGTGCTCGGCTGCTCGGCGGGTTTCTCGGAAAAGAGCCGGAAGTCGTGGCGGCCGGCGACGAGCCCGGCCGCCGAGATCATGCGCCCTTCATCCAGGGGCCGCTTCACCCACCAGACCCAGCGCTTCGCCAGCGCCGTGCGGCGCCGCGAGATCTGGTACAGGTAGGAGCGGGAGACGGCGTCGTGCCGGGAGTGGAACTTGTCCGAGGCCGGAGCCAGGGAGAGGAGATGCATGTCCGCCGGCAGGCGTTCGTTGACCTCCCGCCGGAACGGCTCGGGATCGACGGAGCCCTGGAGACGCAGGTGGGCCGACTGCGCCAGGGCGTGGACGCCGGCATCGGTGCGTCCCGAGCCGCCCAGCTCGCGCACCCGCGCCCCGGAGTCCTCGATGGCCCGGCGCAGCTCTCCCGCCACCGAACGCGCGTTCTTCTGTTCCTGCCACCCGTGATAGCGGGTGCCTTCGTATTCCAGGGTGAGGCGGTAGGTTGGCATCCGGGGAGTATTGCAGACTGCGCCGATAAGCATCCCGCCTCGCGATATCCTCTGCCCGCCATGAGCCTTCTCTATACAGCCCACGTCCCGGCCGGGGACGGTCCGTTTCCGGCGATCATCCTGCTTCACGGTTGGGGCGCCAGCGCCCACGATCTTCTCGGGCTCTCCCCGCTGCTGCATGGCGGCAAAGCCCTCGTCCTCTGTCCTCAGGGCAGCGTCGCCGTGCCGTTCGGCAACGGTCAATACGGCTACGGCTGGTTTCCCCTCCGCCTGGACGCGCCGGTCGACGTCGTCGCGTTCGAGCGTGGGGCCGACGCGCTACGGGAGTTCGTCGACCAGTCGCTGGCGCGCTTTCCCATCGATCCGAAGCAGGTGGTGGTGGCCGGCTTCAGCCAGGGTGGGGTGATGGGGTTCGAGCTGGCGCTGCGCCAGCCAACGCGCTTCGCCGGCCTCGCGGCCCTCTCGACCTGGTTTCCGGCCGAGCTGGCTGAGATTTTACCGAAGCTGCCGGAGCACGAGGGCCTCCCGGTCCTGGTCATCCACGGCACCCGCGACGACCGCATCGAGGTGGAGAAGGCCCGCGAGTCGCGAGAGGCCCTTCGCCCCTATGGCGTCACCCTCACCTACCGCGAGCTCGAGATGGGACACGAGGTCCGGCAGGACGCCCTGCGCCTGGTGAACCAGTGGCTCGACGGCAAGGTGTTGAAGACCGGAGCGGCGTAGACATTCGCGATCAGGAAATGCTGGACGGAGGGTGTAGAGACGTTCCCAGCCCGTCCACGACGCCCTCCGCAGGTCTATAACGGCGGGACGTCTCCGGGGCGGGAATGCCGCCCGATCAACCCCAACCCAGGACGGGGGATTTTGGGACCCAGCATTTGAGGAAACCGGGGAGCGCTGAGAGGTCGTGGGGCGGCATCGCGCCGTCGTAGGTCTTCGTCGTTCGGGAGGCCGCAGCCGCTGCTGAGACGTCCCGACGTCATGGCCTGCGGAGGGCGTCGTGGACGGGCTGGGAGCGTCTCTACACCCTGGCGCTGAAGGTCCCCTTCCATTGTCTCGGTGGAATGCCATATCCGCACTATACGTTGGGCCTTGAGTAGCCTTGACTCCCTGCCGGTGGGAGCCGCCCCCATGAATTGAACCCATGAAAAGACGCATCTTCCAGCAGGTCCAAGGTCCTCGCTTTCCCCGGCGGAATTCCGCCGTGCGGAGCGTGCTGTCGTGACCAAGCCCACGGTCTCGCCGGAGATCCATTTCGTCACGCCGGCGGGGATGCTGCGGACGCGGGCGGAGGAGCGCCCGGGCCAGGTGGCGTTCACCTACCTGGCGGATGGCCAGACGGAGGCGGGCCGGCTGACCTATGCCGGGCTGGACGCCCAGGCGCGGGCCGTGGCCGCGGCGCTGCGCGAGGTCGCGGCGCCGGGGGAGCGGGCGCTCCTGCTCTATCCGCCGGGGCTGGAATTCATCGTCGCCTTCTTCGGCTGCCTGTACGCCGGGGTGGTGGCCGTGCCCGCCTATCCGCCCCGCCCGAACGACCGCTCTCAAGCCCGTCTGCGTGCCATCGCCCGCGACGCCGAGCCCCGGGTGGCGCTCAGCACCTCCGCGATCTTGAGCGGCGTGGCCGGCCTGACGGCGGTGGCGCCGGAGCTGGCGGCGGTGCGCTGGATCGCGACCGAGGCCCTGGCCGCCCGGGAGAAGCCGGAGCCCGGATGCCGCGAGCCGGACCCGGAGTCGATCGCGTTTCTGCAGTACACCTCGGGCTCGACCGCGGAGCCCAAGGGCGTCGAGGTCACCCACGCCAACCTGCTGCACAACGAGCGGATGATCGGCGCCGCCTTCGCGCAGGACGAGAGCTCGGTGGTGGTGGGCTGGCTGCCGCTCTACCACGACATGGGGCTGATCGGCACCGTGCTCCAGCCCCTGCACGCCGGCGGCCGGTGCGTGCTGATGTCGCCGGTATCCTTCCTCCAGCGCCCGATGCGCTGGCTGGAGGCGATCAGCCGGTACCGGGGCACCACCAGCGGCGGCCCCAACTTCGCCTATGACCTCTGTGTGCGCAAGGCGGTGCCGCAGGCGTTGGAGGCGCTGGCCGGGCTCGATCTCTCGAGCTGGCGGGTGGCCTTCAACGGCGCCGAGCCGGTGCGGGTGGAGACGCTGGAGCGCTTCGCCGGGACCTTCGCCCCCTGCGGCTTCCGGCCCGAGGCCTTCTACCCCTGCTACGGCCTGGCCGAGGCGACCCTGTTCGTCGCGGGTGGCACGATGGGAAGGCGGCCCCGGGTGGCGCGGGTGGAACCGGCGGCCCTGGAGCGCAATGAGGCCGTCGTCGTGGCGCCGGAGATTCCGGACGCGCGATGGCTGGTGAGCTCCGGCCGGCCCTGGATGGGCCAGAAGATCGTCGTGGCCGATCCCGAGACCGGCGAAGCGTGCGCTTCGGGCCGGATCGGGGAGATCTGGATCGCCGGCCCCAGCGTCGCCCGGGGCTACTGGCGCAATCCCGAGGCCACGGCGCGCGACTTCAAGGCTTTTCTGGCGGGACGGGAGAGCGACGGACCGTTCCTCCGCACCGGCGACCTCGGCTTCCTGGCCGACGGCGAGCTCTACGTCACCGGGCGCCTGAAGGACCTCATCATCCTGCGCGGGCGCAACCACTATCCCCAGGATCTCGAGCGGACGGCGGAGGGCAGCCATCCGGATCTGAGGCCGGGCAACGCCGCCGCCTTCGCCGTGGAGGTTGGCGGCGAGGAGCGGCTGGTGATCGCCCTGGAGGTGGAGCGCCGGCGCCGCGACGGTTTCGAGGAGGTCGCCGAGGCTGTGCGCCGCGCGGTGGCCGCGGAGCACGAGGTGCGGGTGTGGGAGGTGGTCCTCCTGCGCGCCGGCTCGCTGCCCAAGACCTCCAGCGGCAAGGTGCAGCGCGGCCTCTGCCGGCGGCAATACCTGGACGGAGAGCTGACGGTCGTGGGCCGCGGCGCCTTGGCGGTCGAAGCAACCGCGGAGGAGCCCGAGACCCCGGAGATTGACATCGCCGTCACCCGCGACGGCCTCGCGGCCCTGGAGCCCGCCGAGCGCCGGCCGATGCTGACGGCCTGGCTGCGCGAGCGGGCGGCCGGCGTGCTGGGACTTCCCGGTGCGGCGGTGACGGACCATCAGGCTTTGACGTCGCTGGGGCTCGACTCGCTGACCGCCGTCGAGCTCAAGGGGAGCGTCGAGGCGGCGCTGGGGCTGCCCCTGCCGCTCGCCGAGCTGCTGCGCGGCGCGGGGATCGAGGAGCTGGCGGACGGGCTGCTGGCCGAGCTGGGCACGGCCGCGCCGGCGGACGTGCCGGCGCCCCGGGCGTTGTCGCTCCAGGGCGATCAGCCGTTGTCGCCGGGCCAACGGGCGCTCTGGTTCCTGGAGCGGCTGGCGCCGGAGGCCGGGGCCTATAACGTGGCCATGGTGGCGCGGGTGCGCTCGGGGCTCGACGCGGTCTCTCTGGTGCGCGCTTTCGCCGCCCTGACGGCGCGGCACGAGGCGTTGCGGACGGTGATTCGGCAGGAGGACGGCGAGCCGGTGCAGCGGGCCGAGCCAAACCGGGCGCCGGACTTCTCCGTGGTGCAGGCCCGGGAGTGGAGCGAGGAGGGGCTCCAGGCGCGCCTCGGGCACGAGGCCTGGCGGCCCTTCGACCTCGTGGGCGGCTCACCCGTGCGGCTGCGGATCTACGAGCGGGCCGGCGGCGAGCGGGTGCTGCTGCTCGCCGTTCACCACGCGGTCTGCGATTTCTGGTCGCTGGCCCTGATGGCCCGGGAGCTGGGTGCGCTGTATGCCGGGCATGCCGGCGAGCCGCTGCCGCCCCCGGGCCTTCAGTACACCGACTTCGTCCACTGGCAGGCGGATCTCCTGGCGCGCCGGGGCGAGCGGCTGTGGGACTTCTGGCGCCAGGCGCTGGACGGCGTGCGGGACCTCGACCTGCCGGCCGACCGGCCCCGGCCGCCGGTGCAGTCGTGGCACGGCCTCTCCCGCGCCGCCGAGCTGCCGGCCGGCCTCGCCGGAGGGTTGCGCGGCCTGGCGGCGGCGCGGGGGGCCACCCTCTTCGCGGCGCTGCTGGCGGCCTTCCAGGCTCAGCTCGGGCGCTACTCGGGCCAGGACGACTTCGCCGTCGGCACTCCCACCGCCGGACGCGGCGCCCCGGAGTGGGCCGGCGTCGTGGGCTACTTCGTCAACCCGGTGGCGTTGCGGGCGGACCTCGCGGGCGATCCGTCCTTTGGCGTCCTGACCGAGCGGGCGGGCCGCACGGCCCTCGCCGGTCTGGAGCACGCGGACCTGCCCGTCGTGCTGCTGACGGAGCGGCTGCTGCCGGTGCGCGACTCCGCCCGGCCGCCGCTGTTCCAGACGATGCTCACGCTCCAGCGCGGGCGGCCCGGCGACGATCCAGGCCTGCCGGCCTTCGCGCTCGGCGAGGACGGCGCCCGCCTCCGCCTGGGAGGTCTGGAGCTGGAGTCGATCGGCCTCGCGGAGCGGCGGGCCCAGTTCGAGATCTCGCTCAACGCGGCGGAGCTGCCGTCCGGCGCGATCGGCCTGTCGCTGGAGGTCAACGCCGGCCTCTTCGACGCCGCTACGGCGGAGCGGATGCTGGGTCACTTCCAGACCCTGCTCGCCGCGGCGGTCGCCGATGCGGACCGTCCGCTCTCCGAGCTGCCGCTGCTGACCGCCCCCGAGCAGGAGGAGCTGCTGCACGACTGGATGGCTCCCGCGAGGATGGCGGGTCCTGCCGGTCTTTTGCACCAACGCGTGGCGGCCGTGGCGGCGAAGTCGCCGGATGCGCCGGCGGTGGTCGCGGAGGGGGCCGCCGGCGAGAATCGGCTGACCTACGGCGAGCTGATGGAGCGGACCCGGAAGCTGGCCCGCCACCTGCAGCATCTGGGCGTGGGGCCGGAGATGCCGGTGGCCCTCTGCGTCGAGCGCTCGGCGGATATGGTCGTCGGGGCTCTGGGCATTCTCGCGGCCGGCGGCGTCTACCTGCCTCTCGATCCGGACTCCTCGGCGGCGCGGCTCGGCTACATCCTCGACGACGCGCGGGCGGCGGCGGTCGTCACCCAGGGCCGGGTCGCCGGGCGGCTGCCGGAGATGAAGGCGCCGGTCGTCCTGCTGGACGCCCTCGAAGGGGTGGCGGATCTGGAGGCCGATTCTCCGGTCCTGCCGGAGCACCTCGCCTACCTGATCTATACCTCGGGCTCGACGGGCCGTCCCAAGGGCGTGGGCGTCACCCACGCCGCCGCCGTCGAGCACTGCCTGACCTGGGGGAGCGCCTACCGGCTGACGGCGGACGACCGGGTGCTGCAGTTCCCCTCCGCCGGCTTCGACGCCGCGGTGGAGCAGATCTTCGCGACGCTTCTCGCCGGGGCCACCCTGGTGCTGCGCGGCCCGAACCTCTGGGGTCCGCGCGAGCTGACAGAGCGGATCGCGGCGCTCGGGCTGACCGTCGCCGATCTGCCCGCGGCGTTCTTCAGCCGCTGGATGCGGGACGCCCCTCCGGAAGAGGTTCCCGGCCGCCTGCGCCTGCTCGACACCTATGGCGAGGAGCTGCGGACGGAGACCGTCCGCCGCTGGAGCCGGACGGCGCTGGCCCGCGTGCCGCTGCTCAACTGCTACGGCCCGACCGAGGCGGTGATCTCGGCGACGCTCCACGCGGTGCGGCCGGAGGACGGCGAGGCGGGGCCGGTGCCCATCGGCCGCGCCCTGCCGGGGCGCATGGCCCGCGTGCTCGACCGCCACGGCAACCCGCAGCCGGTGGGCTTGCCGGGCGAGCTGTGCCTGGGCGGCCTGCTGGCCCGCGGCTACCTGGGCCGGCCGGATCTCACCGCCGAGAGCTTCGTTCCCGATGCCTTCGCGGAGACCGGCGAGCCGGGCTCGCGTCTCTACCGCACGGGCGACCTCGTGCGGCGCCGGCCGGACGGGGCGCTCGAGTTCCTCGGCCGGCTGGACGACCAGGTGAAGATCCGCGGCGTCCGCGTCGAGCCCGGCGAGATCGAGGCGGTGCTGCGCGAGCACCCGGAGATCCGCGAGGCCGCGGTGCTCGTCCAGGGGCCGGCCGTCGGCGAACCGGGCGGCGAGCGGCGGCTGGTGGCCTTCGTGGCGCCCGGGCTGCCGGCGGACCTGTCGGGTTTCCTGCGCGAGCGCCTGCCGGACGCCATGATTCCAACCGCCTGGGTGGCCCTTTCGCGCCTGCCGCTCAACGTCAACGACAAGGTGGACCGCGCGGCCCTCGGGCTCCTGGGCGAGGGAGCTGGAGCGCTGGAGACGGCGGGAGACGACGCGCCGCGGACGCCGGACGAGGAGCTGCTGGCGGGCCTCTGGGCTCGCCTCCTGGGGCGCGAGCGGGTGGGCGTCCACGACGACTTCTTCGCCCTGGGCGGGCATTCGCTCCTCGCCACGCGGGTCGTCGCCCAGGTCTCCCGCGTCTTCGGCGTCGAGCTGCCGCTTGCCGCCGTCTTCCAGGCGCCTACCGTGGCGCGGCTGGCGGAGCGCATCGCCGCTCTATCGTCCCAGGCGGCGGCGCCCATCCGGGCGATTCCGCGCGCTCCGGGCGAAGCGCTGCCGCTCTCCTTCGCCCAGCGCCGGCTTTGGTTCCTGGAGCAGCTCGAGCCGGGCACGGCGCTCTACAACGTGCCAGGGGAAGTGCGGCTGGCGGGACCTCTCGACGTCTCCGCGCTGGCCGCCGCCTGGCACGAGGTGCTGAGACGGCACGAGGCCCTGCGCGCGGTTTTCCCGGTGAAAGACGGCGAGCCGTTCCAGCGGATCGAGCCTGCGATGGGATCGCTTCCGCGGATCGACCTGTCCGGTCTGCCGGCGGACCCGCGGGAGGCCGAGGCGGAGAGGCAGGCGGCCGCCGAGGCGGCGCGGCCCTTCGATCTCGCGCGCGGCCCCCTCCGCCGCGGCCTGCTGCTGCGGCTGGGAGCGCGGGAGCACCGGCTGCTCGTCACCTTCCACCACATCGTGTCGGACGGCTGGTCGCTGGCGCTGTTCCTCGACGAGCTGCCGGCGCTCTACGGCGGCGCGGCGCTGGCGCCCCTCCCGGTGCAGTACGCCGACTACGCGGCCTGGCAGGCGGAAGGGCTGGCGGGAGAGATGCTGGAGGAGCAGCTCGCCTATTGGCGGGAGCGGCTCGCGGGCCTGCCGGTGCTGGAGCTGCCGGCCGACCGGCCGCGGCCGGCGGTGCGCGATCCGCGGGGCGCCGTGCGCGCGCTCACGGTGCCGGCGCGGACCGTGGAGGCCGCCGGACGGCTCGCCCGGCGCGAGGGGGTCACCCTGTTCATGGCCCTCCTCGGCGCCTTCCAGGCCCTGCTGGCGCGGCTCACCGGCGAGGCGGCGATCCCGGTGGGGACGCCGGTCGCCAACCGCCGCCGCCCCGAGGTGGAGCGGCTCATCGGCCTGTTCGTCAACACCCTGGTGCTCGACGTGCGGTTGGGTGACGATCCGCCGCTGGGCGATCTGCTGGCCCGGGTGCGGGAGGCCGCCCTGGGCGCCTACACGCACCAGGACCTCCCTTTCGAGGCCCTGGTGGAGGAGCTGCAACCGAGGCGGGGCCTGGCGCGGAGCCCCCTCTTTCAGGTCATGTTCGTCCTGGAGGAGCCCCTGCCCGCGCGCTCCGCCGCCGGGCTCGTTCTGGAGCCGGTGCGGCGCCACGGCGGCACGGCCAAGTTTGATCTCCTGCTCGCGGTCTCCCCACGGGCGGACGGCGGCTGGGACGTGCTCGCCGAGTACGCCACGGCCTTCTTCGAGCCGGCGACGATCGATCGCCTGCTCGGCCACTGGGAGACGCTGGTGGCGGGCGCCACCCGGGTCGATCCAGGGACCCGTCTCTCCGCCCTGCCCCTCCTGACGGCCGCCGAGGCGCAGCAGATCAACGCGGAGTGGAACGACACGGGCGCCGTGCCTTCGCGGGGCGGCCTCCACGATCTCGTGGCCGCGCAGGCGGCGCGCACGCCGGACGCCGTGGCGGTGGTGGGCGAGCGGGAGCGCATCACCTACCGCGAGCTGATGGCGCGCGCCGGGCGCCTCTCGGGACACCTCCGGGGTTTGAGGGTGGGGCCGGAGGCGCGGGTGGGCCTCTGCCTGGAGCGCACGCCGGACCTGGTGGCGGCGATCCTGGGCATCCTCCGGACCGGCGCCGCCTACGTGCCGCTCGATCCCGCCTATCCCCAGGAGCGGCTGGAGCTGATGCTCGCGGACTCGGGAGCGCGGTGGCTGGTCACCGAATCGGCGCTGGCCGGCCGCTTCGATTTCTTCGAGGGTGCCAAGGTCGTGATCGGGCAGATCGATCCGATCGGTTCGATCGAGGCGACGCAGGCCGCCGACGACAACCTGGCCTACGTCATCTACACCTCGGGCTCGACCGGCCGGCCCAAGGGCGTGGGGATCGCGCACCGGAGCGCCGTCGCCTTCGTGCGCTGGGCGCTGGCGGCCTTCCCGCGCGCCGACCTCGAGGGGGTGCTGGCCGCGACCTCGGTGTGCTTCGACCTCTCGATCTTCGAGTTTTTCGTGCCCCTCGCCACGGGTGGCCGGGTGATCCTGGCGCCGAGCATCGTCGGGCTGCCGCAGCTCGCGGCCCTGTCCGAGGTGACGCTGATCACCGCCGTGCCCTCGCCGATGGCCGAGATGGCGGACCGTCCGCTGCCCGCCGGGCTGCGCACGGTCAATCTGGCGGGCGAGGCGCTCAAGCCGGACCTCGTGGCGCGGCTCCACGCCCACCCTCAGGTCGAGCGCGTCGTCAACCTCTACGGTCCCAGCGAGGACACGACGTACTCGACCTGGACGGTGGTGCCGAGAGGGGCCGATCGGGTGACCATCGGCCGGCCGCTCGCGGGCCGCCGGGCGCGGGTGCTGGGCCGGCACGGCGAGGCGCTGCCGGTGGGAGTGCCCGGCGAGCTGTTCCTGGGCGGGGCGGGTCTGGCGCGCGGCTATGTCGAAAAACCGGACCTGACGGCGGAGCGCTTCGTCCCCGATCCGTTCGCGTCTCCCGGGCAGGCCGGCGCCCGGCTGTACCGCACCGGCGACCGGGCGCGGCTGCTGCCGGACGGCCAGATCGACTTTCTCGGCCGGCTCGACCACCAGGTGAAGCTCCACGGCGTGCGCATGGAGCTGGGGGAGATCGAGGCGGCCCTGGAGCGCCACCCGGCCGTGCGGCAGGCGGCGGCCGCCCTGCGCTCGGACGGCCCCGGGGGAGCGCGGCTGGTGGGCTACGTGGTTCCCGAGGAAACCGGCGAGGATCTGCCGGCGGAGCTCGCCGGCTTCCTGCGTGGCCAGCTGCCCGGGATCATGGTGCCCACGGCATGGATGGTGCTGCCGGCGCTGCCGCTCTCTCCCAACGGCAAGGTGGATCGCCGGGCGCTGCCGGCTCCGGAGCGGCCGGTTGCGGGAGGGGACACGGCGCCTCGCGATGCGGTGGAGGAGAGGCTCGCCGCGGTCTGGCGCGAGGTGCTCGGCCTGGAGGCCCTGGGGATCCACGACGACTTCTTCGCCCTCGGCGGCCACTCGCTGCTGGCCGTGCGGGCGGCGTTCCGCGCCGCCGAGGCCTTCGGCGTCGAGGTGCCGGTGGCGGCGCTGTTCCAGGCGCCGACCGTGGCGGCGCTGGCCGAGTGGCTGGCGAGCGCCCGGCCGGAGGCCGCCGCTGTGGCGCCCTCATCCGTTCCGTCCGCGCCGTCCCCGGGTCCCTACCCGCTCTCGCTCGCCCAGCAGCGTCTCTGGCTGCTCGACCGGCTGGAACCGGGCAGCGCGGCCTACAACGTCGGTGTCGCCCTGCGTCTCACCGGCACGCTCGACGAGGACCGGCTCGCCATCAGCCTGGGCGAGGTGATCCGCCGGCACGAGCCCCTGCGCACCGTGTACGCCGAGACGGACGGCGAGCCCGTCCAGCGGGTGCTCCCTGCCGCCGAAGGCCTGAGCAGGGACTTCAAGGACTTCAGGGACAGCAGGGACGAAGAGAGCGATGTCCGGCAGGCCGTGCGGGCCGAGGTGGCGCGGCCCTTCGACCTCCAGCGGGGGCAGGTCGCGCGCTTCCTCCTGATCCGGCTGGCGGACCAGGAGCACATCCTGGTCGTCACCGTCCACCACATCGCGGCGGACGGCTGGTCGTTGCAGGTCCTGCTGCGCGATCTCGGAGCGGGCTATGCCTCCACGCCTCTCCCCGAGTTGCCGCTGCGCTACGTCGACTGGGCGCTCTGGCAGCGAGCTTCGCTGTCCGAGGCGGTTCTCGACGAGCAGCTCGCCTTCTGGCGCCGTGAGCTGGCCGCCGTCCCCGCCCTGGAGCTGCCCACCGACCGGCCGCGCCCCCCGGCGCTCGACCGCGCCGCGGCCACCCGGCGGGTGGACCTGCCGCCGGATGTGACCGCGGCGTTGCGGGAGCAGGCTCGCGGCGAGGGGACGACGCTCTTCTCGGTCCTCCTGGGCGGTTTCTTCGCGCTGCTCGCCCGCTACGCCGGCCAGGACGACTTCGCGGTGGGAATCGCCTCGGCCGGCCGCAGCCGCCGCGAGCTGGAGGAGATGATCGGCTTCTTCGTCAGCACCCTGGCCCTGCGGGCGCCGCTGGCGGGGGACCCCGGCTTCGGCGAGCTGGTGCGGCGGGTCCGCGACCGGGTGCGCGAGGCGCAGGGCAACGAGGACGTTCCCTTCGAGCGGGTGGTGGAGGAGCTGCAGCCCGGGCGCGACCCGGCCCGTACCCCCATCTTCCAGGTCATGTTCTCGCTGCTCAGCACGCCGGGCGGGCCGCTGCGGCTGCCGGGGCTCGCGGTGGAGCTCGTCGACTACGAGACGACGGCGGCCAAGTTCGACCTCACGGCGTCTCTCCACGAGCTGGACGCGGGCGTGACGGGCGGCCTGGAGTACCGCACCTCGCTCTTCGAGGCGGCGACGATCGCGCGGCTGGCCGGCCACTACCAGGCCCTGCTCGCGGGGGCGGCGGCCGAGCCGGCGCGGCGCGTCTCGGAGGTGCCGCTGCTCTCGCCGGCCGAGCGCTGGCAGCTCGCGGGCGAGTGGAACGACACGGCGGCGCCCTATCCCCGGGATCTCTGCCTGCACGAGCTGGTGGCCGCGCAGGCGGCGCGGACTCCGGACGCTCCGGCCCTCGTGGCGGACGGCGGGCCGAGCCTCTCCTATGGCGAGCTGATGGCTCGCGCCCAGGCTCTGGCCGGCGGGCTGCGGCGGGCGGGCGTGGGGCCGGAGAGCGTGGTGGGGCTGTGCGTCGAGCGCTCGCCCGAGATGGTCATCGGCATGCTGGCCATCCTCGCGGCGGCTGGCGCCTGGCTGCCGCTCGACCCCGCCTATCCGCCGGAGCGCCTGGAGCTGATGCTCGCCGACTCCGGAGCGGAGGTGCTGGTCACGGAACCGGCGCTGGCCGGCCGCTTCGGTTTCTTCGGCGGCGCCACGGTCCTCATCGCTCAGTCCGATCCGGCCGATCGGATCGATCCGACCGATCCGGCTGTTGCCGCGGACAATCTCGCCTGCGTCCTCTACACCTCGGGCTCCACGGGCCGCCCCAAGGGCGTGATGCTGCCGCACCGCGGGCTCGTCAACCGGCTCCTCTGGGCGCAGGAGACCTACCGGCTGACGGCGGCCGACACCTTGCTGCTCAAGGCGTCGTTCAGCTTCGACTTCTCGATCTGGGAGGTGTTCGCGCCGCTGCTGGCCGGGGCGCGGCTGGTGATCGCGCGGCCCGACGGCCACCAGGACGCTGGCTATCTCGCGGAGGTGATCGCCCGGCACGGCGTCACCGTGGTCCACTTCGTGCCCACCCTGCTGGCGGCCTTCCTGCGCGAGGAAGGCGTCGAGAGGTGTACCGCCCTCCGCCAGGTGTTCTCCGGCGGCGAGGTGCTGGCGCCCGAGCTGCGGGACCGCTTTCTGGAGCGGCTGCCGGCGGTGCCGCTCGACAACCAGTACGGCCCCACGGAGATCTCGATCGACACCACCCGCTGGGCCTGCGAGCCTGGAGACAAGGTGCGGCGATTGCCCATTGGCCGGCCCATCGGTAACGCTCGCATTCACCTGCTGGACGCCCGGGGACTGGCGGTTCCCGTCGGTGTGGCCGGGCGGCTGCACGTGGGCGGCCCCGGAGTCTCCCGGGGTTACCTGGGGCGGCCGGATCTGACGGCGGAGCGCTATGTCCCCGATTTTCAGGGCGACGGCGGGCGTCTCTACGACACGGGCGACCTCGCGCGCCGGCTGCCGGACGGCACCCTGGAGTTCCTGGGCCGGGCCGACCAGCAGATCAAGGTGCGGGGCGTGCGCATCGAGCCGGCGGAGGTGGAGGCCGCCCTCGCCCGCCATCCCTTGGTAAAAGCCGCGGCGGTGGCGGCGGACGCCGCCGGCGAGCGCCTCTTGGCCTGGGTCGTGGCGGAGCAGGAGATCGCGCCTGCCGTGCTGCGGGACTTCCTGCGCCACAGCCTGCCGGAAACCATGGTGCCCTCCCAGATCGTGAGGCTGGACGCCCTGCCGCTGACGGGCACGGGCAAGCTCGACCGGCGCGCGTTGTCTGCGGCGTCGCAGCCGGAAATGGAGGCGGGAAGCTCCATCGCGGCTCCGCTCTCGGCCGCCGAGGAGCTGCTGGCGGACCTGTGGGCCGACGTGCTGGGCGTCGAGACCGTCGGGCCGGACGCCGACTTCTTCGACCTCGGCGGCCACTCTCTGCTTGCCACCCGGCTGGCGTCGCGCGTGCGGGCGGTCTTCGGCGTCGAGGTGCCCCTGAGCCTGCTGTTCGAGGCACCGACCCCGGCGGCCCTGGCCCGGCGCCTGGGGGCATTGCAGGAGCTGGCTCCGGCGCCGGAAATCGTCCCGGTGCCGCGGGACCCGGAGGGTATGCCGCTCTCCTACTCCCAGCGGCGGCTCTGGTTCCTCCACCGCCTGGAGCCGGAGAGCCCGGCCTACAACGTCCCCGGCGCCCTGCGCCTGCGCGGCCCCCTGAAGCCCGAGGCGCTGGCGGGGGCGCTGTCGGAGATCGCCCGGCGCCACGAGTCGCTGCGCACGGTCTTCCGCGAGGTCTCTGGGTACCCCGAGCCGCTCCAGGTGGTCCTCGATCCCGTGTCCGCGGTCCTGCCCCGCGTCGATCTGTCCGCTCTGCCCGAGGCGCTTCGCGAAGCCGAGGCCGGAGAGCTGCTGGCGGCGCAGGCGCGGCGGCCGTTCGACCTCGCGGCCGGGCCGCTCGCCCGCACCGCCCTCCTCCGGCTCGGCGCGGAGGACCATCTGCTGGCGGTCGCCCTGCACCACATCGTCTCGGACGCCTGGTCGCTCCCGATCGTGCTGCGCGAGCTGGCGGCGCTCTACCGGGGGGAGGTGCTGCCGCCGTTGCCGGTGCAATATGCCGATTTCGCCGTCTGGCAGCGGGGCTGGCTGGCGGGCGAGGTGCTGGCCGGGGAGCTCGCCCACTGGCGGCGGGTGCTCTCCGGCGCTCCCGAGTCGCTGGAGCTGCCGGCGGACCGGCCGCGTCCCGCCATGATGACCGCGGGGGCCGCGCGGGCCGGGCAGATTCCCTTCACCCTTCCCGAGGGGCTGCTCGCGGCGCTGCGTGCCCAGGGCCGGCGCGAGGGGTGGACCCTCTTCATGGCCCTCCTCGCCGCCTTCGACGCCCTGCTGGCCCGCCACACCGGCCAGACGGACCTCGTGGTGGGCTCGCCCATCGCCAACCGCAACCGCCTGGAGACCGAGGGGCTCATCGGCTTCTTCACCAACACCCTGGCCCTGCGGCTGGACCTCGGCGGCGATCCGCCGTTCGCCGAGATCGCCGGCCGGGCGCGCGCCACCACCCTGGAGGCCTACCGGCACCAGGACCTCCCCTTCGAGCGATTGGTGGAGGAGCTGGCGCCCGAGCGGCTGGCGGGGCGCACGCCCCTGTTCCAGGTGATGCTGGTGCTGCGCGATGCCACGACCGCGAGGACCATGATCGACCTGCCGGGGATCGCCGCGGACGTGCTCGACGTCGAGATCCCAACCGCCAAGTTCGACCTGACCCTCTACGTGGGGGAAGGCGCCTGTGCTCTGGAGCTCAACCGCGACCTGTTCGACGACGCCACGGCCAGCCGTCTCGTGGAGCGCTTCGCGGTCCTGCTGGAGGGGGCCGTGGCGCTGCCTCAAAGCCGCCTCTCGGACCTCCCCCTGCTGTCGGCGGCGGAGAAGAGGCAGCTCCTGGGCTGGAGCCGGTATCCCGTGCCCCATGTCTGGAACCCGGCAGGGAACCCGCGGGTCCACGATCTGGTGGCGGCGCAGGCGGCGCGCACGCCGGACGCGCCGGCCCTGATCTTCGGCGAGGACCTTCTGAGCTACGCCGAGCTGGAGCGCCGGGCCGGCCTCCTCGCCCGCCGGCTGCGCTGCCTGGGCGTGGGGCCGGACGTGCCGGTGGGCATCCTCTGCGAGCGCTCGGTGGAGCAGTGGGTGGCCGTGCTCGCCGTCCTCAAGGCGGGCGGCGCCTACCTGCCCCTCGATCCCGCCAACCCTCCCGAGCGCCTGCGCCTGATGGTGGAGGACGCGGGCGCGCCGGTCGTCCTCACTCGAGACTCGATCGCCGAGGCCACCGGGGCCGCCGGGGATCACGCGGATGGCGAGCCCGCGGACCCGGCGACGGATCCGGCGAGCCTCGCCTACCTCCTCTACACCTCCGGCTCCACCGGCCGTCCCAAGGGCGTGGCCATGAGCCACGAGGCGGCCGTCAACATGCTCTCCTGGCAGCTGCGCACCTCCGGGGCGCGAGTGGGGACGCGCACCCTCCAGTTCGCGCCGCTCGCCTTCGACGTCTCCTTCCAGGAAGCGTTCTCCACCTGGGCGACGGGCGGCACGCTGGTGCTGGTCTCCGAGGAGACCCGCCGCGACGCTCCCGCGCTGCTGCGCCTGCTGGCCGCCGAGCGGGTGGAGCGGCTGTTCGCGCCGCTCGTCGCCCTCCAGCAGATCGCGGTCGCGGCCGGGGACACTGATCTGCGTCTCGCCCTGCGCGAGGTCATGGCGGCCGGCGAGCAGCTCTACGTCACCCCCCAGGTGCGCGCCCTGTTCGCCGCCCTGCCGGGAGCCGTGCTGTTCAATCACTACGGGCCGACGGAGACCCACGCCGCCACCTGGCTGACCCTGGACGGCGATCCGGCCGGCTGGCCCGAGCGGCCCACCATCGGCCGGCCCCTCGACAACGCCGGCGTCTTCCTGCTGGGAGCCGCCGGGGAAGCCGTGCCGGCCGGCGTGCCCGGCGAGCTCTACATCGGGGGAACGGGCCTCGCCCGGGGCTATATCGCGCGCCCCGACCTGACGGCCGAGCGCTTCGTGCCCGATCCGTTCGCGAGTGAGCCTGGCGGGCGCCTCTACCGCACCGGAGATCTCGCCCGCTGGCTGCCGGACGGCACCCTGGAGTACCTGGGGCGCGGCGACCACCAGGTGAAGGTGCGGGGCTACCGCATCGAGCTGTCCGAGATCGAGACCGCTCTCGCGCGCCACCCGGCCGTGCTCCAGGCCGTGGCCGGCGTGAGAGGTGGGGATGCCGGCGATGCCGGCGGGACTGGGGCGGGCGCCAGGCGCCTCGCCGCCTGGTGCGTCTTCCGTGATGGCGACGACGGCGCGGAGCCCTCCTGGGCCGAGCTGCGGGCCTTCCTCGCGGCGACCCTGCCCGACTTCATGGTGCCCACCCTCTGGATGCGGCTCGAAGCACTGCCGCTCACGGGGAGCGGCAAGGTGAACCGCCGCGCTCTTCCTGCCCCCGAAACGTCGGTGAGCGGCGGCGCCGGCTACGTGGCTCCCGCGACGCCGCTGGAGGAGCTGCTGGCGGGCATCTGGACCGTCGTTCTCGGGGTCGAGCGGGTCGGCCTCCACGACAGCTTCTTCGACCTCGGCGGCCACTCCCTGCTCGCCACCCAGGTGATCTCGCGGGTGCGCGAGGCCTGCGCCGTCGACCTCCCCCTGCGCCGGCTGTTCGAGGCCCCTACGCTGGAGGAGCTGGCGCGGGCGGTCGAGGCGGCGCGCGAGAGCGGCGCCGAGACGCCGGAGCCAATGATCCCGGAGGACCGAACGGCCGGGCTTCCCCTCTCCTTCGCCCAGGAGCGGCTGTGGTTCCTCGACCGCCTGGAGGGCGGCGGCGGCTCGGTCTACAACGTGCCTCTCACGCTGCGCCTGAAGGGCCGGCTGGACGTGGCGGCCCTCGCCGCCGCGCTGCGCGAGGTCATCCGCCGCCACGAGACGCTGCGCACGGTCTTCCCGGAGCGCGACGGCGAGCCGGCGCAGGAGATCGCGCTTCCCTCCGTCTCCTCCCAATGGGTTTTGCCTCAGGTGGATCTGGCCGGCCTGCCCGCGGCGGCGCGCGAGGCCGAGCGAGCGCACCTCGCCGCCGAGGAGTCCCGCCGGCCGTTCGACCTCGCGCGCGGCCCGCTGCTGCGCGCCGCCCTCCTGCCGCTGGGGCCGGCGGACCACGCGCTGCTCCTCACCCTGCATCACATCGTCTCCGACCTGTGGTCGCTCGGCGTGCTGATGCGGGAGGTGGCGGCGCTCTACGGCTCGGCCCTCGACGGTGAGCCGTCGCCGCTGCCCGAGCTGGAGGTGCAGTACGCCGACTTCGCGGCCTGGCAGCGGAGAACGCTGTCCGGCGAGCGGCTGGAGCGGCAGATCGGCTACTGGCGCTGGCAGCTCCAGGGGCTGCCGGCGGCCCTCGACCTGCCCACCGACCACCCGCGGCCGGCGGTGATGACGGCCCAGGGCGCCCAGCGGCCGTTCCGCCTCGGCGCCGGGCTCTCCGCCCGCGCCGGCGCCCTCGCCCGCAACGAGGGCGCGACGACCTTCATGGTCCTCGCCTCCGCCCTGCTCGCCCTGCTGTCCCGCCTCTCCGGCCAGCCGGATCTCGCGATCGGCGCGCCCATCGCCAACCGCAACCGGCTGGAGACCGAGGGGTTGATCGGCTTCTTCGTCAACACCCTGGTGCTCAGGGCGGATCTGAGACGGAGCGGCACCGTCCGCGAGCTGCTGCGCCAGCTCCGCGAGACGACGCTCGGCGCCTACGCCCATCAGGACCTGCCGTTCGAGAAGCTGGTCGAGGAGCTGCAACCGGAGCGCGACCTCTCCCATACGCCGTTCTTCCAGGCCGCCCTGGTCGTCCAGAATGCGCCGCTCGCGCCCCTCGCCCTGCCGAACCTCGCTCTGGCCCCCGAGGAGGCGCCCGCCGGCACGGCGAAGTTCGATCTGTCGCTCATCCTCGCGGAGATGCCCACGGGCGGCGAGGGCTTCGGCGGCTGGCTGGAGTACCGCACCGACCTCTTCGAGGCCTCTACCATCGCCCGCCTGCTCGGCCATTTCACGACCCTGCTGGAGGGACTCACGGCGGCGCCCGGCACGCCCGTCGAGGATCTGCCGCTGCTTTCGGCCGGCGAGGCGCACCAGATCGCCCGCGAGTGGAACGGGACGGCGACGGACTTCGGTCCCTTCGTGCCGGTCCACGTTCAGATCGCGGCCCGGGCCGCCGAGGCTCCAGGCGCCCTGGCCCTGGCGGCGGGCGCCGTGCGCCTCACCTACGGCGAGCTGATCCGCCGGGCGTCCGGGCTGGCCCGCCGTCTGCGTGCCCTGGGAGCCGGCCCCGAGACCCGGGTGCCGGTGCTGATGGAGCGCTCGGCGGAGATGGTCGTGGCCCAGCTGGCCGTGCTGCTCGCGGGCGGCGCCTTCGTGTCGCTCGATCCGGCGCATCCGGCGCAGCGGCTGGCGTGGCAGCTCGCGGACACCTGGGGAGGCGAGGGCGCCCGCGTGCTGCTGACGCAAGAAGGGCTGGAGCTGCCGGAGATCCTGGACGCGCAGGTGGTGCGGCTCGGGCCGGGCGCCGAAGGCCAGGAGAACCATGGCGACGAAACCGAAGAGATTGCGGTGGCGCCGGAGAACGCGGCCTACGTCATCTACACCTCGGGCTCCACGGGCCGGCCCAAGGGTGTCGTGATCTCCCATCGCAGCCTGGCCAATCCCACCGCGTGGTACCGCCGGGCCTACGGCGTCGAAGCCGCCGGCCGGGCGACCCAGGTCGCGGCTCCGGGGTTCGACGCCACCATTCTGGAGATCTGGCCCACCCTGGTGGCGGGCGCCAGCCTGCACGTGCCGGACGACGAGACCCGCCGCGATCCCGCCCGGCTGGCGGCGTGGCTGGCGGCCGAGGAGATCACCGTCGCCTTCCTGCCGACGCCGCTGGCCGAGGCGGTGCTCGCCGAGCCCTGGCCCGAGGGGATGGCGCTGCGCGTCCTGACCACCGGCGGCGACCGCCTGCACTCGGGGGCGCCGGCGGGATTGCCGGTCGCCCTCTTCAACCAGTACGGGCCGACGGAGGGCGCCGTCGTCGCCACCTTCGGACGCACCCCGCCGGCGGCGGTCGCGCCGCCCATCGGCCGGCCGGTCGCCAACGGCCGCGTCCACGTGCTGGACGCCGCGTTCCGGCCGGTTCCCATCGGCGTTCCCGGGGAGCTGGCGATCGGCGGCGTGGGCCTCGCCCGCGGCTACCTCGGGCGCCCTGAGGCCACGGCGGAGAGCTTCGTGCCCGACCCGTTCAGCGGCCTTTCCGGCGAGCGGCTCTACCGCACGGGCGACCGGGTGCGGCTGCTCCCCGACGGCGAGCTGGAGTTCCTGGGCCGTATCGATTTCCAGGTCAAGATCCGCGGCTTCCGCATCGAGCTGGAGGAGATCGAGGCCGCCCTGCTGCGCCTGCCCGGCGTGCGCGAGACGGTGGTGACCGCGCGGGAGAAAACCGGCGGCGAGCCGCGGCTGGTGGGGTATGTCGTGGCTTCCACGGTACCCGCTCCCACCCCGGTCGCGCTGCGCGAGGCCCTGCTGCGGACGCTGCCCGAGCCCATGGTGCCCTGGACCTTCGTGATGCTCGACGCCCTGCCGCTGACCGCCAACGGCAAGGTCGACCGCAAGGCGCTGCCGGCGCCCCAGGCGGCTGTTCCGCTGGACGCGGGCTTCGTGGCGCCGCGCAACGATCTGGAGCGCCGGATTGGCACGGTCTGGCGGGAGGTGCTGGACCTTCCCGCCGTGGGCGTCCACGACAACTTCTTCGAGTCCGGCGGCAGCTCGCTGCGCATCGTCAAGCTCCATAGCCGCCTGAAGGCCGCGCTGGGGCTGGAGGTCGCCGTCACCGACCTGTTCCGCCATCCCACCATCGCCTCGCTGGCCCGGCATCTGGCCGAGCAGCCTCGGGTGGAAGCCCTGGAAGAGGCTTTGCGGGAAAAGGCCGAAGCGGGCCGCGCCCGCACCCGTGGCCGGCAGGACGCGCTGCGGCAGATGAGCCAGGCCCGGGCCAGCCGCCGGGGCCGTACCGACAAGTGATCCCTTGGAGCCCGTTTCATGATTGACGACGATCCCCAGCCTCAGGGCGCGACTGCCATCGCCATCGCAATCATCGGCATGGCAGGCCGGTTTCCCGGCGCGCCCACCCTGGAGCGCTTCTGGGAGAACCTGCGCGACGGTGTCGAGTCGGTCTCCTTTTTCACGCCCGAGGAGCTGCTGGCCTCGGGGGTCGAGCCGTCGCTGTTGGCCGATCCCGCCTACGTTCCCGCCCGGGCGCTGTTCGACGGCATAGCGGACTTCGACGCCGCCTTCTTCGGCTTCACCCCCCGCGAAGCCGAGGTAATGGACCCGCAGCACCGCATCCTCCTGGAGTGCGCCTGGGAGGCGCTGGAGGACGCGGGACAGGATCCGGAAAGAGCGGGAGCCCGGGCGGCCGTCTACGCCGGCTCGGGGACCAGCTCGTACCTCTTCTCGAACCTGATGCCCAACGCCGCCCTGCTCGCCACGGTCGGCGGCCTTCAGGCGCTGCTGCTCAACGACCGCGACTTCCTCGCCACCCGCCTCTCCTACAAGCTGAACCTCAAGGGGCCGAGCGTGCTGGTGCAGACGGCCTGCTCGACGGGCCTCACGGCCGTCCACATGGCGAGCCAGAGCCTGCTCTCGGGCGAGTCGGATCTGGCGCTGGCTGGAGCGGTCTCCATCGCCCTGCCCGAGAAGGAGGGCTACCTTTATCAAGAGGGGGCGATCACCTCGCCGGACGGCCACTGCCGGGCCTTCGACGCCTCGTCCGGCGGCGCCGTGGTGGGCAACGGCTGCGCCGTGGTGGTGCTCAAGCGCCTCGCCGACGCCCTGGCGGACGGCGACTCCATCCACGCCGTGATCCGCGGCTCGGCGGTGAACAACGACGGGTCAGACAGGGTGGGCTTCACGGCTCCCAGCGTCGAGGGGCAGGCGGACGTGATCACCGAGGCCTTGCTGATGGCGGGGGTCGAGCCGGCCTCCATCGCCTACGTCGAGGGGCACGGCAGCGGCACGGCGCTCGGCGATCCCATCGAGGTGGCGGCTCTCAACCAGGCCTTCGCGGCGGCGGGCGGCACGGAGTCCTGCGCCTTGGGGTCGGTGAAGACCAACGTCGGCCATCTCAACACGGCGGCGGGACTGGCCGGGCTGATCAAGACGGCCCTGGCCCTGGAACATGCCACGATCCCGCCCAGCCTGCACTTCGAGCGCCCCAACCCGCGGGCCGGCTTCGGGCCGTTCCGCGTGCCCATCCAAGGCGAGCCCTGGCCGGCGGACCTCTCGCCCCGCCGAGCCGGCGTCAGCTCCTTCGGGCTTGGCGGCACCAATGTCCACGCCGTGCTGGAGGAGGCGCCGCCGGCGGAGCCCGGCAGCCCGTCGCGGCCCGTTCAGCTGCTGACGATCTCGGCCCGCACGGACTCGGCGCTGGAGGCGGCCTGCGGGCGTCTGGCGGACCGGTTGGAGACGGAGGATCTGGAGCTGGCGGATGTTGCCTTCACTCTACAGACGGGGCGCAGGGCCTTCGCCTGCCGCCGGGCGGTGGTCGCCCGCGACCGCGCGGAGGCCGTCGCCGCCCTGCGGGAGGGCCGGGGCGCCCGCGGCACCTTCGAGGGTAGCGAGCGGCCTGTCGTTTTCCTGTTCCCGGGTCTCGGCGTTCAGGCGCCCGGCCTGGGGCGCGAGCTGTACGAGACCGAGCCCGTCTTCGCCGCCGAGTTCGACCGCTGCGCGGAGATCCTCGGCATGGATCTCCGGGAGCTGCTGTTCGCGGCTCCTTCCGGCGCAGCCGACATCTTCAGCCGGCTGCGCCGCGATCCGGCGCCTCTGGACGAGGCGGGGCAGCGCCTCGCCCGCACGGAGAACGCCCAGCCGGCCGTCTTCGCCGTCGAGTACGCCCTGGCGCGGCTGTTGATGTCCTGGGGCATCGTGCCGCGGGCGATGATCGGCTACAGCCTTGGCGAGTACGTGGCGGCGGCGCTGGCGGGTGTTCTCTCCCTGGAAGATGCGCTCGGGCTGGTGGCGAAGCGGGCGAAGCTCATCCAGGAGCTGCCCGGCGGCGCCATGCTCGCCGTGCCGCTGCCTGAGGCCGAGGTGCGGTCCCTCCTGGGAGGAGAGCTGTCGCTCGCGGCCACCAATGGTCCCCATTTCTGCGTCGTGGCCGGGCCGGACGCGGCGGTGGGGGAGCTGGAGACGGCCCTCTCCGGCCGTGGCGCCGTCTGCCTGCGCCTCACGACCACCCACGCCTTCCACTCGCGGATGATGGCTCCGGCCGTGGCGCCGCTGACCGGGATCGCCCGCTCCCTGACGATCTCGGCGCCGTCCATTCCCTACGTCTCCAACGTCACCGGCACCTGGATCACCGCCGCCGACCTCGCCGACCCCGGCTACTGGGCGCGCCACATGACGCAGCCCGTGCGCTTCGCCGAGGGTCTCGCCGAGCTGCTGCGCGAGCCGGACCAGGTGACGCTGGAGGTGGGGCCGGGCGGCACGCTCACGACGTTGATTCACCAGCTCCCGGGCGCCGCCGTGGCCGCGACGGCGACCACCCTGGGCCGGGTAGGGGAGGGGGAGGAGAGGAACCTCCTCGAAGCTCTCGGCGGCCTGTGGACGGCGGGCGCCCCCTTCGACTCCGCCGCTCTGTTCGCGGGCGAGCGGCGGCGCAAGGTGCGGCTGCCCACCTATCCGTTCGAGCGGCAGAGATACTGGATCGAGCCTCCCGCGCCGGGTGCCCAGGTTGCGGAGAGCGCTGCGAAAGCGGATGTCGCGGACTGGTTCTGGACGCCGTCCTGGAAGCAGGCGCCGCTGCCGGCGAGCGCCGCGGAGGAGAACGAGGGAGGCTGGCTGATCTTCCTCGACGAGACCGGTTTAGGGGAGCGGATCGCGGAGCGGCTGCGCCAGGAGGGCCGCGCGGTTACGACGGCTCGCCGGGAACCGGATCTCGACTACGCCGCCCTGCTGAAAGAGGGCCCCGCGCGGGTCGTCCACCTCTGGGGCGTGACGGCGGGGGAGCCCTCCCGGCGCGAGGCCCTGGAGGCGGGGCTTCTCAGCCTCGTTCGGCTCTCTCAAGCCGCGGCTGGGGCGTCGATGCACATCACCGTCGTCGCCAACGGTCTGCACGAGGTGATGGACGGCGACCCGGTCCATCCCGCCAAGGCGACCGTCCTCGGCGCCCTCAAGGTGATTCCCCAGGAGTCGGCGGGGCTGAGCTGCGCCAGCGTCGACATCGGGTCCCCTTCGGATCGCCTCGTGGACCAGATCCTCGCCGAGGCCCGCCTCGGAGTCGCGGCCGGAGGCAGCGCCGTGGCCCTGCGCGGCCGGCAGCGCTGGGTGCGGGATTTCGCTCCGGTTTCCCTGCCAGCCACGGAGGACTTCCCGCGGGGCGGCGCTTACCTGATCACCGACGGCGAGCATGGCGGCGGCGCCGCTCTGGCCGAGCTCCTGGTGAGCAGGCTGGACGCCCGCGTGGCCAGTCTCCCGGCGGGCGAGCCGGCGGCGGTGCTGGCCGCGGCCCGGGCGGCCCTGGGGAGGATCGACGGCGTCTTTCACACCGGCGGCGCCTTCACCGGCGGCCTCGTCCAGCTCAAGACGGCGGAGTCCCTTCTGGCCTCGATCGAGCCCGCCGCGCGGGACGCCGAGGCCTGGCTCGCGGCGATCGATCGAGAGGTTGACCCGCCCGGCTTCGTCCTCCTCATGTCCTCCACCCTCGCCTTCACCGGAGGCCTGGGACAGCTCGACCTCGCCGCCGCCGGCAGCTTCCTCGACGCCCTGGCCCAGCGCCGGGCGGCCGAGGGCAAAACGCGGACCCTGGTCGCCCATTGGGACCCGTACCAGTGGCACGGCTGGCTGGTCGCGGCGGCGGGGGGCCTCGCCGGCCTCCAGCCGGACGAGATCGAGCAGAGCCTGGACGCCTGGGGCATTCCCGTGGCCCAGAGCGGCGACGCCCTGCTGCGCCTCCTCGCCTCCGGCCTGCCCCGCGCCGTCGTCTCCTCCCGTCCGGTCCACGGCCTCATCGCCGAAGCCGACTCGGTGACCGCCGAGACCTTCCTCGCCCAGGTGGGCGGCCTCCACGCCGGCACCGGCGAGAAGGCGGCGCGTCCGGCTCTCTCGACCCCCTACGTGGCGCCCCGCGACGAGCGCGAGGAAGCCCTGGTCACCCTCTGGCAGGAGCTTTTCGGCATCGCGCCCCTCGGCGTCGACGACAGCTTCCTGGAGCTGGGCGGCCACTCGCTGCTCGCCATCCAGATGGTGACCCAGATCCGCAACCGCCTCGCCGCCGACCTGCCGGTGACGGCCCTCTTCGAGTCGCCGACCGTCGCCGAGCTGGCCAAGGCCGTGGGCCGCGCCAAGGGCGAGGAGAGCGAGGAGGATCTCGCCGCCCTGCTCGCCCTGGTCGAGGGGTTGTCGCCCGAGGAGGCGGCGGACAAGCTGGCTGAGATGGAGACAGCTCGTTGACCGTCGTCGATCGCCTCTCCGCCCTCACGCCCGAGCAGCGGGCGCTGTTCGAGGCCCTGCGCCGCAAGCAGCAGGCCGCCGCCGCGCCCAAGGTTCCCCAGCCGCCGCCCGTGCCCCGCGTCACCGGCCCCACGGCGGCCGGCGACTGGCCCCTCTCGATCGACCAGGAGCGGCTCTGGCGCCTGCACCGGGCCCACCCCGCCCTGGTCTCCTGGAACGTCGACGCCGCCAGCCGGCTGCGGGGCGGCCTCGACCCCGCGCTCCTGGAGGCCGCCCTGGGCGAGGTCGTCCGGCGTCACGCCGTCCTGCGCGCCAGCTTTCCCCTGGTGGACGGCCAGCCGGTGCAGCGGGTGGCGGAGAAGGCCGCGGTGCCGCTGGTTCTGATCGACCTGGAGGCCCTGCCGGAGACGATGCGGGAGGACGAGGGGAATCGCGCCCTCTTCGACCGCACGCGGGGAGTGTTCGACCTTGAGCACGGCCCCCTGATCCGCACCGCCCTCGTCCGGCTGGATCGCGAGGACCACCTCCTTCTCCTCACCATCCACCACACGGCGACCGACTGGATCACCTTCCAGCTCGTCACCCACGAGCTGATGGTGCTCTACGAATCGGCCCGCGCCGGCCGGCCCAGCCCCCTCGCCGCGCCCGAGCGGCAGTTCCCGGACTTCGCCGTCTGGGAGCGCCGGTGGTGGAGCGGCGGCGTGCTGGCGGAGTCGGCGGATTTCTGGCGCCGGGAGCTGGCGGGCTTTCCCCTGGTGCTCGACCTGCCGGGCGACCGTCCGCGGCCGGCCGCGCAGAGCCAGCGCGGCGGCGTGATCCCGTTCTCGACCGGCCCCGAGGCCGCCCACCGCCTGCGCGACCTCGCCCGCCGCGAGGGGGTGACCCCCTTCATGGCTCTCCTCGCCCTGGTCGACGCCCTGCTCTTCCGCCTCACCGGCCGCGACAAGCTCGTGGTGGGCTCCAACAGCGCCAACCGTCCGCGCCCGGAGCTGGAGGCCGTGGCCGGGTTCTTCCTCACCCAGGTCCCCTTCGCGGTGGACCTGGGCGGCGATCCCACCTTCCGCGAGCTGCTGGCGCGGGTGAAGAAGACCTCCCTCGCGGCGTTCAGCCGGCCCAGCATGCCGTTCGACCGGCTGATCGCGGCGGTGGCGCCGGAGGCCGCGTCGGACGCCGGCCGCTTCCCCATCGTGCAGGTGCTTCTCCTGGTGCTCGAAGGCAAGAGCCACCTGAGCGCCGGCAGCCTCGACTCCGCCGCCACGCCGCTCTACGACGGCAACTCCCGTTGGGATCTCCTGTTCGGCCTCTACAACTACGAGGATCTCGGTTTTTCCGGCTCCGTCGAATACAACGCCGACATTCTGGACGGCGCCACGGTCGAGAGCTGGCTACAGCTCCTGTGCCGCATTCTGGAGCGGATGACGGAGGATCCCGCGACGCGCCTTTCCCAGCTTCCCGGCCTCCAGGAGATGCCGGCTTGAGCGTCGCCGATCGTCTTTCGTCGTTGACCCCCGAGCAGCGGGCGCTGTTCGAGGCCCTGCGCCAGAAGCAGAGGCAGAAGGCGGCCTCGGCCCCGGCCGGGCCTCCTCCGATCGAGCGGGTGAGCGGTCCGCGGGGCGCCGGCGACTGGCCGCTGACCTTCGACCAGGAGCGCCTCTGGTTCCTCTACGTCCTCGATCCCACGGCCACCGTCGCCAACATGGTGATGGCGACGCGGCTGCGGGGCGATCTCGACGTCGCCGCCCTGGCCGGCGGCCTCAACGGCGTCATCGAGCGCCATGGCTCCTGGCGCACCACCTTTCCCGTGGTCGACGGCCAGGCCCGGCAGCGGGTGGCTCCCGAGCTGCGCCTGCCGCTGCCCGTGGTCGATCTCTCGGGCCTCCCAGAGGGGTACCGCGAGCCGGCGATGCTGGCCCTGGCGAACGAGGACGCGCGGCGGCCGTTCTCCCTGGAGCGGGGGCCGCTGGTGCGGGCGACGCTGGCGCGCCTCTCGCCGCGCGAGCACGTCTGCGTGATGGTCGTCCACCACATCGTCAGCGATCTCGCGAGCTTTCAGATCCTGTGGGGAGAGGTGGCCGTGCTGTACGAGGCGGCGGCGCGCGGCGGAGGCGGCCGGCCGTCGCCTCTCCCCGCGCTGCCCGCCCAGTTCGCCGACTTCGCCGTCTGGCAGCGGCGGTGGATGGCCGGCGAGGTCTTGAACGCGGAGCTCGACTGGTGGCGCCGGCAGCTCGCCGGCTTTCCCCTCGTGCTGGACCTTCCCGCCGACCATCCCCGGCCGCCGGAGCAGACGAGCCGGGGCGGCATCTGGCCGGTCCACTTCGGACCCGCGCGCACCGAGGCCCTGCGCGCCCTCTCCCGCCACGAGGGGGTCAGCCGTTTCATGCTGTTGACCGCCCTGGCGGCGACGCTGTTCCACCGCCTCTCGGGCCAGGACCGGCTGATCGCCGGCACGCTCAACGCCAACCGCAGCCGGCCCGAGGTGGCGCCGCTGCTCGGCTTCTTCATCACTCAGCTTCCCTTGGGGATCGACCTCTCGGGCGATCCCTCGTTCCGCGAGCTGCTGGCGCGCGTCCGCGCCGTGGCACTGGGCGCCTTCACCCACCAGCACCTGCCTTTCGGCAAGCTGGTGGAGGCCCTGCAACCGGAGCGCGACGCGAGCCGCATGCCCGTGGTCCAGGCCCTCATCCAGCTCCTCGACGCCCAGCCCGGCGCCACCGCCGGCCTGGGCGGCCTGGAGATCGAGGGTCTCGACGTCTTCGACGGCAACGCCCGCTACGACCTCATGCTGGGGATGTTCGAGCACACCGATTCGATGGCCGGCGCCCTGGAGTACAACGCCGATGTTTTCGATCCCGCCACCATCGCGCGCATGGCCGAGCTGCTCGGCGCCCTGCTGGACGCCGCCGTGGGCGATCCCAGTCTGCGCCTCTCCGCCCTGCCGGCGTTCCCCGCCGCCGTCCGTCACCAGGTGCTGCTGGAGTGGAACGACACGGCCGTGCCCGGCGAACCGGAGGGTCTGCTCGCTCTCTTCGCCGCCCAGGCGGCCCGTACCCCGGAAGCTACGGCCTGGAAGGGCGAGAGCTGGACCCTGACCTTCGCCGAGCTCGACGCCCGCTCGAACCGGCTCGCCCATCACCTGCGCGGGATGGGCATCGGCGCCGAGGATCTGGTGGGCATCCACCTCGAACGCACGGCCGATCTGCCCATCGCCGTTCTGGGGGTGCTCAAGTCCGGCGCCGGCTACCTGCCGCTCGATCTCAGCCATCCGGCCGACCGCCGCGCCTTCATGCTGGAGGACGCCGGTGCCGCGGCCGTAATCACTCAGCAGAGCCTGCTGACCTCGCTACCCGATTCGGGCATCCCTCGTCTCTGCCTGGAGTCCCTCCCGTCGCTGCCGTCCCTGCCGTCCCTTGTTCCCTCGGTTACTCCCGAGAGCCGCGCCTACGTCATCTACACCTCGGGCTCGACCGGCCTGCCCAAGGGCGTCGAGATCTCCCACCGCTCGCTGGCCAACTTTTTGCGGGTGATGCGCGGCCTCTTCCCCATGAGCCCGGGCGACACCCTGCCGGCCCTGGCCACCATCGCCTTCGACATTTCAATGCTCGAAATCTTCGTTCCCATGCTGGCGGGCGGCACCACGGCGCTGCTCTCCACCGAGACGGTGCGCGACGGTCTGCTCCTCGCCCGCGCCCTGGACGCCATGCGTCCCGCCCCCGCCGTCATCCAGGGCACGCCGTCCACCTGGCGCATGCTGCTGGAGTCCGGCTGGCGAGGCGCCCCTGAGTCGTCCCTGGCGACGACCGCCGAGCCCCTGAGCCGCGACTTCGCGGACCGCCTGCTGCCGCTGGGCCGCGAGCTGTGGAACCTCTACGGCCCCACCGAGGTCACGGTGTGGGCCACGGCCTGGAAGGCGTCGCCGGAAGGCCCCATCTCGGTGGGCCGGCCCTATGGCGAGGCCCGCGTCTACCTGCTCGACCGCACCTTCGCGCCCGTGCCCCTGGGAGCCACCGGCGAGGTCTGGATCGGCGGCCTGGGCCTCGCCCGCGGTTACTTCCGGCGTCCCGCGCTGACCGCCGAGCGCTTCGTCCCCGATCCCCTCTCCGGCGAGCCTGGAGCCCGCCTCTACCGCACGGGCGACCTGGCCCGTCTGCGGCCGGACGGCCTGCTGGACCACCTCGGCCGCATCGACTTCCAGGTGAAGCTGCGCGGGCACCGCATCGAGCTGGGCGAGATCGAGGCCACGTTGCGGCGTCATCCGGCGGTCTCCGAAGCGGTGGTTCTGCTGCGCGAGGACCGCCCGGGCGACCAACGCCTGACCGCCTATCTCGCGCTCGTCCCGGAGACCGCGGCGCCGACCGCCCCCTCTGTCACCGATTTGCGGCAGGCTCTCGCCGAGCGCCTCCCGGACTACATGGTTCCGGCGGCCTATGTCTTCCTGCCGGCACTGCCTGTCAACGCCAACGGCAAGGTGGACCGCAAGGCGCTGGCGGCGATCCGTCCCGAGGGCGGCGGCGCCGAGGACACCCCGAGGGTCGCGCCCCGCACGCCTGTCGAAGAGATGCTGGCCGCCCTCTGGGCTGAGGTTCTCGAAGTCGAGGATGTGGGCGCCTTCGACGACTTCTTCGACCTCGGCGGCCACTCCCTGCTCGCGACACAGCTCGTGATGCGGATTCGGGACGCCTTCGGCGTCGAGCTGCCCCTGCGCGCCCTCTTTCAGGCACCCATCCTGGCGGCGCAGGCCGAGCGGGTGGAGAAGGCGCGGGGCGGCGAGCAGTCCGCCCGCTCCCAGCCCATTCGCCCTTCCCCCCGGGACCGCGATCTCCCGCTCTCCTTCGCCCAGGAGCGCCTCTGGTTCCTCGACCAGCTCACGCCGGGTAGCCCGGCCTACAACGTGCCCGTCGCCTTCGCCGTGCATGGCCCGCTGGACGTGGCGGCCCTGGAGCGCGCCATCGCCGAGGTGGTGCGGCGCCATGAGGTGCTGCGCACTTCGTTTCCTTCGACAGCGGGCCGCGGCGCCCGTCCCGTCCAGGAGATCGCGCCCGCCGCCGGCTGGACCCTGCCGGCCGAGGACCTCGCCGATTGGCGGGCCGCGGCGGCGGCGGAGGCGTTGCAGCCGTTCGACCTCGCCGCCGGCCCCATTCTGCGCACCCGGCTGCTGCGGATCGCACCCGAGGAGCACGTCCTCCTGCTGACCATCCACCACATCGCCGCCGACCTCTGGGGCGTCGCGGTGCTGATCCGCGAAATCGCCGAGATCTACTCCAGCCGGGAGTTGCCGGAGCTGCCCGTCCAATATGCCGACTTCGCGGCCTGGCAGCGGGGCTGGCTGAGCGGCGCCGAGCTGGAGCGCCAGCTCGCCTTCTGGCGGCGGGAGCTCGAAGGCGCGCCGGCGGCCCTGGAGTTGCCGGCCGACCACCCGCGCCCGCCGGTCGTGAGCTTCCGCGGCGCCAGCCTTCCCATCGAGCTTGGAGGCGGGCTGAGCCGGGGTCTGCGGGCCGTCAGCCGCTCCCACGGCGTCACGCCTTTCATGACGACGGCCGCCGCCCTCGCCGTTCTCCTCTCGCGCTGGACGGGCCAGGACGACATCGTGCTGGGCGCTCCCATCGCCAACCGGCCGGCGCCGGAGCTGGCGGGGCTGATCGGTATGTTCGTCAACACCCTGGCCCTGCGCGTCCAGCTCGCCGGAGCCCCTACCTTCGAGGCTCTTCTCGTCCGGGTGCGGCGGACGGCGCTCGAGGCCTTCGAGCATCAGGATCTCCCCTTCGAGCGACTGGTGGAGGAGCTGAAGCCGCGGCGAGACCTCTCCCGCCACCCGCTGTTCCAGGCCGTGCTCGCCTTCCAGAACGTCCGCCTGGGAACGCTGGAGGTGCCGGGCCTCACCCTCGAACCGGTCAGCCAGGAGAGCGCCACCACCAAGTTCGATCTCACCTTCACGCTCTTCGAGGGCGAGGATGGGCTCGCCGGCCAGCTGGAGTACGCGAGCGATCTCTTCGACAGGACGACCGTCGAGCGACTGCTGGGGCATTTCCGCAATCTCCTCGAAGGGATGGCCGCGGCGCCGGGATCTCTCCTGGAAGACCTTCCCCTGCTCGGCGAGGCGGAGCGGCGGCAGATTCTGGAGTGGAGCGGCGCGCCCGTCGTGCATCGCGAGGAGACGATCCACGGCCTCTTCGCCGGGCAGGTGGAGAGGACGCCGGACGCCGTCGCGGTCGTCCATGGCGACGACGCCTGGACCTATGCCGAGCTGGCGGAGCGCGCCGGCCGCGTCGCCTCGCGGCTGTCGCGCCTGGGCCTGGCGCCGGAGACCCGCATCGCCGTGGCGGGGGAGCGCTCGCTCGACCTCATCGCGGCTCTCCTCGGCATCCTCCAGGCCGGCTGCTCCTACCTGCCGCTGGACCCCGAGTCTCCGCCGGAGCGCCTGGCGTTCATGCTCGCCGACGCGGGAGCCTCCCTCCTGCCGGCCGAGGAGGACGGAGCGCCGCTCGCGGCGCCGCCGGTATCCCCGGACCAGCTCGCCTACGTGATGTACACCTCGGGCTCCACCGGCACGCCTAAAGGAGTCGCCGTCACTCACCGCAACGTCGTGCGGTTGATCCGGGATCAGAGCTTCGCCGGTTTTGACGAGACCTTCCTCCAGCTCGCTCCCCTGGCGTTCGACGCCTCGACGCTGGAAATCTGGGCGCCGCTCCTCAACGGCGGCCGGCTGGTCCTCTTCCCCGGCCGCCGGGCCTCGCTGGACGAGATCGGCGAGGCCATCGCCCGCCACGGCGTGACCTCGCTCTGGCTCACCGCCGGCCTGTTTCATCAGATGGTGGACGAGCGGCCGGAGGCCCTGCGCCCGTTGCGCCAGCTCCTGGCCGGCGGCGACGTGCTCGATGCCGCCCACGTGCGCCGCGCCCTCGCCGCCCTGCCGGACCTGCGGCTCGTCAACGGCTACGGGCCGACGGAGAACACGACCTTCACCGCTTGTCATGCGATGACGGCGGCGAACCCTCCCGAGGCGACGGTGCCCATTGGCCGTCCCATCGCCGGCACCTCGGTCTACGTGCTGGGCGCGGCTCTACAGCCGGTGCCCGAGGGAGTCTGGGGTGAGCTGTTCGCGGGCGGCGACGGCGTGGCCCGCGGCTATCTCGGCAGGCCGGAGCTGACGGCGGAGCACTTCGTTCCCGATCCCTTCGAGCCCGGAGGCCGGCTCTATCGGACGGGCGATCTCGTGCGCTGGCAGGGCGGCGTCCTGGAGTTCCTCGGCCGGCGCGACGGCCAGGTAAAGATCCGCGGCAACCGGGTCGAGCTGGGAGAGATCGAAGCGGCGCTCACCCGCCATCCGGAGATTCGCGAGGCGGTCGTCCTGCTGCGTGAGGACCGTCTGGTCGCTTGGATGACCCCCACAACCACCGGACCTGACCTCGCCGAGCTGCGCCGCTTCCTCGCCGCCAAGCTCCCGGAGCCCATGATCCCCACCGCCTTCGTGGTCCTCGACCGCCTGCCGCTGACTCCCAACGGCAAGGTGGACCGCCGCGCCCTGCCCGCTCCCGAGGGTGTGGCGGCGGAGAGCTACGTGGCTCCCGAGACGCCGGTGGAGGAGGCGCTGACGGCGGCCTGCGCGGAGGTGCTGGGCCTCGATCGTGTCGGTGTTCGCGACAACTTCTTCGCCCTGGGCGGCCACTCGCTCCTCGCCACCCAGCTCGTGGCCCGCCTGCGCGAGCAGCATGGGCTCGACGTGTCGCTCCAGCGGGTTTTCGACGCGGTGGACTTTCGCGAGCTTGCGGGTTGCGTCGCGGAGAGCGATCTCGCGGCAGCCGACTCGATCCCCCATCTCACCGTGCGTCCGGACCCGCTGCCCCTCTCCTTCTCGCAGCAGCGGCTGTGGTTTCTCGACCGTCTCCGCCCCGGCGATCCGTCCTACAACGTTCCCGCCGTGCTGGAGATCGCGGGAGCGCTGAGCCCCGCGGCCCTCCGCCAGTCGCTCGAAGATCTGGCGGCCCGCCACGAGGCTCTGCGCACCACCTTCGCCGACGTGGACGACCGGCCCGCCCAGATCGTAGCGCCGCGCCTCGCCGTCCCTCTGTCGCTCGTCGATCTCGCCGCCCTGCCGGACGCCATCCGGAGCCCGGAGGCGGAGCGCCTCGTCCAGGAGGAGGTGGTGCGCCCCTTCGACCTCACGGCCGGGCCGCTGCTGCGCGCCCTGCTGGTGCGTCCGGAGACGGACCGCCACGTCCTCGTGCTCAACCTTCATCACATCGTTTGCGACGGCTGGTCGCTCGGCGTGCTGGTGCGGGAGATGGCGGCGTTCTACGAAGGCGCGGCCTCCGGCGCACAGGTAACCCTGCCGCCGCTGCCCATTCAGTATGCCGACTTCGCCGTCTGGCAGCGCCGGTGGCTCCAGGGCGAGCGCCTGGAGAGCCAGCTCGCCTTCTGGCGCGAAAAGCTGGCGGGAGTCGAGCCCCTGCGCCTGCCCACCGACCACGCCCGCCCGCCCCGGCGCGGCTCGGCCGGAGGCGTCCGTCCCGTGAGCGTCGAGCCTGCCGGCGCGGCGCGGCTCCAGGCCCTGGCTCTGCAAGAAAGGGTGACGCCCTTCATCGTCCTGCTCGCCGCCTGGGAGGCCACCTTAAGCCGGCTGACCGGTCAGGACGACCTCACCGTCGGCACGCCCGTCGCCAACCGCAACCGTTCCGAGACGGCAGGGCTGATCGGCTTCTTCGTCAACACCCTCGTGCTGCGCGGCGACCTCTCGGGCGATCCCACCTTCCGCGAGCTGGTGGGACGCCTGCGCGCCGTGGCCCTCGCCGCCTTCGCCCATCAGGATCTCCCCTTCGAGAGGCTCGTCGAGGAGCTGCGGCAACTGGGCCAGGAGCGCGATCCCAGCCGCACGCCGCTCTTCCAGGCCCTGCTCGTCCTCCAGAACGCGCCGTCCTCCGCCCTGAGCGCGGGGGACCTGGAGATCCGCGACCTCGCCGCTCCGACCGCCACCGCCAAGTTCGACCTCAGCCTCTCGCTGATCGAGCTTCCCGAAGGTCTGAAAGGCGCCCTGGAGTTCAGCTCCGAGCTGTTCGAGGCAACCTCCGCCGCCCGCTTCGCCCGCGCCTTCGAAATCCTGCTCGCCGCGGCCCTCGCCCATCCGGATCGGCGCCTCTCGGAGCTGCCCCTGCTCGACGCGCCCGAACGGCACCAACTCGTCGTGGAGTGGAACCCGGCGGGGGAGGGGCTGTCCGACCGCCAATCCATTCACCGCCTCTTCGAGATCCAGGTCGACGGCGCGCCGGACGCTCCAGCGGTTACGGCAGACGGCGAGACCCTCACCTACGGCGAGCTCGACGCCCGGGCGAATCGCCTCGCCCGCCACCTGCTGGCCTCCGGCGTCCGGCCCGGCGAGCTCGTGGCCCTGAAGCTCGAGCGCTCGGCGGAGATGCTGGTGGCGATCCTCGCCGTCCTCAAGGCCGGCGCCGGCTACCTGCCGCTCGATCCCACCTATCCGGCGGAGCGCCTCGCCTTCGCCCTGGAGGACAGCGGCGCCTCTCTCCTGCTTACCCAGGAGACGCTGGACGCCGAGGCGGAGTCGATCGCCGCCTACGGCCCCGGGAGGCCTGATCTCCCGGCGGACCCCGAGCTGCCGGCCTACGTCATCTACACCTCGGGCTCGACGGGCCGGCCCAAGGGCGTCGTCATTCCGCACGGTCACGTCACCCGGCTGTTCTCGGCGACTCAAGAGTGGTTCGATTTCGGGCCGGACGACGTCTGGACGCTCTTCCACTCCTACGCCTTCGACTTCTCCGTCTGGGAGATCTGGGGCGCGCTCCTGCACGGAGGCCGGCTGGTCGTCGTGCCGCACTGGCAGGCCCGCTCACCCGAGGCCTTCTACGCCCTCCTGCGCGACGAGCGGGTGACGGTGCTCAACCAGACGCCCTCCGCCTTCCGGCAGCTCCTGTGGGCCGAGGAGTCCGTCCTTTCGGGAGCGCCTCCTGATCTCGCTCTGAGATATGTGATCTTCGGCGGTGAGGCCCTGGAGCCCGCCGCCCTCGCTCCCTGGTTCGAGCGCCACGGCGACGAGCGTCCCCTGCTGGTCAACATGTACGGCATCACCGAGACGACAATCCACGTCACCTATCGACCCGTCCGCCGCAATGAGGTGGCCGCCGGCAGCCTCCTTGGCGTCCCCATTCCGGACCTCACGCTCTACGTCGTCGACCGCGACCTGGACGCCCAGCCGATCGGCGTCCCCGGCGAGATCGCCGTGGGCGGCCAGGGCGTCGCGAGGGGCTACCTCGGGCGGCCCGAGCTGACGGCCCAGCGCTTCGTTCCCGACCCCTGGGGAGCCCCCGGCGCGCGCCTCTACCGTTCCGGAGACCTCGCCCTCCGGCTGCCGGACGGCGACCTCGAGTACCTCGGCCGCATCGACCACCAGGTGAAGATCCGCGGCTACCGCATCGAGCTGGGGGAGATCGAAGCCGCCCTGGCCCGCCATCCGGCCGTGCGCGAGGCCGTCGTGGGCACCCATCCCGGCCCGGCGGGAGAGACGCGGCTGGTGGCCTGGGTGGCGGCTGACCCTGAAATGGCTCCCTCCCTCCCAGAGCTGCGCGCCTTCCTCGCCGCCACCCTGCCCGAGCCCATGCTCCCGTCCGCCCTGGTTGTGCTCGACCGGCTCCCGCTCACCGCCAACGGCAAGCTGGACCGCCGCGCGCTGCCCGAGCCCACGGACGGCCCCGCCGGTAAGACCGCCCACGAGCCGCCCGCGACCCGTCTGGAGCAACTCGTCGCCGGAGCCTTCCGGGACGTGCTCGGGCTCACCGGGGACCGCGAGATCGGGCGTCACGAGGACTTCTTTACCCTCGGCGGCAGCTCGCTCACCGGCGCCGTCCTCGCCAACCGGCTCCAAAGGGAGCTGGGAGAGACCGTCCCCGTGGCCCTCATCTTCGACGCTTCCACGCCGGCCGCCCTCGCGGCTCTTCTGGAGGAGCAGGAGCCGGCCTCGTCTGGAGGCGGTCCGCGGGCAGAGATCTCGAGCGGTCCCGCGCCGCTCTCCTTTCCCCAGGAGCGGCTGTGGTTCCTCGACCGTCTCACGCCAGGAACGTCGATCTACAACATCCCCGGGCCGCTGCGCCTGGAGGGACCGCTCGACGTCGCCGTGCTGGCGAGCGCCTTCGACGAGATTCGCCGCCGCCACGACATCCTGCGCACCCGCTTCGAGGAGCGCGGCGGCACCGGCGTGCAGATCGTCGATCCCTGGCACCCCCAAGTGCTTCCTGTCGTGGACCTGGGCGCTCTGCCGCAGGTCCGGCGCCGCGAGGTGGCCGCGAGGCTGACGGCCGAGGAGGCCGCCTGGCCCTTCGATCTGGAGCGCGGCCCCCTCCTGCGCGCGTTGCTCCTGCGTCTCGCCCCCGACGAGCACGTGTTGCTCCAGACCGTCCACCACATCGTTTCGGACGGCTGGTCCGTGCTGGTGATGCAGCGCGAGCTGACGGCCCTGGCATCGGCCCTCCTCTCCGGCCGGCCCTCGCCCCTGCCGCCGCTCCCTGTGCAATATGCCGATTTCGCCCGCTGGCAGCGGCAACGATTGACGGATGCCGAGACGGCCCGTCAGGTCGGCTATTGGCGCGAGCGCCTGGGCGACGATCCGCCCTCCCTCGACCTGCCCCTGGACCGGCCCCGCCCGCCCCTCCAGACCTTCCGCGGCGGCAGCGTCCGAGGCCTCGTGCCGGCCGGCCTCGCGGACGGCTTGCGTCGGTTGGCGGCCGGAGTCCACGGCTCGCCCTTCATGGCCCTCCTGGCGGCCTTCGACCTGCTGCTCGCCCGCCTCAGCGGTCAGGACGACATCCTGGTCGGAACTCCCGTGGCGGGGCGCGGCCACGCCGACCTGGAAGGCCTCCTCGGCTGCTTCCTCAACACCCTCGTCCTGCGTACCGACCTCTCCGGCAACCCCACCTTCCGCGACCTTCTGAGCCGCGTGCGGGATGTGGCCGTCGGCGCCTACAAGCATCAGGACGTGCCGTTCGAGAAGCTCCTCGAAGAGTTGAAGCCCCGCCGCGACCTCTCGCGCACGCCGCTTTTCCAGGCCTTCTTCAACCTCGGCAACTTCCCCGACCTGGGAGCGCGCCTGCCGGGAGGCCTCACCGTCGAGCCGCTGACGGACGCCGAGGCCGACTCCAAGTTCGACCTCACCCTCTACGCCGCCGAGTCGGACGACGGCATCGGCCTCGACCTGGTCTACAACGCCGACCTCTTCGACGCCCCGCGCATGGAGGAGATGCTGCGCCAGTACCTGGCCCTCCTCGCGCAGGCCGTCGACCGTCCCGAGGCGCCGCTCGACCGTTTTGACCTCCTCACCCCTGAGGCCGCCTCACTCCTGCCCGATCCCGCGGCGCCTCAGAATACCGGCTGGCCGGGAGCCGTCCACGAGCTGTTCGCCGAGCAGGCCCGCATTCACCCGGAAAGGCCGGCGGTGGAGGAGGAAGGTGCCACGTGGACCTACGGCGACCTCGCCGCATCCGTGACCGGCCTCGCCGCCCACCTCCAGGAGAGTGGCGTCGAAAGGGGAGACTGCGTCGCGATCTGGGCCCACCGGAGCGCCTCCTTGACCGTGGCCGTCCTCGGCGTCCTCGAAGCGGGCGCCGCCTTCGTGATCCTCGATCCCGCCTATCCCACGCCGCAGCTCGTCGACCGGCTGGAGCTGTCAGAGCCCCGGGCCTGGGTCGCCCTGGCGGCGGCGGGGCCGGTGCCTGACGAAGTCGATGCCTTCCTTGATGCGGCCGGCGTCGACTGCCGGGTAGTTCTTCACCCGTCCCTGCCGTCCTTGTCGTCCTTGAAGTCCTTGTCCCCCCTCGCCGCCGTCCCCACCGACCTCGCCTACATCGCCTTCACCTCCGGCTCCACCGGCCGCCCCAAGGCCATCCTGGGTAGCCACGGCGCCCTCTCGCACTTCCTTCCCTGGCTGCGCGAGCGTTTTGATCTTGGCGAACAGGACCGCCACACCATGCTCTCCGGCCTGGCCCACAACCCCCTGCAGCGGGACCTCTTCACCTCCCTCTGCCTGGGCGGCACGCTCTGCGTTCCGGGTCCCGACGACATGGGCACACCGGGCCGGCTCGCATCGTGGATGGCGCGCCGGGAGATCACCTTCACCAACCTCACCCCGGCCATGGCCACGGTCCTCACCGAGGCGCCGGGGGGCGGGGCCGCGCTCTCGACGATTCCCACGTTGCGCTGGGCGATGTTGGTGGGCGACGTCCTGACTCCTAGGGACGTGGACCGCCTCCGCCGCGTCGCTCCGTCCGCCGCCGTCGTCAACCTCTATGGCGCCACCGAGACCGTCCGCGCTCTTGGCTACTACGTCGTCCCGGAGACTTCCGGAGAGGAACGCACGAGGCGGATCCTCCCCCTCGGCCGGGGCATGGAGGACACCCAACTCCTCGTGCTGCGCCTTGGAGATGATTCCAGAGCGGCCCTCGTGGGCATCGGCGAAGTGGGGGAGATCTGCGTGCGCAGCCCGCATCTGGCGGACGGCTACCTGGGAGATCCTGAACGGACGGGCGAGAAGTTCGTCGCCAACCCTTTCACCGGCCTGCCGGGGGACCGCATCTACCGCACGGGCGACCTCGGCCGCTATCTTCCGGACGGGGACGTCACCTTCACCGGCCGCAGCGATCAACAGGTGAAGATCCGCGGCTTCCGCGTCGAGTTGGGCGAGATCGAGGCCGCCCTCGGACGGCTGCCTGGAGTGCGCGAGACAGTGGTCGTGGCCCGCGATGACGATTCCGGCCGGCGCCTCGTCGCCTACGTAGTGCCGTCCGCGGAGGGCGCGATTGCCGCCCACGAGCTTCACGAGGCCCTGCGCGTCACGTTACCGGCCTACATGATCCCGGCCGCCTTCGTATTGTTGGAGGGGCTGCCTCTCACCCCCAACCACAAGCTGGACCGCCGGGCCCTGCCGGACCCTGAGGCCGGCCGTCCCGGTGGGCGGGAGATCGTCCCGCCCCGCGACGGCGTCGAGCAGGTGATCGCGGACATCTGGCAGAGCCTCCTGAACCTGGACGCCGTGGGAGCCCACGACAACTTCTTCGAGCTGGGAGGGCACTCCCTCCTCGGCACCCGGGTCATCGCCGCCCTGCGCGACGAGTTTGGCGTCGAGATCCCCCTGAGGGCCCTCTTCGAGAAGCCCACCGTCGCATGCCTGGCCCTCGCCGTGGCCGAGGCGAGAGTGGAGCAGGCAGCCGGTTCCGACGTCGGCGCCCTGCTGGACAACCTCGAAGACCTCTCCGACGAAGAGGTCGAGGCGCTCCTCGCGGCGGACCCGAGATCGTCCTGAAACTTGGGCTGTGGTAAATTACCCCTCCGGGCGTCAAGCCCGTCGCTCCTTGCACGTCCCCATCGTCTAGTGGTTAGGACACCGCCCTTTCAAGGCGGTAACACGGGTTCGAGTCCCGTTGGGGATACCAAATTTTGCCTGCCTATCCCGCCTCCCTCGGGTCGGGACTCTCGACCGGTCGCGCAGCTTAATTCTCGGGTCGCGCAGTCCGGATCAGAAGAATTGCAGCCCACTCGGCGGGTCCCCCTGCCCCGCCGAGGAAGCCCGACGCCGGTCCATCTCCTCGCGCCGGAGGCTCCAGCCCTCAAACTGCTCGTTGCCGGTGAGCCGCAGCTCCTCGAGGACTACGATTGCCACCTCCTCGCCCAATCGCAGTCCCTCGATCGAATCCGTTTCGGGGACGGCCGATCAAGGTTTCCGGGCCAGCGTCTCGAGCCGCGCGAGCACCGGAGCGTTCGGGACCAGCAGGGGCCGGACTCCGGCGAGGATCTCGGCGGCGAGCGCGGCGCCTTCGGCTTTCTGCTCCGGAGTGCCCCGGGCGAGGAGCTCCGCGCGGTCCAGACGGCCCAGCAGGTAGCGGGAGTCGCGTTCGCCCCAGAGCTGCTTTTCCGATCGCTCCACCTGCTCCAAGCCTCGCAAGGCGTCGTCCCTCCGTCCCTGGAGCGCGCGGATCAGGGCGTGCTGGCGATCGATCATGGCGCGCATCGCCGCTTCCCACGAGGGGATCGTCCGCTCTGCCTGGACGAGCTGCTGCAGCGCCCTCTCGGGCTCTCCCGCCTTGATATGGCATTCCGCCAGGGCGATCCGCGTGAGGCCGACGTTGACGTTGTCCTCTCCCCCGGCGGTCTGGGCATCGAGCGCGGCCAGGATCTGCGTCCGGGCCGCTTCCTGCTTGCCGGTTCTCAGCAGAAACCGGCCGACGCGGCGGCGGAAATTGGCGAGGTCCTTGGCATCAAAGCTCTTTTCCAGCACCGCCAGCGCCCGGGCATACATGGGCTCGGCCGCGGCGACGTCTCCCGAGTCCTCGGTGGCTGCCGCGGCGTTGTTGAGCAGGACACCATAGAAGGATGAATCCGCACCCTGTCTTCGGGCGATGATCGGCAGTGCTTCCCGATAGAGGGGAAGCGACTCGAGCGAGCGACCGGCGTCGTCCAACATCCGCGCCAGCGAGGCCATGGCAGAGGCGGTGTCGGTGCTGTCCGGGCCAGTGAGACGCCGGTGCCCAGCCAGCATCCGCCGGAAGACCCCTTCGGCTTCTTCATACTGGTGCGCCCGCATCAGTGCCTGCCCCAGCCATTCGAGCATGTCCAGAGTCTCGGAGCTGCTCTCGCCGCTGACCGCGGCCTGGAGGGCCACACCGCGACGCAGAGCCGGGAGAGCCTTGGCGTGGAGATGCTGCCGGGAGTAGCTGTCGCCCAGCCAGCTCAGCGCCTTCGCCAGATGCCCGCGGAACCCGCGCCGTTCGGCGATGCGGACGTTCTGCAGAAACAGCGTGTCGGCTTCCGGGTAGCGACCCGAAGCCGCCAGGGCACCCGCCAATTCGTTCCGGGCTTTGACCGTCTCCTCGGCGTCGACTCCCGCGTAACGCTCCCGCAGCGTCAGCGTCTCCCGGTAATCGGCTTCGGCGACCCCGGGGCCGAACTCGCCCAAGCGCCACTCGGCGCGACCCTCCATGAGCTTCGCCAGGACGAGCGGCCGGTTCTGACGGCGTTCGATGTCGATGGCGCGCTGGTAGTGCGCGAGTGCTTTGTCCCGATGGCCGATATTGCCCTGCACCTTCGCGAGAGCGAAATAGATGTCGGAAAGCGTGGTGGGCTGGCTCGCCAGCTCCTTCTCGATCTTGGCCTCGGCTTGGGCGACGAGCTTGGAGGTGGGGATCTCGACAACCTCCCCATCCGGATTGCTCCCCTCGAAGATCGAGACCAGGAAGTCGCTCACCTGCCGCGACGCCGCCTCGGCCTGCCGGGCCGCCTGCTCGGCGGCGCGCGCGCGCCGCGATTCGGCGACGACCTGGTAGGTGAAGCCGGTTCCCAGGAGCAGGAAAGTGGCTGCCATCGCCACCCACGGCCAGTGGCGGGCCAGCCCCTTGCGCAGCCCGTATCCTGCCCGGCCTTGCAGCGCCTGAACGGGCCGCTGGTCGAGGAAGCTCCGGATGTCCGCGGTCAGCGCGTCGACCGTGGGATAGCGTTCAGCCGGGTCCTCGCGCCGGGCGCGCTCGACGATCGCCGCGAGCTCGTGCCGGCGCAGGGCGGGGAGGCGGTCGCGGCCGGCGGCGCCCTCCAGGAGCTCGCCCAGCAGGACTCCCAGGCTGTAGACGTCGCTCGCGGTGGAGACCCGGGCATGCGCCCGCTGCTCCGGGCTGGCGTAGCCCGGAGTGAAGCCCGGGGTCCGCCGCTCCTCGCCGGAGCTCGCGCCCGCGCCGTCCGCTCCCACCTGCTCCGCCAGCCGGGCGATCCCGAAGTCCAGCAGCACCGGCCGGCCGTGGCCGTCGACCAGCAGGTTCGAGGGTTTCAGGTCGCAGTGGATGACCATCTGGCGGTGCGCCGAGGCGACCGCGTTGCAGGCGGTGAGGAAGAGGATCAGGATCGGCCTGACCCCCAACCGGCCGCGCCGGCAGTGCTCGTCGATGTGGCACCCTTCGACGTACTCCATCACCAGATAGGGCTTGCCCTGCGGCGTGGCGCCGCCGTCGAGCAGCCGGGCGATGTTGGGATGAGTGAGGGTCGCGAGCAGTTGGCGTTCCCGGGTGAAGAGGGCGAGCACCTCCGGGTGGGGCAGGCCGCGCAGGAACTTGACCGCCGCGCGCTGCTGGAAGTGGCCGTCGTTGCGCTCGGCCAGGAAGACGCTCCCCATTCCGCCCTGCCCGATCTCGCCGGTGAGACGCCAGACACCCAGCACGTCGCCGGCCGCGGGGGGGCGGACCACCGCGCTCGCCAGCGCCGCGGCGATGGGGGCGGAGAGGTGGGAGGTGCCGGTTCCGGCGGCATGGAGCGCCAGGACCTCGGCGATGAGCTTGTCATCGGTGGTCATTTGCCGCAGGTGCGCGGCGCGCTCGGCCGGGGGCCGCTCGGCGACCGCCGCGAACAGGCGCTTGAGGGTGGCGAAGCGCTCAGGAGTCACCGGCCAGCACCTTCTTGAGCCAGGCGCGCCCGAAGCGGAGCTCCCGGTCGACCGTGGGCACGGAGATGCCGAGCAGGCCGGCGATCTCCTCCCGGGTGAGACCCGCGAAGCAGGTCAGGTGCAGGATCCGGCCGCAGCGGGCGTCGAGCCGTTCGAGCTGGGTGAGGGCCTCCTCGATGGCCAGCAGGGCGACGACCCTCCCCTCCTCGCCCCGCTCTCCCAACTCGGCATCGAGGGTGACACGGATCAGCCCGCCCCCCCGTTTGCCGGTGGACCGCGCGCGGGCATGATCGACCAGGAGGGAGCGTACCGCCAGCGACAGGGTCGCGAAGAAGTGCACGCGGTTCTCGAACTCCCGGGGAGAGGCCATTACGCCCAGCAGCGCCTCGTGGATCAGCTCGGTGGGCGACAGGGTCGCGAGCCCGCCGCTCCGGCGGAGGCGCCGGGCCGCGATGGCCCGCAACTGATCGTAGACCTGCTCGATCAGCGTGCCGAAAGCCGTGCCGTTCCCCTGTCGCCAGGAGTGCAGCAGCATGGTGAGAGAATCGCCGAGCGGGTCCGTTGGCATCGGGGGTCCGGGGGGATGCCTCCTTTCAGCCTGATTGCAAAGACGCGTTCCTGTAAAGCAAGGGATGGGCCAGGAGGGAAAGGCGCAGGGAGCAGCCGGCCTCTCCTCCCCAAAGTCGACTTCAGACACGTCAGCGATCTGTCACTGACAGGATCAGACAGACGCATGACGCCTCTCAATCTGGGATTGCGAGCTCACAGCGTGACCGTAAGCTCCGCCCCCCGCCCGCTCCGGTTCGCGGCTTCGATCCGCCCGCCGTGCGCCTCCACGATCCGCTTGCAGATGCTCAAGCCCAGGCCGTAACCCCCGCTCTTCTTGGAGCGCGAGCGGTCGACGCGGAAGAAGGGCTCGAAGAGGTTGTGAAGGTCTTCGGCGGGAAGGCCCGGGCCGTCGTCGGCGACGACCAGGGTCACCGTTTCGCCGTCCGCCCTCACCGCCACCTCGACCGGCCGGCTGTCGGCCAGCGAGTACTTGAACGCGTTCTCCAGGAGGTTGCGGAGCACGACCCGGATCTTCTCCCCGTCCACCTCCACCCAGATCTCCGGCGCCGCCGCGACGAACCGGACCCCGGGCGGCCGATCCTCGAACCCCTCGGCCACCTGCCGCAGAAGAGCCACGAGTTCCAGCCTCTCCCGCCGCAACCCCTGGCCCCCGCGCAGCCTCTCCAGCTCCAGCAGCTCGGCGATCATGGCCTCCATCTCGGCCACGTCGGCCTCGATCCGGCGCCGCTTGTCCCCCTCCGGCAGGAGGGCGAGCGCCACCTTGACGCGTGTCAGCGGGCTGCGCAGCTCGTGGCTCACGTCGAGCAGGAGCTGGTCCCGGGCGCGGAGCATCTCCGAGATCCGCCGGACCATCTGGTTGAAGGCCTGGGCGAGCGCGCCGAACTCGTCCCGCGTCCGGCTCGGCACGGTGACGTCGAGCTCGCCTTCGCTCAGCCGCGTGACCCCCTCATGGAGCGCCCGCAGGGGCCGGAGGGAGCGGCGCAGGACGAGGTAGGCCAGGAGGACGATCATTGCCATCACTGCGTGGAGCACCCACAGGAGGTGCGAGTGCGCCCGGCGCATCCTGCGGCCGAGGTCCCAATAGATCAGGTACGTGCCGCCCTGGGGAGCGGGGGCGATGGTGAGGTCGTGCCAGCCCTTGTTGACCTCGGAGAGGTGGGGGAGGCCGGGCGCCGTCTCCCACGCCCCGCCCGGGCCCTCGTAGCGGATCTTCAGCCCCAGCCGGTCCGCGATCTCCTTCGCCTGGGCCTCGCCGGGCGCGGTCGAGGCCAGCGCGCGGGCGTACTCGGCCACCAGGCCGCGGGACATCGAGAGGCTCGGACCGAGGATGGAGTAGAAGAAGCCGCCGACGAAGAGCAGCAGGCTCGCCGTCGTGGCCAGCATGATGGCCAGTTGCCGGACGAAGATCGACCGGTACCAGGCCACGGGGCGCGAGACCTCACTCATCGCTGGCCCCGTCCTCGCCGCTCCCCCCGATGAACCTGTATCCCGTTCCCCGCACCGTCCGGATGTACCGGGGGCGCCGGGCGTCGTCGCCCAGCTTCTGGCGCAGCCGGCTGACCAGGATGTCGACCGACCGGTCGTAGGCCTCCCAATCGACGCCGCGGGTCTCGTCCAGGATGCGCTCTCTGGTCAGCACCCGTCCCCGGCTCCGCGCCAGCAGGCCGAGGAGCGTGAACTCCGCCGTGGTCAGGGCGAGCGGGCGCCCGTCGAGGCTGGCGGAGCAGGCCGCCCAGTTGATCTCCAGCGGTCCGATCCGCAGGCTCTCCTCGGCTTCCGGCGGCGTCCCCCGCCGGAGCACCGCCTGGATGCGGGCTACCAGCTCGCGCGGCTCGAAGGGCTTGGGCAGGTAGTCGTCCGCCCCCAGCTCCAGGCCGAGGATGCGGTCCATCACGCCGCCCCGGGCGGTGAGCATGACGATCGGCACCCGGCTGGTCTCGCGGATTTTCCGGCAGACCGCCAGGCCGTCCATGCCGGGGAGCATGAGGTCGAGGACCACCAGATCCGGCGGATCGCTGCGGATCGCCCGCAGCCCCTCCTCCGGATGCGCGACGGCGCGGACGGTGAAGCCGAAGCCCCCGAGGTACTCGGTCAGGAGCTCGCCCAGGGCCTCGTCGTCGTCGAGCACGAGCACGCGCGTTCCGGTCATGATGGACCCATGATCTCCCATTCCGCTCCTCATTCCGTGCCCAGGGCGCGGATCGGCGGCAGCCGCGAGGCCCGCCGGGCCGGCACGGCGCCGAAGCCGAGGCCGGTGATCATTGCCATGCCAAACGACGCGAGCAGCGCGCCGGCCGGCAGCGCGACCTTCCAGGAGGTCCCCAGCGCGAGGCCCCCGGTGCCGAGGGCCGCGAGGGCCACCCCGGCGAGCCAGCCGCCGAGCGCCAGGGCCGTGGCCTCGGCCAGGAACTGCACCAGGATGTCCCGCGGCCGGGCGCCGACGGCCAGCCGCAGGCCGATCTCCCCGGTGCGCTCCTTCACCGAGAGGAGCATGAGGGCGAGGATTCCCGTGCCGCCGACCAGGAGCGCGAGCGCGGAGAGGCCGGCGACGAAGAGGGTGAGGGTGCCCACCGTTTCCCGCTGCGAAGAGAGGAGCTTGGCCTTGTCCTGGACGGCGAAGTCGTCCGCGGTGACGTTGCCCCGCAGCCGGTGGCGCTGGCGCAGGAGCGCGCCGATCTCCGCCTGCGCGGCGTCCATCCGGCCGTGCTGGCCCGGCTCGCGGACGGTCACGAAGACGGTGTTGAGGAACGGGACGTTGAACACCCGGCGCAGGGCGGTGCGGATGGGGATGACGATGGTGTTGTCCTCGTCCGAGCCGTCGGCCAGAGCCCCCTTGGCCTCCAGGACGCCGGCGATCTCGAAGGGGATTCCCCGCAGACGCAGGCCGCGGCCGATCAGAGAGGCAGGCGGCTCGTCGCCGAACAGCCGCTCAGCCACCCGGGCGCCGAGCACGGCCACCCGCCGGGCGCCGGCCTCGTCCTCCGCGTCGAAGAAGCGGCCGGCGCGGAGACGGAAGCGGCGGACCCTGGGGAAGGCCCGGGTGGCGCCGAGGACCGTGGCGGTCACCGAGGCCCCACCGCCTTTCACCCGTACCGTGCCCTCCAGGCCGGGCATCGCCTCGTCCACCCTCTCCAGCTCGGCGAGGGCCGCGGCGTCCGCCGGGGTGAGAGTGGTGACGAAGCCCCGCACCTCCTTGCGGGCGACCAGGCGCCTGGCCTGCGCCGGCCGCACCACCAGGAGGTTGGTGCCCATCGCCTCCAGGCTGCGGGCGACCTCGCCCTCGGCCCCCGCGCCGAGGGCGCCGGTCAAGAGGACGGCGGCGACGCCGATCGCCACGCCGCAGAGGGCGAGGCCGGCCCGCAGCCGGTGGGCCGCGAGCGCCCGCAGCGCCGGCCGGAGAGTGCGGGCGAGCCTCATTTCAGCGCCTCACCGCAGGGCGTCGGCCGGCTCCAGCCGGGCGGCGCGACGGGCCGGAGCGACGCCCGCGAGGAGACCGGTCAGGGCCGAGGCGCCGAGACCCAGAAGGATGGCCTGCCAGGAGAAGACGCCGCCGAGAGTGAACTTCTGCGCCACCCATTGCGCCAGGCTCAGGCCGGCAACGAGCCCGAGGACGCCGCCGCCGAGGGAGGTCACGGCGGTCTCGAGCAGGAACTGGAGCTGGATGTCCCCGGGCCGGGCGCCCACCGCCCGGCGCAGTCCGATCTCGCCCACCCGGGCGCTCACCGACGCCAGCATCAGGCTCGCCGCCACCACGCACCCCACGACCAGCGAGACCGCCGCCACCAGCGGGAGGAAGACGAAGAGCACCCGCTCGACGTTGCCGACCATCTTCCGCACCTGCGTGGCGGTGATCACCGTGAAGTCGTTCGGCTGGCCGGGGGCCAGGGCATGGCGCTCGCGCAGCAGGGCTTTGAGCGCCTTCGCCGTGGCCTCCACCCGCGCCGGGTCCCGCACCAGGAGCTTGGCGCCGCCGATCGTGTCGACGTTCATCACCCGCCGCTGGAGGGTCGTGAGGGGGACGACGATCTCGGCGTCGCGGTCCATGCCATGGGCGTCGGTGCCGAACGGCTCGAGCAGGCCGGTGACCCGGAAACGGACCGAGCCGATCTGAATCTCCGCTCCCAGCGGGTCCTCGGTGCCGAACAGGTCGCGCGCCACCGTCGAGCCGATCAGGGCGACCCGCGCCGAGCCGGCCACGGCCGCGGCGTCGAAGGGCTCCCCCTGGATGACGCTGCGGTTCCAGACCCGCTCGAAGCGCTCGGACTCGCCGAGGACCCTCGCGGTCGTGGTGGCGCCGCCGGCCGAGCGGACCGGCTCGCCGGTGAGCCCCTGCTGCGGGTCCCAGGCCTCGACCTCGGGGAGCTGGCGAACGATGGCCGCGACCTCGTCGAGGGTCAGGCGGGCGGCTCCGGGACGCGGGCCGCCGATGATCCTGCCGCCGCCCGTGATCAACAGGATCGAGGAGCCGCCGAAGAGCTGGCGGACGGTCGAGAGCATCTTGCGCTCGGCCCCCTTGCCGACCGAGACCACCAGCGTCAGCGCCGTCACGCCCACGAGGCTCCCCAGCATCAGGACGGCGGAGCGGAACCGGAAGCGGTTGAGGGCCTTGAAGCTGTGGGCGGCCAGGCGCGCGGTCGTGCGGCTCATGCTCCCTCCCCGGCGGCGACGGGCGCCGCGCTGTGCTGCGAGAGATTGTCCAGGCGAGGGGTCGGGCGATGGTCCGAGATCAAGCGTCCCATCTCCAGCCGGCAGATGCGGTCGCAGTGGGCGGCGAGGTCCGGATCGTGGGTGACGAGGACGATCGTCCGGCCGGCGGCGTGGAGGGAGTGGAAGATGTCCATGATCTCCCCGGCCGCCTGCTCGTCGAGATTGCCGGTCGGCTCGTCGGCAAGGAGGAGGTCGGGCTCGTTGACCAGGGCGCGGGCGATCGCCACCCTCTGCTGCTGGCCGCCCGACAGCTCGGACGGCTTGTGGTCGACGCGGTCGGCGAGCCCCACGGCTTCGAGGGCGCGGCGCCCCAGCCCCGATATCGAGGCGCGGTCGGAGTAGAGGAGGGGGAGCTCCACGTTCTCCAGGGCGCTGGTGCGCGGCAGGAGGTGGAAGGATTGGAAGACGAAGCCGATCCGCCGGTTGCGCAGGCGGGCCTGGGCGTCGATCCCGAGCTGCGAGACGTCCTCGCCGTCGAGCCGGTAGCGCCCGGCGTCCGGCCGGTCGAGCAGACCGAGGACGTTCATCAGCGTCGACTTCCCCGAGCCGGAGGCGCCGACGAAGGCCAGGAACTCGCCGCGCTCGATGCGCAGCGAGACCTCGCGTAGCGCCCGCACCGGCGCGCCCCCCGGGCGGGTGTAAGTTCTTTCGATTCCTTCGAGCTCGATCATGGGCCTACGGTCTCCTTTCCTTCGGTTTTCTCCTCGCCGATCAGCACTTCGTCCCCCTCGCGCAGGCCGTCGGAGATCTCCCAGAAGCTCTCGTCCTGGCCGCCGGTCCTCACCCAGCGCCGCTCCGTCCCGGCACCGCGACGGAGAAGCACGTACTGCCGGCCCCCCTCGCGCCGCACGGCCCGGCGGGGCACGGCGAGCACGGCGAGCCGGGTCTCCAGGGCGATGTGCACCGTCGCCGTCATCTCCGGCCGTAGCGTGTGGCCGGGGGGAGCCTGGAAACGGATGACGGTGACGTAGTTGACGACGTTGTCGCGGATCTCGGCTTGCGGATAGACGGCGACCACCTCGCCCGCGAACTCCTGGCCGGGGTAGGTGTCGACGGTGAAGCTCGCCTTCTGCCCGGCGCGGATGCGGCCGATGTCGGTTTCGTCCACGTAGGCGCGGACCTCCAGGCGGTCGAGGTCGAGGAGGGTGACGAACGTCGGCGAAGCGAAGCTCGCGGCCACCGTCTCGCCCTCCTCGGTCGAGATCGAGGCGACCACGCCGGCGATGGGCGCGGTGAGCTTCGCGTAGCCGAGCTGGGTGACGGCGAGATCGAGATTGGCCTGCGCCTGCCGGAGCTGCTCCGCGGCGACCGCGGAGGCCCGCTCGGTGAGATCGAGCTCGCTCCGCGCGAGGAGCTGCGCCGCCGCCAGCTCCCGCTTGCGCCGCAGATCGGCCGCCGCGTAATCGAGGTCAGCGCGAGCCGAGGCGACGGCCGCCGCCGCCTGCGACCTGCGGGCGTCGAGCTCGCCGGTCTCTATCTCGGCCAGGAGCTGGCCTCTGGCGACCGAGTCGCCGATCCGCACCAGGAGCCGGCGCACCACCCCCGAGGCGCGGGAGCCCACCCGGACCTCCGCGCCGACGCGAGGCTTGATGACGCCGGTGGCGGTGACCGCCCGTTCAAGATCGCGACGGGCGACCCGCGCCACCTCGGCGCCGCGCAGAGGATCCGCACTCCGCGGCGCCATCCGCATCAGGAGGAGAGCCGTAAGGGCGAGGGCGGCGGCGGTCAGGGCGATGATTGCGAGTTTCTTCATGGGACGGGCCTCTTCTTGGCACCGTCGACTCTGAGCCCTGGGCGTTTCTCGGGAATGTCGGGAATGTAACGGATTGCAACCGGGGGGGCGGCGGGCCCCAAGTCCAAGAGTAACGTCGTCAGGAAAGCATTTTCTTTCAGGAAGGCCATACCGCGATCTTTATTCACGAAGCTTTTCTGCCCTCAAGATCATAGTTCTACTTTCATAAAGAGAACTAGGAAAAATTGTTGACAACCATGAAAGCTCTTCGTAGAATCCGGTTGTCTAATGATCTTTAAATCCGGATTCTCTCGATTTCGTTTTTTCCGTCCAGCCATTTGGGGCCGGCGGATTGCTGAAGGAGCATCTATGCTGAAGAAGCTGTGTCTCGCCTGTCTCCTGCTGTGCCTCGCCCTCGTCTCCAGCACGCACCCGGCTCTGGCTCGGGAAGCTCAGAAGTCCTCCAACGGCGACCTCCTGTCCCAGTTGCAGAGGGAGGGGTGGAAGATCGTGAAGATCGGGGTGTTGCAGCGCGAGTTGGTCCCTGGCCAGGTGGAGAGCTTCGTCTTCGGTCCTGAAGGGTTCACCTGGAAGCTCCAGGATCTGCGCCAGCATCTCCGGAAAGTGCAGCGCGAGCTGCAGCTCCGGCCGACGCCCGAGCTCCAGCAGGCTGTCATCGGTTTCCAGAAGGAGATCGCGAGCACCCAGAAGATGATCCATCTCGCCCGGACCGCCGAAGACCTGGGCGCGACGTCCGTCGACAAGGTGAGCTGCTCCCTCAGCTTCTCCTACGACGCGACCGCCTCCTACGGGACCTCGGTCCAGGGCACCTTTGGGAACGCCAGCGCCAGCTTTACCGGCGGCTGCGGCTTCACCGGCCAGGTCTATGCCACGGCCTACTCCAAGGTAACCGTCAACGGCGCCCCCACGACCAACACCGTGACGGACGGCCCTCGGAGCGGAGCGAACGTGAGCGCCAGCGCGTATGCCAGCCTGAACGGCGGAGCCGTCTGTGAATCCACCGCCTACGCGAGCATGACGAGCAGCTCGCTCAACCCCTCCTCCTACACCATCTCGGCCTCCAACTCGGTGTGCCCCACGGTGGCGACGCTCAACGCCTCGATCAACGGTCCCACCTATGTCGGCGCGGACGTGTGCACCACGACGACCTGGACCGCCGCCGCCACCGGTGGCACGACTCCCTATACCTATCAGTGGACCTGGAACGGCGCCGCCGTCGGCACGGCGAGCAGCTACTCCCGGACGACCTGCCCCGGCGTCAACTACAACGACACCTTCAACACGCTGGGCTTGACGGTGACCGACAGCACAAGTCCCACTCATCTCAGCACGAGCGCCTCGTTGACCGTCGAGGTCGAGAAGTTCGGTAGCGGTGGTGGTTGCGGCCCCTACCCCTGCCAGTAAAATTTTTCATCTGAGGCGGGGCCGTTCGACGGCCCCGCCCTTTCCTTTTCTGGGGACGGTACGGTGAGGGTAGGCCGTTCCGGTACAATTCCTCTCCATGGAGAGCCTGCCCTACGTCGATGAGCATCGCACACGCGTCGGCGCGTCGCCCGAGCGCACTTGGGACGCCGTCGTGCGATTGGCGCGCGGTCGTCTCGCCCATCCCGCTCCAGCGGCCTTCGCTGCGCTCTGGCGCTTGGAACCCGCGAGTGGCTTCGCGGTCGCCGAGGAGACCGCGCCGCGGCACCTCGCGCTGCGGGGCCGCCACCGGTTCTCCCGCTACGAGCTTGCTTTCGACGTCGCTCCCAGCCCGGACGGGGTCACGCTGAGCGCGCGCACCTCCGCGGTGTTCCCGGGGATCGCCGGCCGTGCCTACCGCGCGCTTGTCATTGGCAGCGGAGGCCACCGGATCATCGTGCGCCGGATGCTGGCGCAGATCGCGCGTTCCGCGGAGCGGGCCGCCGACTCTACCCTTTCGCCGGCTCCTTATTTGTAGCCCTCACCGCGTCCGGCGAGTTACCGGACCAAGCAGGCGATCTGAAGTTCAAGGCTACTCACAGTCTCCCTGGTCAACACCGCCCTTCCTATCCTGCCCGTCCTCGGAAAAGACGCGCCCAGGACGGTGCCGGGTTTGCCGCAAATACTCCAGAAGATGGGTGGGCAGGTCCGGCGTGACCTTCCCTGTTTCCGCCGTCCGGCGGAAAAGCGCAAGTGCCGCAAGGGTCTCTCGGGGAAGCGCCTGGGCGCGAAAAAGCGGAGCGAGATGCCGGGCTATGTCCTTCACGCTGTCGTGGCGTCCCTGCTGGAGATAGAGCAGGGCAAGCTCCAAAGAGACGAGGGCAGTGTCAAGGGCAATACCTTTCGCTACCATGACGCCTCGGGCACGCAGGAGAAGCGAGATGCCGCGGTCCACGTCTCCGAGCCCGGCCTGGATCCTGCCTTCTACCCACTGCACCCGGCCAGAATCGAGGTCCGTCCCGACCCGGAAGGCCAAGCGCTTCACCTCACCGAGTAGTTCTTTGCCTTCCTCGAAGCGACCCGCTTTGCTCAGGGCATCGATTAGGTTGTGCCGGATGGAAAGGAGAAGCCGCGGATCTTCCTTGCCGGAGAGGCTGCGAGCCGCTTCCTCCAGCGTGGTAAGGACGCCCTGCACATCTCCGGCTTCATCCAAGGTGTACGCCTTGCTCGCAAGGAGTTCCGCCCGCATAAGGGAAGCACCCGGCCGGCCGAGCGCTTCGTCATGGAGTGCGATTGCCTCCCCGAGACGCCCCTGGCTCCGGCGAAGCGAGGCCTTCAAAGCAAAGATGACCGCGTCGTCCAGGGTTTCTCCTCCAGCGTTCTTTTGAAGGAGGGCCTCGCCCTCAGAGAGGGATTTTTCAGCGGCCGGAAGGTCACCCTGTGCCCGGTGGGCATTGCCAACGTGCACCAAGGCGTATCCGTTGAGATCCTCACGGCCGGGGATTTCGCGGGCGATCAAAACGGCCAGCTCCGCTGCGGCGAGTGCCTTGCGCGGGTCCTCTCCCGCAAGCCTGATGCTTTCCCGGCAGAGAAAGAGACAGATGAACGGAGTCTGGAAGGCGGGATCGGACTTCGCGAGGGCCTGCTGAGCCTGGGGAGACAGGAGCTTCAATCGTTTCCAGAGGTCTGCCGCCTCATTCTCCAAAGGTAGCGTGGGATCTGGGAGAACGACCTCTTCCTGCGCTTGGGCAGCGGCGGCTCCCCCTGACGATGCCAAGAGCATGAGGAAAGTCCGGGCAAGCCGCGTCGCCACTTTCCCGATCTCCAAGGAGACGGCGGCAACTTCATCGGCTGAGGCGTCTTTTGGGGTGCGCTCCGCGCCCTCGATGTCCCCGGAGCGCATGCGCCTCACAAAATCTTCGGTCAAATCTATCGCCGAAAGCGGGTAGTTCATGGCCGCAAGGATGCGCCGGAGAGTGGACAACTCGGGGACGTTCACTCCCCGTTCGTAGTTTGAGATGGAGGCGCTCCGAAGGCCGGAGGCCTCCGCAAGCTCGTCCTGGGTCATTCCCCGTATGATCCGGAGGATGTTCAGGGCCACGCCAAGCTCGGTGGAAGCTCTGAGTTCGGATTTCGGCGGCATCGGAATCCTCCCAAGAAATAAGAAGTAAGGCTCTAGTTTACCTCTTCCTGCAACACGGCCTGTCTCTTCCCGGCTTCCTTCAGGGTCTCGATCGCCCAGCGGGCAAGTTCAGCGGTCGCGGTTCTCTCCTCCGCAGCTTTGGCGAAGACGGCAACGGTAGCGAGAGCCTCCCGTCGGACGCCTTGGGTCTCGAAGATCGGTAGGAGATCCCGGACCATCTCGGCCACGCGATCCGCCTGTCCTTCGGAAAGGCAGAGGCAGGCAAGCTCCAGGGTCGCGAGGGCGGAGTCGAGCACGATACCCTCTCTCAGGAATCCGCAGCGCGTCTCCTCAAAGAGTTCCTTCGCCAGGGACTTGTCTCCTGAAGCGGCTGTCATTCGTGCCTTGATCCAGGAGACACGCAGGAGGTCGATGCGATCACCGGCGTTCCGGGCGAGTCGCTCCACCTCTGGCAGCAGGCTCAAAGCTTCGGCGAACCGGCCGCCCTTGCTCAGGGCGTCAAGGAGATTGTGGTGGAGAACGAAGAAGAGCCGGGGGCTGCCCTTCGGATTGATCGTCGCGATAGCTTCGCGAAAGACAAGCGCCGCGGCGTCGAGATCTCCCGCTTCCCCGAGTGTGAATGCCTTGCTCGTGAGAATCTCCGACTTCAAGGTCCCCCGAGGATCAGCGGCAAGCGCCTGGTCCAGGAGGCATACGGCGAGGCCGAATCGTCCCTGAGTCCTCCGAAGGGATGCTTCCAGGGCAAGGATCTTCGACTCGTAGTCGAGGACATCTCCCATGCCCTTGGCCTCCTCGTTCCATAACCGGTCGGCGATAAGGAACGCCTGCTCGGCGTTCGACAACTCGCCCACCACCCGCCAGGCATTCCCAAGGTGTGCCCAGACAAAGGCGCGGAGCTCCGCGAGCCATGCGGCCTCTGCGGGTTCCCACTGCCGAAGGACAGAGGCGAGGATGACGGCAAGATAGGCGGACTCAAAGGCGCGGACGGGATGAGCTGACGCCTCCCGGATACTCTCGGCGCAGAGCAACTCGGCGAGTCCCCAGCTTCTAAAGCGCCGGGAGTGCTCGATGAGGCGCCGCTGCTCATCGAAGGCGAACCGGCAGAGCGTCCCAAAAAGCCAAGGGGCCTCGTGGCGCGATCTCGCGAGGTCAAGATCTATCGAGGAGAAGAGCGGGGGCAGCTCGCCGGCTTCATGGAGATCGAGGATGTAGCCCGCCACTGCGTAACAGCCCGGACAGGTGGCGAGGTGGTGGAGGAGAAGGCGGGTTTCAACCTCGTCCATCTCCTGCTCCACCAAATGGCGAATCTCCGCGGCCGTGAGGTGCCTGTCTCTCATCCGATTCCCTCCAAAGAAAGCCCTTGCTTCCATAAGTGCTCTTCCAAAGCGTGGTGCGCGATCCGGACCGAAACGAGCCCGCCTCCAGAGCGGCTCCCCGGCCGCCGCATGCTTCCTACGCTTTGCTGGATCTCTTATACGCTTTGAGGGACACTACTCCTCTATAGACGCTCCGGGTCACTCTGGACTTCTGGAGCGAAGATCCGGAAAGGAGAAGCCATGAGCCGTCGTCCTCTAAAGACAGCCGTCCTTGTCCTGCTTGCCATCTTCCTATCCTTCCCCGCATTCGCTTCGCCGCGCCAAACGCCGAAGACCGAGGAAAGCCAGTCGTCCTCGTTTCGTAAGCAGGCAGCCGCCCTGTGGGACTATCTTGCAGCCATGGTGAAGAATGGCAGCGGCATCGATCCCTTCGGCAAGACTCCTCCCCCCGATCCCGCGGGCGCCTCGACGCAGGGAAGCGGCGACAACGGCAGCGGTATCGATCCCTTCGGCGGCAAGTAGCCTCCTCCTCTCGCCATCTCTTTCCTCTCTCCTTATCGTCTCTTGGCGAGAAGGAGAGAGGGAGTTTCTCGCACAAGTACTCACCTTTCAGCGCATCCTTCCTGCGCCAAAAACTCTTTTTCGTGAGGCATCGGGATTGCCGGTAGACCTTTGCTAGTGTCCTCGTTTCAGGGTGAAGAACAACGAGGATATGTTGAAAGAGAAAACGACGACAATAGCGCTAAGAGTAACTGAGGATCTGGCAGCGCTCTGGAAGCTGGCCGCCGAAGAGGAGGGACACCCGAATGTCGCTCGATGGCTTCGATCCCTCGCGCGGGAGAGAGCCGAAAATCTCCAGGTCAGGCTTCCCGAGAAAACGCTTAAATGGAACGTAGGCACTTTTATCGTCGAGATGTGCGGCAGCATTCCGGAATGGAAGGGCCCTATGGAAGTAAAAGGTATTGTCGCCGGCCCCTTTGGGATTTTCCGGGGATCAAGCTCGGGTTGCTACTCCTGGGATTCCTCTTTCTCGCTGGCACTCGTCCCCTGTCAAACTGTGATCACGACACTCGACCGCCAGAAGGATTGCAAAAATCTAGCGCTGCGCCTCTTTTCCCTGAAGCTCGACTGGTATGCGACCGATCCAAAAAACGTGAGTGGTTCGGGAGTGTCCGAGGCGAGAGTGATCCTTCATTCATTCAAACGGAGAGAGCATGAAGCATGGCGACCGGATACCAAAGCATGAGTGACGAAGCAAAGCGGTATTCGATGGATGAGGTCGCCTGGGAAGCGGGTATCTCCTACAGTACCCTCTTGGCCTTCCTGCGAAAGCACGGGGACCGCATACCCTCCGAAATACAAGGCAAGAACCGGTTCTTTCCACCGCGCGCGATTGAGGTCGTGCGGGAGATCGCGCGGGAGAATACAGCGCGGCGAGGCCGGAATCTGCGCCTCAGAAGCCGGGAGAAGGCGGCCTCCGACCGAGCGAGAGGATTGGGCCGCGGAGCTGAAGAAGCAATCAGCGCTTATGGACCTGGTGCAGCCTTGCTCACCGCGGAAGGCGGTCGCACCGAAAGAGCCGTAAAGGTTTGCTCGTCTCCAGGCCATTGACATTCAGCAGAAGATCTGGAGTCGTTGCGTCCCCTACTCGGAATGGGTCGGCGGCAAGCGACTCGACGAAGTAGCAGAAGCGCTCTCGGTCGCCGGCACTGACCTTCTGGAGAATTTGGTAAATCTCGTGGCGGATGAAGATCTCGTACGAGAGCTTCATCCATGGTTCTCACGAAGGCGCTTTGACCTTGGCCAAGCTCACCCAATTCGCGGGATCCCGGTCGGCCAAGCGCCGGGTCAGCTCCTGCGCGTGATCCGAGGATCTCTCCAGGCGGAGAATGGTCAAATACGCGGCAAGCCGATCCTGATCTTCCGGTGCCCAGGTCGCGACTTCCTTTTCAACAACGTTCAGGTCCATGACGCCTCCATGGTTGCGCCTCTCGGTAAACATTCTAGCATGCGCCCAGTAAGAGGGTTGCGACAAAAGGAGCCGGGGCATTCCGGTCGGCCGCGGGCTTGCTCGGCGGGGGAGCGGGACCCGCCGAGTGGGCTGCAACTCTTCTGAGCCGGGCTGCTCGACCCGTGCGACGCGTCGCGCGACCGGCCGGATCCGCCAGGCGACCCGTCCCTCGGGTGCCGCGACCCCTGGTTCGAGTGGCGCGACCCGAGGGTCGAGAGTCCCGACCTTTGGGTCAAGCGGCGCGACCCAGGGATCATGAGCCCCGGCCCGCGGGTCAAGACGCCCGACCTTCGGGTCAGACTACGCGACCCATGAGGCAAGAGTCCCGACCCTTGGGTCAGAATGCGCGACCCGTGGTTCAAGAGTCCCGACCCTTGGGGTGGACGGGCGGTGGATCAGGTCACGGGCCCTGCGGCCGAGCTGCGGACCCGCAGTCTGGAGCTAATCAGTTGCGAATGGAGATAATTCATCTCCATATTGTTGAATCCAGCGATCTCGCGGCAGTCTAACCGGTTCCCCCTTGTACTCTCCCCGGGCTTCCAAGCTCCGCCCATCCGCCTTGCGGGCCTTGCGGGGTTCCCGATTGCGGCAACATTGCTTCTGCCGCATCGCGGGAAGCCGTGCCGCGGTCGTTTTAGTCTCGATCTCAGGGACATGTGAATCTTTTCTAATCTCCATCTTGACATTCACGTCACCATGTCTATAATCCTCCTCGCCTGGGATATTCGCAGGCCGAAGACAGCTTCCGGAGCCAATGGAGGCCCCGGCCGCTCAGGAAAGGAGAGGTGAATGAACACGACGGTCACCCTTCGCGGCCCACCTTCGCTGTGGGCAGGAGCAGACAGTGGCAGCGGTTCGACCTCGGCTTCATCGTGAGGCCGGGGAAAGAAACTGAAACCTAAGGTTCAACGAAAGGAGAAAGAAAAATGGCCACGATCAACTCACTCGCCGACATCCTTCTGGACTTCAAGAACGTCCTGACGGCCTGCCAGGACAACCCCGAGGTGCTCAAGATCACACAGGAAATGATCGCCAGCCTGGAGAAGCTGGTCGGCTCGATCACGGACCTCAACGCCCGCAAAAATTCGGTCATCGGTGTCAAGCAGCAGCTTACGCAGGAGATGGAGGTGGCCGTCAAGGAAGGGAGGGAGCTGGCGCGGCGCCTGCGCGGCGCGGCCAAGGCGACGCTCGGGACCAAGAACGAGCGCCTCGTGCAGTTCAAGACGGTGCCCGTGCGGAACCGTAAGGGCCGGCGCTCCAAGAGCAAGGGCACCAAGACGCCGGTGGCGACTCCGCCGGCTGCTGAGCCCGCACCGGTCGCCACACCGGCGGGCCAGCACGAGACGAAGGCTCAGGCGTAGTTTCAGGTCGTAGGTTGTAACTCTTCGCGGGGCGTGCCGGTCAGCACGCCCCGCTTTTTGGGTTGGTGCAACCTCACCGGGAAAGTCCTTCCCGGAGGTCGAGCGGCCTCCCCCTCTACTGTGGCCCCCGGCGCTGGCCCTGGCGCGCAAGGGATTTTACTCTCAATAATGAATGACCATCGGGAGATCAGGTTCGAGGTCTTTCGGCACGCCCTGCTCGGCGCCGCGCAGAGGATCCTCACGGCGCGGCGCCATCCGCATCAGGAGGAGGGCCGCCAGGGCGAGGGCGGCGGCGGTGAGGGCGATGATTGCGAGTTTCTTCATGGGACGGGCCTCTTCTTGGCACCGTCGACTCTGAGCCCTTGGCGTTTCTCGGGGATGTCGGGAATGTAACGGATTGCAACGGCGGGGTCTCGAGCCGCTACGGGCCCGTGGGCGTCACGCTCGGGAAACGTTCCAGGTAGGAACCCGTATTGGCCTGCGGGAGACGCCCCGACGTTGTGGTATGCGAAAGGTCTCGTATCGGGTCTGGGGCGTCTCTACGGACCGTTGTCGCGCTGGCGGTTGCGTATGGTTCTGTTGGGGTACCACGGGTCCGGCCCCCGGCATCGATACCGGTGGGCCGCCACGCTACCGGTCCGTAGAGACGCTCCAGACCGATACGACGACCTCGCCTCTACCATGCCGTCGGGGCGTCTCTCTTTCGAGGCCCCGCCTTTCGAGGCGGGCCCTTCCGGTACAATCCCTCTCCATGGAGAGTCTGCCCTATATCGATGAGCATCGCACACGCGTCGGCGCGTCGCCCGAGCGCACTTGGGACGCCGTCGTGCGACTGGCGCGCGGTCGTCTCGCCCACCCCGCTCCAGCAGCCTTCGCAGCGCTCTGGCGCTTGGAACCCGCGAGTGGCTTCGCGGTCGCCGAGGAGACCGCGCCGCGGCACCTCGCGCTGCGGGGCCGCCACCGGTTCTCCCGCTACGAGCTTGCTTTCGACGTCGCTCCCAGCCCGGACGGGGTCACGCTGAGCGCGCGCACCTCCGCGGTGTTCCCGGGGCTCGCCGGCCGCGCATACCGCGCGCTTGTCATTGGCAGCGGGGGCCACCGGATCATCGTGCGCCGGATGCTGGCGCAGATCGCGCGTTCCGCGGAGCGGGCGCTCTGACCGTCAGCGAGAGCTGACCGGAGATGCGGCGTCCTCTTCATCGCTCGCCTCCCTCTCGGTACGGCCGCCCAGTTGCGTAATCTGTTTCGTAACGAAATCTTCGTAGAGTAGCCCGGTAAATCCGGAGGCCGGCTCGGGAGAGTCCGCTTCTCCTCCCAAAGGAGGCTCTCCCTCCTCCCTGGAGAGGATGGACGCTTTGGAGGTGAAACCATCTGACGCGTTCAGTTACGACCAGAGGAGCTCCCGTGCCGATTACTCATGCAGTTCTCAGTAAGTACCCCAACGCGATTTTCTTCGAAACCGGCACGCACCAGGGTTTCGCCACGGGGTTGGCCCTGCGCTGCGGTTTCGAGCGCGTGCTGACGGTTGAGCTGAGCGACAAATGGCGGGACCGGTACCAGACCCTCTTTGGCAATGACGACCGCGTCCAACTCTTCGCCGGCTCGTCGAAAGACCGATTGCCGCAGATGCTGGCCCAGGTCGACGCTCCCGCGACCTTCTGGCTCGACGCCCATCACATGGGGGTTGGCTCAGCCCTCGGAGACAAGTACTGTCCCCTGCTGCAGGAGCTTGATCTCATTGCCCGCCACCGGATCAAGACGCACACCCTTCTCATTGACGATGTCCGCCTCTTCGGCAACGAGTTCGGCCCAGAGGTTACGCTCGGACAGGTGATACAAAAACTGCTGACCATCAATCCACGATATCGCTTCCACTTCGAGGACGGAAAAGTACGAAACGACATCCTCGTCGCGGCGCCCCCTCCTCTGTCCCAACCCACGAGCCTCACCGCCTACCCATTGTCCAACCACGCGGTCGCGATCACGCCGCAGCCGAACGATCGCGCCTGGACCACGGAAATCGGGGCGACCGCCGCCGATCTGGCCCTGAGCACGGCGGGCGGCAGGGGGTGGGATCTCCTCGCGCCGTATGCTTTTGAGGCCACCTGGAACGGCGGACCCTCACCCGAGGATATCGACATCCGGATCGAAACGCCCAACAGTGACGCCCCGGCCTTCGTGCAGAGCTTCCTCGGTCACGGGCTTCTGACCTTTTATCCGGGCTATCAGCTCAAGACCGAGGGCGATCAGGTGCTTTGGGTACGCGGCCCGATCAACCTGCCCAAGGATGGCCTGTATCCGTTGGAGTGCCTGGTCGATGCCGCGGTTCTTCCTTGCATCGTCACCATCCACTGGCAGTGTACCCGCCCCAACCACACCATCCGCTTTGCGGCCGATGAGCCGTTCGCTACGCTCCTGCTCTGTCCCAAAAGCGCGCCGGAAAACCTGACCCTCGACGTGGTTCAGCCGGATGCCGATCTGGACGCCTGCGAGCTGGCTTTTCAGGAGCTGGCCGACAGTGCGGCCGTCCACAACGTCTTCCGGCGCATGGGCGCGGTCGACTTGCGCCGACAACAGGGGATTCACTCATGATCCCCATTTTTCAGCGTTCAAAGGAACGTCGAAAACTCCTCTCTAGAGAGGATAGACGCACGCTATCCCAGGTGCTAGCCTCAAAGAGCCTGCTCGAAAATACTTGGACGCTTTGGAGAGGAGCCGCGCCATAGAGCACAAATGGAGACTCTACCCCCTGTGAGCTGCTTCTGCGTGACCTATGGCCGGCCCCGGCTCCTGGAGGAGTCGATCCACTCGTTTCTCCAGCAGGACTACGCCGGGCCCAAAGAGATGATCGTCTTGAACGACTACGCCGAGCAGATCCTGGCCTTCGACCACCCCGAGGTGCAGGTGATCAACCTTCCCAGGCGCTTCCGGACCCTGGGCGAGAAGATGAACGCCGCGGTCGCCTTGGCGTCGTACGACCTGCTCTTCCTCTGGGACGACGACGACATCTACCTGCCCCATCGGCTGAGCTTTTCTGTGGCGAGCTTCGACCCCGGGAAGGGCTACTTCAAGGCGGATTCGGCCTGGCTGTGGAGCGACGACAGCCTGAGCGGTCCGAAGCGGAGTCGCTTTCACGCCGCGAGCTGCTGCTCGCGCGCCCTTTTCGACGCCATTGGCGGCTATGCGGCGGACAGCAACGGTAGCGATGCGATCTTCGAGCGGCAACTGGAGGCCAGCTTTCCCGGCGCCACCGCGCTCTTCGCCGCTACGCCGGAGGAGATCTACTACGTCTACCGCTGGGGCGGCACGGGCAGCCCTCACCTGAGCGGTTTCGGCCGCGCGAAGCCTGGGCAGAACTTTGGCTATGCCGAGTTCGCTGCCGCCGTGGAGCGACAGGCAAACGCGGGTGAGATCCCTCGCGGGCACGTCGCGTTGCAGCCCTGCTGGCGAGCGGACTATCCACGGTCGGTATCGATGCAGATCGCGGCCCTGGCCGAAGGGCGGGGCGAAGGCGAGAAGGAGGTGTCACCCCCAACAGAAGCAGGTCTCGGCAGGACATCCACATTGGAACCAACGCAAGGAGATAATGAATGACAAATCCCCGAAAAAACCCCGCCGTCTCGACCGCGGCGGTGGGCGATGGCCTGGGCGTGTTCGACGGCCATCAGAAGCAGTCCTATGTCTTGAACGCCACCTCGGCTCTGGTCTATCAACACTGCGACGGGCAGACGACGACGCGCCAGCTCGCGGAGCTTCTGCGGCAGAAGCTCAACGTGCCGGCGAGCCAAGCGGAGCAGTTGCTGCGGCTCGCCTTGGACGAGCTACAGACGGCGGGTCTGCTCGAGCCCGAAATCGCGCCCATGCCACCCCCCGCGCCGACGTACTCACGCCGGGAGGCCATCACTTCCTTCGCCGCCCTGGGCCTGTCGGTGGCTCTCCTGCCGATGATCGCACGGGTGGCGCAGGCCCAGGGAGGGCACTCGTTGATCCCGCTGCTGGAATGCGTGGACAACAACGGCGACGGCACCCTCACGGCCCACTTCGGTTACTTGAACAACAGCCCTGCCACCATCAACCTGCCGGTCGGACCCAAGAACATGTTCGTGCCCGGCCAACTGGATCTCGGCCAGCCGACCGTGTTCCTGGTGGGCGAGCACCTCAACGTGTTTTCGGTGGTGTTCAACGCTACCGACGAGATCAAATGGATGCTCAAAGCCGATGGCGACAAGCGTCACCAGGTGGTGGCGAACGCTACGTCGGAAGCCTGCCCGTCCACGACGTCGTCGCCGACGACGATGATGTTTCCCGAGACGACGGTGCCACCGGTCTCCTGGACAGACTACTAACACCTGACCTCCGGCCGCGGGGCTCCCCCCCGCGGCCTTCTGGAGGCCTTTGAGGAAAAAACGAGCCGAGGTGAGGTTCTGGACATGAAGATCACTGCCTATCCGCTCTATGGCTCCGCGGCCTCGCTGCAACCCTCGCCGGAGGGAAGAGGCTGGGATTTCCTGTGCCCGTATGCCTTCGAAGCCGTCTGGCATGGAGGTCCAGGTGCCGGAGACGTCGAGATCCGCTTTGCGGAAGACGCTCCCGGGATGGTGGGCTTCGTGCAGAGTATCGAGGGCGAGGGGCGGCTCACGTTTTTTCCCGGGTATCAATGCAAGACCGAGGCGGAGCATGCCCTGTGGGTGCGCGGCCCGATCAACGCCTCCAAGGACGGCGCCGTTCCTCTGGAGTCGGCGATCGACACGTCCATCCTGCCCGGCACCCTCACCCTGCGTTGGCGGCTGACGCGCCCCGGGCAAACTCTCCGGTTCGAGGCCGGGGAGCCTTTCTGCACCATCGTGCCCTATCCCAAGGCAGGCCTGGACGAAGTGACGGTCGAGGTCGTCCCCCTTACCAGCGGCATGGACGACTACGAGAGCGCCCTCGAGATGCTGGCCGAGAGCCAAGCCCTGGAGAGCGTCTTTGAGCGCCTCAGCGCTGGAAATAGTAGTGGAACTACTGCTGGAGATACCGCGGCACCGGCGGCGGTTTCTGGAACAGAGAAACGCCGAACCAGGAAAAGCCGGTGGGCCGCCTGGCTGCCGATGCCCCCCGCGGTCACCTGCGTCTGCACGACCCAGGGCCGCGTGGAGCTGCTCGAAGAGGCGATTCATTCCTTCCTGCGGCAGGACTACCCCGGCGCCAAGGAGCTCCTCGTCCTCAACGATACCGAGGGGCAGATCCTGGTGTACGACCACCCCGAGGTGCAGGTCGTCAACCTGCCCCGGCGTTTTCATTCGGCCGCCGAGAAGCTCAAGGCGGCCGTGGGCCTCGCTTCCCACGACCTCATCCTCCCGTGGCCGGAGGACGACATCTGCCTGCCCCACAGGCTCTCCTTCACGGTGGCCCACCTCGCGCCGGAAACGGTTTTCTGGAAGGCCGACAAGGTCTGGCTCTGGAACGGGGACGAGCTCGGCGGGCCGGCGCCGGAGGCTCTTGATGGAGGCGCGCTTCACGGAGGCACGCTTTATGGAGGCACGCTTTATGGAGGAAGTTGCTGGCGGCGCGAGACGTTCGTCAAGGTGCAGGGCTCCGCGCAAACCAGGACCGATGACGCCGCCGGGTTCGAGGCGCTGTGCGCGGGCGAGGGCCCCGGTGCCGTCCATCTCCAGACGTTGGAGCCGGAGGAGGTTTACTCCATCCGCCGCGAGGCCGGCAACGGCCACGAGCCGCCGGGCGCCGAACCACGGGGGACAATCCCGCGGGGAAGCATCCAGTTGCGCCCGCGGTGGCGGCGGGACTACGCCGCGCTCGTGCAGGAGCATCTGGGACTTCCCCTCCCCGTGGAGCGTCCCCGGCTCGAGGAGATCCCGTTTCCTCCGCCTTTTCACGTGATCCCGCCGCCGCCACCGGGAGAGCCGGCGGAAAGGCTGTTCCGGGGCGATCACGCGCTCAAGCTGAGCGTCGTCCTGCCGGCCAACAACGAGTCCGTGATGCTGAAGCGCACCGTCGAGCAGTTCGTGGCGACGCTGCCGCCGGACAGCGAGGTCATCGTCGTCGACAACGGCTCGACGGACGGGTGCGCCGACTTCCTGACCGAGGGAACCTGGGAGAACGTTCATCTCATCCGTTCGGCCGAGCCGCTGGGCGTGGCCACCGCGCGCAATCGCGGGCTGGCCGCGGCGCGCGGCGAGGTCGTGGTCTTTTCCGACGCCCACATGGACGTGCCTGAGCGCTGGTGGGAACCCCTCGTCCGCACGCTCAACCTGCCGCACGTGGGAGTGGCCGCCCCCGGCATCGGCGTGATGGGCAGGCCGGATTACCAGATCGCGTGCGGGCAGCGGATCGCCGAGACCAACCTGCGCCTGGAATGGCTGCCGTTGAAGTCCGCGGAGCCCCGTCCCGTGCCGACCCTGGGAGGCGGCTTCATGGCCATGCGCCGCGAGACCCTGGACCAGGCCGGGGCCTTCGACGAGGGTATGCCGCAGTGGGGCTCGGAAGACATGGAGCTGTGCGTGCGCTACTGGCTGCTGGGCTACGAGGTCTGGGTGGTGCCGGAGGTCACCGTGCTGCACTACTTCCGCAAGGCCCGCCCCTATGGGACCCACTGGCACCTGCTCACCCACAACCTGTTACGAGTGGCCCTTCTGCACTTCAACCGCCAGCGGATCGCCCGAGTGGCCTCGGCGTTGCGCAACAGCGTCCGCTTCGGCGCCGCCCTGGCACAAGCGGTGGAAAGCGACGTCTGGCAGAAGCGGGCCGAATTCGAGGCGCTCCGGGTGCGGGACGACGACTGGCTTTTCGAAAGGTTCAAAGAGAGTTGCCACGTCTAATGCTCCGGCAAGGTAGAAAGGATGGTTGGCGCCGGGCGGCGCTCGGCCTCCTTGGCTTGCTTCCGTTTTTTCCGCTCGTGCTGGGCGGAGCGCCCGCGGCGGCCGGCCCGCCGAACGTTCTGCTCCTCACCCTGGACACCACCCGGGCCGATGCGCTGGGGGTGTACGGCCTCAGGAAAGCGGGCGCCCAGGGAGCCCGCACGCCGGTCCTCGACGGGCTGGCGGCGCGCGGCGTGCGCTGGGCGCAGGCGATCACCCCGACGCCGTTGACCCTGCCGGCCCACTCCTCGCTCTTCACCGGGCTCGCCCCGCCGGAACACGGGGTGCGGGCCAACGGCTCGGACGTGCTCTCCAGGAAGCTGCCCACCCTGGCCGAGGCCTACGTCTCCCGGGGCTACGCGACCGCGGGTTTCGTGGCCGCGACCCTCCTCGACCGCAACTTCGGGCTCGCCCGCGGGTTCGGGCACTACGGCGACCGGATCACCGGCAATGTGCGGGTGGCCCGGGAGATGACCGATGCCGCCCTGGAATGGCTCGGCCGGCAGGGGGCGGGCAAGCCGCTTTTCCTCTGGGTCCATTACTACGACCCCCACGCGCCGTACTCCCCTCCGGGCATGGACCCCAAGGCCTCTCCGGCCCAGCGCTATGCCGGCGAGGTCGCCTTCATGGACCGGGAGATCGGCCGCCTGCTCGCCGCGCTCCCCGGCGGCGCCGGGAGCTGGCTGATCGCGGCGGTGGGCGACCACGGCGAATCCCTGGGCGAGCACGGGGAGGATGGACACGGCATCTTTCTGTATCAGGCCACGCTGCACGTGCCCCTTCTCCTGGCCGGTCCCGGAGTGCCACGGGGCAAGGTAGTGGAGGAGGCGGTCTCGACGCGCCGGCTCGCCTCGACCCTGCTGCGTTTGACCGGAACCAGCGCCGGGCCGGGTTTGACCGGAGCTGGGAAAACCGCCCTGCCGTTCGGCCAGCCGCTCCCAGGGCTGCCAGGGTTGGACAGCGGAGCCGCCAGCCCGGTCTACGCGGAGACCCGGTATCCGCTGAGCGCCTATGGGTGGAGCCCGCTCGAGGCGATGTTCGACGGCCGTTTCAAGCTGATCGTGGCGCCGCGGCCGGAGCTCTATGATCTGGCCGCCGATCCCGGGGAGACCCTCAATCTGCTGGCGGGGCGGCTGGAGGGGCGGCAAGAGGCCCGCAGGCTGAAAGCGGCGCTCCAGCAGGCGCAACATTCCTTCGTGGTCCATCCGTCCCCCTCAGTCGCCGCCGCCGATCCCGCGCTGGCGCGTTCGCTCGAAAGTCTCGGCTATCTCTCCGGCTCCGGTACGAGTCGCAAGGGAACCCTCGATCCCAAGGACGGCCCCGCCCTGCTCGCCGAGCTCGCGGCGGCCAAGGAGCTGATGGCGCAGAGGAAGTGGCCGCAGGCGGTGGCCCGGCTGAAGGAACTGGTGCGCCGCAGCCCGGGGAACGTTGGTTTTCTCCTGTCCCTGGCCCAGGCCCAGCTCGAAAAAGGCGAGGACGGGGCAGCCATCGCCACCTACCGCCAGGCCTTGCGGGAAAACCCGCGGCGCATCGAGACGCACCGCTCTCTGGCCGCCGCCTACCGCCGCCTCGGCCGGGGGGAGGAGGCGAAGCTCGAGGACGAGATCGTCCGCAAGCTTTTCCCGCCCTTCGCCGCGGCGGCCGAGTCGCCGTCACCGGATAGGCATCCTCTCTAGAGAGGATCGACAAGAGCTCGAAAAATTCAGCGACTGCTGTCACATTTAGGAAAGGTGAACATGCCCGGGATCAGCATCGTGATCGCATGCCGCGACGAAGCGGACACGCTTTGGTTCACACTCCACTCGCTCCAGATGCATACGCAAGGCCCTCTCGTCGAGCGCGACGGCATGGAGATCGTCGTCGCCGACAACGACCCCGGCGCGAAGACGTGCGGCAAGACGGTGGAGGAGGTCTGCGCCGCGTTCGCCAAGGCCCGGTTTCCGGTCCGGTACCTCGCCGCCGGCGAGGTGAAGTCGGTGTTCTACCCGCGCAACCAGGGCGCGGCCGCGGCGCAGGGCGAGCATCTGATCTTCCTCGACTCGCACGTCCTGCTGACGCCGTACACCATCGAGGCGCTGCACCGCCTCTTCCTGAACCGGTCGGGGCTCCCCACGCACGCCCTCACGCCGGACCTTTACCTGGCGCACATCCCGATCGCCTTCAACGATCCGAGGAGGCTGTTCGGACCCTACAAGCTGCGGCTCCGCAGCGACTTCTGGGGCGAGTGGACGCCGATGTCGAAGCTACCGCAGCCCACGAATGGCAACGGTCTGAAAGTTGCCACCTACCCGATCGCAGCGAGCGGCCTCTGGTGCTACTCGACGCCGAAGACCGCGTTGGAGGCCGTTCGTGGCTACAACCCGAATTTCCTCGGCTATGCCGGCGGCGAGGTCTACCTCGAGCTCAAGTACTGGCTCCTCGGCGGACATGTCGTGCTCCTCCAGGAGGAGAACGGGCAGGAGCCGGTCTCCGGCGTTCACTGGTCCGCACCACGGCGCTACAAGAACGCATGGGAGGATTGGATCCGCGACATCCTGCTCGCCGTCAGCGTCGTGGCGCCGGACTGCCTCGACGAGGTCGGCTGCACCCTGCAAGCGAAATCGAATCTGGACAGCACGTTGGAGGCCCTTCTGCGCGAGAAGGCACGCCAAGCCGGCGCGGAAGAAGCCCAATGGATCTTCGAGAACCGCAAGCACGCCGACACCGCGGCGCTCGAAGCCTTCTGGACGGAGAACGGCGTTTTCTTTTAACCGGCTCGACGGCCCCTCACCGCAAGGCTACTTCGGCCAGGTAGTGGACGAGGGAGGAGGGCTTGCCGCCGTGGTCCTGGGAAAGCCCGAAGCAGAAATGGATCACGTTGGGAATCAACGATCTCTTCCGGAATTTCGGCCGGGAGGCATCACAGCTCGACCTCCAGGCATCACAGCTCGACGGGGAGCCGTGACTCCTGCCGGGTTAGCTGTGACTCACCGGGAGTTGCGTAATCCGTTTCGTAACTAAACCTTCGTAGAGTGGCCCGGCTGTCCTCTTGGAGACCGGCTCGGGAGAGTCCGACGGCTGGCGACACCGCGGCCGCCGAGCGCCACCGTGCGGCGGCTGGCCAGCCCATGAATCGATCGCGGAGACATGGTGGAACTGTGGGGCGCCGTTCCGCGCCATTTTTATACACAAGGAGGTAACAGAATGGACTTTCCACAGAGAGTCACAAACCTGCCCACCGAAGCGGTGGGCGATGGGCTGGCCGTGCTCGACGCCGAGCGCGAGCAGTCCTACGTCCTGAACCCCACCTCGGCGCTGGTCTTCCAGCACTGCGACGGGCAGACCTCGAAGGAGCAACTGGCGGAGATCCTGCGCCGGAAATTCAACCTGCAGCAGGCCGAGGCGGAGCAACTGACCCGGCTCGCCCTGGAGGAGCTCGAGACCTCCCATCTGCTGGAGGCCGCCGCCATCCCCGCGGCGGCCACGTTCTCCCGCCGTCAGGTGCTGAGCACCTTCGCCACTCTGGGCCTCTCGATGGCCCTCCTGCCGCTCGTCGAACGGGTGGCGTGGGCGGGCGGGAACGAGCTGATCCCGCTGCTGGAGTGCGTGGAGAACAACGGGAACGGCACCTACACGGCCCACTTTGGGTACCTGAACAACGGCATCAGCGTCATCTCCCTGCCCGTCGGCCCCAAGAACATGTTCGTGGGCGGTGACAAGGACCGCGGGCAACCGACCGTGTTCAATCCGGGCGAGCACCCCTCGGAGTTCACCGTGGTGTTCGACGCTCTGGACACCCTCAAGTGGATGCTCAAGGCGGACGGCGACCGCCGGCATCAGGTCGAAGCCAGCGCCACTTCGGAAGCCTGCCAGGCAGGGCCCACTCCGACGCCGACGCCGGCGCCCACCGAGCCGCCCACCCCGCCGCCGTGACGGGAGCGGGGCAGGACGGAGGAGACGGCATGAAGATCACCGCCTATCCACTGTACGAGGGCGCGGCCACCCTTCGTCCTGCCCCGCGGGAGCGGGGAGAGAGCCTGGGTTTCGAGCTGCTCTGTCCGCACGCTTTCACAGCCACCTGGAACGGAGGCTCCCGCGCCGAAGACCTCGAGATCCAGGGGGCCGCGCAGTCCCGGGATTTCGTGCAGAGCCGCGAAGGGGAGGGCCGGATCACGTTTCATTCCGGGCATCAATTCAAGACCGAGAGCGGGCAGGCCCTCTGGGCGCGCGGTCCCGTCAATTCACCCAAGGACGGCATTGCGCCACTGGAGACGATGATCGATTCTTCAGTCCTGCCCTGTACCTTGACGCTGTCCTGGAAATTCACCCGCCCGGGCCAGACGGTCCGCTTCGAGGCCGGCGAGCCTTTCTGCACGGTCCTGCCCTGTCCAATGGCGGCCCCGAAGCTCGAGGTGATCTCCCCTGGCGACGTGGACGCCTGCGAGTACAACTTTCAGGAGATGATCGATGCTCCGGCGATGGCGGAAATCCTCCGGCGCCTGAGACCGGTTCCGGAACCGACCCAGGTCCCGGAGAAGCCTGCCGGTTCTGAAGAGATTCCGTTTCCGCCGCCGTTTCATGTCATTCCGCCGCCGCGGCCGCTGCCGGCGGAGCGGCTGGATCTTCTGTTCCGCGGCGACTATCCGGCCCGGATCAGCGTGATCCTGCCGGCCACCAACGAATCCGTTCTGTTGCAACGCACCGTGGAACAGTTCCAGGCAACCCTGCCGGCGGACAGTGAGATCCTCGTCATCGACAACGGCTCGACGGACGGTTGCGCGGATTTCCTGCTGGCGGGAGTCCACGCGGGCGTTCACCTCATCCGCACAGACCACCCCCTGGGCGTGTCCGCCGCGCGCAACCGCGGTCTGGCACAGGCACTGGGCGAGATCGTGGTCTTTGCCGACGCGCACATCGATCTCCCCACGGACTGGTGGCAGCCTCTGGTCGACACCCTCAACCGGCCGAACGTGGGAGTGGCCGCCCCCGGCATCGGCGTCATGGGCAAGCCGGACGGGACCGTCGGATATGGTCAGCGGATCGGCGAAACAAAGCTGAAATTGGACTGGCTTTCGCGCCAGGGGGAGGAGCCCTATCCCGTGCCCACGCTGGGAGGCGGTTTCATGGCCATGCGCCACGACACCCTGAAACGACTCGGGGCTTTCGACGAGGGCATGCCGCAATGGGGCTCGGAAGACGCCGAGCTCTGCCTGCGCTACTGGCTGCTGGGGTATGAGGTGTGGATGGTGCCGGACGTCATCGTGCGGCACTACTTCCGGACACAGTTTACCTACGGTGTGGACTCCCGCCTGCTGTTGCACAACCAGATGCGGGTGGCGCTGCTTCATTTCAATCAGAATCGCCTGGGCCGCGTGCTGACGGCGTTCCGGAGCCATCCCCTGTTCGGCTTGGCCCTGGCCCTGGCCGCGGAGAGCAACGTCTGGGAAAAGCGAGCCGAATTCGCGGCCCGCCGGGTGCGCGACGACGACTGGCTGTTCGAAAGATTCAACGATTGTTGTCACGCCTAGGAAAGGTGGCCATGTCCGGGATCAGCCTCGTGATCGCATGCCGCGACGAAGCGGACACGCTCTGGTTCACACTCAACTCGCTCCAGATGCACACGCGAGGCTCGCTCGTCGAGCGCGACGGCATGGAGATCGTCGTCGCCGACAACGACCCCGGCGCGAAGACATGCGGCAGGACGGTGCAGGAGGTCTGCGCCGGGTTCGCCAAGGCCCGGTTCCCGGTCCGGTACTTCGCCGCCGGCGAGGTGAAGTCGGTGTTCTACCCGCGCAATCAGGGCGCGGCAGCGGCCGAGGGCGAGCACCTGATCTTCCTCGACTCGCACGTCCTGCTCGCGCCGTACGCCATCGAGGCGCTGCACCGTCTCTTCCTGAACCGGTCGGGGCTCCCCACGCACGCCCTCACGCCGGACCTTTACCTGGCGCACATCCCCATCGCCTTCAGCGACCCGAACAGCCTGTTCGGACCGTACAAGCTGCGGCTCCGCGACGACTTCTGGGGCGAGTGGATGCCGATGTCGCAGATGCCGCAGCCCATGAGTGGCAACGGTCTGAAAGTTGCCACGCACCCGATCGCAGCGAGCGGCCTCTGGTGCTATTCCACGCCGAAGGCCGCGTTGGAGGCCGTCCGCGGCTACAACCCGAATTTCCTCGGCTATGCCGGCGGCGAGGTCTACCTCGAGCTCAAGTATTGGCTCCTCGGCGGACATGTCGTGCTCCTCCAGGAGGAGAACGGGCAGGAGCCGATCTCCGGCGTCCACTGGTCCGCACCGCGGCGCTACAAGCTCAGACAGGATGAGTGGATCCACGACGTCCTGCTCGCCGTCAGCGTCGTGGCGCCGGACTGCCTCGACGAGGTCGGCTGCGCCCTGCAAAGGAAATCGAATCTGAACGGCACGTCGATGGCCCTTCTGCGCCTGCAGGCACGCCATGCCGGCGCGGCAGAAGCCCAATGGATCTGCGAGAACCGCCAGCACGCCGATACCGCGGCGCTCGAAGCCTTCTGGACGGAGAACGGCGTTTTCTTTTAACCGGCTCGACGGCCCCTCACCGCAAGACTACTTCGGCCGAGGAGACGCGGGCGAGCTCCGCGGCGTCCGCCTTCGCGCCGAGCGGGCGGATGACGAAGCCGAAGTGATGCGCCGCAACGGCCTTGACGATGTCACGCTCGATGGGAATCGGGCCGCACGAAGCGCCGCCGAGGCCGAGCACGGCGGCGTCGAGGTCGAGGCGCGTGCGGTCGGGGTTTGCGGGCAGATCGGTTGGGTGCGCGGCGGCGGCGAGCTCGTCGGCGGTGTAGGGGAGGACCGTCGCGGACATCTTGCCGAGTCCGGCGAAGAGCGCGCCGGATCCGGATTCGTCGCGCAGGGCGACCCACGAGACATCCTCGCGGTTGGCCATGTCCTGCGGCTTGGCGTAAGGCTCGAAGAAGTCCTTCACGGCCCGCGAGTAGCGGCCGAGGAACGAGCCGGTCTTGCGGTCGGGGTAGTTCTCCTCGGGGCCGCGGCCGTAGTATTCGGCCTTTGAATACGCGGCGGGCAGCTCCATGGTGAAGCCGACCTTGGCGAGCGGGATGTCGCGGCCGGTCGCGGAGATGGCGGACTGACACGCGACGGAGCCGTCGGGATACACCGTCCACGCGCTGACCACGCGGAACACGGGGGCGCCGGACGGGAGATCTTCGCCGGTGGCGGAGATTTTCGGCTTGTTGGAGCCGTAGTCGGAGACACGTTCGGCCTTTTCGCCGGAGTAGTCGGAGATGGCGGCGATGCGCACCGTGTTGCCGTCGGTCTTTTCGACGGTGAAGGCCGCGGACTTGGCCTGGAGGTGGCGCAGGCCGAGGCCGAACCAGTTGTTCATGGCCCAGCGGTCGTTGTTCACGGGGGCGCGGAATACGTTCAGCGCCGGGCCCTTGCCGGGCTTGAACACGGGCTTGCCCGCGTATTCGAGAGCGGTGAGCTCGCCGGTCCTCTTGTCGAAGACGGCTCGGAAACCCTTGCCGGAAACGGTGGTGAGCTCGCCGTCGTCGGACACGGTGGGCTTGTGGCCGGCCGCGGCGAGCGCGTGTTTGGCGTCACCCGCCGGGTTTTTCACGGCGAGCTGCTCGGCGGCTATCTCATAGCCGGCCGGCCCCATGATCGTGTCGGTCGTAGTGCGGAAACCGACGCGCAGGCGGTAGTCGACGCCGGGCTTGGCGCCGCCGTGCTCGGAGATCAACGCCGGGAGCGGCAGTTTCACCTTTCGCTTCGCACGCGGCGCGACGGCCGGAGCGGGCAGCTTGCCGGAGCCGATCACGGTGCCGTCGCCCGTGAGCTCCCACGCCAGGTCGTATCCGGAAAGGTCTTTGAAGAAGTGTTTGTTGAAGATTTCGATTTCGCCGCTGCCGGCGATACCGCCGGCATCGGCGTCATCCGCGGCGACGGAGATTTCCTGGTACACCTTCTTCACTTCCCAGAAATCGGGCTTCGGGTCGCGGTTGGCGTACACGACGCCCTTGACGATGAACTGTCCGTCGTTGGGGAAGTCGCCGAAGTCGCCTCCGTAAGCGATGAATTTGCGGCCGTCCTCGGTCGTCTTTTCGAGACCCTGGTCGGACCATTCCCAGATGCCGCCGCCGAAGATGTTGTCGGACTTCTCGATGGCGTCCCAGTAGTCGGCGAGGTTGCCCATGCCGTTGTTCATGATGTGGGCGTACTCCGAGATGTAGAACGGCTTTTTATGGCTCTTCTGCGCCGCCTTGGAGTAGGTCCAGCCGACGCTCGGATATTGGTTCGAGTCCATGTCCACGATGCCGTTGTTGCGCTCGTAGTGGGTGGGGCGCGAGAGGTCGCGCGCCTTGATCGCCGCGTTGCCGGCGACGAAGTTTTGGCCCGGGCCCGCCTCGTTGCCGAGCGACCAGATGGTGACGGACGGGTGGTTTTTGTCGCGCTCGACCATGGCCATGATGCGGTCGACGTGGGCGGCCTCCCACTCCTTCGGGTGCGAGAGCGATTCCTTGCCGTAATAATAACCGTGCGACTCGATGTTCGCCTCGTCCACGAGGTACAGGCCGTACTTGTCGCAGAGGTAGTACCAGTACGGGTCGTTCGGGTAGTGCGAGGTGCGCACATGGTTCACGTTCGCCTGCTTGAGGCGCTTCATGTCCAATTCCATGTCGGCGCGCGTGAGCGCGTGACCGGTCCTGGGGAAATTCTCGTGACGGTTCACGCCCTTGAATTTCACGGCCTTGCCGTTCACGAGAAACACGCCGTCGACGATCTTCACCGCGCGGAAACCGACGTGCGTGGAGACGATGTCACGGACCTTGCCGTCGGCGTCGGTGAGCTTGACGACAAGTGTATAGAGGTTCGGCGTCTCGGCGGACCACAGGGCCGGATGGGCGTAGTCATGAACCAGAACCACTTCGCCGTTGGCACCCGTCTCTTCTGCGACGGAAAGCGGGGAAATTTCTTTGCCCGCTTCGTCGTAGAGCACGGCGTCGATTCGGATGCGTTGTCCGTCGCTGGCGGCGGCTGTGCGCACGTCCACGGCGGCGCTGAGTTTCCATTGCCCGCTTTCTTCGGACACCGCCGGCGTCGTCGTCACGAACATGTCGCGCACATGCGTCTTGTCCTTCGAGTGGATCGCCACCGAGCGGAAGATGCCGGAGAGGCGCCACATGTCCTGATCTTCCAGATACGAACCGTCGGAGAATCGGTACACCTCGGCGGCGACGACATTCTTTCCGGGATGGAGGAATCGCGTGACGTTGAACTCGGCCGGGTCGCGGGAATCTTTGGAAAAGCCGACGTACCTGCCGTTGATCCACAGGTAGAAGAACGAGTCGACGCCGTCAAAGTTGATGAAGACCTCGCGGCCGTCCCAACTCGCCGGGATTTCGAAGTCACGCCGGTAGGAGCCGACGGGGTTGCGGTTCACGAACGCGGTGAAGTGTTTGGGCGGTTCGCCCATCACGTGCGGCCAGTCGCGTTTGAAGAGGTAGGCCTGGTTTGAATACACGGGCACGTCGTAACCCTGCATCTGCCAGGAGGACGGCACGGCGATTTCCTTCCAGCCGGACACGTCGAACCCGGGCTTGAAGAAGTCCACCGGGCGATATTCCGGGCGCCTCACCCAGTTGAACTTCCATGCGCCGTCGAGAGAGCGCCAGTACTTCGAGTTTTCCGGGAGGATTTTTTTCGCGCTCTCCACATCGCCGAAGCTGAAGAAGGTGGCGTGCGGTTTCTCCTTGTTGAGGCCGAGCATCTGCTCGGATTCCCATTCTTTGCCGGAGGGGGCGTCCGGGGCGGCGGCCTGCGGGTAGTCGCCGATGCCGGCTTCGGCTTGAATGAACGGAGCGAAGGCCAGCGCGGCCAGCAAGGGGAGGAGTCGGGTGTTTCGCACGCTCTTTCAATCCTCAGCTTTGGTCCTGTAGAGCTGCGGGTAACGCTCTCGATCGGCTGCTGAGGCTCCCAGGAGGACGGCGCCTTCGTGCGGATAGCGTCCTTCGACGGGCACGTTCCGTTCCGATTGCAACGCTTCGGTACGGTAGCGAACCCGCAGGTAGGCGGCTGGATCGCGAAAAGTTCTCAGGCGCACGCCATCGAAGAGCAGCTCGATGGAGGGAAGTATGTGCTCCTCGCGCAGGCGTCTGCCGAGAGTCGCATCATTGTCCGGAGCCGAAGTCACGAAGACGCCGTTCTCGATCCAGAACTGGTTGATGTCGACCTGGAGGCCTCCATGCCAACCATATCTCTCGGAGCCGGCGTAGTGGGCATGCAGATAGCGGAGCTTCTCGATCGTCGGTTTGTAATGGGGATCCGTTTCACGGGACTGGTACCAAAAGTCGGCGGGACAGCTTGCGCGAATCCGCGCTTTGAAGCGCTCGAAGTCGTCCCGATGGACGAGGATGTCGGCGTCGGCGTCCCAGGGAATCCATCCTCCGTAATTGACGGCGCCGATCAGCGTGCCTCCCCAGGCCAGGGCTTGGATTCCATGGGGTTCGCAGACCTCCTCGAAGAGGTACTTCAACATGCGCGTGAGCTGGTGTTGTCCCTCTTTCAGGCAGCGGAGATCCTCCGGCGACAGCCGCTTCGACAGCGGTGGATTGGGATCCAGATGTGTGGGCTTAGGCGGGCAAGGCGGCTCTAAGCCGGTGCATTCCTGGTAGGACTTGTAGAACAGATCGGCCGGGACGCTCGGGACACAGTGGAGGGTGATGAGGTCGTTGTCGGCACGCGGTCGCAGCTCCTCGTTGCCAAGCGCCACGAAGCGCTGGTCCTGTGTGAAGGGAATGCCTTGGCTCGCCAGAGCATCCCGGACGTACACGTCCTCGTACCCCTCCTTCCGCGTCAGGTGCTCGGCGACGACCTCCGCGGCCTTGCGGCTCAGGAAGTACCCGGCACCACCCGATGCGAATCGGACTCCCGGCGTCCACTCGGCGCCGATGTAGTCCGCGGTGAGCGGGTACCTGATGAGCCGGGACATCGCCACATAGGTGTCGTCGTCGCACTTGAAAAGGTAATCCCAATCGTCGCGCGAGATCGCCCACTGGCAGAAGGCACGAATCCTTTGGGGGAGAGAGCGATAGTCGCTCGGCCCCGGCAAGAGCAGGTACCGGCCGGCGAGCGCGGGCTCCTCGAGCCCGGGGCTGCCGATGAGGAACACCGAGCGGACGATGGTGTGCAGGTGCCGCGGAGGCTCGCTCGGCGAGGTGCCGTTGAGCTTGTCCCCCTCCTGCATCCAGGTCTGCGCGCAACGGTCTCGACGTTCCTTGTACTGCCAGCAGGACAGCGCGCCGATCATGATTCGCATGATTCTTCAGGTCCGCGGATCGAGAGAGGGGAGAAGCTCGGAGGCGACATCGGCGCGCTCTGCGAGAGGGAGCTTCAAGGCTTCACGGAGGATCTGCCGGGCTTCGTTGGACATGGATTGAAGTGTATCTCAATACAATACGCCCGCCAGGATAAGGAGCCAGGGCTGATTCGGGTGATCCTGACGCAGGGAGATGGTATCTTGTCGCGGTTTCCAGGAAAGGAACCGCGCCGCCATGCCTTCGATGGCTCACGAGATCCTCGTGGATCTCTTCAAGAATCGTCCGTCTCTCGCCGCCGAGATCCTTGCCGAGGTGCTGGGCGTCGCGCTTCCGCCTTACAGCGAAGCCCGCCTCGCTTCGGCCGACTTGACCGAGATCCAGCCTGCCGAATACCGCGCCGACGTCGTCGTCCTCCTCCTCGACCATGACATCCCCGTGCGGGTGATCATCGTCGAGGTCCAACTGGCGATCGACGCCAGAAAGCGCTTCAGTTGGCCGGCCTATGTGATCAACGCGCGTGCCACCCACGGCTGCCCGGTGGGACTCCTCATCGTCGCTCCCGAGCCGGACGTTGCGGACTGGTGTGCGGAACCGATCGAGACCGGCGTCCCCGGCTTCGTCCTGCGTCCGCCGGTGCTGCGCCGCGCCGCCGTTCCGGTGATGACGGATCAAGCAGAGGCGAACCGCCGGCCCGAGCTTGGGGTGCTTTCCGCGCTGGCGCACGGCGACACGGAGCAGGGAGCCACGGTCGCCGCCACCGTGCTGCCCGCGATCCAGGGACTCGACGACGACAGGACCAAGCTGTACATGGATCTCGTGTACAATTCTTTGAATGATGCGGCTCGCCGCACGCTGGAGGCGATGATGAAGGGCTACGAATACCAGAGCGATTTCGCGAAGAAGTACGTCGCCGAGGGACTCACCCAGGGACTCACCCAGGGGCGCACCGAGGGGCTTACTCAGGGGCTCACTCAGGGGCTCACTCAGGGTGTGGCGCGCGCCGTGCTGACCGTGCTTCGGGCTCGCGGCTTTACCGTGAAGGATGCCGACCGCGAGCGCATCCTGGCCCAGAAGGATCCGGAGCGGTTGGAGCGCTGGCTGGAGAAGGCCGCCGTCGCCGCTTCGGTCACCGCGGTTCTTGACGAGTCGAACTGAAGCCCCCGAAGCTTCTTCCCCTGGCGCCGGTGAGGTCCACTACCCGGACTTCCTTTGCCGGATTGATCAGCCCAATTGAAACTCGCGGGCGATGGCCTCCGCGCGGGAGTCACTGCCGCCGCGACCGGCGTCGTTGCTCTCTTGCCGTGCCTCGCCGCGGTCCCAATCTGCGACATGACCGGCCCGTCCGGAGTCTCTGCCGCCGCGGACCGCGGCGCTGCGACTTCCCCGTGAATCGCTACGATCCTGGCCGGCATCACGACTCAGCCTTCAGGCAACGCTGCTCAGCGTTCAAACATCACTGCTGAACCTTCAAGCATCACAGCCAGGCCATGAGGCATCACAGCTCGACCACCAGCCATCACAGCTCGACCGCGAAGCATCACAGCTCGGCCGCCAGCCATCACAGCTCGACCGCCAGCCATCACAGCTCGACCACCAGCCATCACAGCTCGACCGCCAGCCATCACAGCTCGACCACCAGCCATCACAGCTCGACCGCGAAGCATCACAGCTTGACCGCGAAGCATCACAGCTCAACCGCCAGCCATCACAACTCGGCCGCCAGCCATCACAGCTCGGCCGCCAGCCATTACAGCTTGACCGCCAGCCATTACAGCTCGACCGGGAGCCGTGACTCCTACCGGTCGAGCTGTGACTCACGGGCCTTCCGTCGTGACGCACGAATGGCAGTTGTGTCTCACCAAGGCAGCCGTGTTTCACGCTACGGCTGGCGTAGTGTTCGCTGCCGCCTTCTTGTAGCGCGCCGGCTGTGTGTCCGTGTCTCTTCGCTCGACGGCGATGCCGTCTTCCCCGGTCAGCTCCGCCGCCGCTTAGTGTTGTTCGTGTTCGTCGTGTGTCATGGGGGACGCTAGCATCGCAAGCCCCGGAGCAAGGCGGGCGGGGAAGGAGCCGGGCGGGGAAGGAGCCAGGGCTTTCTGAGAACGGACCGCTATACTTCAGCCCGTGGACCGTCGGCGCTCGACGACACGCTCGTCGTGCACAACTACGGTCACGGCGGCTCGGGCATCACGTTGTCCTGGGGCACGGCGAAGCTCGCGGTCGACCTGGGCGCCTCCGGACATCGCGGTGCGGTCGCGGTGCTCGGTTGCGGCGCGGTCGGCCTGGCGAATGCGCGGCTGCTGCAGGAAGCGGGCTTCGAGGTCACGATCTATACCAAGGCGATGCCGACGACGATGAGCTCATACCGATCAAAGGACAGTTGACGTTTCTTCTGCCGCAGCCGGAAGTGCAGTACGCGACTCTCGCCGGCGATCTGTACATGTTTCCGCGCAGCGACGGCATCCTGCTCGGCGGTACGCACGAAAAAGGCGTGTGGTCGCTCGAACCGAACCTGCGACGCAAGGCGGAGCTGCTCGCCGCGCACAAGGCGTTTTTCGACGGCTTCCGCGGCTGATCCGCGCCCCGACGTGTTTCGCCTGTGCTTGTCCGGCGAACATCGATGGAATACTATTGGATGGCCCGCCGGGAATCCGCGGGCTCCGGTCCCGGAGTCCTCGGGTTCCTCATCCACCCCTGAGTTGAAAGGAGAGTCCCATGAAGAAGATAACTCTGAAGCTCGCGTTGGCCGCCGCTCTCGTGACGGGGATCCTGGCCCTGCCGGCACCGTCGCAGGCGGTGTTCACGGGCTGCAATCCCAACGTCCTGTGTCCCGACGTCTACAGCCCGGTGATCTGCTCGAACGGTCAGGTCTACTCCAACGGTTGCTACGCCTCCAAGGCCTGCGCCACCGGGTGCGTGCCGTACGGCCTCGATTGAGACCAAACCCGGCGCTTCCCCCCTCCCGCCCGCCCAGACCCGCCACTACCCGAAGCCTTGGGGCCAAAGTCAGCGCCTATGGGTTTCGGGGGGGCGGGGCGTAGGCGCTAACTCAACGTGGCCTGGAAGTTTCCCCCGCCCAAGACCCTCACCCCTGCCCCTCTCCCGACCACCCCATCCACCGCCCCGGGAGAGGGGTACTCGGCTGAGGAATTATGGACTCGCCCTACTCCCCCCGCAGGCTGTTCTCCCTCTTCTCCCGGGGAGGGGGAATGGGGCGGTCGGGAGAAGAGGGCCGGGGTGATGAGGGTCTAAGAGCCACAGGGCAGTAAGTCTCATGGAATCAAGGGAAAGTCAATCCAGGCAAGAGCTTAGGCCGATTTCTTCGCCCGACAAGAAGGGGGCGGAGCACGGCCAAACACACTCAAGCCGGACCCTCCTGGGACACAGATTCGACACAAAAGGAGCCTGCCCTGTCGGATTCTCGGCCGACCCCCGTGTACCGTCCTCTGGCACATCCAGGAGGACAGAACTGTGAGCACCAAGCAACTGAAGTTGAACCGGGAAAGTCTGGCGAGGTTGGCCCCATCTACTCAGATCTACTGGTTCAAATCCCACGAAAACCTCGGCGTTTACGTCGGGACTAACGGAAAGCGGGTCTGGAGGGTCCGCCTCAACCTCAAGCAGCCCAACGGCAAGACGAGGAGGAAGATTGGAACGCTGGGGCTCGTCGAGCACCTCTCGATCGACGAGGCCGTTGCCAGGAAGAAGGCGGCCGAGCTGGCCGCCTTGGAAGGGATCGACCTCACCGACAGGAAGACTCTGGCGGAAGTCGATCAGGCGCCTACCCTGAGCCTCTTGCTGGATCTGTACATCGACGCGGCAGAGATCCGGGCGTCCACAGCCGTTCGGTATCGGAAAGCAAAGGCACACATCGACAAGCACCTCGCCGGCAAGCTCGTCATGGAGGTCTAGAGCGCGGACTCCTTGGTTGCGAGAGGATCACCTCCGGCTTGCCATTGGCTTCTGATGAAATGACGAGACCTCAACACAAGATCCAACCCCACCTTACCTTGTTGTGCGCGCTGAGCTAGACCGAGCCATAAAGCCCGCATTTGCTTCATGGAATCCTCTTCAATTTCTAGGACCGATAAGTCCCTTACTGCTCGATGGCACACGTCCACTGCTTTTTCCAATTCGCCACGCCTCACAAAAGAACCAAAATGGTAGACTAAGTCTAAGAAAAGACTCTTTGTTGACCTCTGTTCCAGATCGAGTGCGATCACCTGCTCGAAGAGGGAATCAGCTTCAGAGTAGCGGCCCACACTCTCCAACAGGCGGCCCGCAAAAAACCTGCGGCGTAGCTGAAAGAAGGGATCTGCGATTTGGTCCCAAAGGTCGGATAGAGCCTCGAAGCGGCGCATGGCTTCAGCGCCATCTCCAAGCGTGACAAGGCAATCAATTCGAGTGCTCTCCGCTAGGAGTAAAAGCCGCTTGTCTGTTTCAGGAATTTTGCCTTGTCCCTCCTGAAGTATCGTGAGACTTCTCGCAGGCTCGGCGTCCATCAATACGTAGGCAAGCTGGACCAAAGTCCTCGCTACAAGCCGGTGCTCTCCCGCCTTCTCAAAGTTGCTCCGAGCTTCCGTTAGAATATCCTCCGCCTTCTCTAGTTCTCCAACATCTCCTTCAATCGCACCTTCGATAGCGAGCAACAATCCTACAATGACGGGGTTGCGTGAACCTCGATTCGCTTGCTCTTGACCAAGCCTCAATGCTTCCCTTGCCGATTTCCAACGGGCTCCCCGCCGTCTGGAACTTGCAAGCTCGGAATATGTTTCGGCTAAGAGATCGGCGCGGACTGCTTCCGAATATACTTCTGGCGAAAGTTGATGGCAGACCAGCAGGGCGAGGTTGGCCCACTCCTCTCCTTCGATTGGAGATGAGCTTCGGGATACCACCAGTAGCTCCTCGACCACAGAGCGTGATAGCCCCCGAAGCTTGGTAAGGCGTTCTCGCCGAACCTTTTGTTTCAAAGACTTCAGGTCTCCGACGATCGATTGAGCGATCAATCGTTCCTCCAGCCGTGCCTGCTCGAGGCCGAAGCGCTCAAGCAACGACTGTAGGGAGGGATCTGAGCCAGGCTTACCCGTTTTCATGAGCCGCAGGAGGACGTTGGACGCCCTTCTCCAGCATTCACCGCAGGAAAAAAGGTGCGAAGCCGTTTCCCTCGTTTGAGCGAGAGACACTTCCGGCGACAGCAGCTCCGCAAGCTCCTGAGGGGACGAGTGCCTGTCGTACATTTCAGCCTCCGCTTGAGGACCACCGTTAAATTGGCGTAGTTAAGCCCGGACTAAAAGCGCATGCCGCGTAGTATAGCGAAAAGGCGAGGGCCGCAACTAGCGACGGCCCTCTTTCAAAGAACAGGCGGCGGCACTTAGCCGAGCGGGTCGAGGCCGCTGCCCTGGTCAGAAGTAGGGGTAGGCGGCGTGCTTTGAAGCCCAAGCGGGTCGAGGCCACTTCCCTGCTTGTCAAAGGAGCCGGACATGAGGACGTACGACAGGTAGGCCGCGAAGAAGACGAAACGAAGCGCAGGCATAGCTTCTCCTTTCGGTACCGACGCGAGAGCTGAATTGCCCTCGGTAGGGACCGTTGCGCTCCAAGTGTCTACTTCATAAGCGACGAGGACAACCTATGGAAGGGGTCGGACTAGCTCCTGCCGTCTGGATCGAGTCTGCCTCCAGAGTCAAAGAGCCCGTTCGGGTCGGTGCCGCCACCGCCATCGACCCTCGGAGAGGGAGGCGAAGTCGTCTTGCCCAGAGGATCAAGTCCTCCTCCCGTTTTTACCTGGCCCGCAAAGATGAGGTACGTGAGATAGACGATTAGAACAGCGATTCTGAGCATGGCTTCTCCTTTTGGGGCTGCCGGGCGCCTTTGCCTTGGACCACCCGAAAGGGGAAGTTTCTGCTTAAGGACGAGCCAAGGCAACCCCATGGACCACATCTCAACTGCCGGAACCAAAGACTTCCTCGCCTGCCTCTTGCCTAGCGACCAAAACCGTCTGGTCGTGAGGCACCTGCTCGCACGGTGTCCAATCTGCCTCAGAGAAGTCCAGTTAGCGTTGCACCCCGCCACATCCAGAGGGAGGGAGTCTTCTGTTCGGCGGTCAGGCGAGAGCCTGGCCGCCTATTCTTTAGCGATAGAGCGATTCTTCGAGAGCCTTGAAGCCAAGCTAGCGGAATTGCCCGATGTCTAAAAGCGATGGACAAGCTGCTGCCGACAGCAGCGACCTCCAGGCCGGCCCCGGTCGAAAGGGGTCGGGGCTGGCCTCTTTTTACCCTCAAGTCAAAGGCGCGCTGTTCCACTCCCCAGGGGCCGACGATGCCCTCGCCGGCCCCCTCTTTTGCCTGTCTGGAGACAATCAGCATGGATTCCGACGGCGAGCCTCCCTGGCATGTGCGCTTGGCCAGAGAGATGAACGCCAACCGAGAGGAACTCAGAGAGTTTCTAGTGAGAAACGGAGTTGCTCCTATCGACACCGAAGAATTCCATTGCTAGTGCCATTCTTTCTATCCCTCCCGAACGATGGCGAGCCTCAACCCAACTCTTCGCTCTCTTGAAGCGAGCCATGAAGGATTGGCTTCGCTCTCATCCGGCGTGGTTTACCCCACCGTCTGCTCCTGGGATGCAAACCAAGTCAGGAAAACCAGAGAGAGCGAAGACAAGGAGGAGAGGCGCCGGCTGAGGCTCGCTCGGCGAGTCGCTGTCCTCGCGCTGGATGCTTTGGGAGATAGCGAGCGGGAACGCATCGAGCGCGAAACAAGGGTTGCCGCTGAAAGCGACTTGAAGGTGTGGCTCCTGCGAGCGTCCTATGTCTCCACCTGGGACGAGCTCGTAGGCGCCCGGCCTCTCGAAGGATTGGAATTCGTATCTGGAGAACGCCTGATCCGGCATGCGATTGACAAGCCCCTTAACTGCTGGTGTGTCCTCCTCCGCTTCACCCCTAGTCGTAACGAGGAGCTGGACTATGACCGCGTGCAATATGGAGCACCCTGGATACGGGAACGCTGGGATCGCCTGAGCGGTGTCGTGGATGAACTCCGCAGGTACGAACGCGCCCTTGTCACCTGTCTCTCTGAGCGGCAGGCAAAAGGCTTGGTTGCGGCAATCCAAAGCAAGCGCCTTTGGGGCTCGGTCTACGGCCCCGGAGGGGCTTTCTAGCCCTTCAAGAGGTAACCATGAGCCTGTTCTTACTCTTACCGGAAACTGTCACCTATCACCTCCTCAAGCCGCTCTTGGGGATACTCGGAGCCGACGAGCAGCTCACTAGCGGAATTTGGACTCGGACTATCGAAGATCTAACAGAGGCCGCTGGGCAAGCTATCTCTAAGTATCGCCTGTGGTCCGTGTATGAGGCCTCTACACCGGAAGCTGAACGCTTGATGATGGTCTCCGATGCCGTAACAGAACAACTCGGCGAGCGAGGAGAAGCAGTACTCGATCTTGAAGCCAAGCTGGTGACTCTACCGGAGCTTCTTGAGATCGCCGAAGGGCTGGGGCTGTCGGTCGGCTTAGTCGCAGTGCTCAAGCGGCTCGACCCTAAGCTTGCTCCTCTTCAAGATCAAGGAGACCGAGATCTGGTGGCCGCGATTCGGGCTATAGGAAGACAAGCGAGTATAGGGCAGATATTGAACCGAGTTGGGGGTGACCGGGTCAAAGTCCGCAAGCGCCTCCAGGTTCTAGCGAAATTCGGCCGCTTGGTGAGTACGGGCACCAAGGGGTCTCGACGCTACTCCCTGCCAAGCGAAGGGGAATAAGGAGCGAACGTGCGTAAAGCGACTAGTACGAGCCACCCGGTGAAATCATGAAAGTGCCATTAGAAAGTCAATCAATGCTCGATAACCTGGGCAGGGCTCTCTTTCTCCTTAGGGAGCTAAGACACCTAGCCCGAGACACCGTTGCCAGTCGGGCGGGCATCAGCAAGAGCCAGTTGGTCAAATACGAGAACGGCAGGGAGATTCCCAGGCTCGCCACCCTTGCAAAGGTTCTAGACGTTCTTGAATGTAGTTTCTTCGAGTTTTTCTACACTTTGCTCGTGGTTGACCAACGTACGAAATCCTTGGGGACTGCTCCGTTGCCGTGGCCCGCGATCATCTCAAAGGGCGCACCTTCCCTCAACTCGGAGACGATTGCGGCCTTTCAACAAGTCCTTGGAGATGTATTTGGTTTATTTGAACGCGTTTTGACAGAAGCGCTTGGAGGGCCACGCCGTGAAGAGGTTGCCGGGCTTCATCGTGATCCTGTTGACGCGGGCCAGGATAAGGATAGTGAAGCGGAGACTTGACAAGAAGCCGCTCCAGGCAGTGCCTCTACCTCCCCGCTGCGGCCTGGATTGTCCGAATGCAGAGGAGCTGGCTCAGTACATTGACGGCGTCCTACCGGGAAATCGGCACATGGAGATTGATGAGCATCTTTGCTCCTGCGCGGCCTGCTTTGAGGTCTATACGGGAGTCCTCCGCTTTCAGCTCGAACAGGAGAGCGCGTGAGCAAGAGGCTTTCGCCCGATACGAGCTTCTGGCTAGGCCAAGGTCTCTCGATGCGAGCCAGCAACGCCCTGGCACGCCGACGGGTGTCCTCCTGGGAGGGACTCAAGGTCTTGACGGTTATCGAGCTTCTCACCAAGTTTCCTGGCTTGGGCGAGGTGACGGTTGGAGAGATCCAGACCGCCGCGAGGCAGCGAGGGATCGAGTTGCAACCCGGAGAGCCCCGCGTTTTGAGGTCTTCGAAGAGGTGGCGAGACTGATGGACGAGCATCCAGAGGTCACCTATTGGAGGAGCCAGGGCTTTTGGGCGAGAGCGTGCGATGAGCTGGCTCGCCGCAAAATAGGCACTTGGGAGGATCTCCAAGCCTATATGCAGGAAGTTCTGACGGATGAGGAGGAGCTGAACCTTGCCCGAGCCATTATTGGGGCCGCCTGCCGATACCTCAACTTAGAGGGCAAGGCGGAGGCATGCCACCGAAAGATGGAGAAGGACGTGGCCGCCATTTTTTCCTGGTACATCCTTTGGTCCCTCCAGGTCTAGGCATAGCGCAAGAGGCAAGCCTACTGACGAGAGAAGGAGTCAGAGTCCATGAAAGTGCTTACGGCAAAAGTCACAGGCAGCGTCGAGTTGGAAGTGCCAGAAGGTATCCTCGAAGAGGGCGCCACGGTCACTCTACTGGTCCTCGAAGCTGGAGAATCCTTCGCGTTGACTCCGGAGCAGGCGTGGGCGGTTCTCGAAGCGATTTCGCTCAAGGTGACCGAGGCGAAGCTGAGCTTGGCGAGGAGCAGGGGTGAGATACCCTGACTTAACCCTAGAGGCAGTTCGCCAAGCTCTGACCGAGGAGGAGAAGGAGGGCCTTGTCGAGGCTTTCTTTGAGGTCGACGGTAGGTACCTCGGCGAAGACCCGGAGAGGGCCGATCTCCTCAAGAGCATAGACTTGGCTAATATCTTCACCGAGCTACTCCTGCGGGTATTTGGACCGTCGATGAGGCGGCAATGAGACACGGGCTAGACACAACGCGGAAACCTGCTATCCTAAGTGCCTGATTGCAAACACACAACCCAGCCAGATCAGCGGTGATGAGGGTCTTGGTTGGGGGAACGCTACGGTAAATTAGCGCCTATGCCCTGTGAGGGGAGAGGGTCTCTCTCCCCGTTATAGGCAAGAGCGCTCCAATACCGGGCGCTCTTGAAAGGAACCCTTATGAAACTCCGATTTACTCTCGCCATCCTTCTTGGCTGGCTGTTGCTTGGTCCCGTCGCCGCCGCGTTCGCGGCGCCGGGCGATGTGCCGCCCCGCCCTGTGACGCAGCAGGGCCTCACCAATCTGACCGCGCTCACCCGCCTGATCGGCTATGTCCGCTTTTTCCACCCCAGTGACCAGGCCGCCGGAATGGCCAACTCCGATTGGGACGCCTTGGCGATGGCTGGCATCGAGCGGGTCGAGGCGGCCCGCAACCCAGGCGAGCTCGCCGCGGCTCTCTCCACCCTTTTACCCGAGGTGGCTCCGACCGTCCGGGTGCTGCCGTTCCCTGCGTCGGCCAAGTCGGCGGTCGACCTTTCCCAGGACACGGGCGGCGGCGGCCCGGTCCGCTTTCTCGCGTGGCGTCATGAAGGCGTCAACCTCCACACGCCGTTCGTCTCCTACACGAGCGAGCGCGTCGAAGTCGGCCGGGCGCCGGCCGGGGCGAGCGCCGATGTGGCCCAGACCCTCGACGTCGAGCGGCTGCGGGGCCATCGGGTCCGGTTCTCGGCCGCGGTGCGCTTCCTCGCCGGAGACGCGGGCAGCGCGGCGCTCAACCTCCAGGCTGCCACCCTCGGAGGCAACGGCTCCGCCTCCTGGAGCCAGCCCATCCTCCGCGACGGCCGCGGTTGGCATCGGGTGACCCTCGAGACCACTGTTCCCGCCGATGCCTCCTCCCTGACGTTGAGCTTCGACCTCACGGGCAACGGCCGGCTCACCTTCGACGACGTCAAGGTCACCGCCGACGGCGTCGACGTCACCGGCCAACTGATCAATCCGGACCTGGAAGAGGTGATCCCCGGCTTCCCGCCTCGCGGCTGGCTGCTGTCCGCCACGCCGTTCGGGGCCGAGTACAGCCTGAGCCCGGTCACCGGCGCGGCCGCCGGACATTGGGCGGCTGAGCTCTCGGGACCGCGCGTGCGGCCGGTGGGTCTGCCGCTCGTGGAGGATCTCGGCGGCGGAGTCTCGGCCGTGGTGCCGGTGGCGCTGCCGGCCAACGACCAGGGGACCTTCCCGCACCTGCCCCAGCCGCTGGTGCTGCCGGTACCGGACAAGCCGGCCGGTTTCGTGCCGAACGGCGATGACCGCACCAGCCGGCTCGCCGGTGTGGTGGTGAGCTGGAGCGTCTTCCAGCACTTCTATCCCTATTTCGATCAGATCAAAGTCGACTGGCCCGCCGCCCTGCGGCGCGGCCTGACCTCCGCCGCGGCCGGTCCCGCCGCGGCCGCCTACGTCCGCACTCTGCGCGGCCTGCTGGCTGAGCTGCACGACGGCCACGCCATGGTCCGCAACGTCGCCGTCAACCCGTCGGTGCGCTTCGCCTTCACCTGGGACTGGATTGAAAACCATTTGGTGATCACCTCGGTGGAGGAGGGCGCGACGCACGGCATGCTGCCGGGGGACCGCATCCTCACGATCAACGGCCGGCCGGCCGCGGATGCGCTCGCCGAGATCGAGAGCCTGACCTCGGCGGCCACCCCGCAGTGGCTCCTCCTGCGCTCGCTGACCGAGCTGGCCGGCGGCCGGCCGGGCGACACGGCGACGCTCACCGTCCAGCCGCAGGCCGGCGGGCCGGTCCGCACCGTGACCGTCGCCTATACGGCGCCGTTCGGCAGCAGCCTCGGCATCGGCGGCTTCGGGAGCCCGACCGAGCCGCGGCCGGAGAAGATCGCCGAGCTGCGCCCCGGGATCTTCTACGTCGACCTCTCGCGGATCGGCGACGACGATCTCAACGGCGCCGTCGACAAGCTCGCCGCGGCCGACGGCATCGTCTTCGACATGCGGGGCTACCCCTTCCTCCTCACGCCTGAGTTGTTGCTCGGCCACCTGATCGACAAGCCGGTGACCTCGCACTGGTTCAACATCCCGGTCGTCACCCAGCCCGACCGCCAGGGTTGGGGTTGGCGCTCGTTGTACCTTGTTCCGACGCCGTTGGCGCCCCGGTTCACCGGCCGTTTCGCCTTCCTGATCGACGGCCGGGTCTTGAGCGCCGCCGAGAGTCTGATCGGAGTCGTCGAGGGTGAGCGGCTCGGCGCCCTCGTGGGCGGCCCCACCGCGGGTACCAACGGCGGCATGGATCCGTTCGACGTGGCCGGCGGTCACACGCTGCGCTGGACGGGCATGGACATCCGGAAGAAGGACGGCTCGCCCCACCTCGGCGTGGGAATCAAGCCCACCGTCCCGGTTCGCCGCACCCTGGCCGGTGTGATCGCGGGCCGCGATGAGCTGCTGGAGAAGGGGCTCGAGGTGGTGAGCCAGCCGTAAGGCCCTCCTGGCGGAACGCTCTCAAGCCCGCGGCGGAGTTTGCCGCGGGCTGTGCGCGGCGAGCAGCGCCTTGAACATCCTCTCCAGGGAGGAGGCCGGGCCGTCCAGAGATCATCGCTAGAGAGGATACCCACGGCGGATCGGACCTGTTAGCTTTAGGGAGCACAAGCTGCACAACGCTCGCAGCATGCCGCTGGAGCGGCGCTCGCCAGCCAGGCGGGCCATACTCAGAAAGGAGCCAGCATGAGACGCTTATGGAACGCGACCTCCCGCCGGATCGGGAGCAGTCTGGTGGTGGTCGTCCTCACCCTGTGCGGCCTGGCGGCGCCCGCCGCCGCCAATCAGGTGCCGTTCACCGCCACCGGCACGGCCGAGATCACGGGGGTGACGCACCTGCCTGGCGGGCTGATCCAGATGAACTGTAACGTTTCGGGTACCGCGACGCATCTGGGAAACGTCACGGGGCCGTTGACGCGTATCCAGGATCATCAGGGGAACTTTGGCAGCACCGCGGTCTTCGTCGGGGCCAACGGGACGGACAGTGTGTTCTTGACCATCAGTGGGCACTTTGAGAGCACGGGCGGCAAGTGTGTGCTCACTTCCACGGGCACTTACACCGTGACCGGCGGCACCGGCGCGTTCGCCAACGCCACGGGGAGCGGGACGATCACCACGCAGATCGACACGTGCGCCAATACGGCCACGGGGACGTATACAGGGACGATCTCCCAGCCGAACTCGCTCTGAGGCCGAGCCGGCGGCCTGCGACAGGCAGCCGGGCGTAAGGGATGGCTCGCCTACGCCCGGCCCTGAATTCAGACCTGACAGGCCGGGGCGGGGCAGCCGTGGACGCAGGCGGAGTAGTGGCTCTCACAGTTGGTCTCACAGGCCAGGGTGGAGCAGCCGTTGTAACAGGTGATCTCCCAGCGCTGGAAGCAGTTGGAGCAACAGTCGCTGGCCGCTGCCCGGGTCCCCCCCGGCAGGATGGCCGCTATCGCGAGGAGTACACCCGAGAGGACCAGTTTGCGCAGTGTCTGAGTCATAACGATTCCTTTCTGGAGCTGAAGACCGATCGCAAACCCTCGGCGGCGAGGGCTTCCCTTCCAAAGGTGCCCTGGCGGGCGACTGGCGAGCCCCTTCAGCGGGGCCGCCCCTTTAGGAGGCGTCCCAGGGTAGACTCGGCCGATACTTCGGATCGGAGAACCCTATGAAAGCAGCCTGGCATGTTCATACCTTGGCGGCGGCATTGCTGCTGTCTTCCATCGCCGCGCCGGCGGCCACCGCACCGGTGCCGCGCGCCGTCGTGACGGACAACGCGCGCGATGCCGCGCATCCGGCCGCCAATCGCCAGGTGCTGATACCGAGCGGCGGCGCCGGCATGAACGCGCTGTTCTTCCTGGCGGCCGGCAGCGGAACCAAACCGACGCTGCTGCTGCTGCACGGGCTGCCCGGCAACGAGCAGAATCTCGACTTGGCGCAGGCGATCCGGCGCGCCGGCTGGAATGTGCTGACGATGCACTATCGGGGCAGTTGGGGTTCGCCCGGAGCCTTCAGCATCGCCGGCGCGGTCGAGGATGCCGAAGCGGCGATGGCCTTCCTGCATCAGCCCGAGAACGCCGCGAAGTATGGCGTCGATCCGCGCCGCATCCTGATCGGCGGCCATAGCATGGGCGGCTTCGCGGCGGCGCGCTATGCGGCGGCTCACCCGGACGTGGCGGGCGTGGTTCTGATCGATGCGTGGAACGTGGGCGCCGACGGCAAGGAGCTGCACGCCCATCCCGAAATGCGTGCCGCGGCCGTCGCGGGTATCGGCGACGATTTGGGCAACAGCCTGGCCGGCACCGACGCGACGCATCTGGCGGAAGAAGTCGAGCGCCATGCCGAGGATTGGGATCTGCTCACGCTGGCGCCGGCGCTGGCGACGCACCCCGCGCTGGTGATCGGCGCCAAGCATGGCGGCGGTGCCGCGAACAAGGCGCTGGCCGACGCGATCCGCGCCCAGCGCAAGGGGAAGGTCAGCAGCCTGACCCTCGACAGCGACCACAGCTTCGCCGACCACCGCATTGCATTGTCGGCCGCCGTCGTCGACTGGCTGCAGCACAGGGCGGCGGGCGGCGCGGTCGTCAAAAAATAGCGCCGGCTGCTTGAGAGGAGCGACCCGTTGGGGATACCCGGCGGGATCGGTTATCCTGCCCGCGGAGACGATGGTGGACATCAAGGACGCATGGATCTCCCGCCGTATGGGCATCCAGACTCGCCGCGTCGTCGTGGGCTCGCTGGTCGTTCTGGGCTCGCTGGCCGTTCAGGCCGACCGGCTGCCGCGGGCGACGCTCGGGCTACCCCCCGTTCCGATTCCAGGTGACAACCCGCAGTCGCCGGAGAAGGTCGCGCTGGGGCACGCCCTGTTCGACGACAAGCGTTTGAGCGCGGATGGCAAGGTCAGTTGCTCGACCTGCCACCAGCCCGGCCGCGCGTTCACCGACGGGCGGATCGTGGCTCAAGGGATCCAGCAACGTGCCGGGACACGCAATACGCCGACCCTGATCAACAGCGCCTATCTCACGTCCCTGTTCTGGGACGGCAGGCGCAAGAGCCTCGAGGAGCAGGCGGCGGACCCGCTGGTCAATCCCGTGGAGCACGCCCTGAGAAACCACGGCGAGCTCCTCGCCACGGTGCGTACCGGCGCGGCCTACACGGCCGGCTTTCGTGCCGCTTTCGGCGTCGGCCCCGAGTCGATTGGAATCGAGCACGTCGTCAAGGCCCTGGCGGCGTTCGAACGGACGCTGGTCTTGGCGGACTCGCCGTTCGACCGCTACCGGTATGGGGGCGACGCGTCCGCCCTGTCAACCGCGCAGCTCCGTGGCCTGGGCCTGTTCACGGGCCGGGCGCGCTGCGCCACCTGTCACACCCTCGGAAACGAGTACGCCCTCCTGACCGATCAGGAATTTCACACGATCGGGATCGGGCAGGAGCGCCTGCAGCCCCGGCTTGCCGACCGGACGACGCGCCTCGTGCGCCTGTCCCGGGCCGAACGCGACCGGAGCATCCTGAGCGATCCGTTGGTCGCGGAGCTCGGCCGGTTCGCGGTCACGCTGAAGCCCGGAGACATCGGCCGCTTCCGGACGCCTTCCCTGCGCAACGTGGCGCTGACCGCACCCTACATGCACGACGGCAGCGTGCCGACGCTCGCGGAGGCGGTGGAGCGCGAGCTCTACTACCGGGGCCTCGAAGCGGGACGGCCGCTGGTGCTCACGCCCCAGGAAAAGGCGGATCTGGTGGCCTTCCTCCAAGCGCTCACGAGCCGCGGGCTGCCTGGGGCTTGACGACAAATCCGCCCATGGCTATACTATAAATTAAGTTCCTGATCTTCCGGGAGCGGACGTAACAGTCTGTATTCCTCAGGGTGATGTCCTGAACCTCGGTTTCTCTGGCCGGCCGGCAACGGCTAAAGGTGATGCCCATGGTGTGTCGGTTGCTCCGTTCGCCAAGCTCACGTTCCGTCGTCCTCGCGGTGGCTGTGCTACTGGGGCTTGCGAGCCTGCTCCGGGCGCAGCAGACCCCACCGTTCGTCTACGCGTACGACGAGGCCGGCCGGCTCGTCGGCGTCGTGGATGCGGCGGGCAACACGACCACGTATACCTACGATGCGCTCGGCAACATCATGTCCATCGTGCGTGGGAGCTCGGCCGTGTCGATTCTCGAGTTCAGCCCGAACTCGGGTCCGGCCGGCACGAACGTGACCATTACGGGCGCGGGATTCAGCGCGACCGCCGCCAGCAACGCCGTGACCTTCAACAGCGTGACGGCGACGGTGCTGTCCGCGACACCGAATCAATTGGTGGCGGTGGTGCCGGCCGGAGCCACCACCGGCCCCATCCGCGTCACGTCACCCGCCGGCAGCGCGGTCAGCGCCACCTCGTTCATCGTCGGTCCGGGCACCGCGCCATCCATCAGCGGCTTTACGCCGGCGGTGGGCACGGCCGGCGGCGCCGTGACGATCACCGGCACGAATTTCGAGACCGCGACCGGGGGCAACAAGGTATCCTTCAATGGCAATCTCGGCACCATCAGCTCGGCGACCGCGACGACGATCGGCGCCGTGGTGCCGACGTCCGCGACCTCCGGCCACATCGCGGTCACGACCCCCAACGGGCGCGCGACCAGCACCGGCGACTTCTTCGTGCCCCCCTCGCCCTACACGGCCGCCGATGTCGAGGTGACTGGAAGGATGGTGATCGGCGAGGTCCGGGCCGTGACCATCACCCAGGCCAACAAGATCGGGCTGATCGTTTTCGACGGCGCCGCCGGCAAGCGGATTTCCTTGAACGTCGCCCTCGGCACGGGGCTGGCCGGTGGCGGCTGCGATTCCGTGTCGATCCGCCGGCCTGACGGGGCTTATCTCGTGAGCTCGACGCTCCTATGCGGCTCGTCGGGATTCATCGATCTCCAGGTCCTTCCCGTCGGCGGTACCTACACGATCGCGTTCGATCCCGCCGGCACCGAAACCGGCACCGCGACGCTGACGCTCTACGACGTGCCGCCCGATGCCGCGGCCACCGCTGTTGCGGGCGGCTCGCCGGTGACGGTCACGACCACGACCCCGGGGCAAAACGCCGCCGTGACGTTCGCCGGCGCCGCCGGCCAGCGGGTGTCGCTCAACGTCAGCTTCGGGTCCGGATTGACGGCCTCGTGCAACTCCCTGTCGATCCAGAATCCGGACGGCACGGCGTTGCTCGGCGCGACGACGACGTGCGGCTCGTCGTACTTCACCGACGTGCTCACGCTGCCGGCCACCGGCAGCTACGTCATCACGGTGAACCCTGGCGGGACCGGCGTCGGGAGCCTCACGCTGACGCTCTACGGCGTGCCTCCGGATGCCACGGCCAGCCTCGTCGCGGGCGGCTCGCCGGTGACGTTGACGACGACGGCTCCGGGGCAGAACGTCGCCGTTACGTTCGCCGGCTCGGCAGGGCAGCGGGTGTCGCTGAACGTGGGCTTCGGGTCCGGATTGACGGCCTCGTGCAACTCCCTGTCGATCCAGAATCCGGACGGCACGGCGTTGCTCGGCGCGACGACGACGTGCGGCTCGTCGTACTTCACCGACGTGCTCACGCTGCCGGCCACCGGCAGCTACGTCATCGCGGTGAACCCTGGCGGGACCGGCGTCGGGAGCCTCACGCTGACGCTCTACGACGTGCCTCCGGATGCCACGGCCAGCCTCGTCGCGGGCGGCTCGCCGGTGACGTTGACGACGACGGCTCCGGGGCAGAACGCCGCCGTGACGTTCGCCGGCACCGCCGGCCAGCGGGTGTCGCTGAACGTGGGCTTCGGTTCCGGGTTGACGGCCTCGTGCAACTCCCTGTCGATCCAGAATCCGGACGGCACGGCGTTGCTCGGCGCGACGACGACGTGCGGCTCGTCGTACTTCACCGATGTGCGCGTGCTGCCGGCCACCGGCAGCTACGTCATCACGGTGAACCCTGGCGGGACCGGTGTCGGAAACATCACGCTGACGCTCTACGACGTGCCTGCGGATGCCACGGCCGGCCTCGTCGCGGGCGGCTCGCCGGTGACGTTGACGACGACGGCTCCGGGGCAGAACGCCGTCGTGACGTTCGCCGGCACCGCCGGCCAGCGGGTGTCGCTGAACGTGGGCTTCGGTTCCGGGTTGACGGCTTCGTGCAACTCCTTGTCGATCCAGAATCCGGACGGCACGGCGTTGCTCGGCGCGACGACGACGTGCGGCTCGTCGTACTTCACCGACGTGCGCGTGCTGCCGGCCACCGGCAGCTACGTCATCACGGTGAACCCTGGCGGGACCGGCGTCGGGAGCCTCACGCTGACGCTCTACGACGTGCCTGCGGATGCCACGGCCGGCCTCGTCGCGGGCGGCTCGCCGGCGACGTTGACGACGACGGCTCCGGGGCAGAACGTCGGCGCGACGTTCTCCGGCTCGGCCGGCCAGCGGGTGTCGCTCAACGTGGGCTTCGGGACCGGGATGACGAGCTCGTGCAACACCGTGTCGATCCAGAACCCGGACGGCACGGCGCTGCTCGGCGCGACGACGACGTGCGGCTCGTCGTACTTCACCGACGCGTTGACCCTGCCGGCGACCGGCACCTGCACGATCCTCGTGAACCCCGGCGGCTTGAACACCGGCAGCGCCACGCTGACGCTCTACGACGTCCCCGCGGACGCGACGGGGACGATCACCGTGAATGGCTCGGCGGCGGGCTTGACCACGACGGTGCCCGGCCAGAATGCCGCGGTCACCTTCAGCGGGGCCGCGGGGCAGGCGGTCACCGTCCGGCTGACCGGCAACACGATGGGGTTTGTCGCCGTCACGTTGCGCAAGCCGGACGGGAGCACGCAGACGTCCTCCTCCTCGAGCGCCGCGAGCTTCAACCTGACTTCGCAGACCCTGCCGGTCTCCGGCACCTACACGATCTTCGTCAACCCGAGTGGCACCACTACCGGGACGATCAGCGTCGCAACCACCAGCCCGTGAAACCCAGAAGCCGTGAAGAGGGACCGATCATGAGCTCGTCGATTCGCCGCTCGCTAGTTCTCGCTCTCTGTTTCCTGGGCTCCGCCCTGTGGGCCGGTCTGGCGTCAGCCGCCACGGTGCCGGGGCAGAGCGCGACCCAGTTGCCCGATGGCCGATGGCTCCTGCTGGGCGGGGAGGGTTCGTCGGCGCCGGCCGTCTCCATCGTCGGCGCGCGGGGGGAGACCCTGGCGGTGAAGGCCGCGAGCGTGCCGCGCAGCCACCACACGGCGACGGTGCTGCCCGACGGCCGGGTCCTTATCTTCGGAGGAGTCGACGGCAAGGGCGCCTTCGTCGAGAGCGCGGAGATCCTCGACCTCGCGGCGCTCACGTTCGCGCCCGTTCCGAATTCGGGCCTGACGCCGCGGGCGGGCCACACCGCCACGGTGCTGATGGATGGACGCGTGCTCGTCCTCGGCGGAGTCTCGCCGTCCGGCGCGCCGGTGGCGGAAGCCGAAGTATGGGATCCGGCGACGGGACGTGCCGGCCGAATCGGAGCCCGCCTGGCGTTCCCGCGGTGGGGCCATGCGGCCACCCTCCTGCCCTCGGGGCGCATCCTGATCTCCGGCGGCCGCGACGGGAACGGCTCGGCCGTCCGCGCGCCCGAGCTCTTCGTGCCCGAGGAGCGCCGCTTCGCGCCGCGCGAGGAAGCGGTCCAGGCGTCGCGGGCGCTGGTTTCCCCCGGCGTGCCCGAAGTGGCGGAGGTCCTGCCGCCGAACGGCGCGGCGGACGTGCCCCTCGACGTGAGGATCGCCGTGCGTTTCTCCAGACCGATCCGCGTCGAGAGCCTGGGCCCGGACGCGGTGACCCTGATCGGTCCCGGAGGAACGACGAAAACGCGCGTCGTGCCCGCCGAGCACGGCATGCTGCTCTTCGTCACCCCGGCGGCGGAGCTGTTCCCCGGGTCGGAGTACACGCTGTTCATCGACGGGGCGGCGGACCCGGAGGGGAACCCGCTGCCGTTCGTCGCGGCCGGCTTCCGCACCCGCTCGCTGCGGGAGGGTGACGCAACGAAGCCGTCCGCCGAGCGCGATGCGGCCGCCAAAGCGAAGGGTGAGCGGCCGTCACCGCCCATCGCCGTGCCCGCCGGCGCGGCCGCCGGCACCGAGGACTGGGTTCCGGGGCCCGAGCACATGCGAGGCGACTGGCGCTCCCACCGGCCACCCTCGCCGCTGCAGCAGCTTCCCGCGCTCACCGCGGCTCCCGGCGTCACGGCCCTCGCCGGCCAGGTGCTGCTGCTCAACGGCGAGGCCGCCCAGGACGTCACGCTGCGGATCGGCAATCGCGCCGTGCGCAGCGACGGCACGGGTCGCTTCCTGCTCGACGGCATGAGCGCCGGCACCCAGACGCTGGTGATCGACGGCGGCACCGCGAGCCGGCCCGGACGCACCTATGGTCTGTTCGAGGCGCTGGTGACGATCGCGGCGGGCAAGACGACGGCGCTCGCCTACACGATCTGGATGCCCCGGATCAACACCCAGCATGCGGTCACCCTCCCCTCGCCGACCACGCAGGAAGTCGTGGTGACGTCGCCCCATATCCCGGGCCTCGAGCTCCACATCCCGCCGGGCGTCGTGCTGCGCGACCGCGACGGCCGCGTCGTGACCGAGGTATCGATCACGCCCATTCCCGTCGATCGTTCGCCCTTCCCGTTGCCGACGCGGGACGTGCCGGTCTACTTCACGATCCAGCCGGGCGGCGTGCACCTGCAGAGCCTCGATCCGGCGAGCCCGCAGGGCGCCCGGATCATCTACCCGAACTACAACGGCCGGCCGCCCGGCTCCCCGCTCGACTTCTGGAGCTACGACCCGGTGGACAAGGGCTGGTACGTCTACGGGCAAGGGAAAGTGAGCGCGGACGCGCGGCAGGTCGTGCCGGATCCCGGCGTCGCGATCTACGAGTTCACGGGCGCCATGGTGTCGCTCCCCAGCAATGCGCCTCCCGACGGTCCGCCCCCCGGCGGCTGTAACGGGCAGGGCGGCGATCCCGTCGACTGCTATACCGGATTGTTCCTGCTCCAGCGCACCGATCTCGCGCTTCCGGGCACCCTCCCGATCTCGGTGACGCGAACGTATCGGCCCCGGGACACGGCGTCGCGCGCCTTCGGCATCGGCACGAATCACATTTACGACCTCTTCACGGTGGGGGATACCTTTCCCTACACCTACCAGGACCTGATCCTCCCGGACGGCGGGCGTGTCCACTTCCAGAGGATCTCGCCGGGAACGGGTTTTTCCGACGCCGTCTACGAGCACACGAGCTCGCCCACGGAGTTCCAGGGCGCGGTGATCACCTACGTCGGTGGCCGCTGGCGTCTGCGCATGAAAAACGGCGTCGAGATGTACTTCGCCGACTGCGAGGGTTGCACGAGCGCGCGAGCCGCGGCTCTGATCGTCTACCAGGATCGCTGGGGCAACCAGCTCACGCTCCAGCGCGACTCGAACCGCAACCTCACCCAGGTGGCCTCGCCCGACGGGCGCACGATCGATTTCACCTACGACACCTCCAACCGGATCACCCAGGCCCGCGACAACCTCGGCCGCGTCGTCACCTACCTGTATGACGCCTCGGGCCGCTTGTGGAAGGTCACCAATCCCGAGGGCGCCATCGAGGAGTACGGCTACGACACGTCGCACCGCATGACGACCGTGAAAAAGCCGAACGGCACGTTGATGGTCACCAACGTCTACGACGCCAACGGCCGCGTGACGCGGCAGACGCTCGCCGACGGGGGCGTCTATCAGTTCGCCTATACGCTCGACGGCAGCGGCCGTGTGACCCAGACGGACATCACCGACCCGCGCGGCAACGTGCGGAGGCTCACCTTCAACGCCGGCGGCTTCGTGATCAGCGAGACGTTCGCGCTGGGCAAGCCCGAGCAACAGACGACGACCTACGAACGCGACCCCGCGACGAACCTGACCACGGCGTCGACGGACGCGCTCGGCCGGCGCACGACCTTCTCCTACGACGCCAACGGCAATCGGACGAGCGTGACCCGGCTCGCCGGCACGCCGGACGCGAACACGGCGACGTTCACTTTCGATCCGGCCTACAACGAGCTCACGTCGGTCACCGACGCTCTCGGGCACGTGCTGCAGCTCCGCCACGACTCGCTGGGCCAGCTCACGGAGCTCGAAGACGCCCTCGGCAACATCGCCCGGTTCTCCTATACCGCCGCCGGAAAGATCGCGACGGCGATCGATCCCGCGGGGAAGGTCACCCAGTTCGCCTACGAGGGCGGTGACCTGATCTCGACCACGGATCCCCTCGGGCGCACGGTGGCGATGTACACCGATTCCGCCGGCCGGATTCTGGCCGCCACCGATGCCTTGGGCAACCGGTACCGGTACGATTACGACCGCCTCGATCGCCTCACGAAAATCACCGATCCTTTGAGCGCCGTCACCAGCTACCTCTATGACGCGAACGGCAACCTGACGCAGGTCACGGACGCCAGGGCCGGCGTGACGAAGTTCGCCTATGACGCCAAGGACCGTGTGTCGACCCTCACCGACCCGTTGCTCAAGACGGATGGCTACGTCTACGACGGGATGGACAACATGACCCAGGCCACCGAGCGCAACGGCAAGATCAGCACCTACACCTACGACGCGCTCAATCGTTTGAAGACGGCCGATTTCGGGCGCGGCAAGAAGGGCACGAGCCTGACCGCGCCGGACGCGACGGTGACCTACACGTGGGACGCGGGCAATCGCCTGACCCAGGCCGTCGACACCCAGGACGGCACGATCACGCGCGGTTACGACGCCCTCGACCGCCTCACCTCCGAGACCAGCCCGCGGGGCAGCGTGGGCTATGCCTATGATACGGCCGGGCGCCGCACGCGGCTCAGCATCCCCGGCCAGGCCGACGTCACCTACACCTACGACGCGGCCAACCGGCTCACCGGGATCGCCAAAGGCGCCGACCTGGTGGGCTTCGCGTACGACGCCGCGGGCCGCCGGACGACGCTGACCCTTCCGGGCGGGATCTCCGCCTCCTACACCTACAACGACGCCGGCCAGCTCACGGGGATCGTGTACACGCGGGCTGGCGTGACGATGGGCGATCTCGCGTACCAGTATGACGCGGCCGGCCGGCGCATCCAGGAGAGCGGGACTTTCGCGCGGCGCACCCTGCCCGCCGCCCTGGCGAGCGCCACCTACAACGCGGCGAACCGGTTGACGGCATGGGGCGGGACGGCGCTCGCTTACGATCTCAACGGCAACCTCACGAGCGACGGCAGCCGGACCTACACCTGGGATTCGCGCAACCGGCTGACGGCGATCGCGGGAGCCGCGACCGCGAGCTTCGCCTACGACGCGTTCGGGCGTCGCCGCAGCGCCACGGTGTCGGGCTCGGCGACGAGCTTCCTCTACGACGGCGGCAACGTCAACCAGGAGCTCACCGGCGCGTCCGTGAAGGCGACCCTGCTCGGCGGCCTCAGGATCGACGAGGTCTTCCGGCGCACCGATGCCGCGGGGCCGCGTACGTTCCTGACCGATGCCCTGGGCAGCGCGCTGGCGCTGGCCGACGATGCGGGCGTCGCGCGGACGCAGTACACCTATACCCCATACGGGGCCGCGACCGCGACCGGCGACGCGAGCAGCAACCCGTTCCAGTACACGGGACGCGAGAACGACGGCACGGGCCTCTCCTACTACCGGGCGCGGTACTACAGCCCGGTCTTCGGGCGGTTCATCAGCGAGGATCCGCTCGGGTTGGAGGGCGGCCCGAACCCCTACGCCTATGTCCTGGGCGATCCGCTGAGCTACACGGATCCGACGGGGGAGTGCCCATGGTGCGTGGGAGCCGTGATTGGAGGGCTGACAGACCTCGGCATTCAGCTCGCGTCCAATGGTTTCAATCTGAAATGTGTGAGCCTTGGGGAGGTTGCGTTGTCCGCCGCGCTGGGTGCCGTGGGTGGTGGTTTCGGTGGGCGGGGTTTGACCGGCGCTCTCCGCGGCTTGTCGAACGGCACGAAGGGCCAGATTGGCGAGGCCCTCTCGTACGTCGGGAACACGTTGAAGGGAAGCGCGAGGATCGCCAGCCAATCGAGGATCCCGGGTCAGACGACGATCATCGACAGTACATGGCGCTCGATCACCGGCACGACGTACTACGTCGAGTCGAAGTTCGGGACGAGCACGCTCACGGCCGCGCAGCGGCGCGCCGCCCAGGCGCTTGGCGATTCCTACCACGTCGAACGTTGGAGCTATCCGTTCTTCAATGACGTCGGCACCTATGGCGGTGGCGCGGCGGGAGGCGCGGCTGGGGGCGCGGCGGGTGGTGGTGGAGGTGGTGGTGATTGCTCCTGCCACTGACAGGAGAGAGCGCGGGCGAGAGCGCCAGGACAACGGAAGCCGCGGGCCGGGTGGAGCCCGCGGCTGTTCCGGTTCTGGCCTTCGCTGAAATCCACCCGGCCTTGGGGGAGCCCTCTCCGCTGACCGTTGCGGACGGTTACGGAGCGTTGTACTGCAGGCCGAATCGAATGCGCGATCCGGCCGCGTTCACTTCCGTGTATTGAATCGAGAGGAGATCACCGGCGCTGAACGCCACCGTATCCGCGGTGTCGGCGCAGGTCGTCGAGGTTTCCGACACCGTGCACGAAAGCGGCGTGCTGACGCCGTTCTTGCGGATCGTCACCGTGGCCGAGTGACCCGTCCCCGGCGCTACGGTGAGGCTCACGACGAGCTTGCTTGCCGTGAGAAGGATACCTTCCTTCCCAGGTTGACGAAGCGCCGGAGCGTGCCGGCGATGATCTCATCTACAGGGATAGACACGGGAAGGTGAGATTTGTTGAGGTGACTTTCTGGAGGACCTGCCAGCGGGCCACCGATTCTGTTGACTCCGCCCCTGCGCCCTGATACCGTCCGCGCGATTCCTTGATCTGCCCGCTTGGCGGGAAGGAGGTAGGCGATGCAGTCATCACCGGCTGTGGGCTTTGTCTCTCGTCTGGCCGTAAGCTGCGCCTTGGTCTTCGCCGCACTGGGTACCGCCGCCGCGAAGCCGCCGCTGAAGCCGCCACCTCCGAAGCCGTCTCCGAAGCCTCCTTTCGAGATCACCGAGGACCGGCCTCGGTGCACCAACTATAATCCGCAACGCCAGGCCCTCTTCGGCACCACGCACCTGCACACCGGCCTCTCTTTCGACGCCAGCATCCGCTTCGTCGACTACGCGAGCGGCAACGATCCCCGCGGCGCCTACCGTTTCGCCCAGGGCAAGGCGCCGATCAGCATTCCCGAGCCCTCCGGCCTGCAACCCAAGCGGCGCGCCTCCTGCAACGACCCGGCGGCCGAGCCCGTCGGTGGCGGTCCGAGCCGTACGCCCTGCATCGACCAGCCGCTCGACTGGGGCGCCGTGACCGACCACTCCGAGCACTTCGGCGTGATGGGCTTCTGCAAAGGCTTCCTCGGTAAGGATCTGCCTGAGAGGATGTCGATGGAATGCCGCATGCTCAACGGCTTCTTCTACGAGCCGCTGCACGCCTTGAACCCGATTCTGGGGAAGACCCTGGCGTCGAACGCCTTCACCCAGCTCACCCTCACCAACCTCGGCGCGATCAGCAAGAACACCAATCTCCCGGTGTGCAACAACAATCCGGAGCTGTGCGCCAAGGCCGAGATGGAGGTGTGGAACGAGATCCAGAAGGCCGCCGAGGAGGCCTACGACCGCAGCAGCGAGTGCAGCTTCACCAGCTTCGTGGCCTACGAGAATGCCTCGACGCCCCTGCTCAACAACTGGCACCGCAACGTGATCTTCCGCAACGACCGCGTGGTCAGGAAGCCGGTCAACGCTCTCGACATGGCGGTGGTGGTCAACAAAAATCCCACCAAGGAGCCGGTCGACACCCTGCTCGCCATCGTGCCGGACGAGCCGCGGGTGTGGCCGGTGCCGCCGGGCACCAAGGTCAACCATCCGCTGCCGCAGCCTTTCTGGAACAAGCTCGAGGAGGACTGCACGAACGGCAAGAACGTCACCGCGGGCAAGGCCCGCCGCTGCGACTTCATCACCATTCCGCACAACTCGAACCTCGGCGGCGGCGGCAAGCTCTTCCCGCCCATGTTCCTCAATCCCTACAACACCGCCGACGCCAAACGGCACTTGCAGATGGAGCCCCTGGTCGAGATCTACCAGGACAAGGGCGCCAGCGAATGCCGCTACGACCCGCGCTTCCTCGCCGGCACGAACACCATCGACGAATATTGCGCCTTCGAGATCCTCGACAGCAAGAGCCTGGGTGCAGCCTCGGGCGTCGGCTCGGGGAGCTCCAGCAGCGGTCCTGCCGCGCCTGACACCTGGGGGGAGCGCGCCTACGTGCGCAACGTGTGGAAGGACGGCATCCAGTACGCCGCGAAGAAGACCTTCGACGGCATCAACCCCTTCAAGATGGGGGTGGTCTCCGCGTCCGACTCGCATACCGGCGTGATGGGCTGGCATCCGGAGAACGAGCAGTGGCCGGGACACCTGGGCATCGACGACGCCTACCCCATGGCGGAGTCCTCGACGATCCAGAACGGCACCGGCGGCCCCTCCGTGGTATGGGCCGAGGAGAACACCCGCGACTCGATCTTCGAAGCGCTCAAGCGCAAGGAGACCTATGGCACGAGCGGTCCGCGGATGAAGGTTCGCTTCTTCGGCGGCTGGGGATATCCGGCGGACGCCTGCGGCAAGGACTTCGTCGACATCGGCTACAAAGGTGGCGTGCCGATGGGCGGCGACATGCCGGCCCGCACCGCCAAGGACGGCGCCCCCACCTTCATCACCGCCGCCATCTGGGACGACCACATCAAGACTAGGCTGCAGCAGATCCAGATCATCAAGGCCTGGGTCGACGCGAAGGGCAACACTCACGAGCGGGTCTACTCCGTGGCCGGCGACGAGGGCAGCCCTCTGAACCCCCAGGCGGCGCTCGACTCCACAACCTGCAAGGCCAAGCCGGACCTCGGCCGCGAGCGCCTCTGCACGGTCTGGAAGGACCCTCTCTTCGACCCCAAGCAGCATGCGTTCTACTACGTGCGCGTGCTGGAGGAGCCGGTCTGCCGCTACAGCACGCTGTGGTGCCGCAAGTGGATCGGGGTCGATCCGCTCGACACCACTGAATGCAACAGCCAGCTCGCGGTTCTCAAGAGCGGCAACGCCGCCCAGAAGGCCAAGGCGTCGCAAGGGGCCATGTGCTGCTCGAACCAGACCACCGACACCTTCGTGCAGCCGGTGATCCAGGAGCGCGCCTGGACCTCGCCGATCTGGTACGAGCCGGCGACGACGAGCAACCTGGCGCAGAAGTCGCAGAAATGAAGAGGTGGCTCAAGGCCCCGGCGCTGCACATGCTGGCGCTCGGGGTCCTGCTCTTCGGCTTGACCGAGCTCTGGGGCGGGGTTTTCCTGCCGCGGAAGAAGCGCATCGAGATCCCCGCTCATCGCCTCGAGGCGATGTTCAAGGATTTCGTCACTGACACCGGCCGTAGCCCCACGCGGCGCGAGTGGGACCAGATGATCGACATGCAGGTCGACGACGAGGTCCTGTTCCAGTACGCGCTGGCCCTCGGCATGAATGAGAACTCCGCCGTCCAGACGCGCCTGGCGCAGATCGCCGACTTCGTCGAGGCCAATCCGCACGAGGCGACCCAGGCCGGGAAGGCCAGAGCGGCCATGGCTCTCGGCCTGCACGAGGGGGACCTGGTGGTGCGACGCATCCTCGTCGACAGCGCCAGGCGGCTGATCCGCAGCGTCGTGCTGCTGCAGAAGCCGATGCCGGGGATCGTCGAGCAGTTCTACGCCGCCCACGCCTCGGAGTTCACCCGGCCGGGGCTCATCCGCATCTCGCAGATCGCGATCAACGGCTTCGTCCATCCGGACGCGGAGGAGAGGGCCCACCGGCTGCTGGCGCGGATCCGGGCGGAGAAGCTCGACCAAGAGGCCGCGCTGGCGCTCGCCGACGAGACGCCGGCGCCGGTGCACCTGGAGCTGCTGAGCGAGCAGAGCCTGCGGTCGGAGCTCGGCGGCGATTTCGCCACCGCGGTGATGGCGTTGCGGCCCGGAAGCTGGTCGGAGCCGATCCCCTCGGACTTCGGGTACCACCTGGTCTGGGTCCACGAGTACCGGGAAGCCCGCGTTCCGCCGCTCGCGTCCGTGCGGAATCAGGTCGAGCAGGCGCTGCTCCAGAAGCTGGCCGACGATTGGCTCAGGCTGCGGCTTCGCGAGCTGCGCGCCGAGTTCGAGATCGTCGTGCCTGGGAGAGCCGCGTGACGGGTCGATCGCCGCTCGGCCTGCTCGTGGGGGCCTTCCTCGCCCTCGCCGCCGCTCCGGCGCTGGCTCACCAGTTCGCGCCCGCCCTGCTCGAGATCGAGGAGCTTTCAGCCCATGAGGCCGCGGTGGGGTGGAAACAGCCGGCGGTCCGGGTGCAGGGCAGCCAGCTACGACCGGTGTTGCCGGTCGAGTGTGAAGGCATCGGCGATCCGAAAGTGCAGAAGGATGGCACCGGGCTCCGCGCCCGCTGGCGGATACGGTGTCCGGGAGGCCTGTCGGGCAAGTCGGTGGGAGTCGAGGGCATCGCCAGCAGCCAGGCCGACGTGCTCCTGCGCATCACCCTGCGCGACGGCCGCCGCCTCCGGCACGTGCTCAAGGCCGAGGCGCCCAGCTTCAGGATCGACGCCGACAGCAGCCATGCCGGGGTCTTCAAGGACTACGCCGTGCTGGGAGTCGAGCACATCCTGAGCGGCCGGGATCACCTCCTCTTCGTGCTGGCCCTGGTGCTGCTCGTCGGCTGGGGAAGATCGCTGGCGTGGACGATCACCGCCTTCACCGCCGGCCATAGCGTCACCCTCGCCCTGGCTTCGCTGGGAGTGGTGCACGTGCGGCAGGCGCCGATCGAGGCCGCCATCGCTCTCAGCATCTACTTCCTCGCGGTCGAGCTCACCAGCGCGCGCCAAGGCAAGCGGACGCTGACCCAGAGAGCCCCCTGGGCGGTCGCCGCCGGCTTCGGCCTGCTGCACGGCCTTGGCTTTGCCGGAGCTCTGGCCGAAGTCGGCCTGCCCACGGCGGAGATCCCGCTGGCGCTCTTCTCCTTCAACGTCGGGATCGAGCTGGGCCAGCTCGCCTTCGTCGGCGCCGTGCTCCTCGTCGCCGCGGCGCTCCGCGGGCTGCCCGTCGCCTGGCCGCAATGGGCCAGGGCCGTACCTGCTTATGGAATCGGCATGATGGCCATTTTCTGGTTCCTGCAGAGAGCGGTCTCGCTGATCTGAGCGGCACTTCTGCCGGGCTGGTGGCGACGCCTTCGGGCCGAGCACTCTGCGCTTGCGCGGTCTCGAGGTCGAGCGGTCTCGACCCCAGGAAGTAGAATGCCTCCGATGCCTTGGCTTGGAGGATCCTGATGACCCTGGCGGTCGTCCAGCCCGAGAGTGCCGACGGAGCGAAGCTGTGGGCCACCTACCTGTCGCGGTGGACGATGTGGAACCACGTCCGAATGATCGCGGCCCTGGGGGCGGCGGCGTTGTTCACGCTCTCGTTGAGCCAGACTGCCCCGTAGTCGCCGGCTTACTCAGCGCGAAGGGATTGGTTGGCACCAGGTCGAGGCGAGCGGGTTCGAAGTCGCTGATAGCGCTCCCTCGGCGGTCACGCCTTTTTCTTCGGCGCCCACTTCTGCAGGAAGCCGAGAATCTTGTCCGGCACGTACCGGTCCTTGTCCATGAAGTCATCCGGGGTCTGCGAGAGCAGGAAGGTGCCGTCGGTCTCCAGCACGAAGAGGTGCGGATAGGACGGGATCGCCGGATAGTGGGAGAGGAAGGCCTCGTTTTTCACGTCATCGCTGAAATTGACCTTGACCACGATGAAGCCGTCGTCCAGCATCTTCAGCAGACGCTCGTCCGCATGGATCACCTTGTTGATCAGACGGCAGTAGATACACCATTCGCCGCCGACCTCGAGCAGGATGCGCTTGTTCTCTCTCTGGGCCTGGGGAATGGCGGCCGCAAGGTCGGCGGCGGGGTCCCGGGTCTTGTCGTAGCCCGCGGGAGGAAGCTTGGAGGGACCTCCGGCCTGGGCGGCGAGAGTACAGAGGGAAACCGCAAGGGCAAGCAAAGCCGTCTTCCGTCTCATCACGATCTCCTCCTTCAAAACCGCTGCGTGGGGCCTTCGGCGACGACCATTGTAGCCCTCCCGAGGGAGGGCCTCTCCTGCCAGGGCTTGACCGCCGCAGGCGCCTGCCTCGGCGGGGAGCGGGACCCGCCGATTGGACTGCAACTCTTCGGAGCCGGGCTGCGCGACCCGAGGGTCAAGTGGCGCGACCCGAGCTGCCAGCTAACTCCGTTTTTCCGCCGTTTGCGTTCCACACCCCACCGGAGCTAAACTTTCACCTTAAGGTCATGGCTCTAACCCACGAAGATGTAAAGAAAATCGCCGCCCTGGCCCGGCTCCGGTTCACCCCGGAGGAAGAGGTACGGCTGACCGGCCAGCTCGCCAAGATCGTCGACTACATCGATCAGTTGCAGGCCTTCGCGACCGCCGAGCCCGATCCCGGCTCCCACGGCGTGGAGGAGGCCGCGGACCAGACGGCTCCCTGCCTGCCGCGCGAGAAGTTCCTGGCCAACGCTCCGGCGTCGCTCGACGCGTTCCTCCTGGTGCCGGAAGTGAAGGGCGGCGGCGATGCCTGAATCGTCTGAGATGTGGGAGCTTTCCGTCGAGGAGATCGCCGCCAAGGTGCGGTCGCGCGAGGTTTCGGCCACCGAGGTGCTGGAGTCCTGCCTGGCGCGCACGGCCCGCGTGGAGCCCCTGATCTCCGCCTACCTGGAGATCTTCGAGGACGAGGCCCGCGAGCGGGCGGCGGCGCTCGACCGGCGGATCGCGGCGGGTGAAGACCCTGGGCCGCTCGCCGGCGTGCCGGTGGCGCTCAAGGACAATCTCAGCCTCGACGGTCACGCCCTCACCTGCGGCTCGCGCGTCCTCACCGGCTACGTCGCACCGTTTACCGCCACCGCCGTGGAGCGGCTGCTGGCGGCGGGCGCCGTGCCCCTGGGACGCAACAACATGGACGAGTTCGCCATGGGCTCGTCCTGCGAAAACTCGGCCTATCAGCTCACCCGCAACCCCTGGGATCTGGGCACCGTGCCCGGCGGCTCCAGCGGCGGCCCCGCCGCGGCGGTGGCGGCCGGCAGCGTTCCCCTGTCCTTCGGGTCGGACACGGGCGGCTCCATCCGCCAGCCGGCCGCCCTCTGCGGCGTCGTGGGCGTGAAGCCCACCTATGGGCGAGTCTCTCGCTACGGCCTCGTGGCCTTCGCCTCGTCCACCGATCAGATCGGTCCCATCGCCCGCACGGTGCGCGACTCCGCCCTCGCCCTGGAGATCATCGCGGGCGCTGATCCGCACGATGCCACCTGTGCCACGGAGCCGGTGGGGAGCTACCTCGCGGGCATCGAGCAGGACATCGCGGGCTTGAAGGTAGGAGTCATTCGCGAGATCGATCCCAAAGCCCTGAGCGCCTCCGCCGCCGGCAACTGGCGGCAGTCGCTCGACCGCCTTACCGCGGCCGGCGCCGAGCTGGTCGAGGTCTCGCTGCCGAGCCTCGACGCGGCGATCGCCGTCTATTACGTCATCGCCACCTCCGAGGCCAGCGCCAACCTCGCCCGCTTCGACGGCGTGCGCTACGGCCACCGCTCCGCGAAGGCGGACAATCTCACCGACCTCTATTTCGACAGCCGCAGCGAGGGCTTCGGCCCCGAGGTCAAGCGCCGCATCATGCTCGGCACCTTCGCCCTCTCCTCCGGGTACTACGACGCATATTACGGCCGCGCCCGGGGCGTGCTGGAGCACATGCGGGCCGAGCTCGCCACGGCGTTCGAGACGGCCGACGTGGTGGTGACGCCCACCACGCCCACCGCCGCCTTCCGTCTCGGCGAGAAGGTGGACGATCCGCTCGCCATGTACCTTTCGGACATCTTCACCACCCCGGCGAGCCTCGTGGGGTTGCCGACGGTCGCCGTTCCCTCGGGGGCGGACGACGGCGGCCTGCCACTGTCGCTCCAGATCATGGGCCGTCCCTTCGCCGAGGCCACCGTTTTCCGCGTCGCGCGGGCCTTCGAGCGCGAGGTGGGCTGGAGTGTCGCACCGACATTTCGGGGGGCCGGAGTGGCCGGGGCTCGCTGACTCCTATGCGTTGCACTATCCGACAGGGGCGCCACGCCCTTCTCGCCGCGATCTACCTGTTGTTGGCTTTCGCCGTTCCCTGCATCGCCGCGACCTCCACCCCCAACATCGCCAAAGCCGGCCCGATCCGCGTCGCCCTGGAGGACGGCGTCGTCGCCACCCTCACGGAGGATCGAGGCATCCTCGTCGAGGCGATTCCCAAGCGTGGCGAGGGCTTGACCCTCTTCGCCCGCCGGCTATGCGGTGACTCGCGCCTGGCGCCCCAGGTCTCCGAGGCCAACGGCGGCGAGACGAACCTCCTCGCCGGCATCCGCTACGCCGTGCCCTTCACGATCCTCTCCAGGGACCTGCAGCTCAAGGCCGCGAAGGCGCTGTTCGCCGAGGACAAGGGCATCGCCGAGGGCTGGCGCCACACGGTGCGAGGCCAGGGGGTGATGCAGCGGGAGAGCCTCTGGCGGGTGGCCGAGTGGTTCACCGGCTCGGGCGAGAACTTCCGCGCCATCCGCGAGTACAACGAGCTGCACGACGAGGACATGGCCAAGGGCACGGCCCTCACCATCCCCTCCGAGCTGCTGCTGCCGGCTTTCCGTTCAGCCCTGCCGGTGCCGGAGCGCCCCTTCCAGCTCGACTATGGGGTGGACAAGGACGGGGATTACGCGATCTACCGCCTGCGTCCGCACGAGGCGCTCTACTCGGCGGTCGTGGTGAGATTCACCGGCCGCGTCTTCGCGCACGACGTGAACGCCCTGGCGGAGCAGATCGCCCATCGCAGCGGCATTTCGGACGTCACGGCCATCCCGGTCGGCTTCCGGGTGCACATTCCCTTCGATCTGTTGCAGCCCGAGTTCCTGCCCGAGGGCCACCCGAAGCGCAAGGAGTACGAGGCGAACCTGCGGGCCAGCGCCCAGTTCAGCAACCAGGTGAAGGCCCGGGGCCTGAACGGCATCCAGGTGATCCTCGACGCGGGCCACGGCGGCCAGGACATCGGCGCCAGCCAGGGTGGCGTCTGGGAGAGCCTCTACGTCTACGACATCGTGCTGCGGGTCAAGCGCGTGCTGGAGAGCCAGACGGCGGCGCGCGTCGAGGTCACCACCCGCGACGGCGGCGACTTCCGCGTGCCCGACGCGGACGTGCTCCCCTTCTCGCGCGGCCACGCCGTGCTCACGACGCCGCCGTACCCGATCACCGACTCCAAGATCGGCGTCAACCTGCGCTGGTACCTCGCCAACAGCCTTTTCCGCAAGACGGTGGATCTGGAGAAAGACCCGCAGAAGGTCGTCTTCCTTTCCATCCACGCCGACTCCCTCCACCCCTCGCTGCGCGGCGCCATGGCCTACATTCCGGCCGCCGACATGCGCGACGAGAGCTACGGCAAGACCGGCCCGGTCTACGCCCTGCGCAAAGAGGTGCAGGAAAGCCCGCGAGTCATCTTCCCGCGCGACCAGAGAGTGGAGAGCGAGGGCCTCTCCCGCGAGCTGGCGAAGCAGCTGGTCGCCTCCTTCATGGCCGGCTCCCTGCCTGTCCATCCCTTCAGCCCGGTGCGCGACAAGATCATCCGCGACAACAAGGAGTGGGTCCCGGCGGTATTGCGCTACAACTCGATCCCCGCCAAAGCGCTCCTGGAGGTCTGCAACCTCAACAACGACCAGGACCGAGGCCTCCTCCAGACGAGGGCCTACCGCCAGAAGGTCGCCGAAGCCGTCGTCCGGGGCCTCCTCGCCTACTATGGCCAGGGCACCGGCCTGCCGGGACAGATGATGGCCGAAACGGCGAAGTAGGGAGAGTCGGCGGCCGTCGACGCCAAGCCCCCCTCATCACCCCGGCCCTCTTCTCCCGGCCTCCCCCCCGCCCGCCGGGAGAAGAGGGAGGGCCAAACAAGGTGCTATCCACGCGGATCGGGGTAGACTCAACGCCTCGCGGGACACGCCCAACGGTTCATTGAGGACACTCAACGCCTCGCGGAGCCCGCTCAACGTCTGGTTGGGCACACCCAATGGCGCAATGTGAGGTCGCAACACCACGTTGCGAGGACCCAACGACTCTTTGAGAGGTCGCAACGCCGCGTTGTGAGGTCACAACGTCAGATTGAGAGCTCGCAATGCCAGATTGTGAGGCCGCAACGGCGCATTGTGAGGACGCAATGCCAGATTGCGGGTACTGGGCCTTTTTGAATACGTCCCCCGCAGGTGACGCTTTTCCCTCTGAAACTACTGTAGCTTCCCCCTAACGGGGGAAGCGCTCCCCCGAGAAGCCTACAGACGGCCCCGGGCGGGGTGGATGAGACCTCGCGCCGGAGCCTAACCCGAGCAGGAGGATGAGTCCATGCCCGAGCTGCCTGATTGTACCCCGCCCGTTCCGCCGTCCCCGTTGGCTGTCTTCGCCCCCTCAGCTTGCACGGGATCGCCACCCGACAACGAACCGCCCGGAAAGGTGGCGATCCCTCCCCGGATCGATCCGGAACAATGGGAGCACTTCCCTGTCTTCCGTGAGACTTGGCTCGTCTACTTCTCGATCCCAAGGTACAACCATGCGCTCCGAACCGTGGGCAAGATGCTCTTCGAGATGACGCTTGCCGCGTGGGGTGACTGGCCCGACCAGCCGGAGGGCTGGAGACGTTCCGAGCTGCGCGCCGCCGTGGCCGATCTCCGGCACCTGGAAGGGTACCTCGCGACAGTGGCCGAAGACCCGCCGGATGAGCCCTACGAAGCGGCCTTGTGCCGTACCGCTGTGCTCATGTCTGAGGAGGTCGGAAGCGTTGCGGATCATATCGAGGCCAAGCTCGGGACGTGGCGCGGGGAAGGGCCGGCGTCATGAGCTGGAATCACGCTTCCAACCGCAAGCGCCTTGCCCCTGTCGGCAACTACAGGCCCGAGTCCTACCGCGTCACCGTCCACGACACCTTCGAGCAGTACAAGCTCCGCATGGCAGCGGTACAGATCCGCAGCGGCATGACCGTCCCCGAGTTCCTCATCTTCGCGGCGGGTTACACCATTGCCCACAACCGGGAGCTGCGCCACTTCGCGGCAGTCTTCCGCAAGGGTGCCCGGGAGATCGCCACGGCAGCGGCTCAAGTGAAGCCGTCTTCGTACTCCTCACCAGAATCACAGCGCGCCCGCCTTGCAGAGTCTGCCCTCTGTCACTTCTGCGCATGGGCCGGCGACAAGCTCATCCGCAGAAGAGAGGAGGAACCCGGGTGAAGGTTACCGTCTCGACCTTCACCGTACGCGGCACCGTTCGGCAGTCCGCCCGCTGGAAGCAAGCCGCAGAAGCGGAAGGCCATAGCTCAGTAGGTTCATGGCTCGCGGGAGCGGCTGACGCCTACCTCAAGGCCCGCGCACGAGCTGGCATGCCGCTCCCGCTGGCATGGCGCCGGGGACGCTTCACCGTCCAGCTTGAGGACGGAGCAAAGGCGCTCCCCGGGTTCGTGTCCCTCCCCTTCGGCGCCTTCCGTGGCACGTCAGCCGGACGCGGTGTCCAGGCGTGCAAGCGCTACACTCTCGTCTATCTCCCGCAAGGCCGGATCGTTGCCACGTTCGGAACCTACGGCCAGTGCAAGGCGCTCGCGTCAGACCTTGCTCGGCTGTGGGTCCGGGGTGACGGCTCCGAGCCTGTAGAAGACCCCACCCGCGCCATACAGGCGCACCCCTAAAACCTCACTTCGGGACGGCTCCTCCGGGAGCCGTCCCCCGTGGCATACTGGAGAACGTTATGGGCAAGAAGCCAAAGCCAGACTTTACGCAAGTAGCCTTCCGGGTGATGCAGCAAGCCGCCCACCTTGAACCGCCCACACCGGAGCCTGAACCGCTCTCCCCCAAAGCAGCCGCCGGGAGGAAAGGCGGCATCAAAGGAGGAGCGGCCAGGGCTGCGAAGATGACCCCAGACGAGCGCACGGCGAGCGCACGAAACGCCGCACGAAAGCGCTGGGAGAAGGAACCCGCCTAAAGGAGTTGGGACCGTGGTTCTGCTACAATCAGCGGACTATGGCTGAAGTGTACCCTAACGCTCCCCTAGTCGAGACGATCTTCGAGATCCGGTTCCCGCCGGTTCTCGCCATCAATTCGTTGCGGCACGAATTCCAGGAGGCCGTTAAGGCTGAGTTCCCCGTTGTGCAGTTTCCCGTCATTCAGGCTGGAGAAGCTCCCGGACTCAGCCCCTATACCTTCGTTTCCTCTGACGGTGGCCGGAGGCTAATGATATCCGCCTCCGCTGTAGCCTACAGCTCCGCGATTTATCCTGATTTCCAGACGTTCAAAGGCGAAGCGCTTGACTATTTAGGAAGCATTGTCAAAAGGTACGGCATTACAGACTTGATCCGAACCGGTCTGAGGTACACCAATTTTCTACCGTTCGTTCGAGAGGATGGTTTAGTTCCGCTGGCACGATATTTTAACCTCAACTTGCCTTATGGCGGTTTCTCTCATTTTGAATTGCGCACGGTCGTGCGACAAGAGCGCGGCAATCTTCTCGTCCGAATTGAGCAATCATCTTTTTCTGAGGGGACGCAAGAACTTTTTCTTCTTGATTTTGATTATGTCAAATCCGAATCTCTTGCCGCAACTTTTTTGTCCGAGTATCTTGACGAAAGCCATGACCGCACGAAATATTTTTTCGAACACCTGATTACAGAAGAATATCGCCAAGTGATGCGCGGAGAGATAATCACATGACAACTGCGCTCGATGTCATCGAGATGGAAAGTCCGGTATTTCATCATTATCCGGCCGGATTTTCACGCACAGTGATCGAATTGCCGACAGGCACCAGGGGGGCGCATCTCCCAGCGCCTTTTACACCAGTCCCCATTTGGTTTGTTGGGAGCGGGAGTCAGCGGCGGAAGCTTACACGCCCGCTTGCGTTTCGACTTTCGTACGATGAAGGGCTCTATTTCGCAGAGAATGAGACGCTTGCGATCAACGCCCATGGCACTAGCGCGCACGCCGCAGTGATTGACGCCATGGAACAAGTCTTATATTTCTATGACTACTACGGAAAGTTGAATGACGAGGATGTAATAGGGCCGGCGGTTAAATTGAGGAAAATCTATTCAACGCTGCTGAAGGATTCCAGCTATGCAGCTTGACCGATCCGAAATTGAATCCTCACTTTCTTCAAAAGGTTTTGGAAAACCTGACCAAAGACACCATAGATATTTCCACCATAAAATCGACGGCAAGGTTACTGGTGTCTATACTTATACTTCACATGGCCCAAGCTATAAAACATATAGCGGGCGGCTGCTGTCGGAGATGAGAAAACAGCTAAAATTTGACTCAGTCGCGGAGCTTGCTCAGTTCGTGCACTGTGAAATTACTGCGGAAGGTTACAATGATTTGCTTGTTGGCAAGGGAATCATTCCGGAATGGCGAAAGCCTGCAAAGACTACTCCGCTCGCTCGCCCCACCTAGAACCCTCTAGGCGTTCACGCCGCTAGCCCGGCGCGGCCAGCTAGAAATCCGACCGAACAGTAGCTCCGCCCGCCGCGCTTGTGGACAACTTCGCCCAAGATGCCTATTGACATCCCCGTTTTGCTCAGGCATAATAGGTCATCATGAATCGCATGGACACGAACCGCCGCGCCGCCATCATCGCCGCCCTTGTTGAAGGGGTGGGAATCCGCAGCACCTGCCGGATGACCGGAGCCTCTAAGGGTGCCGTCATCAACCTCATCGCCAGTCTCGGGCCGGCGTGCGCCGCCTACATGGATCAGGCGTTTCACGAGCTTCCCTGCAAGTGTTTAGAAGTTGATGAAATCTGGGCCTTCTGTTATGCGAAGGACAAGAACGTTCCAGAGAAGAAGCGGGACACCTTCGGCTATGGCAGCGTGTGGACGTTCACGGCGATCGACGCCGAGACGAAGCTTATGCCGTGCTACATGGTCGGTCCCCGTGACGGCGGCACGGCGACGGAGTTCATGCAGGATCTCGCGGGCCGTCTGGCGAACCGCGTGCAGCTCACCACAGACGGGCACGCCATGTACCTGTCGGCGGTAGAGGATGCGTTCTCCGGAGAGATCGATTACGCGCAGCTCATCAAGACCTACGCCAACTCGCCCACGGGGCCGGAGACGCGGTACAGCCCAGCGCAGTGCATCGGCTGCAAGGGAGAGGCAGTCCAGGGAAGCCCGGACCCGAAGCGGATCTCTACCAGCTACGTAGAGCGCGCCAACTTGAGCATGAGAATGGGCATGCGGCGGTACACGAGACTGACGAACGGCCACAGCAAGAAGCTAGAGAACCACTGTGCCGCCCTGGCGATCTACTTCATGCATTACAACTTCGCCCGCATCCATTCAACGATCCGGTGCTCCCCTGCCATGAAGGCCGGCGTCACGTCTCACCTCTGGTCTATCGCCGAGATCGTCGAGCTTCTGCCCGCCGAAGCTCCCAAGAAGCGGGGACACTACAAGAAGAAGCCGATGGCGTAAGCGGAGCGGCGCTCGACAACCCTCCGAATTCAAGCATAGGCTGAGGCCATAAGCCACAACCTACCGTCTGGAGGGGTGCGCCGATGGAACCCTATGCTCAGGCTGCAAGAAACGGCTTCCTGCTTACGTATGACCTCATCAAAGAAAAGAACTATCCCCGCCTTATTGACGAGTTGAAGCGATTAGAGTGGCAGCCCGAGCTATGGTCGGTATGGATGCTGCCACGAACCAAAAGCGAAGGATTGACGGTCCTCAAGCTCCTTGATCATTTCAGGAAATTCGTTGACGGTGACGATGAATTCATCATCATAGAAATCGCTGATATTGCTCCTTGGCTTAATGGCAAGAATCGTGACGCGCGGTTCAAGTCTCTGGAGCCGCCCGCTTGAAGCCGACTCCGGGGAAGTCCTCCGGGCGTACGCGGCACTCTAGCGGCACCTTGTAGTCCGGCAGTCTGGCGTCCAACCCAAGGCCGAACCCGGTGAGCACCTTCTCTAGGTTCTTGAGGGCTTCCATCTCTTCGTCCGTCCGTGGCTCTAGGTGTAGGGTGGCCTGCCACCAAAAAACTCTCATGAGTTGCTCCCTATGTAAGGGCGCGGACCGCGCTTTGACTGCCACTCTCCGGCCGGATTGCCAGAGGGGAGCTTTTGAATAGTACCATGCCGCGAATTAGGCTGATTCCCTAAATGGCGGCGATATCATTCTTTCCCCTTGAAAAGCGATAGTGTTCGTAAACGTTCGCTTGATTGGGGAATCTACTATGATTGTGATGGTAATGGTAATCTGGGGTTGATCCATCGAATAGCTATTCTTCTTCGTCCATTCAGTTGGCAATTCCTTCTTCTCGCCGCCGCTCGCCTCTCTAAAAGCAAGAATGTACCGGTAAAGATCCCACCGCTCATCGTTGTAGCCCCCCGAACGTTTACCGTTCCCTTTACGGCGCCCCACGACTAAATGTTTCCGGTCCCCGCGTTCTATAGAAACAGCTTGCTCGGCGGGGTCTTCTTCCCAGATTGCCATGGTACGTCCGGCTGGCCAGCCCTGAACGCCGGAGAGGGGATGGATAAGGCCCCGTATTCTAACTTGGTCACCAAGGTTGTGAACTAAAAAAGAAATCTCATCTTTTTCGTCGAGGGGAACTATGTCTAGCCTGAGGACGGGGGGCGGTACGCTGGCGGCATTGGCCGCTTCGCGCAATCTCTTTTTCTGAACGTACCTTCCCCAGAGCTTTAGGCGCAACGCCTCAAGCAATGTCGTGACACCTACGCCGAGTAAGGCGCCTTGCTCAAACCCTGACATGGCACGATAGGCCCGAGCCGCATGCCCGAAAAGGTCTAGCGCAACACTGAGCAACACGGAGCTGGCGGTTGCTGCGCTGACCCCGATGCCAAGGAAGACCTTGGCGCTCCGGCTCATCTCCGCCCCTGGCTTCTGTGCTCTCAGAGCAGCCATAAACAGGCCAAAGGCGGCAACGGTGACAGCGAAGAGAGAGATGCCCCACCCGACAAACGCGCGGGGATCGAAGAGACCGCCGGAGGGAGGAGAGGGGAGCGGCATAGCGCGGAGCCTATCCGGAGTCCATCCGGACCGTCTACGATATCGCCGCCCCTGCATGGGACCGCCCGGGGGAGAGCGGGCGCCTTCACCGTCCACCCCGTAGCGCATGCGCAAGAAGGCCGACAGCCGTCCCCCTTAGGGGACGTATTGAAAAAGGCCCAGTACCAGATTGCGAGGTCACAACGCCGCATTGCGAGCTCACAAAGTCAGATTGCGAGGTCGCAAAGTCAGATTGAGAGCTCGCAAAGCGGGATTGCGAGCTCACAGAGTGAGATTGCGTGGTCACAGAGTCAGATTGCGAGCTCACAAAGCCAGATTGTGAGGACGCAAACTCAGATTGTGAGCTCACAAAGTGAAATTGCGAGGTCACAACGTCACGTTGCGAGCTCACAAAATCAGATTGCGAGGACGCAATGCCGCATTGCGAGGTCGCAACGAGGCATTGTGTGGTCGCAAAGTCAGATTGTGAGGACGCATCCCCCCATCGTAGAGACGCCCGCAGGGTAGCGCTTGCGCTACCCCGTGGGGCGTCTCCGAGGCGGCGACATCGCGGGATCCTCTGGATACCCTCCGCGGGCGCGTCTCCCCGAGACATCGCGGTATCGTCGACCGGACCTCCGCCCGGGCATAAATGCCAGGGCTAGTTCACGACGCCGGATGAATCCGGCTTCAAGTCCCCTTCAGGGGGCGCCCTACACTAGCCCCGGCATTTATGCCCGGGCGGGGCTGAAGCGGCGACGAGGTCTGAAAGATTGAAGAGGGCTTCGGTGATCGAAGCCTGAGGGAGAGGGTCTCTCCAGTACAATCGACACCAATGTCCCCACCGCCACCCGCGCCGCCCAACGGGGACCGCCCCACGGTCTTCATCTCCTACAGCCACGCCGACGAGACCTGGAAGGATCGCGTCGTCAAGCACCTGAAGGTCCTGGTACCGGAGGGCGTGCTCGACATCTGGCACGACCGCCACATCGCTGGCGGGGACCGCTGGCTCGCCGAGATCCAAGCAGCCATGGACCGCGCAGCGGCAGCCGTACTTCTTATCTCGGCGGACTCTCTGGGCTCGAAGTTCATCCTGGAGAATGAGGTTCCCTACCTGCTCGAACGTCAGAGGTCCCATGGCATCCGAATCATCCCGCTGATCGTCCGTCCGTGTCCGTGGTTGTCCGTGTCCTGGCTGTCCGCGCTTCAGTGCCGGCCTAAGGACGGTCAGCCTCTCTCCGGATGGACCGATCATCAGGTGGAAGAGGCACTGACCGCCCTGGCCCACGAAATTCAGGATCACCTCGGCACCGCGCCGAAACCTCCCCGAATCACTTCCGCCCCCCGCCTAGACCTCGGCCGCCTCCCCACAAGCGGCCCCGAATTCGTAGGCCGCGAAGCAGAGATGGCCCGCCTCGACGCCGCTTGGGACGACCCCGCCACCCATGTCGTTACCCTCGTCGCCTTCGGAGGCGTCGGCAAGTCCGCCCTGGTGAGCCGCTGGCTCGATCGCCGGTCCGCCGCCGGCTGGCCCGGCGTCCGTCGCGCCCTCGACTGGTCTTTCTACAGCCAGGGTACGGAGGAACGAGTCACATCTGCTGATCGCTTCCTCGACCACGCCCTGCGCTTCTTCGGCGATCCCGATCCCGCGGTCGGCTCGGCCCGAGACCGCGGCCTGCGGCTAGCTGAACTGGTGCGTCGGGAGAAGACGCTTCTGGTGCTTGACGGCGTCGAGCCGCTCCAGCACCCACCGGGTCCGCTGGCGGGCCGCCTCAAAGACCCGGGTCTCGCCGCCCTCTTGAAGGGCCTCGCCGTCGGGAATCCCGGTCTCTGCCTCGTCACTACCCGCGAGCACATCACCGATCTCAACAACTTCACCCAGACGGCTCCTCAATGGGATCTGGAGCACCTCACCCCGGAGGCTGGCGCCACGCTGCTCCGCCGCCTCGGAGTGAAGGGGAAGGATACGGAGCTGCGGGACGCCGCCGAGGAACTCGGTGGCCACGCCCTCGCGCTGACCCTCCTGGGCAACTATCTGCGCCGGGTCTATGGCGGCGACGTGCGTCGGCGGAAAGAGGTGGATCTATCCCAAGCCGACGAACGCCAGGGCGGGCACGCCTTCCGCGTCCTCCATGCCTATGCAAGCTGGCTGGGAGAGGGACCAGAGCTAGCGATCCTTCGCCTGTTGGGCCTCTTTGACCGGCCGGCGGACACGAAGGCTCTGGCGGCTCTCCGGGCGAAGCCGGCGATCCCGGGCCTCACCGAGACGCTGGTAGACATCTCGGAGGAGGAGTGGAATTGGGCGATCTCGAGCTTGCAGGAGCACGGCCTCCTTCTGCCAAACGATCCACAACAAAAAGGAGACCCCGATGCCCACCCCCTGGTCCGGGCCTACTTCCAGGAGGAGCTTGAGAAGGAGCGTCCCGACACTTGGCGAGCAGGCAATCTCCGGCTCTACGAGCACCTAAAGAATGCGGCGCCGGATCTCCCTGACACGCTGGAGGCTATGGAACCCCTCTTCACCGCAGTCGTCCACGGCTGCCGGGCGGGGCGGCAGCAGGCAGCCTGCAGCGAGGTCTATCAGCGGCGGATCCACCGGGGTAGGGAATTCTACAGCTTCAAGAAACTCGGGGCCTTTGGCTCGGACCTGACGGCCCTTTCGGGCTTTTTCGATCACCCCTGGGACCAGCCCTCCATTTGTCTTACCTCAGTGACTCAGGCATTCGTTCTCAGCGTAGCCGGTTTCCACCTGCGCGCACTGGGCCGGCTGGCGGAGGCGGTTCAGCCGACGCAGGCGAGCCTGGAGAGGATTATCACTGAAAAAGGCTGGGAGAACGCCGCGAGAGCAGCCAGCAACCTCAGCGAGTTGACCGTGACCCTGGGGGAGTTGCCTCGCGCTGTGGCTTTCGGGGAGCAGAGCGTCGAGTTGGCCGACCGCAGCGGCGACGCCTTCCAGCGGATGGGCAAGCGGAGGACCCTGGCCTATGCCCTGCACCAGGCGGGCCGGGTGGGAGGAGAGCACGGAGGCCTTCCGCGAGGCCGAGGCAATCCAGGCGGAGCGGCAGTCCAAGTCCCCGCGGCTCTACTCGCAGCAGGGCTATCTATTCTGCGACTTGTTGCTGAGCCGGGCGGAACCGGAGGACGGGGCCGGGCTCGCCGGGCTCGCCATCAACCCGGAGCAAGCGCAGCGGTTCCGCGAGGTGCGGGAGCGGGCCCGGCAAACGCAGGGATATGAAAAGGAGGGCTGGTACACCCTCCTCGACATCGCTCTCGATCACCTATCCCTGGGCCGGGCCCATTTCGGATTAGCCCTGACGGCCTTCGATCAGGCAACTCCCGGCGAGGAGGCCGAGGCGGAGTTCGCCCGATCTGCGGAGCACCTGGATCGTGCCGTGGAGGGCCTGCGGCAGGCGGGGACTGAGGATCACCTCCCACGCGGCCTCCTGGCCCGGGCCACCTTCCGGCGCTTGCGTGGCGACCTAATCGGTGCCATGGCCGACCTGGACGAGGCCCTGGAGATCGCCGAGCGCGGCTCGATGCGTCTCTTCATCTGCGACGCCCACCTCGAAAGGGCACGCCTCTGCCTCCAGCAGGGCGACACCGAGGCCGCCCGGACGCACGTGGCCACAGCCCGGAAGCTCGTGAACGAGACAGGCTATGGGCGGCGGGAGCGGGAGGTGAGGTGGTTGGAGCGGAAGGTGGCGGGCGACGGGGGTGATCGGGCCGGGGCTGTCGCCCCGGCGTAGACGTCCCGCCTTCCAGGGCCTGCGGTTGGTATCGTGGACGGGCTGGGAGCGTCTCTACGTGCCCTTCGTTCAGCGGTTTTGTGGCTGCGGTCTTGCCCCCGTAGGGGTCACAGTCGGTAGCCAGGGATTTCAATCCCTGGCATGGGGGTCGTGGCAGCCGCCTCCCCGGTTGATCCTCACGGACGATCCTTCCGCCGCCGGGTGGTTCGTGGGTTGGAGCGTCGCCGCCGATTCGGAGACGCCCCCACCGGGGGTTCCCCCGGAACGGGGCGTCTCTACATTTTTTTGGGGCGTCCCCTTGGAGAGTAGGAGACGTCTTTGGGGGGAGCCCCTCGGGGAGCGGGCGTGCTACCCTGAGGTTCTTGAAGCTGTTCGGGAACTTTTCGCGGCCTCCGGGCGTCTATCAGAACAGGGCGCAGGTCACTCAGCCCTGGGAGGACTCGGTGGGCGTTGCCACGGTGTACCCAGCAGTCAGTCAGGATGTCGCTCTCGACGTCGAGCTCGTCGAACGCCATCGCTGCGGTGACCTGCATGCGTTCGATGAGGTCTATTCGCGCTTCGGCGAGATGATCTACAACCTGTCCCTGCGCCTTTCGGGCAACCGCGAGGAAGCGGCGGACCTCACGCAGGAGGTCTTCCTGCGCATCTACCGGCATCTCGGCAGCTTCGGGGGCCGGTCGACTCTCAAGACCTGGGTGTTTCGCATTGCCATCAACCACTGCCGCGACCGGCTGTCGCGCCACATCCCCTTCATGCAGTCCATTGATGGGGACCCCGAGGAGGGGACGACGGGTGTGGTGCTGGCCGATCCCAATCGCGGACCGGAGGAGCTGGCGGTCGCCGCCGACGAGGGCCGCCGCGTCATGGCGTGCCTCTCGCAGGTGCCGCAGGTGTTTCGCGAGGCGGTGGTGTTGCGGGACCTTGAAGGGTTATCCTATGAGGAGATTGCTGAAGTGCTGGGAGTGCGCGTGGGCACGGTCCGTTCGCGGATCGCACGCGGCCGAGAGCAGCTGCGGCACCTCCTGGAGAAAGGGCTATGAATCACCACGTTTCCGTTGAGAATCTTTCGGCCTACCTCGACTCCGAGCTCGGGTATGCCGAGGTCGCGCCCCTCGAAGCTCATTGCGCGTCGTGCCCCGAGTGCGACGCGCGTCTCACGGCAATGCGGCGGGTGGTCAACGGCCTCGGCGGCATCCGTCGCGCGGAGCCGCCGGCGGCCTTGCGTCTCCAGATCCGGCGGGAGGTGCACACCGCGCCGCCGGTCAGCGGCTTCGCCCAGAGGATCGGGTGGATGCTCGAATCGCTGCGCATCCTCCTCTTCCCTGTGAAGCCGGCGATGCGCGCCTCGGCTGCCTTCGGGCTTACCGCGGTGGTGGGCCTCTTCGCCGTCGGTCACATGAGCGACGGCTTGCTGCGCACCGCGGAGCCCCAGCCTCGCAAGCCCATTGAGATCGTCAAGGTCAGCTTTGGAGAGCCCATGGGAGAGCCCTTGGGATTGTCGCCGCAGACCACGAGGACCACCAGCCGGGTGGCCGGCCGCGACTTCCTCTGGATGGAGGACGCCGGCTGGGTGCAATTCGGCCTGGAAGGCAAGAAGCCGGAGACCCTTCTCGACGCCCACAGCCCCCAGGGCCGGGCGCTGCTGACCCAGTACTCGGACCTGCAGCTCCTGCTCAAGGATGGCTCGTTCGTCGTGCTGCGCTACAACACGGAGACGGTGGAGATCCATGGTATGCCGCCGGTGACCCGGGTTCTGAGCTCCGAGCCCCATCCGGGCCGGGGGCATGTGCGGGCGATGTCGGCGTAGGGAGGGGCACCGCCCTGATACCTAGGCGCTGACTTATCGGAGAGGTCCCCCGCCCAAGACCCTCATCACCCCGGCCCTCTTCTCCCGACCACCCCATCCCCCTCGCCGGGAGAAGAGGGAGCAAGGCAGGGATGCCCCAGGGGTACCCCTCTCCCGGGGTGGGGGATGAGGTGGTCGGGAGAGGGGCAGGGGTGAGGGCTCGCCGGGGCGCCTCTGGCGCTACGGCGAGGTGATGAAAATTACACCCAAGGCTCAATCTTCTCGATCGTCCAATCCTCGCCCGTAATCCCCACCACCTCTCCCGGTTTCTTCCCCAGCAGCTCTTTCGCCAGGTCGGACTCGTAGGAGATCACGTCCTCTTCGGGCTTGCTCTCCCAGGGGCCGAGGATGGTCATGATCCTCGTGCCGGTGGGGTTGCGCAGGTGGAGGCGCGAGCCGATGCGGGCTTCGGAGATGTCGGTACCCTCGGTCTCGATGAGGCGGACTCTGGCGAGCTCGGCGTTCAGGGAGATGGCGCGGGCGTTGAGGTACTCGTGGCGCTGGCGGGCGGACTTGTACTCGAAGTTCTCGCGCAGGTCACCCATGGCGCGGGCCTCTTCGATCGCTTTGCGGTTGGCCGGGATGTCCTTGGTGAGGATCTGTTGGAGCTCGGCGCGCTTGGAGGTCACGGAGTCCGGCGTGGCGTAGAGGGGCGGCGGGCCGCTCTCTTTCCTCAGGTTCTGGAAGCGGAGATGGATGGCGGTGACCAGCGCATCCCGCTGGAAGGGCTCGAGGTTCGAGGCGCGCTGGATGGCGTCCTCGGCCTGCGCGGCCTGCTCCTCGGTAAGGTGCGGCAGCAGGCGGGGGAGCGTGTTGCCGGACTCGGCCAGGATCAGCAGGCGGACGCGGAAGGTGGCGAACTCGTCCCGGTTGAGCACGGTGAGGATCTGTTGCAGCAGCCTCAAGGGGTTGCGGGTGCGCATCGCCTCGTCCACCGCCGCCCTTTCGGCGATCCAGGTGAAGGCCGCCGGGTTGCGGTGAGGCTGGGCCAGCAGGCTGTCGAGGAAGCGTTCCAGCTCTTTGGGGGCACCGTGGGCGAGTCCTTCGGAGAGCAGGTCGAGGGCGCGGGGGTCGAGCTCGCGGGTCATCGCGTCGCGGTAGAGGGCAGGCCAGTCCTCGCGTCGCTCGCGCACCATGACGTAGGCGCGCTCGCGCAGCAGGCGGTCCTCGATGCCGGCGAAGACCCTCTGCGCCTGGCCTTCGAGAAGATCCTCGGGCGACCAGTCGAGGTCGGCGGCGACTTTCGAGCCGCTGCGCTCGATGGCGAACCAGATTTCGAAGGCGAGCCCAGGATCGGCGTCCATGGTGTTCTCGGCGACCAGGGCGAGGTTCTCCGTCATGCGGTCGCGCAGGCCGGCGTCGCGGGCGCCTTCGCGTTTCAGCCGCTCGATCTTGCGGCGCGGCGGGGCCTTCTCGAACGCCCTCCACACGGAGTCCATGGCATCGCCGCTGCTCTCGGCCCAGTGATAGGTCTGGCGCGCGCCGGTGCCGCTCGCCACCACCTGCGCATGCTTGCGGGCCGCGCCCCACCAGGAGGTCCACTGCGTCTCGCCGACGATGCCCGCCAGGATGTCGCGCACCTCGCCGGCGGTCAATGCCCGGTCGTAGCTCTGGAGCGTCAGGTGCAGCAACTGAGGCGGCGTCATCGCCTTGAGCTCTTCCGGCTTCTCCAGCTTGCGCCGCAGCACATGGGGCGGGGCCAGCGGGCGCAGCAGCTTGGGAGCCGCCTTGAAGCCCACGGTCAAGCCGCGGATCTTCTCGAAGTCCACCTTGAAGCTTTCGAGCCCCAAGTTCGCCTCGACCACACGGCCCACGCCTTTACCCTCCATCGCCACCACGGTGCCCACGTCGAAGGCGAGCAATCCTTCCAGGCGGTCGACCTTCTCCCACGTCTTGGGGATGTCGCTCGTCGCCTTGTGCAGCCCCACGGCTTCGGACAGAGCCTTGTAGGTGGAACGGTCGCCGTAGAGCTTGCCGAGGGTGGAGGAGAGGGTGGGATGAAGCTTGTCGGCGGGGACGAAGATGGCGCCGGCGCGTTTGAGGAGCTGCAAGCGGACCGCCCAGCGGCTGTTTTCGCGGAGCTGATCGTCCAGAAGCTCGAGCAGGGAGGCCGCGCGGGACTCTTCGCCGGAGCCCACGAGTGCGCGGGCGACGCCCACGAAGTAGTCGAGATTCGAAGGATCTTTATCGAGCTGCGCCAGCCACTCGCCTTCAAGCGCGTCGAAGTCGCCCTTCGTCAATTGGTTCTGTGTGGTTCGTGTGATCGTCATAGGGGAACTTCAAGATACCACGAAGGGCGCCGACTTCCTCTAAGCTACCCATATGGCGGACCCGATCCCTCCCGCCCCGGAGCTTGCGCGCCGGCTGCGCGAGGCCGGCGCGGAGGAGCTCACGGCCCTCGTGCGAGAGCATGCGAACGAGCTCGATCCGGAGGCGGTCCGCCAGGCGCTACGCAATCCTCACTGCACGGCCGAGGCGACGGAGGAGATCGCGGCGCAGGTCCGGTTGCTCTCTTTTTACGAAGTGCGGCGCGATCTTACGATGCATCCACGCACGCCGGAGATCGTCGCCCTGCGTTTCGTGCCCGGGCTCTATTGGCGCGACCTCATGGATCTGGGCTGCGACACCCGGCTGCGCCCCACGCTGCGCCGGGCGGCGGATCTTCAGCTCGGCGTGCGGCTGCCGCAGCTCGCCCTGGGGGAGAAGGTCAGCCTCGCGCGGCGGGCCAGCCAGGGCGTGTTGTCGCAGTTGCGCTACGATCCCAGCCCGCGGGTGATCGCCGCCGTGCTCGACAATCCCCGCCTCACCGAGATGCTGCTGGCGCCGGTGGTGGCCCGCGTGGCGACGCCGCCCGCGGTCCTGGCGCTGATCGCCGGCGACCGCCGCTGGGGCGTGCGATACTCGGTGCGGGTCGCCCTGGCCCGCAACCCCTCGGCTCCGGTGGATGTCGCCTGGCAAATCCTGGGTACGCTGCGCCGGACGGACCTCCAGGCGGTGGCTACGGATCCCCGCTGCTCCGCGCCGGTACGGCAGCGGGCGCGAGTCTTGCTGAAAGAATCGTTGAGAGCCCTCTGACGCCCTCCTGAGGGGCGGATCAGAGGTTTACGTCGATAAATTTGACCCCGGGAGAGCTGCCGCGTAGAGTTGTAAGCCGCGTGCCAAAAATCGTGCCCAGCCGAAAAAGCGTTTCCCCCCGCGAGACCGATCCGGCCGGCGGTTCCGACAGCGTATCGGGCGCCGGTGGCGCCGGCATCAAGCGCAACAATCGCCAGCCGCCCTGGGAGAAGGACGCCGTGCAAAACGAATCCAGCTCCTTCGGCGACTGGCTGCGCCGCCAGCGCGAGATGCGCGAGATCAGCCTGCGCGACATCGCGGACCGCACCAAGATCAGCCTGCGCTATCTCGAAGCCATGGAGGCCGACCGTTTCGACCTCCTGCCCGCCGCCGTCTTCGCCAAAGGCTTCCTGCGCGAGTACGCCCGCTATGTAGGGCTATCGCCGGACGACGTCGTCAATCACTATCTTTCCGTCAATCATCCCGAGGAGCAGGACACCGGGTCCAAGGACGACACCAAGGTCCGCACCAAGCCGCGGCAGGTCGATCCCGGCCAGCCGACGGTGCGGCGCAACTGGAGCTCCGGCCTGCTGCTCGCCCTGGCGGCCCTCGTCCTCCTCGTTCTGGTGGGCCTCGCCGTGTGGTTCGTGGACCGGCAGCGTCACGTGCTGCCCACGGCCTCGCGCCAGGCGACGCCCGGCGTCGTGGTGCCGCCGGCTCCCGCTCCCAAGCCGGCCGCGACGCCCGCCGCGCCGCCGCAGCCGAGCGCGCCGTTGCAGGTGGCGCTCGACTTCACCCAGGACTGCTGGGTCGAAGCGGTGATCGACGGCAAGAACCACATCGCCGAACTGCGGGTGCAGGGCGAAACTCTGCCGCTCGAGGCCGAAAAGAGCATCCTGCTGAAGACTCTCGGCAACGCCGGGGCCGTCGAGGTGCAGGTGAACGGCTATCCCCTCGACCTGGGCAAAAAGAAGGGTGACGTGGTGCACGATCTGTTGATCGACCTCAACACCGTCCAGGCCCTGAAAGCGAAGAAAGAGACCCGCTGACCGTGGCCGGCGGGACGTCGCCTCTTCTCGAGCAGGTGCGCTCGGGAAATCAACAGCTTCAGCTCCTGGCGGCCGATGGCTTGCTGCCGCTGCCGCCGGAGGAGCTGATCCCCATCCAGGTCGAGCTGGCGCTGGGGATGGATCCCGAGGTGGCCACGCGCGCCAAGGCGAGCCTGCGGTCGGTGGACGTCCGCCTCGCCGGTCCCTTTCTCGAACGGATCGCCGGTGAGGAGGTTCTGACCTGGTTCGCCGAGGAGGCCAGCCACCCGGTGCTCATCGAGTCGATCATCCGCCGGCGCGATACGCCGCGGCCGTTGCTCGCCCGCCTGGGCCGCCGCCTGCCGCCGGATCTCCAGGAGATCCTCCTGCTGCGCCAGGACGCCATCGTCGAGCATCCGGCGATCCTCGAAGCGCTGGAAGAGAACCCCGAGGCCTCCACCTACTCCCTGCGGCGCATCGCCGAGTACCGCGAGCACCTCCTGCCTCGGGAGCGCACCCAGGTCGTGCGGGCTCCCGTGGAGCTCGAGGAGATGGACGAGGAGGAGCTTGCGATAGCCATCGAGGCGGCGCGCGAGCTTCCTCCCTCCGGCGAGCTCGAGCCCGAGAGGACCAAGCTCACCGAGGGGCAGATCCGCATGCTCCCCGTGCCGGCCCGCCTGAAGCTCACCCGCGGCGCGCCGCGCACTCTACGCGGTATCCTGCTGCGGGACTCCAACGCCCAGGTCGCCACCTCGGTGGTGATCAACAACTCCCTCTCGGATCAGGAGGTGGAGCAGATCGCCTCGAACCGCTCCGTGGTGGAGGAAGTGCTGGTGCTGGTAGCTCGAAAGCGCGATTGGATCGGCAAATACAACATCATGAGAGCTCTCGTGTGGAATCCACGAACTCCGGCGGGTACATCCCTGCGCCTGGTGAGCCGGTTGGCGGTGCGCGACCTGCGCGAGCTGAGCCGGGACCGGAATATTCCGGACGCGGTGCGCTCGATTGCCTTGCGTTTGTATAGAATCAAGCAGCAATAAGGACTCACGATGGCCAGGGACTTCTACGCCGTCCTCGCTCTCTCCCGGAGCGCCAGCGAGGAACAGATCCGGCAGCGCTTCCGCGAGCTAGCCCGTGCCCGGCACCCCGACCGGTTCATGGGACAGGAGAAGTTACGCGCGGAGAAGGACTTCCAGGAGATCACCGAGGCCTTCAACGCCCTGATCGACCCGGACCGCCGCCGCCGCCACGACGCCGAGCTGGTACGTCCGGACGAGCAGAGCGGCACCGATCCGCGGGAGCTCTTCCGCGTCTACCTGCAGCGCGGCGTGAAGGCCTACAAGGAGAAGAACTACCTGGAGGCGGCCAGCAACTTCGACCTCGCGACCCAGACGGACGCCCGCAACGCCCAGGCCTGGCACCACCTGGCCCAGGCTTGCAGCCAGAACAAGAGCTGGCTGCCGAAGGCTGTGGCGGCGATCGAGAGGGCGTGCACGCTGGAGCCCATGAACGGCGCCTACCTGAAGCAGGCCGGCCGCATCTTCGCCCTCGTCGGCCAGACCGACGAGGCCATCCAGTACTACCGCAAGTCTCTCCAGTGGGGGGACGACGATCTCGCCGTGCACATGGCCCTGGACGAGCTGACCCGCGCCGCCGCCGCGGCCCTCGCTCCCGCCCGCCGGGGCCTGTTTGGAAGGACCGGCGGATGACGGCGCTACGCATCAAGGCCTGCGGGCTGTCCGACGTGGGGCTCACCCGGGCTCACAACGAGGACTACTTCGAGATCGACCCAATGCATCGCCTGTATGTGGTGGCTGATGGCATGGGCGGCCACAGCCACGGCGAGGTGGCTTCCCAGATCGCCGTCAACACCATCCGCGACTTCGTCGCCAAGACCGCCGACAAGGACACCACCTGGCCCTTCGGCATGGACGTCCGCCTGGAGCGCCACTCGAACCTGCTGAAGATGGCGGTGCGCGCGGCCCACGACCAGGTGTTGCGGGCCATCACCAAGGACGGCTCGCTCTATGGCATGGGCACGACGGTGGTGGGGCTGCTGATCGCCGGCAAGACCATCGCCGTCGCCCATGTCGGCGACAGCCGGGCCTACCGGCTGCGCGGCGACCGTCTGGAGCAGCTCACCCAGGACCACACCTGGGTCAACGAGCAGGTGGTGGCCGGCTTCCTCTCCAAGGAGCAGGCGCGCTCGCACCCGCTCAAGAACGTCGTCACCCGGGCCTTGGGCGGTGAGAGCGATGTGCTGGTGGACGTACGCGAGATGGAGGTGGAGACCGGCGACCTCTTCCTGCTCTGCTCGGACGGCCTGACCGGCATGCTCTCCGACTCCGACATCCGCGAGCGCCTCGTCTCCGGCCGCAGCCTCCATGAGATCTGCCGCAGCCTGATCAACGACGCCAACGCCCGCGGCGGCATCGACAACGTCACCGTCGTGCTGCTCGCCGCCGAAGAGGATGCGGGGCCGGACACCGACGGCGACGGCACGCGGTAGGGCGACTCTTTTCGGCGGCACGTCGACGTAGCGCCCCCTCGTCACCCCGGCCCGATCCTCAATGCCGGTCCCAACGTAGAGACGCCTCGGGGTGTTACCCCGTGGGGCGTCTCCGGCGCGGCGAGGACGGCCGTAAACACCACAGCCTCCGGCGGCACGTCGACGTACCGGCCCCCTCATCACCCCGGCCCTCTTCTCCCATCGCCCTCCCCCCGACCGGGGAGAAGAGGGAGAACCGCAAGGACGCGGTAGCGGTCTTCAGCCCTGAAGGGGCGACGGCATGTAGCCCGGGGCTGGCGCTTTTGCCAGCCCCGGGTAATCGCACCCCCAACTCCAAAGCCCCGAAGGGGCGGCAGCGGCCGTTCCCGGCTACACTCCCCGCTATGAGGATCGCAGTGATCGGCGGCGGCCCCGCCGGCGGCTCGGCGGCCCTTGCCCTCGCCCGGGGCGGCGTAGCTGTGGACCTCTACCTGCCGGCCCGTCCTGGCGAGAAACCCTGCGGCGGCGCGGTGCCGGAGCACGTTCTGCCGCGGCTCGCTGGCTTCGATCCCGCATCCCTGCCCGCCGTCGCCAGCCCCGCCACCGAGTTGGAGAACGCCCACCGCGGCCGTATCGAGGTGGATCTCCAGGGAATCCGCATCTTTCGACGGCGCGACTTCGACCGCGCCCTCTCCGAGTCGGCCGTGGCCGCGGGCGCCGTGCCCCGCCCGGCCAAAGTCGAGAGGCTGGAGATGGGCAGCGACGCCGTCCAGGTCACCGCGGGAGGCGAAACCCGGACCTATGACTGGATCGTGGGAGCGGACGGCGCCCGAGGCCTCAGCCGCCGCAGCCTGGGTCTGATGCCCGAGGGCGACAGCCTGGGTCTCGGAGGCTCCCTCTCGGGCTTGGCGTGGGACCGACTCATCCTGGCCTTTCCCAAGCTCGCGGACTCCTATCTCTGGATCTTCCCCCGGCCCGGCGGCGTCTCGGTGGGCATCGCCTACACGGCCGGCCGCTTGACGGACGTGGAGGCCCGCGCCGCCCTCGACCTCTTCCTCGATCGCCATCTTCCGGCGGGCTGGCGAGACCTGCCGGGCCCCCGCTACCGCTATCCCATCCCCGTCTTCGGCCCCTGGACCCTGCCGGCCGTGCGCCGTGCCCTGTCGAACCGCATCCTTCTCACCGGTGACGCCGCCGCTTTGGCCGATCCGCTCACCCGGGAAGGAATTCGCTACGGCCTTCTCTCGGGCCTCTGGGCCGCGGAGAGCCTGCTGGCTGGAGATCCCGAGAAGTATCCCGATCTCCTGGCCGCCGAGCTGGCGGCCGACATGGAGAAGGCCGCCAAGGCGAGGGATCTGTTCTTCGAAAGATCGATTGGCCAGTGGATGGTGCCGGCGGCGCGGCTGCACCCTGGGATCCGGAGGGTGCTGGGGGATCTGCTGGCCTGCCGGCAGCCTTACACGGGGCTACGGAAGCGATTGGTGCGCAGTCTTCTTGGCTGAAGGATCGCGAACGGCCGCTGTCGCCCCTTCGGGGCTTTGGAGCTGGGGGTGCGATTACCCGGGGCTGGCAAAAAGCGCCAGCCCCGGGCTACATGCTGCCGCCCCTTCAGGGCTTAAGACCGCTACCGCATTCTTGGCGGTTCTCCCTCTTCTCCCGGTTGGGGGGAGGGCGATGGGAGAAGAGGGCCGAGGTGATGAGGGGGGGCGGTACGTCGACGCGCCGCCGAAGGCTGTGGTGTTTTACGGCCGCCTCCCCGCGCCGGAGACGCCCCGCGGGGTTCCCCACGGGGCGTCTCTACGTTGGGACCGGCATTGAGGATCGGACCGGTGCCGCGCGTTCGAGCCGGACGGCCCGTCCCTACTTCCCCAGCTCCTTGCTGCCGTACTCGTACCCCTTGCGGGACTTGAGACGGAGCTCGGGGTTGTTGGTCTTCACCTCGACGTCCTGGAACCCGGACTTGCCGGCCGGCTGGTTGCTCTCGTAGCTCAGCAGATAGTAGCCGTTGTTCTCCTTCGCCACCTGGTCGAGCGGCGTCGAGAAGTTGGTGACGTTGAAGAAGTAGCGGCCGCCGGTGTCCTTGGCGAGGAGATTGAGCGAGTCCGAAAGGGTGTGCTCCACGGCCGCGGGCGTCAGGTCGAGGCTGTAGACGGCCACGTTGTTGTTGTTGAGGATGCGCACCGTGGGGTTGAAGTAGCGGTCGTCCGGCACGAAGCTGCCGAAGGGGTTCTCGCGGCCGGGCAGGCCGAAGGTGAAGAGCAGGAGGTTCTTGCGGCCCCGGACGTTGCCGGCGGCGCGGGCGATCTGCTGCATCGCCTCATAGACGTTCGGGGTCTTGTTGCGCAGCTCGTTGCCCTTGGGCAGGCCGGCGAGCAGCGACGGGCCCTTGGCGTTGATGCGCGAGGGGAAGTTCCCCTCCGGGTCCTTGCCCTTCATGGCATCGTCGATCGCCGCCACCAGGTTGCGTTTGTCGTGGGTGAAGTCCTGCTGCACCTTGAGGCGGGTGTCATAGGAGACGACCGCCACCCAGTCGTTCGGGAGCAGCTCGCCGTCCACCCATCCCTTCGCCCGCTTGGCCGCTTCCAGCTGCTGCGAGAGGAGCTTCGGCGCCTCCTGGGCGGTCTCCTTCTGATCCTGGAAAAACAGGACGAAGTAACGGTCGTCCGTCCCCTGCTCGACGCTCACGCCCTGCTTCGCCAGCTTGGGCGAGGACTCGAGGAGCCGCCGGTTGCTGTAGAAGGTGACGCCGGTCAGCGCCACCGGCTTGCCGTTCTCCTTGACCACGAAGTCGTTCTTGTCGAGACCCACGATCACGTTGCCTTTGGCGTCCGTGACCAGCACGTCCAGGAGAACCTCGTTGACGTTCACTTTGCCCTGGAACTCGGCCTGCGGCTTCTCCGGTTCCTGGGCACGGGCGACGCCCAGCGCGCCGCAGAGCGCGACGAGGGCGAACGCCGTCATCCGTAAGGTTCTTGACATGGCATTTCTCCTTGAGATCGATCCGTTCAGGTCGGAGCCTTCGAAGGCCGAACCCGGATTCCGAAGGTGTCCTGCCTACTTCAACACAGCAAGGGCCGGGCCAGGATTATTCCGGCGGGGGGAACTCCGCATCGTCCCCTGAGGAGGACGAAACACCGCCTCCCACCGTCACCCGAACCGGGCGTAGAAGCCGCCGGCCTCGGCCGTCCGGCGCAGCTCGCCGGAGGGGCGGAAGCGGTTGCCTACAGCGCTCTCCAGCCGTTCCAGCGTGCTGATGATCGATCCCAGGCCCTCCTGGTCCGCCCAGCGGCAGAGGCCGCCGCGGAAGGGTGGAAAGCCGGTGCCGAAGATCAGCGCCAGGTCGACGTCGGAGGCGCTCTTCGCCACCTTCTCCTCCAGGCAGCGAGCCGCCTCGTTGACCATGGGGAGCACCATGCGGTCGGCAATCAGCCCCGCGTCCGGGTTCTCCACCGTGGGATGGAGGCCCAGCAGAGAGTAGACGCTGGGGTCCGGCCCTTTGCGCTCCCTTCCTTCGTAGAGATAGAAGCCCTTGCCGTTCTTGGTGCCCAGCCGGCCGGAGGACGGTACCTTGTCGAGCCAGGCGGGAATCGGCAGGCGCTCGCTGAAGGCCTCCTGGAGGATGTGGGCCACCTTGAAGGCGACGTCGATGCCAACCTCGTCGGTGAGAGTGATCGGCCCCACCGGCATGCCCCACTCGGTCATCGTCTTGTCCAGATCCTCCATCCTGTACCCTTCGTCCAGCAGCCAGAGGGCCTCGGTGGAGTAGAACATCAGCAGCCGGTTGACCAGGAAACCGGGCGTGTCGCTGACCAGGATGGGCGTCTTGCCGAGCTTGCGGGTGTAGGCGAAGACGGTGTTCACCGCCACCGGATCAGAGCCCTCGGGAGCGATGACCTCCACCAGCGGCATCTTGCCCACCGGGTTGAAGAAGTGCATGCCCACCACCCGGGCGCGCTCCGGCGTCTTGGCGCCGATGCCGGCGATCGACAGCGACGAGGTGTTGGAGGCGAGCACGGTATCCGCCCGGACATGCTTCGCCGTCTCGGCGAAGACCTCCTGCTTGACGCCCATGTTCTCGACGATAGCCTCGATCACCAGGTCGGCCCGCGCGAAGCCCGAGAAGTCGAGCGTGGGCAGCAGCAGGCCCATCTTGCGCTTCGACTCCGGGATGCTCAGCCGGCGGCGCTTCACCTGCTTGTCGAACAGCTCGGCGGCGTGCATCATGCCGGTCGCCAGCGCCCGGTCGTTCACGTCCTTCATGCGCACCGGAAGATCGGTCTTGTCGGCGATGAGCTGGGCGATGCCGCCGCCCATGGCGCCCGCTCCGAGCACCGCCGTGGAGGTCACCTTGCGCGGCTCGGCGCCGGGCAGGCCGGTCTCCTTCTTGGCGTTCTCCGTCAGATGGAAGACGTGGACGAGGTTCTTCGAGATCCGCGACGTCGCGAGCTCCGCCACCGCCCGCGCCTCGGCGTCGAAGCCCGCCTTGACGCCCTGCTCGATGCCCACCCGCACCACCTCGATGGCCCGCAGGGGCGCCGGATAATGGCCGCGGCTCTGCTCCAGGGTCTTCTTGCGCGCCTGGTCGAAGAGGATCTTCCGCCCCACGGGGTTCTTTTCGAGGAGCATCTCCTTGAAATCGGTCGCCACATCGTCGCGATGCTTGTTGCCGAGGTGCGCGAGGGCGAAGTTTCGCACCTCGTCGAGAAAGCGGGAGTCCGGCAGCAGGGCGTCGACGAGGCCGAGCTTGAGGGCCTTGCGGCCGTCGACCGTGCGGCCGGTGAGGATGAGATCCAGCGCGTCGGCGATGCCGATCAGGCGCGGCAGGCGGGTGGAGCCGCCCCAGCCGGGGAGGATGCCGAGCTGCACCTCGGGAAGCCCGATCTTCGTGTCCGGCCGGTCGCTCGCGACGCGAAAGGTGGAGGCGAGGGAGATTTCGAGGCCGCCGCCCAGGCAGACGCCGCGGATGGCGGCGACGGTGGGGAAGGGCAGCGCCTCCCAGGCCGCGAACAGGCGATGGCCCACCCGCGAGCCGGCCTCGGCCTCGACCGGATCGGTGACCCGCGCGATCTCCTCGACGTCGGCGCCGGCGATGAAGCCCGCGGGTTTGCCCGAGAGCAGGATCAGGCAACCGACGTCATTCCGCCCCGCCAGCTCCTGGAGCACCGTCTCCAGCTCCTGGAGGGCCGTGCGGGTGAAGACGTTGAGCTTCTTGTCCGGCGAATCGAAGGTCAGCGTCGCCAGCCGGTCGGCGCCAACTTCGAGATGGAAATTGGATGCCATGGTGAATCTCCTTGAAATGCCTGCGGCCTCTTGAAGCCCGGTGCGCTTCCCCAGATCTCGTCGCCGCACAGGCCCCGCCCGGGCATAAATGCCGGGGCTAGTTTAAGGCGCCGGATGAATCCGGCTTCAAGTCCCCTTCAGGGGGCGCCGTTCAAATAGCCCCGGCATTTATGCCCGGGCGGAGGCGCCCGGCCCCATGCCGTATCTAGTTCATAGAGGGTGCCCGTACGTCGTGTCGTCCCCTACCCCCCGTGCTTGTCCGCTTCCGCGTAGAGGCGGTCGATGACCTCGCCGTACTTCTGGTTGATCACCCGGCGCTTGACCTTCTGGGTGGGCGTCAGCTCGCCGGTCTCCAGGGTGAACTCGTTGGGCAGCAGCTCCCAGGCGACGATCTTCTCGAAGCCCGCGAGGCCGGCGTTGACCTCCTTCACCTCCTGCGCGATGAGCTCGCGGACCTTCGGGTCGGTCACCAGGGTTTCGGGCTTGGCGGCGATGCCCTGCCTCTCGGCCCAGCCCTTGAGGGCGTCGAAGTCCGGCACCAGCAGGGCCGCGAGGAACTTCCGGCGATCGCCGAGGACCACCGCCTGGCCGATGTAGCGGCTGTTCTTCAGGGCGTTCTCGATCGGCGCCGGCGCCACGTTCTTGCCGTAGGCGTTGATGATCAACTCCTTCTTGCGGTCGGTGATCCGCAGGAAACCGTCGGCGTCGATCTCGCCGATGTCGCCGGTCATGAACCAGCCGTCGGCGTCGATCACCTCCGCCGTCTCCTTCTCCATGCCCCAGTAGCCCTTCATGATGTTGGGGCCCTTGGCCAGGATCTCGCCATCGGCGGCGATCTTGACCTGAACGCCGGGGATGGGCTTGCCCACCGTGCCCATCTTCACCGCGTCGCGGCCGTTGACCGTGATCACCGGCGAGGTTTCGGAGAGGCCGTAGCCCTCATAGATGGGAACGTTCGCCCCCCAGAAGAACTCGGCGAGCTCGCGCGACAGCGGCGCGCCGCCGGAGATGGCGAAGACGAAGCGGCCGCCCAGAAGGTCATGGATCTTCTTGAACACCAGCTTGTCGGCCAGGCCGAGCTGAAGGCCCAGCAGCCCCGGCGGGCTCTGGTGCTTGAGCCGATAGGGAAGAGCCTTGCGGCCCAGGGCCACCGCCCAGGTGAACAGCCTCTGGCGGATGGGAGAGGCCTGGGCGGCGTTCTCCTGAATGCCCCCCAACAGCTTCTCGTAGACCCGCGGCACCGAGACGAAGACGTGCGGTTTGACCTCCTGAAGGTTCTTCCTCACCGCCGCCACGGACTCGGCGTAGGCGATCGTGCAGCCGGTGAGGAAGTAGCAGTAGTCGACCAGTCTCTCGAAGGAGTGGGAGAGCGGCAGGAAGGTGAGCGCCGTATAGCGCCCGTCGAGGTTCAGCACCGTGAGCCCCGAAACGACGTTCGAGGCGACGTTCTCGTGGGTGAGCATGACGCCCTTGGGCGTCCCGGTCGTGCCGCTGGTGTAGATGAAGGTCGCGAGGTCCTCCGGCTTGACGGCTCGCGCGCGCTTCTCGAAGTCGTCGACGTCCACCCCGGCCCCGCGATTGATCAGCTCGTCGAGGGAGACCACCCGGGGATCGCTCGACTCCCCCTTGATGAGGACGAACTGCTTGACGTCCGGAAGCTCGTGGGCCAGCAGCCCCTCCAGGTGCTTTGTCGTCTCGGCGACGATCACCTTGGCGCCGCAGTTGCCGGCGATGTAGCCAGCCTGCTCCGGCAGCAGGGTCGGGTAGATAGGCACCAGCACGGCGCCGATGCACAGCGTCGCGAAGTCCACCGTCGGCCAGTGGGGGCCGTTCTCCGACATCAACGCCACGCGGTCTCCGGGCTCGACGCCGATTTCGCGCAGGGCCTTCGACAGCCGCCTCACGCGGTCCACCAGCTCCGCCGTCGAGATCGGCTGGAACGTGCCGCCGATCTTCGAGAGCAGGCAGTCCGGCTTGTTGTAGCTCGCCGCCTTCAGGAACAGCTCCGACAAGGTTCTCACCGACATTGGACCCTCCCGCTCCGGTTGCGCGGCATTGTATCGCATGGCGCCGGGGCAGGCCTGCTAAGCCCGTGGGAGAGTTACCCCCTAGCGCAAGTTTACCGGCAGGAGCAACCTTTCTCTTATGGGGAAGGGCTCCGCCGGCATTCCGCCGGCCTCGAGACTCTCCTCTGGAGGAGTCATCATGACTTCGTATCTCTCTCTTCGTGTTGGAGTTGTCGCCATTCTGCTGGCCTTCCTGCTGACCGTCGCCGCCGTGCCGGCGGGTGCCCAGCCGGTTCATTCCTCCCGCTATGAGGCCGTCCGCGTTGCCGGATTCGGTGACGGGCTTTGGGGCTTCCTGGTCCATCTGTTGCCCCGCGTCTGGCAGAAGGAGGGGATGACGATCGACCCCAACGGCGCCAGGACCACGGTCAACCCCGATCCTCCCGTTCTGCCGAACGAGGGGGTGACGATCGATCCGAACGGCTAAAGCTGGGAAACGGGGCCGGAGCGATCCGGCCCCCACTTTTCCTCTACAAGGTGTCACGAAAGAGCCGTCTCGTGAGACTATGTTGCTTGAGGCGGTATCAATTTGGATTGGGAGGTTGGCTTGGAAGACGCGCATCTGTCGCTGGAGACATTGGCGAAGTGGCTGTCGGGCGGGTTGGAGCACGAGGACGTGCTGCGGCTGGTGATCCCCCATTTCCTGGAGCGCTGCCCGGTGTGCCGGGAGCGGCGCGAGGAGATCGCGCGCTTGCAGAAGGACGTGGGGCATTGGAACGAAGAAGTGGTCGTTCTCGAAGGGCGGGAGGCGCCGGAGCTGTGGGCGCGGCTGGCGGAGCGCCCCTATCCGGAGCAGCTAGGTGCGGTGGAGGAAGATGGGGAGCTTCATGCCTGGGGCCTCTGCCAGCTCCTGCTCAAAAAGAGCCGGGAGGCGGTCTTCAGTGATCCGGGCAAAGCGGTGGAGCTGGCCAACCTGGCCCTGCGCGTCGTCCGCCATCTCGGCGAAGCTTACGACACCAACTGGGTGCGGGATCTGCGGGGTCGTTGTTTTGCCTATCTCGGCAACGCCCGCCGGGTCCTGGGAGAGCTTCGCAGCGCCGACGACGCCTTCGTCAAGGCGGAGCGGTGCCTGGCGCTCAGCTCCAGCGGCAATCCGGAGGTGCAGGTGGAGATCCTGGACCTGAAGAGCTCGCTTCGTCGTGCCCAACGCCGGCTGGACGAAGCCCTGGAGCTGGCGGATCGCGCTCTGGGGATCTATCGAGAGCTTGGAGACCGGCATGGAGTGGGGAAGGCGCTACTACAGAAGGCTAAGATCGTGGAGCAGGCCGGAGATCTTCCGAAGGCGATCGACCTCCTCCAAGACGCGGCTCTGGAGATCGATCCTGTGAGCGAGGCCCGGCTCTTCAACTATGCACGCTACAACCTGCTCGGCTGCCTTGTCCAAGCGGATCGGGTCTCCGAAGCGGAGGATCTCTTCCCCGAGGTTCGGGCTCTACTTCGGCCCAGTGCGCAACCCATTGATCTGATTCGCATGCTCTGGGCCGAGGGGCTCATCCATCTCGGCCAGCGCCGCCTCGGGCCCGCCGAAGCCGCCTTCCGCGAGGTGCAGCAAGAGTTCCTGGAGCGCCACATGGGCTATGACGCGGCGCTCGTCTCCCTCGACCTCGCCCTGCTCTACGCCCAGGAAAACTGCACAGCGGACCTCAAGAGGCTGGCCGCCGAGCTGATGCCCATCTTCGAATCTCGCGACGTCCACAGAGAGGCCATCGTCGCCCTCCTCATGTTCCAGCGCGCCTGCGAGGAGGAAACACTGACCGTGGATCTCGTACGCAAGTTCGCGGAATATCTGCGCCGTGAGCGGCGGGAAGGCGGGATGTAAATCAATATCGCCGAACGAAGGATGTCTCCGAAGCGGCGGATCAGGTCCGAGGTTCACGATCGCTGGACGTCACGATCATGGACGCCGCCGTGATCGATAAGTTGGGAAATTTGGGAATCTGAACAGCCCGCCAGACGGTTTTATAAGATCGGGCGTTCTCACCGCCTCGGAGACGTTCCGACGTCGCTGGCCTGCGGTTGATATCGTGAAACGGGCTGGAACGTCTCTACGGCCAAGCCCCGATCGGCAAATCCGGCGAACAACGCGACACCGCCGCCAGCCAATGTAGAGACGTCCCTGTTTCGGGGGGAACCCCCGATGAGGGCGTCTCCGACGAAGGGTCGACCTCCCCGTTATCGAAACTGTCTGGGGCACATGTCATCGGTGTTCAGATCTTCCAGGCGTCCGAAAAGATATGCCTTCGAGGAGACGCCCTCATCGGGGGTTCCCCCCGAAACAGGGACGTCTCTACATTGGCTGGCAGCCGTGTCTCAGGTACGAGCCTGTTGCGCGAGGTCGGCCAACACCCGGGCGAGTTGGCGCTGAATCCAGTAGGACAGCCGCAGTTTGAGGCTTGGAGTCAACTCTGGATAGACATCACTTAGGCGAATCTGTAGCTCGTCTTTGCTGCCGTGGCTGCGGACCAAGAAAGAAAAGGGGTTGGAGAGATCCTTTGCAAAGAGAACAGTCGTGTTGAGGTCCACCTTCAATGGTGCATTGAGGTGCAGGGCTTTGACTTGGGAGCGAAGGTGTTCGTCGATCTCTTCGAACAATCTGCGGCACATGTTATCCACTTCTTCGTCGGAAAGACCTCCGAGGGCGTCCGCGGCCTGTGAGATTCGTGGCTTCAGATCCTCGGTCCGTTGAGACTCCGCCGTCATCAGCCCCTCCACCACAAGCTGCATCGTGTCGATTCCCCGATCCAAGAAGAACGAGACCACCTCCCCATAGTCCTCCCGGTCCGCCGTCGCCAAAGCATCAAGATAAGCCGGCCGCTGATTCGAGAAGATCACCAACGGAATCGACTCCGCCCTGTAGAAAAACACCGAAGCCAGCGCCCGGGCCACCCGCCCATTGCCATCCGCGAAGGGATGGATCACCACGAAGGCGTAATGGATATAAGACGCCTGGAGAACGGGATGCGCTGCATCAAATTCCGGAGTCCGGATCTGCTCCAGCAGGCGATGCATCTCGTCGGGGACCCGATCCACAGGCGCGTAGGCGTGGTAGGTCCCGTCGGTCAGGCGCACGTGGTTGGGGCGGTTTTTGTACTGCCCCTTTGGGAGATCCTGCTCCTGCCATCCCACCTCCGTGAGCACGCGGTAGGTCTTCTCGGGAGCGCAGATGGTCTCGTGAACGGTTCGGATCCACGCCTCGGTGATCGGGAACTTTTGGGTGACGGCGTCGAGGACGAGCTCGTAGGTTTCGAGCTGGGCTTCGAAAAGCTCGCGGACCCCCGCGCCCCGTTCCTCGATCATCTGCTCCCAGGCGAGACCCTGCACGGCGACCGTCATGGTGAAGCCGCGATCCGTGGTGTAGAGACCCTCAATCGCGCCCGTATCCAGGGCGGCGGCGCGGACGGCGACCTTGACGGCGGCGTTCAGGGCCTCAGGCGTCGCGGCCTTCCGGCGCTCGGCGAGACTTGACGCGAAGCGGCTCCAGAGGTCGGCGTCGGCGGGGGAGAGGTTTCCCCAAGCCGAGAAATCAGGGAAGCCGCGGTAGAGCCGGTCGGCCTCGGCGGTGTCTAGAGGAGCGGTGGGGCCTGGATCGGTCACTTCCGGATTCTACGGTATCCCGGGAGACCCTACTCCGCCAGCCGGTCGATCCGCCCCTTGTCGATCGCCCGCGCGGCGGTGTGGCCGAGGATGCGGACGGCCCCGATCAGGGCCGCGAAGCGCTCGTCCTTGGTCAGGCCCTGCTGGTAGCGGAAGTAGATCTGCTGGGCGATGACGGCGATCTTGAACAGGCCGAAGACGTAATAGAACAGGATGTTCGACACGTCGCGGCCGGTGACGGCGGCATAGCGCTCCACGACCTCGGCGCGGCGGAGGTTGCCGGGCAGGGTGGTAGGGCCGGCGGGCAGGAGACGCAGGGCGGGTGCGTCGTCCGGGTCCATCCAGTAGCCGAGGCTGGTGCCTAGATCCATCAGGGGATCGCCGACGGTGGCCATCTCCCAGTCGAGCACGGCGACGATCCGTTCGAGCTCCACCGGGTGGAGAACGAGGTTGTCGTACTTGTAGTCGTTGTGGAGGAGCGAGGAGCCGGCGGTCTCCGCGGGCTGATGACCTCCAAGCCACGCGGCGGCGCGGTCGAGGTCGGGGATGTCGTCCGTGCGGGAGCGCCGCCACCGTTCGCTCCATCCCTCCACCTGGCGGGCGACGTAGCCCTGGGGATGGCCGAGGTCTTCGAGCCCGGCCGCGCGGTAGTCCACGCCATGAAGCTCGGCGAGGCCGTCCACCGCCGCTTCACTGATCGCCCGCATCCGCTGCGGATTGAGATCGACTCCCGCCGGCGCCTTCTGCTGGCGCAGGATGACGCCGCGCATCCGCTCCATGAGGTAGAACGGCGCGCCGATCACTTCCGGGTCGTCGCAGTGGAGGAGGGCCCGCGGCGCCATCGGATAGAGCGTGTAAAGCCGCGAGAGGACGCGATACTCCCGGCCCATGTCGTGCGCCGTCTTCACCTTGGAGCCGAACGGCGGCCGGCGTAACACCAGCTCGCGGTCGCCGAAGCGCAGGAGATAGGTGAGATTCGAATGGCCGCCCGGAAACTGCTCGATGGCGATAGGACCCTCGACGCCGGGCAGCCGTGCCTTGAGCCAGACGGCGAGCGGAGCGGCGTCGATCTCCTCTCCTGGACGGACGGGCCTTGTTTCGTCGCTCACTCCCTCACCCTCTTCATCCCAAACCGTTCCAGGATCCGCTTCGCCACCGAGGTCTTGTGGACCTCGTCCGCGCCGTCGTAGATGCGGGCTCCCCGCTCGTGGCGCCACCAGAAGGCGAGGGGTAGAGCCTCCGTGAGGCCGAGGGCGCCGTGGGTCTGGATGGCGCGGTCGAGCACGCGCTGGAGGGTGCCGGCGGTGTGGAACTTGATCAGCGAGACATCGTCCCGCGCGGCGGAGGCTCCCTCGCGGTCGATGCGCCAGGCGGTGCGCAGCACGAGGAGGCGGGCGGCGTCGATCTCCGCCCGGCTCTCGGCGATCCAGGACTGGATGAGCTGCCGCGAGCCTAGCGGCTTGCCCGGCGAAAGCTCGCGGGTCGCGGCCCTTTTACACATCAAGTCGAAGGCTCGCTCGCAGATGCCGATCCAGCGCATGCAGTGGTGGATGCGCCCCGGCCCCAGGCGCTCCTGGGCCAGGGCAAAGCCCGCGCCCTCGGATCCGATGCGATTGGCGACGGGCACCCGCACGCCTTCGAGCCGCACCTCGGCGTGGCTCATCCAGCCCTCGCCGCGCTCACCCATGACGGCGAGGTTCTGCACCACGTCGAAGCCGTGGGCATCCAGCGGCACGAGGATCTGGCTCGCCCGGCCATAGGGGTTCGGGGCGTCCGGATCGGTGACCGCCATGACGATGCAGAAGGTGGCGCCGTCGGCCGCGGAGGTGAACCACTTGTGGCCGTCGAGGACGTACTCGTCGCCCTCGCGGCGGGCGGTGGTGCCGAGCCACACCGGGTTCGAGCCCGCGTGCTCGGGCTCCGTCATGCCGAAGCAGCTCCGGATGTCGCCCTCGACGAGGGGGCGCAGCCATTTCTCCTGCTGCTCGGAGGTGCCGTGGTGGAGGAGCAGCTCCATGTTGCCGGCGTCCGGAGCCTGGAGGTTGAACACGTAGTGCCCGATGATGGCCCGGCCCAGGATCTCGGAAAGCGGCGCCAGATTGAGGAAATGAAACCCGCCGCCGCCCCACTCCCGGGGCATGTGAGGAGCGAGCATCCCCATCTCCCGCACCCGCCCGCGCAGCCGCTCGATCTCGAGGCCCCCGGCGCCAAACCCCCGCTCCAGCACCAGCCGCTCGACGGGCAGCACCTCCTCGTCGACAAACCGGCGCACGGTGGCGGTCATCTCCCGAACCGCCTCGGAAACACTGAAATCCATGGGCTCTCCCCTCCGGAACGCTACGGCGACTGGGGGGAGTTTATCGCGTGGGGGACTCCTCGCGGCTCGATTGATCGGCGTGCAAACGAAAACCGCCGCCCGGATTGGAAATCCCGGGCGGCGGTGTCATCCGTCTTGACGACGGGCTAGGTAAGAGGCGCCGGCGTTACTTCGTCGCGCCCTGCCGGCGGCGCATCATGGCGACGCCCAGGCCGGCCAGTACCACCATCAGCAGCAGCAGGCCGAAGGTGGAGAGGGTCGGAATCGCGGGTGGCACCGAGCCTCCACCGACCACGATCGGGGTGGGATTGGCGGTACCCGCCGCGGCCGGATCGTCGGTCTGCGCCGTGGCGTCGTTGGTGGCGTTGCCGTCACTGTCGTAGGAGATCGTGCCCTGGTTCATGACCGTCATTCCGGCGGCGGCGGGCAGGATCGTCGCGGTGATGGTGATCGTCACCGTGCCGCCGGATGCCGCGAGAGCACCGTTCCAGGTGACGGTGTTGGTACCGACCGTCGCGACGGCCGTGCCGCTGGTCGCCGTGGCGGAGACCAGGGCCAACTGAGCCGGCAGGACGTCCGTCAGCTCGTTGCCCGGGTTGTCCGCCTGGGCTCCGGCGCCGTTGTTGGTCAGGATGATGGTGTAGGTGATGGTGTCGCCCACCGCGTAGGGGCCGGCGGACACGGTCTTGGTGCCCGTCACCAAAGCTCCAGGAGCCGCCGAGAGCGTGTCGGAGTCGGTCGCCGAGTTGTTGCCGGGCGTCGGGTCGGTGACTCCGGCCGGTGCCGTGATGGTGGCCGTATTGCTGAGGGTGCCGGTCGCCGACGCGGAGATGTTGCAGGTGGCCGTGTAGGTGACGGTGCTGCCCACCGGCAGGCTCAGGGAGTCGCTGATGTTGCCGGTGCCGGAGGCGGTGTTGCCCGTGGCGCCGCCCGCGGCGACGCTGGTGTAGGTGACGCTGGTGCAGGCCGCGGGGAAGGTATCGGCCACGGTGGCGCCGGTCGCGGTGCTCGGACCCACGTTGCTGGCCACGATGGTGTAGGTGACGGTGCCGCCGGCCGTGGCGGTGGTGACGCCGTCCGTCTTGGTGATGGAGAGATCCGCGCTCGCTCCGAGGGTGTCGGAGTCGGTGGCCGAGTTGTTGCCGGGCGTCGGATCGGTGACTCCGGCCGGTGCCGTGATGGTCGTCGTGTTGCTCAGCGTGCCGGTGGCCGCCGCGGAGATCGTGCAGCTTGCGGTGTAGGTGACGCTGCCGCCCGAGGGCAGGTTGACGGTGTCGTTGATGTTGCCCGAGCCCGAAGCCGTGCAGGTGCCGCCGCCGGCTCCGACGCAGGTCCAGTTGCAGGTCAGCGAGGCCGGGAAGGTGTCGGCCAGGGTGGCGCCGGTCGCGTTACTCGGACCCGCGTTGCTCGCCGTGATGGTGTAGGTGACCGAGCCGCCGGCCGTCGCGGTAGTGACGCCATCCGTCTTGGTGATGGCGAGATCCGCGCTCGCTCCGAGGGTGTCGGAGTCCGTCGCCGAGTTGTTGCCGGGGGTCGGGTCGGTGACTCCGGCCGGTGCCGTGATGGTCGCCGTGTTGCTCAGCGTGCCGGTGGCCGCCGCGGAGATCGTGCAGCTTGCGGTGTAGGTGACGCTGCCGCCCGAGGGCAGGTTGACGGTGTCGTTGATGTTGCCCGAGCCCGAAGCCGTGCAGGTGCCGCCGCCGGCTCCGACGCAGGTCCAGTTGCAGGTCAGCGAGGCCGGGAAGGTGTCGGCCAGGGTGGCGCCGGTCGCGTTACTCGGACCCGCGTTGCTCGCCGTGATGGTGTAGGTGACCGAGCCGCCGGCCGTCGCGGTAGTGACGCCGTCCGTCTTGGTGATGGCGAGATCCGCGCTCGCTCCGAGGGTGTCGGAGTCCGTCGCCGAGTTGTTGCCGGGGGTCGGGTCGGTGACTCCGGCCGGTGCCGTGATGGTCGTCGTGTTGCTCAGCGTGCCGGTGGCCGCCGCGGAGATCGTGCAGCTTGCGGTGTAGGTGACGCTGCCGCCCGAGGGCAGGTTGACGGTGTCGTTGATGTTGCCCGAGCCCGAAGCCGTGCAGGTGCCGCCGCCGGCTCCGACGCAGGTCCAGTTGCAGGTCAGCGAGGCCGGGAAGGTGTCGGCCAGGGTGGCGCCGGTCGCGTTACTCGGACCCGCGTTGCTCGCCGTGATGGTGTAGGTGACCGAGCCGCCGGCCGTCGCGGTAGTGACGCCGTCCGTCTTGGTGATGGAGAGATCCGCGCTCGCTCCCAGCGTGTCGGAGTCGGTGGCCGAGTTGTTTCCAGGCGTCGGATCAGTGACTCCGGCCGGCGCGGTGACGGTGGCGGTGTTGCTCAGCGTGCCGGTGGCCGCCGCGGAGATCGTGCAGCTTGCGGTGTAGGTGACGCTGCCACCGGAAGGCAGGTTGACGGTGCCGTTGATGTTGCCCGAGCCCGAAGCCGTGCAGGTGCCGCCGCCGGCTCCCACGCAGGTCCAGGTGCAGGTCAGAGACGCCGGGAAAGTATCGGCCACGGTGGCGCCGGTCGCGTTGCTCGGCCCCGCGTTACTCGCCGTGATGGTGTAGGTGACGGAGCCGCCAGCCGTCGCGGTAGTGACGCCGTCGGTCTTGGTGATGGCGAGGTCGGCGCTGGCCGCGATCGTGTCGGAGTCTGTGGCGCTGTTGTTTCCAGGCGTCGGGTCGGTGACTCCGGCCGGCGCCGTGACGGTCGCCGTGTTGCTCAGCGTGCCGGTGGCCGCCGCGGAGATCGTGCAGCTTGCGGTGTAGGTGACGCTGCCGCCCGAGGGCAGGTTGACGGTGCCGTTGATGTTGCCCGAGCCCGACGCCGTGCAGGTGCCGCCGCCGGCTCCGACGCAGGTCCAGTTGCAGGTCAGCGAGGCCGGGAAGGTGTCGGCCACGGTGGCGCCGGTCGCGTTGCTCGGACCGGCGTTGCTCGCCGTGATGGTGTAGGTGACCGAGCCGCCAGCCGTCGCGGTAGTGACGCCATCGGTCTTGGTGATGGCGAGGTCGGCGCTGGCCGCGATCGTGTCGGAGTCGGTCGCCGAGTTGTTGCCGGGCGTCGGATCGGTGACTCCGGCCGGTGCCGTGACGGTCGCCGTGTTGCTCAGCGTGCCGGTGGCCGACGCGGAGAGATTGCAGGTCGCGGTGTAGGTGACGTTGCCGCCGGCCGGCAGGTTCAGGGAATCGCCGATGTTGCCGGAGCCGGAGGCGGTGTTGCCGGTGGCGCCGCCCGACCCCACGCTGGTGTAGTTGACGGTCGTGCAGACCGCCGGGAAGGTGTCGGCCACGGCGGCGCCCGTCGCGTTGCTCGGCCCCGCGTTGCTCGCCACGATCGTGTAGGTGACGGAGCCGCCGGCCGTGGCGGTGGTGACGCCGTCCGTCTTGGAGATGGCCAGGTCCGCGCTCGCTCCCAATCCGTCGGTGTCTGTCGCCGAGTTGTTGCCGGGGGTCGGATCGGTGACTCCGGCCGGTGCCGTGAGGGTCGCCGTGTTGCTCAGCGATCCGGTCGCCGCCCCGGAGATCGAGCAGGTCGCCGTGTAGGTGACGCTGCTTCCCGCCGGCAGGTTCAGGGAGTTGCTGATGTTGCCCGAGCCGGAGGCGGTATTGCCGGTGGCGCCGCCGGAGGCCACGCTGGTCCAGGTGACGCTGGTGCAGGCCGCGGGGAAGGTGTCGGCCGCGGTGGCGCCGGTCGCGGTGCTCGGACCCGCGTTGCTGAACACGATGGTGTAGGTGACCGAGCCGCCGGCCGTCGCCGAGACGACGCCGTCGGACTTGGTGACGGAGAGGTCCGCGGTCAGGGCCACGCCGTCGGTGTCGGTCGCCGAGTTATTGCCCGCGACGGCGTCGTTGACGGCGCCGCCGGAGACCGTGGCCGTATTGCTGATCGAGCCCGTCACGCTGGGGCTGATCGAGCAGACCGCGGTGTAGGTGGCCGAGCCGCCGGAGGGGACGTTGGCGGAGTCGTTGATGTTTCCGGCCGTCGGGCCGGCGGTGCAGGTGCCGCCGTTGGCTCCGACGCAGGTCGTCGAGCAGGTGAGCCCGGCGGGGAAGGTATCGGTGACGGTGGCCGCGGGGTTGCCCACCGTGCCGCCGTTCGTGACGGTGATGGTGTAGGTCACCGTGCCGCCCGGAGTCACCGTGGTGACGCCGTCGGTCTTGGAGATCGCCAGATCGGCCCCGGCGATGCCCAGGGTCCAGTCGGAGAAGGAGGTGACGCCCGTCACCGTGGCAGTGTTGGCCGCCGTGTTGATCGTGCCGCCCTGATCGCTGTAGTCGGCCGGATTTCCCGCCTCGTGCTTGAGGACGCGGAGGTTGGCCTCGGTCACCGTGCCCGGGATGTCCGCCGGGTCGAGGTAGCTGAAGGTCACGTCGGCGGTGACGCCCGTCGCCGTCAGCCTCCAGTAGCGGGTGATCACGTCGGTCAGCGGCTGGATGCCCGGAGCGGGCGTCTGGACCGCGGCCACCGTCACGTCCGTCGGGAAGGTCCCTGCGGTGGCGTTGAAGATGACCGGCGTATAGCCGTTGGCGGTGCCCATCTCATACGTCTTGTTGGCGGCTGCCGTGAAGTTCTTCTTGAAGTTGCCGTCGACGTAGCCGGTCGTCCGGGCGACGGTGCCGGCGCCGCCCAGGCTCAGCGTGTTGGCGCCGGTGATGACGCGTCCGTTGGTCAGTGTCACCGTAGTGGTCACGGCGAGATCGCCGCCGGCGATCGTCAGGGTGTGCGTGGGATCGTTGTCGTCGTAGGTGAAGCTGGTCAGAGTGCGCGCGGGGTTGACCTCGGGCCCGGTGGGGCGTGAAGCGGTGGTGCGCAGGTAGGAGAGGGTCTGCCCGCCCGTGCCGAGGTTGAAAGTGAATGGCACGTCGAACACACCGGCGGCGGTCGGCGTAGTGGTGTTGCCGATCTGCACGATGCCAGTGGTGGCGCCGCCGCTGCCGAGGGTGATCTTGTTGCTGTTGGTGATGTTGCCGCTGAACAACCGAATCGCGTTGGCGACCACGGGATTCACCGCTGGAGCGAAGGTGACGTCGTTCTGGAAAGCGAGGTTGGTGATCGGCGCGGTGACCACTCCGGTACCGGTGTAGGTCTGCGCCCCGATCGCGCCGCTGTCGAAGAAGACGAAATTGCTGGTCGCGCCATTGGCGGTCAGCGTCCCGTTGTTGGTGAGGGTGTTACCGTTGAAGAGGAAGGTATTGCTGCCGATGTTGAACGTGGTTCCGCTGTTGATGGTGATGTTGCGGCTGACGTTGTTGAACACCGCCGGCGCCAGCATGTTCACGGTGTGGCCGGCCGAGGTGTTGCTGATCACCAGGTTGGGGAGCACGCCAGCCATGCTGAAGGTCTTGGCGGCGCCGGAGGCGGCGTTGCCGGCCTGCAGCGTCCCCCCAGAGACCGACAGCGTTCCGGTGAGCCCCGACTGGTTGCGGAAGTCGCGCGGTCCGCTCACCGCGGTGTTGGCCAGTTGCACGACGATGGTGCCGCCGGTGATGCTGGTAGTCCCCGTCCCTGTGCCGAGATCGAAGCTCGCCAGGGTGGTCGATGCGTTGCCGATCGTGCAGACCGTAATGGTGCCGCCGGTCTGCGTGTAGGTGATGGAGTTTGTGGCCACGGCGACGCCGAAGCGGCCCGTGGCGTTCACCGCCCCGCCCTCGACGATGACCGTGCTGCCCGCGCTGAAGCCCATCGAGTTGCCGGTGGCCGTGCCGATGTTGAACGTGCCCTGCGTGATCCTCAGCAGGCCGCTGTTGGTCGGTGAGCCGTTCTGGCCCGCGACGACGTAGTTGGGGTTGTTGAGCCAGAAGCCGAAGCTTGCCGGGATGATGTAGGCCGCCGTCGCGAAGACCCGGCTGGTGCCGGCGAACGTCCCGGAGATCTTGATCGTACCGTTGGCCATGACCAGCCAGCCGCCGACGACGGTGTCGGTCGTCACGCCGCGGACCGTGAAGCTCGCGGGCAGCAGCTCGACGCTCGCCGCCGGTGTGATCCCCTTGTTCACCGTGATCTGCCGGATGTCGGTCGTCGCGCCGGAGCCGGAGAACGTGGTGTTGGCTGTGCCCGTGAAAGTGATGATGGCGCCGGCCGTATCGGCGTTCGTCGAGAAGTCGAGCGTGCCATCGTTCGTCAGGTTGCCGGCGAGGCTGAGATTGTGCGTGGTGACGGTTCCGGCCGGATTGGACTGGAGCGTGCCGCCCGCCTGCACGTTGACGTTCGACGCGACGGTCAGCGACGCGGCCCCTACCTGCTGGTACTGGAGGATGCCGCCCGAGGCGACGGTGACCGAGAAGGCGACGGCGGCGGGGTTGTCGATCGTCACGGTAGTCCCGGCGGCGATGGTCACGGCGTCCCCGTTCGTCGGAACACCCGAAGGGGACCAGGTGCCAGCGGTGTTCCAGAGGCCGGTGGCTGCCGAGGTCTTGACCGTCGGCGCCGGGGTGGCCTGGGTGCCGGTGATCGCGGCGGCGACGGCGCCTTCGGAGAAGGCCACAACCTTCCAGTCGTAAGTCGTCGAAGGAGCCAGACCCGAGGCCGCGAAGGACGTCGCGTTCTGGGCTGCCGCACCGGCGAAGGTGTAGCTCGCGCCGCCGTCGGTCGACGAGTAGATTGCGTAGCCCACCTCGTTGGCGGAGTCCGTCCAGTTGAGGGTCATCCCGGTCTGCGTGACACCCGTGAAGGTGACCGGTCCACCGGCCGGCGCCGGGGCGGTCGAGCAGAACAGGAAGGTCCGTCGCGAGCCGTCGGCGGCCGAGGTCAGCACGGGGATCGTTCCCGCGGTGTACAGATTGGCCACCGGAGTGGCCGAAGCGCCGTTGTAGGTGGGCGCCGGCGTGCCGCTCTGGGCCGCCGTGACCGAGCCCACGGTGCCCGCCGCGTTGCTGCTCGAGAAGCCGATGTTGGGGTTCTGCGAGTTGGCGTCCGCGGCCCCCGCCGCGCTCATCGTCATCGAGCCGTAGGCGAATTCGACGCAGCCGGTGGTCTCGAAGAGGCGGACCTCATAGGTGAGGTTCGCGGTTCCACCGGTGTTGAAGTCCGCCTGATTGTTGAGCCATTCGATGGTGGCCACCCGGTTGGGGGCCGCCCCGGTGACCTTGAAGTGGACCTTGCCGTCAACCGCATGCGTGCGCTGGTCGGCGCCATAGGCGGTGACGATCGGCAACGCTGCCTGGGCGAGCGGTTTGTAGGGGGACCCGGCCTGAGCCGCGGCGTTGAAGCGCACGACGCCGTTTTCGTTGATGCTGAAGCGATCCTGTCGGACGCCCATGAAGATGAAGTCGAAGCCCAGAAGCGTCACCGGCGAGGCCGTGTCATCGATGTTCGCCGCCAGCAGTTGCGTCGAGCCGCTCATGTTGGTGAGCGAGCCGGTCGTCGTCGTGCTGAAGGCGTAGTTCGCGGCGTTGGCTTGGGCGTTGGCCTTCGGAGCGCTCAGGAGAGCGGCCATCAGGGCTGCGGCGACGACGAGCTTCGTTTTCATAGGGATCTTCTTTCTGGACACGCATCCAGTTGGAGGTCTGCTTCCGCTCCCCACCCCACGACTGCACAGAAAATTAGGCAGCAAGATACTATTTTAGGAACCTGCGGGGGATGCTACTCGATGTTGCCGGAGGCCGCAAGCCCGTCGCGCCGCCTCAGATCAAGCCGTCCATTTCCGCGAACGTCCCCACCACCACATCCGCGTTGGCGATGAGCTCCCTCGGGTGCGTCGTCGCGAGGCCGATGACCCTCATGCCGGCGCGGTGGCCGGCTTCGATGCCCCGGGGGGAGTCCTCGATCACCACGCAGCGCTCGGGCGGTGTCGCGAGCTGGGCCGCGGAGTAGAGGAACAGATCCGGCTCCGGCTTGGCCCGGCCGCCGACGTGGGAGGGGAAGTAGACGCGCCCCTCGAAAAAGTGAGAGATCCCCAGCCGCCGGTCCGCCACGGCGAAGATGTCCGCGCTCATGGAGGTGGCAATGCACGTCCGGAAGCGGCCCCGGATCTTCGTCTCGAAAAAGTCCAGAAACCCGTCCGTCAACCGCAACTCCCGCTCGAAGAGACCGCGGACGATCTCGACTCGCTCACGCGACAGCTCCTCGATGTCTCCGTCGAGCCCATACTGCTCCTGCAGCAGAAGGATTCCCGCCGTCATCCCAAGGCCGGTGATGAGCGGCTTGGTGCGCGCCGAGTCGAAGACGATCCCTCGCCGGGCGAGGAACTCGACCTCGGCCCGGTCCCAGAGAACCTCGCTGTCGAGAACGACGCCGTCGCAGTCGAAGAGGACGGCTTCAGGGGAGGCGGGGAAGGGTGCGTGGTCGCCCATGGGGGGCGAAACGGTATCATGGCTCGAGGAGTCCTCCGCCCTCTCCTTCCGGCCTCCGGCAGGTTCCAGCGTCACCTTGGAAGGAGCCAACGCTCTGTTGGAAGAATCCAATGCTCTGTCGGAAGTTACAACGGCTCGTCGGAAGTTCCAATGCTCCGTTGGAAAGTTCCAACGCTCCTTCGGAGCTTCCGATGGGCCGCCGGATAGTTCCAACGGTCCATTGGATAGTTCCAACGTCACGTCGGAAGGTCCGGGGGTCCGTTGGATAGTTCCAACGGACCCTTGGAAAGTTCCAATGCTCTGTCGGAAGTTCCGATGCTCTGTTGGAAGTTCCGATGCTCTGTTGGAAAGTTCCAACGGCCCGTTGGATAGTTTCAACGTCACGTTGGAAGGTCTGATGGTCCGTTGGATAGTTCCAACGCTCCATTGGATAATTCCAACGCTCCGTCGGAAGTTCCGAGGGTCCGTTGGATAGTTCCGATGCTCTGTTGGACAAGTCCAACACTCCGTTGGAAAGTTCCAACGGCTCGTTGGAAGGAGGGAAAGAGTCTTTCCCTGTTGTCCTTGCGGTCCTTGATGTCCTTGTTCGGCTTCTTGTGGCCGCGGCGGAGGCTACCCCAGCCGCGTCATCTGCCGGTCGTGCCGCCGGCCCAGCGTCAACTGCGCCGTGATCGCGCCGATCAGCGCAAAGAGCATGTCCCACTGGGTGTCCCAGACGTCGCCCTGGGTGCCCAGGAACTCGTCGGCCGCCGAGCCTCCGAGGACGGCCGAGATCCATTCCACGAATTCATAGCAGGCGCTGAAGGCCAGGCAGACCGAGGTGACGAGGAAGAACAGCCAGCCTCTCCGGGTCACCACGCCCTTGCGCAGCAAGATCTCCCGCACCAGGATCGCCGGCACGAAGCCTTGGGCGAAATGGCCCAGCCGGTCATAGTGATTTCGCGCCAATCCCAGAAGATCCCGAACCCAGAAGCCGAGCGGCACCCGGGCATAGGTGTAGTGACCGCCCGCCATCAGGATCAGCGCATGCAGGAAGATCAGCCGGTAGAGCAGGGGCGTCAACGGGAATCGCCGCCAGGTGGCGAGGAGGATCGGCACGCCGATAAAGATCGGCGCGACCTCCAGAAACCAGGTCAGGCGGTCGTAGGCGCCGATAGCCGAGACGGTCAGCGCCACGGCTGCGAGGCCCAGCAGGATCAGAGGCTCTCTGGCGGAGGGTTTCACGCGTGGGGTCTCCTGGGCGACGTTTGATACCCCCCAACCGTATCAGATAGTCAGAGACCACGGACTCGCCAAGGGCGGCCCGGCAGAGAGCCGGACCGCCCGCTTCAGGCCCCGGCGATCAGCCCACGAAGCAGGAGCAGAAGGAGCAGCCGGTGTCGGGGTCGAAGCTGCAGAAGGCGGTCTGGTGGCAGATTCTCGTGCACTGGGCCTGCGTGCACGGCTGGCAGATGGAATTCAGCGCCGGCGGCAGCAGGGTACTGGCCGGCGTGGGTGCGGGAGTGGTGGCCGGGTGGTTGGAAACCGGCGGCGCGAAGATCTGCGCCAGGAGGACTTGCGCGGGTTGCGGGGTGGTGTGGGACGAGGCCCCGAAGGCCGGGAACGCCGCGAACGCGACGATGGTAAGCAGAACCAGGGCGATGACGGTTGAGTTGAGCTTCATTGAGGTTCTCCAGGCTGGCTGGCCGGCGGACGGAATGACCACCGCCAATAAGCCTGAAGAAGAAACGTTATTGCTGGGCCAATCACCTCACCTCAGACCGGCTCGTCGTCTTGGGACGGGGACGAAGCAAAGATGTGGATGATGCAAAGAAATTGAGCTCCCGGGAGGATTTGGACATGAGGACGAGGTCGCTCGCGCTTCACGGCCAATGATGCCACCCACGGCTTCGAGCCGTGGGCCCTGCCGCGGCAGGGCCTCACGGCGCGGCCGTAGGCGAGTCAATAGGCGATAGCTCTGCTCGTCGGAGAGGTTTCCCCGCCCAAGACCCTCAACCGCGGCGCGCCGCCTCGATTGCAGCGATGTCGATCTTTTTCATCTGCATCATCGCATCGAAGGCGCGCTTGGCGGCGGCGGTATCGGGATCGGTGACCGCTTGCGTCAGGGCGATCGGCGTAATCTGCCAGGACAATCCCCATTTGTCCTTGCACCAGCCGCACGCACTCTCTTCGCCGCCGTTGCCGACAATCGCGTTCCAGTAACGATCCGTTTCCGCCTGGTCAGCGGTTGCGACCTGAAACGAGAACGCTTCGTTGTGCTTGAACGCGGGTCCGCCGTTGAGCCCGAGGCACGGAATGCCCATCACGGTAAACTCGACGGTCAACGCGTCCCCTTGCTTCCCCGACGGAAAGTCTCCCGGTGCGCGGTGCACCGCGCCGACGGCCGAATCGGGAAAGGTCTTGGCGTAAAACCGCGCCGCGTCCTCGGCGTCGCCATCGTACCAAAGGCAAATCGTGTTCTTTGCTGGCTTTACCATGTCAGGTCTCCATTGTGATGAGCCGGCGAACGCCGGAGTGAACGATGTGCGCGCAGGCGGGCGATCTTGCGGGAGGGCGCGGAGGGCATGGGGGGAGCTTATCGCGGAAGCCCCCTCGCTTCCCGGACCTCGCAGCAAACGCCCCGCGGGTTTCCCCGCGAGGCGTCGCTCCGCATCGGGAGGCTGGGGCGTCTAGATCGCCGGTATGCAGGCGTTCTGGGCGCAGAGCTGGGCGACGAAGCGGCCATGCTCTGTGCACACGCAGCTGATGCAGCACTGCGAGCCATCGGCCAGGGTCGTACAGATGGGGCAGGCGTACGACCCGTCGGCCTCGGCCCGGACCGAGAGCGAGCCGGCCACCGCGGCCAGGGCCAGGGCGAGGAACAGCATCTTCTTACGCATCAGGACTCCCATTAGTCCACGCCGCCTTCGGGCGGACAGAAGTGGTCGGTGCAGGCGATCGTGCGGCCCGAGGCGTCGCAGATGCAGCTCACGCAGCACTGAGAGCCGTCGGAGTAGATCGTACAGATGGGGCAGGCGTGGGTTCCACCCGCATCGGCGCGGACGGTCGAGAACGAGGCAGCTACGGCGGCCAGCGCCAGTACCAGGAACATCATCTTCTTCCGCATGCTTCAAGTCTCCTTGGAGGGTTGTTGAACATAGGCACACGTCAATAGGGTGTGAGCGGGGTCTCCTGCCGGGACAAGAGTACAATCGGAGAAGCTCGTCGAACGCGAAATGAAATCCCGGGTTTCGACACGATGGGATGGATTTCGCCCGCCATGAAGGAGACCGCCATGCGCCATTCTCTGTTCCTCTCGATCCTTCTCCTCCTGACCTGCCGGCCGGTGCCAGCGGCCGGGGGAGCCGCGCCCACCGCCGGCGATGCCCGGTGGCCTTCGCTGGAGGCACAAATGGCCGCCGCCAAGGCCCCGGCCGGCAGCGCTCTCGCCCGGCTGATCGCCGAGAATCAGGATCTCGGGCTTCTGCGGCCGGCGGAGGCCCACGACAAGATGGGCCTGCCGCCCTGGCTGCGCGTCCTCTGGCGCCGGCAGCATCCCGGGGAGGAGATCCTGGCAAGCGATCCCACGGGCGGTTATCCCCTGCTTCTCAAGGAGGTCCACGAATGGATGGTGGGACACCCGGATCTCCTGCCCGGGGACGCGCGGACCGCCGGAGAGTTTCAGGAGAAGGGGGAGAAGGCCGTCGAGACGGGTCCCGATCAGCGGCTTTCGGAGGCGGACTTCGCGATCCGCGCCGAGTCGGACATCCGGGTCAACTACTGGGACCCGAACCGCATCGTGTCCAGCGCCAACAACCTCCTCAAGGGCCAGATGAGCATGTACTACTCGGACGATCACGGCGGCTCCTGGGGCTCGACGCTCCTGCCGCTCACGGAGGAGGACTCCTTCCAGTCCGACCCCGCGGTGGACTGGACGTCCGACGGCACCGCCTGGACCACGTTCATCGGCGTCGTCCAGAGCGGCCGGAACCTGGAGCTGAGGCTGCGCGCCTTCCGCTCCGGCGATGGCGGCGCTCACTGGACCCCGGACGCCGTCGTCTCGGACGCTTCGGGCGATCTGTTCGCCGACAAGCAGATGATGTGGACGGACCACAGCGACCGCTCCCCCTTCAAGGATCACATCTATGTCGTCTGGCACAACGGGCGCCACGTGTTCATCAACCGTCACACGGGGCCGGGGACGGACGGCGCCTGGGGAGATCCCGTTCAGCTCAGCGGCCTCGAGACCAAGGGCACGGGGATCGGCTCGGACGTCAAGACCAACTCCGCCGGCCACGTCTTCGCCCTGTGGCCCGATACGGGAAGCCGGCAGATCTACCTCGTTCGCTCGCTGGACGGCGGCCGCTCCTACTCCAAGCCCATCCCGGTCGCCAAGCTTTTCGATTCGTTCGCGATCGTCATTCCGGCCCAGAGCGAGCGCGCCGCGCTGATCTACGTCACCGCGGGCGCCTTCCTCAATGGCCGCAAGAGCAACGTCTACGCCGCCTGGATGGACCTCAACGGCGCCAAGGGTTGCGCCACCCCCTTCGACGATCCGCTCGACAATGTCGACTCGCCCTGCAAGAGCCGCATCTGGTTTTCGAAATCGACCAATGGCGGCACGAAATGGAGCAAGCCCGCGATGATCAGCAATGCGCCCGGGCTCAACGACCAGTTCAATCCCTGGCTGGTGGTCGACGAGGCCACGGGCGGCCTCGGCCTCATCTACTACGACACGGTGGGCGAGGACCGCACCTTCGTCAACCTCTGGTACACCTCGTCCTTCAACGAAGGCGCCACCTGGAGCGCGCCGGTCAAGCTGACCTCGGTGGCGAGCAGCGCCACCAACTCCGCGGGGGGCAGCTTTCAGTTCGGCGACTACAACAGCCTGTCGGGGATCGCGGGGACCTTCTTCCCCACCTGGGCCGACCGGCGGGCGGGTCTCATCAGTCAGATCTGGACGGTGCGGATCGACAACCAAAAAAGCCTGACCTGCGATCCGGCCGATGAGAACCGCCGGTTCCTGGACGCGGTGTCCATCTCGTCCTGCACGCGCTGAAGGGCCCGTCCTCTACTCTTCTACTTCTCGCAGGGCCCGTTGGGCGGCGGGCAGAAGTGGTTCGTACAGGCCACGATCTGGCCGGTGTCGTCGTCGCAGATGCAACTGACGCAGCACCGGCTGCAGTCCGCGTAGGTGGTGCAGATGGGGCAGGAGTGGGTGCCGCTGGCGGTGGCGAGCGGCATGGAAAGGGAGCCGATGACCACGGCCATCGCAAAACCAAGGAGCAGCATCTTTTTGCGCATTTCCGTTCCTCCGAGTGGTGGTTAGACGCCCGGTCCGCAGGCGACCTGCGTGCAGGCGATGGGGATCCCCTGGGCGTTGCAGACGCAGCTCCGGCAGCACTGGGTACCGTCCGGTTGCGTGCTGCAGAAGCGGCAGGAGTGATTGCTGCTCGCCTCGACGCGGAAAGTCGAGAGCGAGCCGGCGAGCAGGGCCAGCGAAAGAGTGAGGAGCAGCAGCTTTCTGTGCATTGGAGAGTCTCCTCCTTTAAGGGTTGAAAGATTATATCGACACTCATGCATGAAATGCCAGCGGGGGATTGCGGAGGGACAGCGGAATCTATATAGAGGACGTCCATGCTCCGAGTCCTGATCGTCGAAGACCAGCCGGCCGTCTCGACCGCCCTCGAGGTGCTGTTCGAGATCCGGGGGATTGCCTGCTGCGCCGCCCGTGGGCCGGAGGAGGCGCTACGGGTGCTGGCGGGGGAGAGCGGGCCGGGGATCGGCGTCGTCCTGCAGGACATGAACTTCAGCCCCGAGGCCACCTCCGGCGAGGAGGGGGTCGCCCTGTTCCGCGAGATCCGGCGGCGGGACCCGGGGCTGCCCGTGCTGCTCCTCACCGCCTGGACCTCCCTGGAGACCGCCGTGCAGCTCGTCAAGGAGGGCGCGGCGGACTATCTCGCCAAGCCCTGGGACGACGAGAAGCTCCTCGCCTCGGTGCGCAACCTCCTGCGCCTGCGCGAGCTGCAGCTCGAAAACGCCCGCCTGCGCAGCCGCGGGCAGCGCACCTGGGAGGACCTCGCCGAGCGCTACGACCTCTGCGGCGCCGTGTGGGCCAGCGAGAGGATGCACGCGGTGGCGAGCCTCGCCCTCCAGGTGGCGAAGGGGGACGTGCCCGTGCTCATCACCGGCCCCAGCGGCGCGGGCAAGGAGAAGCTGGCGGAGATCGTCCAGGCCAACTCGCTGCGGCGGGAGAGGCCCTTCGTCAGGGTCAACGCCGGCGCCCTGCCCGACGAGCTGCTGGAAAGCGAGCTCTTCGGCGCCGAGGCGGGGGCTTTCACCGGAGCCACCCGGCGGCGGGTGGGCCGGTTCGAGGCGGCGGACGGCGGCACCCTGTTCCTCGACGAGATCGGCAACCTCTCGGCTTCCGGGCAGGCCAAGCTCCTGCGCGTCCTCCAGAGCGGCCGCTTCGAGCGCCTGGGGAGCAGCGAGACGCGGCGGGTGGACGTCAGGCTCATCTGTGCCACCAACGCCGACCTGCGGCGGGAGATGGCGGCCGGCCGCTTCCGCGAGGACCTCTTCTACCGGCTGAACGTCATTGAGCTCCAGGTGCCGCCCCTCGGCGACCGGCCGGAGGACGTCATCCCCCTCGCCGAGCGTTTCCTCCGCGATCTGTCTCCGGCCCCCACGGGCACCCTCTGGAGAATGACCGCCGAAGCCCGTGAGGCCCTCGTGCGCCACCGCTGGCCGGGCAACGTCCGCGAGCTGGAGAACGTCCTGCGCCGGGCCGTGCTGGTCGCCTCCGGTGACACGATCGGCGCCGGAGACCTGGGACTGGCGCCGCTGCCTGGGATCCGTGCGGCCGGCGCTGAGATCGAGCCCGGCAACGGCCTCCTGCTGGCGGACCGCATCAAGATCGAGCGCGCCCTGGCGGAAGCGGAAGGCGTCGTCGCCAAGGCCGCCGAGATCCTGGGGATTTCCCGCCAGGCGCTCTACCGCAAGATGGAGCGGCACGGGCTCGCGGTGGAGCGGCGGCTGCGGGGGTGAGGGCTGGATGTCTGGAGACCGGATGAAGCCGTTCCGCAGCCTGGCGACGGCAGGCTCGCCCCTCAGCCTGACCCGCACCCCAGAGGGTGGAAGCACTCGGTGCTCCGTTTCCAAGAGGAGGAGAAGAAGATGAAGCTGGCTCGCTTGGCCCTCACCGTAGTCCTCACCCTCGTACCGCTCGGCCTTGGCTGGACGCCGCTCTCCGCGGCCGAGGGGCCGCCGCCCAAGCCGGCCGCGGCGGCACTTCCTGAATCCATCAAATACTGGGTCCTCTTCCGCCATCTGACCACCCTCGAAGCGAAGGCCACGGAGGTCGAGAAGCGGGGGCAGGACGGCGCGCCCTACCGCTCAGTCTACCGCGCCGGCGCCAAGCTGACCGACGCACAGGCGGCCCGGCTCAGCTCGATCGCCGCGGACTGCGTGGCCCGCGTCGAGGAAAAGGACCGTGAGGCGCTCTCGATCATCCGCGCCGCCCGGGCTCTGGCCCCGCGCGGCAGGCTGGAGAAGGACGCGGTGCCGCCCGAGCCGCCGGCGGAGCTCAAGCGCCTGCAAGCCGAACGCGACGAGCTCATCGACGCGGCCCGCGAGGACCTGCACCGGGCCTTCGGCGACAAGGAGTTCGCCCGCTTCCAGGGCTTCGTGGAGGAGAAGATCGCGCCGACCATCCGCCGCCAGGAGGCCACGCTGAAGGGCGTGACCGTGCCGCCGCTGCCCCGGAAGGGACTGGAAGGAGGCCGCCCTTGAAGCCCATCCGCCCGATTCTGGCCCGGCTCTCGCCGGCCCTCGTCCTGGCCGCCCTCTTCGCGCTCGCCGCGACGCCCGCCAGGGCGCAATACGTCTACGGCGTCACGGCGCTCCAACTCGATCCCGACCTGGCCCGCGTGGACGGCTACTCGGCGACCCTCCTCGATTACTACGCCTGCTACTACTATGACGCGGCGGTCGTCGGCAATCTGTACGAGGGATCGACGGCGATCGACGGCGGCTCGTATCACGGCATCTGCAGCGCCGAGGTCTACACCGAAGGCACTCTGCGGGATGACCGGCTGTACACGGAGGTTTCCGAGCACTACATCATCGCCTACTACTATTATTACTATTACGGCTATTACGACCCGTACGGCTTCTTCGGCTTCAGCTCGCCGGGCGGCGGCGGCTTCAACTACTACGGCTGCTACTGCCCCGCCTACTTCGCGCAATCCAACCGGGACCTCGGCTCGACCCAGGCCAGCCTTTACAACCAGGGGCCGTGTACCAAGATCCCGACGCTCGGCCCAGCGGTCTCGGTGAACCGGGGAGATTCGGCGACCTTTACGATTTCCAACCTGTGCAGCACCGGCCAGGTGAGCGGCTGGAGCTTCTCGGACAACACCAACACCGTGAGCCGCGGCGCCTCGAACGCGTCTTCCTGGTCGGGAACCATGGTGACCAGCGGCACGGTGCGGGTGAGCGTGGTGCAGAACAATCAAACTCATCAGCTCTCGAAGACGGTAACCGTCAACCCGCGGAGCAACTTCAAGTTCACGGCGAAGACGGCGAGCAAGCAAGTCAATGGAGAGTTCTACTGCGACAAGGTTCAACTGAAGGTTCCCGACCCGCCGGTCGCCGTCAACAATCAAGAGACTTTCGGACAGTTCTCGATCTGTCTGCGGTCCGACTATTCATACTCCGAAGTCGGCTCAGGACCCAACGCGGGCTATTACTACATTACGTCCGTCGTCGACACCTCGACGGGCGCGACGCCTCCGGACACCACGTTCGCCTGGACGATCACGCCCCAACTGGAGGATTCCAACAGCGACCTGTACCGGGCCCAGTGCGGCCGCGACGGCTACATCAGCGGCGCGCAACTCCGCTCGAACACGGTGGCTCATGAGAGTGGCGGGACCAACAGTCACTACAGCCGCTATGTCGCCGCGCAGAACAAGACGGAGAATAACGTCAAAACAGGCGTGGAGGCCTTTATAAAACCGCCTTCGGAGAGCGTCGACGCCTTCAAGACCCGGGTTGGCGACGAGATCAAAGTCCGGACGGACAGGATCATCGCCGCCGCGAAGGAGGAACCCTGCGGAGGGTCCGACGTAAGGAAGGACGAGAGCTGCGAGGTCAAGGGCGAAATCAATCTTCCGCCCTACCGACCCTGCTCGGCGACGTCGCTCAACGGCCAGGCGGCGAGCCAGACCCAGGTCAACCTCACCTGGACCGACGGCAGTTTCAACGAGACGGGCTTCCGCGTCGAACGGCGCGATCCGGGCTCGGCCTCCTTCTTCGTGATCACGGCCAACCTGGCCGCCGGGTCGACCAGCTACTCGGACACCTCGGTCGCCAAATCCAAAACCTACGTCTACCGCGTCTTCGCGTTTAATACGGCGAGCACCTCGCCCGCTTCGAACGAGGTCTCGGTCACCACACCCGGAGATACCCCACCGCCGCAGAAGCCTTCGAACCTGCAAGGAGGCGCCGCATCGGCGACCCAGATCAACCTCTATTGGACCGACAACAGCAGCGACGAGCAGGGGTTCAAGATCGAGCGCGGCACCTCGGGAGGCGGGTTCGTCGAGATCGCCTCGGTAGGGGCCGGCGTGACCAGCTACGCCGATGCGAACCTCTCGCCGTCCACCTCCTACACCTATCAGATCCGGGCCTTCGGACCCGGGGGCTCTTCCGATCCTTCAACCACGATCGCCGTCACCACGCTGCCCCCGGGCTCGGCGCCCACCGCGCCCTGCTGCATCTGGGGTCAGGCCTACAACGGCGCCGGATCGGTCACGATCACCTGGAGCGACCGGAGCAACAACGAGGACGGCTTCTCGCTGGAGCGTGACGACGGCTGGGGCTTCTACTCGGTCGCCTGGACCGCGCCCAACCAGACCACGTGGACGGACTACGGCCTGCAGCAGGGCCAGACGTACGTCTACCGCGTGGTGGCCGAAAACGCCTACGGCCAGTCCTACTCGGAAGAGCTCTACTACTACTCGCCGTACTGGTGGGAGCAGTAAGGGGCGGCTTCAGGTCGCGAAACGGCGGGCGGCCCGGGCCTTGGCTCGGGCCGCCTCTTCTTCGCGGCTCTTGGGTGGCGCGCTGGTTTCGAGCGAGCGGAGGAGGTCGCCGGAGATCCTGGCGATGTCGTCGATGGCGGCCTGGAACGCGGCCTCGTTCGCCTTGGACGGCTTGTGGGCAATCGACATCCCCTGGCCGGCGCGCTAGCCTTCCGGGCGGATGAAGCCGTTCCGTTTCGCCACCCGGGTTCGGATCGCGTTCGTCGCGGCACTGGTCGCGGTGATCGGCGTCGCCATGGCGACGCCGTTCTGGATTCCCTCCCCCTGGGCCGTCCTCCTCGCCGCCATGGGCTTCGGGCTGCCCGTGGGCTGGTGGATTCTGGACCGGGTGTTGATCCCCTCGACCCGCGTCCTTCAGGCGCTACGCGACGGCGTTCAAGGCTACCGGGACCACGACTTCAGCCTCAACCTGGCGGTGGACCGCGGCGACGAGCTGGGCGAGCTTGTCGGCCTCTACAACAAGGTGGGCGACGTGCTGCGCGACGAGCGCAGCGCCATCCTCCAGCGGGAGATGCTGCTGGAGACGGTGTTCGAGGCGACACCCATGGCCATCGTCCTCATCAACGCGCGGGACCGGGTGATCTTCGCCAACCGCACGGCGCGCGAGGTGTTCTTCAGCCGGGGACGCCTGGAGGGGCGGGTCTTCGGGCAGATCCTGGAGGAGTGCCCGGAGGCCCTGCGGGAGGCGCTGGCGAGCGGGCGCGACTCTCTCTTCTCTCTGGAGACCGGCGGCGAGGAGGAGGTCTTCCACGTCGCCCGCCGCGCCTTCGAGCTCAACGGCCAGCGCCACGACCTGGTGCTCATCAAGCGTCTCACCCCGGAGCTGCGGCGCCAGGAGGTGGACGTCTGGAAGCGGGCCATCCGCACCCTCTCGCACGAGATCAACAACTCGCTGGCGCCCATCGCCTCGCTCGCCCGCTCCGTGCGGTTGATGGCGGGCAGCCCCGAGTATGCGGAGCGCCTCGGCTCGGCCCTCGACGTCATCGAGGAGCGGTCGAGCCATCTCAAGGAGTTCCTGGAGGGCTACGCCCGCTTCGCCCGCCTGCCCCAGCCCCGTCTGGCCGAGGTGGAGTGGGGGACCTTCCTGGGCGAGCTGCGCGAGGTGACGCCGTTCGAGCTGGAGGGCGAGCCGCCCACCGTGGCGGGGCGTTTCGATCCCGCCCAGATGCAGCAGGCGCTCATCAACCTCCTCAAGAACGCCCGCGAGTCGGGAAGCGCCCCGGAGGAGGTGAGGCTGGCGGTGGATGCCCTGGGGGAGGGAGGCGTTCGCTTCCGCGTGCTGGACCGCGGCGCCGGCATGACGGACGACGTGATGCGCAAGGCGCTGCTGCCCTTCTACACCTCGAAAGCCGGAGGCACCGGCCTCGGCCTGCCCCTCTGCCGCGAGATCGTGGAAGCCCACGGCGGCCGGCTGCGTATCGAGAGGCGCGAGGACGGGGGCACGGCGGTGGTGTGCTGGGTGCCGGGGTGAGGGGACGGCTATCGCGGAGCGCGGGGTGCCGGAGCGTCCGGCCCCGCCGCCCGGGCCGCATCACGAGGCGACCCGCCCCAGTGGCGGCTCCAGGCACGGCGCAGCTGCAGGTCGGAGCCGAAGCCGGCCACCGCGGCGGCGCGCGTGACAGTCGCTCCGTATTCCAGGGATTGGCGGGCGCGCTCGAGCCGGATCAACCGTAGGTAGTGCAACGGCGAGATGCCTGCGTGGTCGATGAACAGCCGCAACAGGTGACGCTCGGCCGCGTGGCCAACGCGGGCCAGCGACGCCATGTCCCAGTCGCGCTGCGGCTCGGTGACGATCGCGTCCTGTACCCGGTGCACGGTGGGGTGGAGGTGGCGGCGGTGCATGTGGAATGGCGACAACTCGGTGTCGCGTGGGGAACGCCGCAGGTAGACCACCATGTCCTCGGCGACGCTGGCCGCCAGGGCCTCGCCACACTCCTCGGCGATGAGGTGCAGCGCGACGTCGATCCCCGCCGTGATGCCCGCGCTGGACGCGAGAGGACCGTCGACCACGAACACGCGATTGTCGATGACCTGAGCCTGCGGCGCCAGGGCGCGAAGCATGGGCAATAGCTCGTGGTGCGTGGTGCAGCGGCGCGTGGCGAGCACCCCCGCCCGAGCGGCGAGCAGGGTGCCCGAGCAGATCGTCAGCAGGCGGTGCGGCGTGTCCGCGTCGAGGAGCGCGTCGCGCAGCCGATCGCTCAGCCATTGGGCCGTGGCCGCGATCTCCGGCGTGACCTGGGTCACGTGGGCCGTCGGTTGACCGACCACCACGACCCAGGTCGGCGTGCTGAGCTGTTCCGGCAATGGAACGAGGTCGCCCAGCGCCAGTCCGACCGACGTCGGCAGGGTTGCCGTCGGCCCCGCGAAGCCAAGACGAAAGCGTGGTGGCAGTCCGCGAGCTTCGCGGTGCAGGTTGGCGAGACGAAAGGCTTCAGCCGGCCCGGCGATGTCGAGCAGCAGCGAGTGCGGTACGATGACGAAGAGCACGTCGATGAGCTGGGCGCGCGTGATCATGTGCGGAAAGGCCAACGAATTACAGCATACATCAGACTGAAGTGGCTCGCTTCAGCGCGTCGCCGGGTCCCGTGCGCAAGGCGATGTCCGAAACCGATTCAAAGTTGTCGGCCTTGCGCCGCGACAGGAATTCGGTCCCCCGGTATCGTCGCTGTCGTCATCATCACTCAAGCGAAAGGCCACGCCATGCGCTTCGACGCAACCCACAACACGCTTCCTCGGAGCCGGGCCGGTGGACACGTTCCCGCTGCCGCGCTGCCGGCCCTCCTGGCGGCGGCGCTCTCGTGGTGGCTTGTGTCCCCGTCCGCCGCGCACGCGGCGGACGGCCGGAAACCGTCGCGGCTCGAGAGCACGGTGGACGCGAGCATCGCCCCCGGCGACGATTTCTTCGCCTACGCCAACGGCGGTTGGCTCAAGGCCACCGCGCTCCCGGCGGGCAGCCCGCGATGGGGAGCCCGCGACGAGCTCGAGGAAGTGACCCGCCGCCGCATCGCGGCGCTGCTCGACGCCGCCAGCACCGCGCCAACCGGCTCGGCGGCGCGCAAGGTTGCCGACTTCCGCGCCGCCTACTTGAATGAGGCCGCCATCGAGGCCAGGGGGCTCGCGTCGCTCAAGCCGCTGCTCGATGGCGTCGAGAAGGTCGCGGACCAGGCGGAGCTCACACGCCTGCTGGGTCGCGGTATGCGCGCCGACGTCGACCCGCTGGGATTCGGCATCTACAAGTCAGCCAGCGTGCTGGGGCTGTCCGTGGAGCAGAGCATCCACGGAGAGAAGATCAACGCCGCTTTCCTGGTGCAAGGAGGGCTGGGCCTGCCGGACCGCGAGGACTATCTCAGCGCCGACCCCGGGAAGGAGGCGCTTCGCGCACGGTATCGCGAATATATCCGGAAGATGCTCACGCTCGCCGGCTTGGACCGTGCTGACGAACGCGGGAGCGCGGTGCTGGCGCTGGAAACGTTGATCGCGCGGAGCCAGGCGACGCGCGAGGCGTCGGCAAACGACCACAATGCCGATACCGTGTGGACGCGTTCCGACTTCGCGCGGCGAGCCCCGGGATGGACTGGACCGTCTTCTTCGACGAAGCTGGGTTGGCCAGGCAGGAAGAGCTCGTCGTCTGGCAGCCGGCCGCCGTGACAGGGCTGGCGGCGCTGGTCGCGTCGCGGCCGCTGGAGGCCTGGAAGGACTACCTGCGCTTCCATGCCATCCACGATTTCGCGGACGTGCTGCCGCGCGCATTCGCCGAGCAGGCGCTGGCGCTGCAGGCCGCCACGGGGGCTGGTCCCCAGCCCTCCCGTGCCGAGCGCGCGATCGTTGCCACGCAATCGGCCATGAGGGAGGCGCTGGGGAGGATGTACGCCGAGCGCTATTTTCCCGCCGAGCAGAAGGCGCGCGTGGAGCGAATCTCCGACAACGTCCGCGCGGCGCTCATGAAGCGGGTCGATGCCGCGACATGGATGTCGCCGGCCACCAAGGCGAGCGCGTTGTCGAAGCTGCGGACCGTGTACGTGGGGATCGGGTATCCCGATCAATGGGAGGATTCTTCCTCGCTGACCGTGGACCCGGCAGACCCGCTGGGCAACCTGCGGCGCGTCGCTGACCGCGCCTACCGCAATGCCGTCGCCCAACTCGGCCAGCCCGTAAACCTGAAGTACTGGTACATCCCTCCGCAGACGGTCGGCGCGCTGCTCGTGTTCCAGCAAAACTCGTACGTCATGTCGGCCGCGTTGCTGGAGCCTCCCAAGTACGATCACACGTCATCCGACGCCGCGGCCTACGGTTCCGTCGGGGCGCTCATCGGACACGATCTCACGCACTACATCGACGTGCTGGGCGCCGAGTACGACACGGAGCACCGGCTGCGACACTGGTGGACCCCCGAGGACATGCAGCGCTTCCAGGCTCTCGCGCAGCCGCTGGTGGATCAGTTCGCGAACGTACAAGCCGCTCCCGGGCCTCCCGATCAACGGCAAGCTGACGCTCACCGAGAACATCGCCGACCTCGGCGGCCTCGGCGTCGCGTTCGACGCTTACCGCACGACGCTTGGCAGCCGGGTGACGGATACGGGCTACGTGCGGGAGCAGGACCGGGAGTTCTTCATCGCCTACGCGCAGACCCAGCGGCGGAAGATCAGCGAGGGCGCCATGCGAACGCAGGTGGCCACCAACGACCACGCGCCGGAGGACTACCGAGCCGCCACGGTCCGCAATCTCGATGCATGGTACGGCGCGTTCGACGTGCGCCCAGGGCAGCGGCTGTACCTCGAGCCCTCGGCGCGCGTGCGGGTCTGGTAGCGTCGAGGTGGTGTGCGGGGTGCCGGGGTGGTGGCGGGCGTGGTACCCTTTTCCGCCATGAACACCCTCGCCAAAGCCCTGCTCGCCACCGCTCTCCTCGGCGCTCTGCTGTCGGCCTGCGCCTCGACCGTGCCCACCGAGCGGGCGCGGGCGACGAACGAGGGCGTGCGGGAACAGGAGGTCTCCGACGCGCGGCTGGAGAACGCCATCCGGCTGGCGCTGCTGGAGAAGCTCGGGCGGGACGGCATGGGCATCAAGGTGGACGTGGACCGCGGCCGGACCCAGCTGACCGGCCAGGTCGACAAACGCTCCACCCAGGATCTCGCCGAAGAGGTCGTCAAGACGGTTCCGGGCGTCCAGGCCGTGGACAACGATGTCACCAATCGCGACGAGGCCGCGCCGCCCGGCACTCCCGTGGCCAAGGCGGTGGGCCACGCCGAGCGCAAGGTGGACGACGCCGTGCTCGAAATGCGCGTCGGCAAGAATCTGTTGGAGGAGATCGGCCGCTACGCCCTCGACCTCGAAGTCGAGGCGAGCGATGGGGTGGTGAGCCTGCGCGGCACCCTCCCGGACCGGGAGCGCAAGTCGCTGGCCCTCCGGGCCGCCGGGGACGTCTCCGGCGTCCGGAAGGTGATCGACCTGCTCAAGGTTCAAGACCGGTAGCCGGATCTCCGGCCGCCGTTTTCATTTTCAGGGATGGCAACGGACTTTTTTCGACGGGAGACGAACGTGTCGCTGGGAACCTGGTTTCGCAATCTGATTTCGCCCAAGCCCGAGCATGTCGAAGTGGCGCTGGGCCGTAACGACCTCTGCCGGTGCGGCAGCGGCAAGAAGTACAAGAAGTGCCACCTCAAGAGTGACCAGATCAATCGGGTGGAGTCCAGCTACTCCTCGCAGATCACCGCCCGCCAGCGCATGGCCGAAGGCGTCATGCCCGGCACCACCAAGCCTCGCCGGCTGGAGAGGCCGGCGGCGCCGGCGGAGAAGCGGTAACTCCCGGAATAGCGTTTGACTCCCAAAAGTTGTATGCTGCGCGCAGACGCTTGGGATCGGGTCGGACAGGTGAGCAGCCCGCCTGAAGTTGGAGGATAGGGGCTCAGACCGCCGGCTCTTGCGGATTGGAGACTTTCCGGCTTATACTGCGCGTCCCGCTGGTGACCTTGGGCAGGTCCTGTTGCGCGAGGGTGTTGACTCGCTGACGACTTCTCCATTAGACTCCGCGGGTTCTACACCGCCGATGGTCCCGCCTGGGACGGGGGCGGTTAAAAGTCTTCAAGCCGAAGACATACCCTGAACACCGTTCGGGGCCGGAGTATGGGCCGTTAACCCATCCGAGTATGGGTTGCGGGCTCTTGTCGCTCCGCGGAGTCAATTCGGGAAACAACGGGGTCGAGGAGATCTGGACGCATGCCTACGATTCATCAATTGGTGCGCAAGGGACGTGACCGCGCGGAATCCAAAACGAAGAGCCCGGCGCTGCAGGGTTCGCCCCAGAAGCGCGGCGTCTGCGTGCGCGTCTATACCCAGACGCCCAAGAAGCCCAACTCGGCGCTGCGCAAGGTGGCCCGCGTGCGGCTCACCAATGGCATCGAGGTGACCACTTACATCCCCGGCGTCGGCCACAACCTGCAGGAGCACTCGATCGTGCTGATCCGCGGCGGCCGCGTGAAGGATCTTCCGGGCGTTCGCTATCACGTCATTCGGGGCACGCTCGACGCGGTCGGCGTGCAGAACCGGCGGCAGGGCCGCTCCAAGTACGGCGCCAAGCGGCCAAAGTCCTAAGCGCTGGTAGGAAATAGGAGCTATCGAGAAATGCCCAGGCGTAGAGAAGTCCCGAAACGCGAGATCCTGCCGGATCCGCTCTACAACTCGCAGCTCGTCACCAAGTTCGTGAACGTGGTGATGAAGGACGGAAAGAAGTCGGTCGCCGAGCGCATCCTGTATGCCGCTCTGGATGCCATCAAGGTGAAGACCAACGACGATCCGATGAAGGTCTTCAAGAAGGCCATCGAGAACGTCAAGCCCGCGGTCGAGGTGAAGTCCCGGCGCGTCGGCGGCTCGACCTACCAGGTCCCCGTCGAGGTGCGCCCCTCCCGCAAGCTGGCGCTGTCGATGCGCTGGATCATCACCACCGCGATGTCGCGCGGCGAGAAGACGATGCGGGCCCGCCTCGCCGGCGAGCTGCTCGACGCCTCCGAGAACCGCGGCGGCGCCATCAAGAAGAAGGAAGACACGCACCGCATGGCCGAGGCCAACAAGGCCTTCGCCCATTACCGCTGGTAGTCGCTTGAAGCCAACGCCCAACTCAGCCAAGACTCGACAGACCAGCGATCTACGATTTATTTAGCGATACCAGTTTCTGAGACGAAAGCGAAGAAGTCACCATGGGACGGCAAGTTTCTCTGAACGATACGCGCAACATCGGCATCATGGCCCACATTGATGCCGGTAAGACGACGACCACCGAGCGCATCCTCTTCTACACGGGGGTGAACTACAAGATCGGTGAGGTGCACGAGGGCACGGCCACCATGGACTGGATGGTGCAGGAGCAGGAGCGTGGCATCACCATCACCTCCGCCGCCACCACCTGTTTCTGGAAGAAGCACCGCATCAACATCATCGATACGCCCGGCCACGTGGACTTCACGGCCGAGGTGGAGCGTTCGCTGCGCGTGCTCGACGGCGCCGTGGCCTGCTTCGACTCGGTGGCCGGCGTCGAGCCGCAGTCCGAGACGGTGTGGCGCCAGGCCGATCACTACCGCGTGCCCCGCCTCGCGTTCGTCAACAAGATGGACCGCATCGGCGCCGACTTCGACCGCACCGTGTCCATGATGCGCACCCGCCTGGCCGCCAACCCCGTGGTGATTCAGCTTCCCTGGGGCCGCGAGGAGACTTTCAAGGGCATCATCGACCTGATGGAGATGAAGGGCATCCTCTATAGCGACGAGACGATGGGCGCCGACTATGAGGTCGTCGACATCCCCGAGGAGTATCTCGACGCCGCCCACAAGATGCGGGAGCAGATGGTCGAGGTGATCTCGGAGACGGACGACGTTCTCCTCGAGAAGTACCTCTCGGGCGAAGCGGTCTCCAACGAGGAGCTCAAGGCCGCCCTGCGGCGCGCGACGATCACCAACCGGGTGCAGCCCGTCATCTGCGGCAGCGCCTTCAAGAACAAGGGCGTACAGCCGCTGCTCGACGCGGTCCTCGACTACCTGCCGTCGCCGCTCGACATTCCGGCCATGGAGGGCATCGAGCCCCACAGCGAGCAGAAGGTGGCCCGCCCGGCCGACGACAGCGCGCCGTTCGCGGCCCTGGTGTTCAAGATCATGAGCGACCCGTTCGTCGGCCAGCTCGTCTTCTTCCGCGTCTACTCCGGCCATATCGAGACGGGCTCCGCGGTGCTCGGCTCGAAGCGCAACAGCACCGAGCGCATCGGCCGTCTCCTCAAGATGCACGCCAACAAGCGCGAGGAGATCAGCGAGGTCTGGGCGGGTGACATCGCCGCCGCGGTCGGCCTCAAGGGCGTCACGACGGGCGACACGATCTGCGATCCCAAGCATCCCGATCGTGCTCGAGGCGATGAACTTCCCCGAGCCGGTGATCGCGGTGTCGATCGAGCCCAAGACCAAGGTCGACCAGGAGAAGCTGGGCATGGCCCTCGGCAAGCTGATGCAGGAGGATCCGACCTTCCGCGTCCACACCGACAAGGACACCGGCCAGACCCTGATCTCCGGCATGGGCGAGCTGCATCTCGAAATCATCACGGACCGGCTGGTGCGCGAGTTCAACGTCGGCGCCAACGTCGGCAAGCCGCAGGTCGCCTACCGCGAAACCATCACGCAGGAGGCGGAGGGCGAGGGCCGCTACATTCGGCAGACCGGCGGCCGCGGCCAGTTCGGCCACGCCAAGATCCGGATGCGCCCGACGACCGAGGCGGACTACATCTTCAACAACAAGGTTGTCGGCGGCGTCATCCCCAAGGAGTTCATCAAGCCGATCGACCAGGGCATCAAGGAAGCCCTGGAGACCGGACCGCTGGCGGGTTACCCCTGCGTCGGCGTCGAGGTGGACCTTTACGACGGCAGCTACCACGACGTGGACTCCTCCGAGATCGCGTTCAAGATCGCCGGCTCCATGGCCTTCCAGGACGCCTGCAAGCGGGCGCGGCCGGTGCTGATGGAGCCCGTGATGGCGGTCGAGGTGGTCACGCCCGAGGACTACATGGGCGAGATCATCGGCGACATCACCTCGCGGCGCGGCCGGATTCACAGCATGGAAGGGCGGGGCAACGCCCAGGTGATCACCTGCAAGGTACCGCTGTCGGAGATGTTCGGCTATGCCACCGACCTGCGGTCGATGTCCCAGGGACGCGCCAATTACACGATGCAGTTCGCTTCCTACGAACAGGCGCCGAAGAGCGTCAGTGAAGAGGTCGTCGCGAAGGCCGCCGGCTAAGGAACTTTAGGAGAGATCATGGGCAAGGAAAAATTCAATCGTTCGAAGCCGCACGTCAACATCGGGACGATCGGCCACGTCGACCACGGCAAGACGACGCTGACGGCGGCGATCACCAAGGTTCTCGCCTCGAAGGGCCTCGCCAGCTTCGTGGCCTTCGACCAGATCGACAAGGCGCCGGAAGAGCGCGAGCGCGGCATCACCATCGCCACGGCGCACGTGGAGTACTCCAGCGAGAAGCGCCACTACGCTCACGTCGACTGCCCGGGCCACGCCGACTACGTGAAGAACATGATCACCGGCGCCGCGCAGATGGACGGCGCGATTCTGGTGGTGTCGGCCGCGGACGGCCCGATGCCGCAGACGCGCGAGCACATCCTGCTGGCCCGCCAGGTGGGCGTGCCCTACATGGTGGTGTTCATGAACAAGTGCGACATGGTCGACGATCCGGAGCTTCTGGACCTCGTCGAGCTGGAGCTTCGCGAGCTGCTGTCGTCCTATGACTTCCCTGGCGACGACATTCCGATCATCCGGGGCTCGGCGCTGAAAGCGCTGGAGAGCGGTGTGGCGGACAGCGAGTGGGGCCAGAAGATCATCGAGCTGATCGACGCGGTGGACAGCTACATTCCGGTTCCGGAGCGCGCTGATCGACAAGGAGTTCCTGATGCCGATCGAGGACATCTTCTCGATCTCGGGCCGTGGCACGGTGGTGACGGGCCGGGTGGAGCGTGGCATCGTGAAGGTGGGCGACGAGGTGGAGATCGTGGGCATCCGTCCGACGACGAAGACGATCGTCACGGGCGTCGAGATGTTCAAGAAGCTTCTGGACCAGGGTCAGGCGGGCGACAACATCGGCGTTCTGCTTCGGGGTACGAAGAAGGACGACGTGGAGCGCGGCCAGGTGCTGGCGAAGCCGAACTCGATCAAGCCGCACACGAAGTTCAAGGGCGAGGTGTACATCCTGACGAAGGAGGAGGGCGGCCGTCACACGCCGTTCTTCAACGGCTACCGCCCGCAGTTCTACTTCCGTACGACGGACGTGACGGGCGTGGCCAAGCTGCCGGACGGCACGGAGATGGTGATGCCGGGTGACAACGTGAACCTGGAAGTGGAGCTGATCGCTCCGATCGCCATGGAGAAGGGCGTGCGTTTCGCCATCCGCGAGGGTGGCCGCACGGTCGGCGCCGGCACCGTCACCGAGATCGTCGCCTAGAAGTTTTTCGAGTAGAGACAAGGGGCAATTGGTCATGGTCAACGAGAAGATCCGAATCCGCTTGAAAGCGTTCGACTACCGCATCCTGGATACGTCGACGCACGAGATCGTGGACACCGCGCGGCGCACCGGAGCCCGGGTGGTGGGGCCGATCCCTTTGCCCACCCACATTTCGCGGTACACCGTGAACCGCTCGCCGCACGTCGACAAGAAGTCGCGCGAGCAGTTCGAGATCCGCACCCACAAGCGGCTGCTCGACATCTTCGAGCCCACCAGCCAGACGGTCGACGCCTTGATGAAGCTGGAGCTTCCGGCGGGCGTGGACGTCGAGATCAAGGCGTTCGGCAAGTAGTCGCCGGATTTGAGGCATCAAGGAGAGCTCGCGATGGACGGTATCTTGGGACGCAAGGTGGGCATGACCCAGATCTTCGTCGAGGACGGGACGGCGATCCCGGTGACGGTGATCAAGGCCGGGCCCTGTCTCGTAGTGCAGCGCAAGACGGCCAAGTCGGACGGCTATGAGGCGGTCCAGATCGGCTTGGTGGAGGAGCGCCCGGCGAAGGTGAGCAAGCCGAAGGCGGGCCACTTCAAGAAGGCCGGCGTCGCGCCGTTGCGGAGGGTGGAGGAGTTCGACCTGACGCCGGGCGAGGAGATGAACGCCGGCGACGAGGTGAAGGTCTCCATCTTCCAGGAAAAAGAGTGGGTCGACATCGTCGGCACCAGCAAGGGCAAAGGCTTCCAGGGCGTCATGAAGCGGCACAACTTCGCCGGCGGCCAGGGCGGCCACGGCTCGATGTTCCACCGCGCGCCGGGCTCCATCGGCTCTTCCGCCTACCCCTCGCGAGTCTGAAGGGCATGCGGATGGCCGGCCGGATGGGCGGCGCGCGCATAACGACGAAAAACCTGTTGATCGTCAAGGTGGATGTCGAGCAGAACCTGATCTACGTGCGCGGCGCCGTGCCGGGTCCCAAGACGGGGTACCTGGCGATCCGGCGGGCGAAACGGGGATAACCCATATGAAGATTGCGATCAAGAATTTCGACAACAAGCAGGTGCGGGAGATCGAGCTGCCCGAGGAGGTTTTCGGGTATCCGTACAACCAGCACCTGATCCATGAGGCGGTCCAGGCCTACCTCGCGGGTCTCCGGCGCGGCACGCATGAGACCAAGACCCGCTCCGAGGTCTCCGGCTCCGGCCGCAAGCTGTGGCGGCAGAAGGGCACCGGCCGGGCCCGTACCAAGGACATCCGCAACCCCAAGTGGCGGGGCGGCGGCACGGTCCACGGTCCTGTTCCTCACAGCCATGCCAAGGATCTGTCGCGGCGGGAGAAGAAGAACGCGCTCAAGTCGGCGCTGTCCCGCAAGCTGGCCGAGCAGTCGATCGTCGTGCTGGAGGATCTCGATCTGGGCAGCCACAAGACGGGCGAGCTCCTCAAGCGGCTGGGCGGCATCGGCGTCAAGGGCAAGACGCTGCTGATCGACAGCCTCGACAATCACAACCTGGCGCTGGCCTCGCGCAACGCGCCGGCGCTCAAAACGGTGGACGCGTTGGCGGTGAACGTCTATGACGTCGTGGACCGCTCGACGCTGGTGCTCAGCGAGGGCGCCCTCAACCGTCTGGTGGAGGTACTCGCGAAATGAGAGTCCAGGAAATCATCCGCCGTCCGCTGATCACCGAGAAGTCGACGGAGCTGCGCGACGACAAGAGCGTCATCGCCTTCGAGGTGGCGCGCGGCGCCAACAAGATTCAGGTCAAGCACGCGGTCGAGATCCAGTTCAAGGTCAAGGTCGCCGAGGTCCGCATCGCCAATGGTTCACGGCAAGGTTCGCCGCCAGGGCCGTTACAGCGGACGTCGTCCCGATTGGAAGAAGGCCTACGTGCGGCTGGCTGCGGGCGAAAAGCCGATCGAGTTCTTCGAGGGGATGTAAGAGATGCCGATCGAAGCAAAGGAAACCGATCAACGCGTCGAGCCGTTTCCAGACGCACCTGACGTTCGACGAGCTCACCCGGGCGACCCCGGAGAAGTCCCTCACCAAGGGCAAGCACTCGAGCGGCGGGCGTAACAACAGCGGCCAGCTCACATCGTGGTGGCGCGGCGGCGGTCACAAGCAGCGCTACCGGGTCATCGACTTCAAGCGCGACAAGCATGGCGTGCCCGGCGAAGGTGGCAACCATCGAGTACGATCCCAACCGCTCGGCCCGCATCGCGCTGCTGCACTACGCGGACGGCGAGAAGCGCTACATCCTCTGGCCCGATGGCCTGAAGGTGGGCGCCGAGGTGGTGGCGGGCGAGAACGCCGAGGTCAACGTCGGCAACGCCCTGCCGCTCAAGCGCATCCCGCTGGGCACGGTGATTCACAACATCGAGCTCAAGATCGGCAAGGGCGGCCAGATGGTGCGGAGCGCGGGCGGCGCGGCGCAGCTGATGGCGCGCGACGGTGCCTGGGCCCAGGTCAAGCTGCCGTCGGGCGAGGTGCGCAAGGTGCACGTCGAGTGCTACGCCACGGTCGGCCAGGTGGGCAACCTCGAGCACGAGAACGTCTCCATCGGCAAGGCCGGGCGCAACCGCTGGCTGGGCTGGAAGCCGCACAACCGCGGCGTCACCATGAACCCGGTCGACCATCCGATGGGCGGCGGCGAAGGCAAGACGTCCGGCGGCCGTCATCCCACGACTCCCTGGGGCGTGCCGACCAAGGGCTACAAGACACGCAACAACAAGCGTACGGACAGCCATGATCGTCCGCCGCCGGAACCAGAAGTAAGGAGCTCGGGCCATGTCGCGTTCACTGAAGAAGGGTTACTTCATCGACGATCACCTGCTCGCCAAGCTCACGGCGATGAACGACCGGGGCGACAAGCGGGTCATCAAGACCTGGTCGCGCCGCTCCACGGTCATTCCGGAGATGGTGGGGCACACGATCGCGGTGCACAACGGGACGAAGTTCATTCCGGTGTACGTCAGCGAAAACATGGTGGGCCACAAGCTCGGCGAGTTCGCGCAGACCCGCACCTTCCGCGGGCACAGCGGCAAGAAGGCCGAGAAGGGGGCCCGTCCCCGGTAGGGGCGGGCATCGGGAGACGATCATGGAAGTGACAGCGCGACTTCGCTACGCTCCGGGCTCGGCGCAGAAAATGCGCCTGGTGGCCGATCTGATTCGGGGCAGAGCCGTGCAGGAAGCGGTCAACCTGTTGACGGTGACCAACAAGGTGGCGGCCCGGCACGTGCAGAAATGCCTCAAGTCGGCCATCGCCAATGCTGAAAACCGCGAGGATCACGTCGACGTGGATCGCTTGTACGTCAAGGAGATTTTCGTCGACGGTGGGCCGATGGCAAAGCGGGTCCGTCCCGCACCGATGGGCCGGGCGTTCCGTGTCCTGCGGCGGCAGAGCCACATCACGATCAAGCTGGACACCCGCAAGGGTGACGGCAAGAAGAGCTGAGAGGATACGAACTGTGGGTCAGAAAACACACCCGTACGGGTTCCGGCTCGTCTACAACAAGACCTGGCATTCGCGCTGGTACGGCGAGGCCAACTACGCCGCCACCTTGCACGAGGATCTGAAGCTGCGCCGCCAGCTGAAGGCTCGCCTGGGCCACGCCGGAGTGTCGGAGATCGACATCGAGCGGGCCGCCGACAAGCTGCGCGTCACCATCTACACCTCGCGGCCGGGCATCATCATCGGCCGCCGGGGCGCCGAGGTGGACAAGCTGCGGGACGATCTCCAGAAGGGTATGGGCCGCGAGGTCCACATCAACATTCAGGAGATCCAGCGGCCGGAGCTCGATGCCCAGCTCGTGTCGGAGTCCATCGCCGGCCAGCTCGAGCGGCGCGTCTCCTTCCGCCGGGCGATGAAGAAGGCCATGGAATCGGCTTTCCGCTTCGGCGCCAAGGGAGTGAAGATCATGGTCGGCGGCCGCCTCGGCGGCGCCGAGATCGCTCGCTCCGAGTGGTATCAGGAGGGGCGTCTGCCGCTCCACACGCTGAAGGCGGACATCGACTACGGTGTGGCGGAAGCACGGACGACCTACGGCATCATCGGGGTCAAGGTCTGGGTCTACAAGGGAGATCTCCTCAAGGAGAAGGGCCGCCGCGCTACGGCGTAGGGCCTGGAGAATTCAGCCATGTTGATGCCCAAGAAGGTCAAATATAGAAAGCAGCAGCGCGGCCGGCGTAGCGGGGTTTCCAAGGGTGGCACCTACATCGCCTTCGGAGACTACGCCTTGCAGGCCATGGAGTGCGGCTGGGTGACGGCGCGGCAGATCGAGGCGGCTCGTATCGCCATCTCCCGCAGCGTCAAGCGCGGTGGCAAGGTGTGGATCCGCGTCTTCCCCGACAAGCCGATCACCAAGAAGCCGCTCGAAACCCGCATGGGCAAGGGTAAAGGTCCACCCGAGCAGTGGGTCGCCGTGGTGAAGCCGGCTCGCATTCTCTACGAGCTCGAGGGAGTGCCGGCCGATGTGGCGGAGGCCGCGATGCGCCTCGCCTCCCACAAGCTGGGCATCAAGACGCGCTTCATCAAGCGCGACGATGAGATGAGGTAAAGACTGATGAAGGCTTCACAGATGCGGGAACAGACGACGGAAGAGCTGCAGGACAAAGAGCGCGATCTCGCCGAGCAGCTCTTCGCCCTGCGCTTGCAGAAGGTCACCGGCCAGCTCGAGAAGCCGCACCGCGTCCGGCAGGTGCGTAAGGATCTGGCCCGCGTGCTGACCCTTCTGCACGAGCGGCAGCAAACCACCGCGGCGGTTCAACCGGTTCAAGGCAAGTAGGGAGACGACATGGCGGACACCGCTGAGATGGCTGAAAAGAACACGCAACACGATGGCGCGCTGGCGGTCCCGGAACGGGGACGACAGCAGGTCAAGATTGGCCTCGTGGTGAGCAGCAAGATGGACAAGACGGTGGTCGTGGTCGTCCACGAGTCGACCACTCACCGGCTGTACCACCGGTACATGAAGAAGACGAAGAAATTCCATGCCCACGACGAGAAAAACGAGTGCAAGGCCGGCGACGAGGTGGAGATCGTCTCCAGCCGTCCGCTGTCGAAGACCAAGCGCTGGCGGGTCCGCCAGATTTTGAAGCGGGCCGAGTAGTGGGCTTGATTTAAGGAAAAACGGCGATGATCCAGATGGGAACTGTTCTCGACGTGGCGGACAACTCGGGCGCCAAGAAGATCGCCTGCATCCACCTGCGGGGTGGCTCGGCGGGCCAGTACGGCCGGCTGGGCGACGTCATCACCGCTTCGGTGAAGGAGGCCGCGCCCGATGGCACGGTCAAGAAGGGGCAGGTCGTCAAGGCGGTGATCGTGCGCACGGCCAAGGAGCAGCGGCGTAAGGATGGCAGCTACATCCGCTTCGACAACAACTCCGCCGTCCTGGTCAACGACGCCAACGAGCCGGTCGGCACCCGTGTCTTCGGCCCGGTGGCGCGCGAGCTGCGCGAGAAGCGGTTCATGAAGATCGTCTCCCTGGCGCCGGAGGTCATCTGAAAATGAAGGTGAACGTCAAGAAGAACGACCAGGTGCTCGTCACGACGGGCAAGGACCGGGGCGCCCATGGACGGGTGCTGCGGGTCCTGGCCTCGGATGGCAAAGCCATCGTCGAGCGCGTGAACATGATCAAGCGGCACACCCGGCCGAATCCGAACAAGGGCATCCAGGGCGGCATCCTGGAGCGCGAGGCGCCGATCCAGATCTCGAACCTGAAAGTGATCTGCCCGGAGTGCGGCAAGCCCTCCCGGCTGGGTCGCAAACGGCTCGACGACGGCAAGGGCGTGCGGGTGTGCAAGAACTGTGACGCCACCTTCAGCTAAAGAGATGATGAGGATAAGTCTGACATGGCAAACGAAGCGAAGAGCAAGAGCAAGGACGGCAAGGGCGGCAACAAGCCCAAGGCGGCGGCCCCATCCGGGCCCAGCCGGCCGACTCCTGAAGGCTACGTGCCGCGGCTGAAGCTGCGGTACAAGGACGAGGTGGTGCCGAAGCTGAAGAAGGAGTTCGGCATCGACAACATCATGGCGGTACCTCGGGTCGAGCGCATCTCCCTCAACATGGGAATGGGCGAGGCGATCCAGAACGTCAAGATCCTGGACGACGCGGTGGAGGAGATGGCGGCGCTGGCAGGCCAGAAGCCGACCATCACCAAGGCCCAGAAGTCCATCGCGGCCTTCAAGCTGCGCGAAGGCATGCCGATCGGCTGCCGGGTGACGTTGCGGGGTGATCGCATGTGGGAGTTTCTGGACCGGCTGATCGCCGTCGCGCTCCCTCGTGTCCGTGACTTCCGCGGCATCCCCAGCAAGAGCTTCGACGGTCGCGGCAACTATACGCTGGGCATTCGCGACCACCTGATCTTCCCCGAGGTCGACTACAACAAAGTGGAAAAGCCCAAGGGAATGAACATCACCATCGTGACGACGGCCGGCAACGACGAGCGCGCTCTCTATTTGTTGCGCGAGCTCGGCATGCCGTTCACGCGCTAGGAGGCTTTCGTGGCGACTACGGCGAAGATTGCAAAAGAGTCCAAGAAGCTGAAGTTCGAGGGGCGGCATCGCAATCGCTGCAAACTGTGCGGACGGCCGCGTGGCTTTTACCGCAAGTTCGGCCTCTGCCGCATCCACCTGCGGAACCTGGCGTTGCAGGGATATCTGCCGGGTGTCATCAAGGCGAGCTGGTAGGAGAGAAGAGCATGAGCATGACCGACCCGATCGCGGACCTGTTGACTCGGATCCGCAACGCGCAGATCGCCAAGCACGACCGGCTTGACGTTCCGGTTTCCAGGCTGAAGGTGGAGATCGCAAAGCTCCTCAAGGATGAGGGCTTCATCAAGAACTTTCGGGAGATCGAAGCGGTACCCCAGGGTACGCTGCGAATCTTCCTGCGCTACAGCACGGAGGGCGTGCCGGCCATCTCTCACCTGCAGCGGGTGAGCAAGCCGGGCCGGCGGGTTTACCGCAAGGCGGAGGAGATTCAGCCGGTGCGCAATGGCCTCGGCATCGGGATCGTCTCGACGTCGCAGGGACTCCTGACCGACGCTCAGGCGCGCGAGCGCCGGGTGGGCGGCGAGCTTCTCTGCCAAATCTGGTAGCTGGCAGGGTAAGAAAGAGAGACGCTTATGTCGCGAATTGGAAGGATGCCGATTTCCATCCCGCAGGGGACCAAGGTCGAGGTGCACGATGGGGTTTTCGTGGCCGAAGGCCCGAAGGGCCGGGTCGAGCAGGGGCTCTTCCCCGGTTTCCCCGTCGAGATCCAGGACGGCGTGATCAACATTACCCGCCCCGGCGAGAGCGGGCCGGACCGGTCCCGGCATGGGCTGTTGCGGGCCTTGCTCGCCAACGCCGTGAACGGCGCCGCGGGCGGCTTCAGCAAGCAGCTCGACATCGTCGGCGTGGGCTACCGCGCCGAGGTGAAGGGAACCTACGTGCAGTTCGCCCTCGGCTACTCGCACCCGGTGATCTACAACATTCCCGAGGGCATCAAGATCGAGATCGACAAAGCCAACCGGGTGACCGTCTCCGGCGCCGACCGCCAGAAGGTAGGGCAGGTGGCCGCCGAGATCCGTGGTCTGCGCCGGCCCGATCCTTACAAGGGCAAAGGCATCAAGTACACCACCGAGATCCTGCGCCGTAAGGTCGGCAAGGCCGGCGGCAAATAAATTGAGTGAAGCCAAGGGAACCGGCATATGAGCGACTACATCACCAAGCGTATGAAAGCGAAGCAGGCGCGGCGCAAACGCGCCCATCTGCGGCTTCGCAAGCGGGTGCGGGGCAGCGCCGAGAGGCCGCGTCTGTCGGTCTACAAGAGCCTGCGTTTCATCTACGCGCAGTTGATCGACGACGACAAGGGCGTGACGCTGGCCCAGGCGAGCTCCTCCGATGCGTCGGTCCGTGAGCAGGTCGGCACCTCGACCGCGGGCAAGGCTGCGGCGAAGCTGGTGGGCGAGCTGATGGCGGCGCGCGCCAAGGAGCGCGGGGTCGAGAAGGTGGTTTTCGACCGCGGCGGCTACGTCTACCATGGCCGCGTCCAGGCGCTGGCCGAGGGCGCCCGCGAAAAGGGTTTGCAGTTCTAAGACTAAAGTGAAGGAGAAGAGCTTGGCCAGGGACTTCGAGCGCGAGAGCGAATTTTTCGAGCAGGTCGTGCACATCAACCGCGTGACCAAGGTGGTGAAGGGAGGTAAGAACTTCTCCTTCTCCGCCCTGGTGGTGATCGGGGACGGCAACGGCCGCGTGGGCTACGGCGCCGGCAAGGCGAAAGAGGTGCCCGTCGCCATCCGCAAGGGGATCGAGATCGCCAAGCGGAACATGGTCCAGGTGCCGGTGAAGGGGACCTCCATCCCGCACGAGGTGCTGGGCACCTTCGGCGCCGGGCGGGTGCTTCTCAAGCCGGCCTCGGAAGGCACCGGCGTGATCGCCGGCGGCCCCGTCCGCGCGGTGGTGGAGACGGCGGGCATTCAGGACATCCTCACCAAGTCCCTGGGCTCGACCAATCCGCACAACGTGGTCAAGGCGACTTTCGCCGCGCTGCTCAGCCTGCGTAGCGAGGCCGACGTGATGGCGTCGCGGGGTTTGAGCGACCGGGTCGTCGAGACCGGAGCCCGCGGCACCGGCAAGCGCAAGCAGAAGCCGGCCGCGCCTCCCGCTCCTGGTACCGCCGCCGCACCGGAGGCAACGCCGCCGGCCCCTGCCGCGGAGCCGGGCGCTTAAAGCACAAGTAGGAGATCTCAAATGGCGAACGAAGAAGTCAAGACTCTCAAGATCCGGCAGGTGAAGAGCGGCATCGCCACCAAGAAAGGGCACCGCGAGGTGCTCAAGAGCCTGGGGCTGCGCCGCATTCGCCATGAGGTCGAGCGCCCGGACACCCCGGCGGTGCGTGGCATGATCAAGAAGATTGGGTACCTCCTGGAGGTCGTGGAATCATGAAGCTGCACGAGCTGTCCCCGGCCAAGGGGAGCAAGCATAAGAAGAAGCGCGTGGGGCGCGGTCCCGGCTCCGGCATCGGCAAGACGTCCGGCCGCGGCGAAAAGGGACAGAAGTCCCGCACCGGCTACAGCAGCCGGCCGGGTTTCGAGGGCGGCCAGATGCCGCTCATCCGGCGGGTGCCGAAGCGCGGCTTCACCAATATCTGGAAGACCGAGTACTCGGTGGTCAACCTGTCGCAGCTCGCCGAGCTCGAGGGTGAGATCACTCCCGAGGTGCTGCTAGAGCATGGTCTGGTGCGTTCCGGCAAGAAGGTCAAGGTGCTCGGGGACGGTGAGATCGGCAAGGCCCTGACCGTCGTCGCCAACAAGTTCAGCAAGTCGGCCCGCGAGAAGATCGAAGCCGCGGGCGGCCGCTGTGAGGAGCTTCAGGCGTGATCGAAAGCTTCCGCAACATCTTCGCGATCCCGGACCTGCGCAAGCGGGTCCTCTTCACGTTCGCGTTGCTGGGCGTCTACCGCATCGGCTGTCACATCCCCAGCCCGGGGGTCGATCCGGTGGCGCTGCTCGAGTACATGAAGGCGGCGCAGACGGGCTTCCTCGGATTCGTCAACACCTTCACCGGCGGCAGCCTGCAGAAGATCGCGGTCTTCGCGCTGGGCATCATGCCCTACATTACCGCCTCCATCATCCTGCAGCTGCTGACGGTCGTCTGGCCGTACCTGGAGAAGCTGTCGAAGGAAGGTGAGCTGGGGCGTCGCAAGATCACCCAGTACACCCGCTACGGCACGGTGCTGATCTCCATCATCCAGGGCACCGGCATCGCGCTCTGGCTGGAGCGCACGCCGGCGCCGGGCGGAGCGCACCTGGTGCCCGATCCGGGCTGGGGCTTCCGCTTCCTGACCGTCCTCACGCTGACCACCGGTACGGCCTTCATCATGTGGCTGGGCGAGCAGATCAGCGAGCGGGGCATCGGCAACGGCATCTCGCTCATCATCTTCGCCGGTATCGTGGTGGGCCTGGTTCCGGCCATCGGCAACACCATCGACAGCGTGCAGAAGGGCAACATGAACCTGCTGGCGGTGATCTTCCTGATCCCGTTCATGGTTCTGGTGGTGGCCTTCATCGTCTACATGGAACGAGCGCAGCGACGAATACCGGTGCAGTACGCCAAGCGCGTCGTGGGCCGCAAGGTCTATGGCGGCCAGAGCACCTACCTGCCGCTGCGGGTCAATACGGGAGGCGTGATCCCGGTGATCTTCGCCAGCTCCGTGGTGACGGTGCCGACGGTGATCGCGGGTTTCATCCAGAACGAGGGCGTGCAGCGGGTGGCGAACTACGTGGCCTATGGCCAGCCGCTCTACTATCTGCTCCAGGTCATCACCATCATCTTCTTCTCGTACTTCTACGTGTCGATCATCTTCAACCCCACCGATCTGGCCGAGAACATGCGGAAGTATGGCGGGTTCATCCCGGGCATCCGTCCCGGCAAGCGGACGTCGGAGTACATCGACCGCATCCTCACCCGTCTGACCTTGGTCGGAGCGCTCTACCTGGCGGCGGTGACGGTGCTGCCGGAGTTCCTGCTCACCGGTATCCACGTCGCGGGCCTGCCCATCTTCGGAACGCAGATCGCCGGCTTCTTCCCGCGGTGGTTCACCGAGGGCATGGGGATCCAGTTCTACTTCGGCGGTACCTCGCTGCTCATCGTGGTGGGTGTCGCCATGGACACGATCCAGCAGGTCGAGAGCCAGCTCGTGATGCGCAACTACGAAGGCTTCATGAAGCGAGGCCGGATCCGTGGGCGACGGGGCTAATGGTGCACCCGAGGCCCGGGTGGTCCTGCTGGGACCGCCCGGAGCGGGCAAGGGGACGCAGGCCCAAGTGCTGTCACAGCGCTTGGGCGTTCCTGCCATCTCCACGGGAGACATGTTGAGGGAGGCGGTGACGGAGGGGAGCGACCTGGGGGGGAAGGTGCAAGGGATCATGGCCTCGGGGGCGCTGGTCGACGACGATACGATGGCCGAGGTGGTCCGCGAACGGTTGGGCAAGGCGGACGCCCTCAGGGGCTTCCTGCTCGACGGCTATCCGCGGACCCTGCCCCAGGCCGAGACGCTGGCGGGAATTCTTCGCGACGCTGAATTGTCTTTGTCTGCGGTGCTCCTTGTCGAAGTGCCGGAGGACGAGCTGGTCCGCCGCACCCTGCTTCGAGGCCGTGCCGACGATCTGGAAGAGGTGGTCCGGGAGCGGCTGCGGCAGTACCGGGGAAAGACCGAGCCTCTCATCGGCTATTATGAGGAGCGCCGTCTGCTGCGGCGGATCGACGGCAACCGTCCGGTCGAAGACGTGGCGGCACAGATGCTCGGCATCTTCGGGGTCGAGGGGACCGCTTGATATGGGAGTCATCCTCAAGACCGCGGGCGAGATCGAGCTGATGGACAAGGCGAACCGCATCGTCCATCAGGTGCTGGACGAGGTGGGGGCCATGATCGCTCCCGGCGTCACGTCGCGGGAGTTGGACCGTCTCGCCGAGCGCGTCATTCGCGGTGCTGGAGGAGTCCCGGCGTTCCTGAACTACCGGGGCTATCCGGCGACGTTGTGCATCTCGGTCAACGACGTCATCGTGCATGGCATTCCGGGCGATGTCCCGCTGCGTGAAGGGGAGATCGTCGGAATCGATTGCGGCGTCTTCTACAAGGGGTACTGTGGCGACGCCGCCCGGACCTTCGCCGTGGGTGAGATCGGGGAGGGCGCGAAGCGGCTGCTCAAGGTGACGGAGGAGGCCTTGCGCCTCGCCGTCGCGCAGGTGCGGCCCGGGGCGCGGTTGCAGGACATCGGCTGGACGGTGCAGCACCATGCCGAGAGTCACGGATTTTCCGTGGTGCGGGAGTTCACGGGGCATGGCGTCGGGACCTCGCTGCACGAGGACCCGCAGGTGCCCAACTTCGGCTCTCCCGGCAGGGGCAAGAAGCTGATGCCCGGGATGGTGCTGGCGATCGAGCCGATGATCAACGCCGGCAAGTGCGGCGTGAAGATGGATGCCGATGGCTGGACGGCGCGAACCGAGGACGGCTCGCTGTCCGCCCATTTCGAGTATTCGGTGGCGGTCGTCCCCTCGGGGGCCCGGGTGCTGGGAACGGACCGGACGATTTAACACTGGAGAGGAAGGACGTTTGTCCAAGAAAGAAGAGGCAATCGAGGTCGAGGCGGTGGTTGTTGAGCCGCTACCCAACGCGATGTTCCGCGTTGAGGTGGAGCTCAACGAAAACAAGCACCAGGTTCTGGCGCACATCTCGGGCAAGATGCGGAAGCACTTCATCCGCATTCTGCCGGGAGACCGGGTGCTGGTCGAGCTGTCACCGTACGATCTCAACCGGGGCCGCATCGTTTACCGCCTGAAGTAGGCGGTCGACGAGGAGCGGACGCTCGGACAGCGGAAAGGAAGTCGGTCATGAAAGTACGTTCATCGGTCAAGCGGATCTGCCCCAAGTGCAAGGTCGTCCGCCGCAAGGGCGTCGTGCGGGTGATTTGCGAGAACCCGAAACACAAGCAGCGTCAGGGATAGGGAGTCGCTATGGCACGTATCGCAGGAGTCGACCTGCCGCAGAACAAGCAGGTCTGGATCGGGCTCACTTACATTTACGGCATCGGCCGCTCGCGCTCGCAGGACATCTGCGCGAAGTCCGAGGTGCCGGAGACCACCAAGGTCAAGGATCTGACCGAGGACGAGGCGCGGCGCATCCGTAAGGTCATTACGGACGAAGGGCGGGTGGAAGGCGATCTGCGCAAGGAGATCAGCCAGAACATCAAGCGCCTGATGGAGATCGGCTGCTATCGCGGCGTCCGTCACAGGAAGGGACTGCCGGTGCGTGGCCAGCGGACCCAGACCAATTCTCGCACCCGCAAAGGCCCGCGTCGCGGCGCCGTGGCGGGCAAGAAGAAGGCGACCAAGAAGTAATCAGGGGATTCTCAGATGGCCAAAGCGGAAGGCAAGAAAGACCGGAAGGGCGCCAAGAAGAAAGAGAAGCGTGTGGTGCCCCACGGCATCGTGCACATCCAGGCGACGTTCAACAACACGATCGTCTCGATCTCGGATCCGGAGGGCAACCTGCTGAGCTGGTCGTCGGCCGGCCGGATCGGTTTCAAAGGCTCGCGCAAGGGCACGCCCTTCGCGGCCCAGGTGGCGGCGCAGAACGCGGGCAACACCGCCAAGGACACCGGCGTGCGCTCCGTGGACGTGATGGTCAAGGGGCCGGGAGCGGGCCGCGAGTCGGCCATCCGCGCCTTGCAGGCGGCGGGTATCGAGGTGAAGTCGATCAAGGACGTCACCCCCATTCCGCACAACGGCTGCCGGCCGCGCAAGAGAAGAAGAGTCTAAGCTGAAGGGCGAGCGGTTCGCCCTTCAGCGTCTTCCCAAGTTGAAGTCCCCGTAGCCTCGGGGAGAGGACGTCAAGGAGAGATCCAGTGGCAAGATATACCGGACCCGTCTGCCGGCTGTGCCGGCGCGAACGGATGAAGCTGTTCCTCAAGGGAGACCGCTGTTTCAAGGAGAAGTGCGCCGTCGAGCGCCGTAACTTCCCGCCCGGCCAGCATGGCACCCGCCGCGGCCGGCGCACGCTCGGCTATGGCTTGCAGCTCCGCGAGAAGCAGAAGGTGAAGCGCATCTACGGGGTGCTCGAAGCGCAGTTCCGCACCTATTTTCAGGAAGCCGACCGCCGCAAGGGAATCACCGGCGAGAACCTGCTGGTGATGCTGGAGAAGCGGCTGGACAATGTCATCTACAGCCTCGGCTTCGCCGCCTCCCGGGCCCAGGCGCGCCAGTTCGTCCGCCATGGCCACGTGCAGGCCGATGGACGCAAGATCACCATCCCCTCCTATCAGGTGAAGGCCGGGCAGGCGATTTCGATCAAGGATGCCAGCCGCAAGAACCCGCTGATCCGTTCCAGCGTTGAAACGGCGCGGGGCCGAGGTGTCCCGGAATGGCTGGAGCTGGATGCGGAGAACACCACCGGCAAGGTGCTGCGCCTCCCGGTCCGTGAGGACATCAAGCTCCCCATCCAGGAGCAGTTGATCGTCGAGCTCTACAGCCGCTGATCGGGGTCGTTACTCAGGGAAGGAGTTTTCTCTATGCTTTGGAAAGGTTTTCAACGCCCCAAGCGCGTTGAGGTCGATACGGAGACGCTGACGGGAACGTATGGCCGGTTCACGGCCCAGCCGTTCGAGCGCGGCTTCGCCACCACCATCGGCAACGCCCTGCGGCGTTGCCTGCTGTCGTCCATCGAGGGCGCCGCCATCACGGCCGTCAACATCGAGGGCGTGCTGCACGAGTTCTCGTCGGTTCCGGGCGTCCAGGAGGACGTCACCGACATCATTCTCAACCTCAAGCAGATGGCCATCACCCTGCATTCCGAGGATTCGAAGGTTCTTTCCATCGACATTCAGGGACCGGGCACGGTGACGGCGGGCCATATGAACGAGGATCCGCAGGTCGAGATCTTCGACCCCAGCGTTCACCTCGCGACGGTCAACGAGGAGGGGCGGCTCAAGCTCCAGGCTCAGATCAAGAAGGGGCGCGGCTACGTCTCGGCCGACCGCAACTTCGACGAGTCGATGGGCATCGGCTGGATTCCGGTGGACTCGGCCCACAGCCCGGTGCGGCGGGTCAACTATCGGGTCGAGGCGGCCCGCCTGGGCCAGACCACGGACTACGAGCGCCTCATTCTCGAGGTCTGGACCAATGGCACGGTCCGTCCCGAGGAGGCCGTGTCGCTCGCCTCCATGCTGCTCAAGGATCACCTCGGCATCTTCATCCAGACCGAGGAGAGCCTGCGCCACGATGGCGGCGAGCTGGGACGCGAGGAGCTCGCGGGTCTCGACGCCCTGCTGGCCAAGAACATCGACGAGCTCGATCTCTCGGTGCGCTCCGCCAACTCGCTGAAGAACGCCAACATCCACACACTCCGCGACCTGGTGCGCCGGACCGAGAAGGACATGCTGGAGACCAAGAACTTCGGAAAGAAGTCGCTGGAAGAGGTCCAGGAAGTTCTCGACCGGCTCGGTCTCTCCCTGGGAATGGACGTGCCGGAGCGCTCCTCCGGCGCCGGAGCTTCGGCCTGATCGGGCCCTGAGGAAGAGGACTTAAACCATGCGTCACGGAGTCAAAGGCAGAAAGCTCGGGCGGACCTCCTCTCACCGGGAGGCCCTGTTCCGCAACCAGCTCCAGTCCCTGGTGGAGAAGGAAAAGATCATCACCACCCTTCCCAAGGCCAAGGAGCTTCGCCCCATCGCCGAGCGGGTGATCACCCGCGGCAAGCACGGCACGATTCACGACCGGCGCTGGGTGTTGCGCTGGGTGCTGAAGCGTGAGCTGGTCAAGAAGGTGTTCGACGACATCGCGCCGCGTTTCGAGGAGCGGCCGGGCGGTTACCTGCGCATCGTCAAGCTGGGACCGCGCCAGGGCGATGGAGCGGAGATGGCGGTGCTCGAGCTGGTGGAGCGCGAGGCCGTCGCCGCGGAGCCCGAGACGCCGAAGGACACCAAGAAGGCCAAGGAGCCCAAGGCCAAGGAGGCGAAGACCAAGGAGCCGAAGCCCAAGAAGGAGGCCAAGGCCGCCGCGCCGAAGGCCAAAGCCGAGGCCAAGCCGAAGCCCAAGCGGGACGCCAAGAAGGATGCCCCGAAGGTCCACACCAAGAAGGAAGGGCGGGCCCAGGTTTCCTCCCCCAAGAAAAGCGTGTAGGAATCCCTCAGGGGATGAGAACAGCCGGCGTGTCGAGCGCCGGCTGTTTGTATTTTCAAGAGATCCGGGAAATGGATTCGTTTCTCGCAGCACTGGAGAGATGAGCCTCTCCAAGGAGATCTGAATGCGTCCTTCTCGTCTGCTGTTCGTTGCCCTGGGGAGCGGCAGGATCGATCTCGATCCTCCGGACGCCGTCGAGGCGGGCCAGCTCGAGCTGTTCACGGGTGGCGCCCGGCTGGACCAGGAGTTCCAGGAGGCGGTCCTGGTCGTCGGCCTCGACGCGGCGGTGAACGGGATGTTGAAACGGCCGGCGACGCATGGCACCGGGTTGCCCGAGGTCCTCTACAACTACCGCTTCGAGAGGCAGGGCACTTGAAGCCATGGCGGCTCCCTCGCCTTCGGCTTTCCCCGAGGAGAAGCCCCGGCTTGGCCGCAACGTCTTCGCCCTCGCGGCGGTGAGCTTCCTCACCGACGTGTCGAGCGACATGACCTATCCTCTGCTGCCGTTGTTTCTCTCCACGGTGTTGGGGGCGAGCGCCACGGCCGTTGGGGCCATCGAGGGGGCGGCCGAGACCGTGGCGGCGCTCCTCAAGCTCGCCAGCGGCTGGTGGTCGGACCGCGCATCGCGGCGCAAGCCCCTGGTGCTCGGAGGCTACACGCTCGCCTCCGTCGTCCGGCCGCTGATCGGCCTCGCCCGGTCGGCGGGCCAGGTGTTCGCCATCCGCGTCGCGGACCGGGTGGGCAAGGGGATTCGCACCTCGCCCCGGGACGCCCTGATCGCCGACTTGGTCGACCCGCGCATCCGCGGCCGGGCCTTCGGCTTCCACCGCGCGGCCGACAACGCCGGCGCGGTGGTGGGTCCGCTTCTCGCCTTCGCGTTCCTGCATTGGGGCGGGCTCCACTTGCGCACCGTCTTCCTGCTCACCGCCATCCCCGGAGCCCTGGCGGTGCTGATGCTGCTCTTCGGGGTGCGCGAGGTGCCACGGGCGGAGCCCCCGAGGCTGGAGCGCCGCCTCGACTTCAAGACTCCCCTGGGCAGGAGGTTCTGGGCCTATCTCGGCGTGCTGCTGCTCTTCACCCTGGGCAACTCCACGGACGCCTTCCTGCTGCTGCGGGCGGGCCAGCTGGGCGTCGCGGCAAGCATGATCCCAATCCTCTGGGCGATGCTCCACGTCGTCAAGTCGGCCGCCAGCACGCCGGGGGGAATCCTCTCGGACCGCATCGGCCGAAGGCCCCTCATCGTCGCCGGCTGGCTGGTCTACGCGGCCGTCTACTTCGCCTTCGGCCGCGCCGGGAGCGCTTGGCACGCCTGGGCGCTCTTCGCGGTCTATGGGCTCTACTTCGGCCTGACGGAGGGAGTGGAGAAGGCGCTGGTGACCGACCTCGTCCCCGAGGACCGGCGCGGTGCGGCGTTCGGCTGGTACAACCTGGCTTTGGGAATCGGCGCCCTGCCGGCCTCCCTCCTTTTCGGGTTCCTCTGGGATCACTGGAGCTCGACACGGGCTTTCGATTTCGGGGCGCTCGTGGCGCTGGCCGCGGCGGCCGGCCTGGCCCTCGTCGTGCCGGGCCGGCGAGCTGCGGCGGCCTGAATCAGCCGGTCCTGGCCTTCTTGGCGATGGCGCCGTAGCCGAGGGCTGCCGCTTCCTTCCGCAGGGCCGCCAGCTTCGTTCCGCCGTCGCCGGCAGTGCCGCGAGCAGCTCGTTGCGCGAGCGCCAGCTCGGCTTGGAGACGCATGTCCAGCAGGCCGGCCCGGTTGGCCCGCTCGGCGATGCTCCGCAGCGCGGGCTCGCCGCCGCGGTTCACGCGGGCGGCGGCGAGCTCGACGGTGAGCAGGGCGAGGAGATCCTGCCCGCCTCGGACGAGAGCGCCGGCGCGGCTGAGAGCGTCCCGGGCCGCCTCGGTGTCGCCGCGCCCTCCGGCGGAGAGGGCCGTGAGGGCCAGGGCGCGGGCCTGGTCGGCGAGGGCTCCCTGGCGGCTCATCTCCTCCCCGGCGGCACGGGCGAGGTCGGCGGAGCGCGCCAGGTCTCCCGAGTCCAGCAGCACTCCCGCCAGGGCGAGCCGGCTCTCGGCGGAGGTGCTTTTCTCGCCGAGCTGGGTGCGCAGGGCGAGGGCCTCCTCGTGCTGCTGCCGGGCCTCGGCGTCACGGCCCTCGCGGGCGAGCACCTCGCCCAGGCCGAAGAGCGAGTAGGCGGAAGCGCTTCTGTTGCCGGTCTGGCGGGCGAGGCGCAGGGCGGTCTCGAAATCGCTCCGGGCGGCCTTCAGCTCTCCCTGATCGAGGAGCACGGCGCCGAGATTGTTGAGCGAGGCCACCTCGCCGATCTTCTGCCCGATCTCCCTGCGGATGGCGAGAGCCTCCTCATGCCGCTTGCGGGCCGCGCCGAGATCGCCCTTGCGGCGCAGCACGACGCCGAGGTTGTCCAGGGCGTAGGCGATGCCGGAACGGTCCTGTTGCTCGCGGCGGATGGCGAGCGACTGGCCGAACAGCTTCGCCGCCTCGTCGAGCTCGCTGCGCCGCAGCAGGACGCCGGCGAGGTTGTTAAGGGCGGTGGCCTCGCCGCCGCGGCTGCCGATCTCCTTACTGATGTTCAGCACCTGCTCGTAGAGCTGGCGGGCGCGCTCCAGGTCCCCCTGGCTCTTGAGCACCACGGCGATGTTGTTGAGGGCTCCCGCCTCGGCGCCCCGGTTGCCGATCTCACGGTACGTGGCGACCGCCTGCTCGTAGTATCGTCCGGCGCCCGGCAGGTCGCCACGGTCGTAGAGCACGTTGGCGGCGTGGGTGAGGGCCTCCGCCACACCGGCCCGGTCTCCCGCCTGCTCGTGGAGCTTGCGTCCTGCCTCGCAGGCGGCGAGCGCCGCGTCGGGCTGACCGAGGTTGCGCAGCGCCCGGCATTCCAGAAGACGGCCCTGGGCGACCAGCAGCGGCGCGCCCTGGGTGGCCCCTTGGGAGGCGGCCCGCGCCGCCGCCGTCTGCTGGCGTTTGAAGTCGGCGCCGGCCCCCGCCGCCATGGCCTCGGCCAGGTCGATGCGGGGATCGTCCCGGGATGGTGCGGGGAGAGTGCGCAGGGCGGCGGTGGTCGCCAGGGCATCCGCCACCCGGCCGGCGGAGATCTGCACGGCGGCGAGGCGCAGGCCGTAGTCGAGGTTGTCGGGGAACATGGACCACAGCTTCCACCAGGTCTGGCTGGCGCGGTCCCAATCCTGGATGACCTCGCGGTAGCGCCCCTCGATCAGCAGGCGCTCCTCGCGGGGGAGGTTGGCCGAGAGATCGAACGCCGCCTTGGCCTCGTCCCGCGACTTGGCGTCGTAGCCCAGGGCGCTCCAGGCGGTGGCGAGAGCCGAGTGGCTGAGGGCGTTGCCAGGCTCGGCCGCCACTGCCCGCGACAGGAGGTCACGGGCGCCCACCGAATCGAAAAGGCGCAGCCGCTCGATCCCCTGGGCATAGAAGCGGGCGGCGTCGGGGCTCGCCGGCAACGCCGAACGCGCGTCTCCGTCGCGGGCAGTGTGCGCCTCGTCCTCCTCGACTCCCAGCTGCCGGCGCAGCCGCTTGCCCACCTTCGACACGAGAGCGAAGAGCTGCCCCTCGCTGCCCGTCTCCGTCACCGTCGTGGCGGCCTCGCCGCCCGGACGGGTGTTCTGCAGGCGGACGTCGAGCCGGATCTGCCGGCTCCCCGGCTGGCTCTCGGAGCCCCCGAGCGCGACATAGGAGCCGAGCACCACGGCATCGCTGTCCAGCAGGGTGCGCACCCGGCCGAGAGTGTCCGTGGCCAGGCTCTCGGCGGCTCCCAGGCCCAGCTCCACCTTCGCCCGCGCCACGTTCTCGCCCGCCACCACCCGCAGCCCGCCTCCCGTGGCGAGCTCGGAGGAGAGCATCTCGGAGAGAGCGGACGACAGCCACGCCGTGCCGGGCTGGCCGGAGAGGTCCTTGAATCCCAGGACGGCGACCGAGCGCCGGGGCGTGATGTCGGTGGCCGGCAGGGGGAGATGTGCCCCGAGCGCCGCCTGCTTCTCCCGCCATTGGCCGTAGCGCATCCAGCCCACGGCCATGGCGGCGAGGGCGAGAACCGCGAGAGCGGCGATCTGGAGCTTGCGCCGCGTCCCGCCGGGACGGGCGGGGCGGATCGCTCCCGGAGGGGGGATCTCGCCCGGCACCGGTAAGACCTGGGATGGCGGCGGCACGAGGCGGGGCGTTATCGAACTCATGACGGTCGCCGACTCCGGCGGTTGATCGAGGGCGCGGATCACCTCGGGAGCGGTGGCGAAACGGGCCGCCGGATTGCGCTCCAGGCAGCGCAGGATCGCCGCCTCCCAGCGCGGATCGAGGCCCGGCGCATGGACGTGCGGCGGTACCGGCACCTCTTTCAGGCGCTTGACCGCCGTCGAGAGGGCGTTCTCTCCCAGGAAGGGGACGGTGCCGGTGAGCATCTCGTAGAGCACGATGCCGAAGGCGAAAATATCCGTCGCCGCCGTGATCTCACCCCCGTCGACCTGCTCGGGCGCGAGGTAGGCGGGCGTGCCGACGATCCCCGCCGCGCCCGTCAGCGTGACGTTCTGGCCGGCCGATGGATCAGTCGCGTCCAGGCGGGCGAGCCCGAAGTCCGTGACCACCGCGCGAGGGCCCGCTCCCGGCCCTCCCCGCCCCTCCACCAGCACCACGTTTCCGGGCTTGAGGTCGCGATGGACCACGCCCACCCGGTGCGCGGCGTGGAGCGCCTCGGCGATCTGGCTGGCGATGGCCAGCGCCTCGCCGGGAAGCATCGGACCGGCCCGCTTCAGCCGCTGTGAGAGCGTCTCGCCGGGGAGCAGCTCCATGGTGAGGAAGATCGTCGGGTCCGCCGCACCCTCCTCCCGGTGGTGGGAGACGTCGAAGATACGGCAGACGTTGGGGTGGGTCACCTTGCGGGCGAGCTGGATCTCGCGCTTGAAGCGTTCGACCGCCAGGGCGTCCAGGGCCACGTCCCAGCGCACGGTCTTCAGGGCCAGCCGCTCCTTCAACTCCAGATCCTCCGCCTCGTACACCTCGCCCATGCCGCCCCGGGCGATGAAACGCACCAGCCGGTAGCGGCTGGCGAGCAGATCTCCCGCCGTGAATCCGGGCTCGTTCAGGCTTCGCTGCCGGGTGGACGTGGGAGTGGACGTGACAGAGGCCGTGCCGGCGAGGCTGGATCCGGACTGGGTGGCAGGGACCGGGAACGCGACGAGGGTCGGCGGGTTGAACCCGGGGGCGCCCACGGAAGCGCCTGAGTCCACCGGGGGAGCGCCGGGCCGCCGCACGCCGAACACCTTCTGGCAGGAAGCGCACTGCAGGCGCAGGCGCGACGGCATCTCGGCGGCCACGGTAAACCGCAGCCTCTGACCGCAGCCGGGACAGGGAACGGTGAACGACGTCGGCGAGACCGTAGGATGCTGACTCATCGCAGGTTTGCCTCCATCTTACTCCGTCCCTTGCCCCTCCCCGCGCCTTTTGAGAGGATGGCGCCGCCCGTTACTACCCGAAGACTCCGAAGGAGCGCGATTCATGAAGAGGATGTGGCCATCCCTGCTGCTCGTCGCCTGCTGTTTGTCGCCGACCGCGAATGCCGTCGCCGCAGAGACACCGGCGAAAGACAAGAAACCGGAGGCGGCCAAGCCCAAGGAGGACTCGTCCATCCTCCCCGCGCCGCCCCGCGCCGAGGGCGAGGGCCCCTTCAAGCGGCTCATCCTCCGCGGCGCGACGCTGATCGACGGCACCGGCGCTCCGCCCGTGGGGCCGGTCGACATCATCATCGAGAAGAACCGCATCGTGGACGTCCAGGTCGTCGGCAGCCCCGGAGTCGAGATCGACGCCAAGAAGCGGCCCAAGGCCGGGGCGGGCGACAAGGAGATCGACCTCCACGGCATGTTCATCCTGCCGGGGCTGATCGACATGCACGGCCACATCGGCGGCAAGGAGCAGGGTACGCCCGCCGAGTACGTCTACAAGCTCTGGATGGGCCACGGCATCACCACCATCCGCGATCCCGGCAGCGGCAACGGCATCGACTGGGTTCTGGACCAGCGGGCGAAGAGCGCGAGAAACGAGATCACGGCGCCCCGCATCAAGGCCTATATCTTCTTCGGCATGGGTCGGGAGACGCCGATCGTCACCCCCGAGCAGGGCCGCAAGTGGGTGGACGACATCGCCGCCAAGGGCTGCGACGGCGTCAAGTTCTTCGGCTACCGGCCGGCCATCATGCAGGCCGCCATCGACGAGATCAAGAAGAAGGGCCTGCGCAGCGCCTGCCATCACGCGCAGATGGACGTCTCCCGCGTCAACGTGCTCACCTCGGCGCGCTGGGGGCTCACCAGCATGGAGCATTGGTACGGCCTGCCCGAGGCCCTGTTCGCCGACCGCACCATCCAGGATTATCCCGTCACCTACAACTACGCCAACGAGGCGGACCGCTTCGGCGAAGCCGGCCGCCTGTGGAAGCAGGCCGCGCCGCCCTTCTCGGCGCGCTGGAACGAGGTGATGAACGAGCTGCTCGCGCTCGACTTCACGCTCGATCCCACGTTTACGATCTACGAAGCCAGCCGGGATCTCGCCCGCGCCCGCCGCGCCGAGTGGCACGACGAATATACGCTCCCCTCGCTCTGGGACTTCTACGCGCCCAACCGCCAGAACCACGGAGCCTACTGGTACTACTGGACGACCGAGAACGAGGTGGATTGGAAAAACAACTATCGCCTGTGGATGACCTTCGTCAACGAGTACAAGAACCGCGGCGGTCGGGTGACCGCCGGCTCGGACAGCGGCTTCATCTACAAGCTTTATGGTTTCGATTACATCCGCGAGCTGGAGCTGCTGCGCGAAGCGGGCTTCCATCCGCTGGAAGTGATCCGCGCCGCCACCTTGAAGGGAGCGGAAGCCCTGGGGATGGACAAGGAGATCGGTACCGTCGAGCCCGGCAAGCTCGCGGACCTCGTGGTGCTGGAGGAGAACCCGGTCGAAAACCTCGCCGTCCTCTACGGCACGGGCGTCATCAAGGTGACGGAGAAAAACGAGGTCCTCCGCACCGGCGGTGTCAAATACACCATCAAGGACGGCATCGTCTACGACGCCCGCAAGCTCCTGGCCGACGTGCGCAGGATCGTGAAAGACGCGAAGGACAAGGCGAACCGGCCTGTGCTGTACCAGCCGGGGATGGCGCCGAAGGCGGCGGCGGCCAAGCCGTAGGAGCCTCCCAAGGTAGAGACGCCCGCGGGCTGTCTCCTGGGCGGCGACATCGGTTGTACCGCCAAAAAGGCCCCTAGTCCCTGCCGGGACCGCCAAAGCTGCGCTTCTGGACGAGACCAATTCATCTGTAATGATTCTAGCCTTCCCTCATCCCTAGCCGAGGCACGGCGCTCGCTGAGCGCCTCCTCGGCCTGCGCCTCCTCCTCCGCCTCGTCCCCAGAACGAATAGGGCCGAGGTTGCTGTATCCAGCAACTAGTCCGTCCTATTCTTGCCACCCGCCGCACTCCGGCGAGGACGGCGGTTGACTTTGGATTAGATGGGAATCGCAAAATCGGCGATGGCACCCTCCTTGCAAAACTCTGCGGACAGACGACCAAGAAGAGTATCCAACTGGTCGACGAGGTGATCTGATATGAGAATCGAGACGAAGAAGGTCGCTGTGGCTTACTGTCTATTCTCTCTGGTGGTGCTTTCTGTGGCAGCACAGGCACGAATGGTCGATGCAGAAGCAGGTGGGCCGAAGGAGCATGAAAGGGCTATGAGAGATGTGGCTGCCGATCACGATCATCACAACTCCGAAACGGCTAGGTCGGAGGCCCAGAAGACCTTTGACAGCAACACGAAGATCGCTGAAAAGATCTCTGCGGAAATAGCGGCAGCCAAAGAGAGGGAAGCCATGCGGGATAAGACGCATGACGGCCGACCGATGATCGGTAAGAACATGTCGCTGGGTGTCCAGACGAACCCTCTGGGCATCAACGTCAAGATCTCGACCGACTCGCCCAAAAAGGATCAGAAGTCGCCTAGATAGATCGTCGGCCTCACAGGGCATCAGGTATATGGATGCCTCGTAAAACTAGCCTGAAGCGCTACTGGGGCAGCCGACTGGGCGTCTGGCTGCCCTCTTTGCGAGCGGCGGGTTTTCTAGACCAATTCGTGAACAAAAGCGCGGCCACCTGATCTGCTGAGGTCGTGGAAAGGTCCGGCGTGCCGTCTTATCGAGCCGGTCGTCCCTGCCCGTCGTCTTTCCAGGCGACCTTTGACGGACCCGGGGAGACTTCCTATACTCTCAGACATGGCCAAGCCCGCACACGAAATGTCCTGGCCGGAGGAAAGCGCTCCAGGGCTGGAACTCCAGGACGCGGAGGATGGGGAGGTCATGCTCCAGCGTTGGGTCGAGCGCCCTGGCGGCGGCTTCGAGCTGGTGGAGATGCCTCTAACTCTAGAGCTCTACCTCAATCCGCGGCTCGGGGACAAGATGACCCAGGGAGAGTTGCACGCCGACCTGCTGGCCGAGCTGAAGGAGCTGCTGGGCCGGTATTTCAAGCCCCAGCTTGGGGTCAAGGTTCTGATGGACGTCAAGCACCTGGTGAGCCCCAGGCGGGGTCCGTCGCCGGACATCTCGATCGTCCGCGGGGTGCGCAATCCAGGCCGCAAGCTGACCAGCTTCAACATCGCGAAGGAGGGGGGCGTTCCTTCCCTCGTCATCGAGGTTGTTTCGCCTATCGATGCCCGAGTCCGCAAGATGGACGAGGTGGACAAGGTCAAGCTCTACGAGCGAGTCGGCATCCCGGAGTACATCCTGGTCGATCCGCCCCGTCAAGCCAATGACCACAGGTTCCTCCTCAAGGGATATCGCCTGGACCGCCTGAGGCGGTATCAGCGGATCGAGCCGGACGCTCAAGGACGCCTGCTCTCCGAGGCCACGGAGCTGATCTTCGGAGTCTCGGCCGAGGGGCATCGGATCGAAGTCTTCAACGCCAGGACGGGAGAGCGGCTGGAGAGCCCTGCCGAAGTGGAGCTTGCGCGTAAGGCGGCCGAAGAGCGAGCGACCCGCGAAGCGAAGAGAGCGATCCGGGAAACGACTGCGCGCAAGGTCGCCGAAGACCGAGCGGCGCGGGAAGCGAAGAGAGCGACCCAGGAAGAGGCGGCCCGCAAGGCGGCTGAAGAGGAGCTCGCCCGGCTGCGGGCGCAGATCGGGCGGCTCAAGAAGTCCGCGCGCTGACTGATTTTCAACAGCGACGTATACGACGGACACGTCCATCGCCTCGACGGCTCTCGCGACCCTTCAGGCCGCAAGTCCTTTTTTTCCCAGGGCGTCGGCCTTCGGCCTCGGCCCTGGGCTGGGATCTCCCGGCCCGTTGGGCCGGTGGGGCGGTTTTCCGGCAGGCTACCTCACGCGGCCCGGTTGAGAAACACCGGAGCCGCCTGCGCCGCCGCCACGAGAAAGGGTGCGTCCTTGGCATCGCTCAAGCGCTCACCTCCCAAAAAGTGGAGCGATGATATGGCCGTCTGGACATAATCCCAAGCGGGGAGAGGCTTCCCCCAGTGGGGGAGACGCTCTCCCGAGTGGGGCGAAGCCCGCCCCACTCGTTTCGACGCAATCCCGAGTTGGGCAACGCTTCCCCCACTCGATTTGTCGCAATCCCTACTCGTTTGGACGCAATCCCGAGTTGGGGAGGCTCTCCCCTACTCGATTTTTCGCAATCCCAAGTTGGGGAAGCTCTCCCCTACTCGATTTGTCGCAATCCCGAGTTGGGGAGGCCTTCCCCCACTCGGGAGAGCCCTCCCCCTCCTCGCCCAAGCGCTTTCCCGCTTGGAAGAAGACACGGCCGGCTACGCAGGTCGCGTCTTCAGGCGACGCAGAAGCAGGGTAGAGACGTCCCGTGCCGGGGGGAACCCCGGTGCGGGCATCTCCGAGGCGGCGACGGGCTCCCCATCCTGCGCAGACCCTCGGCGGTGCCGATCTCGCTCCGATCTCACTTTCAATCAACCCGCCGACCTTACCGCCGCTGGGAGGCCCTGAGTTATTTCTTGACAGGCCTGCCAAGGCCAAGTCCTCCCCCGGTGGGTTTGCCGCTCGTTCCTAGAACGAGAACGTCGGCCCCCAGAGGATCTGGAAGTTCCTGGTCCAGCCGGGATTGATCAGGTCGTGGAGCCACAGGACTCGCGCGTCGAGCCGGAAGCCCGCCTTCTGAGTCCAGGCGAAGTCGGCTCCGAGGCCGAGCGTCAGCAGCGGCGCCGTGTCGGAAAATCCCAGGGTGGAGTAGCGAGCCACTCCCACGCCCGCGAGAAGGAAGGGCAGAACCTTCGCGGGTGGAGCGTTCAGGTGGCGCACCAGGTGCAGTTGGGCATTGCCCAGGAGGCCGGAGTTGACGGCGTCCCCGGTGAAGGCGAAGCCGGTCTCGAGCTCCCAGCTCCAGAGGGGAACGAAGCGGTGCCGCCGGTAGAGGAAGCTGGTGTCGAAGCCGGAATTCAGAGGCAATGAGTTGTCGGTGAGGAGACCGCCGACGACCATCGCGACCTGATGCGGTAGCGTCGTGGGGACAGGGGGAGCCGGCGCGCCGCAGGAGGGCAGTTGAAAGGACATGATGCGGGTGCGCCAACCGGCCGGCGAGGACGCTGAGTAATATTCGGCGGTATACCAGAAGGTGCAGTCGTCCAACGGGTCGAGGTCCATCGTGCTGTAGTTGCCCCAGCGGGAAGGGCCGGTCTGCGAGCCGCCGCCGTTGAGGAGAGTCGTTTCCGCCACGGGAAGGGTGCCGGGGGGATCGCCCGCGAGGCGTCCGGCGTAGCGGATTCCCGGAAAGACCGTGCCGCTCGAAGCGCTGTAACCCAAGGCCAGGCCGCCGTCCTTGTCCATGGCGGCGCTGCCCATCCAGCGATGGAGGGCGTTGTCCGGAGAGTGGGTACCCTGTTGGAAAACCGTCCACGGTCCGCCGGAGGTCCGGCGCAGCTCGTACCAGCGGATGCCGGCGTGGTCGCCTCCCGTATTGACCGTGTGATTCGTGACCAACGTCTCATGGCCGCCGAAGTTGCGATACTGAAGGCGCCACATCAGCCAGGCCGGAAGGGTTTCGAGGCGTGTCGGAGTTCCCGGCTGAGGGACGCAGTTGCCGGCGAAGCTGTCGCCGCACAGCACGGCGCTGAAGGGCGCCACCGGTAGGCTCGGCAGGGCAGTCAAAGTCGAGAGCCCGGGGTTCGCCCAGTTGACGCTGAAAGCGAACATCTCCAGCCGGTCGGCGCCGCCGAACAGCGCGCCGTCCACATGCCGCACGAAAAAGTTGGGCGTACCGGTGGGCGGCGCCGGGCCGTCGAGATCACTCGGCTGCAGGAAGAGCGAGGGGGCCGGAACGAAAAACTGGACGGCGCCGGCCGGCAGACCGCTCAGCATGCGGATTCGGTCGAAGGCGTAGACGTCCAGGCCGCCGCCTGGAAAGCCCCGCTGCGTGCCCATGTAATAGCCGTCCGGCCAGACGCCGATCTTCGGATAATCCGGGAAACCGGGGGTCGCGAAGGCATATAGATACCATCCGCCGGCGACCGGATCGGGCGTGCGGGAAATGGCGATGCATTGAAAATTGGCGCCGAGCGCGAACTGGCTGACCAGCCAGCGGTCCGCCAGCTTGTCGTAGCGAACGATCGGGTCGCCGTTGTTATTGGTTTCACAGGGGCCGCCGAAGCCGGCCCAGAGAGCGTTGATCGGCGACGGGCCGACGAGCAGATTGCCCATCCGGTCGTAGATCGCCAAGGAGATGTTGACCGTCTGGACGTAGTGATTGGGGCCGATGTCCCCGACGGTGTCCGGCGGTATCCAGCCGGTGGCCGGAATGCCGTCGAAGGAGACCGGGGAGAAGGTGGCGGCGATACCGGGGCCCGCGCCCCCCGCCGCGGACTCGAGAAAGGACGGCTCGGCCGCACCGGGCGTTTGCGGGTTGGTGGACCTCTCTTCCTTCAGGTCTCCCACCTCCCGGTAAGGCTCTCCAGCAAGCCAGGCCTTCGCCTTCGGTATTTGCCGGAGATCGCCTTCGAAGACTTTGGGAGCGATCGGCTCGTACAGAATCGGACGTTGATTCCTGGCTGCGGTCTGAGCGTCCAGGGCGCCGCCCGCGGCGGCGAGGAGCAGGGGTAACAACCCGGCAAGAGCTCGTACTCGATACTGCTTTGCAAGGTTTTTCATCGCCGAACCTCCTTGTTTTGTGACTATTGAGAGGGGTGAGGGGGACGCTGCCGGCCTGGCGGCGTCCGGGTGGGCTCCACGGGGCGGCCCGCGAGCATGCGGGCGCGATCGAAGGTGAAGAGAACCTGGGCACCTTCCGGGCCGATGACCAATGAATAGGTTTTCGCTTCAGGTTCCAGCGCCGTACCGGCGCGATACATCGGCAGCACGAGGTCATAGAGGTACCAGCCGCCCGCGACCGGATCGGTGGTGCGGGACAAGGCGGTGCAGAGATGAAAGGCGGAGCCGGGCGCGGGTCGGGCCCAACGGCTCAGCAGCCACCTCTCGGCCCGCCGGTCATGGCGAACCGCCAGAGGCTGATCGCTCGCCGCTGCGCAGGCTCCCTGGTCTCGGACCTCCCGCCAGAGGGACTCGAAGGCGACCGGACCCGCCGGGAGAGCCGGCAGCCGGCGCAGGTCTCCCGCGAGCACCTCGGGAACGACGGTGACGCGTTGCGAAGGTATTTCGGTGCGCTTCAGGTCGGGGACCTCCCGCACCGGCCCGCCCGGCTTCAGAGGCTCGGAGGGAGGAAGCTTGCGCAGGTCCTGATCGGTCTCCTTCGGAGGGACCGGGGTCTGGACTGTGGGCGGCGAAGGCTGCTGCTCCCCGGCCGGGAGCCGAGAGGCCACCGCGCCGGTCGCCAGCAGCAAACCCAGCGCGGCACACAGGGCCGGGCTCGATCGGCGGGGAGATGGGTCCATCTGCAGCCTCCTTAGGACTTCCGCGCCGCTTCACTGGCAGCGGCACGGAGGGCGTTTTATGACTGTCGCCCTGGTCTTGAAGAGGAGTTCGCGGTGCGCTACGGCTTTCTGACAACGAAGATCCCGGACCGCCGCGGTGCACCCGGTGCCGCGGCCCGCCGTAGACAACGGCGGGCCGCCGGTTTTGATGCCACGCCGGTGTCTACAGGTCGTTGATGATCTTCAGGGGCACCTGGTGATAAATGTAGTGAGTTGAACCCTCGTTGACGACGGACGTATCCGTGACGAAGAGCTGCAAGATGTAGGAGCAGGACTCTCCCCGATAGATCTTGGGATAGGGCGGCGGCACGTAGGGGGACGGCTTCGGTCCCGCGTCCAGCGTCGCCAGATCCCAGATGGCGAGCTGGTCTGCGTCCGCGTCCGTCGGCACCGCGACGGGTGGCAGGGCAGGCAATGCAGGAACCCGTGCAGGGATGTTGCCCGTCAGCGGATGTGGCCCTGGGGGGAAGGGTTCGAACTGCTTCCAAAACTCCAATTTGTAGTAACCGAAGTTGTCGTTCGGAGCCACCGGCGGCCACCAGGCCTCGTCGATGACCGGGTCCCAAGCCAGACCCATGGGGCGGATGGTGCCATAGCTGAGCAGCACGTCGGTGCAGGCGGGCATATCGTCCCAGAGCTTGTTGACCGGATCGATCAGGCGTTGGAACTTGACGATCTTGCCGCGGATCGTCTGGTTGTCGATCCATGCGCGTTGCAGGTCGAAATAGCGATGGGCCGCGGTGTCCTCCACGACGAGGAGCAGGCTGAACCGTCCGCTGCCTGCGGCGCCGCTGTTCCAACTCCCCGGGTTCAGCTTGTAGAAGGTGCTGGCGCCGATGGTCATCGTCTTCCAACTGTTGATGAGGTTCGTGGAGGCTGGGCCGACGCGCGTCCAGGGCGCATACTGATCGGGCAGTGTGTACTCCAACGGCAGGGGCGCGACGCGCTGAGCCACGGGCCATAGCGCCGGAATCGCGGTGTCCTGAAGCGGTTGACCGGGCTCGGCCCCCGGCGCGGGCACGCGGGCAAAACGGATCTCATAGCTCTGGATCTTCCGGCCGGAGCACTCATAGACGTAGGCGGCGCCGGCGATCGACATACCGCCTCCCACCGCCACCGTGGCTCCGCCGGAGCGCAGCTCGGCCTCCGGATCGAGGGGATTGGGGTTGTCCGGAACCGGCGCCATGCTGATCGCTGGAACGTTGGCGACCCGGTTGATGTAGACGATCACCTTGAGCAGGTTGAAGCTCGTCGTGGCGCTCTTCGAGGGACCGGGGCCGGCCGGGTGGACGTGAAGGGTAATCGTGTAAGCGCCGTCCGATAGCAAGGTGGTGTTGATGCGGCCGAGCTCGCCGGCGATGACGGGCACGGTGCCGCTGGAGCCTCCTCCGGGGTAGAGGACGATGCCGGGGATCGGCGGATCGCCGTCCTTCTGGATCTCCAGCGTATAGCCGCCAAAGACCGCGCCGCCCGCGGTTCCCTTCACCCGCACGAAAAGCATGCCGGCCATCGGATCGGGCTCCTCTTCGGTGCACCCATTGGGCGAGGTCAGCTTGCACTTCAGGTTCTTCTGCACCTTGATCAGAATGATCAGTCCCAGGATGAGCAGGAGCTTGAAGGCGAGAATCAGCCATGCCAGGGTGGGGCCTTCCCCGAGCCTGCGGAATTCGCCGGCGGCGATCTCCGCCACCAGCAGCAGGAGTAGAAACACCAGAAGGATGTATTTGATGCATCCTGGTAGGTCCTGCACTTGCCTCGTCGGGTTCTCCAACTGTGGTCGGCGATCGTTTTGCCCGGGCATGAGATCACTCCTTCTTGAATTTGCCGCCAGGACCGCGAGGGGGACTCCGGTCCTGGAGCGAGTTCCTGGAATCGCGGATCTCGAATGGAGCTCGACCGTTCGGGTCCGCGGGGTTCTCCATGAAGGCCTTCGCCCGGGATCCTGGTTTTCTGACAACGACTGCCAAGGAATAATGCCGCGAGAATGCGAAACGCCGGCCCCGATGGAGCCCACCATCGGCGGGTTTCTCTCCGGAGGAGAGAAGGGAAAGCGCCGGCCGATCGTCCAGCATCGGCCGGCTCGGTGAGGAGGGGTGAATGGAAGGAGTTAATTAAGGGTCGATGTAGACCGGGCTCTGCACGGATCTCTGAGACGTATTGCCGTTGCCGTCCATGACCGACAGTGTGAAATCCACGCTGGCCGTGCAGCCGGCGATGGACGGCCGGCCGCTGACGCCACCGAAGCCGATCCTTTGGACGGGCGGAGGATTGGCCGCTTCCGGTTGCGAAGCGCTGAGCAGCGCCTGGAATTGTGAGGTCAGGTCCAGCCTTTCCTTGATCTGCGGGTCGGTCTTGCAATCGATGACGAGGATGGCGCTCTCGATTGCCGCGCCGTTCTGGTTTGCCAGCCAATCGGGATCGATGGCCGCGGCAAGGCTGTAGGGATACGCAGTGACGGCCTCATCGGCCAGCTCGAGCCATGGGTTGAGAGATGCGACCCTCAGCGGCGCGGCTGCCCCTAATGCGCCTCCGCCTGAGCCCCCCGAGCCGAGGGAGCAGGTCGGGCACGGAGTGTCCGGCGGCAGCGTCTGCGTCAGAGCGGGAGCGTTCATGTCGGGCAGCTTTTCCATCGGGCAACCGCGCGGGTCGGAGAACGGAAGGTTGGAGAGCGGATTGGAGGCCATGTAGACCTGGGTCAGCGAGTCGCAGGTGGGCGGAGGATTGACCGGGTCGAGCACGGCCCAGGAAGAGATCTGGGACGTGATCGCTGAAAGGTCGGCCGGGGCCGTCAGGGACTCAATGGTGGTGGCTGGCGCCACCACGCCCAGGCACCCTTCGTCCTGCCCGCAGAGGATGGAGAGGGTCTGATGGAGCGACAGCCGCAGTAGGTGAGGCGCGCTCCCCCCGGAGGGATAGTAAGTGGCCGTGCTGGGAAGATTCACCGTCGCTTGGTTCAGTTGCCCCATGACTTCGGCGGGGGTCCAATTCGGTCGCAGGTGCCAGGTGACGGCGGCGCTGGCGGAGGCGACGACGGCGGCCACCGAGCTTCCCGTGTAGATCTTGGTGGGCTCGCCTTCGGACATCGTGGCCACCGCGTGATCGGCGTAGGCCACGAGCTGTGGCATGCCAAAGGGGCGGGCATTGGGCAGCGGCAGGTCTTGCCAGTCGACTCCGCCCACGGCATAGGCGATCTTCTGGCCGGAGAGGTTGTCGGCCCCGGACGGCGGGTGGAGCTCCCAGGCCGCCGGCAACAAGGGCTGCTGGGAATTCTCCCCGCCGGTCCGGTTGCCGGCGGCGGCGATCACCAGAGCGCCGCCGTCATGGGCGACTTTCAGGGCAGCATAGACCGCCTGGGTCGCGAGATCGAGGTCGCCCTCCTTGTCCGCGTCGAGCTCGTGGTATTCACCGTCCCAACCGATGGAAAGGTTTAGGATGAGCTTCGTGTCGGCGTAGTGTTGTTGCCAGTGATCGATCTCCGCCGTGATCGCCGCCGCCAGATCGCCGATCCGGCCCTGGTGACCACCGGCGTCGCTGCCGGCATAGTCCCCTGAATACGGATCGGTATTGTAGTCGTCGTAGCGCAGCGCGAGCCGGGTCGCGAGGTGAATGGGACAGCTCTGCGCGGGCCCGCAGACCATCTCGTTGGCCAGGTGTGCCATGCCGTAGCCGTGCCAGGAGACCTGAGCGGGGGATGGGGCGGGTACCCCCTCTCCCGTGGGCTGCGAGTCGACGAAGACCAGGCGCACCGGATGGGCTGCGTCATTGAACCGGACGGTTCCGACCCGAGCGACGAATTGATCGGCGAGCCGGCCCCAGATTTGAGCTCCGAGAGGGTCCAGAACGGGAGGGGCGCTGGCCGTCAGGCCCATCCGGTCCGGCTCGACCTTTGCGAGGCCGGCTGTCTTTGGAAACTCTCTGCTATGACCGCCTTCGGAAGTGTAGAAGCAGAAACGGTCCAAGCCGTGCTTGTGGAACAGGCCGTCGAGCTTCTCCATTCTGATGAGGTTTGCCCGGGTCGGCGCCACGGGAGGGGCACACTGGATGCCTTCCTCGGCCTTGGCGGCTGCAAGGTCAAGCAGGGTTTGTGTTTTCCAGCCGGGCACCGTGGGGCAGGTGGAGCCCTTCGCGCCCTTCGCGAGCAAGCCGATCCAGCGGCCTCGGGTTTCGAGTGCAGCGGTCCGTGGTGGTTTGGCTGGCTGTGCGGTTGTTGGCGTATGAGAGGTGCAGAGGGTGGTACACCCGGCCGTCCATCCCATCGCCAAGCCCAATAGAACGCCAAGAATCCTGGATCGCATGATTGGTTCCCTCCTGAATGCCGCGAGCCTCGGAGCCGCTTCGGACCGGCATGGTCCTGAAGGAGACGGCGTGCCGCGGTTTCTATTCAGGCTTTCGCGGCGGGCTGTTCGTTTCTGACCAACAGCGAGCGACGGGATCAAGGAACGAGGAGGCGGAAGCTCGCCCAGGCGGCGTTGGCGGAGGGATCTTTCTTGCGGCACGTCAGTTGGGCGCGCTGCAATTGTTGCGCGAGGCTCTCTCCAGGCTGCCAATCGCGGTAGAGCTCGGCCATCAGCTCGTTGGCGGACTCGTCGGGCACCGCCTGCCTGGCGGCGACGACTTCTTTCGCACCGGCCAGCAGGAAGGCGTTGGCGAGGCCGACGCCCTCGCCGGGGGCTTCTTCGGAGGTGCGGCCGGCGTCACAGGCGGAAAGGACGATGGCATCGGGTGCGTGGGAGAGCGTCAGAATATCGCTCAGGGTCAGGCGGGATTCATCCGCCAGCGGCAACTCGCTGCTCCAGGCGGCGAAGCCGCCGAAGATGCCGTGGCCGGCATAATGAAAGAAGCTGGCTCGGGCCAGCGTATTGCTGACGTTCTTGGCAGTGGCCTCCCTGCCCTTCAAATGCGTCAATGTCCATGAGCCTGGCCAGCGCTTGATGGTTGCGGCCACCGTCTCCCCTTCGGTGTCCGCCGTACGCAGGTCTCGCGTGGGGTTGGAGACCACGAGAGCTTCGTTCTGGCCGCTCCGGGATGCGGCGGCACGCATCGGCAGGTCGAGGCTGTAGGCCACCCGATGGGTCGCGAGCAGTGGCTGGCCGCCGGTGAAGGGCAAGGCATGGAAGTCCACAGACCGCAGAGGGCCATAAGGCAAGATTTTTACGCGGGTGGCGCTCGCGATGGCTGCTTGGAAAGTCGGGGACGGCGCGAGTAGAAGCCGTGCGAGGTGCTCCGGAGCCGTCGGCATGGTTTCGGGAAGCTCGAAATTGGCGACCACGATTCCCCGTGCCGTGGCCGCGAAGGCCGCCCACTGTCTTTCGGGCAAGGGGTGATAGGCCAGAATGACCTCGCCGGGCGCCGACGGAGCGAACACTTCCTCGCCGTTGCGGCGGAAAGCGTTCAGATCGCGCAGCGCGAGATCGAGGTCGTCCTGGGCGTCCTTGAGCTTTGCGGCCTCGTCCACCAAGGCTCTCTCTTTCTCGCTGACGGCCAACTGCCAGCGCTTCGCGGCGTCTCTTTCGACGCCCTCGCGAAGGGAGTTGTACCTCGACAAAGACTCGAACCAGGCTTTCTGTTGGGTTGCACCCAATTGGCTCAGGCGGTCGCGGACCGCGAGCTGGCGCAGCAGCCGCGAGCGGGACCTGCGGGCCAGGTCGAAGGCGCTCTGTCGCTGCCTCCCGTCGAGCAGCAGCTTGAGATAAAGGCGGGTCGCTGCCTCCTGATAAGCGAAGAAGGTGTCGCGTCCCTGGTGCACCGGGATGTGACGGCTCTGCTCCTCGATCTGGCGGTCCGCCTTGGCGAGGGCGTCGATCGCCGCCGGCGTCTGGCCGCGGGCGAGATGGGCCTTGGCCCGGCCGAGCTGAGCCTGGAGGAGCCCTGCGGGCGACGCGGCGCGCTCGGATCTCTTTTCGAGCTGCTCGTAGAGGCCGATAGCGAGCTCCGGATGGCCTTCCTGAAGCGCTGCCCGCGCCTCGAGGTCGTCCTGCCAGAGAAGCTCGAGCAGGTTCGGATGCACGGCCAGAACCCGGGCTCGAGCGAGCTCCTGGCGCGCCGCGGACCATTGATCCTGCTGCTGGTAGGCCAGCGCCAGGTTTTGGTGCGCGGTGAGAATCTGTTCCGGCGAGCATTGATTCTTCTCGAATTCGGCCAGGGCTTGCTGGAGGACCGGAGCCGGATTTTCGGCGGCATTGGCGGTATTGCCTGCCTCGCGCTCCATGAGCTGGAACCAGCCCGCATTGGTTAAGAAGGTCCCCAGATCACAACTGGACTTGAGATCCACGGCGGCCTGTCTGGCATACAACTTGGCTGCGTCTCGCGAGCGGCCGAGCTGCTGGTACACGAGAGCCAGCATCTGACCGGCGGCCTTTTCGAACGTGGACAGTCCAACCCGTTTTGCGAGCTCGGCGGTTTCCTGGAGCCACTTCAGGGCGTCGTCGTAGTGGCCGGTCTTCTCCGCCAGTACGCCCCGGTAAAAGCTCACATTGCACTTGCTGTAGGCTGGCGCTTTGGTAGGGAGCTGGAGCGCCTGGAGAATCTTGCTTGCTTCGCCAAAGCGCCCGTGGTCGATGTAGAGCGCTGCGAGCCGGGACTCTTTCGTGGCCAGACCGCCCCAGCGGTTCTCACTGCGATCTACGGCGAGCCCTTCCTTGAGGTACAGCTCCTCCTTTTCAGCATTGCTTTCGCCGTGGGCCAGATTGGCGAGCGGCAGCCAGGTGAAGCTCCGCTCTTGGCGCGGAGCCGATCTCTGGATCTGCTCCAGCCGTCCCTGTGCCTCTAGGTTCTTTTTGGCGTCGATCAGCTCTATGACCCCGTCCCACCAGGGCGGCTGCTCAGGCTCGGCCAGCCGCAGGAACCAGTTCGGGCCGCGGCTGCCATCCGGCGAGAGGACCTCGACCGTCAGCCGGTTGGCCGCTTTGGGGATGGAGATCAGGTAACGCCTGCCACTGCTCACCTTCTCTTCTTTCGTGGGCGCCAGGAGCCGGCCGCCGGCGCGGAGCTCCACTTTCCGATCCGGGGGAGTGGTCCTTACCCAGAGAGTGAGCTGGCGGTTGGAAGAGAGGGAGCAAACCTGGTCTGGCAGATAAAAGGCCCAGCACCCTATGTACTCGACTTCCAGGGTGACTGGGGCGGGAGCCGGCTGTTTTCCACACGCTGCGAGCGCCCCAAGAAGAAGAGAAGCGCGAAGGAAACCGCTGCGGGCTCGGCCTGGGGTCATGGGTCCGGCTGGCCCTCGCGAAAGTCGGCGCAGGTCACCTGCCATGGAGACGGCGGGGGAGGCGGGCTCTCCTCCTTGTGGAGAGCATCGCAGATGTTCCGCCAGGAGGTATCCTGGGGTTGATTGGCCCTCAGCCGCGTCTGGACATCCACGGCTTCCGGAAGACTCTTCCGAGCGACGACAGTCCAGAGGATCCAGTCTCCCGGCGGAACTTTGATGTCCTCGCCCATGGTGGCGTCGAGGCGGACGCTGCCGGTTTCACTGGATTGAAACTTGTTTTCCAGTCCCAAAGGTTTCAAGTCCTCCCGGCCGGCACTCGTGGTGAGGTAAGCGCTCGCCTTGACAGCTCCGGGATGCTCGAGGGACTGTTTCGGTTTGACCTCCAAGCGGAAGGGCGCGCCAGGGGTAAAGACCCGTTTTTCGTTCGGCGTCGCGGTCTCGCCTCCTCGTTCCTTCCTGAATCCGCCTTCGAGCTCGGCCCCATAGCCGCCCAGCATCGGCGGCCGCACCATGAAGAACACTCCCGCCGCCACCGCGGCGGCGGATCCCACCCAGAGCTCGACTCTGCGGATCAGGGGCCGAAAGGGGAGGACACGGGGACGCGTCTCCTGGGGCTTGGGCTGACGTTCTTCGGCGGCCCGCTCCGCCTGCTCGGACTGGATCGCGCTCACCACCCGCGCCTGAAACTCGGCGCCGAGGGGACGGAAGGCCTCGTAGGCTTCCTGGTTTTCAGGGGATGACTCGGCGAGAGCTTTCAGCTCGGCCTCCTCTTCCGCGGTCAGGGTGCCGGCCGCCAAGCGGTCCCAGCGGTCGTCGAAGCGCGCCTCCTCGGCCGTTGATTCGCTTCGTGCCAGATCTCCCAGCTCGCGTAAGAGTCGATCGTTCATCGTCTATAGCCCTCCTGCTATGATTTTCGCGCCGTCGCCGGAGTTTCTGACATTTCGTCCACCAATCTCTGGGCCACGCGGCGAAGACGGCTGCGCCAGGCATAGACGGCATCGGCGGAAAGGCCGCTCGCGGCCTGCACCTCGGCTTGCGACAGCTCCTGGACGAACAGCAGGTCGAAAAGCTGCCAGCCCAGCGGGCTCAAGCTTTCGCGGAGCCGGTCGAGCAGAAGTGTAAGATGCTCCCGGCCGGCGACGAGCTCTTCCGGTCCGCTTTCCAGGGATTCGGTCTCGAGCTCCTCGTCCGCGAACGAGGGCTCCTCCTTCCAGGGGTTCCGCCGGCCGCTGCGGAGAAACGACAACACCTGGCGCTCCGCCACCAATCCCACGAAGTTGGGCAGGGACAACCCCCGCTCGGAGTCCCAGGTGCGCAATACACGGGCATCGCGGGCGAAGAGCGCCACCCAGACCTCCTGGGTGAGATCCTCGACCTCCTGGCGGACGCTACGCCCGCCGGCCAGCAGGGACCGCCGGGCCAGCAGGGTTCGGGCCACACGGGCCTGGACCACCGGCGTCAGCAGAGCGACGAGGGCGGTCAGGGCGGTCTGATCGCCGTCCAGGGCTCGCCGGGTCAGGCTGGCGGTGTCCTCAGGGCTCATAGATTCCGATCGTTCCTGATTGCTTCAGTATAGGACAGACCAAGGCGATCGAAGACGGTTTTCACGCAAACGATCGCCAGCAGCCAGCCCGTGACGACGTCCAGAACGTGATGCTGGTGCGTGAGGACGGTCGAAGCGGCGATCAGGACCATCCACGACCAGAGGGCGATCTTGCCGATCCCCGGGGCGCGAGGAGCGAGGATTGCCACGCAGACGACGCCCATTGCCACGTGGAGCGACGGCAGGAGGTTGTAGGTGAGGTTCAGCCGGTCCGCGAGATGAAAGAGGCCGGCCCAGCTCCCCAGCTCCGCTTCCTGGGGTGGCGGGAAGGCGAGCCGGGCGGGAAAGGCGAGGAATCCCGCTCCGGCGCAGGCGATGACGACCGCCAAGGTCCACACGGCCGCGCGGAATTCGCGGCGGCTTCGCAGGACGAATGGCGCCATGAGAAACAGAAGATAAAGCGACATATAGAAAACCGTCATCGCGGGGACGAACGGAATGCGCAGCTCGGCGGAGAAATGAACCGGCACGCGGAAGCCGCGGCGGGCGGTGAGCGCGTCCAGGCCGCCGTAGACGAGCAGGAACCAGAAGGTATTGGCGAGCGACAGGAGCGCCGCGTAGCGCAGGTGTTTCCAGCCCGGCCAGGCCAGGAAGGGAGTCACCGCAGGCTCTCGTCGAGATCCCGCAGAATCGCCGCGACCAGCTCGTTGACGCCGCTTTTTGGCCGCAGGTAGTGGTCGGCTCCCCAGATCGGGTAGACCAGCCCCGGCAGGGCGCAGACGTCCGCCAGCACCAGTCCGCCGTCGTTGGGGCCGAGCGGCGTGAGCCGGCGATGACAGCGCCGCGAGATACCTCGGTCCAGATGCTCGCGCAGGGGAAATCCGACGACGCTGATCAGCCGCACGTGCTCCGGCAGCCGCAACGGAAAATCGAGCGTCTGGCCGGGGCCGTAGCGCAGCTCGGGCAGGAAGCTCGTGCTCTGGCCGCGCAGCCGGTAGTAGAGCCGGCTCAGCACGGCCCCGGGGTTCCACGGGGACAGCAACCATTCCGCCATCGGCGTGCCGTCGAGAATGCCGCACAGGCTGATCCAGGCCGCGACGTTTTCGAAGGCGTGGTCCGCGTCCGGCTGGCTAAGCGCCATCTTCACTTCCGCGCCGCCTTTGCTCAACGAGGCCAGGATCATGGGACGAGGAGGCTGCTTCGCCAGCCAATCGCAAAGGATTCGCGCGTTCTCCTTCACGCGTCCGGCGCTGGCCAGGGGAACGAGATCGGTCGGGCAACCCAGGGCCTCGGCCTGCTCGCGCAGCACGTGACCGTCCGCGCCGGAGCGCGGGTTCTCCCGATAGAAGGCGCCGGGAACGATCACCAGGATCGCGTCCGAGCGCCAGACGGTCGCCGCCGGCTGCTTCCGGGTCTCCTCGATCCGGCGGATGAACGGCCCATGGAAAGGAGATTCCAGAAGGCTGCGATAGAGCCGGGTCGTCGCCGCGTCGATCCCCTCGCGCGCGGCGAAATCCCGCAGCTCTCCGGCGCTCGGCACAGCGGAGGTCAAGCCCGCCCGCGCCTCCCGAGGAACCATCCGATCAGGAGGCCCACGAGCAGGGCGATGCCGCCGGCCCAATAAGCCGTCCGCTTGGCCAGGGCCAGAAGCGGATTGTCGAAAAGATTGTCCGACGCGTGCAGATTGGCGATCAGCCACTTATCGCCTTCCTTGACCAGCGTCGCGCTCCACCGCGCGGGCAGGTCGAGCGTCTTGCCGCTGGTCAGCGTGAAATGCTCGACGGCGCTGCCGAAGGAGAGGCCGGTGTCGCCGCCGTAGAGGATGGTGAGCTCATCCACGTTGACGTCCGCCTTGTAGCTCGCGACCACCTTGTCCGGCCCTGTCAGCATGCGGTTCAGGTACGTCCGCATGCCCTCGCGGCCCCGGCTGACCTCGGCGTTGTGCCAGGTGACCACCGCGTTGGGATGGAAATAGGCGAGCTCGGCCTCGATGTCGCCCTTGTTCATCGCCGCGAGGAGGCCGTCGCGGAAGGCGCGCAGCTCGTTGTGAACGGCGTCAGCGTTCGGCGGCGGTATGGGTATGGACGGCGTCTGGGATAAAGCGGGCACGGTTGCCAGGCACAGGAGCATCAAGACTGCGATGGATGTTTTCATGATCACCTTCGCTGGTTGGGGTCGGTCGAGGGGCCGGGGTGGCTGGCGGCTCTTGCGGCAGGGACGCCACCCAATGGAAAAAATCGATCATGTCCTGATCGTCGGGTCCGAGGCTTCGGGGGTTGTAGCGGGTGGCGCGGAGCTGCCGCGCCTCCTCCTTCAGGTAGCCGAAGGTGAAGAGCCGGCGCAGCCGCAGCCGAAGCGGATCGAAAATCCGCAGCGGGCCACCACCCCGGCGTGCGTGGACGATGCCGTGGCACCGTGTGCTGCCGTCCTCCAGCGGTTCCATGGGCATGAGGAAACCGCTGCGCATATGTTCGAAATCGGCGGTGATCACGGCGAACGTTCCACCCCAGATGGTGAGGGTGATCTTCACCGTGCGGCCGGCGGTCACCCGCAGGATGCGATCGAAGATCGTATGCCCCACCACTTTCGCGGGGTAGCTGTTGCGCCGCGCATAGGGCGCCGGGCAATCGATCACCGGCGGCGCCAGGAGCTCGCGGTCGTGGACGGCGGCGAAATGCTGGCGATCGAAGGCATGCGCCGAGTTCATGAACCACGTGCAGTCGGCGACGTAGCGAAAGACGTCCCCGGCGACATAGTCGTCCGGATTCGCATCGAGAAAGAACGGCAGGGGAAAGAGCGGCTCGCGACCCTCGCGGATATTGAAGAAGAAGATCAGGCCGTGCCGCTCCTCGACGGGATAGGTTTGCAAGCGGGCGAAGGACGGCGCGGGCGCCTGATTCGGCAGGGCCGCGCAGACGCCGTCCGGCCCGTAGCGCCAATGATGAAAAGGGCACTGAATCGTCTCGCCCACCACTGCCCCGCAGCCGAGGTCCGCGCCCAGATGCGCGCAGTGCGCATCCATCACCGCCACCCGTCCGCTCGCGGTGCGAAAGGCTACGAGCTGGCGGCCCAGAATGCGCTGGGAGAACGGACCCGAGCGTAGCTTCCGGCTCTCGCAAAAGAGATACCAGGACGCGGGAACCGCCGGAAAGGCGCCCGCCTCGGGAGCGGTTCCGCTACTTGATGACTTTGCCGGCATAGCGGTTCTCCACGTGCTCAGCCGAAAACCGGGGTCCTCGCCATTCGCGCAGGTAGGCCCGCAGGAGGCTGCCCCGCGGCTCGCGGTCCGGGTGCTCGCCGGAGAGCAGGGGCAGATAGAGCCAGGGCACCGTCGGGGTGAGGTGATGATTCAGGTGCCAGTTGTGATTCAGCCAGACGAGATCGAGCAGCCCGAACGTCCGCAGATTCAGCGCGCCCTTCTGCACGTCGCGCTCGGTGCCGTAATGGTGGGCATACTGCATCGCCGACCAGATGAACCCGAAACCGAACATCACCGCGAGATACTGGAGGAACGGGATCTTCCAGAAATAGATCATCGCGGCATGCACCCCGAGGACCGCCAGGGCCTCCAACTGGATCAATCGCTGGTAGCGGGGGTTCAGCGACTCCAGGAACGCCTCGGTGGGCCGGTTGAACTTCGTGTAGCGGGGGGTGATGATCGTGGGCCGGAACAGGACGATGAAGTTGGTCAGGTAGATGAGCACCCAGAACATTCCGGTCAGGGTGCCGTAGAGCTGGACGTATTTCCAGAAACGGTTCTCGTCCTCGAAGTAGAGATCGAAGGCTTCGTCGTCCGAGCGGTTGCGGATGTGATGGCCGATGTGTCCCTGGCGGATGAGATGAAACGGCGCGGGAAAGAACAGGGCCAGGAGAACGCCCACCGTCTGATTCACTTTCGGATTCGGGTGCAGCAGGTTGTGCTCGGCCTCGTGCAGCATGGCATAGCCCGAGTTCATGGCGATGCCGTAGGCCAGGGAGAGCAGCGCAATCCAACGCCAAGAATGGGCTTGGCCCGCCGCCCATAGGATCAGGCAGAGGGTGCAGAGCTGGAGGGCCGCGATGGTCAGGTTGAGCCGCGCGGGAATCGGAAAATCGGACCGGTTCATCGCACAACCTCCCACTGGGGTCCCCTGGTCCCCCGCGGCTGATACCCGCAGAGCTTCAGGCCGCGCAGCTCGGGCGTGGCGTCGAAGCGGGCGAAAGTCCTGGGAACGATCTCCCGCGAGTAGAGAGAGGCCCGGTAGCCGTCGTCCGCGGCGAGGGCCAGCACCTGGCGGCGCATCTCCGGCAATCCCTCGCGCAGCTCCGGAAATTCGCGCGCCAGCTCGTCGACGACGCGCAGCTGGGCGCGCTTCGGGGTGCTGAAGAGCTCGCCCATCATCCAGGCGAATATCCTGGCGTTGGTCTCGCGCAACAGGGGGTGGCTTCGCTGCCACAGGGCGTCGAGAAGCTCCTCGTCCCACCGCACGTGCCCCACCTCGTCGGCCAGATGCAGGCGATGCGCCTGGACGAAGTGCGGCTCGAGGGAGTCGCGGTGGCGCAGGATGCCCTGGGAGTAGTAGAGGGACCGCTCCTCCTGGATGAGCATGAGCCAGAGGAACAACGGGAAGACGCGCGGGTGGGCGACGGCCCAGTTCGAGGTGACCGTCCAGAGCCTCGGCACCCGGACGAAGTAGAAATCGCGGCCGCCATAGAGGTCTGGGGCGCAGCGCTGATTCAGGCGCCGGAACATCGCCGAGTGCTGCCGCTCCTCCTCCTGAAACCGCCGCAGGCCCTCCGCTTGGCCGGCCGGCCAGGGGTGCCGTCGCAGCGCCTCCAGGATTCGGGTGCCGAGGGCCGTCTCGAAATAGAGGATCTGCTCGTTGAAGTAGAGCGCGTGGAGTTGGTTGTACCGCCGGCGCTGCTCCGGCGTCAGCGCGGCATAGGCTGACGTGTGGAACAGGGGCGTGAAAGCCTCGGGAAGGAAGAGCTTCCCTAAGTCGACCGGTGAATCTTCGAGGGCGGAAGCCCTGGCGATTGCGTTCATGGACCTCTTCCTGCCGGCCGGGAAAGCTCGATTTTCAGGAGTCTACTCCGGAGCCGGGTACCGGATCAACGCGGGAACGGCCCCCCTTTGAATGAACCTTCGGGACCGCCAGGGGTACCTACCGGCTTGATGCAGCCCTGTGTCCCGTCCACTGGAGGAACGGCTGCGTTCCCATCAAAGGAGGAGAATCATGATCATCCACCGTGTCACCCTACCCGCGCTTGCGCTCGGTTTCCTTATCGTCGCCTCGGTCTCGGGTCAGTCTCATCACTCCATGGGGACCATGGGCGGCAAGGTCGCCTATGATCCCGAGCCGCGCGGCGGCGACCCGGCGACGCCGGCGGGCTGCGCGGGAGTGGAGGCCAAGATCACGATCACCGGCACGTCCTTCTCTCCGGCGACGGTGACCATCGACCCGGGGCAGCCGGTGTGCTGGACCTGGGCGGGAAGCATCGAGCACACCGTCAAGGCCGACGACGAGTCGTTCTCGAGCGGCAATCCGGCCAGCGAAAACACCTTTCAACACACCTACACGGATTCGGGCAGCTTCGGCTACTACTGCCAGGTTCACGGTAGCGTCTCCGGCGGCATGCGCGGCCGGGTCATCGTCCGCGGAGCCACCGGCGACGGTGGCGGCCAGGGGCCCGGAACCCTCGGGTTCGCACCCACCGGCTACGAGGTGAGCGAGGGAGCCGGAGCGGTGACGGTGATCGTGGAGCGCGCGGGCGGCAGCGATGGCGTGGCGACCGTCAAGTTCGCCACCGCCGCCGGTTCGGCCAAGGGCGGCAAGGACTTCATCGCTCGCACCGGCACGCTGAAGTGGGAGAGCGGCGACCAGGACCCGAAGACGATCGACATCGCGATCAAGAACGACGGGGTCAAGGAGCCGGACAAGAGCTTCTCCGTCCGGCTCAGCAAGTCCACCGGTGCCGCGATGGGGGAGACCTCCTCGACGGTGACCATTCATGACGACGACGGCACGGGATGCGGCTCGAGCCTCGCCGGGGCCTCGCAGGTGCGAGCCGCCGGACAGTCGGCCAGCGAGATCCACCTCACCTGGACCGAGGCCGCGGCCGAGGCGAAGTCGGTCCACATCGAGCGGCGTGCAGCGGCTGGCGCCTTCCACGAGATCGCCGCCCTGGCGGCGGGAGTGGGGAGCTTCACCGACTCCGGCCTGCCCTCCGGCGCGGATTTCCAGTATCGGGTGCGCACCGAGGCGGCCGATGGCTCCTCAGCCGTCTCCGTGATCGCCGCCGCCGCCACCCACGGTCTGACGACGGCTTGCGACGACTCCGGCAAGTCCCTGTGCCTGGGCGGCGGCCGGTTCGAGGCTACCGTTACGGGAGGCCGGGGAGCCAAGCGGATGATGGTGCCCGAGGCCGGCAACTCGGGACTCTTCGCCCTCAACTCGAACCAGGATCTTCAGCTCCTGCTCAACGTGCATGACGGCTGCGCCGCCAACAACCACTACTGGCTCGACCTCGCGGCCGTCACCGAGGCCGAGTTCACGGTCAAGGTGCGCGACACCCAGACGGGCCGCACCTGGGTCTACTTCCACCCGGCCGGCAGCGCGCCCACGCCCCTGCGCGACGTCGAGGCTTTCGCCACCTGTCCGTAGTGTTCACACCCTATAATGGGCTCCTCCAAGCGAGGAGGAGCCCATGACGCCGAGCGACGACCCAGGCGCTACCGCGGAGCTACGGCGCGAAGAGGCACGCGTCGAGGAGCGTAGCGTCGTCTTCAAGAAGGAGCTCGGGCTCACCGACCTGGTGCTGACCCAGGTGCTCTTCATCGTGGGCCTGCCGTGGATCGGCGTCGCCGCCCGGCAGGGGCCGTCGCACGTGGTCCTCTGGCTGCTCGCGATGCTCTTCTTCTACCTCCCCTCGGCGGCGGTGGTGATCTACCTCAACCGCGTCATGCCGCTCGAAGGCGGCCTCTATCAGTGGGCCAAGCTCGGCTTCAATCCACTGCTGGGCTTTCTGGTGGCGTGGAACCTGTGGCTGTTCGCCATCCTGAACACCTCGGAAATCGGCCTCCAGGTCACGCAGTACGTGCGCTACATCCTGGGGCCGAGCAGCGAAGGGCTGACCAGCAGCAAGTGGTTCATCGGCGCCGTGAGCCTGGGGTTGATCGGCGCCCTGGTCCTGTTGACGACGGTGGGTCTCGGCGCCGGCAAATGGGTTCATAAAGCGGGCGGCGTGCTGATGCTCGTCACCTTCTTCGCGATCCTGATCCTGCCCTGGCTGAACCTGGCGCACGGTACCCTGCCCGCGTTCCATCCGCTCCGGATCGAGATGCCCGTGCTCTCGATCATGAGCCTGAACCTGCTGGGGAAGATGGGTTTCGGCGCGCTGGGCGGCTTCGAGTACGTCGCCATCCACGCCGGCGAATGCAGGGACCCCGTGCGATCGATCACCCGCTCCGTCTGGCTGGCGGCGCCGGTCATCGCCTTGCTGTTCATCCTCGGCACGAGCTCGGTGCTGGCGATCATTCCGCAGGGGCAGATCGACCTGATCGCGCCCATACCGCAGGTGCTGAGCGAGGGTTTCCGCACCCTCAACCTCGCGCTCCCCATCGCCACCACGACGATCCTGGCCCTGCTCTGCATCCGCATCGCCCAATCGAGCGTGATGTTCGGAGGCAACACCCGCCTGCCCATGGTGGCCGGCTGGGACCGTCTCCTCCCGGACTGGTTCACGAGGCTCCACGCCAAGTACAAGACGCCCGTCAACTCCATCCTCTTCGTGGGAGCCGCGACGCTCGCGCTGGGGCTCGTGGGATTGATCGGAGTGGGAAAACAGGAAGCCTTTCAGTTGCTCTGGAACGCCTCGGGAGTCTTCTACGCCCTCACCTACCTCGTGATGTTCGCCATTCCGCTCTTCGGCCTGCGGGGAGTCGAACCCCGTCCGTTCCTCTGGCTGAAGATCTGTGCCCTCTCCGGCCTTCTAATGACGGTGCTCTATTTGGCGTTGTCCGTCGTGCCGATCATCCAGGTGGAGAGCCGGGTGATGTTCGCGGTGAAGATTTCGGGGTTGATTGGGGTGACGAATGTGGTGGGGCTGGGGATTTATTTGGCGGTGGGGCGGCGGCGCAAATCTGACGCCTGACTACCAGGGTTATCTCAATTTGTTTTGAGGCGTAGACGATATTCCCTGCAAGCCGTTTCGAGAGAGGCCGGCGCGGGTTCCCGCAGTCTTTCGGATCGGCACATCTGGACCAGTGCGTCGACGTGGCGTTGGCATTCGCGCTCCGAGGCCAAGCGCGGATAATCGGACCTCCCCTCTACAACGGTTTCTCCATCGAGATAGCCTAACCACGTCTCGATGTTCCAAGTGGGGATGAACACAGCGACATGCTCATCGCGGGTCCGCTCCGCGATGCCGGCCTCGCGACATGCTTTGTCGAGTTGGTGCAATCGCGCCGTAGTTCCCTCGGTGTCACCATCCATCATTACAACCAAGACTTGGCTGACTGGCCGAGACCGGTGTGCTTTGAGCTCCCGCGGAAACCGTTCCCGCACGAATTGCTCCCCAGCTCCACGGCCGGCGGGTGCCTTCTCGACTCGCATGGACCGGGTCTCCCAGCCGATGGCATTCAGGAACCGGCGGGCGAATACCTCCTGCTGCTTGTCCTCACAGAGGAGGACGAGCTGAACACGACGACTCACAGCTCCCAGCCTCGTGCAATGATCTCGGAGAGCTTGAGCCCTGCGTCTCTCGGGATTTCGCTTAGCCGGCGGGTGGTGATGCTGCCCGAGCTTTCACGTTTCAATAGCACCCCAGCTTCACCTCCGAGATAGTCGATAAGCTCTGGGTGATGCGAACAAAGAATGGCCTGCCGAGGCCGCGTGCCACAGGTATCTGAGAGCGCCATGAGCCACGGCTGGATCTCGGCCAGGGAAAGATAGTTATCGGGCTCGTCCAGGAACAGGACATCCTGATCCCCTGCGAGGTTGACGAGCGCGTAGAGGGCGATCAGCGCGCGTTGGCCATCGGAGAGCTCGTCGAGCCGCAGCTCGTAGCGGCCGTTTTGCCCCTCGAATACGACGATGAACACCCGGGCCTCGGAGCCCACCCTCTCCATCCGGATCGACTGGAAATCATCCAGAACCTTGCGCAGGGCCTCGACCAGCTCGATGACGAGATCCTGCCGCTCCTGGATCTGGTGCCGGTACCAGGACGCCAGATTGCCACCGTCCGGTTGCAACCGCGACTCCTCGGAAACCGTTTCGGCTTGGAACTGCTTGGGATCCAGGGCGCAGACCGTCACGCCGCGCATGAAGTCCAGGAACCGAGTGAGCCGCTTTTGGTTCGCCGGCCGGGGGGCCACGCGCGCCATCGCTGACTCTGACCAATCCGCCGAGTACTGAGAGCCCAGGGAATGATCGTCCCGATACAGTTGGACCTCACCCTTTTGGAACTCAAAGAGCGGCTTCTGCTCGGCCCTTAGCGATTCCAGGACGATCCTCGCCCGCCGGCTCTCCTTTTCGTGCTCGACTTCCAGCCGGTACGTCAGATCGGCCTCGCCCTCCAACTTCACAGTCACTTCGAAGACCTGAAGCTTGCGGTCCTGCCACCGGGTGAGGGAGCGCGAAGGAAAGAGATCCGGGTCTGTGACCTTCCCTACACCGCTCAGCAATTGCCGCAAAGCGAACAGCACATCGAGCACGGACGATTTACCGGAGCCGTTCGGCCCGACGAGGAGCGTCATTTCCTGAAGCTCGAGCCGGAAGTTTACGAGGCAGCGGTAGTTATCCACGTATAGTCGCTTCAACATGTCCGAAGCGTATCACCGACGCAGGAAAACCGGCTCCCGAAGCCGGAGCTATGTTGGAGGAGGCTCGTGATCTCTTGTTCGGATACGATTCGCCCATGGAACCCGTCCAGCCCATCCTCGTCGCCGATCTGTTCCCCGGGCTCCACGCGGAGCTGATCTCCCTCCTTCGCGGCCTTTCTCCGGACGACTGGAGCCGGCCCACGGTCGCCGGGGCCTGGACGGTCCGGGATGTGGCCGCCCATCTGCTGGATGTGACGCTCCGACGGCTTTCGATGGAGCGCGACGGCGCGCGGCGGCCGCCGCCCGAGCGGCCTCTCGAAGGGTATGACGACCTCCTCGCTCTCCTCAATCGCTTGAATGCGGAGTGGGTGGCGGTCGCCCGGCGGTTCAGCCCGCGGGTGCTCACCGATCTTCTCGAGCTGGCGGGCCGGCAGTTGGGTGAGCAGATGGCCACGCTCGATCCGTTCGCGCCGGCGACGTTCTCGGTAGCGTGGGCGGGGGAGGAAACGTCCCTCCTGTGGTTCGACATCGCCCGCGAGCTCACCGAGCACTGGCACCATCAGCAGCAGATCCGCGATGCCGTGGGGGTGCCGCCGCTCACCGCCCGGCGGTGGCTCCACCCGGTGCTCGACACGTTTCTGCGGGCGCTTCCCCACGCCTACCGAGACGTCGAGGCCGCCGAAGGGACTCGCGTGGTCTTCGAGATCCAGGGAGAGGCCGGAGGCGAATGGACACTGGCGCGCAAGGGGGCGAGCTGGGTCTTGTATACGGGCGCTCCCGAGGAAGCGGGCTGCCGGGTGGTCATGGACCAGGACACCGCTTGGCGGCGGATGACCAAGGGGCTCACCGCGGAGCAGGCGCTGGCGCGGATCGAGATCACGGGCGACCGGCTGCTGGGTGAGCCGGTGTCCGTAATGATTTCCGTAATGGCCTGACGTGTATCTTTGTAACCGGTTGCATGGATCATCCATCTGGGTGTGAGGGTGCGGAGACCGCTTTCCGATGGCGCTTCTCGGACGAAAGATCGACAACATTCGGGTGACCGGCTTCCTTGGGGAAGGCGGTATGGGTGCGATCTACGCAGGCTTCGATGAGAAGCTGCGGCGGGAAGTGGCTCTCAAATCCATCCGTCCGGACCGCTTCGGAGTGGCGGCGAAGGCCCGGTTCCTGCGCGAAGCGCGCAGTCTCTCCCGGCTCAGCCATCCCAACATCTGCAGGATCTACGACTACATCGAAGGCTCCGAGAGCGATTTCCTTGTCCTCGAGCGGATCAGCGGCGAGGATCTGAGGACGGCGTTCGTGCGGGGAATCGAACCCGCCGTCAAGCTCCGCATCGCCGAGGGTGTGGCATTGGCCCTGGTCGCCGCGCATGCGAAAGGGATCGTTCACCGGGACCTCAAGATGGCCAACGTCATGTTGACCGAGGACGGCTCGGTCAAGGTGCTGGACTTCGGACTGGCCCAGTTCACCCAAAGCTCCACCATGACACCCGTGGAGCCCCTCGTCCTGGCCGGCTGGGACCCGGCGGCGGCGAAGGAGGAGACGCAAAAGGTGGCGGCCGGGGCTCCGGGGGACACCACGATCGGCGTCGTGGTGGGGACGCCGGCCTGCATGAGCCCTGAGCAGGCCCGCGGCGAAATGGTGACCGCCGCCAGCGACATGTACTCCTTCGGGCTTCTGCTCCAGGAGCTGATGACGAGTAGCCCGGCCTATGATCCGAATCTGCGGGTCGACGCCCTGATGACCAAGGTTCGCGCCGGAGAGGTCCAACCCTCCCGGGGGATCGAGGCCGATCTGGTGGACCTCATCCAGGGTCTGGAGTCCGTGGCTCCGGAAGCGCGCCCGACGGCTGCCGAGGCGTTGCGGCGTCTTCACTGGATCCGCGACCGGCCACGGCGCCGCCTGCGCCGGCTTGCCATCGCGGCCGGCTTCCTGCTGCTGGGTCTGGGGCTCACCAAGTACATGATCGACCTGCGGCGGGAACGGGACCTGGCCGTGCAGGCCCGTCAGGAGGCTGAGCGGTCGCGCGCCGAGGCCGAGGCCGTCGCCTCGTTCCTGGAAAACCTTTTCGCCGTGCCGGACCCCAGTCACACGCGGGGAGAGACGATCACTGCGCGCGAGGTCCTCGACCGCGGCGCTGAAAACATCGAGCGCGATCTGCGCGCCCAGCCGCTGCGGCGCGCGCGGATGCTGGCCAGCATCGGAAAAACCTATCTGAAGCTTGGCCTGTACGATCGTGCCAGGCCGCTGTTCGAGCAGGCTCTGGCGGCCCGGCGCCAAGGTTTGGGCGAGAACGACCCCGAGCTGGCGCAGAGCCTGCGCGATCTCGCCGCGCTCGAGCAGGCGCAGGGACGTTTCGCGGAGGCCGAGCCCCTTTTCCTGCGGGCTCTGACGATCCAGGAGCAGGCTCTCGGTCCCCATCATCCCGAGGTGGCGTTCACCCTGAACAGCCTCGGCACCCTCTATGGATACCAGGGGGATCTGGTGAAAGCCGAGCCCCTGTTTCAGCGGGCCTTGAAGATCCGTGAAACGTCGTTGGGAGCCGGGAATCCCGAGGTCGCCGCGACGCTGAACAATCTCGCCTTCATCAAGCAGATGCAGGGCAAGATGGCGGAGGCCGAGCCGCTGCTGCGCAAAGGGCTCCAGATCCGGGAGAAGGTGCTCGCGCCCGACCATCCCGACCTCGCCGCCAACCTGGAGGCCCTGGCTCTTCTGGAGAACGATCTGAAGCGGTATACGGAGGCGGAGACTCTCCATCGGCGCGCCCTGGCGATCTGGACGAAGGCACTGGGGCCGGATCATCCGAGGATCGGCCTGGTCCTCGCCAACCTCGCGAAGACCTGCGCCGACGAAGGACACGACAAGGAAGCCGAGGCCCTCTTTCTACGGGCCATCGCGCTGCGCGAGAAGATCCTCGGACCGGACCATCCCGACCTTGCACTAGCCCTCGCGGGCCTGGCGAGCGTCTATCAGGGCGAGAAGCGGGATCGTGAGGCGGAAGCGTTGTATCGCCGGGCTCTCGGAATTCAGGAAAAGGTCTTGAAGCCCGAGGATCGCTCGCTGCAATCGACGCTGCGCCAGTATGCGAAGCTGCTGCGCACGACCGGGAAGGCGACCGAAGCGGCGGCGATCGAGGCGAAGGAGACGAAGGGGGCGGCGTGAGCTTGGTGACAGGAAGCCCCCGAGGCCGCTACGCCCCGTCCCCGACGGGAATGATCCACCTCGGCAATGCCCGCACGGCTCTCGCCGCCTGGCTTTCGGTGCGATGCCGGGGCGGTGTGTTCGTCTGGCGGGTGGAGGATCTCGACGGGCCACGAGTGGTTCCCGGGCTCGCGGCTGCTCAGCAAGAGGATCTCGCCTGGCTGGGCCTCGATTGGGACGAGGGGCCGGATGTGGGCGGCCCCCATGCACCGTACGTGCAATCCGAACGGAGCGAACTTTACGAGGCTGCACTGCGGCGGCTCGCCGCGGCGGGCCGCCTCTTTCCATGCCGTCTCTCGCGCAAGGATCTCCAGGCGATGGCGTCCGCTCCGCACGGCGCCGAAGAGACGCCTTACCTCGCTTCGTTGCGGCCCGAGAGTCTGGAACCGGATTGGTTCGAGCGGCTGAGCGGCATGGCGCGGCCGGACGCGGCTATTCGCTTCCGGGTCGGCGAAGAAGAGGTTTCATGGACCGATCGTGTTTTCGGGCCCATGACGGAGCGGGTGGATCAGGCGGTGGGAGACTTCGTCCTCAAGCGCCGCGACGGCCTGTATGCCTACCAGCTCGCCGTGGTGGTGGACGATCTCGCCATGGAAATCGACGACGTCGTGCGGGGCGCGGACCTGCTCGCCTCGACGGCGCGGCAGATCCAATTGATCAACGCTCTGGGCGGCACGCCACCCGCCTATGCGCACGTGCCGCTGATCGTGCGATCCCCGGGCGAGAAGCTCTCAAAGCGCGATCAGTCGCTCACCCTGCGCTCGCTACGGGAGGAGGGCGCGAGGCCGGAGGCGGTGACCGGCTACCTGGCGTACTCGCTCGGTCTGCTCGACCGGCCCGAGCCCTGCCGGCCGGCCGATCTCATCTCCAAATTTGCCTGGGAGAAGATTGGCCGTGCCGACTGGATGCTGCCGGAGCGGCTGCCGCTGTGAATAATCCGACAATCCGCCCCTATGAGCCGCGGGACCGTGCCGCGGTGCGCGAGGTGTGCCGCGCCACGGCCTACGATGGCGACAGGGCCGCTCTGCTGGATCCCGGTCTCTTCGCCGACTTGATGACCCGGGCGTGGACCGATTTCGGCGCCGGGCCTCTCTGGGTGGTCGAGAACGATGGGGCCGTGCAGGGCTATCTCGCCGGTTGTTTCGACCTGGGCCGGTTCGCCCGGCTTCAGGTCTGGCGTGTGGTGCCGCCGGCTGTCGGCCGGGCGCTCGCCGCCGGTCTCCTCTTTCGGCCTGCGCTCTGGCGGCTCCTGGCGGGCCTGCCCCGATTTCTCGCCGCCAATCGTGGCGGTCCGCGCCTGGAGGGATATCCGAGCGAGCTGCACATCGACCTTCTGCCGTCGGTGCAGGGTCTCGAGCTGGGCACGCGGTTGGTGGAGAGCTTCCTGGAAGAGGCGTCGCACCAGGGTGTGCCAGGGGTCCATGCCACGGTCTACGAGGAGAACGAGAAGGCCCGGCACTTCTTCGAGCATCTGGGGTTCCAGCCTCTGGGGCGCCGGCCCGCCTTCCGGCCACCGCCCGAGGACGGCCGCGCGGAGTGGAAGATCGTCTATGGCCGGAAGATCGACAGGTAGATGGCTCGCGTTGCTCGTCCTGGCGGGCGCCGCCGTGTACCTGGCGGTCTGGCCCCACGAGCTCGGGCATGCGGTCGCAGCCTGGTGCCTGGGCTGCAAGGCGGACGGCTGGCGCACCGGCACCCGCTGGTTTCTCTGGGGGAGCCAGGGAGGAGCGATCGATTTCGCCTGTCTAGCCCGTCGGGGGAGACCCGCCCTGGCCCTCGCTGGACTGGCCGGTATCGCGGTGAACCTCTTGCAGATCGCTCTGGCTCCGATTCTTGGCGCTTGGTGGCGGCCGGCGGTGGGGGAGAAGCGAGCCTGGTGGATGGCCGCGACCCTCCTCTGGGCGCTGGCCAACTACGCGGAAGCCTTCTCCTATCTCGTCCTCAACACGCTCTGGCTGAAGTCAGACATGGCCGGAGTGGTGGCCGCCACCGGGGTCTCGCGTTGGGCGTGGTTCGCGGCGGGAGTGCTCGGCGCAGGACTGATCGCGTCGGTGCTACTTCCAGCGGCGAGGAAAACCGCCGCCGCGATCGCCGGTCCGGGCGGCACGCCTCGTTTCTATCTGAGGTTTTTTCTGCTCTATACGGTGGGGGTGGGACTGGTCGCGGCGGTGAACCGGGTGCTGCTGGGATAGGGACGCATGGTTTCATTGCAGACGCCGCAGCACCGAGCGCGCGGCGTGATATCCGCACATGCCGTGCACGCCTCCGGTGGGTGGCGTGCTGGCCGAGCAGAGGAAGACCCGAGGATCGGGCGTGGCGTAGGGATCGAACAAGGCGACGGGACGGGTGAAGAGCTGCCCGAGGGTGGCGGCGCCGCCGTTGATGTCGCCTCCCACGAGGTTGGGATTGTAGGCTTCGAGCTGGGCCGTGTTGCGCGTGTACCGGGCCAGGATCAGGTCCCGGAAGCCGGGTGCGAAGCGCTCGATCTGCCGCTCGATGATGTCCGACTTGTCCACCGTCGAGCCGTTGGGCACGTGGCAGTAGGCCCACCCCGTGTGCTTCCCGGCCGGGGCACGGCTGTCGTCGAAAACGCTCGCCTGGCCCACGAGGACGAACGGCCGGTCCCATTCCTTTCCCGCGAAGGAGGCCCGCTCCGACGCGGCGATCTCCTCCAGGGTGCCGCCGACGTGGACCGTGCCGGCCTGGCGGCACTCCTCGGCCTTCCAGGGAATCGGTCCCGAGAGCGCCCAGTCCATCTTGAACACCCCCGGGCCATAGCGATACGTCTCCAAGCGCCGGCGATAGCGGTCCGGCCAGCGCAGGCCGTCCAGCTTCAGCATCTGGGCCGGCGTGAGGTCGAAGAGGTAGGCCTGGGCGCGGGGAAGCTCGTCGACCGAGCGCACGAGCCGGCCGGTGTGGATGCGCCCGCCGGTTTCCCGCAGGAGGCTGGCGAGGGCATCGGAGATTTTTTGGGCGCCTCCCACCGGCTGTGGCCAGCCCACGGAGTGGCCGGTGACCCCGAGCAGCAAGCCGAAGGAGGCGGTCGGAATGTTCTCCAGGGGGAGAAACGAGTGCGCGGCCACGCCGGCGAAAAGCGCCCGGGCTCGGAAGCCGCGGAAACGTCCACGGGCGAATCCGGACGCGGAGCGCAGGCCGCGCAGGCCGAAAGCCGCCATCTGGAACGGATGCCGGGGCCAGTGGAAAGGCCCCAGCAGGTCGGGCGCGAGCCCCTCCCAGGAGGCGGCGAGCGGTTGGAAGACAAGATCCCAAGCCTGGGCGTCCGCGCTCTCGTGGAAGCTTTCACCCGTCTCCTTCGTCCCCCGCGCGAGAACGGCCGCCGTGCCGTCGTCGAACGGGTGCGCCAGGGGAAAAGGCGGGTGAATCCACCGCAGACCGTGCCGCTCCAGGGGCAGGCGGGAGAGGAAGGGGGAGCCGACCGTCAGGGGGTAGATGGCCGAGCAGACGTCGTGCACGAAACCCGGGAGCGTCAGCTCCGCCGACCGCGCGCCACCCCCGACGGTCTCCGCCGCCTCGAACAGCTCGACCGACCACCCCGCCTGCGCCATGGCGATGGCCGCCGCCAGGCCGTTCGGCCCCCCTCCGACGATGACTGCGTTTCGTTCCATGCGGTCATCCTACGCCCATTCCGTCGGCACTCTCGCGCAGATGCCCTTCCAGATGTCCCCGCGTCAGGGGAAAATCGAAGCTGGACGCCGTCCACAACTGGAGGGCCTCCAGCGAGGGAATCCAGCCGATGAGGCGGTCGATGTCGGCGGGGGTGAAGGGGGCGAGATGGATCATGGAACCTATAGTATGTCTCCTCAATGCCTCATTCTGAGGCCGCAGGAACTTCTGCTACACTCAACTCGCCATGAAGACCATCCCTCAGCGCGAGCTCAGGAACCATAGCGACGAGGTCCTGCGACAGGCCGAGTCGGGCGAGCAGTTCACGATCACCATGGAAGGTCGCCCAGTGGCGATGCTTGGGCCCGTTCCAAGGCCACAGTGGGTCCCCAAAGAGGAATTCCTGAAAATCTTGAGGACCCAGACTCCCGATCCGACCTTCTTCGAGGATATCAAGGAGCTGGGGGGAACCCTGGCAGACCTGAGCGATCCATGGGAGAGGTGAGAAGGGGTCTTCTCGATACCTCTGTTGTCATCGCTCGCGAAGAAGATCCCGGAATCGGTGAGTTTCTTCCCTCGGAATTGTCCATCTCCGCTGCCACCCTTGCAGAGCTGCAGTACGGCGTCCTCGTCGCAAAAGATGAGGTGACTCGGCGGCTGCGACTCCGGCGCCTCGGCGACGTGGAATCGACCATGAAAGCGCTCGTTATTGACGCTGCTGTAGCTCACTCATTTGCAAAAGTCGCTCACGCGGTCAAGATGGCTGGGAGGCAGCCCAAGGCCCGAGTCATGGACCTTTGGATTGCTGCCACGGCGTTGACCCACAAGGTTCCGCTCTACACCCGAAATGCCGATGATTTCCAGTGCCTTGAGGAGTTGATCGAGATCAGAGTGATCTAGTCGCCGTCGTACCCGGAGCCAGTCCCATGGCCGATCCGTCAACGCTCACCCTCGAGCCCAGCGCTCACCTCGACACCTTCTGCCGCGATTCGTTGCCGCCAGCCGAGCTGTGGCCGCGGATGATCTTCTCCGGAGTGCCGGAGCTGGCATATCCGCCGCGGCTGAACTGCGTGGTGGAGCTTCTCGACGCCCGGATCGCGGCGGGAGACGGAGAGCGGATGGCGATCGTCTTTCCGGGCGGGCGATGGAGTTATCGGGAGCTTCAGGCGAATGTGAACCGTATCGCGCACGTGCTGGTCGAGGACCTGGGGCTGATTCCAGGCAACCGCATGCTGCTGCGCGGCCCCAACACGCCGATGCTGGCGGCCTGCTGGCTGGCCGTGGCGAAGGCGGGCGGTGTCGTCGTGTGCACCATGCCGATGCTGCGGGTGCGCGAGCTGACCTACATCGCCGATAAGGCGCGGATCCGCCTCGCTCTTACCGATGCCCGCATTGCCGACGAGTGTGAAAAGGCGATGCGCAGGAAAGCGGACGGCTCGCCGCGTGAAGGGTCACGCGTCGTCCATTTCCAGGGCGACGGCGGCGACGGCTCCCTCGAAGCCTTGATGCGGAACAAGCCCGTCGATTTCGCCCCGTGCGACACCGCCGCGGACGACGTCGTCTTGGTTCTCTTTACTTCCGGCACCACGGGCCAAGCGAAAGGCACCCTGCATTTCCATCGCGACGTCCTGGCGGTGAGCGATTGTTTTCCGCGTTACGTCCTGAAACCCACGGCGGACGACATCTTCTGTGGCTCGCCATCGCTCGCCTTTGCTTATGGCATCGGTGGGTTGCTGTTCTTTCCCTTGCGTTTCGGTGCCGCGGCGCTGTTGATCGAACAGGCCACACCGGCGAATCTTTTGAAAGTGATTCAGGATCATCGGGCGACGGTCTGCTTTACCGTGCCGACGGCGTACCGTGCCATGTCGGGAGTCGCCGGAGTCTACGATCTCACCAGCTTGCGACGCTGCATCTCGGCGGGGGAGACGCTACCGGCCGCGACGTTCGAGGCCTGGCGCGATGCCACGGGCATCGAGATCATCGACGGCATCGGTTCCACGGAAATGCTGCACCAGTTCATCAGCACCTCGGACGGCGAGATCAAGCCGGGGTCCACCGGCAAGGCCGTCCCGGGCTACGAGGCGAAGGTCGTGGACGACAACGGCGATGAAGTGGCCACCGGCGTGGTCGGCCGCCTTGCCGTGCGTGGCCCCACGGGCTGCCGCTACCTCGCCGATCCCGAGCGGCAACAGCAATACGTGCAGCAGGGCTGGAACCTCACGGGCGACGCCTATCTGCGGGATACGGAAGGCTACTTCTGGTATCAGGCGCGGACCGACGACATGATCGTTTCATCGGGTCACAACATCGCCGGTCCCGAAGTGGAGAGCGTGCTGCTGCATCATCCTGAAGTGAAAGAGTGTGGCGTGGTCGGCGTGCCAGACGAAGAACGGGGGCAGATCGTCAAGGCTTTCGTGATCCTGAACCCTGGAGCAGTGCCCGATGCCGAGACCGTCAAGGAGCTTCAGGAGCACGTCAAGCTGCACATCGCGCCCTACAAGTATCCCCGCAAGATCGAGTTCGTGGACACCTTGCCACGCACGGAGACGGGAAAGCTGCAACGCTTCAAGCTGCGGCAGGGGGGATAAATTATTCCGACTGCCCCGGCGCCGTCTCCCGGTCCAGCACCTCCAGCGTCTGGTAATACAACGCGTCCGCCTCCTCGCGGCTGTTGCCGATGGCGGTGAGGCCCAGCTTGCCGAACTCGGAGACGGCTCCGATGAGGTGGAAGAGCACTCCGGAGTCTGTCGCCAGGCTGTAGTGGAGGCGGTTCTCGGTGAGGATGTCGATCACGTCCTCGGGGAGCAGGCCGCGGTAGGCCTCGGAGCGAAGGTTGTCCGTCGCACGGTAGTACTTGGCGTTTCCCGAGTGGGAGAAGAAGAGGCCCGTTTCACGGTCCAGCTTGCCGCCGGTGAGGAACTGGAGGGCAAGATAGGGGTGGGTCGTGCCACCCATGCGCAGGTTGATCTCCAGGGCCGCCAGATTCCAGGGTACGCTCGGCTCGTCGCGCCAGAGCAGGAAGTCGACGGCAAAGCGGCTGACCACTCCGTAGGTGGCGAGAACCTCGCCGATCCTCTGCGCGTGCTCCTGGATGGGCAACCGGTATTCGTTGCGCGCCGGGAAGCTGCAGCCGAGAAAAACCTGATCGGACGGGCCGCCAAGAATCTGGTCGTGGGTCGAGATGGGCACCACGTCGCCGCGCGGGCTGATACGCAGCTGCGCGCTGGGAGACACCTTTTCGGGCGCGTCGATGAACTCTTCGACGATGCCGCCCATGCGGGCGAACTTATCGAAGAACTCCTCGACCGTCTCGTTGGCGACCGGCAGCTCGATGCGCTGGAGCGCCTCCCGCACCGCGGCCCGGCTGCCTGCTTCCGGATAGCGGAAAATAGCGTTGCCCTCGCCCGAGAAGCTGTCGTTGAGCTTGACGACGGCGCGCCGCATGGCCGGCCGGCGGGCCGCGAGCTCGATGAGCGATTCCTCGACCTCGGCCCGGCTGTGGAGATCCTCGAAACCCTCGGGCATGGGTACTCCGGCTTGGCGGAACACCTTGCGGCTGCCGGACTTGGTGCCCAGATGGGCGAGCTCGGGATCGCAACCGTTGAGCGGAATGCCGAGCAGCACGGCGAGCCGCCGCTCGGGCGGCGTCGAGTTGAAGACGGTGAGGTAGGCGCGCGAAGGATCGTGAATACCCGCGCGGATACGCTCGATCAGGCGCGGGCGGTCGAGGATCTTCTGGGTGAGGGAGCGCGGCGAGGCGTCATAGGCGCAGAGAAGCGTCAGGCGCGAGCGGGCATGGCTCGCGGGAATGCCGGCCAGAAGCTGAAAGTAATAGTCCAGGATCAGCGGATGCACCGGCTGCGAGGTGACGTAGACAACCCGCGCCTTGGGGTTGCGTAGCCGGATCAGCAGGAAGAGCAGCCGCTCTTCGTAGAAGCTCGCGCCGTCGATCTTTTGCAACTCGCTCTGATCGAGAGTCATGGACGGCACGACGACCGAGGTGTGAGGCTCCTCGTCGCGCATCATGAGCGCTTCCCAGACCTCCTGAAGGCGGGGCTGGATCTCGCGGAACCTGGCGAGCTCGGCCTCGGCAGTGAGGTCGGCGGAGAAGGGTGGTTGCGGAATCATCGTTCTTGAGCGGTGCCGGTCAACCGCCTGCCGCCGCACGATCGATCAGTTGATCTTCATACAGGCCGGCGTGAAGCCCCAGCGATTCGATCCGCAGCCGCATCTGCCGGCGGAGATGGAAGCGCAGCGGCCGCAGTAGCGTGTAGTCGGAGGTCAACCGCAGCCGGGCGTCGGAGTCCTCGTCGGGATAGGAGCGCGTCATGGCCTCCCGGCGCTCCTCCACCCATTGCGGGCTCACGTCGCCGCGCTCGAGCATCTGCTCCAGGATGAGAAGCTGGCGCGCGCGGTCCACGATCTCGGGATGGTGATTGACGCCGAAGACCCGCGGCATGCCACCCGGGTCGCGCGCGAATTCGAGCATCGTCAGCGCCTCTCCCTGGGGGCCGCCGATGCCCTCGGTCTCCCAACCGATGGGCATGACTCCAGACGGGAACGCCCCGGGCCGCGGGATCAGGTCGAAGAGGCGGTTGTCGAGGATGCGCAGCCTTCGATCCGCCGCCAGCTCCTCGCCGAAGCGGCGGAACCAGGGGTGGTCTCCGGATTCAGGATCGAGCACGTTTTCCAGCACGCCGGTGCTCTTGCCTCCTTTGTCCGGGCCGCGGAAGACGGGCTGGGCCAGGCCCGACCAGTGGCACATCACGCCGAAGGTGTGGCAGACGGCGAGGAGGGCCGCGCTCTCGTCGTCGAGAATGCGATCGAACAGCCGGTAGAGCGGCGCCTGCCACGAGGGGTCCTCGCGGATGCCCTGGCTGTACTTGGAAGCACCGTCGTTGGCGTGCGGATCGAGGTGGCCCGGGCCCCCCGTGCCGAGGTAGAGAGAGAAGCGGCCGCCCGGTGGGTCGGGAATCATCCCGCCGCGGCGCACGTCGAAAGACACCGCGCGGATGCGGACGTCCGTCTCCTGGGCGACCGGCAGGAGCTCGCAGGCAGCGTCGAGCAGGCCATGGACGAGGCAGTCGTGGCCGAGGTTCGGCCAGCCGTGGTTCATGTCGAGCACGGCGATATCGACCATGTGAGGATCAGCGGCCGGCAGATCCTCCGGCTGCTCGACGCGGACGTAGTCGAAAGCGCCACAGGGCGCGTCGGCGGGGCGGCCTGAACCGCAGAACTGGGCGCCCCCGGGCAGCTTGTGACGGCAAAGATACGACATGGTCAGGAGCAGATTAACAGGAACGGGGAGGAAGGCCAAGCGTCCTTATCGCCCCTGCCGTCCTTTCCAACCCGGCCCGCGCAGCACCTGGCCCGGCAGCGCGCCGGTCATCTTTCCGCCGTCGATCACGAGCACGCCGTTGACCAGCACATATTCCATTCCTTGCGATAATTGATTGGGATTCTCGAACGTCGCGGCGTCGTGCACGGTGTCCGGATCGAAGACCACGACGTCGGCCCACTGGCCGGCCTTGAGGACGCCGCGGTCGGCGAGGCGCAGGCGGGCGGCGGGGAGGGCGGAGAACTTGCGGATGGCCTCCTCCAGGCTGAGCTTCTTCTCCTCCCGCACGTATTTGCGCAGGATGCGCGGGAAGGTGCCGTAGGCCCGCGGATGCGGGTGCTGCTCGCCCAGCAGGCCGGTGGTCGAGGTACCTTCGGAGTCGTTGTTGACCGACACCCAGGGCTGCATCAGGGCCAGCGCCACGTCCGGCTCGGACATGGCGAAGACGGCGACGCCGGTGAACGCTTCATCCTGAATGAGGATGTCGAACAGCTCGTCGATCGGGTCCTTGCCCTGGATCTTGGCGGCCTCGGCGAGGGTTTTACCGACCAGGGATTTGAGCGCCGGCGCGTGCAGCGAGCAGAGGAGGATCGCCTCGGGGCCGGGAATCTCGTGCCACTCGTTGTCCCACGCCGAGGAGGGAGTCTCCATGTCCTTGCGAATCCTCGCCCGCATGGCCGGATCGCGCAGCCGGGCGATGAGCTTCTCGGTGCCGCCGTCGTGGGCCCAGGGCGGCACGAAGGCGGAGAGGCTGTTGTACCAGGCGGGATAGGCATAGGTGTCCGCCGCGATGTCGATGCCGGCATGGCGGGCCGCCTCGATTTTCGCGACGACCTCGGGCATGCGTCCCCAGTTCGTCCGGCCCGCCACCTTGAGGTGCCAGATCTCGACCGGAATGCGGGCCTCGCGGCCGATGCGGATCGCCTCGTCGAGGGCCGGGATGATGGCATCGCCCTCGCTGCGCATATGGGTGGCATAGATGCCGCCGTAGCGCGCGGCCTCGGCGGCGAGAGCGATCAGCTCCTCGGTCCGTGCGTAGGGAGCGGGCGGATATTGCAACGAGGTCGAGACGCCGACGGCCCCTTGCTCCATGGCCTCGCGTACCAAGGTGCGCATCTGATCGAGTTGGGCCGGCGTGGGCTGCTTGTCGTCGTCGCCCAGAACCATCCGCCGCACCTGCGTGGCGCCCACGTAGTCCGCGACGTTGATGCCGATGCCCTGCTTCTCCAGGCGGGCGAAGTACTCGCCGTAGGTCCGCCAGTCCGCGGTGAGATGGAGATGGTCATACCCGACCTTGTCCGCCTTGACGAGCGCGTCGGACTGCGGCGCGGCGGAACCGCCCTCGCCGGTGATCTCCGTAGTAATCCCCTGGTAGATTTTCGACGGCAGACGGGGCTCGACGAGGATCGTCAGCTCCGACTGGCCCAGCATGTCGATGAACCCGGGCGCCACCACCTTGCCCGCGGCGTCGATCGTACGTTTCGCGGCGACCTCCGCGCCGAGATGGCCGATGGCGGCGATGCGGCCGCCGCGAATGGCCACATCGCCCGCGTACCAGGGCGAGCCCGTGCCGTCCACGATGCGGCCGTTGCGAATCACCAGGTCATAGGGCCCCGGCTGGGCCGTGAGTGTCGCCGCGGACAGCACCGCCGCCAGACAGCTGAGAGCAATTCTCATCGTGTTCCCTCCTCTTGGGCGGGATTGTATCCCGGGCGGACCGCCACTTGTGGGAGAATCCCGGCGGCTTCTCGAGGAGGGAACCAGCCATGCCGATCACCCCTGGCCGCGTCGCCTGGTACGTCACCGGCCGCTTCTATCTGGACGAGCACGGGAAGCTGCAGGACCTTGGCTACTTTCTCCACCTGGAGGGAGTCCGGGCCCCGCTCTTCAACGGCGCGATCTGCGAGGCGGGCGCTCGTCTCACCTTCCGCTCCGCCCCGTTCGAGGCGAAGAAGCAGAAGATCACCAACGGCGACATTTCGATCAGCCTCGACCTGAAGGGGGACTTCAGCGTCTATCTGAACCCCGATGGGGGCGGGAACTTTCGGTATCCGGATTCGTTTTCGCGGGGAACCCGCATCGCCGTGTTCCGCCGGGTGAGCGTGGAGATGGGCCAGGAGCCCTTGCACCCTGCGCCGGGCACGGCCGCGACCAACGTCTTCTCCGCGGATCTCGTCGAGAGCGTTCCGTTCGCGATCGACAAAGAAACCTATGACTTTCGCGATCTGCTCCCGAACGGCTTCACCCAGTGGGGAACCTTGAGCACCCCTCCCCTCCCCACCTTCCGCCCCTTCCAGAAGATCAACGCCTTCACGGCCTCGGCGGTCGCAGTGGGCTGAGAAGGCTTCAGCGACGTCGACTCAGACCGACCCGCTTCGCAGGCACATCGGGGAATCCCACAAAGCGGATATCCACGGCTTCGTAGCCAATGCGGGCGACGATGAACTGATCGTCGATCACTTCCCCTTCCTGCTTGTTGAGGATCATCTTTCCCTTGGTGAAGACGGCGATCTGCTTATCGGAGGGACCGAAGCGGCCCAAGTACTGGAGATCGAAATCTGCCGGATGTGGAGAAGGCGGCGCCATCTTCGGCAGCGGTGCCTCGGCGACCGGCCCCTGCCGATTTGACGGCGGCAGAATGTGCACGATAGGCGGTAGCGGCGGATTGACGAAGGTCCAGGGATCGCGTCCGCGTGCCGAAGAGTTGGGAATCCGGTCGAGGTCCGCCAGGTGGAGCGCGGCGACTCTTTCGCCCGGATGGGGGCCAAGGCGCCCGGTGCGGGTTCGGCGATCCGGCCGTGACGGTGCGTCCCCCTCGGTATCGGTCGCCGGGCGGGTGACCTGTCGGGTCGCCGCGTCGTTGCCACCAAAGCCCAGCAAGGGGCCGACGAAGTGCCAGCCGGAGATCAGGAGCACGACCGCGAGGACGATCATCAGGTTTCTCTGTCGCGCACTGCCTTCGGTGTGATGGGACATTGCTGCCTCCCCTGGACCTTAAGCGAACCTGTCGATCCTCAACGAATCTAGACCTTTAATCGGTATACGAACGAGGAGGGGATTTCGTCATACCGCGGCCTATTTGAAGTAGTGGTAGTAACCGCCTTCGCGCCGGACGGTTTCGTCGGAGTGCGCGGAAACGTCGACGACGGCGGCCGCGGCGGGCGGATAGCCGGTCCGGGCCAGGGCGGAGCGGAAAAGCTCCGTCACGACGGGCAGGAGCCTCGCCGCCTGGAAGCGTGCGAGCTCGGCGTCATCGCGGAAGAAGACCAGGCAGCAGAGCCCTGGCGGCTCGGTCAAGCCCATCCAGATCTCGACGGCTCGATAGGAGAGGCCCCGCTGACGCAGGAGCTCCCTGACCTCCCGGCTCGCTCGCCGGCCCTTGGATTTGTAGAGAAACTCGTTGCGCAGGAGTACGTAGGGGCATTTCACGAAGAAGATGTAGAAGATTTTCACGATGGGATCCTGGTTCGAGAGCCGAAGAGGATGGAAGGTCTGGCACCAAGCATGCAGCTCCATGATTTCATGCCGGAGGTCCATCGGCATACGTAGTGAAACGGATCAAAGGAGAGCAACCATGCCTACAGCTAACAGCACCCTCCCACATCCTCCGATCGTCTCGCAAGAGCAGTGGGCCGCCGAGCGGAAGAAGCTTCTGGCGCAGGAAAAGGAGCTGACCCACCACTATGACCGCGTGAACGCCGAGCGGCGCCGGCTCCCCATGGTGCCGATTGAGAAAGACTATGTCTTCGAGGGCCCGAAGGGAAAAACGAGCCTCAAGGACCTCTTTCAAGGGGGCCGGCAGCTCATCGTCTATCACTTCATGTTCGATCCAAGCTGGGACAAGGGCTGCCCCGGCTGCACGGGTTGGGTGGATTCCCTGGGCGACCTCTCGCTCCTCGAGCAGCGCGGCACGAGGCTCGTCGCGGTGTCGCGGGCGCCGCTCGCCAAGCTCGAAGCCTACAAAGCCGAAAGGGGATGGGACATCGATTGGTTCTCCTCGTTCGGCAGCGACTTCAACTACGACTACCACGCGACGCTCGACCCGAAGGACCCGGCCCGCGAGTACAACTTCCGCAACAAGGCGGAGACCGAGGCGGCGGTGGGCCATTCCGTCAAGATGGAGGGTGAGGCGCACGGCCTGAGCGTCTTTTTCGAGCTTGACGACGACGTCTTCCACACCTACTCGACCTACGCGCGCGGCGCCGAATCGCTCTCGGATTCCTACCGCCTCCTCGACGTGACGCCCTACGGACGGCAGGAGTCCTTCGAGGACTCACCCCCCGGCTGGCCGCAGAAGCCGACCTATGGGTAGATCGCCAGAAGTCTGCCAGACTCCCCCTCCATGAGCATCGACCGCGACGAGGTTGTCCACCGCACCGCCGCGCATGTCCGGCAGGCCCTCGAGGGGGAGCCCTCCGGGCATGATTGGTGGCACATCTACCGGGTCTGGAAGAGTGCTGTCGCCATCGCCGAGGGGGAGCCGGCGGACCGCTTCGTGGTCGAGCTGGCGGCTCTCCTGCATGACCTTTCGGACCGCAAGCTCAACGGCGGCGTCGTCACTCTCGGCCCCAAGGTGGCCCGCGAGTGGCTCGTGGAGCAGGGAGTGGACGAGGAGACGGTCGCTCACGTCTGCGAGATCATCGCGGACCTGTCGTTCAAGGGGGCGGACGTCCCCACGCCGATGCGCACCCGCGAGGGGATGGTGGTGCAGGACGCCGACCGTCTGGACGCCCTCGGCGCCGTCGGCATCGCCCGGACCTTCGCCTACGGCGGCCACAAGGGGCACGTGCTCCACGATCCCGAGCAATCCCCGGTCCTGCATTCGAGCGCCGAGGGCTACTATGCCACGCAGGCGACCGCCATCAACCACTTCTACGAGAAGCTCCTGCTGCTCAGCGAGCGCATGAACACCGAAACCGGCCGCCGGATCGCGCAGGGGCGCCACGCCTTCCTCGAACAGTTCCTCGCCCGCTTCCTCGCCGAGTGGGAGGGCAGGGACGGCGAGTGGGAGAAGGTTGCCGTGGGATAGAGTTACCGCCTCACCTGCTCTTGGAGGATCGCCGATGATGTCTCATCTCCCGTATCTCGTCGCCCTGGGCTCACTCGTCGCTGCCGCGAGCTTTGGCGCGGATCTCCCCAAGCCACCCAAACCCTCAGCGCCGGTTCCGGCCGCCGAGGCGGTCGATCATCTGCTGCTCGGCGTGCCGGATCTGGAAGCCGGGATGAAGTGGTTCGAGGAGAAGACGGGAGTGCGGCCCGCCGGCGGCGGCAGTCATCCGGGTCGCGGCACGAGGAACGCTCTCGTATCCCTCGGCGGCCGGCACTATCTGGAGATCATCGCGCCCGACCCGGCGCAGGCCGGAGTGGCCAACGAGCTGGCGGAAAGCTTGAAGAAGCTCACGGCGCCGCGCTTGATCACCTGGGCCGCGGCGAGCACCAATCTCGAAGCCACGCTCTCGCGGTTCGACGCCGCGAAGGTTCCCCACAGTCCCGTCCTTCCCGGCTCGCGGAAGCGCCTGGATGGGCGGGAGCTCGCCTGGCGGACCACCGGCGTGGAGAGCGAGATGGGGGAGATGCTTCCCTTCTTCATCGACTGGGGTACCACCGCGCATCCGTCGGCCGACACGCCCGCGGGCGTCAAGCTCGTCGCGTTGACGTTTCGGCACCCCAAGCCGGAGGCGCTCACCGCCGAGCTCTCCCGGTTGGGCATCGCCGCCGAGGTCACGAAGGCCGATCAGCCGGGCCTTTCGGCACGTCTCGAAACCCCGCGGGGTTCCATCACGCTCGATTGATCCCCCAGGGAGACCGCGGCTGCAACCTTTTCCGCACCGCGGCGTAGATAATGCCGCGATGTGCCGGGACGATCCCAAGGGAAAGGACGGTTCCTTGATCCGCGTCGAAACTCTGAGCAAGAAGTTTGGTGACAAGACCGCCGTCGACAACCTCTCCTTCACCGTGGACGGCGGTGAGATCTATGGCCTCCTGGGGCCGAACGGAGCGGGCAAGACGACGACCCTCTCGATGTTGAGCGGCCTGCTCGCTCCGGACTCGGGAAAGATCACGTTCGAAGGCGTCGACCTCGCGAGCGATCCCATCGGCTGCAAACGCCGCCTCGGCATCGTGCCCCAGGAAGTCGCCGTCTACGAGGAGCTTACCGCCACGGAGAACGTGCGCTTCTGGGGAAGCCTCTACGGCCTCTCCGGCAAGGCCCTCGGTCAGGCGGTGGAGATGGCGCTCGCCCGGGTGGAGCTCAGCGGCCGGGCGCGCGATGCCGTCAAGAAGTTTTCCGGCGGCATGAAACGGCGCTTGAATCTGGCCCTCGGGCTGGTTCATTCGCCGCGCGCCCTGCTTCTCGACGAGGTGACCGTGGGCATCGATCCGCAGGCGCGCGCCAGCATCCTCGAAGTCGTGCGTGCCGTGGCGGATTCCGGCACGGCGGTGATCTACACCTCGCACTATCTGGAGGAGGCTGAACGCCTTTGTGACCGCATCGGCATCGTCGATCACGGGCGGCTCCTCGCCGAAGGGACCCTTGAGGAGCTCAAGGCCCGCCTTGGCGAGGAAGAGGTGGTCACGCTCTGGGGCCGGTTCACCGAGGACAAGGCGCGAACCGCTCTGTCCGATCTGCCGGAGGTCAAGGTGATCTCGGCCGAGGCCGGGCGCATCGCCTTCACCGCCGGAGGGAAAGGCGCGGCCGGTCTGCTCGGAGCGATCTACGGGAAAAACCTTGCGATCGATCGTGTCGCCATCGAGCCGCCGAGCCTCAACGCCCTGTTCCTCAAGCTGACTGGAAGGGAGCTGCGCGACTGATGCGCGTTCTACTGGCCATGGTGGGCAAGGATCTGCGGCGGCGCGTGCGTGCGCCTTTGTCGACGCTTTTGCTTCTCGCCTTTCCCCTGATCTTCTCCGGGCTTCTGGCCCTCACCTTCGGTGGCAAGGGGAATCAGGTGCCCAAGGTTCGTCTATTGATCGACGATCGCGACGGCGGGCTCGTCAGCCAGTTGGTGTCCTCGGCCTTTCAGCAGGGGGACGCGCAGAAGTATTTTGAAGTGAAAAAAGTGGAGAAGGGCGCGGGCCATCCCGGAAGTCCCGCCGCGCTCCTCGAACGCGAGGACGCGACGGCGCTCCTGCGCCTGCCCGCCGGGCTGTCGAACGACGTGTTCGCCGGCCGGCCCGCGCAGCTCGAGCTGGTGAAGAGCCCGGCCCAGTCGATCCTTCCCGACGTCGCCGAGCAGGTGACGACGGTGCTCGCCGAAGGGCTTTCCGCCGCCTCTCGCCTGCTGCGCGGGCCTCTCGACGAGATCCAGAAGTCTTCTACCAGCCAGGGAGTCGCCTCGGACCCGCGAGTCGCCGAGATCGCCGTCCTTACCAATCAGGTGGTGACGCGGGCCCGGCCCTATGTGTTCCCGCCGGTAATCACTCTGGAAACCGCGACCCTGACCGAGCCGGCGAAGCCAGGCGCCCCCAAGCCGCCGGCCGGAAGCTCTCCCGCCATTTCGATCTTCCTGATCATTCTGCCGGGAATCTCGGTCTACTCGCTGTTCAATCTTTCGGACCAGACGATGCGTGACCTGCTGGTGGAGGCGAGGCTCAAAACCTTGCGGCGACAGCTCGCCGGGCCGGTGTCGGTGGGCCGGGTGCTGGCCGGCAAGACCCTGGCGACGGCGGCGGTCGCGGCGATCTCACTTTTCACCCTCACCCTCGTCGGTGCTGCGGTGGCGCCGCACGGCGTCAGCCTCGTGGGTTACCTGATCCTTTCCTTTGCCCTGGTGATTGCGACCACCGGCTTCTCCTCGTTCATCTTCAGCCTGGCGCGGGGTGAGAAGCAGGGGGCCACCCTGGCGAACCTCGCCTCGCTGGTCATGGCTTTCGCGGGCGGCGCCTTCCTGCCGCTCAACAGCCTGCCGGCGGCGTTGCGCGCGGTCTCTCCCGGTTCGCTGATGTATTGGGCCAACACGGGATTTCAGAAGCTCATCTCGGAAGGTCAGGGGCTCCAGGCGGTGCTTCCCAACATCGCGGTCCTGGGTGGAGCCGGGCTCCTGCTGCTCGCGGTCTCGGCGCCTCTCTGGCGCCGCCGCCTCCTGCGCGGAGATCTCTCATGAGCCGCTGGCGCCAGATCGCCGTTCTCGGCCTCAACGACCTGCGCCTCGCGGCCCGCGACCGCGCCGCGTTCCTCTGGATGTTCCTGCTGCCGCTCGCCATGATGTGGATTTTCGGCGCGGTGAACAGCAGCGGGCCACCGCAAAAGGCGAGCCTGGCCATCCTGGACCGGGACGGCGGCTGGCTCGCGCAGGCGCTGGTGAAAGAGCTCGCCGGCGAACGGATCGAGCTGATCGTGCTGAAACCCGGGGGCCCCGGGAAGGATGAGTACGTCCGCACTCTGATCATTCCCCAGGGGTTCACGGCGAACGTGCTGGCCGGGCATCAACAGATCCTCCGGCTGGAGAAGGGGAGCAACGCGAGCCAGGAGTTCAGCCTGGCGGCGGAGGCCTACATCGTACGGGCCATCGTCCGCATCGTCGGGCGCCTCGCCGAGAGCGGTTCGCAAGTGCAGCCGCAGGCTTTCGCGGCCCTCGCCGCGCGCCCGCCGCTGGTGAGCGTCGCGGTGTCGACGGCCGGCGGCGGCCGCCCGGTGCCGCAGGGTTTCGCCCAGAGCGTTCCCGGAACGCTCACGATGACCGTGCTGATGATGACGCTGATTTATGGCGCCGTGTTTCTCACCCTGGAAAAGCGGCAGGGCATGATCCGCCGGCAAGCGATGCTACCGCTCTCGCGGGGTACGGTGTTTCTCGGCAAGCTCGCCGGGCGGCTGCTCATCGCTGGAGCCCAGGCCGTGCTCCTGCTGCTCGCCGGGCGCTACCTCTTTCACGTTTCCTGGGGCTCGTCGCCCGGTGGCCTGGCCCTCCTGCTGGGGTCCTATCTGCTCGCCGTGGCGGCGCTGTCGACCCTGCTGGGAGCGGTCCTCTCGACCCCCGAGCAGGCCTCGGCGGTCGGCTGGATCCTGAGCATGATCCTCGCCGCGCTGGGCGGCTGCTGGTGGCCGAGCGAAGTGATGCCGCGCTGGCTCTGGCGCGCCTCGCACGTCCTGCCCACGCCGTGGGCCATGGACGGCTTCCACTCCCTGATCTCCTTCGGGCACGGCGTCGAGGCGGTGATGGTGCCCGCGGCCGTGCTGGTGGGGTTCGCGGCTGTGTTTGCGGCGTTGGGATCGCGATTTCTGGTGGTGGAGTAGTCTCCCTCGTCCCGGCATGGCATAATAGCTCAACGAAATAGCAGAAGAGCGACAGGCCGCAGGTCTTCCCTGACGCGCGCTGAAAGCCCGTGACCTCGCTTGCCGGACAATCGACGACCAACCCCAGGAGGCTAGGATGAAATCTCGCTATCGCATGTTTCTGAGCACCATCGTTTTTCTCGCTCTCTCCGCTTTCAGCAACCAGGCTTGGGCCAGCAATTGTTGGAAGATCACCGGCTGGCTGAACTCATCGAATCTAACTTCCACCGGCGCGGTGGGTGACCATGCCAATCTCGTCTCGGCAGCCTGTGTAGCGCCCGCGCCCGCGGGCTACGCCTGGCTTCACCCGACCCTGGCCTATAGCGGCTCTGCCCCGAGTGACCTGTATGTGAGTATCTCGCTGTCGGACAGCCACGTTTCCGGCAGCCACTTCAGCCCGCTGCTCGTTTACAACGGGGTGAGCGGTAGTAAGCCGGTCCTCAACGTCGACCTGATCACGTGCATTAGCTGCACCAATCAAATGCCATTCGTCTCGCAGCCGGGTCCGTGCACCCGCACGATGACGTGGTGGACAGGATCGATGGTGGCCTCTTACGACGGCGCCAACTGCTACGTCAACCCGGTACCTTCGGGCGCCACCGCGTTCATCTACGCCAACAACTACTATGTGGCGAAGGTCTCGAGCACGATCTGCCAGGTCGGTAGCTATGACGGCGCCAACTGTTACATCATGGCGGCTCCGAGCGGCGCCTTCATCTATAACAACAACTTCTACACGACCGCGGGAGTGGGCAACTCGTGCTCGGTCGGAAGCTTCGACGGCGCCAATTGCTTTATCATCGCGGTCCCACCGGGCAGCCGGGCATTCATCTACAACGGCGCGCTCTATGCGACCACACGGCAGTGCGCGGTGGGCGGGTACGATGGCGCAAATTGCTATCTCGGCTCGCCGCCGTCCACCTCTCCAACGGCGACGGCATTCATCTACGCGGGCTCGTTCTACTATTCCGAGTAGAGCTTCCTGGGGGGAGGCGGGACGACGTTCACGCTCAGCCTCCCCCTGATGAGCATTGGCGCTAACTTAACTTGCCTGATAGTTCCCCCACCCGAAGACCCTCACCCCTGCCCCTCTCCCGACCACCCCAGCCACCGCCCCGGGAGAGGGGTACCTCTGGGGCGTTCCCGCCTTGCTCCCTCTTCTCCCGGTGAGGGGGCGGAGGGGGTCGGAAGAAGAGGGCCGGGGTGATGAGGGTCTTGGGGCGGGGGAATTCCAAGACCACGTTAAATTAGCGCCTATGCCCCGGTGTTGGATCTGGAATCAGCCATCACCGGGCATCTGTCCGATTTCTGCCTCGAAGGTCCCATTCACTTCAATCCCAGTTTCCTGCCCTCCTCCAGCAAAGTCACCGCCTCGTCGAGCCGCTTCTGCCGCGTCTCTTCCCGCTTCGCGGCCTCGATCCATTTGACGTAAAGACGGCGGTACGACGGCGCCAGATCCTGGAAGAACCGCCAGGCTTTTGCATTCGTCCGTAGCCGTTGCTGGATGTACTCGGGCACCTCGTCGGACGCTGCTGGACGGGGAGCGCTGGGCTTCTTGGAAGGAGTTGTCCCATCCGGCGGACCCTTGGCGAGACCCGCGGCAGTCATCCGTCCATTCTTCACCAGATCGGCGAACCGGCGCAGGTTCGACTCGGACCATCTGGAAGTGTTTTTCCGGGGTGTGACCTTCTGCGCGTAGCGGTCGTCGTCGAGCCGCCGGACAAGACTGTCGATCCAGCCGAAACAGAGAGCCTCCTCGACGACCTCGTCATAGGAGATGCGAGGCTGGCCCGTGTGCTGCTTGTAGTAGACGGTCCAGATTTCAGTTTCCGTCGCATGGTGCGCGGCGAGCCAGGCACGCCATTCTTCTCGGGTGGTGACGTGCAGGGTGTTCATTGGTTCCGAAAAAATAAGTACGCGGGAATCCCCAGGGCCACCACGGCCGTCCCGAGCGCCGCCTCGCGCGGCCGTCCCGCGGCGAGGAGGACGAGCACCAGCACGACGCTGACGAGAAACACGATAGGCGTCAGGGGATAGAAAGGCGTCGAATAGCTCGCGGACGGCGAGCGCCGGCGGATGCGGAAGAGCCCGGCCACCGTGAGGCCGAGGAAGACCACGGTGATGAAGACGAAGTAGCTCACGATCGCGTCGAACGTGCCGAAGGCGACGAGCAGGGCGGCGAGCACCGCCTGGATGACGACGGCGCGAATGGGTGCTCCCGTCCGCAGATCGACCCGGGCGACGAACGACGGCATCACCCCGTCGCGGGCCATCGCGTAGTAGACGCGAGGCGCCATGGTCATGAAGGCGAAAAGGCTGCCGAGCACGGAGAGGGCCACGATGGCGGAGAGCACGCGACCGCCTCCGGCGCCGAAGAGGGCCGCTCCCGCCTGCGCCGCGAAGGCCTCGCTCGACCCCTCGGCCCCCAGGGGGACGAGATAGAAGAAAACGGCGCTCACCGCGATGTAGAGAAGCGTCACCGCGCCGACGCCGATCGCCAGGGCGCGAGGCAGGGTGCGCTGGGGCGTCCGGATCTCGCCCGCCAGTTTGCTCAGGTCCCACCAGCCGCCGAAGGAGAAGAACGCCGCCACCACCGCGCCGGCCAGCGCCGGCAGCAGGGGCGGAGCGCCGGCATGGCGGGCCACGAAGGGCACGAAACGGCCGGAGTCGCCGGCTCCCGAGAGGAAGCCCCAGGCCACAAGGAGGAGGAGAATTCCGACCTTGGCCACCGCCAGGCCGTGGCCGATGCCGGCCGCCAGCCGCACGCCGGCCCAGTTCGCGGCGGCCACCACCCCGATCGCCACGAAGGCCACGGCCTTGGGGGAGATCCCGGGAATCACGGCCTGCGCGTAGGCCCCGAGGCCGGTCGCCAGCGCGGCGGTCAGGCCGGGGTCCATCACCAGCAGGCACTTCCAGCCGTAGAGGAAGGCCACGCCCGGCCCATAGGCCTCGCGCAGGTAGACGTAGCCGCCTCCCGCTTCGGGAAACCGGGCGGCGAGCTCTCCGAAGCAGAGCGCGCCGCACAGCGCCGTGCCACCCAGAAACGCCCACACCAGCAAGAGGAGGGCCGGCGAAGCGAGCCCGCGGGCCATGCCCACCGGAGTGAGGAAGATTCCCACTCCGACGGTGTTGCCGATCATCAAGGCCGCCGCCGTGGCGAGACCCACTCCCTGCCGCAGGCCGGAGCTGGAGGAGGAATCAGCCATCATCGAGGCGGCTGTCCCATTCCGGCTTCGAAGGCCGCGACGTCGGCGTAGTAGCGGCGGGCGATGTCCGCCGAGGCTGGGTTCGTGTAGATCTCGGGCACCGGGTTCTCGATCAGCTTCACGATGGCCGCGGCCACATCCTCGACGGACTGCGGCTTCATCGCTCCCGGAGGGGGCGGCGCCGGCGGGGCGTCTCCCAGGGCATTGCTGGCGAACTCCGTGGTGACGACTCCCGGCATGACGACCGAAACGTGGATGTTGGGGAACTCCTGCCGGAGGTCCATGCGCAGGTTGGCCGTCAACGAGTTGAGCGCCGCCTTGGAGGCGCTGTAGACGGAGCGGATGGTGGCGAGCGGCACCCGGCTGAGGAAGGAGGAGACGTTGATGAGGTGGCCCTCGCCGGTCTCCATGAAATGGGGGATGATGGTCTGCATGCCATAGAGCGCCGACTTGAGATTGACGGCCATCATCTCGTCCACATCCTCGTCGGTGAGGTCCATCACCCGCCGCGCGATGCCCCGTCCCGCGTTGTTGATCCACACGTCGATCTGCCCCCGCTTGTCGAGCGCCCGGTCGCGAAGATGCTCGACGTCGCCCCGCCGGCGGACGTCGGTGACCACGGCGAGCGTGTCGGGCCCGCACTGCCCGGCCACGGCCTCCAGCTCCTCCAACCGGCGGGCCGCGAGCACCAGCTTGTGCCCCTGAGCCGCGAGCTGCCGCGCCAACTCCGCCCCGATCCCGCTGCTCGCGCCCGTGATGACGATGACCTTGCTGATGCTCATTCCGGTGCCCTCCCTGGAGCGCATCCTACAACGCCCAGCCCGGTCTTCGACGCTTCGGAAAGGCGACATCCTGCCAGATTCTTCGCCGGTACCTCCCCACTGTAGAGACGCCCCCTGGGGAACCCCGCGGGGCGTCTCCGGATCGGCGACGACGGTCCTCTGAAATAGACACGCTGACGGCAGGAAGACGCATGTGGTATGGATAATTCGATCTGGATCGATCTGTCGAGCTGAAGGATGGAATCCGGAATGTAGATCTGCCCGGGGTTGGCCGTCGGCGTCTGGGAGGGTTTCGCCGCGCCGGAGACGCCCCGCGGGGTTCCCCACGGGGCGTCTCTACAGTGGGGGCGAAGCGGTGTGGTGATTTAAGGGGCGTCGCCCGTAGGGGGAGGCGGCAGGCCTCGGGCGAGCGGGGTACGGGCCTCCCCCGAGTGGGGGAGAGCTCGAAACGAGTTGGGGAGAGCTTCCCCGAGTTGGGGAACGCTTCCCCAACTGGGGATTGTCTCTCCCCAACTGGGGAGAGGCTTCCCCCGCTCGACTTGGCCGCGAAGTTGCACTCCCGGGATCTCAGGATTCGTTATTCAGGGGCCATGGGATCTACGAGAGGTGCTTCGCGATGCGAGCTGGAGTTGTTGTGTACCGTGTTTTTGTCGTCGGGATGCTGGCTCTCGTCCTCGCCTTTCCGGAGATGGCCAGGGCGTCCTCCGGAGAGGACGCTTCGGCGCCCGCCGCGTTCGTCGCTCCGTGGGCCGAAATCGAAAAGCTCGTAACCGAGGGCCGTCTGCAGGAGGCCCTGCCGAAGGTGGAGAAGCTCCTTGGCCAGGCACGGGCCGCCGGGGACGAGGAGATGTGGACCCGGGCTCTCGTGCGTGCGGCCATTCTCCGGGTGGAGCTCGGCAAGGTGGAGGACGCGGCTCGTTTTTTCGCGGAGCAGCCCCGGCCCGTGGGAGTGGTCCACCGCGCCGTGATCGGCCTCTTCTACGCCGAGACGCTGGAGCGCTACATCAAAGCCAGCTATTGGCGGCTCCGCCAGCAGGAGGCGGTGGAGACCGAAGGGGAGCCTCCTCTGGAGCAGCAGACCCAGGAGCAGATCGCGGCCACCGCGCTCGCCGCCGTCCGCGAGGCTTGGAGCCATCGCCAGGAGCTCGGCAGTGTCCCCATCTCCAGTCTCCAGCCTTATCTGACGCTCAACGACTACCCCCTGGCGATTCGCGGCACGGTGCGCGACGCCCTCTCGTATCTCTATGCCGAGCTGCTGGCCGACAGGGAGATCTGGTCGCAGGAGAGCACCTCCGGCGTCGAGAGCCTCGACCTGCCCTCTCTGATTCGCGGCGAGGCTCAGCCGTCCGCCGGGCAGGATCCTCCTCATCCGTTTCAGGAGATGGCGGCCGTGCTCGCCGACCTGGAGGCATGGCATCTCGGGGCGGGCCGTCGGGAGGCGGCGCTGGAGGCCCGGCTCACGCGGCTCCGCGGGCTGCACGACGCCTTCACGGACGAAGAGGCCCGGCGGCTCATCCGCCGCGACCTCGAAGAGCACCTTTCCCCTCTTCGCGACGTCCCCTGGTGGTCGATGGGCATGGCCACCCTGGCAGGGATGCTGATGAAGGATGAGGAGCCCGGCCATCGGGTCCAGGCGCATGCCGCCGCCGTCGCCGGCCGTGACGCCTGGCCCGGATCGCCCGGAGGCGAGCGCTGCCGGTTTCTCGCCGGAGACATCGAGCAGCCCGGCTTGGAGCTCATGGCCATGGCGAGCGACGGGCTCGGCCGGCGCTCGCTTCAGGTGCTCCACAAAAACCTTTCTGTCGTCTACTTCCGTGCCTATCCCGGCGCGCTGAGGTCGGAGGACGATGGCCAGCCGCAAACGATATCGAGCCTGGTGGACGATCGCCAGCCCGTTGCAGCCTGGCGCAGCGAGTTGCCCGCGACCCCCGACTTCGACCAGCACACCACCTGGATCGTGCCGCCGATCGCCCTTCCAGGCCCCTACCTCATCGTTGCCTCGTCCCGCGAGGACTTCATCAGCGATGGGAGCAGCGCCGCCGCCATCCGTATCGTGCTGACCGACCTGGTGCTGGTGAGCCGGGCCACCGGCGGTGGGGACGTTGAGGTGACGGCGCTCTCGGGAGCCACGGGCGAGCCCGTGGCCGGCGCCGAGCTGAGCGTCCATCAGGAGAACGACTCTTTGCTCGAAAGCGGATGGACAGGGACCGACGGCACGTATCGCTTCTCGTCAAAGCGGGCTCCATCGTACCGGGTGCGCGCAGCCTCGAAGGGTGGCCCGGCTCGGCTGAGCTCGTACTCGGGAAGAGAGGGCCCTCCGGACGGAACCTCGACCCTGCTCTATACGGATCGCGCCATCTACCGCCCGCAGCAGCCGGTCCTCTGGAAGGTGCTGGCCTACGAGGGAGAGCGAAAAGAAGGGCGATTCCGCGTTCTGCCGGAACAGACGGTGACTGTGACGCTACGGGATGCGAACCGCCAGGAGGTGGCCTCGCAGACCGTTACCACCAACGGGTTCGGCACGGCCTCGGGAGAATTCCAGATTCCCGCCGGGCGCCTGCTGGGCGCGTGGACCTTGCAGACGTCCATGGCGTCCCAATCCGTGGGCAGCGAGATGGGCGCCGTGTACTTGAAGGTGGAGGAGTACAAGCGGCCGACCTTCGAGGTCGTCCTGGACGATCCGGCCACGCCGATGCGGCTGGGCGCGCCGGCGAAGCTCACCGGCCGGGCCCTGTACTACTTCGGCGCTCCCGTGACTGGAGGCCTGGTGCATTGGCAGATCGTCCGTACGACATCCTTTCCCTGGTGGCAGCTCTGGACCCGCGGAAATGCCTCCGGCACCGTGGCCAGGGGAACCTCGGCTCCGGGCGCCGACGGCAAGTTCGAGATCGGCTTCACACCGCAACCGGGAGCGTGGGACCGGGGCGAGCTGACGTATGAATTCAGACTCTCCGCCGAGGTGACGGACGAGGGAGGTGAAACGCGCGAAGCCGGGCGTTCCTTCCGCATCGGACATACCTCGGTCGAGGGATCGATCGCGAGCGGCCGCGGCTTCCTGCTCGCCGGCCGGCCGGCCTTCCTCACCGTCACCCGGCGGGATTTGAACGGTGTGCCGCAGCCCGGCGCCGGCTCCTGGTCGCTCTACGAGCTGCGCCAGCCCGCGGCGGCTCGCCTTCCGAGCGACGAGCCGCCGGAGCTCGCGGCAGGGGACACTGGTTTCCACACGCCGGGCGATGCCCTCAGCCCGCGTTGGAACGCGTTTCCAGCGTCGGAGCTTTCCCTGCACGCGTGGTCCGAGGGGCGCCGGCTGGCGGGCGGCCTCCTGCATCACGGCATAGCCGGCGAGGCCGCGGTGAAGCTCCCGCCCCTTCGCCCGGGCGCCTACCGGGTCCATTGGGAGACTCTGGACGACCGAGGAGCGCGGGCCGAGGCGCAGCAGGAACTGATCGTCGGCGGGGCGCGGACGCCCCTCGCCCTGCCGGCGGTGCTCAAAGTGGAAAGCGCGACGGTGCGCGTGGGAGGCACCGCCCGGTTGCTGGTCCACTCCGGCTTTCCTGGCCAGGCCTACTATTTCGAGATCTGGCGCGGCGGCGAGCGTATCGAGCGGCGGAAGCTGCGCGGCGGCGAATCTCCAGATTTGATCGAGGTTCCGATTGGCGCGGCGGACCGCGGCGGTCTTGGCTTCAAGCTCCTGCAGTTGCGCGACCACCAGCTCTGCATCCGGACCGCGGCGGTCCAGGTGCCATGGGACGACCGCGAGCTGCGGGTGGGCTTCGCCACGTTCCGCGACCATCTTCGACCCGGCGCGCGGGAAACGTGGAAGATTACGGTTCGCCCGCCTGCCGGGACGACTGCTGAGACCCCCGAAGTGGCTGCGGCTGAGGTGCTGGCGACGATGACCGACCGCAGCCTCGAGCTTTTTGCCGGTTGGAAGCCGCCCAACCCTCTGCGCCTCTACCCCGACCGCACCGAGATTCCCTCGGCCAGCGCGACTCTGGGAATGGAGAGGCCGATCTACGTGATGATGAATCGGACCGGCTCCAGCCCTCAGGAGCTGAAGGGCGACCGGCTGCTCTACGACCTCAGCCAGGAAGGGGTCGAGCTTATGACCGAGGCCGACGGCACGCCCGTCCAGAGGATCATGGTACCCGCGGCCGCTCCATTGCTCGACGAGCGGCGGGTCTCCACGGGCGCGACCCTCAACCGTGTGCTCGTACAGAAGGTTCCCGTCTCGCGCGATCCCTGGGACGTCCTCCGCGGCATGGTCCCGAGCGCGCCGCCTCCGCGCAGCAATTTCGCGGAGACCGCCTTCTGGCAGCCTCATCTGCTCACGGGTGCGGACGGCACCGCCACGATCGAGTTCACGGTGCCCGACTCGGTCACGGCTTGGAACGTCTTCGTCCAGGCGGTGACTCGCGACCTGCGAGCGGGCACAGTCCAGAAGGAGGTCCACACCGTCCGCGACCTCCTCGTCCGGCCCTACCTGCCACGTTTCCTGCGCGAGGGCGATCAGGCGCGGCTCAAGGTCGTCGTCACCAACGGCGGCAAGGCGCCGATGCAGGGCGAGGTGACGATGGACATCACCGATCCGGAGACGGGCAAGAGCCTTCTGGCGGACTTCGGGATCGTGGCAGGAGCCGGTCGCCTCCCCTTCACGGCGGCGGCGGGCGGCAGCACGAACGTCACCTTTCCCCTCGTCGCGCCCCGGCGGGTGGGGCTCGTGGCCTTCAAGGTCACGGCCGTGGCGGGCGACGAGAGCGACGGCGAGCTGCGCCCGCTGCCCTTGCTGCCGTCGCGGGTGCATCTCGCCCAGTCCCGTTTCGCCTCCCTGCACGACGCGGATCGCCGGGAGTTGCATTTCACGGATCTGGAGCGCAACGACGACCGCACGCGGATCGACGAGCAGATGGTGATCACCGTCGACGGCCAGCTTTTCCAGGGCGTGCTGGCGGCTCTGCCATATCTCGTCAATTATCCTTACGAATGCACCGAGCAGACCCTCAACCGCTTCGTTTCCACGGGAATGGTGACGAGCCTTTTCGATCAGTATCCCGCCGTGGCCCGGCTGGCCGAGGATCTCGCCAAGCGAGAGACGCCGCTCGAAACGTGGGACGCCACAGACCCCAACCGCAAGCTGGCTCTGGAGGAAACGCCCTTCCTGGAGACGGCGCAGGGCGGCGACGGCAAGGATCTCTTCAAGATTCTCGATCCACGGATCGCCCGGGCTCAACGCGACGACTCGCTCGGGAAGCTCACCCGGGCCCAGCTTGCGAGCGGCGCCTTCCCCTGGTGGCCGGGGGGGCCGCCCTCGCCCTACATGACCGTCTACGTGCTCGAAGGCCTTGCCCGGGCGGTGGAGTTCGGCGCCGAGGTCCCTCGGGACGTCATTCAGAAGGGCTGGTCCTACCTGGCGGCGGACTATCGGGAGACCCATGGAAAAAATCCGGCGGAGAGCTGCTGCCTCGAGCTGCTCGTGCTTCTCAACTACACGGCCACGGCCTATCCCGACCCGTCGTGGATGGGCACCGCGCTGACCGAGGCGGAGCGCCGGCAGATCCTGGACACCAGCTTCAAGCACTGGACCACGCTGTCCCCTTATCTGCGCAGCCTGCTGGCCCTCACTCTCCAGCGCATGGGCCGGCCGGACGACGCCCGCCTCGTCTTCGACAGCGTCCTCGCCCGGGCAACGACGACACTGGACGAGGGCACCTTCTGGCAGCCGGAAGCGCGCTCCTGGCTCTGGTCCAACGACACCATCGAGTCCCACGCCTTCGCCCTGCGAGCCCTGTTGGAGCTGCGGCCGGACGATCCCCGCCGGCATGGCCTCGTGCAGTGGCTCTTCCTGAACAAGCAACTGAATCATTGGAAATCCACGCGGGCCACGGCCGAGGTGCTGTACGCCCTGGTGCATTACCTCCAGAAGGAAGGCGCGCTCGGCGCGAAGGAGTCGGCGACCGTGCGAGCCGCCGGTCAGACCACCACGTTTACCTTCGAGCCGGACCGCTACACGGGCAAGGCGAACCGGATCGTGATTCCCGGCGAGAAGATCGATCCCGCGCGATCCGCGGTCGTGGTGGAGAAGCAGACCCCCGGCTTCCTCTTCGCCTCCGCCACCTGGCACTTCTCGACCGAAGAGCCGCCGGCGCAGGGCAGCGGCGGCCTCTTCCACGTCTCCCGCCGCTACCGCCTGCGCGTCCAATCCGGAAATGAAAAGGTTTTGAAGCCGCTCGGCCATGGAGCCGTCCTGAAGCCGGGCGACGAGGTCGAGGTGCAGCTCACCGTGAGCAGCCGGGCGCCCGCGGAGTACGTACACCTGCGCGACCCCAGAGTCGCCGGCCTGGAGCCCGAAGCGGCCACCTCCGGCTGGCACTGGGGCCAAGGTCTGTTCTGGTACGAGGAGACGCGGGACAGCGCCACGAACTTCTTCTTCGAAGCCCTGCCAGCCGGCGAGTACACCCTGAAGTACCGTCTCCGCGCCAACCTGGCGGGGGAGTTCCGCGTCGGCCCGGCGACGATGCAGTCGATGTACGCCCCGGAGTTCGTGGCGTATTCGGGCGGGGGGGTGGTGAAGGTTGGGGAGGAATAAACGCCTCGGAAAGGCGTCATCGTTTCCGAGGCGTCATCGCTACCCCCCCAATGTAGAGACGCCCACGGGGTACCCCGTGGGGCGTCTCCGGATCGGGAATGAGGGTCCAATTTGAAATGAATACCCGGCGGCAGGACAGATGCTCGATGAAGGTCCGTTCAATACGGCCGAAATAATCTGACCGTTCGGTTTGATGCGATTCGGCGTCGATCTGCCCGGGATTGGTCCCTTGGCGCCTTGAAGGATTTCGCCGCCTCGGAGACGCCCCACGGGGTACCCGTGGGGCGTCTCTACATTGGGGGCGAACCGCGACGTGATTTGAGAGGGCGGCGCCCGTAGGTGGCGGGTGAGGAGGATTCGCCGGCAACCCCTGTACAATGCCGCCTCCGGACGAACCCCCCATGCTGCTAACCCTCCGCACCACCCACACCCCGGCCACCGACCTCGGCTATCTCCTCCACAAGCATCCGGACAAGATCCAGACGTTCGAGCTGGCCTTCGGGAAGGCCCACGTCTTCTATCCGGAGGCGACGGAGACGGAGTGCACGGCCGCGCTGCTGCTGGATGTCGATCCCGTGGAATTGGTGCGTGGCAGCGGGACGGAGATCGACCAGTACGTCAACGACCGGCCCTACGTGGCGTCGTCGTTCCTCGCCGTGGCGATCGCGCGGGTGCTGGGCACGGCGCTCGGCGGACGGTGCCCGGCCCGGCCGGAGCTGGTCGAGATGGCCATTCCGCTGGAGGCGCGGCTCGCGGCGCTGCCCTGCCGGGGGGGCGACGGGCTGCTGCGCCGCCTCTTCGAGCCGCTCGGCTACGAGGTGAAGGCGGAGAATCCGCCCCTCGATCCGAAGTTTCCGTCCTGGGGCGCGAGCCGCTACTTCACCGTGACGCTGCGCGCCACGTGCCGGCTGCGCGACCTTCTCTCCCATCTCTACGTCCTCATTCCGGTGCTCGACGACGACAAGCACTACTGGGTGGGCGACCCCGAGGTGGAGAAGCTCGTGCGCCGCGGTGAGGGCTGGCTCTCCACCCATCCGGAGCGCGAGACGATCACCCGGCGCTACCTGCGCCACCAGCGAGGCCTCGTACGCTCCGCCATCTCCCAGCTCACACAGGACGAGCCGGAGATCGAGGAGCGCGCCGAGGCCCGGGACGCGGAGGAGGCTTCGCTCGAACGTCCCCTGCGCCTTCACGACTTCCGGCTCATCGCGGTGGCCGAGGTCCTCCGCGAGACCGGCGCCCGGCGCGTGCTCGACCTCGGCTGCGGCGACGGCAAGCTGCTGAAGATCCTCGCGAGCGAGCCCCAGTTCGAGAAGATCGCGGGTCTGGACGTCGACTCCCGCTCGCTCTCCTTCGCCCGCGAGCGGCTGGACCGCCTGCCCCCCGCGCAGCGGTCCCGCTTCCAGCTCTTTCACGGGTCCCTGATGTACCGCGACAGCCGCCTGGAGGGCTGGGACGCCGCCGCCCTCGTCGAGGTCGTGGAGCATCTCGATCCGCCGAGCCTCGCCGCCTTCGAGCGGGTGGTGTTCGAGTTTGCCCGGCCGGGCGCGGTCGTCCTCACGACACCCAACGCCGAGTACAACGTCCGCTGGCCCACTCTCCCCGGCGGCCAGTTCCGCCACCGCGACCATCGCTTCGAGTGGACGCGGGCTCAGTTCCACGCCTGGGCCGAGGGGATCGCAACCCGCTTCGGTTATGCCGTGCGCTACCTGCCCGTCGGCGATGACGACCCCGAGGTGGGGCCGCCGACGCAGATGGGGGTTTTCACGCGGATCACTTCGCGGGAGACCGGGCCATGACCGGTGCGGGCTCCTCGTTTCCCGAGTGGATCCTCCCGGAGGGGACCCACGTCGTGACCCGCAACGAGGTCCGGGACTCCAAGGGCGGCTTGCTCTGTCCGCCGGGGGCCGTCGGCAAGATCGTCAAGGCGCCGGCGGACGGCACGCATGCCTATCGCGTCGTCTTCCCGGACGGCCGCGAGGTCTCGCTGCACCGCCAGCACCTGAACATCCGCAAGCTCGTGCAGCAGGAGGATCTCGACCGGTCGAAACCCGCGGATCTCGATCGCGATCTCTGGGACCGTGTGATCTATCGCTGCGTCGTGGGCTCCCGGGCCTATGGTCTGGAGGGCGAGGGCTCGGACGTCGACCGGCGGGGATTCTACCTGCCGCCGGCCGATCTCCACTGGTCGCTTTTCGATATCCCCGAGCAGCTCGAAAACAAGGAGACCGAGGAGTGCTACTGGGAGATCCGCAAGTTCATCCTCATGGCGCTCAAGGCCAATCCCAACGTCCTGGAGTGCCTTTATACGCCTCTTGTGGAGACCAGCACGCCGCTGGCGGATGAGCTGATCGCCGGCCGCTCGGTTTTCCTTTCGAAGCTGATCTATCAGACGTACAACGGCTACGTGATGTCACAGTTCAAGAAGCTCACGCGGGACGTCCACACCACCGGCGCTCCGCGCTGGAGGCATGCCATGCACCTCATCCGCCTTTTGATGGCGGGGATTACGGCGCTGCGGGAGGGAACCATCCCGATGCGGGTGGACGAGCACCGGGAGCGCCTCCTCGCCATCAAGCGGGGGGAGATTCCCTGGCAGGAGGTAGAGGCTTGGCGGCTCAGCTTGCACCGGGAATTCGAGCTTGCCTTCGCGGCGACCAGGCTGCCCGACCGGCCCGACTACGAGTGGGCCAATCGCTTCCTGATCACGGCGCGCCGGAGCGCATTATGAAGCGAATTATGAGGGGCCGGAAGGGATATCCTTAAGTGAGCCTTTCGCTCCCCGAGCTCTCCCTCGTCGTCCTCGTCGGCCCCTCCGGGTCCGGCAAGTCGACGTTCGCCCGCCGGCATTTCCTGGCGACGGAAATCCTTTCTTCCGACGTCTGCCGCGGCATGGTGTCGGACGACGAGACGGATCAGTCGGCCAGCGCGGACGCCTTCGCGGTGCTGCACACGATCGCCGGCAAGCGCCTGCGCCGCGGCCGGCTCACCGTAATCGATGCCACCAACACCTCGCCCGAAGCGCGCAAGTCGCTGGTGGAGCTGGCCCGCGAGCATTATGTGCAGTGCGTCGCGATCGTCTTCGATCTGCCGGAGCAGGTGCTGGTGGCCCGCAATCGCGAACGGACGGACCGCCGGTTCGGTCCCCACGTGCTGCGCAACCAGCGCGGTAATCTGCGGCGCTCCATCCCCGGGCTTCAAAAAGAAGGGTTTCGTCATCTCTGGATCCTCCGCTCTCCCGAGGAGGTGGACGCGGTCATGCTGGAGCGCCGGCCCCTGTGGCCGGACCGGCGGAACGACTCGGGGCCGTTCGATCTGATCGGCGACATCCATGGCTGCGGCGACGAGCTGGAGGAGCTGCTGGCGATCCTCGGCTATCTCCAGGATGAAGGTGGGGTCTACCGCCACCCCGAGGGACGCAAGGCGATCTTTCTCGGCGATCTCGTGGACCGCGGGCCCCGGGTCGTGGACGTGCTGCGCACCGTCATGGGCATGGTGGCCAGCGGCAGCGCCCTGTGCGTGCCGGGCAATCACGACGTGAAGCTCCTCAAGTGGCTACGGGGCAAGAACGTCCGCGTGGCCCATGGCCTCCAGAAGTCGATCGACGAGCTGGAGGCCGAGCCGCCGGGCTTCCGCTCCGACGTGGCCTCTTTCCTCGACAGCCTGATCAGCCACTATGTTCTCGACGGCGGCCGGCTGGTGGCGGCCCATGCCGGTCTCAAGGAGGAGATGCAGGGGAGGGCCTCGGGCCTGGTGCGCGACTTCGCCCTCTATGGCGAGACCACGGGCGAGATGGACGAGCTCGGCCTTCCCGTGCGCGCCGACTGGGCCGCCGGGTATCGCGGCCAGGCCCACGTCGTTTACGGCCACACGCCGGTGGCCGAGCCGCAATGGCTCAACCGCACGATCAACATCGACACCGGCTGCGTCTTCGGCGGCCGGCTCACGGCCCTGCGCTGGCCGGAGCGCGAGCTGCTCTCCGTGGCGGCCGGTCAAACCTACGTGGGACCTCCGCGCCCGTTCCTCCAGCCGGCGGCGCCGGATCTCACCGCACAGCAGATCGACGACGACGTGCTCGACCTCGACGACGTGGTGGGGAAGCGGCGGGTGACCGCCCGGCTGGGCGGCAACATCACACTGCGCGAGGGCAACGCGGCGGCGGCCCTGGAGGTCATGAGCCGTTTCGCGGCGGATCCCAAATGGCTGATCTATCTGCCGCCCACCATGTCGCCCGCGGAGACGAGCCAGCGGCCTGGGTACCTCGAATATCCCACCGAGGCCTTCGCCTATTTCCGCTCCGAAGGCGTTGAAAAAGTGATCTGCGAGGAGAAGCACATGGGCTCGCGGGCCGTGATCGTCCTTTGCCGGAGCGAGGAGGCCGCCCGCCGCCGCTTCGGCCTGCGGGAAGGCTCGGGCGCGGGGCTTTGCTATACCCGCACGGGCCGGCGCTTCTTCGACGATGCGGCGCTGGAGAAGGGTTTGCTCGGCCGGGTGCGCGACGCCATGGATGCGACCGGCCTCTGGGAGAGGCTGAAGACGGACTGGGTGTGCCTGGACTGCGAGCTGATGCCGTGGTCCGCCAAGGCCCAAGAGCTGCTGCGCAATCAGTATGCCGCCGTGGGCTCCGCGGCGCGGATGGCCCTCCCCAAGGCGATCGCCCGCCTCGCCGAGGCGGGAGCGCGGGGGCTCGACACGGCCGTGCTGCTGGCCCGCTACCGCGAGCGCTACGAGCTTTCCGGCCGCTTCGTGGAGGCCTACCGCCGCTACTGCTGGACGGTGTCCGGGCTGCGCGATCTCAAGTTGGCGCCTTTCCACCTGCTGGCGAGCGAGGGCGGCGTCCATATCGACCGCGATCATCTCTGGCACATGGAGACGCTGGGGGAGCTCGCGCGGGCGGACGAGTCGGGGCTGATCCTCGCCACCCGCCACCGCTCGGTGGACCTCGCCGATCCCGCGAGCGAGGACGAGGCGACCGCCTGGTGGGAGGAGATGACGGCGGAAGGGGGCGAGGGGATGGTGGTCAAGCCCCTCGCCTTCATCGCCCGCGGCCGGCGGGGCCTCGCGCAGCCGGCCGTCAAGTGCCGGGGGCGGGAGTACCTGCGGCTGCTCTACGGCCCGGACTACACGATGCCCGAGACCCTGGAGCGGCTGCGCCGGCGGGGGCTCGCCGCCAAGCGCTCCCTCGCGCACCGGGAGTTCGCGCTGGGGGTCGAAGGCCTGGAGCGCTTCGTGCGCCGCGAGCCCCTGCGCCGGGTCCACGAGTGCGCCTTCGGCGTCCTCGCCCTGGAGAGCGAGCCCGTCGATCCGCGGCTGTAGTGTGCCTTTCGGGGATCTTCAGACCAGCCCGCGCAGCAGGTGCAGCACGCGGTCGATGACGAAGCGGGAGACCACGGCGTCCATGGGGAAGCTCTCCTGGTCGAAGCGGGCCTCCTTGATCACCCAGCCGTAGTTCACCTTGAGAGTGTTGGGCTCGGTCTTGTCCATGGAGAACTCGATGGCGCCGCGCTTCGGGATTTGCGTCTGCACCTGCACGTCCATGCGTATCTTCTCGGGCGTCACTTCCTGGAGCTTCGTGAGGTGCCCCTTGTGATCGAGGTCGATCATCAGCTCCCGTAGCGTGGGAAGCAGGACCGTCTTCTTGATCTCCTGAAAACGATAGATCTGCCGGTTCTTCTCCAGCACGATCTCGCGCTCGCGAAAACGGTCCTGGTCCTTCTCCGCTTCGAGCGCTACGAGGATCTTGCGGACTTCCTTGCGTTTGAATTCGTCCAATTCATCTCCCTACAGTCACGTTGAATTTTACCATCCCCAAAGCCCATGTCGGGTGCGAGGCGAAAAGATGTAGGATTCGCCATAGGAGATATCGATCATGATCCAAATTATCGACCACGGTGCCGTACGTGAAGTGCATCTCGACCGGCCGCCGGCCAATGCCCTCTCGCCGGAGCTGATCGCCGCCTTGCGCGCGGCGGTGGAGGAGGCGCCCGCGGCCGGCGCCAGGGCGCTCGTGCTCTCGGGCTCGCCCAAGATGTTCTCGGGCGGCCTCGACGTCCCGCACCTCATCCATCTGGACAGGCCGGCCATCACGGCGGCTTGGAAGGATTTCTATGGCCTGATGCGGGGCCTCGCCGCCTCGCCCATCCCGGTCGCGGCGGCGATCACGGGGCACAGCCCGGCCGGCGGCGCCGTGATCTCGCTGTACTGCGACGTCCGCATCATGGCGGAGGGAGCCGAGGGGGGATACCGGATCGGCCTCAACGAGGTTCAGGTAGGCATCCCCATGCCGCCCGTCATCTTCCAGGCCCTGCGGCGGCAGGTGGGGGAGCGGCAGGCCGAGCGCCTGTGCGTGACGGCCGAGCTGGTGCCCGCCGCCGAGGCCCGGCGCATCGGCCTCGTCGACGAGCTGGTGGCCCACGAGACCGTGGTGGCGCGGGCCATCGAGTGGTGCAACGCCCTCCTCGCCCTGCCGCCCCAGGCGCTGGCCCTCACCCGCCGCCTCGCCCGCGCCGACCTCGTCGCGCTGTTCGAGGCCAACGAGGACGAGCTTGCCGTGCTGGTGGACCAGTGGTTCAGCACCGAGACCCAGGGCGCGATGCGGGCGCTGGTGGAGCGGCTGGCGAAGAAGAAGGGCTAGGTTCCAAAGCCCTGGACGCCAACTTATCTTCGAGCTTCCCGCCCGAAGACCCTCACCCCTGCCCCTCTCCCGACCACCCCCTCCGCCGCCCCGGGAGAGGGGTACCCCTGGGGCGTTCCGGCGGTTCTCCCTCTTCTCCCGGCGAGGGGTGAAGAAGAAATAGACCTGTACCACTACCGGTTACCTCCCCAATGTAATGTAGAGACGCCTCGTGCCGGAGGGAACCTCCGGTGGAGGCGTCTCCGAAGCGGAGACAACGGTTCAAACCGGAAGGGATTCTCCCGGCGGCATCAGGGCAAATCCAGGACGGCCCTGTGCCCGGCCGACACCTTAACAAAACGCCTCCCTTTGGTGTCCAACCTTTTGGAGGTCCAAGCCGGGAGCTGTGCCGGGACCTGTTGAGCGCCGAGCCCTTCGCTTGCCCTCCGGATCGTGGTGTCTGAGCATGGAGTTCCGGTCCGACGGCGCACGTTCTTTGACAACTGAAGAATCCCTGCCCGGCAAGAATCACGCCAGCGCCAATTCGGTATCTTGACACACCGGTTGGAATTCGGACTCGAACCCGAGCTGTTCCAAGGAGTTACCTCTTGTTCCGGCAGGCAGAAACGACGTGCAACGGAAGCAAACGTCGACGTTCCGAGGAGGTTGGAAAAACAGCCATTTTACCCCACGTAGATTCAGGGGGTTGGAAGGGTGTACCTCGGAATTGCCCTGAATAGTACGGTGGGATTGCGACTCGATGCTCCCGGTTGCCTGTTCGTGACCCATGAGCGCGTCTCGGAATGCCCAGAGCAGTACGGTGGGATTGCGACGCACATGTAGGGCAGATAGCTGGGTCCGCCATCGTCTCCGCAAGCTCGGAATTGCCCTGAGCTGTACGGTGTGATTGCGACGAGTAGGCGACATCGGTGACTGCCGCCACGTAGAAAAGGTGTCTCGGAATTGCCCAGAGCAGTACGGTGGGATTGCGACGTGATCTCCGGCAGGAATAGCGGATACTCCCCGTTAGGGCTCAGAATTGCCCAGAACAGTATGGTGGGATTGCGACGCACAGAAGGATGCCGCGAGTACTCCGAACATCATTGCGAAGCTCCTCGGAATTGCCCAGAACAGTACGGTGGGATTGCGACTCAAAGCTCCCTTCGATCGGGACAATCACTCGTCCGACGTACTCGGAATTGCCCTGAGCAGTACGGTGGGATTGCGACGTGATGTAGTCGTCCACGGTCGTGTCGTGTGCCATAACTCGGAATTGTCCAGAGTGGTGACCGTTCCACCGGCCCAACGGGTCGGGAGATCCCAGCCCAGGGCTGAGGCCGAAGGCCGATGCCCTGGGTAAAAAGGGCATCCATTCTTGCGGCCTGAAAGGTCGCGAGATATCGCATGGATCGCGGCGCTGAGCGATGCCGTCGGCCACCTCAAGAAGAGCGCGAACGAACTGGCTTCGCAACCGCGGCCCTCAAGCGCCGGGCCAACGGTCTCGCGGCCTTTCAGGCCGCACCACATGGTTGATCCTTCCACCCAGGGCATCGGCCTCCGGCCTCAGCCCTGGGCTCAGTTCTCCCGGCCCGTTGGGCCGGACCTGACCTGAGGTTTGATATTGCATGACAATCAAGGGTGAGCTCGGAATTGCCCAGAGCAGTACGGTGGGATTGCGACGAAATCGCGTCGTTGGAGAAATACTCGAAGGCCGAACTCGGAATTGCCCTGAGTAGTAAGGTGGGATTGCGACTTCTGTTGTTGAGGGGCGTGACCGGAGTCAAAGTCGACGACCTCGGGATTGCCCTGAGCAGTACGGTGGGATTGCGACACGTTTCATGGTGATGCTCCTTATGAAGAGACAACTAGTCTCGGAATTGCCCTGAGCGGTACGGTGGGTTTTCTGTGCCCCGAAGGGGCAATGGCATGTAGCCTGGGGCTGGCGCTTTTTGCCAGCCCCAGGTCAATGAACCCAATCAACCCTAAAGCCCCAAAGGGGCGACGGCAGAGGTCTTCCAACGATGAGTTGCCGCTGCCCCTTCAGGGCTGGGATCTTTTGGGGGGTGGGTTCCCGGGGCTGGCAAAAAGCGCCAGCCCCGGGCTACATGCCGCTACCCCTTCGGGGCAGAAAACCTGTCAATGAGATCCGAGATCCCGGTCCGGTTGGCGAAGTTGTCTCGGAATTGCCCTGAGCAGTGCGGTGGGGTTGCGACTTCTGAGCATCGTCGGAGTTCAGGGTGAAGCCGGAATCGATCTGTTCCTCGGAATTGCCCTGGGCAGTACGGTAGGATTGCGACTTCAGTTCCTTTTTGAGCTTGTGTCCCCAGATGGCCAAGCTGTACCTCGGAATCGCCCTGAGCAGTACGGTGGGATTGCGAATGGGACTGCCAGTGTAGTGGCACCAGCCCGGAGGGCGGCAGACCCTTAGCCCAGGGCGCGAGCCCTGGGAATGCGTTCGGTCAAACCAAATCATTTCGCCCTGCCAAGGGCGCCACTATCGCCCTTGGCAGGGCTGGAAATAGAGGGTTATGTGTGTCTTTTACCCAGGGCTTGCGGCCTGGGCTAGGGATCTGCCGCCCTCCGGGCTGGTGGCGACGAGGCTTCAACGGATTCGCTAAAAAAGGTTGGCAATTGACCTTGCTTTCCTCAACTTCGGGCTGGCGTTACGAAACCGTTTGGATCGCGCCCTCCCTCTTCTCCCGGTCGGGGGGAGGGCGATGGGAGAAGAGGGCCGGGGTGATGAGGGGCTTCAACGTCACGGTCGCCGGTCCCGAGGCCGAGAGGCGGCATCGCCCCGCCGCAGGTTGTCGTCGTTTCGGTAGGACGTGCCCGCTGCTGAGACGTCCCGCCGTTATGGACCTTCGGAGGGTGTCGTGGACGGGCTGGGAACGTCTCTACGTCCTTCGCTGGAAGCTGGAAGATTGTCGCTTCTGCGGGGGAGGGTGATGGGAGAAGAGGGCCGGGTGGTGAGGGGCTTCGGCGTCGCGGGCGACGGTCCCGGGGCCGAGAGGCGGCATCGCCCCGCCGCAGGTTGTCGTCGTTCGGTAGGACGTGCCCGCTGCTGAGACGTCCCGCCGTTATGGACCTTCGGAGGGTGTCGTGGACGGGCTGGGAACGTCTCTACGTCCTTCGCTGGAAGATTGTCGCTTCTGCGGGGGAGGGCGATGGGAGAAGAGGGCCGGGGTGATGAGGGCTTCAACGTCGCGGTCGCCGGCTCGAATCGTCCGGGCCTCTGCGTCTCGGCGCCGTTCGTGCTACCATCCTGCATGCGTGCCAAAGCGGCACCTGCGAATTGACCATGAACCGACTCAGGCCTCTTGGCACCCTGCTGCTGGTCACCGCCTTCGCGGTGCTCCAACTGCTTGCCACGGCGCCCCTGCTTCATCCCCACTGCAATCTGCTGGGTAACCTGACCCTTCGGGGTCCCAACCCTTTGGCCCTGCACACGCCGGAGGGAACCTCGACCGGAAGCCCGGACGACTGCCCGGTGTGCATGGTCTCCGGCCTCTCGGCGGTCCTCTCGCCGGGCCTTGCGGTCTTCGCTCCCAGTGCCCGTGTGGCCGCGCCCCCCCTGCCGGCCTATGCCGCGATCCGCGCCCTCCCCGGCGAAGGCCTCCGCAGCCGCGCCCCGCCCGTCCTGTAGCCCCCTCTCCGTTCAGATCCTCACCGCCCGGCGTTGACGCCGGTTTCACGCTTGCACCGCGGAGATGAGCTCCTGGAGGGCTTCTTGAACCGATTGCGTATTGCAATTCTCGTTACCCTGGGTAGCACGGGCCTGCTCGCGCTGCCCGTCTCGGGCCAAGTCCCCGCTCCCGCCGCCTTGCGCCTCTCGCGCCGCGAGGCCATCGCCGAGGCGCTCGCCCGCAATCCCGGCCTGCTGGCGTCCAAGGAGCAGGTCGAGCAGGCGCGGGCCGCCGTGGTGACTGCCACGGCCTTCCCTGATCCCACCCTGGCGGTCGACGTCGCGGGCCAGAGCAAGCCGCTCAATCCGAATTCGAACAACTCGAACGACATCGGCTTCGGCGTCACCTTTCCCTTCCCCGGCAAGACGCGCTTGCGGGGCCAGGTGGCGAAAGCGGATCTGGCGGCGGCCGAATTCACTCTGACCCAGCTACGGCAGTCGGTCGCCTCGCAGACGGCCCAGGCCTACGACGCCATTCTCGTGGCCCTCCGCCATGCCGAGGATCTGAAGCAGGGCAAGGAGCTGGCGCTCGACTTCCTCGCCAAGACCAAGGCCCGCTTCCTCGCCGGCACCGTCCCCAAGGTGGACGTCGTCAAGGCCCAGGTGGACGTCTCGCAGGCCGACAACGACCTGATCGCCAACGAGCGCTCTCTGCTCACCGCCCAGGCCAATCTCAACCGTCTCCTCGGGCGATCGGGAGGCGCGCCCATCCAGACCACGGACACCCTGGAGGTGCCGGCGTCGATCGCGGAGCTCGAAGCGCTCGAACGGCTCGCTCAAGGCTCGCGGCCCGAGCTGCGCAGCCTGGAGATCCAGCGCCAGGGAGCGAGCGCCGCCACCAAGCTGGCTCGCCGGTATTGGGCGCCGGATCTCAACCTCACCTTCAGCCGCAACGCGGTCGACGGCAGCCCCACGACCTACACCACCGGGATTGGCATCGGGTTCCCCATCTTCTTCCGCCAGCATCTACAGGGTGAGGTCGCCTCGGCCATCCACCGCGAGCAGGAGCTGGCCGCCAACGTCTCGGACCTCGTGGCCCAGGTCAGCCTCGACGTGCGGACCTCCTACGCCAACGCCTCGACGGCGCTACGGCAGGCCATCTTCCTGCGCGACGAGCTGCTGCCGGAGGCCCGCGAGGTCTACCGGGTGGCCTCCGTCAGCTACGGGCTCGGCGGCACCTCCGCCCTCGAATTGCTCGACGCCAAGCGGACGTTGCTCGACGCCGAAAAGCAGTACGCCGACGCTCTGGCCGCCGCCAACGACGCGCAGGCCGCCCTCGAGCTCGCGGTGGGCGCACCGCTCCCGGCCGCACCTTCTTCCGTATCTTCAGGAGCTCACCCATGAGAGATCGCATTCGATTGCCGGCCCTGGCCGCCGTCATCCTGTCGCTCCTGTCGTGCTCGGACCCCAAGAAGGCGGCGGATGCACCGGCGGCCGCGCCCGAGAGCTCCGCGGCTTCGGCGGCGCCGAAGGCCCGGGATCTGACGCTCGATCCGGCGCAGCGGCAGAAGATCCGGCTGGAAAAAGTCGCGCTCACCTCCTTCCGGCGCACGATCGAGACGACCGGCACGGTCGCCTTCGATCAGAACCGGAGCACCCAGGTGCTATCGCCGATCTCGGGGCCCGTGGCGAAGATTCAGGTCGAGGTCGGGGCGCGCGTCGGCCGCGGCCAGCCCCTGGCGACCGTGGCCTCGCCCGACTTCGCCTCCGACGTCAGCGCCCTGCGCAAGGCCGAGGCGTTGGCCAAAAACGCCCGCCGGGTGGCGGAGCTCGATCAGCAGCTCTGGAAGAACGACGCCATCGCGCGGCGCGACATGGAGCAGGCGGAGACGGACGCCGTCTCCGCCGAGGCCGACCGCGACGCCGCCCTGCAACAGCTGCGCGATCTCGGGGTGGACGCCAAGACGGTGGGCGAGATCCAGCAGAACAAATCCACCTACGGGGCCGGCGGCCTCATCCGCTCGCCGCTCTCAGGTACCGTGGTGGAAAAACTGATCACTCCCGGCCAGCTCCTCCAGGCTGGAACGACGCCGTGCTTCACGGTGGCCGATCTCTCGACCGTATGGGTGATGGCGAACATCTTCGAGACGGACCTGCCGTTCGTGGCGCCGGGAGATACCGCCCGCGTGCTGACCGGTGGCCCCGGAGGACCGATCACGGGCAAGGTGGATTACATCTCCGCCCTCGTCGATCCGACGACGCGGGCCATCGCCGTGCGCATCGTGGCGCCGAACCCCCAGGAGGCTTTGAAGCGGGATCTCTACGTGAACGTCGCGATCCAGTCGAGCCGTGAAAGAAAGGGTTTGCTGGTGCCCGTCTCGGCCATCCTGCGCGATGACGAGAACCTGCCGTTCGTGTTCGTATCCATGGCGGACGGCACCTTCCCGCGCCGCCGCGTGGAGATCGGTTCCCGCATGGGAGACCGCCAGGAGATCACCTCCGGGCTGACGGAGGGGGAGACCGTCGTCGCGGAGGGCGGACTGTTCCTGCAGACCGCGGGGGGATCATGAACGGTTCCGAAACGGTTTCGCCGGAAAAGCCCTCGGCCATCCACCGGATCGTGGCGCTGGCCCTGCGCCAGCGCTTCCTGCTGATCCTCGCGGCGTTGCTGCTGACCGGCGCCGGCATCTGGTCCTTCAAGCGTCTGCCGGTCGACGCCTATCCCGACCTGTCGCCGCCGCGGGTCGAGATCGTCACTCAATGGCAGGGGCACGCGGCCGAAGAGGTGGAGCGGCTGATCACCGTACCCATCGAGGTCGAGGTGAACGGCCTGCCGGGCTTGACCGTCGTGCGTTCGATCTCGCTCTATGGGCTCTCGTCCGTCCGCATCACTTTCGAGCACGGGACGGACCGCTACTTCGCCCGGCAGCAGGTCTTCGAACGGCTGCCGGACGTCGAGCTGCCGGATGGCGTCACGCCGTCGGTCTCGCCGCTCTTCTCGCCTTCGGGCCTGATCTACCGGTACGTTTTGGACAGCCCGGACCGCACGCCCACCGAGCTGAAGACGATCGAGGATTGGATCGTCGAACGGCGCTACAAGTCGGTGCCCGGCGTGGCGGACGATTCCGGCCTCGGCGGCCCCACGATGCAGTACCAGGTGCTCCTCGATCCGGCGAAGATCGCGGGCGCGGGGTTGTCGGTGCCCACCGTCGTCGCCGCGCTCGGCGCCAACAACAGCAACGCCGGCGGCGGCTTCTACTCCCAAGGGGGACAGTTCTATTACGTGCGGGGCCTCGGCCGGCTGACGACCCCCGAGGACATCGGCAACGTCGTCCTCGCCGTCCACAATGGCATTCCGGTGCTGGTCAAGGATATCGGCCAGGTGGTCATCGGTGAGGCCCCGCGGCTCGGCCAGTTCGGCTTCAACAACCGGGATGAGGCTGTCGAGGGCGTCATCCTGATGCGAACCGGCGAGCAGGCCCAGGTGGTGCTGGAAAAAATCGAGCGGAAGACCCAGGAGCTCAACAAGTCGATCCTGCCGCCGGACGTCAAGATCCATCCCTTCTACGACCGCCGCGATCTGATCGCGCTCACCACCCGCACCGTCGAGGACAACCTGGTGCGCGGCATGATCCTCGTCGCCGTCGTCCTCATTTTCTTCCTCTACGATCTGCGCTCCGGCCTGATCGTCGCCGCCACCATTCCGGGCGCCCTGCTCTTCGCGTTCATCTGCCTCGATCTGAAGCACGTTCCCGCGAACCTGCTGTCGATCGGCGCCATCGACTTCGGCATCCTGGTGGACGGCGCGGTGGTGATGGTGGAAAACATCTTCCGCCAGCTGGCGCTGCGCGAGGGCAAGCCGTTCAAAATTCAGGAGGTGATTCTCGAGGCGGCGAGCGAGGTCGACCGCCCCATCGTCTACGCGGTGGCGGTCATCATCGCGGGATTCCTCCCGATCTACGCGCTTTCCGGCGCCTCGGGCGAGCTGTTCAAGCCGATGGCGGACACCACGATCTTCGCCCTGCTCGGCTCGCTTCTCCTCACCCTGACGCTGCTGCCGGTGCTCTGCGCCTGGGTGCTGCGTAAAGGCGTGCGCGAGCGGCGCAACGTCATCTTCGAGGCCATCAAGTCCGCCTACACCCGGGGGCTCGACGTCTGCCTTCGCCATCCATGTGTCACCACCGCCGTATCGGCTCTGCTTCTCGTGGGCTCTCTTCTGCTGATCCCAGGGATCGGCGCCGAGTTCATGCCGCATCTGGACGAGGGGGCGCTTTGGGTTCGCGCCACCATGCCCTCGACCATCTCCTTCGAGGAGGCGGCGAAGATCTCGCCGCAGGTGCGGAAGATCCTGGGCTCCTTTCCCGAGGTCACCGTGGTGACCTCCGAGCTCGGCCGCCCGGACGACGGCACGGACCCGACGGGTTTCTTCAACGACGAGTTCTTCGTGGGATTGAAACCTTATAGCGAGTGGAAGGGCGCCTACCGCACCAAGCCCGAGCTGATCGAGGCGATCAGCGCCAAGCTCAAGGCCTTTCCCGGCATCGTCTTCAACTACACGCAGCCGGCCGAGGACGCGGTGGACGAGGCGGAAACGGGATTGAAGAGCGCGCTGGCGGTGAAGATTTTCGGTCCTGATCTGAACGTGCTGGAAGCCAGGGGCCGGGAGATCAAGGAGGTGCTCGAAAAAGTGCGCGGCATCGCCGAGGTCACGGTCGTCAAGCAACTCGGCCAGCCGAGCCTGATCGTCGACGTCGACCGCGGCAAGATCGCGCGCTACGGTTTGAACGTGGCGGATGTCAATGGCCTCATCGAAGCGGCGGTCGGCGGCGCCGCGGCGACCCAGGTGGTGCAGGGCGAGAAGCTCTTCGACCTGGTGGTGCGCTTGCAGCCGCGGTTCCGGCAGTCGCCGGAAGCGATCGGCAACATCCTCGTGGCGACTCCCGGCGGTCAGCAGGTGCCGCTCAAGGAGCTGGCGAAGATTCAGGAGGTCAACGGCGCCTCCTTCATCTACCGCGAGAACAGCTCACGATATATCGGCATCCAGTATTCGGTGGTGGGACGGGACCTCGCGAGCGCCGTCGAGGAGGCGAAGCAGCAGATCGACGCGAAGGTGAAGCTTCCCGCCGGCTACGAGGCGCTCTGGGGTGGCGAGTACGAGGAATATACGGCGTCGCGCCAGCAGCTTCGCATCATCCTGCCGCTGACGATCTTTCTCATCTTCCTGCTGCTCTTCCTGCTGTATAACAACTTCAAGTTTCCGTTCATCACGGTGCTCGCGGTGCTGCTCTCCGGCCCGATCGGCGGCTTGATCGCCTTGAGGCTTTCGGGCACGCCGTTCTCCGTTTCATCCGGCATCGGTTTCCTCGCGCTGTTCGGAGTTTCTGTGCAGACGGCGGTGATCTATATCTCCTACGCCAACGAGCTGAGGGGAGGCGGCATGGGTATCGCGGAGGCGACCCGGCAGGCCGCGATCCTGCGGCTGAGGCCGATCATGATGACGGCGCTGGTGGCGGCCTTCGGCTTGCTGCCCGCCGCCTTCTCGACCGGCATCGGCTCCGACTCGCAGCGTCCCTTCGCCCTGGTGATCGTGGGCGGCCTCTTCTCCCGCCTGCTGATCAGCGTCTTCCTCATGCCGGCCCTCTACGCCCTCGTGGCGCGGCCGGGGGACCGGTTGGAGGTTTGAGGGGCATTGCCATGCTCAGGAGACGAGCCCCCTGGGTCCTCGCCCTGACGGTCGTCCTGCTGCTGAGTGCCCTCGATCGTCACCCGGCGGGAGAGCTGCATGATGTTTTGGATGCCGCCGCGGACGAGGGGACCTACTCGCTGTCCGCGAAGCACCCGAACGCCCCGGCCCACTTCGAGCAGTTCGAAGCCGGCCAGCGGCCTGTCTGCCCCCTCTGCCTGCATCATCTGCGGACGGGCGGCGCCCATCTGCCTGTGGCGGCGCACCTCCACGCTCCCTCCCTGGCCGGATTTCGCGGCCTGATTTCCACTCCTCTCCTGCGCGAGCGTTGCGCCGCTCCCCGCGGTGCCCGCGGGCCGCCGTCCGCCTGACCTCCCGTTCCGTTCGCAACATGGAAGCCCCGCTTCGCTGGAAGCGGCGAGCCTCTGCGTGGTGTTCCACGCCGGGCTCACGAACGAAACATTTTGAAGAGGCCCCGGCCTCTTCCGGAGGTTCGAATGAACGCGCAAAACCGTTTCACAGGCGGAGCTCTATCCGGTGCCCTCGGTGTGGTCCTCTTTGTGCTCGTCCTGCCGGGCGCCCTTTGGGCGGGGCAGATCCGCGGCCATGTGGTGGACCCCGCCGGCGCGGCCCTGCCCGGCGCCACCGTGACGCTCGCCAATGATCTGTCCGGTTCGGCGCAGCAAACCGTCTCGGGCGCCGATGGCTCTTTCATCTTCTACAACGTCCCCAACAATCCTTACCATCTACGGGCCTCGCTCGACGGCTTCGCCGATTTTCACGCCGACGTCGAAGTTCGGGGCAGCGTGCCGCTCGATCAGAAAGTCGAGTTGACGCCCGCCTTTTCCGGCTCGACCACGGTGACGGCGGAGAAGGAGAACGTCGAGCTCGAGACCGGCGACTCCTCATCGCACACCGACATCGACAAGTCGCTGGTGCGCCGCTTCGCCGCGCCGGTCGCCTCGCGGGCCTTCGAGGCCATCGTGCTCTCCGCCCCCGGCTTCAGCCAGGACGAGAACGGCCGCTACCACTTCCAGGGCGGCCACTCGCAGCAGCTCCTGGTGATCGATGGCCAGCCGATCGGCGACCAGGTGGGCGTCACCTTTTCCAACTCGCTCAACCCGGCGATCGCCGAGGGGATCGAGATCGTCACCGGCGGCGTGCCCGCCGAGTATGGAGAGAAGGCCTTCGGCGTCATCAACCTGACGACCCGCTCCGCCCTGGGGCACGACGGCTTCCACGGCGACGTAGGGGTCGGCGCGGCCCGGTTCTCCACGCTGGAGGGTTCGGTCGCCGCGGGTTGGGGAGGAGCCCGTACCGGCCTTTTTCTCGACCTCGACGCTTCGAAATCCGATCGGTTCCTCGATCCGGTCTCTTTCGACAACTTCCACAATCATGGCGACACCCGCCGACTGTTCGGCCGCTGGGATGCGCTCTCGGCCTCCGGTGCGGACATGATCCGGCTGACCGGGAGTGGCGGCAGGACGGACCGCGACGTGACCAATCTCCCCTCGCAGGAGGCGGCCGGACAGAACCAGCAGGTCGCCTCGCGGGACTGGAATCTGAACCTTGGCTATCAGCACGTGGCGGCCGCCGGCTGGGTGCTCGACGCCCAGGTCTATGGCCGCGACAACACCCTCCGGTTGACCGGCTCACAGAATGACACGCCGGTCTTCGCCGATCAGGATCGCTCGCTGCAGAATCAGGGGACGAACCTGTCGATCTCTATGCTGGTGGGGGGCAACGAGCTTAAAGCCGGGGTGCAGGCCAAGCGTTTCCCCATCCGCGAGTCTTTCCGCTTCGGCATCACCGATCCGGGCTTGAACGATCCCGGCTCCGAGAGCTTCAACCCCAACATTGTGCCCTATGACTTGACGCGGGGCGGCACCTTGTTCAACTTCAAGGGTGAGCGGACCGGTCAGTATTATGCGGGCTATGCCCAGGACAGCCTGCGCTGGCGGAACCTGACGGTCAACGCCGGTCTGCGCTACGACCACAATAACCTTTTCGAGACGGAGACGCTGCTACAGCCGCGCCTCGGCCTCGCCTGGTACATTCCGGCCACGAAAACCGTGATCCGCGCCACCTACGACCGGCTGCTCATCACTCCGGAGTACGAGAACATCTTGCTATCCTCCTCGGCCGCGGCGGCGGCTCTCGTGCCTCCCGAATTGCAGGACAACAGCCAGCTCGGTGGGGGCCACCTTTTCAACGTCTCGGAGCGGCACGACTCGTACAACTTCGGGCTCCAGCAGGGGCTCGGCTCCGCCTTGCGGCTCGACCTTTCGTATTGGAAGAGGAAGGTGGTGAACGCCGCCGATCAGGACCAGTTCTTCAACACCGGCATCGTCCTGCCTCTCAACTTCAAGGGCGGCGATCTGAAGGGCTGGAACGCCCGGCTCGACGGCGGACTCTGGAACGGTCTGCGCGGTTACCTGTCGATCGGCCACGTCCACGCCCGGTATGAGAATCCTTTCGTCGGCGGACTCTTCCTGGATGCCGGTGCGGCCGACACCCTCGCCGGAGGCTCGTTCCTGATCGACCACGACCAGGATCTCCAGGAGCAGCTCGGCGTCTTCTGGGACATTCCACGGACAGATTTCTGGCTGGGCGTCACCCAGCGCTACGACTCAGGGTTGGTGACCGACGCCGGCACGATCGAAGAGGTCCTCGCGAGTCCGGACACCGCCTACGCAGCCCCCTTCATCCGGTTCGATCAAGACCCGCAACGCATCCGGCCTCGCACCGTCTGGAACGCCTCGCTGGGCGCCCGTCTTCAGAAGTATGGCTTGCCGCTGGAGGTGCAGCTCGACGTGCTGAACGTCGCCGACAAGCAGGGCCTCTACAACTTCCAGTCGGTCTTCGGCGGCACCCACGTGATCCCACCGCGGACGATCGCCGGGCGTATTCGTTACGTTTTCTAGGAGCCTGCTCTACAGGGCCGTCGCCGAATCTCTACACAGAGTCGCCGCGATTGCCGATTGAGCCCCTGGCCGCCCACTTCTAGAGTAGAGTGTGCATAAGGTCAAAGGAGCAGGTCATGAAGGCAACCAGGGGTGCGGGTTCCATTCTCGTCGCCATTCTGCTGCTGGCGAGCGCGTCGGTTGTGGGGGCCACAACCTATGTCGGGGTTTCCGACTCGAATCTCGTGGATCAGGCCGCCGCGGTGGCCCGGGTCGTGGTCGTGAGCGCCGAGCCGGGTCCGGCAGGAGGGCAGCCCAGCACCGACTACCGGGTCGAGGTCGAGGAAGTGGTCAAGGGCCATCTTCCCGGATCGACGATCACCGTCCGGGTGCCGGGTGGGGTGGGGGCGGATGGCCTGGCGCTGAAGATCTGGGGGGCGCCGGAGTTCCGGCCAGGCGACGAGCCGCTCCTCTTCCTCGCGGCGAGCCGCGATGGCAGCTTCCAGATCCTCCACCTGATGCTGGGGGCTTTCCACGCCCGGCGGGCTGAAGCCTCCGAGCTTGCCGTTCGCGATCTGTCCGAAGCTCATGGCGTGCGGGTCATAGCCGGCTCGGACTCCGGCGAGGAGCCGGGCGTCCGGGACCTGGGGCGTTTCACGGCATGGATCGCGGATCGTGCTCTCGGCATTCGGAGGGCCGCCGACTATTGGCGCCAGGCGCCCGCGGAAGGGCCTGGCTCGTGGCGGGAGAAATTCGTCGAAACGCTGGCCACCGATGGGCATCCGATCCGTTGGTTCAGCTTCGACGAGGGCGGCAGGGTCTCCTGGAAGCTCGATCCCGCCGGCCAGCCGGGGCTCGACTTCTCGCAGGTCGAGGCGGCGTACCAGGCGGCGCTCCAAGCGTGGACCGGCGACCCGACGAGCTCGGTCCAATATATCGACGGCGGTGCGGGGAATGCGACGGGCGGCTTGATCCACAACGATGGTGACAACACGATTCTGTTCAACGATCCCGGCAATCTCAACCTGCCCCAGAGCTTCACCTGTCAGGGGGGCGGCATCCTGGGGATCGGCGGAGTCTTTTTCCGTTCCGACTCGACGCGCACCCATCGCGGTCTGGCCTATCACGCCGCGGTCGAAGGCGACGTGGTGATCAACGACGGCACGGAATGCTTCTTCAAAAACAACCCTTCCGGCTTGGCGGAGATCCTGGCCCACGAGCTGGGGCATACGCTCGGTTTTGGCCATTCTTTGGACACCGGGGCGTTGATGCGGGCCACCGCACACAACGACGGGCGGGGAGCGCGGCTCAGCGACGACGACCGCCTGGCGGCCTCGGTGGTCTATGGGGATGGCAGCTTTCAGCCGCCCCCTCCGCCCGGCCCGTTCAAGCTGTGGGCGACCTCCATCGCCAGAACGAACCTTCAACTGAACTGGGCGAATATGCCGGATGGCGCCGCGAAGCTTCGTCTCGAGAGCCAGAAGGGAAAGATCTTCATCCCTCTACTGACTCTACCGCTGGACTCGGCGTCTCAGCCGGTGACGGGGCTGGCAAGGAACAAGGCCTACGTCTTCCGCATCGCCGCCCTGGGGGATGACGGCAAGGTCTTGAGATACAGCAATGTGCTCCGCCTTCGCACGGCGAAGTGACCCTGCCAGTCATCCAAAATCACCCCTTCCTGCGAAGTGGACGCTGGGAACGCCGCTGACCCGATTTCAGCGGCGCTCCGCCGATCCGGCAACCCATTTACAAAGGAAGAGGTGAACCGTGAAGACCAGAGAACCGACCAAGCTGAAGCTGAACCGAGAGACGATCAGATCCCTGGAGGATTCCAGCCTGCTGGAGGCCCGGGGCGGCTTCCTGCCGGCCGGAGGGAATCTCAGCGTCCCCGTCTGCACCCAGGCCATCTCCGATTGCGTGTCCTGCACCAAGCGCCTGGACTCCTGCCCGCAGACGGGTACCGGCACCATCGCCTGAGCCCGTACGGATAGACCGGCGGAGCCCGGGATGACCTCCAGGGCTTCGCTGGTCTTGGCTTGACGCTGATCCTCGACGTCCGGCAGGTAGCCGGGATCGTGTCTCGATCTTAGGAGAGTCGCTACGCGAGCGTCTGGCGCGAGGCCGTTGTCCATCGACGAGGCGGTGCGGTTGACCGTCCAGATCCTAGAAGGGCTCCGCGTTCTCCACTCCCTGGGCATCATTCACCGCGACAAGCACTCAGCGTTCCCGGCAGCCCCCCATTGCCAGGCGCCGCTAAGAAGTTGTAGAATAGCGGAAATGCGAGAAAGACGCGCTGCAATGGGCTCGAAGAAAGGACACTCCGGGATGATGCGCTTGAAAGTTGCTTCGGTCCTGCCATTCGCTCTTCTCGGCGTCCTCCAAGCTGCGCCGTCGAGGGCGACGGCTGCCCCGAGTTACCCAAGCTTTCAGGCTCTTAACGGCTTTTCGGGAACAATCGCGATCGTCGCGCCGAACCGTCTCCTGACCGCCGCGGTCACGATTAAGCACGACGCGGGCTTCAATTCTGCCTTCTATCAAGCGATTGCCCATGACCCGATGTCGGGCAAAGACTTTTTGTTGGGGTCTGACGTTCGGCATGGTTCTCCAAACTCGTACTTGGGAGACCTCGATTTCACCACCGGAGTGGAGAGGACGATAGGCGTAATCCCAGGTGAGATCGTTATTGCTCTGGCGTTTGATGGGACAGGTATCCTCTATGGCTTGACAGACAACCGAGAAGGCAGAACTCCACACGCCCTCCTTGTCATCGATAAAGTGACGGCCGTGGCAACGGTCATGAAGATTCTCGACTCCCATGGCGGCCCCGCCGACCTTCAGCAGTCAGGCTCCCTCGCCTGGAATTCGGCGGATCGCTCCCTCTACTATTCCGACCGAGGAAGTGACGACAACATCTTCCTGGACCGGTTGACGCCGAACACCTTCGCCCAGAACCCAGTATTCGTAAAGGAAGGTACGATCTCACCCAATGGTATGGCCTTTGTCGAGGGGAAGCTATGGATTTCCACTGGTTTCCCTGGTTTTGTTTCCGCGGATGCCAGCAATCTCGCCGCGGGCCTTAGCCATGTTGAGCGTCATCTCCTTCCGGAATTCCCAACACCTGCCGGTAGTTCTCTCTCCCCTTATTTCTATACTACCTCTATCTTCCCGGCCGCTGTGTCCTGTGTTCCCGGCCTCACGGTGGCTTGCCTCTATAACCGCTTCAAAATCGAAGTCTCTTACGATGCCAGACCTCAGAACGGCTCCGGGGCGGGTAACGTCATCCTAGAGAGTCCGCAGAGCATCAAGTTCTCCTTTTTTGACCCTGGCAATGTCGAACTCATCGTAAAGATCCTCAGTGCTTGCAGCCCTCCCTTCAACAAGTGGTGGGTCTTCGCGGGTGGACTCACCGACGTGGGTGTCTCGATCAAGGTGACCGACACTGCTACGGGCGCAGTGAAGACCTACGCCAACTCGAAGGGTAGACTTTTCCAGCCGGTCGCTGACACAGCAGCTTTCGCCTGTCCGTAGGTAGGCCACCACCGGATAGAAGGTACTTTGCAAGGGCCGAAGAAAGGACACTCAGGGATGATGCGCTTGAAAGTGGCTTATGTCCTTCCGTTCGTGCTTCTCAGCGGCCTCCACTCCGTACCGTCGAGGGCTACAACTCCTCCCCCCGACTACCCAAGCTTTCAGGCTCTCAGCGGCTTTTTGGGAGAAATCGCGGTCGTCGCGCCTAACCGGCTCCTGACCGCTGCGATCTCCATTCGGAAGGATTTGGGCTTCCAGGCCGTTTATCAGGCAATTGCCCATGACCCGGTTTCGGGCAAGGATTTTTTGTTGGGATTTGACGACAATCAGCATCACTCTCCGAACTCGTATTTGGGAGAGCTCGATTTCACCACCGGAGAGGAACGGACTATTGGCACTATCCCCGGCGAGATCGTTAATGCTCTGGCGTTTGATGGGACAGGAAATCTCTACGGCTTGACCGACAACCGAGAAGGCAGAACTCCGCATGCCCTCCTTGCTATCGATAAAGCGACAGCCGCGGCTTCGGTTGTGAAGGTTCTCGACTCGCACGGCGGCCCCGCCGACTTTCTGTCAGGCTCCCTCGCCTGGAATCCGGCGGATCATTTTCTCTACTATGCTGACCTAGGAAGCGACGGCCATCTCTTCGTGGACCGGTTGGCGCCGGGCACATTCGCTCAGACCCCGGCAGTCGTGGCAAGTAGGGGGGGCTCGCCCCAAGGCATGGCCTTTGCCGCGGGGAGGCTTTGGATGGTCTTTAGCGGTTTCGAGTTCTCCTCGGCAGACGCTAGCCACCTCGCGGCAGGTCTCAGCGGCAATCTCTTCCCACAGTTCCCAACACCTGACGGCGAGCTTTCTACGTTCTATACCACCTCCATCTTCCCGACCGTTGTCTCCTGTGTTCCCGGCCCGACTGTGGCCTGCCTTTATAACCGCTTCAAAGTCGAAGTCTCCTACGATGCTACCCCACAGAACGGCTCCGGGGCGGGAAACGTTATCCTGGAGAGTCCGCAGAGCATCAAGTTCTCCTTCTTTGACACCGGCAACGTCGAGCTCATCGTAAAAATCCTCAATGCTTGCAGCCCTCCCTTCAACAAGTGGTGGGTCTTCGCGGGTGGACTCACCGACGTGGGCGTCTCGATCAAGGTGACCGATACTGCTACAGGTGCAGTGAAGACCTACGCAAACCCGAAAGGCAGTCTTTTCCAGCCGGTCGCCGACACAACAGCCTTCGGTTGTCCGTAGGCCAGGGCGGGGCTGAGAGTCATTCAAATCCAAACCTTCCTGCGGAGTGGACGGGTTGTACCCGACTGCACCCAGGCCATCTCCGATTGCGTGTCATGCACCAAGCGCCTGGACTCCTGCAAGCAGACTACCGGCTCGATCGTCTGATTGACTTAGCTTTGGCCGGCGGAGCCCGGGATGACTTCCAGGGCTCCGCCCGGCTTGCCTGGGCCGGCGGCGACAACGCCGCGACCGCCCAAACGTTCCCCGGGCACGTCGAAACTCATCCGGAAACCCTCCGCCCCGTCGCCGAACGTCCCCGTGAGCAGCGGGTGGATGTCCAAATCGATTGGATGGCCGCCCAACCCGTCCGGGAAGCCGCCCAAATCCTCTGGGAGCTTGCCCAAATCGTCTGGGAAGACCCACAGACTTCTCGGGTAGACGCCCGACTCGTCCGGGAAGCCGCCCAAATCGTTTGGGCAGGCTCCCGGCTCGTCCGGGAAGGCTCCCGGCTCCCAAGGGTGCGGTCCTTTTTCTTTTGGGAGCGTCCGCGGCTTGCCCGGGAACGGTCCCGGGTCGCAAAGGTGTGGTCCGTGCTCCCTCGGGCGCGTGGTTGGCCTCCTGGGCTCCAGTCTCGGCTTGACGCTGATCCTCGTCGTCCGGCAGCCAGCCTGGATTTCATCTCGATCTTGTAAACTGGACGGCACGGAGGATCTACGCCCCCATGCCGGAGCCCGATCCCACGGAATCGGTCTCGCCCGATGTACCGCTGCCGGCCGAGATCCGGATCCTTGATCCTGGCACCTGCCTCGATCAGAGATTCGAGATTCGGCGGGTGCTCGGCATCGGTGGCTATGCCGTGGTCTATCTCGCCTTCGACCGCGAGCTGCGGCGCGAGGTGGCGCTCAAGATCCTGCGCGCGGACCGCATGTCTCAGGGGGCTTTGAAGCGCCTGCGCCGGGAGGCGGCCGTGGCGCGCGACGCGGCCAGCCCGAGGCTGGTGCGCATCTTCGACATCGGTGTCTCCGACGCGGCCGTCTACCTGACTCTGGAGGTCGTGGAAGGGGAGTCGCTTCGTGAGCGACTGGCGAGGGGGCCGTTGTCCGTCGACGACACCGTGCGGTTGACCCGCCAAATCCTGGAAGGTCTCCGCGTCCTCCACTCCCTGGGCATCGTCCATCGCGACGTCAAGCCTGGAAACATCCTCCTGGAACCTGAGGGCGGAGTGAAGCTCGCCGACTTCGGGCTCGCGCTGCGGCCGGCCAGCGACGAGAGCCGGATGACCGTCGGCGAGGGCGTGTTGGGGACGCTCGAGTACGTCTCGCCCGAGCAGGTTCTGGGCGAAGAGGTGGATGGTCGCGGCGATCTCTATTCGCTCGGCGTGGTCCTCTACGAGATGCTCACCGGCGAGCTTCCCCATCCGGGGAAGAGCGCGCTTGGAGCCGTCCTCGGCCGGCTGCGCGCCAAGGCACCCGATGTCCGCCTACTCCGCCCCGAGGTCCCTTCCTGGCTGGCGTCGGTGGTATCGGGCCTGCTGGAGAAGGATCGTTCGCGACGCTATCCCTCCGCGGACGCCGTGCTCGCTGACCTCGACCGCCAAAGATTGTTGCGAACGCGGGCGTGGCGGCGACGCGTCATCCGGTGGGGGAGAGTGGCAGCCTTGCTGGTGGTTCTCGGGGCTGCGGTCTGGCTGTGGAGCTACTCGCGCCGGCCGCGATTCTCCCAGGTCATTCCCTTGGAGGGTGGCGGAGTCGTCGCTTTGGATACCGAGGGGCATGAGCTATGGAAGAAGTCGAAGATCCTGGGGCGATTCAACTTCGCCAAGCTGCACCTGCGTGGGGACAGTCGACGGTATCTGGCTGCCGTATTGTGCGCGCCGGAAGAGAACAACCCCGAGTGTGTCGGTACCCTCTTTATTCTTTATGCTGAGACCGGCAAAGAGATGAAGCGGGTTCACCTGCCCAGCGCTCATGACGCCTTCCCTGGCTTCTCAAATCAGTATGGCGCTATCGTGCGGACTCTGGATCTAGACGGCGACGGTGCGGATGAGGTCCTGATTAGTTATTGTCACAATCCCTGGTGGCCGAGCTATACGGTACTCTACGAGCCCCGCCGTGATTTTGCCCGGGTGATTTTCGTCGGCTCGGGTCATCATATGGTTCTCGGTGCTACGGACCTCGATGGGGATGGCCGCCCTGAGGTGATTCTGTCGGGGATCAACAATCGCATGGGCTGGTATTCGGCGATCGCCGCCGTCAAGCTGATACCCTGGGTTGGAGAGGGCGTCCCAAACCGGGACGAGATGCTTAGAGCCTCGTCTCCCGACGAAGCCTATTCTGTCCACAGCAGCCTGCTGTGGTACTCCCTCGGTCCTCGGGCGAGTCCTTTCCCACGGGGTAGCCTGGACATTCACCACGACAGGCGGGCGCTCGCCGTCTACTACAAGGGCGAGGCCGCGAAGGAGTTGGGCTTCGACGGCTTCCTCAAGAGTTTTCCGTCGCCTCTGCCTTCCAGGGAGCGGCAGGCCCTGCGCAGCCAGGCTTATGCATCCTTGCGAGAGGCGACGCGCCTGCTGCGTAGCGACCGCGCGGCCGAAGCCGTGCCGGAAGCCGAAACCGCAAGGAAGGCCGCGGAGGGCTCGGTTGATCCCTACCTTTCAGAATGGATCTCGCGAGTGACAGCGAAGGCACTGGCGGGCGCGGGACGCATTGAGGAGGCTCAGACACTTTTCCAGAAGTTGGCTGCAAATCCTGAGACCGGGGCGGAAGCCGCCTTTGATGCCGGTCGTGCTTTTCACCTCCAAGGCCGCCTGAAGCGCGCGGTGGCTTGGTATCGCCGCGGGCTGGGGCACGGGGCGACTACGGGGATCGGAAGGGGCAGGTATGAATATCTCGAGGGGATCGTGTTTTGCCTGGGTGAGCTGGGTCATTGGGAAGAAGCCATGACGGAGGTGGAGAGATTTTACGCGGCCTACCCTACGACCAATCCTGCCGCCGGCTATGATGAATACATCCGGTGGCGTACCGGCGAGAACCCTCCTGAGACCAACATTGATACCGGCAATCCGGACCTGAGCCGGTACTTGGAGCTCGAATTCCGGAGGCTTCGCCATGAATCCGCTCAGACGTTGCTTGAAGGAGTCGATGAGGCGATGAAGCGCAGTTCTGAAGCGGGGCCGCTCCTTCTCTCTCTGCGAGGCGAGCTTCTCGGCCAACTCGGCCGCAGCGACGAAGCTCTGGCGGTTGAGAGGGAGGCGTTGCGGCAAACGCGAGGAAGTCTCGACTCAAGCACCGCCGCCCGCGCCCACTATGATCTGGTTGCCGAGCGTTTCGCCGCCGCGGCCCGCCGAGCCGGCCAAGCGCGCGAGGCCGAAAACGCCCTTGCCGAGCTGAAGCGCTGGCAGCAACGCCAACGTCAGATCAAGGATTGAGATAACGCCATGCTCCGACTCGCATTGCGCTATCAGGAACAGATCCGGTATTTCCCCATGCCGAGCCATGAGATCCAAGTCGGCACCGCGACGGAGAACGATTTTGTCGCGCCGTTTCCTGGCATCTCCCGGCATCACGCGAAGATCTGTCCCGAGGGAGCCGGTCTGCGGGTCATCGATCTCGGCTCGACCAACGGCTTGGTGCGCGACGGCAGGCGGCTCGACGAAGTTCTACTCACTCCCGGAAAAACCGTGCGGCTCGGTCACGCTGTCCTCGCTTTGGAAGACCTCTCTTCCTCGGACGGCGAGACCGGTCTGCGCTTTCAGAGTCCGGTCAGCCACAGCGCCTCCGGTCTGCTCGCCACGGATACAGCCGCTCTGCCTTCGTCTGCCGGCGCCTCGCCCGCAGCCGCCCTGCGCTTCGTGCGCATGCTTGAACGAAACGGAATCGCTGATCCGGCCGAGCGGCTCGGTCAGGCGCGGCGATCCCTTGGAGCGAGGAGTCTCCTGATTCTCGATGTCCGATCTTCCGGTGATCCGGCCGTTCTGGGGTGCGACGGTCTGCTGCCGTCCGAGTCCAACCTGGACGAGTTGGCTGAGCCGGAGATTGTTCCAGGAGAGACCCTGCTGGCGGACGCCTCCGGCGATTCGCGTTTGATCGCGCTTTTCGAGAGCTCCCCGGAGTCCTGGCAGCGCGACTTCTTCTCCTATCTGGCGGAGAAGCTGCTGCCCGCGGCTCCGGCTACACATCCCGAGAAATCTCCGCCTCCTGAGAAAAATCTGCGCCTGCCGCCGGGTATGGTGCTTGGCTCCTCGACCGTCATGGCTGAGCTGATCGCGCAGCTACGGGTGCTGGCCCGGAGCGACCTCAGCGTTCTGCTGACTGGGGAGACGGGGACGGGCAAGGAGATGTTCGCGCGGCTGATCCACGACTCCAGCTCTCGCGCGGCAGGTCCTTTCATCGCGATCAACTGTGCCGCCATTCCCGCCGAGCTTCTGGAGTACGAGCTTTTCGGCATCGGGGGCCGCGTGGCCACGGGAGTCGATGCCCGGGAGGGTTTTTTCGTCCAGGCCCACGGCGGCACCCTGTTTCTGGACGAGATCGGCGACCTGCCGGAGCGCTTGCAGCCGAAGCTCCTGCGGGCCTTGCAGGAGCGCGAGGTGCTGGCCGTGGGCGGATCGACGCCGCGCAAAGTCGACGTGCGAGTGGTCGCCGCCTCGAATCGCGATCTCGAACGGCTGGTGAAGGAAGGGCTGTTCCGTGCCGATCTCTTCTATCGCCTGCGGGGCATCGAGCTGCGGCTGCCGCCTCTGCGCGAGAGGCGTGAGGATCTGCCGGCCCTCCTCCTGGCCTTCGCGGCGCGGGCTGCCGCGAAATACGGCAAACGCGTCCATGGCGTGAGCCGTCGCGCTCTCTCGGCGCTGATGTCCCACGATTGGCCCGGCAACGTTCGCGAGCTCGAATCGTTGATCGAACGGGCGGTGCTGCTTTGTCCGGATGGCGGCTCACTTCAGCGCGAGCATCTCGGGATCGTGGAAACGGATCACGTTGAGCCGATCCAGACAGTGCCGCTTGCTGCTCTTCCCGGGCCCGAAGAGAGGACTCTTCAGGCGCAGGTCGACGCGGTCGAGAGGGAGGCGATCCTGCGGGCGCTGGCCGCGGCGAAGGGCAATAAGTCGAAGGCGGCGCGGATGCTGGGGATTACGCGGAATGGGCTGGCTTTGAAGATGGATCGTCTGAAGATAGACCGCAACGGTTGACGGTCTCCGTGCCAATCGAGTGAGCGGCCGCCCACTAGCTTGGCGGGAAACCGTCAACCCACTGATCAAGTTTTTCTTTTTCCCGCGGGAATCGCGTTGGAATCGAGATTGCACTCTGGGGGATAGGGAATAATCCCTGAAGTCCCGGAGGAAGAAATGCTATCAAAGTCTATCGCGCTCACTTGGATCACAGCGCTCGTGGTGTCGGGTCTGAGCGTTTCGGGTGTGAGGCCTGCCGCCGCTCAGTGCGTCCTCCAACCGACCGACCCCGGTCAGAATGGACAGACAAGGAGCCAGAACTTTCTCGCCCTGGTTCATGACGTCTATGCTGTCGACTTCAAACCCACACACCGAGTCGTCATCAACGGTAAGACGCTCCAGGTTCCGCCATGGTTCGGGTCCTCGACCGACTGCGACGTGCCCCATCTCCAGAGCAATAATGGCATGATCGCTTCGCCGTCCTTCTCCGACTATCTCGTGGTGAGCGACGAGCTTTCCGAGCTGGCGGTGGTCACTGCGCTCGCCGACGACGACACGCGCATGATGGAGATCCACAATACGATCCAGGCCATGGCATCGGCGACGTACCCAGGCCTGCCGTGCTGGGTCGCCGAGGTCGCTGGGAGCTCGCTCGTCTGCCGCTCCCAGGACACGGCGACCGATGCAACGGCCCGCTTCGGCCTCGCCTACTACTATGCGGCCAACAATCCCAGCTTCCCGGCTGCCTCGCGCGCCACCTACCGTAGCGCCGGTGACTCGCTCGCGGCGCGGCATCTCGCGGTCGAATACGCGCACGGCTGCTATACGAGCCCGGTCACCGGAGCCTCGCTCTGCGACTGGCTGGCCGGCGGTGCCAATACCGCGACTGCCGGCGTGGGCGGTCTCAAGATGTGGATCGGCTACTGCCAGGATGTGGCTCGGTTCCTCCTCGCGGCCTCGGTATCAACTGGCAATCAGGTTTATTCCGACCGCGCCCGGGATGTCGTGGACCAATGGCTGATCGCCAGTACCTTCGACGGTGCTCATCTGACATTCGGACGTACCAACTTCGGCTGGAATACTGCTGTTCAACCGATTGCACCCCGCCCGGGAGATTCCTATTACTGGCAGCAGGGCCGAGCCTGGGACGACTCCGACGCCCCTCGCGCTCTTTGGATGGGCGATGTCCTGCGCGCCGTCGACCTCGCCACCCACCAGGCGTCGCTCACCGGCCCCTATTCGGATCTGTACACCTGGATACAATTCCTGCTTGCGAACGGCACCCAGACTGCCACCACTTCTTGCATCCAGTATAACCAGGACGGTACGGCGGTGTCCGGTAACTGCGGTACCAATTACTATTACAATGGCTTGGGAGCGGGGCTCTACACCTACCTGAACACCGCTCAGCTCGACGACAAGCTCGACACCGCTCTCTCGCAGTATGGCTGGGCCGGAGGACACACCTGGAATAACACCGCCTGCTTCGGCCTCTACCGGGGCCTTCGGCCGGTCAAGGCGCTGGCCTCGGCGATCGGCCTTGATGCGGCGGCCTACGGTGGGTCCTCCTGCTCAGTGGCCGGCCACACCCTTTCAGTCAGCAAAGCCGGCACTGGAGCGGGTACGGTGACCAGCGGTCCGGCAGGCATCAATTGCGGCGCCTCGTGCTCGGCAGCTTTCGCAGCTGGGACCGCCGTGACCCTGACCGCCGCACCGGTGTCCGGCTCGACCTTCGGCGGCTGGAGCGGTGCCTGCACAGGTACCGGGAGTTGCATGGCCACGCTCGATGTCGATCGTTCGGTCACGGCGACATTCAATGCGAGCACCACCCTACCCGCCTGTCCGACCTGGTTACGCTTCACCGCCCCTACCACCTCCAGCCAGCTCACTCTCCTATGGACCGACAACTCGAACAACGAAAGCGGCTTCAAGATCGAGCGCAAGCTGGACTGCTGTGGACCCTGGACACTCATTGCGACGACGGTCGATCCGAACGTGACGGCCTACACCAGCGGCGGGCTCGCGTGCAACACGCTTTATGCCTATCGGGTCTGGGCCTACAACTCGGCAGGGGATTCCCTTTGCAAGACCAATGAAGCGGGCTCGAGGACCTCGAGCTGTCCATAGATTTCTCGAAGCTGCCGGCCAGAGACTGTGGCCGACGGAACCCGCCTTCCCGCCTCGGAGACGCCCCGCGGGGTACCCCACGGGGCGTCTCTACTTTGGGGAAGGCCTTCTCGGAGTGCGCCTCTGTTGTCCCTCCCTCCCCCCTTCATCGCACCTTCTGAGTAGGCGGCCCTCGGGGCCGCCTCTCTGGAGGTCTGTCATGACAGCCGTCGCAGAGTGGGGTAATGAGCCCGAAGTGTCTCCCGGCAGGGTGGACGTCTGCCTGGTGAACATGCCCTATGCCTCACTGAACCGGCCGTCGCTCGCGCTGGGGCTGCTCAAGGCGCTGCTGGAACGGGACGGGGTTTCGACCGGCGTCGTCTATCCCAATCTCACTTTCGCCGAAGTGGTGGGGCTCCCTCTCTACAACCTCGCCTCGTCTCAGTTCCCCAAGGAGTTCCTGGCCGGCGAATGGACGTTCGCGGCCGCGGCGTTCCCCGGCGCGGTGCGCGACGACGAGGCGTATCTGCGCCACATCGCCGGTGCTTATCAACAGATCGCCGGCTATGGCCGGCAGCCTTCCGACGCCATCCGGTTGCAGAAGAATCTGCGCAAGGTACGGGCGGCGGCGGCCGGGTTCATCGATCAGGCGGCGCGCCAGGCCCTCGCCACCGGCGCCCGGATCATCGGCTGCACCTCGACGTTCGAGCAGCACGTGGCCTCTCTCGCCCTGCTGCGGCGGATCCGCGAGATCGATCCCGGTGTCGTCACCCTGCTGGGCGGCGCCAACTGCGAGAGCGTCATGGGACGCACGACGCACCGCAGCTTCCCCTGGCTGGACTACGTGGTCTCCGGCGAGGCCGACGCCCTGGTGGGCGATCTCTGCCGCAAGATCCTTGACCACGAGGGGGAGGTACCGAAGGCGCTGCTGCCCGCGGGCGTATTCGGGCCGGCGCACCGGAATCCCACCGTGCCCGCCGGCCGCCCCCGCCTGTTGACCCTCGGCGCCTCCGAGGAGGCCCCGCGTCCCGTCTTCCATGAGCTCGATTCCCTGCCGGTGCCGGACTTCGGCGACTACTTCCGCGCTGTCGAGGAAAGCCCGTTCGCCGCCGCCATCCGGCCCGGTCTTCCGCTCGAGACCTCGCGCGGCTGCTGGTGGGGCGCCATCCGCCACTGCACGTTCTGCGGACTGAACGGCACGTCGATGACGTTCCGCTCCAAATCGCCCGCCAAGGTTCTCTCGGAGATGCGGGAGCTGGAGGAACGCTACGGCATCGCGAGCTTCGAGACGGTGGACAACATTCTGGACATGGCCTACTTCAAGAACGTCCTGCCGGCGCTGGCCGAGGAGGGAAACGCGGACCGGCGCATCTTCTACGAGATCAAGTCGAACCTGCGCCGGCCGCAGGTGGAGATGCTGAAGCGCGCCGGCATCACCTGGTTGCAGCCCGGCATCGAGAGCCTGCATTCGGACGTGCTGGAGCTGATGGACAAGGGCGTTCAGGGCTGGCAGAACCTGCAGCTCCTCAAGTGGTGCCGCGAGCTCGGCATCCGCCTGACCTGGAACCTGCTGTGGGGCTTCCCGGGCGAGGAGGACGGCTGGTACGCCGAGATGGCGGAGTGGTTCCCGGCCCTGGAGCACCTGCAGCCGCCGGGCGGCACCTCGCGCATCCGGTACGATCGCTTCAGCCCCTATCAGAAACGGGCGGAGGACTTCGGCCTCGCCTTGCGGCCGATCCCCGCCATGGCCCATGTCTATCCCCTGCCCGAGCCCGATCTCGCGGACCTTTCCTATTTCTTCGCCGCCGAGGGGCGGCCGGACACCTTCACCCACTCCGGCAGCGATCTGATGCAGGGACGGCCGGGCGCTCAAGAGGTGCGGCGGGGGCTCGACCGCTGGATCCGCGCCTTCTGGAAGGGGCCGCCCGATCTTCTGGTGACGGACGACGGCAGCGTCCTGAGCTTCGAGGACACGCGGGATTGCGCGGTGGAACGGAGCCGCGCGATCTCCGGTGTGGCGCGGGAGGTCTATCTGGCCTGCGACGAGGCTCCCGTCGAGGAGCGGCTCGGGCCGGCGCTGGCTGGCCGGCTGGGGCGGGAGGGCTCGGAGATCGCAGCGGCCGTCGAGGATCTGCTGCGCCGGCGGTTGCTGCTGCGGATCGATCGCCGCCTCGTCGCTCTCGCGCTACGGGGGCCGCTGGTGGCCATGCCGGAGCCACGGGAGTTTCCGGGTGGCATGGTGGAGGAGAGCGGAGACTGAGGTTGGAAAAATAGCGAAGTCTCCGGGCAGACGTACTGTCCGGATCAACCGAAGGAGAGATTGAACCATGAAGAAGCAGAAGACCCAGAAGCTGCGCCTGAGCCGCGAGACCCTGCGGTCCCTGGCGGAGGGCAACCTGTCGAACGCGGCCGGCGGGGCGATCGCCAAGCCGTCCTTCATCAAGCCCTGCACGAACGTGATCTCGGACTGCTACGCCTGCACGGGCGATCTCGATACCTGCCCGAAATCCGCGTATTGCACCATCGCCTGATCCTGTTCACCCCGGTGCCGGGCAGCCCGGCGCCGGGGGCTCCGTGACCGCGGCGGCGGGCAGCTCCAAAACCCACCAGGGAGTCTGATTCAGCGAGGTGTCCCGCAGCCGGGTCTCGGCGTGGAGGAAGAGGCGGTCCGGGTCGCCGAGGGCGGCGAGGGGAATGCGGGCGGTGAGCTTGGCTCCCGTGACCCGGGCCTCGACCGTGGTTCGGGGGAGAATACGGTCCTGGTCCCGGATCGTCAGAGACTCCACCCCGATGCGGATCGCCAGCTTCGGCATCGTGCCGAAAGGACGGCCCGGCCGGTAGCCGAAGGCATAGAGGCTCACGCTGGTCCCCTCCGGCAGGGCGCGCGCGAGGGTGGCGTTGATTTCGAGCTCCTGGTTCTCGATGCGCACGGCGAGGTTCTGCAGGTTGACCGCGGCGCCGCCGGGAACGAGGGCGGGCACTCCGAGGTTGCCATAGAGCTCGTTGGGGCCGACGAAGGGGAGGAGGCGTGGCGCGCTGTAGGCGAACTGGGTACGGTGGGCGGCGAGAGCCCGCTGTTTGATCTCGACGTCCCCGCGCTCCAGCTCGTGGCTCTGCCAGCAAAAACCGCTCGCCAGCTTCGCCGGTGGCCTCAGCTCCTCGCCGGGATGAAATCCCTTCTTGCCCGGCCAGTGCGGGTAGTGCACCAGATAGGGATGGAGAGCCGCGGCCGGCACCACGCCTTGAAGGTTCCAGAGGGCGATCCGGGTGAAGAGGTAGAGAGCCGCGTGATCCGGGTGGTGGTCGGCCGGATGGGAGACGAAGATCCGCGTGGGCCGGAACTGCCGCAGAATGGTCTCCAGATCCGCCACGATCTCCTCGCCCTTGAACGGGGCTCCGGGACGGTAGGCCGTCGGGTAGGGCACGGCCGTGGCCCGGGTGAGCCGGCCGCGGCCCGGCGGCCGGCTTCCCCAGTGATCGCGCCAGAGGGAGAGGGTGCCGTAATCGGGGTAGCCGAGAAACGAGAGGCTCCCGGCCGGCACGCCCAGGACCGCCGCCGCCGCCAGGCCTTCCTGCCGGCGTAGCGTCCCCATCGCCAGGACGGCCCGCGGCAGGATCACCGGGCGCTTGCGGTAGGCGAGGAACGACCACTCGTTGCTGTCGCCGTAGGTAAGGAAGACGACTCGCGTGGGCAGCCCGCGGCGCACCGCCTCCCGCAGCACGCCCGCCGCCCCCAGCACCTCGTCGTCCGGATGGGGAGCGAGGACGAGGATGCGGTCGTTCTCCCGCAGCCCAAGGCCGCCCAGCGACTGCCTGGAGACCGCGGACGCCGGTGGCCGGCAGCCCGCCAGCAGGCAGAGCGCCGCCACGAGGATCTTGGCGGGGAGGGTGAGGGGGCGGCGGGTGGAGAGATTCATTGGAGGCAGCCCGGGGCCGATTGTATGCGGTCCTCCCCCGGTGGCGATATCTTTCCCGCAACGGGCATTCCAAAGTAAGGTAGGGGTCCCATGACCTCCGAATCCACAGCCCTTCCCGGGCCTGCTCCGGCCCCTCGGGTGCGGCATCCCCTCACGCTGCCGCATTTCCGCAACCTGTGGATCGGCTCGACCATTTCGCTGCTCGGCGACCAGTTCTATCTCGTGGCCCTGCCCTGGCTCGTGCTGCAGCTGACCCGGTCGAGCGTGGCGCTGGGCACGATCCTGATGACGGCGGCGATCCCGCGCGCGGCGCTGATGCTCGTCGGCGGCGCCGTGATCGACCGCTTCTCGCCCCGGCGCGTGTTGATGACCACGGCGGCGGTGCGCGCCGTGCTGGTGGGAACGGTGGCGTTGCTGATCTGGCTCGACCTCATTCAGCTCTGGCAGCTTTACGCGCTGACTTTCGCGTTCGGCGTGGCGGATGCGTTCTCGTTCCCGGCCGGCCCCGCCCTCATGCCGACGCTGGTGGAGCCCGAGCAGCTGCGGACCGCCAATTCCACGTTCCAAAGCTCGGCGGTGTTGACGCAGATGGCCGGGCCGGGGCCGGCGGGACTGGTCATCAAGAGCTGGGGCATCGCGTCCGCGCTGTTTTTCGACGCCTTCAGCTTTCTCGCGGTGATCGCGGTGCTGTTCAGGATTCCCAATCCGCCGAAGGCGCCGGCGCCTTCCGCAGCGGATGGCTCGCCCGCTCGCGCGGGGATGCTGCACTCCATCCTGGAGGGGCTCCGCGCGGTACGCAACGATCCGCCGTTGATGGCGTTGATGGCGATCTTCGCCACCATCAACTTCTGCGTTGCCGGGCCGATCGGCGTCGGTCTGGCCTCGCTGGCCAAGTTTCGTTTCGACTCGGCGACGGCCTTCGGAACCCTGCTCTCGATCTTCAGCGCCGGCACGCTGGTGGGCGTGGTGGCTGGCGGCCTGGTGAAGCGCCCCCGCAAGCGCGGTTTGCAGGTCATCGTCATGGGCCTGCTCACCGGTCTCGAGCTGATCGGCATCGGCCTGGTTCCCAAGGCCTATGGTCTGACCGCCATCGCGGCTCTGTTGGCCTTGATGGGGGCGGGCGTGGGACTGGTCAACGTGCAGTTCGGCGCCTGGATGCAGATGCGCGTCGAGCGCGCCTTGCTGGGCCGCGTGATGAGCGTGCTGATGTTCGCCGCCGTGGGGCTGATCCCCATTTCGCTGGCCCTCTCGGGCGTGCTGGCGGGTTGGAGTCTCGGAGGATTGTTCATCTCGGCGGGAGCCCTGCTCGTCGTGGCATCGGTTGCGGGCCTGAGCGGCAAGGCCGCGCGCGCGATCGATTGATCCGATCGATCGGCTGACCCTTCATGAACCTTTCCATTCTCGATTTCGGCCCCGTGGGAGAGGCCGTCAGCCTGATGACCGAGGCCGACAGGTCAGGGTATCAGCGCTACGCGGAGTGCGCGGCCAGGCTGCCGGAGATCGCCCGCCGCTTCGCGGTGGACAAGATCATGATCCTGCTCCGCAGCTATGGCGAAGGTTCCCACGAGACCTGCCGGGCCTTGGCTCTGCATGCCGGCTTGACTCCACGGAGGGCCGCCGATTGAAAAGGTTCGCCCATAGCCTCTATGCCCAGGTGCTGGTGGCGGTCGCTCTCGGAGCGATTCTCGGCGTCGTCAATCCGGCGCTCGGCGCGGCGATGAAGCCGCTCGGCGACGGCTTCATCAAGCTCGTCAAGATGCTGATCGCCCCCATCGTCTTCACGACGGTGGTGACGGGCATCGCCAAGATGGGCGACCTGAAGCGGGTGGGGCGCATCGGCCTCAAGGGGCTCGTCTACTTCGAGGTGCTGACCACGTTCGCCCTCGCCCTGGGGCTGCTGGTGGGGAAGATGGTGCGGCCGGGGGAGGGGATGAACGTCGACCCGGCGAAGCTCGACACCAGCGCCATCGCGAGCTACACCTCCTCCGGCCACTCGCTCAGCACCACCGATTTTCTTCTCAACATCATCCCCAAGGACGTGGCCGACGCCTTCGCGCGGGGCGACATCCTCCAAGTGCTGCTCTTCGCGATCCTCTTCGGCGTGGCGCTCGCGGCGTTCAAGACCCAAGGCTCGCTGGTGCTGCGTTTCATCGACGAGCTGTCGCACGTCCTGTTCCGCATCGTCGCCATCGTCATGCGCCTGGCCCCTCTCGGGGCCTTCGGCGCCATGGCCTTCACGGTCGGCAAGTTCGGCATCGCGAGCCTGCTGAGCCTGGGCCAGCTCATGGCGACCTTCTACGTCACCAGCCTGCTCTTCGTGCTCCTGGTGCTGGGGCTGGTGATGCGCTGGGCGGGCTTGAGTATCTTCAAGTTCCTGCGCTACATCCGCGAGGAGATCCTCATCGTCCTCGGCACCTCGTCCTCGGAGTCGGCGCTGCCTCTCCTCATGCGCAAGCTGGAGAAGCTGGGCTGCCCGGAGTCGGTGGTGGGCTTGCTGGTGCCGATGGGCTACTCGTTCAACCTCGACGGCACCTCGATCTATCTGACGCTCGCGACGCTGTTCATCGCCCAGGCGACGAACACCCACGTCACCCTGGCCCAGGAGCTGGAGATCCTGGCCGTGCTGCTCCTCACCTCGAAAGGCGCGGCGGCGGTCACCGGAGGAGGTTTCATCACCCTGGCGGCGACCCTTTCGGCGGTGGGGAACATCCCGGTGGCCGGCCTCGCCCTGCTGCTCGGCATCGACCGCTTCATGTCCGAGGCGCGGGCGATCACCAACCTCATCGGCAACGGGGTGGCCACCGTGGCCGTCTCGCGCTGGGAGGGTGAGCTGGACGTGGAGGGGGCGCGGAGCATTCTGGACGGCGCGCCGCCGGAGCCGGAGGAACTCGAACCGGCGGCGTAGCCCCGGCTCAAGACCCTCACCCCTGCCCCTCTCCCGACCACCCCATCCCCCTCCCCGGGAGAGGGGTACCCCCTGGGGCGCTGTGGCTGTTCTCCCTCTTCTCCCGGGGGGAGGGGGATGGGGTGGTCGGGAGAAGAGGGCCGGGGTGATGAGGGTCTTGGGCGGGGGAACTCTAAGCCAGCAGGGTTGTTGCCTATGGGGCTAGGGATCAGCCTCAGGGAATCAGCAGCACCTTGCCCGTCGTGCGGCGTCCTTCGAGGGCGCGGTGGGCCTCGGCGGCTTCGGCCAGGGGGAGCTCGAGGCCGATGTTGATCTTCAGCTTTCCTTCGGCGATCCAGCCCAGCACGTCCTCGGCCCGGCGCTGCAGCTCCTCGGCGGTGGCGATGTAGTGGCCGAGGGAGGGGCGGGTGACGTAGAGCGAGCCCTTGGGATTGAGAACCGACAGGTCGAAGGGCGGCACCGGGCCGCTCGACGCGCCGAAGAGCACCATCATGCCCCGCCGGGCGAGCGAGTCGAGGCCCTTGTCGAACGTCGTGCGGCCGACGCCGTCGTAGACCACCTGCACGCCATGGCCGCCGGTGAGGCGCCGGGCCTCGTCGGCGAAGTCCACCCGATCGTAGCGGATCACCTCGTCGGCACCGGCCTCGCGGGCCAGCGCCGCCTTCTCCTCGGTGGAGACGGTGCCAAGCACGCGGGCTCCGCGGATCTTGGCCACCTGGCAGAGGAGCTGCCCGACGCCGCCCGCCGCCGCGTGGACGAGGCAGGTGTCCCCTGCCTTGAGAGAGAAAGTGCTGCAGGCCAGGTAGTGGGCCGTCAGGCCCTGGAGCATGATGGCGGCCCCCTGCCGGGTGGAGACGTTCGGCGGCAGCTTCACCAGCCGCGCCGCCGGCACCGCCGCCATCTCCGCGTAGGCTCCGTGGACGCTGGTGTAGGCCACCCGGTCGCCTACGGACACATCGGTGACTCCGGACCCCACCGCCGAGACGGTGCCGGCCGCCTCCTGGCCGAGCGTGAACGGCAGCACCGGCCCCTTGTAGAGGCCGCTGCGGAAGTAGCAGTCGATGAAGTTCAGGCCCGCCGCCTCGATGCGGACGACGGCCTCGCCCTCCTTGGCTTGCGGTTCCGGGATGTCTTCGAGTTGGAGGACCTCGGGTCCTCCGAGGCTGTGGATGCGGATGGCTTTCATGCCGCGAAGCCTAACGCAACTCGTCCATCAGCACCCACTGGCTGCACAGCTCTTCGAAGCGGTGGGAGTCCTGAGCCGAGAGGGCTTCGCGGCTGAAGCGCTCGATGTCCTCCGGCGGAGTGCCGGCCTTGCGCAGACCCAGGCGGATGGCGCTCACCAGGGCGTAGCGGTTCCGGCTACGGAGGGCGACGCGGATTTCTGGATAGAGAGGTCCCATGCGGTACTGTCCATCTATATAACGACCGAAGAGCGAAAAACGTTTCACCCCCCGTTCTCTGGGGAGGATCGAGGACTTAAGGATACCATCCCGACCCATGTCTCTCCTCGGCCACTACTGGACGATCGCCCCTCGGCTGCGCCACAGCCTGCGGCCTGGGGTAGCTCCCGAGGCCAGAGCCTGGGAGACCTCCCTGGAGGACCCCGTCACCGGCCGGGTGCCGGTGACGGGCTGGCTGCGCGAGCCGGGGGGTGATTCGGACCGCGAGGAGATCGTCGTCCTCGTCCATGGCCTCGGCGGCTCCACCGGCAGCCACTACATGCTGCGCGGCGCCCAGGCGGCGGAGGCGGCGGGGCTCTCCTGCCTGCGCCTGAACCTGCGGGGGTGCGACCGCCGGAGCCACGACTTCTTCCACGCCGGCCTCACCGCCGACGTCCACGCCGCCCTGGCCAGTCCGGAGCTCCGGCGCTACCGGCGCATCTACGTCATCGGCTACTCCCTGGGCGGGCACGTCGCGCTGCGGCTCGCCACGGAGGACGTCGATCCCCGGGTCGCGGGGGTGGCCGCCCTCTGCGCGCCTCTGGATCTGTCGCTGTCGCAGCAGGCGATCGACGCGCCGGTGCGCTGGCCTTACCGGCGGTATCTGATGAGCAGCCTGATCGACATCTTCGCCGCCGTCGCCGCCCGCCGTCCCCAGAAGCTGGCCGCCGCCCAGGCCGCCCGCATCCGCACCATCCGCGAGTGGGACGACCTCGTGGTCGCCCCTCGCCATGGCTTCGCCGATGCCGCCGACTACTACGCCCGGGCCAGCGTGGCGCCGCGGCTGGGCGACCTGCGCGTCCCGGCCCTGCTCGTCAACTCGGAGGGCGATCCCATGGTGCCGGCAAAGCCGGTGCGCAGCGTCCTGCGGCCGGCTCCTCGCCTGGAGGTGCGCTGGGTGGCCGGGGGAGGTCACGTCTCGTTTCCCCGCAGGCTCGATATCGGGACCGGTACCGGGGACGAGGACGACAGCTCCGGAGTGGACGCTCAGGTCGTCGGCTGGCTGCGGAGGCAATAAAAAGGATGCCTCCGCGGGGAGGCATCTTTGACGAGGAGGCCGGTCCAGGGGGGACTCAGCCTTGGGCGGGCCTGTGGGGTCCGTCCCTGAGGGATAGACTCCTTGGCACGCCCGAATGTTTAGACGGACGGGGGGAGGTTATTCCGCCCCATGAAAGATCGCCGCCAGCCGCTCGATGCCGTCGACGAGGCGGGGGCCGGGGCGGCTGAAGCAGCCGTTGGCGTCCACCGGGTAGATGCACTTCTCGCGGACGGCCCGTAGCGACTGCCACTCGGAGCGATGGGCGATCGTCTCGATCTGCGCCGCGGCGCCCGCTTCGTCGAAGCCGCAGGGCATGACGACGATGACGTCCGGGTCCGCGGCGGCGATCTGCTCCCAGGTGAGGCGGGCGGAGTGGTCGCCGGGGCTCGCGACCGCGTCCTCGCCGCCGGCGAGGGCGATCATCTCCGGCACCCAGTGCCCCCCGGCGAAAGGCGGATCGAGCCACTCCAGGGCCAGCACCCGCGGCCGAGGTTTATCCGCCACCGCGGCGCCCACGACGTCCAGCCGCACCTGGAGGCCTTCGAGCAGCCCCGCGGCCCGGTCCGCGCGGCCGGTGAGCTCGCCCACCCGCTGGATGTCCTGAAAGACGTCCGCCAGCGACTGGGGATCGAGCGAGACGACGTCCGGGCAGCGGGGAAGGGGACGGACGGCGCCATCCACCTGCTCGGTCGAAACGGCGCAGACCGGGCAGAGCTGCTGGGTGACGATGACGTCCGGATCGAGCTTGGCGATCCTCTCCTCGTCGAGCGTGTAGAGGCTGGCGCCCCCTCCCACCTGGGCGGAGACGGCGGCGTCCACCTCGGCGGCGGTCATGCCGGGCGTCAGCGCGCTGCCGGTGAGAACCGGCCGCGTCCGCGCCTCCGGGGGAAAGTCGCATTCGTGGGAAACGCCGACCACCAGCTCGCCCGCACCCACGGCGAACAGGATCTCGGTGCCATTGGGGACGAGGGAGATGATACGCATGCGGGCGAGTCTAGCAGCAGAGGCTCCGGGCGCTTGGGAGCTGAGTTTTTTACGTCACTCGCAGAGTGGCGCGGGCCTGGTTGGAGTCGGTCGCGGCAGGGGAGAAAGTGGGAACGATGTCGGGGCCCTGGTGACATACCAACTCCACAAGCTGCCCATCGAGGGCCTTGAGGGGTCCATCCGGAAGCGGCTCGCCGGCGAGGTTGGCCGGACCGGGGAGCACGCCCACGGCGCAGTTGCGCCCTTCCCGCTTGGCGAGATAGAGGGCGCGGTCGGCCAGGCTCAGCACCTCCTCGAAGGGGAGGGACTCGGGATTGACGACCGACCAGGGGAAGGGGACCCAGCCCACCGAGCAGGTGATGTGGACCGGCTGACCCTCGACGACGAAGGGCTCGGCGGCCACCGCTTCGAGCGTCCGGGCGGCCAGTGTGCCGCCGGAGCGGCGATTCGTCCAGCGGCTGACGATGAGGAACTCCTCGCCTCCCCAGCGCACCACCGCGTCGGTGGTGCGGGCCACCTCGCGCAGCCGGTGGCCGAGCTCCACCAGCACCGCGTCGCCCGCGGGGTGGCCGATCCAGTCGTTGAGCCGTTTGAAGTGATCGAGGTCGATGAAGTAGAAGATCAGATCCGCGTTGTGGTCCCGTAGCGCCAGCATCTGCTGGGCGTTGCGTATGGCCTGGCTCAGGTCGGCGCCGAGGTTGAGGTCGAGGAAGCGGCGGTTGCTCAACCCCGTCAGAGGATCGGTGAGCGAGGCCAGCTCCAGCTTCTGGTTGGCCTCCGCGAGCTCGTGAGTGCGCTCGGTGACCACGGCCTCGAGCCGCGCGGCGCGGCGGGCGAGCGCGTTCACCCGCAGGTGGCTGACCCCCCAGATGATGCCCAGGAGGATGAAGGCGTAGAGGGCGATCGCCCAGGCGTTGAGCCACGGCGCCGGCCTCACGCGGAAGCTCATCGCGAGAGGACCGGAGACCGTGCCCTCGCTGTCCCGCCCCCAGACGCGGAACGTGTAGTCGCCATGGGGGAGGCGGTTGTAGACCACATGGGATTCCCGGCTCCAGGGCGTGGGCTCGTCCTCCAGGCCGGCAAGCTGGGTGCGATAGACGGTGGCATGCTCGCGGCTGTAGGTCAACAGGGCGAACTGGAGCTCCAGGCTGTTCTCGTTGTGGCGCAGCTCGGCGCCGGAGGTGACAGGAAGCTCGCGGCCCGCCACCTTGACGTGCTCGAGGAGCAGGGGCGCTCCGGGGTGTGGCGCCCTGACGCTCAGAGGCGGGGCCGGATCCAGGGTGGCGGCGCCCCCGGTGGCGCCACCCCAGAGCCGGCCGAGGTGATCCTTGAACGACGGGCCGGAGAAATCCATGCTGGGAAGGCCGTCGCCGGTGTCGAACGTCTCCACTCGTGCGGCGGCCAGGCCCTTGACTGGATCGAGGGTCAGACGCTTGACTCCCCCGTCGGTGAAGGCGTAGATCCGGCCGTAGGAGTCCGCCTGGACCTGTGCCTTGATGCCGTGGCTGAGGGCCGGCAGGGAGGAATCCGCCATCGCCTGGCAGGGTTCCTGAAGGTTGCCGGCCGCGTCGAGCCGCATGCGGGCGATGCCGGCTCGTGCGATGGCCCAGAGCCAGCGTCCATCCGCGTCGTCCAGGACCTGGAGGGACGAGACGATCGGATCGGACAGGCAGGCTAGTCTTGCCGGCCGCCAGTTCCCGGCCTCGAATCGTGCCAAGCCGTTCTGGGTGCTGCCCCAGAGGATGGGGGAGACGCCATCGGGCGACGAGCGGACGAGGGTGCGAACTTCCCGTCCGGGCAAGCCGGCGTTCTCCCCGCGGAAGACCGTCCAGCGTCCCTCGGCATAGCGGGCCACGCCTGCCAGGGTGCCGGCCCAGATCTCGGGGCCTCGCGGTCCCGGCACCGCGAGCAGGGACACGATCCAGTCTTGGGGCAGCGGGCTGGTCCTGGAGTTGAATCTCGACCATCGGCCATGGGCGAACTGGAGCAGTCCATCCATGCTCCCCAGCCAGAGCGAGGTCGTGCCGTCTCGTTCCCGGGCATTGACCACGTGCGTGACCACCGCGTCGGACGTGCCGGGCACGGGCGAGTAGCGCTCCCAACCCCGTGAGGTCAGCCGGACCATGCCGCCGGCCGTGCCGATCCAGAAGGAGCGCTGGCGGTCGGGGAACGTCACCTCGCCGAGACCCGTCACCATGTCGCTCGGCAATCCCATACGGGTATCGGTCGAGTGCCATCGCTCGCGGCCGAGGCGGGTGAGGGTGGCGGGGGTCGTCACCCACAGGTCCGGGTCCATGCCCTCGGTCCCCGTGGACAGGAGGCTCAGCACAAAGTTGGCCGACAGCCCCGAGCGGACGTCGATGAGCTGCCAGCGGCCGTCGTCCGCGAAGCGGAAGAGGCCGGAGCGGAGGCTTCCCGCCCAGACGATGGGCGTGCCGTCGGCTTCGCGGCAGGCCACGAGCTCCACGATAGGGCCCGAGGGGAAGCCCGAGTCGCGGTCGTACCGGGTCCAGGTCCCGTCCCGCAGCCGGGCCAGGCCGAGCTCCGTCCCCACCCAGAGGGAGCGTTTGCCATCCTTGCCCAGGTTCTCGGCCAGACTGCGGATCGAGAGGTTCGAGAGCACCGCGGGATCGTCGAAGAGGGGAGAGAGGCGCGGGTGGTCCGAGCCGGCGTCGTCGAGCCGCAGGAGCCCACGGCTGGTGCCGATCCAGAGCGCGGGCCGGCCATCCTCGGAGCGTGTGGGGGCGAGGGCCCGCACGGTATAGCCCCGCAGCGCCGTCATCTCCGTACAGGCGTCGCCGCGGCAACGGGCCAGCCCCAGGGAGGTCCCGGCCCACACCGTGCCGCGCCCCTCTTCGACGCTCTCGGCCAGCACCTCGACCGCGCCGGGCGGGATGCCTTTGCGCTGGTCGAACACGGTCCAGATGCCGTTCTTCAGCCGGTGGAACCGATGGTCCGGCGGCTTGGCGGCCCACAGGCTCCCATCCCGGGGGCCCAGGATGGCGAAGATGGGATACGGCTTGCCGGGTACTGCGACGTGCTCCCAGAGCTGACCGTTGTAGCGCAACAGCCCATCGGGAGTGCCGGCCCAGACGTAGCCCTGGGCATCCTGGGCCAGCGCCGAGGCTCCGGGTTTGACGCCGTCCCGCCAGGTAAACGTCCGCCAGGGTAGCCAGCGGTCCGGGTCCGTGGGGATCTGCGGCGGACCGGGACGGACGATCGCGGGAAAGGCACCGAACGGACCAGGATCGGGAAAGGCCGCCGGAGGAGGCACGAAGGCGACGGCAAGCAAGAGTATGCGCCGGATCGTCATGGATTTCTAAAAGAACAGTATAGACCACCAGCCTCCAGATCCTGAAGGACGCGATCCGGCGTGTCACCCTGCCGTTACTGCTGTGGATGCGCTTCTTCTTTTACTCGCCGCTACTGCCCCAGAGCTCCGTGAGCCGCCGGTCGCGGCCACAGCCGCTCCGGTAGAACTTATACCGGAGCGGATTCTTCCTGTAGTAGTCCTGGTGGTACTCCTCGGCGGGATAGAACGCGGTGGCGGCCACGATCTCGGTCTGGACCGGCTGCTTGAAGCGCTTCCGCACCTCGGCCCTGGAGGCCTCGGCCAGGCGCTTCTGCGTCTCGTCGTGGAAGAATATCGCCGAGCGGTACTGATGGCCCGCGTCGCAGAATTGGCGGTCCTTCACCAGCGGGTCGACGTTGTGCCAGAAGACGTCGAGCAGCTTCTCGTAGCTGACCTTGCCGGGGTCGAACGCCACCTCGACGGACTCGGCGTGGCCCGTGCCGCCCGCGGAGACCTCCTCGTAGGTGGGGTTCTTCTTCGTGCCGCCGGTGTAGCCCGAGGTGGTGGAGATCACCCCGGGAACCTTGTCGAACGCCGCCTCGACGCACCAGAAGCAGCCGGCGGCGAACGTGGCCTTGGCCACGGGATGGTTGGGGGTGGGGGCCGGCTGGGCGGCGCGGGCCGGGCTGGAGCCGGCAGCAATCAGGAGCCCTGCGAGGGTCAGCCAGCTCCGCTTGATGAGTCCGTTCATGTCGTCGTTTCCTCCGTAAGTGCCTTCCTTTGCATGTTACGCAGACGACCGGCCGTCCGGATTCCGGTAACTCCAACCGGCGCTCCGTCCCCAGTAGGGGAGGGGCTTCCCCCAGTGGGGGAGAGGCTCTCCCGAGTTGGGGAAAGCCCGCCCCACTCGATTTGTCGCAATCCCGAGTGGGGCAACGCTTCCCCCACTCGATTTGTCGCAATCCCTACTCGTTTGGACGCAATCCCGAGTTGGGGAGGCTCTCCCCAACTCGTTTTGTCGCAATCCCGAGTTGGGGAAGCGTTCCCCCACTCGGGAGAGCCCTCCCCCTCCTCGATCAAGCGCTCTGGCGGTTGCGCTGATCCTGGCACTTAAGAAAACGGGCTAAAATCCTCTCCGCGCGCGTCCCTCCCGCCCGATGAGGACGCACACAGGAGGAACCCCCTTGGCCGATGCGATTGCACCCAGCCTCTATCTTCTCGACATGGGGGCGGAGAAGTATGGCGACTGCATCCTCGGCCGCTTCGGAGAGGTCACCGTGCTCGTCGACGGCGGGCACCGGCGCGACGATCGGCGGCACGGTGACACCCCCTCGATCCCGGAGCAACTGGCCCGGATTCTCGGTCATCCGCCGCCCTTCGACCTCTCCCTGCTGGTGGTGACCCACTGCCACGCGGACCACATCGGCTGCCTTCCGGCGCTGGTGGCCCGGGGCGACCTGCGGCCCGACTGGGCGCTGGTGGCGGACGAGAACCTGGGGTTCGGGCGCGCCGCCGACGATGCCGGTGGACTCGGCGCCCCGGGCGTGGCCCCCGTTCTGCGGCGGCTGGTGGCGGCGCTGCGCGAGGAGAGCCAGGCCGGCTTGGGGGATCCGGCCGCCATGGAGCAGTTCCTGGACGACGCCGCCCAGCTGGAGCCGGCCTACCGGCGGATGCTCGCGACCCTGGAGCAACGGGGCACGCGGGTGGTGCGGTACGGCCGCGACGATGCCGCCCCCCTGGAGGAGGCCTTCGCGCCGGTCGGCCTCAAGATCCTCGGCCCCACGCAGGATCACCTCCTGCTCTGCGCCGAGGCGATCGCACGGCTGACCCAGGACGCCCTGACGGCCCTCGCCGACATCGGCGCCGGCGAATGGACGGACGGCGAATTGCCCGGCGAGGGGATCGACGAGGTCGCCCTCTATCGCTCCCTGGCCCTGCGCTCCTTCTCGGATGCCGCGGACAAGCCCGGCCGGGGAGCGGCGCTCAACGACCAGAGCCTCGTGCTCCGGTTCGCTCCGGGCGGGCGCAAGGTCCTGCTCACCGGGGACATGCAGCTCGCCAAGGCCGAGATCGCCGGGCTCGATCCCTACATGTTCGCCCTGCGCGGCACGATCGAGGAGGACGGTCCCTTCGATTTCGTCAAGATCGGCCATCACGGCAGCTACAACGCCCTGGACGCCGCGATGCTGGCGCAGCTGGCCGGCACCCGCTGCTTCGCCATCTCGGGAGGCAGCCAGGACCCGGTCCATCCCGACCCCGGCGTCCTGCGGCTGCTGCGCGGTAGCCTGCCACGGATCCAATGGGCGAGGACCGACCGCAACGGGCTCGTCACCGTCTCCCTGGGACCCGGCGGCGTTCAATTGCAGCCCGAGCGGGGCGCGCTCAACGATTTCACGGCGAATACCCGGAGCTTCGTGGCGGCTCCACCCCCGGCCGGCGCGCCCGGGACGCAGACCTCGGCGCCATCGGTGTCCTGGGCTCCGGTGGGCCTGAGCGACTCCGGTATGGTGGAGGTCATCACCCGGATCCCGAATGGCGCGACGCGGGTCGTGGTGACCATCGACGTGCAGCCGCAAGCCGTGCCTGCCCTGGCCGCTCCACCGGTCCTCAGGCGGGTCGCGGTGCCGCCACCGCGGCCGGACCATCTGCTCCCCGAGCTGCGGATCGCGGGCGGGCGCGGCCTGCCGCCGCTCCTCTTCGCCACCAGCGCCGAGGGCCTGGCCCGCAACATCGGCCAGGCCGAGGCGGCGCACCTGCTGGCGGCCCTGCGCCATGCCGGGCAGACGGTTGTGGACACCCTGCCGGCCGGTTCGAGCGATGCGGCGGTGACGGCGTCCATCGTGCGGGGCAAGCTGGAGGAGAGACATGATGGGCTGGTGCTGCTGGGCGGCTACGATATCGTGCCGGCCCAGAAGCTCGACACCCTCGACCCTGGCCTGCGGGCCCAGCTGCCAGCCTCCCACGGCGACGAGGACGACTTCATCGTCTGGAGCGACGACGTCTACGGCGATGTCCAGGGGGCCGCCTTCCCCGATATTCCGGTTTCACGCATCCCGGACGGGCTGTCCGCGGACCTGATGTTCGCGGCCCTCCAGGCGGGCGGCGGCTCCGGCCGGTCCCGGCGTTTCGGTCTGCGTAACGCGCAACGTCCGTTCGCGCAGGAGATCTATCAGTTCCTGGGAGGGGAGCAGGACCTGCTGATCTGCGAGCGGACCACGCCGCCGGACATCAACTCGTCCGTTCTGGAGGCCGACGCCATCTACCTCATGCTGCACGGCTCCGACTCCGACGGCACACGATTCTGGGGCGAGGACGAGGCCGGCACCCTCGAGGCGATCAACCTCGGCAACATCCCCGCGCGCTCCTCGGCGGTGGTGTTCACCGGCTGCTGCTGGGGCGCTCTCTGCGTGGACCGGCCGGCGGCCCACACGGAGCCCGGCAGGGCTCCGGCGTCGCGAACCCCGGCCTCCTCGATCGCCCTGAGCTTCCTGCGGGCCGGGGCGCCGGCCTTCATCGGCTGCACCGGCAGCCACTACTCACCCGTCGTCAAGCCCTTCACCTACTTCGGCGCCCCCATGCACCAAGCCTTCTGGGAGCGCTTTCAGCAAGGGATGGCGCCTGCCCAGGCCCTGCTCCAGGCCAAGCGGGACTACCTCGAGGGAATGCCCCACGGCCGCAAGAGCGTTCAAGGGAAGGCGATCGAGAGGAAAATCCTCTGGCAATATACGTGCCTCGGACTTGGTTGGTAGAGTTGACAGGCGTTGGAGCAGTCCTGTGCGATCCAATCGGGTGTAGGATATGGAGGGAGGTAGACCTATGGCCGCCAAGCCTGACAAGCAGAGAGTGTACCGGGAGCTGGTGGAGAAGCAGCTGCCGAACTTCCGGTTCGTGGAGACGATGGCGCCCGACTCGCCGGCGTCGAGGGCCGTGGCAGATTCCGGGACTCCCGACCTCGCGACCCTCCGCCGGAAATTCCTCGGCCAGGACGCCACCACGCGAACGAGAGGCGCGCGAGGCTCCGCCAATACCGAAACCGACCAGCCGGACACCGGCGACGCGGAAATCGTGCGGGTCGAGCCCAGGAATGCCAGTCCCTGGGGCCGCGGTGCCGGTGCCAAGGCCGTGGTGATCTCCAAGGGCAAGATCATCGGCATGCAGGGCTGACGTCCCGCTTCCGGAACCCCGCCACCATCGCCGCCAGCACGCCGGCCGTAATCGCCATGTCGGCGACGTTGAAGATGCCGGTGCGAAGCGAGCCGATCCCCACGCTGACGAAATCCACCACGCGGCCGTCGTTGGCCAGCCGGTCCACGAGATTGCCGAGGCCGCCGGCCACCACCAGGCCGAGGCCGATCCTCTGCGCCGTGACCAGGCTCGCCGAGCGCAGGACGAAGACGGCCAGAGCCGCCAGCGCCGCCCCCGAGACGACCACTCCCAGGACGAACCGCCACCGCGGTGGCAGGCCCGCTCCCAGGCTCAGGAACGCGCCCGGGTTCTCCGCGTACTGAAAGCGCACGGCGCCTCCCAGCAGCGAGATGGGCGGCGAGCTCGCCAGCTGATCGCGGGCGATGGCCTTGGTCGCCTGATCGCAGCCCACCAAGGCGATCAGGACGAGAGCGGCGAGGACGAGACGAGAGGAGTAGCGCACGGCGGCGAAGCCTACTACAGCCGCGCAAGCCGCGCGCCGTGGGCTCGCTCCGGGCACGGGCAGGCACTCTAGGTTGCAGGGACTTTCCCTTTTTTAAAAAACGCCGTTCCAACCCTGGAGATCGCGATGTCTGGATCGAAGAAGGTCGTGTTGTTTTCTCTCTTGTTTCTGATGTTTCTCTGCCCCCGTCTGCCGGCCCAGGAGTCCGCGAGCCTCGAGGCGCGCGCGGCTTCCGTCATCGCGCTCCGATCGAAGGTGATCGACACCAGCCGCCCCCAGCCCGTCCTGCCCGAGGCCCTGCGCGCCCGTCCCGCCGATGCCACCGAGGACGAGGTCGTGCTGGTCAAGTTCCCGGGACCGGTCACCGCCCGCCAGGTCCAGGCGCTGCGCGCCGCGAGCCTGCGGGTCTACACCTACCTGCCCTATTACTCATACCTCGTGAAGATGCCGGCCGGCGGGCGCACGAAGTCGCTGCTTGCGGGCCTCGGCGCCTCCTGGTCCGGCCCCTACCACCCGGCCTACAAGATCTCCCCCGAGATCGCCGCCGTGGGCTCCGGCGAGGCGGGCGATGCCGCCAAGGCTCAGGGTGCCCGGCCCGTCCTGCCGGTCATGATCCACGTGCTCCCCGACGCCGACCTCCCCGAGGTGATGCGGACGATGAAAGACCTCGGAGTGAAGGGGGTCGTCGGCTCCCGCCGCGATCCGCGCTTCTCCCGCGTCCGCCTGCTGCTGACCCCCGCCGAGATCGCCGCCCTGCGCGAGCCTCTGGCCGCGATGCGCGATGTCTTCTGGATCGACCTCGAAGGGCGCAAGGCGCTGCGCAACGACACCACCATCTGGGTGGGGCAGTCCGGCCTCACCGGCGGCCAGACGACGCCCATCTTCAGCCAGGGCATCTTCGGCGAGGGGCAGGTCGTCGGCATCATCGACACCGGGATCGATCCCGACATGTGCTTCTTCCGCGATACCGCCCGCGGCCTGCCGCCCACCAACCTCTGCAACGGCGGCACCGTGGTCGACACCGCCCAGCGCAAGATCCTCGCCGTGGACTTCCTCACCGCCTCCGAGTGCTCCGGCGGTATCGCGACCAACGAGTGGGACACCCAGGGCCATGGCACCCACGTCGCCGGCACCGTGGCGGGCGACAACTTCGTCAACCTCCTCACCCACGACACGGCCGACGGCATGGCCCCCGGCGCCAAGCTGGTGATTCAGGACGCCGGATTCCTCACCGACAACTGCGGCGACCTGCCGGGCATCGGCTGCCCGGTCGTCGACCTCAAGCCCATCTTCCTCCAGGCCTACAACCAGGGCGCGCGGCTGCACACCAACTCCTGGGGCGACAACGAGAACGCCGCGGTACAGAACAACTACACCGCCGCCAGCCAGGACGCCGACCAGGTCATGTGGGATCACAAGGACTTCCTGATCTTCTTCGCCGCCGGCAACGCCGGCCCCGGCACGGGCTCGGTGGGCAGCCCCTCGACCAACAAGAACGGCATCTCGGTCGGCGCCACCCTGCGCGGCGCCAGCGCCGACTCCATGGCCTCCTTCAGCAGCTGCGGCCCGACGGCGGACGGCCGCATCAAGCCCGACATCACCGTGCCCGGCTCGAGCATCGTTTCGGCCGGCGCGGACCGTAGCGTCACCACCAACAACTGCGGCACCGCCAGCCTCTCCGGCACCAGCATGGCCTCGCCCGGGGCCACCGGTCTGACCGCTCTCATCCGCCAGTACTACATGGACGGCTGGTACCCCACGGGAGCCAAGAGCTCGGCCAACGGTTTCACGCCTTCGTCGGCGCTGCTCAAGGCCACCCTGGTCAACTCGGCCGTCAACATGGCGGGCACCACCGCCATCCCCGCCAACTGCCAGGGCTGGGGCCGCGTGCTGCTCGAAAATGCCCTGTTCTTCACCGGCCAGACGCGCAAGCTCTCCGTGAAGGACACCGCCACCCCCTTCGCCACCGGCTCCGTCAACGAGGACCGCACCTTCACCTACTCCGTGACGGCCGGCGAGTCGTTCAAAGTCACCTTGGCATGGACCGACTTTCCCTCCACCCCGGCGGCGAGCGTCAACCTCAACAACGACCTCGACCTGATCGTCACCGGTCCCACGGGCACCGTGTGGAAGGGTAACGTCTTCTCCGGCGGCGTCTCGGCCACGGGTGGCACGGCGGACCGCAAGAACCCGCTGGAGCAGGTGTTGCTGGCGGCTCCGGCGGTCGGCGTCTACACCGTGACCGTGCGCTCCTTCCACGTGCCGAACGGTCCCCAGCCCTTCGCCCTGGTGGTGACGGGCAACGCCGTCGAGGGTGGCACGCCGCCCCCGCCACCGGTCACCGTCTTCATCGACGACTTCGAGACCAGCAAGGGCTGGACGACCAATCCCTCGGCCACCGACACGGCGACCACCGGCCAGTGGGAGCGGGGAGTGCCGCAGCTGACGACCTCAAGTGGGACGAAGCAGCTCGCCACCACCGTCTCGGGAACCAACGACCTGGTGACCGGGCGCCTCGCGGGCACCGCCGCGGGCGACTTCGACGTCGACGGCGGCACCACCTCCATCCAATCGCCGGCCATCGTACTGCCCGCGACGGGCACGCTGACGCTCTCCTTCTCCTACTACTTCGCCCACGGCACCAACTCCTCGACGGCCGACTTCTTCCGCGTCAAGGTGGTGGGCGCGACCACCACGACCGTCCTCCAGGAGCTCGGCAGTACCGTCAACGACGATGCCGCCTGGGCCACCTCCTCGGTCAACATCACCGCCTTCGCCGGCCAGACCGTGAGAATCCTGATCGAAACCGCCGACGCGAGCACCGCGAGCCTCGTGGAAGCGGCGGTGGACGATGTGAAGATCACCCAGCAGTAGAGCGAGCGCAAACACCCGGGGCGCCCTTCGGGGCGTCCCTCCCCGGCGATTCATCCTCTTCTCGTGGTTGCAAACATCCAGCTAAAGTCGCAAATTACTGGACAATGGCCGCAAATGAACTCCGCATAGTCGCAAATCTCTGAGTAGAAGACGCAACTAATCGACGAGAAGCCGCAAATACCTAGGGAGCAACGATTGCTCTAGCTAGAGCAGCCGCAGCTGCCTCAGGAGCAGCCGCAACTGCAAGGCGGGGCGCCTCTGCGGGTCGATGAGGAGCCGCAAATAACGACTGAGTAGCCGCAAATGGTGGCCAAGAAGCCGCAAATTGAAAAAGAGAAGCCGCAAATGAGTGCGCAGCAGCCGCAAATTACCCTCTAGCAGAGGGTGCTTCTCCACCAGCAGTCGCTGTGAGCCCACTATTTGCGGCACAATTAGCCAGAGAGATGACTGCGGAGTGAGATTTTGCGTCTTTTGGTAGGTTAGTTGCGGCTGCTGCCTCGTAAGAAGCCTGCGCTCGGTGGGTAGTTGCGGCACTTTGGGGAGTATTCGCGGCTCCCGTCGGGGGTGAACCTCTCGCTTCGCGGGGAGGCGGCATCGCTCCGGCCTCGGTCATCGCAGTTCGGACGATCGTCCCCGCGGCTGAGACGTCCCGCCGTTGTAGACCTGCGGAGGTGTCGTGGACGGGGCTGGGAGCGTCTCTACGTCTTCTCGTGAGCCACCGCGGAGGGGTGGGGTACAATCTTCATCGCTTCAGGAGGTTCCAAGATGAGATGGAAAGTCGCCGCCGCGCTCTTCGTCTGCGCCGGGTTCTTAGCTGCCGCGGGCGAGACTCCTCCGCCCCCTGTGATGGCGCCCATATCGGCCTCTCTCGCCAATCTGGATTTCGAGCAGGGGGAAGTGGGTCAGGAGCCGGCGGGCTGGATCGTGCCGCAGCCTCTTCGGGAGAAGGGCTACCGCGCGATGACGGTCGCCGAGCAGCCGGAGAGTGGCGCCCGCTGTGCCGTGCTGAGCGCGCCGGAGAAACCGCCGGGTCCGGGGGATTTCGGCAATCTGATGCGTAGCGTCGACGCCACCGCGTACCGGGGCAAGAGAGTCCGCTTCCGCGCCGCGGTGCGGGCGGAGGGCAAGGACGGGGCTCCGCCCAGGGCCCAACTCTGGATGCGGGTGGACCGCGACGGCGGCGCGATGGGCTTCTTCGACAACATGGGCGACCGGCCGGTCACCTCGGCCACCTGGGGGCGCTATGAGATCGTGGGCGACGTGGCCCCCGACGCCCAGGGGGTCTCCATCGGGATGATCCTGGTGGCCGGCTCCCGGGCCTGGATCGACTCGGCGAGCATCGAGGTCCTGGGCGAGGCGGGACTGGGCAACGAGCCGGCGCGGCCTCTCACCCCTCGCGGGCTCGACAACCTCGCCGCCTTCACCCGCCTTCTGGGCTACGTGCGCTACTTCCATCCCAGCGATGCCGCCGCGGCCACGGATTGGAACCGCTTCGCCCTGGCCGGCGTCCAGGCGGTGGAGAAGGCGACGGGGCCGGAGGATCTCGCCCGCACTCTCACCTCGTTGTTCCTGCCCATCGCGCCGACCGTCCGCATTGATCCTATCGGCCGGCCGCAACCGGTTCCCGCGGAGCTGCTCGCCCCGCCCGCCGCCGCGGCCGGAGCCACGGCTCGCGTCGTGGCTTGGCGCCATGTCGGGGTGAGTCTGGGGATGGATAACGCCCAGGGACAGATCTACCGTAGCGAGCGGATCGACGATCAAGCCTCCGCTCCCCGGAAAGGGGCGGACGGCGAGGCGCTGCCATCCGTCGTCCTGCCGCGGCCGGGCCAGCCGCTCCGCGTCGACCTCGGAGGGGGCGTCTCGGCGCTCGTTCCCCTGGCGCTCTATGCGGATGCCAAGGGTACGATCCCCGCGGCCTCCGTGGGAGGAGCCGCCGTGGTGCCAAAGGGACCGGACAAGCCGGCGGGCTTCCTGCCCTCCGGCGACGACCGCGCCACCCGGCTCGCCGACGTCGCCTTGGCGTGGAACGTCTTCCAGCACTTCTATCCGTACTTCGACGTCGTCCTGGCCGATTGGCCGGGCGAGCTGCGCCGGGGATTGACACGCGCCGCGACCGACCGCGACGTGGCGGCTTTCGAGGACACTCTGGACCACCTCGTCGCGGCGCTCCACGATGGTCACGGCCACGTGTACCAGTCGTCGGATGGGAGGCCCCGCCACTTGCCCCTCCTCTGGGACTGGGTGGAGAACCGCCTGGTGGTCACCGTGGTCGACCGCGAGCATGCCGCCGGCGTGGTGCCCGGCGATGTAGTCACCGCCATCGACGGCCGGCCGGTCGAGGCCGCGCTCCTGGCCGAGGAGGAGAGGATCTCGGGGGCCACCGCGCAGTGGCGGCGCTACCAGTCCCTCCAGAAGCTCGCCAGTGGCAAGACGGGCAGCGTCCGGCTCACCGTCGAGCACCCAGGAGGCACGAAGGCCGAGGTGACCCTGGAGCGCTCGCTCCCCGTCTACGGCCCCGGTGCCCTGGAAGAGAAGCGGCCGGAGAAGATCGCCGAGGTGGCCCCCGGCGTCATCTATATCGATATCGGCCGGATCAGCGACGACGACTGGAAGGGTGCGCTCGACCGCCTGAGCAAGGCCAAGGGGATCGTCTTCGATTTCCGCGGCTACCCGAGTCTGTCGCCGGTCTTTCTCCAGCATTTGACCGGCGTGCCGATCGAATCGGCCCAGTGGCGGATTCCGGTGATCACTCGCCCCGACCACGAGGGATGGAGTTTCGCGTCTTCCCACTGGACCCTCGAGCCCCTGACGCCGCGCCTTACCGCCCATATCGCCTTCGTCACCGACGGGCGGGCGATCAGCTATGCCGAGAGCTGCATGGGGATCGTCGAGCACTACAAGCTGGGCGCCATCGTCGGCGCTCCCACGGCGGGAACCAATGGCAACATCAATCCGTTCACTCTCCCTGGCGGCTACCGCTTCATCTGGACCGGCATGCAGGTGCTCAAGCACGACGGCTCGCGGCATCACGGCGTGGGCATTCTCCCCACCGTTCCGGCCTCGCGTACGATCCAAGGCGTGGCCGCCGGGAAGGACGAGGTCTTGCAGAGGGCGATCGAGGTGGTGTCGAAGTAGCCGCTCTTTTACAAGAGAGGCTTGATGGGCTGCAATTGCCAGAAGCGAACCTTGGCGCGCTTGGCGAGAGAGACGTACTGGTCCGGATCGTCCTTGGCGGCGCTCCAGCTGTTGCCCGGCTGCATGTCGGTCTCGATAGCCGCCTCCACGGCGCGCGCCAGAGCCTCGTCGTGGACGATCACGCCGCACTCGGTGTTGAGGTTTTCCGAGCGCGGGTCGAGGTTGAAGGTGCCGATGAAGACCCGCTTCGAATCCACCACCAGGGTCTTGGCATGCAGCGCGGCCACCGGCTTCGTCTGGTTGGCGGCTTCCAGGCGTTGCAGGAGCTGCCGGCTGGACGCGGGCTCGGGCTTGTATTCGTAGATTTCCAGGCCCATTTTGAGCAGGCGCTGGCGCTGGTTGCGATAACCGCTGAAGGCTTGCAGGTTGTCGGTGGAGGCGAGCGAGTTGGTATGGATGCGTACCCGCACGCCGCGGGCGATGGCGCGCCGGAAGACTTCGAAAGCCGCGTCCGACAGCACCAGGTAGGGCGATTGAATGACGACGCTGTGCCGCGCCTCGTTCACCAGCCGGGCCAGGGTCGCCGTGGTGTGGCCGCCGCCATCCAGCAGGAAACGGTTGTCGTTCTTGCCTGGGCGGTCGCTGATGAACTGCGCCTGGCCCCAGGTCATCTGGCCGGCGAGCCGCGGGAAGGCCTGCGGCGTGGTGTCGATCGCGTTGTGTACCTCGGGCGCGAAATGTTTCGGCGACGCGGCGTAGGCGTGGATGTCGCGATAGATTTTCCCGCTCTCGGCCTCGTCGATCGTCACGTGCTTCTTCAGCACGCCCAGGCCGTTGTAGAGCTCGGCCACCCGCATGCTGAGCGGGCTCGCCCAGAACTCCTCGAAGCTCGCCTGCAGGGTCTTGACGGCATCGCCCACCAGCAGTGCGTCGCGGTCCCGGAAGTTGAACGCGTGGTTGTAGTCGAAATACTCGGCGGCCATGTTGCGTCCGCCGGTGATGCCCACTTTGCCGTCCACGACGAAGGTCTTGTTATGCATGCGCTGGTTGACGCCGCGCAGATCCGTGGCGACGTTTAAAACACGCTTCTGCAACGGCGTACCGACCGAGGTCTTCGGGTTGTAGATGCGGATCTCGAAGTTCGGATGGCGTGCCAGGGCGAGCAGGGTTTTATCCGGAACGTCGATCAGCAGATCGTCGACGATGACGCGTACCCGCACGCCGCGCTCGGCGGCGCGCAAAAGCGACTCCGCGGCGAGGATGCCGATGTTGTCCGTGCTCCAGATGAAATATTGCACTTCGATGGATTTCTGTGCATGGTCGGCAAGCCAGGCCCGGGCAACCAGCGCCTCGTCGCCCGTGTCCAGCACATAGCTGCCGCTCTGGCCCGCATGAGCGGCGATCTGCCTGTCGATGAACTCCATGCTCGCGTCGGGGCCGGCGGCGGCCGCGCCGGTGAGGGCGGTGAAGAGGAGGAGGGCGAGGAGGGTGATGCGCGTCACCCGCTTTGGCAGTCCAGAGCTTTTGATCACAGTGGTTTATCGTAGTCTTCAAGTTCGGCTGATTGCAAGTTTAGGGTCCGGCCAATCGTCAGGTTGGGGTCCGGCCAATCGTCAGGTTACCCCCTCACTGCGCCTTCACCTCGGTCCACAGCTGGTCCAGCAGTTGGGTCGTCTCCCCGAGGTCCTCGATCAGCTCGCAGCGCTTGAGGATCTCCTGGGGCGGGTAGATCGAGGGGTCGGCTTTGATCTTGGCGTCGATCAGGGGCAGGGCTTCCTGGTTGGCGCAGGCGTAGTGGACATGGTTGACGATCTTGGCGGCGATCTCGGGTTCCATTACGAAGTCGAGGAAGGCATAGGCGGCGTCGACGTTGCGGGCTCCCTTGGGGATGGCCAGGTTGTCGATCCACAGCGTGCCGCCCTCCTTGGGGATCACGTAGGCCAGCCGGCCCGCGGACTTGGTGACGGCCTCGGCGAGCTCGCCGTTGTAGCCCTGGGAGAGGTCCACGTCGCCCGCCGCCAAGAGGTTGGCGAAGTCCGAGCTGTTATAGGTGCGCACCAGCGGCTTCTGCTTCTTGAGCCTCTCGGCGGCCTGGCGCAGGATGGCGGGATCTTTTTCGTTGACCGATTTGCCCATCAGCCGCAGGGCGGCGCCGAAAGCCTCCCTCTGGTCGTCCAGCATCAGGATGCGACCGGTGTGCCGAGGATCGAAGAGGGCCGCCCAGCTGTCGACCGGCGGCTGGATCTTCTTCTGGTCGTAGCCGATTCCCGTCGTTCCCCACAGGTAGGGGATGGAGTGGCCGTTGCCCGGGTCGTATTGCTGATTGAGGAAGCGCGGATCGAGGTTCTTCAAGTGGGGGAGGCGGCCGTGGTCCAGCGGCTGGACGAGCCCCTGGGGAATGAGGATCTTCAGCATGTAGTCGGACGGCACGGCCACGTCGTAGCCGGCGACCCCGGACTGGAGCTTGGCCAGCACGGCCTCGTTGGAATCGAAGGTATCGACATTGGCGTGGATGCCCGTGCGCCGCTCGAACTCGTCCACCACCTCCTGGGGCAGGTAGTTCGTCCAGATATAGATGTTGACGATCTTTCCAGTCGGTTTCGAGCCTTTTCCCCCTCCGCAAGCGGCGATGAGAACGGCGGCGGCGATGAGGATGGCGGTTCTCTTCATGTCTTCTCCTGGAGCAGGCGGTGGGCCGCGGCGATGAGGACGATCGTCACGGCGAGCAGCAGGGTGGAAACGGCGTTGACCTCAGGAGTGACTCCCACTTTGAGCATGGAGTAGATGTGCAGCGGCAGCGTCGTGGCGCCGACGCCCGCCACGAAGGATGTGATCACGTAGTCGTCGATCGAGAGGGTGAAGACGAGGAGGGCGCTGGCCACGATTCCCGGCAGGGCGAGCGGCAGGGTCACCCGCCGGAAGGTTTCAAAGGGGCCCGCGCCAAGATCGCGAGCCGCCTCTTCGAGCGCCGGATCGATCCCCGCCAGCCGCGCCCGCACCACCAGGGCTACGTAGGAGATGCTGAACGCCACGTGAGCGATCACTACGGTCAGGATCGAAAGCTGAAGGTTGATGGCGCCGAAGAAGGTCACCAGAGCAGCGCCCAGCACCACTTCGGGAATGATCACGGGTAGATAGAGCAGCGTCCGCGTCGCCTGCTTGCCCCGAAACGCCGGGCGGGAGAGCGCCAGAGCGGCGGGCGTGCCGAGGAGAACGGCGATGGCCGTCGTGACTCCCGCCACTTCCAGGCTGTTGCGCAAGGCATGCAGGAGGAGACCGTCATCCAGGAGCCGGCGGTACCAATCGAAGGTGAAGCCTTCCCAGAAGGCCGTCTGCCGCGCCGCGTTGAACGAGAAGACCATGAGGATGGCGATGGGCGCGTAGAGGAAGAGATAGACGAGCCCCGTGTGGGCCGCGAGCAGGCGCCGGGCGCCGCGGCCCGGCGTCACAGGAGATCCTCCCCGCCGCGCCGCCGCGCCAGGACCGCATAGCCCAGCAGCAGGAGGAGGACGACGGCCGTCAGCTCGAAGGCGAGGGCCGAGCCGAAGGGCTGGTTGCGGGCCACGGCGAACTGATTCTGAATGAGGTTGCCGAGCAGCATGCTGCGCGCGCCGCCCAGCAGGTCCGAGACGACGAACTGGCCGAGGCTGGGAATGAAAACCAGAACGGTGCCGGCGGCCAGACCCGGCAGTGTGAGGGGGAAGGTCACCCGGCGGAAGGTCTCGAATGTGCCCGCGCCGAGGTCCGATCCGGCTTCCAGGAGCGAGCGGTCCAGCTTCTCCAGCGAGGCGTAGAGCGGGAGGATCATGAACGGCAGCTCGCCGTAGACGAGGCCGATCATCACTGCCGTCTGCGTGTAGAGCAGCTCCACGGGATGATGCAGCAGGCCGCTCCCCACCAGAACGAGGTTGAGCAGACCTTCGGTGCGCAGGATGAACATCCAGGCGTAGGTGCGAATGAGGAAGCTGGTCCAGAAGGGAATCACCACCAGCCCCAGCAATAAACCTTTCCAACGCCGAGGTGCCAGCAGCGCGAGATAGTAGGCGATGGGGAAGCTGACGACGATGCACAGGCCGGTCGTCGCGACCGCCATCCATAACGACCGCCAGCCGATCTTCAGGAAGATGCCGTCGAACGACCGCGCGTAGTTGGCGAGGAACGTGCCGGAGCGCAGGTATCCCGGGAGGTCCGCGATGGGTTTCAAGCCGCCGTAGATGCCGCGCTGGGCGAAGCTGATCCCCAGCATGAGGAGCAGGGGAACGAGGAGGAAGACGCCTAGCACCAGCCAGGTGGGCAGGAGGAGGGGGAGAGGGCGGTGAGCTTTGCGGGTCATTGAGGGGCTGGATGATGACGTGTTGGATGGGTGGGATCAAGCGCGGAGCTGGGATTCGGGGAGCAGCACCACCTCATGCCGCCGCTCCCAAACCAGCACCGCGGGGCTGCCGGGCGGGTAGGGGAGACCCGATCCCGCATTCTGGGCTAGGACGTTGAAGCGGTCGCCGCGCCCATCCTCGACGATCCACTCCGTGTGGGCCCCATGGTAGATGCGTTCCACAACAGTCACCGGCCGCCCGGCCGCTCCGGGAGGCCACAAGGAGAGCTTCTCGGGGCGGACGACGAAGCGGTGGGCTCCGCCCTCGGGCGGGAAGACGTTGGTGGCGCCCAGGAAGCGGGCCACGTATTCGGTGGCGGGCGACTCGAAGACCTCCACCGGGCTGCCCACCTGCTCGACCCGGCCGTGGTCCATCACGGCGATCCGGTCGGAGAGGGCGAGCGCCTCCTCGCGGTCGTGGGTGACGAAGACGAAAGAGATGCCGAGGCTGCGCTGAAGACTCTTGAGCTCGGTCTGCACCTCGCGCCGCAGGTTGGGGTCCAGGGCGGCGAGCGGCTCGTCGAGGAGCAACACCGTGGGTTCGAGGACGAGCGCCCGGGCCAGGGCCACGCGCTGCCGCTGGCCGCCGCTGAGCTGGTCCGGCCGGCGGCGCTCGAGTCCGGTCAGGCGCACCAGGGCGAGGGCCGCGGCGATGCGCTCCGCCCGGGCGTCCCGGGGGAGGGACTTGTAGCGCAGACCGAACCCCACGTTCTGCTCGACGGTGAGGTGGGGGAACAGAGCATAGTGCTGGAAGACCATGTTCACCGGCCGGCGGTAGGCGGGCACGGCGGTGACGTCGGCGCCGCCGATCCGGATCGTCCCCGCGTCCGGCTCTTCGAGGCCGGCGATCAGCCGCAGCAGGGTGGTCTTGCCGCAACCGCTGGGGCCGAGCAGAGCGAACAGCTCGCCGCGGCGGATCTCCAGGGTCACCCCGCCGACGGCCGTGACGGCGCCGAACCGCTTGGTGACACGGTCGATCTCGACGCTGAGGTCCGCGACAGGGGGCATGAGGCGGTGAATGATACAGCGGCAGAAGCTCCGGCGGCCCGTCTCCTTGGGCGCGCTTGCCGGGCCGGCGCGCACCCTCTCTGGTAGAAGCCCCCTGCCCAACATCCCGGCGCTCCGAGCGGTTCGCGGCCCGGGTGGTTTCAAAACCCTCGACTGGAGAAGGAGTATCGATGCGGTTTCGTCGTTTCACTATTCCCATTCTCGCGGCGCTGGCCCTGCTGGCCGTCGCGGGTCAGGCCGCGGCCCAGCCCTGCCTGATCTTCGTCCACGGCAAGCAGACCGACACCAACACGTTCACCAGCTACACGTCGGCCCGCAACTACTGGGTCAACGGCACCCACGATTTCGTGAAGACCGCCACCAAGAGCTTCGCCACCCCCTACTATGTCGTGGGCTACAACGGCACCCGCCCGTACTGGGAGCCGCAGGCGGCCGGCGAGGTGGCCAACGAGATCGTCAACGCCACCAACGGCGGTGCCGACGGCGGCGGCCACCGGTGCGCCAAGACCTTCGCCCAGGGCGGCACCTTCTGGGTGATCGCCCACAGCATGGGCGGCACGGTGATGGACTATATCCTCGGCAACAACGACGCGTCCGATCCCAACTTCAACTTCAACGGCCCCTACGACGTGGTGGCGGCGCGCGTCAGCCTGGCGATCACCACCGGCGGCGCCCACCGCGGCTCCCAGGGGGCGGACGCCGTCTGCCTGCAGTCGAACCCGCTGTGCAGCTTCATCGCCATCTTCATCCAGAGCTGCGACGACGCCACCTTCTGGCTGCGCAGCTCGGATGACGTCCAGGTGCGGACGTTCGCCAATCCGCCGGCCCGGACGATCTACCTGACCGCCGGCTACGAGGCGATCTTCGGGGCCAGCGCCTGCCTCAACGGCGAGGACGACGGCGTGGTGCAGTACGCCTCCAGCTTCGCCTGCAACGGCTCGGCCACGGCGAGCTACGACAACACGAACGTCTGCAACAACTCCAACAAGCAGGAGGCCTCGGGCTTCCGCAACCTCGACGCCGCGCACGAGAACCACAGCGACGAGCGCGACGACTCCGATTCCGATACCCGCCGGGCCATTCCGGACGGCAACTGGACCTGCGGCGGCGTGCCGTGCGCGCCCAACACCGTCGTCCAGAGCTCGATGACCACCGCCCGCTTCATCAGCACGCTTTACTAGGAGAAGGCCATGACTGCCAGCAAGACATTGGGAATCGTGATGATGACGATGGTGGCGGCCACGGGTCCGCTCGCGGTGCGGTCGATCGCTCAGGAGGCGGGCCAGCTCGCCCGTACGACGGCCAAGGAGTACCTGGAGCAGGCGCGCTACCCCAAGAGCTCGCGCGCCCTGAAGGGGGGAGAGGGGGATCCCGTCCGCGCCAAGCGGCAGGTCAACCGCGTCTCGCGCCGGGGGCCGGACTCGGCCGAGCCCATCCTCTCCGTGTGGACCGCCAAGGTGAGCTTCGAGAAGGGGCAGCCGGTGGACCTCTTCGCCACCCTGGAGACCCGGGGCAAGGCCCTGACCGCGTCCGGCGTGGCCATGGTGACGGGAGAGATCGTGGACGATTCGGGCGCCATCCTCACCCAGATCGCCTACCACGACGACGGCCACGGCGTGTGGTCGGCCCGCCTGCCTCCGGACGGATTGGGCGGCAGTGGCGGCGCGGTGGCCGCGAGCTACATGGTCCGCGTGCGAGCCCGGCTCGCCAGCGGCGACCTGCGCGAGGCGGCCGGCGGCTTCCTCTACAGCGATCCCGCCGCCCACCTCACGGGCCACTACCGGGATTTCGTGCGCGACGGCGACTTGGTGATCGCCGCCGAGGTCGAGGTCGCCGATCCCGGCCGCTTCCACCTCGCCGGCACCCTCTACACCCAGACCGGCGAGCCGCTCGGCACGGCCCAGGCCGCGGCCCAACTGGAGCCCGGCCGGCGCTGGATCGAGCTCCCCTTCTACGGCCTGATGTTCCACGACCGCGCCGCCGCCGGCCCTTACAAGCTGGGCACCCTCGCCCTCGCCACCACCAGCCGCATGCCCAACGCCCTGAACGACCTGGTGACGGACGCCTACGTTACAAAGCCCTATCGGTTGCAGCAGATGCGGGCGGTCCCCTTCGAGCGGCCGGCCCTCGTCGAGGCCGCGAAGCGCCTGGAGCTGGACGCCGAGCGGGCGCGGCGGGAGGCCCGCACGCCGCCGCCGCAGCAGTAGATTCTTCCCAGCCCCCTTCCTTGGGGTAGGGGGCTTTCTCTTCGCTTTCGCGTAGAATATGGGGCGGAGGTATAATTTCTTGCGCGCAACTGCTCAATCTGGCTTTTCTCTCCCGCGACTCGTTCTCGCGACGCTCCTCGGCGTGGCAGCCCTGGCCAATCCGGCGGGTGCCCGCGATTCTCACTGGCGTTCCTTCGGGCCGGGCGGCGGCAACATCGGCTCTCTGGCGATCGATCCCCGGGACGCCCGGGTCGTCTATGCCGCGAATTTCCAGGACCTCTACCAAAGCCGCGACGGTGGCGAGACGTGGTCGGCTTTCGGCCTGCCTCCGATTGGCGCGGTGGCCATCGCGCCCTCGGACGGAGCCACGATCTACGCCGGCGGTACGAAGGTTCTGCGTAGCGGCGACGGCGGCCGGAGCTGGCAGACGGTGCTGGACGAGGCCGCACTGGACGTCCGTGCCCTGGCCGTGACGGCCGGAAACCGGCCCGTGGTCTTCGCCCTCGCCCGGGGCGCCACCGGCGAAGGCTCCGTGCGGCGCAGCGCCGACGACGGCCGGACCTGGACGACGACCCTTGTCTCGGACTCGCTCGACTCCCTGGCGCTCGATCCGATCCATCCGGCGGTGGTTTTCGCCGCCGGCTCCAGGGGAGTCTTCCGCAGCCTCGACTCCGGGCTGAGCTGGTCGATGGCTCTGAATCTCCAGATCCCCGGCGTGCGCGGGGTCCTGGTGGCCCTGGCGCCGTCGTCGCCGTCGACCCTCTACGCGGTCGCCAGCTATTTTACGAGCCAGCCGGGCTTTGTCGTGTACCGCAGCTTCGACGGCGGCCAGACCTGGATGCAGGTGCGTTTCCATGAAGGGACCTTCGATCAGGCCCTGGTGGTCGATCCCGCGTCGCCGCTCAAGCTGTACCTGGCCGGGTTGGACGGCCTGCTCGCCAGCACCGACGGCGGCAAGGTCTGGAAACCGTTCGAGGACGGCCTGATCCTCCGCCCCGGAATTCATCCCGCCGCTAACTCCCTGGCGATCGCCCCGGGGCGGCGGCGGACGCTCTTCGCAGGCCTCTACGGCATGGGAGTGGCGCACACCGCCCCCGGCGGCGGGCGCTGGTCGCTGCCTTTGCAGACCGGGCTCGGCGGCATCTACTCCCCGCTTTTCTTCAACCCTCTGCGCTCCGGGGAGGTCCTGGTCACGTACGACGACGGCTACCGCGTGCTGCGCAGCGTCGACGACGGCGAGACGTGGTCTTCGCTGCCGTACCGGATCACCAGCCTCGGCTTGGGCCCCATCGCCTTCGACACCGCGAACCCCGACCTCTTCTTTGCCGGCACTAGCGACGGCATCTGGAAGACCCTGAACCGCGGCGCTACCTGGTCCAGGATCAAGGAGGACGGCGCGGTCTACGGATTGGCGACGGCGGGGCCCGGCGTGCTGCTGGCGGCCGGAGGGTGCGGCCTGGACCGTTCCCGCAACGGCGGCCGCACCTGGGAGAGGGTGCTGTCGTGCGAGCACGACGACTTTCTGCACCAGCAGGTCGTGCGTCTCTGGACCAACCCGGCCACTCCCGCGAGGATCTACGCGGCCGTGAGCACGTTCAGCGACACGCATCCTTACGGCAACCTGGTGCTCGCCAGCACCGACGGCGGCGCCACCTGGCGGGAGATTCCGGTGCCGAATCCCTATTTTCTCGAAGTGGCGCCCGGCGACTCGCGAGTTCTCTACTCCGTGGACTCGCCCGACAAGGTCGGCGGCGGTCTCGAGCGCAGCGAGGACGGCGGAGCGACGTGGCGGACGGTGCACGCCAACCCCGAGGACGACGGTTTCGCGAGCCTCGCCGTCGATCCCCGCAACCCGGACACCGTCTATCTCTCGACGCGGAGTGAGATCCTGCGCAGCCGCGACGGCGGGCGCACGCTGGAGGTGCTCGATCCCGCCTTCAGCGCCATTCTGACGACCGACCGCGCCCGGCCCGGCTTTCTGTATGCGCGCAGTTATCTGTACGGGCTGTTCGAGCGGCCGGTGGAGTAGGGGCGGGGGAGTGGAGCGGAAGGGATCGGGAGGCGGCAGGCCCGATCTTCCGCCGCCTCCCTCGAAAACAGCGCGCCTTCGCGTCTCTAGCTCGCAAGCACGGTACGCAGGACCGGCGCCGAGGTTTCAGCCGGGCGGGCCGCCTCCGGAGCGCGCGCGGGCCGGGTGGGAGCGCCGACGTAATATTGGCCGGGCAGCAGGGTCTCGTGTTTCATCACCACGCTGCCGTCCTCGACGCGGGCGCCGGCGCCGATGTCGGCGCCGTAAAGCATCACGGCGCCGTTGCCCACGGTGCTGCGGGCGCCGAAGCGGGAGGGGGCGATCTTCAGCACCCGGTCCTCGAAGCTGTGCAGCTGCAGCAGGCAGGAGACCGTGGCGTCGTCCTCGATGATCAGCATGTCGGGATCGACGACCTGGGCCATGCGGGTGCCGAGCACCACCCGCTTGCCGATGCGGGAGCCCATGGCCCGCAGCCACCAGATCATGTAGGGCGTGCCCTCGAGGCTCGTGAGGCTGCCCCGCATGTAGGCCGCCCACACCACGTAGAGGAAGTCCCAGCGGCTGCACCAGCAGGACCACAGAGGATGCCGCCCCTCGCGGACTTTGCCGAGCAGCAGCCACTTCGCGAGCAGGACGAGCGCCACCAGGCAGGCGCCCTCCGCCAGGGTGAACCCGGGTAGCGTCAGCCCGTAGAAGACGTCCCGCGTCTCGGTCGCCCGCCAGCGCGGCAGGACCTTGAACCACAGGATGCCCAGGAACGCCGGCACGACCGGGATCAGCCCGCGCAGATACTCCCAGAAGAGCCGCGTCACGTAGCGGTACCAGGCGGGATCGTGAGTCAGCCGCCGGTCGCTCTCGACCACCTCGCGCCGCGGCAGCTCGATCAGCGGATGGCCGAACCACGAGGTGCCGGGCTGGATGCGGCCGGCGTCGGCCACGGTCGAGATGCCGATCAGGATGTCGGTGGGGAGCTGGGCGCCGCCGGGGATCACCACGTGGTTGCCGAGGAAGGTGTTCTTCGACAGCGTCGTCCGGGCGCAGGTGATGGTGCCGCGGTGCAGCCATGGCCGGCCCAGGTAGATGCCGTCGGCGAAGAAGCTCTCCTCGCCGATCTCGATCAGCTCCGGAATCACCTCCATGATGGTGCTGATCTCGCACTTGCGCCCCACCTTCATCCCCGCCATGCGCAGCCAGCCGGGCCAGAGCAGCGTACCGCTCAGGGCATTGCCGGCACTTTCGAGCAGGCTCTCCTTGATGAAGACGACGAGGGAGGTCCAGCCGTAAAGCGAGTACGTGCCGGGCCGCACCGAGCCCACCAGCCGGACGGCGAGCGCCTCGACCGGCAGCGCCAGAAAGAAGCCGGCGACGACGATGGCGAGGGCGATGAGAATGGGCGCCGCGGCGTAGGACGAAGGCGAGTAGAGCGTTTCGAGCCACGGGGTTTTCACGGCGTGCTCGCACACCGCGGCGAGCACCACCAGCGGCAGGAAGGCGAGCTGGGCGGTGAAGCCCCGCGCCAGCAGCACCATGAAGCCATGGAAGGGCGCCGGCCACCTCCGGCCGCCCGTGATCGCGGGAGCCGCCGGCGCCGGGCCCTCGAAGGCCGCCGGCACGCCGTTCCACAGCTCGCCGGCCGGAATCGTGGCGTGCGAGGTGAGGGTCGAGAGGCTGGTGAGCACGGCTCCCGCTTCCATCCGGCTGCCGGGCGCCATGCGGGCGCGGGTGTCGAGCGTGCAGCCCGGGCCGAGGGTGACGGGCCCCAGCAGCAGCTCCTGGTCCTCGAACTCGACGAGGCCCAGGGAGGCGTCGCGACCGATCGTGGCGCAGTCTCCGATCTCCAGCAGGTCCCAGCCGCCGGTGCGCAGATCCACGCCGCGATGAATGTGGACGTCCCGGCCGATGCGGGCGCCCAGCGCGCGCAGGAAACCGTTCTTGAACACCGTGCCCTCGATCACCTCCCAGGGGATGAGGCGGGCGAGCTGCTGCACGATCCAGTTGCGCAGGTAGAGGCTGCCCATGTAGGGGTAGCGGCCCTCACGGTAGGTGCCGATCAGCAGCTTCTTGGCCGCCACCGTCACCAGCAGGGCGAGCGGCGCGTAGACGGCGAGGCCGGCGAGCGCGAAGGCGGGAATCAGCAGCAGGAAACCGGTGATGCCGACGTCGTCCGCCACCGCCGGCAGGAGCCGGAAGGCGACGAGATAGGCCGCGGCCGAGCCGGCGAGGATGGTACCGAGGATCCATGCGAGCTGCACCAGCGAGGCGACCGGTGCCAGCCGGGAGATCTCCCGCGGGGCGCGCTGGCGGTCCGGGTGATCCTCCGGCGAGGAGCTGCCGGCCACCCGGGCGGCGAGCTCGGCCACCGTGCGCGCCTCGTAGACATCGCGCACGGTCAGCGCCGAGGTCAGCGCATGCTTGCGCAGGCTGGAGATGGCCTGCGCCGCGAGCAGCGAGTTGCCGTCGAGGTCGAGGAAGAAGTCGTCGTGAATGGAGACCGGCTCGCCGTGGCGGAGCTGCTCCGAGAAGGCCCGGGCCACCAGGCGCTCGGCGGTGCTGCGCGGTGCCACGAGGTTGCGGTGGTGTGCCGGGGCCTCCGGCTGCAGGTCGGGCAGGGCGGCGCGGTTGAGCTTGCCGCTCGAGGGGCTCGCCGGCATCTTCTCCACGAAGCCGTAGCGCACCGGCAGCATGGGCTCCGGCAGGCGCTCGCGCAGGGTGGCGCGCATGCGGTCGAGATCGGGCGGGCTCGCGGGATCGGCGACCAGGAAGGCCACCAGCTCCTGCACTCCGCCCCGCGTCTGCACCTTGCAGGCCGCCGCGACCACTCCGGGGAAGGTGCACAGCTCCGCCTCGACGGCCGACAGCTCGATGCGATGGCCGCGGATCTTCACCTGCGCGTCCGAGCGCCCGAGGTACTCGAAGTCGCCCGAAGGGAGCTCGCGCACCAGGTCGCCCGAGCGGTAGATGCGCCCGAGGCGCGGGTGATCGACGAACTTCTCCTGCGTCAGGTCCGGCCGGTTCAGATAGCCGCGGGTGACGGCGATGCCGCCGATGCACAGCTCGCCGACCTCGCCGCGCGGCATCTCCTGAAGCTCGGCGTCCAGCGCCCAGGCCAGAGCGCCCCGTAGCGGTGTGCCGATGGTCACCGGCTCGCCCGCGTAGACCCGGGTGCGCACCACCGTCACCGTGCACTCGGTGGGGCCGTAGCCGTTCTCCAGCCAGCGCCCCGGCGCCCAGCGGTTGGCGACGTCGGCGGGCAGCTCCTCGCCCCCGAGGTAGAGGAGCTTGAGGCCGGGCAACTCGTGCTCCGGGTCGTCGCAGGCGCACATGCGCAGCAGCGTGGGCGGCGGGCAGAAGACGTTGATCGTCTCGTCGCGCAGCCACTTCACGAGGTCCGGCCCCAGCCGCACTATGTCGTCGTTCATCACCACCAGGGTCCCGCCGACGCCCCAGGCGAGCCAGATCTCCTCGACCGACGAGTCGTAGGCGGCCGAGCTGCTCTGGCCGCAGCGGTCCTCCGGCGTCAGGCCGAAGCGCTCGGCGTCCGAGATCACGAGGTTGACGACGCTACGGTGCTCCACCATCACGCCCTTCGGGTTGCCCGTGGTGCCGGAGGTGTAGATGACGTAGCAGAGCGTCGAGGGGGTGAGCCAGGCCGGGGTAGGAACGGGAGGGGAATCGGCCGGCGCCGTGGCGCTCGCGATCACCGTCTTATCGGCGGGGTAGCCCAGCGAGGCGAGTTGGCCGCGCAGCTCCTCCGAGGTGATGGTGGCGACGGCCGCCGAATCCTCGAGGACGAAGCGCAGCCGTTCGGCGGGAGCGGTGCGCTCCAGGCAGGTGTAGGCGCCGCCGGCCTTCATCACCGCCAGCTGGGCGACGTAGATGAGATGGTCGCGGCGCGGCAGCAGGATGGCGACGACGCTCTCGCCGGAGACGAACGGCGCGAGACGGGCCGCGAGCGCGTCGGCCTGGGAGTCGATCTCCGCGTAGGTGAAGCGGCGGCGGGGCAGGGCGCCGGCGGGGGGGACCTCGATCGCGATCCGATCCGGCATCCGGCGGGCGATGCCTTCGAAGATCTCGTGCAGGAGCTGCGGGCCAGGCTGCGGGCCGAACTTGCCGGCCGGCTGGGTTTCCGGATTCATGATGGACTACTTACCCTTCGATACGTCGAACAGATTGCGTGCGGTATTGAACTCCAGAATCGGGCGGTCGTCCAGATTCAGGGAGTCTACGCCCGCGAGGAAGGCGTCCACCTGGTCGGGACGCGCCGCGGGGGAGTTCATGAACTCCAGAACGCCGCGGCCGGTGGCGCCGATTTCCGTGAAGTCGTTTTCGAGCTTCGGGTTGTGAAGCCTCGCCTTCACCAGCGGCAGCTCCATGCCCAGGGGCGCGGGCGAGGCGAGGAGGATCACGTCCGGTCCCACCCGCCAGAAGGCGACATTGGGGAAGACGGTATGGATGGTGTGAACCATCATGCGGAAGTCGTTCCGCTTCATTTCGTAGAGCGGCAGCCACTGGCAGAGGATGCCGCCGTCGGCCAGCCGGTTCGCCGCGGCGCGGTAGAACTCCTGGGTGAACAGCCCCGAGGCGCCGGCCACCCAGAGGTTGGGGGGCTCGGAGGTGATGACGTCGAAGCGCCCCGTTGCGCCGTCCATGAAGTTGCGGCCATCGTTGGTCACCACCCGCACCCGGGGGTCGTCCAGAGCGTGGTCGTTGAAGATCGCGAAGTGCTTGCGGGCCATTCGCACCACCATTGGATCGAGCTCCACCACGACGATCTCCCGCGGTTCCGGGTGATGGATGAGGGCGCGCAGCGTGCCGCCGCCGCCCAGGCCGATATTCAGCACCCGCCGCGGGTTGGGGTGGAAGAGCAGCGGCAGATGCCCGAGCATGAGCTGCGTGCGGTTGTCCCGCGGCGCCATGCTGGCCTCGGTCTTGCCGTTGTCCTTGAGCAGCAGGTTGGCGCTCTGGCTCACCACCGCCACCTGTCCATAGAGGCCTTGGGCTTCGTCCACCACCCGCATCGTCCGGACCTCGGCGGAGTATCGCTGCCAGTTGCCGGCGTGCAGGCCGTGGTAGTAGAGGGCGTGGAACGGCGGGGAGAAGGGGAGCACCCCGGGCGACAGGGCGATCGCTCCGGCCAGCAGCGCCGTCACGGCCGCCGCCGGCACCCAGCGGCGGGAGGCTCCCGCCTCCGCGCGGGGCGACAGCGCGAGGAAGACTCCCGCCGCCAGGGCATAGAGGGTTACCGTCACCGCCATCAGCCCGGAGAAACCCCAGGCGGGCATCAGCACGAGCTCGGCCAGCAGGGCGCCCACGACACCGCCGAGGGTATTGGCGAAGAGAGCCTGGCCGGCCGCGGCGGCGCGAGCCTTGCCCGGGTCCGCTCCACCGTCACGGGTGTCGCGGGTGGCGATGCGCAGCACCAGGGGGAAGCCGGCTCCCAGGGCCAGGGCCGCCAGCAACACGATGACCAGAATGAGCAGGCACACCGTGAGCTGGAACGGGTTGTAGCCGTCCTGCCACTGGAAGATGCCCAGGTAGGCCCGGGAGAAGGGGCCGGCCGAGCGGAACACCGCGACACCGCACAGGGCCACGGCCGCATGGAGGCAGGCGGTGGCGGCGTAGAGGTTGCGGATGCGGTCGATGAAGCGCGACATCAGAAGGCTGCCGAGGCCGATGCCGGCGAGGAAACCGGCGAGCACGGTGGCGGTGGAGAAGATGTGAGTGCCATTGAGCAGGGAGAAGAAGCGGTTCCAGCCGGTTTCCAGGAGCAATGCCGCGGCGCCGGTGAGGAAGAAGGTACCGAGGATGATCCACCGCCGCCCGCTGTCGGTCGCCGGCTTGGCGGGGGGCGTCGCAATCGTCGCTTTCGCCGTCCCGGCGACTCCCGCCGCCTGCCGGCTCGCCTTGCCGCGTTTCTTCCCTCGCGTCACGCGCTCCCGCTTGCGCAGCAGGATGAAGAGGCCCAGATCCAGCGCGCCGACGCCCAGGATCCAGGTCGACGCCGAGAGGCCACACTGCGGCACGAGGAAGAAACCCGCGAAGATCGATCCTACTGCGGCCCCCAGCGTATCGAGCCCGTAGATCAGCGACAGATCGCTGCCCGGGTGACCGGGATGTCCCGGATTGCCCGCCTCGGGGGTCGCGAGCCGTACGGCGAGAGGGAAGACGCCGCCGATGACGAGGGCCGGCGCGATCATGCAGACGAAGACGATGGCGAGCTTCACCAGCGCCGCCGGCAGCGGTGCCAGGTCCGCGGGGAACATGGCGAGGAAGAAGTTGCGGCCGAGGTCGAAGATGGGGAGGCTCACCGCCACCCAGGCGCCGAGGAAGATCAGCAGCCATCCCAGCACCCGCCAGGGCCGCCGGGTGCGCAGGGCCACCTGGCCGCCCCACAGGGCGCCGCCGGCGATGCCGAGGAGGAAGACCGCGAGCACGATGCTGAACACGGCCGCCGTCGAGCCAAAGAGGAACGAGATCTTCCGCAGCCAGAGCACCTGGCAGGAGAGTGAAAGCAGATTGGTGAAGAAGACCGTCCCGAACAGCAGGATTCTGCCGCCCGGCACAGGCACGGGCGAGACGGTCGGGCGGGAGCCTCTCTTCATGAGGCGGGGAGTGTACCAGTTCCCCCGGAAGCGGCGGCGCTCCCCGGGGGGACCTTACTTCGTCTTAACAACTTCAGCCCTGGCCGCGAAGACGCTCGAGCTCGGCGCGGAGGCGCGCGATCTCTTCATCCGCGGCGCTCGCCCGTTCTTCCGCGGCAAGCTGGGCATGACGCACTTCCTGACTGGGGAGAATGGTCTCGCCGGTTCTGGTATCCACCAGCCGCAGGCCGTGACCTTCCTTCCGGAAAATGACGCCGATGGACTGGCTGCGGACCGCACCCCGCATCTCCAGGGGCATGGGCTGGTAGCGCCCGTTCACCAGCCGAAAGCCCTGGAGAGAGGGCTCCAGGTACTCTTCCAGCGGATCGTGAACGATGTACTCCTCGACCCCGAGTTGCTCGTAGAGGGCTTTCTTCTTGACGACGTCGTCGTCCTGGCTGCTCTTGGAGGTGACCTCGACGATCAGGGAGGGAACCTGCCCCTCCTCCCACAGCTTGTAAATTCGTCTCTCCCCCCTTGGGACTCCTCTCGCCACGAAGACGTCCGGTGCGACGACCGCCCTTGGGTCGCCCTGCACGTAGTAGAAGAACAGGTTGGCGGCCACGTACACGTCCGGAACGTCCCGGAGCTGCCAGTCGAGGGCCTCCAGGAGATAGTAGCTCTCCCTGACGTGAATTTCGGTCTCGCCCATCGGCGTATTGTCGGATTCGGGGTAGTAGACCTCGCGCCTCAGGGGAATCGCGGTCATCGGAGTCATCCTTTCTCCAACGGTTGCGGGATCAGATCACGATGGAACCTCAGGACGCAACCCTCGTGGCCGGCAGTTTAGCATGGGGATCCCCTCACCCCTCCTCCGCCATCGCCGCGGCCATGGCCGGCGACTCCGGGGCCATGCCCTGGGAGCCCTTGCGGCCGGCGCGGGCGATGTGCTCGCCCTCGTAGGGTGTGGTGAGGAGGATCTTCGCCATGTCGATGGCCCGGCCGGCCAGCTCCCGGGCCGCCTCGTGGAGGGCCTGGCTGCCCTGCACGAAGGCGATGTTGCGCTCCATGTCCTCGGCCGTCCAGCCGCGGGAGTGAGCGATGTAGGGGAACTGGGGGAAGACGCAGCCCACCTCGGCGAAGAAGCCCAGCATCTGCCCGGCCACCGCCTGCACGTTGTCCTGGCCGCCGGTGATGATGAAGGCCGCCACCTTGTTGCGCAGCAGGATACGGTTGCGCAGGGTCACCTGGTTCTGCACGCAGTTCATCCGCTCCACCATCTTGTAGTAGAGCGAGCTGGCCGAGCCCCAGCGGATGGGAGTCGCCAGGAGGATGGCGTCCGCCCAGTGGACGAGGCCCTCATAGACCTCCTCGAGCTCGTCCGTGGGGTCCATCTGGGTGATCGAGCATGGCCAGGTGCAGGCGTGGGCGCTCTTGGAGTAGTAGCCCTCGCAGGGCCGGAACTTGAGGTGCGAGAGCCGGCTCAGCCGAGTCTCGGCGCCGTGCTCGCGGCTCGCCGCTTCGAGCGCCGTCTCCAGCAGGGCCTCGGAGGTGGAGTAGCGCGGATGGGCGGGGTCCATGACCGTGGTGGAGATTCCCAGCACCCGCACCGGCCCCGGCGCCCGCTCGATCGCCCGGTCCAGCGGATGGTGAGCGTGCGGCTTCTTGTGCCGCTTGGCCACGGGATCGAGATTAACGTACAGCCGCCCGTGGCGCTCCTGCACCTCGTAGGCGGGCACCTGGTCGTCCTCGAAGCCGGGCTCGCCCTGGCCGGTGCGGCAGTGGAACTTCCAGTGATGCCAGGGGCAGACCACGTAGTCGCCGTCCAGCTTCCCCTCGCCGAGGGGGCCGCCGACGTGGTTGCAGGCGCCGGAGACGGCGCCGAACTGGCCGTCCTTGAAGCTCAGGGCGATCTTCGTCCGCCCGACGGAGATCTGCTGGAGGGGCTTGCGGGAGAGATCCTCCACCGGTCCCAGGTCGTGCCAGCGCGCTTCGCTCATTCGCTACCTCCGTCAGCCAGCAGTTGTCGGGAGCCGGCCACGGCCGAGTCCAGGAATTCCTCCACCCGGCGGGCCTGGAAGCCGTTGGTGGCGGCGTTGGTGAAGCTCGACGCTTCGAGCACGGCACCCACCCAGCCCGCCGTCTGCCAGCGGCCGCCGCCGGCGAGAGGCGGCAGGCCGTGCATGGGCGGGGCGGGCCAGGGCAGCACGTAGAAGTAAGGCTCCGCCATGCCGCCGTCGCCGGGAGAAAGGCCGGCGCCGATGGAGCGCGCCTTCTCGGGATCGGCCCCGGGTTCGAGCATGATCAGCGTGGCGAGATCGAAGTGATGAGGCCAGCCACGCACCGGCGAGGCCCCGGGATTGCGGTCCGCCAGCACCCGCAGCACGCGGTCGGCGTTGGCGAAGTAGCGGCCGAGCTCGGCGAAGCCGGGTCCGCTGGCGCCAGTCGTGGAGAAGGCGGCGCCGTGGAGCACGGGATGGCCGGGGAAATCCCCGTCCGGCCGTTCCAGGGGCTTCTCCAGGGGCCGGCCCAGGAGGCGCTCCACCTCGGACCGCATCCACTCGTAGGCGGCTTCGAGAGTCTTCCCCTCCAGGGGAAACTCGGCGAGCGAGCCGCCATTCTCGTCGAGCAGCAGCAGCGCGGCCGGCGACGGCCGGACGGCGGCGCGAAACGGTCTCTCTCCTGGGACGAGCCCCTGGACGAAGGCCCGGGGACCCGCCTGCCACTGAAAGCTCTGCTCGCCATAGTCCGGCTGATGCGGCACGAGCTGCTTGCCGACCGCCGCGGCGGCCTGCGCCGCCCAATGAAGCTGCAAACGGGCCTCGGTCAGACCGTGAGGATCGACCGCGCCCAGGGTTTCCCAGTCACTCATCACAAGAACCTCCCGCGCCTTGGATGCCGGAGACCTGGAGACGTTTCAGCGGATCGAGCTTATCGCAGGGACCAGGCCGACGCCTTCTTGTACGGGGCTGGGGGAGCGGGAGGATTGGCGAGGGGGTTAGAGGTCTGCGGGCCGGAATCTTTGGAGCTGTTCCACCCTCTCGAAATCCGCGTCGCCCGAGGCCATCGCGGTGATTCCTTGGCAGACCGCCGAGGCCGCCAGGAGAGAATCGTTGACGAGGAGGCCATACCGGTAGCGGAGCCCGGCGGCGATGCTCAGGATCTCCAGGTCCAAGTCGAGGACTACGATTCCCATGAGAGGAATCAGCTCGACTTGATCCTGGTAGGTGTGAAGCTCGCGGACGATCGCGGGTTTCTCTCGCAGCTTTCGGACGACGTTACCGGGTGACACCAGTCCCTTCGCGACCGCCTCGACCGTCATCAGGCGATGGGCGACCTCCGCGAGAGCGGTGACCGAGGTGAATCCAGCGACGCGTCCCCGTTCACAATCCTCAAGGAGGCTCTGGCAGGCTCGCGAGGTGCCGGTGAAGTGGTAGATGAAGATGCTGGCGTCGATGAAGACGCGTTGGCCGTCCTGAAGCTGGTCAAGCGTCGAGGAAGCCATCCTCTTCCTCAAGAATCTCGCGAAGTGTCTCTCTCCCCACTGGGAGGGCAGCCCAGCTCCGCTTCACGACCCCTTCAGATCCCCGGACCCCAGCCTTCTCCCCGAGGTACCGTTCCAGAGCCTCTCTCAAAATTTCGTCAAAGGGCCTGCCCTGGCGTACCGATTCGAGTCTGGCGCGGTGGACCAGGTTCTCGTCGAGCTCGGTGCTGATCCTTTGATGCATTCCTGATGATGGCGTCGTGCCGGGAGGCTGTCAAGAGGCGGCAGGAACGGCCGGGGTGAGGTCTTCCGCTCTCGCCGCGACAATCCCCCCCTCCTCGCGCTAAACTTCCCCCTGAAGGAGAGCCACCATGTGCCGAAACATCAAGCCCCTCTTCAACTTCGAGCCGCCCGTCACCGACGGCGAGATCCGTAACGCCTCCCTCCAGTTCGTGCGGAAGATCAGCGGCTTCACCAAGCCGTCCAAGGCGAACGAAGAGGCGTTCGAGACGGCGGTCGAGCAGATCTCCGAGGTCGCTCATACCCTTCTCGCCTCCCTGGTCACCAACGGCTCGCCGCGCAACCGGGACGTCGAGGCGGCCAAGGCCCGGGTCAAGGCAGCGCGCCGGTACGCCCCGGGCGCCCCGGGCGGTACCGCCGGGGCGAGCTGAGCGTCGAGGAACCCATGCCCACCAACCCCGACACCCAGAGCCCCCCGACCTACCGCCGGCTGCGGGTCTATACCCTCGACCCCAGCCTGGCCACCAAGCTCGAGACCGCGCTGATCAATCAGACGGTGTTGAAGGTCCCGTGGGAGATGGATCTGAAACCGGGGCCGGTGGGGGAGTACCTCGAGGTCATGGACTTCGATCCCGCGAGCGACTGCTTCTATGCTCCGGTGGACCTGAACAATGAGTTCCTGCTGGCGGAGGACGGGCTCGCGCCTTCCGAGGGGAACCCGAAGTTCCATCAGCAGATGGTCTATGCCGTGGCCATGACCACCATCACGAACTTCGAGCGCGCGCTGGGCCGGCGGGCCCTGTGGGCGCCTCAGCTCGTTCGCGATCCGGAGACCGGGGAGGTTCAGGGATCCAATCCCGTTCCCCTGCTGCGGATCTATCCTCACGCCCTGCGCGAAGCCAATGCCTTTTACAGCCCGCAGAAGAAGGCGCTGCTGTTCGGCTATTTCCCGGCGCTCCTCGCCAATTCCGAGGGGAACCTGCCGGGCGGCCTGGTCTTCACCTGTCTGTCGCACGACGTCGTGGCCCACGAGACGACGCACGCGCTGCTCGACGGCCTGCATCGCTACTTCACCGAGGCGAGCAATCCCGACGTGCTGGCATTTCATGAAGCCTTCGCCGACATCGTGGCAATGTTTCAGCATTTCACCCAGCCGGAGGCGCTACGCGACCAGATTGCCAAGACGCAGGGCGATCTCGGGACGCAGAACCTGCTGGGCGAGCTGGCCCACCAGTTCGGCCAGGCCATCGGCAGCCACGGCGCCCTGCGAGACGCCATCGGCCGCTACAACAAGACCACGGAAAAGTGGGAGCCCCAGTCGCCGAAGCCCGAGGACTATCAGGCGACGACCGAGCCGCATGACCGCGGCGCCATCCTCGTGGCCACGATGTTCGACGTGTTCCTGGCGATCTACAAGTCGCGCACCGCCGATTTGCTGCGCATCGCGAGCGGTGGCACGGGCCGGCTGGCCGAGGGGAACCTCCATCCCGACCTCGTCAATCGTCTGGCCGCCGAGGCGAACAAGACCGCCAGCCACATCCTCCGCATGGCCATCCGGGCGCTCGATTACTGCCCGCCGGTGGACATCACCTTCGGCGAGTACCTCCGCGCGCTGGTGACGGGTGACTGGGACCTGGTGCCGGATGACGAGCGGAACTACCGAGTCGCCGTGATCGAAGCGTTCCGCCGCCGCGGTATCTATCCCCGTGACGTGCGCACCCTCGCGGCGGATGCGCTGAAGTGGCTGGGGCCGCCGGCGGAGCTTCAGGGTTTCACGTTCGCCGGACTGATCAAGAGGCTCAAAACCGAGCCGCAATCTCAGTCGCAGACGCTCGAGTGGCAGACCACGGGCACGCGCGAGGAGATCGGCGAGCGCAACCAGCAATATCAGAAGGCCACTTGGCACTGGATCAGGGAACAGCTCGTCAACGCGGAGACCGGCGGGCAGGAGGATCGGGCGATGGCCATCGCCAAGGCCCTGGGCTTGTCGCTGGGCAACGACGCGCCGCCGACGGTCTATCGCGGCAGCAGGGACGGCCTGCCTTCGCTGGAGGTCCACTCGGTCCGTGCCGCCCGCCGGACACATCAGGACGGCCGCACCATCCTCGACCTCGTGGTGGAGCTAGTGCAGCGCCGCCGGGGTTATCTGAAAGCGGCGAAGCAGGCGAAAGCCGATAATCTACCGGCCGGCGCCGACGAATGGAACACTCCCGAATTCAAGCCGGACTTCACGATGCGCGGCGGCTGCACCCTGCTGATCAACGGCGAGACCGGCGAGCTCCGCTACTGCATCCTCAAGAGCATCCGCAGCGAAAGCCGGCTGGTCCGCCAGCGGGAGTTCGCCTCGGAGACCGGCGGGCTGTCACTGCGCGCCACCTACTCGGCGCCAACTCCGGGCGCGGAGAATCCCGAGCCGTTCGCCATGCTGCACCGGCAGCGCTAGGAAGAGGGACGATGCGATGAGCCCGAAACAAGCCGCCGCGACGAAAGGGACGAAGGGCAAGAATGAAGCCGCCGCCGCACCGGCTGCTGCCACGGGCGAAATGACTCCGCCGGAAAAGGGTGTCAAGGTGCGCATGTATCGCACGGGGCTTGGCGACTGCTTTCTTTTAGCCTTTCCAAAGACCGCCACGGAGAAAGATCCGCGCAACGTGTTCTATCTCTTGGTCGACTGCGGCGTCCACGTGAGGACACCGGAGCCGAGCTACGTAACGCGCATCCTTGAGATCGTGCAACACATCGCGGCTGCCACCGGCGGCGTTCTCGATTTGCTGGTGATCACCAATGGGCATTGGGATCACATTTCGGCCTTCCATGCCTCGCAAGCCCAGTCGATCTTCGAGGAAAAGATCGAGCTGCGCAAGCTGTGGATGGCGTGGACGGAAAATCTGGACAATCCGCGGGCGAAGGACCTTCACGAAGGGCGGAAAGCCGCGCTCGCCGCTCTGGTCAATGCGCGTTCCAAGATGGAAAAGCTCGAGGGGCAGGGGCTGGCGGCGACCGCCGACGCCTGCGCCATGGTCGGCAAGCTGCTCGACTTTTTTGGCGGTGTTGCCGAGGGCCCCGGTCAAGCGGCGGCCGGCGAGGGCCTTGGAGCCGCGGGCGGCGCCCCGCCTGGAGCGATGAAGAGCACGCAGACGGAAGAAGCCATGCGTTGGCTCAAGGAGACCTATGACGGCGGGGGCAAGGCCGTGTTCCTCCAGCCCGGCGACGGCCCGCTGCCGCTCGACGGCGTGCCCGGCGCCCGCGTTTACGTGCTCGGGCCGCCTGAAGATCCCGATTTGATCAAGAAGTACAATCCCAGCGCCTCGGGAGACGAGGTCTATCCCAAGGCCATGGCGGCGGCGATCGAGGCTTCTTTCTTCGCCGCCTTCGGTGTCGTTCCGAAAAATGCGGACGCCCTTCCCGACAGCGACGACGTGAAAGAGGCCCGGTGGATGAGCCTTCCCTTCGACGAGGCGCACCAGATCCCCACCGAGAAGGCCGCCGCGGCCGATCCTTTGTTCGACACGTATCTGAATAAGGAGACCTGGCGGCGCATTGATGGGGACTGGATGGAGGCCGCGAGCCAGTTCGCCCTCCAGCTCGACAGCGCCACCAACAACACCAGTCTCGCCTTCGCGCTGGAGATCGGACCTCCCGGCGCCGGCAAGGTGCTGCTCTTCCCGGGCGACGCCCAGGTGGGGAACTGGCTCTCGTGGTTCGGCAAGGTCCCGATCGGCAAGCGGGAGCTGGGCAAGGAGATGGTGTGGGGCTGTGGGAATGCAGGCGCGGGGGGAAATGACGTCAAGATCACGGCCGAGGACCTTCTGCGCCGCACCGTCTTCTACAAGGTGGGCCACCACGGCAGCTACAACGGTACCCCGACGGAGAAGGGCTTGAGCCTGATGGGCCGCTTTGGCGGCACCAGCGACCTCGTGGCCTTCCTGCCCGTCGACGAGCACGTGGCCCGCGACCTCGCGCACTACGGCGAGATGCCCCTGCGTTCCCTGGTCAAGGAGCTCGCCATCCGCACCAACGGCCGCGTGGCGCGCAACGACTTCGGGGCCGAGCCGAAGGACGAGACGTCGACGCTCAACCGCATTCCGGGAGCTCCGGCCCTGCGCACGGATTTCCTGGACGCGGTGAAGGATCTCTACTTCGAGTACACGGTGGCGCCGCCGGGCTGAGCCTGCCAGGAGGACGAGAGCAGGTCTCCGTGTTAGGCTGGCGGCGATTTCCTTGCTCTGGATCAATCAGGAGCCACCATGTACCGGAAGAGCGCTATTCGCCTCCTCGTCTATCTCTTTGTCGTCTCGGTGCCGGCCGGCCTCGCCGCCGCGCCACCGGAGGCCCCGAGCCTCCCCGCGGCTCCGGGCTCGTCGATCACCGCCCTGCGCTGCGGCCATCTTCTCGATCCGGCGAGCGGCAGGACCATGGAGAACGCCGTCGTCCTCGTTCGCGAAGGGCGCATCGAGTCCGTGGCGCAAGGGACGGTTCTGCCGCCCGGGACGAAGTTCGCCGACCTGTCGAGCTACACTTGCCTGCCCGGGCTGATCGACAGCCACACCCACGTCCTCCTGCAGCCGGAGGACGAGCGCGGCACCCCGCCGGTGGTCGTCAAGTCCCAGGCGTTCCGGGTCGTGCAGGGGGTCGCGGCGGCGCGCCGGGACCTCGGGGCGGGCTTCACCACCATGCGCGACCTCGACAGCGAGGGCGCCGGATTCGCCGACGTGGCGGTGCGCGACGGCATCGAGCAGGGCATCGTTCCCGGGCCGCGGTTGCTGGTGGCGGGCAATCCCCTCACCATCACCGGCGGCGCCATGAACAACAACGGCCTGAATCCGGATCTCCTGGTGCCGGACCCCGCCGCCCTCACCGACTCGCGGGAGGCCATGGTCGCCGAGGTACGGCGCGAGGTGAAGAACGGCGTCGACTGGATCAAGGTCTATGCCACAGGCCCCATGCGCTACGTCGATCCCGTGACCCTGGAGCCGCTGAGCCAGTTTTCGGAGGAGGATCTGCGGGCGGTGGTGGAGGAGGCGAAGCGCTGGCACCGGGACGTCGCCGCTCACGCCTACGGCGGCATCGGAGCGAAGAACGCCATCCGGGCTGGAGTGCGCTCGCTGGAGCATGGCATGATGCTGGACGACGAAGCCCTGAGGCTGCTCGTCGAACGCGGCACCTGGTGGTGCCCGACCCTCGCGGTCTACGTGCCCGCGACGAAAGAGGACGACACTCCCTTGAGGCGGCGCATCGTCGCCCGCCATCGGGAGGTCTTCCAGAAAGCGCTCCAGATGGGCGTGAAGATCGTTTTCGGCACGGACGCCGGCGCCTTCGAGCACGGCACCCAGGCCAAGGAGTTCGTCCGCATGGTGGAATACGGCATGTCGCCCCTCGAAGCCATCCGCTCCGCCACGGTGCGCGGCGCCGAGCTGCTGCGGCTGGAGAAGGAGATCGGCACGCTTGAGGTGGGCAAGGCCGCCGACGTCATCGCCGTCGAGGGCGATCCGCTGCGCGACATCGTGGCGCTCAGCCATGTGGTCTTCGTGATGAAGGGGGGACAGGTGTATAAATCGCCGGCACGATGAGAGTCCTGATACTGGGTTTCGGCAATGTAGGCCGCCGGCTGGCGGAGATTCTGACGGAGCGGGCGTCGTATCCGGGCCTCGACGGTTTGGACGTGTCGGTGGTGGGCATCACGACGGGCTCACGGGGCGCGGCGGTGAATCCCGCCGGCCTCAACCTCGCCCGCGTGCTGGCCTGGCACGGCAGCCACGGCAGCCTCGAAGGCTTCTCTCACGCCTCGGCGATGACCAGCGCGGAGGCGTTGAAGACGCTGGACTACGACGTGGCGGTCGAGATGACGCCGCTCGACATCCCGGGTCAGGGCGCGGCGGCGATAGGCCACGTCTGGTCGGCGCTGTCGCGGGGCCGGCACGTCGTCACCTGCAACAAGGGACCCCTGGCCTGGGCCTGGCGCCCCTTGCGCGATCTGGCGCGGGAGAAGGGGGTCTCCTTCCTCTATGAGACGACGGTGATGGACGGCGTTCCCGTCTTCAACCTGGCCCAGAGCTGCCTGCGCGGCAACACGATCCTGCGCATCGAGGGCATCCTCAACTCGACGACCAACTTCGTCCTCTGCGAGATGGAGCGCGGCCTGTCGCTGGGCGAGGCGGTCGCGGGAGCCCGGCGGCTGGGCGTCGCCGAGGCGGACCCCGCCTACGACCTCGACGGCTGGGACGCGGCGGTGAAGATTTCGGCGCTCGCCAACGTCCTCCTCGACGCCGAGCTGCCTCCCGAGGCCGTGGAGCGCGAGAGCCTGTCGACGGTCTCGGCGCAACGCATCGAGGATGCTCTCACCCGCGAGCACCGCCTCAAGGTGGTCTGCGAGGCCTTTCGCGTCAACACTCACGGCGAGAGCCGGGTGATCGGCCGCGTGCGGGTACGGGAAGTCCCCGTCTCCGATCCCTTCGCCCTGGTGGAGGGCACCGGCTCCATCCTCCGCTTCACCACGGACATCCTGGGCAGCATCGTCCTCACCGAGGAGGACCCCGATCTCTCCACCACGGCCTACGGAGTCATCTCGGATTTGATCCGCTTGCAGGAGGATCTCTGATGTCGCAGACCCCATCCCCGAACGGCAATCCCTGGCCCGCTCTGCCCTACGCGGAATGGCGAGAGACTTACGAGACACTCCACCGCTGGTCCCAGATCGTCGGCAAGACCCGCCTGGCGCTGGAGCCGATGGTGAACCACTGGTGGGAAGTGCCGCTCTACCTGAGCGCGCGGGGCTTCACCACCTCGGCCATGCCCTACGGCGGCGCGGGGCTCGTCGAGATCGAGTTCGACTTCCTCGATCACCAGCTCACCTTCCGCACCAGCGAGGGCGCGCGGCAGTCGATGGCGCTCACCTCCCGCAGCGTGGCTGATTTCTACCAGGAGTACCGGGAGATCCTGGGCTCCCTGGGAGTCGGCGCCAAAATCTGGCCGGTGCCGGTCGAGCTGCCGGATGCGCTGCCCTTCCTGGACGACCAGATCCATGCAACGTACGACCCGGTGATGGCGGAGCGCTTCTGGCGGGTGCTGATCCGCGTCGACCGCGTCTTCAAGACCTTCCGCGGGCGGTACGTCGGCAAGGCGAGCCCGGTGCACCTCTTCTGGGGCGCCCTGGACCTCGCCGTCTCCCGCTTTTCAGGCCGGACCGCGCCGCCGCATCCCGGCGGCATGCCCAACGTCGGCGACTGGGTGATGCGCGAGGGCTACTCGCACGAGGTGTCGAGCGCCGGTTTCTGGCCGGGGGCCGAGGCGCTGCCGGAGCCGGTGATCTATTCCTACGTCTACCCGACGCCCGCCGGGTTCGGGGATGCCCCCGTGCGGCCGGCCGCCGCCTACTACCACCGGGAGATGGGGGAGTTCGTCCTGCCCTACGAGGCGGTACGCACCGCGCCGGACCCCGAGGCCGCCATCCTCGACTTCCTGCAGAGCACCTACGAGGCCGCCGCCAACACGGCCGGATGGGACCGCAAGGCGCTGGAAAGATAATGTAGAGACGCCCCCATCCGGGGTTCCCCCGGAAACGGGGCGTCTCTACATTGGCTGGGATCGATATCGCATCTGCCACCCGGATCGCCCGATCGGCGTTCTCCCTCTTCTCCCGGTGAGGGGGGCGGGGTGGTCGGGAGAAGAGGGCCGGGGTGATGAGGGTCTTGGGCGGGGAGACGGTCCCGTCCCCGCTAGGCCCTCCCCTCCGGGAAGAGGCCGTCACCCCCTGTGTTACCCTTCCTGGAGTTCGTTCCGAGCCGCTTTTCCAGGAGATTCCAACGCCATGACCCACCCTTTGCGCTCTCTCGCTCTCGTTGCCGTTCTGCTCTCGCTGGTGGCCGTCCCAGCCTTCGCCACCTGTGGCGGTGGCGGTGGAGGTGGCACCGGCGGCGTGATGCCCGGCGGTGGCGGCTTGGACTATCAGGCTCCGGTCTATCGCGTGGCCTGGAAGACCCTTGGACCCGGCGCCACGGCGCCCAAGGCGCCGGAGGCGGCGCTCGTCCTCTACTGGTTCCCGAAGTCCCTTCGCGACGCCCAGGGTTCGCCGCTTCAGGGCTCGCGGCCCCTCTCCCTGGCGGGCTCCCGCTGTGTCGCGACCTCGCTGGTGGCGCCGGAGAACCAGGAGGTCCGTGGCACCTTCAAGGTGACGGGTAGCGATCAACTCGCCGTGCTGGCGGGCGCCGACGGCGCGGAGATCGGACGGGTCGCGGCGGCCGACGGCAAGCTCGACGTCCGCGCCGTCGAGAAGCTCGTCTATGGTGAGCTCGACAAGCGGGAGGAGAACCTTCAAGCCCTCGTCGACGGCGCCGGGAAGAAGGAAACGTCCGATCGCGACGGCGCCATCGCCGACTACAAGAAGGTCTGGGAGCAGCGCTGCCTCGTGCCGGCGCTCGGCCGCAAGGCGGCCAAGGCGCTCAAGAAGCTGGGCGTCGAGGTCGACAAGTCGGCCCTTCTGCGCCTCGGTCCGGACGGGCTCGCCGAGCCCGGCCGCCTCGCCAATGCCGCCAATGCCGCCAATAGTGCCGAGGTGGAGAAGGCCCTGCGGGCCGGTCTGGACGCCGAGATCGCCGCCCGTTACCGCGACGCCGAGAAACTCTACGCAAAGGCCGTGAAGCTCGATCCCTCCGATCCCACGGCCCTGAGGTTCCTGGCCGAGCTCTACCGCCACCAGACGGGGGAGTGGGGCAAGTCGCGCGCCCTCTTCGAGCGCATCCTGGCCCAGCCCGCCGACCCCATCGCCCGCGCCGTCGCGTTGCACGGCCTCGGCAAGATGACCATCCACGCCGGCCACAACGCCGAGGGACTGGCCCTCTTCGAGAGCTCGCTCGCCGAGTATCCGCTGCCCATCACCTACCGCAACCTCGCCGTCTACTGGTTCTCCGAGAAGCAGGCCGAGAAGGCCGCGGGCTTCATGCGGCAGGCCCTGGCCCTGGCGCCGGAGGATGGCTACAATCAGATCTTCGCCGCCGTCTACCTCGCCGCCGCCGGGCATGGCGACGAGGCGATGAAGATCGCCCAGAAGAATGAGTCCGTGCTCGAAGCGAGCTACAACCTCGCCGCCATCTATGCCCAGGCGGGCGACCGCAAGAAGGCCATGGAGCTGCTGCGCCGGCACTTCTACGAGTACGAGCGCTTCGATCCCGTGCGGGCCATGGAGATGCAGGAAGCCCGCGACGACTACATGTTCGCGAGCCTCCACAAGGACCCCGCCTTCGTCGAGCTGACCAAGCTCGCGCCCGGCCACGGGATGATGATGAGCGGCTCGAAGATGAACTGAGCGGGGCGACTGGCCTACAGATCCTTGTGAACCGCCGTCGGCCCGGATCGTGACGCCTGCCGAACTGGTGGACGGACCTTTCTCCGCCGCTTCGAACTCTCGGGGTGCCAGGTGTACTCGTGGGCCAGCATGGCCTCGGGACGAAGGGGTAGACCTGGCCGCCGTGTTAAGATCTCCCGGCGCGAAACAGCTAGGCATTTGGCCGGTCGCGTAGGAGCCGAAGTCGTGTCAGCCCATGCCATAACCCTTCACCTTCCTGAAACTCTCTACAAACGCTTCAGGCAGCGTGCTGAGTGGACCCATCGCAGCCTGGAGACCGAGATCTTAGATGCGGTCGCATCTGCAGCCTCATTGGAGGGCGACCTTTCACCTGAGCTCATTGGAGCCGTCGAAGCGCTTGAGACACTCCGTGACGATGAGCTTTGGCGCCTTGCCAGAGAGACCATGTTGCCTGAGGCGAGCCAGGAGCTCGAGACTTTGCACTTTAAGCAACGGAACGAAGGGCTGAGCCCGGTCGAAGACGCCACTCGCGCAAAGCTCATCCAAGAATACGAGCGGTCGATGTTGCTCCGTGCGCAGGCGGCCAAGCTTCTCAAGGAACGAGGGCATGACGTCTCGAGGCTCCTTACCTTCAAGTGAGCTCCGACTACATCCCTGTCGAGTTGCGCCGCCGAGTAGCAGAGCAGGCGCGATACCGATGTGGCTACTGCCTGACCCAGGAGGCCGTGGTCGGCAGGCCCATGGAATTCGATCATTTAGACCCACGTTCCCTGGGCGGGCCAACGACGGAAGCCAATCTTTGGCTGGCCTGCTCGCTCTGTAATGACCACAAAAGCAATCGTTTTCTCATCATCGATCCGCTGACCGGCGCGAAGGTTAAGGTCTTCAATCCCCGTCAGCAGGAATGGGCTCTGCACTTTTCCTGGGCCGAAGGCGGGACTCGAATCGATGGGAAGACAGCGATAGGCCGCGCAACGGTAGCAGCGCTCCAACTGAACCGGCCTAGTCTCGTTCTGGCACGGAGACTCTGGGTGGCCGTCGGTTGGCATCCGCCGCAGGATTGAAAAACGCAGGACGCAGACGCAACCACCGGATCTCGCCAGCGAGGGAGGTTGCGGTCCTTCAAGGTACCTCCTACAGATCCCGGTGAGTGAACCGCCGCCCACCCGGCGACCCCGGCGCATACTCGGCGGCGGTTTGTCCCGATCCCTTCAGCAGCCAGCGATAGGTGAGCAGGCCCTCGACTCCTACAGGGCCGCGGGCGTGCAGCTTGTCGGTGCTGATTCCCACCTCGGCGCCGAGGCCGAAGCGGTAGCCGTCGGCGAAGCGGGTGCTGGCGTTGTGGAAGACGCCCGCGGCGTCCACCTCGGCGAGGAAGCGGGCGGCGGCGGTCTCGTCGTCCGTGACGATGGCCTCCGTGTGCCGGGAGCCATGGGCCGCGATGTGGGCGAGGGCACCCTCCGGGCCCTCCAGCCTATCCACCTTCTTGATCGAGAGGATGAGGGCGCCGTACTCGGTGTCCCAATCGAGGTCCGTGGCCGGGAGCATCCCGGGGTGGCGCTCGCGGGTCGCGGCGCAGCCCCGCAGCTCGACCCCCGCTTGAGTCAGCGCCTCCACGGCTGCGTCCAGAGCCTTTTCATCATTCCAGAGCAGGGTCTCGATCGAGTTGCAGGCCGCCGGGTAGCCGGTCTTGGCGTCGAGGGCGATCTTCGCCGCCATGGCGGGGTTGGCCGGGGCGTGCAGGTAGAGATGGCAGATGCCGTCCGCGTGGGCCATTACCGGGATGTGCGTGCTGGCGCGGACGTGGCGCACGAAGTCGGAGGAGCCGCGGGCGACCACCAGGTCGATGAGGCCGTGCAGGCCGAGCAGGGTGTCCACCTCCGCGCGGTCCTCCAGCAGGAGGAGGGCTCCGGGGTCGATCCCATGATCCCCCAGCACCCGGCGGGCCACGGCGGCGAGGGCGCGGTTGCTGGCCCGGGCCTCGCGGCCGCCCTTGAGCACGGCGGCGTTGCCGCTCTTCCACGCGAGGCCGGTGATCTGGACCAGGGCGTCCGGCCGCGCCTCGAAGACGACGCCGAGCACGCCCAGCGGGCAGGTCACCCGCTGGAGGATCAGCCCCTCGTCCAGCTCGCGATGTGTGGTCACTTTCCCCACGGAATCCGGCAGCGCCGCGAGCTGGCGCAGGCCGTCCGTCACGCTGTCCAGCTTGGCCTCGTCCAGCCCGAGCCGCTTGATCAGGGCTGATGCCAGCTCGCCCCGGGCCTCGGCCTCATGGGCGGCGGCGAGATCCTCGGCGTTGGCGGCGAAAATTTCCCGGCGGGTGTTCGGATCGTCGAGGGCGTCCGCCAGAGCGGTCAGCAGGGCGGAACGCCCCTCCGCGTCCAGGGCGGCGAGCGCCCGGCCCGCGGCGCGCGCTTCGAGGACCGCGTCTTTCAGGTTCATACAGACCCCATGACGAGGTTGTCCCGGGTGACGACCGCGTCGTAGCAGCGGAAGCCGAGGAGGGTGTCGATCTCGTCGCTGTGCCGGCCGGCGAGCCGGCGGCAGGCCTCGGCGTCGTAGTTGGCGAGCCCGCGCCCGTGAACCCGGCCGCTGCCGTCGCGGATCTCGACCACGTCCCCCTTCTCGAAGTTCCCCTCGACGGTGACGACGCCGATGGGCAGCAGCGACGCCTTGCGCCGCACCAGGGCCAGCAGGGCACCGTCGTTCACCACCAGGGCGCCGCGCCGCGGGCCGGAGATGGCAATGTGGCGCTGCCGGGCCGGCCGGCGGTCTGAGGCGGCGATGAGCGTGCCCACATCCTCACCCGCCAGGGCCCGCTCCACGATCCGGGGCTGCGAGCCGTTGGCGATCAGCACCGCCGTCCCCTCGGACGAGGCGAGCCGGGCCGCCTCCAGCTTGCTGGATATCCCGCCGGTGCCCCCGGTGCCTGTCGAAGCCCCCGCGGCCCGGGCCAGCATTCCGTCGTCCACGCAGGCCAGCTCGGGGATGCGCGTCGCCGTGGGATCGTGCGACGGATTGGCGGTGTACACGCCGTCCACATCCGTGAGCAGCAGGAGGAGGTCCGCGTCCAGGCTCACGGCGACGCGGGCGGAGAGGCCGTCGTTGTCGCCGAAGGACGGCGGGCCGGACTCCTGCCCCTGCACGCGCTGGTACTCGATCAGCTCGCGCACGCTGACGCTGTCGTTCTCGTTGAGGATGGGGATCGCTCCCAGCTCCAGGAGGCGCATCAGGGTGGTGCGCACGCACAGCGCCCGCTCGCGGTCGCCCAGATCCTCCTGGGTCAGCAGCACCTGGGCGACCGTCACTCCGAGCTGGCCGAAGGCCTGGGAGTAGACCCCCATGAGGTGGCTCTGGCCCACGGCCGCGCACGCCTGCCGCAGGCCGAGCGACCGTGGACGTTCCTTCAACCCCAGCACCCGCATCCCCATGCCCACGGCGCCGGAGGACACCAGCACCACCTGGCGCCCCGCCTGCCGCAGCCGCGCGAGGCTCTCCACCAGGGCCATCAGCCGGCCGAGGGCGAGCTCCACCCCATCGTGGGTAACCACGTGGGTGCCGAGCTTCACCACGATCCGGTGGGCCTCGGCGAGTTGGGCGCGCGAGGAGGACATCAGAGCTGCCCGGAAGTCATCGCCGCCACCTTCGCCAGATACGCGGGGTCATCATACCGGCTGAGGGCGAGCTCGCCCGCGTAGTCCGGCAGGGCGGAGCCCGTGACGTGGGCGGCCAGCAGCTCGGCCGCGCTCTGGGAGGCCATGATGCCGTAGCCCGACATGCCGCACAGGAGATAGTTGCCCTCAATCGGGGTCGGGCCGACGAGCAGGCGGTTCTCCTTCGTCTTGCAGTAATAGCCGCCGTCCACGTAGGGCCGGCGCATGTGGGGGCCGAGGTATTGGACGAGGGACGGCACCATGCGGGCAAGGCCGCGCAGCACCACCTCCGGATAGAAGGGATCGAACTTCGGCGGGAACACGGGCTCCATCGGCTCCAGGTGGTACGTCCAGAGGAGCAGATGCCAGCGGCTGTCCACGCCGCCCTCGGGGCGGAAGTGGACGCCGGCCGGCAGAGTGCCGAGGAGCCAGCGCAGCTCCGGGTCCTGGGACATCTCCTCCCGCTCCTCATCGCTCCAGGTGAGGGTGACCGGGTCCGTCCAGATCATCAGCGGCAGATCGCGGGGAATGAGCCCCAGGTAGTCCTCGAACATCACCTTGCCGTGCAGCTCGTTGAACAGCGGCAGCTCGAGGCCGCTCATGCGTCCCACGGCGGGGGAGAGGGGGCCGGCGGCGTTGACGAAGCGGCGGGTGGCGATGGCGTCCTCGCCCGAGCCCTTCGCCAGGCGCACGCCCTCGACCCGGCCGTCGCGCACCGTCACCTCCTCGATCTTCCCCTTGACGAAACGCATGCCGTGATCGCGCGCCTGCTCCAGCATGTACATGCCGAGCTGCTGGGCCGAGAGCCAGCCGCAGCGGCGGACGTGGAGCATGGCCAGGGTGTCCTTCGCGAGGAAGGGGAAGCGGCGCAGGATGCGCGCCGGGTCCAGAACCAGGTCGGCGCCGGTGAGATCGGGAGTGATCTCCTCTATCCGCTCCTTGGGATAGGGCGGATCGTCCTTCTTGCTCTTCCCGGGGCGGTGAATGCGCAGCTCGCCGGCCCCCAGCGCCGAGACCTCGCGAGCGCCCCGTTCCAGCGCGGCGGCCTGGGCGGGGTCGGCGGTGAAGTAGGCGTAGCCCCGGCGGTTCATCACGAAAAGGTTGCCGCTCTCCGCCGACAGCTCCTCCAGGATATCGATGCCACGGTTCATGAAGCGGACCATCGTGTCCCCGGGTCCCGGCCACCAGTTGCGGTAGCACTCGGTGGACTTGTCGCTGGTCATCGAGAGCGGCGGCTGATTGTCGACCAGCACCACGTCCCGCAGGCCGTGGCGTACAGTAAGGTGATAGGCGGCGGAGATGCCGGCGATTCCGGCGCCACAGATGACGACCTCGGCGGTGCGCATTGAGTCCTCCCGAACCTGAAGAACGGCAAGCTTATCCGAAACCATCGCCCTGCCGGCTCGTAAAGGCCTGAATGAGCTTCGCAATGAGCTTCGTGATCTGGACCGTTACTGGTGGGCTGGCCGGCTGGCTTGCCGGCCGATGCGAGCATCCGTCGGCAGTACGCTCGTATGGTATCGCTGGACTGGTGGGCGCGATCCTCGGAGGCTTCCTGTGGTTCCCGGCCTTCGAGGTGCAACCGGGAGGCATCTCCATCCTCATTCTCATCTTCAATTTCTTGACCTTCAATCTCTTCGCCGCCCTTTTCGGCTGCACCGCTGGCTTCTGGGTCGTGCACCTGGTACATGAACGCCGGAAACCTGAAGGAGGGTCTCTCCATGAGTAGGAAGTTTGTCGCGGCGATCCTGGTCCTCGGTCTGTCTTCCACTCCCTCATTGCGAGCCGCGGAGCCGCGGGTGCCTCCCGCGCAAGAGATCCTCGAAGCCGCGGCCAGGGCCTACCTCGCCGTCCCGGCCCTGCGCGACACGATGACCTACGTGGTGGAGGCGCCGGGCTCGGAGAAGGAGCCGAAGAAGCTGGAGTACGGCTTCGGCGCCGGGACCGACGCCTACGTCAAGGATCCCCTGCTCGCCGTCGTCGCCACCGGCGACAAGATGTTCCTCACCCGCGGCGACGCGCCGGGCGCCTACATCGCAGTGCCCTACCGCGGTGACTTCGGAGCTGCTCTGAACGGCATCGTCGGCGATCAGGGCTCGATCTTCGAGCCGCCGCCGGTCGCCATGCGCCTGGAAAAAGGCATCGACGCCTGGATCGATTCGCTGCGCTTCAAGCTCCTCGCTCCGCCGCTGCGGATCGCCAGCAACCAGCGGATCGAGGGGCCGGGAGGGAAGGCTCTGGATGAGATCCGCTTCGAGGCGGGCAACGGCCAGGTAACCCTGCGCCTCGACGTGAAGACTCACTTCTTCGCCTCCATGACGGCCGAGATGCGGCCGCCGGGAGCGCCCGCGGGAACGGGAATCCACATCGAGGCGACCTTCGCGCCCCAGGTGCTGGCGAGTGCGGCCGGAGTCGTCCACTTCGAGCCCGGCAACCGCCAGGCAGTGGCGAACCTCGCCGCCCTGACCTCCAACCGGCTGGCCCCGGGCTCACCGGCCCCGGACTTCGCTCTCGAGACGCTCGACGGCCGCAAAGTGGCCCTGCGCGATCTCCGCGGCTCCGTCGTCGTGCTCGACTTCTGGGCCACTTGGTGCGCGCCGTGCTGGGAGACCCTGCGCGAGACCCAGGGCCTCTTCGACTGGGCGGCCAAGGAGCATCTGCCGGTGGCGGTCTACGGCGTCAATGCCCTGGAGCAGCTCCCCACCGCGCAAGAGAAGAAAACGCAGTCGGCCGCCTTCTGGAAGTCGCAGAAATTCACCATGCCCACCCTCCTCGACCCCGACGGCGTCGCCTTCCGCGCCTTCGGAGCCCCGGGCCTCCCGAGCCTGGTGCTCGTGGCCCCGGACGGCACCATCCTGGCCTTCCACGCCAGCCTGTTTCCGGACATGCTGGAGACGCTGAAGACGGAGGTCCGGAGAGGGCTGGAGGGCGGGAAGTAGGAGAACAGCAAGAACGCCCCAGCCGAGCCTCCCTGGGAGCGCCGGCGTCCCGCCGGCCAACTAACTCCGCTGTTTGAGTTCCCTCTCAGCGCACGCCGGTATATTCCGACATCATCCCGAGCTCCACCCGCCGCTCGACCTGCGAGAAGCCGGCGGCTTTCAGGGCGCCGAGAATCGTGTCCGGCGGCACGCACTGCTCGATCGTCTCCCAGTAATACTCCATCAGCGTCTGGGTCGTGCGGCCGCCGTGGCCGAAGCGGGCGAGGAAGGGGAGCACCCGGCCCATGTAGAACTTGAGGAACACGGTGGCGAGCCGCGAGCGGGGGGGCGTGATCTCCAGGAGCAGCACCTTGCCGCCCGGCTTGAGCACGCGCCGGTACTCCTGGAAGGTGATGCGCAGGTCCGGCACATGCCGCAGGGCATAGCCCATGCTCAGCATGTCGAACCTCTGATCGGGGAAGGGAAGCGTCTCGGCCACGGCCCGCACCCGGCGGCGCACACCGCGGCGGCCGGCCTCGCGCAGCATGCCGGTCGACGGGTCGAGCCCCACGACCGATCCCTTCGGCCCCACGATCTCCAGGCCCTGGACGGCGACGATGCCCGTGCCGCTGCCCGTGTCCAGCAGGCTCATGCCGGGAGCGAGGCCGGCGCGCAGCAGGGCCTCCCGCCGGTAGAAGTTGCCCGAGCCGAAGCTCATGACCTGGTTGATCCAGTTGTAGTCCGGAGCCGCCTCGTCGAACCACGTGCGCATCCGCTGCCTGCGCTCCGCCTCGTCGGCGTAGTAGTGCGTCAACGGAGGATGAGGGGCCAGAGGATCGATCTCGGCGGCCTGACTGGCGTTGGTCATTGCGGGGGAGAGTATCGCGGTTCCAGCCCCCGAGGAAGTAAGGGGCTTGTGAGTCCTGCTAGACTGAAGGAACGGGGGACCTGATGCCAAGACAAGATCTTCTTTCACGAATCTCGATCGACCCGAACATCTGCTTCGGGAAACCCTGCATTCGGGGAACGCGGATCTGGGTGTCCCTCGTCCTGGACTTCTTCGCGACCGAGACCACGGCCGCCGAGCTGCTGAAGGAGTATCCCCAGCTCACGGAGGAAGACATCCGGGCCTGCCTCCTCTACGGTGCTGAGACGGCCAGAGGCCGGTACTTCGATGTTGCCGTCGAGGCGGCGCGTTGAGGATTAAACTGGAGGAGAACCTGGGACCGAGCACCGCCGAGATCTTCCGCGAGGCCGGCCATGACGTGGTGCTAACGGTCGACCAGGGCCTGGGAGGGCGTGAGGACCGAGTTCTCATTGAGGTGTGTCGCGCGGAAGAACGCTGCCTGGTGACGCTCGACCTCGACTTCGCCAACATCCTGAACTTTCCACCTCGACGGTATGCCGGGATCGCTGTCATCCGCCTGCCGGAACCGATGACTCTGGAGGCAGTCCAGGCCGGTGCGCGTACCCTTCTGCGAGCCCTCGAACAGCGGACAATTCAGCAGAAGCTCTGGATTGTTCACGGGAGCAAGATCCGGGAGTACTGGTCTGGCGACGAAGACGAAGCTTCGTCATAGATCCCCCTCGTACAACTCCTGCTTCTCGACAGGACCCAACTCTGGATGGAGGAGGAAGCACCTCGCCCCGAGTGGGGAAGGCCTCTCCCCAGTCGGGGAAGTCTCTCCCGAGTTGGGCAGCCTCTCCCCAAGTCGGGAAAGTCTTTCCCCGAGTGGGGGAAGCGTTCCCCAACTCGGGAAAGCGTCTCCCCAACTCGTTTGGGGTTTCCCCCGCGACTTCGGGGCGTCAGGCCTTCACGCCGTAGTTGTCCCGCAACCCCTTGAGGTGGTGCATCAGGTGGCCGGCCATGTTATAGGCCATGGCGCGGGGCGAGATTGGGTTGTTGTTCGCCACACCCATCCGCGTCCAGTCCCCGGGACGCAGGTGGCGGAAGAAGAGGATCTGCCCTTTCCGCACCGTCTCGAATTCATCGAGCAACTCGGCGAGCGGGTAGTCGTCGTACGGCGCGTTGCTGGCGTAGGCCTTCTCGTCGAAGCTCGGCAGGGACGTCGTGTCACCGCGGGCGACGCAGAGCGCGCGGTAGCCAAAGATCCGCTCGGTGTCGATCAGGTGCCCGAGGACCTCGCGGATGCTCCATTTGCCCTCGGCGTAGCGATAGCCGGCCTGCTCTTCCGAGAATCCGTCCAGCATTCGCCGCACCTCGGCCGGCTGGGCCTCCAGCAACGGCAGGATCTTCTCGCGTGGCACGAGCGAGATGTAGCGTTCAAAGAAGGGTGCGTACTCCGAGGGATCCGGCGGTCCGATGTCTGGCATGTCGTGAAACCTCCCGGGTCGGAGGCTACCATGGGCGGCGGGGTTGTGTTGTAGACTCGGGAGAGCTGAATCAGACAGAAACCGGATTTTTCTTCCGCGCCCCTGCGGCTACCTGTGGATGGATGCGGATGGAGCCTACCATGTATGTATGAGGATCCGCTCAAGGGCAAGAATTGGTTCTGGCCCCAGATCACGGATATTTAGTCCGCGCGCTTCGCGGCGCACGTGGCCCGTGGTACGGCGGTCGCATGTGCCGTCCTGACTCTGATCTTTACCGTGCTTGCCATCACGGGAATCGAATTTTTTCAGAAGCCCGGATTGGGTGCGTGGAGCCGGGCCGGGGTGATGAGGGGGGCAGGCGTCGCACTCTCCCATATTTCGGACCTTCAATCTGCCGCGGTCGGATCGGTTTCAGGTTGGACGTTCATTGCCGATCCTGAGACGCCCCACGGGGTAGCTGGCGCTACCCTCTGGGCGTCTCTACATTGGGGTCGTACCGGTGTGGAAATTGGAACGCTGAGGCCTTTCTGAAAGGTCACCTGGTCGCCTCCTACGGGCGCCGTCGACCCGGATCACTGCGGCCGGTTTGCCGCCCCCGACGCGCAAACCTCTCCCATCCCCGTCTGCCACATCACGAAGCTGAGCAGATCCACCTGGGCGGCGATCTCCTTGTCCATCGGAGATCCCATGCCGTGGCCGGCATCGCGGTCCACCTGGAGGAGGATGGGCTTGGCGTCCGGATCGCTCGTGGTGGCGGCCTGGAGGCGGGCGGTCATCTTGCGGGTATGGAGGGCGTGGACGCGCTCGTCCTGCTCGCCGGCGGTCATCAGCAGGGCCGGATATTTCACGCCGGGTTTGACATTGTGGTACGGCGAATAGCGCAGCAGGTAGGCGAGCTGCTTGGGATCGTCGCTTGAACCATACTCGGGAATCCAGTTCCGGGCGCGCAGGAACTTCGGGTAGCGCACCATGTCCAGCAGCGGTGACTGGGCGATGCCGGCGGCGAAGAGGTCCGGCCGCTGAGTGACCGCCGCGCCGACGAGCAGGCCGCCGTTGGAGCCGCCGAGAATAGCGAGCTTCTCCGGCCGCGTGTACCCTTGAGCGATCAGCCACTCGGCGGCGGCGATGAAATCGTCGAAAACGTTTTGTTTCTTCTCCAGCATGCCGGCGCGGTGCCAATCTTCCCCATATTCGCCGCCGCCCCTCAGATTGGGCAGGGCATAGAGGCCGCCGGCCTCGAGCCAGGGCAGGATGCCGCCGTAGAACTCGGGCGTGGTGGAGATGCCGAAGCCGCCATAGCCGTAGAGGAGCGTGGGATTGCAGCCGTCCTTCTTCAATCCTTTCTTATGGACCAGGAACATGCTGATCCGGGTACCGTCCTTCGATGGGTACTGGACCTGTTCAACCTCGAGGGATGAAGGATCGAACGGCACGTTCGCCCGCCACCAGACCTTTCGCGCGCCGGTCGCAACATCGACCTGGTACAGAGTCGGCGGCTCGTTGAAGCTGGAGAAACCCAGAAAGGCCTCCGTCCCGTCGGGCGTAGTGATGAGGTAGGCGGAGCCGAGGCCCGGCAGGGGAAGCTCACCTTTCGGCTTGCCGTCCAGGCCGAAACGCTCGATGCGGCTGCTGGCGTTCTTCAGGTACTCCGCCACCAGCTGATCGCCTGCCAGGGAGAGGTATTGCAGCGCGGCATCCTTGCCCTCGGGAATCACTTCCCGCCATTTTTTGGGATCGCCGGGCGTCGAATCCTTGAGATCGACGGCCACGACCCGCTTGTTGGGAGCGTCGAGGCTGGTGGTCATGTACAGGGTGTCGCCGCGGATGGGATCGCCCTTCAGGTAGACATCCGGCAGGCCGCTCTGCGCCGGCTGGCCCACGACGATGGGCCGGCGTGGAGCCTTGCCGGTGCGTTGCCATTCGCGGAAATCGATCACCCAGAGGTCGTTGACGGCGGCCCCCATCCAGTGACCGGTCACGGCCCAGCGGCCGTCCGGGCTCAGATGGGCGAACGGCCCCCAGGTCTTGGCGCCGGGGCCTTCCTTGTCCTGCTCCATCAGCGTGAGATCCTGCCGCGGGTGCGTGCCGACGCGATGGAAACGGATGCGCCGGGAGGACGGGTTCTTGAGATCCGCGAGCTGGTTGTATAGGAAGCCGGAGGCGTCCGGCAGCCACTCGACCTCGCGCACCTTGTTGGAGATCTCGTCCGCGAGCCAGGTACCGGTGGCGGTTTCGAGAAGGTAGAGGGTGGCGTTCTCGTCCCCGGCCTTGAACAGCCCGCAGGCCACGAGCCGGCCGTCCGGGCTGGGCTCGTACCAGGCGAGCGTCGTAAGGCCGCTGGGATCGAACGCCGCCGGATCGAGGAGGACGCGTGGCGCGCCGCCGCCCTGGGAGACAAGGAGCACCGGCTGCTGCTGGCTCCCCTCGATTCGCTCATAGAACAGGCGATCTCCCCGCCGCCTCACGTTGCCTTGAAACCCGCCGCTCCCCTGGGCGCGCAGGCGTGTCTCGAGCTCCTTGCGGCCGGGAATGCGGTCGAGCACCGAGCGACCATAGGTGTTCTGGACGTCCGTCCACGCCGCGACCCGGGCGTCGAGCGCCTTGTCCGGCGCCTCCAGTCCCGCGCTCCCCTCCAGCCAGTGGTAGGGATCGACGATCTCGACGCCGTGCAGAACCTCCTTGACCGGCTCGACGGCCGCGGGCGGGGGAGCGGCGTGGGAGGCGCGGGCTGCGGTGAACGCGGTGAGGGCCAGGAGAGAAAGGACGAACTTCGTGCGCATGAAGAGCTTACGAGAAATCCTGCCGCGAAGTTCTGCCAGCGGTGCTACAGTAATCTCTCATGCCCCGATCCCTATCCTCCGAAGATCGAGCCGTCCTGCGCAAGCTGGCCCACCGCAGTGACGTCCGGGCCGTCCTCACGATCGTCGCCGATTGGGGTGTGATCGTCCTGGCCGCGGTGCTCAGCGAGATGTTCTTCCGTCCCTGGCTGATCCCGCTCGCCGTGATCGTGATAGCCCGGCAGATGAACGCGCTGTTCGAGCTGCATCACCACGCCATCCATGCCAATCTCTTCACGCGGAAGAGCTGGAATTCACGGCTTCAGCTTTTCTACTCGCTCCCCCTCGCGACGACGATCGCGGCGGACCGGGACGATCACATGGATCACCACCGCACCTATACGGAGAAGGACTCCCTGACCTGGGGCACGGGTTATGGCCTCGATCCGGCGCGGCGGCACGACCGGCGGTACATGACCTGGTTCCTCTGGATCCGGCCGTTTCTCGGCCCTCTGCAACTCTCCGATCTCAAGGAGACCCTAATTTCCAAGCGCTGGCTCGACCCCGCCTACCGCAACCCGGTGGTGGCGTTCTGGATCGGCGCCATCGCGGTCTTCCTCGTCCTGGGCCGGATCGATCTGCTGTTCTGGTATTGGGTCGTGCCACGGTTCACAATCTTTCCGGTCCTCTTCTTCTGGGACGACATGCTCGGCCACTACAACAGCCCGCGCACCGGCACGCGGGAGATGCGGGGCCTGTGGTTCCGGCTCTTCGGCACCCACGGCACGAGCTTCCACAACATCCACCATCTGTATCCTGCCATTCCCTGGTTCAACATGGAGAGGGCGACCCGGCTCGCCCTCGACGAGTCCGAGGTGGACGTGGCCCACGGCTTCGTGGACGGCATGCGGCAGCTCGTGATTGCCCGGGATGTCCCCCTATAATCCCCCGTCGTGACGATTCCCAAAGGTCCCTGCGACGAAGGCGTAGTCCTGAAAGGCAAGCCCGGTCGCCCCTGTGACCGGTCGATCGAGCCGTGGGTGCTGGCGGCGACCATCCTCGGCTCCAGCATGGCCTTTATCGACGGCACGGCGGTCAACGTCGCGCTGCCGGCGTTGCAGGCGAGCCTGGGAGCCACGGTCATCCAGGTCCAGTGGGTGGTCGAGGCGTATGCCCTCTTCCTCTCGGCCCTATTGCTGGTGGGCGGCTCGCTGGGCGATCACTTCGGCCGGCGGCGGGTGTTCCTCATCGGCGTCGCGGGATTCGCCCTCGCTTCGGCCTGGTGCGGCTTGGCACCGGACACGAATCAGCTCATCGCGGCGCGGGCCGTCCAGGGGATCGCGGCGGCGCTTCTGGTGCCCGGCAGCCTCGCCCTCCTCTCGGCCTCGTTCGACGAGAAACGGCGCGGCAAGGCGATCGGCACGTGGTCCGGCTTCGGGTCGATTACGGCGGCCGTGGGGCCCCTGGTGGGCGGGTGGCTGATCGATCACGCTTCGTGGCGCTGGGTCTTCGCCCTCAACCTGCCCATCGCGGTGGCGGTGATCGTCATCGCGATGCGGTACGTGCCGGAGAGCCGCGATCCGGAGGCCACCGGCCGTCTCGACTGGCCCGGGGCGCTCCTCGCCACGATCGGCCTCGGCGGCGTGACGTTCGGGCTCATCGAGTCGTCGCGCCTGGGCTGGGGCAACCCGGAGGTCTGGGGAGCGCTGGCGATCGGAGCCGTCTGTCTGGCCGCCTTCCTGGCGGTGGAGGCGCGGACGGCGCAGCCCATGATGCCCCTCGCGCTTTTCCGTTCGCGGACCTTCGCCGGCACCAACCTGCTGACGCTCTGGCTTTACGCGGCGCTCGCCGGAGCCTTCTTCTTCCTGCCCTTCAACCTCATCCAGGTGCGGGGCTACAGCGCCACGGCGGCGGGCGGTGCGCTGCTGCCGTTCGTGATTCTCATGTTTTCCCTCTCGCGCTGGTCGGGCGGCCTCGTGGATCGCTTCGGAGCTCGCAAACCCTTGATCGTGGGGCCGGCTATCGCCGCTTGTGGCTTCGTCCTGTTCGCGGTGCCGGGAACCGGCGGCAGCTACTGGACGGCGTTTCTGCCGGCCATCCTCGTCCTGGGGCTGGGCATGGCGATCAGTGTGGCTCCTCTGACCACGGCGGTGATGGGAGCGGTGGGGGAGAGCCACGCCGGCGTGGCTTCCGGTATCAACAACGCGGTATCCCGCTGCGCCGGCCTGCTGGCCATCGCGGTGCTGGGCCTCGTCCTGCTGGGTGTCTTCAGCAACGGCCTCGACCGCCGTCTCGGGGGGCTCAACCTCCCCCCTGAGACGCGGAAGGCCCTGGCTTCGGAGCGCACGCGGCTGGCCAACCTCCAGGCCCCGGCCTCCGCGTCCGCCGAGGTGAAGGCGCGGATTCACACCGCGGTCGGGGAGGCCTTCGTGGACGGCTTCCGGCGGGTGATGCTGGTGGCGGCGGGGCTCGCGGTGCTGGCGTCCCTGAGCTCCGCGAGTCTTATTGAAGGCAAGCGCATCGAGGGCAAGCCAGCCGAGGGCAAGCGGATTGAGGACAAGAGTTCTTGAGCCCGTTCTCAATCCGGCATAGAGTTGCACCCAGACCTTGAGGAGAGACCCATGAACAAGAGATCGGCCTTCTGTGTCGCCCTCCTGGCGGCTTCGGCGACCCTCGCCACGGTGGCGGCCGACGCCCCGCGCGCCCGGGACTTCGACTTCACCTATACCGCCCACGTCACGGAGCTGCCGGCGGACGCCCACCGGGTGGACGTCTGGCTGCCCTACCCGGTGAGCGACGCCAATCAGGACGTCACCGTCACGGAGGTCACCGCGCCCTTCAAGCACGAGGTCGTCAAGGAGTCCAGGTTCGGCAACTCGATCCTGCACCTCTCCGCCACGGACCCCAAGGTGCCCGGCTTCGACGTCGAGATGAAAATCCACGTGCGGCGCAAGGAGTACCTCCACAATGCCTTCGCGTCCCTGAAGACGGACGCCAAGAGCAAACGGCCCGAGGCCGTCGCGATGTGGCTGAAGCCGGACCGGCTGGTGCCGAACGACGACAGCATCCGTGACCTCGCCCGCGAGGTGACGAAGGACAAGCAGGGCGACCTCGCCAAGGCCCGGGCCATCTACGAGTATGTGGTGGACACGATGGCCTACGACAAGAGCGGCACCGGCTGGGGCAACGGCGACATCAAATGGGCCTGCGACGCGAAGCGGGGCAACTGCACCGACTTCCACGCCCTGTTCATCGGGCTCAACCGCGCGGTGGGAATCCCCGCCAAGTTCGCGATCGGTTTCCCCCTGCCGCCGGAGCATGGGGGCGGCGAGATCCCCGGTTATCACTGCTGGGCGGAGTTCTATCTCGACGGCTACGGCTGGGTGCCGGTCGACGCTTCGGAGGCGCGCAAGCATCCGGAGAAGCGGGCCTACTTCTTCGGCGCCCACGACGAGAACCGGGTGCAGTTCTCGATGGGGCGCGACATCGTCCTTAGCCCTAAGCAGTCCGGCGATCCCCTGAACTACTTCATCTATCCCTACGTCGAGGTCAACGGCCAGCAATACGCGAAGGTTTCCAAGGCCTTCCACTACAAGGATCAGGACGCGGGGCCGCGCGCTGCCGGGAAGTAGGCGAGGGGGGCCGGAATTCGGCGCCGATCTACCGAATTGTCAGGGAGGATCTATGAAACGCGTCCTCTATCATCTGCCTTGGCTCTTCGGGCTTCTGTTCCTGCTCGTATCGCTTTTGTGGGGTGCGGGAGCCGCGTTACCGTACCAGGACGCACCGCCGGAGCTTTTGCTCCGGCAGGACGCAGAGCTTCGTCACGCGATGATCGCCATAGCCTCCAGCGCCTTGCTCTTCCTTGGCGGTCTCGCCGGGCTGGGCGTGTCGGCATTCCGGCGCCGGAGCAGGCGCCGCGTGACGCGGTAAGGTGAGCCATCGGCATCGTCACCCAGAGCGTCGTCTCCCCTCTCGGCTGCTGGACACAGAGTCGGTGGAGCCCCTCGCATCTGGCGGGCCTGGTCGAGGCGTTCTGGTACTTCGACGGGCGGACGACCTTCGCCCGCGAGCGGAACTTCCCCAACGGGATGTTCGAGCTGATCGTCCACTTTGGTGAGACCTACAGGGTCGTCGAGGGACCGTGGACTGGGCGATGCTCGACGGCCTGCTTCGGCGGGTTGATGTCCGGCCCTTCAGTGGTTGAGGCGCCGGCCTCGTCGCCTCCGGTTCTCGGCATAAGGCTTCATCCCGCCGGGGCCTACTCTCTGCTCGGCAGGCCGCTCTCCGAGATGGGCGGCCTTACGATCGATCTTCAGGACCTCGCCGGCCGGGCGGCGGAGGAGCTCATCGAGCGTTGCCATGGGGCGAGCTCGGGCGAGGAGCGCCTGCGCCAAGCGGTGACGTGGGTCTCGGAGCGGGTGGCCCGTTCGCGGCAGAGCGTTGATCCGGCCATCGCCTGGGTGGCCGGCCAGATCGAGCGGCGGGAGGGCGCGGTCACCATCTCCGCTTTGCGCGAGCAGGCGGGTCTCTCGAAGACGCGCCTGGCCACCGTGTTCCGTGAGCAGATCGGTGTGACGCCGAAACAATACGCGCGCGTCCTCCGCTTCCGTCGTGCGCTCACGATGGTGAACGCCGGAGAGGAGACGCTGGCCGAGGTCGCGCTCGCCGCCGGCTACTACGATCAACCGCACCTGAACGCGGAGTTTCGCGAGCTGAGCGGCTTCTCCCCCCGGGAGTTCCTCGCCGCCCGCCGCTATCCCGAGAGCGTCAGCATCGCCGAGACCGTTCCTTGAGCGGGGACTTTTTTCCAAGACTTGGCTTCCCTCGCCCCGGTAAGCTTCTGAGCAGGTCACGGGATCGTGGCCTTCAACCGAGGAGGAAACCATGTCGATCCAGGTGATTCCGTATTTGCACGTGAAGGGCGCGGCCCGCGCCATCGAGTTCTACACCCAGGCCTTCGGCGCCACGGAAGTCTTGCGTCTCAGCGAGCCCGAGGGAAGGATCGGCCATGCCGAGATTCAGATCGGCGGCGCCCGGATCATGCTTGCCGACGAGTTCCCGGAGCACGGGATTCGCGGACCGCAATCACTCGGCGGCACTTCGGTGGGCATCCACCTCACGGTGCCGGACGTCGACGCCGTGGCCGAGAGGGCCGTCGCCGCGGGCGCCAAGCTGTCGAAGCCCATTCAAGACGAGTTCTATGGTGAGCGAGCCGGCAAACTGGAAGACCCCTTCGGCCACACCTGGCACCTCGTCACCCGTATCGAGGACGTGTCACCGGAGGAGATGCAGCGGCGGTATGAGGCGTTGATGGCAGGCGGGAAGGGGTAGCGGCAAAGCAAATCTTGGGATTCGCAGAGAATGGTGAAGGCGGGCGGGCGTCGGAGCCCGCCTTGTCAGATCGGCGTTTGGGGTGGAGAGAGGCCACGGGGCCGGGTATAAAAAGGGGCGGCCACGGTGGGCCGCCCCTTTTGATGTTGTGTTCTAACCGATCAGGCGTGCTTGCGGCGCCTCAGCACCGCGAAGGCCACACCCGCCAGGAGCAATCCCAGCAAGGCCAACCCGAAGGTCGAGAGTGTTGGGATCTGAACCGTCCCCGGCACCGTGATGCTGGTGGGATTGGCGGCGCCACCCACCGTGGGATCATCGGTCTGCGCCGTGGACTCGTTGGTGCCGTCGCCGTCGGCGTCGAAGGAGATGGTCCCCTGGTTCGAGACCGTCGTGCCGGCGGCGGCGGGCAGGATGGTTGCGGTGATGGTGATGGTCACCGTGCCTGCGGCCGGGATCGCGCCGTTCCAGGTGACCGTGTTGGTGCCGGTGGTCGCAACCGCCGTGCCACTCGTCGACGTGGCGGAAACCAGTGCCAGCGTCGGCGGCAGGACGTCGGTGAACTCGTTGCCCGGATTGTCGCCCTGGGCTCCCGCACCGCTGTTGTTCAGCACCACCGTGTAGGTGATGGTGCTGCCGACGGTGAAGGGTCCGCTGCCGACCACTGCCTTGGTGCCGGAGACCGAAGCACCCGGCGTGGCCGCGGGGGTGATCGTGTCGCTGTCGGTCGCCGAGTTGTTGCCGGGGGTCGGATCGGTGGTTCCGGCGGCTGCCGTCACGGTGGCCGTGTTGCTCAGCGTGCCGGTCGCCGCGTTCGAGAGGGTGCAGCTCACGGTGTAGGTCGCGCTGCCGCCGGGCGACAGTCCGATCGCGTCGTTGATGTTGCCCGAGCCCGACGCGGTGCACGAGCCCACGCACGTCCAGGTGCAGGTCAGAGAGGCCGGGAAGGTGTCGGCCACCGTCGCACCCGTACTGCTCGGTCCCGCGTTGCTCGCCACGATGGTGTAGGTCACCGAGCCGCCCGGAGTCACCGTCGTCACCCCGTCCGTCTTGGTGATCGAAAGATCCGAGACGGGCACCAGCGTGTCGACGTCGGTCGCCGAGTTGTTACCCGGATTTGGATCGGTGACGCCGGCAGGAGCCGTCACCGTCGCCGTGTTGGTCACCGTGCCGGTGTTCGAGGCCCCTGTCATGCAGCTCACCGTGTAGGTCACGCTGCCGCCGGCCGGCAGGTTGACGGTGTCGTTGAAGCCGCCCGAGCCCGACGCCGTGCAGGTGCCACCGCCGGCTCCCACGCATGTCCAAGTGCAGGAGAGTGTGACCAGGGAGTCGGACACGGTTGCTCCCGTGACGTTGCTCGGACCCGCGTTGGAGGCCACGATGGTGTAGGTCAGCGGCGAGCCGCCCGGAGTGGCCGTGGTGACGCCGTCGGTCTTGGTGATGGCCAGGTCGGCGCTCGCTCCCAGCGCGTCGCTGTCGGTGGCCGAGTTGTTGCCCGGGGTCGGATCGGTGACTCCGGCAGGAGCCGTCACGGTGGCCGTGTTGCTCAGCGTGCCCGTGGCCGCGGCCGAGATGGAGCAGGTCGCGGTGTAGGTGACGCTGCCGCCGTTCGGCAGGTTCGCGGTGTCGTTGATGTTGCCGGAGCCGGAGGCGGTGCAGGTACCGCCGCCCGCGCCGGTGCAGGTCCAGGTGCAGGTGAGCGAGGCCGGGAAGGTATCCGCGACCGTGGCTCCCGTGGCATTGCTGGGTCCTGCATTGCTGGCGGTGATTGTGTAGGTCACCGAGCCGCCCGGAGTGGCCGTGGTGACGCCGTCGGTCTTGGTGATGGCCAGGTCGGCGCTCGCTCCCAGCGTGTCGCTGTCCGTCGCCGAGTTGTTGCCCGGAGTCGGATCGGTGACTCCGGCGGGCGCCGTCACGGTGGCCGTGTTGCTCAGCGTGCCGCTGGCCCCGGCCGAGATGTTGCAGCTCGCGGTGTAGGTCACGCTGCCGCCGGAAGGCAGGTTGACCGTGTTGTTGATGTTGCCCGAGCCGGAGGCCGTGCAGGTGCCGCCGCCCGCTCCCACGCAGGTCCAGGTGCAGGTGAGCGAGGCCGGGAAGGTATCCGCGACGGTCGCGCCCGTGGCGTTGCTGGGGCCGGCGTTGGAGGCGGTGATGGTGTAGGTCACCGAGCCGCCCGGAGTCGCCGTGGTGACTCCGTCCGTCTTGGTGATGGCTAGGTCGGCGCTCGCTCCCAGCGTGTCGCTGTCGGTGGCCGAGTTGTTGCCGGGGGTCGGATCGGTGACTCCGGCGGGAGCCGCCACCGTGGCCGTATTGCTCAGGGTGCCCGTGGCCGCGGCCGAGATGGTGCAGCTCGCGGTGTAGGTGACGCTGCCGCCGTTCGGCAGGTTCGCGGTGTCGTTGATGTTGCCGGAGCCGGAGGCCGTGCAGGTGCCGCCGCCCGCTCCCACGCAGGTCCAGGTGCAGGTGAGCGAGGCCGGGAAGGTGTCGGCCACCGTCGCACCCGTGGCGTTGCTGGGTCCGGCGTTGCTGGCGGTAATGGTATAGGTCACCGAGCCGCCCGGGGTCGCCGTGGTGACTCCGTCGGTCTTGGTGATGCCCAGGTTGGCGCTCGCCGCCAGCGTGTCGCTGTCGGTCGCCGAGTTGTTGCCCGGGGTCGGATCGGTTACTCCGGCCGGAGCCGTCACGGTCGCCGTATTGCTCAGCGTGCCTGTGGCGCCTGCCGAGATGGTGCAGCTCGCGGTGAAGGTCACGCTGCCGCCGCTCGGCAGGTTGACGGAGCCGTTGATGTTGCCCGAGCCGGAGGCCGTGCAGGTGCCGCCGCCGGCACCAACGCAAGTCCAGGTGCAGGTGAGCGAGGCCGGGAAGGTATCCGCGACGGTCGCGCCCGTGGCGTTGCTGGGGCCCGCGTTGGAGGCTGTAATGGTGTAGGTCACCGAGCCACCCGGAGTGGCCGTGGTGACGCCGTCGGTCTTGGTGATTGCGAGGTCCGCGGTCGCCCCCAGCCCGTCGCTGTCGGTCGCCGAGTTGTTGCCCGGAGTCGGATCGGTGACTCCGGCGGGCGCCGTCACGGTGGCCGTGTTGCTCAGCGTGCCGCTGGCCCCGGCCGAGATGTTGCAGCTCGCGGTGTAGGTCACGCTGCCGCCGGAAGGCAGGTTGACCGTGTTGTTGATGTTGCCCGAGCCGGAGGCCGTGCAGGTGCCGCCGCCCGCTCCCACGCAGGTCCAGGTGCAGGTGAGCGAGGCCGGGTAGGTATCCGCGACGGTCGCGCCCGTGGCGTTGCTGGGGCCGGCGTTGGAGGCGGTGATGGTGTAGGTCACCGAGCCGCCCGGAGTCGCCGTGGTGACTCCGTCGGTCTTGGTGATGGCAAGGTCGGCGCTCGCTCCCAGCGTGTCGCTGTCGGTGGCCGAGTTGTTGCCGGGGGTCGGATCGGTGACTCCGGCGGGAGCCGCCACCGTGGCCGTATTGCTCAGGGTGCCCGTGGCCGCGGCTGAGATGGTGCAGCTCGCGGTGTAGGTGACGCTGCCGCCGTTCGGCAGGTTCGCGGTGTCGTTGATGTTGCCGGAGCCGGAGGCGGTGCAAGTACCGCCGCCCGCGCCGGTGCAGGTCCAGGTGCAGGTGAGCGAGGCCGGGAAGGTGTCGGCCACCGTCGCACCCGTGGCGTTGCTGGGTCCGGCGTTGCTGGCGGTAATGGTATAGGTCACCGAGCCGCCCGGGGTCGCCGTGGTGACGCCGTCGGTCTTGGTGATGCCCAGGTTGGCGCTCGCCGCCAGTGTGTCGCTGTCGGTCGCCGAGTTATTGCCGGGAGTCGGATCGGTGATACCGCCCGCGGTCGCCACGGTCGCCGTGTTGCTCAGCGTGCCGGTGGCCGCCGCCGAGATGTTGCAGCTAGCCGTGTAGGTGACACTGGCGCCGCTCGGCAGGTTGACGGTGTCGGCGATGTTGCCCGAGCCGGAGGCGGTGCAGGTGCCGCCGCCCGCACCCACGCACGTCCAGGTGCAGGTGAGCGAAGCCGGGAAGGTATCGGCCACCGAGGAACCCGGCGCGTTGCTGGGGCCCGCGTTGCTCGCCGAGATGGTGTAGGTCACCGAGCCGCCCGGAGTCGCCGTGGTGACGCCGTCGGTCTTGGAGATTCCGAGGTTGGCTTGGGGCGTCAGCGTGTCGGTATCCGTCGCGGTGTTGTTGGCGGCGTTCGGATCCCCGGCGAGCGTCACCGTGGCGGTGTTGCTCAGAGTGCCGGTCGCCGAAGCGGCGATGGCGCAGGTCGCGGTGTAGGTGACGCTGGCACCCGCTGGGAGGTTGACCGTGGCGTCGTTGATGTTGCCCGAGCCCGACGCCGTGCAAGTGCCGCCGCCCGCGCCGGTGCAGGTCCAGGTGCAGGTGAGGACCGCCGGGAAGGTATCCGCCACCGTGGCGCCGGTCGCCCCCGTGGCGGAGGCGTTCGAGGCGGTGATGGTGTAGGTCACCGAGCCGCCCGGCACCGCCGAGACGACGCCGTCGGTCTTCGTAATCCCCAGATCCGCGGCCGCCACGCCAGAGACGTTGATGCAACCGTTGGCGGTCACGCTCTGGCCGTCGGGATTGGTGATGGTGACGTTCTGCGACCCCGCGACGAGCGCCGTGATGTTCAGCGTCACCTGGGTCGGGCTGTTGAAGGTCACGCTGTTGACGGTCGCGTTGGTGACCGTGGCGGTGATGTGACTGAACGGCAGGGCCGGCGGCGCGAGGTTCGCTCCCGGATCATAGAAGCCCGAGCCGCCGCTGGACGTGGCGTTGATCACCACGTTGCCCGTCGGGCCGGAGAACGAGATCGGGCTGCCGGAGCAGGTGGGCGTCGCCGGCGGCGGCGCCAAGAGCCGGCCGACGCGCACCGCGTAGCTGTTCAAGGCCTGGTTGTACTCCTGGATCGTCCACACTGTCATGTCGTCGAGCGGGTCGACGACGGTGAAGGAGTAGTCGCCCCACCGCCGGCCGTTGGCGCCCCCGGGATCGGACGCCGGGTTGTAGTTCGCCGTCGAGGTTCCGAAGGTGACCGCGGCCACCGTCGGCGGTCCCGTCATGGTACCCAGGGTGTCTCCTGCGAGCCTCCCCACGTACACCGGGGTGGCGCCTGCGGGAGTGCCGGCCATGCTCATTCCGATCACCGAGTGCCCCTGACCGGTCACCACAACCGAGGGAATCCAGTACTGTCGCGCGGCAGCGGTCGTTGCAGCGTTGTCGAACACCGTCCCCGACTGCACCAGCGTGGGTGTGGTGGTCAAGTTCTGGAATTCGTACCAGCGCGTCGCATTGCGGTTCTGCGCGGCGGTGCTCGCCACGCCGGCCGAGCTCACCCGGAAGTTGTGGGCCGACCAGAGCCGGCCATTGCGGATCATCGCCTGGAAAAACCGGTCGTCGAGGGAGTCGAGCTGACCGGCGTTGCCGCCCGTGTTGCCGAGATGTGGAACGCGATTGGGGGACGTCGTCGCCGGAACGGTGACGGGGATGTTGGCGGAGACCGTCGGGGTCAGCGACCCTGGATTGCTCACTCGCCGGAACTGGATGAGGCTGGCGGCGACGGTGTCGGGCCCGACGAAGTAACCTTCGGTGGCGCCCGGATCGAAGTTGTCGACGCCGCGCGGCGATTCCGGCCCGACCGTCGTCGTCCCAATGTTTGCGAACGAGGTGACGACGATGGGGCCCGCGCCGAGGGTCGACGTCTTTTGCACGACATAGCCGTTGGTGCCCAGGAAGGCTGTGCCGGTGCTGTTGAACATGTTGCAGCCAATGTAAAGCGCGTTGACGTCGATGCCCAGGGAAGGATAGTCGCAGAAGTTCGTGCCCGGATCCGCCTGGAACTGAAAGAAGGTCCACACCGTGGTGCCGCTGATCGTGCCGGCGCTCGCCGCGTCGCTCACGGCGACCATCCAGCGGTTGGCGGCCGTCGTCGAGCAGTCGGCGGCGGTACACGGCACGTCGATGATCGACAGGTACCAACGGGCGGTGAACCGGTCATAGCGGGCCTGCGGATCGCTGGTGAAGTTGAGCACCACCGGCGGGCTCACCGGCGTTGTCACCGAGGCGAAGAAGACGTCGGGATCGGCGTTGATCACCCCGTCCGCGACTCCCGCCTTGGTATAGGAACGGATGCGGCCATTGACGAAGGCGATGAACTGCGTCGGCCCGGCCGTGCCCATGGAATCGGGAGGGAAGGCGCCGGTATCGGTGAGCGTCGGGCCATTGAAAGAGCCGCCCGTCGTATGGATCTTGAGCGAGCTGGGCGCCAGCGCCTTTCCCGGCTCGGGCGGGGGGAACTGGGACACCGCCGGGGCATTGGGGTTCGGAACCAGGTTGCTGCGGTCGGGGTACTCGACCTCGTGCTCGGGGCGCGGCTTGGGCGGCGGGCTCGCCGCCTGCCGCTGCATGATGTCGGCCGTGGTCTCCCGAATACCGGGAGAGGCTGCCAGCCTCAATCCAGGTGTATCCGCCCAAGCGGTTCCGCCGGCGGAGAGCATTACGAAGATGACGAACAAGGCAAGGCGGGCACGGGGACTGACCATAATCCTGCTCCTCCCATGGGGCGGGGTAAACCGAGCGCAGCAATCTGAGGCTCCTGGGATAGGCTATCTATCAGGTCATCTTTGGCACTGTCAAGGCACCGAGCACTTCGGTCCGAGGCTTTATTGTTCAATGCGCAACCATCGATAGGAGCCGTCTCATGAACGTTCGCCAGATCCTTCTCCTCACGATCGCACTGTTTTTTGTGCAGATCATCCAGGCCGGGGCCGAGCCGCCGAAGACGGAGATCCACGGCGCCGCGATTCTCGATCACGCCTGCGGCAAGGTGGCCGTCAAGCACATGGACCTGGTCCATGCCGGCAAGATCGAGGAGGCCGGCAAGCTCGGCACCCAGGAGATGCAGGACCAGTGGAAGGCGATGCCCGCCAAGGACCGCACGATGATGGCCGAGATGATGAAGGAGATGTCGAAAACGGAGGAGCAGTTCGCGGCGGACATCAAGGCCGGCGGGAACCTTGTGCTCGAGGGAGACAAGGCGACCTTGACGATCAAGCAAGAGCACAAGGACGCCAACGGAACGGTCACCGATACATTGACGCAGAGCTATGAGATCGACGGCAAGGTGTGCCGCATTTCCCGGTAGGCCGGAATTTGTGGGGAGTGACTCTGGGGAAACTCTCGTGTATGCTTTTACGCCAATCCGCAGCCCCCAGGTTGCACCTTGAAGCGCCGAAACTCGTTGGAGGTGAAAGCGTGCCGGAGTTCCTTAGGAGTGGTGTAAGCCGCTTCGTCCTTTCCCTGATCGCCCTGCTCTCGTTCGTCCCTGCCGTCGCGGCTGTGACCGCGCCGCCGGTGATGGGCAAACCCTCGCTCGGCACCATGGTCGACGCCAGGGTCAATCTGAAGGCCTCCTACAAACGGGCCACGGAGGCGCGCGCCGTGGCGGCGACGTCTGGTTCCCTCGCCGCGCGCCAGCTGGCGACGAACATCGCCACGGTGATCGCCCAGCACCAGCGCGCGCTGCCCGGCCTCGAGGTCAAGCTCTACGACCTGACGGGCGCCCCGTCCGAGGTCAGCAACCGGAGTGGCGCGCTGACCGCGGCTGCCGCCGGCCGCGGCAGCGAGGACATCGTGCGCGAGTTCCTGACCAAGAGCGGTGACATCTATGGGCTCTCGTCCATCGACGTCAGCGATCTCACCGTGCTCGGCGACAGCTCGGGTGGCGGCGACGGCGTCCTGCGCATGCTGCGCATGGAGCAGCAGATCGACGGCCGCCCGGTGTTCCAGAGCGAGACCCGGTTTCTTCTGGACCGCGACGGCCGGTTGATGAAGACCGTCGGCCTGATGGTTCCACACGCGCGCTCGTTCGCGCCGCGGATCGACGCCTCGCGGCTGATCACGCCCGGCGAGGCGGTCTCGCATCTGATGGCCGCGGAGGGCAGGAGCGCGGATCCGCTGTCCTTCTCGATCACCCCGCAGGACGCCGGAAGGCTCACGTTGACGCCGCCCGATCCCGACGGCTACATCCTGGGCCCCATCACCGCCCGCCAGGTGCTCTTCCCGCTCGCCCCCGGGCTGCTGGTGCCGGCGTGGTCGCTGGTGGTCTTCACCGGCGGCGACCAGGACTGGTATGCCATCGTCGACGCCGAGACCGGCGACCTCCTCTGGCGCAAGGGTATTCGCGACTATGCCTCGGCCCACGACGCCCGCTTCCGGGTCTACGTACAGGCTGACGGCACGACTCCGGCCGACAGCCCGGCGCCGCAGTCCCCGAACAACGTCACTCCGGGCAGTGGCACCCAGTTCCCGGAGATCGCGCCGGCGATCGTCAGCATGCACACCGCCTATGACGTGACCGCCAGCCCGAACGGCTGGATCGACGACTGCCCGGGCGGCGTCTGCGCCGCCGCGCAGACCCAGACCCTCGGCAACAACGTGTCGGCCTGCCTCGACCGGGACGGCACGGGCAACAACGTCTGCGATACGACCGCCGCCAGCGTGCTCGACGGCAACGGCCGGCCGATGGGTAACCCGGACGCCAACACCCGGAACCGGGACTTCCTCGGCACCACGCCCCGCGACTTCCAGACCAACTATCTGCCGCCGCCGCAGGGAGGCAACCCGGAAGCCGGGCAGACTTCCACCGGCGCGGGCAACAATGGCACCCTGGCGATCGACCAGTACCGCCGCGGCATCGTCACCCAGCTCTTCTACGTGGTGAACTGGTACCACGACCAGCTCTTCAAGCTCGGGTTCGACGAGGCGGCCGGTAACTTCCAGCTCACCAACTTCAGCGGCATGGGCCTCGGCAACGACCGCGTCAACGCCGACGCCCAGGATGGCAGCGGGACCAACAACGCCAACTTCTCGACCCCGCCCGACGGCACCTCGGGCCGGGCGCAGATGTACCGCTTCACGGGTCCGACGATCGACCGCGACGGCGACATCGATTCCGAGATCCTGATGCACGAGCTGACGCATGGCACCAGCAACCGCCTGGTGGGCAACGCCGTCGGCCTCAACTGGGACCCCGCTCGCGGCATGGGCGAGGGCTGGAGCGACTTCGTCGCCCTGTCGCTGCTCAACAATACCAACGCCGACAACCCCAACGGCCAGTACGGCAGCGGCGCCTGGGCCACCTACAAGCTCATCGCCGGCTTTACCGACAACTATCTGTACGGCATCCGCCGCTTCCCCTATACCCCCAACCATGCCATCAACCCGATGACCTGGGCCGACGTCGACGACGTCACCAACAGCCTGAGCGGTGGCATCGCGCCGACGCCGATTAATTTCAACGGCAACGGCGGCATGGAAGTCCACAACTCCGGCGAGATCTGGGCGCTGACTCTCTGGGGAGTGCGTGCCCGGGTGATCGCCGACCCCGCCGGCGCCAACGGCGACGTGCCGACCGGCAACCACACGATGCTGCTGAACGTCATCAACGGGCTCAAGATGACGCCCATCAACCCCACCTTCACGGACGGCCGTGACGCCATCATCCAGGCCGACTGCGCCACCAACGCCTGCGCCAACGAGAAGTCGATCTGGGACGGATTCGCCGACCGCGGGCTCGGCTACGGCTCCCAGGCTCCCTTCAAAGTGATCGGCCGCTACGCGAGCAGCCACCAGGGCATCCACGAGTCGTTCAGCTCTCCCTTCCTCGACGTGGTCGATCCCTTGACCGACGTCGCCATCGACGACAGCGCCGACAACAACAACGGCGCCATCGATCCGGGCGAGGCGATCAAGCTGACGGTCTCGCTGACCAACCCATGGCGCGGCGCCACCAAGGCGGTGGCGAGCGCCACAGGGACGCTCACCACCTCTACGCCCGGCGTGACCATCTACGACAACACCGCCGCCTGGGGAGCCATCGCGCCGCAGGCCAAGGTCGCCGCCGGCGACAGCTTCCTCATTACCGTGGACTCTACGGTTGCTTGCGGCAGCTCCATCGACTTCACCCTGACCACGACCTCGAGCCTCGGCACGACCGTAGCCACCTTCCACCTGCGGGTGGGCACCCGCAACGGCACCGATCCGGTCGTGACCTACACCGGCGATCCCAACCCGGACCTCACCATCGTCAACGGCCAGCCCCGCGGCGTTCTCCATCAGATCAACGTCACCGACGACTTCGAGATCGCCGACCTCAACTTCCGCATGGACAGCATCACGCACCCGGCCGTCGGCGACCTGAGCGCGCTGCTGCGTTCGCCCTTCGGCATCGGCACGGATCTCATCGTGCTGATCGACGGTTTCTCCGACCTTGGCGGCACCAGCATCACGAACATGGTGATCGACGACGACGTGCCGGTGATCGCCACCAACGACATGGTGGAGGCGACGGCCGCGGACGCGCCCTACACCAAGTCGTGGAACCCGGTGTACAACTCTCCATGGCCCGCGCTCGTCAATCCCGCCATCCCGGGGGACCCGGTGGGCAACCTTTCGCGCTACAAGGGGCTCAGCACCAAGGGCACCTGGTCGACGATCGTCGCGGACGTCTTCACGGCGGCCCAGGGAGGCGCGGACGGCAACGGTACCTTCAATGCCTGGTCGATCCTCGTCACCCCCGTCCATTTCGACTGCACGGCCTTCGCCGCGACAGCCTTGGTGACGGCGACCAAGACGGTGAGCGGTACCTTCAGCGTTGGCGGCACGGTGACCTACACCGTGGTCCTGACCAACACCGGCACCGCCAACCAGGCCGACAACACCGGCCATGAGCTCACCGACACCCTGCCGGCTGGCCTGACCCTGGTCAGTGCCACAGCCACCAGCGGTACGGCAACCACGTCGGGCAACACCGCCAACTGGGATGGCTCGATCGCCCCGCTCGGCGGCAGCGTCACCATCACCATCACCGCCACCGTCAACGCCGGCACTCAGGGGTCGACGATCTGCAACCAGGGTACCGCCTCCTACGACAGCAACAACGACGGCACGAACGACGCCACCGTGCTCACCGACGACCCGGCGGTCGGCGGCGCGGCCGACCCGACCTGCTTCAACGTCCCGAACGCCGCGGTCACTGCCACCAAGACGGTGAGCGGCACCTTCAAGACCGGCGGCACCATCACCTACACCATCGTGCTTTCGAACTCGGGTTCGGCGGCCTCGCCCGACAGCACCGGTCACGAGCTCACCGACGCCCTTCCCTCCAGCCTGACTCTGGTCAGTGCCACCGCCACCAGCGGCACGGCGACGACCGCCGGCAACACCGCCAACTGGGATGGCAGCATCCCGGCGAGCGGCAGCGTCACCGTCACCATCACCGCCACCGTCAACGCCGGCACGCAGAACACGACGATCTGCAACCAGGCGTCGTTCGCCTTCGACGCGGATCTCAACGGCACCAACGAGTCGACGGGCACGACGGACGATCCGTCGGTCGGCGGCGCCAACGATCCGACGTGCTTCGACGTCCAGGGTGCGCATCTCACGGCGACCAAGTCCGCGAGCGGCACCTTCACCACCGGCAGCACGGTGACCTACACCATCGTCATCTCCAACGATGGCAACACAGCCTCGCTCGATACTCCGGCCGTCCACGAGCTCACCGACACTCTGCCGGCGTCGCTGACGCTGGTCAGCGCCAGCTCGGTGCCTGCCGGGGGCGTGGCGACGAGCGGCAACACCGTCACCTGGGACGGCACCATCGCGGCCGGCGGCAGCGTGACGATCACCATCACCGCCACCATCAACCAGGGCAACGCGTTGTCCACGGTGACCAACCAGGGCACCGTCACCTATGACTCCGACCTCGACGGCACCAACGACACGACGGTCATGACGGACGACCCGGCGGTCGGCGGAGCCAACGATCCGACGGCGTTCGTCGTCGTGCCGGGCGTCGCGGCCGAGGTCCCGACGCTCTCCACGTTCGGCCTGCTGGGCCTCAGCCTGCTCCTGATCGGAGCCGCCTGGGCCATGCTGCGCCGGCGGCCGAGCCAGGTGTAACCCGGCAGCCTCAACGCCGGTTCCGGCAACGCCCCACTCCGCAGCCGCGGGGTGGGGCGTTTTGCTTTCTGGCGGGCCTCTAGCCCGTCTTGACGCAGGCGTGCGCCTTGTTCGACCACTCGTACTGGTAGGCGAAGCCGCCGGTGCCGAAGAACGGCGGGGGTGACCATGCGCACTTGTCGTCGGCTTCGGCGCCGGTGCTGTCCCACCAAGTGGCTCCCGTGGGATCGGTCGCGGTCTCGCGTGTCTCGTGGCAGAAGAAGATCTCCTGGTTCTGCACCGGCGTCCAGCCGGAGACCTGGCAGCCGCTGCAACTCGGATAGGGCTGGATGGTGTACTTGATGGCGTTGGCGCCGCTGCCGATCCAACTGTGATACGCGCAAAACGCCAGGCTCGGCCCGCCGCACGAGGTCGAGCCGCCGCTGACAGCGTATGAGGCGCTCGGAATGACCACCTCGTAGATCGTGCTGGCGTCGAAGGCGTGGCTGGCCAGATAGGTGTTCACCTTGGATTGGACGCGGGCGTCGGTGACCTGGACCGGCGGCGTCGAAGTGTCGAACCAGTCGGGAGTGCCCGAGCCGAGGTTCGAGGGCTGGACCCCGTATTCCAGGATCGTCCGGTACTCGGGGGTCGTCCCGAATTGGTTGCGGTCGGCCACCAGGGTCCGGGCATAGGCGAAGTCGGGAGAAGCGGCGTTGTTGAAGCTCGGTCCCCAGAAGATGAAGACCACTTTGGCGGAGACGATCACGCCACCGCCGTGGTTGGTCAGGTTTCCGGCTTTGGGAAGGATGGCGCCGCGCGCAGGGGTGTAGATGACGCGGCTCGTCGTCTCCATGTCCGCGGCGTTCGCGGCGGCGGCCAGAAGACCGCAGGAGAGGGCCAGGGCGCACTTCAAAGCATTGCTTTTCATCACCGATTCCTCCAGGGTTTGGATTGGAGTGATTCTCCATAAACAAGAGTGCGGCCCATGGCGGAAAATGCGCTTCTTGCCAGAAGGCCCTGGCAGAGCGCAGACTCTTCTCTCAATATGCAGACCTCGCGAGCGATTTTGGCGGTCCTGGCCCTCCTCACGAGCTCCCCGCTCTCCGGCACGGCGCCTGTGGGCATCGCCCTCGCTCAGGCCGCGGCGCGGCAGGTGGGCGTGACCAAGGTCTACGACCCAGCCTACGTCCGCATCGGCTATCCGAACGGTGACGTGCCTGCTTATCGGCCGGGGGACGTGGTCGCCTGGCGTCTTCCGGGGGGCCTGTTTCATATCGGAGTCGTTGCCGGGGACCGCATTGCGGGGACCGACCGGCTCTACATGATCCACAACATCGGGCAGGGCGCTCGCGAGGAGGACGTCCTCCGTGCGTTCGAGATCATCGGCCACTACCGCTGGTGATCTGAACGGAAGAACCCCGCGAACGTCTCGGCCTGCTTGTAGCCACCCACCTCTCCTTGGGAGTTGACGGCGAGGGCCACGACCAGGTCCTCGTCCGGATAGTTCACGAGGCAGGCATTGAACGCCTTCACGCTACCGCAATGGTAGATGAAGGTGCGGCCCGCCTCGTCCTTCTGAATTCGCCAGAGCAGCCCCTGCTGGAAATCCTCCCGGATGGGCGGCCCTCCCTCCTGGTAGTGCAGGACAGGGTCCATTTGGGATTTGTACATCAGCGCCAGGGTCTCGGGCTTGAGCAGTTGACCGTGGTTGAGGGCCGTGCCCAGGCGGACCAGATCGTCCACCGTGGAGATCATCCCGCCGCTGGCGAACTTGTAGGTGAGGTCGTTGTAATAGTAGTTGAGCGCTCGCCCCTTTTCGATCCGGTAGCTCTTGGCCCGGTGCGGTACGATGCGTTCGGGGACGTCGAAGCTGGTGTTCAGCATGGCTGCCGGTATCCACACGGACTGCCGCATGAAGTCCTCGAAAGGCAGACCGGTCGCTTTTTCGATCACGCCCTGCAAGAGGTTGACCGCGTAGGACGAGTAGGAATAATACTCGCCCGGCTTGAACAGGATCGGGTCGTCCTTGAAGATCTTGATGGCTTCTTCGAACGTGGCGAACGGTCGCTGGTTCTCGGTGTCCTCGGTGGGCGGAAAATCCGTCTTGCGGTAGTGGCGGATGCCGGAGGTGTGGGTGAGCAGATGTTTGAGGGTGATGGGAGCGCCCTTGTCCGGGAAGCTGGGCACGTACTTCTGGATGGGATCGTCGAGGCTGATCTTTCCCTGTTCCACAAGCTCCAGAATGGCGACGGCCGTGATGACCTTCGACACCGAACCGATGTTGTAGACCGAGGTGCCGGTCGCCGGGACCAGATTGTCCAGGTCCACCGAGCCGGCGCCCTGCGAGAAGACGATCCTGCCCTTGGAGGCGACGGCGACGGAGATGCCGGGCGTGCTGCTGGAGCGGTACAACTGTTGAAGGTAGTCGGCAGCCTGTGCCTCCGGAGGCGGGCTCGCCCAAGCCCCGGAGGCTGGTAGCAGCGATAGTAGAAACAAGGCGGCGATACGGAATCGGACGGTGGCGGTCATGTCAACGCTCTCCTCTCCATGGATAGACGCACGGCGAGGAGAAAACGTTGGGTGCTGCGCCGGGTGGAACTATTGGCCCCGCCATTCGTAGCAAGGCTGGGAAGCGCTCCGGGAAGGAGGTCTGATGTCGACGGCGAAGAATAGAGCCCGTGTTCTTGTCCTCATCGTAATGACATGCGCCATCGGGACCTGTAAGAGGGCTCCGAAGGTCCCGCCCGGCCTCGGACCCAAGGTGGCTTCGAACGCCTGTGTAAAGCTCACGAGGAAAGACCTGGAAGCCATTCGGGATGCGATGATCGAATATTGTGAGGCCGATCCACGGCCTTTTTATTGGGATTCCTACCTTCAAGAGCTGCGCAACGTCAGCATCTATCTGCCGGGTCAGGCTGGGAGCTTTGTCCCCGAGACGGCTTTGATTGGACTTTGGAAATGCGAGGTGCGTGACGGGCATTTCGTCATGGTCGAGCTCGCGCGTCCTCCCGGAAGAACCTTCTTTGGCGTCTACCTGGCGAGAGAAGGAGGCCGGTGGACGGTCCGCAAGGAGTTTGGTGGCTATGAGCTCATCCGTTTCAATTGATCTGCCGGGACATGGCAGGTACGGCGCTAAATCACCACGCCGCTCGACCGCAGCTTGAGCCGCCTTGGCGTGAAGTGCGGGATGGCCAGCGGATCGAGGAGAGGCAGGCCGCTGTGCCAGAAGCCGCGATGGTCCACCTTTTCCCCGGTCCTGTAGAAGTGGACGAGATAGGCGACGTCGCTGGTGGAGAACTCCGTCAGCCAGGCGTCGAGGTCCCGGACTCCGAGGTCGTGCAGAAGCCGCAGGCCATACCGGGAGGCGTCGCGCTCGTACCGATCCACCTCGGCGAGCTCGGCCTCGCTGTAGGTGCCGGGCTCCTTGCTGCCGATGTCCGGAGCCTGCCCGAGGAGATTCCACTGCACCGTATGGCCGAAGAGATGGATCAGATTGAAGGCGATGAGCTCGTAGTCCTGCTCGAAGTCGATCCAGATCGCCTCGCCGTCCAGATCGCCCACGAAGGGGGCGGGAACGTCGACGAACAGGATGGGAATCCCGTAATGCTGCTCGATCTCGGCCCGGAGAAGCTCGATGACCTCCTGAAAGCGTTCGGGAGCCGGGGTCGGGGAGTCCGAAGCCGGTGCCGCCGGGGCCGGGCTGGAAACCGGATTGACGTCAAGGGAGTTGCGGTTCTCGTCCATGAGGTGGGATCATAGACGAGAACCCAGGGCAGGACCTAGGCGATCAGGCATAGACACAGTGAACGGCGTTCTGGTCTCCCCGTCGCTGACCTACTTTCCGGGCACTCAGACCCAGGGTGCCGCTCTCCACGGCACGCTCCTCAAGCAGATCTTGCAGCGCCGGGCCCCAATTTGGTGCTCTCTCGGCCTGCGGAGACTACGTTCTCCGGCAGGGCCATAGCGTTCATTGGGTCAGTGCTCACCACCCTCCACGATACTCATCGCCACCGCCTCCGCCACCTTGATCCCATCGACGCCGGCGGAGAGGATCCCCCCGGCGTAGCCGGCTCCTTCTCCGGCGGGGTAGAGCCCTTCCGTGGTGAGGCTCTGGAAGTCCTCGTTCCGCTTGATCCGAATGGGTGAGGAGGTTCGCGTTTCGACTCCCGTCAGCACGGCGTCGTTCAAGGGCGCTCGGGGCGGAAGATCGAGAAGGCCACAGGCCAGACGAGGAGACGCAGATAGGTGACGAACGCCACCGGCACGGCAAACAGCGAGGCGCGAAAGCTCGGAGCGTTCTCGGCCGGCACCGCCAGACCTCCGAGGACGGCGATGCGGACGATGAGATAGACGGCCGTCACGCCGGCCAGGACGGCGGTTCCCTGCCACAGCCGCCGCCTTCCTGGCGAATCGCTCTTCGGCTCGGAGAAGGCCCAGAGCCCGGCGAACGGCAGAAGCCCGATCGCGACCTCTTTCGACAGCAGCGCGAGACTGTAGAAGAGCGCCGCCAGAACGAAGGAGAGGAGGCCCCGGCTCTCTGATCGGGCGGTCAGCAACGCGTGCAGAGCGCAGAGCACGAAGAGAGCGGCGAGAAGCTCCTGGAGGCCCGAGGCCCAGGCGATGGAGCTGACGTGCGCCGGATGAAGGGAAAAGACGAGCGAGGCGAGGAGCGCGACGAGCGGAGCGAAGCCCAGCCGCAGGAAGAAGCCGCACGCCAGCGCCCCGATCAGGGCGGCGATCACGAAGGACGCGGCATGCCAGGCGGCCGGATCGCCTCCTACGAGCTTGTAATAGATCGTGGAGAGGGCCAGAAACACCGGCCGGTAATAGCTGCTGATGACCGTGTCGGCGCCCTTGCGAAGCGCTCCCACGTCGGTGAGAAACCCGCGTGGAATGCTCCCCAGGTCCGACAGCGACGGGCTCGTCTTGAAGAGCACGAAGTCGTCGAGCAGGAAGGTGTATCCCGTCGTCCGCCAGTAGACGAGAAGAGGCGCGAAGGCAGCCGCCAGCAGCGCCCATATCCTGCCCGCGGACGGCGGAGCCGGCTTCGCCGGGCCTGCCGGCATCGCTCGTTTCGCCTCCTGCGCGGCCTGCTTTTTCAGCCGGGCCTTCCGGGACATGACCGGTGCGGCCCTAGATCACCACGCCGCTCGACCGCAGCTTGAGCCGCCTTGGCGTGAAATGCGGAATGGACAGCGGATCGAGGAAAGGCAGGCCGCTGTGCCAGAAGCCGCGATGGTCCACCTTCTCCCCGGTCCTGTAGAAGTGGACGAGATAGGCGACGTCGCTCGTGGAGAACTCCGTAAGCCAGGCGTCGAGATCCCGGACTCCGAGGTCGTGCAGAAGCCGCAGGCCATAGCGGGAGGCGTCCTTTTCGTACCGATCGATCTCCTCGAGCTCCGCCTCGCTGTAGGTGCCGGGCGCCTTGCTGCCAAGGTCCGGAGCCTGCCCGAGGAGATTCCACTGCACCGTATGGCCGAAGAGATGGATCAGATTGAAGGCGATGAGCTCGTAGCTCTGCTCGAAGTCGATCCAGATCGCCTCGCCGTCCAGGTCCCCCACGAAGGGGGCGGGGACGTCGACGAACAGAATGGGAATCCCATAATGCTGCTCGATCTCGGCCCGGAGAAGCTCGATGACCTCCTGAAGGCGTTCGGGGGCCGGTGAAGGGGAGTCCGGGGCCGGCACCGCCGAGGCCGGTTGTGCCGCCGGATTGACGTCTTGGGAACTGGAGTTCTCGTCCATTGCGGGGAATCATAGCCGAGAACCTACGGAGGCCGGGAGCGGGTCAAGGAAGGCCTGCCGATGTCCTTGTGATAGCATTTGAGAGTTCTTTCCTGAATCACATCAAGGAGCTGCCATGCGTCTCCCGCTTTTTGCCGCCTTGGTTCTGCTCGCGTCTGCGCCGGCCGTGGCACTCACGCCCCACCTGGTCAAGGACATCAATCCACTCCCCATGGCCTCAAGCTCCAGTCCGACGAGCTACATGACGGTCGGGAGCCAGACGTTTTTCTCCGCGGTCAACTTCGACAGCGGATTTGAGCTGTGGCGCACGGACGGGACGGTGGCCGGCACCTTCATGGTCGACGACCTCTGTCCGGGGCCGTGCTCCAGCTTTGCCAGCCCGCGCGTTGCCACGGACCGTTCTCTTTTCTTCAGCGTCTTCGACGGCCAGGGCTCGGAGCTTTGGGTGACGGAGGGTCTGCCCGTCAACACCTTCCGGCTGACCGGGCCGCTCGGCTTCGATAACTCCAGTTTCCTCTGGATGGCCAGCCGGCGGCTGCTCTACTTCACAGCCGCGGATAGCGCTCATGGTGAAGAGCTCTGGCGCTCCGATGGCACCGCGGCGGGAACCTACATGGTGGCCGATGTGAATCCGGGTCTCGAGGGCTCGAATCCAAGGCAACTGACAGAGCTCAACGGCCGGCTCTTTTTCCTCGCCGGCGACGGAGTCCGAGGGCCGGCGCTCTGGACGAGCGACGGCATGGCGGCCGGCACCGTCCTGGTGGCGCCGGTTCCGACTTCGGAGGGCAGGCAGGCGTTCCTGGGTGTTGCGGGCCACACGCTCTACTTCGTCGCTTGGGACCCGGTGCGGCGGGCCCACCAGCTCTGGAAGAGCGACGGCACCAGCCATGGCACGGCACGGCTCACCAGCTTCGTGCCAGTGCCGTTCGGTCCGACGATCCTCGATCTCGCTCCGTTGGGAGATCGCCTGCTCTTCGTGGCGTCCGATCCCGCCAAGGGACAGGAGCTGTGGATCTCGGACGGCACGACGCGAGGCACTCAGGCTCTGACCCACTTTGCCCGTGCCAACGCGTTTCTCGATGGCCCCACCAACCTCAATCCCCCCCTCCTGCCGCGCTCGCCTCTCGGCAAGCGTCTGGTCTTTTCGGTCAACGACGGGCCTCACGGCACGGAGCCTTGGATCACCGACGGCACGCCCAAGGGCACGCGGCTTCTCCGTGACATCTGCCCCGGCCCCTGCTCGGGCGGCCCCGAGTTTGTCACCAACCGCGCCGGGGGAATCGCGATCGGCAACCTCTTTCTTTTCGCCGGGCTGGACCTCACGCACGGCATCGAGCTCTGGGCGACCGACGGCACGACAAACGGCACGCGCATGGTGCGGGACCTCTGCCCGGGGGACTGCGACTCCTTTCCCGTGGCTTTCGTGCCCGCGCAAGGCAAGGCCTTCTTCCTCGGTCTCGACCGCGACTTCGGCCACGACCAGCTCTGGCGGACGGACGGCACACAGCAGGGAACCGTCAAGTTGACGAATTTCCAGGGATCCTTTGGTTTCATCGTTCCCTTCCAAGGCGTCCCGTTCGGCGGGTCTTTCGTGTTCACCGCTGCTGATTTCTTCCATGGCACGGAGCTCTGGCACAGCGACGGCACGCCGCAGGGCACGGGGCTGTTGGCTGACCTCAATCCCGCGGACGTCGGCGGCTCCAACCCCACCGACCTGAAAGCTGTGGGGGACAAGGTCTACTTCATCGCTACCGAGGGAATCTCCGGCCCCAAGCTGTGGGTGAGCGACGGCACGGACGCAGGCACGGCGGTGGTCGTCGACAAAGACCCCGCCTTTCAGGACCTGACGGATGCCGGCGGCCGGGTGTTCTTCGTGAGCCTCGGAGAAACCTCCTCTTTTGGCCTCTGGGTCACCGATGGCACCCCGGCGGGGACCCTCCAACTGACTCCAGACGACGTGAACGTCCAAGGGTCCGCGGGCGTGTGCGCCGTCGGCAGCCAGCTCTTTTTCGTGGCGATCGATCCGGACCATGGAGAAGAGCTTTGGGTGAGCGACGGCACGCCCGCGGGTACCCGCCTCGTCGAGGATCTGGCGCCCGGCCAACCCGGATCGTCGCCAAGAAACCTGACCGCTTTCCATGGGAACCTGTACTTCAGCGCCGTTGCGGCGCAGAGCGGCCCCGAGCTCTGGCGCAGCGACGGCACTCCCGGCGGCACCGTTCTTGTCAAGGATATCGATCTCCGCCCGAACAGCGGCTCAGGGCCCCGCCTCTTCGCCGAGCTCGCCGGCCGGTTGTATTTCTTCGCTCAGGACGAGGAGCATGGCCTGGAGCTGTGGCGCACCGACGGCACGACGGATGGAACGGCCATGGCCGCCGACCTGGTGCCGGGCGCCGGCGGCTTTAACGCGACCCATCTGATCTCGGCCGGCTCCCGTCTGTTCCTTTCCGGCGGCTCGAACGCGGCAAGCTCCGGGTTATGGATCAGCGACGGAACCGCCGCCGGCACGAGCCGCCTCAGCACCACGGCGATCGATGCCGCTTCCGGTCTCGCAAAAAACTTCTTGTTCCAGGGCGTCCTCTACTTCCGGAGCGCGAAGGACCAGAGCCTCTGGAAGAGCGACGGCACGGCGGCCGGTACCGTTCAGCTCCCCGGCGCGGACGGCCTTCCGGTCCTCATGCCGGAGGCGTTCCAAAGCTTCGCCGGCCGTGTTTTCTTCACTTCGCCGCGCGGGGGCATCCTCTTCCAGACCGATGGCACGCCGGCAGGCACGGTCAAGGTTCTGGACTTGAGAGAAACCGGCTTCGAGTCCTTCGAGTTGGCGGCCACTCCCGCACGCCTGTTCTTCTGCAAGTGGGACCCTGCCACCGGCTCGGAGCTATGGGCCTTGGAGGCGCAGTAAAAGGTGGCGGTGTTGAAGGCGATGGAGTAGCCTTATCCAGATGTTGAAGATCTTGGTTCTCGCAATGACCTACGGGCAGACGGCGGTCCCGCTCTTGGTGAAGGCCAGGAGCCCCCGGTCGTAGGTCGCGGCGTAGACGCGGCAAGGGTCCAAGGGGTCGGCGGCGAGGTCAAAGAACATGTACGGCCTGGGGGCTTCTCCCAGGGGAGCCCAACTCTGGCCTCCGTCGGTGCTTTCGTAGACGTTGTCGTATCCCACCGCCAGGTAGAGAGAGCCGGAGGGAGCGGCGATCAGCAACTGGACCTTCCTGCCGCGAAAATCGCCGTTGATCAGGGACCAGGTGCTCCCGCCGTCGGCCGTCTTGTAGAAGTCGCCGCCGGTGGTGATCATATAGACGGTCTGCCCCTGGACGGGATCGACCGCGAGGGGCCCGGCCGCAAGGGGTCCGGCGTCGAGGGGAAGACCGTTCTGAAGGAGAGTCCAGGTGGCGCCGGAGTCCGTGCTGCGCAGGATTCGCGCCTTGTCGTTGAAGCTGCCGCTGGCGTATACGGTGGCCGGCGAGGAGGGCGAGAAGGCGAGGTCCAGGAAGACTCCCTGGGCCGCCAATCCCGGCAGCGAGCTCCAGGAGTCTCCGCCGTTCGTGCTCTTGCGGATTCCCCCTTCGGCCTCGGTGGCCCACAAGGTCGAGCGGTCCCGCGGGTCGGCCTTCAGCGCTCGGGTGTACGTGCCGGGATTGCCGGAATCCACCCAGAACCCTCCGTCGCCGAGGCGCACGATCTTGCCGCTGAAGAGCCCCAGGTAGAGAGTCTCCGGATCGGCTGGACTGATGAGGACCAGGCGGGAGTCGGTAAAGGTGGGAAGAGGCTGGAATCCAAAACCAGCTCCGGCCGCGGTCCCCGCTCCTGAGGAGCAGGGCATTGGCAGTCACCCAGAGGACCTTGGAGTCCCGGGGATCCACCGCGACCGAAGGCACCCAGAGGGCGGTGAGGCCCCGGCTGCTGGGCGTCCATGAATCTCCGCCGTCCGTGCTCTTGAATACACCGCTCTGATCGCTGCTCAGCGTGGTGGGGAGGGCCACTGCCGCGACCAGGGTCGCCGGGCTGGCGGCGGCGAGGACGAGGCTGCGGATGTCGGACCCGAGGGGCATGTGCTGCGCGGCGCTCCAGGTCGCGCCGCCGTCCAGGCTGCGGAACACGCCTCCCGAACCGCCGGCATACAGGGTCTTCGCCTGAGCCGGGTGGAAGGCCAGGCAGGCGACGGACGTGGGGACCGGCAGGCTCAAGCGCGTCCAGGTCCTGCCGTCGTTGGCGCTCCTGAAGAGACCCCCCGTCGTGCCCGCGTAGAGCGCGGGCGACAGAGGATCGAACGCCAGGATCTTGACGGACTGCTGCTTCGGCAAGTTGCTCTCGACCGCCTGCCAGGAGAGCCCTCCGTCGAGGCTCCTGAGCAGGCCGCCCTGGACCTGAGACTGGGGAGCGGCGAACATCCGGCGCGGGGACGAGGGGTCGATGACCAGAGCCTGGAGCGGCTTGCGGTTGAGGCGCCGCCACCGGCTGCCGCCGTCCGTGGTCTGGTAGAGCCCGGCCCTGGCGACCGCGAAGACCGTCTGCGGCGACTGCGGGTGCAGGACGACTTGATAGACGATCGTAAAGTAAGGAAGAGCGGTCGGCTTCCAGGTCGCGCCCGCGTCCACGCTCTTGAACACCCCGGAGTCCTGGGCGGCCCATAGCCTGGAGGGCTGAATCGGATTGACGGCCAAGCTCCAGACTGAGTTGCCGGCTTCGAGCCCGCGGCCCGCCCAACTCCAGGTCGCGCCCCCGTCCACGCTCTTGTAGATCCCGCCGAACACGCCGGCATAGATCACCTGGGGATTTCCGGGCGGAGAGGCCAGCGCCTGCACCACTCCGCCTTCGGGGCCGAGAGCGCTCCACGAGCCGGACGCCGCGGCCCCGGAAGGCCCCGGCGACGACAGGGCGAGAAGGAGCAGGCCGATCAGAAGCGGGCGCGGGACAGGCGACGTCATGGCGGTTCTCCTTAGGGCAATGCTGCGATAGCATATCGTAGCACAAGCCAGGGAGGGGAGGCGTCGCCGAGCCGGGAGGCCGGGAGGCCACTAAACAGAGGCCGCTCGTTTGGCGTCTATGGGAACAAGGAGAATTGACTATGAAGACCGTGCTCGGCGTCGTCTGTCTTTCGCTCTGTCTCACCGCGGCGGTCGATGCCGCCGTTGAAATCAAGACGGTTGGTATGAATGGGACCTCCGCCCCGGTCGTCGTCATGATCCCGGCAGGCCAGGCGATGAAGATCCTGAGCTGTGTCTACGAAGGAATCGAAACGATCAACGGCGTCCTGGTCTCCCCCTCGCTGACCTACTTTCCAGGCACACAGACCCAGGGAGCCGATCTGCACGGCACACTCCTCAAGCAGATCTTGCAGCAAGATCCCCAAGGCTTCCTGCTGGCCGGTCCAGGCAAGGTGACCTTCAACGGCTCGCGCTCGCTGACTGGTGGATTCTTCGTGAACTACCAGTTGGTTCCTTCGAGCCAGTGAGGGGAGACTGCGAGGTGGTGTTAGACTTGCACATCGGAGGTAATAAGGGACGATATGGAAGCCCAACTGATCGGCCAATACATCGTGACTGATCCCGGTATTTGCCACGGCAAGCCCACCTTCCGTGGCACAAGGATTCTCGTCTCCGACGTGCTGGAGCAGATCGCCGACGGCATGGCCTGGGAGACAGTGATCCGGGAGTGGCGCGGCAGCATCAATCAGGAGGCCATTGCCGAAGCGCTGCAATTGGCAGCGAGCGCTCTCACCGGCCCAACGGGCCGGGAGACCCCAGCCCAGGGCTGAGGCCGAAGGCCGATGCCCTGGGAAAAAGAGCACCCTATTCCGTGCGGCCTGAAGGGCCGCGAGAACCCTGCTTGCAGACCGGCAGACCAGTGCTTGAGTCACCGGCACCATGCCTCAATCCCTCTCTCAGGGGGGGATTCGGGGCGTTCTCGGTAAGCCAATCGCAGGTTGAAGACGTACGGGCCTACATCCGCAACCAACGCGAGCATCACCGAGTCAAGTCGTTTCAAGAAGAACTTCGTGCGTTCCTCAAGGCGTATGAGGTCGAGTTTGACGAACGCTACCTATGGGATTGAACGCCGACCCACCGGTCCCGCGACCTTTCAGGCCGCACCGTATTGTTATCTATCTCTCCACCCAGGGCATCGGCCTTCGGCCGCAGCCCTGGGCTCCGTTCTCCCGGCCCGTTGGGCCGGCCACTCACGTCATAGATTTCTGCCGGAGGGAGTGCCGGCGAATAGCTGCCTCTCGCTCCGGTCTCTTTCAAAAAAGCCACTTCTTCCGGCCATTGTCCGACTCCGGGCCGGTTGCCGCCGCTACCTGGTGGCCGACGGTCAAATCCGGATTCTCTCGCCTATTGCAAATCTGAGGAAGTCAGGATAGTCCAGCTTCACGTCGCCTATAATAGAGGGAAATCAGCCCCTATGAAACAAGGAGAGAATGGAATGGACCCTGTTACCGTGGCTATCGTCGCCGCTTTGACCAAGCTGGGCGACACAGTTATCAAGGACGCGTATGAAGCACTCAAGGGTCTCTTGAAGCGCAAGTTCGGTAGCGAGAAGGGAGTGGCTCAGGCGGTTTCAGCTCTTGAGGAAGAACCTTCCTCCCCAGAGCGGAAGGCAGTTCTTCAGGAGCAGGTCGCGGCCTCAGGTGCGGACCGCGACGAGGAGATTCTTCGAGCCGCCGAAGCGGTGACGGAGAAGGTCCGGGGGGGCTACCAGGCGGCCAGCAGCTCGTGCATCAGATTGTCACTGGCGATCATAACGTCGTTGCCGGGACGGGCGACATCTCAATCACCTACGGCAAAGAGTAGCTCGCGGTAGTGGCGACAGAGCAGCCGGCGCTGCCCGATCTCGAGGTACAGCAAGTGGTCCATGGGGACCACAACATCGTTGTTGGTACCGGCAATGTAACCATCAACAACCTCCGGTCTCCGGAATCGAGCCTGGAGCGCCGACAGCTCGAGGTCCTGCTCGACCGAGTGGAGCAGTTCTGGATCAAGGGCGTCCTCCAGGGTTCGGTGCATGAGGAAGCGCTCCTCGAGTTGGGAAAGGAGGTGCTCCCCGGAGTGGTCGAACACCCCTGGGAGAAAGTCCTCGAGATTCCGGGACAGGCCGGCCGGCCCATGCACTTCGAGTGCGGTATCGGCGAGGCCTTTGAGGAGGTGGGTCGCTTTCTCTTGATCCTAGGAGAGCCGGGGGGAGGCAAAACCACCACTCTTCTTGAGCTTGCCCGCGAGCTTGTCGCCCGCGCCCGGAGCGCTGTCAGTCAGCCGATTCCTGTGGTGTTCAATCTCTCCACTTGGGCGACGGGGAAGAAACCACTTAGCGACTGGCTGGCGGCCGAGCTTAATGCTAAGTACTTCGTTTCCCGGCCGCTCGCCAAGACTTGGTTGGCGGCGGGCTGGTTACTCCCCTTGCTTGACGGGCTTGACGAAGTCAAGAGCGACAGCCAGGGTGCCTGCATTCAAGCTATCAACGCCTTCGTCCAAGGGGATGGGCCGCCGGGGCTCGCCGTCTGTAGCCGCTCGGCGGAGTACCTGCGCCTGCCCGTGCGCCTCAAGCTCAACGGTGCCGTGCGGCTCCTTCCCCTAACCTCGGAGCAGATTGCTGAATACCTCCAAAAAGCGGGCCCCGAACTCGCCACGCTCGCGACGGCCCTGCACGCAGACCATGGTCTCCAAGAACTCGGCCGGTCACCGCTCATGCTGAGTGTCATGGCTCTTGCTTACCGAGGCGTGCCTCTGGTCGTCGTTGCGGAGCGTCCGCAGCGTGCTGCGGACGTCTTCTCGACCTATATCGACCGTATGTTCGAGCGCAAGGGGAAAGGGCCGCAGCCCTACTCGAAGGAGGCTACTGTCACCTGGCTCTCCCGGCTGGCGCGAGGGCTCCAGGCCTGCAACCAGACCGTGTTTCTCGTCGAACAGCTACAGCCCACTTGGTTCGGGAGCAGTGCTCAGCGTTGGGCGTACGTAGTGATTTCCCGTCTGATGGTGGGCACAGCTATGGGACTCGCTGCTGCCTTAATTGCTCTGTGGAAACCGTTACTTCTGTTTCAGGGAGCTCTCCAAGGACTCGGCGCGGGATTCCTTGATGGAAGGCGATTCGACTCGTGGAACTCTAGTGGGAAGGTGGCTCGTTGGTGGTGGGTTCTCGCTCATATGGCGGCTGCAATTTCGATTGCAGTCTTCCTGAGTTGGAGGCAAGAATTTCAGTCTTTAATATTAATATGGGCGAATGCCCTAGTCTGGGGACTCCTCTTCGGTTTGCGGGCACGCCGCGGCGTGTCGAGGGATATTGAAACGGTAGAGACCCTGAGATGGTCTTGGAGGCGGGCCTGGAAGAGAGGGCTGTGGGGCTTCATCCCGGGCCTTGCGCTTACTTGGCTTCTTTGGGAGGTCATAGCGAGAGTTGTGTCCCGTTACCCCCATTCTAATGTCATCAGAAGTGACGAGTCAACGCTGTTTCTGGTGGTTGGCGCACTTCTCTTCGTCGGCACCAGTTACTTTCTGGCAGCCCTATATGGCGGACTGGGCTATGGCATCTTGGAAGCGAAGTCCAAGGTCAACCAGGGCATCGTGCTTACAGCGCGAAATGGCTGCTTGGTAGGCTTGGGAGGAGCGGCGACTCTGGGCACGCTTATGTTTCTGCTGACACGATCACAATTCACGTATGAGGCCGTGCTCCTAGCTCTCGAACGCAGCATACCCATAGGGCTCTTCGCCGGTCAGATCGCCTGCTTCTGGTTCGGAGGTATAGATGTTCTCCAGCACGCGGCCCTCCGGCTCGGCCTGTGGCGCTCCGGGGACGCCCCGCTAGACCACCCGCGGTTCCTCGACCACGCTGCGAAACTCATTTTTCTTCGGAGGGTCGGCGGCGGGTACATCTTCATGCACCGGCTACTGCTCGAGCACTTTGCCTCCCTCGAGGATCATACAGAGGAATCCTGAAGAGGGGGCTCTGGCAGGCGTGGGCCTCAGAACGTACATCCTACCTGCGGATGGTTCCTTGGCGACTGGGAGGATTTATCCGCCTCTCTACATTGTGGAGGAACCGGCGAATTTGTTGAGGCGGTGCCGACCTAAGCCGAGCGCAGTGCATTACCCCTCGGCCGCACGCTCTGCCACGAGCTCGGCCACGGCATCGCGGTCTGGTGAGAACTTGCGGCTCGTGCCCAGAAGGCGGCGCGCGCGCTCCCCGCGGTCAGGAATCACACGGACCAGGATCTCGTTTCGGCCTTCGACCGGCTGCCAGTCGAGTCTCCAGCCGGGCTTGATCCCGAGTTTTTGCCTGACTCCGGCAGGGATCGTGACCATGTTCTTCCGGGTGACGGTCGTAGTCATGAAAGATCTTCCTCCATGGAAACGCCCGCGTCAAGGTAGAGGACCCGTGGGGGCCTCCGGCTCGGTGCTCTCTCGGCCTGCGGAGACGTCCCGACGTTTTCGTTGGCTGGGACGGTATCCTGAACGGGCTGGGAACGTCTCTACGTTCTTCGGCGGGCGGTTACGTTCATCGGACGGAGCGCTTCCCTGATGCCGCGTCGGGTCCAGGCGCTCAGCGCTTCACAGATCGCAGGACTCTCGACCACCGGCCGCCGTCCCGGAGGATTCGGTGGACGAAGAACAAGAGATCGTATTCCTCCTCCTCCGGCGGCCAGGAGGGGAACGGGTCGATGAAATCGGGGGCTCGATACTCGATCTCCTTGGACCGGTACTGGTGCATGGCCTGGAGGGAGCCGTTTCGGAACAGGCGGAAGGTGCGTTCGGCGGCCAGATGCTCCATGGAGATATCTTCGTTCGAGATCTCGGGTTCGAACTGCGAGCTGCTCTCCTCCCCGAGCTCGAACCGCCGGTCTCCGAGCTGAAGCCAAAGCTCGGCGGGCGCCTCCGGGTCGCGATAGACCGCCACCCACAGGCCTCGCACCCGCTGGAACCAGCCACTCTCGGCCACTTTGGGCAGCCAGATGTACTTCGTGCCGTCGTCCGATCGGTGCGACGTGCGATGAATGACTTGAACCTCACCCGTCTTCGGATCGAGCTCTCCCGCGAACGAGTAATTGCAAAGTGCAATGAGAGAGATCTTCACGTTGGCGACTCCTTGGTAAGGCTCAGCGCCACCGCCTCCGCCACCTTGATGCCATCGACGCCCGCGGAGAGGATTCCTCCGGCGTAGCCGGCTCCTTCTCCGGCGGGGTAGAGGCCTTCCGTGTTGAGGCTCTGGAAATCCTCGTTCCTCCTGATCCGGATGGGTGCGGAGGTTCGGGTTTCCACTCCGGTCAGCACGGCGTCGTTCATGGCGAAGCCTTTGAGGGTTTTGTCGAAGGCGGGGAGGGCTTCTCGGATGGCTTCGATCGCATAGTCGGGCAGGCAGGTGCTCAGGTCTCCCAGGTGCACTCCGGGTTTGTAGGAGGGCAGGACCGATCCGAACCTTTCTGAGGGCCGGCCGGCCAGGAAATCTCCCACGAGCTGGCCGGGGGCTTTGTAGTTGCGGCCTCCGATCTCGAAGGCTCTCTCTTCCCAGTGCCTTTGGAAGTCGACGCCGGCGAGGGGACTTCCGGGATAGTCCTCCGGTGTAATTCCCACGACGATGCCGCTGTTGGCGTTCCTTTCATCCCTCGAATATTGACTCATGCCGTTGGTGACGACTCTTCCTGGCTCCGAAGCGGCGGCCACGACAGTGCCTCCGGGACACATGCAGAAGCTGTAGACGGAGCGGCCGTTGCGGCAGTGGTGGACGAGCTTGTAGTCGGCGGCCCCGAGAAGCGGGTTTCCGGCTTGCGCTCCGAAGCGGCAGCGGTCGATGAGGGATTGCGGGTGCTCGATGCGGAAGCCGATCGAAAAGGGTTTCGCTTCGATGTAGACGCCTTTGCGGTGGAGCATCTGGAAGGTATCCCGCGCGCTGTGGCCGACGGCCAGGATCACGTGATTCGCGGCTTGGTGCTGGCCATCCGCGAGGGTCACTCCCCGTATCCTTCCGTTTTCGATCACCAGATCCTCGACGCAGCTCTTGAAGCGGATCTCTCCTCCCAGGGATTCGATCTTCGCCCTCATGCTCTCCACCATCTTCACCAATCGAAAGGTGCCGATGTGGGGTTTGTTGACGAACAGGATTTCGGGCGGCGCTCCCGCTTCCACGAACTCCGTGAGCACCTTGCGACCGCGATGTCCGGGGTCCTTGATCTGGCTGTAGAGCTTGCCGTCGGAAAAGGTGCCGGCGCCGCCTTCTCCGAACTGCACGTTGGACTCCGGATCGAGCACTCCCTGGCGCCAGAGGCCGAAGGTGTCGACGGTGCGCTCGCGCACTTCCTTGCCACGTTCCAGGATGATCGGGCGAAATCCCATCTCGGCCAGCAGCAGGCCGGCGAAGAGCCCGCAGGGTCCCATTCCGATCACGATCGGCCGTTCGGTCAAATCTTTCGGCGCCTGGGTCACGAAATGGTAGGAGGTGTCCGGCGTCGGCCCGAGATTCGTGATCTCGGGATGACTGCGGAGCCGCCGGAGGATCTCCGTCTCGCGGGGCGTCTCGACGTCAATGTGATAGATGAGGGCGATCGCCCCTCGCTTGCGGGCGTCGAAGCTGCGCCGGAAGATCACGTAGCGAGTCAGATCCTGCCCCTCGATCTCCAACTCCTTGAGGATGGCGGCCCGCAGCTCTTCCTCGGAATGGTTCAGGGGCAGGCGTAGCTCCGTCAGCCGTAACATGATCGTCTCACCGGCGCGATCTTATCGCGTCGGGTCCCGGGCAGGCTGAGAGCAAGCCCGAGCGGGCCTGTGGTACCCTATTCTTCTTCGCGCTGAAGTACTCGCGGCACGACGGACCGACACCATGATCGACCTCAAGAAAGCCCCGCCGGAGCTGTTCGCCAATGTCCTGGAGACGAATCTCCAGGGGATCGGGCCGTCGCGCAAGCTCTATGGCCACTTCGTGGAGGCCGTGCGCCTGCGGCTGGGCGCCGAGTGCTCCTGGATGGTGGGGGAGGACGGCGCGATCCTGGTGATGCGGGGGGACAGCGGGCTGTGCGACGTGCCGCGGACGGCGGCCTATCTTCGCGACGAGCGGCTGGCGGCGTCGCGGTCCTCGGTCGTGGCCAGGGTCGTGGTGCATGGCCGGGCGATGTTGGCGGTGGGGGCTGCCCGCAAGGGGCGGGACTTCGGCCAGGGGGCCCGGCGCATTCTGGACCGGCTGTGCGGCGTGCTCGCGACGGAGCTGGCCCGGCGGGAGGAGCAGCGCCTGACTCGGGTGCTGGACCGCATCCGCAGCAAGATCACCTCGGAGCTGCGGCCCATCGATCTCGCGTACCAGATTCTCGACAGCCTGCATCAGCTCGTCGACTACGATCACTCCTCGTCCTTCCTCACCTGGGAGGCTTCGACGGGCATGTTCCGTATCGACGCCGAGAAGATCTCCTGGATGAAGGGGAAGAGCTCCTTCGTGGGCCACGAGATCCGGGTGCCGCGGGAGATGGTGGAGGAGCTGGAGCTCGATCCGGGCCTCCGGCGGCTGGCCGGCGACGGCGGCGGCGATCCTTTCTGGGAGATGCTGAGCTATCACCGGGGCCAGTCCATTCCTTCGCCCACGAGCCTGCTGTGCGCTCCTCTCTCGTTCGGGGGTGAGTTCCTGGGCCTGCTCAAGATCGCCGCCTGGAAGCGGCGGCCGTTCGACCTTTGGGACGTGGCGGTGGTGGAGAGGTTCCTGCCGGCGGCGGCGGTGTCGATCCGCAACGCGCGGGTCAACATGACGCTGGAGCGGCAGGCCATTCAGGCGGAGCTCAAGGCGACTTTGGTAACCTTGGCCAACGCCGTGGCCCATGACGTCAACAACGCCATGGGGACCATCCTGCCGCTGGCACAGCAGGTGCGGGAGGATCTCCGGCGCGCGAGCTTCAATCCGGAGACGCTGGGCCAGGATCTCGACTTGGTGGTGGAGAAGGCCCAGCTCTGCAAGCGCATTTTCGCGAACATGTTGCGGGTGGCCCGGGCGGGCCGCGCGGGGGATGGACCGGTGGACGTCAATCAAGTGGTGCAGGACACGGTGCCGTTCTTCGAGAACCAGGCCCTGAGGCGGGGAATCGAGACGGTGCTGAACCTCGCCCAGGGGCTGCCGCCCGTGCGGTTCTCACGCAACGACTTGCAGCACATCGTCCTCAACCTGGTGAACAACTCGCTGGAAGCCATGGAAGAGGGGGGGCGGCGGATCGTCATCGTCACCCGCGAACAGGACGACGGCGCCGTGCTGGAAGTGAAGGACGACGGACCGGGCATCCGTCCCGACCTGATGGAGAAGGTGCAGGAGCCGTTCTTCTCCACCAAGACCGGCGGCACGGGCCTGGGGCTCGCCATCTGCCGGGCCCTCGCCTGGCAGAACGGCGGGCGCCTGGAGATCGGCAGCCGCCCGGGCGAGGGGACGCGCGTCACCATGGAGATGCGGCTGGCCCGGGATGAAGCGCCTGTCGAGCCGGTCGGAGCGATGCGTTGAGCCGCAGCCGGATTCTGGTGGTCGACGACGACGCCGGCCTGCGGCGCACGCTGGAGCGGATCCTTTCGCCCACCTACCGCGTGGAGACCGTGGCCGGCGCCCCCGAAGCGCTGGAGCGAATCGAGGCGGCGCGGTACGACCTCGCCCTCGTCGACGTGCGCCTGAAGGAGGGCGACGGCTACAGCCTGTGCAGCGCCATCCGCGAGCTCCGGCCGCGGACGGACGTCATCCTCATCACCGGCTCGATCTCGGAGCCGGACGAGAAGCTCTTCCGCTCGCTGGAGGAGGGGGCCTTCTACTTCCTCTTCAAGCCCTTCGACCGGCGCGTCCTGCTCGCCCTGGTGGAGCGCTGCCTGCGATTGCAGCGCGAGCGTTTCACCAAGGAGCGCTACGCCAACGAGCTGGCGGCGGACCTCGAGAAGGCGCGCCTGTTCCAGGAGAGCCTGTCGCCGCGCGAGCCGGTGATCGCCGCCGGCTGGCGTGTCGACGGCCGGATCCTCTCTTGCGACGCCCTGGGCGGCGATTTCTATCTCGCGCAAGCGGTGGACGCGGGGCTCGCCGTCTCGGTGAGCGACGTCGTCGGCCACGGCGTGAGCGCCGCCATGTACGCCGGAATGCTGCGCTCGACGCTGGATGCAGCCCGGAGGCGTGGCGTCGATCCCGAACGAGTGGCACGGGAGGTGCTCCAGGGCATCGACTTCTTCGAGGCCGCCGCCTGTGCCACCATGATCTACGCCCTGCTGCTGCCGGACGGCCGCCTGCGCTACATCAACGCCGGCCATCCCCCGCTCTTCTGGCTGAAGGCGGACGGTACCGTCGAGCAGCTGGGCGCCACGGGTCCGCTGCTCAACCATGTCTTCCGGGATCGTCCCCTGCCCGTGAGGGAGGTCGCCACATCCCCCGGAGACCGCATCCTCGCCTATACGGACGGAGCCTTCGAGGCCCGCAACCCGGCGGATCAAGAGCTTGGATTGGAGAAGCTGGAAGAGGCCTTCGTGGAGCATCGCCACCAGCCTATCGGCGAGACGGCCGACGCCCTGATGGAGCTGGTGCGGCTCCACTGCGGGGGACGGCCGGTGGCGGATGATGTGACGGTGGTGGTGGTGGAAAGGGAACAGTAGGACGGAGAACCGCCGGTGCCCCGGCAAACCCTCACCCCTGCCCCTCTCCCAACCCCCCAAACCGGAAGAGGGGTGCCGCTGGGGCGTTTCCGGCTGTTCTCCCTCTTCTCCCGGTGTGGGGGGAGGGGGCGGGAGAAGAGGGCCGGGGTGATGAGGGTCTTGGGCGGGGGCCTCGCCTTATCGTCGGCGTCTCCTTGCGAGGCAACCTGAGATAGGCTGTCGCCGTACCGTACTCATGAAGAACCCTCGCGCTCTCGCCCTCTGGTTGCTTGCCGGCGTCGCCGGACTGGTCCTGCTGATCTGGGCCTACCCGCGGGCCTTCGCTTTCCTCCCCGAGCGCTGGACGGTCTCGCGGGAGCAGGCGACGGACATCGCCCTGGAGCGCTTCCGCGATCTGGGCGAGCCGGTGAAGAACGGCTACGTCGTGGCCCGCGTGCAGGGGGACTTCGAGATGGAGCGCCGCCTCCAGCTCACCCGCGACCGGGGCCAGGGGGAGGCCGTGACGGCCTCGGGCCTCCCCCGCCAGGTGCTCTACTGGGAGGTGTTCGTCTTCGCCCCAGGTGCCCAGGTCTACGACTGGACCTATCTCGCCTACGTCTCCTTCTCGGGCGAGGTCTTCGGGCTGCGCCGGCACTATGATCCCGCGGTCAAGGCGCCCTCGATCTCGCCCCAGGAGGCACGGACCCGAGCCGACGCCTTCCTGACCCGCCAGGGGATCGACCGCTCCCGCTACGGCGAGCCGGAGGTTCGCAGCGAGCAGCTCGCCGGCCACACCGAGCTCACCGTCCGCTATCCCGACCGCCGCAACCCGCTGCCGGCGGGGAGCTCCCACGGTATCCACGTGCGTTTCGCCGGCGACCGCATGGCGGGCTTCGGTCCCTGGCTGGACGACCCGAAGGAGAAAGAGCTGGCGCGCTCGCTTCAGGGCTTCAGCTTCCTGCTAATCACCCGCCTCCTCTGGGTCTTCGTCTTCTTCGGCGCGCTCGCCTTCCCCTTCCTGAAGCGCTACCACGAGGGCGAGATCGGAGTACGCCGCGGCGTCCAGATCTTTTTCCTGGTGTTCGGCCTGGGGCTCCTGGCGCTCCTGCTGTCGGGGCGCGCGGACTCTCAGAACAACAACTTCGGCTTTTCGACCCGGGAGCAGAACACCTGGCTCTTCGAGCTGTTCGGAACGTTCTTCTACCTGGTGCCGGCCGCGGTGCTCGGCTTCTGTGCGTGGTCCGTGGGCGAGTCCATCTGCCGCGCGCGCTGGGGGCAGAAGCTGGCGGCCTTCGACGCGCTGTTCCAGGGGCGTCTCGCCAACCGCACCGTCGCCACCTCCGCCTTCCGCGGCTGGGCGGCGGGCTTGGCGGTGGCGGGCGGCACGGCGGGTGTGCTGGTCGCCATCCGGGCGCTGGGAGGCTGGCCGTTCTCCGCGATGGAGCTCAACACCGGCAGCCTGTGGCCGGGCCTGGAGCAGGTGGCGGGAGCGGTGACGTCGCGGTTGCCGTTCTATCTCGCGATCGTCCTCTGGCTGCTGCCGAGCGCCGCCCGCCGCCTCGGCGTCTGGGCAGGCTCCGCCGTGACGGTGCTGGTGGCGGCGGTGGTCATTCCGCCCGCCGCTCTGATCGCTCCCCTGGGCTGGAGCTTCCTGCTCTCCCTCCTCTCCAGCTTCGTCCTGGTGCTGCTGTTCCTGACCACCGACCTTCTGACGACGCTGCTCGCGGCGTTCGTGTCGCATGCCCTGCTCCTGTCCTTCCCGCTGCTGACCGCCGCCAACGGCAGCGTGCAGTTTCAAGGCTGGCTCGCCCTCGGCCTGCTGGCGGTGCCGCTCGTCGCCAGCGTGCGCTATCTCAGCAGCGGCCGGGAGTACGAGTATCGCTATGAGGACATTCCGCCCCACGTGCGCCGCATCGCCGAGCGCGAGCGCCAACGGGTGGAGCTCGAAACGGCGCGGGGCATTCAGAGCTCGATCCTCCCCGACCTGCCGCCCCGGCTCGCGGGGGTGGACATCGCCCATGCCTACCTGCCGGCGTCGGAAGTGGGAGGCGACTTCTACGACGTGCTGGCGCTGGAGGACGGCCGGCTCGCCGTGGCCGTGGGGGACGTCGCCGGGCACGGCGTCTCCTCGGGGCTCATCATGTCGATGGCGAAGTCGGCGCTCGCCGTGCAGGTGACCTTCGACCCCGAGGTCGCCGCCGTCTTCAACACCATGAACCGCACCGTCTACCAGACCGCCCGCAAGCGGCTGCTGACGACGCTGTGCTACGCCGTCGTCGACCCGCGGCGGCTGGAGATGTTCTACGCCAGCGCCGGGCATCTGCATCCCTATCGCATCAGCGCCACGGGGAGGGTGGAGCCCCTGGAGTCGATCGCCTATCCGCTCGGCGTGCGGGGAGCCTTGCCGGTCGAGGTGCGCACCGCGAAGCTCGATCCCGGCGACACGCTGTTCCTCTTCAGCGACGGCATCGTCGAGGCCCGGCGGGAGGGCAACGACGAGATGTTCGGCTTCGACCGGCTGGAGTCGAGCCTCGCCCGCCACGTCGGCCGCGGCCCCGAACAGACCCGCGACGGAGTGCTCGGCGACGTCGCCAAGTTCACCGCCGGCGCTCCCCGCGAGGACGACCAGACGATCGTCGTGCTGCGGCTGCCGTGATCGGCATCCCCCATCAATGAACGAGCAGTAGCTCCTCCGGCTCGGGCTCGAAGAAGCGGACCCGGGCACCGGTCAGGGTTTCATGGGCCCAGGCGAAGAGCTGTTGCTCCTCTGGGCTCTCGGGCATGTGCTCGCCGAGGACGAGGCGGGCCGCAGCCGCGGTTTCCTGGCGAGTGGCGATGGGAATGTCGGACCAGTCGATCAGCGATTCGGGATCGGGCAGGGGGTAAAACACCAGGTAGGGATTGAACTGAGCGTGCTGGATGTAGCGTAGCGCCGAGAGGATCAGGGTGAGGAAGGCGCCGCGCAGGGCTTGAGCGAACGTCAGGGCGAAGGAGACTACGCTCCAGATCCAGGGCGGGAGCCGCTCGTCCGCGGCGGCGGGCGCGAGGGCGTCGAGAAGCTCGGCGAGCATCCGGGTTTTTCGGGGCGGGCTCTCCAGGGCCCAGGTGCTGAGCTCCAGGGCGGCCATCGCGGCTTCGAGCGGCCGGCCCTCCTCGATCAAGCCGTCGAAGACCCGGCGCAGGCGTGTCATGGCGGTCTTGGCGTGGCCGAGCTGCCAGACGGCCTGGGCGTGAATCCAGCGGTGGCGCAGGGCATGGAGGCGGCCGGGGAGGAGCTTGCGCAGCCCACGGAGCGAAGCCAGATCCTTCTCGAGGTCTTCCAGGCGGCCCAGGGCGGCGTGGGTCAAAGCGAGAGCGTGAAAGACTGAAAACGCGAGCTCCGGTTGCCCTGCGGGATCGAGGAGGGCCTCGCACTCGCGAAGTGCGAGGAGGGCCTCGTCGTGATCGAGCTCGTCCAGGAACAGCCAGCCCTGGGCGAGCCTCGCCTTGGCCATCTCCTGCCATTCACCGTTGGACTCGGCGAGGGAACAGGCTCGTTCAAGGAGCGCGAGCGCTTCGTCGACGCGATGCTGGTCGGCGCGGATCCCGGCGAAGGTGGCGCAGAAGAGACCCCGACTCTGGGAGGTGAGCGGCTCGACGTCGAGAAGCTCGGCGGTGTGGTGGAGGGTGTCCGCGGCGATGTCGGTCTGGCCCCGGCGCCGTTGCGAGATGGCGATCAGGCACAGCGCCCGAGCGCGAAGCCGCAGGACGTCGGGTCCGGCCGGCATGCGCTCGAGCAGCGAGAGGGAAAGATTGGCGAAATGGAAGGCGCGGCCGGGGTCTTCGATCTCGTCTTCGGCCTTGAGGATCAGGTGCTGGGCAAAGCCGGAAGAGTTGAACGCGGATTGGTCGATGGCGTCAACCTGGCGCTCGAAGGGCAAGAGGAGCAGATCCTCGAAGAGAGCGGCCGTGCGGGTGGTTTCGTCGGCGAGCTGGGCCTCGCGCCGCGCCACCTGCGAGGCGGCGCGCGAGAGGATTGTCCGGGCCAGGTCGGCGAGCTTCGGGTCCGGCAGCTCCTCCGCGAGGAGAGCCCGGAGGCGGCTGCGGCAGTAGGGGCAGTCGAGAAGGTGAGCGAGGGGCTCGCGCACCGCCAGCAGCGAGAGCGCGGCCTCAGCGTCGAGGTGCATGGCGCTCTCCAGCAGGCCGGTCTGCCGGGTTGAGGAGCAGCTCGAGCGCGAGCTTCAGGGTCCGCGCCGCCATCGCCCGTACGGGAAGGGGCTCCAGCCAGATCCTGCGGAACAGGCCATAGAGCTCGCGGTCGTCGGGCTCGGGGAAATCCTGGACGGGGAGCAGGAGGTCGACGGGGAGGGCGAGCCCCCGCGCGATGCCGCAGGCCCTCTTGAGGCTGGGGATGTGGATGCCGCTCTCGTACTTCGAGAGGGCGTCCTGCGCGAGATTGGCGCGGGAGGCCATCTCGCGTTGCTGGAACCCGCGAAGGCCGCGGAGCTCCTTGATGCGGGAGCCGACGAGGACGGCGAACCCGCGACGAGGTGGACGGGGGGTGCGGAGAGTTGCCATATGGCTGCGGAGTATTCCGAAGACCGGCGGCCACGTCAAGTTTCGTGCGTAATTTGCTGCCAATCCGCGAGAGAGATGCTATGGATGGTGACGGCGACGTCGTCCTTGGCCGGCTTTGGAGAAACAGGAACTTGCGAGGCGCGCAAATTCGGCATGGGTTTTGGGTACGAGATGCCGGAGACTAAGGGCTGACGATACCGTTTCATCCGCGGGCGGCCGCCTCCATTCCGGAGGGGGCTGGGACCCGCGGTGCAAGGAGAGAGTCATGTCCTACACGACGCTTCGCCGTTTCGCCCTCGTCTTCATCGTGTCCTTCGTTTTCACGGCCTCTTCCTCCTGGGCAGCGGGCTGGCAGCAACTCGCCGGCGAGATCGGCCGGGCGGCCTGGGCTTGGCTGGCCGATTCCGCGTTGGGACACCAGGAGGCCGTTACCCCCAAGGCGGGCTGCTCGATCGACCCGGCTGGACAAATGCGCTGCCCGCCGATCACGCCCAAGTCGGGTTGCGGAGTCGATCCTCTAGGGAACCCGCGCTGCCAACCGTGAGCACGGGCGGGCGGCCGAGCCGCGGCAGTATTCGTCCGTAACTGGAATGTGCGATAATGAGGGAGTAAACGGAGAAAACCAGAGGGGAGACGCCAGATGGGGGAGCCCGCTTCACATGACAGGTTGGTCCTTCGTGGGCTGCTGACCTTGGAGCGCGACCGAGTCAAGGCGTCTTCCCTTACGCGGCAGTTTCAGTCGGGAGAGCGTAGCTTGGCGCAACTCTCCGAAGAGGAGCGCAGAGCTTTCGAGGGTGCTCCATTAGTCGAGTTGGTAATGGCAAGGAGTTGGGCTGCAAGGTACGACGACCCGCAGAGGATGATCACCCTGGCGGAAACCGCGCGAGTCCTCGCCGATAATTTAAGCGTCAGGCGATATGGCAGGAAGGTCGTTGCCGATTTGCGGGCGCGAGCGTGGACCGAACTAGGTAACGCCTACAGGGTGGCGGATAAGCCTGGGATGGCGGAGTCGGCTTTGCGCTGTGCCGCCGCGTGCGCCAAACAGGGGACGGGCAATCTGAAATTGATGGTGCACATTCTCTACTACTGGTCAGTCGTGTTGCGAGAAACACGGGCGTTGCCAGATTCTGCGGAAACACTCAAGCTTATCATTCCCTATTTTCGGTGGCTGGGCGATCACGAGTCGTTCCTGAGCGCCTTGATCGACCTGGGTCTGGTCTACGAGCAAGAGAATGAACCCGAAAAGGCTGTGATAATCATCCTTCAGGCCTTGAAGCGACTTATTCCTGATCCTGAGAGTCCACGCCTGCTTCTCCTGTCGGGCATTAGCTGCTTGGCCGTGAATCTTGCGGGGGCGGGAGAGTTCGAGGCGGCCAAAGTCGCTCTGGCAAGCAGCCGAAGATTCTTCCGGCGCGCGGGAAAGCTCAACCAGTTCAGGCTTTGCTGGCTGGAGGGAAAGGTCGCGGCAGGCTTGGGCAAGAGCGGTTCGGCCGAGGCTAAATTCAATACCGCTCGGCTGGCCTTCGCGCGAGTGGGCAAGCACTACGATTCCGCGCTCGTGTCGTTCGACCTCGCCCTGGTGTACGCGCGGCAAGAGCGCCACACTGAGCTCATCTGGCTCGTCGACGACATGGTGAGGACGTTCCGAGCCCTGAAGATCGCCCGGGAGCTCATCGCCAGCCTGATTCTGTTGCGCAAGTCGTGCGAGAAGCGATTCTCGAGCGAGACGCTCTGCGTTCAGATCGAGACGATCGCCGCGACCCTGACGGAGCTCGTGGGCCGAGAGGGCGGCAAGGCCGCCTGAACGAGCCGCTACTCCTCGTCGTTGTCCTTCTTCTCGGGAGGCTGGCGGCGGCCAGGGGACTTCCTGGCGTCCTTCTTGGGAGGGGAGTAGCCAAGTTGCGCGAGCGTCTCCTTGACGAGCTCCAGCAGGTCCGCTCGCGATAGGGGCTCGACCTTCAGCTCTTCGGCGGGGCGAATCTTGTCGAGCCGGGCCGCCAGGAGATCGACCGACGCGTTCTGGGGCTCGTAGGCGATTTGAAAGAACGCCAAAGGCGGAATTTCCAGGAACTCCAGGATCTCGATCACCTGGCGGTACTTCAGCTCGATGGCACCGTTGAAGATCCGGCGAATGGTCCCTGCCGAAAGGCCGAGATGGCGCTCCAAGGCGACGAGCCGGACCTTCCGAAGCACCAGCAGGGCTTCGAGAAGCCTCAGGATTCGTGCCACCTCGGGTTGTGCGCCGTCCATCGGCGGGGAGTCTATACCAGTCCCCCCTCCAGGGCGGTTGGTGCTAAGCTCTTATCCCGTTCGAGGAAGTCGCTTCTACCCGATGCTTCTATCAGACAGGTCATTCTGACGGGCTCTACCGTCGTGACTCCTCCAAGGGGAAGAAAAGCCATGAGCACGCTCTCCCGCCGTAATCGCATCCTCGTCGCCTGTGTTCTCGCTCTTGTTTTCCTCGCCGGTGGCCTCGCCGGCCGTCTCAGCGCCGATCAGCCTCGCATGCAGGCGGCCCTCGAGCACCTGCGCGCCGCCAAGGGCGAGCTCGAGAAGGCCGACGAGGACAAGGGCGGCCATCGCGTCAAGGCTCTCAAGCACACCAACGAAGCCATCGAGCAGGTCGAGAAGGGCATCGCTTTCGACCGGCATCACTAAAGCCGTATTGGGAAATCCGCCCGGCTGCCAGGCCGGGCGGTGGGTCGAAGGCTCATACGCCCTCGGGTTCAGGGCTTTTTCTTCGCCGCCGGGCGTTTCGCCGGGCCGCGCACCCCCGCTTCGGCGACGAAGTGCTCGGCCAGGTTTGGCGCTTGGCCGGCGAAGTCGTGGCTGCCCGGCACTTTGAACATCGTCACGACCTTGAGGTCGAGCTTCGGGCAGAGGCTGTCGAGCTCCTTTTCGGCGAGTACGCAGACGACCTTCAGGCCCGCGAGCCGGGCGATCTCGGGGGCTACGGCGAGGTCGGGCTCGACGGCCCGGCCGCTCATCCAGGCGTCGGGGTGCAAGCGGAACTGAGCGTTGGGGTCCGGGCCGATGAGACCCACCATCACCACCCGCGCACGCAGGTCGGCCGGCAGCCGGTTGGTCATGAAGGGGATGATGTCCGCCCCCTGCGAGTAGCCGACGAGAATCACCTTTTCCTTGTGCCAGGCCGCCAGATAGTGCTTGAGGATGCGGGTCAGATCCTGCCCCGTGCCGTCCGGAGTGCGCTGGTTCCAGAAGTAGTTGGACGCCGAGATGCCGATCGTCGGTACGCCGCGTGCCGCGAGCTGGTTGCCGATCCTGCGGTCGATGCTCGTCCAGCCCCCGGAGCCGGAGAGGACGACGGCGAGGGCGTTGGTCTCCGGCGGGTCGGCGGCGACCTCGGCGAGCGGCAGATCGCGAAGCTCGTTGTCGCGGTTGGGTGCGCTCGCCGCCGCCTGCCGGCTGCGCTCGGCGAAAGCCGTCATGGCCTCCTGGAGCTGGCTCTTCCAAGCTTCCGCCGCCGGCACTTTGGCCGGCAGGTGGATCACCTTGGAGCCCGGGATGTTCTTGTTGAAATCGCCGAACGGGCCGGCGGCGCACTGGGCATCGGCGGGGGAGCGCAGGATGAACCAGGGATCCCCGATCTCGGAGTCCGGGAGCAGGTGCTGTCCTCCCAGCTTCCAGGAGTGGTCCCGAATCAGGCCGTTGCCCTGGCAGAGCGGGCGCTCACTGTTGAGCACCGCGCAGAAGCCGGCGCTCACCGCTCCCGCGAAGGTGCCGGGAGGCGCCTGGGCCAGGGCGGCGTAGGCGAGCTGGGCACCGGAGCCCGTGCCCACCAGGATGGGCGGCTTGAAGCTCGCCATCCCCAGCTTCGACTGGCCAAACTGGCTCACGCTCTCGAAGTCCGCGGCGGGGAAGATGCAGTGGGTCTGCCCCGTCGCCTGAAGGTACTGAGCGCTATTGATCTCGAAGACCAGGGCGCCCTGGCCGGCGAGCACGGCGGCCATCTTGCCTTCCAGCTCTCCCGCGCCCTTGTCTCCCGAGAGCAGCAGAATCACCTGGGACGGCTCGCCCTGGGGACGGACGACGGGGATCGTGCCAAAACGTCCGAACTGAATCGAGGCCGGTGCCTCGGCGGCGGCGGCCGGCAGCCCGAAGAGAATCGATAAGAAGACGAGGAAGAAGCAGCTCTTGCAGGTTCTTGGCGTTGGCGTCATGTTCGGTATCACCTCGTTCGAGTCGCGCGCACTATCTCGCGTGCTGGCGCTGCGTGCAAGCGTCGAACCAGGGAGCTCACCCGCCCTCGTCGCCGCTCATCAGCACGGCGAGGGGTTGGAGGGCGGCGACGTTCTCGCAGACGATCTTGATCGTCGAGGTGATGGGCACGGAGAGCACCATCCCCCAGGGTCCCCACAGCCAGCCCCAGAAGATGAGGGAGATGAGCACCAGCAGGGGGCTGAGGTTGAGGCTCGTTCCCATCACCCGCGGCTCCAGGGCGTTGCCGATGGTGAACTGCACCGCCAGGTTGAGCAGCGCCACCAGCAGGGCCTTGCCCGGCGAGAACTGGAGGAACATGAAGATCGTGGGGATGCCCACCGAGATGACGGCGCCGAAGTTGGGAATGTAGTGCGCGAGGAAGGTGAGGAGCGCCCAGAGCAGGGGGAAGTCGACTCCGAAGGCCCACAGCAGGCAGCCCACGATGGTGGCGTTGGTCAGGTTGAGCAGGGTCTTGGTCAGCAGGTACTTGCGGACCTTGGATTCGACGTTGTCCATCACCTCGCCGACCCGCCGGGCCTGATCAGGCATGGCCTTCTCCAGCTTCCTGGGGAAGCCGTCGCTGCCCGCCAGCAGGAACACCAGGAACAGGATGATCAGGAAGGCGTCGTTGAAGAAGAGCAGGAACGAGCCCACGGTGGTCGCCAGGAAGCCGGGCAGCGAGGAGACCTTCACGGCCTCGTCCCACTTCCAGTGCTGGATCTGCGCCTTGAGGACGGGAGAGTAGCCGCCCACCCAGTCCGAGAGTCCCTTGAGCATCTCCTTGAGCTTGGCCTGGTAGCTGGGCAGGGCGGCGGTGAAGGCGTCGGCGCTGGAGTAGATCACCATCGACAGCAGCACCAGAACGCCCGACACCAGGGCGAGCACCAGCAGCACCGAGATCGCGGCCGGCACATGCCGCTGCCGGAGAGCCTTGGTCAGGGGTGAGAAGAGCTGCGCGAGGAAGACCGCCACCACCAGCGGCAGCAGGATCGGCTTCAGGGTCTGCAGCAGGAAGCCGAAGGCGACGAACGCGAGGATACCCAGCAGGAGAAGAGCGAGCTTCGATTCGCGCATGTGGGCTCCAAAGCGTTGAAAGGCAGCTCCGGGAGCCTAGCACAGCACGCCCGAGTCAGTCCCCGCCGGTGCCGGGACGGGTGCGGCGCCGCGCCCGGGGTCGGGTCGCCCACGTCAGGAGGGCCGCCTGCGCGAGGGCTACGGCGAAGACCTCGGTGAGGATGGCGAGGCCGGCGGCGGCGCGCTCGAAGAGCAGCGCGGACACGACCGCGCGGGTCAGCCAGCCGGCGGCGAGGAGAGTGAGCCAGAGAGTCAGAAAACGCTGCATGGCACCCCCTCTTTTCTGGGGACATGCTTAGCAAAGAATGGTTTCAAAAAGCTGGGCGCGGTGGTTTTAAAAGTCTTGGGCATCGTGGTGTCCGCTTTTTCGCCGGCCTTTGCACTATGGGGTAGTATGCCATCCACCCAATAGAGGGAGCAGCGGATTCGGGACCGATCGAGCTTTTGCCGGGATCGGTTCGGTCTGGAAGGGCACAACTTAGGGACACGCGCGCCGGTGTGCGCGAAGGAGAGGGAATTCATGGGACGGAAAACCAAGGTATGGATCGGACTGCTGGGAGCTCTGGCGGCACTGGGACTGTGGTCGGCGCTGCTCTATCAGCCTGGAGCCGCCGCGCGGCGGGTGATCGCCGCCAACGTGAGCCCCGCCGGCCTGCGGGCTGATTTCCAGGATTGGTCCGCCCGGCACGCCGCCAGCGGCGGCGACCGCAACGTCCTCATATCCCTCGGCTGGGCCAAGGGCCTGTCGCGGGAGAACACGGAGGCCGTGGGCCTCGCCCGGCTCGATCTGGTCAGGAGCGCCGTGCAGGTGGAGCTGAGCGGACTGCCGGCCGGCAGCTGGGACGTCTGGATGGTGCAGAACCAGCCCAGCGGCAGCGTCGTGCCGGAGCCCGGTGACCGCATGCACCGGCTGGGCTCCGTCGCCACGGCCGCCGGCAACAAGACCACCCGTCTCTCTACCCGGCTCGAGCCCGGCTTCTTCGACAGGTTCCGCGCCGACGTCATGGTCGTGACGCGGGCCGGCGCGCGGCCTGAGGACGGGGGCGTCCTGTACGGCTCTCCCGACCTCTTCCAGCGGATGTACACCAAGGCGCAGTCGAAGCCCGCGCTGGAGCCCAGCCCCACTCCGATGCTGGCCTCGTTCTTCGGTCCCCGGGTCGCCAACGCCACGCCGTTCGATTCGACGGACGCGCTGGTCGCGCAGGGCTTTCAGATCTTCTTCAACGAGAAGTTCGGCGGCAACGGCCGCACCTGCGGCACCTGCCACCCCTCGGACAACAACTTCACCATCGACGCCAAGTACCTGACCACCCTGGCGCCGGACGATCCGCTGTTCGTGGCGGAAACCAATCCGGACCTGGCCCACAACTTCGAGAATCCGACGCTGATGCGCGCCCTCGGCCTGATCGTCGAGAACCCGGACGGGTTCGACAACCTGGCGACCAAGTTCGTGCTGCGCAGCGTGCCCCACCTCCTGGGCCTGCAGCATTCGCGCACTCCGATCCAGCCCGGCTCGCCCAACCCGCCGGCCGAGCGGCTCGGCTGGGCCGGCGACGGCGCGCCCGGCGCCGGCACCATCCGCGACTTCGCGGTGGGCGCCATCACCCAGCACTTCACCAAGACCCTGAACCGTGTTCCCGGCACCGACTTCCGGCTGCCCACCAACACCGAGATGGACGCCCTCGCCGCGTTCCAGCTCGCCCTCGGCCGCCAGCAGGACCTCAACCTGCCGGCGATGCAGTTCAAATCGCCCGTCGTCAGCCGCGGCCAAGCCATCTTCCTGGCCCTCGACTCGCAGGGCGGCACCGTGGCGGCCGGCAAGTGCAATGCCTGCCACGGCAATGGCGGCGCCCTCGGCCAGAGCGGCGACAACCGCAACTTCAACATCGGCTCCGAGGATCTTCCGGACCACCCGGCCGACCTGATCATGCCGGGTGCCCGGCCGCGCGACGGTGCCTTCGGCCGCGCCCCCAACCCGCGCGGCGGCTTCGGCAACGGCCGGTTCAACACCCCGGTGGTGGTCGAATCGGCGGATACCGGTCCGTTCTTCCACAACAACTCGGCCGCCACGATCGAGGAAGCGGTCGGCTTCTACAACAGCAACGCCTTCAATACCTCCGAGGTTGGCCTTCAGTTCAAGGCCGCGGACACGGGCGGCATCGGCATCCACCTGGAGTCCACCCAGGTCGAGTCGGTGGCCGCGCTGCTGCGCGTCCTCAACGCCCTGGAGAACATCCGTTCGTCCACGGAGCTCGATCAGGCCGCCGTCAATCTGAAGGACAAGGGCCAGGCCAACCTGCTGCTCGACCTCGCCTCCTTCGACACCCGGGACGCCGTCCGCGTGCTGGAGGAGCGGGGGCTGCATCTCGACGCCCTCGCCAAGCTGAAGCAGGCCTACGAGCTGGAGATCAACGCCAAGGACGAGAACAGCCGCCCGAAGCGGGACGACATGATCAGCCAGATTCTCCAGCTCAAGGCGGATGCCAAGGCGGCGATGATCTTTTGACGCCCTGGTTTGACGCGCTGGAGTGACGTTCCGGCAGAAGGGGTCCGCCCGCTCGGGCGGGCCCCTTTACGCATCCTTGAAGGTACGCCCGCGGCACTGTCCGCTTTCGCCCCCCCCGCGGCACCATAGCTGCGTAGTCAAATTCCTATAGGCAGAGGTAGATCGCCGAGAGCCGGATCGCCACGGCTGACGGCTGCAAGCTCGTTCCTCGGCCTCAACTCTCACACGCTGAAGAGTGAGTGAGTCGAAGGAGATCCATGCGTAGAAAAATCGAGGTTTGGATGGTTGTGCTGGGCGCCTTGTCGGCTTTGGGGCTGTTGTCGGCTCTGCTCTACCAGCCGGCCGAGACGGCGGGGGCGTCGGTCATCGCCGCCAAGGTGAACCCCGCCGGCCTGCGGGCCGATTTCCAGGAATGGTCCGCCCGTCACGCCGCCGGCGGCGGCGACCACAACGTTCTCTTTTCCCTCGGTTGGGCCAAGGGGCTGTCGACGGAGATCACGGACGCCGAAGGGCTCGCCCGGCTCGACCTGGTGGCGGGCGCCGCGCAGGTCGAGCTCAAGGGGCTGCCGGCCGGCAACTGGGATGTCTGGATGGTGCAGAACCAGCCCGGCGGCAGCATCGCGCCCGAGGCCGGCGACCGCATGCACCGGCTCGGCGGCCTGTCCATCGAGGGCGCCGCCGCCCGGATGTCCGCCCGTCTGGCACCCGGCTTCTTCAAGAATTTCCATGCCGACATGATGGTCGTGACGCGCGCCGGTGTGCGGCCGGAGAAGGGGGGCGTGCTCTACGGCTCGCCCGACCTCTTCCAGCGGATGTTCACCAAGGCGCAGGCCAAGCCGGCCCTCGAGCCGAGCCACGTGCCGATGCTGGCCTCCTTCTTCGGGCCGCGGGTCGCGGGTGCCACGCCGTTCGATTCGACGAACGCGCTGGTCGCCAAGGGCTTCGACATCTTCTTCAACGAGAAGTTCGGCGGCAACGGCCGCACCTGCGGCACCTGCCACCCCTCGGACAACAACTTCACCATCGACGCCAACTACATCGCCGCCCAGGCGCCGGACGATCCGCTATTCGTGGCGGAGACCAACCCGAACCTGGCCCACAATTTCGAGAATCCGGCTCTGATGCGGGCCCTCGGACTCGTCGTCGAGAACCCGGACGGGTTCGACAACCTGGCGACCAAGTTCGTGCTGCGCAGCGTGCCGCACCTCTTGGGCCTGCGCAACTCCCGCTCGCCGATCCAGCCCGGCTCGCCCAATCCGCCGGGCGAGCGGCTGGGCTGGGCAGGCGACGGCTCGCCCGGCGCCGGCACCATCCGCGACTTCGCGGTGGGCGCCATCAGCCAGCACCTCACCAAGGGCATGGGCCGCGTCGCGGGCACGGACTTCCGGATGCCGACCAACGATGAGCTGGACGCCCTCGCGGCCTTCCAGCTCGCGCTGGGCCGCCAGGCGGATCTCAACCTGCCGGCGATGCAGTTCAAGTCGCCGGTCGTCAGCCGCGGCCAGGCCATCTTCCTGGCCCTCGACTCGCAGGGTGGCACCGTGGCCGCCGGCAAGTGCAACGCCTGCCATGGCAACGGCGGCGCCCTCGGCCAGGACCACGACAACCGCAACTTCAACATCGGCACCGAGGATCTCGCCGACCATCCGGCGGACCTGATCATGCCGGGCGCAAGGCCCCGCGACGGCGCCTTCGGCAAGGCCCCCAACCCCAAGGGCGGCTTCGGCAACGGCCGGTTCAACACGCCGGTGGTGATCGAGGCGGCGGATACCGGCCCGTTCTTCCACAACAACTCGGCAGCCACGATCGAGGAGGCGGTCGCCTTCTACAACAGCAACGCCTTCAACAACTCCGAGGTCGGCGGTCAGTTCAAGACGGCGGACACCGGCGGCATCGGCATCCACCTGGAGTCCACCCAGGTCGAGGCGGTGGCCGCGATGCTGCGCGTCCTCAACGCCCTGGAGAACATCCGGTCGTCGACGGAGCTCGACCAGGCCGCCGTCAACCTGAAGAACAAGACCAAGTCGAGGATGTTGCTCGAGCTCGCCTCCTTCGACACCCGCGACGCCGTTCGCGTCCTGGAAGCTCGCGGCCTGCATTTCGACGCCCTCGCCAAGCTGAAGGAAGCCTACCTGCTGGAGATCGCGGCGAGGAACGAGGACAGCCGCCCGAAGCGGGACGACCTGCTCGGCCGGATCGTGCAGCTCAAGACGGACGCCAGGGATCTGATGATCGTGGCGCCCTGACGTCCATCCATTGTCCATCCATTCTTTTGAAGTCTCGACCCGGCCGGCTTGCCCGGCCGGGTCTTTTCTTATCCGGTCCAGTCTTTGGGAGGGTGGTGCTGGCACCCGGCGACGAAGTCGTTGCATAATCCCCTTCAAGTCGACCTTGAAAGGGGGACACGATGGGCAGAGCCAGGTACGTGCATCTTGTACTCGCCGTCCTGCTGCTGGCGCTGGCCGTTCCGGCCGCCGCGCAGCTCCAGACCGGCGATATCTATGGCAACACGGTGGATGAGCAGAAGCAATCGCTCCCAGGGGTTACGGTGACGCTCACCAGCTCGGTCAGCGCGCCTCAGGTCCAGCAGAGCGGCAGCGACGGCAAGTTCCGTTTCGTCAAGCTCTATCCCGGCAAGTACTCGTTGAAAGCCGATCTGCAGGGCTTCTCGCCCGTCGAGGTGCAGGACATCGAGGTCCGGGTCGGCTCCAACTCCGAGGTTCAGATCACCCTGAGCGGCGCCATCAAGGACGTCATCACCGTCACCGGCGAGAGCCCGCTGCTCGACGAGCGCAAGACGAACCTCGGCGCCAACGTCGGGGCCGCCGACCTGAACCGGGTGCCGACGGCGCGCGACCCCTGGTCGCTCCTCAGCCAGGCGCCCGGCGTGGTCGTCGACCGGGTGAACGTGGGCGGCAACGAGAGCGGCCAGCAGTCGAACTTCCTCGGCGCCGGCTCCAATTCCCGCGACAACACCTTCGCGGTCGACGGCGTCATCCTCACCGACATGAACGCGGTGGGCGGCTCGGCCACGTACTTCGACTTCGGCGCCTTCGAGGAGGTGCAGTTCACGGTGTCGAGCGCCGACGTGACGGTGCAGACCTCCGGCGTCACCATCAACCAGGTGACCAAGCGCGGCACCAACGAGTGGCGGGGCTCGGGCCGCTTCCTGCGCACCGACGGCTCCTGGCAGGCCGAGCCCAAGGAAACCAACGGCAACCGCATCGACAAGGTGGACGAGTACGGCGCCGAGGTCGGCGGTCCCATCGTCAAGGACCACCTGTGGATCTGGGGCTCCTACGGCCGGAGCAAGATCGGCAACCTCGTGCCGAGCGGCGACGGCGGCTCGCAGCTCGACGCCACCAAGCTGGAGGACTCCAACTTCAAGGCGAACTTCCAGTTGGGAACGCAGAACTCGGGCGTCCTGCACTACTGGACCAACGACAAGCTCAAGTCCGGCCGCGGCGCGGGCCCCGACCACGCGCCGGAGTCCACCCTCGATCAGACGACGCCGTCGGACATCTACAAGGTCGAGGACACCTTCATTCCCAACGCCAGCCTGGTCTTCAACGCCCTGTGGTCGCGCGACAACGGCAAGTTCACCCTGACCCCCAAAGGTGGCCTGAACGCCGACATCTTCGTCGACGAGAACGGCGTGCTGCGGGGATCGAACTTCGACTTCAAGCAGGACGCCGTCATCGACCAGTACAAGGCCGACGGCAGCTACTTCTTCAACACCGGCGGCGTCAGCAACGAGCTGAAGTTCGGCGGCAGCTTCCGCCAGCAGGAAAACCGCTCGGGCACCGTCTGGCCGCACGACAAGAAGGTGATCGACGGCGCGACGCTCGGCCTGGACGACGGCATCGACCAGGTCATCTTCTACCGCAACCGTACGGTCGGCATCGAGGGCGACTATGGCGCGGGCTGGGTGCAGGACACGCTGACCCACGACCGCTGGACGATCAACGCCGGCGTACGCTACGACCGGCAGTACCTGAAGAACCTGCCGGCCAGCGATCCGGGCAACCCGCTGGTGCCGGGCCAGGATGCAGACAGCCCGGGGCTGCTGCCGCCGCTCACCTTCAAGGGCAACCATGCCGGCGGGTTCTCCTGGAACACCTTCGAGCCCCGCCTCGGCGCCACCTATGCCCTGGGCAAGGACCGCTCCACCCTGTTGCGCGGCACCTACTCCCGCTATGCCGAGCAGCTCGGCCAGCTCCCGCTGTCCACCCGCGTCAACCCCATCGGCTACGGCTACGCCTACTTCTACTTCGCGGACGCCAACCGCAACCACATTCTCGATCCCGGCGAGCTCGGCTCCCTGGCGTTCGGCTACACCTACAACATCGATCCCGCCAACCCGGCGGGGCTGCCGCCCAGCATCAACGCCCGCAACCTGGGACCGACGCTGACCGACGAGGTCACCTTCGGGCTCGACCAGGGCTTCGGTCCCAACTTCGCGGTGGGGATCAACCTCATCTACCGCCACATCCACGACATTCCCGAGCTGCGGTCACTGGTGGTCGACGACGCCACCGGCCAGACCCGGGTGGCCACGCGCGGCGACTACGTTCCCGACGGCACCGTCTCGGGCACCCTGCCCAACGGGCAGACCGCGACCGTCCCGGTGTACTCGCTGCGCGACGGCCTCACGTTCAATGGCGGCACCCTGTACCTCAACGGCGACCGCACTCAGGACTACAAGGGTGTGAACCTGAGCTTCACCCGCCGCCTGGCCAACCGTTGGAGCGCCCAGGGGCACTTCAACTACAACGACTGGACCTGGAACATCGGCAAGAACTACAAGGCGTTCCACGATCCCACCGACGTGGTCGCCGACGGGCTCGGTTTCTCCGACGGCAACGACATCTTCTTCGCGCAGTCGGGCGGCAGCGGCAACAAGGGCGACATCCTGCTCGGCAGCAAGTGGTCCTTCGGCCTCTACAGCCTCTATCAGATCGCGCCGGATCACCCCTGGGGCTTCAGCGTCGCGGGCAGCCTCAACGGCCGCCAGGGCTACATCTCGCCTCCCTACATCCGGAAGTCGGGCGGCACGGGGTCGCGGCGGGTGCAGCTCGCGGGGATCGAGGATTTCCGCAACCAGGACGTGATCACCCTCGACGCCCGCATCGAGAAGTCGTTTCACGTCGGCGATGTCGAGCTGCTGCTGGGCATCGACGGCTTCAACCTCCTCAACGAGTCCTATGTCCTGCAGCGCGACCGCAACGTGCTCGACGGCGATCAGGCCAACCAGGTCACCGAGCGGCTGAGCCCGCGCGTGGTCCGCATCGGGGCCACTCTGCGGTTCCGATAGAAGCGGTCCGCAAGGAGCGGGAGGGAATACCTCCCGCTCCTTCCGCGGTTCCTCCAAAAGGATGGAATGATGATTCAGATTGAAAAAGCAAGGAGGTGCGACAGTGCCCTATAGCGAGCTTCTGGTCCGGCCCATGCGTGAAGAGCTTTCGGCGATCGGCGTGCGCGAGCTGCGCACCCCGGCCGACGTGGATACGTTCCTCGACGAAAAGACCGGCACCGCGATGCTGGTGGTCAACTCCGTCTGCGGCTGCGCCGCCGGCATGGCGCGCCCCGGCGTGCGTCTGGCCCTCGAAGGCGAGCGTCGTCCCGACCGCGTCGCCTCCGTGTTCGCGGGTCAGGATCTCGAGGCGACCGCCCGTGCCCGCGCCTTCATGGCGGACATTCCGCCCAGCAGCCCGTCCATCGCCTTCTTCAAGGACGGCGAGCTGGTCTACTTCATGCCCCGCCACCGCATCGAGGGGCGCGACGCCCGTCAGGTCGCGAGCGACCTGACCCAGGTCTTCGCCGAGTTCTGCGCGGTGCCGGCGGCCACCTGACCCGAGACCTTCTCGATGGGAACCTTCCACCAGAACAAGGGTGAGCTGCACGGCATCACCGTCATCGTCGATACCACCGGCCCCGAGATCTTCGTGGGCCGGTGCGACGACATGGACGACCGCGGCATCTTCCTCCACGACGTCGACCTCCACCGCGACGGCGACGGCGGCCGGTCCAAGGACGACTACGTGAAGCGGGCCTCCCGCTTCGGCGTCTTCAAGAAGTACGACCATCTGATGATCCCCCGCGACCGCATCGCCTCCGTGCGCCGGCTCGGCGAAGTCGCCGAGTAGCGTCGTCCCCTTTACCGCACGAGGTGGAACCGCTCCTGGCGGCGGTACACCCAGTGCGGGGCTCCATCCTCATCCAGATTCGCGTCCTCCTCCTGCCGGCAGGGAAGGCGCTGGCCTTTCCATTCTGGGATGGGCGAGGTGGCCTGGAGCTCGATGGAGAACCAGGTGCTCGGACGGATGGCGAGATCGCCGCGGACGGGGACGCCCTCCTGCCGGTCCCACAGGCCGATGAGGGGGCCGGCGCCGTGGCCGTGGTCGCCGATGGGGTGGGAGTAGATGGTGCCGTCGATCCCCTGACGGGACATCTCGGCGCGCGCCGACCTCAGGGCCTCGTTGCCGGTGCGGCCGGGCTTCATCTCGGCGAGGACGAAGATCCTGCAGACGGTTGGTGGTGGCGAGGCAGGCGAGCAGGCCGGGAGGTGGGCCGGTCTCGCCGGGCCGCAGGACGTAGCCGAGATGCTGCGTGTCGGTGTGGAGGTTCATGGCGATGACCCCGAAGTCCACCCACAGGACGTCGCCGCGCTGGATCACGCCCTTGCCCCAGTCGACGCCGGGCGCGGCGCGCTCGACGTCCGGGTGGAACCAGACCGTCATCCCCAGCTCCTGCACCCGCTGCCGCAGCCACCACTCGACGTCCTGCGTGGATGTCTCGCCCGGATGGATCACCGTGCGTGAAAAGGCGGTCGCGATCAGGGCGTGAACCGTCTCCTGGACCTCGCGGTAGCGGGGGAGCATCGCGGGCGGCCGGGTGCCGAGGTACTCGACGGCGAGGCGCGGCTCCCGTACCACCCGTTTCATGAGCCGCGGCCCCAGCGCTTTTTCCAGCGCCTCGCGCTCGCCGGCGTGGAGGCCGTCGGCGAAGGCGTTCACGGGATCGATGTTCAAGGCGATGGTCCTGGGGTTGGCCTTCTCGACGAGCTGGCGCAGGAGCCGCCACTGGTCGTCGCCGACCAGCTCGGCCCCGGCCACCCGTGGCTTCGGATCGCGGTAGATCGAGTAGAGCCCTCCTTGATCGCCGCCGCCGAGAGCCAGCCGCTCCACTCCCTTCGCCGGACCCTGATCGTGGAAGACGTAGATCGACCGCCGCCGAGCCGCGAAGGTGGTGGGGGAGGTCAGGGAGAAGAACACCGGGTCCTCCGCGTACTCGCGCATGGCGAGGATCCACATCTCGACCCCATGCTCGCGCATCACCTTCGGCAGTACGGCCGAGAGGCGCCTCTCGAGCCACACCTGCTGTTCCCTGGCCTGGTCGCGAAGGGAGGGCAGCGGATGGATTTTGGGCGGCGCGGGTGCCGGACCCGCGGGATCCGCCGGACCCGCGGGCTCGTCCGCGGGAGTCTGAGGAGCGGCCTCCGGGGACGAGGCGCGCGTCAGCATGGCCAGGAGCGGCAGGGCGGCGGTGATGGCGACGATGGCTGCGGCGGAGAGCAGGGCGCGGCGAGTCATGGCGATGGATCTTACCAGGGCGGGTTCTTGGGGGCCGCCGCGCGATAAGATGCCCCGCATGCGACCCGCCGAGCAGATCTTCGTGGGAATACCCGGCCCCGAGCTGGACTCTGCCTCCGCCGCCATGCTGGCCCGCTTTCAGCCCGGGGGGGTGGTGCTGTTCAAGCGCAACATCAAGGACGAGGAGCAGCTGAACGAGCTGGTGGTCCGGCTGCGCAAGCTGATGCCGGAAGGCGTATTGGCGATCGATGCCGAGGGTGGCCGGGTGGACCGGCTGAAGGACGTGGTGGGGGCCGCGCCGCCGGCATCGCTACTGGCCCGGCACGCCACCAGCTACTCCCACCAGACCGGCTACTGGATCGCCCAGGCCCTGCGGTTGTTCGACATCGACATGGACTTCGCGCCGGTGGTGGACCTCGATCGCGGCGCCACCGACAACGCCCTCGACGACCGCTACCTCGGCGCCACGGTGAGCGACGTCGTGCCCCGCGCCCAGGCCTTCCTGCGCGGCCTGCACGGCGGCGGGGCGGGGGGCTGCCTCAAGCATTTCCCGGGCCTGGGCGGCGCCGGCGAGGACACCCACTTCAAGACCTCCGTGGTCTATCTCCCCATCGAGCAGATGGAGACCGACCTCGAGCCCTTCGAGACCCTGGGCCGCCTGGCCGGAGCGATCATGGTGAGCCATGCCGTCTACCCGGCCTGGGATTCCCACCGCCCGGCGACCCTGTCGCCCGAGATCATCGGCGGCGTGCTACGCGGCCGGCAGGGCTTCGACGGCCTCGCCCTCAGCGACGACATGGAGATGAAGGCGCTCGACGAGTGGGGCGATCTTCCCGAGCGTTGCGAGATGGCCTTCGCCGCGGGCTGCGACGTGCTGCTCGTCTGCCATACCCTGGAGGCGCTGCCGGACATCGTGGCGCGGCTGGACCGGCCGGAGCTGAAGGAGAGGCTGTCGGACGCGAACCGCCGCCTGGAGGTCTTCCGCCAGCGCCTCGCCACCCTGCGCACCGCCCGCGACTACGTCGCCTTCATGAGCCAGAGCAGCCACGGCGAGCGCCTCGACCGCGTGCGGCAGGCGCTGGAGCAGCTCCAGGCGAACGCCTGAGAGGGCTCCGGCTCTCAGGGCCTCACAACTGCCAGCTCAGCATGTAGCACAGCCGGTCGATGCCGCGGTGCCAGGGCGGGCAGCGCTTCTTCCAATTCACGGGGGTCAGCTCGACGCAGTCCTTCATGTCGTCCTCGAAGGCTTTCTCGAGCTGGGCCGCCACCGACTTGTCGATGATCCCCACCCCGGCCTCCTCGTTGATGTCGAAGGACCTGGAGTCGAAGTTGGTCGAGCCGACGTGCGACCAGACGCCGTCGATGACCATGATCTTCTGATGGATCAGCGTGCGCTGGAACTCGAAAATCTTGACGCCGTCGCGCAGCATCTCCTCGAAGTGACGGTGGCCGGCGTGCCGCACGATGGCGCTGTCGCTCACCTCGCCGGGAATCATCAGCTTCACCTCCACGCCGCGCTGTACGGCGCGCCTCAGGAGCTTCACCGTCTGCTCGTCGGGGATGAAGTAGGGGTTCTGGATCAACAACTCCTTCTGTGCCGAGGCGATGCCCATCTTGAACATCATCTCCAGGTCCGACACGCCGCCGAGCGGAGCTCCGGCCAGCACGTGCACCCGGCTCGTGCCGGCCGCCTTCTGGTGCGGAAAATACTGCTCGCCGATCAGCACCTCCTGGGTTTCCTCCACCCAATGCTGGGCGAAAACCGCCTGCACGCCGTTGACCACCGGCCCCTGGAGGCGCACGCCGGTGTCGCGCCAGTGGTCTTTGTCCTGGCCACAGCCGGTCCACATCTTCGAGATGCCGTGCCCGAAGACATAGGCGATCTTGCCGTCGAAAATGGCGAGCTTGCGGTGGGTGCGCTTGTTGAGCTGCCCGATGTCCACCAGCCGGAAGGGGTGGTAGGTCGCGACCTTGACGCCCGCGTCCTCCATCAGCTTGCGCAGGCTCTTGTCCATTTTCAGGGAGCCCAGGGCGTCGATCATCACCCGCACCTCGATCCCATCCTTCGCCCGCTTCGCGAACGCCTTGGCCACCTCGCCGCAGATGTCGCCCGTCCACCAGACATAGGTCTCGAAGTGGATGGTCTCCTTCGCCCCGGCGATCGATTCCAGGATCGCGGGGTAGAGCTCGTCGCCGTTCTGCAGCACGTCGACCTTGTTGTCGGGCACGATCATCGCCTTGGTCATGCCGGCGATCGAAGGCAGAGCCTCCTCGAGCTTGTCGATGTCCGGCACGGTGACGCGGAAGGTGCGCTCGCGCAGGTTGGTCCACAGCATCGTCGCCAGCAGGACGATGGCGAGGATCATGGTCACGAAGACCCAGACGGGAAGGTGCATGGCGCCTCTCTCCAGGCCGGCTGTCCAACCCGGCGTTCAGTCCTTCGCTTCGCGGTGCAGCTCGACGAGCACGGGCCAGTGGTCGGACGGCCCGGCCCGGATCACCCGGTAGGTGTCGGTGGTCCAGCCTGGATCGGCGAACACGTAGTCGATGCGCTGGCGCATGTACCGGTGCGTGACGGCGATGTCGTCGCCGCACATCCGGAACAGCTCGGCGGCCATCAAGGTGCCGATCTCAGGGGCGTCCGGAGGGGCGTTCAGATCCCCGACCAGAACGAAGGGCCGGGTCTGCTGCCGGAGCCGCTCGACCAAACCCTGGATTTGCACACTTCGTGCCGCGCGCCCCCACCGGCTCCAGGCGGCGAGGTGGGTGACGAAGAAGTCCAACTCCCCGGTGGCGAGGCCGAGGCTGGTTTTGAGAAGCGTGCGGGGCTCGCCCGTCCCAGGGAGGACGTGGACCTCGCTGGAGCGCACCTCGCCGCGAGTGAGCACGGCGTTGCCGAACTCGCCCTCTCCCAGGGAGAAGCTCTTGCCGAACCGCACCGAGAGGCCGGTGAGCCGCCCCAGGATCTCGGCCTGATCCTCCAGCCGCGACTGCTTCGTGCCGCGGTGCACCTCCTGCAATCCCACCACGTCCGCGCCGGCCTCGTCGATGGTGCGGGCGATCCTGTCGATGTAGCGACGGCTCCACCGGGCGCCGTGCCCACCGACGTTGTAGGAGAGGATCTTGACGCGCGGATCGGTCACGGGGGAAGTCTCGTGCGAGAGGCGTGCCGGGGAAGTATGATCCATGGATGCCCTGGATACGCACCGTCCCCCCGAGCGAGGCCGAAGGCCTTCTGAAAGAGATCTACGACGAGTCCATCGCGCGCGCCGGCAAGGTGTTCAACGTGGTGAGCATTCAGAGCCTGCGGCCGGACGTGCTGCAAGGCGGGCTCGACATCTACAAGGCGCTGATGCTCTCCGACCGCGGCCCGCTCTCCCGCGCCCAGCGGGAGATGATCGCCGTCGCCGTCTCCCGGGCCAACGACTGCCAGTACTGAGTCGCCGCTCATGCCGACGACCTCCGTGTCGAGGTCGCAGATCAGGGAGAACGGGGGAAGGCGCTGGTCGCCGCCCTGCGCGAGGGCTACGAGGAGGCCCCGCCCGCCGCGGAGATCTCCGCCGCGGACCGGGCGATGCTCGACTTCGCCGTCAAGCTCACCCGCGCGCCCCGCTCGATGACGCGCCAGGATGTCGAGATCCTCCGCGCCGCCGGCTTCGACGACACCGGCATCCACGACATCGTCCAGATCACGGGTCTCTTCGCCTACTACAACCGGCTGGCGGATGGGCTGGGGATCGAGTTGGAGGGCTTGAATGTTCTACCCGGCCGGTGACTTTCTGTATACTGATTTGTAGACAGGAGGTCTTGGATGGGTAGTGCAATGGTTCGAGTCAGCGATCACACTCGGGAGGCCTTGCGAGAGATCGCGCACGCCGAGGCGGACTCCATGCAGTCCGTACTGGAGAAGGCGGTCGAGCAGTACCGGCGCAAGCGGCTCTTCGAGCAACTCGACGCCGCGTACGCAAGCCTTCAGGAAGATCCGGAAGCCTGGCAGTCTCTGCAAGACGAACGAAAAGTCTGGGACGTCACCCTGGTAGATGGACTGGATCAAGGGGAGAGTTGGGGTGAGGATGGAGCTCCTAAAGTCAAAGCCAAGGGATGAGGGTGGACCCGCGCGAGGCGAGATCTGGCTTGCGGACCTCGATCCGACTCGTGGGCATGAGCAAGCGGGTCGCAGGCCAGTTCTGATTCTTTCAGAAGACCCATTCAACAGGTCACGGGCCGGTCTGGTAATCGCTGTGCCGATTACCTCTACCCTGAGGCCAAACCCCTTCCGTGTCCGGCTTTCGCCCATGGAAGGGGGGCTCAAGGTTGAGAGCGATGCGCTCTGTGAAGCGGTCCGTTCCCTCTCGAAGGACCGTCTAGTCGTCCGCTTCGGTAAGGTAAAGGCGGAAACCATGGCGATCGTGGAAGACAGGCTCAGAGTCTTGCTCGGTCTTTAAGATCGAGCCGGAGATCACGGCCTGATCACCACCTTGAGCGCCTCCCGGCGCCGCATGCTCCGCAGCGCGGCTTCGAGCTCCGCCAGGGGACGCTCGGCGGAGAGGAGGACTCGGGGGTGCAGCGATCCGCTCGCCAGCAGGGCGAGCGCCCGCTCGAAGGTCGCGGGACGGTGGTGGTAGGCGCTCTTCACCGTGATCTCCGAGTAGTGGAGGCGGTGGGTGTCCAGCGGCACGTTGGTGCCGGGAGGACATCCGCCGAAGAGCTGCACGAGACCGCCGGGACGCACCGAGGCCAGGGCGTCCTGCCAGGCGGCGGGGGAGCCGGTGGCCTCGATGGCGACGTCGAAGCCGTCTCCCGTGCGTGAGGTCTTGCAGAGCCTCGCGGCCTCGCCGCCGTCGCGGTCGACCTGGACGGCCACGTCCGCCCCCAGGGCCGTGCCGGCCTCCAGGCGGGCGGGGTTGGGGTCCGCGAGAACGATGTGGTGCTCGCCTCCGGCCGGGAAGTCGGCGGGCGAGTTGGCGAGGACGTCCACGAACAGCAGGCCGATGGGGCCGCCGCCGTAGACGACGACGCTCGAAGCCCGCTCCAGCGACGAGATCTCCAGGCCGTGAAGCACGCAGGCGAGCGGCTCGGCGAGGGCCGCGATCTCGAATGGCACGTCGTCAGGCAGCGCATAGGTGCTCCGCTCGGCGAAGCGCCGGGGAACGAGGAGGAACTCGGAGAAGGCGCCGTTGAGATAGTGGAGGTCCGAGCAGAGGTTCTCCCGGCCCCGGGAGCACCACTCGCAGACGCCGCAGGGCGCGGAGTTGGCCACCACCACCCGGTCGCCCGGCTGCCAGCGCTCTTCCGCGCCATCATTCAGGGGGCCCACGGCGGCCACGGTGCCGGCCATTTCGTGGCCGAAGGGCGTGGGGGCCTTGAGCATGCGGGGATGGCCGCCGCGCTGAAAGACCTTGAGATCGGTGCCGCAGGTGGTGGCGGCGCCGACGCGCAGCAGGATCTCCCCCGGACCGGGGAGGGGCACGGCCACATCCCGCAGCTCCAGCCGTTCGGGACCCAGCAGGAACGCCGTCGTCTGGCGGCCGGGTAGAGTCGGGACGCTCAGGGCATCTCCTCGTCGGGCACCAGCAGAACCTTCACCGCCCGCCGTTCCCGGGCCAGCTCGACCGCCGCCGGGAAACGGGAGAGGGGAAGGCGGTGGGTGACGAGCGGCGACGGGTCCAGCCGGCCGCTCACCAGCAGGCGGTAGACCTCCCGCTGCTCGGCGAGAGCGCTCGAATAGGTGGCGATCAGCCGGCGCTCGCTCTTGAAGAAGGCGTTGAGATCGAAAGTGGCGTGGTCGCCTCCGCCGTCCGCATGGGCGAAGAGGACCACCGCGCCCCCCGGACGGCTGAGGGCCAGGGCGGCTTCCAGCAGACCCGCGCCGCCCACGGTATCGAACACCACATCGGCGCCACGCCCTCCGCAGAGGGCAGTGATCTCCTCCCGAGCCGCGCCGGGCGTCACCGCGGCATCAGCTCCCAATCTTCGGGCCAGCTCCCGCCGTTCTTCCAGCGGATCGGAGACCACGACCCGCAGGACGGGATGAACCGCTTTGAGGACGAGAAGGTGGAGGAGCCCCATGCCGCCGCCGCCGAGGATCGCGACGCAGCCCGGCGACGGGCCGGTGAGGGCGGTCTCGGGCAGCCGGGCCTGTCGGATGCCGCGCAGCACGCAGGCGGCAGGCTCCAGGAAGACGGCGGCTTCGTCGCGGAGAGACGCCGGCAGGCCGAAGGCGGCCCGCCGCACGGCGCGCTCCCGCACCAGCACCCACTCGCTGAAACCGCCGGGAGACAGCAGGTTCTCCCGGAACGCCGGGCAGGATGGCTCACTCCCCCGGCGGCAGAAGTCGCACTCGCCGCAGGCCACGTGATGGGGCACGGCCACCCGGTCTCCCAGGGCGAAACCGGCGACTCCCTCGCCGAGGGCCGCCACCGAGCCCACCACCTCGTGGCCCAGCACCGTGCCGTCGGGAGCCGTATTATGGCGCAGCTTGAAAAGATCGGTGCCGCAGAGGCCGGCGGCGCGCAGGCGCAGGACCATCTCGCCCGGCCCGGGGGTGGGGAGGGGGCGGGACTCGATCCGCACGCTCCCGTTTCCGGTGCAGGCGGCCACGGTCATGGCGGACGTGGCGGTCGTCTCCAGATCTTTCATCGCGGGACATCGTATGGGCAAGGGGGGAACCCTGCAAGGAATGGATACTTGATATCATTACGTGTGATGTCGAGACGCCGTGCCGTACGCCGCCCCCGCCGTGTCCAGGTCAGTTTTTGGAGGCGGGGTGAGCCCACCGCCTACATTGGCTATACGACCAACATCTCCATGACGGGGATGTTCATCGCCACCAACAGTCCGGTGGCCGGGGGCTCGCGCATCCGCGTCGAGGTGGTGGACCGCGACCGCGGCTTCATGGTGGAGGGAGTGGTGGCTCACGCCCGCAAGATCCGCGGCGAGCTGGCGCGGGTCACCCAGTCCGGCATGGGCGTGCGCTTCCTGACGGTGGAGGAGCTGGTGCGGGAGCTGCTCCCCTCGGCCGTCGGCACGGAGGAGATTCCGCGGGAGCCGCCTCCGGAGGTAGCGGAGAGAGTGGCGGAGCCGGAGCTGCCGGAGCCTCCGGCCCCCATCCTCTCGGCTCCTCCACCCGCCGCCGGGCCGCTTTCCTCCCCTCCCCTCGCAGGCTCCGATCTGTGGCAGACTGCGCCCTCTCCGCCGCCTCCGCCTCCCGTCCCCCGGCCGGTAGGGGAAGGCGCCTTCAGCGTCCACTTCACCTCGCCGGAGGAGTTCCTGGAAGTCTACCGGCGCGACATTCTCCAGGGCGGCCTTTTCGTCTCGACGCGGCATCCGGCGCGGATCCAGGAGTCGGTCCTGGTGGAGCTCTACCCGCCTCTCGCCGGTGCCGAGCCGGTGACTCTGCGGGCGCGTGTCGTCCACCGCTTCGAGCCGCATTCGAGTGAGCCGGGCGGGCTCAACCTGCTGTCCGGCATGGGCCTGGAGCTCTTCGACCTGCCGGCCCTGGTGGAGCAGCTGCAGCCGGTGGTGGCCCGGCTGCGGGATTAGGCCCCCGGGCCCGCTGCTACAATCCCCGGCCATGTCGAAGTGGCTTTTCGCGTCCCTCGCCCTGGTGGCGGTTCTCGCCCTTGCCATCGCGGTGACGCCCACGGCGAAGGCACCGGCGCCGCCAGCCGCGACCCGGGGCGACGTCGTTCTCATCACCATCGACACCTTGCGGGCGGACGCTCCGGGGTTCGCCGGCAACCGCCGGTCGCAGACGCCGGTGCTCGACCGCCTGGCGGGTCAGGGACGGGTGTTCACCAACACCCATGCCCACAATGTGGTGACCCTGCCCTCGCACACCAACATCCTCACCGGCCTCTATCCCTTCCAGCACGGCGTGCGCGACAACAGCGGCTTCTGGCTGCCGGCGACCGTTCCCACGCTCGCCACCGTGCTCCATGGCGCCGGCTACGCCACGGGCGCCTTCGTGGGCGCCTTCCCGCTCGACTCGCAGTTCGGCCTCAACCACGGCTTCGACGTCTACGACGATCACTATCCCAAGGGGAGCAACGACACCGAGTTCCTGATGGCCGAGCGGCGGGGCGACGACGTGGTGCGCCTGGCCCTCGCCTGGTGGCAGCGGCAGCCGAAGGGGAAGCCCCGCTTCCTGTGGGTGCATCTCTATGATCCGCACGCCCCCTACGCGCCGCCCGAGCCCTTCGCCTCCCGCTTCAAGGACAACCCCTACCTGGGCGAGGTGGCCGCCGCCGACTCTTATCTGGCGCCGCTGCTCGGTCCGTTCCTGGACGGGAAGGAGAAGCCGGCGCTGGTGCCCGCTCTGGTAATCGTGACGGCCGATCACGGCGAGTCCCTCGGCGAGCACGGCGAGCAGTCGCATGGCCTCTTCGCCTACGAGGCCACGCTGAAGGTGCCGCTCGTCGTCTGGGGACGGGGGATCACCCCCGGCAAGGACGCCCGAGCGGCGCGCCACGTGGACATCTTTCCCACCATCCTGCAAGCCGCGGGCATCGATCCCCCCGCTCCCCGGGGTCTGCGCCGCCCCGGCCGGTCGCTCCTCGCTCCGCCTTCTTCGGACAATTCGGACTCGTACTTCGAGGCTCTTTCCGCCACCCTCAACCGCGGCTGGGCGCCGCTGCGCGGCCTGCTGCGCAACGGCACGAAGTGGATCTCCCTGCCGCTGCCCGAGGTCTACGCGCTGCCCAAGGACCCCGGGGAGCGCACCAACCTGATCGACCAGCAGCGCCCGGCGGCGCGGGACGTCTTCGCGGCGCTGCCGAAGGAGTCCGCCTGGCCGCCGCGGCGGGAGGCCGCCACCCGGCCGGAGGAAGAGGCCCGTCTGGCCAGCCTTGGCTACCTCGTGGGTACCGCCGCCTCGAAAGAGAGCTACGGGCCGGACGACGATCCCAAGCGGCTGATCGGTCTCGACGCCAAAGTGCACGACGTGATCGACCTCTATATGCGAGGCCGCGTGGCCGAGTCCGTCCGCCTGGCGCGCGAGCTGGTGGCGGCGCGGCCCTCAATGGCGCTGGGGCAGTCGCTGCTCGCCCAGTCGCTCCTCCAGGAGGGGAAGACCCAGGAAGCGCTGGACGTGATGCTGAACGCCCGCAAGCTGGGGGCCGTTTCCGACACGCTGCTGCGCCAACTGGGCCTGACCCTCTCCGAGGTCGGCCGGGCCAAGGAGGCGGTCGAGGTGCTGCGGCCCCTGACTCCGAGCGGCGATCCCCAGTCGCTCAACGCCTACGCTCTCGCGCTCTCGGAGGCCGGCCGCCAGAAGGAGGCGTTCGACACCCTGCAGCGTCTGCTCAAAGCGCAGCCGGACGATCCCAAGGCCTGGGAGCAGCTCGGGCTGGTGGAGCTTCGCCAGGGCCACTGGGCGCCGGCGCGGGACCATTCGCGCCATGCCCTGGAGCTCAATCCCAAGCTCCATCTGGCGTGGAACGACCTCGGCGTGGCCCTGTATCAGCTCGGCCGGAAGGCCGAGGCCCTGGACGCCTGGCAGAAGGCGGTGGACCTCAAGCCCGATCTTTGGGACGCCCTCTGGAACCTGGGCACCAAGGCCGCCGAGCAGGGCAGGATCGACCAGGCCCGCAAGGCGCTCGCCCAGTTCGCCGCCGGCGCGCCACCCGCCCGCTACGGCCCGGACATCGAAAAGGCGAAGGCCTTTCTGCGACAGGTGAAATGACCATGATGAGACTACGCAGGGCAGAGGGCCCAGGCGCTAACTTTGCTGCAAGTTCCCCCGCCCAAGACCCTCACCCCCTAACCCCCTCTCCCGTCCCGGGAGAGGGGGAAGGCATGCGAGGCGGTTTCGCGCTGCCCTCCCTCTTCTCCCGGGGAGGGGGAATGGGGCGGTCGGGAGAAGAGGGCTGGGGTGATGAGGGTCTTTGGGCGGGGGGACCTCTGAGACACGTCAAGTTAGCGCTTATGAGGGCCGGGGTGATGAGGGTCCTTCTCCTCCTCCTCCTCGCCGCCTGCCGCCACAACGCCGGCCCCGGCGGCCCCGTCGACGTTCCCAAGGGCACGCCGGTCATCCTCATCTCGATCGACACCCTGCGGGCGGACCATGTTCCGGCTTACGGTTACAAGGGGGTGGAGACCCCGGCGCTCGATGCCTTCCGGAAGGAGGGCGTCCTTTTCGAGCGCGCCTACTCGACGACGCCGCTGACGCTGCCGTCCCATTCGACGTTGCTGACGGGAGTCCTCCCCGCCGTCCACGGCGTGCGCGACAACGTCGGCTACAAGCTCGACGCGGCGAAGATCAAGAGCGGCGCCCTGCCGTTCCTGCCGGAGATCCTCAAGAAGGCGGGCTATGCCACGGGCGGCGCCGTCTCCGCCTACGTGCTGCAAGGCAAGTCGGGGATCTCGACCGGCTTTGATTTCTACGAGGACGGCATCGAGTTCCGCTCCGGCACGGGCCTCGGCGGCCTGCAGCGGCCGGGGGGCGAAACCCTGAAGCTGTCCCGGCCCTGGCTGGAGTCGGCGAAGGACAAGCCGTTCTTCTTCTTCTTTCACATTTACGAGCCGCACACGCCGTACGCGCCGCCCGAGCCCTATGCCTCGAAATATCCCTCGAAGTACGACGGCGAGATCGCCGCGGCGGACCACATCGTGGGCGAGCTGATCGACGAGCTCAAGCGGCTGGGCGTCTACGACCGCGCCCTCGTCGTTCTGTTCTCCGATCACGGCGAGGGCCTGGGCGATCACGGCGAGGACGAGCACGGCGTGCTGCTCTACAACGAGGCCATCCACGTTCCCCTGATAGTCAAGCTGCCGCGGGGCCAGCAGGCCGGCGGGACCACGGGCCGGCCGGTGCAGCTCCTGGACATCGCGCCCACCGTGCTCGGCCTGCTGGGCCTCGAGGTGCCGAAGCCGATGCCCGGCGTCTCGCTGCTGGCCGCCAACGTGCCGCCGCGGCGGATCTACTCGGAGACTTTCTACTCCCGCCTGCATTTCGGCTGGAGCGAGCTGTTCTCGCTGATCGACGAAAAGGATCACTTCATCGACAGCCCGGACCCCGAGCTCTACGACCGTACGAAAGACCCGAAGGAGACCCAGAACGTGCTGCGCGACGAGCGGCGCGTCTACGCGGCGATGAAGAAGGACCTGGAGGGGTTCGACCGCAACCTCGCGCCGCCCTCGGCGGTGGACGAGGAGACCCGCCGGTCCATGGCCGCGCTGGGTTACATCTCGGGCGGCGCTCCCACCACGGGTCCGCTGCCGTCGCCGCGCACCAAGATCGGCTCGCTCAAGGATCTGCGGACCGGGTTCCAGCTCTCCTCGCAGAAGGACTACCCGGCCGCCGCGGCCGCCTTCCGGCGGGTGATCGCCGACAACCCGAAGATGGTGGACGCCTGGGAGTTCCTGGGGAGATCCTTGCAGCATATGGGGAAGACGGAGGAGGCGCTGGAGGCCTTCCGGCAGGGACTGAAAGTTTCCAACGGCTCGCCGGAGATCGCCGTGGCGGCGGCCTCCCTGTTCTTCGATCTCGGCAAGATGGAGGACGCGGAGACCCACGCCAAGATGGCGATGTCCGCCCATCCCTCCTTCGCGCACGGCCTGCTGGCGAACATCGCGATCCAGCGCAAGCAACTCGACGTGGCCGAGCGCGAGGCCCGGGAGGCGATGAGCGATCAGAGCCTGCGGGTCGGCCCGATGATCACCCTGGCCGAGGTGCTGCACGGCAAGCACGACGACGCGAAGGCCCTCGACATGGTGCGTCAGGCCCAGCAGACGTACGACCAGCGCGAGGCGAAGGACCCGGATCTCATCCGCGGCCTCAACCTCATCCACGGCAAGATCCTGGCGGACCAGGGCGACGCCGCGGGCGCCGAGGCGGCCTTCAAGAAGGAGATCGAGCTCTTCCCCGACAACGTCCGAGGCTATTCCAGCCTCGCCATCCTCTATGCCCTGATCGGCAGAGCCGGAGAAGTGACCCCGCTGCTCCAGCGGATGACCGAGGTCAACGCCATCCCTATCGCCTACGCCGAAGCGGTGAAGACCCTGCGCATCCTGAACGACCCCCGAACCGCCTCGAACCTGCTGCGCTACGCCATGAACCGTTTCCCGGGGAGCCCCGAGCTCACCGGGCTGGTGAAGGGGGGGTAGGCCAAGTCGTTCGCCTTCGTGCTCGGTCCTCGGGTGCCAAGCTCTTGCCTCACCTCTCGATCTCAACCGGCTTTCCTCACCTGCTCAGCGCTCCCAACCTTTCTCCGAAGATCACAGGCGGGCAGTTCTTGATCCTCACTCCCCGCGGAGCCGTCCTGGTTGGCACCGGCGACCAGAGAAGCAGCCCCGGCCTCCCTGTTTCTTTCTTCGGGTGACGAGGGAAGGCCTCCCCTCGACCTCTGGGAAGTTCGCTCGGCTCCGCCTACGCCTTCCTCGCTGGAGTTAGGATGCTGGCGCGGCTCATGCCGCCATGAACCGCAAACCCTCGTCGTGCCGCGCCCTGAAGAGGAAGCCCAGCACCCGCCGCGCCTGCTCGGCCGTGGCCTCTTCGCGTTCGGCGGCTTCCTTGAAGAGCTTCAGCGCACCCAGGGCCTCCCGGTGGACCCCTTTCGACTCGAAGACCTTGGTCAGCTCCTTCGCCAGCCCCTTCACCTCGGCCGTCCGGCCTTCTTCCAGCAGCAGGACCGCTTCCTCCAGTAGGGCCAGGGCCACGACGAAGGACATGTTCCGCTGCTCGAAGCCCTGCCGAGCCTGCACCAGAAGGGTCCTGGCCTCTTCCCTTCGCCCCAGGCCGGCTGCGATACGGCCGCGGAGCCAGACGACGCGATTTTTTTCGATCTCGTCTCCTTGCGCCGCCACCAGCTCACCTACCCGGTTGAGCAGCCCGGCGGCCTCGGCGTAGCGGCCGACGTGGGTATACGTCACGGCGAGGTTGTATAGCAACATGTACGAAAGGCGTGGATCGCCCGCGCGCTCCACCAGAGGCTCAGCCCGCACCAAAGTCTCGACTGCCTGCACGTAGTCGCCCATCACCTCCAACGTGAGGCCTTTCTTGATCAAGACACGCTCCGGGCTGCGGCCCACGGCAATCGCTTCGTCGAGGCGTTCCAGGGCCTCGTCGAAACGGCGCTCAGCCCGCAGCAGCGAACCTTCCAGGTCCAGCATCCTGCCGGGGTCGAGCAGCCCGAGGGGATCAGCACCTGAAAGCCACAGCCGCTTGGCCTCGTCAAACGCGACCCTCGCCGGCTTGAGCTCGCCCAAGACCCGCTGGATATTGGCGCCGTGCCCATCCGCGTAGCCTTGCACGCGGCGGGAAAACCCTTCCGGTCCGCGCACCAACGCCGCGATCTCAACGGCGAGGCCGCCCCAGGCCGATGCGTGCTCGACGACTCGAGAGGCCTCTCGTTCCGAGGCATGGCAGACCCTCTCGCACAGGGCCCAGGTTTGAAACTCTTCTTCCAGGCGGACCACCGCCAGCCGCTCCTTGGGGGTGAGGCCCTCCAGGCGCCCAAAAAGCTCGGCGGCCCGCACCCGGTCCTCGGCCCGCGGGTCGCTCACCGGAAGCGGCAGGGTCAACAGCCGCTCGTAGCTCGCCCTGGTTTGGGAGCGGAAATCCTCGGCCAGGCCTTCCAGAAGGTCCTCGACGCTTTGGCCGCGCCGGCGGCGGGAGGCGCGAAGCGTTTCGGTCAGGCAGAGGAGCTCCTCCGCGTCCGCCGCCGTGAGCCCGTCGCTCGCCGCCAGCCGCTCCAGGTAATCGTGCCGCGCCGCGACCTTCCCCTGCTCGATCTGCGCGATGAGCCCCGGCTGGTCGCCGATCTCCTCGCTGAGCTGCTCCTGGGTCTTGCCGGAGACCGCGCGGAGCAGGCGCGCCTTCAGGTTCTCTCGTCTCATTCCTCCCTCCCCCCAAAGAAAAGTGGCGTAATTACCCCCCATGGAGCGGCGCAGGCACCTAAGATGGCGAGCGCGGTCCGCGCGGGCCACGGAGGCTCGCGGCCGGCGCCGCAGCGGAGATCCCAAGCCATGTGCCGCACTCTCGTCGCCGTAACCCTAGCCTCATCCCTCCTGTCCCTCCCGTCCGGCCGCTTCCTCCAGCCGCTCTGGAACCTCGTCTCTTCGCTGTGGGTCTCGCCGGCCCAGGGAGGCTGTGGAATGGACCCCGACGGCCGGTGCCTGCCCGCAATCCAGCCGAAGCTCGACGAGGGCTGCGGCATGGACCCCAGCGGCAAGTGCCGCACCGGGTCATGACTCGTAGCGGAGGCCTTGGTCGTGCCGGGCGCGGAAGAGATACCGCAGGACGCGGCGCGCCAGCTCGGGCGTCGCGGCCTCGCGCTCGACCGATTCCCGGAAGAGCCGCAGGGCCTCCAGGGCCTCGCGGTGGACACCCTTGGACTCGAACACCTTGGTCAGCTCGTTGGCCAGCACCCTGACCTCGGCGACCCGGCCCTCTTCGAGCAGCAGGACCGACTCTTCGAGCAGCGCCAGGGCCACGTCATACGACATGTTCTTCTGATCAAACTCACGCCGGGCATGGGCCACAAGGATCTGGGCCTCCCTCCTTCGCCCCAGGCCGGCGTGAATGCGGCCCCGCAACCAAACGACGCGAAAGGTCTCGATCTCGTCTCCCTGGGCCGTCGCAAGGTCGCACACGCGGTCGGCCAACTCGGCCGCTTCGGCGTAGCGACCGACGTGGGTGTAGCAAACGGCGAGGTTGAAGGGCAGCATGTACGACAGGCGGGGATCGCCCGCGCGCTCCACCAGGGGCTCCGCTCGTACCAGAGTTTCGATCGCCCGCTCGTACTCGCCCATCACCTCCAGGGTGAAACCCTTCTTGATGAGCGCGCGCTCCGGGCTACGCCCCACGGCCTCGGCCTCGTCGAGGCGGGCCAGGGCCTCGGCGAAGCGGCGCTGAGCCCGCAGCAGCGAAGCTTCCAGGTCGAGCATCCGGCCTGGATCGAGCAACCCGAGGGGATCGGCGCCCGAGAGCCACAGCCGTTTCGCCACCTCAAAGTCCGCCGCGGCCGGCTTCAGCTCGCCCTGCACCCGCACGAGGTTGGCGCCGAACCCGCCCGCGAAGCCCTGCACGCGGTGTCGCCACCACTCCGGCCCAAGGACCTTCGCCGCGATCTCTCGCGCCGCGCTCGCCCAGCCGGCGGCACTCTCCAGGTCGCGCGACGCCTCTCTCTCGGAGGCCTCGCAGGCCCGCTGGCACAAGGCCCACGTCTGGTACCGGTCGACGACGCAGACCACCGCCAGGCGGATCTGCGGGGAGAGCTCCGACAAGCGGCGGAACAGCTCTTCGGCCCGCCGGCGGTCGGTGGCGGCCTCGTGAGGCTCCGGGTAGCCCCCGACCGGGGCGGCGCGGGTGCGGCGGGCCACCTCGGTGAGGGCTTTCCGGGTGAGGCTCATGGCGCCGCGGGCCCCCTCCTCGACCACGGCGCGCTCCTCAGCCGTCAAATCCTCGAGGGAGTCGAGCGCCACCAGGGAATCGAGGCACTCGGCCACGTAGCTCACCGCCGCGGGCGAGCCCGGGAAGGCGCCCAGCAACTGCGCGAAGACGTCGTCCTTCATCTCGTCGCGCTTCCTTTGGCGCCGCAGTTGGTGCGAAACGTTCCTCTCGGTCATACCGCAGCGGGCACCGATCTCCTTGAAGCTCAGGTCGTAGTAGGCCGCGAGCATCTGGATCAGCGTCTGCCGGAAGGTCAGCTTGTCCGCCATCGAAGAGCCTCCGTGTTGTGAGTGTCTTCCAAAAAACTGAGTGCGCTGGAGGGACCAAGCGGGACAACTCTGGCACCCCAGGTTTCTGGTCCCAACAACCCCAAGCGCGTAGTAGCGCCTCTTCTTACTCTCCTGCCCTACTTAGTTAAACCACTTCTCGTTAGCAGATTACCAAACATCCGGCATCCGGCGACAATGCGCCGGAGCTTGAGAGTGAGGAAGGAGAGACCCTGAGCGACCTGCACACCAGCCACCCGACGCCGGCCGGGCTTCAGCGCTTCCTGCGCGGCAAGGCGGCACGGGCCGAGGTACGGGCCGTCGTCCGCCACCTGCTGGCCGGCTGCCCGGAGTGCGTGGTGGTGACGAAGCCGGCGTGGAGGGCTCGCGGAGGAACGAATGGAGGCCATAAGGTGATCGAAGGCGCGAGGGAGGAATTGCGGGCTGCCGCAAAAGATCTGAAGTCGATCCGCTACCGGATGTTGGGTGTGCACGCGAGCATTCCGCCGTCTCCGCAAGAGACTTCGAGGGGCGACCTCGCGGGCGAAATGGACGTGGAGACAGAGCTACGCAACGTCATCGCCTGCGGAATTCAAGACGGCCTGAACCCGCTGATCGACGACTGGCTCAACGCCGCCAGCTATCAGCCGGAGAGGCGAGAGGAGGCCGGCAATACCGAAGGCGGCTTGCGGTCCATCGCGCACCTCGACCTCAGCGTCTTCAGTGAAGAAACGCGGCAAGCACTCTATGACCTGGTGGTGGCGGAGAACTTCAGCCGCACGGCGCTGGAGCCTCCCGGCGAGGAGTGGGTTCCACCGTACACCGCGGAGCAGGCCGGTCTCGAGGTGGTCTTCGCCTGGGGCCTGTGGTTTGCGACCTGGTGGAGGCTGGAGCTGCCGCAAGATCTCCCAGAGGCGGAGAGACGGGAGATCCTGGTCCTGGAAGAGAGCCCGGACTCACCCGGTACGCTGAACTATCGCGAAGTTTGAGGACACGCGCCTTGAACGGTCACTTCGAGCTGACGGTGGAAGCGGCCGGGCTCCTGACCCTGCCGGCTCGAATCACCGGCGGACTGCGCGTGGTTCCCGGCGATCTCTTCTTTCTGCATGAGGAGCTGGCGGGCGTTTTGACTCTGGAGATCTACCACGAGCTCCTGGCCGACAACTGGGAAGCCCTTTCACCAGTGAACCGATGGCGCTATCTCGAGCCGTTTCTCAGCCGGCCGGTGACCGCGCTGAGTTGCAAGGGAGGTCTCGCCATTCCGGAAGAGCTCTTCCCGCTACGGAAAGGGGAGAACGTCTGGCTCTGGGTCGCGCGCTTCGGCCTGACTCACAAACTGCTTCTCTTCCAGAAAGGCAAGTATGAGCACCGAACGCGAAACGGCGATCACGGCGCCGATGCAGCGGCTGGGTCTGTACTCGACGCCTTCACCGTTGGTGGCCTTCGTGATCCGGTCCGTCCACCTCTTATTGCAGAGCCGCTTCAGTAAGCCCGCCGGTCTGGCCGATCCCGGCGTGCGTCTCCTGGACCCGGCGGCAGGGCCGCTGAACTTCGTGCTCGCGGCATGCCGGCAGGCCGTCGCCGCGCACCGGGAAAGAGGCGGCAACGTTCAGGCTCTTCTGAGCCGCCACCTGCTGCCCCACTTCCACGGCGTCGAGCTGCTGGCCTGCGAGCATGCCCGCGGGCTCGTGGAGCTGCGCCGGTTTCTGGAGAGCCAGAGCTTTGCAGGGCGGCGCGAACGGTTCTCCTTTCGGCTGGCCGACGCGCTGGCCGGCCCCGACGCGACGACGTTCGAGCGTTCGGCGGAGAGGACGGTGCCGGTGCTGGTTGGCAACCCGCCCTGGTGCGGGCATTCCGCGAACCAGGGATCGTGGATCTCCTCGCTCCTGCGCGGCTACCCGCTGCCGGACGGCCGAGAAGAGGAGGGCTACTTCCGGGTAGACGGCCAGCCGCTGGGCGAGCGCAATTCGAAGTGGCTCTCGGACGACTACGTGAAATTCCTCCGCCTCGCGCAGTGGAAGATCGATCAATCCGGCGAAGGGATCGTCGCTTTCGTGGTCAATCACAACGGGCTCGACGCCTTGACCTTCCGCGGTCTTCGCCGGTCGCTGATGGGCACCTTCGACGAGATCTATGCCCTCGACCTGCACGGCAACCAGCGGAAGAGAGAAAGGGCACCGGATGGTGGACCGGACGAAAACGTCTTTTCAGGCGTGGCCCAGGGAGCGGCGATTCTACTGCTGATCAAACGGCCGGGGCTGCCGCGGAGAGTTTTTCGCGTTGACCTCTTCGGCACTCGCAAGGCGAAGCTTCGCACGCTGGGCCGGGGCAGCGTCGAGACCCTGCCATGGAGCGAGGTGAAACCGCGCTCTCCGGCCTATCTGTTCCTGGCCGGCGCTGGCCGCATCGAGGAGGAATATCAGCGAGGCCTGGCCTTGCCGGAGATCTTCCCGGTTCATTCGGCGGGAGTGATCACCGGTCGGGATGCCCTGCTGACCGGGCTCGATTGGCGGGCCTTCGAAGGCCGCGCCGGGCTTCACGCCGGCGATGGGTGGCACCGAAAGCTGACCGCGTACCTCGCGCGGCCCTTCGACGTTCGGCACCTGTTGTATGCACTGGATCTGCTCGCCCGCCCGCGCCGCGCCCTTATGACCCATATGGAGGGCGGCGAGAACCTCGGCCTGATCGTGGCGCGGCAGTGCAAGGAGGAGCCGGGAGCGATGGTGACCCGCTGGATCGCGGGCCACAAGGCGGTGAGCGCCTACGATGTCAATTCCATCTTTCCCTTGTACCTCCATCCGGAGAACAACGGCGCCGCCAATGTCGCTCCGGAGCTGTCGCGGCGGCTGGCGGAGCGATATGGCAGGATTCCCGAGCCCCCCGAAATTCTCGCGTACGTCTATGCCGTGCTCTACAGCCCTGTGTACCGCAGGCGCTATGGAGATCTGCTCAGGAGTGGTTTTCCCCGTATCCAGTTTCCGCCGGAATCGCGGCACTTCCACCGGCTTGCCGGGCTGGGCGGCGAGTTGATCGCCCTGCACCTCCTGGAGGACGAGCGGTTGCGAGCCGCCCCGGTACGGTTTGTTGGCGATGGCGACCAACCTCTGGGAAGCGCCCGCAAATCGGTCTGTGACTACCGGGAATCCGAGGGCCGCCTCTACGTCAACGAGCACGGCCTGTGCTTCGACGGCATCGATCCCGAGGTCTGGGCCTTCCGAGTCGGCGGCTACCAAGTGCTCTCCCACTGGCTGCAAGCCCGTGCTGGCCTGGTCCTCAGCCACCACCAGAACCGAGAGCTGCGCCAGATCGCCGAAGCGCTGCGGCTGACTCTGCGGGTCCAGAAAGCAATCGCCGTGGCCGAAACCGGGTGACGAATTGAACCCTGAGTGACGGGTGGAGATCGAAATGACTGGAATCCGTGACCTGAAGGCGGAGAGGCTCACCCCCACGGAGGCTTCGGCCCTCTTGGGCATCCCATACGACCTGGTGCTGCGGTACGTCCGCGAGCTCGAACACCAGGGGCTGCTGGAAGCTCATCGCACACCCATCGGCCGGGTGTTCCTCTCTCCCGCCAGCTTGGAGCGGCTGAGGAAACATCACGAGGAACGGCCTGTCGCCTCCACCTTCAAGGTGGAAGGGGACGTCGATCAGCACAAGCACGTCGTCCAGGATCTCAAGACCCTCGCGAAGACTCTCGAAGCGATGGCCAGGCTCGCCAAGTCGCGAATCAAGGCGCTGACCCAGGCGCCGGCCTGCTCGACCACCTGGATCACCTCGCTTCCCATCACCGGGATCTCGCTACGCAAGCCGATTCCGGTCACCGTGATCTCGGACGGCAAAGCCTTCTCCGCGTTTTCGGGCGATCTGGGAAGCACCGCTTCGGGGCGGAACTCGACGGTTCGGAAAGAGGGTCCTTCAAGAGCACGCGGGTAAGACTCCCCAACTCGGCACTCTGGACAGCCTTCTGCGCTTCTACGGTGTCTCCCTGTCTGAGCTGGAAGCGCTTCTTCAGGAGGCACAGAGAGAAGCAAGCCCGAGGAAGTAGGCGACGGTTGGACGCAGGAGAACGAGCTCCTGGCTGCCATGGCCGAGATCGAACGGGGTGAGTACGTCACCCTCGAAGAGCTGCTGCAGTCGTTGCCGAAGCACGACTGAGCATGGCAGAACGTCCTCTCCTTAGAAGCCTCTGCCTTACCGAGGGAGCCTCCCGCTCCCTCAAAACGACGTCTCATCCTTTGAAGGGGGCATCACCCTCCCTCCCCACGACGCCTCACGGTTCCAAGGGAGCGCCTTGCTCCCTCCTGACGGCATCACATCTTTCACGGGGAGCGTCCTCCTCCCTCCGTACGATGCTTGATCTTCCTGAGGGAGCGTCGTGCTCCCCACGGACGACGTCTCGTGTTCCGCGGGGAGCGTCACGCTCCCTCCATACGGCATCGCATCGTCCCGAGGGAGCGTCACGCTCCCCCTTGGCGGCGGTTCATCGTACGGAGCGTCACGCTCCCCGGGCGCGACGTCTCGCTCTCCGGAGGGAGCGTCCTCCTCCCTCGGTACGAGGTCACGTCTTCCGAAGGGAGGATGATCCTCCCCCGGTATGGCATCTCTCGGTCCGGGGGGAGCGTCATGCTCCCTGCGCGCGGGATGACGTCATCCAGAGGGAGCGTCAACCTCCCTTGATGCGATGACTGGACGTCTGCAGGGAGCGAGGCGCTCCCTGGAGGTTATGGATCTTCCGATGGACTCAGGGAGTCTCCGGCGGTTCCGCCGGCTTCTTCGCGCGCTTCTTGCTGCGGAACGGCTTGATGCCGAATTGAGCCAGGCGCTCGTTGTCCGGGCCCAGATGGTCCCTGAGCGTCTTGCGCAGGGCCGTCGCGACCCGGCTGCCCTCCGCGAGCATCTCGTTACGCTTGCGCGTCGCTTCCTGCTTGCTGGCAGTGTGGAAATCGCGCTCCTGGGTGAGCCGGTCGACCTCCGAGAGGAGGTGCTGGAGCTTCTCGTGAGCGTACTGCAGGTACGTATGCTCGGCCATCGTCTCCGGCGTGAGCGTCTGGGCAAACACCTGCAGCTCGCCCCTCGTCTCCGCGATTCGTATACGGGGCATCGGATCCTCCCTTGGGGGTCGGGAGATCTTACACCAGAGCGATTCACCCCCCGGCTATCAACCGCCCCACCCGCCGCTCGCCCTCCGCATTTCCCAGGCCCTTCCACTGCGCCGACGCGATCGCACAGGCCTCGGCGGCTCGGGCGTCCTGGCCGGCTCGGGCCAGGAGGCGGCCGGCCAGCTCGGCGCAGGCGGCGAGGTCGGGGTCGAGGGCGGCGCTGGCATCGAGGGCGGCGCAGCCTCGTTCCAGGTGATCGTCCCAAGCCTTCCAGTCGCGGGTATGGGCGGTGCAGGCCAGGAGACCCAGGTGGGTGGCGACGAGGAGGCCGTCCCAGCCGTGCCGTTCGAGGATCTCCCGGCTCTCTTCGAAGATCTCTCTCGCGTCCCGGAAGCTCGCCTCGGCCAGGTGGATCAGCGCCAGGTTCAGCCGGGGAAAGACGGCGTCGGCCGAGCGCAGCTCTTCGAGCAGCGCCAGCGAGCGGGCGTAGGCCTGGCGGGCCGCTTGAAGATCTCCGCGCATGCGGGCCACGTCGCCCTGGCCGTTCGTGCCGCGGGACACTCCGTAGCGATTGCCCAGACTCAGGAAGCGGTCGCGGGCCTGCGCGTAAAGGTCGTCCGCGGCGGTAAGGTCGTGCCGCTGGCGGGCGAGGTCCGCCTGGCCGAGGATGTGGTCGGCGATGCCGTGCTCGTCGCCGATGGCGCGATAGAGGAGGAGCGAGCGGTCGAGCAGCGTGCGTGCCTCCGCCGTCCGGCCGCGCTGGCGGGCCACATCCGCCAGGCCCCACAGGCTGGCGGCGGCGCCGTGCGGGTTTTCGGGCTGGGCGATGCAGCGCTGATAGAGGCCGGCGGCCCTGTCGAGGTCGCCGCGGCGGCGGGCCGCGTCGCCCTGGAGGCGGAGCGCCTCGGAGAGGATGCCATCCCAGTCCTCTCCACCTTCGGCCGCGGCGCGCTCGCTCCAGCGGAAGACCTCCGCGAGCTCGCCCTGGTGCAGGTGGATGCGGGCGCGCAGCACCCAGCCCTTGCCCCAGCGCGCATCGGCCGAGGGAGCGTCCAACTGGTGGAGCGCCGTTTCGCGTTCGGCGAGCAGGGAGAGGGCCGCGGGGTAGTCGCTCGTCTCCCGCCGTTCCCGGGCTCCGGCGAGGAGGGGCTCCACGGCGGCGTCCCAATCGCCGGCCAGCACCAGGTGACGGCCGAGGCGCTCGGCGATGCCACGCCCTCCCCGTGCCCGGCGCTCCTTCAGCATGGCGGCGCAGGCGCGATGGTGGTCCCCGAGACGTCCGGCTTCGCGGGCCTGCTGCTCGATGCTCTCGCGCAGCATGGCGTGGACGAAGGCCCATCCCTCCTCGGTGCGCAGTGCGAGCCGGCCCGTCACGAGCTCCTCCCGCAAGCGGGGCGGGCACGCGACTCCGGCGGCGTGGCAAGCTCCCTCCCATTCCTCATTGTCGACAAAGGGGCTCAAGGTGGCGGCGATCTCCAGCGCCTGCTGGGCCGCCGCCGGCTGGCCGGCCAGCAGGCGGGCGACGCGGCCGGCCCAGACCTGGTGCAGGTCGGCGGGGATCGGAGCCTCGGAGCCGGGGCGAAGGACGAAGCCGGAGTCGCCGACCTGGATGACGCCACGCTGCACCCAGTCTCCCACCAGTTGCACGGCGAACAGGGGATTGCCGCCGGTGCGGGCCTCCACCTCGGCCGCGAGGTCGCCGTCCAGCCCCAGGATCTCTCGGGCGAGGGTCCTCCCGTCCTCCCGTGGCAGGGGGGGCACGCCGAGGGTCTGGGTGCAGGGAAGGGCGAGCAGCGCGGCGAGCGCTTCTCCCTCGGCCAGCCGCTCGGCGAGGGCTTCGTCGCGCGCGGTCAGCACCAGCAGGACGGAGAGCGGGCTTTCCTCCCGCCGCTCCATGAGGTGGCGGGCGAAGGCGAGGGACTCGGCGCCCCACTGCACGTCGTCGAGAAGGACGATCACCGGCCGCTGCCGGACGAGGAGCTGGAAATAGCGCTCCAGGAGGCCGAAACGCTCGGGCGCCGTCTGCAACGAGGCGCCGCCGCCCGGCGTCATGAGCTCGGTGAGGCCGTTCCACTCCCCGGGATCCGTCGCTCTGCGGGCGCGCAGCAGATCCTCGGTCCGCGCGCGGATTTCGTCCCCGGAGAGGCCGCCGCAGCGTAGATGGCGCACCATCATGCGCGGCAGGCCGTCCTCGGCGCCGGGGTTGGGGCCGTGGGAGGCGCGCAGCACGACGGCGCCGCCGACCTCGTGAGCCCGTTCGGCAAACCATTCGGCGAGATGGGTCTTGCCGTTGCCCGCCGGGCCGTGCAGCAGGACGAGGCGCGCCCGCTTCTCGGCGTGCACCTTGGCCAGGGCGTTCCACAGGGAGTCCCTTTTGGCGCGGCGGCCCAGCAGGGGAATCGAGCGCAGGCCATAGAGGCCGAGGCCGGCGCCGATCAGCCGGATCGATGCCGGGCGCGGTACCGGGTGCACCCAGGAGGCGGGCAGGGGAGGGGAGCGGCGCAGCGGCAGAGGCTCGGAGAACTGAGGCTTGGGAGACCCTGCTTCCGGTGCCGGTGCCGGAGGCCACAGGCCGGTGAAGCTGATGGCGACGGTCGTGGGCTCGGCCGAGCTGATCGAGACCGGGGGTCTGGGGGGACCGTCCTCCACGCCGCCGAGCTCGCCCAGCGACCACGCCGCGTCCGCCGACCGCACGAAGCGATGGCCACCGTCCTTTTGCAACAATCGCCGCAACCAGCCTTCGAATCCCCAGGGCACCGGGAACTCGGGCTGGAAGGCGGGCGGGTCTTCCTCCATCTGCCGGCGGTAGGTTTCAAGCAGCGTCACGCCGCCGAACGGCGGCTTGCCGGACGCCAGGGTCCAGGCGAGGCAGCCGAGCGCGTAGAGGTCGGTCCATGGGCCGTAGTCGCGCCAATGTCCCAGAAGCTGCTCGGGGGCCATGTAGCTCGGCGTGCCGCAGATCATCTCCGTCGAGTCCTCGCGGCTCTGCAGCTCGAAGGCCTGGGCCAGGCCGAAATCGGCGAGCTTGAGCGCCGGCGGGCCATCGCCGTCGCGGAAGATGAGGATGTTGCTGGGCTTGAGATCGCGGTGCACCACACCGCGGGCGTGAGAGTGGGCCAGGGCGTCGAGCAGCGCGAGGAGGATCCGCCGCAGTTGGGGCCAGTCGAGGCCATCGGCGATGCGGCCGGCCAGAGTGCCGTCCGCCAGCTCCATGGCGAGCGTCGGGCTGCCCTTGAGCAGCAGGCCGCGGGAGACCTCCTCGGCGTCGGCGCCGATCTCGCCATGCTCGAAGACGCGCACGATCCCCGGATGATCGAGGCTCGCCACCGCCTGCACCTCGTTGCGGAAGGAGTCGCGGAATGACGGCTCGCGAGCCCGTTCGGCCGTCATCACCTTCACCGCCACCGGCACGCCCTGGGCGGCGTGGACGCCGCTCCACACCTCCGCCATGCCGCCCCGGCCGATACAGCGGTCGAGAAGAAAGGGTCCCAAAGGGATCGCGGGGCCACTCATGGGGGCCGCCGGCTCTTGGATGGAAGCATTGAAGACACAATAGAGGCGACGCGGCGCACGGTCAAGGTGAAACATCCCCCACGGCCAAGGTGAAACATCCCTCAGGGCACCGGCGTAGAGTGCCCGGGAGCCGTTGCGCCTCCGTACCGGCTTGGAGGGATCTCATTTCATGAATGCCTTGATCAGCGATTTTCGCTTCGCCGTCCGGGTTCTGCTCAAGAGCCCGGGTTTCGCCGTCGTCACCGTGTTGTGCCTGGCGATCGGCATAGGTGCCAACACCACCATCTTCAGCGTCGTCAACGCCGTGCTGCTGCGCCCGTTCCCCTTCGCCGATCCGGACCGCATCGTGGCGGTGCACGAGACTCAAGCCAAGAACGACGTCGACCGCGCCGGCCTGTCCTTCCTCGACTACCGCGACCTCGGCGAGCAGACCACCTCCTTCGCCCAGACCGCCGCCTACGCCGGCCGCAGCATCACCTTCTCGGGCTCCGACGAGCCGGAGCGGGTGGTCGGAGAGGCGGTCTCCGCCAGCCTCTTTCCGCTCCTCGGCGTCAAGCCGGCCCTGGGGCGGCATTTCCGCGCCGACGAGGACCAGCCGGGCGCGCCCCACGTCGTGCTGCTGAGCGACGAGATCTGGCGGCGGCGGTTCAACCGCGACCCGGCCATCGTCGGCAAGTCCATCCTGATCAACGCCGCCGCCCACACGGTGGTGGGCGTCATGCCGCCGCGCTTCCAGTTTCCTGAAAACTCCCTCGCCTGGATTCCAGTGATACCGATCGTCCACGAGGAGCAGCGCGCCAGCCGCAGCCTCGCCGTGCTGGCCCGCCTGAAGCCGGGGGTGAGCTTTGCGCGGGCTCGGGCGGAGGTGAAGGGGCTCGTCGAGCGCGTGGCGGCCCAGAATCCCGACAGCCACAAGGGGTGGAGCGGCAACATCCTGCCTCTGCGCGAGGACTTCTCCGGCCGCGACATGCGGCTGATCGTCCTCACCATGATGGGAGCGGTGATCTGCGTCCTGCTCATCGCCTGCTCCAACGTCGCCAACCTGCTGCTGGCGCGGGCCACCGTGCGGCAGCGGGAGATCGCCGTGCGCGCCGCCTTCGGTGCCGGCAGGGCCCGGCTGCTGCGGCAACTGCTCACCGAGAGCGTGGTGATCGGCCTGCTGGGCGGCGGCCTGGGGATCTTCTTCGCCGTCTGGGGCCTGCGCTGGCTGGAGCTGTCGATCCCCACCGACAAGCAGCCGCCCTACTGGATTCAGTTCCGAATCGACGGGCCGGTGCTGCTGTTCACCCTGGGCATCGCCGTCTTCACCGGCCTTTTCTTCGGTCTCGCTCCGGCGCTTCAGGCGATGAAATCCGACCTCCACGAGACCTTGAAGGAAGGCGGGCGCGGGGCCGGCGGCAGTGTGCGGCGCAACCGCCTGCGCAGCATCCTGGTCGTCGTTCAGGTGGCTTTTTCGCTGCTGTTGCTGATCGGCGCCTCGCTCTTCGTGCGCAGCTTCCTCAAGCTGCAAGAGGAGAAGGGCGGCCTGAAAACCGACCACGTGATGACGATGCGTTTCTACATGCCGGCCGGCCGTTTCGAGAAAGACGAGGACATGACCGTCAAGGTCCAGGATGTGGTCCGGCGCCTCGAGACGATTCCCGGCGTCGAGGCCGTCTCGGCCTCGAACAACATCCCCCTGGGATTCGGCGGCGACGGAGGCAGGATCCTGGTGGAAGGAACGGATTTCCCTCAGGGCGAGGAGCCTGACATTTTCTACTCGGCGACGACGCCGCATCTTTTCCAGGCGCTCGATCTGAAGCTGACGAGCGGCCGCACCTTCACCGAGGCGGAGGGCTATGGGCTCTCCGGCGTGGCGGTGGTCAACACGATGTTCGCGGAGAAGTTCTGGCCGAAACAGGAGGCCGTGGGCCGCCGCTTCCGGTTGAAGGACTCCAAGAATGGGGAGTGGCTGCGGGTGATTGGCGTCGCGCCGGACTTCAAGAATGGAAATGTGAACAACAAGACGATCCCCGCGGCGTATCTGCCCTACGCCTACGGCGCGACCCGCAACACCGGGCTGACCATCCGCACGCGTTTCGATCCTCTCCAGGTGGTGGCGCCGGCAAGGAAGCAGATCCGTGCCGCGGACCCGTCGCTGCCCGTTTTCGACGTCAATACGCTGGAGCAGGTGCGCCAGTTGGGGTACTGGGAGTTCCGCCTTTTCGGCGGCATGTTCACGGTGTTCGGCGTCATCGCGCTGTTCCTGGCCGCCATCGGCCTCTACGGCGTGTTGACCTACTCGGTGAGCCAGCGGCTGCGGGAGATCGGCGTGCGGGTGGCGCTCGGAGCCCAGGGGGGAGACGTGCTGCGCCTGGTGATCCGCCAGGGCATGATCCTCGCCCTGGCCGGCATCGGCGCCGGCCTGCTGCTCTCCTTCGGAGCCACAAGGGTGCTCGCGAGCATCCTCTTCGACACCAGCCCCACCGACCTCGTCAGCTTCACCGCGATCTCAGCCCTCCTCGCCGGCATCGCCGGCTTCGCCAGTTACCTGCCGGCCCGGCGGGCCCTGGCCGTGGACCCGCTGGAGTCGTTGCGGGGGGAGTAGGGGGGGCCAGGCGCTCAGTACGGTGGTCTGGGAGGCCCCCCCACCCAAGACCCTCATCACCCCGGCCCTCTTCTCCCGCCCTCTCCCAACCCTCCACACCGGGAGAAGAGGGAGGGCAACGCAAAACGGCCTCGCATGCCTTCCCCCTCTCCCGGGCCGGGAGAGGAGGTTAGGGGGTGAGGGTTTTGAGTGGGGGAGGGCCGAAGCAACGTTAGCGCCTGGGTTCCTGCCTTTGTAGGACTTCCTGTCCGAAACCTCCCAGCCAACGCCGGCATCGAAGAGTCCAGTCAGGCGGCTTTGGCCGTACTGTTATGCGAGCGGAGGAAGAGACCCTTGATGACCGAGCCCCCCGAAGAGACCCCAGCCGCGGCCGAGGCGGTTCCCGAGACGCCCGCCGAAAACCTCGCGGTGCCTCAGCCTCCCCCCGATCCGGAACCGCCGGCTCCGAAGGCTGCCGAGCCCGCGCCGCCCGCCGAACCGGCCCGCCGTCCCCTGGTCAAGCGCCATCACGGCCTCGTGCGGTTGACGCACTGGGCCAACGCCATTCTGCTGGTGGGCATGATCGGCAGCGGATTGCAGATCTACATGGCCTTCACGCACTTCGGCCCGCGCGGCGGCCCCTACTACCCGAACCCGTGGGACGGCAAGCCGTTTCCGCTCTCGGTGCGGCTGGGCGGCTGGCTCGCGGGCGGGCTGAACTGGCATTTCGCCCTGGCGTGGCCGTTCGTGATCAGCGGCTTGCTCTACCTTGGCTATCTGGTGTTCACCGGCGAGTGGCGGTCGCTGCTGTTCCGCCCCCGGGACGTGCCGCGGGCCTGGCGGATGCAGCTCTACTACCTGCGCCTGCGCGAGGAGCATCCGCCGCAGGGCAAGCACAACGCGTTGCAGAAGCTGGCCTACACGTCGATCCTGCTGCTGGGCATCCTCTCGGTGCTCACCGGCTTCGCCATCTACAAGCCCACCGAGCTCGCCTGGCTCACGGCGCTCTTCGGCGGCTATCAGCCGGCTCGCTACTGGCACTTCTGGGCGGTCTGGATTTTCGTCGCCTTCACCCTCGTCCACGTGGCGCTGGTCCTCCTCGTGGACCCCGCGTCGCTGCGGGCCATGATCACCGGCTGGTACCGCGGGAGGTTCCCAAGCCATGACTGACGACCGCTTTCCCAAGAACCTCGGCGGCCTCAGCCGCCGCGACATGATGCGCCTGGGCCTGACGGCGGGCGCCGCTTCGCTCGCCACCGCCTGCGGCTGGCAGGGCGGCCCCCTGATGCCTGCCATTCAAGGCGCCTCGCGTCTCAACGACTGGGTGGGGGAGAAGCTCTTCCTCTCCAGCCGCCACTTGGCGCCCCAGTATCCGCACTCCGCCCGCACGCCGGAGGGAGCGTTTCCCGCCTACTCGATCGCCCATCCGCTGCCGCAGCTCACCGACCCCGCCGGCTGGGCGCTGGAAGTGGGAGGCCTCGTGAGGCAGCCCACCCGCCTCACCCTGGAGATGATCCAGGCGATGCCGAGGGTGCGCTACACCGTCAAGCACCACTGCGTCGAGGGATGGTCCGCCGTGGCCACGTGGACGGGCGCCTCGCTCGCGAGCGTGGTGAGGCTGGCGCAGCCCACGGAGGCGGCCAAATATCTCCGCTTCGACTCCTTCGACAAGGGCTACTCCAACGGCTGGGACCTGGAGAGCGCCATGCATCCGCAGACCATCCTGGCCTACGCCTTCAACGATCATCCCCTGGGGCCGCTGCACGGCGCGCCGCTGCGGCTCTACTCGCCGGTCAAGCTTGGCTACAAGCTCACCAAGTACTTGACGAAGCTCACCTTCACCGCCGAGCGGCCGGGCGGCTACTGGGAGGATCAGGGCTACCCCTGGCTGGGCGGGATCTGATTTCCGCGTTGGGCCGTGCAAGTTTCTCGCGGCCCTTGCCTGCGGCGCGCAGGATACCCCCAAGCCCGTCGCGCGTACACCGCGGTTTCCTGAGTCGCCGCTTAGCGTTGTTCGTGTTCGTCGCGTGTCATGGGGGAAGCATCACAAGCCCGGGAACCGGGGCGGTGAAGGTTTCCGCCCCGGCGGCTTTCGGGAGATCCGGGCTTGGCTATTGTCCGCAGTAGACGCAACCATGGGTTGCATAGGCGTCGATCTGGTACTGCGACCCGTTCCAGTAGCAAGCGCTCTGGGAAGTGATGGTCGTCTGACAGGCGTAGCCGTTGCCTAGAATGCCGCAGTTCCCATCGTCCACCGCCTGCTGCGCACAGACTGGCACGAGGTTGGTCTGGGCGTCCGAGCATGTCGCTGCCTTGCTCCAGCAGTGGACCGTGTGGCCTGTGGGATTCAGACAGACGCTACAGTTGGCCGAGGCCGTGCGCGGATGGAACAGAAAGATCCCGGTGAGAAGAAGGAGCGAGAAGGTGAGCTTGACGAGTTGCTTGACGTTCATTCGGTCTCCTTAAAAGAGTGGTTGTGCTGGGGAAGATTAGCGCGGTCTCGGAGGGAGTTTCTTTCAAAAAATTGCGCCTTGCTCTCCGGCAGCGGCAGCTCGCCGCTCCTCGTCATCTGCTCGATCCGGCATCGCATCCGCATCCCCTGACCCTGGCGCTTGGCTGCGAGTCGCCTGGCACCCTCTCCAGCACCTCTCGGGATCGGTAAGCCGCATCGACGCGCCCGGCGCTCACCAGCTCACCACGGCTGGCAGGTCAGGGACCGGGTCCGCGGAACGCCTCAGCCGCGCCCGCCGGTCCCCTTCTGCGTTGCCATCACTTCCCGCGCCGCCCGCACTCCCGAGGCCAGGGCTCCCTGCATCCAGCCGGGATGGTCGGAGGTGTGCTCGCCGGCGAAGAGGAGGCGGCCTTCGCTTCGGCTTATATGAGGCAAGAGGGAGCCCATCTGGCCAGGCTTGAACCAGGTGTAGGCGCCGCGTGCCCACTCATCTTCATCCCAGAGCTTCTCGGTTCCACCCTCGAATTGATCCGGCAACTCGGGGAAGACCGCCGCGGCCTCCCGGACCGTCGGGAGCAGGGGGCTCTCCCGGACCTTCGCGAGCCGGCGGGCTTCGACTCCCGCCGAGTACGATTCGAGGACGCCACGGTGGGAGGCGGGGTCCGGAGCATGCGGGAAGATGCTCCATGGCCGATCGGTCAGGACAACTCCGGAAAGTCCCTGGGACTCCCAGAAACGGGTCCGGGTCTGTAGGAAGACTCGGGAGACCGAAGTCAACTGGAGCTCCATGATCGCCCGCCGCTTCTCGGCCGGGAGCGGCGGCACGATCTCGACGCTCCGGAGAACGGGGAAGGGCACCGTGCAGATGAGGTAGTCGGCGCTGAACGTGCGGTGGGTGCCCCTGGTCTTGACGATCGCCCGTACCGCGGTCGCATCCTGCTCGATGCGGACGACCGGCGAGCCGTACTGAATGCGATCCGTGAGGCGCGCGGCGAGGGCCAGGGGGAGCCGGTCGCTCCCGCCGCGCACGGTGAAAGCCTGCTTCGCGGCCGCCCGCTGGGCCGCCTCGCGGAGGAGATCGAGCGCCGAGACCGCGTCGGCGCCGTCGCCCAGAAGGTCGGGGAAGCCCATGCGGAGGAGGGAGACGGCACCCGGCGAGGCGCCGCGGCGCCTCAGGAGCTCGGCGAAGGAGACCCGGTCGAGCTCCGCGATCTCCGGCCGAGGCCAGCCCGGGGCGGTGGTATCTCCGATCTGGAGAAGGAGGGGCTGGAGGTAGCGCTCCCGTATCCCACGCCGGCCCAGGGCCTTCTCCTCGGGCGTCAGGTCGAAAGGCAAGGGGGTTTCCGCGTTCTCGACGGTCCGCCGGCCGCCCACCTGGTAGAGAATCGCGCCCGGCGAATGGGGGATGGGATCGAGGGGCAGGTCGAAGAGTCCGGCGTAGTGGATCGTCAGGTCGTGCGTGTCCTGGACGGTCGCCGCCCCGGCCTCGACGTAGAGGCCATCGGCGAAGGGCTCGCGGAGGGTCTGCACCCTGCCACCCGCCCGGCTCCGCGCCTCGAGCACGGTGACCTCATGGCCGGCCTGGGTGAGCTCATAAGCCGCGGCAAGGCCGGCCAGTCCAGCACCCACGACGAGCACCCGCTGCCTGGGGCCCTGGAAGGCGGGAGGGGCCGTCTGTAGAGCTGCGGCTCGGAGCGGTCTGGCGGCAAGGGCCGCGGTGGCAAAAAGGCTCCGCTTCAGGAAAGTCCGACGGCTGAGATCATGACCCATGAGAGGATCCTATCCCGTCCCTGTCGCGTACCGCATCGTACCGAAATCCTTTCGGTGCAGGCGGGCGGCGAGCTCCTGGGTGCGGGTTAGCCAATGACCCATGAGGGGAGTGCCGTCGATCCACTGGCGCACCTTGGAACGCCTGACCCCCCGGGTGCACGACTCGGGCAACGCAACGCGAGAATGACGCCACCCTTCCGCCGCCGTGAGGCTTGCGGATTGGGTGGCATCGCGAGAGCGAGAGCAGCAGCACCCACGTACCTCCCTGGCATACCGGAGCACCCGTCTCACAGAACGGCTGGTCACCCGAGCACGTACCGCTTCCTGCGGGCTTGCACACGCCGGCACAGGTGTAGGTACAGGCGCAGCATCACAGCTTGACCGCGAGGCATCACAGCTTGGGAAAGTCGGGCGGAGCTGATCTCTCGCTACTACCTCGCGCCCGACTCGCGAGTCATCTCGATCATCGTTCGCCGGAATCCCGCGCGAGCGAAAAGGCGCTGCGCGGTCTCGTTCCGCTCCGCCGTCGAGAGCACGACCCGGGGCGCGCCTTTCGCCTTGAGGGCCTCCAGGGTCGCGTCGAGCAACACCCAGCCGACGCCCTGGCCCCGATGGGCGGGATCGACCACGATGTCATACAGCACGCCCGCCGGCCCGCGTAGCGCCATGTAATCAGTCCCCTCAACTCCCGCGTAGGTATAGCCCACCACCTCGCCGTCGCGCTCGGCGACCAGGATGATGATGTTCGGCTTTTCGAGCTGCGTCCCGAGAAACGAGCCATATCCTTGCTCGGTCTGCGGCGTCGCCGCGATGAAGCGGTCCGGGTCGAGGTCGTGGTGCAGCCGGACGAGGAGCGCGCCGAGCCGTCCGATGGTTTTGAGATCGGCGGGCGCCGCGGGGCGGGTGAGAAAGGCCGGCAAGCTCATATCACCTTGGGTTGTACTGTTCGTCGCTGACCTTTTCCAGCCAGTCGACGGCTCTACCATCCAACGCTTCGTTGATGGCGATGTGTTGCATGGCTGTCGCCGGCGATGCGCCGTGCCAGTGCTTTTCGCCCGGCTCGAACCAGACGACGTCGCCGGGCCGGATCTCCTCGATCGGCCCGCCCTCCCGCTGCGCGAGGCCGCCGCCAAAGGTGACGATCAGCGTTTGCCCGAGGGGATGCGTGTGCCATGCGGTGCGCGCGCCGGGCTCGAACGTGACGGCGTTGCCGGCCGCTCGCGCCGGCGCGCCGGCCGCGAAGAGAGGGTCGATACGGACGGTACCGGTGAACCAATCGGCGGGTCCCTTGGTCGACGCCTGTGAACCGCTTCGCTTGATCTGCATCAATCGTCTCCTTGATCCTGGGTCAATCCTCGCCCAACCACTCGAACCGGTACGCCAACTCCGGCCCCTCGGTGCCTTCGTAGGCGAGCTGGGCCACCAGCAAGGCGAACGGCTCGGTGTAGCGGGCGATCCGCAAGGGACCCGCATCGACGGGATCGAAACCCGCGTCGCGGATCAGCTCGGCGGCGATGCCTTTGCCGTCCGCATCGTCCCCGCAGTATACGAGGCTGGGCCGGGTGGATTTGCGGCGGGCCTCGAAAACGCCGAAGAGCACTTCGCTCGGCACGGTGTTGAACGCACCGACGACCCGTGCTTCGGGGACCTTTTTCGCGAGCTCCTCCGCGCCCGAGGTCGTGTGGCCGAGGACGAGCCCGGTATCGTCGGCGTTCATCGGCAGCGAGCAGGTCAGGATCACCTTTCCCGCCAAGTCGCCGGCCTGAGCCAGGACGTCGTCCATGCGGGACCAATGCACAGCCAGCAGGAGTGCCTCCGCCTCCTGCGCGGCCTCGCGCGGCGTGCCCGCTCGGGCGTTTCCGCCCGCGTCGCTGGCGAGCCCCTCCAGCTTCTTCTGATGGCGCGCATAACTGAACACTACCTCGTGCCCTGCCCGCGCGAAGATTGTCCCGAGCTTGCCACCCATCAGGCCTGAACCCAGAATTCCGATTCGCATGCTGCTTCCTCCCTTGCCTCTATGGCCACTCAGCGATCGATCATGCGCTGCGCCCCTTCGGAGTACCGAGCCCCCTGCACGGTGATCTGGGAGGCGGCGCTCTCGATGTCGCGGAGATCGCCACGGTTGAGCTCGACGGCGGCCGCCGCGACGTTCTCCTGCAAGCGGTGCAGCTTCGTGGTGCCGGGGATCGGCACGATCCAGGGCTTCTGGGCGAGGAGCCAGGCGAGCGCGATCTGGGCGGGCGTGGCCTTTTTGCGCTGCGCGATGCTCCCGAGCAAATCGACCAGCGCCTGGTTCGCCTTCCGGGCCTCCGGAGTGAAGCGGGGGACGGTGTTGCGGAAATCGGTGCTGTCGAAGGTGGTGCTCTCGTCGATCTTGCCCGTGAGGAAGCCCTTGCCCAGAGGGCTGAAGGGAACGAAGCCGATTCCGAGCTCTTCGAGAGCCGGGAGGATCTCCTCTTCCGGTTCTCTCCACCACAGCGAGTACTCGCTCTGAAGCGCCGTGACGGGCTGGACGGCGTGCGCGCGGCGGATCGTCCGCACGCCGGCCTCCGACAGGCCGAAGTGCCGGACCTTGCCCTCTTCGATCAGCTCCTTGATCGCCCCCGCCACGTCTTCGATCGGCACCTCCGGATCGACGCGGTGCTGGTAGAAGAGATCGATCCGATCGGTCCGCAGTCGCTGGAGCGACGCTTCCGCGACCTCCTTGATGTGCTCGGGCCGGCTGTTCAGGCCGGCCTGCTTCCCGCCGGCGTCGAAGTGGAACCCGAACTTGGTGGCGATCACCACCTGATCGCGGAACGGAGCCAGGGCTTCACCCACCACCATCTCATTGGTGAAGGGACCGTAGACCTCGGCGGTGTCGAAGAACGTCACGCCGAGATCGACGGCCGACCGGATCACCGAGATCGCCTCCTGCTTGTCCGTGGCCGGACCGTAGCCAAAGTTCAGGCCCATGCAGCCGTATCCCAGAGCCGAGACCTCCAGGCCGCTGTTTCCAAGAGTCCGTTTCTGCATGTTTTATCCTTTCAGGTTCGGGGTGCACGATGCGTGGACCTCTGCAAATCATCGGCCAGCAGCGGCGATCTCGTCGCGGGCGCTAACTTAACGAGTCTCAGAGCTCCCCCTCCCCAGACCCTCATCACCTCGGCCCTCTTCTCCCGCTCCCTCCCAACCCACCACACCGGGAGAAGAGGGAGGGCAACGCGAAACGTCCTCCCATGCCTTCCCCCTCTCCCGGGCCGGGAGAGGGGGTTAGGGGGTGAGGGCTTTGGGCGGGGGAGCTCTGAGACTCGTTGGAGTGAGGGAAATCCAATCCTTCGAGCGTTTGGTTTTTCATGAAAGTTCACCCGAGGACCGAAGCGGCCGCAAGGCTTCCTCTCGTCTCGAACCGTTTCTTCCCGATAACTCAGCGTCCACGGAGAGGCCTCCCATGAGCTCCGAAGTCTTTCGATTTGTGACCATCCGTCCGCCTCAGCAGGCGGATGCCGGCGAAGCGCCCAACGTCGTCGACCTCGGCCTGTCGCCGAGCCGGTTCACCAATACGCTGCGCCAGCTGAAGGCCGAGGGCTCACGCTCCGGCATGGCCGGCCTGGTGACCAAGTTCCTCGTCTCCGACGATTTCATCGGCTCTCCAGACAAGCTCGACCAACCCCTGCGCGACTTCGTCGCGGCGCTGCATCGGTTGCCGGATCAGGGCTTCTGGAACGCCGCGGGCGAGGAGTTCGCGAGGATCTTCAACGCGGCCCCGCAGGAGGTCGTCACGAGCGACGCGTCCAGGACGGCCTACGTGCGGAGCTCGGATAGCATCGTGGCCGCCACGATCGACGGCTCCGTCGCATCGCAAGCGCGGGGGCTGCTGGTCAGGACGGCGAGAACCCTGTGGCTGATCGGCCGGCTGGGCGGCCCCGCGCCGCTGTCGCGCAGCTCATTCCTCAGCGCCCCGTTCGTATTGCCGGAGGGCATCTTCCCGCTACCGGCCGCGAATGCCGGTCTGAGCGCTCAGCGCCAGACTCAGGCCAGGGCGAGCCAGGCGGCCGTCGCGGCCCGCCAACAACGGCTGGGCCAGCTGGCAGGCGATCTCGCCTCGCATCGCCAGGCCACGGAGGAGCTGCTGAGCGCTTTCGAGCAGAGCGGCGCGCAACCCGCGGCGAATCCGGCGGCCCGCCTCACGGCCGGCGGCGGCGGGGGCTCGTCAGCCGGCTTTCTGCTGCCGGACGACGCCGCGAAATCGTTGAGCGATGCGACGAAGGCGGCCTTGAAGAAGGTCGGGGTCGCCGCCACGCAAATCGATATCGCGAAGAGTGTGACGCTGCTGGAGAAGCAATCGGCCAGCCTTGCGCGTCAGCTCTACGCGGGCACCGGCGCCACCGGCACGATGGTTCGCGTCGGCAACCGGATCCTGCCCAAGGATGCGCTGGCGGGAGGGCTCGCCGCCGCCGACCCTGGCGAGGATGACAACCGGTCGCCGGGCCCGTGCCCGCCGGTCGCCGCCGCGAGTCTGCCCGACGACGGCGTCACCGTCCCGACGGGTCACGGCGACGCCCGTATTCTCGGCATCGCCGACCTCATGGTCGTCGAGCAGAATCTCCTGCGCTACCAGCTCGGGGAGATCGCGCACATTGAAAACGTGCTCCGCAGCGAGGTCCGTTCGCGTGAATTCAAGACCAAGGACACGACCGAACAAACCCTGACCACCGAAACCGAGACCACCCAGGATAAGGAGAAGGACCTCTCCTCGACGGAACGGTTCGAGCTGCAAACGGAATCGCAGACCGTCATCTCCCAGAACGCGAGCCGGGAGGCGGGGCTCACGATCCACGCGTCGTACGGTCCCTCCGTCGACGCGACGGCCAACTTCAACGCCGCGAGCAGCACGTCGTCGCAGCAGTCGAATTCCGCGTCCTCGAGCTTCGCCCGTGAAATCGCGACGAAGGCTGTGGATCGCGTACAGACGCGGACGCTGACTCGCCGCAGTGTGACCACCATCCATGTGATCGAGGAGAACAACCTCCACTCCTTCGACAACAAAACAGGAAACGCCGACATCGTCGGCGTCTACCGCTTCGTCGACAAGATCTACCAGGCGCAGATCGTGAACTACGGCAAGCGGCTCATGCTCGAGTTCATCGTGCCCGAACCCGCGGCCTTCCTGCGCTTCGCGCTGACCAACAAGCCGGTGGACAACGTCAGCCTGGTCAATCCCGAGCCGCCCGGCTACTGCGTGAACGGCACCACCTTCGTGCCGCTCCAGGCGTCGGACATCACGCCCGACAACTACCCCTTCTGGGTGAGCAAGTACGGCGCGCAGGACGTCACGCCGCCGCCGCCGAACTTCTTCATCGCCTCCGCATCGAAGAAGGCTGGGGAGATGCAGACCATCCAGAACGACGGGGACCGCAAGATCAGCTCTGATATCTTCGACGTCGACATCCCGGACGGCTATCTCTGCCAGAGCGCCTCCGTGAACATCTTCGGGGAAACGCAGGCGGGCATCCACAAGATCGTCTACCAGATCCAGGACCAGCAGGCCGAGTACGTCGAGCCCGTGGACGACAACAATCGCCTGTTCGTCCTGAAGCCGCAGCCGACGCCCAAGATCACGGTGAGTCTCAACTCCGTCGGCTTTCACAACTACGAGGTCCTGGCCAACGTCTTCTGCACGCTCTCGGTCGAGAAGCTCCAGGAGTGGCAGCTCAAGACGTTCGCCTCGATCATGAACGCCTACAACGGTCTGAAGAGTGCCTTCGACCAGGCGATTCAGGAGGCGAGGTTGCAGGCGACGGACAACGCGGTGAGCGGCACGAACCCCGAGACGAATCGCGTCACCGAGCAGACCGAGCTGAAGAAGGGTTGCATCTCGCTCCTCACCGGACAACGGTTCGAGCTCTTCGACGCCGTCAACCGCAATGTCGGGCCCTTCGGCTATCCGGAGATCGACTTCGCGGAGGCCAAGGCGGAAGGGGCCTACATCCAGAGGTTCGAGCAGAGCTTCGAATGGAACAACATGGTCTACCTCTTCTATCCGTACTTCTGGGGGAAAAAGGATTTCTGGGTGACGGTCGCGCAGCTGACGGACCAGGATCCGCTCTTCGGCCAGTTCCTTCAGGCCGGCGCCGCGCGGGTGCAGGTCCCGGTGCGGCTCGGTTTCGAGGGGGCCATCCTCACCTATCTGGCGACCGGCGAGCTGTGGGCCGGCGAGGGCACGCTGGTCAACGCCGACGGCGGCAACCCGGACCCGCTGCAACTGTCGATCGTCGACGAGATCAAGGCCCAGACCGGCAACAACAACACCGAGGGCGTGGGTACGCTGACCGTCACCAAGGGCTCCATCGCGGTCAGCGGCAGCGGCACCGCCTTCACGGCGGACGACGAGAAGAGGCGGATCGTGATCGCGGGCACGACGTACGTAATCAAGACCGTGCAGGACGAGCAGGCGATCACCCTCACGACCCCTTACACAGGGGCCTCCGATCAGGGGCTGGGATATGCGATCGGCGGCAAGCTCGTCGGTCAGCCCTGGGAAGTGAAGCTGCCGACGGACCTGATCAAACTCGACAGCTCACTCGTCATCAGTTGAGCCGGAGGAAACCATGTCTCACTCGCTGTATGGCAAGCTGTACCGGCGTTTTGGCAAGACGGAGCCCGAGATCAGTGCGCTGAGCGTCAAGCTGCTCGACGCCGGCAAAACCACCGTGGCCCCGGCCGCCGTCTCGGCCGGGTGCCAGGCGGGATTGAAAAACACCAGGGTCGCCATCGTCGGAGGCGGTTTCGCCGGCGTGATGGCGGCCTGGTGCCTCGGCCACAAGGAAAGACAGATGGAGGTCGTCCTCTTCGAAGCCGGCGCCGAGATCGGAGGACGCGTGCGCTCGGACGAGAAGCTCGCCAAGGGACGTATCACCGAGTTCGGCGCGGAGCTGGTCGGAGTGAAGCATAAAACCTGGCTGGACCTGGCCCGGGAGCTCGGCATCGGGTTGATGGTTCGCACGGGCGAGGATCACTACAAAGTGTTGGGGCTCGAGACGAAGCATCGGATCGACGGCAGGGACATCGGTGAGAAGGAAGGGGAGGAGCTGGGCGATAAAATGCTGGAGATCTTCAAGGCGTTTGGTGAGGACGCCAAGCTGATCAAGGATGCATCCGCGCCTTTCAATCAGCCCGACCTCCAGAGGTTTGACGCGATGTCCGTCGCCGACAAGCTCGATCAACTGAAGCCGAAGTTGAAATTCGACAAGCGGACTGTCCGCGAGATGGAGGTCTTCCTCGGCAACGACCTGGTGACGCCGCTCGCCAAGACCAACTACCTGGCGGTTCTCTGCCTGGTAAAGGCCGGTCAGTTCGGCAATGATAAAGAGGATCCTCACTTGCTCGGGTTCTGGCACCATAACGAGACCTTTCGCTGCACCGACGGCAATCAGACGCTGGTGAAAAGAATGGCGGCGAAGCTGGCGGACCCAAAGGAGAAGTTCAAGTTTACCCTGGTGCTCAAGACTCCGGTGACCGAGATCAAGATCGATCCGGCGAATCCGCGGCCTGTCACCCTGAAATGGAAGCCGAGCGACGCCGCGGCGAAGTTGAATCCCAACGCCGGGTTCGACTACGTGATTCTGGCGGCTCCGCCGAGCGTGTGGGACCGCATCGCCATCACACCCCAGCACCCCAAGGACCTCCTCGAGCCGATCCAGATGGGGCCTGCGGTGAAGTACTTCAGCGCTTTGAAGGACCGGTTCTGGATCCGCGAAAATGCCGCGCCCAGCGGCATCTCGTCGGATATCGGCATGATCTGGGAGGGGACCGACAACCAGACGCAGGTCGCGGACCAGGAGATCGTGCTCGCGCACTTCGCCGGCGGCTTCGCGAAATCGGGTCGTGTTCTGACGGAGCCCGACTTCCAGAGAGAGATCAAAAAGTTTTATCCGGGCTACGAGAAGAGCAACAGCGGGAGGAAGACCCAGCTGGTCAGCTGGGCGGAGAAGGAGGAGTTCATCAAGACCGGGTACTCGTGCCCGAGGGTCGGCCATATCTTCCAGACCGCGCCGTCGCTTCAGAAGCCCTTCAATGGGGGCCGTTTGTTCCTGGCGGGCGAACATACGGAGACCGACTTCTTCGGGTTCATGGAGGGTGCCCTGCTCTCGGGATGCCGAGCCGCCAAGGGGGTGATCGCCAAGGTATGCCCCGGCGATTCGTCGGGTTTCCCGAACGTGTAAGCACGCTGCCAGAGCACAAAAAAAGGTCCTTTCTGAGGACTGGCGCGACCGTGGGTGAAGGGTTTATCTGGCGAAGAACTCGGCGAGCGAAGTGGTGCCCAGCAGCAGACAGGATGCGCAGGCGATCCTGCGCAGCAGCAGGCTTGGCAGATAGCTACGCAGCTTGACGCCCACGGTCATGCCGATCACCGACTTCGTCATCAGAGCCATCATCCCTCCCAGCCAGACGGCCAGCGGCAACTTGTGCTGAGCGGTCAGAACCGCGGCGGCTATCTGGCCGGGGTCTCCCCATTCTGAGAAGAAAAGGGCGGCGAAGGAGACAGCAGCGGCTCCCGGCCAGCTCCTCTCCTGGCGATCGGCGATGGGCTTCTCGGAAGAATGCATGAGAAAAAAGGCCGAGGTGATAAAAAAAGTCGCTGCGCTCAACAGCGCCAGCCATTTGCCGGAAAGGTGCGCGAGCCGGCTGCCGAGTAGGACTGCAACCAGCATCTTCAAGGCGAAGGCCACACCGATACCGGCCAGCACCTGCCACCAGCCGAATCGCAAGGTCAGCGAGGCGATCGTATAGATCGACCGGTCGCCGACCAATTCGGCGACCAGGACCGTCCAATAGGCCAGCAGCAGGATACCTCCGAATTGAAGAACGATTGAATTCATGGCGGCGACTGAGGCTTCCCCGAAATTAGGTATCCTTCGGCATAGGGGATCTCGAAGCCTTCAGCCTCGGCGTTCGCTTCTGGGTCGGGTTCGGGTCGGCTTTTACTCATAGGCTCCAATTGTATCTCTCGGGCGATCGAAACGGAGCCCTGTTTTTCTGGTCACGGCAAGAGCGCGGGTTGCCCCACTCCATGTGGTGGACGGACGCGCCGGACGTATTCCCAAGCAACAAGCCGGCCGGCGCTCCGCGCGCCGGCCGGCTTTGCCTTATACATTCAGGGGATGAGGGACTAGGAGCAGTTCGACTTCGGGCGCTGAAGGTGGGCCAGCAGGCGCTGCAGGACCTGACTGTTGCCCGGCAGGCTGAAGTGATCGATTCCGTGGTTGTCGTTGAGCTCGAAGTGGAAGCAGGCCATGGTCTCCCACACCTCGATCGAGTCGTTGGTCAGGTCTTCCTGGTTCACGTCGCCGTCACGGTTGATGTAGAGGCTCAAGTCCTTGAACGGGAAGACCTGGCCGGTGGTGAGCCCCTGGAGCTTCAGGCCGACGCTGGTATCGATGCCCGAGCCCTTTTCGGCGTAGACGTCGACGTTGGGGAAGGCGCTGGGCTTGTCGAACTTGACGAAACCGACGTAGGCGCGGGCGAGCTCGCCGGCGACCGGCAGGCCGGCGTCCCGGAAGAGTTTTTTGAAGTCGCGCGGAGTGTAGAGCCTGCCACTGCGCAGGTCGTCCACCACGATCTCCTGGTCGCGAAAGATGTCGGGGTCGGAGGAGCTCATGTAGGTCGAGGGGTGGCTCTGGTACATGCGGGCGCTGCTCAGCGCGTTGGCGGTGTTTTCCGGGAAGGTGAAGCCGAGAACGTTGAAGCCGGTGAAGTTGACCGCGTAGAAGAGCCCCTGCCCCGGCCAGTTGCCCGCGAAGGGAGTGAAGCCGTGGATGAACTTGTCCTTCCAGGCCTGGCTGGTGTGGGTGAGGAGATATTGGGCGTAGAGCGGGCCGTTGGAGTGCCCCACCAAGTGCACCGGGGTCTCGTGATTGGCGTAGTAGGTGCTCTCGATCAGCGCGATCGTGCGCGGCAGAAAGTCGTCGACGTCCGGGGTCAGGCGCGAGTCGTAGCCCGCGACCCGGATGTCCTGGTTGCGGCGGTAGCCGTGCGCTTCGAGAAACTGGTAGAGCGGCTCGTAGAAGGGGGCGCTCTCGGTGCGGCCGAAGCTCTTGACGAGCACGTCGACGCCGCGCGGATTGGCGAAGCGCCGGGAGATCGGCTTGGAGGCGTCCGGATCGAGCGTCAGGGTGAGCATCTCGTCCTGGCAGACCTGGCTGAACACCGTGCTCGGGTGATCGTTGAGGTACCAGTCCTCGAAGCTTCCCGACCCCGGACACCGCGGGTCGACGGTCTGGTTGTGCACCGTCACCAGCAGACGGGTGAAGTGGAAGGCCGGAAAGACGACGACGGGAGTCCGGCGATCGTGATCCGGGTGGAGATCGCTCTTGAGTGAGGCGGCCGAGGCGGCTCCGGCTGACAGGGCGAGAGCGAGCACGGGGACGGTGAGTATGGAAAGCGTTTTACGGACGGTGAGTTTCATTTCGAGGTCTCCTGGGAGAGTCGGTTCAGTAAGGGTTACGGAGAAAGCGGGGACGACCGCGACGGGATCGCCCCCGCTGAAGCTACAGGCCTACTGCTGGCGGAAGCCGAGGATCCAGTCGTAGATGGGAGACCAGACCAGCGTCTCGGCGTCGGAGGCGAGGAAGAGATCGGAGTGGCCGTAGTCGTTGAGCTGGCCCGGCGTGCGATCGATCAGCAGCGTCTCGCGATCCGTGCTGCCGAGGAGCGTGGTGCTGTAGAAGCCGGTGGTGCCGAAGCCGCCGTCGGCGCCGACATAGAGAATCGGCACCGTGACGTCGGCCAGGTTGTCGAGGAACGGCGTGTCGTCGTTCTCGCACGTCATCGCTTCCGCGTCGGCGATGAGCTTGGTCGACTCGAAGGGCGCGGCGCCGCTCAGGTAGTCATGGAAGTAGGTCTGATCGGTGAAGTTGAGCCCCGTGGGAAAACCGTTCGTGCCGAAGGTGCCGCCGGTCCAGTGGTAGGCGGCAGTCGGCGGGTTCGGAGCCAGAAGGTTGAAGGTGGCCGCGCCGACGAGCAGCGCTGCCTGGCTGTTGGTCGTGCCGGGGGGGAAGAGCGGCGGCTCCCCATTGGGCCCGGGTTGCGTGAACGGCGACTCGGTGTTGGGGCTGGCCACGGCGAGCTGGCCGAGAGCCCCCGCGAGCTGACCGGTTTTGTCAGCGAGCTTGCCATCGGTCAGCTCCTTGTTGCGGATCGTCAGCCGATTGCAGGCGAACTGGCGGAGAGTTGGATCGTCGGTCCGCGCGTAGATGTCGACCGTAATGAAGCCCTTGACCCGGCGCTGGGCCAGGGGCAGGGCCGCCTCGGTGCTCAGGTAGGTGTAGCCGATCTGGCCGCCCCGGCTCCAGCCGAGGAGGTTCATCGGTTCGTTGGTGCCGCGCACGCCGGCCGCGATGGCGAGGCCGGTGCCGACGTCATTGGCGTTGAGGGCGAGCCCCCAGCTCTGCATGAAGCCGAAGGTCCCGGTGCTCGGGTCGACCAGAATCCAGCGCATGTCGATGCCCCAGACGTCGACGCCGCGCTCGGCGAGGTAGACGGGGAGGGCGTGAGTGTCGGGAATCGAAGGCGAGGCGGCGCTGGCGAGGAACGCGGCGTCGAAGCCGAGGACATCGCCGTGGACGAAGAAGATCCCGGAGCTCGGGGGAGCGGACTGGAAGGCGCCGAGCTCCTTGACCACCCGGTGCATGCCGATCACGTCGTGCTGGCCGGGGCCGACCTTCATCGTGAAGCTGTACTCCGCCACGTCGGCGCTCAGCGACCGGCGGGTGATTGTGGAGATGACGCAGGGACCGGTGGCGGCCAGGGTGCAGGCCTGAACGGCCTGGGGGCCCCAGGGGGCTGCGGGACGAACGGTGGCCGAGGCCGGGGCTCCGGCGAGAGTCGCGCCGGCGAGAAGAAGGCTGAAAGCAAAGGTACGCATGGAACTTATCTCCTGACATCTTGATTGAGCTCGGAATTGAGCGCGAGCGGTGGGCTTCCCTCACTTGGGGATGCGGTTTCAAAGCCGCTCGCTGTCAGGGAGTACGGAGAAGGGAGGAAAAACCCGCCATCGGCGGATCGGCGCCTACTCGCTCGCCCATTTAGGAGCGGGCGGCAGCCGGCGCAGCAGTTGGCGGTAGCGCGCCGCGGGGCCGGGCTTGCCCCAGGCCGCATAGAGGTCCGCCGAGGCCGCGACGGCGGCGTAGCGGACCGTCGGATCCTCGTGCTCGGAGGTGAGTGGCACGAGCAGGGGCTCGGCCTCCGCGAAACGCCGCATCGTCGTCAGGCAGCGCGCGAGCTCGACCTTGGGCATGGTGAGCATGTGCGCGGCGGAAGGGTTGCTGCCCGCCAGCTCGAAGACCTGGCGCAGGGTCTTCTCGGCGCTTGCGCAGTCGCCGAGCTGTCGCTGAAGCCCGGCCAGGCTGTAGAGCGGCATGAACAGGTAGAGGTCGTTCTTGCCGAAGGTCTTCTGGCGGATGGCCAGCGCCTTCTCGTAGAAGGGGCGGGCCTCGGCGAGCCGCCCGAGCTGCTTGAGGATCGCCGCCATGCAGTCGAAGACGACCGAGAGGTCGGGATGGTCGGCGCCGACGGCGGGTTCGAGGATCGCGCGAGCCTTTTCGAAGCGGGCCAGCGCCGGCTCCAGATCCCCATGCAGCCACTGCGCGCGGCCGAGGGCGATCAGGGAGGTCGCGGTATCCGGATGACCGGGGCCGAGAGCCGTTTCGCGAATCCGCACGGCGCGTTCGAGCAGGGGGATGGCGCGCTCGGCCTTGCCGCGCTCGCTCTGCGCCAGGCCGAGCTCGGTCATGGCGAAGGCGACTTTGGGATGGTCGGGGCCGTAGGCCCGCTCCAGGAAAGGAAGGACTCCGCCGAGCTGCTCCAGGGCCCCGTCGAGATCGTGCAGCCCCCGGAGAGCCACCCCGAGCTCGACCTGCGTCTCGGTCGAGTAGGGGTGCTCGGAGCCGTAGCGGGCGCGGAGGATGTCCAGGGCGCGCACGAGCACGGGCCTGGCCTCCCGTGGCCGGTTGCTCCGGCGCAGGGCGAAACCGAGGCCCCGCAGCGCCAGGCCGAGGTCGGGATCGCGCGGGCCGCGAGCTCTTTCGAGCAGGACGACCGCCCGCCGGTGGAGATGGGACGCGAGACTATACTTTCCCTCCAGCGCCAGCACGTGCCCGAGCCCGTCGAGGGTCCGGCCGAGATCGGCATCCCCACCGTGACCTTCCAGCGGCCGGCTGGCGGCGTTCGCCTCGCGGATCGCCAGGGCTTCGCGGTAGAGGCCGCGCGCCTCCTTCAGGGCGCCGCTCTCGCCGCGTACCCGCGCCAGGGCCTGGAGCGAGGAGGCGAGATCGCGGCGCTCCGGTCCGGGATATTGCCGGCGCAGCGCCACCGCCCGCTCCAGCAGGGAGCGCGCCTCGGTGTAGTGGGCCAGCTCGCCGTAGACCTGCCCCATCAACGTCATCATGTCCGCCTCCAGGTCGGGCTGTCCGCGCAGCTCGCGGTCGATCCGCGCGGCGCCCTGGTCGAGGAGCTGCCGCGCCGTCACCAGCTCGCCGGCCGAGCGGGTCGGGGCCGAGATGGCGAACAGCCCGCGCAGGAACTCCGCCACCTGGGTCGCCTCGGCCGCCGCGCGCTCGGCCCGATCGCGCTCGCTGCGCAGCCGCAGGGTGTAGGCGATGGCGACGCCGGCCAGGAGGAAGAGCGCGACGGCCGCCGTCGCCACCGCCGCCCGGTGCCGGGAGCCGAACTTGACGAAGCGATAGACGAGGGTATCGGGGCGGGCGCCGACCGGCCTGCCTTCGAGGTAGCGCTCGAGGTCGTCCAGGAGCTGCGCCACCGAGGCGTAGCGCCGCTCCGGCTCCTTGCGCAGGGCGGTCGAGACGATCGTCTCGAGGTCCCCCGCAAGCTCGCGCCGCAGACGGGAGGGCGTCGTGCCTCGCGCCTCGGCTTCGTGTCCTGTCCCCGAGGTGAGGCTGGCCGTGAGGCGCAGCGGCTCGTCGTGGACGATGGCTCGCGCCGCCTCCCCTGCCGAGGCGGCATTCCCTTCCAGGCTGCGGTAGGGGAGGCACCCGGCCAGCAGGACGTAGAGCAGCATCCCCAGTTGATAAACGTCCGAGGCGGTCGTCACCGGCCTCCCCGCGATCTGCTCCGGGCTGGCATAGGCGGGGGTGAGCAGACGGGAGGCCGTCCGGGTGAGGTCGCCGGGCGCCTGCGGATTCCACAGCTTGGCGATGCCGAAGTCGAGCAGCTTGGCGTGGCCGCCGGCGGTCACCAGGATGTTGGAGGGCTTGATGTCGCGATGGATCACCAGGTTGCGGTGCGCGTCCTCGATCGCCCGCCCGACCTGCACCAGGAGCCGAACGCGCTCCCGGACGGTGAGCCGGTGAAGGTCCGCGTGCTGGTCGATGGGGAGTCCCTCGACGTACTCCATGGCCAGGAAGGGGCGCCCATCGTCGGACACCCCGCCGTCCAGGAGGCGGGCGATCCCCGGATGGCGGGCGGCCGCCAGGATCTGGCGCTCCTGCTCGAAGCGGGCGAGGAGCTCGCCACTCTCGAAGCCGCGCTGGAGGAGCTTGATCGCCAGTTGCTGATCGAACCCGCCGTCGGCCCGCTCGGCGAGATAGACCACCGCCATGCCGCCCCGTCCGAGCTCGCGCAGCACGCGGTAGCGCCCGATCCGGGTGCCTTCGGGGAGCGGCGCGTCGTCCCCGGCGAGCTCCCGGCGCAGCGCGGCGCCGAAAAGGCCGCGGAAGGCTCCCCCCGCGAGCAGGGGCTCGGTCAGGTCGCCATCGGTCGCCTCGTCCTCGGCCCCGGCGAGCAGCCGCTGGAGAAGGGCGTGCAGCTCCTGATCGTCGCCGCAGCTCTCGGCGAGGAAGGCCGGGCGCTCCTCCGGCGGCAGATCGAGCGCCGCCTCGAAGATCGAGTCCGCCCGTTCGAAGGAGTCCGCCGGCAGGCTCAAAGGCGCGGCTCCTAGTTTTCAGCGCCGCGCAGCTCTTCGCGCAGCCAGGCCCGGGCCTTCATCCAGTCGCGCTGCGCGGTCCGCAGGGAGATCTCCAGGGCTTCGGCGGTCTCCTCCTCCGAGAGATTGGCGAAGAAGCGGCACTCGACCACCCGGGCCAGGCGCGCGCTCTTTCCGGCCAGCCGGTCGAGCGCGGCGTCGAGAGCGAGCAGCCATTCCGCCCGCGTGTCCTCGGTCGCGGCCAGCCCGGTGCGGAGGTCGGTGCGGATCAAGCCGCCTCCCCGCTTCTCGGCCAGCCGCCGCCGGGCGTGGTCGATGATGACCTGGCGCATGGCCCGCGCCGCCACGTTGAGGAAGTGCGCCCGGCCCTCGAAGTCGGCGCGGCGCTGGTGGACCATCTTGAGATAGGACTCGTGGACCAGGCCCGTCGTGTCGAGCACCCCGTCCGTCTCGTGGCGGGCGAGCTGGCGCCGGGCGATACGGCGCAGATCCTCGTAGACCAGCGGCACCAGGCGGTCGAAGGCCGCCGGGTCGCCGTCGCGGAAGGCGAAGAGGAGTTGGGTGACGTCGGAAGGCTCAGGCATAGGTATCCGTCAGAATACTGGCGAATTATACGCCTACGCAAATACAGGGTTGCAGGGGCTTCTCCGTTGCCCGTCCCCCGGAGGCGAGCACGGAGCACCCTCTCTTTTGTAGGGACTGTCCGTGAGGGCTTTTCCCGGGCAGCCAATCCCGAAAGGAGACTCCGATGTCGAGACGAATCACGCTCCTCACGCTCTGTCTGCTCTGCCTGTTCTCTCTCGCCGCGGTGGCAGCCACTGAACCTGCAAGCCCGCCTCCGGGTCTGGATACTCGCGTCGTCGCGAGCGCTCCCACGACCGACCTGAGCTGGTTGCTGCAACCGGGCGCCCCGATCGCCAGCCAGGAGCCCGCTGCCAACGCCCTGTTCGGAGCGACACCGGCTGCCACCTGCACCACCTGCCTCTGCCTCTGTGTTCAGGCGGGAGGAGACTCGATCTGCTGCCGCTACCAGTGCCACCCGATCGGCATGAATCCCTGCTGAGGCAGAGGCTGGAGACAAAAAGGGGGCGTTGGGCACGCCCCCGGTCCTCTCGGATAGAATGATCCCCTCCGATCAGGGGCAGATGCACCCGGCAACGTAGGTGTAGTACGGAGTCTGGCAGCCTACCTGATGCGTCGGGGCCTCACAGAAGATCCATGCGTAGCCACACTGAGGACCGCCGGGGTACTCGTAATAGAAAAGCCGATGGTGGACGCAGTCGGCCGAGGCCACCGGCGGGTGCCCTGCGGCGAGGATGGCGGTTCCACTGACCAGCAGCACGAGCAGAAGTCTTTTCATGATCGGCTCTCCTTCCAAATGAGGCGCTGGATGCGACTCCTCTGCTCTTTGAGGTGCCGGGGGAGGAGTAAACGAGACAATGCCGTCCTTGACCTGCAGCTTTTGAAAATTCAATCCGGCCGGCTTACCCCAGAAACCGAGCCAGATAAGGCGCTGTGCGACTCTTCGAAGACTTGGAGACTTCGATGGGAGCTCCCGAGACGACGACGCGGCCTCCCTCCTCTCCCGCGCCGGGGCCGATGTCGATCACCCAGTCGCTACCCGCGACGACTCGCATGTCGTGCTCGACCACGATGATCGTGTTGCCCGCGTCGACCAGCCCGTCGAGCTGCTTCATGAGTCTCTCGACGTCGGTGGGATGCAGCCCGGTCGTGGGCTCGTCGAGGACGTAGAGGGTGTTGCCGCGTCCCGCCCTTTGCAGCTCGGTCGCCAGCTTGATCCGCTGGGCCTCGCCGCCGGAAAGCTCGGTGGCCGGCTGGCCGAGACGCAGATAGCCAAGGCCCACCTCCCGCAGGACGCCGAGCGAACGGCAGACGTGCGGCTCGTCGGGGAAGAAATCCCACGCCTCGTTCACCGTCATTCCCAGCACGTCGGCGATGGTCTTGTCCTGATATTTGATCTCCAGGGTCTTCTCGTTGTACCGCGCGCCGTGACAGGTGGGGCAGGGCGCGTAGACGCTGGGCAGGAAGAGCAGCTCGACCATGACGAAGCCTTCCCCCTCGCAGGTCGCGCAGCGGCCCTTGGCGACGTTGAAGGAGAAACGTCCGGCGTCGTAGTGGCGGGCCCGCGCCGCCCGGGTGCCGGCGAAAAGCTTGCGAACGTGATCGAACAGGCCCGTATAGGTCGCCAGGTTGGAGCGCGGTGTGCGGCCAATGGGCTTCTGATCCACCCGCACCAGCCGTTTGATCGTTTCCATCCCGCCGGCGATCCGGCCTCCGGTAGTGACCACGACGGCGCGCTCCAGCTCCTCGCCTTCCTCCTCCTCGACCTCGAGAGGATGGCCGAGATGCTCACCCACCAGCTCCACCAGGACCTGGCTGACCAGGCTCGACTTTCCCGAGCCGGAGACTCCGGTGACGGTGGTGAACACTCCCAGGGGAAACGCGACATCGAGAAGGTTCAGGTTGTTGCGGGTTACACCCGCCAGCCGCAGCCAGCCCGTGGGCGTGCGCGGAGTCCGGTGGAAGAGCTCGTTCTCTTCTGAAAAAGGGTTTCCAAAGAGATGCCGCCGGGTCTGCGAGGCCTCCACTTTTTCGAGCCCGGCGGGCGGACCGCTGTAGAGCACGTAGCCGCCCTGCTCGCCGGCGGCCGGACCCACGTCGACGATCCAGTCCGCGCGGCGAATCACATCGAGATCGTGCTCGACGACGAAGAGCGAGTTGCCGGAGGCCTTCAGATCTCCGAGCGCTTTCAAAAGGGACTCCGTGTCGGCCGGATGAAGCCCGGCGGACGGCTCGTCGAGCACGTACACCACACCGAACAGGTTGGAGCGCACCTGGGTCGCGAGCCGCAGGCGCTGGAGCTCGCCCGGCGAGAGAGTGGGCGTGCTCCGCTCCAGGGACAGGTAACCGAGCCCGAGATCGAGGAGGACAGCGAGCCTCCCCAGAAGATCCTGGGCGATCCGCTGCGTGACCACTACCTTTTCGGGATGATCCGCCGCGATTCTCTCCGTGGCGGTGCCTTCCGCATAGGGACGCACGACGCCGGCCAGACGGACCAGCGGCAGGCTGGAGATCTCCGCGATGTCGAGGCCCGCGAACTTCACCGAAAGGGATTCGCGGCGCAGCCGCTTGCCGTGGCAGAGCGGGCACTCGCTGCTGAGCATGTAGCGAGCCGCCCGTTTCTTCATCAACGGGCTCTGCGTGTTGGCGAACGTGTGCAGCACGTGGCGCTGGGCGCTGGTGAAGGTTCCCTGGTAGCTGGGCTCTTCCTTGCGCTTGAGGGCGCGCCGCGTCTCCTCCGGCGAATACCCGGCGTACACTGGCACCGTCGGCTGCTCGTCGGTGAAGAGGATCCAGTCGCGGTCCTTCTTCGGTAGCTCGCGCCAGGGGCGGTCGACGTCGTAGCCGAGGGTCACCAGGATGTCGCGCAGGTTCTGCCCATGCCACGCGGTCGGCCAAGCGGCGACGGCCCGCTCGCGGATGGTGAGCGAGTTGTCGGGCACCATGGAGCGTTCCGTCACCTCGTAGATCCGGCCCAGCCCATGGCAGCGGGGGCAGGCTCCCTCGGGTGTGTTGGGCGAGAACGATTCGGCGTAGAGAAGAGGCTGGTCGCGCGGGTAGTGGCCGGCCCGCGAGTAGAGCATCCGCAGCAGGTTGGAGAGGGTCGTGACGCTGCCCACGGACGAGCGGGTGGTCGGCGAGCCGCGCTGCTGCTGCAAGGCGACCGCCGGGGGCAGGCCGTCGATCTCGTCGACCTCGGGCACCGCCATCTGATGGAACAGACGCCGGGCGTAGGGGGAGACGGATTCGAGGTACCGCCGCTGCGCCTCCGCGTACAGTGTGCCGAATGCCAGAGACGATTTGCCGGAGCCCGACACCCCCGTGAAGACGACCAGGACATCCCGCGGGATTTCGAGATCCACGTTCTTGAGGTTGTGCTCCCGGGCGCCGCGTACGCGGACGAACCCGGCGGTTTTCCGGCCCGCCGGGCTTTGAACAGAAGGAATGCCGGTCGACATGCCGGCCTGGTATTGCAGGCCGGGTGCCAGCCGGCCTGAGCGGCTCCGTCAAACCGTTGAATACGGCAGAGATATCGTTGAATCTAAACAGCTTCTTCGGCTCGCTTTGGGGTCCGCGGTGCACGGGTAAGGGAAGGGGCATTAGAGGTCTCCGGTCGCGGAGCCGGCTTCGCGTTGCCGGCGGTGTGAGGTGGAGATGCATTCGTGCCCCCAAACTTTGGCCGTCCGGCACCCGTCGAAGGCGGCCACAAACCAGGGCCTGTGGGCCCTAAGGAGGTTTCATGATGCGTTTTTCCATGAGAAGTCTCGCTCTGGCGTCCGTCGCGGCGCTCCTGCTGGTCGGGGGCGGCCTGGTCTGGCTGCAGGATTCCTCGGCGGCCCTGTCGTCGACCTTCCCGGCGACCGGACAGCGGTTCACCTGCAACCTCAACCGGGTTCCCGTGTTCAACCTCAACCGGGGTCCGAACGTCCAGACGTTTTCGACCGGCGCCATCTCGGCCACGGTCGGTAAGGTCGGCAGGACCTCGGACGGTCGCGACGTGGCGGAGCTCACAGGGGTGAGCACTCTCACCAAGGGAACGGCTGAGGGAATCGGCGACCTGACCATCGCCAGTGATGCGGAGCGGAGTGCGGCGAGCTCGCTGACGGCCAATCAGGCCGGCAAGAGCTTCCCGGCCACCCAGGTGATGCAGTTCTTCCCCGTGATCACGATCAACGGCGAGACCTTTAATGCGTCGTCGGCGGCGACCCTCGTGAACACGGACATTCCCAGCTTCCCGGCTCCCGCGGGAACCGTCTACGTGCTCACGAATGCTCTGACCCTGAAGAGCAGTGCGGGCAACACGGTCACCGTCCAGCCCGGCAAGGCCGTTACCATCACCGGCTCGACCTCCCAGTAGAGGGCGACTGCAAGCCCAGCCTCTGGATGTTCATCTGATGATTCGTTTTTTTTCGATGGAGCGCCGAATGGCGGCGCTCTTCGTTTTGGCCTTGGTCTTGATTGGCTGGCAGGCGGTCCGCATCAAGCCCCTCAATCCGCCTCCCTTCTCCATGGCCTGGACGGGGGAAGAGCAGGCCTTTCCGATTGCAGCCCCCTGGTGGGAGGCTCAGATCGTCCTTCCCGCGGAGAGCGCGGCCCGCTACCGGGTCCTGAGGCGGCGCTCGTCCCTCTGGCCGGGCGTGCCGGCGAGCGGGGAATGCGAAGCCTTCATCCGGACCTCCGTCTCCATCTGGGTGAGGCGCGGTCTGGACCCCAGGCTCCTGCCGGGCCCTTTCACGACGGATCGGGAGACGTTGCGCTATTCGGCGCAGGATTTTCTGGATGACGACGACGGGAATGGGGACACGCTCGACGCGGGTGAGCTGACCCGCTCGGGGCCGGGCGCCGAGGTGGAGGTTTTCTGCCCGCCGCCGGCGGGCTGGGACATCCAGCCATGAAGCTCAGATTGGACATCTCCCGCAGGGTTCTCGGCGCGGCGCTGGTGGGCAGCCTGGTGCTGTGCGGGTGGCTGGCCCGCCCGCTGGCCCACCTGCAGATCCGGGTGAGCGAGCTGGAGTTTCTCGATCCCCAGAGCGAGGTTCTCGCCGCCGACGAGGCCGCCCGCAAGACGTTCGGCGCGGACGACCGGCTGCAGATCGTTTTTGAAAGCCGGCGGGGGTTCGCCACCGATCCGGTTTTCCGGGAGGATCTCCGGTTCTTCCTGGCCGGCCTGGGGGAGAGCCCCAACATCAACCTGTTGCTTTTCGACCGGCTCTATCGCGGGCGCTTCCGGAGCGCGCCGGTGGCCGGCGAGCCCTACTGGCTGCACACTCCGGATCCGGCCTGGATCCAGGCCGCTCTGCGCCAGACCGCGACGACCAACCTGCTCGCCGTGAGCCGCTCGCGGCGGGCCGTCATCCTGGAAACTCCGGCCTTTTCAGGAGCCGGCGTGACCGACATCGAACAGCAGGTACGGCAGGTGGCGAGGCGGCTGGAGGCCCGAAGCCCCGGAACGTACCGGGTCCGGTTGATCGGCAAGCAGGTGGTGCTCAACGGCCTGGGCGATGCGATCTTCCACGATCTGGAGGTCCTGCTGCCCTGGTGCCTGCTGTTGATCGGCCTGCTGTTCTGGATCCTCTTCCGTTCCTGGGTCCTGGTCTCCCTGTCGGTGTTCCAATCGGCCTTGACGGTCGTGCTGACCCTGGCGGTTCTGGCGCATCTGGGTCATTCCCTGTCGCTGATGACGGCGATGGTCCCCGTCCTCCTCATGGTTCTGGGGATCGCCGACGAGATCCATTTTTTCGGAGAGTTCCTGCGCCTGCGCGCGGTCTACCCCGAGCGCTCGGCTCCCTCGATCTCCTTCGAGGTGCTGCGCAGGATTTTCTTCCCCTGCACAGCCATCACCTTGACGACGGTGATCGGCTTCGCCTCGTTCCTGGCCACCGATTCCCCGGCGCTGCGCGTCTTCGGATTCATCGCCGGCCTCGGGCTCGGCATCTCCTGGCTGATCAGCGTCGCCCTGGTACCCGCCGTGCTCGCGCTCGTCCCCATCCATGCCCGCCCGGGTTGGAGTGAGCGCTCCTGGTCTCTGGCCGCGGTGGCGCCGCTGTGGAGGTATCGCGCGGTTCCCATCCTCCTCTCGCTGGTGCTGATCCCTGGCGTTGCCCGCCTGCGCATCAACGACGGCTGGACGCGCAATTTCCGGCCCGATGATCCGATCGTCCGGGACGTCCGCTGGTTTGAGAAGGAGTCGGTCGGCCTCTACCAGTTCAATCTGACGCTGGAGCGCAAGGATGGACGGTCGTGGACCGAGCCGGCGTTCCTCGCCCGCCTCGAGAAGCTCGAGAGCGAAATGCGGGCGATTCCCGACGTGACGGCGTCCCTGTCGCTCGTCGATCTGGTCCGGGACCGCGCCTGGGAGCTGGGCGGCCCGGCTCCGGAGCGCCCTCCCATCCCGTCCTCTCAGTCCCAGGTCGAAAAGATCCTCAGCACCTTCCAGATCTTCAACGAGCAGATCCTGGAAAGGTTTTTCCTCCACCGTTCGCAGGCGTCGACGCGGCTGATCCTGTTCACGGCGAAAGACGACTACGGCACCTCGACGCACGTGCGCCGCCGGCTCGACGAGGCGGTGCGGCGTTATTTCGATCCGCGGACCGTCGAGGCCCGCATCGGCGGCAGCGGCGAGCGGGGCAGGGTGCTGATCGAATCGATCGTCGAGAGCCAGTCATGGTCCGTGATCACCTCTCTCGGGCTTTCGCTGCTGGTCCTGGGCATCGCCTCGGGACGCTGGAGAAGGTCTCTCGCGTGCATCTTCGCCAACGTCTGGGCCTTGTTGCTGACGCTGGGGGCGGCGGGCTGGCTGGGGATGGAGATGGGCGTTGCCACGTCCTCGTTCCTGTCCGTGGGCGTCGGCGTCGGCCTGGACTACGCCATCCATCTCGCCTTTCATCACGAATCCGAGGAGGGAGGGGAGGGCGCCATCTATCTCAGGGTGCTGGCCAACGTGCTGGTGGTCGGTGCCGGCCTAGCCATCCTGATGCTCTCGGCCAACCCGACGATCGCCAAGCTGGGGTTCCTCCTGGTGGCGAGCCTCGTCGCCTCGGCCTACACCTCCATCGTCCTGTTCTCCCGGCTGGCCCAGCCGGCGCGGGAGGAAGTGACAGTCCCCGAGGGGGGAGTGGCGGAGCCGGTTTCAGGGTAGGCCCTTTTCCCCGGCCGGCTCCGCTGGATCAGACGCCGTCTTGGGTGACGTCTTGAGTGATAATCTCACCCTCAGAATGCGTCTCGCCATCGTCGTCGTCTGCTCAGTGATCCTCGCCGCCACGCTTGCCGAGGCGCAGCCCGTGACCATCCCGCGCTTCGATTTCAGCTTCTCGAACCCCGGCGCGCGCAGCCTCGGTTTCGCCGGAGCGTTCGCGGCCCTGGCGGACGACGCCACCGCGGCCTATGCCAATCCGGCCGGTCTCGTGCAGCTCGCCCGGCCCGAGGTGTCGTTCGAGGCGCGGCTATGGCAGCGGTCCCCTTCGTTCATCGCCGGCGGGCGCGGGGAAGGCGCGCCGACGGGCCAGGGGATCGACACCCGGCAGGGAATCGTCTTCGGCAGGGACCACAGCCAGGCCTTCGGTCCATCGTTCGCCTCCGTCGTGATCCCGAAAGGCCACTGGTCATTCGCCTTGTACGGGCACCAGCTGGCGAAGTTCCGGGAGCAGGCCGCGTCTCAGGGGATCTTCTTCACCGATGATGAGGGTTTTCTCGATCGCTCTCCGGCGATCCGGGAATCGGTGGATCTCGACGTCGTCACCGCCGGAGTGGCTGCCGGCTGGCGGATGAACGATCACTTCAGCTTCGGGTTTGGAATCGCAGTTTCCGATGTCTCCCTGAAGACGAAGTCCGAGGGTTTCTTCCCCGACGACAGCTCCCGGCAGAGCTTTTTCGGCAGGGTTTCGTTCCTGCCGCAACGCCTTCTCTCGACGGGCACTCTGTCTCTCCACGGCACCGGCGTGACCGGCAACGCCGGCATGCTGTGGCGTATGTCGGAGCAGCTTTCCGCCGGCCTTTTCTATCGCCAGGGTGCGAAGGTCAACGGAACGGCCGATTTCGTGTCCGGGCCTGCCTCGTTCTTTCCCTTCTCGCTCCAGAACGATGCGGAGCTCAAGATTCCGGGCGTCGGCGGGGGTGGCCTGGCTTATCGATCGCCCAGTGGGCACGTGACGCTGGCCACGGAGGTCGATCGGGTGGGATATTCCGGCCTTGTCAAGGTGCGCGACAGCGAAACGCTCACCGTGGAGGGCAGAGAGTACTTCGATGCCTGGGAGTATCACTTTGGGGCCGAGTACGCGTTGATCCAGTGGAAGCCGATCGTCGCCATCCGGGCGGGATATTGGATGGAGGCGAACGGCGACGACCTCGCGAAGCGCCGCTTCGACCACTTTACCGCCGGGCTCGGAGTTGCCGCGCCAGCCTTCCAGGTCGATCTCGCCGGGGATCTCTCGGACGAGGGAAACCGCTTCGCCCTGTCTCTGATCTACAACTTTTGAGAGCGTAGCCACTGGCGCAGGATCGGGCTCGCGATGTCCCGGGTCTCGCCGGTCCGGCGCACCCAGCCCAACCGTTCGAGATGGGCCAAGTTCGCTTCATCGTGCGGCCCGTGCTCGCCCCGTGCGAGGCCCATCACGGTCTCCTGTTCCACCGGCAGGAGGAGATCGAAATCCACGGCAAAGAAGAAACGGATGGTGGGATCGGCGGCCACCGACTCGGTGGTCCGTTCGAGATCCCTCAGCTCGCCGAAGCGGGCGCAAAACCGTTGCAACAGGCTGGGATGATTGCCGCATCGCCACAGGATTTCTTCGATCGTCCCGGCATCGCTCTCGCACCGGCGCACGAGGCCGCGGGCCGCCTCGTCCGCGAGCGGCCCCAGGTAGAGGGGCGGCGCGAAACCGTGAAGGAACGGCGAGGTGTCGTCCCGCTGCCCGGCGAGCTTCCACAGGCGCGGGCCGGAAGCGATCACGGTCCGTATGCCTTCCGAGGATTGCAGAGCCCGCCGCAGCTTGCGCAGCAGGCTCGGCGACCGCTCATGCAGATGGATCAGCTCCTCGACCTCGTCCCAGAGCAGGAGCAGCGTGCGGCCTTTGGCGCGCAGCGCCCGCCGCAGGCGGCCCAGCGATTCGAAAAAGTCGCCTGCGGTCACCTCCTCCAACCGTAACCCCAGCCCGGCCAGGCGGTCCCCGGCGTCCGCCAGGGCGGAGAGGAAATCGCCGTTCAGCTCGTCCGGCTCGACGCTGCCCTGGAGGTCCCAGAAAAGCGGGAAGTATCGTGCCGCGGGATCGTCCGCCGTCAAAAATTCGAGATGTTTGAGCAGCGAGGTCTTGCCGATGGCGCGGGAGCCGAGCACCCAGAGGCCGTTGCGGGGGCCGTCGAGGATCTCGGCGATCTCGGCGGTGCGGCCGTGGAAGCGCTCGCCGCGCACCCATTGGCCGAAGGAGAAGGGAGCCGGCAACGCCGCCGCTGCCGGCGCCGATATCGCCGCCAATGCGGGCGGAGGCTTCGGAGCCGCTGCGGCCGGCCGGGTCAGCAGCCGGTACCCGCGCTTGGCGATCGTCTCGATGAAGCGTGGCGATTGAGCGTCGTCGTCGAGCGCCTTGCGCAGGCCGGCGATGGCGCGGCTGATCACGGACTCGGAGATGAACAGTCGCGGCCAGACCGCGCCGGCGATGTCGTCCTTCGACACGACCTCGCCGGCGCGGCGCGCCAGAAGCACCAGGACGTCCATCATCTTCGGCTCGATCCGGACGGTCGCCTCGCCGCGCGTCAACCGGTTGAGGGAAGGCTGCACCCGCCATTCGCCAAGGATGAGCTCGGAGGGCGCCTCTCCGCGTTCGCTCTGTGAGGGCTCCATCAGGGCCGATGGTACATGATTCCTCTAGAAACGATAGCCAAGGCCGACTTGGACGATGACGGGATCGAGATTGAAGGAGCTTTCGCCGTCGGAATCGGCGGCGGGCTTCACCTTGGCCTTCAGCCAGGTGGCGTCGCTGGTGAAAAAGAGGCCGCGGGTGCCGAACGGCACGTCGAGGCCGATGTGGGCGCCGCCGGCGAAGCCGTCCTTGTTCTTTGCGTGGCCGGCGAGAAAGGAGCCCTCTCCCGGGACATTGACCCGGACGTCGGTGTCGCCATAGCGCACCCAGCCGGCGACCGGCCCGAGGTACAGGTCGGCCCTGCGGCCGGGCGTGAGGTGGAAGTTGAGCCGGGCGAGCACGGGAGTGACGCGGAAGCTCGATTCGACGGTGAAGCTCTCATCGCCAAAGCTGAAATCCAAGTCGTCTTTGACCTGGCTGCTGACGGCCCCGACCTCGAAGCCGAAATGTTCCGAGGCCCGGTACTCGAAGCCCAGGCCGGCGCCGAGGGAGCTGTTGGAGCCGCCCCCCGTCGGTTGGATGGAAGCGGCGGTCAGCTTGAGACGCCAGCCGGGTTCGGAAAGATCGGCGGCTGTGGCAGCGGGGCCATTGGCAAGGAAAGCAACGAAAACCAGAACGCCGGAGAGTATCAGTATGCGTTTCATGGGCTGAATCCTTTTCAGTTCCGGGAGGGCCTCATGCCCACCCGTCGGCGAGATTCAGCCTAGCGGCCTGCCGCTCCTCAAGGCTTGAGGACGCGCCGAGGTCTGGATGAGGTTTTCAGGAGCTCCGCAGCCACGCGGCGAGAAACCGGTTCGAAACGTCGAGCCCGCCGGGCTCGCTTTGACGGATCAAACCCAACCGGAGCAGGCGCTCGACGGCCGCCGGCTCGGTATCGAAAGGGAGATCGCCCAAGGCCAGGGACCGTAAAAGCTCTTGCTCGGCGCTCGCGAGAAGATCGAAGTCGACCGCCAGCATGTGCTGCACGGAGCGGTCCGCCGCCACCTGGCGCAGCGCCTCTTCGGCGTCTCCGGTTTCCAGGCACCGCTTGGCGACGATCTGTAACAGCATCGGATGGTTGCCGCAGCCATCGCGGATCGCCTCCACGCAGGCCTCGTCGAAAGCCGGCCAAGAGCCGGCGGGCAGGCGGTCCTGGCGCAGCAGCGAGCGGGCTTCGCCGTCCGTCAGGGCGCCCAGGAATCCCGGCTTTTCAAAGGGTTCGATCCCGACGCCACCGTGATCGCACAACCGTAGCGACGAGGCGAGCACCACGCGCGCCGCCTCGAAGGCGCCGATCGCCTGCCACAGACGCGCGACGAGGCCCGGAGCGCTACGGTCTATCGTCATCAGCTCATCCGCCTCGTCGATCAGCAGCAGGAGCTCCGTACCGCGGCCCTGGAAGGCGCGGGCGAGCTTGTCGATCGAAGCGAAGAGATCGCCGTCTTCGATCTCCGAGAAAGGGATTCCATGCCGCGTCAGCGCCTCTTCGGCGTCGAGCAAGGCATCGGTGAACGTGAGGCCCAGCTCTTCCGCGCTGCCCACGCCTTGCAGATCCCAGAACAGCGGCACTCTTCGGGAGTCCGCGCCGGAAAGATCATCCAGCTGCTTGAGCAGCGACGTCTTGCCGATGCGCCGTAGTCCGGCGATCCACAGCCAGCGCCGCCGAGCATCGAGAAGACCGGCGATCTCGGCCTCCCGGCCATAGAACCGCGGCCCGCGGACCCATTGGCCGATGACGAAGGGAACCACCGAGTCACTCATGGCGTTCATGGGAGATCCTGATCGTTCAGGGCCTCGACGTCCGCCAGGGTGACCGTTCGCCGGCCTTCCTCGTGCAGGCGCTGCACCAGGGCGAGGCACCGCCGCTGGATCTGGAAAGGTTTTCCGCCGCTCGCCGCGACGATGCGCTCGGCGGCTCCCGGTGCGAAGCGGAAGGTGCCGCGAAGGGGCTCCAGCACCAGCCGCCGCGCCTCCGCCGGGGGGATCGCGTCGACCTCGATCTCCTCGAAGAAGTTGTACCAGGGGCTGGTCTCCTTCTCCCACTCCCTGCGGATGCGCACTCCCGCGACGACGGCGGCGAGATTCTCGGCGAAGCGTTTCATGAACAGGCTGCGCAGGCTCTGGCTGACCCGCGGATCGTAATCGTTCATCTCGTCCATCTCGTCGATCAGCAGCACCAGCTTGACCTGCTTGGAGCCGCGCTCCTTGAGGCGCTTGATGACGCCGTGCAGCTCGCGCACGAGGTCATGGTGGCTGTACGAGGAGCGGGCGAGGGCCGGCTCCCGCGGCTCCTCGCCCGCCGGCAGCGCCTCGGCGATCTGATCGGCGAGGGTGGCGAAAAACTTGTCCTCGGGGGTCCCTTGGAGATCGATGTAGACCGGGTGGAACTCGAACGTGGGGTCGTCGAGCGCTTCCAGGCGCTTTTGCACCTGGTGGAGCAGGGAGGTCTTGCCGATCCGCCGTTCGCCATGCAGCAGCAGGCTGTTGTTGTGAACGGTCTGCAGAATTTTCTGGATCAGCGGCTCGCGGCCGAAGAAGAGCTGCTCGTCGAAGATCGGTCCGCCGGCGATGTAGGGATTGAACTTCCGCGCGCGGCGGCCGCGGCGCTTGCGGCCGCGATGCGCGAGCAGTCCGGCCGCGCTGAGCCCCAGGCCGCCGCCTGCCGCGAGGTAGAGCCACGGCGAAAGAAACCAGGGCCGGCGATAGATCACATTGTACTGGCTGCGCGAGCTCAAGCCCGCGCTGTCCGTGGCGATCAGCGTCAGCACCGTGGTTCCGGCGCGCAGGCGATGATGGGCGCTGAGCTCGGTGATGACGTACGCGCCCACCGCCTGACTGGTGGTCGTCGTCTCGACCGGGCGGCCGTCGTCCGCGGACAATGTGATCGTCACCGGCGAGCTGTCGATCACCACGCCATGGAGCTGGAACTCGGGGTCGACCGCGATCTCCGCCCGCTCGCCGCCGGCGTCCTGCCGCAGATCGGCGAAGCGGATCGCGGGCGGGATGCCGGCGGCAACCGGGCTGCCCGGGCTCTGAGCTCCGAGCACCCGCTGGCTGATCTGGGCGTAGGCCTGGCCCACGATCTCCAGCGCCTGGGCGTTCTTGCGGTCGAGGGCGAGCACGCGGTTGGCGGCGGAGAGCGCCTCTTCGAACCGGCCCCCCGCCATGTGCGCGCCGGCCACGCGCAGGGTGTCCTGCAGCAGGCTCTGTTCGGGCGACTGCCGCCCCTCGGGGGGCTGCTCGCGCGGCTGCCGCTCCTCAGCGGGGGCCGCGGTCTCGCTGGTCTTTGGGCGTTTCGGGCCGCTTGGGGAGCCGCTCTCCGCCGGGGCCGGCGGCACCACCGCGGGGCTGGCCGCCGCCTGGGCGCGGTCCTTCAGTTCCTGGGCCACGACGCGCGAGCGCAGGCTGGCCATCAAGTCGACCAGCTCGCGGTGCTGCGGATCGACCGCCAGGCCCGGGGCGAGTGCGTTCATGGCCTCCCGCTGGCGGCCCTGGCCATCCAGGCGCAGGGCCTCGGCGAGGCTGTTCTGAACGATTTCCTCGGTGCGGCGGTTGGCCGTGGACGCCTTCTGCTGCTGGGCCTGAACGGCCAGTTGGCGGTACTTCGCGAGCTCGCCGCGGCCCTCCCGCGAGCTCTGTACGACGCCGAGCCGCTCCTCGGTGTCGAAGGCTTCGAGGGCCGCCGCCTCCTCTCCCAGGTGGTGGTAGGCGATGCCGAGCTTCAGATAGGGGAAGTAGTCCACGACCTTCATGCCATACGACCGCACGCGCGCCCCGGAATCCCCCTTGCGCTTGATCGCCTGGCGGAGCTCCGAGACCGCGGTGCGCCATTGTTGTTTCTTGAGGGCATGCTCGGCGTTCTCGTAGTGTACGTACCAGAGGTCCGCCCGCGCCTCGCCGGCCGCGGCGAGCCCGAACGCCAGGAGGACGGCGACGCGGATCAGGCGCCGCCATCCCTCACGCTTCATTGGATCGAGCTCCTTCATCAGAGAGCCGGCATTGTATCGCCCTCAACGGTCTTCAGGCCTGATGAAAAAACAGCAGCACGGTGGCCGCCATGGCGACCTGACCCCGCAGCTCGGGCGGCAGCTCGCGGGACAGGTAGATCCGGCCCTTGCCTAGAATATCGACGCTGGCGATCACGTGGTCGCCCTGGCGCAGCTCGTAGCCGAGGGCGCCGGGAATCGAGAAGGGCTTGCCATTCCTGTCGGGGATCTCGTGGAGAGCCTGAATGTCGACCACCGCGTCGCCGAACCGCGTCTCGCCGCGGAAGTCCGGCCCTCGGCCATGGAGCGCGAGCGAATGGACCGCGCCCGCCGGATCGCGCATGGCGCAGCCGAGCCGGGTTTCGCCGGTCCGCACCGACCCCTCGGAGTGTTTCGTCTTCCAGCCCACGAACGGGGTATTCGCACGGCAATCGACTTTCCATGCCTCGCCCTTCTCATCCACGAAGACGAAGCGGTAGGGCTTGTTCTTCGTGCCCTGGTCGACGCTCAACTCGTGGCCTCCCGCCGCGACGGAGAAGAGCTCGGAGCTCCACGTCCAGCTCTCTCCGACGCGGGTCTTCTCGGTGCGGAAGGGCCCGAACTTGATCGGCTTGCTCCAGTAGTAGTTGGTCAGGCCGTCGACCTCATAGACCTCGGCCGTGGCGAGGGAAGGATCGACGATGACATGCATCGGAGTCGTGCTGCACCCCGCGAAACTCAAGGCACCACCGAGGACTGCAAGACTGAGAAGCTTCGTGTTCCTATTGAGCATTTGAGCCTCCTAAGGCGAAAGGGCTTACCACCAATCTGGCCGCAGAATGACATCGGGGCTCCGCGCGTCGCAAGGGAATTGCCGTGAGGTTTGGCCGATGAAAGCATGAGGGACCGGGGCCGCCGCCCCCACACGGTGGCCTCCGACATAGCCCGACATTCGCCGACATTTCCCGACATAGCGCTCCCACCGTGCCGGAGGCGCCGGCCTTCCTCGCAGCCAGTCCGTAACCCGCTGAAAAAGCGTGGGTTGACGGAAATGTCGTCTTTTGTTCACGGCGCTCGCCGGCTGGCACGCATCTGGCTCTAGAGGGAAGGCATCGCCAAAGTCCCAAAGTCCACCCCCACGGCGGCGGGACGTACAAACAAACCGGGGAATTTTTAGGGAGGTGTTCCATGATCAGCACCAAGCAGTTCACGATTTTCTTCCTGTTGGTCGTCGTCTTTCTCGTCGCCATCATGATCGTGACGTCCCTCGTCTGGCGGGAGCAGGGCACGCTGTACAACACCGTCAGAATCGAGGAGAGGCTGAAGGCCATCGTCGACTTCTCCGCCACCCTGATCGGTAAGCAGGAAGTCGCCATGAATGCCTGGATCAGCGACGTCGACCGTGAGTTGGGACAGGTCCAGACCGAGACCGGCACCCTCCAGGTCTACGTCGACAACTCGATCCACGGCCTTCCTCCTCACTAAGCCGGAGTGCGCGATCGGTGTTTGCAGGCCCAGGTCTCGAGGTCCGGCCAAGCCGGCGATTTGCAAGGGTTGCCGGCGGCCGGCTCCGAAAGTCGTGAAGGCACGAGGCGGGGCGGCGGCAAACAAGAAGAAAAGGTTTTGTTCTTTCCAGGTGGCGCCGCCGCGGATCTGCAAGGTCCCGGGACAGGAGGGCGCCATGCGGCACTGGATCGACGAAGTGGGCCGGGAGCTGCGGTACGTCGAGGCTCAGATCGGCTTTTTTCAAGCCTATGTGGACTCGAGGATTCACCGGGCAAGGCACGAGCCGGCCCCGTAGCGGTTCGCGGTCGAGGCCTGGGGGCTTTTCGCCTCCAGGCTCGGTTCGCGGTTCTGAAAGGTTGACACAATGAATACCAAGGGCCTGGCACTGAGATTGATCTCTATCGCGCTTTTTACCCTGGGGGTGGCGGGAGCGGAAGCGGGGGTCAAGGAGACAGGGATCAAGACGATCGCTCCGATGCGCTCGGGCTCGCCGCTGCTCGCCGACATCGACCTCTATGAGGAGCCCGTCGGCCATGCCATGCGCCTCCTGGCCGAAACCTACGACGTCTCGATGGCGACCGGCGCGTTGCCCGATATCAAGGTCACAATCCGCCTGCGCAGCATCGGCGCCCAGGACGCCTTCGCGGCCGTCGCCGCGGCCGCGGGTCTGGAGGTGGTGCAGGAGGGCTCGGTCGTGCGGCTCGCGGCGAGCACCTCCGCTTGCGGCGCGGCGGCCGACTGCACGGTGCCGGGGGCGAAGCTCGCCGTCGCGGCCGGGGGAGCCTGCTGCCGCGAGGGGTGCCGGAACGCCGGAAATACCTCCCGATCTCGGCACCAGCCTCAGATGGCCGACCGGGTGTTCGCCCTCGGCGTCGCGCCGGGCGAGGAGACCCTCAAGACGGTGCTGCCGCTGCTCGCTTCCTGCGAGGTCGCGACCTACAACGCCGTCGAGAACCAGCTCACGGTCTCGGCGCTGCCCGCGACGCTTGCACGGATCGACGGCCTCCTGGGCGAGCTGACGCGGACGCCGAAGCAGTATGAAATCGAGGTCCAGGTGGTCGAGGTGTCGAGGAACGCGCTACGGCAGATGGGCTCCCAGGGCACCTTCGGGCTCGACATCCGCGGCGGCGTTCTCGCCAGCACGTTCCCTCTGCCCGGCTTGAACGGTTCCAAGCGCTATCTGCCGTCGGCGAACGATCTCGCGGCGCTCAGCCGGTTCGGCTCGGCGGGCGGCGCCAACTCGGGGAGCACCGAACCTGGAAGCTTCGCCGATCCGGGGTTCCGCTTCGGGCACATCGACGCGCGGGGCATCGGCCTGCTGATCCAGGCGCTGGAGCAATCGGGCGAGGCGCACGTGAAGGCGAGCCCCAAGGTGACGGCGCTCGACAACCGGCGGGCGCGGATCAGCATGGTCACCACCCTGCGCATTCCGACCTTCACCCAGAACCAGTCTTTCGGCACGACCACGGTTTCCGGTATCGAGCAGGTGGACGTGGGGACGACGCTGGAGGTGCGCCCTCGTCACGGCCCGGGTAAGCAGATCCTGTTGACGGTCTCGCCCGAGGTGAGCGAGCTGCAGCCCAACAGCTCGGCCGTGACGCAGAACGGGCTCACCCAGGGGCTGCCCGTCGTCACCCGGCGCCGCACGGAGACGGAGGTGGTGCTGGAGTCCGGGGAGACGCTCATCATCGGCGGGCTGGTCACCGAGCACAAGACCGAGACCCAGGGCAGAACGCCGGGCTTGGCGAGCATCCCCTTGATCGGCCGGGCTTTTCGCCTCGAAGGCAAGCAGACCGAGAGCACCGAGCTCCTGGTCTTCGTGACGCCCCGCGAGCTGCCCTCGCCGGAGGAGAGGCGGTCGAAGGTGCGGGTGGGTGAGACGTGGATTCCCTTCAACCTCGCGGCACAGCTCGAAGGTGCGCGCGCCCAACTGCGCGCCCAGGCCGCGGCGGACCGCGTGGCCGGCGTCCGCGCTCTCGAAGCCATCGACGCCGACCTCCGCGACGCGGGCATCGACACCGGCCGCGAGATCGTGGCCCTGGGCGGCGATGCGAGCCTCGAAGTCAGGACCGCGGCCCTGCTCTTCCTCCTGCACGTGCGGCCGGCGGCCGCCCTGGGCGAGCTGGCGCGTTTCAAGGACAGCCGGGCGGTGGCGCTCGCGGTCCTGGGAACGCCGATGGCGCCCCATCTCCATGCCGCATTGGCCGAGCTGGTGGCGCAATTGCCTCAGGCCCTCGTCGGCACCGAGCCGGCCCTGTCGTGGGGCGGCACGCCGGAGGAGATCGCCCTCTCGGGTGACGCCGCCGGCACCGGGCTGGTCCGCTCGGCGCTCGATCTCCTGGCCCGCCGGGCTCCCGATCTGCGCCATTTCGTGGGGTTCGGCCTGGCCACGGTCGAGACCGGAGCGGCGCGGCCCGACATCGATCCGGCGGTGCGGGGCGCCCGCGTCGTCACCGCCGGCATGACCCCGGAGCGCGTGGCGCTCCAGATGGTCCGCCTCGCGACACTGGCTTTCGAAACGCGGGTGGCAGGCATTCCTGCCGCGGACAGCCGCAACCTGGCCCTGGCGGTGCAGGAGGAGACCCGGGCGCTGGAACGGATGACCGGAGGGGGCGGCGTGCCGGCCTCCGCCCCGGCCTCGCCGGCCGTCCGCGACGCTCTGGCTGCGGGGATGCGGTGGATCGCCGCCGACGCTCCCGGCACCGCGATCCGGATCGCCTCGTCCAGCGCCACTCCGGCGGGAGGCTCCCAATGAAACTGATGAGCGTCACCGCGCCCTTGCTGATCGTCGCGATGACCGTCGTCGCCGTCTGGGGCCTGGGCATGCTGACCCTGCGGGCGAGCGCGGTCTCGACGCAGAACAGCATCGAGCTGCTGCGCATGCACCTGCGGGTGGTCCGCATGCACGATGAGCTCCTCCTGCAGTCGAAGAGTGCCCTGGCCGCTCAGGTGCGGGCGAGCCTGCCTCGCGGCTCCGTACCCGCCGCCAGTGCCCCCATCGCCCTCGCCGGCAGGGAAAGCCGGAAAGAGACGGCCTCCACAGTTTCCACGTTGCCCGAGGCGAACCCGGTGCAGCCCTGGCCGGAAGAGGTGAAGCCATGATCCAGACCCTGCCGCGCGTTCCCACTCTCCTGGGAGCCGCCGCCTTTCCGTGCCGCGAGCTCTCGCTGCTCGAAGGTCTGCGGGCGGTGCCGCCCCGGGTCGCCCGCAGCCATCAGGCGATCCCCTTGCGCTATGAGGGCGAGCGGTTGATCGTCGGCGTCGTCGGCGCGGTCGATGCGCGGCGCAAGCGGACGGTCGACACCTTGCACCGTCTGGGCAACGCCCACGTCGAGCTGGAACCGGTGCCGGAGGAGCGCTATCAGGAAGTCCTCAAGAAGTGGTACGGCCCCACCGGGGACGTGGCCGAGCTCGTCGCCGGGTTGCTGCAATCGAGGGTTGAAGCGGCCTTCGGGTCCCGAGAGGCGATGGAGGAGGCGCCGGCGCCGCGCTTCCTGGAGCTGACACTCAAGGCGGCCATCGCCGAGGGCGCCAGCGACGTGCACATCGATCCCGATCCGCGCTCGCCCCGGGTGCGCTTCCGGGTCGACGGCATTCTCGCCGAACGGATCGCTCCGCCCCCCTGGCTGGTGGGGCGGGTGATCGGGCGGGTCAAGGCCATGGCCGGCCTCGCCCTCGGCGAGTGCCTTTTTCCCCAGGACGGCGTGTTCGACTTCCCGACGACGGCCGGGCCGGTGGCGATCCGCGTCTCGATCCTGCCCACCGCCCGGGGCGAGTGCGCCGTTCTCCGCCTGCTGACGGTCGAGGACGGGATCCCCTCCCTTCACGACCTGGGCCTGCCGGACGAGATGGCGCGGCGGCTCGTCTCGGCGGCCTCGGCGCCCGAGGGGCTCATCCTATTCGCCGGACCGACGGGGAGCGGCAAGACGACGACCCTCCACTCCCTCCTCCAGACGGTCGACGCCGACCGCCGCAACATCGTCTCGATCGAGGACCCGGTGGAGATCCGCTCGCGGCGGCTGCGCCAAGTGCCGGTACGCCGGGATCTCGGGCTGGACTTCGCCGGCGCTCTGCGTTTCGTCCTGCGCCAGGATCCGGACGTGCTGCTGGTGGGGGAGACGCGCGACACCGAAACGGCCCAGCTGGTCGTGCAGGCGGCGCTCGCCGGGCATCTCGTGCTGACGACGGTCCACGCCTCGAGCGCTCTGGAAGCTTTCGACCGCTTCGCCCAACTGGGCGCCGACCGGTCGCTGCTGGCGCAGGTCACCCGGCTCACCGTGTCGCAGCGGCTGCTGCGCCGGGTGTGTCACTTCTGCGGTGGGGAAGGCTGCTTCGCCTGCGAGGGCAGCGGTCTCAAGGGGCGCACCGGCCTCTACGAGGCGGTGACGATGACCCCTTCCCTCGCCTCTCTGGTGCGCCAGGGGGCGGAGCCCGGCGAGCTGCGGCGGGTGGCGAGGGAGAACGGCTTCCGCTCGCTCCTCGACTCCGCCCGGGACCTCGTGCGGCGGGGAGTGACCACCCCGGCCGAGACGGCCCGGGTGCTCGACGTCGAAAGCCTTCAGGGCCTCGAAGGAGGTGCCCGGTGAGCGCTGCGACGAGTACTTCTGCAAAAGCGGCGAAAAAGCGCGCGTCGACCGTCGCCCTCGACCTGAGCCTCGCGGGGCAGGCCGCCGCCGTGGCCGTCGACGGCCGGGGCGCCCTTATGGCGTGGACCGTCGCCGCCGAGGTTGGCAATGCCGGAACGCTCGCCCGAAAGGCGCTGCGCGACCTCAAGGTACAGCCGAAGGAAGTGCGCGTTCTTCTCGGCTCGGGGAAGGGCGCGGGGGACGAGGCGCAGGTGGCGGTCCTGGACCATCCGGGAACGCCGGGGGAAGGAGAGATTCTCGCGGCGCTCTTCGCGGACGGCTACCTGCGCCTGAGCGAGCCGGCGGTCGCGGCCGTGGCCACGTCCCCGGGAACCTGGCTGGTGGCGGCCTGTGGCGGCGCGGCGATCGAGTCGCTCGCCGCGGGGCTGCTCGAAGAGAGCGGAACGGAACCGGTTTTCGTCGTCGATCAGCTCCTGGCCGAGGAAGGCCTGAAGGATGCCTCTGCTCTGGTCGACTACGGTGAGCCGCTGCCGGCAGCTTGCGAGCTCGCCTGGAGACTGGCGCGGCGCTCCACCGTAACGCGGCTGGCGAGCCCGCGCAGCGAGCGGCGGCGGACGAGCCTCGCCTGGGCTCGCTACGCCACTCACGTCGCGCTGGTCCTCGCGGTGCTTGGCGTTCTGGCGATGGCGGCCGGATTGCGGCTGGCCTGGGGGAGCCGAGCGCGGACCCAGGCCCTCGCTTCCCAGGCGGCCGGCGAGGCGCGGCTGGTCCGGGAGCTGCAGCAGATTGGAGCCCTGGCCGAGGAGGCGAAGCGGCTGCGCACCGAGCTCGCCGGCCGCACGGCGCCGTGGCCGCGGGTGGCGGGGGCCGTGGCCTCCCTGGCGCGGCAGGTGCCGCCGGAGACGGGCTGGGAACGTCTCCAGATCAAGGAGGGCGCCCTGGAGCTCGAGGCCTCGGCCGTGGGCGCGGCGCCCGAGGCGCGGCTCGACCTTCTGCGCCAGACCCTCGAGCGCTCGCCGGGGCTCGCCAACCTCTCGTGGGGGGCGCCGGCCAGCGACAAAAAGAACCCGCGCCTGCACCAGGTCTTCCGGGCTGCGGTGCGGGAAGCACCGGCCGCCGGGTCCCAGGGGGCACCGTGAGCACCGTCTGGCGCTATGCCGCGATGATCCTGGCGGGAGCCGTCCTGCTGCTGGGGACCGGGCTCTACACGATGCGCACGGCCCTGGCGGGGGGCCGCGATCCCCGCGAGCCGCAGGCAACCCGGAAGATCCTCAAGACGATGGGCGGCGATGCCGGGCTCGCCGAGCGCAAGGCGCGGCTGGCGGAGTTGGTCGCGCGGCTCCGGCAGGAGCGGGTGGCCCAGGGCACGGATGCCGCCGCCTTCAGCCGGCGCATCGAGGAAGCCTTCGCCGGGCTCGGCCTGCAACTGGCGGCTTCGAGCGACTGGAAGCCGGTGCCCAAGTTCAAGGTGCCCGGCGCCGCGGCCTTCGAGCGGACCTTCGCGGGCTCCGGACCCTTCGACCGTCTGCTCGACGCCCTGGCGACCATCGAGAGCTGGCCGGACGAGGTCCGGGTGCGGTCGTTGTCCATCTCCAGGCAGGGGCCGGGAACGATCGCCTTCACTCTGGAGGTCACGGCCATCCGCGCCGTTCGGTCACCGGCCAGGGAGGGCACCTGACATGTCCGCCGGGAGAATCGTGCTCATCGCCGCCGGGCTCGTGGTCGCCGCCGGAGGGCTCATCCTGATGATGCGGGGCTTCCGCGGCGTGGACGTCGCGGCGGCCGCCGCCGATCCGGCCCAGACGGCCGGCCCCGCCGTGGGGGACAGAGCCCAGGAGCCGCCGCCGCCCCGGTGGCAGAGCTTCCTGCGGCCGGACGATCGTGCCACGCCGCCGCGACCGGTCGTCCGCCTGGCGAAGGGAGTCCCCAACCCCTTCGATCGCCTCGCTGGCGGTGGCGGCGGTGGCGGCGGCAGGGCCGCCAGACCGGAGAACCCGGGTTTCCGTCTTCAGGGGATCTCCGCCGGCGCACAGTCCGTGGCGCTCATCTCGGGGCACGCGGTGCGAGAGGGCGGCATGATCTCGGGCTTCCGGGTGGTGCGCATCGGCCGCTCGGCGGTGACGCTCGCCGGTCCCCAGGGAAACCGCCTCGATCTCGCCATGGGAGACGGGAGATGAGCCGCGCGGGCATGCCCGGCGGGTTCGGCGGCCGCAGGCGCCTCCCCGCGGCGGCCGTCAACGCCCTGGCGGACCTCGTGGCCGTGGGCTTCGGCGTCGCCCAGGCGCTCGCGGCCCTGCCCCGGCAGTCGCTGCCGAAGGGGACGGCGCGGCAGCTCGACGCCGAGCTCGCGCTCCTCGGCGAGGGAGCGCCGCTCGACATCGCCCTCGACCGGCTGGGGCTCGAGATCACCGCCGCTTCCATCCGGGGCTCGCAGGCGCGGTCCACGGAGGTCGAGGCGGCCCTGCGCGCCGACGCCGAGGCGCAGGCGGCGACCGACGGCGCGCTGAAAAAGACGCGACGCCGCATCGAGGGCCTGGCCCTCGTCCTCGCCGGCCTCTGCCTTACGACCTTTTACCTCTCCTTCGTCATGGTGCCGGGGATGATCCGCAAGAGCATGGAGCACCTGCCGCCGAACTGGGAGGTGCCGCCCGCCCTGCGCCAGTTCGAAAGCTTCCGCAATCTGTGGCTGGCGCTGGGTGGGTCGTTCCTGCTCGTGGGAGTCGCGCTGGTGGCGGCCTTCGCCGGGTTCCTCGGCCGGGAGCGAGGGGCGGCGTTCCTTCAGGATCTCCGGCTGTACCTGCCGTTCCTGCGTGCCCATGCCATTCACGCCAGCCGGGCGCGGCTGCTCGACGCGCTCGCCTTCGAGCAGGCGGCCGGGTTGCCGGCGAACGAGACCCTGCGCCGCGTCTGCCGGCGGGAGCCCGTGCCCCGGCTGGCGGCGGCGCTGGCGCTGGGCGCGGAGCGTCTGGACGCCGGAGAGCCGTGGGCGAGCTGCCTCCACGGCACCCTCCTCGATTCGCCGCTGCTCGCCGACCTGACCGCGCTCGCGGGCCGAGGCGCGCGCCCCACGAAGGGCCTGCGGTGGGCCGCCGCGCAGAGTCGGGAGCAGGCGGTCAAGGGCCTGCGCTGGGCGGTCACCGGTGTGGCGGCGCTCCTGCTCATTCCCTCCTTCGCCTACCTCCTGCTCCTCATGCACGTGGCCTCGGTGACGGCGGCCATCGCCCAGGTGGAGTCCATTCGCATGGAGATGGAGACGTTGACCAGCGAGGTGGATCAGATGCTGCGGAAACCGTGAGGAATGCCGTCCCAAGGGCTTTGCCGGTGGCCGGCGGCCGGCTCTCGGTAAGCAGGGAAAGCCTCTTTCCCTCCATCCCACGTCTCGCGGTATCGATCCCGCGCTTCGCGGTAAGCAGGGAAAGCGTCTTTCCCTCCATTCCTCGTCTCGCGGTAAGGCTCCCGCGTCGCGCGGTAAGGAGGGAAAGCCTCTTTCCCTTCATCCCACGTCTCGCGGTATCGATCCCGTGCTCGCCGGAAGCAGGGAAAGCGTCTTTCCCTCCATTCCTCGTCTCGCGGTAAGGCTCCGGCGTCGTGCGGTAAGGAGGGAAAGCCTCTTTCCCTCGATCCGTGGCTCGCGGTATCGATCCGCCGCTTCGCGGTAAGGAGGGAAAGCGTCTTTCCCTCCATCCTTCATCTCGCGGTAAGGCTCCGGTGTCACGCGGTAAGGAGGGAAAGTTCCTTTCCCTCGATCTTTCGTCTCGCGGTATCGATACGACGCCTGCGGTAAGGAGGGAAAGAGGCCTTCCCTGCCTCCCTGGAGGCGAAGGACGGCGGCGTCGGGACGCCGGATGGCAGGGCGAGCCGCGCGCCCCGTTGGGCGAGATGCCAGAAGGCTATGGGGTCTCGTCGCCGGCATCCCCGAGGCGTAGTCGGGAGAGGCCGTCATCCTGGCGCGCTTGCGGCCCCAAAAGGGCAGCTATCCCGAAGGCGGCGAGCGCTTCGTTCGTCGGGCCGAAATGTTCCCGGAGCCCGAGGCGCAGGGCCTGCGCCGTTCCGCGCCCTTCCTCCAGGCAATCTCAAGCTTCCGGGTGGCCTCGGGTTGAGTCCGAGTGGGAAGGGTAGCACGGGCGGGGAGCTGGCAGGGTCGCGCTCCCGCGGCGGCACCTTACGCCGGCCGCCGCGCGGTGAGCTCGCTCGGAGGAGAGAGGGGCAGGGCTCCCAACGTCGCGGGTCAGCGAATCGGGCAGGCGTCGGAGCCAGGACGGCCCAAAGGGTCGTGATTCCTCAGCCCAGGGCACCGCCCTGGGTTCCAGGGCGGTCGAGAGTGCGGCCTGAAGGGCCGCGATAGCGTGGGCATCCTCAACCGCGGCGGGCCGAGGTGTTAAGAGCCGATCGACAGGTTGTAGGCCCCCGGACAGGCTTATGCGCGGTCCGAAGCTTCATCCGCCCACTTGCCTATGCGACATTTCGCATGGCATTGACGCGAATACAGTTCAGCGGTAAGCTACATCAAGAGAAGGAGATAGAGATACTAGTCAGGCTTTGCGCGCTTGCCGCGCCGTGAGCTTCCAAGGCGTTGGGCGTCGTCACGTAGTTTCATTCCGTCGCTCTGCTCGGAGAGAGGTGAAGGTCATGAAGCCAGATGCAAGTCCGACCGAGCGATTCAACGGCTGGTTCGTCAGGCCGATAGAGAAGCTGAGAGAGCTGCCTGAAGGAGACGGCGCCTTCGCGGCCATGATGATCGCTTTGCCGCTTTACGAGCGAAGCATCATCGCCAGATTGAAGCTCGATGGCAAGCCGACTAGCGAACAAGACATTGCTCGTGCCATAGGAGCAGATCTAAAGTTGAATGAAGGCCAGCACAAGGTCTTCTGGGCGATGTTCCGCAATGGGTTCATGCATCAAGGCATGACAATGACCGGAAAAACTCAATGGCTTGTAGGCCATCGGTATGGGGCGCTTCCCGAGTTCAGGACTTACGAGGGGCGAAGCTGCATCTGCATTGATCCTTGGAAATTTGCTGTCCGTGTTCTCGACGCCTTCTTAAAGGATCCTCGTCTCATCACCGCGTCCGAGAGCTTTCCGCTGGCGGGCGTTTTTCCCGTGCGCGCCGACGCATTTTCTCCAGCGGCCACGGTGAACACTACTAACAAACCCGACAATCGCTTCCATAAGGGGGTGGTTTCGCGAATCATCTTCTTGGGCGGCCTTCCGGGCTCCGGTAAGACGAAGCATATGGACCAGCTTGCCCAAGGCGGCTGGGAGCTCTATGACGACTTCCAGGCAAATGCGTACGAAAACTCTCCGCGCTTCCCCAAGGCACGGCGCTATGCCGAGTTGATTCAATCGCTACAGAGTGGCCATAAATGCGTGGTCGCCGACATCAGGTTCGTTTGCTCCGATTACCGCGCAGAGGCTCAGCGGGTCCTTCAAATGGATGTCGGAGAGCTTTCGATAGAATGGCGAGTCTTCGCCAACGACCCTGGCCGATGTTCACAGAATATCCAGTGCGCGGCCGGCTCGCGTCAAGCGGCACCCAGGCTTGCGGCGCTGGAGGAGTTCTCGCAGAAGTACTCTCTTCCTCAAGGTGTTGTCCCAATTCCCGTTTGGCAGCCGGAAGTGGCTCATCCAAACGATTTGGAGGAGGAGACTTGAGGAAGGGGAGCAGGCATTCTGACAGAGAGGGCGCCCAACCCAAACGGTCGAGCGGACGGAAACCGCAGAAGACGCGATTCCGTCGCTCACCGCCAATGCGTAGGCGCGCTTCGGAGCAATAGTGTCCGACCAATCGCAGGTGGGGAGGTCCCTTGCTGCCCTGGTCAATCTCGGCCAGATTGGCACCAGCCTCCAGCAGGATGTGGACGCCTTTAGCGCCGAAGTCTCTCGCCAAGTCGAACTCTTCGAGAACGGTGACCTTGACCTCGAAACAATCTGCTATTGGCACCAGGCCCTTGCCAGTGCTTTTCTGACATTCGCTGACGGCACCTGCTTTGCTGTTCGCGAGGCAATCACGGCCAACGCTACGGCTTGTGGCATTGAACTTTCAGCTAAGACGCAACACGCCCTCGCTCCAGAGTCACGCACGCCACTTGAGAAGCTTGCGCCACTAGCGTTCCGAACGCTTGCTCGGCTCTTCGGCGCAGACTTCGCCGTTGACACATCAGGAGAGGCCTTCCGGGGGTTCAAAGCTCTCACGGATGCCCGCGAGGCATTTGCTCACCCAAAGGACCACACTGAGGTCTGTCCCTTTAGCCTCTTTCCCACGCTCACCTCCTCGGCGGAGTGGTTCATCATTCAGTGGAGAGCGCTCCTCGTAGCCTGCACCCGCGCACTCGGGCACCCCCTTCATGGGGATGCTGCTCCAGTCCCACGCTTTCGCTATCGGGATGAGCGACTAGTCATATTCGCAACCGCCCGCGCGGATTGGGACGAAGGGCGAGCCATAGGAGACTTTTCTGCGGACCTCGCTGACGTTGTGCTGCCCCTCAGAAGAAACACGGTTCGCGCCCTGGAGGTCTATAACGCCCAAAACATAATTGCTGACATTCCAGTCGCCTGCCGCCTGCGTAACTTGATTCGCTTCCTGTTCACGGAGGTAGAAGGCTGCGTCTTGATCGCATTCGCTCTCATCGGCAGGTCCGATCCGACCCAAACTCCGAATTTCCGCAATCTTCTCACGGGACCGCATGACGAAGTGAGGAGCAGGGTCGCCGATACTTTGGATGAGCTCGCACAGCGCTTTACTTCCGCAGGCCCCATAGATCGCACAGGTCCTGGTTGGGAGGCCTTCGTCCCCCTTCGAGAGCTCCGCAACAAGCTCACGCATCCGCACGCCGCGCAGGACCTCCTCGTGGGCTCCGACAGTCTCGACATTACGCTCGCGTTCGCGGACTGGTGGCATCTTGAGGTACATCCTCGACTCGACCAAGCGATCCTGGAGCATGCCAAGCGTTAGCAGAGTCAATTTATGAGACTGAGGGAGCCCGGTTGACAGATGATGAGCAGCTCGCAGCAAGAGATTTTAGAAAGGCAGCAAAACGTTAACGGATGGATTCCAGGGGAACGGGTGGCGACTGCAGGGCGGGTCGAGCCCCCTCCCCACCGTCCAGACCCGCCCCTACTCGAAGCCAGACCGCCTCGACGGCTTCGGAGACGGTGCGGACGAGTGGGCTCAATACCGAATCCGAGAAGCAGGAAGTGGCTCACGCAGCAGCCATGGGACAAAACGAAGAAATGATAGGACCACCGTATGCAATCAGCCGACGCCCCTGCTCTTAGAACAAAACAGGTGCCTGTGGCTGTGCGCCAGGCTAGGTGTCCAAAATCGTCCACAATCGAGGATGCTGATGGCCTCCTTTGTAGACGGTAGCTCTCTGTCAGGAGCTAGCTGTCCCCTTTTAACTGTATGGCGCTAGCTTTGCTTAGGCAAATCTTCGCCGGTTAATTAGGCAGACCAAAAGGAGGGTCTATGTCAGAAAAGACGACACATGGAAGTGGAGGTGGTCACTCGTTGGGACATGCGGCAGGGCATATTAACCACGGAGGCCATGCTATCCAAAAAGCCTTCGATGAAAAGGCAACTCCTGGAGACGCCTTTCTCAACGGTGCTTGCGGAACTGCGGTTGTTGCTATGGCGGCAGCGCCATTTCTACCCATTACACTCGCAGTAGGCGCGACAGCAGCTGTAGTCGTCGGTGGAGCCGCGTTGTTAAAAAGTTTGTTTAAATAGATACTTCTGATTCGAGTTCCTGAGGTTTGAGCGGTCGAATGTCAATGTCATGCCGTGATCGCCGCCGCCGCCTCGGTGACGGCGGCCATCGCCCGAGCCGGCCAAAACAAGTCCCTGTGTCTTTTTGGAAGCCGCCGCGACCCACAGGAAAAGGTGCCAGGGTCATTTGAGAACCAACAGTTGGACCAGCCCGCGAGGCAACGGCTGAGGCCCGCTCTGATCGTCTTGAAGAGTCCGAAGAGCCGTTTCAGGGGATATCACCACTCGGTCAAGGCACACCTTCCCCCTTTGCGAGCTGAAAGCTCCAGCGTTATGGCTCTCCGACGGGCGGTGCGGCTGTCAAAGAGCTGCCAGGAAAAGGTGCGGCAGGAAAAGGTGCCAGGGTCATTTGAGAACCAACAGTTGGACCAGCCCGCGAGGCAACGGCTGAGGCCCGCTCTGATCGTCTTGAAGAGTCCGAAGAGCCGTTTCAGGGGATATCACCACCCGGTCAAGGCACACCTTCCCCCTTGCGAGCTGAAAGCTCCAGCGTTTATGGCCCTCCGACGGGCGGTACGGCTGTCAAAGAGCAGAGCCGAGGATCTATCCCGCCACGAAGGGCAGGGCAGGCGGGAAGCTGCCGCTGGGGAAAGGAGCATCGCGGTCGCCCAGGCGCAGTCTTTCGGTGGCCTCCCGGAAGGCGGCGACGAACCAGGCGTAGGCGTCGTAGAACGCCTTGCGGACAGCCTTGGTCGCGGCGTGGACGAGCGGCGCTGGCGAGCGGGCGAGCGATGCCGGCCGATGGAGCGGGTCCTTCGCCAGAATCGCATCGACGCCGAGGACAGACAAGCCTTTGAGGCTCCTGGCTAGAGCGGCCTCGGTCTCGAGGGTCTCTACTATGACCGCGACGCGTGCCCGATAGACCTCGGGCTCAAGGTGCGCCCAGCAGGGGATTGGCGAGAAAACGACAAGCTCCTCGGCGGCAAATTGGAGCGGGGTGGTGTCCTTCCGCCGATTGCGGGTGGCGAATTCCTGGGTGCGGTCGAGCCAGTGGCCCTTGAGGGGAGTGCCGTCGATCAGCGCCGCCGCCGAATGTACCCCGGGCCACTGTCGGACCCGTTCAACAAGTCCCTCCTTCACGGATTGGCTGAGCACGTACGCCAGCCGCTCGATCTGGGCCCGGTCCTCCTCGGTGACGATCGTCATCTCGTAGCGGCGCTCGAAGACAGGACCCTTCCAGCCGGTGAGACGGTTGGTTTCCCGGGCCAGTTTGGACTGGAGATCGCGCATGAAGCCGGCGATCTGCTGGGCATCCTCGGCCACGGCAAGTATGTGGACGTGCGACGAGAGCACCGAGACGGCGTTGAGAGTCAGCTCGTGCCGCCGCTGGGTGCGTCCGAGGATACCGAGGAAGCGGTCGTTGAACGCGGGGCCGGGCCTGAACAGGAAGCGTCCCTGGATGGTCCGGCAGGTGATGGAGACGAGGGTGGGAGGGTCGGGTATGAAGCGAAGTTTTCTGCCCATACCGTATAAAGAACGGAAAAAACCGGTCTCATCTTACAATTTCTTTGTAAGTCGCCGCCTTGCAGTAGGTTACGAGTTCTCAAAAATGGCCTGCGGCGCGACGGAGGCGCCAGTTCTTCCGCCTTGGGACGGGATCCCAAGCGGGGAGGGGCTGCTCTCTCTTGGTGGGGCGAGATCCCAAGGAGGGAAGAGCTTTCCCCAGTGAGGAAGAGGCTCGCCCGAGTTGGGGAAGGCTCTCCCTACTCGTTTGGACACAATCCCCAGTTGGGGAGGCTCTCCCCAACTCGTTTTGTCGCAATCCCGAGTTGGGGAAGCCTTCCCCATTCGGGAGAGCCCTCCCCCTCATCGCTCAAGCGCTTTTCCCCTTGGAAGAGGACACGGCCCTCTGCGTGCGTGACGGCTTCAGGCGACTCCGGATGGGCCTTGGCGGCGTCCTAAGCTTCCGCTGCAGCGAACCCGGCATGAGCGTCCCGGTTGCAATCGTTGCGTCCCGCGGACCGGGTCGCTAAGCTTGGGTCGTTATACGCCACGTGCGGCCAGTACGGACATCAGCAGTGAAACGAGGAAAGGAAGGATATGACGGTTAAACGGATGGACAACGTCCTCATCGTTGTCGACGATCTCGAAGCCGCCAAGGCGTTCTTCGTCGAGCTGGGCCTCAAGCTCGAGGGCGAGACGACAGTCGAAGGGCCCTTGGTCGGGAACCTGATCGGGCTCAAAGATGTCCGAGCCACCCTCGCGATGATGCGGACTCCCGATGGGCAGGGCATTGAGCTGGACAAGTTCCACACGCCCAACGCGATCAGGTTTGGGCCCGTGGACGCGCCGATGAACACACTGGGCATCCGTCGCGTCATGTTCGCCGTCGATGACATCGGCACTGTCGTTGCGCGCATGCGCGCCCACGGAGCCGAGCTCATTGGCGAAATGCAGTACGAGGACACGTACCGGCTAGCCTACATCCGCGGGCCTGAGGGCATCATTGTCGCGCTTGCCGAGCAGAAGCCAACCCGAGGAGCCAACTGACGCCTAAGTAACTCCCCACCGTAAGTACGGTGACGTAACCTGTCGGGGGGAGCCGTCTGTGATCCAGCCTGTCATCAAGCAGTCATCCGCCCCCGGCATCGACACCGATAGGTCGACACGATACCGGTGCGTAGAGACGCCCCAGACCCGATACGATACCCTCTCATCCACCCCAACGTCGGGGCGTCTCCCCCTTTCAAGGCCACGGACGGTTCCTTCGCGGGACGGTAGGGTCGACCTGGATCCTGGGCAACGGTCCCACCAGGTAGGAACCCATATCGGCCTGCGGGAGACGCCCCGACGTTGGGGTAGCTGAAAGGGCGTCGTAGCGGGTCTGGGGCGTCTCTACGGCCCGTTGTCGCGAGGGCTGTCCGGTATGGGTTCGCGGAAAACCCTTTCGTCCCCCGTCGAGAAGAGGGGTGCTGTTGACGTGCCCAGGGTAGCGACGTACCATCGGTTGAATCGCAGATACGACGAGCTTATCGACATGCTGCCAGAGGTCACGCGTCCATGGACATGAGGCACGAAATAACGCCGTCGTGCCCCGCTTTCGTCTCGCCTTCGCTCCGCTGCTCGCCGCCGCGTCGCTGGTGGCTGCATCCCCACTCGCGGCGCAGGTCCGGCCGCTCGGCGGCGAAGAGGTCGTCGTCAGCGGTGAGGAGGGTTGGGGCTCCTGCCCCGTGGCCGCCGGCCACGACGACGGCTCCGCGGTGCTGCTGCGCTCGCACGGGGGCCTGCTCAAGGGCGGAGATCTGCTCAGCGTCTCCGCCGCGTTCGACGGCTCCTTCAGCTCCGATCACCTCCTCGACCCGAACGCCGGCCACCACGACTACGCCAGCGTGACGGCCACCGCCGATGGCTACGTCGCGGTGTGGCGCCTGCCCGGCATCTGGTTTTCTCCCGGTTCGTCGCTGCCCGGGGAGTATGCGGAGGTGGCGCTCGACGCCGCGGGTGCTCCGACTTCGGCGCCGGTACGGCTCCACCACCGCAACGATTGGATTTCGCCCCGGCGAATCGGCGGTTACGTGGCGACGATCCAGGCGGCGGGCCGCAACGGCATCGACATCCAACTGCTCTCGCCCCTGGGGGAGGCCGTCTCGGCGCCTGCGGCGGTGGTGCGCACCCGCTGGGATACCGTGACGATACCGCAAGCGGTGCTCCATCGTCCAGATGGCCGGTTTACCGTGCTCTGGACCGAGATGCGACGAATCGCCGGCAGCGAGACAGGCGCAGGGGTTCGCAGCCACTCAGCCCCGAAGCCGTTAGGCGATCAGCAGGTGGTGCTCGGGCAGGCACCGGAGCAGAGGCCGTTCGTGCAAGGCTTGCAGACGGACACGGGAAGGGTGTTGGCCCCTCCGACGGCCCGTTCCAGAAGGCCCTCTTGCACCGGAGACCGGCTCCCTCTTGAGCGGCAGGAGCGCGGGGAAGGATAACGAATTTCCGCCTCGCCTGGCTTCTCTTCGATGCCTAGGGCTTCTTGAGCTCCACGATGATGGCGTGGAACTGGGTCGTGCCGATGTTCTCGGCCGAGTGGACCAGGGGCTCGCGCCAGAGCGTGTCGCCGGTCTTGAGCTCGACCTCGGTGGTCTTACCGTCCCCGGTAGTCATGCGCAGCTTCGCGCCCTGGATCACGTAGACGACGTTCGCGGGATGGGAGTGCATGAGCTCCTTGTCGCCCGGGTTGCTCAAGGCCTCCAGCACCCGCACATGCTCGTTTTCGAGCTTGAGCTTGACGATCTTCGGATTGACCTTCTCCGCGTCCTGGGCGGAGAGGCCCGAGACGAAGAAGCAGAGGCACAGAACGGAGAGCAGCGGGAGCCGGCGGCGAAGCAGGGTGCGGATCGTCATGGGGTTCTCCTCCAAGAGAGGTTACGGGAAGCGAGTCGTCCCATTCTAACCCGGCTCTCGACCCCGCCCTCCGCTATACTGCCCGGTCATCGGCGGTTCCAGTCAGAGGAGAGTGCAAGATGCCCAGCAGTGCGGCAGCGAGTGTCGAAGGCGAGGCCCGGGCGGGCTGGCAGGGGGTGCCGGCGTACTCGTGGTATGCGCTCGCCATCCTTACCCTGGTCTACGTTCTCAACTTCCTCGACCGGTCGCTCATCTACATTCTGTTCACGCCGATCAAGGCGGAGATGGCGCTCAGCGACCTGGAGCTCGCGTTCCTGGGGACGACCTCGTTCGTCATCTTCTACACCCTGCTCGGCGTTCCCTTCGGCCGCCTCTCCGACCGCGTGGTGCGCAAGAACCTCATCGCCGGCGGTCTCGCGGTGTGGGCGCTCTTCTCCGGCCTCACCGGTTTTGCCCACAGCTTCTGGACCCTCTTCTTCTGCCGCGTGATGGTCGGCGTCGGCGAGGCGACGCTCGGACCCGCGGCGCTGTCGCTGCTGAGCGATTTCTTTCCGCCCCGCATTCGCGCGACCGTCCAGGGGGTCTACTCGTCGGGGGTTGCCATCGGCAGCGGGGCCGCTTTCTTTCTCGGCGGCTGGATCGGCCAGCACCACGGGTGGCGGTGGGCGTTTTACCTGCTGGGGTTTCCGGGGCTCGCCCTCGCCCTCGTCGTCTTCTTTCTGCGCGAGCCGCCGCGCGGACGCACGGAGGTTACCGCCGTTCGCTATGGCCGTGAGGATTGGAAGGTTTTGTTCCGCTCCGTTCCGTTGCGCTACCTGTACGCGGGGTATGCATTGTTCGGGCTCGCCTCGAACAATCTCGGCATCTGGGTGCCGACCTTCTTCATTCGTGTCCATGGCATGAGCCTGGCGCTCATCGGCGGTTGGGCGGGAATCATGTCGATCGTCGTCGGCGTGCCCGTCATTATTCTCGGCGGTTATCTGTCCGACCGCTTCCGCCGACGGAGCCCGGGAGGCCGCCTCGCCTTCAGCGCGAAGATGGCCCTGGCCTCGATTCCGCTCTGGCTGGGATTGTTGTTCAGCAATCAGATCGTGATTCTTGTGATTCTGAACGTCTTTCTATATGGCCTTGCGCTGATGTGGCTCGCGCCCGCCTCCGCGGATCTGCACGAGATCTCCGGTCCGCATCTGCGCGGGCTCGGCATCGGTATCTTTTTTTCGACGGTCAACCTGCTGGCCTACGGCCTCGGATCTCCCCTTATCGGCAAGCTCAACGACCAGCTCGGCGTCGCCCTTCATCCCGAGCAGATGCGGTATGCGCTGCTCGTCTGCCCGGCCGTCTGCACGCTCGCGGCGCTGCTGCTCTGGCTGGGCAGCCGCGCGCGCGAGGCGAGCGTTGAGACCTGACGGCCGTGTCGTTACGCGGCGTTCTGGCCGAGCGAGGCCATGTCGATGACGAAGCGGTATTTCACGTCGCTTTTCAGCATGCGCTCGTAGGCCTCGTTGATCCCTTGGATCGGAATGATCTCGACGTCGGAGACGATGCCGTGCTCGGCGCAGAAGTCGAGCATCTCCTGGGTCTCCTGAATGCCGCCGATCAGCGAGCCGGCCAGAGAGCGACGGCCCATGATCAGGTTGAAGACGGTGGGGGAGGGATGCGGCTCGCCCGGAGCGCCGACCAGGACCATCACGCCGTCCCGCTTCAGGAGCACGAGGAAGGCGTCCAGATTGTGGGGCGCGGCGACGGTATCGAGGATGAAGTGGAAGCTGCCCGCGTGCTTCGCCATCTCGTCCTCGTTCTTCGAGATCACGACCTCGTCAGCCCCGAGGCGGCGCGCGTCCTCCGCTTTACCCGGTGAGGTGGTGAACAGCACCACGTGCGCGCCGAGGGCGTGGGCGAGCTTGACCCCCATGTGGCCCAGTCCACCGAGGCCCACGACGCCTACCTTCTGCCCTTTGCCGACCTTCCAGTGCCGCAGGGGCGACCAAGTGGTGATGCCGGCGCAGAGCAGGGGCGCGGCGGCGGCCGGGTCCAGCTTGTCCGAGAGGTGCAGCACGAACTTCTCGGTGACGACGATCTTGTCGGAGTAGCCGCCGCGAGTGGGCTGGCCGGTCTCTTTTTCGACGCCGCCGTAAGTGCCCGTCATGCCGTTCTCGCAATACTGCTCGAGCCCTTCGGCGCAGCTCGCGCAGTGCTGGCAGGAGTCCACCAGGCAGCCGACGGCCGCGAGGTCTCCCACCTTGAACGACGAAACGCCGGCGCCGACGGCGGTCACCCGGCCGACGATTTCATGGCCGGGCACCATGGGATACACGGTTCCCGGCCACTCGCTGCGGACGGTGTGGAGGTCGGAATGGCAGACGCCACAGAAGAGGATCTGGATCTGGACGTCGTGCGGGCCGGGATCGCGGCGCTCGAAGCTCCAGGGGGCGAGCGGGGTGGTGGCGGAGTAGGCGGCATAGGCTTGAGTCTTGATCATGAGAGGTTTCCTTTCCGGGCTTTCAGGGGGAGACGAAGAGCAGCGCGGGCGCCTTGCGGGTGCCCGCGAATCAGGTATAGCACAACTGGATTTCAGGAGCGCGGCCCGACGGTCACAATCACGTTGCCCTTCTTGTGTCCCAACTCCACGTACCTGTGGGCCTCGACGATCTCCTCCAGGGGATAGCGTCGATCGATGACAGGCTTCAGCGCTCCCGACTCGGCCAGCTGCTTCAGCAGATCCAGGTCCTGGCGGGTTGGCTTCGGGAAGTCGTCATCGATCGAGATGCAAGTACCGCCCGTCGTCAGGGCGCGTCCGGCATCCCGCATTGCAGCCGCGCTCTTGCGCTTTCCCACGGCGTCGAAGATGAGGTCGTAGCGCTCTGCCCGGCTGGTGAAGTCCTCTCGCGTGTAGTCGAGAACCGCCTCGGCGCTGAGCGACTCGACCAGCTTCAGATTCGTGGTGCTGCACACGCCGGTCACTCCGGCCCCGAGGTGTCTGGCAAGCTGGACGGCCGCGGTGCCGATGGCGCCTGAAGCGCCATAGACCAGCACGCGTTGGCCGGGCTGGATCATCGCCTTGCGAAGGCAGTGCATCGCCAGCAGGCCCCCGCACGGAAGGGCAGCGGCCTCCTCGTAGCCAAGATTCGCCGGCCGGGGCGCCAGGAGGGTGTTCGCGGACCAGCAGACCTCTTCAGCGTAGGCGCCAACCACCCAACGGCTCATGCCGAATACCGGATCGCCTTCTTTGAATGATGTGACGTTCCGGCCGACGGACTCGACGTCTCCGGCGAGCACCATCCCGAGGATCTTTCGGCGCGGCGCGTTCCAGCCCACCAGCAACCGCATCAGCAGCCGATACCGGCGGGGCGCCCTCAGGCCGCGAATGACGCAGTCACTCACCGTCACGGCCGCCGCGAAGATCCGAATGCGAACCTGGTTCCGGCCCGGTATGGGGCGCTCGACCTCCGCGAGTCGAAGCACCTCCGGTGGGCCGTACCGCGTGCAGATGACCGCTCTCATGGCACGAAGCCAGTATGACAGGCGTTGAGTGGCATGCGCCTGCTCTGAATCCACGCGACGTAGCCGATCAGCGCCAAGGCCAACGCCGCCTCCAACAAGATGAAGAAGTGAATACGCGCGGCGATGGAGAAGAAAGGCGCAAATCGGTAATGTCCGAGGACCAGCAGACTGGCTGCGGCGTAGGCGTAAAGGACAAAGCAGCCCCAGTGGAGGAAGCCACGCTTGAGCAGCAGGTAGCCAACGACAGCCAAGGGAGTCATCACGAACCAGAAGGCATCGACCAACTTGGCATTGAGCCACGGAGGTTCTGGGTAGAGATGAAAGTAACAGACGTTATCGGCATAATGAAAGATCGTGGCAATGACGTTCGCAACCAGGAGCCAAAAGAGCACCTGCCGGCTCCGTGAATCAGCTCGCAGCACGAATGCGCCCGCTCTTGAGTAACCAAGCCATGTACCCAGCCGCCGCGAGATCGTAGGTGAGGCAGAACTCTGGCCACCAAACCGGCACGCCCGGGTCGGAGATGATTCGGCTGTGCACCAAGTCGAAGGCGCCATGAGCCGCTAGCGCAGCCACCACGATCCAGAGCGACCTCCTGAATCCGAGTACCGCGGCCGCAAGGAAGCCAGTCGCAGCCAGCGACTCAAGTACGAGCGCATTCGTGGACGCTCCCATGACCGCAAACAAACAGTAGTAGGACGCGATGACAATGGCCACGGTCGGATAGAAGGCGCGGTCACGATCCAGGCCGACGCTTGTAGCCAGCAGTCCAACCGCCAACGCCAGGAACGCTCCGATCAGTAGTGCCAAGTTGCTCCTCCTCGTGTTCCTGCGGCCTAACCTTTAGGTGAGCTTATTCGTACGCCGATTTCTTGGGTTCGTCAATTCGATGGAAGACTCGTAGTCTTCAATCACTCCCCGTTTCCAGAGAGCGAAGGACTCTGGCTCGTGATACTGAATTCCTACGAGGAACGTTGCCATGTGATACGCCTAAACGTTTTTAAACCTTCCGGCTAAAGACTAAAGGCTCTAGCAAGCCGTGCTTTGATCTCCTCCAAATCGCCCGCGGCGTAGGCCACGGCGGCGCCCGAGCCCCATACGGGGCCGGGCCAGGCGGCGTCGGTCGTGAAGCGGGCGACGACGTGGACGTGGAGCTGGGGCACGAGGTTTCCCAGGGCGCCGGTGTTCAGTTTTTCTGGCTGGAAGAGATGCACGAGCACCTGGCTGGCCCGAGTGATCTCCTCGATCAGCGTCGAGCGATCCGCCGGCGGCAGGTCGTGGATCTCCCTCAAGCCTTCCCGCTCGGGGACCAGGATCAGCCAGGGAAAGCGGCGATCGTTCATCAGCAGCACGCGGCAGAGGGGCAGACGGGCGACCTCGGCCGTGTCCCGGGCGAGCGTGGAGTGGAGAGCGAAAGGCATTGGATCTTCGGTCAGCGCGCCGGCTCTTCCTTGTGGACGTAGCGCTGGAGCAGGCTTTGCGTGAGCTTGGCGGCTTCGGTTTTACCGAGAGCCTGCTCGGCGCGCAGGAGTCCCTGGAGCGACCGGGTGCGGCCCGGAGCGCGGGCGAGCGCGGTTTGATAGGCGGTCTCCGCCTCGGCGTTGCGGCCCAGGGCGAGGAGCTCGTCTCCCAGCAGCTCGTAGGTTGGCTTTTCGACGGCCGGCGGGCCGAACTCCAGCGCCATGGCGCCTTCCGCCTCCGCTCCCTGGCGCAGGCGGGCGATCCCCTCGTCCTTCTTGCCGTCGCGAATCAGCTCGAGAGCCTCGATCTGGCGCATCAGGATCTCCGCGCGCTGGCGGTCGCTGGGATCGGTCTTTTTCTTCTGCTCGATCTCGGACAGGAAATCCTTCCGCAGCCCCCGGAGCCTCGCCGCGGCGGCGCGGAACGCCGCCGGATCGCCGGCGCCCGCCGCCACCAGCGCCTCGCCGTAGGCCTGCGTGAAACTCTGTCCGGCGTACGGCCCCTTTGGTACCACGAAGGGATCGCCTGCATTCCAGCGGCCCGTTTCGAGCGCATGGAAGACGCGCATCTCCGTGTAGTCGTTGAGGAACGAGTCGTCGGCCGGCAGAGGGCCGGGATGACTCAGGATCTCCAGCGCCATTTGCCGGCAGGCGTCGAGCTGCTGCCGGGCCTCGTCGACGCGCCGCTCCTGGAGGTAGGCGTAGTGCAGCCAGGTCACGTAGTGGCCGCAGGTCTTGGGTCCCTGTCCCTTGTCCGCGCGGTGCTGGTTGACGACGCTCATCGCCTGGTTGTTGGCGGCGATGACGTCGTCCCACAGGCCGAGGGCGACGAAGATGTGGGAGGTCATGTGCAGCGCGTGGCCGGCGTTCGGTGCCACCTTGCCGTAGAGCCGCGCCGCGCGGACGCCGAGCGGGGCGTGGATCGGATCGTCGTAGGAGTGGATGAGGTAGTGCAGCACTCCCGGGTGGTGCGGGTGGGTGGGGAAGACCTCTTCGAGCAGCGCCGCCGAGCGCATGTAGGTGGCGAAGTCGCGCCCGTGATGCGCCGTGCCGAGCAGGGAGAGGGCGTAGAAGGCCGTGGCGTCGACGTCGTCCGGGTAGCGCTGGTGGAGGGCGGCCATCGCGTCGGAGTAGCGGAAATCCCGTTCTTCCTTGGTGCCGCTGCCGTAGAGGATCTCCACGGCGCGGAGGTAGTCCTTCTCCCGTTCCGTCTTGGCCTTCGCCAGCCGTGCTTCAGGAGTCGCGCCGAGCCGGGCGAGAGCGGCGTGCGCCGCCTCGGCGTCCTGCTGGAACCACACCGGATGGGTATAGGTCATGGCCTCGCCCCAGAAGGCCATGGCGAAGTCCGGATCGGACGTCTGCGCCTTGCGGAACTGCTCCGCCGCATCCGGGTACTCGAAGTTGTGCAACAAAGCAAGACCGCGCAGGAAAGGTTCCTGCGCCGCGGCGGAGCCGGAGTTGGCGAATGCCACCTCGCCCACTTCGCTTGCCGGGCCTGGCGCCGTGGCGGCGAAAACGGGGGTGAGCGCGAAGAGGAACAGCGCGATGAGGAATAGGACGTTGGGCTGACGCATTCTTACCTCCAGAGCGGGGAGCCTACCTCGATGATATACGGATCGCGCCGCGGCGAAGTCCAAGAGTGTCCTTAAACGTGGTTCTAAGAGGGTGTCTCGAAAGAAGGCGTCAGCGACGTCGCTGGCGCCCGGGATTGCCTTCGAGACTCCTCCTAAGACAATGTCCAGCAGCGGGCCTCCCGTGGTACCCTGCTCGCCTTTGAAACGGGTAAATCACTGATTATGAAGAGATTGCTGAATGTACTGCTGGCTCTCGCCTTCCTCTTTCCAACCAGTGGGAGAGCGACGGCGGTCTCCTGGCCCACGCTCGCCGATCAGCTTCGGGCCGACGGGGTGACGCCTCGTAGCGCGCTGGAGGCCCTCATCGCCGCCAATCAGGACTTCTCGCTGCTGCGGCCCGGCGAGCTCAAGGACAAGATCCGCATCCCTCTCTGGCTGCGGGTGTACTGGCGCCGCGCGCATCCCGAGATGGTCTACTCGGCGGCCGATCCGACGGGCGGATATCCTCTCGTCCTCAAGGAGGTGCGCGAATGGATGGTGTCTCACCAGAACCTGGTGCCCGGTCCGCCGGAGAAAGAGATGAGCCCGCGGGCCGCGGATGCGGACGAGGTGGCCGCGCCCAGCCAGAAGGTGATGATCGCCGGTGAGAAGCGGATTTCGGGCTTGCAGACCGCGTCGCGCAGCGAGTCCGACATCCGCGTCAATTACTGGGACCCGATGAAGATCATCAGTGCCTCGAACAACATCTCGGGCAGCGGCAACCAGGCACAGTTCTACTCGACCGATGGCGGCAATACCTGGGGGCAGACGATGCTGCCGCTGCAATTGGGTGACTCCTTCCACTCCGACCCGACCGTCGAGTGGACGTCGGACGGCACCGCCTGGGCGACGACGATCGGGATCACCGGCTCGGTGCTCCACATGCGGGCCTACAAGTCGACCGACAACGGCGCCACCTGGACCTTCGACGCCACGTTCTCCGGCGCCCAGACCAACACCGACAAGCAGATCATCTGGGTCGATCACAGCGCGACCTCGCCGTTCAAGGACAATCTCTACGCCATCTGGCACAACGGCCTGCCGGCGTTCATGAACCGGCGCACCGGTCCCGCCGGCTCCTGGCAGGCACCGATCCAGGTGAGCGGCGCGGAATCGACCGGCACGGCGATCGGCGCCGACGTCAAGACCAACGCCTTCGGCGACGTGTTCGGCTTCTGGCCGGCGACGGGGAATTCCAGGATTTTCGTCGTCAAGTCGACCAATGGCGGCGCTTCCTATGGCACGCCGGTTCAGATCGGCACGACGTTCGGCAGCTTCGACGTCGGCGTGCCGGCCATGAACAGCCGCCGGCTCCTCGTCTATGTTTCCGGCGGCGCCTACCGCACGGCGAGCAAGGATCTGGTCTATGCCGCCTGGAGCGACCTGGCTTCGGCGTGCACCGAGCCCGGAGCCAACGTGGCGTCGACCTGCAAGTCCCGCGTCTGGTTCTCGCGTTCCACCGACGGCGGCGGCTCCTGGTCGGCGCCGGTGATGATCAACAACCAGGCGTCGCTCAATGATCAGTTCAATCAGTGGCTGGTGGTCGACGAGACGACCGGAGCGCTCGAGATGGTCTACTACGACACGGTCGCCGACGCCGGCCGCAAGAAAGTGGACATCTGGCATCAGTCCTCCTTCGACGACGGCGTCACCTGGCTGCCGGCGGTCAAGGTGACCTCGGCCCAGACGGACGAGACGGTCGCCGGGGCGGATTCGGGAAACCAGTTCGGCGACTACAACAGCCTGTCGGGGATCGCCGGTCAGTTCTTTCCCTCCTGGACCGACCGTCGGAGCAACGTCCATGAGGAGATCTGGACGGCGAAGCTGACGGACGTCGCCTGCACGGCCCCCGGAGCGCCGGCCCTCGGTACCGCGTCGGCGACCGCCCCGAACCAGGTTCAGGTCACATGGGCCAACGGCGCGCCGGCCGCGACGGCCTTCAACGTCTATCGGGCGCTCGGCACCTGTGCCAGCCCCGGCGCCTTCAGCCGCATCGCCAGCTCCGTCGCCGGCTCTCCGTATACGGACGGCACGGTCTCAGGGAGCGTCACCTACGCGTATCAGGTCAAGGGACTCGATGCCACCGGCGTCTGCGAGTCCGGCCCGTCGGGCTGCGTCCAGGCCACGGCGACCGGCGCCTGCACCCTGCCGCCGAGCTTCGCGGGCCTCACCGGCGCCAGCAATCCGGCCACCGCGACCTGCGGCCTAACCCTGGCCTGGACGGCTGCGTCGCCGGTCTGCGCCGGACCGGTCACCTACAACGTCTACCGCTCGACGATGCCCGGCTTCGTGCCGGGGCCGGCGAACCGGCTCGCCACGGGCGTCACCGGCTCGGGGTATACCGACAGCTCGGCAACGCTCGTGAGCGGCGTGACCTACTACTATGTCGTGCGGGCGGTCGACGTCTCCAACGGGATGGAGGATACAAACTCCGTGATCCGGAGCGCCGCGCCCACCGGCACCGTTACGAGCACGCTGAATGAGACCTTCGAGGGTGCCGGGGGCTTCGACACCCCGGGCTGGTCGCACTCCGTGCTCGCGGGGACCAACGACTGGGTGTCGTCGACGGCCCGCTCGCAGTCGCCCACGCACTCCTGGTTCTCGGCCAGCGAGGGCGATCCGTCCGAAAGGGTTCTCGTGTCGCCGGCGTTCGCGCCGCAGGCGGGCTCCACTCTCTCGTTCTGGCATACCTTCGCTTTCGAGAGCGTGACCACTTGTTATGACGCCGGGACCCTCGAAATCTCGACCAACGGTGGCTCGACGTGGTCGGTGATGCCGGCCGCCGCCTTTACGGCGGGCGGCTTCAACGGCATCGTCAACAATACGTCCTCGAATCCGCTCGCCAACAGCCGGGCGTGGTGCGGAGGAACGATCGGCGCGCTGACGCAGGTCAACGTCAACCTGTCATCGTTCGCCGGATCGGCCTCCACCAGGCTGCGTTGGCACGAAGGCGACGACGGCAGCGTCGTGGCGACCGGTTGGTATGTCGACTCCGTAAGTCTTTCCAACGTGGGAGCCTGCACGCCGAGCGTCCCGCTTCAGCACGGATTTTTCACCATCGTTCCATGCCGCGTGATCGACACCCGCAACGCGGCCGGAGCGAACGGCGGTCCGAGCCTCCAGCCGTCCGCCGAGCGTACTTTCGCGGTGACGGGCGGCGCCTGCGGGATTCCGCCGACCGCCAAGGCGCTGGCGGTGAACGTCACGGTCGTCGGACCGTCCGCGACCGGGCTCCTCAACCTTTTCGCGGCCGATCTGAGCGCGCCCGCAACGAGCGTGATCAGCTTCGCGGCGGGGACCTTGGCGCGAGCCAACAACGCGATCGTCGGCCTCCCGCTCGACGGCAGCGGCGGGATCAAGATTCGGAACAGCTCGACGGGAACGGTGCAGGTCCTTCTGGACGTGGTGGGTTACTTCCAGTAGAGCGCCCGATGGGGCTCATGCACACGAAGCTTCGGCTCGGCGAGATGGGCTTCAGCTTCTTTGAGATTGACTTGGATCATGGGGTCCTCACTCTCGTTGCCAGGGTGGAACGACGAGGCTCGGGCGATCCCCTCACTTCCTTATAGACTCCCCTCGTGCCCCTCCACCTCTCCCGCCGTCTGCCGTGGGACCATCCGCTGAACCCGCTGACCCAGGCGATGGCCGAGCGGCCGGCGCGCGGTCTTGAGGTGATCGATCTGACGGAGACCAACCCGACGCGGGTGGGGCTGCCGTATCCGGAGGAGGAGCTGGCGGAGGTCCTCCGCCGTGGCGCGGCTGGGGACTATCGGCCTCATCCTTTGGGGATGCCGGAGGCGCGCGAGGCGCTGGCCGCCGCCCTCTCGACGCCTGGGGACTCGGTGTCGCCGGCGGATCTCGTTCTCACGGCGTCGACGAGCGAGTCGTACTCCTATCTCTTCAAGCTCTTCGCCGACCCTGGAGACGAGGTGCTGACCGCCGCTCCCTCCTATCCTCTTCTCGACAGTCTGGCGGCTCTGGAATCTCTCGTCCTGTCTCATTTTCAGCTTTCACCCGGGAGGGGCTTCGCTCTCGATGCGGAGACGCTCGAGCTGGCGTTGACCCCGCGCACGCGCCTCGTCGCCCTCGTTCATCCTGGAAACCCGGCCGGCCGCTTCCTCTCGCGGGCGGAGCAGGAGGCCGTGGCCACGCTCTGCGCCGCGCGCGATCTGCCGCTGATCTCGGACGAGGTCTTCGCCGACTATGCCTTCACGGACGATCCCCGCCGCGCTGGCCCGGCGGCCGCGGGCGGGGACGCCTTGTCCTTCTCGCTCGGGGGGCTCTCGAAGAGCGCCGGCCTCCCGTCCTGGAAGCTGGGATGGATCCGCGTCGGAGGGCCGCCCGGGCTTCGCCGCCGGGCTCTCGGCGCCCTGGAGCTGGTGGCCGACAGCTATCTCTCGGTGGCGACTCCCGTCCAGCGGGCCCTCGGCGGCGTGCTGGAGATCGCGCCGCGGATTCAGGCCGCTATTCGCGGCCGGGTGCGCGAGAACCTTGAAACGCTCTGGGCGGCTGTGGCCGGGCATGCGGTCGCCGAGCTTCTGGAGCCGGAGGGGGGATGGTCGGCCGTGCTTCGCGTCTGCCTGCCGGCGAGCGACGAGGATCTGGTCCTCGGCCTGCTCGCCGGGACCGGTGTGCTCGTGCATCCGGGCTACTTCTTCGACTTCGCCACCGAGGACTTTCTCGTCCTCTCGCTCGTCCCCGAGCCCGAGCTCTTCGCCGAGGGGGTCCGGCGGCTCGTGGCCTATCTCTCTGGCTTAGGAGTTGCTTCCTGCCCACGCCCATGGCCGAGCCGATGAAAGAACCGTCCCCCGAAGAGTCTTCCTCCGAACCCAGGGGCCTGCGCAAGTGGGGGAGCCTGCTCGTTCTGTCCCTCGCGCTGGCGATCATCATCATCGACACGACGCTACTCAACGTCTCGCTGGAGACGCTCATCCGTGAGCTGCACACGACGCTACAGAGCCTGCAATGGGTGATCTCCGCCTACTCGTTGACGCTGGCCGCGCTGACGGTCACCGGCGGCCGGCTCGGGGACATCTTCGGCCGCAAGCGGATGTTCATGCTGGGCGCTTTCCTTTTCGCCGTGGGGTCGTTCATCGCTTCGATCAGCCGCTCGGTGCCGACGCTGATCGTCGGCGAATCGATCATCGAAGGGATCGGCGCGGCTTTGATGATGCCGGCCACGGCCTCGCTCCTGGTGGCAAAGTATCGTGGGCATGATCGCGCCATCGCTTTCGGCATCTGGGGCGGCGTGGCGGCGGCGGCTTCCGCGGTCGGACCCATCCTCGGCGGCTTTCTCACCACTCACTACAGCTGGCGGTGGGGATTCCGTATCAACGTCGGCGTCGTCGCCCTGCTGCTCGTGGGTTCGAGGGTGCTGGGCGACGAGAAGGCGCGGGGGCGCAAGACGATCGACTGGCTGGGAGTGCTGCTCTCCTCAACCGGCCTCTTCGCCATCGTCTTCGGCATCATCGAGGCGTCGTCCTACGGCTGGATTCACGCCTTGAAACCGTTCCGGTTCGGCGGCTGGGAGCTGGTGCTCGGCGGTCTTTCGATCGTGCCCTTCGCCATCCTGCTGGGCCTCGTGCTGCTGACGGGCTTCGCTTTCTGGGAGCGGCACGTCGAGAGCGGCGGCGGCCTGCCGCTCGTCTCGCCGGGCATTTTTCGCAACCGCACTTTCGTCGCCGGCGCCTCGGTGGTCGGCATGATGATGCTGGCGCAGAACGGCGTCATCTTCTCGCTACCCGTGTTTTTACAGTCCGTGCGGAACCTCGACGCCTTCCACACGGGCCTCATGCTGTTGCCGATGTCGATCCTGCTGTTCATCGTCTCGCCGGCCGCCGCGACGCTGAGCAAGGTCGTGCCACCCAAGCGGCTGGTGCAGATGGGGCTCGCGATCAACTTCGCCGCGCTTCTCCTCCTGCGTTGGGCGCTCGACGTCGAGACTCCGCTGAAGATGCTCGTGCCGGGGCTGGCGCTCTACGGCATCGGGCTCGGGCTGGTGCTGTCGCAGATCAACAACCTCACTCTTTCCTCCGTGCCTGTGGAGGAGGCGGGGGAGGCCTCCGGCGTCACCAACACCTTCCGGCAGATCGGCTCGTCGCTCGGCGCGGCGATCATCGGCTCGGTGCTGCTGACCTCGGTCGTCGGCGATCTTCAGGGCGCGGTGAGTGCCAACGCGCGGATTCCGGCCGCCGCCAAGCCGCGGATCGACAGCATGCTGCGCCAGCAGTCCTCCGGCCTGGTCTTCAGCGCCGGGGGCGTCTTCGACCGGCTGCCGCCCGCGGCGCGGGCCGAGATGGCGGAGGCCCGCCGCGTCGCCACGGCGCGCGGCAACCGAAAAGCGTTACTCTATGGTGCCGGTTTCATTCTCCTTGGACTGCTGGTCTCGACGCGGCTGCCGCTGCGCGCCAAGGAGCAGGAGAAACAGGGACAGCAGGGACACACAGGACGCCAGCGACCTTGAGAGCTCGGGCGATGCGGCGGTTGGCTATACTTTCCCGGAGGATATTGCATGAGACGACACAAAGCGATTCGCACTGCCTTGCTGGGTACGCTTTTCCTGCTGCTGCCGGCCCTGCCGGCGATCCTCGCGGCGGAGGCTCCGGTCGCGCCGAGCGGAACTTGCAAAACAAACGAGCAGTGCGGCAAGGACGAGTTCTGCGCCAAGTTCTTCGGCAGTTGCGAGGACAGCGGCAAGTGCGAAGCCAAGCCAACGGATTGCACCGAGCGGGGCAAGCTCCTCGTCAAGCCGGTCTGCGGCTGCGACGGCAAGAGCTACGACAACTTCTGCCTGGCGGCGGTCGCGGGAGTCAACGTCAAGCAGGAAGGGAAGTGCGCTCCGTAAAGTTTCTTCGGCGCCTTCTCTGAGTCGCGAAGATCGAGGGTTCTGACGCGGGTTGGCGTCCCTGGACTTGGCCGGAGCCCATCTTGAATCCTTTCGATCAAGTTCGCGACGGGTCGTGACGACCTTGAGAGACCTCGATTCAAGCTCGCCATCTCACGGCTCAAGCCTGCATCGAAGCTCACCGGCCTTGCGACGAGGCGCCGCAAGCTTGGATCCATCCGCGTCAAGTTTGTGACGAAGCGCGACAAGCTTGAGCAGGGCCCTCGCAAGCTTGGCTCCGTGGTGAGCAAGCTCTCCAGTCGGCATGCCAAGCTTGAGACGGCACGTCTCAAGCTTGAATCGTGTCATTCCAACCGGACGGCTCTCGACCTCAAGCTTGGATCAGACCGCAAAGACCTTGAGAGGGGGCGTCGCAAGCTGGGTCAGCTCGTGCCGGACTTGGCGCCGTTCAAGAGAAGCTTGAGGTGGGGTATCCCGGTCTTGTTGCCGTCCGTCGCGAGTTTGATTTGATCGACCCCTCCTCAACATACAGTCACCAGTGCAAGGAGGAGACCACGATCTGGGGGGTAGAGACGTTCCCAGCCCGTCCACGTCACCGACCGCAGGCCAATGACGGCGGGACGTCTCCGAGGCGGGAATCCCGGCTCGATCAAACCCCAACCCATGCCGGGGGAAGGATCTTGTATCGAGGAATCGAGAAGGCCGAGAACGAGAGGCGGTATCTCCCCGTCGTAGGTTCATCGTCTTTCGGGTGGTTGTCGCCGCTGCTGAGACGTCCCGCCGTTATTGGACTGCGGAGGGCACCGTGGACGGGCTGGGAACGTCTCTACGCCCTTCGCTGAAACGATGGCGTTTCTGGCGCGCGCCTTTCTAGGATGACGCTTGCGATATATCGAAGCGTTGATATCGAAAGACTCTCCTTCCACTCTTGCAGCCCTGAATCCCCGGCGGTACTATGGCCGCCGGTTCAATACCCACCAGCGGCGGGCAAGCCCGAAGGGGAGGTTCATGGCCACCATCTCGCTGAAAGTCAATGAAAAGAGTCACGTCGTCGACGTCGAGCCGCGGACGCTGCTCGTCGAGCTGCTGCGCGAGCACCTGCTGCTCACTGGCACCCACGTGGGCTGCGACACCAGCCAGTGCGGCGCCTGCACGGTCTGGGTCGACGGCAAGTCGGTGAAGAGCTGCGCCATGCTGGCGCTGGAAGCCGACGGCACGGTAGTCACCACGATCGAGGGGCTGGCGAAGAACGGCACCCTGCATCCCATGCAGGCCGCTTTCCACACCTGCCACGGCCTGCAGTGCGGCTTCTGCACGCCGGGCATGGTGATGCGCTCCGCCGAGCTCATCCAGGAGAACCCGAATCCCACCGAGGACGAGGTACGGCACGGCCTGGAGGGGAACCTCTGCCGCTGCACCGGCTACCACAACATCGTCAAGGCCGTGCTCACGGCGGCCGAGACGGTACGGGGAGGTGCGCAATGAGCGGCGCCGAGGGTCTGGGCGCTTCCGTCGCCCGCAAGGAGGACCGCCGCTTCCTGCTCGGCAAGGGGCGCTATACCGACGATCTCACCTTGCCGGGCCAGTCCTACGCCGTTTTCCTCCGCTCGCCGCACGCTCACGCGACGATCCGCTCGATCGACGCCTCCCAGGCGCTCAAGGCGCCGGGCGTGCTCGCCGTGCTGACGGGGGCCGACGTGGCCGCCGACGAGCTGGGCGGCATTCCCTGCGGCTGGACGATCCACAACAAGGACGGCTCGGCGATGGTGGCGCCGCCGCACCCGGCGCTGGCCCTGGGCAAGGCCCGGCATGCCGGCGATCCGGTCGCCATGATCATCGCCGAGACTCGGGGCCAGGCGAAGGACGCGGCGCAGCTCGTCGAGATCGACTATGACTCGCACCCGGGCGTCGCCCATCTGAACGCCGCCGTCGCCCCTGGCGCCCCGCAGGTCTGGGACGAGGCCCCGGGCAACGTCTGCTTCGACTGGCACCTGGGGGACCCGGCGGCCACGGAGGCCGAGTTCGCCAAGGCCGACCGCGTCGTCGCGATCGACCTCACCAACAGCCGTGTCGCTCCCAACGCCATCGAGCCCCGCGCCGCCAACGGTCATTTCGACGACGTCGACGCCCGCTACACGCTGTACACGACTTCGCAGAACCCGCACCTGACCCGCCTGCTGCTGGGTGCCTTCACTCTGAAGGTGCCGGAGCACAAGCTGCGCGTCGTGGCCCCGGACGTGGGCGGCGGCTTCGGCTCGAAGATCTTCCATTACGCCGAGGAGCTGCTGGTGCTCTGGGCGTCGAAGAAGGTGGGCCATCCCGTCAAGTGGACCTCCGACCGCAGCGAGGCGTTCCTCTCGGACGCCCACGGCCGCGATCATGTGAGCCACGCCGAGCTGGCGCTTACGAACGACGGCAAGTTCCTGGCCTTAAGGGTGCGCACACTCGCCAACATGGGCGCGTACCTCTCGACGTTCGCGCCGGCCATTCCGACCTATCTGCACGCCACGCTGCTCTCCGGGCCGTACGTGATCCCCGCCATCTACGCCGAGGTGAAGGCGATCTTCACCAACACGGTGCCGGTGGACGCGGTGCGCGGCGCCGGGCGCCCTGAGGCCACCTACCTTCTGGAGCGGCTGGTGGACAAGGCGGCGCGCGAGCTGGGGATCGACCGCGTGGAGATCCGGCGCAAGAATCTCATTCAGCCGGACCAGTTCCCCTACCAGACGCCGGTGGCCCTGCAGTACGACATCGGCGACTATCCGGCGACGCTCGACATGGCCCTCGAGGCGATCGATTACGGCAAGTACGCCGAGCGCAAGGCCGCCTCGGAGTCGCGCGGCAAGCTGCGCGGCTTCGGCATCTCGACCTACATCGAGGCCTGCGGCATCGCGCCCTCCGCCCTGGTGGGAGCGCTGGGTGCCGGCGCCGGTCTCTATGAGTCGGCGACGGTGCGCGTCCATCCCACGGGGAGCGTCTCGGTGTTCACCGGCACGCACAGCCACGGCCAGGGGCATGAGACGACGTTCGCGCAGCTCGTCAACGAGCGGCTCGGGATTCCGGTCGAGAACGTCGAGGTCGTCCATGGCGATACCGACCGCATCCCCTTCGGCATGGGCACCTACGGCTCACGGTCGGCGGCGGTCGGCGGCTCGGCGATCTACAAGGCGATCGACAAGATCGTGGAGAAGAGCAAGAAGATCGCCGCCCATCTGCTCGAAGCGAACGTCGCCGACATCGAGTTCGAGGACGGCAAGTTCCGCGTCGCCGGCACGGACCGCGAGAAGACGTTCGGCGAGATCGCCTTCACCGCCTACGTGCCGCACAACTATCCCATCGAGACGACAGAGCCGGGGCTCGAGGACTCCGCCTTCTACGATCCCAAGAACTTCACCTTCCCCGGCGGCTGCCATCTCGTCGAGGTCGAGGTGGACCCGGAGACCGGCGTCGTCGAGGTGGTGGAGGTGGCCATCGCCGACGACGTCGGCGTGATCATCAATCCGATGATCGTCGACGGGCAGGCGCATGGCGGCCTCGCCCATGGCATCGGCCAGGCGCTGCTCGAAGAGTGCGTCTACTCTGACGACGGGCAGCTCCTCTCCGGCTCGTTCATGAGCTACTGCATGCCGCGGGCGGCGGACCTGCCCTCGTTCAAGGTGGGCAATCACGTCACCGCGTGCACGCACAACCCGATCGGTATCAAAGGCGTGGGCGAGGTCGGCGCCATCGGCGTTCCCCCCGCCGTCATCAACGCCGTGATCGACGCCTTGGCGCCGCTAGGCGTCACCGACATTTCCATGCCGGCGACCCCCGAGAAGGTCTGGCGGGCGATCCAGGCAGCGCAGGGAGGTGCCGCATGAGGAATTTCGAGTTCCACCGGCCGCGGTCGGTCGCCGACGCGGTGACCTTGCTCAAGGGCAACGACGCGGCCAAGCTGTTGGCGGGGGGGCAGAGCCTGCTGCCCGTCATGAAGCTCGACCTGGCGGCGCCCTCGGACCTGGTGTCCCTCGCCAGGATTCCCGGTCTCAAGGAGATTCGCTCCGAGGGGAACGACCTGGTGATTGGCGCGCTCGTCACGCACGACGAGGTCGCCAATTCCGCCGAGGTGAAGAAGCGCATCCCGGGGCTGGCCGGGCTTGCCGGGGGGATCGGCGACGCGCAGATCCGCCACCGCGGCACGCTCGGCGGCTCGCTCGGCCACGCCGATCCGGCGGCGGACTACCCGGCGGCCGTGCTGGCCCTGGGCGCAACCATCGTCACCGACCGCCGGAGCATCGCGGCCGACGACTACTTCACCGGTCTCTTCTCGACGGCTCTGGAGCCGGACGAGATCATCACCGCCGTACGCTTCCCCGTGCCGGAGCGTTCGGCCTACGCCAAGTTTCCCCATCCGGCCTCGAAGTACGCGGTGGTGGGGGTGATGGTGGCGAAGACCGCGGGCGGCGTGCGCGTCGCGGTGACGGGGGCCGGCCCCAAGGCCTTCCGCCTCTCCGCGCTGGAGAAGTCGCTCGGCGAGAGCTTCACGTCGCAGGCCGCCTCCGTCGTGGAGGTCGCGCCCGGGGATCTGCGCACCGGAGGCGAGGCGAGTCCCGAGTATCTGGCGCAGCTCGTCAAGGTGATGGCGAAGCGGGCGATCGAGGCCTGCCTCTAGTTTTGGTCAAGCCGTTGGAGCTGCCTCGGAACGTCGAGGACACGCGCCGGCTGCTCGCCTCGGGCAGCTACGTCGCCGACGCGAGCCTTGCCACCGCCGTCTTTCTGGCGCTCAGGCTGGGGCGCCCGCTTCTCCTCGAAGGGGAAGCGGGCGTCGGCAAGACGGAGATCGCCAAGGTCCTCGCCGCGACTTTGGGCCGCCGGCTCATCCGCCTCCAGTGCTACGAGGGGCTGGACGCCGCCGCGGCCCTCTACGAATGGAACTACCCCCGCCAGATGCTGGAGATCCGGCTGGCGGAGCTGGGCGGCGAGGCAGGAGCCGCCGGCCGGGCGCGTCTCGCCCATGACCTCTTCGATCCGCGCTTTCTCCTCAAGCGGCCGCTGCTGCTGGCCTTGGAGCCGTACGGCCCCGGCGAGGCCGGCCCCCCTGTGCTGCTCATCGACGAGGTCGACCGCACGGACGAGCCGTTCGAGGCGTTCCTGCTGGAGATCCTCTCGGACTTTCAGGTGACGATTCCGGAGATGGGCTCGGAGGGAACGCTGCGCGCGGCCGAGCCGCCCATCGTCGTGCTCACCTCCAACCGCACGCGCGAGATTCACGATGCCCTCAAGCGGCGCTGCCTCTACCACTGGATCGGGTATCCGGACGCGGCCCGCGAGCTGGAGATCCTGCGCCTGCGCGCTCCGGAGCTCGCCGAGGCGCTGGCCGGGCAGATCGTGCGCTTCGTCCAGCAGCTGCGCCGGGCGGATCTGTTCAAGCTGCCGGGCGTGGCCGAGACGATCGACTGGGGCAGGGCCCTGCTGGCGCTCGACCGGGACGCGCTGGACGCCGAGACGGTGAACGCGACGCTGGGCGTGCTGCTCAAGTACCAGGACGACATCGAGAAGACAGCCGGCGCTCCCGTGCGGGAAATGCTGGCGGAGAAGCCGTGACGCCGGAGGCTGCCTCGGAGCGGGCCGCCTCGAAGCTGGCCGAGAACGTCGTCCACTTCACCCGCCTGTTGCGCGGCGCCGGCCTGCGCCTCGGGCCGGCGAGCGGGCTCGACGCTCTCGCCGCCGCGGCCGCCGTGGACGTTCTCCAGCGCGACGAGCTGTACTGGGCGCTCCACGCGGTGCTGGTGAAGCGGCCGGAGGACTTCGAGCTTTTCGATCAAGCCTTCCGCCTCTTCTGGCGCGATCCGTTCGGCATTCATTCGGCGATGGCCCAGCTTCTGCCGCACATCCGCGTGCCACGGGAGCAGACGGTCTCGCGGCGGGTCGCCGAGGCTTGGCGTCCGCCGTCCTCGTCGGGCAAGCCGATCCCTGAGAAGACCGAGTTCGACGCCGCGCTGACGTTCTCTCCCGACGAGGTCTTTCGCAGCCGCGACTTCGAGCAGATGAGCGCCGGGGAGCTCGCCCGCGCCAAGCGGCTCGTGGCCCAGATGGCGAAGGCGCTGCGGCCGGTGCGGACGCGGCGGTTCGCCTCCGATCCGCACGGCACGGCCCTCGACCTCGCCCGCACGGCGCGCGACAGCTTTCGGACCTTCGGTGATCTGGCGCCGCTGCGCTTCCGGTCGCGCGTTTCCCAGCCGCCGCCGCTCGCCGTGCTGTGCGACATCTCGGGGTCGATGGGGCGCTACTCGGAGGTGATGCTGCACTTCCTGCACGCCCTGCTCGACGACCGCGACGCCGGGAGCCGCATTCAGGCCTTCCTGTTCGCCACCCGTCTCACCAATGTGACGCGAATCCTCCAGCGCCGTGACGTCGACGAGGCGCTGGCGCGCTGTGGCCGCGAGGTCCAGGACTGGTCGGGAGGCACGCGCCTGCGCTCCTGCCTGCACGAGTTCAATCGCCAATGGTCGCGGCGGGTTCTGGGCCACGGCGCCGTGGTGCTCCTGGTCACCGACGGGCTCGACCGCGACCCGGAGCCGGGCCTCGAAGCCGAGGCGGAGCGTCTCCACAAGTCGTGCCGCCGTCTGATCTGGCTCAATCCGCTGCTGCGCTGGGAGGGCTTTCAGCCCAAGGCCCTGGGCGTGCGCGCGCTGCTTCCCCACGTCGACGAGCACCGCCCGGTGCACAACCTGGAGAGCCTGGAGGCACTGGGGCGGGCGCTGGGGTCTAGAACTTCGCCTCCCCGGTCGGCAGCCGCGGCGGCACCTTCACCACCTTCAGAATGAATCCCAGCTTCTTCACCGCGTCCACGAACGGCCCTCGCCGGGGGTGAGGTTGCCCTGGAAGCGCTGGAAGGGAAGGAAGATCTTGGACTGGTGGGACTTGGGGATGCAGAGACCGTTGTCCTTCACCCAGAACGTGACGAGTGAGCCTGGGGAATCGCTCTCGGCGCAGACCTCGATGGTGCCGGGGCGCGTGGGATCGAGGTAGCTCACCGCATTGCGCAACAGGTTGCCGAAGATCTGCTCCACGGCATTGGGATCGCCCCAGACCGGCGGCAGATCGCCGAGGATCACCTTGGCGCCTTTCTCCGAGATCTTGGCGCGCAGGGTGTCGACGACGCGGCCCACCCCTGGGCGGTCCTGAATCACGACGGTGTGCCTGCCGGCCACGCGCGATCTATCCATGGTCCTTTTTGAAGGGGAGCTCCAAGAGGGACCTTTCAGCGAAGAGTGTTTTTCCGGAAGGAGCGTGGTCGCACGCCCCTTTTTTCGATGTACCTGGGCAAATCAGAGTCCGCGGAAGCCGGGGAGAGGCTTCCCCGAGTTGGGGAGAGCGTCCCCAACTGGGGAGAGCGTTTTTTCGACTTGGGGAAGCGTTCCCCAACTGGGGAGAGCCTTTCCCCAACTGGGGAGAGCGTTTTTTCGACTTGGGGAAGCGTTCCCCAACTGGGGAGAGCCTTTCCCCAACTGGGGAGAGCGTTTTTTCGACTTGGGGAAGCGTTTCCCAACTGGGGAGAGGGTTTCCCCGAGTTGGGGAGAGCTTCCCCAACTGGGGAAAAGGCTTCCCCGACTGGGGAGAGGATTTCCCAAGCGAGAATGCATCGCCCGGCTCAGGATGCTCCCTGTTGCACCCCAAAGAGCGGGGCTCGAAGAGCCGGCGAGGCCCAGTGCCGTACCAGGTAGTCCCGCATCTCCGCAAGGTGGGCTTCCGTGAACGATTTCGCCTCCACGGCGGCCAGCAGGTCTTGCCAGACCTGGCGCATCTGGGCGTGGACGGCGCCAGTCTGCTGAAGCAGGTCGATCCCTTCTTGGCAGAGTTGGGCTGCTTTACTCAGAGCATTCCGCTTGAACAGGGACTCGAAGAATGCAAACCGGAAAAGGAAGGATAGCCGATAGGCCTCCAGTTCTGTGGCACCTTCGATGGCGCTCCGGAAGAGCTTCTCGGATTCTCGGGCGTAACCTAACGCATCAAGAATCTTGGCCTCCAGATACTCTGCCTTGAAAGTCGTCAGCTCACCGCCGACCTCATCGTAGAGGGGCTTAGTAGCCTCATAACTCTTCAGAGCTTCCGGCCGCACCCGTGGCCAGGACGACCGGCGGGTGATGCTCGGGTGCCTCTTCAAGGATCTGGACGCCCTGCGGGACCAGGTCTCCGCGGCACCGCCCCACCTGCGCGAGAAGCTCGCAGCCTTTGAAGCGGAAGCTCTCGAATGGCGTGCTCGCTCGGGGGCACCCATCGCCCCTGATCAGGAACCGAAGGCCAACGTAAGGAGGACTCCATCATGATCGAGATTCCGACCCTGGAGACGGAACGACTGCGGTTGCGGCCGTTTCTGCAAAGCGACATCGATGACTACGCGGCGCTGAACGCCGACCCCGAGGTGCTGCGCTACCTGAGCAGCGGGGGGCCCTGGGAACGCGAGCGGGCTTGGCGCCACATGGCGTTCCTCATCGGGCACTGGCAGCTCGTAGGCGCAGGCATGTGGGCAGTGGAGCAGAAGGTAACCTGCACGTTTGTAGGAATGACCGGCTTCGCCGATCCGGAAGGCTGGGCGGGTTTCGAGCTGGCCTGGACGCTGGTGCGGCGGTGGTGGGGCTGCGGCTACGCGACGGAGGCAGCCCGCTCCGCCCTGGACCATGCATTTAACGTTTTGAAGAAGGACCGCGTCATCAGCCTCATCCACCCGGAGAACCAAGCCTCCATCCGCGTCGCCGAGCGCCTCGGCGAGACTCTGCAAGGCCACAGCGATCTCAAGGGAACCCCCTACCTCGTCTATGGCATCGGCCGGGAGGGCTACGCTGCTCAGGCTGGGACGGCCCCATCTATAATGTCTCCTCTTCCAGGAGGAGCGCCCCATCTCCACTCCCATCACCCGGCCCGAAGCGGTTCAGCTTGAGCTTTTCACTCATCGCTTCGCGGCCATCGCGCGGCAGATGGGGGAGCGGCTGCAGCGCACGGCCATCTCCACCAACGTGAAGGAGCGTCTCGACTTCTCGTGCGGCCTGCTCGATCCGGCGGGCGAACTGGTGGTCAACGCGCCTCACATTCCCGTCCATCTCGGCGCATTGGGGCTCTGCGTTCGGCGCCTGCGCGAGACGATCGCCATGGAGCCGGGGGATGTGATCATGACCAATCATCCTGCTTTCGGCGGCTCCCACCTGCCGGACGTGACGGTGGTGACCCCCGTGTTCGAAGCGGGCGAGGGCGCCCTGCTCGGTTATGTGGCGAGCCGCGCCCATCACGCGGAGATCGGTGGCATCCGGCCCGGCTCCATGCCGCCGGGAGCGAAGCGGTTGATCGAGGAAGGGGTGGTGATCGCGCCCACGCACCTCGTCCGCCGCGGCGAGCCCCGGTGGGACGCGGCTCGCCGGCTGCTTCTCGAAGCGCCGTTCCCCACCCGGGCGGTGGAGGAGAACCTCGCCGATCTGCGGGCCGCGGTGGCGGCGAACCACCGAGGGGCCGAAGCGCTGACGGCCCTCGCCGCCGAGCACGGCCGGGAGACCGTCCTCTTGTATGTGGCCGCCCTGAAGGCCCGGGCCGAGGAGCGGCTGCGGGCCGCGCTCGCCCGCCTTCCGGCGGGTCGCTACGCCGCCGAGGAGCGGCTGGACGACGGCGCGGTGATCGCCGTACGCATCGACATCGCGGGCGCCGGTGCCGACCCAATAGTCACCGTCGACTTCGCGGGCAGCTCCGGAGTGCATCCGAGGAACCTCAACGCGCCGCCGGCGGTGGTGCGTAGCGCCATTCTCTACGTCCTGCGCCTGCTCATCGCCGAGCCGCTGCCGCTCAACGAAGGAATTCTGCGGGCGGTGGACATCCGCATTCCGCCGGGGATGTTGAACCCGCCGTTTCCCGAGGATCCCGCCGAGGCTCCCGCCGTGGTGGGAGGCAATGTCGAGACCAGCCAGCGCGTCGTGGATACGCTGGTGAAGGCCCTGGGGCTCCTCGCCTGTGGCCAGGGGACGATGAACAACCTCCTCTTCGGCAATCCGCGTTTCGGTTTCTACGAGACGGTCTGTGGCGGCTCCGGTGCGGGCCCGGGATTTCATGGCACCAGCGGCGTCCACGTCCACATGACGAACACGCGGATTACCGATCCGGAGGTGCTGGAGCACCGCTATCCCGTGCGGCTGGAGCGCTTCGCCCTGCGCGCCGGCTCGGGCGGCGCCGGGCGCTGGCACGGCGGCGACGGCGTGGTGCGGGAGCTGACCTTTCTCGAACCGATGTCCCTCTCGCTCCTGACCCAGCACCGGGTGGAGGCGCCCTATGGCATGAAGGGCGGCTCACCGGGAGAGCGCGGCCGGCAGCGCCTGGTGCGGGCGACGGGCCAAACCGAGGAGCTCGCCTCCATCGACGGCCGCGAGGTCGGGCCTGGGGATCGTCTGATCCTGGAGACTCCGGGTGGGGGAGGCTGGGGAGAACCAACGCCATGAAACGTTTCCTAATCGTCCTTTTCTTGACTCTGCGTCCGGCGCCGCTCTTCGGGGAGGCTCCGGCGCCGGCGCCTACCGGTGCCGCAGCGGTCTTCGCCGAGTTCGACCGCATGGCCGGGTTGAGCCTGTGGCCCCATTTCGAGCCGAAAAAGATCCCGCTGGCGATCTACGACGGTGAGCGGACCTTCCTCATTCGCCACCCTTCGCCTCCCTCGGGATTCGTGAAGCAAGGCGAGGTCTGGGTCTATCCCGGCCAGCACCCCGTGATGCGCGCCAACACCCACGTGGATCTGGCGGGCGTGCCGACGGCGACCCTGCTGCTTCAGCCCGGAGGGAGCGGCGACGCGAAGAGCTGGGCGGCGACGATGATCCACGAGAGCTTCCACGTCTTTCAGGCCCAGCGGCACACCGACTGGTCGGGCAATGAGATGGACCTCTACGCCTATCCTGTAGACGATGCCGGGGCTCTGGCGCTCCGGCGTCTGGAGACCGAAGCCCTGCGCCGTGCGAGGGCTGCGCCGAAGCGCGAGGACGCGGCCTGCTGGGCTCGAAGAGCCCTGGAGATGCGTCGTGATCGCGCAGCCCGGCTGCCCGCCAGCTCCGTTGCCTACGAGCGGGGAACGGAGCTCAACGAGGGACTGGCGTCGTTCGTCCAGTCGCTGGCTCTGGGGGAGACTGCCGGGCCGGAGCTGCCGGCCGGCGAGTGGCCGGCCGAGGACGTTCGCCTGCGGATCTACGCCGTGGGTCCCGCCGAGGCGTTTCTCCTCGATCGCTTCGATCCCTCCTGGCGCGGCAAGCTGGAGGCGAAGACGATCGGCCTGGACGAGATGCTCGACGCCGCTCTTTCTGGCCAGAAGGCTGCCGCCTGCCCCTTCACCGCGGCGGAAGAGGCGACGGCCCGGGAGCAGGCCGGGAAGGACGCCGGCCGCGTCAGTCAGGACCGCCGCGCTCAACGCGAGGCACTGCTGGGCCGGGCCGGCTGGAAGCTGGTCCTCGTGGCTGGCGCGGAGCCGCTCTGGCCTCAGGGTTTCGATCCCTGGAACATTGCGCCGCTCGGCAACAGCGAGCTCATCCATCGCCGCTGGGTGAAGCTCGGCAACGGCGGGGGAGTCCTGGAGATCCTGAACCGCGAGTCCTTGACGGAAGGCGCCGGCGCCAATCCTCTTGCTAACGGTATCCGCAAGGTCACCTTGACCGGCTTCGCCGTGGAGCCGAAGATCAGCAAGAGCGATGATTCCGTGGTGATCGAAGCCGAAGGCGTGACCGCGAAGCTCAAGGGCGCCAAGGTAGAGCGGGAGGGGCAACTCGTGACCGTGAAACTCCCTTGAGATCTCTCTTCCACTTACCGCTGCCGTAGCGCCTCGTAGACTCCGAGGGCCACGGAGGTCGAGAGGTTGAGCGAGCGGATCTCCGGGTCCGCCATGGGGATGCGCACCAGCTGGTCGCGATGGCGCTCGCGGATCTCCGGCGCGAGGCCCGTGCTCTCCTTGCCGAAGATCAGCACCGAACGTTGCGGATAGCGGACGTTCCAGTACTCCCGCGTCGCTTCGGCGCTGAAGAAGAACGGCTCGCCGAGCTCGTCCAACTCCTTCTCGAAGGCGTCCCATGAATGCCACAGCACGGGGTCCACCCGGGGCCAGTAGTCCAGGCCGGACCGGCGCACCTGCCGGTCGTCGAGGAAAAAACCGAGAGGGCGAATGAGATGGAGCCGGGCTCCGGCGGCCAGGCAGGTGCGGCCGGCGTTGCCGGTGTTCCAGTGAATTTCCGGTTCCACCAGGACGACGTGGAGATCTCCGTTCATGTGCGGAGGAGTCTACACCGCCCTGCCTGAACGACCCAGAAGCGATCCGGGAACGATCCGTCCGTCTCCAACGTCTACAATGTCTTTGCCTATCAGCCTGGGTCCGGCTGTCCGTCTTGGCCGTAAACATCTACAAGAAAAGCACTTACAGCGTTGCGCTCGGCAGGGTTCTCTCCCTTCCGTCCGTACCGTGTAAGGGCTGTGTAAGGAATCGAGGCGATCGGCACCGCGTGGCGCCGAGTCTCAACACGCCGTCTCCCTCTCCTGGGAGCGGACCAAACCAGACGGCCCGGCGTGGTGCCAGACACACCAGCGCCGAGCCTGACCCGAGCACAGGAGATACGTCCCATGCGCGAGCTGTCTAAGTGTATCCCGCCCCCGTCCCCGCCTGAAAAGGCCGTCTCCCCGCCCGTCATTTCTCCCGACCGCTGGGAAGACTTCCCTTGCTTCCGGGAAATCTTCCTCGTGATGTTCACGGACGCCCGCGCCAACGATGCCATGCGCCGGTTCGGGCTCCTGCAATACGAGATGGCCATCGAAACGTGGGGCCAGTGGCCAGACCACCGAGAGGGGATCTTCCCCGCCGAGCTGAGAGCGGCGGTCGCTGATCTGCGGCACGTCCAGGGCGCCATGTCTTCCTGGTGCGGGCCGGCCTTCACGGCGTCCGGGGAGTATGAAATCCGCCTTGCAGAGGTCGGCAAGGCCGTAGCGCTGGCAGTGGGCGAGCTGGCGGACCGCCTGGAAGTCGAGCTGGACTCATGGCAGGGGAGACCGTCATGAGCTGGCCCGGCCCCCCGAGCAAGCCCGATACCCGGGAATACACCGTCACGGCCTTGCGGGAGCAAGCGGAGTGCTGGCAAGCGGCGGCCGGGGCGGCGTCGTTGTCGGTCGGCTCTTGGCTGGCCGAGACGGCGGACACCTACCTGCGGGAGCTGGTGCGGGCCGGCCGTGCGGCTCCCCTGTCCTGGTATGAGGGGAGCTTCAAGGTGCTCATAACCGACGCGACGACCCGGCCCGAAGTGGCCCACGAGACGGAAGTGCGCGGGCCGGTAGGCCATTACTTCGGGATCTTCCGGGGCAACGGCCGGGGGTTGGGCGAGCCCGGCTGCTTCTGCTACTCCCTGGTCCACCGCCCCACGGGGCGAATCATCGCCACGCTTCCCCTGCGGAAGTCCTGCAAGGCGCTCGCGGCGGAGTTGGTCGCGCTCCGGGTTGACTGGCAGGAGGTTGACCCCGAAAAGGTGCTCGGGGAAGCTCCGGACCGCCTGAAGGTGCAAGAGGTCATCCGGCTGTTTAAGCAGCTCACGTAGTAGCAGTATCGGGGGCGGTCCTTTCGCGGGGGCCGCCCCCTCCTCTGAAAGCCCCCGCCTTTGTTCCCTTCACAGTCTTTTTGATCGGGTATGGTACAGTATGATACAACTTAAATGGAGTAAAGGAAAGGAGAAGGCATGGCTGAGGAGAAGGCACCCGTCGAATTCGAAGCTGTCCTTAAGGAAGAGGCAAAGAAGTACAAGCTCGCAGAGGACAAACTACGTAAAGAGATTGGGAAGGAGCTATACGCGCGGGTAGCTAGAGAGATTGTAGAGAGGATTATCGCAGGAGAGGTGGAGCTGGAGAATGCGCCGCCGTTTCGTGAGTTAGTTTTGTAAAGCAATCAAGGCTCTCCCCTAAGCGGCATCAACTGGTCAACGGGACCTAACAAGGTATTATGGAAAAGACTCCCATAGAGAAGCTCATTCAGTATCTGGGGTTCGTGCATTTGTGGTCTGTTACCCCTCTGGTGAATCTTAAGGGTGTGCTGGGAAGTAGGAGTCTAGCGAGGATAGTAACCAAGAAATTAGGGCGTATTTGCGAAGATATAGGGTTGGCTGCGTCGAGTAAGACGGTTGCGCGGATGAATAGCGCGCTCTCAGTGCGGACAACTGATATCTCCCATTTTAGTCAATTGGCTAGAGATTTTATGGGTCGCGTTCAAGAGGAATTGGCTGGGATTGTATTCCTATCTCTCAAGCCGAGTGACGCGGCTTACTATGAGAAATCTAGGGAAGGGTGGGAGACGGTCTTAGACAGATTTCCAGGTTCCATATATGATGTCGAAGAGTCAGGTAAGAGCCTAGCACTAGGCCGCTATACAGCTTGTGTGTTCCATTTAATGAGAGTGCTTGAGACGGGATTGCGATCTCTGGCAAAGACGTTAAACGCACCTACTCTTGATCCTACAAGAAATCCAAGCTGGGAAATGATTCTTCGTAAGTGTGATGATGAGATGAAGTTGCCTCTCAAAGATCGTAGTACGGAGTGGAAGAGCGACGAACTGTTCTTCTCGACCGTGACAGCTTATCTACGAGCTGTAAAGGAGGCATGGCGAAACACAACCATGCACGTAGAGAGGAAGTACAATGAAGAAGAAGCCCGAGAAGTCTACTTCACTTCTCGATTCTTCATGCGCCAATTAGCGACCAAACTATCCGAGTGAAGCATTAGCAGAAGCTCTGTCAAGGATGACGCCGTGCCGTCAGTTAAGCGACGTATTGGTAGGCCGGCCCCTCTACCAGAGAGATATGAGAGAGATATGAGGGCAGTAACATGCGACTGAGAATGACAACTAAGGATTGGACTACCAGAAAGGGCGGTGGTGTAACTATTCTTCTAGCCAGTCTCGGCGCAATTCTCACGGGCCAAAGTCCCACTTATGTCTACATAGCCTTGTTTCTGTTTTTGGCAGGAATAGCAGTCTTATTATTTGATCTCTTTACTCACCGCAAAAGCCGGTCAGAGGCTAGGCTTAGTCTTTGGATTACGCCAATCAAAATTGAGAAACTAGGGCTTGTTCTCCCAATCGAAAGGGGTACTTACATACCAGAAAAAGTAGTATCCGTCTTTGTACAAAACAAAGGACAGCAGACCGTAAACTGCTATGCCCACATTCTGGTAGAGTACGGTATTAGCGATTGGACTAGAAAGAAAGAAGCACGAGCCTGCTGGTACAAAGGGAATAGCCTCCCTTACGTCGAATCTCCCTTCGGAACTTGTATTGATGCCGAACGACTCCGAAGAGAAAAATATTGTGATTGTGTCGAAATAGCTAGCGGCGAAATATGCCAGTTTGTCGTAGCTATTCTATTTGAGGGATCATGGGCCTATAAATGGACTGTGCCTTTCACTTACGAGAAAAGGACTCCAAACGCAGAGAATAGCTTTCTTGAAGCTTCGACGGGGGATTGTTTCCGAGAAGGAGCGAACGGGCCGAAAGTTCGCATTACCGTGACGGTCATCCCTGACATTCCACCCGTTCACGATTTGCCTTGCACCTATATACAAATCGAAGGGAAAGAGGCGTCTAGCCGGATTATATGAACTCTGCCGAGCGCTACCGTTGGGAAGCTTCCGGCCGTCTGGCACTCGCCAGAAACCTCCCAAACCTCTCGTTCAACTCCGCCGTCAACACGCGCTCAAGCTCCTCTCCGATCCCTTCTCCATTAGACACCAGCACGAGAAGTTGCCTCACATAGAGCGGCAACGAATCGACACTCACGTTTGTTTGAGTCTCGATTGGCCCGCCGTTCGGGCCAGTTAGCTCTAATAGATCCTTCAACTCTCCCAACATCGTCCAATAGATCTTCTGCATAGCGGCTTGTCCTGGTCCTGGAGACGTGCCGCCTTTGACAAGTGCAGAAGCCATCCGCCCGCGTTGACTGCCGATCTCCATGATAACCCGGGACTTGTATTCAGCATGGAAGCTCGCATCTCGCAAGTATCTATGCATCGTTCGGCGTGACACACCGGCCCGCGATGCGACTTGCTCTATCGTCTCGTCTTCAGTGCGAGTCATAAGGCATTCGAGCGCAACGACCTGACGCGGTGTCGGGCTTGAAATCGAGTCATTTTGAGCCATGGCGTAAGTCCTCCGGTTCGGGACGGGTTGGGCAAGTTGGACGGGTTAGACGGACTCCCATAGCTTCAAGTAGAAAGAGATAACTACTTGTAAGATGCGGTATACAGAGTAACAGCATGCTAATTCTGAAATGTGGCATGCGGCGTAACGGTATGTCGATTCTGAAATCAGGCAGACCGTGCGTCGTCCTGAAAATCCGGTATACACAGCCCAGCGGACCTCTCCAGGAGGTCGGTTAACGACTGCGCCATATACCTACGATCGTGCATGGCCTCCTGATACTTCCGCACATGGTCTCGGCAGTACTGTCTATGTTCTTTGTTGATGACTCCTTTCGCGCCTGTCGATTGTGTTGCCAGACATCTCATGATAGCTAGACTAGCTGCCGTGTGTTGACGGCAACCTATTCGATTGTGTACAACTTCAAGTTGGCTTGCTGTCTGTTGAGTCACATAGACGTTGACCCGTTGAATCCCTGAATCGATTTTTGGCACAACTTCACCTAACGCCGTTCTCAACACGTCCGACAATCGGCAACCGTCTAGGCTTGTACTTTTGTCGTTGAACATCGAACAATTGATTTCAGCCTGTATCGCGTCCTCATCTTGCAAGAATGGTGGTAGTCCGTCTACGAGGCACGTATGCCAGACAGCTTGCATTGTGTTGTACTTGGTTCTGAGACCTAACTTGGAGTCGATGACTGTAGCGGCACTATAGAGCCAAGCGGGCGGACGTTGTAGATTGAGACACACAATCTCTGAATCGCGAGACTTCGGAATCTGTCTTGCTTCTATGAGACAAACTATCCTCTCTATGAAGTCCTCACAACCTGGCAATGGTACCGAGATGAACGGGTCAAGGGGACGGGAAATCCTTCGCTCGGTCCGTTTCGATTGTGCTGGTCTGGTGTTGCGCGCCATTGTCTTTCAGCTCCATTTTTTCGTTTCGACGCCCGGGCAGTCACCCCGGGCCGTCGCGTCCATCGTAAGCGCTGCGGCTTTTCATCTCAGGGCTCCGATGTTGATTTCCTACGACTTGCAGCGGCAAAGTCTTCAAGCGCCGATCGTTCATAAAGAACACGACTCCCAAATTTTGAAAAAACTGGTCCCCGTCCCTGAATTCGCCAGACTTCCAGCGTGTTTCTTTTCAGGCGCAAGAGATTAGCCGCCTCTTGGGTGGTGAGGAACTCTCCCATCGTTACGCCCCTCCCTTCGATCGGCGAGAGGCCCATCCTTCGGGATCGTCAAGCCAAGCGCGGATCTCGGCGCCAACGTAGAGCTTCCGGCCGCCGATTTCTCGCGGCTCGGGAAACCTCCCCTCGCGGCGCAAGCGCCAGCGGGTTTTCCGGCTGAGAACGCCGTGGGCGTCCAGGTCGCGTTCGCTGAAGACGAGCTGGCCGTTGCTGTCTGGTGCTGTCTGTGGCATGCGTCACCTCCTTACCTGCCATGGTAGGAGGTGGGGTATGTCACTAGCTCACTTACTGCGCGCGCGGGTGACGTAGCGGCAGAAGCTACGGAACGAGATCGCCTTCTCCCGGCCCGTTTCGTCCTCCACTTGGAACACCTTGGGACCGTCGCGGTAGACGATGAAGCCGTCAATGGGGCCGGCGTCCTCGCTCTCGGGAATTAGGTCCCAAAGCTCGTGCGCGGTTGCCTCGGGATTGGCGGTCACGAGTCGGTCTACAGCCGCTTGGAGGCCGGGGAGATACTTTTGAGCGTGTCCACCACGGCGCCGGGCCTCCTGCCGCACGCGCCATTGTTGAGCAGCCGGCCACTCGCCGGCCCGGGCACCGGCAGTGAGAGCTTCTATCGCAGCGGCGCGGGCGTGGCCTTCCTTCAAGTGGAAACGTGCGGCGTAGATGGCCTGAAGAATTTCCTGCGCATACCAGCCGTCAGAGAAACGCTCTGGGATGGTGTTGGGGGGCTCGGGGCTGTGCCGCAAGCAAAGAGCCTCAAGACTTTCGACGGCACCATCGAAGCTGGTGTAGAACCGAGCCCGAGCTTTCAACTCTTCCTTATTTCGTTTCCATTGTTGTCGAAGTGACAGCGTGGCGTTCGAATCCATTCATTGTGCTCCTTCTTACGGATTATTTCGTTGTGTATGTATGGGGAGCACCTTGGCGGACGGCTCGGGCTCGCAATGGTGGGCTGTCGCCGGGAAGATCCGCACGTTGCTTGACTCGGGCAACTCAAGCTGTAGAGCGGCCCACAGGTGCGCCGATACGCGGTCCGCGTCCGCGAGGTAGGTCTCAGCCTTCAGGTGAGTGTATCGCGCCGTAATATCGCCTCCAATGGCATGCCCCGCTAATCGCTTGACGCGTTCAAGAGGAATTCCAAGCTCTAAGGCCGCAGAGATGAAGGTATGTCTAACTACGTCGTAAATTCGCAACGTTGGGGGAAGATCGGCTCGCTTTTGGATTCGATCCCAAACCACGCGCAAGCTCAAGAGATGCCCACCGGATCGCCCCGGAAAGACATACTCGCTCATCCTTGGAACGCTGGCGAGCAAATCCGCGGCAGATTGGCCTAGATAAACAACTCGCGGTCCCGTCTTTGCGGCTGGAAGACTCCACAATCTCCGGCGTAAATCCACGTCCGTCCATTTCATCGCAGTAGCTTCTCCCGGCCTACATCCGGTGAGCATGGCATAGGTAAATGCAAGACTCGGAATCGAGCCATTCTCTAGTCGGATCGCCGCACCGATTGAATTCAGTTGCTCCGATGTACACGCGGCCCCACGATGTTGCTCGGCATAGCGCTTATGTCCACGTCCGGGATTGCTCGCATCCTTCTCAATCCATTCCCAATTCCTCGCAAGCTCCCAGGATGCATGTAGGACCGCGACAACACGATTTGCCATCGTCACCTTCCCTGTGTTCCCGAGCGCCCGATGCATTGCCGCAACGTGCTGCCAGCGCACAGCAGAAACGAGAGTCCCTTCCCCTAGATGCTTTGCAATGTGAATCCAGCAGCAGCGATAAGCGAGAGAGGTTGAAAGCTTTTGGCTGCTGATATAGTGTGCCAAGAACTCATCGCGTAGCATTCCCACCGTTGGGGCTTTCAATGTTTCTTGCTTCTTTTGCGCTGGATCGCCCCCATTTAGGACTTCAAGGCGCATCTTCTCCGCTTTCTTGCGTGCGTTGTGTATCGTCAATTGCTTGCCGTACTGCCCTAATGTCATTCGGCGATCTCTACCGTTGCGGGTGTATTGGAAGATGAAAGAGCGATGGCCACTTGGGGTTATGCGAAGAGCGAGCCGATCGGCTTTCGTATCCCAAATGAAGACGTTGGCGCCCGATGCCGCGGGCGTCTCTTCAATGAGCCTCTTGGTTAGTTCGGCTTTCGAGCTGTATCCCTTCGATTTCATTCCCGTCTCTCCCGTGTAAGGTTCGTGTAAGGCGATTGCGTCCCTTCCCATCATACGCTATCATGGCGGGGTGAGGCGAGAACCCGCGATCCATAAGGCTTTGTCAAACTCAGTCAAAATCGGTAAAGCCCGGTGCAAGGAACTACAATGTCATGGTGATTACGATCGAGGTCCTCATCTCCGTCGTCTGTCTCACGAGCTTGATCGTGGTGCTGCTCGAGGCCTCGCGAGTGGGGGGGCTCCAGCGACGGTGGCAGATCGCCCTCTGGGCGTTCACCCTCCTGGCGCTGGCGGCTCTCGCCCTGCTGCGGGTGCTGGTGAACCTCGACGCCTGGAGCGACGGGCACGTTCTCCTGGGCTACATCGCGGTGTTCAATTTCGTGTTCGCCAGCGCCTTGCTGGTGCGCTGGCTGTTCTGGACACCGCCTGCTTCTGCCTCTCCCGGCGGCGCGCCGGTGATGCGACGGCCGGAAGAGAGCGAGGCTCCCGAGAGGGCCTCGCCCTTACCGTAACGCTGGCGGCACTTCTTGAACCAGGCTACAATTACGGCTATGAGAGTCGCCACCGGCAGGGTCGTCTCGGGAAGGGTCATTGTCGAGGGCGCACCTCTTCCGGAGGGTTCTTTCGTCACCGTCCTCTCCCCGGGGGATAGCGAGCTCTTCGACCTGGATGCCAGCGCGACCGATGCCCTTCTCGCCTCCATTGCCGAAGCGGAGGCGGGGGACGTGGTCGACGGCGAGCAATTTCTGCGCGAGCTCTGGAACCGCCGTTGAAGGGGCGGCTCCCCTTTGAGATCACCCGGCGGGCCACGCGAGACATCGCGGAGGCTTCGGCTTGGCATACAAGCCGAGGTTCAGCACCGAAGCTCTGAATCTACTCCCGACGCCGGGAGCGGCACCGATCTTGCGGGTCTGTTTTTTATGGATCCGTCATCCCCCCCATTCGAGGAATCGCCCCCGGGAGACCGGCCGATCCGCGACCTCGGTCTGCGGATCGAGGGTACGGCTCTGGAGCCGGTGATCGCGGAGCTCGAGCGGGAGCTGGAAGCCGCGGGCGTTCGCCGGGTGCATCCCCGCTTCTATCTTTCCACGGAGTGGGGCGTGCCATTCGGAACGGTCGCGGTCGCCATTCCCTTCTACCTGGCCCGGCCGGACCTCGCGGCGATTCACGCCGAGCGCACGGGCCTGGTGGAGGGGCTGGGACGGCGCGATCTGCTGCGCTACCTGCGCCACGAGATGGGGCATGTCGTCAACTACGCCTATCGCCTCTACGACCGGGAGGACTGGGTCCGGACTTTCGGCCCCATCACCCGGCCCTACCGGGAGGAGTACCGTCCCCAGCCCTTCAGCCAGAAGTTCGTGCGCCATCTTCCCGGCTGGTATGCCCAGAAGCATCCGGACGAGGATTGGGCGGAGACTTTCGCGGTGTGGATGACTCCCGGCTATGACTGGCGCGCCGAGTATGCGGGCTGGCCCAAGGCTCTGGAGAAGCTGGAGCACTGCGACGCCGTGCTGCGCGAGCTGCTCGATACCGAGCCGCTGGTGTCCGACGAGGAGCTGGACGAGCCGGTCTCCGAGATCTCCTACTCCCTGGAGCAGTATTACAAGGGTTGGGAGATGGCGGCGGGCGAGTTCCCTCCTGGCCTCGACGGCGCCCTGCGTTCCATCTTCGAGGACTGGGGCCACCCCGAGGATCTGACGACCGAAGCACCGCGCCGTCCGGCCTCCGAGCTGATCCGCCGGCTGGCAAGGGATCTTCCGGCCGAGGTCTTCCGCTGGACCGGCCACTTTCCCGAGCGCACCCGGCATCTCCTCAGTCACCTCGCGGCAAGGGCGGACGCCCTGGAGCAGGTCTATCCGGAGGACCGCGAAGCCCCCGCCCTCATCGCCCTCACCACCTTCGTGACGGCGCTGGCGACGAACCATGTCCGGCGGGGGAAGTATCTGGCGTAGGAACGATCAACCGTACCGCTCGACCGCCAACTCGACGATGCGCTCCACCAGGTCTGGGAACTCGATTCCGTCCGCCTGGGCCGCCATGGCGAATTCGCTCTCTTTCTCCAGGTAGCAGCTCGCGTTGACCTCGATGACGTAGATGTCTCCCGTCTCGGTGAGGCGCAGGTCGACGCGGCCGTAGTCGCGCACGCGCACGGCGCGGTAGGCCTCGATGGCGGTCTTCTGAAGTCTCGCCCGCAGCTCGTCCGGAAGGTCGGCCATCACGGACTTCGTTCCCTTGTACTCGGCGCTGTTCTTCTTCCACTTGGCCTTCGTTCCCAGGATGCGCGGCTCGCCCTCGGGGAAGCCGGTGAAGTCCACCTCGACCGGCGGCAGGGCGAGCGGCTCGCGGTTGCCGAGGACGCCGACGTAGAACTCGCGCCCCTCGATGTACTCCTCGACGAGGGCGCTGTCCTTGATTTTCTCGTGAATGGCGATGACTCGTTTCATCAACGAGGTCGTGTCGCGCACCAGGGAGTCGCCGTCGATGCCGATCGAGGCGTCCGCCGTGAGCGGCTTGACGAAGAGCGGCATGCGCAGGTTGCCGGCGGTCTCGAAGTCCGAGGTCTGGGAGAAGACCGCGAAGTGCGGGTAGGGGATCTGCTCGAAGGCGAGGACCTTCTTGGCCAGCCCTTTGTCCTGCCGCAGATACAGCTCGCCGGGGCCGCCTCCCGTGTAACGGACGCCGATCAGGTCGAGCACGCCGGCGATGGCGAAGTCGCCGGCCGTGCTCTTGCCGCCGAAGCTTTCCAGCAGGTTGAAGATCAGGTCCGGCTTGCGCCGGGAGATGCCGGAGATGAGCTTGGAAACGTCGTCGTACACTCCGAGCACGGACGCCGTGTGACCCTTCTTGCGAAGGGCGGCGGCCACCTGGTCCGCGACGACGTCATAGGATTTAGGGTCTGGTTTCTCAAGGCCGGTCAACACAGTGATCTTCATGGCAGTCGCGGCGTTGCAAGGGGCGCGCCGTGAGGGCCGTCAATCCGCGCCAAGGACATCACACCGATGAGACTGTTCATCAGCAGGATCTCGCCGGCCCTCAGGTCTTCAGGGACGAGCGGCCTCTCCTCGATCACTCCTTTCTCCAGGAGCCGCCGGCGCACGATGCCGGGTACGCAGCCGTCTCTTTCGGGGGGAGTGGCGACGCAGTCGCCCAGGACCACGGCCAGATTGCAGCGCGAGCCCTCGACCAGATTGCCGTGCTCGTTCATCAGCAGGGCATCCCAGGCGCCCCGGGACTCCGCCTCACGAAGAGCCAGGCGATTCGTCTGATAGGAGAGGCTCTTCAATCCGGCGAGCGGGCCGCGCGAATCTACCCGGTACTCCGGTAGGAGGAGCGCGGTGACGATCTCCGGCGGCTTGTAGACGGCGGTCGTGAGGAGCCGGGTGTGATGGGTCACCGTCAGGCGCATCCGCGCCACGGGGCGGGGAGCCGCGACGGCAATCTCCTCCACGGCCCTTTCGAGGACGTGCCGAGGCTCCGGCAGCTCGATCCCCACACGCCGCAGGCCGGCCAGCAGACGGTCGAGATGGGCTTCGACGTCCCGCGCCTGGCCGTCGTCCACCCGCAGGGTCTCGAACAGGCCGTCGCCGAAGAGGAAACCGGAGTCGTCCGGGGGAATCCGGACCTCGTCCGCCGACAGGGTTCGTCCATTCCACCAGGAGAGGCTCAGGGGGATTCTCCCGTGCCCAGGGCGGTGAGGAAGGCGCGAGCCTTGGCGGTGCTCTCTTCGAGCTCGAGCTCCGGGTCCGAGTCGGCCACGATGCCGCAGCCGGCGTGATAGACGATACGCCCTTCGAACGCGGCGGCGGTACGTATGGCCACTGCCAAGTCGAGGTCGCCGCCGAGGGAGATCCAGCCCAGGGCACCCATGGCGGGGCCGCGACGCCGTTCCTCTTCGGCGGCGATGACGGCCATGGCGCGGATCTTCGGCGCCCCGGTGATGGAAGCGGGGGGGAAGGTGGCGCGCAGCAGCTCCGGCACACCGGCGTCCGGCCGCAGCCGGCCGCGCACGGTCGACACCGTGTGGTGCACGGTGGGCAGCGTCATCAGCTCGGCATGGCTCGTCATCTCGACGCTACCGGTCTCGCAGACCCGGCCGAGGTCGTTTCGCGCCACGTCCACGATCATCGTCAGCTCCGCGCGGTCCTTCTCGCTCTCCAGGAGCTCGCGGACGAGCGCGCGGTCCTGTCGGGCATCGGCTCCCCGCGGCCGGGTGCCTTTGATCGGCCGCGTCTCGACCTCGCGATCCTTGACGACGAGGAAGCGTTCCGGGGAGACCGAGAGCACGGCGCGGGCACGGCCCATGGTCAGAAAGGCGCCCCGCTCGGCCGGGCTCGCCTCGCGCAGGCGCAGATAGAGCGGCCAGAGAAGGCGCTCGACGACGCGCGTCTCCAGCCGCCGGCAGAGGTTCATCTGGAAGATCTCGCCGCTCGCGATGAGCTCCACGACGCGGGAGACCGCGGCCTCGAACCCGCTCCGGCTGGGCCGGCTCACCACCGAAGCGCCCGCGAGGTTTCCGGCGGGAATGTCGGACGCCGGCCGTTTCCGGGCCGCGGTGAGAAGGGCCTCGGCCTCGATCACCGGATCCGGGTCTCCGGCCTTGCGCCAGGCGTCCGTCGAATCCAGTGTCCAGCTCAGCCCGTCCCAGCGCAGCGCGGAGTCGTAAAGCCCCAGGTAGAGATCGGGAAGCTCCATATCGTCCGGTGGAGACGGCTGAGAGGCCGGAAGAGGCTCGATCTCGCCGCCCAGCTCGTAGCCAAGATAGCCGGCCAGCAACGCTCCGGCTCCCGCGCCGCCCCAGGCCTCGAACGCCGCCTCCAGCAGATCGAAGCCGCCGGCCGTGAACGCCGCCCGGCCGCCGGGACCGGAAACGCTCGCCCGGCCATTGCGCACCGACAACACAGCTCGCGGCTTCGCGAAGAGCCGGTGCCCCTCCTCGCCGCCGTCCAGCCAGGAGAACCCGGCCAGCTCCCGCAGCTCCTCGGCCACTTGAAGAGGAGAGGGCCCGGCCTTTCCGCTGGAACGAAGAGGCGTCTTCGCGCCGCGAGCCGCCGGAGACGGAGCGGGAAAGATGGCCCGCAGACGGGCGGCGAAGCTTTGGCGCTGGGTGGGGGAGAGGCGGTCGGACCACATGGATTGGCGAAGTCTAAGCCGAAATGCCAACCGGCGCCGGATAGACTAAGGGGTAGATGCCCGTCCGCAGCCGTCTCACTCTCCTCCAAGCGCTCTCCCGCGGCCTCCACCTGCGTTGCCCTCGGTGCGGGCAGGGGCATCTCTTCGCCTCCTGGAACCACCTCCTGGAGACTTGCTCTGTCTGCGGACTCGAATTCGAGCGCCGGCTGGGGGACACGTGGTTCTTCATGTACATGAGCACGGCCGGGCTCTCGGGTGTCCTGGTCGTGGCCATGTTCCTCATTCGCCCGCGGGTGGTCTGGGTGGGGCAGGCCATCGTCTGCGTGGCGGCGGTAGCGATCATCGGGCTCTCCCTGCCCTACCGGAAGGGAATCGCCGTGGCCCTGGACTACTGGATCGAGGGCGCCGCCTCCGGCGACGGCGCGGCTCCGGGAGTCTGAGCCGGCTCGACGCGAAGCTTCTCGGTCAGCGCCACTTCGGCGAGGAAGGCCTTCCATCGTTCAAGATCGGGAGCCGGGGTGGGGCGCTCCAGCAGTTGGGTCTCGTCATAGGTGTAATTGATGGGCAGGAAGAAGGGCTCGCCTCCGGTTTCTTCCCTGGGGACCATCACGCCCACGACGTATCCGTGGCCGTCCAGCACGGGGCCGCCGGTCATATCGGGACCAAGGTCCCCCTCGACCGGCAGGTAGGCGATGCCGTGAAACATGCGGGCCGCGAGCCCCACGTGGGCTTCGTGGCTCAGGATGACGACGCGGTCGTCGCTTTGGACCGACGCGGCATTGCCCAGCGGCAGCGGCTCGGCGCCGGACTTGGACACGCCGATCAGTGCCACGCCGAGCCGGGAGTCCTGCATCGTCACCAGGCTGTCGAGCATCCTGCCGTCCGAGGTGACGACCACCAGGGAGGAGCAGCCCACGGTCGCCTCGAAGCGAGTGAGAACGCCGTCCCGGGCCGCGAAGAATCCCGTCGACCGGCGGTCTCCGCAGCGAACCTCGACGATGGAGGGCGTGGCAAGGGCCGAGAGGTCTGTGAGGGAGAGCGGCGGGCTCGGCGTGGACCAGGGAACGGCCCGCGCCCCGACGGCCGCGGTGGGCGGAGAGATATCGCGAGACCCTGACGGTGCGCCCCTTCCCGTGGTGAAGAAGAGGGCGGCGGCGACCGCCACGACCACCAGGCCGGCCCCCAGCGCCATCCGGTGCGAGACCGGCGCCTTGGGCGGAGCCACGGTGCCAGCCGCCGCGACCGTGGCGGTGAGCCCGAAGTCCGCCAGGGACTCCACGAAGCGGCGGGCATCCAGCCGCGAGATCCGCCGGACGAGCACTGGCTGCGGATCCATCAGGGCCTTCAGTGCGGTCGAGAAGTCCGGGGCTGGAGCCTCAAGAGAGGCGATGGCGCGGGCGAGCTGATAGCGGATCCGCTCATCCTCCACCGGCGCCGGCAGGATAACGTCGGCGAGCAGACTCGCATTACAGAAAGGACAGACGGTCGTCGCGAGGCTTGCGGTCTCGCCGCAACGCGGGCAGGCTTCGCGATCCGGGGAGAGCATCCTTCGGCTTAGGTTTTGGCGATCTTGCTCAGGCGTTCCAGCACCTTGTCCGCGATCTGGCGCGCCGGCTTCAGTTGGTCCGTTCCGTCCGGGCTCTGGACGGTAATGACCAGCTCGACGGCTCCGCGGAGAACGTGGAGCTGTTGAAGGCTGCCGCCGACCCAGAGAGCGCCGTCGCCGAGGCCGGGAACATCCTGCACGTGGCCTTTGGTCACGTTCATGGTCGTGAAGGTCGAGCGGCTCGCCTCCAGAGTTCGCTTCGCCGTCGTGGGGTTGCGGTGCTGGCGGATCAGCAGGCTCAGGATGCGGGGCTGCTCCAGGTTGCCGCTGTTGTAGATGCACTGCCCTGGATCGCGGCCTCGGCCCTCGTCCAGCGTGCTGCTCATGGCGGCGATGGACTCGCCAGCGATGGCCGTGGCATCCGCGTCCGTGAACAGCGTGCAGGCGTCGACCTTCAGGGGAGGGCTGGCCTTCTCGGGCTGGCAGGCGGCGAAGGCGGCCAACACGACCAACAGCGGCATCAAGTAACAGCGCAAGGGCGTGAGCAATGGGAATCCCTCCTGGGGTCAGGGTGGGATTGTATCTTGTCACCCGGAATTGCCTACAGTCCGTGCTCCCTGACCGTCTTGACCGTCCACTTGCCTTTTTCGCGGACGACGCGATAGGCCACGATCGGAGAGTTGGGGCTGCCGTCGGAAATGGCGCCGCGGACCCAGGCCTCGTCGTCCACGACAAATTGGATCTTGGTGAGCCGGAGGTAGAGGCTTGGTGCCGGCTGGGCTTTGCATTGGTCCATGGGCAGGACCGGCGGCTGGTTGCCTTCGAAACGGCGGAGGAACGATGGGTCCGGCGACGTTCCGGCCAGCTCCAGGCAGTACCGGCCGGCGGTGGCGTTGTGCTCGAGCTGGTAGCGGAAGACTGTTTCGAGGACATCCGCCAGCGCAGCGTCACCAGAGGAGGGCTGGGCGCTTTTCGCACGCGTGGAGGCACAGCCTGCGGCGAGTAGCGAGAAGGCCAGGAGGGTTACAGCGGCTTTTCTCATCCAGATCTCGTCAGCGCACTCGCTTGCGGCGGTTCCTGATGTAGTCGGCGAGGATGAACTCGCCCAGGTTGTAGGGCGAGGCGAAGTAGGCCCGGCCGCGGTTGATCTGGGTGAGCTTCTCCACGAACTGGGTGAGCATCGTGTCCGTCGCCAGCATGAAGGTCGTGATCACCACCTTCTGGCGGCGGCAGAGGTCGGCTTCCTCCAGGGTGAGGTTGACGATCCGCATGTCGAGGCCGAAGGGGTTCTTGTAGACCCGCCCGTTCTCGGTGATGGCCGAGGGCTTGCCGTCGGTGATCAGGAAGATCTGCTTGTTCGGCTGCCTCTGCCGGGCCAGGATGCTGCGCGAGAGCTGGAGCGCGTCGCGGGTGTTGGTGTGAAATGGGCCGGCCTGGATGTAGGGCAGCTCGGAGAGGAATACCTGCTCGGCCTCGTCGCCGAAGAGAACCACCGAGAGGTCGTCCTTGGGGTATTTGGTGGTGATCAGCTCGGTCAGGGCCAGGGCCACGGTCTTGGCCGGCGTGATGCGGTCCTCGCCGTAGAGAATCATCGAGTGGCTGATGTCGATCGCCACCACGGTGGCGCAGGAGGTCAGGTGCTCGGTCTCGTAGACCTCCAGATCCTCCTCGGCGAGGCTGAAGTCGTCGCCTCCGGCCCCGCCGGAGGTATTCCGCTTGAAGGCGTTCTGCAGCGAGCGCGCCGAGTCCAGGAGGTGGATGTCGTCGCCGAAGTTGTAGGGGCGCGTCTCGGGGAGGCGCTCGACTCCCTCGCCGGAGGCGCGGACGGGATGGTAGCCCGCACTGGAGCGCCCGAGGGTGGAAAAGATCTCCTCGAAGGCGCTCTTGCGGACGCGGCGCTCGCCACCGGTGGTGAGCTGAAGGCCGCCTTCGCTGTTCCGGTCCACGAGGTTCTGCTCCTGGAGGCTGGCGAAGAAGGCTTCGAGGTCGATGTTCTGCGGGATGTGCCCCTCGGCCTGGAGATAGCGCATCCATTCCATGGCCTCGTCGACATCCCCGCCGGTCGCCAGCACGAGCTGGTTGAACAGGCGCAGAAGGTCGAGGCCGGCGAGGAGGGCCTTGATGAGCTCGGGATCGAGGTAGAGATATTGGTGGCGCATGCTGCTCCGTTCTGCCTAGTTCACATCTCCCCGGTCCCGTCCCCCGCCGCCGCCCCGGCGCGGCTTGAGGAGCTGGAACTTCACCATCTCCTTGTAGCTGATCTGGCTGTCCAGGTCGGCGCGGGCGAGCTTCAGGTGCTGGTGGAGCCCTTCCAGGACCATCTCGGCGGAGAGGGCCCGCTCCTCGCGGCTCGCGCCGAGGCGCACCACCAAGTCCTTGAGGCCGGGGACGCGGAAGATCTCTGATTCGTATTCGGCAAACGGCTGCTCGTCGGAGATCGTCACCGTGTTTCCTTCCGAGAACCAGCGGATCATGCGGGCGTAAGGTCCCTTGTCGTCCTCGCCGCCGGGGCCGGACTCCTTGCCAACCTCGGGGAAGCGGGCGTCGAAGGCCTTCTTGACGGCCTGCCCGATGAGCCGGCGGGCCACCACCTCGGCTCCCTGCTGCTCGCCTTCGTAGACCATCTCCACCTTGCCCGTGATGGCCGGCAGCAGCATGTGCAGGTCGGCGAGGCGCGGGTAGATGGGATTGTCCTGCGTCGAGAGCGCCCGGCGCTCCAGGTTGGAGGCCAGAAGCTCCAGGGCCGAAATGGCGACGCGGGCGGAGACGCCGGAGGACTGGTCGACGAGGTCGCTCTCTCGCGCCGCCAGGCTGATCTCCTCGATCAGCATCCGGATGTCCTCGGGGATCACCACGCTGTCGGTCTCGCGCTCCGTCCAGGCCTCCTGGCGGGTGATGTCCGCGGCGATCGTGGCGTCGGCCGGGTAGTGCGTGAGGATCTGCGACGAAATGCGGTCCTTCAGCGGCGTGATGATGCTGCCGCGGTTCGTGTAGTCCTCCGGGTTGGCGGAGAAGCACATGAGGATGTCGAGCGGGATGCGCACGGGAAAGCCGCGGATCTGGAGGTCGCGCTCTTCGAGGATGTTGAACAGGCCCACCTGGATGCGGGGGGCGAGGTCCGGCAGCTCGTTGATGGCGAAGATGCCGCGGTTGGTGCGCGGGATGATGCCGAAGTGGATCACCTCGGGGTCGGCGAAGGTGAGCTTGCGGGTCGCCGCCTTGATCGGGTCGATGTCGCCCAGCAGATCGGCGATCGAGACGTCTGGTGTCGCGAGCTTCTCGTTGTAGCGCTGCTCGGCGAGCATCCACTCGACGGGCGTGTCGTCGCCCCTCTCTTCCACCAGGCGCTGGCCGTGGGTAGAGATGGGGCTCAGCGGATCGTCGTTGAGCTCCGCCCCGGCGAGCACCGGCACCTCGGGGTCGAGGAGGGTGACGAGCGAGCGCAGGATGCGGGTCTTCGCCTGGCCGCGCAGGCCGAGGAGGATGAAGTCATGGCCGGCGAGAAGGGCGTTGATCACCGATGGGATCACCGTGCGGTCGTAGCCCAGGATGCCGGGAAACAGGGGGCCACCGTTCTTCAGGCGGATCCGCAGGTTGTCGCGGATCTCCTGCTTGATGGACCGCGGGCGATAGCCGGCCGCCTTGAGCTGGCCGAGGTTCTTGATCTGGGAGGTGGGCCGGGAAAGCATCAGTCGTGGAGCTCCTGGAGCCAGCGTTCGGCGTCGATGGCCGCGCGGCAGCCGGTGCCGGCGGAGGTGACCGCCTGCCGGTAGATGGGGTCCATGGCATCGCCCGCGGCAAAGACGCCGTGGACGCTGGTCTTGGTCGTCGGTTCCTGAACCTTGATGTAGCCCACATCGTTCATCTCCAGCTTGCCCTTGAAGATGGCGGTGTTGGGCTGGTGGCCGATGGCGTAGAAGACGCCCTGGGTCGGGTAGACGCTGTCGAGCTCGGTGGCGCGGTTGTGCAGCTTGACGCCGGTGACGCCGCCCTCGCGGGTGCCGAGGATCCCGGTGACCACGGAGTCCCAGAGCCAAGCGATCTTGGGATTGGCGAAGGCGCGGTCCTGCATGATCTTCGAGGCCCGCAGCTCGCGGCGGCGGTGGATGACGGTCACCTTGCTGGCGAACTTGGTCAGATAGGTGGCCTCTTCCATGGCCGAGTCGCCGCCGCCGATGACGACGATCTCCTTGTCGCGGAAGAAGAAGCCGTCGCAGGTGGCGCAGGCGGAGACACCGTAACCCATCAGCTCCTGCTCGCCGGGGACGCCGTCGAGCTTGGCGGTGGCGCCGGTCGAGACGATGAGGGCGTCGCAGCGATAGGTGCTCTCGTCGGTGCGGATGGTGAACGGGCGCGTCTCGAAGTCCACGTCGACGGCGGCCTCGAACTTGACCTTGGTGCCGAACCGCCGCGCCTGCTCGCGCATGCGGTCCATGAGCTCGGGACCGAGGATGCCCTCGGGGAACCCGGGATAGTTCTCGACGTCGGTGGTGATGGTGAGCTGGCCGCCGGGCTGGTTGCCCTCCAGTACGAGCGGCGCCAGATCGGCTCGGGCGGCGTACAGGGCGGCGGTGAGACCGGCGGGCCCCGAGCCCAGGATCATGAGCCGGTGGTAGTTGTCAGGGTGCTCCGTGAGCGAGCTGGACATTTCGGGGCTCTCTCCCCTCTCCTGGAAACGGTCGCGAAATCACCTGCGGGGGCTTGAGACGGATGAAGCCGGGCCAGTATATCGCCCCGGACGCCGCCCCTGGCCGCGAACGGCGGGTGTAGAGGGTACAACCCGGGAGAAGGGAGGGGGCATTCCGGGGGTGGTGAAGCTCAGCCTGCTTGCGGCAGGCCGGCCTCCTGGGACAGCACCTCCCGCATCGCCCGCAGCCCCAGGCGGATTCGCGACTTGAGCGTGCCGAGGGGCAGCGCCAGCCGGCTCGCCGTCTCCTCGTAGGTGAAGCCGCGAAAGTAGGCCAGCTCGATGGCCTGCCGCTGGTCGGGGTTGAGGCGGGTGAGGGCCTGGCGGAGGGTGATTCGGAGGTCACCGGACTCCTTCGCGGGCTGGGGGAGACGGAGCTCGTCGAGCTCTCCGGCCTCCCGGTTTCGTCCGGAACGGCGCCAGAGGTCCACGACCTTGTTGCGGGTGAGGGTGTAGAGCCAAGGCGCGACACCGCCTCGGTCTGGCTGGAAGGTTCCGGCCCGGGTCCAGACGGCGGTGAAGACTTCCTGGGCCACGTCCTCGGCGAGCGCGCGGTCGCCGCAGAGGCGATGGGCGAAAGCGACCACCCGTCCGGCGTGGCGCAGGTAGAGCTGGCGGAAGGATTCCAGATCGCCGCGGGCGGTGGCGGCGAGGAGCTCTTCGTCGAGCGGCTCGATGACGGTTGTGGGGCTCATGCGACCGGTAGATCCGGACGGGGAGAGGATGGGTTAACGCAAAAGAGAAGAGGCCGGCTCCGGGGTCGAAGCCGGCCTCCTGGGGTCGTTACGACTCTTCCGGCGGCGGCGGGCCGGTCCAGGGTGGATTCCTGGTGTCCACCGGGCCGTCCAGGAAGGTCTTGTGATTGATCTCGGGGTACTCGTTGCGGGAATTCATCGCATCCTCCTTGGGTTAGCGGGCGGCTCGCCAATCTCCCTGGAGACTGAAGCCGGCCCAGAAATAAGGGGCATTCCATTCAGGGCGCCGCCGCAGGGCGTCCTGGGCGCCGCGCAGGGCGGCGGCAGGGCTCTCGCGGCCCACCAGCATCTCGCGGTAGAAGAGGCGCATCAACTCGGCCGTGGCCTCGTCATCCACCTCCCAGAGGCTGACCAGCACGGCACGGGCGCCGGCATACTGAAAGCCGCGGGTGAGCCCCACCAAGCCCTCGCCACGGATCTCCTGGCCCAGCGCCGTGTGGCAGGCCGAGAGCACCACCAGATCCGCCGGCAGCTTCAGGCCATAGATCTCGTGCGCCCAGACGAAGCCGTTCCGAGGCCTTCCCTGCTCGTCGATCTGGGACAGGACGAGCTTCGAGAGCCCGGGATTTCCGGTGTCGAGCATTCCGTGGGTGGCGAAGTGGACGATGCGGTAGCGGGCCAGCTCGCCGCTCAGCACGGTCTCGCGACTGGCCTTGAAGCCGAGAGCGTCCAGCCGCTCAGCCGCCGGCACCAGGGCCGCAAGGGCCGCGGCTTCCGCGTGGGAGTAGCCGAGGCGCTGGAAGCGGTCTCCGCCTCGCCAGGACACGGTGGTCACGGCAGGGCGCCGCACTCGCGGATCGCCCACGTCGAACACCGGATCGGCCACGACCGCCAGGGTTTTCGGAGCAGGCGGCCGGCCGGCCAACTCGCGACGGGCGACCGCCAGGGCGGAGGCGGAAGGGGAGACCACGACCTCGTGACTGGCGACCAAAGGCTCGGAAGTGCCGGGGGCTGGGAGCACCGCGAAGGGGAGATAGTGGAGGGCGCCGTCTGGCACGATCAGCAGGCGCCTGCCTTCGAGGAGCCCGGCGGCCGGCCGCAGAAGGAGATTGGAGAGATCTGCCAAAGCCGCCTCGGCGGGTCTCTGCGCCAGGGTCTCCCGGCTGCGCTCCAGAAGCTCGTAGCCACGCCGTGCCGCATCCTCGATCTCCGCGCGCCGTGGCAGCTCGTAGGCGGCGAGGCCATTCGCCGTCACCGCCCAGAGGTAGCTTCGCTCGCGGCCGAGGTGGTATTCGAGGAGCAGTGTGCCGCCGTCCAGGACCTGACGCTGGATCTCCGGCACGCTCAAACTATGAGGCTGGGTCAAGGCCGCATAGGCCGGGCTCGCCAGGCGCAGCTCGGTCTGGGCACGGTCAGCCTCAGCGAGGGCTTGGCGTAGCGCCAGCTCGGCTTCGGGGCTGCGGTTCTGCGAGCGCAGGCGGTCAGCTTCATTGACCCGGCGATCGGCTGCGTCCGCCCGGGCGAGAAGGGCGGGGTCGACCCCACTCCGCAAGTCGGCTCCGGATTCCGCCAGCAGGTCCAGCAGCCCGCGCGCCCGGGCTCTCTCGGCTGCCGCCAAGGCCCGGGCGTCCCAGCCGGCGCCAGGCTGCCGCCGGTGCCGTTCCATGAGGAGATCGACCTCGAAGGCGTAGAGCTGCTGCTTGCTGGCGAGGAAGGCGGCGCGGAGGTCGGAGCTGGCCGAGGCGCCGCGCAGCGACTCGACCCGATCGATCCCCTGCTCGACCGCCGCCTGCGCGCCCGAAAAGTCTCCCGAGCCTTGCCGGGCCCGGGCCAGCCCGAGCAGGGCACTGGCTTCGGCGTCCCGGTCGCCGAAGGCGGCGAGGAGAGGCAGGGCCTCGCCGTATCCGGCGATCGCCGCCTGAAGCCGTCCCGCTTCGGCGTCGGCCCAGGCCACATTGGCGATGGCCACGGCTTCGGCGGGCCGGTCGCCGGCCTGCCCATAGAGGGCACGGGCACGGGAGAAGCTGTCGCGCACATGCCGCCAGTCCTGGCGGAGGATGTAGACCCAGCCGAGGTCGTTGAGCGTCCGCGCCTCGCCCTCACGGTCGCCGCTCTGCCGTTCGATCGAGAGGGCGCGCTCCAGGGCCGCGACCGCCTTCGGTCCTTCCCCCTTGCGGCTGAGCGCATCGCCCAGGGAGGTGAGGGCGCTCGCCTCTTCCCGGGGCTGGCCGTTGGAGGCGAAGAGGGCGAGGGCCGGCTCCAGGTGGTCGAGGGCGCGCTGTGGATCGCCCACCGATTGATAGAGGTCGCCGAGGGTGGCGAGGGTCCTCGCCTCGCCGAGCCGGTCTCCGAGCTGGCGCCAGAGAGCGAGGGCCTCCTCGTAGTGGTCGATCGCCTTGCCGGTCTGCCCCGAGGAGCGGTAGACCATTCCGAGCCCCTGGAGGGTGACGGCCTGCGCCCACGCCTCCCCCAGGCGCCGGTTGAGCGCCAGGGCCTCGCGATAGGCGGCGAGAGCCTGCTTCGAATCCCCCTGGGCGCGGTGGAGCCGGCCGAGGTCGTTGAGCGCCCTCCCCGCCTCGCGCTCGCGGCCGAGGGAGCGGAAGAGCGCCAAGGCCTCCTGCGCGCGGCCGAGATTGGAGCCGGCGCAGGCCATGGCGTAGAGGACGTCGGCTTCCCGGCCGCGCTCGCCCAAGGCGCGAAAGCCGGCCAGGGCCTGAGGGAACGCCGTAGCGGCGAAGGAGCTCTCGGCGGCGACGCGAGCGCGGTCGCGGGCAGTCGCGGGGCGCAGCGCCGCCAACCGGACCTCGTACCGGGCCGGCAGGGGAGTGGGCCGGGCGCGGACTTCCAAGCGGTACCGCCCCGCCTGCTCCGTCACGATGGGCACAGGCTCCCATCCCCGGTTTCCATAGAGGCTGTCGGAGGCGGCGAGCTGCCGGCCGTCCGGCGCGGTGACGGTCACCGCCACGTCGATCCCTTTCTGCTCGACGCCAAGGTCGGCGAAGACTCCCACCGGCAGATCCACCTGGTAGATGTCGGGCACGCCCAGGACCATGGACGACTCGACGTGAGCGCCGGCCACGGCGGGGAGGTGCCGGACGGGGCTCACCGTGAGCCTGCCGCAGCCGGCGAGCAGCAGGATCGGGACGATCCCCAGGGTTTTAAGGGCCTTCGACGCGCAAGCCATAGTCCACCAGCGGCTCCTTCGGGTTTCCGGTCTCCTCGAACAGCCGGATGCGGTACTCGCCGGGTCCGATCAGGCTTCGCGTCAGGGTCAGGGGGAGCGGACCCAGAGGACTGGGCGCGATGCCGTCCTCGCTCCACACGCTCTCGCCGCCCGCGCGGGTGATCTCCACCCGGTATCTAGAGGTACTACGGGCGTGCGGGGGATGAAGGATGACGGTGAAGAAACGAAAATCGCGGGGGATCATGGTGGTGGGCGAAGGGCTGCCGGCGCTGCGTGAGGCGCCGGAGAAGAGGTCGACCACCGGCGCGTTCGGCTCCGGCCGTTTGAGGGCCTCGACGGTATGGCGCAGCGAGGCCACCCAGGCGGAGAGCCCCACCGTGGCGACGAGCAGGGCGGCGGCGAGCGCCTGGAGCCAGCGCGGCTGCGGGGCGCGAGAGGCAGGGCGTAGAGGGATCACCGGCGCCAGCACCGGTTCTTCTTCCTGGATCTTCGCTTCAATCCGTCCCCACAGCGCCTCCTGATCCGCGGCGGAGAGCGAGCCGGCGCCGAAGCCGGGGTCGGCGAAGCCATCGAGGTCGAGGAGCAGGGCGGCGCACTCGCGGCAGGCCAGGAGGTGACCCTGGAGCCGTTGCGCCTCGTCTTCCTCCAACTCGCCGGCGTGATAGGCCGCGAGCGTCTCCGGCTCCGGGTGTGTCATGCCTTCTCCTCGTCAAGGCGTGCGATCGATCCCTCGAAGTAGGGCCCCAACTCCTCCTGGAGGCGCCGCCGGGCGCGGGCGAGATGCACCTTGACCGTCTCCGAAGACAGCCGCAGAACCACGGCGATCTCCTTGTAGGCCATCTCATGGTCCACCCGCAGGACGAGACACTTGCGCATCTGCTCCGGCAAGCGGTCGATAGCCTGGCGCAGGACGAACGCCCGCTCGCGTCGAAGCATCTCCTCGCCGGGGGCCGGAAGGTCCGTCGCCGCAAGAGTCTCTATGGCTCCTCCTTCCTCGGGGCTCCCCTCCAGGGGAACCTCGGGGGCGTCCCGCTTGCCGGCGATGCCCCAGCGCAGCCGCTTACGGTAGGCATTGGTGGCGATCTTGAAGAGCCAGGTCTCGAAGCTGGAGTCCCGGCGGAAGGCCCCGATGCCTTTGTAGATCCCGAGAAAAGTTTCCTGGGTTAAGTCGAGGCAGTCGGCGTGGGGAAATCCCCTCCGGCTGAAGAAGTGGTAGAGGCGAGGCGAGTAGAGGTCGAAGAGCCGGCGGAAGGCCTCGTCGGCAGCGCCGGCGTCGTGGCGCGACGAGGGCGCCTGTAGCTGCTCGATGAGGCTCTCGGCCGTCTCCGTCATCCGCCATCGTCCCGGGTTGCCTCCAGGATAGCAGCTAGCCGTAGGATACGGCGTGCACCCAGGCGATGAGCGGCTTCTCGAAGAGCGGCCAGGAGACCTCAGCCGAGGCGAGGGTCACCTGGGCCGCCGAGAGCCCGATCCGGCGCAGACTGCTATTTCGAGGTCGCCTTGAAGTGAAGGTCGCGGAGAATCTCATGGTGGGACTTCGGCTTGTCCGGGGCGCCGCAGTTCCCCGAGACCACCTTCCACTGGATCTTATCCCCCTTCTTGAGGAGCGTCAGGCTGGCGCCCGTCGGAGTGCAATACCTGTCGCCATTCAGGTAGAGGGCCCAGTACTTGGGAGAGGCAGGTGTGTAGCCATTGATGGTGGTTACGAACGCTCCATATCCACAGTAGTTGCTGGAGCTGAAGGTGAATTTCGTATCGACGAACGCCGCGTTGAGCATCGCGGTATAGACGTTCAGGTTTGGAATCCAGGGTACCCCTGTGTTGTTGTAGATGGGTTTGTCCGGGACCTGGACGCTGAGGGAGACGTTCCCGCACGTCCAACTGCCACAGCTTCCACAATTTTGCGCCTGAGCTACCGAAACGAAAGAGAGCAGCAGGAGGACAGCTGACAACAGGAGCTTACCCGTACGCATACAGAACCTCCCAAAAAAGGTGCCGTGACCGGAATAGGTCATGGACATGCTTGAATGAGATTATCCTACAACGAAACTTCGGACAGAGGATCGGGGCGGGACCCGTGTACAATCCGCCGCGCGCCAGGCGGACTTTCTCTATGGCCATCAGCATCTTCGATCTCTTCACCATCGGCATCGGCCCTTCGAGCTCCCACACGGTCGGTCCGATGCGGGCGGCCCGCCGTTTCGCCGAGGGTCTGGACAAATCAGGCGTCCTCGTTGGGACGGCCCGGGTGCGGGCGGAGCTCTACGGCTCGCTCGCCCTCACCGGCCGCGGCCATGGCACCGACCGCGCCGTGCTCATGGGCCTAACGGGCGAGTCGCCGGAGGAGATCGATCCCGACAGCGTGGGGCCGCGGGTGGCGGCCATCCGCGGCGAGCAGAAAATCTCCCTGCTCGGCCGCCATGAGGTGCCCTTCCAGGAGGGAGAGGATCTGATCTTCAACCGGCGGGACCTCCTTCCCGTCCATTCCAACGGCATGCGCTTCACCGCCTTCGGCCCCGGCGGAGAGGTGCTGGACGAACGGATCTACTACTCGGTGGGCGGCGGCTTCGTGGTCGACCAGGACGCGACGGGCGAGGATCACCTGGTGGCGGACCATACGCCTCAGCCCTACCCCTTCCTGAGCGGCGACGAGCTGCTGCGGCTCAGCGAGGAGAACGGCCTCGCCATCTGGGAGCTGATGCTGGAGAACGAGAAGGTCTGGCGCGGCGAGGAGGAGATCCGCGCCGGCCTGCTGCGCATCTGGGACGCCATGCAGAGCTGCGTCGAGCGGGGCTACCGGCAGACCGGCGTGCTCCCGGGCGGCCTCAAGGTGCCGCGGCGGGCTCCCGCCCTCTACCAGGAGCTGACGGCCAAGCCCGAGGAGGCGCTGCGCGACCCGTTGACCGTGCTCGACTGGGTGAACCTCTACGCCCTCGCCGTCAACGAGGAGAACGCGGCCGGCGGCCGGGTGGTCACGGCGCCCACCAACGGCGCCGCGGGGATCGTGCCCGCCGTGCTCCATTACTACCGCCGGTTCACCGGCCGCGCCACCGAGGACGGAGTCCTTCAATTCCTGCTCACCGCCGGGGCGATCGGCATTCTCTACAAGGAGAATGCCTCGATCTCCGGGGCCGAGGTGGGCTGCCAGGGGGAGGTGGGAGTCGCCTGCTCGATGGCGGCGGCGGGTCTGACGGCGGCCCTCGGTGGGACCAGCGCCCAGGTGGAGAACGCCGCCGAGATCGGCATGGAGCACAACCTCGGGCTGACCTGCGATCCGGTGGGAGGGCTGGTGCAGATCCCCTGCATCGAGCGCAACGCCATGGGCTCGGTCAAGGCGATCAACGCCTCCCGCATCGCCCTGCGCGGCGACGGCTCGCACAAGGTCTCCCTCGACCGGGTGATCAAGACCATGCGCGAGACCGGCGCCGACATGAAGACCAAGTACAAGGAGACCTCCCGCGGCGGTCTCGCCATCAATGTCATCGAATGTTAGGAGGACTCTTATGCTCGCCAGTGACCAGCTCATTCAGGCGTTCAATCAGCAGATCGGCAACGAGATGGGCGCCTCGATGCAGTACATCGCCATTGCCAGCTACTTCGATCACGAGACGCTGCCGCAGCTCGCCAAGTTCTTCTACCGCCAGTCGGAGGAGGAGCGCACGCACGCCATGCGCTTCGTCAAGTTCATCAACGACGTCGGCGGCAAGGTGCTCATTCCGGCCCTGCCGGCCCCGATGAGCGACTTCACCTCGGCCGAGGAGGCGGTGGGCAAGGCCCTCGCCTGGGAGGAGGAGGTCACCCGCCAGATCTACGACCTGGTGGAGATCGCCCGGACGGACCGCAACTACGTGGGCATCCGCTTCCTCGACTGGTTCGTGGAGGAGCAGCTCGAGGAGGTGACGAGCATGAACGACCTGCTCTCCGTCATCCGCCGCGCCGGCCAGGACCGCCTGCTGTTCGTCGAGGAGTACCTGGTGCGGCAGGGCGGAGCGGGGCTCGAAAGCCCCGCGTCGCCCTCGGGAAGCCCGGGCTAGTTGCAGGTGCCGTTGGGTGACCTCGCCGACGATTTTCCTGTAAACTTATAGATATGAGCGGATGATTTTGATCCGTCGACGACGAGGGAAACAACCCTCATGACCTTGAAAGGAGCAGCCTGAAAGAATGAATAACCTCATCAGCCCTCAGACCCTCCGCCGGTGTCTCCTCGCGGCCTTGCTGCTGGCCGCCACGGCATTCAGCCTCACCACGGCCGCGCCGGTGTCCTTCGCGTCCCCCGCCGGCAATTGCACGTTCTACAACAACGCCAGCCACTCCACGGTCGTCGGGCAGCGCGGCAAGGACTGCTGCAACAACCCGGTGTCGTGGGGCGTGACGTCGTCGTTCTCTAGCTGCGGCGGCTGCTTCATCTGCTTCCCGCCGCCTCCGCAATAAGGGGTAGACACCCCTGCCCGAGCCCGGGCTCCCGGCCCGGGCTCATCCTTCCGGCCCTTCCTGAAACCACATGGCTCCCGGCCCGTATTAGAGGAATCTTTAGGAGGAGCCTTCCATGCCGCAAAAAAATTTCATGTTCCGCAGTGCGAGCCTTGCCTTCCTGCTGGCCGTCCTGGCCGGCCTTTCCCTTCTCGCTCAGGCGCCTCCTCCGGGGCCGGTCGAAGCGGTGACCACGCCGCCTCACCCGTGCAAGGTGCCGGGCCTCAAGGAGGAGGTGCGCTGCGCCACGTACGCCGTCTGGGAGAACCGCGAAGCGAAGAAGGGGCGCAAGATCGGCATCAACGTCGTCATCCTGCCGGCCAAGGGTCCGGAGAAGCTCCCCGATCCCATCTTTTTCTTCGGCGGCGGCCCCGGGGAGGGGATCGCTGGCGATGCGGAGGGTTTCGCCGAAGATCCGGAACGGCAGAAGCGCGACATCGTTCTCGTCGACCAGCGGGGCACCGGCCGCTCCAACACCCTGGACTGTGAGTTCTGGGGCCATCCTCTGGATCTGCGCCGCGCGGCGGGCGACCTTTTTCCCCTCGATGCCGTGCGCGCCTGCAAGGAGCGGCTGGAGAAACGGGCCGACCTGCGCTACTACACGACGCCGCTCGCCATTGACGACGTGGACGAGATCCGCGCCTGGCTCGGCTACGCCAAGATCAACCTGAGCGGCGGCTCTTATGGCACTCGGGCGGCCGAGGTGTACCACCAGCGGCATCCGGAGTCGGTGCGAACGGTGACGCTCATCGCCATGGCACCGCTCGACGAGTACCTGCCTCTCCATCACGCCTACGCCGGCCAGCGCGCGCTCGACATGCTCCTCGCCGAGTGCGCCGCCGACGCGGCCTGCCATGCCGCCTTCCCCAACGTGAAGGAGGAGATCAAGAAGGTCATGGAGCGGGTGGACCAGGGGGTGACCGTGAAGGTGGTCAACCCCGTCACCCACGAAACACAGGAGGTGCGGCCCACCCACGGCCTGGTGGCGGAGGGCATCCGCTTTCTGATGTACGGCGAGGGAGGCGGTGCTCTGCCGCGCCAGATTCACCAAGCGTTCGATGGCCACCTGGCGCCGCTGATTCAGATGTCGATCGAGCGCCGGCTGCAGATCGACGAGGCCCTGGCCATGGGCCTGCTGTTCTCGGTGACCTGCGCCGAGGATCTGCCGTTCATCGACGACGCCATGGCGGTGCAGGCGACGAAGGGCACGCTCCTGGGCGACTACCGCATCCGCCAGCAGAAAGAGGTCTGCAAGATCTGGCCGCGCGGCGAGATCCCCCCGGGCCTCCACACGCCGGTCCATTCCGACGTCCCGGTGCTGCTCCTCGCCGGCGAGCGCGACCCGGTGACGCCCCCCGAGTTCGCCGAGCGGGCGAAGAAGTACCTCTCCAACAGCCTGCTGGTGCTCGTCCCCCGGGGGACCCATGGCGGCGGTGGCGGCGACTGCACGGACGCGATGATCCACCAGTTCCTGAACACCGCTTCCGTGCAGGGCATCGACACCTCCTGCCTTCAGAAGCTGCCGCCGACGAAGTTCGTAACGGGCGGGTAGGCGGCTGCCTACTCCTCCTCCCGCTCCATCACCCGCACCCGCAGAATCCGCCCGGCCCGCTCCAGAGCGAGAGGGCCGGCGGCCTCCATGAGAGTTGCCAGCGCCTGCGGGCTGCGGGTCAGCCGCTCCAGGGTGTTGACTCCCGCGGCCCAGTCCTCGTCGAAGAGATCGAGCCAGCCGATCGCCTCCGCCTGGCGCACCAGGGGAAAGCCGCCGCTCTCTCGCTCGCGGCCGAGCTCGTAGAAGGGGTCGCGCCCTACGAAGGGCCGGACGGTGGCGGCCAGCAGCGCCGTCGCGTGATCGCGGAAGAGGGCGGCCGGCGCGTCGCCGTACTCCGGCCGCTCGCCCAGCCGCCACAACCCGAACGCCTCGTGGCCGTCGGCCAGGGGGAAGGGCTGGACCTCCCATGGGCCGGCGACATCGGCCTCGGCGGCGGAGGGCGGCTCATCCTCCTGCTCGAAGCGGTTCAGGAACTCTTCGGCGAAGGCGTTGTGGGACGAGGGGGTGCTGCGGTCTTCCGGGTGCATGGGGGGCCCTCCTCTGGGAGCGGTTTGAATTACGCCTGCATTACGCCTTGCAGCGTAACAGAGTTACGCCCGAAGTCAAGCACCAGGATTCCCGAATCTCGACCCGGCTGCTTTGCGCGCCTAGAGCACGGCTTCGGCGATTTCGACGGCGTTGACGGCGCAGCCGCGGGTGAGGTTGTCCATTACCGCCCAGAGCCAGAAGGCGCCGGTGTCGTCCTTGCGCAGGCTGCCGAAGATCACGTGGTCGCTGCCCGCGGCGTCCACGGGTCCAAGGAGGCGGGGTTTGACCGCCGCCTCCAGAACGGGGTTCTCGGCGAGAGCCTTGCGGAACGCCGCCAGGGAGGGGTTCGACGGGCAGCGCACCAGGAGGTTAGCGGCGATGGAGTGGAAGATGCCCCCCTGAAGGATCTGCAGCGCCACCGGCGGCGCGCCGCCGAGGACCGTGTGGAGCTGGTCGCCCGCCGCTTCGGCGGCCAGGGAAGCGGGCAGGATGTTGAAGGCGAGCTGGGTGCCGAAGACTGGGGTAGTCGTCCGCGACGCCATGGAGACGATCTGGCGGCTGTTCTCGAACAGCTCTTCGAGGCCGGCCTGCCCCTTCATGGAAGCGGGCTGGATGAGGGTGGCGACCGCCTCCGTGGGCGAGAATTCGCGCAGCGGATGGAGCAGGTGCGCCAGCAGGATCACCGCCGGGTGGGGTGAGACGAGGGACCGGCGGCTGCGGGCCGCTTCGCCGTTGACGCCGGTCACCACCGGCAGGCCGTCGGCCAGCGTGGCGTCGGGGGAGAGGAGGATGGCGGTCGTCTCCGCCGGCATCTCGGCGAGGATGGGGCGGCTTTCTTCGGCCGTGCCGCAGAAGAAGGCGAGGTCGACGCCCTGGAGCGACTCCGGCTCGTAGCGGTTGACCAGGGCGGCGGTGCCGGCGACCTCGGTCAAGGTGCCGATCTCGTCCTCGAGCGTGCTCAGCAGGCGCAGGTCCGTCCAGTCCCGGTGGCGGGCCTCGATCGTCTCCCGCAGCTCTTTGCCCCGCAGGTTGGTGGGGTGCAGGATGGCGATCGCGGTCAAGGGACTCCTTCCAGGGGGGGTGGTGCTCCGTCGGGTGCGTTCGGCCCGCGGTGGCGCAGGCGGGAGATCAGCGCGTTGACCGGACCGGACAGGGTGAAGAGGGTCGTGATGACCAGCATCGTGGCCCAGGGCTGGTAGATCAGCACCAGCAGAATGGCGGCGATGGGCACCACGGCCCGGTAGCTCAGGCGTCTTCGCAGATCGAGCTTCTTGCCGCTCACGTAGCGGAAAGTGGAGACCATGAGCACGCCGACGAGCAGCAGGGCGACCCCCATGACGATCTGCACGTAGACCTTGACGTCGTCCGTGTACTCGGGAGCGAAGACGAGGATCGAGCAGATGCAGAAGGCGGCGGCCGGCGTCGGCAGGCCCACGAAGTAGCGGCTGTCGACGGTCTTCGATTGCACGTTGAAGCGGGCGAGCCGGGTGGCGCAGCAGACCATGAAGAATACCGAAAGCAGCCAGGTGTCCTCGGCGAAGTCCTCCAGCCCCCAGAGGTAGGCCAGGAGAGCCGGCGCGGCGCCGAAGGTGATGACGTCGGCGAGGGAGTCGTACTCCTTGCCGAAGTCGCTCTCGGTGCCGGTGAGGCGGGCGATGCGGCCGTCGACGCTGTCGAGCAGGCCGGCGAGAAAGACCATCGCCGCGGCCATCCGGAAGTGCTCGTGCAGCCCGAGGATCATGGCGTAGAAGCCGAGCACCATGTTGCCCATGGTGAACAGGCTGGGCAGCAGGTAGGCCCCGCGCCTGAGCCCCAGCCGGCGGCGCGGCGCCGGCACGTCTCTCATGCGCTGTCCTTGCCTGCCGCTCCGGGCATCGCCATCGGAGTCGCTCCGTTCTTCACCCGGTCTCCCTTCTTCACCAGCACCTGGTAGCTCTCGGGCACCAGCAGATCGACGCGGGAGGAGAACTTGATCAGCCCCATCGCCTGGCCGCGGTGCACCCGGTCACCCTCTTTCAAATAGCAGACCACCCGGCGCGCCAGCAGGCCCGCGATCTGCCGCACGCCCACGAGATCGCCGTTGCCGCGGCGGATCACCGACAGATGCTTCTCGTTGACGTCGCCCGCGTCCTCGCGGAAGGCGGCGACCTTGCGCCCGGCTTTGTAGCGCGAAGCGATGACCTCGCCCGCCACGGGTACCTTCTGGACGTGCACGTCGAGCACCGAGAGGAAGGTGACGATGCGCTGGTAGCGGCCGGGGCCGATCTCCGGATCTTCGAGGGTGTCGATGCGGGTGATCAAACCGTCCGCCGCCGCCAGCACGGCACCGGCGTCGCCCTCGTAGGAGCGCTTCGGGTCGCGGAAGAAGAGGAGGAGGAGGAAGCCTGCGACGAGCGCGGCGGCTCCCCAGCCGGGCCGTCCGAAGAAAAAGAGCAGCCCGGCCAGGAACACGAAGGGCAGGACGTAGAGCCAGCCTTCTTTCGCGAATTTCATCGGCTAGGCTCCGTTCGATCGTGTGGGTCTGAAGGTGAAAGGAGCCAGGGCGCCATGGTTTAGGCCGAAACCCGCGACTCGCGGTGCAGCCGCAGCAGGTGCTCCATCTTGTCCTTCAGGGTCAGCTTGTGGAGCTTGATCTTCTTCTCTTCGATCTCATCCTCCTCGGAGAGCATGGTCTTGGAATTGATCTCGTCCAGCCGCTTCTCGCAGCCCTGGTGATCCTCGTAGAGGCCGCGAAATTCGGTATCCGACGCGATCAGCTCCGCCTTCAGGTCGTCATGTTGGGACATGATCTACCTCCTCTGCTCGACAAAACTCGATGGTTGATGGGGATTCGGCCCGCATGGGCCTGCACCTGTGGAAGAACGAACGAAAGGAGCGGCGGACGGGCGGCCTCAAGCCAGCTCACCGTTCGACCGGCTCCTGGACACGGGCACGCCCGCGACCCTGAAAGGTGCGGGCGGCCGTGATGGGAAGTTGTGTCCGCATGCTCTGCCTGGAGAATACACCGGCCTTCCGGGAGGAGCAAGGCGCCGCCTCGGGGAGAATGCTATGACACTTTTTCGTCCAGGATCGCCCCGGCCCGTTCGAGCGCCACCTGCCCGGCCGCTTCCAGGAGGGCGGCGAGCGAGCCGGGGAGGCGCACGACGGCGGCGGCGATGTTGAGAGCGTCCACCAGGGACTCGTCGAAGAGGGCGACGTGGCCGACAGCGGCGCCGCCCGGCTCGGCGACGGCGTAGCCTTCGGCGTCCGCCTCTTTTTCGAGGAGGAAGGCGCGGTCCCGCCCGGTACCGGGGAGCACGGCGGCCGCCAGCAGGGCCAGCGGGCGGTCGCGGAAGACGGCGTAGGGCTCGAAGCCGCGTGCTTCGCTCTCGCCGAGGCGGAAGAGGCCGAAGCCGGTGGAGACCTCCTCGATGTGCCAGGGCCCGGCCACGTCGGCCTCACCGGCGGAAGATGGCTCGTCGCGCTCGCCAAGGCGCTGGAGGAAGGAAGCGGAAAAAGCGTTGGGGGAAGGGGGGTTACAATGGCGGGAGCTGCGCATAGGACTTTGTCTCCTTGCGTGGTCAGGCTCGGTTGTGAGCTGGTAACTCACTTCCGGGCCGTTTTGGTTTACGGCCGGGGGATCCGGCCATGCAGGAAATCTATAGGAGGAGCGGGCGGAAATCAAGCGAAATCGCGCGCCGAGAAGCTTACCCGGCGGCTGAGAAGCTTCTCGGGGCTCCGGAAAGCTTGTTGGCGGCGCGAGAAGCTTGCCGGCGGAGAAATAAGCTTCTCCGTGGCGCGAGAAGCTTCTCAGCCGCCGGGTAAGCTTCTCAGCGGCGAAATTAGCTTCTCGGCCGCGTGAGAAGCTTCTCGGGAACGCAACAAGCTTCTCAGCGCCGTGAGGAGCTTCCCAGCCGGGAAACAAGCTTCTCGGCGCCGTGAGAAGCTTCTCAGCCGCCAGATAAGCTTCTCGGGAAACGCGAGAAGCTACTGGGCCGCGAAATAAGCTTCTCGGAAATCGGGAGAGTAGGGAACGTCGCCTTCCCTTCTCTCCGGCGGCCGGCTCGAACCGCCGGAACTACCAGGGGCGCACCCCAACGTAGGGCAACAATATACTTGACTCAGGAGCCGACATGGGGTAAAGTCCTCCTATGGACAGCCACCGCACCGCCCCCGCCCGCCTTCCCCGCACCCTCCTGGAAGCCGTCCGCTACTTCGGGAACCCGGACACTTGCCGCGAGTTCATGGCGGAGCTTCGCTGGCCGAACGGCGTGGTCTGCCCTGCCTGCGGACGGACGGACGTGCGGTTCATCGCCACCCGTAAGCTGTGGGAGTGCAAGGACAAGCACCCCCGGAAGCAATTCTCCATCAAGGTCGGGACGATCTTTGAGGACTCCCCGCTGGGCATGGAGAAGTGGCTCCCCGTCGTCTGGCTTATCGCCAACTGCAAGAACGGCATCAGCTCCTATGAGGTCGCCCGGGACTTGGGCGTCACTCAGAAGACGGCTTGGTTCATGCTTCAGCGTGTCCGTGTCGCCATGGAGACGGGGACCTTCCAGAAGATCGCCGGAGAGGTGGAAGCAGACGAAACCTTCATCGGTGGGCTCGCCCGCAACATGCACAAGAAGGTCCGGCAAGCCAAAATCAAGGGCCGGGGTCCCATGAACAAGACGGCCGTTATGGGCGTCCTTGAGCGGAAGGGTGAGGTCCGGGCCTTTGTGGTGCCCAACCGGAAGAAGCCGACCCTCCAGGCCAAGATCCGGGAGAACGTCGAGCCCGGTTCCGAGATCTTCACCGATGCGCTCCGCTCCTATGAGGGGCTGTCTCCCGAGTACGCCCATGAGGCCGTAGACCACGCGGAAGAGTACGTCCGCGGCAACGTCCACACGAACGGCCTGGAGAACTTCTGGAGTCTCCTCAAGCGGTCGCTCGGCGGCACGTACGTTGCCGTCGCCCCGTTCCACCTTCACCGGTACGTGAACGAACAGGTCTTCCGCTACAACGCCCGAAAGGAAACGGACGGCGGACGGTTCCTTGCCGTTGCGGCGAATACCATCGGCCACCGCCTCACCTACAAAGAACTCATCGCGGCGGACACGGAGGAGTAGAGCCATGGCAACATCGGACCTTGAAGAAGCCCCGGACATCCTCACCGAGGAGGAGGCAGAGGAAACCTTCTCCCGCTTGCGAACGATTACCGCCGGGCTTCTCCGGGTTCCGAAAGCGGAACTAGAGGCACGGCTCGCGGAAAAGCGGATTAAGTCACGACGGCGCATAACAAAGCCTACGTTTTAGTGGTTTGACAAATCGACCGCGATATTTTGGGTATCGAGCCGCCATCCGTGTTCATCCACCGTGAACACCAAAAGCCACCTTGAAACAAATTCCTCCTTGCTGCCTTGCGGAGTCAGATAAAGATCCCATTCCTTTTGGAAAAACCCTGGGTGGCTTAGCTCCGCCGCTAATCGAGCCTCCATCACGTCCGTATGGACGTAGTAGTAGGCACCCTTTGGGATGATCCTCGGAGCTACCGCGATAGGCTCACCGTCATACGATGTAGCCCTGAACATGACGGAGGTGTCCGCGTTGTTCTGAATGAACAGCTTGTGGTCTTGGTAGATAACTACCACCTCTGGCCGTTTCGTTGCTTCGGTTGCTGCTGGCGTTTCCGCTAACCGCTGCGCCATGGATCGCCTTTTATGAGACTGCACCGGCGGAAGGGGGGGAGGGAGCTTCTTCACTACCTCTGCCGCAATTTCTCCGGCAGTCAACTTAGAAGAGGGATTAGGCGTCACGCTTGCACTGGCTTGTTTTTTGACCACAGCGTCAGCGATCTCGGAGGGCGTCGGGAGATGCGCAGGAGGCGGAACAAGTAGAATTTGGCGCGCCAAAACCCAAGCGCTTACGGCAAGCAGAAAGGCAACAATCGCCATGATGCCCAACCTCACCGGGGCAGACTTAATGCGCCTTACTCTCTCAGTCATCCAAATAACGTAAAATGTCCAAACAGCCGTCGCGGCTGCAAGGACATCGGCGGTGCCCTGATTTCTGGCACTGAATGCCCAGCCAATGACTATAGGTACGCCGGTTGCCCACTTAATTATGCGAGCAGTTCGCGCGGCGGCATCCGGCGCCCCCCGCTTCTTTACGGGAAACGTTTTCGATCCCATTTGTCTTAGACTCAGTCCTCTATCCCGAGCAACTTCCTCACCGCCTCCCGCACTATCGCGGACTCTGACCGCCGATCCTTGAAGGCCCGGAGCCGGAGTGCTTCCGCTTCGTCCTCGTGGAACCAGATCGTCTTCTTGACTCCCTTGTCCGTGATACCGGCCTTCTCCTGCTTCGCGTCGCCGCTGCTGTCTCGTGTCGGTGCCATGGCTGGAGTGTAAGACTTCCGGCGCGACAGCTTTACATGCTTCCGTAAGTCTGGCATAGTCGCTCCTTTGTTGGGAAACCAGAGGGGAGGTGGCGACGAAGAGGAACAGCGGAGCCAAAGCAAGGTAAGGGGCCAAGCTGCCCGGGACGCGTTTCCAGCGCTCCGCCCGGGCGGCTTGGGTACATCTACGGACAAAGGAGATTGTATGACACGGGAGGAGATCGCCGCCCGCGCCCAGCGGATGCTTTGGGGCGCCATTGGCACCTTGCAGGAAGTGGAAGACCTTCTGGATTTTCTGGTGAGTCTCATGCCGGACTCGCCGGAAGACATGCTGGAGTATCGCGTCCCCTACGACGTCATGCTCGAAGTGGCGGGAGCCATCGAATGCTCCCTCAATGACGACCTCCGGCCCATGATCGAGAGCCTCAAGCGGGCGGCGGTCGTCACCCAGGAAGACGCGGACAGGAAGTGGCGGGAGGCCATGAGGCTCCGGGGAGAGGAAACCAACTGAAGAAGCCCGCCGGGGGCCGCTTGGCGCACCCCCGGCGGGGCCACTGAGTGAAGTATATTGATGCCCAACGTAGAGACGCCCCGTGGGGAACCCCGCGGGGCGTCTCCGAGGCGGAGAGGCTGTGCGCAAATCGCCAACCTGCCCCGGGCACCACGCGCTGCCGGACATCTCTCCTCTTCGGATCTTCGCCGCCGATTCGGAGACGCCCCGCGGGGTTCCCCACGGGGCGTCTCTACGTTAGGGAATTCATCGCGGATACCAGCAGCCGAAGCCGGCGTGTTGCCCACCGCCCAAGATCCTTACAACGCCAGCGAAAGGATCAGCGCGTCCGTGCCGTCGCGGTAGTAGCCGCGGCGCCGTCCGACGCGCTTGAAACCCATGGCGTTGTAGAGCTGGATGGCGGGCTCGTTGTCCTTGCGCACCTCCAGGAAGCAGGCCTGGATCTGCTCCTGCCGCAGGCGCGCCAGGCCGTGCTCCACCAGTTGTCGGCCGAGGCCCTGCCGGCGCTCGGCAGGCTCGACCGCCAGGCGCAGCAGCTCCGCCTCTCCCGCCACGTAGTGAAAGAGGACGTAGCCGGGCAGCGGTGCGTCGTCGTTCCGCGACGCCACGAACAGGAAGGTGCGGGAGTGGGTGAGCTCGTAATTCAGCAGCACGCTCGGCCACGAATCCTCGAAGGCGGCTTCCTCCAGGACGGCGATGCGGTCCAGATCCTCGGCGCGGGCCGGGCGAATGACGAGCGAAACAGGATCGTGGGCAATCACGGTCAGGCCTCTTGGGGAAGAATCGCGGGCGTGGCGGTCCGGGGCTGTGCCGGCGTGAAGGCGGCCGGCCGGGCATAGAGAGGATGGGTGAGGAGAGCGGGGTCCCACAGGGTCTCAGGCGATGCCACCAGCCGCGCGGCGGCGGAGGCGAGCGGGCCGGGCTCGGTGAGGCGCAAATCCGCCGGCCAGCCGGGGAGGTCCGCGAGGCGCGAGACTCCGAAGCCGATCACCACGCCGGGCTGTCCTCCGGCGAGCCGGGGCAGATCGGTACCGGCGACCAGCTCCGGCTCGCCCAAGGCGGAAAGGCCGGGGCCGAAGACCTGAACGCTCCACTCGCCGCGCAGGGCATCGACGGCGGCGATGGTGACCTCAGCGTCACTCGGAGCCGCCGCGGCCAGAGCCTCGAAAGACGTTGGAGTCGCCACCGGCAGCCCCAGGGCTTGGTGAAATCCAAGTACCGTCGCGAGGCCGATGCGCACGCCGGTGAAGCTCCCCGGCCCGCGCAGCACGGCGACGCCGCCGAGGCCGGTCATCTCCACTCCCGCCTCCTCCAGCACCTCGCGGATCATGTCCAGCAGCCGGGTGGACGAGCGTTCCGTTCCCACCGCACGCGAGGCCACAACCTCGCCGCCGAGGGTCACGGCGACGCTCGCGAGCGGCGAACCGGTGTCGAGGATGAGAATGGGGCCGGGCACGGGGGGAGTATATGAAAAGGACAGAGGGCGCTCCACGGCTTCACTCGCAAATGCACTTCGACTGCTAAGATGCAGAGCGCTTGGCTCTGATGCCGGGCAGCCCTCCAGGAGGATGAACCCAATGTCGACTTCCCGAGTTGTAAAGGCTGTTGCCCTGTTTCTCGGTCTATTCGCCGCCGCGAGTGCGTCCAAAGCTGTCCCCGAATATGTTTGGTGCTGCCTTTCGCCGGAGACGATGGCTTGCGAGTTCGTGCCGATTGCCGATTGCGATGGGGGAGGTTGGACCTCGGAAGCCGTGTGCGAGCAGAGCAGCATGTGCGGCTGCTAGATAGAGAACCGAGAGCCCCGGGGCCAAGACGGGCCGGCCTGGGGCGTTGTTCCGCCTTTCCGTAACGCTATACTCCGTTCCCCATGTCCATCTCACCGCCCGTCACGACCCTGACGCCCATGATGCGCCAGTACCTGGAGGTCAAGGCGCAGCATCCCGGCGCCCTCCTCATGTACCGCATGGGCGACTTCTATGAGATGTTCTTCGAGGACGCCCGCGCCGCCGCCCCCATCCTGGAGGTGCAGCTCACCGCCCGCCACAAGGGGACGGAGAGCGAGGTGCCGATGTGCGGCGTGCCCCACCACGCCCTGGAGGGGTACCTCGCCAAGCTCCTCGGCGCCGGCCTCAAGGTGGCGATCTGCGACCAGGTCGAAGACCCGGCCCAGGCCAAGGGGCTGGTGAAGCGCGAGGTCACCCGCGTCGTGACCCCCGGCACGGTGAGCGATCCGGGGCTGCTCGACGGCAAGGAGGAGAATCTCCTCGCGGCGCTGGTCTGGGAGAAATCCACGGAAGGAGGGGCCGGGGCGTTCCTGGATCTTTCGACCGGCACCTTCTTCGTCCGCCGCTGGCGCTCCTCGGAGGAGGCGGTGGAGGATCTTGCCCTGCTGCGCCCTCGCGAGGTGCTGTGGTACGGCGGCGAGGCCGGCTTTCCCGGCACCGTCGTCGAGTGGGCCGAGCGGGAATGCCCTTGCCGCACGCCGCTCGACGGCGACCGGCTCTTCGATCCGAGTGATCCCAAAAAAGCCGGCGAGCTGCTGCTCCGCCAATTTGGCGCCGGCACCCTGCGCGGCTTCGGCCTGGAGGAGGGAGAGCCGGCGGTGCGCGCGGCGGCGGCGGCCCTCGCCTATGCCCAGGAGACGCAGAAGAGCACCCTCTCCCACGTCCGCGGCCTCGCCGTGCGGGAGGCGCGGGACCGGCTGATCCTCGACGCCTCGACGCTGGCGAACCTGGAGGTCTTCGCCAGCCAGCGGGGTACTCCGGTCATGATCCCGGGAACGACGGCGGCGGCAGGAGCCGGCCGCCGGAAAACGACGCTGCTCGGCGTGCTCGACCGTACCGTCACCGCCCCTGGAGGGCGCACGTTGCGGGAGTGGCTGCGCCGCCCCCTGGTGGCCCCGGACGAGATCACCGAGCGCCACCGCGCGGTGGGCGAGCTGGTGGCGGACAATCCCCGCCGCGAGCGCATCCGCGAGCACTTGGCCCGCATGGCCGATCCGGACCGCCTGCTGGCCCGGGCGGTGCTCGGCACGATCACGCCGCGCGAGGCCGCTGCCCTGCGCGACTCCCTGGCCGAGGCGCCGGGCCTCCTGGACGAGCTGGCGGCGCTGCTGGCTGGCGACCCGGGGGCCGCGCCGCTGCTCGCCCGGTTGGCGGAGGCCGATCCCCTGCCCGAGCTTCACGCCTATCTTCAGCGCACCCTGGAGGTCGCGCCCGCCGTCAACCTCGTGGAGGGGGGAGTCATCGCGGCCGGCGTCTCCGAGGAACTGGACCACTACCGCTCGCTAACCCGCGACAGCAAGCGGCACATCGCGGCCCTGGAGGTGCGGGAGCGGGAGCGCACGGGGATCTCGTCGCTCAAGATCCGTTACAACCGGGTCTTCGGCTATTACCTGGAGGTCACCCGGGCGAACCAGGAGAGGGTGCCGGCGGACTACATCCGCAAGCAGACCCTGGTCAACGCCGAGCGCTACGTGACGCCGGAGATCAAGGAGCTGGAGGAGCAGATCCTCTCCGCCGAGGAGCGGCAGGTGGCGTTGGAACAGCGGTTCTTCCGCGAGCTGGTGGAGAAGATCGCCGCCGAGGCCGCCGGATTGACCGCCTTGGCGGCGGCGATCGGCGCCGTGGACGCCCTCGCCGCCTTCGCCGAGGTGGCGGCACGGCAGCGCTACGTGCGGCCGGTGATGGGGGAGGCGGGCGGCCCGATCATTCTGCGCGAGGGGCGCCACCCGGTGGTGGAGCAGGCGAGCCGGGACGCCTTCGTCCCCAACGATGCCGAGCTCGACGCCGAGGGCTCGCAGATCGTCCTCCTCACCGGGCCCAACATGGGCGGCAAGTCGACCTACCTGCGGCAGGTGGCGCTCATCGTCCTGATGGCACAGGCCGGCAGCTTCGTGCCGGCGGACGAGGCGGTGATCGGCGTCGTCGACCGCATCTTCACCCGCGTCGGCGCGTCGGACGACCTGGCCCGCGGCGAGTCCACCTTCATGGTGGAGATGATCGAGACGGCGAACATCCTGCGCCACGCGACGGACCACAGCCTGGTGATCCTCGACGAGGTGGGGCGGGGCACGGCGACCTTCGACGGCCTGTCGCTCGCCTGGGCGATCGTCGAGTATCTGCACGAGCACCACCGGCCGAAGACGCTCTTCGCCACCCACTACCACGAGCTGACGGAGCTGGCCTCACTGCTGCCGCGGGTGGTGAACCGCACCATGGCGGTCAAGGAGTGGGAGGAGCGCATCGTCTTCCTGCGCCGGGTGGTGCCAGGGAGCGCCGACAAGTCCTACGGCCTCCACGTGGCGCGCCTCGCCGGCCTGCCGGACTCGGTGATCGAGCGCGCGGGGGAGGTGCTGGCCAACCTCGAATCCCTGGAGTACGACCCCACCGGCAAGCCCCGCCTCGCCCGCGGCACCGGCTCGCCGGACCCCGGAGGTCCTGCGCAGCTCACCCTTTTCGCGCCGCCGGAGCAGGTGGTGGCCGGCCTGCTGAAGACCCTGGACGTGGACCAATTGACGCCACTCGCGGCGCTGAATCTGCTACACAGCTTGAAGTCGCGGCTGGGGTAGGATCCCCGTCCAGGAGGACTTTGCCATGAACTGGATCCTGATCGGCGCTCTCTGCGCCGCGTTGTCGGTGATCGCCGGAGCCTTTGGAGCGCATGCGCTGGCGGCGCGGTTCGAGCCGCGGGAGCTGCAGCTCTGGGAGACGGCGGCGCGCTATCTCATATATGGCGGCCTGTCGCTGGTGCTGGTGGGGCTCTTCGGGCGTTTGGGGGCGGCCCGCGGGGTGAACGGGGCGGGGTGGTGCCTGTTCCTCGGCAGCGTCGTCTTCAGCGGCACGGTATTCGGCCTGGCGGCGGGCGGTCCACGCTGGATGGGGGCGGTCACTCCCATCGGCGGCACGCTGATGATCGTGGGGTTCCTGATCTTCGCCTGGGCGGCCGTCACCCTGCAAAAGGGGTAGCGCCCTCTTGGCGCAAGGGATACGATTCGCGCCATGGCAAACGCAATCTTTCCCATCGCCGTGCCGGTCAACGAGCCGGTACGTTCCTACGCTCCTGGATCGGCCGAGAAGAAGTCCCTGAAGAAGCGCCTGGACGAGATGCTGGGCGAGCAGATCGACATCCCGCTCATCATCGGCGGCAAGGAAGTGCGCACGGGCAATACCGGCAAAGCCGTCTCGCCGCACGACCACAAGCATGTGCTTGCCACGTTCCATCAGGCCGGCGCCGCCGAGGTGGAGGCGGCGGCCAAGGCCGCGAAGGCGGCGTGGCGGGACTGGTCCGAGGCTTCGTGGGAGGACCGGGCCGCGGTGCTGCTCAAGGCGGCGGACCTCCTCGCCGGCCCCTGGCGCGACACTCTCAACGGCGCCTCGATGCTCAACCAGTCGAAGACGGTCTTCCAGGCCGAGATCGACTCGGCGTGCGAGCTGATCGACTTCTACCGCTTCAACCCCTACTTCATGCGCCACCTCTACACCGACCAGCCGTGGTCGATGCCGGGAATGTGGAACCGGGTCGAGTACCGCTCGCTCGAAGGGTTCGTCTTCGCCGTTTCGCCGTTCAACTTCACCTCGATCGGCGGCAATCTGCCCACCGCGCCGGCGCTGATGGGCAACACGGTGCTGTGGAAGCCGGCCTCGACGGCGGTCTACTCGAACTACTTCATCATGAAGATCCTTCAGGCGGCGGGCCTGCCGGACGGCGTCATCAACTTCCTGCCCGGCAAGGCGAGCCAGGTGGGCGATCCGGTGCTGGCCCATCCCGACTTCGCGGGCATCCACTTCACCGGCTCGACCCCCGTGTTTCACTCGATGTGGAAGACGGTGGGCGACAACATCGACCGCTACAAGTCCTACCCGCGCATCGTGGGGGAGACGGGCGGCAAGAACTTCGTCTTCGCCCATCCTTCGGCGGACGTCGAGGCCTACGTCACGGCGCTGGTGCGGGGCTCCTTCGAGTACCAGGGGCAGAAGTGCTCGGCGGGCTCGCGCGCCTACGTGCCGAAGTCGCTCTGGCCGCGGGTCAAGGAACTGCTGGTGGCGCAGGTGGAGTCGATCTCGATGGGCTCGCCGCTCGACTTCCGCAACTTCATGGCGGCGGTGATCGACGAGAACTCCTTCGACCGCATCATGGGCTACATCGACCACGCGAAAAGCTCCAGCGAGGCCGAGATCCTCACCGGCGGCAAGGGCGACAAGTCGGAGGGGTACTTCATCTCGCCGACCGTGGTGGTGACCACCGATCCGCACTTCAAGCTGCTGCGGGAGGAGATCTTCGGCCCGGTGCTGACGGTCTTCGTCTATGACGACGCCGACCTCGCGAAGACCCTGGAGCTGGTCGACACCACCAGCCCCTACGCCTTGACCGGCGCCGTCTTCGCGCGCGACCGCAAGGTCATCGCCGAGCTGACGGCGGCGCTGCGGCACGCGGCGGGCAACTTCTACATCAACGACAAGCCCACGGGAGCCGTGGTAGGCCAGCAGCCCTTCGGCGGCGCCCGCGCCTCCGGCACCAACGACAAGGCCGGCTCGATGGCCAACCTCCTGCGCTGGACCTCCCAGCGGGCTATCAAGGAAACCTTCGTGCCGCCCACGAGTTACTCCTACCCTCACATGGGGGAGGAGTAGGGCTTCACCACCGTCAACCCCCGACCGCCGGCAGGAGCTCGGCGAAGAGGCGCTGCCAGGCGTCGGGGGCGAGGGGCGCCTGGTTGGCCTCGTAGGTGCGGGCTGGGGGAGCCAGCACGTCGGAGGAGGGGGCGGGCTTGTTCTGGGAGAAGAAGGGCGGCGACCAGTCCCGGCCGTTCTTGGTCGTGTAGACGTAGTAGCCGAGGCGCGGCGCGTTCGGGCTCGGGTCGGCGTCGAGCCGCAGCACCAGGGTCCCCTTGCCGCTCGGGTTCATCGCCAGGTAATCGACGACGGCGTAGCGCGAGATCTTCTGCAGCGAGCCGCGGTAGCGCCAGCTCCTGCCGCCGTTGGCGCTGGCCAGAAACTCCAGGTTGGGCGCCGGCACCTCGCCGCCGATCTGCGAGGCGGCCCAGAGCTCCTGACTGGTGACGCCGCGGCCGGCGTAGACCCAGTTCTGGTTGTGGAAGTTCTCGGGCATCTGGATCAGCCGCCAGCCATCCCGCGACGAGATCAGAATACGGGGATCGTGCTCGGCGGCGCTGCCGCTGTGGGTGAACACCAGCGCCGGGCTCCCCCCCTGGATGGCGAAGGCGAAGCGCGGAATCGATTGAGCGAGGGTCTCCGGTGGCAGGTCGCCTTCCTGCTGCGCCTTCCCGGCCCCGGACAGGAGAGCCATCCCCGTCATCACGAGAGCGACCGCCAGTCTCGTCGATGGAGCCATGTTCACCTCCGTTGCAAAGCCCTGATGTGCCCGGTCATCTTACACGGGAATGCCGGGCGCCGTTCAGCAGCTCCGCCAGATGGATCGGCCTCCGGTTCGTTGTTTGGACGATCTGCTGGCGGCAACTGAAGCCGTCCGCGACGATCTGGGTCCCCGCGCCGGCCCCCCGCACGGCGGGGAGTAGCACCCTCTCGCCGATGGCGAGGGAGATCTCGTAGTGCTCCGCCGCGAAGCCGAAGGCTCCGGCCATGCCGCAGCAGCCGGAGTCGAGCAGCTGGAAGTCCAATCCCGTCCGCTCCAGCAGGCCGCGGTCGGCGTCCAGGCCCATCACCGCCTGGTGGTGGCAATGACCGTGGATCAGGGCCTCGGCATGGCCGCGGGGGCCGCGCGGCGGCTCCCAGCCTTTCTGGACCAGGATCTCCGCGAGAGTGAAGGTCTGGGCCGCGAGGCGCCGGGCGGGCTCGTCGTCGGGGAACAATCCGGGCAGCTCGTCGCGGAAGACGGCGACACAGCTCGGCTCCAGTCCCACCAGGGGGACGCCGGCCGCGATCTCCGGCGCCAGGGCCGCGAGGATCTGGCGCAGCTGGCGCCGGGCGAGGTCCAGCATGCCGAAGTCGTAGAGCGGCCGGCCGCAGCAGAGGACGCGGCGGGGGATCGTCACCCGCAGGCCGGCGGCCTCCAGCACCTCGACGGCGGCCCGGCCAATCCCCGGTTCGAAGTAGTTGGTGAAGGTGTCCGGCCAGAGCAGGACGGGATCTCCTGTCTTCTCCTGTCGCTTTCCGAACCATTCCCGGAAAGTCTGGTGCGCGAAGAGGGGCAGGCTCCGCCGCGGAGCGATCCCCGCGGCCTTCTTGGCGAGGCTTCCGAGGAACGAGCTCTGGGCCACGGCGTTGGCGAAGCCGGGAGCGGTAGAGGCGAGGCGCGCCCACCAGGGGCTAAGTCCCAAGGCGTAGGCGGAACGGGGGCGCAGCCGGCCAAGGTAATGATGGTGGAGGAACTCCGCCTTGTAGGTGGCGATGTCCACGCCGGCCGGGCACTCGGCGCGGCAGCCCTTGCAGGCGAGGCAGAGGCCGAGGGACTCCCGCACCTCGGCGCTGCGCCAGCCGTCGCGGATCACGCCGCCCTGGAGCATCTCGAAGAGCAGGCGGGCGCGGCCGCGGGTCGAGTGCTCCTCCTCCCGCGTCGCCCGCCAGCTCGGGCACATGACACCGCCGGCATCCTTCAGGCATTTGCCCATGCCGACGCAACGTCCCGCGGCGCGGGCGAAGCTGTTCCGGTCGTCCGGGTAGGCGAAAACGGCGGCCGGGTCTTCCAGGCGCACGGCCGGGCGGAGATCCGCGTCGAGCGGGTAGGGATCGACCTTCTTGCCGGGGTTCATCCGGTTGTCCGGGTCCCAGATCGCTTTCAGCTCGCGGAAGGCCTGCACCAGCTCGGGGCCGAACATGCGCGGCAAAAGCTCGCCGCGCTGCTGGCCGTCGCCGTGCTCGCCGGAGAGCGAGCCGCCATGAGACGCCACGAGGTCGGCCGCGTCCTCCATGAACGAGCGGTACTTCCGGATTCCATCCTGGGTGACGAGGTCGAAGTCGATGCGGGCGTGCAGGCACCCCTCGCCGAAGTGGCCGTAGTACGCGGCATGGTAGCGGTAGCGGGCGAGCAGGGCGTTCAGGTCGCGCAGGTAGGCGGCGAAGCGGTCGGGGGCCACGGCGGAGTCCTCCCAGCCCGGCCAGCCGTCGCCCAGGCGCGGGTCGCGCGCGGTGGTGCCCACGGCGGCCTCGCGCGTCAGCCAGACTCGCACCTGCGCGGCGGGCTCTTCCAGCAGGAGCGCTGGAAACCCCCAGAGGCGCGTCAGCTCGCGGGCGCGGGCCGACGCCTCCTCCCGGCTGTCACCGCCGATCTCGACCATCAGCCAGGCCTCTCCCGGCGGCAGGAGGTCGAGGGTCTCACCGTAGGAGCGGCGGGTAAAGTCGTTGTCCACCAGGAAGCGGTCCATTCCTTCGAGGCCGATGGGGCCGGCGGCGAGCACCTCGGGGACGCGCTCGGCGGCCTCCACCACGTCCGCGCAGCCGATCACCAGCAGCACCCGGGCCTTGGGCGCCGGCACCAGCCGCACCGTGGCTTCGAGGAAGCTCACGCAGGTCCCCTCGCTGCCGGTGAGCAGGCGGGCGACGTGGAAGCCGCGCTCGGGGAGGAGCTCGTCGAGGTTGTAGCCCGAGACACGCCGGGGCAGCCGCGGGAAGCGCCGGCGGATGAGGTCCGCGTAGCGGTCCCGCAGCTCGCGCAGGCGGCGGTAGATCTCGCCGCGCCGGCCGCCGGTACGGACGATGCGGTCGATCTCCCCCTCCGGCGTCGCTCCCACCCGCAGGCGCAGGCCGTCGTAGGTGAGCACCTCCAGCTCCTCGACGTTGTCCGAGGTGCGGCCGGCGGTCACCGAGTGCACGCCGCAGGAGTTGTTGCCGATCATTCCTCCCACCGTGCACCAGGCGTGGGTGGCGGGATCGGGCCCGAAGGTGAGCCCGTGCCGGCCGGCCTCGCGGCGCAGGTCGTCGAGCACCGTGCCGGGACGCACGCGGGCGGTGCGGGCCTCGGGGTCGATCGCCAGCACGCCCCTGAGATGGCGCGAGCCGTCGATCACCACGGCCACGTTGCAGCACTGGCCGGCGAGGCTGGTGCCCGCGCCGCGCTGCACGAGGGGGGCGCGGTGGCGGCGGCAGGCGGCGACGGCGGCGACCAGGTCGTCCGTGTCTTCCGGCACGACGACGCCGATGGGCACCTGGCGGTAGTTCGAGGCGTCGGTGGCATAGAGGGCGCGGCTGCCGTCGTCGAAGCGCACCGTGCCGCGCACCGAGCGGCGCAGGTCGTCCGCCAGAGCGAGGGTGTCGCCGGTCCAGGGCCGTGGGCTCATCGGGTGGGAGGTTATCGCGGATCGGCGGCTATAATCCCCGGCCATGGCGATTTCAGGTCCGGAGGTTCGTACCCACCTGGGGCTCGACCGGCGCCTCTGCGGCCAGCCGCTGGCCGTGGAGGAGGGCTCGGCGGTCGTGGTCTTCGAAGCCCTTCCCGAGATGGCGGCGGACGAGCGCGGGCTGGTGCACGGCGGTTTCGTCTTCGGCCTCGCCGACCATGCCGCCATGCTGGCCGTCAATCACCCCAACGTCGTGCTGGGCAGCGCCGAGGTGCGTTTCCTGAAGCCCGTAGCCGTGGGGGAGCGGCTGGAGGCGCGCGCCGCCGTCGAGGAGACGGACGGCCGCAAGAGCCGGGTGCGGGTCGAGGTGGCGCGCGCTGGAGCGGGTCCGGCGGAAGCGGTGATGGCCGGCACCTTCCTCTGCTTCGTCCTGGATGGACACGTGCTGGATATTTCCGGCGGGGGAGCCAAGCGATGAACGGCGGCGACCGGGTGGCCTCGGTGCTGGTGGAGCAGGGCGTGCGCTTTCTCTTCACTCTCTGCGGCGGGCACATCTCGCCCATTCTGGTGGGCGCCAAGCAGCGCGGCATCCGGGTGGTGGACGTGCGCCACGAGGTGGACGCCGTGTTCGCCGCCGACGCCGTCTTCCGTCTCACCGGCGTGCCCGGGGTGGCGGCCGTCACCGCCGGCCCCGGGGTGACGAACACCATCACGGCGATCAAGAACGCGCAGCTCGCGCAGTCGGGTGTGGTGCTCCTCGGAGGCGCCGCCGCCACCCTGCTCAAGGGGCGTGGAGCGCTCCAGGACATCGACCAGCAGGCCCTCTTCGCACCCCACGTGAAGTGGGCCGCCACCGCCAAAACCGTGCGCGACCTCGTGCCGATGCTGGAGAAGGCCTTCGCCGTGGCCCGGGGCGGAGTGCCCGGGCCGGTGTTTCTGGAGTGTCCGGTGGACCTGCTCTACGACGAGGCCCTGGTGCGCGAGTGGTACGGTGCCAGCTCGAAGGGCGGCGGGATGGCGGGGGCCGCCATGCGTTTCTACATGCAGCGCCATGCCAGGAAGCTCTTCGCGAAGGCGGACCGCCACGTGGCCCGGCCGCGCCCGGCGATCGCGGCCCCGGCGCCGGGCCGGGGCGACGTGCGCAAGGCCGCCGCCCGGCTGCGCAAGGCCAAACGCCCGGTGCTGGTGCTGGGGGGCCAGGTGCTCCTTTCCTCGCCCACCCTGGCGGAGGCTGCGGAGCTGGCCAAGGCCGTCGAGGCGATCGGCGCGCCGGTCTACCTGGCCGGCGGCGCGCGCGGGCTGCTCGGGCAGGGTCACACCCTCCAGATGCGGCACAAGCGGCGGGAGGCGCTACGCGAGGCCGACCTCGTCCTGCTGGCCGGCATCCCGAGCGATTTCCGGCTCGACTACGGCCGTCATGTGGCCCGGAAGGCGTTCCTGATCTCCGTCAACCGTAGCGAGGCGGACCTCAGGATGAACCGCAAGCCGGACCTCGGGGTTCTCGCCGACCCGGGCCTCCTGCTGCGAGGCCTGGCGGCGGAGCTCTCCGGCAAGACGCGGGATTGGACCGATTGGCTGCAAACGCTGCGCGGCCGCGACGATGGGCGGGAGACTGAGATCGATACCCAGGCGGCGGTGGCCGGCGAGCGGGTCAACCCCGTGCACCTGTGCCGGGAGATCGACCGCGCCCTGGCCCCCGAGAGCGTCATCGTGGCCGACGGCGGCGACTTCGTGGCCACGGCCGCGTACACGGTGAGCCCGCGGGGGCCGCTTTCGTGGCTCGACCCAGGCGTCTTCGGCACTCTGGGCGTCGGCGGCGGTTTCGCCCTGGGCGCCAAGCTGTGCCGGCCGGAGGCGGACGTCTGGATCGTCTACGGCGACGGCTCGGTGGCCTACAGCCTGGCGGAGTTCGACACCTTCGCCCGCCACGGCGTCGCCGTCATCGCCGTCGTCGGCAACGACGCCGGCTGGACCCAGATCGCCCGCGAGCAGATCGAGGTGCTGCACGACGACGTCGGCGTCGTCCTGGCGCGCACCGACTACCACAAGGTCGCCGAGGGCTATGGCGGCCGGGGGCTGCTGCTGGCCCGGCGGGAGGACGTGAAAGAGGTCCTCCTTCAGGCCGTCTCTCTCGCCCGCCAGGGCTTCCCGGTGCTGGTCAACGCCCATCTCGATAAGACCGAGTTCCGCAAGGGCTCGATCTCGATGTGATCTTTGGAGCTTTAGGAGGCTTTAGGACGGTGCTTGCTGCTCGGCGCACCAGGCGCAGCAGCACTGCGCTTTCACGCTCGTCTTGTGCTGGGCAAAGGATCGGTAGACGAGGGGAAACACGGCTCGCTGCCACCAGGCCGGTCTATAGACTCGCCCCAGAAGCCGGCCTGGGTTCCGCGAATGAGAGAGGCACCAAAGCAGTCCGCGGTATCCGGCCTGCCCGGCTCGCTCATACAGGTAGCGGTTGACGAAACTGGCACGTAAGGGCCGGCCGATCAGTTCCTCCCAGAGGCGGCGATGACTCCGGGGGTCGCTCTCGGCGTCGAGAGACGCCGCGAGCTTTCCGGAGCGCAGGGCATAGCGGATGCCAAATCCCCACAGAGCATCCTGGGCTCCCGAGGCTTCTCCCGCCCAGAAGACATGATTCGACGATGCCGGCGGCGACAAGTGAGTGCTGACGGCACTGCCGAACCGCCGCGGCTCGTGCATGGCGAAGCCCAGCCTGCGCTGGAAGAAGTCGAGCGTCCGCTCGAGATACGTCGCCTCGTTGTGGTAGTCGCGCCACAGACAGGTGGCGAGCGTCGCCCGGCCCCCCTGGACCAGCAGATAGGCGTAGCCCTGGGGGGCGAGACGATCGCCGAAGATGACGAATGCGCCGTCGGACAGATCGGTCTCGAACAGGTAGCCGACGGCCAGGGCATCGGCGCGCCGGGGTCCCCAGGCGATGACGCTGCCGGCGGGCGGCCGGGCGAGCGTCTCGCCGAAGCGGATCTCGGCCCCCGCGTCGAGCGCCTGCTGCTTGAGGGCGGTATCCAGGGTATCGGGGCCGGGTCCCCGGCGCACCAGGTAGTAGAAGGGCCTGGAGGGGGAGCGCAGGACGTGCTCGCGGCCGTCCGGACCGAAACAGACCTGCTTGCTGAAGGGAAACGCGGGGAAGGTGGGCTCGATGCCCAGAGCCTTGATCTCGTCGAGCACGTCGCGATCCGTCGACCAGTTCTCGAGACCCTGGAAATCGCCGTGGAAGCGGCCCCCCACGTCTTGACGGCGCTCGTAGACGGTCACCTTCCGGCCGGCCCGGCAGGCGAGGATCGCCGCCGTGAGCCCGGCGGGACCCGCCCCAATCACCGTCAGAGCCTCAGAGCTTCGCATGGCGCCAGTCCGAATACTGTTCGATGGCGTAGGGTAAACTCAAGGGGTCTTCGGCCAAATTCTGGAGGATCTCCATGCGCTATTCCGGCTCCATCCGCTCGACCGCTCTCGCGACGCTGCTGCTGGTCCTGTCCTCCTGCGTCGCGACGCAGTTGCCGCCCATTTCCAGCCAGGGGAGGTCCTTCAAGCCGCTGAGCGACGAGACGCGGCTCTGGGAGCAGAGCCGCGACGAAGAGGCGAAGCTGCTCGATCACGTCAAGCTCTACGGCGATCCGCTCCTCGAATCCCATCTCTCGCGCGTGGTGGCGCGGCTCAACCCCCGGGGCATGGCGGTCAATCCGGAGATCCGGTACCGGGTCCGGGTGGTGGAGGATCCCAGCCTCAACGCCTTCGCCTACCCCCACGGCTCGATCTACATCCACACCGGTCTGCTGGCGCGGATGGAGAACGAGGACGAGCTGGCGACGGTGCTCGGCCATGAGATGAGCCACGTCGAGGACCGGCACATGCTGCGCTATCAGCGCAGCATGCACAACCGGGAGGTCGGGCTCACCATCGCCACGATCGCCGCCGCCGTGGCCCTCGCCATCGCCGAGGGCGATGCCCTGGACAGCGGGGACTGGGGCAAGGCCTCCGTGCTCGACGCCTTCGGGCAGATCGTCGTCGGCCTGGGGCTGGAGCTCGCCTTCACGGCCTCGGTCAACGGCTACGGGCGGGACCTGGAGAGCGAGGCGGACAAGGGCGGCTTCCGCAAGATGACGGCCGCCGGCTACGATCTGCGGCAGGCGCCGAAGGTCTACCAGGTGCTTCTGGACGACCACGGCGAGCCCAAGCGGATGGAGGCCTTCTTCTTCGGCAGCCACCCCCGCCTCTCCGAGCGCGTCGAGGATACGAAGAAGTACCTCGCGACTCACCCCGTCGCCAACGCCGCCTTCCGCACCCCGCCGGCCGAAGCCAGGGAAGCCGATGACGTTTTCGCCCGCGTCCTGCGGCCCGTGATCCGCGACGACGCCCGGCTGAACCTCGACCTCGGCCGTCTCAAGATCGCCGAGGGCGAGATCGAGCGGGCGCGGGCTCTGAGCCCCGAGGATCCCGAGACCCACTTCCTCCGCGGGCGCCTGCGGCTCGCCCAGGCCGCGACCGTGGGCCCCGTCAGCCGGCGTCAGCTGCGCCGGCAGGCCGAGGACTCCTTCCTCCAGTCCATCGAGCTCGATCCCCGGCGAGCCGCCCCGCACCGCGAGCTGGGAATCCTGCTCTACGAGCGCGACCAGCTCGCCGACGCCTGTCTCCAGCTCCAGCGCTACGCCGAGCTCGCCCCGGACGCCGACGACCTGGATCACGTCGAGGACCGCATTCAGGATCTGGAGAGGGAAGGGCACTGCCGGTAGGGCGGGGGGTGGGGCTCCTGGGTTAAAGTCTCCCTGCTTTGATCCAACTCCAGATTCAGGAGAACCTGATGCGCAGATTGCTTCCCGTCCTCGCTCTGCTCGCGCTTGCGGCCCCGGCCCTGGCGGAGACGCACCCTTTCACCGTTCACGATCTGCTCGCCATGGAGCGGATCAGCGATCCTGAGCCTTCGCCGCAAGGCGACAAGGTGGTCTTCGAGCTTCGCACCACGGACCTGGAAGCCAACAAGGGCCGGTACGATCTCTGGCTGGTCAATACGGACGGCACCGGCCTGACCCGCCTGACCTCCGACCCCGCGGCGGACAACAACCCGCGCTGGGCACCGGACGGCAAGAGCCTCTACTTCCTTTCCACCCGCTCCGGCTCCAGCCAGGTCTGGCGCCTGCCTGCCGGCGGCGGCGATCCGGTCCAGATCACCAGGCTGCCGCTCGACGTGTCGAACCTCACGGTCTCTCCCGACGGCTCGCGGCTCGCCTTCAGCCTCGACGTCTACATCGACTGCCCGACCCTGGCCTGCACCAAGGAGAGGCAGGACGCCCAGGCGAAGAAGAAGGCGAGCGGCAAGCTCTACCAGGGCGGGGTGGGCTTCTTCCGCCATTGGGACACCTGGAGCGAGGGCCAGCGCTCCCACCTCTTCGTGATGCCGGTGGCCGGCGGCGATCCGGTGGACGTCTCCAAGGGGTTGAACGCCGACACCCCCTCCAAGCCCTTCGGTGGCACCGAGGAGTACGCGTTCTCTCCCGACGGCCGCTCGATCGTCTTCGCCGCCCGCAACGTGGGGGCGGAGGAGCCCTGGTCCACCAACCTCGACCTCTTCCTGGCGCCGGTGGACGGCTCGCAGGCGCCCCGCAACCTGACGGCCGCCAATGCCGCCATGGACAACCTCCCGGCCTTCTCGCCCGATGGCAAGACGCTGGCCTGGCTCGCCATGGCCCGCCCCGGCTTCGAGGCCGACCGTCTTCGCATCCAGCTGATGGATCTCGCGACCGGACGCCAGCGGACGCTCGCCGAGGAGTGGGACCGCTCGCCCGAAGGGCTCCAGTTCTCTCCTGACGGCCATACCCTTTACGCCACCGCCGAGGACGTCGGCCAGGTACCGCTCTTCGCCATCGACGTGGCCTCCGGCAAGGTGACCAGGCTGGTGGCCGAGGGGCACGTCCGGGCTCCCAAGCTGGCCGGCGGCCGCATTGTCTTCGGCCGCGACGATCTGCGCGGGCCGGTGGAGCTCTACACGGCGCGGCTCGACGGCAAGGACGTCCACCAGATCACCAAAATCAACGCCGGCCGCGTGGCGGCGGCACGGATGGGCGAGCCTGAGCAGTTTTCGTTCAAAGGCGCGGGCGGTGACACCGTCTATGGCTGGGCCGTCAGACCCGCGGGCTTCGAGCCGGGGAAGAAGTACCCGCTGGCCTTTCTTATCCACGGCGGCCCGCAGGGCTCGTTCAACAACGAGTTCCACTACCGCTGGAACGCTCAAGCCTATGCCGGCGCCGGCTACGGCGTGGTGCTGATCGACTTCCACGGCTCGACCGGCTACGGCCAGGCGTTCACCGACGCCATCCGCAACGACTGGGGGGATAAGCCGCTGGTCGACCTGCAGAAGGGGCTGGAGGCCGCCGTCGCCCGTTATCCCTGGATCGACGGCGACCGCGCCTGCGCCCTCGGCGCCTCCTATGGCGGCTACATGATCAACTGGATCGCGGGCAACTGGCCGGACCGCTTCCGCTGCCTGGTTGTGCACGACGGCATCTTCGATCAGCGCATGATGTACTACGGCACCGAGGAGCTGTGGTTCCCCGAGTGGGAGAACGGCGGGCCGTACTGGCAGAGCGCCGCCAACTACGAGAAGTACAACCCGGCGAACTTCGTCGAGCGCTGGAAGACGCCGACGCTGGTGGTGCACGGCGGCCTCGACTACCGCGTGCCGGACAACCAGGGCATCGCCACCTTCACGACCCTGCAACGCCGGGGCATCCCCAGCCAGTTTCTCTACTTTCCGGACGAGAACCACTGGGTGCTCAAGCCGGCCAACAGTCTCCTCTGGCACGACACCGTGCTCTCCTGGCTCGACCGCTGGCTGAAGCCGGCGGCCTCTCAACGCTAACTCGCTCCTTTCTACGCACGGGGCGTATATCCAACGACCCGTGCGCGATCACTTCTTACTCGCAAAATCTGAAAAGACCTCCGTGCGAAGAAAGTTGAGAATTTTTGTCCCGAAAAGGGGCTCAGCGGAAACGAAGACTTTAGAGGCGAAACGGTTCAGACGTTTCAGACACCCGAATTCTGGGAGTAAGTGGCTGAGCCGTCGCCGCCCTTCAAGGAGGACGAATCATGCTTCCCGTTGTTGCGATGCCAATGCCCGGTGCCCTGAGGTTGCGCGGTCTGCATTCCCTGATTGAGGAGAATGGCTCCTGCGCTCTGATCTACGACCTGGAGCGGGCGGCGGTGGTTGAGGTTCCCGAGGAGCTGCGGCATTACATCGCGCAGGCCCTGGAGACCGGTGATCTCGACGAGTGTGTCCTGGGCTGGCTGGCCAGCGAGGATCTTTTGACGAGCGAGGGCGGCGCGGGCTGGACCGGTCTCGCCGAAAGGACGTCCGCCCTGGAGTCGACCGGGGGCTGGAGCATGGAGACGATCTACCGGGTGGATGACGAGCTTCACGCTCACATCGTACACGCGCGGGAGGAGGCGGCCCTGGAGATCATCGGCTTCGTCCTGCCCCAGGGCTCCGGCCGTGTCAAGCTCCACCTGAGCTGGGGCGGAGCGCTCCCGGCGCGCGGCGTGCTCGAGCGGATCGTGGTCGCGGCGTCCCGTCAGGCCACGCTGCTCCACCAGGAGGTCGCCTTCGACCTGACTCTCGACGCACGGGAGGTGACGCCGGCGGTGGCCGATCTCCTCGCCGGCCTGGCCATCGAGGTGCGGCTGCTCTGCGGCAGCTATCCGGCGCGGACCGAGCCGGCCGTTCGCCTGCTGCTGGACCGGTTGCACGAGCGGCTGACCGTGCACTGCGTGTTGGACCAGGGCCGGCTTCTCGACGCCTGGGAGTGGGCCAAGCGAATAGGAGTCCGCCACCTGGACGCCACCGTCCTGGAGGATTCCGCGGTCGGCGTGGACGCCGGGAGAGGCCGGCTGCGCGAGGCTCGCGCGGACCTGATGAAAGTGTGCGACGAGATGGCCGACGCCCTGGCCGGCCAGCGTCTGCCGGTCGATTTCAGACCTCTGACCCGAGTCGTCGACCGGCTGATGCACAGCGAGCCGCTGGATTCCCTGTATGGCGAGACCCGCTTTGGCGGCCTGATGCCGGTGGCGGACATCTATCCGCGCTCCTTCCTCGATCGCGTGGACCTGCGGCCGGCTCCGAGTCCCTGGGGCGAGGACGACGACCCCACGGGCGATCCCGCCGGCGATGCCGAGCCCTGCCGCGGCTGTTGGGCCCGGCACGTCTGCAGCCACAGCACCTATGTGGCCTCATCCCAGGATGCGGGCGACCGGCGCGAACCTTCGGAGGAGCGCTGCGGGCTCTGGCGGACGGAGGTCGAGACGGCCCTGCGCTTCTACCACCGCCTGGCGCATGCGGACCCATTGCAGGTGCGCCGGTTCTTCGAGGACTCGTCGCACGAACAGGGACCCGCGCTGATCCGTGGCCAGGACCTCGATTTTCTGAGGATGCCGTTCTGAGCCCGGTCACCCCGGTATCTCCGACCGTCTCTCCCCTCGGGTAGAGGGACGCCTCCCTTCGAGGAGGCACCCTCTGCCCACTCTTTTTCGCGGCCCTTGGAGCGGCCGGCCTGGATCGTGCACAATCCGTGACCATGCCTTCCAACGCCTGGCAACGGCTCCGCTACACGATCTGGGCCCCGCACTACGACCGCATCACGCACTTCCACGCCGAGCGTAAGCGCTCGATCGGCCTGCTGGCCCTGCGTCCCGGCGAGAGAATGGTGATCATCGGCTGCGGCACGGGGGCGGACCTGCCGTTCGTCCCGCCGGAGATCGAGGTGCTCGCCACCGATCTGACCCCCGCCATGCTGCGCCAGGCGAGGCTCCACGCGCGTCCGGGAATCGATTTCCGGAGGATGGACGGCATGGCGCTCGACCTGCCGGACGGCACCTTCGACGCCGCCATCCTCCACATGGTCCTGGAGGTCATTCCGGATCCCGTTCGCTGCCTGCGGGAGGCGGCCCGGGTGCTGCGCCCGGGCGGGCGATTGGCGGTGTTCGACAAGTTTCTGCCCGACGGCTCCCGGCCGGGTCTCCTGCGGCGCGCCGGCCTGGCCCTCCTTGACCTCGTCTTCACCAGCACCAACCGCCGGATGGGAGAGATCCTCGCCCATTCCGGAGCGCCGTTCGCGGTGGAGCACGACGAGGCCGCGGTGGGGTCGTACCGGCACCTGGTGCTGCGCCGCGCTTGAAGGCGGGCGCAAAGGTTTGACGGCTCCGCAGCCGCCTGAAAAAATGGACGGCGGAGGGTAGGTGCCATCGCAAACACCATGCTTCGCTTCGTCGTCGCCTTCCAGGCCGAGGCCCGGGCGCTGGTGGAACGGTTCGGCATGGAGCCGGCCGCCGAGGGTCCGTTTTCCATCTACCGCGGGGAGGACGCCTGGCTGATCGTTTCCGGCCTCGGCAAGGCGGCCGCCGCGGCCGCCACGGCATACCTCCACCTCTTCTCCGGCGGCGAGATGGGCCGGGCCTGGATCAACGTCGGCCTGGGCGGCCACAGCGCCCGCCCCGTGGGCGAGGGAGTCATCGCCCACAAGATCTCCGACGGCGCGAGCGGCGCCTCCTGGTATCCGCAGCTCGTGGTGGACAGCCCGCGTCCCACCGTGCCGGTGCTCACTGTCGAGAAGGTGGAGGAGGAGTACTCGCCGCCCTGGGTGTACGACGCCGAAGCGGCGGGCTTCTTCCCCACCGCCTGCCGGTTCTCCACGGCGGAGCTGGTGCACTGCTTCAAGGTGGTTTCCGACAACTCGGACACCACCCTCTCGCGGCGGATGTCCAGCGTCTTCCTCGAGCACCTGATCGCCCGCAACCTCGGCGACCTGGAGACCTTCGCTCGCGACCTCGCCGCCCTGGCGGCTGAGCTGGCGCGGCTCTCCGCCCTCGCCCTCCGCCTGCCCGCGCCGGAAGGGAAATCCGCCGATGATCTACGTTGAGGAAGACGTCCTGGATCATCCGCGGACGCTCTCGATCCAGGGCCGGTTTCCGGACGCCGAGGTAGTTCCCTGCGCGCGCTACGGCGAGATCTTCAATCGCCGCGCTCAACACTTCCGGCTGCAGAAGCGGCGGCCCTCATTGATCCTGGCGAAGAAGCACCGCAACTTCGTTCATGAGGCGCCGGCGGGTTTCGGCCTGGCGGGAACGCGGAGCTACCTCTTCGATCCCATGCTGAACTGCATCTACGACTGCCGCTACTGCTATCTCCAGGGGAGGTTCCGCTCGGCTCACTACGTGGTGTTCGTCAACTATGAGGACTACCAGTGGGCCATGGAAGAGAAAATCCGCGCATTGCCGGGGGAGGCTCTGGGGTTCTTCTCCGGCTACGAGTGCGACAGCCTGGCCCTGGAGCCCGTGACGCGGCTCGCGGCGAGCTTCGTCCCCTTCTTTGCCCGCTTCCCCCAGGCTCTCCTGGAGTTGCGCACCAAGAGCACGCAGATCAAATCGCTGCTCGATATGGAGGCGCCGCCCAACGTGGTGGTGGCGTTCAGTTTCACTCCGGAAGAGGTGCAGGCCGCCCACGAGCATGAGACGCCGTCGGTCAGCCGTCGGATCCGGGCGATGGAGCGCCTCCAGGAGCGGGGCTGGCGGCTGGGGCTGCGCTTCGATCCGCTGATCTACGACCCTGGATATCGCGAGCAGTACCGCCGCCTCTATGCCCAGGTGTTCGGCGCCGTGCGGGCCGAGAGCCTCCACTCGGTGAGCGTCGGCCCGTTCCGGCTGTCGGAGGATGCCTTCAAGGCCATGGCCCGCCTCTACCCGGAAGAGGCCCTGTTCGCCGGCCCGCTCGCGGAGGAAGGCGGCGCCGTGGCCTACCGGCGGGAGATCGAGGAGCAGATGGTGGAGTTCTGCACCGCCGAGCTGCTGCGCCACGTGCCCCGGGAGATCTTCTTCCCGAGCCTGAGCGTGGCGCCCGCCGCGCCGCCGGCCCACTCGACCGCCGAGAGCGGGCCGTTGCCGTAACTTCTTCTACTTGGAGCTGGCAGCCGCCTGGTGCCCTTTCAAATACTTGTCGAGGAACTCCAGGGTGGACTGGTAGGCCTTCTCCTGGCTCTCCTTGCGGGAGAAGCCGTGCCCCTCGTTGGGGAAGATGAAGTACTCGACGGGAACTCCCTTCTTGCGCACCGCCTCGACGATCTCGTCCGATTCCTTTTTCAGCACGCGCGGGTCGTTCTCGCCCTGAAGGACGATGAGCGGCCGCTCGATCTTGTCGGCGTGGAATAGCGGCGAGATGCGGCGCAGGTACTCAGCATCCTTCACCGGATCGCCGAGCTCCTTGTAGAGGGCCTCGCGGGCCGGCCCCCACCATTCGGGAATGCTCTGCAGGGTGCGCAGCCAGTTGGAGACGCCGTACATGTCAACCCCGACGCTGAAGGCCTGCGGCCGGAAGCTCAGGGCGGCGAGAACCATGTAGCCGCCGTAGCTGCCACCGAGGATGCCGATGCGGTCCGGGTTCACCCAGCCGGTGGCGGTGAGCATCTTCTTGCTGGCCACGCAGTCGTCGAGGTCGGCCTCGCCATGCTTGCGGTCGTCCAGGGTGAAGAACTTCTTGCCGTAGCCGCTGCTGCCGCGGTTGTTGATGGCATAGACCGCGTAGCCATGGTTGACCAGGAACTGGATGAAGCCGCTGTAGCCCACCCGCGACTGGCCGCCCGGGCCGCCGTGCACCGAGACCAGGGCGGGCACCTTGCTGCCGGCCGAGGCGCCGCGGGGCTGGTAGAGCAGACCGGGAATCTCCAGGCCGTCATAGGACTTGAAGCGCACCACCTTGGCCGGCACCAGGTCGGCGGCGTCGATCGCGGGGTTGAGCGCGTGGGTGAGCTGGCGCACCGCGCCGCCGGAGACCTCGCGCACATAGAGGTCGCGCGGGCCGGCGGACTCGGCGTAGAAGGCCATCCGCGAGCTGTCCTTGGAGAAGTTCACGCCGGTGACGTCGGCGCCCGGCAGAGTGGGAAGCTCGACCGGCTTCAAGGTCGCCGCGTCGAAGACGCGCAAGTCAGTGTGGCCGTCGTCGTTGATGGTGACGGTGAGGTAGCGGCCATCGCGCGACAGGCCCGCGCCGGCCACGTCCCAATGGGTGCGCACGAGATCCGTCCGCTTCCCCGTGGCGAGCTCGTAGCGCACCAGGTAGGCCCACTCCGAGCCCTGGTTGGTGGTGTAGTAGAGGCTGCCGCTGTCGCGGCTGAAGGTCTCGGGCCCGTTGGCGACCTCCTCGTTGGGGGTCTCCGGTGTCAGCCGGGTCAGCTTGGAGGCGGTCCGGTCGTAGAGATAGATCTCGGAGTCGGACGTGGAGATTGACTTGACCAAGGCCACCCAGCGGCGGTCCGGCGAAATCGCGCCGAGCGAGAAGCCGCCGTCGTTGGTGTAGAGGAGCTTACGGTCGTAGCCGTCCACCGACATCTCGTAGAGATCCATGGCGGCGGGGTCGCGCTCGTTGGTGGCGAGGAAGAAAGCCTTCTCGTCCGGCGCCCAGCCCTCGAACTCGGCGCGCAGCTTGTCGCCCGGCGTCAGGTCGCGCACCTTGCCGTCCGGCGACTGGACGTAGAGATGGCTCTTCTCGTTGCCTCCCTCGTCGCTCACATAGAGGAAGCGCTCGTCGTTGGGAAAGTAGCCGATCGCCTGAATGGCGCTCACCTTGGAGTCGGTGAGCTGGACGGGCTTGCCGCCGTCGACGGGAAGGGCGAAGACGTTGAAGACGCCCGTCTGATTGGAGCCAATGAGAACCTTGCGGCCGTCGGGTGAGAACGACGAGCCGCCGTAGGAAGTATTGGCGAGGAACTGGTCGATGGAGTAGGTCTTCGCCTGCCGCGGCGCCTGGACCGTGGCGGGCGCGGGCTTCGCCGGGGGTTTGGCGGTCAAGCCGCCGGCGAGGAGCAGCGCCGCCGCCAGCGCCAACGAAAGGGAGCGAAAAGACATTTTCATCAGGGACCTCCTGGGTCGATGGAGCGAAATCATCTCATACTCAAGAAACCGTACCGGTGCCCATCCGTAAGAAGAGGGTGAGGAGGCGCTCGCCGTCCCCGACGGCGGGCACCGGCACGGGTGGGGCGTGCGCGTTGAAGGGAGACGCGCACACCCTACCAACGCCGGAAGGGGGATGTTGTTACCGGTGATGCACCGCCGTCGTGGCCGTGTAGCCGGTGAGCTCGACGTAGCCCTGGCCGCGGATCGGGCGGCCTCGGCGGGTACCGGCGACATCCACCGCTCCCTCCCAATAGCGGAAAGAGACGTCCAGCTCCTGGTCCGCGAGCGCCGGCCGGATCTCCAGGTCCAGCTCCTCGGAAGGGATCCGGACGTGCCAGCGCGCGGGATAGAGGGCGCCGCTACGAGGACTGCGCCATTCACCGGCGCCGGCGATCTGGAAGTCCGGAAGGCCGAGATGCCGCGCCGTGCCGTCCGGAGAGACCACGGTGCCGCTGCTCGCCGGCTCGGCGGAGCCGTCCTGGCGGCGCAGCCGGTAGAGCATGAGGTCCGAGCCGTCGGAGAGCTGGAGGGCGAACCAGTCCCAGCCCACCTGGCCGGCCCCGAGCGAGCTGGTGCTCCATTCGCGGTCCATCCAGGCGAGGCCGATTACCGCGAAGCGCTGGCCGTCCACGCGCAGGGTGCCGGCCGTGGGCATGCGGGTGAGCGAGTAGTAATAGGACGCGTCTCCGGCTTCGGGACCCTTGCGCGACAGGCCACGGTTGCCTTGGAGCACCGGGGGCTTGCCGGGCTGTAAAAGGAGGTCAATCCCCAGGTCTCCCTCGGCAGCCTTAAGGCGCATGGGAAGCGCCTGCCCTCCCATTCCTTCCGTCGTCCAGTCTTTCACCCAGACCCGAAACGGCTCGGCCTGGGCTCCGGCGAGGCCGGCCGCGCCGCGGCTCCAGCGCTCGAACGAGTGAAATCGCCCATCCCCGAGATCGGAGACCGCGAGATGGGCGAGCCAGGCTTGGCGCGTGGCCCAGGCGGACTCCCGGGCCGGCATCGCCGGCGCCAGGGCCGAGCGGAAGAACGTGAACTGAAAGCCGAAGCGCCGTCCCCCGGCCGCCTCCAGGTTCCCCGTGTAGTACCACCACTCGGTGCGAAACTCGGGATGCGGCCCATGATCCGCCGGAAAGCGAAACTCCCGAGGCTCGATCGCCTTGGCGTAGCCTTCGTCGTTCGCCCCGCGCAGGGTGTCCGCGATGGAGAGCGAGGCCTTGGGGTTCAGGGGCGGCTCGGGGCGGGTGAGGAGGTAGAGGGCGCCCGCGGCCAGCAGCGCCAGGATGACGGCGATCAGGGCGCGCCGCATCGTCACTCCTCCCGCAGCGCCAGGGCCGGCGACGTCCGAGCCATCTTGAAGGCCGGGTACAGGCCGGCGAGCAGCGCCGCGGCGAGGGCCAGGGCCAGGGCTTCGAGCAGGACCTGGGGGCCCAGCTCCATGCGGATCGTCCAGCCGAAGGAGCGGTGGTTGACGATGTAGATCATGATCGCGGCGAGGGTCAGGCCCACGGGCAGGGAGAGGAGCCCGGCGGCGAGCCCCATCAAGCCCGTCTGTGTGGTCACGAGCTGCCAGACCTGGCCGGGCGTCATGCCGTTGGCCCGCAGCACGCCGAGCTCCCGGGCCCGCTCGAGCTGCAGCGCCATGAGCGACGACAACACGCCGATGAAGGCCACGAAGCCCGCCAGCAGGCGCAGCACGCCGGTGATGAGGAAGGTGCGGTCGAAGATCTCCAGCGAAATCTTCTTGAGCGCCCGGTTGGACTGGATGGAGAGGCTCCGGCCGGCGCCGATCGTCCGCCGCAGCAGCTCCACCACTTTGTCGGGGTCCGCTCCCGGGCCGAGGTAGAGGGAGAAGCCGGAGAGCGCGGGATCGTTCCACCAGCGCAGGTAGGTGTTCCGGCTCATCAGCACGATGCCGCGGTCCGAGGCGTAGTCGTAGTAGACGCCGGCCACGGCGAAGTCCCGGTCCCCTCGGTCGGTGCGCAGCCGGATCGTTCCCCCCGGCCGATGCCGGTGCGGTGGGCGAAGGGCTCGGAGACCACGCACCGCGCCGCCATCCTGAAAGGCGGGCCAGGTCTCGTCCGGTTTCCCGTCCTTCAGCTCGAAGGTGCGGCCGATCCCCTGGAGGGTGGTGCCGATCGCCACCAGGCGCACGGGGCCGGAGGCCGCGGGGATCTCCACCCGGCGGATGGAGTTGACCTGCGAGACGCCGGCCAGCGCCGCGGCCCGGTCCGCCACGGCCGGATCGATGGCCGCGCCGCTGAAGCCGCCGCCCCGGGTGGGCGCGGAGACGAAGACGTCCGCCTGGAGCGACATCTCCAGCCAGCGCACCACCGTCTGCCGGAAGCTCGCGATCATCACTCCCACTCCTACCGTCACCGAAACCGCGATCACCAGGGCCGCGATGGCCACGGCGGTGCGCGAGAGGGAGGCCACGACGCCGTTGGCGGCCAACCTCCCCAGCACGCCGAAGAGGGAGCCGAGAGGCCGCCTCACCAGGCGCATGAGCCCGACGGTCGCCGCGGGGGCCAGCAGCGCGAAGCCGAGGATGACGGCGAAGAGTCCGGCGAAGCTCACCACCAGCAGCTCGCCCGGGAGGGCCAGCAAGCCGCCGCCCAGGAGGAGAAGAACGCCGCCGAGGGCGCTCGCCCTTGGCAGCGCCCGCCGCAGCCGCGCTTCCAGGGCCGAGCGGCTGAGTACCGCCCGGGGTGGCGCCTGGGTCGCTTCGAACGCCGGGACGAGCGCCGCGAGGAGGGTGGCGCCGATGCCGATCGCGGCTCCCTCCAGCAGCGTGGTGAACGGCACCGACAGCTCGCGCACGGAGACCACGAAGTAGAGGTCGTTGATCGTCTGTGTCACCAGCCGCACCAGCCCGCGGCCGAGGAGAACGCCGGCTCCGAGCCCCGCCGCGGTGCCCAGCAGGGCCACCACCAGCGCCTCGCCCAGTACGAGAGTGAAGATCTCCCGCCGCGTCACCCCCAAAGCGCGCAGGGTGCCGATCAGCCCCCGGCGCTGCACCACCGAGAAGGTGATCGTGTTGTAGATGAGAAAGAGCCCGCACACCAGGGCCAGCAGCGAAAGGGCGGTGAGATTCAGCCGGAAGGAGCGCGTCATCTCTTCGGTCGTCCTGGTCCGGCCGCCGGCGGCGAGGATCTGGGCCTTGGGCGGCAGTACGGAGGCGGCGCGGGCGAGGAGGCGGCGTCCTCCGGCACCTTCAGGAACGATCAGATCAATGCGGTCGATCCGCCCCACCCGGCCCAGCAGCTCCTGGGCGGCGCCGATATCCATCACCAGCAGGTCGGCCACGGCCCGGCGGGTGTTCTCGTTGGCCGGTTCCAGGGTGCCGGCGAGCTCGATCCGCCGCTCGGCCCCCGCCGCCCGCACGGTCAGCGAGCCGCCCACTTTCAGGCCCAGTTCCTGCGTCGTGGCCGCCGGCAGCACGGCGGCTCCCGGCCGGGTCAGCAGGGCGCCGAGGTTCATGGCGGCGCGGTCCGTGCCCGCGCCGCCCGGGGTGCCGCTCAGGTAGGCTCGGAACGGCCCCTCGGAGAAGGGATCGACGCCCATCAGGTGGAGCAGCCGCCCCGGCTGCCCCGGCTTGCGAGGCACCATGACGTAGTCCTCGACGACCGGCGCCGCCTGCTCGATTCCGGCGTCGACCACCAGCCGGCGGAAGGTCTCGTCGGGCAGGCCGCCAGGGCCGCCCACCACCTGATGCGTCGCCTTGCCGGTGACCGCCTCGGTGGAGAGGGCGAAGGCCCGCCCCGCGCTGGCATTGGCCAGGTCGATCGAGACCACCACCGCCACCCCCAGGGCCACCCCCAGCACCGCCAGCCCGAACTGCCACGGATGGCGCGCGAGGTACCGCAGGCTCGACCGCCAGAGGAGGGGGAGGGGAAGCTGGCGGAAGAGGGCTCGCTCACGCCTCCGGTGTCCTCTCCACCAGCCGGCAGTCCTCGATGCGGAAGACGCGGTCGGCGAGGCCTACGACCTCGGGGCTGTGGGTGACCATTATCAGGGTCTTGCCGGCGCGGCGGGTGAGGCGGTCGAGGATCTCCAGCACCTGGAGGCCGGTTTCGAGGTCGAGATTGCCCGTGGGCTCGTCGGCGAGCACGAGGAGCGGATCGTGGGCCAGGGCGCGCGCCACCGCCACCCGCTGCTGCTCGCCGCCGGAAAGCTGGTCCGGGTAGCTCGCCTCCCGGCCGGCCAGCCCCACCTCTTCTAACAGATGAAGGGCCGCGTCCCGCTGCTGCCGGCTCACCTTCCCCTTGAGCTCCAGGGGCAGGAGCAGGTTCTCCTCCACGGTCAACGTGGGGATGAGGTTGAAGAACTGGAAGACGAAGCCGATCTTGTCGCGGCGGAAGAGGGTCCGCTCGCGCTCGGAGAGGGCCGGGAGGGAGACGCCGTCGACGATCACCTCGCCCGAGTCCGGCTGGTCGATCCCCGACAAGAGGTTCAGCAGGGTGGACTTGCCCGTACCGCTGCGCCCGACGAGCACCGCCAGCTCCCCCCTTACGAATGAGGCGTTGGCCTGGCAGAGCACCATTCGCCGCCGACTCCCTTCCTCGTAGGCCTTGGTGAGGTCGCGCAGCTCGATGAGGGGAGGGGCGGGCATCGCCGACTACAGCCTGCCCCGAACGACCTGCGCGAAGCGAAGGAGGTCGCCCACGTGATGGCGGACGATTTCTTCTACAATGTCCAGGTCCACGTCGCTGTAGCCGTGGACCAGGACGTTGCGGAAGCCCACCATTCGGCGCAGCTCGGTCGCCAGCTCGCCCGGAATCCAGCCGTGGCTCTCCAGCAGGTCGAACAGCCCCCGGTTGGTTCGGGCCTCGCCCAGATGCTCGTCTGCCACGATGTGCGCCGCCACGTCGAGAGCCGCCTGAATGGCGATCTGCAGGGTATGCTCGACGAACCGTTCCTCGCGGACGTCCCGCTTCATCTCTTCCGGGCGGGCCAGAGTCTGCAGATCGTGGACGCAGGTCTCAATCTGGGCAAGCTGTTTGGCGACGAGCTCCCGGTCGGTCAACTCGGCCTCTCTTCCAGCCCGCGGTACCGGCGGATGAAGGGTTCCAGGTCCCAGAACTCCATGCGAGACCGAACCTCGAACCGAACCCGTTTGGCGGCATTCCCCTCGAAGAGCAGCTTGCCGTCCCGCAGGACCCGGACGACGAGGTCGACGGGAGCGCGGTTCAGCACCACGACCTGAACGGGGAGCTCGAGGAGCCGTTCCAGATCGTTTTCCAGATCGAGGCCGAGACCGGCGAGGGTCCGTGGCGGGTCCTCCGTATAGAGCAGTCCCAGGTCCACGTCGCTGCCCGGCCTGGCGGTTCCCCGGGCCACGCTGCCGAACAGGTAGACGGCAGCGATCTCCGAGCCCCCGGTCTGGGCGAAGAAGTTGCGCAGCCGGTTCTCGATCGCGACAAGGTCCATGGGGAGCCATTATAGGGTGGACGCCGTCCGCTCCCCGGAAACCGCCCCCTTCCCCTGTTCCCAAAAAAATTTTCCAGTCTTGTCCCGCTTTGTATTGTCCTGAGCACCTAAACGATAACCGACGCCATCGAAGCAGCTTTCGGCGCGTAGGATTTGTAGTTTTTACTTTGTGCCGCCTCTCCGGCGGCCTCTTATGGGGGGAGAAGTCAATGAGCAGAGCACTGCCCGAGCCCTGGCGTGTCAAAGTCGTCGAAAAAATTCAGCTCCTGCCGAAGGATGAGCGCGAGCGCCTCCTGGTGAAGGGTGGATTCAGCCTCTTCCAGATCCCTTCGGAAGCGGTCTTCATCGACCTGTTCACCGACTCGGGAACCTCGGCCATGTCCGACAATCAGTGGGCGGGCATGATGCAAGGGGACGAGGCCTATGCGGGAGCCCGCAACTTCTTCCATCTGCAGGCAACCATCAAGGACGTCTTCGGCTTCGACCACTTCCTGCCCGTCCACCAGGGCCGCGTCGCCGAGAACCTCCTCTTCTCGACCCTGCTCACCCGTCCGGGGATGGTGATCCCCAACAACTGCCACTTCGACACCACCCGGGCGAACATCGAGGTCAACGGCGGCACCGCCCTGGACCTCGTGATCGCCGAGGCGCGGGACCCTCAGAACCCCCATCCCTTCAAGGGCAACATGGACCTCGTCCGCCTCGTCCAGCTCTTCGAGGAGCGCGGTGAGGACATCCCGGCCTGCATGCTGACGCTGACCAACAACTCCGGCGGCGGCCAGCCGGTCTCGCTCGCCAACATCCGGGCCGTGTCGGGGCTGTGCCGCGAGTTCGGCATCCCCTTCTATCTCGACGCCTGCCGGTTCGCCGAGAACGCCTGGTTCATCAAGCAGCGTGAGACGGGGCAGGGGCACCGCTCGGTGGCCGAGATCGTGCACGAGATCTTCAGCTTCGCCGACGGCTGCACCATGAGCGCCAAGAAGGACGGCCTGGCGAACATCGGCGGCTTCCTCGCCACCCGCAACGAGGACCTCCTCGAGGTGCTCAAGCAGAAGCTGATCGTGATCGAGGGATTCCCCACCTACGGCGGCCTTGCCGGGCGGGATCTCGAGGCGGTGTCCCGCGGCCTGCGCGAGGTGCTCGACGAGAGCTACCTGCGCTTCCGTGTCAGCCAGGTGGAGCACTTCGGCGCCATGTTGACGGCGGCCGGCATCCCGATCATGCAGCCCACGGGCGGCCACGCGGTCTACATCGACGCCCAGAAGCTCCTGCCCCACATTCCCCAGCATCAGTTCCCGGCCCAGGCGCTGTCCGTCGCCCTCTACCGCGAAGGCGGCATCCGGGGCGTGGAGATCGGCAGCGTCATGTTCGGCAAGGACGACCCGGTGACCGGCAAGCTCATCCCGGCGCCCATGGAGCTCATCCGCCTGGCGGTGCCCCGGCGCGTCTTCACCAACTCGCACCTGGAGTACGTGGCCGGCGTGCTGGAGGACATCCGCGAGCAGCGCAACACCCTGAAGGGCCTGCACATGACCTTCGCGCCCAAGGTGCTGCGCCACTTCAGCTGCCGCTTCGAGGAGGTCGAAGTGGCGGTCGAGGAAGCGGCCGAAGTGGCGGCGGTCGCGGCATAAGGAGAAACGTTCGAAGAGAGCCGGGGTCCCCCCACCCTGGTTGGCATTCGCGGGCCGGCGTCCAACTCCCTGGCCACCGGCCTGCGAAGGCTGTTGCAGCCCTGCCTTGCCACCGCCTTCCCAATCCGTCAGGATGGACACCTCCACCCAAGGGGGAATTTGCGCATGCAGTTGATCAAAATCGGGATCGGGAAACTCGATCCTGAGATCGCCTGGCTGATCGTGGTGGCTGTGGCGGTTGTGCTGTCGGCTCTCCTCGCGAGCGTCGCCGTCTGGCGGATGATGCGCTCGGCGCGCGCCCGCGAGCGCCGCTACCGCGATCTCGTGGCCGAGAGCTTCGGCCTGATCTGCACCCACGATTCCGAGGGCTTCCTGCTGATGGTCAACCCGGCCGCCGCCCAGGCGCTGGGCTATTCGACCGCGGAGCTGGAAGGCCGGAACCTGCGCGACCTCCTGGCGCCTTCCGCCCGAGGCTACTTCGGCGACTATCTGGAGCGCCTGCGGACCGGCCAGCCGATCGAGGGCCTGATGCGCCTCATGAAGCGGGATGGCACGGAGCGGATCTGGATGTATCGCAACCATCTCGTGACGGCGCTGGTGACGGCGGACGCCGCGGCGCCCTACGTGCTGGGCCATGCCCTGGACGTCACCGAACGCTTGCGAGAGGAGGAGGTGCGGAAGCGCCATGCCGCCGAGCTCGCCCGCACCAACGCCGCCCTGCAAGCCGAGATCGCCGACCGCGCCCGGGCCGAGCAGGAGCGCGACCGGTTCTTCGACATGTCCGTCGAAATGCTCTGCATCGTGAGCTTCGACGGCTACTTCAAGCAGCTCAATGCGGCCTGGGAGAAGGTCCTGGGCTTCAGCCGCGAGGAGCTGATGTCGCGGCCGATCCTCGAGCTCGTCCATCCTGACGACCGCATGCTGACCGAAACGGAGCGGCAGCGGCTGCGCCTCGGCGTCGAGGTGGTGGAGTTCGAGAACCGCTGTCTCACCCGCGACGGCTCCTACCGCTGGCTCGCCTGGCGCGCCACCGCGGCGCCGGAGCGGCGGCTCATCTATGCCGTGGCTCGCGACGTCCAGCAGCAGAAGCAGGTCGAGCAGATGAAGAACGACTTCATCTCGGTGGTCAGCCACGAGCTGCGCACGCCCCTGACGTCCATCCGCGGCGCCCTCGGGCTGCTCGCCGGCGGCGTTTCGGGTGAGCTGCCGGAGAAGGCGCGGGGCCTGCTGGACATCGCCGCCAAGAACAGCGATCGGCTGGGGCGGCTGATCAACGACATCCTGGATATCGAGAAGATCGAGTCCGGCAAGATGGGGTTCCGCTTCGCCCCCCTGGAGCTGATGCCGCTGCTGGAGCAGGCGGTGGAGAGCAACCGGGGCTATGCCACGACCTATGAGGTGGAGCTGCGGATCGTCTTGGGAGCCGAGGGCCTGAGGGTCTGGGCCGACGCCGACCGCCTCCAGCAGGTGATCAGCAATCTGTTGTCCAACGCGTGCAAGTTCTCACCGCGCGGTGGCGTCGTCGAGATCGCCGCCGCGCGCTGGAACGGCAACCGGGTCCGCGTTTCGGTGACGGACCACGGCAAGGGGATTCCGCCGGAGTTCCAGGACTCCATCTTCGAGAAGTTCGCCCAGGCGGACATCTCCTCCACCCGCGAGAAGGGGGGCACGGGCCTGGGATTGAGCATCTCGAAGGCGATCGTCGACCGTCACGGCGGGCGCATCGGCTTCGAGAGCGAGCCGGGAGTGGCCACCACCTTCGCCTTCGAGCTGCCGCAGTGGGGAGGCTCCACGGCCGAGCCTCAGCCGAGCGACGGCAGGTCCCGCATCCTCGTCTGCGAGGACGACGCCGACATCGCCAATCTGCTCGCCCTCCTGCTCGAGCGGGAGGGCTTTGGCGCCGACATCGCCATCGACGCCGCCGCGGCCCGGCGGATGGTTCGCGAGCGGCGCTACGCGGCCATGACCGTCGACCTCACGCTTCCCGACCTGGACGGGATCTCGCTGATCCGCGAGCTGCGAGCCGAGGCGGACACCCGCCGGCTGCCCATCGTGGTGGTCTCGGTGCGGGCGAGGGAGGGACGCACCGAGCTCAACGGCGGCGCCCTGGGGGTGGTGGACTGGCTCGCCAAACCGATCGACGAATCCCAGCTTCTGGCGGCCGTGCAGCGGGCGGTGAGGGGAACGGCGGCCGGCAAGGCCCGCATCCTGCACGTCGAGGACGACCCCGACCTGCAGCGGGTGGTGGCCGCCATCATCGGCGGGGAAATCGAAGTGGAGGCGGCCTCGACGCTGGCGGAGGCCAGGCAACGCCTGGCCGGGAAGCATTTCGACCTGGTGATCCTGGACCTCGCCCTGCCGGACGGCTCCGGCCTGGACCTGCTGACCCTCCTGGGGAACCTCGCGCCGCCCACCCCCGTGCTGATCTTCTCGGCCCACGAGGTGGACGCCGAGGTCGCCAGCCGCGCCGCGTCGGTGCTCGTCAAATCCCAGACCTCGAACCGCGAGCTGCTGGAGACGATCCGCTCGGTGCTGGCGGCGAGGACCCCGACGCCCTGGCCGGCGCGCAGAGTCGATTGACCCTACGGCGCCACGGGCGGGAAGCGGTAGCCGGTGCCGCGCTCGGTGACGACGTAGCGGGGGCGGCCCGGCTCGGGCTCGATCTTCGACCGCAGGCGATGGACATGGACGCGCAGCGTGTCCTCGAACACCTCGTCCGAAGGCCACAGGCGCCGTAGCAGGAAGTCGGTGGCCACCACCCGGCCGGCGTTGCGCATCAGCACGTAGAGGAGCTTGGTCTCGGTGGAGGTCAGCGGCACGGCCTTGCCGTCCACCGCCGCCTTCTGATGGGCGAAATCGATCGCCAGGTGAGAGTCCACCTGGATGACGGGCTGCATGGTGTAGGCGAAATTGCCCATCCGCCGGCACACCCGCTCCACCCGCGCCACCACCTCCCGAGGCTTGAACGGCTTGCGGATGTAGTCCTCGGCGAAGGACTCGATGGCTTTCACCACCGTCTCCTCCTCGTCCACCGAGGTCAGCATGACGATGGGCAGATCGCTCCATTCGTGGAGCTTGCGGGCCAAAGTCATGCCATCCATCCCCGGTAGCAGGATGTCGACCAGGGCCAGGTGCGGCAGTCCCCGCTTGGCCACGACCTCCAGCCCCTCTTCAGCGGCCAGGCAGGCCCAGACCTCGAAGCCGGCCCCTTCCAGCTCGCGCTTGATGAGGCGCAGCAGATCGGGATCGTCTTCCACGGTGAGAATCCGGCGGGACGACCGCTCGTCGAAAGCGGATGAGTTTTCGGTCAAGGTTTACCTTCCGTCAGCCGGGCCATACTATCTCAGGACGGCCTGTAATGCGGGCTGTAATCTTGGGTCCCCACACTCCACGCAGCTTTGGGGGAGCCACGAAAGAACCGAAGCTTCGCGAATATTATGGAACGATCCGCCCTTCAGCGCATCCTTTTTGTCGAGGATGACCCCGACATCCAGACGATCGCGACCATGGCCCTGGAGGCCCTGGGGGGATTCCACGTCCTGGCCTGCGGTACCGGCGGCGAGGCTCTCTCCCGCTTCGAGGACTTCGCGCCCGACCTCGTCCTCCTCGACGTGATGATGCCGGGCATGGATGGACCCGAGACGCTGAAAGCCCTGCGGCAGCTGCCCGCGGGCGTTGCCACGCCGGTGATCTTCATGACCGCCCGGGTGCAGGCGCAGGAGGTGGTCCTCTACCGGGAGCTGGGGGCGGCGGAGGTGATAGCCAAGCCGTTCGATCCCATGGCTCTCGCGGCGACGGTGCGCGAGATCTGGTCCTCCCTGCCTTGAGGAAAATGTGGCCCCCGTAGAGCCCGATCTGGAAGCGGAGGAGCTGCGGCGGTACTTCGCCGGACGTCTCCCCGAACGCCTGACGGAGGTCGAGGCGGCCGGCACGGCCGCCCACGACGCCAGCTGGTCGGCCGAGCCCCTGCGCCACTTCCACCGCCTCGCCCACTCCCTGGTGGGAGCGGGAGCGACGTTCGGCTTTCCCGCCATCACGGAGCATGCCCGCGCCTTGGAGCGCCTGCTCAAGGCCCGCCTCGATGGCGGCCCGCCGCCGCCCATTGCCGAGATCGCCGAGATTCTTCAGCGGCTGCGGACGGCGGCGAAGTAAGCTTTCCGCCATGCCCCGCTTCCGCTTCACTCTCCTCGCGCGCGTCGCGCTGGCGCTGGCGGCGGTCGGCCTGCTGCCGCTCGCCATTTCCTACTTCGGGCTGGTCGGCGTCAACCGCGACGCCCTTCTGGGCCAGGTCCTCAAGACGCACGCGCTGGCGGCGCAGACCGCCGCCAGCCGCGTCGGCGCGTTCCTCGACACCCGGCTCGCCCTGGCCCGAGGCCTGGCAGGCAACCGCGCCCTGGCGGATCCCCATTCGCCGGAGGCCCAGGAGCTGCTGGTCCAGAGCCTCCAGACCTGGTCCTCGCTGGGAGTCGAGGCGGTGGCCGTGGTCAACGGCGGCGGCGAAACCGTGATGCGGGTGCAGCTCAAGGACGACAGCTCGCGGCGGCGGGCCGAGGCCGGCCTCGCCGGGCCCTGGCTGGAGCCGGTGTCGATCGTCGCCGGCATCAGGCCGCCGGTGGTGCGGATCTCGGCGCCGCTGCCCCAGGGCGGGGGCGCCGTGCGGCTGGTCTGCGAGGGCTCGCTGCTCGACGAGGTGCTCCACTCCGAGGACCTCGGGGAGGAGGCCGTGCTGGCGCTGGCGGGCCCCGGAGGGCGTGGCGGCCGGCTGCTGCTGGGCAGCGACACCTCGCTCGACGCCTTTCCCCAGGACGCTGGTGGCCAATGCGATCGCCGGCCGCATCCGGGGCTCCAGCCGCTCGGCCGACGGACGGGGCGGCGAGGTCCTGGGCGCCAGCGCTCCGGTGCCGGAGTCCGATTGGGTGGTGCTCTCGCGCCAGCCGGCGCGGGTGGCCGAGTCGGTCGCGGTGCAGTTGAAACGGCGCTCGGCCCTGGCATTCGGCGCGGCCCTGCTGCTCATCGCCGCTCTTTCGGCGGGGAGCCTGGGTCGCCATCGTGCGTCCCATCCGCGACCTCGCCCGCGACCAGCGCGAGCTGGCCAAGGCCGGCGGCGTGACGCCCTCGGACGGCGACGAGATCGACGACCTGCGCCGCAGCTTCGACGCCCTGCGCCGCGGCATTTCCGAGCGCGAGGCGCTGGGCGACGTCTTCCTGGGCCGCTACCAGGTGATCGAGTTCATCGCCACCGGCGGCATGGGCACCGTCTTTCGCGGCTGGGACCCCAAGCTCCAACGGCCGGTGGCGCTGAAGACCGTGCGGCTGGGGGTCGACCTGCTGGCCGACAAGCGCGCCCAGCTCATCACCAGCTCGTGCGCGAGGCGGTGACGGCGGCCCGCTTCAGCCATCCCAACGTGGTCGCCGTCTACGACGTGGAGGACGCGCCGGACGGCGCCTTCATGGCCCTCGAGCTGGTGGACGGCGTGAGCCTCGAGCACCTGCTGCTGCGCCGCGGCCGGCTGAGCCCCCAGGAGGTGGCGCCGCTGGGCGCGGCCATCGCCCACGGCCTCGCCGCCGCCCACACCCGCGACATCGTGCACCGCGACGTCAAGCCGGCCAACGTACTGCTGGGGCGCGACGGCTCGATCAAGGTGACCGACTTCGGCATCGCGGACTTCGTGGCCGCGGCGGGCCGCGCCGAGGGGCTGGTCTTCGGCACGCCGGGCTACCTGCCGCCCGAGAGCCTGCGGGGGGCCGGCCACACCCGGGCCGGCGACCTGTTCGCGCTGGGGGTGATCCTCTACGAGTGCCTCACCGGCGCCAAACCGTTCGGTGGCATCGACATACAGGACATGATCCAGTCCGTCCTCTTCGGTATCCTCAAGGCCCCCAGCGCCCGCACCGCGGGTATCCCCTCCGAGCTCGAGACGCTGGTCCTCCTGTTGCTCGAACGCGACCCCGCCCGCCGCCCTTCGGACGCCGCCGCGGTGGCGGAGGAGCTCGACCGCATCGACGCCCGGCACGGCTTCCGCTGGCAATTCGACGACGCCATTCCGCAGGTCTCGCAGTCGCCGCAGAGCCTCACGCTGGAGGCGCAGTGGCTGCCCACGACGCGCCTGGCGCAGCAGTGAGGGCTGCGCTTTCCTACCGCTGCCGCCGCAGGACGATCTCCTTGCGGCTGCTGTTGCCCACCATGTCGACGGCCTCCACCTCCAGCACGACGCGGTCCGCCTCCGTGCGGCTCCTGAGAACCAGGCGATCGACGCCGGCTCCGGTGTCCTCGGCGGCGACCCAGAGGATGCGCTCGTCGAGCCGTTCGTTCTTGCCGTCGACGGCGACGGAACTCTCCGGCGCGGCGAGGAAGGCCTGGGGACGGTCGCTCTTGATCTCCACCGGGAACTGGGCATAGACGCCGCCCCGCTTCTCCTTCACCCAGGGGACGGGGAGCTGCCACACGCCGTCCTGGGTCTGCCAGGCGTCTTTCGCCGGGCGTCCGTGCCCGCGCCGGCCGCGCAGGCGCCGCCGGTCGCCCTCGGAGTCGGGGGCCAGCCGGTCGGAGAGCGCCTTCTGATCGCCCACCTGCCAGCGGATGGCCGGCGGCTCGGTGTCGGTGACGAAGGCCACGGGGGTGAGCGGCACGCGGTGGCCGCAGCCGTCGAGCACGACGGCGCCCGCGGTGTGCTCGCCGGCCGTCCACGCCGCCGGCCAGGCGGCCGTCTCCTGGCCGCCGATCACCGGCAGCGAGCGTGCCGGGCTGCCGTCCGGTCCTACGGCGGTCACCTGCACGGTGGCCGCCGCGGAGGTGAACAGCCGCTCGCCCACCCGCACCTGCGGGCCGCCGACTTGCAGGCTGCCGGTCGGCGCCTGGACTCCCGTGCGGTCGGAGGTGATGGCGAGCTGGGAGGCTTCGCTGGGATAGCCGTCGAGGCCGGAGACACTGCGCGCCGTCACGCGCCAGAAGTAATGGCCCAGGGGCAGGGGAGCGGCGGGGCGCCACTGCGCCGCGGTTTCGCCGGTCTGCCGCTCCACCAGCTCGGCGCACCCCGGGTCGCGGCAGATCTCGACGGTGTAGGAGGCCGCCTCCGGCACCGCCCGCCAGGAGAAGAGCGGGTCGGCGCAGGCCCTCTCGGCGCCCGCCGCCGGATCGGTTCCCGGGGGAGCGACCAGCAGCTTCTCGGGCGGTCCCGGCGGACCGGTCTCGGCGATGGAGGTGCCCATGCCGTGCGGCACCTGGATCTTGGCGCCTCCCGCCTCGACGTCGCTCTCGCCGCCGTAGACCATCACCTTGGCGCTGCCTCCCTCCGCCTTGCGGGCGCGAGTCTGGGCGCCGCCGTTCTTGTCGGCCCGCGAGGTCGTCCGCGAGGCGCCGACGACGATCTCCACCTCCGGAGCGGCGGCCGCCGTCGTGCCGGAGCGCGCGTCGAGCTCGGCCTGGCCGTTCATCAGCTCGATCGACTTTCTCTCCACCCCCTTGAGCACCGCTCCGGAGCGGTGAAGGAAGATCAGGGAGTCCTCCGTCACCGTCAGCCGGGCGCCGTCCGTGAAGCGCAGCTCGGCGGAGGACTTGCCGAACGTGCGCACGCCGTCGCGCTCCACCAGCATGTCTCCCACCTGGGCATCGGTCCAGGCGATGGGGGAGGGTTGATCCTCGACTTGGCGCGACATCCGGTTGAGGGTGGCCACCGGCAGGGCCTGCCGCACCGCGGGCAGCCGGATGCGCTGGCCGGGCTCGATGCGGTTGGGATCCGGGATGGTGGGATTGAGCTGGTGCAGCTCCTTCCAGCGCTGGACGGAGCCGAGGTAGCGGGTGGCGATCTGTTCCAGGGTCTCCCCGGGCCGCACGATGTGCCACACGAGCTCTCCCGTCTTGGCTGTCGCCGGTGCCGCCGCGGGCGCGCCGCTCTGGGCCGCCACGGCTCCCGGCGCGAGCAGGGAGAGGAGCAAAAGTCCAACGAGGGCGATCGGAAGTCGTTTCATCAAGTTCTCTCCGTCGGCTTTTTGCCGGGCGGTTCATTGCGGAACCCGGGGTCTCTGGTGGTAATCCCTCTATACTAATCCGGCTTTGGGTGCGGAGCTCAGATTTTCATGAAGACGGTTTTAGTCGTCGACGACGAGCCTACAGTCCGATTCGCGCTGGCCGAGGGTCTCGCGGACCGCCGGCGTGGGATCAAGGTCGCCACCGCGGGCAGCGGCCTGGAAGCCATCGCCGTCCTCGAGTCCGAGCGGGTGGACCTCGTGCTCACCGACCTGCGGATGCCCGAGATGGACGGTTTCGAGCTGCTGGCTCACCTGCGCCGCAACTTCGCCGGCCTGCCGGTGATCGTCATGACGGCTCTCGGCGGCAGCGAGGTGGAGACTCAGCTGGAAGGCGCCGTGGAGTGCTTCACCAAGCCGTTCAACGTCCCAGTGCTGAAAGCCAAGGTCCGGGAGCTGCTGGCGCAGCGGGTGAAGGGGCGGGTGGAGAACATCACCCTGCCCTCCTTCCTGCAGCTCCTGGAGCTGGAGCGCAAGACGTGCACGCTCGCCATCACCTCCCTGGGCCGGGCCGGCGGCCTCTTCTTCCGCACCGGGCGGCTGGTGGGAGCATCGACGGGAGAGCTGTCCGGCCAGGCGGCGGCCCTGGAGATCGTCACCTGGGAGGATGCCGACATCGAGATCCTCGACATCTGCCCCGAGGTGGAGACCGAGATCGGCGCCGGCCTGAGCTACCTGCTCATGGAAGGAATGCGGCTCCAGGACGAGCGAGAGAGCGGCGGCCAGCGGCCCCACGCCGCCGCGACTCCGGCGCCGGCGGCCCCGGGCGAGAGCAGGCCCGGGCGGCGCCGGCGGCCGGAGCTGGACGCTCTGGGGCCGATGGCCGAGGCGCTGAAGCGGGGCCGGTCGATCAAGGGCGCCCTCGGGCTGGTGCTGGTGGATACGGAAACCGGCGCCGTGGCCGACTCGGGGAGCTTCTCCGAAAGGCTGGAGCTGGGAGCCGAGATGGCCGGAGCTGTCGCCGAGCTGGTGCGCGAGCAGAGGCGCGTCGTGCGGCAGGCGGGAGGTTCCGAGGCCCTCGAGGAGATCCTCCTCACCACCTCGGAGCGGTATTACATGGCCCGCGGCCTGGGCACCGGCGAGGACCACTTCCTCCTTCTCGTCCTCGACCGCCACCAGGGCAACCTGGCAAGAGCCCAGCTCGATCTGGTCAGCATCGAGCGAGCCCTGGAGGCGACGCGGCTGGGGATGGTGTAGGAGCCCCTGCCACAAGGTCTAGCGCCGGCTCAGGTAGACCTCTCGGCCGAGCCCGTAGACCAGCATTTCCCGCCCCAGGTGGGGAATGCGCCCCTCCAGGGTTTCTCCAATGCGTTCGGCGGCGCGGATCGAGGCCTGGTTCTCCGGATAGATCAGGCTGATGACGTGGTGTTTCTCCAGAACGGTGAAGGCATAGTCCAGAGCTGCCCGGCCGGCCTCGGTCGCGTAGCCCTTTCCCCAGAAGCGCCTCGCCAGACTCCCGGCGAGCTCGAAACCGGGCCAGCCCTCCGGCTCGGCAAAGCCGGCAATCCCGACGAAATCGCCGGTCTCCCGGTGCTCCACCGCCCACATGCCGGCGCCTCCGAGCTGCCAGTGGCCCAACAGGAACGCCATGTGCCGCCAGGACCGGTTCCGGTCCCACGCCGCCTGACCGCTTCCCAGGTAGCGCAGCACTTCAGGATCTGCATTCAACGCGGCGTAGTCGTCGATGTCGCTCTGGCGGAAAGCCCGCAGCCGCAGGCGCTCCGTTTCCAGGGTCGGGATCACGAACGTCTCCAGGGCTGTCTCCATGGGAACGAACGTAAACGCGGGGCCGGCGAATGCGAGAAGTCGCTAGCGAGAAGAAGGGAAAATTCCCTGCAACCGCGACTCCCAGGAGGAGTGAGAGCAGGAATGTTGCGCGCGAGGGAAAAGAAATTCAGAATCCCGTGTCACGCTTGAAGCCCGGCCGGCACTCTCATTGTAGAACCCCCATGGCCCGCAACCTTCGATCGCTCCTCATCTCGACCCTGGCGCTCTGGCATGGCCGCGGCCAGAAGCAGATCGGCGCGGCCTCCGGCATCCCCCAGAAGCGGGTCTCGCATCTCCTCGGCGCGGAGGAGATCGAAGAGCCCCACTTCGCGCGGCTGCTGGCGGCGGTGGTCGAGCATCCGGCGGAGGTTCCCATCGGCACGGCCTACCTGGAATCGATGGCCGGCCTGGAGGAGGACCGGGAGCTGACGGCGGCGGAGCGGGCCGTGGTCGAGGAAGGAGTCCAGGAAGGAGCCGTGCTGATCCGGCGGCTGCTGACCGAGGCCGTGCTCCGGTCGCGGTCGGCTCCGGCCCTGGACCGCTATCCCCAGGCGGCCGACCTCGAGCCGGCCCGCTGGCATGCTGGTCTGCTGTTCCAGACCTTGCAGACGCTTCCCGAGGACCTTCAGTCGGCCCTGGTCAAGGTGGCCCGGGAGTACCAGAGGTGGGCCCTCGTCGAGCGACTCTGCGAGGAGTCGGTGGTGCAGGCGTCCCGCGATCTCGGGCGAGCGGCCTTCCTGGCGCGGCTCGCCCTGCGGACCGCCTTACGGGTTCGCGGGCCTAAGAGCTGGGTCCGCCGCGTCCTGGCCTTCGCTACAGCGCACGTCGCCAACATTCGGCGGGTGGCCGGCAAGCTGAAGGCCTCGGCCGCTCTTTTCTTGAAGGCCAAGCGGCTTTGGAGCGCCGGTTTCGATCCGGACTGCGTCCTCGATCCGGGGCGGCTGCTCGATCTGGAAGCTTCTTTGTGTCGCGATCAGCGCCGGTTCGAGGAAGCCTTGGACTTACTGGAGCAAGCTCACGGAGTGAGCCGCTGCCCAGGGCACACTCTGATCAACAAAGGGTTCACCTTGGAGGTGATGGGCGACTACGAGCGGGCGATCGAGACCCTCCTTGAAGCGGACTCCCTGCCCGAGGTTGAGGCCGATCCGCGACTGCGAAATATTCTTCACTGCAACCTGGCCCTTGACTTTACACACGCCGCCCGTTTTTCCGAGGCAGCCCAGATGGCACAGCAGGCGCGCGAGTTTGCCGCCGAGATGGGGGACGAAATCATACTGCTCCGTGTCACATGGATCGACAGCCTCATCGCCGCCGGGCTGGGTAGGATCGGTGAGGCCTTGAGCTTGCTGGCGCAGGCGCGGCGCGAGTTTGAGTCGCGCAAGATGTGGTACGACGTGGCCTTGGCCCTCCTGGAAGAGTCCGTGCTGCTGCTGGACGAGGGGCGGATGGCCGATGTCAAGGCACTGACCCGCGGTCTCTCTGCTGTCTTCGAAGCTGAGGAAGTCCATCGGGAGGCCCTGGCCGCCTTGCGACTCTTCCTCGAAGCCGCCGAGCGGGAAGCGGCTACGGCCGACCTCGCACGGCGCGTTCTGCGCTACCTCTTTCGCGCTCGCCATGACCAGGGCCTCCGTTTTGTGCCATGAGTCTCTTCGGTCAACCCCAGGGATCCACGCCTGGGCCTGCATCGGTGGTCGATGGCGTCGTCGTCAGGCTCCGGCCCCAGGGGTCCATGCCGGGGCCTTCATCTGGAGTCGGCTGCGGCGCGGCGAGGTGCCGGCCATTCGGGTCAGCGCCTGGGCCTGCCTCGGCCGACTGGCCCCAGATGGAGGAAAGGAAGCTCCAGAGTGGATGGAAAAGGCCGGACGGCGTGGCGGTCAGAGTCGATGCGGCAAGGGCAAGCGCGATGGCAGTGCGGCGCATGGTGCGGTCTCCAGCGCGGCGCCAGGGGCGGGCCTCCTTGGTCCGCGCAGGCCGCGCCTGCGACATCTTAGGTGTTGCCGGCCGGGGAGTTGGTGAAATTTCCCTTTCTCATGCTAGTGGAGGAGCGGATGAGACTCAAGAACCGGCTGGCGCGCTTGGCGAGGGCGCTTTCCGAAGCGACACAGAAGGGCTTGGCCGAGCGAACGGGCATCCATTACGTCTTGGTCGCCCAGTATGAGCGAGGCCAGATCGAGCCCGGCCTTGAAAATCTGGAGCGGCTCCTGGCAGAGGGGGCCGGCCTCACGGTCGCGGACGGCGAGGAGGTCCTGAAGCTCGCGGAAACACTGGGCCAGCCCCGGCTCCGGACGGGTCAGGGTGCCGCGGACCTCTTCCCTGAACTGCTCGCGGCCCTAATGGCCGGTGTATACCGGCGTCTGCTGCGCCTGCCGCCTCCCGAAGCCCGCCCTGCTTCGGAGGACCGGCTGCGCGCCAGCGAGCTCTGGTCGCGGTTGAAGACCGTGGTGGAGAGCCAGGTTTTGCCGGTCGTGAAGGTGGCCCGTGAGTTTCAGAGTTGGGCTCTGGTCGAGTTGCTCTGCGAAGAGTCGGTGGTGCAGGCCTCTCGCGACGTCGAGCGTGCCTCCTTCCTCGCACGGCTCGCCCGAGAGATCGCTGAGCGGATCCCTGGACCGAAGGGCTGGCGCCAGTGCGTCCAGGCCTTCGCCACGGCGCACGCCGCGAACGTCCTGCGGGTCGCCGGTAAATTGAAAGCCTCCGCCGCCCTTTTTGAGGAGGCCAAGTTGCTGTGGCACGCCGGCTCCGATCCGGACACGCTCCTCGATCCGGGGCGATTGTTCGACCTCGAAGCCTCCCTGTGTCGCGACCAGCGCCGATTCGGCGATGCGCTCGCCTTGCTGGAGCGCGCCCGGGGCGTGAGCCGTTGCCCGGCGAACACTCTGATCAGCAAGGGCTTCACGCTTGAAGTCATGGGGGATTACGACCAAGCCATCGAAGCCCTCCTCGAAGCGCAGGCGCAACCCGACCTTCAGACCGATCCGCGGCTGCGAAACATCCTTCACTGCAACCTGGCCCTCAATTTCACCCACGCTGGCCGCTTCGACGAGGCGGCCGAGCTGACACGGCAGGCCCGCAACGTTGCGGGCGATCTGGGGGATACGATCACCCTCCTCCGACTCACCTGGATCGACGCTCTTATCGCCGCCGGCCTGGGCAGGACCGGCGAGGCCCTGACCTTGCTCGAGCAGGCGCGGCAGGGATTTGCGGACCGCGGCATGGGATATGACGTGGCCCTGGCCCTGCTGGAGCAGGCGGTTCTGCTGCTGGACGAGGGACGGACGGCCGAGGTCAAGGCGCTGGCTCGGGATCTTCCCGAGGTCTTCAAAGCCGAAGAGGTCCACAGGGAGGCTCTCGCGGCCCTGCGCCTCTTCCACGAAGCCGCCGAACTGGAGGCTGCCACGGCCGATCTCGCGCGGCGCGTCCTGCGCTATCTCTTCAGGGCGCGGCACGATCAGGGGTTGCGGTTCGGGGAGTGAGCCTCTACCCCGGCCGCGCGTACCGCGCCTCATGGTGGGGACGGCCTCTCTCGACGGCGATGAGAGTGCCGTTGGCGAGGCGGCGGCGCAGGTGCACCGAGACCATGCGGGGATCGACCGGCTTGCGCAGCCGGTCCCGGTAGCGGCGGTTGATCTCGGAGGCGATGCTCGACAGCCCGAAGGGACTTCCGGCCGGCCAGCTCTCCAGCACCAGGGTCACCATGCGGCTCAGGCGCGGCCGGCGGCCGGGATCCGGGTCCGGTGCCGTCGGCGGCGCCACCGAGGGCACGCGGCGGCCGGCGAGATCGAGGACCGCGGCGGTGGCCGCGTGGAAGGTCTCCAGGTTCTTCGTCAGCACTTCGAGCTCGGCGGCGTGAAGCTCCCGCTGCTGCCGGTGAAGGCTCTCCTGCTCGGCATGGAAGGCTTCGCGCTTCCGGTGGAGCGCGATCTGCGCTTCCAGGTTCGACACGATCGCCGTCAGAGACACATCGCTCGTTATCGCCATCGCAACCCTCCCTCTTTGTGCCGCAACCATCCGGCAGGGAAGGGCATCGTATCAGGCAGCAGCCGCAACTACCACACCGTATGTCGCAAAAACTCGGCGAGCAACGCCGCGGACGGCGCGAGCTGCCGCAAATGGCGGGGAAGCGGCCAGTGCTGGCGAGGCAGCGATGACTGCTCAAGGTGCATTTGCGTCTCTTTCGCGACCATTCGCGGCTGCTGAGCCGATATTCGCGACTGCTCCTGTGCTATTTGCGGCTGCTCTGTCGGTATTTGCGGCTACTCGCGCCGCAGCAACGGTTGCTCTCGCGGTAGTTGCGGCTGCTCCGCGTGCAGCTGCGGCTGCTCTCGCAGGAGCAAAGGCTCCACACCTGCCATTTGCGGCTACCGCAGAGTTTTTCACGGCTCCTTCTTCGCGATTTGCGGCACCTGATTTGGTTTTTGCGGCTCTTGGCGGATGTTTTGCGTCTTTTGAAGGGATCTCAGCTCAGGAGCGGCGTGAAGCCGTCGTCGGTCTCCCGCACCAGGAGGAGATGGAAGCCGCGGCGGGGGCCGACGCGGACGAAGCCCTCGTATTTGGTGAAGCTCTCCTCGACGCCGAAGGTGAAGCGGCCGGTGCTGCCCAGGTCCGGCTTGTTGTAGGCCTCCAGCGTCGCGTCGTCGAAGTCGCGGGCGACGAGGATGGCGCCGCCGACGTCGCCCCCCTTGAGCCGCGCGGTCTTGGCGCGGATGACGTCCTCCTTGAAGGCGGCCAGAACCTCGGGCGTGGCGCGAGAGACCCGCTGCGCCAGGTGGAGGACGCGGCCCTCGGCGTCGAAGGTGGCGAGGTCGAAGAAGTCGGTGGCCGTCGTGCCGGTGCGGGGCAGGTCGTGGTGGAACGCGGCGCGGCGCACGTCCGCCAGCCACTCCACCAGGTACTTCCAGCGCGCCGTGCGCTCCCGTTCGGCGAAGAACCGCGGCGCCTCTTCCAGGCTCCAGCGCAGGAAGCGGGCCATCGGGTCCTCGGCGAGCAGGGGGTGGGCGGTGCCCTCGGGGGCAATGACCGGGGCCGGCGCCCGGGTCACCTGCACCTCGGCGTCGCGCAGCTCGCGGCGATAGGAGAGGAAGCACGGCATCTGCCGGCACTCGATGACGTCCGCCTGCACGGCGACGCCGCCGATCCACTCCTGCCAGGGGCGCTCCACGGGCACGCCGTCCCAGCCGGCGGAGAACAGCGACAGCACCGGTACGCCGCCGCAGAAGAGCAGGGCCGCCACGACGCCCATCTCCCGCCGCATGCGCAGGGCGCCGTCGAAGCGCTCCTCGCCCAGCGAGGCGACGAGGCCGGGAAGGTTAACGTACTTCGAATCGAAGCCCGCATGGCGCAGGCGAGGGGGGTGGAGCAGGGAGGCGAGCTGGCGCACGCAGGGGGCTCCCAGCTCCTCGGGCGCCGGGTGGAGCACGGCCCGCACCTTGGCGGGCAGCGCTTCGAGGACGGCGTCGCCGGTTTCGCCGCTGCGGGTGTCGACCGCCGCCAGCACCAGGCCGTCGGCGAGGAAGAGGCAGGCGTCGTCGAGCAGCGCGGCGCCCGCGAAGGCCGGCGCGTGGAGCGGCCGGTCCAGCAGGCGGTCGAGCAGGCTCTTCGAGCCCTGGGTGCCGAGGTCCCGGGCCGGCCAGCTTCGGGCCGCGGCGGCGGCCGCGTGCGGCGCCTCCGCCGGCAGATCGCGCAGGATGGTGCTCGCTCCCGCGCTGACCGGTGACGCCGCCGCCGTCCCCGCGGCCATCACGGTCGCCGCCACGGTGGCCTTCTGCACTTCCGCGAGCGCCCGGGCCATCTCCTTGGCGGTGGGGTAGCGCGCCTCGCGGTCCTTGGCCAGGGTCCGCCCCACCACGCTTTCGAGAGCCGGGGAGAGGGACGGCTCGAAGGACCGTATCGATGTCGGCTCGTCGCGGAGAACGGCGCTCGCCACCTGCAGGAAGTCGGTGCCGGCGAAGGGGAAGCGGCCGGTGAGCAGGTGGAACATCAGGATGCCGGCGGAGAAGAGGTCCGAGCGGCCGTCCACATCCTCGCCCCGGAGCTGCTCGGGCGAGGCGAAACGCGGCGTCGCCAGGACGAAGCCGGCCTGCGTCTTCACCAGGTTCGAGCCGCGCAGGCGGGCGATGCCGAAGTCCGTCACCTTGAGGCGGCCGTCCGGCAGCAGGACCAGGTTGGCGGGCTTGATGTCGCGGTGCACCACGCCGTTGCGGTGGGCGTTGTCGAGCGTGCCCAAAAGGTCGATCATCAGCGAAACGACGCGGTCAGGAGGGAGCTTCCCCTCCAGGCTCATCACCTCTTCGAGCGTCTTGCCCTCCAGCCACTCCATGGCGATGTAGGGGCTGCCGTCCTCCTCGCCGATGCGGTAGATGGTGGCGGCGCCGGGATGGGAGAGGGCCGCCGCCGCCCGCGCCTCCTGAAGGAAGCGGGCGCGGTACTCCAACGCCACGGCGGGCTCCTCGCCGGCGAGCATCTGCGCCCGTAGCGACTTGATCGCCACCCGCCGCTCCAGGGCCGGCTCGGTCGCGCGATAGACGATCCCCATGGCGCCCTCGCCGATGCGGGCTTCGATCTGATAGGGGAACGTCGGGGTGGGGCGCTCCGGAGGAAAAGGCATCGTGGGCTCCAGCATAGCGGTTCGGACCCTCCTTGGGGCCGGGTTCGAAAGGTAGTACGCAGGATTGGATGCTCCTGGTTTGCCGGAGGTTTCAGCTCTCCTGTAACGAAACGTCCGCTCGCCTCGCCTGATCTTGCCGGAGAACGCCCGAGCCTTCGCGAAACCCGAGGGCAAGGGCGTTGATTCAGGACCGAACCGGGCTCTATCGACCAGAGAGGACCCCTCATGCCAGTCACAGTCAGCTATCCAGGCGTCTACATTGAAGAGATTCCAAGCGGCGTCCGCACCATCACCGGGGTGGCGACGTCGATCGCCGCCTTTATCGGGCGGGCGTTGCGGGGGCCGGTGGACGAGCCGGTCACCATCAACGGCTACGGCGATTTCGAACGGATTTTCGGCGGCGCGTGGGCGGACAGCTCGCTCGGCGCCGCGGTTCAGGACTTCTTCCAGAACGGCGGCGGGCAGGCCATCGTCGTCCGGCTGTACCACGCGACGGCCGGCAAGCCCGACCCGGCCGAGCTGGACGCCAACGGCCTCACGCTGCAGGCGGTCTCGCCGGGAGCCTGGGGCAACACGCTGCGGGCTCGCGTCGAAGAGGTCACTCAGGAGGTCGCCGACCAGATCGGCATCGACAAGACGAAGCTGTTCAACCTCAAGGTCCGCGACACGGCGACCGGCGCGACCGAGACTTTCGTCAACCTCATGGTGGATCCGGCCTCGGCCCGGAGGGCGGACGACGCCCTGCGCAACGGCTCCCGCCTGGTGTCGGTCAAGGGCGCGCTGCCGAACGCGGTTCCGGCCAAGCACGGGGACCCGGCCCCCGGCAAGGGGATCTGGGAGGACGACACGGCCTCCAGCAAGGTGGCCGACGCCAAGAAGGCGCTCGACGGCGACGCGCTGGATCAGGACGACTTCACCAAGCCGGGCAAAGAAGGAGCCAAGCAGGGCCTCTACGCGCTCCAGAAGGCCGACCTCTTCAACATCCTCTGTATTCCTCCCTACAAGAACGGCGACGTCGATGCGGACCTCGTCGGCAAGGCGGCCAAGTACTGTGAGGACCGGCGCGCCATGCTGCTCGTCGATCCGCCGAGCGCCTGGACCGACAAGGACAAGGCCAAGGCGGGCATCGGTGCCGTCGGCACCAACAGCAAGAACTCCGCGCTGTTCTTCCCGCGCCTGCGGCGGCCCAACCCGTTCCGCAGCGGCCTGCCGGAGGACTACGTGCCCTGCGGCGCCGTGGCCGGCGTCTTCGCCCGCACCGACAGCCAGCGCGGCGTCTGGAAGGCCCCGGCGGGGCTCGACGCGACCCTCACCGGCGTGCCGGAGCTGAGCGTGCCGCTGACCGACGCCGAGAACGGCGAGCTCAATCCCCTCGGCATCAACTGCCTGCGGGTCAAGCCCGCCGCGGGGCGCGTCGTCTGGGGAGCGCGCACTCTTCAGGGCAACGACATCCTCGCCTCGGAGTGGAAGTACATCCCCGTGCGCCGGCTCGCCCTCTTCATCGAGGAGAGCCTCTACCGCGGCACCCAGTGGGTGGTCTTCGAGCCCAACGACGAGCCGCTGTGGGCGCAGATCCGCTTGAACGTCGGCGCCTTCATGCACAACCTCTTCCGCCAGGGGGCGTTCCAGGGCTCCTCGCCGCGCGACGCCTACCTCGTGCAGTGCGACAAGACCACCACGACGCAGAACGACATCAATCTGGGCATTGTCAACATCGTCGTCGGCTTCGCACCTCTCAAGCCCGCCGAATTCGTGATCCTCAAGATCCAGCAATTGGCCGGCCAGATCGATACCTAAGGAGACACGGCAATGGCCCAGTTCAGCGTCAACGCGCAGCGTTTCGATCCCTACAAGAACTTCAAGTTCCGTGTCTTCTGGGAAGGCAGCACGGCGGCGGTCGCCGGGGTGAGCAAGGTCGGCGGCCTCAAGCGCACCACCGAGGTCGTCGAGCACCGCGAGGGGGGAGATCCCAGCTCCTCGCGCAAGTCGCCCGGGCGCACCAAGTACGAGGCGATCACCCTCGAACGGGGCGTGACCCACGATACCGAGTTCGAGAAGTGGGCGAACAAGGTGTGGAACTACGGCTCCGGGCTGGGCGCCGAGGTGTCGCTCAAGGACTTCCGGCGCAACGTCATCATCGAGCTCTACAACGAGGCCGGCCAGCCGGCGATCCGCTACAAGCTCTATCGCTGCTGGGTGTCGGAGTACCAGGCGCTGCCGGACCTCGACGCCAACGCCAACGCCGTCGCCATTCAGCACATCAAGCTGGAGAACGAAGGCTGGGAGCGCGACTACGAGCTGGGCGAGCCGACCGAGCCGAGCTTCACCGAGCCCGCGGCGTAAGGCTTGCCATGCATGCCCTTACCGCCCAGGAGCTGCTGGACGCCTGGGAGCGCGGCCTTGCCGAGCCCCCCGTCCAGCGCGCGCTCACGCTGCTGGCCGCCGCGTGTCCTGAGATGCCGCCGGAAGCGCTGGCCCGCGAGAGCGTGGGCCGGCGCGATGGCCGCCTCCTGACCCTGCGGGAGTGGACGTTCGGCCCGCGCCTCGTGAGTCTCGCGGCGTGCCCCGGCTGCGGCGAGCGGCTGGAGACCGCCTTCGAGGTGGACGACATCCGGGTGCCGGACTCCCGGGTGGAGGACGCCGGCACCGAGCCTCTCTCCCTCTCGGCCGCCGGCTGGGAGCTGACCTTCCGCCTGCCCAACAGCCTGGACGTCGCGGCGTTGCGGGCGGGGGAGGACCTGGAGGCGGCGCGCCGCCGGCTGCTCGGCCGGTGCCTGCTCGGAGAGCAGGCCGCCGCCGTCGACGAGCTTCCCGCCGAGGCGCTCCAGGCCGTGGCGGACCGCATGGCCCTGGCCGATCCCCAAGGGGACGTGCAGCTCGCTCTCCAGTGCCCCGCCTGCGGGCACGCCTGGCGGGCCACGTTCGACATCGTCTCCTACCTCTGGACCGAGGTGGACGCCTGGGCCCGCGTCCTGCTGCACGAGATCCACGTCCTCGCCTCCGCCTATGGCTGGCGGGAGCCGGACATCCTGGCGCTCAGCCCCTGGCGGCGCCGGTCCTACCTGGAGCTGATCGGCCGATGAGCGATTACCTCGGCAGTCTCGCGGCGAGGAGCCTGGAGCCGGCCGCGGCCGTGCAGCCGCGGCTGGGGTCGTGGTTCGAGCCTCTCTCGCCGGCCGCTCCAGCCCTTTGGGAGGAGCGGCGGGAGGTTGTGGCGGCGGAGGAGACAGCTCCGGCTCCGGAACCGCCACGCCGTCCCGTGGCGTCACGAAGGAGGGCAAGGCGCGCGGAGCCCGTGGAAGAGGAGCGGATGGAGACGGAGGGGCTGGCGGTGCCTGCGCCCTCAAAGACCGCGCCTGTTCAGGAGTTTCTGGGCCGGCGGGGTTTCCCATCCTTCGAAGCCTCACCCCCTGGCCCCCTCTCCCTGGGGGAGAGGGGGAAGGTGGTCGGGGCCGATGTTGCGCATCCGGATCAGCCTCAGACTCGGATAGCGCTTCAGCCCCCTACACGGCAAGACGGTTCAATATCGTTACCCCTCTCCCTCCGGGCCCCGCGGGACACCGGGTCAGGGGGTGAGGCTTCGGAGCGCACGGCGCCCCAACCGCCTCAACCGTCCAAAAGGGAGACCCCCTCCCTCCTCCAGCCGCGGGTCACGCTCGCCGCCCCGGCGCCATTTCCTGTGCGCCGGGAGGCGCCGGCCGCCCCGGCTCCCACCATCCACGTCAGCATCGGCCGCATCGAGGTGCGGGCCACCCCCGCGGCCAAGGGGCCGATCCGGGAGACGGCTGCGGCGCGGCCGGCCGTCGATCTCGAAACCTACCTGCGGCAACGTTCGAAAGGAGAGGGTCGATGAGCAACGGCCTCGCCATCGCCGCCGTCACCGCCACCCTCCGCTCCCTGCTCAGCGACAAGCTGGGGCTTCCGGACGTCACCGCGCGGCCTCCCGACAAGGCGCGCGATGGGATCGCCGGCGATCAGGTCAACCTCTTCCTCTACCACATCCAGGTCGAGCCGGCGTGGCGCAACACCGGCATGCCGCGGCAGAACAAGCCGGGGGAGACCGGGCAGCCGCCGCTGCCGCTCAACCTCTTCTACCTCGTGACCGCCTTGAGCGACGAGAAGGACGAGGTCAAGAACCACTCCCTCCTCGGCCGCGCCATGGGCGTGCTGCACGACCATCCGCTGCTCGACGGCTCGGAGATCAAGGACGCCACCCAGGTCAACGTGCCGGGCAGCGATCTGCACGAGCAGATCGAGCGCGTGCGCATCACCCTCCAGCCGCTGCCGGTCGAGGAGATCTCGAAGCTCTGGACCGCCTTCCAGACCAACTTCCGCACCTCGGCCGGCTACCAGGTCTCCGTCGTCCTGATCGAGAGCGAGCGGGCGGCGAAGACGCCGCTTCCGGTGCTGACGCGCGGCAAGGACGACTCGGGCGTCGGCTCCCATGCGGATGTCGACTCGCCCTTCCCGGCCCTCCTCGGCCTCGGGATTCCGAACGGCCAGTCCAGCGCCCGGCTGGGCGACGTGGTGACGCTCCAGGGCCTGCACCTGGACGCCGGCACGCCCGAGGTGCGCCTGAGCAATCCGCATCTCGACGTCCCGGGTCCCGTCACGCTCGGCCCGAGCACGGCGGCGAAGATCGAGGTCACGCTCACGGACGATCCCACGGCCTGGGTGGCGGGGCTCTACACCGCGGCCGTCATCGTCACCAGCGGCGACGACGTCCGCGGCACCAACGAGCTGCCGCTGACGATCGCTCCGCGCATCACCACGGTACCCCTCCCTCTCGACGTCACGCGAGATCCGGTCACGCACGAGGCCACGATCCTCCTGACATGCAGCCCGCGGGTGCGCCCCGGCCAGCGGGCCGCCCTGCTGATCGGCGACCGCGAGGTGGCGGCCGAGGCTCACGCGGCGGTGACCGACACCCTCAAGTTCATCGTCAAGAACGCCCCGGTCGGCACCCACTTCCTGCGCCTGCGCATCGACGGCGTGGACAGCCTGCTGGTACAGAGCCCCGCCGGCCAGCCGCCGGTGTTCGATCCCAGCCAGAGGGTGAAGATCCATGACTGATCCCGCCGAGAGCGCCGAAGCCGACTGGGCGCGGACCAACGACGCCTTCCTCTCCGCGGCGCTCGCCTGGCTGCGCCTGCGCCTGGAGCGGCTGGCGACGCCGGTCTCCTCGCCGTCTCCGATGACGAGCGCCTACCCGGCGCCGTCTCCCGCGCCCCAGGCCCCCACCTTCCGCGACCGTTTCCTGCGCCGCGGCCCGGCGGAGGCCGCGCCGCCGCCTCCCCTCCTCGCCCTGCCGCCGGCTTCTGAGGCGGTGACCGAGGCGCAGATCGCGGAGGCGGCGAAGGCCATGGATGCCGCCGAGGAGGCGGACCCGCCGCCTGCCCTGGTGGTGCTCGCCCGGCGGTTCGGCCTGTCTCGGTTCGAGCGCGACACGCTGCTGCTCTGCGCCGCCCTGGAGCTCGACACCCGCATCGCCTACCACTGCGCCCGCGCCCAGGACGATCCCTCCCGGCCGCACCCGACCTTCGCCCTGGCCCTCGCCCTGTTCGACGATCCGGCCTGGGACGTCCTCTCGCCGGAGCGTCCCCTGCGTTTCTGGCGGCTGCTGGAGATCAACCAGCCGGGAGCCCAGCCGTTGACCACCTCCGCGCTGCGCGCCGACGAGCGGATCGTCAACTACCTCAAGGGCCTCAACTACCTCGACGACCGCCTGCGGCCGCTGCTGCTGCCGCTCGATGCCGCCGAGGGGGGAGAGGCAGAGACGGCGCTGCCTCCCTCGCAGGCCGAGGGCGTGCAGCGCATCCTGCGCGAGCTGGAGACGTCGCCCCCGGGCCGGCGGCTGCCCGTCTTCCAGCTCCTCGGCCCCGACGGGCCGAGCAAGCAGCTCGTGGCCGGGAATGCCGCCGCGGCCCTCGGCCTGCGCCTCTACCGCCTGCCGGTGGAGCTGATGCCCACTCAGGTCGCCGACCTGGAGACCCTGGCGCGGCTGACCCAGCGCGAGAGCGCTCTCTCGCCATTCGCCCTCTACCTCGACGCGCACGAGGGGGAGCGGGCCGCGCCGGCCGAAGGAGCGGCGCCGCCCCTCGGCCGCTTCCTGGCGGGGAGCCATGGCGTCTTCCTCGTCGCCACCCAGGACGTGCGGCCCGGGCTCGGCGACTCGACCGTCGCGCTCGACGTGCGCAAGCCGACCCCGGCCGAGCAGCGCGACGCCTGGGCCGCCGCGCTCGGCACCCCAGAGACCGCCGGGGACGGCCTGCCGATGCGTCTCGCCGGCCAGTTCAGCCTCGACCTCGGCACCCTGCGCCGCATCGCCCGCGTCACCCAGGCGGCGCCCGCCGAGGAGGGGACGCTGGCGGACCGCCTCTGGGACGCGGCGCTCGCGAGCACCCGGCCGCGCCTGGAGGGGCTCGCCCAACGGATCGACGCCCGGGCCACCTGGGTGGACCTCGTGCTGCCGCCGCGCGAGCTCGACCTGCTGCATCAGATCGCGGCCCAGGTGCGGCTGCGCAGCCGGGTCTACGAGGACGGCGGCTTCGCGGCCAAGCGCAACCGGGGCTTGGGCATCAGCGTGCTGTTCGCGGGCGAGAGCGGCGCCGGCAAGACCATGGCGGCCGAGGTGCTGGCCAACGAGCTGCGGCTGAGCCTCTACCGCATCGACCTCTCGACCGTGGTGAGCAAGTACATCGGCGAGACCGAGAAGAACCTGCGCCGCCTCTTCGACGCCGCCGAGGACGGCGGCGCCCTCCTCTTCTTCGACGAGGCGGACGCCCTCTTCGGCAAGCGCAGCGAGGTCAAGGACAGCCACGACCGCTACGCCAACATCGAGATCAACTATCTGTTGCAGCGCATCGAGTCCTACCGGGGGCTGGCGATCCTGGCGACCAACCTCAAGGACTCCCTGGACACGGCCTTCATGCGGCGGCTGCGCTTTCTGCTCGACTTTCCCGCCCACCGCGAGGCCGAGCGCCGGGAGATCTGGAAGCGGATCTTCCCCGCCGCGACGCGCACCGAGGGGCTGGACTTCGACCGCCTAGCCCGCCTCGGCCTCAACGGCGGCGCCATCAACAACGTGGCGCTGAACGCCGCCTTCCTGGCCGCCGCGGACGGCGAGCCGGTGACCATGCCGCACGTCCTCGCCGCCGCCCGCACCGAGCTCCAGAAGCTGGGCCGGCCGGTCAATGAAGCCGATTTCCGCTGGACGGCGCCGGTGGAGGCGAAGGTGTGAACGTCGAGCTCCACATCGACCGTCTGGTCCTCGACGGGATCGATCTGGATCACGCCGGGCGTCCCGTGCTCCAGGCCGCGGTCGAGGCCGAGCTGAGCCGCCTCCTGGCGGCGGGCGGCCTGGGAGCCCTGGCGGCGGGAGGAGCGGTGCCCTCGGTGCGGGCGGAAGGCATTCAGCTGAGCGGCGACGGCAACCCCGCCCAGCTCGGCCGGCAGATCGCGGGGGCGGTGTACGGGGGGATTGGAAAGTGAACCGGCGGGTGGCGCAGGCGGAGCCGAAGAGCAGGGCGAAGCAAGGCGCTGTCCTGCAGCGGAAATGCGCCTGCGGGCAACACACCGGCGGGGGAGAGTGCGAGGAGTGCCGGAAGAAGGACAAGGACAAGAAGGCGGCTGCCGCCGGGCTCCAGAGAAAGGTGGCCGTGGGGCCACCGGACGACGCCTTCGAGCGGGAGGCGGACCGCATCGCGGCGGCGGTCGTCAGCGGCTCCCGGGCCTCCAGCCGGGAGCGGGTCAGTCCGGCGCCTCGCGTCGCCGCTACCGATGGACCGGTCCCGGAGGGATCCGGACGGCCCCTCGATCCCGGAGTGCGCGCTTTCATGGAGCCGCGTTTCGGGCACGACTTCAGCCACGTGCGCGTCCACACCGGCCCGGCCGCCGGGGAGTCGGCCCTCTCTTACGATGCCCTGGCCTTCACCCTGGGGCGCGACATCGTGTTCGGAGCCGGGCAGTACGCTCCCGAGACCCCGGCCGGCCGCGGCCTGCTCGCTCACGAGCTGACCCACGTCGTGCAGCAGGGGGAGAGCCCGGCGGTGGTCCAGAGATCCGTCTCCGGTTTCTTCAGTGCCATTTTTCGCGGCATCATCCCCTGGGACTGGGATTTCAATGACTCCGACATCAAGGAGTATCTGGCGGGCCTGGAGAAATCCGGCCAGATCGAGGATGACTACGACAGCGATCTCAAGGCACGGCAGATCGTCAACAAGGGAAACAAGTATGGCCCGCTGTCGGTGAAGATCAAGACGCTCCTGGTCCGCGAGATGCTGGAGGGCGCCACGCTCTGGGGCGACGAAGGCGCGATCATCAAGCTGTTTCGCGACTCCACACCCGAAGAGCGCAAGCAGATCGTCACGAGCATCGGCCGGGAAAGAATCCTGGACGACTTCAGCTTCGGAAACTTCCGTACGATGGAGGCCATTCTCCTCACTCCCGGGGATCTGTCCGACCCCGCGCTGGTGGAGCGTCTCCAGAACCTGTCCGAATCGGATTTGAGTGACTATGAGGAAAGCGCCCTCGATCCCGAGGTGAAGAAGCAGGTCAGCAAGCTGAGCCGCCTGAAGAAAATCACCACGCCCCTGGGACTGGATGCAGAGGTGGGACAGGACGGTGCCGCCAAGCTAGACATCCAAGGGGCGGAGGTGACGTTCCTGCCGGACACCCGTAGCGAGGAAGTTCAGGAAAGGGGAGGCAGGACGGGAGTCGTCCACCTGGAAACGAACACTCCGGGAGGCACCGTGAACGGTGGCCTGATCACTTCCGTCAATCCCATGCCGAAGGTCCGGATCACGATTCAGACGCGCTACAACCCAACCGCCAAGCTCGACGAGCAGGCCGGGTACGGAAGGGGAACGGCGCCCGGGGATCCGCAGAAGACCTTGCGGTATCACGAGAGCCAGCACGGAGTCGATTTGCTCCACTTCCTCCGCACGAAGCCTTTTCCCATCTTCCAAGGCAAGGTGGGCGATACACAGCAACAGTTCCAAGCGGCCCAGAAGCAATACCAGGACGATATGACAGCGTATTTCACGCGAGCCGTTGAGTATTCGGCACGGAATACGGACTGCCCTGGAACTCCAATCTCCGCGGAAGGGCTCCAAAAGATCCATCTGAGCGCGGACCTCTGCTCCAGGCCCGCCCGCTGAAAGGGACCGTGAAGCAACAGAGCCCGACCCCCGCCCCACGCCAGGGAGCCTCGCCGGCCGCCGGCCTCCTCCAGCGTAAATGCGCCTGCGGCCAGCACGCCGAGGGCGGGGAGTGCGCGGAGTGCCGGAAGAAGAAGGAGGTCCTGCAACGGCAGCGTGCGGAGGGGAGCGAGCCCGCCGCGCTGCCGCCCGTGGTCCACGAGGTGCTGCGGTCTCCCGGCGAGCCGCTGGCGCCGGCCGTGCGGGGTCCCCTGGAGTCCCGTTTCAGTCATGACTTCAGCCGGGTGCGGTTGCGCATCCCCGCCGACGGCGGGCCGCAGTCCGAGGCGATCTTCAACGAGCCGGGAGACGCGTTCGAGCAGGAGGCGGACCGGGTCGCGGCGGCGGTCACGGGAGCTTCCGAGGCTCCGCGCCCGGACGCTCCGCGGCAGGACTTCAGCCAGGTCCGCGTCCACGCGGACGGCCGGGCGGCCGACGCCGCGCGGTCCCTGAACGCGCGGGCGTTCGCGTTCGGCCACCATGTCGTCTTCGGGGCGGGGCAGCTCGCGCCGGAGACCCCCGCGGGCGCGCGGCTGCTGGCCCACGAGCTGACCCACGTGGTGCAGCAGGGGGCCTCTCCCGCGCGGCGGATCGCGCGGGCCCCCCTGGACCTCAAGCGCCTCGACCTGGAGCTGTTCTGGGGCGATCCCCTGACCCAGGCCAGCGGCGAGATCGGCAAGTCCGCCAGTTGCTCCAAGGGAGGCAAGAAGCAGCCGGAGATTCCGATCGAAGCCTTCGTCTATCCAAGCAATACCGAGGACGTCCCCGGACAGGGAGGAAAGCCCGCGAAGGCCGGCGGTACCCTTCCCGGCGGCGGTGCCTCGAAAACCGCTGAGACGCCCGCTGAAAAGCCCGCTGAAAAAACCTCTGAACAGCCCGCCGCCGAGCCTCCGGGGGCCGCCAGGGAGTGGCCGCCGAAGTCGCCGCGGAAGGTCGCCAATCATCCGGGCCGGTCGGATTGGAGAAAGGACTCCAGCAACGGTCTCCTGGTCCCCGCCAAGCGGGCCGTGATCGTGGGCGGCATCCATGGCAACGAGCGCGGTCCGCTGGACGTCGCCCAGGGCCTGAAGGCCAGCCTGGACGCGGGAGCGCCCCGAGATTTCGACACCATCTTCATCCCGGTGATCAATCCGGGGGGTGTGGCGGATAAGACTCGGGAGAACCGTTGCGGCGTGGACCTGAACCGCAATTTCCCGGGCCTCGCCGGCGCCAAGGCCGCCCAGGGCAAAGTCGACGCGGAGCAGCCGGAGACCCGGGCGCTGAGGGACGTGATCGAGACCCTGAAACCCTCGCGTATCCTCGCCCTCCACGCCGTGGCCCCTCCCGAGGGGAGCGACGTCGCCCCGGGCGGAGTCTTCGCCGATCCCGCGAAGGACCCCAAGGCAGCCGCGCTCGCCTGCCGCATGGCCGTCCGCATGCAGAACAAGCCGGGAGCGAAGAACCGGAACGTCAACGTCGCCGGCAACAAGCTGGACACGGGTTTCTGCAGCGACCTCTACCCCATTCAGAGCGAGGTCGGGGGGAGCGACAAGCAGAGCAGCCTGGGGATCTGGGCGTCCGCCCCGGAGAGCCAGGGAGGGCTGGGGATTCCGGTGATCACTCACGAGGTGAGCAAGAAGAGCCCGCTGGACGCCACCGGCGACCGCAGCGTGGCGGCGATCCTTCCGGGCATCGAGGAGTTCCTGCTCGACAACGAGCACCTGCCCTCGGAGGAGGGTGGCCTGCTGGCGAGCTCGGTCTCGGACGCCTTCCTCACCGGGGAGTCCACCTCGGACGGCGACAAGAAGGTGCGCGACGCGATTCAGGCCCGGGTGATGTCGGACTTCGCGAAGCTCCAGGGCAGCTACAAGACCTGGCTCTCCGCGGATACGGCAAGAAAGAAGAAGCTCGAGAAGGCCCGCGCGGGCACGCTGACGAACAGTAGCGACTTCCGGTCGTTCGCCAAGCAGGGCGGAATCGTCCGGGGTGAGCTGAGCAAGCGGAAGATCACCGGCAAGAACACCGATCAGGAGATCAAGGACGCCATCCTGGACATCATGACGACCATGTCCGTCCCGGGCTTCTCGCGGCATGCGTGGGGGACCGAGATCGACGTGATCGATCCGACGGCCAGCCGGTGGAAACCGGGCGGGGACCTGGAGGACGTCACCCCCTTCCTGACGGCGGAAACACCGAAGCTCGGCTTCTTCCACCCCTACAGTCAGGGTGGGACGCGCCCCTCGCCGCACTACGAGGACGAGCCCTGGCACATCTCTTACTGGCGGTACGCCGACGTCCTGCAGGCGGAGTGGATACGGCGGATCAGCGGCGCCGAGCTCGACAAGCTGATCGACCGGACGGCCGCGGCGATCGGCGGCGGAATCGACCGCAAGCGCCTGGCGGCGATCCTCACCAGCATCAAGCTCGACGACTTCCAGAAGAACGTCGCCGCATCGCCCGGGATGGGACCCTAGCCAGATGGAACGCTCCCGGACCTCCGTGCCGCCCGTGCCCCAGAGCGCGCCGGCCGCCGCCGGTCTCCTCCAGCGCAAGTGCGCCTGCGGCCAGCACACGGGCGGCGAAGGAGAGTGCGCGGAGTGCAAGCGAAAGAAGGAGGAGAACAAGTCGCGGGAGGGCCGCATCCAGACGAAGCTGGCCCTTGGAAGCCCGGGCGACCCCCTGGAGCTGGAGGCGGACCGGATCGCCGACCTCGTCGTCGGCGGCGGGCTCAGGTCATCCCGGGAGCCGATCCATCCCATCCGTGGGAACGGTGGAGAGACGTTGAGGCGAAAGCCGGAGCCAGCTCCAGCTCCCAGCTCCGCGGCAGCCGTCCCGCCGGGGTCCGGACAGCCCCTCGACGGCGAAGCGCGGGCGTTCATGGAGCCGCGGTTCGGGCATGACTTCAGTCGTGTCCGTATCCATACCGATTCCAGGGCCGCGGAGTCCGCCCGCTCTTTCGGGGCCCTGGCCTACACCCTGGGAGAGAACATCGTCTTCGGTCCCGGGCGGTACAACCCCGCGACGACCTCGGGCCGGCAACTGCTCGCCCATGAGCTGACTCATGTCTTGCAGCAGTCCGGTCCCGCCTCCACCGCGGCCCCGGCGTCTCTCAAAGTTCAAGCGCTCCCGGCGCCGAGGCTCCAGAAGGCGGCGGGGAATCCCTGCGGCCAGAATCAGGTCGACGCTCTCCAGGACACCGCCCAACTGGCGTCGGACGTGGTCGGACGGGCGGGGGAGAAGATCTCGTCCTTCCTGAGCGCGGGTACCACCTCGACCTCCGAATCCAGGCAAGTCGCCCAGGCCCTGTTCCGGAATTTCAACTCGCGAGACGAGCGCTCCGCGGCCACCGCGAAGACCATCGCCGGCAAGCTGTCGGCCATCAAAGGCAAATGCAGCAGCTACAGATTCATGGACATCGTCTGCCAACCCACCGACAACGACGGTTTCTGCCCGGTGGGTCCCGCGTACGTCGATGGCGAGGGGAAGACTCTGACCCTCTGTCCGGCTTTTTTCGCGACCAAGAGCCCGCGGCTCAAGATCTATATGTTCATCCACGAGATGGCTCACACCACCGGTCAGGAGGTCATCGATCGCGGCTACACGGGCCAGCGGGTCTATCCCCATCTGAGCACGGAAGAGGCGCTCCGGAACGCGGATTCGTTCGCGAGGTTCGTGATGGAGCTGGACGACAACGACCAGATTCCGTCCGAGAAAGCTTTTGGAGCCTTCGAATTTCCTCTCGACCGGTACAAGGGCTGCGACAAGGGACAAGAGGGCACCATCCATAGCGCGCTGGGACGCGCCGAGGCGTGGGTCCTGAACGCCTTGAAAGTCCTGCTGGACCCGGGCCTGCGCCGCAACCCTCCCCCCGGCCTCGAGCGGGCACTCGGCCGCTATGGCCTCCTCAAGACGCAGGACGTCTTCGGGCGCAACGCCGCCGCCTATCGCAACGAGTACCAGCGCGGCCGGGGGCTGCTGGAGAAGAGCCTCGCGAGCCAGTGCCAGAAGAGCGACGAGGACTGCGGCGGCAAGAGCGCCGTCTACGACGGCACCTTCCATCTGTGCCCGGGATGGTTCCGCAAGAGAGAGCCCGCGAGCGTCACCGATCTGCTGACCGCCTTCTTCTCCCAGCGCGATCCCGTGGTCGGAGACCTGATGGGCGGAGCGGCCGTGGAGATCGCGGCGGCGACCCTGTCGCTGGATGCCTCGCCCTCTGCTGAGAAGAAGGCGGAGTCGCCGGGAGTCAAGGAGCAGGCGGCTCCGCTGCTGGCGTCCGACATGACCCCCCAGCAGAAGGCCGAGGCCGAGAAGATCATCCAGGAGATCAAGACGAAGTACGGGATCGACTTTTCCTCCACCGCCGGCGCCGAGGCGATCCGGAAGAAATATGAAAACGCTTCCGAAAAGGTCCGGAACAGTGTCAAGGCGGTGTCCTGGAGGCTCCGCGAGCTCCAGGCCCTGGCGCGGGCTTTGAGCCACTTCGCCCCGATCCTCGGCGAGGGGCGGAAGGGCTCTTCCCGTGGCAAGGTGGACCAGGAGCTCAAGACGGTCAGCCGCGTCAACAAGACGATCACCTCCAACACCCCGTTCGCGGGGCTGGACGACAAGACCTATGGCCAGACCCTGGACGCGGCCGGAAACGTCAGTCTTCTCGATCCGGTCTATGAACATACGTCGAAGGACAGCACGGAGCTGAAGCCGATCGAGGCCGCTTTCACGCACGAGATGACGCATGCCCTGATGGTCTATCTCCTGCCGGAGTTCATCAGCGCGATCGGGTACTGGCCCTCCAAGAGGCCCGGGGCGGAGGCGCCGATCTCGGAGTATGGAAACGCCAGCGCCGAAGAGGATCTGGCCGAGACGGTGATGTACTTCTTCGTCGATCCCGAAGGCCTCAAGAAGGGGCAGGGAGAGAAGCCCGGCGAACCGGGGAACCCCTGCCCCCGGCGCTTCCGGTTTGTGGAGCAGGCGGTCCGCAGGTGGGGAGCCAGGAAGTAGAGAGCGAGACCTTCCGGGAGCTGTAACGAACTGAAGCGCTGAAGCGCCTGTGGAAAGGCCGAGAGACTCTGGAGCCTACCCAACCGATGACCTCCTTCCCCCGATCCCCCCGCATCCTCAAGGGCGGCCTCGTGCTGATCGATCCGGACACGTCCGCCGTCGTGCGCATGGTGGTGCTCCAGTACAACCCGGACTCCATCTCGCGCACCCTCCAGGCCCAGGCGGTGGGGGGCGAGAGCAAGGACCGCTCGCAGGCGCTGCGCCTCACCGGGCCGCCCGTCGAGACGATCAAGCTCGACGCCGAGATCGACGTCACCGACCAACTGGAGCTGCCCGACGAGGGGCAGAACCGGGTGGCGGTCGAGCTCGGGCTCCACCCGCAGCTCGCCGCCCTCGAAACGATCATCTACCCCACGAGCCAGCAGGTGTTGGACGGCAACCGGCTCGCCCAGGGGGGGACGCTGGAGATCGCGCCGATGGAGGCGCCGCTGACGCTCTTCGTCTGGAGCAAGACGCGCATCCTGCCGGTGCGGCTGACCGACTTCAGCGTCACCGAGGAGGCGTTCGATACCAATCTCAATCCCATCCGGGCCAAGGTGAGCCTCGGCATGCGGGTGCTAAGCATCAACGACCTGGGCTTCGCCCACAAGGGCGGCAGCCTGTTCATGACCTATTTCCAGCAGAAGGAGCAACTGGCCCGGAAGATCTCCTCGGGCGGCTTCGGCGCGCTGGGCATCGGAGGCATTCCATGAGCGATCCGCTCCAGTCGATCCTCCAGTCGCTCCCGCTCTCGGCCTTCTCGCCGAACAGCCGCTATTACGGGCTCGAAACGGCGACGCTGGAGACGGCGGACGGCGAGACGGTCATCTACCTGCGCCGCCGCTTCGTGCCGCGGCCGGAGCGCTTCTCCCTGCTGCGCGAGCACGTGGTGACTCAAGGGGACCGGCTGGACAACGTCGCCGCCCAGTATCTGGGCGACCCGGAGCTGTTCTGGCGCCTCTGCGACTCCAACCGCGCGCTGCGGCCCGAGGAGCTGGAGGAGATCGGGCGGCATCTGCGCATCACGCTGCCGGAAGGGTTGCAGGCCGGCACCGATGGCTAAGGGGCTCTACCTCTCGCTGCTGGTCGGGCCGGTGGTTCCCTCGCCGGTCGGCCAGGAGGTGATCGACGCTCTCACCAGCGCCCAGGTCACGGTCTCGGCGGGCGCCGGGGCGCGCAGCGGCTTCCAGCTCGGCTTCAATCTCGGGAAGGGCTCCTCGCTCGAAAACAAGTTCGTGGTGGGGTCGGCCCAGCCGCTCAACCGCGTCATCCTGGTGGCGACGGTGAACGGCACCTCCGAGGTGCTGATCGACGGCGTGGTGACGCGGGCCGACGTCAAGCCCGGGCAGGGCAACGCGCCGGCGACGCTCACCGTCACCGGGCTCGATCTCACCGCCGTCATGGACTGGATCGACTTCGACGGCTTCCCGTTCCCCGCCCTGCCCGCCGAGGCCCGGGTGGCGCTGATGATCGCCAAGTACGCGGTGTTCGGCATCATCCCGCTGGTGATCCCCAGCATCCTGATCGACATCCCGATTCCGACCGACCGCATTCCGCGCCAGGTGGGGACGGACTACAGCTACATCAGCCAGCTCGCCGACGAGGTGGGCTACGTCTTCTACCTCAAGCCCGGGCCGGTGCCCGGGGCGAACATCGGCTACTGGGGGCCGGAGATCAAGGTGGGCGTGCCGCAGCCGGCGCTCAACGTGGACATGGACGCCCTCACCAACGTCGAGTCGCTGAGCTTCAACTTCGACGCCGAGCACGCGGAGCTGCCCGTGGTGCTGATCTACAACCAGGAGACGAAGGTGCCGATCCCCATTCCGGTGCCGGCGATCACGCCGCTCAATCCGCCGCTGGGCCTGGTTCCCCCCTTTCCCAAGAAGATCAAGTGGATCGAGGGAACGGCCAAGCTCAGCCCCCTGCGGGCGGCGATGATCGGCCTCGCCAAGGCCTCCCAGTCGGCGGACGCGGTGACCGGGTCGGGGAGCCTCGACGTCATCCGCTACGGCCGGCCGCTGCGCGCCCGCGAGCTGGTGGGCGTGCGCGGCGCGGGCTCCTCGTTCGATGGCCTCTACTACGTCAAGAGCGTGACCCACGACATCAAGAAGGGCGAGTACAAGCAGAGCTTCACCCTCTCCCGCAACGGCCTGATCTCGACGCTTCCCAAGGTGCCCGCATGAGCGAAGGAAAGAAGTTCTACGGCCTGTACCGGGCCACGGTGGTCAACAACATCGATCCGATGCAGCTCGGGCGGATCATGGTGATCGTGCCCGATGTTTCCAACGTCATCCCCACGAGTTGGGCGATGCCGTGCGTGCCCATCGCCGGCAAGCAGATGGGGACCTTCATGGTGCCGCAGCTCGGCGCCGGCGTCTGGGTGCAGTTCGAGCAGGGAGACCCGGACTACCCGGTGTGGACGGGCGGCTTCTGGGGGATCGCGGCGGAGGTGCCGGCGGCGGCGCTCATTCCGCCCGCCATTCCTCCCGGCGGCAACATCGTCCTGCAGACGACGCTCCAGCATTCGGTCATCATCAGCGACGCGGTACCGATTCCGGTCATGGCGCCGATCCCCGCTCCGGCGCCGCCGGGCACGGGGGGCGTGATCCTGCGCAGCCCCACGGGGGCGATGATCGTCGTCAACGACACGGGCATCTACATCAACAACGGCAAGGGCGCCTCGATCGAGCTCGTCGGGCCGAGCGTGATGATCAACAAGGTCGCCCTGGTGGTGACCTGAAAGGGGGATGAGGCGATGCCGGGATTCCTTCTTCACGTCGGCGCCACGGTGCTCTGCGCGCACGGCGGGCAGGCGCAGCCGACCGTCCCCAACCCGCGGGTGATGGTGAGCGGCATGCCGACGGTGACGATCGCCGCCCCCTACGTGGTGGCCGGCTGCGCCATGCCGCCCCCCTCCGCCGGCAACGGCCCGTGCGTCACGGCGCAGTTCGTGACCTCCGCCGTGCGCCTCCTGTCGAACGGCCAGCCGCTGCTGCTGCTCGACAGCCAGGCGATCTGCGTGCCCACCGGCACGCCGCTCGTCATCGCCTCCACCCAACCGCGCGCCACCGGAATGTGAGCCCCCGAGATGAACCTCGATTTTCCTTTCCATTTCGACCGCCTCGGCCGCACCGCCACCACGGGGTACGACGAGCACGTCCGGGACATGATCGAGCAACTGCTCTTCACCAACCCCGGCGAGCGGGTCAACCGGCCGGACTTCGGCAGCGGCCTGCTGCAACTGGTCTTCGCGCCCAACAGCCCGGAGCTGGCGGCGGCCCTCCAGTTCACCGTCCAGGCCTCCCTCCAGCGCTGGCTGGGCGACGTGATCGACGTGCAGTCGCTGGAGGTCACGAGCGAGGACTCCACCCTGCGGATCGCCATCCAGTACGTCGTGCGCCGTACCGGCGAGACGCGCGCCGAGACTTTCCAACGGAGCGGATCATGAAGAGGGCGACGGCGATGACGGCGATGACCGCGATGACCTGCGGCGACGAGCGGCGGCGCGACGCCGTGCGCGCGGCCAAAACCTGGAACGGCCTGGACTACCTGGAGGTCGGCCCGGACCAGCGCTCGCTGACCGTCTTCTTCCTCGGCAAGGCGCCGCGGGAGCTGCGGCCGGAGAACGTTCTCATCGAGCCCTGCGGGGGAGGCCGGCCGGTCAAGGTGATCGACCTGCGCCTGTGCATCCTGGACGACCCCGAGCGGGACGACTGCCTGCACCTCACGGTGGACCGCCCCGGCGGCTTCTCGCCTTACCGGCTCTGCCTGATCGAAGTCGACGAATGCGGTGAGCCGACCGGCAGGCCGTTTCCCCACTTCGACCGCCGCTACGCCTGCCTGGAGTTCAGCTTCAAGGTCGACTGCCCGAGCGATCTCGACTGCAAGGCGGCCCAGGACTGCCCGCCGGAGACGCGGCCGGAGCCGGCGATCAACTACCTGGCCAAGGACTACGCGAGCTTCCGCCAGCTCCTGCTCGACCGGCTCTCTCTCACCATGCCCGGCTGGAGGGAGCGCCACGTCCCGGATCTCGGCATCGCCCTGGTCGAGGTGCTGGCCTACGCGGGCGATCACCTGAGCTACTACCAGGATGCCGTCGCCACCGAGGCCTACCTGGACACGGCCCGGCGGCGGATCTCCGTGCGCCGTCACGTCCGTCTCGTCGACTACCCCATGCACGAGGGGTGCAACGCCCGCGCCTGGGTGTTCGTGGAGACGGACGCCGATCTCTCCTACCAGCCCGGGGATTTCTACTGCGTCACCGGCTTCGACGCCGCGCCGCCCGCCGGCAAGGTGCTGACCTGGGATGATGACCTGCGCAACGTGCCGGCGGCGGCGTACGAGGTCTTCGAGCCGGTGGCCGGCGATCCGGCGCAGGCGATCGATCTGCGCGTCGTATGGAACGAGATTCATTTCTACCTGTGGGACGACGCCGAGTGCTGCCTGCCGGCGGGCGCCACCTGCGCCACGCTGCGCGACGAGTGGGTGGCCGTGGACGCGCCGCCGCCCGCCAAGGCGCCATACGGCTATGCCCCTCCCCCTCCTCCCGACCCCGACTGTCCGCCTCCGCCGTCGCCGCCGCGTGGCCGCGGGCTTGGGCTCAAGGCGGGGGACCTGCTCCTTTTCGAGGAGGTGCTGGGGCCGAGGACGGGCAATCCGGCCGACGCCGACCTCTCCCATCGCCACGTGGTGCGGCTGACCCGGGTGGAGGAGACGGTCGACGAGCTCCACGACCAGCCGGTACTGGAGATCGAGTGGGCGCGGGAGGACGCGCTGCCGTTCCCGCTCTGCCTCTCCGCCGTCGGCGGCGAGGATTGCAAGCTGCGGGAGGTGAGTGTGGCGCGCGGCAACGTCTTTCTGGTGGATCACGGGCGCCGGGTCGACGACGATCCCGCGAGCGTGCCGCCGGGACCGGCCGTCGTCCACTGCGAGGGCGAGGGAAGGCTCTCGGACGTGCCCTTGATCGCGGGCCGTTTCGCGCCGGTGCTGAAGCAGGCGCCGCTGACCTTCCGGCAGCCCCTGCCGGCACCCATGAGGAAGGTCCCGGCCGCGCGGCTGCTCGCCCAGGACCCGCGGCAGGCGAGGCCCCAGGTGAGGCTCGCCTCGACGCCCGTCCTCTTCGACGGGGTGGAGTGGAGCGCCCAGGGGGATCTGCTGGAGAGCGGACCGGACGATCTCCACTTCGTCGCCGAGATGGACGACGACGGCCGCGCCCACCTGCGCTTCGGCAACGGCGAGACGGGCTTCGCGCCGCCGGCCGGCACGTCGTTCGCCATCGCGTACCGCGTCGGCAACGGGCGGGCCGGCAACGTCGGGGCGGAGGCGATCCGGTTCCTCGTGCTGCGCGACGCCTCGGCGCCCAACGCGAGCCTCAAGGCCCGCAACCCGCTGCCGGCCCTCGGCGGCACCGAGCCCGAGCTGGTGGCCGACGTCCGCCTGCTGGCGCCGCACGCCTTCCGCCAGGAGCTGCAACGGGCCGTGATCGCCGAAGACTACGCCCGGCTGGTGGAACGCGACTTTCCCGGCCGGGTGCAGCGGGCCGCCTCGACGCTGCGCTGGACGGGGAGCTGGCCCGAGGTGCTGGTGGCGGTCGATCCGCTGAGCAGCGAGGAGGACGTGGACAAGCTGCTGTGGGAGATCCGCCGCCGGCTCCACCGCTACCGCCGCATCGGGCACGACGTGGTGGTGAAGCGGGCCGTGTCCGTCGCGCTCGACGTCGAGGTGCGAGTCTGCGTGCAGCCGCACTTCCTGCGCGGGCACGTCGAGGCCGCCCTGCTCGACGTCTTCAGCAGCCGCGCGCTGCCGGACGGCCGGCGCGGCTTCTTCCATCCCGACAACCTGACCTTCGGCGAAGGCATCGCCCTCTCGCGGCTGGTCGCCGCCGCCCAGGCGGTGAAGGGTGTCGAGAGCGTCGCGGTGACCACGTTCCAGCGTCTTTACCTGGGGCCCAACGGCGAGCTCGAAGCGGGCTTCCTGCCGCTGGGGCCGCTGGAGATCGCGCGGCTTGACAACGATCCCCGCTTCCCCGGCAACGGCCGGCTGAAGCTGACGATGGGAGGTGGCCGGTGAGCGAGCCCTGCGCGTGCGGTGGATGTGATTGCGGCTGCTGTGAAGGCACCGAGCCCATCACTCCCATGATCATCGAGAACCGGCCCGGCCTGGACGCCCTGGCGTACCGGATCGGCACCCACTCCACGTTCCTGGAGACGATGAAGGCGCGGCTGTCGAGCCATGACTTCCCGGCGCTCGGCGGTCTCACCACCCGCGACGGCGGCGATCCCTCGATCGCCCTGCTCGACGCCTGGGCCGTGGTGGGCGACGTGCTGACCTTCTACCAGGAACGCATCGCGAACGAGGGGTACCTGCGCACCGCCACCGAGCGCCGCTCGGTGCTGGAGCTGGCGCGGCTGGTGGGGTATGCCCCGCGGCCCGGCGTGGCGTCGAGCGTCTATCTCGCCTACCTGCTGGACGAGAAGCCCAAGCCGGCGCTCGCTCCGGGCTCGCCGGTCACCCCGGTCTCGACCTCGGAGGACGAGCCGGAGACGGTGGTTCCCGCCGGTGCCCGCGCCCAGAGCGTGCCCGGCGGTCCCGGCGAGACGCAGCAATCCTTCGAGACCTCGGAGGACATCACCGCCCGCGCCGCCTGGAACAATCTCCAGGTGCGGCTCACCCGGCCCCAGACCTTCGAGACCTTCGTCCGGAGCGATCCCCAGTCTCTGTATCTCAAGGGGATCGCCACGCAGCTCAAGGTGAACGATCCGCTGCTGATCGGCGGCGGCGGCACGCCCCAGCTTTACCGGGTGCGGCGCGTGGATACGGATCCGCCGCGGGACCGCACCCGCGTCACCGTCGAGATCTGGCAGGGCGGAGCGGCCAAGGCCCAGAGCCCGCCGCCCGGGATCACGGGTCTCTCGAACGTCCTCGGCACCCTCGGCAAGCCGCCGCTGGCGCAGCCCCGCGACAGCCGCCGGCTGGACCGCGACGTCTCCAAGCTGCTCGGTTCAGGCTCGGACCTCAAGGCCCGGCTGCTCTCGGTGGCGCGGCCGGAGCTGCGCGCCTCGCTGTACCAGGCGTGGGCCAACGTGCCCGCCGCTCCGGCGCCCACGCTGGAGGTCTACGCCTTGCGGGCAAGGGCCGCCGTCTTCGGCAACAACGCACCGGTGAAGGTCCTCTCGGCGAAGCCGGAAGACGATGGAACGGTCACCTTCAGCACCACGGAGTGGACTCTGGAGAAGAATAGGAGCCCCACGGAGGATCCGAAAGTCGTTTGGCTCGATGGGGCCTACCCGCAGGTCGCTGCCGGGAGCTGGATCGTCCTGCTGCGGCCCGCCGCCGCCAAGAGCGTGGCGAAACTGGTGATCGCGAGCGTCCAGGGGGCGGGGGATCAGTCGCGGGCGGACTACGGCATCGCCGCCAAGGTCACCCGGGTGGTGCTGGAGAAGCCCTGGCTCGATCTCGAGGGCGGGGACCATGGGGAGAACAAGGACGATTTCGCCACGATCCGGGGCACCGCGGTGTTCGCCCAGAGCGAGCCGCTGGAGCTGGTGGAGGAGCCGATCTCCCTGCCGGTCGGCGGCGGCGATCTCGAGCTGGCGGGCCTCTACGACGGCCTGCAACCCGGCCGCTGGCTGATCGTCAGCGGCGAGCGGGTGGACATCGGCGAGCTCGACGACCAGGGCAACGTCGCCGTGCCGGTGCCCGGAGTCCCCGCCGCCGAGCTGGCCATGGTCGCCGGAGTGGGTCAGGACGTAAGCCGGAGGACGACGATGTCGACCGAGACCGGGTCGGCGGAAGGCAACGGGAAGGACGTTCCCCTGCCCGGCGAGCGCACGCACACCACGCTCACCCTGGCGACCCCGCTCGCCTACCGCTACAAGCGCGACACGCTGACGATCTACGGCAACGTCGCCAAGGCCACCCACGGCGAGACCCGCTTCGAGGTGCTGGGCGGCGGCAACGCCGCCAAGGCCCTCCAGTCGTTCACGCTCAAGCAGCCGCCGCTGACCTGGATCTCGGCCCCGACTCCCTCGGGGGTCGACAGCACGCTCACCGTGCGGGTCAACGACGTCCGCTGGCATCTCGCGGACAGCCTCGCGGGACAAGGACCGGCGGACCGCAGCTACATCCTGCGCACCGACGACGGCGGCCAGACGGCCGTGGTCTTCGGCAACGGCGAGCGGGGAGCGCGGCTGCCCACGGGGTCCGAGAACGTGCGCGCCGTCTACCGCAGCGGTATCGGCCGGGTGGGCAACGTCGCCGCCGGCCGCATCACCCAGCTCGCCACCCGGCCGCTGGGCGTGAAGGGGGTGATCAACCCCATTCCCGCCACCGGCGGCGCCGACCGCGAGAGCCGCGACCAGGCCCGGCGCAACGCGCCGCTCGCCCTGCTGGCCCTCGACCGGCTGGTCTCCGTGCAGGACTACGAGGACTTTACCCGTACCTTCGCGGGCGTCGGCAAGGCGAGCGCGGTCTCCCTCTCGGATGGCCGGGTGCGGCTCGTCCACGTCACCCTCGCCGGGGAGGACGACATCCCCATCCGCGAGGACTCCGACTTTTTCCTCAACCTGGAGGCGGCGCTGCTGCGGTTCGGCGATCCCCTCCAGCCGCTGCGGCTGGCGGTGCGCCGGCGGGCCTTCCTGATCGTTCAGGCCGAGGTGCGGCTGCTCGCCGACTATCTGTGGGAGGCGGTCGAGCCGAAGATCCGCGCCGCGATGCTCGACGCCTTCGGCTTCACCCGCCGCGGCCTCGGCCAGGACGCGCTGCTGAGCCAGGTCTACGCGACGATCCAGGGCGTGCGCGGCGTCGACTTCGTGGACGTGACGGTGTTCGCGACCCAGGACCCCGAGGACCTCTCCGCCGGTCTCGACAAGGGGGAGCCGCCGGTGGCTTCGCGATTGAAGCTGGCGACGACGACCCTGCCGCAATCGCGGCTCCGGGCGCGGCTGGCCCGGCTCGACGAGCAGGGGAACGGGCAGGGCAAGATCGTGCCCGCCCAGCTCCTCTATCTCGCCCCCGAGGCCCCCGACACCCTCATCCTGAAGGAGCGCAAATCATGAGCGGTCAAACCAGCGGCAGCGAAGATCGGCTCTACGACCTGCTGCCCGCCGTCTACCGGCAGCGCGACGAAGACCAGGGGTTCGCGTTGCGCGACCTGCTGCGGGTCATCGCCGGGCAGGTCAACGCCGTCGAGGACGATATCGCTCAGCTCTACGAGAACTGGTTCGTCGAGACCTGCCAGGACTGGGTGGTGCCCTACCTCGGCGACCTCGTCGGCTACCGCCAGGTGCACGAGGCCGGGGAGCCCGGCGATGCCGCGAGCCCGGCGGGGGAGGCGCGCAACAAGATCCTGATCCCGCGCCGCGAGGTGGCGAACACAGTGCGCTTCCGGCGGCGCAAGGGCACCCTGGCGCTGCTGGAGCTGCTGGCCGGGGATGTGGCCGGCTGGCCGGCGCGGGCGGTCGAATTCTACCGGCTGGTGGGTTTCACCCAGCACGTCAACCATCTCCGGCTCCACCGCGGCCGGACGGTCGACCTGCGCCGCGGCGAGGCTCTCGAACGGCTGGGCGGCCCCTTCGAGGAGCTGGCCCGTACGGTGGACGTGCGCCGCCTGGCCTCCCACCGGGAGACCGGCCGCCCCAATCTCCCCGGCGTCGGCCTCTTCCTCTGGCGCCTGCGCGCCTACTCCGTCACCGGCACCCCGGCCTACTGCGCGGAGGACGCCGGCCCCCACTGCTTCACCTTCAGCGTCCTGGGCAACGACACGCCCCTCTACACGCGGCCGGAGCCGGAGGCCGAGCCCACCCACATCGCGGGCGAGCTGAACCTGCCCATCCCCATAACCCGGCGGGCGCTGGAGGCGCGCAAGCTCGACTACTACGGGCCCGGCAAGAGCTTCCAGATCTTCCGCGTCCCGACCAAGGTCGCCGCCAAGGGGAAAAAGCAGCCGGAGCCCGGCCTCGATCCCATCCCGGCCGAGGAGATCGTCGTCACCGACCTCAGCGGCTGGCAGTACGAGCCCAGGAAGGGGAAGGTGGCGGTCGATCCGGAGCTGGGCCGCATCGCCTTCCCGCCCCGCCATCTGCCGAAGAACGGCATCCGGGTGATCTATCGCTACGGTTTCAGCGCCGATCTCGGCGGCGGCGAGTACGACCGTCCCCTCTCCCAGCCGGCGGACGCGAAGGTCTACCGGGTGGGGGAGGCGGAGACGTTGAAAGGCCTCGGCGACGCGCTGGCCCTCTGGGGCAATGAGCGCCCCCCCCATGCCGTCATCGAGATCACCGACAGTGGCGTCTACGTCGAGCCGGTCCTCGTCGACCTGAAGAAGAACGAGACCCTCCAGATCCGCGCCGCCCGGCGCCGGCGGCCGGTGATCCGCCTGCTCGACTGGCAGACCTCGCAGCCGGACTCGCTCACCGTCAAGGGCGAGGCGGGCAGCGCCTTCACCCTCGACGGCCTGCTGGTCTCCGGCCGTGGCGTCCAGATTCAGGACGATCTCGCGGCGGTCACCCTGCGCCACTCGACCCTGGTGCCCGGCTGGGGCCTCCACGGCGACTGCCAGCCCCGGCGGCCGGCGGAGCCGAGCCTGGAGCTGTTCAACGTCCATGCCCGGGTCACGATCGAGCATTGCATCGTGGGCTCCATCCAGGTCAACCAGGACGAGGTCGGCACCGAGCCGGTCCGCCTCCGCATCAGCGACAGCGTCGTGGACGCCACCAGCCGGGACCGCGAGGCCATCGGCGCGCCCGGGAGCCCGGTGGCCCACGCGCGGCTCACGGTGCTGCGCAGCACGATCCTCGGCCAGGTGCAGGTGCATGCCCTGGAGCTGGGGGAGAACAGTCTTTTCGCGGGCGAGATGCTGGTGGCCCGGCGCCAGATCGGCTGCCTGCGCTTCTCCTCCTACGTTCCGGGCTCGCGCACGCCCCGCCGTTACGAGTGCCAGCCCGACCTCGCGGAGGTGATGGCCGTCGCGGAGCTCAGCGATCCCGCCGAGCGCGAGGCCGCCAAGGCGGGCGAGCGGCAGCGGGTGCGGCCGTGGTTCCGCGGCGTGCGCTATGGCACCCCCGAGTATGCCCGCCTCGACGACTGCTGCGCCGTGGAGATCCGGCGCGGCGCGGACGACGAGTCGGAGATGGGCGTCTTCCACGATCTCTACGAACCCCAGCGGGAGGCCAATCTGCGCGCCCGCCTCGACGAATACACACCGGCCGGCGTGGACGCGGGCCTGATCTTTGCCGACCAGGAGGCACCATGAAAGGCGACTTCTCCCGTCTCACCTTCGATCCCACCAAGCAGTACACGCGCGTGCTGATGCAGCAGGGACGCGTGCAGCTCGACGCCGACTGGAACGAGCAGACGGCCATCCTGCTTCACTACCTGCGGACCCTGGCGGTGGACCTGATCGGTCCCTTCGGGGGACCCGAGGGCGCGCTAGGTTTCGAGATCAAATTCGTGCCGGCCAGCGGCGGCGATGCCGCCAATCTGGAGATCGGCAAGGGCCGCTATTACGTGGACGGCCTGCTCTGCGAGAACCTGGCGGACGGCGTGCGCTACTTCGGGCAGCCGAGCTTCCCCCGCGATCCGAAGCAGGACCCGCTCCCCGCCGCGCCCTTCCTGGCCTACCTCGACGTCTGGGAGCGCCACGTCACCTACCTCGTGGATGATCATGTCCGCGAGGTGGCGCTCGGCGGGCCGGACACGGCGACGCGGGCCCAGGTCGTCTGGCAGGTGCGGGTGGCGGCGAGGACAGCGGACGACAAGGCCATCCCCAAGGAAACTTCTCCCGCCCAACTCGCCGACCTGTGGAAGGCCTGGGTGGCGAGCTGGCAGCCGGCGGAGCGCGGCCGTCTCAAGGCGAGGGCCAAGGCCGACGGCGATCCCACCAACCCGTGCCTGGCCTCTCCGGAAGCGAGCTACCGCGGCGCCGAGAACCAGCTCTACCGCGTCGAGCTCCAGGCCGGCGAGCGCCAGGACGGCAAGACCACCTGGCTGACCTTCAAATGGTCGCGCGAGAACGGCTCCGTGGTCTTTCCCGTCCGCGAGCTCCAGGGCCTCGTCGCCAGCCTGGAGAGCCTGGGGCGCGACGAATGCCGCGGCCTGAAGCGCGGGGACTGGGTGGAGATCGTGGACGACGACACCGAGGTGGGTGCCCGCTCGTGGTCGCTGCTGCAAGTCGAGGAGATCAAGGGCCTGGAGGTCACGCTCAAACCCGCGGCGGACGACGCCCCGCTCACCCTGCCGTCCTACGGCGAGGGGGACGTCCAGAAAAAGCACGTCCTGCTGCGGCGCTGGGATCACCGGGCCGGCACGCCGCCGAAGAACGGGCCGAAGCCCAGGGGAGCGGTGCTCTACGTCTTCCTGAACGATCCGGACCCGAAGGTGGAGGAGACCTGGCTGACCCTGGAGGACGGAGTCCAGATCCAGTTTCAGCCTGGCCTCCACCGTCCGGGGGATTACTGGCTGATCCCGGCGCGCACCGCCACCGGCGACGTCGAGTGGCCCGGCACGCCGCAGGCCCCGGAGGCCGTGGCCCCGCACGGAGTGGAGCACCACTTCGCGCCGCTGGCGCTGGTGAAGGCGGCCGGGCTCAACGACCTGCGGAAGAAGATCCCGGCTCAGGCGGTCCCGGTCTAGCCGCGGTCTGGGCCTTGCGAGCGAGCACCGCGAAGCCCCGGCGCGCGGCGTCGCGCCTCAGCCCGGCGAGCCGGGCCCGCCCGGCCGTGGCGTCGCCGGCGAGGACTTCGACCTCGCCGAGCGCCAGGCGGGCCTCGAGCTCCAGGGGGACGGAGCCGGCTTCGGGCGCCTTGCGCACCGCCTCCCGCAGGATCCGCAACGCCTCGCTGGAATGGCGGGTGGCGGCCAGGACGCGCGCCTCGGCAAGGTCGAAGAACAGGCGGAACCGCCGGTTCTCGGTGCGCCGCGCCACGGTCGCCGCCCCGTCGATCGCTCCCTGGGCCGCCTGGGGCTGCCCCGCCGCGAGGCGGCAGAGGGCGATGAGGGAGAGCGATTCGCTCTCCCTTTCCAGGTTGCCGGCCGCCTTGAAGAGCTCCCGCGCCTCGCTCGCCCGTTGCTCGGCCCGCCGGGGGTCTCCGGCGTCGAGGGCGGCATTGGCGAGATCGAGGTCGTCGTCGGCCTCGCTGGCCTTATCCTTCAGCTCGCGGAACACGGCGAGCGATTGGGTGAAGAGCCGCTCCGCCGCGGCGGTCGAGCCCTGGCGCAGCAGCACCGCCCCCTGGTTCTGGACCGTCTGCGCCGCGCTGCCGCGATCGCCGAGGGCCCGGTAGACCGCCAGCGCCGCGGCGAAGTCATCCCCCGCCCCGGCGAGGTCGCCGCGGGAGAATTTCAGGTCGCCGCGGTTGGTCAGCGCGCGGGCCTCGCCGCCCCGGTCGCCGATCTCGCGGCAGGCCGCCGTCGCCTCGCCGAGCCGGGCCTCGTAGGCAGCGAGGTCGCCCTTCATCTGGGCGACGACGGCGAGGTTGTTCAGGACGCTGGCCACCGCCGCCTTGCGCTCCAGCCGGCGGAACGAGGCGAGCGCCCGCTCGAGACGGGTGCGGCCCTGCTCGAGGCGCCCCTGCCGGAGATCGAGGTTCGCCAGGTTGGTCTCCGCCGCCGCCTCGCCATACTCGTTGCCGATGGCCTTCTGCATCGCCTGGGACCGGCTGTAGGCCGCCGCCGCCCCGGCGAGGTCGCCGTGGCCTTCGAGCAGCACGCCGCGGGCGTTGAGGGTGCGGGCCAGCCGGCCGCGGTCGCCCATGGCGGTGTAGATCCGTGCCGCCTCGTCGAAGGCGGACAGGGCGGAGTCCGGCGCGCCGAGGGAGAGGCTGGCGGAGCCCTCCTGGAAGCGGGCCTCGGCGATCCAGCCCTGGGCTCCCAGGGTCCGTCCCTTGGCCTCCGCCGCCTCGGCGGACCGGCGCTGGCCGGCGAAGTCGGAGAGGGCCGCGCCGGCGCCTGCCGCGGCGAGATCGATACGGGCGTCGGCACCCTGGGGCGGCGCCAGCAGGCGCGCCTCCGCCAGGGTGGCGAGAGCCTCTTTCGGCGTTCCCGCCGCGGTCTGGTCGGCGGCCAGACGCAAGGCATACTCCAGGTTGTCGGGAAAGTAGCCCCACAGCTCCCGGTCGATGGCGATGGCGCCGGGCCAGTCGCTCGAAAGCTCCCGCCAGCGCGCTTCGATGGCCCGCCGGTCCTCGTGCCGCAGCGGCCGCGAGAGGTCCAGAGCGGCCTTGGCCTCGGCCCGCGCGCGCTCCTGATGGCCGAGGTCCGACCAGGCGCCCGCCAGGGCGGAGTGGAGCAGCGGATCGCCCGGCTCGGCGGCCACCGCCTGCCGTAGCAGGTCGCGGGCGCGGGCCGGCTCGAAGCGGCGCAGGGCGGCGGCCCCCTCGGCGTAGAGGCGGGCAGCCTCCAGGCTGGCGGGAAGCGAGGCCCGCAGGGCTTTCGCCTCCGCCGGGGCCAGGCCGCCCGCGCCCAGCTCGGAGCGCAGGCGCTCGCCGAGAGTCGCCAGAGTGGTGAGGAATCCCTCCTCGGTGCCGGACTCGCTGAAGCGGGCGACGACCTCGCCCGTGCGCGTGCTCTGTACCTGGAGGTCGAAGCGCGTGCGGTGGCCGGCCTCCGTGACCAGGTAGGAGCCGCCGACGACGAGGTCGACGCCGAGATAGCTCCGCACGCGGGCCAGCGTCGCCGGCGAGAGGCCCTCCGGCCGCGACAGGCCGAGGTCGGCGCGCGCCCGGTCCACGTTTTCCACCGGCGCCAGCCGCAGGCGCTCGGCGCGGCCCAGCTCGGTGGGGAGCATCTGAAGGAGGGAGGTTCCCAGGTAGTCCAGGTCCCGCCGGCCCGTCAGGTTGTCGAACCCCATCACGGCCACGGCCAGGCGGGGAGCGGCCATGGCGCTGCGCGCGGATGCCGCCGGATTCTTCGCGGTCATCGCGGCCGGGGCCGAGTGAGTGAAAGGCGGAAAGCCCGCCAGCCAGAGCCCCCCGAGCATCAGGCCGGCCAGCCCGGCGATCGCGGCGACCTGCCACGGGAAGCGGCGGCGTCCGCGCCCCTCTCTCGCCAGGCTGAGGGGAGAGGTGGCATCCACCTCGGCCCGCGTCCGCCCGAGGGCTTGCAGCACGTGCCGCACGGTCGGGAAGCGCTTCTCCGGCTCGCGTTCGAGGCAGCGCAGGATCGTCGTCTCCCACGCCGGATCGAGGTCCGAGAGGTGCAGGCGCGGCGAGGGCGCCGGCTCCTGCAGGCGCTTCAGGGCGGTGTAGAAAGCGCTCTTGCCCACGAACGGCAGCTCGCCCGTCACCATCTCGAACAGCACCACCCCCAGGGCGTAGATGTCGGTCGCCGGGGTAGCCTCCTCGCCCCGCACCTGCTCCGGCGCCATGTAGGCGGGCGAGCCCACCAGCTCGCCGGTGGCGGTGAGGCTCGCCGAGTCGTTGGTCTCGATCGAGCTCCAGGCGAGCCCGAAGTCGGTGACCACCGCCCGCGTGCCCGCCGCCTCGGGTACGAGGAAGATGTTGGCGCTCTTCAAGTCGCGATGGACGATGCCGTTGGCATGGGCGGCGGCGAGCGCCGCCACGATGTGGCCGATCACCGGCAGCGCCTCGGCCGTACCCATCCGTCCCTGGCGGGTCAGAAGCTGCTCCAGCGTCTCGCCGCGCAGCAGCTCCATGGTGAGGAAGACCTGATCGGGAGGCTCGCCCGGGGCCTCCTCGCCGGAGCGGGTGTTGACGTGATGAACGAGATCGAAAGCGCGGCAGACGTTGGGGTGGGTGACGCGGCGGGCGAGCTGGATCTCCCGCTTGAAGCGCTGGAGGGCGCGCTCGTCGCGGGCGATCTCCGGGCGCAGGATCTTGACGGCGACGGCCTCGCCCAGCTCCTGGTCGAAGGCCTCGTAGACCTCGCCGACCGCACCCCGCCCCAGGAAGGCGTCGATCCGGTAGCGGCCGGCCAGAACTTCGCCCGGCGCCAGGGATCCGCTCCGCGCCCAGTCCTCGGGATCGCTTGCGACGGCTGTCATTGAACGCTTCATGTTATCCCGGTTTCTCCGTTCCGGAGATCCGGCCCCTGCCTCTTGTGTACTCGCTGGAGGAAACGTTTCCCCTACCTACCGCCGCAGGATGGCGTAGAAGGCGAAGGCCGCCAGCAGAGTGAGCAAGAGCACGATCGAGTTGAGGAAGATGCCGACGCGGGCGGCGCCGCGCCCCTTGGCGTTGCGCAGGCCGAGGAGGCCGAAGCCGATTCCCAGGATGGCGAAGAGGAAGACGGCGAAGCCGGGCAGGAGCGGGCGCGTCCAGGGGCTCGGCCAGCGATGGGGGAAAAGGGCGTCCACCAGAAAGCGGGAGCCCAGGGCGGCCACGAAGCACAGCAGGGAGGCCCAGTGCCAGCCCGCGGGCATGTCGAGGGGGGCGTACTCGCCCTCGACGTAGTGATGAAGGGGTCTGGGCTCCATGTCCGGTAGACTGACGCGGGACTGCAGGGGATTGTATATGCTGAAGGGCCTCCGCCGCCGCGTTCTGTTTCCCCCCGTGAGCTGGGCCTCGCCCGAGGGTGTGCTCGCCGTCGGCGGCCGGCCCGACGCCGCGACTCTCAAGGAGGCCTATGGCCGGGGCATCTTCCCCTGGCCGCACGAGGGGGTGCCGCTGCTCTGGTTCTGCCCGGACCCCCGCTTCGTGCTGCAACCCAGGGAAGCCCATGTGGCGCGCTCGCTGCGCAGGGAGATGCGGCGGGGCACTTTCGGAGTGAAGACGGACACGGCCTTCCGGGAGGTCATCGGCCGCTGCTCGCGGCAGCCGCGGCCGGGGCAGAACGGCACCTGGATCACCCCCGAGATGAGCGCCGGCTACACGGCCCTCCATGACGAGGGGCTGGCCCATTCGATCGAGGCCTGGCGCGACGGCCGGCTGGTGGGCGGCCTCTACGGCATCTCCCTGGGAAGCGTCTTCTTCGGCGAGTCGATGTTCGCCGACGTCCCCAACGCCTCCAAAGTCGCCTTCGCCACCCTGCTCGGCAACCTCATCCATTGGGGTTTTCCCCTGGTGGACTGCCAGAGCTACACCCCGTATCTGGAGAGCTTCGGCGCCGTGGACTGGCCGCGCCGCCGCTTCCTCTCGACCCTCAGGACTGCCCTCAAGGCGCCTACCCGGCCGGGGCCCTGGACGCTGGATCTGGGGCCGGCCGCGGCGGCGGAAGTTTTCAATGCGGGAGGAGCCTGAGGCGGGCTGGTATCCTTCCCCCCGGAGGAGTCGTCGCCGTGGAGTGCCGCGTCGGTTGTGGGGCCTGCTGCATCGGCCTGTCCATCTCATCCCCCATTCCTGGAATGCCCGCGGGCAAACCGGCCGGGGTGCGCTGCGTTCAGCTCACGGACGACAACCGCTGCCTCCTCTTCGGCCTGCCCGAGCGCCCCGCCGTCTGCGTCAACCTGCGGCCGATGCGGGAGATGTGCGGCGAGACCACGGAAGAGGCGCTGATCTATCTCGCCTTTCTCGAGCGGGCCACGGCGCCTGACCGCGGCTGAGTTTGTCCCTTTCCCTTCCTCTCCGGCGTCCTTTAGAATGACGACGTCGTCTCTTTGCCCGAACCGGGCAGAAGAGAACCTTTCCCTGGACCGCATGGACTTACCCGCCACGAGGCCTAACGTCGGAACCTCAAAGGAGAACTGCGCATGTCCGAGGATGATCGTGGAGCCGGAGGAGAAGAGCGCAATGTCACCAACGAAGTGAGTCGGAGGACCTTCCTGCGCCTGGGTGCGATGGCCGGCGCCGGCGCCCCCCTGGCGGGCCTTTTGGGCGCCAACGAGGGCCTCGCCGAACCCGTGGATGTCGCTGTGGAGCCCGCCCATCACTCCTTCACGGTGGTGGAAACGAGCATCGCCGACCTTCAGGCGGCGTTGACCAAGGGCCGCGTGACCTCTCTCGACCTCGTCAATCAGTACCTGGAGCGGATCGCGAGCCTCGACCAGTCCGGCCCGCGGGTCAACTCGGTGCTGGAGCTGAACCCGGATGCCCGGAAGATCGCCAAGGCGCTCGACTTCGAGCGCAAGCACGGCGGCCCGCGCGGACCGCTGCACGGCATTCCCGTGATGCTCAAGGGGAACATCGACACCGGCGACAAGATGAACACCACCGCCGGCTCCCTCGCCCTGATCGGCCCCCCGGCGACACAGGACGCCACCGTGGCGGCCCGCCTGCGGGCGGCGGGCGCCATCATCCTCGGTAAGACCAACCTCTCGGAGTGGGCCAACTTCCGCGGCTTCAACTCCTCCAGCGGCTGGAGCGGCCAGGGCGGTCAGGCGGGTAATCCCTACGTCGTCGACCGCAACCCCTGCGGCTCGAGCTCGGGCTCCGGCGCCAGCGCCACGGCCAGCTTCGTCGCGGCCGGCCTCGGCACGGAGACCGACGGCTCCATCGTCTGCCCGGGCTCGCTCAACGGCGTCGCCGCCATCAAGCCCACGGTCGGCCTCACCAGCCGTGCCGGCGTCATCCCCATCTCCCACACCCAGGACACGGTCGGCCCGCACGCGCGCACCGTGGCGGACGCCGCGGCGATCCTGAGCGCCCTGGTGGGCGTCGACCCGCGCGATCCGGCCACCGCGGCCAGCGCCGGCAAGTTCTCCACCAACTACACCCAGTTCCTCGATCCCAACGGCCTGAACGGCGCCCGCATCGGCGTCTGGCGCAACACCACCACCGGCTACAGCCGGGAGACGGACCGGATCTTCGAGGACGCCCTGCTGGCGATGAAGGCCGCCGGCGCCGTGCTGGTCGATCCGGCCGACATCCCCACGGTCGACGCCCTCAACGCCACCTCGGACGAGATCACCGTCCTCATCTACGAGTTCAAGCGCGACCTGAACGCCTATCTCGCCACCCGTAGCGGCCTCAAGGTCAAGACCCTCGCCGACATCATCGACTTCAACAACGCCCACGCCTCCCAGGAGCTCCAGTACTTCGGCCAGGAGCTGATGGAGCTCGCCGAGCAGGACATCTTCTCGGCCGCGGACTACGCGGCCGCCTTGGCGGAGGGGCCGAGGCTCGCCGGTCCCGAGGGGATCGACGCCATCCTGGCCGAGAAGAACCTCGACGCCCTCGTGGCCCCCACCGGCTCGCCGGCCTGGCCCACGGACGAGGTCAACGGCGACCACTTCACCGGCGCCAGCTCCGGCCCCTCGGCCGTCGCAGGCTATCCGATCGTCAACGTCCTCGGCGGCTACTCCTTCGGCGTGCTGCCGGTGGGCATCAGCTTCTTCGGCACGGCCTTCAGCGAGGCCAAGCTCATCAAGCTCGCCTACTCCTTCGAGCAGCACACCCATCTGCGCAAGCCTCCCACCTATCTGCGCACCCTGCCGCTGCCCGGCCCCTCGGGCGCCAAGTCGCTGGGGGCCCTGCGCTTCGAGAACATGATCGACCGCCTCTCCACCAACCCCAAGGCGCGGCCGATCCTGCGCTACCTGTGATCTGAAGACACAAAAGCCGGCGCGAGGCTTGTCCTCGCGCCGGCTCCCCTCAACCGCCCCCGAGGTGAGGAGGCACCGGCCCGAGATCCAGCACCGCGTAGTCCCGGTCCTCATACAGCTTGAGGACGCCGGGGGATCGGGCGAGCTGTGAGGTCAACTGAGGGTAGAAGTTGAACGGCACCGTCACCCACCGCGCTCCGAACTGCCGCCGGATGGCGTTCGCCGGGTCCGCGGTGCGCCCGGCGGTGATCTCCACATACTCCTGGAAGAGCTTGGGATCCTTGAGATAAAAGGCGGTCGGGTCCAGCGCCACCAGCGACTGGAGCTGCGGCGCGGAGTAGAGGAGCGGCGAGGAGTCCGCCCACTGCACGGTGAACACCCGCTCGCCGGCCTTGCCGTTCTGGCCCAGCCAGTGGGCCATCTCCCGCGGCGGCGAGTAGAAGCCATAGCCATAGGTCAGCAGCGAGGCGAGCGTCCAGATGCCGGCCACCAGGAGGAGGGCGGCGAGAATCAGCCGCCTCCACTGGGGCAGCCAGGGGGAGAGCCCCCGGTCCCGCCGCTCCCGGATCACCAGCGCCAGGGCGAGCAGGCAGAGGGGGGCGCCCAGCTCGATGAAGCGCCGGGCGGCGAGGCATCCGACCGCCAGGAACGCCAGCCCGGCGAGCCCCGCCGTGAGCGTCGAGCGGCTGCGCAGCCGCGGCTCGTAGACCAGGGCGAGGAGGACGATCGCCGCGATGACGAGCGCCGGCCACTGCTCCGAGAGGATGCTCATCTCCGGCCGAGACATCTCCGTGCCGATCTGCGAACGCAATGCGGAGTCGCCCGCGGTCGTCGATTGGAAGGGCACGACGAAACTCGAGATGAAAAACAGCCGGAAGTTCGCCGGCACCTCCGGATGCACGAGCTGTCCGGCAAGCCAGCCTCCGGCCGCCGCGGCCATGGGCTGCCACGGCACTCGCCGGGCGTCCGGCTGGCCGCGCACTACAAGCCCTGAGAGCGCCCACAGGATGGCGAGAGGAACCGCGATCCAACCTCCGACGTGGGTCAGCCCGAAGAGCGCGCAGACGACGAACAGCGTCTTCCATCGCCGCTCCGCGAGCAGGGCCACGACGAGCACCGTGAACCCGATCAGCCACACCTGGGGCCGCACCATCTCCAGCCGTTGGACGAAAAGCGTTCCCAGCGTGGGAAGGGCCAGCACGAACCACCACGGCCGAGGCACCTTCAGGCTCCACAGCGCCCAGGCGAATGAGCCCACGAGGAAGATCTGGCCGAGCAGCGCGCCGATCTTTCCAGCTGTCTCCAGCGGCAGCGTGGCGAACGGCATCAGGATCAGGTGGAACAGGGGAGTGCTGTCCACGAACCGGTCGAAGAGGATCGAGAACGGAGCCCAACGGAACGACGTGATGCGAATTCCCGACCGCATCTCCCGAGCCAGCCCGAGGTGGTAGTACTCGTCGTAGGACCAGGGCAGGGGAGCGAGAGACCGCAGAAGATAGAACAGGCCCACCACCGCCAGCGACGCCAGGATCAGCTTCGCCAGCGGGGAAACGCGTTCCCGGGAGACGACAGCCCCCGCGGAAGGAGGCTCCGCCGCCTTCTGGCTGCGCCGTTCCTTCTTGACGCGGGCGAAGGAGATCTGTGAGGAGAGGGTCTCCAGCATGGGGCGGGAGTGTATCCGGGCACGACTTCCAGGGAAAGGCGTCATCCTTCCAGATTCTTCGCCGGTACGACCCCAATGTAGAGACGCCCGCGGGGTAGCGCGAGCTACCCCGTGGGGCGTCTCCGAGGCGGCGATACCGTCCGGAATCCCATAACCTCCCGACGGGCGCCACGCGTCCCTGAACCTGAAGTCCTCGAATCGGATCGGAACGATCGAACCTGCCGCGTGCCGCGAAATGTCCTTGCAGACCGGATCGTCGTCCCCGACTCGGAGACGCCCCGCGGGGTTCCCCACGGGGCGTCTCTACAGTGGGGTCGAAACGTCGTGGTGATGGAGGGGGTGACGCCTTTACGGTGCAGAATAGAACGATGAAGATTCTCGCTCTTCTGTCCTTGGCGCTGCTCATGATGGCGCCCTCTCCAGCCCCGTCGGGACCCTCCCCCCGCATTGTCGTCCTTGGCACCGTGCAGGATGGCGGCATGCCGCAGGCGGGGTGCGACTGCACCCATTGCTCGGCGGCGCGGAAGAATCCGGCCTTGGCGCGGCATGTGGCGAGCCTCGCGATCTACATTCCGAAGACGGACCATGTCTATCTGGTCGACGCCACGCCGGACCTGCCGGCCCAGATCGAGCGAATCCATGGTTTCCATCATCATCCTGAGGGGAAGACGGACCGCGCGCCGGTCGACGGCGTGCTTCTCACCCACGCCCACATGGGCCACTATCTGGGCCTCGCCCACTTCGGCTTCGAGAGCCTCAACACCAAGGGCATCTCCACCTGGGTCTCGCCCCGCATGGCGGAGTTCCTGCGCGCCAACGGCCCCTGGAGCCAGCTCGTCCGCCTGGGAAACATCACCCTCAAGGAGATCCAGCCCGGCGCCGTGTCCGAGTTGGAGGACGGCGTGTCCATCAAGGCCCTGGCCGTGCCCCACCGCGACGAGTACACGGACACCCTGGCGTTCCTCATCCGCGGGCCGCACAAGACGCTCCTCTACGTGCCGGACACGGATTCCTGGAAGGCGTGGCCGCGCCCCCTGCCCGAGGTGCTGGCCGCCGAGAAGGTGGATATCGCTCTTTTGGACGCCACCTTCTACTCGGCCGACGAGCTTCCGGACCGGGACGTGTCGAAGATCAAGCATCCGCTGGTGACGGACACCATGGATCTGCTGGGACCGCTGATGAAGGAAGGAAAGCCGGAGGCGGGATTACAGGTCTACTTCACCCACATGAATCACACGAACCCCGCGCTCGACAGCGGCGGCGCAGCCGCCAGGGCCATCGAGGCACGGGGATTCAAGGTGCTCGCCGAAGGGCAGGAGCTCGACCTGTAGACGAGCCCCTGCCGGGCGAAAGATAGACGCCGGCCCGTCTTACGAGACGTGCTTGGCGTGGTGGCGGTGGTGACGGTGATGGTGGCGGTGGTGACGCCGAACCGGCCGGAGATGGCGGCGGTGGCGGCGATGGTGGCGGTGATGAACGACGGGAGCGGTGGTCCGCACCTCGGTGTGCGGCACCGGCAGGGGTGGCGGAGCCGGCAGCGGGGGAGGAGCGGGCAGAGGCGGCGGAGACGGCTGCGCTCCGGCGGGCCGGGCCATCTCGACGCCGGGTACGGGAGCCAGGCCCGTGGCAAGCAGGGCAAAGAGGATATACGCGGGTGCACGCATGTTCAGGAACCTCCTAGAAGTTGGGCTCGATCCGCGGAAAGATCGGAGCGATATTAGAGAAGATAGCAAAACAGGTGCCAGGGCCGGCCCTTACTCCCCCGTGCCCAGCTTGCTCAGCTCCTGGCCCCGGGTCGTGGTGAGCGCGGTCGCGATCTCGCGGTCGAGGGCTTCCGGCGTCGCGGCACCTTTCCAGCGGAGACGGTAGAAGGACTTCCAGGCATCGCGGTAGGGAATCCAGGCCCGCTGGGCGTCGCGGAGGGAGTCCTGACCGGCTGTGGTGCGCTCGAACTGCTTGTCGTCGGCTTTCACCTGGATCATCTGCTTTCGGTACGCGGCATTGAGGGCTTGATCGGCGCGCTCGAATTCGGCGGGAGAGGCGGCGGGCGCCCGGCTGCGGGTGTATTTCTCCAGAGCGGCGAGGAAGGCTTCGGTCTGCTCCTGCTGACCGATCAGGACCTGCGAGGGATAGATCGTGCCGCCGTAATTCTCCAGCGCGAAGAGACCGCCGTCGGCTCTGGCGAAGCTGTCCGCTGCCTTGCGTAGCACCTTCAATGCGGGCCGGACCGCGTCGTTCAAGGAGCGCGACACGGTTTCGATCCGGTCGTTCCATTTCGGAGCCAGCTGATCCATCGCCAAACCCTGACACCAGCTCGCGCCACGGCCGCTGGTCACCCAAGTGCAGTAGTCGAGGTCTTCCGGTTGGGCCTTCGTGCGCATCTCCTGGACGTGTCCCAGCATGCCCCACTGCTCGGCGGGTGCGATCTCCTCCGCCCGGCAGAGGAAGTAGATCGCCGCGTCGTAGTCGCGAGGCACCCCCCAGCCGTTGGCGAAGATCATCGCGAGCTCCCGGTCGCAGCCCTTCACCAGGCAGCAACGGCGGCCTTTGTCGTAGTCGAGGGCTTTGCCCGGACCATAGACATAGGCGAAGCAAGTCTCGCTCTCCGCGGCGAAGAGCTTGCGGTCGGTCTCCGTGCTCTGCGCCTTGGGTCCGGGGTGGTAGTCCTTGAGCTTTGCGCAGAGGGCTTGAGCCTCCGGCTCGCCGAAGTCTTTCTGGGCGGAAAGGGAGCACGGGACGAGGAGTGCGAGGAGGGAGGCGATGCCTGCTGTCAGGATAGAGAGATGCATAGGCTTGGAGGCGAGTCTATCAGGGTCACCTGCCGCTCTGAGCCCGCGCGCCGTAGGGCCGCGGCAACCTGGCCGCCTTCTACGGCGTCTCCACGCTCGCGACGGCCTTCGCGGTGTGATTGGACATAATCCCAAGCGGGGAGAAGCTTCCCCCAGTGGGGGAGAGGCTCTCCCGAGTTGGGGAAAGCCCGCCCCACTCGATTTGTCGCAATCCCGAGTTGGGCAACGCTTCCCCCACTCGATTTGTCGCAATCCCTACTCGTTTGGACGCAATCCCGAGTTGGGGAGGCTCTCCCCAACTCGTTTTGTCGCAATCCCGAGTTGGGGAAGCGTTCCCCCACTCGGGAGAGCCTTCCCCCTCCTCGCTCAAGCGCTTTTCCCCTTGGAAGACGATACGACCGGCTCCGGGCGTCGCGTCTTCAGCCAACGCCGAAGTCCCCCCAGGGTAGAGACGCCCCGTTCCGGGGGGAACCCCCGGTGGGGCCGTACAACCGAGGCGGCAACAGCCTCCCCTCCGGCGCAAACCCCCGCGCGGGATCGTCAACCCGCTTCAACCGGCCCTCTCCAAATAGCCGATTACCTCCTCCCCCTCACCCCACCGGCAACCCCATCTGGCGCTCCTCCTCCCACGCCACCTCGTCCCCCACCCGGATCTCCCCGCCTTCGAGCACCTGGGCGCAGGCTCCGCCTCGCCAATGGGGGCGCAGGGCGGCCTTGAGGCCGGGGCGGGCTTCGTCCATGCGCTCGCAGGGCGGGCACTCGGTGAAGATCTGGAGGCGGCAGGCTCCGATGCGGAGGATGCGGCCGCGCGTCCCCTCCAGGCGGATTCCCGCGAGGAGGAGATTGGCGCGGCGGGCGGCGGGGTTGAGGCCTGGGTCTCCCAGGTCGGCGAGGGCGTCTCTCCAGGCCTCCTCTTCCAGCAGGATCACCTGGCGGCGGCCTCCCTGGTTGGCGTTGCCCTCCAGGCCCTTGCCGGCCTTCAAGGTGGCGGACTCGGCCGCGTCCATGGGTCCTCGTTTGAAGCGCTTGAGCCAGATGGCTCGAACTTCGCCCGGACTCATTTCACCGGCGCGGGCGAGGTGAAGACCGCGTCCGCGAGCTGCGCCGGCGCCGAGATGTCCCCGAGCTCCAGCTTCTTGTCGCCTCCCACCTGGGTGCGGTGCGGCGCCAGCATGATGTTGCCGTACTTCTGCCAGCCTTCCCACTTCCAGGCGCTCGGCGGGTCTTCCTTCTTCATGCTTTCGAGGACGAACGCCCAGCGGTCCATCAGGTGGGTGTCGCGGTTGAAGTAGGCCGTGTAGTGGTCGCCCGGGGTCAGGCCGACCTTGCCGAAGGTGAGGCCCAGCTTGTCGTAAGTCTTGCCGTCGACCGTCTCCTCGCCCGCGTAGGTGAGGTTCACGCCAGGGTCCTGGAGCTTGTAGGGCATGATCAGCCAGTAGGTGTCGTTCACCCAGGCGCCGTAGCCGTTCTCCAGCATCTCCTTGGCCTTGTCGCCTTCGAGCTTCTGGCCGTCCAGCCAGGCCGTGCCCTCCTTGGTGTTGATGTTCTCCAGGATGACGTAGTGCTTCCCCTCCTTGGTATCGCCCTCCACCCGGTGGCGCCCCGTCCACTTGTCCCACCAGTGGGCGCGGCGGCCGGCGAAGGTCCAGTGGAGATAGTGGGTGTTGTCCCAGGCCTGCTTGCCGCCCATCGCCTTCAGGGTGGCATCGGCCACGGACTGGGCCGTGGGCTCGGCGGTGGCTGCCTGGGGCGCGAGGGCGAGGGCGGCGATCAAGAGCGAACCAGCGACCGTGGTGTGTCGGAACATGAGGATCTCCTTTCGAGGTCTCTCCAAGACGGGAGGATGGTAATACAAAGGCCATACAATGCTTTCCATGAGCGCACACGATTCCAGCCATACCAATCGACTCGCGGGCGAGAGCAGCCCCTATCTCCTTTTGCATCAGCACAATCCGGTGGATTGGTACCCCTGGGGCGAGGAGGCGCTCGAACGGGCGCGGCGGGAGGACAAGCCGATCTTCCTCTCGGTCGGGTACTCGACGTGCTACTGGTGCCACGTCATGGAGCGGGAGTCGTTCTCCAATCCGGCGGTGGCCGAGCAGATGAACCGCGACTTCGTCAACATCAAGCTCGACCGCGAGGAGCGGCCGGACCTCGACGAGATCTACATGGCGGCCACCCAGATCCTCACCGAGCAGGGGGGATGGCCGAACTCGGTGTTCCTCACGCCGGACCTGCGGCCCTTCTACGCCGGCACCTACTTCCCTCCCGAGGACCGCTATGGCCGGCCCGGGTTCCCCAAGGTGCTGGCCGACATGGCCGCCGCCTTCCACGACCGCCGCAAGGACGTGGAGGAGCAGGCGGAGGAGATGGCCAAGGCCATGCGCCATCATCTGGAGGAGCGCTCTCAAGCCGCACCCGAGCCCCCCAGCGGCGCCGTGGCCTCGCGGGCCGTGGATGCGCTCGCCCGCCGGCTCGACCGCCAGCACGGCGGCTTCGGCGGCGCTCCCAAGTTCCCCACGCCCTCCAATCTCTACCTCCTGTTGGAGATGGCGGCCGAACGGGAGGACGCCGGGGAGATGCTCACCTCCTCGCTCGACGCCATGGCCCGCGGCGGCATCTACGATCAGCTCGGCGGCGGCTTCCACCGCTACGCCACGGACCGCGAATGGAAGATTCCCCACTTCGAGAAGATGCTCTACGACAACGGCTTCCTGCTCGAGCTCTACGCCGAGGAGCACGGCCGCACCGGCAATGCCCAGGCGGCCCGCGTGGTGCGGCGGACGGCGGAGTGGATCGCCCGCGAGATGACCTCGCCCGAGGGTGCATTCTGGAGCGCCATCGACGCCGAGACCCACGGCCACGAGGGGGCATATTACGTCTGGAGTCGCGAGGAGCTCCTGACAGCCCTGGGAGAGGAGGACTTCACTTTTTTGGCTCCTCTCCTCGGCTTCGCCGGACCGCCCTTCTTCGAGGGGAGCCACTACGTGCTCCACCTTCCCGAGGCTTTGGAGGCCGCGGCGCAGCGCCGCCGGCTGCCGGTCGAGGAGCTGCTGCGGGACGTGGACTCAGGGCGCGCGAAGCTGTTCGCCGCCCGCGCGGGCCGCGAGCGGCCTCTGACGGACGACAAGATCCTGACGGACTGGAACGGCATGGTGATCCGCGGCCTGGCCGTGGCGGGCCAGCGGCTGAAGGAGCCGTCCTATGTGGAGCGGGCGGCCCGGGCCGCGGACTTCATCCTGAACACCATGCGCCCCCAGGGACCCGAGGGGACGACGCTGCTCCACGCCTGGCGCCAGGGTCAGGGGAAGATCGCCGCCTATCTGGGAGACTACGCCTTCCTCGTCCGCGGGCTGCTGGCCCTCCACGACGCCACGGGGGAGAAGCGCTGGCTCGAAGCGGCCGTGGAGCTCACCCGCGAGCAGAGCCGGCGGCTGCGCGACCGCACCGGCGGCTACTTCGTGGGCGGCGTGAGCAAGGACGTCCTCTTCCGCAGCAAGGACATCTTCGACGGCGCCACCCCCGCCGGCAACGCCGTCGCGGTGCTCAACCTCCTCGACCTCGCGGACCGCACGGGGGAGATCCTCTGGCGCCGCGAGGCCCGCAAGGCGCTCTGCGCCTTCACCCCCGTGGTCGAGGGGTTCCCCGAGGCGGTGCGCATGCTGACCATCGCCGCCCGGCGCTACCACGAGAAGGGCGGCATCCCCGAGGAGGTGGAGGCCGAGTACAGCGACGAGCGCGCGGGTCACGAACGGGACGCCGAGGCGGCGGGCGTCGTCAAGCTGGAGCACGAGGCGGAGCGGCTGGTGAAGACGCACCTCACGCTGGGGCCGGACTCTGGAGGCTGGAAATCGTTCCGTCTCACCCTGGAGATCGCCGCTGGCTGGCACCTCCAGGCGAACCCGGCCTCGGAGGCCTACCTCGTGCCGACCGAGGTGACGGCGGAAGGCGGCGGGCTCCAGAACGTGAGCTACCCCGCGGGACAGCCGGTGACGGCCGCCTTCTCCCACGAGCCGCTGTCGGTCTACAGCGGAAAGGTGGAGATCCGGGGGGAGGTGTCCGGGACGGCTGGGCTCGTAGTGACGTATCAAGCTTGTGACGATACGCGGTGCCTGCCGCCGGTGGAGCGGAGGGTCACGGCGTAGATTTGGTGGGAGCACGCCCTGGGAGCGCCCGCGGCTCGCCAACGGAGAGGGGAATCTAGTCGGTCGACCTTGACTTACGCTCTTATTGCGCCTTATTCTGAGGCATGCCAGCAGAATTGAGCCTCCTGAAGGCCTTGTCTCTACGAGACTCCCAGGGGCGTGGTTTCCGCGCTACGGCAACGCGAGGCCTCTGCTCCCTCAAGCGAATTGGGGAGTACCGGTCCTTCGCGAGTGGGCGAATCTACTGCCGGTGGTGCGTAGATGGGAAGCGAAGGGTTGACGACTGCCGCGCGAGCGCCCAATGTTATGATGTGAGCATGAACCCAGATCTTACTATCGCCCGGAGCCTCTCCGGGCGCCTTGGACTGCGTCACCTAGCGCGAGTGCTCCTTGCCCAGAACGCGCACGAAGACGAGTCCGGAATTTCCAGTCTTTTCATTTCCGAGCAAGGAGAGTCCGGCACTCTGGCCAACCCTCTTGAGTGTATGGCTAAAGTCGTGACTGTCTCTGCGGTGTAGGAAGCGATGGCAGCCGGCTCGCATTCCGACTGGAAGCAGGAACTCGGCGTCACCGACTGGGGACCGCCGAGCTTTTTCACAAGCGTGCAGGAGTTAGTGGCGGCTGGCCCGCCAGTCCCCCAAGCCCATTCCCTACGCCGTGCGTTTGAAGAACTTAAACTCGACGGTATTCTCTGTCTGCGCGGCGCCCCAGTGGTTTACTTCCGCGAGGTAGACCAAATTAAGCAACAGGACATAAGCGAGCTACACCGCCGCTTCTGGAGCCAGGGGCTCGCGCCGGTGCTCGTTCTCATCAGTCCGAGGGACGTATTCGTCTATTCCGGGCTGACGCTGCCAACGGCCCAGGAAGAGGTTCTATTCGAGGATCATCGGTTGGTCACACAGTTAAACCGTGTCGCTCAGATCGCTGAGTTACGCCAACTCGTTCTTTCGCTCGAATCAGGTGAGTTCTTCCGTCGGCATGCGCACGCATTCGACCCCGCTAAACGCGTGGACCGGGAACTTTTGCGGAACCTCAAGTCCGCCCGTCAAGAGATGGAGCGAGTGAGCGAAACGAAGCCTGCCCCAGAGATGCTTGATGCTGTCCTGGTCCGCCTAATCTTCGCGTGCTACTTGTTCGACCGAAAGGTGATCGACCAAGAATACCTGAGCGAGAAATGCGGAATCACGAATGCGGCTCATCTGCGGGATATCACCTGCTTGCCGCAGCGAGAGGCGCGAGTAGCGCTATATCGGCTGTTTGAGCAACTTGGCAGAGATTTCAACGGCGACCTTTTTCGAGATAATCTGGCATTGGAGCGGCAAGCCCTTACGGACTCTCACCTCACTATTCTGAAACGACTCCTGGACGGAGCCGATGTATGCACGGGCCAAGGCCGCTTCTGGCCGTATGACTTCAGTGTCATTCCGATTGAAACCATCAGCGCCATCTATGAACATTTCCTAAAGGCTGCGGATCTCCAGGCAAAGAAGGAGGCCGGTGCGTTCTACACCCCGAGGTTTCTGTGCGAGGTCATTCTTGACCTTGCATTGGAGGGGACTCGCTCTCTCTTGGATAAACGTTTTCTCGATCCTTCATGTGGCTCGGGCATCTTCCTGGTCGGACTGTTCAACCGACTCGCAGAGGAATGGAACCGCGAAAACCCTACTGCGCGCTACGACGTGCGGGCAAGCGGGCTTCTGGCGATCTTGGAGCGGAATCTGTTCGGTGCCGACCTTAATCCGACGGCCTGCCGGATCACCGCGTTCAGCCTCTATCTTGCATTTCTAGACCAGCTTTCTCCTCCGGACATTCGAAAGTTCCAAAGCCAGGGAAAATTTCTGCCGCGCCTCGTCTTCACAGGCCGAGAGAGCGACGTCGAGCGCGGAGGTAAGTCAATCTTCAACAATGATTTTTTTGAAGCGGGCGATAGCGTGCCTGCGAACTTTGACCTCGTGATAGGTAATCCACCATGGAAGAGCGCTACTAGCGATGATGTGCCCTTCGTGAGGTGGTGCAAGAAGGAGAAATTGCCACTCCCTGACCGCCAAGCCGCCATCGCCTTTGCATGGAAAGCGCCAAGACACTTGGTTGATGGCGGCAAGGTCTGTTTAGTGTTGCCGCACGGCGTGCTTTTTAATCATAGCAGGGTTTCAATCCGCTTTCAGGAGGCTTGGCTAACCAGGCACGTCGCAGAAGTAGTCCTGAACCTCGCGGATTTTCAGCGGCTTCTATTTGAAGAGGCGGAGAATCCGGCACTCGTCATCCTCTATTGCAAAGACGCACCGCCCGCAGAGGGCGTGACAATTCGCTATCTGACTCCGAAGATGGACTGGAAGATAGCCCAAGCCGAACTGCTCACGATCTACCCGCAGGACCAGAAGGTGGTCCGTTCGCGCGAAGTGCTAGCCGACCTTAAGAAGAATGCCTCGGCCTTAATCTGGAAAGAACGATACTGGGGCACGCCGCGGGACTCGAAGCTACTCGACCGACTCCGTGACCTCCCGAAACTTAGCGAAGTCGCTGGGCATGGGACATCACGCTGGCTGATTGGCCAAGGATTCCAAGAACCGGGCCCCAGTGACAGTCCTGAGGACCGAAAGTCGGTTACCCTCCCAACGAGCAATCTGATCGAGGCGCGAAGCGCGCATTTCGCCTTGTTCCTGCTGCAATCCGATTGCAAGCAGCTCGAATCGGCGACCGTCACGCTACGCTTGCGGTCGAATACGAATACAGAAGTGTTTCTCAGGCCGCATGTGCTCATCACCGATGGATTCAAAGCTGCCTTCGCTGACTTCGACACGGCATTTCGGCAGTCGGTGCGGGCGATCAAGGGGCCGCCGGGTGACATCAGTTTGCTGATCTTCCTCGCTGCATACCTGAACTCGCCGCTCGCGCGCTATTACCTGTTTCACACCGGCGCCAACATTGGGGTCGAGCGGGCCAAGGCCGAAGCTGGCGATGTCCTGCGCCTCCCCTTCCCGCTACCAGGAGACGCTCCCGCCGGTAAGAGAGCGCAAGAGATTGTAACCCGTGTGGTTGCGATCTACGATCAGGCCCGAATCCGTGCCTCGCAACCGCTGATAGACCGGTTGGACGTAGTTCGCACTGCGATGGTGGACCTGACGGAGTTGGTGTACGAGTACTTTGACGTCGATGAAACCGAAAGGGTCCTTATAGAGGACACGACGATGATCCTTATGAGCAGTACTCGGAGGCGGCGAGCATCAGAGAAGACCGCGACTTTGCGAGCGAGTACGGCTGATGATCGGACTGCTTACGGGAACGTTGTCTGCAATACTTTAAACGACTGGGCCAGAGGCGGACAGTATGAGGTACATTCCTCGATCCACGCCTCGGTGGATGGTGGTGTTGCGGTAGCCATTTTCAGAAAGGTGCGGCGAGGAAGTGGTTCACCTCAAGTTGTGCAGCCGGCAGACGGGTTTCTTCCCACCCTAGAACGACTGCAACGTGCCTTTCGAAAGGAGCTTGGTACCGTCGAGGTACTGAGGGGAGTAACGGTGTTCGACAAAGACCGGCTTCTTATTCTCAAGCCTTTGAGCCAACGGTTTTGGACTCGAACTGCTGCTCTCAACGATGCCGACGAGATTGCGAGTGCTATTCTCTCTCAGTCAATCCGGGAGAGATCATGACAATTGGTGATGCGCGACTCTGGTCTGTAGTGTTTCCGGACGACTTGGTGCCTCGAATCATTGACTTGGTGAGAGATGCTTGGCAGGCCGTCCCTAAACCCGCCGCAGACGACTTGGAGGTACCCATTACCCGCCGCTTCAAGCACGAACTCAAGCAGGCCAAGGATTACCGGAGGCTGCCGGTTCGTATAGAGCGTGAGCTGGCCGAGGACGACCCGAGCACCGGTGAGGAACTGGGGCGGATCGATCTGAAGTTCTCGCCAGCGGAGTCGGCCCTGGAAGAGGTGTATTTCGCGTTCGAGTGTAAGCGACTGAATGCCTTCGAGAACGGTCGGCGACGCACACTTGCACCGGAGTACGTAACCGAAGGAATGATGCGATTTGTTGACGGGCAGTACGGGGGCTCGGTGCTTCAAGGGGGAATGATCGGCTACGTTCTTGACGGGCGATGCGGCGATGCGATCCGTCTAGTTGCCAAGAACATCGAAGCTCGTCGGCAGGCCCTAAAGATTACGGCCGACTCCACACTTGCCCCTTCGACATTGCGTTCCTGGATAGAGTCAGTCCGCGAGACCACGCATATTCTTTCTAAGGCGCGTACGTTTCGCCTTCACCACGTTTTTCTTGAAGGTGCGGTCAGTCCGGCCCAAGCAGAAGATTACTGCGACGAATCGTAGTCCTCAGCCTAGGGACAAGGATCTGGGGCGTCCTTCTCCCCGGGAGGATAGCGGTGCTGAAAAGAGGTCGGGGTGATGAGGGGCTTGGGTAGGAGCATGCCGCCCCCTGCTATACTACTCTCGAAACGACTATGCTCCGGCCCTACTCCCACCCACCCTCTCGCCGCTCCGCGGCGGTCCCGATCCTCGTCCTGACTCTGCTCGCGCTCCTGGCGCCGCTGGTTAGCAGTGCCGTGCCCGCGGCTCCCGCCGCCCGCGCCTCCGAGGTGCTGGTGGTGAAGGTGAAGTCGGCCATCCATCCGGTATCGGCGGAGCTCATCGCGGATGCCATCCAGGAGGCGGACCGGGCCGGCGCGGCGGCGGTGATCGTCGAGCTGGACACGGCGGGCGGCCTGATGACCTCGACGCGCGACATCACGACGTCCATCCTGGGCGCGCGGACGCCGGTGGTGGTCTACGTCGCCCCCAGCGGCGCGCAGGCGGCCTCGGCCGGGTTCTACATCCTGATGTCCGCCGACGTCGCCGCCATGGCGCCCGGCACCAACAGCCGGCGCGGCCCACCCGGTGGGCGGCGGGCGGCGAGGACATCCCCGGCATCATGGGCAAGAAGGTGGAGGAGGACGCGGCGGCCAACATCCGCTCCCTCGCCGTGCGCAACGGCCGCAACCTCAAGCTCGCCGAGGCCGCCGTGGTGCAGAGCCGCTCCTTCTCGGCTCAGCGAGGCGCTGGACGGCAAGCTGATCGATCTCGTCGCCCCCGACGTCCCGGCCCTGGTGAAGGCCCTCGACGGCCGCGTCGTCAAGCGCGGGGCGACGACCGTGATCCTGCACACGGCGGGCGCCACGGTGCGGAAGTTCGAGATCTCGTCGCATGCGCTCGTTCCTGGGCGTGCTGGCCGATCCCAACATCACCTATCTGCTGCTGGGCCTGGGCTCGCTCGGCATGCTCTTCGAGCTGATGCACCCCGGAGCCATCCTGCCGGGCGTGGTGGGCGCGATCTGTCGATCTTCTCGTTCTACGGTCTCTCGGTGCTGCCGGTCAGCTACGCGGGCCTCGCCCTGCTGCTGCTGGCGATGGTCTTCTTCATCCTGGAGATCAAGGTCACCAGCTACGGCATGCCTCGCCGTGGCGGGGGTGGTGTGCCTCGTGCTGGGATCGCTGATGCTGTTCAAGACGTCGGAGCCGGCGCTGCGGGTGAGCCTCCAGCTCATCGCCATGCTGACGGCGTTCGCCGTCCTGGTCGTCGGCTTCCTCGTCTGGATGTCGGTGCTGGCCCGGCGGCTGCCGGTGCGCACGGGTATCGAAGGGCTGATCACGGAGACCGGCGTGGCCCGCTCGGAGCTGGCGCCGCGGGGAACGGTATTCGTCCACGGCGAGCTTTGGGACGCGTGTCGGACGAGGCCGTGGCCCTCGGCGAAGAGGTCGAGATCGTGGCCGTGAGGGATCTCCTGCTGACGGTGCGTCCGCATCGCCGGAGAGCAACTTAAAAATCAACGGAAGGGGTAGAGACCCATGCCGCAATCGGATTCGGACTCTTCTTCATCGTTCTCGTCGGCATCTTCCTGTTCTCCCGCTGGGTCAACATCCTCAAGGAGTACGAGCGCGCCGTCACCTTCTGGCTCGGGCGGCTGGCGGCGCAAGCCGAAGGGGCCGGGCCTGGTGCTCATCTTCTGGCCGTTCGAGACCATGGTCAAGGTCTCGATGCAGACCATCGTCCACGACGTGCCGCCGCAGGACATCATCACCCGCGACAACGTCTCGGTGAAGGTGAACGCGATCGTCTACTTTCGGGTGGTCGATCCGGCAACGCGCGATCGTCGAGGTGCAGAACTACCTCTAGGCCACCAGCCAGCTCGCCCAGACGACGCTGCGTTCGGTGCTCGGCCAGGCGGATCTGGACGATCTGCTCTCCGAGCGCGACAAGCTCAACGCCAAGCTCCAGGAGATCATCGACCAGCACACCGATCCCTGGGGCATCAAGGTGTCGATGGTGGAGGTCAAGAACGTCGACCTGCCCCGGAGATGCAGCGCGCCATGGCGCGGCAGGCCGAGGCGGAGCGCGAGAAGCGCGCTAAGATCATCCACGCCGAAGGCGAGCTGGAGGCCTCGGTGAAGCTGGCGGAGGCGGCGCGAGATCATCTCGCGAAACCCGGCGACCTTGCAACTGCGCTACCTGCAGACGCTGACCGAGATCTCGGCGGAGAAGAACTCGACCATCATCTTCCCGTTCCCGATCGATCTCCTCAAGGCCTTCATCAAAGAACCCGTAGACCGGAGCTTGAACCGAAGTGTCTGAACCGCACGAGCCCAGCTATTACGAGATCGCCCTGACCAACCGCCAGGTGGTCGTCGCGTTCGTGATCCTGCTGTCTGCCTGCTGTCGGCGCTTCTTCTCCGGCGTCTGGATCGGCCGCGAGAGCACCGTCCCCGGGCCCAGGACCAGATGGCCCGCAACACGCCGGCGCCCGAGCCTGAGGCCAAGAAGGAGGGGCAGAGCCTGGAGAAGCTCGAGTTCTTCGACTCCAAGGAGAACAAGAAGCCGGCGGACGACAGAAGGCGAAAGGAGCCGGGCCTCGCAGGAGGCGCACCCTCGAGGAGCCAGCGCCAAGCCCGCACCTCCCCCGGTACCCGAGCCCGAGCCGCCGGCGCCCGAGCCGTCCCCGGTCAAGGCCACTCCCGTGCCGGCTCCCGCTCCCCCCGTGCCGGCGCCGGTGCCCGCGCCGGACCGCACAGCGGCAAGCGGACGCAAGGGCGCCACGACGCCGGCGCCTGTCGCCGTCGCGGCAGAACACGCCCGTGCGGCCCGTCAAGCCGTCGGAGGCCGAGCCGGCCATTCCCAAGGGCGCGTAGTCATCCAGGTCTTCTCCTCCCGGACCGGGCGCAGGCGGACCGTATCCGCAACAGGCTGACGGGCGGTGGCCAGAAGGCTTACCTCTCGCCCGTGGACGTGGCGGGCCGCACCATGTACAGGGTGCGCATCGGCCCCTTCACCTCCCGCGCGGACGCCCAGAAGGTGGCGGAGAAGGTGCGGAAGGCCTACAAGCTGGATACGTGGGTCACGGAGTGAGGTTCCTTCAGGCCCGGCGCCCCACTGGGGCCGGGGTGATGAGGGCCCTCTTCGCCGTCGCCGGCGGCGTGCTGTGGGGCCTCTGCTTCAGCCACCGGCCGCTGTCCTTGGCGTCGTGGTGCGCCCTGGCGCCGCTGGCCGCGATGCTCTCCTGGCCCAAGGCCGGGCGGCTGGGATGGCTGCACGGCCTCGCGGCGTGGATGACGGGGCTCTACTGGATCGTTCCGACACTCGAGACCTTCGGCCACATCGCCGTGCCGCTGGGGATCTTCCTCACCGGCCTGCTCGCCGGCTATCTCGCCCTCTTCCACGCCGTGTTCGCCTGGCTGGGGTCGAAGATCTGGCGCCGCGGCGGCCTCATTCGCCTGCTGACGCTGCCGGCCCTGTGGGTGTCCCTGGAGTGGGCGCGCACCTATCTCGGCGGCGGCTTCCCCTGGAATCTGGCGGGCTACGCCTGGGTGGACGTGCCGGGCGCGCTGCCGCTCTCGTCGTGGATCGGCGCCTACGGCATCTCGTTCCTGGTGGTGCTCACCAGCGTCGCGCTGGCGGCCGCCGGGCTGGCGCCGGCGCTGGGAGCCGGCCGCCGTGGGGCTGCTGATCCCGCTGCTGCTCCTGCCCCTCGCCGCGCGCTGGAGCCTGCGCGAGATGTCCCGCGAGATCGGCGAGGCCGGCGGCTTCGGCAAGCCGGTGCGCCTGCTGCAGCCGAACATCCCCAACCTGGTCGCCTACGATCCCGTAATGGTGGCCCGCAACTACCGCAAGGTGCTCGACCAGTCGATCGACGCCTGCCAGCCGGGCTCCCTGGTGGTATGGCCGGAGAGCGCGGCCTGGCCCTTCGAGTTCCACCGCGATCCGTGGTTCGATGCAGGACCTTCATGCCATGGTCGAGCGCGGCTGCACGTTGATCTTCAACTCCGGCACGCCGGTGGGGCACGTCGTTCTACAACTCGGCGTTCCTCCTCTCGCCCTCGCAGTCGGGGCCCATTCCGCGCTACGACAAGCGCCACCTCGTGCCGTTCGGCGAGTACGTGCCGTTCCGCGGCGTCTTCGGCTGGATGGACAAGCTGGCCCGCGACGCCGGGGAGTTCCGGCCGGCGGACGCGACCGCTCTGCTGCCGTGGAACGGCGAGCAGATTGGAATGGCGATCTGCTACGAGGTGGTTTTTCCTTCCGAGGTGGCCTCGCTCGTCCGCCAGGGAGCGACGGTGCTGGTGACGATCACCAACGACGCCTGGTACGGCGACACCTCGGCCCCCTGGCAGCACTTCCGGGCGGCCCGCTTCCGCGCCGCCGAGAACCGCCGGCCGCTGCTGCGCTCGGCGATCACGGGCGTCTCCGCCTTCGTGGCGCCCGACGGCACCGTCCTGGCCGAGATCGGCGTCTTCCGCGAGGGGATTCTGCGCGCCCGCGTGCTGGGCGAGCGGCGCCTCACCGTCTTCAGCCGCGCGCCCTGGCTGGTACCGCTGCTCTCGACGCTGGTGGCTCTCGTAGCGCTCGCCTGGGGAGTTGGATACACTGCGACCCGAGAGAAAAGGAGTCTTCAATGATCGCTTACGAAACGCAGCAACGAATCGATACCCTCGCCGAGCAGCTCGCCAACCTCCGGGGGTATCTTTGAGCAGGGAGAGCTGGAGCGCGAGCTGTCCGAGATCGACCACCAGATGCAGGCGGCCGGTTTCTGGGACAACCCGGGTAAGAACGCCGCGATCCTGCAAAAACGCCGCGACATCGAGCGGCGCCTCGAAACCCTGAACCGCCTCCGCGCCGACGCCGACGAGCTCGCCACCTGGCGCGAGCTGCTGGACGAAGGCGAAGCCGATCCCGAGTTCGACCGCTTCCTCGACCGCATCACGGCGGAGCTCGGCAAGCTGGAGCTCGAGCTTCAAGCTCTCGGGGCCGGACGACGACAAGAACGCCCTCGCTGGCGATCCATCCCGGCGCCGGCGGCACCGAGTCGCAGGACTGGGCCGAGATGCTGCTGCGCATGTACCTGCGCTACGCCGAGCAGCACGGCTTCGAGATCGAGATGCTCGACCGGCAGGACGGGGAGGAGGCGGGCCTCAAGAGCGCCACCTTCGCCGTGCGCGGTCCGCACGCCTACGGCTACCTCAAGAGCGAGCATGGCGTGCACCGGCTGGTGCGTATCAGCCCCTACGATTTCCAGGCCCGGCGCCACACCTCGTTCGCCTCGGTGGACGTGCTCCCCGAAGTCGACGACGACGTGGTGATCGAGATCAACGACAAGGATCTGAGGGTCGACGTCTTCCGCTCCTCGGGGGCCGGCGGCCAGCACGTCAACAAGACGGAGTCGGCCGTGCGCCTGACCCACCTGCCGAGCGGCATCGTGGTCTCCTGCCAGAACGAGCGCAGCCAGATCAAGAACCGCGCGATGGCGATGAAGGTGCTGCGCTCGCGGCTCTACGACCGGGAGATGCAGAAGCGGGCGGCCGAGCAGGCGGAGCGGGAGGGCAAGAAGATGGACAACTCCTGGGGCAGCCAGATCCGCAGCTACGTCCTTCATCCCTACCGCATGGTGAAGGACCACCGCACCGGCGCCTCCGTGGGCGACGCCGACAGGGTGCTCGACGGCAATCTCGATCCCTTCATCGAGGCCTACCTCAAGGGCCAGATGGCGACGGACAAGGACGATCTGGTGTAGGGGGGCAACGTCGATGCCTGCCCCCTCATCACCCCGGCGGAGCGTTATCTGTGCCACGGGGCGCCCCCGCCCAAGACCCTCACCCCCTAGCCCCCTCTCCCGTCCCGGGAGAGGGGGAAGGCATGCGAGGCCGTTTCGTGTTGCCCTCCCTCTTCTCCCGGGGAGGGGGATGGGGTGGTCGGGAGAAGAGGGCCGGGGTGATGAGGGTTTTGGGCGGGGGAAAAGGACGGATTCGTGGAGGCCGGGCAATTGATAGCGCTCGACTACGTCTCCCCCCTGCCGCCCGTCCGCTCCGGTATCGCCGACTACAGCGTCGACCTGCTGCCGGCGCTGGCGGCCCTGGCGGACGTGCGGCTGATCCGCCTGCCGGATCTGCCGGTGTCGCCGGAGATCGAGCGGGCCTGGTCGCTCGCCGCCGCGGAGGAGACGGGCGCGGGCGGCCGGCTGCCGCTCTACCAGATGGGGAACAACCGCTATCACCTGGGCGTACGCGACCTCGCGCTACGGATTCCCGGCGTGCTCACCCTGCACGACGTCGTCCTCCATCACCTGTTGCAGGACATCACCCTCGGCCGTCACGATCCTCAAGGCTTCCCCGACTACAAGGAGGCGCTGACCCGCGATCACGGCTGGATCGGCGAGGCCGCGGCGCTCGCCAAGCGCTGGAACGCCTGGGGCGAGGCGCCGCTCTTCTCGCTGCCGGCGCACCGCACCCTGCTGCGCCGGCAGAGGGGCGTATTGGTGCACAGCCGGTGGGCGGCGGAGCATCTCCAGGACGAAGAGGTGGGCGTGCCCGTGCGCGCCATCCCCATGGGCGTGCCTTTGCCGCCGGCGGCGGACGAGGCGGCGGGGCGGGCTTTGCGCCGCCGCTTCGGCCTGCCGGAGGAGGGGCCGGTGATCGGCTCCTTCGGCTTTCAGACGCCCATCAAGCGCACTCTTTCCGCCGTCAGGGCGCTGGCGGCGCCGGGACTGGAGCGGGTCCACCTCGTCATCGTGGGCCAGGCTTCGCCCGCCATGGACCTCGAAGGCGAAGCGCGCCGTCTTGGGGTGGCCGAGCGGGTCCACATCCTGGGCTTCCTGCCGTTCGAGGATTTCGAGGCCTCGATCGCCGCCGTCGATCTCTGTCTCAACCTGCGTTATCCCACGGCGGGGGAGACCTCGGCCTCCCTGCTGCGGGTGCTGGCCGCGGGCCGGCCGGCGATCGTCTCGGACTACGCGCAGTTCGGCGATCTGCCGCCCGAGATCGCCCTGCGGGTGCCTCTGGGCGACGAGGAGCCGGCGGCGCTCGCCGCGCTGCTGCGGGAGCTGCTGGCCGATCCGGGGCGCCTCGCGGCCATGGGCCGGGCCGCCCGCGAGCACGTACGCCGCCATCACGACCCGGCGGCCTCGGCGGCGGCGGTGGTCGCGGCTTGCGAGGAGTGGGCGGAGCTGCCGCCGGTGGGTGACGATCCCGCTGGTCTCGGGGAAATGCGCCGCGAGGTGCCGCGCCCGTCGAGCCTGATCTGGGAGCCCCTGCCTGGGGAGCTCGAGGTGGACGGCGCGAGCCTGCCGTGGCCCGAGGGCGAGCGGCGGCGTCTGCGCATCCGGCTGCGCAACACGGGCTACGCGCGCTGGCTGGCCGGAGAGCGGGGGCCGGGGGGGATGAGCGTGGTGGTCAAGCTGCTGACCGACGGCGGCGAGGACCGCCTGTGGGGAACGGACCTCTTCGCAGGCGGCCACTGGCTCCCCCTGCCGCGAGACCTGGCACCGGGCGAGGAGGTGGTACTGGAGACCGACGTGCGCCGCCCGCCGGGACCGGCGCGGCTGTGGATCGAGCCCCATCTCTTCGGTGGCGTGAGCCTCTCCAACCTCGGCGGCCCGGACTGGGACCGGTGGATCTGAGACGCCACCCGCTGGAGGGGGCGGGCTGGGTCCTCCTGGTCCTCCTCCTCTGTCCTGACCCTGGTCGGCGCCGTGCGTCTCGACCGCTCCCGCCACCCCTTGATCGGCGACGAGACCACCTACGCCATGCAGGCGGCGAGCCTCGCCTGGGACTTCGATCTCTCCTACGGCCGGAAGGACTACGACCGTTTTGTCGCGCAGTGGGGTGTGCCACCGGATGGGCTCATCCTTCAGAGCCGTCCGGGAAGCGACCGGCTGACCTATGCCAAGCCGCCGCTCTACGCCCTGATCCTCAGTCCGTTCGTGCGGGTGGCGCCGGTGCGCGGGCCGGTGGTGGCCAACGCCCTGCTGCTGGCGGTGGCGGTCCTCCTCGCCGCTCTCACGCTACGCCGCCGCCTGGGCGGAGCGGCTCCCATCTGGATGGCGGCCTTCGTCTTCGCCTCCACCGCCTTCGCCTACGTCTTCTGGGGGGACGCGGATCTCTTCCTCATGGCGTGCACGGCGGCCGGGTTCGCCCTCGTCCACTGGGAGGACCGGCGATATCTGTCCGGAAACGAGCCGCCGCCGCAGATCTATGGCGGCGACGAGCTGGAGCTTCTGCCCCGCTCCCGTGCGTCCATCGCGCGGTGGTGCGGAGCCGGAGCCCTGCTCGGCGTGACGGTCGTCTACCGCCCGGTCTATCTCGACGCTGTTCCTGCCGGCGATCGTGGCGGCATGGACGGGGCCGCCTCGCCGCCGCCGCGCCGCGGTGGCCGGGCTCGTCCTCGGAGCCCTGGGCGTGGCGGCCCTGTCGATGGGCATCCAGTGGCTGGCCGGCGGCGATCCCACGGGCTACGGCGGCCAGCGCCAGGGCGTCTACGGCCAGCAGGGCTATCCGGAGGTGGAATATCCCGCCTCCGGCTGGTCGCAGCGGGTGACGCGCAACGGCAACGCCTCGTGGCTCCAGAGGCAGGCCCTGCGGCCACAGCTCTCCCCGAGCCTCACGGGGTGGAACCTGGTCTACATGCTCATCGGCCGCAACGTCGGTATCCTTCCGTACTACCTGCCCCTGCTTCTCGGCTTCCTGGCCTTCCAGCGGGACCGCGGGCGCTGGGCCATCCCGCTCGCCGTAGGGGCCGCCCTCGCCGCCTTCGTGGTGCTCCTTCCCTTCAACTTCTACGGCGGGGGAGCGCTGGCCAACCGCTACTTCCTGCCGCTTTATCCAGCCCTGTGGTTCCTCGCCGCGCGTCCGATGGGGCCGATGCGGGCCCTGTGGGCGCCGCTCGTGGCCGTGCTGGCCTCGCCTTTCCTGGGAGCGCTGTGGAACGATCCCACGGGCTATCCGCTGGGGGCGGACGGCCAGCCCCGCTACGTCTCGGCCCTGGCGCAGCGTTGGCTCCCCTTCGAGACCACCCAAAGTAGCCTGCCGGGCGATCAGGTGGCGATGGAGGGTGGGTTGTGGGTGAAGCTGCTCAACCACAACGCCTGGCACACCGGCCGCGGCAAGAGCCTGCGGATCGCGGGTGGCGCGCCGGTCGACCTGCTCCTGGGCAGCCCGCAGCCGCTGAGAGCCGTCGACTTCGAGCTCGACGACAAGGCGCCCACCGTGCTGCGGATGGGCGACGACGACCTGAGGCCCTTGATGCTGCTCGCCAACGGCTCCGAGATCTTCGAGGTGCGGCTGGGCACGGAGCGGGCCGTGCATCCCCTATGGTGGACTCCCTACGACGTCCACTTTTACGCGTTGCATTTCTACCTTCCCGGCGCGCACACCGAGCCCATCGGGTTGCGCATCCGGCCGCGAGGCGACTCGATCCGACTTCACCGAGGGAATTGATGGATATCGAAAGCCAGGAAAGCGAAAACCAGGAAAGAGCGCTCCATAGTTGGATCATCGCCCTCCGGGATCGCCTCGCCTCGCCGCCGCCCCGGCGCCTGGCGGCGAGCGACCTGCGGCAGGCCTCGGTGTTGGTGCCGCTCTACGTCGACGCCGGCGAGCTGTGGACCGTGCTGACCGTGCGCACCGACAATTTGCCGAGCCACCGCAGCCAGATCGCCTTCCCCGGCGGCGGCAAGGAGCTCAAGGAGGACGCCTGGGCAGCCGCCCTGCGCGAGACGCACGAGGAGATCGGCCTCGACCCGAAGCGGGTGCTGCGCCTCGGAGAGCTCGACGAGGTCGAGAGCCCCGCCGGCTTCCGGGTGATCCCCTGCGTGGGAGCGATCCCCTACCCCTACAAGGTGGAGCGCAACGCCGCCGAGATCGCCGAGATCTTCAGCCTCCCCCTCTCCTCCTTTTCCAATCCCAAGCTGGTGGAGGAGCAGGACGTGCTGATCAACGGCGTCCGCCGCAAGCTGCGCATCTACCACATCGGCAACCGGCGGATCTGGGGACTGACCGCGCGGATCTTGCAGAACCTGATGATCCGCCTGGGATTGGAGCCGGAGGAGGAGAATTGAGGGGGGGCCCCCCGAACCGTTTCCTCCTCCTGGCGACGGGCGTGGTCTTGTTCCTGTTCATTCCGCTCGTGCTCTTCCTCTTCGTGCGCCATCCGGCGCCGGTGGGGGTGAGCCTGGGGGCGGGGGTGCTGCTGATCGTGGGGCACCGATTCCTGGCCCGGCCGTACATGGCGCGGGTGGCGCCGGTGAAGTGCGTGTGGTGCAACCGCGTCCTCACCGACGCTCCGGAGGGCAAGCGGGCGGGCGAGGTCTCCGTTCTCGAGCTGCACTCCGGCGAGCGGATGGTCCAGGCCCGGTGCTGCGCCGTCCATCGCCGGTCGGCGACGAAGTTTTTCACCTTTCTACACACCTGGCGCTGGCCGTTGCGGCTGGGGATCTTCGTGCCCCTGCTCTTTCTGCTCACTTCCCTCGCCGCGGCGGCGGCGGGGCAGCCGGCGCCCGTCGAACTCGCCACCGCGTGGTTCAAGCTGGTGGTGGGCCTCACCGTCAACCTCGCGGCCCTGGGCTACTTCGTCTCCCGCGAGGACAGCCGGCTCGACGTTCCCTTCCCGGTCCACAACTTCTTCCTTCTGGGCGTGCGCACCCTCCTCTGGATCTTCCGCCTGGTGGGATTGTGGTGGATCTGGCAGGGGCTATCTTACGTGCTCAAGCAGTAATTGCTCCTGGCTTGAGAATTGCTTTAAGATAGGACCATCAATCTTGCCGCGGGTGTCCGCGCGGCGCAAAAAAAGGAGTTGAACCATGGTCCGTAGAACGCTGATCTGCGTGTGTACGTGCTTCGCTCTGCTCCTGCTCGCTGCCGGAGCGGGCAATGCCCAGACGACCTCGACGACCGAGACCAAGAAGAAGGTGACGACCTCCAAGACGGTGGTAAAGCCCGCACCGGCCCAGTGCGGCGGCATCGGGGGATTGAAGTGCCCGGACGGGCTATCTTGCAAGTACCCCATCGGTAAGTGCAATGTGGCGGATCTCTCCGGTATCTGCGTGAAAACGCCGGAAGCCTGCCCCAAGATCCATGCCCCCGTTTGCGGTTGCGACGGCATAACCTACGGCAACTCGTGTGAGTTGCTGAAGGCCGGCGCGAAGGAAGCCCACAAGGGCGCCTGCAAGGCTGTCACCTGCAAGACGGACGCGGACTGCAAGAACGACAAGCTGTTCTGCCAGGACAAGGCCGGCGCCTGCAAGCCGCCCGGCAAGTGCACGGTCAAGCCGGAGATCTGCACCGAGGACTTCAAGCCCGTCTGCGGCTGCGACGGCAAGACCTACCCCAACGACTGCAAGCGCATGTCGGCGGGCGTCTCCCTGAAGTCGAAGGGCGAGTGCCCCAAGACGCCGTAGCGGTCGTCTCCACGGGGCGCCCGTCCTGGGCGCCCCTGTTTTCGGCCCACAGAAGCACCCTGAAACCTCTTCAAATCGACGTATGAGACTCCTCGGCCTCCCGAAAGGGATTCAAGACCGGGATTCCGCAGTCCACGAAATGCCGCGCGTTCCGGGTCACGAGGGTCAACTGGTGGAGTTGGGCCGTCGCCGCGATCATCATGTCGGCTGGTGACCGGGTGTTGCCTCGCGCCTGGAGCTCGCCCCTCAGCTCGCCGGCCCGCTTCGCGATTTCGGGTGTGACGGGAAGCACTTGGCAGTAGTCTTCCAGCAATCCTTCAAACCAGTTCCGGATCCGTGGGTTCGGTTTCCAGGCCAGACCGAAGAAGATCTCCTCGACCGTGATGGAGCTGATCGCGACACGGTTCATCGACCGGGCCCATTGGTCGGTACCCGGGTCCGGTCTCTTCCTCACCAACTCGCTGAGGACGTTCGTGTCACACAGAAAGCTCGTCGAGAGCATCGGGGAAGGGATTCAGCCGCTCCTGTCTCGGCGGATTCTCGAACGTGTACTCTTCCTCTTCACAAATCCGGCGCAACTCGGCGAAGGCCTCCCCGAGCGACGGACGCACCCGTTCGTTCCGTGAGGCCAGAAACTCCTCGAACGTCGCCGCCGGAATCACAGCAGCAACCCGCTTATCTCGGTTGTAGATCCACTGCGGCTCGTCCTGGGCCGCCCTGACGAGCTCGGAAAACTTCTGCTTGGCGTCGGCAATGTTCCAGTTCATGATGCTCCTCAAACATGGACATAATAGCAGGGCAACATGTCCATGTCCATGGCCTAGGTACGACAGGACGAGAGGGAGCAGCAGATTGCCGTGTCGTACGGGACGTCTCGGCACTCTGGCGCTGGTCCGGGAAGGGCGTCCGGCCTCCCTGTCTGACACCCAACGCTCTGTTCGCTGACGCACTGGACGGCCACCGTCCGCTCGATCAACGGCCTGCCCGTCCAAGGCGGCTTCGGCAGCATCCCTGCCTCGGGGATGGCCCTTCAGATCGAGGAGATCAGCCCCCATTGGCTGCGCGAGGGGAACAACGAGGTCATGTTCCTGCCGGTCGGCGCCTGAGCCGCCGCCGATTGGTGTCGCCAAGGTGGAGGAGGGAAGCACTCCGGCCGGTGAGTGGACGGCGACCTAAGGTCGAAGCGACGCGAACGAAGCCGGCGGAGAGCATGCAAAGCGCCGAGGGCGTAGGTAGAGAGGGGCGGAAAAGCCGGCAGTACTGACACTGCAACGTGAGAGAGACGGAACAGCCCACCTTGACATGCCAGGTCAGGCGCGAGCCTCACGATCCAGCCGCAGAGCCACCTCCTCGGCCACGAGGCGGCACTCTTGGGCGGATTCGAAAGAGATGGAAGCAACGTTGTCACGGCCGCCGCCACCGTATTCGCGTGCCATTGCGCCGAGGTTCAGGCTGTTCTTCTCGCGACTGCACCATGGGTTGAAGCTGAGCGAGATCTTGTAAGGCCGCGGAATCCTCTGAGAATCGTAGGCCGTGACGCTGAACCGAAGCTTTGGTTCGAAACAATAAACTCCATACCGGAGAAACAGCGCGTCCGAATCCGCGATGTCGCAGAGTCCGACCTGTCCAATCTTTCGGAGGTGCTCGCCCACAACCGCCAGAGCTGCATCTACCTTGCCGCGAAAAGAGCTCCACAGTGGTCTGATGTAGTCCCTCCCAGAAACCTCTTGCGGTGCCGTGCCCCGACCGATATCTACCACCAACCGTTTTCGCAGCTCTGGATCGGCCGACTCGATGAGGCCTTGGTTGATCAGAAGGCATGGCGCATCACCCTTAGTAGCCTGCCAAGGGCTCTCGTATTGGGCTGAATCGATAATGTTACACCAGTGAACCCAGGCGTCGAACTCTTGGCGCATAGCCGTCACATCTTCTGACTCGCCGAGGACGTCGAAAATCAAAGGCGGGCAGGACGGATAGGCTGTATCCCAGCGGTGACGCGAGTCTGGTCGGTAAGCATCGTGCAGAATTTCTGACGCGAACGATGTCGTGTGATGATCGAACCACCAAAGGGCCTGCGGATGAAACAGATAGTCTACGACTGCGGCGCGATCAAGCCGGCGGTGAAGCCAGGTGGTAGCTCCCGAGTAATCGACGGGCTCGAGCTCGAGGTCGTAGCTGAAGAAGCGGAAAAGGACGGCGGCCGAGCAAATTCCGTCGAAGTCCGAGTGAAAAAGTATACGGCTAGGCAGCGAGTTGGCCGCCCAAACAGGGGGGCGGTGACCTCGGATCTCTCCTTCAAGCACTCTGAGACCTCCCGCCTAATTCCTTTTCCAGCCTTTCGAGCCGCTCCCTCGTGAAAGGCTCGGCCCCTGTCGAAATGCCTGAAAGATGGGCAAAATATTTTTCCAGGAAGTCCTTAAAGAAGCTGCCGGCGGTGTTGAAGAAAAGAACCGGAACTTCGCCTGGGGCCCAATCCGGCCGCAACCGGTACGGAACGAACAGCACTGTGTTACCAAACCGGTAGTAGGTATGGGTGGCATCGCGCGAGTGAGTAAGCAACCTGAGTGTCCCTCGCTTCTCAAGAGGTATTTGATCGTAAGCCGTCAAGAGTGTCTTTGCCGTCTCCAATATCTTTTCGAACCTGCGCCTAGTATCCTCGAGGAATCGCGCAGCTAGCCCCGCCAGAGACTCGAGGTCTGGGTTGCGAATGACGACTGTAAGGCAGTTCTCCGTTTTTGAAAGAAATCGCTTTATCCTATCAATTTGTGATGCAGTCCAGTGTGTGTTGCTCGTGAAAAAGGCGTCGACAGTATTGCAGCTCGCGAAAAGCGACTCCCAATTTATGTCGTCGAACCAACGCATCTCCCGAAAACCCGCGTCGCGAGTTCTGTCCCGTAAGGCGTCGCTGTTAAACAACGCCCTGAACCTGTTCAGCGTGGCCTCGGCCTGCGCTTGCGCGAGGGCCGGAAGCTTCTCAAGAGAGGAGGGGACATCGTCTAGGGGAATGACCTGGTCGAGGGAGGCGGTTACGCGCAGGAAACGCTCACTCCCAATCAACATTTCGCTATAGTGATCGGCGAAATCTGCCTGAGAGCAGAACATGAGATCAAAAATGGTGCCAATAGCACTGGGAGTGTATGGACGGAGGCCGGCATAGGCCTGTACGGTCGAGCCATGGGGGAAGTCTCCTGTGCCCAGCGACAACATCGATATAGTTTTTAGAACAATCCCCTTTTGATGGGCTTCGAGCGTGGCTACAATCGAGGGAGAGTTCGCCCACATTCCTCCATCAATGTACGACCGGTCTTGGCCTTGTAGAGTAACAGGCGCGAAGTAGGTTGGCGCGGCGGCACTAGCAAGTGCGACGTCTACGGCAGAAAGACCTGGATCCCTCTCACTTGAGAAGACTCGGTGGCCAAACTGATCGAGAGAGACCGCCGTCACCAAGATAGGAGTCAGGCAATCGCGTAATTGTCGCGATCCAAAGAGGTCGGTCAGGCACTGCCGCAGAACCCTGACTCGTATCTGGCGCCTCGGCGTATGCCAGCGAGCCGTTTCTGCGAGAACACTAGGCGGGAGATCTATTGCCGCATGCGGCCAGGACGTTGCTGTACTGGGAGGAGGTTTTATGAGCTCGGACCTGTCCGTTGCGGGAGTCTTGGCCAAGTTGGAGGCTCGCGTCTCGCATCACCGCGAGCAGGGGGCTTTCCATACCCAGCAGGAGGCGCATCACCGCGAGCAGCGGGCGTTGCATGAGGCCGAGCTCGAGAAGGTGCAGGCGAATCTGGAGGCCTTCCGGTCGGTGGCGGCTACGGCCGTGGACCTCGCCGCTCAGGCTCCGGCCCCGGAGCCTCCCGCCCTCTCGATCGACATCGAGTCCGGATGGGGCCGGCTGATGGTCAGCCGGATGATCCGCGTCGTGGTCGAGAGCCAGACCGCCGGGGGCGAGCCCTTCGGCGGGTCCGACGTTGCCGACGAGGCCAACGAGCGCTTCGCCGACCAGTTGAAGCGGCCCATCGAGAGCCGGGCGGCGGGTGAGGTTCTGCGCCGCATGGCGGCCGAGAAACGCATCCACTGCATCCGCAGGGGCAAGCCGTTTTACGAGGCTCTCTACCGGAAGGGCGCGCGGCCGGTGGAGTGAAGACGGCGCCCCCTGTCTGACACCAAACGCTCTGTCGTCTGACACGCGTCCAAGCGTGTCGGCGGCGGGGGCTCCGGATTCCAGGTTTTTCGCAAAAATCTCGCAAACATCTGATTTATAGATAGTTAGAGCCGCCAAGCGGGTTGGCTTCGACCTTGCTATGGGCCGAGTTGTCAAACCCATAGGAGGCACGTTGACATGCGAGAAAAACGTTTTGTAGCTGTCCCTCTGCTCGGAATCGCACTGCTGCTGATCACCCTGCTGGGCTTCGCGGGCACCGCGCCGCCCAGGGACCCGGACACCGGTCCACCGCCACCCTCGATGGAAGCTCCTGCCGCCGCGAACGCCGCGAGCACCGCGAGCAGCGCGGACCAAAGCCTGATCTTCGAGGCCTCGCCGCGGGTGCGCCGCGTCGGCTCCGGGATCGGGGAGGAGCCCGCCGTCCCGGGGTCCTTCCACTTCGATCTCGGCGTGCCGGTCGAGACCGTCACCCGGGCCTATCTCTCCTACGAGCTGGCCGGTGTGCCGCACTGGACGGCCGCCGTCCGCTCGATCAACGGTCTGCCCGTCCAGGGCGGCTTCGGCAGCATCCCCGCCTCGGGGATGGCCCTCCAGGTCGAGGAGATCAACCCCCACTGGCTGCGCGGCGGCGGCAACGAGGTCATGTTCCTGCCGGCCGGTGCCGGCGAGCCTCCGCCCATCGGCGTCGCCAAGGTGGAGGAGGGGAGCGCTCCGGCCGGAGAGCCGGTTCCCTACACCGTCCGCAATCTCCGGGTGGTGGTCTTCACCCACGGCGTCCGGTCCTCGGCGCCGCGCCTGCGCATCACCTACCCGGTTCATGGCGAGAGCGAGCCCGACGGGGCTTTCGTCCGCGGCTTCGTCGATCCCTCCGGCATGAACGCCGGCCCGGCCGAGCTGTTCGCCGGAGACAGCCACATCCCCGGCGGCATTCGTCCGGCCGACGGCACGTTCGCCGTCTTCGTTCCCCGCACGGCCTCCGAGGACGAGGCCTGGGACGTGCCGGTGGAGGTGGTCTACCCCGACGGCACCCGGCTGCGCCAGACGGTCCACCTGCGGGGCCGGAAGCCCGGCGAGGAGGATGGCGACAAGGACGGGGAGAAGACCGAGAAGGCCGAGGCGGACGCCAAGACGGGGGAGGCCAAGGCGCTGGCCCTCGGCGGGGCGCGGCTCGAAGTTCCGGCCGGCGCTCTCTCCGGGCCGGTCAAGCTCTCCATGCGCCGTCTGGCCGCCGGCGAGGTACCGGCGCTCGACAGCGGCATGACCAACGTCACCCCTCTTAAGGGCGGCCTGCGCTTAGGGCCCCACGGTCTCAAGTTCAAGAAGCCGGTCCACCTGACCGTGCCCTACGACCCGGCGCTGCTCCCCAAGGGGATGACCGCGGACGACGTGCGCACCTACTTCCTCGACGAGGCCGCCGGCCGCTGGGTGCCGCTGCCGCGGTCGCCGGAGAAGGCCGCCGGCACGGCCATCGCAATCGTCAGCCTCACCGATCACTTCACCGACTTCGTCAACGCCACCCTCGCCATGCCGGACGAGCCGGCGGGCAGCAACCTCAGCCCCAACTCCCTTCAGGATCTGGCCAAGGCCGATCCGGCCGCGGAGATCGTCCAGATCGCGCCTCCCCAGGGCGGACCGACCGGCGACGCGATGCTCGAGTTTCCGCTCGTCGTCCCCCCCGGCCGCCACGGTCTCGCGCCGTCTCTCGGCGTCGGCTACGACAGCGCCGGAGGCAACGGCTGGCTCGGCCTGGGCTGGGACCTGCGGCTGCCGAGCATCGAGGTCTCCACCCTCTTCGGCGTTCCCCGCTACGACGGCGCCAAGGAGAGCGAGAGCTACCTGATCGACGGCGAGCAGCTCGCGCCGCTGGCCAACCCGGCGCAGGACCGCACGGCCGACCGCGGCTACGTGCGGCGCAGCGAGGGGAGCTTCGAGCGCATCGTCCGCCGGGGGAGCGCTCCCGCCGGCTACTCCTGGGAGGTGACGGACAAGAGCGGCACCCGCCACCTCTACGGGCTCTCCCCCCAGAGCCGCCTGCGCGACCCCATCTCGGGCAACACCTTCCGCTGGTACCTCGAGCGGACGATCGACCTCCACGGGAACACGGTCGACTACTCCTATACGACGGACGCCGGCGATGTCGGCGATGTCGGCGGCAACGGCGAGCCCTGGGTGCAGATCTATCCCGCGGCCATCGCCTACACGGGGACCAACGGCGCCGGGGCCTTCTACCGGGTCGTCTTCACCCTCGACGACGGCAACCAGCGCGCGGACCGGCTCTCCTCGGGACGCCCGGGGTTCAAGACGGTCACCCGCCGACGGCTCGCGGCGGTGGACGTGCTGGCCGGCGGCTCGCTGGTGCGGCGCTACCTCTTCAACTACCGCGAGGGTGACTTCCGCAAGAGCCTGCTCGGCTCGATCGCGGTGACCGGCGAGGATGGCTCGACCGAGCTCTACCGCCACGGCTTCGACTACGTTCCCATGGGCATCATGGCCGACGGCTATGCCGGCTTCGGCGCTCCCCAGCCCTGGAGCGGCATCGGCGGCGGGGGAGACGCCAGCGCCTCCTCTCACGCCGGCGGCGGCGCGCACGGCTTCGTCGGCGCGGGACCGCCGGACTGCTACCCCCACGGCGGCGCCCAGTTCGGCGGCGGCGGCACCGACACCACCGAGCAACTGAGCTTCGTCGACGTCAACGGCGACGGCCTGCCCGACCGCATCGATCAGGGCGGCGGCGTGGATCTCAACCGCTACGACCCGGCCGCCGACGTCGCCGGCACGGCTGCGGGCCGGTTCGACTCCACCCGCTTCTCCGGCGTCGATTCCCTCGGCCACACCTCGGAATGGAACCTCGACTTCGGCCTGGGGTTTCACAACGAGCTCGGCGTTCCCATCTCGCTCGAAACCAACTGGATCTGGTCGCACAGCAACGACGACCATCTGGTGATCGACGTCAACGGCGACGGCCGGCCGGACCTGGTGAGCTCCGCGGACGGCTTCGGGGTGCGCATCAACGACGGCAGCTCCTTCGTCTCCCGCTCCAACTGGGGCGGCTTCGGCGGCGACGGCCTGAGCCTCTCGCCTCCGGGCGAGTCGTCGGAGGTGCTGGGGAGCTTCCCGCTCGCCGACGCCCTGCGGCAGCTCCTGCTGCCCTTCGCCGGCCACGTCACCGTCGACGGCGCCGTCCAGAAGAAGCTTACCGGGGGCGACGGCGTCACGGCGTCCATTTATCAGGGGGGCAGCCGCGTCTGGAGCCACCGCTTCGAGGGGACCGAGACCGCGAGCTGCGTTCCCGGCCCCGGCGACTCCTGCAGCGGGGGCCTGAGCCTCGACGTGCAGGCCGGCCAGAGCCTCTACTTCCTCGCCGGCTCAGGCCGCGAGACGAGCGCCGACGCCCTGCTCTGGGCGCCGGTCGTCTCCTATGACGGCCAGGACCCTCAGGCGCGCGAGCCCTGGGGAGCGCGGGCGTTCGTCTTCGACGCCGGCGCGGACTTCAGCCTCGCCGGCTACCGCGGCGCCGCCTGGAGCGCCCCGGCCGCCGGCACCGTCCGCGTCGCCGGCCCGTTCGTCAAGCAGGCGACGGCGGACGACGTGACGGTCACCGTCTCCCGCGGCCACGGCGGCAGCGAGGAGCCTCCCTTCTATACCCGTACCTTCGCCGCGGCGGAGGTGGGGAGCTTCGACGAGATCCCCACGCTCGCGGTGCAGGGGGGCGACGTCCTCTTCCTCCGCGTCGCCTCGGACACTCCCATCAACCCCGCTCGCGTCCAATGGACCCCCTCGGTCACCTTCGAGGGCGACACCGTGCCGGCGTCCCTGCCGGATACCATCCGCACCCAGACCGCCCGCGTCGCGATCGCCGCGCCGCGCACCCTGCCCCTCGGCCAGCCGACTCAGGTCTGGCCGGCGCCGGCGGACGGCGACAACACCGTCACCGTCTCCTGGCTGCCCGCGACGGGCAACCGGGTGGTCCTCTACGTCCAGGGGGTCGACCGGCTCATCTCCAGGCAGGAGCTGACCGGCGGCGGCATGTCCTCCCTGACCGTGCCGGCGACCGCCGGGGAGCCCCTCTTCTTCACCCTGCTGGTGGACCGGCCGGAGGATGCCGGCGGCCTGCAAATCAACGGCGGATCGGCTCCCTACAACCTGCGCTTGCGCGACGACAGCACTCCGGCGAGCGTGCTCTCCGGCGGCTATCACGGCTGGTTCTACGGCGACTGGAACGGCAACTCGCCGTTCGATCCCTCGGCGCTCACCACTCCGGATGCCGGCGGCTCGGCGAGCTTCACTCCGGGCCTTCCGAGCTGGGAGGGGACCGACGCTCTCACCGCTCCGGTCTGGAAGGGCTCGGGCTTCGATCTCTACCTGGCCGCGGAAGGGGTCAAGCCCTCGCGGCGGGGCGCCAACGCCGCCGGCCTGCTCGACCAGTCGGCGGGTACCCCCGGCGGCGGCCTCTCCATCCTGCGCAAGACCTCGACCCGCACCCAGGGGGTTTCGGGCGGGGCCATCGCGGGCCTCGGCGTGAGCGAGGGGACGAGCGAGACGGAGCTCGACCTCCTCGACATGAACGGCGACTCCTACCCCGACCAGGTGTCGTCCTCCGGCGTGCGCTTCTCCAACGGCCGCGACGGCTTCGGGCCGCTCCAGGGCTTCGGGGGTCTCGACTCGGTGGTGCGCCAGATCGACGACGCCACCGCCAGCACCTCGATCGGCCTGGGGATCAACTCCGTCAAGAAGGACGGCGGCGGCCTGGCCGCCGCCGTCCTGAGCTCCCTGCCCTCTGGCGGCTCGACCGTGGCCCTCTCGCAGGTGAAGAGCGACCTGATCGACGTCAACGGCGACGGCCTGCCGGACCGCGTCTCCATGGACCCCGGCTCCGGCGCCATGACGGTGCGGCTCAATCTCGGCTACCGCTTCGGCGCTTCCGAGGTCTGGCCGCTGCCGAGCTGGAACAACGGCGGCTCCGGCCGCTGCCAGGACGTCATCGACTCGCTGAGCTCGGCGCTCGGCGGCCTGTCGTCGCTCGACACCCTCGACGCCTTCAACTTCACCCGCAGCTCCGCCGTGCACGTCGGCGGTTCGTTCGGACCGTTCGGCGCCAGCGTCGTCTCCACTCTCGCCCGCACCCTGGTGGAGATGGCCGACGTCAACGGCGACGGCCTGCCCGACCGCGTCGCCAAGGATCAGGGGGAGGACTTCTTCCGCGTCCAGCTCAACCTCGGCGACCGCTGGGACACCGAGCGCCGCTGGTACGTCCCGGACTGGTCCACCTCGCTCGGCGACGGCTACAACCCGCTGGGGATCTTCCGTTGTCTCGACGCCGTCTCGTTCACCGGCAACGTCGAGACGGAGGGCTCGGCCGGCGCGCCGATCTGCATCCCGCTGATTCCCCCCATTCCCATCGTGGGGCTGCAGATCGAGATCTCCGGCCAGGTGTTCGGCGGCCAGGGCGGCATGCAGCTCTTCCTCGCCGATCTCGACGGCGACGGGCTCGCCGATCACGTCCTCAAGAAGGCCGGCGACCCCAACGTCTACGTCAAGCGCAACCAGGCCGAGCGGGTCAACCTGCTGTCGGCCGTCCACCGGCCGCTCGGCAGCACCATCGAGCTCTCCTACGAGCGGCGGGGCAACACTCCCGACATGCCGTCGAGCCAGTGGGTGCTCGCCGGCACCACCGTCAGCGACGGCCGCGGCAACGTCTACACCACCAGCCACCAGTACGGCAACGACGCTTTCTATGACCGCGCCGAGCGGGAGAGCTACGGCTTCCCGCACCTGAAGACCGTGCTGCCCGACGGCTCCACGGTGGAGCGCTGGTTCGACAACCACGACCTCTACAGCCGCCACCTGCCGCTCAAGACCGCCGTCGCCGACGCCGCGGGCAACCTCTTCCGCGTCGAGACGACGGCCTACACCGAAGTCCCCCTCGGCTCCCAGGCCAGCTTCCCGGCCAAGGTGCGGGAGGTGACCCTCTTCCACGAGGGCTCCGCCACGGCGGGCAAGTCCACCGCCAGGACCTGGCAGTATGACGACCTCGGCAACGTGGCCGCCATGACCGACTCCGGCGACGACGGGCCGGCCGACGACGTGGCCGCGACCGTCACCTATACCGCCGACTTCTCGAACTGGGTCATCAAGCCCCAGCTCGTCGAGGCCCGCGACGGCGCCGGCAACCTGCTGCGCCGCTCCACGGCCACCTACGACGCCGCGGGTGAGCTGACCCGCCTGGAGAAGACGCTCTCCGGCGGTCGCGATCCGCAGACCGGCGCCCCTTACAGCGGCACCAAGAACGCCGTCTGGACCTTCGCCTACGACGACGCGGGCAACCTCGTCTCGTCCGTCGATCCGTCCGGCTACACCACGACGGATACCTACGATCCGCAGACCCGCACCTATCCGGTCCAGGTCCGCGACTCCTTCGGCTACGTCACCACCTATGCCTACGAGCTCAAGTACGGCGAGCTGACCTCGACGACGGACGAGAACGGCAACGTCCTGCGCCGCGCCTACGACCCCTTCGGCCGGCTTCTGCGCGTGGTGGGTCCCGACGACAGCGACGCCTCCCCGGCGCTCGCCTTCGAGTATCACCCCGCCGCTCCGGTCTCCTGGGCCGTCGTCCATCAGAAGGACGTCACCCGCCCCGATCCGATCGATTCCTCGCTCTTCGTCGACTCGCTCGAACGGGTGCTGGAGACCAAGGAGGACGCCGAGCTCGACCTCGGAACCGGCACCTCGACCCGCACCGGCATGCGGGTCAGCGGCCGGCTCGCCTTCGACGCCAAGGGCCGCATCGCCTCCCAGGGGCAGCCGGTCTTCGACAGCGGCCCGCCGAGCCAGCTCGTGGTGGTCCCCATGAAGAACCCCACGACGCTCTCCTACGACGCCCTCGACCGTGTGCGGGAGGTCCGTTTCCCCCAGGGGGTATCCACGCGCATCGACTACGGCTTCGGCACGCTCGACGGCGTCTCGCGGCTGCTCACCACCCGCACCGATCCCAACAACCGCGCCACCCGCTTCTACCGCGACGTGCGGGAGAGCGTCCTCGGCGTCGAGCAGACCAACACGATCGGCAGAGGCATCGCGACGCTCACCACCCGCTATGCCTACGACGCCTTTTCCCAGCTGAGCTCGGTGACCGACGCTCGGGGCAACGTCACCCGGCTGGAGTGGGACACTCTCGGCCGCAACGTCGTGCTCGACAATCCCGACGCCGGCCGCACCGAGCGCCGCTTCGACCCGGCGGGGAACCTGGGGGCGGAGATCACCGCCAACCTGGCCGCCGCCGGCAAGCAGGTCCGCTACCTCTACACCTTCGGCCGTCTCGACCGTATCGACTATCCCGATTCACCGGACGTCCTCTACGCCTACGGCGCTCCCGGGGCGTCCGCCAACCGTGCCAACCGGATCGCCCTGGTGACCGACGAGTCCGGCACCGAGGAGCGCTCCTACGACAAGCTCGGCGACGTCGTCCTGGCGGTCAAGACGACCAAGTCGATCAACAACTCCTCGCCCAAGGGTCCCTACACCTCCCGCTTCCAGTACGACAGCTTCGGCCGTCTGCTCTCCCTCACCTATCCGGACGGCGAGCAGCTCACCTATGGCTTCGATGCCAGCGGGCGGGTGAAAACGGCCACCGGCACGCTACGGCGAGGCCGTTACGACTACCTGCGCCACATCGGCTATGACGAGTTCGGCGACCGGGTGCGCATGGTCTACGGCAACAGCGTCGAGACCCGTTACGCCTACGATCCGCAGTCGCGGTTCCTCACCCAGCTGCGCTCCATCAGCCCGGCGCGCGACCTGCAGAACGTGGCGTATCAGTATGACGCGGCCGGCACGGTGCTGGGCCTGCAGAACAACGTGGCGGTGTCGGCGGTGCCGTCGCTCTACGGCGGCCCGAGCGTGCTGAGCTTCCAGTATGACGGCCTCGCTCAGCTCACCGGCGCCACCGGTACCTACCGGCAGGCTCTCGGCAAGACCTCGTCCTACAGCCTCACGATGGCCTATGACGAGGTGGGCGACATCGTCGCCAAGAACCAGCTCCACCAGACCGCCCCCTTCGGCGGCCCGCCGGCCACTCAAGCCAAAACCTCCTACAACTGGGCCTACACCTATGGCGGAGCGCGGCCGCACGCGCCGGTCCGCATCGGCGACCGCACCTTCCACTACGACCTGAACGGCAACCAGACCGGCTGGGACAGCGACGGCGGCACCCGCCGCACGATCGCCTGGGACGAGGAGAACCGGCCCCTCGCGGTGACCGACAACGGCCAGGCCACCCCCACCCGCTTCCTCTACGACGCCGAGGGGGTGCGCACCAACAAGCTGGGCCTGCATGGCGAGACGCTCTACCTCAGTCGCTGGTTCTCGCTGCGCAACGGCGGCACGGTGAGCAAGCACGTCTTCGCGGACGACGTCCGCGTCGCGACCAAGGTCACGACGACGGCCGAGTTCCTCTTCTTCTACCAGCCGGACCATCTGGGCTCGGCGCAGTTCATCACCGACGAGCAGGGTACGGCCTACGCGCACCTGGAGTACTTCCCCTCGGGGGAGATCTGGGTGGACGAGCACTCCGACACCCTGAACCTCCCCTTCCTCTTCAGCGGCAAGGAGATCGACGACGAGACGGGGCTCTCCTACTTCGGAGCCCGCTACTACGAGCCGCGGCAGGGCGAGTGGATCAGCGCCGATCCGGTTCTCGACGAGATGCTGGAGGTGGGGAAGCTGGAGCAAGCCGACAAGTCCGTCGGCGCCTTCTACCTGCCCGGAAACGTCTACGGTTACGTCAGCAACAGCCCGACGGGTCTGATCGACCCCGAGGGTTTCGGCAAATACATCGCCGTCCTGTTGACGGCGGACGGAGTCGTCGAGGAAACCTGGGAGGTGTCCGAGATCATGAAGAAGTTCCCCCATACCTGGGCGGACCACATCGCGGACATCAAGCTGAAGGCGAAGATGGCCAACAAGATGATAAAAATACTTGCAAAGAAAGGTATCAAGGCCCTGACCTCGGTCGGCAGCAAGAAGGTGAAAACGGCTACGCCGCAGTACATCACGTCGGAATGGGATGCCTCGGTTCACGGACCGCGGCCCAAGTCGAGCCGGGCAGCCTTGAAGGTGCTCCGTCCTCGCCAGGATCCGCAGGACGTCGACGAGTTCCTGACCCGCTTGCAGGGCGGCCAGACCATCCGGGAAGGGATGGCGGAGAACCAGGGGCCGCTCCTCGCTTTTCCCAATCAGACGCACGGCGCGGCGATGGGCGCCCTGGGGCGCGAGTATAGCAAGGCGCCGCGCGTGATCAAGAAGTTCCAAGTCAAGCTGGTCAAGAAGGGCAAGCCCTACTGATCGGAAGGAGATGAGATGTTTGGAAAAACCTTATCGTCCAGGGCTTTCTTGCGCGGCGTTTCCCACGGCGACCTGGAAGCGGTAAGGCGCTTCCGCGAGGCCGGTGGCGACCTGGCCGTCAACGACCACTTCGCCATCGGCATCGCGGCTCAGGAAGGGTATCTGGACGTGGTGCGCTACCTCGACCTCCACGGCGCGGATATCCGGTCCAGGGACGACCTGCCGGTGCGTCTGGCGGCCGAGCGGGGGCATCTGGATGTCGTCGTTTATTTGCACGGGCGGGGCGCGTGCATCACGGCCCACGACAACTACGCCGTGGGGATGGCGGCCGCCAACGGCCACTTGGACGTCGTTTGCTATCTCCACGAGCATGGAGCCGACGTCCAGGCCAAGGGAGGCATCATCGTCATCGTCGCCGCCAAAGGTGGACATCTGGAGCTGGTGAGGTACCTCCACCGCAACGGCGTCAACCTGATGGCCGACAACGGCGGCGCCCTCGTGGTGGCCGCCCGCGAAGGTCACCTGGACGTGGTTCGATATCTCTGTGAGAACGGTGTGGATCCCACGGTCCGCCACGGCGTGGCGCTGAAGCTCGCCCTGGAGAAAGGGCACGACGACGTCGCGGCGTACCTGAGGCCTCCTGTCCGACACGAACGCTTTGTCGGCTGACACACCAAAGCCTGTCGGAAAAGGAATTGTGAGCCCTTTTCCGGCGGCGGCGGCGATGAAAAGCTGGCACGTATCTAGCTATAGGAAAACCGCAGAAACCTGATCCCAAAGTCTTCCCCCGAGACGGTGGGGCTCAAAACAAAAACGGGGATTTCATGAGGAGGTGTTTTTATGGTCAGCACCAAACAGTTCACGATTTTCTTTCTGCTGGTCGTCGTCTTTCTCGTCGCCATCATGATCGTGACGTCATTGGCCTGGAAGGAGGCGGGCAAGACGTACGACACCACCAGCATCCAGAAGAGCCTGCTGAGCATCGTCGATTTCTCCGCTTACAAGATCCACGAGCAGGAATCGGCCATGCAGGCCTGGGTCGACGAGGTGGACCTCGAGATGCATGAGACCCAGACTAAGATCAGCTTCTTCCAGGATCACGTCGACACGACCATTGAGGGCCTGGGGCCGATTCCCCGTCCCGATCCCTGGCAATAAGGAAGAGGCGCCTGGAGGCTCGCCGCCTCCAGGCGCCGTTCTTCGATACGAAGTAAAACCATTACAAATGGATGAGCTCGAACCCATGAGATTTCACGGCCTGGCCAGGAAAATGGTTGCAATCGCGCTTCTCGTCCTGGGGACGGCCGGCGCCCAAGGAGAGGTCAAGCCAGTCGCCGCGCGGGCCGCGCCTGTGCTTGCCGACGTCGACCTCGACGAGGTGCCGCTCGGCCGCGCCTTGCGCCTCCTCGCCGAGACCTACGACGTCTCGATCGCGACCGGGGTGCTGCCCGACACCCGGGTCACGGTCCGCCTGCGCGCCATCGGCGCCCAGGAGGCCTTCGCGGCCGTCGCCGCCGCCGCCGGGCTCGAAGTGGTTCGCGAGGAGGGCGCCGTGGTGCGGCTCGCGCCGAAGAGCACGGATGCCGCGGCGGCGCTGGCCCTCGGCAAAGCCCGTCAACGTCAGGTCGCCGACCGGGTGTATCCCCTGGGTGTCGCACCGGGGGAGGAGGCGCTCAAGGCGGTCCTGCCCCTGCTCGAGCCGCATCTGGAAGCCGCCACCTACAGCGCCGTCGAGAACCAGCTCACGGTCTCGGCGCTGCCCGCGACGCTCGAACGGATCGACGGCCTCCTGGGCGAGCTGACGCGGACGCCGAAGCAGTACGAGATCGAGGTCCAGGTGGTCGAGGTGTCGAGGAACGCGCTACGCCAGATGGGCTCGCAGGGCACCTTCGGGCTCGACATCCGCGGCGGCGTCCTCGCCAGCACCTTTCCCCTGCCCGGCCTCGCCGACTCCAGGCGCTATCTGCCATCGGCGAACGCTCTCGCGGCGCTCGGAAGGTCCGGCGGTGCCGGCGGGGGCGGCGCCGGCTCGGGGGGCAGCGACCCCGGCAGCCTCGCGGACCCGGGGTTCCGCTTCGGGCACATCGACGCGCGGGGCATCGGCCTGATGATCCAGGCTCTGGAGCAGTCCGGGGAGGCGCGCGTGATGGCGACTCCCAAGGTCACGGCCCTCGACAACCGCAAGGCGCGGATCAGCATGGTCACCACCCTGCGCATTCCGACCTTCACCCAGAATCAGTCCTTCGGCACGACGACGGTCTCAGGGATCGAGCAGGTGGACGTGGGGACGACGCTGGAGGTGCGCCCGCGCCACGGCCCGGGTAAGCAGATCCTGTTGACGGTCTCGCCCGAGGTGAGCGAGCTGCAGCCGGGAAGCTCGGCCGCCTCGCAGAACGGGCTCACCCAGGGGCTGCCCGTCGTCACCCGGCGCCGCACGGAGACGGAGGTGGTGCTCGAATCCGGGGAGACGCTGATCATCGGTGGGCTCGTCACCGAGCACAAGACCGAGACCCAGGGCAAGACGCCGGGCCTGGCGAACCTGCCGCTGATCGGCCGCGCCTTTCGCCTCGAAGGCAAGCAGACCGAGAGCACGGAGCTGCTGGTCTTCGTGACCCCCCGCGAGCTGCCCTCGCCGGAGGAGAGGCGGTCCAAAGTGCGGGTGGGCGAGACGTGGCTTCCCGCGAGCCTCGCGGCTCAGCTCGAAGGTGCCCGCGCCCGGCTTCACAACCAGGCCCCGGCGGACCGCGTGGCGGGCGTCCGCGCCCTGGAGCCGATCGACGCCGGCCTCCTCGCCGAGGGCGTCGACACCGGCCGCGAGGTGGCGGCCCTGGGCGGCGATGCGAGCCTCGACGTCAGAGCCGCGGCCATGCTCTTCTTGCTGCACCAGCGGCCGGCGGAGGCCCTGGGCGAGCTGGCGCGCTGCAAGGACAGCCGGGCGGTGGCGCTCGCGATTCTGGAGGCGCCGGCCGCGCAAATGGCGCCCCATCTCCACGCCGCATTGGCCGAGCTCGTGAGGCCGTCTTCGCAATCGCCATCGCCGGGCACCGAGCCGGCCCTGGCCTGGAGCGGGGCGCCGGACGAGATCGTCCTCTCGGGCGACGCGGCCGGCACCGCGCTGGTCCGCTCGGCGCTCGATCTCCTGGCTCGCCGGGCGCCCGACCTGCGCCATTTCGTAGGGTTCGGCCTGGCCACCGTCGAGGCTGGAGCGGTCCGGCCCGCCGTCGATCCGGAAGTGCGTAACGCCCGGGTCGTCACCGCCGACATGACGCCGGAGCGCGTGGCGCTCCAGATGGTCCGCCTCGCGACCCTGGCGTTCGAAACGCGGGTGGCCGGCCTTCCGGCCGCGGACGGCCGCAACTTCGCCCTGGCGATGCGGGAGGAGACCCGCGCGCTGGAACGGCTGACCGGAGCGTCCGGCGCCACGGCCTCGCCGGCCGTCCGCGACGCGCTGGCGGCGGGCCTGCGGTGGATCGCCGCGAACGCTCAAGACACCACGGCCGGCCCGTTGCTGATGCCTGCTTCGACCGCTTCGTTGCCGGGGGGCCAGCCATGAAGCTCACGATCCTCGCCATACCCGTGATGATCGCCTCTCTCACCGTCGCCGCCGTCGGAGGCTTGAGCATGCTGGCGGCGCGGGCGGGCGCGGTCTCGACCCGGACCAGCATCGAGCTCCTGCGCATCAACCTGCGGGTCGCGCAGCTCCACGAGCAGCTCGTCCAGCATTCGCGAGACGCCCTTGCCGCTCAGGTGGCTGCGAGCCTGCCTCGCGGCTCCGTACCCACCGCCGAAAAGGTCTCCACGTTGCCCGAGGCGATCTCGGTGCAGCCTTGGCCCGAAGAGGTGACGCCATGATCATGTCCATCCCAAGCGGCCACGCGGTCCTGGGCACCGTCCCCATGCACCCTCCGCGGGAGCTCTCACTCCTCGAAGGTTTGCGCGCGGTGCCGCCGCGGGTCGCCCGCAGCCATCAGATCATCCCCCTGCGCTACGAGGGCGAGCGGTTGGTGGTCGGTGTCGTCGGTCCGGTCGATGCGCGGCGCCAGCGGACGGTCGATACCTTGCGCCGTCTGGGCAATGCCGACGTCGAGCTGGAGCCCGTGCCGTTGGAGCGCTACCAGGAAGTGCTCACGAAATGGTACGGCCCCACCGGGGACGTGGCCGAGCTCGTCGCCGGGCTGCCTTCATTACCTGCTGGGGCGCCCGGGGCCTCCTTCGGGCCGGGAGAGCCCATGGAGGCGACGCCCGCGCCGAGCTTCCTGGAGCTGACGCTCAAGGCGGCGATCGCCGAGGGCGCGAGCGACGTGCACATCGAGCCCGACCTGCGTTCGCCGCGGGTGCGCTTCCGGGTCGACGGCATCCTCGCCGAGCGGGTCGCTCCACCCCCGTGGCTGGTGGGCCGGGTGATCGGGCGGGTCAAGGCCCTGGCGGGTCTCGCCCTCGGCGAGTGCCTCTTCCCCCAGGACGGCGTGTTCGATTTCCCGACGGCGGTCGGGCCGGTGGCGATCCGCGTCTCGATCCTGCCCACCACCCGGGGCGAGTGCGCCGTCCTGCGCCTGCTGACGGTCGAGGACGACATCCCCTCCCTGGCCGGCCTGGGCCTGCCGGACGAGATGGCGAGGAGGCTCGTCTCGGCGGCCTCCGCGCCCGAGGGGCTCATCATCTTCGCCGGACCGACGGGGAGCGGCAAGACGACGACCCTTCACGCCCTCCTCCAAACGGTCGACGCCGACCGGCGCAACGTCGTCTCGATCGAGGATCCGGTCGAGATCCGCTCGCGGCGGCTGCGCCAGGTGCCGGTGCGCCGCGATCTCGGGCTGGACTTCGCCGGCGCCCTGCGCTACGTCCTGCGCCAGGACCCGGACGTCCTGCTGGTGGGGGAGACGCGCGACACCGAGACGGCCCAATTGGTCGTGCAGGCGGCGCTCGCGGGACATCTGGTGCTGACGACGGTCCACGCCGCGAGCGCTCTGGAGGCCTTCGACCGCTTCGCCCAACTGGGCGCCGACCGGTCGCTGCTGGCGCAGGTCACGCGGCTCACCGTATCCCAGCGGCTCCTGCGCCGGGTTTGTCCCTATTGCGAGGGAGAGGGCTGCTTCGCCTGCGAGGGCAGTGGACTCAGGGGGCGTACAGGCCTCTACGAGGCGGTGACGATGAACGCCTCTCTCGCGTCGCTGGTGCGCCAGGGGGCGGAGCCCGCCGAGCTGCGGCGGGCGGCGAGGGACAACGGCTTCCGCTCGCTCCTCGACTCCGCCCGCGACCTCGTGCGCCGAGGGGTGACGACTGCGGCCGAGACGGCCCGGGTGCTCGACGTCGAGGGGCTTGAGGGTCTCGAAGGAGGTGCCCAATGAAGACTGCCAAGAAGCGCGCGGCGTCGACCGTCGCCCTCGACCTGAGCCTCGCCGGGCGAGCGGCCGCGGTGGCCGTCGACGGCCGGGGAGGCCTTGCCGCCTGGGCGCTGATCTCCGATGCCGGTGGGGCTGTAGCGCCGCTCGCCCTGCGTGCCCTGCGCGAGCTCCAGGTACGGCCTGGGGCGGTGCGCGTCCTCCTCGGAACGGGAACGGGCGTGGAGGACGAGGCGCAGGTGACCGTCCTGGATCACTCGTGCGAGCCAGGGGAGGAGGAGATTCTTGCGGCGCTCTTCGCGGACGGCTACCCGCGCCTGAGCGAGCCGTCGGTCGCGGCTCAGCCCACCTCCCAGGGAGCCTGGATGGTGGCGGCCTGCGGTGCCGCCATGATCGAGCCGCTCGCCGCGGGACTGCTCGAAGAGAGCGGAACGGAGCCGGTTTTCGTCGTCGATCAGCTCCTGGCCGAGGAAGGGCTGGTCCAGGCCGGGCGCGGCGCGCCGCTTCCGGCAGCTTGCGAGCTTGCATGGCAACTGGCGTTGCGCCCCACCGTGACCCGGCTGGCGAGTCCGCGTAGCGAGCGGCGGCGGCGGAGCCTCGCGTGGGCTCGCCGTGCTACCCACGCCGCGATGATTCTCGCCATGCTGGGCCTTCTGGCGATGGCGGCCGGGCTGGTGCTGGGGTGGGGGAGCCGGGTGAGAGCCCGGGCGCTCGCCTCCCAGGCGGCCGGCGAGGCGCGTCTGGCCACGGAGCTACGGGAGATCGGAGCCCTGGCCGAGGAGGCCAAGCGGCTGCGGATCGAGCTGGCCGGCCGCACGGCGCCCTGGCCGCGGGTGGCGGAAGAGGCTGCCTTCCTGGCGCGGATCGCGCCGCCCGAGACCGGCTGGGAACGTCTCCAGATCAAGGAGGGCGCCCTGGAGCTGGAGGCCTCGGCCACGGGGGCGGCACCCGAGGCGCGGCTCGGGCTTCTGCGCCAGGCCCTGGAGCGCTCGCCCGGGCTCGGCAACCTCTCTTGGGGGCTCGCGGCCACCGGTCAGCACGACCCCCGCCTGCATCAGGTTTTCCGGGCGGCGGTCAGGGAAGTGGGGGCACCGTGAGCACCGCCTGGCGCTACGCGGCGATGATCCTGGCGGGAGCCGTCCTGCTGTTGGGGACCGGTCTCTACACGATGCGGGCAGCCGTGGCGGGACGCCGCGATCCGCGCGAGCTGCGGGAAACCCGGAAGATCCTCCGGCAGATGGGCGGCGAGGCCGGGCTCGCCGAGCGCAAGGCGCGGCTGGCGGAGATCGTCGCGCGCCTCCGGCAAGAGCGGGTGGCCCAGGCCACGGATGCCGCCGCTTTCAGCCGGCGCATCGAGGAGACTTTCGCCGGGCTCGGCCTGCAACTGACCGCGTCGAGCGACTGGAAGCCGGTGCCCAAGTTCAAGGTGCCCGGGGCCGCCGCCTTCGAGCGGACCTTCACGGGGACCGGACCCTTCGACCGGCTGCTCGACGCCCTCGCGACGATCGAGAGCTGGCCGGACGCGGCCCGGGTGCGGTCGCTGTCCGTCTCCCGTCAGGGGCCGGGAACGATCGCCTTCACCCTGGAGATCACCGCCGTCCGCACCGTTCGACCACCGGCCAGGGAGGGCGCCTGACATGTCCGCGAGGAGGATCGCGCTCATCGCCGCCGGGCTCCTGATCGCCATCTGCGGGCTCGTCCTGATCGTGCGGGCCTTCCGTGGCGCGGATGCCTCAGCGGCAGCCTCCGATCCGGCCCAGACGGCCGGGCACCCGGCGGGAGGACGGGCCCAGGAGCCGCCGCCTCCCAAATGGCAGAGCTTCTTGCGGCCGGACGAGAAGGCCGCGCCGCCGCGCCCCGTCGTCCGTCTTGCCCAGGGCTCTCCCAACCCCTTCGATCGCCTCGCGCGCCCCGAGGGAAGTGTCGTCGTCAAGGCCGCTAGGCCGGAGAACCCGGGCTTCCGGCTCGAAGGAATCGCCGCCGGCGCGCAGACCGTGGCGCTCATCTCGGGTCACGCGGTGCGCGAGGGCGGCACAATCTCGGGCTTCCGCGTCCTGCGCATCGGCCGCAAGGCGGTGACGCTCGCCGGCCCGCGGGGAAACCGTCTCGATCTCGCGATGGGAACCGGACGATGAGCTCTCTCCAGGCGCGGCTCCCCGCGCGGCTTTCTGCATCGGCGGTCAACGCCCTGGCGGATCTCGTGGCCGTGGGCTTCGGGGCCGCGCAGGCGCTCGCGGCCCTGCCTCGGCAGTCGTTGCCGAAGGGGACGGCGAGGCAGCTCGACGCCGAGCTTTCCCTGCTCGACGAAGGGGCGCCGCTCGACGCCGCTCTCGACCGGCTGGGGCTCGAGATCACCGCCGCCTCCATCCGCGGCTCGCAGGCGAAGTCCGCCGACGTCGAGGCGGCCCTGCGCGCCGACGCCGAGGCGCAGGCGGCGACGGACGGCGCGCTGAAAAAGACGCGGCGCCGCATCGAGCTTCTGGGGCTCACCCTTGCCGGCCTCTGCCTGTCGACCTTCTACCTCTCCTTCGTCATGGTGCCGGGCATGATCCGCAAGAGCACGGAGAACCTGCCGCCGAGCTGGCAGATGCCCGCCGCCCTGCGCCAGTTCGAGAGCTTCCGCAACCTTTGGCTGGCGCTCGGCGGGTCGTTCCTGCTTCTGGGTGTGGCACTGGTGGCCGCCCTCGCCGGCTTCCTGGGGCGGGAGCGTGGTGCCGCGTTCCTCCAGGATCTCCGGCTGTACCTGCCGTTCCTGCGTGCCCATGCCATTCACGCCAGCCGGGCGCGGCTTCTCGAGGCGCTCGCCTTCGAGCAGGCGGCGGGCCTGCCGGCCAACGAAACCCTGCGCCGCGTCCGTCGGCGCGAGCCGGTGCCCCGGCTGGCTGCGGCGTTCGCCCTGGGAGCCGCCCGCCTGGACGCCGGCGAGCCCTGGGCGAGCTGCCTGGGCGGCACCCTCCTCGACTCGCCGCTCCTCGCCGACCTGACCGCGCTCGCGGGCCACGGAGCACGCCCCACGAAAGGCCTGCGCTGGGCCGCCGCGCAGAGCCGCGAGCAGGCGGTTAAGGGCCTGCGCTGGGCGGTCACCGGTGTCGCGGCGCTCCTGCTCATCCCTTCCTTCGCCTACCTCCTGGTCCTCATGCATGTGGCCTCCGTGACGGCGGCCATCGCCCAGGTGGAATCCATTCGCCTGGAGATGGAGTCGTTGACGAGCGAGGTGGACCAGATTCTTCAGAAACCCTGAGGAACACCGCGCGGAGGTCGGCGGTAAGCAGTTACTTTCACTGTCTCGTTTTTCGATTGAAAAGCACTTACTTATTATTGGAGGGTTTCGTGGACGGAGCTCTCCTACTGATGATGGAGGAAGTACGTATGTCGAAGCGAATGGTGGTCTCCGCGCTTGCACTCTCGATCTTGACGACCGGCTCTGCGGCTCTTCGCGCGCAAACCTGCGGCGGCACTCTGAGCTGTACCTCGACCCCCGCCTACACCTTCACCTCGTCCGCGGCCGGCCCGGTGCTCCTCGGCACCAACACCACGAACACCAGCAGCCCGGCGGTGGGCGTCCAGGGCAAGGAGGCGAACGGCACCATCGGCTCGTCCGGCGTGGCGGGCTTCGACGGCTTCGGCTGCTCGGCGAGCAGCCAGGGGCTGGGGCCGGCCGGGGTGATCGGCGGCAGCGCCGCCCTGACCGGAGTCATCGGCTTCACCAACGCCCAGGCCAACGGCCAGGCCGGCGTGGCGGGTTACTACTGGGACAACCTCTTCACCGGGTGCGGCGGCAGCGCCGCGGTGGCCGGTTACCTCGGCTACAAGACCGGCAACGCCAACTATGGCGTGTACTCGTCGGGCAACTTGGGCATCGCGGGGAACCTCACCGCGACCGGCACCAAGTCCTTCGTGGAGCCTCACCCGACCGATGCGTCGAAGGAGATCCGCTACGTGTCGCTGGAGGGCCCCGAGGCGGGCACCTACTTCCGCGGCTCCGGGCACACGGTGCGCGGCCGGGCGATCATCGAGGTGCCGGAGAGCTTCCGGATGGTCACGGCCGAGACCGGCCTGACGGTCGTGGTCACCCCGACGGGGGGCCTGGCGCAGATCGCCGCCATCTCCAAGTCGCTCGACCGAATCGTCATCGAGTCCTCGAAGGACGTGGCCTTCGACTACATGGTCAACGGCGCGCGCAAAGGCTTCCAGAACTTCCGGGACATCGTCCCCAACTCCAACTTCGTCCCCACCGGCCCGGACGACCGCCGCTTCTTCTCCCTGCCCGCCGAGAGCCGGCAGCGCCTGATCGACACCGGGATCTACCTGCCGGACGGCACGGTGAACCTCGAGAAGGCCCACGAGATGGGCTGGGACCGCAACTGGAAGTCCAGCCAGGATGCCCGCCTCTCGGCTGAGGGCTTCCTGCGCTTCGCCGGCCTCGACGGCGCAAAGTAGCCCCCGCGAACCCCAAGGGTCCCGGGCCGGCGCGGCGGGCTTGGCTCCCCCGGCCGGCCCGGCGCGCCGGCTCGCCGGGTTTCTCGGCCGGGATCGTGGTGCTGCGTTCCTCCAGGATCTCCGGCTGTACCTGCCGTTCATGGCGAAATATTCCGATCTTCCCATGGACCTGGCCGACCTCCAGGAGGCGCGCGAGCTCCTGGACCGGCTGGCCTGACACCGGCTCGGGCGCATCAGGTCATCCGGCGACTGGACGGCCGCCCCTTCGACCGTTCGTGCGCGAGATGCCCCTTGAGGACAGGTCAATATTGTGGCATGTTGCTCGAAAGGAGAGATAACCATGCGCCAGGCCTTCGCCAGATTCCTGCCCCTCTTGAGATTGCCTTTCGTCGTGGCGGTCCTGTTCACCGCCGTGATGACCTCCCGACCTGTTGACAGCCGTGCCGCTGCCGGCTGCGGAAGGGCTTGCGACTATCAATATTACTATGACGCCGCCCTCACGCAACCTTCTGGATGGTGCGTCGGGGCCTGCTATGCAGGAGGGGCTCACTGTTCAGGGGATATAACGGAGTACTACGTTCGCGTCGCTTGCGAACCCTGCGACTGTCAGAATCAATAGGACCCAGGAAAACAGGAGCCAGGGTCTTTTTGGACTGGCACCTTACGCCGGCCCCGCGCGGTCAACTCGCTCGGAGGATAGAGAGGTAGGGCTCCCATCGTCGCGGGTCAGCGAATCGCGCAGGCGTCGGAGTCAGGACGGCCCAAAGGGTCGTGATTCTTCAGCCCAGGGCATCGCCCTGGGTTCCAGGGCGGTCCGAGAGTGCGGCCTGAAGGGCCGCGATAGCGTGGGCATGGGTGGAGAGAATCGTTGCATCTTTTCAGGTCGGAAGCGTCCAAACGACGATGATATACACCCACGTCCTCAACCGCGGCGGGCCGGGGTGTGAAGAGCCGATCGACAGGTTGTAGGCCCCGCACAGGTCCGAAGCATCATTCGCCCACTTGCTTATGCGACATTCCGCATGGCATTGACGCGAATACAGTTCAGCGGTAAGCTACATCAAAAGAAGGAGAAAGAGATACTAGTCACCGCTCGCCGTGATATGGCCAAGCCCAGAAGTTGTCGCGATGGCTGGGTGCGGGCTGGGGTGATTGGCCGTTCAATCCAAAGGTTGAAGGTTAGCCGAGCGGCTCTTTAGGAGAATGCGATGTCTACGGTTTCACAGCCATCACATCAGCTCAGACCTGCCGGGGTTCCGGCCAGCGAAGAGGAGACGAAGCAGTCGCTGGGCGACAGCATCAACTACTACAAGCATATTGCTGGCGTTCTTTTTGGTTCTTTCTTCTTCATCGCCTTCGCACTAATCTCTCTTCAGTCTAAATGGGTTCAGTTTTATTTGCTTACGACTTTCAACACAAGGGCAGTTTTGTTGCTAGAATTCTATTTCTGGGCTGCTCTAGGCGCTGCTGTGGCATCGTATAAACATTTTGCCAATGATAAAGAAATAAACGAAGTTGAAAGGCTGAAGGAGAAGCCCGATCCCCAAGTTTTACGATACTCCAATGTGCTCGACGTAATGCTCTATATACAGAGAATCATTTTTAGCGGAGTCCTAGGAGTGATCGGCGGAGTCATCATAATGGCTGGCTTGGGTTACTTTGAGGTCCAGCTATCCTCAATATCAGATAAGCAACGGATGTTCTTTGTAGCGTTTTCGTTTATCGTGGGAGTCTACCAAGATGAATTTCTCGGATTCTTGAAGGACATGAACAACAAGCTTCTATTCAAAAAGGAATCGTCTACGCCTGGCGAGACGGGCGGCTAACACGGCTGCTCAAGCGGACGCCTGACGGCGCCGCTTAGCAGCAGGAGTTTGGCCGTATTCGACCGAGGTGTAGGTGCGATATGCCTCTTGGGGATGGGTTATTATTCCAAATCTGTAGTTTGTGCGCCTTATGTGCTCTGATAAGCTCATTGAGACCGATGTTACACCTCACGACTGAGGATTGCCATGCAGATCGCTAATCCGATTTTGGACAACTATAGCATAGTAGAGCTTAGCAAGCTTGAAGGTTCGCTGGCTGGCATACTCGCTGGTTTTGCCCTTACTGTTTCTATAATACTCATTGAGAGGTCCGCCAATAGCAAGCCACCTGGTCGGCTAGCTCGGCTGTCCATTGCATCTTTCCTGGTGGCATTTGTTGCGAGTTTTGCTACTGCCTTCAACTTTATTGTCATAGGAGCTGAGGGCCACAACGTCCCACGGCTTGCTGTAGAGTACATCCCCATTTCTTTTTCGCTAGCACAGTCCTATGTCTATTTGTTCATGGGAATTACTCTGGCATTGTTTGAGTACCGGATCTCTATAGGGCACATGCGCGGCCTTATAGGGGCTATTTGCACAGCCGTTTTATTCATGGTCGGGGGAATATTGCATTCTCCGCACTTTGGTCGATCGCGATTTGGGAGAGAGTAAGCTTGACATCCTTTCTTCAGGCTAGTCCACTTCTTTCGTTGACCTTGTTTCTTGTGGCTATACTGCCGGCCATCTTAATTGAAATCAGAGTAACGTGGTCAGATAAACAAGAATCTACGTGGGGGCGCAAATTTGATGAACTCCGAGAGGTCTACTACATTAGAACTACGATAGTCGTGATCATTTTAATTACGACGGCTAATCTAATTGCCTCCTTTATGACCGAGGAGGTGCCTGATGTTATCCAGGCTCATCTGCGCTTTATGGCAGGACTGACAGTCTGCCTGTATAGCTCTATTAGTGGAATTGCACTGATTCTACTTCCGCGAAGAGATTTGCCGGATGCCCCTTCTACAGTTGAGCCGATTTCCTTCATTGATAAGGAAAAACAGGAGAGTCCAAGCGTAGTATCGGAGGTGGGACGGCCAACTCCACAGTCGAGTGGACGGAAACCGCAAAAGCCGCGGTCCCGCCGCTCACCGTCATAGCCGTTGCTGCGACACGATGTCGCTTTGATATATGGAGTTGTTCCCCTCGCAGCCGGAGGAGGAACCACCCGTACCACCGGGTGAACCTAGTGGCCTGAATAAAGAGCAGCCCTGACAATGTACAAAACAGGTGCCTGTAATTTTTTGGAAGCCGCCTCCATTTGGCTGGTTGGGAACCCGGACGGCAGGCAACTCGTGCGCTGGAAACCTCGGAAGGGTCATTGTGGGCGCCGGACCGGATACACCTTCCCCTACTCGAGCCTCCGGCTCAGGTGTCTGGCCGGGCGGTGAGACGGTCAAAGAGCGTCGGCGATACCGTCATCCGGCGACGAAAGGTAGGGCCGGCGGGAAGCTGCCGACGGGGAAGGGCGCGCTGCGGTCTCCACGCCTCAGGCGCTCGGACGCCTCCCGGAAGGCACCGACGAAGGCGGCGTAGATCTCGTAGAACGCTCTCCTTGCGGCCTTCGTGGCGGCGTGGACGCGCGGTGCTGGCGATCGGGTCAAGGAGGACGGGCGATGGAGCGGATCGCAGGCGAGAATCGCTTTGACTCCGAGAGCACGCAGGCGCCGGTGCGTTCTCTTTCCCGCGCTGCTTCGGCCTCAATGGACTCGACCCTCTCCGCGATGCGAGCTCGATAGACTTCAGACGACAGATGTGCCCAGCAGGGTATGGGAGAAAAGGCTCCGTGACGGCGGCCATCGCCAAGTGGAATCCGGTTGGAGATGGAGACGTTGACCAGCGAGGTGGACCAGATCCTGCAAAAACCCTGAGGGCCGTCGTGCGAGGGTTGGAGATGTGAGGTCTCGAGTACCTGGCCTGCCCTTGAAGATAGGTCAAGATTATGGCATGGTGCTCGAAAGGAGATAACCATGCGTCAAGCCTTCGCCAGGTTCGTGCCCCTCTTGAGATTGCCTTTCGTCGTGGCGGTCTTGTTCACCGCTGTGATGGCCTCCCGGCCTGCTGACAGCCGTGCCGCCGGCTGCGGAAGGGCTTGCGACTATCAGTACTACTATGACGCCGCCCTCACACAACCTTCCGGATGGTGCGTCGGGGCCTGCTATGCAGGCGGGGCTCACTGCTCAGGGGATATCACGGAGTATTACGTTCGCGTCGCTTGCGAACCCTGCGACTGTCAGAATCCATAGGATCCAGGAGAACATACCCTCGGGGCAAAAACTTGACCGATCGGTCTCACTTGCCTGAGGAATGACTCAGGAGGCCGCCAGCCCCAGATCCTCATAGATCGCGTCGAGCACCGAGCGGACGCGCGCCTCGTGCCGCTCGTTGCTGGGCGTACCGTTGAAAGCCAGGGCCACGGCGAGCCCCCGCTCCGGATCCGCGAAGCCGGCGGAGGAGCGGTAGCCGCTGTGGCCGAAGGTGCGGGGCGAGGCGTGGTGGCCGTAGCCGTAAGGAACCGTTTCCTCTCCATACCTCGCGGAATTGACGATGAAGCCCAATCCCCAGTCCAGGACGTGCTTGAAGGTCACGTCCATCATCCCCGTCCGGTGGCGCGCCGTCATCGCCTCGACGGTCTGCGGCGAGAGGATGCGCTTGCCGTTGCCGGTCCCCCGAGCCAGCAGCATCTCGTAGAAGCGGCCCAGCTCGCGCATGGGGCCGTAGCCGTTCCCCCCGGGGTTGGAACGGACGCAGCGGACCTCGCTGTCCCAGCCGTGATCCTTGATCTCCGGTCCTTCCGTGTTCCACGCCGCGCCGATGCGGCCGGCTGATTTGTAAAAAATGTAACGTTCCTGGGGCATCCCCACCCAGGAGTCGTGCAAATCGAGGGGCTCGAAGACCTCCTCGCGCACGAAACGGCCGAACGGCCGGCCGTCCAGCCGCCGGATGACCTCGCCGAGCACGAACCAGCTCGACATCGTGTGGTAGCCGGCCTTCTCGCCCGGCGCCCAGCGCGGCTCGGGCCGCATGCCGCGGATCCGCGCCAGGATCTCCTCCCAGGAGCGGTCCGGCCAGCCGACGTCCAGCATGCGGATTCCCGCCGTGTGGGTGAGGAGGTGGCGCAAGGTGATCCCCTCCTTGCCGTGGACGCCGAACTCGGGGATGTGGGAGGCCACCGGATCGTCCAGGTCCAGCCGGCCCCGTTCCCAAAGCGTCGCCAGGGCGACCGCCGTCACCGGCTTGGTGGAGGAGAGCCAGAGCATCAGGTGATCCGCCGTCAACGGCTCGCCCGGCCGGTTCTCGCCCACCGCGCCGTCCGCCTGGGTCTCTCCATGGAGGGAGACATAGAGCTGGGCTCCGAGGTGGAGCCGGTCGTGGATGCCTTCCTCGATCGCCCGCCGGGTGCGGGGCAGTTTCTCCAAGGCGTCGGTCATGGTGGGGATTGTAACCGGGCCTCCAAAAACAAAAGACGCCCCACCGCGGGGCGTCTTCCTTGAGCCGGCAAGCCTTGAAAGGCTTACTTCTTCTTGGCGTGGAGCTTCGAGTTGGTCTCCTGGGCCATCTTGAGATGGTCCTCGAGCGTCGGCAGGGTGGTTCCAGCCCAGGACTTCACGTCCGCGTCCTTGCCGCTCTTGGCTTCCTTCTTGAACTCGGCCACGTCCTGCTTGTGGTCGGTCACCATGTGGCTTATGTACGAGCTGTCGAAAGCGGCGCCGGAGAGCTTGTTGTACTTGTCGACCATCTTCTGCTTGGCGGGCGACAGCTTGCCCAGGAGCTTCACGTCCTTCTTCGCGGCGAGGTCCTTGAGCTGGTCGTTGGCCTTCGAGTGATCGTCGACCATGCGCTGGCCGAAGGTCTTGACGTCCGGGTTGCTGCCCTTGGCCGCCGCGATCTTGCCGAGTTCGACCTCCAGCATGCCGCCCTGGGAGGCGTCGGTGAAGAACTTACGGTCGGCCGAGCTGAGGGTCGAGGTGCTGACCGTGGTGGTGGTCTTCTTCTTGGCCGTGGAAGTGGTGCTCATCGAGGTGCCCTGGGCGAAGGCCGGAGCCAGAGCCAGGAGCCCGGTGAGAACGGCCGCGGTGATCACTGCTTTCTTCATGATGCGTATATCTCCTTGAAGTGTGTCGAACAGCCTGTCGTTGGGAGGAGCGCCCGGGCAGCAAAGGCCTCGCGCGCCCTGTCTATAGATAGGAGCAAAAGGAGTGCCACTTCGGGATTTGCCCGGCGGGGACCGATCCGGGGGCTCGTTGCGAGGTGCTTGGCACGCTCCTTGCTCTATGTCAAATCGTCCGGCAGCGGCCTCCCCGGACACGACGGATGGAAGTTGTTGATCTGAATTGATTTAACCCAGAGGCTCTACCCACGAAGGAGCAGCACCATGAGATCACGAGCCCTCCTCTTCGCACTGCCCATCGCCGGCGTCCTGGCCCTGAGCTGCGCCGTTCAGGCCGCCGCTGCTTCTTCTGAAGATACCGCCGCCGCGTTGCAGAAAGCCGATCAGCTCATCGAGTCCGGCAACTACAAGGAGGCGGCCGCCCTCTGCGACCGCGCCAGCCAACTCGCCGAAGGGCCCTGCCCCGAATGCCTGCTGGGTGTCGCCCGCGCCTACGCCGGAGCCGGCCAGCTCACCTCGGCCCTGCAGGTGACGCGCATGGCCATCCCGCTGCTCGCCTCCTCGCCCACGGATCAGGCGAAGGCCTACGTGCAGCTCGGCTCGCTCCTGGTGCGCAGCGGCGCCAAGGCCGCCGAGTCCGAGCAGGCCTTCCGCAAGGCCATGGAGCTGGATGCCCAGATGGCCTCCGAGGTGCGCGCCCAACTCGCCGACGCCCTGCTGGTGCGCGCCCGCCAGGACGCCGCCAGCCGCCAGCCCCCCGTGCCGGTCGAGGTCGTCGTGGTCGCCAACAATTCCAGACGGCACTAGAGACAACGAATCGATCTCCGGGGCAGGATGGACCTGCCGCCGGAATCAAAGGGGCCGGCGTAGCGATGCGCCGGCCCCTTTTTCAGCGCTTTTTTCAGATACTCTCCGGGGATGAAATTCGAGACCCGCGTCGTCCATGCGGGGCACCGCATCGATCCTGGTACGGGCGCGGTCGCTCCTCCCATCGTCCTGTCCACCACGTTCGCCCGCGACTCCGATGGGACTCCGCTCGGCGGGCATACCTACATCCGCGAGTCGAACCCCAATCAGGATCAGCTCGAGGCGGCGCTGCCTGCTCTGGAAAGCGGCGAGGCGGCCCTCGTCTTCGCCTCCGGGATGGCGGCGGGCCTCGGCGTGCTGCAGACGCTGCCTCCGGAATCGCACGTGGTTTATCCCGACGACATCTACTACGGCTTCCGGGCCGCCGCCGCGGAGATCCTCCCCAACTGGGGAATCAGTGCCGATTTCGTGGCGATGGAAGACCTTGGAGCCCTGAAGGCGGCAATCCGTCCCGAGACCCGGGTCGTCTGGCTGGAGAGCCCCTCGAACCCCCTGCTCAAGATCGTGGATCTGGCGGCCGCGGCGGACCTCGCCCGCCAGGCTGGTGCCCTGACGGTGGTGGACAACACCTTCGCCACCCCGGTGTGGCAGCGCCCCCTGGAGCTGGGGGCGGACGTCGTCCTCCACTCGACGACCAAGTACCTGGGCGGCCACAGCGACGTGCAGGGCGGAGCGCTGATCTTCGCCCGCCGCGGCGAGCTTTTCGACAAGGTTCACCACCTGCGCCACGTCCTGGGCGCCGTGGCCTCGCCCTTCAACTCCTGGCTGGTGCTGCGGGGACTGCGGACGCTGGTCTGCCGGGTGTTGGCGCAGAGCGCCACGGCCCTGGCGGTGGCCCGGGCGCTGGAAGCCTCGCCGGCGGTTTCCGCCGTGCACTATCCGGGGCTCGAATCTCATCCCGGGCACGACATCGCCCGGCGCCAGATGTCCGGCTTCGGGGCCATGCTCTCCGTGCGCGCCGCCGGGGGACGGGAGGCGGCCCTGCGGGCGGTGAGCCGCGTGCGCCTCTTCACCCGCGCCACCTCCCTGGGAGGCGTCGAAAGCCTCATCGAGCACCGCGCCAGCAGCGAGGGCCCCACCTCGCGCACGCCCCAGGATCTCCTGCGGATCTCGATCGGGTTGGAGCACGCGGAGGATCTGATCGGGGATCTGGCGCAGGCGCTGGGGGACTGAGAAAGAAAGAGCGCCCCTACGGGGTGATGAGGGTCTTTTTTTTACTCCTCCGTCAACGCCCTTCTCGCCGCCATGAGCGTGTCGCGGAAGCCTTCCCGCTCGCGCTCGTCGACCAGCGTCTCCAGCTGATCCAGCGCTTCGCGGGTGGCGGCGTAGACCTCGTGGCGGTGGGGGTTCAGGTGCTGGATGTCGAGGTAGAGGTCGGGGTCCTCGCCCAGCACGGAGAGGGCCGTGGCCGCCTGGCGCTTGAAGGTCGTGGAGGCGCAGGCGTGCAGCTCCTCGGGTTCGATCCCCGAGCGGGTGAGGGCTGAGCCGAAGAGCATGTTGGTCAAGTGGGCGAGGCCCAGCAGCCAGCCCATCAGCCGGTCGTGGTGAGCGAAGGGGACGGCCACCAGCCGCGTGTAAGGATGGGACAGGAGGGGCGCGAGATCGTGCTTCTCGACCGCCGGATCGCCGTGGGCGGCGAGGACGAAGGTCAGCGGCTCGTAGAACGATTTACCCGGGCCGAACATGGGGTGCAGCGCGTGGACCTGGACGCCGCGCTCCCGGGCGCGGGCGATGACGCCCGACAGCGGGTCCTTGATCGAGGCGATCTCCACCACCAGCCCCTTGGGCGAGCGCGCCACCACCTCCTCCAGCACCCGCGGCGTGCGGCTCAGGGGGACGGCCACGATCACCGCCATGTAGGCGTCCAGGTCCTGGACGTCGTCCAGGCGCGAGAAGCGGCCCGAGGCGGCGGGCAGGGTCGCGAGGGCGGGGTCGGCGATGTCCACGCTGTGGCCGGCCAGCTCCAGGAAGCCGCGGAACCAGTTGCCCATGCCGCCGGCGCCGCCGGCGATCAGCACCCGGCCGCCGCGCTGCTCGCGAAGCGCGATGCCGACGCGGTACTGCCGCTCGACCGAGCCGTCCATGATGGCCTGGAACACCCCGGCCATCACCTCCTCGGACACGCCGCACGATTCGGCCTGCTGGCGGGCGCGGGTGAGCACCCGGTCCTCCACGTCGCGCACCACCACCGGGATGTTGGATTCGGCCTTGACCCGCCCGACCTCGGAGGCCAGGTCCATGCGCCGGCGCAGCAGCTCCAGCAAGGCGCGGTCCACCTCGGCGATGGAGTCCCGCAGGCCGGACAAGGGATCGGACGATGAGCTCATGGCGTATCTCCTCTTCCACGAAAGGCGGTGATTCTAGCCTGAAGCGGGGAGGAGGGAAGGGAAGCCGAGCGGTGAAGCCCGGCTTCCCCCGGGGGACCGCGCGGCGCGCAACGGACTGCCGCGGGTGGGGTGGTGAAACCGTGTCCAATCTACCTGGAGAGCAAAGAGGATGCCATGGCCAAAAGCCCGTAAAATGGGGCTTTTGACGCATCCGCCGACCTCTGAAGTGAACGCTTGGGCAGACGGCCCGTCCTCTCCGTAAGACGGTCAGGCAGCCGCGGTCCGCACCAGCCGGCGGCCGGCCTCGTACCACCGCCACGCGGCCTCGTGCCCCGCGAGATGGACGCCGCCCAGCCAGCGGTCGATGCCGCGGATGCGCACCCAGTCGTCGCGGCCGTCGAGGACGTCGCGCCCCGTGGTGGTGAGGGCGATGCGCTGAGGGTACGGCGAGCCGTTGGTGGCCGGCTCCAGGCGGACGAGCGGCCTGGGCGACGAGGCGAGGTCGCGCAGCACCCGCAGGATGGAGGAGTCGCCCAGGTAGACTCGCTCCTCCAGGCGCTGGGTGCCGCGGAAGACCTCGTCGAAGGTCGCGGCGCCTTCCGCCAGGACGCGGAGGATCTGCCGCTCATTGCGGGAGAGGCCGTTGAAGGTCGACGGGAACTCCTCCAGGTGCCGGCGCAGGGCGCCGGCCAGGAAGGGCAGCGGCGAGAGGTCCTGCCGCAGCAGCGCTTCGAGGCCCTTGGGATCGGGGGAGCAGAAGGCTCGCCAGGCGTCGCGGCCGAGGAGCTTCTGCCCTTCGTTGACCCGCTGCCGCCGGTCGATGAGGCTCGCCATCTGGGGCGGCGAGAGCTGCCCCAGGCCGTGGAAGGGGACGACCCCCGGCATCTCGCCGATGCAGATCAGCGACAGCTCGGTGCCGGCGAGGTTGCGGCCGGCGAAGCCGTGGAGGGCGCGGATGAGCAGGAGCTGGTCGAACAGATCGTGCTCGAACCAGAGGACGATCTCCTCGTAGGGGCGGAAGTCCTCCAGCATGCGGTCCCACCGGGTCAGCTGGGCGAGGCAGGAATCGTAGTCGCCGTAGCCGTTCTCGGCGAGGTAGCGGGCGCGCACCTTGCGCCACCGCTCGGGGGCGAGGCCGCCGGGAGCGGGGCCCTCGTGCAGCACGTCCGCCGTGACCGAGACGACGCCGCCGACGCCGGACTGCCGGAGGGTCTCCGCCGCCGAGTCGCCGTTGGTGACGTGCAGGTACTTGCGGGCCGCCGCCGGGCGCGCGTTGTCGGCCACCGCCAGGGCGCCGCGCGCCGGGAAGCGGAACCCGAGTTGCCGCATGAGCTCGGCGGCGGGAGTGCGAGTGGTTTCGGACATGGAAGCTAGAGAGCCCAGCCGCCATTGTACCCCTTGGTAACTACGCCTTGGGCTTCGAGATCGCCCCCATGGTGCCCTGCACGGCCTTCAGATACCCGGCGGGATCGAGCACGAGCTGCGTCCCCCGCGCCCCGGAGGAGACGGAGACGACGTCGAACAGCTCGAGGGTTTCGTCCACGAAGACGGGGTAGTCCTTCTTGCCGGCGAGCGCCGTCACGCCGCCGCGCACGTAGCCGGTGAGGGGGGTCACCTCGCGCAGGGGAACCACCTCCACCTTGCGGTCGCCCGAGACCCGCGCCAGGGCCTTGGGGTCCAGCTCGGCGTCGCCGGGCACCACGGCGAGCAGCACGCCCGTGCGATCGCCGCGCGCCACCAGCGTCTTGAACACCTGCTCGGGAGGAAGGCCGATCTTGCGCGCCACCGTCTCCGCCGAGAGGTCCAAGGGGTCGACCTCGTAGTCGCGCAGCTCGTAGGAGATGCCGAGGGAGTCGAGGAGCCGGGCGGCGTTGGTCTTCATGGCATCACCCAGCCCCTCTTTCCCCGGAGGGGTGGCTTACTTGCCCTTCTTCTCAGCCGCCGGGACGTCGACCTTGGCCTCGATGTTGATGTCGACCTTCACGTCTTCGCCGAGCAGCACGCCGCCGTTGTCGACCGCCTTGTTCCAGACGATGCCATAGTCCTTGCGGTTGAGGGTCGTCGTGGTCTCGAAGCCGGCCCGGGTGCCGCCCGACGGATCCTTGGCCTGGCCCAGGAAGGAGACGGGCAGCGTCACTTTTTTGCTGACGCCGTGGAGGGTCAGGGTGCCGGTGACGGCGTACTTGTCCTTGCCGGTGGCCTTGATCGAGTCGCTCTTGAAGCTGATCTCCGGGTACTTGTCGACGTCGAAGAAGTCGGCCGAGCGCAAGTGCTTGTCGCGGTCGGGCACGGCGGTATCGATGCTCGTCGCCTTGATGTGGAAGTCCACCGACGAGGCGGCCAGGTTCTTCTTGTCCATGTTGATCTTGCCCGCGAAGTCGTTGAAGCGGCCCCGGACGTTGCTGACCAGGTGGCGGACGGTGAATCCAACCTCCGAATGGCCGGGATCGATCGAGTAGACCTCGGCGCTCAGCGGCAGGGCGGCGAGGCTCGAGAGGACGGCGACGGCGAAGAATTTGCGGTTCATGAAATCTCCTTGGTTGGGACCTGAAAGCAGTCCTGAATGGTTTTTTACGACTGAGACTTGTCTGGCTGAGAAACGCAGCACTGCGCGGCGCGGACCGCCTCCAGCAGGTGGAGGAGCCGCTCCTGGTCGGCCGCGGAAAGCATGGCGACGGCTTCCCGGTCCGCCTCGTCGACCGGGTCGTCGAGCCGCTCGACGAGCGAGAGGCCCGGCGGGGTGAGCCAGCACAGCACCTGCCGGCGGTCCTGCGGGCAGCGCTCGCGGCGTACCCACCCCTTGGCCTCGAGACGGTCCAGCAGGCGGGTGATGCCGGGCGCCTGCTCCAGCATCCGGCCGCCGATCTCCAGCGTCGGCAGCCCCGAGTCCCCCGCTCCACGCAGGATGCGAAGCACGTTGTACTGTTGCGGCGTGACGCCGTACGGCTCCAGCGTCCGGTCCACGGCCCGCCGCACCAGATCCGCCGTGCGCAGCAGGCCGACGACCAGCTCCTGCCCCAGGGAACGGAAGGGCTTGGTCTGCTGGATCTCCGTCTGCAACAGGCTCGTCCGGTCCGCCATGGCGAAAGAATACTGTGTCAATAGTTGACATGTCAAGCATCGAAACGAAGAGCCGGCTCCCCCGGGGAGAAACGGCTGGTCCCGGAATCTCCCCGCCTGCCGATCTGTTAGACTCCGCGCCTATGTCCGACCCCGTCCAGCCCAGCTCGCGCCCCCGTGTGGGCATGATCAGCCTCGGCTGCCCGAAGAACCTCGTGGACAGCGAGATCATGCTGGGCGAGCTTGCCCGGCGCGGCTATGACGTGGTCAACGACCTCGACACGGCGGACACCGTGGTGGTCAACACCTGTGCCTTCATCGAGGAGGCCCAGCAGGAGTCGATCGACACCATCCTGGAAGTCGTGGGCCGCAAGGGGCGCGAGGGCAGCGGCGTTCAGAAGGTGCTGGTCGCGGGGTGCATGGTCAACCGCTTCGGCGATCAGCTCGCGAAAGAGATCCCCGAGATCGACGGCTTCGTGGGCCTCGACCAGCTGCGCGACATCGGCAGCGTCGTGCAGCTCGGCGGCGGCCCGCCGTTGCCGGCGCCCTCGCACATGGTGTTCGACCACACGGCGCCCCGCCTGCTCACCACCCAGGGTCACGCGTATCTGAAGGTCGCCGAGGGGTGCAACAACCCCTGCACCTTCTGCGCGATCCCCATCTGGCGCGGCCAGTTCCGCAGCCGGACGATCGAGAGCCTGGTGGACGAGGCGAAGCAGCTCGAAGCCGCCGGCATCACGGAGCTCAACCTCATCGCCCAGGACACCACCCGCTACGGCGAGGATCTCGGAATGCGCCGCCACGGCCTGGTGCGCCTCGTCGAGGCCCTGCTCGCCGGGACGTCGATCCCCTGGATCCGCTTCCTGTATGCCTATCCAACGACCCTGGACGAGGATCTGCTGCGCCTCATGGGCACCGAGGAGCGCTTCTGCTCCTATCTCGACATGCCCCTCCAGCACAGCCACGGCGACGTGCTGACGGCCATGCGCCGGGGCGGCGACGCCGGGCGCTACCTGCGGCTGCTCGACCGCGCCCGCGAGCTGGCGCCGGACGTCTTCCTGCGCTCCACCTTCATCGTCGGCTTCCCGGGCGAGACGGAGGAGCATTTCCAGGATCTGATGGCCTTCATCCGGCAGGCCCGCTTCGACCACCTGGGCGCCTTCGCCTATAGCCCCGAGGACGGAACTCCCGGCGCGGAGCTCAAGAACCGCGTGCCGCGCAACACCCAGCGGCGGCGGCTGCGCCAGCTCCTCGAGGCGCAGAAGCCCATCGCCCTCGCCCAGCGGCAACGCCTGGTGGGAACGACGCTGACCGTGCTGGTGGAGGGCGCCTGCGAGGAGAGCGAGCACCTGCTCCAGGGTCGCCACCACGGCATGGCCCCGCAGATCGATGGCCGCGTGCTGCTCAACGACGGCTCGGCGCCGGCGGGAACCCTCGTGCGGGTGAAAATCACCGAAGCCTACGCCGACGACATCGTGGGGCACATCGTGGGCGCCGCCCGGCCGGGGGACGCGGACCGCGTGATCCTCGCGCAAGCCGTCGAAACCGACCTCGTCGAAGCCGAAGCCGTTCTCGCCTGATCCGCCAGACATCCCATGCACGTCTTCCAGGACGCGTACAACGCCAGTGACCTGCCGCGCGGCGGCGTGGGCACCATCGGCAACTTCGACGGTGTGCACCGCGGCCAGCGGGCCATCCTCGAACAGCTGACGGCGCGCGCCGGGGAGCTTGGCGTGCCGGCCGTGGTGATCACCTTCGATCCCCATCCGCTGGCCGTGCTGTCGCCGGAGCGGGCGCCCCTGCCCCTCACCACGCCGAAACAGAAAGAGGAGCTGCTGGAGAAGGCGGGGGTCTCCGTGATGCTGGTGGTGCGCTTCACGCCGGAGCTGTCGCGGGTGCCGGCGCGGACCTTCATCCGCGAGTTCCTGCACGACCGGCTGGACCTGAAGGACATCCTCGTCGGCGCCGGCTTCACCTTCGGCCACCAGCGCGAGGGCAACCTCGCGATGCTCCAGGAGATGGGGCGTGAGCTGGGCTTCAACGCCACCCCGGTGGAAGAGGTCGTCTATGGCGGCGAGAAGATCTCCAGCACCCGTATCCGCCGCGCCATTGGGGAGGGAAACGTCACCGAGGCGGCGGAGATGCTGGGCCGGCCCTATGCCCTGGCCGGCTCCATCGCCCGCGGCGACCGCATGGGGCAGAAGCTCGGCTGGCCGACCATCAATCTGATGACCGACAACAAGCTGCTGCCGGCCGACGGCGTCTACGCCTGCCGGGTGCACTTCCCGAGCTACCCGGCGACTTTCGACTGCGTCACCAACATCGGCACGCGGCCCACGGTCTACGAGAACTACCAGCGGGTGGTGGAGAGCCACATTCTGGATTTCAAGGCCAACGTCTACGGCCAGAAGATCAAGCTGGAGTTCTACAAGCGCCTGCGCGAGGAGCGGATCTTCCCCACGGTGATGGACCTCTCGGCCCAGATCCGCCGCGACGTCGACGCGAGCCGCGAGTACTTCTTCCGGCGGCGGCTGGAACAAGATGCCCCCTCCGCCGGGTTAGATGGGGAGTAGGGGCCGCGCTGCGAGCGTCCCCGGTATTTGGCCGGTATTTGGGTCGTCAGATCGTCCGGGGTGCGGCCGCCGCCGCGTCCCTTCCTGGAGAGAGGAAAGGTTCAAAATGTCTAGCGCAAACATCGTGATGGTCGACGAGGCGAACTTCGAGAGCGCGGTTCTCAAGTCCGACAAGCCCGTGCTGGTCGATTTCTGGGCTCCGTGGTGCGGACCCTGCCGTGCCGTGGCGCCGTTGCTCGACGAGATCGCGGACGAGATGCAGGGCAAGGTGACCATCGCCAAGATCAACGTCGACGAGAACCAGGAGCTCGCCTCCAACTTCGGCGTTCGCGGCATCCCCATGTTCCTGTTGTTCAAGAACGGCGAGGTCGCCGATCAGATGGTGGGCGCCCGGGGCAAGTCGGCGTTCGAAGCGCTCATCGAGCGTCATACCGAGCCTCAATCCGAGCGTCAAACCGCATAATGAAGTCGCGTCTCGCGGTGTTGTCAGCCGGGCTCGAAGAGCTCGGCTGCGAGGCGTTGCTCATCCTCGCGCCGTCCGCCCAGGACTCCGACCTCGCACCGTTTCTTCCCGGTCCGGCTCACCTGGGGGAGTCGCTGCTGGTGCTCCCCCGGCACCCCCAGGGCGCTCCACCCCGCCTCGGCTTTCTCACTCCCATGGAGCGCGAGGAGGCTGCGGCCACGGGTCTCGCCCTGCTGACCCCCGCCGATCTCGACGTCTCCCGCTGGTCGAGCGAGCTGCCCGATCCGGCGTACTTCCTCGCGCAGGTGGCGGGGCGCGCCCTGGAGCTCTGCGGCGTATCGCCCGGCCGCGTCGCCCTCGCCGGCCACGGTCCGGCGGGAACCCTGCAGGCGGCCTGCGCGGCCCTGAGCCGTGAAGGGTGGGAGTGGGTGCCGGGCAATGGGCTGATGACCCGGGCGCGCCAGCAAAAAGAGCCGGCCGAGTTGGCGGGCCTGCGGGACGCCTCGGCGGCGGCCTGCGACGCCTTCCGCGCCGTGGCGAGACTGCTGGCGGCGGCCACGATTTCCGGAGAGGGGTTGCTGTGGCACGAGGGCGAACCCCTGCGCGTGGCCCGGGTGCGGGCCGAGATCGCGAGGGTCCTCGCCGGGGCCGGAGATGGCTACGAGCAGCCGCGGGGCAACATCATCGCTCCGGCGGAAGAGGGGGCGATTCCCCACTGCGCGGGCACGCCGGACCGCGTGCTGCGGGCCGGCGAGTCGCTGGTGGTGGACATCTTCCCGAAGGGCCGTCTGTTCTCCGACTGCACCCGCACCTTCTGCGTCGGCGAGCCGTCGGAACCATTGCGCCGGGGCCACGCCGCGGTGCGCGAGGCGCTCGAAGAGGCGGCGCTGCGATCCCGGCCCGGAGTGCGTGGCTGGGACGTGCAGGAAGCCGTCTGCGCCCGCTTCGAGGCCGCCGGCTACCCAACGCCCATCTCCGAGCCGGGCACCACGCGGGGCTACGTCCACAACCTCGGCCACGGCGTGGGCTTCGAGATCCACGAGTTTCCCACCTTCAAGAAGGCCTCCGGAGCCGAGGGGGTATTGCGGGAGGGTGACGTCTTCACCCTGGAGCCCGGCCTCTACGATCCCGAGGAGCGCTGGGCCGTGCGCCTGGAAGACCTGCACCATCTTACCGAGGACGGGTTGGAAGTGCTGACACCGTTGCCCTATGAGCTGGATCCTCGGGCATGGGGGGCGTAGGGGGTAGGGGCTGACTTAACGTGTCTCAGAGTTCCCCCGCCCAAAACCCTCACCCCCTAACCCCCTCTCCCGTCCCGGGAGAGGGGGAAGGCATGCGAGGCCGTTTCGCGTTGCCCTCCCTCTTCTCCCGGTGAGGGGGGTTGGGAGGGGGCGGGAGAAGAGGGCCGGGGTGATGAGGGTCTTGGGTGGGGAGCTGTTGACCCCGGGGAAGGTGGAGACCTTCCGTATCGAGCTCTTCGACATCGCTCACCGCTTCGAGCCCGGTCACCGGGTCCGTCTGGAGATCTCGAGCAGCTCCGCGCCGAGCTATGCTCCCAACCAGAACACCGGCAATCCGGTCGCCACGGATACCGAGTGGAAAGTCGCCCACCAGACGATCTACCACGACCGCGCCCGCGCGTCGTCGGTCACGCTGCCGGTGATGATGGGGAAGTCGTTGATCTCGGATCGGCAGTAATTTCTAGACCGAGCCGCGCTCCACCACCCACTCCGCCGGCTGCCCGGTGATTTCGGCGATCAGGTCGAAATCGCGATCGTAGTGGAGCAGGATCAGGCCAGCGGCCTCGGCGGTTGCGGCGATGATCAGGTCGGGGATGGGAACGCGATGGCGGCCGGTGCGCGACAATTCGGCCTGAATGTCGGTCGCGCGCTGAAGGATCGCCTCGGTGATGGGAACGGAGTGATAGGCGAGAGCTCTGCGATGCCGGATGCGTTCATGGTCCTCGTGATTCCGGGCACTGAACAGCACCTCCAAGTCGATGATGGCGCAGGTGGCGGCCTCTCCCGCTTCGATGATGGGGGCCAGCCGAAGGCGGACGGCCTCGTTCGGCATCCGGGCCAGGGCGCTCTTGCCGACGAGGTACCGGGCCTTCACTTACCGCCAGGCTCCAGCCATGACGTCTGAATTCGACAAGTCCATGCCGTCCATCGTCGATAAGACCTCGACTTCTTCCCGCCGTGCCGCAGCCCGTAGGATCTCTCGAAACGCCGTGTCGATCGTCTCCCGGAGAGTCGCTGTCGAGAGCACCCGCTGGACCGCCGCCAGTAGCTCCTCGTTGATTTCGACGCTGGTTTTCCGCAGGCTCATGGTCGGTTCCTCCGGCATCATGATATCACTGACGCAGCCGGTTGGATATCTCCAGGAAGGTCACTCGGATATCCTTCGCCACGGATACCGAGTGGAAGGTGGCCCACCAGACGATCTACCACGAGCGCGCCCGGGCCTCGTCGGTCACGTTGCCGGTGATGCCGCCCCCTCCGCCGGGGCCAACGGGCGGGACCACTCCTCGATAAGCTGTTGGATGAATCCAAGGGAGCGTCAGATCCATCCGACGTGACGTCGACCGATCCAACGGAGCGTCGGACTTTCCAATGAGCCATTGGAAGCATCCGACGGAGCGTTGGCCTCCCAACGAGCCGTTGGACTCTTCCAACGGAGCGTCGTATTTTCCGATGGACCGTTGGAACTTCCGACGGAGCGTCGGAACTTCCCAACGGGCCGTTGGATTCTTCCAAGGGAGCGTCGTACTTTCCGATGAGCCGTTGGAACTTCCGACGGAGCGTTGGAGCTTCCCAACGGACCGTTGGATTCTTCCAACGGAGCGTCGGACTTTCCGATGGCCCGTCGGAACTTCCGATGGAGCGTTGGAACTTCCCAACGAGCCATTGGATTCTTTCAACGGAGCGTCGGACTTTCCGATAGGCCGTTGGAATCTTCCAATGGAGCGTCGGACTTTCCGATGGCCGGTTGGATTCTTCCAACGGAGCGTTGGAACTTCCCAACGGGCCGTTGGACTTTTCCAACGGAGCGTTGGCTCGATCCGGAAGAGCGTCGGGCTCCCCGACGAACGGTTGTACTTTCCCGTGGCCGTCTTCCGCGCCAAAGGTGCGAGATCCCTCAGCCCAGCCCACCGGGCTGGGACCACGGTGGAGACAAACCCGTCCGCCCTGAAAGGGCGGGATAGCCGCTGGCAGGACCCGTTCCCGGACGCCCGTCCGCCGCGTCTCGAACCTCAACGCCGAGTCCAGGTCGCACCGCGGAGGACCGTCGCCGGCCACCGAATCCACATGAATCCACGCCACCGCCGCCTGACCGCGCCTGGAAGGCGGAGCCCGGAGGGCGGCAGACTCGTAGCCCAGGGCGCAAGCCCTGGGACCCCGGTCAAACCCCGCCGCTTGAACCCTGTCAAGGGTGACGCTCCTGCGCCTTCGCCTGAAGAGCGTAAGATGTCACGCCATGGAGGCTCGCCATGCCGACTCTTGAAGTAATCCTGGCAACACTGCGCGAGAAGAGACCTGTTAGGCGCCAGGACGCGCAGGCAACCATTCGATCCTCGGGTTTGGATAAGCAGTGCCAAACGCATCGTTCATTAGCTGGCTTCTCTTTTCGAAAAGGCGCTCTCGACCGGAGGGGTCGCGGAAGAAGACACGGAACGGAAGAACCTCGCCATTGTGAATGATGACCGTCGTACTGATGAATTGGTTGAGATACCCGCCTCCGCCTAGAATTTTCGCTTCGATGTCAGAGCGTGATTCGTAGCGAAACAGGTACCATGCGGGTAGGTGGCCGACGTAATAGACCAGGAGAAAAGGGCCCTCCACATTGAGGTCCGGGGTAATTGGCGACAGGCGTCGCTCGCCATTGTAGACCCACCCGGCTTCGGCGTGCCCTGGGTAGTCTCGACCGTAGATAACGGCCAGTTCCGAAATGATGTCCATGGGGTCCAAGGAGTAGTCCAGATCCCCTGCCGCATGGCTGGCCACGATTCGGGCGAAATCGAGGATTCTCATGTGCGCCTAACGGTTGAGTTGAGCGCCGCGCGCGCTATCGTATGAGCTTGGCACTTTATCCCTCACGCGTGCGCTCCAGCGAGGTGTTAGCAGCCATTTGGCACTTCGGCAGTTGCCACTATTTCGCCGAGCGGAACAACGTCCTTCGGGCCGATTGTCGCCCAGTAGGTTCTGGCGTCACATTCAATACCAGTGCGATATGTGTGGATGGTGACCTTCACCCTCGCGCTAATGCTTGACTGTGCGCCATGTGAAACGCGAACTGACTCTTCAGCGCCGAGCGCATCTCGCAGTGCAGCCTCCGCCGGTTCCAATGAGACATAGTGAATTGGGCTCGCAAAGGGACCCGACACGACAGCCGGCAACTTTCGAAGCGACGACGCGTCTGGAATGAACTTGGCAAAGTTGACTTCTCCGTTTGCCTGCGTCGGAGATGCCATATCGAATTCAAAGACTACGGTTCCAGACACTACAGCCTTGCCTTCAAACAGGTGAGTCAACGTTTGGAGTCAAAGTCCTTTAGCTTTAGCTCGCCAGAAGACTTTGAAAACTTGATGGTTTGGTCCTGTGCCAGCGCCGGGAGTACAACCGCGAGCGCAAGCAGTGTGGCAATAAGCTTCATGGCTGCTACGCTGTGGGCGGTGAGCGCGCGGGAACCGCGCTGTTTGCGGTTTCCGTCCGCTCGACCGCCGGGGTTGGCCGCACTACCGATACGTTGCGATATTTGCATGCAGCTTCTCCTCTTCAGCGGCTGCTCCAATTCTACCCCGAGCACCGTGCTATGGCTAGTCGTTCCGCTACCCGCAATGCCAGGTTGGTGTCCGGAGCGTAGCGGAGGCACCAAGCTGGCTCGGGTTGTACCACGGACGCTCTGGACGCAGACGAGAGGCTTCAAGCTGTTTGGCACCGGAGCGTCGCGGAGGTGCCAAGCAGCGAAGCCTCGAATTTTCAGCGGAGGGCCGGTCGCGGTTGAGAGCCGGTAAAGCCTAACCCGGCCGAGCCGGAACCAAACAAGTAGCGTAGAGAAGGAATGAGATATGCTCTTCAGGTTGCCGAATGAGGTGTTTCGGCATTCTTGGAGGGTACGCCGATGGTTGTATTGACCGAGAGGTATGCGGAACAGATTCCTGGAGTTCTTTCCTGCTTTGACCGGGTGGTAATCACTGGGACCTTGCCAGAGATCTGCCACCAGCATGCCATGGCCAGTCACCTGACCGGGCAAGGAGTTCGGCTCTTTGACTACACCCAATGGGCAGAGCCACTGCGAGAGGAGATTCGCCAACACGCCGAGCGGTTGGCTGGGGAGGCTGGTTTGGCTATCGAGTTCATCCGTCGTAAGGACTTCCGCAAGGAGGATCGGGTCCAAGGGTCGTTGAAGAAGCGGGGGAATCACCCGGGCCTTGTCCACATCTTCTCGGCCATGGAGTCTTGTACGTCCTTCAAGCCTTGGTACGACAAAGCCACAGGCAAAACCACCCTTCGCGCGACGGAGGGTAGATGTCTTCATTATTGCTTCTACTTCATCGATAGACACTTGGGGCTCTGCTATCTGCGGGTTCCCACTTGGGCGCCTTTTCGCTTGCAGTTTTACTTCAACGGACACAATCTGCTGGCTTGCCAACTGAGCGAGGAAGGAATTGGCTACCGCTTGGTCGACAACGTCTTCGTCGAGATTGAGGACTTCACCCGAGCCCAAGCCTTGGCCGACGGGTTGCGGGCCGAGACCCTGCATCGCATCCTGGATCGGGTTGTTGGATGGTTATGCCCCATCCTGCCTCACTTCAAGACCAGCTACCATTGGAGTCTGATGCAGGTGGAGTATGCCACGGACATCGTCTTTGGCAGCCTGAAGGATCTGCGGCCGGTGTACGAGGAGTTGGTCCGTACGGCGATCCACACGGTCAAGCCGGAGCATGTGGCAACTTTCCTTGGGCGCAAATTGGACGAGCGCTTTGAGGGAGAGATTGGCAACGACTTTCATACTCGAATCGAAGGGACCCGAATCAAGCATCACATGGGGCGCAATTCGATCAAGATGTACGACAAGGTGGGCAGAGTTCTGCGACTCGAGACCACCAGCAACGATGTCACCTTTTTTAAACACTACCGGAGGGTAGAACATCGAGATGGCACCTGGGAGATGAAAAACGCTCCCGTGAAGAAGTCGATCTACAGTTTGCCGGCGGTGGCCGAGTTAATGAGAGCAGCCAATCGCAGGTACTTGGAATTCCTGTCGGCTCTGGACGACCCCACGGCAGGAATCAAAGATCTGGACAAGATCTCAAAACCGACCTCGGACGGACAACGCACCTATCGGGGAATCAATCTGTTCGCCGACGAGGATCGCGCCGCCTTGGAGGCGATCATCCGGGGCGAGTTCAATCTGAGCGGCTTTCAGAGTCGGCACCTGCAGGATCTCCTGCCAGGCAAGACGCCTTCTCAGGTCTGGCGTATCCTGAAGCGCTTGCGTACCCACGGCTTGATCAAGAAAATCGGACGCACCTACAAGTACTACGTAACTCGGTTGAGAAAGGCCGTCATCAGCGCCGCTCTCAAGCTCCGGCGATTCTTGCTGATTCCCGCGATGGCGGAGACCGCCCATGCATAAAAGTGACGCGAAATCGTTACCAGGTTGGCAAGGATCCCAGCGGTAAGGGCCTAATATCGACGCACACCGCAAGTGCAGGGCAAGTGAATGCAGGTGCACACCGCCCTTGTTTTATAGGGCTCAATCCGATCCCGCCGCCACTCCCCAGACACTTGGAGATCGATCTGAGGCGGACGTGGGGCACTGCCATTCCTCCAGTTGATCTCGTCATCTCTGCCGATGATCGGTGGACCACCTACGAAATGGGGCATTGTAAACCTCCTGTTCAAGTTGGTCACAGCACTACAGTGACAGTCACCTACAATTATAACATGGTCTATAAATCTTCCAAGCCTAGCTCTTGGTTGACGGCCACGGGTTTGCTGCTCAGCGGCCGGAAAGCGGAGCTTTCTGGTCCGCTGGAGCAGCCGGGTTCGGCGCGATATATGGCTCTGAGACTGCAAGTCCATACATGACTTCGCAGACACCGCTCGCCTGCCCTTCCGGTACATCTGCATTATCACCTTCACCACACAGCCATTCGGGAGACCACCATTGGAAAGGCAAGCAGGAATAGAAGTACACCACTACCAAGTTGCCATACAACGATCCCGCGCGTAACCTCACTATTAGGCATGTAGTCACCATAACCTAAAGTGGACATGGTAACGAAGCTGAAATAAAGAGCATTAACCATCGTCGTCATCCGGCAACTGTCAAAGTCTGGCTGGCTTGCCTCTTGGGACAGGCTGCATGCGGAGAGGCAGTGCTGATGGCTACTCTGGCATACATCACCACGCGAGATGTACATCTCCGCAAAGGACGGTATGAGCGCCATCAACAGAAATAAGAACAATAGTAAGCCAAAAAGCCTATGCGGCAACCACTTAGACGCGCCAACAAAGCCGTCACTGCGCAAGGCCACCAAAATGAGGATGATCAATATATCCAGATCAACGCCAGAAACAACGATCTGTGAGACTCGGTTCCAGTTGTACCAGAGTGACAGCATGCCGCATATCATACCCACAACACCAACCAACACATGGACGAAATTTGATCGGTCGTGGTAGTGCGCAAGAGTGCGAGCACTCGGAGCTTCTGGGTAGCGGCAGCAGGACTGCATTTCAATCTCCTTGACGCCGAACCTCTAGATGAGCTTATGCGCCAGCTTCCAGAATGCTTAGCGACAAACCGATGAAGACCTTGCCGACGCATTTCTAGTGTCGCATCTTGCTCTGCCTATGATGGTTATCACTCTACGCCAATTACTAGTGTTCGTCAATATGGGGTGGGATTGCCGGCTAAGCCACCCCGAGCCGGGTGGCGTATAAGCTTCCGGACAGTACCGGAAGGGCAGGCTCAAAGTATTCAAGGGAGAGCACTTGCAGACCCGGCACGGCAAGGCCTACGGATAAGCGACCCGGCGCGAGAGTGTTAGCCGTCAACGCTATGCATTCCCGAGAGGTCGGGTGCTCGAGGCGTTAAGCTGCCAGGGCTCAGCGATTTGTACGGTTCCAACGACCTCTGGAGAGCCGGCGCTTATCCACCTGGCCGTGACGGATAAGTCGTTAGGACCACGAAGGCTTATCCGTCTGGCCTGCCGGAGGTCGCGGTGGCGAGTGCGCAAGCGCTATGGCTACCTTGCGGCTCCGGAAAGGTGCATCTCGGGAGGGAGGGAAGCGGAGTTAGCAGGCCGGCGAGACGCCAGCGCTCCCAGGGGGCGGGGCCGGAGCGTTCGTGCTGAAGTGGACAGGTGAGGGGAGCCCGGCCGTCAGGAAGAGGAAAACACCTCACCCCACCTCAAGCCCC